>NZ_WHNY01000089.1 GCF_013141695.1 Paenibacillus plantarum
TTTACAGTTAAATGAAGTTTTCGATGAATTTCATCTGAAATAGCTGTATGTTTTCCAGTTAATGCAAAATTGTAAGTAAAGTAGACATCATGGATGGAGTTATCCTTGTCTTGTCTTGTCTTGGCATCACCCCACCTCACCTCACCTCACCTCACCTCACCTCACCTCACCTCACCTCACCTTGCCATCCCCCTGGGCCATCATTTATCCTAAAGAGATACAAAGAGCGTAATAAAAAGCAAGGTTCGCAAGAATGTCCCGTTTCGAGCTAAGCTCGAGTGATTCTATAATGAAAACGTATCCAGTTGAATTAATAGGCGAACGAGGGGGAAATGGCCATGAAGCAAGGGAGAAAATACGGGGCGGTTTCAATAGGCTCCATGTTGTTATTATCAGTGGTCGCAAGTGCATGCAGCAATTCGACAGATCAACCAGAGGCGTCCAAGTCCGCAACAGCAGCAGCATCAGCTACTCCGGCGGCAGCACAAACGGCAGCAGCGAAAGTAGACCCGTTGGCGAAATATGATCCGCCAATTGAAGTGACGACGGTGCGATCAGTTGACGCAACTTACAAATATGCAGCTGGCGATTCGATTGACAGCAATATTTGGAGCAAAATTTTTGAGCAAGACTACGGGATTAAAGTGAAAAATACGTGGACTGTTGATTCAACGCAGTACCGTCAGAAGCTGAATGTATCCATTGCATCGGGCGATATTCCAGATTTCCTTGAGGTGAATAAAGAGGAATTGAAGCGTTTGGCTGATGCAGGTCAATTAGAGGATTTAACGAAAGTATGGGAACAATACAGCTCTCCTCTTCTGAAAAGTATGCAGAATCAAGATGGTGGCATTGGACTTAAAGCGGCTACGATTGACGGCAAATTGCTTGGCATTCCACACACGTTCAGTAACGGCGGTATTAGCACAGCAGAAATGATCTACGTGCGAACAGATTGGTTACAAAAGCTGAATTTGCCTGAACCCAAAACGATGGATGATGTGATCAAAATTGCAACGGCATTTGCCAAACAAGACCCAGACGGTAACGGGAAAGCAGACACGATCGGGCTTGCGGTAAATAAAGATTTCTGGGATTACGGACACGGTTCATTGCGTGGCTTCTTTAACGGCTATCATGGGTATACCGATATTTTCATTAAGAATCCATCAGGTAAATTGGTCTATGGTTTTGTTCAAAAAGAACTAAAAGCGCCTTTAAAGAAGCTCCAAGAGCTCTATAAGGATGGCGTGCTTGATAAGGAATTCGGCGTGAAACCGCCAGCTAAAATCCAAGAAGATGTAGCAGCAGGACGTGTCGGGCTTGCCTACGGATTAGTGTCAGATGGCGGGTATATCCAGAAGGAGAATCACACGAAGGATCCGAAAGCGCAATGGAAAGTGTTCCCAATTGTTTCTGCGGATAGTCAGCCTGCTGTACCGCAGCTTTACGATACAGCTGGTACATTTTATGTAGTGAAAAAAGGATCGAAGCATCCGGAAGCGGCTATTAAGTTAGCGAATATTTATATCAATCGTTTTTACGAAAAATCGTATGCACCGGATCCGAACCCATTCATTACGGATTCGAAAACGGGGATTATGGCAGCGAAATATGCGCCAGTTACGATGGATTCCATGAATACAAATTTAGAAGCTTTCCATCTCGTGACAGAAGCGCTTAAGACGGGAGATGGCAGTAAACTTGGATTCCCAGCGAGTATTCATTTTGAACGTATGACGAAGTTTAAAGCTGGTGATGATTCCATGTGGTTTAGCAATATCGTGATGGGCGAAGGTGGAAGCTTTAGTGTTATCGATCAATATAACAAAGCGAAGCTCGGACAATATAATCTGTTCCTAGCTCCAGCAACGCCGGCGATGTCCGAGAAACTGCCGACGCTTAAGAAGAAAATCGCTGAAACGTACACCAAAATCATCATGGGTGATGCTTCCATCGATGAGTTCGACAAGTTCGCTGAAGAGTTCCAAAAGCTTGGCGGAGATAAAATCGAGCAAGAAGTGAACGATTGGTACGCGAAGAACAAATAAGTTGATGATGAGCTGCCCTGCTAGTAGAGGAATCTACTAGCGGGGTATTTTGCCTTAGGATGGGACAATTTTATCTTACTTGCTTTTTATTATCTTATGGTGGCTCTCATATATCCAAGGGGCTCAATCTTAGGTATAGTGAGAAAAAGGGCGTTTGAGTGGGGAGTTATGCGGATGGCAGGGAGACAGCGACGGTTCTCAATACTTGGCAAATTAATAGTAACTTTTCTCATTGTCCTTTCACCTATGTATGTGATTGGGACACAGATTAATGAATGGGGTGCGGGGCTTGTCCGCAAGGAAATTTCCAAATCACTTGAGTCGCAAATTCAGTTCTATCGCTCATCACTCGAAAATGAAATCGACAGAATGGGACGTATTCAACGGCAATACATGAATGATGAAGATTTGGAAGCGCTGAGTGTGACGGCTGAAAGTTTAACGGAATATCAGAAGCTTGTTATTTTGAAAAGATTTCAGCAACGTCTCGTCCTATTAAAGGAATCGAGTATGTATATCCAGCGGGCAAGTGTGTACATTCCGCCTATTAATAAAATTATTTCATCTACGGAGTTAGCCGACAGCTTGCCAAGAGAGCGACTGGATCAATTGAAACGAGATTCGTTCTCGCATAAAGGATTGTTTTATCGCGATGGCGATCATCTTTATTTACGTGAATATTATCCCAGCAACCAGTTGGTGGAAGGGCGCGATCCGATGTTTGTTCTGGAACTGGAGCTTTCCATGCCAGCTATGCAATCGTATTTAGCACAGATTTCTAATTATGACCAGGGCGGCGCAGCGATCGTTAAAGGAGATTGGGATATCGTCCATACGCAAAATAAAGAAGCTTACGCCCTGATTAGTCAGACCGTTCGAGGGCAAATGTCCGCATTGCAGGACAAGTCTGTACAAGTCGTTCAAACAGTCAACGAGCTTATCAAAATCGGGAATCAGCGACTGCTTACGGTTTCCACCTATTCACCGGCTTTGGATCTAACGTTAGTTGCTTTCGTCCCAGAGAAGGCTGTTATGGGGCCACTGGATCATTATCAGGTTTATTTATATCTTATCTCCTTATGCGCGCTTATTGTCATTATCTTGTTCTCTATCTATGTGTATCGCATCATTCATCGCCCGCTCAGCAGGCTTGTTCGAGCCTTCCGTAAAGTGGAATCCGGTGATCTGCAAGTCGAGCTAACATATAAAAGCAGCGATGAATTTCATTATTTGTATGCCCAATTCAATAATATGGTCGCGCATTTGAAGAAACTAATTTTCGAAATTTACGAGCAAAAAATCCGGACACAACAGTCCGAACTGAAGCAACTGCAGTCGCAGATCAATCCGCACTTTTTATATAACAGCTTCTACCTATTGTATCGTATGACGAAGGCGCATGATTTCGAGAACTCGACCCGATTCACCAGATATCTCGGCGATTATTTCCAGTACATGACCCGAAATGGCAGTGAAGAAGTCCCGTTGGAGCGGGAGTTGAGCCATATTCGTGCTTTTGCTGAAATTCAAACAATCCGGTATATGAACCGGATTTCATTTGAAATGGAGCCTTTGCCGGAGGTATGCAAGCAACTTGTTGTTCCACGGCTTATCTTACAGCCAATCGTGGAGAATGCGTATCATCATGGGTTTGATCAGGATCATGAAGATCGTCATCTTCAGATTTCGACCACATGCCATGAAGAGGATGACGGTGAGATGCTTGTTGTCATCGAAGTTGAGGACAATGGCAAAGGGATGACCGACGAGGAACTGCGAGATTTCCAGGCTAAGACGCAAGAGGGGCAAGCAACCGAAGAAGTAACAGGGATGTTGAATGTGCATCGACGCTTACAATTAAGGTTTGGTGAGAAGGCCGGTGTGCGGATTCTCAGACGAGAGGAAGGCGGTCTGGTCGTTTCGGTCGTCATTCCATTCGTCGTATAGGGGAATTCAATTTGCAAAAAGAGGACGTGATGTCATGCTGACAATGATGATCGTGGATGATGAGCCGCTGGCCGTTCACTATTTGACAGAAACTTTGCTTGAGCTGGAGGACATGGATTTCGAGATGGTGAAAGCTCACTCCGGTAAGGAAGCAATAGAGAAGATGGAAGCGGGGAAAGTGGACATTCTGCTCACGGACATTCGGATGCCGGGGATGAGCGGGATGGAGCTTGCCGATTATACGCGTAAAAGATGGCCGCGCTGCCGCATCATTTTCTTGACGGGCTTTGATGATTTTGCGTACGCGCAGACTGCGATTCGCAATGGGGGCATCGACTTCGTCCTCAAAACAGAGGGTGATGAGGCCATCATTCAAGCCGTGCAGAAGGCGACGCAGGATATCGCGCTCGAGATCAACCGCGAAGAGATTCTGAAGCGCTCGCGAGAGCAGCTGCACGCCGCATTGCCAACGATTCGCCGTGATTACTTGCGGCAGCTCGTGCAAGGCGAGTCAGAATCGCTCGTCATCAGGGCGAGGCGGTTCGAGGAGCTGGCCATCGGGCTGCACGCGAGGAGTCCTGTGCTCCTCGTCATCGGGCGATTAGATGAATGGGGGTCCTTCGCTGCCCCCTCGGATCAATCGCTCTTATTCTATTCCGTTCATAACATAGCGGAAGAATATTTGAAGAGCTCGCTAAACATGATAGCGCTTCCGTATGATCGCAATCGGTTTATTTGGCTCGTTCAACCAACCGAGCCAACCGATGAAGGGCAAGAAGAACAAGCGATTCGTACGCTTTCCGGCAGCGTTGAGCTTGTTCAGGCGGCCTGTCGGCGGCATCTGAAGGTGCCGGTTTCCTTCATGTTGGCCTCTAGCTTCTGCACATGGGAAGCGATGATGCAGCGGATTGAGGGCATGAAGCTGCAGTTGGCCTATGGCATCGGGAAAGGCCATGAGATGCTGCTGACCGAGCAGCGCAGGGAAGACAAGGAAGAATTACGCTCTAGCAAGCAATTCTATGAAGAGCAGGATTTGCGTATTCATTTGCACAAGATGGATCTGTTGGAGACTTATTTGGATAACGGAGAAAAAGAAGGCTGTGAGCACCTGTTTGGTGAGGTCGTTAAAGCGATCAAGTTATTATCGCACAACGATTCGGGTGAGGCGCTGGCCTATGAGGCGTTCTCGCATCTTGCCGCTTTTCTCTTAACCTATATCAATAAGCGTCATTTGATCTCACAGCTCGGCGAAGCGTTCCGGATCGAGGAGCTTCTGAATCCTTTTCAGCACAACAGCACGGTAGGAGCCGTTCAATTTCTGGCAGGCATCGCGTTGTCGCTGGCGGACTATAACGGGCTGAAGAAGGCTGAGAGAACGACGGATATGATCGGTCAGATCCATCATTATGTGAATGCTTTTCTACAGGAGGAGCTCTCGTTAACGCGCTTAGCGGAACTGGTGTATTTGAGCCCGCCATACCTCTCTCGCATGTATAAACAAACAACAGGGCAAGGCTTGCTTGATTATATTACGGATGTGCGCATTCAGCGGGCGAAGACCCTATTAATGACGACGGAGCACAAAATCCATGAGATCGCCACGATGGTCGGATTGGAGTCTGCGCCTTATTTTACAAGACTATTTAAGAAGATAACGGGTCTAACGCCACAGGTGTATCGCGACTCTCGTTTAACTGGTTAATATAAGGCAAGAGCCGCAATAATGTCCCGTATCGGTGGCATGTTCGTTAATTTTATAATAAAGACATGGAAGAGGTTGGCGATAATCCAGCTTCTTTTTTTTCATCCGGTAAGGGGGAGAAGAAATGAACAGAATGAAATGGAAAGCACAAATGCCCCTGCATTTGATGCTCATTCCCGGATTAATTGCCATCCTTATTTTTCAGTATTATCCGATGGCCGGCATTGTCATTGCGTTCCAGAAGTACATACCAACACAGGGGCTTTTTCATTCCAAATGGATCGGGCTGGATAACTTTCGATATGTGATGGAGTTGCCAGATTTCTATCGCGTGCTGTGGAATACGATCTATATTGCTCTTATGAAAATTATTGTAGGTTTGATCGTGCCGATTGTTATTGCCATCTTGTTGAATGAGATTCGAAAGAATGCGGTGAAACGTATTGTACAGACGCTGGTGTATCTGCCGCATTTCCTTTCTTGGGTCATTCTAAGTGGGATCTTATTAGATGTCCTCTCGCCAAAAGAAGGGATCGTCAATGCGGGGCTTCGTGCCTTGGGGATGCAGTCGATTTTCTTCTTGGGAGACAATCATTGGTTTCCGTTCACATTGGTACTGACGAATGAGTGGAAGGAATTCGGTTTCAGTACAATTGTGTATTTGGCGGCGATTCTGGGCATTAACCCAGCGCTGTATGAGGCGGCGACGATGGATGGTGCAAATCGGTGGAAGCAAACGCTGCACATTACACTTCCTGGCATGACACCCATCATTGTCCTGCTGGCGACACTCAGTATCGGGAATGTACTGAACGCAGGGTTTGAGCAAGTATTCAATTTGTACAGCCCTATTGTGTATGAAAGTGGAGATATCATCGACACCTTCGTGTATCGGATTGGGATGATCGATGCGCAATATGGCGTGGCGACTGCAGTCGGACTCTTTAAGTCACTTGTTTCACTTATCCTTATCGCACTTTCGTATACGATGGCGTATCGGTTCGCCAATTACCGCATTTTCTAAGGGGAAGGAGGATATTCAACATGATCAAGACAACTTCTTGGGCATATCGAGGGTTCACAATTGCGAACTATGTGTTTCTTATTAGCTTATCTGTCCTTTGTATCTTGCCATTAATACATTTGCTGGCGATGTCGCTCAGCTCCAACAATGCAGTTGCCACAGGCTCAGTCACCTTCTGGCCCGTCGAATTCACTTGGAAATCGTATCAATTCATCATTGATAAACCAGAGTTTATGGCCTCTTTCATCATTTCGATCAAAAGAGTCGTGTTAGGCGTCATTGTGAATATGGTGCTAACCATTCTAGTCGCCTATCCGCTGTCCAAGGAAGCAGGAAGCTTCAAAGGCAGAACGGTTTACGTTTGGATATTCGTATTCACCATGTTGTTCAGCGGGGGGATTATCCCACTATATATGACAATGCGGTCACTCGGGTTGTTAGACACGATTTGGGCCTTAATTTTAACGCATGCTGTGCCAGTGTATAATGTCGTTATTTTGCTGAACTTTTTCCGGGCATTGCCGAAAGAATTAGAAGAAGCAGCTCTCATGGATGGCGCAGGCCAGTGGCGTATCCTGTGGAACATTTACTTGCCTTTGTCAACGCCATCATTGGCCACACTTACGCTGTTCGCGACGGTTTCCCATTGGAATTCGTGGTTTGACGGCATTCTATTCATGAACACGCCTTCCCATTATCCACTCCAAAGCTATTTATATACGGTGGTTGTAGGTCTGGATACGCTGATCAAAAGCAACACGGATCTTGAGGTGCTGGCACTCATATCGGATCGTACAGCACGTGCTGCACAAATCTTTCTTGGAGCGCTGCCGATTCTCATCATTTACCCGTTTCTACAAAGGTATTTCACAAAAGGAATTATTCTTGGCAGTGTGAAGGAATAGCCAATATATAGAAAGTTGGTAATTGAGTAATTCGATTGTGAGGAGATGACAGAGATGGCGATAGATCATGTTACGAAAAAAACACTTCAACGAGCCTCCTTGGAAATGAGTCTCAAACCGTTCAAAAGCCTGGATCCTTCCGCGATTGACGAGGTTTGTACAGAGGCGCTGCGCCAATGGCAGCCGCTGTTGGAAATGGCCGAGGTGGCATCCATGCTGCTATGGGTATCAGATGGCAGTGAAATCCTGACTTGGAAGGGGGAGATGGATGTTCGTTTTGAATGGGCGAGATACATTGGGTTTGCGAATGAGGAAATGTTCGGTCATGTCACGGATAACAAGGACCCTCATATTGCTCGTCCCTACACCAGTGAGCCTGTTGCCTTCACTTATGGTGATCTCAAACGAGTAATTGAGTCATTCAAACGGATCGCTGCGGAGAAGTTTGGTGTCAGGCTGGAGGTTGGTGCTACTTTCGATGCGGGGCCGGAATTTGCTTATTCCGATTTTAAATATAAGGATCACCCGGAAATTAATCGGGCTGAGATCGGCGGTAAGTACGTTTCGCTCAGAACACACTATACCGTCGTGTGCAGTTGGTCGAAGTTGAAGGGGGATTCCGTGAGTTATGCGGCGTATCCCAATGGCATTCCGGAGGATTTACCCTTCGGTGAATTTCTAGGAAAACAGTGTGCTAGTTATTTGCCTTCACTCGGCTTTGATTATATTTGGTTTTCGAATGGGTTTGCGCTTTCATATTTTCCTTGGACCTATCTAGGAGCTAACTATAATGGGACACAATTAGCGATTGCAGATTACGAGGAAGTTACAACCAAGATACTTTCATTTTGGGATGCTTTCAAGCTGGAATGTCCAGATATTCGAACAGAAATAAGAGGAACGAACTACGGGACTGGAATGGATTTGGCCAAAGATTACGTGCCGATGCAAAACCTGTACGACAAGGGTTATCTGACGTATCCACCTCCGAACTCCCCGTGGGGAGCGTTGAATTACGATTTTGGACTCGAAATCACAGGTTACTTGTCACGGATTGCGGAGCTTCCGAAGGATACCTATATGTACCGTTTTTATGCGAATGATCCATGGTTCTGGCAAAATCCATGGTTCGACTACTATGATCGGGAGCCACACGATATTTATTGCCCGCTAGCAGCGGCAAGGGTGAATGCAGAGGGAGGTGTAGAGCCGCCTGGCGTCGTGCAAATTCTAACGATTGATACCGAATACGGGGAACTGCAAGCGGAAAGCGCATCTGAAATTATTCCCCACATTCGTAAAGCGCTCAAAGATGCACCTGATCAGGTCGGTGTAGTCACCTGGCTATATCCATTTCGTGAGCTTCATGAAATGCTGCAAGCAGATCGGAATACGACGGGCCGCGTGTTCTTTCACGATTGGTTTATTCGCAATGCGATCAATGAAGGAATGCCACTGAACACCGTGTTGGGGACCGATACCTTTCGGTCAATGACTGCCAAGGCCAAGGACAAGTTAAAAGGCACCGTGTTATTGAGTTCTACAGCGGGATTAACGAGGAATTTGATCGAGGAGATTGAAGCACTTGTAACCGATGGTGCTCAGGTTTTGCTTTATGGGGACGTGTTGGAGCCATTATTATTGGAAATACTTCAATTGCAGAGGGTGCAGCCTTTAGAAGGTGATTTTGATCTGAGCATTTCACTTGCGCAGGATGAGAATGGAGAGCAGGTATCTTCGCATAAGCTTAGACACCGTGCTGATATTGGAGATGGCGGGTTGAGCTTAACGCTCCAGGATAACGCAGATTCGAGTACAACTGTACATGCCGTAGCTGTGCAAAATGGAGAGGAACGCGCCTTTGCTGTAACACGATGCGACGCGGATTGGAAGGGCGGAAGAATCGGTTGGTTGCACGGATCTTTACCATTCCAGCCTGCTGGAGTCACGCATCTGCCGATTCGGCAAGAGGCAGAATGGTATGATTCTTCGGTATTATTGCGTTATATGCTGCAGCCATATGGTTATCATTTGGTACAGAAGAAGCAAACAACCGAATCGCAATCGGCGTTAACTTTCATCTCGCGTCATGAGAACGCGTTCTGGTTCACGGGTTGTAAGCAGAATACGACAGTTCAATTGCAAATCGGCCTTCCAGAAGGTGTTCCGTTATTTCCAGGACAATCGGTTCTGCTAGGAAGCGACACTGGAGTGTACGCATTAGACCGTACTTTCCATGAGGAATGCCGTATCGTGGTTTCGCAAAAGCAGCAATCAAGTGTGCTTTGCCGAGAAAATTCGGTTTTCCCGATGCTGAATCGTCAGCCTAGGCGCAATCTGACCGTATGGCATTTGAAAGATGCCAATCTCACGTTGTTTCCACCGGTTGAAGCTATTGCTGCTGGGATCGTAGTAGTCAGAGTAAACGAGAAAGAGTTTCTCGATCTTACGGATGCTTGCCAAGGGGATCGCATTTATCTAGAGGGAATAACAGGTCGAATAGATCTACTTTGGTAAGTGTAAAAAGGGGAAGACGAGCCATGGTTAGGTCTCTATTTCCAATTAAATGTAAAATAGCCATCTAAATTTGTCCGATTCAGTGCTCGAGATGGATTAACTGGAAATTGTACAGCAAATTACTCCATATTCACTCGGAATCGCGAAATTGCTTAAAATTAGCTGCAGGTTCTCCATCTATTGTTCAAATTTGGCGCAAATGTAGCAGATTAGCTGTAGTTTTTACAGGTAATTTGCTACAGCACAACCAGCTACTTCCGGAACCAATAAAGCCCCCAACCTGAAGCAATTACTTCGAGTTAGGGGCTTTTTCTAACGAAACCACCAATAAATCGGCACAAACAATACCGATGTTATAATCCCCGCAGCGCCCATGGCAAAGCCGCTCATGCTGCCTTCAAGCTCCGAATCCTTCAGCAGTCGTGCTGTTCCGATGCCATGCGCAGCGGTACCCACCGCGATGCCGATGGATATGGCATCATGGAAACCAAGCCAAGTCAACAGCCTTTTGCCGATCATGCTCCCGAACAAGCCCGTGAGCACCGTCAGTACGGCGGTTAGTTCCGGCAAGCCGCCCAGATGGCGCGAGATTTCCAAGGCAATCGGCGAGCTGACGGATTTCGGCAGCATGCTGAGCAGAATCTCGCGGCTTCCGCCGAGCAAGCCAACAAGAGCGGCGGCGCTGGCAATGGCGGTCAATGACCCTAAAGCCACGGCTGTCAGAATGCCGGCGATGTACTTTTTGATCAAGCCGGCGTTCTTGTACAACGGAACGCCGAGAGCCACAGTAGCTGGACCTAAGAGCAGCGTGAGTACATCACCGCCTACTTTGTAGGCGGCATAAGGGATGTGGAAGCTCAGCAGCACCAAGATGATGAAACCTGAGCAGACAAAAAGCGGATGCAGCCACCGCCAACGCTTGTGAATATGCTGCGCAGCCGTGTAGGTTACAACACTAAGCGCGATACCAAACATCGGGTTCATTAACCAATCGGAGGTGTTCATTTCATCCCACCTTCAACTGTCTTTTGCCCATTTGCACCAGTAGGCATCCGATGCTCTTTATCTTCGCGACGCTGTAGTTTCGAAGTCACAAAGCCTGTGATAACAAGCACGAACACAGAACTCCCCATAACGCCAACCCCGATCGATAACCAATTTGCCCCAATCAGAGGGAAGAATGCCATGGTTCCCACAACAAAGGGCAGAAAAAATAGCATCATATGGCCTGTGAACCAATTCGCCGTCGTTTCCACCCATTCTAACTTAATGAGTTTGGCAAATAGCGCGATGGTAAAAAGAATAAGCCCAATCACGTTGCCGGGAAGCGGGATGTGAAAGCTCGTTTGAAGCCAAATGCCAATGAGGTTAAAAGCAAGTAAAATCGCGAGTCCTAGCATAAGGACCTCCTGTCTGTCGTCTTCGTCTGTTTTCTGAAGTGGTTGGGGAATACTCTACCGCGCAGGCATGCGTATCCGCACGATCGTCCCTTCACCCGGTTGACTTTCTATGTCAATCCCATACGGATCTCCGAAGTAGAAGACGATACGATCATGTACATTTTTGATGCCAATATGTGTTTCATCGAGTGTATCTGAAGGTTGCGCAAGCCGATTTCGCAGCTGGCCAAGCTGGATTTGATCCATACCAACTCCATTATCCTTGATCTGGATCAATAAGTCATCCCCTGATATCTCGGAAGATACTTCCAATAATCCTGCTTGACTGCTCCGTTCCAGTCCATGCACAAAGGCATTCTCGATTAGCGGCTGCAATGAAAAATGCAAAACCTGCAGAGTCTCACTATTCACCGAGAGTTCCTCGCGATACTGAATTTTATCCCCGAAGCGCAGCTGTTGAATTTTTACGTACAGGCGAATGTGGATCAATTCTTCTTGCAAGGTAACCGTTTCTTTCCCCGTTTGGATATGAATACGGAACAAGCGGCCTAGGATACCGACCATTTCACCGACATCTCGTTGTCCGCTGATGATCGCCTTCATCTGAATCGTTTCCAGCACATTGGCCAGAAAATGCGGATTGATCTGACTTTTCAAAGCGCCATATTGTGCGACTTTTTGCTGTGCTTTGGCCATGGAGGAACGTTCAATATAGTTCTGCAAGTCTTCTAGCATTTTGCGGATACCTTGATACAACACGCCGAACTCATCCTGCCGATTCGAGTTAAGATCGACATCGAAATTGCCTAAGCCAACCATTTTCACCTTACGGCTCAGGAGAATAATAGGTTTCGTCACGCGCGCGGATAAAATGAACATGAATAATACCGCAGTTCCTAGGGATAGGAAGGCTAGTGCTAATATGATTTTGATCAAAATCTCGGCTTGCTTCGTCATTTCTTTCTCATCGATGGATTGAATGACCTTCCAGCCCGAATAAGGCGAGGTCACGAAGTTAATGTACGAATTGGCCCCGGCAAAATACGCGTAAAAGCTCCCATTTTCAGCATGCAAAACGGTCTGAAGCTTCTGACTCTCTAACGTGATCGGCACATTGGCATTCGCAGTCGACCTTTCGGAATTATAAATACTTGCACCCTGACTATCTATAATGGTGAAGTTGCGTTTACTCGTCTCGGACAATTTCAATATTTCGCGCAAAGAATCCAATCGAATATCGATGAGCATAACCCCGAGTGGCTGCTTACTTCCTACCTTATTAATGACTCTTGCTATCGAAATAACGGGATCCTTGGCATTCACACGATGGAAGGGGAGGTGCGTTCCGAACAGGACGATGCCACCTTTACTTTGCTGTGTCTGCAAGTACCAATCCTCATGGGTGAAATCCTCGACATCGTAATCCGAGCGATTGAAATTAGCCGAGTAAAAGACACGAGAACCTGCGTAAATTTGCACGCTGTCCACATTTTTAATCGTCATTTCGATGGAACTGACAAAGTGTTCAATGGTGTTCCCATATTGGATACGTTGATCATTACTGTTCTCATCGCCATCCGCAACCCAGTGCTCCAAGGCATTCTGCAGTTGCCCATCCATTTGCGCGTTAAGCGTTCCTTTCTCGATACTCTGTAAATATTGGTCGATGTTGAAGGACAGATTCGTGAGAATCAGGTTCGAGGAGCTCTGGTACTCATTTTTGACGGCTTGGATAGAAAAGAAATAGATAATGACCGAGATAATCAATAAGGGAACGGTGATAATTAGGATCATAAGTACGAATATTTGATGGTTCACATGCTTCATCCGGTATTGCTGCGAAAGCCGCTGCCATGCATTCAAACGTCTACCACCCCCATTTCTTCCGATAGTCGGATGGCGTCATATTGGTAATGCTTCGGAAGGTTTTGACGAAATGCTTGTAGCTTTTATACCCGCACATCGTGCACACATCCGTCACCAAGTACTCTGGCTTCTTCAAGCATTCTTGCGCATAGTGGATGCGAATTTCGGTTACAAACCTCATGTAGTTCTTATCTAGTTTTCTTTTGAAAATACGGCTTAAATACGATGGATTATAGAAGAAACGATCTGCTACCATTTGCAGCGTAATATCTTGGTCGATATGCTCTTTAATATAAGCTTCAATATGTTCAAAAATAAGCACATCCTGGTGATTCGTTGAAGAGAACTCATCTCGGTATACTGCGCTGACTTGCACCATCCAAGCTGCTAGCCAGTTGAATAGGGCATCAATCGTTGGGAAATCATCGACACACGTAAGCTTTAGCAGTTTTTCACTGTAGACGCCTTCGACAGGAATGCCATTCCGGTGGGCGAATCGAACGGTGGTGGAGATGATTTCTTGAATGAAAGCGAATCCACGATCCATTGAAGTGTGGGGCAGATGTATGCGCAAGTCATGTGCGAGTCGTTGCATCAGCTGCTCGATATCCGTAGGATTAGCGCTTTCAAGAGAGGCAATGATACGGTTCTTATCCGCTTCTTCAAGAAGTAAACGTGAATCTTTGGCACGAGTCGGTGACTCATTGGCTGCGATCGGAAAGAAGATCTGTCGCTTGTCCTGATAGTAGCGTTGATATAGCGCTTGATCCGTTAGACGAAGCAACTGTGTTAATTGCGAGCTATCTGTCGTCCTTTTGCCAATAGCCATGAAAACGTTGGAATCGCAAGCTCGAAGTGAGACATGATCGGTATCGTACGAACTTAGTTGATCATCCAATACCGCTACAGCATGGCATTTGGTTTTATCTATATATAAGAATAGTTGTATGGGAATACTGGAGCTAGACATCGTGTCTAAAGTCGTCCGAATGATGCGTTCAGCGTGTTGTTGGAACTCTTTTCTTTCGATAGTTTGAGAGGGATTTGAAGGTAACCAGGTTACCACAAAAGGTTGATACCAAATCGACAAATGATCGAAATCATTGAGTTGTTGGCGTACGCCTTCCTCCCAAGCTGCATGCTCGTCCTCGAGTAAAAATTTGACTAGCTGGTTGCTTTTATAGCTTTTGTTTTCGTTGGCTTGTTGTTCTAAATCGATACGTTGGGTCCGTTCATTTCGCCTTTGTTTAAGTGTCGCCATACAGCTAAGAATAGTTGCAAAGCTTTCTTCATATTCCAGTGGCTTTAACAGAAAGGCATGAACGCCGCCAAGACGAATCGCCTTTTGGGCATATTCAAAATCATTGAAACCAGTCAAAATAATAAAGAGGGTATCCGGGAGTGTCGCTCGAATGTGTTCAATCATCTGAAGTCCGTCCATTTCGGGCATGCGTATATCGGTAATGATCAGATCAGGTTGCTCATGTATCGCTGTGAGCCAGCCTTCCTTGCCATTCTCAGCTTCAACAATCATAGTGACACCAAGCGCTGTCCAGTCAAAATAGTGCTGCAAGCCAGCTCTGATTAGAGGTTCATCCTCGACAATTAGTAGTTTATACATGAAGTTCCCCCAGCTTGTTAGGACTTGAAACCGTGCGGTAATTCAAGTATAACATTAAAATTATCGGAAATGAGGCTCTCATTTGCTAGAAAACGAACAGGTCAGAATACGACTATGAATGTAAAGATACGGGGATTCTCCCCGATTTCAATATCACGTATGCTTAGTGCACGGAATGAAACGAAGCACGTTTATTCCACAAACAATAACGGGGGTGCTCAAATGAGGGCTATGAAAAAAGGATTAATGACATTGATCGGCGTTGCTCTTGTCGGGTCGCAGTTAGTTGCATGTACCAATTCATCTACGAATACACCAGCGAACACAGCCACGAGTACTGCCGAGAGTAAAACAGTATCACCAAGTCCGGTGGCTGCGAAGCCAGTCGAAATTACGTGGTGGAACTTCCCGAACTTTCAACCGCTGGATGGGGAAGTTGGGAAATATGAGAAGCAGATTATTGCAGCTTTTAACAAGAAGCATCCAGAAATTAAAGTCAATCTAGAGATGATTACCTTTGAAGGTGGTCCGCAAAAGCTGAACGTTGCCATCGCTTCGAACTCGGCGCCAGATGTGATTTATGATGCTCCGGGACGTATTATCGACTGGGGGAAGAAGAAGTTACTCGCTCCGCTGAATGACATCGTTACCGAAGAAGTAAAGAAAGATATTACGCCTGCGCTATGGAAGCAATCCATGGTTGGCGATCAGATTTATATGTATCCGATTAATACGGCGCCTTTCATGATGGCCGTGAATAAGACGGTATTCGAGAAAATTGGTGCTCTTGATTTGCTACCGCTAAGTCGCCCTGATCGGACGTGGACAGTAGCTGAATATGAGAAAGCGCTTCAAGCTGTGAAAGAGAAAGCACCGGAGATTATTCCAACGGGCTTCTTCGCGAAAAGTACAGCTGGTGATCAAGGGACTCGCGCCTATATTGCCAACTTAGGGGTATCAAGATTCTTGAGTGAAGATAACTCCAAAGTAGCTATTAATACGGACAATGCTGCGAAAGCATTGGATTGGGTAGCTAAGGCCACGAAGGATAAAATCAGTGTGTCCGGTTCTGCTTCCTTGGCAGCAGCGGATGTTAACGATTTATTCTTGCAAGGTAAATTAGCCTTTACACTCAACTATTCAGCTGTACTTAAAGCTCAGAACGTTCCGCTCAAAAAGGTGCAATTCGAAGATATTCTGCTGCCATTCCCGACATTAGATGGATCTAAGCCTAAGCTTGAGCCGTATTTGGGCGGTATGGCCGTGTTTAACAATGGAAACGTAGACAAGATTACGGCAGCTAAGAAGCTAGTTGATTTTATCGCGAATGATCCCGAATATGCGAAGAAGAATTTGATTCAAACTGGTGGATTATCAGCACGTACGTCGATTACCGGTCTTTATAGCGATGCCGAATATAAATATGCAGAAACAGCTCGTCAATTCATCACGGATGCACCGACAATTGCTGATGGTTATGCGGAAATTCGTACATTCTGGTTCCCGGAATTGCAACGTGTGTTAACAGGCACAGCAACCGGCAAGGAAGCCTTGGATAGCTTTGCAACCAAAGCGAACGAGGCCATTGCGAAAGCGAAGAAAGAGCAAGCAGCTTCTAAATAAGCACGAGGAATGTCCACTGGGAGTAGAGTGCGATTGTACTCTACTCTTTTCATCTCAAAAAAGAAAGGGAGGGAAGAAACATGGAGGTAACGGTTCGTAAAACCAAAGGTTACATACGTCGAGATTGGCTTATGAGCTATGTCTTTTTATTGCCTGCACTCGGATTCTTTCTGCTTTTTGTTGCCTATCCCATGGTAAAAGGGATCTATATTAGCTTCTTCGATTACTCCTTGCGAACGTTTAACTTTATAGGATTCGATAATTATGTCGATTTGATTCAGAACGAAACGTTTCTGAAATCGATGCGCAATACACTGTTGTTAGTCGTTATAACGGTTCCAATCGTAATCATTTTCTCTTTATTCGTGGCTGTTTCCATTTACAAGAAAAAAGAGTTTGCTCGTTCATTCTTTCGAGGCGTATTTTATTTGCCAGCTGTTTCTTCTGTCGTCAGTATTACGGTTGTATGGGGATGGATCTATCATCCGAATTACGGGATTCTCAACTATTTAGGGGGATTAATTGGGCTTGAACCGATTTCGTGGCTTGGCGACCAGCGCACAGCACTGCTAGCGATTATTGCGGTTTTGATCACAACGTCAGTAGGTCAGCCTATCATTCTTTACGTGGCCTCCTTAGGAAATATCCCCACTTCGTATATCGAAGCGGCTGAAATCGACCGAGCGAACCCGTGGCAAATCTTTTTGAAAATTATTTGGCCTATGCTCATGCCGACCAATCTCTATATTATCGTCATCACGACGATCAATACATTTCAGTGTTTTGCCTTAATTCAATTGCTTACTTCTGGCGGCCCTGTTTATAGTACCTCGACCGTCATGTATGGCGTGTACGAGCAAGCCTTCGTGCTTGGTCATTTCGGCAGCGCCTCGGCTATGGGCGTATTCCTTGCGATTATTATCGGGGTTATCTCGTTGATTCAATTTAAATTCTTTGGCAGCGATGTTGAGTACTAGGAGGGGACATCATGAAAGTAAACGCTGGGCAAAGGGTATTTAACGGATTTTCTACACTATTATTGATCCTTTCTACGTTGTTTTTTATATTTCCGTTTTATTGGATTGTGACAGGTGCCTTTAAATTCCAAACGGTGGCAACACAAATTCCGCCAGAATGGTTTCCGCTCAAACCGACCTTACAGAACTGGGCGGATTTGTTTAAGAATCCGGTATGGCGCTGGACGTTAAATAGTTTCATCATTGCTTTGGTTGAAATGTTCGCTGTCTGTCTGGTTTCAGCTTCTGCAGGCTATGTCCTGGCGAAGAAGCTGTTCCCAGGCCGGAAAATCATTTTTACGATGTTCATCGCTGCAATGGCTTTACCGAAACAAGTGATTCTCGTTCCGCTCTTTACGATGTTGGCCGACTTTGGCTGGGTCAATACGTATCATGGACTTATTTTACCAGCGATTGGATGGCCATTTGGTGTGTTCTTGATGAAACAATTCGCTCAGACTGTACCTGGGGAGTTAATTGAAGCGGCGAAGATCGATGGCTGCTCCGAAATCCGACTATTCTCCACGATTATCTTACCATTACTTAAACCAGCGTTAGGAGCGCTAGCGATCTTTACTTTCATTGCATCGTGGAACGACTATTTCAGCCAGCTCATTATGACGAGGTCTACCTCGATGATGACACTGCCGCTTGGCGTAGCGACGATGCAAGGTGAATTTACGACCAACTACGGAATCATGATGGCAGGAGCGGCACTCGCGTCTGTTCCTATGATTACGATCTTTCTCGTGTTCCAAAAAGCGTTTACACAAGGCATTACGATGGGTGCGGTCAAGGGATAAGGGTGTAGTAGGGGGAATGAATTTGCCATAAAAGATGTTGGACACGTTACTCGGTGTTTAACTGGAAAACCTCCATCTATTTTCATTAGAAAAGCCGGATTTTGCCGATTAGATGGAAAAAGTACAGCTAATATACCCATGATCGCCTGTTTCAGCAAAATCAGGCGAAATTAACTGTACAGAATCCATCTAAATGATCGGATATGCGAAAACAGGGAGAATTAGCTGTAGTTTTTACAGTTAAACGTGCCCGGCGGTTACCGGCGAACGCCGTGATCGTTGCAGACAGACAAGAAGCTGATCACAGATCAGCTTCTTTGTCATTTCCCCGCCAATTGCCGTGTCGGTAATCGGAAGGCGTAGTACCAGTTGTGCTTTTGAATACACGCGCAAAATGAAACGAGTTCTTGAAACCGCAGCGCATGGCGATTTCGCCAATGGCTAAGCCGGTTTGGATCAGTAATTCGTTGGCTCGCAGAATGCGATAATGCCACACGAATTTAATCGGTGTGATGCCCTCGTGTTTACGAAACAGTCGAACTAGATGTTCAGGGGACAACCCGACTTCATCGGCAATGTCTTCCAGTGAGAGATGATCATGGAAGTGATGCTCGATATATTGCTTCGCATGTAGAATCGAAGGGTGTGACTGCTGCATATGAGTGCTAGTCGATTCCGCAATAAATAACTGAATAGCTGCCAGTCCGAGGCTGCAAAGGGGCTCCGAAGTCGCACTGTAGCGCAATCTTAAGGAAATCAAGATGTCTGTTAAGCGATTCATCTCTTCACTTATAGCTTGTGTATATGGCAATTGCTCCAATTGGTCGCGTTGCTGACCCGTAAGCTCACCAACATGAACGGCGATCCAACGATGCCAAGTTTCTTGCTCCTTCGCGAATAAGAACTGTTCCTGATGACCAGGCTTTAAGAGGATCACTTGCCCAGGCTGAATCGTATGTGGAACCTCATCAATATACACGGTCATTGCGCCAGTGTGCAGTAAGACTAGTTGCAGATCCGCCTGTACACGGGGACCAAACCGACTGCCAGGTGGGTATACAACAGTTCCGCCTACTGCAGTACGTACTTTAGGGATGTCAATTGTGGATTCTGAAGTCATGAGCGAGATCCTTTTCAATAATGGAATGAAAGAGAGGGGTATTCGTCACAAATGTTTGAATATCAATTACAGATATATAATCGTCAATCACAGCCATGTTCGAAATGGGAGCGCGACTGTATGCTAAGTATATAGCTCGATCTTACAATTTGAAAGGGGAATTGGCTATGCAAAGTCAAGTTAAGGATCGTTTGGCACCGTTGGGGGAAAAAGAATTGGCTTTTTTTCATGAGCATGGGTATTACTTGTTGAAAAAAGGGTGCAGTGAAGATCTTGTCGATGCCTTTAATGGACACATTCACTCGATCCGCTCAGCAGATGAGATAGCCGAATGGGCACTTCCCAAAAAGGGCGGTCAGGAAGTAAACGATAAGGACCGGTTCTCGGTGCGATTATTTAATCCGCATAAACATGACGGCTTCTCGCGCCAAATCATGAAGCTCCCTGTTGTGCGTGGTGCACTTGCTCAAATGATGGGTGACGAGGCTGTTTGTGTGCAAAGTATGTACTTCTATAAGGAACCAGGCTCCCCAGGCCAAGCGCCGCATCAGGATTATTATTATATCAAGGATGACCCGAAATCGATGATTGCGGCTTGGATTGCTTTGGAGGAACTGGTAGACGAAGAAAACGGCTGTTTATGGGTTATTCCTGGCACACACAAGCTAGGCTTGCTGCCACATGGGAAAGTAACGAATCTCGAAGAACATGAAAGCTGGACCGATGAAACCGAGGGTGTCGATCTTGCACAAGAGATTCCAGTTGTTATGGAAAAAGGGGACATTTTATTTTTCCATGAGCTGCTTATTCATTCCTCCTACAAAAATCGCAGTAAAGATCGCTGGCGCCGCTCTTTTGTGTGCCACTATATCCGCAATGATTCCAGCGTCTTGTTTCGTGAAGATTTGCGTGTCAAATATCCGCTTTACTAAACCAGTCTACGTAGCCTGTCATCTTCGGATGATGGGCTTCTTTTCTCTCTTACTGCGAAAAAGTAGTTACCTCCATTTGGAAAACGCTGATATAATGGATGAGATTCAGGTCGGACTATCGCAACTAAGGGGGAGAGCGCATTGTCGTTTATTGAGGTTAAACATTTACGAAAAACATTTGAAACCGATGTGAGACGAACGGGGCGATTTGCCACGATTCGGAGCTTAATTAAGCCCGAGAAGCGAGAGATGGTCGCGGTGGAAGATATTTCTTTTTCCATTGAAAAAGGAGAGAGCGTTGCCTATCTGGGACCTAATGGCGCGGGTAAATCGACAACGATCAAAATGTTGACAGGCATTCTGGAACCGAGTGGTGGAAGTATTGAGGTTGCGGGCTTGATCCCGCATAAGAGCAGGAAGATGAGCTCCTATCAAATTGGTGTCGTATTTGGACAACGGAGTCAGCTGCTGTTTGATTTGCCTGTGAAGGATTCTTATGATTTATTACGGTATATGTATAGCATTTCTTGGGAGCAATACCATAGAAATTTACGTGAATTTGCAGAAGTTCTCGAAGTGGAGCATCTACTTAATCGACCGGTGAGAACGCTTTCGCTTGGTCAGCGGATGCGTTGTGAAATCCTGGCTTCCTTGCTGCACGAGCCGGATATCCTCTTTCTGGATGAGCCTACGATTGGACTCGATGTTGTGGCGAAGGAGCGAATTCGTGCTTTTATCGAGAAGATCAATCGGGAAAAAGGCGTCACGCTGCTACTGACAACACATGACATGCATGATATTGAACGGTTGTGTCACCGGACGATGATTATTGATAAGGGGCGTCTCATTTATGATGGCAGCTTGCAGCATATTCGTGACCATTATGCGACAGAGCGTCAAATTAAAGCTACCTTCGAAGATGCAAGTCTGGCCGAAGTGGCTGCTTCGCTATTCATTGGCTTTGATGTGATTACATGCGTTGAAGAGCGGGTGCTCAAAATTTCCTATGATCAGCATCATATTGATACGTCCACATTACTTAAGCATCTGTTAGAGAATGCACAGCCGCGTGATCTGACCATGCAAGACGAGAACATTGACGCCTTAATTTCCCGGATCTATCGGGAAGGCATTGCAAGCTCGCCACAGGAGCCTAATCGTGAGTTGGAAGGTGTGGTCGTCAGCTCATGAATACCCTTCAACGACTAGGCGGTATGTCCCGAATTGCGGTTCGCCAGCGCATGCAGTTTCGATTTGATTTTATCATGACACTCGTGTCAACGCTCATGTTCTGTGTCCTTTATTACATGCTGTGGAAAGCGATCTATCTGTATGGCAGCGGGCAGGTGTTGCCTTGGGAGCAATTAATTACCTATGTCATGGTAGGCCAAACGATAAACTTTGCACGCTGGTCACCCGCAGAACGTGCTCCCACTTATGCCATGGCGCTACGCGTCCGTTCCGGGGACATTGCGCTGGATCTAATCCGACCGGTGGACTTCCAAGTCCAACGATTTGTAGAAGCCGCAGGCTTTTTTGCAGTGGAAATGCTGTGGGTGAATATTCCCGCGCTTCTGCTGCTGATCTTCGGGCTTGGTATTCAATCACCACCAAGTTTGGCTGCTGGAGCGGCATTTCTATTAAGTCTTATCATCGGTTTCTTGGTGGCGTTCAGTATTAACTCGATTATTATGATGATTTCGTTCATGACCACGAATACGTTCGGGGTGCAATTGGCGAAGCGAGCGATGATGGATATTTTCGCAGGAACGTTGATCCCATTCGATTTCTTTCCTAGCAGCTTACAAACGATTCTAACTTATTTACCTTTTCAAGCAATGGCCTATATTCCTTTATCGATTTATACAGGTAAGCTGACAGGAGTACATATGGGGTATGCGCTATTGGAACAGCTTGCGTGGGCGCTTGTTATGATTATTATTAGTCGATTGTTGTGGATGAAAGCGGCGAAGCGACTAGCGATTAACGGGGGGTGAGAGGATGTTGGCACCAAAGAGAAGTTTCATGCAGCAGGTAGCGTATCTGATAGGTATGTATGGCCATTTTCTAAAAGTGTATGTCAAAACGTTAGTCGCATATCGTGCGGATACGATCATTGCGGTCATTGCAGGGATCGTTGCGCAGGGAAGTACGCTGATTTTTTTGACGGTCATTTTCAAACGCATTCCGATGTTGGCAGGCTGGGACTACAACGAGTTAGTCTTTATGTTCGGACTTGCGGCCACGGGTCGAGCACTGAATCAAACCTTTTTCAATGCGCCTTTCATGCTAACAGGCAACATTCGGAATGGACGAATGGATATGATGATGGTGCGGCCTGTCGGTGTACTTTTTCAAACTATAGGCTACTCGCAAGAATTGAATGGCGTCGGCCAATTGATTACTGGCATTGCAATTATGGGCTATGCGGCGTCTCATTTGGACATGAGTTGGACGTTCTTAAGCGTGCTATATGTCGTGATCGCTTTATTATGTAGTGCTCTTATTCAATTCTCGATTCTACTAACGATTAGTGTATTAACGTTCTGGTTTCAGGAGATACGATCTCTCATTTATCCAGTCACTTGGCTATATGATTTTACAAGGTATCCCATGCAAATCTTTCATCCGATTCTACGTGGGTTGTTAACTTACATCATTCCCTATTCATTGGCCAGCTTCTATCCAGCGGCGTATCTATTGCGACCAGAGCAATACGGCTGGGCCGTTTGGGGCGTTCCAGCCGTAACGATGGTGGTCGTAATGGGGGCATATTTTATATGGTCGCAGGGGTTAAGGCGTTATTCGAGTGTGGCGGGATAAATTGTTCGTTGCGGCTACAGTCGATATACATGGGATACACACCTTCCTGAATGGAAGGAGCGACTTTCATGGTAACAGGAGGCATCACTGCGGTCAGAGGCTCCTGCAAGTTGGATGCCGTCTGTCTGAGGCGCTTACTCTTCTCGAAAACATCAATGACGAGATAGTACATAATACATAGCACGATAAAACCCAATCCGCAGATTTGTAAGTTTTGCATCCTAGTACGCCTCCTATGAATCATTTTTCATAGATTAACGCATTTCGGATGCGATGTCGCTCGAAAGTCGGTGTCGTTTTCTGACATATTGTCAAAAGGCTCCTAAATGTTTTCCTTTATCTTGACATTAATAGTGAGAACCATTATCATTCGTTGTAGAAGACTAAATGAAAATGATTATCAATAGGTGACGAGAGTGAACGGCATCATGAGGGGGCTAGTCGATATGGAACATAGCGAGAATGGTATTGGCGTCGGGAACTTGCAGGTTATTGCGGATTTTCAATTAGAACGCTGGCTGCATACCCTTACTCATGAAGATCGTGGGACAGATACGCAGGATTTGAATTGGCAGCAGCTTACCCAATTCGCAGCATATCACGCGATCAACGCATGGTATACATTACCACCTGCTGCTCGGACACAACATGTGTTAAAGAATGAATTCGAGAAAAAGTGGACGAATAAAGTGCAGAAATTCGGGACGGATACCTTTTATAGTGAGGTTAAACATCGCGTCATTGATCAGTTGTATCATATTCTGACGAATACAAGTCGGATCGAGTGGCCGATCCTTTTATTTGAAAGCATGGATGTATGGATTGATGAGTTAGACTTGGGATTATCCATGATCGTTCAAGTGATGGAATCTTCACAACAATCCGTTGTAATTCATAAATTTGTCATGGAAGACAGCGCGGCTTCGCTTGCTCTGTTTACACATATGTCGGTTGTTTTTTGTAATAAGGCTTTCGGAGAGAAGCATGTGCAGCTTCACGTCGTCAATCTGATGAGCGGCAAGCAGCAACGCATCGAGACGAACCATTTCACAATGGAACAATCGCTCGATTATCTCAGGCTTGTGAAAGATGTGTATTTGGAAAGTCGCAGATGTACCTGCTGCAGAGAGGACGGACTTCATGGAAACAAATTCGACTTGGCAATCCACCAATGACTTGCTGTCCCTAAAGTTTACTACGTTGACCGCATCCCGAGAAGGGGTATTGTATGCGGGAACGGAAGGACATGGTGTGGTCCAGTTCTCGCCGTTACGTTCCTGGGAAAGCGCATCTGAAGGGTTGCCAGCGCAGGTTCATGTATACCGATTAGATTGGGTGGAGACGCAGTTATTCGCTTCTACGAGCCACGGATTATATCATTTAGAGGATGAAATATGGCAGCAAACGAGCATCACCGATCCCTGTTATGCGGCGATTGGCTGGGGTGATCGATTCGTTCTCACGGAGAACGGGTTGCTCTGTGGAAATGATGATGAATGGCTGCCGCTGGCCTACCGAGGGAAGAAAACTTATGATTTGCTAGTGACGCCTCATTTTATATTCCTGGGCTATGAGGATGGCGTTGCCTTCTATGATTTATTTACGGGAGATTGGTGCAGTATGCCTCTCCATCAAGCGGTGACTAGTTTAGCCGTATTCAACACGATGCTGGTCGGGACGACGGAACGCGGGGGCTTGATCGTGGGCAATAAGAATGGCGGATTCAATCAACATCGGTTCGATGGGATGTTCTTGAATCGCTTAGTCACGCATCGCGGCGAAGTCTACGTGTGTGCCAATACGGGGCTGTATAAGTTGAGCGAGATCAGAGGCAACATTATCCTGCACGCGTTAAATGCGCAAGCCGAGGTGACGGATCTACTGATTTGGCGTGATATGATGGTCATATCGACGCGTGACTCAGGTATTAAATATAAGCATGCCGATAAGTCAGGTTTTCAAACGGTTTTGTAATACATAGAAGCTCCCAGCGATTTTTTCGCGGGAGCTTTTTTCAATTGGTCTTAGGAGAGGACTAACTAAGCATGCCAAATCCGTGGCATGGCTATCGGTTCTTTCCCCAGCTCCGCCCAAATATAGGAAAGCATCAGACGGGATTTCAAATCTTTAGAATCAGGATCATCCCATAGATTGCGAATTTCACCCGGATCCTCTTGGAGGTCAAAGAGTTCGCCATACGTTTGATTATAGTAGACCGTTAGCTTATATCGATCATCTACATATGTTTTCTGATGAATAGTCGTCTTCTCGTGGCGGAACTCGCAAATCGCATGGTCGCGCGCGCGTTCGGCTTGACCCGTCCACACGCTGCTTTGGTCGACGCCTGTCATGAAGCAAGGAACAGGGATGCCAGCCATGGATAGAAAAGTAGGCGCGAGATCGACGAGAGATTGGATCGCATTCGACGTTTTACCCGCTGGAACGTGACCCGGATAACGGACGATGAAAGGGAGTTTAATCAAATCTTCATAATGGAAGCCGCCTTTGTATTGGAGGCCATGCTGCCCGAAGAAGTGACCATGATCCGTAGTGAATACAACGATCGTATTCTCGGCAAGCCCAAGCTCGTCCAACCGATCCAAAATGCGGCCAATGTGTGCGTCCATGCAGCTGATCATGCCGTAATAGGTGGCCACGAGTTGCTTGCGCTCACTTTCTGGCAGATGAGAATGTGAGTGATAACCATGGATGCCATAGCCGCTTTCTTTTAAATAGGAAAAGTCGGGTTTCTCTTCTTGCGTGAGCTGAAAGTGAGGTGGATTCTTCTCGTGCTCGCCTGGTGTGACGGTTGGGATGGTCAACTTCTCTGGATCATACATCGTGTCCCATGGTGAAGGAACTAAGTAGTCGGGATGCGGATCGAAGAAGCTCGACCATAGGAAGAAGGCATCATCGGACTCCTTGTATTGTTCTAGCAGTGCATTCGTTCTTTCAGCAATCCACGTATTATAGTGGAACTCCTCCGGAATAGCCCAATGATGCAGCTGATTAGGGTCCATAGTGCCAGTCGGAGCTAAGAAATAATCCCGCCAATTCGTGAGCCCTTTCTCCTCCATCCATAGCGCATAATGTTGTCCCACATGAGCTTCATTCGTATGATTCCGTGCTAGTTCAACATGGTCAAAGCCATAGAAAGGTTGGTCAAATGCTTTCCAATAATCCAAGTCCTGCAGAATTGGATAAGCTTCTAGTGAGGGATAATCCTCTGTACTTTTGAGCGGTTGGAAATGTGCTTTACCGATCAGTGCTGTGCGATAATCCGCTTTCTTGAAATCTTCACCAACGGTATGTCGATCTTCCAATAGCTTCGTGCCGAGCGTCCATGCACCATGTTGGCTAGGATATTGTCCGGTTATAATGGAAGATCTAGTCGGTGTACAAGTCGGATTGGGGCAATAAGCCCTTGTAAATGTCGTTCCTTCTTGAACGAGTCGATCCAAGCTAGGCGTAGATAGCTCTGGATTAAAAGCGCCAATCGTGTTCCAATGCTGCTGATCACTTGTGATGAGTAGAATATTTGGTTTTTTCAAGGGGGATTTCCGCCTTTCTTTGTTCTTCTTACATGCTAGGTTCAGTATAGAAATACGAGGGAGAAAATAACATGATAGAATGTTAGAAAGTTGTCATTATGTCTACTTTTTCGTAAAATTAGATAAGGAGAAATAGAGGGAGAGAGGAGTTCCGAGATGCAAGAGTATGAGATGGAATTTGCCGATGTTTGGTTCGCTATTCCCCACCCTTTTCAAACAGCCAGCGGCTGTTGGATTGTACGCGCAGGTCAGAATATTGCCAAGTCCACGTATCACATAGGGCCCAAAGTGATTGAGCAGACGAGCTTTCATTGGATTGTGCAAGGCAAGGTAAGGGTGACTTCACTTGACCATACCGTTGAATTAAGCGAAGGGGATTTATTTTGCTTATTTCCCGGACGGCCTTATGTATACGAAACGATGCAAACGGAAGACAGTACCTCGCCGTTGAAAATGATTTGGCTAGCTATGGAAGGCAATCAATTACCGTTATTAACAGCCGAGTTTGGCCTAACGCCACAGAAGTATTGGTTACATGGCATGGTGAATAACGAAGTTGGAGAAGCACTGCGAAGCGTGATAGGGGCCATTTCGGGGACGAAGAAAAATATGTATCTCGAACAGCGGACAATTAGTGATCTTTTTTATAAAATGAACCTGCAAGCGAATCGCTCAGCCTCCCAAGAGAAAGAGAACTGGCTCGCTCAGGTGAAGGATTTCTTTGATTTGCACTATACGGAGCATATACGGGTCGAGGATGCCGCCCACCATTTTGGCTACCATCGGTCCCATGTGTATGCGGCCTTTCTGAAGAAGTATGGCACATCACCGCAGCGGTACTTAGCCACCAAGCGTTTGGAGAAGGGCGCCGAACTGCTCAAAACCACGTCGTTATCGGTAACAGAAATCGCCTACTCGTTGGGTTATTCCGAGTTATATGCCTTCACACGGGCATTTACGACGTATATGGGGGTCTCACCACGAAGTTATCGGGGGTAATCTTCAATAAGCTACCAATATCCGGCAGCCGATACACCAGTAATCCTTTTGAAACTCCAAGGCCCCTTAAAGAAACTGGAGTCTTCCAACCTATTAATAACTTAACTGTAAAATATACATCTATTTCCATAATTTAAAGCTATGAATCGAGATTAGATGGAAAAAGTGTTGTTATTTTTCGATTATCCGTCAGTTAAACTGAAAATAGGTAGGAATAACTACATATTTTCCAGTTATTTCATTATTAAGATGAAATATCGGGGATTTAACTGCACTTTTTCCATTTATTCAGCTGATTGGGTAAACCCACCCCAACAGTGTTCTTGCATGATTGCAGGAATTTGGGATGTCAGCAGATGTTGGGGGGATATGAAGACCGTGTTCCCTTGGAATTTAAGGGAAGCGGTCTATTTCATTTTTGACAGTTGAACGTTGACCATTGTCCTTCAGAATGCCATAATCGATGATAAAACGAAATAGGGAGTCGGCCAACTATGGGATTACGTTCAGTCCTTGATACATATCGGCATATGAAGATCAAAAATAAGTTGTCGATTTTGATAACGATGATTATCGCGGTTTCCTTGGCATTTACCATTCTGATCCAGCAATATGTGTTTTCGATCTACGATGGACAAATTTATGATAAGTCTTCACGCGTGCTCAATTTATCGTCTACCGCGATTGAAACGGAGCTCAAGCGATTGCAACAGCTCTCTTACCGTATTTTAGCAGAAGAACAAGTTCAGGAATGGTTGACTTCTCTCAAAAAGAATCCATCTGATTATGATCGACTCATCATTAGTCAATACTTGGTAGATCGACTAATCAGCTATTCCGGAGAGGAACCTTATTTATTTTCCATTCAAATTATGGATGCCAAAGGAAATGAGCATGAGGGCGGCAACATTTTAAGAATGGACGCTGAACGGAAAAGGCACATTTTGAATGTAGCTGCGGAAGGCAATGGGGAAAATCGTTGGATATACCCGGACAGCAATGATTCTGCCTTGATTGCAACGCGGGAAATTCGCTCCTTTCACAAAACGAACTTTGATTTGGATTATTTAGGAACGCTTGTTATTCGAATCAATATTGAGAAGCTTGTACGCGATATCGCACCCGAAGAGGGCGATGTTCTGATTGTTTCGGATGAACATGTGATCTTTCCTAAAGAACCATCCTTCGATTGGAGTCGTATTACGAAGACTATGGACGCTGGTAAAGGTTATGAAATCCAGAAAATTAACGGCGAAGAATATTTCATTGCCCAAATCCAGTCGTTGAATACAGGTTGGACTTACTTGAACATTACCCCATTTAATCAAATATTTGACCGCATCATCTTCATCAAGGAAATGGTCGTTTTTGTCTTTATTGCGATATTCGTAGTCGTGATTTTGTTAGGCATACGTTTCTCGTACAGCTTAACTAGGCCCATCGATGAGTTGATGGTGCGGATGAAGCTGGCGGAGAAAGGGAATTTCGAAGAGGCGAATTTATTTCCGCCAGGCGGGCAAGTAGCCATGAATGAAATCGGTCTCTTGCAGCGAAGCTTCCGATTCATGATCGAGCGGATTAATACATTAATTCAGGAGAATTATGCGAATCGACTTCTCATTAAAGAAACGGAATTTAAAGCGTTACAGTCCCAAATTAACCCGCATTTTCTGTATAACACGTTGGAATCGATTAATTGGATGGCCAAAGTAAATCGACAATCCAAAATATCCGAGATGGTGGAAGCTCTGGCTTATTTACTTCGTCACTCTGTGGATTTAAAAGAGCCCATCATTACACTCGGTGAGGAAATCGATATCGTGCGAAGCTATGTGACGATTCAGAAAATTCGCTTCGAAGAGCGATTGGTGTTCCGGTTGGATGTACCTGAAGAATTAATGAGTCGGGCTATTCCCAAGCTGACCCTCCAGCCTCTGATGGAGAATGCCATTCATTATGCGCTAGAGTCAATCATTGAGCCTTGTGAAATTACAATTCGAGGTTGGAGTACAGAAGATGGCATTTTCCTTGCTGTTGATGATACGGGACCAGGGATTCCCGGTGGCCTTTTTGAAAGACTGCGTAGTGGTGAAGTGACGACGAAGGGGAAAGGGATCGGACTCCTGAATATTGATGATCGGATTAAGCTTGCTTTTGGCGAAGCGTACGGAATTCGAGTAGATGAGTCAGCCAAGCAGGGGGCTACTATCATTTTAAGTTTACCTAAAGGGCAGGAGGAATAAGGAATGTATAATGTATTGTTAGTTGATGACGAGCGAATTATCCTAGATGGCATCTCACGTATGGTGGATTGGTCTTCCTTACAAACGGAGCTAATGGGGACTGCGCGTAATGGTGTTGAAGCTTTTGAAATTATACAGAGACAAGCGCCTGATATTATCATAAGTGATATTCGTATGCCTGGTATGGATGGGCTTGAGCTTGTGGCGCGTGTGCATGAGGCGTATCCGCATATTCGTTTTGTACTGCTTTCGGGTTTTGGTGAATTTGACTATGCGAGCAGAGCGATGCAGTATGGCGTCAAGCATTATTTACTCAAGCCAACGAATGAAGGGAAGATCGGGGAAGCACTTAAGGAAATCGTGGCTGAGCTTGAACAGGAGACAAGTAAAGAGTCGTTCGTTCGGAACATGAAGGCAGAGCTTGAGAAAGTGATGCCGCATGTGAAAGAACAATTCCTTAAGGAATTTGTGACGAATAAGACCTATGGCAAAGTGGATTGGGACTATTTCCGAAGCTTATTTAAGCTGGATTTTGATTACCAAATTCGACTTCTCTTGTTTCAGTTGGAAGAGGGATTCGAGTTTGAGCTATTGTTCGCCATCAAGAATATTGCACAAGAAATCCTAGTTAGCCCTCTCCTCAGTACGACAATTGGGAATCATGTCTTAATATTACTGGAAGAATCAGATCAAATGGATCAGCTCCATGAGCGAATCTATCATATACGAGACACTTTTCAAAGTTATTATAAAAGGGATGTCACGATCGCGCTTAGTGAGCCTAGCCACATAACTCAAGCAAGAACGCTGTATAGGCAATGCCTTCATTTGCTGAACTATCGCTTTTATTTGGGGGAAGGCAGTCTCATTACTCGTAAGGATACCGAAGGCTCTCAAGAAGCTTCACCGAAGGAGCTGGGTTGGGATGAGGAACGTCTCAATATGTCGGTAAGATCCGGCCACCGTGAGGAAGCGGAAGCAGCTTTACGTGCTTTTATTGGGGGATTGAAAGAAGCTCAGCTTGATATTGATGTAACGAAATCGTACGTCATTCAGCAATTTGTATCGCTTGTTCGACAGTGCGCACCCGAAGAAATGAATCATTATTTCACCCAAATTCCCTTGATTGTTGAAATGAACACACTGCAAACGATTCAAACGTTTATGGAGAATGTTGTCATTACGATGACGGAACGATTCTATGGACTTAACAAAGTGAAGCATAGTGCGATTGTTCAAAAGGTTATTGATGTAATTACTTCTCAGCTAGGGAACTCCGAGCTCAGTTTGAATTGGGTAGCGCATGAAATGCTGTATATGAATGCAGACTATCTCGGGAAACTATTCAAGAAGGAAACAGGTGAGAAATTTTCCAATTATGTCATGAAAGCAAGAATAAATAGAGCCACCGAGTTGATCGCTGAGGATGCGGATATCAAAATTTTCGAACTCGCTGAACGACTTGGTTTCGGTGACAATCCACAATATTTTAGTCAAGTATTCAAAAAATACCGAGGTTCAACCCCATCGGAGTACATGAAATCGACAGACACCTCTGCATTTTAAACAAATAGGTCTGTATTTTGGATTAACGTTTGCTCCTTCCAGCGGCATAATACGAGTAGAAAGAAAACGATTACAACTTTGGGGAGGAAATAACAGATGAAAAAAGTCATGTTTACAGTAATCTCGGCCGCGTTACTACTTGCAGGTTGCGGTACAAGTGGTTCTAGCGGATCAACAAGCACACCGAGCACAGGCACAAGCCCAGCAGCAAGTGCAGCACCAACGACAAGTGCCAAAGCAGATCCAGTTACTTTGCGCGTTTCATGGTGGGGCGGACAAGCACGTCATGACTATACATTGAAAGTGATTGAATTGTACCAGCAGAAGCACCCGAATGTGAAAATCGAATCGGAGTATGCCGCATTCGACGACTATTGGAAGAAGCTTGCACCACAGGCTGCTGCAAACGGACTGCCAGACGTCTTTCAAATGGACGTTTCCTACCTGACACAATATGGAACTAGAGGGCAATTGGAAGATTTGACACCATTTACAACAAGCGGTGTGTTGAATGTGAAAGATATTGCTGAAAACAGTCTTTCCGGTGGTAAAATTGACGGTAAACTGGTTGCCATGAATGCAGGATCCAATGCCCTAGGTGGAACCATCGATCCGCAAATGTTGAAAGACAATGGCATTACCTTGAAGGATGATTGGACATTTGGTGACTTGGACGCTGTCGGCGCGACGCTGAAAGCCAAAGGCAAGTTGCTCGCTGGTGACCTTCGTCATGACGTATACTTCCCGTTCTATCTGAGAAGTGTTGGTCAAAAGCTATACGCGGCTGATGGCGCTAGTCTCGGATATGCCGATGATAAAGCCTTTGTTGACTACTACACGATGTACAAAAAATGGTATGATTCCGGTTACTTGCTGCCGCTAGATAAGTTAGCACAGAAAAAAGGAACGGCAGAAGACGATGAAATGGTGCTAGGCAATGCGGCTGCAACTTTCGCTTGGTCTAACCAGTTCATTGGCTTCAATACAGCAGCGAAGCGTTCGCTGGATATCATGAAAACGCCAAGCTGGGGTCAAAACAAAGCACTATTCTTGAAACCAAGTATGTTCTGGTCTGTGTCCAAAAGCTCGAAGAACAAAGAAGAAGCAGCCAAATTCGTTGACTTCTTGATCAATGATATCGATGCGAACAAAATTATCATGGGCGAGCGCGGTGTACCCGTTTCCTCCAAAGTAAAAGAAGCTTTGATGCCGCTATTGACGCCTGAACAAAAGAAAGTATTTGAGTACGTAGCATGGGCAGAGAAAAACGCTTCTCCAATGGATCCGCCAAGCCCAATTGGTTCCGTTGAAGTAGAGAAACTGCTTAAAGATACGGCTGAACAAATCATGTACAAAAAATTGACAGTTGAAGAAGGCGCAGCGAAATTCCGTAAGGACGCGAACGCAATTTTAGCTAAAAACAAAAAATAAGCTTGCTCCGAAGCCTCCGCATAGCAATTTGTGCGGGGGCTTTTCATCGTTGAGACGGGATCGTCAGCTTTAGTGATCAATCAAAAGTTGAGGCTACGTAACACCTGAGCCTGCCGCACCCCACGATAGAAATGACCTTCCAATAGTACGATGTAACCGCTATTATCACTCTGTTATTTATACAAACAGAACGGTTTTTTGCCTTCTGGCAGCGAATCAACTCTTTTATAATAAAGATAGAGAAGAGAGGAAGCGAGGCTTCCGCTTCATAAATCAAGGTTAGGGGTTGATCACCAATGAACAAGCTGCGTTATAACGATAACCTGGTGGGGTACATATTTGCTTCCCCTTTCATTCTGGGATTTCTCATCTTCACACTGTATCCCATCATTTCATCGCTTTTTTATTCATTTACGGATTACAACTTGTTTGATGCACCGAATTTTATCGGTTTTGACAACTATGAAAAAATGTTTACCGCGGACGACAAGTATTGGAAATCCGTCAGTGTAACCTTTACGTACGTGTTCGCCAGCGTGCCACTTCGACTCGCATTCGCGTTAATGGTAGCAGTGCTGCTTAATAAAGCTGTCTCAGGTATCGGCGTTTACCGCTCCTCGTTTTACTTGCCTTCCTTGATCGGGGGCAGCGTGGCAGTTTCAATCATGTGGACGCAAGTGTTCGGAGATAAAGGTTTGGTCAATTCCGCACTTGGTGTTATTGGGATTCACACAGATACATCATGGATCGGAAACCCGTCGACGGCGTTATGGACACTGATTGCTTTGTCCGTCTGGCAGTTCGGTTCTTCCATGCTCATCTTCCTTGCAGGTCTCAAAAACATCCCAGCGTCTTATTATGAAGCAGCTAGCGTAGACGGTGCGAATAAAATTCGCCAGTTCTTCAAAATTACGCTTCCGTTGCTCAGCCCAATTATCTTGTTTAACCTGATTATGCAAACCATCTCTGCGTTCATGACTTTTACGCCAGCCTATATCATCTCACGCGGCGAAGGTGGACCGCTGGACAATACCTTACTTTATTCTTTGTACTTATACCGCAGAGCATTCCAATTCTACGAAATGGGTTATGCTTCCGCAATGGCATGGGTCATGCTAATACTTGTGGGTATCATTGCACTCGTTATTTTCCAAACATCAAAATACTGGGTTTACTACGAAAACAAAGGAGAGAAATAACATGGCACATTCGAATAACTACAGACGCTTTGGCTATCATCTCCTTTTAGTCCTATGTTCACTTGTGATGATGTACCCCATCATTTGGTTGCTTGCGAGCTCGTTGAAGCCAAATAGTGAAATTTTTTCAACCGCTTACAGCTTGATTCCGAGCAAGATCGCTTGGGAGAACTTTCAAACAGGCTGGAGAGGTTTCGCAGGCAATTCATTCGGTCGCTTTTTCATGAACTCGTTCTATATCGTGATCCTGTCTACGATCGGAGCGGTGGCCAGTTCAGCCCTCGTTGCTTATGCGTTTGGCCGTATTCCCTTTGTCGGAAGAAACTTCTGGTTCGGCTGTATGATGCTAACGATGATGTTGCCTCACGATGTTACAATTATCCCGCAATACGTATTGTTTGCGAAGTTAGAATGGATTGGATCCTTTAAGCCGATCATCGTGCCCCAGTTCTTTGCAATTCCCTTCTTTATCTTCCTGATTATGCAATTCATTCGGACGATTCCCATTGAGCTCGATGAAGCTGCTAAAATGGACGGCTGCAGTAAATACAGCATCTTTTTCCGGATTTTGGTTCCACTTATCGTGCCAGCGCTCATTACATCAACGATCTTCTCCTTCTACTGGCGCTGGGAAGATTTCATAAACCCGCTGCTTTACTTAAATAAGCCGAGTATGTACCCTGTGTCCCTGGCCTTGAAACTTTTCTTGGATGGAGAGTCAGTGAACAATTGGGGCGGCATGTTCGCAATGGCTTCCGCGTCACTGGTACCGATTGTTGTCGTGTTCTTCATTTTCCAACGGTACATTGTTGACGGGATTAGCACAAGCGGCTTGAAAGGATAGAAGATGAGAGGAGAGCTTATAGACATGCCGAAATTAGTATTTGAGGAAAATGATATCAGATCAGCCATCGACCGAGTCGTAGATCGCACGTTTCGTATGGACTTCGGATGGGATTGGCCAGGTGGTGTCGCCTTTTATGGAGTTTGTGAAGCTTATGCAGCAACAGGGAATGAATCGTATCTAACTAGATTGAAGGCTTGGGTGGATGAAAATATGGAGGATGGCTTGCCGAAGCTTTCGGTCAATGCGGTGTCCATCGGACACTCCCTTCTTACTCTATATGACGTGACAAAAGAAGAGAAATATCTAGACACGGTGAAGGAAATGGCGGAATTCCTTGCGACAAAAGCGGAGCGGTTTGGAGAAGATATCCTCCAACATACGGTTAATTCCGAAACATATAACTTTCCAGAACAAGCTTGGGTAGATACGATGTTTATGGCTGGTTACTTCCTGCTTCGTGTTGGTACACTACTGAATAATAATGACTATTTCGAGCTTGGCTTGAAGCAGTATCATGGACATGAGAACGTCCTGCAAGATGCGAGAACCAACCTGTACTATCATGGATGGGACAATATTGCTCAAAATAATATGTCCGCTATGTTCTGGGCACGCGGGAACTCCTGGGCTGCGCTCACGATGGCACGCGCACTTCATCTCGTAGAAGTTACGCATCCTTCGTTCATGATTATTGATGGCTCATTGCGTGATCAACTCAGCGCAATTGTTCGATTGCAAGATGAATCAGGCTTGTGGCACACCATTCTGAATGACCCGACAGCTCCACTGGAGACGTCAGGATCAGCCGGAATTGCCACTGCTTTGCTTACACGCGGGAGATTGTACAACAAATATACACAGAAGTCGATCGACGGTATCTTAGCGCGAATTACCGAGGATGGCACAGTAACTGGTGTATCCGCAGGAACGGCTGTCATGAAAAATGCTGAAGGTTACAAAGGCGTGCCGGACAAACGCATTCAAGGTTGGGGGCAAGGGTTAACCTTGACATTCCTTGCTGAGGTGCTGAATTCGAAGAAAAATAGTTTTGGAAATGGTTGTTAAGCAGTGAATAGTTGACGTCAAACCTCCAGTTCATTTCGGATTTTACGGCTCATACCGTAACTGTTCGAAAAAAAGCTGGAGGTTTTTGTGTGTTATCCATCACGGATTAATTTCCGGCCAACTGCATCGCCACTGCAATCAAGAATAATGCGAATGCAATGACCGCAGACCAGAAGCGAATCCGATCTAATTGAACCCATCGGCTTATGACCGATTGCCAACCACTTGGTGGGGCTTCGGGGCGCCAATCCAAAATGCTCTTATTAATCGGAACAGTTCCAAACAGTGTGATCAAGATCCAACTCAGTAAAGCAATCACGCCTGCTACTTGTAAGCGGAGTCCAGGGCCGGTATTCAGTGTTAATATGGCAACCCCTGAAAACAAAGTCGGCATGTAGATAGAAGGCACCAGTACGCGTAGTCTGCGTATAAGTGCTTGACGGAGTTGGATATGCGGTTGGTCTGGTAGAGCAGCGAGCGGAGGTCGGACACCGTAGAAAATCACAAATTCTTCTCCGGCAAGTAACCCGGCAAGGAACAGATTTATTACCTCGATTGTGGCGTGGAGCATATGGAATGTCCTCCTAGTGGTTATGTATTAGTTATAAATTTAAACAATAATTATAAACGCCATATAAACAAGTAAAAAGACTTTATTATTCCTTCACGGGTATTCGGTTCTCAAATCGTTTTGTTCGTACATAGCCGGAAATGTCCGTTTTGAGATATCATATAGGTGTTAGAACACAATATCGGAGGGAAACATACGAATGAAACGGAATCGATTAGGCACTTCGGAGCTCATGGTAGGTGAGGTTGGTTTAGGCTGCATGTCGTTAGGCACAGATCAACAGCTCGCAATCGAGATGATTCATGCAGCATTGGATCTAGGGGTAAATTTCTTAGATACGGCAGATTTGTACGAAGAAGGTCTCAATGAAGAAATCGTCGGACAAGCGATTCGTGATCGCCGCCGTGAGGAACTTATTATAGCCACGAAAGTGGGTAATCGACGAATTCCAGGCCAAGATGGCTGGGCATGGGATGCGTCCAAAGCATACATACTCTCCGCGGTCAAAGATAGTTTGAAAAGGCTGCGCACGGATTACATTGATCTATATCAATTGCACGGGGGTACACTGGAGGATCCGATTGATGAGACGATCGAAGCCTTTGAACAATTGAAGCATGAGGGGATCATTCGCTATTATGGTATTTCCTCGATTCGTCCTAATGTCATTCGTGAATATACAAACCGCTCGTCGATGGTTAGCGTCATGAGTCAATATAGCTTATTGGATCGACGGCCGGAGGAAGCCGTGTTGCCTTGGCTTGCCGAACATTCGGTCAGTATGATAGCTCGCGGTCCAGTGTCGAAAGGAATTCTGTCGAGCGGAGGACAGGGGCGGCTTCAGAAAGGATATCTTGATTACACAGTAGAATCACTTTACACCCTTCATCCCCAATTACAGGAGCTAGCCGATTCAAGTGATCGCAATCTAAGCCAGCTTGCAGTTCGCTATGCATTATCGCATCCAACGGTCGCTGTGACCATCCCAGGAGCCAGCTCAATGCATCAATTGTTGGACAATATCGACGCAGCAGAGGGACCGCCTTTAACAGAAGAAGAGGTAACCCTACTACGTAAGTTAACCCGATTGAATAGATATGAACAACATCGATAAATTTAGAGAGGCCCATGCAACTACGCATGGGCCGTTACTTTTCATTTAGCATGAGATTCAATTTATTTCATATTCGCGTAGTGTTCTAATAGCTCTTAAATAATCAACTCGACGTCGGTTTAATCCAAATATCCGAGTGATAGGCTTTCATAAAGTGCAATAGCTTTTCGAGAACCTCAATACCCTTAGTTTCCGCTTCTCTCGCAATATTTAACAGTTTAATAGCGCTATCTGCTAGGATTGGATTCTTTGGCTGACCGCCTTGAGGGAAAGGGAAGATTTCGCGTAAATCACTTAAAGCTTCCGCCACGGTTTCATAATGAGCAGCAGCCTCTGCCGCTTTGCTTCGGACTGTTCGTTCCACGACATTGCTGCCGTCCCATTTGATGGACATTTCTTGAAGGAACTTGACAGCAAATTCTCTAGCATCAGCTGCAACCGCAATGTTGTAAGCATTACCGAATTCCTCAGCGTTTCGATTCTCCATAACTTGGATCCACGCATCATACCCTTTTAGTCCTTGCGTATAACGGTCTTTGAAGTTATATGTCCACTCGCGCCCACGAGCGTGTTCCACAATCATATCCAGTGCCATACGGAGCATCTCATATTTGGAGTGAGGAAGACTATCTTCGATTGTGACTAAAAATAAGACAGGAATTTTAGGTCGACCGAAATCTGCGTATGTAATTGTACCCTCTTGGGAGACATCCTTAGCATTAAAGATTTGCATATCGTCGTCGTAACCGTAAATCAGTCCGAATTCCGGAATAAATAGATCGAAAACAATAGCTGGATAGCCTTTGTCAACAGATCGCTGGATAAGTGCTATTGTTTGCTCCAAATTGTCAGGAGATACAGGTGTAGAGGCTTCTCCCATATTGCTGGTATAGCCCAAGTTGCATAAATTCCTGCGAAGAATATAACCTCCAGGAAAAGATGTTGGACCTGCGACGTTTACTTCAATTGGATCGATATTAAGCCGAAAGGCGTGTCCAGTGAACCCCATAACGTCTACAAGGGAGAGCGCTTTTTTATCCGTGTAACTGACCGCTCCATATACGGCACTTGCAGCGGAAGTCATTGTTTTCGTCCAATCACGCTGGATAAGTCGTTCAGAAATCATGTTAGGATACCACCTTCATGAGAATGTTAGATTGGGGGAGAGGCCAGAATGGCACGTTTTGGGCGACCTAATGCTGCTCGTTTCTGTACATAGCTGTTAAGGGAAACACGGATTCGCTCTCGATAGACTTTGGATTTGGATCTTGACAATATGTTGTAAACGTTGGCAGTCGTTGTTTGAAACAGTGAGGCAATCTCGGCTGGCGTCAGTTCATCGAAAAAATGAGCTTCAAATATAGCTCTTTCCCGCTTGCCAAGGCATGAAAGTAAATCGCGCAAACACTGGAACATATCCGTTCGTACTAATGAAACCGCTGGATCAGCACGAAACTGTGCTTCTTCCGTAGCAGAGCGGGATAGACGTAATAAAATTTCGTCAATATCGCTCCAATCGGTATCAACCGTCGACGTGTCTCCGGCTTTTTGCCTGAAGTCAGAGAAAGGCCGTTCCTTGCCATAAGGTCCGCCGCGTCGCATTTTCATATATGCCTGGTTGCGAACGATTCGTTGCAGCCAAGGAATAAAACGCTCCGGATTCATCAAGGTACCCATGTGTAGGAATGCTCTAATGAGGGCCTCCTGCACAATGTCTTCGGCAATCGAGCTGTCTTGCGCGATTGTATTCGCCCATCCGAGAGCTTTACTCCGATGATAACGTACTAATTCACCGAATGCCTCCCGATCACCAGAACGCGCGCGCTGTACGAGCTCCTGTTGCTCATCTAATCTAACCTTTTCCAATGACCTGCCATCCTTTCATTCTCCCACTACAATGTTTGATGCCAAAGGACATATGATTTCTATCATGTATTGAAAAAAAAGAAAAATATATTTTCTTCCTGCAGTAATTGAGATGAAAAGGGGAGTTTGCATGGCTTTCCTAATTCAATTTTATCACGAAAGCTGTTTGAAAATAAAAAGCGGTATCCAGGACCTATTTTCAGTCCATCGATACCGCTTAATTTTCGCGTATGTCCTCACATTATTTGGATCGTCCATACTGTTTCCCAATGTCCACCATGCGTCGATACAGCTTACGATTAGACATGTTCTTCAGCGGATAGAACTGAGGTCGGGTATTCACTTCTAGAATCCACGGTCTCCCTTTGGAATCAATCGCGACGTCGAGACCCAGTTCTCGGAATCCTCGATTATGATCTTCAAAAGCATACCCAACTTCCACGCCTAGCTGCTTCAATTGCGCTTCACGTTCTTGAATATCAGGTGTAGAATAGCCTGCTCCCCGCATAGTGGGCTTGAAATAGCCAATGGATCCGCCTTGATTATAATTCGTAGCTACTTTTCCTTGTCTGCCGATTTTGGCGAAAAGGCCAGTGCTGACCCATTCACCTTTATTCGTTTTTTGCACCATGACGCGAATATCGAAAGGTCTGCCTTTCGTCTTGGCGAGCTTAATCCCTTTCTGGAGTAAATAGGAACGCTTACCCGCATGTTTGGACAATTTGCTAAGCAGTATCTTCCGCGTGGTATAGAAGTTTTTTGTATGATTCAATTGCGTTTGGAAGCCTTTCGTCTTCCGCTTGATGCGGATAATATTGGAACCGCCGGAACCATCCGTAGGTTTGAAAAAGACTGTTTTATAATCATCCAGCATCATATGCAAATTAGTTTTCGTAAAAAGCAACGTTCGAGGGACATAGTGGCGTAATTGAGGTTGTTGAAGCAACCATTTGGTTTTACGCCATTTGCTCTTGATTGAACTGCTTTTATACGTGGGCATAGGAGTACACCTCTTTTTAGACAGCGTATGTGAGGTGGACGCTGCTTGTCAGTGCTTATACCCATTGGAGCTAGCGAATTTGCATTTACTTATCCAGTAAAGTGAAGTTGTTACCTAGCTGTGAATTGAATTACTTTGTGTTCATATCGGCCAATTGTTAGCTGCCCCTTCAGGTAGATTGTTCCTGTGATCGGGTCGACGCCATCACGTGGAAGAGTTACGCTGCCGCCCGCACCGTCCATATTAACCACGACCCATACATCGCGGCCATCTCCATGTCTCGGTGCAACAATGGTACCTGCTGTTACATCAGTTCGCAGTTGCACCCCAGCATCATCCGCATACCGCAGGATGAGCTTGTTCAACAATTGCTCGCCTTCCTCGCCGGTCGGCATAGAGCCAAGCATGACGATCTTGCCTTTGCCATAGGCGCGCTCAGTAATGAAGGCCAGCCCCGGTGTCAGTCCCGATTCGACGGTTCCAACGGCGACAGCTTCCTTCGGCTCGAAGACGGAGCTCCAAAGCGAAAGCGGTGCAGCGACGCCAAAGGCGCTGCCGATGGATCCGCTGCCGTCCATGGGGAACGTGTAGACCGTTTCCACCCCGGCTAGGTGCTCCAACTCACCGAGTGCAGCATTCGTATGCATGGTGTGTTCTTCGGTGCGTCCGCCAGAGAGAGGGCCAACCACCCAAACACCGCCTTCGGCAACGAACGCAGAAGCACGCTTCATCAGATCCGATGAGATATAAGGGAGGAATGGTGTAAACAGCAGCTTGTACCCGGCTAGCTCGGCACCCTCTGGCACGATGTCCCGGTGAAGTCCTAGATGGAGTATCCGCTCGTAGAAGCTGGTTACAAGTCCGCGATGATTGAGCTTTTGATGCGGTTCGGTTTTCAGAAACGCTTTGGAGCGATCCGAATAAGTCATGGCAACTTCGGCTTGCGTAGGTCGAGTCGCTAAGATAGTGGCTTCAATTTCTTGTCTAGCCTGTTCGACTTCCAACACATTAGGGAAACCAACCGTAGGCTTGCCCCATGTGCTGATCACAGAGCCGTGTGGCTGCTCGCAGCCTGCTCGCTGCTGTCTCCAGAGCCAATAACAGAAGGCTTCTGCTCCGAGTGCATAAGCAGCAACAGCTTCCGCTTTGAGATAGCCATTAGGATGCGGCTTTGCGTAGCTTGCAAGTGAGGCCGCATGGGAGGGACTCGTTTCCATGATCCAGTAATCTCGACCGCGCTTAAAGTTGCGCCACAGGTCGTTATTTAATAAGTAGTTCGCTGGATGATCGTAGGTTGCATACGTATCGAACGACGCAAAATCCAATTCGCGGAATAAACGCTCATTATCTACGCTGAAAGCGACGCTGCTGTTATGTGTGATCGGTGCATCCGAAAATTGGCGGATCATCGCCGCTTGTTCATCGGAGAACTCCGCAATTTTCTCCATCGAAAATAGTTGGTACATCGTACTGAGGGAAGAGTTGTGCAAGAACGGCGCAGGACCAGGCTGCGGTACTTGCTCGAAGCTATGATAGTATTCGCTCCAAATTTGTGTGCCCCATGCCTCATTCAACTTTTCAACGGTTTCGTAACGCGCTTCCAGCCATTCATGCCATTGTACAAGACAGGTTCCACACATACATTCGGATACATGCGCTTTGAACTCATTATCGATCTGCCAACCGATCAGACCTGGCAAGCGTCCAATAGCCCGCGCAATATGCTCGGTAATAATGGACGCTTTTTCACGAAAATAAGGATGATTCGTACATGCATGCTGACGCGACCCATGTCCCATCACTTGCAGTTGCTCATTCACATACATCCGTTCCGGATGACCGTGCGTGAACCAAATTGGCGGTGTTGGAGTCGGCGTACACATAACCGTATCTATCCCATTTTGATGGAGAAGGTTAACCATTTGCACAAAAAATCCAAGGTCAATATTCCCCTCCGTTGGCTCCATATTAGACCAGGCGAATTCGCCGATGCGCACAACATTCATGCCTGCTTGCTTCATAAGAACGATATCTTGTTCAATGACCGATTGATCCCAAAGCTCAGGATACCAGGCCGCGCCATGATATAACTTTTTACCCATTACCATCATCCATCCTTTTCTTTAGAAAGATAGTTTCTACTATAAGTGCTATTTTACTCAGGGGCAATAACACATTCTTGCTGGGTAAAATAGGAAGTTTCAACTGTTTTGAAGGGTTTGCACTTTCTTGATGCAACACGAAATCAACCATTTGGAAGGGCTTACAAGAATGTCTGATAGGCGGTAAATCACAGGCGATGCATAATAGGGCTACAAACGCTCACAAGGCGATCATGACATGGAGGTGAAAAGGATGAAGCAGGCAGCTGCTCCTAACAACAGAGAGCTGATTCAGGTGACCGAGGCGAAAGGGCTTCGCAGATCACAGGTGTGGGCTAGGTTGCGCAAGGATAAATGGATCTATGCATTGTTAACACCAGGCTTATTGTATTTCATTATTTTTAAATATGTGCCCATGTGGGGCGTGCTGCTTGCCTTTAAGAATTATCAGCCTTTTCTTGGTTTTTGGAAGAGTGACTGGGTTGGCTTGGAACATTTTCGTGTGTTTTTTCAAAATCCAGAGTTTGTCATGCTCCTCCGCAATACGTTGTTGCTTTCGTTATATAATTTGGTGTTTTACTTTCCGGCACCGATTGTGCTTGCACTCCTATTAAATGAAATCAAAGTCAATATGTATAAACGAACCATTCAAACATTAATTTATGTGCCGCATTTCATATCATTAGTCATCGTGGCCAGCTTAACTTATGTTTTCCTAACGACACAAGACGGATTGGTTAATGAGCTTTTGCAGAAATATGTGGGGCACAAAATTGACTTCTTAGCTAGTCCGGAATGGTTCCGGCCGATGATTATTATGCAAACGATTTGGAAGGAATGCGGGTTTGGTACGATTATCTTCCTTGCAGCGCTTGCGGGAGTCGATGTGGAACAATACGAAGCATCCATCGTGGATGGCGCTAACCGCTGGAGACAGCTGTGGCACATTACACTGCCGTCGATTCGCAGTACGATCGTCATTCTGCTTATTTTGCGGATGGGGGATGTGTTGGACAACGGATTTGAACAAATTTTCCTCATGCTGAATCCATTGAACAGGGAAGTAGCTGAAGTATTTGATACCTACGTCTATATGATGGGGATTACGCAAGGAGCATTTAGTTACAGTACAGCTGTTGGATTGTTTAAAGCGGTCATTGGCGTCATCTTGGTACTCGGCGCGAACTGGACAGCGAAGAGGTTCGGACAATCCGGCATTTATTAATACGAATATGATAGGTAAAGGAGGAGAGGGGTTTTGGCAAAGCAATATAAGAGCGTTCCCGGAACCATCTTCGATGTAACGAATTATGTTGTACTTGGCGTTATAGGGATCGTTGCCATTCTACCATTTCTATATGTCATAGCAGGGTCGTTCGCTTCGGATGCAGAATTGACACAACGTTCCGTGTTTCTCATACCAGAGACGTTTACTTTATCTGCTTATCGCTTTATTTTCTCAACAGATACGATTTTGAAAAGTATTGGGGTATCGCTGTACGTCATGGTTCTTGGTACCTTTGTGAACTTGTTCTTCACTGTTACAATGGCTTATGCCTTATCGAAGCGTGGGCTAATGGGACGAAATACGGTACTAAATCTAATTATTTTCTCCATGCTGTTTGGCGGCGGATTAATTCCAACCTTCTTGGTTGTACGTCAGCTGCACATGCTGGACACCTACTGGGCTTTAATGATTCCTGGCGCGATTAGCGCTTTTAACTTGATTATTGTCAAAAATTTCTTCCAAGAGATCCCTCCCGAATTGGAGGAAGCCGCGAAGATTGATGGCTGTACAGAGCTTGGGCTTCTGTGGCGGATCGTGCTGCCGCTATCAATGCCCGTATTGGCCACTTTCACTTTATTTTATGCCGTAGGTCATTGGAATAACTTCTTCTCAGCATTACTGTACATCAACGATCCCTCCAAATGGCCGCTGCAAGTCATGCTCAGACAGATTGTTTTACTATCTCAAGCGGCAGCAGGGGATATCAATGCCATGGATCCGAATTTCGTGAAACCGCCCGAGCAATCCATCAAGATGGCCGTTATCGTCGTGGGCACCATTCCAATTTTGCTTGTCTATCCGTTCCTGCAAAAACATTTTGCCAAAGGGGTCTTGATCGGCTCGGTCAAGGGGTAACGGATTACGATAAAGGCAAGTCCATAACCTAGAGGAGGCATGTTTAGATGAAGAGAAATGCGAAGAAATGGGTTGCCGCAGCAACCGTAGGCACAGCTGTCATGACAACAATCGTTGGTTGCAGCAGTGACAAAGAGGGAACAGCAACACCTGCAGCATCCGCCTCAACCACACAAGCAGCTACACCGACCAAAGCGCCAGAGAATCTTGCCCCACTGGATCTAAGCATCATGCTTCCGATCTTCAAAACGAATTTCCCGAAAGACGATGGTCCTGTTACAACAGAAATTGAAAAGAAAACGAACACCAATATTCATCTGGAGTGGGTCCCGAACGCTTCCTACACAGATAAATTTAATATTACATTGGCTTCAGGCAAGCTGCCTCAGATCATTTATGTTGGTGATGTGAAAAATCCAAGCTTTGTAAACGCAGCCAAATCGGGGGCGTTCTGGGAAATCGGGAAATATTTAAAGGATTACCCGAACCTCAGCAAAGCGAACGAAGTCATTATGAACAACTCGTCGGTTGATGGCAAAAACTACGGTATTTACCGTGGACGTGCTTTGGGTCGGAATGGGATTAACTATCGTAAAGATTGGTTGGAAGCGGTTGGTATGCAACCTCCAAAAACGATTGATGATTTCTACAACATGCTCAAAGCGTTTAAAGAAAAAGATCCTGACAAAAACGGCAAAGACGACACATACGGCATGGTATTGGTCAAATGGACGGGGCAATGGGCAAGCGGCTTTGATATTATGAAACTCTGGTTCGGTGCACCGAACAAATGGGGCGTTGTAGACGGTAAGCTCGTACCTGAACATCAAACCGCCGAATATCTGGAAGCCCTTAAATTTATGAAGAAACTATATGACGAGAAGTTAATTAATCAGGATTTTGCTGTGTTTGATTCAGCGAAGTGGAACGATCCAATTGCCAACAATCAAGCAGGGGTCATCGTAGACGTAACCGACAATGCCGCACGTATGGATGATAAAATTCATGCAGCGCTTGCCAAGGATGGCAAAGATAATCCTAACATTCATTATGTAGATAATATGATTGGTGTTACAGGTAAAAATGGCTTGAAAGCATTGCCTACCTCCGGATTTGCAGGTATTCTAGCTGTTTCGAAATCGACAGTGAAGACGGAAGAGGAACTGAAACGTGTACTGAAATTCTTAGATCAAATGAATGAGCCTGATCTTCAAACGTTAGCTGGCTACGGTATCGAAGGCAAGCATTATACGAAAGATGGAGACGCGCTTGTGGTGAGTAAAGATACAGCACTTCTCGAGTCCGAAGTCGAAGGATTGAACCAAATGCTGCCATTTATTCCGGAAGATCGCGGTTTGAAAGTGAAGCAAACACCGCTTCGTTTGCAAACGACGAAGATTCAAAAAGATGCAGAAGCAAACATTGTGGCCAACCCAGTTGAGCCATTCATCTCCAGCGTGTACTCGCAAAAAGGTCAACAGCTGGATAATATCATCAACGATGCGCGTATTAAATTCATCGTCGGTCAAAGTGACGAAGCGGCTCTGAAGGCTGCTTTTGAAACTTGGAAGAAATCGGGTGGAGATGATTTGGTGAAGGAAATGAACGATTTGTATGCGGCTGCGAAGAAATAGTAGTTAGTAATAGATGTGAGCGAGGGGCACCCGAGAGGGTGTCTCTTTCCTTTTCTGAAAAAGAGTTGTTACTATCTTTTTAGGGATATGCTAGGATGAAAAGAAAGTCAGATAGATAGAATCACAAAGGGGACTTTTATTATGATTTTACAAGGCGGATATCCATTCCCTATTCTTCTTAGCTGCATTGTTTTTATGATTTTATTCGTCTGTGGTCTCCGCTTTCGCAAAACACCTGAGTCTATCTACTTCACGGTCACGATGGCCCTAATGTCTATGCAATGCATATTTAGCATTTATGAGATCCTTGGAGTTACGCTCGAGGACAAATTGATGTGGCGCAATGTCCAGCAGATTCCCCTCTACTACTCTCCAGTGATGATATTGGGCGTTATCATGTCCTTCATAGGGATAAGTCGAAGAACCATTATTCGTACTGTTGCTATTTTGAGCCCGATTATCTTGCTCTACTGGATCCTGCTGTTCACGGATTCCTATCATCATCTGATTCGAGATTCAGTGACACTTGTTGCACGTGGGCAGGAAAATGTGCTGCAAATTGGGAAAACACATCTCGGGCTTCT
>NZ_WHNY01000090.1 GCF_013141695.1 Paenibacillus plantarum
TTTACTTTTAATGTGCAACTACTTTTTTTCGAGTTACTTTCAGTTACTCTCGCCTGCCTGTCTTGCGGCCGGAGTTGTAATATAGCATGGTTTCGACAAAGAATGCAATGTTTTATTTTTCCAATTAGCTAACTACTTTTCTAAGTATACCAATCCTTCTTACTCTACATTTTCAAAAAACACTTGTATTCCATCCGAACGATTTAAATTAAAGAAAACAACAAATCTATCTGTCATCGAGTCACCTGTTTTCATTTTTTTTAACATTTTCTGAGTTCTCTTCATGATGAAATCTTTATGATTGGCGGAAAACATGAATCCTAGTCCCGATGTCATGTTGAACTCTCCAAGGTCAATCAATCTAGTAAATATTAAAATATTATTGCTCATGCTTTTACTCAAACTAAGATCTACAAGTTTAATAGGGTTTCTCGCTCCGTTAAGGATATCGGTAATGAGAAGAGTTCCCTCCTCCGCGTGAATTTCCAGAACCTCATAAAGCGAAACATGGGATTCTAGCATCGCACTTAACAATTTTTCTTCTTCATTACTTTCAGGCGAGTACAAATCAACGAATGCAGATAACGTACTTTTTCCACTTCGAATATTTGAGTAAATATTAAAATCATACATTGCATCTTGTTCCGCAACGGATTCAATTACCACTCGATTATTGTTATTAAGAATGCCTAGAATTTTCGCGGACTCTTTGAATTCACCTGCATGGACATGATTATCTAGTACCTTCGTGTGAATTCCTACATGATTTTGTCTATACCTCTTGTATGTTTCTATTAATTCCATGTATATGGACCTCCTAATGCACCGATATATATCCTTGCAGAGTATTATAAAAGATGACGCGCTTTTAGGAAAGTGTTGTGTAGATTTTCGTTGGCAGGTCCAATGTGACCGTTTTGGCAGTCATTAACCGTTTAACTCCGCTCGCTCAGCGACTGATTCAACTTCGCCTTCATATCCTCGTAGCGATCCAATAAAGGCAGTAACTGCTTGCGAGTCAGTGACAATAAGGTGCAATCGGTCAACGCAGTGATGTTAGCGTTTCGTGGAGCATCCTTTAGCAGTGCGATTTCGCCAAAATGATCCCCATCTTGAAGGACAGCTACTCGCACGTTCTCCCCTTGGGCATTGCGTTTCGTCACTTCAACTTTACCGCGTGCGATGATATACAGTTTATTGCCCGCTTCTCCTTGCCGGAAGACATCTTGAGCGCTAGTCATTTTCTCCGTTGTCAGCAAATCTTTGATTTCATGCAAGAGATCCTCGTTCATATAAGCAAAGAATGGCATCTGTCTTAACCGGTCCACTTCGATAACGACTTCACCATCATGCGATAATTGGAAGCCTTGCTGCTTCTGCCACAGACTGTAGTAAGCACCTTGCCGCTCCATCAACTCACTATGAGTCCCGTACTCTAGCACTCTACCTTCTTTGATAAAATAAATAAGATCCGCGTGTGAAACGGTTTTTAGTCGATGCGACACGGCTACGATTGTGCGACCTTGATTCACGCGTGAAATGGTTTCATTCAGCGCTATTTCTGACTCTGGATCTAAGGATGCCGCTACTTCGTCCAAGAACGTCAACTCGTTCGAGCGAAGTAACGCTCGGGCAATCGAAATCCGATGGCGCTGAGAGACGGATAAGTTGGCTCCATCATTTTCAATCCAGGTATCGTAGCCGCTCGACATTTGCATAATAGCCTCGTGAACCTCAACCGCAGCTGTAGCTTTCATAAGCTCTTCTTCTGTTGCATCAGGATGACCTACTAGCAGATTATCACGTATCGTCGCATGGAAGAGATATGGCTCTTGAAAAATAACGCCAGCTTGCGTGAGCAAAGCAGAGAGACGAATCTTACGTATATCCAGATCATCAATTTGGATCGAACCTTGCTGCGGATCGTAGAAACGCATCAGCAATTGAAGCAGCGTGCTTTTGCCAGAACCACTTGGACCTACCAAAGCAACATAGCTGCCCACGGGAATCGAGAGCGACAGATCCTGAATGACGGGATGCGCATCCGTGTAACCGAAAGTAACCTTATCAAATTTAATCTCATTAGTAATCGACGGATTATCTATTGCTTCCTCATTATCCTCCAGATCGGGACGGATCTCGAGCACTTCATTAATGCGCCGGATGCCCACTTCGCCTTCAATCAGATCCGGAACGACCTCCATGAATTGAATAACCGAAACACCAACAGTATCGAAAACCGAGTAGAACGCTATTAGATCACCGATCGTCATCGTACCTTGAAAGGTAAAATAGCCCCCCAAGCCAAGGATAATCACGTTAACGACCGACAACACCATAATGGGGAGACGCTCCAGATTGGAGTTAATGAAACTCCTTTTGACCCCTAGTCTAAACCAAACTTGCAACTGCTTATTGAATCTCTTCTTCATTGAGTCTTGCAATTGAAAGCCACGGATCAGCTTAAATGCCTTCATTTCCTCATCCATATTATTGGAAAATGACTCTACGATGCCCACATACTCCTCGTTATAGTGCTGTGCTCGTTTATTCAGTAGTTTTTGCGGGATAAACATAAAAATAATGCCTACAAAAGCTACGAGCGCTAGCTTCCACTCCAAGACAAACAATAGGACTGTACCAACCACTATGCTAAGGCTCGCCAGAATTAACGTGGAAAACGTCTGCATCATCGCATGCTCCACAGCCGGAATATCCATTGTAAAACGAGCGACAATATCCCCGATCCGATAGCGCGAATAGAAATGAGCGGAAAGCTTTTGCGTCTGTTCGTAGAGATCTTTGCGTAAGCCAATGAGAATTGTTTCATTTAATTTGGACATGGCATAATCCCCGCCGACGCCAATCAGTAAATTCAAAACTCCACCAATTAGTAGCGCTAGTAATAAGCCAAAGAAGATCGTCATATTCCGAGGCGTAATCGCATCGTCAATTAAGTATTTAATACTTAGGGAGGTGAAGTACTCGAAGGATAGCTCGAATAGCAGCGCTAAGAAGAAAAGCGTAAATATTCTTTTGCTATTCGTTAAATAGCCAAGGACAGAACGGTACAAATACAACATAGATAGTTTCAGCGCCTTTTCGTAGAGTCGGTCCGTAGTAGAGTGAGGGTTGTTGGGGAATCGATTCTTGTAGTCTATGATCTACTCTAAAAGGGTGATTGCGTGGGTTAGTGATAATTAGCTACATGAACCAGTTTAACATAAACATTTTGCATGAGGGAACGATTTCATTAACCTTATTAATAATAATAAAAACCTAATCCATTGGATAAGGTTTGGGCCATTTCGTTCCACTCGCCCCAGAGTCACCCATGTGAAAATGAAGATAGACACAACGCCATCGCTTTAAATAATGACACTTTTTATTTATTAACTATATGATTTATGTTCATTACTATGAGATTCGCCAATTATATTTACTTTTAGTTTTATATAAGCTATTCTCACTTCTACAAGGCACAGAAGAGGAAGGATAATCCATGAAACTACGCGCATTATTTGCTTCCAAAAGCTTTCTTTTGAAAATCGTCTTGTGGATCAGCGCATCCGTTCTATTCATTGTTGGGATTCTGTCTGTCATCATTTATTTAAATGCACAAAGCTTAATGATTAATAAGGAATCGGACAATAGTAAAAAAATACTGCTTCAAGTCAAATATAATACGAATATCATGAATGAAACGATGAGTCGACTCACGCAGTCCCTCTATTTAAATAATGACATTACGTCCATTATGTACGCGGAGCAGGAAAATATCGTTGACGTCATCACACGCATTAACAATGTCGTCAATTCGCTAACCTCCTCTTATCCATACATTCACTCCATCAGTGTATATAATCGTAATCTGGATCAATTTTACAATGCAGGTTCCCCCATTTTCTTCGATGATCCACAATTGTTAGCATTATTCAATTCAAATCAATTGCTGCCGAAATTAAAACCCATTTTTCGCGATATCCACAAAGTAGTAAATGAAACTAACAAAAGTGAACGTGTTCTTTCTTATTTTATGTATGAAACCTCAATGAATATTGAAAAACCGAACGGTGCTGTGGTGATTAATGTCAAACCAGAATGGCTGCTCGGCAACATTAAGCAAATCAATATGGTTGATCGGCAACAAGGAAATAATATATATCTCCTAGATCAGCATGGTGACTATATTGATGTGGATGAAAACCAAGAACATACGGCTAAATTAAAGTGGTTAAAGGACGAGGTTGAAAATCATACCAAAAACGCTTCAGCTTTAGAAGCTGAAAGCTCGTTTAAAAGTAAGTTCATGGACACGCAGTATTTAGTAACTTACCTTTATCTCGATAGTATTAACATGACGTTATTGAAGATTCAACCCACCCTGGAAGTGTATGGGTATATTCAAGGTTTTAAGACGAGTATTATCTTTATAACACTCATTTTCCTTGTGATGGCTATTGTCATTTCCGTCAGTATTTCCCGTAAAATCTATAGTCCTATTGGCAATTTAGTGCAAACCATTTCATCTGGTCGTCTCCATAAATTCGAACAAAGAGGAAAGGGCGACGAAATATCCTATTTGGATTATGTCTATAAGCAATCCATGGAAAAATTAAAGCTTTATGACAAACAAATTTACCAATACGGAGATGTGATGAAGCACTATTGGTTAAATCGCATACTGACAGAAAATCTAAAATTGGATAACGCCGAGCTAGAACGTATCTTTCTTGAAATGAAAATAAGCTTACCCTTAGATACGTCATATGCGATTTTACTTTTGAAAATAGACAACTATAAAGACTTTCAAAGAAGTTTTTCTTCCAAAGATAAAGAAACCATTCGCTACGCTATGATTAACATCACATCGGAATGGATTTCCCGAGCCTATATCAATGAAGGCCTTGATTTAAAGGATGATCATGTTGTTCTCATTCTTAGTATTCCTCAAGAGCATGAGCGCTTTGAAACCAACGTGACATCATTCATTCAAGAAGCACAACAGTATGTTCAACAGTTTTATAAAATTACATTTACTGCGTCTATCAGTCCTATATCGAATACGATTGACTCGTTACATACCCTCTATAATAAAGCACTTGATCAAACCGTTTACCGCTTTATCTATGGCCATAATTCTATTCTCGATGCCAAGGGATTGCTCCTTAATGAAGATAATCCAAAAACAGGCTATGCCAAAATTCTTGAATCCCACTTACAGGAAGCTCTTCGTAAACGCAACTTAGCTGACATCGAGGACACTATGAGACGGCTGTTTGACGATATTAGCCAACTCAACTATTATAATGCGCTTGCTTCAACTTTTCGGCTATTGGAAACGACCAAGAAGACGTTGGAATCCAGCTCAGAACCAGCAACGCCCTCTCTTCTCATTGATCTCTCTAGCTTTTCACTTCAGCTCATGGAGAAAGAGACATTAACCAGTATCCACGAAACGATTTTTGGTGCAATTAAAGATTCCTTGGAAACAAAGTCAGAAGGTACAACAAATAAAGTAAATCATTACGTTGTAGAAACAGTAGCCGAGTATATTGAGACCCATTTCCAAGATCCTTCTCTCTGTTTGGCATCCATTGCTTCTATTATGAAAATATCCCAAAGACGTCTAGGGAATCTCTTCAAAGATGCCATGCATCTATCCGTTGCAGACTATATCAATGAAACAAGGTTGGCCAAAGCAGCAGAATACTTATCCGAAAGTGAAATTAGCGTACGGGAAATTGTAGAAAAAATAGGCGTTTTAAACGAAACGTATTTCTTTAGCTTATTTAAAAAGCATTTTGGCATAACGCCTAAAGAATACGCGTTAAAAAGCAATGTCAAACAATTAAAAACCCAAAAGAACGAATTAGAATCCTAGTATCCATTTGTGAATGCTAGAAGCCAATAACGAACGAAGGAGGCCTATCGATGAAGTACAAAATCAGCCAAACGGAACGAGCTAAAAAATTAGTTGAATCACTTTCATTCAGACAATTATTAAATCAAGTATGCTGCCCGACCTACGGTCTGGTTGGCAAGGAGCGACTTGAAGAATTCGGAGCGATGTTCTTTCATCCCATGGAACGGATAGAATTACAGCAAATTATTAAACGCTTTAAGCATTTTTGCAGCATCCCTCCTTTCATTGTTAGTGATCTCGAATGCGGTCCTGGCAATATGATACTAGGCGCAACGAAGTTTCCATATATGATGGGGTTAAGCCAGACAAACTCGACAGATCTAGCTTATGAGGTTGGTACAAGTACGGCGATAGAAGCTGGAGAGCTTGGCTACAATTGGACGTTCTCACCTGTGGCAGACTTAGCGGTAGATCCTGACAGTCCAGTTGTTAGTCTACGAAGTGCAGGTAAAAACCCCGAACAAGCCATTAAGATAGCTGGGGCTTATATGACAGGCCTGCAGGCTAACGGTATGATGGCTACGATTAAGCACTTCCCCGGTGACGGATATTCCTCTTGGGATCAACATCTGACGACGCCTGATCTACCACTCGATGCAGATGCTTGGAGAAACGGGCCAGGACGCGTTTTCCAAACCCTGATCGATCAGGGTGCTATGACGCTAATGCCAGGGCATATTGCGTTCCCTGCCTTTGACGAACCGGATGAGCGTGGACTCTATCCGCCTGCGACAGTTTCCAAAAAGCTGCTGATTGATTTGCTGAGACATGAGATGGGATTTGAGGGATTGGTCGTCTCGGACGCGATTGAGATGGGCGGAGTTGTCGGCTATATGAACTACTATGATGCTTGTGCGGCGGCATTGACCAATGGCTGTGACATGTTGCTGTTCCCAAGAATGGACGAGCGATTCTACACAGAGATGGAACGTAGATTCGATAGCGGCAGCTTGTCTCTAGAGACACTCCGAGATCGGGCATGCAGAATTGTGTCGCTCAAAGAGCAGTTCGGCCTTTTCCAAGACACGCAATCCGCTCTGGGCAAGCTGTCACCAGATAAAGCGGTCCACGCGGCATTAGCCGAGAACGTTGTGAAACAAAGTATTACGTTGGTTAGAGATCGTGGAGGATTGCTCCCCTATCCCATTCTACCGGACACGAAAGTATTGCATGCTGTCATTATGAACAATCACGAGCGTTATGGGGAGTTATTGGATAAAATGAAACGTGGGATCGGCCGATACACCAATTTGGTGGATCAATGGATCGATCCCGGTCCCGACGCTTTATTTCAGGCCGTTGCCAGCAAAACGTACGATGTAATCATTTGCTCAATCGGCAGCCGCCTAAGCTACGGGCTGAACGTCGTTCGACTGCATGACGAAATAGCGAGAAACATGATGGGCGGCTGGACAAAGTTTGATACGCCAATTATATTTGTTTCTCACTTCCATCCTTTCGTTCATAAGGAATACCAAGCTTCGATTGATACGATTGTGAATACGTACGGGGATATTGACTGTACGGTTGAATATCTTTTACAGGCGATCACAGGCAAAATACCGATCAATAGAGCGCTAGTTGCCCACGATTAATACACATTAAAGGCCGAACATGTTAACAGATCAACCTGTTAGCTGTTCGGCCTTTCTTTATGCGTTATTGAGCCCAATCAAATACGACGGAGAAGACGTCATTCGGGTGCAAGCGTAATTGTTCATATGCCGATGGTGCTTCGGTATATGGGACCACGCGATCGATATAAAGCCGGGGATCAATTACTTTCCGCCGAATGGCTTCGACCGCATTCAACCTATCTTCGTTCCCTCGGTCCCCAGGCATTAGAAGGAGAACGCCTTCTGATTGTAAATCGACCCTTGGATCAAGGCTTATTTTCTCGATATAGGTACCCTGATAGACAATACGCGGCCAATGGCCGACAAAACCAGATATAGGGTTCACATAATACGTTTTCGGATCGCGGTACACATTTGGCGTTTTACGAATCAGCTTGTGAGCAAGCGATACGCCTTGTGCGGAACCTGAAGCTTCAATAACCATGTTGGCACCGCCATCACAATAGGCAAGAATACGCTCCACGGCATCTGGGTCGGAGGCCTGGACACAAGCGTGAACACCGTAACTTAAGGAACGCTTAAGTCTAGACTCCGATAGATCAATAGCGATCACCCTACAGCCTTGACTGACTAGAAGACCCGCGGAGAAAGCCCCAATTACGCCCTGTCCGATGACCACCGCACATTCATCACGCTGTGGCTGCGCTGCCATGACACCTCGCAAGCTGATAGCTGCCACCTGACTAACGACATAATCTAAGGGATCCGACCCGTTTGGCAACAGAATCGGCTTATCATCTACGCCAACCAGATGCATGCTGGCCTGTCCTCCCCATTGTGAATAGATGTCCTTCGGGCCGGTTTGCGGGTTATAGCTTAGAAGGTCACCTACACGATAACCCTTTACATTCGCGCCTATTTGGACCACCTCACCAACAGCCGCATATCCTGGTATTAATGGGAATTTGTCAGCCGCACCATAGTGACCACCCAATACGCGTGTTTCCGTTCCACTTGAAACGAATGTATATCGTGTTTTAACTAGCATTTGATCAGCGGTCATTTCAGGTAATGTGAATGTACCGAACCCCACTTTGTTTGCACTTTCAAAAACGATGGCTTGAATAGTCGTCATTTCTACTGGCCTCCAATTGAATGAATATAAAAATTGAGAAAACCTTCTATCGAAGTCCTTCGAGGATGTGCGACCGCGTTTCAAAGGTTGTTTTTATCGCCAATTAGCAAGCCATTTTTCGGTAACCGAAAACTTATACTTTCTAATGTGGTAAACAAAACGAAGATCCGTAGACCTTCGTTTTGTCGTTCCCACAAGGTTACATCTCAAATACGATTGTTGGATTTGTTGTAATTGCAGCTACAATTTCTTTGTTAATGCCTCCATAGCTCATGCCAAACGTATACGTACCAGGCAGCAGTTCCTTGCTGATCTCGCCGCCAGTTGTACTTCCCAACGTTAACCAGTTTCCCGCATAATAGCTCGCGCTGCCACCGTCCAGCAGATTGCCTTGGCTATTCTTCAGCTGCACCTTGACTTTGACCGTCTGGAAAGCAACAACGGGGTCAATGCTTACATTCTGCACTTGCTCCTTATACGTCCCTTCATAAGTCATGCCAAACGTATACGTACCAGGCAGCAGTTCCTTGCTGATCTCGCCGCTAGTTGTACTTCCCATCGTCAGCCAGCTTCCCGCGTAGTAGCTCACGCTGCCGCTGTCCATTAGATGCCCATGGCTATCCTTCAGCTGTGCCTTAACCTTGACCGTCTGAAAGACAACCACGGGGTCACTGCCTATATGCTGTAGCTGCTCTCTATACGTCCCCTCATAGGTCATGCTAAACGTATAGGAACCAGGCAACAGCTCTTTGCTGACTTCGCCGCCAATTGTACTGCCCATCGTTAGCCAGCTTCCCGCGTAATAGCTCACACTGCCACCGTCCATTAGATGGCCTTGGCTATCCTTCAGCTGCGCTTTAACCTTCACTGTCTGGAAGGCAACCACGCCGTTCGTTCCCGTATGCTGCACTTGCTCCTTATTCGTCCCCTCATAGGTCATGCTAAACGTATAGGTATTAGCAGGAAGGCTCTTACTTACTCTCCCGTCGGTACCAGTCACACCAAAATCCTTCCATCCTCCATCATAGTATTTCACTATGCCACCGCTCAGCGGATTACCGTTGCTGTCTTGGAGTTGCACCCTTACAGCTGCCGCAGCGAGTGTAAAGGCAAGCTGTTGAGAGGGCTCCACATTACCTGCTCGATCCGTTGATCTGTAGATGAGGTTGATGGGACCTTGTTCAGCAAACGTTAAGGATGACGTGTACAACTGCCAGGTTGCTCCGTTATCCAAGCTGTACTCCGTCTTCGCTACACCCGAAAGACTGTCGGTACTTGCCAGTGTGAGGCTTACCGGGTTCACATACGTACCATTAGGACCATCCGGCTCAGCAGGTAATAACGACGATGTCGTTACTGGTGGCATGGTATCTGTGACGACTGGTCGAACTTCTACATCGTCTAGATAGTAGGAATCCAATCCTGCAGGTAGATCCGTGAACAGGTACATGGACATATTCGTTACATTACCTGTCTCTTGAACGGTATACATACCTTCTAGATGCGTCCAAGACGAGCCACTTAAAGGTTGACTTGTTAAGATAATCTTTTGTTTCGTTACGCCATCTACCTTATACGTCAGACCTAAACGCAGCACCACACCCGCTGTGGATTCTGGCGCCAATTTGGCCCAAACCGAATAATAGTACTCATATCCTTTTTGGATATTGGCGGTAAAATTGATGCTTCCAAAAGCGTTCGTCTTAGTGATCTTTAATGACTGGCTTCCGCTATGGGCTTGTAGTGTGTTCATTGCCCTCACAATTTCCCACCCAGAATAAAGTGGTGTTGCCCCCTCCATACCTGGATCGCTGATCAAGTTGTCGCCAACTAAAGGAGCTAGCACCGTAACGGCAACCGTGGCTGTTTTCCCACCCTTGGCAGCTGTTACTGTGATCGTGGCCGTACCCGAGCTATTCGCATGCACAGTTCCTGTTGCATCCACCGTCGCCACATTCGGCTGATCCGAGCTCCAAGTTACCGCTTTGCTTGCATCGGTTGGCAGCACTGTCACGACAAGCGCTTCTGACTGACCCAAGGTCAAGCTTAATGAGGATTTGTTCAGGCTTACCCCAGTGACTTCAATCCAACTCGTATTTCCTTTAAAAGAAGCCCAATCCGTCAAAACACCTGTTAGAAGTGCAGGTTTGTTCGCATTTCCAAGCAAGCTTCCCGCTTGACTTCCAATTGAAATCTTGGTTCCTACACTGATGCTGCCAGCAAATCCATATAATTGATCCTTTCTCATGATGCCTTCCGTCAATACTCTACCCGACTGTCCTGGTGCAATGGACTCCAATGTAATGCCTATGAAGCTCTCCGCTGAATCACCAGGTGTCATGAGGCGCAATGTCGTTTTATCGTTATCAAAAGATACAGCGGCAAATCGCGGAATGCCAACTTGCGTATGATTCTGCAGTGTCATTTGTTTATCCGGTACTTGTGGATAATATTCGTTCCCCGTTACGTTATATTCTACCGCATAGCCTGAAGTGCCCAATGCAGCATTGATGACATTGATGATATAAGCGTTCGTCTGTTCCGTATAATTTTCATTAAACAAGATCGTTTTGGTCGTCCCATTCTCAAAGAGTACCTGCAAGGTTTTGGGATTGACTGTACCGTCTCCCAGCCTTCTTCCGAGCGTATTATTCACTTGGATATTGGAACTCAATCCCACCTTAATCCCTGAGATATCCCAGTAACCGTACAAGTACCCCTTCAAACCTCCGCCGCCATCACGGGTTATATAAGTTCCCAGAATATCGGAAACTGCACTCCCACTCACTTTCACATTAGAGCTGCTTCCCGTGGATGAACTAAATAGCGCCAGCGCTCTTCCTCTATGACCGTCCGCATATCCGATTGGTGTACTGTGATTGAACGTAACCTTATAGTCCGCGTGATTCGCATATTGATTCTCAGGTCTTTGTGTAATCCAAGGTGCATCATTCTGAAACATGTAGGTTCCCACGAACTCACTGTTATTGAAAATGACTTCATCCTGTGTTCCGCTTCCTAAGGATTGTATGGAAATAGGATTTGACTGTACTGTTGAAACGATTCTGCTGTTGTTGATAACATTAATCTGAGGTTTTGTAAAATCCTCTCGATTGTGCACGTACCAACCGTCAGCCTTGGAAACAAAGGTACTGTCATAGAAGGTTTCTGTTTCACCGCTCGCTGAACCATACCCCCAAGCATGGGAACCGTTACCGCTAACTCCTCCCCACACCTGAGCTGGGTCAAGATCTGCTGTTGGAGTAACTCCTGGATGCGCTGCCACCCAGTTCTTGCGGTAATCGACCGCTTCCAGATTCCCGTAATGCTCGACGTGGACATTCCTGACAATATGGACAGCGTCTTTATTGTTGCCGTTGTCCTCGCTGTGAAGCGGATATCTCATGTTTTTGGCTGTAATCGTCAAGTTCTCTAGATTGGCCGTTCCCTTCAGCCACAGGGTCGATTGTTCGGTGATTTCACTATTCGTAGCTGACGCGATATTCTCTCCCTTTAGCCAAACAAGATCCCTGTCTGTGCCTCGGAGAGTCACATAGGGCTTTACCACCCAATTCTTATCTGTATACACGCCTGGATAAATCAAAATCACATACTGTTTCTCGGGCCCGCTATCTTTAATGCTGTCGTTCGCAAGCTTCGGTGATACAAAATCCCCTGTTCCATCGGGCTTCACCGTTAAATTTACCGTTTCGTTCGTTCGTTCGATGACGGTTACCGTACTCGTAGCGGTTTTACCGCTATCAACGGTTATCCCCGTGATTTGTGCAACGCCTAGACTTCGTCCATAAACGGCGCCATTCACATCGACAGTGGCCACTTCCGGATGATCTGAATGCCAGACAACTTCTTTATTAAACGCATCGGCAGGCAAAATGGCTGGCAACAATGTTTCGGTTTTTCCTACCATAATCGACGTGGAGCTTTTATTCAGGCTCATATCCGTTACATACACCCATGCTGGCGATTCTTTATAGGTAACGGGCCTTACTTCTACATCATCCAAATCATACACATCATTCTCAGCTGGCGCGTCTGTAAAAAGATACATCGTGACATTCGTAACGTTCCCTGTCTCATTGATGGTATAGGTGCCATTCACCTGTTTCCAATCCGTGCTGCTCAGCACTGGGCTCGAGAACAAAATTAGCTGCTTCGTCACGCCATCTACGCTATATGAAAGACACAGCCTTACCACTTTGCCAGGTGTCAAATCAGTTTGCAGCTTTGCCCAAGCGGAATACGCATATTCCTTCCCTTTCTCAATAGTCACTGGAAACTGAACACTGCCGTATTTGTTTGTTTTCGTAACTTGCAGAGATTGGTGCCCGCTATGGTATTGCTCCGTGTTCCGTTCCCTTATCGTTTCCCATCCGTTCGGAATAACCTCTGATTCCATACCTGGATTAGCGATCAGGTTATTCCCTTTTACAGCTACAATTGCCGCCGTATCCAACGTAATGGCATCAACATCAAAATTCCCTTGTGCATTTACCGGAACCACTTTAATTTGTTTAATCGTTCCAGTCCACGCCGAATTTGTACTCGGATCCCACACATACTCCCTGAGGTTTGGATCATTAGGCAGCACAAATGTCGTCAACTTATTCAGGGGATTCCATTCAGATGATGCAGACGTTCTAAAATACACCTGAGCTTCATTACTGCTTGTGTTATTTCTAAGTATTATCTTAACCCTCTGAATGGAGGAAGCAGCGAAATTGATGTTGTCGGGTGAAATCAGCTCAGGCCCACTCCCCGTTGAGGTGGCTTGATAGATTCCGCCTATCGTCTGACCTCCCGTCACTTGATTGTTAGTCGTCCAACCATCAAAATTATTAAAATCCCAAATCTTTGATGTGGTATACATGTCGACAGTCTGACCATTTGCATCCCAATTCACAACGTACCCGAAAGCTTGATTGAAGAAAGTGACTGGAATTAAAAGCTCGCCCGACGGCTGCAGTTCAGGAGCACGTTCCAGCACGATACTCTGGCTATCTTTATAGGCTGTCTGTTCACCAGCCTTGAGTCTATATATCCGATTGTCTTTAACGGCAATTAGGGTTTGTGTCGCTTCTTCCCATTCCGTACTGGCACCTATCAGCTTCAGCATTTCCCCCGCTGGAACCATGATCGATTGAGTAGCTAAAGTTGGCTTTTCATAGAATTGGGCCTTTTTGCCGTCGATTTTCACACTGATACCTGTATCTGGCGAGTAAACAACCCCAATAGCATCTATGCTAAAGTCGCCAGGAACCGTCAGAGGATCAAATCGGATCTGCCGAATATCCCCCTCCCATTTCGCATTCTTCCACATATCTATCACATAGTCGGTATAGCCAGTTTCATTGTGTTCTACGTAAAAGCTCATGGATTTAACTTCGTTCCAAGTCGTATCTTCATTGGTAATAAAGAACACCTGACCTGAGGAGTTCTTGTTGCTCTTCATCCTGATTTTCAGATAGGGATGCGCTGAAGCTTGAATATTCAAGTGGTCCGCCGACATGAGGCCAGGATCAATGTTGTTCGCTGTTCCTGAGAAGGCCCCATTACTCACCACACCATTGCTGACTTGTTTCAGCACACTCCAGCCTTCCTGATCACCGTTGGTATCGAACCCCCAGAACAACCCATACTGATCCGTAACTGCTGGAGGTGTTGGGGTCTTTAATGGCATTAATCTATCCGGCGGATGCAGGATGTTAATCCTTTCCTTCTGCGCTTGCGTCGGCTGTACATCCGAATGCTCTGTACCACTGGTGAAGACATTTCGGATCGCATCGAGGTAGCCAAACCCCGCTAAGCCTGCAGGTATAATGAAATGGCCTTCCCCTAACTCGTTCCAATTATCAAGCATTACCATTTTCTTACCTAAGTTACCTGCCGGTAACGAGGGTTGTAAGGTATCTTTTGTCCACTGCGCGACAGATTGGAACTCCGAAGGCGTCGTGTAATAACCTGAATTGCCACCCCAAGCCAAATCATCTCTTCCCATACTGATCATCGGCAGGGCATCAATGGTGCCCGCATCGCGTTGGGCAGTCATGTACGATTCCTGAACTTCCGCATGCCCGCCTACGCTGCCCCAGGAATAGGCATAGACGGCATCGAACCCGGCCAACTTGCGATCACTCATGGACGGTGCGTCCGATCCGGAAGTGGTCGTCAAAAGAATAATGTCATCAAAACCGAGAGCTTTGACTGCATTTCTCAAATAATCCATCTCGGCCTTGACGCCTTCCAAGGTGCCGCCGAAATCCCTTTTAAGACCTGTAAGGCTATAAATAGAAATTACGGGTTTATTATCAATCACCATATAACGCGGATCCTTGAAATAGTACTCGATCCAATATGGCACGATGTTGGTACGGAAATCTTGGCTATCCTTCGCTTTGGATGCACCATTTTCCCACATAATGGCGAATTTCGTTTGATCGCTATACTTAGCGTTGAAATACCCTTCATGAAGTGAATCATGTAAATAAGGTTCTTTAATCGGAACACCTTCCCCGAAAGTCGGTCTAAACCAGCATGAGATTTGGTAATCGATACCGTGTTCAGCCATCCATTTAATCTCCCAATCCGCCGTCTCTGGGTTCCCCTCGTCATAGAAACCTAAATAAGGTTCCCGCTCCGAGTAAGGCGTAATCGTATCCCATCCGAGATGATTTCCTTCCCTCCAGATGGGACAGCTTTGAATACCGACCGCCTGATCCGTAGAGATCACAGGTGTCGGAGCAGGCACATAATTCGCCGGAAGCGGCAGGTCTTCGTATAGCAGAATATCATCCAGCCATATCACACCTTGTGCTGCTGAGGATGCCTTAAATGCGATGCCGTCCAAACTTGCCGAGTTCGCTGCCAATGGTACCGCTTGTGCTTGCCTTTTCCCATTTACGTAAATATCCGCTGTGGCATCCGCCATGTTCAGCTTCACTTTCACTTCATACCAAAGATTAGCCATATAATCATAAAAAGGTACGGGCTGACCTACATCATTGATATAGGAGAGCTTGCCGTTCGCCGTTAACAACTTCATAACGGCCGTGTTGCCACTCAGGACTTCTGCAGAATATCCATCCTGCTTTTGCGGAATGAGAAGCTTATATTCCAAGACCGTATTCGCTGAAGTCGGCGGCACGCTTTTCTTTAAGCTCATCTCACCTGTGGCTCCAGTGGCATTGATTTTGAGACTAAAAACATCTGGACGCGTGGAGCTTTTCATTTCCTCGACCGCTACCGTTCCGCCAGCGGCAACCGTCTGCCAGTCTTCAGGTAGAAAACCTGGCATAAGGGAAATGAACCTCTCATTGACCATATAACCCTTGTAAATTTTAACAGGGGCAAGGAACATATCTCCTTTCGAAGATGCGCCTGTCTGAATCTGCACATGATTGAGATTGGTTACTGCATTCTTGAAGCTTGCGTTCGAGGCTTTATTAACACCATTAATAAATACATCCGTGGTATTTGTACTTATATTGGCAATGACTTTAACGCCATATTCCGTACCTGCTAAATAGGTCTGCAAAGCCTGTATATCCCCGTTGGAGGTTTCTAGGCTAAGTTCTCCATTACGTGTCACGATACTGACGGCCTCTGTGTCGTTACTACTCAGCTGCCATTTCACGCCATCCATAATCGCAGATAGCTTGAAGCGATACTCTAGCGTGATAGCGCCTTCATTTTGTTGGACGAACTCCCTGCGCATGGAGACTGGCAAGGTTGCATTCGTATCACTTATTTTGAACCAGTTCAGATAGGAAGAGGAAAGACTCCCCCCCGCTTTACGAATATCCCAACTAGAAGGCAGGACATCCATCGTATTGTTATTAGGAAAGGAGAAGCTCTCGTCAACCAGATCAACTCTTTGTAGCGGGGCATCCTCCGCTTTTGCGGTAGTCGATTGTAGAACAAAAATGAGTACCATTAGCATACAAGCACAGATGATCGCCCCAGCGGCCCATCTTCTCTTGTCCATAAATGATCACGCTCCCACATGGTTTATACTGCATGCGTTGCAAAAATCTTAATCACGAACTCCCCCTATATCTATTGCTTTCCATATAAAATTGGAACCGAGTAAAGAGTAGCCCGGTTCCAACTTTCATTTACTGGTTTTGTGCTTTCCAAGCGTCGAGCTGCTTCTGAGCTTCGGCTTTAATTTTCTCTAACCCGGCATCTTTCAAGCGCTGCTTCATATCACCTAAGAACTTATCATAATCTGGCATCGCACCTGTAATTAGAATAGGAAGCATTTCCGCATAAACGGCATTTACTTGCGCGATTTCGGATTTAACGACTTCTCCATTAAAAAGGAATCCAAGAATTGCCGATGTTTTGGCTTCATTGTTATTTTTTTGCATTAACTCAAGAGATGCCTTAGAGTTCCAGCCCGAATCCCATTGATCCCAAAGCGGCCCCAACCAGTTATGCCAGATCGCCCACGTTTGTTCTGCTCCACTCTTCGCTTCTACGGACATCGCATCCGTTCCGGCACCGGATTTAACGGTATAGTTCTTTCCTTCTAGCCCGTAAGCAAGCGTGTTAGAGAGCTTCTTATCTTTCCAGACCGTATTGAGCAGTTCCATCGCTCTTTCTGGATTTTTCGAGGTCTTGGAGATGGCTGTTGCCGCCCCGACCATATTACTTGTTGATATGATGGGATAGTAGACTAGCGATTCCGCAGTTGGAAAACCAAAAAGTGCTGTCGATTTTGAACCATCCTCTGAGTATCCGCCGGAATCACGCATCACCGCGTATTTCCCGGATTTAGCCTCAGCTGTGAAGTCCGTTTTGATGGCTGCATCTTTGGCTACATAGCCTTTCACATAATAATCGTGCATGGTGCGATAGTTGTTGACGTATTGGGGAATGTCCGTCTCTAATACGAGTTGGTTCGCTTTTTCATCGTATCGAATCCCTTTGGTTACAAGGGTATTGTCCGCAATAAAATCACCCGCTGCTGAAACGGTTTTCGTGACAAGCAATGGCGTTATCGTAGGTTCATTCTTCTTAATCGTTTCTAAAAATGGCTCAAGATCTTGCAGATTTTTAATTTTCTTATAATCCACATTGTACTTCGTCACCAAATCTTTTTTGAATACAATGCCTGATGGTGTGGTAAAAGGTGACTGCGATGGAATCGCCATAATCTTGCCGTTATACGTCACAGATTTCCAAGCGCGTTTATCGACCTTAGCCAGGATATCCTGCCCATATTTCTTCAGAAGATCATCCAGTGGCAGAAATGCGCCTTTCTGCACATTCGAATCGATGGCATTCGTCCAGTTCGATGTAAATACAAGATCGTAGGGTTCGCCGGAGGCTGACATCAATTTCATTTTGTCTTCCCAGCTTGCTGCGTCAATAAAGGTAAAATGCAGATTCGCGTTTACAGCACTCTTAATCGTTTTATTCGCTTCCGCTTCAATCGCTTCTTGATCCTTCATCGTATCAATCGGTTTACGCATATACCAACTGATGTTCACCAACTCTTTCGCTGCTTCGGTCGTCTTGGGTGCTGCTGAACTCGTGCCTGTGGCAGTGGGCTCATCTTTCTTATCTGAGCTGCACCCGCTAAGAACCACGGAAACAACCAGCCCCATTGAAATCATGCTGCCTACAACTTGCTTTGTCTTTTTATTTCCCGTACTCACAAACATACCTCCCTTAAGAATATGATGTTCATTTATATATAACAGACACAGGATGAAAGATCCATGCGCTGGAAAACCTTTTGTTCGCTACCCCTTTACTGATCCGACCGTCAAACCTTGAACGAAATATCGCTGAAAGAATGGAAAGATGACCAGCATCGGACCTGCTGCAAGAATACACATCGCCATCCGCGCACTCAAACTCGGAACTTGCTGTCCTGGCTTAACCAGACCGTATTGGATCGCTTCGGCACTATTCAAAAACTCCATATTACGCAATACACGAATGAGTAAATATTGCAGCTTCATTTTATTCTCGTGGTCAATGTACAGCAGGGTTAGCCACCAGTCATTCCAGTACTGCAATACCAGAAACAAGCCCAGTGTCGCCAGTGCAGGTTTGGTAAGTGGAAGCACGATGCGTGTGAAAATGGTAAATTCGCTTGCTCCATCTATTTTGGCCGATTCAAATAAGGCGTCAGGTAGCGTTTGTAAGAATCCTCTCATTAACAACACATGCCATCCGGTTATGAGGAAAGGGAGAATGAGTGCCAAGACGTTATTTTTCAAATCCAACCAACTCACCATCAAAATGTAGGATGGGACCAGCCCACCCTGAAATAGCATCGTAAAAAACACATAGAACGAAAGCTGTTTCCGATAGGCATAATCTTTTCTGGAAATCGTGAAGGCGAAGCTTGTTGTAATCCACAGCCCTGCGACAGTCCCAATCAGCGTTGTATAAATCGTCACCATATACGCATTAAGCAGAACCGCAGGATTGTGGAGAATGACTCGATATGCAGATAAATCGAACTGTTTCGGCAGGATCGAATACCCTGACTTGAGAATGTCATTTTCATTTTGGAAAGATGTTCCTACAATAACTAGAAAGGGATACATGCACGCAATACATACGAGGATAAAAATGGCATGAATAATCCATGTACTCAGCATAAATGGTGATCGGGCGCTAGAAATCCGTGGTGTCGTCATGTGACATTCTCCTTAAAATAATGAATTTTCACGATTAATTCTCTTCACGATAAAATTCGTCAACAGAACTAACATAAAACCGACCGTAGATTGGAAGAAACCTGCTGCTCCGGCCATTCCGATATCCCCCATGTCGACTAGCGATCGATAAACGAAGGTATCAATGACATCTGTCGTTGCATAGAGCGCGGAAGAGTTCAGGGTTACGTTATAAAATAATCCGAAATCACTGTAGAAAATTTTACCGATTTGCAGGATGACCATCATGATAATAATAGGTTTAATCATGGGAATCGAGATCGAAATCGCCTGCCGCAGCTTGCCTGCCCCGTCTATTTTAGCTGCTTCATAATACTCCGCATCCACACCCATCAGTGCCGCATAATAGATGACCGCACCGTACCCAAGCCCCTTCCATACCGCTCCGATAATGAGAATAAATGGCCAATATTTCGGTTCGTTATACCACATCACTGGTCCTATGCCGAGCATTTCCAATCCCTTATTAAACACGCCATAATCCATATCCAAGAGGGCACGGAAGGCAAACCCCGCTACCACCCAGGAGATAAAATAAGGAATGAACAACACGGTCTGGTAGACCTTCACAAATCGTTTACTGACTTCCCGAAGCATCAACGCAAATGTGACTGAAATTAAGGTACCTAACGTAATGAACGTCAGGTTATAGAGAAGTGTGTTTCTCAGGACGCGTTGTAAGACATCGCCTTTAAATAGAAACTGAAAATTGTCCAAGCCTACCCACGGGCTATTCCAGATCCCCAGATCATATTTGTAATCCTTGAAAGGAAGCAATAATCCGTAGAGTGGCACATAATCAAAAATGAACAGAAGCGCAATGCCCGGTAACGCCAATAAGGTCAAACTGAAATTTTTTTTAAATGTTTTCATGTACCTGCCCCTTCTTGCTGGAATGCCTGTGATGATTGCGTTTGTGATACCCTTACTGTAGATAGTTCATGCCTAGATGTATATTTTGAAAATTGTCTGTAACTTTGAAAAATGACGTTCTTGCCGGGAAATGGGCTGCGATTCATGCCGATCTATTCGATAATTACGCAATTGCGAGGCGGATTGGATTTATAGAAAACAAAAAGCGCTCAAATGACTACACAGCAGTCATTTGAACGCTATAGCGGATAATGTAAGCAGGAACTGTTTGGTGATGACAGAGCTCTGAATAGCTCCTTTATTGTTCAGGGGGCGCTCCGATCGGACTGCCTTCATTCATCCCTGTATCTGTCAACCTTGCTCTCACCGTGACAGAAACTTTCGCCTGAGAGAACCGTTCATCCCAGCCCTCCGACCACCTCTTCCATAGTCGAGGAGATCTCCGCTCGAGCTGCTGCCCCACCAGCAAGACATCAGCTTTCATTTTCTGCACTTTTTGAACGGCTTCCATCGTGTCTTTTTTAATTGTCTGCTCAATTCGAGTGATGAAAAGACGATGCTCATCTTTGGTTAGGATACTGGAGCAGCTCATTTCCCCAACCTTACCGTCGACTTCAAGATGAATCTCAATAAATGGCCTTTCTTCGACAGAAGATACATGAAGCGTTGTCTGCTCCTTGTAAATCCAATAGGAATCGCCACCACTTGGCCCGTGCAACTCTCCATTTTTACTCTCGCAAGGTATTGTAGCTAGCCCCTCTTTAAATTCATCACGAATCATCAGAATACTATCCGCGATTTCGGCAGGAATAAAGCCTTGATCGATTTTACCGGACGGAAAACGCAATAAGTTCATGCCATCGATCATAAAGAGCGAATGTTCTTGGCGAAGCAGTCGAAGATGTGGCAGTAACGTCACTGAACGAGGCGATTGCGCGAGGATACCCAGATCAAGCAGAGACACTTTTGAGGCCATGCCTGTAAGTGCATTGGACATCCCTTCTACCGTCTTCATTTGTTGGCCGATTGTATTCTCAATTAATGGATCAACAAGCAGAAATCGGCCCGCCTCTCCCTCCGTCGTCATAACCGCGACAGCACCTCTCGGACCTTGAGAACGCGAGAAGAAGTCCAGAATATCACCCATATTTCGATTCTCAGCCATCTTCTCACTGATGAGGAGCGCCCGCATATGGCTCCACTGCAGCTTCCTCCCCAGCTTCCCCGAAATATGCGCCGCGGCTTTCGAAATGGTCGAATCTTCGCTCGAGATGGTAAGGTAAGAGATGCCCTTTGTCGCCTTATTATTTCTCGATTCTGATGATCCAGGACGATAAATTTGCGTCGTGACGCGGTATCCCCCTTTATCTGTCTGATCAATTGCCACAGCCTGAACAAATCCCCATTGTGTCAGCTCGTTCTTATCCCAGCATCCTCCCAGTAGTATTACGACAAATCCATAAATAAATAAAAGTATCTCTAAACGCACACATCGCTTCGTCATCCCTATTCTCACTTCTTTCTTCGAGGTGGTGCTGAGTCAAGCGAACGACGATTCCGGGGGGATTCCAAAAATTTTCGAAGCGGAGCACGCACCACAATATCCCTCAAATCCCTCGCTTTGAAAGGCGCGATCGAAGATAAATAAGGCTGTCCCAGTGTGTGAAGACAAGTCAAATGCAGTAGCGTGAGCAGGAACATGATCATCAGACCAAAACCACCGAGGAGCGATGCGGCTACCATATATGGAAAACGGAGAATACGAATAGCTATCGCAATGTCGTAATGCGGAATTGCAAACGAAGCAATACCCGTCAAAGCGACGACGATGACCATGATGGGTGAGGTAATTTTGGCAGTAATCGCAGCTTGCCCAATTACCAGAGCGCCCACAATACTGACAGCGGAGCCGACCGGCCTTGGAAGCCGAATTCCCGCTTCTCGCAGCAATTCGAACGACACCTCCATAATCAAGGCTTCGACGAAAGCTGGAAACGGTATTCCTTCCCGCGTATCCAAAATCGCGAGTAACAAAACGGAAGGTATTAATTCGGGATGGAACGTAGACAAAGCGATATAAATGCTCGGAAGCGTAAGTGCTATGAAGAAGGCTATGAGTCGCAACAATCGTATCATCGAGGCAAAGATCGTACGAACATAGTAATCTTCGCTTGTACTTATAAAATCGACCAAAAAAGCCGGAGCGATCATCACCATCGGCGAATTGTCTACCAGTACGGCAATTTTCCCATCCATTAACGCAGCTGCGATTACATCCGTCCGTTCCGTATTGCGATATTGCGGAAAAGGCGTATAGGCGGAGTCCTCTATCCAGTCCTGAATAAAGGACGTCTCCGAAACATCATATTGCTCAATCCCGTCTATTCGACTGCGAAATTCTTCTAAAATTTCAGGAAGAATAACTCCCTCTAAATAGCAAAAAGCGATGGTTGTCTTAGTCTTATCTCCAGCTGTTACAAATTCAATCTTTAGCTGTGACGACTGAATTCGCTGGCGAATCATCCCCAGGTTGATCCCTATCGACTCGACTGTTCCTTCCCGGGGTCCTTGAACCACCGGCTCACTTACCGGTTCATTCACCTGGCGTTTATCAAACGTGGCTGCTTTATAAGCAACCGCACAATTCCAACCGTCAAAAAGCATAACGACATACCCCTGCAGGACTAGATCCACAGCTGTTTTCACTTCGGAAACGATGGATAATCCTAAGGATGTCGCCCCCAACTGACCGAAAAAGAACGCAATGTCTTCAGGATCTATGGTAGAGGGGTCTGCTGATTGTACAGTCGCGAGGTCACTGAGCATTTTGATTAAATAACTGTCACTATCATCTGTTATCAGCGAACCGCAGTACCCCACCAACACCGAGTAAGTAAGCTTACTGCCGTATTTGCGCAATTCGAACACGACGTCTTGGCAATTTAAGAACGCCCGTTCTAAACTGTCTCTGTTGAACTGAAGGTCCGTTTGGAGCATTGACTCATGATCGCATGAGATAGTCATGTCTCGTTCTCCTTCTGACGATTAAAGAATTTGCCTTTAACCCAAGTCAGCACGGTCAGGAAAAAAATTAATGTGCACCCTACGGCAATAACCGTGAATGGCCAGACTGTATAGACTTGGTATTGAAAATCCGCCGGCCCCGAAAACAACGTCAGCGACAGCATCGTACATAACAACGACGCGGGGTATACATAGGCAGTAGTGTTACTCACATTGGTTAAGCGGACCATTAATTTATTTAGAGCAAATAAATATAGCGTCGCTTTCATGTAGGAACCCACAATAATTGCGATACCTACAATCGCCTCGATCCGCACATTGCTTCCACTCACTTGAATGTTACTCGCCAGTTGGTAGAGGGAATAGCTGAGGTGTCCTGAAGCTGGGCCAAAAGCTACGATCGTGCATATGGTGGCGACAATCATCGTTACGCCTGTAATCGAGAAGGCGATGAACAATCTGCGATAGAGTATGTTCGTCTGATCTTTTGCAGCGTAAGACAGAAATAATGGAAACAGACATACTTCACCAAAAGGGAAACCAGCAGCCACATAAAAGCCATGAAGGAGATCTCCAATCCCCTTATCTGGTAAGGGTAGAAGCCTTCCCCAGTCATAAATCGGAAATGCAATAATTAGGACAGCTAGTGTAAATATAAACATAACAGGAACAAGCAGCACGAACACTCGCGCTGCGATGACAATTCCTGCTCTCGCCGTTAAAGCAGACACGATCAAGCTTATTGAACAGAAGATATAAGAAGGTGTTTTCGGCATCATACTGCTCGCGAAAAAATCCCCAATACCGGTTACTATCGCAGAAGTTGCAAAAAGGAGCATCAGGACAACCGGCAGCATAACGACGATGGTGGGGATTCTTCCAATAAGGTTACCGCAATAATCAATTAATCCTATACCACCATGACAGTGATGTAGATACAGCGTACAAGCCAGCACGAGGGTACCAAAACCAAATGCACCGATGAGTGAGATCCACGCGGAATTTCCTGAAAATCCTACAAGTGGCGTGGGAATATAAATAATGGCAGAACCCATTGTTACTGCGATTAACAGGCTCGCCATCTGTCCTGACGTCAGGATGGATAGGCGGTTGTTCATATTATTTCTCCGTTCTTTAAGAGCCGCTGATGGATGCAAAAAATGCAACTATGGCATCCGAAGGGGATCCGTACAGCCACTCTAAACATTCGCCGGGGCTCGGCCATGCCGGATGGTACAAGAACAAGATGATTAAATAAAGCGAAGGAGAAGCAAGTACAGAGCCCCATAAGAACGACTTTCGTTCCATCCATTGCCAATCGCGTCTGTATAAGACAATGTAGAGGCCCAATAGCAATATAAGAAAAATGTATTCCTCCACTGCCCAGCCCCTCTCCGCTTTTACATATATTGTTAGGATGTCATGTCGGACAAGCATTCATTCATTTCGAAATACATTATTATATAAAAATCGGGGGCTTTGCCTCCAAGTATCCGTAAGATCGGGGGACGCCACGAACGCTGCTACCGCTTTAATTCTATTTTCACGTGATATAATCAATAAAGATAGGAGTGTGAATGGTATGAACAAAATGATTGATCAATATATTCGGAATGAGGAAGAGCGCGCTTGGGCTAGAAAAGCAGAAGAGCTGGCCTCCCGTTTTGCGGAAAGAGCCGCGTTGCATGACCAAGAGGTATCTTTTCCGTTTGAAAATTTCGCGGATTTGCGAGAGGCTGGGTACTTAAAGCTAACTGTCCCGCAAGAATTCGGTGGGGATGGCATCTCGCTTTATGAGCTCGTTATGCTGCAAGAACGGCTGGCTTATGGGGATGGTTCGACCGCCTTAGCCGTAGGCTGGCACATAGGTCAGGTCTTACATCTTGCAACAACTCGAAAATGGCCAGAGGCTATTTTTGCGGATTTGTGTCGTTCCGTCGTGAGCGATGGGACGATGATTAATACGTTTGCAAGCGAAGCTGCATCTGGCAGTCCCAGTCGAGGTGGAAAACCGGAGACAACAGCGGTTCCTACACCGGGCGGATGGTTGATTACAGGGAGGAAAACGTTTAGCACCCTTTCACCGATCCTCGATCGGTTTGTGGTTTCGGCTTTTATTCCGGATGAAGACGGTACGGGGGAATTCCTCGTTCATCGAACCGATCAGGTTACGATCGTGGAAACGTGGGATACACTTGGGATGCGAGCGACAGGCAGTCATGATGTCGTGTTGGATGGGGTCTTTGTGGATAAGTCTATGCGGCTTACTGGAAAAGGGGTGGATGACGGGGGTGGATGGCTTTTGCATATTCCGGCTTGTTACTTGGGTATTGCCATGGCGGCACGTGATTATGCTTTGGCGTTTGCTCGCAGCTATCGGCCGAATCATATGAGCGAGCCGATTTCTTTCCTTCCCTCTGTTCAGCAGGCGATTGGCGAGATGGAAATTGAATTGCGAACCGCACGTGCACTCCTTTATGCAACGGCGGATCGCTGGGATCAAGAGAAGGTCAACCGACCAGCATTAAAACCAGAACTAGGCTTGGCCAAGTATGTCGCTACCAACAATGCCATCAAAGTCGTAGACCTCGCAATGCGAATTGTCGGTGCCTCCAGCTTGTCCCGCAAGCAGCCTTTGGAGAGATACTATCGGGATGTTCGCGCAGGCCTGCATAATCCACCAATGGATAGTACAGTGCTTTCTAACTTAGCCAGTGCTGCCCTAGTCGAGAAGTCCATGTGATACGAGGGAACTGAAAAAATACTAGAACAAATCATCGAGTTTCTTAGCCGAAGACTCCCTGTCCGCTTTCAAAAAATATTCATATCGGCCGAATTTCGCTAACGCCTCATGGTCTGGCAGCCATACCCACTCATCGATTTCCGTCTGGCATCGGTGAGCCCGGAACGCTGCCAGTTTAGCTTTCAAATGAGCTTCTACATCAATTTTCATGACATCCTTATGGGAATACCCAAACCGTTCCGGGCGCTCCATCGCATTACCGAACGTTATGAAATATAACGAGTCCAGATGTCCTGTTCGTTGACATGCAGCCGTCGCAGCCTTCCCAATAGCGCAATGATCGGGGTGTCCGCCTAACGTTTCGTGAAACGTGAGCACGACATCGGGATTCACATCACGGATTAGAGCCTCAACTCTTGAAGTCAGGCTTTCCTCATCGATAAACTCAACTGTCTTGTCGCGGATATCGAAAAATAGGAGCTGCTGGATGCCCAAGCATTTGCAGGCATCTCGCAATTCAATCTCACGAGCAGCCGCCATCGTTTCCCGATTAAGATAAGGTGGATTGCCCATTCGGCGTCCCATATCACCCCGCGTGGCACTCACCAACGTAATGTCGACACCTTCACTGGCATATTTCGCAAGGGTACCTCCACAAATAAATGACTCGTCGTCAGGATGTGCAAATACGGCGAGCAGCTTTTTCACCGTGCCTTTACTGGTCGTATTCATTCTGGAAACGGCTCCTTTCCAATATGCAGCGCAACGTTCATCCGACCTCGATCATCATATCCGGCCAGTAAAAGACAGCCGTTCTCATCAATTTCATAATGTGTGAGCGCCTCCATGCGCAGCCAGCCATGCCCATCGAATCGGAGTGCTGTACGAAATGGTCCTTCCCCTGCTATAAAAGCATGGGTAACCTTGATCTTAAAATTACGAACGAAAACAAACGAAGTCGCTTCGCTATGGATATAGGCGTCGATCCCGATGAAGGACTGAAGCTTGGTTTCAACTTTTGACCTGACTATTGGATTCATCTTGTTGGTCTCTCTTTTCTGAAAGAAATGCATGACTACATAATCGTATCACAGCTTAATATCCAAAAAAAGCTGGGTTCATGAACCCAGCTCCTTTATACTAACTATTGCTTCACCGCTTGCTCTCCAATTCGCTCCCAATCCAATGCCGTATAGTTACCCATATACCATAAGGAAACAGCATTCAGATCATAGAATTTGGCGAGCCAAATCTTCTTGGCTATGCTTTGAGAATCTTCGTAGTACAATACATGGCTGCCCCGATCGTCCGCGAACGTAGCTTTCTTCAAGAAATACGGCATGTCCCACGTGGTATTCACTCCGGGCATCGCTAGCCTTTTCTCAACATCCGCAATGGCCGGTTTAAGGGCAGGTCCGGTTATGCCAGCTTGCGTGATCCACTGATTGGCCTGTTTGGAAATACCAAGGACAAGCTTCTCCTTCGGTATCGCTTGCAGCGCAGTTAGCACCGTATCGTTCACTAATGGCAGTGGTGCTGACGGCAATACACTTTCATTATGTGTGAAGTCATAAGCCATCAGAATCACCGTATCGGCAAGTTTCCCGATTTCTTTTAAATCATAACCCTTGTAATAATAAATCGGCGGAACGGCTACCGACAATGTAAGCGAACCTAACTGACTTTTCAACTCCTGCAGAAATTGGGTATAGTCATGTGCACTTCCCGCTTCTTTCAATCCTTCAAAATCAATACTTACCCCCGTGAACGAGTAGGCTGGATCTTTTAACGTACTGAGCAATGATGCGATAAAGGACTTTTTGGCAGACTCATCTTGAAGGAAGTCTTTTAAATTAGCACCATCATAGAAAACCATCAGTTCCTTTGTAATGTGGGCAGCATCCGCAGTGGCAATGACTTCTTCATAACCAATTGGAACCCGATATTCCGAAGTCTTAATGTTCAATGAAGCCGTTCCAGCACCGGTATATGCCAAGTTCGACCAACCAAGAATCACATGAGAAAGCTTACTCATTTGCTTAATCGCAGGGTAGGATGTGAGGGCATAATACCCTGTGAAATCGATTTTTTGCTCGGCGATCCGCTTATCAATCAAACGATAGATTACGGCTGCTGCCTGCTTACGAATCAAAGACTCTTTCGGGTTAAATCCTGTCTGATCTCCCTCCATAATCCCGCGATGCGCTGCGTAATACACATAAGGTTTCATTGCCTCATTCATAATTGAACTATCCTTAAAACGTCTAACTACCTGCTCTTTCTTCCAATCTGTGGTCAGCCATTGTTGACGAACCGTTTCACTCTCAGACTCCAGCAACGATTTCCCTACGAGCATCGCAACTTCTTCTCTCGTAATCGTCTGCGCGGGATGAAGCAAGCCCTCCTGATCTAGTAAACTATCAAGCCATTTCCGTTCATAGACAGCAGCAATATAAGATGCCGACCAGCGATCCTTCGCTACATCTACGGGAGTACTCCCCGGTGCCGTTTTATTCTCTATTTTACCTGCCATAACGAGCAACTTAATGAAAGCCTCTCTAGACAAGTCATCATTAGGACGATAAGTTTGGTCTTCGTAGCCGTTAATAATGCCTAATGCGGATAAGGTGTAAATCGAATCCTTGGCATAGTCTTGTTCCTCATCTTTGAAGGGCTGGAGTTGTACATCGTAGGCAAAAGCGGTATTTGCAAACAGTAGAACAAACAGCGTGCCGAATAAGATTGTCTTTTTCATCATAAACCTCGTCTTCCCTCTCCCTCTATATCTGCGATTACTAGAATGAGTATTCCTAGCAACATAGTAATAGACGCATGGGGTGGGTGTTTAGTTACGTTAACATGAAAAAACCGTCCTATCACATCGCGTGATTGTGGACGGCTTGGTTATGGCATGTTCTTTATAAAACTCAATCTTCCTCTTCATCAAATCCGCCGACGTATCTGTAATATACGTCAGCCAATCCCTCTTCAAATCCCCAACCTACATTCCCTGCTCTAGCAATAATAGTCATTAATTTCTCACGGAACAAATGATATCGCCCACCGCTAGCATCTTCAGCGATTTTTTGAACAGCCGATTGATACATGGACACCATGCTATTATAAAAGGATTCGTACATATCCCCATATTCATTAGTCATTTGTACACCTAACTCGACATAGTAAATCATTAACTCGATCGTTCTAACTTGATTATTGGTGAGCTTATTGAATTCTGAAATTGCCTTTCTAGCATCTGCAAATTTCAATTTGGCATCACCGCGGTCAGGGTAAAACTGGATCAAAACTTTCTTTTTTGCTTCTTCGAACAATTGATTTTCCGTACTTTCTGGATCTAGCATCATGTGAATATATTTTTTGACATCCCCACTAGACTTGTAGCAATCTACAATAATTGATACTAGCTCTTCAGGTTTATACGTTTTCAATTGTTTCTTAAGCTCTGGCAATGAAATCTTGGACATGTTGATCTCTTTCCTTTCTTCTAAAGATCCTCATCCCCTATTATATCAAAATACGATTTCGCATGAGCTACTTTTTCTCCGCTAACGTATTAGCATCCTGAAAATAAAGCACATGATTAAATAACAGCGAAAGTAATTTCCGCATTGATTTGATGCCTGCTTTGTTCATTATATTAGCAAGATGAATTTTGACCGTTTTTTCGCTGATTCTACAACGTTCGGCAATTTCATGATTAGAAAAACCATAGATAGCGACCATCAGGAAAATTTCCGACTCTCGCTTCGTAATTTGATACCTATTCGAAAATACATCCATCGAGTTACCTGTTTCCTGAATTAGAAACTCATTCATACGCTCGTAATCCGTGCTACTTGAGGCATGCATGTCCCCATTGTTCTTATTAAGCAAGTCTTCTTTCAAGTCGTACTCCCTCCTACTCAGGGTTACGTTCCAATAATTGTTTCAGTGGAAAATATAAGCTTAAGATCAGAAGAATGCCACCTAGTAAATTCCATAAAATCATCAACATCTGGACATGCCTCCTTGAAATTCCATAATTCCTCTATCTACATTATAGATGCTACCAAAGACCTATCCAAGATGAAGAAGTTCACTAGAAGTGCAACATTTTCGACACTTTATGCGTTCTATGTATGACTTAAGTCATGTTTATGGTAAAATAAGTAGAAAATAATGCTTTGTTTGAGGGTAAAGATATGGATGTACATTTAAATAAAAACATGACGCTCACCTTGAATATCATCGTGATGGGCGCAACACTCTCACTATTGTTTCATACGAGTAAATTTTCGGTGGGACTTATGCTGCTAGCATGCAGCTATGTGACTGCTGTCCTTATGCGGGATTACATCCTAAAGATTGCTCTGCATAGTAGGCGTGGTTTCCAGTTTTTATACGCTCAACTCGCTTTGGGGCTTGTTATCTGTGTATGGTCCGAAAGTTATTTCTCCCAAATTTACCTCTTAATTCTCATTGGCGAATTCACCTTCCATCACGGTAGAAAGCACGCCATTATCTTTACGATCGTCAATTATGTTTGTATTCTTCTAGGTGTTATGATCTATCGTAAGTTTCCGCCTTTTGAGGACATCTATTTACTTATTCCTAGAGTGATTGATTTCTTTGCGATCTACGGGATGAGCTTGCTTGCTAGGATTGCGTTTCAACAGAAAAACCAATTGGCTATCGACAATGAACATCTGCGAATTGCCTCTATTGCGCTGGAGCAGAAGGCCAAATTACAAGAACGGACGCGAATTTCCCGCGATATTCATGATTCGGTTGGACACACGCTGACATCTGCGTTAACCGGGTTACAAACTGCCGCACATGCGTTAGAGAAACAACGTTATCCCCTTGCCCAAGAGATGATCGATAGAACGAGAGAAAGTATTCTCAGAGGGCTCGATGACGTGCGGAGCTCTGTCCATGTTTTGCGCGAAAACTTCCCGGATCATTCTTTCATACCCGAGCTGACCAGGTTGATCGATGATACGAAAAAGCAAACTAACGTGGACATTGCCTACACAATAGATACCACGACGCCTGATCTGACACCCATTATCGAGCTCACGATTTACCGTGCACTACAAGAAGGTTTGACGAATGGCATTCGCCATGGCTTAAGTACCTATTTCCACTTCTCATTGACGTATCATGAGGAAGTCCTTCGATTCGTTTTATCCGATAATGGTCATCCACCACCCGAAATTGTGTATGGCTACGGACTAAATGCGATGAAAGACCGCGTGGAAGATGTTGGAGGAACGTTTTCAATACGTAATCATGGTGCATCTGGCGGAGTAACGCTGGATATAGCCATACCCTTCAGTCGAAAATGATCGGAAGGAGTGATCGAATTGTCTCAAACAACCATTCTTATCGCAGACGACCAACCCCTCATCCGCGATGGATTAGCAGCTATTCTAGGTATGGAAGAAGGATATAAAGTCGTAGCTACAACGGGGGATGGGCTAGCCACCATAGAACAAGTACAGTTGCATCGGCCTCAGCTCGTTATGATGGACATCCATATGCCCAAGCTTGATGGCTTAGAGGCTACCAAACGAATCAAAGCCGAATTCCCGGAGATTAAGGTACTTATTTTGACCTCATTTGAGGATGAAGCCTACATATGGGAAGCGATACGTCACGGTGCCAGCGGTTATTTGGTGAAAGGCGTCGAGACGAAAAAAATTCTCTCAACCATTCAGGTCTGCTTAGATGGTGGCATTACATACCCGCTAAGTATTCAGCCGCGCCTTGTCCAAGCACTACGTTCCTCAGAGGCACAGGAAGAAAAGGCATTGGAAGTAAACTTACAACCGCTTGAAACACAACCACAAGATAACAAGCTGTCTGGTCTATCTGTTCAGGAACGGAACATTCTGAGGAATTTGAAACAAGGGAAGTCGAATCAAGCTATCGCCTCTGACATGTTTCTGACCACGGGGACTGTGAAGAATTATTTGAGTGCTATTTATAAGAAGCTGAATGTCTCTGGACGGTCGGAGACCATTGCTTATTTGCATGAGAATGATTTGTAGAGATCATGGAGTGTACGGACTGAAAAAGGAGTAAGGTTCATCGAACCTTGCTCCTTTTTGTTGTCTTATGTTACAGCGTCATCGCCTGTCCGTACCGAGCTAGGAAGGCTTCCTTCTCTTTATACTCTGGCATTATGCTGCCTACACGTCGCCAGAAAGAGCGATCATGATTCATATGCAGGAGATGGCATAACTCGTGAACGATGACATAGTCAATGACCTCCACTGGCGCCATGGCTAGGCGATAATTAAAGGTTAGCTTTTTGTCCGAGCTGCAGCTCCCCCACTTCGTTCTCGACTCATCGATCTCGATCGTCTTGGGTTTGACTTTCAGCTGGGTTTGATAGGCTTTGATTCGTTCCGCTACAACCTTCTTGCAGCTCGCGAAATAGAACTTCTTCAGGTTGATTTTCAACTCGTCCTGCGTGAGGCCATTCGTTTCAATTAACTCGTGAAGGAAATAATATTTCCCGAGATGAAGGAACTTGCCTTCGTCTTCGTATTCTCTGACTTTGGGGATGGGCTGCCTCGCTTTGGTGATCGCGTTTAGCTTGTCTAGGATCGACTTGCTGTGTTGTTGCACCGCATGAATGATTTGCTCCTGACTGGTGCCGTTGGGAGCTTTGACCGTGATGAAGCCCGTGTCATCGATGTGGATGTAGAGCTTCTTACGGATGGCATATTGGACGTTGACGTCTATAGTTGTGTTATCGAGTTCAATTTTCATTAGGATTTATCTTTTCTTTTAATAAAATCAATGATGTGATCAACGGTTTCTTTCTGCTGTTGTTCACTTGAAATCGTCGCAGTTCCATCACCTTTTTGAGGGCCGTAATTCCCAAATTGGGCATGGTTGCCACCTTCGATGACGAACACATTCTCTTTATAAGTTATCTTCGATTTGTCTAATACACCATCAAGCGAGCCATACACAGTTAGCGCATTACTCGGCGGAATGTCACCATAAATATAGGAACCAAGTAATATGAGCCCCTTGATCTGATCTTGATGCTTGGAAGCGTAATTGCTTGCCATTGCTCCGCCTAGTGAATGTCCACCGATATACCAGTTTTTGATTTCGGGAATTTTTCCAAACACGTTATCAGCAGCATTACTATTCAAAACTGCAAGGTTAAAAGGCATCTCAACAAGCACGCAGGTGATGCCGTTTTGACGTAATTTCTCCAGCATAGGTAAATAAGCAATATGCTCAACCTTCCCGCCGGGATAGAAAATGAAACCTGTCTCGCTTGGTGTAGACGGCGAAAGAATTGTAAGCTTTCCATCCGTTGTGATCGTCTTTTCATTTACCAGGGCTTCCTTGGAAACATCAACGGCATGATAATAATTGAATGCATAAATTAGAAAAGCCACTGCAACTATTAGGACAAGGGAAAGAAGTGAAATAAGCGTTGTTTTGAGCCACTTTTGCATGTATCGGCCTCCGTAGGTTGTTTGTATGCATGTTTCTTATATGATCTCCGAAATACAGACAGAATGCAAACAAAAGCACACTTGGGTATCAAGTGTGCTTTTGTTTGTTTAATTCATTAAAAATTCAGAAATTGTCCAACACTACTCTCATTAATTAAATATTTAATAATGCGTTTCACGACAACATTTGCAGCTTCTTCGGTTGTAGACTTACTTAGATCGACTACAATTTCCGGATTCCCAGGTATGTTAGTTGTGCTCGAACTGCCCGCCACATAAACTTCGAAATACTCTTTACCAATGATCTCACGCGCAGCTTCTTGATCGTTACCATTTAAGGAGTCACTCGATACCAATGCAATAAGTCCAGCATCGTTCATCAATTTGGCAACCTCTGCTAATGACTGCAGCGATTTTCCTTGGCCATTCCCCAGTAACATCGTATGGTGGCCTGTCGATACCAAACGTTTTTCGACTTCCTTCGCAAGAGCCGATTGATCTGAAAGGGAACCTGTGAACCAAAGGGTCAATGGATTCTGACCTTTTTGCTGCGCACGAACATCTCTGGTGATTTCCGTATCTAGCTGTACAGAAAGGTCGGAGCTTTGAAGGACTTGCTCAATCACTCCGCAAGCAGATGTCATATTCGTGACACGATCAATCAAAATGAAGCCGCCAATACTTTTGTTTTGTTCAAAAGAATCAATAACAATACTGTCGGATAACGAAAATTCACATGTTGCCAATTCATTTTTGACAATATGATCCGTTGGAACCGTTTTTCCCGTATTAATTTCGATTTTATGCTTAATCGCCGTTACGGTACCTGGCAGGACTTTCGTTCCTACTTTGACCAGATAGTTTTTGCCTGGCGTCAGCACAGAATCATCCATCCAAAGAATCGTAGCTGAGAAACTGTCCGCTTCTTGAATCTGACTATCCTTCGTGAATACACAACCCCGCGAAACGTCGACTTCCCGATCCAATTGAATGGTTACGGGCTGTCCTGTGTAGGCATAATCGCGATCTTGGTCTCCCACGAGGATCCGTTTGACTTTCGCCTTCTCATGACTAGGCAACGTTGTCAACTCATCGCCAACCGCGATACGTCCAGCCTCAATTTGGCCTTGGAAACCGCGGAATGTATGATCCGGACGGCATACACGCTGAATCGGCATCATAAATTGCTTCGTATTGTCGTTCTGGTGAACGTCCACATTTTCCAAATATGGCAACAAGGCTAGGCCTTCGTACCAAGGGCTATTTGGCGATTTTTTCGTAATGTTATCCCCTTCTGTGGCAGAAACAGGAATAACTTGAATGCTATCAAAGTGAAATTCAGCGGTCAATTGCAAGAATTCTTGTTGAATCGCATTAAATATCTTTGGATCAAAACCTACTAAATCCATTTTATTCACGGCTAAAACAAGATGTTTAATGCCCATAAGTGCGCAAATCCGAGTATGGCGCTTGGTTTGGGTGATTACCCCTTTCTTAGCATCCACAAGAATGATAGCCAAATCCGCAAAAGATGCTCCTACAGCCATGTTACGCGTATATTCTTCGTGTCCAGGTGTATCCGCAACAATGAAAGAACGGTGGTCCGTCGTAAAATACCGATAAGCCACATCAATCGTAATCCCTTGTTCGCGCTCCGCCAGTAACCCATCAAGAAGCAAGGAATAGTCAATTTTGCCGCCGCGGCTGCCCAGTTTGCTATCCAGCTCTAACGCTCTTTCTTGGTCGGCGAATAAAAGCTTAGCCTCATACAGCATATGTCCGATTAAGGTGGATTTTCCGTCGTCTACACTTCCGCAAGTAATAAATTTCAGCAGACTTTTCATTTTAGAAATAACCCTCCCGTTTACGTCTTTCCATACTTCCCGCCGCTTCTTGGTCAATTACCCGTGTTGTCCGTTCGGATGAGACCGCACCAAGCGTTTCTTCAATAATGCTATCAATCGTATCCGCCTCCGACTCCGCTCCCCCTGTAAGAGGATAGCAGCCTAGTGTGCGGAACCGCATCTTCTTCATTTCAATTTTCTCATGAGGCTCAAGCTTCATGCGTTCATCGTCCACCATAATGAGATGTCCGTCGCGTTCAAGTACAGGTCTTTCTTTCGCAAAATAAAGTGGCACGATATCAATATTTTCTCTGCGAATGTACTGCCAGATGTCTTTTTCCGTCCAGTTGGAAATTGGGAAGACACGGATACTTTCGCCCTTATTGATTCTTGTGTTAAAAAGTTTCCACATTTCCGGCCGTTGGTTTTTCGGATCCCAGGCATGATTCTTATTGCGGAACGAGAAAATACGCTCCTTCGCACGCGACTTCTCTTCGTCACGTCTTCCGCCGCCGAACGCAGCCGTAAATCCGTATTTGTCCAATCCTTCTTTCAAGGCTTGGGTTTTCATAATATCCGTATACGCGGAACCATGATCGAATGGGTTGATCCCTTGATCAATCCCTTCCTGATTGGAGTGAACAATCATGTTAATTCCGAATTCTTTGGCTTTACGATCGCGGAATTCAATCATTTCTTTGAACTTCCACGTCGTATCAATATGCATGAAAGAAAATGGCGGCTTCTCCGGATAAAAAGCTTTCAGCGCCAAATGCAGCATCACGGAACTATCCTTACCGATCGAATACAGCATCACGGGATTTTCACATTCCGCCGCTACTTCTCGAATAATATAAATCGCTTCAGCCTCGAGTTGATCTAGATGCGTCATTTCATCTATAGAATCAAGCATCAGTTTTTCCATGGAAAGGTGCCTCCTTTTAATTCTTACTAAATCTATCGCCTTTCTTTATATCCTATCAGATTCTGGCTTTCATGCAAAGTGGAAGAAAGTAATTTTCTCTAAATTTCTAACTTTTAGGTCGAATATTGTCGTTCTAATCCTGCATGCATCACTTTCTTTAACGTACTAGTCACTATATGACACTAAAGTCCATTTTGTCACGCCTAGATGGAATGGGCTTAAAAGAATGTGGGGAGTCGAGCCTTTGTTCATTTTAACCATGTGAGGGGTAGATATTCTTTCGTAATGAATTAAATTTCTTTAGAATATTCTTGGGACGGGGCAAAGTATGGTGAGATTTGGTTGGAATATCGTAAGTAAGAGTGAAAAAAGAAACCCTAGAAGCAAGTGCTTCTAAGGTTTGCTTTACTTACCGATACTATCAAATTTGAATCCCGTTCATGCCAAGTCACGTTACTGCAGCTATGTACTTTTGCAAACTAACTTCAACACAGTCGGCAATTAATTGCACGAATGGCTTTAAATCATTTCCCATACTTGCTAACTCTAAAGTCTCATAATACTTCATACGTGCATCGTTTGCTGCTTTTACAATAGCTGGTGGAAATCCATATTTCATTAAGACTACATTCATCAAAAGCCGTGCTGTACGTCCATTACCATCCGAAAAAGGATGAATGTAAACGAAACGGAAATGAAATTCCGAGGCTAGTTCAACTGGGTGCAATTTATCTTTGTGTTCATTATACCATTGTATCAACTGTTCCATTTTTTCCGAGAGCACTGAGAAGTTTGGAGGGGTATGTTCAGAGCCTGCTATCAAAACGTTGATCATCCGATATCGCCCTGCATTCTCATCGTCAATGTTTTTAAGTACTAGATGATGAATTGATTTTATGACATGCTCAGTCAATTCCATGTTTCTATGTACTACATCTTGTACGTAATAAATTGCTTCTGAATGGTTAACAACTTCAAAATGTTCACGTAGCTTTTTACCACCAATTGTTAAACCTTCTTCAAGAACCAATTTAGTTTCTAAAAGTGTTAGTGTATTACCTTCAATCGCATTAGAATTGTATGTCCATTCGACCCGATACACTTGTTCTAAATTTCTTACAGCAGCCGCTGGTAAAGGGCGTAATTTATCTAATTCATTTTTTAAAAAATCTATTTTATCAAATGTCATTTTGCCCCTCCCTTCTTAACTTTTATTACCATTATATCACAGCTATCCATAATTTCTCAGGGTGGATAAACGTACTGCATGGTAGAAAAACTGCGGAGCATTAAAAAAAAGAAAGACCTCAGAAAAGGAACTCCCTTCTCTGCGGTCTTTCTATCGATATACACAATCTACCCAACACCAGCCAAACTCACCATCGGCTGCACATACGGACGACTCTCATAAAGCGGAATTCTAACCTCAAAGGTGCTTCCGATCCCCAGCTCGCTTCGCACCCGAATGCTTCCATTGTGAAGCTCGACAAGCTCTCGCACAATGGCGAGCCCCAAACCGGATGAACCTTTATGCTTCACGGGTCTGCCTCTCTCCACTTTGAAGAAGCGCTCCCAGATGAGCCCTTGATCCTCTGGTGTTATCCCGATGCCCGTATCGGTTACCGTGATGAGGACACACCCTTCCGATGGAACCGCCATCGCCTTCAATTCGATCGATCCGTTCTCGGTGAACTTAACAGCATTTTTGATCAAATTGTTTAAAATTTGTTCCAGTCGATCCGGATCGGCGTGCGCCTGTGGCGAATTTTCATCCAACAAGCAGTGAATAACTGTCCCGCGGAGTTCTGCCTCCTGTTGGAATTTAAAAGCCAGCTTGGACATCATCGCCTGAACATCGACCGCCAACCACACTAGATCGATTTCCTTATTTTCGAGCTTCATTAAATCAGTAATATCATCGACTAGCCGGTTCATATGTAGAGTTTCGTTATACATAATCTCGTAATATTTATCCCGTGCGCCTTCTTCGATCAAACCATCCTGAAGCGCCTCCAGAAAACCCCGCATCGCGGTAAGCGGTGTTCGCAGCTCATGGGATACATTTGCCAAAAAGTCATGCCGCAGCTGATTCAACTGCCTCTTTTCCAGATCAACGCGCGCAAGCTGCTCCACCATGTGATTAATGGTCGTTGCCAGATCACCAATCTCATCCTTGGAATCGATTTGAATTCTCTCACTATAGTCTCCGATGGCAATCTTGGCTGCCGCCTTGTCGATCTGTTGGATAGGTCGGCTAATGGACCAGGATAAATAGAAGGATACACCAAATGAAAAGAAGATACCGAGCAGGGTCACCCAAAGGATGGTTTCTCTAAGCTGCGCGATCGTCTCATTCATCCCTTTAAGTGGCGAATGCAGCACAATACCACCGTATACGTCGTTATCTTTGCCCCATGGGACGGCAACCGAAAGTACGCCTTCCTTAAAACCTTCGGATTGATGCCATATGGTTGGTTCACCATTCAAGACTTGGTTTACCACGTCCGTGCTGATGACCTTGCCAACGTTCACCTCATCTTTTGAAGATGTAGTAACGATGTTTCCATTCAAGTCAAATATCCAAATACGCGAATCAAAGGCTTCATCAAAAAAGCGCAACTGCTCCTTAAATCGATCACTCGGTCCCGTCTGATTTTGAATGGCGAGATTCACCTGCTTGGCTTGCCGGATCATCTCATTGCTTTTGGAGTCGACGATATAATCCTTGGCAAACAACGAAATAACGAGCCCCACCGCACATAACCCAAGAAGAACCGTAACGATGGAGCTGGTCAACATTTTGCGGAGAATGCTTTTATTTACATTTAGGAACATGCGGCTACCTCAAATTTATAGCCCACTCCCCAGACCGTATGAATGCAAACATGATGACACGGGCTTAATCTTTCACGAAGTTTTTTGATATGAACGTCCACTGTTCTCATATCACCTAGAAAATCATATCCCCACACCTGCTCCAGCAGCTGTTCTCTCGTAAACACATCGCCCGGAGACTTCGCAAAAAATGCAAGTAATTCAAACTCCTTGGGGCGCATGTCAATTTTCATATTCCCTGCGAGCACCTCGCGGCGGGTCACATGGATGACTAAATTATCAAACTCATATTGGACGGGTTCCACCTCAATAACTGGCTGTCCCTTCTGCATTCTGCGAAAAATGGCTTTAATGCGCGCCACCAGCTCCCTCGGACTGAAGGGCTTGGTCATATAATCGTCGGCGCCAAGCTCAAGGCCAAGCACCCGATCAAACTCATCGTTCTTCGCCGTCAGCATAATGACGGGCACATCAGAACGCTTGGTAATCTCCCGGCACGTTTCATACCCGTCGAGCCCGGGCATCATCACATCTAGTATCACGATATCAGGCTTTACTTCTGCTAACATGGTCAGGGCCGAGACGCCGTCAGGGGCTTCGATTACTTCGATGAGCTGCTGACGGAAATACAATCGGATGATTTCTCTCACATTCGGGTCATCATCCGCAACCAACACTTTCCAAGTCACAAGCGGTTCACACCTTTCTATGATCCTCTCATAGATTTCTGCAACTTTTTCCATTTTAAGGGGGTATACGAACTCGTGTTGCTTATATTACACAGTAGGAATTGCATGATATCGCTTACAAAAAGTGACAAAAAGCCGCTTCGGAAGCGTGTTGGCTGCCGCTAAATCCCGCGTCATACAAGGCATTTATCGCTTTTCTCTCAGAAAAAAGAGGCCATTTCAAAAGTCAGTTTAGACTTTTTGAAATGGCCTCTTTTTTTTCGTTAATGTGCGATGAATAATAAACCTGTTTCCCGTAATATAACTGGATTTTCTCCATCTATTCGAAGCCGATTTCTCGAATTCGAAAGGTTAACTGTATTTCCTGTAGTTAAATTCCTTCGATTTGCTCGATGCTTCAAATTTCAAACAAATTACATGTACTTTTTCCATCTAATTACGAAAATACGTCAGATTCGAGCTAATTAGCTGTAGTTTATACATCTAAACACGAATCGGCAGTCAGACAACTCCTTCAAGGAGTTATTTTACCACGAAGATAGTGCCGTTCTTTTCCACGTATTAGGTGCCACACACACATAGACATATCCATCATCCCACGCCATCTCTCCCACTTCTCCGGGGGCAGTAGACGAGGCTGGTGTCATCGATTTTCGGATGCGGATGCTGTCATCACTGACGTCCAACTTGGTCTTGGCGTCCGAGTTTCCAATACCGATATTGCCGCTGCTGCGGTTAATCGATAACGAATTGTCCAGTGCTTTACCGTCATCCGAATAACGGATAATTTGCAGATTGGAGCCGGCATTTCCTCCGGTTTCCTCGGAGTTATCTGCACGCATTGCCCAGCGTGGCGTCGTCACGTTCCCAGCATCCGCTTTGGCCCAGGTCAGATCACGATTGACCCCACCAGTTCCGGCAACCCTTAAAATCCCATCCATCACATTGAAATTAGAGGAATGCGTCCGAATTTCAGCCACATCCTGGTCGAATGGAATTTCCAGACGCGTAAACAGCTCATTCGGGTTTTTGCCGTCAGGTGCCATTGTTGTTTCGAACGACATATGATTATGATCGTGCTGCTCCGGGTTATTCGCTTTGGCATGCGCGATGATAGCCGCCTTGTCCTTTCCATTCTCATCCAGCCAAGCAATGGCCGGCTTCGCTCGGTCTTTCGTCCACTGCAGCCGAATGAGATCCGACAAGTGGCCTTCCGAAGAGATCCACTGCTTATCGGTAGAAAGATGAATCCGATCATTATGAGGAACCTCAAGGCCTCCACCCGGTAAAGACGATTCCTGAAAAGTGCCAGCCGCTCCGGCCGTCTCATGGCCGCCTGCCGAAGCGAAAGCCATTCCAGAAACACCGATCGCCGCACCAGCCAATAGAGAGATTACCAAACCTGTTTTTTTCATTTTGCATCCTCCTCCTTCTTATTCATCAAATCCGCTTAACGATTAGCGTTCAATAGTTCGATCCACCTCACGTAATCATGGATAGCGATGCCGATATAGCTCGGATAAGGGGAGAGGGTTTCCTTGACCTGTTTCAATTCCAACTCCATTAACGAAGAATTCGACTTATAAAAGGTCGTATAATCGGCTTCCTTACTGGGCAACGTATCCACGGCAATAACGGCCTGTTTCTTCAATGTAGCTGCTTCTAGAATGATGGATTTGGCTCTGGCAATGATGCCGTTGCTGCCGAGTGCCGTATTCCGATAAGCCATAATGACGACACTATCCGCCTTCTCCAACAGCCACGCGCTAAAGGAATAACTAGATCCCGGAACGGTAATCGTATTTATCCAAAAGGGAATATCGAAGGCCAGCTTCATACTGCGATCCGTGCTTTTCACTTGAGATTCAATGAATCTGATCGTAGCCATCCACTGTTCGAGCACCCAAGTCTGATTCGTCTTCCACATGCCCAAGGTGTAGGGTTCAATATCAAAATGGAAACCTTGGAAGCGTTCGAGAGCACCTACTGAAGCGTTATATTGTTTGACCGCTGCCATCCATTGCTGGATAAAGATATGGTTATTGTCATAGATCCAATCCGATTGGCCTGCCAGCGCCTCTACCTTGATACCCTGATCATTCGCTCTGCGGATGAAATTCCGGTAAACATCCTGAGCCGGGTATGTTCTTTCATAGCGCAGATAGATGGCAGTCAGTTTTTGCTTTGCAGCAAACGCGAGGATGCTATCACCATCCGTCTCAATCAGCTTGCTGTCCCAGATCCAAGTGGACCTTTGCGCTTTGCCTGCCGAAGTGATTAGTACCAAATTCCGTTCTCCCACCCAATCGACATCGGCTCCGAGGCTCTCACTAACCGCTCTCAGCGGAACCATGGTTCGGTCATTTTTCAGGACAGCCGGAGCGTCTAATTCCACCTGCTTGCCGTCAACCGATGCAATATTTTGACCAATGGTCAATAATGCTGTTGCGTGCTGACTGCGAAAGGTTACTTGTTTCAAAGAACGATCCCATGCCACTTTAGCACCTAACTTCTCGGCAATTTCCCTTACCGGCACCATCGTACTACTCGTCTGATCATCGATGTAGGGCTGGGCATCCGTAAAGACGATCTTTTCCCCGTTGACCGCCACCCCAAGCTCCGTGTTAATCGAGTACACCGGAAAAAATAAAGGAATACTTGTTAACATTTGAATAAGAATCAAGCATACAATCGTCTTTCTCAGAGGGACTAACAGATTAAACCATACTATATTCAAGCTCTTCCTTAACCACCTCTACAATGCCGTCCACATAACCGGACAGCTCCCTTGCATCCGGTCCTTCCGCCATCACACGCACCAGTGATTCCGTGCCTGAAGGCCGCACCAATACACGGCCGCGCCCGGCCATCTCACTTTCCACCTGACGGATGACGGCATCGATTCGACGATTGCCTTCCAGCTTGTATTTATGGATTACTCGTACATTAACCATCAACTGAGGGTATTTGACCATTGGGGACACGAGCTCGGACAAAGGCTTGCCTTCTTGAATCATCACCTGCAGCAGTTGAACGGCCGATAGCAGGCCATCCCCTGTCGTCGAATGATCCAGTAAAATGATATGGCCGGAAGCTTCACCGCCTAAGTTGTACCCGCCAGCCTGCATCGCTTCCATGACATGCCGGTCTCCGACCTTGCTTTTTAACGAATCGAGACCGATGGTTTGCAGCGCTTGATGAAAGCCAAGATTACTCATGACGGTAGAAACAACGGTGTTATGACTCAGCCGTCCCTGCTTGGCCAGACGAGCGGCAAGGATATAGAGGATGTGATCCCCGTCCAGAATCTCGCCCCGTTCATCAACCGCAATCAGCCGGTCCGCATCACCGTCGAACGAAAGTCCCGCATGGGCCCCATGTTCCAACACTGCCTTACGGAGATGCTCCGGATGCGTTGAGCCGCAGTCCTTATTAATATTTAAACCATCCGGCTGATGAGACAATAGAATCGTGTCCGCACCCAATTCGGCGAATAGCTGCGGAGCTAGCAAGGAAGCTGCCCCGTTCGCGCAATCGAGCACGATTTTGCAATGGGACAGTGGTGCCGCAGCCGTCGACTTCACATAGCTCAAATAGTCCTGAGCGCCCTGCGGATCATCACGCAGCGTACCAATACCCGCTCCCGTAGGGCGGGAAATGCGATGCTCGTCACCCTGTAAGCGGCTCTCTACTTCCGCTTCCCATGCATCCGGCATTTTGAAGCCGTCGCAGCCAAAAAATTTAATCCCATTATCCTCCACCGGATTATGAGAGGCAGAGATCATCACGCCTGCATCCATGCCTGATTGCCGTGTGACATAAGCCACACCCGGCGTCGGTAGAACGCCAAGCCTTACGGCATCCGCCCCAGCGGATAACAACCCGGCAGCCAGAGCTGCTTCTAGCATGTGCCCGGAGATGCGGGTATCCCGCCCGATGACGACTGTGGGCCGACGCCCCTCACAGCTGCGCGACAGCATATAGCCAACAATAAGCCCTAATTCAAAAGCCAGCTCTGGCGTTAACTCGCGATTAGCAACCCCTCTGACACCATCTGTACCGAAAATCGCTCCCATATCAGCTCTCCTCTCTATCACTTGTTAGGCAAAAATCCCCATGTGTTCATAAAAGGCTCGATTCGCCTCCTCCAATTGTTCAGGGGTGTTAATCCCCATCACCTCTGTCGGATCGTCGAGGATCATCGCCTCGAATTTTTTCTGGCCACCGGAAATACCGATCTGTCGCATCACCTTCACGATATCGGTCAAGTAGTACTCCTGCTGCGCATTGTCATTGGTAATGCCAGGGAGCGCTTGAAACAAGCTTTCATTATCGAAACAGAAAATCCCCGTATTAATTTCGTTAATCTCTTTCTGCTCTGGCGTTGCATCCTTCTCTTCAATAATATCGACAACTTCGCCGCTTAAAGGATCTCTGATAATTCTTCCATAGCCGGTAGGATCCTGAACGATCGCGGTCAACACCACACCAGCACTTGTGTTTGCCCGCTGGGCCGCCAACAGCATTTCGATGGTGGATTGCCTAATGAGAGGCGTATCGCCCGTAAGCACCAAGGTCGATCCGCTGCGGTTACGGAGCAGAGGCTCCGTCTGATGAACGGCGTGTGCCGTTCCAAGCTGATTCTCCTGCTGGACGTAGGCAACCCGCGTCCCCAAGCACTTCTTCACCAGCTCTCCCCGATGCCCGATCACGGCCAAAATGCGAGTGATCGGCATCGCTTCCAGCTTGCCCACCAAACGGCCAATCATCGGTACGCCTCCAACGGGATGAAGCACTTTAGGCAGCTCCGACTTCATCCGTGTGCCTTTCCCTGCAGCTAACAAAATAGCGAATGCTTCCATGTGTAATTCAGCTCCCCTCTGGATAGTTATTCAACCGTCACGCTTTTGGCTAAGTTGCGCGGTTTATCAATATCATTCTCCAGAGCCAGGGAAGCATAATAGGAGATTAACTGAAGCGGTACGACCGCTAATATCGGTGCCAGGAGATGGTGGGACGGCGGGATAAAGCAGATTTCATCGACGCTATTCAGCAGCCCCACATTGCCTTCCACCGTAATCCCCATGACATGGGCGCCACGGGCCTTAACTTCTTTAATATTGCTAACTGTTTTCTCGTACAAGTCCATATGTGTAGCCAGGGCAATCACCGGCGTATCCTTCTCGATCAGCGCCAATGTGCCGTGCTTGAGCTCTCCCGCTGCATAAGCCTCCGAGTGGATATAAGAGATTTCCTTTAATTTGAGAGAGCCTTCCAACGCAACGGCGTAGTCCAAGCCTCTTCCGATAAAGAATAAGCTTTCCGCATCTTTGATCGATTCCGCATACAGCTTCACTTCATTGGCGTTTTCCAGCACCTTCTCCACCTGAACGGGAAGTGCCTTCAAGCCTTGAATCAGCTTCGTATGAAGCTCGGTAGCCAGCGTCTGTCTTTCCTGAGCCAAGTAAATGCTGAACAAATAGAAGGCGAGCAGCTGAGCGGTATACGCTTTGGTCGATGCCACGGCAATTTCCGGGCCAGCCTTCGTTGCGATAACATAGTCCGCATCTCGCGCCACAGAACTGGTTGGCACATTCGTAATGGCCAATACTTTGGCGCCTTGCCTTCTGCTCTCTTGCAGGGCAGCAAGCGTATCCGCCGTTTCCCCCGATTGGCTCACGACGATGACGAGCGTTCGGTCCGTGATGATCGGGTCCCGATATCTGAATTCCGATGCGATATCGCACTGCACCGGGATTCGCGTTAGCTTCTCAATGACCGTACTGCCGACAAGTCCGGCATGATAGGCGGTGCCGCAAGCTACGATAAAGATTTTATCCACCTGTTGAAACGCGCCTGCTGCGTGCGCTAATTCCGGGAAATTGACTTGGTCCTGGTCGTTGATGCGCCCGAGCATCGTATTGCGAAGCGTTAACGGCTGTTCGTGAATTTCCTTCAGCATGAAGTGCTCAAACGGCCCCTTCTCCACCTGATCTGCGTCCCAATCAATATGCAGCAGCTTACACGCCGCCGGCTCCCCTGTCTCGACTTTCGTGATGGAGACACCCTCCTGTGTAAGGATGGCCAAATCGCCATCTTCCAAGATATAGACCTCACGGGTATGCTGAATAAGAGCGGAGATGTCCGAAGCCATGAAGTATTCGCCCTGACCCGCACCAATAACAAGCGGACTTGCTTGTCTGACCGCGATAATCTTATCCGGCTCATACTCCGTCATGACACCAAGGGAATAAGCCCCTTGCAGTTTCTGAATGACCTCAAGCATGGCGGTGTAGATGTCGCCTTCATAATGCTCGGCAAGCAAATGAGCAATCACCTCAGTGTCGGTCTCGGAAGCAAAGATGACGCCGTTATCCTCCAGCTCTTTCTTCAGTTCCATGTAGTTTTCCACGATGCCGTTATGCACGACCGTGAATTTACCCGACATATCCGTATGTGGGTGGGAGTTTACATCCGACGGTCTGCCGTGCGTAGCCCAGCGCGTATGCCCGATACCCATCGATCCTTTCAACGGCTCCTTATCCAGCTGACCCGACAAGTTGGCCAGACGTCCTTCCGCCTTGCTAATCTTGAGCTGATCCTGCACCAATACCGCGATCCCAGCGGAATCATACCCTCTGTACTCCAGCTTGCTTAATCCGTTCAGCAGTATTGGCTGTACATCTCGCTTTCCAATATATCCTACAATGCCACACATCGTTGTTGTCTCCTCTCTCTTCTAAAATGCGTTTAAACGCCTACAGCGAGCCTTACTTCTCGCTTGCGAATACCCGTACCCAATCTATAAATATTGTCCCCTTGAATATCTACAAAAGCGTTGCGCGTATCGATAATCGGCACGCCAAGCTCCGCAAGTTCACGGTTGTTGAAGCAACGGTGATTCGTGATGAGCACCATGCCGTCATATTCGGCAAAAGCGGACAGATCGTAGTTAACAGACTGTACCGTCTCACCATCTTTATCGAGGAAGGAAACGGCATGTGGGTCGTAATAGTCCACTTTAGCTCCGCTCTCCCGAAGAAGCTCGTACAGCTCCAGCCCTGGCGATTCACGAAGATCATCCACATCCGGCTTATACGCCATACCTAGAATAAGAATCTTCGAATTGCGGATGGATTTGGCATACATATTGAGAATCTGCGAAGCTTTATAGCGGACATACTCCGGCATATTATCATTGATGGATTGCGCCAGCTCGATAAACTTACTGTAGAAGCGGAATTCCTTCGCTTTCCACGATAAATACATCGGATCCAGCGGAATGCAGTGACCGCCGATGCCAGGTCCTGGATGGAACGGCATAAAGCCAAACGGCTTCGTCGACGCAGCCTTAATGACCTCCCAGACATCGATGTCCATTTTGTCACACATCATGGCCATTTCATTAATGAACGCAATGTTAATACTGCGGAACGTATTTTCCAGCAGCTTGGACATCTCCGCTACTTTCGGTGAGGAAACAGGTACGACATCCTTCACGACATGGCTGTATAAGGTTACACCGAGGTCGATGCACGCTTCCGTCGTACCCCCGATAACTTTTGGCGTATTAAACGTATTGAATTTAGGATTACCCGGATCGACCCGCTCCGGCGAGAAGCAGAGGAAGAAATCCTTGCCCACCTTAAGTCCTTGCGCTTCCAGCTCGAACTGGATAAGCTCCTCCGTCGTTCCCGGATAGGTCGTGCTCTCCAAGATAATCAAAGCTCCGCGCTTGAGATTTTTCTTAATTTCCCGGACGACACTCTGAATATAAGAGGTATCTGGATCTTGGTTTTCACTGAGTGGCGTCGGTACGCAGATGGAGATGGCATCCAGCCTTTGAACCGTATGGTAGTCATCCGTCGGAATAAATCGACCGGACTCGATGGCTTTCACCACTTCTTCGCTCGGAACGTCTTGAATATACGACTTGCCGCTTTGAAGGGACTCTACCTTCCGGAAATCGAGATCGATGCCGTATACCGTAAACCCGCCCTTCGCCATCTCCATGCATAAAGGAAGGCCTACATAGCCGAGACCGATGACCCCGATTTCGGCCGTTTTTGTCTGAAATTTATATTTTAATTGGTTATATGCGTTCATTATGATTCCACCCTCTCGTGTTTCTCGTTTATTAGCTCAGACGGGAACTTAGTTTTTTGATTCTCCACTCCAGCTCCGAAATGGAGAAGGGCTTCGTCACATAATCGGATGCGCCTAATTCAAAAGCACGATCCATACTTTTCGGCAGCTGCTTATCCGTAAGAACGATGACTTGTCCTTCGCCGGCATAATCCCTCTTGATTTTGTCGATCAACTGGTACCCGTCAAGAATCGGCAGGTTTAGCTCCGTGATCACCAAGTTCGGCATTGTTTTCTCAAATTTCTCGAGCGCTTCACTCCCGTCCTTGGCCTCTTCAACCTTGTAACCGTTGATCTCAAGCCGCAGCTTGACGAACTCTCGGCTCACCTCGTCCGGATCGGCGATGAGAATCGATGTAATTCCCTGCTGAACCCCATGATTCATGAACAGGTGAATATCTCGGCTCTCCCCTTTCCCTTGCAGCGTTGTTTGGAGCAGCTGTGACATGGACTGTTCCGTCAACTCCCCACTCTCTGGGAAGCTGGCGACGACTGTCTGACCTTCGAGCAAATTTTGCTGCTCCAGGAACTCTTTGAGCACGAGCGATGCATAATGGGTATCGATAAGCTTTTGCCCAGACAGAACGATTCCGAGAAGGCCACTTTGATCCAAGTAAAAGCAATGAAGAGGTGCCTCCGGCTCAAAGCCACTCACATAGGACTGCATTTGTTCCAGTACCTTCTGGCCCACCACTGCGCATGGCGCAAGGATCATTCCGTAGGGAGCACCCTTTTCATAGGAAGCCTGAACTCTTTCTGCTAATTGCAACATTGCTTCTTGAATCGGATCATGAACTAGTACCGCCATCTTCTCCACTCCTCTTATCTTTGTATAGGATTGCTATTTATTAAAATTGGTACGGACCATCGTTCCCCACGAATTGTTATTACGCAGGAATTGGACATGTCCGCTTAACCGCCACCAAACACCAATTTGCCGATAACCTGCAAACATCAGGAGCGAATACAAGAGCATTTTGTTCAGGTCACGCAGCTTGGGATATCGACTGAAGGCCGCCTCTTCAATAAATAAGGCCCCCAGGCTTAAGGTAAAGCAGGAAAATAAATTGACTAACGAAAAGATCACGACCGTGTGCCAATCCGTCATATTCAGCATCCAGTAACCCAATATTGCCAACAGGCCGCTAAGGCGGAAATACGGATTCAGTGTTTCAAACACAATGTTATAGGGAAGTGTCAGCAACCCGAAAATTTTGTATTTCGGACGCAGCACCATGTGAATACCTTCTTCAATCATATTTTTCAGATTTCCACGCCCCCAGCGCTTGCGCTGGCTGCTCAAGATCCGGTACGAATCTGGTGCTTGTGTCCAGCAAACGGCATCTGGGCAAAACGCTACCCGGTATGGAATTTTATTGTCCAAACAGTAACGATGAAGCTTAATGACAATGTTCATATCCTCACCAGGGTAGCCACCACGGTAACCGCCGACGGCGATGATCTTTTCTTTTTGAAACACACCGAAGGCTCCTGAAATAATAATGAGTCCATTAACGGCGCTCCAACCGATCCTGCCGCCGAGGAAAGCTTTCGTATATTCGACGTGTTGCAGCGCCGGCAGCAGCTTACGAGGAAATTGAACATCCTTCACAATGCCATCTTCCACCGTGCAGCTGTTCACGATTCGAACATTGCCCCCAACGGCGACCGTTTCTTCGGGGTTCTCCATGTAGACCCGGGCAATCCGTGTTAAGGCATCCTTTTCAAGCAAAGAGTCCGCATCAATCGTTGAAATCAACGCATAGTGGGAAAGGTTAATTCCAGCGTTTAACGAATCCGCCTTCCCTCCATTCTCTTTATCTACCAAATATAGATTGGGATACTCGGAATTATGGTACACCCCTCTGACTTTTCCGGTCTTAATGGAGCTGGAAAGCACCGGATGAAGGAGCTCCAGATTGAATTCTTCAATCATGCACTTCAAGGTCCCATCCTGTGAACCGTCATTGACGACGATCACCTCATACTCTGCATAATTGAGCGCCAGCAGTGACCTGACGTTCTCAATAATGGTTAACTCCTCGTTATAGGCCGGTACCAACAGGGAAACTGGCGGAAGCTGACTGGAACTGGATAGCTTATTGATTCGATTGTACTGAATTCCCCGCTTGATCGAGAAAATATGCCGAATCGAGAATCCAAAGATAAAATAATAGAGCAGTGTGACGAGAATAACGTAAAAGATCGCGACATAGCTGTAATAGAGCAAAAACTCCCTTAACCCGTGCAGGAATGAATCCAACACTACTTGATATCCGAAAACCCACATGTTTACGCAACCCTCCTATACGACACGATAGATACGTTTAGACCTGTGAAATACTTTGTCATAGGTGTACATCAGTGTGTTATATTGCATGAGCTTATCCCAATTGTGCAGCTGCATAGACAGATGCTTGATCTCATCATCAATTAGCTGCTGCATGAACTGCCCTCGTTCGACACCTTGAACCGCTGCTGCGCGCTCACAAAGCGCCACCATACCTTCTTCTCCCATACGTAGCAGCCCTTTGGCCGACGCATACACGATTCGCTGATCGGCATCACTCAGACTGGTTGTCATCAGCTCGATGTAAGCCGTACTTTTGATGTCGGCCAAAGTCTCTATCGTCAATCGGCGAATGCCCAGATTGGGATGACTCAACAGCTTACTAACAACGTTCTTAGGCAGCAAACGGGAGCTTTTCAGATACAAATCCACCGCTTTGATTTGAATGTCCTCATGCTTGGAATCCATGAGACGATAAACCGCAGAAGCTGCTGCCGGATCTGTGTAGACATTGAGCCCAATCAGCCCAATCCGAACGTAAGCTGGATCCTGACGACTCACATAGCCCGTGTACAAGGAACCGGCATCCACGTCCGAGTCCGCGATCATATCCACAATCAGTTCGTAGCATTTCTTGTTGTGCTGAAGCAGCGTCTGAACCATGGCTCCGAGCTCCTGCTGGCTGCGGGCACACTTGGCGACAGCTCGGGCTACCACAAACAGAGACGAATTGAGCGGATGCACCTTTAACATGTCCAGTAAAAACGGTACCGCCTCCTTCACCCGCATGCATCCCAAATGATAAGCGGCATCCAGCTTCACCGGATAAGATCGGCTGCTCAAGCGTTCCATATGGTGCTGCACGAGCCCCAAATCTACGCAAAGCTGGGCCAGCTTGTGCCGCTGTTCGCCGGAGAAGATTTCCATCATATCATTCAGCTTCTCTTGCATTGCGTCTCTTTCCACCGGATTCATCTTCCAGGGAGGGACTCTTAACGGCTCTGTCCCATCCAGATTCGCTTGCACATAAGTCGAGTAATCCTTAAACTTCGTTTGGAAGCGGTCGTTCAGCTTTCTCTTTCTTATACTTCTCATCTTGATGGCATAAATGATGACCACACAAACCAGATTAAAAGCCAAAATAATATATAACGCTTGTATGGCTGCATTAAGATTGGTGTACACACCTGCACTCTCCTCTTCTTTAACTGCTCGATGGAACGGTACTGGTAACGGGTCCGTTGATCTTATGCAACGCCTCTTTCATGATGTAGTAACTTTGTTTCGGCCGTTCCACATATTTCACCTTATCTTCCCATCCCTGCCATGTGTATAGCGGCATCGCGGATACCGGAACCGGCTGCGCCGCAGCGGAGTTATCCCGACCAACGACCCCATCATTCTTCACAATCCATGGAACAAAGCGAACACCTTTCACGTGCGTCATTTCAAATTTATTTTTACTCGGCAGGTTGTAGTTGATAACGCTCAGCGAGCTTGGATCGCTGAATCCCAGCAGCATCCACGGTATGCGCATTTCGAGCACATCCCCTTGAACCTGCCACATTGCCTTCGAATTGTAATCAGGACGCGCCGGATCGCTATAGCCTCTCTCTAAAAGGCCAACCTCTACATCCCCGAAGGGGTGGTCAACCCGGGAGTCGGGATGTTCCAGCAGATAATTGACAGCCAGCTTCCAAGGTTTAAAAATCCCCGAGTCATCCAGCTTTTCCTTCGGATCGATGTTCGGCAGCCCGGAACGTTCATACATGCGGGCATGGATATCGTAATTGGAAGCGATCGTTATGCGGCTTTTATTTTCATCCGACAGCTCAATCAATGTTTCCAATCCTTCATCCAGTGTCATGCCGTGAAGCTCCGGTCCGTGGCGATTACCACCAGGCAGCGTATCCGCCCCGAAGTAGATGCTTTCCTTCGACGGGTCAAATGGCTCAGTTAGCTTGGCCTGCAAGTACAGGTAGCCTTCGTCCTGTGTGGCCCAAATCTCCTCAAACCCGGGAGCCTGCACATCGAGCTTCGTCTTATCCTTCAACTTGTTCCAATCCGAGGCGTCCCCATCGATGTGAATATCATCGTCTTTGCTCGGGAACATCCCGAGTACCCCGAAGAACGACTCATTCGTCAACGTGTTATACCAGTACGCCCGGCGATCCGCTTCATCATAGCGTTGCGTGTTCCACGTCTTCTTAAACCATTCGTCCTGCCACGTGAACAAAATCGCTCCAGAGTAGCCGGACCCGTGAATCTGCTGCAGTAAGTCCGTATCGATCTCTCCCTGCTGCTTCTCGCTATGACCGCCCTGATTGCGGCCGAGCGTTCCCAAGTGGGCTACACCGACAGAAGCCGGCACACCATACTCCGTAATCATGACCGGCAGATTGGGATGCGCTGCTTTTAATTTATTCAGGTAGGTGAGGTAACTATCTGGTTCTCCTTTGCTGTTGGTCATTTCCTGAAACGACTTATCAAATGCAAAGAAGTCCGGATAATAGGGATACACATGATACGAGGCAAAATAGCCCGCCTCCCAATTAGCCGCCTCGATATGCGTCGGATCGACACTAACCAGATCCTCTTCAACCAGCGGCTCTCCCGGATGCGTGAGCGGATCCGTCGTTACCCAATTGGCGAAAGCCATGGGATGCTGCCAGCCATACTGAATTTCCGTTTGCGCCGCCGTGTCGACCATCAAGGCCAGCCACTTTTCAAAAGCGCTCGCTCCCGGTTTATTCCGGAAATATTTCCCGTCATAGTCTGGGGTGTCCTTATGCAAATCATTGGTCCCCTTCACCATCTTCGGATCCCATTCCGTCCCAATAATCCAGCCCATAAGATAAGGACCTGCATTATAGGTATAGGTGCCTCCTGCTTTTCCCGAATGTGGTTCAGGCGTGAGTGTCGTTTTGCCATAGACCGCCGAAACCGCGTCTTTAATCTCTTGCTCGAACTTTTGCTTAATCTTAGGATCGAAGGCATCTTGCCCTTCAATCAGCTGTTCCTCGGGGCTCCATACACCCTGAAGGAAGAAAAGCGGATCTTTCTGATGTTTCATGTTGTATTTGGAAAGCGCCTCGTAAAACTCGGGCATCATGATCGTATACACCCGGATGACATTCGCCCCCATGTCCTGAATCATCCCAAACCATCTCTCATACTCGTCCTCTGAAATGATCAGTTCACCAGGAAAATGTCCAGGGATCGTCGCCCCCATATTAATTCCCTTGGCAAAATAGGGCTGCCAGGCTTCATTCGTGTATTCTTCTACATTCGTTCCTTGTGTCTTAAACTTCACATGTATGCCGCTAGCCAGCGTCGTGCTTTCGATTCTGACCAAAAGCGGACGCAGCCAATAATAAAGCGCACCGGCTACAATCACGAGCACAAGACCTAATCTCACCAACAATTTGAGCCACTTGCTCATCCTATTCACCTTCGATTATTTGCTGAGTTCATCTGTCTATTGCCATGGTACGACAGGAAAGTGCAATTGTCTGTTTTCAAAGTGTTAAACATTGTGATCAATTGAACATGATTGTGTTCGTTGTTGGAACTTTGTTATTAAAGAGTTAAAAGATTGTGAGAGGATTGTTAAAATGGAAAAAAACACCTAATTTAAGCATTAGGTGTTTTTCAACTAATCTATTCATTTCATCAATAATCAGTTATCCCTATTATTTTGGCGCTTCTGTTTCATATTCTAATTCTATTGATCTACCAATTCATATTTATCCATCTCCTTTTCATTTTACAGTGCTTGTTATCTGCCAGATGACACTATATAAGTAGGAAAGGACATGGACATGAACATGAGAAAAACCTGAGGCTCTGCCTCAGATCCTTAGTAAAAACCCAATCTGATGTGTATAGGGAGGGTTGTCAATGTTTCAAATATTCTTCCCAAACCTAGAGAGTATGGCGAAAAGAGGATGGTTGAATTTTCTAACAGACATGACAGCCTCTAATAGCTAAAAATGAGGCCGTTGTGATTTTTAATGGACACCAGAGGCGTTATTGACTGATTTGTGTGCCAACATGCGTGGCAAGGGACTGAATAACGGCCGTGGCGTCCGTTAGCATTTGGACTCCCTGCTTTTCTTATTAAATAACGGCTCCCCTGTCCGTAACTCAGAAAAAATGAAAGCTAACCTTGCATCACAACTGGTTCCCTATGCTGCTCTTATCCCAACAGCAACGGTTAGCTTAGGTGAAGTCTTCCTACTATCCATTTTTTAGAAAGGGGGGCCTCTTTCACAACACCCCTAATGTGATTCTCGTAAACCCCAAACATATAAATTCTTATCTTTTGAGAAAAGCTTCTATCGAAGTCCTTCGAGGATGCACGACCGCGTTTTAAATGTTGTTTTTATCGCCAATAAGAATTTGTTCTTCCGAGTATCGGAAACTTATAAATTCTTATGTGGTAAAGAAAACGTTGATTCGCTCAACGTCTTCTTCATTACTCTTTAGGTTTTAAATGAGATTCGACTGCTTAAGCAGTCTCTGGATCAGCGTCGCCACTTCAGCACGGGTGACATTGGCTTTGGCTTCTAACTTGCCGCCGCTTCGACCGCTGATCAGCCCTGCCTTGGCTGCCAACGTGATGCTGTCTATGGCCCACGTTCCCATGTTGGCGCTGTCGGCATAATTGCCGAGCAACGCATCTTTATCAGGCGCGCCCGTTGCCTTGGCGAGACCTGTCAGCTTCATCGCTTTGGCGATGATAACCATTGCCTGCTCGCGCGTGATCTTGGCGTTTGGCTGGAAGGTTTCATCCTCAAAGCCCGAAACTAGGCCGTAGGTTACGGCCGTCTGAATGGCGCTCGCATACCAAGCGTTCGTTGCGACGTCGCCAAAGCTCTGCAATCCCTCGCCCAGCCTCAGTCCCAATCCACGCCCGATCATCGCCACGAACTCGGCGCGGGTGATGTCCGCGTCCGGATTGAACGTTGTATCGTTCACGCCATGGATGACGAGGCGCGCCCCCATGTCGTTCACGGCTTCCTTGGCCCAATGCTTCTCCACGTCGGCAAAGGCGAACGGATGCCAAACGACCGTGTACGTGCTGTTGGTTAAGCTATTGATTTTCGCGTAAGACTTGCCATCGATCGTTACGATCTTGGTTGGTACGTGCCGCACCGTTCCGTCGGCGTCAACGACGACGCCCGTTGTTATTCGGTTCAGGTCGATGCCGTCAGGCAAAGCCACCATGCGTTCGACATAGACGTTAAATGTCGAGACTTCGACCGTTTTCCCGCCATAGGTGCCTGTGACCGTGAAGTCAACGGCGGGCACGACAACGGAGAGCTCGCCCTTCGACGCCGCGTTCTCGACTACCTTGGCCATCGTGTCCAGCGTTTGCGCAACCGTGACTTTTAACAGAATGTCCTCCAGCTTTACACTGCTGCCGAGCTTACCGGCTAATTCGTCGATGTTGATCTCTTTCGCTGGCAACGTATAGGTTCCCTTGTTCGTCTGCAGAACGATCGTCGCCGAGAGATTCTCCATGTTTTTAACCATCTGACCGTTCAGTTCGCCGACAATGATGTTCGACGCAGAATTGACCGGAATGGTCACGAATGCATTCGCGCCCTCCGCTTCCAGCATCGCCCGCAGTTTGGCTAGATCAACAACAACCGTCGTCGTCTTAACGCCGTCCAATACCGTCGTTGTTGCTTTGCCCGCATTTTCAACCTTGCCGTTAACCAGCACGTCGAACGACTCTTCCTTTGAGCCGGCCGTTCCGGTCGATGTCTCATTCAAAGGCTGAGGAGCAGGCTGCTCGGCGATCACAATGGCCGCCGTTTGACCGAACTTCACGACTAGGTCTTGCGCATCTACCTCGGCTATGCCGATCTTGTCGCCGTTCGCTGCCGGAATCATCCAATCACTTGGGACGTTCAGGTAGCCGCTAAGCGTGTCGCCGACATTGGGTACGCCTACGACACCGCTGCCGAAGTTGAAGTAGACCAGCCGGTGATTGTCGTAGACGGTAGACGTCACAGTAATCCGGGTTTTGCCATCGTTTGCCGCGCCACTTGGATCTCCTGCGGTCACGTTCAAACCTCCAGCCGGAACGGCAGCATTCGTTGTGAAGATTAGCGTAGTTGATGGTCCCGCTGGAACGGAGCCGCTGGCTGCCACCCGTACCTGAACCGTATGCTCGCCGCTCAGTTGCGGCATGTTGGTTCCGTCATATCGGACGTAAGCTTCACCGTCGACCGAGAATTCCATCGTAGTGTCCAAATCGACAATTGCATTGCTAGCATCGTCGGCACTCACATTTGGCGCAGCTGGAATGATTGCATTCGAGTCATGAATGGTTACCTGAGCAGGGATGGAGGCAAATGCCGATTCTGTTGCGGCTACTCGCACATAATAGACGCCAGGCGCTAGCTCGACAACCGAAGTCCCCGTTATATTCATCCATGTTCCCGTGTTCCCTATTTTAAACTCCATCGCGAGATTTACATTGAGAATAGAACCGTCATTAGCTCCGTTATAAGTGATATCCGTCACGGTTATATCAACCGGAGCTGCCGGGCGGGAAGGCAAGCTGAGTGTCTGCGCCGCGCTGTCGGTCGTGGTTGTGCCGTTGCCTTTCTTCACCACGTTCACCGTTAAGCCTAGCCAGCTGCTGTTGATCGCCGCCTTACCGCTGCCGTCAGCCGTCACCGCTGTTCCGTTGATGGTGTAGGCGCCGTTCGGCACCAGCCCCGTCAGCTGTTCCTCTGTGTAGTCGATCTCCGCCGCGGGCGTTGGTTCCAACGACGCGGTGAACGCCGCGATCGTTACCGTCTGCGCAACAGATGCGAAAGCCGAAGTCGTTGCTTTGACGCGCACGGAGTACATATCCGGCGCCAGCCCCGTTACGGTCGTGCCGCTTATGCTTGTCCAGTTACCGCTTCCCTTTTTGTACTCCATCGCCGTCGTCACGTTCGTTAGCGTACCGTTGTTGCCGTTGATGGACGTCTCGTCCGTCTTTCCTGCGGTCGGTGTCGCCGGGCGGGCCGGCAGGCTCAACGTCTGCGCCGCGCTGTCGGTCGTGGTTGTGCTATTGCCCTTCTTCACCACGTTCACCGTTAAGCCCAGCCAGCTGCTGTTGATCGCCGCCTTACCGCTGCCGTCAGCCGTCACCGCTGTTCCGTTAATGGTGTAGGCGCCGTTCGGCACCAGCCCCGTCAGCTGTTCCGCCGCATAGTCGATCGCCGCCGCGGGCGTTGGTTCCAACGATGCGGTGAACGCCGCAATCGTTACCGTCTGTGCATCAGATGCGAAAGCCGAAGACGTTGCTTTGACCCGCACAGAGTACGTATCCGGCGCCAGGCCCGTTACGGTCGTGCCGCTTATGCTTGTCCAGTTGCCGCTTCCCTTTTTGTACTCCATCGCCGTCGTCACGTTCGTTAGCGTACCGTTGTTGCCGTTGATGGACGTCTCGTCCGTCTTTCCTGCGGTCGGCGTCGCCGGGCGGGAAGGCAGGCTCAACGTCTGCGCCGCGCTGTCGGTCGTCGTCGTGCCGTTGCCTTTCTTCACCACGTTCACCGTTAAGCCCAGCCAGCTGCTGTTGATCGCGGCCTTGCCGCTGCCGTCGGTCGTTACCGCTGTTCCGTTAATGGTGTAGGTGCCGTTCGGCACCAGCCCCGTCAGTTGTTCCGCTGCGTAGTCGATCGCCGCCGCGGGCGTTGGTTCCGACGATGCGGTGAACGCCGCAATCGTTACCGTCTGCGCAACAGATGCGAAGGCTGAAGACGTTGCTTTGACCCGCACGGCGTACGTATCCGGCGCCAGCCCCGTGACGGTCGTGCCGCTTATACTTGTCCAGTTGCCGCTTCCCTTTTGGTACTCCATCGCCGATGTCACGTTCGTTAGCGTACCGTTGTTGCCGTTGATGGACGTCTCGTCCGTCTTTCCTGCGGTCGGCGTCGCCGGGCGGGAAGGCAGGCTCAACGTCTGCGCCGCGCTGTCGGTCGTGGTTGTGCCGTTGCCTTTCTTCACGACGTTCACCGTTAAGCCCAGCCAGCTACTGGTGATCGCCGCCTTGCTATTGCCGTCGGCCGTCACCGCCGTGCCGTCAATAGTGTAGGCGCCGTTCGGCACCAGCCCCGTCAGCTGTTCCGCTGCGTAGTCGATCGCCGCCGCGGGCGTTGGTTCCGACGATGCGGTGAACGCCGCGATCGTTACCGTCTGTGCATCAGATACGAAAGCCGAAGACGTTGCTTTGACGCGCACGGAGTACGTATCCGGCGCCAGACCCGTTACGGTCGTGCCGCTTATGCTTGTCCAGTTGCCGCTTCCCTTTTTGTACTCCATCGCCGATGTCACGTTCGTCAGCGTACCGTTGTTGCCGTTGATGGACGTCTCGTCCGTCTTTCCTGCGGTCGGCATCGCCGGGCGGGCCGGCAGGCTCAACGTCTGCGACGCGCTGTCGGTCGTGGTTGTGCTGTTGCCCTTCTTCACCACGTTCACAGCTAACCCCAGCCAGCTGCTGTTGATCGCGGCCTTACCGTTGCCGTCGGCCGTCACCGCCGTTCCGTTAATGGTGTAGGCGCCGTTAAGCACCAGCCCCGTCAACTGTTCCGCTGCGTAGTCGATCTCCGCCGCCGGCGTTGGTTCTGACGATGCGGTGAACGCCGCGATCGTTACCGTCTGTGCAACAGATGCGAAAGCCGAAGACGTTGCTTTGACGCGCACGGCGTACGTATCCGGCGCCAGCCCCGTTACGGTCGTGCCGCTTATGTTTGTCCAGTTGCCACTTCCCTTTTTGTACTCCATCGCCGTCGTCACGTTCGTCAGCGTACCGTTGTTTCCGTTGATGGACGTCTCGTCCGTCTTTCCTGCGGTCGGCGTCGCCGGGCGGGAAGGCAAGCTGACTGTCTGCGACGCGCTGTCGGTCGTGGTTGTGCTGTTGCCCTTCTTCACCACGTTCACAGTTAAGCCCAGCCAGCTGCTGTTGATCGCCGCCTTACCGTTGCCGTCGGCCGTCACCGCCGTTCCGTTAATAGTGTAGGCGCCGTTCGGCACCAGCCCCGTCAACTGTTCCGCTGCGTAGTCGATCGCCGCCGCGGGCGTTGGTTCCGACGATGCGGTGAACGCCGCGATCGTTACCGTCTGCGCAACAGATGTGAAGGCTGAAGATGTTGCTTTGACGCGCACGGCGTACGTATCCGGCGCCAGACCCGTTACGGTCGTGCCGCTTATGCTTGTCCAGTTGCCGCTTCCCTTTTGGTACTCCATCGCCATCGTCACGTTCGTCAGCGTACCGTTGTTGCCGTTGATGGACGTCTCGTCCGTCTTTCCTGCGGTCGGCGTCGCCGGGCGGGAAGGCAAGCTGACTGTCTGCGCCGCGCTGTCGGTCGTCGTCGTGCCGTTGCCTTTCTTCACCACGTTCACAGTTAAGCCCAGCCAGCTGCTGTTGATCGCGGCCTTGCCGCTGCCGTCGGTCGTTACCGCTGTTCCGTTAATGGTGTAGGCGCCGTTCGGCACCAGCCCCGTCAGTTGTTCCGCTGCGTAGTTAATCCCCGCCGTCGGCGTCCCTTCAGGCGACGTCGCTGCGGTGACCGTAACAGAATTGGAAGCTGTGGAACTAGAGCCCGTTATCGAAATATTCATCGCTTTAACCGTGAACGTATAGTCTCCTGCTGGTAAACTTGTGACCGTAATCGGACTGGAAGTGCCCGATGCGGTAATGTTGCCCGGCGAGGAAGTGACGGTGTATCTCGTAATCGCGGCACCGCCGTTACTTGTCGGAGGATCAAAGGATATCCTCGCTTGGTTAACGCCACCTAAAGCGCTAACGTTCAACGGGGCGCTAGGTGCTGTTATGTTGTAGAGGTTGAATTCATATATTCGAAAATATGTATCGTAATTAGATTTAATAACAAGTCTGACATATCTTGCAGAAACTGGGGATGATAAATACTTCACGCCCGAGTCATAGTACTGGGTTGGAGTCATCGTAGCCGAAGCATTAGGATCGTTGATCGGAGAGAAGTTTACCCCATTCGAGCTGATTTGCAATTCGATACCCATAATGTACCAACCACGATAAATTTCCCATGAATTAAAGGTCGTCTGTGTGCCTAAATCGACCGTTAAATAGCCCCCTGTGGTTGTGTTGCTTTGAGACCAGAAAGTACTGTTAATGCCATCTACTGCATTACTTCCCACGTAGCTACTAAAAGTTCCGCTTACCGTCACCGGCTTGTTCAGCGCCAGGTTCGTCGCAGCCGCCGCATGCGCCTTTTGCCAATTCAAAAAGGATAGTACGTTAAAAATCAGTAAAAACGCCAAAGTTGTTGAGATGAATCTTTTGAGCTTAGGATTATCCCGGTTCATTCAAGTGCCTCCCTAGTTGTTTTGATATACGCTATGTGCCATTATAACGGGAGCGATGTTGCAAAAATGTTGCAAAACAAAAAGGAACCCGCTTCGGTTAGCAGGTTCCTTCATCTAATAAGGTTCAATCCGTTAAGGCGCTAAGCAACGCGGTAAGCGTCTCTCCCGGCAAAGTACCCAGCTCGGTGCGGATCATCTCGGCATATGCTTCATAGTAGGCAGCCGCGCGTTGCGGACCGCCGATGCGATGGTGCAGCTTTGACGCCGTTTCCCGCAACGATTCGTCGTATGAATCGTGTTCGACGAGCAGCTCGGCCAGCCGCAGCGCCTTGAGCGGCTCAACCTCGGCTTTTTCGTAATACAAGAGGAGGTTCTTCCCCAGGTGCAGGAAATACTGACGATACTGACTTCGGTATGGCTCGCACCAGACGCTGTCGAATTCTTGCAGGAACGGTCGGCTGCAACGGAGAACGAGTAGCTCCACATAGGCCAGATTATCCGCGATCGGCTCGACGGCATCCAGCACGAACAGTTCTAATTCCGCCGCGTCCACTGACAGCGCTTCATCGGACAAAACCAGCCTGTAGCCGTTTCTGACGGAAGCCAGCGCCATTCCCGAGCGGCAATCTCGTAACGTCTTGTTAATTCTGCTAACCGTGCTTCGAAGGTTGATGCCTGCCTTCTCCTCATTCTGGTTCGGCCAGAGCACCTCGAACAACTCCCACTTGCTGACCTCCTTTTCACAAGGCTGCAGCAGCATATACGCGAACAACTCCGCGCACTTGGCCGTTACCCAGCGAACCGGCTCGTGGGCATCATCCATATGCAGCGCGAACTTGCCGAATAGCGTGGCAACAGCCGTCCGTTGTCCGCTGCCTATGGCTCCTCCGCGATGCTGTCTTCTTTTCGAAATGCGTTCAAGCGTACGCTCCAAATCTTCCTCCATCACCGGCTTTAGCAAATAGTCGAGCGCATTCACCCGAAAAGCGTCGAGCGCATATTGATTGTAGGCGGTAATGAACACAACTTCCATGTCGAGCTTGTCCGCATATACCTGCTCCGCGATTTCCAATCCGCTCAGCTCCGGCATTTCGATATCCAGAAACAGTACATCAGGCTGTAATGCTTTGGCCATTCCAAACGCCTCGTGAGGATTCACGCAGCGACCCAACACCTTTGCGCCGGCATGAACCAACATTCTGTCAACTTGCTCGGCAACGAGCTGTTCATCATCTACGACAATCGCTCTTATCATCCTGCATCGTCCCTCTCTCTGTCAGGTCCGGCCGTTTCCACGCTGGATGGAATCAGGAAAGCGACTGTCGTGCCCTTGCCCTGAACGCTCTCCACCAGCAAGCCTTGCCCGAACTCGTTCATTAGCCGCTTATGTACGTTAATTACACCGATGCTTCCTTCCAACCGCTCCGGCCTTACGATTCGATCCAACTGCTCTTCGGTCATGCCAACCCCATCGTCCAGTACGGCTATACGCAAGCCTTGCGGCTCTAGCTTCGCCCGAATGACCACCGTGCCTCCCGACAGTCGCTTCATGATGCCGTGACGAATCGCATTTTCGACCAATGGCTGCAGGATTAACGCCGGAATCAACGTCGCTGTTCGGACATCAACATCCCATTCCACATTCAGACGTGCACCGAAACGAGCCATCTCCAGCTCGACATAGGATTTGGTCAGAGACAGCTCCCGCTTCAGACTGACCTTGGCATGTCGGGGGTCCAAATCGAAGCTGAGCCGCAAATAGTTGCTGAATTGGCCCAGCAGCTTGCCTGCCCGCTCTCCGTCGCTGTAGCATAACGAGATAATGCCGCTCAAGGCGTTGTATATAAAATGCGGCTTGATCTGCGATTGCAGAAACAGCGTCTCCATGTGAATGGCCTGCTCGACGGCTTCCTTCAATTGAAGCATCGTCTGTACTCGGGCCAGCAGCTCCTTGCCGTTGAATGGCTTCACCAGAAAATCGTTGGCCCCCGCCTCGAAGCCCATCGCGATATCAGCCGGCGAGCTGCGTACCGTCAGCAGCAAAACGGGCAGCTTGTATAGCGGGGTCTCCTCCCGAATTCGCCTGCACACTTCATATCCGGAAAGCTCGGGCATCATCACATCGAGCAGGACAAGCGACACATCGCCACGATGCTTCTGGATCAGCTTGAGCGCATCCGCTCCGTTATACGCTACGAGAATGTGATAGCGACTGGGCGCTAATAACTCCTGCAGCACCTTGATATTGGAGGCATCATCATCCACCAGCAAAATCTTCACCTTGGGAGATCGTTCCATCGCTTGCGGAGACGTCTCTTCAGCCGTCAACGAGCTTGCCTCGGACAGCAGCGGCGGTTCCTCGCCGACAGCGACTTCTGCCCAGGCGGCCTCCGGTTCCCTCTGCATTGCCGACGCCTCCGGCAGCCGCAGCTCAAACACGGAACCTCTTCCCGGCTCCGACCACTCCAGTTCCAGATCGCCGCCCATTTGCATCGCAAGAGCCTTCGATATTTTCAGACCCAGACCGGAAGATTGAAACATCGAGACCGCCGGCTCTCCGTCGCCTTCGTACAGATCGGCTTTGAATAGCCCCTGCCGCCGCTCCCCGTTCATCCCGGCGCCGGTGTCCGCGAACGTCAGGCTCAGCCAACCTTCTCGCGACTCAGCGGCTACCGCCACGCTTCCCCGTTCCGTAAACTTCAACGCATTACCTACCAGATTCACGAGAATTTGCTTCAGTCGGTTCTCGTCGGTGAACAAATAGTAGGTTCCCGGAATCACCTGATTGATCAGTTGTACCTGATCGTTCCTGCGCAGGTATTTCAGCGCTTCGAGCGTAGCCTGCACCGTGCCGCTGACATCGAAGAACCGATTGTGAAACATCAGGCTGCCTTGCTGCAAGCTTTGAAAATCGATAATGTCATTCACCAGCGTAGACAGGCGGTTCGCCTGGGCAATGATGAAGTTCAGATTGTCGCGATGCCGATGCGCCATCTCTTCACCGCTCTGGTCAATGACCACCTGCGCCAGATTAATAATGCCGTGCAGCGGCGTCTTGAATTCGTGGGACGTGTGGATGAGAAACTCGTCTTTTTGGCGATCGTACGCAATGAGCTGTTCGGCCAATCGCTCGTTCCGCTCGAACGCGTCGCGCATCCGGTCCGACATGAGAAACGACTGCGATAGAACGAGTAGCAGCGGCGTGACGATCATATAATATGGGTTGTCGAGCGCCAGCTGATAGCGCGTCTGGGCATACACCCAGCTAATAATAAGGAAAAATAGACCGAGTAAAATATAGTAAACCTGAACCCCGCCATTTCGATTACGAAAAATCCAGCGAATCATAAACGCGAAGGTGATCAATTGCAGGATAATTCCGATCCAAAGAATATCGACCAAGTAGTCGTTCGGCAGAGCAACCAATACGATCAAATAGACATAAGAGACCCGTCTCAGCCACTTATATTCCGTACTCCCCTTAAGGTCCAGGTACAGATAGACGTAGAGCGTATACGAGAAGAGGGATACGTAGGGCAGGATGAACAGCATTTTCTGCAACAACAGGAAGGGTATCTCTGGGAGCAGGGTGACCATGACGATTTCGTTGTCGATGCTGAAGAATAACCCTAATGACAAGCAGAACAAACTGAAACAGACGAGATACGGATCTTTCTTCCATTGCTTGAACGTACCTGCGAAATAAACCCCGAATACCAGCAGCGCGGTTATGACAATCATATCCGCCAGACGGGCATTATCGCGCCTGGCCATTACATCATCAGTTAACCCGAATTCCGGCGCTTGCACCAATCCGCCTTCCAGATAGCGGTAGCTAGCTATCTGAATGATAATGTCAATGGTGTCGGTATCCGCTTTGATTGTACCGAAGAACGGAAGATTGCTAGGTACGAATCTGTCTGCTGACAAATCCGGTTTTCCGGTACCGCCTAGGTCCGATCCGTCCATATAGATACGGCTGGACATACGAATTTTTTTGCCTCTAAGGCTATAAAAGTCAGAATCGCCAACCTCAATTCGCAGACGGTACGTACCCGCACCATACCCGCTGCCCGAGGAAACGACACCCTTCCACCCTCCGGGAACGCGAACGATTCGGCGCTCCGCTTCCAGTGTCTTATTACTTGTGTGGAAATCTTGCGGAGTCAGCAGCTTGTTCTCGTAAAACTCCCACTCTCCCCGCAACGGTACAATTCCTTGCTTCGCAAAATCCCATTGTCTGGCGTCCAGCACCCCATTTCGCGCTTCCGGGTACTGAAACGTAGGATTCAGCCATTCATAAATGAATAGCGATGTAACGACGGTGAATACAACAATCATACCGATTAGTACCGTCAACTGTTTTCTCATTGAGTCCATTTCCCTTTTTCGCCAAATCTTCCTAAGAACTTTGACCTAAATATACTATATCTATGTTGATTTTTCACTTTATTATCGCTATACGGGAAATTATTGATCTTGTCGAGGATGATCAAGAAGATGGGTAGTACAGCGTACACAAAATAAGCCTACTTGAGTCATTGACTGAACTCGAGTAGGCTTTCTTATTTTTATATCATTAAACTGATCTCGTCTGCCTACACTTAGGAAATGTGGAACAGCCCAAGAACGCCTTCCCCTCTCTCCCTTTTCTCGAAACCATAGGAGCGCCACATGTGCATATTGTTTCTGTCGCAGCTGAGACTTGAGCTTGGGATTTCTGTACTTCATTTCGAACTGTATCTTTTACTGGTTGTACCTTTATCTTCTTGTTCGTTGGTTGCCATTTTCCCCATGATTTCAATTTCTGCTCTACAACCGCCCCATGCCAATAATCAACTTTGAACTGCTCAGCTTCTTTTTTTGCAGGTTCCGTTAAATCCGAAGTAGTGATCAGTAACGATAAGATACAATCATGATTCCTTTTAGCTCCTACCAGTTCCCGTACAATTTGTACACCAACAGTGTTATGGTTTGCGTAGCATTTGGCTTGTACAGCAGTCTTCTCACCGCGTTGGTCAATAATGACCAAATCCACGCCCCCATCCTTACCGCCTATACCAACTTCTTTAACCTCATAGCCTTTATCCCGAAAATAAAGCGCAAGCAATCGTTCGAACTCCGCGCCCGATAAGCTTTCCAGCGAGCTACTTAGAATTTCTTGATCCGATCTATTTTGTGTAGAAGAGTGTGGTCGTTGAGCTTTGCTTCTATTAGCTTTTATTTTAGTTTTCTTGACCCTACCTTTTTTCTTACTAGGAAGTAGAGCAACTATAACACCCAGAGCGACAGCGGAGATTAACATTCCTATAATCATACCTGTAACAGTCCAGTCTTTAACAAAAACCTTTATTGCATCATATCTCTCAGCACTTGTAAATAAAATAAAGACGGCTCCAATGAACCAGACTAGTGTCGCAAGCTTTTCGTGTAACCATTTACTTAGGAAACGGTAATAAAGTAATGCTCCTATAAAAGAAAATCCAGCAATGCACATGGCAATAAAATAAAATGGGGCAACAAAACTTTGGGTCGCCAATTGAGATAATTCGCTATTCATAGCTATAAATTCCTTTCCATTCTTATGTAGGGGAGTTGATTTCTGGATAAATTCGACATTATGCTACATAAATCCTTCCATTTTGTAATATAAAAAAAACACCCTGTAGTCGGGTGCTTCCTAGCTCCTGGATAGTCTCATCCAAGAACATATCCCATATAGGCCACTTCGCCAAAAACCTTATTAAATACAAAAAGCGCTGGCACTTCCCTGGCCAACGCTTCATGCTTATTTTCTCCTGTAGAACTTCTCCCAATTTCTAAGCATTCTTTCTTTTGATAATCTTGATTGAAGTCTTGCATTCATTTCCCACTCGAGAATGGCCTTTTCTTTTGTCTGATAAAACCGATAATCACAAATATTCCAGGAACAAAATAACTTTCTGTAAGATCTGCCATTTTCAATAATTCCGTCATGTCGTCTAACAGCTTTAGCTGCTTGACGTTTGGACCATCTGCTTCTTGGAGAAGTGAGATCGGTACATACTGGGGATTTTTTGTAACTTCTGCTCATTGGTCTAACCTCCTTGGGGGAAGTTAGAGGCCGTCCAATTTCTTCATTTACTCACCACTTTCATCTTCTTGTTTTAACTATTTATATATACTGAGATACTGTGAATTATGTTTCTGTATAGATCCCAATAAATTAGGAAAAGCCTCCACCGCTTGTGCGGGGGAGGCTATCATCTTAATCCATTAACCCTTTGAGCTTATTATCCAAAATCCCCTTCTCCATTCTCAAATGGAGCAATTCCGTATCCAGATCTTGACCTATTGTATGAACCGAAGTAATAATGTCCTCTACTGTAAGCATGTGAATAGAATCTGCCTTCTCGGAGATATATCTTAAGATAATATCTATTAGTTCTTTGCACACACTGATTCTATGAATGAGTATCTGCTCCTCATTAATGGCTTCATTATATTTGTCATGGATATCGTTCATTTAGCTCACCTCCAATGATAGGCAATGTTTATCCAGCTTCTTTTCTGTTAATGCTGAGTTTAGTAGTACAACACAATAGCTTTCGCGCAAACTCCTACAATAATGAGGAAATGATCTACCTTTCTGTATCATCCTTTCTAAATTCAGTAAATGAGTACTCTTCGCATAACCACATCATATAGTAACTTATAAGTGTAATTATAAATAATATACACTATTAAAGGTCTGTTTGCTATATTATTTAAAACCTACTCTATTACTGAGGTGGTTATTATGGGTAACTTACGTAAATTAGCTGGCGAACGGATCCGTATGATACGAAAACAAAGAGGGCTTTCCCAAGAAAAACTCGGTGAACTAGCTCAATTGAAGAATTCATATATTGGTGATGTTGAAAGAGGTGCGCGGAATATCTCTCTCGACTCTCTAGATAAAATTATTACTGCTCTTGATACGGATCTTGGAACTTTCTTTAACTTGAATGAAATTGATGTTACATCTACTGATTTTGATAAAACCGCAGTACTTGAGATTCACAAACAATTTCTTGAAGATAGAAGTGTTGATGAAATTAAACTGATACATAAAATATCTAAGGATATTCTTCTTACAAAAAAATAAAATCAAAGAGCGACCTCGAATTGGTATTCGAGGTCGCTCTTTGACTCTTAAATGTATTCTGTTATTTGAACCTCATTAAATTAAAGCTATAATATAAGTACAACTAAATTAGAGTAGGAGATTACAAATCATGAAAAAAGTCGATGTTGTCGGTGCTGTTATTTATAACGAAAAGAACGAAGTGCTATGTGCACTCCGCTCTCAACAGATGTCATTACCTGGCTATTGGGAGTTTCCTGGAGGGAAAATAGAAGCTAATGAGACTCCTCAGGAAAGTCTCGCTCGTGAGATTAAAGAAGAACTAAACTGCACAATTGAAGTAGGCGAACTTGTTGCCGATGCTGCCCACGAGTATCCCAATGTTATCGTAAGGTTAATTACTTATAAAGCTAAAATTATTGATGGCGATGCAGTTGCCAGTGAACACGAAGAATTAGTTTGGTTGCCTTTAGATAAACTCAAAGAACTGGAGTGGGCACCCGCTGACCTACCTACCCTCGCAGTCATTTGCTAATCAACGATTAACGAATAAAATCTATATACATGGCTTCCGGAACAGGATCATGTAATTTCCAATTGATATTCATCGGTTTATCACCATGGCTATTCACATAATCAATTTCCCCTAAGTAAGTAAAGGGTAAGACTTCATTATGCATCTTTTCAAATTTTCTAACGAATAAGTGTATATGAATCTCCTTACTGGTGTGATGAATAAACTCTTGTCCGCGTTGAGACTCATGAGAAGTCGCATTTTGACTTTGCCAATGGAAGTGTTGCTGGTCTACAAAATAGTCATGGTACTGTAAGTGATCAGCGACCTTCTCCCCTTTATTCAAATTAATAAAGAGTAAGTAATGATTCCCTACTCGACTTACCCCTTCTCGCCAAGTACCTTCTTTCGCAGGTGACTCAAACAAGTATATGAGATCATTTCTTGTGTAGTTTTGATACCTCACAACATTCTTCTGACTTTCAAAAAACACATCAGGTCTATAGAACCTTCTAAATTCAGCCAGGCCATATTCTAAGCGATCTTTAATATAATTAAATAATTCCTTATTTGCTTTAATCTGCTGTAATATAGTTGAGCCAGCGAAACTACCGTTATCGTAACTTCCAAATGACCACATATGTTTAGCCAACTTGGTTGCTAGCTTTTCCATGGCTTTATCAATCTTGTTACCTTGTATTTCCTCTGAAACACGTATTCCGAATCTATAGGCTAAATCATCTAATACGTCGCCTCTTATAATACTCCCCTTTTCAAAAGCTATAGAAATAACTGCAAACTCATAGGGCCATTTAAGTGGCAACATATCTTCTAGCCTCTGAACTACCTCCAGCATTGCCTTATCTTCCAATAAATCGATATCGAAAGCATTAACATCCTTCATTTTCTTCTTTGTTTCGACCCACGAACCATACTTGGCAATAAAAAAGTGTAAGCTAGGAGCCCCGTCATAGTATAAAAAGTCATTTAGTTCGGGTGAATAACCTAACTCTCTCTTAAATTGATTATAAAGCTCCATAAGCAACAGATCTCGATCCATACGAATATTCTCAATTTTCTTGAGAATTTCTTTCCTTGAAACCTCTTCTAGATCTACGAAGCAGCCATCTGGTAAATCGGCGAACTCCGTTTCTATAGCGATTCGCAAAGAATCCCGGTCAAACGCTTTATGGTTATGTTGATCAGATAAGGCTAGCGGCACAATAAATGATTTTTGATAATTTCCAATAAAATCAAGTATAGTTACATATTCTTTCCCTGCGATTTTCCGCAATCCTCGACCAAGTTGTTGTATAAAGATAGTTGCCGATTCCGTAGGTCGCAAAAACAAAATTAAATTCACTTTAGGAATATCCACACCTTCATTAAAAATATTTACTGTAAATATGATTTGAAGGGGATCACTATCATTTTCCAGCCTACTAATGATATCTTGCCTTACTTTCGGAAGATCATCACCTATTAGACAAGCTGCCTTGTAACCTCGACTTGTAAATTCATCCGTCATATAACGGGCATGTTCAATTGAAGCGCAGAAACCCAAAGCCGTCATAACATTACCATCATGCCCGAACTTATTAATCATATTAATTACATAATCAACACGTTCATGCGTATTCAGAGCACGCACTAGCTCTTTTTCAACAAATTGACCGTTACTTAGAACTTCAATCTGTGCATAATCAATCGTAGGGTCACTCAAACCAAAATACCTAAAGGGTGTTAAAAGCCCTTCCTTAAGCGCATCTCTTAAGCGTATCTCATATACGACATTATTATCACAAATTGCTAGAACATCCCTGCCGTCCATGCGATCTGGGGTTGCCGTAAGCCCTAATAAAAATTTAGGTTTAAAATAATCAATTACCCTTCTATAGGTAGATGCTTCAGCATGATGAAATTCATCAACGATAATATAATCAAAATAGTCAGGCTCAAATTTCTCTAACACACCATCTCTAGAAAGAGTTTGAACAGTGCTAAATAAATACGGTTTGTCCCAATCCTTCTCAATCCCAGTAAGTTTGCCGCATATATTATTGGCATCATCAAATATCTTTGCAAATGTTTTTCTAGAACTCTCTAATATTTCATCTCTATGCGCAAGAAATAATACCCTATCCGCCCCGAAATTCTTCACGTCAAAAGCAGAAAGATATGTTTTACCAGTTCCAGTCGCAGCTATGACAACGCCCTTATTGTGACCATTTAACCTAGTCTGTTCTAGCGCCTGAAGAGCTACCTCTTGCATTTTGTTTGGTAAAATCTCCTTCTTTGTAGAGCTACTGTCGTCATTCATAACATTAACCAAATCAACATGCTGCGCGGCTAGGTATGGATTGACTAACATAATCTTTTTATTGTTGTATTCTTTTTCGTAAGCTGAAATCAAATCTATACTAAGCTGGATCGCCCTCTGATCATCCCAATACATTTGGAACGTTTTTCTGGCATTCTCATAAATCGAATAGTACGCATCTCCTGGTAACTTCACATTCCACTCATGGCCTGTCTGTAGCGCAGAGTAGGTCAAATTAGAAGATCCAATTATCACCGTATTTAAACTAGATTTGCGCTCGAACATATATGCCTTAGTATGAAAAGATACTCGACCAGAATCAAATACTCTTGTCTCCACATTCGGCAACTCTAACAAGCGGCGAAGTGCTTTAGGCTCTGTAATCTTGAGATAAGTCGATGTTAATATCTTAACTTTCTTCGATGGATCTTCTCTTCTAAGATCATCTAATACCCTGATTAGCAGTTGCAAGCCTGACCACCGCACAAAACTAACCATAAAAAACGCATTATCCGCGGTTAACAATTCATATTTAAGGGCTTTAAATAAATGGATAGGGTCCGTAGCTGAATTTGTTAGTAGAAGTGGATGAGATAGGAATAATTCAGGATATATCGGCAGCGAACTATCATCATTCCTGTAATGAATTGCTTTAAGCGGCATATCCAAGTCATACGATGCTAAATCTGGAATGATTGCTCTCAATTGATTCGTTAATTCTAGTATTTTGGCGTATTCGTTTTGATCTGCTAGATATCTGAAAGATTTACTGATATCTTTCATCACTTGTTGAATTAAGGCATTATTATGATTCTGTGGTAACAGGTTATATGTAATTTGATTAGAGGGATATTCTTTGTTTTTATGTAATATCTCTTCGAAAACTCCCTGATGCTCTCTCACGTTGTTCCTCCTAAAATTGTTAGTTCGTCTTTTGTTAATTATACTGGATAATTTCTTTTAAAAAATTAAAAAAAGCGAAACCTATCAAGGCTCGCTTCTCCTTTCCATTTATGCTACACATCAAACAACATATACCGTATCCGGGAAAATCCGCGAAACGTTCATTTATGCTCTTTTTGTTAGTCTAGGCGGATTTCTCACAAATTTCACACGAGCTCTATCGGCATTTCATCCCTAACTTTTCACCATATATTCTATAGAATATATGCACCTAATTGAATATACTAATAGGCTCAGGTTAAATAGTGAAATTCACATACCATTTAGAAATAAATAGGGTTCATGTACTGAACCAGAAGCTTAACTATCATGAAATAAGTAATATTCAGTATTCAGGTTTAACCTTTTCTTTAATATTATTAAATTGTACATGGAATTCCTTTACGAAATTGACCATCCCAATATCAACTTCTTTAAGCTTACCATGAAATATTAAATTTCTGATTTTATTAATTTCTAACAATTCTTCATACAATCCACCATTAATAAAACCAGAATAAAATAGCCCATCCACCATTTCCTTGAAACTAAAGTTCTCCCTATTGTTATATCTACTTTTAATCACAACATTTTTATTAGAAAGCACATACTCTCTCATGTCAGATTCAAGATCTACAAAAGCATCAAAGAAGTCTGATCTGCTTACTTTTTTTTCATGGTATTTTTCCTGAGTCTCTTCTATTAAAGACTCTAAAGCTTTTTCGTAAGTTTTTGGATTTATTATATAAATCACTAGTAATATAGCAGCAAAAATGGTAACTATATTTGCTACAGCAGTAAATGCCATAAGTTCAAATTTATATGAACTACTGAACAAATTAAGAAGTTTGAAATGAATTGGATACGTGTCGTCAAAATCATTAGCTACTAGTACTGATAAATCCAATACTATCGAAATAAAAGTACTAATGGAAAGATCTCTTAAGCCTATGTAATAATTTAATTTTAATCTTTTATGGATATCTACTAAAGAGTCATCCTTATCTTGTCGTGCATCCAAAAATTGATGTATAAATACATATCCGGCTAATATAAACGCAACAAAAGCACCAATCACTTGTGCAGAAGTACTGTAATAATAATAAATATTGTTTAAGTCTGGTGCTATTTCCGTCTTCCCGAATGTAAAGATGTGAAGAAAACAAAATAATATTAGTGCTCCTAAAATTATAAAAATATGAATTCTTTTTCGCTTCAAACTCTCTAATATTTTCTTGATATTAAAAATAGATATTTTCATGTTAAACTCCTGTAATTATTCTATAGCCCTCAGCGACAATTTCTATTAGTATCTTTTATTAGTTTTTTATAAATTTCTTTGTTGGTCGAGCACGTAATATTCGATCGTAACATAATCACCTTTTACATAAGTTACGAATCAACAACCATTTGGTATTAAACATGTTGATTACAGTAAGCGAAAAAATAAACTTTATAACTTCTTTCTAAAGGAAACTTTAAATATTAACTATTCCAAAGATTTACTTAATCAATATAGCAGTATATAACATTGTTAATGATTCTTTTTCCATATTAAATCTCCAACTGAATTATATATTCCTTCAAAATGACTGATAGGAATTGGACCTTTATGTTTACATTGACCAGAAGATATCGATTTGTATAGCTCTAAATCAAGATCTTTTGTGGCGTTATTTAGGAGCATTACTGCCTCATCTGGATATAAGTTTGCCTTACAAACTTTAACTACTATTAATATCCCTTCCCCAGCAAATTTATTAACAGCCCTTTTAAAATAATATCTGTCTATTATTGTACTTAAATATACGCTTTCTTTATCTGAAGCAACTCCATCATCATACTCTCTTTCTTTCTTTTCGTCTGGGAGTAAACCATACATTAAGATTGAATCTAATAATGTAGAAGATGTGCAATGCCCCAGTATGAATAAATCAGAATTCAAATATTCATCATAAGTTTGTGGACATTTACTCCCTCTACTAAAATAATCTTTAATTAAATCTTCAGGATCTATGCATTTAAAAATTTTCATGGAAGTATCACCTCTAAAAAGAATATTGTTTTCTTAACTTGACCTAATCATTCATGAAACTGTGTAATTACGATGCAGAAACTAATTAGTAATGGGGTCCATAAGTGATCCATAAATGCTCCAGTACCTGTTATTAACGGTGTCTAAGAGCATGTGTCCATATCAAAACTTAGAAAATGTTAATAGTTCCTGTAATATATATTCCACATTAAATTATAACCCCTCCAAAAACAATAAGAATCTCCTGAGAAAATTTCAGGAGATTCTTATTCAATAACTATGTAATAGATCTATCTCGGTTGTTTTTTGATTTTGTGGGCTTTTAGTTTGAAAAATAAGTGGGTGATTTCTGTTGGTTACTCATGCACTCACCCATACAATAAAAGCAAGTTTTATATGTTATAGCAAAAGCTTATTTGCTAATTACACCTTACTTTCAAGCAGTACTACCGATTCAACATGCACCGTCCACGGAAACATATCCACTGGCGTCACCTCCGCGACGCCGTACCCGCCATCAACCAGCACGCGCAGGTCGCGCGCCAGTGTCGATGCGGAGCACGACACATACACCACGCGCCGCGGCCGCAGCTCGAGGATGGTCGCCAGCAGCGCCGGGTCGCAGCCCTTGCGCGGCGGGTCGACCACGATCACGTCAGGCCGAACGCCCTGACGTGTCCACTCCGGCAGGACGACCTCGGCGGGTCCTGCCTCGAAGTGCACGTTCGTCATGCCGTTTAACTCGGCATTCTTACGTGCATCCGAGATCGCCTCTTCGACGATCTCGACGCCGTACACCTGTCCCGCGCGCTGCGCCAGGAACAGGGAGATGGTGCCGATGCCGCAATAGGCATCGACGACCGTTTCGCCGCCTGTCAAAGCGGCGTACTCCAGTGCCTTCCCGTACAAGACTTCCGTCTGGACGGGGTTCACTTGAAAGAAGGATCGCGCGGAAATGGCAAATTTCACTTCGCCGATATAGTCATAGATGACCTCGCTGCCCCACAGGACGCGCGTCTCATCCCCAAAGATAACATTGGTCTGTCTCACATTAATGTTATGACAAATGCTCTTCACCGCAGGCAGAGCCTCGCGAATGCCAGCCACCCATTCCTCGACACGAGGAATCACAACACCATTAGTCACAAGCACAACCATAACCTCGCCCGTGCGGAAGCCGACTTTGACGACGACATGGCGTAGCAGCCCAGATCCCGTCTCTTCACTATAAGCGCGAATCCCTAAGCGCGAGCCGATCTCTTTCACCCGCGCAACGACTTCATCGTTCGCCTCATGCTGGATCAGACAAGCCTCCATATCGATGATGCGATGGCTACCCTGCGCATAGAATCCGCCGATGAGGCCGCCCCGCTCTTCCCCAAAAGGAACCTGAGCCTTGTTCCGATATCTCCACGGGTCGGTCATCCCAAGCGTAGGATGAACAACAATCCCTTGACCTTGCTCTTCGTCTCCATTTTCACCAGTTCGGCCATTCGTCGGCTCACCCGCCACCGCCAACTTCCCAATCCGCACCAAATTATCCACAACCTGCTGCCGCTTCACGCGCAGCTGAGCCTCATAACTCAAATGCTGCAGCTGACAGCCGCCGCACTCATCATAAATCACACAGTCGGGAGACACGCGATCCGGACTCACTGCAAGCAGCTCCACCAAACCAGCATACCCATACTGTTTCTTTAAATGTTCCACGCGTACAAGTGCTCGCTCACCTGGCAGCGCCCCCGCAACAAAAAGGGTAAAGCCGTTCACACGGCCCACCCCTTCGCCATCATGGCTGATCCCAATGATCTCAGCCTCGTATTGCTGTCCGATTTGCACAGGCAAGCCTGCCATCCAAGCTGGCACTTCTTTCTTCCCTTTGCTGTTACTATTCCCTCTGTTTCCTTCGGACCTGCCACTACCTCTATGTTTACCTGGCGCAGAGCCAGATGTACCTTTTGTTTTCATAATAACCTCACTTCATCTTTTAACCTTCCAAGTGGGAGGGTTGGGTACTTTGCACTTTGCACTTGCACTTAGCACTCGCCTTGTCCCCTACTCATGCTCATCATGCCCATTTCCATGCCCCTTCAAATGAAAAGGCGTGGTCAAAGCATCAAGAAACTTCTTTTTATAAATCGACTGGCCCGACTCATCCACAATCACCCGCAAATGGCTCTGCAAATTGGTCATCACGCAAGGCAAGGTCCCGCCAAACTCACCATCAAGGTTCAACTGAACATAATCCGGTGAGTTAATCTCAATATGATTCGTCTGAAAATAGATCAGATTCGGGTCACTCAAATGCTCGCCGCGCAGCGCCAATGAGACGATACGGATGAATTCTGCCAGATTGCATTTTTTCAAAATAATAACGTCGAACATACCATCATTAATGTTGGCTTCCGGTGCTAACTTCTCGAAGCCCCCAACGGAGTTGGTGTTGCCCACGAGGAAGAGCATGACTTCTTCATGCATCTCGCGATCGCCGGCTTTGATATAGAGCTCGATTGGCTTCAGCCTAGGCAGTTTCTCGAGTCCCTTCATATAATAGGCCAACTGGCCGATCATGGTTTTGAGCTTGCTCGGGACTTCATACGTCAGCTCGGTCATCGAGCCGCCCCCAGCGATATTGATGAAGTAGCGGTTGTTGATTTTGCCTACATCGATCGAGGTTGAATACTGCTGAATGATGAGGTCGCAGGCATACTCCAAGTTCTTGGGGATACCGAGCGCACGCGCAAAATCATTCGTCGTCCCGAGCGGCAAAATGCCCAGCGGCGGTCTGCCTTCTCTCTCGGCCATACCGTTGACGACTTCGCAAATCGTCCCATCACCGCCTGCTGCGATGATTAAATCGAACCCGCGACTCACGGCCTCGGCCGCTGCGAGTGTGGCATCTCCTTCACCGATGGTCGCGTGAGCGGAGGTCTCGAACCCGCCGCGCTCTAAGCGCTGGAGGATTTCGGGCAATCGTTTCTTCATTTCTTCCCGGCCTGAAGTCGGATTATAGATCAATCGTGCTCGTTTGACCACTCTATGTCATCCCCTGTTCATCGTATGGGAATACGGAGGCAATCTGCCCCTCAATCCATTTGGAAATTTGCGGACTAGGCAACAAGGCCCGTCCATGATACTTATATGCGAACCCTTCCAATCGGGAAGGAATCACTCCATGTGTAAAATACCCTTCACTTAGAAAAAGCGGTGCAACAATCACCTTATACGCTGGCTTCTCACGCGCCCACCATGCCAGCCTCGAAGCTAGTTGATCCGGCAAAAGCATAGCAATATCCGCCTCGGCGAAGCCGCCTAGCGTTCTAACCCGCTCCGCGAGCTGCGTAAGTCCTTGGCGCCACTTCTGGTGGAAGCCATCTTCTTTACTCCCATGCCCCACCAATAGCAGGATCTCTTCCTGGGGCGACTCGGAAAGCTCTGCGATTTTGCCATAAAGAATAGCTGCAATATCGGGATGATCATCAATCGGCGACGTGAAGTGAATTCGCGCGCGTATATCTAAGAGCTCCATGTCGGTTTCGAGCACTGGCTCGGCAATAACCCCTAATGCGTAGCTGATCTCATCTATATGTGTACTCCCAGAGGACACGAATAGTGGGACAACGATGATGTCGGTCACGCCTTGCGCCTCTAGACTATAAATCCCATCTTGTATCAATTTACCCTCGACGAGCTCCAAATATGACGCATATATGGGCATAGCATCAGGCATTTGAACCGCATTCACGGCATCTTCCACCAGCTGAACCCAACCCTCATCACGGGATCCATGACTAATGACCAGCACACCATACAACCTCATTCCAACTTCCCCCACCCGTACGAACTAAGCCTATCTTCCTATGCTACAGAATGTGTTCTGCGATGTCAATTCACCCTTACACAAATAAAGAAAAACCGTAGGAAAGTTCCTCCTGACGGTCCTTTTTAAGTTCCTTGTGGTGTATTTATTTGGCATTATAGTTCATTCTAGCCTTATGAAGAAATCCTAAAAGTAAAATTAGAAGAGGATACACAAGTCCGATAAGAATGGCATAAGGAGGCCACGTATGTTCATCCCATTGTTGCTGATAGTTCATATTCGGATACACAATGAACGACAAGACAGTGATGATGATGCCAACAGGAAAAATCAGAATTTTGTAGTTAGGCATTTTGAAAATAAAGGAAATACCTTGAATGGTCACATAGAAAAACATAGACATCTTGAAAAAAATAGAAATTAACCAAAGGAAAGCGATAATGACTTCGATCCGCTGAAGAAATTTGCCGATTTCAATTCGTTGCGCTAATTCGTAACTGGGGAATATTTGTTTGGCTGTATTGTCCGGACCCAGCACCAGAATACTCGTAACGATTAACAGCAGCAGCATAACTCCTGCGATCGTCGTTCCAATATAGTAAGCTTTATATGCTTTCTGTATGGGGGAAACTTTATGAACTAACATGCTGAATACCGTAAAAGTTTGTAGGGCGGAATAGGTACAAATGTTGAAACCACTACGAAATAACGGCAAGAACGTTGCTTCGCCAATTGGCAAAATTTTATTCAACTGCATTTGAGGGATGATTAATACCATAAATACTAGAAATAGAAGTACTACCCATGGAAAAAAAATTTCAGACGTTCGTGCAAGCACGACAATACCTAGCTTAGCCCCCATCATGATATAAATAATTAATAGAATATGAATAGCTTCTATTGGTGTTGTCGGCATCATTTGCGTGATGATAAAACTGCCAAAATAATATAGGACTTGCGAGCAAAATAGAAGGACGGAAAATACGATTAGGAGAGTGACAACCTTGCCAATCCATGTACCAAAAACCCTTTCATTAATTTGAAAGAGCGAGCATCCCGGATGTTGCTTGGCTATTTGTTTGTAAAGCCAAACTAACAGAAATCCCATGACGATATTAAGTACCCCTGAGATCCAGGCATCCTGTTTAGCTTCTGAAGCAACTATGGCAGGGACGACCAATAGTCCGGTCCCAACGGAAAAGAGGGTCACGAGTGTCATGAATTGTCGCGGGGTAAGCTGGTCCTTTTCCATCCCATACACATCCCTTCTTTATTTTCCACCTAGTTACCCTAACAACAAGAAGCAAGATAAGCTCACGGTTTCATATAACCAATGTGCATGAGTAATTTGGTTAAAGGCATCAACACGAAAGCAGCCCACTCTCCTGGATTAGGCAGCGGTTTATTCAGTCCTTTTAAAGTTACCATGGCATTGCCAAGCAGCATTAGTGAGCCATAAATCCATACCTCCTTTCTAGAGCCTTGACGCCATAATGGAGGGATTTCTACATAGGCGACTACAACGGAGATGACAAGCACACATAGTCCTACTAGCACCAAATTACCCCTTCTCTTCGCCAACTACGGATTTTCCTATCGTACCGGTATTTCTAATTTGAAATTCAATGTTCAAATGGGGCTCCAGCTGTTTGAACTGACTTTCCCACTTGCCCTTAACTCTACTCCAATAATTCGGGTCCGCACGATGCACCGCTTCTCCGAATCCAAATATATCTGAGCCGAGGCTTTGAGCCTTTCGGATGGATTGCTCCATTGCACCATTTTCAAAGTTAAGAGCCTGTTTAATTACATAGTTAATCGTGTCAAGTTTCGTTAAATCAATCACGCACTCCACGTCAGAGACTTGTCCCACAAACCTCGATTCAATGAATATTTCCGGCTTGTCATTTTTAACTTTGGCATATACCTTCGTATTACCGCGTTCGATATCAAGGCCAATATTACCACCTTCAGGACAACCAACATGCATGGAAGACCGTTTGGAATGATCGGTTATGACCGAATAGGCCCGTGATTCATTTTCATTCAGCCAGCCAACAAGACGATCATTTTTGAATACGCCATTTCCAAAGTAACGCAACCTAACCGGTGGGGTAACATAGTTAACATTACTTTTATTGGTGCCTGTTCCGGAAACGGTGTTACCTACAATTTGTATGCCTGAAAGAACAGCGTTTTTGCCTTCAGCTACGATATCGTCAGACAGTTGATCCAATTTAACGGAAACGGTTGGAGACCACTCTTTACTAGATACCTCGATCGAGTTGAAAATGTAATTGGAAGGTACTTTTTCCAAAGGGGTCATGACACTCAACACTTCTTTGGCCGTGCTGCCTTTGGCGATAACTACATTGAAATCCGATCTGAATTCATTGCTTCTTTGTAGGTAGTCCATTGACTTTGAAACGCCTCTTTGAGCCAATTCCTCCGATAGGACAAGGATGCGAATGTGTGAGAAATAGACTTTTCTCGATATGGATGAAGCCAACCTTTTAACCGCTTCATTCAACGTAACCCCTTTGGCCGCATATACGATGATAGGTAGAGCTTGCTCGCCTTTTGTTTTGGACATACTGTCAGGGTTTACTATCTGTACCGAGAATTCAAATTGATCACCTGAGATATCAATACCGACTCCCTCAGCAATGGCAATATCATTAAGCTCGTTGCGGCTCCAACAACCACTTAGAAGTAGGACACACATCAATAAGGAAAACGTTAATCGCACACGCAAATGTCAACTCCTGACGTTTTTTTTCTTTTTATTGACCACATTGCTTGCATGTACGACACGAGATCTTGAAAATAACATGTGAAAAGGGAACCGAAACAGGGTATCATTCTGCTTGTCTAGCTCTAGTGGGGCAAAAGGACTTAAATACGGTACACCAAACGATTGCAAACTGTTCATATGCATAGCGAGTCCAAGCAAACCCGTAAGAATTCCCAATAATCCAAAAGAAGCAGCCAGCGCCATAAAAGGGAAACGCAGAATGCGAATAGCGTTGGATAAATCGTAGGAAGGAAACACAAAACTGCAAATGGCAGTTATCGAAACCACAATAACCATAGCCGCTGAAACAATCCCCGCCTCAACCGCAGCTTGTCCGATGACAAGTGTACCAACGAACGATAGCGCCGAACCAATACTGCGTGGCATTCGAAGTGCGGCCTCGCGCAAAATCTCGAACGTAAGCTCCATGATTAAGGCTTCTATGAAAGCCGGGAATGGAACCCCTTCTCTTTGGTTGGCAAGGCTTATGAGCAGTTGCGTCGGCAGCATTTCCTGGTGAAACGTCGTAATCGCTACATATAATGAGGGAGCTAACAAGGCAATAAAGAAGCCAGCATACCTAAGCATTCTAACAAGTGTGCTAATGTCAACCCGATGATAATAATCTTCCGACGTTTTCAAAAAAGACTCAAAAAGGGCCGGAGCAATAAGAACGAAGGGGGTCCCATCTACAAGAATGGCAACTTTTCCTTGAATTAACTCTATCGCGATCACATCGGGACGTTCCGAGTTATAAACGGTTGGAAATGGCGTTAATGTCTCATCCTGTATAAGTTCTTCAATATTGTTGCTCTCAAAAATGCCATCAATTTGAATGCGGTTCAATCGGCTGCGTACTTCATCGATTAATGATTCTTTCGCGATTCCTTTCACATACATCATAGCAACATCAGTTTGGGTAACACTCCCCACTAACAAGGATTCGACCCATAAGTTCGGATCTTTGATCTTTCTCCTAATTAAGGCCGTATTCGTTCGGATCGATTCTGTGAAAGCCTCTCGCGGTCCTCTGACGACGGTCTCCACTGACGTCTCTGTAACCCCGCGGTCTTTCCAACCTTTCGTACTTGCAGCTATTCCTAACAGACATCCACCAATTAGAATAACGGAATCACCAGACAAGATATGGTGGAGCATCGTCTTCAAATCGTTTACTTGATTGATTTCACCGATGGTAAGCGCATGAGTTCGCAGCAAATGATAAGGATCTTGCTCAGCATCATCTACCGTAGATCCGGTCATTAACGATCTCATAATGAAATCATTAATGACATTCGGATCAACTAGACCATCTGTATATAGGACGGCAATGGGTTCCACAATCGCATTGGAATTGAATTCTCGTACAATGAGATCGGCACTAAATCCAAGGCATTGCTGCGTGTAAAGGATATTTTCTTGTAATGTAGCAAATAACGGCATAGATGTGGCTGCAGGCTGATTGGTTTCAGGTGGTGGCATGTACGTCTTCGAGCGAAGCCAATTAGCAAACATAAGGGTACACTCCGGGTTTAAGGTAGTAGTCGATACCCCCTTATCATTTCCTGTAATTTCCTCTCGTATGCAAATCGATGTCTGATTGCCAACAAAGTTACAAATACAAATAAGGGGTAAGCTTCGCTCACCCCCTAACCCAAAACATATACATTGTGGTAAAAGAAAACCTGCATTACACGAGGTAATACAGGATTCTGCAAAGCCATTATTTAACGATTTAAACGATCCAACGTCAGTACATAACCGTCGTTCCCGTAGTTCAGGCACCTCTTGACCCGCGAAATGGTTGCTGTAGAAGCTCCTGTTTCCGCTTCGATCTGGTTATACGTACACCCTTTGCGCAGCATACGAGCCACTTCAAGGCGCTGGGACAGCGACTGAATCTCATTCACCGTACACAAGTCATCAAAAAAGACGTAACACTCTTCAATATCCTTCAACGTTAGTACAGCTTCGAAAAGCTGGTCTATGGCTTTATCATTTAATTTTTTTAATTGCATCTGCTGTCAACTCCCGGTCAAAAAGCATGTTGGCTTCATGGTTCTCTAAGCTCCTGTGTATCATTCGACACGTCCTAAGCAATTCCTTCCTTTAGGATTGCAGAACGTTAAAATTTCTATGCGTTAATTGACTAAATAGCAACAAATCCCCAAGACCCGTGACATTCGTCCATACCAAAGGTAGGCAAGTGACATATCCTGTAGGAGACAAATCTGATAAAAAGGATCGTGAATCCTAGTGACCAACCCAAGACAACAAATTATTGGTAATGGCGGAAATCGTCCTGAAGTGGAAACAAGGAGCTTAACCCTTCCAGGTGAAGGCTTCGGTCAATACCCAGGCTTAGGCGGTGGCAATCCCTTCGGTGGTGGCGGCGGCTTTGAAGGCGGAGGTGGCTTCTTCGGCGGCCCTCCAGCAGGTGGTAATGCTGGTGGTGGCTTCTTCGGTGGCGGCGGTGGCGGCAATGCAGGCGGTGGTTTATTCGGCGGTGGCGGCGGCAATACCGGTGGTGGTGGTGGCGGCGGTAACTTCCTGAGCAATCTCCTTGGCGGTGGTGGTGGTGCTGCTGGAGGTTCTTCGAACCCCTTAAGCGGCTTAAATATTAAGCAAATCTCCGGCTTCGTTGAGCGGATGGGTGGTATTGACGGTATCATCGGCACGATGGGCAAGGTTCAGAAGTTCATGTCGACATTTCAGCAAATGGCACCGATGGTGAAAACACTCCTTGGCTCTGTCGGCAAAGGCAAGGTTGCATCTGACGAGGTAACGGAAGTCTTCCGTCCGAAACGCAAACGCCGTAAGAAATCCGGCACGGGTAAAAGACGCAAAGGCGGATCCACATCTGGCACGGCTAAGCGCAAGCGCAGATAGTTGATTGGCGAGGAGCACTCCTGCTTCAGCTCACGCGTACGAATCCCCGCCTCGCAAGGCATAGCAAAACAAATTAGCGGGAAAACCTCCCGCTAATTTAGTCTATTTCCACATGCTGTGCGATATAACTGGAAAATATCCAGCTATTTCGAGGCATTTTCTGCGAAAGGGGCTGAACCGAACATATTAGATGTACATTTTCCATCTAATCGATCCGATCGGCTTAAAAGCCGCAGATTAGCTGCATGATTTCCATTTATTTGTCGTCAAACGCCTAGAGGTAATCAGAGGTTGACTGCCTCAGCCTTCGCTTATGCTCTTCTACACGCCGGCACATGGTTCCTTTGCGCGCCACTCACTTACTCCACCTTCAACTTCGTCCCCTCCGGCACGATCTGCACCCACGTGTTGCCCGGCAGCAGCGGCACTTCCTGGCCATCGTTGGCGTAGGCGCGGAGCATGCCGTTCTTGCGTTCCCACGTGATCGCTTGGGACATGCCCTCTTGGAAGATCATGCCCTTGTTCGGCCCGAATACGTCGACAATTCGGCGCCCCTCTTTGTCAATGATCTGATGCTTGCTCTCTAGGACAAGCAAATTCTTGGTCTGCAGCTGCTTGCCTGTTTCCTTGTCGAGATGCGGCTTCCCTTCCATAGAGCGCTTGTACACGCCGCCCGCAGCATCATAATCATACGAAGCGAAATACCCCATGAGATAGGGAATTTGAATATAATGAACGGCTGCGCCCGTTAGTTTGCCCTGTCCTGCTTTGGCGAACGTGAGCAAAGGCCCATTCCACTCGGTGCGGAACTTACGCGCCTCGGCACCTTTTTTCATTTTATCCACAGAGGTATAGAGATTGTGCGGTGGCTTCCGGTCTGTGGAGCGCCAATAGTAGGCGCCATCGCCATACACTTCATCGAGATGGGCCAGATTGCGGCCTGCCATCATATCCATCGCATCCTGGCTCCAACCAGCATGGACAATAATCGCATCCAACGCATCGCCGATCTCCACAAAATAAGGCCGAATGCTGCGCACAGGACCAATCACGCTAGCTGGCTGGCTCTGGAACACCGAGACGAATCTAGTAATCTCGCCCTCGGCAAGGATTTCATAGACGATGTCCGCCTGATCGAGACCGGTTTGGGGCCGGGCTTGCGGCGCATTTTCGACCATAACCATATAGGGACGGGTCTTCACCTCGTGATCGGCTGGCAAACCAGTTAACGGGAATTTGAATGGGAGCTGCGCTTCAACTGTTGGTGTTGCAGGCTGCTGCGTCGCAGGTGTCGGGCTGACCGTAGTCGTCACGGGGACGGTTTCCGGGGTAGCGCTTGATATAACGGAAGTCTCATCACTACAACCAGCAAGGGTCAGGACAGAGCATCCAAGTATGAGCCATGTGCTCAGAGTTCTTTTATGGATTAACGGCAATGTTATCAAAAGGGCTGCACCTCTTCTTCTCGTGGACTATCGATCTCTCAGAAGTATATGCTAGAAGGTTGGGGAATAGAAGTTAGAAGGGTTACTCGATCGTCTATATGTAAAATTACCCATCCAAACAAAAACTGAACCTACGCCTCAGCGTGGTCCAGTTTTTCATAATCACATTTGGAAACTTACAGCCGGGTTCAACGAGGTGTTCCCTACAATCTCCTTGTACTCACCACCATAGGACATGCCGAACGTATAGACGCCAGGCAGCAATTCTTTATGAATCTCGCCGCCAACCGTACTCCCGAGAGCCCGCCAACTTCCTGCGTAATAACTAACGGCACCGCCATCAAGCGGATTACCTAAACTATCCTTCAACTGCACGTTCACGTTGACCGTCTGGAAGACGACCGTCGGGTCCGTTCCGATATTATGCAGCTTCTCCTTAATCCCTCCCTCATAAGTCATGGAAAAGGTATAAGAGCCCGGCAGCAATTCCTTGTGAATCTCGCCGCCAACCGCATTGCCGAAAGTCCGCCAATTCCCGGCATAATAACTTACGGCACCGCCATTAAGCGGGTTGCCCTGACTATCCTTCAACTGCACATTCACGTTGACCGTCTGGAAGACGACCGTCGGGTCCGTTCCTGTGTTTTGCACTTTCTCCGTATACGTACCTTCGTAGGTCATCGCAAACGTATATGCTTTATCCGGCAAAGACTTGCTTACAGTTCCAGAAGCATTCGTAACGCCGAAATCTTTCCATCCCCCGTCATAGTAGGATACGACGCCACCACTGATGGCATTTCCGCTGCTGTCTTTAAACTGAACGCTTACCTCATCAGCCACTGGGGCCGGATCCTGCAACAAGATTTTACCGTATTGACTTACGTTTTTCGCTCCACCAATACCGCTGGCCCATTCCAAATATCCAAGACGACCGTTGCCATTGTTATTATTAACAAGCAGCGATACAAAGATAGGTTTCGTCGTATCTAGCATATAGGGATATAGTTCTGACCAAGCAAGATGAATCTTGTATATTTTCTTTCCGCTTTGTGAGCTGTCGACGAGCATGCTTCCGTTCGGAACGAATTGGCCAGCAGGTGTCCAGTTGGATGGCAGATCTCCTCCAATATACGGCGCAGTCCCCTTGTAGAGTACAGGACCGTTAGCGGTCAATGCGGCTTGGAATTCCACTTGTGCCCCGACCATACCGACGCCTGATGTATCAAGGCCAAATTGAATACTATCACCGATATAATAATTACCTTTGGAATCGTTTGGTACGAAGCTGGCATCCGATACCTCGATGACGAGATCGAATCCATCCGTCGCCGCCCCCACGGCAGCTCTAGCCGCAAACCCTGCAGGCTGCTCAGAGGTCAAACTTACGAACTCCCAATTGTCGGTTATCCAATGGATATCCGTGCTCAAAGCTCCTGTCGTACGGTCAAACAAGTTGCTCTTACTCCCTGCAGCGATAGGAATATTCGTATTTTGTACGGCTTTCTCATAGTCGGACAATAGGACATCCTGAGTGGAAGTCAGTCCAGCTAGATAAGCGGCATTCACGTTGCTGATGTAATACATTTTGTTCGGTTTCACTTGCAGCGTAGGCGTTGCTGCCTCTGTACCGCCGGTCCAATCCCGAACTACGGTGTTAGTTGTAAAAGCACTGGCAAGTGCTGGAGCAACTGTACCCACATTCGCATCCTCGGACCATACGACTAGAATCGGTGATCCGTCACTTTCGAAATAGACAGCTTTCTGATTTCCGCTTAGCGCATACTCACCTTTGTAGACAATATCATTCCCCAGTGTCTCGATAAATCGATGCATGACCACAGAACCGAGTCTTGGTTCAAGCTGCGGTTTCTTACGAAACAATCCAGAGGATTCCGTAAACCAGCCTTCGGCATGGGCGAATGGGATGGCTTCGATTTCCGTATTATTAACCATGTCAAAATAGGCGATTTGTTCGACCCCATTCTTCATCTGGTACATATAGTCGTACAGCATCTTCCTTGCAATCACGGGTTCTGATTGGATAGATGATGTTTCCGAAGCATTGACGAGCCCCGCATGGCTCTCGGAAGATACCCACGGCTTCGAAGGTACATTGTACATTTGATCATAGGCTTGGTACTCTTTGGGATCAGGTAACTTCCCATGAAGCGCCAACTTATCATAATAGTTCGCTCCGCCAAGACGCAGCAGCTCATTATAGAAAGGCAAGTATCGATGGCCGCCCATGCCTCCAATCCAAATTTCTGAATTCGGCTGTACACTTTTAATCGTCTCATACCCGGTTCGAAGCAATTCCACGAACTTCTCTGGTGTATCATTCCAGAAAATGCTTCCGCCTTTCAAATGAGGTTCATTCCATATTTCCCATGTCGTAATTCGATCTCCATACCGGGCCACAAGCGCCCTCAGGAAATTAGCAAAATCATTCATGTCGGTTGGGGCATAGGCCGCATAACCAGGAACGCCGATATAAACGGTTGTATCTTCCGGGTGCGAGGAGGCCCATAGCGGTGTAAATACAATATTTCCGATGATGTCCATGCCAACGCTTTGCAATTTATTGACATGTTCATCAAGTCCTGCCCAATTAAACACACCACGACTCGTTTCAATTGCCATGCTCGTATCGCCGAATTGTCCTCCCCATGGGATCGTATGAATTCTCGCAAAGTCAAAGCCTACCAAATCTGCGAGTTCTATCGCTCTTAAATCACTAAAACCATTACTAAATCCAAACAGCGGATTACGATCCGCTTTGCTTATAGATTGACTTTCTACGACAGCCACGGAAGTTCGATTGCGGACAAATTCTGCCGCTGTTCTCTTCGGACTAGATAAGATCCGGTACGATTGTTGGAGCGGAAGCGTTCCCGTAACCCCTTGTTTCGTATAGTCAAAAGCGATTTCATAGTAACCTTCGTGACTAGGTGTCCAGCTCCAACCCGTTGATAGTAATGTTGCTCGATCTACCGTTACTTGCCCAACAACCTGACTATCCGTATCATAAATCGTCCCCGTCAAAGTCTGAACAGAAACCGGCAGCTGATCTTGGGTAGCCTTGAACACCACGTTTTGGCCGATCTTCCACCAGTTCGCGAAGGCGTCTGCCTTCAGCGGGAAATATTCAACGGACTGCATGCTGGCGTCGTCGTAATAAAGCGTTCCCGAATTCGAAACGTTCGGTGTTTTCGTAGAAGCTACATTCAACTGGATTTGATTCGTTCCTACCGGAAACTGGCTATTATCTATCGTAAATGAAATATCCGTCCACACCGTGCTGCTCAAAGTTGGCGTGTTCGCCGCAGTAGTACCAAGGAAGGTACCATCCTTGAAGTAGCTGATGAATACCCAAGCGCCATTGCCTGCGTAATCCGCTGATTTCTTGGCTTTTACTGACGTCTTAATGGTTTGCATGCTGTTATCGATAGGGATGATTTTGGAAGAAAACCCTGCGGCTCCGGTACTTGTCGAGTTGATATATACCGCGTTCGTGCCACTATTGATCGTCGCTGTCGTAATGCCCATATCAACGCCGCTTGCCCCGCTCCAGAACGAAGAGCTCCAACTGAGAGGAACAAGTTTCATTCCGCTTGTCTTCGTTTCTTCAAAACCAGGATTCGCTACATCATAATAGCTTGAGGTAAGCACATTAACAGGATTGCTCGCAAGCGACAGATTACCCGATCCATCTCTTGCTTTCACAGTAAACGTATATCCGCTGTAGGCTTCAAGACCCGTTACCGTATACGTCACCCCGGTGACTGTTGCTACTAGCTTCGTACCATCGTTAATCTCGTAGCCAGTTACGCCCCCATTGTCGGTTGACGGATCCCAAGTGAGTGTGACGCTTTTCATCTTAATGGCTGATGCAGCTAAGTTAGTTGGTGCTGTTGGAGCCTGTGTGTCGTTAGTTACATAAGCCTGGCTTGCTGGGGATACATTCCCCGCCGCATCGACGGCTCTCACGGTAAACGTATAACTATTCGTTGCGATCAGGCCACTTGCTGTAAAGGTTAATCCTGTCACAGACCCCACCAACACCGTGTCTTTATAAACATTGTATCCGGTCACCCCGATATTATCGGTCGAGGCATTCCATGCCAAATCAACACTTCCTGCCGTCTGACCTATGGCGTGCAGATTCGTTGGCGTACTTGGCGCCGCCGTATCCGGAATCAATTCGATCGCAGCATCATCATAATACAGCGTTCCTTGCTGGCTAGCACTGCCCCCGCGGAGGGTCGCCAAATTCAACTGCAAGTTATTCGTGCCGGCCGGCAGGTTAGCCGTATTCACAGTGACCGAAATCTCTCTCCATTCACTGCTGCTCAGCGCAACACTTGGCGCAACTACAGTGCCGAGAAAGGAACCATTTTTCGCATAACTGAAGAAAACCCACGCGTCATTGCCGACATAATCAGCCGACTTCTTGACCTTCACCGTCGCTTTGATTTGCATGTTATTGTCAATCGTCATCGTCTTAGAAACCCAACCTGCGGCTCCTGCATCCACTGCGCTAATATATAGGGCATTGGTTCCGCTATTGGCCTCCATCGTCGTGACCCCCGTATCCACCGGTGTCGTTCGCGACCATAAGGCAGAATTCCAATTGACCGGAACAAGCTTGCTTCCACTGGATGTCGTGATCTCAAACCCAGGATTGGCGATGCTCCATACATTTGGCGTGGTCAGACTTACAGCATTACTGGCCACAGACAGATTGCCCGCCGTATCCTTCGCTTTTACAGTAAACGTATAACTAGTACCCGCATTGAGAGCGCTTACGGAATACGTTAATCCTGTCGTAGATCCAATCAGCGTTGTACCGTTGTAAACTTCGTACCCTTGAATGCCAACGTTATCCGTTGAGGCGTTCCATGCAAGAGTAACACTCGTCGCCGTTTGGCCCGTAATGGCAAGATTAGTTGGAGTTGTTGGCGCCTCCGTATCCAGCAGTTCCATCGTTACATCGTCATAATAGAGTGTCCCGGCGTTGCTTCCGCTGCCTGCTTTCGATGTCGCTAAGTTTAACCAGAGCATATTCGTTCCCACTGGAAACTGACTGCTGTTGACGGTTAACGTAATTTCTGTCCACTCTGTGCTGCTTACGGCAGTCATATTGGATGAACTTATCCCCAGGAAACTACCGCTATTCCCATAGCTGATGAACACCCAAGGATTATTGCCAGCATAATCGGCCGACTTCTTCACTTTCACCGTGGTTTTAATCGTTTGGGGACTCGTATCAACCAGAATCGCTTTGGAAGTCCAACCAGCGGCTCCCGCATCCGTTGCACTAATATAAATTGATTTTGCCCCACTGTTGTACACGGCTGTCGTTACGCTCGTATCCACCGGTGTCGTTCTGCTCCATAAGGATGTCGTCCAATTCGTCGGTATCAGTTTCGTTTGACTCACCGTTGTTTCTTCGAACCCAGGATTAACCACATTAAGTAAACTTGCTGCCTGAACACGCGGTGACATCGTTGGTAACATGGCAAGCATCATGGTGCAAAGCAACAGCCATATGACGGTTTTCCTCATAACATAGATTCCCTCCTTGAATTCATTTTGCCTCTCGAATCTCGAATCTCGAATGCGCTTCCCGTTACTCACTTCCCTTTATGGATGGATTACATGGATAAATATAGGACGAATCCGGTGGTCAAAGATAGGAGACGATTTATACATCGTTATCCGATTTTATCTATTTTGACAAAAAAATAGCCGACAACGAGATGATCGCTGCCAGCATGATCCCCTACTTATTCAAAATATCCATCCATATTTTAACCGTTGTTGCCACAATGAGTGCAGCCAGAATCCATTGAAGCAGCTTGGCGTTCAATTTCTTGCTGATTTTAGCCCCAATTGGAGCTGCGATGGTACTTGCAATAACCATAACAATCGACGGGACAAGAAGCATATGTCCTCCCGCTACTTTTCCGGCAGTTGAGCCTATGGAAGAGATAAAAGTAATGGCTAGGGAAGAAGCAATCGCTACACGTGTTGGAATTTTCAGAATGACCAGCATGACAGGTACGGTAATAAACGCTCCAGCCGCTCCAACAATACCCGAAACAACTCCGATAATAGCCGCGAAGATCGCCGCAACCGGTTTATTAAACTTCACCTTGTTAAACTCCATGTCTTCCTGTCCTTTTTTGGGAAGAAACATCATAATCGCTGCGATCAGAGCCAGAACTGCATAGGTGATGTTAATGAAGGAGTCTGATAGAAACTTGGAACCATACCCCCCGATAAAGCTGCCAATAACGATGGTTCCCCCCATGATGAATACAAGGGATTTATTGATATACCCTCCTTTTCGAAAGGCTAACATACCTGAAAGTGTCGCAAAAAAGACTTGAACCGCACTAATTGCCGATACTTCATGTGCCGTAAATGCTGCAAAACCCATGGCTGGCGGAATATACAAGAGCATCGGATACTTGATGATGGAACCTCCAATTCCAACCATACCAGAGATTAGAGATCCAATAAAACCAATACCAAACAATAGAATAATCCACCCATAATCCATAGCTTTCTCCTCCTATCTCCGCGAATTTAAATAAATAAATTCACTTTGGCATCTGCCGCGTCACCTAAATAAGCTGCTACCCCTGCATACTCAATACCATCAAGAAGTTCTTCTTTTTGTAAGCCAAGCAGATCCATTGTCATTGTACAAGCCACTAGCTTAACGCCTTGCTCTTGTGCTAATTCAATGAGCTGCGGCAATGTCAGCGCATTATGCTTTTTCATCACATGCTTAATCATCTTGGGACCTAGCCCTCCGAAATTCATTTTGGATAACCCCAACTTGTTCGCACCACGCGGCATCATTTTACCGAACATGGATTCCAGCCATCCTTTTTTGATGGGAACGGATTCATCCTTACGCAGCGCATTAAGTCCCCAAAAGGTGAAGAACATCGTTACTTCATGGTCATAAGCAGCTGCACCGTTGGCAATAATAAATGCAGCAATAGCCTTGTCCAATTCACCGCTAAAAAGTACAATCGTTGATTTTTCTTTATTATCTATCATTTAAATCATCCCCTTTTCATCCCCATATACCCGTACGGGTATTTAATAAGACAAAAAAAATTTACTTATCCCTTTTTAACAGTAAAGGTAAATATGCCATTGTCTTCTTTGGATTCAAGAAGTTCATGCTTCGTTTGGTTTACCCAAGCTTGAAAGTCCTTCATAGAACCTTTATCGGTTGTTTGAAGCTCCATAATCTGACCAGATTCCAGAGAATCAATCCCTTTTTTCGCCTTAACAATCGGCATCGGACAAGCAAGTCCTTTTGCATCTACAACTAAGTTTGCCATTATCATCATCTCTCCTTATTTATTTAAAATGTAAAACGTATGATTAGTCTTGTTCTTGATCATAGATCCATTCCCTCATGCCAGGCGTTACATTCTTAACATGATGAAACCCCTTGTCGGATAGGATTTGGCAAGCCATGTCACTTCGAGTTCCAGTACGGCATACTATATAATAGGCTTGGCTAGGATCAAGCTCCGTTATTTTTTCTTCCAATTGACCTAGAGGGATTGAGATGGCACCCGGAATGCGCCCAAATGCATATTCAGCGGGTTCTCGAACATCGATAATATGGGCCGCTTCCCCTGAAGAAATCTTGGTTTGAACTTCTTCATTTGTAACGATGTGCGGGTATTTTTTTTCTATTTTCGTATCCGATGACTCGGCTTTGCGAATAAAGTGATGAAACACGCCGTTTTCTTCTTTTAAACCTAGGTACTGATGTCCTGTACGGCCGGACCAACTCTTCAGGTCGGCTACCGAGCCTTTATCTGTTGCACGTATCTCCAATACTTCACCTGCATTCATTTCATCCATCGCCTTTTTGGTGCGAACGACTGGCAGCGGACACGCAAGACCTTCACATTCGATTACTCGATTCACTTGCAGTGTTGACATGAACATTACCTCCAATATCTACAAATTTTATTTACCGTAAGTTATTTGCCCAGTCCATTTCGACATGCCGCCTGGCATATTAAGCACGTTATAACCCATTGAGGAGAGGAAATCACATGCCTGTCCGCTTCGATTACCGCTGCGACAAACAACGATTGTTTCTTGCTGTTGATCCATTTCATTGAGCGCTCTTGCGATTTGCCCTAGCGGAATATGCCTGGCACCTGGAATGTGGCCGGACTCCCACTCATCCTGTTCCCTCACATCAAGAATAACTACATTTTCCTTCCTATTGATCCGACCCAAAACTTCTTCTGGCATTTGCTCCTTATACATCGTCGTTCCCTCCTATCTATGGTGTAGTGGTTTAAGCATCATGAACTGCACAACGATTAGGTCCAATTTCCATCTCTCGTTGTTCCTCGACCGTTGGCGTAATCTTTCCCATATTCGTCTGACGTATTTCTTGGTAAGCATTCGGCTGCGGTGGTAAATTCTCAGTAACAGTACGACGGAAGGCTGTTTCCTCTCCAATATTCAATCCTGGATTTTCCATATATAAATCTCCAAGGCGGGCAGAGACTTGACCTCCTTCTCCCAGCTCCGTAAACTTGCCAAAATGGGCAGGAAGCACGATTAAGTCATGAGGCAATTGCTTATAACGCTCATACAATGTTGTTCTAAGGTCAGTTACCCAATCCTCTGCTTTACCCGCGAGATCAGGACGACCAATTGATTTAACGAATAAAATGTCCCCCGAAAGCAAGAATTGATTGTCAACGATTAACGAGGTGCTTCCGATCGTATGTCCAGGCGAATAAATAGGTTGTATCTGAATTTCGGTATCGCCAACCACAATACGGTTTCGTTCCTCAAGCTTCGCGTAGTTAAACACGACTTCTTCTGCATCTTTTGGCGGCAGCCAATACGTGCCTCCTATTTTTTCAGCTAATTGCCGTCCACCGGAGATGTGATCAGCGTGAAGATGCGTATCAATCGTATGTTTAATGGTTACGTTTCTATCTTGGGCAAAGTTCTCAAAAACTTCTGTCATTCGGACGCCATCAATGATGGCCGCTTCACCGTTCGAGATCACCATGTAGGACAAGCAGCCTTTACCTATGCGGATAAATTGAAATATTTCTCCACCATCTTGCAAATCACCAACTTTTACGGGCTCTAGATGCTCACTCCAAGATTTCATGCCTCCTACCAAGTAAGAAACATGTTGTTTCCCTTGTTCGATCAATTGTTCCCCAACAAATTTCGATGAGCCTTCTTTGGCACATACGACCAAAATTTCCTTATCATCTGGAAGTTGATCTACAACAGTTTCCACCCCATCGATCAAATCAAAATAGGGTTTGTTTAGAATATGAACATGATGACCTTCGATTTTCCAATCCTTAAAGTCGCTTTCGTTACGTACGTCTAAGATGAAAATCGGTTCGTTATTTAATACCTTTTTCGCTAATACAGCGGCGCTCATTCCTTGCAATTGAACTCCATTTACCATTGTTTATTTCCTCCCTAGAATGAGATTGAAATCCAAGCTCACCTTCATATACCCCATGGGGTATTATTTTAAGCAAAAAAAATGACTATTACTCATGTATTAGAATTACTTCATGATACTCACCTAAGATATATACATATACCCGTTGGGGTATGTGTATACTATAATAGAACTTTTCCTTTTCGTCAACCCTTCTATACTAATCCCCAAACTATTGAACCCCTTTAGGCTTTCACACATATGCTGAGCTAAAAGCCTAGTCAATGGAGGAACCTATATGTATTGGACATATCCGTATGATTATCGCAACACCTTTCAACCAGTGTGGAACGTAGGATATCAACAAGCCTTAGAATTAATCAAAGCCGCGGTGCAAGATGAGCGGAACGATGAATTATTCTATGATCAACTGATCAAGCTCGCACCTACACCTGAACAAGCCGCAATCATTACATCCATACGTGATGATGAACGCAGTCATAACGCCATGTTTCGCAGCATGTATCGAGAGATGACCGGTCATGATGTCTATGGGGTTAGCGATGAGCAGTACCAGCCTGTACGCACGTATTCAGAAGGCATTCAAAAGGCCCTTCAAGGCGAATTATCTGCGGTCGAGAAATATCGCAAAATCTGGTTCGGACTCCCATATGGGATCTATAAGGATACAGTCTATGGTATTATCCTCGATGAGCTCAAGCATGCAAGCAAATATAATTATTTGTTTACTTTGAATCGGTAGAACAAGCATAGTTCAAGCATGCAGAAGCCATATTAAGATCAGTACTGCATACCTTGAATGAAAGAAGGCGAGACCATGTTGGCTATGTTAGGGAAGTTGCTCTTAAAACTTTTGATAAATGGCATCATCATAGTTCCCATCTTGATGTACCTTACAGATGCTACATTTATGGGGGCACTTTCTGCTACGTATACGTTTTCCCTCCTTACCTACGTCGTTGTTGATCAACTGTTTTTAAGACTTACGAATAACATGGCTGCTGTATTAGCCGATATGTTATTAACTTATGCCTACTTCTGGCTCGTGGAAAGGCACTTCTACGATTGGTCCTTAACTTTTACGGATATGACGATCGTAGCTGTATTTTATGGTGTAATGGAGTTCTTTCTGCATATTTATTTTCAAAAAGACAAAGGTCGAATCGGGCGGACTAGCTTCCATGATTAGGCTTGACGCACAAAAAAAGTCATTGGCCTTGAGGGCTAATGACTTTTTTTACTTATTGCGTTTGCTTACCATTCCAGGACATGATACCGCCCTTCAAATGAGACAACTCGTTAAAACCATGCTTCCGTAAGAGCTTCGCGGCTTGCTTGCTTCTCATGCCACTTCGGCAGTACAGATAGACTGGTCGATCCTTAGGAATCTCGGCCAATCTTCTCCCCATAGTCGACAAAGGGATATTAACCGCTCCCGGGATATATCCTTGCTTCACTTCACCAGGCTCACGCACATCGATCAGTACATGCTTATGGTTGTCCGTTGTTAAAGCTTCTTGAAATTGTTCAGACGACAGATTGCGCAGCCCTTTGACCCCTGCAAAGCGTGAGTAGAAGAACCAAACAATAAAACCTAACGCCACGAGATTGAAAATCATATTACTATCCATGACCTGCCTCTTTTCTTAAACACATTAACGGCTTTTAACTAACAATTCTACAGCCTGCTTGACCAGCTTACTTGTGTCTCTACCCGCTTCTTTTTCCTCCATAATGCAATTCTCCAAATTAACAGCAACAACGGTAGCAATCGTTTTATCAGCGGCACTGCGAACAGCAGAGATTTGGCTTACGACATCTTTACAATCCTGTTCTTCTTCCATCATCCGTAAAATCCCACGAATCTGACCTTCCATACGCTTTAAACGCTTCTTCACATCATCATCGTATTTCATAGACACCCTTCCTTCCCTATACCTGTATAGGTATATTATTGCCCATGTTACGCATAAAAACAATATGAAATCTTTGAGAAAGAGCCCGTGTTGCTATATAGTGACACCAACGTATAATAGAGATGGTTACATTCAAAATGTGCAGCCAAAAGGAGGCACCATGTCGAATCTCACTCCTCATTCATCTATCATTTTGTTCGACGGGGTTTGCCTGCTCTGCAGCAGCGCGGTGCAATTCATCCTGCGAAACGACCCGAAGGGCGTGTTTCACTTCGCTTCTCTGCAGTCGGAGACGGGGCAACGATTGCTCGCCGAGCACAAGCTGCCGCTAGATCAACTCAGCACGATTGTGCTGATCGAAGGCGGCCACGCTTATACGCGCAGCTCAGCCGCTTTGCGCATTGCACGGCGCTTGCGCGGTGCATGGCCACTCGCTTACGCGGCGATCGTGATCCCAGCTCCGATCCGCAATCTCGGATACAGCTTCATCGCACGCAACCGCTATCGCTGGTTCGGCAAGACCGAGCATTGCATGCTGCCGAAGCCGGAGCATAAGGCGCGGTTTCTGGATTGAGCTGGCCTCATGCCATCAACGATAACGGCAAAAAAACCTGCAGCACTCGCAGGCCTTCGAACAACAACGAACCTATGTCTCCTGCTTACGTATACGTAGACTGCCGAACATCCAACAGCATAGGCTCAGGGTGCCCATCTGGAAGCTATGATGCAACAGCTTCGCGCTCCGCGTAGCATCACCTGCTCCCATCGCGATGAGCAATGGCGCAAAATGCTCCGGCGTCGGCACAGCCTCCCGCGCATGCGGCGCTCGTTCGTCGTAGCGAATCAGCGCCTCCAAATTCCACGTTTCGAGCTGCTCCTCTAGCCACTCATCGAACTCCACGGCCCAAAGCTGCGGCACCGGATTGTTATAATCCAGCTTACGTAGATTGTGAACCGTTCCGCCACTGCCAATAACCAGCACCTGCTCATCCCGCAAAGAGCCTAAGGCGGCGCCAATTCGGTAATGCTCCTCGGGTGTTAATCGCGGGTTAACCGAAAGTGTCACAACAGGAATCTGTGCAAGGGGGTACATAATGGAGAGCGGCGCCCAAGCTCCGTGATCCATGCCTCGCCTGTCATTCAACTCACAGCGTATACCCTCCTGTTGAAATAACTGCTGGATATGGAGGCTTAAAGTCAGATCCCCTTTGGCCGGATAGTTAATGTCATAAAGTTCTTCCGGGAAACCCGAGAAATCGTACATCATCTCCGGCTCGACAGCCGAGCTGATCTTCTGAACCGCGCTTTCCCAATGTGCACTGAACACAACGATGGCTTTCGGCTTAGGAAGCGACATCGCTAGCCTCTGCAGAAACTCTGTATACGCATGCTGCTCAATCGCCAAACTCGGTGAGCCATGCGCAATAAAAAATGCCGGCAGCACAGCAACACCCCCTCCCACAACCAAATCAGTGCCAATTATCTACATTATTCACGAATCTGTGAAAATAAAACCATGTTGCGATCCGTCTCTGCCCTCACTTACCGTTCACAAACTGCTCAATCCCATCCGCAATGCCCGTCGCAAGCTTCTTCTGATACGCCGCATCCGACATGAGCTCGTCCTCTTCCGGATTCGTCATGAACCCGATCTCCACAAGGGCGACGGGTACCTTCGACCAGTTGAAGCCGCTCAGATCGTCTCGCGCCGAAAGGCCACGTCCCTTCTGACCCGTTGCTTGCTGCATGCCAGCTAGGAGAAAAACAGCAGCCTGCTTGCTTTCCGCTGCGATTGGCTTAACAGCTGGTTGCGCAGCTGACGGGTACAGAACCGAAAATCCCTTCGTACTTGCCGAAGCGTCACCATCTGCATGAATCCGTACAACCAGCGCCGCTCCCGCCTCATTCGCCATATCTGCACGCTGCTTGTTGCTAATATCCACGTCATGCGTCTCCCTCGTCATGGCTACTTTGATCCCCCGGCGGGCTAGCTCCGCTTTAAGCAGTACGGATACCTCCAGATTTAGTACGTACTCTGGCTTCTTCGTCTTTACACCTACTGTACCGGAGCTAACTTTGGGCTTCGTTTCCCGCGTATCTGGCCCGACCTGCTCAGGTGCGTTATTACCAACCTTTTGATGTCCAGGGTCGATCATAACAAGCTTATTGCTCTTAGGAACACTAGGCAGCGTGGTTGGAGCAGCCGTCTTCGTTGGAGTTGGCTTCGTTTCTGGCGTTGCGACAGGTGTTGGAGCCGTTGTTGGGACAGGCGTAATGGTAGGTGCTGCCTGTACAACTGGCGGCGCAGCCGTTGTCTGCGCTACTGTGGCCACTGGCGAAGCACTCTGCACAGCCTCCGTCGTAGGCAACGCCACGGGTACTGGCTGCTTATCTCCACAACCAGCCATCACACCAGCAAGCGATATGATCGCGGAGAGTATCAGCATTCTTTTATCAAACATCGGCAATTCCCCTTCTTCTCTATGCTCTGTATAAAAACAGCCGCCATTCGCGAAACTAACCCTACCATGCTTCTCCACATTTGGGAGGTTCCGCTATGCAGTCACTTTGGCATTATTTCACTGATCACTGGCTGTCCATATCATTAATTGTTCTTGCCTTATTGGCGTGTTATTTCGTCTACAAGAACAGAAGTAAATATATTCGCGGCTGGGATAAAAAGTAATCCAAAAAAACTCGCTCCTTCATCGGCTGTTCACCAGTGATGGTACGAGTTTATCACAACGTATGCACTGCACGCCCCCTAGGCCGATGACCGCAAGTTCTACTTGAGGGCATTGAATAACCATGCAGGCCAGTGCTGCGTTTGAGACATAACGATACCATGCTCGAACACTAGTAGCGTCCGCAGGCTCCTGTCGCTATTATCCAATACAACTGCATAATCCGCGAGGGATATTGCCTTTTTGAGATTGGACAGCGAGGTATCATAGCGGCGCAGAATGTCGGAAGTCGCTATGAAATGCCCACCTTCGATAACACGAGTTCGTACCCGGTCGATATGCATTTGAACATCTTGGAGTCCAATGTAATAAAAGATGATCCGATAGCCTTTTTCCCGGGCTTCTTGCATCCGTTTCAGATAGAAATCACTAGATAAGGTTGTTTCAACTGCCAGACTTTTTCGGTTCTCCAGGCAGTCCCGAATGGCTTTCAGGGCTAGTTTGCCAGCAGCGAGATCCGCTTTACGTGGGTTTTCGGGATTGATCACCCTCGCATACAAATCTGGATTGATGAGATTATCGAATGTATCTCCATAATGATCAATTAACGTCGATTTCCCCGCGCCATTGCAACCCGCAAAAACCGTCATTTCAGGCATTCTGGCCACCTCTTTACAGTTTATAATCGGTCAGATTGCCATCAGAGTCTATAACTTGGATATAGCGCTCCCCTGTCGGCTCTTGCCGGATGCGCTTGCCATTTTCAATATAAAAAATAGGAGCACCAGCTTTTCTCGCCTTATCTTGTACGGATTGCTCGATCTTCTTGAAGATTTCATTCAATTCCTTTTCAGTCTTCATGCCGGATCACCACCTAATGATTAATTGCTTTTCTTCCCATTATATCATACTACGTCCTCGCATAATCACGATGGCATGACTAGCGAAAACAAAAAACCACAACCCCTTATTCACATAAAGGGCTGTGGTTTTTACTTTACCAATCTATTTCAACGCCTTCATCGCAATATCCGTACGGTAATGCTTACCTTCGAAATGGATCCGATCCGCATCGGCATAAGCCTTCTGACGAGCTTCAATGATATCTTTGCCAAGGCCTGTGATACCTAGAACACGTCCGCCATTCGTGACGATTTGTCCGTTCTCATCAACTGCTGTACCCGCGTGGAACACGAGGGCATCCTGCACTTGATCTAAGCCAGTGATCGGCAATCCCTTCGGATACGGTCCGGGGTATCCTGGCGAAGCGACGATCACACATACTGCCGCTTGTTCGCTCCACTCGATTGGCTGCTCAGCCAACGTACCGTTGTTGATCGCTAGGAAAATATCCAGCAAATCTGTTTTCAATCGCGGCAAAATCACCTGCGTCTCCGGATCACCGAAGCGCGCGTTGAACTCAATCGTTTTTACACCGTTCGGGGTCAAAATCAGACCCGCATACAGCACGCCTTTGAACGGACGGCCTTCTGCCACCATCGCATCAGCCGTAGGCTGAACGATGTTCACAAGTGCTTCTTGCACGATGGACTCTGGAATATGTGGAAGCGGAGAGTACGTCCCCATTCCACCTGTATTCGGTCCTTTATCGTTATCAAAAACCGGCTTATGATCCTGCGAAGGCACCATCAAACGCACCGTCGAACCATCAACGAAAGCCAGTAAGGACATTTCTTGGCCTGTCAGGAACTCCTCGATCACGACGCTTGCGCCTGCCGATGCTCCAAAAACCTGACCTACCATGATGTCTTTCAACGCAGCTTCCGCTTCTTCCATCGTTTGCGCAACCGTAACGCCTTTACCAGCGGCTAAGCCGTCTGCTTTGATAACGATTGGCGCTGTTTGCGAGCGCAAGTAAGCCAGTGCCGGCTCATACGCGTCGAAAGACTCGTACGCAGCCGTTGGGATGCTGTATTTTTTGAGCAGCTGCTTCATGAACACTTTGCTGCCTTCAATGATCGCTGCGTTGGCACGAGGGCCGAAGGCTGCAATGCCTTTTGACTCCAAATGATCAACCAATCCTGCCGCTAACGGATCATCAGGCGCAACCATAACCAAGTCAATGGCTTGCTCCTTCGCAAATGTGCTGATCTCTTCGAACTGAAGTTCCGTGATCGGCACGCATTCCGCTAATCCGGCAATCCCGCCGTTTCCTGGTGCGCAGAACAGCTTGCTGATTTTTGGGCTTTTGCTTAGTGCCCATACAATGGCATGCTCACGTCCGCCACGTCCAATAACTAATACACGCATCTGTGGAAACCCCTCTCATGGGGAATGCCCACGGTCCACTTACGAATCGTGAGCATTCTCAATTGTTTTAATGTTTAAAGTGACGAACGCCTGTCATCACCATTGCAATGCCGTTTTCGTTAGCAACGCGGATGGACTCTTCGTCTTTGATGGAGCCGCCTGGCTGAATCACCGCAGTGATGCCTGCTTTTGCTGCCATTTCGAGCGTATCGCCCATCGGGAAGAACGCATCGGACGAAAGGACGGAACCTTTGGACTTGTCGCCAGCTTGCTCGATTGCGATTTTCGCTGCGCCAACACGGTTCATTTGACCCGCGCCTACGCCAACTGTCATATCGTCAGCTACAAGTACGATCGCGTTAGATTTAACGTGCTTAACTACTTTCCATGCGAAAAGCAATTGCTTCATCTCTTCCGCTGTCGGTTGACGCTCGGAAACGACTTTCAGGTCGGCTTCTGTCAGTTGGTAAGCGTCGCTAGCTTGTACAAGCATGCCGCCTTCTACTGTTGTAATCACTGGCTGGGACTCACGACCAGCAATAGTATCCAAACCGGCTACTTTCAGTAGGCGGATGTTTTTCTTTTTAGCCAGAATCTCAAGTGCTTCTGGTGTAAAATCTGGCGCGATGACGATCTCCAAGAAGATCTCATGCAGCAATTGCGCTGTCGCTTCGTCGATCGCACGGTTCGCAGCCACGATACCACCGAAGATGGAAGTAGGGTCTGCATTGTACGCTTTCGTGTAAGCTTCAAGTACATTCGTACCGATACCTACGCCGCAAGGGTTCATGTGCTTAACTGCAACTACTGCAGGCTCACTGAACTCTTTTACAATTTGAAGAGCCGTGTTCGCATCATTAATATTGTTGTACGATAATTCTTTACCGTGTAATTGTTCAGCCGTTGTGATGTTGCCAGCAGCCGCATTCGGCGTGCGGTAAAACGCTGCGCTTTGGTGCGGGTTCTCGCCGTAGCGAAGCTCTTGCATTTTTTCATACGTTACTGTGTAACGCTCTGGGTAAGGCTCGCCCTGAAGGCCAGTCAAATAGTCACCAATCAAAGCATCGTAAGCGCCAGTGTGACGGAACACTTTTGCTGCAAGACGTTTGCGCGTCGCCAGCGTTGTATCGCCAGTCTCTTGGACTTCTTCCAACACTTTCGCATAGTCAGTCGTATCTACGATAACGGATACGAAAGCATGGTTTTTCGCTGCGGAACGAAGCATGGTAGGTCCACCGATATCGATGTTCTCGATCGCATCTTCGTAAGTCACGTCAGGCTTTGCAATCGTTTCTGCAAAAGGATACAAATTCACGACAACGAGATCAATATACTCAAGGCCAAGCTCTTTCATGCTTGCTTGGTGCTCTGCGTTGTCACGAACAGCCAAAAGTCCGCCATGCACGTTCGGGTGAAGTGTCTTCACGCGTCCGTCCATGATTTCCGGGAACCCTGTAACCTCGGAAATACCGATAACCGGTACCCCTTTATCCTTTAACAAACTAAGCGTACCACCTGTGGAAATGATCTCAACGCCTAGCTTCGACAGCTCGCTCGCGAATTCTACGATGCCCGTTTTATCGAAAACGGAAATCAGTGCTCTTTTGATTGCCACTATGCTTCCTCCTTAGGGAATGGAATTGTATGTGAATGGGTGAAAGATGTAAAAATGAGTACAAAGTTAAGCACAAAGATTAGTGCAAAAGTTCAATAATGAGTGCGAAAATGAAATCCCTCCGTAAGAGGTTTCAAGTTATTGAGCTACTCCAAGTTCCTCGACGAACAACGTTTATCCTAAGAAGCAACAGTTGCAGGAACGCCCACAAATTAAATCAGTCGGGGATATTCAACATCCCCGAGATCGGTTCAGTCCTTCACGACGCTGTAAGCGTGTTTTTCAACGTTACAGCTCGGTCAACAGCACTGTTCGGCTCGGCACGACGCTGTAAGCGCGTTTTTCACCGTTACAGCTCGAAGAACGGCTCGGTTCAGCTCTTCACGACGCTGTAAGCATGTTTTTCACCGTTACAGCTCGAAGAACAGCTCGATTCAGCCCTTCACGACGCTGTAAGCGTGTTTTTCACCGTTACAGCTCAAAACCTACAGCCGCACGCTAACCCTGCGGCCGTCCAAGCTCACGCGTCCCTCGCGCAGCCACCGCACAACCTGCGGCAGCAGCACGTGCTCAGCCGCGTGGATTCGCTCCGTGAGCGAATCTGCCGTCTCGTGCTCGTGGATTTCCACGGCACGCTGGGCAATGATCGGGCCGGAGTCCAGCCCGCCATCAACAAAATGCACCGTGACGCCTGTCTGCTTCACGCCATACTCAACCGCCTGTTCCACAGCGCGCACGCCGGGGAACGAAGGCAACAAAGATGGATGAATATTAATCATCCGCCCAAAGTAAGGCTCAACCAGCACATTCGTAATAATCCGCATGTACCCTGCCATCACCACCAGATCGACCTGGCGATCCTGCAGCTCTTTCAAGATCAGCGTCTCATACGCCTCACGGCTTTCGTACTCTTTCGGATTAAAAGCAAACACAGGCACTTTCGCTTCCTTGGCGCGCTCAACTACGAATGCTTTTGGGCGGTCACAGACAAGAAGCTCGATGCTAACATCAAGCTTCCCCTTCTGTACCTGATCCACAATAGCCTGGAAGTTCGAACCGCTGCCTGAAGCCATAACCGCGATGCGATAAGGCTGCATTACACGTCAGCTCCTTGGAACGTAACTACACGCTCGCCTTCTGTAACAACACCTAAACGGTAAGCTTTCTCGCCTTGCGCTTCTGCTGCAGCAATCGCTTTCTCTGCATCGTCAGCTGCTACGATGACAACCATCCCGATTCCCATGTTGAACGTACGGAACATATCATTGTTTGTGATGTTACCTACACGCTGCATCAAAGAGAAAATCGGAAGGATCGGCCATGATCCATATTGGATATCCACGTTCACGCCATCAGGCAGAACCCGCGGAATATTTTCGATGAAACCGCCGCCTGTGATATGCGCCATACCTTTGATCGCTACGTCTTCCAACATAGCTAGAACTGGCTTCACATACAGCTTCGTTGGCTCAAGCAACACGTTACCAAGCTTGTCGCCAAGCTCTTCTACATGCCCTTGAAGGGTATATCCGTTATCTTCTAGCAAAAGCTTACGCACAAGCGAGAACCCGTTACTGTGCACACCGCTCGAAGCTAGTCCTAGCACGACATCTCCAGGACGGATCGTTGTTCCGTCGATGATCTTTTTCTTGTCGACGATTCCAACCGTAAAGCCAGCAATGTCATACTCCCCTTGTGCATACATGCCTGGCATTTCCGCCGTTTCACCACCGATTAGTGAGCAACCAGATTGCGCACAACCGTCGGCGATCCCTTTAATAATCGCTTCAATTTTCTCTGGAATGACTTTGTCACAAGCGAGATAGTCTAGGAAGAACAATGGCTCTGCGCCTTGAACGATAATATCATTCACACACATCGCAACTGCGTCGATCCCAATCGTATCATGCTTATCCATGGCAAAAGCGATCTTCAGCTTCGTGCCTACGCCGTCCGTACCCGATACGAGTACAGGCTCCTCATACTTGTCTTTGTTCAAGCTGAACAGCCCGCCGAAGCCACCGAGATCTGTTAACACTTCAGGACGGAATGTCCGTTTAACGTGCTTTTTCATCCGTTCTACTGCTTCGTTCCCCGCCGCGATATCGACGCCAGCCTTTTTATAAGCATCCGACACTGACCAACACTCCTTAGTTTGTCTATATATGGGGGAGGTCGCTAGACCCCCGTTTTCTCTCTTTTACTCTTAGCTGAATCCGTGACGTGAAGCCGTCACAGAATCATCTGTTAGTCACACGCACAGCCAACCTTCGTCACATCAACGATTTCCGTCGGATAGCTGTTATCGAAACAAGCTGTACAATATCCGCTTTCTTTGCCTGCGGAACCTTGACCGATTGAATCCAACAAGCCATCCTTCGTTAGAAAATGAAGTGAATCCGCGTTGATCGCCTTGCGAATCTCTTCGATCGAATTCATCGCCGCGATAAGCTCTTTGCGGTCAGGCGTATCAATCCCGTAGTAACAAGGGTTCATAAAAGGCGGCGAAGAAATCCGCACATGAACCTCCGTTGCTCCTGCTTCACGAAGCAGGTTGACGATGCGTAAGGACGTTGTCCCACGAACGATGGAGTCATCGATCATGACGACACGCTTGCCTTCGACCACTTTGCGAACAGCGCTCAGCTTCATTTTAACACCTTGCTCACGAAGCTCTTGGCTTGGAATGATGAACGTACGGCCTGTGTAGCGGTTCTTGATCAGACCCAGCTCATAAGGAATCCCCGTTTGTTCCGCAAAACCGATCGCAGCTGAAATACTGGAATCCGGCACGCCGGTTACGATATCCGCATCCACGAAAGCTTCCATCGCTAGTCGTTTACCCATCCGTTTACGAGCGGAGTGAATATTGACCGTGTCAATGTCGCTGTCTGGACGAGCAAAGTAGATGTATTCCATCGCACAAATCGCGCGCTTGCTGCCTTCTGCAAAACGTTCCGAACGGAAGCCATCACGATCAATCACGATGATCTCGCCAGGTTGTACATCACGGAAATAGGTTGCCCCAACCGCATCAAATGCACAAGTCTCCGACGCGAACAAGTAGGAATCACCGAGACGACCGATCATGAACGGACGTAAGCCGTTGGGATCAAGGGCAGCAATCAATTTATCTTTGGTGATAATAAGGAAGGCGAATCCGCCGATGACTTGATTCATCGCATCTTTCACTGCATCAACGATATCATCATGCTCCGAGCGAGCAATCAAATGCGCCATAACTTCGGTATCACTTGTTGTTTGGAAAATGGAACCCTTACGCTCCAGCTCACGCTTGATAATGTTGGCATTATCAAGGTTTCCGTTCGTCGCAATCGCTAGATCGCCCTCGCGGTATTTGAACACGAGCGGTTGTGCATTCGCCAGTTTGCTTTCACCTGCTGTTGAATAACGAACATGAGCGATAGCTGTTGAACCCGTAAGTGGATGCAAATTATCATTTGTAAAAACTTCCTTCGCAAGTCCCATCCCACGGTAATAGTTGAATTTGCCTTCATCGACTGTACAAATGCCGGCACTTTCCTGTCCACGATGCTGAAGGGCATGCAGCCCGTAATAACATAGGGAGGAAGCGTCGGGATGACCATACACCCCGAACACCCCGCACTCTTCATTCAGCTTGTCGAACAATCCGCCTTGGCCGCCAATACCTTCGTTGTAATAATCGCCTGTCCAAAGCTCATGCTGCCCATTCTCAAGTTGTTCAAATGGTGCCACAGGAAGCTTTAGGGCCTTGGATTGTTTCACGCCATTAGACATGGAATCGCATCCTTCCAGACTTTCGCCAGCTCGTTGACAGGAGACTGGAGACGCTGTTCGTCATTGATTTTGATTGTCAAATTCGAGCCTGTTACTTTTCCGATTTCTTGATAAGGTACACCTTGGGAAGCGATCCAATGCTTAAGGGCATCGGCTTTTTCTGGTGTAGCGCTAAGTACGATACGGGATTGCGTTTCACTGAACAATGCGAAATCTGGACGAAGATCGGACGCTACATTAACCTCTGCGCCGATATTTCCGCTGATACAGCTTTCTGCTAGCGCTACAGCCAATCCGCCTTCAGACAAGTCATGCGCAGAAGCAACAAGACCTTCTTGAATCGCTTTGAGAACTGCGTTTTGCAGGCGTTTCTCAGTAGCCAAGTCCAACTCAGGAGGACGGCCTTCTGTTACACCATGAATTACATATTGGAACTCACTGCCGCCGAGCTCAGCTTTCGTCTCGCCTAGCAGGATAATGATGTCGCCTTCGTTTTTGAAGTTTTGTGTCGTGATGTGGTCGATGTCATGAACAAGACCAACCATTCCGATAACCGGAGTTGGGTAGATTGCCCCTTTGGAGTTCTCGTTATAAAGCGAGACGTTACCGCCGATAACCGGCGTATCCAAGAAGCGGCAAGCTTCTGCCATACCGTCTGTGGATTTCTCCAACTGCCAGAAGATTTCCGGCTTGTCAGGGGAACCAAAGTTCAGGTTGTCCGTCACAGCAAGAGGCTCAGCGCCGGAACAAACTACGTTACGTGCTGCTTCGGAAACCGCGATACGTCCGCCCACTTCCGGATCCAGGTACACGTAGCGTCCGTTACAATCCGTTGTCATCGCAAGACCTTTGCGCGTGCCGCGGATGGTTACTACTGCTGCGTCTGAACCTGGACGCACAGCTGTTTCTGTACGAACCATGTAGTCATACTGGTTGTAAACCCATTCTTTGCTCGCTACCGTCGGGGACGCGAGTACGGATTTCAGCGCTTCCGTCAACTTCGTTACCTCTGGGTAACGTGTTGTATCGATCGCTGCGCTTGCTTCGTAATAAGCCGGCACTTTGCTTGGCTTATTGTAAACCGGGCACTCGTCAACGAGTGCGCCAACAGGCATGTTCGCCACGACTTCACCGTGGTGAATTAGCTTCAAGAAACCGTCGTCAGTAACCTTACCGACTTTCGCGCAGTGCAAGCCCCAACGTTCGAAGATGCCTTTCGCTTGCGCTTCATCCTTCGGCTCAACAACGAAAAGCATACGCTCTTGGGACTCCGACAACATCATTTCATATGCTGTCATGCCTTCTTCGCGTTGTGGAACTTCATCCAGGTACAGCTCCATGCCGTTACCTGCTTTACTTGCCATCTCAGCGCTGGAACATGTTAGTCCGGCTGCGCCCATATCTTGAATTCCTAGCACGATGCCGGAATCGATTAACTCTAAACAAGCTTCTAGAACTAGCTTTTCCATGAACGGATCGCCAACTTGTACCGCTGGGCGCTTCGCTTCGGATTCAGCTGTCAATTCCTCGGATGCAAAAGTCGCACCGTGGATACCGTCGCGGCCTGTTGCTGGGCCTACGTAGAACACTGGGTTGCCTACACCTTTGGCAACACCGCGTTGAATCATGTCGTGGTCAATCAGACCCACGCACATGGCGTTAACGAGCGGGTTCCCCTCGTAGCTCTCGTCGAACATCACTTCGCCGCCAACTGTCGGGATCCCGATACAGTTACCGTATCCAGCGATACCGGAGACAACGTTCTCGAACAAGTACTTCACGCGATCGTTTTCCAATTTACCGAAACGCAAGGAGTTCAATAACGCCACTGGGCGTGCGCCCATGGAGAAAATATCACGAATAATACCGCCCACGCCTGTCGCCGCGCCTTGGTAAGGCTCGATTGCGGAGGGGTGGTTATGACTTTCAATTTTGAAAACAACCGCTTGGTTGTCCCCGATATCTACAATCCCTGCACCTTCACCAGGTCCCATCAGAACGCGAGGTCCTGTAACTGGGAATTTGCGAAGAACAGGTTTGGAATTTTTGTAAGAACAATGCTCGGACCACATTACGCTGAATACGCCGATTTCTACGTAGTTTGGAGTACGTCCAAGGAAACCGCAAATCTTAGCAAACTCCTCGTCGGTTACACCCATTTGCTTATAAATCTTCTGTTCCGCGATTTGTTCCGGGGATGGTTCCTTAGCGGATAGCTGCTGCGTCATGTTTTTCCCTCCAAGCACTTAGAATTGATGTGAACATTTTCTTACCGTCTGCGGAGCCTAGAATCTCATGAATGGCACGCTCTGGATGGGGCATCATACCCACGACATTCCCTGCTTTGTTGCTGATACCTGCGATATCGTCAAGTGATCCGTTCGGGTTGTTGCCCGCTTCATAACGGAACACGATTTGGTTGTTTTCTTGCAGTTCTTGGAGCGTAGCTTCGTCGCAATAGTAGTTGCCTTCACCGTGTGCGATCGGAATGTTGATTAATTCACCTTCGGCATAATCACGCGTGAACGCCGTTGTGTTGTTCTCAACTTTCAGAACCGCTTGATGACAGCGGAATTTCATGCCGTTATTGCGCAGCAATGCGCCTGGCAGCAAACGAGCTTCCGTCAACACTTGGAATCCGTTACAAATACCTAGAATGTATTTGCCTTCTTCCGCAGCTTTCACGACAGCTTTCATCACGTTCGTAAACTGAGCAATCGCTCCACAACGCAGGTAATCCCCGTAAGAGAATCCTCCTGGTACTAGGATACAATCGTATTTGGACAAGTCGCCGTCCGTATGCCATACATAGTCAACAGGTTGACCAATCGTGTCTTCAATCGCTTTGTACAAGTCGATATCGCAATTCGATCCCGGGAACACAAGAACCGCAAAATTCATGACGTTTTCCTCCTCCGATTAACTTGTGTCTATTACACCAATTCGTAGCGGTAGTCTTCGATAACTGTGTTCGCAAGCAACTTCTCGCACATTGCTTTCACGCGTGTTTCTGCTTCAGCTCTGTCTGTTGTACCAAGTTCAAGCTCCAAGTATTTACCTATGCGCACTTTGCCAACTTCTTCGAAGCCCATGGAGTGAAGTGCTCCTTGTACTGCCGTTCCTTGCACGTCCAATACGTTCTGCTTAATTGTTACATAAACTGTTGCTTTCATCGTGAAATCGCTCCTCAGCGTTATTTTAGTCAACCAAGCGGTGCAAAATTTCTTTATATCGGTTCGAAGTCTCTTCCACAACAGCTGCTGGAAGCTCGTCCGGTTCACTGTTTTTATCCCAACCTGATCCCGCTAAATACGTGCGGACAGGCTCTTTGTCCATGGAATCGATCTCGATATCCAAGGCATATTTCTCTTGTGACCAATAACGGGAAGAATCCGGCGTAAAGATCTCATCAATAATAATAAGTTCACCCGCATAAAAACCGAATTCAAACTTCGTATCGGCCAAAATAATGCCTTTTTGCTCGCACATGCTATGCGCCAGTGTGTACAGCATGATACTGCGCTCTTGCAAGGCATATGTCAGGTCTTCACCAACAAGCTCGATCATTTGTTCAATGGAAATGTCCTCATCGTGACCCACATCATTTTTCGCCGCAGGTGTGAAAATCGGATCGTTCAAACGCTCGTTCTTGCGCAAGCCTTCAGGCAATTTGCGGCCATTGATTTCGCCAGTACTTGCGTACTGTCTCCAGCCATTCCCTGTAATGTAGCCACGTACCACGCACTCGATGGAGATGCGCTCTGCCTTTTTCGCCACGATGATACGCTCTTTCAGAAGCTCTCGATCCGCAGCACTTGGAATAATGGCATGAAGCTTCTCAACATCCGTGTGGATGATGTGATTGTTCATATAACCGCTAGTAATGCCAAACCAGTACTTGCTCAAAGCATTAAGCACATACCCTTTATCTGGAACGCCAGGCTTCAAGATGTAATCAAAAGCCGAAATCCGATCCGTTACCACGATCAAAAAGCTATCGCCAAGATCATACAGCTCACGTACTTTGCCTTTGTGCACGAGAGGTGCATTAATCATTTCCTCAGCTGTATCTACGATCACGCTTGTGTTTGCCACGAATTCCACACCCTTTCCCCTTCACAATCTATCTGTTCATTCACTCACTATCTTCTACTTCAAACCAAGACGATCAAAGATCGTGCTTACATGTTTCAAATGCCAGCTCGGATCGAAGCAATCTGCGATTTCTTCTGGACTTAATACTTCTGTGATTACCGATGCATTCTCAACGATTTCGCGGAAGGAGCGTTGCTCTTCCCATGCTTGCATCGCTCTCGGCTGTACCGTATCGTACGCTTGCTCACGAGCAAAACCTTTGTCGATCAGCTTTGTCATCACGCGGCCGGAGAAAGGAACATCGTACGTGCTGCGCATGTTGCGTTTCATGTTCTCTGGGAACACCGTTAGGTTCTTGATGATGTTGCCAAGACGGTTCAACATGTAGTTCAACAATTGCGTCGCATCTGGCAAAATAATACGTTCAACCGAGGAGTGCGAAATGTCGCGTTCATGCCAAAGCGTTACGTTCTCGTAAGCGGACACCATGTGTCCACGAATCACGCGGGATAGACCGGAAATGCTCTCGCAACCGATTGGGTTACGTTTGTGCGGCATTGCGGAGGAACCTTTTTGACCCTTAGCAAACGGCTCTTCAACTTCGCGGAACTCACTCTTCTGAAGTGCACGAATTTCCGTTGCAAATTTGTCTAGGGATGTTGCTACCAATGCTAATGTCGCCATGTATTCAGCGTGACGGTCACGTTGCAATGTTTGTGTGGAGATTGGAGCTGCTTTCGTACCTAACTTGCCGCAAACATATTCTTCAACGAAAGGATCGATGTTCGCATAGGTACCAACTGCTCCTGAGATTTTACCGAATTGCACGCCATCAGCTGCAAAGCGGAAACGCTCCAGGTTACGCTTCATTTCCTCGTACCATAGTGCCATTTTCAAACCAAACGTCGTTGGCTCTGCGTGAACACCATGCGTTCTGCCCATCATCGCTGTATCTCTGTGTTCGATCGCTTTATTGCGAAGGATTTCGATGAAGTTCTGGATGTCTTTGTCCAAAATTTCGTTCGCTTGGCGCAATAAGTAACCAAGTGCTGTATCCACAACGTCTGTGGACGTTAAGCCGTAGTGAACCCATTTGCGCTCAGGCCCTAATGTCTCGGAAACCGCTCTTGTGAAGGCGATCACGTCATGGCGCGTCTCTTGCTCGATTTCATAAATACGATCGATGTTGAAGCTTGCTTTCTCACGCAATACCTTAACATCTTCTTTAGGAATGACACCTAGTTCTGACCAAGCTTCGCAAGAAAGAATTTCAACTTCCAGCCAAGCGTTAAATTTATTTTCTTCTGTCCAAATGCGTGCCATTTCGGGGCGTGTATAACGTTCAATCATTTTCCGTTCCTCCAATGAGTTTCATTTACTTACTTTCCCAAATGCCTGTCTGTTCTATCCAAGTCAATGCTTTCTCAACATCGTCTGTTAAAAGGTTGATATGACCCATCTTGCGTTTCTCTTTCGCTTCCTTCTTGCCGTACAAATGAAGCTTGGCAGAGACGCCTAGTTGTTCATTCTCCAAGAAGCCTGGCTCAGCAAGATGATCATGAAGGGGAGCTATGTGCTCACCAAGCAAATTGACCATGACCACTGGTGTTATTAGTTCCGTTGAACCAAGAGGCAAGTTGCAAATCGCGCGTACGTGCTGCTCGAACTGTGAGGTCCGGCAAGCTTCCATCGTGTAATGCCCGGAATTATGCGGGCGTGGCGCAAGCTCATTCACATATAGCCCGCCATCCTTCGTTAGGAATAACTCAACCGCAATGAGCCCGATGACACCGAGCGACTCTGCGATGCGAATCGCGAGTTCTTCGGCTGCCTTCTGCACGGGCACAGGAATACGTGCCGGCACGATGGATTCGTGCAGAATATTATGTACATGTATATTTTCAGCAGCAGGAAATGCCTTTACCTCGCCGCGTGGACTTCTAGCTGCAATAACGGATAATTCCTTGTCAAAATGAATGAATTGTTCGAGAACCAGCTCGGTTTTGGCGCGGCTTAACGTTTCATAAGCTTCGGCGACTTCATCTAAAGAGCGAAGCACCCACTGCCCTTTCCCGTCATAACCGCCGGTAGCTGTTTTGAGTACGCATGGCGTACCGAATCGCTCGGCTGCTTCCCGCAGCTCCGCCTCGCTCGTGATCTCCGCATAAGGCGCTACTGGAACGCCTGCTGCTTCAATCGCTCTTTTCTCGCGAAGACGGTGCTGGGTCGTGTATAAAAGATGACTGCCTTGTGGAACATAGGACTCTTCCATCAAGATGTTGGTGACGTGTGCGTCGACGTTTTCGAATTCGTACGTGATCACGTCCGATCGTGCGGCAAGCCTTCTTGCTGCCTCCACGTCGTCGAAATTCGCTTGAATCTGATCCGCGACTTGGCCGCAAGGTGCGTCCTCTGTCGGATCGAGCGTTACGAAGCGATACCCCATGTTGCGTCCGGCTAGCGTAAGCATGCGCCCTAATTGCCCGCCGCCAAGGATCCCGATTGTGCCTCCTGGCTGGATCACCTTACCGCTGGAAGTGTCACTCATAGGTTGTCACTGCTTTCTAGCACCGTTTGCGTGATACGCGCGCGGCGTGCTTTCACTCTCGCTTGGATCTCTGGATCAAAAGCGCCCAGAATCTGCGCAGCGAGCAAGCCTGCATTCGTTGCACCTGCATGGCCGATAGCCACTGTAGCAACTGGAATGCCGCCTGGCATTTGCACAATAGAGAGCAAAGAGTCCATGCCGTTCAACGTGGACGTTTTGACTGGAACACCAATAACCGGAAGCTCAGTTTTGGCTGCTACCATTCCTGGTAAATGCGCCGCACCGCCTGCTCCGGCAATAATGACTTGTAGCCCACGTTCGATAGCCGATGCTGCATATTCGAACATCAGATCTGGCGTTCTATGCGCAGAGACAACCTTCTTCTCATACGCCACACCTAGTTCGTCCAACATATCACAAGCATGCTTCATCGTTTCCCAATCCGACTGGCTTCCCATAATTACACCAACACGTACCGTCGTCATCTTAAACCCACTTTCGTCACCTTTATAATAAAAAATGCCCAGAGCTAGAATTCACGATTCTATACGCTGGACAGCAAAAGAACCGAATGCAAAAAGACCATCATTTCCTATGGTTCCCCTCATTCGCTTCCTCGTAGTCCAAAAATTCATGGTTTTTGGGTAGATACTTCCAGGCCTTATTCCTGATTTTATACGAGTTGATTCGACATTTTCAATTAGTGCGGCTTCATTTCCCGCTTTCCTAGTTTACTACCAACTAACGTGCCATGTCAATTTGAAAAAACGAACGATTTTCTCTTATTTCTTTTAAATAGTTCGCTTTTTAGGCACATTTTCTAGCTTTTACCTGTTCATGAGGAAAGATGCGTTTCTCAACATCGGTATAGGAGATCTCCGTTAATCTCAAATTTCAAAATCACTTATATGATGCGCATACATATTTTTCGACATGGCTTCATTCTTATGTAAAAACAACAAACACACTGACATACAGCTGTCAGTGCGTTTGGTTATAATGATAATCAGAGGTGACTAGAAAATCATGATCATTGATAAAATCGTGAAAGTAAACACAAGACAAGATTGGCGAAATTGGTTAAGTGATCATCACAGCACGGAAGATTATTGTTGGTTAGTTCCTACAGGGCGACATTCCGAAAATTACTTAGATGCTGTTGAAGAAGCCTTATGTTTCGGCTGGATTGATAGTACCATTAAAAAATTAGATGACACACAAACAGCGCACCGATATTCGCCAAGGAAAAAGAAGAGTAACTGGACAGAGCTCAATAAAGAACGCGTCAGAAGATTAGATAAATTAGGCCTCATGACAGAAGCAGGATATCGTGTATTACCAGATATGAACAACGCATCTTTCACCATACATGAAGATATTTTAGCGCAATTACGTCAGGATGAGGTGCTATATCGGCATTTTCAATCCTTGCCAGAGCTATATGTTAGAGTCAAAATCGACAATATTCAGTCTGTACGCCACGATGAAACGTTGTATCAGAATCGATTAACTAAGTTTATTGAACAGACCCGTTTGAATACCTTATATGGACAATGGCATGATAACGGCCGACTTATTGCGTACTAATCCGCAAGGGAATCACTTACGAGCAAATAGCCGCTTCATATCGTAAGGAAGCTCCGCCAATCTTCAACTCATTCACTAATCCCAGCTGTTTAAAAACATGCAGAGAGCTGTTAACTGTCATTGCGTTCAGATGCGGATATTCACCGACCATCGCCTCGCAAATGTCTTTCACCGCCACGTAACTTTCCTGCGCATAAAGATACGTTAGTAACGCTTGCCGCTGCGGGGTTAACGTGATATTCCTTGCCCGCATCCGCTGTAAAGCTTGATTCAGATCATGTTTGACCATTAGGGTAACCTCCTCTTTCATTGGTGGGGACTATGTCTTAATTTAATTATAATTATTATAATATAATATTTATTATAATTTCAATGAGAATGACTGTCAATAACCTTATTTATATGCCATATATCACCAAAATCCACATCCTCGAACTGCCGCTCCTTAACGCAGTCGCCACTGCTACTAGCTACTCCTGCTCTGGGTCGCAATAACTCAGCACCACACCAAAGTTACGGAACGTAGTTCCCTTTCGCAGCACCGTGGCACGCCTACGAAGAAAAACCGCCAGGAGCGATCCTCCTGACGGTCACAAGCTTTATTCACCTATTCGCGATGGATCCCATCCATCGTCACCTGCAAGAACTCGCCGGGCTGTCAGCTCCCCCGCCTCGCTTACCGTCAACTCCCGTGCCCACTCCGCGCGCCCGCTAGTTACGGCTCCAGGGCCTACGCTCCCAAACTCTATGTACCTTACTTCATCTATTGGTTCCTGTTCATTCCATCGATCCCAACCCGCAGCCTTAATATGCGGCCCTACCCAGCAATCTACGAACGCGGTCTTAGCATAATTCCGCCACGGTCTCCCTAAACTAACAGACTGTTCTGGCGCATCTCCGGTTAGCTTACACCTGAGAAATACATACCCATATGGAACCTCCTCTGGGGTAGAGGCAGCTGTGATCCAGCCGCGTCCCAAGGAGACAATCTCACACTCCTGAAACACAGCTGTGGCCGAACCAAAGATAAAATCAACATCCCCCTCCACATAGCAGCGTTCGTAATACTGCCTCACCGGACGTTTCGGTGCATCTTCCCTTGGACCGCCAAAGGTGCCGCGATCTCGCGGTTTAGGTGGCAATGGCCCTGTGAACAGCGTGTCCTGATGCCCGAGGAATCGGCAATCGCGAAAGACAACGCAGTCCCCATCGACATAGGCAGCCAAGGCTTGCCCCACGATGTCCCCGCTTCCCGCTGTATTCTCGAAGGTGATCCCCTCCACCGTCATATGATCTCCGCCTAGGTAAGCCGTGTAAGAATGAAACGTGTGGTACGGTTCTCCGTTTGGAAATACCTTTTTCGCGTGGTCATCATAGGAGATAACGGTCGTTTCCGCCCCTTCGCCAACCAACGTAATCCAAGGCTTATCGATATATAACTTCTCTTTATAAACACCACTTTTAATGTGAATGGTTGTCGGCTCTCTCCTGCCCGCGGGTATATGATTTACTGCCTCTTGTATGCGAAAGAAGTCGCCGCTCCCATCTGCTGCAACGGTAACTGGAATCATGGTCTTTCACCCTTTCTACTAGCGTGGTAAGCATCAAATTGACGTTGAATTTCCGATATCACATGATTCATGCCAGCATCTTTTAATTTGGCTCTGAAGCTAGCCATCGTAGGTGTCCAATCCACTTTCGCATCATATAGAATCGGTAAATACTCCGTAATGATGACATTCAGCTGGGCAATCTCCGATTTAATTGGTGCCAGATCTGGCACAAAGCCGAGCGTCGGGGACACGATCGCTTCCTTATCCCAGTCCCGCAGCTCTTTGCTATAGGCAGGTGAGATATAGGTACTAAACCGAGCAAACCGAATATCATTCCAAGTCCAGCTGATCGGGTTATATTGATGCTCGGGCGCGATACCATCATAAACGATGGCTTCGTCTTTCAGCTTGTAATTCACATCCTTGATCCCATACGTGAAGAGATCGTAGTTCTCCTGGCTGCTTCTCAGCCAATTCAGGAAAGCAACAGACTCATTCACATGCTGACTTGTCGAAAATACCGAAAGAATATTATCAGCCCCGGTATATAAATACTTCGGCTTCTCTGGATGCAAATACACATTCTCCAGCTCTCCCGCTGGAAGCATGGCTTTGAACGCATCAATGCGCTCGGTTTGCTTCATAACAACGCTCCATGTTGCCGCCACTTTACCTGAGTTAAAAGCAAGCTCGGGATCTGGATACTTCGAGGTATCCGACGGCCCATAGGGAATGTAGCCCTTCTCTTGCCACTCATGCATCTTCCCCATGATATGAAGGAAAAAATCAGACTCATAAGTATCTCTGACCTTCAGCTGAGGATCCGCCGGGTCAATATACACAGGAGCATTCAAGTAACCTCCCGCAAAAAAAGCGACATCCCCATATTCTCGAAGCAAGAAACGGCCTGTATCGTAAAAATAGGGCGTAATCGTCGGTTCTTTTTGATGAATCGTCTCCAAGTACGTATCCATATCGGCCACCGTTCTAATCTCCGGTAAACCGTATTTCTTTCTCAGATCGCCTCTAATCTGCACGAAGCTCTGAAACTCAGCAATTGGCATTACGCGAGGAATCCCATAGATATGACCATTAATCGTTACACCTTGAAAAGCGTAATCCGGTGTACTAGCAACTATACTATGACCATAATCGCGAAGAGCATCATCCAAGGGCGCTAGTACTTTCTTCGATACTAAATCTGCGATATTCGAATACGCCGATAAAGCAATATCATAAGGCTCCCCGCTAGCCGCATTCAGCCACAGCTTATTCCAGTACTGATCATACGGAATATACGTAAATTCGAGCTTGATCGGCAAGCCATCCTTGGCTAGCTTGTTCTCAACGGCTTGGATAACTTCATCTTGGGCGGCTGGCTTCTCCAAAGGAAATAAGAGATGTAAGGTGGTTGGCGCTAGGCCTTGCCCCGCTTTGTTCGTGTGTGACGTTGCTGGTGTCAGCCCAGGATCTCCGCCCTTGCCAACTAGTATGAGCACAACAATCGACGTACAAATCACGATGAACAGCAGCATATAGGTGGATCTTTTCATCCTGAAACCGCCTTTTTGGATTCATCGCCGCAAATGGATAAACACAGCAGCCATTTCCGCGGCTGCTGTGTTGGTTACCCGAACGACAAATCGTTATTTATTTCTTACTGGCTGCGAGATAACGGTCATATTGCGCTTGTCTGCCTTTAATGACATCCTCAACGCCCATACTTTTCAACGACTTGATATAGCTATCGAATTTATCCAGGCTTTCTTTGCCGGTAATAAATTTAATATTCATTTCATTCACGTACGTCGTGATATCCGGCATCACCGTATTCTCTTTGTCAGCCTCAGCTTTCAGCGCGTATACGAATGGGAACGGTGCTTTGATATATTTCTCCATCTCTTTATCAATCTTAGCATGCCACGGTGCTACCAGTACATCCGTTGCATCGACGGATTGCTCGATCGGCAAATTCGTTGGATTGATACCGAATTTCTGAATGAAATCATTATCTTTGCCTTTCTCCGTGAATTGTTTCTTACCATCAACCACATCATACGTTTGTCCTTTCAGTCCCCACACATACATCTCTTTGGATTCTTCACTGCTCGCATAATCCAAGAATTTGAACGCCAGCTCAGGATCCTTGGCATTCTTGGAAACGCCGAATATACCTGTAATCGGGTTCCTTCCAATATAGAATTGATCACCATGCGGCCCTTTGAATGGGGCGATCCCTTTAATTAGCGGCTGTGAAGGATCGTAATCCTTGAACAGCTTGCTATACACCATCGAGGTATACCAACTAAAGTTAAATGTAGCACCTGTTATGTTTTGCGAGAATTTCGAAGTAATCTGATCTGCCGTGACACTGGCGAAATCTGATTCTAATAATCCCTCTTTGTACAAACTATTTAAGTAGGTTAAATATTCCTTATAGTTCGGCTCATAGTACGAATAATGCACCTTGCCGTCCTTGTCTGCATAGAAGTTATTGGCTAAATCCAATCCGAATACCGGTCCAAAGGCATTCGCGAGCTGATTAGGCGCTACCGAGAATGGGATTTCATCCTGCTTGCCATTGCCATTCGGATCATTCGCTTTGAACTTACGAAGCATATCCGTGAATTCATCAAGCGTCTTTGGATCCTGTAATCCCAGCTTATCTAACCATCTCTGGTTCACCATAAACGTAGGCATATAGTTCTTCGTCACAGCCAGCTGCGGTAAATAGTAGATCTTCCCGTCTGGCGTCGTTAAGCTGGCTTTTAACGCAGGGAATTTCTCGAACAACTTCTTGATGTTTACGCCATATTTATCGATATAATCGTTCAAAGGTTTGAACAATCCGCCTTGAATATTTTTCATCGTCTGATCCTGATCCAGCTGATAGATCACATCGGGAAGATCGGCCCCCGCAGCAAGTCGCGGGCTAATCGCATCCTGATAGGTCGACGGCGGAAGCAGCTCCCAATTAACCGTAATACCTGCCCGCTTACTCAACTCTTGGACGATCGGAGCTTGGTTCAGATCCACATTGTTCGTCCATGCGTTTGTGGCTAGAATTTTGAGCGATCCCGCTTTATCGGTGATTGGCCCTGTGCCTGTGTAATTGAAGCCCGCTGGCGCAGCAGCAGCACTCGCATCTGGTTTCAGCGTTGCCGCTGCGGAGCTAGCCGTAGGCTCTGAGCTCCCCTCACTTGTACAACCTGCAGCTACCATAGCGAATAAAGCGGTAATCAGAGACAAACTTGCCGTTGTTTTGAGTGTTTTTTTCATATACGAACCCTCCCTTAATATATAAAGCCCACTTATCTATCCAGCAAGAGTATCGCTACCCTTTGACTGCACCTAACGTGATACCACGAACAAAATACTTCTGAATGAACGGATAGATCGTAATAATCGGTAAAATGCTGACAACGATCGAAACATAACGAACCTGCAGCGTTGAAACAGCAAGTGCTTTAGCCGCTGTCTCTCCCCCCATTTTCTGCATAATCTCAGGTGAGGCCATGATAAGCACTCTTCGCAGGAAAATCTGCAGAGGCTGGAGCTCCGACTTCCCGAGATACAGCAGAGCATTGAAGAAATCGTTCCAATGGGCGACGGCATAGTAGAGAGTTAGTACCGCTAACGTCGGTTTTGTAAGCGGTATCGCAATCCGGAACAGTAAGGTGAAATCCTTGGCGCCATCCATATTGGCGCTCTCAAATATCTCATTCGGAATCGCCTCGAAGGCTGATCGCAAGATCATGACGTTAAAGGTGCTTACAAGAACGGGCAGAATCATCGCCCACCTGGTGTTATAGAGACCTAATTCCGTAATCACCATATAAAGAGGAATCAACCCGCCAGAGAAATACATCGTGAAGGCGATGTAGAAATTGAGTTTTCTTCGAAGGAAGAACGACTTTCGCGAAAGCGGATAGGCCGCTAAGCACGTGGCCACTAGATTAAAGATCGTCCCCACAACTGTATACCAAATGGTGTTGTAGTAAGACTTCCACAACTCAGAATAACCGAGCACCATTTTATACCCATCAAAATTCAGATCAACAGGTAAGAACGTAACTAACTTATTGTCTATCGCTTCTACGGAGCTCATAGAGATGCTCACGACATAAATAAAGGGATATAAGGTCACAACAATCGCTAGCGCGACAAGACTGTACACGATGACATAAAAGCTCCGGTCCGTCCATGATTTAACCATGAAGGCCTCCTTTCTTAAGTCGCGGCTACCACAACGACATATCGTTCACACGACGACTTGCTTGGTTGGCCACATATACTAAGATGAAACTGATAATGGAATTGAATAATCCGACTGCTGTAGCAAAGCCAAAGTTCTGTGACTCGATCCCTTGCCTGTATACATAGGTTGAGATCACATCAGCCGTTTCGTATGTGGCACCGTTGTAGAGCAGATACACCTTCTCAAAATTCACACTCATAATGCCGCCGATGGAGAGTAGAAACAGAATCACAATCGTTGGCTTCAAGCTTGGCAGGGTAAGATGCCACACCTCTTGAAATTTGTTAACGCCATCAATCTTCCCTGAATCGTACATTTCTTGATCGATCCCCATAATAGCCGCGATGTAGATAATGGAGCTAAAACCGAAGCTTTGCCAGATACCTGACGCCGTGAAAATAGATCGGAACCATTCGGGCGCCATCATGAAATTAATTTTGGCCATGCCCATCGAAGCCAGGAACGTATTCACAATACCATCTGTCGGAGACAGGAAGTTAATGATCATTCCCGCGATCACAACCGTTGAGATAAAGTGCGGCAGGTAGGTCACCGTTTGGGCAAAACGCTTGAAGAGGCCATTCTTAATTTCAACTACGCATATGGCAAAAAGGATCGGGATCGAGAATCCGATGACTAGCGGATAGAACGCAAGCAGGAAGGTGTTCCTCAGCAGTCGCCAGAAATAACGAGAATGGACGAACTGGTCCAGCCACTTAAGCCCTACCCAATCGCCTCCAAATACACCATGGCCCGGTGTAAAGTTTTTGAATGCAATGAGGATCCCCGGCATCGGCAAGTAACAAAATATGAAATAATACAGAAACACCGGTAAAAACATCAGCAACAGCAGTTTATCTCTGCGTATCAGCTTAATGAGCAGCGGTTTCTTATCCCCCAATAACTCCAACTCCTTTCAATCAATCATCCAATAAGGTAATTTTAGCGCATGACTGACTTTGCAAATATCCAACATTTTTGCGATATGTAACACTTTTTTACGTAAAAAAACACCCATTCAGCCCGGACGTCTTCACGCCGACTTCATAGGTGTTTCCTCATCTAGTACGATCATCTTCCTTGGAATACCCCTCCGCCGTATAGGCAGGAAAGTTCAGAAATACGCTGGTGCCGTGCCCAAGTTCACTATCAATACGCAAGCCATAGCTTTGACCAAAGCGAATCTGGATGCGATCATGCACATTTTTCAACCCGTACCCGACCGAGCTCAATTGAATAACCTCTTCTGCCAGTTCCTTACTCATCCCTGGTCCGTTGTCTGCGATGCAGAACTCCAGATCATCTCCCGACCTGTACCCTCGCAGGGTGATACAGCCGCGTCCACTCCCCTTACGGAGCTTATCAATACCATGCTCTAGCGCATTTTCCAAAATCGGCTGAAAAATAAGATTAATCATGTCATATCGCAATAATGCTTCATCTACTTCACAAATGAAATCAAAGCGATAATTGTGCATGATACTTTGGATATGCATATAATCTTTGGCATTCTCCAATTCATTTCGGACAGGGATGAAATCTCTCCCTTTATTGAGAACCGTTCGATAGAAGCGTGAAACGGTATTCGTGATCTGACTAATTTCCATCGCATCAATCTCTAAAGCCTTCCAATTAATAATTGACAAGGTGTTATATAGAAAATGCGGATTGATCTGTGTCTGCAGCGCCTTGAGTTCCGCCTCTTTCTGCGTGATCTTACTTTGATACACTTCTTCGATCAAGGTGTTAATATTCACAAGCATATTGCCGAACCGATTCGTCAATTGGCCAATTTCATCTCTAGACTGACTTGATACGTCAATCTTCAGGTTCCCGTTTTCGACGATCATCATCTTCTTATTGAGCTTAATAATACGTTTGACGAAGGTGTTGGAGAACATCCAGATGATGAGCAGCAGTCCAGCCAAACAAACCAAGACAATCAAGGCTGTCGCACTGACAATGCTCCTTGCATCCACCGAAATCCCGCTTTTAGGCGTAAAATAAACGAGCTTCCATCCCGGCTCCGCCATATCCGCTGTGATGTACATGTAATCTGTTGCCTGCATCGAAAATGAACCGATTCGCTCCATTAACTGGGAGGAAGGCAGCGAGGCGATTGGCATCTCTGCACTCATCTTCATGTTTTTAGATAGAATTTGATTGCCCTCTTTATCTAAAATCAAAATCCCATAGGCTTTCGTTTGGATATCATCCAAGCCTTGAAACAAACTATCGGCATCGATGCTCAGGAACAACACCGCGGGTGTCTTCCCTACCTGCACGCCCTCTTCACTTACGAACGGTCTTGTAGCGAAGAGCTTACCATTCTTAATGTTCCATTGTGTTTCTTTCGAATGCTTCTGCTGACTCGCCCACTTTAGATCCGATGTTAATTCCAGCGGCAGAATATATTCGCCACGCAGAATAGACTGATTCTCGGTAAACACCGATATTTGTAAGATATCATGATTAAAATCAAGAATATTACTGAAGAACGGATCCACATAATCCCGATACAAAACAGGAAAATCACCGTCATTACTAATAAAGATGCGCTTAAATACAACATTCTGTGTGATCGAATTAATGATCGCTTCATGTTGCTTCGCGCGATAGTTAATCGTCTCGGCGATTTGACTAATCGACCCATCCAAATTCTGTTTCGCTTGTTGAAGCAGGAATGAGCTAGCTTGGTGATAGGAAAACATCCCCAATACGACAACCGGAATAATGGAAACGACCATGTAGGAGATAAAAAGCTTCTGCTTAAATCTTAGGTTTTGGAAATAAGCTAGGAAAGTTCGCATATCAGCTCGTTCCTTCTCGGAATTTGGCCGGACTTTGCCCATGAACTTGTTTAAATGTTTTGCAGAAATACGACGTATTCATATAGCCAACTTGCTGACTAATGTCCGCAATCGTTAGATGCGTTTCCCGCAGCAAAGCCTCCGCCTTATGCATCCGAATGGTTGTTAGATATTTAACAAACGTTTGCCCTACTTCCCGCTTAAACAGGTAGCTCACATAGGTCTGTGTAAGAAACACCTTCTCTGCAATCCATTGCAAGCTGATATCCGATGTGTAGTTATCTTCAATCAGTTTCCGGATGTCCTTGATCACTTTCTTACTGAATTCCGGATTATGAACATCCGTATTGCCGTCCAGCAAACCGAGAACAGTTTGAATTTGCGCTTTCAGCTCGGCTAAGGACTTACACCCGAATATGGCCTCCACAATCGACTTAAAGGCGTGGACGTCCGTTTTGCCAGCCGTTTCCCCTATTTTCTTAGCCAACTCCGTACACATATACTTCACATAAATCGCAGAATGTTGCCCGCTCCCGTCAATCGTCTTAAAGAATAGCTCAACACCTTGGCGTAGGCCGAACTCATCCTTGACTTCTAAATGCCAATAAAGAGTTTCCATCAGCTTAGGGATAGTGCTCGCTATTTCTTCTTGCCCTTGGCTTTCATCCGTATACAGCACTGTGCTTTCATGAAAGAAAAATTTATAGTCCAGCACATTCTCCATAAGCTTAAACTCGGGAGCCAACTCATCTCCCGTATTGATTAGCCTGGAAATGACCATCGTAAAGGTTTCGTTGTAGGCATCCGCAATGCTTGCTTTCAACTTGCTGCCTAACGACTCCTGATCTTCCTTACGCACCGTGTGATCCCATCGCACACAAACTAAGCTCTGACTTTCATTCAAATTCACATAATCGAATGGCGCACGAATGACGGATTGAAGCCTCTCTGGAAGCAAGTCGTGCTCAACATCAAAGACCGATGAACTGTAGTCGATCAGAATCAATTGAATGGACATCTGACTAAAATGAAGCCCGATGAGATCTAACTTGCGAGAGAGCGATGAAGAAGCTTGCGCAGCATGAAGGATCTCTAAGAAGAGTTCTTCCTTCTCTTGTTCCTGATCCTTATGACAGAGGGCAATGACCTCATGAAAGGCTCTTTGGAAATCACTCACATCGATGGGCTTGAGCAGATACGACGAGATTTGATAGTGAATCGCTCTTTGTGCATACTCAAACTCCCCATATGCGCTGAAAATAATAATTTTCAACTCCGGGAATTGCGCCCGTGCCCGCTCACATAACGTAAGGCCATCCATAAATGGCATCTTGATGTCCGTTAATACAATATCGATGGGATGCGAAGCTAGCATCTCCAACGCTTCTTCACCATTCTCAGCTTCCAACACAGCTAGGGGCAGGTTATATTTATGGATTAATCGCTTAATCCCTTCTCTTTCAATATGCTCGTCATCCACGATGAGGATCTGAAACATGCGCTTCCTCCATTCCAAGGCCCGCTCCTATAGTGCGAAACCAACTCCATCTAAATTCTATCAGAAGACCGCTTCCGATTAAAATTCAACATTTTTGCGATCCATATCATATTTTTATGGAGTACTCGAGATCTCGGCGCTCGGGTGTTGTTAGGGGAGTTTGTTGGTTTTGAGAGGCTAGTGCGCCAGAGATTTTCATTAACTGGAAAATGTACAGCTATTTACGAGAAATTTCATCATAAACGGGATTTAGCTGTGAAATATGTAGTTAAAATCACTCATTTTGTTTATATAGGTAAAAACTTGTAAAATTAAATGTATATTTTCCATTTAATCTGCGTTGGACTGATAAATCCAAATATTTAACTACATAAAATCCATTTATTCGCCTGGGGTTCAGGAGATATTAAGAAAAGAGCAGGCGCTATGCCTGCTCCACTTCAACACCCAGCTTTATGAAATTGCCCCACGTCAGTGTCCGAAACTCTTCCTTCCATGGCGACAACGCTGGCAGCTCTGCCCATATCTCCTCCGCTTTCTGCGTGCACACGCTTTGAACGATGCGCGCATACTCCAAGCAGCCGGAGTCCTGAATCAACTGTTTCACGTCATCTTCCTTTTCTGCAAAAAGTTCAGCCGTGATCTCCCCCCTGTAGTAAGCCTTCACGGGTGAGAACTCTTCATCTTCAATAGAGAGTAGATACAGGATGGGCAGCGTCCGCTTCTTCGCCATGAGGTCACTTTTCTCATCATAGCGTACGAGATCCCGCACATCATTCTGAATCTGGTGGAGAAGTCCCACACAATCGGCGATCTGATGCAGCTGCTCTATTGTTCCCTCTGCACAGGCTGTATCGGAATAGCCTAGGAAGCAAGCAAGACGGAATAACGAACCCGATTTCTCTTGCGTCATCCATAAATATTCATCAACGGTGGAAACCGCATTAATCACATCTTTATGCTGGCCATTAATCGATCTAGCAATGATTTTGCTAATTTCAACCAGCATCGTTCCGCTGGCATTGATCCTGCCCAATTCACCTATCATACCGATCAGTAGCGCCAATACAGCATTCAACGCACTCGCCGTGTCCACGCGCATCCAAGGCTTACTTTCGCTGTCCTGATCCTGCAGATCATCGACGATATCCAGGATAAGAACAACTAACTCCGTTAATGCCGCTCGGCGATAGATATCAGGCGAACTCCCACCAAGCATAGCGTGTGTGCACAACGTGACTTTGGACCAAGACAGACTCGAGGTCTCGTTATCTGACATACATGATCTCAGCAGCATTTTCAAATCCTCATCAAACATATAATCATCCATCATCCGTGCCATGTGCTGCTGAATGTCCTGCATGCGAAGCGCCTACTTTCAGGTGTAATATTTACTTTTGATAAACTTCTCCAAAGCCTCAGTCCTTGATTTGGCGCCCCATTTGTCATAAATTTTACGCAAATAATTATCAACCGTACGCTTACTCATGAAAATCCGTTCAGCAATTTGTTCGTGTGTAGCCCCTTTAACCAGCATGTTCATCATGAGCACTTCTTCCTCTTGCAGTTCACATTCTTCGCCTGCATCAGCCTCATTCAATTGCATCTGGTTAAAAACGGACAGTGGAATCATCGTATATCCATCCAAAATACAATACACCATATTCTTGATCGTCCGCTCCGTCGACTCTTTCGACAGGACACCGCTTACTTTCATTTCAATTAATTTATTGTAAATACCTGCCAACTCAATGCCGGTGAAGATGACAATATGGATGTGCGGATATAGTTGTTTAAGCTGTGCCGCAACTTCTGTGCCCGTCTGATCGGGAAGCTGATAGTCTAGGAATATGAGCCCAGGCTGATGCAACTTCACATATTCCAAGCATTCCTTCGCATTACTAACAACGCCAACTACCTCGATACGATCTATCTCATCAAGCAACGTCTTCGTCGCTCTTGCAAATAAGGGATGGTCATCGACCACTAATGTTTTGACGATTTCACTCATGCTGACATCACTTCCTCAGTTGGTATTGTGATTAAAATGTGGGTCCCTTCCCCCTCAGCGGTCTCCAGTTCAAAGCTCCCGCCTACATGCAGCACACGGCTTCTCATATAAGCAAGCCCCATACCGGATGCGGCGATTTCAACGGCGACCTCTTCCTTCACATGGAACCCTACGCCATCATCCCGATAACTTAAATAAAAGAAATGGTCTTCTTCCCACAAGTGAAAGCTGACATTAGCCGCCTGCGAATGTTTCTTCGCGTTGTTAAGTAATTCTTGTACAATCCGGAAGATATGCCGTTTGGCCGATATATCCTTGCCTTCGATTTCGGAAATTTGCTCCGCTCGGAAGGAAATCTCGAACGGCGTCGTATACGATTCCTTCTCAACGAACGTCTTCAAAGTTTGCTTCAATCCTACCTCTTTTAACAGATGAGGATTCAACTCGAAGCAGCTCTGACGCAAGCTGGCATTGATCATTTCCACAAAGTTGTTCATGCTGTTCAGCTGTTCGCGATCCTCTTGTCGCATCGAAGGTTTCTCGGCCAATGAGGTTAATCTTCGCTTGAGGAAAAACAAATCCTGCATCGTCGTATCATGAAGATCCGTGGCAATTCGAACACGTTCCTCCTCCTGCAGCTCGAACATCACCTTCCGTAACCAGAGATGTTCTTCCTGCGGAAGATGGGAAACCATCTGCTGAAGTCTGCCCGTTAACTTACGAATCAGATACACATTTTCCATACTTACTTCCAAGTAGGAAGTGATTAACTGCAGCCACTGCAGCTCCTCCTTCGATATCCGTGTGTTCGTCTTCTTCCGAGTCACGATGAGATAGCTTGTGTATTCCTCATGGCAGTTCATTTCCATGAACGTGTAGTAAGGATGATCGAGCATGGCAGATGAATTCACCAAACGCTGGATTTCTGCCGTATCGACTTCACCTTCGCAGAAAATTTCAATATCATTTTTATGCCGAAAAACAATCGCGCCACCTGTCACTTGCAGCGTACCCACAATATCCACTAGGATGATATCCTTCAGATCACGGAAGCTGGAGATGGTTCCTAGATTTTTGGAAATCTTTTTTAGTGCTGACTTCAGTACATACTTTCTCGGGAACAAATAGGGCTCTAATCTCGTCGTCCAATATTCGGTTGCATACAACATGGCAGAAAGAAGGAAGATCGAGCCTAGGAATACGAATAAAATTTGCTTTCCGTTGGTTTCCCCATGAAAAATGATAGCAAAAGCGCCAGTAAACAAGCTGACGGGTACTACGGCCATTAGACAAGCAAATAATACACGCCGTACGACAAGGCCGATATCATATAACTGATCGGAAGCGATTAAATAAGAGAACGTGATGGGAAATATTAATAATAGCCAACTTGTATAAATTGGATCGAATATCCAATCTCCGATAATGAGCTGCGGGAGGAACGAGAGACAGATAATAGGTAGAAACGAAATGAGCAAGGAGTAGAACACACTTTTGATAATACCAGCGAGCGGCGTCTGTGCTTTCCTAACCTTCACAAACAACGTTGCCAATAGAGAAATATTTAAGGAAATAACAATGATGAAGAATCCCATCGTGACCGATCCGTCATACCGATATACGAACGCCATCGAAGGAAATAAGTATAGACCTCTCATTACAAAAGCTAGGAAAGCAATCCCGTACAAATATTTAAAGTGACCCTTGGGCAGCTCCATGTCTCCCTTTTCTTTGAAGAACACCACAAGAAAATGTAAAAAGACAATGGGCAGCACCATCATCGAACTAGCAATCATCAACTTGCCTATTAAATCTCCCCGCATGGATGCGCCTAAGCTCATGAAGATGAGGGCAGCGCTAAGGAACGAGAACGCGAGCAAGCGTGCCGAAGGCGAACGACTTTCCCTTACTAATAAGAGTACGCACATGAATAGACAGACGAATTCCTCGGCGAGCGAAATGATATCGAACAGGGCTGGTCGGCTTGTCCTCAAATCGATCGATTCAACGACGCCATCTCGCCAAATCACAACCGTATTCGCCTTCTCAACTACATTCCACCGCTTGACGGTTGACCATTCACCTGGTGGTTTACCATCAATCGCAATGACTTTGTCACCGATATGAATCTTATCATTCGTGCTATTCGCCTCAAGTTTACTGACAATCCACTCGTCTGTATGAGCTGTGTCCAAGTAGATACCATTATAGGGAAAATGAAAGGTTACAAACGAACACCAGATTTGCAAGGCAATGAAGAGCACCAGATACATACTCACAGAAATTTTCACTACTATTTTCAATTACCTCTCCCCTAAATTCCATTATTTTGCTATAATCACTCTTGTAACCTATTATTAAAAAAGAGGGAGCTAAAACAATGGCGATTATTCAATTGAACCCAGAATTGCAACGTTCCGTACAAGCAGTGAAGCGCGCAGAACTGCGCAAGCAAGCAGATTCCTTTATGGTGGCTCAACCTCTATCTGCTGAAGAAACAGCTGCACTTATCAAAACATTTACAACTCCTTCAGACACAAGAAAACAAAATGCCAATGAGCCTTCTAACTATTGGTGGTAATCTAGTAGTCTTATTTTACCAAATACAAAAAAGGATTGCATATTAGCCACATGCTAATTATACAATCCTTTTTTTAATTCGTATGCATGTCATTCGCACTACTCTTCCCTAATCCGACAAATCTCGCTAGGCCGTCCCGAAGGTGACACCTAACTCGCGCAGGCGTTTGCGGTAAGCGATGCTCAAACGATCGCACTTCAGATGCAGCTCAGCTTGCAAATCTAGCGGCAGCAGCTCCGGCTTCTGGTTCTCAACCATGATCCGATCCTGCTCAATGAGCCTGTCTTGGAAGTGGATGAACACCTCATCAAGCTCGTCATACGCATAGTTCCTTTGCTTCAGCATGTAAGCGACGCTAGTCTGCTCCGTAACCGGCAACACCATCAGAAACAACCGAAAGATATGATCGGATACGTCATCTCTCTTCGTAAAAGCTACACATAACGGACCGAACACCTCATATACATACCGGCTATTTACCCCGCGCCCTGTTCCATCCGCATCCGGCTGATACACGATGATTTCTTCGGAACGCAGAACGCCGTCCTCTTCCAACACGTGATAATCATTGATTTCAGCGAAATCACTATCGCCCAGCAGTCCCTCATGCACGAACATAAGGTGAGATACATCGAGGAAATTCTCAATAATGCGAGGACCTGCTGCTTGCAGGGTGTAAGGCCCCATGAATACTTCCTTGAAGCCCTCGGGCACATAGGCACTCACTTTAGGCAGAGGTCCTGCAGGTGTCCCTAGGCACACCCAGATTAGTCCATGTGCTTCTACGCAGGAGTAAACGAAAGCCTTGGCCTTCGAAGGAATGGCCTGTTCCTTCGGTAAGGAAGGAATCTTGGTACACGTACCACAGCCATTGTAAGACCAGCCATGGTACGCGCAAACCAACTCATCGCTGCTTACTTTCCCCAATGAGAGCGGCACACCGCGATGAATACATAAGTCTTTGAACGCGTGGACGCCTTGCATGGTGCGGAATACCGCTACTTTTTCACCTAGTACTACAACAGCCTCCGGCTTATCCGTGAGTGCTGACGACAACAACACCGGGTGCCACTCGTGAATTAATGCGATATCTTGTATTGTCATCGCCAGTCACATCCTTCGTCCTTTATTTAGGTATGACACCTTTAATGCCCTTAACAAACCAAGTCGTGCCAAGGATTTCTTCGTCCGTCATCTTCTTCCCGGATTCGAAGCGTGTTTTGCCATCTTGATCCACGATAGGCCCTTGGAATACTTCGAACGTACCGTTCAAAATCTCCGACTTTTTCTTCTCTACTAGCGCTTTAACATCGGCAGGCACATTTTTACCAAGCGGCGCAATGTCTGTGATGCCCTCTTTCATACTGCCGAAGTAAGCCTCTGATTTCCACGTGCCATCCATGACACTTTTCACCGTTTTCACGTAGTAAGGGCCCCAGTTCCATTTCGGGTTCGATATGTACGTATCCGGTGCGAATCTGCCCATATCGGAATCGTTCCCGATGCCCCATACTTTGCGTTCAGCAGCCGCTTGAATGCTTGCCGGTGAATCTTGGTACGCCGCCAACACATCTACACCTTTATCCAACAAGGAAATAGCCGCTTGCTTCTCTGTAGCAGGATCAAACCATGTGTTACTCCACACCACGGAGACATCAATATCGGGATTCACACTTTGCGCACCTAACGTGAACGCATTAATCGTATAAATAACCTCTGGAATCGGGAAGGCTCCAACATAACCCAGATGGTTGTTTTTCGTCATTTTCCCTGCAGCCATACCGACAAGGTAAGCACTTTGATATTCACGTCCCATGTACGTGCCTAGGTTTGGTGCCGTTTTGTAGCCAGTGGCGTGCAGGAATTTCACATTCGGATGCTTCGCCGCTACCGCTACCATGGGGTCCATGTACCCGAAGGAGGTTCCGAAAATAATGTCATTTTTCTGAGCCAACTCTTCGAACACTCGCTCAGCGTCAGGGCCTTCTGGAATATTTTCAACAGTCGTCGCTTTAATCCCTAGTTCTTTCTCCATCATCAGACGACCTTGGTCATGCTCGAACGTCCATCCGCCATCCCCCGGCACACCGATATAGACAAAAGCAACTCTGGGCAGCTTCTTCTCTGTTGTTGTTGCCGTAGAAGCAGCCGTGGTGGAAGCAGGTGCTGTTGTAGAACTTGTTGTCGTGCTCGTGGAGCAGGCACTTAAGATCAGTAGCATAATAGCAGTAATAGACAGCATGGTTTTTCGCATATGGCTTCTACCCCTCTCTTTTTATGGACAATCCGCATTTCTCTACCGCTCTGAAAATCCCCTCATACCCTGTGCACCGGCATATGTTCCCGCACAGTGCTTTCTCAGCCTCAGCCCTCGTAGGAGCAGGGTTCGATTCCCACAACGCGGTTAAGGTTACAACCATGCCGGCCGTACAGTAGCCGCACTGCAATCCCCCCTCCTCTAACATTGCTTGCTGAATCGGATGCAGCTCTTCGCCTGCTGATATCCCCTCAATAGTCGTAAGCTCCTTGCCCGATGCTTGATAGGCCATCAGTAAACAGGCATTCACAGGTTGACCGTCGAGCAGAATCATGCAAGCGCCGCAGCGCCCAATCTCACAAGACACCTTGGTACCGGTCATTAACAGGTCATCCCGTAGAACGGCTGACATCCTTTTGGACGCAGGTACTGGGATCGAAACTGCTTTCCCATTAACGGAGCACTCTAGCACAAAAGATGTATTAATCACTGGCCTCCACCCCTTCTAACCAATCGATGGATTGCACGATGTCTTCTGGTGATATGGGCAACTTATTTACCCAAATGCCTGTCGCTTGCCGTACTGCCGCCGTAATCGCAGGTGCTAACCCGACAGAACCGATTTCTCCAACGCCACGAGGGCCAAATGTATCTCCCTCCGGCAGCTCTTCAATCGCTTCAACTTGAATACGAAGTGGGCTGTCGCTGAATGTGGGAACGAGGTACGTATCGAGATTATGCCTGAGGTAACGACCTTCCTTCATCACTGCATCCTCAGTCAATGTGTAGCCCAATGCCATCACACTGCCGCCCTCAATTTGTCCAAGAAAGCCCATCGGATTAATCACAGGACCTGCGGCGATGACATGATCCGTCTGCAGCACCTTGACCCGTCCGGTCAGCATGTTCACTTCGACTTCTACGATGGCTGCCGCGTAAGAGTACAGGTAGTGCGCCCCGACCCGCCCTTCGGGCGTCGTCGGGTAGTCGAACTCCGTATGCGCGAGGATCGGCGTAGCTGCTGCCGCAGCGGCCTCCGCATACGTGACAACCGGCTCCCCCGATTCATCACCCTTGTGATGAATCCCGCCTGCGCCGGTTGCGAGCTCTGCGGCCGGAACGCCGCAGCGCAGCGAAGCCTGCTCCAGCAGCGCCAGCACGAAGGCTGGCTTCAGCCGCTGGAGCGCGCGCCACATCATCGTGGTGGCGCGTGAGGCCGTGCTCGAACCGCTGCTGGGCACGCGGTCGGTATCGCCGATGACGATGCGGATGTCATCGGCGGCGCAGCCGAAGCAGTCCTGCAGCATCAACGTGAGTGCTGCATAGAGCCCTTGGCCGAACTCCTCGAAGCCGAAGGAGGCCTGGATCTTGCCCTCCGGCGTGAGCTCGATGCGGCCGCCGGAATGATCGGGGATACCGAGGCCGAGCCCGGCACCGTGCATCACCAGCGCAGCGCCGACGCCTCGGCGCAGCCACGGCTCTTGCTCTGGCCCGCGCGCGCTGCTGGCGCGCTTCGCCCAGAGCGGCGACTCCTGCGCCTTCGCCCACACCTGGGCGGCGCCTTCGGTGGCCACGATCTGCTGGCCCATCGGGCCCGGATCGGTTGGCTGGCGCAAGTTGAGCTTGCGCAGCGCCCACGCGTCCATGCCGAGCTTCTCGGCGAGGCGTTCGATTTGGCTCTCCACGGCAAAAATCACCTGATTGCCGCCAAAGCCCCGAAACTCACCGGATACACCGTTATTCGTGTAGACGCTCTTGCCTTCTACGTCAACATGCGGGATTGTGTAGGGACCTATCGCATGCTCGGTTGCAAAATTCAACACTTCACAGCCTAGTGTCGCGTACGCCCCTGTATCTGCAAGGATGCGAACCTGATGTGCGATCAGCTTTCCGTGTGCATCTGTGCCTGTTTTCATCGTGATCCGCATCGGATGACGTTTAATGCCGGAGATCACAGATTCACGGCGGGAATTGTGCATTTTGATCGGCTTGCCTGTCTTTCGTGCCATCAATGCACCGAAAGGCTGCACATTGAGCTCATCTTTCCCGCCAAACGAACCGCCGATTGGGCTGGAAACGACTCTGATTTGATCCTCTGGGATACCAAGGATTCGCGCTAGCTGAAAGCGATCCTTATAGCCATGCTGAGTCGGCGAGTAAACGGTCAGCCTCCCATTATCCTCAGGGATAAAGAGACCGCCTTCCGTTTCCATATACGTGTGCATTTGCCGAGGCGTTAGATAGGTTTCTTCCACGACGTGTGCACATGTTGCGAAAACTGCGTCAATGTTCGTATCCCCATGCTGTAGAGAGGTTTGATGAAGCAAATTCCCTTCGGGATGTAGCATAATCGTCCCTGATTCCAGCGCGGTTTCTGGATCATCTACAAGTGGGAGAGGCTCATACACGACTTCAATGAGGCTTAATGCATATTCCGCTAGTTCCTCCGTATCAGCCGCAACTGATGCCAGCGCATCCCCGATATATCGAACACGATCCTGACAAAACACCGGCTGGTGAGGAAAAGCAATTCCGAATAGGTTCAATCCCGGTACATCGTCAGCCGTTAAGACCACGCGCACGCCAGGTAACTGTTTGGCTTTGCTTGTATCGATGGAAAGAATCCAAGCATGCGGGTATTGACTCCGCAGCACTTTTCCGTGCAGCATGCTAGGCGCGGTTAAATCGGTGAGATACCGGAGCTCCCCTGTTACCTTCTCCTTGCCATCAGGTCTAATGATCCATTTCTTCGCATTCCGATTAAGGAGCATAGGCTCCGCCCCCTTTGCGCCAAGCTTTGAAGCACTCCGAAATGATCAAATTCGCTGCGGTCTGTTTGCGGTAATCTACCCCCGCATAATCATCTGCCACAGCGTTGAAGTCAGCCATAACCCCTTTATGGAGTATCTGTAAATTTGCCTTGGCTAACGGCTTTCCGATCATTCCCGCTTCTAGCGTTGAGAACCTCGCAGGAACCGCGTTGCCTCCGCCTGCCGCTAAGGCAATGTCGGTAACCGTCCCGTCTGCTTGGAGGAAAATCCTGCCCGCGACGGTAACAACCGATGGCGTGAATGCCTCTCTCCGCCCAACCTTGAGGTAGAACTCATGAATAAACTCCTTTTCTTTCGCAGCAGCTAACTGTCCATCCGTCGACTTACCATCTTCAAGGTTCTTGGCGGCGATCTCCGTACTGTCCCTACTTTCCAATCCCGCCGTTGTCTGCACAATAATCCCCGTCATAATCTCGTCAGAGGCCCCTTGTGGAGCAGCCAGCCAATCCTTCAACGCAATCATTCGCTCGTTCTGTCCATCTGTACACATGATCTGTGCATCCATCACAAGCAGTGCGGGAATCAGATCCCCTGTACGTGTCATCACATTGCCTCCGATTGAGGCTAAGTTCCGAATCGACGGGGCTGCAATCTCCGAACAGGCTTGCACGAGAAGTCCGCATTTCTGCTGAACCAGCTCATTTTTCATCAAATCTGCAATGCTTAGGGCAGGGCCTATATGAACTTGACCTTCGGAATTAACCGTTAATCCCGAGAGGACAAGAATTCGTCCAAGACTAATGAAATGCTGCGGCATCGGGGCTAGCCCATTTTCCCAGCGCGTGCGAAGCCAAGTACCTCCAGCAACAAGAACAGCATCTTTGCCCCATTTATGCTTCAATTGAATCGCTTCCTCCACACTTGTTGGCTGCCATACGGAAGGCTGCTGCTCGGGCAGCTGATGCATCGGAACTGACATATTCAACCCTCCTCAGAGATTCTGAATGACCACGTGCTCGTTATGCGTTCTGAGTTTACCGCGAGAAGCCGGCTTGCTGCGTAGTTAGCGTGTTCGTTGCGTTGCGCGCCATCTAACGGAATCTGGTTCCCCTATTTGGGCGAAATCCGCCATTTCCAAAAAGTTGCGGAACGTCGTTCCGTTTCGATGAGCCCACTTCCGGTAGCGCCTACCTTTTTCGTTTCTGCTTCTTCGTCTTTCACTTTACTTCTTCGCATTCCCCAACGTTCTTCCATCTCAATCGTTCTGATAAATTAGATCTACTATAAACAATATTCGAATTTAACGTCAACTAACATAACATCATTTTGTTTTTTTATATAAAAAAATAGCGCATCATTCGTATCAATGCACTCCACGGCTAATTACATGTCATATAATCTAACTTATTTCACGACTTGTAGATCGTTTTTGCCTCTTCATATTGCTGGGGGGTATCAATATCCATAAATGTCAGCGCTGCTGCCTCAACAATCTGCCCGCGAAATGCTGGCAAATGAAACAGTGCCCGCGCGCCAGCATCGCCTTCCAACGAAGCGATAGCTGACCACATTCTGCTCCCCAGAATGACTGGTGGCTTCGGGATCCCCTGATCACCACTAGCAACATAATCGTAGTCCGCATCCGCCTTGTAAGCATCAATCAGCTCATCCAACATAGCTTCCTCAATGAATGGCTGATCAGCCAGCATAACCATCGCACCATCAGCCGCCAGCTCCTCTGCCACTTGAATACCTGTGCGAAGCGAGTGAGCCATACCAAGACCAGCATCCCTGCACACCACCGTGCGGCATCTGCCACTCGCGAGCTGACCACGAGCCTCTTCCGGCAACCATGCCAGCGTATCCCCTTCCTGTACAACGACAATCACCTGCTCTAACTCCGCACAGGCAAGTGCCTTCAACAGCGCTATACCTCCAAGGCTGACGCCCACAGCCAACTCAAGGGACTGCTTCGCAGTCCCCATACGCCGACTACTTCCAGCCGCCAAGTAGACGCCAACGATTTTTTTCTTCCCTAGTTCCACCATATTCTCCGGTTTCGCCTTCTTCCTTAGTTCCACCATCTTCTCTTGTTTCATCAGCTCCACCCTCTCCCCCGACTTCACCACGAGCAGAAGCTTTGAACATCCCGTCCATGAGTTAGAGATGATGACCATACACCCGCTCCATATTTGCTCCGTTTGATCGCAATCAGCTCAGCCGCAATGCTAATCGCGTTCTCGAACGCGCCTTCCGAGCCGATGTTTAAGCCAATTGGCGCATGCAGCCAGTCTGGGCGCTCGAAACCTTCCAGCATTTTCTCCGTACGCTCCTTGGAGCCCATAATGCCCAGATAGTGTAAGTTATAAGCCATAACACCCCTGAAGAAGGCGGTGTCCTTCTCGAACTGATGACTCATGATCACGACGTAGTCTCGCTCATTCAGCGTAAGCTTTTCGACTAACGTTTCTGGAAAAGCAACCATCGTCTCTACCCCTGGGAACCGCTCTGCGTTGCAGAACGATTCACGCCAATCCGCGACCACCACGCGAAAGCCGCTGCTTGCTGCCATTTGTACGAGCGGAACCGCATCAGGATTTGCACCGAACACAATGACTCTTGGCTTTGGCATAAACAGCGTACGCGTCGCTAAGCGAAACGGCTCTCTAACAGCTGAAGCTGCAGAACCCCACTCTTCCTCAACACCTGATCCTCGCAACGCGTAACTAATATCCGAATACCCATCGGTATAGGTGCGAATGAGCTCCACGGCCTCACCGTGATCCAATCTGTCTTTTACGACTAACAGGTTAACCAACAGCTCTCCAGCTAGTGGCTCAAGCAAAATACGGATTAACCCGCCGCACCCAATCGTCTCCCCCCAACCAAAGTCATCGGCTGGCCTCATGTCGTATTCGACCATTTGCGGTTTATGCGATTCCCACACGCCTGGCACGTAAGCAGCGAGATCACCTTCCAAACACCCTGGAGAAATACTCCCTAACGTGCTTCCATCTGCCATTAACAGCATGAGGGCACCTTGCTTGCGATAAGCGTGACCTTCCACATGAATCACTGTTGCTAATACACGAGCTCCCGCATTATTTTCCACAGCTTGCAAAATGTCATAGGCCTCCATCGCTCATCGCTCCTTCTTTTTTATGTTACGCATGAGTTATGCAGTTGAAAATAAATGCTAGATGATGAACCCCTGCCCCATACAAAGCGGCGTTGCGCTCATAAACAACCCATATAATGCCTCAGAGGAAGCTCTGCTACCAGCCAATCGCCAACCCATCACCACGCGGATCAGCCGCCCCACTCATGAAGCCTTGTTCATCAATGACAATGCCCTGCGCCTGCCCCATAATGCCGTCCCACGACTTCACGGGCTCCACGCGATGTCCCCATTGCTTCAGTTTTGTATATACCTCAGGTTCAAGCCGATGCTCCAACTTCAGCGCATCCCCGTCTTCCCCCCAAGTACGTCCATATACCCACCGTGGCAGTGAAATGGCTTCCTGAATCGATAAACCGTAATCCAATACCCCCGTGAGTATCGAAAGCTGCGTCTGCGGCTGCCCTTCTCCTCCTTGCGTGCCGAACAGCATATAAGGCTTCCCGGCCTTACTTACCATCGCGGGCATCAACGTATGGAACGATCTTTTGCGTGGTTCCAACACGTTCGCACAGGCAGGATCAAGTGAGAAGAAGGATCCCCGATTTTGCATAATAATGCCTGTATCGCCAGGAACGTAAGCTGCCCCGAAATCGAAATAGAGACTTTGGATAAAAGAAACCGAATTCCCCTCTTCATCTACAACAGCCGCATAAGCAGTGTCCTGACCGATCGCTGGCGAGAGATGCTCACTTACCTTCAATGGATTCGCCTGAATCTCATTCCAGAGCTCCTGCGCATACGATTTCGACAACAATCTTTCAAGCGGTATTTCTCTAAAATGTGGATCCGTTAAATAGCGATCGCGGTCTTTGAACGCCTTCTTGATCACTTCCGACATCAGATGGTAAAAGTTTGCCGATGCTCTAGGCACAGCTGCCATATCGATATGTTCTAACATATTCATCATCATGAGCGCTGTGAACCCTTGCGAGTTCGGCGGCATCTGATAAATGTCGTATCCACGATACGTCGTTGATAGGGGCTCCACCCATTCGCCAGCGAAGCTGCGGAAATCTTCTTCCTCCAGCAGCCCGCCATCCTGCTTCACGTTATCCACAATGGTCTGCATGAGCGAGCCTGTGTAGAACGCATCTCTTCCTTCTTGTTGAAGCAGTCGTAGCGTCCTCGCCATCTCCGGCTGAATCAACCGATCGCCTTCCTTCAGAAGCTCGCCATCTCGCATATACAAAGCACTAAGCTGCACAGAAGCCCGAATGAATGGCTCATCCTTGCGCATCCAGAACAGTAAGTTCCGCGAGATCGGGAACCCTTTTTCCGCATAACCAATGGCTGCATCCAATAGTTTCGCCCAAGGGAGCTTTCCGTGCTTTTCCCACACCTGCCACCAAGCATCCACCATACCCGGAACTGTTATTGCGCTTAAAATGCCGCGCTGTGGAATCTGATTCATCCCTTGCTCTCTATAAAAATCAGGCGTCACCTTCGCAGCGGACTTCCCGCTTCCATTAAACCCGGTATAAGCACCTGTTGCCGCCTCATGCATGAGGAAAAAAGCATCTCCCCCGAGCCCCGTCATATGCGGATATACGACACCTAGGGTCGCGCTAATGGCAATTGCTGCATCGAAGGCATTGCCGCCTTGCTGTAAAATCGCACTCCCCACGGAACTAGCCAAATAATGTGGCGTAGCAATCATGGCTCGCTCTGCTCGTGGCATGATGTTTAACATGATTATTCCTCCTGTTCAAGAGCATATACCGCTAGTGCAGCTTGCAGCGCCTTCCCTACAGATATATCCACACCATACCAGTGAAGTGTTGCTTCTAGCGCCCCGAGGACATGAAGCACATTTTTCTGATTACAGCTAAAACCCATCGTACCAATGCGCCATATTTGTCCCTTCAATGGACCGAAGGAAGAGGCAATTTCAATACCGAAGCTGTTCAGCAGCATCGATCGAACAGCTTCCCCATCAACCCCACTGGGAATACGTATACAGGTTACTACTGGCAGCTTACACACGGGATACCCGTATAACGTCAATCCCATCGCCTGCAAGCCGGCAACCAAAGCCGCTTCATGACGCTTATGGCGCAAGAATCGCTCTTCCAGTCCCTCCTGCAGCACAATGCGTAAACCCTCGCGCAGCGCATACAACATCGTCGTAGCCTCAGTATGGTGATTTAACCGCTTTGGACTCCAGTAATCCTGCAGCATGCCGAGATCGAAATAATTACTCGCCACAGCTTTTATCGAGGAAATAGGAGATCCTTTCTCCCGCAGTCCTCGTTCAATCGTTTTACGGCGCATAACCTTCGCTTCAACTCGATCGTTATACGTAATCGGTGACATGCCTGATGGAACGGATAAACATTTTTGCGTGCCGCCAATCACCGCATCCAGCAGCCATTCGTCGGTTTTCACGGGAACTCCACCAATGGTGGCTACAGCATCTACGACTAGAAGAGCATCCACTTCTCGGCAAGCTGCCCCTATCCCATCAAACTTTTGAATACAGCCTGTCGACGTCTCACCGTGAACCATCGCCACGATCGTCGGCTTCTCCCGCTCGATAGCTGTAATGATATCAATGGGATCGAATACTGCTCCCCATTCCTGCTCAATAATTGCCACTTCAGCCCCACATCGCTCGGCAATTTCTACCAGTAAATTCCCAAATCGTCCGTAGATCGGAACGAGCACTTTATCTCCAGGCTCAATGATGCTGACCAGCACGGCCTCTATACCTGAACGGGACGTCCCATCAATCGGAAACGCCCATTGATTATTCGTTTGAAATACGTCTCGAAGCATCTCCATCGTTTCATTCATAAGCTCGGTAAACTCAGGATCGAACTGCCCCAGAATGGGATACGACATCGCGCGCAGCACCCTAGGGTCAACCTCGACTGGACCTGGGGTCATGATCGTTCGAAGGGATGGTGATAAGTCTTTATAGGTTTTCATCTGCTTTTCCCCCGTAGCCGTATTGATATAACACATGAACGAGTGTCTGAAAACCGACAATAAGATCATCCGGCTTCGTGAACTCGTTGGGATTATGACTGATGCCTGCCCGGCTTGGAACAAAAATCATGGCCGACGGACAGATCGGTCCGAATAACTGAGCATCATGTCCCGCCCCGCTTGGCATCTGAATATGCTCGTAGCCATAGAAGTCGCAGGCAGCCTCAATTTCTGCCGATATCCCGCTATCCATGGCCACTGGTAAGGCATTTAGATGTTCCACTGTATCTATATAAAGTTCTCTTCGCACGGCGATTTCCACAAACCGCGATATCAGTTCCGCACGAAAATCCTCAATCTTTCGCTTGTCAGTATGCCTAATATCTAACGTAAATTCGACCTCACCGGGCACCACGTTCGATGTTCCACGCTTCACTTCTAAGCGCCCTACGGTGGCTACCAAAGGTTCACCCTCCGCAAGTGCCATCTTCTCTGTCAGCGCGACCATTTCGGCGGCGGCAGCCAGCGCATCTTTGCGCATTGTCATTGGCGTCGTTCCCGCATGATTGGGTATCCCTGTAACGACGACAGTCATTCGAATTTGGCCAACAATAGCTGTAACCACACCAATTTGCTTCTCTTTAAACTCAAGGACTGCGCCTTGCTCGATATGAATTTCAATATATCCGCCTATATCATTACGTTTTGCTGGATGGAGTTGTCCCTGATCAATATCAAAGCCCGCTCGCTCCATCGCTTCGAGTAACGTCACACCCTCTGGATCAGCAAGGCCTGCGCCTTCAGCTAAGGAAAGTACCCCTGTCACATGACCGGAGCCCCAATATGCTAATGGAAACCGACTCCCCTCTTCCTCGCAAAAGGAAACCATCTCCAAGGTCCGTTTCGGTGCTCCGTACACGGCCTTCAAATAGCCAAGCGCCATCATCGATGCGATGACGCCGTAGGCTCCATCGTATTTCCCACCGTTTTTGACCGTATCAATATGTGAACCTGTCAGCATCGGTTTTAACGATGGGTCCGAGCCTTGCAATTTGCCGTACACATTGCCGATTTCATCGAAGTCTGCCTTAAGCCCCATGCTTTGCATATTGTCTATCAGTGCTAATTGCGCCTTAAGCCAAGGCTCCGCATACAAAAGTCGAGTCACGCCGCCTTCCGGATCGGCGCCGAAGGTCGCCAACCACTCCAAAGCTAGCAGCATACGCTCCCCGTATTGAGCTAGCAATTCTTCCTGTGGGTGCCCTTTCATTTTAGCCATCTAGCCCGCCTCCGATCGATGCACTGTGACGCAACCAAGTTCCCTCTAACGATGCTCCAACACCCACGCCTCTTTCGTACACCTTTACACCCCTCAGGAAAGTCGCCTTCACGCTGCAGTTGAACGTTTTGCCCACATATGGACTTTGCTTATGACGATAGAGCAAGTCGCTCTCTTGCAGCGTATAGCTCCCTGCCAAATCCACCAAAGCTAGATCCGCGTCGGCCCCTATGGCGATTTCCCCCTTGCGAGGATATAAGCCAAAGCGCTTAGCCGGCTCTAGCGCTAGCATACGAGCGAGCTCCGGAAGAGGAACGCCTCTGCGGAGATGGCCCTCGTGCAACATGAGCTCAAGCGAGCTTTGCGCCCCTGAAATGCCGCCCCACGCTTCGAAGAAGTCCCCTTGCTTCATGTGCTTCGGTGAAGGGGAGTGATCCGAGGCGATGATGTCGAACCGACCTGCTTTCAGCTCCGCCCACAAACGAGCTTGATCTTCCGCCGTGCGGATCGGTGGCGCACATTTGGCAAGGGGTCCGAGGCGCTCAACCTCCACGTCCGTTAGCGCCAAATAGTGCGGGCACGTTTCCACGGTAACATCCAAACCTTCTACCTTCGCCTCTGTGATTATCTGTACGGCTTCGGCAGAGGAGATATGTACGAAATGCAGCTTACAGCCTGTCTGCTTCGCATAGCCCAATGCACGGTTCACAGCTTCCACTTCAGCGGCAATCGGCCTTGTCGCGATGAAATCCAATGCGCTGCGCTTGCCTGCTCGGGCAGCCTCCGCAGCGAGCTTGGAGACGATTTCCTCGCTCTCAGCATGAAGAGCGAGCACCAAGCCTAAGCGTGCAATTTCCTTCATGCCGTTAACTAACGTCTCATCATCCACTTCCGTGAAAATATCTTCTCCTTCTCCACCCGGGCAGGACATGAAGGCTTTGAAACCTATTACGCCAGCTTGTGCCAGCCCTTCAAGCTCGTTGATATTGCCGGGAACAAGACCGCCCCAGAGGGCATAATCAACATGGGATTGCCCTTCAGCTGCGTCCAACTTCAGCTCTAAGGCACTAAGCCGAACGGTAGGCGGAACACCATTGAGCGGCATATCAATGTACGTTGTGCATCCGCCAGCAGCTAGCGATGCAGAACCTGTGACGAACCCCTCCCAATGACCAAGAGAGGGTTCATTGAAATGAACATGCGCATCAATCATACCCGGCAGGATCGTTAAGCCTTCTGCGTCATAAACAGGTGTTTGCTCCGAGACAACGAGGTTTTCGCCTAATGCTGCAATTTTGCCATTCCGTATACCGATATCTAGCTGTCGACACTCATCTTGCAGGACCACAGTCCCTTTGCGAATGATAAGATCCAATCGATTCATCCTACGAAACCCTCCCTCGAAGCTCTCTCTATTCAATTAACGCTGACTTCTTTGCATTAACTCCCGCGATACGTGTTATACCCCCACGGTGCAATTAATAAGGGGACGTGATAGTGGGAAGCGTTATTGGCAACACCGAAACGAATCGGTACTTGATCTAGAAATGCAGGCTCTGGAAGCTCCACGCCCTTCCCTCTGAAGTAGTCACCTACATGGAAGAGAAGTTCATACGTCCCTATTGTAAAATCATCCCCACTTAGCATCGGCCCTGGCAGTCTGCCATCTGTATTCGTAGCATCCGAACGCAGCAGTTCTGCCACGCCTCCTTCAAGACGATACAAGTCGATCCTCACACCGACAGCCGGTCGGCCGCTGCTTACATCCAGTATGTGCGAAGTGATTCCTACACTCATAGGCCCTCCAGATCACGCTTTGTCATCGAAAAGCCTTGGAAACCATAAGGTGGTCTAGGCTCTGTAAACACTTTGCCTTCCCCAACAGAAACTTCCTCTAGAATCGTTTCCCATGTCCGATTGTTAGACTCGAAGCGAATTTCTTTCAACTGCGGGAAGCGCAGGAACGAACGTTGTCCGATACGGTAGATGAGGTTTTGGATCGATGGCGAATGCTGCTCATGGAATACGGTATGCGCAATATCATAAATTTGCTCTGCGGCAACGTAGCGTCCTAGATCGGCATCGAAAGCGTCTTCCGCTGATTCATAGCTCCATGCGATGTCTAGGAATATAAACAGAGGGCGATCCGACGACTCAGGCAGTGTTGTGTACTCATCACGAACGAAACCGGCGAACGAGCTTCCCTTGACTTTGACTAGTTTAAGATCGGCTATGCCAGCAGAGTGATCTGCGAGGACGATATCGTCTGCAACCCGAACGAGTTCCACAAATGCGGTTGGGTGTTCATTTTGTGAATAGCGATACACCAAATTTCCTACTTCGAAGCCATTTGAACCTGGTACCGGCAACGTTTCAAATGCCACCTGATCGGCACTCATTTTAATCCCCGTCATCCATGGATACTTCTCTAGGAAGAGGCGGCTAACGAAAGCTAGAAACCCTTCTGCCGTAGACCCTTCATACTCGCCTGCTTTACGCAGGATGAAGTTCTTCATCGAATCTGTCGCCACAACGTTGGTGTTATCCCCCTCGCTGAACGATGTGAACAGCTTCTCGCCGCTCACCGATACCTTGATATTCATACCGAACAACACATTATCTCGCCCTGTGAAACCCGATTCCGGAATCAGTGTGATATTCGTGAGCGGCTTGGCATAGGAACGATAGACCCAAACATCACCTTTCCCGTAGTACATGATTCTCTCTGCGCCTTTTGCTTGTTCCATCGCTTTCTCCTCCGTTTCATTCATCACGATATCTGCCAGGCGAAATCGCCCAATCTTACAAACCTCTTGTAGTGCCATAAGCAGCTCCACTTCTGGAGTTCCTTGTATACGATGACTTAACGCCTCGCGTATCGTATCCTTGGTCTGACCCTTCACCGCCATGATAAAAGGGAACTCGAATCGGTCCGTGTACTGTTTATTCAAAGAAAGAAACTGTTCGTATTCTTCAGGGGTTATCTGGTTGAGACCCACACCTGACTGCTCCTGAACCGAGTGCTCGGTCATCCGGACACGTGTACCCAGATCGGGATGAGCCCGAAGCAGCGCCAGCTGCTCTTCACGACTCGCTCGCTCTACCTCTTGTTCAAGGGCACTCATCATCTCCTGGATTTCAGCGAATGGCCGAGATCCTTCAGCCCGTTCTGCCACCCAAGGCGAGTGTTCAAACAGCGGACCAAACGCTGCAAGGAATGCTTCTTGACTCATGTCATTGACTTGCTTCCGTGTGATCTTCATAACCCCGACACCTCGATTTCTGCCTTAAATGCCATGCATTCTCTTCCAAGATTTGTTTCATTGTAATTGCGCTATCCCTATGGGTCAATTTATATGAAAGAAGTTTGTAATCTTTCATAACATCGTTAACTTTTTTTGTATTTTTGCTAAAATAGGCGGGCGGCGGGGCATCTCTGCCCATCGGACGTATCCATGTGCTTCTTCAGGCAATCTCATTACGCCATCTTCACGATCTCTATATCTAAACCTCACCACTCCACATTACCTCCCCCCAACAACTCTCCTTCACTTCATTCACTTCAACTCACACGTCACTCCATTCCACTATTACGCCACATCAACAGCTCAACAACTCAGCAGCCCCCATCACATCAACCCTTCATCAATTCCATCACTTCATCTCTCCACCCCTCCACATTTCCTCCCCTCCAACTCTCTATCCCCCACATCTCCACACCACCACAACTCCCCCCCACAAATCCCGTCCCGCCTACCTATAACGCTATCAAACAAGCATCGAGGTACCTGTCAAAGTCTTTAACTGTATAAACTACAGTTATTTTCAGAGAATTTGATGATTTTTCCAGAATAGCTGTAAAAACTGCAGGTAATTTCATTGGATTTTGAAGAAACGGACTAATTGGTTAAATTTAACTGTAGAAAATACATTTAATCCATCCTATTCGTGATATTGAGCTAAATTAGATGGAGAAAATCCAGTTATATCAGAAACCCGAGGCGTTTCCTGAGACTTGGCGAGCTTGAAGCCAACCCAAACTCCAACCCACGCAAAAAAAGCCACCAGGACAACAAACATCCTGATGGCTTCCCTATTTCAATCCCAGTACCCGTCATGCGCAGCGACTGCCGCTTCCACAACCTCAGGAACAGGACCGATCACCTGGATCGGCTTGTTCCCTCTAGCAAAAACCTCACGACAAGGCAGCATCAACGTCGGATTCTGCTCATTGTCCCCCGTCAGCCCCGCAAGCATCGCTTCCGACATGCCGAAGATGACGCGTCCCACGTTGCCCCAATAAATCGCTCCCGCGCACATAGCGCACGGCTCTGTTGAGGTGTACAGCGTACACGCCCACAGCTCTTCCTTGCTATATCGCTTGGAAGCTACCTCCATGAGCATCGTTTCCGCGTGCCCCGTGCAATTCGATTCAGTAATTTCAACATTGCCATGTTCCAGCAAAATCTCGCCATCTGGCCCAACGAGCAATGAACCAAATGGCGTATTGCCAGCTTCTCTAGCCTGCACAGAAAGCTCTACACATCTTTTTAAATATGGAATATGAACCTCAAATTCACTCATCTTTTGCCCTCCTAGTTTTTCTCACTATTCCTCCTGATTTCCTCCTGTTTTCCCCCTGCTCCCCAATCTCATCCCATCTACTTCCCATAAACTAAAATCTCTGCTCCCGTATATAAGGCACACCCAGCGCCTCAGGCGCACCAGATGGCTTATTTTTATTCCGCCAACCGAGGAACATCAGCACCAGAATGGTGACGACGTACGGAATCATTTTCAGAAAATAAGAAGGAATATGGCTGCCGATCAGCTGCACACGGAACCCCAGACTATCCAACACGCCGAAGAAATACGCGCACACGAGGGCACGAATCGGATTCCATCTCGCAAAAATAATGAGAGCCACCGCAATCCAACCGCGTCCCGAGGTCATCCCCTCGTTCCATGTCGGTGTATATACGAGCAGCAAATCTGCCCCACCCATCCCGATCAGCATCGAACCCACGACAATACAGCCGTAGCGAATCGCGATCACAGGAATCCCCATGACATCCGCCGTAGCTGGATTATCTCCAACTGCGCGAAGATGAAGCCCCCATGACGTGCGATGGATGAACAAGTGCATAGCCAGCACGAGCACGAAACTTAACCATGTAAACAAATCCATATGGGCAAAAATTTTGCCAATCACCGGCACAGGCTCCAACCACGGCATATCGAGTTTCGGCACCGCACCAACAAGTGGCTTACCACTCACAGGCTTACCTAAATACGCGCTTAGCCCCGCACCGAATATCGTCATCGCCAAACCGCAAACAACCTGATTCGCATGTAGCGTTACGCATAAGAAACCATGAAGCACTCCAAGTACCCCACTCACCGCGAGCACGCACAGAATGGCCAGTACTAAACTTCCAGTATGTATGAAAACGAGGCACGAAGTCACCGCACCCATTAACATCAAGCCTTCAGCGCCAAGCTGAATGATGCCGGATCTTTCGATCAAGATGCCGCCCAATACGGCCAAAAGCAGCGGTGTACCCGAAGAGATCGCCGAAACAATGATTTGTGTGATCGTATCCATCTCTTACACCCCTTTATCTCCCCGTTCATTAACACCATTAACTAAAATTACTTTTCCCCGACTCCCCAGCACTTCTCCTGTCGATCCTTATCCTCCTTAGCGCCATCAGCTGTTCCGACGAATACGGAATTTTCCCGCCATCCCCCCAGCAATGAGAAAAAACAGAATCGCCCCTTGAATCATCGACGAAATCGAGGACGGAAGTCCGATCGTTTGCACACTATATCCGCCGACAATAAGCCCACCGAAGAGCACCGAAGCAACTACAAGCCCTATCGGATTCAGCTTCGCCAGCCAAGCCACGATAATCGCCGTGTACCCATACCCGGGAGAAATCCCATACATGAGTCGGTGCGCTACACCAGAGACCTCTCCCATGCCAGCAAGCCCCGCCAACCCGCCGCTAATCACCATCACCAGAAGGACATGTCTGGAAATACGAATGCCAGCATTTTTAGCCGCCTCACTATTAGCACCGATCAACCGCAGCTCATAGCCCCACCGCGTATAGCGAACAACGAAGGCATAGATCAGCACGGCGATAATGGCAAAAATCAGTCCCAAATGCAGCCGCGTCGTACCAAAAGTAGGTAAAGACTGCGCAACTGTGAACATCGGAGATCCTGGGAAGTTAAAGCCTTTGGGATCTTTCCACGGTCCGAAAACCACATAGTTCAGCGCCAGCAACGCCACATAGTTTAGCATCAACGAGGTGATGAGCTCGTTTACCTGAAAATAGTTCCGTGGTATCGCCGTCAGCAATCCCCAGAAGCCGCCGGCCACGATGCCCGCGACCATCATAGCTGGAATCGAGAGGTACATCGGCAGATGTGGAAAATACACCGTAATCGCCGTCGCCGCCATCGCTCCTGCCACAAACTGACCTTCCGCCCCAATGTTCCACACGGAGATGCGGTAGGCAATTGACACACCCAGCCCGCAAAGCAGCAAAGGAATCGCCTTCACTAACGTTTCCGTCAATCCAAAGGTGGAGCCGAAGGCTCCCTTCACCATTTTCCCGTAGACCATGAACGGATTCATCCCATTCAACGCGATAAAAATCCCACAAGCCACCAAAGCCAATGCGATGGCGATAATCGTGACCCACCAAGGGCTATTCGCCCCTGCGGGATCGATTTCCAAACGATACGGCAAACGGAACCCCGCCCCGCGCTTCGGCACTTTACTTTCAATCGGAATGCTGCCTGCTGTTCGTTGTTCACTCATCCTGCATCCTCCTCCGATCCCGCCATCAGCATACCGATGTGCTCGCGGCTCGCCGCTTCCCTCGGCATATTCCCGACAATGCGCCCATCGTACATGACCAGAATACGGTCAGCTAGCTGCAGCACCTCATCCAAATCCTCCGAAATCAGCAGAACAGAGCGCCCCTTACTTCGCAAATCCTCCAGCAGTTGATACACACCTTCCGACGCACCCACATCAAGTCCCTGAGTCGGATGTACCGCAATCATAAGCTTGGGACCTTGATCAATCTCCCTGGCAAAAAGCAGCTTCTGCTGATTCCCACCCGACATGAATTGAACTGGCGAGTCGATTCCCGACGTTTTCACATCGAACATCTCAACCAACCGCTGAGACCAACTCCGATTGCTCCCTGTTCGCAGCAAACCAAACCGCGACCGTTCCGATGAACGGTACGTTTTGAACAACAGATTATCTACCGAGTCCAAACTTCCAGCCAGACCACTGCGCATCCGATTTTCTGGCACATGCCCGATCCCAAACTCAATCGCTCCCCGAACCGACCCGTTCCGCAGCGCTTTTCCATCAAAATGAACTTCCCCATGCTTCCACGTGCGCAGCCCAGTTAGCACTTCCGCCAGCTCCTTCTGCCCGTTTCCGGAAACGCCTGCAATACCGACAATCTCCCCTTCATTTATCTCAAAATGAAGCCCATCCAGCGCCTTGCGTCCATGGTCCGCATAGACATCAAGCCCCTTGACCGTGAGCATCGACTTCTCCTTTGCTCGCGTTCTTTGTTGCGCGCGGCTCGCTAATCCCATCTCGCCAACCATCAACTGCGCAAGCTCGCGTTCGCTCGTTTCTGATTTCGCCATCGTCGCAATCATCTTGCCCTTGCGCATGACCGAGATAAGATCCGCCGCGAACATCACCTCTTTGAGCTTATGCGTCGTCATAATGACCGTTTTGCCTTCCTTCTTCATTCGGTCCAGCGTCTCAAAAAGCTGATCAACCTCTCCCGGCGTCAACACCGATGTTGGCTCGTCTAGAATAATAAAATCCGCTCCCCGATAGAGCGTCTTCACAATTTCCACTCGCTGCTGCTCGCCAACAGATAGCTGCCAGATGGGCCGATCTACGGGGAACAGCAGCCCAAAATGCTTCGAAATCGCCTCAATCTCCTCCGATTTCTTCGATAACCAGCCAGGGCCACGCCAGAAAGAGCCAGCTTCCCCAAGCACAATGTTCTCCGCAGCCGTCAGAGTCTGCACGAGGCGGAAGTTCTGGAACACCATGCCGATCCCCAGCTTCATCGCATCCTTCGGTGAGCGAATGCGCACCTTCTCGCCATGTATGTAAATTTCTCCGCTCGTAGGGCGGTACACGCCAGACAGCATGCACATCATGGTGCTTTTGCCCGCACCATTTTCGCCTAGCAGCGCATGAATCTCCCCTGACCTCGCTCTGAAATCCACCTCATCATTCGCCAGCACGGAACCGAACTGCTTAACGATTTGGACCATCTCGACAGCATCCTTCTCTTGTGTACGCACAGGTCCCCGACCTCCTTATTCCGTTAGACAAACCCTGATATAACAAAACAGCATCTCCCACTAGGGATTTGCTGTTTCAGGACTCCGAGATCATCGATCAGTTTACGTCTATCCCTCTCACATCACTATACGGTCCGCCCATCGCGAGCGTCAATAAACATGACACCAAGTTTGGTGTCGTAACGAAAAGAGGCGCAAGCTTTGTGCTTAGCGCCAAATAAATGTGAGATTATTTTACTTGGATAGGAAAATCCCACCATATACGAACCCAGCAAGTATCACAAAAGCAGGATGTATCTTACGCATTTGGATCAAATAAAACGCCACCGCGGCGATTCCGACAAACTGTAGATATCCGATCGCTTTCGTAGATTCCACCAAGCTGCTCCAGGTGACCAGCACCATCATAATCGCAATAACAGGCTGTACCAGCAGTGTCATGCCTTTTATCACAGGGGATTGCTTGTATTTCTGCAGCATATTCAGCAAAATGATTAGTGCAATAATCGACGGAACCACCGTTGCCGCCACCGCAATCAGTACACCGATCCAGCCTCCGATTTGATAGCCAACGTATGCAGCGATCTTCGTCGCAATCGGCCCTGGCAGAGCATTCCCCAGCGCCAACATATTGGAAAACTCACTGCTGTTCATCCAATTGTGATTCGTCACGATCTCTTGGAACATCAGCGGGATTGACGAAGGACCGCCGCCATAGCCAAACACATTGGCAAGAAAGAAACTAACGAGCAAATGCCACCAATCCATCATACGCCATCACCTTTGCCAAGCGTCTTCTTACTCTTCATCCACTTGTCCTTTAGCTTGTGATGGAAAGCTCCATATAGGAGGAACATGAATATCACGATAGCGGGGTGCACCGATAGAGGTTGTAGTAACAAGAATGCTATGATGAAAAAAGTAACCCCCGCCGGCCAGCCTAACCCTTTGATCGCCTTCTCGCCAAACTCATACGCCATCACGCCTAGCATGACCGCGACAATCGGCACCACCGCCGCTATCATTCCCTTGATTACATGCGACGTGCTGAAAAAAGTAATAAACGAATACAGACCCACCATCGCTACGCAAGTAGGCAAAATATGAGCCAAAAGCCCAACCAGCGCCCCCATGCTTCCTTTGAGCCGATAACCTAGGTACCCTGCCAGCTTCGTCGCAATCGGCCCTGGCAGCGTATTCGCAATCGCGAGTACTTCCATGAACTCCTCATCCTTCATCCACTTAAAACGCGTCACCGCTTCATACCGAATTAATGGCACGATCGACGGCCCTCCGCCATACCCCAAAATCCCCGTCCGAAACATCGCCGTACCTATCTGAACATAGGCATTCTCCACTATGTATCACTCCCATTCCATCGTTGCTCCAACCTAAGAAGTTAGCTAAGCTTTATTGTATTATAAAATCAAGCCATTATTAGGATTCTCCTTATATTTTTGTGAAAATAACAAAATTTCGTTGAAATCTTGGGACTTGGCTTGACGTATCGTCCTGCCCCTTGACTAGCTCTCAGCTACTCTACTCTCCCACCAGCATTCCATTAGCTCACCAACTAACTCGACCTACTCTACTCTACTCCACTCCCCGCCTCACTCCGTCCCCCCAAACGTCTCTCTCCACTCCTCAAACTTAAATGTATTTTGTACAGTTAATTTCGCTACATTTGCCACAATCATCGAAATAGATGGATTTTGTGCATCTAATTTCGGCTTAAATGTTTAAGTGGCGAAATCCGTTGTTATTAGATGTAGGTTTTCCATCTAAAGCAATTTTTTAAGGCAAATCAATAAAATTAGCTGTAGTTAATACAGTTAATGGTTACGTAGAAAGGCAAACCATAGGCTGAATGCGAAAAAAAGCCTTACCTGGATTCCTCCAAATAAGGCTCTTTTA
>NZ_WHNY01000091.1 GCF_013141695.1 Paenibacillus plantarum
TTTATTTCTTCCCAAGAAACTTGTATAACGCTTCAGCCGTTTCCATACGTAAAGCTGTGGATGTAGGAGAGAAGCGCTCATTCGAGATGCCTGAAAGAATGCTCAGCTCGATCGCCTTATTCACATCTTCTAATGCCCATGCGGAAATTTCGCCTTGATCTGTATAGTCATCAAGTTTACGATTGATTGACGTATAGTTGCCATTCCTATACTCATAAGCTCTGACTAATAAGATCGCCATCTGCTCACGAGTCATCTCCGCATTCGGATCGAATGTTTGTTCAGTGACTCCCGAGACCAAACCGGCTCGACTTGCTGCAACAACATCTTGGGCATACCAGGCATCTGACTGCACATCTTCGAATTCCGAAGTCATTGTTGCCTGCGTCTTTAAATGCAAAGCACGAACCAATAAGGCAGTAAATTGTGCTCTCGTCGTTTTCCCATTGGGGTTAAATTCACCCAACGTTACGCCTTCAATGATATGTTTCGCTGACAATACCTGCACAGCTCGTGAAGCCCAATGTGATTCAGGCAGATCATCAAACTTCTTATCATACGCCAGTACAGCGTAAATGCCCGGCTGGTCCGGCGTGAAAGTAGCTGATATAGAGGATAGATCAATTGTACCACCTACATATTCCCATTTCCCGCTCGATTTATCATACCTATACACACCAAGCAGCGCTGGATCCTTACCTATAGGATCAAAAGGCAAAACAATGTCTACTCCGGATTGGAGCTCATTCGCTGACCACGTTTCACCATCCACAGACCGGATGCGTAGTGCAAATTCAATCGCTTGACTTGCTAGATTTATACGAACGGCAGGATCTGCTGCACCTGCCTGCAAAATGGAAGGCTCTAAGATGGGCCGCGCCGTAATATCTAGAATTGTTTGACTACCATCGCCATTTACTCTCTCCTTGAGCGCTTTAACTACTTCAGGCTGAACTGTAATCTGAGCTGTGACGCCATGAACTTGTAGAGGAACATTCGGAATCTGCTTCGTTGGTACGGAGACTGTATCCTTGTCACGTCCCATTTCTACAGTAGCTTTATCATCTTTCACAATGACGTTAACTGGTTTTTCCGTTTGTTCTGGCCCCGTTGGTTTAGAATCTGTTGATTCAGGCTCTGTTGGCTCCGGATCCGTTGTGCCAGATCCCGTTTCTTCTTCAGGTTCAGGTACCACTTGCAAGGAGATATGCTGAGATTTCCCCATCGTATCCAGTACATTTACTTTGAATTTCAAAGTAGGGCTTAGCGTTTGAATCTCGATGCGATTATCCTTGCTAATCACGTGCTGAGCAGGCTTATCTAACTCAATTTCAATGAATCCATTATTCTCCAGCGTTGGATCAGCAACTGAAATCTCATATACACCAGTAATTTTGTTTCCATGCATCATGACGGATGCTTGGCTATTTGACGTTAAACCGTCAACGGAAGTGACTTTATCCTTCCAGAAATTGAAGCCAGTCATGCCCAGCTTGTTTTCACGGACCGCTTGAACGTCCTGTGAATTAGCCAGAACCGTGTAATCCGGAGACGAAGCATACGCTGAGGTTTCGCTCTTGCTCGCATTAGGCAGGATAGCATATTGATAGCTATCATTCGTTGGATTCGATTCATGATCAAACCACATGGTCAAATAATTATTTTTTAACAGTTCCGTAGGTACCGTTGCTTCTGGCGGATTACTCAGGCTGGTATCGGAATAACGGCCTTCTTGTTCCGCACGCATCAGTTTAAGTGATTGTGTACCCGGGAAGACGTAGCCAATATCGGCACCAGCCACATTTCCTTGCAAATGAACCCATTCGGGATGCTCAAGCGTTTCTTCCCCAAAGAATCCATTCTTTAGCTCCCCATTCACATAAAGTTCATTCGTATTATTTCCTATAAGCTTGCGCTGTTCTACGATCGACTCTACGCGCTTATTATCTGTACTTGTAATATCCGAACCTAAGGCAATAATTTCGTTGTCAAAAGTAAACCACGACTTATTCGCTTTCAGCTGTGTGCCATTCTGAATTAAATTCATGCCCGTTACACCATATTTACCTAATACCGCGCCACCCGCCCAAGCGTTCGCAGGAGATGATTCCCCATCGCCATATTGGTACTGGTCTGACGTTCTAGGTCTAACAACGACGGTTGTACCTGGTAAACGATACCAATTAAGCGTTGCCCAATAATTATCCGTGTATTGCGATAAATCATTGTTGTACAGATAGGTCATGCCATCACCGGTATACCAGCCTTTCGCATTTTCACCATTCGTTAATTCGTAAGTTGCGATTCGCTTCGAACTCTTACTTACGCCAAATAGATAGCCATCCCCTACTTGTATGCTGCGAGCCATCGCGTTCATTTCAAAATGTTCTGGGAGTTCAGCTATAGGTTGAATAGCCGGGTTTTCCATCCATTCTTTAATCGTATCCGCCAAATCAAAAGGAAGTTGACTGTATGTCAGCCCTCTAGCCAAAAGAAACTGGAAGTGAAATTTAATGAAGCTTTTTAAATAGGCCGCCCTGTCTTCTGAAGCCGTTTGCGCGATACGGGACATACCGATCAAAATATTTTGGCCTGATCCATAGGCATCTAAGCCTTTCCTAACGATTGCACGTCCACGTGTCATATCCAAGATCTGACCTTTGTACATAACTGGAGCATATCCTTCTTGAATCCAGCGATAAACATGCTCTACCTCAGGAACGACAGGCTGCCAAGTGCTCCCATTCAATAACAGCAACAAATTGCCCATCCCATTAATAAGCACTTCACCATAACTACCTGTATAAGCGATTTTGCTATGCTGAATAAATGAACCATCCTCATAGAAGCCATCGCCCGTTGTCACATAATCAAAAAGAGGCGTCAATCCATCACGCGCATGAATAAGTCGATCATAGTTTTTCTCAACAAGACCCAATCTCGTTTCAATCAACATAATATCTGAACGATTGGCCCCAACCTGTGTAAATGTAGGTAAACTTACATCTCCAATGTAATGATCAATGCTTGCTGTATTTCTGGCAATTTGCTCTGGTGTCAAATCGTTATACATGAGGATGAGAATATCCGCTAAGCGAGTTGGTGTACCGATATCCCAGTTCCACCAATTCCCAAACTCCACCCCTGTGTTCGTGTATAGATGATCTAACATCCAATCCATAGCTTGAAGAATATCTGTCTTTAACGCAGGGTTGTTCGTGAGCTGTGTTCCCTTCGTTGCATATGACTGTGCCATCGCTTTCAATCGTGTATAGTGATCGAGTACGAACGTTGAATCCGAAGCGGAAGGCACTAAATCTGACCATAGTGTCGTACTGGCACCATTCAATTGCAGGCTATCCCAATACAATTGTGCTTTCGCTGCATTGTCATTAATTCTGCTTTTGATCTCACTATTAGTAACGTCTAGAGAGTCTTTCCCAGTTATCGTTTCCTTCCAGCGAATTCTAAGCTTATCGTATTCTTGCGGATCCTTCAGCACGGGAGCCTTAACTTCAATCGTAGCCGATGCTTGCTTACCATTGGACGAAGTTGCTGTGAGGGTTGCCGTGCCTACTTTCAATGCCCTTGCAAGTCCATTCTCATCAACACGAATAATACTTGAATTAGTAGATTGCCATGTCAGCAGCTTATCGGTTGCGTTAGCTGGCACAACGACAGCTTCCAACTGCAAGGTATCATAGTTGGTCATTTGTAATGGCGCATTCGTAAAACTTACACTTGTAAGGGGAATAAAAGGTGTTACGGTTACCGATGTATGGCTTGTAAGCGCATTGTTTAATTCCGATGTAGCTGTAATCGTTGCATGGCCTTCACCAATTCCGGTTACGATTCCATTCGTATCTACGGTTGCAATATTCGTATCAGATGATTGCCAAATCAGCTTTTTATTCGTCGCGTTATCAGGTTGGAAAGTAACCTGTAGCGGAAGGCTTTTCCCTTCAACCAAGGAAGCTTGGTTAGGTAAGGAAATGTTGGTCAATAGGACTGGTTTGGTGACGGTTATCGGAATCGTTTTCGTGAATGCGCCTCCATAAGTGCTTACCGTAACGGTCGTGTTGCCCTCCTTTACTGCGCTAACCAAGCCATAAGTGACGGTAGCAACGGTTGGATCGTCCACATGCCATAAGAAACGTTGATCAGATGCATCTGCGGGTAGGGTAGTTGCCGTGATGGCGGAGCTGGTTGTCTCTGCTAATTCAAGTGCATCAAGCGAGGTTGTTAGACCTGACACGGGTACATAATCCGAGAGTTTTAAATCGTCCACATACCACTCACCGAGAACTCCACTTTTAAAATATTGATACAAATAGATATGTCTGATATTCAACCATGCCGCTGGAAGGGAGGCTTCACCTAGAAGTTGATCATTAGCAAAGTAACTAATTTTTCTGGAAGCGTTATCAATAAATAGTTTCAAACGGTACCACGTATTGGCTTCATAGTTGGCCAACGCTAGATTATTCGCATCCCTTATTTTCCCTGTGTTATCAAACGAAATGACAGAGACATTCGTCGTTGCCGAGGCAGGAACGGGCGCATTTAAACTTCTGAATTGAATATCCCTGCGATGCTGGGTACTATTCATATAGACGGAAGCTTCGAACACAAGATTACCCGAAATCCCGGTATTTCCTGCTACGGATCCGCCTAAGTTGTTTCTTCCCGTATTGATGTTTGTTGCATTGGAAACCATCTTGAGACTGTAATCCGTACGTAATGGAGCTTGTGTCATCATGACATAATCTGTATTAGCAGCAGAATTATAAGTCCCCCAGGCGCCTCCAATCGTGCCATTGTACGTTGTTCCATTGTATATCTTCGTGTCTTTCGCAGTTGTACTTTCATCATAATTCACACTAACATGCACGGTAGCAGCAGCCATAGACCTTGGCAACCCACCGCCCCCTGGGAACCCAATTGAGAAACATATCGCAACAACCATGACACTAGCTAACCATTTCTTGAATGATAGAACCATACATGACCTCCAGGATCGATGAATTTAGTAACTCTTTGATCAAAAAAGAAGAACGTACATTATATAAACTGTGCGCCCTTCTAGTTGTCTTCGCCTATTACTTCGTCTTCCGTTCGTACCAGTAACCTGGGATTCCGCGTTCCATACGCATCAAGGCTTCCAAATAGTAATAATCGCCCCAAATCATATAGTCGTCCAAGCCGTTATTACCTCTTACATGATAGGAACCGTGCTTCAGCAAGCCTTCCGCTTCTTCGCCAATGGTTGCATACTGGTTCACAAGGGAATTCATGGTTTGATTCAGTCCCTGCTGGATCCAGCTGCGATCCGCATCTTCTTCCGGAATAAGGTCTAGCAGTTCCAGCATTCCGCAAGCCGTGATGGCCGATGCCGAGCTGTCGCGACTCGTATTCGCCTCAATCGGCACGTTGAAATCCCAATAAGCAACATGATCTTCTGGTAAATGTTCAAGGAAATATGTTAACAACCGTTTAGCCGTTTGCAAGAAAGCAGGATCTTTCGTATATCGGTACGAAAGTGCGAATCCGTAGATCCCCCACGCCTGACCGCGCGTCCAAGTCGAGCCATCCGTATAGCCTTGATGGGTGCCTCCACCCAGTGGATCTCCGGTTTCCTTATTAAAATAAAACGTATGATACGAAGAATCATCGCCCCGTACCAGATATCTTCTGGACAGCTCCGCCTGTTTGTAGGCGATTTCGGCATATTTCGGTTGCCCCGTCACTTCGGATGCCCAGTATAGCAACGGCAAATTCAGTAAGCAATCAATAATGATGCGTCCGCCATTTTTCTCATCGTTTTCCGAACCCCATGCTTGCAAAAATCCTCCTTGCTCACGCCATCTACCTAACAAATGATCCGCCGCTTGCAGAGCCAGATCACGAGCACTCTCGTCCTTCTCCACGATCCATCCAGCTAATGCCGATAGTCCGTACAAGAAGCCGATATCGTGATGCTCTAAGCATATTTTCGCTTCCAGCCGCTGTTTAAAATCTGCAATATGCTGCTTCGCTTGATCTTGGAAGAATGTATCTTGACTGTACTCATAGCTCAGCCAAGTAAGACCTGTATGAAACCCTTCAATCCAATCTTCATTCGCAGACCAGGCATACCGCTTTTCATTGGTAATATGCGGAAAAGTGCCTGGATGCTGCTCCAAGTTCCGGCGAATTTTGCCGATTGCATCTTCAATTGCTTCACGCCACATCCCTGTCATCCTCTCTGTTTGTCCGTTTCCTCTTCGTTATGTCAACCCTCATGTCAGTTCAAACTTATCATTCGTACGATCTAACCAGCTTCGCAGTTCTTCCTCTAGTGACATCAGAAGCTCCGTCTGTGGCCGCTCGCTAAATACAACAGGATTGAGTTGATAAGGGTCCATTTCATGTTCATAAAATAAACGCTGCACTTCTGCGCCAGGGGCATACCCTTTATGCACGACATAGGTGTACTTGTTTGTGCGGATTCCCCGCCAGCCAAATCTCCGATTGTCTAGGCCCGCGGAAGCGAAGAGTTCAATCGCATCCTTCCTTCCGGGGAAGGCACAGATGAAGGCAGAAGAAATGTCAGAATGGCTCGTTCCAAGCAGATCACCGGACAGATCGAGTCCTTCAACTGACGCAGGCACCGGTACCCCAGCAAGACCGAGTAACGTAGGCATAATATCCACACTGTTAAAAAGCATATCCGTGCTGCCCTGCCCAATCGTGCCTCTCCAGCTCATCAAACAAGGGATCGCAATGGATTCCTCATGCCAGGAATGCTTGGCCATCAGGCCGTGCGAGCCCATAAGTTCACCATGATCCGACGAGAGCACGATCAGCGTGTTCTCGGCAAGTCCAAGATCTTGAATTTCCCTGTAAATTCGGCCGAACTGCTCATCCATCCCAGACACTGCTGCGAAGTAGTCACGTGTATACCGCATTAAGGCCTCATCGCCGCTCTCAAAAGGCTCGCCTGTATGCGCTGCAAGCTGCTGTGAGCTCACATTCGGACGCAAGCTCAATTCCCGTCCACGATAGAGCTCCTTGTAGCGTTCAGGTACAAGCTCAAATGGACTATGCGGCGGATTCCATGAGACAAATAATGCAAACGGCTCTACGTTTTTTCCCATGCCTTTGGCCCGAATAAAATCCAGCGCCACATCGGTCTCATGCTCCAATGACCATTGGTCGACTTGAATCATCTCCGGCGTGTCTTTCCAATAATGTGGCTTCAAATGATGATCATACGCACCGTATGAATACCAGAAATCAAAGCCGTGTCGTTTGGGACCTGGCGGTGTATACGCATCCCACTCACGCGCACCAGATTCAGGCTCTGGACACCCATTCTGCTCAGGTAAATCCAAATGCCATTTACCGATATAACCCGTTTGATACCCCGCAGCCTTCAGCGCATCTCCGACACCTACCTCATCGGGACTCAGCATGACGTCCGCACCGATTTTACAGTTCGTATAGACACCCGTCGATTGCGGATACTTGCCAGTCATGAGCGCTGCCCTGTGCGGCGAGCATAATGGCGTACAAGAGAGCGCATGGTTAAATACCAGACTCTCCTGTGCGAACTTGTCGATATTCGGTGTGATTACCGGATCTTCGCCAGTAAAACCAACCGCTTGCTTTCGCCATTGATCTGCAAAAATATAAATGATATTAGGCTTCATGTAGGGCTCACCCTTTAACCGCGCCTGCGGAAATCCCTTCGACGAAATGGTCTTGGGCCAAAAAGTAAATCAGAATGGTTGGAATAATGGCGCAAACCGCTGCTGCCATCAAGGGCCCATACTCTGTCGCATGCTCCGATTGGAAATGCTGCATGCCGAGCTGGAGCGTAAATAAGCTATCTGAATTCAAGTAGATTAAAGGACCGAGGAAATCGTTCCACGCATGCATGAACGTAAAAATCGTTAAGCTGGCAATCGCCGGTCGAATCAAGGGTAGAATGACCCGCGAATAAATGCCGAACTCGCTTAGTCCGTCAATTCTGGCCGCTTCTGAGAGTTCCTCCGGAATAGCCATGAAGAACTGTCTGAACAAGAACACACCGAATGGACTAAAAGCTCCTAATAGAATCAACGCCCAATGCGAATCAATGAGTCCGATTTTCTTCATTAACATGAATTGAGGAATCATCATGACCTGATATGGCACCATCATCGTGGCCACATATAAGAAGAACAATTTATCCCGTTCAGGAAATTTCACTTTAGCAAACGCATACGCGGCTGTGGAACATGTGATAATTTGCAGCAACGTGGTAAGCACGGCTATTTTGATCGTATTCAAGTAATAAGTAAAGAAAGGAAGTTCCGTCCATACCTTGCTATAATTCGACCAGTAAAAGTGGCTCGGTATCCACTGAATCGGGAAGCTGAATATTTCTGCCTCCGACTTCACGGATGCGGAAAGCATCCAAAGGAAAGGAACAACCATGGACAAGGCAACAGCGATAACAACGAGATATAACACTGTTTTTCTCACTACTGCGCCAAGCTGTGGACGCTTCGACAGCCTCATGGTTAACTGACTTGATTCTAATTGCATACTCATGCTGGCTTCTCCTTTCTCTCTAAAGCAATCCGCTCGTTAGGAATAGTTCACCCAACGTTTTTGTCCTCTAAATTGAATCAACGTAATAATGAGAATAATCGTGAATAACACGTAAGCCATCGCCGAGGCATAGCCGTATTCAAAGCGTTGGAAGGCCGTGTAGTAAATGTCGTAAACCAGCATGTGCGTTGAACGACCTGGTCCTCCTTTGGTCAAGACGAACACAAGATCGAACACTTTGAATGAATTGATAATGCCCATAATCACCGTGAAGAAAATAACAGGCGACAGCATCGGCACGGTAATTTTGCGGAATTGTGCAACTTTGCCCGCACCATCGATTTCAGCTGCTTCATACAGATCCTTAGGAATTCCCTGCAAGCCTGCCAAGTAAAGTACCATGTAGTAACCGATGGAATGCCAGATACTTACGATAATCACGGAGACAAGTGCCCATTGTGTTGAAGCCAGCCACATAGGCGGATTATCGATCCCAATGCTTCTGAGTATCCCGTTAATAGGACCCATGGTCGGGTTATAAAGCAGCTGCCACACGACGGCTACAGCAATCGTTGCTGTAATGTGCGGCAGGAAAATCGCCGTTCGGAATATTTTAACGCCTCTCAATCCTTTATTGAGGGCGACTGCTGCCAAAATTGCAAGGAACAATGTCACCGGTACAGATACAGCTGTCATGATTAAACTATTGAACAGTGAGATACGAAACGTTTCGTCACGCCATAAATGCGTATAATTCGATATGCCAGCCCATTTAATTTCCCCAAACCCATTCCATTCGGTAAAACTCATAAGGAAGGAAGCACACACCGGCAAGCAAATGAAAATTAAAAATCCAAGTATATTGGGAAGCAAAAATGTATACCCTGTCAACCGATTACGTCGTAATGCTTTGCTTTTAACTTTCATAGTACTTCACCCCTATTGAAGCAATCGAGCTCCACCTTCATTTGGCGAAGCCCGACTGTTTCTGTTCTATGACTTATTTCTTGCCTGCTTTGTAATCCTTGGCATACTTATCTGCCCATTCAGAAGCAACACGCTGACCGATCTTTTGAATAGCTTGATCAACGGTTTGAGCGCCCGTTAATGCCATTTCACCCTCTTGCTTGTAGACGTTACCCACCAAGATGTTTTTCACACCAGGAAGCAGCGGATATTCCGGATATTCCTTCTGTTCAACGAAGTAATGGATGTTTTTAGGCTTCAAGCTGCCGTCGCCAATATAGGTCTTGCGAATTTCATCATTGATAAAGCCTGTTAGGAAGCCTTTTGCTGCAAATTGCTTTGCACCCTTTACTCCGGTCATGAATTGAACCACTTTAAACGCTTCTTCTTTGTGCTTAGAGTTTTTATTCACCATCAAGGATACTGGCGTGGCCAAGCTTGTATTGGCAGCAACGCCATCCGGATGCGGAACCGGAACAACGTCCCAATCAAAGCTGATTTTCTTCTCAGCTTCTGCTTGTCTGAGCTGCGCCACATGCCAATCGCCGATCAGATTCATTGCTACATTGCCCTTCTGGAATGCGGAATTATAATGAGCAGATGTTGTAATTTGCTCTGCCCAGCTCATGATGGAGCCGTCTTTTTCCATATCCATCCGGAATTGAAGACCTTTCTTGAACGCCGATAAGTCTTTATCGATGATCGAAGCACCCGTTTGAACGCCTTGCATGTACCACGTTTGTGCCCATGGATGTAAAAATGCGCCATAAATTTTGTTAGCGCCCTCACCTTTCGTCATTTTCTTCGCCAATTCACGGAATTCATTCCATGTCATATCTGCTTTCGGATAGGCGACGCCTGCTTGGTCGAATAACGTTTTGTTATAGAACAACATCCAGTTGGATTTACGGTAAGGAAGTCCGAATACCTTATCGTTTACTTTTAACGAATCGTAGAGCGGACCATAGCCAGAAACGTCAATACCTGCTTTCTTTACATAATCGTCTAACGGTTCTAAAATTCCTGTGTCCAAGAAAACATCCATGTTACCGCCGAACACATCGATATCCTCCCCGGTGGAGAGCTGCATGCGAAGCTTTTCGTAATACTGCGCTTGTGGAATCGTTTCGAATTGCACTTGAATATTCGGATTCTCTTTGCTAAAGTCGGCATAAGCCGTTTTAAACGTTTCCAAATCATCCGTAAGTACAGTTGCTTTCAAATTGACTTGTGCCGCTTTGGCATCTGGGGAAGTTGTATTTTTATCTCCCGCCGTTGTCCCTGCGGAGCCGCATCCTGCCAACAATCCCATCAACAATGTGCCAGTCACACCAAGCTTCAAACTTTTTTTCATTGGACACTCACCCTTTTTTTGATATGATTTGTTTGCGTTTTCTTAATTTGAATTATACGTAGATGCCAAGGAGTCTGACAGGTGAATGTTTTATTCCCCCCTTTGGCTGCTGAGAAGGAAGTGATCCGATGCTATTCGTTACCTTAGTCCTGCTTATTTTCACCATTTTATTCACATACAAAAAGCTGAACCATGCGTCAACCCGCTTCATGTACGGCATTATTATCGGTTGGGTACTTTCATTCGTATCGTTCACGTTATACCTTAGTAAATTTAATTACTACTTCAATGTCATTCACAGTTTCTTTGATTTCAGCCCTGGCACATGGAATTACTTGGTTCTGACCAAATTTAACCCCAATTGGCTCATTCGCATGCTGAACGTCGGCGTAGGACTGTTCTACTGCTCGCTGCTTGGCTTTGCCATCGCCTTCACCCGCAGTCTTAGCCTTTCAAAGCAGCGGTTCGTTTATGGCGGCATCTCTCTCTTTTTTATCATCGAGACGGCTTATTATGATCCCGCTTTTCACATTGTACTCAGCCATTGGATCAACAGCCTGCTGGTCTTGAACACGATCGAAAATGTCTTAATGAGCCTTCGTTACCTCATACTTTTTGTTGCTTTTGGTGTGCTCATCAACTATTATTTGAATTATCCGAAAATTAGGTTTATCAAAAACTTAACATTGTATCATGTTCTACTCTTTATTCCGCTCGTTGTGATCCATTTATTTATTTTCTCATGGGCCCCGAAAGTATTGGTCAAGGAAACGTATTTGAAAGGATATTTCAACTATCTGCAGCCACCCCTTGGCTATCAGTCGATCTTACTACCTGTATTTCCTTTTGCCATTTATTTAACACTAATCTTGATGATTTACCTGGTGTACAAATTTAACTCGATTGAGAATTACCGCAAAAACCGCGATATTCAAATCAATAAAAGCATCGACACGGCTACGCTCGGAACGCGTGCTTTTACACATGCCCTCAAAAATCATCTGATCGGCATACAGTCCGAAGCAACCTATCTGAAAGAACGCCATCAGGCGGACAGCGAATCCGTATATAGTCTTGACTTGATTTTACAATCGTCGCAGTCGGCACTCACCAGTATTAACGAAGCCGCAGATAAGTTGAAAAATATGAACCTGAATCTCCAGCCGATGTCCATCGATCTTCCGGTTGGGCAGGCTATTGCTCGGTTAAGCGAACAAGCTATTGGTTGCCAAATCGACTATGTGCCTGACACATTGCCCGCTACTAGCTATATTGACTCCAGCCATTTGACTGAAGCTATCTATAATCTGCTCCTCAATGCCAGCGAATCCCTGCAGTTCCGGGATGATGGCCGCATTGTAGTCGAACGGAGTCAGCAGAACGGCTGGGCGCTTATCCGGATTGCCGATAATGGCCCTGGCGTTCCCGAGGAGCATTTGGAGGCGATTTTTGATCCTTTTTTTACTACGAAAGCATCGGTAAACAACTGGGGGATCGGCTTGTCCTACTGTCATAAAATCATCCTTGGCCACGATGGCAAGATTGTCGTAGAAAGCAAGAAAGACGTTGGAACGACCTTTACGGTGTTCCTGCCGATTATCTAAAGAATTAGACAGCTGACGAAAGGGGAGGACTGCACAATGACACAACAACCTATCCGTATTCTCATCGCCGATGACATGGAAGCCCACCTCAGAAGGCTGGAAAGGACATTCGCCAAACATGCTGATTTTGCCTGTGTGGCGCGTGCTTCATCGGGACATGATGCCGTCATTCAAGCAGCACTGCATCAACCAGATGTGATTCTCATGGATATCGAGATGGAATCCCAGTTTGCAGGTATTCAAGCGGCGAAATTAATTAACGAAAAATACCCTCGGATGAAAATTATCGTACTCACCGTTCACAAGGATGAGAACTTTATTTTCGCGGCCTTCCAGACGGGCATCACCGACTATTTGCTCAAAAATGCTGCTGATGTCGAGATCATGGAAGCCGTGCGCTCCGCCTTCGTGAATGCTTCGCCTATCCGCCCGATGATCGCCGAGAAGATACGCGAAGAATTTGTTCGTGTGAAGCGAGTTGAGAGCTCCCTGCTGAATGTTATTCATATCATTTCGGAGCTTACACCCAGTGAATTGCAGGTGCTAAGGCTGTTATGCGAAGGCAAGAAGCGAAAGCAAATTGCCGAAGAACGCTGCGTCGAGTATGAAACGATCAAGAAGCAGATCAATTCCATTCTGAAGAAATTCCAAATGCCCGATTCGACGATGGTTATCCAAACGATTAACGATTTGCGCATTTTCGAGGTCATGAAGAAGCTTTAGGGGTACCCGCGCGCCTACTGAAGCGTGATATCTCTTCAAATCTCCGGACCTTGCCGAAGATACGGAACGTGGTTCCCTTTCACAGCACTTTAGTCCTCGCAAGCGCGAATCGAGTAAGATGGGACGGCTAGTCCCTTACCGCGCTTACCCATCCAGCACAATGTTGGGTAACAACTTACTTGATGGGCCGACTTATGGCGTTCCTTCCAAAGTTGGCTTAACCAAACCCTCCTTTATTACACCTGACTGTAAATTCTTGCGTTTGAGTAGCAGCAATTTCTTGTCATGTACCTTATGGAAATTTCCATCATAAGTCGGTCGTTCTCCCGATATTAGGTTTTAATCTAAAAAAGAACCCAGCCAATGAGGCTGGGTCCACAGTTTAAATGATTACTAGAAACTTCGCCTTAGCCCAATGCCCCATAAATTGCTGCGCGCAATCGGGGATGTATGTAGGGCTCCAGGCTCGGAATCATCTGCTGCATGTACACGACTGACAGTTCTTCCTTCGGATCAATCAACAAGTACGACCCAGCAAGGCCCGCCCAGCCGAATTCACCAATGGATCCGTTGATGCCACCGGCTGCAGGATCGTTCATGACACGGACGCCTAAACCATACCCGTACCCCCGCAACTGCTGCCAGTTATAATCCTTAAGCTGCTGCGGACTTAAATGATTAGTCGCCATCAATTGAATCGTCTTCGGACTAAGAATCCGCACCCCTTCAAGCTCCCCGCCTTTCGCAAGCAGCTGAGCAAACCGGCTGTAATCTCCAATCGTCGAAAGCAGGCCAGCTCCGCCGCTTTCATTACGGCATCCGGCTTGATAACGTGAGTCCATCCTTGTCGTCGGCGTAAGCGTGCCGTCTTCTGCACGATCGTAGATGGCGCAGAGACGATCCCGCTTGTCCTCCGATATTCGGAATAATGTGTCTGTCATCCCTAGCGGATCAAAAATTTCCTTCTGCAGAAACTCTCCGAGTGTTTGTCCAGACAGAACTTCGATCAATGCGGCTAAGACATCGTGGCTCGAACCATACTTCCAGCGTGTGCCAGGATCGAAATCCAGCGGAACGGACGCCAATGCTTTGGACAAAGACCGCATATCCTCTGTCGCATTCTCGTTCTCCATGATGATGCGGGTTTTCCGTTCGGTTTCCGTACCGTCTCCACCGTAGGTAAGTCCTGAGGTCATCGTGAATAGATCCTTGATTAGGATCGGACCCGCCGCAGGAGAGATAGACTTGGTGCCATATTCGTTATCACGGTGCACCTGCTCATTTTTGAACTCTGTCAGGTATTCCTCCAATGGATCGTTAAGCAGATAAAGCCCTTTCTCATACAGCATCAGTGCCGCTACGCAAGTGATGACCTTCGTCATCGAATAGATCCGGTAGATCGAGTCTGGCGTAATCGCTTTCTTATTCTCCAAATCCGCATAACCTAAGGTTTCGTTGTAGATGACTTCTCCTCGCTGCACAACGGTACAGGCGCAGCCCACCGGTCCCTTTTCCATAATACTTTTAAGAAGTGGCGTCAATCGTTCTTCAAGTCGTTTACTTGTGTTCATTTTTGCTATTCCCTCCTAGGAACGTTTTTCCACCAAAATCAACTTACTTCGACCACAACAAAATCTCCTCAGCTGTTAATGCTTTATTACCATCGCTATATACTTTCGATAATTGCCATATTTTTTATTCTAGCTTTTTTTGGTTATGACTACAATTCTAAGTTGAGGCTAGTGTATTAGATAGTTGTACTAACTGGAAAAAATACAGCTATTTACGAGAAATTTCCTCATAAATTCGATTTAACTGGAAAATATGTAGGTAAAACTACCTCTTTTGTTCATATCGGGTGAAATGGTTACGATTAACTGCAGGTTTTCCATCTATTGTGCTTTTACTCGGAAAATCCCATTATTTAACTGGAGAAAATCCATCTATTCATCTGGCGCACAGGGGAATTACGAAATTTTCATCCAATTAAATCATAATTCAGCCCTCCATACTTCTACTTCTACTTCTACTTCTACTTCTACTTCTACTTCTACTTCTCCTAATCTCATTCACTACATTTCCTTTTCCAACTTCTACAACTACGCCCTCTTCTCTTCCCCACTCTCCTTACTACCAGCATGTCATACATACTCACACACAATTACAGAAGGGTTAAGCTTCGCTTCCCCAAACCCATGACGGTATTCGCCCTGGCACATCAAAAAAAAAGAAAGGTCCGCCTCATGGGAGGAACCCTTCTATTTCACACGCATGTCTCACGCAACCGATTAGCCATCCATAGACACGTCGTCCACAAATCACTCACTGGCTCATTCGGAAAGGGATTGTCGGCATATAGCCTGGCGGACCAAACTAATGTGGACTTGAGGGCGCTGCAATCCCCTTATTTGGAATGGCCCTTCGGTTTCTTACCGCTCCATCTTTCGTCTACCTTCTCGTTCATCGACTGATACCTCGCATCTACACTGATCCGGTATTGATTCGTCGTATTTTCGAGAGAACAGTGCATCAAGAACATACCGAAAATGAGCACATCCCCTGCCTGAAATTCCGTTGTTGCCCATTTACCACCAAATTTCTCCGTTATGAACAACGGATCATCCGTATAGTGATTAACCCCGTCACGATCAGAATCCTTGGAGCCATAGGACGCCTTCAATTTCTCGAAACGATGCGAGCCGAGGCAAATGGCTAGCCCGCCCATCTCATAAGATACGTCTCCCAGCGGGGACCATACCGTATAGACATTCTGGGTTCCTCTCCCCATATAAACAATATCATAGTGCGCCCCTGTAAAATCACCTTTCCCAACGGCTCGCAGCCACTTATAGTGATAGGTTAACGATTTGTCCCCAAGAAACTCATCAAAGAAGCGCATAATATGGTCGCCATTCAAGACGTTCAAGAGAGCAGGCAAATCTTCATTCGTGCCCCCCATGAAAATGGTTTTGCTGCCATCGGCCATCACGCCCTCTTCAAGCTGTGTGTCGCGATCTAGTTTCCCCATCTGAGCCATCTTCTCCAAGATACTCTTACGAGCCTCCAACACTTTGTCCCGATCATGGAATCCGCGAATGAGTAAGTACCCGTCCTCCTCCATTCGCTCACGCAAAGCTCTTATATCATGAAAAATATCATTGGAACTTCTTAGTTCAGTTAAATGCTCTCCATGCAATTCTAATTCGCGGCTGCCTACCTTCACTAACATGTGGATCCACGCTCCTCGTCATTTCTTACTTATAGTCTAAGTATAGGAGGAAAAGATGGTTTGAACCATGGATTTACGTTATTATTTCATGTATAATCGTACAACATCAATCAAATGGAGGTCACGACCATGACTTTTATCAACATCCCCTACGAGTTAGAAAAGAACGACGTTCCTACACCCGTACTTCACTCCATCTGGAAGGTTCATGCCGATAATAGCTATGAAGTATTTCAACGAGAGGGCTTTCAGTTCCCCGGTTTATTTATCACCTATGATGGAAATGGCAGCATACGAATAGCCAATCAGACGTATGAGCTGGAGAAAAACACCTTTTTCTTCGTGGAGAGCGGCATTCCTTCCATGTACAAATGTGTGAATAATGATTGGAAGTTTTATTTTATAGATTTCAGCCAACTGAATATGACCCGAAATCTAAAACTTCCGATAAGGGAAGTTATCTCTACCGGCAAAATGGCAGAAGCCATACAATTATGCGAACGGATGATTGACAGTTTAATTGTTCAACCTCTTGGCCACGCGTATGCTTCCAACATCCTCTTGCAAGAAATTATGTTGCTGTTTACGAGAGAACATTCCGTGGTTGGACTTTCCTATCATACGGAGCTCAATAAGATCCTCATCTACATTCATCGGAATTTGGACAAACAAATTCGAATTGAAGACCTGCTCCAACTTAGCGGATGGTCACGGACGACCTTTTTCACCCGCTTCCGTACGCTGACAGGCCTGTCGCCTACCGATTATCTACTAAAACTAAAGCTAGCGTCTGCGAGAGTTGCTCTCGAAACCACTAGCTTATCGTTGAAAGAAATTGCAGCCAAGCTGCAATTTTATGATGAGTTTCACTTTTCCAAGCTATTTAAGAAAGCATTCGGACAATCTCCCAGCACGTACCGTAAGCTGAGAACAATGCGTACTGAAAACTCATGATGCTTCACAGTCCACTACCCGTTCATCAAACTCTCCCGATACAGCTTCGGGCTGTATCCCGTCGTTTTCTTGAACATTCTGCTGAAATGCTCGACATTCAAATACCCGACCGTTTCAGCAATATCCGTAATTTTACTGCCCTTCTTTTTCATTAACCGTTTCGATTCCTCAATGCGTAAATTGGTTAAGTAGTGGATAAAATTACAACCGACCTCTTTGGTAAATTGCTTGCTTAAATAGCCTTCGCTAACCCCAACCATTTCGCTGATCAACGTGAGATTAACGTCCTCCGTATAATGGAGATCCAGAAATTGCTTGGCTAGTGTGACAACACTGCTATAATTAACCTCTATTGTCATGCCGTGAATGTGTTGGAATAACTGACTGCACAGGCGCTGCAACCAGGTTTTCGTTTCATCTAATGTCTCCAAACTCTTCATATATTCAAAAGGATGCTGGAGTTCTTCGTCGAGGTCATCCCAACGAATCCCTTTGCGATACAGCAGCCCGCCAAGCTCCCAAAGCAAATCCTCAAACGTGGTGTGGACATCTTGCGGTCTCCATCCCCATGTTTGCCCAAGCAGCAGCTCCATCTGCTCAAATTCCTTCGACCATAACTGAGCATTACTTTGCTCTAGCAGCTGTGCAATGCCTGCTCCTGTTGATTTCAACGTAACCTGCAACTTACGGGCATGTTCAATTCCGCTCTCCGTACCGTACTTCCCCAGCTCCATACAGCTTTCAGGATAGAACATTTTATTAAATCCGGCAAAATAACTCATGGAGGCCAAATGGGCTGCTTGCTGATACAACCGGTACCATGCCTTTATGCCGTTTGCTAGATCGCTAATCCCGATCGACACGGACACATTGACATATTGATGGAGTCGCGTTTGAATCATCGAGAAGGCAGCCTGCACTTTTTCTCGAATTATACTTTCACTTCGAAATGCTGCGAACGAACAGAATAGTACATATTCGGACTGGCTTTTCCCATATAAGACATGCTTCATTGACGTGGCGTCCAGAACAGTTTGCACAGACTGCATGATAAACCGCTGCGTCAGACCATCTTTTAAGCTTCTCCCCGTCCTTTCCCCCTCAGATGAGCCTTGCGAAATGGTAATCACGGCAACCAACTGATTCGATTCTTCGAGCCACTCTGTGATACCAGCCCCTGCAGCAGCATAGGCTGATTCATCTTGCTGTGGATTGATGGATATGAGCTGCCGAATGGTTTCACTCTTCCGATCGATCTCTTCATCCATACGTTCAACAATAGACGTTGGCGTCTCCTGCGTTCGAAGCTCATTGAGTGCCTTCAAAACAACAGGAACTAGATGTTCCTCATCCATATCCGACTTTACGATGAAATCAATGGCGCCAAGCACGAAGGCTTCTCTGACATAACTATACTCGCTGTAGGCGCTCAGCATGATGGCGACAGGTCTTCGCTTTTGTACAATTGCCGGATGCGCTCGCAGCAGCTCAATGCCGCCCAGTCTGGGCATCTCAATATCAAGCAGCATCAGATCGATATCGCCATGCTCCTCCAGAATAGCCAGAGCTTCCATACCATCGCCCGCTTCAATAACCACCTGGATGCCCATGCTATCCCAATCGATCATATGTTGAAGCGCTAGACGAACAAGCGGTTCATCGTCGACAATCATCATTTTAAACAACCTGTCCATCCCCCATCTGTGAAGTTGATTCCTTCGTCTTTATCCTTTCACCGCGCCATCCATAAGTCCTTTAAAAATATACCGCTGAAAAACGATATAGAAGATGGCACTCGGCAATAAAACGATAATAATACCTGCACAGAGCATGGACAAGTCTGAGCTGCGTGTACTCACGAATGAAGTTAAGGAAGTAGCCAGCGTCGCCAGTTTCTTGTCAGGCATATATAACTGCTGAACGAAGATATCATTCATGATCGTTACACTTTTTAGAATCGCCAGTGTTGCCGTTGCAGGCAGCAGCAGCGGGAAAATGATCGAGCGGAAGATTCGAACATAAGAAGCACCATCCAGCATAGCACTCTCATCAAGCTGTACCGAAATCTTTTCGAGAAATTGCATGTAAATGTAAATCTGCATAATATCCGTACCAATATAAATAAGAAGCGGTGCCCCGAGCGTATTATAAACGCCGAGTGTATGCAAGAGCTGAAAGCGGGCAATTTCTGTCGTGTAAGCCGGAATAATCATCGCCATCATAAAAAGGAGGAGAATCCACTTTTTCATGCGGAATTGAAAACGATTGAGTACAAACGCGGTCATCGTCCCGAGCAGCATATTGCCAAGCATACTCAACACGACAAGCAGGAACGAGTTACCAAGCCCGCGAATCATGTTGCCTTCTTTCAAAGCACTCACGTAATTGTCGATATGAAGAAAGCTCTTCGGAAGCGAAAACGGCGACGTTTCGGCAAGCTCCAAATTCGTTTTAAATGAACCAAATACAACGAGTAAAATGGGTACGAAAATCAGGATAGCCATAAGCGTAAAAAGCATATAGTACACGATATTAGCAACTACACGCTGTTTGCTCATCGATCCTGTACGGCTTGGCAGCGGCTGCTTTCTCATTGGTTCAAACGATAGTGCACGTTCCATGCTAAGCCTCACTCCTGTCTTTCACGATCCATGCTTGCAACGATGAGAAAATAATTATCATAAGTAAGAGAATAACTGCCATCGCTGAGGCTAGACCGTAATTGTTGTAAGTAAATGCCGTTTGGAGTGAAAAGAGTCCAAATGTGCTGCTTGCACTGCCTGGACCGCCGTTCGTCATAACAAGCGGAATATCATACTGCAGAAGGGCTCCAGATACATTCATGAACAAAATAATTTCGATCACGCGTCGGATGCCTGGGAGCGTTACATACCTCTGCTGCTGCCAAAAATTAGCCCCATCAATTTCTGCCGCTTCATACAGATCTTTCGGAATCGATTGCAGTCCTGCTAGAAACAACACGATATGCACGCCGCTGTAACGCCATAAAGAAACAACGACCAATGAATAATTCACGATCTTCGCATCGCTTAGCCAGCTTTGAATCCATGATTCAAGCCCCATCGCTTTCAAAAGCTCATTCAATGGACCATTGATCGGATTATAAATATAGCTGAACATATAAGCTACCGCGATACCATTGATAATGTAAGGCATTAACACCGAGAAACGGAAAAACGCGCTCCCACGCAGTGCTCTTGTTAAGAGAACAGCCATGATGATTTCAAGCGGGATGGCAATGGCATGTAAAATAAAATACGTGACATTGTTTCGAATGGCATGCCAAGCTTCAGGGAAATCAAACAGCATTTGCTTATAATTGTTCAAGCCAATGTACTTAAAACTTGGGCTATACCCATCCCAACTCGTGAAGCTGTAGCGAAACAACTGCAAAGTCGGATAGATCAGAAACAAAAGCAAAAGCGCAACAGGTACGAATAGAAACGAAACGATGACGACTTTCTGCTGCATGCGATAATTCATATAATCACTCCTGTATACAAGAGAGGGCACTATTCCAATCGCTCAGATAGTACCCTCTATGTAATTACCTATTTGTTCGATTCAACCGCTTTCTTCCACTTGTTGTTCAATTCTTTTTCCAAGGTGTCAATCGGTTTACCAGAGTATATTTCTTGTGCAGCTTTTTTGAAATCAAATTGTGCCGCACCGCTCACTTTGGCAAAGCCTTCATCCGTTGCTGAGTAGATAAATGGTTTAAACGGATACTTTTCTGTCCATTTGTTAAAGAAAGGAAGGTCCGTACTCACACCATTGATCGTCGAGAACTGTTGCGCCGTATTAATGAAGGATTGGTACACATCTTTACTGAACATCCAGTCGAAGAATGCTTTCGCCTCTTCTACATTTTTACTGTTTTTGTTAATCCCGATATTCATATCGGATACGGTCATGGATGTTAGTGGCTCGCTTTCTGTGCTGCGGAAAGGAAGAGGGAATACGCCAAGATCTTCATCCGTTTTTACTTTTGTCGCGTAGTCTCCGTAATACCATTGACCTGCTGCGATCATTGCTGCTTTTTTAGATTCAAATAACTGTGTGGATTGATCAAAGGATATGGATAGGGCATCAGGTCCTGCCAACTTCTTCGTGGACATTTCTTTGATGATCTTCCCAGCTTTATCAAATGTACTGCCCTCACCGAACGGCTCCGGCGTCTTGGCCAAATTCGCTAAGTAGTTCTCATCCCCAGACAGAATGTGAGGGCCGAACTCCATGAATGGATAGAACGTCCAGTCTTCCTTGCCGCCAATTGCGATAGGTGTATATTTACCATTCGTTTTAATTTTCTCCATCGTGGACAAGAACTCAGGCATCGTTTTCGGCACGTCCAAGTTCAACTCTTTGAAGATACTTGGGTGGAAGTAGACAAATTCCGAGAAAGAAACAAGCGGTGCACCTAATATTTTCCCATCAATTTTCGCTGGAAACTTATTATTCTTCGCCCCTGCTAAGTCATCGAGTGGAAGAAGGGATTGTTTGTAAATTTGCATATGCGCAGGTTTGAGGTAGAACAGATCTGGCAAATCATTGGCAGCTAATCGTACCTTCAAGTATTGACCGCCATTATCCGGCACCATCTCAATATCTACGGTCACGTTCGGCTTCAACTTCGTGTATTCCTTCACTTTATCTGTCCAGAACTTCAGGTCGCCTTTGGCATCCCACATCGCAAGCTTCAACTTAACGGGATCCGCTGGTTTTGGCGTCGCTGCCGCCGCTTTGCTTTCGGCTGGTTTGACTGAAGCAGCTGCGGGTGCTGCCGTATCCTTGGAGCATCCTGTTAATGCACTCAGCATAACAAGTCCGCCCACTAGCATCGTGCTTACTAATTTACTTTTCCCCATTCTTGAAACCCCTCCAATGAATGTTGCGTTATTTCGGTTAGTTGTTTAACCTGTCTTTATCATACACGGGATGAAAACGCATCCAAATGATCTTTTCGGCTATGAAGTTGATCTTTTATGAACTGCATTATGCTTCCAACTTAAGCGGACGCTCTTCTTCCTGATCACGATGAATAATCGGAATTTTCATCGACACCTTCGTTCCTTTGGGCTCATTCACAGTCAAAATAATGCCGTAATCCTCGCCATGGTGCAGCTGAATCCGGTGATGGACATTCGCAACGCCCATGCCTGAAAACGTATGTGGACTGCGCCTTGTACGGAACGCCTCGAGCTGCTCATCTGTCATCCCCTCGCCATTATCGGAGATCACAATGTGCAGGCTTCCTTCATGAATAGAGGCTTGGATCACGATTTTACCACTCGTTTCTTTGCCAGCCATACCGTGTACGATGCTATTTTCCAGAATCGGTTGAATGAGCAGCTTGAGTAAATACTTCGATTCTGCCCGTGGATCGATATGCCATTCAACTTCAAATTTGTTACCGTAACGAATTTCCATGATGTAGAGGTAATGCTTTAAATTTGCGATTTCATCGGAAAAACGGATAAGCACGCCACCTCGGTTAAAAGAAGAGGATACCAGACGCATCAGAGCATTGGTCATGTTACGGATGTTGTCCGCCTTGCTGATCAGCGCCATTAACTTGATGGCATTCAATGTATTTATTAGAAAGTGCGGATTAATTTGCGACTGCAAGGCAGCAAACTCTGCTTTGCGCTTCGCTTGCTCTTGTTCCTCTCGCTGCCGTAGAAGCAGCTTAATTTGATCAAGCATATGATTAAACGTTCTGCCCAGCGCTGCCATTTCGGCAATTTTAGAAGTCCCAATCTTGGCGTTCAGCTCCCCTGACATCACAAGGGACATTTTACGGACTAATACGTGAATAGGCCTAGTTAAACTATGAACTAAATAAAAGGAAATCAACAGAAATACAACGATAACCGCGATGGTTGCGAATAGAACAAACTTAAAAATACGTTCATAATTGGCCGTTACCTTACTGTAAGGTATCTCTTGAATCGCTTTCCAACCTGTATCTCCAACGCTTGCATAAGTTACTAACATCTGACGATCACTAACCTGATCGATAAAATGTCCTTCTCGCGCTCCTCTGATTTGTTCCAGCTTTGCCGACGTTAAGCTCGCTTGGTCCCAATTGTAGCTGGCTGTGACCACTTGGCCTTCCTTGCTGACAATGACATAGGTGGAATCGTCGTTGGGCTGCTGTCGCAAGATTTTATCAAACGCTTCCTCATTCAGTGAAAAATAAATCATTTCGACGTTACTTAGCGTATGGTAGTCACTGGGGGCAATAGCCGCTGCTACAGCTAAAGGTACAGTCACACCATATAAGAGGGTTTGCTGAAGACTAAGAAATTGAACATTATCTTTTTGCTGTAGTAATTTCCGATACCATGCCTCTGAACGCAGCTCCCGCTCGTCCTTGGTCAAGTTCTGCTTAAATGAATACACACCGCCATCTTTATAGAAAAAGTGGATCGCCAGTACCTGGCTGGACATCGAGTAGGTGTATCTGCTTAGCGCAAGTGTCAACTCGTTAATATACTTGAACCGATCACTCTCATCTGATTGAGATAAAGCGGTTGCAGTTGATAAAACATCTCGATCCACACCGACTGCAGCAGCAGCGTATTCAATTTTACTGATCTCCTGCTGGGCTGAATAGGTGACCGCATGGAGGGTTTGCAGGGTTCGCTCCGTTGTTTGCTGCAGTAAATCACGTTTGTATACTTGGAGAATCATGGTACTGATTGTCACAATCGGAAAGACAACCATGACGACTAACAAGATATGGAGAGTCACTGAAAACGACCATGGTTTAGCAAATAGCTTCAACACTTTCACCCCGTAATTTCAAATAGGAAATAGGACTTCGTAGACATAAATTCGGTCTAAATAGAGCGATGTCCTTTAATTGTATCTAAGTCGTTTTAGAACAACAACGGCTTCTGCTCGGTTTGCTAGTGCCAATGGTGCAAAGTTTTCAAGTTTACAAATAAAAAAAAGGACAAGCCGATTCATTCGACTGTCCTCACTGTAGTATAACGCCTCGCTTACACTAATCTTCTTGCCACAAAAGTTAGATCGTAAATATCAATAACGCCATTCCTATCGATATCGGCTTTGCTTACTTCAGTCCAGTTGGCACTTGTTGAAGTTGTGCCAAAATGATAAGACACAAATCCTAAATCAGCGACGCTAATTTTGCCATCAGGAAGTCCGCCTATTCCAGCGATATCTCCTGTGCTAGCCGTAATCAGCTTACTTGTGAACAAAGCGACTGCCTGATTAAGTTGCACCACGGCCTGATCCAATTCTTCTTGTGTAACATCCGGCTTGACCAAAGCAGCTTCGGCAACTTCAATCACCACTTGCAACGCTGCCTTCGCTCCTGTGATATATTGGCCGTTGGCATAACCCTCCAGCGCTCCAGCATACATAGCCTGAGCTTGCTGCACACCAGCCTGCAGCACCGTCTTATCCAGTATGGCTGCAACGATGACCGTTTTCTCTAAAGGTAAAGTCAGCTGCTCGTTCCCGATTCCGTCCGCTACTAGAACTGGGCCGATCCCAAATTTCGAACCGCTCGTCGTGGTCTTCGTTGTGAAGGTAAAACGCAGTACAGGCACATCGCCATTTAAAGCGTGACTAGCGTCGGTTGTCGCCAAGACGAATCTCTCGGTGCCTCCAGGACTGCTCGACGTCTGGTTCAAGATAAGGGTGTTTGCTGCGAGTGGCTGCGCGTCGATCAACTCAAACACCTGACTATCATAAGTCAGTGTAACATCCTGTGCTGAGACATTGCGTGCTCCCTTTAATCCATAGTCAAGCGTATATGTTTCGCCAATCTTCACCTGCTCGTCACCCGTCAGAGCAACTTCTGTCCCAGCAGGGACTGCACCGTCAACTAATCGGATAACGCCGAAGCCCGAAGTGTCCACCCAACCTGAATCCGTTAAGTTGTTCCACATAGCCACACTATTTCTTGTTCCGATGCCTGGATCATCATTAACTTGAACGTCAAATCCCATAACATGACCTGGCACAGGGGTAATCTTATTCCAGCGGATTGCAGCTTCCACCCGATAACCAAGGACATGATTGTCTGCTCCATATACCGTCTTGGTAACCGATTGCAGCTGATCCCTTAGGAATGTCCCTCGAGAGCTGATTTGATTCAAATAATTGAAGCGAATTTGTGCATCATCGTTCTCATACAAACTACTTTTATGATTATTCTCATCAATAAATATTTCGACGGAATCCTGTAAATGGGTTTGGGCATTCGTTGCGCTTAATAACGGGTCATCCACCTCAACCAATACATATAAATACTGGTCATCCCACTGGGTACGGAATTTCCCTTTTGCCCCTTGCACTGTTGAAGTTGCTGAGTACCTTTCGGTCGTATGGATACTGCTCTCGTCCCAGCTTGCGTCTATCTCTCCGTCAATGATAGGTGTACCTTTTCTTGCTTCAGCGTATAAGGAAGCAGGGGTAAATTTCAACAAACCCACATTAGCCATCGTGACAGCTTGCTGACCAGACGTGTCATTCCAATGAATCGTTTCTGCGCCATTCGTTACACTAACATCAAATCCTATGTTTTTACCTACAGCAGATAGGGTACTATCTAACGGCAAACGGAAAATGCCCTTATAACCGCCTGCTTCCTCCTGCGTATAGCTGCTATCACTACTTTGAGTCTGCAGCCTGCTAAACGTATAGGCATGATCATCCTGATCATAAACCGCTGTTCTGCGGTTGTTACCATCCACAAACAACTTTACTGCGTCCAAGGCGTCTACCGTGTGATCAACCACTTCTACTTTGACATACAAGGCGTTGTCATGCCATAGCGTCTTGAAAGAAGCGCTTGTATACGTGCTCCCTGTAACCGTAACTGGCGTCATATAATCCCATACAGGATTCTCGAGTCCGGCAGCATCGATCGTCAAGGCCCCGCTCTGTTCAGCATGTATCGTTTGAATGAGTACTGGAAGCTTACTTGGGTCTACCAACGCCCAATATGCAGACTTAGCCTTTAAAGATTCATCAAAAAGTAGAGGAAGATCCTTTCTACCACCCGGTGTGCTGTCTAGCCAAGTGCGATCATCCGCCAATCCCCAAAACGTAACGCCTGTAATATTCGCTTTATACTTATTGAAAACTTCGAACATGTCTTTAAATTGATAAGCTTGCTGAACTAACAGTGCGTCCACAATTTGCTTATCGGCAATGGCATCATACTTTTCAGTGGCATTTTTGTAGATGGACATGTCCATCTCCGTAATCTGAATCTCTATGCCAAGTGCTGCTAACTTCGCCATCGTACGATCTACTGTATCTTTATCCGGAATATAAATCGTATTGTGCGTTTGTACGCCGATTCCATGAATAGGTACTCCCTTTGCAAGCAGGTTCTGAATCATGCTAATGGTGAAGTCCAGCTTGGCAGATGATTCGAATATACCGAATTCATTGTAGAAAAGCTTCGCATCCGGGTCTGCTTCATGCGCATATTGGAACGCTTTCTCAATAAACTGCGGCCCCGCTATACTATACCAATTGGTTCTGCGGAATCCATCCGGTTGACTGGCATCGATCGCTTCGTTGACAACATCCCAGGCATAAATCTTGCCTTTGTACCGCTCAACAATCGTTTTGATATGGTTCTCCAATCGCGCATACAGCAATTCTTTTGTCGCAGGTTGACCTAATGCATCCACGAACATCCAATTGCCGACGCCTTGATGCCAGACCAATGTATGCCCACGTACTTTCATCCCGTTCGCTTGTGCGAAATTCACATAGACATCGGCCGTATCAAAAGTGAATTCACCTTCCCTAGGCTGGAGATAAGATGGCTTCATGGAGTTCTCAGCGGTTATGCTGTTGAAATGCTTCTTGATTAAATCACTGTGCACATCGCCATTGAGATAATCGGGCGGCAAAGCAACCCCTATGGGGAAATCAGCGGCAAAAACATCCTTCAACGAGGGGATATTGGTTTCGACAACCTTCGGAGGAATAACCTTCTCCACCACGCTGACATCATCTAAGTAGAAATCAGTTCCCGTGCTTGCCGTCTCGAAATACAGATCGAGCGACGATAAAGTACCTGTATACTCTAACGTAAATGCGCCTGAGATCTGCTTCCATGCCTGCCCATTTGCATTCACGTTAGCTACACCCTGATAAGAGGTTACGCCACCAATCACCTTCTGGAGACTTAGATTCACCTTTTCCTCTTTATCTTCCGGAAGTCTTACCCAGGCGGATACGATGTAGGTCTTCCCTTTTACAAGCTTACTTAGCATCGGCTGCATGACGCCCTTCCAGTTCGCACTGCGTCCTGACACCAGCAGACTTTTCGTTCCATTATACACAGGCTGTGGCGCATAGACAGCTTGGAGAACAACGCCGCTGCCCCGAATTTGCCAAGGGCTGATTCCAAGCTCCATACCCGGATTACTGATCAGTTCATTGGGTTTCTCCAAAAGAACTGCATCATCCACATAGATATCGAAGGCATCTGTAGCGGATTCCAAATACAGAGTCAAGTTCGTAATCGCTCCCGAAATTTCCTCCGTTACTTTATAAGTTGCTTGAATTTGGGTCCATTGTCCGGCTACCAAATTTTTGGCGGAGCCCACTCCTTTAAACACGCTGGGCTTCGTTCCTCCATCGATACTCTTATCCAGCGTAAGCCGGATCTCCTTCCCGGCACCCGCAGTATCCACCTTGACCCATACACTGATGTCGTATTCACTGCCTACCTTCATCTTGCCATAAACCGCCTGCTGCACACCGCGAAATGCAGCGGTACGGACAACCTTCATGCTGTATGCACCCGTATGAGCATCACTATTGACCGTAAGTGTTGAGTTCCCACGCGCTGTCCAGCCATTCACTGTTCCTGTCTCGAAGTCAGGATTCGCAAACAGGTTAGACGCAATCTGCCCGGAAGGCACCGTTGAATCTATCGCAGCCATTCCAGTCAAAGGATGTAGAAGCGACAAAACCATCATGAATGTAAGAAACAAGATGAGCTGAAGACCTTTCATTTTTCCTGAAAACATTATTATCCCTCCTTTATTCCTAGTCAAAAGATTGAGAAATCTATCCTTTCACACCGCCAAGCGTTAAGCCTTTGACGAAATAGCGTTGTAAGAAAGGATACACGAGAATGATTGGCAAACTGGATACGACGGTCATCGTTGCTCGGATAGATCCTGGTGTAACCGCATGTTCGGTTTGCCCAGCCGATGCATCCTGTAAAGCTTGCTCCATGGTTCCCGTCACTTGTTGATTCGCTGATTGTAAAATCTTCATGAGCTCATATTGAAGCGTGCTTAAATTCGGATTATTAGATGCGTACAGGAACGTATCGAACCATGCGTTCCATTGCGAAACAGCAATGAATAGCGCGATTGTAGCAAGTACAGGCATACACAATGGAAATATGATTTGTATAAAGATGCGAAAGTCACCAGCCCCGTCTATCTTGGCAGATTCATTCAAACTCTCCGGCAAGGAATGAATATACGTCCTGATTACCAACAGATTAAAGGCTGTTACGATACCAGGAAGCACATAAACCGCAAAGTTATTGACCAATCCAACATCCCGGATTAGAAAGTAAGTGGGAATGAGTCCGCCATCAATATACATGGTGAATACGTAAGCCATCGTAATGAAACTTCGCAACACATAATCCTTCCGACTGATTGTGTACGCCACCATCGCCGTTAGAAACACACCTGAAACAACGGCAATCACTGTACGGAGGAGAGAAATCATACCCGCATGCCAAATATGGGAATCTCGAATCAAATCCTGATAATTAAATAAAGTAAACTTTCTGGGCAACAAATAAATGCCACCCTTCATACTGTCCGTTGCATCATTAAGTGAAAGCGCTATTACATTGAGAAAAGGGTATAACGTAAATACTAACAATAAGCTCAATAGAATCGTATTGATGATGTCAAACAGATTACTGCCTGTTAATAGCTGTTTTGTACGGTACATGCCCAGTCCCCACCTTATATAATTCTTTCTTCACCCATTTTACCCGCAATGTAGTTGGCCATTAATAGCATGGCGATACTGACGACACTGTTGAATATGCCTGCTGCTGCTGCAAAGGAATAGCGTGATAGGCGTATGCCGTACTCCAATACAAAAATATCGAAGACCATCGATTTATCCTTAACCAAACTGTTTCCTAGCAAGTACTGCTGTTCAAAACCGGCCTGCATGACGTGACCAATACTCATGATGAGCAAAATCACGATCGTTGGTTTTATACCTGGAAGGGTGATATGACGGATCTTTTGCAACCGGTTGGCTCCATCGATATCCGCCGACTCATAGAGATGTGGCTCAATAGCGGAGATTGCCGCCAGATAGATGATGGCGTTCCACCCTACATTTTTCCACACATTCGCGATCCCGATAATCCACCAAAACAGGTCCGGTTTCCCCAGCCACATTTGAGAAGAATCGATGACTCCCAGCTTTAGCAACAGAATATTAACGATTCCATTGTCAGAGGAGAGCATAACCATAATGATATTGGCAGCAACTACCCATGAGATAAAATAAGGCAAATAGGAGATTGTCTGTACCGTTCTCTTAAACCAAGTCACTCTCACTTCATTTAATAAAATCGCCAACCCGATCGCCGTAATGAAGCTAAACGTAATATTGATGGCGCTCATGGCAAGCGTATTGCGAAGAACATGGTAGAACAACTCATCTGTAAAAATACGTTTAAATTGCTCAAGTCCAACCCACTTTTGATGTAAAAAGCTTTTGCCTGGCACATACTCTTGAAAAGCCATCGACCATCCCCATAAGGGCATATACTTAAAAATGAATAGATGGATCAAAAGCGGGACAGACATAAGCACCAAGACTCTTTGCTGCCATAGTCGCTGAGTAAATGTTTTTTGCAGTATGATGAACCTCTCCTATCCGCTTGTTCATTACTTTCTCTTTCTCTGTGAAAATCTCTCATCTGGCATGAAGGTGAGGAGAACTCTCCTGGAGTCCCCCCTCACAGCCAAATGTTTACCAATTCTTCATGCGGAAATCAACCGATTTCTGAAGTTCATCGATATACGATTTCGTATCCAAAGCCTTAAACTTTCCTGTATACTCTTCCCATACTTTGTTGTAGTCAGCTGGACTTGACAGAACTAGCTTCGGAATGTAGGAGGTCAATAAATCATCGATCTTCTGCTTGGTTAGCTCCGCTTTTCCGCCCTTTTCCAAAACGATATCAAAAAGTGGGAAATACTTGCGTACTTCTGGTTTTGCAAATAAATCATTGTAAGATGAAATGCCGTATGCCTTAATAATTTCCTTATCGATGTCATTATAAGTAGCTGTAAGAAGTTCTGCCTGATTATCGGCGCGTGCCGCATTTCCGTCTGCCCAGTATCCGACCGAAATTGGAAGTCCAAGGAAGTAATCCCCGCCCCACTGCTTTTTGTACTCCGGATTCTTAAAGTTTGCGATCATCTCAGGAGTTCTATAGAATCGGCCCTTCTCGTTAACTTTATAATCAACGTCCTTCACGCCCCAAGAAATCAAATTCTGCGTATCTTGTTTCGCTAGGTAATCCAAATACTTGATAATGGCAACAGGATCTTTGGCATCCTTAGAAATACCCATACCTGCTGATGTTGACATACCGAGTGGCGGCGTATACTGCTCTTTGATGCTGCTATCGTAGACAAGTGGCAATGGTACGAAAGAACGCTCTGGTTTCTCCTTGTCCAGAATATCAATGGCTTTGCCGATCTGGAAACGCTGGTCGTGTAAACCAAGTACTCTACCAGAAGTAAGCTTCGCAATATATTGGTCGTAGTTCATGATGAACATCTCTTGATCCAACAATTTTTTGGCGTTGATCTCATTCAATTTCTGATAGTAACGCTTGGACATGTCTTTATCTTGGAAAGTATCTACCTTGAAGCCGCCATCCACCTTGTTGGCAATCCCAGCTCCGTCATTGGGATAGCCGGCGAGAAAAAACGACGGATTAACCAAGTCATGTTTACGCGAGCCTTCCATAATCCCTTCAAAGCCAATCGTTTTGCCGCCTTCAATTTCCGGATACTTCTTGGCATACTTTTCGATCACATCAAAATATTCATCAAGCGTCTTGATCTTCGGGTAGTTAAACTCCTTCAATACGGCTTTCTGAATCCAAAAGCCAGTCTGTGGAGTTCCCAGCAACGGGGCTTTATCTCCCTCTTCGTATGGCACCCATCCTGGGAGAAAATAGACCTTGCCATCCGGCTGCTTCAGCTTATTCCAGCGTGCATTGTATAGCTTCTTAAGGTTCGGAGCGTATTTGTCCACCAACTCATCGAGTGGAATGTAGGCGCTGGCGCTAAGCAGCTTGGATGTAGATGGACCTCCGTCCATGAGATCCGGGTAATGACCGGAAGCAATCATGACACCAATTTTGGTATCCAAATCACCCACTAGATATTCCCGCTTTAGCTTGACATTGGTCTCTTTGTCAATCATGTCACCTACGCGAGTAGACCCTGGATAATCAGGTAGCGAACGATTAATAAACACACTAAATTCTTTTGGTTCCGCTTTCGTATTGCCCCCTGAATCCGTACTGCTTGTGCTTGGTTTCGATTCCCCGCTGCTGCATGCTGCAGCAGTCAGGGCTAATGCAGCGACTAGCGTTACAGAAGCCGCTTTTTTGAAAACCTTCATTAGGACTCACTCCTCGTGGTTTTATCGTGCAGGTCATTAACCTAAACCTATTATAAGTAGGAATATCTTACCATTCCTATATGACAGAATATAGAATTCGTTCGAAATAATATAGCATTTCATTTGTAAGCCCGTAGAGACCTTCCCTTGGCATGGTTCCCTCTTTATAATGAAGGAATCAACACCTGATGGAGGATTACCGATGCCCGCATTCTTTGGCTTTGCCAGATTAAATAACATGAAAATCCATAAGAAACTGCTGCTCATCTACATTTTCTGTGTATTCCTGCCCATCACTCTGAGTAACTATCTCTTCTATGCCAAAATAACCCAAAGTGTGAAAAAAGAAGAACAACGAAATATCGAGCTTTCGCTCGAGCGTTTAGATAACCAACTGACCCGCTCCTTCAAAGAGGCCGCAGCGTTAAGCAACAATATTTATTTTTCTCGGAGTTTCTACGAGGGTTTGGATACAACCTATCAAGACAATCTAGACTATACCCTGAATTATGGCAGCTACTTTCGTACCCCCCTTATGGGAGTGACTCCCTATTTCCAATATCATTTCACCATTAGTTTCTATACGGATAATCCAACGGTTCTGAATGCTGGAAGCGTTCTCAGAATTACGCCAACGATACTTAACAGCACGTGGTACTCACAAGCCTTCAACACAAACAACCGTCATGGCGATATGTTCTATTTTGGGCAAGAGGTGACTAGCGATGGAGAACGACTGTTCAGCGTCATCCGGAAGTTGAACTACTATACGTCCTATTCCCAGTATCAAAAAATATTAAAAGTTGATATTCGCTACAATGTCCTAGCAGACATTTTCAAAAGTGAGGGTACCTTGGGCAAGTTTTCCCTCGTTGACGACAATAACCGAGTGATCTATTCAAGTCTGCCAGAGCAGCAATACTTAGCCCCCTTTAATCCAGCTTCTGTTCCAGATAAACAATTTACAATGACCAAGCAACTCACTTCGTTCGATTCCATGACAGGGTATCGAATTATCGGGGTTTACGAGGAATCCGTCTTCCACAAGGCGCTAGAGCAGCCCAAGAAATACGTCTTGCTCATTGAGTTAGCTACGCTGTTGTTTGCAACCATCCTCATTATTCTGATTTCCAGATCCTTATATTTCCGAACGCGTTTGCTCTCCCGCCATATGGATAAGGTCAATAACCAGCATTTCACGTTAATTGAGTATCCACATGTCGGAAAAGATGAGATCGGTCTCTTGTTTCACAGCTTTAACCGCATGATCCGAAAGGTCAAACAGCTGATTAACGATGTCTATGAGGCGGAACTTCGGCAGAAGAACTTTGAACTGGAAAGTAGACAAGCGGAGCTAACAGCCCTGCAAAGTCAGGTTAATCCCCACTACTTATTCAACGTGCTGGAAACCATTCGGATGAAATCCGTTATTAAAGGGGAATTGGAAACCGCGGATATTTTAAGCTACATGTCGAAGTCCTACAGAAGGTTTCTCACTTCTAACCGAGAATGGGTTACCGTAGAGGAAGAATTGAGCATGATACAGGAATTTCTATCCATACAAAAATATCGGTTTGAAGATGAAATCGACTATTCGCTGGAAGTTGAGAAAAACACACTGCCTTTATACATTCCCTCCATGGTCTTCCAGCCCTTTGTGGAGAATGCGTTTAAGCACGGGATACAGGGATTAGATGAGAAAGGGCTCGTATCGATACGCGTGTATGAGGAAAAGAACTATCTGGTCTTCTATATTGAAGACAATGGGATCGGAATCAAACCAGAGAGGTTGAATCAACTACTGGAAGACGTAAGAGCCAAAGAACCTCAACTTAACCGAATCGGTATGCAAAATGTATTTCGCCGGATTACCTTCTTCTTTAAAGATCAATTTGAATTTAATATCAACAGCAGCGAACATGAATTTACGGCTATTGAGTTGAAAATCCCCCTCTGCCGGAAGCATCCAACCGATGGCTTTGATGACAAATAAAGGAGCTGTACGATCATGCTGAAAGTTCTCCTCGTCGACGATGAACCCGTTATTCGTGCGGGCTTAGCCCAACTTATCCAGTGGGAGAAATACGGTTTTACCATTGTCTCCAAAGCCAAAAACGGTGAACAGGCTCTGCAGCTCATGCAGGAGGAAGCGCCAGATGTCATCATTACCGACATTCGCATGCCAAAGATGGATGGCCTCCAATTGATTCAAGCTGTGAGGGAAGAGCGGAACCTGCAAATACCGGTCATCATTTTGACAGGCTTTAATGAGTTTGACTATGCCCGTCAAGCTATCCGCTATCAAGTTCGTGATTATTTACTGAAGCCTGTGGACAAAGAAGAGCTGATTGCTGCACTGACTCGTATTCGTGACACCCTAAGGATCGATCATGCTTTACCGGTTGACAGTCAATCTGGGAACGCTATCAAATTATTGCTTCGCAGCACCACAAGTCATGACATCAAAATAAAGCTTTGCCAATCCTTACATACTCACTATCCTGTTTTACTTATGGTCATCATGCTGCAGAATCACACGCAAACCACATTCACCCAGATCTATCATTTTCTACAGCCAGTGTGGGAAGCCTTCCGCTTGTCCGAATCTTTTGTACGCTTTTACATTGATGCAGATGGGTATATCGCGGTTCTGATCCGACCTGAGTCTGCTCATCTCAGTAAAACAGAGGAAAAACAGCTTGCCTATGCCTTGCTGCATGCGATTCACAACACCTTGGATCAGGAAGCATTTCTTTCCGTTGGTCATCTTGCACACTCACCCGAGCAGCTCGCCGATGCTTTTCAAGCAGCTTGCGCCGCTTCTGTTTATTCCTTGTACGTTGATCGTCCAACGGTTCTTGCGTATGAAGACATCAAGCTCCTTCCACCTTTCAAAAGCCAATATGAATATCTCGCTTCCTTTCAACAACTGAAAGAATCAATTGAAAACAATAACCCCCAAGAAATGAAAATTGTCGTCACAGATATTTTTGATTTCTTCGTGGAACAATTTATTTCACCCGATACGATTAAAGTACATTTATATCGTTTTTTGCTGGAGATCGAGAAATATGTGGCCGAAATGAACGGCGACATCCAGCCGATTATCAAAGCCGCCAATCACATTGATCTCACCTGCACAACCACGCCGATCCGTATTCAAAGGGAGACGTTCCTGGGCACCTGCCAGCAGATTGGCACGGAAATAGCCTTCCTACGGATACAACAGAATTTCGGGATCATTGATCAGATCGAGCAATATGTAAACAGTCATTTCCACGAAAATATGACTTTAAAGGATGTTGCCGCCAAATTCTATATGAATCATGCCTATTTAGGACAACTTTTCCGTAGAAAGAAAGAAATTCACTTCAATGAATATCTCCATCAAGTTCGCATCGAGGAGGCTAAGCGCTTGCTTCGCCTCACTGATTTGAAAATTGCTGAGGTTGCCAAAAAAGTTGGCTACAACGACCCCGCTTATTTTAGTGGCAAGTTCGAAAAACATGTAGGATTTACCCCTACTGCGTATAAATTAGGATTGCAGCCACAAATAAATCCTCCTAAGTAGGATGATTGAGATTGTAGGTTAACATTATCAAGCGTTTAAAAAAGGCGCCGCGGCCGAATAGTTTAAGAATAAGGAATTCATTTTCTATTAGAGCAATATAATTAAGTAAGACAACCATTATTAATACATACATGGCTTTGGTTTGTACAAAAAAATCGTTGATTTTTGCCCAAAGTTCATTGTATATTAATTATAATAATTATTATTAAGAAATTACTTTAATTTGATTGGAGAGGTAGAAATGAACCCAATGGATACTGCTAACTCAGGAAAATGCCCGTTCCCTCATGGAAATGGAAGCGCTACTAGTCACAAATCTAGTGGTACGACGAATAAAAACTGGTGGCCTAATCAGTTGAATTTGAACATTCTCCATCAACATGACCGCAAATCGAACCCTCTTGGCGACGATTTTGACTATGCCGAAGAATTCGGAAAATTAGACTACCCTGCGCTAAAACAAGATCTTCGTGATCTTATGACGAACAGCCAAGATTGGTGGCCAGCCGACTTCGGACATTATGGTCCCTTCTTTATTCGAATGGCTTGGCACTCCGCAGGGACATATCGTACAGGTGATGGGCGCGGGGGTGCTGGAACCGGCAATCAGCGTTTTGCTCCACTGAACAGCTGGCCTGATAACGGCAACCTAGATAAAGCGCGTCGACTCCTGTGGCCGATTAAGCAAAAGTATGGCAACAAAATCTCATGGGCGGATTTATTCATTCTAACCGGCAATGTCGCTATTGAATCGATGGGCGGCAAAACATTTGGCTTCGGCGGTGGCCGTGCGGACGTATGGCACCCAGAAGAAGACATCTACTGGGGTGTAGAAACCGAATGGCTGGGAGATAAGCGTTATACAGGCGATCGCGAGCTTGAGAATCCACTTGCTGCCGTTCAGATGGGACTTATCTATGTGAATCCAGAAGGTCCGAACGGCAAGCCAGATCCGCTTGCCAGTGCGCGCGACATCCGCGATACATTTAAACGAATGGGCATGAACGATGAAGAAACCGTTGCCCTCGTAGCTGGCGGACACACATTTGGCAAAGCCCACGGTGCAGGAGATGCGGCGCATGTTGGTGCAGAGCCAGAAGCAGCTGCTATCGAAGCACTTGGCTTAGGTTGGATCAGCACACACGGCTCCGGTAAAGGCCGCGATACCATCACAAGTGGTATTGAAGGTGCTTGGACAGCGAATCCGACACAGTGGGACAATGGTTTCTTTGAACTTCTGTTCGGATATGAATGGACACTGACGAAGAGCCCTGCAGGCGCACATCAGTGGACGCCCATCAATCCCGCTGAAGAGCATCTCGCGCCAGACGCGGAAGATGCCTCTATTCGTGTGAAGACCATCATGACTACTGCGGATATGGCCTTGCGTGTGGATCCAGCATATGAAGCCATTTCTCGTCGGTATTATGAGAATCCGAAAGAATTTGCAGATGCGTTTGCTCGTGCATGGTTTAAACTCACGCACCGGGATATGGGGCCTCTTGCTAGATATCTAGGACCGGAAGTTCCAGAAGAAGTTCTGATCTGGCAAGATGCTGTGCCGGCTGTTGCCTACACATTAACAGACGCAGACGTTGCAGATATCAAAACAAAGATCCTAGCTTCTGGCCTCTCAATCAGTGAGCTCGTAACGACAGCTTGGGCTTCAGCCAGCACATTCCGTGGTACGGACATGCGTGGCGGCGCCAACGGTGCTCGCATTCGGCTTGCCCCACAGAATGAATGGGAAGTGAATCAACCCAATCAACTGACCAGAGTTCTTACCATTCTTGAAGGCATTCAAGAAGACCTGGATGTCGAAGTGAGCCTCGCTGATTTGATCGTACTTGGCGGCAGCGCCGCGGTGGAAAAAGCTGCACGTGATGCAGGCTTTCAAGTAACGGTTCCCTTTACGCCTGGACGCGGTGATGCAACCGAAGAACAAACCGATGCAGAAAGTTTCGCTGTGCTAGAACCAATCGCTGATGGTTTCCGCAACTATCAGAAGAAGCAGTATCGTGTAAGCTCAGCAGAACTTCTCGTCGATAAGGCACATCTGCTTAACCTGACTGCACCAGAAATGACAGCCCTTGTTGGCGGCATGCGTGTGCTAGGAACGAACTTCGGCGGCAACAAACATGGCGTATTCACCGACCGTGTAGGTACACTAACGAACGATTTCTTTGTTAACTTGCTCGATATGGGCGTACAGTGGAATCCTGCAGGCGATGATGTATTTGAAGGACGCGATCGCAAGACAGGCAAAATCGTTCGTTCCGCAACGACAGTTGACCTCGTCTTCGGTTCAAACTCCGTTCTACGCGCCATTGCAGAAGTTTATGCGCAAGATGATAATAAAGAAAAGTTCGTGCGCGACTTCATAGCTAGCTGGGTCAAGGTCATGAATGCTGATCGTTACGACTTGAAATCATAACTTCATCTTATCCAAGTAAAGCAAAGAGCCGTATATCTCGTGATATACGGTTCTTTGCTTTACTTGTATCCCCTAGTAATTTACAAAATCAATATGTGGCATTAACATTGCACAAACAAAAAAACAATAAAGTAAAGTTAAACACAAACAAATATATTGAAATAAATGTGTTTTTGGTTTGTTTTAATAATTTTAGGAGGAATGCCTATCTAGTAACTCTGTCAGCGATCATCTGTCTGAACGTTAGAAGTTACCAAACCATACTGAAATTACCTAAAGGAGGAATCATCTTGTTGAAAACTAAGAAATTCGTCTCTGCATTCATGGCATGCACGATCGCTTGTTCTGTTGTCTATTCCGCAGGAGCAGGCTTTGTACCGGTCGCTTTCGCCACAGCTTCGATTGATACACCAACTGCTTCCTTGCCTGCTGGCCGATATGAGGAATCCGTTAGTGTTACGTTAAACTCCGCTATTTCGGGAGCAAACATTTATTACACACTAGACGGCACTAAGCCTGATGAAACATCCCTTACGTATGATGGGTTACCTATCGTCCTCACGGACTCGACAAACCTCTCTGTTATTGCCTTGAAAGACGGCATTTGGAGCAAACCTGCTACATACGGCTATATCATCAAGACATCCGAGAAACCACTGTTGAAATTCGCTGCTATGTCGGACATTCATATTGGTCCTGGTACCGATGAGGAGAATGCCAAGGTTCGAGCACGATATGCCAGTAATTTTGATGTCATGTCATCCATCTTCCCTAACCCGGATGCCATTCTTATCGCAGGTGATTTAATTAATGACAACGGCGATGGCAAAGGTCCGCATCATACGTTTGTTCGCGACGTATTCCAGGAACAAATGGCACGAAAAGGCTGGACGAACATGCCCGTGCAGATTGCCATCGGTAACCATGACGCAAGCGTTGCAGAAGTTAAAAATTATTATCCAGCGGATTGGTTTACGACGCAGTCGAACGGCTATTACGAGAAAACAATTGGGGACTACTCGTTTTTCTTTTTGAACGGGAACAACTATAACAGCGACACGACACAAAGAAACTGGCTGAAGGGGCGGCTTGCAGCGCTAACGGCTGATCCTGCGAATATAAACAAACCGATCTTCATTACTTTGCACCATCCTATTTCTAGTACAATTATGGATGGTCAACAAGGATCTAATACGAACCTTAATACAGATTTGCTGAATTATCCGCAAGTCATCGTCATGTCTGGTCACTCTCATTTGGATATCAATGATGATCGTTCTATTTATCAAAAAGATTATACCTCTGTCAATCTCGGTTCCATGTCCTATATTGAAACCGATCACGGCTATTCCGCCGTTACAGATGAAGGTTTGATTGAGGGTCGCTTCGAATTTCCTAACAGTCAATCTCAATTCATTGAAGTCTACAAGGATCGCGTAGAGATTGAACGCGTGGAGTACAACGGCGATCCAGGTTCCATCTATGTTGGAGGCGTTTGGCAAGGAGCAGGCGGTCCAGTTCCGTACAAGAGCGCAGGCGCATTAGCAGGCAAGAAATGGGTCATTCAATTAAAAGGCAATACGAATGCTGAGATTAAAAGTAATTTTACGTACACAACGAGCAATCGGAACAAAACAGCACCGCAATTCCCCACAAACCCCGATGTTACGGTAGTAGTCGGAACGAATAACGTACCGGTACTCTCGTTCAGGCAAGCTAAGGACGACCAATCCATGCACCATTACGAGATCAAAGCACTGAACATGAGAACAGGCGCAGCTGTAAAATCTTACAATGTTTTGTCCGACTTTTACTTTTCGCCGATTCCGAACAAAATGAATGTTCCAATGCCCGGACTAGCTCCGGCAACGTCCTATGTCCTTACCATAACAGGCGTAGATGCTTATGGAAACAAAAGTTCACCTTTGCAGACTTTATTTAGAACCGATGGCACAGCACCAGAATTGACACCTATCGATCCAGCTACCATGTGGAATCAACTCGTGTCGGACATGAAATTCGACAACAATCTGAATGACGATGCCCTTGGCGTAACAGGTATGTCAACCAAGGCCGGCAGCGTCACCTACGTCGATGGCAAATCCGGTAAAGCTGCCAGCATAGCGGCCGGCAATGCGAATTATATCGATTTGGGCAATAGGTCTGACTTGAAATTTGGGAATGGAAACTTTACAGTATCGTTCTGGCATACTGGCAATTTGGCAGCAGATCAGACGGTCATAGCCAACAAAAACTGGAATTCAGGCCTTAATCTAGGTTGGTATATCGGCCCTGCAACTTCGAATAACATGACGCTTAATATGGCTGACGGAACCAAACGAGTTGATTATTCGGCGGCAAGCGTAGGAACCGAATGGCATCTCTTCACACTAACAGTCGACAGGGCAAACAAGATCGCCTCAACCTATGTGGACGGCGTCTTTAAGAAATCTGGCGATTTGACCTTACTGGGCACTTCCAGTTTGGATACGGCATTTAATATCATCATCGGAGCAGACGGGAATAAAGGCAATGGTGGAGCAACCGTTACGATAGACGATTTAAAGATTTGGAAGCGCGCACTCAATGCTACAGAAGCCAAAGCGCTATCCGACTCCTATCTGACGACTACGTTATACACCTATGATCAGTTGATAACAAAGATCCAGGAAACCCAACAATTCGCTACGTATGCAGCCACTACAACAGGAATTACGCTCCCGGCTCAAACGAAAACGGAGTTGGAGGCACAACTTGCGGCCGCAATGGTATTGACGGCAAGCAGCGATGCAGCGTTGATCGATCAAGCTTATCTCGATTTGATGTGGACATTGCAAGTCGCGAAGGACAGCGTTATGTATACGTTCATTCCGAAAACGGCGTTCACAATCAACGCCTTCAGCTCTTATGCCGACAACGAAAACGCGTATGCTAGCAACATTCTGGATGGTCAAGAAACGACGATTTGGCATTCCAAATACCAAGCTCCTGCTGCACCTTTTCCGCATACGGTCATTATCGATATGGATAGCACATACAAGCTTAATGGCATTCAGCGAAAGAGCCGTCTCAGTCAAACCGCATTGGAATTCCCTAAAACGTTCGAATTATACGCATCGGATAACCTGGCAGACTTGAACGATCCCGCATACTTGGGCGTTCCTGCCAATAAAGCTTCCGGTACTTTTGGAAAAACGTGGACAGGCACACTTTATAAAGATTATGTCTCACTTGATAAGCCCGTTCAAGGCCGTTATGTAAAATTCGTGGTTACCGAAACCTATAATTCATCTTCAACATTTACCAGCATGAGCGAAATCGATTTTACTGGCGATAAAATCTCAAGCGGTAACGCAAAATTAACGGATCTTAAAGTAAACGGCATTACGGTAAGCCATTTTGCTCCCGATCAAACTAACTATTCCATGAGTGTCCCCAATAATGTGTCCGTAGCGACCGTGACCTACGCAACTTACGAGCCTCAGGCAATGGTCGTGGTTACCGGCGGAAGCAGCTTGCAGATCGGCGATAACGTAGTGACCATAAATGTCACAACACCGAATGGGCACACCCATGCGTATGTTATTCAGATTCATCGAGCTGATGTTCCACTTCCATCGGACGCCTCCTTACTTGATCTGCGTGTGAACGGATCGACGGTGAGTGGATTTGCATCAGACAAGCTAGACTATTCGTTCTCGGTACCGTATGACACAACGGTTACGACTGTAACCTATACGGCCGCCGATCCTGCCGCAACCGTATTAGCCGAAGGTGCCGGAAATTGGGTAGTCGGTGAAAACCAGCAAACAGTTACAGTAACGGTTACCGCTCAAAACAGCTCCCAGCAGGTATATACCATCGTAATTACAAGACAGCCTGAAGTTCTCTCGTCAAACGCAAACCTAATCGATCTGCGTGTCAATGGGGCAACTGTGAGTGGATTCGCATCAGACCAACTAGACTACAAGGTTTATGTCTCGAATAGTACAACAGTGGCAACCGTGACCTACTCCACTGAACATCCGCTCGCCAAGGTCATGATTTCCGGTGGAAATCCCCTAAGCGTTGGTGATAATCCTCTCTCCGTGCTTGTCACGGCACAGGATGGCACGTCTAAGACATATAGGATAACAGTTAATCGTGCATCAGACGAGCCAGGATCTGAGACAACAACACCACCTGTAGAACCGCCGGTTAACCCAGTTAAACCAGAGCTGCCGAAAGACGCAGTTACAATCAAAGAAGAAGACTTAAAATCCAGTTCTTCATCCGTTTCTGTGGAATTAACGCAAGGCATTACTAGCGTTGTTATTCCAATTGAGCAAGTACAGCAGCTAAACGGACGCCCTTTAACTGTCCATGCAGAAAACGTATCTCTTGTCGTTCCGAGCGATTTATTGAAATCCCTAAATAGCTTGTTGCCATCTAATGACGACTCTGCTGTTATTACGGTGAAACTTGAACCGATTTCAACAACGCAAGCGGAGCAAACGTTACAACAAGCGAATCGCAATGTAAACAGCATTTACTCATTGGGTGGACAGATATTCGATCTGTCGATCACCGTAACTGACGAGGCCGGCAAACCATACAAGGTGAGCGAGCTTCCAAAATCGGTTACGGTTACGTTCCCGATACCTGCAGGAATGGATCCTAAGCTAGCAGGCATTTACAGAATCCTGGAAGACGGAAGTTTCTCCTTCATAGGCGGAAAGCTGGTTAGCGGAAATAGCGCTATCGAGGTTGGACTCGATCATCTTAGCCAATACGCTGTGATTTCCCTAGAGAAAACGTATGATGATGTGACGAAGCAGCACTGGGCATACTCGACTATTCGAGAGCTGTCCGCTCAACATATCGTGAATGGGGCGACTGACTCAAGTTTTGAGCCAACTAGCAACGTTACCCGAGCTGAGTTTGCAGCCCTGTTAGTCCGAGTACTTGGTCTAACTTCAAGCGGGACTGCTTCATTCAGTGACGTGGCTGGAAATGCCTGGTACCTCAAAGATGTGTCCGCAGCTTATCAAGCGGGTATTATCACAGGCAATTCCCAGCAAATGTTCGAGCCTACTCGCAGCATTACCAGGGAAGAGATGGCCATAATGCTTGTTCGTGCTTATGAGCATCGGACGGGACAAAAGACAGATCAAGGATCTGCTCAAACCTTGGATGCTTCAAAGATCAGCGATTGGGCCTTGCCTTATGTGAATAAAGCGCTGAATGCGAAGCTCTTAACAGGGCGTCAAGAAGGGTTGTTCGTTCCTTCTGAGCACACCACCCGTGCGGAAGCCGCTCAAGCGGTATACAACCTGCTGAATTAATTCAAAGGTCAAGTATTAGCCTTACATTCAAAAGAAGATCGCTAACCTCTTAGCCAGGTGTGGCGATCTTCTTTGTATCAGCAAAGGAGCACAACATTATGATTCAACGGACACCAGTCAAATTTGTACTCTTCTCGTTATTATTGGCCTGGATGCTTATTCAGCCGGAGGCGGCAATGGCACACAACTCTTCCTTTGGTTATTCGAATGTAACACTCACCGCAACTGGGATGCGCTATGAGCTGTTACTACTTCCAGATGAGATACAGCCAATTCTCTCATTGGACCATGATCAAGATGGTACAGTTACCATAGAAGAAGCAAATCAAAAAGAATCCGAATTGCTTGCGTTCGTGGCGAGATGGATGTCTGTCAAAGCGGAAAATAGCGAATTGCCGCCAAAGTTTGCATCTATGGAGATGACGGAACGAGGCGTTGGGCTTCAAATGATTAAGTTGAACCTTAATTATGAATTTGGGAAGACCGTCAACGAAGTCGTTATCAAATATGATATCTTGGTTACAACCGCAAGTCCGGAACATCGCAACTTTGCCAACATTATCTCCATTGACGGCTCAACGAAAGAGTTTGTCTTTGACAAAGATCATCAAATCTTAAAACTGGGTATGAATCCGAGTCGTGGTTGGATATTTGATGTTTGGGCTTACATCTCGTTCGGCATGGAGCACTTGTTTACAGGATATGATCATCTGTTATTTCTTTTAGGACTGGTTATCGTACGCCTGAAATGGCGTGAGTACTTGAAAATTGTCACTGCCTTCACAGTCGGTCATAGTATTACACTAGCTTTGGCAGCGACAGGAATGGTTTCGATTCCCGGATCCATCATTGAACCTTTAATTGCATTAAGCATTGTCTTTGTGGCCGCCGAAAATCTGTTGCGTAAACAGCATAAGTGGCGCTGGCTGATAACTGCATTTTTCGGTCTTATTCATGGTTTCGGATTCGCTGGCGTACTTGAAGGTCGTTTCACAGGGCATATTGCCTTACCTTTGTTTTCCTTCAATCTAGGGATTGAAATCGGACAGTTGATTGTACTTGCTGTACTTCTGCCGATTATTCATACGATTGGGCTAACCCGTTGGAGAACCCAGACGCTTTATGCCCTTTCGGGCATGATCGGTTTGTTCGGGATTTATTGGTTCATCGAGCGTGTGGTATAGCGTCTGATACAAACAAAGAAGCTCGCCAGCCACCTGAACAATCAGGTAAGTGTGGCGAGCTTCTTTATTGCTTTAATTCCCAAAATATGGATTGCCATACACATAAGGAGAGGTTGGCGAATTCTGCGTCTCCATCGATTTGGCTACAATGGTTAGTACGTTTTTACCATCGATCTTACGTTGTTCAAGTGTCCCAAGAACGACTGCAAACCTATCATTTTTCCATTGCTCCGGGTTATCTGCTTCTACCAGAATAGCCATCGGCACAGAATCTGCAACACAGCACCGCATAGCGAATCTTCCCAAGGCAAATTGCTTGTCGTTCATGATGTCGAGGCGGTAAACATACCCTTGAATTTGAACCTTTTTGCCAATAAATTCGTTCTGATACAAATCCAGTGATGTCAATGATTCAATGTATAGATCCTCCGAAATCGTTATGACAGGCTCCTTGTACATATTCGAGGCCAACTTGGCATACGGCAGTGTGTAATCATTAGATTGAAAAACGGGGTCGGTCTCATCTTGCATCGTAAGATTCGTTACTGCCGGTGTACCTACATCGCCGCCCTTGGATAGGATCAGTGAGCTTGAAGGCGATAAATTGAGTCCTTTTTTTTCAGCCATTTGACTTCCTAGTACGGCCGTAGGAAAAGTAAAGGCCAGAACTAGCGGAATGAGCAAAGCACCGTACGCAACAACTATACTTGGTTTCCATTGATGATGGCTGTGTGAGGAGCATGAACATTCCATTGCTGTAATTCTTCTTTTAGAAATAACATCATTAACTGCTAAATAAAGCTGATGCATGGCTAATACATACATGCCGACGGCAAGGCATTTCACCCACAGTTCCATTCTTGGAGCCACATAATAGACCAGTGTATCCGATCGAAATGCATGTACAATAAAGAATACAAATGCCAGCAAAACAATGGCGCGAATCAAACGATGAGAAAACGTGGACCATCGCGTCATACTTTACCCATCCTCCCTTCTTATAAGTATGTAGCTAACTTATCGAATGCGATCGACCCTATTAGAACGACAACAGCTGTAATGCCCATCACGGTGAATACCGTTTTCGCACGGAATACTTTTAACAGCATCAATGTGCTTTTAATATCCAACATGGCGCCAAACACGAGAAAAGCCAGAAGCGCACCTAAGCTAAAATCAGGACTGAACGTAACGGCCACAAACGAATCTGCCGTTGAACAAATTGAAAGTATATAGGAAAGCCCCATCATAAACACATGCGGAGCCCAGTCCCCGTCACTTAAGGCAAGAAGCCATTTCCTGCTTACAACGGTTTGCAATAAGGCCGTAATGGTAGCACCTAATACTAAAAACTTGCCTACATCAAACATTTCAATAGCAGCATGCTCAAGCGTTTCATGAAACTTGTTTGTCCATGCAGGTTTCGGCGCTTTGGAAGAAGTGAGTTTATTCCTAACTCCTTGACTTCCTCTAGCCTCATGAACATGACTGATATGTACCGGATTGCGAAGCGCAGAATCCCCTAATCTCCAAGCTGCCCAAAGCCCAATGATGGACGCTATGACAAATGCCAACAACAAACGGAAGATGGGCATTTCCGGGTGCGACCGAAACGCGACAAAGGTTGAGGTAAACACAACCGGATTAATGATCGGCCCTGCCAACATAAAGACTAAACCGATATAAGGCGGCATTCCTTTGCGAATTAACCGGTGCACAACAGGAATAATGCCGCATTCACATAGCGGGAAAATGATTCCCAACAAACAACCAAAAAGGATTCCAGGAATTGTTTTTTTGGGAATCCATCGCTGTAACGTCTGATCACTGACCAACGTTTGCAATAAAGCAGAAATGATGACACCTAGCAAAATAAAAGGAAAGGACTCCAGTAAAATTCCAATTACCATGGCGCGAAAATCGCTTAGAAAACCCATCGCGTCTCTCCCCTCAAAAACAAATTAATACCAATTGATTACAATTAATAATCATTGATTACCGTGTATTTCCCCTTAAGTTTATATGTTGAATGTTAAGTATGCATCAACGCGTTGTTAAGTAATTATGAATGATAGAGCCTTCACCTCCGAACAAAATAAACCTGAGGCTCTGCCTCAGGTCCTTAGTAATTACCCAATCTGATGTGTATAGGGAGGGTTGTCCATGTTTCAAGGTAAACAGGCGAGCCTATTCTTCCCAAACCTAAAGAGTATCGCGAAAAGATGATGGTTGAATTATCTAACGGACATGACAGCCTCTAATAGCTAAAAATGAGGCCGTTTTGATTTTTAATGGACACCAGAGGCGTTATTGACTGTTTTGTGAGCCAACATGCGTGGCAAGGGACTAAATAACCGCCGTGGCGTCCGTTAGCATTTGGACTCCCTGCTTTTCTTATTAAATAACGGCCCTCCTGTCCGTAACTCAGAATAAATGAAAGCTAACCTTGCATCACAACTGGTTCCCCCCTCATATGCTCTTATCCCAACAGCAACGGTTAACATAGGTGAAGTCTTCCTGCTACCCATTTTTTAGAAAGGGGGGCGGCTTTCACAACACCCCTAACGTGATTCTCGTAAACCCCAAACATATAAATTCTTATCTTTTAAGAAAAGGCGCCATGCGCCGCCATTTTGATATTTGTACGCTAGCGTGCGATGACCGACCGGGATACGTTCCTTGCGCACAATATTTGTGCGCTAGCGTGCGATGACCGACAAGGATAATTCTCTTACGCACAATATTTGTGCGCTAGCGTGCGATGACCGACAAGGATACGTTCCTTGCGCATAATATTTGTGCGCTAGCGTGCGATGACCGACAGGGATACTTCTCTTGCGCACAATATTTGTGCGCTAGCGTGCGATGACCGACAGGGATACTTCTCTTGCGCACAATATTTGTGCGCTAGCGTGCGATGACTGACAGGGATACGTTCCTTGCGCACAATATTTGTGCGCTAGCGTGCGATGACTGACAGGGATACTTCTCTTGCGCACAATATTTGTGCGCTAGCGTGCGATGACCGACGGGATACTTCTCTTGCGCACAATATTTGTGCGCTAGCGTGCGACGACCGACGGGATACTTCTCTTGCGCACAATATTTGAGCGCTAACGTGCGATGACCGACCGGGATACTTCTCTTGCGCACAATATTTGTGCGCTAGCGTGCGATGACAGACAGGGATACTTCTCTTGCGCACAATATTTGTGCGCTAACGTGCGATGACCGACAGGGATACGTTCCTTGCGCACAATATTTGTGCGCTAGCGTGCGATGACCGACAGGGATACTTCTCTTGCGCACAATATTTGTGCGCTAGCGTGCGATGACCGACAGGGATACTTTCCTTGCGCACAATATTTGTGCGCTAGCGTGCGATGAGCGACCGGGATACTTTCCTTGCGCATGTACTCGAGAAGTACGTCCCTTTGGTATACGGCAGCCACGTTGGCGCTCCGCTCTCGTGCAGGGATGCGGTCAGCCGTGCCGTGGACCCACCACTAGAGTAACTGTAGTTTGTACAGCTAATTTCACGTCTAATTCGCGTTTCCTTGATTTAGATGGAAATTATCCATCTAATTTCAAGATTTCAAGAGAATACGGAGGAAATCCGATGATTTAACTACATGAATTCCATTTAATGGATATATGAGGAATTATTTATGACAATTAACTGTGTATTTTCCATTTAGAAGGGTGGGAAAGCCGAAATCAGATAAAGTGAAGTGAAATTATACCTGAAATAAGGGGAACGCTTCGCTTACCTTACACCCAAAACATTAAGTTCTTATCCGTGAACAAATACCCCTCGATAAAACTTTATCGAGAGGTATTGGATACAAGCCCAGGCAACAATTACGTAGCCGCGACCCATGTCACGTCTTTTTTCAATAAATACTCTTCCCATTCCTTCGGTGCTGGGACGTCGCTGACGATAATATCAACATCTTTCAAATCCGCTATTTTATAAAATTGGACAAGCCCGAATTTGGAATGGTCTGTGACGATGATCGTGTGCTTGGACCGTTCCATCATTTTTTTGGCTAATTGACCACGTTCTTCATCAAAGCCTGTAATGCCTTTGTTCATCATGATGCCATCAATCGAGATGAAGGCTTTATCTGCATAGAAATTCTCTAACATTTTTTCGGCTAATGATCCTGATACACGGGATTGTACGGAGCTCACTTTACCGCCGATAAAGAAAATATCGCCTGAGAATAACTCTTTATTTTTATAATCAATAAGAAGATAGAGCGCAGGGACAGAATTGGTCAGTACGGTAATATTTTTCTTATTCAATAAATAATCAATCATAGGAAGCGCCGTTGTGCCATCATCGATGAAAATAACATCATTATCCTCAACTAACGTGGCTGCCGCTCTACCGATTTTCCGTTTCTCTTCTGCGTACAGCACTTCGCGCTTTAATTGAGAAGGTTCTTCACGTGAAAGGTTGATTTTCACCGCACCGCCATATACCCGCTTTAGCTTGTTCTCTTCCTCCAGCTCCTCCAAATATCGACGAATCGACTCCGAAGACACACCAAGACTCTCGACCAATTCATTTGTCTTTACTTTACCTTCCAGATTCAGTTGGTTGAGGATAAAATCTTTCCGCTCTTCACCTATCAATGACATGTCATGCAACCCCCCAATTTAATTTCTGCATTTTAGTGTAATTATATGGTTTTACTTGTGAGTTTGCCAAGCTGCCGTTCTTCTCTTCACTTTCTTAAGCAAAATCTCATACGCAAAGCGGATAATGATATTCGTCATCACAATTAGCATAGACATCGCAGCTGCTGCCGCAACATCACCCGCATCTTCCATGCTCACTAACGCTACCGCGGCCAAATTCATATCAGCAGAACGTAGGAACACAACGGCTGAAACGGTCACCATCGAGTTTACGAAGAAGTACATGGCAATTTCCACAATAGCTGGTAAGCACATCGGTACCGTAACCTTCAGGAACGTTTTGTAAAAGGGGACCCGCATCGATTCGGAAACGAGTTCGAATTCTTTATCCAGCTTCTTGAGCGCTGTCGTTGCCGTAATGAACGGGACGCCGTAGAAATGAGTGATATTAGCCATCACGATAATCGCAATTGTTCCATATAGCCAATTCAGCGGATTGGCGGGGTCATTGAAAAAGAAGATATAAGCTAAACCAATAACCATACCAGGGAGCGCCAAAGGCAGAACAGACAAGAAATAGCCCACTTGACGCAAACCTTTCAAATACCTTGTTTTCTCAATCAAATAAGCAAAAACGAACGTAACAATGGTACCCACAATCGCTGTAAGAAACGATACCTTCAAGCTATTCCAGAAGGGGTCCAGACCTGAGCCTGCAACGGTTGAAAAATCATAATGCTTCAGACTGAAGCTGATATTGTAAGGCCACACCTTAATCAGTGAAGCAAATAAAATCGTACACAGCGGGATCAGGATGGCAATCGTCATCATCCAACAAAACACACGATACGACCGGTCACGCCATTTCCCCTCCGGAATTTGATAAGGTGTTGATTTGGAAGAGGTCATTGAGCGTTGCTTTCGATCCACGAATCGATCAACTGCAAATGCGATAAATGCCGGAATTGTTAGTAGAATACCTACCGTTGCCCCCATTGACAAGTTCTGTTGACCGATAACCTGCTTGTAAATATCAGTAGCCAGTACGTTAAATTTGCCGCCAATCGCTTGCGGTGCGCCGAAATCGGTAAAGCATGCTGTGAAACAAACGAAAATGGCACTGATCAATCCGTATTTAACGGAAGGCAAAGTGACGGTCATAAAGGATTTCAGTTTACTCGCACCAAGCGTCTCCGCTGCCTCATATAACCGCTGATCCGTGATCGATAACGCCGTGATAAAAATGAGAAAGGCTTGAGGAAATAAGTAAATCACTTCCGAGATTACGATCCCTATAGGTCCGTAGATCGGTATTCGCATCTCTGGCAGCAAGCCGAAGAAACCAGTACTTACAAGACCTTGATTTCCGAACAAGTAAGTCAAAGCAATCCCATGCATCATGGTTGGTTCAAAAAGCGGTAACAACGCTATGTAGTGAAGAAAGCTTTTGCCGCGTATAGCAGTCCGGCTGATCCCATACGCATACAGGAATGCGAGACCGACAGCGATGGTTGTAGATAAAACCGATACCCAAATCGTATTCACTAATGATTGTGCCAAAGCTGGCGTAGAGAAATAGGTAATGAAATTCTTGATACCTATGAATTCCGCTTCTTTATTGAGAAATGCTTTGCTAAACAATAAGAGAAGTGGGATTAGCGTACTTATGGAAAGGGTAATAACGAGCACAACGATCAGTAGGTTTTGTAACGTAAACAGCTCGCTCCAGTTGCGACGATGTGTGGGTTTCATGATGACAGCTTGCTTCTGCATTACAGACTCACCACAGCTTCCTTGCCAAAATTAATCAGTTTCTCCTGAGGAAACTCGATCGTTACCTTAACATGTCTCTTCAGCTTTAACTGCTGTGCGACATGTGCAGATACGTCAACTGTCAACAGCTGTCCCTCTTCTGCACCACTAAAGTCTACAACTGGTTGTAAGAGTAATCGATAAAAAGCACCTCTAAACTCAATATGCTTCACGATTGCCGGAATACCCTGCATCGAACCATAAGCAGCGATACGAATATGCTCCGGCCTTACAGCCATATTCATCTGGTCTTCACCCAGAAAGTTAATCGAACCGATAAAATCAGCGACGAACGGTGAGCTCGGTTCGTCATATACTTGTTCTGGCGACCCGATTTGCATCACTTCTGCATTCTTCATAACGACGATGCGATCCGCCATCGTGAGGGCTTCTTCCTGATCGTGGGTCACCATAACCGTCGTAATCCCAAGCTTATCTTGCAGTTCGCATATTTGCTCACGAAGCTTCACACGCACCTTCGCATCCAAAGCAGATAAGGGCTCATCCAGAAGCAGGAAGTCTGGCGATAGCACAATCGCACGCGCGAGAGCAATCCGCTGTTGCTGCCCCCCTGACAGCTGGGAGGGATAGCGATCGTGAATGTGAGTCAAATCTACGAGGGACAGCACTTCTCTGACCTTCTCGTCGATTTCTTTCTTCGAGAAACGCCTTCCTTGCAGTCCATAAGCGACATTCTGATAAGCCGTCAGATTTGGAAACAGCGCATAGGATTGAAACACCATGCCGAAGTTTCTTTTTGCAGGAGGAAGCGTCGTAATATCTTTCCCCCCAACGGTGATACGGCCGTGTGTAGGTTTCTCGAGACCTGCGATAATACGCAGGAGTGTTGTCTTACCGCAGCCGCTAGGGCCGAGCAGGCAAATGAATTCATTCTTTTGAATATCAATATTAATCTCCTTCAACGCCGTGAAAGAGCCGAAAGTTTTATGGATACTTTGTATGGATAGGTAAGCTTGTGACATCATTGCCCTCCTCATTTCTGGTTAGTTTAAGTATACTTTGCTAGTGTCAACGCTTTGTTAAAGGATTGTACATATTGTGTAATTTGTTGGTTTATCTTGGTTTTCAACTCATTTCACACCTTAAAACCAATTAAAGCCTTAACATAAGCCCCTCCATATAAAAATAAAACAGCTGGCTGCAAAGCTTGATTCGCAGTCAGCCGTTTTATTCATTTAAACACTATTTTTTAGGCTCACTCTTAGCATTAAATCGCTTATCCCATTCAGCCAGAACACTATCACGGTTTTTCGCCGCATCATTCAAATCATTTTTAATCAATTGTTTCACTGGATCAACGGAATAACCTTCAGGAATTTTGGTGGAATCGGTTTTGATCGCCAGAATGGCGTAGTTTTTGTTGTATTCTTTCATCACGTCATCTGTAATTGCCCAATCAAGGAAATCTTTAGCTACTTGCTTAATCGTTTTCTTTTTCATCAGTGCATTCGCTTCTACATCCCAACCGGAACCTTCTTTCGGGAATACGACTTCAACAGGGGATCCGGCTTTCTTCTCTTGAATACCACGGTACCCGAATGAGATACCGATTGGATATTCGCCTGTACCTGCCGATTTAGCGGGTTTGGAACCTGAGAGTGAGTACATCGCAATATTCTCATTCAGCTTATTTAAGTAATCCCACGCCTGATCTTTGCCTTTCAGTTGCAGCAAACCGGATATCGTCAGGAAGCCAGTGCCTGAAGCGGAAGGATTCGGCATCGTGATGAGGCCTTTGTATTCTGGTTTAATTAAATCTTCGTACGATTGTGGAATCGCAAGCTTGCGTTTTTCCATTTCCACTTTATTTACGATAAAAGCCGTTTCCCATGCATCAATACCTACCCAGTGCGTTACTGCATTTTTATCTTTGAAGTCGGGAAGGATCCGGTCCACACCTTTGGGTGAGTAAGGCTCCAACATCGTGTTCTGATCAAGCACTAACAAGCTTGTTGCTGCAAGTCCCCATACGACATCTGCTTGTGGACTATCCTTCTCTGCGAGTAGTTTGGCTGTTACAATACCAGTGGAATCACGAACAATATTGATTTTCACATCCGGATATTTAGCTTTAAAGGTTGTCAGGTAAGTTTTGATTTGATCATCTTCTAGAGCTGTATACACCGTTAAATCCTTGCTTGTTGTGTCAATTGCACTTGCAGCGTTTGCACTAGACGCTGGACTTGCCGAAGCACCTGTAGTCGTTGTGCTGCTTGTCGTTTTGCCACCACATGCTGTTAAAAGGAATACAACGCTCATTACAGCTGCTACACTTACTAATGATTTTTTCATCGATTCAAGTTCCTCTCCCTTTGGCTTTCTATTAACCGGATGTGTTCATCCTGATACCTTAACTATAAAGCAGCTTTGTAAAATCAGTGTTAAATACACATTAAGATATTGTTTTTAATTTTATTTAGTTGTTTTTATGTTGTTTTCCAAAATAATTGATTTTCTACACCTTGAAGCAGACGGTGAATATCTTCTAAATGAACGTCCCCGATATTACCAATTCGGAATGTAGGGGCTGCTGTTATTTTGCCTGGATAGATAACGAAACCCTCTTCCTTCATACGCGCATAAAACTCATCAAAAGAAAACACAGTAGAATCCGGGAACAAAAATGACGTAATGATTGGCGATTGCCATTCTTTTGGCAGCAATGTTTGGAAGCCAAGCTTTTGCATACCTTCTACCAACGTTTGCTGATTACGTGTGAATCGTTCGAATCTGGCCATGACGCCGCCTTCTTCTTCTAGCTCTTGCATTGCTTGATCAAAAGCTCGCACCGTATGTGTCGGAGATGTATAGCGCCATTTGCCATTGCCATGCTCCATCGTTTCCCATTGGTCATATAGGTCCAGTGAAAGCGAACGCGCAAGGCCTTTGCAGGTAAAGAGCGCTTCTTTTTTTGCAATAATAAATCCGAACCCTGGCACCCCTTGAATGCATTTGTTTGCGCTGCTGATTAGAAAATCGATGTCAAGATCGGCTACATCAACTGGCACGCCACCGAAACTGCTCATTGCATCGACAATGACGGTTTTACCGTATTTTTTGGAAACTTTCGCTACATCTTCAATCGGATTGATCATACCTGTGGTCGTTTCGACATGAACGACCGCTACATGCGTAATCGAAGCATCTACTTTTAAAACCTCTTCCAGTTGCTTTACATTGACTGGCTTTGTCTCGCCAGCATCCAGAACAATCGCATAAATCCCTAGTACTTCAGCCATTTGTGCAATGCGTTTGCCATATGCGCCATTCGTAAGGACAAGCAATTTGCCAGTTGGCGGGATGACGGATCCAATAACGGATTCCACACAGAACGTACCGCTGCCTTGCATAAGTACTGTGGTGTAAGCCGACGGATCGGTAGTCGCCATTTGCACCAGACGGCTGCGAATCGATTGGACAAGTTGGTTATATTCTTGATCCCACGTACACCAGTCACGCAGCATCGCTGCCTTTACTTTTTTACTCGTGGATAACGGGCCAGGGGTTAATAGTAGGTATGGATTATCTGGAAGCTGATTCACATTGACATTTAGGTTTTGTTTCATATTCATGGACGCTCTCCTCTTTCTATACGTTGATTGATTTGATCAATAATCATATCCAATTCACCGATCGATTCGATGATATAATGTGCACCATTTGCAAGGAATTTGGATTTCACTAGCTCCATCCGCTCAAGAAGAACGTCAGGCTCACAACAGCCCACTTCCTCTTCGCTCATGCCGAGTTCACTGCTGCCTTTCACGACACCAACTGTCCATACACCGGCATTTACGCCTTCCTGAACATCGCTCGTGGTATCTCCGACTTTTAACAAGTTGTGCATCGGATACACATTCAAAGCCATCGCGTTCTGGTAGATCATCCACGGGTAAGGTCGTCCCGCAGGCACCTCGTTCGGTGTGACCAAATGATCAGGTGCATAACCAAGCTTCGCGGCCTCCTTCGTCACAATCGCCATCATCTCGGCTGTGTAGCCTGTAGTAGAACCAAGACGAATGCCGCGCTCACGAAGCCGCTTGGTGAGATCGATGGCACCCGGAATCGGCTCTGCATATTGATGGACGATGGAGAGCAGCATGGGCTCGAAATCGGCATACAGCTCATCGATATCCTTCTCTTGTGGAAGCCTTCCATAGCGCTCCTGCCATAGGCCGATTACACGCTCTGTTTGTAAAATTGCGCGAATATGATCGCGTTTCAATAGGCCCATCGGCGCTCTAGCCTCTTCGATGGTTATGGCGATTTCTCGCCTGCGGAATACCTCCATAAACACATTCAACGGTGCGAAACACCCGTAATCGACCATCGTTCCTGCCCAGTCAAAAATAACAGCTTGTATCATGTATATGCCTCCCTATTGGATCGATTTTGAGTTTTCAACTTTTGCCAAGCTTGCTTCTAACATATCGAAGGCTTCATGCAACTGCTCCGCTGTGATAATCAACGGTGGCGATAACGTAAGCACATTGCCTTTGGATACTTTGAAATTAAGTCCTTGCTCCAAGCAGTCATACATGACTTGCTCAGCTTGACGAACGGCAGGTTCCTTCGTCACTCTGTCTGTCACTAACTCCACCGCAATCAGTAAGCCGATTTGCCGAATATCACCAATAAGCGAATAGGTCTCCATCATCGCTTGCAAGCGCAGCTTCGCGAGGTTCGCCATCTCATTCGCATGTGCCAGCAAGTTATTCTCCTCGATGACTCGGATGGCTGCTAAACCTGCTGCCGCTCCAACGGGCGACTTTTCGTGCGTATAATGACCAATCGACATTTCCTGCGCTTTGTTCAATTCTTCCTTCACAAGCAAAGCAGCCATCGGGAACACACCGCCGCCCAAACCTTTTCCAAGAACCATCATATCGGGCTCAATGCCGTAATGTTGATAGGCAAACATGGTTCCCGTACGCCCAAGTCCTGTCGCTGTTTCATCTACAATGAGTAAGGCTCCGTACTTATCACAGAGCTCACGAAGTCTGCGATAATAGGAGATCGGCGGAATTTGCACATCCGTATTACGAATCGTCTCCACAACGACCGCCCCGATCTCGCCATCCTGCTCCAGCACATATTCGATAGGCTTCAAACAAAGGGAATGCCCCTCATCTTGACAACCAAACACACAGCGATAGGAGTTAAAAGGAATCACATGCTCCGCGCCAGGAAGTAAAGGTCCAAGCCCTCTGCGGAATGCTCCCTCACCACCAACAGATATAGCATCGAGGGAAGCACCGTGAAAAGCGCCCCACATGGAAAGCGTCTTGTACTTCCCAGTGACAGCCCGCGCCAGCTTCAGAGCCATCCCAATCGCCGACGTCGCCCCCGGTGCAAAAAGCACACGGCTCAAAGATCCATTCGTTAATTCAACTAATTTATTGGCCAGATCAATAGCAGGAATATTGGTGTATCTTCTGGTGCAGAAAGAGAGTTGATCCAACTGCTGTTTGACGGCTGCAATAACTTCCGGATGGCCGAAGCCAAGCTGATGCACATTGTTGCCATGGAAATCCATGATTCTTCTTCCCTGAGCATCCTCTACGTAAATCCCTTCACAAGCAGATAAGACGTTTAGGCAAGGTGAAGACAATGTTTGGTGTAAAAAGACATCCTCATCCTCTTGAAGAATGGATCGCACTGCATCATCCACCTGATCGCCCCACCAAGCTTGGCGAGCATCCGTCAAATTGATATCGCCCTCGGTCTTCATATAGGCTTTATTCTCGTACATCGTAGTCACCTCAGGTTGGATTTGGTTGTTCTTGTTTCTTATGATACAGGGCATTTGTCATCTGAAGGTTAAATACATGTAAAATTTATGTTTTTGTGTTGTTTTATTTTGTTTTAGTTTGTTTTCGAAATAAAAAAAGGCTCCTATTGGATTTCTCCAATAATGAGCCTTCTTTTCGCTATGATATGTCAGAGGAGGCACCTGGTTTATCCGCCAGAGGCAAAACTTTGACTTGGCCATCTCGAAGCCATGTTAGTAATCACGTTTACCGCAATATTAAGATTTGTTTAATTTTGTTGTTTCTTGTTGTATATTGTTTATTTAATCTAAAAATCAATTGATAAAGCACCATTAATAAGGTAATATCAAATTTAATCTCACTAGTAAGTTGTTTGTTGTTGCAGTAAAGTTCCGAAACAAGGAGGATTTCACATCTATGTATAAGAAACAAGCTCTAATTTTCGACTTAGATAACACCTTATTATGGGATGAGAGGAGCATTAACGAGGCGTTTCAAGCAACATGTCAACAAGCGGCGCGTCATTTCGCCGTAGATGCTGGGAAACTTGAACATGCCGTCCGTGAATCGGCAAGTCAGCTATTTAAAACCTTGGAATTATATGATTGGTTACATATGATTGAGGTGACCGATCTAGAAGCATTATGGGGAGAATTTCATCAAAACGAACATCCGAATTTCCGCAGAATGCAAGAGTTATCCCCCCAATACAGACGTGACGTATGGAGTCAAGGACTGAAAGTGCTGGGAGTCGATAATCCATCAATAGCTAGCCAACTGGCTCAGCAATTCACGGAGGAAAGAAGGAATCGTCCTTATGTTTACGACGACACCTTCAAAGTACTTGAGGAATTACGCAAAGAATATAAACTATTGCTAATGACCAATGGAGCACCTGATATCCAGCAAGAAAAAATAGATAGTATTCCGGAACTTGCGGATTATTTTGATCATATCGTGATTTCTGGCACCTACGGCGTTGGCAAACCGAATCCTGCCATTTATCGCCATGCGCTGGATCTGCTTAGTCTCTCTCCGAGTGAAACGGTCATGATTGGAGATACGCTTATAACCGATATACTAGGGGCGCAATCCGCCGGTATCACTAACATTTGGATTAACCGCCATCTTGTTCCCCCAACACTTACCATTCGGCCAACCTTTGAGGTTCAGAGTCTAAGCGAAATTCCACAGCTTTTACTTTCGATTCAACAATCACAACAAGATATTGTTTAAGTGGATTGATGATCACAACCTAAAGTTCTTGTATATCTTGCCGATATTGCATCCGATACTCACTAGGACTTTTTCCATATTTGGCGCGAAATGCACGGCAGAAATAAGGATAGCTGCGGAAGCCGGATGCTTCGGCAGCGTCCTCAAGCCGCATGTCACTGTACCGGACTCGGTCACTGGCAATGGCTAGACGCACCTCGACAGCATAACGCATTGGCGGCAAGCCAAAAGCCTCTTTGAACACATGGGAGGCGGTAGACGCGCTGACACTGTTGCGCGCGGCAAGTTCATCCAGCGTGAGCGGTTCTGTCGCATGTTTTTCAATATATCGCTTAAGCCTAGAAGCAATATAGTGTTCCTTTCGGCCTCCCGCGGACAATGCATTGGCGATGGACCGTTCCAGTGTCAAACAAAGCAGCTTGGCGCAACAAGCGGTGATTTCTTCATTGTTCTCATGTACATTTCGCTTCTCATAAATTAACCTCCGCCACAGACTAAGCAAATCTTCATTAACCTCGATGTGTGCGTCATCGGGTAATGTCTGACTGGCGAGCCAATGGTCGACCCATCCTCCCCCACATACCACATAGTAATCCGTACTATCGACAAGAGTTTGTCCATCCATCCCGCTCTCTTCGCCAATGAACAGCTGATAGGTGCCGTCTGGTTTCGAGATAATCAAATCGCCGGGATGAATGTGATGCGGATTGCCATCCAGATCAACACGACAAGTACCCTTCACTTGCAACCTCATCAGCACACCGTCCTGTCGACGCTCCAATTGATTGCGGTGCGGTGCTAGATGATGGGAATAACCCACATGTATATATCGAAATCCGTAATTTTCCATAGTCGCCCCCTTCTCTTTTACCCTAAATAAAATGCAAGATAAGTCAAACCTCACAAGATCGGATATTCCACCAGTGTAATGGTCTTTTTATAATTAAACTAAAGAATTCAAGCCAACTTTCTGGCTATTCTTTACGAAATAAGTCAATTACAACGAAATGAATACTAGGAGGATCTTAGAGTTATGAGCACGACATATCGGATTGGCATCGCTGGAGCAGGCGGTATTTTCAAAGAGTCGCATTTGAAGGCCTGGCAGGAAAATCAAGAGTGCGAGATCGTCGCCATCTGCGACGTCAATGAAGCACGTGCACACGAAATGGCTGAGCTTTCTGGTGCAAACCTCGTTTACACCGATTATAAGCAAATGATCGCTGAGGCAAATTTGGATGTAATTGATATTTGTACGCCGAACCTATATCACTCGGAAATTGCGATTGCGGCGTTACAAGCGGGAATCCACGTCATCTGCGAGAAGCCGGATGCGGTCTCTCCCGTCGAAGCGCAGAAGATGGCTGATGCAGCAGCCCAAAGCGGCAAACTGCTCATGACGATTCGCAATAATCGCTTCCATCCGAATGCCCAATTCCTACAGCTGTTTGCCAAAGAAGGCGGACTCGGTGAGATCTATACCGGACGCTGCGGTTGGATACGTCGTAGGGGCATCCCCGGCAAAGGTGGTTGGTTTACGACGAAGGAATTGTCCGGCGGCGGACCTTTAATTGATTTAGGTGTTCATTTTATCGATATTGCGGTGTGGGTCATGGGCAATCCAAAGCCTATCGCAGTGAGCGGAGCTACTTACCGTAAATTTGCTGACAACGATGTATCGGACTCGAAGCATAGCAACTTCGGGGAGAAACAGTCCGATGGCACATTTGATGTGGAGGATTTGGCTATAGGTTTCATCCGCTTTGACAACGGCGCTACACTGCAAATCGAGTTCAGCTGGGCTTCCAATATTGAAGAAGAGACGTATTTTGTCGAGCTTCGCGGGACGAAAGCAGGCGCAACTTACCGAAATTACGAGTTAGGTCTATTCTCAGAAATGAACGGCCAATTAGTGGATACCAAATCCTCACGTAACCAAGGGAAACCGGTTAAGATGCATCATGCCAATATCAATCACTTTATCGATTGCTTGGCTAGTCGAGCAGAGCCAATTATTCGGCCGGAACATGGCGTGGAAATGATCCAAATCTTGTCCGCGATTTATGAATCGGCGGAGACAGGCCGAGAGGTTCGCCTCTAGGAACTGAAATAAAACGGCGGAACGCATCCTCTGCGTTACCGCCGTTTTATTTTTAACTAATCATGGAGCTATACTCACCACAACATCATCAAAATAAGCTTTGAGCATATGCGTGTACACACCGATCTTCCCTGCTGAGAATGTGCTGTCTGTAGCAGAAAGAATTGGGTTCCCATTCACATAAGCCTGCAACGTGTTCCCTACTACTGTGAATCGAAGCGTATGGTAGGTACCTGCGGCAAGCGGTGTGATTGCAGCTGAAATGGCTAAGTCGGTAATACTACCGTTTTGCAACTTACTAAGATAAACTTTCTTCGTAAAGTTATCATACGTCATCGTGTAATAGTTGTTATAGTCGATGAATCTTGCTACTAACCCCATTCTGCCGCTCGCTGTCTCCATTTTCCCCTTCGCTTCTACGCTATAGTTAGTCCATGTTGATGTGCCTGCAACTGACTTCGTTCCTCCTTTATCCGCATTATCAGATAAGTAAGCTTTCGAGCCATACACGTCTGACACCACGGAGAAATTCCCCCAAGAAGATACGACCGACCAACCACTCGCGTTACCGGACTCGAAATTATTGGTCAGCAGCGTGTTATTCGTTGTGACGATGGCTTCACTGCTTGCTTCCGACTGATTGTTCGCCGCATCCAACGCTCTAACCGTATAATGATACGTCGTAGCCAGGTTCAATCCCGTATCTTTGTACGTACTCACCACACCATTGACGGTACCTATTAATTGCTGGTCACGATAAATAGCATAGCTAGTTACCCCTGTATCATCGGATGATTGGGCCCATGACAACGCAACTTCCGATGATGATAACGCAGCAGCCGTCAATCCAGATGGTGAGGTAGGTGGCGTCACGTCAGGATTCGGAAAGAGATTCACAGCGATGTCGTCAAAATAACCTTTCGACAGATGCGTATATACCCCGATCTTCCCAGCTGCAAAAGCACTATCCGTGGCCATGGCAAGCAGTTGCCCATTCACATAAGCCTGCAATGTGTTCCCTATCACGGTGAATCCCAACGTATGGTAAGTGCCAGCGGCAAGCGGTGTGATCGCAGCTGAAACGGCTAAGTCCGTAATATTACCGTTTTGCACCTTACTAATGTAAACTTTCTGGGTATAGCTTTCATAAGTCATACTATAATAGTTGTTATAGTCAACGAATCTAGCTACAAGTCCAATTCTGCCTTTTGTCTGATCCATTTTAGCCTTGGCTTCTATACGATAGTCGGTCCACGATGATTGCCCTGCAACAGACTTCGTAGCCCCTTTGTCCGTATTGTCGGACAGATAGGCTTTGGTACTGCCATCCGTTACCACAGCGAACGTTCCCCAGGAAGATACGACAGACCACCCATTCGCGCTTCCAGACTCAAAATTATCTTCCAGCAGCGAGCTTTTTGTCGTCGCTATGGCATTACTACTTACATTAGAATGATTATTCGCTGGGTCAAATGCTTTCATTGTGTACGCGTAGGTAGTACCAAGACTTAACCCCGTATCCACATAACTCGTGCTCATCCCATTGACGGACGCAATTTCTTGCCCATCCCGATAAATGATGTAACCGGCCACACGATCATTATCTGTAGACGGGGTCCAAGATAGTGATACTTCATATGAAGAGAGTGGGGTCGCCATCACATTGGAAGGTACAGATGGTGCTGTTACATCCCTGTACGCAACGAGGAAATTATCATAAGACACCGGCCCCATAACCCGCTTTAAGACTTCTAGTAATTTTGTTATAAAAGTGCCGTTTGAACTTGAGATCCCTTCATTAATAGCTCCCTTAATCCCGCTCCCTAGCGCTGCTATCCATTGTTGACTAGCCGTACCAAGAGGGAATCCTGCGGGCAGCACGAGATCTTTGGTTAGTATACCTGCGGAACCATTTGCAATCGTACTATCTGTTGCTGTAACGACTAATTGGCCATTGATATAGCCATTCAAATTATTCCCCGCAACTTCAAACCTTAGGTTGTTCATGACATCTAGCGGCATTGTCAATCCAGCGGTTGATTGGAGAACGATCGTTTGATCATTGTTCTGTCTCTCGATGGATGCCTTGCCAAGAAGCGCATCGTAAGTGAAGCTATAATACTTGCCTGGATTCACGTATCTCGCAAGGAGTCCTACCGTGTCCTTAAAACTTGTCAGGCGAACATCAGATTCAACGAAATAGTCCGATCCATAGGTTTGTTCAACAACAGAAGTCGATTGTTTGGTCGTCCGATACACATGATTGCCATTGCTCTCTGTGTGAATTCCGAAATTCCCTTTGACCGCTGTCCATTCCGCTGCACCTGACTCAAAATCCGTAGAATAAAGTGGATCATATACGAGCTCAAAGGCTAATCCTTTATCCGTATTCAGCGATACAGATAGCACTTGACCGTTCACGGTCACAGGTATTTCCTGAAGACGCGCACCGTTCAGAGCAAGTTTATACGCTTTAAATCCACCAGCAGGTTTATTCGTTGTTAACGTGAACTTAGCCCGTTGCTGCTTCACCAGTGTAGGCAGTGTACCTTTGTAGTATTTTATGTCGCCAGAAGGCAGCAAAACATATTGTTCCCCTGTAGCTGCTACATCCGTTGTATAGACAAGCAGCATACTGTCGCTGTTTTGGAGAGAATTCCCATCTAACGATGATGCAAAAAAGGTCCCTTTGTCGACATCGCCTGTCACTGTCGCTTGCCCTAGTGCGAACGTATGATTATTCATCGTTCCTGCTGCCGCAATGACTTTCGGTGTGTTCACGAAGTAGGTGTCGAGATTGAGATCAAACGTAAGCTCCCCGGTGTCTGACAGCAGCTTATTCTGATTCAAGGCAACTAACATTTCGGTCTTCTTATTCGTATCGTCCAAGGAGTTAATGAACAATTCGGCCATCTGTCTGTTCGTCATAGAAGATGAAATAGGCAGCCTGTTGGCTTCTGGCAGATTGCCGCTAGCAATCTGATCTGGTGTTAGGTCTGAAGTAATTTTGTACACAGAAAACGGAACATTGGGTTTATCTGCATACACAGAAACGGTCTTGAACAAATGCGGAATGTACATCATATTCGTCAGATAAGCATCGCCTTCTGAGGCTGCCGCCTTATCGCGCGACCATGTGCGATCCCATACGAACACGAATTTCGGACTTGCAGTTTGAATGGCCCCATTTCGGAATAAGAGTACCGCTTCAGCCTCCGACATAATAGCAAGCGGATCGCCTACGATAGAGAACTCTTCAGGAGCACCTAACTTCATATTTTTATAAGCATCCCCTATATTGACGCCGAAGGAGTATCGGTTCATCATGTCCCAGCCTTGGTAAGCCCCGACTGCGCCATTGAAGATACCGATATCTTCACGCCCTTTGACGGGTTGTGTATCCTGAAACTCCGTAAGCACAAATGGTTTGGCATATGGCTGCCTTAATGATAGGGCTGGATAGTAAGATCCAAAATTCGTATCCGTCGGCCAATCCTTCGGATAATTGGCAATTGTAGTGCTATTGAACGCCATACTTAGACGAGGCTCCTTGAGCGGATTGTACTGATATCCACTCCCATTACTGTCCGTAAATCTATTGTTTGAAAATTGGTAATAGGCATGTGTTTCATACACATCCGACGCTTGATCGCGCCAATAGTTCACATTCGGGCTATAAATGTAATTTAATCCGCCAATAGGCGCTTTAACGCCAAGATCCTCTTTCAAATAAGTCCTCATCGCATTTGAGACATGAATGGTTTTATTGGAATAATACGCACTAAGCTGATCCTTCATGTCCCCTGCTGCATCCCAGTAATTGCCTGGGAAACTTAAGATGTCTGGCTTACCGATCGATTCCAGATACTGGTTGAAATCCTGCAGCATATAGTCGCGCAAAGGCACCTTCATGCCGCTAAGATTCATATTCAGAAGCAAGGATTCATTCCACGGGCTAACACCGATTAGAACGGGATCATGTTTCAAAGGGAGACCCGTATAGGGGTTAACATGGGACAGCCATTTGTCTGCAATCGCTTTCCACATGTCGAGCGCTTGGGGGAGGAGGGGAAGCAAATAAGGTGATTTCGTCCCATCTGCGTATTCGCCAAGCCCCGGTATATTTTTGAAATCATACAGGTGAAAAATGTCAATTGTTACGTAAATCCCCTTAGACTTCAACTTTGCAATAAAGTACTCTAATCGATCCAATCGATCTGCATTTAGTTGTGGCGTTGTTGATCCATTTTGGATGAAAATGCCTTGTGCCCAATCGGCCATTGCATCCTGTGCATGTATTCTAACCACGTTATAGCCTAAACGTGCCAGGCGATTCGCAGTTTGATCCGCATCATCATTCGAGCCGTAGAACATATTCCATGTTATATTGGCTCCGTATAACTTCACCTTTTTTTGCGGTGCTTGCTCAAACGTATAGTCGCCGTCAATGCCTTGTTGGATGAAACCATATTTACCTGCTGGCGCATCATTCAATCCAGATAAATCCACGGCGCTGCCAGGAACCGTCATCGGCTCTGTATCCATAGGCTTCCATACATCAGCTGCCTGAGCTGTCAGTGAATGACCTAAGATACCGCCACTGCCAATAACAGAGAGTACCATGGTAAAAATAAGCAAAACGGTTATTCGTCTACGGATCGATTTGTACGTCATTATTTAGCTCCTTTAATAGAGATTACAGTCGATCCCTCCATGTATCCAATGGCACAGTACTAGACTTAGGGCGTCTGTGCATTATATTTGAGTTGTTTCCCTTATCCCCCCCTCCCATTAAAGTCCACAAAAAGGCATATGCAAGCGTGTGAAGAAAGCTATCCACTCACGAACATTGCATATGCCATTGTTTAACCCTATTGGCTAGCTAACTCTTATTTCTTCTGATTTGTTGGCCAAGCAAACTGAATGCCAAGCGCTTTTTTGGCTTGCAAAAACTGATTGTTCTGGTAAGCATACAGTTCCTGATAACCGAGATTTTTTTCCAGCTCGATCTCTTCGTTATAGAACTTCTCCACATCGGCTTCCGACTTGGCTAGGAACATTTTGGCTCTTGCCTTCACACGGCTTTCTTCAATTTTTGCATTAATTCCCGCTTCTTTCGTCCCGCCTAACGGAGTCGTCGATTCGAAGGGCAGCATATCGTACGTATATTGAGCAAAATAGTCCGTCGCTTGTTTCTTCAAGGTGTTATCCAACGTCTTCGTTGTTGGTGAAGTCCGCGCGATGGGTACCCAGTTGATCAGCCAATTCAGTGTGCCATTGCCGTATTTCAGCTTGGCTTTGTTCGCATCTTCGGCATTCAGCTTATTGTACTCGTCCGTCAGCTTCACTTTGCCATTCTCATCGAAATCCCAGGCTGCGCCTTTCGGACCGTAGTTCACATTCAGACTCATCTCGTCCGTGGATAAAAAATGGAATAGTTTAATAATCCGATCCTGATATTTGGATTTGGAGCTAACCATGGACAGCGTCCAGCCTGTAACATTGACAGGGTCAACGTATGGCTTATTCCCCTTGCTGCCAACTACAGGCCCGACATGCACATAGGTCGCTTTCGGATCCTTCTGATACAATGCACTCCAGTCAATATTCTTGTTCGTGTAAGAGAATACCGCACCATTTGCAACCTTTTCCTGAATCTGATTCTTGTTCAGTGTCTGGCTGTCCTCCGGCATCAAGCCCTCACGATACAACTGATTAAGGAACTTGTACGCTTCCAGGGATTCCACCGTACGCTCACGGTCAATCAGATTACCTTGCGCATCCTCACGAGGCGCCCCGAAGAAGTTGGAAATAATCCAGCTGTCAAAATAAGCAGGCGTCAGAGCAAAACCGTTATATTTAACGCTCGAATCCTTCACCTTGCGAAGAGCTGCGACCAAGCCATCTTTCGTTTTAAAATCGTCGGCTTTGATGCCGAGTTGGTCCATAATATCTTGACGCGCATATAATCCTTGGTTGCTGGCGATATAGTCGCCGGGCTGGAACGTTTCCTTAGCCCAGAAGTAGCTGGCGTACCCGTAGAAGTGTCCGTCCGAGTTGCGGAACCAATCCTGCATGGTTTTCGCTACTTTGAAGGAAGGATCGTACTTCGCGATCAGGGTATCCATCGGTGCAACCAAGCCGGACTTCTCGAGTACTCCGCGCTGCGGGGATCCTTTATCGACAGTGATCACATCCGGAATGTCCCCCGCTGCGATGATCGCACTCAGCTTATCTGAACTTCCTGAGGTGAAATCGATCGAAACGCCGGTCGCGTCTGTAATCATTTTATCCAGCAAATTGTTGACCGCATCCCAATTCTTCTTGTAGTAATCCTGATCAACGAACCAGGTGATCTTGATTGGCGACTTGTCCTCTGTTGCTGCTTTCTGTGTAGCAGATGCTGTTTCCGAGGATGTTGGAGCTGACGACGGCTTATTTTGGTTGTCGCCTGTAACAGAGCATCCTGCTAATAACGAACCAATCATCATTAAGACAATCCCCGATTTGTGAAAACGTTTTCTTTTAAGCACTTGTTTTCCTCCCCTTCGTGTAGGCCTATATATTGTTAATGTACAGCAAAAGCATTCCGCTTGCATGCTTTTGCTGTGCAGATTAACCTTTCACAGAACCAATTAACACACCTTTTACGAAAAACCTTTGGAGAAACGGATACACAACTAAGATCGGAGCCGTCGTTGCCATCATCATGGCAAGCTTCAGGGTTTCGGAGCTGATCTGCTTCGCTTCCTCCGGCATATTCCCCGCTACTTGCTCCCCAAACTTCTGCGCGACCGATGCATCTGTCACAATGCGTTTTAAAAACAGCTGCACAGGCTCAAGATAGTCCTTGGTTGTAAAGAACAGAGCATCCGTATAGGCATTCCAGTGATACACGCAGTTGAACAGCGCAATTGCAGCCAAAACCGGCTTGGTCAGTGGAAGAACGAGCTGCAGGAAAATGCGGTATTCGCCAGCGCCATCCATCTTCGCAGATTCAACAATCGACTCCGGGATCGTCCGGAAAAATGACATAATAATAATCATATCCCACACGCTGAACATCGTCGGTACAATGTAAACAAGGAAATTGTTCAACAAGCCGAGCTGCTTGTAAAGCAAATAGGTGGGGATCAAACCGCCGTAGAAAAACATCGTAAACAGCATGATAATCAGATACACATTACGCCCCGCCAACGATTTGCGAGACATGCCATAAGCAACGAGCGCAGTAAACGCCACGTGAAGAATCGTGCCGATCAGCGAGCGAGATACCGTAATGAAATAAGCATGGTAAATCGTGTTATCAGAGAAGATCGACATATAATTGGCGAGTGTAAATTCGCGTGGCCATAAGTAGACGCCTCCTCTCATATAATCGACGCCCTGATTCAATGAACCAACCAGCGCGAACCAGAAGGGGGCAAGCGTCAGGACGACAATGGCCAGCATGAGAAAGACGTTGAAAGCATCAAACCATTGATCTCCTCTTGAACGGATTTTCATTAGTGGATCCTCCTGAATAAAGTTAGAACAGACTGTTGCCGGATATTTTACGGGTGACTTGATTGGCGCCGATCAGTAGAATCAACGCGACCAGTGATTTGGCAAGCCCCACGGCTGTCGAGTAGGAATATCGCATTTGCTGCAGCCCCACCTTGTAGACGTAAGTGTCGATTGTTTCACTGACATCCAGGTTCAGCGGATTCTGCATGACCAGCATCTGTTCAATACCGGTATTTAGAATCGAGCTGACCGCGAAAATAAGCATAATGACGATCGTTCCCATGATGCTGGGCACCGTAATGTACCACATGCGCTGAAACCTGCCGGCTCCGTCGATTTTGGCCGCTTCGTACAGCTCCTGATCGACCCCGGCAATAGCCGCAATGTAGATGATAGCTCCCCAGCCGATTCCCTTCAGCATCTCCGCCCCAACCATAATGAACCAGAACAGCTCCGGCTTGCCCATGAAATTGAGCGGTTCATTAATGATATGCAGCTTCTGCAGCAGCAGGTTGAGGATCCCGTTCGAAGGCGAGAGTACGGTCATAATTAAACCGCCAAAGATGACCCAAGAGACAAAGTGCGGCAAATAAGAAATCGTTTGCACAAAGCGTTTGAACCTTGCTGTCGTCAGCTCGTTCAGAAACAGGGCGAATACGATCGGCGCCGGGAATCCAAAAATGAGAACGAGGATATTCATCGCCAGCGTATTGCGCAGCACGTTCATAAAATTAGCATCAATAAAGAATTCCTTAAAATGTTCCAAACCAACCCAAGGCGATCCCGACACACCTAAGAATAGATCATAATCCTTGAACGCAATCAGAATTCCATACATGGGAATGTAGGAAAATATCAGCAGGAACAGCACCCCTGGCCATACCATGCTTTGCAGGGCGAACTGGCTTTTCCATCTTGTATGTCTGCCAGTGGCCGCTTTACCTGCTGTACGAAAAGGACGATCTGTCGTTACGGCTCTTTCCACTTCTTGCCCCCTATCTCGTTACTCATTGAATGCCCACCCGCATGAATAACGTTCACATTATTTTATCCGTATTCGTTTTACTGAGGTTTGCCTCTTTTAAACGACTTCGGAAGTATAAATCTACTATACGTTTTGTAAGCGCTCTTAAAAATATCTTCATTCTTGTTTTAATACCTTCATTTTGGATAGGCAAGCTGCGAGGGAGGTTTCTTGCACAGGTTGTCGAATAGGGTTAAAAACAACTCCTCTCAAGAAAGAAGGTCCGCCATTGCGTCGATATCTGAACACCATGAGCCTCAAAAGTAAAGTGACACTCGCATTCGTGCTGTTGATTCTGCTGCCTTTCATTGTTCTGGGCCTGTATACCTACGACCAAACGCAACGCTACATGAGAGATCAGTTGATTGCGAATTCGCAAATGACCTTGAAGCAAGTCAAATCTACAATTGAGAACAAACTTGATCTCATTGAAAGCGTTAGTAACAGCATCACGTACAATTACCGTCTGCAGCAATTTTTGGCTGCCCCCTACTCGCAAGCCAATAATTCCTTAGATGACTATTTCAGCTATGCCGTACCGCTCATTAATTACGCCATGCTGTTCCAAAAAATAAATACAGAGAAAATATCGGTGTATATGAGCAACGAAACGATACCGGAAGGATTCGGGGCCTTTTACCATGAAACGAAAGCAACACAGGAGTCTTGGTACGATACCTTCAAACATACTGAAAAAAAATCCCTTTGGGTGATTCGTAAAAGCCAGGATCTTGGAGAAACGTTCGGGTATATTCAGAAAATGATCTCCCTGGAAAACCATGATCTTGGTTTCACCCTTGTCGATGTGCGGCCAAGCGATCTGCTTGATCCTATCTCACGAATATCAGAAAGCAACCAGCATATTGTCCTCATGGACGACCACAATCGCATTCTATTTCCTGAAGGATCAAGCGCAGCTGATCGCGCTCCATCGCTCAAGCCTCCTCCATCTGGAAGCTACGTCATTCAAGATAACCAGTTATTCATCTCAGAGCCGCTAAAGGGACTCGGCTTATCCATGCTGATGACGATAACACTGCCTAGATCATTCGGCTCTCTTCAGGTGGTTACGAATCTCGCTTTCCTCACGGCGATGGTTTTACTATTGTTTGCCTTTTACTCCGTACTGAAGATAGCTTTAAGAAAGATGAAAACGAGCATTGGGCAGATGGCCCACGCGATTGAATCCGGTTTCGTGCCCATTCCAAATGATCGCCAGGATGAATTCGGAGTTATTACTGAGAAATTCAATCTGCTGTTAAATAAAATTAACCTGCTGATGAAGGATATGATTCGCCAAGAAACGATTCATAAGGATGCCCAACTTATCGCACTTCAGTCGCAGATCAATCCACATTTCATCTATAATACGCTCGACATGTTTAGTGCCAAGATGGAGCTTGCCGGTCAATTTGACGTCTCCGATGCGATGGCTGATTTTGGCAAAATGATGCGTTACAACATGGACGGTCAATTCCGGTTTACAACCCTTGAAGCTGAGATTCGCTACTTGGAACAATATATGAATCTCCAAAAGATTAAATATGGTGACAACATCGAATTACGTATTCGAGTGCCCGATCTATTGCTGTCTTCCCATGTCATTCGCTTTATTTTGCAGCCCATTGTTGAGAATAGTATTAAGCACGGTTTGTCGCAGCAAGGACCCCTTCGTATTCTGCTCGATATTGCTGTGCAACCCGACAGAACCCTACGATTGTCTATCCGTGATAACGGTCTTGGCATTTCGAAGGAACGTCTGGACCAATTAAATGAGCGGTTCCGCACATCTACGTATACCCCAAGTAGCAGCCTGCGAAGGGAAAGCATCGGACTTGGCAATATTAACGAAAGATTGAAGCTGTACTACGGAGAAGAATATGCGATTCGACTGGAAAGTGATGAAAGCCATTACGCCGAAACGATTCTCACTATACCCTATGATGATAGAGAGGAAGATCAACCATGTATAATGTGTTAGTGATTGACGACGAGGAATTAATATGCGATGGGGTCAAAGCTAAGTTGGAACGTGCAGGCTTACCAGCCGTTGGACACATTCATGTGGCATATGGTGGCTTGCAGGGGCTTCAAGCTGCCCAAGAGGTACAGCCACATATCATTATCACCGACATGCGTATGCCTGACATTGACGGCATACAGCTCATTCGCCAGCTTTCCCCTAAGCTGCCACGGACGAAATTCATTATGCTGAGCGGTCATGGCGATTATGGCTATGTCCGAGAAGCATTCAAATACGGCGTGCTTGACTATCTGCTGAAACCGGCAGGCTCCGCAGAGCTTGCGAAACTCATTCTGGCAGCCATCGCCGCAATTGAAGAGGACAGCCGTAAAGCCCAAGTTATGGAACGCAGCCAACTAGATGAGCAAACTTTACTCGCCGCAAGACTTAATTTCCTATTGAATGTTGACTCAGGTCGGATGGAAATGCATACCGGTGCAGAGAAAGATGAGCACCTCATTCAGCCCCCTTCTAATGCGACGAACACGCATGACCTTCCTGAAATGCTGCAATCTTGGCAAACACTTCAATCCTATTTTCCTCACCCTATATTTGCTATTGGTTTGTTCTACATCGGTGAGAGTGTGTTTAGCACAAAGGATCTGACACGCACCGATGCATGCTTGAATGAGCAGATTCAACTAGCTGGATACACTGCTCAGCTTCAAATTCTCGCTTTTCATGATACGCAAGGTAAAGTTTATACGATTTTCAACTATACTGACCCTCTCACATTGAACACAATTACTGCCCTACTTCGTGAGACTGTTGCACAACTTAATGTGGATCTTTTGAATGCGTCCGTCGTTTCCATCAGTAAAGCTGGCCACTTAAGGGATTTACCTCAGCTGTACAAGCAAGCACAACTGGCCATGTCTTACCGTATTTTGCTCGAGCCTGATCCTGTGTTGTGTCTGCATGAGCTTCCAAAACCGTTGGAGGAGTGGATGCCTGCCCGTAGAGATATCGATGAGCTCCGTCAAGCTGTGGAAACGCTTCATCTGGCGCGCATCCATCTATGGATCGACCGTTGGTTACCTGACAGTCTGGTTATGCGAATATCTCTGGAACAACTGGAAGCCGTCTTCGATCTCATCATTACGGAAATTCATAGGCATTTCAACGGACGTTTCATGTTTGAAGAGAACGAACTGGCTCAGGCATTCACCAGCTTTCATACCCTTCATGACCTTCGCCAGTATTTAAAAGGGTATGTCCTTACGGCCAAGCAACTTGTATCCGAAAGCACAAGCTTGGAAGGAGCTGTCATTAGCGATGCGATGTCATACGTTCGGCAGCATTTTAATCGCGAAATTCAACTCGCAGAAGTGGCGAATCGCGTATCCATGAACTACTCTTATTTCAGTACGCTGTTTAAAGAACGGATTGGGTTAACATTTACCGCTTATCTGATCAAGATCCGCATGGAGGAAGCACAAAGACTCCTGAAAGACCCCGCACTACGCATCCATGAAATTTCAGAGAAAGTCGGTTACAGCAACCCCTATCATTTCTCGCGAGCTTTTAAAAATCATTGCGGTATTTCTCCCAAGGAGTTTCGCAATACCATGCAATGAAAACAAGCCCCGGTCTCAACATCGACCGGGGCTTGCTTTACTTATAGGATTCACGCAAATAGATCTGCAACGCCTGACCCAGACACCTGCCCAATCGCCGAAGTGAATCCGCTGTGTACTGCATAGGGACGAGACCGAAATAGGGGATCTCCATAGAAACAGCCAGAGGAACACTATGCTGAATCATAAACGATGAGCAATTGGGAAACGGCTCGTTCCACTCTTCACCCATCTCAATATCATTGGCCGGATCGTACGGAATCTCTCGATTGCTGGCTATTCCGTGTGTCAGATCATGCAGCAATTTGCCGAGTCGCTCGATCCGGCGGTCTGCTTCGGTACCTGTCTTCACGAAAAAGACATGATCATTGCGTTCTCCCCATTTGTGCGGGCAATGAAAGTCTATGCCGACTACGGGCTGCAGAGCACTCACGTATCGCATAATCGCTGAAGTAGCTGCATACATGGGATGATCGATGTAATCACGGTTGTGGTCGTGCGGCATCCTTCCTTTACCTTGATCGCCATTCTCGACCCCATCGATATCAACAAAAGGGACGAAATGAATGCAGAATTGATCGAGAAACCCGGATCCTGCATGTTCCTCCAGGTATAGCTCCAACAAACCCTCCAACACGTAGTTTACCGTCGACTCACAGGCATGGTGGCGACTGGAGAAGAAGAGATGTTGCGGTGCATCCTTGTTGCCGATAAGTAAAAGCGGCACTTCTCTCTTTTGCTCAGATAGGCATAGCGTATCACGACGCACGACGGCGTAATCCTTGTATTTATCATAAAATGTTTCAAAATGCTGCAATTGATACGGCAGCGAAAATGCAAAATAAACTTCAGGGTTATTCGAATCGAATCGGTAAACAAATGATTTGGAGTTAATGACACTTTGTTCTCCCAACCATGTCCAGTTCCTACCATCTATGCTATACGCCGGTCCCCATGGTCCAACCACTTCGCCATGCATAAATTCGAAGATAATTTCATTCTCCTCTTCACAGCGAATGCAGAAATTCCAATAAAACCACCAATAGGAATCACGGATGTCCTGCTCCAGCCTCACAACTTCATCTAGCGAGACAACCTTGATATTGCCACCTGCATAGTTCGAACGAATGTGGATCATGTGAAGTCCTCCTGTATACCGTTTGTATCCGGTATTTGCCCTATCCATCCTATAGTAATACTCTCCAACTCCCTTATACGCATCGAATGCTAGGCATAGCAGCGAATTTCATAAATGGCCGCTGATGGATCTCCATTCGTGGCATCGATCACGACACGCAGTCTTTGTGTTTGGACAGAATGAATGAACGTGTGACGGCAATGGCGCTGGTAATTATCCTTCACCTCAAGCAGTTGCTCCCATGTACCGCCAACAAAGGCTTCGATACGGTAATCTTTCGGACATTGTGGGTCGCGATAGAATGGCGCATACCCGCGGTATTCCCATAGTAGGCTGCCAGGGAACGTAATCTCAACCTGTTTGATCCATTGCCGCTCTTCCCAGTTGAGCTCCAGCCATTGTGAAAGCGGCTCGCGCGGATCTGACCGCCATAGGTTCGTAAACCGATAAGGTCTAGTCACTCCATTCGTGACATGCTCAGGAGAGTAGGCCTTCTGCGGAGGCTCCACTCGGAAGCTACGGGTGGGCCCATTCCAATCCCTTCTCATCTTCCCTTCACCCATTTCATACGCACATGTTTGTCCTGGCACAATGCCGTCAGAACAATGCCAAACGATGTTGGGATTCGCCAGCAAGTCCAAACGAACATAGCTGCCTGACTTTAGGCCTGTAGTCTCGTCCAAGTGGACATCCCAGTCTATCCACTGATACTTGCCAGGCATAATAAGCAGCCTCGTTGCGGCAATGGCAGGACTCGCTTCCGTACGATAGTCCCAAATATGATCGACAGGGATAATTCTCGCTTCCACGAATTGAGGGGCGTCGCTCCAATTACTCAAACAAACCGAGACCCGGTTCAGTACTCCCTCCGAAATCGCAATCCATTGCCCCTTCCGTTGGCGGAGAAAATCATCCTGAGGACCACGCTCGCCAGATGCGTTCAGATCTGCCCTCACTTCGGCGCCGTGGCACGAAGCTTGGCTGCTAGCTGTAACATGCGCTTTGCGTGCTAGATCCAACTCATCCTCGTTCGTCGTGTTCAGCAGGAAACAACCGTCGCGAAGCAGCGTTTGTTTGACTTCTTGAATAGCCTCACTAGGTACCTCCGCGAGCGCTAATCCACGCTTCAATGCAATCGCAGCCGACGTTCCCACGGCCTGCCCAACTAACGCGGTTGTCGCCATTACGCGCACCGTACCTAATGCGGCATGCGTCACAGAGATATTGCGACCTGCCATCATTAAATTATCGACGTCTTTGGCAATCGTTGACCGCAATGGAATGCCATAAGGACCACAGTAGCTTTTCACCATATAGGAGGATGTTTCATCGTAGCCTTCTGAACTGGCATGCTCGCTGGTAGGCGCAAAAAGTCCCCCCGGTGTATGCAGATCAAGAAACCAGCCACCATAGGCAATTTCATCCTCAAATACCGTTTTATTCAGCGGGTCATGTTCTGTCATCAGATAGTGCCCCATAATTCGGCGGCTTTCTCGTTTGCCTGGCACTTGACCGATCCAGTCAATGGCATGATTAGCTGACAGTTCTTTCGTGAGTGGATCCTTATTCTTGATCCAATCCCAAATCCCTAGCACATACCGTGTCAGCTCATGACGAATATCTTCACTTTCATAGATCGTGTGCCAAGGCATGCCGATCTCGATCCACCAGTAACCACCACGCATATCATTCGGGTTTCGACCCTGTTTATAGAAAAAGTCGGGATTATCGAGCTTTGCAGCCCAATCTGGAGCCGTAAACGGAGCCGGGGAGCCAAGATCTTTCGTTTTAAAAAGCAGCGAACTCCCCATCACATCTCCGCTAGCTTGCAGTGGTGCATGCGGTTCGGCGTATTCCTCGCGTCCCTCGGACCCCATCCGCCATTCACAACCTGCACGGTCGGCAACGATGCCGTCGCCAGTGCAATCCACGAATACATCCGCTACGAATTCAATCTCCGTCTCCGCATTAGCTACATAACCCACGACCGACGCAATCTTGCGCTCACTCGCCATCCGAACGTCCAGAATGGTTGTATTCAAATAGAAGGTCAAATTCTCCGTTCGCTGTGCCATATCATACATCGTCATATCCCATACGCTGTTCGTCCAGCCATTCTCAAAAATCGGCTCATGATTCCGCGCGCGTTCCTCGATCAATAACTCCGAGATAATACCCGTTTCTTTGGCGTAAACATGGAAAGCGGCTGCACCGTGCGGTGTTACTCTAACCTCGGATGAACTGTTCCCCCCGAAGACAGGTCGATCCTGAACCAGACACGTCTTAGCCCCATGTCTAGCTGAAGCAACAGCCGCACAGAAACCCGCCAGCCCGCCTCCACACACAACAACATCGTACTTCTCCGTCTTGCGCGTGCTCCTATTTGTTGAATGATTTGCCGCTGTCCGTGTATTCGTGAAGTTATTAACCATTTCTCTTCGTCTCCCTTTATGCAGCCACACCTACTTTTCCATAGATGATAGCGTTTTCTTAACCTCCTTTACACTGTATCCTGAATAAGAACGCAATAACATATCACCATTTTTGATTTGATGCCTCCATTTTGGCATCTCAATATTCAGGCATGAATTTGACAACCTCCGTAATAGTGAATTCGGTTGACTCTTATTGCTGAAACCTTCACTCATATACGTTAAGCTCATGGATAGACCAATACACACCAGCACTACCGGTTTGAACAATTCGAATGTATCTAGCTGTGATCCCTGAATGCGTGATGGTAGTTAAAGCGGTGCTGCCTGTTCCAGTAGCTATAGGCGTCCCCCAATTGGATCCATCAGCAGAGACATAAACTTGATAACCTCTTGGATAATCGCCTGCACTCCCTGAGGCATCAAGCACGATACGACTGAACGTATAGGCAGCTTTCATATCCACTTGAATATATTGCCCGTACACCTGAGCTGTCGCGGTATCCCAACGAGTTGCTGGCAAACTATCTAAGACATTTTGAGCTTTCGCAGCTTGCAAGGATGCCGTTGCCGTCCAACCTATACGTGATATTGGGGCATCGTTCGTGGTAACAGTCAATGGTGTACTGGAAGTAGACTGATTGCCAGCGGCATCTCGCGCTTTTACCGTCAGCGAATAGGACGTACTTGGGATTAGTCCTGTTACTGTGTAATTGGTTACGCTTATTCCTTCCGCATTCAGCTTCTGTGAACCGTTGTATACATCATAGGCAACGAAACCATTCGCATCGGATGCTGGCGACCAGCTTAAGCTTATCGTTTTTTCCGTTTTACTGGTCATCGTAAGCCCAGATGGTGTGGAAGGTGCTTCCCGATCTGCTAAATAGACATTCATTTCATGAATCGACCAATAGACACCAGCGCTTCCTGTTTGCACCACACGCAAATATCTTGCCGTTTGAACAGGGATGCTGATTGTTGTGATAGCACTGCCTACGCCTGTTGCTACTGCAGTCCCCCAAGAAACTCCATCTGATGAAACCAATATGGCGTATTGCCTTGGATAATCACTTGAACTACCTGTGGCATCTAATTCAATCTTGTTGAAAGTAAGTTCGGCTCTCATATCTACTTGAAAATACTGGCCATACACCTGAGCCGCCACAGTGTCCCAGCGAGTCGAGACCAAGCCATCAATCGCATTTTGTGCTTTGTTCGAACCATGAGAAGCTGAAGCTATCCAACCCGCGCGCGACAATGGCGTATCTTTCGTAATAACAACCACAGGAACGCTAGCCGCCGACACATTACCGGATGTGTCTCTTGCTTTAACCGTAAACAGATACTCTGTCTGCTGTGTAAGCCCTGTGATTGTGTAGCTCGTGTTTGTTACAAGTGTTCCATTCATCTGCTGAGAGCCCTTATAGACATCATAACCTGCGACGCTATTAGCGTCATGTGAAGCAAGCCAGTTCAAGGTGACTGTTGTATCTGTTGAATTGATTGCCACGACATTGGTCGGTATTGTCGGCGCTACCGTATCCATGTTATATACATTAAACTCATGGATAGACCAGAATGCACCGACACTTCCTGTCTGAACGACCTTGATAAATCTCGCTGTCTGTACTGGAAATTGTATAGACAACATAGCGTTTCCGGAGCCTGAAGCAATAGCCGTTCCCCAAGTTAACCCATTCACGGATACATACACCTCATACTTCCTCGGATAGTCCCCCGAGCTTCCGGTTGTATCTAAGACTAGTTTATTAAAGGTACGATTCGTTAGCATATCTACCGAGAAATATTGCCCGCTAACTTGAGCCACTCCTGTATCCCAGCGTGTCGCTGCATTCCCATCAATTGCATTGTTCGATTTGAAAGCGCTATGGGACGCGGTTGCTGTCCAACCATCACGCGGCAATGCAGCGTTCGGGTCACTTATGATGGGGATGTAAGCCGCAGTCGTGACCACATAAAGAATGTCACTTGGTTGTGACTCTCCGGCCTCATTCATAGCTTTAATGCGGTAAGAGTAGAATGAATTAGCATTTAATCCGCTATCATGGAATGCATGGGTTCCACCAGAGATCGTTGCGATCACTTGCCAATTCACTTGCCCGTTGGCCCTACGCTCGATCTTGAAGTTTGTTGCTTCCATCTCCCCATCATGCCAACTGAGATCAACCGTACTGCTCGTAATTCCCGTCGTCGTCGCATACTTAGGCGCATCCGGCGGAGCATCTGATAGGCCTAGAATAACATCAACCGCTGCGGTTATTCCCGCTGTATCGTTTGCCACAATATTAAGCGTATTGTATTCGCCTGAAAAAGCAGAATTCACTAGATTTATTGAAGCTTTACCAACAGCTAAAGTTTGACTTTGCTCAGGTAATAAATAAGCACGTGCTTGATCCAACAATAAGATATTGCTCGATGTGTTACCTAGGAGAACAAGATCGGAATCCACTGTTTTCCATTTCGGAAATTTCAGTTGGGATTGGTATTCCTGTAAGCTCTTGACGACACCACCAGGCTCGGCTAGACCTATCTGTGCACTTCGTCCCTGCGCGATATAATAGTTCACGAGGCGTTCTGCTTGCGTTACATACGTTGAATCAGCAAATTGTGCAGCCGTTAAAGCCACAGTTAACGGGACGGTATGCCGTTCTTCAAAAGCTCGGACATCCCACTCCCGGTGGATCGCAACCACCTCATCTTCAACGGCAGGAAGATCCGTTACAATAACTGATGAAGTTGCTTCTAACCCGCTTAATAGTTCTTTCACCTTAATCGTATAAGTACCAGGAGCATCGCTATTCTTCAGAGGCAGCTTGGCTGTTAACCCTGTAGCCGAATAAATCGTTGCGGTGTCCCCACTCGTCGAATGGGTGACCGTAATTTCGACGGGAATCCCCGACATTGGATTCGGATTACGTATCGTCGTATACGCTTCATAAAAGCCAGAATTCGTTAATTGAACAGCGATTTCAGGTGTTGTTACCTCTGCCGGAGGCAAAGCATACCACTGAAAACCATTCGACTGCAGGTCGACATGCGCTGCTTCTGCTACGGTTACCTTTCTGCCAAGTCTAACATCATAGATCGGTAAATTCGTATTCCAAGTCAACTCAGCCGTTTGACCGACGAGATGCTGCGTATTACCTATTGCCGTATCATGCTTTTCATTCAAAACAGTTATAAATGAGGTATCACCTGCACGAGTCGGTACAGCCCAAACATCACTTTGCGTAGCGTAGGCTATTGGCCTGTTAATTCCCGTCATCGCAACCTGAAGCTTACTAATGTTATCTGTATTCCGAGTGAGAAGATTGTTCGTTTGATCTGTGTCGCTTTGAATCACATAAGCTCTAACCTGCATATTCGTAGCCGTTGCATCAACCGGCGAGACGGATTCATCATCCTTAAGAATACGTCCGCCATTACTAACAAAATTCTGCAGTTCCGTCGTTATCCCCTCACTCCAACTCCAGCTATTATCGAACTGATTCAAACCAACTAATAAAATAGCTTTCATTGAATCTGGTAATCCGCGTTTCAGCTCCTCAGGCGTTATCACCTTAGAAGGCCAGCCAGCTGCGTGAGTGAGAAACAAGGCTTCAGATACTTTACCTTCATGCGATCCTGCCAACAGCTGAACGTCAGTTGGATTATCCCCGCCGACAATGCCTCGGAGCAGCGCCTGCTCGTTTACATAGAGAATGCCAATTGTCGGCATAGGATCGGACATTGCATACGTTCCGCCATAGCGATGAATCCAATCAAAGAGTGCTTTCTGTTCCGCTATAATTTGCGGCTCTGCTCGGCTCCCTTTATTATTCGGCAACACATTCGTTCCAATCGCTTGAATTCCTCGTGTAAGTGCCATCGCATACGCCTTTTCACGGTCTTCCTTTCCAAAAAATAGAGAAAAATCATCTTGGAGTGCCCAAGTCGTCTTGTTTGGAGCATAACTCTTCAGGCGATCAAGAAGAGAAACCAAATGCAAGGGTTTGGATGACTTTTTTTCATTCCAATCATAGGCGCTTTGAACTGGCAGTTGTTCATGCATCTCTTTGCCTGGAATTGTTGCCCATACCCAACCGCCACGCCCTCCGACACCAGGTGAACTGCCGAACGACCCTGTCGTAGTCGTATAAGCAGGATTTACCTCAGATACCGCTTTGGAGAAATAACCGTAATTTGTGTACGTTTCATTGTATCTTGCAATATAGTCCAAAAAAGGCTTCGTAGACGTTGCGAAATATTCATGTGTCTTCGGAGTATAGGAGCCTGCTAAGCTGGGCGCTAAAGGTGTTGTTAGCGGGAGTCCAGCAGCCGTCTGAAACGCATTAAACGCTCTACCCCATGGGCGGTTTGGATGTGGGGGCGCCCAATCCCAATAGGAAGCATAACCCGCATTATCCGCGCCAAGGCTAATTCCAGCTAGATTCGGATAAGCCTGCAGACGCTGCAGTCCCAACTGAATATCCCGATAGAGCGGAGCATGGAAATCAGCTATGTAGGAGCTGTAAAACGGTAGATTCTCGCTGGTTGTATTCATAACATCCCAGTCCGTTTTAGGAACGAATCCAAGCTGCACCCCTCTGTCACTTAATGCCTGTGCCATGTTTGTCTGACTCTTATCATTTGCTGGTTCTTCAAAAGAACTAAATTCATACACACGATCATATCCCGTGTCTGACACATAATCCGCATATTCCTGTACGGTCCCAATATTGGCATATGGAGCAGCAATATCAGAATGTTCGGAGTGATAGAAGCCTCCTGAGCTCATCCCATGTGGCAAATAAACGAAATTGATTGTTTCCGGTGACCTTGGCACGTCGATACCTACATGTCTCTCAATGGAAGTTGATGCAGGCTCATAAGCAGGTATAGCTGGCTTAACTCCTGCAAGCGCTTGAACATCTGCATCCCAAGCTGATTGATTCGGAAACGAGTCGGACTGCTCTACACTTTGAACGGTAAATGCATGTCCAGCACCTGGAATCGTCAAGTTCACTTCTATTGGCATATCCTTCGGATTGCCTGCCACAATGGGTTGCAATCCCGCATCAAAACGAACAGGACCACGCCCATCTACCCATAATTCATAGGGTTTACCCGCTTCATTCTGCGGCACCAACAAAGTGAGCGAATCGTAACTTCGCGTGCCGCTGTTATAGATTTCCTTTCCATCATTTTTCAAAATGACTTGTTTAACAGATCCTGGTACTGAACTGCCAATACGAATCGGGAAGGTCCATAATTCATAATCCCAAATCCAGCTGCGCTCCGATCGGTCATCTGTATACATGTTCGTTTGTCCCCAACGCCAAGCCACACCGCGTACCCAGTGATTACCTGGTTGCATCACATTATCCGATTGTTGCTGTACAATCGACATGTTGTCTGGTGCCTGCTGCAACAAAATTTCCGACTTGTATTCAGCGCTTTGGGTAAAAGGTTGAACGGTTTTTACCGATTGGTTCGCCTGCGGAATCTGCAGCTTGATCGCTGGCCAATCTACTGCGTTAGGTCCATCTGTACGGACAGCGTTTTGATGTATTTTGGCAGTCCCCTTCGTAAATAGCCCTGTCGGTGTGTCAAATCGGACTAATCGGAACGTTGCGTATTTGGTGGGAGGCGTAAAGTCGCTGGATTCCGACAATCGGGTAACGATGGAACCAGCCATATCCGCCTTGATTTGATCCACTGTAAGCGGAGTTGCGTACATATGCAACGAGTCTATGGCTCCCCGGAAGCCGTATTTAATCATCGCCTTAGCTACACTATCATAATGCCATTCAGTTCCTATCAGCATAGTCACTTCGTTAGGCAAGAGATCGGTGAATACGGCACTTCCGTCAACTTTACCAATTAATTTGCCATTGACATAGAAGTTGACACCTTGATATTTCTCAAATGTAACGGCTACATGCGCCCATTGTCCAACGGCCAATTCTGAAGCCGTGTACTTCCACGTATACCATTTTTCCCCATAGTCTGCCCCATAATAAAGCTGATTCCCCTGAAGGCCAAGGTAAAACGTCGTCCCCTTCCAATTGGCATCTCGCTTCGTTACAATCGGTTGATAACCATTCAAATCATCAGGTTTGATCCAAGCCGAGATGGTAAACGTAGAGGAGACATGATTCAATTGATTCAGTGTACTAACACTAGCTTGATCAGCACCATTCAGCTTTAGGGCTTTGCCGCCTCCGACACGTCCGTCCACCAAAGCTGCCGGGAGGTTAAAAGAACCATTCTGAGAGAAACCACTACTGTCCACTAGAGCCGATGCGTTTACAGGATCCTGCTCCATCTCATATTTCGCAATTAAGGGGACTTTAATCACTTCTTGCGTAGTGACGGCAACTGGTGCACTACCAACCGACTCGTTTCCATACAGATCTTTCGCTTTGACAACGATTTGATAGGCTGTACTTGCGGTTAGTCCCGTTATACGATAACTTCGTTGATTCGTATAACCAACATATTGATCATTTGCATATACATAATAACCCACTACAGCTACATCATCAGTTGCTGCTTGCCACGTCACATCCATTTGCGTATCCAAAACATGGCTAACCGTCACATTTCCTGGTGCTGTTGGTGGATTCAAATCCGGAGCGATTGTGCCATACGCATACACCTCGTGAATTGACCAATAGGAGCCTGCAGCTTTGGTTAGTGTTAGTCGGATGTAACGTGCCGTCTGCTCTGGAAAAACCGCTGTAATAATGGAAGAACTGCCAGTTACCCTTCGTATAGAAGCATTCCAACTTATGCCATCTGTAGAAGTACTAATATCAAACTCCCGGGCATAATCGCCACCTGACTGAGCTGCATTCAGCACCAGTTTATTGTAGGTTTTATCGCCTGGACCCATGTCAATTTGAAACCATGCGCCTACTGTCTGCGCAGTACCGCTGCTCCACCGCGTGGAAAGATCGCCGTCAACGGCAGCCCAGGCGCCACCGCTATTCGCTGAAGCACTCATTGACCATAAGGAACGATCAATCCGATCCGTCGTTTGAACTGTGATGGAATCACTCCATGCGGAAATATTTCCAGCTAAATCCATAGCTCGAACTTTAAACGAATAGGACGTTTTGGGTGTAAGTCCCGTTGCCTTAAACGACACACTGCTGGAAAAGGCTACATAATGATTATCTGCATAGATTTCATACCCCAGCACCTTCCCATTATCTGTGCTTTCCTGCCAAGTGAGCATGGCATCAATGTCAGTAACTTGAGAGGCCAAGGCTCCCTCAGGTTGGAGCGGAGCTTGTTGATCTGCATTCGTGCTCCCATATAGCTTCACGTTATGAACAGACCACCAACTACCATTGTTCTTAGTTAATGCAATACGAATATATCGGGCTGATTGTGTTGAAAATGAAACATCAATGACCGCGCTGCCATTTCCTTGAGCAATCGCATTGCTCCAGGTTACGCCATCTTCCGATACTTTAATTTCATAACCACGTGCGTAATCACTGGATGAGCCGCTCGAATCCAACACTAATCTGTTGTACGATTTCGCCATTAGGCCCGTATCGATTTGAAGCCACATGCCGATTGTTTGTGCGGTTCCGCTCGACCAGCGGGAGGATGCAACATTATCGACTGCCAAAGCAAGAGCGCCAGCAGCATTATTGTGGGAGGATGACATTGACCAGGCGAAACGATCCATTTCTTCTACATTCACAAGTAGTGCTGTGCTTAACGCCGAAGCATTGCCGGCAGCATCTTTCGCTCGTACAGTGAAAGAATACGAGACTCCTGGTGTTAGGCCTGAAGCAGAATAGACCGGTGCCCCCGTAATCGTAGAGAGATACATGTTATCACGATATACGTCATAACTAGATACCCCTGTATCATCCGTCGATACCGTCCAGGTAAGTTGAACCGATTCCGACGTACGCCAGGTCGAAGTGAGATTGGTGTGTGCAGTGGGAGCTTGCGTATCAGCAGCCAGAGCCAGCGAAGGAAGCGCTGGGAATAAACCGATTACCAGTAATACAATGAAGAATCGAACCAGTACTCGATACAAATGTTTTGCAATTTTAGACAGAATAACCCTCCCCTTTCGATTGAAAAAGTTGCTGTAACTCTCCTGTGTGAACTCCTAGAAAGTCAGCATGTCATAGATATAGGCCAACTCTAATCTTGTAATCGCTTTCAATACACCCCCTTTCAAATCCCGCATGATGACCATTTGCCCCCTACACACAGGCATTCATAATCACCACACAGGATAGCTCGATTATCCTTTAATCGCTCCAATCATAACTCCTTTGACAAAATACTTTTGAAGGAATGGATAGACCAGTAATAAGGGCACCAACATCACAACAACCCCTGCTGAACGTATGGACTGTGGTGTGAGCAACTCCTCAAACTCCTGCGGCTGCAAGCTGTTGAGACTTTGCAAAAGTGATTGATTTGCAATCATATTCTGCACAAGCACAGCCAAGTTATATTTGTCCGAGTCATTAATATTGATTAATACACTTTGGAACACGTTCCAGTAGCCAACACCATAGAAGAGCATTAACGTAGCCAATACAGGCATCGAAAGCGGAAGTACAATTTGCCATAGCAATCGCCATTCACTACATCCATCTATCTGAGCAGCCTCACTTAATTCCTCGGGCATTTGTTCAAAAAAAGATTTTAGAACCAGCAGGTTATACGCACTGATTAATCCAGGCAGCCAGAGTGCCCAATATGTGTCTATGATACCTAGCGAACGATTAACCAGAAAGGCTGGAATCGTTGGAATACCGAAAAGCATCGTAAAGACGATCGCGAGCGTGAATCCTTTTCGCCAATAGAATGTAACCTTGGACAGTGGAAAAGCCGCAAAAATCGTAAAGATCATACTAAACAAGACACCAAAGCCTGTAATCACCACACTGTTTTTCAAACATTGTAAAATAGGCGTTCCTTCAATTAATGATTTATAGGAGTCCAGATTGAAACCGACTGGCCAAATACCAACGAAACCGGATGCAATCGCCGAGTAATCACTGAATGACATCGACACGATATTCATAAGCGGGATCAAACAGCTCATGCCAGCTAACAGCAACAACGTAAAGTTCACGGCATAAAAAAGTTTTTCCCCGATCGACAAGCGCATGATAGTTCCTCCTACCACAAAGATTGATTGAATTTTTTGGCGAAGTGGTTAGCGCTAACAATAAGAATAAGTCCGATCACAGCTTCGAACAACCCCATCGCTGTTGTCATGCTATACATTCCGCCTTGAATTCCGATGGTAAAAATATACGTACTGATGACACTCGAGACATTGGAAACAACCGCATTTTGCAGGTTGTACACATGGTCGAAACCGACCTCCATTACTTTGCCCATTGAAAGAATAAGCATCAGAATCATAATGGGGATAATCCCCGGAAGCGTAATATAGCGAATCTGCTTCATTTTATTCGCACCGTCCATACTCGCTGCTTCGTAGAGAGCAGGGTCAATCGAGCCGATTGCTGCCAAATAAATAATGGCGGCAAACCCCGCTTCTTTCCATATCGCAGATCCAAAGAAGATGCCAAGCCATGTGCTTACTTGATATAAAAAGGGGACAGAAGTTCCTCCCAATAATTCAATAAGTTTATTCACCACGCCGTCTTGGGAACCGAACAGTGTAACTACGATCCCCCCAACGATCACCCAAGAGAAGAAGTGAGGAAGATAGATAAGCGTTTGTATCGACTTTTTAAACCAAACCATTCTTACCTCATTCAACATGATTGCTACAAGAATTGGAAAAGGGAAGCCAAGGATAATATTAAAGAAGCTAAGGAACAGCGTATTGCGAAGGATTTGCATCGTTTGAGGATTATCCAACATCATTCTAAAATTATCCAATCCTGCCCATGGACTTCCCCAAACCCCTTGCATTAAGTTGTACTGCTTGAAGGCAATCACATTGCCGAGCATCGGTGCGTATCGAAATACAATAAAAAAAATGATGACCGGGATAAACATATATACCAGCTGGCGATTTTGCTTCCATCTCTTTGTGTACGTTCTCTTACTAGCAGATCTTACAGAAGTAACCGTCTTGCTATACGTTGAAGTAGCATTTGCAGAATTATTGGTTTCCATTGCTCGCCTCCCATCTACCTTCTACAGGAATGTCGTCCGCCATATATGGTTGCTGAATAGCCACCGCGTAGCTTCCCTCATTATAATGTCTGTGAATGGACTCCAGCACTCTGACAAGCAAGCTGAAGTCCCTTTCACCCTTTGCACAAGCTGTTCTTATTTGTTCGCGTACAGCTTCACAGCATCTTCACCAAATTTGTATAAATCATCTAGCAAAAATGCTTTGGCTTTATTAGTTTCATACCATTTGGCATAAAACTCATCGACTTTAGCACCGCCAGCCTTTTCCCACGCATCTTTGGCATCTTTATAGGCTTGTTCAGCTGAGTATGTTTTGCCGCTTACGATCGATCTTGCCCATATATCTTTGATTGGTTGATCCGCATTCTTAACAATTAACGACAATTCTTGCGTTAATACCGGCAAGTATTCCGGCTTTAATGTTGGAATCGGACGCTCTTTGGTCACGTAAGCAGCTTCAGATTGAAGTGCTAATTCGCGCAGCGCCTTTAAAGAGTCTGTCGTTTGCGGCTTCTGTGCAGTGAACGAACATTTGCCATACAGCAGTGTTGACGCCATCATATTGAGGTCACCCGTATAGGAGATTTCTTTCTTATTCTTCTCCGCGTCAATCGGGCTGGGACATCCGGCCGCATCCTTATTCCAGTTCACACCTTCGAGTCCGTTTTGCAATGTTCTTGCGGTTTCTGGTTTCATCATGAAGTCAACATATTTCATAACAGCCTGTGGATCTTTAGAACCTGCATTAATAGCTCCAACCATTTGAATTGGACTACTGATGACTGGACTAAACTGGCCAAATGATGATTTCGGGAGCTGCAGAATGGCAAGCTTGCCGCCCGCATTATTTTTGACAAACGCATCATAATCACTGGCGCTTATATCTTGAAAAAGATACATGCCGAGCTTTCCTGCGAGAAAATCTTGTTTCGCTTTTTCTCCGTTTTTATCCGCCAAGAAATCTTTATCCGCTACAGCAGCATCGAACAATGACTTCTGGAAATCAGTCGCCGCCTTGAGACGATCCCATTCATGGATAAATGTATTACCTTCGAAACGCCATGCCACTTCACCATACCCAAACATATGGGAAATAATAGAATTTGCATTGCCGCTAAGGTTAAGTCCGAATGTATCCGCTTTGCCGTTACCGTCAGGATCTTGCGAGGCGAAGGCTTTTGCCACATTAAAAAATTCCTCGGTTGTCTTCGGTGTTTGCAGATTTAACTTCTGAAGCCAATCTTCACGTATATAAATGCGGTGGCCGGACGTCAGCGGGTTGACTTTGCCGAATTCGTATAGTTTACCGTCGTCCTTCGTGCCCAATTTCTTTAACTGTGGAAATTGACTCATCAATTCCTTATACGTCGTGCTATATTTGGCAATGACATCATCAAGCGGCATCAGCATCTTCTGGCTGTACCATTGGTTCCGATAGCCTGTATCGTATTCTAAAATGAGATCAGGTGCGCTATTCGTTGCGAATAAAGCATTGAATTTAGGTAACGATTCCCATCGCGGTACCGTGACATATTTCACATCGGTTGGGCCGTTCTTATTGATCCATTCAACCCACCGGTTCTTCTCCCAATTCCCTTCCTCAGGCGGTATGTTATTACGTTCGTACACAGAAGCCACAATTTTCCCTCTTGGCTCTTGCGTTGCAACAGGCTTCGCTGAGTCACTTTCTTGGGCAGGCGTCTTCTCACTTGTGCTGCAACCCGATGCGATCATGCTTGTTAATAGTACAACCGCCATTGGAACAGTAAGCCTGTTATTCCATAAATGCTTTTTCATTCTTGTCTAACTCCCCTCGTTATTCGCTTGTCGGACCGATGTCCTCGGCTCCTATCTGCACTATAGCGTTCGTCCATTCTTTACGCAATTTACATGTTTCCTTGGGCTAACCGAAAGGTAAAACATGACGAACTTACCGATTATCCGTGATAAACCAAAAAGAAAAAGCCCATTTACGACGGGCTTTTTCCATGATTTTTGCGGTACTCTCCCGGTGTTGTGCCCACGACCTTCTTGAATGCACGAATAAACGAAATATCGTGAATGTATCCCACCGCGTTAGCAATTTCCTGCAAGGATAGAGAAGACGTTATCAATAATCGCTGACTATTTTCAATACGAATGCGAACTAAATAGTCAACCAGTTTCTCACCGAATGCTTCCTTGAATAGACGGCTGACATATTTGCCATTTAGTCCGAACACATCATAGAGATGATTCAACGACATCTCGGCGTTGGCATATTCCTTTTCGATATAGGCTTTCACTTCTCGAATTAACGTATAATGACTACTGCGCTCCTGCAAGTCTCGCACATACAGCTCAAATTCCTCTAAGATGTGCCCAATCTGCGCTTCTAGATCTTCGGCCAAATCAAATGTCTCACAGACCTGGTTGATTCTAGGCAGCACATCCGTTTTCCATACAACTTGAATTTCAGTTGGGAATTCCATGATTTCTTTATACACATGATGGCTTAGGGAGTTGAGAAACTGCACAAGCTCGACTCTTGACAGGCGGTTCTCTCGGGCTTCAAAGAACATGCGATCGAGGAGCGGACGCCATGGTTCTTCACCTGTTCGAAAGTTACGTGCAAGTAGCTGGATGGTGTGAAGATGCCAGAATGCTCCACCTTCCACACGCTTAGTCTGCTGATAGGAGATGACTTGATTCAATCCAAGACTTGGCTTGTAGGACAGGGCTTCCTTCGCTCCCGCGTAAGATTTGGCGATATCGTCAATATGTGTCCCAGAAGGACCACGACCAATGGTCACGGTAAAATCAAGATTTATCTCCACCCATTCGCGAATAGCTTCGCTCAAATCTGTTAGGAGGAGTTCAAGATCAATTGCCTGTTCCACTGATTGATATAAGGCCGTTAAACGATGCTGATCTGTCCATTCGGTCCATACGGTTAAAGGATGCGATTCAGATATCTCTTTTACGACACTGTTCACAACGAACTTCAGCAGATATAGATCGCGATGTGTGTAGTTATCGACCAACGAAGTAAACTTATCAATCTCCAGGACAATGACGCCGAGCGAATGGAATTGTGCAGGCATATTCAACCGTTCTAATTCCTCATCCCATTCTGTTGGTTCAATAGGACGACTGCCCTCTAGCAACTCAACAAAGAAGTATCGCCTGCGAAACATGGCGTCTTCCTCATGCATTTTCTGATACGTGTTGGACTCCTCAATTAAATTATCCAGTGCCTGTTCAATAAACTTGAACTCATCAGGAACTTGCTTAGACAGTTTCCCGCTTTTCTGTACGGAATACCGATTAATCTGGTTTAGAATCTCTTCAATAGGCTTATAATTCCTTCGTGTCACGAAAGCCATCCAAACGGTACCAGCAATCACGACAAGCAAGCCCACAGCTACCCATATATATGAAAAAACCGAAGCATATCTGAAAATCCTCTCATCATGTACACCACCGGTGAACGTCCAACCGGTATATTCGGAAGTAATTTCGGACAAAACAGTCCCCCGAACCTCTCCCTGTTTCTCCCGCAATAAGACATTATCATTGAAATCCTTTATTCGGACAAAATTAATGTTGGAACTGGTCAGTTCTTTGATCATTTGCTCGATACTTGCCAAGCTAATATTCACGACAATGAGGCCCTGTCCACCAACCAGCAGCGGATATTTGCGAACCAACGAAACAACCGCAGAGGGAAAGTGTTCTGTATCCTGAAATTCGATATAATCGCGCTTACCAGAAAGCTCATAGAGGGACGCTAGTTGCAATCGTTGGGAGATGAAATCGCGATCTCCGAACTTTTCCAGAGAAATAAATGTATTTTTGCTCATGACCATCTGATCGGAGTTACGGAACATGTAAATGGAGTCAATAAAGCCATTTGTTGAAATCATATCCCTAACTTTCTTGGAAATTTCATAATGATTAAAATAGGACAAGGATGCATCGTTCTCGAAAAAAGCTTTGAGCTTCATATCCGATTCAATATCCTTGATCAATCCTTGATCAATTTCCTTTAATGAATAGTCGATCAATTGGATGACATGGCGTGTGAACTGTTGGTTCACATTCACAGTCTCACGTTTGGTAAGCCCGCTAAGCAGCAAGAAAGTGAGTAGAATTAAGATCGATGTTAAAATGAAAAAGATGGGGAAATAAGAAAACAATAGACGGTAAAACCATTTTTTACGCATTATCTTCTCCTCGCCTAACTATTTCGAAATCGTAGATTACCCTGGATATGGAAAACAATAACACCTTCCTTTTTTGATGTAAAGAATTTCCTGTCCACTCTCTTTTTTTCCGAAAATGAGAGAATATCATGTCATAGCTGTCCTTCCCTGATCGAATTGGAATTTCAACAAAACGTCAAATAAAAAAAGGCAGCATGCGCCGCCTTTTTGATATTTGTGCCCTAGCGTGCGATGGCCGACCGGGATACTTCTCTTGCGCACAATATTTGTGCGCTAGCGTGCGATTGGCGCAAAGTCTGCAAAATCGCCACCCTTAGAAAGGAATTCTGTTTTTTTAAATTATACTTTCTATTATTTTAAAACAAACCGGAACTCCTTGTTTGGCGTCCCGGTCTTAATAACATTCAACTGCACATTCCGATCGTCCCGATCGAGATCAAATCTCCTAAAATCCCTTTACTTCTTGTTTGTTATTGTCAGCGGTGAAATCGTCCAAGCTGTCGATACGCCACGCAAGCCGACACGACCTTGTAGAAACGCATTCGGATCTTTCCAGGTCAAGATAGGTTTATCGCTATCCTCGGAGAAAACTTCGATTAATGATCCTTTCAAGTTCACTGAAAGGTGGCGGGTTTGTCCAGGTTTAAAGGCAAGAGCGGCAGAAGCCGCTTCCACCGAATTCTCGTAGCTCACACGCCTTAGCACAGCTTTGTCATTCAGAAAAGCTAGCGTGTAGCCCATGAAAGCATCTTTCACCTGATCTTTGAAATCAGACTCGTTCGTAGTCCGCAGCAGGACGCCTACTTCGTCCAACGTTGTTGCTTTGAGCGTCACATCGAATCTTACGGAATAATCCGTCCAGCCGGCGTCCCCGCCGAATCGATTGACTAGACCAACGGCCGTTGGTTTAATGACCGTCTGTTCTGGCACAGCTACAGTTCGACCCGCTTCCAGGTAACGAAGCTTAACTTCTCCCTTCGCCCCGTGCAGCGACAACCATTGTGTTCCCGCCTTCAGCTCGAACTCACCTAGGGGTACCTTTGTCCACGCCGCATCGTCTGCGAATAAAGACGCATCCAGCTTGATTGACTTAGTGTTTCCGTTGGATTCAATCATCACCGTTGATCCCGCAGAAGTTTTGGCTGCGTTAACAGAAAGCAGATAGCTGCCATCTTCGCGTACGTTGATCGGAAAATTGAGGACATCTTTCTTCTTCGAAAGGACGACAGCATCACTGCCATCTGGCGTTAGGCCAGATTGGATGACTGGACTGCCTTCCCTGACACCATGAACAGCTTCCAACGTACCTGGTATTGGCTTAATTCCATGCTTATCACTGCTCCCATTTGCTTCATTGGAGAAAGCCGTATAGTGCAGATCAGGCTTCGCCTCTTGCGGCCATGCATAGCCAATTCGGCCAGCTTTCCCAGACATTGCGGTTCGCTCGATCTTCAGCAGTCCGTCCCAATAGATGATTGTCCCCGAGCTGCTTGACTCGATCCGGATCGTATGGATCTTCGCTAGATCCGTCCCTTTCGGCAGCGCTATCGTCGCAACAACCGTTTCGACGCCTTGCACACGGTCGATCAGGGAAAGCTCCATTGTTGCTTTATTCACACGTGCAAAACGGTAATTGTCCGCATCACCGTATGCGAATATGGCTTCTAGCGCAGAAGCCTGCCCGCCACTTTTGGCATCATCCCATCTGAAATTGTATTCAGCGGTGTACAAGTTATCTGTAGCTACTCTTGTCAGCAAAATCTCCGTGACTCCTGCTTGACTCACAGTCTCCCACTTGTCAGCAGATGGCGTAACTCCTGGAACGTCTTGAAACATTGGCATTCTTGGTGCTTCCTGCGGGGAACCGTGTGTCGGACCGAGAACAGACATCTTGTCACCGTTGAAAACGAGTCGATCCAAGTTTAGCTTGCGAACCGGAGGGCCTTCAGCTGACCGTCCGACTAGGTTATGGTAAACCATATAATACGAATCTAGATCAGGTCCCATGACCGTCGCACTATGTCCAAGTCCGTTGAAGTCATTGGCTGTGGAAATCAGGATCGGGTTGTTCTCAGGGATTTTATAGGTGCCAATCGGAGATTCATGATTGACCCCATAATTAACACGATAACCTTTGCTAAACACATGATTTCCTGTGTACGTGATGAAATAGCGCCCATTACGCTTGATGATCATGGATCCTTCTGTCCAATGTCCGAGCGAGGCGTTCAACTGCTTACCGGGTTCAATTGTATAGGGATCTGACATCAAGCTTGCCATGATGCCGTTCAATTTGGCATGTGTGAAATACCATTGCTCATCGTCGTCGATAAACACAGAGCCATCAATCGTGAAACCGAGATTGTCCGTCTTCTTCACGAACGGTCCTGTCGGTTTATCGCTTTGCAGGACATAATGCCCTTTGCCCGCTGGTGAAGTGTACATATAGAAAGCACCGTTCCAATAGACGACCTCGGGTGCATACGCACCTTCGCTGATGGCCTCCTCCGTAACTAAGCCTTCATAGCGCCAATTCACAAGATCGTCTGAGCTCCACGCTTTTACGCCAATTCTCCGATCCTTCGTGCTGCAATAGAGATAATATTTACCGTCAAAACGGAGAACATAGGGATCCCCAATGCCGTAATCCTCCCATTCCTGGTCCAATACGAACGGGTTCTGGTATGTCTGATTTAAGGATATTGCCACCTTGTCCGTCCCTTTCTTTCCCCAGAACCTGGGCATGATCGTTACAATCGCCGAAAAAAGAACACACACAACTACAAACCATATCCATGCCTTCTTAACTAGCCGCATCCGATTAACGTGTGACTTCCAGTACATAGACAGACGATGCCTTCAGCTCACAGGTCACTTGAGCGCTCACAACGGAAACGTCAAATCCTTCGCAGACTACTGCCTCCGGGTGACGCACGTCATTGAAAGCATCCGCATGTTCCCCCGTTAATGCAAGCAGGCGAGCAGTTCCCGACTCCACAAAGCCATCCAACTGCACTTCGGTTACCGTATCTTCTAGACTCCGATTTACGATGAAAATCGTTAGTTTATCCCCATCAGCATTGCAGCAAGCCACTACATCCAAATTTGGCAGATTCTCCAGCTTTGGCGCTGTAGGCACTAAGCTATTCACACTAAAGCTACCGCATTCGGTCTGACTCTGAACGACATAGCCTAAGTCTCTGTTTGCATACATCTTCATAACATAATAGGTTGGCGTCCCATAAATGGTTAGGGAATTCTCACTTCTGCCTGAGGACTTTCCTCGGAACTGATCCGCATAGAAATCGCCTACTCGGATGCATCCGCCTAGCCAGCCATTGACTAAATCAGAGAAGCTGCCGATCTCGATGAGATCGCTATTTCGAATAAATTCATTCAAATTCGCTGCATTCGCAGCAGCTGCTTCAAGGGTATGTTCATTCGGAAGACCCTTACGAATCGTATTCGGATAGTACATCGTGTTATATTCCGTGATTGCCAATTTCAAATGCGTGTACCGCGAATCGGAATTAAACAATTCTCTTACTTTTCGAACAGATTCTCGTGTCCATTCTGGATAGGTGAGAATGGCCTTATACCGCTCTTCTTTTGGCGTGCGATCATTCATCCCAAATCGGTTGTAGCCGTGATACAAATGTAGCGTTACATAATCCATATGTTCTGCAGCTCGCTCGACTAGGATTTGGTTCCAATCCTGCTTGTCATCGCCACAAGCGAGCAGTTTAATCTCAGGATCGATGGCTTTCATCGCTTGGGCGAATCGTACGTAACGATCTGCGAATTGCTCTGCGCTGCAGTGCCCGACCTGCCAAGGTCCCCAGACTTCGTTGCCAATCTCCCAGTACTTCACGTTATACGGCTCCGCGTGCCCATTTGCAGCCCGCAGTTTCCCCATTGGCGTGTCCAAACTACCGTTACAATACTCAACCCATTCGGCTGCTTCTTCCGGCGTACCGGAACCATCGTTCACGCAAATCAGCGGCTCCACCTGCAAGTCACGGCAAAACTGAATAAACTCATCTGTGCCAAAATACTTATTCGTCCAGCCTCCCCATGCTTCGTTCATCACGCAGGGACGCTCGTTCACAGGGCCAATCGCCTGCTGCCAGTGGTAAGCACTAATATAATTGCCTGCAAGCCGCATCATGCCGGCGTTCAAGTCTCTCGTCATATCGACAACTTCCTTACGAACATTGCCAACACGATCAGACGGAAGCAGCGAAATATGATCCAGCCAAAGCATTCCTGTGGAGACATTGTCTCTCCAGCGATCATGTTCCGCAGAAACATAGATTCTGAATTCCGCTTGCTCACAAAGTCGACTGACCTTGATACGAGATACATATTGTTTCCAGTTATGACTTTCGATCTCGATGCTGGTGGAACCTAGCACCTCTCCACTCGCTGCGTCCACGATCTCTGCTGTAAGGAACTTGATTTCGACAGAAGCTCTGGCATACAGCGCTAATTCGTAACCATGCTGATCTTCTTTCACAGCAATCGCTTGACGAATTCCTGCGTATGCCTCGTCATCGCTATAGATACGCACCATCTGGCTATGTCCGGAGTGATAGGTAGCAGCAGGCTCGAGTGCAAATACCGTACTTTTCCCATTCGTATAAGGGCGCCAGCGACCGGAAAGCCCTCTGTATGTCCCGTCCAAACTTTCAAAATCCATATCTGAGAGCGGATAAGCCAACATGGCATCCATATGATCACGAATATCTTCCACAAAATGGCCGAATAGATACGGATTAATTCTGTCCTTACTGACTTGTTTCGTATTCACTTGAATCGTAGCTTTTGCATGCATGAACATAACGCTCCCTTCCATTCTTTATCCTTTTAATGAACCAATCATGACGCCTTTCACAAAATGCTTCTGTACAAAAGGATACATTAGTAGTACCGGTAAGCTGGAAATAATAATGACGACATATTTGATGCTTTCAGCCAATAGGATTTTGGATTCAAGACCTACATTGCTGTCCACTACATCGGCTTGACTGACCATCAGCACTTCACGCAGCACCAGTTGTAACGGGTATAAATCTTTGCTGCGAATATAAATCAATGCGTTGAAGAAGGAATTCCAGTGACCAACCGCATAAAATAGGACCATAACCGCCATAATCGGCTTGGATAACGGTAAGATGACATGGGTTAATAACTTCCAGTTGGAACATCCGTCCATATGGGCCGCTTCTTGAATCTCCCAAGGGATGTTGGATTGAAAATACGTTCTCATCACAATCAAATTATACGTGGCAATTGCGCCTGGAATGACTAATGCCCACATCGTATCCACCATGCCTAAATTTTTTACAAGGAGATAAGACGGGATAAGCCCTCCGCTGAAAAACATGGTTAGCGTTATAAAAACCATGAAAATTCCCCGCCCAGGAAGGTCAGGTCTCGACAACGGATAGGCCGCTAATGTCGTCATGATCAAATTGATAATCGTTCCTACAGCCGTGTACAAAATGGTATTTCCGTATCCGTTCCATATTTGTTCGTTTTGAAAGACGTTTCGATATGCCTCTAGGGTGATCTGTTTAGGTAGCAAAATCACTTCCCCATTCAAGACCAACGCAGGATCACTGAAGGAGGCACTCACGATAAATAGGAGTGGGTACAGGACCACCACGACGATAAGGAATGCTAATCCGTTTACCACGGCATCGAATACTTTCTCATCCGACTTCCTTTTCTTGAGCATTTGTTCCTGCATCATAGGTCCCTCCTCACCATAGACTAGTCTCCGCCTTTTTACGGGCAAAGCGATTCACGAGCAATAATAATACCAAGTTAATGACAGAGTTAAACAAGCCAATAGCTGCTGTATAGCTGTATTCGCCCTTTAATATACCTGTTGTGTACACGAAGGTGGAAATCACATCGCTGGAATCTATGTTCAAATTATTTTGCATGAGTAAAATTTTCTCAAAACCTACATTCATGAAATGTCCGACATCAAGAATAAGCAAAATGACGATGACCGGCAGAATGCCTGGGATCGATACGTGCCAAATGCGCCGTATCCGACTGGCACCATCCATCTTTGCCGCTTCATAGAGCTGCGGATTGACTCCGGCGAGCGCTGCAATGTAGATAATTGATTGCCAACCCATATTTTGCCATATATTTGAACTAATGAAGATCGGCTTGAACCACGCTGCCGAATCGAGAAATCGAACCGGATCTCCGCCCAACGCCTCAATAATGGCATTCAAAGGACCACCACGCGGAGATAAGAACAACATCAACATCCCTACCATAACGACGATGGAGATGAAATGTGGGATATACGTAATGTTTTGCACAATTTTACTGAACGCTTTATTACGGACTTCGGTAACGATTAAGGCAAGAAGAATAGGGATTGGAAAAGCAAATAATAACGAGAACAAGTTAATCGATATTGTATTCCATAACAACCGCCAGAAATAGTAGGATTCTACGAATCGCTGGAAATGATCAAGCCCCACCCATGCGCTTCCGCCAATTCCTTTCGCTGGACTGAAGTTTTTAAACGCAATTTGCAATCCATATAGGGGTCCATAATGGAATACTAGGTAATATACAATGGGAATGAGTAGCATCAAATAGAGATCATAGCGACTACTCAATGTTTTAAAGAGGCTGGAGCGCCTCGATTTGGTTCGAGACGCAACGCCTGCTGTCTTTGCTGTATTGTTCATCTGTAGCCCTCCAGCCATCAGTCGTGCTTATTGCTGCTTTTTGAGGTTATCATAAGCAGTCTGATACAGCTTCTGCAGTTCATCGATTTTCATTTTTTTCAAGGTATTCTGGAACTCTCCCCACTTGTCAAAGCTAAGGGCACCGGCAATGAATTTCGTGCTTTGCTCTTCGTAATATTTATCAATATCGTTGCGGAGTATATTAATCTGTTGCGCAGTTTGCTCATCGAACATCGGCGCTGCATAGCGAATCTTCGGCATGTAAGGATCAAGCTTCTTCTGTGCTTCTTGAACCTGCGGTGGATTAATGAAAGAAGCAACCTTATCACTGATCAGATGCGGCGCTCCTCCACCGGCATATGGGGTGATTTTGGATTGATTGCCAGTAGCCAAGAAAGCATCCGTGTAATAAGGAATCCCATTTTTCAACTCATAATTCTCACCCTGACGACCGAATCGCAGCATAGTAGATCCCTCGTCGCTGAAGAAGTAATCAACCCAACGCATCGTTGCTTCCGGATTCTTGTTTACCGATGTGATCGCAAATGCACCAAAATCCCTCGGTACCGGAGCAGCTAACTGAAGTCTATCACCATGTGGTCCCTTAGGCGGTGCTATACCGATATATTGATCTTGGACCTTTCCGTCCAACATGGGATTGTTCGTTTGATCGAAGAAGAAACCGGTATTTCCTGTCCCTTGCTTTGTCAGATATTGCGCTTCCTTCTGTGTAAATAGCTCTTGATCCAGAAGTTTCTCCGAATACAACTTATTTAAGTACATCAGTAATTCTTTATTTCGATCGCTTCCCATCCAGAGATTGACCTTGTCATTCTCCAGGTTAATGTTATAGCCCAATTGGAAATCCAGACCGAAAGAGCCCGCCATGATTGGTACAATCGCCAAGCCACTACGTGCTGTCATTGGAAGCTCATCTTGTTTGCCATTACCGTTAGGATCTTTATCCCGGAAAGCTTTCAACACCTCGTACAGCTCATCCGTCGTCTCTGGTTCTTTCAGGTTCAGCTTCTTCAGCCATGCCTGATTCATCCATTTTTTATCCGTTCTTGCCGAGTTGACACTCACAATACCTGGTAGGGCATAAATGTGACCTTCAGGTGTTGTAATGGCGGAGCGAATCTCTGGATACGTTTCCATTAATTTTTTAAAATTGGGTGCGTATGCTTCTATCAGCTTCTCCAGTGGGATTAATTGACCACCAGAACCATAACGAGTTGCCTCTAAAGGAGTAAGGGCTGAGCGATACATAACGTCAGGAAGCTCATTCGAGGCAAACAACAGGTTCTTCTTCTCAGGGAAGCCATCTGTTGGCGCTTCAATAAATTCAACTTGGATATTGCTCATTTTTTCATAGTCCTGGAACACTGGCATATCCTTAAAAGGCCCATTAGATGGCGCGATTCGTGTAAACATTTTTAGCTTCAGCGGCTCTTTAACGATAGGAAAACCTGCTGTAGCAACACCTTTTGACTCATCAGCCGGGGTTTTACCCTCATTTTCTTTACTAGGTGTGTCCGAACTGCAAGCGGAAAGTGTCAAACTGGAAATAACTAACGTTGAGAAAAGTACTGTCCCCCAATTTCTTTTCATGCTTTCGTTCCTCCGATCAAGTTGTGTTTTCTGCCCTATTAAGAAAGCGTTTTCTAAGGGTTGATCTCAGTATAAGGAATTATGACTTTCCGGTGATTCAACATTTATGACTTTCCATTCTACTTTTTTGACTGTTTCAGCTTGTCCATGTACACCTGAGGCGTCATCTCAGTCATACTTTTAAAAACTTTGAAAAAGTAAGTGTAACTTACAAACCCGACCTCACTGCTGATCTGTTTTAACGCATACGTGCCTGACTGCATGAGCATGCAGCTTGTTTGAATACGAACCCGGTTCAAATACTCGGTAAATGTCATTTGCATTTCCTCTTTGAACAGTCTGCTTAAATACGATGCATTCAGATTAAGGGAACTCGCCGTCATGTCCAAGGAAATATTAGAAGCGTAGTTGTCCGCTATATATTGCAGTGCTTTCGTTATATGACGCGAATAGGAGCCTCCTACACGCTGTTTCTTGATACCCTCAACAAGGCGTGCACAGTAGTTTACCATCCAAAGCTCAAGCTCAGAGACACTTCCCATACGTCCAAGTTCTGCCTTTGTGGGGATATGCTCGGTATCTTCTAAAGCCGTCTGCGGATTATGCCGCTTCCATACCATTTCAACCAGATGAAGCATTTCACTGACTATGATTTGTACGGTCATCCCATACACAGGCTGGCTGCGCAGTTCAGCAAAAATATTTGTAATAAATTGACTAGCTCGTTCGCCATCCAATTGCTCCAGATAAAGCAGCAGCTGCTTCTGTTCTTTCATATATGGAGAGGCTTTCAATAAAGATGCGTTCGGGTCCTGGTCGTGCTGAACATTCAATTCCTGGTTCGCTTTGAAATAGCTAGGCCCCACCAGTCGCAAGCTTCCGCAGAGCGACCCTTTCGCGTAAACGCATTTTAAATTAAGGAATTTCTCTAGAGAATGGGATAGCGCACTCATGGCTTGATTTATTTGTGAAGTAACGGCATGTTCGCTTCGCTCCTCCGAGGAATACAAGACGATAAAACGTCCCTCCCCTACGTAGCCTACCGTTCGTTTCTGAACATCGCCAATCGCCATCTGCATGACTTCGATCGCTTGAAGCACTAATCGATTCTTTTGTACATCGGTTAATGACTCCGTCAACAACAGAAAAGGTACGATTTGTACAGCAGCCGATCCATAATTAATTGCAGTAGTATAGAGCTGATTGTCTCGTGCATAAACCTGCAGCGCTTCACAAGCCTCAACAACATCTCTGGCCACATTAGCCACATGCTCGCGAAGAATAACCGGGCTTAGGTGTTCAATCATTTTGCTTTGCGCGTTTCGAGCTTCTTCACTCTGCAGCTCTTGTACGGCTTTATCGAGAAGTGTCAGCAGCGCTGATGCTTGTAATCTATGTTTGAGCAAGTAATCCATAGCCCCATTCATCAGACAAGTCCGTACATAATCATAGTCGTCAAAACTGCTCAGCATAATCATTTTAACCTTCGGAAATCTTTCCTTGATCTCCTGGCTTAGCTCTACCCCATTCATAATCGGCATGCTGACATCCACGATCGCGATATGAGGTGTCATTTGTTCCATCATGGCAAGTGCCATAGATCCGTTATACGCCTCACCACATATCGTAAACCCATGCTTTTCCCAGTCCAACATACTCTTCACATCATGACGTGCCAACGCCTCATCATCGACTAATAATACTTGAAACATCATTCATCCCTCCTGAAGCAAATGATTCTTAACCGGCAGCAATGGAAATCTAATCTGCACAGTCGTATACTTATCTGGTTCACTAAAAACAACCACACCATATGGCTCTCCAAACAATCTCACGATGCGTTCATGAACGTTTCGAACACCCATACCACTAAAGCGTGTATTCGTCTGGACTTTATTCCTTTCAAACAGTGCCTCGATCTGCCCCTGGGTCATCCCTTTGCCGTTATCTCTCACTTCGATTCTCAGCTCTTTGTTCTCCTCATAAATACGAATCAACACGACACCCTCATACCCCGAGGCAGAAAGTCCATGAAGAATGGCATTTTCCACAAGTGGCTGCAGCATTAACTTCAGAACGTTATGTTGTAAAAGCTCTTCATTTTCGATTTCGATATTCAGTTGCAGTGGCTCTACATATTTGTATTTTTCAATGGTCACGTAACTGCGGACATACTGCAATTCTTCTTGCAATGTAAGAAATTCATTCGTATTCCCGAGAACGCCGCGCATTAGCTCTATCAAGGACTCTGATACCTCTACAATATTCGGCACACCGTTAATCTTGGCCAAATACTTCACCGTATTCAGCGTGTTATAAAGGAAATGCGGACGGATTTGAGCTTGCAAAACGGCCAATTCCGCTTCACGCTTCTCTTTTTCGGTCGATACAATCCCTTCAAGTAAACGCTTTAATTCTTCAACCATGCTTTTAAAAACTTGATATAACTGACCTATTTCATCTTTGGAATGAATTTCGACAGTTGGAAGCGTCATATTGCCCTCCATGACATGCATCATCATCGAACGTAATCTGCGAATATTCCTAGTTATTCTGGAGGAAACTTGAAGCGTCCCTATGACGATGATTACAAAAACAATGATCGCTACGGTGGCTAGTACATTACGAATATGCGTCGTTTCCGTCAAGAGAGACTTCATCGGAACGAGTGCCACTGTCGACCATCCTGTATAGTCTGATTTCCGAGTAATGACTAGGTAAGATTGCTGATTAATCATCCTTTCAACCGAACCGTCCGTTCCGGCCATCTGCTGATTGAATTGAATGAAGGTATCTTTATTAAAAACACTCGATTTGGGCTCATATATGAATTCATTTTTCCTGTCCACCACGTACAGCATACTGTCTGGCGTCGGTTTGACATCATAAATTTTCTTAATGAATTCGTCATTGAGATCGAACATCACCATACCGATTAAATTCCGGTTATAGCGGAGCTCGCGACCTGTAACGATGGAGTTATTGAAGCCAGTTTGATGAAAATAGGCATGCCCTGACCCATTTTGCAGTAAAGCATCCATCATCGGTGAGAATAACACGTTCTTGTCCAGCCAAGGAGATCCGACGAAAAACACCTTCTGGTTCAAGCCTATGACAGCCACACGTGAAATGTAGGACTTATAAGCAATCAATGCAGACAAGAATTCTTCAATCCGCTTCTGCTCTTGAAACCACTCATAGCTTGGTTCCTCCGTCTTGCTTAGAAGCGTATCCAGCACCGTTTTATTCGTAGCAACGACCGTATTTAATCGACTAACCTCCTCCAAGCGGAGATTTAATGATTCGTCAGCCTGCCGTATACTTTCATTAACAGAAGTAATTGCATTATTCTTTACGGTTTCTCGCATGTATAAATAAACAATACTTGTCACAGCAACGATGCCAATTAACGTAACCAAACTGAATGCGACAAAGATTTTTCCCTGGATACTTACCGTGGGAGAAATTAGCTTTTTGATCGAGAACAACTTCATGAGCTGGCGGCTCCTTTCCATGTCATCTCATAAGAGAAAAAACATCTTTCGAATCCCTTCCAGGATGTGCGGATAATGCTGTTTTTCGCAGGTTCTACTTCTACTTCTACTTCTACTTCTACTTCTACTTCTACTTCTACTTCATATGCCGCTTCTACCATCCAGCCTGTCTCCGCCGCCCACTAAACAAATTAAATGGATTTTATGAAGCTAATTTTGCTGATTTTCACCTTTTGGGAGCATTAGATGGATTTCCTACAGTTACTTTTCACCAAAATCAACCAATCGGCCAATCTCGCTCATATTAGCTGTACATT
>NZ_WHNY01000092.1 GCF_013141695.1 Paenibacillus plantarum
TTTGAAAATTCATTCTCAACAACTCTGAAAATTTTCTCAATAAATATGACACCACACAGAAAAATTGTGTGGTGTCATATTTATTGAGAATATTGAGGTCAAAAACGTTGATTTATCAAGGGAGAAATTCATAATTAATGAGACAATAATACTGATGAAGTTCATTTAAAGCGCATTTTTTCAGAATTATTGAGAATAACCTCCAGATGCTTTATACACTTTTTATGCAAGAAATGTATATCCTAACTTTAATCCTTTTGGGTTCCGTATGCATACACTTTTCAGAAAATAATAAAGGAACACGATAGCCCTATGGGTTCGTGTTCCTTTTTTGGAATCTATATTAATTTTTATTTATATTTAAGCAATCAGACTATAATGTATGCTTCTTCTATTAATGTTTGCTATATTCATAGATTCTATATGCGATTGAAACGGTAAAGTTCCCATGTATAGAACTTTTATATTGGTTTGATCCACAACCCGAGACAATAATGAAAAATGCTTCAGAATCAATCTATTTGATATTAATAGATTTTGTGAGTCATCGATTACTAGAATCAAGTATTGAGATATTGTTAATAATAGCTGAGCTTCCAATTCTAAGGTAGTTTTTCGTAGCGGATTAAGATCCATCTTTCGCAATAATGAAATGATAAACTCTTTTTCACTACCGCTACTAGGAACATTAGTTAGTACTGCTGAATTAATAATAGTTACTCTATTGATATCTTCACAAATATGCATTGCAAAAAGTGACTTACCAGTTCCAGAATATCCATCAACAAACATAAAATCTGCTGTGGAAGTATAAAAATTCTCAATTTCTGATCTTAAATTATTAAACATACTTCCCACTCCCAACACGAGTACCAGATATAATATAATTATTTCCATACATTAGAAATTATAAACATTGTTCGTTCGAATTAAATTAAAATAGACTGCATTCACTAAGGAAGAATAGTAATTGCAGTCTATCTATTTTCCTACATATACTTTTTTTGAAGGTTTTTCATTCTATACACTCTCCAACAACCACACATTCCGAAATCTTACAACCCACTTCGCCTGCTGCGCAACCGTATGATCATGCGTAATTAAAATAATCGTCTTACCCTGTTTATTCAATCTCTTAAATATCTCCATAATCTCAACGCCCGTCTTCGAATCCAAAGCGCCTGTTGGCTCATCCGCATAATAATCGCCGAATCTCCCGCCAATGTACGCGCTATCGCCACACGCTGCTGCTAGCCTCCAGATAATTCCATCGTCCTGCATATCCTGCAGCAATTGCTCGAATAGCGATTGCTTGCTCTTCCCAATATGCAGCCAGGTATGAGGAAGCCTAGGTATGCCTTCATTCACTGTAATCGGTGTGATAAGCGAGATCCAAATTTCGGATAAAGGCTTCTATTATTCGGAGACCGGCTTTGGAAGGAAATCAGTCGTGATGACTTCGAATTCTTTGTTATCCGTAACTTGCAGACTGTGCTCCATATCAGGAAGAATCAGGAAGACATCTCCTTTTCCCACCTTTAAGGATACTATTTATTTCGAATTAATGCGTCTTATGTCCTTGATAACATCGACTTCACAACTTCAAGATCATGAGCTAATCGTTCAGAAGGCGGGTAGGGAGCATGACATTCTAACGTGATCCAACCGTTATACTTGATATCGCGCAAAGCATCGAATAAGGGCTGATGATTCGCAGCACCTTCCCCCAATCGACATTGCAAGAAGGCTTCTTCACCACGGTGCGTCCTATTCGTGAATGTTCCAGGGGCTCCTATTTCCGCAATGCGCAACTCATCCTTCACATGCACATGAAACAGATCTCCGCCTAATTCTTCAATCGATTCTCTGCCATAATCCGTATCCGTAATGTACATATTCCCTGCATCATGGATCAATCCGACATTGTCATGCTGAATTAAGCTTAGCAGTTTCTGTGCGCTAGCTACCGTTTCGACGAGCGACTCATTATGAATCTCCAGAACGATACGGATGCCAAGCTTCGCCGCCTCTTCCCCACACTGCTTCAACCAATAGGCAGCTTTCACATAATGATATGCTTGGGCCATGAACGCATTCGGTCCACCTGGATGAACACGGATCATCGAGGCGCCCAATTCCTTCGCAATTAGCAATAGACGCTTGCAGTCCTCAAGAGATGCTTCACATTCTTTATCGCTTCCCGTGGAGAATCCTCCCATGTACCCAGCGAGTACAGGAATTTCTAGCTCTAGACTTTGTGCTAACGCACCAATTTCGCTTACACGCTCTGGACTTGCATCGGGTGCGATATGATGACCTCTTGCTGCGATTTCAATTCCGTCAAATCCTAGTTGCTTGGTTAAGCGCATTGCTTCTTGCATACTGTAGGCAGCGAATACACCGCTAAATGCTGCGAATTTCATCTTATATCCTCCTTGGTTGTCATTTCTTTCGAAATTACTATACATATTTCAAGCTTCTTCCAGCTTATCAAGCCCAACCCAAATGCCTTCATCCATGCCGCGATCCGCCCCGAAGCCTACTAAGTGTCCATAAATAGAATCTTCAATAGATGTCGTGGAAATAGATCCCCCTTCACCTTGCAAGACTCGGACGAAATCCCCCACTAGAAGTAAATCCCCTCCGCCATGCATCTCATCAGATATATCTAGTTGTATTCTCTCTTCATAATAATCCTGTCCATCGTGGAATCCTGGCTTACGAACAACGAAATAACCATCCTCCATTACGCCACGAATTTCCCCTTTGCGACCAATGATATGAACAGTACGGCATGGTTTAGCGGTATTGCCAACCAGATTATGGGTTGCCGTGGAGCCATCTTCGAATTTGATTGCGACTGATTGGTGATCGACAACTGTATTGTCACAATGCCATACACAACGTCCATACGGATTATCCGATTGCAATGATGCTAACATCTGTTGCTCCGTTGGTGATGGGCCTAGTTGCTCAATCCCTGCCCACGCATAATGTTGCCATTTCTTTTCTTCCACATATATCTTCTTGGCGGAATACACACAATCGGTTTCGATCGCACAATCAACCAAACAACGAGTACCAGAGCCTGCTGGCGCTTGTTCTTCTCTAAAATGCATAATCCCTCCCGTGCTTGTGACTCTTGTTGGTCTAATTCCACTCTTAAACCACGTGATTAAATCCATATCATGGCAGCATTTCGCCATGAGCATAGTTGAGCCAGAAGCTTCTTTGTTACTCCATTTGCCACGAACGAACGCCGTAGACATATGATGATAACTGACATGCTCGGCCGTTTGAATATTGAGAATATCTCCAATATCACCGCTAGCTATCCGCTTCCGAATCTCCTGATAGAACGGCGCATAACGCAATACATGACAGATCATAATCTTACGCTCATACTGCTTGGCCGCTATAAGGAGCTCAATAACTTCTTCTCGTGAAATCCCAATTGGTTTCTCTAAGAGAATATCATAGCCATGTGCGAGTAACGGCAAGCATGTTTCCACATGCAAGGCATCCATCGTCCCATTAATAACCGCGTCTGCTTGAATGTTCGCCGATAATAGTTCCGTAATGTAACTAAATCGATGCGTCAAAGGCACTTGATGTACATCACCTAGGCGATTCCGTCTAATCTCATTCGGATCTACGATGCCAACAATGTGTAATTGCTCTGGGTGAGTAAGTGCATATCCCGCATATTGACTTGCACGGCTGCCCGCACCTACCACGATAGCCTTAATTCTTCTCTTGGTATTTCCTATATCTTGCTGTGACTCTACCTGCATCATGATGATGTCGTACCTCCCATTTCTATCTCGATAAAGAGAAGGACTGCTCTTAGAAAGAGTTTCACTCACTTAATGTTCAGTGAGTGAATTCCTTAGTAAGGTCAGTCCACTAGTTTTCTTCTCCTTCGTCCAACAGCTCTTAGCGAGTTGGACGTTAAAAGAGAAGCCTATTCCTTATTTTTTCGTTGTGTACCAAGCATTCATAGCATCAATCGCTGCTTTACCACCGCGTGAATTGAACTCTGATACGAAAGCATCGAATTCATTCAAGCTTCTAGCACCCATGATAAATTTAACTACATTTTGGTTTTTAAAAGTAATAAGTTCAGTTAGCTTTTTGTCATAGTCATCGATAGAAGGCGCATAATACGTTTCTTCTTTCACTTGCACATTCTTCAATACCGGATTGTAGTATGGAATAAATCCCTTGGCTACAAGTCGATTCTGAGAGTTATCTTTGGTATCCATCAATTGGTATAGAATTCTCCAGCCAACAGCGGTGCTTTGTTCGATCGTCTGTGTAGGCTTGCCATTCTCAACTTTATAATCCGTACCTTCAATACCATAATCTTGTACTTTCATTGCTTCTGGAGAAGACATGTAGTTCAAGTATTCTGCTATACCTTCTGGATTTTTCGCACCTTTAGGAATGGTCATATATCGTGCAGTTACTACTTCTTGAATAATGCCTGATTTGCCTTTCGCGCCCACAGGTAATGTTGTATATTCTGTTACGGCAGTTGGTGCTTTGGTTTTCAAGGAATCTGCAATTGTTTTGGCATCCCACCACGTGATGTCTGCTGCTGCTGCTGTTCCAGCAATGATCTTTTCTTTCAGGTTCGCGGGCTTCGTCACTGCGAATTCTTTGTCGATTAGACCTTCATCATATAACTTCTTCATGAACGTTAAGTATTCTTTGTATTCTGGTTGTGTATATGAGAATTCTAGCTTGCCATTCTTCACAACTGTTCGTGTACTAACACCAAAAGATCCAGCTATGGAACCAGCAGTTGTATCGAAATCTTCTGGGCCTGCCCCTGCAAAGGTAAATGGCGTAATGCCTTTTTTCTCTTTAATCGTTTTGAATGCTTGATAGTATTCATCCATCGTTGTTGGTACTTTCAAATTCAATTCCTTCAATAGATCCGTACGTATTAATAAGCCCCTAGAAATCGGTGTCGTGTTCGGATATGGGAAGGCATAGAGTTTACCATTTACACGCCCTACATCCAATTCTTCTTTCGAAAGCAGTTTCGCATAATTAGGTACTTTCGCAAGTAAATCATCAAGAGGCAAGAACGCACCTTGTCCCGCAAGTTTAAAGAAATCTTCTTTGCTGCCAATTGGCAACAAATCAGGAACATCGCCAGATGCAAGAATCAAGGAAATTTTCTGTTTCGGGTCATCCTTTGGCAGTAATTCGATCGTCGCATTGTAGCCAGACTTCTCACGATGTAAAGCAATGATTGGGTTGTTATTAAGATCCATACCCGTTTTGTAGGTTTCTGCAGCGACATTATAACCCGCAACAATTTTCACATTTTTATTCTTTGGTGCAGCTGAAGCTGCTGCTGTTGAAGCAGTTGGTGATGTCGTTTCACTCGTTCCTTTATCACCTGATGAGCAACCAACGGCAAGTACAGATAAGGCTACAACAGATACAATGGCTTTGCTTCTCTTCTTAAACATTTAAACGACCTCCTCTAGTCTATTTACCTTTGGTTCTATAGTACGGGAATCCCCTTGAACCCACGATCAATGCGCACCATGACTTTGAATAATAAGGACACGTAAGAATTAACCCTTCACAGCGCCTACCAAGGCACCTTTGACGAAATACTTCTGTAAGAAAGGATAGATCAGAAGAATCGGTACGACGGCACAGATAATCGTTGCTGCACGAATGGATTCTGGTGATGTATTAAGGAGCGCTTCGATATCACCAACACTGACACTCGACTCATTCTGAATAATGGATTTCAGGTAGATCTGCAAAGGCATCAGATTGCGATCCGTGATGTACAGCATGGCACTAAAGAAATTGTTCCAATACCCTACAGCGTAGAACATCGTGATGGTTGCAATGGAAGACATCGATAGCGGCAGATAAATGGTAAATAGGATACGTGTATTCGATGCCCCATCCATTCGCGCTGATTCATCCAACGCATCCGGTATGCTCATGAAGAAGCTTCGCATCAAGATCAAGTTAAAGGGAGCTAATAGGCCCGGAATAATCATCGCCCACAGCGTATTCGTGAGTCCAATTGCTTTGACAACTAAATACGTAGGAATGATTCCTCCAGAGAAGAACATCGTCAGAACATAGAGGAAGAGGATGACCCTCTTCGCTGGAAACGACTGTTTCGACAGTGGATACGCCGAAAGCATCGTAATCAGTAAGCTAAGGAACGTTCCTACGACCGTAATAAACACAGAGTTGCCGAAGGTGGTGAGGAATTGTTTATTCTGTAAGACATAGTTAAATGAATTAAATTGCAAGCCTATTGGCCAGAAGGTTATGTCCTTCGCTAATACGTAGGCTTCAGAACTAAGTGCTTTGGCTAGTAAATGAATGAAGGGTAACAACATCGTTAGACTAAGTAAGGTTAGTAGCACATAATTTAATACACCAAATATTTTTTCACCGTTTGTTTGAATCATCGTGTATGCCTCCTATCTTCTAAACGTTTAGTAGACTCCTTCTTCTCCCATTCTCCGAGCTAACCAGTTAGCTGTTATGAGTAGAAGACATCCGATCACTGACTTGAATAATCCAGCAGCAGCTGTGAGACCGAACTCCATCTTGCCAAACGCGACTCGGAAGACATACGTATCAATAATATCTGCAACACCTAGGACAGCTGGATTGTACATGATGAGCACTTGCTCTAATCCGGCATCCAGAATATGGCCAATGCGCAGTAAGAGAATAACGATGATTGTGGATCGAATACCTGGTAGCATGATGTGCCAAACCTGTTTGAAGCGATTCGCACCATCAACAATGGAAGCTTGATATAATTCACTATTGATGCCAAGTATAGCGGCTAAGTAAATGATCGCTGCCCAGCCTGCTTCTTTCCATGACTCGGAGAAGACGAGAATCCAACGAAATTTACCCGTATCAGCCATGAAGTAGATAGGTTCTCCGCCTAACGCTTTGATGAAGGAATTGACAATACCCGATCCTGGGGAGAGAATGTCGATGAAAATCCCACCTACAACGACCCAAGAGATGAAATGAGGAATATAAGTAACCGTTTGCACCATCCGTTTGAAAAGCATGTTTCTCATTTCATTAATCAAGATCGCGAGTAAAATAGGTGCCGGGAAACCAATTCCAAGCTTCATGAAGCTGATGATTAACGTATTGCGAATGACTAGTGGGAATTCATTGTAAGCGAACAACGTCCTGAAATGTTCGAATCCGATCCATGGGCTATCCATGACACCTCGGATGATGTTATAGTCCTTGAATGCAATCACGATGCCATACATAGGCGTGTATCGGAATATGATCAGAAATACTAATCCCGGTACGGACATGAGATATAAATCCCAATGCTTGACCAACGATTTCCATACGCGTGAATTCGGTTTAGCCTTCTTGGCGGCGAGCTGCGTTGTGGCTGCTGTACGCATGGTGTGCCTCCTCTTACGTCTGATAAGTTGCTTTCTTTGATAGTCTTATCATACCTGTAAGAGATGAGGTTTCCTACGCTACTAGCATGACTTCATAGGCAACTTTCATGACATTATGAGGTTATCTGACGTCACTTATTCAATTCTCCTGGCTTCACGCCCCAATATTTCTGGAACGCTTTAGAAAAGTAATTGACATAATTAAAGCCTACCTGCTCCGCTGCTTCATAGACCTTGAGACCTTGCACGAGCAGCGCCTTGGCTCGCTCCATTCTTCGCTCTAGCAAATAGTCCGTGAACGACATTTTCATCTCTTCTTTAAATAAGCGACTTAGATAGGAAGCATTCATATATAACATTTCGGATATTTTGTACAAACTAATATCTTCCTGCAGATGCGTATCGATAAATTTCACAATATCCAGGATCGATTGCTTCGTACTGCTCTTGCGGCTTTCATTCACAAACTGACAAATACGACCGATCGTCCGTAGAACCCACTCTTGAATCTGTTCGCGGGTTCGTAGCTGCTTCAGACTTTCGAAATACGTATAGTCCTCACCTGTCACCTCTGTCAGCACCCACTGCCGAGCGTGTATGAACCGAGACAACATGCCACTGATATGAATCAGGAATTCACGTACCTCAAGAATACTCTCCGACGAGAAGACAGACTGGATCATGTGCCATGCCACTTGTTTTGCTTGCGCCTCATCACCCAGTTCGAAGAAGGTTTCTAGTTGTTTTTCCATTTCAGCTAGAGAATTCCATTGATTCATAGGTTTAGGAGCCTCACGAAAGGTGATCGCGATATTATGACCATAGATGAGTCTAGTTTGCAGTGCTTGCTTGGACTTCACATACGCGTCAGGTACTTGCTCCTTGGCAGTTACGATCGGACCAATCCCAGCACTTGCCGTAATTTTCAAGCAATCCTTCATCATCGCGATCACATCGGTAACCATATGGTTCACTCGTTGATAGAAAGCCATATGATCCTCTTCCAAGCTGCCGTTGAATAATACAATGGTCATGCCATTATCATCTTGGAACACCAAAGAGGAGGTTCCTTCCAAGCGTTCCTTCGCAATCGTGTTGAGGGAGAAGAGCAGCAGTGAGCGATCCGAGCGTAGGTAGCGTGTATCCTCATCCTGTAGCGGGTCCATATCCAGCAGAACAGGAATATATAGTTGCTCTGGCAGCTCAAGCATGAGCTCTTCACTCTTCTTCTCCAGCTCCCAGCTACTGTAACGGCCTAGTATCCAATTGCGGTAAAAGGCTTCCTTTAATCTCGGTAAATGTGTCTGCCATCGTTCTTGTAGGAGCGTATGGTTGTGCTTCTCAACTAGTTCTCTCTTTCTTAGCTCGGCAGCAGCCAAGATCGCTTCAAGAACACTTTCATTCGAAGCTGGCTTCAATACATACTTACTAACACCGTGTTCAATGCTCTCTCTCGCATAGTCAAATTCATCATGTCCGGTTAGTACAATAATTTTCGTAGCAGGGTGCTGCTCCTTCAATCTACGGGCTAGCTCCAAGCCATTCATGATAGGCATTCGAATATCGGTTAAGACAATATCCGTGCCTATTCTATCCACCAATTGAAGTGCTTCTTCCCCATTGCTCACCGCACCAATTAATTCAATGCCATACTGCTCCCAAGCAATTCCTTCTGCAATACGGTCCCTCAGACGCACCTCATCTTCTACAATTAACAGCTTCATCGTACAGTCTCACTCTCCCTAAAATTCTTGTTGGATGGGCAGAAGCATGGTGACCGTTGCCCCTTCTCCCCAGGTGCTAGCTATCATAAGCTGAGACTCAGCTCCATAGAATAACTTCATGCGAGATTTCACATTCTTCAGTGCAAAAAATTGTGAAGTAACGGAATCATCTTCGTTAATCAACAGATGAACATGATCACCTTCAATGCGATCTAACTGTTTCGTCAATTCCTGCAGGATCGTTTCTTGTAGACCGATGCCCGTATCTGCAATGACGATCTGAAGCATATGTGGCTCCACAATGGAAATACGAATGGCAAGACTGCCTTGGTGTGCAATATTCTCCAAGCCATGTACGATGGCATTCTCGATGAGTGGCTGCAATAAGAGCCTCAACAATTGTATGGATTTCGCCTCCGGCTCCATCTCAACGGTTACAGTGAAGCGATCGACTAATCTCATCTGCTGCACACGAATGTAGTACATCAGATGCTCAATCGTTTCCTCCATCGTGAATTGATCTCTGCCTTTCCCAAGGCTAACTCGAAAGAACTTGGCCAAATTCATGACCATCTCACTCACTTCATGAACCTCATGCTCTTCCGATATGGAATACATACAATCCAAGGTATTGTATAGAAAGTGTGGATTAATCTGCGACTGCAGCAAGCGGAATTGAGATTTAGCAAGTCGTAACTCCTTCTCGTAGCCATCTTCGATCAGTTGTTTCTGCTTACTTACCATTGTGTTAAAAGAATCCATGACATACCCTAGCTCATCCTTTCGTCGATGCTGTACATACGCCTTGAGGTTCCCGATAGAAAACTGACGCATTTGGGCCGTGAGACGAAACAAAGGTTTGGCGATCGCATTGTATACAAAGAATGACATTCCCAAAGCAAGTACGATGCTCATAGCCATGATGACATAGGTGAAATTACGAATTTGATAATTAGCAGCTAGGATTTCGGCTTCTTGCAGCTTAATCGTAAGTTCCCACCCACCTGCCATCGTACCTGAAGTCATCGTCAATAATTCAGTTTCATTAGCTGGTTCTTCCGCATACTGGAATAAGACCATACTCCCTTTGTAGTACAAGCCCATTTCGGTACTTGTAGAGGTAATCAGCGGCTTGACGATGGCAAACAGAGAAGCCTGATTAATCGCCGTAATTACGAGATCTTTATCGGAGTTGTTCAAATTATAGGGGTCCATGACACGAATAAAATAAATGCGATCCTTCTTCCAATATTTCTGCTCACGAACTACTTGATTCGAAGGTACATAGACAATCATGCCGCCATTTTCTCTGATTGCATCCTTGTACCAAGCTTGTTCATACACATTGTCAAAATGAACAATACCTGCTTCGGAAGACAGCATGTTGCCCGTTCTTCCACTCAGCATGGAAATTTCTTGCACGGATCTATTCACATTTAATAAGGTCGTCAGCTGTTGCTGCACACCGTGTAGCTCATATAAATTTTCTGTCGATATCTCCTGCGTGAAATGACTGATCACTTCAATGATGCCCTTATCCGTACTAACTAAGTAAGACATTTGCCCCAAATTACTAACCACGAGGTCCAAATACCCAACGGAAGAGTGAATGGAGGCTTGTACTCTGTCACTAATTTGCTGCTTCAGGATACGCTGTGACATCTGATTGCTGAATAAACTAACACACACAAGCGGTATGAGAATACAAAGAAATATGGTTGTTATTTTCAGTTGAATGGACTGTTGAAATTTGTTTGGAAACCGCATGTTGCTATCCAACCCGCCTCTCTATAATTGACACCTATCCCCTTCATCATAGCCTAGAATAGTATGAAAGACTATCCCTTCCAAGCTTACCAGAATCGTCTAAATTGAACAGAAAGATCAACAGGTTCTCGCCTGTTGACCTCTCTACTGCGTTGTGATCTATGAATCAACGATGATTAGCGATGACTAAGGATCGCAATCTCTTCCTGTGTAAGCGCCCGATTAAATACAGCTAATCCGCCTAATAGACCCGTATAGAAATTCCCGATTTCTTCCGAACGATGTACAGCCCCAACTGTGAAATCAGACCCGTTCTGCCCACCATCATAGAGCTCCTCCCCGTAATAGAAAGGGTTATAGGTCTCGCGTTGATCCAATTTACCATCCAAATACGAGATAGCTTCCTTACCATTATAGGTAAAACCGACAACATGCCACTCTTCACGATTCACTTCTGTTGCCCCAAGTGACGACGTCATACAATACGTATAACCTTCTGTTGGGCCACCGCCTGCGGAGACATGACCACCTACTTGCTCATAGCTATCCCAGATCCGTAGGTTAAGAAATAGAGCATACTGCCGCTTCGAATCGGTCTCATCCCACATGCCAGCGATAGCTTGGCAATGCTGATAATCATTCTTTTCCCGTTTAATCCACGCCAGAATAGTTAAATTTGAACGAGATCCATGGAAATTGAGCTCGGGACACATCTCACGCGGGGTCATGAACCAATCTCCAAAGTTCAGACGCGCCGCATAGGGACCGAATATCCCATCTTCTTCTCGATGGACAAGACGCGCACCCTCTTGCAACACATATGCGTTAGGTCCTTTCGCAATTCGCTTTTCTCCCGCTCCTTCTTGAAAATCCCAAAAAGCTACTAAACTAGGTTGTGCTAAAATCACATTCGTTTGTTGACTACTCATGACGTGATATCCCTCTTTCATTCTAATAGTTATCAATCCGAATTCTTATGCAGATCCGTATTACAATGCTCGACATAGCAGGCTTGTTAGATCATCGTCCATCACACGAATGGTTAATCCATCTAGCCTGATTGCTTGTTTACCGTCACAATATTTAGCGTCAGCCAAATCTGTACTCATATATTGGACTTGAAGCTCATAGGGACCCGACTGGATGAATGGTCTGTAACTGTCTCTATGCTTAAGCGCTTCGGCAATGGTCACTCTGAGTTCCTCATGCACCTTCACAGGTGACTTTAGGATAGCACTATGGCGTCCTAACCCTACTTTCGTTGCATAGGTTGTCACTTCTTCCAACTCGTTAGCTGCCTCCTTACAGGTCGCTTCATCCCCTGTTACCAGAAGGACAGGCACACCGTACGTACCAAGCAGCAAGCTATCTAAGCCGATCTCTCCAATCGGACGACCATTCAGCTTGAGCGAAGTGAAATGACGGCTCGAATAACTATGGTCGCGAACGGCTCGTTCTACCCCCGCCATCGTATGATAGCCGATCAATAGTGCGCCATCAAATGTGTGATCTAGGCCGGGAAAGCGTTCTTGGAACAGTGTCCCCCCCATGACATAAGATGCGCCCGGGTGTAATCTCTCTGGTATGAAATTAACACCACTTGCATGAATATCACGAACGATAATTTCTCTGACCCCTTCTTGAAGCAAGGACTCCACAACCGCATTCACTTCATTCGTCAGCAGTCGTCTGCCTTCTTCGTACATCGCTTCGCCCTTCATCAGTTGCGTGGGATGTACAATACCACTAATTCCTTCCATATCCACACAGACATATATTTTCATCTTGGATACTCCCCTCCACACTCACTTTATTTTCAACAGGGGCTTGATTTCTCAATAAGATTTTGTGATATTTATGTTACCGAAAACCGTTCCACTTGCACATGCACATCTTCCATGATTTCATATACTTTTTTGCATACAAGGAGGTAGGAGCACTTGAATGGGAAACTACTAATTGCAACACACTTGCTACGCCACTATATCATTGGTCCCCATCGGCACCTTGTCGTCCCTATTGGCAGTTACCCCAATTGGAGTCTTATGTATGCAGAAGAAGGTTCTTATCAATTCGGTGTTGGCAACCAGTCTGATGGGGAGGCTGGACCTGGTGACATCATCTTAATTCCGCCCAATATGGCGTTTCGACGTAAATCACTTACACCCGTTTCCGCACATTTCTTCGTATTCAAATGGTTCGATGGACAAGGTGAAGAAATCGTCTCGCTGGATGAAACAGATTTCCCTTATGGCAAGGTCTCCATTCGTGACTTGAATCGCTTATCCACAACATGCGGACATTTGCGTGCTGTTGGTGAAGTGGTTCAAGGCAATAGCAATGACTTCGCCAACCATATGTTGCAAGATATGCTCTATCTTTATCGACAAGAAGTAACTTCAGTCCAACGTTCATTGTCCAAAGATCAGCTTATCCATGAAGCTGCTAAACATATCCGCAATCAAGCACATACCCCCATTTCCATTCAGCAATTAGCTGCCTCCGTTGGCTTAAGCCAGTCTCGCTTCACACGTCGTTTCAACGCTTCTCTTGGCATGCTTCCCAGCGAGTACTTAACGCGTATTCGACTTCAGATCGCACGAGATTTGTTAATTGATACGGATAAAAAAATGGAAGAAATCGCCGAGCTTTGCGGCTATCAGAACGGCTTCTACTTCAGCCGTGTGTTCACCAAAATCATGCAAATAAGCCCTTCGGAATACCGAAGGACTTATCGCTTCTAACTTTTGATTATTCCTTAATTCGGTCCTAGGTACGTGACCTCAAAATCATCGATATCGACGACACCAGCTCCTGATAGTATACCTGTCCCCACCTTGATGGGCTGAACAGGTGTTTGTATTACCTCGAAAGGTAAGGTAATCGACGTGTAGGACGTAGTAGGGTTCGCCTTCGTCAATTCTTGCACCGGTACATCCGCATTCGGGTTATTGACGAATACATATGGCTTTACAACCGCCGCATTACCTGAAACTAACTTAACGAAAGCTTTAATTTGATAGCGACCAGGCTGTGTAATTTCTGTTACCTGATCCATATTCACCTTATTTCCGCTGGATGTGAATTCCATCGCATAACTGCCGCTACGCTTGGACGTGCTCACAGCAATATTGCCATTCGCATCGAAGTCGGTTTCATGGTACGTCCAAAAATCTTGACCGACACCGTCCGGATCCGCACCGACGTCGCCAAGTGGGCTCTCAAATCCGCCATTATAGATCAAGTCAGCAATCGTGGATGTCGTCTGTGCGTTCGTGATCACTAGCGGAGCCGCACTGATGACATACACAACACCCTTCACCTTAAATTGTGAGATACCGTTAACAGTCGTAACAGCAACTGGCTTACCGAACATATCTGTCACTTCTGACGGTGTCCCCGTTACCGTAACCTCGTATTCCCCTGTTTTGGAGCCAAGGATACTTAATGTCTGGTCATCCGTCCGTTTGAATTGATGCTTGACTGTAAACTTGGTGTCGTTCGGGAACGTGTACACACCCTCGAAACTCTCTGCTTTACGAAGATTATTCTGCAGGACTCCAACAACCGAATAATCGATCGTTGGTGATAAGGTGTGTCGGTTAATGAAGAGCGAATACTCACTGAACAAATAGAATCGCTCAAATCCTTTCTCCAGAAACTGAATTGGATATTCAATTAATTTATAGAGTCGATCGAATTGGAAGCTTTCAAACAAAGGACCGTATTCCGTCATCCAATACTTTCCTTCAGGTCTGGTCGCTTGATACTGGTTTAAGACAGACTGTGTATGCGCACTCCCTATGCCTTGATACCCATGTACATTTAAAATATCATACGTGGACCCCGCTGGAATTGACGCCGCTTGCAATGGCGTTGAAAGATTCGAAGACGTGTTATCCGAGAATCCACTCGTTAATACAAGGCTATCCGGATCAGCTTCTTTCGCTTTCTGGTAAGCAACATTCAGCATTTCCAAGTAATCCGCTGTTGTTCCAGAGAAGGCTGCAGGATTATTCGGCGGTTGGAAATTCACTTCATTCCATATTTCCCAGTGTTTGATATCATTCTTATACCTATTTACGATTTGATAAACGTAATTGCCCCACTCTTCCATACTTCTCGGCTTCCATCGATCGGGACGTAAACTTCCTTTCCCTGAATCTTTGTTCAAAATTTCAATCGCAGGGAGATTCGGATCTGCCGCCCAAGTAGGTGGATACCCTAGCACGGGTAATATGTCCAAACCAGCTGCCTTCATGTTCGCTACATATTGATCCGAATCCGACCAATCGAATACGCCTGGTACTGTCTCTATATTAAACCAAGTGAATGGTTCGCCCTCGCCCCAAGATCTGGCGGATTTAATATCCAACTTATTAATAATAGATGGATCTATTTCTTGCAAGTGATGGAAGCCTAAGTAGTTCTCCAACTTTCCATCTGGAATGGCGGCATTATCTGGTGGAACGACTACAATTGAAGAATCTTTGGTGAAGGTCGATCCTCCAACCTCGTGCCATGTCGTCGTCAATTTGTAGAATCCATGCAGATTCAATTCTGACAGTGGCAGCTCCTCAATATGATATTTACGATCCGCTGCAACCGTTATTGGAAACTGTTTGGTTATAACAATGTCATCTGACTCATTCTTAGCCGTGACCTCTACTTCATAATATCGCGGTATGTCGCCATAATTGACAGTTACGAAGGGAAGCTTCACGTCCTGCCCTTGCACATAGGTTTGTGTGTCTTCTCTTAACGCAGGCAATATGCTGGAATAGTTCGTGTTCTTCTGCCAATTCGTCAACACACGCTTTATTGTTTTTAGCTGATTATTCACGAGGAGACTCGTATCAGAGTCCGCTGTGAACGAGGCTGCAGGTGAACTCACTAATTCACTTGCTGTGCGTTCACGCGTTGAAATTTTCACTTGTTCTGGGTAGTACGGATTCTGATCCTCAATTGTAAACATATACGGCATCACAGCATCCGAGTATGGTGCAGTAAACGGTGCATTTGCTTTCAATACCCCATTGATATAGATGCGCAATTCCGAGCCCCATGAGACCGCAATATTCATCTTCTCACCCACGGTGTAATTGAAATCTACATAATTCACGGAGCTATTCGTTGCTTGATCCGTTCTCATGCTGAATATAAGACCTTTCGGCACTGCTGGAACACCAGCAACCGAAGAGGCCGCCTGCGGCATGTAGAGAGCCATCAACGTATTGCTCGACGTACCAATAAGCTTCGTTGGGGCAGAAGTAAATAAGAAGTCCCATGTACCACCCGTCTGGTCATGCGGCTTACTCATATTCACAGTGAACTCCATCGTTCCTTGATCTTGACGAATAACGCCAGGCATGAAATATCGAAAGAAACCATTCCCAGATTGATTGGAGAAATATTGGTGCACATTGAGTTCATTGGTTGCGAATACCGCTTGAGGCAGCCCGCATACCGAAAGTGTCAGTGTTACTGCCAAAATGAGCTTCATCCATGCGTATCTTCTTGACTTTTTATATGCACTCATACGGTTTACCTCCTAGATAATACGCGCTGTGTAATGAAAGCCAGATCGATCAAGTTGACCACGTCATCTTGGTTGACATCTGCGATTCGAGCTTGTGCCCAGTTCGCGCTCGTCTTCGATTTCCACATGTATTTGAGAGCTATCTGAATATCTCCCGCATCATAACCAGGCTTGGTGTCGTGATTAAGATCGCCCGTAGTTGACGTAATGCGGTAGCTTTCGAACAATTGAATCGCTGCTTGAAGTTCCTCTGTTGCATGATCAACCATAGTCTGTATAGCCACTAGATTCGCAGCAACAGATTGTGCCTGTATGATGCTCGTATTGAAGGTAGTTTTCCATTTGTTCAAGGAGCCAGGGAAGAAGTTGCCATTCGCAATTCCTTCTCGTGCCGTATTCTTAATCGTCATCGCACTAGTAATGAGGGCTTGCAGCTCATCATAATGGACAACAATAACTTCTGGCACCGGTACAACCTCAAAGTTCACTTGGCTGACTAGATATGCAGCGTTGGTCACGGTTAATTGATAGCTTCCTGGCTGCGTTATTGTCGTCCCAGAAATGGCATAAAGATCGACAATCGTTGGTTTTGTTTTCACAATAACTGTCGTTTGCTCCGTACCCGCACTTTCAATCAGCTCAATCACTTCACCAATCTGTGCTGTCGGTGAATACGATGTGCTTTCGCGTGTATAGATCGTTCTTGTTTGTTGAATGGTTTCCGTTATGAATTGTGTCAATACGCCAACACCTTCATTAAATAATGGTGTTACACTACCGACATATGTGGCTCCATTCGCAACACCCGTAATCACAGGTGGCGTGCTATCAATCGTGAACATGATCGTGGTCGGCAGTGTGTAAGGAGCCGTCACACTAAGGACATACACGCCATCAAGTGAGACCGGAGTCCCTGTTGTATAGGCAGTTGGTTCTCCACCATTGCGTGTTAAGGTTGCACTTCCCACAGCAAATGTAGGTGTAACAGCCACACTATAGCTCTGACCAATCTCGACATTTGCGACCGGAATTAAGAGATATGTCATGTTGAAATGAACAGTAGTCACATTATAGGCTGCATCCGTCACGGTAACGGCATAATTGCCTTCATCACCAAACGAGGTGCCAGTAGTGAATGGCATTGTTACTCCGCCATCGCGTGATACTACACCCGTTTCTTCATTGTAGGTAACTGTTACAACGGAATGATATGTCTCCCCATCTGTTACTCCCGAAATGATAGGTGCAATCGTATCTACAGCTTGAAGAGTCTGACTTTCGTAGGCTCCGATATCTGTTCCATAGCCGAATGGCACTGTATAACCATCCATATCCGTTGCAACACTAGTGATCGTTCCTGTATCTACGGCTGCTGATCCAACACCCAGATGATAATCCGCTCCCGCAGCGTTCACGAACAGAGGATCACCCGTTACAGAATGGGTATCTTTGTTCCTTGCTGACGAGAAATACGTGGAACCTGCACCAACGATATGCGAAGCATTGTAGATCGTAACGGAGGAGCCTTCACGGGAATATACACCACCGCCCGAATCAGGACGTAGCAAGTTATAATCGGAGGTGAAATTCGATACGCTTACCCCTGGCTCGAACTCGTAGGTAAGTGCATAATCCCCTATGCTCCCTGCGATCAGATTGTTGATCACAGACATGTTATCGAAGGCCGCACTAGCACCTGGGATCGTTCCAGTACCATGCGCTTTCACATAAATACCTGCTTCGCGGTTGGTACTGCTATGGAAATTCGCGTTTGTAATGGTGTTATGGAGAATCTGTGTTCCACTGATCTTCCCTTTGCTATTGTTCAGATAGATACCGGAATTATACTGATTCACTTCCGTCATCTTCCCTGCATCAAAGATTACATTACCTATAATATTTGTGTTCAGAGCGTCGGCATTAGCAGTAAATACAGCAATTCCTCCGCGCCAAACATCATGAATCCGGTTATTCAAGATCTGTGTTTCGCTCGTGGATTCCACATGAATACCTGTACTGTACATTAGCCCTGTGGAAGTCGAACCCAACTTTCCTTTATACCAATCCTTACCGATATGCTCGATGTCATTATGTGATAATGTATTGTGTGTCGAGCGCGCTTGTCCGGAATCTGCCCCGACATAAATACCTACCAAATTCCCATCATCCGATGGCAGTTGGCCAATATGGGCGATATGATTACCATCTATCACATTATTATCTGCGCCATTCTCAATGACAACGCCGGAGTAGCCAGCATCTGTGATTTCATTCGATAATAGGCTATTGTTATCTGCATTGAATATCCTTACACCGTAGCGTCCAGCCCCACGAATCGTGTTATTCTTAAGAACAACATTCGAGCTGTTATTGAAGATCAACACGCTATAACTATATCCGCTGCGAAGCTCCAAATCGGATACTTCAATGTTGCTTTTGCCATTGGAACCGAACGCATACGAACCACTGAACGTAGATATTTCTACCGTGTGATCACTCGGTGTTCCTGAAGATGGCTTATAGTAAATACTGGATGTTGCAGCGTCCCACACCCAGCTTCCCGGGGTTAGCGAGCCCTTCACCTGACCTGGTAGCGCTTGCAAATATCCATTGCCAGGAAGTCGAATACCATCCTCCATGATCGATGCAAGGGAATTATTCCCAGATGGATACCCTGATTTAGCATACTCACCATTCGCATCCGGACCGATCCAGCCCGTTTCAAGAATTGCACCGCTTATTATCGGCTTTGCACCTTCCCCATAAGCGCCAATTCGAATAGGGTTGCCTTCTGCCCCTGAACTAGCAAGCTGCAAGGTTTTGCCATACCAGCTCTGTCCACGCTTAAACAAGACGGAATCACCTGGTTGAAGCACAGCGGCCCTCACCTTCGTTATCGTTCGCCAAGCACTTCCTTCGCTTGTTCCTAAATTTGCGTCATTACCTCCATTCGCATCCACATAATAGGTCACGCCTGACGCTTGAACTTGCTGTGTTACCCAGACAGCCTGTAACAACAATGTAAACATCATGACCATTGCCAATTTACGTAACCCTAATCTTGTCATTCACAACTCCCCATCCTTATCAGTGTGATCTTGCCCTTTTACTTTAGCCGAGGGGAAGTTTGAAGAACATGCCTTTTCTCATTGCATTTATATACTTTATTGTTCAGCTTGCATCCAATTCGCAATAAAAAATGCACGACCCCGACAAAGGTATGCCGTAGTCATGAATCAAATTCGCGATCAAGATATTATCTAGATCATATCGCATTTCATCATGGAATTTTTTTTGAGTGGCTCTTACGACCTGCCTTTGCCAATCCGCATCTGTTATCGCCTTGCTATAGTTTCGGCTGTGGGATCATGTAAAACCGCCAGTTTAACAAGTTCCTTATCACCTTTCAAAGCCGCTTCGACAGCCATCTTCTGAACGCTGATACTCGTACGGCAAGTGGCTGCGCATTGTATCGGAAGATTACCAACATGAACCGCGTGAATGCCAGTTTTGTCCACATAGCATGGAACTTCCACCGTGATGCCACCTGGTAGGTTCGACGTTGAAATTGCCTCGATACGTCCTTCCCGTTTCCAAAGCTTCCAAAATATAAGAACCATACTCTTCGGAGCGCTGACCAACGGAATGAATTCTGTTTCCCCAATCAGCCACTTCGGATACATGTTCTTGTATTCGTCCTTGCGTTTCGTACACGCATCCAAGTAGCCTGCTGTGCGCCCCCCGCTCCATACTTCATTGTTAATCCACCGTTCCTGATCCCCTTTACGATACCAAGGCAAATATTCGCTTAGATGCCCGTTCGACTCGGTGGAATAGTATCCGAATCTTCGGAGTACATCTATTCGGCAAGGCTCTTGCTTGGAGATGACTGGATGTTTCTCATAGGCTTCCAACAGTCCAGCAGTCAAATCTCGACCTTGATGAGCCAGTTTGATAAACCATGTCTGATGATTGATTCCGGCGCATTCGCTGCAAGCTCTCTGATATCTTTCGCCAAATCCAGCAGCACGGGGATTGTACGTAGTCCAAAGAACACACCACCGGGGCCCAACGTATCGCCGACACATGGATCCACCCCATATTTCAGCGGAATCTCAATATCGTACTTAAATGCCTCAAGTCCGCCAACGCGGGCTGTTCAAGAGAGTGAAAATTTTAAAGCGAAGTCGAAGAAACGCTACAAAATTGAAGCGAAAAACAGTGAGTTGAAGCATAGACACGGGTATGATGTAGCCACTTCCGCGGGTCTATTAGGTATGGAACTTCAGGGAGCAATGGCGATTTTTTGCAGTGAATCTAAAACGAATTTTGAAGCTAACGATTAATATTGAAGTTCTGAAAGGCCAATACAGCAAAAAGAAGACATCGACAACTTCGGTAGATGTCTTCTTTTGGTAAATGAACCCCAATTTAAACTAAAAAGGCTAGTTCTTCAGTGGCCTCCTTATATTGGTAGGTTGTTTTTTTTAATCTCATGACTAATGGGACTTGAAAGAAAAGCCCGAGCATTTTCGCCCGGGCTTCACTTCTTCTTTATTGCTTAGATTAATTGATTATTTCTTTTATCTGCGTGATGTTACCTGTACGGTGTGGGTACCAACAGTATCCGGCACTTTCAAGTTACTAAAAGATTCACATTTGGAATCATATCCAAGTCCGTCTATAGGATTACCTATCCAACGAATCCACTCAAGAAGTCGTGATATCGAATTGCACTGTTATAGGACGAAAACCCATACCATTGTAAGGAGATGCGACAAAAGTTTTATTCCATGTTCCAATTGAGTTTAGATGATATATTTTCTGTGTGCCATATTGGGAATAAATTAAATCACCTTTGACTAAAACACAGTTAGAACCGCCACCGCATACTCTGTAAAAGCAAAACTCGTACATCTAAAGTCAAGTCTCCAAGCCAACTGATTTCATGAGCTTTTTTCTTTTCCCTAGCGCCGTGACCAGCGAACCTTACTGAACAGCTGCGCAGGACGGATAATTCTTCAGCCACTTGATGAAGTATTTCTGGATACTCTGCAAGTACGGCGAATTCCAAGCCTGCAGAACAGTAATCAATTTTAGTAGCACTTTTTCTCCGCAAGCTGTATCTGCGTGCATTGAGGAAGCGGCGGCGGAGGCACAACTTGCGCCAAGAAGCTATTCTTTGCGTTTTGCAGTTCGAAGACAGCCACATCAACTTCCACTTGGCTCGCGTAAGCGTTTTGCTCAACGGCTTCAGCCGCTGCAATCGCTAGTGGAATTCGTCAGTAGTTGCTTGCGGATAATTACCTGACTGACTTCCAATAACAGCCACAAGGTGCAAGGTGGAGAACTCCCCAATAGCTGCTTGTAGTGCTGTTCGGTCCGTTTGTGGCAATAGCGCATACGTAATCCGCAAGATCGGAGCTCAAAGACCCTGCTCCTTGCTCCATATCGATGTCAACTGAGGATCTCCAACTGTGCGCTGCTTTACAGCGAATGCGGCAGTCCCACCGTTCACAGACAACTCCTGCACGATTGAGGTCATGTCGATCTCTTGCCAAGATCCTCCAGAAGCTGCTTGTAAAATCGGGAACTGGGTCTATGCACTCACATTCTAAACATACATAATCAATAAAAACTTCTTTTCGTCTTTCATATGCTTTCATCCCCCACTCTTGCTCATGCTAAACACCTCCAAGTTGTTTTTCATATCTAACGATATGATTTACTTTTCTTGGAGGTGTTTTGATTTGTTTTACGTTAATGGGTCAGTTAGTCCTTACTTCGCCTTCAGCAGATTTATGATCATTGTGATTGCTTCTGCTCTCGTTGCTGTCGCACTAGGTGCGAACACGTTATTTCCAATACCTTCAACAATTCCCGCTTCTCTAACTGCTAGAATAGCTGGCTTTGCCCATGCCGGAATATCCCTATCATCTGCAAAACCTGTAGAATCTACGGTTGCCAAGCCTGCTCCATACGCCCGAGCAATCATTGACGCAAGCTCCGAACGTGTGATGTTAGCGGTTGGACGGAATGTACCATCGTTATAACCAGCCACGATACCTGCGGCTACGGACTGAGCTACCGCTCGTTGTGCCCATGCGCCAATTAACGTGCTATCGCTAAAGCTGAGCGGTGCGCCATCCCCTAATGGCTTGAGGGCATTCATTAACATCACCGTAAATTCAGCGCGTGTAATCGTTGCATTGGGTTTGAATGTTCCATCTGAATAACCAGTTACGATTCCTCGGCTTACAGCTTGATGAATTAGCGCTTCTGCCCAGTGTCCTGCGATATCGGAAAACGTTACTTCTATCTTCTGGTTGTCTACGACCAGTACGGTAAATTTCGCGAAATGATCGACCTCTACGGTAATGGTATTACCACTTACTTTACCGCCGAGTTCAATCCAGCGTTGTTGATTTTCATCGAAGTAGTAAATAGAAGCGTGCTGCGCTTCACTTACTTTGCTAGCATCGAATTGGAATGTAAGTGTGACGGGCTCCTTGAAGCTGCCTGGGACATCCTTCGATAGCTCGTACACGGGGCTCGCCAAGACGATGCCTTGTTGTTCAAGCCCTGCAATGTCCTTCACCTTTTCAATCGTAATTGTGGTTGGTTGATCCATTGCTCCACTCGGGATCGATACAGCAGCTTCTTCCCCGAGCTTGACCTCGCCATCCCGACCAACTGGCAAGGTCATTTTCCCATCCGTTGAAGTAATCGGAGTTGTTGATGCCGCACCACTATTACCTGCTGTACCACTGCCACCTGCTGTACCACCACTACCTGAGTCTCCACCGCCGCCAGTATCGATCGGTGCAGCTGCACGGGTGACAGTGATCGTGTAAACCTTTGTATTCCCCTTTTGTGCGGTTACGGTCACCTCAACGGTGTTTTCTCCGACACTAAGATTCGTGTTCCCTGCCACATCAACAGTAGCATCGGGATCAGACAGCGTGTACGTTATTGTTGATGTAGTCTGAGCATAGGGGATGCTCACTTCATACGGACCGGTTTTTCCTGAGGCAAAGCCTGTTACCGTCGTTCCGTCCACTTGAAGATCGGTCAAGTTAGCATTATTGGGTCTACTGTCACTTATATAGATCGACAAGTCTTGCGATGCACTTGAACTAAACGAAAATGTCAAAGTCGTAGACGTGTCTACTTCCAGGGTGTTCAAGTATTCCTTTTTAATGGTGACGGTAGAGCCATCTACGGTGTAATCGTCGCCTACTTGTAATGTGTATGTTCCATTCGTAATGCCTGTGAATGGATTGCCATTCAATTGCAGGTTTATCGTTTGGTCTGTGTGATCTTGATGCTGTACATATTTATCAAATGAAGTATAACTCGGGCTTATCCTGCTATCGATTGTGGAAAGCATAAGCGTGTAGTCTACTCCAGCATCGATTGCGGTTACCCTTCTTGGAAATGGCATTTTTGTTGGGCTTAGCTGGTCAACGTAATTACCGAGTCCTAGTTGCCCAGTGCCCCCGGCACCGAAGGAATATACCTCGCCATTCGTAGTTAAGACTAAGGAATGATATCCTCCAGCTGTGATCGCTGTTACGGTTTCATCGTTTAGTGCATCAATTTTAGTAGGGCTAGACAGATTATTTGTATCACCATGACCTAATTGCCCACTGTTGGGTTCGTTAGGACTCCAGTTATAATAAGTACCACCAAAAGAATAAACCTTGCCATCTGTCGTTAAGACGAGTGAGTGAGTTGCTCCAGCAGCGATCGCCTGTATAGGGGGTAAAGAATTAATTTTAACAGGAGTAGTCTGAGTACTGGTAACTCCAAGCCCTAGTTGCCCGGCAGCCCCTTGACCAAAGGAATAAACCTCGCCATCTCTTGTTAAAACAAGGGAGTGATCTCCTCCAGCAGCGATCGCTTTGACGGTCACATTGTTCAGCGCATCAATTTTCTTAGGACTGAGCTGGTTAGACCAATTGCCATGCCCTAATTGCCCAAAGCCTCCATAACCAAAGGAATAGACCTCACCAGTCACCGTTAAGACAAGGGAGTGATCCCTCCCAGCAGCAATTGCTGAAACTTCTGGTAATCCCTCAATTTTCGTCGGGGTTAGCTTCGCGCTTCGATCACCATGCCCTAATTGCCCAAAGTTGAAGTAATCGCCGCCATCACCGCCAAATGAGTAGACGTCGCCAGTAACTGTCAAGACGAGGGAGTGATATTGTCCAGCAGCGACTGCTTTTGCTTTAGGTAAATTAGCAATCATTTTGGGGGTGCTTTGGACATTATTCGAGCTTTGCCCTAGTGGACCACGATAATTATTACCAAATGAATAGACGTCGCCATCGGTTGTTAAGACGAGGGAGTGATCATTTCCCGCGGCAATTCCGCTAATGTTGGCGAGTCCTTCGAGCTGTCGAGGGGATGATTCGTTCGAACCCCCCCCATTGCCTAATTTCCCATTGCCGTTACTCCCGAAGGAATATACGCCCTGCACAGATGGCTCCGTATCTGCAGAAACATAGGATGGTGCGAGCAACATCGGTTGAATGATGCTGACTAGCAATGCGATGATGAGTAATTTCGGGAAGATTCCCTTGATAGATTTCTGTTGTAAGTACTTGTTGAAAATAGACATACTTCTTTTACCTCCTATGTATCTGTTGAAAATCTTTATAATGTAGCTGGCACTTCCACCTTGCTTCCAATCCATGGCCATACAAGCACTGTAGAGCCCAATCCACGAACCTCCTGAACCATGCCCGGAATAAAAAGGGATTACGTGTATGTTTAACACGACAACGAACCCTAGCATTGCATAAAATGGCTTTATTGCCCGCTTTACAGCTTCTTTAACGACTGCGAACAATCCATTCATCCTATCTTCTTCATCTAATGCAATTGGGGTAGCCTGATGCAGTTGGGGAGGGAGATTCCGAGCGGCGATTCGACGGAAATCTTGTGAATTCTCCTTTTTTTGAGTATAAACGAGGAAGTTTAAAATCAGTTTAAACAGCACTATTATTTTTAAATTCTGCAGGAATATGCATTGAGATGATATTTACAAATGTGGTGTGTCGTTCAGCCAACGAGGGTAAGTACAAATTCATTGTTGGCTGACGGCATGAGGGGCGGACTATCGGGAGGACATCACAAACTTGTAACCAAAACCTCGAACAGTGACGATAAAACTTGGTTTGGAAGGGTCCAGTTCTATTTTGGTGCGCAAATGACGGATATACACCATCACCGTACCTAGATCACTTAGACTATCCCATCCCCATACCGCCTGATATAATTCCTCAGCATGAAAGATTCGATTGGGGTTTCTCAGAAAAAACTCTAACAACTGCCTTTCTTTTGTAAAAAGCGGAATCGCTACGCCATTAGCAAACAGCTCAGCCGACGTATAATTATACCTTAAATGCTCGTACTCCCATTGTTCCGAGGATGGACCATGGACTCTACGCAATAAGGCTTTGACCTTCGCAACCAATACATTGGGATGGAACGGTTTGAGCACATAATCATCCCCTCCTCCGTCCAGTCCAAGAACCATCATTTCAGCCTCCTGTCTGCTGCTGATAAAAATGATAGGAACATTGGAATGCTGACGAAGCATTCGGCAGACCTCTATCCCATTGCTATCCGGAAGCATAATGTCCAGTAAAATCAAATCTGGCGGCGTTTCTTTTTGGCATTCGACGATTGCTTGTAGCCCCTTGTCTATTTTCACCACTTCATATCCGTCACGTTCTAAATATAGCTTGATAAGTTCACTTAAATCTGGATCGTCTTCAACAATCAAAATTCTCTCTTTATTCTGCATGCCATACCTCTCCCTGTTCGGGTGCTGAGATCGACGAAACCGGAATGCCAAAGAAGAATCGGCTTCCTTCACCCACAATACTATGAACACCTACATAGCCGCCGTGCGAAGCCACAATCCCCTTAACAATTGCCAATCCTAAGCCGCTTCCCTTGCGATCTCCCTTATACACTTGATAGAATCGTTCAAATAAATATGGAATATCTGCCTCAGCTACTCCTGACCCCGTATCCTGCATGGCAACCACAAAACACCCCGTTTTATCTATTGAAATAGACGTTTGAATGGTAATTCGTCCACCGCCAGGCGTAAATTTCTTGGCATTAAAAAGTAAATTGCAAAATACCTGCTCAATCCGGTCAGGATCAACCTCCGCATGATACGAATTTGCGGGTACTCCCTCATCATATACAAAGTCAATACCGCTATCTTCTATATCCCATCGATATCTATCAACCAATTCTCGGAGGAAAGGACCAAGGTCAATTATTTTCTTATTAAATTGTATTTGTCCGGATTCGATACGTGCCAACTCCATTAAATCATGAAACATACGCTGCAAGTACAATGTTTTCTCATAGACAATATGCAAATATTCCGTTTTACTTTCGGAAATAACGCCATCAATCATGCCTCGGATATATCCTTGTATCGAAGTAATCGGATGTCCTAGCTCATGGGAAATATCGGAGAACAAACGACGGCGATCTTCATCAACTTTAGAAAGCTCCGCATAGGCCTGTTCCAGCTGGCTATGGCTTTGCTTTAACTCTAATGCTTGTTCTTTTACCACGTTTGATTGATGAATCAGCTCATTTTGGTAAGTCTTGCGTTGCGTAATATCGGAAAAGATAACGAGTGACCCCGTACGCTTTCCACTCATCTGAATGGAAACTTGCCGAATCCAAAGATGAATTCCGACACTTTCAATCTCGACCTCTCCCTGCTCCTTGGAGTCATATAGCGCCTGAAGAGCGGGATAAGACGCCATGAGAGACGTTATGTAGGTCCCTTTCAACTTGTAATCCCCGCCTACACTCTGAATGATGGAATGGGCAGCAGGGTTCGCGTCGATAATTAAGTGTTTCTCGTCGACGATCAAGATGCCCTCGGTCATGTTTTCCAGCACTTTTTCTTTGACGATCGGTGAGACTTGTAAGAAGTTATAAACGAACAATGCATAAAAAAGTAGGAGTCCCGACGGTAGCATCGCTTCCGCCACGCCCGCTTGCCAACCGATTAAACCAGCCAGCTCGGGGAAGAAAAAAGGTGAAACAACAGCTATAACTAATAAAATATGTTGCGTTCTCTGCATCCCTACGACTTTTCGGTAATGCATCAACAACAAGGTAAGCGTCCACAAACCCATCGCTTTATTTAAAGCCAAGAACAGATACCCAAGAGGAGTCCGCGTCATCTCGATGCGCTGGGTCCCCTGGAAGTCCTCTAAAAACACGGTCAATCGAATAAGATGGGTATGTGAATCTATGAAAAGCAAAATCCAATAGATCACTACGATGAAGATAAGTATAGTTAGTCTCCGAACAATGGCTTTGCTGTTCGTACCCACGAAGGACATAATCATTCCAAGCAACATGACCGGTGAGAGATACAGAGGAATCTGCTGTACGTTACGCCAGAACAACTTATCTTCCAAAGAACCCCCTGTGAGCTCAAAGATACTAAACAAGCCTTGAGACGACATTAACACCATCAACACCACGAAATAAACGAACTGTGGCTTTTGACGAAACCGGAAAGAGTATACGAATAAAATTAAATAAATAATACTGCTTAGCAACAAGGAAAATGGGTACTCGCCTTTTAATATCATCTCTAAACCTCGCTATTTTCATTAATAGATAGGGATACTTCGGTTAAATATCGTACATACAATCCCTTGAAAGCGTAAAATTACGATGGACACAAAAAACTTACGCATACTTATTACTTCTGTCTAATCTCTAACAGTATAATCGATACCATTATTCTCTACAATTTCTAGATAACTAACTATATATTTTTGCGTTGCGGAGGAGCCTGTCACCAAGGCTTCCTTTTGTTCTTTTTCGACATTAGGAGTCCTTGATAAGGGCTCTTTTTTTATGCGCACTTGTTATTTAGGGAATATTACTTACAAAAACGAAATTCATCGCACCATCGTAGCAATGATCGGTGGTGTCCTGATGGTAGTTCTTGGTGTAGTTGATCAAGAATCCGCATTGCTTCACATTGATTTCAATACACTTGGACTCTTAATCGGTATGATGATCATTGTAAGTATCACAGCTGAAACAGGATTATTTAAGTATATTGCACTAGTCGCGGCAAAGAAGGCAAAGGGTGATCCCGTCAGGATTCTAGTATCACTCGTCCTTATCACGGCAATTGGATCAGCCTTTCTAGATAACGTTACAACCGTACTCCTCATGGTTCCTGTTACCTTCAGTATCACGCGGCAATTACGCGTTAATCCCGTCCCTTTTCTAATTACTCAAATTCTCGCATCAAATATCGGTGGCACTGTAACATTAATTGGCGACCCACCTAACATCATGATCGGAAGTGCTGTTAAGGAATTGACCTTTATGGCCTTTATCAACAATCTTGCTCCAATTGTTGCCGTCATTATGGCTGTCACAATTCCGATCTTCGTATTCATATTCCGCAAGCACATACAGACGACACCTGAGTTAAAGATGAGTATTATGCAAATTGATGAAAAAGAATTGATCGCAGACCGAAAACTACTTATGAAAAGTCTTTCCATTTTAGGTCTTACGATTATTGGTTTCTTTCTCCACCAAATGCTACACCTTGAATCAGCAACTGTAGCCTTAGCTGGGGCTTTCCTGTTACTGCTCCTTACTGGAGAGCACTCCATGGAAGAAGCTTTTACAAAAGTGGAATGGACCACGATCTTCTTCTTTATTGGATTGTTCGTCTTAGTTTCAGGCTTAGTGGAAACAGGAGTCATATCCAAATTAGCTGCTCATGCTATTGAACTCACAGGAGGGAATCCTGTTGCGACATCAATTTTGATTTTATGGCTCAGCGCCATTGCCTCGGCGTTTTTAGACAATATACCTTTTGTGGCAACGATGATTCCTATGATTCAGGAAATGGGTAACATGGGGGTAGTGAATCTAGAACCACTGTGGTGAAGCCTAGCATTAGGAGCATGTCTGGGTGGTAACGGCACATTAATTGGGGCAAGTGCTAACTTAATTGTAGCTGGCATGTCTGCGAAAGAAGGACGCCCGATTAAATTCATTACGTTTATGAAATATGGTTTTCCGTTAATGTTAATTTCCGTTGTACTAGCAAACATTTATATTTATGTCCGATACTTAATTCAATGAGGAGGAATGCAACGTGAAACTCAATTATGAGTGGAATCAACATGTAATTGATATTAGCGAAGATGAGGTATTGAATGATATCGAATTCTCCATTAAGGTTCTCACCCCATCGCACTTTGATGATATGAAGAGTATCCAGAAAGTCTTCGAATCAAATGACGACATCACGGATGTGTTAGTTTATACCTACACCAACCACGAATATCGTGTCATCGTCCGCAAAGATTATTACGTAGATTTCATCCTTCAACTAATGAAAAACCAACTATTAACGAAAGTCGAATGGAAAAAGGAACTTCCTTAACAAGGAGTTCCTCTACTGTATTGCTATTCGATTATTCGCCCAGTCATCGAGTGAATCCTAATGGATACTTGACGTCCACCTTTTTCATAAGTGAGGACATGAACAAGAGGAATACCTTTTCTAGTGGGGAGATAGCAAGAAACTTCATGGATCGGATTAGTTGTTTTAAGTGTAGCGTCGTGTATATTGGCTTTCTGTTTCGCATCTTCGAGAGATATAGCCGGGTACATTGGCCTGCCTAGGCGTTGCTCTTCTAATCCTGCATGTATGGTGCCATTTATTCGTTGCACGACTCCTGATCTGTCTAACTCTACAATCATTTGATCCCCGCATACAGGGTTCTTATATAGTTGTCTCTGCATGGTAACCTTTGTTGAAGTGGCGCTCTTGTCAATGGAGATAATTTTCAAATCTTGATCTAACTGCTTCAGGTCGTAAAGTCGTTTGATCTTCTCCAGGTATCTGAATGTAATCCATCCAGGTGAATGTGCTGAAGGCTTAGTTAAATTCCCATCAAGTAATTCTGGCGTTTGAGTAACTGGATTCCATTTCACTTGTAATGTATTTTCGCTCTCTGCACGAATACTCTCTAAGATTCTCTGCGACCGTTGAGAGATCTCTATGTTCTCTGCAGCAGGCATTAGGTTAGGCAACGAAATTGACAAGGACAGAATTAGATCCCAAGTAAACAAGCAATCACCCCTTATTTACATCTTTGATCAATTCAGGTGATTTTATTCAATCAATAGTCTATATAAGCTCGTTTTAACTCTCTTTAAATTAATCAATTTAAAGAATCCGAAGTAAGAAAAAATTTAAGAAGAGCTATCATGAAGAAGAAAATTTTACTTTCTTTATCAGGTGCCCTATCATTTGCGATTATTCGGACAATTTTTCAATTTTTTCTCTATAAAAAAAATCAACTATTCAAATCTTATTGGCGGTATTACTTGGTTTATAGTCGCAAATAATTGAGCAATGCTTGTCCATTGCAGAGCCCCAAGTGGAGGCTCCTTGCCGTGATCAAGCAGGGCTTCTAGAAGTAACTCAACTTTTGCAAAGGCAATGCTGTTTTGTTGGAGGTTCAAAATTGCATTATAGGGCTTCTCATTACTGACTTCTTCCCCAAAATAAGCCTTCTCAAAATTCCCTAAAGAAGCTAAATGCCTTACCTTTGACGTTTCTGGTCGATCGATTACAGCATTATATATCTTCTCATTATGAGCCCATGCCGGATTTTTGATTTGCTTCCCTTTTCGCATTGTAGTTGTAGTGTCACTATCATGTAAAATTTAGTATTTTAATTACTCAATAATTATGAATTTCCTTCTCATAAATTCTGGAAATATTCTCAGTAATTATGACACCACACACAAAACAACAACAAAAAAAAACCTAGACTTCCCCACACCACACGTGGTATCTTATTGGTATTATATAGATTAGAAATGGTATCACCCAGAATGGTGGTTTGGTCACATGGAGAAATCTCCACTTATCAAGGAAAGACTTATCGAACAACTTCGTGTCCAAATTCGATCTCTACAAAAGGATCAACTCATCAAGATTCCATCTGAGCGAGATTTGGCCGAAACCTTCGAAGCAAGCCGGGTAAGCGTGCGCGCAGCAATCAAGACCTTAGTCCAAGAAGGCCTTCTTGTTCAACTAATTGGCAAAGGAACCTACATCGTTCCGGCTGTACTCTTGGACACGTTATATGTCATGTGTTCATCGGATATCAAAGGAAATGACCCTTACTACACGAATTTCCTTGTCGAAATTACGAATTTAGCTGCCAAGCAAGCGATCAAAATTTCCATGGTGCACCCTGATCTGCCGCGCGAAGCTGCACCGAAGAGTCCGCTCATTCTAATCGGACAGATGGAAGACGAGCAATTAGATCGGCTCAAGACGACGGCAGGCCAGCTTTTCTCCATTCAGCGCTATGCCCACCGAGAAGATATCATCCAAATTTATTTTGATGATGATCGGATCGGCAGTAAAGCGGCCAAAACGTTATACGATGCAGGGCATCGCTCGTTCACCCTGCTGGCAGGGCCGGATAAGTACGATTCCTCGCGACTTCGTAAGCAAGGCTTCCTTGCCTTCTGTCAGACGAAAGACGTACAAGTCCAGGTCATTACGGAGAAAATGAACTGGGAAGGCGGTCGCCGAGCAGCAAACCTCCTACTTACAGCCGAGCTGCCGAATGCGATTTTCGCCGTGAATGATTGGATGGCTGCTGGTTGCATCCAAGGCCTTCGAGAGAATGGCCGCACTATTCCGGACGACGTATCCATCATTGGCTGTGATGATATTCCGCTGGCCGCTCAAATATCGCCAAGACTGACGACATTTAGCTTGGATGCCAAGCATCTCGTCGAGGAACTGCTTTCCGCCATTCACCGTCATCACGCCGATGTGTCAAACAGCAAGGAGCAAATCATACTTTCGGCTGCAATGATCAGTCGAGAGTCGGTTTCCAATACCAATTTGAAACACGAAGGAGTAGATACCTTTCATGGCTAAGCTGACGATTCACGCGGATTCACCGCTCCAAACGATTAATCGAAATATTTACGGTCATTTCTCTGAGCATCTAGGACGATGTATCTATGAAGGCATCTGGGTTGGACTCGACTCACCTATCCCTAATACGGAAGGTATGCGTAACGATGTACTTGAAGCGCTGAAAAAACTGCAAATTCCGGTTCTCCGCTGGCCTGGCGGCTGCTTTGCTGATGAGTACCATTGGAAAGACGGTGTCGGCCCAGCCGAGAAACGTAAGCGAATGATCAATACGCACTGGGGCGGTGTTCTCGAGAATAACCATTTCGGCACGCACGAGTTCCTACGTTTATGCGAATTGATTGGCGCTGAACCTTATATTAGCGGTAATGTTGGAAGCGGTACCGTGGCGGAAATGTCGGAATGGGTCGAATATATGACCTTCGACGGCGAGTCTCCGATGGCGAACTGGCGTCAAGAAAACGGCCGTGAGAAGCCGTGGAAGCTCACTTATTTTGGCGTAGGGAACGAGAATTGGGGCTGCGGTGGCGACATGCGTCCGGAATACTATGCAGATTTGTATCGTAGATACGCTTGCTATGTAAGGAACTACGGGGACAATAAGATTTTCAAAATCGCCTGTGGCGCCAATAGCGCTGATTACAATTGGACCGAAGTCTTGATGCGCGAAGCAACCAAATATATGGATGGTATCAGCCTTCATTACTATACCCTGCCTACTGGCGTCTGGAAAGATAAAGGCTCAGCAACAGATTTCAATGAACAAGACTGGTTCAATACCTTAGAAAAAACCCTATACATGGATGAACTCATTACTCGTCATTCGGCCATAATGAATACCTATGATCCTGACAAAAGAGTTGCCTTAATCGTGGACGAATGGGGCACTTGGTACAATGTAGAGCCTGGCACGAACCCTGGATTCCTTTATCAGCAAAATACGATTCGCGATGCGCTCGTCGCAGGCATTAATTTAAATCTTTTCCATCACCACAGTGATCGTGTACGTATGGCCAATATTGCGCAGGTTGTCAATGTATTGCAAGCAGTCATCCTTACAGAGGGTGCAGACATGCTGCTTACGCCGACTTATCATGTGTTCGATATGTACAAGGTGCATCAAGACGCGAGCTATATTGCTACAGATGCCGTGAGCCCTTCCTACGAAATGGATGGTAAGCAAATTGACCAACTTAGCGCATCCGCTTCATTAAATGCAGACAACCAACTACATATTTCCCTTTGTAATTTGCATCATGCCGAAACGCTTGAAGTTGAGTGCGACATCAAGGGTCACTTGGGTAGAATGATCTCAGGTTTGGTTATCACCTCGGATACGATGGATGCGCACAATACGTTCGAAGAGCCTAATGCTGTGAACACACGACCTTTTACCGATTATCGGGTCGAAAATGATGTTCTGCTTGTGACCCTTCCTGCCCGCTCCGTGGTCACACTTTGTTTACAGTAGGAGTGCTGCGTAATGGATACTTCAGCTAGAACAAGTTCGGAAGTCGGTTCGGATTGCAAAGGGTGTTCAGCCTCTGTTCACGTGACACCTGAAGAAATCGCCAAGCTTTTTGGCGAAACGCTACGCGTGCGTAACCTGAAGCTGACAACGGAAGCCGAATATGATCGCCGTATCGCGGTCTGCACCAGCTGCAGTGACTATCATTACGGCACAACTTGCCGCCATTGCGGCTGCTTGATGGGTATCAAAGCCAAACTTAGTAGCGCCCGCTGCCCTTCCCCACATGGGAGCAAGTGGTAACCTGGCAGGCTTAAACAAAAGATCGCTTACTCACTTAAACAGTGGGCAAGCGATCTTTATACTTATTTGCGGCTGTATAACAATGGATTCAGCTCAGAAGCAGCTAGCTCCCCAGGCTTCAAGCCAGGAAACCACCTTTTCAAATCACTCTCACGTGCTTTACTATCCGGTTCTGCAATCCGCAATCCATCTGCATAATAAATGACGGTCATGACTTTGCGCATCGTATCCGTCGGATTTCCAGGCGCGCTGTGCAGTGTCCAACCCGCATGGAACGTCGCATCCCCGGCTGCCATCGCACCATGAGACTTGGTCTCGAACCCTTTCCCCTCGATATAGCCTGCCAGCGTACGATGGGATTCATCGGAGATAACCATCTTATTAATGTATCCCATCAGATGCGATTCGGAAGCAAACGTCATCGACCCCACTTCCTCCGAGATCGGCACAAGCGGCATCCACATTGTAATCGTCTTATCCGTATCAAGCGGCCAATAAATTTGATCTTGATGCCAAGGGGTATGACCGCCGTGCGGTTCCTTAAACAACGCTTGATCATGATACATACGAACGCCATCAACGCCCATTAAGTCAGCGGCAATTTTGGCAAAGCGCTTAGCAAACACGAAACGCCCAATCGCTTCACTTTGTTCCCATAAATTCGAAATTTGGATAAACGCCTTCCCATACGTATCACGTTGATCCAGAGGTTTATCTTGGTTGTTCAACGTTTTCACCAAGTCGGAGATAATCGGTTCATAGATATTGATCTCGGCTTCGTTCGCTACTCCGCGAAGAACGATATGGCCATCTCGCTGATAGCTTTCCTGCTGCTCTTGCGACAACGCGTAACTGTCTTCTAACAATGGCAATGCGTGGACTTGATTCGCCTCTAGATTACTCATACGCTATGCACCTCAATTTGTCTATTTATAGCTTAATTATAGGATCCTCGTCCCTAATAATCTTTGTCAAACAAGGTTATTCATTTGTCAAAAACAACTGGATTTCAGACACTAGTCCTCTTGATATTCCCTATAAGCACCGAATTCAAATAAATCGTCCTCACCTAACGAAGAAGGCACCTCTCGGCTTGGATCACCCAGCCCCTCCATTATGCGAAGCCAGAGCTTCGTGCGTGCATAGCGTTGATGAACCAATTGGAAGACGGTGCACTGAAGCAATTGTTTCGCTTCCTCGAATTCCCCTTGATCCACCAATAATGCTGCGCGCCGCTCCACTAACCATTCATCCTGCAACGCACTCGTTTGAGCTAGCCAATATGCCCGCTCCTCAAGAGTTTCCGCTCCAATACCAGCTAAGGTCACATCTCTTTCAAACGTCACTTGTGGATGTAAAGCGAATGCCCGTGAACGGATTCTCCGGTAACATGCAGCAGCTTTGAATAAATCTCCTATATTTCGCCGATATAACCGAGCCGCCAGCGCCAATGCCCTGTCTTCTCCCGAAGCTTCAAGCTCCGTGAGTGCCTCGGCAATCCGGTCTTTCCCTGCATACCATGCACCTAATTGCATTTTCCATGAGGTGTATTGGTCTGGTTGAACCGTTGCTGCCCAACGAAGCGCCTCCTCCAACTCTTCATAGCCAGATAGGGCCCATCGATTATCGTCTATACCAGGAGGAAGAGGAAGAAGCTCCGACTTCTGCTTACTGTAAGCCTCCACGACCCACTCCCATAGCTCCGATTCATGTGGGCGAGCAAAACCGAATAAGGGGATTTGCTCTTGAGCTGGCAGGTCAACAACAGGAACCGGCAACGAATGAATGTCTAACCGTCGATCCGTCGGAATCCAAAACTCCACATGGACATGTGAAGCTCCAGGGTCCAGCCTGTTCTTAATCGATTGATCCATAATGGGTCCTGCTTGCATCTCTAAACACTGCTCCCCATTTTTCGTGTATTGGGTAATCCACTTTTCATGTTTGCCAGTGCCATCCGACCATAATTTAATGCCAGGCGTTATCCGTTGGTCTGCGACATGGAATAAACCGCTTCCGATGCTTGGTGTATATACACCAAAGGCCTGACAGTCCGGCTCGCGCCAGAAAAAACCGATCATCCGATCAATCTCCTCCTGCTTTCTAGGTCCCTCTACAGCCCAATCGATCGTTTTCATCTCATCGCCATGTGAAAGCACCGGTCCATTTGGAAACCAGAATTCAGTGTCCGCATGAGCGGGTACTCCTGCATTGGACCATGACATCCAGGGATGCGGCTCGGACGTGGGATTATAGAAATAGGTTCGTTGTGTCAAGAAATCATCGTCTTCCCCCAGTGAATACTCAACGGTCCACTGCATCCCAAAACGAGCTTCCCGCTCCCCGCACCAAATGAATAACCTATTGACTGTTGCTAAGGTTTGAAAGTGAACAGGCACGATCTGCACCGGTGAATGGGATATCGGGAAGCTAACCTCAATCCCCCCGCCAATAAAAAAATGTCTGGGAAGTATCCGTATGGGTCGGATCACAGGAATTGAATAAAGCGCCTCCTTGCCTGAAGCTTTATGGATTAAGGAATACACCTTGCCTCCCAGATCAGGACAAACAGTTACCTTTATTCGATCATTCTCCATGGTAAGGAACTGATACGTTTTGATGATAGGGCGGCGGCTCGTCTCTGCATAACTCTCATAAGGATAAACCCCGTCCGGATCTTGTGCGGTTGGAATAGGTCCAGCACTCACCATAGGGTGTGTTAGTAATACATCCGTAAATGCTCGAATCTCCAGCATGCGACGATCCCCCTCCCTTGCAGATTTTTTTCAATACTGTCCATTCTACTAAGACCATAACCCCAAATAAGGTACTGAAGCTACCGATGACAGCTGTATATCTTGTTCCGTAAACTCGCCCTTCCGTAAGAAAATACCCTCATCCGTCTTCACGAATACTGGCCGATTCGCGAAGTTAAAATGGCTGGGCAGCTTACGCTCCCCGCCGACCCAGCTCATATCGCGGCCAAACCGCGGTTCATCCTTGTGCCCCAGCAGCTGATAGACATCCATGGACTGGTAGTCCGTAATCGTCCAATGACGATTATGCTCCATCCATATGCAGCGGTCTCCAAGCAGGATTGAGATTTGATTGTATGGTTGGTTCATGTCGCGCCAAACGTCTTCATCTGCCCCATGGCGGGCGACTAAATATAATAAATCATGACTGTGCCAGGCGCTGCTCGGGGCTACGTCCGCTTCATTGTGCCAACCTGTAGCGGAAGCAAAATACCCCCGAGGGTTCTGATATTTCGCATAAGTGCGATCACATTTCTTTAGGAAGGCAGTGAGCTCTGCATCCTCCTGTTTTGCCAAGTACTGATGTATACCAAATAAGGACATGCCCATGCCGGCAATCAGCATGGGTTCATTGATTTTGACCCAACTGCTCCCGGAATGATAATAGACGCGGTGCAGTCGAATTTGTCCTTTACTGTCATACCAAGCTGAACGTGCCAAATGGCGGCATAGGGCACCAGCTTGCTCCAAGTATTTCTTTTGCCCATACATCTCATAGGCCAATACAAGTGGCGCAATCAGAAGCCCGTAATATTCTGCAGGCTCTGTGCTTGAAGCATCCCCTGCATACCTGTAAGAAGCCGTACAATTTTGATCCGGAAGTCCGATAAAATGAAAATCCTTTATCATCCTATCCAGTTGACGTTGAAGTTCTGCCCCCCACCGCTGATCATCGAAAACCTTCACGTATAGGAGCTTACCCCATAAACGGGCATATTCCTGATTGCTGATCGCTCTACCATTCGTATACATGATGCCAAAAGGATAATGCCTGTCACAGGCATCCATAGTAGCGGACATGCTGCTGCGTATTCGCTGCATATAGGCTTCGGGAAGCCAATCTTTCGCATACCAGGCTGTCAATCCAAGAGAAACGTTAGGCATCATATTATGAATTAATCCGACCGAAAGACTCTCACCCATTTGGAAGCCGATATGTGCATATTGACCATCCATTTGAAAAGATTCCGTTTGAAACTGTATGAGACGCAGCAAGGTATCTTCCAGTTCTGAATCCGGTTTCTGCTGCAGCATTAATGCTAAGGAGGGGAGCAGCGGACTAGCCCATGTGCTGTGACCGCATGTGAAATCACTCCATCTATACGGATTCGAGCCCCATACGGAATGATTATGAAACCCGTAAATCGCTCCATGATCCTGAACCCACGATAATAACCAATTCGCTAACGCACCTGCATGGGGTTTCATTATCGCACCTCCTCTCAGATTTGCTGCGGTTTGATCCATAAACCGCAATCATCTACATAAATATTGTGTCCTGGCAGCCCCATAACGGTTTGCCCTCCAAGATTCTCTATAGCTACTGTTGCAGATGTCCTACCCTCACCCGTCGTGAAATACAGCTCGGACATCGTGCTTTCCCAATTCCAGCGGTTCACGGTAAGTTGTACCTCTTCCGCATCATGTCCACTAACAGACATCCGGGCTGTGGCGGCACGAAACGAATTATGAATCACCAGATTATGAACCAAACACTGTCCTTCCCCTGAAAAAACCAAATACACATCATGTACGCCTCCAATGAGGCTGAGCGGTGTACCGAAGTAATTCCAAGTCGCATTATAATCCGTCTTTTGAACTACGGCTCCAATCAATTCGCCATTTAATCGATCGATCCTGACCTCAATCGTAACAGGGCCAATCATCTTATTTAACCCGATGGAAAGGACGTCATATTTACCTAGAGAACCGAAATCAATGTCCGAAAACTTTAACCACTCCTCCGATTTCCACGGGCCGACATATCGGACATCACGGTATATAGCCCAATTGCCATCTGGCTCCTTATCCCACAATCCGCTAGAGGACCGTTCCGAATGCTCTGTCGCCAATCGGTACTCACCTCCGGATTTGATACCCGCATAAAACATATAAGTCGTATTTGGCTTTAATCCCTCAATGAATTGCTCGATACGATCTCCCGTATGAAGGACAGCAGCATATTTGTTGCTGCGAACTACTGACGGGTATGCCCCATTCCTGCTGTAATCCCATGCACACTCGAACACAATGCGGGGTGAGCCCGTGGCCTTCCTCCAAGGAGCCAATGCACCCGTTTCGAAGCCACCATTACGGATTCGGCTTTCATGATCCAATGCGATGACCTTCCCTCCGGTTTCCTTGGACTCCTGCCTACTTCCGAAATCATGTCCAGGAATCCAACCTTCTCCGCCCCATTCATATGCGCCCACATCCGGAGCTTCGCCTGTATGATTATCCGTCACGCCAGCTACAAAAGTCCCCTTTCCGATGACAGGTGATTCCGGACGAAGTCTGAAATCACCACGCTCTGCATCCACGAAGCACGGCTCGACATCAAATCGGTTATGTGACACCACACTGTGGTTACCCCATCGGCGAATTTCTCCATCTGCAAAAAGATTGTTCGCCATATGCGTACCGTACATATCATCGAAACAGAAGACCGAAGAATCCGCTATCGCCTTGCGGTAAAACGTATTGTTATAAATGAGTGTTCGTTGAATGGGACGATTGAGCACCATGCCCCGTTCGGGAATGTTCCAAATCACGTTGCGAAAAAAGCTTACACCACTCGTCCAAGCATCCATGTAAAAACCAAAGCTAAGATGGTCAGATAGATTGTCATGCAGCCAATTATGATGAATTTGTGTGTTGTCAAAGTCATGGTTAAACAGATAAATCATGCCTGAATCCTTAGTTAGCGCATTTGCAAAGGACACATCACAATATTCAATGACGGAACGCGCAAATACACCGGATATGGAAGTCCGGCCTCCCCTCGTTATGGTGCAGCGGCTTACTTTATGCTCAGAGCCTGTCAACCAGATCATGCTCGCATAGGATGCTTCAAAGTTGCCGTCATGAATATAGCAATTCATTACTGCATTCCGTTCATCCGAAACATAAACGCCGATCCCTTCAAAATGGGAAATTTCACAATCGCGGATTAGATTATCCGATCCGCCAAGTTCAATGCCATGGGTCCGACCGTAAATCGTCTGACGGTACCCGAACGAACGATCTAGCCCATACATACGAGATTTCCGTATTTGACAGTGGCTCGCACCTTTCGTCGTCATCGATGCGCCTCGACAATCCACCCCGATAATCTGAATATGCTGCTTATTCCTCAAATCAAACGCGTAGTCACGGCGCTTTGCCTCGACGGTATGGCTGGATGGATGCCCCCCGCCTGGAGCAATGATATATAGCATCCTTTCGTCAGCATTGTAATACCACTCTTTTTCCGTATCCAACGCTTGCAATGTTCTTGTAATAAAATATAGGTTACCTGGCTGCGTACGGTAATGCTCTGCGGAGCTGACCCACTGATCATGATACAAAGTGCCGGCTTCGAAGCCTGTCACCCTTGCCGTTGACATAAAGTAGCTCACTCCGTTCACGCAAGCCACCATAGCTCCATCCCAGTGCCCGTCAGGAAATGCCTTCAAATCCTCATCATACAGCGTGTAGGTTGGGTATTCATTAGTAGCTGCATCCACAACTGCATACTGCGACTTATCCAGTCGGTCTTTCAGACTCGGCCATTGTGCTTCCATGCCAAGTTCCTCATCGAAGAAAACCAGATTTCCGCTGCCATCAAGTAGATCCCACGTCACTTTCCCTTTATAAACTGAGCCTTTATGAGGCATCCATTCCGTTATCTCATCGCAGCCACTCACTACAACCCGTTCTCTCTGAAAAGCTTCGAAACGGATAGGTGCGCCATCCTTGCCGCTATTCGTCGGAATGATCGTTTCCCGATAAGTACCCTCCCGAATGTAACAAGTATCCCCTGCTTCCATCCTCTGAGCTGCTTGGCTGATCGTGCGAAATGGACTCTGCTCCGTGATTCCGTCATTGCTGTCATCGCCATTTATAGCAACGTAATAGTGGTTTCCCTTCATTTCTTCCATATTTCCCCCTCCTCTCCTTACATTAATTTCTTCCCTTGAAATAAGGATAGGACCCTAGCTACATGTTCAGATAATAAGCCTACCCCATCACAATAAGCAGCGTTTCTCGTTAATGAATCCACCGAAGTCGTACCTGTAAGCGTCACCGCAATATCAGGACATGAAAGACTAAATCTCATTGCAGGCTCTACTAGCCCATTGGGTTCGTTCTTATGCAGAAAATCCAGCTCATTCTTCCGCTTCATCGCTTCTTCCAGCAAAGCCGGATACTTAGCAAGAAATGGCGCCGGCCGATCCGTCAAAATGCCCATTCCGAGCGGGCTCCCATGAATGACGCCGATATTCATCTCTCTTGCCAAAGGCAGCAGTACATCCTTGGCGGTATAGTCCACCAGCGTATACCTTCCGAAGGTTTGAATTGTATCGATAAGGCCATCCTGCACAAATGGAATTAGACGCTCAATATTTCCTGCATTTACCCCGATTGCACGAACAATCCCATCCTTTTTTAGCTTTAAGAATGCAGCCACAGTACCTTCCATTGCAGCTTCATAACTGACCGACTCCAGCTCGTGCAGCTGAATTAAATCAATATAATCCGTTTGCAGCCGTTTCAGGCTCTCTTCCACCGATTTCATGGTATTCTCATACGTATACGGCACTCCGCGCACCACCGCTTTGGTCGCTAAAATGACTTGGTTTCGTTTCCCTTTCAGCCCCTGACCGATTCTCCTTTCACTTTCCCCTTGCCCATATAACGGTGCTGTATCTATAAAATTAATACCCAAATCAAGAGCGGCATCAATGACCCGAAATGCCTGTTCATCCGTCGTATCTCCAAAATCGCCACCAAGCGGGGCCCCTCCAAGTCCTAACTTGGATACGCGGAAGTTCGTTTTACCTAATAGGGAATATTCCATGTTCACCACTCCTTGAACGACTGTCATGCTTCCATTAATATTTTGAATAAGACAGTTCAACCGTTGAAAACCCGCAGAATGCCGGAAAGTTCTTGGCAATTTGCTGACGTTCCTCCAGCGGGACATCCAGATATTCCAAGCGGATTAATCTAGCTCTCTCCGAAAGCTTTTGCGCGGTAATGAGATCATTCTTTAATGTTTTGAAAAGCTCATGCCCCCATCTTTTTCCAAAATCGACATGCATACGTTCATCCACCATATCAAATTCACAATGGATAGCAGAGAGCGCATCTCCAAACTCCCAGAAAGCTTCCGCTGCTTTACGCTTTTTGATAAATGAGCATGGCTCCGCAACCATCGTTAGACTGGCATACATATCCGCGTACCAGCTATCCTCAACCTGTTTGCCAGGACCGCTTTTGAAAAATTGAAACTGATCCAATGAATAACCAAGCTGAAGAAGCCTTCTTACCCCCATCGCAAAATGTCTGGTCTCATCCCACAAATGACGAGCTAAGTCAAAATAAAATGCAAGAGGCATGTTCTGTACTGCGTAGTATAAATAACTTAAACTTTCCGCAGCAGACATTTCAGTAGCGTTAATATAATGCATCTGCTGAATGCTGTCCTGAAGAGGAGACATTCCTGGATCGGAGTAAGCTTTCTTGTATTGATCTGGCTTGTGCGAGTAGTGCGGAAACCTCGGATCGAGCTTGCCTTCCGCTGGTACAGGTCCTGCTGGCGGAACACCCGGCGCAGGAGGCCACACCTGTCTACTTGAATAGGCATGCCAAAGATTCGACACATACAATTTCCAGTCTTGGAATATTTGCCGTCGTTGATCGCTTTCAGATGGAACAAATTGAAATTGTTTTCGCAACGTAGTTAAGAGCTCTTGTTTTTTCATAAGTAAAAGGTCAAGAACATCCATAGTAGGCGCATCCAATATGGTGTCTAAACGAAGGGATAATTCCTCTATTCGGTCGTACAGATTGCGGACAAAAACGAAATAACTATAGAAAAACGTTTCTGAATTTGGCGCAAGTGATCCACGTTCATACAGTTCTCTTAAGGCTTGAGGCGATCTCTCCTTGAACCCCAACTTATCTGGAAGTTCCGCGATACGCTCGCTTAATTGCTTGACATGCATGGCATGTAAATAACCAAAGCGGCCCAGTTGAATTTTTAACTCGTAGTCCTCCAAGGCGGGCATCCAACCAAATGCCAATCTGGATAGTTCGAAGCAGTTCCAAACGAGTTCTTTGAGGAGCTTAGCTGTATCCTGTGGTCGCAGAAATTGTCCCACCTTGATATCCGAAAAAGAGGTCGATAGAAACTCCTCATGGTCTAACTTTGATTTATCTGGATGATTTGACATGTGACTCCCTCCCACGAAAAGACATTATTTTCCCCAAGGTCGCCGTCAGCACTGAACATTGGCTTCTCGCTCTATTTCTTCCCAATCGAATGTGTAGCCGATGCCAGGTCCTTGCGGGGCCGAAATGTAACCGTCCCTATCCACATCTGGATAACCAAAACCTATGGAATCCCCTTTTCCCCAAACAAGCACCTCGAAGAACGAATTGTTCGGAATGCCGCAGGCCAACTGCACGTTCGCTTGATCGCCGCCATGAATTTCAGCTTTCATGCCGAAGCTGTCGGCCAGATGTGCGATACGCAGCGAACCCGTGATGCCTCCCTTCAGCAGCGTACCCGTGCGGATCATATCGCAAGCACCCTGCACAATAAAATCCGCAGCGTTATAATGGCAGCCATCGGACGTTTCTGCCGCAAGTATAGGAATCGTTAGCTCGTCACACAGCTTCTTGTAGTTCCATATGCTGAACTCGCGCATCGGTTCTTCGTACCAGTGGTAATCCGCTTCCTCCAACGCCTTGCCGAGGTAAATCGCTTCTTGCAGGTTGAAGCCAGCAGATCCGTCGTACATGAGGATGATCTCCTCACCGACGTGATTGCGCAAATCCTGACAAAGCTTTGCATCTTTACGTGCATCGCCCCAAGCGTGAAGCTTGATCGCTCGATAACCGCGTTCGATACAAGCATCCGCGACTTGAAGGAATTGTTCCGTTGTATCATAAGTGACGGTGGAGGCATACGCCTGCACACGATCGCTGTTTCCGCCAATGAGCTGGTACAGCGGCATGCCGGCTTTTTTCGCTGTAATGTCCCAGAGCGCCATGTCGACCAGCCCCATGTACATGATCTGAAATTCCTCCAACCGATCCATTTCCCAAATTTCGTGCCAGAGCTTCTCTTTGAGCAGCGGGTCTTTGCCGATCAGCATCCCCTTCAATCTTCGCTGTACGTAATCGACCGTCATTCCGGCACGCTGCGTCACGGCAATGCCTTCGATGCCCTCGTCGGTAATGATGCGCAGAATCCCCTGCTCTCGAACGGCCCCTGACCCCGGCAGCCCTTTACGCCAGTTAAACGAGGTTGTTACGGGCGTTTGGATACCGTAAGCTCTGACGTCAATAATTTTCATTTGTATGATTCACTCCTTGTGATGTTCAAGTAATTAGTAACTGAGCAGTTCTTCCAGGCTCCGCCATAACTTTTCTCCTTCTTCCTCCGTGTCGGTCCACGGGTCAAAATGCGGGTGCATAACGCCATGCCAATCCTCGGGGGAATTATTCGTTTGCAGCAAACCTGTAGGAGCCTCGCTGACAATCGCGGGAAGCTCATGATATGAGAAAAGTAAATTTTCGTAAGCGCCAATGATATAACGATCATTAAAGCTTCCCGGCTCCTCTTCCTGCTTCTGAAAGTGGTAAAAAACATAGCTGCTGTACCTCTCAGGCTTCAACCTGGCCAGCTTGCCAATCCTTTGCTGCGGAGAGTGAACACCTCGCCATCCCGCTGTATCATCAGGCCGATTGTCGTGGAAAACGTCCATCAGCGGCACTAGATTGCGTGCTCTGGCATAACCCGACCAGTCCGGCCACGTTTCCAACCACGCTGTGTATGCCTCGGGCCATTGAAATTCCCAGTCTTCGGATGGCGCTTCCGTATATAGAAAAAGCTGATGCTGCCAACTAAACAGGGAAAATGTGATGAAGTTCCGTTTCCGCATCCGTACCACAAACGCCGGGGCGTCGGATTGCAAGAACTTCCGAAATGATTCGAGCGTCCCCTGTTTCAATTGCGACATATATAAAGAACGTTTCAACGATATGTTCATTTGAAATCACCTCCAAGACCAGGCAAACCGACAGCCTGAAGCTGGTAAAAGGACACAGCGTTATCACCGCAAATTCTCGCCAAAGCGGATTCGTCCAGAAGTCCACGAAGCACCTCGTGAAACAACCGCATGACTTCGTCGTATCCGCCGGCTTGCAAGCAAACCGGCCAATCGCTGCCGAACAGGAGACGCTGCGGCCCGAACGCCGCCACGAGTTGTTCAACGTATGGACGCCACAAGCGGACATCGTATCCGCGCGATTGCGTGATCATGCCGGACAGCTTGCAGACGACGCCAGCATACTCGGCCAGCTCTCGCATCAGGCTGTTCCACGCCTCGCAATCCTTCGGCGATTGATCCAGCACAGGGGGAACTCCCAAGTGGTTCACCGCCGCTTTTAGGTGCGGCACCTCGCGAAGCAGCTTGATGACGGACGGCATCTCACCCAGACGCAGGAGCAGGTCGACAGGGAAGCCGTCGTCGGCCATGTGCCGCAAATTGCGGCTCAGTTGGCTGAGCGGCTCCCCGTCCTGTATGGCTGCGAAAGTGCTGCCGTTCACGCGGATGCCGACAAATCGCGGGTTGCGTCGCAATCGTTCATACTGTTTGACGAAATCGCCTGAAGCGACGTCCAACCAGCCGACGACACCGGCGATCCATCCGAAATGATCCCCCAGCGTCAGCAAGTATTCGGTCTCCGCAACTGTTGCGGCCGCCTGTACGGCAACAACGGCAGTTACGCCCTTTCGAGCAAGCTCCGGCTGCACATGCTGCGGTAAATAATCACGGTACAGGACAGGGTTCTCTGGCTTCAACCAGCCATAATCTCCTCTGTCCGGGCGCCATAAATGAACGTGCGTATCGATTATCAATGGTGCTCCAGCACCCGTCACCAAAACAATTCCGTCCGTTCGCGCAGCTTCAGTAGCGCTTCGGTGAAAAAATAATCGCCGTAAATGATCGGCACGTTCACATAAGTCTGACGCGGTCGATTGGCCGTACCCATGACGATTAACGCCTCCTCGTCATCACAGTCCCATGCGCCATACCTCTCGTACAGCGTTTGAACAATCTTAGCACCGGCCGACGCATACAGCTCTGCCTCGGCTGCGGGCACAAGCCGGCTCAGCTCCAGAAGTCCGCTTGCCGCACAGGCCGAAGCCGTTGAATCTTTGGCCATATTTTCCTCGAGAGGAGCACGGAAATCCCAGTTCGGAACACAGTCTTCGGCAAGATTAGCAAGAAAATAATGTGCTATCTTCTTAGCCGCCTGCAAATACTGCAGGTCACCCGTATACTTGTAGCTGAGTGTGAAGCCGTAAATTGCCCAAGCTGTACCTCGGGACCAGCCGGAATCCGCGGCATATCCCTGCCCTCCTCTTGCCTCGAGCCGCTCACCCGTTTCTGGATCGAAGCAGACGATATGATAGACGGAGCCGTCCTCGCGGACAAACTCCTTGAGTGCCATATTCGCGTGCTCCACCGCTACGTGGCGAAACCGTGGATCCTGCGTCGTCTCGCTCGCCCAATAAAGCAGCGGCAGGTTCATCATGCAGTCGATAATCGCCCAACCCTGCTGGTCACCCCCGTTCCAAGCACGCAGAAAGTGCCCCCGAGCATTGTAGCGTCCCATCAAATGGCTGGCTGCTGTCAAGGCACGCCGTTTCGACAAAGTATTTCCGGTGAGTTTGTAGTTGGCGACCGCCGATAAACTCCACATGAAACCGACGTCGTGATGCAACGGCTCGTAAGCCTGCAGCGGTTCATCGAGCTTCGCCTCACAGAATTCGGCCAAAGCTTGTAAACGCGCTTCCCCGGTTTCTCGGTACAGAAGCCACAGCAGTCCCGGCCAAAAACCGTTCGTCCACCAGTCGCATGGTTCCGCATTGTATCTGCCATTGATCGATACATATGGAAAGCTGTCGCCTATGCGTACGCTCGTACGTCCGACCTTGGCGACCACCCGCTGCCAAGCCTCTTCCATCCATGCTTTCGACGTTTGTTCCGTCATAGACGCTCCCCCTTCCTGCGATATTCATCCCTGTACAAACCAATTCGCTCGAACGGTATGGCCTCAAATCCGGGTACCTCGCTGAAAACTGGTGAATCGTCCTGTAAAGAAAAGTTGCCGCTGTTTTCATCGGCAAAAAGCAAATCCGTATCCGTTACCCAATTGTGTTCAATCGTACCGAACTCCCTAGCTGTCGGGACGATCGCCATCGTATCTTCATGAAGCGATTGTTGACCATAAGAGGTCGTTCCGGTTCGACAAAGCACATTTCGAGAAATGTTGTTATATTTCGGAGAACCCGGGGCGTCCTGCCAGATTGTAAGCAAACTCGGATACTTGGTGCGCCACGACTCTTCGTTATAAGGCATCGCCTGCAGCCGCCGCTGCATAACCTGCCCTTCCTCCACATGATAGGCAGCCCAACAGTCGGGCATGGCCCTATCATCCAACTGCAGCGATCTTTGGCAGCTGAGGATCAGGTTGTTCACCATAGCATTGTTCCGACCGCCGCCGATCATCACAGCCAAATCAATATCATGCAAAATATTTCCGTAGATCGTCGTACCTGAAGCCATGTCGTCAAGATAAATGCCAATATGCAGTTCCGACGCGTCGTTATAAATCTTATGGATGTAATTGTAGCGGATCACATTGCCTTGTTCCGTCCAATCGCGGCCCATGTAGATGGCACCAGCATCACCCGTTTCCATTAAGACGTTATAAATCTCGTTATACTCCACTACATGCTCGTTTCCGTAAATCAGTATGCCGACATGAGGCGCATCGTGGATGTAATTATTAGCCGCGATATTGCCGACTCCATTCAGCTGTACAGCCGCGCTGTAGGTCAGTTTCAACCGGCTATAGTTGGAAATGTCGTTGTTCCGGGCGTAGTTGCCGCCAGGCGTCAACGTTTGTCGGTCACCTCCGCCCAGGCTGATTCCGCCGATTCCGGTATCACATATGTTGCAGCTGACGATGCCATGATGCGTCCCTGCATTCGTCCCCGTTGTTGTGTTTTCGCCTACAATAACGGCAAAGCCGGCCAATCGCCGCATTGTGCACCCAGCAATCACATTATGCGAGCCACCCACGATGTGAATTCCGCTGCCACGACTAACCTCGAACGTTAGCTTACTGAAGCTGACATGGGATGCGCCATCCAGATGTACCATCGGATCTTTCAATAAGGAAAGCTGAACGCTGCCCTCCGTAATAGGAGATGGCGGATACAAATAGAGAATGCCTGTATCACGATCCAAATACCATTCACCCGGTGAGTCGAGCTCTTCCAACACGTTGTAGTAAAAATACCGCTGACCGGAGCGAATCGAATAAAAGCTTGCCGTTTCCGTCAGAATTCGCTTATTGGCGATGTCGATCGACTGGATGCGTAAATTACCGTCGGCCCAATCCCAGTACCAATAGCCATACATCCATACATCACCAGTGTTGAGCCAAGTTCCCGGCCGCGGATCAGCATACTCGAACTTTGCGCCTTTGACGTTTTCCTCCGCCATCTTAGCTTCATCCAACTCAAATTCGCGCGGGTTGCCGCCCGGGTCGACGACCCCGGCAATTTTGACGTAATTGTCATTCGGGTAACGCGCAAGCATCATCGTTTTCCCTGCAAAAAAAAGCTCCGGCGTTGCCTCCGTGACGTCTTTCGATATACGGAAGCCGCCTGGCACGATTTTCCCGTAATCGGTAATTCCTAACGCTTTCAAATCAATTTGCAAAACATGGTCGCGTGCCCGCTCCTTGAGACGGTTGTTAATCGCCGATTCTGTCACCGGGCCGAACCTGTTTGCCGGGAGGTCTACTCCACCGACGAAACGTACCTCCTCACCGGGAAACGACGTATACACAATCGGCCGATCCACTGTGCCCGAATCCTGTGCCTCCAGACGGAACGTCTCGGTGAGCCGGTAAGCGCCTTCGCGCATATAGACGATAACCCCGTCAGCCGGCAATCCCGACTCGTTGATCATCTGACGGATCGCATTTCTCGCCCCTTCCAGCGTGGAAAGCGGTTCTTCCTGTGTTCCCGGATTACGGTCACTCCCATCAAGTGCGACGTAAAACGTTCGGTTGCTGTCTTTATGCATAGCTCACATCTCCTGTCCTCAGCTCTTGACCAGATCACCCTTTCAAGGAACCGACCATGATACCCTTGACGAAATATTTTTGTAGAAAAGGATAGACGATAACGATCGGCACCGTGGCAATCATCAATACGGCAGCCTTAATGGTCTCTGGCGTAGGCCGGGAATCCCCAGTCGTCTGCAGCATGATGGTTTGCATCGCCTGTTCCTGGTTTTCGATGATCAATTTGCGCAGATACAGCTGCAGCACCATTTTATAATGGTCGCTTATATAGAGTAGGGCATCGAACCACGCGTTCCAGTGAGCAACTGCTGTCCACAGCGCCACCGTTGCGAGTATCGGCTTCGACAATGGCATAATAATCGTAAGCAGAATGCGAACATCGTTCGCACCATCCATTCGCGCTGATTCCTCTAATTCCGCCGGAATGCTCATGAAAAAATTGCGCATAATGAACATCGTAAACGTGCTGAATAACGTAGGAATGATCAGGACCCATCTGGAATCCATCAATCCGAGTGCTTTGATCAGCAAATAAGAAGGAATGAGTCCGCCGCTGAAAAACATCGTGAACACGATGAACGTCGTATAGAAAGCCCGGTGCGGAAGGTATTTTTTCGATAAAGGATAAGCCCCAAGAGCCATCGCAAAGATGGATAAAGCCGTTCCAACCACCGTTCGGAATACGGAATTGCCCATGGCAATAAAGATGTCTCCCGAAGCAAAAGTACGTTTGTAGGCATCAAGCGACCATCCGCGCGGGTACAAATGAATACCTGGGCGCAGCGATTCCTCATACGAACTAAGCGAAAGTGCCAATACGTGAATAAACGGATACATCATAGCCGCGCACATCAGGGAGATGAACGCGACGAGAACGAGCTGAAACAGCCTCTCGCCTACAGTCATTTTGCTTAACATCACATAACCTCCCTCCCTACCGGGGAATCGCTAGATTAACCCTTCCTGACCGGATTTCTTTATGACATAGTTCGTTATTAAAATCAGTATGAAAGCGATAACATTTTTAAATAAACCTACCGTAGTAGCAAAGCTGTATTGCATAGAAGTCAAACCTGCCCGATAGACAAACGTGTCAATAATATCCGAAACCTCGGTAACCGCAGGATTGTACAAATTGAAAATTTGATCGAAGCCGCCATCCAGCAAATGACCGATCCTCAAAATAAACAGAAGCGAAATGACAGGCAGCAGCGACGGCAGCGTAATGTACCAAATTTGCTTCCAGCGGCTTGCTCCATCCATCACGGCAGCTTCATACAAATGCGGATCCACGGAAGCGAGCGCGGCCAAGTATATAATCGTTCCCCACCCTACCTCCTTCCAAATGCCGGAAGTAATCAGCGTGAAACGGAACCATTCTTTGTCGCCGAGAAAATAGATGGGGTCGAAGCCGATCCACTGAATAATCACATTGACCGCTCCCGTAGAAGGAGAAAGAATAACATTCAACAAGCCGGCCATGACGACCCATGAAAAAAAATGCGGAAGATACGAAATCGTTTGCGCAACCCGCTTGAATACTTGGAGCCTCAGTTCGTTAAATAACAACGCCAAAATGATCGGAGCCGGAAAACCGAAGACAATGTGATAAAAACTAATAATGAGCGTATTTTTAACCGCCGGGACAAATCCGCTGTACGGATCCCATAGCAGTTCAAAATTTTTAAATCCGACCCATGGACTATCGAAAATGCCGAGTACCGGCTTAAAGTCTTTGAATGCGAGGACGATGCCATACATCGGGACGTAGCAGAAAATGACGTACCAAATGAGAACCGGAAGCAGCATGAGGAACAAATACGAACATTTCTTGTATTGATTCCAAACCGGATACCGGTTTCTGGAAGCTTTACCCTTGGTTAAAGGTGTGTCCGGATTTATTGCAGTAGTAGACACCAACGTGGTCACATCCTTTACATCATAATAATAAGAGAAAGCTGCCGAAGGATGGCCTATATAACGCTTCGGCAACCGCATGACCTAATTTGTCACTACTTCTTCATAGCCTTGTAGGCAATATTAGCGGCTTCAGTCGTATCGTCGCCGCCTTCTTTTTTCCATTGCATGACGAAATCGTCGAAGCCTTTATCCAAATCAACCTGTCCGAGGATGAATTTGAGGAAAAATTCACTCTGCATTTTACCAAGGTTCGGATGCTCCGTCTTTGTCTTCGTATCAGGTGGATATTGATTAACTGTAATTTTGTGCCCCTTCGTCCATTTCTCCCGCATCTCCAATTCTGCTTGGCTGTACGAATACTTATCCATCAATGGAGATTTGGTTTTGAAGAACGAATAGAAAAAACCGCCGCCTATGGATGCGCCAAGTTTGGCAGCATCGTTGTAATCGGGATTGATCATCGCAGGGACGCCATTTTTCATATCCCAATCCACGCCTTTTTCACCGTAGGAAGCATACAAATAAACTTCGTCATCCGTACTGAGCGCTTCCAATATTTGCAGGATCTTGATTCGTTTCTTCTCGTCCTTCTCCACCTGAATCCCCATGGAGAAAGGCTGCTGCTTGACCCCCTGTGCCAAACCAACTCCCGGTCCATTAGGGCCGGATAGAATCGGTCCGACAACTACGTCGGAATCCGGATTTTTGATTTTAAAATCCCCGCTGTAGGCTCCGATACCCGGTAAGTAGTGATACCATAAGCCTCCGTCGAGATAGCCGTAACGACCGTTAACCCAGTTTTGTCTCCGTTTAGGTTCGTCTTCCGTCACAAATTCCGGATCGATTACCCCGTCCTTATACCACTTGCTGAGCAGCTTAAAGGCTTGCCTCGACTCTTCCGTGATCATGCCGAACTGCAAATTTCCGTTCTTGTCTGGATTCCATTGATAGGGATTGACTCCGAATGCACCGAAGACGGAATTAAAGAAATAGAAGCCGTTCTGGTCCTTCCCTCTCGCACTCAATCCATACGTATCTTTCTTCCCGTTGCCGTCTGGATCATTATTTCGGAACTTATACATAACATCCTCAAATTCCTTAATCGTTTTTGGCGGTTCATTGTAGCCAATAGCTTTCAGCCATTTGCCGTTATAGGCCGGCAGGAATGGCGTAGCACCGGGAGGAAAGGTTTGCGGAATACCATAATTCTTACCTTCGACATTGCCGACCGTCCAAATCGTGGGTTCAAGCTCCAATACGGATTTCGTATACTTCGGCATGTATTTCTGGATCTCTTCGATCTTAATTTCGGCCAGCACACCCTGCTTTTGCAAGGTTTGTACGGTTAAGCCTCCTTCATAAATAAAGAAATCAGGAATCTCCCCCGCAGCTATCTTCACATTAAATTGACTGGCCCAATTGGAACGATCAAACTTCATATTCTTGAATTTCACGTTAAACTTTTTCTCCAAATATTGCTGTACTTTTGAATTGTTGTCATTCGGGGGATACAGGCCCGCCCATGAGATTTCCATCGGACTTTCCTTCGTAACGGGCGTAGATGCTGTAGGCTCTCCCTTCGGAGTGGTTTCCGCCGGGCTCGATGTGCAGCCGGCAAAGACGCTGGCAGTCAAAATAAGTGATAATCCCGCAGACCATTTTCTTAATCTAGTCATTTTGTTCAACCCCTTTTCCCATAAGTATAATCACATTCGCATCGTATCTAAAAAAAACACTTGCAACAATTGCAATATTATTGAATTGTGTTTACATTCTTTGAAAACGCTTTATAATTTCTCGAATGAACGACTCACAAAGATAATGCACCCCGGTTTCAGCCTTTCTGACGAAAAAAACAAGTGAACTGCGGAACGAAAGTCCATTCCTCGGCACACTTGTTTCTAATAATGATATCCTTATGCTTTAGTTGCCAGTAATACGGCAGCGTCACCTCGTGAATTGCGATATTGCGTCGGAGTTACACCATACATTTCCTTGAATTTACGGCAAAAATACTGGATGTTACGATACCCGACCGCAGTTGAAATATCTGTAACTGACCTCGTTCCTCCGATAAGCAGCTCCGCTGCTCTCTCGATCCGGGCATTCGTCAAATATTCAGAGAAGGACACCGACAATATGTCACCGAATAACGACGAAACGTAGGAAGGTGACAACGAAGCTTGCCGTGATAACGTATCTAGTGAAATGTCCTCGTCCAGATGCTCATCAATAAATGCCTTCAGCCGGTGAATGACCGCTGCATGCGGATTAATCGTACGCGAACGCAAGTACTCGGCAATGCGGAGATTGATGCTTTGCAGCCATTCAAGCGTTTCGTCTATCGTAGTTTTACGGAAATTATCAAGCAGGTCCGAGCTGGAAATGGCGACTTCGTGCAAATTCAGATCGATGATCACATGCGACAATCGGGAAATGAGCTGCATCAGCTCGAATTCCACCACTTCCACCTGAAGCGGCACCCGATGGATAGCGCTCGCGAATTCAGCCATGAACCGCTCAAGCGCCTCAGTATCCGCAGCTCGCAGCGCATTCTGATACTGATCATACGGAATTTTGTCCTGCAAGCTTTGGCGCTCGGCAATTTCCTCATACGTAATGATGTGGCTGCCACCAAACAAAAACGTATATTTCAACGCATGCAAAGCTTGTTTATAGGATTGGTGAATGCCCTCTTCCGCACTGACGACGTGACCGATCCCTACACTGAATGTTAGCTCGTCGTTAATCACCGATTTGAAGTCGGCAAAATGCGCCTGTACTTGGGCAATGCTGCTCAATTCCTCGTTCCGTACATAGAGCAGGAAAGCTAAATCTTTGGCATTCAAGATGTCATAGTCACATGAAAATGCCTTCGGCCACCATTCATAGCAGCGCTTGAACTCCTCACTGTAGCCATGTTCCATCCGAACTACAGCCACCATGCAGATTGCATCCGAAGGAATCAACCGGACTCCTGTTGTTTTGTACGGATTTCCGTTGAGAAGGTCGTAGAGCCTCCTCGTTTTCATTTGATAAACCAGGTTTCGATCCAGCGTATGCAGCACGCTATCGATCATCGTATACTCGTTGTTCGTTTGAAATAGCATTTGCCCATGTTGTTTGCGGATGTAAGCAACAATCTTCTTCACCGGCAAATAGAACCTTTGCGAGATAATCAAAGAAATCAGTACACCCAAAACAAGAAGTGCAATGCAGCCCTGTATGATATCTCGCTTGAATGAATTTGCCGACAGCAGAAAGGCATTCATCGGCTTCTTGACTATGTACGTCCACCCAACAGTTGAATACGATTGCGGCGAATAAGAAACGACTTCCCGATAATCCTTGCCCTCCTTGACTTCGAAACCCGATGTCGTTTCTTGTGAATAATTTAATGTCGCCTGCAGGGCCGCTTCATCGTTCGGAAGCCTGCCAAGCAGCAGTTGTCGGTCTGGTCCGAGCACCGTCAGAGTCTCCAACTGTGGAGCCAGTATATTCTGCAAAGTATTATCCAGGTAAGCCAGATCGACATCCACGTACATATACCCTTTAATCTGGTCGCCGACCGACCGCTGCGGCAGTGTAGAGACATAGGTCAACACGCGGTGCTGCTTTGCCTCTAGCTCATTGTCCACGCCAGACATCCGGAAAAACCATTGATGTACCGGGATATTCTGAATGTCTTCGATAAACGGAAGATCCGGGGAACGGTCAGGTGACTCGTAGAAATAGTTGGTATCAATAATAATGTCGTCCTTGAGAAAATAAAACGTGATATTCTTCGTGCCCGGATTGGCTAAAGAAGCCAGCTTTAGATGCTGGTTAAATGTAGGGATGATATAGCTGTTATCCCGATAAGGATAATCGATCAAATAGGCAATTTCCTTCAACATCTCTGGCATGACCGTAGCCATCGTTTTATAGGTGTCAACAAATTTGGGCAGGAATTCTTTCTCCGTAAAATCTCGAATGCTTTCCAAGCTCCTGTTGCTGCTTTGCGACATTTCTTTGACCATCATTTGGTTCGCTCTCGTATAGAGGATACCCCCAAATAATCCAATAATCACAACGGCTAATAAAATGTAAGACACTAGAAGTCGGACGAGATAGCTGTTCTTAAATTTAGCCATAGCCCCCATTGGCATCCCCTCCAATTGTATGCGCTTCCAATTTTCTTTTAAAACAGTAACCGTTTCCTTATTTTAAGGTATTGCGGGCAATATGGCTATTGTATTTTCTTTGAATTGTGGTGAATATCGTTGAATGGCAGTTACCTTTTCACACATATATTCACAATTTGGAAAAACGCTTTCCCATACGTATCACCGTTTATCCAGCGTTTTATCTTGGTTGTTCAACGTTTTCACCAACTCGGAGATAATCGGTTCAAAGATATTAAACAACTGGATTTCAACACTCCTCCTGAACTAAAATAAGAGAGTAGTGTACAACCACCTACAATCCGAAAGATGCTTATGAATATTATGAAAGGGGGCTTTCATACTGCAACCATTACTGGATTCTCCGCCAATTGTTGTCCCTTATATCAGAGAATGTGACTTTGCCGTACGCAAGCCCTGGAGTTCTCCAGAGCGTAGACTCCTTGACTATTTATTGGTCTACATCCAAGAAGGTACTTGCTGCTTCTGGGTTGATCATCAGAAATATATGTTTTACGCGGGGCAATTCTGCCTCATTCAACCAGGCAGTCTGCTTTCCTTAGAAGGACTAACGAACACGGTCACGCCTTTTCTCCACTTTGATATCGCCTATAATCCTGAACGAGAAGACAGCTTTCCCACCCGACCAGGGCAAATTGATCTTTCAGCCTACAGTCATCTGATGCAGCCAACCCTTCAAGATCTGTTCAAGATTCGCGTTCCCGTACACGTTCAACCACAGAACCCTATTCTTCTCAAAGAAAAACTGCTGCAAACCATAGAGCTTGTCCATATGCCTAATCCGCTTACCCAATTAAGAGCTCAGCAAGTCATGCTAGAAATCATCCTAACTCTATTAGAACCCTATCAACACGAGGCTCCTTCACCAACGCCATCCCTAAACTGGATCACCTCTTATTTCTCTCATCATTTGAGTGATCCCCTTTCTGTACAGGATATGGCGGACCGCGCCAATTTATCTGTTTCTAGGTTCAGTTTCCTCTTCAAGCAACGTTACGGTACTTCGCCTCACCAATACTTATTGCAGATGCGCATACACCATGCCAAAGAATTACTTACTAATACAGAGCACAGTCTTGAATCCATCTCCGATTATTGTGGCTTTGCTGATTTGCATCATTTTTCTAAAATATTCAAACAACGCACCGGCACGTCTCCCGGCGAACATCGAAAAACAACAAAAAATCCCTCCAACCGATAATCGCTATCGGAAGAAGGGATTTTTGATGTCATTAACTATTTCCCAGGCATGGGGGGATTAGGAATCACACTAGTCGAAATACACAGCTTTACCTGTTTTCGCAGACTCATAAATAGCTTCCAAAATCTCAGATACCACACAAGCTTGCTCTGGTGTAACAACGGGATCGGTGTCGTTCTCAATCGCTTGAATCCATAATCTCATTTCTAGATCTGAGGCAACTTCTGCTTTTCCATCATAAAAAGCAACTCCGCCCGCTTGCAATTCCACTTCTGTCGTGAACAAGCGACTGTGCTTCTCGCCGTTAATGCGAAGGCCGCCTTTCATATCAGCGCCGCCTTCTGTTCCAGAAAGTGTACATTTCGCTTCATCGACTTCAAGCGTATTCAATGCCCAGCTCGATTCAAGAATAATCGTTGCACCATTTTTCATCGTAATCATGCCAAAAGCGGAATCCTCCACCGTAAACTTAGCCGGATCCCAAGGGCCCCATGCATTCGCCGCGTTCTCACGCCCAGATAGTTTGTGATAGGAAGTCCCCAAAACAACCGCTGGCTCATAGTTATTCATCATCCACAACGTCAAATCCAAGGCATGCGTTCCGATATCGATCAACGGGCCTCCGCCTTGTTTCTCTTCATCGAGGAATACGCCCCATGTAGGTACCGCGCGGCGACGAATCGCATGTGCCTTCGCGAAATAAATCTCGCCAAGCTCGCCTTCAGAACAAATCTTATATAAATGTTGGCTATCGCCACGGAAGCGATTGTTGTAGCCAACTGTTAGCTTTTTGCCAGTACGTTTAGCTGCTTCCACCATACGTCTTGCATCAACAGCTGTTTTCGCCATAGGCTTCTCTGACATAACGTGCTTGCCAGCTTCCAATGCAGCAATCGTAATTTCCGCGTGGGAATCATTTGGCGTACACACATGTACGATATCGATGGAGCTATCTTTCAACACCTCGCGATAATCTTCATACACGCGAGCTTCTCCCTTACCATACTTCGCAGCAGCTTCCTGCGCTTTCTCCGAAATGATATCGCAGAATGCTACCATTTCTACATTGTCCAATTTGCTTAGACTAGGCATGTGTTTGCCATTGGCAATCCCTCCACACCCAATAATCGCGATCCGATACGTCGTTGACATGATGTTCCTCCTCTATAATGATCCTGCACATTCTTATAATGACAGTACTCGTATGTATACACTAATTATACCCAATACCCCCGTTAATAAAATTCCCGATTTTGCGAATATTGTATGCAATTGTGTTATCTCATTACATGAAACACGATATCCCAGCCCACACACAGCACTTAACTGGAAAAAATACAGCTATTTCGAAGAGAAATCCTCGAAAAAGTGATTTAGATGGAAAACATGTAGGTAAATCTCGACATTTTGTTCATATCAGCATAATAAGCCAAAATTACCTGTATGAAATCCATTTATTCCTCATTTCAGCCGGATTCATCAAGAATTAACTGTATAAAACCCATCTACTGCTTTAGGTGGCGTGACTTGGCGTACTCCCATCCCTACCTGAACAGAAAAAAAGCACGGCCACTGACTAATCAGCATCCATGCTACTTACTTTTTAATCATCGTGGCTACAAGCTTGTACCCCACGCCGCGAATCGAATCAATCTGAACCGATTGCTGATTCATTTCCAGCTTCTTGCGCAGAGAGCTCACATGCACATCAACCGTACGCTGGCCCCCGATATAGTCGAAGCCCCACACGATATTCATGAGATCATCTCGCGTAACAACAACACCTGGCCGCTGAACCAGATACAACAGAACCTCAAACTCCTTCGGACGGAGCGGAATCGACTCGCCATTAAGCACAACTTCATATTTCTCTGGATAAATACGAAGCTCACCCGCCTGAATCACTTTCTCATTCGATTTGGCGATATCCGCAGCCACTTCATCCGATTGTGTACGTCGCAAGACAGCAGCCACACGCGCAAGCAGCTCAGCCACACCAAATGGCTTTGTGATATAATCATCAGCCCCATGCTTCAAACCCTGCACGACTTCATCTTCTGCATTGCGAGCCGTCAGGATAATGACAGGCGTTCGATTTCCTTTTTGCCTAAGCTTGGCCAATACCTCAAAACCACTAAGTCCAGGCAGCATAATGTCCAAAATAATCAAATCATACGACTGCTGAAGCGCCTCCTGCAGGCCATCTCCACCATGATCAATCACCTTCGTATCATAGCCTTCCTGCGAAAGATTATAAGATAACAACCGAGCCAATGTCGGCTCATCTTCAATTACTAGTATCTTTTGTGCCATGGGATCCCCCGCATTTACAGTTTATTAACATTGCACAACCCCAGTGTATCACACAAATGTAAAGGCATTGTAAAGCCTTCGTCATCGCGGTGTAAATCCGCAACTTATTATTGACCTATTTTAATGAATTACAGGCAATTCAATAATAAATTTGGTGCCTACACCTACTTCACTTTCAACGCGAATCGTTCCTTTGTGCATTTCCACTAGATGCTTAACGATAGATAACCCCAATCCGGTACCGCCTGAGCTTCGGGATCGCGCTTTATCCACCCGATAAAACCGTTCAAATATACGCGGCAAATCCTTCTTCGGTATCCCCATCCCTGTATCCGAAACAATGATTCGCAGTCGCTCATAATCCCCGTCAGCATTGGTTTCCAGTGGTTCTACACGAAGTTTAACTTTCCCGCCATCTTGTGTATAGGCAATGCCATTGGACAGCAAATTGATAATGATTTGTCGCAACCGATCCTCATCCGCTTCAATATACATATCATCTTCAACCGTCATGCTGAGCTCGATATGCTTCTTCTCGGCTTCTTTCCGCAATACGCTAAGCGATCTATCTACAAATTCAGGTAAATAAACAGGAGAGAAATTCATCGGAATCCGCTTCGATTCAATCTTCGAAAGCTCCAGAATATCCCCAATCAATCGGTTCAACCGTTCACTCTCATCAAAAATGATTTGCAGAAACGATACCGCCGTTTCCTTATCGTTCAACGCTCCTGCCAGCAGCGTCTCTGCAAAGCCTTTCACTGCCGCAATCGGCGTTTTCAGCTCATGGGAGACATTCGCCACGAATTCACTGCGCATTCGCTCTAATCGGCGAACTGCCGTGATATCGTGGAGCACGATTAGTACGCCTGACCATTCTTCATCCTCATGTGCGATAGGACTCAAATGAATATCCAGAATACGCTCAGCTGGGTAATAGAACATCATCTCGTCCGAAATCGGTTCCTGAAGCTCAATGCACTCTTGAATCATCTTGGTAAAATCATATTGCTGCTTCGCTTCATTATATTTCTTCCCTAAAAGCTCTTGAGAAGAGAAGCCCAAAATAGCTTCTGCCGAAGGATTGAGCAGCATAATCCGCTCTTCACGGTCAATCATCATGATCCCACTCATCATATTTTCCATGACGCCTTGCAGTCTGCGTTCATTCTCTTGGATACGCGCCATTTGCCCTTGTAGGCTTTCGGACATTCGATTAATCGCTTGCCCTAGCTGCCCCACCTCATCATTCCGATAAGAAGGAACACGGGATTCATAATTCAAATTCGTGATTTGCTGCGCTACTTTCGTCATTCGCTCGATCGGTCGTGTAATCCCTTTGGCAATGCGATAGCTGACAATGCCCGCAATGACGAAGAGGATCGCTAGTCCTGAAATAAGGAAATACCAGAGACTGCGGATGGAATTATCTACTTGGGCTAAGCTCAATGAAATGCGTAAATACCCCGTTGTCACTTTGGCTTCATTTTTTACCGGAATAGCCGCATACAGCATGTTCTCCTTTAGCGTGTCACTATACCGTGTCATATATCCAATTCCATCCTTCGCGGCTGCCGCGATTTCCGGTCTTGTTAAATGATTGTCCATCTGCTCTGGCAGTTGGTCAGAGTCACCGAGAACTTTGCCGTCAGCACGTACATACGTCAATCGCTCCGTTGTTGCGTCTTTGAGCCGATGGGCCTGCGCCGTATAATACTTAATCAACTCAGCGTCCGTTCCCTGATAATCCCATACACCACTAGAAGCAATCACATGAAGCTCTCGCTCCATATTTTCTTTTAATGAATTCACATGCGAACTCTCGAGAACCTTTGCCATGAAAATACCGGCAATTAACATCGAGCATCCGATTAATAAGATTAAAATCAGGGTTAATTTTGCACGAAATTTCGTCATGGATGCATGAACCTCCAACAGGGTTGTGTGCCGATGTAGTCTATAACATATAGAAAAAGGGCTACTCTAAATAGTAACCCTAATTTCTACAGCTAATCCAGTATTTTTTTTGTAAAGGTCAAAGTAACACGAATCACAAGGAATTACTTATTTGAATACGGGCTCTTTCAGTGCTGCCAGTTTTTCTAGCGAGTTCTTCTCTACATCTGCATGTAGACTGTTGCCGTGTGAATCCATCGTCACGATCGCAGCGAAGCCTTCTGTTTCTAAGTGCCACATCGCTTCTGGAATACCGAATTCCATGTAATCAACGCCTTCAACCTTTTTGAAACATTGTGCGTAGTACTGTGCAGCACCACCGATGGCATTCAAGTATACACCGCCGTGATCTTTCAACGCCGCTAGCGTTTTCGGCCCCATGCCGCCTTTACCAATTACCGCGCGAATACCGAACTTTTTAATAATATCGCCTTGGTAAGGCTCCTCACGAATACTCGTTGTCGGCCCAGCCGCCTTCACATGCCACTCACCCGCATCATCCTTGGCCATAACCGGACCGCAGTGATAAATAGCTGCGCCATTCAGATCGATTGGTGCATCGTGATCCATCAAATATTTGTGCAGAGCATCGCGTCCAGTGTGCATCGTCCCGTTAATAACAACGACGTCACCGACCTTCAAGCTGCGAATTTGCTCTTCCGAAATCGGAGTCGTCAACACGATCTCGCGACGCTCTTCTTGTGGTGTATTTTTAGCTTCCTCAAGACTTGCTTCGAAAGCCTCTTTGAAAGACACTTCTTCACCTCTCGGATAAGACCAGCCATTGATTTCGCCTGTTTCAGCATTGAGAATCACGCCTTGGCGACGGAACGCCCAACAGTTATACGCCACAGATACGAAGAAGCTAGCTGGCAAACGGTTCATCACGCCCACTTTACAACCAAGTAAAGTGACTTGACCGCCGAAGCCCATCGTACCAATCCCAAGTGTGTTCGCATGCTCCATTACGTACTCTTCGACCTTACGAAGGTCTGGATGTGGGTTTACATCATCAACATGACGGAATAATTGATGCTTCGCCAGCTCGTAACCGCTTGTCCGATCGCCGCCGATGCCAACACCGATAAAGCCTGCGCTGCAACCTTGACCTTGTGCTTGATACACCGCGTGCATAACGCACTTGCGAATCCCGTCGAGGTCACGACCTGCTTTGCCTACACCTTCCAGATCAGCTGGGAGGCTATATTGAATATTTTTGTTCTCGCAGCCACCGCCTTTGAGAATGAGCTTCACTTCTACATCGCCCTGTTCCCATTGCTCAAAATGAATAACTGGTGTTCCTGGTCCGAGGTTATCCCCGCTATTAGCACCCGTAAGCGAATCTACGGAATTCGTCCGAAGTTTGGAAGCTTTCGTTGCGTTCGCAACAGCTTCTAGGATATGTTTCTTCATCACAATTTGGTTTGCCCCAACTGGACAGTGTATAATAAACGTTGGCATTCCTGTATCCTGACAAATCGGGGATACATTCGTTTCCGCCATATGAATGTTATCAGCAATTCGGGATAGCGACAACGCGGAACGCGTGCCATTGTCCTCTTTAATTTGTGCAGCCTGTACCGCACGACGAACATCACCAGGAAGATTCGTGGATGTTTCTACAATTAAATCATACACACTTTGATAAAAATGTTGCATAACGCTTTCTAGCTCCTCTCAATTACCCGCATAATCGTAAAGAATATAAACCATTATACCATACCTCATAGGATCAGTTCGACGTTCTTGTGAGCAAAACAAGGAGATTCGCTGACATGTATAAAAGGATTGCGATTTCGATTCTCGTTAGTCTTCTGGGGCTTACGCTTTTGCTAACCCCCTTGCAGGCTGAACGGTCCGAGACCATTTACTACCAAGATCAGGTTGCCGTTCTGATGTATCATCACATCCATGATACTGACACGAGCTCAAGCACAATCACAAGTGCCCTATTTCAGAATCAGTTAACAACTCTGCTCAGCAAAGGCTATCATTTTATTTCATTAGATGAGTTTAAAATGTACTTGGCAGGCGCAACGGTTCCATCGAACGCGGTGCTGGTTACTTTTGATGATGGGTATCAAAGCTTTTTTACAGGGGCTTATCCGATTCTCAAAAGCTTGCGCATACCCGCTGTCAACTTCGTCATCACAACGGATTTGGCCAACCCCTTGGCCTCCTATATTCCGTCGATGTCCAAGGAGCAAATCAGCGAAATGACGCATATGACGAATTTCATCGACATCGGTTGCCACACGGACAACCTTCACCACAAGCTCCCGAGTGGAGAAGCCGCGCTTGTAGGCAGGCTTGATGGGGAGAACGCGGATGCTTACCAGCAGCGCGTGTTCTCGGATGCGGGGGCCTGCATCGGCAAGCTTGCACCGCTCACGGATAACAAGCCGCTCGACGTGATGGCGTACCCGTACGGCATCACGTCGCCTGCGGCGACGGAGCAAGTGAAGAAGGCGGGCATCCGCTACGCCTTCACGATCTCGCCCGAGATGGCGACGCGCAGCGCCGATCACATGTTGATCCCGCGGATCAACGCGGGCAGCCCGAACATCACGCCGGAGCTGCTGCTGCGCTCGATCCAGCGCCGGGTTACGGCGCAGCCGGGCAGCGCGCCGCTGCGCCTGGACGCCGCCGTTGCCGCCGCGCAGCTCGGCGGCAGCGCTGTGTTGGATGGCGGAGAGCTGCGCCTCCGCCTCGGGCAACAGGCATTCACCCTGCAGGTGAATGCCAAGACCGCGACGCGCGGCGACGGCGCGCGCGTCCGACTGCGGGAGCCCGTGCTGCGCGAGCACGGGCAGGTCACGATCGCGCTTGACGATCTGCAAGCGCTGATCGGGCAATCGCTCGTCTACACCCCGGCCACCGGTAAGGTGGCTGGGCGGGTGGCTGGGCGGGTGGCGCCGAGCGTGAAGTAGAGCTGAAGGTTCAACACGATTTTCCGTGTTGAACCTTTTTGCTTTCGCCGCTCCCTCAACATGAGTTACTCGAACTTTTCGCCTAACTTGACTCGTCTCACCACTAGCTCACCCAATGTCCTCGCTCTCCCACTCAACTTACTCGAATTGCCTCATTACACACCCATTAGTCCTAAATCATCAAACTAAACACTCCTACCGCGTCTCCCATCCATGATTAGTCCTAAATCACCCAACTAAATCGACCATAATAACCCCAACCTTAGAGAAACGGGGATTTAGTTCGGCAGAATCGAACTACTCGCCCTTTTTCGAGAAGAGTACTCGAATTAGTTATGAAATATCGGACTACATCAGATTCTAGCTAAAGGCTCCTACCATTTGTCCCCACCATTGCCCTTACTCTTACTTTCGCCCACGCCCCCCAAAACGAAAAAGCCGCCAGCCCAATAACTGAGCCAGCGGCATACTCTCTTCCTTACTGCACAACCACATCATCAAACTTCGCATTCGCACGATGCGCATTCAACCCAATTTCCCCAGCAGTTAAGCTCGTATCCGTAGCTGACAGTTCTAAACTCCCATTCACCCAGTACTCCAGATTTCCGCCATTAACGACTGCCTTCATCGTATGCCAGTTGCCCGTTGTGAAAGCATAGTTTTTAGAGGCTAATGCCGTGAACACGCCGCCGACCTTCTTCTGAATCTTCAGCTGTCCGGTCAGCTTGTAGTACTGGAAGCTGTAGTAGTTATTTGCATCCGAATACCGTGCATCCAACCCGACGCCTGCATAGCCGCCACTATCAAACCCATCCACTTTGACCTTGGCGCTAAGCGTATAATTCGTCCAAGCTGTGTTCCCCTTGAGCGCATGTGTATCCGAAGCTGCCGAATTGCTTTGTTGATACACTTTGGACCCATCTGTGACAACAGCCCATGTTCCGCCTGTCGTCGTCCAGCCGCTTGCCGAGCCGGTTTCAAAATTCTCACTCAACACCGGTGTAGGCGGTGGAGTCGTCGTCGTCGTTTTGGCCAGCTTAATCACATCGAAATACAATTGATAACCTGTGCTTGCTGCATTTTTACCCGTTACCGTGTACTTGAAGGTGTGATTGCCAGCCGTAGCAAAAGTGACTGTGCCCATCGATGTTTTCTTATAGCCCAAACCATTCTGAGGATGAGCCGGAGCCGCCTCGAATAGTGAAACTGTACTTCCTTGATTAGCACCATCAATGGCGAGTTGGAAATCACCAGCTACTGGTCCTGTCGCATTATAGCTATACAATTCGTACGTACCGGCCGTTGGCACATTGACGTTCAATTGCACATAATCGCCAACTGCGGTCGAGGTCATGCGCATCCCAAACCCATAATTCACCGAATACGGCACGGTATAATCCGAATAAAAGCCGATGCCTGCCGTATGTGTCTGATAAGGCCATTGATAGGAGATGACGTACGTTAGTGGCTTCGGTGCGGGTGTTCCTGTAAAGTTCCAGTCCCATCCATAATTGTTATCTGGCACAGATTCCGTTGGATACGTCGGATCGATCACCGTCCGAGTCGTCGACGTATTCGTCACCGTAAGCGGTGCTGAACGTCTTCGCGTCAACTCCAGATAAATCGCATTACTGCCGATAATATACGGGCTAAAGGTATCCATATCCAATGCTGACGCATAGTAGAACCAGGTTAAATCCGTATTCGTGTACAGCGGCGTCCAATCTTGCAGGGTCAAGCTTGTCGCTGAAGCAATCGTATTGTTATACATCATGAGATATTTGCCAATAACAGAGCTATAGAAGACATACCCGTTCGAGCCATTTGCCAAATCTGAAGCGTTCCCGCCTCTGCCTGGCTCGGTCCATGTACCATAATAGAAGTTCTTCCATGCATTAGGATCACCTAATTGACTGATCGGGGCACGAGCTACGCGTTCACTTTTAAACATCCCCGTCGCAAATGCATTGGATCTAAGATCCGCCCACGCATGTGCATAGAAAATGTACGCATAGCCACCAGCTTCATCTACGTAGAAATTATGGTCACCAGCACCGAAATCATAGTAATTCCCTGTGTAATCCACATAGCCATGAATATCTGAATTGTCACTTGTCACGACATCGCCGACTTTCGTTACGGTCGCCAAATTATCAGTCGATTTATACATTTTGATCTTTCTGTAATGATGTGCGGCCACGCTGCCTAGAAAATAATCGTATTCCATATGCGCCGTCACATAGAACGTACTAGTCGCATTGTCATAATACAACCCGACCACCCAGTCAGCCGCATCCATGCCAGTCACGGTATTTTCCGTTGCAGTCTCAAGCCCCGCATAGGTTGTAGCCTTTCTCATTTTGAACGCATTCCCTCTACCCCACACCGAATACAGATAGCCATTGGCCGTGGCGAAGCCCGGTCTCGCATCTCCGCCACCCCATGTCATGGTGGTCAAAGCGCCCATTGTTGTTTTATAAGGTGTGTTCGCCGTGGCTGCCTCTACCTGATTCCCCTCGAATGTAAACAAGCTCACCACTAAACCTAATGCAATCATCAAGGCAACGAAACCAACCATTCTTTTCCTCACGTTACATCCCTCCTTCAATTTCAATTTTTGATAATTAGTCAATCATCATCCCTTCACTGCTCCTAAAGATAACCCTTTCACGAAATAGCGCTGTAAAAAGGGGTACAACACAACGATCGGTGCTGAGGCCAGCACGACAGTTGCCATCTGCGTAGAAATCGGCATGGGGAGCGCCTCACCAGCACTAAGCTGCGAGTAAATATCACTCTGACCGATGAGCACGACCTGCCTCAGTAAGATTTGTAACGGCCACAGCGACGATTTGTTCAAATATAGAATCGCTGAGAAATATTGATTCCAGTTGCTCACCGCGTAAAATAACGTAAACGTGGCGAGCGATGGAACGGATAGCGGCAGCACAATTTTGAAAAAGATCCCCAAATCATTACAACCGTCAATGGTAGCTGACTCAATGATACTTTCATGAATCGATTCAAAAAATTCTCTCATCACCAATAAATTAAAGGCCGAAACGGCTGTTGGGATAACGAGCGCCCATAACGTATTCATCAATCCTGTTGCTTTGACAATCAGATAGGTTGGAATCATCCCTCCGCTGAAAAGCATCGAGAACAGCACCATAAAGAGGAGCATACGTCTTCCACTAAAGCGCTGTCTGGAACAGACATAGGCCAATAAAGAAGTGACCGCCAGGTTAACAATTGTACCTACCACGGTAATCCACACCGTATTACGGAGGGACGTGAAGAACACGCCCGTGTTAAAGATGTAGTGGTAGGCTTTCCAGTCCAACTGCTTCGGCCAAAGGATAAAATTGCCTGAAACTATATCCGTTAAAGAGGCAAACGACATCGCGACAACGTTTACTATCGGCATCAGACACAAGAGCGTCAGCAGGGTCAAAATTACGATGACCGCCCAGTCCATCAGCCGATTGGTCAGATGGGACGTTCTCATTTTCTTGCTTTCCAAGCGTCATTCATTTCGGTTAATGCATCTTTACCGCCTCTTGCTTTCCAATCTTCGAACAGTTGATCCAAGTAATCAACAGGCTTCTCACCTACGATGATTTTCACGATACCGTCAACGGAATTTTTATAGAGCTCTGCGCCTTTTTCCGCATAGGTTTTGGAGTATAGACCTACATCCTGTGACGAGTACGCTTTACCCTGCATCGCTTTCGTGAAGGAATCTTGTTTCAACTTTGTTGTCTCTGGCGTATCTGCGGAACTAAGAATCCATTCGCCTTCATTGGCATGATTCGTCAGTTGATATTTGTTTGGTCCTTCCGTTTTACCTAGATCAGTAACAACCTTCTGGCCATTTTCTGTTTTAAAATGAACCCCATCAACGCCCCATTTGAAGAAATTGGCCCCATCATCACCAATCTGATCGTCCAAGATTTTCAGCATTTTCTCCAGCTTGCCCGTATCTTTCAACAGATCTTTGCTGAGTGAAAATACACCGAAGAAGCCAGCGCCTTTGACATATCCACCTTCGGAACCATCTGGACCTTTCAGTGGTGGAATCGCAATGAGGTCAAATTTGGGATCTGCTGCTCTCGCTTTCGCCAATCGCTCAGGTGTAAAGCCTGTATACCCCCAGTTGGATACCACGCCCGCTTTGCCCAGCAAGAAATCATCCTCAACCTGTTGATCCTTCTTAATCGCGAAATCCTTCGCAATGATGCCATCTTTATATAACTTCGCTAAATAGCCGATCGCTGTCTTGTTATTTGGTGCAAATTCACCTGGCACAATTCCGCCTTTGCCATCCTCAACCCAGCCTACGCTTGGGCCTGCTTTCATACTCGCCATGAGCCCAACGAATGGATAAGCACCGTTAACGCCTGCTCCGCTATTTACACCTGCTGCTAAACCGTAGGTATCTTCCTTGCCATTGCCATCTGGATCTTTCTCTTTAAAAGCCTTCATCACATCGTAAAGCTCATCGTACGTAGTTGGCACTTTCAAATTCAATTTATCGAGCCAGTCCTTACGCATGACCAATGTAGCTCCTGGAATCCCACGTAAGCGAGGAATGCCGTAGATGTGGCCTTTATATTTGAGCGTATCCATGACATCTTTCGGCAGCTTCGCTAAATTCGGATATTTCGTTGCATCTGCGAGGTAAGATTCCAATGGAAGGAATTGATCGCTGCCAATCGCATTGAAATACACAGCATCCAAATATGGAAATAGAACGGTATCCGGAACATCGCCCGATGCTAATGTAACGCCCATCTTATTGTTGTACTCACCGGAAGCTACAGGTAAATAATCGAACTCGATATTATAACGGTCTTCGATGGCTTTCTTGCCCGTACTCGTATCTGGCGGCGCTGCACCGTACAAAATATTCATCGCACGAATTTTATATTTTTTCTCTACTTTAGGTGTTGCCGAAGCCTGCTGTGTGGATGTTGCCGGTGTGCTCGTGCTCGCACTTGTTTGTTCTTTATCTGTCCCGCTGCTGCATGCTGCGAGTAAAGACCCCATCATCATTACGGTTGTTCCCACGGTAATCACATTACGTAATTGTTTCATTCTGAAACCAGCCCTTCGCCTTTTATTTGTCTAGTACACGCCTTTTTCACCGAAAGTTCGAGCAATTTTGTTGGCTCCAACGATCAAGATCATGCCGACGATCCCTTTTAATAGTCCCACTGCGGTTGTAAAACTGAAATTCCCATTCACGACCCCCATACGATAAACGTAGGTATCGAGCACTTCCCCGACCTCCGAAACGGTCGAATTCAGCATTAAGTACACTTGTTCAAAACCAACATCGAGCACAGTGCCCAGTCGGAGAATAAATAAGATGATGATGGTGGAGCGAATCCCCGGCAAGGTCACGTGGACAATTTGTCTAAGCCTGCCTGCGCCATCGATTTTAGCTGCCTCATAGAGCTCCGGATCAATTCCCGTTAATGCGGCCAAGTAAATAATCGTTCCCCAACCGGATTCCTTCCAAATAACCTGCAGGACAAGCATACCTCGAAAGTTATCTTCATTGGAAAGTATATTGATCGGCTGCATGCCCCAGCTTGCAAGGAGGTGATTCACTTGCCCATCGCTTTGAAATAATAAATAGAAGATACCTGCCACAACAACCCATGATAAAAAATGCGGCAAATACAGCAACGTTTGTACGATCTTTTTGAAAAATTCAAATTTAAGCTCATTTAATAGAATGGCTATTACGATCGGAACTGTGAAAGCGAATACAATTTGGTAAAAACTAATGATCACCGTGTTCATAAAATAGCGACCAATTTCCGGTGAATCAAAAATTCGTTGAAAATTGTCCAGTCCCACCCAATCACTCTTGAGGAACCCTTTAGACGGGATGTACTTCTTAAAGGCAATCACGATCCCTAGCATCGGGATATACTTATAGAGTAAGAAATAAACGATACCAGGTAAAGCCATTAACCATAAATATCTTTCCTTAATAAGCCGATGCCACCCTGTGTGCTGGCGTACTTTCTTATGTGCCTCCATGCCCGTTCCCTTGCTCCTCTCCTATTTTCATTTGGCCCTCACCTCCTTGGGCCTAATATTACGCAGGACCCCATTCGAGGACAATCAACTATTTTTACGCAAAAAAAGCATATGAAAAAAGGCCAATTCGGCTGGAATTAGCACTTGATAAACTTTTTTTGCACGGCGAAGCCTGTCCCTGTAAAAAGAGTGTACCCCCAATTTCCCTAGAGACGTATCCGGATATGATATACTATTTTCACACTATGCGAATCGTTTAATGACAAGGAGATTGGATATGCAAACTCAATCATGGCGCCGACTTAAGCAATTCCTATCCATGAAAAGGCCGGGCTGGAAATTAAAAAATCGACTGCTCATTTCACTCATTCTTTTGTCCAGTATTCCAATTGCCATTATGGCTCTATCTTCTTCCTTGATTAGTAATCGCATTATTAGTGATCAGACGGATCAGATGCATCAGGTTTTTCTAAATCAGGTTGAGAAAGAAATGAACAATCAATTCAAGAAGTTCGATGAACTCATGCTGCAATATACCTACGATAACTCGGCGCTCAGCCGCTTTACGCAAGAAGACTTAACTTACAAGAACTTTCAGTTGGTCAACGATTTGTACACGGTCTTAACCAATCTGCGCAGTGGGATGGAAAATGTCGTAGAAATTGATTTCTTCTCTACCACTTACAATAAAATTGCTACCTCCAGTGGCTTACTGCTTCAGCCTGATGAATTCCTTGATCCTATGGTAATCGAAAAATCCCATGCCTTAACCAAATATGGCAGCTGGATCGATACGCGAAATCATCTAAACACACGATTGGATCGACCGGTTATTACCTATATTAGACCGATAACGACGGCAGGCTCGAATGTGGTGAACAGTTTCTTTATCGTATATCTGGATGCTGCAACACTAAGCAGTCATTTGAAAGCGAATACGAATGATCCTGCGACTTATTTCGTGGTCAATTCTGTTGGAGATGCCGTCATGCACTCTGATCCCAAAAAGGTTGCCAGCCATATTGACTCAACAGGCTTTCTTTCCGAGTTGACCAATGGTAAAAACATGCCGAATTATCGTTTCACGATGACTATCGAAGGGAAGCCTTCATTAATTAACACCGTATATTCCGCTAATCGAGATTGGTATTATGTGTCCGTGCTCCCGACTGCTTTAGTAGCGAAAGAAACGAATCAACTGCGAAATATTTTATTCGGGGTCAGTATTGCCTTCATTTTATTAGCCATCATCATCGCTATCTTTACGTCCAAAAGCATTTACCAGCCTGTCCAGAAGCTTACGCAACGGGTATTTAAACAGCAAGATGCCACACAGGCCAAAGATGAAATTCATTTCATCACGGAACATATTCAAGACGTTGAGAAGCATAATGACATTTTGAAAAAAAACCTAGAGCAGTATCATGCCCATGTGGAGCAATACAGTCTCATGAGTCTCTTACTCGGCAATTCCAGCGTTACGACGCTGCAGCAGGACACTTTCCACCAGATGCCCATCTGCTTGTTCCTTTTGGAAACGGATTCGTCCTTCCTGCAGTCACAATACTCTAAGAATGATCAGTTTCTTCTCTATTACGCTATCGAAAACATTGTGAATGAAATTCTAAGTGCAAAAGGCATCACACGGATCATGATGATCCAGCCTGGCCTATTTGCTATCCTTCATCAACCTGATCAAGCGGGTTCGCATCAGTCGCGCCTATACGCGAATGAGCTTCTTCAGGCGGTTCGTACGTATTTGAAATTAAATTTTGTGATTTCAGCGGGTTATTCCGAGGCGGGATTACACGGTATTCACGAGGTATTCCTACAAGCAAAGCATGCACTGCGGTATAGCTTCTCCTTAGGTGCGAATCACGTCATCATTAGCGATGAGTTAGATCCCTCTGTTTCCGATCAGGCTGATGCCTTGGTAGAAGTGGAAAATCTTATTATGCAATCGCTGCTTGTTTCGAACTATGGAGAGGCCCAAGATCTGTTTACTCAGATCATTCAACAGTTAAAAGATGACAGCTCGTTGACGTCAGATGTCCTGAAAACCTACTGCTCACAACTTCTAGGAGCGATGATTCATACGGTTGGGAAGGATTATCATACGGATACGGAAACTGTGAATATGAAGCATCTGACAATGGAATTGGAGCGTCAGCGTAACTTGCAAGAAATCGAAGCTTTTTTCCACAAGCAATTTTTCGATAAATTAATCGTTTCACAGCCAGAGAAAACCTCCTTTGAACGCCAGCAGATTGAAGAGGTTGTCGCCTATATTCGTGCCCACTATGATCAGGATATTTCGCTGCAATTGTGCGCCGATCTTGTAGGTCTCAGCAGTTCACAGCTAAGCCGTTCCTTCAAAAAAATGATGGGCATCAATTTCGTTGACTACGTCATTCAATATCGAGTCGGAATTGCCAAGGAGCTGCTTGGCGATCCGAAGAATTCCATCCAAGCGGTTACGGATAAGCTGCGCTATACATCGGTCAATAGCTTTAACCGCATTTTCAAGAAAATTACCGGCACGACGCCTGGCAGTTATCGGAAAGATTCGCAGGAGCTGCGCCTGTAGGGAATAGGTTCCGTGCCCTCCCCTTGTCGCAGCTCCATCCATTCATACCCCCACCTCTCCCACCCGACTTGTTGACTTCAAATAGGCGAAGTGATATACCTGTTAGGTACCATAAATTGCGGAATGTATGCAGTCCGTCTTCAGGAGGAACTTATGAATCATCATTTTTTTGCTTACTTATATCGTCTCAAATATATCGACCGCTGGAGCCTCATGTGGAACATGCGCCGCGAGAACGTAGCCGAGCATTCCTTCTACGTAGCTTCGATTGCCCACATGCTGTGCACCATCTCCAACGAAGTCTATGGTGGGAATGTCCCGACCGACCGCGTCGTCTCCATCGCTTTGTTCCACGATGCCTCCGAGGTGCTGACGGGTGACATCCCGCAGCCAGTGAAACACAACAACGAGCAAATTCTGCGGAATTTCCGTGAGATCGAAGATGTCGCCGTAGAACGGCTGATCGGCACGATCCCACCAGCGCTCAGCAGCATTTATCGCGGCTTAATTCAAGATCCTGACCCCGAGCTATACCGCTGGGTGAAGGCAGCTGATCTGATTGAAGCCTATATCAAATGCTTAACAGAGCTCTCTACCGGCAACCGTGAGTTTGTCGTTGCCAAACAACAAGTGCTCGACAGTTTGAAGAAGATGAACATGCCGGAAGTCGATTACTTCTTGGAGCATATGAGCGCCTCCTTCGAGAAAACGCTGGATGAAATCACGTTGGATATCGCGGATCCTAGCTAATCTCAGCCTCAGATTTGAATAACTGGAAAACCTCCAGCTAAATTCTCAAAATCCAGCCTATAATCTGATTTAGATGGATTTCATGTAGCTAATTTGCCCATTACTCAGCGATTTTGCCGATGTGCGCGAAATTAGCAGTACAAAATCCATCTATATCAAGAAACTACTCAAAATCTGCTCAATTAGCTGGAGAAAATCCATCTATGCTGCAGATCCAGCAACTAGCTGGGCTTTGGCGTCCATCGAACATACACCAAAGAACCTCCTTTCCACTTGGAAAGGAGGTTCTTTACATCTCTAAGACTATGCCAAAATTTGAGGATTTGTCATAATCACAATTGCTAGGATAACCGCGATAGAACCGATCCAGCTGAATGTTTTAATTTTTGCAGCATCCGCCGCTGTACTTTTACCTGCTGCACTATTCGCTCTCAATTTCTTGATGCGACCACCGATCATTCCTGTAACTGCCCCCACAATGACAAGTAGAACGATAGCAAGTGTCATCCACAAACCTGAGAAACTACCTTCGCTAACCATTGCCCCTCCAGAGATGAAGGTAACGATCAAAGAAAACTGACCAATTCGGTTGATCGTAGCCAATAGTCCCATGAAGCTTTCTTGTCCTGCGCCGGATAAGCTAGCAGCTCGTCCTACAATGAAAGGGAACACAACATAAGATCCAAGCAATAAAGCACTAATTACGTGTAAAAACAGCATAACATGTTGCACTGATTCTGGCATTAAGTCGACCTCCGCAATTTTAATTAGAATCGTTCTCTTTTAGTATACAGAATCGGAATGAGGGTAACAAGAAAGCGATGTCAAAATTCCTACAAATTCACCATATCTCCATAAAACTGTGACTAAATAAGCAGAAAACAACTCCTAATCCCCCTGCGGAAGCCTCCGAACATGGACTTGAAAAGACTTCCGTTGTCCATTCATCCGAAGGCTTCCAACCAGGAAGCTGGCGTTGTTCTACCTTTTAGTTATATCTTACGGTCTTATGGCAGCGGCTCCGCTGCTACATTCGCAATCGTCACAGCTTCTGTGAACTTATTCGTCGTGTTCTGTCTAATGCGCATGCTCGCTGCGCCAGATGCGGTCGTATTGATTTGGATATTCACAATCTTCTCCGCGTGCCCGCTCGCATTCGCTGTCATCGAGAAGCTCGTGCTGTAGCCATACGCAGCTGGCCACGAGCCATCACTATTCTGTACCTTCGCCACTTGTGTACCAGAGCCGTTATAAATACCCAAATTATAGCCAGTTGTGGTCGAGTTCGCAGCTAACCCATTCATAATGATCTTCACTTGGAATACGTAATGGTTCGGAAGTTGAGCTTGATGAACGAAAGCATATGGGTCCGTTGTATTCGTAGAGGAAGCAACCCCATATGATCCTACTTTAAATGTCGTCGGATCATACCACTTATACCCTGCTGCTGGTGTTGCCCATGGCTCCGCTTGCGGCTCCGTCGTGTTAGCCGGCTGTTCCCATGTGAATAGCGTGGTCGCCGTGTCTAAAGTCAATCCGGGTACCTGCGTCAAACTCGTGTAGCTTTCTTTGGTAGCTAACCAATTGACCATATTGACGAGCAAAGTTGCATCATTCTGTTCCTGGAAGCCGGCATACGTCGTTTTCGTTCCGCCTGTTTCCTCTCGCTTATATTTCGGTGTTGCATCCTCAACAGGCGAGGAGTCACCGATGAAACCTGCTTTACCAGCGCTTACTTTGGAAACAGCCACATACGGTCCTTCCGCTACGCCACCACCATTGTATACGCCTTGATCCACAGCACTTGCCCATTTCGTCGTTGTAACAGGTAAGTATACAATACCTTTCGCTTTGTCAGGGTTGGTAATCGCTAAGGTAGAACCTGCGTGCATAGCCACCGTGGATACTCCGCTTGTAATTCCAAACCCTTGCGCACCCGTTACGATGTTATTAGCCGTAATATCGCCTAGTGCATTGTATCTAAATCGTACACCGAAGTTCGTGGATAACCAGTCTGAGCTGGCTACGCCTGACATCGCTGCCGAGGTTGCCTCTGCGGTAGTCATCCCTAAGGCAGGATTCGTCCACGCCCCTCGCCGATAGCCATTGAATACCTCGGAAGCATCCCAGCGGTTTTTATTCCGATCTGCATTGTAATGATCACCAATGAAGAAAATGCTCCCGCCTGCTTGCACGTACTGCAGCATAGCGCTTTGTTCCGTTGTTTTATATGGAATATTAGCTTCCCCAATAACGAATACATCATAAGCAGATAAGTCCGAAAGTGTAATTGCTGTACTTTTACGTAATTCCTTCACATAGTAACCGGCGTTTCCTAGCGCATTTGCGAAATCAGAAAAAGCCCCATCAATTACCCAATCTGCCGCTCCTGCGGTTTGACCATGGGTATTATCAAACAATACCTTTTTCCCATTGGGGGATGCTGGCGTAATCGATGGTGCTGGATCATTCGGTCCTTCAGCCCATGCTTGCGGTACGACACTTACAAATGTACTAAATATTGCCGCGCTAACCCACAATCTTCGTAAGCCTCTCTTGCTAAACCAACTTCTTCTCAACATCAATTCCCACCATCCTATGGAATAATTAACCAATGTAATTGGCTATACATATCGTATCACAGGCCATGCTCATGGGATAGATTCTGGAAATTAATTTACAAAAAGAACAAATTTTTGTGCATCCTCACAAAAAAAGGCCAGCCCCCTAAAACCTAGGAGACTGGCCTCTCATTTATTAACCTGCCACTACTTTGATGACATTACGTACGGATTCAGCTGTTTTGTCCAAAGCTGATCGCTCAGCGTCTGTCAATTCGATGTCCATAATTTTCTCGATGCCGTTAGCACCCAGAACTGTCAGAACACCCATGAACAGGTTGTTATAGCCGTACTCGCCTTCAAGCAGCGCGATTGTTGGAATGATTCGCTTCTTATCTTTCAGGATGGCTTCCGTCATCTGCACAAGTGAAGCCGCTGGTGCGTAGTATGCACTACCGTTACCAAGCAGGTTAACGATTTCGCCGCCGCCAGTACGTGTACGTTGAACGATGGCTTCGATGCGATCAGCTGATATCAGCTTCTCAATAGGCACCCCGCCAGCGTATGTGTAGCGCACGAGTGGTACCATGTCATCGCCATGTCCACCGATAACAACCCCCTTCACATCCTCAACGGATACGTTCAACTCTTGCGAGATAAACGTCAGATAACGGGCTGTATCAAGTACACCGGATTGACCGATAACGCGATTTTTCGGGAAACCTAGCGCCTGGTAAGCGACGTATGTCATCGCATCAACAGGGTTACTCAAAATGATCACGATGGAATCAGGAGCAACTTCCTTCACGTTCTCACAAACGGATTTCACGATACCCGCATTTGTGTTAACAAGATCGTCGCGGCTCATCCCTGGTTTTCGAGCGATCCCTGCTGTGATGATGACAATGTCAGAACCAGCTGCATCCGCATAATTGGAAGTACCTGTGATTTGAGCGTCAAAGCCTTGCACTGGACCCGCCTCAAGCATGTCAAGTGCTTTCCCCTTTGTAGGGTTTTCTAATTGCGGGATATCAAGTAGAACAACGTCACCAAGTTCTTTTTGAGCTAGCATTAGAGCAGTAGTAGCACCTGTGAAACCCGCGCCAACAACGGTAATTTTATTACGACGAATAGCCATTTAAAATGTACCTCCTCATAATCTTTTGTCTAACTCAACGATAGGCACGAATTAAGCCATGTTTTTGATGATTTCGTTCGCGAACTCGGAGCACTTAATTTCTTTCGCGCCTTCCATCAAACGTGCGAAGTCATAAGTAACGGTTTTGTTGTTGATGGATGTTTCCAAGCCTTTGTAGATCAGCTCAGCAGCTTCCAACCAGCCAAGGTGCTCAAGCAACATAACGCCGGAAAGGATTACGGAACCTGGGTTAACAACGTCAAGACCAGCGTATTTAGGAGCTGTACCGTGAGTTGCTTCGAAGATTGCGTGACCAGTCAAGTAGTTGATGTTAGCTCCTGGAGCGATACCGATACCACCAACTTGTGCAGCAAGTGCATCAGACAGGTAGTCACCGTTCAAGTTCAATGTAGCGATTACGTCGAAATCAGTTGGACGAGTCAATACTTGTTGAAGCGCGATGTCAGCGATCGCATCTTTTACGATGATTTTGCCAGCAGCTTCTGCATCTTTTTGTGCTTTGTTTGCAGCTTCTGCGCCTTCTGCTTCTTTAATACGATCGTATTGTGCCCATGTGAATGTTTTATCAGCATATTCACGCTCAGCCAACTCATAACCCCAGTTTTTGAACGCGCCTTCTGTGAACTTCATGATGTTACCTTTGTGAACCAATGTTAACGTTTTGCGGCCATGTTTGATTGCGTACTCGATAGCTGCGCGAACCAAACGCTCTGTACCTTCGGAGGATACTGGTTTAACACCGATACCTGAAGTTTCAGGGAAACGGATTTTGTTAACGCCCATTTCATTTTGCAAGAAGGAGATTACTTTCTTAACTGCTTCGGAACCAGCTTCCCACTCGATACCTGCGTAGATATCTTCTGTGTTTTCACGGAAAATAACCATGTCAACTAGCTCAGGACGTTTAACTGGGGATGGAACGCCATCGAAGTAACGAACTGGACGGGAACAAACGTAAAGATCAAGCTCTTGACGAAGTGCCACGTTCAGGGAACGGATACCGCCACCGATTGGTGTAGTTAGAGGTCCTTTGATGGACACGATGTATTCGCGCATAGCTGTTAACGTATCATTTGGCAACCAGCTGTTGAATTTATTGAATGCTTTCTCACCAGCGAATACTTCGTACCAAGCGATTTTCTTCTCGCCTTTGTATGCTTTCTCAACTGCTGCATCTAGAACGCGTACGGAAGCTGCCCAGATGTCAGGACCTGTACCGTCACCCTCGATGAAAGGGATAATTGGATTATTCGGGACTTGAAGTACACCGTTTTCGATCGTGATTTTTTGTCCTTCTGTTGGTAGCTCGTAAGTTTCGAATTGTGGCATGTGAATAGTTCCTCCTCAAATTTGTATGAAAATGATTTCTTTTCTATATGCTGTGCATAGCTAGGCACACAAAAAGTGACGGGAGTTACAGTACTCCCCCAGATACCTGGGGTAGGGTACCGAACTACCCGCACCTTGAGCTTAAAGAACTAACAATTAGCGTTGGCCAATTGGGATATATTTTTGGTTAACTGGACCTGTGTACTCAGCGCGAGGACGGATCAAGCGGTTGTTCTCGTACTGCTCAAGAATATGAGCTGCCCAACCGGAAGTACGGGAGATCGCGAAGATCGGCGTGAACAAGTCACGTGGGATTTCTAGCGTCGTGTATACGGATGCCGAGTAGAAGTCAACGTTTGGTTTCAAACCTTTAAGACCTGTTACCAACTCGTCTGCTTTAATGGACATTTCGTACCATTTCAGGTTACCTGTCAATTTGCCAAGCTCATAGGACATTTTTTGCAAGTGCTTTGCACGAGGATCGCCGTTTTTGTAAACGCGGTGACCAAAGCCCATGATTTTGTCTTTGCGCTCTAATTTACCGTTAATGTAAGGAACAACGTTCTCAACAGTACCGATCTCTTCAAGCATAACCATTACCGCTTCGTTAGCACCACCGTGAAGAGGTCCTTTGAGTGTGCCGATTGCGGAAGTAATACCTGAGTAGATATCTGTCAGTGTTGCTACAGTTACACGCGCAGCGAATGTGGATGCATTCAACTCGTGGTCAGCATGAAGTACCAATGCTTTGTCCAACGCTTCGATGGCAACTTTATCCGGCTCGTTACCCGTCAGTTGGAACAAGAAGTTAGCAGCTACAGAAGAATATCCTGGGGAAGCTACTGGCTCTTTGCCTTCACGAATACGTGCGAATGCCGCGATAATAGCAGGGATTTGCGCTTGCAATTTGATCGCTTTGCGCACATTGGATTCCGAACTTGAATCATTTGCTTCGGCATCATACAGGGCAAGTGCAGAAACTGCTGTACGAAGCGCAGCCATGGAATTCACATCTTTCGGGAATGTACGAATAAGATCAATTACCGCGTCTGGTACTTGGCTGTATGCGTTCAGGTCGCTTTGCAATTTCTCAAGCTCAGCTTGAGTAGGCAATTTACCGAACCAAAGTAAGTAAATAACTTCTTCAAAAGTCGCATTTTCTGCGAGGTCATCAATATCAATCCCGCGATACGTAAGCACGCCATCTACAATGGAGCTGATCGACGAGGTTGTGGCTACAATTCCTTCTAAACCTTTGGTTGCAGACATGGGAATCTCTCCTTAGCTACTCTATTAGCATAATATTGCTGTTTTCTTCTCTTAATAATAAAGTATTTTACTTGGTAAGTGAACAAAAGAGGTCATAGAAGTAAATTATCACTACCATAGAAATTCTTTTTGGCGGAATTTTTACACCATTTTTCGTACACAGTTTCCAAACACACGATACAAGTTTTTGTTAATTTTCTCGAATTATGCAATGTGCGCGGAAAAATTTGTAGACCTTGTGCGAGATTGATACAATGTAAGGAATGAATCCGTGAATTAAGTTATAAAGGAGCGACACAATGAGCAACCTTGCAGCTAGGATTGGCATCATCGATATCGGATCCAACTCCATCCGACTTGTCATTTATGAAATAAATGCCCATGGAGCTTATCGCGTTGTAAGTGAGCATAAAGATTCCGCAAGACTTAGCGAACGCATGGGTCCTGATGGCATCTTACATAACAAAGATATTATTTCAATCGTTCCTATCTTAACCCACTATGCCAGGTTATGCCAGTCTCAATTTGTTACAACTGTTCGAGCCGTTGCTACTGCCGCAGTTCGTAACGCTGCCAACACGTCAGAAATCGTACGTATTCTCGAGGAACAAACAGGGCTCACGATTGAGGTTCTGAGCGGCTTCGAGGAGGCTCGGTATGGTTATTTAGGCGTCATTAACTCGATGGATATCCGCAATGGCATGATTATTGATATTGGTGGAGGAAGCACGGAAGTTTCTTTAGTAAAAGATCGGGAGTTAGTCCAAAGTGTCTCTTTTCCTTTCGGTGCCGTGAATACCACGCGTCAATTTATGAAGGGCGCTAATTTAACGGATCAAGAGATGGCTGATATTCGCAAAATGGTACATGAAGCCATCGCATCTCAGCCATGGATTATGCAATCCCCTAATCTTCCTATGGTTGGCCTAGGTGGGACGATCCGTACACTTGGCAAAATGAGCCGCAAGCGAAATAATTACCCGCTCCAACTGGCTCACAATTACGTCATGAAGCCAGGTGAACTTCAAGAATTTTCGATACTTTTATCCACATTAACTATTGAAAAAAGGAAAAAAATCGATGGCCTCGCCAAAGAACGAGTCGATATTATTGTGCCTGGCCTGCTTATTCTAGAGACGATCTTCGAAGCCGCGAAATCCTCATCTTGTTTCATCAGTGGATCTGGCTTACGCGACGGACTTTTCTTTGAAACTTATAATCCGAAGCAACCGGTGAAAGCTAACGTTTTGGAAGCCAGCATTCAGAATATACTGACACTCCACCCGAATGCAGCTGTCGCACATGTTCGGCATGTCGATATCTTAGCCATGCAACTGTACGATGCGCTAGCACCATCGACAGATATAGATGCACGCGGTAGGCTGTTGCTGCACACAGCTGCTCTTTTGTACCGAATTGGTGTGAGCGTCCATTACTACCAGTACTTGAAGCACACCGAATATATGATTCAAGAAGCACATATTGACGGCCTCAGTCATCGGGAGATTGTCATCGCTTCGCTCATCGCCACATTCAAAACAAAAAATCGGACCCAGCAGCAGGCACTTGTTTACAAGGACCTATTACTGGAATCCGATGTTAACTTAATCATTAAGCTTGGTGCCGTCCTTAAGCTTGCCATGGCCATGGATGCCAGCGAGACACAACCCATCCATGCGGACATCCGTATCCAACGTAATGATACTTCCATGAATCTTAATCTGCTTTGTGCGCACAACCCTTTCTTGGAACTCAAGGAGCTGAACACATTCACCAAAGATTTCGATAAAATCTGGGGCATTAAGCTTAAGATTCAATCCGAAGTCTTTTCCATGAAGTAATTCGCATTGCCTCGAACTGGCTCCGATAAGGGGTCAGTTCATTTTTTATGCGCGTATACATCCCATTGGGCATGAGCTCTCTCGCTTTGACATTATCATGGAGCGTTACGTTTAGAATTTGAATCATCATTTTCTTCATATCTCTGTCCAAAACCGGGCACATCAACTCAATTCGCCGGGTTAAATTACGCGTCATCCAATCTGCCGAAGACAGATAGACATCGACATGTCCCCCATTTTCGAAATAGTAAAGCCGCGAATGTTCCAAGAATCGGTCTACAATACTCCGCACGGTAATATTCTCACTTAGACCAGGCACACCTGGCCTCAAGCAGCAGACGCCTCGAATGATGAGTTCGATCTTCACGCCAGCTTGTGACGCCGCGTATAACGCATCCACCATTTCTTGATTCGATAGGGAGTTCATTTTCGCAATAATCCGAGCTGGACGACCAGCTCTAGCATGCGCCGATTCACGTGCGATGAGCTCAAACAACTTATCTTTCAAGTCCGTTGGCGCGACAGCAAAGGATTGCCAATCATGAGGGGCAGAATAGCCCGTGATTTCGTTGAATAGCGCTGAAGCATCTTCTCCAATCACACTGTTGGACGTGAACAAGCCTACATCCGTATAGAGCCGAGCCGTACTGTCATTGTAGTTACCTGTTCCGACATGAACATAACGACGAAGCGTATGCTCTTCCTGACGAACGACAAGTGTGATTTTGGCATGCGTTTTGAGTCCGACTAGCCCGTAAACGACGTGGCAGCCCGATTTCTCCAGCATTCTCGCCCAAGCGATATTCCGTTCTTCATCGAACCTTGCTTTCAGTTCGACAACTACCGTCACTTGTTTACCGGATTCAGCCGCTCTAGCCAATGCCTGAATAATCGGCGATTTACCACTCGCCCTGTATAAGGTCATCTTGATGGCCAATACGTGTGGATCATAAGCGGCATGGACGATAAAGTCCGTCACCGCATCAAATGTCTCGTACGGATGATGAACGAGGACATCTTTCATTTTGAGAATGCTGAAAAAGTCAGTTTCATCCTCAAACTCAACCGGGTATTTGGCCACCACGCGCGGATAACGCAGATTTTCAAAACCATTCAACGTACTTGCGAGCTTCATAAAATAAGTAATATCTAAAGGACCGTCGATTTCAAAAATTTGCTCTTCAATCTCAAACTCATCCTGCAATTGGGCAAGCGCGTAGGGATGAATCCCCTCTTGTACCTCTAACCTCACAGGAGAGCCCCAGCGTCTGCGTCTAAGCTCCTTTTCGATCTCTTCCAGCAAATCCTCCGCGCCTTCTTCGTTAAGCGTTAGATCCGCATTTCTCGTGACACGGAAGCCATGTACAGAAATCGGTGTATACCCGCTGAATAGCGATTGAATGTGATGCTCAATCAGTTCCTCAAGCAGAATAAATTCTGTCTTTTTACTATTGGAACGGGTTGGAACAGGTATGCAGCGTGCTAAGTTACTAGGAATTTGGACGATTGCGAAATAAGGCTCCTCATCCAAGTCTTCACCTTCGCGTACAAGTAAAACGGCCAAATATAAAGACTGATTATGTACAAGTGGAAAAGGACGGCTCTGATCGACTGCCATCGGCGTCAATACAGGGAATATAATGTCATGATAGTAGGCATCCATAGCTTTTTTCTGAGACGTGTTTAGATCCTCATACTCGGTAAATACAATGCCTTCCTTCATCAAAAGCCGCGTCACTTCTCGGTATGTCTTGTACTGCTCTGTTACCATTTTCGCCGTGCGCTTCATAATGCGTTTGATGAGTCCTGCCGGTGTGTAGCCGGTGAAATCCTTTTTGGTATAGCCAGCCTTAATCTGATCCTTGAGTCCTGCGACACGAACACTCATGAATTCATCGAGGTTGCTCGATACGATCGACAGAAATTTCACACGCTCTAGTAGTGGTGTACTCGCATCCTGCGCTTCCTCAAGCACACGCCAATTGAACTCGATCCAGCTCAAATCACGATTTAAGTACTTGGTTGAAATCTCTTTGACTTCTTTGACTTCTTTGAGTTCTTTAACATCCTTCAGTTCTGGTTCGCGCGCAATACTCATAAATCCTCCAGTATTTTTCCATTTTTAGTGATCTAATATCTTCATTGTACTATGCGTATTAGGGAGGCGACAATCCAATTCCCCGTATTTCAATATATTAAGATTTTGTAAAGATCATGATATTTCCGTATTTATCCACGTTCATGTTACAATATAAATGACTTGAAACAAGGAGTGATTCCTACCATGGGTATCCTAAATCCGCGACTGGTTCACCAAATTTTCAGAGGCATATGGGTGGCCATAATTCTCTTCTTACTAGCTATTGCCTTTTACTATATCATTCCACTCATTTACCCTTTTATTTTTGGTTGGATTATCGCACTTATGCTTAATCCGCTTGTTAATTTCTTTCAATTCAAATTAAAACTGCCACGGTGGCTGTCTGTCACGTTATCCATGCTCCTCTTCTTAGGTGCGATGGTTACGATTATCACCTTGCTTGTTGCTAATATTGTCGTGGAACTAGGCTCCCTTGCGGATACGATTCAACTTCAGATCAATCGGTGGGTCGAGGAATTTAATGTATTCATTAATTCAGTCACTTTCCAGCAATGGATCGAACGCGTGAATGAGTTTTTTGAAAATAATCCCAAATATCAGGAGACTGTTAACACGAATCTCTCCTCCACAGCTGGTTCTATTGCCGACATTAGTAAATTGGTCATCACTTATACGTTTGCAGCACTCAAAGCTTTCCTGACTTCTCTGCCTAATATCGCAACGATCACGATCATCGTCATGTTGGCCACTTTTTTCATCAGTAAAGACTGGTACGGGCTCATCAAACGCTATAAGGGAATCTTTTCTGACGTGATTGTTAAAACGACCAAATTGATCCGCACGGATTTACAGAAAGCCTTGTTCGGCTATTTAAGAGCTCAGCTGATACTCGTTTCGCTCACTGCACTCGTCGTGATCATCGGCTTGCTAATACTCCGAGTTGATTATGCGATCACCATCGGCTTATTAACTGGTTTAGCGGACCTGATGCCGTATCTGGGAACAGGCGCAGTGATGGTGCCATGGATCCTCTATGTTTTCTTCGCTCAAGGGAATATCATGCTGGGTATTGGGCTCAGTGTCCTGTATGGCGTTATTGTGATCGCGCGGCAAATTATGGAGCCCAAGGTTTTAGCCTCCTCAGTCGGCCTAGATCCACTTGCTACACTTATTGCGATGTTCGTGGGGTTAAAACTATTTGGGCTGTTGGGACTCATCGTTGGACCTGTCTCCCTTATCCTAATAACCGCTTTCTATCGGGCAAGAATCTTCCACGATATTGCAGCATACATACACAAAGGCTCGGCACCTCCTGAATAGGAGGATGACCGAGCCTTTCGTTTACTCTTAGCTTATCTGCGATTGATGATGTGCATGTTGCCTTTGCCGATTTGCTTACGTATGATCGCCAGCAGGAATACTTTAAAAATCGGTCTTGTGTAAGGAAAGACGAGCAGGAAACCTAGAATATCCGTAATGAATCCCGGTGTAATGAGCAAAATCCCTCCAAGGAAAATACAAATCCCATCGAGGATTTGCTGCGCTGGCAGCTGCCCCTGAGACCACTCGAACTTCGCATACTCCATCACCTTGCGTCCCTCTCGCTTCGCAAAGTAAGCACCTAAGAAACCGCTCGCTATGATTAACAGGAAGGTCATCCAACCTCCGACTAGATGTCCAAGCATGATCAACATGGTAATTTCTACAGCTGGTACAAGAATAAGAATAGCGATAATCCAACGAAACATAGGTTTAGCCTCCGTCCTCAGTATACTTCGCAATAAGCAGCCACAATTCTGGCGCTTCCTTCTCTATACGTACGGGCCTCCAAGAAGGATTCACCCAAACATGACCAGTTGTTCCAGTCACCAGCAATTCTTCGGTGAGATCGTCGTTTATTCTTCGAATTTCATATGCGAATTGCAGCCGCACGCTGCTTGATTGTGACACGCTTGTATAGATACCCACGAGATCATCGTATCGTGCTGGTTTCTTGAACTTGAGATCCGCTTCTGTAACGGGAAGTAAGAGTCCCATTTCTTCTATTTTACGATAGGGATAGCCTAGGGATCGTATAAGCTCTGTACGGCCGATTTCGAACCAAGTCAAATAATTGGCATGGTACACAACCCCCATCTGATCCGTCTCCTGATAACGCACACGCAGCTGTTGTTGATGCCACCGTTCCTGAGTCATGCTGATCCTCCCGATAACTATTGGTATCCTCATTATATCATAGGTTGGTCGCAGCTATAAATTTGGCGCTACAGACGCCAAAAAAGAGTGAAGCAAGATCGTACTCTTGCTTCACTCTTCCTTATCGCTTCGCTTACAGAACGCTCGCTTGACCTGAGTAGATAACACCTACTTCTGGGTAAATGGAAACTTCTGTACCGTCTTTAATTAGTTCTACTGCATTTTCCACACCTACGATGACTGGAATTCCAAGGCTAAGTGCAACGACTGCCGCGTGAGACGTGATGCCGCCCACTTCGGTAATCAAGGCAGATGCTCTTTGAACAGCCGGCATGTACTCTTTATCTGTTGAAACTGTTACAAGCACAGCTCCGTCTACCATCTTCGCGTTAGCTTCTTCCGGTGTACGCGCCGTTACAACAGTACCTGTCGCCGTTTGCATTCCGATGCCTGTTCCTTTGGCAATCATCTCACCAACGTGATGAACCTTGATTAGGTTCGTTGTTCCAGAGCGGCCTACTGGCACGCCTGCTGTAATTACAACGATATCGCCAAGGGAAACGATACCTGTTTTGATGGAGCTCTCTACCGCTAGGTTGAATAGCTCATCCGTTGTTTTCGCTTCTACGCCCATCACAGGGATTACACCCCAAACTAGGGATAAACGACGAATCACTTGCTCACTTGGTGTAACTGCGATAATCGGGGACTTCGGACGGTATTTGGATACCATACGCGCTGTATAGCCACTTTCTGTTGCCGTTAGAATCGCTTTCGCGCCTAACTCCAAAGCAGAGTTCGCTACCGCTTGTGAGATCGCCTCTGTTACGGTTACTTGTTGCGCTTGCGCTTGACGAAGGAAAATTTCTTTATATTCCAAAGCCGCTTCTGCACGCTCAGCAATACGAGCCATCGTTTCAACGGATTCAACTGGATATTTCCCAGCTGCTGTCTCACCAGATAACATTACTGCATCTGTTCCGTCGAATACCGCATTCGCTACGTCACTTGCTTCCGCACGTGTAGGACGCGGGTTACGTTGCATGGAATCTAGCATCATTGTAGCGGTAATAACCGGTTTACCAACGATGTTACATTTTTTGATCATTTGCTTTTGAACAACGGGCACATCCTCAGCAGGAATCTCAACACCAAGATCTCCACGAGCAACCATCAAACCGTCAGAAACTTCAAGAATTTCGTCAAGGTTGTCAACGCCTTCTTGGTTTTCGATTTTGGAGATGATTTGGATATGCGAAGCGTTGTGACGCTCCAGCAATTCACGGATTTCCATGACATCACTTGCTTTACGCACGAAAGAAGCTGCGATGAAATCTACACCTTGTTCGATACCAAACACAATATCATTCGCATCTTTTTCTGTGATACCGGGAAGGCTGATTTTCACGCCTGGTACGTTAACACCTTTTTTACTTTTGATCGTTCCGCCATTGACGATACGGCATTCGATCTCTGTTCCACGAATTTCAACAACCGTAAGACCGATCAAACCATCATCGATCAGAATCGTTGATCCGACTTTAACATCACGCGGCAGATCCGAATACGTAACTGAGATACGGTCTGTATCCCCTAGAATTTCTTCGGTTGTCAAAATAATATGCTTGTCCTGAACAAGCTCAATTGGCTCTTCTTTTAGCTTACCTGTACGGATTTCCGGTCCTTTGGTATCCAGCAAAATAGCAGCTATTTTACCAGTCTCGGCGGATGCAGCGCGAAGGTTGCGTATACGGGCACCGTGCTCTTCAAAATCTCCATGGGAGAAGTTAAGACGAGCAACGTTCATGCCCGCTTCTAGAAGCTTTTTGAGATTCTCTTGTGATTCGCTTGCTGGTCCAATCGTACAGACAATTTTCGTTTTACGCATGGTTACTGTTACCCTCCTGAGTGAATGTGAACCGACCGATATCTCTAAATTTCCGGTAACGGTCCTCGAGCAGCTCCTGTTCGTTCAAACTTAGCAGTTGCTGAAGCTGTTCCCAGATCGCTGATTTAATATGTTCGGCTTGTGTTGTTAAATCCCGGTGAGCGCCGCCCTTTGGCTCCGGTATGATCCCATCGATGACACCGAGTTCAAGGATGTGATCAGCCGTAATTTTCATAGCTTCTGCCGCGTGTAATGCTTTAGAAGCATCTTTATAAAGAATCGAAGCCGCGCCTTCGGGACTAATAACCGAATAGATCGCGTTCTCCAACATTAACACCTTATTGCCTAAACCTAATGCAAGAGCGCCGCCACTGCCGCCCTCTCCGATAACGATACAGATGATCGGCACACGAAAAGAGGCCATTTCCAGTAGATTTCTGGCAATCGCTTCTCCTTGACCGCGTTCTTCCGCAGCATTCCCAGGGAACGCCCCTTTGGTATCAATAAATGTCACAATAGGACGCTTAAATTTGTTAGCTTGACGCATCAAACGGAGCGCTTTACGGAATCCTTCCGGGTGCGGACATCCGAAATTACGTGCGATATTATCCTTCGTATCTTTCCCTTTTTGGTGACCAACAACCGTCACGGCTACCCCGTTTAGTTTTGCCAGTCCACCAACGATGGCTAGATCATCCCCATATAAGCGGTCACCATGAAACTCGATGAAATCCGTAAAAATCGTATTAATATAATCGATCGTCGTCGGTCTTTGCGGATGACGTGCTAATTGCATTTTCTCCGCAGACGTCATCGTTGTATACAATTCATCTTCTAATTGCGCATATCTTTCTTCCAAACGACGAATTTCCTCTGAAAAGTCGATTTGCTTCTCTGCCCCAAATTTACGCAGCTCTGCAATTTTGCTTTTTAGTTCCGCCAGTGGCTGTTCAAACGGCATTTCACCCGCCATAAGTCGCCTCCTCCTTCGTTCCGTGCATGTCGAGCAGCTTAATTAACGTCGGTCTCATATCCTTGCGGCAGACGACCTTGTCGAGCTGACCGTGCTCGAGATTGAATTCAGATGTTTGGAAATTATCTGGAAGCTTCTGCTTAATCGTTTGCTCGATAACACGACGGCCCGTAAAACCAAACGAAGCAGCCGGCTCTGCAATAATAATATCGCCAAGCATCGCAAAGCTCGCCGAAACCCCGCCGAACGTCGGATCTGTAATAATAGATATGAATAATCCGCCATCCTCACTGAGTCTGGACAATGCTGCACTCGTTTTGGCCATTTGCATAAGGCTAAGAATACTTTCTTGCATACGTGCGCCACCAGATGTGGAATAAATGAGAATCGGAAGCTTTTTCTCAATCGCAATTTCGACGGCTCTCGTCATTTTCTCACCGACAACGGAACCTAGCGAGCCTCCCATAAAATCGAAGCTCATCGCAGCAACGATAACCGGATATCCGCCAATTGTTCCTTGACCCGTCATAATCGCATCTTGAAGTTTCGTTGCGTTCTTGGCTTTGTCCAATTTCTCGACATAATCAGGAAACTGCAAGGGATCTTCGGAGATCATATCCGCATCAAATTCTACAAATTGACCTTCATCGAGCGTAAGTTGGATTCGTTCGGATGCACTTAAACGATAATGATAACCGCAAGACGTACACACTTTTAGATTCTTTTCAAGCTCTTTGCTTGTTTGAATCGTGCCACACTTCGGACATTTATTCATTAAACCCTCAGGAATATCCCTTTTCGTTCTCTCGGAAGGAATCGTTGCATATTTTCGCTTTTGAAATAAATCCTTTAGCACATTTCCACCTCTACTTGGCTATGATCTATATTCTCTGACAAGCCACGTTTCTTAGTTCTACTTTAACTATCTATGTAAAATAGAATTGAGCACTTCTTGTACTTCTTCCAGCTCCCCTTCGGGAACAACAATTTCAAACTGATTTTTGGATAAAGAGATGCCTCGTACCTGAACTAGAAAACCTTCTTCCGTCAGTCTCTGTTTAATCCGCTCTGCAATTTTCGCAGTAGGAGCTATATAGATCACCGTCCACATGAATAAACCTCCTATGACGTGCAACTACAACAACTAAGGCAACTAAGCAATGACGATAATAACATCCTTTATACGCATAGGAACACACAATGCAATAATGATAGCATAATTCCACTTTTGCCCGCAACAGAGCACATCATGGAAACGAAAATAAACGACTACACAGTCCGCTTCGGACGTGAGCGTTTATCTAGAAATATATCAGATTTATCGCGAGAAACCTATCATTTCTAAATGTAAAATAAAGCCTGAACTAGTATGGCTTAGTCCAGACGGTGTTTAGAGCTATAATCGGGCGCATGCTCATTTTGGTGCGCGATTCTGGCTGAGGCTGCTGCCGCTAATCCACAAACTAAATCATCTAGAAACACATGTACAGCGCTGCGATCATCATTCAAAGCGCGAATAATCCCTATTTTTTCCTTATCCAAATAGCCAAAGCTGGTTAAACCAATCATTCCATAAACATGAACAATTCCAAGAGCTAACGTCTCGTCTACCCCATAGAGAGGTTCATCGACTTCAAGAATCGATTGCAGCGGCTCTGGGAGCATTTTCTTCTCGGCTAATTCATCCAGTGCAATCCCTGTATAGAGGGTGTATTGCACTTCACGCTTGGAAAGTACTGCCATAACACTGTCTACACATTCTTGGGTCGTGAGTTGATCATTATACGGCTTCTGCAGCTTGTATACAATTTCTGAGACTTGATCCACGGACACGCCGCGTTTCTGGAGTAGCTGGATCATGTGTTGTTCGGTCATAAATCCTCCTCCTAGCAATGGAATGCTAATATGAATAAGAAAAGCCGGGTTCCTATTCATATGCGGAGGAAGTCATGTTTACCACTCGCTTGCGCACAAGAATTGTGCGCTAGGGCAGTTCCCCCGTCGGACGGCTCTCGCTTGCGCACAACAATTGTGTGCTAGGGCAGTGCCTACGACGGACGGCTCTCGCTTGCGCACAAGAATTGTGCGCTAGGGCAGTGCCTACGACGGATTGCACTCGCTTGCGCACAAGAATTGTGCGCTAGGGCAGTGCCTACAACGGATTGTGCTCGCTTGCGCACAACAATTGTGCGCTAGGGCAGTTCCCACGACGGATTGCGCTCACTTGCGCACAAGAATTGTGCGCTAGGGCAGTTCCCCCGTCGGACGGCTCTCGCTTGCGCACAACAATTGTGTGCTAGGGCAGTTCCCCCGTCGGACGGCTCTCGTTTGCGCACAACAATTGTGCGCTAGGGCATTGCCCCCGTCGGACGGCTCTCGCTTGCGCACAAGAATTGTGCGCTAGGGCAGTTCCCCCGTCGGACGGCTCTCGCTTGCGCACAACAATTGTGCGCTAGGGCAGTTTCCCCGCCAGCGAAATCGGAGATTGAATATTTTCATATTTTTCAAAGTGGTTGAATGGCCTGGATTGAGATTTTCTCATTTCACTCGAACGGAATCTTTGCCCATAATCGTCTCGATCATGCGCGTAAGATCCTTGTTCGGATCGACCCGATACTGGTCGCTCAAGGCCAAGAGCTTGTTGCTGCTTTCATAGAAAAGCGCAACCGCAAGCTGGCCCTTATGCAGCTTCAGCAGCGCCTTCAGCTGCAGAAGCTTATCCGGCTGCTCGCAGTCAGCCGTGATCTTGACGAACACGCGCTGCGGCTTCGCCTCAGCCTCAGCGCGGGGCTCTGGGCGGCCCGCTGCCGGGGCCGCCTGCGGTGCAGGAGCGGCGCTGCGCGCGCCGCTCTGCGGGGCAGCCGGGCGCGGTGCACGATCCCTGACGTCGTCAGGGGATCGTCTGCCCGCAGGCTGCCGGCGAAGCCGCTGGACGGCCTCCGGGTCGTCCAGCGCGGCAAGCTGCTCCGCGAGCAGCTTGGGCGGGTCCTCGTCCTGAAGCTGCAGCTTCGCACGGACGAGGACGAGTCTGCCCTTCTGCACGAGCGGAGCCGACTTCTTCCAGGTCTCGGGGAACAAGACCACCTCGACCTTATCAATGCGATCCTCCAGCTCCATGAACGCCATCGGGTCACCTTTTTTGGTGACGATCGTCTTGTTCGAGAGGATCATCCCGGCAACCAGAACATCGCTGTTATCTGGAAGCTCTGCTAACTGATGCAGCATCACAGCATCCAGCTCTGCCAGCTGTTCCGCATAGGCATCCAGCGGATGACCAGAGATGTACATGCCGAGCAGCTCTTTCTCGAGCTCAAGCTGCTTGGATTGCGGCATTGGAGGGATATTCGGCACTTCCACCTCCCAGTTCGGTTCCTCAACGAATCCGAACAGGTGAAGCTGCAGATCGTCCCGTTCCTTGCGCCATTTCGTAGCGGAAGCGATGGTTTCATCGAGAATCGCGAGATGCTGGGCGCGGTGACCGCCAAGCGAATCGAAGGCGCCCCCTTGGATGAGGGATTCAACGACTCTTTTATTAACTACGCGAAGGTCCACCCGTCGACAGAAATCGAGCAAGCTCTCAAACGGAGCTTTCTTTCTCTCGCTAAGAATGGCGTCGATCGCTTGTGTTCCGACATTTTTGATAGCGGCCAAACCAAAACGGATAGCTCCAGCTTTCGAATCGGGCGTAAACACTGTTCCGCTGCCATTCACATCCGGCGGCAGAACAGCGAGCTTCACACGTCGACACTCATCTACGTACTCAGCAACTTTACGATGATTCCCCATGACTGCTGTTAGCATGGATGCCATGAAGTAGATCGGATAATGTGCTTTAAGATAAGCCGTTTGGAAGGCAAGAACCCCATAGGCTGTAGCATGCGCGCGCGGAAAGCCGTAATCGGCAAAACGCACGATCATATCATATACATGGTTCGCTTCATCCGCGTTAAAGCCTTGACGTAAACTTCCCGACACGAAATGTGTACGCTCTTCATCGAGGACTTCCCGCTTCTTTTTGGAAACAGCTCTACGCAGTAGATCCGCTTCTCCTAAGCTGAAGCCCGCCATGGACGAGGCAATTTGCATAATTTGCTCTTGATAAACGATGATGCCGTAAGTGTCACGTAGAATGGGCTCAAGCGTTGGATGCGGATAAACAACCTCTACTTGTCCGTGCTTACCGGCAATATATTTGGGAATAAACTCCATCGGACCTGGACGATATAAGGCTAAGACGGAAATAATATCTTCAAATTCAGATGGCTTCAAGTCCTTGAGGACCTTGCGACAGCCGGTTGATTCCAATTGGAAAACGCCGGTTGTTTCCCCTTTGCTGAGCATCTCATAGGTGATATCATCCGAATCCATATTCAGGAGATCGAAGTTAATCTGAACCTCTTCCATTTGGGAAAGCCAATCGACCGTTCGTTCAATAATGGAAAGTGTCCGCAGACCCAGGAAATCCATCTTAAGGAGACCGATCGCCTCCAAATGCTCCATCGTATATTGCGTGAGTGCCGTCTGTGTCGTGCCTTCTTGTAAAGGCACGTAATGCGTCAGTGGCTCTCGCGAAATGACGACACCAGCAGCATGCGTTGAAGCATGGCGCGGCATCCCCTCAACGCGCATAGCCATCTCTAGCAGTTCTGCGGTCTTCGGTTGTCTGGCTACCATCCCTTTCAAATCTGAGCTAACCTGAAGTGCTTCCTTCAAAGTCATCCCAAGCTGATTCGGAATTGCTTTCGCTGCCCGATCCACATCCCCGTAAGGCACATTGAGAACACGCCCTACATCTCGTACTGCGGCCTTCGCCGCCATCGTTCCGAAGGTAATAATTTGGGCAACGTGTTCATGACCATATTTGGCAACGACATAATCAATGACTTCATCCCGTCGTTCATCGCTAAAATCGATATCGATATCGGGCATGGATATCCGTTCTGGGTTCAAGAACCGTTCAAACAGCAGCTTATATTGCAACGGATCTACATTCGTTATGCGAAGCACATAAGCAACTAAGCTTCCTGCCGAGGATCCCCGTCCTGGCCCTGTCATGATCCGTTTCTCATGCGCGAATCGAATAAAGTCCCATACGATTAAGAAGTAATCGGAGAAGCCCATGTTTGCGATGACACCAAGCTCATAAGAGAGTCGCTCTTCGGCCTGTTTCCTCATCGGATGGCCTGCATCATGCCACTCTGGCTTGCTGCCGTAACGCTGTTCCAGCCCTTGTCTGCACAGCTCCTGCAAATAAGCACCTGCGGTTAAATGCTCCGGAATCGGACGGAAGCTTGGCAAAATCGACTTACCGAACGTCAGTTCTAAGTCACAGCGCGAGGCAACCACAGCTGTATTCGCAAGCGCTTCAGGCACATGGACGAATAAGCGTCGCATTTCCTCCTCGCTTTTCAAATACATCTGACTCGTTCCCATCTTGAGCCGATCCGTGTCCTCTACCGTTTTGCCAGTGCCTATACAAATAAGAATATCCTGCATTACATGATCTGGCTCTGTTACATAATGCACATCATTCGTTGCAATTAACGGAATCCCGGTTTCTTTGCTCAATTCAATCATGGAAACCATTACTTTTTTCTGCTCAATCATGCCGTGATCTTGAATCTCCAGAAAGAAATCATCACCGAATATGTCGCGGTAACGCTCTGCTGCTTTACGAGCTTCGTCGTATCGGTTATGCAGCAAATGCTGAGAAACCTCACTCCCTAAGCAGGAACTAAGGCAAATGAGCCCTTCCGAATGCTGGGATAAATGCTCTAAATCAATACGTGGTTTATAGTGAAAGCCCTGTAGATGTGCAATCGACGTGAGCTTCATTAGGTTTTGATAGCCTTTGAAATTTTTGGCAAGCAAAATAAGGTGATAAATCGGCTGTTCCTGCCGCGATCCTTTTTCACGAATGGAACTCGAAGTGAAGTAAACCTCACAGCCAATAATTGGTTTGATGCCCCGCTGTTTGCAAGCTTTGTAGAATGCAATCGCCCCGTACATGACGCCATGATCTGTCAGCGCCAAAGATGTCATGCCCAGATTGGCCGCTTGTGTAACAAGCTCCTCCATCCGTGCCGCACCATCTAATAAGCTATATTCACTATGCACATGCAGATGTACAAACGAACTCATCCGCTGGTTCCCCCCTTCTTATTGATTTATTTCCATGCATTTTATCATATTGGAGCTAGCCAGTCCCATACAGTAGTAGTGAGAGTATGTCCTCCAACTCAGTAGAAAGGAAGCGATTGGCACATGGCTGGCTTTTGGGCAAGTATTATCATGTATTTCTGCATTGCGTTTGGAGTCGTATTCGGAGGCAGTATGTTAAGCGGTATCGCAGCCGTATTAACCTTGCAATCTCCAACTGAGAAAATGCTGACCATTTCGGAAAATATTAAGATTTGGGCGATGGTCGCTGCGGTTGGCGGTACTATTGATCCAATTCGTTATATTGAAAGTCACGTGGCCATCGGCCATCTCAATCCGGCAATCAAGCAGATTGTCTATATCGTCGTTGCTTTTACAGGGGCACAATTCGGAACGGCACTTATTCAAATGATCTGCAAAGGTGGGCATCAGCCTTGAGAATCCCTCCTTTTGCAAGATACCAACGACTGCTGGCAAGCCTTGGACTGCTGCTGTCGGGAGCGATCATTGGGAGCGCCGTATACATGAGTATTCATCAACACACATACAACGAGTTATATGTGCAATTGCATAAAGCTCTACAGGAAAATGACGACCTCGAAGATGATATCGCTAGCTTGAATAAGACCAAAAATAATCAAACGTTAGTCAATGTCATTAATGTTCATCTGCTGCCAAAAAATCAAGATGATTTGATCAGCGAGGATATTCAAAAGGAAATCGAAGGCGATGTGAAAGCTGAGCTCAAGCTCGTCATTGGCCAAAAGGCAACCTTCGTCCGGGATTCACAGCCCCTCTACGAGCGCCTTATCACACAAAGAACGTATTTCCTGCATGATAAAAAATATGTCGTCGAGGTCAAATCCATCATTCTCATTCAAACGGAGTTAACCCTTTGGATTACAGCGCAAGAGAAAAAAACATAACGTGAAAAGACTGCTCATCTTGCAATCCCCTCTTAAAATCGCTAAAGTTAATTGTAAATTCAAATAAAAGGGACGGATTGTCGTTATGCACGCCATACAATTGACGTTATTCATTCTTATTTGCCTCTTACTTGGGCTTACCTTGTTCTACAGCATTCGCTCACGTCGCGAACCGGATGCTGCCAAACGAGGCTTGTATACAGCACGCATGAACATTTGCATGGGCTTGATGCTCGTACTCATTGCGATTACGCAGATCTTCTTCTTCAGCGAATCCAGCTTCCGCCGCATTTTCGGCACCGTGCTCGTATTGATCGGCGTGTTCAATGTTTTCGTCGGTATCCGCAATCACGGTCATTTTGATCGTCTGCTCCGCTAGATTACTTGCGCGGTTAGCATCGCCTTGGAAACCAGAGCTCCTGCATGATAAATCTCTACATCGATCTTGCCAAATTTACGGCTCACCTCAATGATGGTGGGTCGTATTTCTATTTTGGAATCAATCTGAAGCGGCTTCAGAAAGTAGGTCGACATATTATCCATGACGAGATCCCCCTTCTTATGCTCCTGCACAATGCGGTAAGCCGCCTGCGTCATAAGCGTCGTAAGAACCCCTTCCGAAACCGTCCCTAAATGATTCGTCATCTGCGGTGTAATTACACCATGAAATTGCAGTTTGCCCTTCTCATCTCTGACCTCTTCCATCCCGGACCAGATCAAATCTTCAAACGTTTCGCCGTTCTGCGGCTGCTTCTGAATCGATTGCATGGCTTTCAAGATATCGCTGCGGTTCAGCACGCCGACGATTTTGCGATTCGTATCCACAACTGGCAAGAGCTCAATGCCTTCCCACACCATCATATGAGCGGCCGATGCGACCGACGTCTGAGGTGAAACGGTTAATGGATTGCGTGTCATTAATTTATCAACGGATTGCTGGATGCTCGCGCCAACCATATCTTTGGACGTGACAACACCGATAATCCGATTCCACTCATCGACAACAGGAAAGCGGCTGTAGCCCGTATCCTCGGACATGCGCTGCCAATCTTTCAATGTACTGTTCGCCTTCAAGGCGAAGAGCGCTGCACCAGAGGCGAGAATATCTTCCACGAGCATGATTTTCTTCTTGATCAAACGATCGTAGATGGCCCGGTTAATCATGGATGCGACGGTAAAAGTATCATAGCTGCTTGAAATAATCGGCAGTTCCAGCTCATCCGCCAGAACTTTGACCTCAGGGCTCGTGTTAAATCCACCTGTAATGAGAACGCCCGCGCCTTGATCAAGCGCACATAAGTGAGCTTTATTCCGGTTACCTACAATAAGTAAGCTGCCTGCCTCGATGTAGCGCAACATGGCATCTTGCTCCATAGCGCCGATCACGAACTTATGCAGCGTCTTATGCAGCCCCTTCGCTCCGCCAAGCACCTGGCCATCCACCATATTCACAACCTCGGCAAAAGTCAGCTTATCAATGTTCTGACGAAGCTTCTTCTCGACACGAACGGTTCCGATCCGCTCTTTCGTTGAAACGAGTCCTTGATTCTCGGCCTCTTTAATTGCGCGGTAGGCTGTGCCTTCGCTGACCTCCATATTTTTGGCGATTTTACGTACGGAAATCCGACTTCCTAGCTTCAAGTCCTCAATGTGCCGTAAAATCTGCTCATGCTTCGTTAATGTATCGACGGAATGTGTATCCAACTGTTACACCTCATTATTAGATCCTGTATTAGTCTGTACTACTAGTATAATCGTTCTAATGGGTAAGAACAATGAGGGTTTGAAAGATAGAAAAGCATCCAACCCTATTGGATTGGATGCTTCATATTCATTATACCAAACATATGTTCGAAGTCAAAGTTTAGCTCATTCTTCGCTTACTTGCGGAATTGAAGAAGCTTCCGTCTGCCTTGTACAAGCTGTTCCATTTGCCATTTCTTCATCCGGTTGATGCGGAGTTGTTGCTTCCGTTTCTCTTCATCTACACCAAGGATTTGATGCAAATGTGCGGCGATGATAAGTAAGGCCATCACAAGCCAGATGACGCTAAAAATCATCGGCAATGAGCCCACTTCACGAAAATTCAATTGGGGAATGGAATAAAATAACATGCCGACTGCCAAACTCATGTACACGACATTTTTGAAACCTTTCAACCGAATCACACGCCTTTCGTTCATATTAACCTCGAACCTAGCTCTACCTACTTCCATTGTATGAGACAAGTCGTCGAGATATGAATGTGTGGGGCGCAGTACGGCCAAGTTTATTCGACTTCGTAGCCTTGGCTGCTCAGAAAGGCTTTCATATGCTTCCTTGGACGCTGCGCTTTCGCAGCCATTTCCTTGGACCAGGTCGTATCGACTTTGCCGCCGGTACGCACGTTCATGTAGTCGCGGAGCGTCTCGTCGTAGGCCTCGACCGCGGCTTGGTTCTGCGTGTACCGATTCTCGTGGTACACGGCTTCAAGCGGGAGCCGCGGACGGAGCAGCGGCTCTTGATCCGGCATGCCGATGCACATGCCGAAGATCGGGTACACGAGCTGGGGCAAGCCCAGCAGCTCGGATACTTCCGCGGGCTTATTGCGCAGCCCGCCGATGTAGCAGACGCCGAGGCCGAGCGACTCGGCGGCGATCGCTGCATTTTGCGCAGCTAATGCAGCCTCGACCGTGGCAATGATGAGATTCTCAGCATTGCCGGTGACCGGCGTGTCCACGTGTTGGTGGACCGCCTCCGCGTAGCGGTGTAGGTCTGCGCACCACACGAGGAACAGCGGGCACTCGCTGACGTAAGCTTGATTGCCGGCTAGCTCGGCTAGCTGGCTCTTCAGATCAGCATCAGTCACATGGATGATGCTGTAAGCTTGCATATTACTCGAGGTGGAGGCAGCTTGAGCTGCCTGAATAATCGCCTCGCGTTGCTCGCTGCTAATAGGCTCATTCGTAAATTTACGAATAGAGCGATGATTTTTTAGTAGATCAATGATTGCATTCATGCATGAGTCCACTCCTCTATCTCTTTTTTCTCAGTATCCTTGAAAATGGCGTGATTTTCAAATACTAATCCGATTTGAAATGAGAGACGTTAGGGCGAGCTGGTGTTGAGTCGGTTGCAGGGACTGGCGGCGGTGAGGACGGCGGCTCAGCCGTTGCTGCGCAGCGCAGAACCTCTGCAAGTTCCTGATGCTCGTTCTAGTCACTTATTCTCCCACGAAAAAGCTCCCGCCAAAGCTGCATTTTCGCAGATTTGCGGGAGCCGTTATTGTGGAAGCTGTAACGTGATAGCTTCTTTATCCAGCTACTGGTCACAGGTCTTCCTACCTCACTTCAACAAAACTTTTCTTACCTTCCGATACACCAAAGTCAAGATCCACGGTATGGCCACAATCAAGACAAACACAATGCCATTGTAGAGATTAAATAGTAGAATTGATCCCGGTATGTGAACCTTATATTTCCATAAGGAGAGCAGGGCTGGATGCATCAGATAGACGCCGAAGGAAACCAACCCCAGTGAGACGAAAAAGCTCGCCACACGCTTCCACCTCACTAGGAGCTCCTTAGCCATCCAGATCATGCTCACGCCGATGCCAAGGTTATACAAAAGCCACGCGATCTCATACCACGTATTTTCAAAGGAGTACCCTCTAGAAGCTAACAAATATAGCCCCGTGTACACCAAACCACTCAAGATTGAGGATGGGATCACCCACCCTTTGTTGCGATCTAGCCAAGCGCGGAAATTGCCGTAATTCATCCCGATGGCTCCGCCAATGAGGAAGTAACCGAAATAGGTAATACACAGCTCAGGTTTATGACTGATAGGACCAATCCAGTGACTATAGATATAAACACCAAACTGAACCGCTAACCCCCAAAACGCCAGTGTTTTACGAAACCATGCTGCATTCCTAACAGCCCATACGAGCAAAGGAAACAGCAGGTAGAACTGCACAATAATGATCATAAAATATAAATGATAGCCGGAATCTGCCCATTTTAACTGCTCGAGAAATACTTTCAGATCTACTTTAATTGGATGCCCAGGCGTCCATAACCACGGATTATATATATAGTAGAAAAAGGACCAAACGATATAAGGGACGAGCACTTGTCGAACACGTTTCCAATAGAATATGCCAGCTTGCTTAGCGCTCCAATTATCCGCATAAATATAGAACAGCACGATGCCGCTCAAAAAGATAAAGACGGGAACAGCAAAATAACTTATTTTGTTCAGAAATAAAATAAACAGCTGCGTGCTGCTGCCTTTCAACGCTGGATCCACTGTCCAGTCTGCCGTTACATGAATCAGAACTACAGCCAAAATGGAAATGGCTCTGACAATATCAAGCTCCGTAATCTTTGCTTTTGCCATGTGAGTTTACTATCCTCATTTCATCATAAATACCATTTAAGAGGTTATTCAAAAAGTCCAATTTTGATCACGAAGTGGTCCATGAAGCGTATTCGACATCGAATATTGAATTCAGCCGGAACTTCCGGTGCTCACGTAGCTTCACTACGCTTCGCTCCTCATTTCCTAGCTTCTTTCAATCTTCTCGGTGCTGAAAATCAGACTTTTTGAACACGCATTTTAACTATAGACATTTTCGACATATTTCGCAACAAGGGAATGCGCAAAAGAGTCCCAATCGCCTGGATTGGAACTCAGAATCATATTTGCTTCGATTGACCTAGCTTTACTTGACGTTTACGTGACGACAATTGGAATCTAAGCAGCGTTAAACTAACAAGTATGATCGCTGTTGTGATATACATCGTAGCTGCCCAGCCTTGCTTACTATCTGTCCCTAAGAAGATGCCATGCAGCATGGACAATATAAATATCGGATAGGACAACAGATGAAGTGCAAGCCATACTTTTCTTTTCAACTTTTGTCGAATATCTGTTGTAAACAGTACAAGGAGTAAACCATACATGGCGATAGTCCCCAAGCCGTTCAGTACTGGATTATTTTTAGCTGAAAAAGGGATTAACAGTTCCGCCCAGTCGAAAGGCATGAAAGTATCTATAATGAGAATAGCCGTGTGGAGGAGGGCAAAGCCCATGCCTGTTAAATTCGCATAGGTGTGCCAGCGGAGCAGTTGGCCTTTCTTATGCCCTTTGATCTGAGGATAGCTATAGGTAATACCGATCGCCATGCCAACGAACAAAGTTAAGTAAGAAAGAATACCAAAGGTTCGAATGAGCATCCAGGTAGGCAGTTCAATCAAGAAATGAATCATACGCTTCTTTCTCCTTTCAACCCTATCCAGGAATGCTCCATGCTCCCGAGAAGCGGCTTCACTTGAAACACATCACCAACGGAGCTATATAGGAGTGCTTCCATGTCTTGTGATCTACGTTGGAAGAGCGGGACTCCATCCTCCATTCCGAGCATGCACAACACTTTGGCCCAGACTTCACAGGCAATCAAATCTTGGCCGACAACTGTGCACTGCACAACAGATGATCGGCTTGGCCGCATTGTGCGTGTATCTATAAGATGATGCATCTCTCCTGTGTTCGTTAGCCAACGTCTGCGTAATATGCTGGAAGTAGCTACAGCACCGGTTCGTAGTTGAAGCGTAACTTCCTTGGACGGATCCGTTTCGAAAGGATTGGCAATCCCGATACACCAAGGCTCATTCTCTGCAGCCCCTCCCCATACCGATACATCTCCACCCGCATTAATGAATCCTCTACGAACTCGCCAATCCGTCTGCAGACGATTCGCAACCTGCTGAGCAGTCCAGCTTTTGACAATCCCACCGAAATCCACTTTGTACCCGGCTAATAAGCGAACCGATTTCATCCAAGGATCCACTTGCAACGACATACCTGAGTGTGGGAGTAGATTGGGTTGCTCAAGCTCCATCAATCTTTCCTGTATTCGCTCAAATGATTGCCGATAGCCAGCCCGCTCCATCGCATGTCCAACACAAATATCAAAAGCACCATTGGTTTGTTCCTGATAATGCCTTGCTAGTTCAAGAACTTCGAGCATGCTGTCAGAAACAAAACTTAGCTGCCCGCTTCTCGCATTGAGATATGAGCATTCACTTGTCGGAATAAACCGGCTAAACCGTTGCTCTGCATGAGCAAAACCATCCAACACAGGGATTTCAAGCTCGGCAGTTGGTGTTTCCGTTTCCAGTAGGATTTGTATGTGTGAATTCATCGCACGAAATGTAAAATCACGAAACATGTAGCCATCCTCTCCTGTCCCGACTCGACGCTAGGATGCGTGGCTTCTTGTGTGGGTTTTGGTCTGATTCTGCTGTTGGGATTGTGAAAGTGATTGCGAGGAAGAGTCATCTGTCCGATTGAGCTGGTTTCGACTACTTTCACTGCGCTCCATCCTATTATTCGAATTTCTACTGAAATTTTCTGACGATGGCATGTCTTGCTTTTTCTGAGCAATCACGGGTGTCGTATTTAGCTTCGCATTCGATGCTTCTCGAACCGCCGTAAGAAATTCAGGGCTCTCTTTGACTTCCTGAAACAAATAGACAACAATCATCGCACTAACGAATCCGATCTGCCATTTGGTCCATTTCGAGGATGCTTTCATTCCTAACCCATCCCATCTCTATGAATAAGAATCTAAGCTCATTATACGCGGTTAAAGGCCTAAAATCCTGAGTAAGCCCTAAAAAATAGCTGAATATTCACTGAAGTTATGTATGAAGAATGGGCGCTTTCCTCCCGATGCCTAGGCACAAAGGGAAATATGTCCTCATATGATGGAGTAGTTTACTTTGCTTAAACAGCAATACCGCCATGACCAGATAAGAAAGTATTCGCTTTCGATTTACGAAACAGCTTTCTTGTTGGAGATAAAATCTACCAGATATAGGGATCTTTGGTCGAAGGCCAAAGTCTCTCCTTTCCCGGGGCCCCCACAAATTAATGTAGAAACGCATATCGAAAAAAGCCAAAGATGACTAACCGCTTTACGCGGAAAGTGTAGAAGCCGACCGAGCGCTCACTCGGTGCGGACTGACTTTGCTTCGAAGATTCTCGTCACTTTGTAGGGGAGAATAGCGGTCGATCATCCTTGAATGGCCTCGATAGGGATTTTCTCATGCTGGAAGGAGTGTTCACTATTGACCAGATCGAAAGTTGGCGTAACCATTCAAAGCACCAGCATCTTTTTGGATGATCGGACCGTTGTTCTAAGTGAAGCCATTGCAAGAAAATGGAAAGTTCCGTCCAATCAAATGATTAACATGCGATTCGGCTCCTCTCAGCAGGATGTTAAAGTGGTCACAGCTGCTGTACCGAATAGCCTTCGCGTCGACCCTGCGCTTGCATCTAAGATAGGTCTTCATCAAGGGGCTCGGCTTACCATCAACTATAAGCCAACTTCGAATACAATGTCGATTGGACCCTTAATTGGTGTCATGATTAGCCGCGTTAACGCGAGTTCCACGAGCCGCCCTTTTGGTGCTATCACCACTTTTTGTAAAGAATTGACCGATGCGTGTGATCAGATGGGGGCTAGTGTGTGTTTCTTCCCACCGAAAGAAATGCGCGCCAACCCACAGTCACTTTCTGCTTATTCTTATGCCAATGGTTCTTGGAGTAAAAGAACGTTCCCGATTCCGAATGTCATTTACAATCGTCTCACCTCACGCAAGTACGAGAATATGCCCAATGTTCAACAATTCATGAAGGACGTCAAGTCCCGATATGGCACAGAAATCTTTAACGAGAAATATTTGAACAAAACAGAGGTTTTCGAAGCTTTGCGAAAAGATAGCTCGTTGCATAGCTACTTGCCGGAGTCTTATCTTTTCAAAAACTTTCAAATGCTGAAATCTATGGCTGCTCGCCATAGTGTTCTATTCCTCAAACCTATTACGGGAAGTCTTGGAAATGGCATTATTCGTATTCGCAGAGAAGGCCTTGGCGAATCGTATACGGCTCATTCAACTAGCCTTGCAGGCGTCCGCCGACAAACGTTCCCTTCTCTGCTTGCCGTTTTTCAATCCGTTTCTGGAAAGCTCAAGACACAGCGCTATCAAATACAGCAAGGACTTGATCTCATTTCATCCGAGGGGAATCCGATTGACTTCCGAGCACTTGTGCAGCGGGGAGAAAAAGGAGAATGGGAAATCACTTCGATTGTAGGTCGGATTGCGGGTGCTCAGCACTTTGTTTCTAACCTGGCACGAGGTGGATCCTTATCCACAGTACCGGCTGCGCTCGCCAAAGCCTCTTTCAATACAACTGCAGCTCGCTCTTCGATTATTCGTCGTTTACGCAAGGCCTCTTTGGACATTGCCAAAGGGATCGAAACCCAGATCCCTAGTCATTTCGGTGAATTAGGCATAGATCTTGCCGTTGATCGATCAGGTAGAGTATGGCTGCTCGAAGTGAACTCTAAGCCTTCTAAGGATGATAATACAGCGCTCAACACCGACAACACGAAAAATAAAATCAGACCATCTGTAAGAACTTTAGTTAAATACGCTCGTTTTCTAGCGAAGCATTGAGGTGAACTATGCGATTGCGAACACAACGCCCCTTGTTAGGCATCATGGTTACCGAACTGAACCGAGAACTGCCCTTTGCAAGCTCGAGTTTTTATCAGAATCTGTCTGCACATGGTGCTAGCAGAGGGATCGATGTGTTTGTTTTCTCGCCTAATCGCATCGATTGGATGCAAGGGATGGTAAGAGGCTATATGTACGATCGGATACAGTCAACATGGATAACTAAGTTGTTCCCCCTGCCCTCTCTCATCTATGATCGCTGCTTCTTCAGCAATAAACATAGTTATCTCACTTATCAGTATCATGTACGCAAGCTGCGTGAGATCCCTACGATTCGATTCCTTGGCTATGGTCTTGGCGGAAAGTGGGAAGTAGGGCTGATTCTGCAAAAAGATCCTGCCTTACTGCCTTACTTGCCAGAGACCAGTAGACTCCGAAGCGGACATCAACTTGAAAGTTGGTTACAGAGCCACTCAGACGCATTCTTAAAGCCTCAAGGCGGGAGTCAAGGCAAGGGTGCGATCCACATTCACAAAGTGGGTTCCCTGTTTAGGCTGCATGGACGAGATGGACGTAATCATCCCGTTTCGGAAGAGTTTCAAGAATGGTCCGCTTGCTGGCAATGGCTGAAGCATCAAATAGGCTCACGTCCTTACCTCCTGCAACACTATTTACAACTCCACTCCATGAACGGAATGTCCTATGACGTACGATCTCTAGTCCAGAAAAATGGTCGCGGAAACTGGGAACATACGGGTATGGCCGTTCGCGTTGGAAAGCCTGGAAGCATCACTTCCAATCTGCATGGCGGAGGCACTGCTGAAGATGTGAGTGCGTATCTAACTCGCGAATTCGGAGAGATGAAGTCTGAACAGCTGATAGACACCATAACCACGCTCTCTAATCATATCCCGTCTGTACTCGAGTCCAATCATGGCCGATTAGCCGAGTTAGGCATTGATTTCGGTATTGATACCAGCGGACGCGTATGGATTCTTGAAGTGAATTCAAAGCCGGGTCGAACGATTTTCGCCCGTTTGCATAATGAGCGTGCTCGTTCGAAATCAATTGCAAATCCAATCCACTATGCTGGATTTTTGTTGAACAAACAGCTGAGCTGAAGTTTAGCTAAGCTTTGTTTGAACGTGCTCATGGGGGCAGAACGTCATATCTGCTTGGTTTGACACGGAAAGCCCCGTAGGGCAACAAGTTTAGGAGGGTAACCTAATGAGTTTGACATCGTGTATGCTCCACGCCGTACAACGAACAGATAGATCGGTCTACTTAACGAGCGATCTCGCCAAAGCTTTACGGTTAACCGGAACTAAATCCATTACTGTAAAGGTTGGGAGTAAAGGGACTTCGTTACCGGTCCGTTTGATCAAAAAAAGTGGTCAGCATATGTACATCCCGCTTTCCCTAATGGCCTCCTTGCGTATTCCTCGCACAGGGAATGTGTTAGTCGTGAATACCAACAATAAAGAGCTTCGCATCGGTCCACTTATTGGCGTTCTAACCAATGTGGAAAACGGTACATCGCCATTCGGCTCCAAAACAGGCTTCATTCGTCAAGTTATCAACACGGGCTCACAACGTTCTTTCAGCTTTGCTTTCAGCCCTAAGAGTGTAAATTGGATACAGGAGACCGTAACTGGCCTTATACCCAAAGAAGGCGGCGGTTGGATGCGTAAAACCTTCCCGCTTCCCGATGTTATTTACAATCGGCTCTCCAGCCGTAAAGCTGAGAAATCAGCCGGGATGGAGGGATTTAAAAATCGCTTCGTGGGGCGAGGTATTCCGATCTTTAACTGGAGCTTCTTTGATAAATGGGATGTTTACAAAATGTTAGATGGTGACGAAGCTTTCCGCTTCGTACCCGAATCCCGAATTAATCCCACAGCCGAACAAATCAAAGAAATGTTGGATAAACATAAATTTATTTACTTAAAACCAACTGCAGGCAGCCTTGGCATCGGCATATATCGTGTTACCTATAATCCGAAGCGTGGTTATTTCGTCCGCTTCCGGAAAGGGAATAAGAATGTCCTGATTCGTTATGCCAAATTCGAAGGTTTGATGCAAATGTTGGGAACAGGGCGCGGCCGTTTAGCTAGCTATGTTGCCCAACAAGGAATTCGGCTCATCGAAATTGATAATTGTCCGATTGACTTCCGCTTCCACTTAACGAAAAACGGCAGTAATCAATGGGTTGTTGCAGCGATTGGGGCTAAGAAATCAGGAAAAGGCAGTGTCACAACGCATATCCGAAACGGTGGGCAGCTCATGACACCTGAGCAGGTTCTTCGTCTAGTTTATGGGGCACGCGGGGAACAAATTCTTGATAATGCCAAGGAAACAGCGATTAAACTCGCACAAGGCATTGAAAATAATTACAATCATTTGCTCGGTGAGTTAGGCTTCGATATCGGAATTGATCAGAATGAAAAAGTGTGGATGTTTGAAGCTAATGCAAAGCCTGGTCGATCCATTTTCAAGCATCCTTCGCTGAAAGACGGAGACACGGCCACCCTTCAAAGTGTGTATGAGCATTGTCTTTATTTGAGCCGTTTCCGCTCAAGGAGGGAAAATTAATGGGTTTTACCCTTCATGAGAGAGCTCCTAAACCAACATTAGCTATCCTTACCGTAAAAGACAGTTCCCGTGTATTTCGCGGAAATTTAGATAACTTTCTTGACCTGATCAAAACAGGCGAGCGATACGGTCTTGACGTTTATGTCGTGACTGCCAAGGACTTCAGTATTTCGAACTCTGAAATGTACGGTTATCGCTTTCGTCCAAGTGCTAATAAATGGAGCAGGGAACTCGTTCCCTCTCCTCAAGTTGTTTATAACCGCATTCCTTATCGAAAAATGGAAATGAAACCAGAGGTCCAGCAAACGATTCAGGCTTGTAAACGGAGCACCAGCATTCATTTATTCAACCCTTCCTTTTTTAATAAATGGACATTATTCAGTTGGTTAAATAACGCCAAAGAAAGTAAGCCGTTCATGCCGGATACCCTGCAGATGAATGAAGTAGCAGATCTCTCCCAATTATTACAGAAGCACCCTGTACTCTACTTGAAGCCTGTTAAAGGTAAAGCCGGAATCGGCATTATGCGTATAGATCGTGTTAGCCCTAAGGGAAGCAATGGACAATATCGGCTTAGTCGCCTCGAAGACAAAAAGATGGTCTATAGTTATCATAACGGCGCGGATGACATCTGGAACGAATGGGAGATGCATAGCGGTGGCCAAGATTATATCGTCCAACAAGGGATTGCGCTAACTAGATTCAAAGAACGTGCTTACGATCTGCGTGCATTAGTCCAGAAAACAGCAAGAGGAGAATGGAGTGTCTCTGGGATTGGCGCCCGTGTAGCAGGCAAAGCCAGCATAACCACACACGTTCCGCGGGGTGGTTCCATTGACGAACCCAGGAAGCTGCTTGCCTATGTTTTCGGTCCCAAAGAAGCCAAAAACATTCTAAAACGGGTTCGTCAAGCAGTGATTACACTGGCTACACAAATAGAGAAATCATCAGGCAATCCACTTGGTGAAATGTCCATGGATATCGGTGTTGACACGTCTGGACATATTTGGTTTTTTGAAGCGAATTCGAAACCAATGAAATTCGATGAACCTCGAATCCGCCAGAAATCACTTGAACGGATTATTCAATACAGTCTGCATTTGATCAATAATCGGAGAAGAAGGTGATTATGCTTGGCTCAAGAACGACTAGGCGTACTCGCTATTTATTTAAACAACTCACGACTTGAGGAACTGGCTTATTTCCAGAAGCTTAGCAAGGAAGGCCAACGACTAGGTGTTCAAGTCGAGGTGTTTACTCCGGCGGATGTACAGGGAAATGCCGTGCGAACTCTCACATTTGATTCCAGTCGAGGAAGATGGCTTCGGAAGTACACAACATTACCACCCATTATCTATGATCGCTGCCGCTATAGAGCCGCGGCGAATTATCATATGCTACAAGCTTTTCGCAACCGCCATGCCAAGCTCATCTATTTGAGCAAACCGCTGGCCAATAAATGGGCGATGCATCAAACTCTCTCCCAAAACACTGGCATCCGCCCTTATCTACCATCCACCGTTCGCTACAGCACCATCCAAGAGTTGATGAGGTTTCTGAAGAAACATAAGCTCATCTACGTAAAACCAAAGAATGGCACCGGAGGAAGAGGAATTCTTCGGATTGAACAGATTTCCTCTGATCTCTATTTGTTACAAGGCAGAAATCAATTCCGTTCGATCATTGCTCCCTTCAGAGCGAATGAGAAACAGCTGGCCATCAAGCTTCATACGTTGAATTTGAGCCCCGACTATGTCGTTCAGCAAGGGATCCAACTAACTCTTAATGATGGTCGTGTTCATGACTATCGGTTGTTGATTCAGAAAAATGGTCAAGGCGAATGGGAAGTGACGGGGTGCGCAGGAAGAATTGGCCCTCATCGCAGTATTACCTCCAATCTTCATGGTGGCGGCACGGCTGTCACGCAAGATCGCTTATTAGGATACCGCTTCTCATCTCAAGAGAAAATTGCAGACATCAAAGACGAGATGAACGATTTCGCTTATAAGCTGGCCGATTATTTGGAGGTCAAATTCGGGAAGCTGTGTGAATTGGGGATGGACATCGCCGTAGATTCCAAAGGAAGTGTCTGGCTGCTCGAAGTGAATCCGAAGCCATCACGGGAAGTGTTTCGCAGGATCGGACAGCACGCCACCTACCAGAAGGCCGTAACAAGGCCACTAGAATATGCGCTTTGGATGCTGCGGCAGAAAAAAGGCACGGATGACAGCACGGAATCATAGTTCACCAAAAAAACAAGCGAATCACCTTGCTGGGTGAACGCTTGTTTTTTGGTTTACTTCGTTTTATTTGTGCCCTAGATGCACCATCGTTTGCACAAAAATCTGTTCAATGTGCTCGTCATCCAAAGAGTAGTAAACGGTTTTGCCTTCTTTTCGTCTTTTGACAATATGAAGATCCCTTAAATACCTAAGTTGATGAGATACTGCAGACTGCTCCATCCCAATTCGCATCCCCAGATCGTGAACACAAAGCTCCTTATTTAGTAGAAAGTAGATGATTTTAACGCGCGTAGGATCTCCTAGGGCTTTGAAAATCTCTACAATACCAGTGGCCTGCTCATCGGTTAGCTCACTCTCTCGTTCCGCTTGCGTTATAGCCGTATGCTCACAGCTACAATCATCATCGGTTACTTTCCTCGCTTCCAGTAATCCCTTATCCATAGGAAATCCTCCTGTCCTCGTCACCTATTTTAAACCAAAAGCGTTTGATGGTCGATCGTTGATTTCTCGATTTGTATGGTCGCGTGTGTAATACCAAACCGCTTCTCAATAACGGTAATTCCTTGCTGCAGAATAGTTTGGCTATCCCGATCATCCTTAATCAGCAAATGACAACTCAGGGCTTCTATGCCCGAAGTTATCGTCCACACATGCAAGTCATGTACATCAATGACACCTTCGATTTCTTCTAGAACTTGTTTAACAGAGACCATAGAAATAGAACTTGGTGTTCCTTCCATCAAGATGTGAAGAGTTGATTTCAGAACGCCCCAGGCGCCTCTTAAAATAAGTAGAGACACAATGATACTAATGATGGGGTCTGCTACATACCAGCCAAATAACAGCATCACAGCACCGGCTATAATCGCGCCTACAGAACCTAACGCATCACCTAAGATATGCAGATAAGCACTCCGTAAATTCAGATTACCATGTACATCACCCTTACGCATGAGCGACCAAGCGCTTAATAAATTGGCGATTAGTCCTATGCACGCGATGAGCATCATGGATCCGCTAGCAACAGCAGCAGGATGGCGGAATCGATCAATCGCTTCCCATATTATGAGTCCAGCAATGACGAATAACGTCACCGCATTAAAAAGTGCTGCCAATATTTCAATACGGTGAAATCCAAAGGATAAACGAGCTGAGCTGGGCTTCGCTGTAAACCATAGCGCTAGGAGGCTCAATGCTAGTGCACCCGCATCGCTTAGCATGTGGCCAGAATCAGACAGCAGTGCCAAACTGTTCGTCCAGAGTCCACCAACCAATTCAAGAACCATGATACTCGCTGTTATTCCTAGCGCGATCAACAGCCCTTGCTTATTGCCTGAATGCCCGTGATGATGGCCATGGTGATGTCCGTGGCCATGATGATGATCATGATGATGACCGTGTTGCTCAGATTCATGGTGAGCGTGGCCCTCATGCTCATGACCTTTTTCTTCTCCGTGGTCATGTCCACATGCGTGTTCCTTTTTCGAATCATGCTGATGCATGGCATTACCTCCCCAGTCGCAAACGACATACTTAGAACTACATGTTCATATATGAATGATTACTCATATGTTAATAATAAATAAACATGCTTGCCAGTGTCAATAGGCTTCTCCAAAAAGAAAAGACCGATTCATCTCGCCACGCATGGTGAGCTTGAATCGGTCAACTTCTAGGCAACTAGAATCGCTTAGGTCCCCGTTGCTGTCTTATTCGCCCCTGCATCAATCACATCAGGGTCTAACGTAATTGTCGCACTGAATACGGTCGTAGAAATCGAGAAGTCCCCAGTGATTCCTCCTCCAGCACCTGCGTATGATTTGGAGGCACTCGTCGGAGCAATGATACACGTATCTCCGTTAATCAGGTTTCCTTCATTCCTTATAATATTGAATATCCCTACAAAAGAAGGCATTCTGATCAGCACCTTTATCTCTCAATGTGCTACAGTGTATGCCCAAGGCTCCCGCTTTGCGACAGACCTGCGAGAATTAGGAAATATAGTCCAGCAGCTCAGTAAATCGTCGAATTCGGATATGTGCACCCTCAAGTTCACCAGCTTCTCGAAAGCCAGCATAGTCGCATGCCACAACAGTAAGGTTATTACGAAGTCCCGCTTCTACGTCTGACGAACGATCTCCAACCATCCAAGCGGACTGAATACCGTGTTTTTCGAGCAAAATTTGGACTAAATCTACTTTGGAACGCGTTTGGTACTCTCCTGCACTATATAAGCCTTCGAACAGATGCGCTAGCCCCATCTCCGCGATTACTTGTTTGACGTAATCTTCTAACCCATTACTGGCTACAAATAAACGAACCCCTTTGGCATGCAAAGTCTGTAAGGTTTCAGCTACACCCTCGTATAATACCCCGCGGCCCTCCTGAAGTCCTTCGACCTGGTACTTAATCAATAACTTATCAGCCTCCTGATGTACGGCAACAGGTGACTCTGGCATCACACGCATCCATATTTGTTCAAGGAGCATACCTAACGCACCAAGAATTCGGTCTTCAGGCGGTGTCTCCCCTTCATATATTCCTTTGGCTCGAAGCTCGTCGAAAGTCGCATGGTACGCTGGTAATAGTAAGGTTTCCGTCTGAAATAACGTCCCATCCAAATCGAAAAGCATCGCTTCTGGCAGTTGTCCCCGAGTCGTCATGTTCTTACTCCTTTTTCTGTATAAAATAGTTGTAATGATCTATGTTAAGAATGGCAAACATACCCATGTAAGTCAATGTAGAATAGTGGAAAATGGTTATTGCCGATCTCAAAAATATCAGTTATGATTGAAATGAGAATAATTTGATCCATAAATGAAATTTTCACGCAAAATAAAAATGAACTCTTTCTAAATAGTCCATTGAACCTTACTTATCTCTCTACCACTTACATTTTACATCCATGAAAGCGAGGAATAATGAGTATGAATCTTCATATTTTCCAGAATCAACAAGAACTTAACGAAGCAGGTGCAGGTATTATTACCTCTCTGGTTCAAATGCAGCCCAAAGCTGTTCTCGGCTTAGCCACAGGTGGCACACCGGTTGGTATTTACGAAGAGCTCGTGAAAGCCTACGAGAAGGGCCGTGTTAGTTTTAAACAAGTGACAACTTTTAATCTAGATGAATACGTTGGCTTACCTGAGGACCATTCTGAAAGCTATCATGCTTATATGCAGCAGCATTTATTTGCGCATATTGATCTTCCTGCGGAAGCCGCTCATATCCCGAATGGGAATGCACCTGACTTGGAAGCAGAGTGTGAGCGATTCAATCAACTTTTGGATGATGCGAAACAAATTGATCTGCAAATTCTAGGCCTTGGCCATAATGGACATATCGGCTTTAATGAGCCTGACGATTCCTTGATTAGTGGTACACACCGTGTTGAATTAAAAGAAGAGACACGTGAAGCCAATGCGCGATACTTCGATTCCATTAATGACGTGCCTACACACGCCTTGACGATGGGCGTTGGTACCATTCTGAAAGCCAAAACAATTCTTTTGATCGTACGCGGCGCTGATAAAGCCGAAATCGTACATCGTGCTCTAACGGGACCGATTACAACTGAAGTACCTGCCACACTGCTACAGACTCATCCTCATCTAGTTGTTCTTCTTGATGCTGAGGCAGGGAGGCTGTTCGAATGAGCGAGCTTCTCATCTCCGGTGCCAAGGTCGTCACGGAACAAGGTATCATTGAAAATGGATTAGTTCATGTAATAGATGGCAAATTGGCCTACGTGGGTGAACCATCTGGTTGGCAGAACACAGCTAGTCCAAGTGTAGTTCGCATCGAAGCAGACGGCAAATGGTTGCTGCCTGGCTTCATTGACGTTCATGTGCATGGCGGTTACGGCGCTGACTTCATGGATGCGAATTCGGAAACTTTGGATACGATCACCAAATTTCATGCTTCGCATGGCACAACTGGCATGCTGGCTACGACGATGACAGCTACGCGTGAAGCCATTGATCGTGTGCTCGTTGAAGTGAACAGCTATATAGATCAGGGCATGCCTTATGCTCAGCTGCTTGGCGTGCACTTGGAAGGTCCTTTCATTTCGCCGAAGTGGGCCGGCGCTCAAGATCCGAAGCTCATGGTTACACCCCAGCTTGATTGGTTGAAAGATTGGCATGAGCGGTTCCCGCAGCTCATGAAGCAGTTGACGCTTGCCCCCGAGCGCGAGGGGGGCCATGAGATGATCGCGTGGCTGCGCGATCAAGGCATCGTTGCCGCATGCGGCCACACGGACGCCTCTTACGCCGACATCCAGTCGGCGGTGGCTGTGGGGCTCTCGCATGCGGTGCATACCTTCAACGCGATGAAGCCGCTGCATCATCGCGAGCCAGGGACCGTCGGTGCCGTGCTCACCGACGCGCGCATCAGCGGCGAGGTGATCGCCGATGGGATCCATGTGCATCCAGCAGCGATTAAGCTGCTGACGATGGTGAAGCAGCCGCATGGCTTGCTGCTGATCACGGACGCCATGTCCGCCGCCGGGCTCGGCGACGGGCAGTACGACCTAGGCGGCCAAGCCGTGACCGTGCAGGCGGGCGTTGCCCGGCTGACGGAGGGCGGCGCGCTCGCCGGCAGTACGCTGACGATGATCGATGCGCTCCGGTTTATGGTGCGCGAGGTCGGTGTCAGCGTCGCAGAAGCGAGCCGCTACGCGAGCGGCAATCCGGCGAGGCTGCTCGGCCTCGAAGCGACGCACGGCTCGATCACCGAAGGCAAGCATGCCGACTTGTTGCTGATCAGCTCGGAGCTTGAGCTCGAGCAGGTTTGGGTGCACGGCATGACGATGAATGAAGCTTAATTGTGGTTGTCTAATTAAATAAAAGAAAAAGTGGTCGCTCCGTTTATTCAACGATGGAGCGACCACTTTTTATGTCGACTAGTACGGGACGGACTACTCCCTCGGCAACTCATTAGTCCGAAATTGCGGAATTAATCTCATTGTTCGCTCCATTACATCTTAAATAGTCCTAAATTTCCAAACTAATTCGATCAAAACAACTCTTACACAGGGAAAATGGATAATTAATTCGGCAAAATCGAACTATTGGTCATTTTTCATAAGTAACACTCGGTTTAGTTCGGAGGAATCGGACTAACGCAGTAGAGGGCCGCCTCAAAGTAGCGATAACTACTTTGAGGCGGCCCTCTTTCTATGGATGCGGTACATGTACCGCCACTCCCTAATAAATCTTCTTCTCCACGCGATCCGCCTTCAAAATTTCAACAGCCTCCCTAAACCGCAAGGAATGCACAATCTCCCGCTCCCGCAGAAACTTCAAGCTATCTTGCAAGTCGACGTCATCTGTCAAATCAATTAACCATTGGTAAGTCGCCCTCGCCTTCTCCTCTGCTGCTATGTCCTCGTAAAGGTCGGCGATAGGATCCCCTTTGGCTTGTATGTAGGTTGCGGTCCAGGGGACGCCTCCTGCGCTCTGATAGAAGAGTCCGCGATCATGGGCGACGTAGTGATCATCCAATCCTGCCGCTTTCATTTGCTCCAGCGTGGCGTCCTTCGTCAGCTTATAGACCATCGTAGCAATCATTTCGAGGTGGGCAAACTCCTCCGTTCCTATATCCGTCAGCAATCCTACAACCTTATCCGGTATCGAATAACGCTGGTTCAAATAGCGCAGTGCCGCAGCGAGTTCCCCGTCAGCTCCCCCATACTGCTCAAGAAGCAGTTTGGCCATCCGCGGATCACATTTGCTTACCTTGACTGGGTATTGCAGCTTTTTCTCATAAATCCACATGGGCTATCCTCCTTCTTCTCCCTAAACTTGCCACGGCCAAGGAGTCTCCACCCACTGCCATGGGGCTTTCGTGAAGCTGTGTCCAAAGGGCATCAAGGGGCCAAACTCCATTTCGAACTGCTGAGCCATATGCATGCGCTTATGGGCAAATTGATTATACTGCTGGAGCACGCTCAGATCGTCCGGGTGCGTATCCAAATACAGGGTCAACTCCACCAATACAAAATCCACGGCTTGCAAATCACGAAGTTGCGTGTAATAGGCTTCGGGCAGCGCTCGCTCGCTCATGTAGATTCGCCTCCTTCATCCCCTCTAATCTCCTGTAACGGATTCGGATAGGGCCCATAAAGTGCTGGCCAGAGCGTCCCCATTTTCAAAGCATCATAGGGGCTAAATTGCGGCAATCCTGGCGGTTGAAAATGCATATACAATTGCGGCGGCGTATTATACCATTTCACTCGAATCGGTGGACAGGGGTCACACGGTCCGATATACGGGTACCAACTTTTAAATTGTGTGTACATACGTCTCCTCCTTTTCAGAGCCTATATGACTCGTTATATGCGGCATAACTTGACCAAAATCACCGATTTCCCATCTTTTTCGATGAGAAATCAATTCAGCTTCACTCTCGAGCCCTACACCCCCGCCAAACGCAAAAAAATCCCTCTCCGATTGCACCCGCGCAATTCGAAAAAGGATTCCTTTTACCACACATTTCTTAATCTAATTTAATATTCAATTTCAACACGCCAGCTTTGCGCAACGCTTGATAAATAATGACGACCAGAGGACCGAGGAACAAGCCGGCTAAGCCTAGCCATTCAAAGCCAATATACAAGGAAATTAAAGCCGCTAACGAGTTGATCCCAACGGCATCACTAAGCACTTTGGGCTCTACAATCCGGCGGAGGATGATGAGCACCAAGAAGAGCACGAACAAGCCAATTCCCATACTCGTATATCCTAGCAGCAGCTGATAAATGATCCATGGGATGAAAATAATGCCAGTTCCTATCACGGGTACGAATTCCATCACCATAACTAGCAGTGAAATGGCGAGTGGGTACTCTGCCCGAAGGACGAGCAATCCAATGAAAGTCAACAAATACGTAAAGATTGCCATGATCAGCTGTGCGCGAATGAAGCCAAAAATAGCTTCACGCAAGTAAGTCAGCACATTTTCCATTTTTTCCTTCGTGTTCGTTTCAAACATCGAGAGAAAAGCAACCTTCAAATTGGGCAAGTTGTACATGCACAAATACAGGGTGATCACATAGATGATCAATAGCATGAATAAATTAGGGATCTTCCCAGCCATATTAAGGAAAAATCCTGAAATACCACTCAAAATACTCGTCAATGCTCCGGTTAACGTCTCTGTTCCCCGTTCTACCCACGTCTGTACTTGCGCTGCCATCTCTGGGGATAAAGAGTCATAGAATACTTGAGTTCGCACCACTGCTTGATCAACGTAATTATTGACATCCTCCATGTAATTAGGCGCTTTACGACCAAGATCGATTAACTCGGTTACGACATTCATCCCAATAAAATAGATTAATGCCACCATCATCAAAGTAAATGCCGTACTAACAATTGTTGCGGCAACAAAGCGTTTCATTTTCGCGACACGCATCAAGAGAGTTGTGAGTGGGTCTAAAAAAATAGCAGTCACCAACGCTAAGAAAAATGGCAGCCCTATGGTGAACAAACCGTAAAGCACCAGTATTCCTACCGCCATGATTATAGCTGTCCTAGGTGACATAGAGACTCCTCCGATTATTCATTTCCCGGTTTAACCGTGTCAATATTCGTTATATGTATACGAACAATACGTAATCGATCTACCTCAGTCACTTCGAAAACATGATTAGCATAAGGCACTTTCTTCCCTTTGACAGGCGCACCTTCCACCTTCTTGAACAGCCAGCCGCCTATCGAATCCACATCATCATCTTCAATTTGGAGGTCTAGCATGTCGTTCAGGTCTTCTAGCAATACACGACCATCGACAGAGGTATATTTGTCTTTCACTTCCACGCCAGGTCGCTCATTCACATCGAATTCGTCATGCAACTCTCCCACAATTTCCTCGATGATATCCTCTAAAGCTAAAAGTCCCGCAGTTCCCCCGTACTCATCAACAACGATCGCGAGTTGGGAATGCTTTTTCTGCATGAGCTTAAGCACGCGACTAACTTCCATCGACTCCGGCACGTTCAAAATAGGACGAATGAAGGTCTTGAGTTCCTGCTCGACATCAGGATCCGCCGTTAGTAAGTCAGCAATATGTACAAAACCTACGATGTTATCTTTATGCCCATCAGCTACAGGGTAGCGTGTGTGTTTGGTTTCATGAACGAATCGCAAATTATCGATAAAACTTGTTTCCAGAAACAGACAATCCATATCTGTCCGCGGCAGCATCACTTCACGAGCGATGAGATCGGAGAATTCAAAAATATTATCGAAAAGCGTCATCTCATCTTCATTGATATGACCGCTTTTGACACTCTCATCCATCAGGATTCGAATTTCTTCCTCGGTGTGTGCGGCTTCATTCTCACTGGCAGGCTCAACACCGATCATCGCAAGAAATTTGTTCGCCGCGCCATTAAGCACCCATATAATCGGGCGAAATATTCGATAGAAAAACAATAGCGGAGCTGAGAGCCACAAAGAGGTCAATTCAGGTTTTTGAATCGCAAACGATTTAGGAGCCAATTCCCCTAGCACAATGTGCATAAACGTAATAAATCCGAAAGCAATAACAAAAGACAATGTCGTTGTATACACGGATTCCCCTAAGCCAAATGTATGAAATAGAGGTTCCATAATCAGATCATGAATCGCAGGTTCTCCAATCCAACCCAGTCCCAAGGAGGCAAGTGTAATACCAAGCTGTGTGGCTGATAAATACCTATCCAGTTGCGACGTTACGATACTCGCATATTTGGCTTTTCCGCTGCCTTCATTGACAAGCTGTTGAATACGAGAATGCCGAACCTTCACAAGGGCAAACTCAGCTGCTACGAAAAAGCCATTTAACAGCACGAGTAAGATAACCAGGAAAAGATTAAGTGCGATGGAACCGAAATCAAACGACGTATGTGGCAAAATGTATTTCTCCTTCAGAAAGATGATTAGATAATAGCTTTACGGCTTTTGAAATCCACAGTGCGATAGTACGAGTCAGCTACAAGCAGGTTGGGTCCGCAACAGGATGCCGTACTACAGAAGCAATTCACCTGCTGGTTTAGCGGATTGTTCTCCCAACGCGCAAAGATATCATCAAGCCCATCATCATGTATATTTCCAAGCGGAGGCTCATTAGCAAAATCGGTAACGAAAACCTCGCCAGTAAACGTACTGACGTTCAATCGGTTCCGTCCATCTGGGTCGTTACGAACCGTAACATTTTGCTCCTCACGTAGACGCTTAACTAGCTTACGGTCCGCTTCCAGTTCATTACATGCGAAGAAAGGCAGCGTTCCGAACAGCATCCACATTTCTGGATTGCGATGGTCTAACAAGCGATGGATACTAGCGCGCAATTCGTCTAGCGTAACCATCGGAAGATGTGAGGCGAAAGAGCTTGCATACATCGGATGTACCTCGTGACGCTTGCACCCCATTTCATTAATTAACTGATGAATCTCAGGCAATTTCAAATGGGTTCTCGTGTTAATCATCGATTCCGCAGAAACGTACAAACCGCCCTTGCTTAGCGCGATTGTATTATTCACCATTCGCTCATACATCCCTGATGCCGTTACTTGCCCCACGGCACGCTGAGAATTCACAAATCCTACTTGATGAAAATCATCTGCATTCAAATAATTAAACGAAATATGCATCACATCGAGATACGGCGCAAGCAGCTCATAACGCTCCAAATCTAACGTTAGATTCGAGTTGATTTGAGTACGAATTCCCCGTTCCCGCGCATACTTCAGGATTGGCAGCATGTAGTCCTTCACAATCTTGATGTGGTAGGACGGCTCGCCGCCTGTTAAACTAATCGTTTCCAAATGTTCAATCTCATCCAGCTTTTGTAAAATAACTGGCAACGGAATACGTGGTCCTTCCGACATCGTAAGTGAATCCCCAACTGCACAATGCTCACAACGCATATTACACAGATTGGTGATGGTTAGTTCTATGCTGGTTAATACATGTTTCCCATATTTCCGATACGACCTAATGGGGTCCCAAGGATCATATTGGGGAGTTAACTCCGGTAAGATGGAGTGTGTTACGTTCCTATTCATGCTGTTTACACCTGACCTATCATTTCCTATTCAAGAACATGTTACTACCTATTATGCCTATACCTATGCCCTTTATTGTAACTTATGATTCACAAAAAAGGAAACAGAGACAGGAATTGCAGATGGCGCTACCGCTTCTCTACTTTTGCCTTAGGCTTCACACGGAGCCACCTTGGTGCCCACCAATTGGCGTCACCGAGCAGTTTCATAAGCGCAGGAACGAGCATAACCCGTACGATCGTAGCATCAATTAATACAGCGAGCCCGAGGCCAAGTCCCAACGCTTTCATAATTTCGATATCCGTGAAAATAAATGATCCAACTACGACAACAAGAATGAAAGCTGCGCTTGTAATTAAGCTCCCTGTTTTTTTCAAACCTTCAGCTGTACTCTGATCATTGTCTCCACTTGCCTCATACTCTTCCATGATACGTGAGATGAGGAACACTTCATAATCCATGGAGATACCAAATACGACACAGAAGATGATAACAGGCAGTGTTGCACTCACATATCCGATTGACGTAATGTGCAGCATATCCGCCATAAATCCATGTTGGAAAACTAATACGACGATACCTAAGCTAGCGCCTAAACTAAGCATATTCATCAGCACAGCTTTAAGCGGGAGCAGGACGGAACGAAATGCCAGCAAAAGAACGAGATAGGTAATTCCCATAACGAAAATAAGAACTTCAGGAATTTCCTTTTGAATGCGATCAATGATGTCCAATCGGTAGGCAGGCCCACCTGTAACGGCAGTCTCTAATCCTTCTTTGTTCAACTTGCGGAGCTCATGAACTAACGTATCCGTCACAGGATCATCGGTGTCCTTCTCAGGTACAACGACCATCAATGCGGTATGACCTTTCGCTAATTGCGCGTCTTCTAACTGCTTTTGAACATCAGGCTTTGTAAACATACCTGTAAGCTCTGCATTCGAATGCTGCCCTAAGACGGTTAGATAGCTCTGCACCTCTTTTACGCCAGCGACAGCTTTGACTCGTTCTCCGTAAGCTTGAATCTCGTCGATCGAGGCTGCTGACCAGATCTCCTCTTTCGTATGTATCACAATTTGAATGGGCCCTGTCATACGAGGATCATAGGCGGTTTTGAGCAACTCCGCTCCATATCGGGATTCATAGCTTGGAGGAAGGACCTCCGCATTAGGCACCCCTAATTTCATATGCCAGATCGGCGTCATACTGTAGATCAACACGCCGCCTATTAGCACAACTAAAACGACTGGACGTTTCATCACCGCGTAGGCGATTTTCTCCCAGAATTTCGATGTTTCTTGCTTACGGAATCGTTTAGGAACGACCTGTAAGGAGTTAATGCGATGACCTAAAATACCTAGAAGTGCTAACAGAACTGTATTGGCCACAATGACGGAAATTGAAACAACGATAACCCCTCCGAGACAAAGGGACCGGAAGAAGGTCAAATCCACGAACAGCATTCCCAATAAACCAATGAGTACCGCGATACCCGAGAAGAAAATCGATCTTCCTGCTGTTTGACATGTCATGGCTACGGCAGCAGCTACACTACCTTGTACTTTAAGCTCCTCACGAAATCGGCTAACCAGAAAGAGCGCATAGTCAATCCCAACAGCAAGCCCCAGCATTGTAACCATATTCGGCAAAAAATTCGATAAAGATTGATGCTGCGCGATAAAATAGGTAACTCCAAGTGTGAGCGTCACACTCATCAATCCCACAACCATGGGTAGGAATGCTGCAACAAATGTACCGAAAACAATTAACAATACGAGAAGTGCAATAGGTAAACCAATCGCTTCCGACTTGGCAATATCATGTTTGCTAGCTACTTGCATGTCATACAGAATTGCGGGACCTCCCGTTACATACACGTCCATACCTGCCGGTGGATGCACAAGCGACTTAAGCTCCGGATATGCCTCCAAGGCAGGATCTGTATCCAATGTGAGCGATACACTAACAGCTTGGACATCTAGATGTCCCTCGTTCCGAGGCGTAGTTATAAATTTCACATTCTCTACATAAGACAATTCTTTCAGTTTCGTAAGTGAGGCCATGATCGCATCTTGCTGATCTTTCACCGTTATATCCAGCCCATTACGCCCCACATAAACGATATTCAGCTGTGTTCGAGGCACACCAAGCTCATCCCTCATTTGAATCAAGCCCAGATCGGATTCGCTCCCTTTCGGAGTAAACCCGTTGTCTTTCAACATACCTGGTGTTTTTTGAGCAAAAATAGCAAAGATAAGCATTAAACTAATGCCAATCGTTAGCACTAACCATCGGAACCGAAACATGGCGTGCCCCCATCTCCAGAACAACCCTTTTTCCATGGACTCCCGCATCGTGCTTCCTCCTTAATCTACAAAAAGAACCTGGTTTCCCAGGTTCTTTTTCCAATATGTGCTATAACTATCCTATAATATTGTAGGCATACTTGCATCTAATACCGAATCATTTACTTTAATTTCCCCAATTTCGGAAATTAATATCGATAACTTGCTTGAAAGATCGATTTCGTAGGGTTCCTTTAGTACAGTACCTGCCTCATTTTGAAGCACGCGAATAGTCGGTCTGTGCGGAACTGACATGTTCAACTTAGATACGATGCCATACTCGCCGGTATTCAGTCGTACCGTAATTCCAAGTGGGTAGATGGCAATTTTGTCTCGAAACAAAGCAATCTGACTTTGATCATACATCGTACCAGATCCCGCGAATAACTGCTCCATGGCTTCATGTGGCAATAAAGGTCTGCGATACACACGTGTAGTCGTCATGGCATCATAAGAATCGACAAGTCCAATCCATCTGGCGAACTCATTAATTTCGCCCCCTTGAATGCCCCGTGGATATCCACTGCCATTAATCCGTTCATGATGCTGCAAGGCACAATGGGCTGAAAGAAGTGGGATATTAGGCTCATCCTTCAATAAATTGAAGCCATAGGTCGTATGATTTTTCATTTCCTTGAACTCGTCCGGCGTTAGCTGAGAAGGCTTGCGAAGAATGCCTAATGGCACTTTCGTTTTTCCAATATCATGCAATAAAGCACCTAAACCAAGAGTTTCGAGCTTATCACGACTATACCCATAACTGATTCCAAGCATGATCGCATAAATACTCACGTTAACCGAATGCTGAAATAAGTAATTATCTTTCACATTCATATTATTAAGCATGACCATCGCACCTTCATGAGCACTCAGATCATCAATAATCATCTTCATGACATCACGAAAATTACGACCAATATCGTAATAATTCACTGCTCCGCGCTTATTCGAATCTTCCATTACCTTCTTAAACGTATTGCGAATTTCGATCACTGCTTTGCTTCTTGTTTCATCCTGAATGACATCCTCTTGAATAATATCATTCGTTCTAGCATCTTCTATGTAAATATAATCAATTCCATAGCTAAACAAGCGATCAAGGAGTCTCTGTGTAAGCTCAACATTAACGGCCAGAAGGACCATACCATCATCGTTGTATATATTCTTAGCCAGCCTCATCCCAGGTTGACACATGTTGATCGGCATAAACAGCATTTCAGGACCCCCGCATAGGTGAGCATTACGTTCTACTTAAATGTAATAGATTTTAAAGAAAAGTTCAATACAAAAAACCGCATCTTTCGACGCGATTCGCTAGTGTTTTACTTTAAAAACATATAAAGCGCGAAAATTATCGCAATGGCAAAACGATAATATGCAAAGTATGTCAGCTTCATTTTTTGTACAAATTTAATAAAGGATACGACAGCCAGTAAAGCCACTACGAAAGCCACTAAAAATCCTACAACAAAAAAGGCCAAATCGTCGGATGACAATGCTTCATAATTTTTCAAAAAGTAGACCCCTGAAGCCCCGAACATAATCGGTATGGCCATGATAAAGGTGAAATCCGCTGAAGCGGCACGGCTTACACCAGAAAGCATACCACCCGCAATCGTGGAACCCGATCGAGAAAAGCCAGGCCAAATCGAAATGAGCTGCCACAATCCGATAGCAAAAGCTTGGCGATACGTTAAATCATCAAGGACAGTCGTTTTGGGTTGTTCCTTTTTCTTCTCGGCAATGATCAATAGTATACCACCGAGCACGAGTCCAACTAAAACGGTTGTTGTATTGAATAGCTTCTCATCCACAACATCATTAAATAAAACGCCGATCACACCAGCAGGTATGATACCAATTAAAATATGAATTAAATTCAGTTTTTTTCCTGTTTTGCTTTCGCTTTTCCGATTCACAAGTCCAAATAAGGAAAGGATTCGTTTCCAATAAATAATAACTACCGCCATAATAGCACCCAATTGAATCACGAAATCGAACGTCTTCATGACTTCGTCATTTTGTGTGTTTAGCAGGCTCTGTGCCAAAATCATATGCCCTGTCGAGGATACGGGTAAAAACTCAGTCAAGCCCTCAACGATCCCAATAATGATCGCCTCAAAAATTGTATGCATAATTGCCCCCTAAATTCTGATAACTATCAGGAATCTTGCTCCGATTACTATTCTACCTGTTTAGGACTGGGTCTGACAACATCTGAGAATCGACAGTGGTGGCTGTTTGCAATCGCCGCCTCATCTTGCAGTTGATCAGCCAGCACATCACGGATAAATTCCGGCAGCATATAAACGATCTGCTTGCCTCGGCTCAGCGATATATAACCTGAGCCGAACGTAAACATATCGATCGTACCCACGAGGTAGGAACGTTCTGGATCTAACAATTCCTCGCCGACATATACGGCGACGATGCGCTCGTAGGGAGGGCGCGTAGCATCCACTTGGACGGTTATCCCGTCCACACAGAGGACGCCTAGCACCTCCCCCCGGAAGCCGTAGCCGCGTATCGGCTTCTCCATGAACTCGTCAAGCAGCGACTCTTCGAGCGCTTGACGAATATCCGCGCCGCTAAGCTGCATGCGGCAGGGATTGATCGGGCCGGGGCAGATTTCCAGCAGCCGGCCCCGAGTCAAGCCCCCCTCCTTCAGTCCCTGAAGGAGCTGCCCGCTATTGACCAGCCCGATCTCGGCGCTGGTCCAGCGGCGAATACCCGCGGCAAGCAAGTTGCCGAGCGGGGATTCGCCGTACCAATCCAAGCGCAGCGGCTGCCGCAGCTGCGCCACCTCCACCGCCAGCGAGGCGCTGCTGGCGATGCGGTAGTGCTCCAGCAGCGTGATGACGCTGCTGTCTTCTTCGCTCGCGTCCGTCATCGGGACGACGCGGCCGTTCAGCTCTACGATCCGGCGCTGCGCCGGGTCGTAGGCAAGCTCGATGTGGCCGGCATACTGACCGAACTTGCCGGCCGCACCAATATAAGTGCCGCTGATCAGCAGCGGCTCTTCAAGTAAATGATGCGTGTGACCGCCAAGGATGAGATCGATGCCGTCCAGCTCCTCAGCCATCCGTTGATCCGTTCTCAGACCCAAATGCGACATGACGATTAGAATGTCCACCTTGGGGCGTAATAAGCTCACATGGGCGCTTACAGCCTTCATAGGATCACTTACATGCCAACCGAGCAATTCATAGTAAGCTTGATAAGCAGCCGTAACCCCAATCAGACCAATACGAAGACCGGATTTCTCAAGTGTCAGTGAAGGCAGCATCCAATCAGGAGTTTCATTCGTTTTAATTTCTGTAATGTTACTGCCAATAATCGGGAACTGCGCGTGTTCCAGCACAACCGATCGCAGCCAATCCGGCGTGAAGGTTAGCCCTTCATTATTTCCCAGAACCATTGCCTCATAGCCTGTGGCATTCATGATCTCTAAATTAGCGATCGCATTCGTTCCTTCCGTCTCTGGAAACATCCGATCCATATGATCGCCAATATCAAGTGTCAGCACTTGATCCGGCGGCCAGAGTCGACGGACACGATCAAAATAGGCGCTGATCTTAGGCATCTGTTCGAAATGGCTATGTATATCATTCGTATGTAATATGACAAGCCGTTGCAAGGGGGACGTCATCCCGTTCACCTCTCTTCATGGGCAAGTAGATCCTAGCATGTCTTTATATTATGCAAGTATCCGCTTCCTCATTTCTTGAATTTGAGCTCACCCGGGGTAACTTTGTTCTTAAACCCATAAGTTGCTTCTTCACCTAAACCTGAATCGTTCAGAAACCATACCTTAACAATACTTTTTACATTCAGACATTCACTGCTTCCATCAGGTACATATAGTCGAATGGGGTATCCTTTCTTCAGTACTTGTCCCTCTTGTGCATAGAGGAATAGTGCTTGATCCGCTTGCCCCCAAGGTATCAACGCTTGGAACTCATCTACCGCTTCCACCTTCACATGAGTAGGCTCTTCAGCAGTACGATGCTGCCCCTTGCTGTTCCAGTTACGGTACCACGATTTGAGATCAAATGCCTCCCCCTCCACCGACGGAACGCGATCTTGAATGTTCAACCGCAGATCCGAGAGTGCGACCATTTCATCAATGGTAAAGGTTTCTTTGTGCTTATCTAAATCAGACACTTCTATGTGTGAATTGGTTTGCATGCTTAGATCTCCTCCGTTAATTCAAATTCCATGTCCTGCCAAAGGATCACTCCATTATACCATTTTCAGGGCAAAATATGATATGCTGTAAGGGATTCTAACATCTATCGCAAGGAGACACAAATTGAACCTACACATTCAACTCTTCGCAGGTCTTGTAGATCTATTCGGCACAGCGGTTCTAACAATTTCAGTCGATCAAGATTCGATGACCATTGCACAATTGAAAGATAAAATCATCACCGATTATCCTGCTGTCTCTGCGCAGCTTTCCATATGTTTTTTCGCCAAAAATCAAGCTTATGCCGGTGATCAGGAAACGGTTTCCGCCTCCGACGAGCTCGCACTCATCCCACCTGTTTCAGGTGGGCAGCCTTCGCGCTATGAGATCACCGATTCAACGATTGATGTCGTTTCCGTGACCTCTAAGGTGAATCATCCCAACCATGGCGCTTCACTTGCCTTCATCGGTACGACGCGAGAAATGACGTATGGACAGCGAACCGTCCTATTGGAGTATGAGGCTTATGTCCCTATGGCCTTGAAAACGATGGCAAGCATCGGCGAAGAAATCGATGCGAAGTGGCCTGGCACACTGTGTGCCATTACACATCGATTGGGTAAGGTCGCGATTGCTGAGGCCAGTGTCGTGATCGCTGTATCCTCGCCTCACCGCGCTGATTGCTATGACGCTAGTCGATATGCGATTGAGCGTTTGAAACAAATCGTGCCCATTTGGAAAAAAGAAATATGGGAGGATGGGTCCGAATGGAAAGGCAATCAAACAGGACCTTGGAACCCGCTTCAAGCACCGCAAGCTGATAACTGATTTGAACGGAGATGACTTTACTTGGACCCGCATTTACATACAGAAACTGCAACAGAAATTGACCCACGTTATTCGAGACAAATTCTTTTCCCCCCAATTGGCATGGAAGGTCAACGCAAACTTGGCCTTGGTCGTGTTGCTATTGTTGGTATGGGTGCTTTAGGCACCGTTCTTGCCAATCATATGGTGCGAGCAGGCGTTGGATATGTTCGGATCATTGACCGCGATTTTGTTGATAAAAGCAATCTGCAAAGACAAATGCTGTACGATGAAGAGGACGCTGCTGCCACGATTCCCAAATCAATCGCCGCTGCGAAACGTCTTCAGCTCGTTAATTCCAATGTCGTCATTGATCCTCATGTCTGTGATCTTAACGCTACGAATGCCGAACAATTGCTTCATGATGTCGATGTGATTCTCGATGGGACCGATAACTTTGCCGTTCGTTTCCTGCTCAACGATGTCAGCATGAAATTAGGGATACCTTGGATCTATGGCGGTGCTGTAGCTTCGCGAGGCGTCTCTCTGACGATTATCCCTGAACAAACACCTTGTTTGCGCTGCCTCTTCCCACAAGCACCTGCTGCGGGTACCACGGATACTTGTGACACTGCAGGTGTCATAGGAGGAATCATCCATGTTGTAGCTTCTTTTCAAGCCACAGAGGCTCTTAAGTTGCTCGTAGGTGCAACGGATCAGCTCAATCTCAGCATGCAGCAATGGGACTTATGGTTTAATCAGAACTCCGCAATACGGGTCTCGGGAGCTAAGAAGTCGGATTGTCCCGCTTGTGCGCAGAAGCAATACGAGTACTTAGATGCCCATCTTGAAAGTGATACCATTCAATCCTTATGCGGGCGCAACTCGGTTCAAATTCATCCGGTTATTCCCAGCACGCATCCACTGGAATACTGGGAGGAACGACTTCAACCGCTTGGTTTGGTTGAGAAAAATCGTTTTCTTTTAAAATTTCACGCTTCTGAGGATATCCAAATTATTCTATTCCCTGGCGGTCGTGTTCTCATTCAAGGGACAGAGGATTTAATTCAAGCCAAAAGTCTTTACAGTCGGTATATTGGGATGTAGTATTACAATATACCTACCAGATACTAGGACTTGGAGAGGAGCTTCTATGCGTGTACATGTGCTTCAACTGATCGTTGGTGACAAATTAATTTCCGATTCCTACAATGCAGTAGGCCTTCATCTTCTATCCTCGGGCACCGTTCTCGATGCTGGAGACATTTCGATGCTCAATCGCCACAGTGTGGATTATGTTGATATAGCTCCAAGAAGCAGTGAAATCGAGAAAGTCGTAGAGGAAGCGCCAACTAGACAAGCCAATATCTTACAGGTCACCTCTTTTAACAACGCAACTCAGGGTATTAAAGAAATGTTTGAAGCTTTGCAAGACGGTGGATCTCTTCGCAACGACACTGTAGAATCCGCTTTCAATCCACTGATAGACAGCATACAAGAGGAGAAGGATGTAGTTTCCCTACTTCTATCTTTGCATAGTAAAGATGACTATACCCTACAGCATAGCGTTCAAGTTGGGATGCTGTCTTATTATATTGCCAAATGGATGAATAAATCCGAGAAGGATGCTATCGTCATCGGGAAAGCAGGCTATTTGCACGATGTCGGGAAATGTAGAATACATCCAGATATTCTGAATAAGCCAGGTAAGCTGACAAAGGAAGAATTCGAGGAAGTTCAGAAGCATACCATTTATGGGTATGATATCATTCGCAAATCATTAAAGGATGAAACGCTCGCTCTCGTTGCTCTTCAACATCACGAGCGTATAGATGGTACAGGTTATCCTCTACGGAAAAGCGGTACGGACATCCATTCCTTTTCCAGGATTGTCGCGGTCGCAGATGTCTACAGCGCCATGATATCCAGCAGAGTGTATCAACAACGACGTGATCTTTTGCATGTGCTTAAAGAGCTTCATCGCATGAGCTTCGGCGAGCTGGATCCCAAGATCACCCAAGTGTTCATACGCAACATGATTCCTAACTTTATAGGTAAAAAAGTGTCTTTGAGCGACGGACGTGAAGGTACGATCATCATGACGAACCCTACTGATTTCTTCCGACCGCTCATCAACATCGACAATCAGTTCTTGGATTTATCGCAGCTTGCAAATGTAGAAATTAAGACAATTGCGATTTAATACATAAGAAAAGTTAAATAATTAGACTGCTTACCGAAATCGCAATTCCGATATATACCGCAGCAAGAAGGGTGCCTACAGCCACATTTCCTCCCTTTAGCTGGTCTGATAGCTTCATACCTGGGGTTAGCCAATCGAACACCCAATATGAAGCTATTAAGCATGCGTACCCTACTGCAAACCATAAGCTCATATGCCAAATGGAGGCGTTCGTATAGGCAGCAATGCCTAGGATGATGGCCGTAGCTACGAACTTGCCTCCCATGGTAATCCCCACAGCCAGGTTGCCGTTATTTATTTCTTCCATATCCCGATAGGGTGTCATTAAACTAAAGATGTACATCCCTGCAAACTGTAACAAGACAATGACGAATAAACTTATAATAAGATCCACAACGATCACTCTGCCCACCCCCGAAATTTAGCCATCGATTGATCAAAATCTGTATAATCATGTACTTCCTCTAGAACTACGCTTACTTCTTTTTTATCCTTGAACGCTTTGTATCTCTCTTCTGGAATCGGCTGCTTAACCTTCTGCCCAGTTGGCAATTCTACTACCGCAAAGTACCTGAATTGGCTATCCAGCTCTGTTTTATAAACACCGATCAATTTCACATCCGTCTTTATTTCCACTTTCAGCTCTACGAGATCTTTGTCGGCTTCTTCTTTTGTTTTGAAGGACTTGATCGGTTTCCATTGCGACAAAGTAACATCGTTCTTTCCTTGACTGTCCGCTTTCATCGTGGCTTGCATGAAACTCAATACCCAGATACTATCACCAGTCGCAAAATTCTGATCGTTGGACATTCGGTCATTGTTCGGCAACAGCACCATATCACCATCGATGAGATCACCGACCTTAACTTGCTGGACTTGATAATCCCATGGCACGTCACCAGGAGCATAACTGGATGTTGTCGATACGTTGCCTGTTGTTGATTGGCTTAGGACGGATGGTTTCTTATCGAATATCATGCTGAACAGCCATATGATAACGATAATTCCGATAAGTCCTACGGCCAATAGAATAAATCTCCCTTGTTTCAAGGCGCTTTCACTCCAATCGCCACAAATTGACTTGCATTTCCTGTTATGATGCCGCCTGCCCTACCTAGAAGCCCACATGGCGTTCCATTCAATACGAATAGACCCGTTAATAAATGTCCTTGCCCATGCTGGAAAGTTAGCCGCGGCAGGTCTGCCCTTTCTTGATACACACGTTTAAAAAACACACTCGTATCAAAGCCCGCTTCATCCTTAAATTCCAGCTCTCCATTTTCGTTATACAGCTCAACAGAGCCGCCTTCGCGGCCAAACATCGATTTGGACACATAGTTACCTTCAAGAATAGGATGCATATAGGTTGGCAACATGTAAGTCTTGATGATGTCATGTTCCTCTTGCGTAAATAACGCTGATTGCTTTATATGAAGATCCCAGATCAATGCTTGCAAGCCTTTGGATTGTAAAATCACAGCATGCAAGGAATTGAATAAATGAACGAATTGCTCTTCGATTGCATACGACAGCGCTTCTCCCCCGTCGTCAACCCCCATCCACTCCTTCGGATATAAGGCAAACATACGCTGAATGGTCTGATCAGCACCAACCTTGACGACGCCCTCGTCGATCCACAAATCCAAACAGTCCACGCATGTCACTTTTCTTCCGCTATGAGCAACGAGTGCATCTATCGTCCCCGTGTCTTCCGCATGTACACCGTACGCTATACAAGCTGCATAATCTGGTGCCTCGACCTCCCAGGCTGCCTTGAGAAGCTCCTTCATCCTGCCATTCGGTGATTCCAAACCATATTGCTCACAAAGCCATGGAGTCGCGATAGAGGCTTCTACATAACCCGTAGGCGTATCCGCGTTTAATTCTAGTAATTTAATGTTACCTGCCTGATCGACTGTAAAATCAAATCTCGCATAGCGGCTTATGAATCCCTCGCCATTCGGCTCAAGTCGATCCAGCCCATCCCAAAGCACTTCCGGTATCGACAAGTCAGCATAAAGATCCCTTTTGCCGAAAACGTAACGAGCAGCTTTATCAAACACTTGCCAAAGTCCTGCAGCAGTATGAATAAGATCCTGATATACCTCATTTGGCATAACGACAAGCTGATCAATCCAGTACTCTTCGTTCTCCAAATTAGCCCACGTAAATCCAAGCTCAGCTAGTTGCTGTACGCGAGAATTTCTATCTGAGGCTGCTGTCCCGATTACTTCAAATACCATACAATTAACCCCCAGAGCTCGAGCTGGAGGAGGAGCTAAAACCGCTTGATTTACCACCTATGCTGCCTGATGAGGTTGAGGTTGACTTGGAGCCGCTAACTGAGGAACCTGTTGTACCTGATTTGGTGGCCGTTGACGATTTATTCGAATTCGATGTAAAGGTGCCACTACCGCTTGAAGTTGTTGGTGCCTTCGTTGTCGAACGATTCGTAAAAGAGCTTGGTTGATACGTTTTATTGACATAGGGTGTATTGGATCGATAATAATACGAGCGATGATTATTCCCCCAGCTGCTAGATGAATAAGGGCTTACGGTATTGAAAATCAGATGATAAAGCAGCAGATCATCCCATCCAAACCCACCGCCTGACACTTGATTCACAATAATAGGAGTTGTACTCCCGCCTGTTGTGCTAGGTGTTGGCGTAGGTGACGGTGTAGCTACACCTTTATCAGGGGGGACAGGTAATCTCCAATCCACCTGCGGATCGTAATAAGCCTTAACATCCTCATTCGACCATTCCACCAATTTAGAAGAGCCTGTATTGGGACTTGGTGTCTCCGCAGCCTGTGCTGTTCCTAGCAGCATGTGGCCTAACAAAATCAAACTCAGTGAAGTTGATAGTACTTTAAGCGGTCGTTTCACTCCCTGCTCCCTCCCCCTTCTGCCCCGGCTTTCACGAGCAGCAATTCAAACACATGGAGATCCAAATTCAAACGGCCCTCAATCATTTCGTATTCCTTCCCGCCAACAAGAATAAAATTAGCTACATTCAAGGCTTGAATAAGTTGATCATCCCAAGCACGTTCACCAAGTTTGAGCAGTTGCCCCTCGGGCAACTTTTCATAAAGCACGATTGTCATACGGCTAGCCTCCTTCACAAAAAAACTTTCTACACAGTTAAACGCACGAGGGATTCAATTGTTTCAAAATAGACAAAAATAAAAAGCCTATCCATCGGATAGACTTTTCCCATTACTCTTATTAATAGGCTATTCTCTTCGCCTTTAGAAATGTTTTTTTCCAATAAGCTTTATCAATATTGCTGATTTGTACCCCATTCTTCGGCTCGGGGGAGGCATGAAGCATCTTCATGTTTCCAATGTAAATCCCTACATGACCAACGGTTTTGTTCGATTTGAAACGACCTGGCACGTAGAAAAACATCAGATCCCCTTTGCGTAACGACTTGCGAGAAACCAAATTACCTTTAGTACCTTGTTGCCGAGCTACCCGCGGCAGTTTAATATTATATTTCCCATAAATATATTGGGTAAATGTCGAGCAATCAAATCGTCCTGTTTGGGGATATGGGCCCGTACCAAATTTATACTTTACGCCCATATAATTTTCCCCTTTATTAATCAATGCATTAATATCGATATTCTTCAAAACCGGCATAACGTCATTTTGATCATTTGGCGACCATACTTGTAGATCATGCTGGGTCTGAATAGGCATCCCTGCAGGATTTGCACCTGTCCCGTTGCCTTTGAACGGATCTGTAGGATCATCTCCGAAACTCAACTCTGGTGAGTTATCATTCGCACTTGCTGGGTCATCTTCATGTTCGATGATCGCAATGGGCGAAGCATGAATAATGACGTCCCCTTTTCGAACCTCGTACGACATATCATCTTGAAATAAGTCAGCTAAGTCCGAGACAGGTAAATAAGCCGTTCCGCCCTCTTTCACTACCGGTTGGCTTAATTGAATATCCGCCCCATCCTTCATGGCTTTTTTCGAGTTCATGATCAACTCAAAGTTAGCATCATTGTCCCCTAAAATCAGTTTGCCTTCAGAATCTTCCCATTCAGACTGGAATTTAAGTGTTTTGATTAAATCTTGAGCAGAAACATAATTGACGTTCCCAATTTGTTTCATCGGTAGGACTGCATCATTGCTTGCTAGCGCAATGATATCTTTGCCCGCTTGTGACATACTCTTCGTAACCGAATTGCCGGAGCCAGTTAAACCTGTCGGGCTTTGCGACGGAGCTACACTTGGTGGGCTCGCATGATCCTTCCCACAAGCAGTCGAAATCGCCAGCATGACAATCACGCTTCCTATTGCCGGTATCTTTAGCTTATTCCACATGAAATTCTCTCTCCTTATGGGACACATTATTATCCTTTATAGAGTGAGACAAGTGGCATGCAAATATGCAATCCGTTCGTTCAAACGGGCTTGGCGTTTGTTGGAAGTAATGAAATCTGTATGAGGTGTACGTCGTATAAATGTGGAATAGATACATATATTTGTTCAAGGAGGAGTGATGATAGTGGGTATTTTTAGTGGATTACTAGGAAATTTATCCGAAGTTCCTGTTGAGGAGCTTACGAGACAGTATGGTACTTATCTCATGCCAAATGAAGTCATCTCTACAGGGTTTAAACTTGTTCGGGATTCATTCTTAATCACTGACGAGCGCATTATCCTGATTGATCATCAAGGTGTCACTGGCAAGAAAACGAAAGTCTCCACGATTGATCTAGATGCCATCTATGAGGTATCGATGGAATCTGGCGGTACAGGGTTTGATGACAGCGAGCTCATTATTCATTCCATAACCTCACCTTATTACAAAGCGAATAACATTACGACGGCAGCTTATCGTTTTGAATTCAAGAAAAAGTTTAATATCCAATCGTTATATGTGGCCCTCCAATCGGCAGCGACACAGAATCGTAAGCGAATTAACGGATAACATGCGAAAAAGCGTGCCAGAGAAAACTCTCTGGCACGCTTTTTTATTGGGAGATTAACCGATAGACCCTTCCATCTCGAACTTAATGAGACGGTTCATTTCCACGGCATATTCCATCGGAAGTTCTTTGGTGAATGGCTCGATGAAGCCCATAACGATCATTTGCGTCGCTTCTGCTTCTGTAAGACCACGGCTCATGAGGTAGAACAATTGATCCTCAGATACCTTGGATACAGTCGCTTCATGCTCAAGCGTAATGTTATCGTTCAAGATTTCATTGTAAGGAATTGTATCCGAAGTGGATTCGTTATCCAAGATCAACGTATCGCACTTGATGTTAGCTTTGGAACCTTGGGAGTTACGTCCGAAGGAAGCCAAACCACGGTACGTTACTTTACCGCCATGCTTGGAGATCGACTTGGAAACAATCGTCGATGTTGTATCTGGTGCCAAATGTGTCATTTTCGCGCCCGCATCTTGATGTTGTCCTTTGCCTGCAACAGCGATGGAAAGAACCATCCCTTTAGCGCCGCGGCCTTTAAGAACAACTGCTGGGTACTTCATTGTCAGCTTGGAACCGATGTTACCATCAACCCATTCCATTGTAGCTCCTTCTTCTGCAACCGCACGTTTGGTAACGAGGTTGTAGATGTTAGGTGCCCAGTTTTGGATGGTTGTGTAACGAGCACGGGAGTTCTTCAAACAAACGATTTCTACTACAGCGCTATGAAGCGAGTTCGTGCTATAGATTGGAGCTGTACAGCCCTCAACGTAATGTACGAAGCTATCTTCGTCCGTAATAATCAACGTACGCTCGAATTGACCCATGTTCTCGGAGTTAATACGGAAGTAAGCCTGTAGAGGCACTTCACATTTCACGCCTTTTGGTACGTAGATGAAGGATCCACCTGACCAAACTGCGCTGTTCAATGCTGCAAATTTGTTGTCAGCTGGCGGAATGATCGTTCCGAAATATTGTCTGAACAACTCCGGATATTCACGAAGAGCTGTGTCTGTATCTGTGAAGATAACACCTTGATCTTCAAGCTCTTTTTGCATGCTGTGGTAAACAACCTCAGACTCATACTGTGCAGATACTCCAGCAAGGAACTTTTGCTCTGCTTCAGGGATACCAAGCTTGTCGAACGTTTCTTTAATTTCTGTAGGAACTTCTTCCCACGTTTTACCTTGCTTCTCGGATGGACGAACATAGTATTGGATATCATCGAAATCCAAATCATCCATGTTTCCGCCCCAACGCGGCATAGGCATTTTGAAGAATTGCTCAAGGGATTTCAGACGGAATTCCAACATCCATTCTGGTTCGCCTTTAATTCTTGAGATTTCTTCAACGATTTCACGAGTTAAGCCTTTACCGGATTGGAAAATGGATTTGTGCTCATCTCTAAAACCATATTTGTAATCTTCTAAATCTGGCATTTGTTTCGCCATGGTTGATTCCTCCTTAACGTTCTCTTACTTCCTTATCGTTAACCTATTCCACCCGCAAATGCGTTAGTTATCGGTCTTATGAGAATGTTCAATCCCTTTGCGTAGTGCGTTCCACGCAAGAGTTGCGCATTTAATCCTCGCTGGGAATTTATTAACGCCCGACAGGGCCTCAATGTCTTCATATTCAAATTCTACAGATTCGCCCTTCATCAAGCCAGAGAAATCATCAGCCATCTTCAGTGCTTCTTCGATTGTTTTCCCTTTGACAGCATCCGTCATCATGGATGCAGAGGATAAACTAATCGAGCAGCCTTCACCTGTGAATTTCGCCATCTTAACGATCCCCTCTTCAACTTGCATCTGCAGGGAAATTTTATCCCCACAGGTTGGGTTGTTAAGGTCAATCGTAACGGACTCGCCGGACTCAAATTTCCCACGGTTGCGAGGAGTTTTATAGTGATCCATAATTACTCTACGGTATAAATCATCCAATTGCATCGCCGAAGTACTCCTTTGTTTTCAGTAAAGCCGTCACAAGACGGTCTACATCATCTTCCGTATTGTATAGATAAAAGCTTGCACGAGCTGTGCTGCTTTGTTCTAACCATCTCATAAGTGGCTGGCAGCAGTGGTGACCAGCACGAACTGCAATACCCATGGAATCCAATACGGTTGCTACGTCATGAGGATGAACATCCCCAAGGTTGAACGTTACCAGTCCTGCACGATTCGTTGTAGGCCCATATACAGCTAAGTCTGGAATCTGCATCATACGATCCAATGCGTAGTTCGTGAGCTCCACATCATGTTTAAATATGTTATCCATCCCAACTTCGGTTAAGAAGTCGATGGCCGCTCCAAGCCCAACTGCTCCTGCTATCATAGGCGTTCCGCCTTCGAATTTCCACGGAAGTTCCTTCCAAGTCGACTCATACAGATCGACATGATCGATCATTTCTCCGCCAAACTCAACAGGTTCCATGTTATTCAATAAAGACTTCTTCCCATACAATGCCCCGATTCCGGTAGGGCCACACATCTTATGCCCGGACAGAGCATAAAAGTCACAATCCAAATCTTGCACATCCACCTTCATGTGCGGTGTGCTTTGCGCACCATCGACCATGATTTTGGCACCATGCTTGTGGGCAATAGCGGCAATTTCCTTGATCGGGTTGATCACGCCGAGCACATTGGACACATACACAATCGAAACAATCTTGGTACGATCAGTAATAGTGTTCTCTACATCTGCAAGGGATATGGATCCGTCTGGCTGCAGCGGAATATATTTTAAAGTGGCGCCTGATTTCTTAGCAGCTTGCTGCCAAGGGATCAGGTTGCTGTGATGCTCCATCGGTGTAAGGACGATTTCATCGCCCTCACGAAGTACCGATTCAGCAAAGCTAGCTGCCACAATATTGATAGCGGTTGTTGTGCCTCTAGTGAAAATAATTTCCTGCTCACTGGCTGCGCCGATGAACTTAGCCACTTTGGCTCTAGCTCCTTCATACGCATCTGTTGCTCGGGAACCTAGGGTATGAACCCCGCGATGAACGTTCGCATTATCCCACTCGTAGTAATGCTTCAGTGCCTCAATCACCTGAATAGGCTTCTGGGAAGTAGCAGCACTATCCAAGTAAACCAGCGGATGACCGTTCACGTCTTGCTTCAGAATGGGAAAAAGTTCACGTATCTCGGCAGATATCATTGTCCTAGCTTCCTCTCCACTAAGCTTTGCAGCTGTTCTTCAACGCTCTTAACTGGAATTACGGAAACAACTGGTGCCAAGAATCCGTAAATGATTAAACGTTGAGCTTCTTCTTTGGTAATCCCACGGGACATTAGGTAGTGAACTTGTTCTGCATTCACTTGCCCAACACTTGCAGCATGACCTGCTTTAACATCATCTTCGTCAATTAGAAGAATCGGGTTCGCGTCTCCGCGAGCTTTCGGGCTAAGCATCAGGACTTTCTCGGTTTGTTGACCGTTACAGCCTTGTGCGCCTTTTTCGATCTTCGTGATTCCGTTGATAATCGCTGTAGAACTATCGCGCATAACTGCACGTGTAATCATATCGCTTGTAGACGCTTTGCCCCAATGAACAGCGCGAGTCGTCAAGTTTAATTTCTGTTCGTGCGTACCCACACAGATTACTTTCGCATCGGAGTCGGAGCCTTTCCCTTTGAGAATAGATGTCGTATCGGACATCGAATTCCCATAGTTCAACTCACCAACAACCCAACCAATACGGGAGTCATCTTCAAGAATCGCACGACGATACGTGAGATCCGTTACGGATGCTTCCAAGCTGTGAATGGAGGAATAACTAACACGTGCACCTGGTTTTGCAAACACTTCAACGATCCCGTTCTGTACAAGATCTGCGCCGCCAACGGAAGACACGAAGTTGTCTACATACGTAACGGAACTGAATTGTTCAGCAACGATGAGAACGTGTGGTGCAAACGTAGCTTCTGCATCATCTGCAACAAACAATGCTTGAAGTGGGATATCTACAACAACGTTTTTGGGCACGTAGATGAAAATACCGCCATTCCACAATGCTGCATGCAAAGCTGTAAGTTGATTTTCATTCGCTTGAACAGCCTTCATGAAGTATGGCTTAACCAAATCTCCATGCTCACGAACAGCCGTTTCAAGATCTGTGAAAATAACGCCTTGCTGTTTCAAAGCTTCGGAAACTTGATTGTACACGATACCGGAGTTGCGTTGCACAATGAGGTTTTCGTTATTCGTTAAGCCTTTGGTCACTTCTGGCAATTCATCCAGTGAACTCAAAGCTGCTTGCGATTTATAGGAACCGTAGGCGGAAATGCTCCAACGGTCGATTCTTGTTTTTTCTAGTATAGGTAATTCCAACGAATTCGCTAATGCTACCCCTTCAGTACGAAGGGCTGTCATCCACTCCGGCTCTTGCTTGCTGCGGGAGAGCTCAGTAACAGCATTAGTATCGATGGAAAGTGTTGTTTTAGTGCTCATGATTTCCTCCATTTATAAGTATCTTTGACCCTAAGATCAAAGTCTCTCATCTCCTAGTACTTCGGCCCTGGTGTGTTCATTGGAACTTTGAATTCTTCCTCGTCTTGACCAACAGTCTCATCTACGATGCCAAGTTCTTCTTTGATCCAATCGTAACCTTCCGCTTCCAAACGCTCAGCGAGCTCAGGGCCACCGGATTTCACGATGCGACCTTGCATCATAACATGTACAAAATCAGGTTTAACGTAGTTCAACAAACGTTGGTAATGCGTAATGATTAAGAATCCACGCTCTTCACTGCGCATCGCATTAACACCTTCAGCAACAATACGCAAAGCATCGATATCTAGACCGGAGTCGATTTCATCAAGGATAACGAATTTAGGCTCAAGCAAAAGCATTTGAAGAATTTCATTACGCTTTTTCTCACCGCCGGAGAAACCTTCGTTCAAGTAACGGTGCATGAACTCAGGGTTCATTTCCAGTTGCTTCATTTTCGCTTCCATTTGACGAATAAATTTGATCAAAGAAATTTCGTTACCTTCACCGCGGCGAACATTCATTGCACTGCGCAAGAAGTCAGCATTCGTTACACCAGTGATTTCACTTGGGTATTGCATAGCCAAGAACAAGCCAGCGCGAGCTCTCTCGTCAACAGCCATTTCAAGAACATCTTCGCCATCTAATGTAACAGAGCCCTCTGTTACTTCATATTTCGGGTGACCCATTAACGCGGATGCCAATGTACTTTTACCAGTACCGTTCGGCCCCATGATCGCGTGAATTTCGCCGCCTTTGATTTCTAGGCTAAGACCTTTCAAAATTTCCTTTCCTTCGATGGTCGCTTTCAGACCCTCTATTGTAAATGTTGATGAATTTGCCATTTTCTTTAAGCCTCCATAATGTTTGAGTGTACTAGATAGATGACAATCACATGTAATGATTATCACTGATTCTCATTAGAATAATTCTATTATAACTTACTGTAACAAATCAAGAAAGGGCAATTCCATGAAAAAGGCGAGCGTTTTGTGAAATGCTACGTGAATTTTACGCCAAAGTACGTTTTATTTCAGCAACTTGTGCGGTAAATTCTTCCTCATTCAACACGGGGGTCATGCCGGAATCATCCGGTACCAATGCCTGCAGTTGTATCCATGATTTGCAGCCAATATAGGCCTGTTCGATCTCAATTTGGATCGGTTGGTTCAGCGTATAGACCCTTAAAATCATTATATGCAGCGGGTTTTTACGTTTCCACTTCAATCGCTCTTCTGTGAAATTTTCTGTCCAAATATGAAAAGGGAATAGCTGATTCAGCTTTTCTTGGTCGCTGACTTCGATATCTTCCACCATTCGAGCAAAAGAATTGATTGTTACGTGTGTATCCTGCGCGCTCCAGCTGACCAACGTTTCATCGATAATCCCGCGATACTGCTCTTTCAGTAGTTCTTTTCTTTGATGCTCGTATGTTGGATAGAGAAAGAAATCATTCGATTCTACCTGGAAATCTCTTGTTTCTTCGACAATACCTCCTTTGCGCATAATAAAAATTTGCGAGCCAGCTTCTAACGCTTTTACCGCAGAGGCCCACTCCTTCAATGCTTTCCCATTCCCCATCTCGCCAACCCCTCGTTCTCCTCTTTAATCTATCTATTATAAATAAACTTTGTAAGCAAAACAAATGAAGATTGACATTTTTCAGGAAAAATAAAAAGGAACAGCCTAAAAAATCGGCCATTCCTTTATTTCTCTGATTCTTTCTCATACGTAACCTGCATTCGGGTAAACTGATCTAGATTATGTTTCATTGGATTCGGATCATGGGCGCTGTCGGGAACGTCTGCCTGATACGCAAGGAGTAGGAACATGGTGCCCACAGCAATGGCGAATATGACATTCAGAATTTTCATCCATTTCACATCCTTTGAAATCTTCTGTCTCTAGGATAATGGAATTTCATAACGTGAATGTTTGTTCGAATTAAAGATTGTGTAAATTTCTCATCCAAGGAATGATTGCAGCATCCAGCGATGCTTTTCCAAAGAAGTTTGGATCGCCAAAAGCATATCTGATGTGGTATCGTCACTCACTTCCTCACAGATCTGCATGCCCGCCTTCAACTCTTGCGTAAGAATCGTGAAATCTTCTATAATCGCTTCAACCATTTTCGTAGCTGTTTCCGTTCCGGATGCTTCCTTTAGCGAAGAAATCTCTAAGTAAGCTTTCATCGTAGCGGCAGGTTGACCGCCAATCGCCAATAATCGCTCAGCCAACTCATCCACATGCAACGCAGCCTCATTGTAGAGTTCTTCAAATTTTACATGAAGCGTAAAAAATTGATTCCCTTTTACATACCAATGAAAATTATGAAGCTTAACGAACAGTAAATTCCAGTTAGAAATTTGCTTATTAAGAACAGTTTGAATGGATTGCGTTGAAACTAATGTTGCGCTCGTCATTTAAATCCTCCTTCTTTTTGCCTAAAAATCGTCCTTGTACACGCTAATTTACGTTAATCACGCGGATTTTATGTAAAATAAACGACATTTCTGAAAAGTGTATTTCATGCGGAAACAATTTGTCTTATACTAGGTAAAGACAATTAATACTCAGTAAATTAGTTGGAATTAATTCCAATCACTTTAGAGGATGCTTACGAAGTCAGTTTTCTGACGAAAACATTTAGGAGGTTCATTCATGTCCACTTATCATCCGTTATCGGAAGCGCAAGCCATCGAATACGCACGCCGTATTCCGCAATTATTTCAACCAGGTTCTGACCTGGCCAGCCAAGAAATCGGGGATGGGAATTTAAACCTCGTATTTCGTATAACAGAGGCTGCTACAGGAAAAAGTATTATTTTGAAACAAGCTCTTCCTTATGCCAAAGTTGTAGGGGAATCTTGGCCTCTGACGCTTGATCGTGCGCGTATTGAAAGCGAGGCATTGATCATTGAAGAAGGGCTCGTGCCAGAACTTGTCCCGCATGTGTACGCCTATGATGCAGACCTAGCGCTAACAGTAATGGAGGATTTGAGCGATCACGTAATCATGCGCAGAGGGTTGATTGAAGGCAACCAATACCCGCTTTTTGCTGAACATATCGGGCGTTTTCTAGCTCATACATTGTTCTTTACATCCGACTTAGGAAAAAATCAACAAGAAAAAAAGATTCAGTTAGGACGCTTCATCAATCCTGAACTTTGCAAGATCACGGAAGATTTGATCTTCGATGATCCGTATCGAGATGCGGAAACGAACAATATTGAAGCGACTATCCGTGATGCAGCGGAACAACTTTGGGCAGACAAAGAGCTTCTCTTAGAAGTTGCGATTCTGCGCAACAAGTTCCTCACCCAAGCTCAAGCCCTCCTTCATGGCGATTTGCACACAGGCAGTATTTTCATCAAACCCGATTCTACGAAAGTAATTGACCCTGAATTTGCCTACTATGGTCCGATGGGCTTCGATATTGGTGCTGTTCTAGCCAATCTTCTACTTAACTTTGCTGCGCAAGAAGGTTGGAGTAAGGATGAAGAAAGCCGTTCCGCTTACCGTGCTTATTTAACACAAACCATCAAGGATGTATGGACGAACTTTGAAGAAAACTTCCGCGCCCTATGGAATGAAAACGGCGTTGACCGTGTATTTACCGCTCCGGGTTTCCAAGATTATTACATGACAAACTTACTTCGTGATACGGTTGGATTCGCAGGAGCCAAAATGGTCCGCCGCGTAGTGGGTCTTGCCCACGTCGCCGATATTGATAAAATTGAGGATGTTGCAGCGAGAGAACGCGCTCAGCGCATGGCCTTAACGATCGGCACTGCCAGCATTCGAGCTAACCGTCAGGTAACGACGATTGATGAACTAATAGCAATCGCAACACGAGCAGCAGAAAGAGGTTTTGTACTATGACGACTACGAATGATGTAAATGGAAGCAACGTAATTGCTGAAAATCAAGTGCAAGGTGCCCTGCAATCCTTGCGCTGGAATGGCCAGCAGCTAGATTTGTTGGATCAACGACTGCTGCCAGAGGAGATTGTTTATTTGCCGCTGGAGACACCAATTGAGGTGTGGGAAGCGATTCGGCATTTGAAGGTTCGCGGCGCACCTGCGATCGGGATCGCCGCCGCGTATGGGGTATATCTCGGCATCCGCGGTGTGGATGCTGCAGTTGATGGGCTTCTGGAAGAAGTCCAGAAGCAGGCGGATTACCTGGCGACGTCACGTCCGACAGCGGTGAATTTGTTCTGGGCGCTCGATCGCATGCGTGCGAGAGCGGGAGCTTTGGCATCCGAGGGCGTGAGCCCGGATGCGTTCAAGGCTGCGCTTCTAACAGAAGCGCAAGTGATTCAGGCGGAGGACGAAGAAACCAACCGCCGTATTGGCGAACATGCGCTCACGTTGTTCGAGGATGGGTTCGGCGTGCTGACGCACTGCAACGCCGGCGGTTTGGCTACCGCCAAGTACGGCACGGCGCTAGCGCCGTTCTACTTGGCGAAGGAACAAGGGCTGAACATCAAAGTGTTCGCCGATGAAACACGGCCCGTGCTGCAAGGCGCGCGGCTCACGGCTTTTGAATTGCAGCAGGCAGGCGTAGACGTCACGCTGATCTGTGACAACATGGCCGGCGCGGTCATGGCGAAGGGCTGGATTCAAGCGGTCATCGTCGGAACGGATCGTGTTGCGGCGAACGGCGATGTAGCCAACAAAATCGGCACCTACAGCGTAGCTGTGTTGGCGAAGGCGCATGGCATCCCGTTCTATGTGGCAAGTCCATTGTCGACGATCGACTTGAACACGCCAACTGGCGGCGATATCCCGATCGAGGAGCGCCATGAGGACGAGATCACGCAAGGATTTGGCAAACGCACAGCACCTGTTGGTGTGAAAGTGTTCAATCCGGCGTTCGATGTGACGCCAAACGAGTATGTAACCGCGATTATCACGGAAAAAGGTATCGTTCAGGCACCTTATGGTGAAAACCTGCGTAAGCTTTTCGAATAGATCCTCGTTGGATGCACTTTAGATGGAAAAAGTCCATTTAAATTCATCAACTTCAGCTTAGATATAAGTTTAGATGGAAAAACTCCAGTTAAATTCCGGCTATCTGCTTCTTTTGCGGAGAAAGCCGGAAAATAGCTGGAGTTTTTCCAGTTATTTGGCTTAAAGTGCGAAATCGGAGCGAAATAGCTGTATGTTTTCCAGTTAGTAGGGTAGTAGCGTGCGGCGGCTAGTTGGTGGGTTGCGGAGGCTGATTTGTGTGGGGCTTAGAGTAGTTAGGGGTTCGATGTGATTAAGGTGCTGGATGTTTATTTGCTGATGTGCTAACTGCTGCTTTGTGTGGTGGTTGGAGTAGCTAGGCGTTCGATGTGATTGAGATGCTGGGTGCTTATTTGCTGATGTGCTAACTGCTGATTTGTGGGGGTTGGAGTAGCTAGGGGTTCGATTTGATTGTGGTGCTGGATGCTTATTTGCTGATGTGCTAACTGCTGATTTGAGGTTGTTGAAGTATCTAGGGGTTCAACGTAATTGAGGTGCTGGATGCAAACTAGCTTACTAATGTGCAGGAGTGCATGACTAAATTACCAAAAAGAGCTGTCCAGAAGTAGATTCTCTACTTTACGGACAGCTCTTATTTGGGTTTACATCGTGCTCACGTGTTGAAGCACTGTATTTTCGCGGTAGGCATTAGGCGTTGTGCCGTGCGCCTTCTTGAACACGTAGTGCAAGTAATTGCTGGACGTGAAGCCGCTGCGCTCGGCAATTTTCTCAAGCGTCAGTGTCGTCTGCTGCAGCTCGCTGCATACGAATTTGAGGCGAATTTGCTCCAAGTATTCGCTGAAGGAAACATTGGCCTTCTCCTTGAAAATCCGTTGAAGCTGCCTAGAACTGATCTGCACGCGTTCTGCAACTCCTTCCAAGGTCAGAGGACGACGGAAGTTGTCTGTAATGAATTGAACCGCCATCTGATAGCGATAGTTCTTCATATCACGGGCTGGCAGATTAACGCCCTGCTGTTCCGGTTTATATGCACTAACGGTTCTTAACAGCATTTGAATGATGGATTGTTTAATAATCGTGTACTGACCTAACTGGTTGTTTCGCCATGCTTCATAAGCGACGAGGAAGCATTTCATCGCTTCATGGCGATCCACTGCTGGCGTATGCGGCAGCTCACTAAGCTGTCCGATGCACGCTTCAGCTTCTGCCATTTCCCATTCCTCTCCCCAACCAGAGGAGGACATCGCGGAGGTTCCTGCTTCTTCCAGATCCGATAGTTTCACAATATCCACGTGGAGACATAATTCGCCCATCGCTTCATGCTCATCCGCTTCTTGCCGATGAATGACACCAGGTGCCGTGACGTAGAGCAGTCCTTCTTGGAGTGGATGTGTAATCCCATCTAGAATTACTCTCCCTTTGCCGTAAGGTATATAGTGAATCTCGTATTCGGAATGCTGATGATAATTTACGATGGCTCCAGCTGGAAAGGAAGTCAGATGACAACGCAATACTCGAATTCCGTAAGCTCCCCAACGGAAGCTTAATTCCAGGCGATCTAACGCCATCGGATTTTCTAGCATAGGTTCGAAGTAAAAGGGTTGACTCATAGGGGAAACACCACTTCCTTTCCAGATGGTGAGGATTAGTTTGCTAGAGAATCCAAGCGAACTTGGCTTTTGCTAGCCACGGATAGATTAGAAGCTTCCATTAGCTTCGTTAAGTCTACAGCCAATCCGATATTTTCGGTGGCTTTGGTACCATTTTGAATATGTGCTACCCATTGATCAAACGCTGTTGGCTTTTCCTCCGGAATAGATTCGTAAGCCACCCATTGTCCAGTCGCTTCTTCCAGCTTGTTCGTGCGCAGCATGACACGGCCATCTTGCTCTGAGTATAATACACTGCCTGCCGTGCCATGTACTTCAATAACGAAAGGCGAGAAAGCATTCACAAAGCCTGCTTCAACGATTCCCAACGCACCATTCTCATATTGGAGCAACGATACGGCATTATCTTCAACTTCTCTTCCCGTCACATAGCCATAAGAAGCGCTTACAGCGACCGGTAGACCTAGCAATAGACGATTGAGATACATCGGATGACAGCCAAGATCGATGAGTGCTCCGCCACCACATTGCTCGGCATTATAGAAATGCTGCGGAAGCCAGCCATTCGGATTCGCTGTAGTCGAAATTCCGCCATTATGAGAGAGTCGTGTACGCACAAGCGTGATTTGACCTAATAACTCTTTAGCAACGATATCTTGAATAGCAAGTGTCGATGGTGAATTCAAACGCGGTAAGGAGACCGTCAAGGTCACGCCTGCTTCCTCAACTGCTTCGAGGATCTCGTTCACTTCGTGAAGCGTAGGAGCAATGACTTTCTCTGTAAAAATATGTTTACCTGCCCGTGCAGCAGCGATGATGACATCTCGGTGAAGGTTGGTTGGAGTATCTACAACAACGGCTTCGATTTCTGGGTTGGCCAGTAACTCTTCAAGACTTGCATAGAAGGCCACACCTCGTGTTTCAGCTTCTTGCTGTCCTCTTTCTGCAATCTCGTCCCAAATCGCAACGATCTCTGTATCCGGGTGCTCGTTTACCTGTTTCGCATAATCCTTTGCATGTACATGCCAGAAACTCAACATTGCTACTTTCATCCTAAATGACCTCCAAATAAGTGACTTGGGTTCATTGTATCACGGGCATTAAAGCGGATAAATTTCGAATTCGTGACAGATGAAGGTGCAATATTACGACACACATAATTTTATTACCTTACACGAAGATTAGGATAGAATCTCTAATACGTCAAGTTTTTTTAATGAAAAAAACTTCTATCGAAGTCCTTCAAGGATGAGCGACCGCGTTTCAAAGGTTGTTTTTATCGCCAATAAGAATTTGTTTTTCCATGTACCGGAAACCAATAAATTCTTATGTGGTCAGAAACTTAAAGTTGATAATTCCAACTGGAATAGTATACAATTAAATAATTATTTCTATCCTTATAAGGAGTTGATTATGCATGTTATTTACACCCTACACCATTGCCGGCATAACCTTGAAGAACCGTATCGTCATGTCACCTATGTGTATGTATGCATCGGATGAATCCGGTGAAATCAAGGATTGGCATCATATTCATTACGCCTCACGGGCCGTTGGCCAAGTGGGACTACTTATATTTGAAGCTACAGCAGTCACTGCACAAGGACGGATTTCAACGCGGGATTTAGGAATCTGGGAGGACTCACATATCGATGGCTTAAAGCGTGTTGTCACGTCCATCCATAGTCATGGCTCTCATGCAGGCATTCAGCTCGCCCATGCAGGCAGAAAAGCCGTCCTAGATACACCCATTATAGCCCCGTCTGCCATCCCTTTCTCAGATACGTTCAAAACACCTGAGGAAGCAACACTCACGGACATTCAGGATACGATCAAAGCATTCGCTGATGCAGCTGATCGTGCCAAGCAAGCGGGTTTTGACGTTATTGACATACATGCGGCGCATGGCTATCTCATTAATGAATTCCTATCTCCCTACTCGAATCATCGTCAAGATGCGTACGGTGGCGATCAAGAGGGACGATTCCGCTTCTTGCGTGAAACGGTTCAGGCTATTCAAACCCGGTGGGATGGTCCCCTGTTTGTCCGTATTTCGGCTCATGAGTATGTGGAAGGCGGACTTACACCGCAGGATCATGTCTATTTCGCGACTCAACTCAAAGAACTTGGCGTCCATCTGATCGATGTCAGCTCCGGCGGCAATGCACCGATCGTTCCGCACTTTTTCCCAGGCTACCAAGTGCCTTTCGCCGAAGAAATTCGCACCAAAGCCGACATCCCTGTCGGCGCTGTCGGATTGATTACAGAACCACAGCAAGCCGAAGAGATTCTTCAGAATCACCGTGCCGATCTTATTTTTCTAGGTAGAGTGCTGTTACGAGACCCTTACTGGGCAAGATCAGCCGCCCGTGACTTACGTGTTGAGCTTACTCCACCAGGACCTTATCAACGAGGATGGTAAAAGCAAAACCCCACTTGGACTGCAAAAGTCCAAGTGGGGTTTTGAGCATACATTTATTTCGAAACTGGAACGGTATGGTAATATTCTTCCATCGTCAAGTTCTTCGCCTGGATTTCATTCGCAATGTCTGCTCCCACATATCGCAAATGCCATGGCTCATATTGATAGCCTGTAATGGCTGCTTTTCCCTGTGGGTAGCGGATAATAAAACCATACTCACCCGCGTGCTTCTCTAACCAAATCGCTTCTTTCGTTCCACCAAAACAATCCGCAGCTGCACATTTCCCATTGCTGCCGGTAACATCGATAGCAAGCCCTGTTTCATGCTCACTAGTTCCAGGTACCGCGCTGTAAGTTTTGGCTTTTTCTTCGCCATCCTTTTTGACGTAACTATCAAATAGGGCTTTCTGTGTGGCATACGAACGGTATGCAGAAACACCTGCTAACGGAACACCATCTTTTGCCGCTCCAGCGAATAGCTTCTCTATAGCAGTTGCTGCGACTTGGCGCATTTTCCGCTTATCAATTTTTTCGCTAAATGTAAATGCAATGTTCGGATAGACAAGATCTGTCGGCTCATAGCTGGAAGGCAACGCGTTCTGCTTATTGACCAGAGCTGTAATACTTTCCGGTTTAGCAATTACCTGAACCGCGCCATTCTTAGGTGGTGTATTACTCGCCGCGGGTGAAGCCGCTGGACTAGACGATGGTTTCGCAGTAGCAGTAGCTGCAGCCGTTGACGAAGCCGTCGGTATTGTCGTCGGTGTCGCTCCAACACTTGGTGAAACCGTTGGAGCAGTCGTTGCACCACCTGTTGTTGTTGGCACAGGCGAAACCGTAGATATGACATCACTTTTATTCCCGCAACCTGCCACAATAGTTAAAGCCATTAGGATCGCGATCGATATGTTCATTTTAGTTTTCGTTTTGTTAACCATGTTGTCTTTCCATTTCCCTCTCATTTCTTGTCTTCATGCCTCCTAGAAGTTCTATATCTTTTCAAAATAATAGACAGCTATTTAATTAAAAAAGTTTCATACCTGACGATCATTCCTTCAACTTAAAAAGGCTGCATTTAGGTTGAGCTCCTAAATCGCAGCCTTCTCATATTTTATGCGGAACGGGTTAATGTTTCAAGTTTACTTCTGACTAGCGATGATCGCTTGTTCCAAATCATAAATAATATCTTCAATCGCTTCTGTTCCAACGGATAGACGGATAAGTCCAGGAGATACACCAGCTGATGCTTGTTCCTGCTCATTTAATTGCGAATGTGTCGTGCTTGCAGGATGAATAATTAAGGATTTGGAATCACCCACATTGGCCAAATGAGAGAATAACTCTACAGCATGTATCAGCTTTTTGCCCGCTTCGATGCCGCCTTTAATACCAAAGCTCAATATGGCGCCTTGACCCTTCGGTAAGTATTTCTTAGCCAGTGAATACGACGGGTGACTTTCTAAACCAGCATAGCTTACCCACTCCACGGACTCATGTGCTTCTAAATATTGAGCAACTTTCAATGCGTTGGAGCTGTGACGCTCCAGACGAAGATGCAGCGTTTCTAAACCTTGTAATAATAGGAATGAACTATTCGGGGATAGGGATGCTCCCAAATCTCGTAATAATTGCACGCGTGCCTTGATAATATAGGCAATCGGACCGACCGCTTCCGTATAAACAACACCATTATAACTCGGGTCTGGTGTCGTCAAGCCTGGGAATTTGCCGCTTGCTGCCCAATCGAACTTCCCGCCGTCGACAATAACCCCACCGATCGTCGTACCGTGACCTCCGATAAACTTGGTCGCAGAATGCACCACAATATCGGCGCCATGCTCAATTGGTCTAAGCAGATACGGACTTGGGAATGTATTATCTACGATAAGCGGAATACCATTTTCATGCGCAATCGCCGCTACAGCTTCAATGTCCAAGACATCCCCTTTGGGATTGCCAATGGATTCAGCATAGATGGCTTTCGTCTTCTCCGTAATCGCAGCTCGGAAATTATCAGGATTACTAGCATCAACGAACTTCACTTTAATCCCTAATTTAGGCAATGTATTGGCAAATAAATTATAAGTCCCGCCATATAAAGCCGAAGCCGATACGATTTCATCACCAACTTCAGCAATGTTCAGAATCGAAAACGTGATGGCTGCTTGACCGGACGCCACCGCAAGCGCGGCAGGCGCACCTTCCAGTGCAGCAATACGTTGTTCAAATACATCTGTCGTTGGATTCATAATCCGTGTATAGATATTACCAAATTCCTTCAGTGCAAATAAATTCGCAGCATGGTCGGTGTCGTTGAACACATAGGACGTCGTTTGATAGATAGGAACCGCTCGTGAATTAGTCGTGGGGTCAACCTTTTGACCTGCGTGAATCGCTAGTGTTTCTGGTAAATGTTTACGTTCCGAATTTGACATGAATATGCCTCCTAGGATTAATAGATGTATTAATTAAACGGCAAAAAGTAAAATTGATAATTCCCACTGGAATAGTATGCTATAATTCTAATGGATAATTATACCTACTGTCAATATATCATACGAGTTATACATTTTGGGAGAAAACCTGGATAATTTCTAGGTATAAAACATAGAAAAATAGCCTGTATTATAAATAATCCAGGCTTCTCCTAACAAATCAAAATAATTTCAGAATTTTGAAATCGAATATTCGTTAAGATTGGCGTATTCCGCTATAGCGGAGCCATCTGACGAAATCCGATCTTTCCGTCTCACCGCGGCTTCCCAAAAGCCTTTCCTTCATCGACCCAATGCCAAAGGATTATGATAAATAATCTTCTCCATAGAGAAGATTTCATTCCAATCCATGTTTTACATGTCCCCTCCCATTAAGCGGATAAGCTTGCTCCAATCCCCACCCAATTCTTTCCAGAACCACGAGCGCTGCTGTTCGGAAAGCCATGATGGAGGAACTCTGGAATCCCAAGGCATTCTCGAGAACGGTCGTGGATTAGATGTGACTTCTTTCGGCTGAAATGGCATCACCTTCAACTTACTCCCTGTTTCATCGAGAGCAATTTCAGGATTCCCATAGTTGATAACCCAATGAATAGCTTCCTCTTGATGCTCTTTTATTACGTGTTGAAAGTCGGGATCATCCGCCAAATCAATAAGTTCATGCGGGTCGCTTAAGAGATGATACAGTTCCTCATATCCGCCGTTCTGGTAAAAAAGATATTTCCACTCTTTGCTGCGGACATGGAGCATATAGTTGGGTGCCACATAGAATTCAGAACACACTACATTTCGCCGAACCGAGGAAGGTTCCGAGAGCAGTTCCAATAGATCCAAACCAGATCTGCCATCGTACTTGCCCTTTTCACTTGTCCGATTGACGAGAGTAGGAAAAATATCAAGCAAGGTAGTCAATTCTTCACAGCGGGTACCCGGATGAATAACACCGGGCCACCACGCTAGCATCGGGATGTGCAGACTGCCTTCGTACCCTAAATTCTTATGCCATAACCGATGGTCGCCAAGGAGCTCCCCGTGATCGGAAGTGAAAATAACGAGCGTATTCTCCGCCAGCCCTTCTTCCTCCAACGTTTGCATAATCCGACCTATTTGTTCATCAATAAACGTAATATTAGCATAATAATAAGCTCTGTTTGTAAGAATAGCTTTTTCCGAGTAAAGATCAGCTTCCATCGCTTGACGATGCGATCCCAGATAAGGATTTTTCGATGTTCCATCTTTTTCGGACACCCAAGGCCTTGGCATTTCTTCCGGCGCATACAAATCCGTCAAGTGCGAAGGACAATCGAAAGGAGCATGAGGCTTGACGAACGATGTCCATAGGAAAAAGGGCTTGTTAGAGGGTCTTTCCGTTTTAAGCCATTCTACGGTGCGATCGCCGCACCATTGTGTAATATGAAGCTCTTTGGGCAGGCCGTTCACGAGTGGCTTAAGCTCGTTATAACCTATCTCGGGAGGCTTCTCCCATCCCCAGGCATCGTGCTCCATCAAGAAGCGGTCATAATCATCAAACCGAATATCCGCTAAGCTTCCAGCCGTACGAACGCCTCTCATTTCTTCAGATAAAATAAGATGATCCATCCCATAAGTTTGCTCATCTGGTGTAAAATGCATCTTCCCAATCGCCTGATTGTGATAACCTGCTTTAGACAAATAAGCTGCAATCGATTCATCGGCAGTAATGGCAGGCGCTGATTCATTATTGAATACATTCGTCTTTCCAGCAGCGAAACCCGTCATCGTACAGGCTCTGGCAGGAGCGCAGAGCGGATTCGGGGTAATCGCATTTTCGAATACGGCCCCTTCCTGCGCTAATCGATCCAAATGCGGCGTTTTAATCGTTTCATTCCCATAAGCCCCTAACGTATCCCATCGCTGCTGGTCCGTAAAAATGAGAAGTAGATTGGGTTGTGACTTCATGTAACTGGCATCTCGGGTAAAGATTCGAATGCCGGCACGTCGACCATGTACAAGTTACCGTATCCCGACATATCACTTGTAAACAGGACATACTTGCCGTCCGGACTTAGTCTCGGATGAACGTGAAGATTTTGCGAATGGAAACTTCCCCTGTGCTTGCATAATATACGCGGACCTTTAAATCCAGCCCCTTCATTGCGCCATACCTGAATCGTATCTTGAAATTGCTGACCATGATAAGCGCTCGTTTGCTGACCATCACCAATAACAAGAGAAAGATCATTAGAATGAACATGCATATTTTGAAAAGGAAACTCGTACTGTTCGACATGACTATTATCAAAAAGGACAGCCCCGATAATTTTCCCGGTATGATCTTCTAGAGAATTAGTAAAACCGTGGTAACCGATATGTATGCCGTCTGACAACCAATATTCGTGACCAACATATTCATTGGGCATCTTGTCCTTTACCTTCCAATACTGCCCGGTAGCGATATCCAGCACCCAGATTCGATGATCAATCTGTTCCCAAGGCCCTTCATGGCAAAATGTTAACAGATGAGATTGCGTTGGAGACGTATTGACGTGGCCGATCCACAACTGGTCTTCATGAAGTTTTTTCACTGTCCCATCAATAGGCGAAACTCCCATAATCATACTGTGCGGCTTCGCACGGAAATACTCCTCAAAACCCAAGTATCCGTTCTTGGTATCCATCACGATACTTTGCGTTAAATCCTTGTTCAGGCCAAAGCATAACCATTGCCCATCTGCGGTGCAGCTCAAGCTGCCGAATTTATAGTTCTCTGGAATCGTATAGAGAATCCGTTCTTCCATCGTTCCCAGGTTGATTGCCATGATGGAATTGTCATAGTAGAAATAAGCCTCATGTCCGTCTGGATGAAGAAAGGTCCCTTGAATCCGGGATTCACGGCCACGTTCCAAATCCGTTAATTGGGTAATCACGCCATCGTGTAGATCCATGCTGTACAAATTGGTAACATTCTCACGATCTGATCCAAAGATCAGCTTCCCATCCCCGTAGAATCCGTTATTGGTAAAATAAATATGATTACTATGTGAACAGTGATTTGTTAGCTGAGTTACGGTGACGCCTGTTAGTAAATCACTAAAACTGCGCCGTTCCGAAGGCCAAACCGTTCCTTTACCGCCTCTGGTTCTTGCCATTGTCATCGCAATCGCTCCTTTAGTTGTAACGTACAAGTCCAATCCGAATACCTTGAGAGAAAAAGCCCAGTCCTATGAAGCGACTAGACCTTCTCCTCTAATAAATAGTTACTCACTTATCTATTTATTTAGCCTTGCTTGCAGCGAAAGCTTCGCTTATTTCTTTCGTATAATCATCGCCACCGCTTTTTTTCCACAAATCCATTTCGGTTTTATAGCCGGCTTCATCGATTTTGCCGACAATAAATTTAATTCTAGCGTCTTCCACCATTTGATCCAATTGCGCACCTTTTTGCGTATAGGTTGCAGTTGTAAATGGTTCTCCAGGATTTGTAACAATGATTTTCTCATTTGCCTTTTGCACATCGACTGACTTCGTGCGAAGCGGTGTAGACGGTTTAAACATGTCAGGTATAATATACGGAATTGAAGATAAAATCTGGTTCATATTCTTGTTATTAATATCCGGAGCCATTGGGTCAGTCGGAACGATTAGAATAACTTGTTTACCGTCTTCCACTTTATAATGGACTCCTTCAATACCAAAGTTGAGTAATGCTTGCATTTCTTTATCATTGGTCTTATCTAAGAAAGCAAGCACTTTCTTCAGATCAGCTTCTGTTTTAACACTAGATTTCGAGATGAGGAACATGCCATTGTGTCCAGCTGTCGGTTGATTATGAAGACCGGTAGGGCCGCTTACAGCACCAATTAAATCTATACTGCCTTTCGGATTGACTTGTTTCATTTTCTCTTCAATTTGATAGGAACGTTCTGTGACGTCAACCGCTACACCCGCTTGTCCGTTAATAATCGGGTCATTCCATTTCGCCGAATCATATACCGCAAAATCTTGATTGATTAACTTCTCGTCATACAGTTTTTTGAAAAACTTGAGTGCATCCATGTATTCTGGAGTCAAATGGGCAGGTATCAGCTTGCCGTCTTTCTCGGCCCACTTATTCGGAGCCCCGAACCAAGTTTGCATAATATCAAAAGGGCCCGCATATTTAGTTATGACCATGCCATACGTATCATCTTTGCCGTTTTTATCTGGATCGTTTTTGGTAAATGCTTTTAACATATTGTAAAACTCATCAATGGTTTTCGGTTCCTGCATGCCTAAAGCATCAAGCCAATCCTTACGGTAGCTGATCCCCATACGTCCGATCGGACGGGATACATAGAGACCATAGTATTTACCGTTTACGGACGTATTGTTAAGAACAGTTGGGTTCGCTTGCTTAAGATTCGGATAATCTTTGAGATAAGGACCTATTTCCCAGAATGCGCCTCCTTTAATCGCGTTGGCAACAGCAGGCAGTTTTGCATTATTCACAAATAATAGAGAAGGAATCGAACCAGAAGCAAGCGTTATGTTCAGTTTATCGTTATAGCTTGCATCAGGAACAAATTGAAAATCTATCTTCGTGTTCGTATATTCCTCTACTTTTTTCCATACTTTACTTTCTGGGGTAGCCGTATCATTGTAGTAGCTCTTCAGCATAATACTGATTGGTAATGGCTTTTCAACTGCTGCCGTCGTTGCTCCTGCGGTTGCCTTAGCTGTTGCTTTAGCCCCGTCGGTATTCGAACTGCACCCCGCAATAACTGTAACTGCTAATAACACGCTAGTTGTTGCATACAATGGTTTTTTCTTTTTGTCCCAATTCATATTCTTTTGCCTCCCTTTGTCAAATCAAAAATGGTTTTGTATATGATGAAGCAAGCACCTGTCGTCAATACCTTATCGGTCTTGAACCGATGCTGCGACAATCCGAACATAATCCCTTCACATAGAAAACGATTAACCTTTCACAGCACCAATTAAAACCCCTTTAGCAAAATACTTTTGAATAAATGGGTAAACCATCAAAATCGGTAATGTACCCACGACGATGATTGCCATTTTAATCGATTGATCCGGAGGTTTTACGTAAGTAGGATCGTAAGTTCCCATTTCTAGTGAGCCCGTTGCCATTAGTACAATTTGCCGCAATAGCACTTGCATCGGCCACTTCTTGGCGTCTGATAGATAGATCAGTGCGTTAAAGAAATCGTTCCAGTGTGCAACAGCGTAGAAAAGAGCGAATGTCGCGATTACGGGTTTAGAAAGCGGTAGAACAATTCGCCACAGTACACCGATATCGTTGCACCCATCAATTCGGGCTGATTCAATCAGTTCGTTAGGGATTTCTTGAAAAAATGATTTTATAACTATCAAATTAAAAGCGTTGATCGCGACAGGCAACATGACCGCCCAGTAGGTGTTCAATAGTCCCAAACTTTTCACAACCAGATAAGTAGGAATAATTCCACCGCTAAACACCATCGTGAAAATGATCATGTTCATAAAGACATTACGGCCAATCATTTGGCTCCGCGATAACGCATAGGCCATCGTAAAGGTAAAGAAAAGATTTACAAGAGTCCCCCCAATGGTTACAAATACGGATACTCCCAAACTTCGCGGTAATGTATTATCTTTAAAAACAAATTTATAGGCATCAAATGTAATGTCTTTGGGAATGAGGAAAAAGGATCTGCTACCTATCTCGAGATCACTTGCGAACGATCCCGCCACGATATACATGACCGGAAGGATCATGACAAGGGCAACGACAGCAAGAAACAAATAATTGGCGATATCAAACAATTTTTCACCTAAAGTCAAGTGACGTGTGTTCATCGTACTTTCCTCCTTTCAATCAAAATATACCGGAATGCCCAGCCCTTTTGGCTAAATAATTCGTTGTAAATACGAGAAAGACACCGATTACGGCTTTAAATAGCCCTACTGCCGCGCTGTAACTGAAAGCGCCCTGAATGATCCCGGCTGTGTACACATACGTGTCAAATACCTCAGCAACAGATCTGTTTAATGGATTAATCATCAATAATACTTGTTCAAACCCGCGGTCCATAAAGTGACCCATCCGCAAAATCAGCACGACAATGATCGTTCCCTGAATAGCTGGCAGTGTAATATGCCAGAGCTGGCGAAATCGGTTGGCCCCATCAACAATTGCCGCTTCATATTGCTCTTGATCTACGCCTGCAAGCGCAGCGAGGAAGATGATCGTTCCCCAACCCATCTCTTTCCAAATACTCTGTGTGATAATCATGGAACGAAACCAGTTTTCACTAGTTAGAAAGTCTATTTTATGTCCGAATACCTTCAGCATCAATTCATTGATGACTCCACCTTCTGTCGTCAAAAGAAGATAGGAAATACTTGCAACGATAACCATCGAAATAAAATGTGGGATATATATTAGCGATTGAATAAAACGTTTGTAAAAAGATTTGCGAACTTCGTTTAATAAGATAGCCAGAATGATTGGCGCCGGGAAGAAAAACACCATATCGTACAAACCAAGCAAAAGCGTATTGCGTATCAATTTGAAGAAGACAGGATCTTGAAAAAATTGTTTGAAATTATCTAGTCCGACCCAATCGCTTTTCATAAAACCGACATAGGGTTGATAATTTTTGAAGGCAAGAAGGACCCCCCACATCGGAACATATTTAAAAATAATAAAGTAGGCTAATCCCGGCAGCACCAGCAGCAGCAAATATTTATCTCTTACCACTTTAGCTATTAACGTGCTTCGCTTGGAAGTTCTAACGGCTGGGACAGGCACGACGTGCTGTTCAGCATCTGAAGTTTTGATCATGTTCTCACTCCTTCGCAATTAAAATTTTAACTTGTGGCTCTGTAAGTCCCACACTAAAAGATTCATAAATTTCTGACAATAACACTTTTTTAAAAATCGCTTTCTTCAAAATAGTATGAGTCCAGAAAAAAAGTATTAACAACAAAATAAGGCCTTGCACAAAGGTATTCTGGTTTGAAATAACTCAGAAAAAATGTGTTATCACAGGAAAGCGGCTGCCACTGCAGCCGCTTTCCAATTGAAGTATGAATGAGTTGAACACTATCTTTACTCGGTTTGTGAACTGTCCTTTACCCATTTGTTCGTAAGAAGCGAAGATAGGAATACCAACGCCAGGCCCTGTCCCCAACCTTGTATTCGCTGATGGGCAACCCCTAAATAGCCGTCGGCATCTTTCATCACAGCCGTTCCTGCTGATACGTCCATTACTGTACCGTTATTCGATATTTTCGATAGTATGGCAGGCACGGCCTTCTGAATGTATGTATTGTACATAGGGGCGCCAATGGCTTCGTTATATCGAATCAATCCGGCGGCAAGCCCCGCAGAGCCTGATGTTTCTTCATAAGCGGTCGGATCGTTCAGTACGGTATGCCATAGACCGTGAATGGATTGAAGCCGAACGATGCTGCTAAGCTGATCACGCAGTGAATCGTACATTTTCATATAAGACGGATGTGTGACTTCTACAATATGAAGAGCTTCCGCCATCGTGTATGCCGCCCATGCATTGCCTCGTGCCCAATAAACCGCGGACATGTTGTTCTGGGCGATATGATCCCAACCGTGAACATACAGATTCGTTTCAGGATCCTGCAAGAAGCGCTCGTGTGCATGATACTGCAGTAAGCCATCCTCCAGCCAATCGTTTCTGCGAAGCAAAGTACCTATTCGGATGAGAAAATATCCGGCCATAAACATCGTATCGACCCAAGCCTGCTGCGGGAAATCGTAGTTTTGCGATACGGTATGCTGAAACACGCCATCATCGAAGCGAACTGCATCAGTTCGCAAGAATTCCGCCATTTGGACGGCTACATCCAGATACCGTTCCTCTTTGGTTTGTTCATACAGTATTAGCAAGGTATGACCGATGGATACCGCATTAACGGTTAAAGTAGGTATACCATCCTCCAGCTGCTCATCGATCCACGTTTGCAATTGATCCAAATACTTCGCTTCACCTGTAGCCAGATAAGCTTGGCCTACTCCGTAGAAAGCGACTCCAGCCGGCCAATCCCATGTCATATCCATCTGAAAGGTTCTCGTTACAACCCGATCGATGGCTTGTTTAATATCCGTTTCATTGATCATTACATATTTCAAAAAAATTCCTCCCCGCACATTAAAAATGGAATGTTTAGACTGCAATGCGCTTACTCGTTGAGCATATTCATAAATTCAGCACTCAGCTCCAAATTCATTTTGTGTCATGGATCAAGACTAATATCTGCTGAAATTTCCTTCAACAACACTTTTTCATTTCATCTATGATGGGAGCTTTCACTTTTTTTACAGGAATAAGACTTTTTTTCAATCACAAAAAAACACAAACCGCCATTGCGGGCGGTTTGTGGCCATATTGCTATTAATTTCGGTATAAATCCCGATATTGGCTTGGTGTTATACTTTCTTGTTTCTTAAAGATCCGGTTAAAATAGCTTGGCTGATATCCAACCTTCTCGGCAATGTCGTTGATTTTCAAATCCGTGTCACGCAACAGATCCTTCGCTTTATCAATACGCAGCTCGGTTAAATAGTCGATGAAATTTATACCATTGACCTGTTTGAACGCTTTGCTTAACGCAACCGTATTCGTGCCTGCTTGATCGGCGCAGCTGTCTAGTGATATTTCCTTCATATAATTGTTTTGCAAATAAATCATCGCAGTTTCTACGGTCTTTTTCACTTGCGAGTCAGAGCGTGATTCCAGTTCCAGTATGCAGGGACTCACTACTTTGTCGTGAAACCAGGCGATCATTTTTTGCTGGTCTCCGATTTGCATGAGTTGTTCGTACAAATTGGCCGATTTGAACATACGGTTTGGATCCAAACCTGCAAGTCGAATAGCATGCAAGATACTGCCAAGCAGTTGGAGCGCTCCCTGGTGAATGTCAATTATTTTTGCACCACGTTCAATCAGCTCCTCCAGGAAGGTCTGAATAAGCTGTTTCGCCTCATCTTTCTGGGCTGTACGAAGCGCTTGAATGATTTCTCTTTCGAGTGCAAAAGGATAATGAATCTCCTGGTTCTCTTTATCGTACTCATCCAGAGACTCCAAATCGATAATTTGGTTCCGGCTCTCGAAGCGGCGTCTGCTAGATGCTTGCATTGCTTCCTCAAATCGGGAGGGTACATGAATGATAGATACAGCGATACCACCGATCGTAACCGAGACGTACACGTTGAGCACATGATGAATAGCTTGGGTCAGTTCCTGACTAAAGCTTCTGAATGCTTCCTTCAGTTCACTTTCGGTTTCTGTTTCGTCCGGAACGATGACGAGTAGACCTACTGATAAATCGTGGAAATTCATCACTTCCGCTTGCTCGAAACGGCTTTCTGCGAGCTCCTTCATAATATTCGCAGCAACGAAAGTGACGAGACCTTCATCGCCAGACGAGAAGCGTCCTTCCAAGTTTTCAAAACCGCTCAAATGGATGTACAACACAGCGTAATGTCGATTATCCACCGACCAGCCGAAATTACGCATCCTCTCCAGAAGAGCCTGCTCGGAGTATGAATAGAGATACCCTTGAACTAGTTGAAGCAGAAAGCCCTCCTTGAGATGAGGTAATTGCTGTTCCAACCTATTCTGAAGCGTCATGCTCTCTCTAGTCAGGTGCAGCCATTCTTTCTCAATTAGTTTAAAATCATCATGATGTTCGTTCCCTAACCCCGTTAAAGCTGTATTTCCCGTCAGCATGCGAACTAACTGGGCGATAGGCGAATAGATGCGTCGTGATGCAAGCCAAGATAAAACGAATGCGAGCAGCAGCATCGCGATGCTTAACGTCAAAACGAGTTGAGAAATAAAAACGACTGGCTTTGTAATCACGCTGATGGGAGATGCAGTAACGTACTTCCAATCGGTACCAATGCGTGACATCGTACCAAAGGATACGGTGTAGGTCGCTTGGTTCCAATCAAACAGAAATGAGCCTGATTTAGTCTTGCTGGCAAGAACCTCTCTCTTAATGGCTTCTTCCAGCTGCGACGCTGACTCTTGCCCTGAGCTAGATAGCAATTGCTCGCCATTCTCGTCCAACAGGAACGTCCCCCCGTCGTCATAAGGGGCCAACGTTTGCAGTAGTTTGACGACCCTCGTCGTTTCGATAGTGACCGCAATGATACCGAAAGGCTTCTCATCGGTTTCAGGTATTTTTACCATTAAAGATAATGAGTTATCACTTGGAGAATCCGATTCGGACTTAATCTGTGACCAGAACACGTTCTTATCATGCGCGAGCAATTGCCTGTATCCGTTGATCTGCGCAGCATCCGTTAATGCCTCGTATTGCGGATGAAACCGCACGGGGGCTGGCCCTTCCAAGAACAACTCTGCTTCAATAGCCAGCGGATTGGCACCTTTCATATTGGCTAAAGTCTGTGTAATGTTGCGAGCAATCTCAAAATCGCGCGATAGACTTAAACTCGATAATGAGTAACTGAAATTTGGATCGAATGCCCAATGCATGACAGACGTTTCCAAGTAAGAGAACTGTTCGTCAATATTTGTTGCTCTCAGTTGAATCTGTTTATTGTGCATCTGAAGCAGCTCATTTTCCAGTCGTCCTCCTGCCAGCCAATTCATTAATCCTCCGAAGATAAGTCCAGGAATACTGGAAATGAGCAGAATAATAATCCAATTATTTCGAAACCGCTTACTTTTAAACACGAGCTCACTTCCCCCTTATGTAATTATTTATAACACCTTGTCCATGCAATTAAACCTACCTTTTATCATGATAACGTTCTTTCCTTAGGTATGTCTATCAACTAGTTCACCTGCATGACCTTCCACCGTTGAAATTAGTCTTATAATTGCTCTCTTATCAAAAAGGGTAAAATGCAAGGAAAACCCGTCATCGAATTCAACTTCGATGACGGGTTTTCCTTATGTTTTGTCCTTTGGGAGTAGTATAATCCGTCCATTTTCCATTTCTACACGCATTTTATTCGTCCCCGCAGCACCAATGGATTCCAGATAATTGGCCGGAATTTGCAATCTGCCCGCTTTGTCGACGACTGCATATTCAACATGGGAATCTTCTTCTGACGAAATAATCCCCTGCTCCAGCTCCAGTAATTCTTCCTGATACGATTTGCGTCGTAGTATCTCAGAGGAGGTTTTGCCGTCACGAATCGCAACGACACGGTCTACCTTCTTCGCTAGATGAGGATCGTGCGTAACGATCACGACGGTCAGACCGAAGCTGCGATTCAGCTCCCGAAACAGATCAAGGATCTGATTCGCCATCTTCGTATCGACAGATCCGGTCGGTTCGTCCGCCAGCAAAAGCCTAGGCTGATTGGCCAGTGCAATCGCGATTGCGACGCGTTGCTGCTCACCGCCAGACAGCTCATTAAGTTTGTTATTTCTACGATGGCTCAAACCTACAGCATCCAATAAATCCAGCGCACGATAGCGTTTGCGTCGCCCCTGCAGCAGAATGGGCAATTCTACATTCTCCAATGCCGTCAAATAGGGAATCAGGTTACGGGCATTATTTTGCCATACGAAGCCAACGGTCTCCCGCTTATATTTGACCAAATCGGACTCTTTAAACTTCAATAAATCTTTCCCGTCCACACTCAGATTACCAGCCGATGGTCGATCCAGCCCTCCCAGCATATTGAGCAGCGTCGATTTCCCACTCCCGCTATTGCCGATAATGGCCATCAACTCCCCTTCTTGAATATGAAGGTCAAGACCTTGCAGCGCAACAACTTCAAGATCTGCTGCCTTATAAATTTTAACTAAATTCTCACAATGAATCATACCTAATCCTCCCCAAGCTTAACAGCTTGATGAATCTTAATTCTGGAGAGCATCGTGCCGAGCAGCAGCAATCCAAGCCCAATCATGATCGTAACGATCATATATAAGTGAAGCTGATCTTTCGGATCAAAGCTGACTTGAAAAGGTGGCACTTGGCTTGACGAATCGAACGTTAACTGGAATAAAGGAACGAACAAGCGGCTAGCCACGTTCCCTGTAATCATACCAATCAGCACGCCGGCCCCCGACGTTAGAAGCTGCTCGGCGACTAGCATTCCGATCAATTGTCTATAGGAAATTCCCATAGCACGAAGCACACCAAATTGTAAGATCTGGCCATACAACGAGAGTACCCAGTACAGAAGAAATCCAATGAAGCTGATGCCAATTGCGATCAGGAATCCAAGCGTCATAACACCATTCACTGCCAGTTGGAAGGGATCGTTCTTCGACCGAATCACCATCATATTCGTATCCACTAGGCGTGTGACTGAGATGCGCTTCTGCTCCAATGCTTCATATAAGGCTTGACTTGTCATTCCCGGCTTCAGCTTTAGCCACACATCATAAGGCTCTACAGCTAAATTATTTTGGATATAAGAAAGATGGCCAATGACGAGTTTCGGTGCATCTGTTTTGCTTCCTGAACTCGATGAGGCCGTTAAGATCGGATTCGGATTCCAGCTAGGCCAATAATCAATGATGCCATAAATCACCGATGTAGCGCCTTCCACATCATTCCAGCCGATTCGAATGACATCTCCCACTTTGGCTCCCGTTTCCTCGGCGATGGACCTAGAGATCAGCACTGCTTTGGAATCCGTAGCCAAAACGTTCAGGTAGTCATAGAAATGGTGATCTAACAAATGATCACGGAACCAAGCTGTATGGCCGAAATCATCGGTATCAATCCCCATGAGCGCCGTTTTTTTCGTATCTTTGCCAATGGAAATATACGCATCTTCTTTTTTAAATACCCTTGCTGCTGACTCTACACCGGCCAATTGTGCGAACGGCATGAACGGAGGTTCTACATATTGGACGCGTTTCTTTCCTCCGCCTTCGCTGCCTTGCGGTTTCGCTTCCTCGAATCCTGGCGGACCAGATTGTGGAGGCGGCGCATCATTATCCCATGCGGTTTGCAAGACGATGTCCGATCCATTCTTATACTGAATTTTCTCTTCCACATTCTTATTCATCGTTCTTGCTGCGCTCGCGCTAAAAATCCCCGTAGCCAATGTCATAATAATAAATAACATGATGAATTGATACTGGGTGGTTGATCTCCCCACTTGCAACAACGTTGAATATAAGTAGGGCGGCCACCATTTTCGACCGATTGCATAGATTAGTTTAATGATCCAAGGATAGATCCTGAGCAGAAAGAGCCCCATAGCGAATATGAAAAAGGCGGGGACGACGAATAAAAGCGGATCAACCTTCATGTCCAGAGAATCTAACCCTAGAGCATTTAAATCATCCATCCGTCGCTTAAAGCTTTGCAAGAGATACATCGAAACGGCTAATAAGGCGACATCTAGATATATTTTATGGACAAAAGAAAGCTTATTCTTCCTCGCGAGTGTTTGTTTATGACCCACTATGCTCACCCGTGTCGCGAGTACGGCAGGAATGAGCACCATACCAACCGAAGCAATTACTGCAATTAATCCGTACTGGTATGCCTCTTGACCTAGCTTAACTTCAATGGCGGCACGCTGCACGAACGACAGAAAACCATTCGAAGCACCCAAGACCTTCGTTAATTGGAGCCCTACAAAAGGACCGATGATTAGCGCAATTCCACCAAGTAGAATACCTTCAATCACATACCCAATCATGATTTGAGCTCGGCTTGCTCCTCGACTTCGCAGCACAGCAATTTCAGTTTTCTGCCGATCGGTAATCAAATTTGCCACCATAAATAAATAGAAAGCAAGTAAAATACATACAGGCACATTCAATGACCATAACAGGATACGGAGCTTCTTCTCTTTCTCCCCATAGGATTGTAAGGTGAGTACCGTTGTATTACTGGATGTATACGTTTCTAAATTCCGACTAAAATAGTCATCCATTTCCTTCTGAGTCGCGATAAATGTGTCAATACCCTCTAACTTCAGTTGATGATAATCCAGGACGACACTCCAGTATGAAAACTGATCCATAAAATTACTGCTTTTCGTAAAATCTTGTTCAAATAAGGCAGATGGAATGAAAAATCTTGAATTCAGATCCTTCATCGTATTCGTCCAATATAGATCAGTGGAATCTGCCCGATCAATCACGGCAACCGGTTTAATTCGGATAGTGGTCTTCAAACCATCGTCGACGATGGTGAGTTCATTGCCTAATACGATTTTCTGCTTCGTCAACAACTCTGAAAATACCCAAGCCTCATAAACACCGTTCACAGGCTTTGTGGAAGGCATGACGCCATCAACAAGACGAATATGCTTTTCCAAATCGGTCATAGCAGCGATTTCGCCATACCTATCTACCTTGGGATCTAATTTATTTGGATCGCTAGGTGTAAGTTTATACGTCTTGGTGCCCCTGGTTACCGTAGAAAGCAGAATCGGTAAATCAAAACGCTTACTCATATCAGTCATGAGCGCATCGGTTTCCGCTAATCGTTTATCGCCTTCTTTGGATTTGCCAAAGTAAGCTTGGTTCGCTACAAGTCCTGGATACTTCTGTGTATTCGTTTGTTGAACTTCCAAGTCTTTGATCAACATACGTTGCAAAATGGCATGCGTATAAATCGGCATGGAGCTCGCAAGGGCGACAGAAATAATTAACCCTAGTAATAAACTTAGCTCTAACCAACGGTTCTTTGCCATTTTGCGGAGAATCATCAGTAATAAAGCCATTGTAATCCTCCTAAAAGTTTTGCTTAAGCAAAACTAGCATTGTAAGCATTATCCTTCAAGTGTGCTAATTATTTAAAATGACGTTCTGGCCTTCGGTTAACCCCGTTCGGATTTCCACTTCCGTAGCGGAGACAAGCCCCTTCTCGACATCGACTTCTTTACGGCTCTCACCATTCAGTACTTGCACATAATCTCGACCTAGATAGGAACGAAGACCTGTTCTTGGGATAATTAGGATGTTATCACGTTTCTCTACGATGATCGTCATATCACCAGATGCCCCGATCTCTGCGCCAGCTGTGCCTTCTGGAATCCCTACAATGATCGTTTTGGCATTACGCTCAGCTATCTGCTTATTATCAGTTCGAGGAGCACTTGAAGGGGTCTGCAGCACTTTACCTGGCACCACAGTTACATTAGATCCGAACTTCACTTCCACGTTCATCCCCACTTCAATGCCTGTAAGCGTTCCACTATCCGGTGCTTCATAAAATAACTGCAGCTTACTTGGATCTGACACAACGACTAGCGTACTGTAAGCATCCACCATATTTCCTTGTTGAGCTTCCGTCACGTAGGTAACGATGCCTCCGTCTTCAGCCGTTAATTTGGTTTTCGCCAATTCAATTTGTAGATTGGTTAGCTGCAGCTGCGCTGCTTCCACATCGATAGCCTTAAGACGAATAGACCACTCTTGATCAGTCGAAGTCGAGGACATCTTAACTTGTGTATAAGCGATCTGAGCCTTCTCCAAATTCAATTTCTGCAAGGCAATTTTCGTTTCTAAATCACCCTGCTCTAGTTCCGCAAGCACATCTCCCTGCTTCACGATATCCCCAGATTTGACACGTAATCCAGCAAGTCGATGACCCGATTCTTTAAAAAAATAATTAGTCGTTCTGCTCGATCTTAGTGTCGCCATCGCACTGACTTTCCTCGTGATGGAGCCTTTCTTCACTTCATACAGCTCAAAATTTTCTTTGACCGGCTTCACCAAAGGCGGCTTCAACGCTTCTTCTTCTTTGGGCAGCAACGAGCAGCCAGCAAGTATGAAAAGGGCACCAGTTAGCAGCACAAGCCTTGATGCGATTTTATTAACCTTCATCGACAATGGAACCATCCTCCAATGCATAAACTTCATCTACAATTTCCATAATCGCCAGATCATGCGTAGTCAAAATTATGGTCATCCCTTCCTTCACCAAATCCTTGAACAGTTTGAGAATCTGAAGCCCCATTCGACTATCTAACTCCGCCGTAGGTTCATCTGCCAGAATCAGCTTAGGCTTATGAGCAATCGCTCTTGCTATGGCAACTCGCTGTTGTTCTCCGCCAGATAGTTCATAGGGTCGATGTTTCATTCTCGCTTTTAACCCCACGAATTGCAGTGCCTCTTCAGCAAGCGTCCTATATTGACTGGGAGGTACACCCGATATACGCAAACCAAACTCAACATTTTCGTAAGCAGACATATACGGCACTAAGGCAAACGATTGGAAAATAAGCCCGATTTGCTTCCGTCTCAGTTCATTTCGCTTGGATTCAGAGAGTGTGCTGATCTCCATTCCTTCCAAGTAAACGGCACCTTCAGACGGATGATCCAAGGCGCCTATGATGTTAAGTAACGTTGTTTTCCCTGAACCGGATCTTCCACGCAAGGCTACGAGTCTGCCTCTGGGGATCGAGAGATTCGCTCCGCGCAAGGCATGAACCGCACCTGACCCCTTTCCAAATACACGTGTTACACCAATGGCTTGCACCATAGGAACCTGATTGTCCTGCATAGTCAAAGTGAACACCTCATCTTTATGCTAATCCTGCATCTTCTCAATAAATGTAAACCTTTACATAACAAATAAACAGACTGCCTTTGTTGGAAAAGGTGTCTGTTTGTTCGTTTTTGTGAGTCCATATTAACTTAGGGGAAATACCGGTCTAATTCGGCTTCTCGAACTCTTTCGGTGAACAACCGACAACACGCTTGAACGTTTTGGCAAATGTTTTGGCATCAGGAAAGCCTACAGCGTCCGCTATTTCATATACTTTCATTTCGCCCGCACGCAGCCTCCGCTTCGCTTCTTCCATTCGAATTCGAGTCAGCGTTTCACTTAGAGATTCTCCGATTTCCTTGCTATATAAATCACTTAGATAGCTGCGGCTAAGCCTGACATGATCAGCCATATCCGATGTACTGATCGGTGAGGCATAATTCTCTCGCATATACGTGAGTACCTTCCGGATAAACGGATTGGTGGAGCGATGCTTCTGATCGTTTCCAAGCGCTAGTTGATGCTCGCTGAGCGTGCTCATCGCTTGCAGAAGAAACAACTTCACCTGTTCAAAGCTGGTGCATGGCTGAAGTGTTTTGTTATGTACGAACAACTCTTCATAGCGATCTATCTCCGCATAGCCGCGTTCACGAGCATAACCCGCGGCAAGCGCAAGCAGCTCTTGGATAAAAGACAGCACCCGCTCCTTCGCTGGACGTTGCTCCCTCAGTCTCGCGCAGAGAACGTCCGCGTGATGCAGATACCCTTCGCTGTTATCGTGCACGATACAGCGCAGCAGGTCGCTGCGTATGTCATACGGCAGCGCTGTGGTTGGCTTGCTTGCGGCCTCCGGCGCAAGCACAATTCGGCGATTCCGGCTCATGCCGTAGAATCGCTCGTGCAGCTGCTGCGCGTGAAGCGCCGCAGCAGGCTGCACATCTTGGAGCCGGCGGAGGACGACGCCGGCTCCGATGAACCAGTCCGGCGCGTCTGCGAGCCGGACCTGCGCAGCGCGCTCGAGCGCTGCGGCAGCGGCGAGGGCGCCGCCGTCTGCTGCTGCTGCTGCCGGCATGAGCAGCAGCACGCTGTCCGCGGCCAGCGGCAGCGCCGCGAGGCAGCCGGTCCAGCGCCAGCCCGTGGCAGCGGCGCTGGCACCGGTGTGCAGCAGCAGGCTGACTAGGCTGCTAGCTGCTGCATCTGCCCTTGAGCTGCCTGCTGCTGCGCCGAACAGCTCAGCCTGCAGCTCTGCTTCGCCCACTCCCGACTGCAGATAGGCCTGCAGTCGGGTCGATAGCTGCATCTGCAGGGTCGAGGCGAGCTCCAGCTCTCGCAGCCCCTGCTCCCTTCGCTCATTTCGCTGTATTTCCAGATCGCGCTTAACGCCAACCAAGATGTCCATTAACGACTCGGGCTCCATCGTTGGTTTCAGAATATAGTCTTTGGCTCCCAGCTTCATCGCTTCTTTGACATAAGTGAAGTCATCCATACAGCTCAGGACAACGCTGCTGATCGGTCTTGAACATTCTTTGAGCTTTCGGATTAAGGCTAAGCCATCCATTCGAGGCATAATGAGATCAGTTATGACGATATCGATATGTAAGGCCTCAATAAGCTCATAGGCTTCCATGCCATCCTCTGCATCACCCGCATATGTAAAGCCGAAATGTTCCCAATCTACCAGCTCTCGCAAACCTTGCCGAATGATAGGTTCATCATCCACCACAAGCACATTCATCTACGCTTCACTCCTCACCTTGATGAATGGGAAGAAACATGCGAACCGTGGTTCCTTCTCCGGGTTTACTGCTAATATGCATTTTGTACTCGGGTCCATAGATCAGTTTTATTTTCTCTCGAATATGTGAAATCCCCACACCGCTCATGCGCTCCTTCAGCATACGATCAGCCTGCGCACCTCCAGTTCCAGTTGCAGCTATCGCATTCCAAACGGAGCCGCCCTCTTCAACCTGCATGCCAACCCCATTATCTTCCACTTGGCAAAATAATAGATCGCGATCTAACCATGTCCGAATCGTAATCATGCCTTCACGCTTGGTTGGACCAATACCGTGAATGATCGCGTTCTCCACCAGCGGTTGTAAGAGCATCCTGGGAACTAAACAACCTAATGTGATGTCATCTACTTGCATGTCCATCTGAATGCGATCCCCGTAACGAAATCGTTGAATTTCCATGTAATCATGCGTTAAACCAATTTCATCACGTAAAGTGATAAAGTCTCCTTTTTTACCTAAGCTAGCTTGCAAAAGGCGAACTAACGCACTAACCACCTCTGAGATCTGAGGTGTCTTATGGATTTTGGCCACCCATTTGATCGTATTCAATGTATTGTAAAGAAAGTGGGGGTTCAATTGATAATGGAGTGCTTCCATTTCCGCTTCTTTCTTCAGGGATTCCTCCCGCTTCACCTGCTTAATTAAATCTTCCATTCGATTCAACATCTGATTGTAGCTCTCGCCTACTTGCGTCCAGTCATCCGAACTTTTGAACGTCCAATAAGCCCTCAGATCGCCTCGCTCTGCACGATTCATTAGTGCTTTCAGAACATAAAGCGGCTTCGTCACAGCGTTGATAAAGAGGAGCAACCCACCTAGGCTAAGTGCGATTACGAAAGTGATGAGGGCGATGAGCCAAGTACGGTAGTTAGGAAATACATCTAGAAGGCCCACTGGCATAGGCGCTTCATAATACGATAACCACGGAATATTTCCAGTTACCTCCAATTGTTTCACTGAACGAATCATCTTCCCGTCCCTATACACGCTGTCAACTGGCGGACCTGCTCCTTGCAGCAAATCCCCAGTGTAAACACCTTCTCGATACAGCACCCGTTGATCTGGATCCATCAATATATAGGTATGTGTTGGACTCTTTACTGCGAACTCCTTCCACACCTTATTCATATTCAACCAAACTGTAAGCTTACCAAGTTCTTGCGTACTTGAACTGTCTATAATTGACTCCGAATAGGTCATTAGATAGGCGTTATTACGACTTGATTCTTCTCCTATCGGCTCAAAACGTTCGTTCGTACGTTTCACTTGTGTAACGAATGCTCCATCCGTTTCCCCCGTATGCGCACATATCGTTCTATTGGTTGACTGAACGGTCAGACATGCCTGCTCGATATAACGTGTATGTATCGTTTGCTCGGATAACAAGTTATTCACATAGGTACTCAGTTCTTTGGCAGCCTGTGAAGAAGCATCGTTGAGTTTCGTATAAGAAATTAGGCCGTAGTCCGCTGCGTGTCGATGTGCCATCTCCGCTGTATAGCGTAATTCTTGCTGTAACCCTGTGATGATTTGATCATGTTGTACGTCCACGGCATGCATGGCCGTTTTGTCCATGTAAGATGTGAACTGCTGATAGCCCACATACAGCACAAGTCCTACTGGCAAGGAAATCGCCAGAAATACATAGAGAAACACACGAAGTTGGAAGCGATTCGTGAGGTGAGAGAACAACGATGGCATACGTCACCTTTCATTTTCGATTGGAATGTTATCTGAATAAACTTATTTTCTATCATAGCATATTGGAAATTTTTGTAGCTTCATTTTTTTGCTTGAAATGCTATTTGCCTATAAGTGCTAAATGCACGCTACACGATCTATATAGTTGTATTAACTGTAAAACATACAGCTGTTTCCGAGCATATTCCTCGAAATCTCGACTTAACTGGAAAACATGTAGTTAAAACCGCCTCTTTTGTTCAAATCGAATAAAATGGTTAAAATTAACTGTAGGAAATCCATCTATTCTTCGTTTCATCGGTAATTCCAAGAATTTAACTGTATAGAATCCATCTAATCGCTGGGAGCACACGGTCCCGCACAAGTTTCACACAGGATCCCCTCTCCATCCCCCAGCTCTACTCGCTACTAACTTACGCAAAAAAGGCCCGCGCATGGCGCGAGCCTCCTCATCTATTTCACTATAGTACTTTGGACAAAAACGATTTCGTACGTTCCTGAGTCGGCGCCTCAAAAATTTGTTTCGGAGGGCCTTCCTCGACAATAACACCTTGCTCCATGAACATGACACGATCGCCTACCTCACGCGCAAAGCCCATTTCATGCGTCACGACAATCATTGTCATACCTTCTTTGGCCAACTGTTTCATAACCGCAAGCACTTCGCCGACCATCTCTGGATCAAGTGCGGAAGTTGGTTCATCGAACAACATGATCTTCGGCTCCATCGCAAGTGCACGTGCAATCGCAACACGCTGCGCCTGACCACCGGATAAAGAATCCGGAAGTGCGTTTGCTTTGTCTGCGAGTCCAACTTTGGCCAAAAGCTCCAAAGCTTTCTTCCGTGCTTTATCCTCCGGCCATTTCCGTACCTGGATTGGCGCAAGCATAATATTATCAATAACCTTCATATGAGGGAATAAGTGAAACCGCTGAAAAACCATCCCTAATTCCATGCGGATCTCGTTAATTTTGTTCGCAGGGTCCATGAGATTGCGACCATCAATCGTGATCGTTCCACCATTGGGCTGCTCCAGCAGATTCAAGCAACGTAAGAACGTAGATTTCCCGGATCCAGAAGGGCCAATTACAACCAGCACCTCTTGGTGCCGAATTTCCGTACTAATGTCACGAAGAACAACGTTATCTCCGAACGCTTTTTTCAAGTTCTTTACTTCGATTAAAGCCGTCATATTATACTCTCCTTTCGATATAGCCAAGAAGCTTGCTAAGAGAGTAAGTAAGAATGAAATAAATAAGTGCAGCTGTCAAATACGGTTCCCATACTTTGAAATATTGGCTGCGCATCGCGTTCGACCAATACATCAACTCAGGCGCCGCGATAATGGCGAACAACGAAGAATCCTTGATAAGTACGATGAATTCATTCCCGAAAGGCGGAATCATCCGTTTGATCGCTTGCGGTAAAATAACCGATTTCATCGTTTGGAAATGCGTCATACCCAGAGAATGCGCGGCTTCGGTCTGGCCTTTATCAATCGATTGAATACCTGCACGGAAAATCTCCGCCATATATCCCGCTGAATTCAAGGACAATGCCACGATGGAAGCAATGATGGGGTTCGTCGACCCTAAAAACAAAGGAACGACCCCAAAGTGAACAAGCAATATTTGAACCAGCAACGGAGTGCCGCGGAAGAAGTTAACATATATGCTTGTCGGCCATCTCAAATAGCCGCGGTGTGACATTTTACCTAAACCAACTGCCAGACCCAATACAGACCCGAAACAGATAGAGAGAATGGAAATACCAATCGTCCATAGCGTTCCTTTCAGCAGCAAGGGGACATAATCAAGAATAATATCAAACCGAAAATCCATTCCACACTTCCTTTCCCTTAATTATTCTGCTACTTACAGAAGAAAAGCATGCGTAAGGTTAAGTCACGCATGCTTTTGAACTTTTATTTTTGATCGAGCAATTTCTTCGTATCAGGCTCTTGACCGAACCATTTTTTGTACACTGTTGCATAAGTGCCGTTCTCAATTACTTTTTTGATCGCGGGATCCAGCTTCGCTTTCAGGTCGCTGCCTTTAGGAAGCAAGATGCCGTAGTACTCGGATTCGAAGTTTTTGCTGTCAGATATCGAAACGAATTTTTTGTTTGGATTGTTTTTAACATACTCACGAATAATAGCAATATCCGCAACAACCGCGTCTACACCGTTACTTTCAAGTTCCATCAAGGCGAGCGTGTTATTATCCATACGTTTGAGTGACTTATTATCAGCACCCATAATTTTCGTCATAAGCGTATCCGCCGTTGTAGAGATTTGAACCGCTACTTTCTTATCTTTCAAATCAACTGCCGTTTTGATCGGGCTGCCTTCTTTAACAAGAATCATATTCGTTGACTCGAAATAAGGAGCTGTATAATCATACGTTTGTTTACGCTCATCCGTAATGGATACGCTGGAAATACCTGCTTGATACTCTTTACCTTGTTGAACACTCGTCAACATCGTATCCCAACCCGTGTTCGTAATGCTATAAGCTAGACCTGCTTCTTTCATCACTTCAGCAAGGAAGTCGATATCAAAGCCAGCTACCTTGTCTTTATCCATATATTCCATCGGTGCATAAGCTGCATCTGTTGCAAATTTAACTTTCGTGCCACCACTATCTTTGGAGCCACAACCTGCCATTGTTATAACTAAAGCTGCTGCTACCACAGAAATCATTAATTTTTTCATCATTTTTCCCCCGCTCTATGTAATGGACGAATCATATATTAACACTTGGTCAATAAAATAACAACACTTTTATGTGTAAAAAAAGCAAGGAAATTGCAGGAAATATGAATTTATATGCATTTTCAGATTCATGCACAGATAGCACACACAACTTTGTCATCATGCATGATGCAAAAAAACGCTTAGGTCTTAGAGACCCAAGCGCTCGAGCTTGCCGTTACATGATTTACATCATTTTAAGTATCGCTTCTCTTCCAGTCATCCCTGCTACAATACCTAAGTCTTCCGCCGTATAGGTTACTGATTCAAGCGGTGCTTCCAAAAGCTCCTCGATCGTTCGAACCCCGGTAGCTCGCGCCGCTACAATATTCCTGTCACTTAATCGCTCGTTGAGCAGCGCCACATCAAGGGCGCCACACATAATATAGCCTTTATCCGTTGTCACCACTAGCAAGGTCGTCTTCGGCAATTTGACCTCTATCGCGATTGCTGTATGTCCTTCAAGAAGAATGGGTTCTACGCGCATCATGCTCTGCACAGCTCCTCTTCGCAGTCTTACGGTAGTATATGCGCCTGCGGCTAGTACGGTGTGAGGTCACTGTAAAGATTCTGTGTGTTTTTTCATAACCGCATTAGCGCTCTCCGTTCGGCTTGAGGTCTACATACTGGACAAACGCCAACAACTCTTCCTTGTTCGTCTGAATAGAAACTCAGCTTCTTTTCCTTTTTACGACAAAACGAACACATTTGCTTATTCACTTTGGATACTCGCTTCCCGTGAAGTGACATCTGTATAATCTTCGTCGTCTCAACTTTATCTTTAATTCTAAAAGTTAGTCTATAAATCAAAAGAAGCACACTCAATAGGATGATAACAAGTACGATCCATTTCATAGCGCAACCTTCCTTCATGCCATATTCTTTCAGGTTTACTGCAGATGGAAATCTGTTGTTGCTTTAATCATGCGAATTTTTTCTTTCTGTTCTTTAATAACGTCTTCATACACGTTTAATTGCCTTACAAATAAAGCATATTCCTCTTCTGCTTCTTTGAGAATGGCTTCTGCCTCCATCAATTTTAATCTCAAATCTTCTCTCGCCGTATAATCATCCAATGCAGTACCTCCGTAAAAATGATTTATTTTCTCTACTCGAATTTACTCGAAATTACTCGGGGGAAGAGCCATTTATGAAAACGAGGCTACATTTGAATATGATATCATGATATAGTTAAGATGAGTGCGATTTCAGTGCAGTTAGGAGGCTATGATGAACCAACGGGATTCAAACACAAGTCCGAAGAATGGACATTTATTCACCGTAGAGATTTTAATTGAAGATCAGACCAATGGCCTAGCAATGGAAAAGCTCCTTCATTTGTTAAATGTAGACGCGATCAAAGATTATCAAATCCTTAAAGGTATCCAGCTCGGTCAACTTATTGAATTGAATACGAAACAAGGAAGTCCCGCTTCCTTACATACAAATAAAAAAGCTGGCGCTCCTACGCCAACCTCAACTGGCAGAACGAACCCCACTGAAGCCGCAAAACACATAGTTGAGCAGTTAGAGAGTTTCAAGACGAACAATACCTTGATTCGTTTGACGGTGATCAAAGCGCAAGGAATTAAACTAAACCTCCCTTGTCGAATCCTCAATTTTGACGCGAGCAGCCAGAATGTGACTGTCTATCATGTTGATGAGAAGAAGGTATATCTGTTCAAGTTAAATGAAATTGATGACTACGTAGCAACAAATTGAATAAAAGGTACCCTTGCTAACGATCTGCATGGGTACCTTTTTCTATTCTCTTGAGGCAGCTGCAACTGAAATGCCATACCTGAGCATATGCTCCAGCTCTAAACGATCAACAGGGGGACTAAACCAATAACCTTGAACCTCATTGCATCGATTTTGATATAAGAATTTCAATTGATCTTCGGTCTCTACACCTTCTGCGATAACTTTCAGATTCAAATGGTGCGTCATGGCTATAATCGTGGCAACAATGGCCGCGTCATTCGGATCTACCATGATATCGCGGACGAAGGAGCGGTCAATCTTCAGCTTATCAATCGGAAATTTCTTCAAATAATAGAGCGAACTATAGCCTGTACCGAAGTCGTCGATACTCACATTCACACCAAGTTCTTTCAATTCAAGCAGGGATTGAATGGCATGATCCACATCCATCGTCATACTTTCCGTAATTTCCAACTCCAAATATTGCGGATCCAGCTCGGTCTGCTCAAGAACATGCCTTATTTTCCCTTTGAGATTATGCTGGAAAAACTGTCGCATCGATAAATTCACTGAGATCGGAATAGGGGCGTACCCTTCAGACTGCCATGTTTTGTTTTGCTTACAAGCCGCGCGGAGCACCCACTCGCCAATCGGTACGATCAATCCACTTTCTTCCGCTAATGGGATAAAATGATTAGGCATAACCATCCCCTTGTCCGGGTGATTCCACCGAATTAATGCTTCTACACCAACAATTCGCCCCGATCCTATATCCACCTGTGGCTGGTAGTACAATACGAACTCTTCATTAACTAACGCTCTGCGCAGCTCATTCTCCAGCCTCAAACGATTGATAGAAACAGATTTCATATCCGAATTGAATATCTGAAAATCGTTTCGCCCTTTCTCTTTGGCCCGGGCTAATGCAATATCCGCATATTTCATCAATTCGTCAGCCTCACCTGTATCTTCCGAAGAAATGGCGACACCTATACTTGCCGTGACATGCAGCTCATATTGTTCAAGGAGGAAGGGCTTCTCCAAGACACGATTGATTTCAGCAATAACGGTCATCACATCATTCACATCTTCTACATTGGAATAGTAAAAGGCAAACTCGTCACCTTCCGTACGCGCCAAGAAATCCTCAGCGGTCAAACAGCGAGTGAACCGTTCTGCGAGTTGAAGTAGCAGCATGTTGCCATAGTCATGCCCAAAGCTATCATTTACAAGTTTGAAGCGATCAATATCCAAATAAAACACTGCGACCTTATGTCCTTCTACTTTACAAAGACGCAGTCGTTCGTCCAAACGATCTTTAAATAACCGGCGATTCGGAAGCCCCGTCATATCATCGTAATAGGCCATATAGCGGACTTGCTCATCGCCACGTTTACGTTCCGTAATGTCCTGACAAATCAGAATATTACCTTTGGAATGGTGATGGATATCGACAGGAACAGCTGTGACGTGCAAATCGACACGATAACCGCGCTGATGCAGTACCGACGTATCAAAGGTATATGGAATTCCGTTGCGACTTTGCTGCAATTGCCACTCGGTTGTCTCCAACTGCTCTTCCGTTACAATGCCTGTAAAAGGTTGATGCATTAGATCTGTAACTGAGTATCCCAGAATCGATTCTACCGCTTGATTCATACGAATAAATTTACCTTCATCATTAAAAATCCCGATCGCATTGGGATTATGTTCAAATAGCGAATCCAGTACACTTAGATACGCATGATCTCTCGGGAGTTCCTTGGGTATCGGCGGTTGTCGCAGCGAATTCTTAGCACGCAATACGTAAAGTAGTGCGAGTGCGCCCAAGAGACAAATCCATGGGGCGTACGGCTTTACGAAAATGCTAACGCATATGGCTACGACGACATATACGCCAATATAGAGCCGATTGTTCACGAATTCGCCTCCTTCTAAAGTTCTATGTTCAATAGGGTAGCCTTTCGTAGATGTCCGCTCCTAGCTCCCAAATGATGTAAAATAATCTCGCGCACATTACCAATCAGTGTTTACTTTCTACAAAGGTCGTGCCATTTCCTGCTAACTTGCCATGAAATGCGAAAAAGAGCCAGATTTCTCCGGCTCTTTCGACTAATTTAATTTAAACGCTGCAATGGCTAACAGGGTCCAACCGACAAGGAAGCTTAATCCGCCTAGCGGAGTTATAGGTCCTAAGGCTTTAATACCTGTCAAGCTTAATCCATACAAACTGCCAGAGAACAAGATAATTCCGATGAAGATAGCCCACCCTGAGGCATTCACCAAGGAAGTATTTCCTAGCTTGTCCGAGAGCAGTGCGATCACGAGTAAAGCAATCGCGTGGATCATGTGATAATGAACGCCTGTTTGAAACACATCGATCTTATCGGGAATTTTCGCTTTTAGAATATGGGCACCAAACGCACCTAAAGCGACAGACAGGAAAGCATTCAAGCTTCCAAGAATCAAAAACAATTTCATCATAAGACTACATTTCCTTTCCTTGCTGTGTTGAACTACTCGACTTCACCAATATCATGTTGACCTACAATTAAACGAACAGGCTCTAAGAAAACACGCGTAACGGTAGGCTGCTCGATTAAATTCACTTCAATATCTTCAATTTTATAACGAATCGTCTTACCTTCACGCTTGTCATAGACAACGTCAAACTGTTTCAAACCTAGCTGATGAATCAGAACGGAAGAACCTATCGAGACAGCGTTGGATTCAAATTCCCCATGTTCAAATATAACCTCGGACATAATCTCATCATTCATATCGACAATCGTGACGTACTGGCAAAATTGGTATCTCATCGTTAAAAATCCTCCTCGAATTGGATGTATTTAGGTATATATACCCATTCGCCGAAAATTGTCGATATTCCTGCTAGTTTCATGATTCCCCACAATGTTCAAATAAAATCCAACAAATAGATGACAATTGGTATCGTAAACATGCTGAAAAGTGTCGATGTAAAGACCGCCTGCGAAGAAAACTCGGCTTCATTCTCATACTCAATGGCAAGGAGTACACTACTTAATGAAGTAGGAACTGCGCAGGACAGAATTAACGCCTTCGCGGTCAAGCCTTCAATTCCCAACATCCACACCACCAGAAAGCCTAACAGCGGACCTATCGCCAAGCGCAGCATATTCGACAACAAGACATTCGAGAACTGAAATGTCCATTTCATGGCTCCAAGCTGTACGCCTAACGTCAACAGCGCTGTGGCCATAAAGGCATTTGCGATGTAGTTCAACGGGATGTTGATCGAGGATGGCACTGGCACATGGTAATAACGTAACAAGACCGCTATTGGAATGGCATAAATGACAGGTAACGAGAGAATCGTTTTCATCGTCGCCTTCCAAGAAGCCTTATGGGCATTTAAGGTGTAAATTCCATAGGTATTAGGGATGAGCGTCTGCATAATCATAATAACGATCTGGATAGCCAGTGTATAGGCGTTGCCGCCGAATACGGTTTGATTGAGTGGCAGTGCATAATTAGCGCTATTGTAGAAAATAACACTATTTCGCATGGCGATCCGCATGCCGCGCTTCAGCTTCTGTATGCGGATGATCACTTCAATGATCGCAAATAGAAGGCTAAAGAAAATGACAAAAAATAAGAGCACCTGCATGAGGATGGAGAGACTCATTTCGGATTCATACAGTTTTACAAAAACAAGTGCTGGCGAAAATACATAGAAATTCAGCTTCGAGAGTGTACGAATGTCAATTTGAAAGGCGCGATACATGGTCACGCCAACCGCGATCATGATACAAATCGGAACAATATTATTGACTAGAATATAAACGAAATAATTCATTACATAGCCTCAATTCGTCGAGAATCCCCATGATGCTCCTTACATGGAGGCATTAACGCTTGTGATAATTCGTTTCAACTGCGCGTTGAAATTCGTAATTTCTTCCGGTGATAAACCACTCGAAGCGAACAGTGTCTGCGGAATGCATAGCGCCTGATCGTAGAGAGCTAGTCCGGCTTCTGTGATGCGAATGAGTACTACCCGTTCATCTTCCTGTGAACGATTCCGAACGAGCAATTTCTGCGCTTCCATTCTTTTGAGCATAGGGGTCAGTGTTCCGGAGTCCAGATCTAGCTTCTCACTAAGCTCCTTCACCGTGCTCTCCTGCTGCTCCCAGAGCACAAGCAGAACCAAGTATTGCGGATACGTGATACCAAGCTCCTCGAGAAAAGGGCGATACATCCGAGTGATCGCTCTGGAGCTCGCATATAGGCTGAAACAAAGCTGATTCTCCAGCTTCAAAAATTCACTGCTGCTCATAGTCGTATCCTTTCCTTCATCATATTGTGAACAATCGATTTGCTTCCAATTTAAACAAAAAGTCACCGACTGTCAATACAAAACGCGGATGAGCACCCATCTATCAGGCACACATCCGCGTTTTTTAAGATAATTTATTTAATATTTTGACTTTTCACATACTCCAACCATTGTTTCTTGTATTCAGCTTGGATTTTATCAAGCCCGGCTACTTTGGCCTTTTCCATAAATGTTTTCAATCCGCCTTCAACATCCGCAACAAGACCTGCCTCAAGTGGATACAGATATTGTTTCTCCACTTGCTCTAATGCCGCTCTTTCTGCTTGATAGCTCGTGTAGTCTTCTGCAAATCCTGTGTATTTATCAGGTGTTGCAATTTTATCCAGATCAGCGAAGATTTTTTTCACGCCATCGTAGCCTTTATCGAATAGCATAAACTCAGGATTTCTCCATGCCCAACCCTGCATTGCTTCTCTAGGGAAACCATTGCTGTTCGTGTCACCGATCATGGTGTAGTAACCATTATCAACCGTGTAGTTTTTGCCTAAGATACCGTACTCAGTCAATTGATTGTACGTTTTGTCTGTTACCATTTTTTCGTAGAAAGCAAGTGCACGTTCGGCGTTTTTACTGCTTTTCGGAATCGCGAAGCCATTGTGGATCGGGTGAACTGGCTCTGCATGCCCTTTAATCATTGGCGCTGGGTAGTACTCAAGCTTCCAGTCTGGGTGAGTAGAAGCAATTTTCAGCTTTTGATCATTGAAGCGGCTAGGGTTATCTCCAAGATTCGCTGCTGCTTTACCGCTTGTAATCAAATCCGTCATCGCATCCTTCGTGTTCAAGACGTTCTTCGTAATGTAGCCCGCATCCTGCCATTTCTTCATTGCTTTCAGCTCATTCAAGTGCTCTGCAGAACCCCAGTACAAGCTAACATCAGATGGCGTTTTATAGCCAATGTTCAACCCATAAGGAACGGCTCCAATGGGATCGATGGTTAAGTTTTTGTATTGATCAGAAAGACTGCCTTTCACATCACTATTCGCTGCCAATGGTACCATATCAGGTACATTTTTCTTGATACCAGCTAGATATGCTTCGAAATTAGCAAGGGAATCCGGCTTCGGCAAATTAAACTTCTCTCTGAGATCCTCACGCCAGATAAAACCTGTCGTTACGTACTCTTTATACGTGGCAGGAACGGTGTAGATTTTGCCATCAATTTTGACAGCTTCCCACATGTCTTTCGGTACGAAGCTATTCAATTTAGGCGCTGCTTTCGGAAGCAACTCATCCAGTGCTAGGAAAGCTCCTTTTTTGGCATAGGATTGGTATTGCGTCCACTCTGCTGTGAAGATCAAATCAACCGCTTGGCCGGAAGATAATAATAGCTTATATTTCTGATCCCAATCCGTCCACGTTGTGAAATTGAATTTAACTGTCGCATTCAGATCCTTCAAGGCCAGCTTGTTAATTTCTTCTTCAATAACTGGAAGATCTTTCGGCGCAGGTCCTAACATATAGAATTGCAATTCTACTTTCTTCGATGTATCCAAGCCTGCTGGCTTAGCTGTAGCCGCTGCTGTAGCTTCTGGTGCTTTCGTTGCTGGGGCTGCGGAAGGAATTGGCGAACTTGTGGATGTGGAACTGCTACACCCTGCAACAACGGAACCGGCAAGTGCTAATGCCATTGACACACTGTACATCTTTTTCGCATTACTTTTCATGTAAATCCTCCCTTTATTTGTGCATAATTGAAATTAGTCAAACAATCTATGTTAGCTGACGGAATAACTCCGTTACAGTTCTAACCTTTTACAGCGCCTATGGTTAGGCCTTTAACGAAAAATCGTTGGACGAATGGATATAGGAATAAAATCGGTCCGGTTACAATAATAGCCATGGCTAGTTTGGTAGATTCCGATGGAATGTCCTGACTCATCGTTACTCCCGTACTGACACCAAGCTGTGAAACCGCAGCTGCTGTGTTAATAATGTTATACAAGAAATACTGCAACTCGTATTTGTTCTGATCATTAATAAAGAGCGATGTCGAGAACCAGCTGTTCCAATAATGTAAAGCCAGGAATAATCCAACAGTCGCAATCCCAGGCATCGCTAGCGGAAGAACTACACGGTAATAAATCGTGAAGTCATTCGCGCCATCAATCTTCGAAGACTCTGTTAACTCTTCTGGAATTGATGACTTAATGAAGCTGCGCATTAATATAATAAGGAAGGGAGACATGAGTCCTGGGAAAATCAGTGCTGCGTACGTATCTGTTAACTGCAGATATTTCGTCATCATGATGTACCAAGGGACAAGGCCACCACCGAAAAGCGTCGTAAAGTAAATATAGAAGGAAAGCTTGTTCCGATACTTAAAATCTTTCCTTTGCAGCACGTAACCGGCCATCGTCATCATGAACAACCCTAGCGCCGTCCCGACTACCGTTACAAAGATCGTAACCCCGTAGGCTGTTAATACTTTTTCCGGGAATGTTAGAACCGCCTTGTAGGCTGTCAATGAAAAGACACTCGGTATGAGGTGATATCCATCTCTTATAATGGATTCATTATCCGTAAGTGAACCCGAAATAATGAGAAGGAAGGGAAACAAACAAATCACAGAAAACGCGATAATGACAAGATAGGCAATAATGTTGAATGTAACGGAATCTATTCCTCTGGTACGCAAGTGCAGTCACCTCCTAGAAAAGTGCATATTCATCATTTGATTTTTTAATCAGATAGTTCACAGTCATAATAAGTACAAAGCCGAAGATCGACTGGAACAATCCAGCTGAGGTCGCCATCCCGATGTCAAACGTAACCTTCAAAGAGCGGAAAACGTAAGTATCCAAGATGTCCGTTGCATTGTATAAGATCCCGTTATTCCCAATTAATTGGTAAAATAGATCGAATTGACCTTTCATAATGCTGCCCAGTGCGAATAACAGCAATATAATGAAGGTTGGCTTCAGCATCGGAATCGTTATGTACCAAATCCGTTGGAAAATGTTCGCTCCATCAATCGTTGCCGCTTCGTAATACTCATCACTGATGCCAGTTATCGTGGCGAGATAGATCACCATGGTGTAGCCCACATTCTTCCATACATAGAACATAATCAACAGAAAAACCCATGAAGAAGGTGTGTTATAAATGTCCACCGGGTTGGATCCCCAGGATTTAAGCGTGGTATTCACAAAACCAGTATCATAATTAAACATGTTGTAAGCGATTGCATTCAGAAGAACAAATGAAATAAAATAAGGTAAGAACATCACGGATTGCGTAAGTTTCTTGAAGAACTTCCCTGTCATTTCACTTAATAAGATGGCGCAAAAGATGGCTGCCGCATTTAAAAACACGATGAATGCCAAATTGTAGGCCACCGTATTCCGCGTAAGCGTCCACAGCACGCCTGATTTCCATAAGAATTCGAAATTCTCCAAGCCTACAAATGGACTTCCGAAAAGTCCCCCATTAAAATCAAACCGAGTAAATGCGAAGTAGATCCCAACCATCGGTACGTACGAATTAATAAAGAAGAAGATCAACGTTGGCGCTATCATGAGAAACAACAATTTATTTTTGTTTAACTCATAGAAAAATCCTTTCTTTCGGATCATGCTGGTAAACCTCCCTGCGTTAATATGTCCTGTTTATCTTGTCGGTTGCCATACTCGAATTATAGACAGAATCGTTCCATCAAGGATACTGAAGATCTGCTAACATTTATGAACGAACCCACCCAAAACCGTCTAAACGGCATATGCACAATGTAAACTTTCATGGAGAATTCGGCGTTTATAGCGCTTTTTCAGCCCTTGAGCTCTCCGATTCCATTGCAAGCCGAATAAAGTTGGGATATACTTTTTTTACCAAAGGGGGGGAGACGGATAGCATGATACTTCGAAATCAAGAGAGCAAATTTATGTATCGCAACATACTTCTCAGTATTGTTTTATCCATTGTCATTACCTTGCTTGTCTCCTCTACAATTCTTTATGTCAACTTTGACAATATTGCACTGAAACAAGTGTATGAATCCGACTCCAACTCCCTGCTCCAAACGAGCCAAGAAATTCGAACCATAACAGAAACTGCTACCTCCCTGTCATTTCAAATTTATCGTGATTTCGTCATCAGTAAATTGTTGTTTTACGATAAACCAGATATTTATGATGTCCAAGGCAGCATGGCGCAATTGAATTTATATCGGCTAGCGATGCCATTTATCGATTCCATTTATGTGTATAACGGAACCTCAGAGCTTTTCTACGTCAGCTCGAACAACTTTCAGAACGGCATCCAAACAAAAGCCAACCTTGGCGATCCTGGCATGGTCGATATCCTTGATCATTTTCAGGATTACATTCCTTTCTTGCCGGTTCCAAGAACGTTCAAGTCAACCAATGTCAGTACACTTCAAACAACAACTGTCGGGATCTATTCCTATTTGTGCTATGATGCCATCAATTTGAATAATTCCTTGAATTCAGCCGTTGTCGTCAATATCTCCGAATCATTCTTCAATAAATCATTGAAGAAAATTGCTAACAATCGGGCAAGCAACGAATTTATTATTAATAAAGAAGGAATTCTGATCTCCACCGATGGTTCTAATCCTGTCCTCTCCAATTATGCAGATAAAAGCTACATCCAGAAAATTATCGCCAATGCTTCTTCACCGGGTTATTTGGTCGATAACGTCAATGAGAATCTATCATTGATTTCGTATACAGCGCCTGATTCCTTAGGATGGCGTTACGTCCGTACAACCCCTTACACCATTATCACAAAAGAGATCAGAGACATGCGTCTCAAAACGATTTATATCTCGCTTAGTATTCTTCTACTTGGGCTGCTCATTTCGTTCTTCATGTCCAAACGATTATTCGGTCCTATTGATAAAGTCATTCGAAGCTTAAAAACGTTAGAAATCGAAAAGCGCGATAACTTGCAAATATTAAGACAAAATTTCCTGAGAAATATTATGTTGGGCAGAGACGCCTACCACCCTCAAGTCTTGAAATCGAAATTAACTTATTTCGGCTCCAAAATCACCATTGATCACCCTTCACTACTTCTCATGGTTAAAATTGATAAATATGAAGAAAACATTCGGACTTATAAAGATCAACTTACCTTGTTACGCTATGCCATTATGAATATCGGTACCGAAATCAGCTCCTCCACCTTTCACGCGGAAGGCATCGATATGGGAGATGATCATATTCTGTTGCTTCTCTCTGCGAAAGAAGCAGATTTCAAATGGGAACCTGTGGATTACACAGAGTTGCTCCAGAACATGCAAGCCTCCATCTCTTCCTTCATTAAATTATCCGTTTCGATTACAGTAAGCCCGCTGCAGGACGAAGCGATAACGTGTTTCCAACTTTATAAGCAGCTGCTGGAGGCTTCTTATCATCGTTTATTTAGAGGACATGGCTGTATCATATGGTCGGATGAAATTATTGCTTACCGCACCAAGGAGTACAAATTCCCATCGCAGAAGGAAAAACAGCTTGTCGATTGCCTCATGACAGGCGATTCGGAAGAGGCTGAACTGCTTTATACCGACATCGTGAATGAAACATCCCTATATCCTTACACGGTCGTCCATTTGGCCATTTCCCATCTGACTTTAACCGTCAATAATGTCCTAACGACAATCAACAAGAATAATGCGCTAGCCTTCCCCCTCTACTTGGATGCTGCTGTCGCTTCACTGACCCACGTCGAGACCATTGAAGAAATTAACGCGCAGTTCATTGACGTATTCAAGCAGCTTCAGAAAAAGCTAGATGAGAAAAGAAGCTCTAAGCATGTGGAGCTGATCAAGAAAATAAACGACATCATTGATCGGGATTATGCGAATCAGAACTTGTCGCTGAACTCGATTGCCGATGAACTCGCGATGTCTTCCATTTATATTAGCCGCTTGTACAAACAGCACACGATGGCTGCCATTACCGATGTGATTCAAGATGTGCGGATGAACAAATCCAAAGATCTGCTTTTAAATTCATCGCTTTCCGTTGCTGAAATCGCGGAGAAGACAGGTTTTACGAGCGACTCCTATTTCTATCGTTTATTTAAAAAGTATAATGGGATTACACCGAACGATTTCCGTAAACAACTCAAATATGAAAATACGCTCCAACAGAAAGGAATTGAAGAACGATGAATTGGCTAAACGATCACAAGAATCAATTAAATCTTATTTTTGCAGAAGCAAAGGAAACTGTACGCCAATTCCCCTCTCCGTTGGACCAGTTAGGACTTGCCTACTTAACTAAGTTTGACCCCACTCACGAAGGTAGCAGCAAGAATTATATTTGTTATCTTCTTCCATTTTGGATGAAAGACATCTGCAAGCTGCCTGCGGAGTCGTTTAACAAGCTTTCCCTTGCGAATGTCTTCGTCATGCTGTACTACTTCATACAAGATGATATTATGGACGCTAGCAAAGGCGAACACGCAAGCAAGCTGCCACTCGCCAACTTATTCCATGTCCAGTTCCTCTCGATTTATCGAGAGCTATTCCCTTCAGATTCCCCCTTCTGGGACCATTACGAATCCTACATCCTAGAATGGTCGAAAAGTGTCACAAATGAACGACAATCCGATTATTTCCACGAGGACAAATTTCAAATTGCCAAGAAAGCTAGCCCTGTTAAAAATGCCAGCACAGGAGCACTACTGCTTGCCAACCAAGATGATCTCATCCCTGTAGTTACCAATGCCGTTGAACAAACACTTGTAACACTTCAAATGTTGGATGACTGGTCAGACTGGGAAGAGGATCTAGCCGATGGATCGTATAATTGCTTACTAGCATCGATCCGCAAGCAATTGCAGCTTTCGACAATAGATACGCTAACGCCTGAAATGATTAAGCAGCAGCTCTATGTCCATGACTTCTTCGTCGATTACGGAAAGACTGCTGACTCTCACCACGAGCATCTGCTAACCCTGTCAGTAGGCATGGAGCAACTGCTTGCCTTCCATGATTCTCTCGTGCAAAATATCCATCGGGTGGCCCATGAAATCAAAGAACGAAGGGCGACTTTAGTCTCTGGTGGGTTCTACTATTTTTTGTCTAATTCTGATAGATTTTGATAGATTAATAGATATGATCGTGGTATACTTTTACTTGTAGGAAAAATTACCCAAATGACTAGGAGTGATTACAAATGTCCACAAATGATAGCGTAAAAGCCCAAATTATTCAAAAAGCTTGGGAAGATGAAGCCTTTAAACAACAACTTCTAGCCAACCCGAGAGCAGCGCTGAAACAAGCATTTAACATTACACTTCCTGAAGACATCAAGGTTAAAGCTGTTGAAGAAACATCGACAGAATTTGTTCTAGTAATCCCTACAAATCCAGCTAAGATCCTAGTAACATCTAATGCCGTAGAAGTAGTTTGGTAAAATAATAAAGGTGTCCCGCTCAATTAGCGGAACACCTTTTCTTAATTTACTGTCATATTGGGGAAACGTATAATCACTTCTGTACCTAAGAATCTTTGGCTTTTAAACTCGATATGCCCCTTCATAATCTCGATCAACCGAAACGTCACCATTAAGCCTAGTCCCGTTCCCTTCGTCTTCGTGGAATAGTAAGGCTCACCTAATTTCCTTAGTTGTATTGGCTCAATTCCCTCACCATTATCCTTAATATGTATGAAAACCTCTTCATCTTTTTCGTAAGCCCATATATGAATTTGCCCATCGACTTGGAACGCTTCGATACTATTCTTGATAATGTTAATCAAGATTTGCTTAAGCTTTGATGAATTCCCGCAAATGTGTAAATCAGGAGGAACATTGACTATTATTCTCCCGCCATTCAGCGTTGCTAAGGGGACTATAATACCTTCAATCTGACTAATCTCCTTGCTTACATTCAGTTCTACTAATTCGTCGAGCTGCGGCTTCGCAAATGTCAAAAAGTCTGTAATAATGACCGAAGCCCGATCTAATTCTTCGATGGCAATCGTCATATATTCCTTGTTCTTATCATCGGTTCTAGCGGCAACTAGCTGTAGAAACCCTCTGGTAACCTGTAATGGATTTCTAACTTCATGGGCGACCGAAGCCGCTAAGGAGCTAATCATCTCCATTTTCTCGGAAAGCTGCAACTGATGATTATAAAATTCCAGTTCCTTTGAATAATTCGACATCTGCTCCTGATTGATTGCGAAACGCCTGCCCAAGATCACAATGAGAGCAATAATAAATCCAACCACACCAAATTTCCATAGGAAGAACTGGTACTTTTGATTATTCGTGTAGTAAAGTATGAGATCGAAGGTCCCCATTAAGGCAAATATAGCGAAGCCCGAAGAGAAAATGACAGCCTCTCTGTTGCCTCGAATGACATAAACGATGGACAAACCAATAATTAATATAAATTGGAAAATCATAATCACACTTAACAGGGTGAGTGAGAAAAAGATATATATTTCTATGAATTTATAGTGATTCAGCTGATTAAATACCATTAAAATAAGGCAGAAAGCTGAATACCCTATCTGAAATTTCCGAAAAATACGGATCCATTTAAATTTGCCATTATCGAATATTTTCTCAAAAAAATAAGTAAGTGATGGTAACAATACGGCTAAAGAAACATCAAAAGTGTTCAAGATTAAAGCACCGAAAGGTGTGAAATTTGCATAAAGAAAAGGGGAGTAGGTAAGAAAGATCGTACCTAATGTAAGAATGATGAGACTAAGTGAAATCCAGCTTGCCCTTTGTTTCTGTTTGAGGAAGAAGGAACAAATGAGCATAATGACAGCAATGAATAGAAAAGCAAACCCGAGAATGATGTTCTGCAAATCGCGAAATATGATTGTATGTGTCAGGGAAGTATAATGATCCAAACGGATATCGGAATGTATGCCCAATCGGTCCATGTTAGTCTGAAGCTTTAAATAAACACTTCCCCCTCCGTCCTCTGTGCTTATAGGCAACAAGCTCCGCTGCTCATCGTAAAGAAAGTCAAATATCACCTGATTAAGTAATCTATCACCTATGTAAACCGATACCTGTTGTGCATATATACTGTCAATATATATGCCGTAGTCCTTCGGAAGCTGATCTGGCAATTGGATACGAACCCAAGCAGTAGAAACATCTTTTGGTTTGTCCGGCATTTCTGCTCCGCTCTCGATTGTCATCCATTGATCTTTAACTGACGAAGTTATGATATCTTGAATCTTATCATCGGGCCCCCCCCACTTCATCTCCCAGTTTGAAATCGTTTTCACACCATTGGGCTGCTCCGCCATCACATGATTTGCCATAAATAATAAGCCAAATATGATAATTAACCCTATTTTCCACCGCAAATGATGTTTTTGAAGCCATTGTTGCATGCATTCACCTTCCCCCAAATGACTGTAAGTATTTTACATTAAATGAATTCGACGGGGTTATGTGCTTTCCTTCTTAGCAAAGTAAACATTCTACAAACAAAATGAAACGCTCGCCTCATTTCAACAGGCGAGCGCTCCTTAATTATCTGTGAACCAAAACGTTTTGGCTGGTAATGTTTCGGTAATGAGTTGACCCTGGCTAACGACATTACGACATGGAGACTGCCCGCGAATAAGATCCATTTCCGTCTCACCCGGAAGCATGATGAAACTAGCAGGTAGACCTAATCCAATACCGTAATCCTTAATCTGTAACGTCCGGGCGGCTCGCAGGGTAATCATCCGAACGAGTTCAGCTAGTTCTTCGCGCCCCGTCATATGAGCAAGATGTGCAGCCATATGAGCTGCTTGCAGCATATTTCCCGTTCCTAACGGATAGAATGGCGTCCGAATATCATCATGAGCAATGCTTACATTAATACCGGCTTGCCACATCTCCTTGATGCGAGCAATACCACGACCTTTGGGACTGCTGTCGAATCGCCCTTGCATGGCACTATTGATCAGCGGACAGCATACGATATGAATGCCGGATCTAGCCACGAGGCCTAATATTTTCCGAAAATAAGCTTCACTATAGTAAGCTGTCGCATTCACATGTGCGGCAGTTACTCGTTCTCGTAAGCCCGAACGAAGGGCTAAATGAGCAACGTTTTCTATGAATGTGGAATGTGGATCATCCATTTCATCACAGAATACATGAACGAAGCACCCATGCTTTTCCGCAATCCGGAAGCAGATTTCCAAGGATGCTTCTCCTTCTGATCGCGTAGGCTCCAGATGCGGGACTGCACTTATGCCGTCGGCACCAAGCTCCAAGGCTAGCTCGAGCCGTCGTTCGTTATCTGGACAGGCACGAATCCCCTCCTGCGGAAAGGCGATAACCTGCACATGCATGTAAGGCTTCACACGCTCACGAAGCGCGAGTATTGCTCTTAATGCGGTCAGGCTTGGATCTGATATATCCACCATCGACCGGACATGAAGGACTCCCGATGAGATTTGCATCCGAAGCACCTTCTCCGCGCGCACCATGACGTCATCATACGTGAGTGACTGCTTTCGTTTCTGCCAAAGATCAATCCCTTCGAACAGTGTACCACTCGCATTCCAAGCAGGTTCCCCCGCAGTTAACACCGTATCTAGGTGAATGTGCGACTCCACGAAAGGCGGCAGCAGCAAGTGCCCCGTCCCATCAACCTCTCGCTCGCCGTGATCGGCAACTTCACCCATCGCAACAATTTTACCCTTGGCCACACCGATATCTATGGGTCCTTGGAACTCGTGATCACCGAGTAAACGCACTTGACGATAGACCATATCAAGCAAGTTAATCACCTCATATCTAGAGCTACGCGATTAATTATCACGCTTCATTTCAGACTCGTGCCAGGAGCTTAGGAGCCACTTGGCAAAGGCATTCACCATTAGGAAGAAAACAATCCCCAGCGCAGAAGCGGATAACCCGCATGCGAACAAGTATGGCGTCTTCAATCGTGCAGCTGCGTACGTGATGGCATAGCCTAATCCACCTTGCCCCCCGCCAATTCCGGCAATGTATTCACCGACAATAGCACCGACAACAGACAAGGTACAAGAAATTTTCAAACCCGCCACAATATAAGGAAGCGCGGCTGGAATACGAAGTTTCCACATCGTTTGAAAGCCATTGGCATTATACAAATAGAATAGATTGCTCATATTTTGATCTGTCGAATTGAGCCCGATTAAGGTATTGGACAACATCGGGAAGAACCCGATTAGGAACGTAATGATCACGATCGCATTCATGCCTGCATCGAACCAGATCACGATCAAAGGTGCGATCGCAACAATTGGAATTGTTTGTAGGATGATAGCGTAAGGATACACGCTTTTCTCAATCCATTTCGAGCTGGCAAGCAGAATTGCCCCCGCTATGCCTAGGATAATACTGAGAATAAATCCAAGAACGGCTTCGAAAGTTGTCGTTCGCACGGATACCCACAGACCGCTCCTATTCTCGATGGCAGCTTTAACAATATCCGAAGGTTTAGGAACGAGGTAGACTGGCGCATGCGTCAAGGCTGCGATTAGCTCCCATCCGCCAATAAAGACTACGAACGCAACGAAAGGCGGCAGCAACTGTTTGAGCAGCATCAACAAACGGCGACTAAATGACACGCCCTCCTCCATGCGAATCATCCAAGCTGCACGTTCACGAGCGGGAAATATTTCATCAGGTAGTATTTGTAGGTACTTCGAATCGACAGCCATTGCACACATCCCCCTTCTTTATGACTTACAAATGATTTTGCCAGGATTGAGAAGCCCCTTCGGATCATTCTCCCGCTTCTTGCGTTCCATACTGCCCACTTCGCCTCGACCACCTTGGTCGAGCACCCAGGTATGGGGATCAAATATTTTGACACCAATAGATTCGAAAAAGTCGATGATTTCATATAAGCGTTCTTCCGTTGTAAACCTTACAACAGGGAGGGCTGTAGGCGTCACCGCTCCGCCACTGCGCACCCATTCGACATGCAGATAGACTTCGTCGCTGTACTTCGATTTGATTTGCTTTATTTGTTCTAAGTAGCTATCCACCTTAAACCCTGCTTGCAGATATGTCATCGAAGCGTCTGTCTTCATCGCCCACAAAGTCGTATGGTTCCATGTAAAGTCGGATACACCTATCGTTTTACGGTAGTTTTCGGCCTCGATCACATGACCGATATGTCCTCCAAATTGCTTCGCAAGCACATCTACTAACTGCAGCGTTTCTTCCGCAAATTCCAACATAACAGCAGCCATTTCTGGCATAATTACTTTGCTAAAGGGTACAAAATAGGAAGGAATCGGCCATTCCATCGGTGCAATGAGACGCTTCGGAATCGCTTCTTCACGAGCGAGAGCCTCACCAAACTGCATCGCCTGCTCAAAAGTAGGGAATTGCGCAATGGCTTGTGTCCACTCGGTACGCGGTGAAAGTGGGATGGTGACCTCTGTCAAAATCCCCGTAGTCCCGTAATTATGGATATAGTTAAACAATTCAGGACCTGTAACAACGATGCGCTGAGGTATTGCTTCCATCGTATAGATCACGGCCTCATGGACGTTGCCATCCCATAGATTGCCATGTGTGATCGAACCAATTCCGCCAGAACCACCGCTCACGAAGCCTCCAACCGTCGCTTTCACATACGTACTAGGGTATATGCGAATTTCTTGGCCAACTTCACGTGCCTTCTTATCCATAACACCTAGACGAACACCGCATTGAAGGCGAGCATAGCCAGATCCAATCTCGAGGATTTCATCCATGCGGCTTAGATCTAGGACGATCCCTTTCTGTAAGGGAACGGCTTGACCGTAGTTTCCAGTCCCAGCTCCACGTACCGTCACGGGAATACCATGGCTATATCCAAAAGCCAAAGCCTTGGCCACTTCGTCTTCATTACGGGGCAGCACGACGACATCAGCCGATGCGATTCCCTCCAGCCTACGATTAAGTACAGGAGAGTACCAGTAATAATCCTTGGAAAGCTTATCTCTTGTTGCTTGATCGATGGATACGATTTCTTCCCCTAGCTGCTCTTCGATCTGATGAACCCAGGTAACTTCCGCTTCTGTGGACATGCTGTCTTCACCCTCTCGTCTTAATGGTCCAAAGCGTCATTCACAATGCGCACTAAATCGCTGAATTGCGTTGTTGTTCGATACGTTTCATCCCTTGGAAAAGGAACTGGAATATCAATACGTGCTGAGATTTTACCAGGTCGCGGTGTCATAACAACGACACTTGTTGATAAGAACACCGATTCGAACACATTATGTGTCACGAACAGCACGGTCATCGATTTATCCTGCTGCCAAATATTGAGCAGCTCCATTTGCAAGGTTTGGCGCGTAATTTCGTCCAACGCACCGAATGGCTCATCCATCAGCAGTAGCTTCGGCCTCGAAATGAGCGCACGCGCGATGGATACGCGCATTTTCATACCACCAGAAAGCTGCCGAGGCAGTACTTTCATGTAATCCTTCAATCCAACAAGTTCAAGCACTCGCTCCGCTTCTTGTTGTTGGGTCTTCTTATCCACTCCGCGTAATTCCAGCGGAAGCTTCACATTCGCTTCAACCGTCGACCACGGTAAGAGCGTATGGTCTTGAAACACAAAAGCGATGTCACTTTGCTTGCGCGCTTCCTTCGGTGTTGTTCCAAACACATCCAACGAGCCTTTGCTTGGTTTGGATAAACCTGTAATGATTTTGAATATCGTCGATTTCCCGCACCCCGATGGGCCTACAAAGCATAAGAATTCACCTTCTTGAATGGTCAGGTTGACATCCTGCAAGGCAATCGTTCCGTTCGGGTAGGTCTTGGAGAGATTCGTCATACTCACGAAAGTAGAACCTGCGGTTTGTCGGCTAGCTGTATCCATCAGAGAAGAATTTTTCGACATGGTTGTCATCTCCTATACGTGTTTATGGTTGATCAGATCTACTTGCTGATTTTGAGCGATTGCATATCGAAGTCTTGGAATGCGAGCAACGCCTCTGCGATATAAGTCCCATACTTTTCCGTCATCGCCTCACCTTTGGCCATTGTTGCTGCCGTGGCATCTCCGGATACGCCGGTATGAGAGAGATCATCCATCACCCAAGCGAAGGCGCGATTCCGAAGTGCCAAATAACGGGATTCCGGGTAATTCGGGTACTCCGTTGGCGCTACATCCATGTTCACCCAATGCGGCATTGCCGCCATAACGATGGATGTTTCCATATCACCCGCATGAATGCCCGACTGTTTCTCCAGCGGTGTTATCCATTCATCAGCACCGCCAAGCCCGCCTGGATCTAAGCGAAACACCGCTAAACCCGTTTCGATGCGAATTTCTCTGCCCATCATGTTCAACAGATCGGTATTCCCGCCATGCGAGTTAACGAGAACGAGCTTCTCAAAGCCGCTTCGCCGAAGGCTTTTGGCAATATCCATCACAACAGCCATTAACGTTGTTGCCGATAAGGTGATGGTTCCTGCATGACCTAGATGCTCTGTGCTCTTTCCGTAGGGGATGGCTGGCAGTAGCCATATATTCGCGTCATCAGGAAGCTGCTCGAAAGCTTCAGTCAACAGCACTTCCGAGATTAATGTGTCGGTAAACACCGGCATATGTGGACCGTGCTGCTCAACAGCTCCGACTGGAAGCACGATTAATGCATTTTCTTTGGGAATCTCAGCCACCTGAAGTTTACTAAGGCTCGGGAAGAAGCACTGATCCCAGGCTTTCCCTTGATAGCGATTGAATGTCATGCTGAGCACCTCCTTTAAGATTGATCATCTATTTGCGAAAAAAGAACCAAGCTCGTCAAAGAGGGGTTCTTTCTGCTTTCCAATTTTAAATGATGCATGCCTTATGCTTTCTTGGTTTGAAACTGCTTGATGGCAGCCGCAATGTCCGCCACTCGCTCACCTAATCGCGCTGCCATCAGCAGCTCTCTAGGATCTGGCGAAAGTGAACTATCCGGCCCAGCTAAAGTGGAAGCCCCATAAGGCGAGCAGCCGATTGCATCAGCCGTTAGGTACTCTGGATTTTCCGAATAAGGCAATCCCACGAAAATCATACCAAAATGAAACAAGGGGACCATTGCGGTTAATATGGCTGCTTCATGTCCCGTATGGATGGACGCTGTACTATTAAATATGCCGGTCGGCTTGCCTTCAAGGGCACCCTCGATGCAAAGCTCACCAGCCATCTCAAGGAACAATTTAACTTGCGCCGGCATCGAGCCGTAATACGTCGGGAAACCCCATAGGATACCATCAGCCCAACGCAAATCATCATTTGTCGCGATTGGAATTTCTTGTTGCAGCGCTAGTGTTGCTTCATACTTCTGATAACGATCCGTTAGACGAAATTGCTTAGATAACGTAGTGGCGCTTGATGTCTTCTCCTGCATCGCAGGGCGTCTGTCTTTATCAGGTGTGATCACACGATTCACATTTGCAGCCATTTCGGGTATACGCACAATTCGTACAGGATGCGCACCTGATTGGCTGGCACCATCTGCAACGGCTTGTGCCATCTGATACACGTGGCCAAAGGCACTGTAATAAATGACCAACAGATTAGCCATCTTGACGGTTCACCCCTTCGCGAATTCGGGCTTTTGGAACGATACAGCTTCACTTGCCTTTTGCCAGAACTGGGCTAAGGTATTGTTGTTCCACGCAGCTTTCGTGCCAGGGGATCTGACGAAGCGTCCTTGGCTGTACACCCACCTGCGTTCAGGGAGCATGGTAAAGATTTCTTCGGTTGAACTGCCATCTACAATGACGAAATTGGCTGGATAACCTTCTGTAATCCCATAGGCAGAAAGTCCAAGAACCTTTGCGGGGGCTTCCGTGATCATCCGCAGCAATGTGCGTAGATCTGCGGGTCTGCCCATATGCGCAGCATAGGAAGAGATCAGTGCTATTTGAAGTAAATCCCCTCGCCCGAAAGGGTGAAAAGGATCATGAATATTGTCCGATGCAACTGCGATTGGAATGCCTCTCTCATGAATTTGCTTTAAGCGAGTGACGCCTCTTCTCACAGGAAATGAATCATGTCTGCCTTGCAAATACAGGTTAACTGCTGGCAATGAAACTGCCTTTAGTTTGGCCTCTGCCATCTTGTCAATGATGCTGCCTGCATCCTCATCGGTCATCGAGGCTAATGCACACAAGTGATCAACGGTCACTCTGCCCTCGTAGCCTGTTTCTTTCGTGCGCTCTGCTACATATTCAACAGTTCGCATCTGCGGATTATCGGTTTCGTCACAATGTAGATCAATCGGAACATCGTATTTCTCTGCCATTTTGAAAATAAAATCAATATCTTCCTTCGGTGTTAGGGATAAATGCGGTGCACCACCGATGCCATCCACGCCCATGCGTAAGGCTTCCTCAATGGCTTCATTATCCAGCGACATGAAATTGTAGGGACACATCGGGAAAAGCTGCAAAGTCATATACGGCGCTAATGCCTCTTTGGCTTCCAATGCGGCTTCAATGGTACGCAAAGCGATGTCACGTGAAAATCGTAGATTAAAATCCAGATGCGTGCGAATATGCGTAGTCCCAAAAGACAGAGCCTGCAGCGCCGATCGCATCATTCTCGCTTTGATTTCTTCTTTCGAGAACGTAGGCGATGCCGCCGAGTAATTGCGAACTGCCTCTTCCAACGTACCGCTGATATTCTCCACGGTGGTTAAGGAAAACGCTTTGTCGAGATGCATGTGCGAATCCACAAAGCCTGGAAGCAACATTTTACCTTCAAGATCAAGTGTTGTGAGGCTGGACGTTTCTACATGTTGATCCGAATTCCATGACTCGAGCGAGATTGAAATGGGGGCAGCGGCATCTGCTTCTTGTATGCGAATATGCGTCCAATTCCCATCGCGAATCGAGAGACGATACAATTCCCCTTCATTTAATAATGGCAATCTGACGTTACATAGATCGATGTTGTTGTTAGAAGCCAATGCCGCCACCTCCCGAAGTTTTGTTTATTTCTTAGGCAAGAATTGTGTCGTGAACACTTTATCAATATTCTCAGCAGTCTTCAGTACGCCTACTTCAACTAATTGCTTCTGCACTTCTTCCCATCTCTCTTTGGTCATGATGCCCGTGCCTTTGGTCGCTGCATCGCCACCGAATACAAAGTCCATCTCTTTCGCTGCGCTGTATTTCATCATGTCGAGGCCCATATCCGGGTTCTTCGTTTGAATGCTTGGATTGATCTCATCGGAATGATCTTTGTAATAATCCCAGCCCTTCACCGTCGCTTCAACGAAGGCTTTGACTTGATCCGGATGCTCCGCAATCATCTTCTCTGTCGTGAAGTATACGCCTGCATAAATTTTATAACCCGAATCGGCAACGAGCAGCGTACCGTATTCGACCTTTTGTTGATCCATCGTGAATGGCTCTGAGGTCACGTATCCTTGCGTTAGCGCCGTTTTGTCACTCACAAAGTTCACTAATTGACCTGTATATTTCATTTCTTGTGCGTTCGTTAATTTGTATTTGTTTTTGATAAATTGCCAGAAGCTCGCTGTGGATGCAACGTACACTTTATGAGTATTTAAATCACCGAAATCTTTCACACCGGAATCTTTATGATAAAACAAAGCTTGTGGACTCTTTTGCATTGAGGTTGCAATCGCTACAACAGGTATTCCTTCTTGTCTGGCTACCAAAATATCATCACCGTTCGCCATTCCGAATTGGGCTTTACCAGAAGCTACAATCTGTGTCGAGGATACAGAAGGACCACCAGGCATCAATGTCATATCAAAGCCTGCATCCTTGTAGTAGCCTTTCGACAATGCTGCGAAGTTCCCACCATGCTCAGGCTCCGCGAACCAGTTCAACACCACCGTTGCTGGAACAATCGGTTTGGCGGCTGGTGCCGCTGATGCTGCAGGAGAGGCCGCCGCTGCCGTGGTTGGTGCTGCTGTTGGCGCTGACGAGGAAACGGGAGTACTTGAACTTCCACATGCGGCTAACAAACTAGAAATCATCACTAAACTTAGGGATACAGCAGCTGGGCGTTTTGTTGCAAGTGCAAGAGTACGTTGAAATCGTTTCATAGTTAACTTCCCCTCCATATTTGGTTTTCTATGTCTACAAATCTTGTTTAACCTTGAGTCAAATATACGTTTCACGGCTTGTCTCCGTCAACGAATATACTGACGTTTTGTATTTTCACACAATAAAAGTACGGCTTTTCATTACTTTTCCAACTGTATGATTATTGTAAAGTGAATATTATTGATAAAAACCGAACATTAAGATCCGAACTATATCGTCCCAACTACCACACCTAATTCTCTTAGCCAACGACGATATGCTATGGAGAAGCGATCTACCTTATGATTCAGCTCAACTTGCAGATCTAATGGCAGCAACTCCGGCTTCTGCGTCTCAATGACTCTAGCATCCTGCTCAAACACGATATCTTGGAATTTAATAAAGTTCGCGTCATCAACGTCGTACGCATAGTTCCGTGAAACCATCATGAAGACAACACATTCTTCAGCAGCTACAGGCAGTACGGTGAGCATAATCCATAACGTTTGACCATTACTTGGATCCGCCTTCGATAGCCTAGCAGACAACGGCCGATACACTTCCTTCATATAGACATAAGTGGTACCCTCACTTTTATCCGAACCCGAATGTGCAATAGGCTGGAAAATCGGAATATTCTCGATATAGATGCGATCCTCTTCTTTTACAACCTGAAAATCAGGAAGCTCGGCGTAATCTGGGTGACCCAGTAAATCCTGATGAACGAACATTAAGTGAGCGAAGTCTGTGAAATTTTCAATGACACGCGTCCCTGCCGCAGCAACCTTATAGGGTCCACAAGGAAGTGGATGGTACTCTGGATTCGCAAACTCTTCAAAATGCGGGATTGGGGCTGCTGGTTCACCAATACATACCCAGATGAAGCCATATTTCTCTTCACAGGCGTACGTCACGGCCTTCGCACGAAGCGGAATTTTCTCTCCTTTGGGTTGTGCAGGAATACAAACACACTGTCCCGAGGAGTCGTACTGCCAGCCATGATACGGACAGACAAGCACATCATCCTTGACCCACCCTTTGGATAACATGGCTCCACGATGGACGCAGAGATCTTGCATGGCGTGAACGCCTCGGCTAGAGCGGTAGAGGGCTACTCTTTCTCCTAAAATGATGACACCAACCGGCTGATCTTTCAGCTCAGATGCAAGGTACACCGCATGCCAATCATTTTCAAGAACGGGATCATGTAGACGTTGTAATGCCATAGAATTCATCCTCCTCATATTGAACCTATATCTGATTCGCGAAAATAGGATACTGCCCCGCTAACTTGCTTCTAAGTACGTCAACTCTGGCTTGTGCTCTTTTCAAAATTTCCTGCTCATCAATCCATGTGCTCTTCCCATGCTCCACAACAACTTGCCCGCCTACCATCACCAAATCGACGTCGTTGCCGTTCGCATTATAGACAAGAGCTGAAGAAGCGCGATGCACGGGACTTATATGGGCTTTCATCATATCAACTGTCACTAGATCTGCTTTCTTCCCTGGTTCGAGGCTGCCTAGATCTTGGCTTCGGCCAACAGCCTTTGCGCCATTCACTGTTGCCATTCTAAGCACATCCATCGGGGGCAGCAATGTGGCATCCAACTCATTCACCTTGTGCAAACAGGCCGTAAACTTTAGCACTTCTAGATTATCTTGGCAGTTGTTGCTGCCAGGGCCATCTGTTCCTAGCGCAACATTGATGCCCATCCGCAACATCTCAGGTACCCGAGCAACGCCAGAAGCTAGGTACATATTGGAAACGGGACAATGGATGACCGAGGCTTGCTTAGCTTTGATGAGCTCGAGTTCCCCATCATCCAGCCAAACACCATGGACAACCTGTGTTTGATCGCCGAGTAAGCCTACTTCATTTAGCAGTTCCAAATTTCTAAGGCCGTATCGCGCCATCGTTGTGTCGATTTGTTCACTCGTTTCTGCGACATGTACATGAGAAATAAGTTTGCGATCTCGACTGAACACGGCTGCTTGTTCGAGATATTCTCGGGAACAACCATATAAATTGAGTGGTCCTAGTGCTATTCGGATGCGGCCATTTCCTGCGCCTTCCCATTGATCAAGCAATTGATCCGTGGCGTTGAAAATCTGCTCACCTGTCTCCCGCAAGCGATCTTCCCCTGCAAGGTCGGAGCCTCCTCGTGCCAAATGTCCACGAATCCCCGAATCCACCATCGCCCTTAGCACACTGGCATCATTCTCTGGGTACGTGTGGATGTAATGATGATCCATCATATAGGTAGCGCCTGATTTCAGATTCTCAATACACCCGATCAATGCGGCTAAATAGAAATCTTCTGGTTCCATTGCGAGACTCATCGGCCAAATAATCTCTTTCAGCCACTGTGCCAAAGGGGAGTGATCCGATACACCTCGCATGAATGTTTGAAACAGATGCGTGTGGCCATTCACAATGCCAGGAATAACCACTTTTCCCTCAGCGTTGTAACGATAGGAGGCCTCTGTGAGAAGATGATCTAAACTGCCATCTGACTTCCATTCGCCAACTTCACAGATGACATCATGTTCCATGTACACATAGCCTGGCTTGAACATTTGGTTCGTAGCATTCATCGTCAGGACGGTTCCGTTGTAGATGAGTTTTTTGGTCATGCGACACCTCCATATGTTATATTAAGTGATATTTTCTTATTGAGTGGTTTAATTCATGTTATATTAATTAACACGATTATATGTACACTCTTGAAAATCGTCAACACCAGTTGTAAATGTATATCAGGAAATTAGTTGCGTTTATTCAAAATTTTAGTGATATACTATTAACAATAGTTATAATTGAGGTGATATTAGTTACGATTTTCTAAAAACGCAAGGGAAACTGATCAATTATATATATTTTTAGATTATGAATCGGAGTGATGTTCATGTTAGATTTGCACGATCTCGACCCAGTCGATCAAGAAATTATTAAGTTGCTGCATGAGAACAGCAGAATGTCCTATGCGAAAATCGGTGAGATTTTGAATCTATCGCGAGTCGCGATTCAAAAGCGCGTTGAAAACCTTATCGATAATGAAATTATCGAGAATTTTACGATTCGCTTGAATGCAACGAAGCTAGGAAAGGTAGTTAGTGCTTTCTTCGAAGTGGAAGTGGAGCCGCGCTACGCGGAGGAAGTTGGAAACACACTTTCGGCGGACCCGAATGTGGTGTCGATCTACCAAATGACGGGAACCAGTTCCTTACATATGCATGCCTTATTGAAGGATGATGCTGCGCTGGAGGAATTCCTCTATAAGAACATCTACAAGCTGAACGGCGTTGTACGTGTGAACACACAAATGGTGATTAAAAGATTCAAACAGGGGACGGGATTGGAGCTTTGAATTGGGCTATCGGAAGGCGGCTAGCTGCCTGAGATTGTCTGCCTTCAACTCGACAGGCGAGAAGGCACAAATCCCGCAAACCCAATTAACTGGAAAAACTCTAGAACAACTTCCAAATGCTGAGTGTAGGAAGAAAGAGAGAAAATATTGGCTACTATAAGGGAGCTTGTGGGTTGAGGTGCTGTTGATGGGAATGGAAATAGGTTAGTTGGTGAGGTGAAGGCTGGAGAATATTGCTGCTGAGTATGAGAGATGTGGCAGGCTTGGGTGTTAAGTAGCATTATTTGGGCCTCTCAGACCTCTCAAACCCAATTAACTGGAAAAACCCCAGGACAACTTCCGAATGTTTAGTCGAGGTAGAAAGAGAGAAAATATTGGCTATAAGGGAGCTTGTGGGTTGAGGTGTAGTTGATGGGAATGGAAATAGGTTAGTTGGTAGTTGAAGGCTCGAGAGTAATGCTGCTGAATTGAATGTGAGAATTGTGGCAGGCTTGGGTGTTAAGTAGCATCATTTGGCCCTCTCAGACCCCCTCAAACCCAATTAACTGGAAAAACTCCAGCTATTTCATCAGTTTAAGGTGAAATTTAGAGATTAAATGGAAAA
>NZ_WHNY01000093.1 GCF_013141695.1 Paenibacillus plantarum
TTTTACAGTTAATCGGCTCAAAGTGGGAAATACAGCAGAATTAGCTACATGAAATCCATTTATTTTAAATATCTCTAGTATGCGGGGGCGGATGGGGATGCTGAAGCTCCTCCACCACCGACAAAAAAGCCGAGCCCCATCCCTAGGATGAAGCTCGACTCTGTTACATCAGCTGACGTTCCTCGCCATAGCGGCGCTTGAGCTGATTCAAGAAAAATTGCAATGAAAGGAATAACAACGCAAAGCTTGTCCCTGCGCTGAGAATAATCCAAGGGTGCAGCCGGATATATCGCGCGCCGTAAGCGATCAGCGACAGCCATTCCCCAGAGGTGCTGATCGTGATCTGGAAGCCGGCTTCCTCGTCGCCAATCGTCTCGGTACCACCGAGCACGATATTGAAAACGGCAAGCTGGCCCAGCAGGAACAGCACCTGCATGAACTCGCTTAAGAAGATGAACATCATTTCATTCCGCATCGAAGGGAATATGTGCCGAAGCGTCCGATGCCAGAACGAACCGCCCATGAGGCGGGACGCTTCAATGAACATTTTGCCACTATAATAGCGTGTCCGATCTGCGATCTGATGTGCCAACGGGAACATCCCAATCAGTGTAATTAAGATAATAAAGGTGATGCTAAACAACAACTTGTTGTGCGGATCCGCTTTGGCCCCGAGATCGAGCCTTAGCCCGTAATACATCCCCGCCAGCGGTGGATAAAGGAAAATAAATGCCGGCACTGCGGCAACCGCCCACTGCAAGGAACGTAGAAGGCCTCTCCCCTTGCCCGTCATTCCGCTCCATAATCCCCAAGGCAACGCCACCGCAAACCGAAGCAAAGTCAGACCGAGCGCCGTGCCTAGTGTGTACTTTAACCCATTCAATAATAAGCTGAGCATGTCGAACCCACGGTGATCGGTACCAAGCAGGAAGGTGCTATTGGGAGCGTACGGCGGGATTGCGTACCTGGTTTTCCCGTCTTCTTGGTATTGGATCATGTTGATTTTGTCCTCTGGAGAGATTCCATGCGGCTTCAACCAAGACCCGAACACCATCACCAGCAGGAATAGCGCCATGAAAGCAATGGATATATAAAAGGCTGTAGAAGGACGCTTTCTCATGGTCTAGCCACCTCCTCCGCACGAACCACGAACCGCTTCCGCAGCAGCGCATACAGGATATGAAAAGCCATGGCAACCACACCAAGCACCACACAGATCGCCGACATGGAAGTAATCCCCTGGTAGATCGGCAAAATGATGAAGCCACCTAAACCTCCAATGCCACAAATCGCCTCCGCAACTGCCATACTAGCAAGGGCTAATGTCGTAGCTCTTGGCAAAATAGCCAACACATCCTCCATCACATTCCGCAGCACATGGAAAAAGAGCACCTCGCGCCGCGTCAGTCCTTTGGCCAGTGCAGTGACAACATAATCCTGCCCCAGCTCACGTACAATGGCGACACGCAGTGTCCCATAAATCGTAACCGACGGAATCAACGCAATCGTAAGAAACGGAATGAGAAACGGCGTTCGGTCTCCCACTTGAACGATCAACAGTACATAATGACCGAGGAGCTTAGTCGCGTAAATCGCCGCCAATTGAATCAACACGATCAAGAAAAAGTCTGGTAATCCAACAAGCAGCGCATGAATACCATCCAGCACGACGCCAACCCGCCTTGATATGGACGCCCACAGAGCAACTAGCATACTGAGCAGGATGGCGAGCAGCAAGCCAGGTATGAAATAGGTGCAGGTTTTGAGCAGCATCTTAGGAATAGCCGTTGTCATCGCAACTTCCTTACGCGTATAAGGATCACGATATTTCCCAAAATCGCCATGCAAGAAGCCTTTAAGCTGATCTTTGACGGTGTAACCATAATAGCGCCACGAAATGATCGGCTTTTCTAGCGGAACGACCGAGGATCGCAGCACACCTTTGATCGTCATAGCCGTACCTTGGTACTCCCAGAACTTGCCGTAGGGGACTTCTATCAGACCACTTTTCTCATTCAAAATCTTACTGCCAGGCAGCATCTCACTTAGCTTCTGCATGCTAATACTGGCATTGACCGACACTTTGATCTGATCGGGCTGGACGGACAAGAACATCTGCCTAATATTACTCAGCAAAAAAATACCGATCAGCGTGATCGCACCCAGCAATAGCCATCGTCCTATTGACTTCACTCCGTGCCACCTCTTTTGTAATTTACCTTAGGTAAATAATCATTGTATGGTCATAGTTTATCACGAAGGTTTTGGGCAGGACTAGTCTATTCTATTGAAAAAAGAAAAAGCCTCCGCCTCCCCTAACAAACAGGGAGGCGAAAGCTTCCTAAGAACTGAACTGCGCCTGATGCAGGCGGCTGTACACACCGCCAACAGCGATGAGTTCCTCATGCGCGCCTTGCTCGGTGATGCCCTCTTCCGTCACAACGACGATGCGGTCCGCGTTCTTGATCGTCGCGAGTCGATGCGCAATGACGAGTGTCGTGCGGCCCTTCGACAGCTCCGCCAAGGACTGCTGGATCGCCGCTTCGGTCTCGGTATCCAGCGCCGATGTCGCCTCATCTAAGATGAGAATCGGCGGATTCTTCAAGAACATGCGCGCAATCGCGAGGCGCTGCTTCTGCCCGCCGGAGAGCTTGACGCCGCGCTCTCCGATGACCGTATCCAGTCCCTTCGGCTGGGACTGGATATAACTTTGCAGCTGCGCGCGCCGCGCAGCGTCCCAGATCTCCTCATCCGTCGCGCCTAGCTTGCCGTACGCAATGTTCTCCCGCATCGTGCCGGAGAACAGGAACACATCCTGCTGCACGATGCCGATTTGGCGGCGCAGCGATTCCAGCTCGATATGTCGAATATCGACACCGTCAATGGCGATGCTGCCCTCGCTGACATCGTAGAAACGAGGCAGCAGGGAGCAGATCGTCGTTTTGCCTGCGCCAGACGGGCCGACGAATGCAACAGTCTCCCCTGCACGAATGGAAAGGGAGATGTTATTCAAAACACGAGCTTCGTCCCCATACCCGAAGGACACGTTGTTGAATTTGATTTGGCCGTCGAGATGATCCACCTTCCGAGCATTCGGATGATTGGCAACCTCCGGCTCGGTGTCGATAACCTCTACATAGCGTTTGAAGCCAGCAATCCCCTTCGGATAGCTCTCGATGACATTATTGATTTTCTGAATCGGGCCTAAGAATACATTCGTTAATAGAACAAAGGCAATAAACTCACCATAGCTAATTTGCTTATCGATAACAAACCACGTACCGCAGATCAGTACGAATACCGTTACGGAACGCATTAAGATATAGCTTAAGGAAATGTTCCACGCCATGATTTTATAAGAAGCCAGCTTCGTCAATCGGAATCGGCCATTGTTCACCTCGAACAATTTCTTCTCATGAGCTTCGTTCGCGAACGCTTGTACGACACGAATACCGCCGATGTTATCTTCCACTCTTGCATTAATATCCGCGAGATCTCCCATCATGCGACGGAAGGTTTTGGTCATTTTCTGATTAAAATACACCGCAATCCACAGCAGGAATGGCACAATAACGAACGTTAGCAGCGCTAGCTTCACATTAATTTGCAGCATCAGCAGAAGTGCACCAATGAGCGTCATCACGGCAATGAACAGATCCTCCGGACCATGATGCGCGACCTCGCCGATTTCAAGCAAATCATTCGACATCCGTGACATGAGTTGCCCTGTTTTGTTGTTGTCATAGAATCGGAAGCTCAGCTTCTGCAGATGCGTGAACAACTTTTTCCGCATATCCGTTTCAATGTTAATCCCCAGCATGTGACCCCAATATGTAACGACAAAGTTCAGCAGTGTGTTCAGCACATAGACGGCCAACAACCCCACGCACGCCCAAATAATCCAAGCCCAATTCCCTGCAGGAAGCAATTTATCGATAACCTGATTGACGGCTAGCGGGAACCCAAGCTCCAGTAACCCAGCCACCACCGCACAAGTAAAATCCAAAATAAATAAGTGCTTATAGGGCCGATAGTACGAAAAAAACCTTTTCAACATGTGTCTATACCACCTTTCGTATCGTTGACAACCAACATGACTTCGAGCTTCTAACGGTTGCAACACTGCCTATTATACCTGAAATCCTCCACAAATAGGCAGTTGTCGGAGGACATGTATCCAATATTTTCATATGAATAGGTATATCATATCCTGGCTGTGGAGGCATGTCATCATGTTCAACAACTCTATGGATACGCGAACTGCTCTTCGCCTCGCAGCGATGTGCGGCCAAAGCTATACCCAACTGGAACAAGGTACGGAAGGCGTCATCTTACCCGCTGCCTATCGAATCGTGACTCCGTTTACGGCGAATTCTGCCTTTGGCGGGCGCGAGCTATTTGGCTTTATTGCAGAATCCGATAGTCAAATTGTGATTGTATTTCGAGGCACGTCCACCACATCGGACTGGATCTCGGATGCCATTGCCAGACAGACTGATTTTCCCTATGCCAAAGCAGGCGGTCTCGTACACCAAGGGTTTCTAGATATTTACGAATCCGCCCGTAAACAAATTGTAACGGCCATGAGCAAACTATCCTCTCACAAACAACTCTACCTCACGGGGCACAGCCTCGGTGGCTCGCTCGCCACGTTATGTGCTTCAGACTTGGCTACGAACACCAAGTTCAAAGATCCCTCCATCTATACGTTCGGTTCGCCACGGGTAGGTAATACGACATTCGCAGGCCAGTTTAACCGCAAAACAGGTCCCCACTATCGCGTATATAATCGTAACGATATGGTTCCTTCCCTGCCGCCGCTCGTTTACAAATCGCCTCGTACGGGTGACCTCTATCACTATATTCATGTAAAAAAGGCCGTTGAGCTCGACTTTCCAACCGGATCATTCGCTGGTAATCATGCCGTTAGCAGCTATTTCACAGAACTGGCTAAGCTCGATCCGAAATATGCGAAGCTCCTCTGCGCCAAGACGCCGGGCTTCTGTCCGAATTGAAAGAGACTATGGGAAAGTCCCCATAGTCTCTTTTTTCACCATATAAGTCTATTAATGCTGCGCGGGGGCTTCTGCCGCATTCTCTTTTACAGCGAAATGCTTCTGAATCAACGAAATTTGACCTGAGTGAATACCTGTGTGGTACATCAATCTGCCAACTGCTTCCAGCGGTGTCGATGGGCCCATTGGGGATTCAACTGGCACGCTCCAAGCCTCTTCAGGCAGGTTACGCATCGCTTCAATTAGAAAATCATTCGAAGCTGTCAGATCATCGACCAATTCTTGTAGGTTGGTGAACGCAGGTTTTACCTTCGGGCCATTCGGACCACCTGCTGTATACAGCTTAATACCTTCTGGAATTTTCACACCCAAAAACCAGTTAGCAAACATATATTCAACCTCAGCATTATGACGAAGCATATAGCCGATGGAAGCTGAACCCAATTCAAGGGTCAAATCAGCTTCAGGGAGCTTTTGGACTGTTTTATGAAAACGACCTTGGATCGCGTTCCAAATTGGCAATACGGTTTCAAAACTCATGTTTACGCACTCCTTCGGGATTCGGGATTCGAGATTTGGGTTTTGGGATCGTACTAGGATGTTTTCGCTGGTTGGTGACCATCTCTAGCTACATGCTCAAACTTCGTCGCTGCCAAATCAATATCGTAGGCCTGACCAAAGCCAGCTACATAGCGGCCTTCCGTCGTCGTAAGCTCGAATAAGGAGAAGTCAAGCGTTTTCAATACATGAATCATTTGCTTACCAAAACGCTCACCGAACAGCTCGAAAATATCTTCTTTATCTTCATTCCCAATATTAGTTGCCGTACATACGAAACGAGCACGTTGTCTTGCAAATAGATTCTCTGTGGAAGCTTCATCTTCAATTAACATCACATCAACCGAAGGGTTCTTCTCCATATAACGGAAGTGGTTCGCAATTCGGCTAATAAAGATATACAGCTTACCATCTTTCTTTACGAAAGGGGCATAGGATGTGAATGGTTTACCTTTATCATCTACCGTACTTAGCATTAACGTTTTCAAACCTTCGGAGAACTTCAAATACTGCTGCTTGCTGGTTTCCAGATCCTGTTGTTTCATTAGGACACGCTCCTACTTTTCTTTAGAATATGTATGCGGGGACCCGCACCGTGCTCGCCATATTGAATGTCAGTTTCTACCTCGTACACATGTCGGAGCAGATCGCTCGTCATCACATCGTTCGGCTTACCATATTGATAACGTTGTCCATTCTTCAGCACACAAATGTTATCGCTATACGCGCTGGCATGATTCAAATCATGCAGAACCATGACCACGGTAAGGTTAAGTTCACGATTTAACTTACGGACTAGCTCCAGTACATCCAATTGATGCGCGATGTCCAGGTAGGTTGTTGGTTCATCGAGCAGTAGTACTTTGGGACGCTGTGCCAATGCCATAGCAATCCAAGCACGCTGTGCCTCGCCACCGGATAACGAATTTACAAGGCGATCCTTGTAACCCATCATGCCTGTTTGCTCTAATGCCCAGTTAATGATGTCGTAATCTTCGCCATTAAAGCGTTCAAACCACTTCTTGTGCGGCATCCGGCCGTAACCAACAAGCTCTTCAATCGTCATGTCGGCTGGGCTTGTGTTGGATTGACACAACATGCACATGATGCGCGATACCTGCTTCGTGCTGAGCGATTGCAACTCTTGCTGTGCAATGCAGACGCGACCGCTCTCACACGGGATGAGCCTGGACACACCTTTGAGAATCGTCGATTTCCCAGAACCATTGGGTCCGATAATCGTAACGACTTCTCCTTCTTTCACATCCAGCGAGAAATCGTTGACGATTGTTCTTTCCCCATATCGAATCGTTAAGGACTGTACATCAAGCACGGGCGGATTCCCCCTTTCGCATCAGATACAGGAAGTAAGGACCCCCAACCATCGCCATAACAATGCCGGAGGGTATTTCTAAAGGAGCGAATACCGTGCGTCCGAGCGTGTCTGCTATCAGCAGAACGAGCGCTCCAAGCACAACACTCAGCGGCAGCATAACGCGATAATCGGAACCAATCAGCATGCGTGCGATGTGCGGGACGACAAGTCCTACGAACCCGACAAGCCCAACTGTCGATACCGAAATAGCAGCTAAGTAAACAGCAACGAAAGAAAGTGTGAAACGGATGCGCGTCAGGTTCTGACCTAAGTTATGTGCTGCCTGTTCGCCTAGTCGCAAGATATTCGCTTGGCGAATACACAGAAGCGCAGCTATCCATCCGATGAGGGAATAAGGGAGAATTGTCGTAACACCATCCATTCCCTTACCAGACAAGCTGCCGTTCAACCATTGAAGTGCAGTCGGAAGCTTGTCGCTATATAGAATAGAGAGTAGTCCGATTACACCGCCGAAGACGGCATTAACGGCAACGCCGGATAGAATAACCCGAATTGGTGCAAAGCCTGTTTTTTTACTCCACGCCCATACATAGACCATGATGGCAGCTACGGAGCCTCCAACGATGGCGGCTAGCGGGACTAAGGAGTACAAGGTAGGAAAGGCCAATAAAATAAGCAATACAGCAACCGCTGCACCACTCGAAACGCCAGTCAATCCAGGATCTGCAAGTGGATTGAGCAGGACAGCTTGGAGTAATGCACCGGAAGCTGCAAGATTGGCCCCGATTACTAGGGCTAGAAAAACCCTGGGGATACGAATATCCCACAGAATGGTTATATTGGACTCACTTCCATGACCAAAAACGGTGAGGAGGGTATCCATTGGTGAAATACGGACGCTGCCCAGGCCGATGGAAAGCAATGTGCCCACGAGAAGCAGCACACATGCGATCCCTATATACGTGACTTTTCTTTTCTGCTTCTCGACCACGAATGCATTCCCCCGTGCTTATTTATACAAAACTTGCGCTAGATCTTTGAATGCTGCAGGTGCATTGACGATGGATGCAATCCCGAAAAGATTATAATCTAGAGGTTTGAATTTACCGTTCTTGAACGCGTTCAACTTCTCCCATGAACCGTTCTTCTTCAAGTCTTCTTCTAACTTCTTAGATACAGCTGCAGGGTCGCCATGAGCTACCAGCAAAATCACATCTGGATTCGCAGCAACAATGCTTTCCATGTTCAGTGGCACATACGCTTCTTTCAGCTTAAGAACGTCGGAGACTACGTTGGAAGCTCCCAGTTGCTTCACCAAGCTGCCTGTGAACGTGTTCTCGTTCATGAACATCAGGGATTCAGCGGATCCGAAAAGAATAAGGACTTTCGGCGCTGGTTTCCCTTTGCCAAGCTCACGTGCTGCTGTTTCCTCGGTGATTGTTTTCTCAAGCAATGCTGTTGCTTTCGCTTCTTGCTTGAATAATCGACCCAAGACGACTGTAGAAAGCTTCAGTTCTTCTAAGGAATCTACCGGAATGTAGGCAGATGGCAGCTTAGCCGGTTGGAATTTCTTCTCTAGACTATCTTTGATGGACGCTGGCGAAACAATCACATCAGGCGTTAGTTTAGCAATTTGCTCTAAATCAGGTGCGTGTGAGCTGCCGATTTTCGTCACATTCGCATAAGCTGCTGGCATCTTGCTCGTTGTCGTTGGTACGCCAACTGGCATTACGCCAAGCTCATTAAGGATCTCCGAGATCCCTACAGAGACGGTAACGACTTTCGCAGGGTTTGGTGTTTTGAACTGAGCTAGCAGCTCAGTCGCCTTAGCTTCATCAATCGCAACCTTCGGCGCTGCTGTTGGTGCTGCAGTTGGAGCTGGCGTTGCGGCAGCTTTCGCTGCGGCACTTGCTGCTGGTGATGCAGCTGTTTCAGTGGAAGTCCCTTGACCGCAAGCGACAGTCAACGAGAGTAATAGTACGGCCATGCCTATTTTTACGGATGCCTGTTTCATAATATGTTGAATCCCCCTGTTTGTAATTGATAATGATTTTCATTATTATTATAGTGATAATGATAATTGTTTTCAATAGAAATTTTATTGTCGTATTTTAGTCAGCCGAATTCCGCTAAAATTCTGCATGCAAAAAACCGTGAAAGGTGCGAATTCGCTACCTTTCACGGTCTATTGGACTTTGTTAGTACGCCTATTCGAGCTCTGCAAAGAGCGCCGATGACAAATATCGCTCGCCGGTGTCCGGCAGAATGACGACGATTGTCTTCCCATTATTCTCAGGTCGCTTTGCCAGTTGAACGGCTGCAAAGGCTGCAGCCCCAGACGAAATGCCGACGAGAAGCCCTTCGCTTTTGGCCAATTGGCGCGCCGTCTCCATCGCCTCTTCATTGCTAACGGTGAGGATTTCGTCCACAATGGCCCGGTTGAAGTTATCCGGCACAAAACCTGCGCCGATCCCTTGGATCTGGTGCACACCACGTGTGCCGCCAGACAACACGGGAGAATCCGCAGGTTCAACAGCCACAATTTGAACATCGGAATGCCGCTGCTTCAGAATCTCTCCTACACCCGTAATGGTGCCTCCTGAACCTACGCCTGCTACAAAAATATCAACCTTTCCGCCCGTATCTCGCCAAATTTCTTCTGCCGTGGTCGTGCGATGAACCTCAGGGTTGGCTGGATTGCTGAACTGCTGCGGGATATAGGAATTGGGCAGCCCAGTAGCTAGCTCCTTGGCCTTGCGAATGGCACCTTGCATGCCTTCCGCAGCTGGCGTGAGCACAAGCTCTGCGCCTAGCGCTCTTACAATTTTGCGGCGCTCCTCACTGAACGAATCCGGCAAAATAATGATCAACCGGTAGCCCAATGCAGCTGCTGCAAAAGCCAGACCTATGCCCGTATTCCCACTCGTCGGCTCGATAATGACGGTGTCCTGATTGATTTTCCCCTTGCGTTCTGCGTCCTTCAGCATGGCATAGCCGATGCGATCCTTCACGCTGCCCGCCGGATTGAAATACTCCAGCTTCGCGACAATGCGAGCTTCAACCCCTTGCCTTTTATTAAAATTCCAGAGCTCCAGCAACGGTGTATTTCCGATGAGTTCTGTTAAATTATTATATATTTTGGTCATAGGAGACCCTCGCTTTCGCAGGTGTAATATTAAACCGATACGTTTAGTGGGATATTTATCAAGTATAACACCTGTTTTGAGGGAACTTAAATCAATAATCCTGATGAGGAGGTGTGGTATTTTCTTATATTGGGGGATTTAGGCGACGGGTCGTTGCGCATCCCCGTGTAGCTGAAGGGTGGTGATGCCACCTGTATTGGTAATGATAATGGGAAGCTTTACCTGTATAAACTACAGCTAATTCCCGTGATTTCTCGGGAAAATCGGTTTTAAATGGAAAATCTACAGTTAATAATAGCCGAACTTGCCTTTACAGCCTCCTCGGTCAAAATTAACTGTACAAAATCCATTTATTGCGATGAATTAGAAAAATGCGGCGAAATTCACATCATAAAATCCATCTAGTTCGACTCTGAAGCATATTAAGCGAAATTCGACGCAAGTCAGTGTGGATTAGAAGAGAACTATGACTCGAACATATGGTACACTGATTTTTAGATGATAACTATCATAAATAGAGTGCAAGGAGAACCGACAATGAAACTGGTATCTTGGAATGTGAATGGCTTGAGAGCCTGCGTGAATAAAGGGTTTACGGATTATTTTAAAGAGGTGGATGCGGATCTCTTCTGCTTGCAGGAAACAAAGCTGCAGGAGGGGCAAATCGACCTCGATCTAGGAGAGGGCTATAAGCAATATTGGAACTATGCGGAGAAAAAAGGGTATTCCGGTACGGCTGTTTTCTCGAAAGTGGAGCCACTTTCTGTCCGATACGGTATCGAAGAAGATTCCGAGCCTGAAGGTCGCATCCTGACCTTAGAGTTCGAGAATTTCTACCTCGTTACTGTGTATACGCCCAATGCGAAGCGTGATCTATCCAGATTGCCCTATCGGTTAGAGTGGGAGGATCGGTTCCGTGATTATTTAGTCGGTTTGGATGCGGTTAAACCAGTGCTGGTTTGCGGTGATTTGAATGTTGCCCATCACGAGATCGATTTAAAAAATGCCAAAGGCAACCACAACAACTCCGGCTTCACCCTCGAAGAGCGTGGCAAAATGACGGACTTGTTAGCAGCAGGCTTTCTCGATACGTTCCGACATCTGTACCCGGAGAGAACCGACGTGTATTCGTGGTGGTCCAATATGCCTGGCGTTCGTGCCCGGAATGTGGGCTGGCGGATTGACTATTTCCTCGCATCAGCCCGATTAGCACCGAAGATCACGGAGGCATCCATTGCCTGTGATATTCTAGGAAGCGATCATTGTCCGGTGGTATTGGAGCTGGATTTAGCCTAGAGCACGTGGCTGCTCCCAATCCCCGACTTAAGGAGGAGCACCCGCTCCGACCATGGTCGCTTCTGGAAATAACTCCCTGAATGGTAAAATCGAATCAACAAGAATTCGATGAGAGCTGTGAGGGATGCAAAATGAAGAGAAACCGAAGAAGACGACGGAATTGGGTGTTTGGTATTCTAGCTTTCCTAGCCGTTGGGATCGCGGCTTATGCCTTGCTACTGTATGGTAACCCCGACGATATCAAGGATCAAGGCTTCGTTACCGCGAAAGGTACCATGCCTGATCTATGGTATACCGTACTATGGTTCCACGCCGTTTCTGGCGGCATTGCGCTCGGCATTGGTTGGCTGCAATTCATCAAGAGGATCCGTCTCCGAACACCGAATGTCCATCGCGCGATTGGCTATGTGTATGCAACGATGATTACGGTAGCAGGTGTGACTGGTCTCTACATGGCTTATTATACTAGCGGTGGTTTGAGCGCTCAGCTTGGCTTTGGAGCTCTATCTCTCATGTGGTTGTACACACTTTACCAAAGTTTAAAGAGCATTATGGCCGATCGCAATCCGCGCGCGCACGGTCAATGGATGCTGCGAAATTACGCATTGTCCTGCGCAGCGATCTCGCTCCGTGTTATGACGCCACTCGCAGCTGTGTTCTGGGGTCTCACGGATACGAACGATACGTTCGGCGTCATTGCTTGGATCTGTTGGTTGCCGAATTTGCTCTTAGCGGAGATGATCATTCGCGCTGGGCTTCGGAGAGTGGTGCGTCCTTTGAACGTGTAGGCATTAGATAGACAAGAACCCCCTTTAATTGCGAATGGGGTTCTTAGCTGTTTAAGTTGATTCAGGGTTAACCGCGAAAAGTGAATGGATATTCCCATCTGGATCAGCAAAGAAGGCCGTTACGTGCCCCCAGGACTTTACTATTGGCTCCATAATCGCCGTAGCTCCTTTGGAGACGTACTCCTCATAAAGAGCATGCACATCTTCTGGTGTGTCACATTGAAAATTAAACTCAAAAGCTTGCCCTTTGCGCTCTTCCAGAAATGAAGGATGATCATTCGTATTATTCGCCATAAGAGGAGTCGTGAAAATGGCTAGACGAACGCCGCTATTGTCGAATTCAACATAATCCGCTTCTTCCACAACAATACGAAATCCAAGCACATCCCGATAAAAATGAGCTAGTCGTGCCACATCCTGCGATAACATTGTGATGCCTTCTAATTGGATTCTCATTTGGCGATCCCACCATTCTTTCGTTTCCTAAAATTGTACCATGTACAACTATATGGGATCAAGTGTTCTTATTTGATTTCTACTCAATCAGCAGATCCTTAATGACAGTCCTCATCTGATTTTCTGTTAATGTACCTACTCGGTTGTAGGCAACCCTTCCCTGCTTATCTACGAAAATGGAAACTGGAATGGATCGAAGTTTGTAGGCTTGCGTGACCTTTTTATCGGGATCGAGCAACACACGGAAGGAATAAGGATGTTCTTTCAGATATTCGCTTACCTTCTCCTGACTTTCACCGACATCAATAGCCAATATAACGAGATTGTCATCTTTATAATCGTGATACACCTTCTCCATATCCGGCATTTCTTTGATACACCACTTGCACCAAGTTGCCCAAAAGTTGATATACACGTTTTTGCCTTTCAGATCGCTTAATGTTACCCGCTGACCTTGTAAGTCCGTTACTGTAAAATCGATCGCTTTCTCCCGCTCCTGAGTATCAAGTAATAGCGTGTCGGGCATCGCACCCCCCTCAATACTTTCCGTATTTGAAGCTGCTGGCTGCAAGCTGGAGGATTCTACGGCCGCTTTTTCACTAATGCTATATGAGCTTGTTAAAAAGGAAAGGGACTGATTAATCATCTCCATCCGATTCGTGAAAACGAGAAGACCCATAAAGATCATAATGACGCCGCTGACGATGGAGAAAATGGGCAAGTATTTGGAAACCTTTTTCAACAATCGGGATAAATGTTCGACCAAAAAGGCCGAAAGCACAAATGGCACCGCCATCCCTAGCGAGTAGGCTGTGAGGAGAAGGACTCCCTTCTGGATCGTTTCCATGCTGCCCGCATAGATGAGAATCGTAGAGAGCATCGGACCGATACAGGGTGTCCAACCCACTGCGAATGCCATCCCTACCAGAAACGGACCCGTTTTCCTCGCAGATGGGCCGCTAGTTAGGAGCCTTTTTTCGGAATACAACAATTTAATCTTAAATATCCCTGTCATATGAAGTCCAAACAGAATAATGACTACGCCGCCAATCTGTCTAAAAATCGATAAATTGGACGTAAATAATTTGCTGATCGAACTTACGGAAATACCTAAGCCTATAAACACAAGGGAGAAGCCCAGTATAAAGAACAAGGATTTATAGACGACCTGACTCTTCCCTTTGTTTGTAACTAGTTCGGTCAGAGATGAGCCTACAATATAGCTGAAATACACAGGAATGAGCGGAAGAACGCAAGGGGATATGAATGAAAGCAGCCCCGCTGTAAAAGCCAAGATGAAGTCCAAATCGGTTCTCCTCCCATGATCGTTTTGACCAAAATGGGCAAAATGGGCAGCCTTGCGGCTACCCATTTCACCTCTTATTTAAGTAAGTTGTATAACACTTGAGCTGCTTCTGCTCTCGTGGATAGGTTTTGTGGGTTAAGCTTTGCGTTATCCCCTGTTAGGATCCCACTCTCAACAAGTGACTTGAATGCTTCTTGCGCAAATCCAGCGATTTGGCCCGCATCCGTGAAACTAGATAATGTAGCTGCCCCATTCCCTTTTGGAAGCTTATTCAGTACACCTAACGAGCGATGTAACAGTGTGAACAGCTCCTCACGAGAGATGCTTTGATTCGGCGCGAATTGGTTATCACCAACACCACCTGCAATGTTCAGACGTTTAGCAGCCGCCAAATAAGGCGTGTAATACGTGTTGCCTGCATCCCCGAAATTGTCTTTCGCGTTCTCTTCCGGCGCTATGCCGTAGGCTTTTAATAGTAGCGTAATGAACTGTCCTCTTGTCAGCTTGTCGTTCGGGCTGAAATGGTTCTCGTCTGTGCCGCCAGCAATCTTATTGGCTGCTAAGAAGTTAATCGCTTGATAGTGCCATGCTGACTCTGGCACATCTACAAAGGCAGATTTCGTGTACGTGATCACAACATCCGTTGCTGGACTTGGGTTATAGCCATACTTGGCTGCATATCTAACTTGATAAGTGCCTGCCGATAGTCCTGTCGTTTCTGTCGCTTTGGCTACTGTGTACTTAGTGGTTCCGGAAAGCTTATATTCCAACTGCGCAGTTGTGCCTGTGATTTTTCCATCAAGACTCAACGAAGTTGTTGCTGCTGCAGCGCTTAGCCCAGATGGTGCTGCCGGTTGCTCCAAATTCAAGTCAATGATTGTGGATGGGCTTGGCTTGAAGCCTGCCTTCGCTGCTGTCCTCACGTAATAAGTGCCTTGCGTAAGTCCTGTAAGGGACGTGCCTGTTACTTGTGCATAAGCTTTGTCTTCTGCACGTTTGTACTCAAGAGCAGTAGACGTACCGCTGATTTGACCATCCTTGCTCGTGTCTGACTTCGGAGCTTTCCCAGTTAGACCTGTTGGAGCTGCTTGCTCAGCCGCACCTTGCAGTTCGGAGAAGGCACGATCTAGAGCCTCAATATAGTTGTTGTAATTGACACCTTTTTTACCATTCAGTTCATAATCCGGTTGAATATCCTTCCACGTGTACATTAACTCAACATGATCAAGAATTGGGGCTGGTTTTCCTTGCGCATCTTTATGATCCTTGTTGTAAATAAAGAAGTAAGGCACTTGCAGCTTGTTAGCTACATGATCAACGCCATTCGCGTCCTTGTAGCTGACGTTATTGCTTGCTTTTGCATAAAGCGTTTCGATATTTGTTAAGTATGTATTAACCAAATCTACGTAACGATCAGCAAATGGAGCTCCGGTTGCACGGATTTGAAGGAAATTGCTGCTATCCGTTCCTACTGGCACATCTGGCGTCCCGCCAATACCTCCGTCCAACTTCGTATCCCAGTTGTACACTTTGGATACATTGTATTTCTTGGCATATTCATTGACATACTTCGCAACTGCCCGTGTATTAGGGCACCAAGAGCATCCGAATAGGAAAACATAGTTCCCTTCGCTTTTCAACACACCATTAAGCTCATCATAGGTTACTGGATCAAGCACGATGTCTTTATCCGCTTCACCAAAGATTGTTTCTCCCGCGAATTCGTTATAGGAGGAGGCAATATAGTTGTTATTATTTTGATCGGCTTGCAACCCTGCTTTCAGGTTAGCTGGAACCGCATCAAAGGCTGCGCTGACTTTCGCTTTATACGCATCCACTTTGGCTTTATCCACAACACCATTAGTTAAAAGTGCGTCGATTCCCTCTACCGAAGAAATAATCGGTGCGTTGGCAGAGCCATTTTTGTTATTTTTGTTGTACACGAACAAATACGGGGTTTGAATCTTTTGAGCTGTCCCTGTCAGGGTTTTGGTAACGAGGTTAGGCGCCTTGCCTGACGTCACATCATTGCTGTACGTGACACTTTCCGAACCCTTGATTTGTGTGCTGAGATTGGTTAAATACTTATTAACCAGATCGACATAACGTCTCGAGATTGGATTATTGGCCGAGTCTGCAATATCTGTAGCCGGGTCTTTACCATCTAACCGCGTATCAAAGTTATAGATGGACTTAATTCCCTTCGCTTGTGCTACCTCATTTATGTATCCGACAACCGATTGTGTTTCTTTACTCCAAGCCCCGCCGAATAGGAATACATAGGTTCCTTCGGAGTCTAGTAAATAATCAAGTTCATGATAAGTTGTTGTTTTAAAAACGTTCTTATCGTCAACAAGATTATCATATTTTTGGTTGAAATAACTGGTATAAGTGCTGTTGATTGGGGCTGATGACGCTGCGGCGCTTGCTTGGTTACTCTGTAAAAAAGGTAATACTAGCGTAGCAGCCAGGACTAGCGTTAATGCTTTATGGGAAGTCGATGATTTGGTCATAGTATTCTCCTCTGTGTTGGTTTCGTTAGTGTAATGCTCCGATTAGCAACCCTCTTCTTCGATGTCGCAGTTCTCTTCATCTTGTGCAGCAGGTGCAGGAGTTGCAGCTGCTTTGGCTGGCGCCGGTGTAGCTACTGGCTTCACTTGAGCAGGCTGTGGCGTCTCAGCCACGGCAGCTTTGGGCTCTTCTTTCTTCACGGGTTCAGCCGTTGGTTTAGGCTCTTCCGCTTTTTTCGGTTCAGCCGCTGTGGTTACTGCTGCTGTTTTTACTTCAGGTGCCTTCGTATTCACGGTAGTAGTTGCTGCAGTGTTCGTTGTGGGCGCAGTTGTGGCTATTGGTGTTGCAGCAGCAGCTTGCGGCTGCGTCGCTTCCACAGCTGGTGTTGCAGCTGCTTGCGGCTTAGTTTCAGCAACTGCGGCTACCGCAGCTTGAGATGGAATCTCCACTTTCGGTGTTGCTGATGGAGCTTGCGTTGTTGTCACAACAGCAGTTGTTCCATTATTATCTGTGCTCTTCGAAGCGGATACGGTGACCGCGTAGATGACAATAAGTACAGCAATCGCTGCGAGTATTGCCAATAATTTAAATTTTGATAGTCCAATGTTAGCCATGTTTGAACATCCCTTTCCTTCTGTGGTTTTTAATTCCATGCCATTGCCATCATGCCAACTTGCTTCTTCGCTGTCATCCTCCTTGCACTTGTTTAGAAGATAAAAAAAAGAGACACAACGAAGAGCAATTACATCTGCTCCTGTTGAATCTCTGGCTGTCCAGTAGATCGCGATCCATATTATCTTGTTACGCAAACGGTGTGTTTGCCTCTCAATGTAAACCTATCTTAAATGGCATGGCGATATATGTCAATGATTTTTTAAATAATTCCCATAGGTTTTATCGGAATTAACTTATTCGCCTTGAAATTAGGCTCCCCATCCCCTGTCGCCAGGCTGAAGTCCGCATTTGGGAGCAGTACGATTACTATGGGAAATCGGTCGCACCACCTAATTCTTTCCGCCACCTTATTAACTGGAAAATCTCCATCTATTTTGACGTCAAACTGCTAATTATTCGCAATAGATGGAAAACGTACAGTTAATTTTTTGAATTCCTCCGTTTTCGAAGGCTAGCCTTGAAATTAACTGCGCTTTTTCCAGTTAATTGAACAAAAGCGCTTATTCGGGCGAAATTAACTGTATGTTATCCAGTTAGTGGCTCCAAGCTCAAGATGATGAGGCTCACGCTTCTCTCTAATAAGGCAACTCATGCCCCTCCAAGTAAGCCTTCAAATTCTCCAAAGACATGGCGTAGCCCTCTTCGGTCGGCTTCGCCTGCTCTTTGCTCTCATAACCCGTCTCCGTGATCGTCACACGTGTGCCGTCACCTTCCTCCGCAGTGAGAAATGTCGTGATCATCTCCGAATCTGGCACACTAAACTCCCATCGCAACGCGAAGCGTTCCAGATGCTCCACCGCCTCGATGGTTGCTCGCAAGGTGACAACCCCCGTCCCCTCATGGTACCCGTTCGGTGAATGATGAAAGTAAACCTCAGCCCCCGGCTCAAGCTCCAGTACGTCCCATGGAGAGCCCGGTGAGTACCACATCGTAAGCTGATCCCCTTCCGTCACCGCTTGCCATGCACGTTCAAGCGATACCTGAATCCAAATACTTTGTACAACAGTAAACTCTCCCACACGACCCTCTCCTTACTTATAAATTCTGCTCAGTTACCCCCGTCGCCGGGTCAAACGTCAGCATTTTCGTGCCGATTTTATCAATAAAGAACCGATCATGGCTGACCGTAATGACTGCACCTGGGAAATGAATCAGAGCCTGCTCCATAACTTGAATGCTCATGAGATCGAGATGGTTCGTCGGTTCATCCAAGATAATGACCGCGGCGCCAGAGAGGAGACACTTCGCTAGCGCGACTCTTGCCTTCTGACCACCAGAAAGGTTGCCAATAAACTTACTGAGGTCCATCTCCGAAAATTGCAGCATGGCGAGGAATTTGTTCACCTTTTTCCGCGGTGCATCCAGCCCTAGGCCGTACGTATTCACCGCATGGCTTACGGTATCCTTCGGATTAAGTTCTTCCCACATCCGGTTAAAATACGCGTAGCTGACGCCTTTCTCCCAGATCACCTCGCCGGACTCCGGCTTCTCCTGTCCTGTGAGCACCTTAATGAGCGTGGATTTCCCGCTTCCGTTCGGGCCCACGATGACTAGGCGGTCTTCCTTTTGAATATCGAAGCTGACGTCTTGGAAAATGGTCCGATCCTCGTAGGTCTGCCCGATCCCTTTTACCTCGCACAGCTTGTCCGGAAACCGCAGGCGCTCATAAATATCCGTGATCAGTACGTTAACAGGGTGTGGTTCGATCCTTTTCTTGTTATCTGCTAGCTGACGCGAGAGACGGTCCTTGGACATTTTCTTGCTGGCGCGGCTGTCGATAGCCTCCGACTCCATGAGGAGCAGCTCTTCTTCCCACTCAAATTGGCGGTCGAGCTCCTTTTTGCGCATCTTCTTTTTGCGGATATAATCGGTGTAATTCCCCTCATATTCCTGAAAACGATAGTTCTCGATCTCGATCACTTGCGTGACCACTTTGTCGATAAACTCCCGGTCATGGGAAATCAGAATCATCGCACCTTTGAACCGATAGAGCCACTGCTCCAACCAAGCGATCCCTTCGATATCCAAGTAATTGGTCGGCTCGTCCAGCAGAACAACATCAGGTTGCTCTATGAGCATTTTGGCAAGCGCCGCGCGGTTTCTCCAGCCCCCGGACAATTCATCGACAGGTTGATGACGAGAACGTTCATTAAACCCAAGCTTCGTTAGAACGGTATTGATCTCAACGGACACATTCCACCCGTCCAAATGCTCCATTTGCTCAAATAGCTCCGCTTGCCTCGTCAGCAGCTTATCCATCTCGCCGTCATCCGTGACGGTGCCAAGCCCTTCACCAACTTCCTGCAACTCGCGTTCAATCATCGCAACCTGCTCAAAACACATTTCCAACTCTTGCTGAACGGACAAGCTTCCGGTCATTTCCGAGAATTGCGAGAAGTACCCTATTTTAACCTGAGGATCAACTTCTACTTTGCCTGACGTGGGCTCTTCTTTCCCCATGATCAGTCTAAAAACCGTCGATTTCCCAGCACCGTTCCGACCAATTAAGCCAATTCGCTCACCTTGACTCACCTTAAAATAAATATCGCGAAAAATCATCGCGTCCTCATATTTCTTCGTAACGTTCTCCAAACGAATTACACTCATGGCTATCCCCTTTGACCTGCATCATTCATTCTAGGCTGATTATATCATGTTTAGGGTCACGACATTTTTAATTAAATAGTGTATTGTACAGTTGACTTGATGTATAGTATAAGTTACATTGTGTATAGAATACTTTACTAAAGGTAAAAATTAACATACAGGAGGCATGAAGGAAATGTCCTATCAAGAGAAAAAGCATATCGTCTCATTTATAAGCACGGTGCTGATTTTTGGTCTCTATTGTTGGTATGTGTTTCAAAAGGTGCAGAATACGAATATGGATACGATGGAAACTCTCCGCTTTTGGGCAGCTGCCATTCTCATCCTAATTCCCGTGTCTGTTGTAGCCAAAATCATCATCGCTATTGTCTTCAATATCATCTATCGCATAACGACGAAGGAAATTGAACCTTCTTTCTCGGATGAACTCGACAAATTGATTGATTTGAAAGCGACAAGAAATTCGCATTATGTCTTTACGATTGGTTTTCTTCTAGCCATGGGATCGCTGGTATTGGATATGACGCCTGCCACGATGTTCATCATTCTTATTTTCTCAGGATTCTTGTCAGAAATGGCCGGTGTATTCACGCAACTCTACCATTATAGGAAAGGAGTTTAAGATGGGCAAAAGTCTGATCAGCAATCACATACGGAAATTACGATTTAATCAGGATGAAATGACGCAACAGCAGTTGGCAGATAAAGTCGGGGTAACCAGACAAACCATTGTCGCCCTCGAACAGGGCAAATACTCCCCTTCTTTGGAATTAGCTTTTCGTATTGCAGGTGTCTTCAAGTTACCCTTGGAAGATGTTTTCTTTGTTGAGAATAAGCAGGTATGAGAATGACCAACGACAATCCATCCAGGAGGGATACGCATGAGAGCGATTGTATGTACGAAGTACGGAACACCTGAGGTTCTTCAGCTCACAGAGGTAGCAAAGCCGACCCCCAAAGACAATGAAGTACGCATTAAACTGCACGCGGCCATTGTCACCCCTTCGGATTGTGCTTTTCGCAAGGCTGACCCTTTCATCATCCGACTGATGTATGGTCTGCGCAGGCCCAAACATACGATACTCGGCGTGGAGTTCGCAGGTGAAATTGATGCAGTCGGTAAACGTGTAACGTCCTTCCGGAGTGGAGACCGTGTTAGTGGTATTAGTCCGACTACTTTCGGCGCCTATGCGGAGTACGTATGTCTGCCTGAAGCTGGTACATTGGCTAAACTTCCAATTCATGCGAGCTATGAAGAGGCTGCGGGTCTCTGTGACGGCGGCTTAACGGCATTGATATTTCTCCGAGATACGGCACGACTTCAACGTGGACAAAAGATCTTGATCAACGGCGCCTCTGGATCCGTAGGAGCTTACGCTGTGCAACTGGCGAAGTACTTCGGTGCTGAGGTGACAGGTGTATGCAGTTCCGCGAATGCCGCATTCGTGAAATCGCTCGGGGCTGATCGGGTTATTGATTATACGCAAGAGGATTTTGCCAAAAGCGGTCAGACTTACGATGTTATTTTCGATGCGGTAGGTAAGCGGTCATTCTCACAATGTAGAGGCGCGCTCTCTGCAAATGGGGTCTATCTCACTACCGTTCCATCGCTGGGCATTATGTTTCAGATGTTATGGACATCCAAAATCGGCAGCAAAAAAGCCAGATTCACAGCTTCGGGTCTACAGCAGAAAAAAGAGAATCTCGCGTTTCTCGCGGAACTTTTTGAGACGGGTCAGATGAAAGCGGTGATTGACAGGTGTTATCCATTGGAACAGATGGCTGAGGCTCATAGGTATGTGGAAACTGGGCGTAAGAAGGGGAATGTGGTTATAACGTTTGGGGGTAGGGAGCGGTAGTCCTGTAAGGACATAGAAAGGCCAGAATACCATTAGCAGATGGTTTCCCTGACCCTATATCATGAATTTAGGCATAGGCCCCCAAATAAACTGCAGCAGCCTCTTCCTTACCCGCACCGAGAGGCATAAATGTCATTTTAACACCCAAGGCCCTAGCTATCTTTAATACTGTGTCCATTCGAGGCATTGTAGAACCACCTTCAAAACGAGCAATCGCCGATTGCTTCATACCAACCTTACGAGCGAGCTCGTCCTGCGTCCAACCTTTATGTTCACGAATCGCAATGAGTTCCGTGACCATAGCCGCTCTTTCCCGTATGACCTCAATTTCACTTTGATTTTCCGGATCCATCTCTTGAAACATTTCATCCCATGTTTTCATTTCGATCACTCCTCTCTTAGTTCTCGGTTTTGGTTGCTTTATGTTCTAGCATCCACTTATCTCGGAGACGTCGTGCCTTTGAAAGTTCAATCGGGTCGGTCTCATCATCATCTTTTTTGTAGTGTGAAAGTAAAATAAAGTTGTTGCCGTCCCATAAACAGCAGAATATCCGTTCATCTAAAGGACGTAATTCATACAGGTTATCGTTTTCTTTTCCCTTAAGATTTTTAATAATCTTCTCTCCCGCGCGAGTCCCCTGAATTTCAACACGTGCCATGCAATAGTTGATCTTTTCAAACATGATTTTTGCATTCTTATCACCATTGTTTTTACGAACCAACAGCTCCTTATAGAAAGCTTCTACCTCAGGTGTGAAAATGAATTTATATTTAACCACCAGTGTGAAAATCCCCCTATAATTATTTTAATCAATCTCACACTCTTTATAACCTTCTCGTTATATTATAACGTATTCGTTATAAATAACACAGATAAATTTTATTACCTTACTCTAAATTCGCATACAAATGCTGCGTATACTCCTTAATAATCGCAGACACTTCAACATCCTTCTTCGTAATTCGCCAGAGATAGTTCGGATATTTTTTATATTTTCCAATCGGTATCGAGACCACCTCATTCTTGAATTTCTCGGGCATCGTAGTCACGATGTAATCCGTCGCGATGGTGATGGCATTACCGCGGCTTACCATCTGCATGATGGCTTGGGTGTTATTGGTCGTCAATGCAATTCGGTTGCCAGAATCTCCCGCAATTAATTCCGCTGCAATCCTCTCAATATAAGCATCTTTATAAATAACCAATACTTCATTATGTAATTCAGAGCTTGTTATCGCTGTTAAAAAACGCAAAGGGGATTGCTTATTCACCACAATGACCGCTTCCCCGCGAATCACAGGCTCCCACGTGAAGGAGTCGTCCTGACTCTCGCGCGACAAGGAGACGAACCCCATATCTGCCTCCCCTTTCATCACCTGATTCATAACCGCTGTATTATCGCCCTCCAAAAGTTGAACATTAATATGAGGATAGATCCCCATAAAGGTAATCGTGGTGTCCGTCACCAACGAAACCATGCCAGGTATGGTGGCAATTACGATATTCCCTGTATTGATTGGATTGGACTTGGAGAGCTCATTTCTCATATTTCGGACGTTAGTTAGTATGGTACGTGCATATTTCATAGCTTTAAACCCATCCTGTGTAAGAGCAATCCCTTTTTTGGAACGGGTAAAAAGCTTAGTTTCCAACTCATTCTCTAGTTGACTGATGGATTGACTGACGGCGGGGACGGTAATCCCGTGCTTTTTGGCTGTTTCTGTAAAAGAGCCCGACTCCGCCGAATCAACGAAATATTGGAGCTGTATAATATTCAAATGTCACTCATCCTTAATTTTTTGTTTATATTAGTAAATTAAACTTAAATATATTTTATCATCTGTCAGTGGTATTATACAGTAATCCTATTCACCTTGCCGAGTAACTCTAGATGGAGCCTTACATCTTTTGAATAATTGATTGGAAAAAGGGAACATCATTAACGACGATTGTCACAAGTAAAGGAGCATTGCAATTGAAAAAAAACATTTTAAACGTATTTGCCGCTGAATTTCGCCGCTTTATTAGGAACCCTATGATGATCATCACTTTCGTAGCTGTCGCCTTAGTTCCTATTCTGTATAGTGGATTCTTGATCAAAGGAACTTGGGACCCTTACGGTCAACTCGAGAAGCTCCCGATCGCCGTTGTGAACTTGGATCAAGGCGCTGAGTTTGAAGGCGAGTCACGAAATATAGGCAATGAATTCATGGATGAACTGAAGAAAAACAACGGTTTTTCGTGGGGATTTATGAGTGCGGAAGAAGCAGCACAGGGGATGAGAAATAATCATTATTATGCAACGATAACGGTCCCCCCTACATTTTCAACAGATGCAGCTTCCATTACGAGCACGACTCCGAAACAGGCAGAAATTATTTTCGAATCCAACAGCTATTACAACTTTGTAGCAGGTCAAATCGGAGAAAGCGCAACGAAGGAATTACGAAATAAGTTGTCCAAAACGCTGACAGAAGCCTATTCAACGAGTATTCTCTCGGAATTCGAAACTATTTCCAATGGGCTCAGCGAAGCTGGAAAAGGAGCCTCCGATCTTCAGGCTGGCGCACAAACCTTAAGTAACGGCATTCATGAGGTAAAAACCAATTTGGTTATTCTTGCGGATGGTACCAAGCAATTGGATGACAGTGCTGGCTTGTTGCAAAAAGGGGCAACTGGACTAAGCACAGGCGCATTGGAAGTTAGTAAAGGCGCCGCTACACTTGCTGGCGGGGTGAACCAATTGCAAACCGCAGGCGCTCAGCTGGAACAAGGCGCTCAAAAATCAGCAGCAGGCGCATCTTCCTTGGTTACGGGATTACAAGCCGCCCAAACGGGAGCCGATCAATTGGCCTCTGGCCTAGCCTCATCTTCCAAAGGCAGCACACAATTAGTAGAGGGCCTTACATCAGCCCTAAGCGCTAGTGATAAATTGGAAAATGGCTCCGCACAGCTCGCCTCGGGTCTTGAGGCATTCGTCGCTGCTCATCCCGATCTCGCTTCGAATGCGACAGTAACCAAGCTGCTTGCAGCCAGCAAGGATGTCGCAGATGGAAACAAGAAGCTGCATGACGCTGAGAAGAAGCTCCTCACAGGAGGGCAGGCTGTCGCTTCTGGCACGGAAAAGCTTGTCACCGGCGCCGAGAAGCTCCGTGATGGCAACAAGCAGCTCGTTGCTGGCGCAACGCAACTCCAAACGGGTGGGCAGCAGCTGACTGATGGCTTGCACACCTTCAATGCGAACTTGCCGCAGCTAACCGCTGGCGGCACTAAGCTGCAAAGCGGCGCGGCGCAAGTCAGCACCGGGGCTGGAGATCTGGCCAGCGGCATGACGCAAATGACCGCGGGTATTCACAAGGTAGCCAGCGGCGCGGCGCAGCTGAATGAAGGTGCGACTGCTCTCGACGCTGGTGCACCGAAGTTGGTGGATGGCAGCGGACAACTGGCAGCGAAATTAAACGATGCCGCGAAGCAAACCGCAGCTGTCAAAGCGGATGAAAATACGATCAAAATGCTGGCAGAGCCCGTGAAAATTACAGCCAACGATGACCGCAAGGTTGCGATCTACGCGAACGGCATTGCTCCTTACTTCATATCCATGGCGTTATTTGCAGGCTCGCTGGTGTTTACGACCATCTATGCAGCCAGAAGCACATCCACGCCAGGGGCACGGGGGCTTCGATTACTGGTAAGCAAGCTGCTTACTTTTAGTCTAATGAGTACTTTCCAAGCATTGATTGCAACGACCGTCCTCACCTATGTGCTGGATTTGAAGGTCCAGAGTGTTCCGTTGTTCTATGTCTTTACCTTCGTCGTCGGCTTAACCTTCATGCTGATTATCCAAATGTTCGTCACATGGCTGGATCAACCAGGCCGATTCGTTGTTCTGCTGCTGATGATCCTTCAATTAGCTTCAAGTGCTGGGACCTACCCGCTGGAGTTGCTGCCGAATTGGGCTCAAGCCATTCATCCTTGGCTGCCTATGACCTATGCGATCCAAGGATTCCGGTATGTGATCTCCAGTGGTCAGTATGCTGAAATGTGGCACCAAGTAGGCTACTTAAGTATCTACCTGGTAGCTTCCTTGATCTTAACAAGTGTTTACTTCCTTTCTCGTAAAAAGACGGAAAGTACTGATGATGAACATGAGCAGTTGATGCCTGTTACGGTGTGAGTAAATTTAAAAGGGCTAAGAATCCCCATTTGGGTGATTCTTAGCCCTTTTAGTTGTAACAAAAATCGCCAAAAAGCAACAAAAAAATGTCAATCTATGATACGATTTGTGTATCTAAAGAACTATCAATGGGTTTGGAATAGATATCAGTAGGAGAGAGATGTACATATGAGAAAGTTAAAGATTTTTATAAGCATTTGTTTACTGTCTAGCACTTTGCCAACTTCGGTACTTGCCAGCTATACACTCGATCAAGATGCTAATGGCGTTGATATTACGGATGTGGTGAAAGCCATTCAAGATCCACAAGCAATGCGTACGATTACAGGGAAAAATATATTTGATCAAGCCGATATACGAAATCTCTTAAGGCAAATTCAGCCTCATGATCAGAGGGCTATTCTTGGGACAATTACAGGCCTCGTGACGGATGAGAATGGAGCCGCGGTTAGTGAGGCTGAGATCAAGCTTGATGGGACCGACATGGTCACCCAGACGAATCCATCCGGTTTATTTGAATTAAAAGATGTACCTATCACTTATCAGACGACAGTTAGAGTTACGAAGGATGGTTACGACCCGACTGCTTCAGAGGTTTTTAATATACAGAGTGGAGACACTCGCAATTTGAATAACTTGATTTTGAGAAAAATCCCTACCTACGGTTCTGTTTCTGGCTATGTGTATGGACCTGATCAACACGCATTGGCATCGGCACTTGTTTCAGTCGATAACCTCACCAATCCTTTGACTGTGTATTCCAACGCAAGCGGCTATTTCTTCTTTAGCCATGTGCCGACTGGCAATCAAAGCCTCACCGTAACGATGGACACCTACACGCCAATTACACAAGCCTTTAACATAACGAAAGACAATCTAACCACGCTATCAACCATTCATCTTACAAAAGCAGGCAGTCCGCAACTGACGGGCAGTATTCGAGGTATGGTTACGTCAGACAATAATCAGCCGCTAAGTGATGCTTGGGTGAGTGTCACTGGTACCCCCTCAATCCCGACAGATCATAACGGGGCATTTACCCTCTCCAACATACCTGTGGGAATAGCTGAATTACATATAATAAAAGAAGGATTCCAACCTATACATATCCCGGGCATTACCGTTTCAGAAATTGTATATGATACAGGAACAATCCGGCTATCTCCTATCGTCATACTCAAAGGTTCGATTTCAGGTAAGGTAACTTCTGTGTATGGCGGTAATTTGCCAGCGATACACATCACAATCCTAGAAACCAACACTGCGCTAGAAACCGATGCAAATGGCAATTTTACAATCAACAACTTGCCGGTCGGCAGCTATACACTACAGTTTTCTTCGGCTGACTACGTCGTGGATGTCAGAACGGTGACAGTCTCACAAAATGAAGTTAGTTCAGTTCCAGTAAGCCTCACTCCTGTTAAAGGCATTGTAAAAGGAACGGTTATTGATGAGGATGGCCATTTCGTTATTGGTGCAAACGTTTCGCTTGATGGCGTTTCGCAAACCACTAATACTAGTGGGGAGTTTACGTTCAACGATGTTACAGCGCGCAACGGTGCGGCACTCATCATCACGAAGCCTACCTACGAGACGGTGACGGTTCCTGCCTTTGATTTAGCTAAGGGCCAAATCAAGGATCTTGGTAATGTAACCATAAAGAAAGCCAAAGGTTCTATTTCAGGTAATGTGACTTCTGTGTATGGCGGTAATTTGCCTGCGATACACATTACGATTCTAGAAACCAATGCTGTGTTTGAAACCGATGCAAGTGGCGATTTTACGATCAACAACTTGCCAGTCGGCAGCTATACGCTACAGTTTTCTTCGGCTGACTACGACGGTGATGTCCGAACGGTAACGGTCTCACAAAATGAAGTTAGTTCAGTTCCAGTAAGCCTCACTCCTGTTAAAGGCATTGTAAAAGGAACGGTTATTGATGAAGATGGCCATTTCGTTATTGGTGCAAACGTTTCGCTTGATGGAGTTTCAGCAACCACTAATACTAGTGGGGAGTTTACCTTCAACGATGTTACAGCGCGCAACGGTGCAGCACTCATCGTCACGAAGGCTACCTACGAGACGGTGACGGTTCCTGCCTTTGATTTAGCTAAGGGCCAAATCATGGATCTTGGCAATGTAACCATTAAGAAAGCCAAAGGTTCTATTTCAGGTAATATTACTTTACCGTTCGGCGGCAATCTAGCATCTGCCATAATTACACTAGTAGAAACTAATCATACGGTTGAAATCGATGAAGATGGGCATTTTGCCATTAGTGACCTGCCAGTAGGTGACTACACGCTTCAGGTTTCCGCGGAGAATTATGTGGGACAAAGCTTTACGGTGATGGTCACGAGAAACGAGATTACACCAGTTACCGTAAGCCTCACTCCGAACGCGAGCATTGTAAAAGGAAAGTTATTTGATGAGGAAGGACATTTCGTTAGCGGAGCCCTCGTATCACTCGATGGCGTCTCTACAACCACCAATGCAGTTGGAGAATTTACGTTCAACGATGTTACGCCTCGGAATGATGCGCGGCTAGAGATCAGGAAAGACAACTATGAGACTGTATTTTCACTACCATTTAACCTATCAGCTGGTGAAACCAAGGATTTTGGCAATCTGGTCATTCAGAAACTCCGAGGCAGCCTAACAGGAAACATTACTTCCGCGGGAAGCAACTTAGCATCCGTTCAAATCCGTGTTAAAGGAACCGAAACAACGGTATATACAGATGCATCTGGTAATTTTACAATTAATAACCTTCCAGTAGGGAGTCATACGCTTCAGATTTCAGCGGAGAACTATATCGGACAAGACATATCTGTAACTGTCCTGCAAGCTGGCACCCCGTCTGTCTCGGTAAGCCTCACGCATCAAACAGCGAATGTTCAGGGCTACGCCAGATCCACTACCGGTGAGATCATAGCGTATACACAAGCTACAATTCCAGGAACTAGCTACTCAGCTTATGTAAACGAAAGCGGTCAATTCACATTTTATAATTTGCCTGTTGGATATACGATTCAAGAGATCGTTATTGCGGACTACCAGCCGAAACCTCTGTTAACTGCAATCACGGTTACCCCGAATCTGAACAGTATCGGTACACTTGAGTTTCAACCAGTGGGTACAATAACAGGTGTTGTTCGAGCAAGCGATGCAACCAATAACAACCCCGTGCTATCTAATGTGACTGTCACTCTGCAGGCAATTGGCGATAGTTATGTGCAAACGACCATATCAGATGATAACGGCTCGTTCAGCTTTAGCAATATTCCTGCAAATGCAAGTTATACCCTTACTATTGAAAAAGCAGGCTATGTTTTATATCCGATGCAGCCGTTCACTGTTTCTAAGGGTCAAAATTATAAATATCTTTACTTGCAACAAGGTGTAGCAGTAACTAACGAATCCCAGCTACTAGCGGCATATGCTGATGCCAGTGTTCCTTATATTTTATTACTGAATGATATACATCTATCAGCACCATTCAATTTCAACCGACCTATCTCGCTCAGCGGAGTATCCGCATCCAATTCCAACATCAAGCTAACTTCTCCTAATTTTTTAATTTCATCCGTAGGTGTTGGGTGGAGTGGATTAGATATGTATTGTGATGTTGGCAGTGACGAAACGAAACTTCGGGCAGCACTTTACAGCTTCGTAGGTGCAATTAAATTAAACGGCCTAGGAAATTATGATGGATTCATTAAAATAGTACCTCAGAAGAATTACTATATCACGGATGGTACAAGCAACCTTACTGCGTTTGTAAACAACGCTGAAGGATTAGGAAATGCACTCGCTAATCCAAATGTTTCAACTATATATGTAGCTGAAAATATTTATTCCTACGGTAATTTGAATTTCCCAAACCGATCGATTCACTTTATTAGCCAATCGGAGAAAACAATTCAAAAGGATAGTTATTCCAATACTAGCCAAGTACAACTAACGAACGTCAGATTATTGCCCGAGCATGATACGATACCGCCTAAACTAACCGCGGTCTCCACAGGCGTCGTGGAGCTTGATCTACAAGATGTAACAGCCACTTTAAATGAGGCCGCTACAATTTACTTGGTGCCTGAAGGAACAACTCGCGTATTAGGGGAAATTACTTCACACGCAGTTACAAGTGTGTTTGCCTCTACGGACGGGCAAGCTTCGTTGAAGTTAACATCGGTCCCTCCAGGTGACTATGTGCTGTATGCCGTTGATAGCACTGGGAACATCTCAGTATCGTCTGCTGTGATCCATGTGCATAAATCCGTATCGAAGGTCTTGTCGGATATCCGCTATGGCTTAGAGATAGCAAACATGACTTGGATTACCAGCTATGATTTTATTAGAGCAGGACTTCAACATATAAACGAAGATCAGCTCGACTTGTATCAATTTGCTCTTAATATGGATAAGGACGCACTGCTTTCATCCTCAAGTGATCAAGATTTTGTTGCGATCATGCAAGGTTGGGTGGATGCCGTGAATGCCGCGCCAGTTATTCAACGAGCGTTAATGTCAGGCTTCTATAACTCTTACAATTGGTCAGTGCTCAACAATAGCGCTGAAACCATCCTCAATGCTTATCAGCTAACTGGGATTTCCTCCACCTCGCAGCTTGCTGTCGCAGAACATCTGATGGAACTTGAATTCCAGCGCGGCGCTTATAAGCTTTTGACTAGGACAGCGATTCAAGAGGCGATCAATGACACAGCACCGTCACCTGAGTTATCTAACTGGACAGGAACACCTATTCAACAAGGACTCGGAACACGGCGTGTAGCTCTCCGTTTGAGTATCAAAAACGCTAAAGGGGTTCCGTTGAAAGGCTACACGGCGAACGATCTCACAGTTAAGATTAACGGTGAAGAAAGTAACCTAAGCGCTCTCGAGATTTTCCCTTCGTTTGTATACGATACTGACAGCAGCTCCTATCAAATCGTGTTTGCGGGCGAAGAGAGCTCGACAACGTATACACTTTCGGATCTCTCACTTCGTGGAACAGTCATCCAAGCAGAAGCTTTGTCCGTAACGACACCAAGTCCAGGAATTCCTGTTACATCGATTAACTTGAGTATTTATACGAACTCTACTCGTATTCCTACCGGTAGTTCCAGTACAGTCACCTTAATTATTGCGCCGTTTACGGCAACGAATAAGGATATCGTCTGGCGTGTCGAACCAAGTGAGATTGCAACGGTTTCCCAACAAGGGAACCTGAACGTTACGGGCATTGGGCATTTCACAATCACAGCAACAAACCCGTTATCTGGGATAAGTCAGACACTGGAACTGGAAGCTGTAGATACTCAGTCTGCATTGAGTGCCGTACAGGCTTACGCAGCAAGCGGAGGAACTTCTTCCTTAACCTTGGAAGTTTTAAAGAATACATGTGTCGGTAACATCGTGGATAGTGCATTTGAGAATTACAAAAGAGCAATCGTAGCGAAACGCGGCGAATTCGTGGGCCTACAAAACTATCAAATTGCTAATTTACTACAAGACATATTTAGTGAGTACACCTCTACCGCAGCTCTTAACCAAGCTTTATACGCATATATCGATGATAACCCTGCGGCTTGGGATGCACTGGATAAAGATGCTTTAGCCACTTTTGGCGTTTATCAAGCGGATGCTACCAACTTCCAGTATGTAAAGCAAGTGATCTTGGATACATTTATGGAAGATGGCGGACCACTCGGTCGCACACAATTGAATACTTTGCTCTCTAAGGTGCCTAGCTTCTCCATTAGAGATTATAATCCAACTATTTATGCCACTCAAATGATAAGCCAACATTTGAAAAATGACGGCTCCAATGTTGTCGTGACATTCAAAGTTGCCAACTTATATAACGAGGGTAACACAGGCCTTACTTCGCAGGATGTGAAAGCAATCGTTGGCGGGGAGACAAGAGGTTTATACGACTCCGCATTGTTTTCGAACTTCCTGAATCTTGGAAACGGCGTTTACAGTTTTGAAGTCTTGCAATCGGCTTTAGCAAATCCGCTATCGATCGATGCATTAAAGGTTCGAGTTGGCTACTCGTATATTCCAATTGCAACTGAGATTTCAGTGAGTAGACAAGCCGCGTTGATCGAGCAAGCAGCCGCGAATCATACACTGAACATTGTGGATGAACTGTTATTTACTGCAGGCAACCTGCCAAGCTTGCTTGGACTTAACTTTACTACTCTTACAACTAATTTGGAATCGGCCTACGTTGCACATGGCAATGTGCTCACAGAAAGCTCGATCCGTCGAATTATTAATGGCATGGTTCTTGTAAGGTCTTATCATCAAACCCCGTCAGCGAGCACAGACACTTACAACCTTGAATTTCACCAAAATATAACTGGAAGCTTAATGGATTCGGTATTTGCACGTAACCAGAGCGGTTATCTTGCTATAAACGGTACGGGCTATTCCACCAATGTGTATAACTTCACATTCGGACACATGTCAACTTTCCCTGTTGTTTTTTCATATATTGCCACTCCAACGGAAAAGTTAAGATACAGCAGTGATAATTCGGTCGTGCTTGATTTTGAAATTATTTTTACGAACTCCTCTTCATAAAAACAAATAAATCCCACTCTCCTGTATTGGAGGGTGGGATTTATACTAAGTAGGACCAGAGCCCGCCTCAATCAACTCATACAAGTCTCTCACTTGGCAACCGATGGTATCCGCAACAGAAATAGCCACTTGCAAAGGCATAATTCTCTTGTTTTCCATATAATCAACAATCCGCTCAGGCTTATACAACAGGGCTCGAGCTAGTTCTTCCCTACCCATTCCGCGCTCATCCAATCGTTTTTGTAGTAAACAACGACCCAGTTCAAATTTCATTCGCGGCTAAACCCCAGTCCAAAAGATTGTTACCCACAGTCTCGCCAATGTTAATAACTTTTAGTCCGTCGTAATAAACCAATCCGCCTTTTGTGTGGCTAGCAGCTTTCGTTGACCTTGGAATTCGTCATAGATGCTGAGTGAATACTTTTGTAGAAACTTCGTATTGTAAATGAGACCTGGATCTGGAATTGAAATCTTGAAGTTATCTCTCTTACCAAGACGAATCTTAGAATCTTCATCCGCCGTTGAATCTCCGTTGATGACGTCAAAATCTTTGAAATCAAATCTCTTCTCAAATCGCTTAATTCCGCCGCCATCCTCAAAAACAAGCAGCAAGTTATGACCTTCGGTATTAATCTCCGTCATTTTCTCTTTGGTTAACTCGTAGTTGAATTGCAACGTAAATACACCGTCCGAAATGGATGTTCCTATTTTATCAATCGAGATCGTATACGGAAATAAATCCACATTTTTAAGTGTGGTTGCTACATTCGTCTTCTCGTCTGGCAGCCAGTAAGCTATTGGATTCACATAGGAATCTGGAACGGATTTCTCACCTTCCGACAGCTTGCCTTCCGTGACTGCTTCTCCTAGAAGTAAATTCATATTTGTCGTGGAGAATCCCTTGGGAACCGATGCCCAAACATTGAGCAGCGCTTTGCCAGTAGGACTAATCTTGTTCTTCACTTCAACAACGTTTGCCGGGAATACCGTACCGTCTGATGAACGGAAATTGGCAACGAGCTTGGACACATTCGTGAACCGCTTCTCTAAATTGGTGGCTTCCACCATCGCGGAGTACATGATATTCGTTTTATCCTCATAGGTCGATACGCCCCGAATCCCGTACTTCGCCTTTCGCCCAATGTCATTCGATGTATAAGATTGCCCCATACCGACGAATGGAATGGCTTGAAGTTCAGCTTGTGTCGTGAACTCTAGCACATCCGTTGCTGTAGTACTGCCTGTACTTGTACCTGTTCCTGCCCCTGGCGTTTCCCCCTCATTCTCTTGGAGAACTAATTTAATGCGGGAAAACTCGTACGTATAGGGTACTTTGCCTGCAATTTGTAGATTGACGCTTGCCCCCGCTCCCAGCCCAATCACTTTAGCTGTCTGAATAAGCTTTGCATCAATTTTCACTGCGTCATCCAATAAGAAATACCCGGATAATTTCGGGATAGGCAGCGATTCTTCCCCCTTATTGCTCAGTGTTAAATCGGCTGTAAGCAGGTCCTGATCTTCCCACGGCAATCTGTGTAAACCGTTAAGCTCAGTCGTATACACACCGGATTTGCTGGTGAAGGTATATGCCTTCCCTACGGAGCCTCCTTCCTGCTGAGAAACAGCTGGAAGCTGGAAATTCGCAACGGCGACATTCAATTTCAAATCTGGAATCGTCTCCGCAACCGCTAATTGCCAAGCATCTGCCGCAACTGCAACTGGAATCGAGCCGGAGAGCTGAATTTCTTTCGTCTCCTTCGGATTAATTTTCAAATCCTTCAATCCTTTGGCTTCCATCGGATACAGCAGCCCTTCTGAAGTGCGAATAGAGAAGAGGTACGCAGGAATAGTTACGGTATGATTTCCAATATTATCCAAACTCACATACACCGTTGGAACATGGTATTTCTCATTCTTGTTACTGACGAACTTTTTAATCGAAGCCTTCACGTTAGTTCCACCGACAGAAATCACGGATGCAAGATCAGCAGGGGTTACATCTGTATAGTTATCAGGAATGGCTACTTCGCCTAACACTCGTTCAAAATTAGCTTGGTTGAAATCCCACTTAATAAATTGCACAACGAGATCTTGTAAGTTCGTGCTCGTATTCACAGTGGCATAGAACGTTATATCTGTCGTTGAACCGGGAGCTACCCGATTCTTATCCTTATCTGCCGGAAGTAACCGAGCTGAGAATTGATTACCGGATTTGCTTTTCAGACGCACCCAATAATCGATAAATTGCAGTTCACTGCTACCCTCGTTATGAATAGAGATGGTAAATGTAGCCAACCTGCCACTTTGATCCTGTAGAAGATGAATCTGTTTCAACTCAAAGTAACTGCTTCCAGTCATGTTAACCTTTCCCACATCTAGAACAGGTGTGGAGGGACTGCTATCGGCCCAGACAGGTGCAATGGCTCCTAGCGTAAGCAGCGCTGACAAAGCTATAGTAGCTACATACTTATGGTGAGTTTTGATGATCATGATGGGTTATTTCCTCCTTCCATATCCATCTTATCCTGCGGGAACCGCTTGAACTTGATCCATCATCGGTTGCATGGGCGCAGCTGGGTTTTCTTTCATTTGTTTGAGCATGGCATCGCCATCCGTTTGCCATTTCTTAAGCGCTTCGCGAGCCGTTATTTTCCCTTGCAGGACATCAGCAAACAGCTTACGACCAATCTCTTGCACTTGATAAATATTAGGATTATTACGATAAATTTTCGAATTATCTTCGATTGGAGCCGGCGTTACATTATAAAAAGCTTCCATGTGAAAATCCAGTCCTTCTGTAGGTTTCAAGTATTTGGAACGTGCCACCAACATATTTTGACTGCGCGATTTTAGTTTTGCCCAATCATCGCCATTAATGAACTTGATGAACTTCCAGGCATCGTCTGGGTTTTGCGATTTGGCGTTAATGCCCATAATGCCATTCATATAAATAGAACCGCCAACACCTTTGGCTTCGGGGTGAGAAGGAATTGTGACAACGTCCCAATCGATCGGTGTGAAGCCTTTATAACTGGCTGCATTTTTATTTGCGTTCGTGAGCTGTTGAATTTGGCCATAATTGAGAATCCCCATAGCTAACCGACCCGACATAAAATCATCGTACGCAAAAGGATTATTCTGATCATACCTTTGATTCATTTGCTTCTGCGGATCTGCTACCGCTGGGAAAACATTATCTTTTTGCAACTGTGCCATTTTGGCCCATACTTTCTCCCATTGGTCCGTATCTACCGTCATCTTCTCGCCAGCATCATCAAACATTCTTAATTGCAGAGGAGCCGTATACATTTGCATGCCGTAGAACAAATCGCCCCCCTGGGCTTGTGTTGTAAAAGAGAACCCATTAATTCGCTTATCCCCTTCACCTTTCGCCAATCGTTTGGAAAGATCAAATGTCTCATCCCATGTCATGCCGTCTTTCGGATAATCGACTCCTGCATCTTGGAACATTTTCTTATTATAAATAAGTGCAGAGGAACTGAATGTCGGCGCAAGGGCATAAATCTTGCCTCCGCCTGCATTTTTCATTCCTTCTATCACAGCTGGAACAATACCCGTTGTATCGAATTTATCTTTCGTTATGCGAGAATCCAACTGTAATAGCAAGTTACTTTCGATGATTTCAGGCAGCTGTTCATAACCAAGCATAACCACATCCGGCGGATTATCACCCTGCATCACTTCTTTTAGCTTATCCATCGGATCCGGCATCTTCTCACCCGGCTGAATGTTTCCGTTCATGAACTTTTCATCCATCGTTGAAACTATTTCTAGCTTGATATTCGGATTAGCAAATTCAAATATTTCGGTAAATTGCTGTGTGAAATATTCATAATTACCACCATAGCCCATATTGGTCGCGATCTTCAGCACACGCTCCTGTTTATCGTCGGTTTTCTCCCCTTTGGTACAAGCAACAGCAAGTGGAGCCATCAATGCTAAGGTTAGGGTTGTAACAATTACTTTACGTGTCATTTTTATCATTTTAATTTTCCTCCGACCGCTCGCGAATTAGATGAATCTTTTTCCTCATTTGCCGGTAGTGCTCTCGGTGCTTTAATCATGATCGTATCGCCATCAAACTCCATCGTTGCTTTCCCGTTAATGTTCAGAGCGGCCAAATAAGCTTTGGGAACCTGTAGACGGCCCGCACGATCCAACACGACATATTCCTCATGAGCCTCGCCTGTGAGTCCTGTCGAAATTCCCTCTACTGTTGAAATCGAAGGGTTGCGGGCAATAAACTCCGAACTTGTCATCCCATCTCGAATAGCAACGACGCGCCCTACTTTGCCCGCCATAGACATATCGTGGGTAACAATCACAATCGTGACACCCAGTTCCTTATTCAATCGTTGAAAAATAGAAAGAATCATATCCGCCGTCTTCGTATCTACCGACCCCGTAGGTTCATCTGCCAGCAGCAATCGTGGACGGTTTGCTAATGAAATCGCAATGGCCACGCGCTGTTGCTCACCACCGGAAAGCTCTTGCAGTTTATTATTCAAGCGGTGGCTAAGGCCAACCCAGTCCAGCAATTGCTTCGCGTAGGCAGGATCATAGTTCCCGCTAAGCATCATAGGCATTTCCACATTTTCAAGTGCAGTCAAGTAGGAAACAAGATTCCGCGCATTATTTTGCCAAATGAAGCCTACCGTATGTCGTTTGTAATCAACGAGCTGCTTATCTGTAATCTTAAGCAAATCCCAATCTCCGACTTTCACTTGGCCTGCGGAAGGGCGATCAAGACCTCCTAAGATGTTTAGCAAGGTAGATTTACCGCTTCCGCTATTGCCAATAATCGCCATTAACTCCCCGTCGTCAATCTGGATATTAAGTCCTTGCAACGCGACAACTTCAATCTCGTCTGTTTTATAAATTTTCACTAAGCCCTCGCAAGTAATCACGCTATTTCTCCTCCCCCAGCTTCACTGCCTGATGAACGCGCAGCCTTCTAATGTGTAAGAACAGCAACAGTGCGCCAGTTAGCATCATGAAAGCAACCACGAAATATAGCTGATAGGTGTCTTTGGAATCGAATACGACTCGGAATGGCGGCACCTGCGTCTTTACATTCTGGGAAGTTTGCAGAAAGGGTAGAAAGAAATAGCTCGTTAGCTTGCCAATTACGATACCTAACACGATGGATAGTCCAGCGGTGAAACCCTGCTCGAGCAATAACATCCCCGTCAATTGCTTGCGGGAAAGCCCCATAGCTCGCAGGACACCGAATTGTACGACCCTGCTAGATAAGTTAAAGAACCAATACAGCATATATCCGATCAAAGACACAACGACAGAAACGAGAAAACCCAAGCTAAGGATACCGAATACGCCACCTCTTGCTGGGAGCTTCTTCTGGACGATGAGCTCGTTGCGAACATCCTTGATGGAAGCAATTTCAATTCCTTTGCCCTGTAAAGCTGTAACGATCGGAGCCACTTTAGCGTCCGGTTTCATTTTGAGCCATACCTCATAGGGTAAAATTGGTGCTTGATCGTAGATGTAATCCAGATTTGCTACGAAAAATGGTGTTTGATCCGGATATTGAGCCGGCCAATACGGTAATATCCCAACAATCACGAATTCCAAGGGCTGCTGTCCGATTGTAATGGATAGCAAATCACCCTCCTTAAGCGCATATTTGCTGGCATAACTGGATGGAATGATAACGGCTTGCTCATAGCTGCCTAGCAAATTCAAATATTGATTCGGATGGGCAGGGAATAAATCAGGTCGGAACCACGCTACTTTAGCGAAGTCCGTATTATCGATCCCCATGATCGTTCCCTGCCCAGTGGATTTACCGGAAACGACGACATTTCCTTTGGTTTGCATCACTCTGGCAGCAGCCTGAACGCCTTCCAAATCGCGGAATACTTGAAATGGCGGCTCTACATAACGTATTTTGGTGGGGGTTTCCTCACCAGGCTTCGGGCCACCTTGACCTTGACCCTGGTTTTGGCCACCTCCTGAACCGGATCCGCCATTTGCCCCATTTCCTCCTTGAGCTTCGCCGCCTTTTCCACCGGCGTTCGGATCCTGCGGCAAATCATCGGAGAAACCTTCCCACACGGTTTGTATCACAACGTCGGTACCATACTGGTATAAGATTCGCTCCGAAGAATTCAAATCTATCGTACGTGCAGCCGAGGAATTGTACACACCAAGACCGAGTGTAAGAATGAGCAGCAGCATTAACGGATAATATGCTTTAGCTGAACGGGACAGCTGAACAAGCGTTAAATAGAGCGGCACAGGCAGGAACTTTCGGCCAAACCAACCGAACAACCGCAGCAGCCACGGAAAGATGCGTAGAAAGAACAGCCCCAGTGCGAAGATCGAAAGTGCTGGTACGAAAAACAGCAGCGGGTGCACCTGAAGTTGATCAGTTGTCATTCCTGTTTGCACGGATAGTACTTGACGTTGGTCAAATAAGTAGAATCCATAACCGACAACCCCCAGCAGGACAATGTCGAGGAACCACCGCTGCCATAATGGCGAACGGTCTGACCTTGCAAGCTGCTGCTTATAGTTGACGATTGAAGATCTTGCGAAAAGCACAGCTGGAATAACGCTGGCAAGAATCGCAATGAGAACAGCAAGCCCACCGTAAAGCATCGCTTCTGGCGTAAAGCTAATCGGAATCGATTTGCGATCCACGAATGTTAGGAACCCACTGGTAGAACCAATGCTCTTCGCCATGAACCAGCCCATAAACGGTCCGATCAACAGCGCTATCACGCCTAGTATCAATCCTTCTAGAAAGTAAATTCCCACAATTTGCTTCGTACTGCCCCCACGACTTCGCAAAATCGCAATCACGCCTCGCTGCCGATCCAGCGATTGTCTGGCATTCATCATAATGTAATAGAAAACCATGGCAATCATGGGCGCCGCCAATGTAAATAATAAAATCTGCATCTGCAGGCTCTGAGCTTTAAACTCGGTTAGAATCGGCTTAAAGGATACATCTACCTTGGTATTCTTAAGTTTCTGGAACAAGTTAATATCTAGTCGTTCCAAACGACTCTCTAGCGGCGACAATTGACTTGTTTGAATGTTGCGCAGATCGAAGGCATAATACCAATTAGCAAGTTGCAGCGGAATTTTCTTCTCCGTCAGCAACGTCTTCATGAATACATCATCACTAATAATAAGTGCATTAACTAACCCCTCTAACCCTTGGAACCAATACGCACTCGTTTCGTTCTTCGGTTTGAAGGAACCTACGATCTTCACCTTGAGCAATTGACTGCCGCTTGCACTCGCAACGGAATAGTTAAACACGTCACCTACGTGCAAATCATTACGAAACAAAGCTTCTTCTAGGACGACGGCTTCCAATTGGCCATTCTGTAATTGTCCAGAAGGCATTTGTCCATTGGACCAATCGACTTGATCCTTTAACCCGCTTATTGACGTTAACGTCATTTGACGACGTTTACTAGGATCTGCTTTTGTACCCTCAGCGGGAGTTAATTGTGCTCCTTTAATTGCATAACTACTTGCATATGTATGTATGGGAAAAGCGATATCTTTGGGAACATCCTGTTGTATATACGTCTTGATGCTCTCCAGATCATTCAAATCTGCACGTTCTGTTCCTACTGCTTGATAGCGCATAAGTAGTGAGCCTGCGGGAAGTCCCTCGCTCTTTTCTTCTAATGATTTGGCGACGACACGCTTCAGAGACCCATCGGCATACATGGGAATGCTTGTGGTGAAGGCCACGGCCATGACAAGACCAAGCAGGGTGCTGAGCGTTAGCCAGCGGGTATTCCACATTTTCCGAAATAAAAACCGCAGCATCGGCATGGACATTAGCGACCTACTACTTTCTGTCCGGCTGTGAGACCCTTAATAATTTCCACATCCGTTGACGTCTGCTGACCGATTTCCACGTCCACTTCTTTCTTATTTCCTTGCGTATCAACGACTTGCACATAATTTCGGCCCGAATAGGAACGAAGTGCCGCAAGCGGGATCGTCGTGGCGTTTTCTTTTCGCTGGGTAATAATCGTCACACTTAGCGGCGTACCGCGGTTCAGCCCTTTCGGAAACTCATTCAACTGAACAACCAAATAGTTATCAATCGTGTCCTGTTCCCCTTGTTGCCCCTGACCCGGGAACCCACCGTTATTATTGTTGTTTCCAGCTTGCGGGTTTGGAAGCTGCTTTACTTTCCCTTTGTGCTGACCAGCTGAATTGATATCTACCTGAACTTCCATGCCGATAGCCACTTTCTTCGCATCATCAGCACTAATGCTTGCAGCCACAGTTAGTTCTTTCAAATCAGCAAGAGTTGCTACGGATTCCCCTGACTTCACGGTATCACCTTTCTTAGCAGATACGGTGACAATTGTTCCACTGAACGGTGCGAGCAGTTTCGCTTTACTCACTTGTGATTCAAGCTTCGTCAGCTCCTCACGTTTCAGTTCAAAATCAATCTTCGCCTGCTCGACTTGTTCAGGCGTCATTTCGTCAGCCTTGCGAAGCGTTTCGATCATCGTCAGCTCATCCTTGCGTGTTTGAAGCTTCTTTCGCTTCAAATCGCTCTCTATATCCGATACGTCGAGTTCTGCAATCGGCTGTCCCTGTTCAACGGAATCTCCATTTTTCACAAGTATGGCACTTATCCGTTTGGCAGACATATCTTCGGAGAAAAACAATTTCTCTTCTTGCAAAGCCATTAATCGCCCGCTCCCTCTCACTTTCGTCTCAAGGGTTTCTGTTTTCACCGTATATTCAGGCTTTTTCGAAAGCTTAGGTGGATTAATCGACGGAAGCGCTTCTTCATCTTGTTCCTTGGGCAACAGTGAGCATCCCGAAGCAAGAAGGAGTGTGGAACTTAATAATAGTGCTGCTAGCGGTCTCATCGCCCACTTACGTGACGAATCTTCCGTCCACCATTTCATAAACATGATCGGCAACCTCCAAAATTGTAGGGTCGTGTGTGGTCATACAAATCGTGATTTCCTCTGTAGCGATGATGCTTCGAAAAACAGACATAATTTGGGCGCCCATCTGAGAATCCAGCTCAGCCGTTGGTTCATCCGCCAGTATGAGCGATGGCTTATGTGCAATAGCTTTGGCGATCGCGACACGCTGCTGTTCGCCGCCGGAAAGCTCATAGGGACGATGATGCATCCGTTTACTAAGCCCAACAAGGTCTAGGCAATGATTGACCCGCTCTTTCCACTGAGAACGTGGCGTCCCTGCCATGCGCAGCGCCAACTCAACATTTTCCCATGCAGATAACAATGGCATTAAAGCATAAGATTGAAATATAAAACCAATCTCTTTACGACGGATCAACGTCCTCTCATCATCACTGCTTTGGTGAAAGGCATACTCTTGAAACAAAATCTCCCCCTTCGTTGGCATATCCAGCCCTCCGATTAAGTTAAGCAGCGTTGTTTTCCCCGAACCCGATCGACCTTTGAGCATGACAAGTTGCAGCGGCCTCAGCTCCATTTCAATCCCTTTCAGGACATCTAGCTGCTGACCTCCAACTTGAAAGGAGCGATGTACATCACTTACCGTCAACAAAGGCGAATGGGGCCCGATAATGCGAGAGGAAGCCACGTCAGATAACGGTTCTTCTTCGACAGAAAAAGCCTCCAATGTGCTTTTTTTACGCAACCAGCTTGTCATATGGTTGATTTTCCTTTCATTTCCAAAATATCCGTATGATAAAGTAGACGGCGCAAGATGTTAAAAAGTTGCAGAAAAATTGGGGATTTCATCTATTTATTTGGATGATACTCCCATTTCGATGAATATATTGGAATATACTATTAATTGGAAAATACATCCATACAACTAATTACCTATTTATTACAAAATAAAAAGACCGCCCACTGCCAATTTCTTAGCAATGAACCGTCTCTTGAATGAATCGATGATTTTCATTTTTTTTGAAAAATGACTACTTAAAGGATTTAAATACAGCCTCGCCGCCACTGGCACTCCCTCTACGCGACCAGATCACAACAGGGATCAACAACAGAGATAGGAATCCCCCCGCCAAAGACAACCAAGCAAAGCTTGAATGCGCAACAACCATGCCTGACAAAGCTCCGCCAGATGCTCCCGCTAACGAGACTAAGACATCGACAGTCCCTTGCGTCCTCGCACGTGTTGCCGGTGTTGTCGCATCAATAATCTGCGCAGTACCGCTGATTAAACCGAAATTCCAGCCAAGTCCGAGCAAGGCCAGCGCGACAATGAGCCAGGGCATCGAATCCGCTGGCGCCCATGCAGCAAACAGTCCGGCCAATAGCAGCGTAACCCCAGATGCACAGGACATAAAGATGCGCCCTAGTTTATCCACAAGTATACCCGTTACCAAGGAAGGCAAGAACATCGCTGCGACATGGATGCCAATTACCATGCCGACCGCATCTAAGCCGTGTCCATGATGCTTCATATGGATCGGCGTCATCGTCATGATTGCTACCATGACAATCTGCGTCAACACCATCACCGTGGTCCCGATGAGGATTCCTCGGTTACGCCCAGCTGGCACTGACGGATTCGCAGAAACCGCCCCCTGCGCTTGATTCGTTTCCTGTGCCTCGGCAATCGCTTTAGCTACGATATAAGGATCGGGCCGGAGCCATACCCACAACACCAAGCCCGCCAGCACAAAAGCCGCAGCGGCTAGCATGAATGGCCCTGTCAGCGCTGGTGCACCGACGGATGTCGCGAATTGCCCCATCACTCCCACTAAATTCGGCCCTGCGACTGCACCAAACGTCGTGAAGACCATGGCTAAGCTAATCGCTCTTGCCCGCTGCTTAGGCCTAGCCAAGTCGGTTCCCGCATAACGTGTTTGGAGATTCGTTGATGTGCCTGCGCCGTAAATCAGCATCGAGAGAAACAGAAGTGGCAGGCTATTCGCAATAGCTGCGAATACGACGCCCATAGCCCCTACTCCTCCTGCGAGGAAACCGGCTGTTAAGCCTACCCTCCGGCCATAACGCCCAGACAGTCGTCCAACTATCCAGGCGGACGAAGCAGCACCTAGCGTCAACAATGCCGAAGGGATACCAGCCAAGCTGTCCGTTCCAAGCATATCTTGTGCGAGTAACGCTCCGACCGTCACACCTGCCGCGAGCCCTGCCCCGCCGAATAGTTGAGCGACGATGACTGTGCGTAAAGTTTTACGATAGAGGTGCTGCTGTTTTTCTGGAGAATGCTTATATGCTTGAATCCATTCGCTGTCTTCAGCCATTTCCTAATCTTCCTCCCCTGCTACAAAACGCCTTTTGTCACTATCATACCTGCGTCAGGAGTTATTGGCTATGTTAAATCCCTTTTTCTCATTGCCTTATCCCGCCGGTCGCGTTACGTTGTTTCCTAGGAAACTAGATGTCAAAGGAGCTGTTCCTATAGGAATTTCAGAAAACTTAGGTTCACGAATTTCGCATAAAACTATCGTCATGAACAAGCAACAAATTGCTGAGCATACCTTTATAATCACACTTAAGCTGGATCGCTTACTTTCAAAATCAGAAGATGCCGACGCTTAAGAACGCTGATCTACACGAATAAAGTGCTGTCCCAAAAAACAGCCCTGAGAAAGGTTTGAGGTTGATTTGTAGCTTGCGAACGCAAGGTGAGTGCCGATTCGTCTTTAGATGCATAAAATACAGCTAATTTGCTCGAATTTGACGTATTTCCGTAAATATATGGAAAAAGCACATTTAATTTGTATGAAATTTAAAGAATCGAGCAAATCGAAGGAATTTAACTACAGGAAATACAGTTAATCTTTGGAATTCGAGAATTCCACTTCAAATAGATGGAGAAAATCCAGTTAAATTGCGGGAAGCAGGTTCCTTGATCATCGGTCATTAATGAAAAACGAGGCTGTTTCAAAAAGCCTAAATTGACTTTTGAGACAACCTCTTTTCGTTATTTTCACCCGATTAAAGGGGCTGTTTGGCCAAGCGTTCCTTCGACCTCATTCCCTTCTTTCCTCCAGTACTCGATACCGCCTAACATTTCTTTCACCTTGAACCCTAGACCTGAGAGACGAGCTGCTCCTTTCGTTCCGCCATTGCAAGCTGGTCCCCAGCAGTAGACGACAATTGTTTGATCTTCGGAAAAGGAAGCCGTCGTTTCGACGTTGATTAGGTTGGAAGGAAGGTTAATCGCACCCGGAACATGGCATTCTCCATAGGCTTTTGCACTGCGAACATCGATGAGCAGGAAGTCATTGTAGCCATGCTGCATGTCGTAACGTACATCCGCAACGTCCGTTTCCACCGAAAGCTTATTCATATAGTGCTGGTGCGTATACTCCGGTGATGCAGCAGGCGTCTCAAGAACGAGCGATTTGGTTGTTTGAATAGTCATTTGGGTTACCTCCAGTGGGTTTGTCGATTTCTTGATGTTAATGTATCACAACCCTAAACACTGGAGTTATCGATAGTTATCGAACCTATACTTCAGTCATTTCGATAGTTGGCGCCGCCGAGTACCTCTAGAAATCCTAGATAGGCTTTCGATTTCCATTTTTTCTTAGCGATAATCAATTGCGTGTAGAACTTACATGCCGGATGAACAAAAGGAATCGCGACGATCTGGCCTTTGCGCATTTCCTCGGCGACGGCAATTCGGGGCAATAATGCAATACCAAGACCGTAGATCACGCACTGCTTGATCGCCTCCAGGTTGCCGAATTCGTAAGATAAGTTGTAACTTACCTGATGTCCTTTCAACACCTTAAGTAACATAGCGCGGTATGTACAGCCATCCTCCGTCAGGATCAGGGATTCATTCTGCAGATCTTCCACGTGAACTTCATTTTGCCCAGCTAATTTATGATCGGGACTAACAATGATGACAAGTGGTTCTTCCCTCAAAATACGGCTCTCCAGCTCAGGATCCGTAAATGGCGGGTCCAGAATGATCCCGATGTCCAGTACGCCTTCTTTCACCGATTCAATAATGAAGGGCTCATTCCCCGGTTGAATGACAATGTTGACGTCTGGGTAATCGCGGCGATAAGCCTGTAGATACGGGGGTAAATAGAAAGCCGCTAGCGTCTCAATCGTCCCGATCGTGAGCGTCCCTTTGGATTGCTTGGATACGACTTCCTTGGACTCTTCATGTAACCTATGAATATCATTCGCGTATTGCAGGAGTGCTTCTCCAGCCATCGTTAATTTCATACTCCGTCCAAAACGTTCCAAGAGAACAACCCCATAGGATTCCTCAAGCTTCTGAATTTGGGCTGTGATGCTTGATTGCGCATAACCTAGCGTTTCCGCTGCCCGCGTGAAACTTCCCCACTTCGCCACTTCCCGAAATGTCCTCAAATACGTCATTTCCATAGATCTCACCTCCACCTAGGAGCATTCCTCTATTTGAAATATAACAAGGACCTACGGTCTTATCAACTATCATGATTTCACATCGAATCGACTTCTAATAAACTTTTTACGTGGAGAATGGGTCGCACAAAGGATTTCCACGTATTGATCGAACGTCTCTGTGAGGACTTCATATTGGAAACTGGACTTCGCACGTCTGTAACCACCTTGTACAAGCCTTTCTCTGAACGCCTCATCCCTTGCCAACTGGAGAACGCTTTCTACAATTTCGGCATGTGAATTTGGATCCACGAGAACGCCTGTCACTCCATCAAGTACCGCTTCTAGAGCACCACCGGATCTTCCAGCAATAACCGGGATACCCGTCGATGCCGCTTCCAGATATACAATGCCAAACCCTTCTGCATCCCCCGTCTCCAGTTCCCTGCATACCATAACGAACTGATCAGCCAAGTTATAATAGTCATTCAATTCCTCACCGCCGCTTACGCTTCCAATGAACATGACAGCATTCGTAACGCCTGTAGTACTGGCAAGCTGCTCGAGGCGGGCCCGATCTGGACCATCACCAATAATGACATACACCGCATTGGGAATGTGTTGGATAATTTGGGGCATCGATTCAATGACCCGATCTTGCCCTTTTCGCGTGACTAATCTCCCTACGGATAAAATAATATATTTACCTTCAAGCCCATGCCGTCGAAGTAACTCCACATTGACAGGTTTCCGCTCAAAAACGGCCTCTACGCCAGGATGCACAAGACTAATACGAGAAGGATTAACCCCATAATCCTCCACGAACCTTTTAGTAAATAAACTATTCGTCAACACGCCATCAGCATGTATCAATATTTGTTTAACTAAATAATTTAAGCCGAAAAAACGGCGAAACATTAGCATATCCATGCCATGTGTCGAAATGACATAGCGCCGCCCGCCAAACACTTTAAACAGCAATCCAATGAAACCGATTAACACATAGCCATATACTGTGACATCTGGTTCTTCAACCGTCATCATCTTTTTCACGTGGCTGAACAGTCGTCCCCAACTTAAAAAGTGTGCACGTTCTCCACGCATAAATGACCCACGCACTGTCCGAAAGGTCTGTTCGTCATCGAATGCTTCACTCCCCGGATACTCAGGAGCCAGCACGGTAATGTCATGTTTGGTATGTTTGGACAGGTTGAAGTAATAACTTTGCATCCCACCGATTCCTGGTGGAAATACCCCTGTAACTAGTACGACCTTTTTACGATTCATAACTTCTCACCTTCCTCGCGAGTCTGCTGACCATTTGAATACTCATCCAGAATGTGATTTCTGCCATCACGTTCCATAACCGAGCAATGATCGATATCTGCACCGCCACATCTGTAGGTAACTTAAGCGAATAAACCAAGCAATCATGCCGTTGCGAACGTACCCGCAGCATATAAGATGCTGATACATCGCCTCGTTTCCTCTCGTTAACTTAGCGTAATCCACACATTGTATTACTTAATTGTAAGGGGTATAACAGGTAAATATTTTTGTTTTGTTAATTTAGCGAGAGGTTAGCTAGGCATGAAAAAAAGCGCTCTCTCACCCTCCGGCGGAAGAACGCTTTTACTTATGAATGCAATGTCATCTTCCGTCGACGATGGAGGAAGGATTTGATGCATCTGTACATGTAACATGCCAGCAGAGACATCTCAAGTCCCCAAATGATATAGATCGACGTATCACTTACTTCAATTTGCAAATAGTCAAAGTCCGCAAACTGCTTTCTCACGAATTGATCCGCCACCATCTGAGCTACATGATCCACGATCGGCGCAAAATCCTTGCCATACCCCTGCTCCGTCATATAATCCTGCACCTCAAGCTTGAGCATATCCACTTCACTCCATGAGAAAGCATGCACCCAATTCATAGAGCCATCCGAAGCCGGGCTAAAACTCACGATGAAATCATTCTTGTTGCCGTTCTTCCATTTATCCTGGAGGGCATAGCCATATTCTTGCGGCAGATCCATCCCCATATTCACAAAAATCAAATTCACCTGCTTCCACGACTTCGTCTCTCCAGGTTGTTCGGGATCTGGCACTGCTTTGTTGAGTTCGGAATTCCAAGCTTGCAACGCCGCCAACGCTCTGGGCTTGTTCGGCACTTCTCCCACTATTCGATCGACTTGAAGCACCTCCGAAACGTGGCTTGGGTATCCAGGCAGTCCAGGGTAATCTTTTAGATCAATATCGTTATGCTTAAAAAGGCTGTAAGAGCTTCTCACCTTATTCACATACCTGTGTACAGAGGCCGAAGGTGTCCCAAGTGGATAGTATTTGGCCAACTCTCTTGTCGAATTAGGGGAGCGATTGGTGAAAGTAGTTCTTCCATCCATGGATTCATTGACCTCAAACCATCCGTTGTCCGAGGTTTTAATCTTGTTTATTTCCTTATGGTGCTCGAAATGCCCCGGCCTTTGGGTACACCTCTTGCGCCCATTGTCATCAGTCGAGCATTCTTCCTTACCTGGGATCCACTCGTCCCACTCTTCGATGTGCTCTAAGTCCGTTACACGCCCAGACCAGACCTCCGTATCCACTGTCCGTAGATAGAAATCACCGGCTACCACACTTGCGAATAGGATTACGGCGAGTAGCGATACTAGCACGTACCGCCACCATTTACGGGCCGTCACAAGTTCGATGGCAAAACCAACAATCAGTACGAGGAATAACGCTGTCCAATACGCCATCTGCTACCTCAGCTTCACTTCGTTATCTTTGCCTGTCTGATACGCATCACTCGTGCGGTCTGAGGTAATAATGAATTTCTCCGCGTCCATCGTTTCGAAATGGAAAATCGCATTCATCAGCACATGCTTCCGAATATGCGTATTATACTCACGGACTTGATCGGCAATTTTCTTCTGATTCCGGTCGAATTCAGTTCGCGCAGAAGATACTTCATTTTGCAGCTTCGTATACAACGTACTGCTCATCTGTGGGTTCTGCTCTTGGATCGTTTGGAAAAGAGCTTGTGTATTCGTGTAACGACCCGCGATAAGGTCGGTATATACCTTTTTGATATCATCAGCTTGCATGTCGGTGACTTGCGCCATCTCTTTGAATCGTTTCCACATGTTATCGTAGTTCGACTTATTCGCGACGTGCTGCGACTTGATCTTCTCATCTAGTGCAATCGCCGTCCCCCGTTGCCCCCATACAACTGCTGCTGTAATGATCGCAATTAATACCAGTATTCCAATGAAACCAAGACAACCCACCACGAGAATCCCACTCTTGTTCCTCATCTATAAGCCCCTCTGCCTAATTATTCCATCTAATTCTCTTATTCTAGCATATTGAGGGGACAAAATAGATCAAAATCTCACAAAAATTGCAGGGTGGGAGAAAGTCGGGAACGGATGACGAATGACCTTATCATATGCCCAGCATGGGAAGATGCTTTCTGGTATGGTAAGTGAGAGACGATGAAATACATTGTTTTAATTCGTCGACAGGTATTTCATCGTTCTCCTCGAACACAATCGCTCGATTGCCTTCAAATTTAAATTTATCTCTAAAAAGTTCCTTGAATGTGTCAACCAACATAGTATGACAGTTAAAATATATGGCATACTGATGCGGGTTAGATTTTTTCCAGTTTATTCTAATAGCACTCCCATTTTTTGTTAGGTAACTAGGCTCGCCCCATTTTAGTGTCTCTTCTACGGTACCAACGCCCTCGGTCTCAGCTGCAGTATCCAGAATTAGGTCGCGAAGAAACCACATCTTCTGTTGAATATGTTTGGGATAATGTTCAAATACAGCGGCAACTTTCATGTTTTCAATCGAACTCATATTGATCCTCCCTTTCCTTATTATTATAAAGCCTCCAAATCCAAGCTTATGCTGGTTTGGAGGCTTTGTCGTTGCAAGCTGGAATATCCTCGCATCATATTTTTTCGGGTGACGGCAACAGGCTATTGGCGTAAAGCGATATAAATTTCGGCTTGCCCGTCATTCGGATTGATATTCTGTTTATAATACTCAAAATCGCCTGTGAACGCTCGTTCATTGCCGGATTGTCGCGACCATTGCCAAATATCGCCCCAAGCTCGCTGCACCATCTCTATAATCGGTCCCCGCTCTGTAACGAATACGGCGTATTTCGCAGCAGGAACTGTGAACGTAGAAACGGAATCTGGATATTGATCCTGCAATTCTTCCCGAACGTTTACGCCAACCATTACTTCATACCGTCCGGCATCGCCCTGTTCGTAGTTGAAGTAACAGCTATAATGACCCTGTTGCTTAACATACGCGGCCAGTTGTCCGCCAATATCGTGTAAGTAGTATTGTTCAAATAGCTTGCCGATTTTGCCTTTATCACTAAATTCGGCTTCATTTGTTGTGACGACGCTAATTCCGGCTAGCGTGAAAGAGGGAAGTTCCTCTATACGTGCAGGCTCCATTGGTTTGCGGGTAGCCGATTCTACCGACAGTGAGTGTTTCAATTCAGATTGGTCTTGTTTCATTACTAATCATTCTCCTTTAATTGGAATGCATTTAGTATAAAACAACAAACCTGACATCTTTCTGTCAGGTTGATTTCTCTCTGCGATATATTTTCGCAACTTGCTCTGCACGACTAGCAATAATATCCCGCAGATGGGGTGGCTCAAGAACCTCTGCATGGTGACCCAAGCCGAGAATGAATCTATACAACCAATCATCTTCCGGGTATGCCTTCCTTACTAGCCAACTACCGTGTTCATCTGGCACAAGCCCTTCGATGCCAAACCACTCCTCAGCCAAATGACGAGAATCAGCATGGAAACGCAAGACGATCTCTGTCACCTGGGACGGCTCGCTTGGGTTTTGACCCGTGTCACGTTCTTGCATCGGAAGCTCTCGGCGAATAAATACTCTTCCCGGGGCTATCTCCAGCTCCTTCATTCTCTTTAGCTTGAACAGCCGAAACTGCTCTTTCTCCAGGCAGTAGGCTTGCAGGTACCACTGTCTCCCTTTTAAGATGAGCATATACGGCTCTACCGTACGGTATGATATTTCACCTTCGGCATTGGAATAGGTAAATCTAGCTATCAGACACTTATCTACGGCTTCCTTTAATAGCTGAAGTTTCGGTTGCAACTCTTCATTGCCGTCCCAAGGCGAGTAGTCAATCAACACGCTGTTCGTCTTATGTTGGAAATCTTCGGAGTATGCAGGCGGGACAACGCTATGGATTTTCTCCAATAACCGCAGTTGTTGCTCGTTGCCGTATGAGGTTGAGATGCTGCGGAGGGCGGTAACGATGTCCGCAAGCTCATTGTTGGTAAGTACATTATGATCCAAGCGGTAACCATCCATCAATCCAATGCCACCATTCGTTCCCTGATAGGTGACGATAGGGATGCCAGCCCCATTAATTACTTCAACATCTCGATATATCGTTCGTATGGACACCTCGAACCGCTCCGCGAGCTCCTTGGCTTGCACCACACGGCGGTTCAGAAGCAGAATAATTATGGATAAGAGCCTTTCCAGCTTCACTATATGTCCCCCATCACAAAGAATATGCAAGCAGTTTGTTTCAATCGTATTGTCTCATAGGAATATACGCCTGTGAATGATTATCTGCGTTGCACTGCCTCCGAAGCATCGCAAAAAGGCGTACAGTGATATTACACTGTACGCCAATCTTCCGTCCCGCGCGGTCTTTTCGCTATTCCTCTTTACCAGTGGCAATCGGGTTATCTGCCCACGAAATCCAGTCGCTCCAATTGGAGGATTTTCTCTGCAAATGGTTTCAGGGCATACGTCGGGCTACACCAGAAGTGCCATGATGCATTGTTGTTTAGAGCTTTAAGTTCAATTAGTTATAGAGTGGATAACCTACTCGAGAAAGGCATATAAAGTCACCTTACTGAAGAGTGAAAACAGGAATTCCTCAAGGTAGTTTATAGCTAAATAAATCACCAGACCCCTGTTTCAAGAACCCGGGGCCCGGTTTTGTGGATCAGATGAAACTTTACTTGCTGGCAAACACATGTGCTCTAATAAGGACGACCGTCGCCTCGGCTCTTGTCGCCGTTTGATTCGGTGAGAATTTGTTGCCGTTAATTCCCTGAACGATACCTTGCTCTATAGTTGCCGCAACTGCTGCTCTAGCCCATGCAGGGATCTCGGCGTCATCTGCAAACGTGGTTGCCGCTTTGGTGTTATTGGCGATACCAAGCGCATTCGCGATCATCGTCACCATCTCCGTGCGGCTAATGTTCGCGTTCGGCCTAAAGCTGCCATCCCCGTAACCTTTCACGATTCCGGCTTGCACAGCCTGTGCGATGCCTTGCTTCGCCCATTGGCCGATGCTAGCCTTATCGTTAAATTCTAGGGCAGCTCCGTTTCCTTGCAGCTTCAGCATGCGAGCCAGCATGACCGCAAACTCGGCGCGGGTAACCTCGCCGTTCGGCTTGAATGTACCGTCAGAATAGCCGCTGACAATGCCCATCGCCGCTGTCTGTTTGATGCTTGCTTCCGCCCAGTGGTCTGCAATGTCGCTGAACTTTACTTCCAAGGTCTCTTCTGGCTGGCTTTCAGTATTTTCTTCAACTTTCTTATCTACGGTGAATACCGCAAACTTCGTGAAGTGATCGACTTCCGCCGTAATCTGGTCGCCGTTAGTCTTGCCTCCGATTTCCACCCAAGTCTTTTTCACCTCATCATAGTAGAAGAGAGATGCGGTTTGATTCGCGCCGACCATTTTCGGATCGAACGTGAAGATCAGCGTGATCGGCTTCGAGAAATTTCCCGTGAAGTTTTTCAAAATTTCATACACTGGGCTAAGAAGAACGTCTTTATTGCTTACGAGCTGAGAAGTATTCAATACCTTCTCAACTGTAATCGTCAATTCTTTCTCTGATGCCCCTGCAGGAACTGCGATCGTAATGGCGTTATTCACAAATTTAGCTATACCACCGCTACCTGAAGGCAGCGTTTGTTTGCTGTCATTGCCATTACCATTATCATAACCATTGTCGTTACCGCTGCCTCCGGTGGAAGAAGGATTGGACAGCTTAAACGTGACTTGAATATTGTGCGCCGCTGTCAAATTTTCAAACATATACTCACCTGCCGCCGCCGCAGCATCATTTACCACGTTATCAACTCTTACGGTGTCAATTTCATAATATTGATTCGGTGTAAATGTAAACTTCTGACCCTGTCCGCGCTCGACCAAAACATTTCCTTCTGGAGTAATTTTACCGCCTTGGTCTGCCGATGCAATAATGGTTAAGAAGTTATCTTCTTCCTCGTCGCCGAGCTTAAGCGCTCGAGGCACGGGTACGTTTTTCGTTGTATCCCATTTCCAAATGTCCGTAAAGTCCCATCCCAAAGCCGTGTAAGTTGCTTGCAGTGCAAAATCAGCTACCGCCTTTGATTTGAATGCAGGAACAGCCGTTGTAGTCACTCCACTTGTGCTTAACTTCGCGCCGTCATAGTAATTGACTTGATTGGTGTCGACGATCGGCCTGCTGCTGGACCAATAGCCTGCGATTGGTCCGGGAGGAGTAGACCCAACAATGGAATTGGCTACCACATTACCGGTTAAGGTTTGAAGCAGATTGCCTGCAGAACCACCCATATCCCCAACCAAGGCGCCGGAATAGGTGCCAACCTTATCAAACGTTCCCCCCACATAGTTATTCAGAATTACAGTTGGCGATAATTCATGTCGTAGGGTAATAGGCGAACCTCCGCCGTTCCAGCCAGTACCGCCAATCAAACCTCCAACTGTAGTTCCAGTCACTTCGGCAAGTAAGAAGTTATTTTTCAAAGTAGCCGCATGGAGCGTACCTACAATACCGCCTGTATAGTTGCCACCTTTTACTTTACCGTCCACATAACTGTTTTCAATCGTTCCCAACAGGGAAGCTCCCGCTATGGCACCTGTGCTATTACCACCTGCGATATCGACATTCGTCAATTTCAGATTAACGACTTTGCCTCCTTCGCCGATATAAGCGAAGAAACCTGTGCTATTTTTACTGGTCGATATTTTGAGATTACTTATCGTATAACCTTTTCCGTTAAATGTGCCTATAAATGGCTTTGAAGTGTCGTTTCCGCCGATCGTTGCAAACTCCACATCCTTCATATCAATATCCGCCGACACCTCGTAATTTCCGTCTAACGGATATTCAGCTGAGCCAAATTTCTGCGACAGTGCTACCAAATCACTTGCTGTTTTGATTTTTATTTGTGCTGGAGCGCCGCCAAGATCAAGCACTCGAGGCAAGGGTACGTTTTTCGTTGTATCCCATTTCCAAATATTCGTAAAGTCCCATCCCAAAGCCGTGTAAGTTGCTTGCAGTGCAAAATCAGCTGTCGACTTCCCTACAAAAGCAGGAATGGTTCCAGAAGGTATTCCAGTTGTATTTAGCTTGGTGCTGTCATAGTTGTTCACTTGATTGGCGTCCATGATCGACCTGCTGCTTGACCAATAGCCTGCGAGCAGCTTTTTATCATGAGCAATAACTGCTGATGAGACTGCGTTACCATTTAAGGTTTTAAGCAAGCTACCCGAACTGCCGCCCATATCACCAATGAAACCACCGGTATAATCAGTAACACCGATCCTTGTAACCGTACCTCTTACGTCGTTATTCAAAATTACATTCCCAACAGTTGGTTGTTGCGTAAGTGACCAACCGGAGCCGTTGTAATTGGTGCCTCCAATTAAGCCACCTACTGTGGTTCCGCTAACAGCTGCGTTCATCACAGTGTTTTGCAAAGTACCCGCATAGAGCAACCCTACTATACCGCCTGTATAGCCGGTGCCAGTTACTTTGCCGTCCACATAGCTGTTTTCAATCGTGCCGCTGGATACCCCTGCTATGATCCCCGTTCTATTGCCGCCGGCTATGTCTACATTCCCCAGATTCGTATTTACGACTCTGCCACCCGATCCGATATAAGCGAAGAAGCCAGTACTGGTATCTGTGGACGAAATTTTGAGATTGTTAATGGTATAACCTTTTCCGTTAAATGTTCCAATAAATTGTTGTGGAACTGCAGCTCTGCCGATCGATGTAAACGCCACATCCTTCATATCAATATCCGCCGACAGCTCGTAATTACCGTCAACCGGATATTCAGGCGTGCCAAATTTCTGCGAAAGTGCAATCAAATCACTTGCTGTTTTGATTTTTATTTTTGCTGAGCTGTTGCCAGCGAGAGGAGTGACCTTGGCTGTGGCCGTGCTGGTCACGACTCCGTTATAAAAACCTGTACCCGTTGCAACGGCTCGCAAATATGAACCTGCGTCCGCCGCTTTGATCACGTAACTAGCAGCAGTTGCTCCTGCAATAGCCGTCCACGCAATACCGTCCTTCGAGCTCTCCCACTTGTAAGATGCTGTAGCGCTCGTCGGGGTAATTGAGGTATTCAATGTTTGTCCTTCTTTGGCAATTCCATTAACGGCAATATTCGTGATCGTAAACTCGTTGACTACTTGCGGTTCCGCAGGATAGTTCCACGCCTGCAAATCATAAGTGCGCGGCTTGTTGGTTACAAGCGCGTCGACATCCCCGGTTTGCAGTACATCGCTTTTATCAAAACCCTTGCTTGTTACTTTAATTTGAGTAGGTGAAATCGAAATGTTGGCATATCCCCGTCCGACTTCTCTAATATCAATGTACGCAATGGCTGTGTTTCCAGTGTATAACGCTCCGCGGTTGTCCTTATTTGCAGAGTAGTTCGTTAGATAGGTTGTTCCGTCTCCGTAGTCCGCAACGACTTTGCCACTCGCGAAAAGCTTGGTGCGGGCATAAATATGGTCATGTCCCATCAGTACCACATCAATTCCCGCTGCATCAAAAGCGTCCGTCCAGGAGGATACAGGGGTAGCCATCCGATATCCGAACAGCGTTTTGTGGAATATTCCAACACGCCATTTGGTCGGATTTTGCTTCACGACGGCCTTCATCCAGTCTTGCTGTGCTTTGATCTGTGCAGAAGTACTCTGATCCTGATAATCCATAACTAAGAATAGCGTGTCGCCATATACATAATAGTAGTTGCTGGACTCGAGCTGCAATTTCGTCGTACCTGAAACTATGCTCTTCGTGCCGTCGCCGCCACCGTAGAAGGAAGCGCCATTTTTAGGCGGATTGTGGCGACCCAAAAAGTTCTGCAGTGTGGGGTCTACAGGAGTCCAGCTGTTGTTTGCCCAGCTGTTACCCGCTCCATCAAACTCATGATTGCCCGTCGCCATGTAGAGCGGCGTGCTTGAGAACAAACTCTGGTTGGCCTCGAAGAATGCATCCCATTCCCAAGTGTCGAAACCAAAGTTGACCTGGTCGCCTGAGCTCACAACAAACGCCGCATTCGGAAAATCTGTAAAGGCTTGGTCCAGCGCTTTTTTGCTCATACTTTTATAGCTATTGAGTGTTGCTTCATAGCCTTGCGTACTGTTTGCTTGGGCGTCTGAAATCCAGTTGAAGTTAAACGTATTGATATTGCTGGCAGGTGTCTTGAAGCTGGCCGGCGCTGTAACGCTCGTTACATTTTTAACGCCGTCGCCTACGCTGTACACATATTCCGTATCCGGCTCAAGGACGGCCGTTTGTGCCTTATGGCTTTGGATAGGATCGACGGAGTATTGTGTCCCTGCACCTGTATAATTTAAGTTCTCAATGTTGCTCCTCAAATCTACCGTGAAATTGGTGCCCATCACAAAATCGGTGAATTTGTGGCCATTACTGTCAAATTCTGACTTTTTCGCATAAAAGAGCTGCGTCGTCGTTGTTGTTACCGGAGTTACCCAGTTAAAGCGAGCAATATACTTGTCCTTTTCTGGTTTGCGTGTTTGTTCATTAAAGTTGTCGAACATGAATGTCATCGAGGTAGGCGCTGTGCCGCCACCTATCGGCTGGGTGATTTCGTCTCCGGACTTGAAAATCGTGAATTCATCGATGACACGGAATGGATTCGCCGAGCCAGTCGCCTTATAGTACGTTTTATAAATGATCGAGTTGCTTGTAACCTCAGCTCTGCTGTATACGCCTGGCGAATAGATGGATCCGCCACCTGTACCCGTTTTGTTGATACGAAGATCATAGAAGAAGTCGTTCCACGTAGTATCTTTGGTGCCATTCAAGCTGTACGCGTAATTGTACACCGATCCGCCTATGACATAGGTAGGCGCTTCGCCGAACTTCGCTTTTTGAATGCTTCCGGTGCCCGACGCAGTAGACGTTGTCTTTAAAGTAGTTCTAGCGTAGGCATGCTCGTGACCGGCGAGAACCAGATCGATGCCGGCATCGGTAAACTTTTTACCGATTACATTGTCCACTGCATAGTGGCTTGCACCTGGGTCATAAGGCGAAGCATGAAGATCTACAATCTTCCACTGCTTAGTCGATGCTGCCGCCTCATCGGCCAGGAATTTCCACTGAACAGCATCATCGCTGGGATTAAGACCAAAAGAATTAAGAGAGATAAACAAAGCGTCTCCATATTCAAAGGAATATACGGTCCCAACAGCAGCCGCGGACAGACCGCTTGGTCTCTGTAAAGATGAATAATTAAATCTGTTGGTATATTGAGCGGAATCTTGGTCATAGATTGAATTGTCATGATTACCAGGGGTAGCCATGATTGGCATCGTACTAGAAAGGTTTTGCGCAGCATCAAAGAAATACTGCCAGTGATCCGAAAAGCTCGCATCCTCTACTACGTCGCCATTATGGACGAGAAATGCGGCATCTGGATGGTTCGCCTTGATATAATCGTACAAGTCGGCGGTGTTTTGATACGTGCTTGGAGATGTTCCCTGTGTGTCAGGAGTAACGATAAAAGAAAATGGTTTTTTTGCCGCTGGATCTGCAGGAGCGTTAAAGCTGGAGATCGCCGAATAACCGTTGGTTGCGTTACCTACTTTGTAATAGTACTTGGATTCAGGTATCAGATCCTGAACAACTACACGATAGGTGCGAACTTCTTTAACGTTTACCAGCTTGTCGCTTGGAACACTACCCGCAACAGTCGAAGAATTCACCGTGGCGACTGTTGCGCTTTTTGTTGTTGCGCCGGTTAGATCAGGAGATGTACCGTAAACGATTTCTGAAACATTAACCGTCGAATCCGTAAGCCAGTTGAAAGCCATAGCCGTTTTACCGGGTGCTGCGCCTCCACCTATAGCCAATGTGATTTGAGAAGGAATTGTCGCGGGTGCTGCTGCCGATGCAGTCATAGGCATCGCAAGCCCATTTGTAGCTAAAAGCACTACTAAAATTGCTAGAATCAATTTTGTTGTTGACTTTTTTATTCTTGACATTAAAATTTTCCCCCCTCTTGTTGCTGTATGACCTATGACCATTATGAGTACACTATGTTAAATCCAATACACTTTAATATTAAGATCATATTAATCCCCCATGTTGGTTTTCGATCAAATCGAGTAGCCTAAGGAATAAATTCAAAAGCCGAGACGCACCTTAAACAAGGTTCGAATCGGCTTTTTTCCTTCACAGAACATATGGGCAAGTACTCGATCATAGGTTTGCAGTAAGCATTTCCAGAAACTGCTTGTTGACTCCATGTTGATTAAAATGTCCTACATCTGCATTTTGTTGACTTGTTGGATTTTCCTGGAAATAGAAATTAAGCGGAATATGAACAGAATGGCAGGGGGACAGTCTGTACGTGCATAGGAGGTATAAGCGCGTGCGTTTGGTTTGAGGGTTCATGTAGGTTCTTTCACGAAGCAAGTGTTGATTCCACGTTGACTTTGAAACATAAAAAATACATCGCCAGAGCACTAAACCCTCATGGCGATGTATTCAACACTCTGATACTACTTACTCTTCCTCACCCGTCGCAATCGGGTTATCTGCCCACGAAATCCAGTCGCTCCAGCTTCCGCTGTAGAGCTTCACATTGTCGAAGCCCGCTTCGCTAAGTCCCAGCACATTCGGGCACGCTGTCACGCCCGAGCCGCAATAGACGATGATTTCATCAGCGTCGCGCAGCGCGGCGAAGTGCTGCTCTTGCTCCGCAGCTGACAACCAAGCGCCGTTCTCGCCGAGAACGCCTTTCCAGAAGAAGCTGCGCGCGCCCGGGATGTGGCCAGCCACCGCATCGATCGGCTCTTCCAAGCCGAGGTAGCGGCGCTCCTCGCGCGAATCCACCAGCACGGTGCCTGGGCGGCCGAGCTTGTCCTTCACTTCATCCATGCTCGCCAGCATGGAGCGGTGCACCTTCGGTGAGAAGGTCCGCGGGAATACCGCTGACACTTCACCCGTGACCGGGTACCCCGCGGATTTCCACGCGGCGTACCCTTGATCCAATACGTATACCTCGGAGTGGCCGAGGAATTTCAGCATCCACCACAAGCGCGATGCCATAGCTCCGCCCTGATCGTCGTAAGCAACGACGGTCTTCGTGCCGTCAATGCCGAGACTGCCGACGAGGATCGAGAATGCACCGAGATCCGGAAGCGGATGTCGTCCGCCGTGCGCCATAATGGCACCGGATAGATCCTTCTCCAAATCGACATACACCGCTCCCTCAATATGATCCTGCTCATACTGTTCACGGCCTGATTCAGGCTTACCAAGTGCAAAACGACAATCCGCGATGACGATATTCGCATCCCCCAATTGCCCAAGCAACCACGACTGACTTACGATATTTTCCACGGTTTCTGCCACCTTCCCCTACCTACAGTTAATCTCCCATCCCACTTGTGGGATTAGCGGAGTACGATTGCCAATTGCTTCGATCTCCACCCATTTTATCGTAAAAAGCTTGTGCGCGTAAGTTATCTGGTGCAGTTGTCCAGGTTAAATTTGCATAACCGTGTCTGGCTGAGTATCCTTTGCAGGCTGCGAAAAGCTTTGCCGCCGCACCCTGTCCACGCTCAGCTTCAACAACGTACAAATCGTTCATCACCGCAATTTTGGAGGCGCGCAGCGTGCTGAAGGTGAAGTATAACGTCGCAAAGCCGACTAACGCCCCTTCCTCCGTTTCAGCAACAAATTGAATGCCAATTTTCTGTTCGAGCAATTCATGAATCAAAGCGTTCAGCTTCTCATCCTCCGGTTGTCGGTACTGATAGAAATCCACAATATAAGCTAGCATTAAAGTTTTGAGCTGGGGAATATCGGACATGACAGCTTCACGAATGGTCACTTGTGTCATCACGGGTGCCCTCCTTATTGTAATTGATATAATGAAAACAGGCGCTTCAGCATTGAGTGTTAAAAAGTTGCGGAACGTCGTTCCGTATCTTTCAGACGTCAGGTAGAATAAGGGGATTTGTTAGTCTAAAATAGAACAATGGCCAAATACTGCTTATAGAAAGGTTGCCCACAATATGCCTGAACCTATTACCATAACTTTACCTTGGCGCGTGGTTCCACTAACGGATTCGAATTGTCAGGAACTGTGCACGTGGAGCTATCCGGCTCCCTACGACATTTACAACTGGCCAACTTGGGCCGCAATGCTCGACAACCAATCCGAATTCGCTGATCCCCAAATAAGGGATGAACAATATCGCGGTGTGGTGGATATAAACGGTACGCTAACCGGATTCGTACAGTATTTCCCGATCGTTGGCGTTACCCGACTAGGCCTAGGTCTTCGACCTGATCTATGCGGCAGCGGTGGTGCAAATGTTGGCGGAGTCCGAGGTACAACCGGTGAGGGGCTTGGCACGCAATTCGTTCAACTCCTTGTGGCTGAAGCCCAACAAAGAGCCCCCGAGCAAGAAATCGACCTCGAGGTACTCGTCTGGAACGAGCGCGCTATTCGCGCCTACCAGCGTGCTGGTTTCACGATCACGGATACATATGAGAAGTGGACGCCAACCGGAACAGCTGACTTCCACTGTATGATCTATACAGGTCCGACTATCCTTTTAGTACGTTAACTCCGCAAACGCCTGATCAAACTTCGCAGCAGTCGAGAAATCAAGCTCAGTCAAGCCACCGGCACTCCACGAGGTCAGGCGCAGCGTCACCATTTTATAATCAATGGCGATCATGGGATGGTGGTTAACTGCTTCTGAGATTCGAGCAACCTCATTAACGAAGTCGATTCCCCGCAAGAACGATTTGAATCGATACTTCCGCACGATCCACTTGCTTTCCTCAGCTTCAAGGTTCCACGTTCCCAACGTGGACAATCGCTCATCCACAGTTACTCTCTCTAGCCTCACTCTCACCAACTCCTCGATACTTCTACCGCCAGCTTATATATTAATAAATATGGCAACCCAAAAATAACGTTATGAAAACACCTTATTTGCTAGCATAGAAGAGATTTCAGGATAATAACGTTATCCCATAGCCTTATTATGATATAAACGGCGTATGCCGCTCGTTTTGATTGAAATAGCGTTATTTCATCATGCTATTTTCTCGTAGAATCTGTATATGGAACAAAGAGCGTTATGGCAGACCCTTATTTGGAAGCGTATGTGACCTCACCTTTCTAAGGGGACAATCGGCTCTGAAATCGACGCCTATTGCTGAGGCCCATTCTGGGTTAGCAATAGGGTCGATGCACCTACTCGTGAGGATGATCGTGTCCCCACTCCCTCACTCGTAATCATAGGCAACTACACCCATATCACTCTCTCCCGCATAAGTCCGAAGCAACTCCAAGAACGGCTTCCCGTAGTTGCGGTATTTCACCTCACCGACCCCTTTGATGCGCAGCATCGCGGCTTCCGTAGTCGGACAGCTCTCACTCATCTCACGCAACGTGCTGTCGGCGAAAATAATATAAGGCGGCACCTTCTCACGCGCAGCCATTTCACGGCGCAGCAATCGCAGCTGCTCGAACAACGTATTGTCCATCGCGGCAACAGCGCGTACGGGTTGCTTGCGCACCTTTTGATTCACGGTCAGCTTGCCCTGAAGCACTTCGGCAGCAGGCTGCATCAAACGAACAACCGGGTATTGACCATCGGACAGCTGCAAGAAACCTTCCGAAATCAGCACATTGATCAATTCAGCGATCTCTTTTTCGGGCAAGTTGCTCATAATCCCGTGTGTCGGCAAGCGATCAAATCGATAGTCCATAATCTTCTTCGCCTTGGAGCCCTTCAAAACCGAAGCGACCATCGAAATCCCGAAGCGCTCGTTCATGCGGCGAATGCAGGAGAAGATCTTCTGCGCCTCGACCGTAATGTCGACGGTGTCACGATCGTCCTTGCAGGAGCTGCAGTTCCCGCAGGTGTCTTTAATATTTTGCTCATCAAAATAATGTAAAATAGCGTTCCGCAAACAGCGCGGCGAATAGCAGTAGTCGATCATGGTTTGGAGCTTCTTGTACTCATTCGCTTTGCGCTCAGGCGAGAGCTGGTTCTGCTCAATCAGGAACTTCTGCGTCATAATATCCTGCGCACTGAACAGCAGAATACACTCGCTTGGCTCACCATCACGCCCCGCACGGCCGGCTTCCTGGTAATAAGCTTCCATATTTTTCGGCATATTGTAGTGAATTACGTACCGGACGTTGGATTTATCAATCCCCATCCCGAAAGCGTTCGTCGCGATCATCACGCGAATATCATCGTAGAGAAACGCCTCCTGCATGTAGGAGCGCTCATCATCGGACATGCCGGCATGATACTTGCCTGCGGCGAAGCCTTTTTTGCGCAACGTTTCGTACAAATCCTCAACATCCTTACGCGTCGCAGCGTAGATAATGCCGGGCTGATGCGTATGTTCCTTCACATAGTTCTGTATGTAATCCCGCTTTTTCTCACCGCGAAGAATGGTTAACTCCAAATTGTCACGTGAGAAGCCATTGATGAAAATCCCTGCGGCATCCAGATCCAACAATCGCGCAATGTCCGCAGTGACCTCAGCAGTAGCAGTTGCTGTAAAAGCAGCCACAATCGGCCGATTCGGCAGCTGCCGAATGAAAGGAGCAATCGAGACGTAGCTCGGACGGAAATCATGTCCCCACTGCGAGACACAGTGTGCCTCATCAATCGCAACCAGAGGCAGATTCAACGCCGCCATCCGTGCGCGAAACCGTTCCGACTCTAGACGCTCAGGCGCAATATAAAGCAACTTATATTTGCCCTGCATAGCCCCCTGCATGCGCTGTTCCACTTCTCTAGCTTCCAACGTACTATTAATGAATGTGGCCGGAACACCGAGAGCGCCAAGTGCATCCACCTGATCCTTCATCAAAGAGATAAGAGGGGAAATGACTAACGTCACTCCCTCCATCAGCAGGGCTGGCACTTGATAGCAGATCGATTTCCCGCCGCCTGTCGGCATAATTCCTAGCGTATCTTTCCCTTCGAGAAGGTTCGTAATAATATTTTTCTGGCCTTCCCGGAACTCAGGATACCCGTAAACCTGTTGTAGAACCTTTCTTGCGCCATCCAACATAGCTTCTTTACACCTTTCTATCGTACAGTTCTGCCTGTTTTAAACCAAATAAATGACCGAAACCAGCTTCTCGCCATCATGCACCTTGAGCACGTGATTCCCCGCATCATGCTTAACTGATCCTGCGCCAACCTGCATCACCGGTGAACTGCCTAGTCCGTAGAATATATCATCAGCCAGCGTACGCAGGCATTCTTCCTGTTCACTTTCGTCCAGCTCCTGCCAGTCTTCTGCATTCATCTCCAGCAGCTCATAGAAACCATTCACCATTTCGATCCCACGTACAAAATCAGTAACAATATCCTTATATTCACGACCAAATTTAATACCCACTCGCGCAGTCTCCCTTCAAGAAGCATTTCATCTAGCTTCACTTTATCATATTCTAGGTAAGAATGCAGGGTTAACCCCTTTCAGCACGGATTAAAAATATCACCTTTGGCATAAACTGTGGAAATGGGCAATTTCGGAAAAAATCTGTTACTATGGAAGAAGGAATGCGCCGCTCGGAGGGTAGGAACGATCACATGTTGAAACTTCAAATTCCCAAAAATCGAATGAACTACCTCATCAAGCAAATCCCGCTTCACTTTGACGCTATCCGTCTGGAGCAAGGCTGGGAGTATTATCATAAAGGCCGCGTGACCGAGGTTGATCTCAAAGGGCTTAGTGTTCTAGCCACCGTCACAAGCAAACAAGTCCATAAGGTAGAAGTTCATTTAGAAAATTTCGCTGCAAGTACCTGCACTTGTTCTTTCGATGGCTTCTGTCAGCATATCGGTGCTACGTTTTTCAGCCTATACGCCGCTTATGGTCGTGCAGAGCTTGTCCTACAGCAGCTCAAACAGCAAATCCATACACGGAAGAAGCCAGCCCGAAGTGCTGCAGCTTCCGTTATACAAGAACGCAAAGCGGCCGCACAGGCGAACGTACCCTTGGAAGAGAGTATGCCGAGTGATTGGCATCGTTTTTTTGAAGGAAAGTTTCACGGCTTCTCCATCTCGCATCAACATTCCATAGAAACCTTCTATGAGTCCGCCTTGGAGTCGTTGCCGACCTTTGCAGCCAATTGGCGCGATACCACGCGTGAGCTGTATATGTTCCACATTGTGCTGTTCATGATGCGGAAGATCGAACAATTTTATCAAGAAACGAAAAGCTCTTACCTCAGCTACTATCATGAAAACGGGTGCAAAATTTCCGCCAAAAACTGTGAAGATAAGCTTGTCGAATTCGTCGACCGCATAGATGTGAACCGCTCTTTCCTGGCGGAGCCTAAGATATGGTTATCCACGATGAAAATGGTCGGAGAATCCGCCCTGCAAGGCAAGGACAGTCCCGTTGATTGGCTGTTCGTATATCGTTTCATCTGGTGGAAGCTGACCGATCAACCTAGCGCGCAGAAAGAGGAAGTAACACGTCTCGACGGTCTTTTGGCCAAGAAGGAACTGCTTCCGAAGAAAAAGGATTCGTTGCTTGCGGCTAGGGCTCACTTTGATATTATGCAGGGGCATACCGAGCAAGCCTTCGAACGTCTTGGGCAATTGGCTCACCCGCATGCGAAGGATTTCTTCCTTTATTTAAATAAATTCGCGAGCGATGGACAGTGGGATCACATGCTGGTCTGGTTGCGCTGGCTGTTCCCCTCGATAACGAATGCGAATCATGATGATTTCCGCACGTTCTGCCAATATTGGCTAGATACCACGAAGCATCTGGCAAACGATAGCGAATGGGTACAGGTGATGGAGTCCTTACTCCCACGTTCCTACTACTATTACACCGCGTATTTGCTGCAAACGAAACGGTACCGTCAATGGGTGGATTTGCAGTTGGCGAATCGGATTTCACCTTTGAATTTGTATGGAATAGAGCTCAAAGCGATCGAAGAGCACGACTCCGCGCTGCTCCTTCCGCTCTATCATCAAGCAGCCGAACGGGCTGTTCTGGAGAAAAATAGGGCTTCTTACAAGACGGCAGTCCGCCTGCTCAAGAAGCTGCATAGCATCTATAAACACATCGGCCAGGATGACCGCTGGGAGCACTATATTTACCGCTTAGCGGATAAGTTCTCGCGTTTGCGTGCTTTCCAAGAAGAGCTCAAGAAAGGAAAATGGATTCGATGATCGAAACCAGCGCGCTGACCGTTCACGTTAGTTCCTTACCTAACGGGTCATTATTTCTATGGGGTTCCCGTGAAAACGGTGGTATTTGGGATGCTCTTGATTTAAAACATATGCTATTCGCCTGGCATCGCGCCTCCTTCTTCGGCACCTTCATGGAACCGAGCGAATGGCAAAATCGGGAAGGCATCGAACTGCTGCCGCTGGAAGCGCTCGATTATTTCAGCGAACCGCAGCCTGTTCAGCACTTACAATTGAAGTGGCATGCTTCTTCCGCTGATGTGATTGCGCTGGCTCCTGCTATTCGCGAGTCGCTTGCGACAGGTCGTTTCATGCCGGACTATGAGAAATGGAAGTCCGGTGAAATCGGTTGGAAGCTGCAGCTGCCGGAAGAGCTGCAATTGCTTGAGACTCCAGCGATATCACGCTGGATTCATGCCTTGATCCCGGAATGGGTCGATGCCGACGGGATCATGAAGGACAATTTACGCAAGCTCGAAGCTGCGTATCCGTTAATGCGGCGCGGCGATGTCAGCGCAGAGGTGTGGCTGGACGAGGAAGACTGGCTCGTCAGCATTGGCTGGCGTCAGGACCGGACGCCAATGCGTACGTGCCTGCAGCTCGTCGAGCCCGACCTGGCGCACGGCGCAGGCTGGCAGCTGCGCGTGCTGCTGCAGGACCGGCTGGCGCCTGAGGTGCTGCGCACCGTGACGACCGTCGGCGAGCCGGTCGCAGGGGAACAGCCACTGCCAGAGGCTTGGCTGCCTGAAATCGCCCGTGTCGAGCGCGACACGGCGAAGTGGGTGCGCATCCTGCCGTGGCTGGATGCGGGCGAAGGCGTCCTCCGTCAGTCGGTGACGGAGGAGGAGGCTTGGCGCTTCCTCGCAGAGGGAAGCGTAAGGCTTGTTGAGTCAGGAACAAGCGTGTTCCTGCCGGCGTGGTGGGATCGCATCCGCAAGATGCGGCCGAAGCTGCGCGCGAAGATCAAGTCTTCCGTCGGTTCTGGACGGGAGACGATGTTCGGGCTGACCCAGCTGATGCAGTTCGACTGGAAGCTGGCTGTTGGCGATTTGGAGCTGACGGAAGAGGAATTCCGTCAATTGCTCGAGGAGAAGCGTAAGCTGATCCAGATTCGCGGCAACTGGATTCAGCTCGACCCGAAATTCATGGCGCAGGTCGAGCAGATTATGAAGCAAGTGCACAAGAAGCAGGGGCTGTCGTTCCGCGATGTGCTGGAGCTGCATTTTGCCGGTGACGCAGGCGGCTTGCTGCCTGCCGAGGATGATCCTGATGCGATGCGCTACCTCGACATGGAGGTCGAGTTGAACGAGCAGCTGCGCCACATGATCGAACAGTTGACGCAGACCTCGGCGATTCCGACGATTGAACCGCCGCCTAGCTTTCACGGCTCCCTTCGCCACTACCAAGTGGACGGTATCTCGTGGCTGTTGTTCTTGCGTAGATTCGGCCTTGGCGGCTGCTTAGCTGATGACATGGGTCTCGGGAAAACGATCCAATGGATCACGTACTTGCTCACGGTCAAAGAGACCGAGCAGCCAGATACACCATCGTTGCTCGTTTGTCCAACCTCCGTGCTGGGCAACTGGCAGATGGAGCTGAAACGATTTGCGCCTTCGTTGCGCGTCCATCTTCACTATGGGCCGCAGCGGTTAAAAGGCCCTGCTTTCGGAGAGAAAATCGTCGGCAATTATGATTTGGTACTGACCTCCTATACGCTTTCCCATCTAGATGAGAGTGAGCTGGGCGCAATTGCCTGGAACTCGATCTGTTTGGACGAAGCTCAAAATATCAAGAACGCTTATACCAAGCAAGCTACGGCGATTCGCCGCTTGAATGGTTTCCATCGCATTGCCTTGACGGGAACGCCGATCGAGAATCGTCTGACCGAGCTATGGTCGATCTTCGACTTCGCGAATCCTGGCTATCTCGGCACCGTGCGCGAGTTCACGACTCGCTACGTGAACGCCATCGAGAAGACGCGCGATGAGGCGACGATTGGCAAAGTCCAGAAGCTGATCCGCCCGTTCTTACTGCGCCGCGAGAAGAAAGATCCGGCGATCCAGCTGGATCTGCCAGAGAAGAACGAGTCCAAAACGTTCATCTCGCTCACAGCAGAGCAAGGCTCGTTGTACGAGAATTACATCCAGGATATGTTCGATCGCCTGGATAAGCTTTCTGCGATGGAGCGGCGAGGCCTCATCCTCGCTGCGTTGACGAAGCTCAAGCAGGTGTGTAACCACCCTGCTTTGCTGCTCAAGGAAGGGCTCGGCGCCCCGTGGAGTGGACGCTCCAACAAGCTTGAGCGCTTGCTCGAGATGGTGCAGGAGCTGCGCCAAGAGGGCGACAAATGCTTGATCTTCACGCAATTTGTCGAGACGGGCAACCTGTTGCAGCATGTGCTACAGCAGGAGCTCGGCGAAAAAGTGCTGTTCCTGCACGGCGGAACATCCAAGAATGGGCGCGATGAGATGATCGCGCACTTCCAAGACAATGATGACCTGCCGGTCGACGAGCAGCGAAATGTGTTCATTCTTTCGCTGAAGGCCGGCGGCATCGGGCTCAACCTGACGGCGGCGAATCATGTGTTTCACTACGATCGCTGGTGGAACCCCGCCGTCGAGAATCAGGCCACAGACCGCGCCTTCCGGATCGGGCAGACGCGACATGTGCAGGTGCACAAGTTCGTGACACTCGGCACGCTGGAGGAGCGCATCGACGAGATGATCGAGCGCAAGCTCGGCCTCAGCCAGCAGATCGTGGGCTCCGGTGAGAACTGGATCACCGAGCTGTCGACCGACGAGCTGCGCGATTTGTTCTCGCTCCGCCGCGAGTGGGTAGAGGCGTAAAGAGGCTTCGAGGTCTGCGGTTTGAGGCACGACGCTGGCTTCACACACAAAAGAGGTTATCCCAAGCTTCACCTGGGATAACCTCTTTTGTGCTCCATGTGTATCCGTTGTCCATCTCAGTTCTATCTCTCTATGTACTCAACTACCACTTTCACTGTAACCTACGCTCTTTATACCTCTGCTGCTATACGCTATCTACTCTCCGTTTCTTTCCATCTCTAGCTATTCTTCCTCCATTCACTCTATCTCCCCCTACAAGCTCCCTTATTTCTCGCTCTACTGCCACGTTTCTCTATCTACCCTTCCATCCTCCACACTACCCCATCCACCAACAAGCTAATCCAAGGAGTTAACTGTATAAACTCCAGCTATTTTCATTCAATTCTCTTAAATAACTCATTTAACTGTAAAACCTACAACTAATCTGCCCGATTCCGATGAATTATGACCACTTCTCCAAAATTAACTGGAGGTTTTCCATTTAAGCGTTCCATTTCAGTATTATCATTGAAATTAACTGTACTTTTTCCATCTATTCGCGAAATGTGGAGCGGTACTTGGTGTTTTGTACTTGGTGTTTGGTTATTTCCCCTCCATCAAATCAATAAATCCAAAAACAAATAATAACCCTCTCCCATCGCACACGAGTAAGTCTGAATCTGTCGTGAGGTATCCAAGTCGGTATAGGCTTGGGAGAGAATGCCTTGCTTTTGCAGATTCATCATCAGAATGTTAGAGATGAAATATGGCCGCCACGTCCAATTCGCTTGACGGTAGCTCTCGTCTTTGCCCCATCCATCTTCGGAACGCGTGTAGTTAGAGGAAATCTGATAGCCATCGCCCTGGCAAATATACATGCGGATACAATTGTCCGTAACGTTACCGATGGTTTGCTCAATTACCGCATCAGCCTCCTCCGCAGTCGAGAAGTGAACGGAGGCGTTGATTAACGCATCCAGCCTTTGATGTACACTCAGCAGGTGATGATATCGCCCAAATTCATCCTGTCCGAACGATTTAATTTCCTGTTCCAGCATGGCTTTGTAGGCATCTGGACGCTGCAGGTCTGGCTCTGCTTTTGAGAACAAAAAACCTTGTACATATCTAGCCCCAACCTGTAAAGCGCTGCGCAGCTCCTGCTTCGTTTCGACGCCTTCAACGAGTAGGGAAGCACCAATCTGAGCAGATACAATGGAGAAAGACTGCATAACGGCCTTGTAGCCATCGTGGACGATACTCTTTTTCAAAATATTCAGGTCAACCTTCAAGATCTTCGGCTGCAAGCTCGCAATTCGGTCGAAGTTACTAAAGCCGCTTCCGACATCATCAATGGCGATCGTACATCCGAATTCACGATATAATTCAACAATCCACGTCAGCTCCTGGAGCTTGCCCGTAAATTCCTCCTCGGTGATTTCAATGACGATCCGCGAGGGATTAATCTTGTATTTTTTTAACAATTCAATCGTTGGTAAGATGCCCGTTCGCTTGTAAGTTCTATAAATCCAAGAGGGCTTTAGGTTAATAAACAGTTCGCTCTCGTCCGATGCAGCGACTATTCGTTCAATGGCCTGCTCTCTTAAATGACGATCAATCATTAGCTGCATGTCTTCGGAAATCTCTGGGTCTTTGAAAAAAGGACCTAAGCTCTCCACACCACTCTCGCGAACCCATCTACCTAGTGTTTCATACCCTATTATTCGTTGACTCTGCAAAGAGATAATCGGTTGAAAATAAGGACGTACTTCATGACGCGGCGGAATCTTGATGTTTTTCACCTGCACAGTGCGCCTCCCTCTTGGAAATTTTTATGTCACATGACTTAACATCCATATCGTTATTGACTCATATTTTAAACGACATCTCCCTTTTCTGCAATCTATGATGGAAGAAAACATAACATTATCGATTTTTAGAGGAATTTGTTGATGTTTGTCGAATTTCTAGGTGATCTTTTATTCTATTAGAAGTTAGGTGACCGATTGGAATGAAAACTTTCACGAGATCGCGGATCTCCATGCTATATGTCATTTTAATAGTCGTTTTACTAGCTTTCGTCAGTGTATCCAACTATATGGCTTCTCGAAATATGGAGAGAGAAAACAATGCGATTGTGAATCAGGCGATTCCGATTCTGACGACGGCCAATAGTTTATTGACCAGCTTAATCAATCAGGAGACGGGTCTCCGCGGTTACCAACTAGGTGGAGGCAATGAACAGTTCCTTGAGCCTTATACCACGGGGAGAGAACAGGTCGCCATGGATTTAAGCACGCTTTCGTCCTACGACAAGAAATATCCAACCCTACAACTTATTATTGATACCCAGGCGATACCAGCCATTACCAATTTGCAAAAGTACTATGATACGACTTTAGAATTATTCCGTGCAGGTAAAATAGAAGAAGCGAAAGCCCGTGTCACTGGCGGCAAAACGCTAATGGATCGCTATCGTGTCATTCATACGAGTATCGAAAAAAATATTGGGCAGATTACGTCTTCAGCTTCTGAGGCTTCTCAGCAAGCAGGTCAAACCTCCCGTTTGATCACCATTGTCGGCTTCCTGATCGCTCTTCTTGCAGGAGCTATGTCCATCATCATCTCCTTACGCTCCTACCAAGCGGAGAAGGAGCTGCGCAAGAGCGAGGAAACTTACCGCTATATGGCGGAGAGTCTGGAATCCCAGAACGAGGAAATTATTGCCCAGCAAGAGGAACAGCAGATTACGTTGGCTAAGTTGTCTGAGCGCGAACGAGATTTGGAACTCATCTCCTCATACCAAGAGAAGCTCACTGGCTATGTGAAGTTAACTGATTTCTTGAAACATACGCTGCCTGCCTTATTAAATTCGCTTGCGCAGGATGCGGCTTTGGTTGTCCTCGAGGATCGATCAGAGAACGGGGCCAGTTCCTACGAGGTTATTCATTCTATCGGGTATCCCAAGGGACATATTCAAGCTTCACGCAGCGAACTCTTCGGCCCAGCCAGACGTGTATTCGAAGAGGGGGTTTCGATCACACATACCCGTGATGTGACAGGCAATGAGCAAGGTGTCCATAACGGCATGACACGAGCTATCGATCATTACATTCCGCTCACAGATGATAAGCAAGAAGTCATTGGTTTTCTCTTACTAACGAGTTACCAATGCGCGCACTATCAAGATGATAATCAACGTCTAACCAAAGGTTTAGTTCGTCAATTCGGGCTGGCGTTCTATGCACAGGTCGTCAATGATGAGAAACTACAGCAAGCAGAAAGCCTAGCCTTACTGAACGATCAACTCACGGCAGAGAAATTGCTATTAGAAGGTCAGCATGACCTTATTCAAAATATTTTAGAATCCGCCCACGAGGGTATGATGATGTGTGATTCAGAGGGTATGATTCTCTTTTCCAATCATCGGATGAATCAATATTTCGGGCTACATGAACGGATCGGCCAGAACCTTGTTAGCTGCAGCTATGAGATTGGGGCCAAATCGCCTAGTTTTCATGGGGTAGCAGCTTCCATCGAGGCCTTGATAGATCGCTCGCTGTCTCATTTGACGCAGCGCTTCAGCTTTCAGCAGGACGAACAGCTCCAACATGCGGAGCTCTACGCTACCGTTGTTAGCGAAGGCACGGAGCAGCAAGGCTATCTCTTCGTTTTCCGTGACCGTACGGAAGAAGAGCGCGTGGATGAAATGAAGAATGAATTCATCTCCATTGTTTCACATGAGCTGCGGACTCCGCTGGCCAGTGTGCTTGGATTTATCGAAATTTTACTGCATCGCGACCTTCCGCAAGAGAAGCAGAAACGTTACATGGAAACCATTTATAACGAAGCCCAACGCCTGTCGAATTTAATCAATGACTTCTTAGATCTACAGCGGATGGAGTCCGGTCGTCAATCGTACAACTTCGCACCGATTCATTTGCAGTCTCTCGTCACCGAAATTGCAGAGCAATGGCAGGATAAGCAGCTGCATCAGATCGTCATTCATCAGCAAGAGCCTGAGCTTTGGGTACGGGCAGATGTTGATCGTATTCGCCAAGTATTCGATAACCTCATTAGCAATGCTATCAAATACTCGCCGGCAGCAGATCATATCGACATTCATGTGTTGGCACATGACGGTAAAGCTACCATTGCCATTCAAGATTACGGTCTCGGTATACCACCGGAAGCGAATGAGCATATGTTCTCGAAATTTTTCCGTGTCGACAACTCCGACCGCCGTCAAATAGGTGGCACAGGCCTCGGTCTCGCCATTGTAAAAGAAATCGTCGAGGGCCATGGCGGGCACATCTCCTATACGTCTGAAATGGGGCATGGTACCACGTTCCGCATTGAACTCGATCAATATGAGATTTCCGGCTTAGACGGGAAAATCGTTATTTTCGAAGACGATGATAACCTGGCCAAATTAATTCAAGTCGCTTTAAATAAGCTAAGTCTACCTTCGATCCAACTGCGTTCCGCTGAGGAAGGCATGATCGCATTGCGTCGCTGTGAGGGTGAAGGTCCTGTTCTATTTATCGTAGACATCCATCTAGAAGGCGAGAAAACAGGCTGGGATTTCATCGCAGACCTGTACAAGCATCCTTTGCATGCGCAAACGCCAGTCATTGTTTCAACAGCGCTCGATCCGCCTCATGATTATCATGAGAAAGAGATTGAGAAATATCTGAAAAAACCGTTCACAATGGAACGACTTGTACAGGTGGCGAAACGCTTGCTCGACAATAAAAGCAGCCTAGCCTACGTTTTCCCAGCTCAAGACAAAGAAACCCTCTCCACCACCTTAGAACGCAACGGCATTAATGTGCTCAAAATGCAAGAGAATCAGGACATGATTGAGGTTGATCTCATTAGGCCTCCATCGGACAAGTAACCGTTCATTGATCTCTCCTACCTTATTATAGGGTGGGGGAGATTTTTATCATTATTGTAAAGAAGAGGGATTTCCCTACAGAATCGCCAATATAATAGAAAAATAGAGGTAAGTGAAGAGAAAGGGTGTGCCCGTATGGCAAAGCTTGAACCCGCTTCCAAACCATTGCAAGGCCGCAGTGTTTGGGCGTTATTTTTCTCCCTGCCTATTTTCGCATGGGCGATGTACGATTTTGCAAATACCATTTTTTCTTCCAATATCGTAACTGTGTTCTACCCTTTTTATTTAAAAGAAACCTTAGGCAGCAGCGAGGAAATGAACCAGATTGCAAGTACGTTCATCACGTACTCCAATGCGTTGTCTAGCTTCTTCTTGGTGCTCCTATCTCCCTTATTCGGTGTCTGGATTGATCGTACGGGCAAAAAGAAAGCCTATCTCGTCCCCTTCACACTGATCGCGATCATCGCAACATTTTTGATGGGGGCATCGGCCGTATGGGATACAAATACAGAGTGGCTCGGCCTCAATACATCCATTCTCGGTGTTATTTTATTTTTCATGGTCGCCAAATTTTTCTATAACTCCAGCTTAGTGTTCTATGACTCCATGATCTCTGATCTGGGCAATGAACGCGAGATTCCTTTGATCTCCGGATTTGGTGTAGCCGTCGGTTATGTAGGTACGCTCGTGGGTCTAATTGCTTTCTTGTTCGTTCACGATAACCACTTCGAGAGTACATTCATTCCAAGTGCGGTCATGTTCCTCATCTTTTCACTGCCGATCATGTTCTTGTACAAAGAGAAGCGGCAAAAGCCAGTGGCTAGCAATAAGTCGCTGCTTAGCGGTTATCGCGAGATTTGGACGACGTTCAAGGAAGCTCGAAAGTACCAAGCAGCTTTCACGTTCATGATCGCCTACTTCTTCTTCAACGATGCCATTGCTACGGCGATTGCCGTTATGGCCATTTATGCGAATACCGTCATGGGCTTCTCGACGGGGCAGTTCATTCTACTTTATCTTGTATCCACGGTGTCTAGCGTGATCGGGTCCTTCCTATTCGGTTATGTGACACGCAGTATTGGACCTAAGAAAGCCGTAACCATTGTCGCTATCATCCTCATTGTGGCCATCTCCCTCGCTTCTTTAGCAACAAGCCAGAGCATCTTCTGGGTAGCAGGCAGCCTGTATGGTGTTTCTATGGGTGCGATGTGGGTGACCTCTCGTACCTTGATCGTGCAGCTAACACCGGAAGAAAAACGCGGTCAATTTTTCGGCCTATTCGCCTTCTCAGGGAAGGTGTCCTCCATTGTCGGACCTCTACTCTACGGCTCCATCACATGGGCTATGGCCTCTACTGGCAACTTAGCAAGTCGAGTCGCACTTGGCTCCTTACTGGTCCTAGTCATCATCGGGCTCATCGTCCACATGCGAGTTCCGCAAAAATTGCAAAATCCCGCTTAATTCATGTACAATTACATCTAACATGAGGAAGCAGACACAGCAAACACTAGAGCATCTAAGGCTTTAGTGTTTTTTTGTAAGCATCCGTTGGTTACCGCACTATACTTCCTAGTCAGACACAATCTATCGTACAGGCGTTCTCATCAGAAAGAGGGGATATGGTAATGGCTTTACGGTACAAACGAGTCCTCATTAAACTTAGTGGCGGTGCTGTCGCAGGTGATAACTCCTTCGGATTTGACCCTACACAGCTGGATCATATCGCCAATGAAATTATGACCGTCGTGAATTTAGGCGTTGAAGTGTGTCTTGTGATTGGTGGAGGTAATATTTTCCGCGGCAATATGGGCGAAAGCTGGGGCATCGAGAAAGCGGAGGCTGATAACATCGGCACACTCGCAACAGTCATCAACAGTTTGATGCTGCGTGGTGTGTTGAAAGCGAAGACGGAGGCCGAGGTGCGTGTTATGACAGCCATCCCAATCGCATCTGTGGCAGAGCCTTTCATTCGTTTACGAGCCATTCATCACTTGGAAAAAGGGTACATCGTCATTTTCGCCGGCGGAAACGGACAGCCTTTCGTTACGACGGATTATCCGTCTGTACAGCGGGCGATTGAAGTCAATTGCGATGCCATTCTCGTGGCCAAACAAGGCGTGGACGGTGTCTTCGACAAAGATCCGAAGCACCATCAAGAGGCGCTCCAGTACAAATCGCTCCATTACAACGATGTGATTCAGCACAATTTGAAGGTGATGGATCAATCTGCCTTTATTCTAGCGCGGGACTACCATGTACCGATTCACGTGTTCAATTTCGACAAACCTGGCTCGATGAAGGACATCTGTGCGGGGCTGAACACGGGTACGATTATTAGCGCGTCATCTGAACTCATATATCATTAATGGATTTGTATACACACGGCCCTCTCCATCGTACCTTGACCATCCACCATTTTCGCCGTCGCACCAACGCAAAATCGTACAATCGCAACTTTACCTGTATAAACTACAGCTAATTCTGCCACTTTTCTCACATCGGATAAAACAACTGGATTTCCTCCAGTTAATATGACCCTATTACGCTGAAACGGTGGGGATTGGGGATTTTACCTGTACATTATCCAGCTAATCGTCCAAATCGAGCTAAATTGGTGAAAATAGATGGAGGTTTTCCAGTAAGCTGGTCGCGGCGGTATGTTGAGAGGGCGGACGACAATATATCAAAAGCAAAAAAGGATAGACAGCAGAATCTGCTGTACTATCCTTTTATTTTATGCGCGGAGGAGCACGTAATAGTCATTCGCGTTTTTCGTTGCAAATCCACAGGATTCATAGAGGCCGAGCGCTTTCTCATTCTCTACCGACACTTCCAGCTTGATATGCTCCGCTTGATCTTGCTCTTTCAGCGCTGTAATCGTTTGACTTAAAATCTGACGACCATACCCCTTGCCCCTGATCCCAGGCAGCACGCAAAAACCATAAATAAATCCACTAACGCCCGGCTCCACCATCGCACCCAGCTTTCCAATCGGCTCTTTGTTCTCACCTAGCTCCGCAATCCACGTCCGTTCCTTGTCACCCGTAATGGTTTGCATCACGTACTCACGTGTGTCAGCTTCCGTCATGTCGAAGCCTGACATATTCAGCTTAACCAACAGTTCCGTATCGGAACTATCTGCTAAGCGAATGCTCAATTCTGTTTGCGTGGAGGCGGGCGGGATTACCTGCTCTTTCAGCTCCATCACATACTCCGAAAAAGAGTACGCCGCGCCAAGCTTGGTCAAAAAAGCCTTTCCGCTTTCCGAGCCACGCTCATTGATGAAAATAAGTTTAGGAACCTCTCTTTGGCTGCACACTTCCATGGCCCTTTGAACAAGTTGGTTGAAAATCCCTCGGCGCCGCGCCTCAGGATGCACCATGCCGCTGATTTCCACTTCGGTAGATAAGAAGCTGTAAATAGCAAGGAAACCGACAATCCGGTCATTTTCATAATATACGAAATCATTCGTCACACCAGCAGGACGGCTGGATAAAGTGCCCCAGTTTAATTTAATGTCAATACCTTCATGCTTATTACATAGCTCCCATAGCGCTCGAACTTCCTCCAACTCTTCAGGAGATAGTCCCGCTCTTGCATATATGCCTTGTTTCATATGTTGTCCTCCATTAGTCATCTCATTCATTTGGACTTACCTGCTGTCATTATACATGTCTGAACGTTGCCGTGGTAAGCTAATAAATCATTCTACATATTTTTTCGTGGGGCTGTGAACGGTTTGCAGGAGCTATTCGTACTATCTATGAAACCAGACAGAGAGGGTGTTCAATCACTTGGAAGAGAATGAATTCATTCGTCAAGCCATGCTAGGCGACACCGCCGCTCTGTCTCAGCTTCTGCAGAAGCATTATGCATTTGTGTATAAATATTTAGTCAAAATCACGCTGAATCCCTCTCAAGCTGAGGATCTTACGCAAGAAACAATGGCCCGATGTATCGAGAAAATAAAGCTCTACAACGGGACTTCGAAGTTCTCGTCCTGGTTAATCACCATCGCCACTCGGTTGATGATCGATCAGAGCAGACGCCGCCTTTGGGAGCGCAAGTGGCAGGAGAAAGAGCAACTGCAATCCTTACGCCAATTGCAATGGCAGACCGCACATCACACGGATGACGCTTGGCCGGAGGTGTTAGATGCCTTAGCCGATATGCCGCGGGATAGTCGCATACCACTTATTCTTAAACATTACTACGGATACACCTATGAGGAAATTGGCGGCATGCTCGGCATTGCGGAGGGCACCGTGAAATCTCGGGTGCACCATGCATTAAAACAACTACGGAAGGAGCTGATGTAGATGGATGATGAGTTGCACAAGCAGCAGCGGCAAAAGCAGCTTGAGGCGGAACGTTCAGAGCGTAAAGTGCGTGGCGAGGGACAGACAAGCGAGGAGCTTGCCGATGAACTAACCTCTCGCCAGCTGCGTGAGGGGCTTGACCTCCTCGAGGCTGCAGTCCACGTGCCAACGCCGAGCATTGCTTGGTTCGATCAGCAAATTGCCGCGACGCAAAGTAAGCGGAAATCCAGACTAGTGCGCGATCTAGTGATCCTATGGATCGGCGCGATGCTTTTGTTTTATGTGTATTATCTCACGGTAACGGCTAAGCCAGTTGCCTTCCTCTCCATCCAAGCCGCGGCCATATTGGTTCCGTTAGCTTGGCTAATCCTAAGAAAGCAGGTGGATTCTCATGACACCAACTGAATCCAAATTCGATCAACTGCCCCTTTGGGCATGGATCGGTATCGCATTGATTTTACTCGTACAAAGCACATGGCTGTACGTTGACTCCCGCAGGCGTGGCGCTCGCCACCCTTGGTTTTGGGGTATTTGGGGCATTATTCAGGCCCCGGTTCCCACGATTGTTTATCTGTTCGCGGTGCGTAAAATTCACCGAAAATGAATGACGTACTACCATGACGGTTGCCCTCAAGGGCAGCCGTTTTTTATTTCCAATTTAAAAATCCATATTGACTTCCTTCAGTCGAGTGAGCTATGATTTGGTTGTTGTTTTACTAATTTAGTAAATTAGTAATTTAGTAAATATTAATCGAAAGGACTGAGACCTTTGTTAACCAATCGTTATGTTCGTACCATTATCCTGTCCCGCGTGCTCTTGCAGCTCGGTATTTGGATCCGTAATTTCGCTATCCTTCTCTATATCTCGGACATTACCCATAATAATCCGCAGTATGTATCCTTGATTTCCGTTGTAGAGACAGCGCCTATTTTCATTTTCGCCTTCATTGGCGGCACGTTCGCGGATCGTTGGCGTCCGAAGCTGACCATGGTTTGGTGTGATTTCATATCCGCCATTACCGTATTCATCGTGCTGCTTGCTGTACTCTCTGGTTCTTGGTACGCCTTGCTGGTGGGGACGTTTATTTCCGCGAGTTTATCGCAGTTTTCTCAACCGTCTGCCATGAAGCTCTACAAAAAGAATGTACCCGCGGATGGACTCCAGAGTGTCATGGCAATGTCTCAATCCCTCGTAGCTATTTTCATGGTCTTGGGACCTGCTGTCGGTACTTTCATCTATCTGAAATATGGCATTGAGGCTTCGTTAATCCTAACGGGTGTGATGTTCTTGGGATCATCACTTGTGCTTACTTCCCTCCCGAAAGACGACAGAGAAGAAGTCTCCGCGGGGAGCAGTAGCTTCTTAAAAGAGCTAACAGCAGGTCTGCGGTATGTGCAAACCAACCGTGCGCTACGAACGCTGAGCCTCACTTTCGGTGTCACTGGATTAGCCGCCGGTTTAATTCAACCACTCGCGATCTTCATTGCAATTGAGAAGTTAGGACTAAGTAAACAGTCTCTCCAATGGTTTATGATGGCCAATGGGGCCGCCATGCTAATCGGGGGAGCTGTCATTATGGGGGTTGCGAAAAAGGCCAAGCCGCAGATTTTGCTTGCGATTGGTTTACTAGTTAGTGCCATCTGCACGATTGGCGTTGGAGCCTCCACATTCATATGGTTGACGTTGATCCTACAGATCATAAGTGGATTGTTCTATCCATGTATCCAGGTCGGCATTCAAACCCTGATTATGAGGAACACTGAGGGGCCATTCATGGGGCGAGTTGGCGGAGCAATTACGCCGATTTTCATGGGGATGATGCTGATAGGGATGGCTTTATCCGGTTATTTGAAAGATTCGACATCCTTGTTGACTGTTTATGTGTTGAGTGGCTGTTTGTTGTTCGTGGGAGTCGTGTTGCTTGGCCCACTTCTTCGAAAAAAGCAGCAAAACATAAAGCAACAGAGTATGTAGGAAGTGAAAGAGCGATCAGCTTGGCTAGGTGCGACTGTGGTAGGTGCCTGCTAATGCATGGCAGTTGTTGGAGATGGATGTATTGAGGGAGGAAAGAGTAGCTCGAATGCTAGTTGTTGATTGGGTGAGTAATGGTTGTGCTAAGTAGCTAATGTTTGAGGGAGAGCTCTATGCGGCTGGATAGCTTGTTGGCGATCGGGCGAGTGTGTGGTTGTTTTAAGTAGAGTAGCCTGGGTGGCGTATTGCATGGAATGCTGTTACTTGACTCTTCCACGTTTACCAGCTGCGTAGCTTTAGATGGATTTCATACAGTTATTTCCCCCGAAAAGAGCTTGTTTATTGAAATAACTGGATTTCCTCCCGCTAATTCGCCCCGATTAGGGACTACAGGCAGAAAAGCAGCAAAATAGATGGAGGTTTTCCAGTTATTCACTCATTTCGATGAAACCTGCCGAGAATAGATGGAGGTTTTCCAGTTATCTTTTTCGGCAGAGGCGCAAAGAGCTGGGAGAACGCACAGACGCATAGGTGCCCTTGGCCCCTGGCCCCTCCTAGCACTCTCTCACTCCACGCCTCCAACTCACTTAGCCCGCTTCCCTAACACATACTCCTCTGGCGTCTGTCCCAGGATCGACTTGAAATCCTTAATAAAATGAGACTGATCATGATAGCCGAGATCCATCGAAAGCTTAGCCCAATTGTGCGTGTCGTTTCCGTCGGTGGTTTCTGCTGCATTTTGGATGCGGGCGATTTTGATAACCCACTTCGGACTGACACCAACATACTGGTCGAAGAGACGCTGAAGCGTGCGAATATTCATCTGAAAATGTTCGCATATCGCATCAACCTTGGTAATGTCGGGTTGCCCGTACACATGATCCACGATCTGATTAACTAGTAGGACTTGCTCATCCTGTGCAGGAAGTTTGGAACGAATCATGCTTTCCACCAGACTAATGTTCCGCCCATCGTCACTATGGCTAAACACCTGAGCTTCCAAAGAACGCGGGTCGGTGTCAAAAACATCCCTAATACTCAGCGGATTGTCTAACATACTAGATATGTTTTCTTGGACAAAAGGGTAGAAGCCACCCGGCTTAAATTTCACGCCGAACACACTCCCCTGACCTTCCAGGTGATGTCCGTATTTCTCTTTACCAGGTCCGAAAATTGCCGTGCGCTCTGGCTCCACAACGAGGTTCACGCAAGGATTCGGGATAACATGCTGTGTGTAAGGGTCTTTGCCCACTAGGTCCCATCTGACAACCCAGTAGTGCCGAACGAAAAAGGCTACATCCTCAGCCGGCGCATACCGACATAGCTGAAATTTGTGCCCACCTTGCTGAAAATTAATAATACCCAGACTAGGCAAAGAGGGGCTTGTAGTTGGAGTCTCTTTCATCCCTAGATTCGTACTCGGATTCAGATTCGTAGTCATATCGAACACTCCTTGTCGCGTTTTTACAATACATGGGAATACTAGCTGCATTATGATAGGTAGGATCACAGAAGCGAAGGAGTGCGAGCGATTATGGAGCTAAAGTATGAATTTTATATTGGTGCAAGCACCAAGCAAGTTTGGGATATTCTCATCACGCCAGAAGGTACTCGGCAAATTTTATTTGGCAGCGTACTGCATTCAACTTTTGAAATTGGCTCGGATTATTCCTATATTGGTCCTGGTCAAGATGGCGATGAAACGGTTCATGTATATGGCAAAATATTGGCTTATGAGCCTGAGAAATTACTCAGCTGTACCGAGCATGCAGGTCCTTCCTATCGGGAGAACCATGCAGAGTTTGAATCCCGTATGACAATGACCCTAGAAACCGTTGGAAACTGTACGAAATTAACGCTTGTGAACGATCAATGGACGCCAGACCATCCGAGCTTTGAGTCTACCAAAGCCAGTTGGTGGATGATTCTCAGCAACATCAAGACGCTAGCCGAGACGGGTAAGACGCTAGATTTCGGTTGGTAGACTTTTCAAAACTAGAAAAGAAATAGAGGAGTCCATTCGGACTCCTTTTTATATAGCTCACACCTTACAGTGGCAGAAGCGCCAACTTCTCTTTCCCTTCCAAACCATCAACCATCGCTTCCCAAGCATGTGGCTTATTCGCAAGCACGGCATAATACCGCCGCAAGAATTGTGCCACCAACGCCGCACTAATCTCCGCCTGTTCTTCATCCGTTGGCAGGAAACATAGATCCAGTTCCTCAACAGCTTCCCCATTGTTCTCCCAGGATGGGTGTACGTAGGAAAAATCAATCCGCTTGTAGCCAAGATGCGACAGCACCTCACGTCGAACGTAAGGGTCCATCGGCTTCACGCCGCCAAAAGCATGTCCCTCGATCCGATATGGATCATAAATCTCAGCGAACATCCCGAGCATAGGCTTACCCGATTCTGCCGCAAGTCGCTCAAGGTCCTGCCAGCGTTTTCTTGCTAGAAACCGACCGATCCCAAGCCCTGCCCCACCAATAATGGTGAAATCCGTCATTGCCACTTGCCAATCTTCGTAATAGCGATACTCCGTTGTACCGACCACTTTGCCTTCATGCACCGCAACAAAAACGCGAATGCCCGGGTCTTCTAACGGCTCTTTCCATAAGGGATAATCCAGCACTTCCTCCGGCGGGAATACCTCTTTCATCAGATCGTGCATCGATCGAAACAACGGATCCTCAATACTCGTTATACGTATGAATTCCATAAGGTCAACTCACTCCTATTTGTAATATGTAAAAGGATTCCGCCACTCCATCAACAGCGCATGATTCAGCGATTCCTCATCCTCCAAATACCCCGCAACCACCCCGACTGGCGTCCGGCCGCATCTTAGCAAAAAAGTAATTACCGGGTCCTTCATCGTCGCCTTCATCACTGCCTCCACGTAGTTGTCTGCACTCATTGCTTCCGCCACCTTATGATAGCCCGGCATTCGTCCGCCACCAAGCAAACGCGCCAACCCCAACTGAACGACGACCTCATACATGGACTGCATAAGCCACTTGCCTAACCCAAGCTTACGATACGCGGGCATGATGCAGACATCCACAATGTAGAGTGTGTCCCCGTCTGGACGATGCGTGCGGATGGATCCACTATCCGTTACCGTTGACCAACTATGATCAGCGCTAGCCGCCATATCCTCACTGTCCACACGCAGTCCCGTAATTGAACCTACAACCTGGCCCGCCACTTCCACGCACAGCGCTCCTTCGGGAAACCGAGTTACATGTTCCGTCAGTTGCTCCTTCGTCCACCAGAGCTCAGAGGGAAACGGAGGTGGAAAACTTGCCTGCTGAACAGCAATCAGCGCCTCGAAATCTGCCACGCCATAAGTGCGAATGATCGCCTCCACAGGCGTATCACCATCGAAAACATAGAGATGTTTTCTCATGGCATTATGACCAATCCGTATACAAATCCGTTCGGCGGTCACGCCAGGTAGTGACGGAGCCCCGCTCCCGAACGACTGCCAACAGCGAGAGGTCAAGATCGGCGGTCACAACCATATCGCCATTAATCTCCCCTTCGACGAGAATACCTTTAGGCGGGAACGGCACATCATTAGGCGTAATGACAGCGGCTTGCCCGAAGTTCGCTCTCATGAAATCAACCGTTGGTAAAGCGCCGACAGTCCCCGTCGTCACCACATAGATCTGATTCTCAATCGTCCGGGCATGACACGTATATCGAACCCGATGGAACCCATGTCGATCATCTGTACATGAAGGAGCGAACAGTACATCTGCTCCACGGGCTCTGGCCATCCGCACGATTTCGGGGAACTCCACATCGTAACAGACCAGAATGGCAATCCGCCCTTTGTCTGTATCAAAAACCTGCAGCGAATCCCCCGCACCCATTCCCCATTCCTTTACTTCGGTAGGAGTAATATGCAACTTCTTTTGCTCACCAATACGACCATCTGGATAGAACAAGAACGCCGTATTAAACAGCTTGTCCCCCTCTGCCGTAATGTGCGTACCGCCAATTAGATGCATGCCCGTTTGCTGAGCAAGTCCCTGAAATAAGTTGCGATATGCTTCTGTAAAAGATGGGAGTGCTTCTATCGACAATGGCTTGCCGCTCTCATCGCCAATGGACATCAGCTGCGTGGTGAACAACTCCGGAAACAGGACAAAATCCGCCTCAAACTCCTGCGCCACCTTCACATAATGCTCCACCTGTGCGGCAAACTCTTCAAAGCTGCTTATCGTATGCAAATGATATTGAACAGCGGATACCCGCATTTTCATGATTCCAACACTCCTCTACCTCATTCATTCAAAACGAAACTGTTACAGCCGAACCAGCACCCTGCCTCTGACCTTGCCTTCCAACACTAGCTGCGCAGCCTCAGCAACCTCATTCAGCCTGGCTTCCTTATACACCGTCTGCTCAAGCAGCCGTGGCTTCAGCTCCGTGGCCATCCGCTCCCAGAGCGTCTTTCTCACTGCTGATGGACAATAGACCGAATCAATTCCGAGTACATTAACACCGCGCAGGATAAAAGGATACACTGTCGCCGCAAAATCCCCGCCGCCCGTCAATCCACTCAGCGCCACGGAGGCGCCGTATTTCATGCGGCTGAGCACGTGCGCTAGCGCCGGGCCTCCTACAGGATCAACCGCCGCAGCCCAATACTCCTTGCTGATCGGCTTACTTTCGGCAGGCGAAAGCTCCTCCCGAGATAGCACCCGCGTCGCACCAAGCTCAAGCAAATACGCGTGGTCAGCGGACTTCCCTGTGCTGGCCTCTACTTCATAGCCGAGGGCGGCGAGCATCGAGACGCTGCTGCTGCCCACACCACCCGTAGCCCCGCGCACGAGCACGGGTCCTTGCCCTGGGCGCAGCCCATTCGCCTCCATGCGGTGAATGGACAGCGCTGCTGTAAATCCCGCCGTGCCAAGAATCATCGCTTCGCGATGGGTCAGTCCCTGCGGGAGTGGCACGACCCAATCGGCGGGGACGCGCGCATACGCGCTGAACCCGCCGAAATGCCCTGTGCCCAGCTCGTAGCTGGTCACGAGCACCTCATCGCCCTCGCGATAGCGGGGATCTGAACAGGCCACGACCGTACCCGCCAAATCGATGCCAGGTACCATAGGGTACTGGCGCACGACTCGCCCCGATGGGCTGCAAGCCATCGCATCTTTATAGTTAATGCCGGAGTATGCGACGCGGATGGTCACTTCTCCAGCGGGTAAATCGGCCATGCGTAGTTCTTTTATTTTGCAAGAAAACTGATCCTGTATTCGCTCTACGACTATTGCGTTAAAGCTATCCATATTGGGCGCCTCCAAGCTTTTTCTCACCACTACACTTGATGCTATTAGTTTACTAAATTTTGTATCTCCTTTCCATTCTTGTATCCCATCCCTTCCAATCACATTTTCCATACGTTTCCTATGACCCCACGCAAGGATGTGATACCATTAAATCGACAATTTATCTACTAATCCTACAAATACTGGAGTGCAACTCATGGATCCTACACTAACCATGTTCATTTCACTTATCGCGACCTCGGGAGTTTTCACAGTCTTTCTGTGCATGTATGCCTATATCAAACGCAAAGAAATCCCCGGTGCCTATACATTCGTCATCTATACGGCAACACAGGCTATTTATATTTTTGCTCATGCTTTTGAAATGGCCAGCGATACGTTAGTCGAAGTAAAACGATGGACGGTTCTCGAATATATTGGCATCGGGGCCGCGCCTGCCATTGGTTTGTTGATTGTCATGCAATATGTTGGCATGAACTTGACTCGTACAAAGATCGCAGCGCTCTTCATCATTCCAACCATTACCTTAATTATGGTGATAACCAATGATTATCATCATTTATTTTATAAAGACATGTATTTTCGCGAAAATGTACCCTTCCCCACTACGGATATCGTTATCGGACAATATTACATCGTTCACGGCGCTTATATTTTCGGATGTATGCTGGCAGCGGTCGTCTTGCTTCTGCGCAGATGGCGTCAGACAAAAAAAGCCTACCGTTTACAACTCGTAACCTTAATCATGGGGCAATTCATGCCAATGACAGGTGCGTTCGTCTATCTGATGGGGCTAACACCGTATGGCATTGACCCCGTACCTATGATTCTTTGTATAACTTCTGCCATGTACATCTGGGCGATTGTGTCTACAAGGATGTTGACGGTCATTCCGATTGCGAAGGATCGTATTTTTGAAAGTATGCGGGAAGGCGCTATTGTCCTGGACTTCGCCGATCGGCTGGTAGACTTTAACGGTGTCATTAGCGCAATGTTTCCGGGATTAACAACCGACATGCTTGGACTAACGCTCGATGAAGCTTGGATTCAGTTGTCGGGTACGCCGTTTCCCGTGGCGCGATCACAAGACGGTGTGCAGGAAGAATTTAGTTGGCGCGCCGCCGATGGTAAGAAATTCTTTTACCAGATCCGTTCCTCCGTTGTGCGGGGACGCAATGGGGAGCCGATCGGGAGCCTGCTGATGCTCATCGACGTCACCGAGCAGAAACTACTCCAAGATCAATTGGAACAGTTAGCCTATTATGATGGCTTGACGAAGCTGCTGAATCGGACGGAGTTTCTCCGTCGGAGCAAGATGATTTTGGAAGGAGATCTAAGTGGCGAGAAATCGACGTGCATCCTGCTCTTCGATATTGATCATTTCAAGAGCATCAATGACACCTACGGTCACGATGTAGGCGATCTCGCGATTCAGCACGTAGTGAAGGTGGCGAAACGGCTTGAGGCCGACATACCTAACGTGCTGATCGCCAGGTACGGCGGCGAGGAGTTCGTCATGGCAATGCCTGCTTGCTCGATGGATGAGGCGGTCTTGCTGGCTGAACGGGTTCGTGCACAGCTCGCAGCGGAGCCGATGAGCGGCAGCTTTGGATCGATTGCCATAACTGCGAGCTTCGGATTAACGCAGGCAGGCCATCGCGGAGACAGCTTGGAAATGCTTCTGAAGCATGCTGATATGGCCTTATATCAGGCCAAACGGGCAGGCCGGAATCAGGTGCGGGTATTTGACGGAACTGCGGAAGCAACGTTCGGCAACTCACGGTGAGCATTAACTGTAAAAACTACAGCTAATATTGGCTTATCTCGGTGTTTTTTGAGTTTAGATGGAAAAGCTACAGCTAATTCTGACAGATGAGGGCATTTCGGCGAAAATGGATGGAAATTAGCTGTAGGAAATCCAGTTAATCGACATAACGAGGGAAATGCAGCCGAAATAGATGGAGAAAATCCAGTTAGTTGGCGGGTGGGAGTGGCGGTGGGAGAGTAGCGGTGGAAAGTAGCGAGGGCGTGTGCTAGCAACTACAAGCGGACCAGTGACAGACTGATTGACTAGCCGGTGGAAGCGACGTTCAGCAACTCTCGGTGAGCATTAACTGTAAAAACTACAGCTAAAATTGGCTTATCTCGGCGATTTCTGAGTTTAGATGGAAAAGCTACAGCTAATTCTGACAGATGAGGGCATATCCGCGGAAATGATGGAAATTAGCTGTAGGAAATCCAGTTAATCGACGCAACGAGGGAAATCTAGCCGAAATAGATGGAGAAAATCCAGTTAGTTGGCGGTGAGAGTGGCGTAGGCGGGTGCGAGGAGGACTGGTGGACTACGGGGAATGGTGCGGGTTTGGACGGGACTGGTGAGAACCAGTGAGAAAATGGAGCAGGATTGACGGGGCGTGGGGCTAGCTAGGGACTAGATAGTTTCTGTCGGAGGACTGGCGGGGGAACGGAAACTAACTCGTCACTGGCGAGGACAGTGCTAGCACCTACAAATGAGTGTCAACAGGCTGATTCACGCTAAGCAAAAAGGGAGTTCCCCTCCACGGGAACTCCCTTTCTATTTCCTGCCGGACTCCACGTCCGTCAAAGCGAGCTGGCTTCGCTGAATTGGCTCGCATACAAATCATAGTAATGCCCACGAAGAGCCAACAGCTCTTCGTGCGTACCGCGCTCCACGATCTCGCCGCCGTGGATGACCAGAATGGCACTCGCTTCGCGGATCGTGCTGAGCCGGTGGGCGATCACGAAGCTCGTTCGCCCCTTCATGAGCACGCCCATCGCCTGCTGGATGTGCTGCTCGGTGCGCGTGTCGACGGAGCTCGTCGCCTCATCGAGCACAAGAATCGCGGGGTCGGCGAGAATCGCCCGCGCGATCGTGAGCAGCTGCCGCTGGCCCTGACTCAAGTTGCCGCCTCCGGCGGTCAACTTGGCGTCATAGCCGCTCGGCAGCTTGCGAATGAACCCGTCCGCGTTCGCAAGCTGCGCGGCGGCTTCGACTTCTTCGTCCGTCGCGTCTAAGCGGCCGAAGCGGATATTTTCTCGGATCGTCCCCGAGAACAGGTAGACATCCTGCAGCACGAGGCCGAGTTGGCTGCGTAGGCTGTCTTTTTCCATCTCACGAATGTCTAAGCCATCAATCGTAATACTGCCCTCATTTATATCGTAGAAGCGAGTTAGCAGATTAATGATCGTCGTTTTACCAGCACCCGTGGGACCCACGAGAGCGATCAAATCACCAGGCTCCGCAGTGAACGAAACCTCATGCAACGTGGGCACTTCGTCGGTGTAGCTGAAGGAAACGTTTTGAAACACGACTTCCCCTTTGACATCCGTTAGCTGGACACCCTCTTTACTCGATTCGTACTCCGTCTCATTATCCATCACTTCAAAAACTCGCTCCGCACCCGCAATACCCGACTGAATCATATTGTACTGGTTAGCGAGATCGTTAATCGGACGGCTAAATTGCTTCGAATAGTTCAAAAAGCTGATAATCACGCCAACCATCGTCCATCCCCTCAGCACCATCCAACCGCCGATAGCAGCCAGTAAAATGAAGCTAAAATGATTGATCATATTCATGCTCGGCCCCATCATTCCCGAGAGCTGCTGCGCACCAGTACCAGCGACTCGAAGCTGCTTATTGATTGCAGCGAGTTGATCGACGGCAGCGGCTTCGCGTTGGAATGTTTTCACAACCTTTTGCCCAGAAATTGTCTCCTCAATCAAGCCATTCAGCTCACCGAGTCTCTGCTGTTGCTCTTTGAACAAGCGTTGGGTATGTTTCGTGATTTGCTTGGTTGTGAAAAGCACGATCGGAACCGTGATTAAGGCGATGAGCGTAAGCCAAATATTCAATGTAATCATCATGATCAAAGACCCGACAATCATAATGATGCTGGTCATAATTTGTGTTAAATTTTGACTGAGCGTGGTCGCAACGTTATCGACATCATTGGTCGTGCGGCTCATGAGTTCCCCATGTGAGGTCTTGTCAAAATAGCTAATAGGCAGCTTGTGCAGGTGGCGAAAAAGATCCTGTCTCATTTGCCACACGGTCCGCTGGGATACCCCAGCAACCAGATAGGATTGGATCCAAGACGCGGCCCCGCTGACTACGTAACAGCCCAGCAGCAGGAGACAGAGCCCCAGCAGTCCATCCTGGTCTCGCGGTATGATGTAATCATCAATCGCTCTTCCGATTAAAAATGGCCCTAGCAAGGCAAGGCCGCTGCCGAGAACTGTCAAAATCGCAACGGTGAGCAGCCCGGTACGTTGTAGCCTCAGATAGCCCCACATGCGAAGGAGGGTTGCGCCGATGTTTTTCGCGCGTGGTTTGCGCGTTTGCTTGTTAGCCATGCAGAGCCGCCTCCTTCCCTTGCTGGGAATTATAAATATCTTGGTACAGCTGGCTTGTCGCCAACAGTTCCTCATGTGTTCCTCGCGCAGCGATACGCCCCTCATCTAGGACAAGGATTTGATCGGCCTGCAAAACGGAGGAGACGCGCTGTGCGATAATGATGCGTGTGCTGCCTGCCATCAACGCTTGCAAGGAACGCTGGATGCGTTTCTCCGTGCCCAAATCAATTGCACTCGTGCTGTCATCCAGCACAAGTAATGGGGATCGCAAAAGCAAGGCCCGAGCTATCGCTATTCGCTGCTTTTGACCGCCAGATAGATTCACGCCTCGTTGCCCCAACTTGGCTTCATAGCCTTCAGGCAGTTTGGAGATGAAACTATCAGCCTCTGCTGCTTGGGCGACAGCCACCATCTCTGCCTCCGATGCTCCTGGCTTGCCGAATAGAATGTTGTCGCGAATCGTCCCGCTAAACAAAATGGACTGCTGCAGCACAATGCCAATCTGGCTACGCAAGTGTTCGACGGGCAACTCTTTCACATCAACGCCATTTAGACGAATATGTCCACTGGACGCGTCATAGAGTCGGGGGATCAAGCTAACCAGTGTAGATTTACCTGAACCTGTTGCCCCAAGTATGCCAATGGTTTGACCTGGCAGTGCTTTAAACGAAATATCCTTGAGAACTGGCTGATCGGGAGCTGTCTCATACACGAAGGAAACCCGTTCAAATTCTAACTCACAGCCCACCACAGTGGATGATGTAGCCAAGGATTGGTGTGGTTTAAGTAGCTCTGCTTTTTCCTGATCCTGAGCAGGTTCATTTGGATCCACCTTCGTATCGAGCACCTCTCGAATCCGTTCAGCGGAAACCTGCGCACGGGAAATATTCATCAGCGTATTCGTTATAGATACAAGCGAAAACAACACTTGGCTGATATAGATGATGAATGCGGCCAAATCGCCGATAGCCATCGAACCGCTCCATGTTTGAGCACCGCCGAACCAGAGAACGGCAACGATGCTTATGTTCAAAATCAACGTCATCAGCGGCCCGCTTGTAGCTAAGGCGCGAGCAGAGCTAAGGCTGGCGTTCAGCAGGTCCGTGTTCGCTTGGCCAAATCGGGTCCGCTCGAAGGCGGCGCGAACAAAAGCTTTGATCACACGAATGCCCGTCGTGCTCTCTTGCATAACCGTGTTTACGCGATCGATCTTCGTCTGCATTTGGCGAAAAAGCGGTGTAGAGCGTTTCATCAACAGATACAGAATGACAAATTGAATCGGTACAACAGCTAACAAGATCAAGGAAAGTCGTGGTGAAATGACCACAGCCATGATCAAACTGCCGATAAGCAGCGACGCTTCACGCGTAAATTGACGCAGTAAAATTTGCAGGATGTTCAGCATTTGCATCACATCGCTGGTCAAACGAGTGATCAGTGAACCGGTCGAGAATGTATCCAACTGTCGGAACGACAAGGATTGGACTTTCTCGAATACGCTTATCCGCAGGTCAGCGCCAAAGTTCTGGGCAGCTTTCACTGTGAAAAATGTACAGCCCACTCCGCCTATAAGACCAATGATGGCGACGCCTAACATATGTAAGCCTGTCGACCAGATCAATGCGAGATTCCCCTCAGCAACACCGTGATTCACAATGGTCGCCATGAGGCGAGGCTGCGATAAATCCATACATACCTCCATCACCATCAGCAAAGGAGCGAGCAGCGTTATGAACCAATACGGTTTAACAAACGAACGTAGTTTCCACATGGCATGATGTCCTTTCTTTTGTTTGTCAGCTAACCAAATTACTCCTCTTTGGGACGGAGATTATCTTTCATTTGAAGCAGAAGGCGGCGGAACAGCAGCTTTTCCTCGGGTAAAAAATGCGCAAAGATCATCTCATCCGTTGTATTGATCGCCTCTTTGACATGTACCGTGACTTCCTTGCCCTTCTCGGTCAGGTAGACACGCGTAACTCTTTGATCGTTCTCATCAGGACGGCGTTCGACAAGGCCGGTTTTCTCCATGCGGTCAACCATGACGCTTAATGTCGCCCGTTTATTATGAATGCGCGAGGCTAGCTCGCTATGGCTAAGTCCATCCTCTACGGACAATGCCAGCAGCAACGGAGGTTGCCCTGGATAAACATCATAGGGATGAATGATTTGATCAATTGTATGTCGGTGCATTTTCAGCAAATGTGACATCAAATGAGTTAGCGATTCTGGATTATGGTGATGGCGAGACAATGAAACGCCCTCCTTTTTAGTTAGTCGGCTAATTAATATTTTAGGTAGCATTGCTTGTCCTGTCAATACGATTTTTACATGTGCACGTGAGTGGGCATGGTGATAGGAAATTGGGATGAATAGTGAGCTGGTATGGAGGATGCTTGGGGAGGATGTTGTTGGTGAGGGTGGGTTGGGGAGTAATTGGCTTGTTTCTGGTGCGGGGGCTTGGTGGGGATGGGGCGTCTGTTGGTGCTGGCGGGTTAGGGACTAATTGGCTTGTTTTCTGGTGCGGGGGGATGGTGGGGATGAGGTGGATGGTGGTGCTGGCGGGTGGGGTGGAGTAATTGGCTTGTTTCTAGTGCGGAGGCTGGGTGGGGCATGCTGCGTCTGTTGGTACTGGCGGTTGGGGTGAGAGTAATTGGCTTGTTTTCTGGTGCGGGGGCTGGGTGGGTATGAGGCGTCTGTTGGTGCGGCTGGGTTAGGGAGTAATTGGCTTGTTTTCTGGTGCGGGGGCTTGATGGGTATGAGTCATCTGTTGGTGCGGGTGGGTTGAGGAGTAATTGGCTTGTTTCTGGTGCGGGGGGCTGGGTGGGGCATGGTGCGTCTGTTGGTGCTGGCGGGTGTTAGGGAGTAATTAAGTAGCCCAGCAACCACTTAGATGGAAAACCTCCATCTAATTTCATCCTTTTCCTCTCAAATTTTAGATTAGATGGATTTCCTACATGTAATTTCGCCCATTTAGCGCCATAAGCGAGAACTCAGGGAAATTAGCTGTACATTTTCCAGTTATTCTCCAATTTCGATCATTCCCCTCGAAATTAGCTGTAGTTTATCCAGTTATTCTGCCACTACTGGAAGCAGCGCCTCAAACGCGCGCCACTACGCGCGCGCAACAAAAAATCCCTGGTCCACCGACCAGGGAATACGCACTACCTTACTGCTGCGCGAAGCCCACCGCAGCCAAAAACCGTCCGAACGCCGCTTGCCCGGCTTCGTCTCTCTTGAAGACGCCTGCGTCGAGCAGGACGTCCATGAACTTGCTGCCGACCTCGGTCTGCAGCACCGCATTCGCCGCGTCGGCCGTCAGCGACGCGCCGTGCTTCGCGAGCAGCTCCGCGATCCAATCCGCATGCTTATGCAGCGGATGGCTCAGATCGCTTAGCTCGCGGCCGATCTCGGCTTCACCGGTGAGCAGCTTGGCAATCGCTGCCAGTTCCTCTTGCAGGCGGCCTGGCAGCACCGCCAGCCCCATAACCTCAATCAAGCCGATGTTCTCCTTCTTGATGTGGTGCAAGTGCTGATGCGGATGGAAAATCCCATCCGGATGCTCTGCGCTGGTGCGATTGTTCCGCAACACCAGATCAAGCTCGTACTCGCCGCGCGCGTTGTTGCGGGCGATCGGCGTAATCGTGTTATGCGGCACGTGCTGTCCGTCCTTCTCGCTGAACGCGAGGACTTCCGCTTCCGCATCGCTGTAAGCACGCCAGTCGTCGAGCAACTTACTCGCCAGCTTGTACAGCTGTTGCTTGTTGTGCCCGCTCAGGCGCAGCACCGACATCGGCCACTTCACAATCGCGGCCTTCACACCAGCATAATCCGCATGTGAGAATGCTTTCTCACTTGGCGCTTTTTCCATCGGGAACTTGTGACGCCCGCCTTGGAAATGATCGTGGTTCAGGATCGATCCCCCAACGATCGGCAGGTCTGCATTTGAACCGATGAAGTAATGCGGGAACTGTTCGATGAAGTCGAGCAAACGGTAGAACGTATTTGCCGTTGTTTTCATCGGAATATGCTTTTCATGGAAGATTATGCTGTGCTCGTTATAGTACACGTAAGGTGAATACTGCAAGTACCACTTCTCGTTATCCAACTCGAGTGGGATGACACGCAGATTCTGTCTAGCCGGGTGATTCACACGGCCTGCATAACCCAGATTGTCTACGCAGAGTAGACATAGGGGGTAGCTGCTTTGTGGCAGCGTTTTGAGCAGCGCAATTTCCTTCGGATCCTTCTCCGGCTTAGACAGGTTGATCGTAATTTCCAAATCCCCGTACGTCGTTTCAGCCAGCCAGTAAGCATTCTTCGCAATACGATCCATACGAATATAGTTGGAATCGATGGATTGCTTGTAGAAATAAGCCGTCGCCGCTTCCACATTCTGCGTTTTCGCGATCTTCCAGAATTCACTGACCACCTCAGAAGGACGGGGCATCATGAGTCCCATAATACGTGCGTCCAGCAAATCGCGGTACGTCATCGTGTTCTCTTCCAGTAGCCCTGCTTCCCAAGCTGCATCTAACAGCTCTTCCAGCAAGCCAACCGGACTGCTCAATTTCTCCGCAGGTACTTCCCCTTGGAAAGGCTCCGCTAGACCGAATAAATCCAATAAAGCATTACGCGATGTATACACATCCAACTGTTCGATCAATCCGTTTTGGGTAGCGAACTGCAGGAGTCTTTCTATTGTTAACGCTGCAGATTGCGGCGTTTGTAATGTGCGTTCCATATTGCCACTTCCCTTTCTTGTGAAAACCTCAACCTCACGTTAAACGTTCACTTCAGCCGCGTACCCCTTCGGGTGCTTCTGGTGCCAGTTCCACGCGCTCTCAATGATCGCTTCCAGGGAATCCAAAGCTGGCTTCCAGCCAAGCTCGGCTCTTGCACGCTCCGAGGAGGCGATTAGCGTTGCCGGATCTCCGGCTCTACGAGGCTCGACTACCGCAGGGATCGCATGGCCTGTGACTTTGCGCGCGATATCGATCACTTGCTTCACGGAGAAGCCTGTGCCATTGCCAAGGTTATAAATGTTGCTGTCCGCACCGCCGCGCAGCTTCTCTACCGCCAGCACGTGTGCGCTCGCTAGATCGCTAACGTGGATGTAGTCACGTACGCAAGTACCGTCTTCTGTTGCATAATCCTCGCCGAATATCGAGATATGTGCTCTTTGACCCAGCGCTACCTGCAAAATAATCGGAATCAGATGCGTTTCCGGGCTGTGGTCTTCCCCGATTTTGCCACCTGCATGGGCGCCAGCTGCATTGAAGTATCTTAATGAAACATATTTGATGCCATGCGCCGTATCGAACCATTTCATCATTTTTTCCATCGCCAGCTTCGTTTCGCCATACGTATTCGTTGGCAAGGTACGATCGCTTTCAAGGATCGGGATGTTTTCAGGCTCGCCATACGTCGCAGCCGTCGATGAGAATACGATGCGTTTCACGCCGTATTGCGTCATTTTTTCAAGTAAGCAAAGGGTTCCGTACACGTTATTGTGGTAGTATTTCGCTGGATTGGTCATGCTCTCACCAACGAGTGAATTCGCTGCAAAATGAATGATGGCATCGATATTATTTTCAGCAAAAACCGTATCCATAAATTCGCCGTCACGTAGATCGCCAACGTATAGTTTACCGCCAAGTACTGCGTCCTTATGACCTTGCTGCAAGTTATCGACGATAACGACTTCTTCGCCTTTGGCCAGAAGCTCTGCTACCGCATGCGATCCAATATAGCCCGCTCCACCTGTAACTAGAATTGCCATTTTACAACGCCTCCTCAAGTTGCTCTACACCGTTGCCAATATCGCAAACATAGAAGCTTGGTGTAAGCCCTGTAATGCCCGTATACTCTGCGCCTACTTGGTCGATGAACGTCTGAACGCTGTCTTCATGAACCAAGGAAACCGTACAACCACCGAAACCTGCGCCCGTCATCCGTGCACCTAACACACCTGGCACTTTCAACGCCGCTGCAACCATCGTATCAAGCTCCAAGCCCGTTACTTCATACAGGTCACGCAGGGAATCGTGGGATCCGATCATCAGCTTACCGAAGGATTCTAGGTCATTCTTCTCAAGTACTTCGATGGATTTCAAAACACGATCAATCTCTTCCACAACATGCTCCGCTCTGCGGCGAACCGTTTCGTCTGGGATCAAGTGTTTATATTCATTGAACTGCTCAAGGTTCAGTTGACCAAGCAGTGTGATGTCTGGGAATTGCTTTTGCAAGTAGGTAACCGCCTGCTCGCATTGACTTCTTCTCTCATTGTAGGCGGAGTCGACGAGACCTCTGCGTTTGTTCGTGTTGCCGATCACAAGCTTATAGCTACCGCTTTGAAAAGGAACATGACGATACTCGAGCGTATCACACATCAACAGGATCGCGTTGTCTTTCTTGCCATTCGCTACAGCGAATTGGTCCATGATGCCGCAATTTACACCGACGAATTGGTTTTCTGTTTCTTGTGCGAGCAGCGCGATTTTGACTGTATCGATCGGGTACTTCTCAAGTGTCAGTAAGCTGTACGCTGTAACAACCTCGATGGAAGCTGAGGAAGAGAGTCCTGCACCATTTGGAATTTCACCGTGGAACAAAAGGTCATAACCTTGCGTCACTGGGAATCCTGCTTTCGCTAAGTGAACGAAGATGCCTTTCGGATAGTTGATCCAATCATCCTCTTCTTGGTAGGACAAGTCGTCTATGGAAATTTGTTTGCGAAGCGCCAAATTTGTAGAAGCGAAGCCGATCACGCGATCTTGTCTTGGACGAATGATCAAGGTCGTTCCGAACGTCAAAGCTGCCGGGAATACATAACCGCCGTTGTAATCCGTATGCTCGCCGATCAAATTCACTCGACCTGGAGCGTGAAATGCTGATATTTCCGCAGCTGTTTCTCCATAAATTTCAATAAACGTGTCTTTTAGAGCTTGCAAATCTGCCATGTGTGGCACCGCCTTTAGTTGTATTGGTATGTTTGCTTGGTTGTTGTTAGATATGTTGTTTGTGTAAGTTTGTAGCTTAAGTATAAGAGATACGCCAAGGATTGGCTATGGAGGCATGTTATTTCTACATGGAAAAATGTGATTTGCAGTTTCCTCTTTATGTGAGATATATGATACAGTGAAGGGAACGAATGGTCTTCGAACGGAGATGAGGAAACGTCATGCAAAAGCCTGAGAGTTATTATGTAGTATCGAACCCTCTTCCTGCTGGGGAGAGCGATTTCACGGTATTATTCGCAGGGGAAAGTCAGACCAAGCCAGAACATCGTCTTGGACCGAAGGTCTATGACTATTACTTAATCCATTATGTGTTATCAGGCCGAGGCGTATTCTCCACGCATGGAGAAGAGTATGCCATTGGCGCTGGCGACAGCTTCGTCATTGAGCCGGAACAGCTAATAAGCTACGTATCTGATGAGCTGGATCCTTGGCATTATTGTTGGATCGCCTTTACAGGTGTACAAGCGGCAAAGCTCGTTGGTGTGGCGGGCCTCACGCCCGCGAACCCCATCATCTATATCGCGCGCAACCGGCATATGCCTGTGCTTTTTCGCCAGATCCAGCAGGCGCTCAAATCCAAGAAATCCAACGCGCAACTCAAAGCGACAGGCTACCTCAGCTTGTTGCTCGGTGAGTACTGCGAAGCCATGTCTGCCCCCGTGGTAGCAGGACTGGTCACCGAAGACGAGAGCGACCGCATCGTGCAGCAGGCGATTCACTACTTGTCCACGCAATACGCGGAGCCCATTACGATTGAAATGATGGCGGAGAGCCTAGGCTATAATCGCGCTTATCTATCGCGCATGTTCAAGCGGCACACCAAGGTGACGCCGGTGACGTTCTTGCTCAAGCTGCGCGTGGACAAAGCACGCTTACTGCTGCGGGAGCGGCTGGAGCTCACGATTGAGCAGATCGCAGCGTCAGTAGGCTTCTATGACCCGCTGTACTTCTCCAAGCAGTTCCGGCGCTGGTATGGCGTCTCGCCGAGTGAGTATCGGAATCAGATCAAGTTGCTCTAATCCGAATGCTTTTTATCTAAACAAAAAATAGATGCCTGATTTTCGGCTATACCCACTGAAAGCACGCTGTATACTTTAGATATAAATGATGAAACAGGGTGTGCGTATGATACTTGATGATGAACTTAAGCAAGAATATTATAAAGCGCTAGTGGACAAAAAGTCGGAATATGAAGGTGTATTCTACGTAGGGGTGAAAACAACCGGCGTATTTTGCCGTCCGACTTGTCCAGCAAGAAAACCAAAGTATGAAAATTGTGAGTTTTATGAAACATCGAAGCAGGCGCTTTTGGCTTCCTTTCGACCCTGCCAACGATGTCGTCCACTATCGCATCCGAATCAAGTCTCAGAGCTTGTCACATTGCTCGTTGAAGCCGTTGAGAACAACCCCGAAAAACGATGGAAAGAACAAGACTTCAAAGATCTCTCTGTTGATGAATCCACGGCCCGCCGTCAATTCAAGAAACGATTCGGGATGACTTTTGTAGAATATGCACGTGCACGTCGCATGGGACTGGCCTTGAAGAACATTCGATCAGGAGAGAAGATTATCGATACACAATTAGCATCTGGCTATGATTCCAGCAGTGGCTTTAGAGATGCTTTCTCGCGTATCATGGGTGCAGCACCTACTCTATTAGAAGATAGCAAAGTATTGAAAGCTGCATGGCTGGATACGCGGCTCGGCCCCATGATTGCCATCGGAGACGAGCGCAAACTCTTTCTGTTAGAATTTGTTGATCGACGTGGACTCGAACTGGAAGTAGAACGGCTTAGAAAGAGAACGAAATCCGCTATAATCCCTGGTCTCACAGAGCCCATTCAGTCGATCGAACGGGAACTCACTCAATATTTTGAAGGTAAACTACATGAGTTTAAGACTCCGCTCTTTTTAATGGGATCACCTTTTCAGCAAAGCGTCTGGGAGCAATTAATACAAATACCGTCAGGGGAAACCCGTTCCTATGCCGATATTGCCACTTCACTCGGTAAGCCAACCGCCTATCGCGCGGTAGCTCAGGCTAACGGTGCCAATCAATTAGCCATTGTGATTCCCTGTCACCGTGTTATTAACTCGAATGGTGAGTTGGGCGGTTATGGCGGTGGATTAACACGCAAAAAATGGTTGTTGTCTCACGAAAAAAACTCCAATATTCGTCTTAATTCCCCCGGGCAGATGGCGTTGACGCGTATTTTGACGCCATGAAATGCTGCAGCGCTCCAAGTAAGATGAACACTGCCATTACGCCGGCCGAATATCTGTACATCACCGAGTAGTTGGTTACTGACGAGATGGCGCCAAGCAGAATTGCACCGAGCGCAACGCCGAAATCCGTTGAATTGTAGAACATGCTGTTCGCCATGCCATACTGCTCCGGATTCGATAATCGCAGCATCCAAGCTTGAATCGTAGGCTGAATGGCACCGAATCCTACGCCATAGAGCAGCGCGGACACGATCAACATCGGCATGTCATGCGTAATCGACAGCACCGCCATGCTGGCCATGACGAACATTCCTGCGGGAATCAGTACCGAAGCATGCCCGAAGCGGTCGAAGATTCGTCCCGAAAACGGACGAACGAGAATAATCGTGACGGCGTTGAACATGAAGAATAAGCCGACCTGTTCGATATGTACATAATCGCCGAACAAAGCAAGGAAACTAAGCAAACCGCTATACGTGATGGAGAGAAAAAAGTTCAGCAACGCGGGAAACAACAGTTTCCTATTGAATCTGGGTTTTACTGCGGATCTGGGTAGACCGACTTGACCAACAGGCTTCGTTTGCTTCGAACGCGACAGCCATAATACCGGAAAGATAGCCACGGATGTAATCAATCCTATCATCGTCAAATGCATGAAACTGTCTTGTTTCATGACATTCAAGCCGATAGACGGACCGATCGACATGGCTAGACTGGTCGACAACCCGAAATAACCAATGCCCTCCCCCATACGTCGCAACGGGATAATACGGGATACGAGTGTCGGCAGAATCGTGCTCGCCATTCCGAAGCCGATGCCATAGCCAATACGCAACGACAATAACGTGGCGACAGAGCCCGCGGCTGAGTACAGCGCCGTAGTAGCCGCAGCGACAATGAGACCCGCGAGCAGAAGCTTCATCCGCGAAACGCGTTGCATGAGCGCTGCGGTCGCGAAACGCGATAGGATGGCTGCCAGCGCGAATACAGACGTCACAAGGCTTACCTGGATGTTTCCTGCATGAAATTCACTTTTCACGTAGGCTGGAAAGGACGAAAGGAGCATTTGCAAACTTAGAAATAACAGAAAAAAACAGATTGTCAAAGCAATGAAAGGCCTTGTCCATAATGGAGTTTGTTGTTGTTGTTCTTGCTGCATTTTAGCGTCATCTCCATCAAATATTATTAGTCTTCTACGAGCTCCGTATGCCCTAGTTTCCTGCCGATATGCAGTTGAATGCGCAGCAACAGCTCCATCATGATATCGTATTCCTCTTCCGAAATGCAGGCTTTTACTTCCGCCGTCACACTGTCTTCGATCGGCGTCGTTTCGCGAATGATCGCTTGCCCGAGCTCAGTGCTATATACAAGAAAAGACCGCCGGTCCCGATTGCCCGCTTTCTTATAGATAAGCCCCTTCTTCTCCAAAATATCCAAAATCCGCGTCGTCGTCGGCTTATCCTTGCCGGTCCGTTCGGCGATTTCACGTTGGATCAAACCTTGAGCGCGATCGATTTGATTCAGCGCAGACCACTGCTCGGGCGTAATGCCATGAGCGCTTAGTCGTTGCTGAAACAACGCCGTCAGCTTTCTGTGCGTAACGCCCATCGCGAATCCGATTGGCAGCATGCGGGGTTCGATTGACATATACGTTGCCCCTTTCAACTAGTTGTTTAAACAACTATATGTTAGACAACATGTTTTGTCAATGTTACCACGGCCTTTTTTCCTATGATAAAGAAGGGGGTTAAGAAATGTTTCTCACGCAAAATGGCATCCACTCAATGAGTGAATGCCTGTATTACTTCGTCCTAATCATTGTTTCCATCCAGATTTAACTCATTCACCGGTATAACTTCGAGCCAATCCATGCGTACTATGTTTACCATGGATGTAAGTACAAGACGATGTAATCCAGGACTAAGCTGGAATTCGTCATTCAAACGCAGCGTACTCCATGAATTCCCAGCAACCTCTACCATACCAATTACTTTATCATCGACTGAAACAGCTATCTGCGCTCTTTCATTAGGTGCAAAAGCACGCAAATCAACCTTATATAGCGATGCTTTGGAAGCATGACACACTGTGAATTCATAAGCCAACCAATCTTCAGGTGTTAATTGAACACATAACCGTTCATCAGCTTGCCAACTTTCCCCCTTGCCATGTTGAAAGTTAGGTGTCGTTCTGGATCCTTCTATAAAGCGGATATCTGTTCTGTCATTTATCCGAAATCCAATGTTTTCAACCATACGATACTTGGTCCCATAACTTATCCCTTCTCCTTTGTACCCATAGAAAATAGCAGGTATACGAGTCGAGGGTCTGCGGAAAAGGGAATCTGTTACTTCTTTTTGATACAAACATTGCTCAAAAGAAATGTTGTGCAGGTATTCCCATAAAATGTGCTCGGCTGATGCCTCATCTGGTTTAACTCCGCCTTCTAAGTAGTCGATCAACTGCTGCCAGCCTGTTGGCTTGATCACAGTGCATGGCGAATTAGCTTTGTCCATTTTTTTCCAAGTCCAGAAATTCCACGAGATGTCATGATCCTCGAATAATCGAAATGCACCAGCATACCATTCCTTATTATTCTCGCCGCCTTCGCCCATAAAGATCGGCACGTTCCATTCTTCACGCTTATCCAGATAAATCTGAATACTCTCCGTATCCGGGTTGTTCCAGTATTTATGAAATTGAAGCATAAGATTATCGTCAAACTTTTCATTAAAAATCGACCAATCTGTAGCCCAGTGCACACCTTCCAAAATGATCATATGATGGACATCGACTTCGCGGATAGCCTTAGTAATTCGCTTATATAAAGGCATTACTTGATCATTATAGGCTGAAAACCATTCAGGCAAAGGCTCGTTCAAGAGATCATAACCTGCTACAATCCACTCATCTTTGTAACGTTCAGCTAGCATTCTCCATAACGCAACTGTGATCTCTTGATTCCGTTCGTTCGTAAACAGCTCAGGTTTATCGAACTCCGAATCATCGATATTCGTTCCTGTCTGTCCTCCTGTAGCACCGTGCAGATCAAGAATCACATAAAGTCTATGCTCACGACACCAATCAATGACGTTGTCCATGATCTTCAAATGAGCTTGATTATAGCGAACAACCTCACCTTCACTATCCTCTATCAAAAATCTGGCAAGAATCGGTACACGAACGGAATTGTAACCATCCGCAGCGATTTGCCGAATATCCGACTCTGATGTATATCGATTATAATAAATCTCCCAGAATTGCTCAGCCTTCTCTTCGCCAATCAAATCCTTAACCATCTGTTCGATTCGTCTTGGTCGATCTCCTTGATCAGGAAAAAGCCACATGTACCCTTCAGGAAGCATCCAACTGCCAAATCCAACGCCGCGAAGCAGAATCTCCTGTCCTTCACCGTTTATTAGCTTTTTGCCTTTGGCCTTTAAAAACCCAGTTACTTCATGCCCTCCAGTTATCACAATAAGATTCCCCCTCTCCACTCTAATTGATGGCATTATCCTTTGATCGCACCTTCAGCAATTCCATTTAGAATATATTTTTGCAGAAATAGATAAAAGATAATGACAGGCAGCATAGCCAGCAATAAGGCAGCTAAAATATTGGACCAGTCATTGCTGTATTCTCCAAATAACATATTCGTTGATAAGAGCAGTGTATATCGATCTGAATCGGTTAATATTAAAAGTGGCAAAAGAAAGTCATTCCATATCCATAGTAAATTCAAAATCGCAATGGTAGCTGTGACGGGTAGAAGAAGCGGAAAAATCACAGTAAGGAACAATTTAAACTCTCCACAGCCGTCGATAACGGCAGCTTCATCCAAATCTCGCGGAATGGATTTCACAAAACCGTGATATAGAAAAATGGCCATGGACACACCTAACCCGATATAGATTAAGCCAAGTCCATAAATCGAACCTTGGATGTGTAGTTCTCTAGATATTTTCACGAGAGTGATCATGACCGAGTGAAAAGGGATTAACATTGAAAGTATGAAAAGTCCAAACAAAAAAGCACTCAATTTCCCTTTCGTTCTGGACAGCTTGTATCCAGCCAGGGAAGCACAACCAATAATCCCAAATAAACCAACAACAGCAATTTGGATCGTATTCGATAGACTTCTTAAAAAATGTATTTTTTCAAAGGCGCTCGAATAATTGGAAAATTGAAAATCAGCAGGAAAGGATAGAATATTCGTCAACATCTCGCTTTGCGTTTTCACAGAATTCAATAATCCCATATAGATTGGAAATAACATCACAACCGTTCCGACGAGCAGGAAGAGAAAAATAAGAGATGAGCCAGCACGACGACTTATTAGGCTAAGTCCAACACGTGTATCTTGACTACTCATGCTTCCACCTCTCTTCTTTTCATGATCCACAATTGAACGAGTGTGACGATAAAGACAATCAAGAACAGAATCATTGCCTTAGCGCTAGCATAACCATATCGACTACTCAGACTAAATGCTTCTTCATAAATATTAAGCGCGATAACCTGTGTAGCCCGCCCCGGTCCACCGCCAGTCAAAGCAAAAACCGCATCAAAGACTTTAAAGGAACCGTTTAAAGTCACGAAAAGACCAATGGTCAAAGCTGGATATATCATGGGTAGCGTAACATTTCGAAATGTTTGCATCGCATTCGCCCCATCTATAGCAGCAGCTTCTTTCATCTGTTGCGGCACCCCTTGAAGTGCTGCGATGTATATGACCATTAAGTATCCTACTCCACTCCAGAGGGAAAGGATCAAGAGTGTATAAAAGGAGAATCTTGGATCCCCTATCCACGATTGGTCTAAAAAGTGAAAGATCGTATGTTCAGCTATATAGGGTAAAACCTTAGTGAAAATAAACATCCACATAAACCCGCCGATAATTAAGCTAATCATATTTGGCATAAAGAAGATCGTCCGAAACCAAACTTTACTTCGTTTTTGTAATTCTATTAACACTGCCAAAAGGATAGCCAAAAAATTGGATAATACGACCATGAATATAACGTATTTGAGTGTAAACCAAATGGCATCCAGAAAGTATGGATCATCTGTGAGCGCTTCGATATAGTTGCTTAATCCCACCATATTATAGGTAGGATTGAGCCCATTCCAATCCGTCAAGCTGTACCAGATCCCCCCAAAAGAGGGGGCGAGTACAAAAACGGAATAGAAGAGTATTGCGGGAAAAACGAAGGCTAACAGGATGATGTTTTGCTTCCTATTCCTTGTAAAAATCATTTTGTATCACTCCTAGTTAACCGCGTTACTCAGCCTTTACTTAGCAGCTTTAACTGCTGCTGCCCATGTTTTATCCATTGTTTTAATAAACTGCTCTTTGGTAACGGTTTTAGCATAATAGCTTTGCAACAATTTAGCTTGCTCGTCTGTAACACCGTTTGGCAGCTTCAAATCCTGATACGCTTTCCCATTTTCTACATAGGCTGAGGATTCCTTCACCCACGGATTTACTTCAAATTTATGAACAGTAGAGATAGGATTGAATTTCAATTGTTTAAATAGCGCGGAAGAATCTTTCTCATCCAGGATATAGTTCAGTAAATCAAGTGCTACTTCTTTGTTTTTAGTTGTTGGCGATACAGCTAAGGAAGTAGAGGTTGAAAGATTAATCATGGTATCTTTGGAATCATTGCTTACAGGTAGTGCTGCAACACCCATTTCAAAGCTTGGATTAACTTTGAGAATGGCATCCGCATTCCAAGGACCTTGTACCCACATAGCGGATTTTCCATTGGCAAATTCAGCGGCACCAGCTTCATTACCAACCTCGAAAGGTTTTTTCGTGCCGTTTGCGTTAATGAGATCGATAATATCAAAAATGGCTGCCACGTCACTATATGAAGCCTGACCCGCACTCATCTTTTCAATCCAATCCGGATGCTTCGAGGAAACAATACCACCAAGCGATTGCGCAGTCATAAGTTGTGGGACCCATGACTCTTGAAAAGCCAGTTCAAATGGTGCAATATTCGCTGCAGTTATTTTTGCGATAACAGCTTTCATTTCATCCAATGTGTTTGGAGGTGTTATGCCCAAATCCTTGAATATTTTTTTATTGTACAAGTATCCCCATGTTGTGCTTTCAAAAGGCAGCACGACGATTTTACCATCGATCGTAACGGTTTTCTTCACGGGTTCATATAAGCTTTTAATGGCTGCTTGACTAGATAAATCACTTAGGTAACCTGCTTTATAATAAGCCGGAATATCATTTGCATGAATGGTAAACAAATCCGGTGCGTCATTCGATGCTAGACGAGTTTGTAAGATCTGCTTGGATTGATCGGAATTAGGCATTTCCGTTTTAATCGTGACATCTACATTTTTCTCTGCCAATTCTTTTGCTTTAAATTGCTCGAAGTATTTTTCAAATTGTTCTTTATACTGGGGATAGCTCATAAATACATTGAGTTCTACTTTTTTCGGAGTTGCAGTTGCCTTTGTACTGACTGGTGTGCTTGCAGGTGCTGCACTACTAGCGTCTGTATTCGTCTTATTTGTGCTAGTGCCGCATCCTGCAGCTAATATCAAGCCTAGGATAATACTCATATTAAGCGTTTTCTTCATGGATCGTTCCCCCCCTGATTTAACTGCTCCTTCAGTATAGTGGAAGCGCTTTCTATATTCATTTCAGGATATTAACATCTTCTATTGCACAATATTGATGTAACTCGGAAAAACAATCCATTTATTTCCGTAATTCTCCTGGGGCAATTCCATAATGTTTTTTAAACACCCTGTAGAAATAGGCAAGGTCTGGATACCCTGTCATTTCAGCAGCGTGCTTAATTGACAACTTATGATCCACAATGAGTTCTTTTGCTTTTTCCATGCGTTTGAGATGAATATAATCGGTCATCGTTTCTCCGGAGAATGTTTTGAATGCCCGACTTAAGTGCTCCTTACTTATATAAAAATAAGCGGCGAGTGACTCCAAACTAATCGATTCGTTATAATGCCTATTGATGTACGCGGTCACCTCTCGCAAATCCAGCTTATTTCTATTTTTCCGTGCCTCCAATAGTAAAGCAATAGCCTGATTATACATGCGTTCAATCTGTCCAATGGTCTCTATCACAGAATTCCAACCCATTTGAACGGACGGCTGTTGTTCCAATTCAGATATGATATGGTTCCATTCTAGCTCACTTGTCGAAACAAATTCTTCGAGCATTAAGGTAAAGTCATGACCAATTTTATTCAGAATACTGCCATCGAATTGTTCAGCCTGCATCGGCTCCATAAATTCCCCTAATGACTTCAATGTTTGAATGACACCTGATGCGTTTAAATCCAACATATAACCATAGATCAATTGACGATATTCCAAATACTTATCGAGTGAAGCCGCATCGGCAAATACAAGCGGTGTTTTCCAAGATACTTCTGAAATTTGCTTGGCTTGCTGCAGTTCACGAACACATTGCGCTAGGGCAGCATTCAGCTCTTCGGGGTCCACCGGTTTTAATAAGTATTCCTTCGCTTGGGATCGAATAGCTTGCTTTAAATAAACAAAATCATCATAACCACTCATCACAATGATCTTAAGCAAAGGATGTTTATCATTCAGCGCCTTTAAGAGCTCGACACCATCAATACCCGGCATTCTCATATCTGTTACCACGATATCAGGTGCTAGCTCTGCGACCATTCGCAACCCTTGTGTTCCGTCCTCTGCCTCTCCTATTATCGTTAATTGGAGTTTGTTCCATTCTCCAAGCTGCTTGATCACTTTTCTTGACCAAGGCTCATCGTCTATAATCATCACTTTATACATCTTCAAACTCCTCCTTTTCCTGTATCGGCAATATGAATAAAACGATCGTTCCCTTCCCTAGCTTGCTGAAAATACGTACACCATATCTTTCGCCAAAATGCAGCTTCAACCGAGAATCAACATTTTTCAAACCAATGCCTTTTCTTATCCCGCTTTGCTCATCTTCAGAGAATTTCGAGTTATTTTCATTACCAGAACGTAATCCTATTCGGATTAGTCCAAGCTTCTCTTCGTCTAAACCTATGCCATCATCTTGAACAGCAATTAGAATTTGATTACGGATTCGTTTGATTCTTACCTCAACGAGCCAGCTGCCTTCTTTTTTATGCAGTCCATGTTCAAACGCATTTTCTACGATAGGCTGAAGTGTAAATTTGGGAAGCCGGCATTCCGAAGGCAAATCATCTTTCTCAACCACCACCTGACATCGCCCTGTAAACCGCTGCTCCTGAATAAAGATATAGTTCTGCATATGCTTGAGCTCATCTCTAAACGTAACTAAATCGCTACCTGTACTGATTGAATATCTTAATAAATCTCCGATCACCCGTGTAACTCGATATATCTCAGGCGCATCCTTCTCTAAAGCCATCCCTCCGATTAGATGAAGGGTATTGTTGAGAAAATGCGGATTGATTTGAGCTTGTAGTGTCCTCAGTTGCGCAGTCTTAATATCTATTTTCCCTTGGTATTCCACTTCAATTAACTCTTTAATGCGTTGCATCATTGAGTTGTAACCATGCTCCAACAGGCCAAGTTCATCACTGTTTTTGACAGATTTCAATTCAAAGCTTTGAATTTCCGCTCTTCTCATGGTTCGTGCTAGACTTATAATCGGCTTACTAATACGAAGCGAAAAAAGGATAGAGAGAATGATCGAGGCAGCGACAAATAAGCTCCCAGTGACTATACCGGCATTAATCGTAGGTTGAGCGCTGCGATTTATCGTTTCGAGCGGAATGGCTTTTATCAGTGTTAATTTACCATTGCTAACTTTCTGCATAAAGAAATAATACTTATTGGTTTTCTGAATGCCAAGACCACTATCAGGTACAGCAAGACTTTTTAATAGCATGGAAATATCTCCTAATGCCTGTTCATTCTTAGACCCCGATAATAATTCCCCTTCATCGTTGCTCAAGAAAATCGAGCTGTCTGGTTCAGATCCAAGAATACTGCCGACCTCATCCCAAACCTTGCGGTTGATCTTAACGGAAAGACCACCCAACAGCTTACGATCTTCAAATCGATTCATACTGTGAAACGCATAAACCCCATTTAGTTCCTGCTTAAAATAAATATTAGTCGGTGTTTCCAACATCCGGCTCCATGGTCCAGTCCGGATATCCATAAAAGAAATTAAACGGCCAACATAACTTACGGATAATGCCTGTTTGTTTTCATGAATATATAGCGTAAAATCATCAATTTTACGGGAATTGGAATGTAATAATGAGGTTAGGGTATCACCAACATATTTTTGCGTTTGATATTGTACATTTAAATTCGGATTAGCTATTTGTTGGAGATTCCCCATTAATTCCGAATTGATCTGAACCGTATAAAATAAAATGTTCATCTGCTCAATAAGCTCATTCAAATATTGATTAGCCCATTCCATACGTGAGTTATTGGCACTAATCATTTCCTGTTCCACCGAATGCCGTGTATTGCTGCTAGCAAGCCAGGTTACAGTCACAACAGGTAATGTAGTTAAACAAATCATCAAGACCATCAATCTAAAACGGATTCCTATTTTTCTTTTCAGAAGTATCCCCTCATTTCACTTCCTATTCCAAAAGCCGCTACTCAATCATATAAGAAACAATTCGTGTGAGATACCGTTAATCCTCTAAGGTCGCATCGACAAATAAGCCGTCTCTGAGCGGCCATATGGGAGGTAGGCAACCTTTCTTTCGTATCTAGCTTTTTTAACAATTCCACCTGAGACTCGAGGAGTATAATTTTTGATTCCTGTCTTGCAATAACTTCATTTTCTTAGACATGATGTAATCCCCTCCGGTGCTTATTTTAGTATACAAAAAAGATACACACAGTCTGAACACTCTTTCAAAGTGTCCAAACTGTGCGTACCAGTGTAGTCTCTCGTCCATGGCTGCCGCTGTTTCTTGTATCAGGAAATGAAATATTTCATTAAACCTTGGAAAAAAGCTTTTAAAAAGAGCCTTATCTTCGTCTAAGAACTAAGAGCATCCTTTATTTCTCTTGAGCATTTGCTGCCAAATACGCGATAATGGCCTGATTAACCTGCGCCAACCTACCCTCGGCAGTTTCCAACAGCTCCTCCAGCAATCCGACTGAACCCTGATGAATCGCCGTTTGAAGCTCATCAGCCGTATGACTGAGCGGCGTTGCTCCGATGTTGGAAGCCACACCTTTCAGCGTATGAGCTAGCATCAGCGCTTCGGGATAGTCTATGTTCTTAATCGCCTCTCGTATCTCATCTATGGCGTTCGTGTGATTTGCTGCAAACTTGTGCAAAATCCGCTCGTAGAGGTTCACATTTTGTCCCAGGCGCCCTAGTGCCTCCGCCGCGTTCAAGACAGGCAGCGCCTCGATTTGCTTCGCTGCTGCGACCTCAGCATACCCTCTCCCACGCGAGCTCTGAATCGTTCGCTGTAAGACGCTGAATAGCTGAATAGGTTCAAACGGCTTGGAAATATACGCATCCATGCCAGCTTCCACGACCTGTTCCTTGACTCCCTGCATAGCATCAGCAGTCATCGCGATAATCGGCGTCTCTTGATCGAAATCCCTAATATTTCTCGTCGCTTCAAAGCCATCCATGAGCGGCATCTGCAAATCCATCAAAATGGCATCATACCGCTTAGTCGCTACCCGTTTCAACGCCTCGATGCCATTCTCTGCTACGTCTACATGAATGTCCATTTCCTGAAGAATGGCCTGTGCCACCTGTTGGTTGATTTCATTATCTTCCACTAACAAGACCTCTGTGTTACGGAGCATGTGCAGTTTTTTGGCTTCCTTCTCACCCTGTGGCGATGAAATCTTCATCTGTAGCTGTTCTTGGAACAAGTTCGTTATTTGGTTGTATAACTGCGACTGGCTCATTGGATAATAGAGTACCTTTTTCACAGACGCCGTCTGAGATTTCAGCTGAAGCTCAGATTCATGATACGAACTGATCAGTACGATCACTTGCACAGGTGTCGCATACTCCAGCTTTATTTTCTCCGCCAAGGTGTGTGCCTTCTCATCCTGAAGGTTCCAATCAATCATAACCAGATCATAGCGGCCGCTTACGCTAATTTGTTCAAGTGCGCTTTGAGCAGAATCTACGGCATTCACAATAAATTGGAACTGTTCTAGTTGACTCTTCAGAACAAGACGCATTTCCTCGTCATCGCAAATGAGGAGCACACGCAGGAATTTCAAATAGGAAGCTACTGGTGCACTGAATAAGTGCTCAGAACCTACTTCGAACCTCACTGTGAAGATGAAGGAACTCCCCCTCCCCAGCTCGCTCTCGACATGAATCTCCCCTTGCATCAACTCTACGATACTCTTGCTGATCACTAGTCCAAGACCTGTCCCCCCGTATTTGCGGGTCGTTGACATATCGGCTTGAGTGAATCCGTGGAACAATAAAGCTTGCTGAGCAGGTGTCATCCCAATGCCTGTATCCCGCACTTCGAATCGCAGCGAAACCCCGCTGTCATCTTGTGAAGAAACACTTACCGCAATCGCGATTTCACCTTCATCCGTAAATTTCAAAGCATTATTCACCAAATTGAGTAAAACTTGATTCAATCGGAACGGATCACCATTCAAGACTTGAGGGACCTCATGATGGATGGAGAAATGCAGCTTTAACCCCTTCTCATACAGCGAAAATCCGATGATATTCGATATATTGCTCATAATTTCATACAAATCAAAATCGATGCGTTCTAGAACAATCTTCTTAGCCTCAATTTTCGAGAAATCAAGAATATCACTGATGATTGTTAGCAAGCTTTTGGCCGAGAGCACCGTCTTCCCGACGTAATCCTTCTGCCGCTCCGTGAGTTCTGTTTGCTGGAGCAAATAATTCAATCCAATGATGGCGTTCATCGGTGTGCGGATTTCATGGCTCATATTCGCTAGAAATTCACTTTTCGCTCGATTAGCAGATTCGGCGGATTCCTTGGCATCAGCAAGAAGCAAATTCTTGGTTTCCAGCTCTGATGTTCGTTCCTCCACCAACACTTCTAGGTGATCTTTGTACTGATTCAGCGTCTCTTCGGCCTGCTTACGTTCGGTAATATCGACACCCGCAAAGATAACACCGCCCACTTCTCCCGTCTCTGTCCAAATTAAGTTATTGCTCCACCCGTATAGGCGCTCTTCACCTAATTTATCTACGATGAGCGATTCAAAATAGTCCGACAAAGCATCGCCTTCCATGAATTCATGGTAGCGCTCTTTCCGCATTTCTACTAGATTCTCTGGCCCACAAACTTCAAACCAATTCTTACCTAAGGTAGCCGTTTCCTCATAACCTAGCACCGAGTATCCCTTACGGTTCAACAGCTCAATTCTGCCATCTCGGTCCAAAACGACAATCATGACATCAATGAGATCGAGATAGCTTTGAGCTTTCTCTTTCTCTTTCATCAACTTCTGTTCGCCCTTCCTTCTTACAGAACGCGTCTGCAAGGCAAGGGCAGCCCCAATGGCAATCGCCACAATCGTGAAAATGCTCGCCATCCAAAGTACTAGCTCACGCTGATTGGAAGTTCGATCTACATCCCTTTGAGTCCCCATCAAATTGTAATCAATCCACTTATGTAAGCTCGCATCGGCTTGCTCTCGTTTCGTTCCAAGCTTGTCCAACAAGCTCTTCCCCATGATATAATCGCCAGATTGGACGGCATCGATGATACGCTGACCCTTCTGCAAATAATCTATCGTTTTATCCGACACTTCCATATAAATCTGTTTTTCACTCTCGGAGTTGATGAAAGACTCGTAGCCTCGATACTTCTCATCAAACTGTCGACGGACATCCTGATACGAGGTAATCACGGTAAGAAGGGCATTCTTATCCGTTTCGAGCAACATTTTATGCAAAAGAACTCTTTCTTGTGTAATGAGCTCTTGCATCTCTACAATTCTAGCAATACTCGGCATCCAATTCGTCTTGACATGGTCAAGAGTCCCCTTCAGGGCAAACATCTGATAGAAGTTCGTTCCAATAACTGCTATTAATAAAGCAATGATGATGATAAAAGTCCACATCGACTTCATCAAAGTAATCGCTTTCATTTGTAATCACCCCTCTTTGCCGATTATAACATAATGTCTACGATCCTAGTAAAAAAGGCCAATCCGAATTTCCTGATTGACCTCCTCAGTACCTAGTAAGCATTGACGAATTTAGTTCGAAAGACTAACTGTAAAAAATCCATCTATTTTTCAACTATCCCGCTCCAAATTCAACTTAGATGGAAAATATGTAGTTAATTCCACCCAATACGCCCCAACTGACAATATAGCTCGATATTAGCTGTACTTTTTACAGTTAATCGAACAAAAGTGAGAATTAGGGCCAAATTAGCTGTATGAAATCCAGTTAATCTATTAGAGAGGTTCGGGATGTTCAGAGTGCTGGGGGAGGGGTGTTACTCGACCGACTTAATTGCGCAACAAAAAGCACCATCACAGGATCACTCCCATGACGGTGCATATTCAATCTATCTCTTACCTGGATCGTACGGCTCACCCAGTGCGGACGGCGCTTTCGCACGTCCCACGGCTCCTGCCAATACGAGAATTGTCAGCACGTAAGGCAGCATGTAAAGGAATTCCTGCGGGATGTCTTTGGAGAAATCGAACAACCGCATGAAATTGTTGAGCGCTTGCGCCATCCCGAAGAAGACCGCGGCGCCCAGTGCGCCAAATGGATGCCATTTGCCGAAAATCATCGCGGCCATCGCAATAAAGCCTTGACCCGAGATCGTGTTATGCGAGAACGCACTCGTTGTCGTTAGCGTGATCGTCGCCCCGCCGAGACCGCCGAGCAGACCGCTGATCAGCACAGCGATATAGCGCACGCGCTTCACTTTGATCCCAACCGTATCCGCGGCACTCGGATGCTCACCAACGGCACGCAGGCGCAGGCCGAACGGTGTTTTGAACAGCACGTACCACGTCACGAAGACTAGGATTAACGCAATATACGTCGTCGGATAAGCTGTAAAGAGTGCATAGCCGATATACGGAATCTTGGAGAGAAGCGGAATTTCCCATTTGGAGAATACATCATTCAGTGTTTCGGTTTGACCCGCACCATTGAACAATACTTTCACCAAATACAACGTTACGCCAGCTGCCAAGAAGTTGATAACCACACCACTGATAACTTGATTCGCTTTGAACGAAATCGTCGCAACCGCGTGAATCAAGGCAAAGATCATAGCGAATAGCAACGCGCACAAGAGTCCAATCCACGGGGACCATATCCCCATGTTCGCTTCTTCCGCGTAGTAAGCGCCAACCGCGGAAGCGAAAGCGCCGGAAACCATCAGACCCTCGATCCCGATATTGACGATACCGGAGCGCTCCGAGTAAATGCCGCCTAAAGCCCCGAAGATTAGCGCTGTGGAATACACCAGCGTTGTATTAATAAGTTCACTGAATTTCGTGAAGAACGCATTAAGCATACTGAGCAGGTCCATATTACGAAGCCCTCTCTTTCTTGCGTTTGCCGTAGAACGGGATCAGTACCCATTTGACAATACCTTGAGTAGCGACGAAGAAAATCACCGATCCGATGACAATACGGATAATTTCTGGTGGTACATCTGCACCAAAGCTCATCCCCGCAGAACCATAAGATAAGCCGCCGAAAAGGACAGCACCCAACACGACTCCTATCGGATTGTTGGCCCCGAGCAAGGATACCGCGATACCATCGAACCCATACCCCGGCGTGCCTGCCGCAACGACCTGATAATGGAAGACACCAAGTACCTCGAATACACCAGCAAGTCCAGCAAACACACCGGAGATGAACATTGCCTTGATGATGTTCTTATTCACGTTCATGCCCGCATATTTAGCGGCATCGATATTATGCCCTACGGCACGCAGTTCGTAGCCTTGCTTCGTTTTCCAAAGAATCAAGTAGAAGACGACTGCTGCCAGAATGGCAATCAAGGTCCCCCAGTGGAGCCTCGCATGGTTCATCGCTTCCGACAACCAGCCGATACTGAGTGAAGCCGAGTCTTGAATCATATACGAACGTTGCTGCTTCGGCTCAAGTAGGAAAGTGTTCACAATGTAGTTGGATAGGAACAACGAGATCCAGTTCAACATGATCGTTGTGATTACTTCATTAACACCGCGCTTCGCTTTCAAATAGCCAGCAATCGCACCCCAAAGTCCGCCAACCAAAGCGCCGACAATGACCGCAAGTGGAGCATGAATGATCCATGGCAGACCATGGATTTTGACACCAATAAAGGTAGCCCCCGTCATCCCCATCACGAACTGCCCTTCCGCACCAATGTTGAACAATCCCGTACGGAAAGCGAAGGCAACGGATAATCCGGTTAAAATAAGTGGCGTAATCGCCCGAATCGACTCCCCAATGTCGTACGGACTGCCCAAAATCCGAGAGAACAATGACCCATACGCAGCAATTGGATTGTAACCGCCAGCCAGCATGACAAGCGCCCCGAATAGCAGCCCCAGCACAATCGCCACAAGGGGATTGACCGCTGATTCACTTGTAAAAACGCGAACAATTTTATTCATGAAGGGCTCCTTTCTCCGAGCGCTTACTGCCCGCCATCAGCAGACCGATCTCCTGATCGTTCGTATCCTGCGGCATTACTTCGCCCACAATCTGTCCTTCGTAGATAACGGCAATCCGATCGGAAACATTCATAATTTCATCCAGCTCAAAAGAAATCAACAGAACGGCTTTCCCTTTGTTCCGCTGCTCAATCAGCATCCGATGAACGAATTCAATCGCACCAACATCCAAACCGCGCGTCGGCTGCGCCGCAATCAACAGATTCGGATTCTTATGTATTTCCCTTGCAATAATCGCCTTTTGCTGATTACCGCCAGACAAGGAGCGTGCCTTGTTGTAAATACTCGGTGTACGCACGTCGAACTGCTTAATTAACGCCTCCGCATGCTTATCAATCGCATCATAGTTCAAGAAGCCGGCTTTGTTATACGCAGGGTGGAAATACGTTTCGAGCACCATATTTTCACTCATTGTAAAATCAAGCACAAGCCCGTGTTTATGCCGATCCTCAGGGATATGCGACAGCCCTGCCTCCGAAATCTCACGCGGTGTCTGATTCGTAATGTCGCTGCCCATGAGAAGCACTTTACCCTCATCCACTGTACGCAAGCCCGTCAATGCTTCGATCAGTTCACTTTGACCGTTGCCATCTACACCCGCAATACCTAGAATTTCGCCAGCTTTCACTTCAAAATTAAGCCCTTTAAGCGAAGCTAATCCTTGCTGGTTACGAACCATCAAATCTTGTACCTGGAGAACAGGTTCACCAAGCTTTACTGCTTCTTTCGTAACTTTAAAGGAGACATCACGTCCGACCATCTTCTCGGCCAGAATTTGCGGATTCGCTTGGGCGCATGCCAAGGAATCAATCACTTTACCACGACGAATAATCGTCACTGTATCGGCAATCTCCATAATTTCTTTCAGCTTATGTGTAATGAGAATAATGGACTTGCCCTCTTTCACAAGGTTACGCATAATGACCATCAATTCACTAATTTCTTGCGGCGTTAGTACAGCTGTAGGCTCATCAAAAATTAAAATATCGGCGCCGCGATACAGCGTTTTCAATATTTCGACACGCTGCTGCATACCGACTGAAATATCTTCGATTTTGGCTTTTGGATCCACACGTAAACCATATTGCTCAGATAGCTTGCGCACTTTATCTTGTGCTGTTCGGATATCCACATTCATACCACGTTTGGGTTCCATCCCCAAAATGATATTTTCAGTTACTGTAAATGGTTGTACCAACTTGAAATGTTGATGCACCATCCCGATGCCGAGCTCAATCGCTCGATTCGGACTGTCGATAAAAACCTCGTTGCCTTGTACATGAATACTACCTTCGTCCGGCTGATATAAACCGAACACAATGTTCATCAGTGTTGACTTTCCTGCACCATTCTCGCCAAGCAAGGCATGAATTTCGCCTTTTTGCAGCTTCAGGCTAATGGCATCATTAGCTACAATGCCTGGAAATCGTTTCGTAATGTTGCGTAGTTCAACAACTGGGACTGCTTCACTCATAAGATCACCCTAATGATCAATTTTTTATTATTTGTTTCCTATTTCCCATTAAAACTAAAGAACAAGGCTAGTTAGTATAACTAGCCTTGTTTGTACAGAAGCAAACCTATCGTTCTACCAAGTAACGTCAGTTCGACGCTTATGGTTTTTCAGGAACTTTGATTTCGCCGCTAATAATTTTGGCTTTGTACTCGTCAACCTTTTTCAAGATGTCAGCAGAAACGTTTTTCTTGGATGTTTCAGGAAGGCCTACACCATCGTCTTTCAGACCCAACGTAACAACTTTGCCACCTTGGAATTTACCTGAAATAACATCTTTGGATACACGAAGCACCGCGGAGTCAACACGTTTCAACATGGACGTTAGTGTAACTTCGTCGCCAAACTCAAGGGATTGGTCTTTATCTACACCGATAACCCATACTTTTTTACCGTTTTTCGCGCGATCTTTCGCTTCGTTGAATACACCGTTACCTGTGGATCCAGCTGCGTGGAAAATGATATCAGCACCATCGTTATAGATCGTTGCTGCAGCCGCTTTACCAAGATCAGGCTTGTCGAAAGCACCTGTGTAGTTGATTTGAATCTTAGCATCTGGTTTTACCGCTTTAACGCCAGCTACGAAACCAGCTTCGAAACGTTTGATAACCGGAATATCGATCCCGCCAACGAAACCGATTTTATTCGTTTTTGTTGTAAGACCTGCTACCACACCAACAAGGTAGGAACCTTCTTGCTCGGAGAAAGTAACGGACTCTACGTTTGGAGCTTCTACTACGTTATCAATGATCGCAAGTTTTGCGTTCGGGTTTTGAGTTGCTACCGTTTTAACTGCGTCACCCATCAAGAAACCAATACCCCAAGTCAGGTTGTAGCCATCTTTAACGAATTGATTCAAGTTAGGCGTGTAGTCTGCATCGCTTTTACTTTCAAGGTTTTTCACGTTAGCGCTTGTTTGTTTCTTCAGTAGTGTCAAGCCTTCCCAAGCGCTTTGGTTAAAGGATTTGTCGTTAACCCCACCGATATCTGTAACCATGCCGATTTTGAAGTCCTTGCCTGTGTTGTCGCTAGCTACTGCACTTGCTGCTGGTGATGCGGATGAACCTGTCTCTTCTTTTTTGGCACAACCGGAAATCACTAATGCAGAAACCGTTACAGTCATCAGAACTGTTAAAAAAATCTTCTTCATCGATTTTACCCCCATCGTATCATCATTTAATTGAAACTATGAAGCCCACACTGTAGGTTGACCAAATTCAGTTAAATTATGTAAGTTGACTTCAAATTAAGTGTATCATTTTGATTCCAAACAGAGAAGCAAATCTAGCAACGATTCACGTAATTCGTCATGTCACACAAGTTAACATGTCCATTTTGTTTTTGCCGACAACATAGGTTCTAAGCCCCAATTATTGATTATACAACCAGTGGTTAATAAAATCTAGATTGCTCCATGTTAATTTTATGACACTCACGTGTCATAAAATCCTAGATTAGCAAATTAAATAGTTTTGGATCTTTATTGATCTCAATATAGCCGTAATCCTTACGAGAAAGGCGCTCGATAAGCCCTGCGTAATCGTCTTTATTCTTAAGCTCGATCCCTACCAGCGCGGGTGCATCGTCACGATTATTCTTCTTCGTATACTCAAAACGCGTGATGTCATCGGATGGCCCTAGCACTTCCTCCAAAAATTCACGCAAAGCTCCTGCTCGTTGGGGGAAATTCAAGACGAAGTAGTGCTTCAAGCCTTCATAGACAAGGGATCTCTCCTTGATCTGCTGCATCCGGTCGATGTCATTGTTTCCACCGCTGATGATACAGACAACGTTCTTGCCGCGAATTTGTTCGCGGTATGCATCCAGCGCTGCCACTGGAAGCGCCCCTGCAGGCTCGATAACAATCGCGTTGCTATTGTAGAGCTCCAGAATGGTTGTACACTCTTTGCCAGAAGGAATGATGACGATATCCTCTAGCTTTTCTTTACAGATGTCAAAAGTCATCTCACCCACTTGTGCGACAGCTGCACCGTCAACAAACTTCTCAATGGAAGGCAGTTTGACGACCGCGCCTTGTTTCAGTGCTTCCGTCATGCTGGCCGCACCCTCTGGCTCTGCGCCAATAATGCGCGTCCGGGGTGAAACGCTTGCCACATAAGTCGCAACTCCGGCAGCTAGTCCACCTCCGCCAATCGTGGCAAAGATGAAATCCGGTGTTTCCGGCATCTGATTCATAATTTCCAAGCCAACAGTCCCTTGCCCCGCAATCGTACGCACATCATCGAACGGGTGAATGAACACTTTATTCTCTTTCAGGCAGTACGCCTTGGCTTGGGTCGAAGAATCGTCAAAGGAATCGCCAACGAGGATGACTTCCACGAACGAGCCTCCGAACAGCTTCACTTGCGAAATCTTCTGACGCGGTGTCGTAGTCGGCATGAAGATCTTGCCCTCAATGCCTAGCTGCTTACAGGAATAAGCTACACCTTGTGCATGGTTGCCTGCACTTGCACACACAACCCCTGCTGCGCGTTCCGCTTCCGTTAAGCTCTGAATCACATTGTAAGCTCCACGAATTTTGAACGATCGCACGATTTGCATATCTTCACGTTTAAGATAAACGTTACATTCATACTGGTTAGAGAGCAGCTCATTGCGTTGCAGCGGCGATGGTTCAATCACCTTGCTGAGCACATGATTGGCTCTAATAATATCTTCCAAACCCACTTTACCAGATACAACCATCTTCTCAAACACCCTTTCTTTGATGAAGCTTCTTTTAAGTTTTAACATCAATTGTAACATATGTGGTGCGTTCTGTACGCAAATATCGTAGTCAGCAAAAAAGCCGCCCCCCCTAGTCAATTGACCTTGAGGAGCGGCTCCTATATACGTCCAAATTTACGGATTAATGACCAATCATCATCGGAATTTCAGCCGTATTCTCTGAATCGCCTTCAATTTTCTTAGGCTTCTGCAGCATCAAACCAAGCAGACCACCAACAACAGCGATACACAGCAAAATGAGGAACGTATGTCCGAATGCAGAAGCATATAAGCCTACATCTGGTTTTTGTGCGCCTGATTCAACCATCAAATCCTTAAACTTCGTACTGAAAATCGTCATCAAGATCGCAATCGCGAAAGACATCATGACTTGCTGCGCCGCGTTCGTCAAGGACGTTACACGACCAACCAAATTCTGTGGTGCCGATTGAATCAAGTGATTGTTCAGCGGCATCATGAATAGTCCCATACCCGCTCCCAGAAGCGTAAGCGGCAGCATAACCGTACCCACTCCGGAATCACCGGAAATATTGGAAAGCAAGAATGCCGAAATCGTTGTTAGTACCATTCCCGCTACAACGAGCGGACGAGAACCGAAACGGTCGGACAGCTTACCCCCGATTGGCATGAACAATCCGGAAGCCAAAGCTTGAGGAAGCATGATCAATCCTGTTTTCAATGGGCTGTAACCATGTGCTTGTTGTAAGAATAGTGGGACAAGGAACATCGTACCGAACATGGCAATTTGTGAAATCCATTGTACGACAATCCCTTTAGTGAAGTTCCCTGAACGGAATACGCGAAGCTCCAAAAGAGGATTCTTCTGTTTCAATTCAACAATAATGAATAGGATAAGTGCAATGACACCAACGCCAGAACCGATCAGCGTATCTGCATCTGTCCATGTGGATTTCCCCGTAATTGGATCAATACCACCGTTGGAAACACCATAAACAAGTGCCGCGAAAGCTAAAGGCCCTAACAACATACCCAACAAATCTAGAGAAGCAACGCTTTGACGCTGCATATTTGGCAATGTACGAATACCTAAAATAATACCAATAACACCAATAGGCAAATTAATAAGGAAAATCCACTGCCAGCTGTGATACTCAACTAACCAACCTGCAATAACAGGACCAAGAGCAGGACCCAGTAGAATCGGAATCCCCATCATCCCCATAACAGTCCCTACTTTACCTGGAGGAGATAGACGATAAATGAATGCCATCGCAATCGGCACAACAACACCGCCGCCTAAGCCTTGAATGATACGGTAAGCAATCAACATTTCAACCGAGTTCGCTAGCGCACATAGACCAGAGCCTATTGTGAAGAGACCTACGGAAATCAGGAAAATTTTCTTGGCACCGAAACGATCCGATAACCAACCTGCCAATGGAATAACCGCGGCTTGTGCTAAGGCATAACCAATGACCGTCCACTGAACGAGTGATAAGTTCAACAGATTGAATTCTTCTTGCAGCTTAGGAAGTGCAACGTTGACCGCTGTTCCGTCCAAAATAACCATGAAAATACCTACGACAATCGCGATCAGCGGCCCCAGAATGCTGCGCATTGAGAACGGGGCTTCTGTTTCTTTCGATGTTGCTTGTGAAGACATGTAATCCCTCCATCCTTTTAATTTCTCTCTTTTTGTCTATCGTTGACCGTATATAGTATACCCTGTACAATACAATAGTGGCAGACATACACGAACATCAATAACTTCCGTTGTAAACGGACAAATGTCCGTTTACATTCCTGATGCTAACAGAAATTTCGTTTCTTTGTCAATACGAACACAATAAATTCACATCTAAAGAGGTGGTTACAGATGTCCATTCGTCATGAACGCAAGGACGCCATGGAAAATCGCCAATTAATACTCCAAACCGCCAAACAACTCTTTCATGATTATGGCGTTCAATCGGTCAGCATGCATCAAATTGCCAAAACAGCGGGCATTGGACAAGCAACCCTCTATCGCAGATATGCGCATAAAGGGGACCTTTGCTTCGATGTCCTTCAACATTATGGGAAGCAATTTATAAATGACATTATGATGTATCTCGATAAACATAGCCATGCCGCGCCTATTGATCGATTGACTGGCATTTTGGATCTATGGATTGATGAAATTGAAGAAAAAGCCGAGCTAATCGTTGCCATGTCGACCAGAATTGATATCAACTGCGAGGGGGAGCAAGGCAACTTCTTCCTATCCCCTATTTATCATTTCATACGCGGTAAGTTGTCGGAGCTTATTCTCGAATGCATTGGGCCTAAACAAGAGCCACAAGCAGAGCCCGATTTTGCAGCCCACACGATCATCTGCTCGATGTCACCGATTGGCTATTTTCACATTAAAAACGAGAAAGCCTATACGAAAGAGCATATGAAGGCCCATTACCGTCAGTTGTTCTACTTTCTTTTCAAAAGAGACTAGCTCTCTTGCTACAAATGCCTAGACGGCTGAATAAAGACCTCTCAATCATGCATTGAGAGGTCTTTTGTCGTTTCACTTATGCGATTCACGTTAGAAAGATTAATAGTAGTATCGCGGCTTATCTTGCAATTCGGCTCTCGTTTGCAAGAAGCGATAGAACGCGCTAGCCGCCTGTGCTTTCGTCACTTCATTCTGAGGGGCAAAGTAGCCATCGCTGAGCGTCATAATATTCAGCCCTAACACGATTGCAGCGTCGCCAACGTTAGACACTTTCCCAGCATCCAAGAAATCCTTGTTAAATACACCGTCAAATTTCGTTAGGCTGTGATAACCCAGTGCTTTCACGATCAATTGTGCCATTTCTTCACGATTCATCGTCGCTTCCGGATTGAACTCTTTCCCTACATCTAGCAGACCGCGATCAACGGCATTTTCCACATAGGCAAAATATTTGGAGCCATTGCCCACATCCGCAAAGGATGCAGCACGCTCAGCTCCGTAATAGATGCCGCCGTTGCCGCCATTCATGGCGATGACCAGCATTTTGACCAACTCACCGCGCTTAATCGTTTGGTCAGGGTTCACTTTGCCGTCCTTCACATCCAAAGCTTGATAATCAAGCATCAGTTGCAGTTCATTTTGTGCCCAGTGCTTATCAATATCACTTACAGTCACTTTATCCAACGAGATAACCTCGCCGGTTTGCGCACTGCGCCATTGACCCGATTCGGCATCCAGAATAAAGTTATCGCGATTCACATTTTTAGGAACAAGGGAATACACAAGCTTCGCCTTTGGCTGCGCTTTGGCATCCGTCACTGCAGATGGAGGTATCTCCCCTGCCGCCACCATTACGCGGTATTTCTCGATTGGTATAGCGCCTGTGTATCCGTTGCTCTCCAATACATAGCCAAGCTTCACGTCGAACTGTGCCAGCCACAGAGCTTTGGCCTTATCAGTGGAAATTACCTCAGGCTTTTGAGCAGGATAAGCGATATTATCACTTAGGGATACATAATAGTTCGAGATGGCTCCCGTTACACGGTCGATGCTTACCCGTACCTCTTCATTCCCCACAGCAACGCCGTCAATGACGCGTTTATAGCTAATCTCCCATGTGCGCATTTGCTTCAGCATGTCCTGTGAGTACTCTTTCTGAACATTCAGCACGAGTTGATCCGTGGAAGCAGGAAGCTGCGCTTTGACAAACTCCGTGCTCTTCGCAATCGCATCATCTAAGGAAACCTTGCCTTCGATAGGCTTATCATTCTCACTGCTAAAAGGAACATAATAGTTGAAATTAGTAATAACGCCAGTTTTACTGTTAACGGAGGCCCAAACGTTATTGCCTGCCCCAATTTTGCCAGTAGCTGCTGTATCCGACGTTGCCTTGGCCCAGCTCATGTTCCAGCTCGATAAGGTCTCACCCGTCTCAGGATTCTTCGATTCATTATAGGAAGCTTCTTGCAGCTTGTACTCAGCGGATAGGTTAAACGTCGTTGTCACTTTCTTAACGGCTTCTTCCTTCGTCAAATTCAAAGTAGCTGGCGGTTTCGTTCCCAGTGGCTTATCTGTTAATGGCTTATTGTTACCATTCAAGCTAGGAAACGGTTGCCAAACCTCGCCTGTTGCCGCATCCAAAGCAACACTGTTCATGAAGTAGGAAATAATCGGTACTCTTTTCCCTTGCGTGTTATACGGGATTTGATATTGTAAGGCAAGCTCCATCTTCTCACGGAAAAGCTGATCTGCCTTCTCTTGTGAAATCGGCGTGCTCACCTTATCAAAAGTCACCTTATCGTCCCAATTGTACCAATAGCTCGTAACCTGACCCTCACCATTGACGTTGACATTAAGTCCATTCCCGGAGAAAGGAACTCCCCCAACAGATCGATCATAACGAATGTTATATTGATAATTGCCGTCAAGCGGGGTGCGGAACGATTTCTCTACCGAGTCATCGTACAGCAGTTCCTTCTGCTTCGATGGATTTACTTTGGCTACAAATGCTGCAGCCAGCTCCTTCGCAGCCTGGAAATCCACCTTAGGCGGATACGACGGTTTATGTTCAGGATCATTGTCATTCATATTGTAAGACGTGAGTGTTCCATCCAAACCATTGATGGCGATATTAGCTGAGCCATAGTAACGATCTTTCACTTTCTTCGAATAGCTAATGTTCCACGTTGGGATATTCTGTCCATTCTGGCCATAGAAAGCGTTTAAACTTATCGATTGGAGAATATAATCCGCAGGTAGTGTTATGTAAGCTTTGGCATACTCAAGCGCTTGTTCTTTCGTAATTTTGGCATCTTGCGCCGAGACGTCAGCTTGCCCTGGGTAGGCAGGGGATGACATCGCGGACGTAGCTGAACCAGATACACTTTCCGCAGCCCATGCCCCCATTGGGGCAACTGTCAGCAACAATGTTGAAGCGAGTACCATTGTGCCTGCTTGTTTCAATAATTTCAAAGTCATCTTCCTCCTCAAGTAGATCTCCATACGACATGTGGACCCACATGCTTGGACGCGTCCAACTGCCATATAGTTCTTGACGGTGTGCTCTGGAAAAAGGTTGCAACTACGCGAGAAAAAAATACCAATATTTATTCTCTGATTCATTCTCGAACTTCATAGAAAAAGACCTGAGCATCCTAAACGGAATGCTCAAGTCTATTCATGCGATTCATGTTCAGTTACGGATTCGTCTGCGACTTCTCCTGGCTAAGCATTTGCATCAAATCCGTTAATTCTCCTTGCGTCAAATCCCGCCACTTCCCAACTTTCAACGCGCCCAAATGAATATGCATGATGCGCACACGCTGCAAACGCACTACACGATATCCGAACGCTTCGCACATCCTACGAATTTGTCGGTTCAGCCCCTGTGTGAGAATGATACGAAATATACGTTCGTTGACTTGAATAATTTCACAAGGCTTCGTCATCGTGCCCAGAATCCGCACCCCACTAGCCATTCCCCGCAAAAACATTTGCGTAATCGGCCGATTCACCGTTACGATGTATTCTTTATCGTGATTGTTCTCCGCACGGAGAATCTGGTTAACAATATCCCCGTTATTCGTCAGTAGGATAAGACCTTCTGAGTCTTTGTCCAATCTGCCAATTGGGAAAATCCGCTCCGAGTGCCCCACGAAATCCACGATATTCCCACGAATATGCGCCTCCGTTGTCGAGGTAATACCCACAGGCTTGTTAAGCGCGATGTAGACGTGCTCTTTTTTCTCTCCAATTGCCCGCCCATCGACCTTCACTTCATCACCGGGACCTACAACGCTGCCAAGCCCCGCAATCTCACCATTGATCGTCACACGCCTAGCTTCGACCCATTTGTCCGCCTCACGTCTGGAGCACACGCCGGTTTCGCTTATAAACTTATTAATTCTCATGCCCCTGAAATTCCCTTCTAATTCCGTATTCACTTGGATTCAATACCTTCTATTATGATGGATTCGAGGCAACGGTTCAAGTTTGTTATACTAGGAGAACAAATGACATACGAAGGAGTACGATGATGCACTTTCTACTATTAGGAGCAACTGGCCGTGTAGGTCAGCGCGTTCTAGCTCAAGCCTTGCAGGATAGTCATGAGGTAACCGCAATCGTGCGGAGTATGGATAAAATATCACTGCGTTCCGACCGACTCACCTTGCTGCAAGGTAATGCTTGTTCCGCAGAGGACCTCGCCGTCGCCATGACGGGCGTAGACGCCGTCGTGAGCTGCCTTGGCACCGATGGCGGCACGGTGCTGACCGAGGCGACGCCGCTGCTCATCGCGGCGATGAAGGCCGCCGGCGTGAGCCGCGTGGTCACCGTCGGCACAGCCGGCATCTTGCAGAGCCGGGAGCATCCGGGTCTGCTGCGCTTTGAAGCGCCGGACACGCGGCGCTCGTCGACACGCGCAGCGGAGGAGCACCGCCAGGCGTGGGCGCTGCTCGCTGCGTCGGGCCTAAGTTGGACAGTTGTGTGTCCAACGTATTTGCCCGACGGCGAAGCGCAGGGTCAGTTCCGCGCGGAGCGCGATTTCTTGCCGGACGGCGGCACGTCCATCTCCGTGGGCGACACCGCGGCGTTCACCTACCGCGTCGCGGTGCAGGACACGTATATCGGCTGCCGCGTGGGGTTGGCGTATTAGTGAGGGGACGAATAGTAGCTCCTAAATCGCAACCGCAAGTGCAAAGTCAACCTCAACTTAAACCCAACCTCGGCCGAGCAACTAACTGGATTTTATACAGCTAATTCCGACGAATACCTCAACTTTCAACGAATAACTGGATTTCCTGTAGCTAATTTCGAGGTTTCCTTCCAAATTTGCTGTTTGAGCAAAATTTAGCTGTAGGAAATCCATCTAATGTTCATTTATATCCATATTGGGTGAATTTAGATGTAGATTTTCCATCTAACCAGGATTACTCCAGCGGTAGAGAGTGGGGTGTTGCAGGGTGTTCACCTACCGCGTCGCGGTGCAGGACGCGTATATCGGCTGCCGCATGGGGTTGGCGTATTAGTGAGGGGACGAATAACGCGGAGCCGCTCCTGTACTCCACCCTCGTCTAACGGACACAGATGACGTTAATCATTCATTTAACTGGATTCGCCTGTGCTATCGGACAACACGGCCGTTATTCTCGTGTTTTGGGCGTAATATTGCCTCTCAAATAGTAAATAACGGCACTGATGTCCGTTACACGAGGAAACAGTCTGCTTTTTTCGAAATAGCGGCGCTGGTGTCCGTTAGAATTACACAGGTCATGGGAGCGAGCTAAAGCGGAGACTGCCTAAATCGACTTCTCACCCATACAAATTAGCTATATTTCCTGTTTAACAAAAAAAACGGATGCGCGCCAATTCGGCGCCATCCGTTTTTTCACTACGTCTAGTAGTTGTTTCTTCTCTTGGACAAGTCTCTCATATTCAAGCCCGACACGACGATACCGCCAAAGCGGAATACATAACCGAGCAAAGGAATGAGACTTAAGAAGGCCAATGCGATGTTGATGATCGTTTTCAGCGTAGTCCCATTGCCCGTGAGGATGGCAAACACCAAATTCACGAACACCAATGGAATGACCCAAGCACATGACCATGCATACACGAATGGGATTAACCCAAGTAAATACCCTACTGCAATGGCTACTTCTGATAATAGCTGCAGCAGATTAAGCAAACGAACCGTATCTGAACGCATAAATTCTCCTCCACTTCCCATAAGCATCAATTTGCTTTATTGTAGCATATTGGAAAGTCAGCGTCGTTAGCCTTTTGTCGAGATTCGTCTACGACTCGCGACCTAGATCTTATGCCCAATCGACTCGCCGCTCTCCGCAGCAGCGGCAATCTCCGGATGTCCAGCTTGCAGCTGGTACATCTGGTAGTACCGCCCGAGGAGCCCCATGAGCTCCTCATGCGTGCCACGCTCGACGATCTCGCCGTGGTCGAGCACAAGAATCAAGTCGGCGCTGCGAATCGTCGACAGCCTATGGGCAATGATGAAGGTGGTCCGCCCCTTCGCAAGCACTTCGAGCGCGGCCTGAATGATGGCCTCGGTCTCCGTGTCGATGGAAGCCGTCGCCTCATCGAGAATCAAGATCGCCGGGTCGAACGCCAGCGCCCGGGCGAATGAAATCAGCTGCCGCTGCCCAGCAGACAGCGTGCTGCCCTTCTCGATGACAGGCTCATCGAGGCCGCGCGGCAGCGCCCCAAGCATTTCCGCTGCGCCAACTTCGCGCAGCGCCGCCTCCACCCGTTCCCGGGTGATCGACGGATCGTCCAAGGAGACATTGGACGCAATCGTCCCCGTGAACAGGAACGGATCCTGCAGCACGATACCCATGTGCTGCCGAAGCTGCTGCTTCGACAGCTCGCGGATATCGCGGCCATCGACCGTGATGCGGCCTTCGCTGACCTCATAGAAGCGAAATAACAGATTCAAGATCGAGCTTTTACCCGATCCGGTGTGCCCTACCAGCGCAACCGTCTGCCCTTGTTTGGCCTCGAAAGAGATGTCTTTCAGCACATCCTCCCCTTCTTTATAGGCGAAGCGAACGTGTTCGAAGCTCACGTGACCTTTGTAGCGGTCTGCTTTTTCAGCGACAACGTCAATGCCCTGTTCATCCAGCAGCTCGAACACGCGGTCAGCCGACACAAGCGCTCGCTCCAAATTGGGCAGCTGATTCACGATACCTACCATCGGATGGAACATCCGGTTGAGGTAATCGACGAAGGCGTAAAGCACGCCCACAGTTATCACCGCATTGATAGAGCTACCGCCCACATACCAGATCAACCCGAAGAAGAACAAGTTCCGCACCACGTTCATCAAGTTATGAGAGGTTAAGGAATTCAAGCTGAGCAGTTTATTTTGATAGTGCGTGTATTCTTCATTCAAAACCTCAAATTCCTCAGTCGTTTCCTTTTGCCGGCGAAAAGCTCGAATGATCGTCATTCCTTGGATCGCCTCATTGATCATCCCGTTGATGCTACTAATCCGTTCGCGAATTTCATGATTAATCGTCGACGCATACTTGCGGTACACGATAATCCACGCAATGAGCAGCGGAATGATCGGCAGCGTGAAGAGAGCCAGACGAACGTCGAGAATGAAAATGGCCGCGATAATTCCCAGAATGTAGATGGTGCCTGTAAAAAAGTTCGCCAGCACCTGCACATACAGATCTCGGACCGACTCCGTGTCGTTGGTGATGCGTGAAACGATTTTGCCTGCAGGCTGATTATCAAAATAGTTGATCGGCAATCGCTGGATTTGAGCGAACACATCCCTGCGCATGCGCTGAATGATGCGATTCGCTGCCGCTTGCAGCAAATATCTCTGCCCGTAAGTAAAGCCGGCTCCCACGAAAATCAAGATCACATAAAACCACGCTAGCTTCATTAACTCTGCAAATTGCGGTTGATAAAAGCTATACAGCTCCTGCACACTCAGCTTTCTAACGGCATACTCCGCCCGCTCCGTGCCCTGCGTAACCAGCAGCTTGCCATCATCCGTCAGCTTGCGGACGCCATCCCAAGGGAGAGCTTGATCCAGCCACACGAACTTGCTGCCGACTTGTAGGATTCGGACCTCTTTGCCCTTCGGTTCACCCTCTGCGTAGTTGTCACCCCGCTTATAAAACGTCTGCTCAAAAGCAACAGCCTTCTCACCCTTCTTCGCCGACTGTGTCTCAAACCATGGCTTCTCGATGCCGAGAATATGGGTGTCGATCATGTGCTTGGCAATGAAAGGTCCCGCCAGCTCAGTAGCGACAGCCAAGGATAAGAATAGCAGCGCGATGAGCAAGGTTTGCTTGAATTTGGCCGCATATTGGAACAACCGTTTTCCGGTTTGTTTCGTTGATGTTGTTTGTTTTGTTTGTTTATTTTGTTGCGTTTGTGTCATCAGGAGTCTCACCTACTTTTCTTTTGTCTCGTATCGTTGGGGGCTCGCTTTGCCCCCATCATCTATTCCATTCCAACCGTCTGCTCCTCGAGCTGTTGACGGTCATATTGCTCTTTATACCAGCCGCCGAGCGCAAGAAGATGCTCGTGCGTGCCTTCTTCGATGATATAGCCCTCATCGAGCACGACAATCCAATCCGCATGCTGCACGGCGGAGAGTCGGTGCGTGGTGATCAGGGTTGTTTTACCCGCACGTTCGGTGCGAATGCCGCTAATGATCTCGGCCTCCGTCTTCGCATCGACCGCAGAGAGCGCGTCGTCGAGGAGGAGAATCTCCGGATCGACGTACAACGCCCGCGCGATGGAGACGCGCTGCTTCTGACCGCCGGATAAGGCGACGCCTTTTTCCCCGACGAGGGTCTGCAGACCTTCCGGCAGGAACTCGACGTCCTTGCGGAACGCAGCTAGATCAAGCGCGCGATGTAATTCTGCTTCGGTGCCTTGCCCCTTACCGAACATGATGTTTTCGCGCACGCTTTTGGAGAAAAGAATCGGCTCCTGCGGCACATACCCGATCCAGCCATGGAGCGTATCGATCGCGATCTGTTCGATTGGCGTATCCGTAATCGTGATCGCGCCTTGACCGACAGGATACTCGCGAAGCAGCTGTTTTAGCAGGGTTGTTTTGCCACTGCCAGTTCGGCCGACAATGCCGAGCGTCTGTCCGCGTTTTAAGCGAAATGTCATGCCAACTAAATTATCAATGGATGAGGACGGGTAACGGAACGTTACATTGTCAAAGGTGATTGAATCTGGTTGTAGCTGCGTCGCAGCTTTCTGAGCTTCTACGACATCCGGCTTGTAGCCAAGGGTCTCATTGACCCGATCTAGCGATGCATTCCCGCGCTGCATAATGTTCATCAGCTCACCGATCGCAAACATCGGCCAGATCAGCATACCCAGGAAGGTATTGAAGGACACTAGCTCTCCGAGCGTCAGCTCACTGTGGAACACGAGATAGCCTCCGTAACAAAGTCCGATCAGGTAGGAAATACCGACCAGAATTTTGACCGTTGGTTCAAAAAGAGCATCAATTACCGCTACAGCGATATTTTTACGATAAACGTCGTCCGTCATCGTCGCAAAATTGTGCTCACTCGCCTTCTCCTGCACGAATGCTCGGATGACCCGAACGCCTGCGATGGTTTCCAGGACGCGGTCATTCATTTGACCGAAAGCATCCTGTGCGAGGATGAACCTTTCATGGATACGGCCGCCAAAAATCGTAATCGCAACAGCCATAATCGGCAGTGGTAAAATCGAGGCAAGCGTCAGCTTCCAGCTAATGAAGAAGCCCATCATGCTCAGAATCGTTAGCATAAACAAGGTCGAATCGACGAAGGTCAAAATCCCAAACCCGGCAGTTGTCGATACCGATTGCAAATCGTTCGTCGCCCTAGCCATCAAATCGCCCGTACGGTTGCGCTCATAGAAGGTAGGCGTCATCCGCAGCAACTGCCGCATGAATCGGGAGCGCAGCACACGCTCAAGGACGAAGGCTCCGCCGAACAGCTGGTATAGCCAAATGTAAGACAGCCCATAGCTCACGACGATGAGCGCTCCCCAAAAGGCGAGTAATTGCCCCAATTTGGCCCCCGTTAAGGTGCCCATGTGTATACCATCAATCGCGTATCCTATCAGCTTCGGCGGTAACACATCAATGATGCCGACGATGATCAGAAGCCCAATCGCGAGGCTGTAGCGTTTCCAGTTCATTTTGAAAAACCAAGCTAATTTCTTTAATACAGTAAACATACGATCTTGTCACTCCTCTCAAATGGCGCATAGACACCCAAAGACGCAAAAAGACACACCGCGCGCAGCGATATGCCTTCTATAGAAACAGAAAAGCGCTCGTTACGAACTTCGTAACCCGCGCTTCACAACTTAACGTATGGGAAGGGGTGCTAACAGCCGAGCATGCGTATGCAGTCGCTCTGGCTATCCAGCGGGTTACCATCTATGAAATTAGGTTGGACGTGTGTCCGTTTATGATGTGCGCTAAATACAATAACCATGTTATCCATAGTGAACCCCCCTGTTTCGTTTAATGAGCCCGGCACTTTAGGTACCTGTTAACTTTTCCAAAAGCTGTCTATTCGTTTCCTTACAGGGTGATCTTACCATCCCTCTTCTGAACGTGTCAATCGGAGAAAAAGATTAAAATGCAACTTTCCCAGCCCGATATTTCCGATGTCTATACTCGTGATGAGAAGGCTTTCAAATGTCACACATGTTTCAAATTCATCGGGCATATGGATAGATTAGGAGTTCATCGCGCCTCAAAGGAGTGAATGCACATGGTCGATCAAGTGTTTGCATTGATGGGATGGATTGTGGGATTCGGAACGATTATAGGCGGTGTTATTACAGCTACAGCAAGGTTTGTCTCGAAGGATTCAACAGCGTATGACATGATTTTTTTGTGGGACAACCGGTACACCTTGGAGGAGTTGGAGCTTGAGCTAAAATAAAAAAAGCCATCAACACGTGGATGATTTTCTGTGCAAAAAGACATCTGCCGGATTCACTCCGGAACAGATGTCTTTTTTAACGAGCTGCCACGGTTTCGCATCAGCTACTCTGACCGGTGTCGCCAAACAGCTGGTTGTGTACCGATTAACCGTCGAAAGGTGCGAATAAAATAACTTTTGCTTTCAAAGCCAAGCCGCTCGGAAATTTGATCGATACTCACATCGCTATGATCCAAATATTCACAAGCCTTTTCCATTTTTAGCCGCAATACATAATCCATAAAATTTTCACTGGTTTCCTTTTTGAACAACCGACTGAAATACGCCGCATTTAGATGCAACCGTTGAGCTACAGTAGACATCGAAATTTTTTCATGCATATGCTCTAGTACATAGGTCTGTGCTTCTACAATTTCCCTCCTTTTTGAACCATTATTAATATGTTGCACAATTCTAAGCAAGTCACTCATATACAGCCACATCAGCTCATGCAAATGATCGAGAGACTCCGTATGAATGAATTGTTGATGCACAACCTCTTCAGAAAACTTCGTTTCAAAAAAATGTAACGATTTAATTTTCACTCGCAAATCAAGTAAAATTTTGATACCCCATTCACGAACAAGTTGCGGCTTATAAAAACCTCTTCGCAGCTCCTCTATCCAGTCTGCCAGCAATTGCTGTAATTTGGCACGGTCTACCTTCATTATCAAATGCTGAAACTGCCCAATCGCCTCGACATGCTGGCTGAACAACTCTTCATCGCAATAGGATTGGTGAAGCTGTTCCAGCTTTACAATTACGCCTTCTTGCAAATAGAAGCTGCGTTCCTTGCCCTTCAGCAACTGCTTCATATGCTCCTTTAGCTGTAACGGCTTCTCGCATATTTGTCCAATTATAAAAGTTGCCGATAGTTTCAAGAAAACCTGCAGAGATTCGCTAATCTTCTGCAAAATTTCACTGATCGCTGCATAAGCGTTGTTTTTTACAAAATCGCTATATTGAAAAAGCAATACCGTTTTATCCCCATGATTAGACAGTTTAAAAATGGTTTGATCGTCATACGCCTGAATGATTTCGTCAATGACATTGTGAATCGCAAAGGCAAATAGCTTTTGCGTAGAGTAACGTTGCTCAGCAGCCAGCGGACGATTGATAAAGCAAAGTACTGGAATATAATCATATTGCATAAAATCAAGCCCGGTTCTCTTCGTCTGCTCAGCCCAATCGGTTTCACTCATCATGGGATCATCCGTCAACGATGCAAGTAAGTCGTGGAATACAGGCTGTTTTCGCACTCTTTTATCTGTATCGAGCTTCTGTTTTATTCGCAAAAGCAACGTAATAAATGCCTCTGGCTCCAGCGATTCCTTCAATATATAATCATCGACGTTCAACCTGATGGCTTGACGGGCATAATCAAATTCATCATGACAAGATAAAATAATCGCGTGGATATCTTCTTTATGAGCCAGCAAGCCATCAATCAACTCCAAGCCGTTCATATGCGACATTCCTATGTCCGTTACGATAATATCAGGCATGCTAGATGGCATATTAGATAGAGCAAAATCGTAAGCTTTTTTTCCATTATCAAATTCGCCAATCACTTCCATATTAAGATCTTTCCAAGGGATGGTCTCTTGCAAAAAATCAATAACTGGATAGTCATCATCAACTAACATGACCTTATACATAACGGGCCTCCCCCGCAACTACAGGAATTAGCAAAGTAATTTTTGTCCCTTCTCCCTGTTCGCTCTCAATTAAGAGTTTAAAGGCAGGTCCATAAATAAGCCTTAGCCGCTCATAAACATTTTTCACTCCAATGCCAGTAAAGCCACTTCTCTTATATTCAATCTGCTCCTCGGCTCCATCATGCTGCAAATGATCCAGCAGTCTCATTCTTTCTTCTTCGTTCATTCCTTTGCCATTGTCAGCTACTTCAACAATCAACTGCTGATGTTCAACCCTGGAGGAGATCATAATTGTCCCCCCGCCTTCATTAAAGCCATGAATATAAGCATTTTCAATAAGCGGCTGAATAAATAATCGCGGTACTTCTACCATCCCTGCATCTTGGGGGATATGAGCCTCATACATAATGGGCTGTTTCTGTCTCATATTCATCAGTTTAATATAATGAGTAACAATTTCTATCTCTTGGTATAAGGGGATATATTCATTGTTTCGATTAATAGTCATGCGTAATAAATGGGCAAGCGATTGAATGAATAAAGCATTCTCCTGGTCATTTTTCTTTAAGATTTTCAACCGGATCGAATTCAGTACATTAAACAGAAAATGGGGATGAATTTGCGCTTGCAGCATTTCCAGTTCTAGCATGCGTTTTTTGGTTTGATCCAACACGGCCTTGTTAAGCATGATCTCAATACGGTCAAGCATTTTATTGAAGGAACGACCAACCTTGGCTATTTCATTACCACCGACAATTTGAGCGCGAATGGATAAATTACCTGCTTCTATTTCATTGGCTACTCGACCTAATCTGGCAAGCGGCTCCGTCAGTCTTCTAACGAGCACTACAAGAATAATAAGAAAAATAGAAAAAAAAGAAATTTGTATAAACAAATTCGTTTGCTGAATAAAATTGATTTTTTGTGTTGCTTCCTTATAGCGAGTCAAATTGACCAACGACCAATCCGAATAAGTAAGATCATGACTTGTTAACAAATAATGTTCACCGTCTATTGTGGTTACTTTCGCATCGTCTTCCTGAAAGTGTATCCGATCTGCATAGGCAAATCGTTGGCCGATTTGCTTCGAATCCGGATGTGATAATATGATGCCCTTCGAATTCACAAGCATGATTTGTGAGTTACCAGCAAGCTTAGCAAATGATTCATGAAAGTCCGTTTCTTTCATGCTTACAATCACATAGCCAGATGGACGCGTAGAAAATTGGATTTTTCTAGCGATCGTTATTAGGTGCGAACTGCTCGGTCGAGAGGACAGCAGATAATTAGGCTGACCTCCAAGCCACAGTGTTTCATAACCATTCATCGCTTTCAACTGCTTGAACCAATCTTCTTCATAAAATAATTCATAGTTGTAATCATAGGCAGAATAGTTCGTATATCCGCCATGCTCATCTGTCAAAATCGTAATGTAAGTGTCGTTCAGTAAACTGGTTATACTGCTAAGTTTGGCTGTTATTCGGGTTTGATTCAACACATGCTGAGCTTTCGTTTCGCTTTCCTTGCCTTCTCTCAACAAGGTATTCAGTTCACTGTCAAACTGCACATTGTTTGTAATATACAAAAGGTTATTAATTAAACTGGTCAAATTAAGCTCGACCATCTGCATCGAATCCTGCGAATTGCTAATCGCATTATCCATCAGCACATCCTTCGCCATGTAATTAGATACAATAGTCGAAATTAGCAAAGGCACCAGCAAACAAATAACCGAAACGGTTACCAGCTTTTGCCTCAGCGAAATGTTTAACCATTTAATAAACCTCATTTTCATTTTACATGCACAACCCTTTATACTTTTTACGACAGTCTATCCTTTCACGCCTCCAACAGCAATACCAGCAATAACATTTTTTTGCGCAATTAGAAACACAATAAGCAGCGGAATAATCGCAGATACTGCACCGGTCATCGTTAACGCATAAAATTGACCCTCTCCATCGGCAAACTGGCTCATCCCGATTTGAATGGTATACAAGGCCTCGTTACGAATAAAAATCAATGGCGTCTGGTAATCATTCCAAGTCCATATAAAGCGCAGAATGGCATAGGTAGCGATAGCTGGACGTACAAGCGGTAATGCAATTCGCGTAAATATTTTATAGTATCCGGCTCCGTCCATCTTAGCAGACTCTATAAATTCAGGATGAATCCCGACAAAAAACTGACGTAGCATAAACGTACCAAATACACTAAAGCTATGCAATAAAACCATTCCTAAATGAGAGTCGTACAAATTCAACCATTTAAACGTTAAAAACTGTGGCACGAGGGTCGCTTGAGCCGGCACCATATATAGCAACAAAATTAATAAAAATAAAAAGTTCTTCCCTTTAAACTGCAGCTTTCCAAAGGCAAACGCCGCCAAACTAGAAACGATAACGGATACGAATGTCGTTGCAACAGCAACTTTCAAGGAATTCCAATAATACAAAGAAAATGGATACTTCCCCATCCACACTTCTTTATAATTTTCAAAAATATGCCAACGCACCGGCAGCCATTGAATTGGATAATGAAAGACATCCTCTTCAAACTTGAAGGAGGTGACCAGCATCCAGACAAAAGGAAGCAGGAAAATGGCGCCGACCAATAGCATAATCAATGTAACGAGCAGTTTTTTTATGCTCAAGCTTTGCAGGTTATTCGATTTCATCATGCTTCCTCCTATTCATTCACCCATTTTTTTTGACCATACCACTGAATCAGGGTAATGACGAATACGAATAGCAGGAGCACCAGTGCAATTGCTGAAGCATAGCCTGATTTCAAATTAATAAATGCAGTTTCATATAAATAGTATACGGTGACAGAGGTTGAATTGGATGGACCGCCTGCAGTCAATACGGCTATTAAATCAAATACTTTAAAGGTTCCAATTACACCAATAATTAGTAGAAAGAAATTTGTCGATGATAGCATCGGAAACGTAATTTTTTTGAATTTTGCCCAACCGCCCGCGCCATCGATGTCTGCCGCCTCATAAAGATCGCGCGGAATATTCTGCAACCCCGCCAAATAAATAATTAATTGGAAGCCGATTTGCGTCCAAATCATAATGAGCATAACCGACGGCAATGCAAAATGAATGTCCGACAGCCATTTAGGTGGGTTATCAATGCCAATAGACATTAAAAACTGATTAACAGGACCAAAGGTTGGATGAAAGAGTACCTGGAACACGACAGCCACCGCAACCACGCTGGAAATATACGGCATGAAGTAAATGACCTTCATTGTATCCTTCAAATACACATGATTATTAATAATGATCGACAAACACAAGGAGACAGCCATGCCGACCGGAACTACCAACAACAAGAACAAGTTATTTTTCATAGATTTAATAAAAATGTCATCTTCAAGCAGCGCCTTAAAGTTATCTAAACCAATAAAATGCAATTGATCAAAGCCCGCCACAAAATTCCAATCTGTGAAACCCATTATTATCGTCATGAGCACCGGAATAAATAGCAATATCGTTACACCGATTAACATAGGTGCCAAAAAGATATAGCTGGCAATCGTTTCTCTTCGTGCTGCCTTTCCGGGCTTATACTCAGTCATCACATTATTCACCTTCTTCTAGCTGTCTTTGGGGCCTTGTTGTTATTCTAATCGTCATTTCATACATGCCAGCAGCTACATCATAAAGCGACCAGCTTAGCGGTACGCACCGGACAGCAGGAAAGACAGCTGCTATCAACTGCTCTGTTCCATGACAGTGTGCAGGAAAAGTATCGCTTTGAGCAGTTACCTCAAGACTGTATTGTTTCGCAGCCATCTGGATACCGCCTTCGATTGATTCGATTTGGGCATCCACAGGAAAAACGATTGGCTCGACAATAGAGAGCTGCTCAATTGCTGTCTGCACATCTATGGCATATCTTTTTTCCATAAAACTGTCAAAAAAATGATAAGAAATAGCATAGGACACTTGACAATCCGTTACAGCTGACTGCTGCTCATGCTTTAATTTTCCATAGACGTTCGCAACAGCAGAATCTTTGTGAGCTATGATTTGTGCGTCATGCTCGTATAGGTTGCAATAGGATAGTCCGCCAGCCATCGCTTCTATACGAGGGGTGGTTGTCCCTTCATAGGGTTCCGGATATACCGGCATATTGATCATCTCTGTCCGCTTATAGCGAGTTGCCGAACCAATCTGGATCGGACCAAGCGCGTTATGCCACAAATAAGACAGCGCTCCACCAGTCGGCGCATTCAAACTGCCATAACCCGTTACTGTACCCATCAAATTGTCCGTTCGAATATGACAAGTATTTAACGATGGATAATACTTTGTACCAAATGGTTCATCGGAAGGAATAGCTGTTTGATCTTCTTTATGAGCGGCGCTATCCCCCCATATCCCATACACTAATGCAACTGCCAAACTATCTGCCCGATTGAATGTACTGTGTATACATGTTTCAGTAAATATGTGGTCATGCTGTGGACCATAACCCACCAAACCTGTTTGATCGACGCAGCCTGCTAAATATCTCGCATTACGTGCCGCTGCCTCGGCAAAAGCGGGATCTTGATCTGCAAGCAGCATAAGCGCCATTTGGCATCCATGCGCTGTTTTACTGCCATACAACGTCCATTTATAGCTTCGACTTCCAAATGAATTATCCATTGATCCGTCCGGATATATCATCTGCAGATGGCCCCGCAACGTGCGGCATGCTTCGGCTTTAACCCGGTCATCACGAGTCAGCATGGCATATTCTGCCATCGCTCCTATACTCATGTCGAAGTTGTAACCAATATCGATCTGGTCATAGGGATGGTGCGGGAATTTGGATTCTCCAACAAGGAATCCATCCCGATTTATACGGTGCAACTCCACCTGCATAAGCTTCTCAGCTTCCAGTGCGTAGTCAGGCCGGTTTAATATTTGTGCGCACCATTGCAAAGCTGCAGCAGAAGAAATCATATAATTGATATTATTTCTCGGAATTCCCCCCTTGCAGAAAGCCCATATTAGCCATTCCGCTGCTTTCGAAATCATATCTTTCAAGCTCTGTGCCTCAGTATCCTCGCCCATTTTGGCCAAATAGTCATAAGCATGACTTAAAGACAATACTTGAAAAACAGTAGTGCCCTTCCAATCGGAAGCTTCATCATTCAGCCAGGAGCCGTCTTGCAGCTGCCTTCTCTTCATATATTGAACAAGCTCTCTTGCAGCATCCATATAGGACTGCTTTCCGCTCTCTACCGCCGTGTAATACATTGGAAAAATAGCATCTCCACAGCGACCGTGAATACATTTACATGCAGGGCACGCAATCCCCCCCTGCCAGCTTGGCAAAAACCCTTGAACTTGATAATTCAATAAAGTATCACAAAACTGTTCAACCATCTGTTTCATTTGCGCATAAGCGTTCAACTTGTTCCTCCTATAACTCCAGACAGCCTAACTGCCTGGAGTCTTCATAAAAAGTTCTATTTGTTAGAAGCAATAATTTTGGTGATCTTCTCTTTGATTTTGCTCATTGTTTTATCAATATCCTGAGTTCCCAACAAATATAGCTGCGCTTCATCAACAAATGCTTTCTCGGCTTCAGTAATATATACTGGCGCAATCATGGTTTTGGAAGCGAGTGTTTGATCAAGCGATTTTAGCAAGGATGTTTTATCAATCGCATTCGGATTTTTTGTACTGGCTACAAGAGCGTCGACAGCTTTAACTCGATCTGATTGCTTCCAGCCCGATAAACTTTTCCCTTGTACATCAAGCCCTTTAGTGGTAAACCACCGAACAAACTTGTAGGCTGCTTCTTTATTTACAGATTTTTTGGCAACACCGATCATGTCACCCTGCGGAATAGAATAAACTTCTTTGCTGTCTGGCAAAGAGGTCGGCATTGGTGCCCACGCAATTGGGAAATCAGGCGTGAAATTGCCCCACTCCGTAATCATCCAACTGCCAGCTGGCATCATACTTGCTTTCCCTGTAAAAAATTGCTGACGGTAATCAAGCTTCTGTGAAATCGTTTCCGATAAAGGAACAGCTGATTTATCTATATTTTCCATCTGATTACGCAGTTCCAAGGACTCTCGGAAAGATGGCTGGTCACCGTTATAAGTAGAATCATCATTTACAATGTAGTTTTTCTCCGGCAGTCCACTCACCTTTACGGCATAATGTGGATAGGAATCGCGTAAGAACGTACCGTAGCGCTTAGCTGCTCCTTCTCCCTTTGTCAAAGCTTTTGCATATTGCGCATACTCTTCCCATGTCCAGCTTTCAGGAACCTTTAGTCCAGCCTCATCCAAATGTTTTTTATTCAGCATCATCATCGACACAACATATTTAGCCGGCAGTCCGTAATATTTCCCATCAATCTTTGGATCAAGTAAATATTCTTTAGCAACATTAATGCCATCCTTGCTTAGAAACTCATCCAGCGGCTCCATCATACCGATTTTAACCCTCTTGGAAAACTCGCCGAGAGAATGGAACATCACAACGTCCATTGCATCGCCGGATGCTGTCATTAAATCGAGCTTTTTCAAGTAATCAGTAGCATTTACATTATCAACAAGCGGCATGGATTCCACTTTGATGCCAGGGTTTTCTTTTTCAAACTCCTTAATAACCTTGTTCCAATTGCCCGTTTCTTCATTGTACCAATGTAAAAACTTGATCGTTACGGGCTCTTTCCCGGAGCTCTGACCGTTATTGCCTTTAGCCCCTTCTGACTCGGCTGGCGCTTTCGAGCATGCCGATAAAACCAGCGATGCAATTAACAAGACGATTAACATGACTGTAAAAGCGTTTCTTTGTTTCACTTAAACGACCTCCCTTAAAATTGTAAGATAAAAGTCTATCCCAGTGGTAAACTTAGTCGTAGTATACTATTTAGCAATTACTACTCGAAAGTTCATTCCATCTACTTTGTTGAGATTATTTTGACATATTACTTCGATGCTAGTTTTCCTCACGGCAACGTTTTCATTCGAATTATGGCATGTCCGGCGACAATGTATTAGAATGCTAATAGAAGGGGGAGACGATCGTTATGCAATTTCCTGAGAAGTGGCTCCAAGGAAAATCTTTGGGCGAGAAAATCTCGTGTGTGTTACGTTTGCGGATTATCGATGGTTCGACCCCATCTGGAACAGTGTTATCAGAAAATATGCTCGCCTCCGAATTCGGAACGAGCCGTTCGCCAATTCGGGATGCACTCAAAATTTTGTCTAATGAAGGCTTGATCCAGATGGAACGAATGGGAGCAGTTGTTCTTGGTCTAACTCCGCAAGATTTGGAGGAGCTGTATGACGTCCGATTTATGTTCGAGAATTTCGCCATGCAGAAGCTGGCTATCGAAAACGATGAGACAACAATACAAGAATTGAGCAAGATCATCGATAAGATGGAAATGGCACTACGACATAGTGATCCGTCGCAGTTCGCTTATCATGACTTGGAATTTCATGAAACAATCGTACTCAGTGCTGATCATAAGCGAATATCATACTTATGGATCAATATCCGACATGTTATTCTGGCAGCTTTGTTAGTTGCTACGGAGCGCAGATTTTCCGAAAAGGAAGAGATCTTGTTTCTGATTGATCGACACAAACGGGTCGTAGAAGCTCTCGTATCACGCGATGTGACTTATATCAACAGGATCGTTAAGGAGCATTATCACGATACAAAGCGGACGGTCGAAGAAAGTTTGTTCAAGAGGAGATAACTAGATTGTATTCAATTAAGTTATTTACAACAGTAACATTCTTCTCTATGATTAAGTTGTCGACAAGTATACAACTAGAAAAGAGGTTATTACTTTATGAGAGCAGGATTATTCCTTAAGGCGAATCATGTAGAGGAGGGCGAGTTGGACAAACCGACAGTCCGGGAGGGAGAAGCCTTACTGAAAGTATCGCTAGCCGGAATCTGCGGTACCGATATGATGATTTATTCCGGTAAGCACCCCAGAGCTAAGGCTCCTCTGGCGATGGGACACGAATTTTGCGGAGTCGTAGAAGAAGTGCGGGCTGGCAGCGACTTTGCTCCGGGAGATCGAGTCGTAGTTGAGCCGACGATAAGCTGCGGTGTATGCGAGGCTTGTAAAGCTGGGCAATTCCATGTGTGCCGAACGCTCCAGCTGATTGGCATCGACAAGCATGGCGGATTCGCTGAATATGTTGCCGTTCCGCTGAATCGGCTGCATCGCATTCCGGATAGCCTTTCGGATGAGCAGGCAGCACTAACCGAGCCGCTGGCTGTGGCTATACATACAGTGCGGCGCTCGGCATTGCAGGTAGGAAATTCCGTCGTGATTTTGGGAGCCGGACCTATCGGGCTTCTGATCGGCATGATTGCCAAGCTATCTGGCGCTCAAGATATTTTGATTTCCGACATTAGCCCTTATCGGCTTGCCAAAGCGAAGGAGCTTGGTTTTATCTCAGTAAACGCTGCCGAAGAGGATGTCGTTGCCGCTACCATGGCACTCACCGGCGGCAAAGGAGCGGATGTTGTCTTTGAAGTTGCAGGCACACAGTCGACAGCACAGCAAATGGTCGAAATGATCAAAATACAGGGGCAAATCGTCGTCGTCAGCGTATTCAAGACGCCCCCTGCTATCGACTTGGCCAAAATGCATTTTAAAGAGATTAGTTTGACTACGACCCGCTGCTACAGCAGCTCGGATTTTACTGCTGCCATTCAAATGATGGCTAGTGGGAAGATAGATCTCTCCACGTTGATTTCACATCAACTGGAATTGAGTGAAATCACTTACGGATTTGAATTAATGAAAAATTCGGAAGTATCGTTAAAAGTACTCATAAAGCCCTAAGGGCACAGGAGAAACGCATGATTCTGGACTTATTTAAATTAGACGGTAAAATAGCCGTTGTCACTGGCGCATCGCGTGGTATCGGAGGCGCCATGGCTGTCGCGTTGGCCGAAGCTGGCGCGGATATCGCGTTGCTTCAACGCACCCCCGATCAAACGGAGGTCGCGGATCAAATCCGAAGGCTCGGCAGAAACTGTCTCATCATCCCTTGCGACATGGAGAAATCGGACGAAGTAAAATCGGCCATACCCGCAGTTATTTCGCATTACGGACAAATCGATATTTTGGTCAACTGCGCAGGCATTCAAAGACGCTCGCCAGCGGTGGATTTTCTTGAAACAGACTGGGATGATGTGATTCAGGTCAATCTGAAAAGCGTCTGGTTGCTTTGCCAGGAAGCCGGCCGCTTCATGGTCGAGCGACAAAAAGGCAAGATCATCAATGTCGCTTCGCTATTGTCCTATCAAGGGGGTATTACCGTTCCCGCATATGCGGCGGCCAAGGGCGGAGTTGCCCAATTGACCAAAGCGCTGGCCAACGAGTGGGCGCAGCATAACGTTAACGTCAATGCCATCGTTCCGGGGTATATCGCGACTGACATGAATACGGCATTGATGCAGGATCCCGTGCGCAGCACCCAAATATTGAGCCGGATTCCTGCCGGTCGATGGGGATCACCGGAAGACTTCAAAGGCTGCATCGTTTATTTGGCATCCGAAGCGTCGAATTATGTGCACGGCTCGCTGTTCGGAGTGGACGGGGGCTGGATGGGCAGATAAACTGCCCTGGATTATAAGGAAGTAGGAACAACAATAAAAGACGAAGTTGTTTAAGAACAACTTCGTCTGATAATTTCGAGCTTTGGCACTCGTTAAGGGTTCACCACAAATTCTGACTGCCTTTATAGTCAACTACGCTTCCGGCGCTATCAGCAACTCCCGTTTCTCAAATTCGGCAATAACCTTGAATTGGTCACCGTCAATGTCAATTGTGAGCGTACCGCCTTGCAGCTCAACGATGCTCTTGGCAATGGCCAAGCCGAGTCCAGAGCCTTCTGTTCCGCGAGACTGATCGCCGCGTTTGAAGCGTTCGAACAGCTCCTCTACGCCATAATTGAGCTCATGGAGCGAGATATTCTGAATGATGAGGATCACGCGCTCTATATTTTCCGTCAACGTGACGTAAACCCGAGTTCCCGGCAAGGCATATTTCAAGGCGTTACCGATGAGATTCTCGAAGACGCGCCACGTTTTTTTGCCATCCAGCATCGCATACATATGCGGGCTTTGCACGTTTACGCGAAATGTCAGCGTGGACGCCTCGATTTTGTCGCTGAATTCCGCCAAGGCCTGCGTCAGCAGGGCGGCAACGTCGACTTTTTCCCAATGAAGCTCTGTAGCTCCACTTGCCATCTTCGATGCCTCGAAAAGATCTTCGATCAGCACTTTGAGCCGCTGCGTTTTCCGATCGAGCACCTCGAGGTAATGGGTGGATTGGTCAGCGGACAAGCCATCCTTTTTAAGCAAATCCACATAATTGATAATGGAGGTTAACGGTGTTTTCAAATCATGGGAAACATTCGTAATCAGCTCTGTTTTGAGACGATCACTGACGCGTTGTTTCTCCAGCGAAAGCTGCAGGCCGTACTTCAAATTGTTAATGTTCATCGCCATCCGGGACAATTGGCCTTTGCCTTTGGCAGGAAGGGTCACATCAAAGTTACCTTGCGACATTTGTTCCACACCTTTGATAATGGCACGAATCTGCTTAATCTTCCGCATCATGTAAGGCAGTACCACGAGTAGGAACAGGATGTACCAGACGAACGTAAAGACGATAACAGCCTCTTCTCCGCTAGCAGCTACCACACACACGGGCAAGAAGCCCATGATCGCGATGATCGCCATAAAGACGACTAGCTTGAACAGCAAGCCTCTTTGCTCCAGCGTGTCCTTCAGGGTGTGCCAGAATGATGAGGTTAAGCTACTTCTCCATTCCATAGCGAGATTGTCCGGATGTTTCAGCAATGCAACTGCACCGCGAAAACCACTGTACACCATCACAAGTAAAGTTGTTGCGATGAGTACGATACTTATTTGATAAATGCTGATATAGGTCGGAGACCAATAGTAAAGATCAGCATCGAAGAGGATACCGAACAGGGCAGCTGCCGCAATAAAAGTTGTCCAAGCCCGAACATCGATCGGTAGACGTTCCCTTACCATCCTTTCGATATCGATTAGCGATATGGTATCTCCCCGATATTTTCTTGCCAAGTAGGTTGTCGCAATTGCGAGAACCAAGAGTGCTGCTAGCCAGAAAACCGTTGCTGTTGCTTGATTTTTCACGGATTGGTAAGAAAGATAATCTGTTTGAATAATACCCGTGCCTTGCGAGGGGTTTAAGATATAATATGTAGCACTGACCTGATCATAGTTCATGGCGTACAACATTCTGTTCGGTTCATCTAACTTGGGTACTGTTAGTGTATACATGAACGCCTGTTGATCTACCTTTTTTTGCAGCGCCTCAGATGAGATATTGCTATAGGTTTCACCGGTTTTCAGGTTTTTCACGACGTAGTAAAGTGATTTGAGACGGTTATCCAGATTCGTCTTGGCGGCCATGAATTGCTTTTGCTTAGCTGTGATGGCTGTCTTTAGATTTTGTTGAAAAGTAGCATCCTTCTCCTTATTCAGCTCCGCCATTTTCGCGTCTCTTTCGGCTTCCAGCCGATCAACGTCTGCATTTGTTTCATGATTGCGAGCCGTGTCGATACGCTGGCTGTACTTCTGCTCCAGATTTCTGACACGCTCCTCTACGGTCCGCTCCGCATCACGTTTCACGTTATAATAGTCATTATTGCCTAGCTGCTCTTCTGGCGTTTTCTCACTAAAATGCGGAGCCTCCAGATGGTACAACTGAATATTCTCATAGACGGAATTCATTTCCCTCGCGAATGCCCCGCTTTTGAAATAAGCGTCCTCGCCGAAGTACACACTGTTCTTATAGACATTCGTTGCCGCGAATAACGTCAATGTCCACATGATGAAAACACCGACCAGCAGCACCAGGGAGAGTGATCTACTTCTCCATTTTATAGCCAACACCCCACACCACCTTCAAATATTTAGGATCCTTCGGATTAATTTCGATTTTCTCGCGAATTCTGCGCACATGCACAGCCACGGTATTCTCCGCGTTAAAGGCGGGATCTTTCCACACCTTTTCATAAATATCGTCGATAGAAAAAACACGTCCCTTATTCACCATCAGCAGCTCCAAAATTTTGAATTCTGTTGGTGTCATACGTACTTCCTCGCCATCAACTGTGACTTCCTTGGTGACTGGATTGAGCACGAGGCCGCGGACGCTTAACTCTTCGTTTGCCGTCTTTTCCGTTCCAAATGGCCCTAGCGTTGTGTAGCGACGCAGCTGCGACTTCACTCTGGCGATCAGCTCTAGCGGATTGAAAGGCTTCGTTAAATAGTCGTCAGCTCCCACATTCAGGCCCATAATTTTGTCCATATCTTCTGTTTTCGCGGAAAGCATCAGGATGGGGACATTACAGCTTTCTCTAATCTTGAATGTCGCTTGAATCCCGTCCATCTTCGGCATCATGATATCGAGGATGATCAAATGGAATTCCTTTTCCTCCAGCAAAAGCAGTGCTTCCAGACCGTTGTTGGCTTTGCTGACTTCCATCCCTTCGCCTTTCAAATAAATCTCAATCGCTTCCTGAATGTCGATATCGTCATCGACGACCAGCACTTGGTATTTCGTCACGTCCACGCACCCTTTTCATCATCTCACTTCAAGCCACCGTACTAGCCTAATGATAATAGACACTAATTACAAAATAGTTACCATAATTCTTACGAAATTATGAAGACAGGGCTAACAAGCTATTTGTCTCTTTAGTGTAGCATGGAAATGCTCGTTTCAGCATGAGGTCTGTTGGACAAGTAGAAGGCGGACGGAAACGCCAAAAAGCCGCATCCTCTGTAGTTGTAAACTACGGGATACGGCCTTCATCATCATTTCGATATCTTCATTGCAATTGTGTTTATTCCAAATCCGCAAGTCGTGCCTTATCTTCGTCCAAGGACTCCATAGCTTGCTGCACCGCAGGGCTGTCCGATTGGAGACTTGCCTGTGCTACAGCATTTTCAGCTTTGGAAATGGCATTTTGAGCCTCTTCCGTTGTTTGCTCAGTTGGGTGAGATAGGGCATGGTTTACGGCTTGGTGAACGTTATCGACGGAATTTTGTGCGGATGAGATCGGATTTTGCGATTGTAAGCTTGAATCAACCTTTGTCATATGGTGATCGTTACCTCCTGAAGCGTTATGCAATACCTCTGCTAGGATGAGGTATAAGAGGGAATTTTATTCGTAGCTTACTCGCAGCTAATCTCCCTTTTATTATTTAGCTGGTGCAGGTGACGTTTGAGCACCTGGTTGCTGCTGTCCTTGGCCTTGGCCACCTTGACGCTGGCCACCCTGCGTTTGACCTTGGCCCCCTTGGCCATTCTGGCCGGGTCCTCCTTGCATGCCAGGAGCGCCGCCAGGCCCACCCTGCATACCAGGTCCGCCACCTGGGAAGCCTTGCATGTCGCGATGTACCATTTTACCACCAAGATGGCCTGTGTAGCTAACGAGCAGTACCGCGACAAGAGAGGCAACGAGAAAGATTGGGTTGCGGCCGAGCTCGAGCTTTTTCCAAACAAGCAAACCTACACGTACTACGGCTAATACAATAGCAAGGATCATCGTTAGCCTAGCATAGAATTCATGTGAGCCAACGAGCGTATTCCGTGATTCTGGCCCTGTAAGTACGCTGGCAATCGCACCAAGCGCACCAACGACAAGACACAGCATACCCGCTGAGTGCCACTCCTTCTTTTTAAAAATAAGGGCCACAACATCAAAAACAAAGCTGAAAATTAATAGCGCAATTGGAACGTGAGTGAATATAAAATGTAGATTTTTCATTATGTAGTCCATGCTATTCGCTCCTTTATGTACCCTAAATAGCTTACACTACAAAGCGTAGTGTAAAAGGTTGAAATTGTCAATTCTTTTTCTGACAAGCCCATTATCCAAGCAAATTTGAAGGGTAAAAGGTGAAAAAAAAGGACTTACTGGTTAGATAAGCCCCATAACGACTATGAAGATAAGTGCAGATATCGCCAACCGAATAAGTGGCCAGCGCAAGGTAACTTCCCTCTCGGGGTCCAAAATATGCTGAATACGCACATTCATCGACGTCTCCGCAAAGGAAGCGTGTGAGAGTGGAAACCGCGGTTTCCCGGTTTGTTTGAGCAGTTTCAATAGCGCACTGCCTAGGTCTGTCGCTTGCTCCATCCGTTCAATGGCGTACTTGTCCGCACGGAGCTCGATCATCATCGGATATTTGTGGGCAATCCATGCAAAAATAGGGATATACCGCATCGACTTCGAGATTAGCGCCAGCAGGAATATCGCCGCAGGATCCCGGTGCTGTACATGGCATTTCTCATGCTCAATCACCGCACGAAGCTCACCCAGCTCCAGCATATCCATCAGTCCTGTTGAAACCAGTATACGCGGCTTCCATAACCCGATGGTCATGGCAAGTGGTGCTGGGTAGCGGACGATTTGGAGTTGCTGCTGCGCGAGATCGAAGTTCGCAGCATACGCTTCGGAAAGAGCGACATCATGATATCTCTTCACGAGCTTATTCGCTTTGACCACATCATAGCTGTGCTTTACCGTAAACCAGACCATTGTCCCCATCGTGTAGAGAATCAAAAGATTGACCAAGGTCATAGGCACGTGCCCTGGCACATGCAGATAGTGAAGGAGAATCATACACAAATCAAATAGATTCCGAGAGGGCCTCCAGTGGAACATGTGCCCTAGGAGGAAGGACACCATTTGCCACAGGATCGTGCCCCCAACCACTAGCGCAGCCGCGTACAGCCATTTGAATCGCGATTCCTTCATCGTTATCGATCCCTTTTCAGAAGTAGAATATGCTGCTCCAACTGGTCAAGTAGCTCAGGGTCCACTTTATCGAGCGCATCAACCATATGGGTTACTGCCAACGAGCCAAATTGTTCAATAAGGTCATACGTCAGCTCTTTGGATTGCGTGTCCATGAACTCTTCAATCGTGATAACAGGCTTATAGTGGAACGACCTGGCAACAGAACGCTTTTGTAAAATCTTTTTGTCCACGAGGCGGTTCATCACCGTCATCACGGTATTGAAATTAATCGCTTTGTCTTCGTCCAGCTTTTGTTGGACGTCTTTGATCGTCATTTCCGAGGGGCTGGTCCAGAGAATTTCCATAATTTTAGACTCTAATGGACCGAAAAAGCGGTTAAGTCCGCTTTCCTTTAATTTAAAGTTTTGCATTTTCACGTTAGCCACACTCCTTACACTATAGATTGTAGTGTGATCATAGTACGGAAGTCAAGAAGCATCGCGTTGCTTGAGCGATATGCTTGAAATTACTTTGACTTCTTCTTGCATTCGCGATATAATACTTACATAAAGTAAGTTATTAAAAATAATATAGTAATGGAGTGATTCTGATGAGCATTCATATATATTCGGTAAATGAACAAGGCGTAGGCGCATTCGATGGAGGTAAATTCGTCGAACAACGGGCTATCAGCTTTCCAGGCGAAAAGACAGCGGTAGATCGTGTCGGCCCTCTATTCTACTGGGCATGGGGCAAAGCATCCGATGTATCGGAAATCGGCATGCACCCGCACAAAGCGTTCGAAATCGTCACGTACGTGATCGACGGACTTGTCGAGCACCGCGATTCCCTCGGATCTTTGGAAACCGTGACGAACGGTGGTGCGCAAGTGATTCAAGCGGGTTCGGGCATTTATCACGCTGAGGCCTTCCGCAAAGCGGGCAGCGAGGCGATGCAAATTTGGTTTGAACCTCATTTGAGTGAAACTGGGAAAAAGCCGGCTACCTACCATCAATACCAGCAGGAGTTATTCCCCGTTAGCCAAGCTGCTGGTGCAACCGTGAAAAAAGTAATCGGCGGAGAGGCTCCCATCCAGTTGGATACAGATGCGCGGATGTATGATTGGGAGGTTGAGCCTGGTGCGTCGTTCAGCTATGAGTTGGAGCTGGGACGCAGGATGGCGTTCCTCGTGATTCGCGGGGAAGGCGTGGGGAGCGTTGTTCGCCAAGAGCAAGGGCTAGAACAGGAGCGGAAATCCCTGTCCCACAAGGATTTTGTGGTAGCGCAAGCAGCAGGTGAGGGCGAAGCTCTTCACCTAGTCGCGGGCAGCGAGCAAGCCCTGCGGATCATTGCCATTGACGTACCTGAAGATCCAGGCTATGCCCTGTATCGGAAATAAGCATTTTTCACACGCACCTCTCCATCCGTAAGGATGGGGAGGTGTTGTGTTTATAAGAGCTTCACTCCTCGGCAAACATCCACTCTCCTTCTTTTCCTATTTACTTCATACCTGTTACTCTAACACGACCTCCAGCAATTACTTCCTAATACCTCCAACTCCAACACATCTGCCAACAATTACTTCTTACCTCCAACTCCCGTAACTACCGCCAACAATTACTTCATACCTCCAACTCCAACACGAGCTCCAACTAGCCAGCACTCCCCTCCAGAATAACTGGATTTCCTCCAGCTATTTTGAGCCTTTCCGCCTCTTTTTCAGCAATAGATGGAAAACATGCAGCTAATCACACTCATATCCGTCCGAAAGGCCCAAACCAGCGAAATTAGCTGTACTATTTCCATCTAACCTGGAGAATCAGAGAAATCGGACTAAATTACATGGACTTTTTCCATGTATTTGTAGGATTCGCCTTCCTTTTTTGGAAGAAACCAAATTGACACTTTCATCACGTCTCTTGTATGATCAAAGGAATTATTATGATAACGATAATCATTCTTATACTTGGAGTGTGCTGACGATGCCCATCGAAACAAACGTCGATTTTTCGCTAGTCGAGATGTACTTTCATATTTCACCAAAAGGAATGGAAGAACCCCTCCTGCACATTCCTGCGCGGCAGCTCCTAGATGGACCCGTGATGCTGGACGTCCTTCAGCAAGGGCAAGCGTTGCTCCGCGGCAAAGGATTGGACATTTCTGCTTCGTATTTGGGACTCACGCTTTTCAATCTGGTGGCTACGATCCACCTGTTTCTCGCTCAGTACAATCAATGGTTGGATTTGGAGTTAGATCATCTCGCACTTGAAGTCGAGAATCATGCCGACCATGCACATGTCGGATATAAGCTAGTAAACGTACAATGGAAGGAAGTTCCGACAGAAGATCGTGACCTGTTCATTGAGTTAGAGATGCGCAAGCTGTTCGCAACCCTCATCACGCCAATGATTACGGTCATCGCAGAGCAAGCGAAAGTGAATCAAGCTATGATCTGGAATCAATTCGCTGCGCGCATGACATTCGTACGTGACTATGTGTTGGAAAATGACCCACGTCCCCACGTCCGCGAACAGTTCTCTGCCGATTATGAGGTGTTGACGAAACAGTTGACGGCCGATGTTTTTGGTCGCAAGCTCAATCCGTTCGTCCATGAGCCAAAGTACATAGATAGCCCCTATCAAGAAGGCAAAAAAATTCTGATGCGCTCCTCCTGTTGCATGTACTACCGCCGCGAAGAAGGAACAAAGTGCTTCAGTTGCCCGATCCTCAAGGAATCGCAGCGCGAGGAAATGTTCATTGAGATCAAAAGCAAACAGGCGAACGCGGCTACAGCTGGATAAGAGGACTTGAATAATTCAAAGCCCCTGAGGAATTTTCCTCGGGGGCTTTGGTCTGTTTAGCTAGTTGGAAGGGCATTGGGTTGGGGTTGGGGTTGGGGCTGGGGTTGGGGCTGGGGTTGACGTTAGCGTTGGGCTTAGCATTGGTGTTCGCGTTAGTTGGGTCGGGTGCGAATGCGGGTTCTGTGCTGGTAGGACTGGCGCGGGGAGAGTAATCAAATTGGATGTCGTCCCTGAAATACGTACAAGTTTCTTAAACACAAGCTGTTATTCCCACGTAACGGAACGTAGATCCCCTATTTGGGCGAAAACAACGAATCTCGCCTCGAAACGGAACGTCAGTACCTTATTTGTTCAAAAAGCGGCGCTAAACCCACCAAAAGTGGAAAATAGCGGATCTATGTTCCCTTAACCCCGGAAAAGGCCATTTCTTCAACAAATAGCGCACTGACGTTCCGTAACTGGCGAGGATTCTTACTGGCCGGGGGAGCAACTTCCACGAAATGGCGAGTGTAGAATCCTGTTGGCTGCGCTTATCCTTAAAAGCATGCTCACTTAGAAGTACGCCCCAGCACACCCGCAGCACAACTGCCGCACATCCCCCAAATAGAAAAAGCAGCGGGATTCCCGCTGCTTTTTCCCTCCTCCACTCGCTCGAGCGAGGCCCTACCTACTTCCCACCCGTACCGTTCACCAAGGTGAACGAAGCGAACGCCTTGTTCAGCCGCGCCACATTCGCATCCGTGCTCACTGCAGCATCCATACGAAGCGTCACCGTATACGTGACTTGCTTGCGATTAAACACATAGACCGTCTCGGCGTACGGAATGTGCGCTTTTGAATAGCTCACCGTATACTTCTTCGCCTTCACATCACCGAATAGCGTAACATCCTCTGACGAGTATGTGTAATCACTATCATTGGTGTGACTGACCTTGTGCTCCTCTTCGGCATCCTTCAAAACTTCGGCGTAAGCCTTCTTGCTGTCTGCCTCTACACGTAAGTAACCACCTGTGAAGGTAAAGGACTTCGTCGCCTGATCGATACCATCGTAAGAGCGGTTCGTTGTCCAATTTTCAGGAATACGCACGGTATAGTTGAACTTCTCGTTCTTGTACAGCGTTGTACGATCCGGATCGGAAAGCTCATCTAAATCCTGAATAAAGCCAAGCTCCCCATCCATCGTTTCTTTATCCACCGAGATTGACGCCACCACGTTATCCCAGATCTTCTTCAGCTCATCACCTTGATCATCTTGCGGATAGGTCATTTGCACTTCATATTTGTACTTGTCTTTGATGAAAAAGAGCGAACTTCCCGCATCCCACTCGTCCCCCAAGGAACTCGCAAAATCTACTTTCCACGCTGGCACACCGTCTACTGTTACCTCTACTGGCTTGTCTACACGGCGATAATCCGCCTTGTATTGAGCTTCAAACTCCTTAATCTCTCGGCCAACCCAGTCCGACAGGGTATCACCTGAAGACGCTGAGGTAACATACACATGGATCGTTTGCGAATAATCCTCATTGTAAAAGGAGTTGCTTCCACGATGATCCTGTTCCCAATCCGCAGGCAAATCGATCGATAACCCATACTCACTCGTATAGGTCACATCATCAGAATTAAAGACAGAAATGTCCTTAAGAGAGTTATCTGCCGTATTAAAAGCAAGCTTAAAGCTATCTAACAAATCATTAAAGCTGTTTTGCTTGGAACGATTCGTGTATTGTTCTTTGGTCACGAAAAGCTTTACCGTATACAAACGACCACCATGCAGGTAGCCTCGCGTCTGAATATAGCCATCTTCGCCGGATCGGCTCACGATTTTGGCATAAGGACTTTCCGCCCGCTTCACATATTGACGTTCCAGAATCGTCGCGCTATCCCCATAACCCGAATATTCACTGCTATCATCACCTGCGAGTTTGTTCAAAAGAGCCGCTGCCGACAGCTCATCACTTTGGTCGCTGTCCACGTGAATGGAAAGCGCGAATTCGCCCTTCGCGTCAACGAAGCTTACGGTATCACCGTCGTCGGATTGTTGTCTTTTGACAAGACCCGCTGGGTACTTCATGGACCAACCGAAGTGGCTGTCGCCAATCTTCGTTTTGCCGCTGTCCGCGTCCAAGGAACTCCCTTCGGCATCTTCTGTTAACGTCGCTTCTGCGCTATGCAATTCACCGAGCTTCACCGTTTTGGTCAGCGTCGCGCTTCCCGATTGAAGCTTAATATCCACCGATTGGCCTGGCAAATACTTTTTAATCGCCTCGTTGTAATCGACGAGTGTTTTGACCGAGTTAGGGCCAACAGAAACTAAAGTTTCATCTTGTTCAATTCCCGCTTCTGCCGCCGGTGAATCTGCGTCCACGTAGGTTACTCGGAGCCCCGTCGAACTCGGCAAGCCAACAACGGCTTCCCAGCTCTCTTCTAATTCCAGCCCTGTATAAGCGCGCTTCACTTTGCCATACAGTTCAAAATGTTTCAAAACATATTTCACCGTATCTACAGGTATAGCGAATCCTAGATTTTCTACACCAATATCGGCGTATTTCATCGTATTAATCCCAATGACTTCGCCCTTCATATTGATCAAAGCGCCCCCGCTGTTGCCTGGGTTAATGGCTGCGTCTGTTTGAATCAGCTGATACTGCGAGCTCACCGAGCGATCTAGACCGCTGACAATGCCCACAGTTACAGAGTTACGTAAAGCGAACGAAATCGGGGTACCAATCGCAGCGACCGTTTCACCAACTTTGATGTCCGAGGAGGAGGCAAAGGTGGCCGGTTGGAGGCCAGAGGCGTCGATTTTGACAAGCGCCAGATCGCTCTCCTCATCAATATTCGAGGCATGCCCGCGATAGGTTGTCCCTTCGGAGGTCACGACGACGATATTTTTCATATTTTTCACCACATGAGCATTCGTAACAATCACACCGTTGGAGGCCACAATGACACCCGTCCCGTGTGCAAGGTTAAAGCGATTCTTCTCTAATGACTTATCCATCTCCGAGGATGGTTTTCCTATAATGGCGACCACGGAAGGTGAGGCTTTCTCGATAACCTGCGGAATCTCTGCGTTAATTTCAGCAGCGTAAACATGCGAAGACATCGGCTGTGCATACGTCACAAGTACGAAAGCTGCGACCAGCGAAATGCTCCCTTTTTTCATCCAAACTTTCCAATTCCCCATTATGTCGTTCCTCTCTTAACAAAAGTTGGCAATAGCTAGAATCTAGCACAATTCTGGTAGAGAGACAATATAAATATTTCCACAAAAAGGTAACTTTATCGACATTCTGCAATGCGCTCGGGATGCGTGTACACAGTTAAATGGTCCTTCCGAATGAAGCCAACCACCGTAATGCCAAGATCGTGAGCAAGACGGAGTGCTAGATCGGTTGGTGCTGATTTGGACAAAAGAAAGCCGACGCCGATTTTCGACGTCTTTAACACAACCTCGGAAGAGACTCTTCCGCTGAAAGCGAGAACCTTATCCCGAACCGGAATCCGGTCCCGAAGGATATGTCCGTATATTTTATCAAGCGCGTTATGCCTGCCGATATCAGCTCGGGTAACTCGAAGCTCACTGACCGTGCACAGCGCTGCGTTATGCAACCCGCCTGTCGCCCGAAATTCCGCCGATTGCTCCTGAAGTTCGCTCATTAGATGAAAGCATTGGGGAATCGTCAGACTGAGCTTCGTTGTCACCGTTTTGGCCGTGCGCATATCATTGTGAAAATAAAACTGGCGGCTTTTTCCGCAACAAGATCCTATGAATCGCTTGGACACCATCTGACGGCTCAGTTGATGAAGATGTCGCAGCTTCACATGCGCGAAGCCGCGATCCTCCTCGAGGGATAGGGATTCGATCTGATCGACGAAACGGATCATCCCTTCGGAAGCAAGAAAGCCCGTAACCAAATCGATCGTGTCGCTTGGTGTGTAGACGAGTGTAGCAAACTCTTCACCATCGAGCAGAATCGTCAGCGGCGCTTCGACAGCAATCGTATCCTCCGCAGGAAGCACCTCCGAACCGTTATAACGGTGAATCGACCATGTTGTAGTCGCAGGCGATGGAAGCTCTACATCATCCACGCTCATCCCTCCATCTCCGTTTCCAGCTCTAAAATGCGTTTCTCTACATAACGAGTGTCTTTGTGTGCGTGATACGTTTCTGCCTTTTCAACAATGACGGCCGTGTTATACTCCGGAATGCCTGCAAAAGGCTCATATACCCCCTTGGGTATCAGGCTGTTACCCTCAGGCCAATGCACCTCGATGTTACCCTGCTTGACATCCGCTTGCTTCACTCTGCCGTGCATGCTGCCAAAACCATTGTAGACCACGATCGCTTCCCCTTCTTTTAAGGCAAGTCCCTTCGCGTCTTCTTTATGAATGAGCACATCGTAGCGCTCCGCTTCATTGAACGGATCAACGTCGCTGTAGATCATCGAATTGAACTGTTTGCCGCGGCGCGTCGTCACCGCGAAATGCCCCTCCGGCTTCCGCAACTCCGGAAGCTCGATCGGCAGCAGTCGGCCGCGGCCATCCGGCGTCGGACAGACGCCGTCTTCGCACAGCCACGCGCCGCCGGACTGAAACACATCCCCGCGCTCCCGCAGGTGCTGGATGCCGTCATAGCTCGGCGCGGCCTGCGCGATCTCCGCGCGGATCGCTTCCGCGGAGCCGCAGCCTAGCAGCGCTGCGGCCTCGGGCTTCACCCGGCGGGCGAGATCGACGTAGATGTCCCACTCCGCACGGGCTTCACCGATGCGGGGACCGGCGATCTCGGGCGAGAAGTACACCATCCGCTCCGTGGAGGTGGATGTGCCTCCCCCAGGCTGCTCGTAGCGCGTCATCGCGGGCAGCACTACTACAGCCTCCCGCGCGTCGAGCAGCGTGGAGGTGTTGAGAATGATGTCCTGGTGGACACGGATGTCCATATTCGTAAGGGCTTGTCGGACGAACACTGGGTCCGGCATCGTCTCGAGGAAGTTGCCTCCGGATGTGTAAAACAACCGGAGCTTCCGCTCCTGCTCCTCCGGCAGGAGCGCGTTCTCGAGGGTGACGCCGACGATGTCGCCCTGCCAGCTCGGCAGCTCGAAGCCCCAGAGCTGCTCGATGCGCTCGCGGTCGGCGGCGCTGCTGATCTCGCCGCCCGGCAAGGAGAAGGGATCGGCGCCCATCTCGCCGGACCCCTGCACGCCGCTGTGGCCGCGGATGGGCATCAGCCCGCAGTGCTCGCGGCCGAGAAAGCCACGCAGGAGGGCGAGATTCGCCACCTGCGAGATGTTGTCCGTGCCGAAGCGGTGCTGTGTGAGCCCCATGCTCCACACGAAAACCGCGCTAGCGGCACGCGCCAGAATGGCCGCGAGCTCGCTAATGCGCTCGCGGGTGAGCCCGGACGACTGCGTGAGCGTCGTCCAATCCTGCTGCGCCACGTGGGCGCGCAGCTCTTCAATGCCGCTCGTGTGCGCAGCCACGAACGCATGGTCAATCGCGGAGCCGGGCTCGCGCGCCTCCATCTCGAACCACACCTTCATGATGCCGTTCATGAAAGCAATATCTCCCCCGATGTTGACTTGGTACACATCGTCAGCCAGCTTGGTGCCGAATAACGCTGATTCGGCAATCGAAGGGATCCAGTACTGCTCCATCGACGGCTCGTAGTACGGGTTAATGACAATGATCTTCGTCCCTTTGCGTTTGGCCGCATACATATACTTCGTCGAGACCGGCTGATTGTTCGCGGCCACGCTGCCCCAGAACACAAGGACGTCCGTGCCGATCCAGTCCTTGTAATTGCAAGTCGATGCGCCCACGCCTACGGAGCGCTTGAGTGCCGTCTTCGACGGCGAGTGGCAGATGCGCGAGGCATTGTCGATATTGTTCGTGCCGAGCAATCTCGCTACCTTCGCTGCCACATAGTACGACTCGTTCGTAATCCCTCTCGCCGTTAAGTAGAACGCCATCTGCTTCGGGTTCAACCCGCGCATCTTCGCCGCAATCGTATCCAGCGCTTCGTCCCATGTCGCGCGGCGGAAACGTCGCTCACCTTTCTTCCGAATGAGCGGATACGGAATACGTCCGAGCTGGCGAAGCTCGGTGGAGCTCATGCGGCTGAGCTCGTCGATGTCCGCATGGAGCAGCTCCTCGCGAATGGCTGGCATCGTATTAAGCCTCAGGACGTTCAGCCGTGTCGTGCAGATATGCGGCCCCGCCAGCGTCTGATCGTAAAGCCCCGACACGCCCAGCGCGCAGCCATCGCACACCCCTTGTGTCAAAATCCTCACCGCATAGGGCAGATTATCCCGATTTTGCCATGCGATTTTGGCTGTTTCTCGAATATGTTTCGGCTTCACTTTACCAAGACCGAACGGTATCTTACTGACCCAAAGCTTCGGGTCTGGTTTCGCGGGCAACTTGATCGGCCCTGTGTGCTTCGTTTTCCCCAATTGAAGCGCCTCCCATTATGTCTATCTATGTTATTTCTTGTCCTGCCCACCTTGAATTCTCTCCTCTTGTGCACCCATATCTCCCTTAGAAGCAAAAAACCACCGCAAAACAACCCCAAGCCCCTCTTTACGAGAAGAGTCTCGGATTGTCTCACAGTGGTTAGTCTCCGGCAGGTTCGCTACCAAGTGCCAAGCACCTTACTTATGTATATGTAGATGTACGAGCGGATAGTTATCCGTGTCTGGTACCAAACTTCTGTTCCAAATCCTCATCAAAGACGAATATCGACATCCCTATATCCTGCGCAATATCGATATCAACGAACAGCTGAACGAACTTCGCGCCAAGCAGCGCTTCCATTTCAACAGGTGGATGATCCTTGTAGATCTCTTTGACCATTTCCGTGCGTGCCGTGCGGAGCATTTGCCTGCCATCGCCCGTCTTCGCCATAAATTTCTCCACTGGGGAGAGGTTTCCCGCCATTTCGCAGATTGCCCAGCTTTTGCAGAAGGTCGTTGTTACGCGCTCCGGCCCTTTGCCCATATGCCTCTTGCGATACGCTTTTACCAAGTTACTGAATTCGGCCTCCATGCGATTCATTGGTCAGCCACCTTTATGTTTACTAGCTTCATCATAGCAAGAAAGCCCTTACCTGACAACATCATAAAGGCCTATCCGTGTGGCTACCGTTTACCACTCCCCAGGCCATATAATTTCTAGCGTGTCAAAAAAGAGCGATCAAGACATTCGTCTTGTCGCTCCACCGCTCTGTTCGGCCGTTCACCCCCGTGAACCGCTAACATCTCATTCCTTAATCTGAAACTGATGTGCCATCTCCTTAAGTGCTGTCGCCATGTGGTTAAGAGAACTGGAGGATTGCGCAATCTCGTCAATCGTGGCAATTTGTTCTTCCGTTGCAGCGGTGATCGTCTCCGAATTTTTGGCCGACTGCCCGGCAATGCGGTCCAGTTCCTGCAAAGAGGCAGTAATTTCTTCGGAACTTGCCGACATTTGCTCCGCCGCCGCCGAAGCCTCTTGAATTTGGCTCACGACCCCTTGAGCTGTTTCCACAATTTTCGCAAATGCTGTTCCCGTTTGCTCAATCGCCAACATGCCTTGCTGGAATTCGTCGATGCCATAGACAGTCGAACTGGAAGCGGACGCAATGTCCGCCTGCACTTGACTGACTAGCTCGTTGATCTGCTCGGAAGAGTTCTTCGACATTTCCGCCAGCTTTTTCACCTCGGACGCAACAACCGCAAAACCTCGGCCTTGCTCCCCGGCCCGTGCCGCCTCAATAGATGCATTTAGTGACAACAGGCTCGTTTGCGAGGCGATATCCGACATCATGGTGACAATGCCGCTAATTTCCTGGGAGCGCACATTCAGCGTCTCCATCACCTTGGAGATATTGTTGACTGCTTCCTCCACGGACTGCATTTTGGAAATGGACTGCTCAATAAGCCCGAAGCCGTATTCCGCTTCCGTCTTTGATTGAATGGATGTTTCATAAGCCTGCGAAGACGTATCGGCAATTCGCAGAATTCCCTGCGTCATTTCTTCCATCGCTCTGGAGCTTTGCTCCGTGCTCATCGCTTGTGTTTCGATGCCTGCCGCAATACGCTGCGTGGACTCTGCAATATTCCTTGAAGCTTGTGTCGTTTCATCAATGGAGGATTGCAGCGTCTCCGAAGCTGCGGAAACTTGATCCGAGCTGTGTATCACTTGCTTCACCAGCGTTTTTAAATTCGTCCTCATCGTCGTAAAATCACTGGCCAGCTTGCCGATTTCATCCCTGTTCTTAATGTACAGTGCATCCGAAGTCAGGTCGCCAGTCGCAACCTTTCGGGCTTCAGCCGCAATTTTTTTAATCGGTTTGGAGATATGATTGGAGAACAGGATAACGCCCAGCGTCCCCAAGACCAGACAAATGAGCAGCGTCGTAATCGTGGCATGCAGCATGCGCTTCTGACCATCATTGTAGTCCTGGTAATAGGAACCAGCTACGATAATCCAATTCCAATCCGGCACTTTGAGGGCATAGGCTATCTTCAGCGCCTCTTGGTCACTGTTTGGCAGCGGCCAGTCATAGAAGGTAAACCCGCCGCCAATTTGAGCCTGGCGAATCATGTCCTGGATGTAATAAACTCCGTCCGACGACTTTTTATCCCAGATGTTCTGACCTTCCAGACTCGGATGCGCTTGCAAATCCCCTTTATCGTTAAGGACAAAATAATAGCCGTTGGCGCCCATGTTAATATTACGATTAATCGGTCTTGTCCCATCTGCCTGCTTGCTGCCCAGCATGATGAGCTTCGCGTCTTCTTCCGCCTGCTGCATCGTTAATTGACCGTTCTTGACCAGCTCATTTAGCTGATTAATATTTTGAACCATCAGTTTGACGCTGTTCTCCAGGTTTTTCTCAATGAGCTTATCCGTCTCGTCTTTGGCGTTAAAGTAACTGTCAATAGATATAGACAGCGTAGGGATCAATAACAACAATAGGCAAAAGAGCAAAAGCTTCTTTCGAATTGTAAAGCCCCATTTCAAGGAGATATTGCCAACCTTCTGCATGTGTTCTTCGCCTCCTGAGCAGCTCGCAAGCATAGGATTATAAGACTAGGTATAAATAACTGAATATCTAGATCTTTATACCCCCATTATACTTGGGATTCCTTTTAGCTGAGCACGCATGTGTTACGAAAACAGTAATTTTCGTAACACGTTGGCTAGTGCGGGTGTGCGGCTCAAGTGCACAAAAGGCCGCCAGCATTCGCTGACAGCCCTATCGTCTTACTCTGATTTGAGAATTACATCCTCGCTGTGCAAATCCCCGGCAAAGATCAACCCTTCGATTGCTCGTGGTTTGGGCAGCAACGACGCACTCACGATATTCCCCGTGTGATCGAGATACGAAGCAACATCCACATGACCATGGTAGAGACAAATCTCATCCGACCAGCCCTCTCCCTCGATCCGCAAAGCCGTCGCTTCCCATGGCGCCAACTCTCTCCCCTGCATATGTGCCGATGTCCGATGAACGACTACACGTGACTGTGTTCCGCCTTCCTTATTCGGGACAACGACGGTCTCCATCGATGCTTTCCCTCGAACAGATAACGACCGCTTAATGACGGGATTCGTGTAGTACTCCCCTTGAAGGAACAACAGACCAGATTCTACGGTCAATACATCTTCCTGCCCTGCTTGCGGAGGGTAGAGTAGTTGCACATTTGCTCCTTCTAGATGCGTACGAACCCTTTTCCCTTGCCAATCACAGATGGCTTCGCCACAAGGCAGGTGATAATACTGCTCGTAGCGATGCAGATCTTTGGCCTCGAACAGATCGACGATGAGCCAGTACCGGTTTTTCACAAACAACACTTTACGAGAGTGAATAACCGGATCATCGTACCGGGTGTAGCCATAGTGACTTGCAAACCAATAGTCATACTGCGCTTTACTGCGCACATCCCAAACTTTGCAAGCAGCCGTCGGCGGCGCATTCCAATGCAGTCCTCGGACATGCTGATCCTGTCCATCTACGACAACTGTGTTATGTGCCCGTGTGGACACCGTATATTTGCGCTCTTTGTTCCACTCGAAAAGACCCATACCCGAGTCCGGCAGCAACTCCTTGCCGCCAGCATACATGATCAGGCTCAGCGCATCGGAATGCGCATGACCGTTGATCCCAACGCCAGCCCGCATCCCCATATACAGCGCGTCCTGCTTCCAATCCTCCCGCGAGAGGATATACCCGCCAATCGGGAAACAGGCAAGTGTTTCCTTCGGCATCTCGGCGGTCAATTGTTCGTACCTTTCCACCGCCTGAGGGCCTAGCCTCCATAATAAGGAGAAAGGTAGTTTAGCGTGTCCGCCATACTTAAAATCAGCCCGATTGTACAAATACGCCCCCAAGCTCATCGTCGTACGCAGTTCACTCGGTACATGAACATCGGTATCTCCGAAGCGCGGCAAGTTCCCCTCCGGCGTCAGCATATGCAGGAGAACGACATACATTTGCTCAAGTACTTGCTCATACGATGATTCGACCTCCACATCCAGTGTCTGAAACAGAGGCACCAATTCAAACAAGTCCCGCATAACGACCAAATGATAGTTGGGACTCGCTTCGAACTGGACACCATCTTCGTACACATTTTGCTGAATGTAGCTCGGTAATTCCTTCAATCCGTAGCTTAGCCACGCGGACGACACCTTCAGCTCTGGCAGCAGCAGAGCGACCTGAATGAGCCCGCGAAGCTGCATGGTCGCATGGTTGCCGTGATGGGCGTGGAAGCTGCGCACATAGCAGCCATGCTCGTGAAACGATTTGATCATTTTCATTTTCACTTCCGGCGTGAACGAGGCCGAGCCCCAGAACGTCATGAACGCTTCTGGCAGCATGAACAACCGTACCCCAACGGACAACGGATCCCACGTACAGTGCTGTGCACGGAACGTGTCGTCGACAGGTACAGGGTTATCATCGATGAAATCTCGCATCATTTCATTCCAGCATGCGGCATATTTCTCATCACCAGTCACACAATAAGCCCGCGCCAAATGCTTCACATAAACGAATCGCGTCAAATGCAGCTGATACTGCGAGCTATCATACAGCCAGCTGTTCCAATCATACTGGCCAGCCTGAAACTGAACGCGTTTGCCTTTAAAAAGCGGAATATCCCCCGCCACAATCCGGTCAGCTTCTACGACAGACAGCTTTGCTTCCTCGTCATCACCATAGCGCTCTCTAGCATAGGCCATCAAGCTCGGCACATCGCCGACGTTGAAATAGTACCGTTTGGTGACACTGGCATCGATTAACGCCAAATACGCATCCCGCGCGCCAACTACATCACCGAGATCCATGCACTCGCGTACCCTCTCCATACCTGGTCGCTCCGCATCCAGCTCTTGCCGAATAAACGCTTCATCGGACATTTGCGGTTGTGTAAAATCTGGATTATGTCGTAAATCCTTATATCCTATCTCGATCATACGTTCACCTTCTTATTCCTTAATAGAGCCTAGCATCGCGCCTTTGGCAAAGTACTTTTGTAGAAAAGGGTACACGGCCACGATAGGCAACATCGCTAGCAAAATCGCCGCATTCTGTACATTCGGTCCGAGATTGACCGCCAGCTGTGCATCGATGGCGGCATCAGGTGATATGTTGGAGGCGCTGATCGCGACCATTTGCCGCAACAGCGGCTGAATCGGCCAGCGGTTCGTATCGTTGATATAAATAACAGCTGAGAAAAACTCATTCCAATACTGCACCATGAAGAATAGGGTGAAGGTCGCGATAATCGGCTTCGATAACGGAATGACGACGGAGAATAGAATACGGAATTCCCCCGCCCCGTCAATGCGCGCTGCTTCGTCCAGACTTTCCGGCAAGCTTTGGAAAAAGGAGCGAATCACAAGCACGTTAAACGCACTTGTAGCCGCAGGCAGTACGATCGCCCAATACGAATCGAGCAAGCCTAAACTTTTTACGACCAGATAACTCGGAATCATGCCACCATGAAAAATCATGGTAAAGAAAATAAACAGCATCATGAGACGGCGGCCTGGCACAATCCGTTTGGAGAGCGCGTAGGACAGCGTGATCGACACGATGAGATTGACGCAAGTGCCCAATACCGTAATGAAGATCGAATTTTTGATTGAATTCAGGAAAGTCTGCGCATTGAACAAGTAGCTGTAGGCATCCAGCGTCCAATGCTTCGGCCAAATAAAGAAGTTGCCGGCCATGGAATCCCCCGGGGGGCTGAATGAAACCGCAATGATATAAAGAAAAGGCAGAATCACCGTCAAGGAGATGAGCACAATGATGACGGTAAGGAGACTGTCGAACCAGGTTACGCGTGCTTTCATGATGTCACTCCTCTCTAGAAAATACCCTCTTCGCCGAGCCATTTCGCTGCATAATTCGCGGTGAGCACCAGAATGAGACTAGCTACGGACTTAAACAGCCCAACGGTGATGGCGAAGCTGTAATTAAATTGCTCCAACCCGATGTGATACACGAAGAGGTCAAACACATTGGACACGTCCAGATTCAAGCTGTTGGTCATCAGGAAGATTTGCATAAAGTTAGAATCGAGTGATGAACCTAGCTTGAGCAGCATCAGAATGACAATCGTGCTTTTGATCCCAGGCAGTGTAATATTCATAATATTATGGAAGCGGTTCGCCCCATCTACTTTGGCAGCTTCGTACAGCTCTGGATTAATGCCCGCGAGCGCAGCGAGGAAGATAATCGTCCCCCAGCCCGCATCCTTCCAAATCGATTGCAAAATAATAAGCGGACGGAACCATTCATTGCTGACAAGGAATAACGTGTTCGAACTGAACCATTGCTCCATGTAATGATTAATGACCCCTGACGGGCCGAAAAACGAAATCGTAATGCCGTATATGACAACCCAGGACAAGAAGTGTGGGAGATAGACGATAGTTTGGGAAATTCGTTTGAACAGCTGAAGCCGCAATTCATGCAGCATAATGGAAAGCATAATCGTAAACGGGAAATAGACGAACAAATTGAGAAATGAGAGCAGCAGTGTATTTTTGAAAAGGATATAAAAGTCCGACGTACTGAAAAAGTCTTTGAAATTCATAAGGCCAACCCACGGGCTATCCCATACGCCGACAAAAGGGCTGTAATCTTTAAAAGCTAACACTAGTCCCCACATCGGGGCGTAGTGAAATACGATAAAGTACAGGAGGCCCGGTGCTGCCAGCACGTAAAAAGGCCACAGTTGTTTGAATTTATTTGGTTTATGAAGTCGTATCGTTCTCTCCAAGCCGTTCCCCTCCTTACTAAAAATAGAGGGGGCTAGCCGCGCCCCCTACTCCGTCTTACTTATGATCTTCGTTATATTGATCGAGCAGTTCTTGCGTGATTTGTCCGCCTAAGCCGTTCGTCCAAGCATCCACTTCCTTCTGAACATCGTCCCATTTGGACTCGCCCAGGACGTATTTCGTCATGACAGCGCTCATTTTTTTGTAGCTGTCTGGACTTTTGCTGGCAACCTGCGAATTATAACTCAGGAATGGATTGACAATACCGGCTTTGCTGATAATATCCAACGATGCCTTTTGAACCTTCAAAATCGCTTGATCCTTCGCAGTTGCATACGTGTAAGGATCGGCTTTGTTTTCGAGAACAAATTGCGATGGTTTATCTAGATCAAATTGCTTCTTCTGCTCGTCCGTTTGAACGGCAACGCCATCTTTCAGCTCACTGGCATGCAGCCCGAGTACGCCGGTTTTCGCGAATGCTGCGTTCTCTTCAGAAGCGCTGAAATCCAGGAAGTCGACGATTTTTTGAACTTTATCTTTTGGCACCGAGCTCGGAATTACCCAAAGCCCGTAATAACCGCCGCTCACGTTAACGCCTTTTTTACCACTTGGGCCCTCTAACAGGTCAATGATGGCGATTTCCGCATTCGGGTCAACTTGTTTCAGTTTAGCCACATTGGTTTCGGTTAAGTCACTCGCATTGCCAGCAAAAACACCAGCTACACCCGCCAGGAATTTGCTTCGTACCTGCTGCTGGTTTTTCAAAACCGGCGCATCCTTGTCAATCAAGCCTTTACTCCAAGCGCCCTGCAACCAATCGAGGTACGCTTTGTACTCTGGGGTTTGGAAATCCCGAACCGCTTTACCGTTATCCAGCTTCCATACGTTAGGTACACCGAAAGCAAATTGCATTGGATTCGTACCCGCAAATGGACCTGGCGTTCCGATCGCATCTACACCATTGACCGAAAGCGGAATCGTTTTGCCGCCGCCAGCCGGATCTTTTTCCTTAAACACTTGAAGCGCTTTGGTCAGCTCGTCCATCGTTTTCGGCACAGGTAAGTTATATTTATCCAACCAGTCTTTCCGAATGATCAGGTTGCCATCTCCGCCACCGTATATACCGCGTGGTCTTGGAATCCCGTATGCCTTCCCTTTGACTTGTGAGTTGTTCCACACGGCCTGATCAATCAGTTTTAAATTTTTGGTATTGTTCAAATAAGGGGTAAGGTCATGGAACGCACCCATTTTGACCAAATTAGTAAATTTGTCGTCCTTACCGCCATCCATCAAAAGCAAGTCATAGGAATCTCCCGCTGAGACTGCAACAGAAAGCTTATCTTTGTAGGCTTCGGACGGAACAAACGTAACGTCAAGCTTCACGTTACCTCTTTTCTCCAGATCCTCTTTCGCCTTATTGTTGTCTGTCGCTGGCGGGTTGCCGAACAAAATGGTCATCGCTTTAATCGTCGTAGGCGCTGCTGAGGCAGCGGGTGATTGCGAGCCCTGGGCCGTGCTGGCTGGTGTCTTCGAATTGCTAGAGCAGCCTGCTGCCACAGAAGCCAAGAGCAATGTAGCCGCGAGAACGGGTACAAGCGTTTTTTTACTAGTCATGTATATTCCCCTTTTCGTTTTTACTGACGCGTCGTATGTGGTACATTTTGAATTATAGAAGATCATAAGGAAGCAAGAACATGTCGAAAACAAGTGAAAGTGTCACCATTTTTAAGATAACCGTCCGAAGCGCTATCCCCCATACTCCCCTTGTACTATAATTCAAATACAAAGACCCCCCGACCCGGACGGAGGGAGATCAACTATGCCAAACGGATGTGATGAGCACCATGATGTTGCCCTTCTTCGGTTTTCTAACCCGTAGCTTTTATATCAAAATGATTCTAGTCATGCTGGCTGTCTCCATCATCCCGCTGATTGTATTGTCCTATATCTCCATATCCGTCTCCAGTTCAACAGTGGAAAAACAGGTCAATCGGCTGAATGCCCAGCTCGTCAATCAAGTCGTGGACCGCATTGAACTGACGATGTCGAGGTTCCGAGAGCTTAGTGAGCAGTATTCCCGCATTTCATCGATCCAAAGCGCACTGGTGTCGCCCTCCTCCCAATATTTCGAAGAGGTCGTCCGCAAAAAGGATCTCATCTCGGTCCTCAGCACCGCTTCCGCCGTGATCGGCAATGTCGAAGGCTTGCAGGTGTACTCCAACATTACCGGCGAAGTCTTATCATCGGATGAGGCTCCCTCAACTTTGGAAAACTCACCTTTCAAACCCTTGATCCAAGAGTTTCTGGCCAAAGGCCCATCCAGCATGTTTCTGGATAAGAGCTCACACCCGGATTTAAAAATACTGCAAAACTCAACCTACTATATCGGCCGTATCCCTTTCGAAGTCTACGAGGACATGCGTGGGGTACTTCTGATTTCAATGAATAATGCGCAGTTTCAGCAGCAAATCGAGAATATTCAGCTTGGCTCGCTCGGCTCCGTATCGCTCCTAACACAGAGTGGCGTTACCATTGCCACAACCAGCAAGCTAGAGCGCAGCCAAGATAACGTCCGTACCCGTGGTATCTTAGACCATTGGATCTCCTTAGGGAAACCGACACAATTCGAGATGGACACGTCCATCATTTCCGTAAAGCAAACGAAAACCTATGATAAATGGATTGTCATCTCCGAAATTCCATCACGTGAGTTGACGCAAAGCGCTGACATCATTCGCAAGACCGTTACTTATTTCCTCCTTGCGCTTGTCACGGTGGGCGGGCTTTCCGTCATGGGCTTCGGCTACCAATTATATCGCCCTCTGCAGGCGGTCAAACGTCAGGTCGATGCGATCAAAAAAGGGAACTTCGATGCCCGCGTCACCTATTTTGCCAATAATGAAATCGGCGATTTAGGACGCATGCTTAATGCGATGGCTGTCCGTATTCAAGACTTGCTCTCCGAGCAACAGGAATCCGAGGATATGAAGCGCAAGCTGGAGATCAGGGCGCTACAGTCGCAGATTAATCCGCATTTTATGTACAATACACTCAATACCATTCGCATGTTTGCTATGCTGAAGGATTACGACAATATTAATACGCTGATGGGGAAATTCGTCTCCTTGCTGCGTTACAGCATGGAAAATTATGATCAGAATGTGCCGCTGCAGCAGGAGTTGGACTATCTGCAGGATTACGTCGGTTTATTGAATATGCGATACAAATATCAGACCAAGCTTCATTTCGACATCGCACCGCCGCTGGAGGCCATGTACATCCCTAAGCTAAGCTTGCAACCACTCATTGAAAATGCCGTGTTTCATGGGATTTTACCGAAAAAAAGGGCTGAAGGCCACATTCACATTCGCGTGTATACGCGGTCTGATGATGCTTATACCGTTATTGAAATTGAAGACGATGGGATTGGTCAGGATGAGACTCAGCTGGAGAAGCTGCGCGTGCACATGCAGCAAGAACAATTGGGCGAAAATATCGGTCTCAAGAATGTCTGGTTACGTATGAGGCTGATGTTCAGTAAGGAAGCGCAGATGGAATTATTCTCTCCAGGCGATACAGGCTTGCTGATTCGTTTCCTGCTTCCCCCGGATACCGTACGTTTGAAGGAGGTGCAGCATGAGCAGCTATAAAGTGCTATTAGTTGAGGACGAAATACCGGCAAGAACCGTTTTTCGACACATGATCGAGGGACACAGCGACAAGTTCGCACTCGTTGGTGAAGCGGAGGATGGACTCGAGGGCCTTGAACTCTTTTTACAACATAAGCCGCAGATGATCGTGACAGATATTACGATGCCTGGGATGAACGGGCTGGAGATGCTCCACGAAATCGAAAAAAGCGGTGCAGCGATGCCGCAAATGATCATTTTAACGTGTCACCAAGACTTCCACTATGCGCAACAAGCCATTCAGTTAAAGGCCGACGCCTATTTAATCAAAGATGACTGCCTCTCTGATCCCGATTTGCTTGCCCGCACCATGGAGGGGCTTGCCCGGCAGGCGGTTTCATTAGATGAAACTCGGGAGAAGCAGATGCTCCTAGAACAAAAGGTCCGTTCGAACGAAATGGAGATTGAGCAGAGTACCTTTCTCGATATGCTACGATCATCGGACGCTGAGTCTGATTGGCTCCAGAGCTTGGAAGCAGCCCGTATTCCCGTAGCCAGCGGAAACTTTCATGTGCTGCTGCTGGAACTCGACCGAAGCTCGCTGCGGTTTTCGATTGATCAGCAGGAGGAGCTGAAGCTCTGGCAGTTCGCCGGCGTCAACGTTTTGAAAGAGCTGCTCACGGCCCGTGGGGCGCATAAAGTCATCGCCTTGGATAAAGGGCGGTTCTTTGCGATCTATGCGCCAGAGGGCAACGCCTCCCAAAGAGAGCCGCTCCTTGAACAGATCATCCAGTCCTTTACGGCTTATCTGAAAATGAACCCGCTCACGCTGGAATTCCGCATCGAGCATGGCATGGGAGAACGGCTGGCGGAGCTGAAGAAGTTGGTGACAGCTGCCTATCCGTTCTTCTATCAGTGCAATATGACCGTCTCGCGATCCGCTTGGGCCGAGATGGTCACGTTTCAACACATCCCAGAGAATTATAGTCGGCTCTGGGTGAAGATCTTGAAGCAGGCTCTGCTAGAGCCGCTTCGCAGCGCAGCCGCCCTGGAGCAGGAGCGCAACTCCTTCTTCCGGCAAGCAATGGAACAGCGTTGGGAGCCGGAGCAGATCAAATCCTTATATCTGCGTGTATTTCTGGATATTAGCCATTTCACGGCTGATTCCGAAGAAGCCGTGGAGCTAGAGGCGGCGTTCCGCAAGAAGCTTGAACAATGTCAAACGTTCCACGCCGTGCATGAAACGACGTTCCTTTTCTTCCGTAACCTGCAGAAACTGCAGGGTGATGGCAAGACGATCGACGCCTCGATCTCCCGTATGATCCAGAAGATGTACGAGGATCTCAGCTATCCGTACAAGCTGGAAGAGCTGGCAGAATCGATCAATTACAGCGTGCCTTATTTCAGCAGCATGTTTAAGAAAACGACCGGCGAAAGCTTCGTTCAGTACTTGACCCGCATGCGCGTGGAGAAGGCCAAGCTGTTGCTCCTGACAACGGATCAGAAGACGTTTGAGATCGCCGAGTCCATCGGCTTCGAGAATTACCGTTCGTTTAATCGGATTTTCAAAAGAGAAACTGGCGTGACGCCTTCGGATTACCGACGGGTGCAGCATGAGTAACCGTAGCAGCGGATTGGCCTACAATCTGCCGCTTATCTATTAGCGAGTATGTACTGGGAAGGCGTCATGGCCGTGCACTTTTTGAACACTCTTGCAAAATAATTAAGATCATTAAAGCCCACCATGAAAGCAATTTCCGTAATTGGAATGTTGCCTCTTAGCAAATAAATCTTAGAAGCTTCCACCCGTTTCAGATTGATATAATCGATCAGATTTATGCCGACATCCTGCTTAAACTTCCTTGAAAGATGCGAAGCATTGACATGAATATGTGCGGCAATCTGCTGCAAGGTCAGAGGCTTTTGCAAATTTAAATCGATATGATTGACCGCATTTTTCACAATACTGCTATAGCTCTTCGTGGAATAGACATGTACAGCCTCGCAGTACTCTTCGATGATAACCGCCGTTAATTTCTTCAACTGCGGCAGATTCGTCGACCTCTCAATCGTGATCGAGAATTTCTCCGATATATTATGTACATAAACCGGATGCAGGCCACCCTTCTCGGCGGCAATCCGGCATAAGGTATTGAGTGTAATCAGTAAATTTTTCGTTGACCTAATTGGGCTCTCTGGAATGCGATCCGGGAGATTAAAATGGCTTCCTATTTCTGCGGTTATCCGACGAATTTCCTCTGTATGTCCCCTTGCGACTGCATCCATCATCTCTTTCTCATAGCGATAGCGCAGCTCAATCACAGAGATACTCTCCGCGATTTGACTCTCTTGCTCCTCTTTACGAAGAACGGGCGGAATGATAGCTGGACTGACCAATTGGCTGTCTGCATGCGGATGTGCACATAGATTGACAATGAAATCCCCCATCATGTTGGAGTCATTACTGCTCATAAACGATAAGGATTGGTAAAAAGATTGCAGCTGCTTGCGCTCACTGATCGGCAGATTGCTTTTCACAATGACATCACTTATAAAATCCGCATTCGGGATACTTGAAAGGAAAGGTCCCGCTAGCACGAATCCGCAATAGGTCTGTTCCCGCCATACACCCACCGCAAGATATTCAAGTCCAACCTCATTGATGTAATAAAAGCAACTCGTAGGACTTAACCCTTGTACAATCCCTTGTAGTTCCGGGTACGCACGGCCTACTGACTGAATCACAGCGGGAAGCTGATGGTCCACCAGTTGAATAGCAACCTGATCCTCTGAGTCAATAAATCGGACATCCAACTTAATAAAATGGTGCAGCAACTGCAAGGTTTTATTAAGGGCTTGTAGATCAAAATGACCATCTCCCAACTAGCTCATCCCCTTCTTATGAATACCCTTAGTATAAATCCGCCTCAAGACAAGAAGCAATACCCGTGCTAATCGAATCAAAATCGTGCGATCTCAAACAAGGTAAATCATTTATTATAGATTTGTAATCGTTTTCAACTTTATGTAATCCATAAACTCACAAAAGGATGGGATCTATCCATGAGACAACTTATAAATATGAACCAATCTTGGTCTTTCAGCAAACAAGATATCGCCGTTACGAATGATGTTATTTGGGATGCGAGCAATTGGGAACCGATCGACCTCCCCCACACATGGAATGCGATTGACGGCGCGAACGGATTTGATTTTTACAAAGGAGCTTGTTGGTATCGCAAAAGCTTCTTCGTTAGTACAGCGGCACATGGCAATCGCGTATTCATTGAGTTCGAAGGTTCCAACAGTATCACCGACGTTTATGTAAACGGTCAACATTTGGGACAGCATCGCGGCGGCTATTCCACCTTCCGTTTTGATATGACGGACGTGATCACCATCGGTGCTGAAAATATACTTAGCGTGAGAGTCGACAACACGGTTGTGGACGATGTCTACCCGCAAATGGCTGATTTCACGTTCTTCGGTGGTATTTACCGGAATGTGAACATGATCATTGCTAGCCCGGTCCATTTTGACCTGCTGGATTACGGTTCCACGGGTGTCTATGTCATTCAAGAGGACGTTAGCCATGAAAAAGCCGTTCTTACGATCAAATCTAACCTAACGAATGATGAAGCTGCAGATAAAAAAGTAAGACTATGGGTGGATATCCTCAATGCAGCTGGTCAGCATGTGGGTTATGCAGCCAAAGAAGTGGTGCTAGCCGCTGGCGAAACACAAGTCGTTGAAGTGCCAGTCGTGATCAAGAATCCAACGCTCTGGAACGGTCGCAAGAATGCTTATCTATATAACGCCCAAATGTCCTTGATCTCATATAACGATACGATTGATGCGCTAAGCATTCCGTTTGGTGTGCGCTATTATGAAGTCGATGCGGACAAAGGCTTCTTCTTAAACGGTGAGCATCTGGCCTTGAATGGGGTTTCTCGTCACCAGGATCGCAAAGATATGGGCTGGGCGATTACACCACAACAACATGAAGAAGATATGGCGCTAATCAAAGAAGTGGGTGCAACGTCCATTCGTTTGGCCCATTACCAGCATGATCAACATTTCTACAACCTATGCGATCAAGAGGGGATGGTCGTGTGGGCCGAGATCCCGTTCATTTCGATCATGTCCAAAACCGAACTAGAAGGCATCAATGCCAAGCAACAGATGATCGAATTGATCCGCCAAAACTTCAACCATCCGTCCATCATGTTCTGGGGCATCCAGAATGAGATCCAAATCGGCGGCGATACACCTGCGCTTCGCAAGCTCGTCAATGAATTGAACGAGTTAACGAAGCAAGAAGATCCTACGCGTTTGACGACGATGGCGAACGTGATGTTCGTTGAGGATAACGACGACTACAACCGGACAACTGACATTATTGGCTATAACAAATACTATGGCTGGTACAACGGGAAAGCGGAGGATTTTGCCGCGTGGATTGATGGCTTCCGCCAAACGAACCCGACAGCGAAGCTTGGGATCTCCGAATACGGGGCTGAAGGGATTATTCAATACCACAGCAATGATCCGAAGGTGAAAGATTATACCGAAGAATACCATGCGCTGTACCATGAAATCGTGTGGGATATTTTCGCCAAACGTCCTTTCCTGTGGGCAACGTATGTATGGAATATGTTCGATTTCGGCGCTAACATTCGGGACGAAGGCGGCGTGAAAGGCCGTAACAACAAAGGCTTAGTCACTTACGATCGCAAGATTAAGAAAGATGCCTTCTACATGTACAAAGCGAACTGGTCCGATGAGAAATTCGTTCATATCGCAAGCAAACGCTATATTGACCGCGCAGATGACGCGATTAACGTGAAAGTCTACACCAACTGTGACACGGTTACGCTTTATGTAAACGGTACGGAATTAGCTTCGCAATCAAGCGAGAATCGAATCTTCCTTTTCAACAACATAGCCCTTCTTGCTGGCCACAATGAGATCACCGTTATCGCCCACCAAGATGGTCAGACGTTCGAAGATACAGCCTTCTTCAACAAAGTAGCTGTTGCTAACCCAAGCTATGAAGCGCCAGAAGAAAAAGGCGGCATCGTCAAGAACTGGTTCCAAGTTCCTGATCTTGGTGATATGCAAGTCGAAGAGCTTGTTATCACCGATGACGTCTACTCGACTCGCTGTTCCATGGGCGAAATGATGGAGAACGACGCAGCGCGCGCGGTACTTGAGAAATATTTGGGCAACTTCTCGGAGCATCCGATGTTCGGCATGGCACAAGCGATGAAAATTGATATGCTGGCTTCGCTGGCAGGCGACATTTTCAACGAAACACTGCTATATGCACTGAATAAAGAGTTGACACAAATCCGGAAACAATCCGAAATCGGTACGCATTAGTTCCTATTAATAACCGTATAGATGGGGCGGCCTTCGCCCCTCTTCTTGTATACCACCTTGTCCACTTGGAGGAATAACCTATGAGCACCATGACGAATGTACACAAGCAACACATCGAAGCAGCCGTTAGCGAGTCAAGGAAGTTTGGTATGCGTGATAAAATCGGGTACTTGTTCGGGGATTTTGGAAACGATTTCTTTTTCATACTAGTGAGTTCTTTTCTCATGGTCTACTACACCGATATCTTCCACATCAGTGCGGCGACTGTTGGTCTCCTCTTCCTCGTAGCTCGTATTTGGGACGCGGTTGCGGATGTAACTTGGGGCCGATTTATTGATACGCGCAAGGCGAGTAAGCATGGTAAATTTAAACCTTGGATTCTGCGAATGTCATTCCCTCTGGTCGTATCCGGTGTGCTTATGTTCGTTCATATTCCTGGCATGTCGAATGGCTTCTATCTGACTTATGCCTTCATCACCTATATTCTCTGGGGAACCCTCTACAGCACCGTCAATATTCCTTACGGATCCATGGCCTCATTCATCACGAGTGATCCTGTTGAGCGTACTAGCTTGTCTACGTTCAGAACGATGGGCGGACTGTTCGCCAGCTTGATTATTAATGTGGTTGGACCGCTGGTTCTATTCGTGAATAACAAAGCTGATGCGAACCACTTCATGATGGGTGCCATCCTCTTCGGTATCCTATCCATTTCTTGTTATTTGGCTTGTTATACCATGTCTACGGAACGCATCACGACATCAGCAGCACAAGAGAAGAATACGAATATCAAGGTAACCTTGAAAGCATTAGGCAAAAACAAACCATTACTCTCGATTCTAGCCATCTCACTGATGTTCATGATGTTGAATATGCTAACTGGCGCGGTTAACGTTTATCTGTTTAAAGACTATTTTGGAAGCGCATCCTCTCTGAGTATCGTCGGACTTGTTCAAGTTGTTGTAATCTTGATTGCCATTCCAATGGCTAAACCATTAGTCGCTAAATTTGGTAAAAAAGAAATCGCCGCTGCCGGCATGCTCCTTGCCGCTATCGTGAATCTTGTCCTTGCCTTCCTTCCAGGCTTAACAGCGATGCAGTTCATTGGCATATCCACATTAGGAACATTCGGCTTCGCATTCTTCAACCTCGTTGTATGGGCATTTGTAACCGATGTCATTGACTACCACGAATTCCTGACAGGCATGCGCGAAGATGGAACGGTCTACTCCGTGTACTCCTTCGCTCGTAAATTAGGGCAAGCCATCGCTGGTGGTATTGGCGGCTTCGCGATTGCCGCAGTGGGCTACGATTCCGTACTTCCTAAGCAAACACAGGCTGCGCTGGATGGCATTTACCGCTTAGGCACCTTGGTGCCGTGCATTGTATTCTTCGCGATTTTCATCATGCTCGTATTCGTCTATCCGTTAAATAAACAGCGTACACTTACGTTGGCAACCGACTTGGCTGCGAAGCGCGGTGAGTACATGTAATCTCGGATTTTTACAAATAATGCCCTTGTAGATGAACACGCTAACAAAGTGTTCCCTACAAGGGCATTCCTGCTTCCTCATGCTATAAATCCGTTTCATCATCTTCCCATTTACGCGAATAAGCCTTCTTCGTAATCCAAATCGTTAGCCCAATCACAATAATAATGGCAATGACACTTCCAATAATTGCACCAACCACCTAGCACACGCCCCTTATATCTACTCATACATCCCATTGTATCAAAAGTCGCCGAGGCCAAACAGCACCCACTTCGACAATTCCGCGACAGAAGCCCAACCTCGCAACCTATTAGAACAAATCCAACTGCCTCGGCGCGAGCCCCTCGTAGTCTAAGCCCAGCATGCTCATCAATGTTTTCGCATTCCCGGCTGCATGTCCACCTGAGTTGTTGTTGAAAATGATGCAAACCTCGCGCGTCTGCTCCTGCAAGCGGAGCAACCTCACCTTCCACTCCAACAATTCCTGCGGATTGTAGTCGTACAGATACCGCACATCGCGCCAGTTTGCTTCGTTCGTCTGCACCCATCCCCCAACATTGCGTCCGTGGAAGCGCACCATCGTCATGTCTGGATGCGTCGTCTCCAAGACGATCGGAACCGATCCAATTCCCGCCTGCGGCTCATCGCAGATGCTGTGCATCCAGCCCTCGCGCTTCATGAAGGCCAGCGTCTTGTCGCGCATGTCCTCCGTGAACCAGCTCTGATGGCGGAACTCCAGCGCTAGCGGCACATCGCCCATTCTCGCCTTCGCCTCGCGAATCACATCCACACTCGCCTTGTTGCACGCAAACCAAGGTGGATATTGAAACAGCACCGCCTTCAGCTTCCCTGCTTCCTGAACCGGTCGAATCGACTGTAAGAACGCCTCGTACATCTGGTCTGCCCCACCGGCAAAAGGATTCTCTCCCCGTAGATGGCCAGTCATCCCTTGGTATGCCTTGATAATAAACCCAAAATTCTCCGGTGTCTCTTGGACCCACTTCGCATAATTACGTTCAGGCTGTACGGCGTAGAAGGAGGTATCTACCTCCACGATCGGGAAATGAGCGCCGTATGTCACGAGCTTCCCTTTGCTCCCGCCCAAGTCATGGTCACCCCAACCAGCCAAACCGATGTTGATCACTATTATCACCCCGTGCACAATCACTTTGTTAAAGGCATTCGTTCATCTATCATATCATCCTCGCGCACCATTCCCAAGAAATACACGCTCACTATCGTGGAAAAAACGCCTCCGCCGTCCTTCAAGGACGTGAGCGTTATAGAGAAATATAAGAAAAGGGACTGTACTTGAGAAGTACGTCCCTTTTTGTATATGGCAGCCACGTTAGCGCTCCTCTCTCGTGCAGGGAATGTGGGCAGCCGTGGACTAAACACTAGAGTAACTGTATTTTGTACAGCTAATTTCACGTCTAATTCGTGTTTCCGTGATTTAACTGGAAATTATCCATGTAATTTCCAGATTTCAACAGAATACTGATAAAATTCGATGATTTAACCACATAAATTCCATCTAATCGTGGAATTTGGAGGGATTTGCAATAATTAACTGTATGTTTTCCATTTAGCCGGTGGGAAAGCCGAAATCAGTTAAAGTGAAGTTTGATTATACATGAACTAAAGGGGAAAGATTCGCTTACCCAAAATTCTTATATGTCAAAAAAGCGCGTCCCCCCATGAAGGGACGCGCGTTATCATTCATTCACAGCCAGCCAATGGCCTGGCGTTACTTCAACAAACCGCGACCGCTCCAGTCCGTACGGATCCTGTATCGACGAATCAATGAGCGGCACGAACGCCTTACGCGACTCCACCGCCGGATCAGGAACCGGAATCGCCGCGAGCAGCGACTTAGTGTACGCGTGCATCGGGTTCGCATACAATTCTTCGCTCTCTGCGAGTTCAACGATCTTGCCCTTGTACATCACGGCTACGCGGTCACTGATATGCTTGACCATCGATAGGTCGTGAGCGATAAACAGGTACGTTAGCCCCAGCCTCTGCTGCAGTTCCTCCAGCAGCTTGACGATCTGCGCCTGGATGGAAACATCCAGCGCCGACAACGGTTCGTCGCAAACGATAAACTCTGGCTCGACGGCCAGTGTTCGGGCGATGCCGATCCGCTGTCGCTGCCCGCCAGAGAACTCATGCGGATAGCGCATCGCGTGAGATGGGCTGAGACCGACCATCTCAAGCAGTTCTTCGATCCGATGCTGCCGTTCCCCCCTGCTGCTCGTCATGCGGTGGAGGTCCAACGCCTCGCCGATAATGTCGGCAACACGCATACGCGGGTTCAGAGAAGCATACGGATCTTGGAAGATCATCTGCATATAGCGCCGCATCGTCTTCATTTCCCTGCGGTTTAAGCGGTTGAGCGAAATCCCCTTGTACAGCACCTCTCCGCCTGTCGCTTCGTTTAACCGCAAGATGGTCCGACCTGTGGTGGATTTGCCACAGCCTGATTCTCCTACTACGCCTAGTGTCTCCCCAGCACGGATGTCAAAACTAACATCGTTGACCGCTTTGATGATCTGGCCTTTGCCTAGATTGAAATGCTGTCTAAGCGACCGTACCTCCAGCAAGGGGCGATCATCTGCTGAGCGAGTGACAGAGGAAACGAGTTTAGGTTTCTTCTTCTCATCAAGCCTTGGCAGTGCGTTCAGTAGACGCACCGTGTAGGGATGCTTCGGAGCAGAGAAAATCTCCTCCGTCGTGCCCGTCTCCACGACTTCGCCATCCTTCATGACTACGACCCGATCACACATGCCGGCTACGACACCTAGATCATGCGTAATCAAGATAATGGAGGTGCCCAGCTTGCGCTGAATCTCCTTCATCTGGTGCAAAATCTGCGCCTGAATGGTGACATCAAGCGAAGTCGTCGGCTCGTCCGCAATAAGCAGCGATGGTCGACAAGCAAGCGCGATCGCAATCATTACGCGTTGACGCATACCACCGGAAAACTCATGGGGATACTGTAAGTAGCGTGCTTCTGGGTGGGGGATCCCAACTAGCTTCAGCATCTCAATCGCTTCCCGCTGTGCTTCATCCTTGCCAAGCTTTCGATGCTTGATCAAACTCTCCTCAATTTGTCGACCGATGCGCATCGTTGGGTTCAGAGAGGACATCGGATCTTGGAAGATCATGCCGATATCGCGACCGCGAATATGCTCCATCTCGAGATCTGACTTATCAGCGAGGTTCTGTCCTTGGAAGAGAACCTCTCCCCCCTTCACCATCGAAGGAGGTGATGGCAGTAACCTCATGATTGTACGTGCTGTAACGCTCTTCCCGCTGCCGGATTCGCCCACGATTCCCAGCGTCTCTCCCTCGCGAACAGAGAAGCTTACGTTACGAACCGCTTCAACTTCCTTATCTCGTGTGTAGAAAGAGACAGACAATTGCTTCACTTCTAAAATGGATGTCATATAATCACCTTTGAGTTGGGATAAACTTGAAAAGAAAGTTTCTATCATTCGTAAATACATGTTAAAATATAAGTTAATTATATCGCAACGATAAAAAAATTATATAATTCGAATAAAATAAACTATTTTTCGACCATTATTGACATTTTCAGCTGCCACTCTTAAAATCTACTATATCGATCGGAATAATGCAATATAAACGACCGACAAAGGAGCATACGAACTTGACCGGGCACACTTCAGCTATGGATTCACCTCTAGTCGACCGACTCGGGAACATTTTTTCCAAAATGCTATTGCATCCTACTTATCGCTTTCTGCTACTGCTGGCGGGGGCTCCCTTGCATCTAATCGTCTATGTGGTTTACCTGTCCAATAAGAAGAAGAGTATGCACAAGGCTAAGTTGGACAAGTTAGAACAGCAATGGACTTCCTCCGGATATCGAGATCAGCTGTTCAAGGAGGCGAAAGAACAACTTGAACGCAAGCACCGATTTTTCGGTCAGACCGTGGCACCAGAGAAGCTGGATCGTGAAGCTAATCAGATCACGGCGATCAAGTTCAGGGAGGCGTTATTGCGTCACCTTGATGCTGAGCAAGATGGGAATGGCAAGTCGCAGACTACCTATGCCGATACATTCACCCAGTTGATCCGGCACCCGGCTTTTCTCGCTATATCCATTATTCCCGGTGTTCTCATGTACATTCTTATGTTGATTTATAACAACGCCTATTTCAAATATATCGCTGAACGGCTCGTGATGACCGTTTTCGTCATTTTTGGCGTCGCCTTTCTGGTCTTTACCATTCTCTATCTGTCGCCCATGAATCCTGCCGCCAACATTATCGGGGAAACGGCTACAGCCGAGCAGATTGCCAAGTTTAATCAGCTTTACGGGCTTGATCAGCCTTATCTGGTTCAGCTGTGGCATACGTTCCGAGGTATTCTGACATTCGATCTAGGCAAGTCGTTTGCGGGAAGTGAAGACGTCACTACCTCCATCGCCGCGAAGTTTCCCGTGACGCTGACACTAACCGTCATCTCCACGATTGTAGCGGTACTGATCGCGCTGCCGATCGGGTTGGTATCTGCCACTCGGCCGAATTCTTTCTTCGACTATACGTTCATGTTGATTGCACTGATTGGATTGTCGATCCCTAACTTCTGGCAAGGGCTCGTCCTCATCTTGAATTTCTCAATCAAGCTGCATTGGCTCCCAGCTACGTATAATCCGAACAATGCCTTAACGATGATCATGCCGATTGTCGTATTAGGAACAGGACTTACAGCGGCCGTCGCCCGGATGACGCGTTCTTCTACACTGGAGGTCATCCACGAGGATTATATTACGACAGCCCGGGCCAAAGGGTTATCTCGCGGCCAGGTACTTTGGAAGCACGCCGTGGGTAATGCGCTAATCCCGATCATTACGGTCATCGGACTTCAGTTCGGTGCCATGCTCGGCGGAGCGGCTGTGACAGAGAAGGTTTTCAATATCAACGGGATTGGGAGCTATATCGTGGACAAGCAGTTCATTCCCGATATTCCCGCAATTATGGGTGGCGTGGTCTATACGGCCATCACAATCTCTATCGTCAATGTCGTCATTGACATTTTATATGCCTTTTTTGATCCAAGAATCCGTTCCAAAATGAAACAATACTAGCAGGTGACAACGTGACCAAACCGATACTTACTAAACAGGACACTCATTTCAGATTACGTACCTGCTCCGAATACGGACAAGCCAGCTTTGCGGGGATCGCCTCCCTAAGCTTGGCCCTGGTATTGTTGATCAACAGCTTCGAAGGAGCTCACCTCGCTGTGCATTCAGCCGTGTTCGCTGCCTTTGTCTCGTATTTGGTCTTTGCACTTCTTCAACTAGGAACAATGGCTTTGATCCGCAGAGATCTGCTTCAGCATGGTGAGATCCGCCGCGCCACTCGATGGTTAGGCTACCTGCTATTGCTCAGCTTGCTGACTGCGAATATTTTCATCGTCACAGCTGCCTTTCAGCTCATCAAACGCAAGAAGAATGCCGCATATATTCTCTCGTTCTACGCATTATTGACGACCTTGTTCGTTTTCGCTGTCTCAGCTCTAAACGTCTTCAAGCCGTATGTATCCAACTTATTCGTACCGGGTATGGGCCTCATTTTAGTCGCGGGAGCCGTTCAATTACTTGCTCTTCTTCTGATCTCCCGATATGCAGATGACCAGCTTATGCCCAAGTGGATGTGGGTCGTCGCGGTACTGCTGCTTGTAACTGCTCTAACGGGCAATGTGTTCGCCCTAGCGCTTGGCATCCTGTTGATGTCCAAACTTAAGAACAGAGATGGTTCGTCCGGCACGAAATTAAATGAGGTTGTTGACCGGCTGTCTCGCAGTTCTACTTCTATGCTCGGTCTGTGGTTCATCGGCTTTCTTATTTCAATCTCGTTGTGCAGCTACTTAACGTTCGACTACGGGATGGCGATCGATAATAACTACGGAGCTATCCTGCAATCGCCAAGCCTTACCTATCCGCTTGGTACGGACAACTTTGGCCGATGCCTGTTCTCTCGGATCGTATTCGGTGCACGCATCTCGCTCTTCGTCGGTATCCTCTCCACGTTGATCCCCGTCATTATCGGAGGCTCACTGGGAGCGATATCCGGTTACTACGGACGAAGTACGGACAATCTCATCATGCGAGCGCTTGATATCTTGTACGCCATTCCAGGCATCCTGCTTGCCATCGCGATCATCGCGGCGTTCGGTGCCAGCACGGTCAATCTCATCATCGCACTGAGCGTCGGGGCCATCCCAACGTACGCTCGGACCATGAGAGCCAACGTGTTGCTCGTCTCTACACTTGAATATGTACAAGCGGCGCGCGCTTTCGGCGCTGGCGATTATATCATTTTGCTCAGACATATTATCCCGAACTCCATTGCACCAATGATCGTTAAATCTACGTTGACCGTCGGTGGAGCCATCATCTCAACAAGCAGCTTGAGCTACCTCGGACTCGGCGTTGAACCGCATATCCCCGAGTGGGGTAATATTCTGAAGGTTGGCAGTTCCTATCTCGAAACTCATGCCTACACGGCAATTTATCCTGGCTTGGCTATCATCGCACTCGTGCTGTCCTTCAACTTCCTTGGAGACGGACTACGCGACGCGCTGGATCCTAAGCTTGACTAAAACAAGCAAGTCATCTTGGAATATTCATTCTTACTCCATGGACCTCGTTACACATACACTTGAAGGAATATGGAATGAATGTGCGTTCATACACTTACTTTTACTAGGAGGGTCAATCTATGATTAAGAAAAGCAAGGTCGTCATCCCCGTCATCCTCGGTGCCTCTTTGATGCTAAGCGGATGCAATTTCACAACGAAGAATGACGCTGCTGCGTCACCAACACCATCACCAGGAGCATCAGCTCCCGCCAACACTACCCCTGTCGACATCGAACTGTTGGGTATGAGCTCCAACGAAACAGACCTTAACATCGTTCGCGACCAGCTTACGAAGAACGGTTTTAACGTGAAGTTGAACATCCAGCCAGATTACGGTACGTTCAAAGCGCAACAAGATGCAGGCAACTTCGATGCTGCCTTGTCCAGCTGGACTACGGTTACAGGTAACCCGGATTATGCGGTACGTTCCCTTTTCAAAACAGGTGGCGACTACAGCATCATGTCCGATCCTGAAATCGACAAGCTGATTGATCAAGCAGCAGCACAGACACCAGAGCAGTACACAGAAACTTACAAGAAATTCGAACAACAATTAGTGCTAGACAAGGCTTACATCGCACCGCTGTACAACTCACTTAAAGCACAAGCGTTCAATCAAGATGTACTGAAGAAAGAGTCTGTACGCCTCTCGAAATCGCGCTCCCTTCCATGGGAAGAGCTAGACTTCAAGGATACGGCCAAACGTGCGAAAGACCCGATCATTCTGCAATCAACGCTTCCTTCTTTGACATCCCTCGATCCGATCAAAGGTAATGACGGTTCGATCAATATTATCAACACGAACATGTACGTTCGTCTTCTCAACTTGACGGATGATGACAAGCTAACAGCTGAAGGCTCACTTTCGCACAACTTTGCGATTGCCAACGGGAATTCAGACTACTACTTCTTACTTCGTGACGATATCGACTTTGCACAAATTAAGAACAAGCTAGCCGCTGACTCTGGCGAACGCGTTGGTGCTGAAGATGTTATTTTCTCGCTAAATCGCGCCAAAGACAAAAACTCTGTACCGAATCACCGTACTTTCACTTTGCATGAGCATATTAAAAATGTAGAACTCGTGACTGACCCTGCCGTACTTGAATCCGTTAAAGTATCCGGTGGCTCCGACACAATCAAGTCGAGTCTCGAAAAAGGCCTTGACGCCAAAATTTCATCCCTAGTCGCGGATAAAACAAAGGCAAGCAATAAAGAAGGCAAATATCAAGTTGTTAAATTGACAACGACAGAGCCGTTCCCGCAAGTCTTGAACTACTTGGCACATCAATCGGCGGGTATCGTCTCCAAGAAGCAAGTTGAAAGCATCAACACATACGATGTAGCCAAATATGATGTAAATAAAGACATCGCGTACGGCGACCAAGCAACGATTACAGAGGGTGCTAAATACAACAACACGTTGGCTACAAGCGGTCCTTACATTCTGTCGTACAAAAATGATTACGAAGCAGTTTTCTATAAAAACCCTGGTTATATGAAGGGGACAAAGTACGAGCCAAAAGTTGACTCCATCAAAATTCGTTTCATCAAAGATGCTGAAGCCACCCTGTCAGCGCTTAGAAGCGGTGAAATTCACTTGTACTACGGCGTGTCCGAAGTGAAGTTCGACGTTGTCAAAGCAGATACTAAGCTTTCGCTCCAAACCATCCCAAGTAACGCTGTCTCCTACTTGCTGTTCAACACTAAGAACCGTGAGGTTGCTAAGAGCGCTGACTTGAGAAAAGCTGTACTTTACTCTATCAATCAAGACGAATTCCTTGCTTACTACAAGAACAATAAGTTCAAAGCAATCTCGACACTAAGCCCGCTTGTCAAAACGGGATTAGAAATCAAAGCAGATTCTGCTAAAGTGAAGGATTTCTTGAGCAAGTATAACGCAAGCAAATCCGGTAAGTAATTCAACTGCTAAACATGCTAAGAAGACTGCCTCATCGTCGATACGACGGTTGGGCAGTCTCTTTCATACAAACCACATCGTACAGACAGGAGCGAAACCAAATGCCAACTCCCGAAGCTACCCCCGTTAAACTGTCGCAATGGGATGCACTCATCCTAGAATCACTCAAGTCCCAAGAATCTTCCGCAGATGAGCTTCTTAGGCGGGTCCAAGTTGGGCAGCTTCCAGTAGATGAAAGCAAGTTCCAATTCGACTATACACGCTTAACTGAGCTCGCTAGCGAGGATCTCGCCGTGTTCGAGCAAGCCGTTCGTCACGGCTACCAGATCAAATACAATACGCTGCGCGGCATCGCCAGCTGGATTCTCGTCGTTTTCGGTCAGGAGGCTGAGCTGCAGCTAGAACCTGGTCACGAAGCGGTCGTGGCAACTCTTACCGCGGAGCAGCATCAACGCCTGACTGCCGTCCTCTCCTATGGATGGGCCGTGCGCGGCGAACGGGCAGCTACGCCTGAAGCGAGTTCGACATACGTGATCGAACCCCTAACACGAAGCAATTCGGTAAATAGCGTTATGCCATAACGTTATTTGGGTTACTAGCACAATTTCAAGGAAAATAGAATGATGGCATAACGCTATCTGCCGCAACAAGCCCCATGATGACATGACTTTATCTTTACAACTCCCAACGGAGCAGGTATAGTTACGCTATATAGGATTGACCCGGAGGAGCCTGCCAAAAGCGGGCTCTTTTTGTCTTTTTCAGGGAACTATGGGTCGTCTCTCACACATAATTCAGGACAATACTGGAAATCCTGAAATAAAGTTAAATGGAGGCAGATTTAGTGGAATTACAAGCTTACTGGGCAATCGGCATCTTCTTACTTATTTATGCGATTATCATTTCCGAGAAAATTCACCGCACCATTATCGCGATGATCGGCGCTGTGTTGATGGTTGTTTTTGGTATCGTCAGCCAAGAGACAGCCCTGCATCACATCGACTTCAACACGTTGGGCCTACTCATCGGGATGATGATTATCGTTGGCATTACCGCGGAGACGGGGCTTTTCAAATATGTCGCGGTGAAGGCAGCGAAGCTCGCCAAGGGACAGCCGCGAAGAATATTGATCGCGCTTGTGATCATCACAGCGGTCTGCTCGGCCTTTTTGGACAATGTGACAACCGTGCTTCTCATGGTCCCTGTTACCCTCAGTATTACGAGGCAGCTTCGAGTAAATCCGTTCCCGTTCCTTTTCACACAAATCCTAGCCTCCAATGTTGGGGGTACGGCCACACTGATCGGCGATCCACCTAATATTATGATCGGCAGCGCGGTGAGTGAGCTCACGTTCATGGCGTTTATCTCCAATTTAACACCGATCGTCATCATTATCATGCTGGCATATATTCCATTGTTCCTTCTACTGTTCAGCAAACAAATCAAGTCTACGCCCGAGCTGCAACAGAGCATAATGGAGATGGATGAGAAGGCCATGCTGACGGATCGGAAGCTCCTCTGGAAATGCCTCATCGTTCTGGCTCTTACTATTCTAGGCTTCTTCCTGCATCAGAGCCTGCATTTGGAATCTGCTACAGTTGCGCTGAGCGGCGCGTTTCTGCTTCTTCTCCTGACTGGTGAGCACATGCTGGAGCCTGCTTTTGCAAGTATCGAGTGGCCTACGATTTTCTTCTTTGTCGGTCTTTTCGTGCTCGTATCCGGACTCGTAGAAACAGGCGTGATTACGCAGCTGGCTGCGCACGCGATTGAATTAACGGGAGGCAATGAATTCGCAACCTCGATGCTGATTCTGTGGCTGAGCGCGATTGCATCGGCTTTTCTCGACAACATTCCGTTCGTTGCAACCATGATTCCATTGATTCAGGAAATGGGTAATATGGGTGTGAGCAATCTAGAACCGCTGTGGTGGAGTCTAGCTTTGGGCGCTTGTTTGGGCGGCAATGGTACGTTAATCGGGGCGAGCGCAAACTTGATCGTAGCTGGTTTAGCCGGAAAAGAGGGCCATCCGATCACCTTCGTGAAATATTTGAAATATGGCTTCCCGCTGATGATCATCTCGATCGTTCTGTCCAGCTTTTATATTTATTTCAGATATTTGATGTGAGAAAAAGGAGGCAAGTGCCATGTTAACGTACACGTATGACGAGACAGCCATCGAACTCAGTGAAACGGCCAACGACCAAGATATTGACTTTCGTATTCACGTTCTCGGGGATGCGACTATGGATCAGCGGGTGAAAGACGTTCAGCACGATTTTGACCATAACCACGTTATGACCGATGTCTTGTTCTACGCTTATCACGATCATAAGTACCAATTCATTGTCCGCAAGGATTACTACGAGGCCTTTATTCTATCTCTTATGAAGCATCGCATTTTGACTAGTGTCACTTGGCTATAGCGAAGTTGGCAACATTGTTTACATAATTGAAACACTTGGGTGAGAGGGAGAGGAGGAACTGAGATGATTCACTACTGGCTAGTCCTACTTGCCATTGCGGTGGCGATTGCTTATTTGGCTGATAAAACGAAGCAACCCTACCCTACACTGCTCGTCATAGCCGGTTTACTCCTTGGACTTCTCCCCATTCCCGCTATGGATGAGTTGAAAGATTACATTGCATCCGATCATGTGTTTCAAACTACGGTTATTCTTATCTTCTTATCAGCACTCATTGGCGATGCGGCGATCAAGCTGCACTTTCATGAGGTGAAGGAAAACAAGCGGCCTATCCTGCTGCTCTCCTTACTTGGCACGTTGATCACCTTTGTTCTTGTAGCGGTGCTCTGCTCTGTTTTCTTAGGTCTCTCCCTGCAAAAAGCACTCGTATTCGGCGCCTTGATGGCCGCTACCGATCCCGTTTCCGTGCTCAGTATCTTCAAGTCGCTAGGACTGAACTCGAAGCTATCCACTATCGTCGAGGGTGAAAGCTTAGCCAACGACGGTGTCGCCGTCGTCCTGTTCAAAATCGCCCTAGTCACCACGATGCTCAGCATGTCCAGTCTCCTTGACGGCACATTAGAGTTTGCTAAAGTGGTCATTGGCAGCATGGTAATCGGACTGCTTGGTGGCTTCCTAGCCTCCAGAATCACCTCGCGCATCGATAACTATCTCGTCGAAATTGGTCTATCCATCGTCTTGTTCTATGGCGTATTCGAGATCGCAGAGATGTTCCATCTCTCCGGGGTAATCTCGGTCGTCTTCGCTGGACTGTTGCTCGGGACTTACGGGAAGAACATCGGCATGTCCGATACCACGTTGGAGAAAATGGACTCCTTCTGGGAAGTCATCGCCTTCATTGGGAATGCCCTTATTTTCCTTATGGTGGGTTTGGAAATATCGAACATCAACTTCACGGACAAATGGCAAGAGATCGGCGGCAGTATCGTCATCGTCCTCCTCGCTAGATTCATCGCCGTATATGTAAGTCTCGCTATGGACCGCGATATGCCTTCGGCTTGGAAACCCATCATCGCCTGGGGCGGATTGAAGGGCTCCCTGTCCATTGCGCTCCTGCTAGGCGTGTCGCCTGCGTTCGAGGGGCGCGACCTGCTGCTCGCGATGACGTTCAGCAATGTGGTCTTCTCATTGCTCGTTCAAGGGACGACCTTGAGCCGGTTGGTTGCGGTCTTGAAGGTGAAGTGAGTAGGCTTATGCTGTGATTTACGGTAATCCCCCTACACACACGATGAGGAGACCTGAGAATCTGCCTAGCTAACAGATGACTATCCGGCCACACATTCTCAATAACTGGAAAACCTCCAGTTGTTTATCCGATTCTAGCTGGAATCTGAAGTTTAACTGGATTTTTTACAGCTAATTTTGCTCGAAATGTCCCGTTTGGCGAAATTGGCCTTAAATAACGGGAGGAAATCCAGTTATTTTGCAAAATGCCGTGATTTCGTTTGAATTAGCTGCAGAAAATCCAGTTATTCGCTTGTAAGGATGCCCTGTGGCTAGCACCGATGCTTGTGCCTATGTTAAAAATAACCCAGCTCGCTAACAAAGCGGAGTTGGGTTATTTTTAAATTACTTTTTTAGCAGCAAATATATAAAATAAGGACCGCCAATCAGCGACACCATGATGCCTGCTGGAACACCGTCAGGATCGACGAGATTACGCCCGATTGTATCGGCAAACAACAACAGCAGCCCGCCAAGCAGAACGGCAACTGGAATGAACAGTTGATTGCGTTGGCCTACCAGTGCCTTCGCGATATGCGGCGCCATCAATCCAACGAAGGCAATTCCACCCGTGACGGAAACGGCCGACGCGGACGCTGCCACCGCTGTAACTATCAGCACGAGACGTTCCCGTTCCAGCTTCAAACCAACGCTGATCGCGGACTCCTCGCTCAACGAAAGTAGATTGAGCTTACGTGCCTTAAATAGGGTAAACGGAATGAGGATAAGCAACCAAGGCAACAATGCCCAAATAAACGGCCAGTCCGTTCCCCATATATTTCCTGCAATCCATTTCGATATAAAATCGACCTTCGTACGTTCTGCCGAGGAAAGGATCACGATCATAATGCCTGAAAGCGCCATGGAGAAGCCTACCCCTACTAGCACCAAACGAATGGGATCAAGCCCGCGAGTTCGGCTATAGGCGAATACATAGATAAGACCTGCCGTGATTAACGCACCGATAAAGGCAACCAGTGGAATAACGTAGACAAACGAACCCACTTTGAGTGGGACATATAGGAAAAAGATCGCAATCGCCACACCCGCTCCCGAATTAATACCTATAATTCCCGGGTCAGCTAGGTCATTTCGGGTGACGCTTTGCAAGATCGAGCCAGCCAATGCAAGCGCCATGCCCGACAGCAATGTAATGATAATTCGAGGTAGTCTGATGGAAAACAAGACAAAATCCTCTTTGAAGGTACCGTGTCCGAACAAGACAGGGATCAATCGGTTAAATGACAGTTTGGAATATCCGATTCCCATGCTAGCAACCGCCGTAATAACGATTAGCGCGAATAGGACGACCAAAATGAGCCGTTGTTTACGTATAAGCGAGTTCAGCGTCATGAGAAATGTTGGCCTCCTCTACGCACGATAAACAAGAAGAAAGGCAAGCCCAGCATGGCTACGATAGCTACTACTGGCGTCTCATAGGGCGCGTTAATCGTACGGCCTAGCATATCGGACAGGAGCATAAACGTAGCTCCTATCAGAACTGAGAACGAGAGGATACTCCGATAATCGGTTCCTACAAATCTACGGACGATATGCGGGATCATCAAGCCCACGAAAGCCATATTACCAACGAGCGCGACCGAAGCACCTGTAAGTACAATAACAAGGACGAATAGAATCGCTTTGATTAACACTAACCTTTGCCCTAGACCAATCGCCACCTCATCACTCAAGCTAAGAATACCCACTTGATGCGATAGGATCATCACCGCAACTAAGCCAAGAATGATGACCGGCGCTATGGTCTGAAGTTGACTCCATGTTGTTCCAATCAATCCTCCTGCGGTCCACATCGTTACGTCCTTGGATAATTTAAATACAATGCTGATGCCCTCGGAGATCGCATACAGAAATGCAGAGACGGCTGCTCCGGCCAGCACCATTCGGATCGGGGACAGCCTCCCTTGACGCGTCGCACCAAGGACGATGACCAGCCCCGCCCCAACTGCGGCACCAAGAAAGCAGGCTACCATGATGCCGTAATTGTTCAGCCCTGGAACCAATACGAAAGCCAGCGCGAGCGCCATGTTAGCACCGGAGGTAAGACCCAGCAAGCCCGGATCAGCCAATGGATTGCGGGTGACTCCCTGCATAATAGCGCCAGATACGGCGAACGCGGCGCCTACCAGCATGGCTGCCAGCTCGCGGGGAAGCCTAATTTCACGCAGCATAAGGATTTTGTCATCCTTCGTATCGGAAACCAGAACAAGCCATAGCTCACGGAGCGACGTTTCGGCAGCCCCGAATATCATCGCCAGGACGAAGCTCAGAATGAGCACGAACACACAGCCAAGAAACTTCATTGAAATAGGAACAGGGTGCCGTTGTCGCTTCATCAGATCCTTACCTTATTTGCCAAGAAAATGTTTTGTAAAGAAATCTAATTGATATTCCATGCTAAGCGGATCGTTGAAATAGAAGGCTTTCGCATCTGCCTCAAAAACGTGTTGATCCTTGACAACAGGTAGATTTTTGTACGTTTCGGTATTTTGGAACGAGTTGTCCTCATCCGCATTTTTGCTGAAAATAACATAGTTGCCCGTATAATCCTTCAGAACTTCCGTCGACAGGGCGAAGAACCCCTCATCTTTGGTCGCTGTCTTCACTTTCTCAGGAAGCTTCAACCCGAACTGGTTGTACAGAATTTCCGTTCCGCGTCCAAAATTATATCCGTAGACGTAAAGTTGCTTATTAAAAGTCTCAATAACGGAGACCGAAGCATCCTCACCAATTTTCGCCTTGATATCTTGTCCAGCTTTTTTGCTTCGAGCATCAAAATCAGCGACCCAATCCTTGGCTTCCTGTTCTTTATTCAAAAGCTTCCCAATTTCAAGCTGCTGCTTTAAAAAATCGAGTTTGCCATACGTATACGTGACTGTAGGGGCGATTTGCTTGAGTTTATCGATGTTTTTGATATCGGATAGCCCAATAATAAGATCTGGATTCAATTCGATAATCTTCTCTAGACTTTCATCTGTAACAGCCTCTACTTTAGCTAGCTTAGCTGCGAAATTCGGATTGGTCTTAGACATTTCGTCCACCCCGACGAGAGGTATACCTAATGCCATAACGTTACCGGTTAAGAATCGTGTGATAACAACAACACGCTTCGGATGAGTGGGAACCTTCACAGGCCCTTCCTCGGATTGATACATAAACGTGTCTGACTCCGCTGCCGCAGTTGAAACAGCCTGACTTGAAGGCGCAGCTGTAGAAGTCTCAGAAGATGAACTCGTTGTATTGCTGCCGCAAGCGCTCAGCAAAATCACGAACAACAGAATGAATGGAACAAAAAACTTTTTCATAGGATGACTCTCTCCCTTTTCGATAAATGCCTTGTTTTTACCGCAATGAAAATAATTATCATTATCATTACTATAAAAACTATTATAGGCATCCCTTCAATAGCGAGCCATGCCTTTATGTTTGGGAATTCACTTGTACTATTGGTTGGCGGTAAATAGAGAGACTGCGCGTTGAAGCTGCAACCGGATAGAAACGGGATTATATGGAATCCAATCACTGTGATCAAGCAGATGCACATTGTTCCGTTGTACGGCCGGCAGTGTGCGCCAGTAGATCGAATTGAAAACCGTCTCCGCATGCAAAGTCGAACCTTTCACATCTGGAAATTCAATGACCAAAATCCGATCCCCTGCATAATCAGCCAGCTCCGATAGTTCAATCGGAATGGAATGGAATTGATCTCCGAACTTTTCAATCTCCTGTTTGATTCGTACTGGAGGCTGTAACCCTAGTGACTGATAGATCACACATCCAACATTGCGAGCCCCATAAACAAGCAAGGCTTCCGGTTTAATAACCAGAATGGTTATGATTTCATTGGCAGCAGGGCTTTGTTGCACCATTGAACGGCTTTCTTGCTCCACGATCTCAAATTCGGCTAACCACTCCTCAGCTCGGTCGTCCCTCTCTATCACCTGAGCTATACGACGCAAGTGCTCTTTCCAACCTAGTTCCATCCATGGCACTTCTACAATAGGCGCTGCTGCTCGTAACTGCCCGACATCCAGCCCATAACTGGATAAATCCAAGCTTGCCGCAATGATCAACTCGATATCGCTTTCGAGCAATAAGGATTTGACCTGTTCAGCAGAAGAATTAGCGTCAATAAACATCATCTTTTGACGCAGTTCGAATCCCGTTGCATTCAAATACTCATTACTATCCGATATCACAGCAGCAGGTTCCAGGCCGAGCAGAAGCAGATGGCTCGTATAAGGCATAAGTAAGGCAGCCACACGCTGTAACGATCCTCGGTTATAGCCGGAGGGCGCTGCTCCCGTCTGCTGCTTGAAACGACGACTGAGATAAAATTCATCCTTGTAGCCTACCTTCAGCGCAATCTCCCTCAGCGTGCCAGATCCACTAATCAATAACTCCTTGGCACGGTTCACACGAAGCCGTGACAAGTATTCGCTCGGCGAAAACCCAGTCAGTTGCTTAAAGAGGATCGAATAGTGAGATTGGCTTACACCTGCAATTTCGGCTAATCGCTCACGCGTGATCTTCTCACTATAATGATTTTCTAGATAGGTTATGCTGTGTTCCAGTGATGGCTGTTCATTTGCTGTATACTTAGCTTCCAGCCCCTTCAGTACCTGTAAAATGACATGGTGAAACACAAGTTGATTTTGCGCGTGACGAATTTCGTTCACGGGTAACCGATGGATATAAAGTTCCTCCATATGGGATACAATTGCAGGTTCATAAGGAAAAAAGTGAATAACAGAGCTAGAGGTTAACTCGCTTTTCCGCGTCATCACACCTGCATGCACAGACCTCTCTCGTTCTTGCGTATTGATGATAAGCTTATAGACATGAAGCGGATGCAAGGAATTTGCCATAAGAACGACCGGAGTGTTCGCCGGTAGAAAGATGACGCTACCTTCCGTCAACGCATACATGTGATCTTCTACCTTGAGATTGCCCTTGCCGCTGACAATCGCAATCATCACACACAAGCGCTCATTGATTGTATACCTAGGGTAATTGGAAGTACTATATATCGAATGAATACTGTCAGCCGTATATAAGGGAAAAAGGGACTCCGCCCATTCCGAGATCTCTTTATTTTTCACAGCCAAAGCCTCCATCAAGTAGTAAAATACAGAACAATAACCTGATTATATTGTACATCCTTTCGGACAATAACATCTAGAGCGATACCCTGATCTACGTTTCTATCCAGTTTATCCTTAAATTCAAAGTGCATAACATTAGGAAAAACCGTCAGATCGTTCTGACTGTCTTTTTGGCTATTTCTGCGTCAACCGTCCGTACGTTTCCTTATCACAAATCACGAACAGTTTAGCTCCCTGCGGAATCTCTTCATAAAGCCTTTTATTAATATTCAGATGCTCGCCATCTGAGATCAGTGTTGCACCCTTTTGCAGCAAGTCCTGAAAAGCATCATGGAACGTTACCCACTTCGCCTGTGTAGGAATCTCATAGAGATCCTCCCCCTGCGGCGTGCGCGTTAGCAACTGGGTAAGAATCTTCGAGGTGCCTGGGCTAAACGCCGAGCGTACCGCGAGCTGCGAAATCGTTTCACTGCCAAAGATGAATTCGTCGATGCGAATATGCTGGAAATTGGGCAGATTTTGTTTATCGCGAATCTCCACAATCGTATATACATGGTTATAATTACGCTCGACGGTCGTCGCGACCAGTAAGGTTTTGCCATCGACGAAGGCGGGATCTCGAATCGTGTTCTGGAACTGCGTCACCTCATCTGCAAAGATGAAGACCGCTCTTGCCTTCGACGTATTCGCCATGTCGAGTGTCGTCACGAGCTGCGGGTTGCCCAGCACATAATGTACGCGATCATGCTGAATGGGCGATTTCTCCAGTGTATCTATAAGAACAACCTCCACGAGAGGATCTGAGTTCAGAATCTCGTTAATGGCATTCTCTGCATGCTGACTCCAATCAATGATGACAAAATGATTCTCCCCTGCAAACTTCAATTTCCCTTCCTCCTTCATCCGCTGATACACAAATAAGGCATCCACGACTTTGCTAATCGTTATGGAAATAAGTCCAATACCGAAGATATAGACGACGATCCCTAGGCATTTGCCCGCAACCGTATGTGGATAGAAGTCCCCATAGCCCACTGTTGTAACTGTCGTCATCACCCACCACAAGCCGTTAAATCGGGTCTCAAAGGTGCTCGGCTCTAACTCATAGGCTAAGAGCGAACTTCCTCCAATGAACACAACTGCCACGCCAAAAACAAAGAGATTATTCCAACGGATTAGACGCAAAAGGAATTTTGAGAAGAAAAGCATGATGACCTCCTGACAGGCATCGGCCTAACAATTTCCATACTTTCATTTAGTATATCAAGAAAAATGCCTCTAGATGAATGAATCCTAAAGCGTCTAACTCTTTGAACTCACGTTTTTTTTCATTTTGTCGGGAATCCGACATTCTAGCGTGAAATCATGTGATAATATACATATAACAGATTGGAATACTCGGCATTAAACGATGTGCACGCTTTTAGAAATATGAATGGGAGAATGATCCTATGGAACAATTACATGAGCTTGCTGACCTTCAGGACAAAGACCCTACAAAGGAAGTCATGATTGAGGCTTTTCGCAAACATGGTATTAGTCATACTTACCGAAAAAATGAGTTTGTTTTTCAGGAAAATGACTTGCCCAGCGGTGCCTATTATGTGGCTTCAGGATTAATTAAGATTTCCCAATCTTCCGAGGAGGGGCAAGGGATTACCTTATTCCTTCGCTATGAGGGGGAGGTTTTCGGCAATGCGGAAGTGTTGACGAACATCGCTCGGAAGCGCTACGCCAAGTGTCTAGTGGACAGCCAAATCCTTACACTAGACAGTCGGAAATTTCTCGAATTGGCCAAGGAGAATGCGGAGTTTTCCTATTCCGTTGCCGTTCTAGGTGCTCGCAGACTGCTGCAAACACAGCGAATGGTCGAAACCCTAATCTCCCGCCCCGTCGCCTGGAGGCTCGCTTGGTTCCTCCTGCAGCTGGGCAAGCCGACCGAAGAGAAGCTCGAGGTTCAGGTGCCTCTCAGTCATGAGGAGATCTCTTATGTCATTGGATGCAGCAGACAAACCGTCACAGAAACATTGAACAAATGGCGCGATAAAGGACTCATCGATTACGCCAAAAAGAAGATCGTTGTTTATCATCCAAATCGTTTCTTCACAGACATATAGACGAGCATCCCCCGGAGGTTGAGCACATGATAACGATAACGAATGTGAATAAATCCTTTTCACAGCAAAAAGGGCATACCTATACAGCTTTAGACGATGTTTCTCTTACCATTGGGAAAGGGGAATTCGTCTCCGTGGTGGGACCTTCAGGCTGCGGGAAGTCCACGCTTCTCAACCTAATCGCCGGATTCGAACAAGTAAGTAGTGGAACGATTACCGTCAATGGGCAAAAGGTTACTTCACCAGGAGCCGATCGGATTGTTGTATTCCAAGAACATGGCTTGTTCCCTTGGCTTACCGTGCTTGATAATGTGGCCTTCGGTTTGAAACAAAAAGGGCTATCCAAGAAAGATCGCTATGCACTAGCAACTGAGCAAATTAAAGCCGTTCACTTGAGCAAGTTCATCGATCGGTATCCGCATGAACTGTCTGGCGGGATGAAACAAAGGGTAGCAATTGCCAGAGCACTCGTTATGAATCCTGAGATCCTCTTAATGGATGAACCCTTTGCGGCATTGGATGAGCAAACGCGCTTTATTTTACTCAAGGATTTGGAAGAAATTTGGCTTAAAACAGGTAAAACGATCTTGTTCATTACGCACAACATTCGTGAAGCCGTCATTTTATCTGACCGTGTGGTCGTGATGGCGACGCAGCCAGGCAGAGTGAAGAAGGAATTTGCCGTGCAAGCAGCAAGACCTCATCAAAACAGCGATCCGCTCATTCATGCTTTGGAAAATAAGATTATGGAAGCTCTGACAGATGAGCTCGAGAAGGTAGTCAGAGAGGAGCTTGGCCATGCATACAGCCTTAAGAAGAACGCTATTTCTAATTCTGCTGCTGATCATATGGGAGTTGGGATTTAGAATTTTTGATTGGGGTTGGAAGTTTCCTTCACCGCTGCAGACTTTTCAGGCCTTCTATGATGGGTTTGCACACGGGCATCTTCTAAGCGCAATTGGGGCTAGTCTTCGTCGCTTACTCATCTCGTTCGCTCTATCCATTAGCATCGGGACGATATTAGGTTATTTATTTGCAAAATATCGGTATTTTGACGAAACCTTTGGCTTTCTCGTAGTTGCCCTCCAAACCGTCCCGAGTATCGCATGGCTGCCCTTCGCAATTATCTGGTTTGGACTTAATGACACTTCAGTCATTTTCATAACGACGATAGGCGCAACATGGACGATGTCGATGGCAAGCCGCACAGGGATCATGAACATTTCGCCGATTCATCTGCGAGCTGCGCAAATGCTGGGAACAGGCAGCGGATACCGATTGTTCTTTCAAGTGCAGTTGCCGGCGGCATTTCCCCATTGGATCACAGGAATACGCGTGGCTTGGGCCTTCGCTTGGCGGGCGCTTGTAGCTGGCGAACTGATCGCTAAGGGCGTGGGGCTCGGGCAAATGCTCCAGGATGGACGTGGACTTGGCGATACGGCAACCATCCTGTGCGTCGTCATCATCATCGCTGTGATTGGTACCATTTCGGATCATTTCTGTTTTAAACAGCTTGAGGATCGGATCGTGCTTCGTTTTCAGCTTAAGAAATAAATGGCGCTATCTAGAATCAAATAAGGGGGAATTAGTGTGAAAAAAGTAGGTTGGATCATGAGTTTGGTGTTAGTCGTACCCTTGGTTTTGTCTGCTTGCGGCCAAAGTAAAGAAACCGCTTCAAGCGCTGTCAGTACGACAGTGAAAATTGGTATTTTGAAAAATGTCACCCATGCTCCCGGATTTATCGCTTTGCAAAACAACTATTTCCAGGACGCTTTTGGTAAAAATGCCAAGATTGACGTCACGGCTTTTGACAATGGAGCGGACTTCGCAACAGCGATTGCCACGGACCAAATTGATATTGGCTACGTGGGGCCAGGTCCAGTCATCAATCAATATTTGAAAAGTAAAAATATCAGGGTCATTGCTGGCGCGAATAACGGCGGCGCAGTATTAGTTGCACGCAAGGATGCAGGCATCAACTCCGTGAAGGATCTCGTCGGCAAAACAGTAGCTGTTGCTGCCAAAGGAGGCACGCCGGATCTGTCCCTTCGCTTGCTGCTCAAACAAGAAGGGTTGAAAGTATCGACGGATACTTCCGGTGTACAAATCGTTACACGTGCCCCGGCTGATACGTTAGTGGCGATGCGCCAGAAAGAAGTAGATGCCACTTTAATTGCAGAGCCGTGGGGTACACAGATGATCCAAGAGGGTTCCGGTACGATTTTAGTGGATTGGAATAAAATCCCGCCAAAAGACGGGAACTATCCGTTAACGATTCTCGTAGCCAGCGATACGTTTTTGAAGGATCACCGTGATTTGGCCAAAAAAGCGGTAAAAGCCAACAAACAAGCGATCGATTTCATTCAGCAAAACCCGAACAAAGCCTATGATTTGATTAGCGATGAATTGAAGCAATTAACCGGCAAAGGGATGGAACCCGCGCTTATCAAAGCAGCCATCGACCATTTGAAATTAACCGAAGATATCACGCTAGAGGATATTAACGAGCAGGCTAAAGCCTCATTTGATGCAGGGTATTTAAAAGTGAAAGCGGAAGAGTTGGATTTCAGCAAATTCTTAGATTTATCGCTTTTAAATGAAACGAAGAAAGAAAAATAACCTGATGTGACCGAGGAGGCCATTCATTTGTATATACAACCACAAGAAAATCTATTGCCAGAGCATCATGAGCACATCAAGGTCGTCATTCTTGGCACTGGCACACCGAGAGCCTTCTATGGCAGGGCGAAGGCAGGCGTCGTGATTCTCGCAGGCGATAAAGCCTTTCTATTCGATTGCGGAGGTGCGACCGTTGACCAGCTAATTAAGGCAGGTGTTATGCCGCAGCGGATTTCGGATGTCTTTTTCACGCATCATCATAGTGATCATAATTCCGGTTTTTTCGATGTCTTCATTACGAGCTGGCGGACACATGTGATCGCGGATCGGGTTTTTGAGGGGCGGAAAGGTCCAATGAATGTCTACGGACCTACCACGACGAAGGAGATTATCGGTAAAATGAGGGCGTCTTTCGACTTCGACGTGAATCTCCGTGTGAACTATAACTTCTCCGCGGGTGAAGGGGCGGACATTCGTTATTTTGAAAGCAACGATGGTGTTGTTTACGATCTGGGTGGTGTTAAAATCACCGCTTTCGAAGTCGATCATAAACCTGTTGATCCTGCAATTGCCTACAAATTCGAATACAACGGCAAGTCGGTTGTCATTTCGGGGGATACCATTCCGGTTGACAATATGATCACACATAGTAGAGGTGTGGATTTACTAGTACACGAATCTTATAACAAAGCGTGGCTAGACGCGCTGATCGCCAAATTCCCTGAGCAGACCATTGGTCTGTCCAATCCGGCAAAGTATCATTCTACGACGCTGGAAGTGGCCGAAATCGCCCGAGAAGCAGGCGTAGCGCATCTAGTACTTACCCACCACATTCCTGCACCTGCTGCCAATGAGGAGGCGGAGGCCGCCTATACAGAAGGCATGGGTGACATCTACGGGGGCCGAATCACGATGGCGAGGGATTTAATGGCATTTGATCTTTCCTAATGTAAAGCGGCCCTGAGTGATTAGCTCAGGGCCGCTTTGTCTGCCACGCTTATTTCGCTGCTTTTTTCGCCCATTTGGCTTGCATAGCACTTTCAAGTTCCGTGTAAACCTGTTCGGTTGTCTTACCATCTGTGGAGATGCCTAATTTGGCTGCTTTCTTGTTCACAGCCTCTGATTTTTTCGCTTGTTTCGCTGCTTTCTTAGCTTCTTTGGCCGCTTTCAAAGCCGTGCGGATTTCCTTACCTGTTTTGCCATCCGTCGCGATACCCGCTTCGGTCGCTTTCGCTTGCAGCTTCGTTACAGCAGCTGCTTTCAGCGATGCCTTGAGCTCTTTATTCGTCAATCCGTCAGTACTCACGCCCAGCTTAGTCGCTTTCGCCTGAAGTTTCACCGTCACTGCAGCTTGGATCTCCGTTTTGAGCTGCTCCGCTGTCTTGCCATCTGTAGAGATGCCCAATTTAGCCGCCGCTGCATTCAAACGCTCAGTATGTTTCGCCGTGCCAGCCGCCTTCAGCTCCGTCTTGATCTCCTTGTTCGTTTTTCCATCCGTCGCTATGCCATAAGCTTTCGCTTTCTCTTCTAATAGTTGCTTCATAGGATGAAACTTGCTTGTCGAAGTCGCTGTCGCATCTCCTTGTACATTCTCAGCGAAAGCTACCACCGGAACGGAACATACGATCGAACCTACCAACACTATTCCTGCTAACTTTTTCTTCAACATGTGGAATCACTCCTCGATTCGTTTAATGGCTGTGTACCTTACGAACCCCATCTTATCCCATAGTTATGTCATAAGTTTGTCATGCACCTACATTTATACAATTGGCAAAAAGATTTTGAACACCGTCCCAGCCCCCAGCTGCGACTCGACACGAATCGAACCGCCATGCGCTTCGATAATGTGTTTACAAATCGTTAAACCCAGCCCTGCGCCAGCGCGATTGCGGCTTTCGTCCGCTTTGTAAAACCGATCAAATAGATACGGCAGCTTCTCCGGCGAGATGCCCTGCCCATCATCCCATACCTCGATCCAACGCTCTTGCCTGACGGCTTTCACGCGGATCCCAACTTGCGAGCCTTCTGGAATGTGATTGATCGCATTATCCAGCAAGTTGATGAATACCTGCCTAAGTCGATCCGCGTCAGCCTTGACGGTATATGGGGCCTCACTATCGGCGCTAAGCTCAATTCCTTTGCCCTTCGCCTTCATCTTCAGCTGTGTCACGACGAGTCCAATTAACTCTGGCAGATCAACGGATTGCATCGTCAACTTTACCTGCTTCTCCTCAAATGAAGAAAGCTCCAGTAGATCATCTACCAAATGGCTTAATCGTAATGTCTCCTGGAGGGAGATATGGATGAATTCCTTCGCATCTTCTGGCTCTACCACGCCATCGGTGATGCCTTGCAGAGAAGCTCGAATCGTCGTCAGCGGGGTTCTTAGCTCGTGAGAAATTTCAGAAAGGAACCGCTTGCGGCCTTCTTCGACCTTCTGCAGCTTGCCGGCCATTCGGTTGAGTGAACCCGATAACGAGGCGATTTCATCTTTTCCGCGTACAGGCACTCTGCCGCTAAAATCCCCAAGTGCCAGCGCCTCCGCCGTCTTACTCATCTGCTGCAGAGGCTTCACAAAGTGCCGCGACACAAAGTAAAGAAGTGCAATAGCCAGCAGTGCAACTACGAGGGCAGATACATAAATAGCGCGATTAATCTCATTAATTGTACCTTGAATGTTTACGATAGGCGTATACAGAAAAATCGCCCCAACCACTCGGCTGTCCTGTAGGACAGGACGTCCGACGATCAGCATTTTGACAGGGCTATTCTGTGCAAATGTACTCTTCACCGTCACCGGGTTACCGGCGAGCACCTTCTCCACCCAGCCCAGTCGGGCAGGAACTTCCCCTACAGCTTGGATTTTATCCAAGGTGGCTCTAGGGTGCTTGACCACCGATACTCGCACATTTGAGGTTTTCTCCATCGCATTAATTTGCTTGCGGAAATCCTTCTGAGCCGTCGAATTATCGAACAACTCCTTCGCTAGCTCCTCCACTTGCTCCACTTTTTCCAGTAAAAGCTTCTCGCTGCGGTCATACGTTTTCTGCTTCATCGTGTAACCAATTGCGCCCGAAATCGCTAGAATCGACACCACCGTAATGGCTATATATATAAATAACAGCTTGCGATAAAAGGAACTCAGCATACGCCAGGTCCCTCAAACTTATACCCCACACCCCAGACCGTGCGGATACTCCAGTCCTCTTTCCCTGCTGTAAGCTTCTGTCTTAATCGTTTGATATATAAATCGACCACCCGGTCCTCACCTTCAAAATCCCACCCCCAGATCTTAGCGATCAGATCCTCGCGCGTGAACACTTGGTTCGGATTCCGAACGAAAAACAGCAGCAGCTCATACTCTTTCTTCGGTAACGCCACAACCTGCCCATCAACGGTTACCTCATGACCTAGGCTATCAATACGTAAGCTGCCTACCTCATATACGTTTGACGCAGGCGCAACTTGGGTGCGAAGCCCTGTCCGACGAAGGATTGTCGTTACCCGTGCGACCAGTTCATTCGGGTCAAAAGGTTTCACTAGATAGTCGTCGGCTCCCATCCGCAGGCCCTCCACGCGCTCATCCACGTGGCCTCGCGCCGTTAGCATCAGAATCGGCACATCGCTTTGTGCACGGACCATCTGACAGACTGACCACCCGTCGCGCTTCGGCAGCATAATATCCAGCACGATGAAATCGGGCTGCAGCTCCTTGAACCGTGCGAGCGCCTGCTCGCCATCGTTCGCCGTTGCTACCTCGAAGCCGTTCTTCTCCAGATATAGCTTCGTTATTTTACATATATTCAGATCATCATCTACGACTAATACGGTTGTCACGCGCGGTCACGCCCCCTAATTAAAACCATTCTCCTTTTATTTTACTGGATAATTGTGATGAAAAAATTTCTTTTTTAGCACATACAAATAGAACAATCCTTCAGCTCCCTTAGGCTGCGAGATTGCTCTGTTTCATCGTTATATGTCGTTCAATTTATTCACGGTGTTCCCAGAGTCTTGTCACTTCCTCTAATACGAGGTCATTAAACTGCATTTTATAAATATCAGGTTTCACGGTTTGATTCAAGAAATCGAATCCATATGTGGCATCAAAATGATTCATCATTAATGTCATCACGTTACCATGAGTGCCAATGGCTATCTTCTTCCCTTTATTTTCTTCTAGGATATTTCTCAATACGACCACCGCTCTTTGCTGGCAGGCTCTGTTAGACTCTCCACCTGGATAGGCATAATCAAAGTCATCAAACATCCGTTTCATCTCAGACATGAACTTATCTTCAGGAATTGGATCATCTTCTCCAGAAAAATGTCTTTCCCGAAGATCCTCAACTATCTTAATCTCTTGTCCTAGTTCTTCAGCCAACCCTTCCAAGGTTAGAACGGCTCGCGCATAAGGGCTAGATATCAGCACGTTGATTCCTTTATTTTTTAATACCCTTGTGATGTCTTCAGCATTTAATTTCCCTTTGAGGGTAAGCCCCCTGGTTCTTTCATTTCCTTCTGTATAGGGTGATTCCGCATGCCTAACCATGTAAATTGTCGTCTTCATGTAACCCTCCTTGAATTAATTGAAAATATTTCCTTCTAGGTTAGGCATTCGAGAAACACGTTAGATCTCCTGCACTTCAATTGAAAACGGCTAATAGGCACCCTTTTTCGTTCGTTTATTGCCGGGCTTACATCCAAAAACCCCCTAGCATCCGCTAGGGGGTTCGGTCTAACTTTATATCTGTTCGTTACACCACGAACGAGCTTTTCAACGAAACGATCAAGTTGAACACCAGATGATCAGGTGTCGTGTACTTCGGATCCACGTTGAAGTAGCCGTGGCGGAAGAACTGGAATTTATCCTGTGGGCTCACGCTCTTCATGTTGTCTTCGACGAAACCTTGCACGATTTGCAAGGAATTCGGGTTCACTTTATCCATGAAGGATTTCTCTTCTTCCTCTTCCTCATCGTCCAAGATCAGTGGCTCGTACAGGCGGAATTCCGCTGGTACAGCGCTTTTCGCGTCCACCCAGTGGATCGTGCCTTTGACTTTACGGCCGGTGAAGCCGCTGCCGCTCTTGGTCTCAACATCATAGGTGCAATGCAGCTCAACCACGTTGCCATCGGCATCCTTGATGAAGTCGTTGCATTTGATGAAGTAGGCGTTTTTCAAACGCACTTCGTTGCCGGGAAATAACCGGAAATATTTGGCCGGTGGATTTTCCATGAAGTCATCTTGCTCGATGTAGATCTCGCGGGAGAATGGAATCATGCGATTGCCCATTTCCGGGTTCTCGGAGTTATTCTCCGCTTCCAGCATTTCCACGCCATCCTCGGGATAGTTGGTGATGACGACTTTGAGCGGATTCAGCACTCCCATCGTGCGCAGCGCCTTCAGCTTCAAATCCTCGCGGATGAAGTGATCCAGCATGCGAGTGTCAACAACACTGCCACCGCCGCCTTTCGATACACCAAGCTCACGAACAAAATTGCGAATCGACTCTGGCGTCAGGCCTCTACGGCGCAGACCTGATATGGTCGGCATACGTGGATCGTCCCAACCGTCAACAGCTTTCTCGTCGACGAGTTGTTTCAGCTTTCTTTTGCTCGTCACAGTATTCATTAGGGAGATACGTGCAAATTCATATTGTCTCGGCACATTCGGCATCTCACACTCACGAATCACCCAGTCGTAGAACGGACGTTGATCCTCGAACTCACTTGAACAAAGCGAGTGTGTGACACCTTCAATCGCATCTTCCAGCGGGTGCGCGTACGTGTACATCGGATAGATGCACCACGCATCTCCTGTGTTATGGTGATGGGCGTGAAGAATACGGTAGATGACCGGGTCTCTCAGATTAATATTCGGCGCAGACATATCAATTTTGGCACGCAGCACACGCTCGCCGTCTTTGAACTCACCAGCACGCATACGCTCAAATAGGGACAAATTCTCCTCTATCGTGCGTTCACGATATGGACTGTTTGTTCCGCCCTGCGTCAGTGTTCCACGCGTTTCACGGATTTCATCCGCAGATTGGTCGTCTACATAAGCCAGTCCTTTGCGAATTAAGACTAATGCTCGGCTATACATTTCTTCAAAATAGTCAGAAGCAAAGAATAGCCCGTCCCATTTAAAGCCTAGCCACGCTACGTCTTCTTTAATGGACTCCACATATTCAACATCTTCCTTGACCGGATTCGTATCATCAAATCGAAGGTTCGTTAATCCATTGAAATCATCCGCAATTTCAAAGTTCGTGCATATCGCCTTTGCATGTCCTATATGAAGGTAACCGTTCGGCTCCGGGGGAAATCGGGTCACGACCTGACTGACTTTGCCTGATTTCAAATCTTCGTTTACAATGTTCTTAATGAAATTTGATATTGCGCTTACGTTAGCTTCAGCGTTTTTCGTTTCCATATGTGCCCAGCCTTTCTCCCGCGGGTTAAAGTTTTATTAACTATCATACACTATATGGTACTCAAATATAAAGGAGACAAAGAGATGGAATCATTCGAGCATTACTTAGACCAATATGCAGAGCTTGCCATACGCGTCGGATTAAATGTACAAAAGGATCAAACCGTCGTCATCACGACGCCAATTGCTTGTGCGGATTTCGTCCGCAAGCTGACGAAGAAAGCTTATGAAGCAGGCGCTAAAGACGTTGTGATCGATTGGGATGACGATGAAGTGAAAGCGCTCCGCCTTAAGAACGCTTCCGAAGACACCCTGAAGACCTACCCCATGTGGCGGGCAACTGGCATGGAGGAAATGGCGAAGGACGGCGCTGCATTCCTGTCTATTTATGCGCCTAACTCGGACTTGTTCAAGGAAGTCGCCCCTGAGCGCGTCGCGATGTCCAGTAAAGCAGCAGCAACTGCACGTGCTGGCTTCCTTTCCTATATGCGCAACAACAAGGTCAACTGGTTGATGGTCTCTTATCCGACGGCAGAATGGTCAGCGAAGGTATTCCCGAATTTGAGCGAATCCGAGCGGATTACACAGCTGTGGGAGCAAATTTTCAAGCTGACACGTGTAGACAAAGCAGATCCTGTTGCGGCATGGAAAGAGCATATTGCTACATTGACCGCGAAGCAGAATATGCTGAACAACCAGAAGTTCAAGCAGCTTCATTTCCAATCACCAGGAACCGACTTATACATAGAACTAGCACCTAAGCATCAATGGGTGGCTGCAGGCAGTGAGACCGAGAGCGGCATTTTCTTCGTACCGAACATTCCGACGGAGGAAGTGTTCACGATGCCAGCCCGTAATGGTACGAACGGCACAGTGCGCAGCACGCTTCCGCTAAGCTACCAAGGCTCATTGATTGATGGCTTCTCCCTAACCTTCAAGGATGGCCGCGTCGTCGAGGCAACCGCAGAAGTGGGGCAAGAAGTGTTGAACAACATGCTGAATATGGATGAAGGTGCTCGTTATTTGGGTGAAGTGGCACTCGTGCCCTATGACTCGCCTATCTCACAATCAGGCCTCATCTACTACAATACACTTTTCGATGAAAATGCTTCATGTCACGTCGCGCTCGGCAATTCCTACCCGTTCACGATTGAGGGTGGAACGACGATGAGTGCCGAGGAGCTTGAAGCAAATGGCTATAACAAAAGCTTAATCCACGTGGATTTCATGATTGGTTCAAAGGATATGGCGATTGACGGGATCTTGGCAGACGGCACGCGTGAGCCCATATTCCGCAATGGAAACTGGGCATAATCCCACATGAATGAAAGACCGCTCCTACATGGAAATATTTCCGTGTAAGAGCGGTCTTTGTCGCATCTAGTCCTCGTCTTCAAGACTCGGTGCACGCACCATGCTGGTCGCTAAGGTTTGCGTAACAGCCGCTTCTTTCAGCTTCCATTGACCTTTGTGCCATTTCCACACCGAAGTGACATAGCCTAGTGTGTCCGCATTGGCGATACCTGTGATGCGCTGAACACCTTTCAGTTCACAGAAGCCATCCCGATCCACATCAACGGGCTTCAGCAAGCTGTATGCATCCACATTAACAATGATTGGCTTCACAATTTTTCCTTGGTTGTAAATGCCGAATTGCTCATAAGCCTCCTTACGATCCGCAATATCGAGGGTGAAGGATTTGCCGGTCTCCTCGATTTTCATTTTCACCTTATAATTATTCTTAAAGGTTGCTTTGACATGCAGCGGTTCCGGCATCGGGATCGCAGTGGGCACGTTATTTTTGAGTGAATAGATGTAATTCGATGTAAACCCGCCACTCCCGCCAGTATCGGAGGTCACATAGATCTGAGGCAGCTTGTCATGGATAAAATCACAAAAATCCATCTTCGGATTATACCCGCCTTCCAGCGGAATCACGACCTGTGCCTGACCTTGTCCGGTGACGGAGATAAACAGCTTGTCATAATAAGGGCTGTTCAGATCTGATTTCAGACCGACAAGGGAGACCATATCTAATTTGCCATCGCCGGTGACATCAATCTCACGTGTCTGGATAAGCTGACCTTGTCCACTCTGTGGAGGCGCTAGTTGTGAAGGTGGCGGAGGCACCGTTTGCGTAAAGGCTTCTGCCAGTCCACTAAAGCTTAAAGCACCGCTCAAGAGCATACCAACTGCAGCCGCGCGTAGTGAGATTGTAAAAAATTTTCTAAACCGAGACATTGTTCGCACTTCCCATCATGGAATTGAATTCGGTTTATTATTCCAAATTTTCCAATATGGTATGCGGACTGCAACTACAAAATAGGCGGTCTGCGATAAAGCGTCGCCTGCTCGAACGCATAGGCAAGCTTAATCAGCGTCGGCTCGCTGTAGGCTCCTGCTGCAAACATGACACCCATTGGCCCTTTGCTTGTGTAGCCGGCGGGTACAATCAGCAGTGGATAGCCTGCCCTGGCGGCAATATCCTCGCCTTCATCTTTGGGAAAAAACAACGCATCAAGTTGATATGTGTGAAGGGCATGATCGATCCCTTGTGCTCGTGTGAGCTCTTGATATCTATGTAGACTCGTCAAATAAGTCTCTTCTGTAAGCGTTCCGTTCGCATCCTCTGACCAAATCAGCGTATCCTGCCCATAGACCAGCGCCTGATCGGCATGCCTTTCATTGAATGCAATAACCTCTTCTAAGGAATGAACAGGTGTCTTGGATGGATCTAGCTTGGCCAGATAGGCGTTGAGATCTCTTTTGAATTCGTAGAGCAGTACGTCGTAATTCCAGACCGCATCTTGGCAAGGAAGCACCACATCATCAATGACAATCGCACCTTCGTCGCGCAAAACTTGAATAGCTCGCTCGGCAAGCTGCCGTTCTTCCTCATCCAAGTGCTGATAATACCAACGTGGAATCCCTATTCTGGCTTGATGAAGCCCTCGGCGATTGAGATAGGGGGTATAATCCCGATGGCCATGACCGTCGCTAGCTATACTATGTGCATCCGAAGCGTCGACACCCGTCATGACGCCAAGCAGCACAGCCGCATCAGTCACAGTTCTCGTCATTGGACCCGGTGTGTCCTGGCTACTGGCAAGCGGAATAATGCCCGAGCGACTTAACAGGCCAACCGTTGGCTTCAAGCCGACAAGACTGTTATGCCCCGCTGGATTGACGATAGATCCAGACGTTTCCGTACCGATCGCTCCCACTGCAAAATGAGTCGCCACCGCCGCACCAGACCCCGAACTGGAGCCTCCAACTTCGTAAATGCCAGGCCCATACGGATTGGCCACCTGTCCGCCTCTTGAGCTATAACCGGATGGCATCGCCACCGCCATGAAATTCGCCCACTCTGTCATATTCACCTTGCCTAGCAACACCGCACCAGCGTCACGCAACTTGGCAGCGATATATGCATCTTCTGTCGCCACATGCTCCGCCAAACAAATCGACCCAGCACTCGTGTGCATCTGGTCAGCCGTCTGAATATTGTCTTTGAGCAAAATCGGAATGCCATGCAATGGCCCCCGGCTCCCATTTGATACACGTTCTCGATCTAACGATTCCGCGATCTCTATGGCATCTGGATTCAGCTCCAGCACCGCATTAATTTTGCCATTATAGGTTTTAATTCGCTCCGTATAGTAAACAACCAAATCTACAGAGTTGATTTCCTGCCGTTCCATCGCTAGTTGAAGTGCGACAATATCTGCATTTGTCATCCATTCGTCCGAAATACGCGCCATCAACAACCGCCACCTCTCAACTATTTATGCTACACTTATTCCCTAGGTTTTCGGGTTTACCTTCTTTGAATTAGGGATTTCCTTGCAGTTTCTTGCAAAGTGGGCAACAAAGGATTTTCATCTGTATAATTGAATAAGGCATGAAGAATACGACCAGAATTTATGAGGTGTTCCTTTTGAAAATAGATCGTTTACTCGCCATCACCATGCTGCTGCTCAATCGTCGCCGTATTAGTGCCAAAGAGCTTTCCGAGCGGTTTGAGGTGTCTATGCGCACCATTTATCGAGATGTGGAAGCCATTAACCAAGCCGGCATTCCGGTTGTTTCCTATGCGGGACTCAGCGGTGGTTACGAAATCATGGACCAATACCGGCTAGATCGTCAGTTCCTGTCCTTGGAAGAACTGCAATCGATCATCACCGGCCTCAAAGGAATTCGCGCTTCCGTCCCCGACCAAGAAATCAGTAATCTGCTGGATAAGGTCGGCGCACTCGTCGCCAAATCCGAGCAACCCGATGCAGCTAGACTGGGCAACCAGCTCATTCTTGATATGAATCCATGGAGCAGTGGGCATCAAACCACAGAACAGTTGACAGCTCTTCGCACCTCAATTAAGGAGACACGACTCGTCACCTTTTCCTATCTTTCATCGCAAAGCGAACCGTCCGTGCGAACCGTAGAACCTATGGGCATCGTGGTCAAAGGCTTCGGCTGGTATCTGTACGGCTACTGCTTGCTGCGTGAAGATTTTCGGGTTTTTCGCTTATCCCGTATGAATAGCATCGAGGTGCTTTCCCAAACCTTCGAACGCAAACAAGACACGTTGGAGAAACTTGATTATCGTCGAGGCCAACGAGACCCCTCCACCCTCATTACGCTCGTGCTGCACGCGCAGCCGAATGTCAGGGCGCAGGTCGAAGACTATTTCCGACCTGAGGATGTGACCATTCAGCCCGATGGAACACTCATGATTAGAGCGACGCAGCCCGATGAACCTTGGCTACATAACATGCTGCTCGGCTATGGTCCAAACCTGCGCATTCTAGAACCCGCGCATATCGCAGCCATCATCAAAGAAAAGGCCGAAAAAATAGTCGCCCTCTATTCGAATCACTGACACGCTGTTGTCAGCATTGTTTGTCTATACTAGGGATATGAGGTGTGCGTATCAACCAAGAGCAAGCATCTATATGAAACTCTGCCCCTGCTGACAACGTATCCATACAGGATGCATGCTAGTGATGCCAGGTTCTTTGGAGACAAGACCGAAGTCCTCTGGGAAAAAGACCAAACACATGCTAAAGATGCCAGTTTTACTGGCGAAAAACTTTGAGGAGGACAACCCCCATGATCAAAATGATTGAAGATTTCGCAACCGAATATGCCCGAGAAGCGCAAGGCACCCAGCGCGTCATGGACGTCCTAACGGATGCTTCCCTTGCTCAGAAAATCACACCTGAACTCCGTTCCCTTGGACAAATTGCTTGGCACATCGCCACAACGGTTCACGAGATGCTATCCCGCACGGGACTGACATTCGCCGCACCTGAAGGCGAAGAGCTTGCTCCCGCTTCTGCCCAAACCATCGCTGACACCTACCGCACCTCCGCTGCCGCAGCCATCGAAGCGATTCAGTCACAATGGACTGACGCGAAGTTATTCGAAACAAGCGATATGTATGGCGATCAGTGGCCTAACGGGCTTACACTGCGCGTCCTCATCTCCCATGAAATTCACCACCGCGGTGAAATGATCGTCTTGATGCGCCAAGCTGGATTGCGCGTTCCTGATCTTTATGGTCCAACGCGGGAAAGTTGGGTTGAAATGGGTATGCAGCCGTTCGTGTAGGCATTGCCTTTGCAGGCCTAACACCACCATGTACACCTGCTTACGCCTATTCGTCCTCTGCCCCAACGGCAGAGTGACAGGTAGCGTACACCCATTTGCACACCCTTGTTGACTGCATCCAATCTAACACCTCCTTCGCCCTATCGACGGAGTGACAAGTAGAATAGGCCATCTCACTCCGCCCTAGCGGCGGAGCTCATGTAACCCACACCTCGCACACACCCTTAGCCCCATCGGCGGAGCTACTAGTAACCTATGCCCACCCTATGGGTGGCACTACAAGTAGAATAGATGGATTTTCTGTAGCTAATTTCAGCGAAATGAGCCTTTTGAGACGAATAACTGGATTTCCTACAGCTAATCTGAAGCATTTCGTCCAGAATGACGCTTAACGGCTGAAATAGCGGGAGTTTTTCCAGTTAATCTGTTAATTGGTTGAAATACGACTAAATTAGCTGGAGGTTTTCCAGTTATTCCGTGAGGCTACGATGATCGAAGCTTCTACATCACTCGTTTAAACACAGAAGAGTTGCCCCTCAAGTCATCCTAGACATGTGGAACAACTCTTTTTTATTTGGCGTGTTTTTCTCCTACAAACTCCTCACCGAACCATCCTTATACCCCACAATCACCTGGCTCGCCAATCCGATAAAAAGCCCATTCTCCACAACACCTGGAATCCCGTTAATTGCTTGATGAAGCTCTGCAGGGTTTGGGATGCTGCCGAAGTGGCAATCGATAATATAATTCCCGTTGTCCGTCACAAATGGCTGATTATCAGCAACTCTAACTTTGGGCTCGCAACCAAGCGCTCGGAGTTTTCGAATCGTCAGTTCATAGCCAAATTTAACAACTTCAACAGGTAGTGGAAATGCGCCAAGCTGTGTAACAACTTTACTCTCATCCACCACAATAATCAGCTTCTTACTTGAAAATGCGACGATTTTCTCCCGCAGCAGCGCGCCTCCCCCACCTTTAATTAAGTGCCAATCTGGATCGACTTCGTCGGCTCCATCTATCGTGACATCGATTTCTGAGATATCTGCAAAAGGAATAAGCGGGATGCCTAACTCCTTAGCCAAGTTCTCTGAGGCGACTGAGGTCGCAACAGCCTGAATGTACAGGCCGTTTTGTACCCGAGCACCAAGCCCTTGGATCGCCCAGTAGGCCGTAGATCCTGTCCCCAAACCGACAATCATCCCATCTTGGATCTCCGTAATAGCTAGCTCTGCTGCTGCTTTTTTCGCTTCCACGTGTGCACGCTCCTCACTTCCACTGATTGAATTCTATCCAACTAGTTTAACATAAAAAGAAAACCCCAATGCAGCATCGTTAGCGCAATATAGTAAGCGGGGATTCTTCTCATGGGCTATACTGGAAGTAAAAGGGAGGCGATCCGCGATGCACAATAAAACGGTACTCCTCACCGGAGCTAACTCCGGTATGGGCCTTGCCACAACGGTGGCAGTGGCCAAGCTAGGCGCCAACGTTATCATGCTTTGCCGCAGCAAACAAAGAGGCGAGCAGGCGCTCGCAGAAGCACGACGCCAGAGCGGCTCCGATCACATCGAGCTGATGCTCTGCGACCTCGCTTCGCTTGCGAGCATTAGAGCCTTTGCGGCGACGTTCCTAGCCAAGCACGACGTGCTCGATGTGCTCGTGAACAACGCTGGCGTCGTCACCGTGAAGCGAAAAACCACAGCAGATGGCTTCGAGTCTATGATGGGTGTCAACCATCTCGGCCACTTTCTGCTGACCCAGCTTCTGCTGGACGCTATCATCCGCGCTCCGCAGGGGCGGATCGTCAATGTCTCCTCCGGCGCCCACAAAATCGGGCGCATCGATTGGGCCAACCCTCACCTGCAGCGAGGGTTCCGGGTCTGGAACGGATACGCCCAGTCGAAGCTGGCGAATATCTTGTTCACCCGCGAGCTCGCGAAGCGGCTCGCAGGCACTTCAGCCACGGCCAACTCGCTCCATCCGGGAGCCGTTGCCACGAACATCGGTGTCGATCGCGACACCGGGTTTGGTAAGGCCGTGCATGCGATGATGCGGCCGTTTTTCTTGACGGCGGCACAAGGCGCGGATACGGCGGTGTTTTTGGCCACGAGCCCGGACGTGCAGACGGTCAGCGGCGAGTACTTCTACAGGCGGGCAATTGCGCCTGTTTCCGCCCGAGCGAAGGACGACGCGCTAGCTCGTCAGCTCTGGGATTGGAGCGAGGAGCAGGTCGGACTCACCAGCGGCAAGCACTAGATCATCGGGCCTGCTCCCCTGCAAACTGCGGATAGCTGCTCCCATACAAGGGTACGTTATAGGGAACATTTACCTTGTTCGGAGTGTGACGACCCTTGGACTTCTTTCGCAGTCAAGAATCACTGACCACTATGCAGTGGATTTTACGAGCCGTCGTAGGCTACTTTTTTCTGCTCATCACCGCCAAAGCATTAGGCCAACGCTCGATCTCTCAACTCCGCTTTCTCGATTTCGTCATCGCCCTTATTCTAGGTAATATCATGGCACACCCGCTCTCCGATGAGCACCTAGCTTTAACAGGCTCCATGATCACAACCGTTGTGCTCGTCGTCCTATATCTCATAACCTCTTGGCTGAGTCTAAAATGGAACTTCCTCAAACATCTCTTTGAACCGTCACCACTGACGCTTATTGAACATGGGAAGCTTCGCATGGGCGGCCTGCGCAAAGCCAAAATCTCAGTCGACCACCTCTTCTCTGAGCTTCGCAAGCAACAAGTGGAGGATATCCAGAAAGTGGCGCTAGCCTTGTGGGAGCCAGGTGGGATGGTCTCCGTATTCCTAGAGCCTCAGCATCAAACGGTAACTGCCAAAGATATGGCTATTCCCAGCGACTCTTTCTCTCTCGTGAAGCCACTGATCATACAAGGCGCCTATGATAAAAAGCTGCTCGCGCAGCAAGGGAAAGATCTGGCTTGGCTGGAGGCGCAAATGCAAGCCGCACATGCCCAACTCGAGCACGTCGTGCTCGCTACAATAGACGATCAAGACCAGATCCGCGTATACACGGAATTGGAAACCCAAGAAAGGGACGAATTGACGCTGCATTAAGCGTTGGTTCGTCTTTTTCTTGTGGCTTGATTAGTCCAATCAAACTCAAACTTGGCTACTTGTCAGAACAGTACAGTGGATACATCCAATGTAGCGCGCGGGGGGTTGCGGTTGCGGTTATGGTTGGGGTTGGGGCTGCGGCTGCGATCCGTGTTGAGGTTGGGTTAAATTTTGTTTTGATTGAGGTTGAATTCAGGCGAGGTTGTGGTGTGGCTTGAGGTTCGGGTTCGGGTTCGGGTTCGGGTTCGGGTTCGGGTTGCGATCCGGGTTGCGATTTGGGTTAGATTTTAATTTGATTGAAGTTGAATTCAGGCGAGGTTGTGGTATGGCTTGAGGTTCGGGTTCGGGTTCGGGTTCGGGTTGCGATCCGGGTTGCGATTTGGGTTAGATTTTAATTTGATTGAAGTTGAACTCAGGCGAAGTTGTGGTGTGGCTGAGGTTCGTGTTTGAGGTGGATTGGTGAACATGCTGAAAGGTTGGAATTTCGAATTCTTGTTGCACATGTGTCTTTAAGTAGCATCGCCCCTCCTTGGCATCCTTGGCCTCTCGTCAGCTTCCTCCCATAGGTCCCCTCGCGGGCCTACAAAACTTTAGATGGATTTCCTACAGCTAATTCCCTCGTTTATAACCATTTTCCTGAACTAGATGGAAAAACTCCATCTGATTCCTCCATATTCCCCACATTCGGCGTAAATGCTCGAATTTAGCTGTACTTTTTCCAGTTAATCGCCTCAAAGTGGGTTTCACAGCAAAAGTAGCTACATAAAATCCAGTTATTTTTAATTCCTCACTGTTGCCTTGCCCTCAAATAGGTCGGGAAGGTTCGTCGGTCTTGCAGTCAATTACTGGGTTCCTCCGCCCTTGCCTCAGACAACCATATTATGTTATTATTTAATTACGTAATTAAATAATTAATGTGAGGTGATCTTTTTTGACCACAACGCGAGATTATGGCACCGAGCTAGATGCTTTGAAGGCACAAATGAACCAACTGGGTCAGCTGGTTCAACATTTACTGAACCGGGACGCGGTTCAGGAGCATTCCCCTATCAACACATCTACCAAAGAAACCCCTGCCTCCGCTGAGCTAGGCCGTTTGTTTTATTCTGGACAGTATCGAGGAGATCGTGCAAGCTACCGTTGGGAGCCGCAGGACAAACAAGTCAGCCAGTTACTCTTACTCGATGGCGATAAATCGGCCAAAGTATTGGGAGCCCTTGCGCATAAGCAGCGTTTGGATATTTTGCGATTAGTATTACAGGAGCCACTAACGGGACCTGAGCTTGTGGAACGCTTGAATATGGGCACGACGGGGCAGCTTTATCATCATATGAAAGCCTTAGTTGGCGCGGATTTGCTCGTGCAAGAAGAGCGAGGCGGAACATATGCAATTCCTGGTCATCGCGTACTTCCTCTGCTATTACTCCTCGCAGCTACTTCGGATCTGATGGATACAACCGACTATATCGCGATGACGGAGGCACGTACGAATGCTCCTGACTACCTAGGCGGCCCCGCTGATGCCTATAACCCACACCTGCTGCTTTGGGCTGTCGTGGAGAACTGCCTTTTGGAGCATCAGCATGGCACATGTACGGAGGTTAGTCTCATTTTACATGAGGATGGCAGTATAACAGTCTCGGACAATGGCCGTGGCATCCCTGTTCAGGCCTTGCCTGGTGTAGAATTACTTCGTGTTCAGTCTGTTCTGACGGATATGGACCACCTACGTGGAAGTGCCCAGTTCTTTGCCCCTGGCAGTGAGAAAGGCATCAGCATGCCGATCGTCAACGCACTCTCCCTTAAGCTTTCCGTTACCATCAAGCGGGATGGGCGCGTTTATCAGCAACACTATAAGCATGGCATCCCTCAGAGCGAAGTCCATACGGTGGGTGTGACGAAGGAAACTGGAACGAGCGTGACATTTTTGCCGGATCGCGCAATTTTCAGCCAGTCGTTTGACCTCCGTCTAATACAACAACAGGCCGCCGAGATGGCAGCCAACTATCCCAACTTAACTCTGTGTGTGTTGAGCGACTCCAACGAATAGTTCTTTACTATGCACAAAGACCCCGCCTCTGCTCAAGCTTCGCTCCCTGTATATCGGGAATTAAGCCCTGCTGAAGGCGGGGTATCCTGCGGCATCAATTACATGAACCGCTTCTCTACTCTTTTGCTAATCACCAGTGAAATCCCAATGAATAAGGCCACATAAATAAGCTGATAGGGATGATCCATGAACCGCTTCAGATCGTAGCCAATAAAGCTAACCGACATGACCATCACCGCTTTCCCCGCTGCAACCGCGACGAGGAATGAGCGAAAACGCATCCGCACCAGCCCCGCCGCCATATTAATGACCACGAAAGGCCCGAGAGGAAATAAGCTAAGAATAAAAACATAATTGAACGCTTGGCGCCGGGCCCAGCTGAGACTTTTTTGGACGTTCGGTTTCTGCGACCAGCGCACGAGATAGGGATGGCCAGCCACCTTTTTTACAATCGCAAACGTCACTAAGCAACCACATACAATACCGATCCATGAGTACAGAAAACCGAGCCACAACCCATACACAGCCGCATTTACGCTAATGATCACCAGTGTTGGAAGCGGTGGGATGAAAGATTTCATAAAAGGAAGCAACAGCCCAGGCAACGGCCCGAATGAACGGTACTTGTCCAAAAGCAGCATCAGATTCTCTTCGGTTAAATAAGATAAGAGCTCTTTGATATCCATATGGCATGAAAAGTCGACAAGTTTCGACGTTTCCTCTCCTCTCGTTCATATGGCACGATTATAGCACGATGCCCCCGATCTACGCACGATTAAGCACAAAACAAGCCGACACCGGATGCAACCAGTATCAGCTTGGGGTACGCGCTCATTTGAAATTTCGGAAACTCATTTGAACTTATCGGGAAACTGCTTGATAATGCCATCTGACAACATATCCGCATACATCATCATATGATCCTCACCCTTATCATAGGCAAGAATATCGGCTTTCCAATCCTTTTTCAGCCTCGCGGTAGCTTGATCGGTAACAAATTGCAAGTGTGCATACAGCATGTCTCGCTGTTCTTTCTCCGACCAATTTGGGTTAGCCGCGCTTAAAAATTTGGCAATATCATCCGCATTCCGAAACCACTCTTTGTTGAATTTGGCTAGATCAGCTTGATTACCAGCTTTCGCCGCGTCTACTACGCCACCAGCTAATTGGATGTGCTCCCTCAACAGTTCAGCCAACTTATTCCCTGCCGCATCCCCATAAAATGGCTTCACCGCATCACCGATATCCTGCTGGTTCTTCAGCAGCCTATCCAACACGTCCTTCTGATCCTCTAGCCCAGCAATCGCACTAATGATATAGCTCCTCGTCCAGCCCACATGATCAACCCAAAGTTTCCTCATGTCTTGCTTCAGCTTCATTTTCGCAGGGGTCATGCACATCGCAGTACCAGGCTCTTTCCCAGCGGTGGCATGTGCGCCCAGCGGCATGAAAGAGAGAGAGAGAACCATCGCTACAAGCAGCGTTACTAATAAGAACCTTCGTTTCATAAAACCTTCTCCTCTGCAAACAATTCTCGAACATCGTTATTTTGAGGAAAAACTTACGTTTTTATGCCCGTTTCCAATTTAGACTAACTTTGCATTTTGCTCATGAAGTGAAACCTTCGCGCGAGGGCGATGGTGAAGCACATAGTACAAAGCCGCGGATAGCAAGGGAACGAGCCCTGCGACGACATACATCATCCGATAATCCGACATGGAAGCGATCATTCCCATGACATAAGACCCTAAGCCGTACCCGAGGTCAAACAGCAAGAAAAAGGTTCCCGTTGCACTCCCTCTGCGGTGTTCAGGGGACAGCTTCATCGCTAATGCCTGAAAACAAGGCAACAAAGCGCCGTAACCTATACCCATAATGACGCCCGCGACCAAAACCATCGTTGCCGAGTGCGCTTGGCTTAACAGCAGCATGCCTACTGCAAACAAGATAATCCCAGGGTAATACAAATAATGTTCGTTGCAAGAGTCGAATATTTTCCCAATCAGCGGCCGGAACACCACGATCATCAGCGCAAACACAACAAAGAAGGTGCCTGCGACTTGAGATTGATGAATTTCAACTGTAAACGAGGACATAAAGCCAGATAACGAGCTATAAGCAAAAGCTAAAATAAACCCCACCACCGAAATAGGTAACGCCTTGGGCTCGATAAAATCACTCCACTGCAGACGGCGTTTCTCCCTTTCTACAGGTTCCACTGACTGCAAAGCTTCTTGGTTTTGCTTCGGCACTCGCATTGCCAGCGTGAAAAGGAGCGAGAGCGCAGCAATCACACAAATCGCCAACAGCAACACATGAATGTCTTTATCTTTCCATAAAAATAAACCCAACGCAGGCCCGATGACCATGCCCACACTCATAAACATGCTGAAATAGCCCATTCCCGTACCTTGACGTGAATTGGGTACAAGTGACGATGCAATCGTACTCGTCGCTGTTGAGGCGATCGCATAGCTCATGCCGTGAACGAGGCGAATCACCAGAAACATGAACATCCCCTTCGCACCGAAATAGCTGATGCAGGCCAATAAGAAAATGACCATTCCGATGATGGCCATCTTCTTTTTACCATATCGATCTACCCATTGTCCTGAGAAGGGTCTAATCAACACCCCACCGATGACATAAATCGTTATCGACAATCCCATTTGCTGCTGATCGCCGTGCAAGCTATCTTTTACATATAAGGGAAATGCCGTAGCAAGAATATAAAAAGTGAGAAACATGAAAAAGCTGCTCATACATACGACAACAAAATTTTTCGTCCAAATTCTCTCTCTAGTCAACATATGCGCTCCATTCTCCACAAAGGTTTTCTGTCTGTTGAACTAGTATAAGAGGGATGACCAATCATGTATAATACATATTATATGATAAAATGATCACATCAAAGTTATGTGCAAAGCGAGGATTCACCATGGAGTTCCTACAGCTTCATTATTTTCAGACCGTCGCACGCCTTGAACATATGACCCAAGCGGCCAAAGAACTCAATGTCTCACAACCTTCCCTCAGCAATTCTATCCAGCGGCTAGAGAAGAAGTTAGGTATCCCTTTGTTCGAGCGTCAAGGCCGGCATGTGAAATTGAATGCCTTCGGGAAGACCTATCTCCGCCGCGTTGAGCAAGCTTTCCTAGAACTGAAAGAAGGCGAACGAGAGATCAAAGATATGGCTGGACTCGACCATGGCGTCGTTTCCCTTTTTGTATCGCTACCGTACGTACTGCCGACTCTTCTCAAAGAATTCCTGACCCTTCACCCCCATGTCCGAGTCATCCAGCGACAGTTGGCTTCTGCCTTGGAAATGAGAAATGATCTCGAGAATGCCGAAATCGATTTCTGTATCTCTTCTACACCGGTAATCGGACCGGATATTGAATGGCTTACACTCATTGAAGAAGAACTGTATTTGACAGTCCCGAAGGGGCACCGTTTTGCCACTAGAGACAGTATTCGGTTAGTAGAAGCTGCAAATGAACCCTTCATCTCCCTGTCCTCCCAAACGAATTTCCGGGAAATTACGGATGGCTTCTGCCGTCAGGCGGGGTTTGAACCTCCCATCGCGTTCGAGCTTGAGGAAGTCAGCGCTGTTCAAACTTTGGTCGAAATGGGGCTCGGCATTACTTTCACACTTCCGCTTTCCTTAGGGAGAAGAGCTTCCAATCCTGACACCGTGCAGTTAAAAATAACAGAACCCTACTGTCACCGCACCTTCGGTATCGCCTGGAATCGCAAGCACTACCTCTCTCAGGCTGCCATTCATTTCCGTGAGTTTGTGATTGCTTTTTTCAAGCGAGGTTAGGTTATGTAAAAGAGACCCTCAGCGAGTTGCTGTGGGTCTCCTCTCTCGTTCTATTGTCTCCGCTCAAAGGCGAGCCGTACAGCCAGCCCTGTTAATACACTTCCCATCAGCCACCGCTGGATTTGCAGCCATTTCGGTCGTGTGCCAAACCAACGGGCGATATGGCTTGCCGTTAGCACGATTACGAGGTTCACGGTAAAGCTCACCGTAATTTGCGTGAGTCCCAGTGATGCGCTCTGCAACAATAAGGAGCCCCTAGCAGGGTCCTCGAATTGAGGCAGAAGCGACACATACAAGACCGCAGCTTTAGGATTGAGCAGGTTGGTCATGAAGCCCATTAAGAATAGCTTCTTGGGCGGGTCAACGGGAAGATCTCGTGCGGTTAGCACCGATCTAGCACCCGGCTTGACAGCTTGCCAAGCCAGCCACAGTAAGTACGCAGCTCCGGCAAACTTAACAGCGTCGAACACATACGGTGCCGCCATAAACAACGCCGACAGCCCCAACATCGTAGTCACGATGTAGACCAAGAAGGCAAGTACAATGCCCAAAAGTGAGATGATCCCCGCCATTCTTCCCTGCGTGACCGAGCGAGAGATGAGGTAGATCATATTAGGTCCGGGCGTGCACACCATGCCGAGTGAGACTAAGGCAAAAGCCAAAAGCGTTGTGAATGACATGTCGCGGAGTTCCCCCTTCGACTATAGATTTAGTAGGTGTAAAAGCAAGCTCTTCTGAACATGCATCCGATTCTCCGCTTGCTGATAAATGATCGATTGCTCCGATTCAACCACATCTTCTGCAATTTCAAAACCTGGATGAATGGGCATATCATGCATGATATAGGGTGAATGCTTTCCAAGACTGTGCTTGTTGATCTGGAAAGGCATCATAATGTCAATTCGTCTCTGCTTCTCTTCTTGGTAAGCTGCATCCGAGAAAAACTCCATGTCGACCCATGTATCTGTGTATATAAAATCTGCCTTTTTCATTGCAGTAGACAGCACTTCAACCTCCTCAACGAATCCACTTTGATAAGCGCGCTTCATCAACGCGTCATCCCAAGAAGCTTCATTCACGATCGGGGTGACTAGCAGTAGGTTAACTCCTAATGTTATACAACCTGCAACTAAAGAATTGACGACATTATTATGAATGCCAACATAGGCTAAAGTTACACCTTCAAAAGTCCCATTAACTTCATAAATCGTCATTAAATCCGCGAGCGCTTGGCATGGATGGTACATGTCGCAGCATCCATTAATCACAGGCACTCCCGAATAGGCAGCTAATTCTAGTACATCTGCATGCTTTTTGAGCCTAGCCATGATGACATCGCAGTTCCTTGATGCATAACGAACCTCGTATTTAATGGGAGAGATACTGAAATTGCTGGCATCCCAATCCATATTCACCGCATAGCCACCCATTTGATGAATACCTGAATGAAAGGAAAGCGCCGTTCGGGTCGATGATTTCTGGAAAAGCATGAGCAGCCCTTTGCGCTCACAGTGATGGTAGTAGGCTTCGGGATTGTTTTTGATCTCAATGCCTTTGAGTATGATGGAGAACAAGCTCTCTTTGTCGAGTTCTTGCAAAGACAGAATGTGTTGCAACGTCGTCACCGCTTTCGTATAATTATTCATTAATTTGTATTTTTATACATTGTAGATGGAGTAGAGTTAGGTGTCAATACCGCCCGCTAAACGGGGGCGGTATTTAATCATTTCATTTTCAGTAGACTCCCTGGTCTTCACAATTTCTTTAGGAAATGGCAACACTACTTAGAGCATTTCCTTCAGTCCTAGTTATCCATATTGAATCTTAGTTATATCAACCAAACAGAGGAATCAGGTACTCTTAGAGATGTAAACACAACCATTTGAACGTAATTGGGAGGTCACATATTACATGAAAAAATCATTCAAACAATGGATTGGTGTCAGCACGACGTTCGTCATGGCTGCAACGGTAGTTGCAGGATGCGGCAATACATCCACGAAGACAGAACAAACAACAACAGCGCCAGGCGCTGCTGCAACAGCCAATGCGAAGCCATTCGCAGGGAAAACAATCTCCTTAGTAACAGCTAACCATCCTTGGGCAGAAGCTATCAAACCCTTGCTTCCGGACTTCGAGAAAGAAACGGGTATCAAGGTGAATGTTGAAAACTTTTTCGAGGACCAGCTCACACAGAAGCTGACCGTGCAATTCACATCTGGTTCTGCAACACCTGATGTTTTTATGTATCGCCCTCTTCAAGAAGGCAAGCTTTTCTACAAAAATGGTTGGCTTCAACCTCTTGATGAATACGCCCAAAAAGCAAAAGACTACGACTTTAATGATTTCTCAAAATCCGCCATCGGTTCAACTACCGTTGATTCCAAATTAGCTGGCATCCCGATTATTACGGAACAAGAAATTTTGTACTACCGGAAGGATTTACTGCAAAAGGCCGGTATTGCAGTTCCTAAAACGTTAGAGGAGCTTACCGCGGCTGTTAAAAAGCTGCACGATCCGAAAAATGAGATGTACGGATTCGTAGCCAGAGGCCAACGATCTCCACTTGTTACGCAAGTTTCTTCATTCCTATACTCCGAAGGTGCAGACTTCACTACAGGCGAAAAAGCTAGCATTAATACGCCTGAAGCACTCAAGGCCTTTACGACTTACGGTACATTGTTGAAAGATTATGCGCCTCCAGGTGTGCTCAATATGTCATGGCCGCAAGCTTTTGGTATTTTTGCTCAAGGGAAGGTCGCTTTCTTAACGGATGCGAACTCACTCTACCAGAACGCTACAGACCCGACGAAGTCTAAAATCTCTGATCAAGTTGGGTTTGCTGTATTCCCTGGGGGTAAAGCAGGCTCCAAGCCTTACAGTATTACATCTTGGGGGCTTGCGATGAACACCAAATCCGCCAATAAGGACGCGACTTGGGCGTTCATTCAATGGGCAACAAGTAAAGATATTGTGTTGAAAACACAGCAAAAAGGTAATCCTGGTGCCCGCGCTTCGATTTGGGATAAACCAGAAGGCACGACAGGCTTCCCGGCTGAGCTCGTTCCGATCATCAAAGAAAGTGCCAAAACAGGCGTTGACCACGACCGTCCAACCGTGATTAGTGTAGGCGAAGCTCGTGATGCTGTCGGAGAAATTGTTCAGAAGATCATGACAGGTGAAACGAATCTTCAACCTGTGGCTGACAAAGCCAACCAAGCTCTGCAAACAATTATGGACAAAGATAAAACAAGATAAATACGCATTCGATAGGTGAAAAGGGTCATCTGATGACCCTTTTCATCTTTCAAACGAATAATAACGACATCAGGAAGGGTGCATGCAGCATGCAATACAGTTGGTTTAACCGCAACTTAAAATGGATTTATACACTCCCCGCGGTCATCTTCGTCCTGCTTATGATGCTGTTTCCGATCATCTATACCGTTCGGATCAGTTTCTATGAATGGAGCATGTCCGCAACGACACCACCTCTCTGGGTTGGTTTGTCGAATTATATAGCCCTGTTCAAAGATGAACGCTTCTGGCATGCAGCAGGTTCTACGTTTTATTTCACATTCGCAGCGCTTACCCTCGAAGTGATTCTTGGTATCGCCATCGCCCTATTACTCTCAAGAGAGTTCAAAGGGAAAAATATCGTAAAGACCATCTTTCTACTGCCAATGGTAGCAACACCAGTAGCTATGGGCTTGGTCTGGATGCTGATCTACGAACCTACGATTGGCGTAGCCAACATGTTGCTCAAAACGTTTGGTCTAGAGCCACTCCTCTGGCTAGCTTCACCTAATCAGGTTATCCCTTCGCTTGTTATCGTTGATGTGTGGGAATGGACGCCTATGATTGCACTCATTATTATGGCAGGGTTAGCTACACTCCCAACAGATCCTTATGAAGCTGCGGATGTAGACGGCGCAAGTACGTGGAGAAAGTTTGTTTCCATTACACTTCCATTATTAAGACCGACCATTATAGTGGCCGCTATGCTGCGATTGATTGACGTCTTGAAAACTTTCGATATCATCTATGCGACGACGCAAGGCGGGCCGAACTTCGCTTCAGAGACTTTGAATTTATACGGATATGTGCTTGGGTTCCAATACTTTAAGCTGGGAATGGCTTCGTCACTGCTTGTCATTTTCTTCGCACTTGTTATGGGATTAACATTATTTATGATTTGGATGCGTAAACGAATGGAGGGGGCTACATCATGAAACAAAAGAAAGGTCCAAAAATTGCACAAACGCTGCTTACCTTTCTAGTCGTCATTGTGTTTGCATTTCCATTCGTATGGATGCTCCTCGCATCGTTTAAGACGCAATCACAGATCTTGTCGACTGGCCAAATGTTTATCTTCAAACCAACGTTTCATAACTATGTCAGCGTGTTTAAAGAATATGATTTCATCAAATTCATCTGGAACAGCTTCCTTGTTGCCGCTGGTTCAACACTGTTGTCACTTATTCTAGGTCTCCCTGCGGCGTATGCGATTGCACGTCATCACCTTCAGAAGCTGGGGCTTCTCATCTTAGTCGCGAGAATTATCCCGGGAATTACCTTTCTAATTCCTTGGTTCATCTTGTTCTCCAAAATCCATTTGGTGGACACGTATACAGCACTTATTTTAAGCCATATGCTCGTCGGACTGCCTTTTATTATTTGGATTATGATTTCATTTTTCGAGGCTCTGCCTACCGAAATCGAAGAGTCCGGTCTTATCGACGGTTGTACACACCACCAAGTTTTCTTGCGCATTATTTTGCCCATCTCGGGACCTGGCGTTATTACAGCATCGCTTCTCTCCTTCATCTTCTCGTGGAACAATTTCATGTTCTCAGTGATTCTAGCCGGAGACAAAACAAAGACGCTCCCGATCGCTGTATTTAACTTTATGTCCTATTCCGAAATTAACTGGGGCGCATTGATGGCAGCCGCCTGCATCATTACACTTCCAGTTCTCATCATCGCTTTAGTATCTCAGCGTTATGTCGTAAGTGGACTTTCCGCCGGTGCTGTTAAAGGTTAACAACCAGAATTGTGAATACGGGAGATGCCGCCTTTCTTTTAGACAGCATCTCTCGTATATTAAATTTGAAGTTGGTTAGCTTAGCAGATACGTGGAAGGTGATTTCGTATGCCCTATAAATTGAATATTTTCAGCAAAATTTTAATTCTGTTGGTTTTGCTACTGATTCCCATCGTCCTGCTCTACAGTTATACGAATCGCATAACAAACAATGTCGTTCAAGATCAGATACAATCGTCCAATTTGAACCAACTGTCTTTTTTTATGCACCAGCTGGATGCAGATGTGGAGCGATTAGCGATGTCTCCCGTGATTTTGGGAAGTGACCCCTATGTGAGAGAGTACATCGATAAGAACGATTCGCCGGATTATGACATGTTGAAGGAGCAATCGCGCATCATCCAAAAGCTTAGCCTGCAAAGTGTCTCCAGCGGTTGGGTCAACGAACTCACGATAGCTATTCCCAAAGGGAAGCAAGTGCTATCCTCTAGCATTTTCGTAAATGGTACAGACGCATGGCCTTGGCATAGACCGATTCAGAGAACCTGGACTTATGAAGTACGTGAAGGTGACAAAGGTGTAGGATCGTTCATTAGGGAAGTTAGCGAGCCCATTCGTGCGCAAGTTGTGGATCAAACGAATGTGCTTTATCAAGTGAGATTTAGTGTACAGAATATGGTTCAGCTGCTGGATGTGTATAAGAAAGATAAACGAAGCGATCCGTTTTTGGTGGATGATGGGCAAGCCTTGATTCTCAACAGCTCTTCAGACTCGTCCATTACGACCTCTATCAGAGAGCAACTAACTGGATCTACGCTACCGCTCTCCGGCCAAATTCAAATAAAAATCGACAAACAGCAGTATCTGGTCAGCTATGTGAAATCAACGCAATTAAATTGGTATCTGGTAGACTATGTGCCCGTTCAAAAAATACTATCTCCCATTACCATGACCCGCAAGCTGTTTTACATATCGATCGGATTTTTGCTCATGATGAGTGTGTTAGCTTCTTTTATCTTGTATCGCAATGTACAAATACCTATCGGCAAGATGATTCAAAGTGTGCAAAAGGTGAAAAGAGGCGACCTATCGGCACGCATCGACTACAAAGCCAAGAATGAATTTGATTTCCTCATTCAACGATTTAATGAAATGGCGACGCAAATTCAAGTGTTGGTTGAAGATGTTTATGCGGAGAAAATACGCTCGCGCGAAGCCACTTTGAAACAACTGCAGTCACAGATCCATCCGCACTTTCTGTACAATTCGTTATTTTTCATTATCAATTCAGCTGAGATGGATGATAAGGAGTCCGTTGTGGCGATGTCACAAAATTTAGCCGAGTTCTATCGGTATACAACAAGGGTCGAGAAACAAGTCGTTCAGCTGCAGGAAGAAGTGAATTTCGTTATTCACTATTTAAACATTCAGCAACTGCGTATTCATCGGTTAGGGTATGACATTCGCATTCCGGATGACATGTTGAATGAATCGGTTCCTAGGCTTATTCTTCAACCTTTGGTCGAGAACGCAATTATTCATGGCATTGAACGCAGTATGGAAAGTGATCACATCACCATCAAAGGCGAGCAAGTTGGAGAATGGAACCGAGTAATTGTCGAGGATAACGGCCCTGGTCTGGACCAAGAGCAATTAACTCAGCTATCGAAACAGCTAGAGCAACCAATGTCCGATGACATTGGCTGTGGCACATGGAATATTCATCATCGGCTCTTTTATCAATTTGGAGAAGGATCGGGGCTAACTTTACAATTAGGAGAAGATGGGGGAATGAAGGCTGTGTTGACTTGGAAGCGTGAGAAGCAGCAGGAAACTCTTCCAGCTGCTCAGGAGAGAAGACCATGATTCAACTTCTCATTGTTGATGATGAAGCGCATGTTGTAGATCGACTGCACGCCACAATTGACTGGACGTCACTGGGCATCGAACAAATTTTCAAGGCTTATTCGGGTAAAGAAGCGTTGGAGTTACTTGAGCAATTTTCCATTGATATCGTCATTACAGACATTCAAATGCCGGGGATTACTGGCTTGGAGCTAATTGCTGAAATCAACGATAGATGGCAGAAAACGAAGTGCATTCTCTTATCGGGTTACTCTGATTTCAACTATGCCAAAGAAGCCATCCTTCAAGGTACGGAGGATTATTTATTAAAACCTGTTACAGAGAAGGATTTGCTGGCTACGGTCGGTCGGGTCATGGATAAGCTTCAGAAGGAATGGCAAGAAGTCATCTCCACCCAGCGGCTTACTTACACGTTCAAAGAAAATCTGCCTCTACTGAGAGGAAACTTGCTGAATGATCTCCTTCAGGGCCGCAAACTTTCTGAGCAATCGCTCCAAGAGAAAATGCATATGCTGGAACTCCCTGATTTTCATGAACAAACTTGTGTATGTATGATGATTCGACTTGAGTCTGACTTTCTTGACTATGATATGGGGCGTCTATCCTTAATGGAATATGCCATCAGTAATATGGTTGAGGAATTATTTGCCGAGAAATTCGATAGCTGGTCTACGAAAGACGCGCATGATTATTTGGTTTTCATCATGAAGCGTAAGCCGGGTACTACCGAGAAGGAAGACCCTGCTTGGCTTGAACGAACAGCGGCTGTCCTCCAATCCGCTGTGAACAATTATTTGAAGGGCAAAATCTCCATTCTACTCAGTAGTTGGGGGAAGTTTCCTGGTGATATCACAACCTTATATAACTCCTCTCTGAGTGCCTTTCGTAAGCGAATTGGGAGCGAACATGAATTATTAATGGTGCTCGGCGAAGACTCCGCCCAAACAGCGCTTTCCGCTTTGCAGAAGTTGTATGAACCTCCTACACTCAATCATCTCTTGGAGGCAGCAAGGTGGGAAGATACTGAAGAAAAGCTTTCATTGATTTTCGACGAAATGGAAGCGAAGTTCTCGGAATCCCAAGAGCATCTGTTGGAGGTTTATTTCTCGGTTGCATCCGCTTTTGCTTACATTGCTCATAAAAACGGCAGACCCTTGCATCAGCTCATTGGCGGGGACTACGAGAAAATGACGGAAGGCATTCCCTTCCGCAGCGTTAACCAATTGCGTGAATGGTCCATTCGCTCCTTACATCGGATGATGGAGGATATGGATCAGGAGAGAAAAGATAGCCGGGCCACCCTAATTAATGACATCCGCTCTTTTATTGATCTGCATCTGGCCAGCGATGTCTCTTTGCAATCAATTGCGGATCACGTGTATCTGCACCCTGTTTATGTGTCTAAAATTTATAAATTGGAAACTGGCGATAATCTAAGCGACTACGTCAATCGGGTACGTATGGATAAAGCTTCCTATCTGTTAAAAAACGGTCACGATAAAATTTACGAAATCGCCACGCAGCTCGGATACCAACGTCCGCACTCCTTTAATCATGCTTTCAAAAAGCATTATGGAATGACCCCTCAGGAGTATCGCGATCAATATTCTTAATCAGAAGGGAGCATGAATAGCGCCATGTCAGACGTCTTACATACATTAAGAGAGTCGTTAAGCTTTTTCCTTGCTCGAGCTTAGGACCTTCGTATTTGAAAGAGCTCAAAGGTCCTCTAAATGAACTTAATATCCTTGCAGTCGGAGGGATAACGAAAGAAAATGCGCCTTCTTATTTGCAAGCTGGCGCCTCTTCAGTAGGTATAGGAGGAAATTTGGTAGCGCTTAACGAAATTCAACAAGGTAATTATAGTGCGATTACGACTTACGCCGAGCAGCTCATGGCGGCCGTACATGCAGTGAACTTTCAAACATTCTAAGATACAGGGAGAGGAAGTATACCGTGAAAATTACGAAATTAGAACTGTTCAAAGTACCGCCAAGATGGTTGTTTTTGAAAATCGAAACGGATGAAGGCATCACAGGATGGGGAGAACCTGTCGTTGAGGGGAAAGCCGATACGGTCGCTGCAGCCGTAATGGAAATGAGCGACCAGATCATCGGGAAGGATCCGATGCGAATTGAAGATATGTTTCAGGTACTATACCGCGGTGGGTTTTATCGTGGAGGCCCTATTCTTTCGAGTGCGATTTCTGGTATCGAACAAGCACTTTGGGACATTAAGGGCAAATTCTACAACGCCCCTGTGTATGATTTATTAGGTGGAGCTTGCCGCGATCGCACGCGTGTCTACTCCTGGATTGGCGGTGACCGTCCAAGTGACGTAGGTGAATCGGCGAAGCAGCAAGTGAAAGCCGGCTTCACTGCAGTGAAAATGAACGCTACAGAAGAACTTCATTATATTGATTCGATCCGCAAAGTAGATGAAGCCATTGCCCGCATTGCGGCCGTCCGCGAAGCCATTGGCAAAGATATCGGCATCGGCATCGACTTCCACGGTCGTGTACATAAATCGATGGCCAAAATCATCGTGAAAGAGCTTGAGCCTTATCGCCCGATGTTCATCGAAGAGCCCGTTCTGCCTGAAAACAATGAGGCGCTTAAGGAAATCGCTCGCTATACGTCGTGTCCTATCGCCACGGGAGAGCGCATGTATACGCGCTGGGGCTTTAAAGAACTACTCGCCCAAGGCATCGTAGATATCATTCAACCCGATCTTTCGCATGCTGGAGGTATCTTAGAAACTCGAAAAATTGCCGCAATGGCCGAAGCCTATGACATTGCTATCGCTCCGCATTGTCCGTTAGGGCCTATAGCATTAGCTGCCTGTCTACAGCTGGATACCTGCTCGCCTAACGCGTTCATTCAGGAGCAAAGCCTGGGTATTCATTATAATCAAGGCAGCGATCTGCTGGATTACCTGAAGGATCCATCCGTGTTCCAATATGAAGCAGGCTTCGTGAAGAATCTAACCGCTCCTGGCCTAGGAATTGAAATCAATGAAGAAAAGGTCCGTGAAATGGCTGCCATCGGTCATAATTGGAAGAATCCAATTTGGCGTCAAGAGGATGGTACTGTGGCGGAGTGGTAGGAGAGGAAACTCACCTCTAACAAGCACAACAAGCACAAATAAGTCGTCCTTCAATTCCTTGAGGAATTGTGGGACGACTTTTCAGTTAGTATGGAGCTTAGAGGTTTTGATACGCTAGCCTCGACGCGCATTAGATGGAAAACCTCCAGCTAATTTCAGCGTAATTCAGCCAAATTGCAGATTAACTGGAAAAACTCCAGCTATTTCAGACGAAAAACACTAATACAAGGAAATATGGCTCATTTTAGCTGTAGGAATTCCAGTTAATTTCCTAAAAGGGGCCATTTCGGCTAGATTAGCTGCAGGAAATCCAGTTATTCAATTTGCAGCTGTGTTAAATGACGTAGAACACGTTTATGTGAAGGAAAGCCTGTATCAACGGCTTAAGCCTCCAGCGGATGCACCGCCTCATGGAGCATCTGCTCCAGCTCGGCGGCGTAAGCCGCTGTCTGCGCTTCGCTCCAGCCGAAGCGCTCCGCCAGGAAGGCTGTCGCTGCAGCCTTCCACTGCCTTGCCCACGCGATGTCGAAGAAGAGGGCGCCCGTACGGCGGATAAAGAAGTCCGCCGGCTTCACGACCATCTCGCGCTCGATCGCGTAGACGAGCGCAGCGAGCACCGCGGCAGGCATGCCCCGCCGCGCAGCCTCACCCCGGTGCTGCTCCAGCAGCGCGAATACGGTGTCCACGTTGGACCCGTATCGCTGCGCGAGCAGCATCGTCTCAGGCTCGGTCAGCCCCAGCCGCAGGCCTTGGCTGACCTTGCTGCGCAAGAACGGCGCCAGCTGCGCCGAGCCGCCCACATCGCCGCCGGATATCGGCAGCGTCTTCGTACGGCTCGGCGGAAGCGCCGCCGAGACCTTGCCCTCCGCCACCAGCATGGCGGCGATCTGGTTCACGACCGACTCCGCCATTTTGCGGTAGCCGGTCAGCTTGCCCCCGGCCATCGAAATGAGGCCGGAACCCGAAATGAAGATTTCGTCGCGACGCGAAATCTCGGAAGGGTCTTTGCCCTCCTGATGGATCAGCGGGCGCAGCCCGGTCCAGCTCGATTCGACGTCGGCCTCCGTCAACCCGAGGGACGGAAACATCTCGTTCGCGGCCCGCAGCACATAGGCACGATCAGCCATAGTAATACGGGGATTGGCAATATCCCCTTTGTAGTTCGTGTCGGTCGTGCCGACATAAGTTTTGCCATCGCGCGGGATCGCAAACACCATCCGCCCGTCCGGCGTATCGAAATAGATCGCCTGCCCCAGCGGGAATCGGCTCTGATCAAAGACCAAATGCACCCCTTTGGTCAAATGCAACGTTTTCCCCTGCTTCGAGCGGTCCATGTCACGAAGGGTATCCACCCACGGCCCCGCCGCATTCACGATTTTGCTCGCATACAGCGAATAGGAAGCTGTTTGTTCTTTCCCATCTTTCCCATCTTTCCCATCTTTCCCATCTTTCCCGTCACTCCCAGCCAACTGATCCACAACCCGCACCCCAACCAACGTGCCATCCTTCACGATCAATTCCTCAACCTTGGCATAATTCACCGCCATCGCGCCGAGTTCCACCGCTTTTTTCATAACTTCAATGGTCAGCCGCGCATCATCCGTACGATACTCCACGTAGTAACCGCCGCCTCTGAGGTCTTTCTTTTTCAACAAGGGCTCGTGCTGCAAAGTCACATCAGGGCTGAACATTTTGCGTCGTTCCGAGCGCTTAACTCCCGCCAAGAAATCGTACACTCTTAAGCCGAGCGACGTAGACAGCTTGCCGAATGTCCCACCTTTATAAAAGGGCAACAGCATCCACTCCGGCGTCGTCACGTGCGGTCCATTTTCATACACAATCGCCCGTTCCTTGCCTACTTCAGCTACAACCTTTACGTCCAGCTGCTTCAAATACCGCAGACCGCCATGCACCAATTTCGTCGAACGGCTCGACGTCCCTGAAGCAAAATCCTGCATCTCAATCAACGCCGTGCGAAGCCCGCGACTCTGCGCATCCAGCGCAATACCCGCGCCGGTAATCCCTCCGCCGATCACGATCACATCGAATTGTTGCTGCGCCATCTCCTCGAGCATCTCTTTCCTTTTTAACCCGCTAAATTGTCTACTTGGATCCATCCGTTTATGTTGTCCAGCTTCCATTTGCCCTGTTGTCATGCCAATCTCTCCCTTATTTATGAATATGAAAAAACCACAACATACCTATCACGTTTGCACGTTAAGGTCCGCTGTGGTTTCTCCTAGTCTCCAACCGAATATGAACTTGTTAGTTGTAGTATATCACTCTATGCATTTATTTAAAAGCAATTGCGGCATTTACCGCCTTTTTCCATCCGCTGTATAACTTTTCTTGCAAGTCCGCTTCCATACTCTGCTCAAAAGCCCGATCCACCTGCCACTGCGCCGCAATTTCCGCCTGATCCTGCCAGAAACCAACCGCGAGACCAGCCAAATAGGCCGCCCCCAGCGCCGTCGTTTCATTAATAACCGGACGCTCAACCGTGACACCCAGCATGTCGCTTTGGAACTGCATGAGGAAGTCGTTTTTCACCACACCGCCGTCGACCCGCAGCTTCGTCAGTTCAATGCCAGAATCGTCTTCCATCGCTTGCAGCACGTCTTTCGTCTGGTACGCGAGGGATTCCAGTGTTGCCCGGATAAAATGCTCCTTCGACGTTCCCCGTGTCAACCCAAAAACCGCGCCTCGCACATCGCTGTCCCAATAAGGCGTCCCCAGCCCGACAAAAGCAGGAACCACATACACACCATCGGTCGATACGACGCGTTTGGCGTATTCTTCGGAATCCTTCGCGGATTTGATCATGCGCAGCCCGTCTCGCAACCATTGAATCGCCGAGCCCGCCACGAAAATACTTCCCTCCAGCGCATACTCAACCTTCCCGTTCAAGCCCCATGCTATGGTAGTCAAAAGGCCGCTGCGCGACGGAATCGCATGATTCCCTGTGTTCATCAGCATGAAGCAGCCAGTGCCGTAGGTGTTTTTGGCCATCCCTTTTTCGAAGCAGGCTTGACCGAACAGTGCCGCCTGTTGATCCCCAGCCGCGCCCGCGATTGGAATCGCCGCACCGAAGAACAGGCTTTCCTGTGTATGCCCATACACCTCGGACGACGAACGAACCTCTGGCAACATCACTGCGGGAATGTCCAAATGTCCCATCAGCTCCTCGTCCCATTTCAGCTCGTGAATGTTGTAAATGAGCGTGCGTGAAGCGTTCGAGTAATCAGTAACATGCGCTTGGCCGCCTGTCAGTTTCCAGATGATCCACGTGTCCATCGTGCCGAAAAGTAAATCCCCCTGCTCGGCCCTTGCTCTAGCTCCCTCGACGTGATCGAGGATCCATTTGATTTTGGTCGCCGAAAAATACGCATCAATCAGCAGCCCCGTCCGCTCCCGAAACAGCTCGTTAAGACCCGCAGCTTTTAATTTCTCACAGATGTCTGCGGTCTGCCGCGACTGCCAAACAATCGCATGGTACACGGGCATCCCCGTATGCTTATCCCACACAACCGCCGTCTCTCGCTGGTTCGTGATACCGATTCCCGCAATTTCCGTAGGCGGCACCCCCGTCTCAGACAGAAGCGTTGCGATCACACTTTGAATCGACAGCCAAATTTCGTTCGCATCATGCTCCACCCAGCCTGGCTTCGGAAAATACTGCTTAAACTCCTGCTGAGAGGTATGCACGATACTTCCTTTTTGATCAAATAAAATCGCTCTAGAGCTCGTTGTCCCTTGATCAAGGGAAAGAATATATGAGGGCTTGGATCCCGTAGTTGTCATGATTGATTATGCCTCCTTGTTACGCCATCGTAATGCTGCCAAAGCTCATGGTTCGAGGTCGTCACCGCCGTCGCGCCTGCCGCAAGCGCCTGCTCCACATCATCAATGGAACGGATCAGTCCGCCTGCAAAAATCGGAATACCCGAACGCTCCTTCACCTCTTTGATAATGTGCGGAATGACACCTGGCATAACCTCGATGTAATCGGGCTGCGTGCGTTCGAGCAGGGTGTAGCTTTTGTCCAGCGCCGAGCTATCCAGCAGAAAAAGCCGTTGAATCGCCAGCAAGCCGTTCTGCCTTGTCTTCGTAATCACATTGCCACGCGTCGAAATGATCCCCGCAGGGCGAATACTTTGACACAGAAATTCAGCCGCGAACTCGTCGTTTTTCAGCCCCTCGATCAAATCCGCGTGAAGCAGCATCTTCTTCCCGTGAGCTCGGCCCAGGTCTACAATGCTTTTGAGCTGGCCAATATGACTGTCGAGCAGCACGATATACGTGTATGACGACTTCATGAGCTTCTCTAAATCCTTCATCTTCCGGATGGCTGGTAAAATACACTGATCCTGCAGCGACATGCGCTTCACCTCGATTTTCTGAACTTCTGAACATGACCGCCATGACAAAAAGACTCACCAAGATTTGCCTCCAATATTCAAAGGGCAATCCGAGTGAGTCTCCTGTTCTCCGTCACATGTTATTAACTTACCTGTATTTTACTCAAAGAAGGGACGCCGTGTCAATCGTCGATGGTTGCACCCCGAGAGCTTAATTGGATAAGGCCTTTCGTACGGCCAAAATATACTTCGACTGATCGAGCGGATTAACGCCGCGCCGTTTGCGCTCTGCATGAACATCAGGAGGACTTGGCTGATAGCCTGCAAAAGAGGACGTAATCACGCCACGACCACCCGACATGGCGCTTAGCTTCACGGGATATTCGAGCGACGTTGCCACTGGGAGCCGCCCTTCAAGGACGAACCTTCCCCCAGCTATGCTAGGCGCATCGAAGCTCGCCCGCATCTGCACAAGGTCGCTCAGCACCTTGCCACCGAACTCTTCCGGAACGGTTATGCGTACCTGGAGCATCGGCTCAAGCAGCGTCGTGCCGGTCTGTGCGAGGCCTTGCATGATGCCCATTGGCGTCGCAACGGCAAAATCGAGCGGATGCGTGTGCCACACGTGGTGCTCACCCTCTACGAGCGTCACCTTCACATCGGTGACTTCCCAACCGAGCAAACCCTGCAGCAGCGCCTCCGGCACGCGGCGCGCCACCTCGTTCTGGTACTGCACGAGCAGCTGCTCGCCGCGTACCTGTGACTCATAAACGAGCCCGCTGCCCGGGCTACCTGGCTCGATGCGAAACCGTAAGATCGCCCAGCACGGCTTAGGCATCGTATAGGCAATGAAGCCTTCGCCGACTTGCGAAGGCGTTTCTTTGTAGATGACGGAAGGTTGATCGAACCTTACCGCGAGGCCGAAGCGCGAGCTCAAGAGACTCGTCAGAATCTCGAGCTGGATCGCGCCCATGACCTTGACGTGCAGTTCACGTTCATCCTGCAGCCATTGCAGATCGAGCAGCGGATCTTCGTCCGTGAGCTCCTGCAGGGCGGCGACGAGCGCCGGATACTGTGCATCGCTCTCGGCGTGGACCTGCACAGTCAACAGCGGTACCGCCATGCGCGGCGCAGGCGGCACACTGTCCGGCCGGCCCAGCACATCGCCGATCCGCACCTGCGTCAGGCCGCAGACGGCCGCGATGTCGCCCGCCGCGACAACACCGAGATCTTCGGCTTTGCGCCCGTCGATGCGGCGAATCTGGGTCACCTTCTCCTCCACGCCCTGCGTGGCATTGACGACGGTGTCCCGGTTACGGATCGTCCCCTCGTAGAGGCGGACGTATGCCATGCGCCCCATGGTCTTGTCGCGCTCGACCTTGAAGACCACAGCCGAAAGCGGCTGCTCCGCATCGCCGCGCGGCTCAGGCAAGTAATCGAGGATCGCTGCGAGCAGCTCCTCGATACCGATGGCTTTGCTGGAGGCTCCGACCAGCAAAGGAAAAGCCTCCCCCTGCCGCGCGTATCGCTGCAGGGCCGCCTTGACGTCGTGCGCCGCGATGGGCGCACCTTCAATGTAGCTCGTGAGCAGAGGCTCATCGAGCTCGGAGAGCTTTTCGACCGCGGCTGCGAGGTCGAATCCAGGAAGCGCGCCGGCTGCGGGCGGCGCGTCGTCCAGCACGTTCCGCGCTGCGCGGAACGTGTCTTCAATGCCCAGCGGCGCATAGATCGGCACCGCCATCCCCGTGAGCTGCTTATGAATCTCCTGCAGGACGCGTTCGGGGTCAGCCCCGACACGGTCCAATTTATTCATATAGAGCAGTGTTGGTATTTTAAGCGATTGCAGCGCATGCCAAATCATTTCTGTCTGCGACTGTACGCCCTCCACCGCAGAAATAATGAGAATCGCTCCATCCATCACGCGTAAGGAGCGCTCTACCTCCGATAAGAAATCGACGTGACCTGGCGTATCGACCAGATTGATCCATGTATGTTGCCACACTAGACTTGTTGTTGCACTGCGAACCGAAATCCCCCGCTCACGCTCAACATCCAGGGAATCCGTCTGTGCCGTCCCACTATCTACGCTGCCTAATGAGCGAATACGCCCACTTAGATACAGCAAATGCTCCGTAGTTGTCGTCTTCCCCGCATCCACGTGCGCAAATATCCCCACGTTCCTTCTCGACGCTATGCGTTTCTCATCTGTCATTTCCAGCTTCGGCCCCTTTGGCTTTCATTCTTTCTTCCATTATACTTAAAGAGAGTCATTTTGGATAAGTCACCCATTTCTCTTCTTGAGAGAGTGTGTAGCGAGAATGCGCCCGTTTTGGAATGATTTTTCAAAGGAGGAACTGTAATGCACCAGCCTACTGTGCCTACTACAACCATTCAACTTCATAACCAGCACCCTGCCATCATCGCCCTATCTCAAGCTGATCCGAAACTAGCCCGTCTAATCGAACTCATCGGTGAGCTCACACTTACACCCAGCTTTCATCCCTATGAGTCTCTCGTCATGTCGATTATTTCTCAACAACTCTCGGCCAAAGCCGCATTAACGATCAAAACGAGAGTTAAAGCGATTATTCCCACTATCACACCTGAAAACGTTTTAGCAACAGAGGAAGAAGCCATCCGTCAATGCGGTGTCTCCTATCCCAAAATCCGCTACATCCGCGACCTTAGCACCAAAGTGCTGAGCGGCGAAGTCATATTGGATCAGCTACAGGATGTAGATACCACAGAACTTCTGAAACAACTGACTAGTGTCAAAGGGATCGGCGTCTGGACCGCTGAAATGTTCCTCCTCTTCACCTTAGGCCGACCCGACATTCTATCCCTCGGCGATGCCGGTCTGCAGCGTGCAGCCCGCTGGCTGCATACGCTTCCCGAGCGCCCGGATAAAAACTACTTAGGCGTCGCCTCCGAAGGCTGGGCGCCTTATCGCAGCTTCGGCTCGCTCTACTTATGGCGCGCCATCGACACAGGCCTCGTTGATTCTGGTCTGCCGATAGAGGCGTGTGAGAAACCGATGCAGGCGTAAAGCAGCCTTCAGTGCCTGCTAAATCTGGGGAGTACCGCTGCTAATTCTCGCCTCCCCGGCCTCCACAATGCCGCTCCACGCAAAAAAGCGCGAGCCGTCCAACAGGACGCACTCGCGCTCACACTAGCACTAGCACTAGCACTAGCACTAGCACTAGCACTAGCACTAACACAAATCCTCACTAGCTCGCTTTCGCTTGCTGTAATTACTAATATTAGCTACTCTAATTCCCCATCTACCCTTCTCACTCTACTTCAATCGCCAACTAGCTACATCTACTGTCCTAAGTCAAACTAGCACGCACTTCAACAAATTTAACTGGATTTTATGCAGCTAATTCTGCTGATTATCACCCGAAAACTAGAATAACTGGATTTCATGTAGGTAATGTTCGTCCAAAGTCGCCATATCATCAAATTAAGCCAAAATAGATGTACTTTTTCCATCTAGTCATCCAATTTCATGAAATACGGCCATATTAGCTGGATTTTTTCCAATTAGTTGGCCATGCGGGCTCGCGCTCTTCGCTAAGTTGGGAAGAAGTTAGGTGGAGTAGAATGCAGTATAGTATGCGTGTGATGTAGGAGTAAGCATCATGCTACTTCTCACGCCCCACATCAGCACGCAGCCCCCGCAAATACGTCTGCAACAACCGGCGCAAGCTCTCATCCCGATCCAGCCCCATGCGAAAGCCATTCCGATGCTCGAGCGAGGCGAATCCGTGCACCATGCTCCGGAAGCCGCGCACCACATGCAGCGCATCTTCCTCACTGAGTCCATATGGCGCAAGAATCCGAAGCAGGAAGGTCACTACCCCAGCGCCGACCTCTTTCAGCTCGGGATCTTCATAATCAGGCAGCGCTGAGATCGCCTCGTACAAACCCGGCTGCTTCCTAGCGAACTCCACATAGGCCACACCCGCTGCCAGCAAGGCTTCATCCTCAGCTTTACCAATCACCGCTTCGATCATCGCCTCTTTCACGAGGACAAGGCCCCGCTTCGAGAGCTGCATGCGCAGATCAGGCAAACCTTTAATGTGATTGTAAAGAGAAGGTGTTTTGATATGGAGTTGGCCCGCCAGCGCTGCCAGCGACAGCTGCTCAACCCCTTGTTGATTAGCAAGTTCTATTGCTGCTTGCAAAACCGTTTCTGCATCTAATCCTTGTCGAATCGCCATCTAGTTCCCCTCTTTTCTAAATTGACGCTGATACGCCTTGGAATTTCGCAGTCGCTTCGTCGAGTGCAGCATCCATCACAGCTACCGGTTGCTCAATCATCCGTCCATGTCCGACTGCCAATAAGCTAGGCTCCAGCTGTCTCAATCTACGCGTACTCGCCAAAGAAGCTTCCTTACTCCAAGTCGCCAGCGCTGGGAACGGGAACTTCCACTTCACGACACCTGATACCGCTACTCCACCTCGTACTTGAAAAGCATCCCCGGCGATCAACGCCCGGCTCCGTACATCAAGAAATGCCATGGAACCTGGTGTATGACCAGGAGCTGCATAAGCTTGCAAGGACCCGATCCGATCCCCATCGGCCAGCAGCACATCGGGCTTCGTCTGAATCCCTTTTGGAATGCCGCCCTTAATCGGGGTTTGCGGCTCACCCGCTTCTAACGCCACATCCCCCGCCAACAGCTTCGCATCTCTTCTGGAGATGTAGACCTGAGCTTGTGGCAGCATTTTTTTCAAACCGTCTAATGCACCAATATGATCCCCATGCGCATGTGTTAGAATGATACGTGTAATCGGCTTCCCAATTTGCTGCGCCGCCTGTAGAATACCTTTCACACTGAATGGTAAGGCTGCATCAATCAGGGTTAATTCGGACTCTTCCTCTACCAAGTAACAATTCACTGGGAAAAATCTCGGCATAAAAGCCACCTGATATAAATATCCGATTCGCGTTATTTTCATGTTCAACGCCTCCTTTTAACTATTTATATTAGTATAATAACTAATATCATTAGTTATGTAAATAGGCATTTTTCGGGTACCAAAAACTTAACCTTCCATATGTGGTAAAATAGTTCTCATATTGTCCTACAATCCACACGAAGTGAGTGAGGTTACCTAATGAATACTGAAACTTTAGCACTTTTTAAAACGTTAACCGAAATGCAAGCTGCACCTGGCTTTGAGCGAGAGATCCGTGCATTTGTACGCGGCGAGTTGGCTAAATATACGGATGAGTTCGTACAAGACGGGCTCGGCAGCCTATTCGGCGTTGTGCGCGGCGACGAGACGGGCCCGCGCATTATGGTGGCGGGCCATTTCGATGAGGTCGGCTTCCTCGTCAACGGCATCACCGAGCACGGCACAGTCAAGTTCCAGCCGCTCGGCGGCTGGTTTAGTCAAGTGCTGCCCGCGCAGCGCGTGCAGATCATGACGGCGAACGGACCGATCATCGGTGTGATCGGCTCCGTTCCGGTGCACTTGCTGGACGAGGCTGCGCGCAGCAAGCCTGCAGACATCAAGACGATGTACATTGACATCGGCGCGGAAGACAAAGCCGATGCCATCGCCATCGGCATCAAGCTCGGGCAGCAGATCGTGCCGATCTGCCCGTTCACACCCCTGGCCAATCCGAAGCGGATTATGGCCAAAGCTTGGGACAATCGCTACGGCGTCGGCCTCGCGATTGAGCTCTTGAAGGAGCTTCACGGCGGGCCGAAGCTCCCGAATGTCCTGTACGCGGGAGCCACCGTACAGGAAGAAGTCGGCCTGCGCGGCGCAAGAACGGCCACGAATATGATTCAGCCGGACTTGTTCTACGGGCTGGATGCTAGTGCGGCCGGGGATATGACCGGCGACCGTCAAGCTTTCGGGCAGCTAGGGCGCGGAGCGCTGCTGCGGATCTTCGATCCCACGATGATTACCCACCGTGGGATGGTCGAGTTCATTCTGGATATGGCGGAGACACATAAGATCCCGTATCAGTACTTCATCTCGCAAGGCGGAACGGATGCGGGACAAGTGCACGTACAAGGCAGCGGGATTCCATCCGCTGTAATCGGGGTATGTGCGCGCTACATTCATACATCCGCGTCGATTCTTCACGTGGATGATTACGCCGCAGCCAAGGAACTGCTGATCAAATTAGTGCAAGCCAGCGATCGCACAACGTTAAACACCATTCTTTCACAAGCCTAAGTATCGTTTATAAGCCAAAAAAAGCGTATCAAGATGAATTCTTGCTGCGCTTTTTTGTATTTCATTAAACATTGTCCTTATACGTAAAAAATTGACATTTTTTTCATAAATATAGAACTAATGTTCCAATATATGGTACAATTAGCAATATAACTTGTTATTAGAAAGAAGGATACCCATGACTACATGCATTCGTGAAGCAACACCCCAGGATACATCAGCAATTAGTTCACTCGTTTCTCATTTGACTGGCAAACTGATTTCCCCTTTACATATTGAAAATAGGCTGCATAACATGCGCGACAACCCAGATGAATTGCTATATGTCTTCGAAGAAAAGAATCGGATTCTTGGTACATTAAGCTTTCGTATCCGCAGAGATCATACCGCACACAATGTAACGTTCAGTGAAATTTCGGTTATTTCCCTTAAGCAAGATCCCGATAGCAACCAAGCACCTTTGGCACAATTGAGAAGCTATGCCGAACAGCTGGCAAGTGATCATAACTGCTCTGGCATGATGTGGCTGACGGATGTAGAATCCACTGACATTTCCCGAACTGCTCGACCGCCCATCGGTTTTCATGAAACCGGCTATCGTTTTGTCAAACGGTTCCTCTAGCTAAGAGAACGTCGATTCACCTATTCTATCAATACTGCGAAGGAGTGCTTACTTGTGCTAGCTGGGTTAAATGAAGGAGCTTTAAGCACGCTTGTCCTTTTCCTCTTCATCCTCATCCTTATTCTCGCGGTTGGCATCTTTCTATCCATTATTATCAAATCTCTTTCGGTCTGGACATCCAATAACAATGCCCCCATTCAAGATCGATTCTGTAAGGTTGTTGCCAAACGGATTCAACTCTCCGGGAACACCAGTAATTTAAATTCAAACACCTCTTACTTTGTTACTTTTGAGTTTGAAGACCGGAGCAGAATGGAATTGTGGATAGGCCGGCAGCAGTTTGGCCATATGGTCGAGGGGGATATAGGGAATTTAACTTTTCAGGGCACTCGTTTCAAAGAATTCGAACGTAAGAAAGCAATGTGAGCAATTCCACGAATACGCAAGCATTTACAAGGAAATACAAAAAAATAGGCATATTCGTGCAGATATTTGAATAATCTGAATATTTACAATATTTTAATAATAGGCTATTATTAGTCCAAGGCAGACAGGGAGGACAACCCGCACCACACGGTGCAGGAACAACGAAGAGCCTTACATACTTCTAAGAGAGGGGATAGTCCATTGGACCATGTTAGCGAAGCATGCTACTCACTTGCGTTCTAAACGACAGGAGCCAAGTGCAGGAACGTCCCACTCGTTCATCCAGCATGCAGGAAATCAGATCATGCAGGTCATCACATTAGGAAAGGAACAGTAGTGAGGGACTTGTCGTATGGTTGATTAAATGGGCAATTAACGAAGAGGAAAGGACACTTTAACTTTGAGGCGAACGTATCGATTGCAGCAACTGACTTGCGAATTTTCGGGGAATGGAGTGTGCGGAAGAACAATTGAATAGGCAAAATGACTCATAGAGACCTCCGGTTATCATGGATAAGCGGGGGCCTCTATTTGCGTTCATACGATATTAAATGTTGGGTATCTGTGCCTTCTGAACAATCGGTAATCGGACAATGAAAGAAGTCATTTCCTCCATTCCGCTTTCCACATTGATCGACCCATGATGCATCTCCACGATTTTCTTCGCAATCGACAAGCCCAGCCCATTACCGCCTGCCATGCGATTTCTAGATTTATCCGCTTTGTAAAAACGTTCAAAAATATGCGTCTGATCCTCTTCTGGAATGCTAGGCCCATTATTCGATATCCGCGTTACAGCCTCTTCCCCGTTACTAACCACTCGAACACGAATCGTTCCGCCAGCAGGCACAAATTTCACTGCGTTGTGAATGAGGTTCGTCCATACCTGACTAAGCAGATCCTCATCGGCGTCAACAGTTACAGGATCCAGCTCGATGTCCATTTCAATATCTTTATCTACCCACTGCGGCTCACAAGCGAGAATATGATTGCGCAACTGTTTATCCAAACGATAGCTCTTCGGTTCAAAAGGGTGATGTTGCGACTCCAAGGAAGTCAGTTTCAGCAAATTTTCGCTGAGCTTGGATAAGCGTACACTTTCCGTCTCAATGATGGTCAAATAATGCTTACGCTCCTCCGGCGACAGCTGATCATTCTGCAGTGCGCGGGAGAATCCGCTGATGGACGTTAAAGGCGACTGAATCTCGTGGGAGACGTTGGAAATAAACTCCTGCCTCATTTTCTCTAATTGCCCGAGATCGGTCGCCATTTGATTAATGGACTCTGCTAACTCCACGAAGGGTCCATTTCGAGGATTATCATCCACCAACACATTGAAGTCCCCTCTCGACATGCTTCGGATCGCCTGATTCAAACTTTGGAAGAAAATCAACTGATGTTTCCTCATAAATTGGCCAAGTATGGCCATAGTAATCCCCCAGAAGAACATGCCTCCGATGCAGTTGATCAATTGCACGATGACTTCCGCAGGGCGTTTCCCCAGATGTTCGTATAGATACTCCGTGCCATAGAAGGCAGCTAACCAATACACGATAATAAGAATAAATATCCCTAAGCCAAAAAAGAAGCCGCCTATTCGTTGGAGAATGGACTGCTTATTATTCTGGCTCATTCTCCGCTTCTTCTGTCTTTCTCTCCGCTCTCTTCTCTCTGCTCTGTGCCGATGATTCATTTCAGCACCTCCAGCCGATACCCCAAGCCGCGAATTGTAGCGATGCGAAAAGCGTGCCGCTCCTCAGGAAATCGCTCGCGCAGCCGATTAATATGCACATCGACGGTTCGCTCGTTGCCTTCATAGTCGAAGCCCCAAATCTGCTCGATTAACTGATCGCGCGAGAAGGTTTTGCCCTGGTAGCTCGCGAGCTTGTAGAGCAGTTCGAACTCCTTGAGCGGCAGCGTGATGCTCTCTGCGCCAATGGTGACTTCATAGGTTTTGCGATTCATACTTAAATCGCCAGCCTGAATCGTTTGCGAGGAAGCGATTTTATAGCGCTTTAGCAGCGCTCTCACTCGCATCGCCAACTCAAGCGGTTCGAAGGGCTTGGTGAGGTAGTCGTCTGCGCCGAGTTCGAAGCCTTTGACCTTCTGCGCCGTTTCTCCTTTGGCCGTTAACATAAGTATCGGCAAATCATAATGCTCTCGAAGCTCCTTGCACAGCTCCCATCCGTCCATGTTCGGCATCATCACATCGAGAATAACCATATCGACTTGGACGGTTTGCAGCTTCTTTAGCGCTTGGACGCCATCTTCGGCTTCGACGACATCGAAGCCCTCGTTCAGCATGAACACGCGGACAAGCTCACGAATATACGGATCATCATCTACGATCATAATAGGTGCCATTTATGTTCAGCCTCGATTCTTGATGTTATTGTCTGCATATAGAATGTGTTTATGATAGAAATTAGTATAAAGGAGCAATATAAACTCAATTTAAACCAGAAGCTTATTTTATGAAATGAAAGGGCTTTATTTGGAAAATGATTTGTGATAAATTTGGGAAAAGGAACAGTTTGGGGGGGTTGTGGCCTGTATGACAAATAACACATTGGCGGATTTCAACAAGCTGACTACCGTGGAAGCGGAAGCCCTATTTAGGCGCGAGGTACTTTCGGAAGGATTCGCAGGTTTCAGGCGGTTACTCGACAGTCTCACAGATGCGATCAAAGCCGCGGGAGACACGGAAATGGACATCGTCGAACAGTCCGTTGCGAAAGCAAAGCGGCTTTTTCCTGAACCTGTTGATTTCAGTCCATCTTGGGAGAAGATTTGGCCAGAGCTCGAAAGTACCCTAGCTGCCAAGAAACACATTTTCGCAAACATCCCTCAAGCAGAGAGAGCCGGAGAATGGCAGGTTATCATGGATAATCCGCTCGTCGTACAAGAGGTCGTCTGCTACCCTGCATTGACGTTCGAGGATGCGGCCTACCTGTATGCTTATTTCCGACCGCAATTAGAGAAGTCCGAATACATTCGTCTGCAGAAAATCCAAACAGTCATTCAGGAAATCGGCAGTTAGGATCACTTGAAAATACATCAAATCACTTCAATTTCTCCTTCATCCACTCACACCAATACAAATCCGTATCTACTTTCATTGTGGCTTTATGTACCAATACATACATGCCGAATGCAGCATCTTCAATCTCTAATTGATCGAGCGGTTTCTCACTTCCTTGTTGGAGCTTATCCATCAGGAGGTTGAATCGCTCTTTTTTCTTCTTATAATATACTTCGCGTACCGCGAGCATCTTCCTCGCCTGTTCTTTATCTACTAATCCAATGCAGTACACCTTAAGGGCAAGCTCATCCCTTGTCACAGGTTCGTCCGTTGGCTCAGCGATCCACCCCCGTAATGCTTGCTTCCCTTGCTCTGTGATGGAGTACACTTTCTTATCCGGCTTATCGGATTGTGGTACATGTACGAAAGCCACGTGCCCCTTTTGCTCTAATTGTGCTAATAAGGGGTAGATCTGGCTATGTTTGGCGGACCAAAAAGGCTGAATATGTTGCATAAGTTCATACCCCGAACGGGAGTTTTTGGTTAAAAGGCTTAGTAATCCATATGAAAGGGTATTCATTAGCGCTCCTTTTTTATGTCATTATTGACATATAAACATATCGGTAGTATGATGATTTTCATTCAAAATTATAGAGAATACTATCGGTAAGATCAATGATAGAGTGGAGGCATTATTTTGAGCAAGGATGAGTTACAGCAAGTGCGCTTCTGGCCAATTATGATCGCTATCTTCTTCGGATCGTTCGTTTCGATTCTAAGTATGAGTACGATTAATATCGCGATACCGATTCTTAGTGATCATTTCCATACCGATTTGAGCAAAATCCAATGGACAATTACTGGTTTCATGCTCGCAAGCGGTACGATCGCTCCGATTACAGGGTATTTCGGGGAGAAATTCAGCTACAAACGATTATACGCGATTGCGTTGATTGGTTTTACAATATTTTCACTCCTATGTGCGTTAGCATGGGATGCTTCATCACTGATTGCTTTCCGTATTATTCAAGGGGCTTTCAGCGGTCTAATTATGCCGGCTACCATGACGATTGTGTATCAAGTTATCCCGCGTGACAAGCAACCGATCGCGATTTCACTTTGGTCCTTGTCTGCTATGATGGCGCCAGCAATCGGGCCTACATTGAGCGGTTGGTTATTGCAAAATTGGAGCTGGCACTGGTTGTTCCTCATGAACGTACCTGTCGGCATTGTTGCTATTATTCTCGTTTTCAAATTAATCCCTTATTACCGTCTTTCGGTTCCAAAAAGATTCGATTTAATCGGCTTGCTCACTGTCGTTGTCAGCAGTCTTGCCTTGCTCGTCGGCTTCTCCCAAGGACATGCTTGGGGATGGTCATCAGGACGTGTTATCAGTCTATTTGCAACAGGTTTCCTAGTCCTTCTGCTATTCATCTGGAGAGAACTTAAGGCTGACTCCCCATTATTGAACATCCGTGTATTGAAAAACTCGAGATATACGCTATCACTCATTATTTCCAGTATTGTTACGATAAGCTTGTACTCAGGTACCTTCCTGACACCGATTTTCTTGCAAAACATTCAGCATGTTACTCCATTGGATACAGGACTAATTCTATTACCCGCCTCCCTCGTAATGGCACTTTGTATGCCAATCGTAGGCAAGCTGTATAGCAGTGTTGGGCCTCGTATTCTAATTTTTATCGGTATTTCCTTAATTGCGATCGGTACGCTCACACTCAGTTGGTTAAGTACTGACGTATCACGCGGCTATATTGTGTTCTGGATGATCGTTCGGAACGTCGGGATTGCTTTCGCTACGATGCCTGCAAGTAATGCAGGGATGGAGCAAATTCCGAGAACTCTCTCTGGCCATGCAACATCGATTAATAACTGGGTTCGTAACGTATTCGGGTCCTTTGCAATCGCCCTATTCACTTCCGTTCTATCGTCCCAAACCGCAACGCATAGCAAGGACCTTGCTACTGGCGGAATGACAGACAAAGTGCAAATTGGTTCGCACGCCTTCACGATGAGTGTCAATGACGTATACTTGCTTGCCACATTTATTGTACTGGTCGCTCTGCCGCTCAGCTTGTTCCTTAACAAGCGCTCCTTAGCACCCGACAATCCTTCAGCGTCGGCACCTGCTCCTATTGTAGCAACGCCGAGCCCGAAAGCCTAATGCACAAATAAAGAACCCCAGTCCGATGTGATGGCATTCACATTAGGCTGGGGTTTTCGTTTATTCTTATGCGCGGTAGAAGTCGCGCAGCAGTTCGTCCATCACACGATTCGTACGTGCGGCAGTTACACCCGTACTAGGACTTTGCCCGATGCCTCGGAGATCATCAACAATCTTCTGAATCAGCGGCTGTTGCACATGCGGAGGGTTGGGAATCGTCAGTTCTTGAACCTCACCATCTGCGGTTTCAATGCGCAGATCACCACTGAACGTAGAGAACGATAGTTTGCCAAGGCTACCCACAATCTCATTCAAATCTAGGCGTGTGAACGCATTGAAACTCCATACCCCTGTACCCATTACACCGGATTCAAATGCGTAGCTCGTTGTTACGATATCTTCGACCTTTTGCTTGCCGGTTTGATTGCTTGCGAAGCCTTTGACCTCTCCGATCGGCCCCAATATATAATCAAGGATATCTAGCGCATGGCTCGCCAAATCCACGAATAGTCCGCCGCCTGATAGTTCAGGCTGAATGCGCCACGGTTCTAGTCCTTCTTCATAATCTCTCATCGGTTGCAAGTACGTGGATTGTACGAAGCGAACCTCCCCGATCACCCCACTATCAATCAAACGCTTGATTTCCACGAATTTCGGGAGTCCTCTGCGATAATACGCCACAAACAAAGGCACACCCGCTTCTTCACAAGCGGAGATCATTTCTTGACACTCAGCGTGATTTCTAGCCATCGGCTTCTCCACGTAGACAGGCTTTCCTGCTTTGGCCGCGAGTAACGTATATTCATGATGAAAGCCTGGCGGTGTTGCGACGTAGACCGCATTTACATCTGGATCGTTGACTAACGCCGCGGCGTCATCATACCATTTTGCCACACCATGCCGCTTCGCATAGTCCTCTGCTAATGCCCCATTGCGGCGCATAACCGCGACTAATTCCGAGCCTTCTGCCTTCTGCAGGGCTGGGCCGCTTTTGACCTCCGTCACATCACCGCAGCCAATAATTCCCCAACGAACCTTTTCCATTCTATTGCCTCCTCTTGAATTGCGTAGTTGGTTAGGTATTCGACATTAGGGTTGCGACCTCCTGTACACAATTCGTAAGCAATAGTAGTGGTCTACTCAAAATCGAAGTAATTGGCACTTTTTATGTACCATAGGAGTTGCTATACTAATGCTAAAATGCTAAGACAAAGCAGGTGCAGCCATGTACACACCGTCCCATTTTAAAATAGAAGAGCTGTCGGAGATGTATGACCTCATCAAAGCACATAGTTTCGCCACTGTCGTTTCGCAACATCAGGAGCGTCCCTTTGCGACCCACCTCCCCTTCCTATTGAGTTCGGAGAAGCATTGCCTATATGGGCATTTCGCTCGTTCGAATCCTCAGTGGATGGATATCGAGGGACAAGAGATCTTGGTGATTTTCCAAGGTCCTCACTGCTATATCTCCCCTTCCTGGTATGGAACGCCTGCCGCTGTACCCACGTGGAATTACACGGCCGTTCATGTGTACGGCAAGGTCGAGTTCATTCACGACGATCAAGACGTGTTACGCGTCTTACGGCAGCTAACAAGTAGGTATGAGGGATCAAACAGCACGTATGATTTAGACAGCATTGACCCTCACTTTATTGCAGGGCTGAGTAAAGGGATTCAAGCCTTCCGGCTCTCGATTTCCAGCATCGAAGGCAAGGCCAAGCTCAGTCAGAATCAGCCCGTCGAGCGCCAAGAGCGCATTATTCGAGAACTGGAGCTTAAGGGAGATCTGGAGCAGCAAATTGCTGTCCTAATGAAGGGAAGACTTGGCGGCTCCTAACGCCGCGAATGAACAAAAAGCCTCTACCCCCGTCATTTCATGGGTGTAGAGGCTTTTTTCATTCAAGAATGGATTTGCTCGGTTGGCGCCAATTCAGGTGCCAGCGGTGAATGCTCCGCAATCAACTGCTCTTGTATCTGCAGCTGTTGGGTAGCGAACTCACGATACATCTCATGCGACTCGATAAGCTCTTGGTGCGTGCCGCGGCCTGTAACGACACCTTTGTCGAGGAACACGATCTGATCCGCGTCGACGACCGTAGATAAACGATGGGCAATGACTAACGTGGTACGTCCTTGCATCAAGTTCTGCAGCGCTTGCTGTACGACGACCTCTGATTTGCTATCCAAGCTTGATGTCGCTTCGTCCAGCATGAGAATCTTCGGATCCCGTAGCAGCGCCCGGGCAATGGCAATCCGTTGCCGCTGTCCGCCTGACAGCTTGATTCCGCGCTCTCCTACTTCCGTGTCATACTTCTGCGGAAGCTCTTCAATGAAACCATCCGCATAGGCCATCTCGGAAGCCCGCTTCAGCGCCTCTTCTGTCACTCCGTGCTGCAAGCCATAACAAATATTATCCCGAATTGTCCCCGCAATGAGCGGACTTTCCTGCGATACATAGCCGATCTGGCTGCGCCAGGAGACGAGCGAGTACTGACCAATCTTTTCTTTACCCAGCGAAATGTTACCTTTCTGCTGAGAATAAAAACGCTCCAGCAACGAGAACATCGTCGTCTTCCCGCTTCCGCTTGGTCCGACAATGGCGGTGACTTTGCCCGCTTCCATCGTGAAGCTGACATCTTTGAGAACCGATTCACCCTCTTTATAACCAAACGATACATGCTCGAAATGCAGCGATTGGGAAGCATCTTTGACGGGTAAACCTGCGTGCGGATCTTCCTCTTCATGATCCAGCACCTGAAGAATGGTATCTGTTGCGCCCATCGCTTTCTGCGTTTGCGTGAAAAATTGTGTAATCTGCGTAATCGGCATCACGATTTGGAATAAATACAGCATGAATGCGACTAGCTGACCCGCAGATATCGCACCAGACGCTACACGTGTACCGCCATATCCGAATAGGACGACGAACATCATCAACATGACAAACATAATCAGCGGCGACATCAATGCTTGAATCTTGCCTTCTTTTAGTCCAAATTTGAACAACGTCTGGATCCCTGCGCTACCTTCCTTGTACTCCACAGGCTCTGCATTGGCAGCCTTCACCAAACGAATCTCAGATAATACCCGATTCAAAACCGACGTGAAATTAGCCGTTTCGGCTTGCATGCCTTTAGAAATTTTGTACATTTGCATACCCAATGGAAAAAGGATAAGGAAAGCAATCGGGAATATGCTGAACATGATCAGTGTCATTTTCCAATCCATATACAATAGCACGATAATAGACCCGATAATGGAAATGGTGCCTGTAATAAAGCCTGCCATATGCTCGGCGATAAGCCCTTTAATAATGGCCGTATCATTCGTCATCCGCGAGATCGTGTCCCCCGTTTGATGATTATCATAATACTTAACCGGAAGCACGAGCAGCTTCTTCCACAGGCGATCCCGAATACCAGCGACCACCCGCTGCCCTGAAAAATTCAATAAATACGTGGCTACGCCAGAAGCAACAGCCGATAAGATAAACGCAAGCCCCATCCCGCTAATTTGCCACCAATTTAGTGAGCTGATGGAGAAATTATCCACCACATTTTTCGTGAATAGCGGTATAACCAAGGAGACAAGCGTTGCGATCACACTTAACCCTAGTGCAATACTCAGTAAAAGTTTAGGCGGATTAGCACTCTTCAGTAAGCGGAGGAAGCCCCGCCAGTCATTTTTTTGTTTCGGTTGATCTCTTTTCGTCTTTGCCATCTATCTCTACTCCTTTGCCCGATCGGATGTAATTCCGTGTGCATGAATTTGTTATCTACCACTGGTTATGATCATACTCCCCTATTTTAAACAGAATATAAACGCGTTCGAATCGGTCCTGAGGCGGAATGGGCGATCTGGAGGCGAAATCTACCTCAATTCTCCCCATCGCTCCCATCTAACGGACACAGATGACGTTATTCGGTCATTTGGTTGGATCTGCTTGTTCTATCGGACAACACGGCCGTTATTCTCCTGATTATGGTGCAATATGGCCTCCAAAACCGTAAATAGCGGCGCCTGTGTCCGTTAAATGTCGAGTCCGTCTGATTTCGTCGCAATAGAGGCAGCTATGTCCATTAGAATTACACCAGTCGTGGGAGTAGCGGATGATACGAAAATTAGCGGAGAGAAGTATCGGAGAGGGCAAGGAAAAAGCTCCCTCACGAGAGCCATACGGCTTCTCACAAGGGAGCTCTCTTCGTTCCACTTATAATTCAGTGGCCACCTGCCACACGACTCCGTAACGATCTCGCACACGTCCCAGCATCGTTCCCCAGAACATGCGTTCAAATGGCATGATGACATCGCCATCCATAGCTAAACCATCATAAATCTTGCGCGCCTCCTCCTCATCCTTGAAGGTGAGTGCTAAATCCATGCCAGTGCCTCTGTCACTGGCCTCTATACCTGCATCTGCCATGAAGAATCGCAGACCCAGCGCCTGCAGTTCCAAATGCATAACCAGGTGCTTCTTCGACTCTTCCATCCCAGGTAGATCGCCATACGACTGGACGTTAATAATTTCTCCGCCTAACACACTCACATAGAAGTCAGCCTGATTTCGCGCGTCAGCACTATAAATATAAGGAGATAAGGTTGCCATAGTTTCTACTCCATCCTTTCTGTACGAGCCCATAGCAATTGATTCTTGCCATGTGTTTTCGCTTCATATAGTAATTCATCAGCCGCGGCGACCAGCTCCGACTTCCCTTGTCCCCGATCACGGAGTGCGGCCCCGAAACTCATCGTAACTTGAAATGCATCATTACCATGCTCAAATACTTTGGCCCGCAGCTTGTCCAGAAATAAGTTGAATAGCTCCATCGCCTTATGCTGAGAATCTGTATATAAAATAATCGCAAATTCCTCACCACCATAGCGAAAGGCACAGCCTTGCGTACTTGGGATGGACGCCTCTAATAGGCTGCCAATCTCTCTCAAAACCGTATCACCTGCTTGGTGACCGTAGCGATCATTGATTTGCTTAAAATAGTCAATATCCCCCATCATAAGTGTGAGTGGTCGTCTATTTGCAATAACCTCTCTAATCTGTTCTTGAAAGCTACGATGGTTATGGAGCCCTGTTAAATAATCCTGTTTTGCTAAATTTTCAAAAATCCCCTTTTCAATGAAATGCTTCCGCTCCCTTGCTACAATGATGCCACCAATGACGCCAATCATAAGTAGGAAGACAAAATTAAAAAAGTGTCGGGGTAGATCGTCTATTAGAAACCCGCCATCCACTAGCTCAACTACGAAACAATATCCGATGATGATCATCCCCGTCGCCACCATGGATCCTCGGAAACTCCAATACATCGAAGCATGAAGAATAACTAAGTAAGCAATTGGGAGAAGTGGGCTATGTGTCCCATCTGTCAATACGATAACAGCAATAAAGGATACATAATCCATGACTACACCTATTCGTGTCACTATGCGATAGAATCCAGAGGCTATAGGCGTAAAATGCAGAGCCACCTCCGTAGTTGCCATATACAGAATAGCGATTGCAAGCATACTCCAAAAAAGAGATAGACTCTGCGAGGCGCTATAATAATAGTTCAAATACAAATAGGATGAAGCAGCAAGAAGGAACCAACGTACACAACTATATGCAATTTCTAAGATATGGTCAGACTTTCTTATTTTCACCATGCTGCAATCACATCCCTACCAGATGACATTCCCCTTATTCATTCTATACCTTGTCCCTATGTCCTTCTTATATGCTCGCGAACTACGAATCCGCCGCCAATTTTGTTTTTAGCAGATTGTTACTATACAATAATAAGAGGTGCACAACGCCCCAGATATGTTCAAGGAGGTAAAATCATGAATAATTTCACTTTCCATAATCCAACTACCCTACATTTCGGTCAAGGTCAATTAGACAAACTAACGACCGAAGTACCGAAGTATGGGAAAAATATTTTGCTTGTCTATGGTGGAGGCAGCATCAAAGCCAATGGTATCTATGACAAGGTTGTTCAGCTCTTACAAGGACTAGAGGCAACCATCGTAGAGCTTAGCGGCGTTGAGCCTAACCCGCGATTAACTACCGTCCACCGCGGCGTAACCCTGTGCCGTAGCAACAACATCGACCTTATCCTTGCAGTAGGCGGCGGCAGTGTGATTGACTGCGCGAAAGCCATTGCCGTGGGCGCCAAGTTCGATGGCGACTTCTGGGATATCGCTACGCGCAAAGCAGCAGCAACAGGCGCACTACCGTTAGCAACCGTGCTGACAATCGCTGCGACTGGCTCCGAAATGAACGCCGGTTCTGTCATTACCAATTGGGAAACCCAAGATAAACTTGGCTGGGGAAGTCCATTTTCATTCCCGAAATTCTCTATTCTTGACCCAGCCCATACAACATCCTTGCCTGAAAACCAAACCGTATACGGCATGGTCGATATTATGTCTCACGTCTTTGAGCAATACTTCCATCATGGCACGAACTCTCCTGTGCAGGATGGGTTCTGCGAAACGATTCTGCGTACGGTTATCGACACGGCACCTCTTTTGCTAGAGGATCTGAACAATCTTGAACATCGCGCAACCATTCTGTACAGCGGCACTATGGCGCTGAATGGCACGCTAAGCATGGGCATCCGTGGGGATTGGGCGACGCACAACCTGGAGCACGCGGTTTCTGCTGTCCATGATATCCCGCACGGCGGCGGCTTGGCCATCCTCTTCCCGAACTGGATGACCCACACCCTCGATGCCAACGTGGGACGCTACAAACAGTTCGCGCAGCGCGTCTTCGGCATTGATGCCGCAGGCAAATCCGACAAGCAAGTGGCCGAGGAAGGCATCGCGGCATTGCGTGCGTTCTTCACCAGTATCGGCGCACCAAGCCGACTGGCTGATTACAACATCGACGAATCCACCATCGAGCTCATGGCCGATAAAGCTATGATTTACGGCGATTTCGGTAACTTCCAGAAGCTGACTCGCGCCGATGTCGTGAAAATTTATCAGATGTCGCTATAAGCATAGCGAGCAT
>NZ_WHNY01000094.1 GCF_013141695.1 Paenibacillus plantarum
TTTTTTTACCACTTGGGACCGTTAATGCTTACTTGATTCAAGCGGAGGACGGGCTTATTCTCATTGATACTGGTACACCCGGAAGTGCTCCCAAAATCTTGGAGGGAATCCAAGCCATCGGCCATAAGCCGTCTGACTTGAAGAGCATTCTACTTACACATGGTCATCCTGACCATGTAGGTGGTACAGCTGCACTGAAGCGAGAGATTCCGCATGTGAAGATTTATATCAGCGAAGTGGATGCGCCGATCGTCGAGAAGGGGCAGCCGCAGCGTCCGCTGACGGCTACGCCTGGACTCATGAATAAACTGTTGTTCCGTTTATTCATCAAAGAAACGCCGATAGAAACCTTCCCTATCGACGGCTATCTGAAAGCGAATGACACGCTAGATTTCGCTGCTGGTTTACAAACGATCCCTGCTCCCGCGCATAGCGCAGGGCAAATGGCCTTGCTGCTGCCGAAGCAAGGCGGCGTGATGTTCGCCGCGGATGCAGCGGCGAACATGATGGGCCTTGGCTGGAGCATCGGCCACGAGAACTTCGCGCAAGCGAAGCAGGACTTGATCCGCCTAGGGAAGGCGGAGTTCAATGTCGCTTGCTTCGGCCACGGCAAGCCGTTGCTCGCGAAGGCATCGCAAACGTTTCGAGCCAAGTGGGCGTAGGTTGGTGAAGCAAAGGAGATAGTCGATTATTTCGACTATCTCCTCTGCTGTTGCCTCTCTTGCTCCCGAGATAGTCGATTATTTCGACTATCTCCTCTGCTGTTGCCTCTCTTGCTCCTGAGATAGTCGATTATTTCGACTATCTCTACTGCTGTTGCCTCCGTTGCGGCCCAACCTCTCCCCCGGCACCCATTAGTCCGATTCCGCCGAATTAATCCCACCGCGCGCGCCAATAAATCTCAATTAGTCCGAAATAGCCCAACTAAATCGCCCCAAACAACCCTAACGCCAGGAAAATGGCTAGATAGTTCGGCAGAATCGGACTATTCCCCCTTTTTCACAAGCAATCGTCGTTTTAGTTCGGAGAAATCGGACTAAACGAGGATTTCAACAAATAAAACAGGCCGCCCCGAAATAGAATCATCTACTCAACAGGACGGCCTATTCTCTCTCATTCCTTCTTCTTCACCTTGATCGAAGCCAGTGTGGCCCCCTCAGGCACAGCGTGTCCTCTCGATTTGGACAATCCGATTCGCTGTGACGTGTAGATTCCTGAGTGGCCGGAGAACAAATAGCTCACGATGCACGCCATGAACATGTAAAGGATCCCCTCGGAGCCGAACAGCTCCACGCCCATGATGAAGCATGCTAGCGGGGTGTTCGTCGCGCCACTGAACACCGCGATTAGCCCTAGCGCCGCTAAGAATGGCGCGGAAAGCCCCAACAGATCGGCTAACGAATTGCCCAGCGTAGCGCCAATGACGAACAGCGGGGTTACTTCCCCGCCGAGATAACCAGCACCGAGCGTAAGCGAGGTAAACAACGTTTTCCATAAGAAGGCCAAGTGAGCAACGGGCTCTTCAAAGGATTGTTGCAGCAGCGGAATGCCTAACCCAAGGTAATCCCTCGTTCTGAATACCGCAACAAGCGCAATTATCACAAGACCGCCGACAAAAGCTCGCAGCACCGGGTTCGCAAATAGCCGCGTATACAGCTTTTTCATCCCATGCGTAAGTTCGCTAAATAGGATGCTGGCTAATCCGAATAGAATCGACGCCATCACCACCTTGAGTGTAACCCCTGTGGATAACTCAGGGACACTCCCCATCACATAGTGAATATGGTGGATCCCCCATGCCGTGGTTACGAGGTGGGCCATCAAGCTGGCAATAAAACAAGGGATCAGCGCCTGATATCTCACCATCCCAATGGCGACCACTTCCAGGCCGAAGACGGTTCCCGCAAGCGGCGTCCCAAACACAGAGCCAAACCCGCTGCTAATGCCGCACATGAGCAGGATTTTCCGATCAGCCTCGTCCACTCGGAAGATGCGCCCGATCCATTCGGCAAAGCTTCCGCCCATTTGAACAGCTGTCCCTTCGCGACCAGCTGATCCGCCAAATACATGCGTGACAAGTGTCCCTGCGAGCACCAATGGCGCCATACGAAAAGGGATCGTCTCCTTGCCATCATGCAGCTGTTCGAGGATCAGGTTATTCCCCCTGCCCGCATTTTTGCCCATTTTCAGATAGACATAAGCCATTAGCGCCCCGCCTAAGGGTAATAGAAACAACAACCATGGATGATTCATTCGTTTCTCAGTTACAAGGTCTAAGCTGGCTAGGAACAGCGCAGAAGCGGACCCCGTCACAATGCCGACTAGGCTTCCATAGAAAATCCATTTGATGAATGAACCTATTAATGCAACATGTAGGAATGTAGCAGCATGCTCTACGAATGCCTTTAGACGATGTTTCAACGTAATTCTCACCCCTCATTGAAAGGCCTAGTGTTGCAAGGGTCCGACTCGATCCATCAGATGCTTGCTTTCCGCGTTCAAGCCAATCATCGTTACGGTTTTATTAATTTGCTCGTATCTTTGCATGGTTTTGGCAATCGCCGTCACGGCCGAATGATCCCAAACATGAGATGAGGTGAAATCGATAACGATGGATTCTGGGTCATTTTTATAATCGAAAAGCTCAACGAAATGCGCCATCGTACCAAAGAACAACTGTCCCGTGATGCGATATACCTTGGTCCCATTTTTCTCGATCGTCGTGTGAGCCTTGATTCTTGCGGACCGCCAGCCATACACCAATGCGCTTAATATCACGCCTGATACAACACCTATCGCCAAATCAGATGTCGCTACAACAATCGCAACCGTCACAATCATAATCAGCGCATCACTCCGTGGAATTCTTGCCAACGTTCTTAACGAGTTCCAATCGAAGGTCCCGATGGATACCATGAACATCACACCAACCAGCGCTCCCATGGGAATTTGCTTCACGACATCGCCGAGAACAAGAATAAGGAAAAGTAGAAATACACCAGAAACGAACGTCGATAACCGCGCTCTGCCTCCGGATTTCACATTAATAACAGTTTGCCCAATCATGGCACAGCCTGCCATCCCGCCAAATAACCCTGAGACCACATTCGCGATTCCTTGGCCTTTAACCTCTTTGTTTTTGTCGCTTTTGGTCTCTGTCATTTCATCTACAATCGTGGCCGTCATCAGGGATTCCGTCATGCCGACAACCGCAAGGGCTAAGGAGAACGGCAGCATGCGCCAGATCAGTTCGAAAGACAAATCAATTTGTGGAATATGGAAAAAGGGCAGCTCTTGCGTAATTTTGCCCATATCTCCTACCGTCCGAAGATCTAGATGCAAACTCGTAGAAATGATAGTCATTACAATGATCGCCACGAGTGGCGAGGGCACCGCCTGTGTGAATCTCGGCAATATATAAATAATCGCAAGTGTGCCTGCAATCATCAGTGGCATTTGCCAATTCGCCCCTTCAAAGCTAGGGAACTGTGCCATGAAAATAATGATCGCCAATGCATTCACGAATCCCGTCATGACCGAATGGGGGATAAATGTAATGAATCTGCCAAATTTCAAAAGCCCCATCACATACTGGAGAACCCCGGTAAGTATCGTCGCGGCGAATAAATACTCGATCCCGTATTTCGCCACAACAGGTCCCATCAACGAAGCCATGGCCCCTGTAGCAGCAGAAATCATTCCTCTGCGCCCGCCTACAATAGATATCGTAACGGCAATACAAAAAGAAGCATACAACCCAACCATCGGGTCTACACCCGCTAAGATCGAGAAGGCAATTGCCTCAGGAATTAACGCTAAAGCCACCGTTATGCCCGCGAGGACATCCTTGCGGACGTTCGAGAACCATGCCATTTTAAACTTCTGAACCAACAACCTATCTCCACTCCTTCCACATACTACTTGACCTTTCAATCTCAGAAAAGTCGGGTCCGTTCGTCAACTTGTCTCATTATACACAAATATTCGACATCCCTCTAGATGAAAAAGAAAAAGTACAGCACACTCCAAAGGAGCGTACTGCACTTTATCGAGAGACTTTTATTTATCTTACGATGCACTAACTGGTTTGCGATTTGTAACCACTTCTGTTTCTTCTTCCTCCGCTTGACCTACACGTTTGATGAAGAAGGATAAGACCAAGCCAACAACTCCGATTCCAATAATAACGAGATAAGAATCGTTAATCCCCTGAATCGACGCTTCTTTAATCATTTCTTTCGTAGCAGTTGCTGCTTTACCTGTCGTCATAATCTCGATGAGATGAGATTTCGTTCTAGTTGTCATAACTGTAATCAATAGAGCTGTACCAACACCACCCGCTACTTGCTTGATGGTATTGGATATCGCGGTACCATGTGCATTCAACCTTGCCGGCAATTGATTGAGTCCCGCAGTCGTGATCGGCATTAAGAATAGCGCCATACCAAAGCGTCGTCCTGTGGACATGAGAACTAGGTACGTATAACTTGTGGAATCCGTCAAATTGATGAATCCAAGTGTCGTAATAATCGTAATAACCATACCGATAATGGACAACCACTTCGCTCCGAATTTATCGAACAGCTTACCAGCTATTGGCATCATCAAGCCCATAAGCAGTGCGCCAGGGAGCATAAGGATACCTGATTCCAACGCGGTATAGCCGCGAGCATTTTGCAAATACAACGGAAGCAGCATCATATCGGCATACATAACCATGGTAACTGCAATGTTAATTAATGTTGTCAGAGTAAACATATTGTGTTTGAATGCTCTAAGATCTAATAGTGGTTCTTTGATAACGAGCTGACGCCATGTAAATAGAATTAGGGCAACTACACCAACAATGATAGATAAGATAACTTCCGCACTGGACCAGCCTTTGCCACCAGCACTGCTGAAGCCGTAAAGAAGGAAACCGAATCCGATGGTTGAAAGAATGGCACCCCACATGTCAATTTTGGGATATTGACGTTCAGAGACATTTTTCAGGTAGATAAAAGCAACACCAATTACGATAACAACAATAGGTATGATGCCGTAGAAAAGAGTACGCCACGAATAATGTTCCAAAATATAACCAGCAAGAGCAGGGCCGACAGCAGGGGCAAAAATGATTGCCAATCCAACCATGCCCATAGCTCCTCCACGCTTATCTGCCGGGAAGATTGTTAAGATAACATTCATCAGAAGCGGCATGATAATACCTGCCCCAGCTGCTTGGATCAGACGACCCGTCAACAATACCTCAAAGCCTGGCGCCACGGCAGAAACAATGGTACCAATGAGGAAAATAATCATGGACGCTTGGAACAGCTCCCGCGTCGTAAAGCGTTGCATCAGGAACGCTGTGATCGGAATCAACACACCGTTAACCAACATATAACCAGTGGTCAACCATTGTCCTGTTGAAGCGGCAATATTGAACTCGACCATGAGTGGCGGCAAGGCAACGCTCATAATCGTCTGATTCAAAACAGCGATGAATGCCCCCAGAATCATAACAAATAAGAGGGGACCTTTCTTAATAGAACTAGGATCAAATGCTGCAGGTTTACTCATTTCACATATTCCTTTCAAATTCAATTTCTAACTAATTGACAATGTGTTGTATAATAAACTTGATGTAAATAGTATTATAGTCATCAATCCTAATGTTCACAAGCAACAGCTTTTTTATAAATGTTTATTAGTTTACAATTTCCATGAATTTGTTGTCTATCTATTACATTATCTACAAAGGTTGCAGTAATTGTCGTATATCACTTTGGTTTGAAAGAGAGGATAGTCATTCATGTCAACAAAACCACAACGCTTAGACCCACGTGTACTTCGGACACGCCTTTTGATTCGGAATGCCTTTATCGAATTACTTCAAGAGCATGAGCTTGAGAAAATAACTGTGAATCGTATCGCGGAACGAGCGACGATTAATCGCGTTACCTTCTATCTTCACTATCAGGATATTCCCGATATGGTTAATAAATTGGCTGACGATATGATTACCGAGATTCATACTATCTTGAAGGAGGCGCCCGACCCGCCAGGTTTTAACATCCAGATCATACTTAACTTGCTCGAGCATATCGCGGAAAATTCAAATTTCTACAAGATTCTGCTTGCTTCCAAACGTATTCCAGTATTCACGGAACGGTTATTGAAGCTGATCGCTGATTTTATTACCAGTCGAATAGACAAAATTGAGGCATCCTCCAATTTGAATGTTAAGGTTAAGAAAGATATCGCAATCTGGTACGGCTCCTCTGCCATCATTGGTACGATTGTCTTCTGGCTCCGCAATGATTTGCCCTACACGCCAGTATTCTTGGCTGCACAGCTCGCGGAGCTCCTTCATCTACCCAAACCTGAATAGTTCATCAATCATCCGGGTATAGTAAAATGAGAAAAACGCCGCCGCTGTCCTTCAACAACGGAGCGTTATGGAGAAATACAAGAAAAGGGACTGTACTTGAGAAGTACGTCCCTTTTTGTATACGGCAGCCACGTTTGCGCCCCTCTCTCGTGCAGGGATGCGGACAGCCGTGAACCGAACACTAGAGTAACTGTATTTTGTACAGCTAATTTCACGCCTAATTCGTGTTTCCGTGATTTAACTGGAAATTATCCATGTAATTTCAAGATTTCAAGCGAATACGGATGGAATTCGATGATTTAACGACATAAATTCCATCTAATCGTGAAATTTGAATGAATTTGCAATAATTAACTGTACATTTTCCATTTAGCTGGATGGGAACGCCTATATCAGATAAAAAGTTGTGATTATATATAAACAAAAGAGCGAACCAGAAATCTGTTCGCTCCCCTCTATTTAACCTCGTTACTTTTTCATCGTTTTATAAGCGTCGCTAATCTCTTTGTCGTAATCTTTTCCTCCGGCTCTTTCCCATGCGCCAAGCATCTCCGCATACGTCTTCTCGAAATCCGTAGAAATAATCACTTTGGAAACCCCTTCATACAGGCTCTTCTCGATGGTTGCAACGGTCTTCTGAGCTACAGGTCGAGGTGAGTCGATCACCGTGTTCGGTTTGCCGAATTTTTTGAAAATATCATAATAGGTTACGAATGAATTGGCGTACTCTTCTCGCTGCTTCTCGTCCGGAAGTGAGAGGGCTACTGACTTAAGAAGTTGTTCTTTGTTTAATGCGGGTCCCCCTTGCTGAACAATGGCAAGGTCTCCCGCCAGAGATACCCACGTCGTTTTCTTATTCAGTTCAGGATCAATCTGGACTTTAACGCCACCGTCATCCTTCCAGTTCACTCCCTCAATTCCGCTTTGAACGGTCGCAAGGTTCTTCGGTTGGACCATCCAGTTCAGATACTTCAAGACAGCATCCGGATTCTTGCTGGATTTCGGAACCGCGACAAGCATGGAGTAGTCCGATACTTTTGACATAAGCTGAGTTCCATCCGGACGTTTGAATGGTTCTACAGGTACCCAAGTTGCTGTTGGGACCGATTTACGTGTGGCCACATTCAAGTTCCACGGTGTGTCATTGGAATCTACGAAGCCGGCAACACCACTATTAACCTGTTGCGTAAACTGCTGAGAGTTCACATCCGTGACAAATTCCTTGGAAATCAGCCCCTCTTTGTACACTTTGTTCATCCATTGGTAATAGGCTTTCCCTTCAGGTGTAGCAACGGAAGAGGTGAAGACACCATTCTTATAGTTGCCATCTGGTGCATAGAACTGGTTACTCGGGCCGTCCATATTGACACCGAAGCCAAACATCGGACCATAGTAGAATGCTTTCATGGATTGGTTGATCGCAGGGAGCGCCCATGGGATCACTTTGTCTTTCCCTACGTTGCCTGGATCTTTCTCTTTAAAGGCTTTCAGTACCTGATATAATTCTTCGTTCGTAGTCGGATTCTTCATCCCTAGCGCATCAAGCCAGTCTTTACGAATCTTCATGTTGGGGCCGGAGTATGTATTCGCCTTCAGGGCAGGAATCGCATACCTTTTACCTTTGTACATGCCCACTTGGTCAAGCGCTAGTTTGTTATTCTTAATCAAGTCTGGATACTTGGCTAGATAGGAATCCAGCTCCCATAATCCGCCTTGTTCCGCGTATTTGAAGATCGTATCCATGGAGTAGGTTAGAATAATGTCAGGTGCTTCACCGGAAGCCATCCATACGTTCAGTTTCTCCGATTCCTGCGCTCTAGGCAGAGAGACGAATTCCACATCGAGACCAACCTTCTTCGTTTCATCAATGACATATTTAATAATCGGGTTATTGCCTAGATTTTGCCCCTCTGGCGCATTAGCGCGGTCCCACAATGTGACACGGATTTTGGCTGGTTTTTCAGGTTCTTTACTTGGTGTTGTTGTGTTACTGCCACTAGGTGAAGTGGTTGCTGTGCTTCCGCCCTCATCTTTGTTGGAGCAAGCAACCAAGAAACCTGAAAGCATGAGCATAACAGCCATACTTCCTAATACCCCTTTTTTAAGTACCTTTACCATAACGCTTCCTCCCTAGTATGAAATTTCAGGCCTACTCGTTGAACTGGGATTTCACCCATATCTGGTTGGGAATGCATGTAACTTAAAGCGCTTGCATTGTAAATATAGGCTCTTTCCTTATGCGATTCTATTCGATAATTTTGACATTTTAATAGTTTTTTTGTTATTCACCTTTGAGCTTCATCCTTTAACTGATCCGAGGAACGACCCTTTCACAAAATACTTTTGCAAGAAAGGGTATACGATGAGAATCGGAACCGTGGCGAAGACAATTGTGGCTCCCTTCAGAGACTCCTCAATGACGTTGAGATTATCCAACGATTGCATCGTTTCCAATGAAGTATCCATCTGGGCAAGGAGCAGTATGTTCCTCAGTTTCACCTGTAACGTATAGAGCGCCGAATCGTCGATGTACAGGACGGCTGCAAAATAGGCGTTCCAATGGCCGACCGCATAAAACAGGCTTATCGTTGCCAATACGGCACCGGATAAGGGAAGCACGACCTGTGCTAAGTAACGCAAATTGCCACAGCCGTCCATGACGGCCGCCTCGCGCAGCTCTTCAGGGAGATCCTGAAAAAAGGATTTCATGATAATAACGTTAAACGCGCTGATTAAACCTGGTAGCATCAACGCCCATAAGCTGTTCAACAGCCCTAGCGACTTGATCAACAAGTAGCTGGGAATCATACCGCCGCTGAAAACCATGGTCACAATCATGAAATTCATAAAATATTTGCGTCCCTTCAAATCCTTCCTGGAGAGGGGATAAGCCGTTGTAATCGAGAATAGCATGTTAAGAGCAGTACCGACTACCGTAATATAGATGGTTACCCCTAACGATCTGATGATATTGGAATCTGTGACGACCGATTTCATCGCATCAAGCTGAAATTCGACAGGCCAAAGCACAACTTTACCCGTCTGTATGGCATGGCTGCTGCTGAAGGCATTAGCTAACGTATTAATGAAGGGAAATATACATATGAAAGTGAATAGGATCAGCAGGGTATAATTAAAAATGTTAAAACTTACATCCCATCCCGAGTACTTGCCGAATAAGCTGCGTCTATTTCCATGTTTGTGTGCAGTAGCCGCCATATCTCTACTCTCCTACTCATTCGAATTTTACCAAAGTCCTTCTTTACCCAGACGCTTGGCAAAATAATTCGCACCAAGCACAAGAATAAGATTAATAATGGATTGCGACATCCCGATGGCCGTCGTAATTCCGAATTGCCCCTGTTTAATCCCCGAGGAGTACACGTATGTGCTAATGACCTCCGAAATATTCGTAACAACAGGATTCTGCAAGGCAAAAGGATGCTCAAAACCGATGGATACCATATGACCGATATTGAGAATCAACAGAATAATTACAGTTGGCATAATTCCTGGCAGCGTAATATGTACGATTTTTTTCCATCTGCCTGCACCATCCATGACTGCTGCTTCGTACAAAGAAGGATCGATCATCGTCATCGCTGCAAGATAAATAATCGTTCCCCATCCCGCTCCTGCCCATACGCTGGACAATGTGTAGATGATGACCCACCAGGTCTCCTCGATCATGAAATAGATCTCTTCCATCCCAAGGAATCTCATCATACTATTGACGATCCCATATTTCGGGGAAAGCAGATTATAAATAATCCCGCCCATGATGACCCAAGACATAAAGTGTGGCAAATACAGAAGCGATTGCGATATTTTCTTGAAATATTTCGCCCTGATTTCATTCAGCATTAGCGCCAGAATAATCGGTGCTGGGAATCCAACAATAAGGCCTAGAACGTTAAGCAGCAGGGTATTGCGGACGATCCGATAGAAATCCTGAATCTGTAGCATCTCTTTGAAATGATGCAGCCCTATCCAATCCGAATCGAAGATCCCTTTGAAGATGTTATAATCCTTAAATGCAACGACCAGCCCGAACATCGGAATATAACAAAAAACAAAGAAGAAGATAATGCCTGGGACAAGCAGTAAGTACAAATCGTAATTTTTGAACAGCTCTTTTGTAAAAGCGTTTCTTGGTTTACTGTCCGTCTGTGCAATTACATGGCGTTTTTGTGATTGTACTTCCATACCCTTGCTCCTTTCTCCAAACACGAAACCCCTTAATTGAAAGCGTTTTCTATACAGGTAAAATAATTCGCTGCACAGCCTATTCTTCTAGGTATGTTGCAAGTGTACTCGCTTGTGAAAATGATTGACATGCTAGAAATTTTACTTTTTATTAGTTTTCTTTACTTCATCTTTATATCGCTTACTCTCGGTCAATCGATCAATAATTCGTACATGCCCTGTAAGCAGATTTCGGCATGCTGCATCATATCATCAATAAAGACGAACTCGTCTGCTTGATGTACATGGGTGTCGACACCGCCTGCCAGCCCCGCACCGAATGCGACACCATTGTTCCGCATTTTACGGGCATAGGTGCCGGCCCCCATACGCAGCAACACGGCTTCATCTCCTGTGATTTTCTTGTAAGCGCGGCTTAACCGGACAATGACAGGATGTGTCTCTGGCACATACACGGGAAGCAGATGTCGCGTCAACTCAATATGGATGCCATCCTTGCCCGCTAGAGCGTCAACCGCAGATAATATACCAGCGCCGTCATGACTGACCGGATACCGAATATTACATAGTGCTTCCGCACGATGGAGATCACAGGAAATGGTGCGCAAATATACGACCAGTGCTCCTGAGAAGCTATCGCTACATGCGATACCGAGAGACTGCCCGCCTTTCTCCGCACCAATCTTACTATTGAGGAAGTGCAAGAGGCTGTCCCAATTGGTAGTAAGTCCTTGTCCACTTAGGAAAGCAACCATGTTTGCTATAGCATTTCGCGATCCTGTTAGACTGTCAGCGAGAAACTCGCTTCCTGCTGTTAACACCAAACCGCCATCCTCGTCGTATGCGGCCGACATATTCGCCTGAATGTTGATCGCAGCGTGAAAGTTTGCTACCTGTCTTTCGGTGAGCTGCGTCAGAGAAAGCGACGCCGTGCAGGTCTCCGGAATGAGTGTAAGCATGTTACCACCCTTCAGAGACAAGATTGTCAGCTGCGTTTTCGTGGAAGACGATTCTTGTTCACTGGAGAACACCACGTTCATACTTCCCATTTCCACATTGAAAATAGGGTAGCCAGCATCGGGCGCAAATGCCATTGCTGGAAGCTGCTCCCTCTCGAAATAGTAGTCGAGGTCTTTCATGCCACTCTCCTCATTCGTACCAAAGATCAATCGGAGACGGCGATTGCCGGTAATGCCTAGATCCATCAGCGTTTTCAGCGCATAGAGAGCGACTACGGCTGGTCCTTTGTTATCGGACGCACCTCTTCCGATGATCTTGCCATTCTCAATGACGCCGCCAAACGCCGGGAACGTCCATCCCTCTCCTTCTTCAACTGTATCCAGATGAACAAGCACGGCAGCGATCTCCTTGCCTTGTCCGTATTCGGCATGACCTGCATACCCGTCCACATTCGTCACTTCGAATCCTAACGATTCAGCCAGGCTGAGCATATATTGCAAAGCACGATCAACGCCAGCCCCGAACGGTTTTCCCGGCTCCGGGGTGGCCATGATGCTTCTTATTTGTACGAGTTCAGAAATACCAGCTGTAATCGCATCCCGATATTTGTGGATTTCGTTCCCAATAATCATGTATTTACCTCCCACCTTCCCACAATTGCTCCGTACAGTCAGTCGACATGATGTAAGCTTTCCACCAACATCAGCAGCGTCATCGATTGCCCGTAGGGCATCGGACATATCGGGATATCACGATAGAACTGCAGCGTACGCCCCATGCGCGTACCGTAAGATACGCCGTGAACGGCTCCCTTTGCGTCAACCTTATTCATGACCGCTTGCAGAGCCTTCAATCCAACTTCTTTGTAAACTTCGCTGATATAGCCTTTGCGAACTGCCTTTAGAATGCCGTATGCAAAACCCGCAGTTGCTGAGGTCTCTTCGTAGGATGTCGGATCGTTCAGCAATGTCGTCCACATCCCGCTCGGTCTTTGCAGCTCAGTCAGCTTCTGAATCTGACGTTCTAGCGAAGAAAGCAAGAATACTTCCACACCTAGCGGTATCTTGACGATATCTAGATAGTCGACCAGCCCAGCCGTGTACCACGCATTACCGCGACCCCAGAGCGCTTCCGCGAAATTATGACCCTCCATGAAACTCCAGCCATGGAAAAACAGTCCCGTTTTCTTATCCGTCAAATACTTCAGATGGACGAGGAACTGACGGATACTTTCTTGTACATAATGATCCTTGGCCAACAAAATGCCCATCCGGCCCATGAACAGCGCCGTCATATAGAGCGTATCGTCCCACAACTCACCTTCGTTCGCGTTATCGATCGTCTCGTGCGTGATCCCAAACTCAGGCGTGCGGGGCATCTCATCTGCTGCATAACTAACCCACTCTTCACATATCCGCAAATACTCTGGATTACGCGTTTCCTCGTACAGGTAACTTAATGTCAGCAGCGGACACATCGTATTGACGTTTTTTGGAGGGAGCCCCTCGCGAATCCGACTGTCGAACCAATCCGTTAAATACGCAAACACATCACGATTCTGGGTTTCCTTGTAATACAAATAGAGAGAGAACAAGCCGACTCCCTGGGACCAGTCCCATTTATCCATCGTAATGATGCTGATTGGCGTGTCTTCCTGGATCGTTGCCTCCAGATTTTTCATTCCGCTAATGACTTTATGAATCAAGATCTCTATCTCTTGCCGCTGTATTTGCGCGATAGTCACGGTAAGCACCTCCTAGTACGCACTATAAAGTGCTTGTAACCATAATGTATCGCACACGTCCAGCAGTTTACATACGAGAATCTTACCCTTTTATTAGATTTCTTTACCTCTGTTCTTATATTCTTTGGGTGATTGACCTTCAAGCCTCTTGAAAACCTGATAGAAATAGGCGTATTCCTTATACCCTACCATTTCTCCTACTTCATTCACCTTATTTTTGGGATCCATCAGCAGACGCTTGGCGGTTTCAATTCGAGCCTTAGACACCAAATCCACGAAATTAATACCGGTTTCTGTTCGCAGCAACCTGCTTAGATAACTCGAACTCAGACCAAAATGTTCCGCAGTTGACGTCAAGTTGATGGTATCGGCGATATGACTGTTGATGTAATCAATAACCTTTTTGACAACAAGGGAATATACCTTTTCCCCGCCTTCTAGCTTCTTTTTGATCGTCCCAATAAACGTTGTGAGGTAGGTAGAAGCTTCCTTCATACTCGTTAGCCGGTATACATCCTCGAGAATTTGGTCGATGCTTTTACCAAGACCGAACTCATCGCCAGTTACACGGAAATAGTAGCGCGCCACCGCAAGACAAACTTCAGAGAGCAAGCCCTTCACGACAAGGATATTCCCTTCACTATAAGCCGTAATTTGTTGTAGAAAACGCTCCAAATAAGCCATCACATCTTCGCTGGATTTGTCCTCCAACATTTGATTGAATTGCTCCAAATCCTGAATAATCGAATATTTCCCCAGTTCCTTCTCTGGCTGGCTATGATCCGGGAATAACACACTTTCCTCCATCCGGAAAAAGCTTGAATCCATAATCAAAGAAGCTTCCCGGAAAGCTTCCGGCAGCTCAAGAAGTGATTTATACACGGAACTAACCGCGATATGACAGGAAACCTGCTCTCTCACATGGGCTATATCAATAAACTCGCTGCAGAAGCTCTGCAGCTTCATTCTGAACTCCCTCTGCGACAATACCTTAGGGAACAAACATACAAATATAAGATCATTATTCCGCAGAGACTCAATAACATAGAAATCACGCTTCGCAGTCAACTCATGCGCTTGTTCGGATAGGCGGAGCTGCATCTGCTGCTTAACCTTGACAGCGTTCGCTGCACTAGACGGATCCTTTCTATTAGCTATACGGACAATTTGCACAACGTATCGGCTATACACGATATCGAGTTTCTTCACCTGTTCCTGCATATCGTCTGTTCCTGTAATCAAATCACCGATCAGTTTGCTTCTAAGCGAGGGCATGGCATCGATATGCTGTTTCTCCAACTCGACGAAAGCAGAGGTAATCTTGACCGTATGCTCATTCGCTCTGCGCTTGTTATCGATCTCTACGACAGCCCCCCCGATTACTCGGCTTAGCTCTTCGTAGTTAATCGGTTTGACAATAAAATCAAATACACCGAGTCGAACAGCCCTCTTCGCATATTCAAAATCCTGATAGCCAGTAATTAGAATTGTTTTGGCCAAAGGAAAGTCCGTACTCATCTCTTCAGCTAAATCGAGCCCGCTTAAACCGGGCATTTTGATGTCCGTTACGAGAATATCTGGCTGCAGCTCTCTGATTAAACGTTTACCCTCAATGCCATCCTCCGCTTGACCGACTACGGTGCAATTCAGCTTATCCCAGGCGATCGTTTGCACAATCGCTTGCCGAATCAGCGGTTTATCGTCTATTACCACTACTTTGTATGTCATCTGGAGCCCTCCTCCGTTAGGATTGGAAGACGAATCCGAATCGTTGTCCCCTGATCCATTTCACTCATAATGCTTAAACCATATGCTTCTCCAAATAAGATTTGAATCCGCTTGTGCACACTGATGATCCCGACGTTCGTATGCTTATCCTTCTGTTTCAGTTTCGAGTGCTCTGGTGGGTCGAGCAAGTGTTCCTTCGTTTCTTCATCGATGCCTACGCCGTTATCGGATACTTCAAGATACAGAACGTCTTCCTTCATCCAGCAGCCGATACTGACAATTCCTTTACCTACCTTCTCTTCAATGCCATGCTTGATCGAGTTTTCTACGAGTGGCTGCAGAATGAATTTAGGGACCCTAAAGGCCATCAAGCTCGTGTCAAAATAATAATTAACCTCAATTCGATTGCCATAGATGATTTGGTGAATAGATAAATAACTCCTAATAAAATCCACTTCTTCCTGCAGGTAGATAATATCCCCTTTCTTGCTGATACTCTCTCGCAGCAGCTTTCCGAGAAGGTAGATCATTTCACTGACTTGTTCGTCCCCACGCAGCTTGGCTAAGCTATGAATCGACTCCAATGTATTATAGAGAAAATGGGGATCAATCTGGGCCTGCAGCGCTTTATATTCGAACTGCAGCGTGCGATACTCCGCTTTTTGCTTTAGCAGTTTCTCCTCATAGACGGTATGGATTAACTCGCTAATCTTCTGAGCCATCGAATTGAATTTCTCCGCTAGCAGCCCTACTTCGTCTCTGCTTCTCGGAACGATAACCTTATGGGTGAAGTCCACAGAGAAGTGGGTCATGCTCTGGAGCAGCAGTCGAACGTTTCCAGTGATGTTTCTAGAAATGATCACAGCTAGGATGAACGCTAGCAATAGCGAGACGAGAATGGTGCTTAATGTCCACAATTTGATAACTTCTGTGCCACGTGTTAATTCGTTAACAGCGATGACTTGGATAATCATCCACTTGTCATAGGGTGTTGAAATTATAGTAGAAATGTACGTCTGCCCTTCAAATTGAAAACCCTGATTGAGACTGGGCTTCTGAGCGTACATCTTATTTTCGATGAAATAGCGGGTCGGCTCGGAAACAAGCCTGTCAAACATCAGCGGTTCCAATCCCTCATTCAGGATGACGATGTTCCCCTGCGTAAGTTCGTCCACATTCGTGTAGATGCTGCCGATCAGATTGATGTCCACGCCAACGATAATAATGCCCACATAACGGCTAGATGTAACATCATATACAGCCTTCTCCATGAAGATAACGTTGCTATTTCCCGGAACCCAGGAAGTGCGGCCACGCTGATCTTTAATCTTCTCGATATCGAGATTCATCAGGTCTTTGTTGTAGTTTTGAGTCGCACTGCGTTCGAACCCGTAGGGGTTACCTGCCGTATCGACGACCATAACCGACAAATAATAATCTTTGGAAAACACTAGATCTTTCATAAACTCACTAATGACCTTATTTTTGATATACAAATCGGATTCACTTGCATCTTCGGAAATACCTAGCGTCGTATTCAACGTGGAATTACGGAATTGTTGGAATACATGCTCCTCGATGTCCTTGGTCCGTTTCTCGAGGTTAATCCCTATCTGTTCAATTAAATATTGAGAAAAAACGGACGTATTCTGTTTAATTACGCTGACAGAAACGTAGTAATTAACGAAGCTAATCATAAGCACTGTTAATAAGATCATAACGGTGAAGGACAGCAGAAACTTCGTACGCAGCTTCAAATTCAGAAATTTGGAAATGACAGTAGACAAACACTTCACCTGCATTCTGATGGAATGGCAAGTGCGTGAGCCAGCAGCTCACGCACGTATTGTTAGCATTATAAACCTTTCCACGGTAATCGGCTATGGATTGCGTGCATTAATACTTATCGTAATTGAGTTCCATTGTTGCAAATCCACAGAATTCTGGAAAGCTGTGCAGCACTTTGTTAATCTCATCCTGGCTATAGCCCATTTTGCGAAGATGCATCTGTTTGACTGTTTCAGCGGCATTCTGTGCCGATATGAAATCCTCCATATGCTCGAATAGCTTCGCACCCCATTTCTGCCCGAATCCAACATGAAGGCGCTCGTCGGCGATATCATATTCGGATTGGATAGATGACAGAGGATCCCCGTGCTTCATGAAGGCAGCAATCGACTTGCGCTTCTTAATGAAGGAACAGGGCTCCATAACCATGGTCAGACTGGAATAAAACTCTGGAAACACCTGCTTCATCGTTTCCGGCGTCGGCGCTGTGGACGGGTGCCAAGAGAAATCCTCCGTGCGATAGCCCATCTGCTTTAATCGGCGAACCCCCATCTGACTGTGACGGACTTCATCCCATGTATGCCGTGCTACATCCAGGTAGAAATCGACTGGCATTTTCTGTACGCCGTAGTACAGATAGGTTAGGCTTTCCACTGCCGACATTTCACTGGCATTGATGAAGATCATATGTTTTAAGCTGTCGTAAGTGGGAGATTTCGGATCGAACATCGCGCTTTTATATTTCGTCAGATCGACATGCGGATACTTGGGATCGTTAGCAGGCTTAAGTGGAATCGGACCCGCTGGCTCGAGAACCGGATGGTCCGGCCAATCGATCTTTTTCTTCGACGATGATTGTTCGAGCACCTTCCATACCTGATCGATATAACCTAACCAACTATGATACGCATCACGTTTCTCTTGATCTTCAACATAAGCAAACTTCACGTAAGGAATGCCCCAGGAAATCATCTGTTCCTTATCTATCTCGATATATCGCAGTTTATCAAACGTCGGTCCGTCCAGGATCGGATCGAGCGTTTCATGAAATGCGGTATACTGCTCATAAAGCTTCTGGACGATGAACTTATAGCCCGCAGCAAATTCAATCAGCCCGCCCGCTTGCGTAATACGTTGACAAGCTTCTTGGAGGCCACTCGGCGTCCAGGCTTTATCATTGATATCCGCGCCAGGCAACTCGCTGATTCGTTCACGCAGATGGACCATATGCTGGGTGTGCAGGTACGACAATCGCACAAGCTCCCCCTTCAGTTCCCAGTCTGGCACAGACGAGACCCATCCCATCGTCATTCGCGACAGCTCGAACTCTAACCAGAAGCACATCTTAAGCAGTTTTGCGGTATCTATGGGTCGCAGCAGCGAGCCTCTATACGAAGATGCAGCTTCAAGGAAGCTGTAGTCCGTTACGTCCACTTCAATTCTCTTCGCCATTGATGTTTACCCCCATAAGAAGAAATGACTTTCACTCTATCGTGTACACGGCACGATAGACTGCTCCACACCCGTGCCTTCTTACCAATACACCGGATCGTTTCTTAGCCGTTGTATCTTCGTACCCCTCGAATACATAAATATCAGTTCCTATGCAGCCTTCCATTCGAAGAGTTAACGTTCGTTCCGCCAAAACCCACCGTATCGACCAGCTATCACTAGTCGAGCATACACGTAGATTCATGAGGTGCTGATAGCCAAACTCGCTCCCGATGGGCGCGCACTGCTGTGTTTCGAACTCCGTCTCCATCTTCCCTTGGCAGTGAAACAGCCAATCTGTCTGATGTTCGTCTGCGCTGATCACCTCAAACGTATCCGAGATGTATCCTTCTTGAAGATGGATCTCGCGAACATAATCGACGCCAGGATACACATCTTTGGCTTTGGCACGAATGCGGTTCCTCTCCGGTTCGAATTGTTCGACAACTCCCCGCTCCGAACAGACCTGATCCACACCATCGACGATAACCGTATTATGAGCGATGGTCTTCCGCTGCCACTCTAGAAACAAGAAAGAACCATAGCCATTCGAGGAAATATCGTGAGACCATAAACAATCCGCGTCGAACAGCTCGATATTCATTAAATCAGGGTGCGCATGGCTCCGCGTATTCAGTCCGTATTTCATAAATAAAGTCGTTTTCCCTGCGCGTAACGAGCAAATGTTAGAAGCAGGATAATTTTTCGTTACGCGGAGCATCTCTTCTCCCGCATATTTCCCTTTGCCGAAGAGGAGACGCTGAACCCATCCTTCAGGTGAATTCTCGATCATCCCTCCATAGGCCATCGTTGGTCGGTAGTACGCCTCGTAAGATCTGGAAAGTGCATACTCGAAGGCTGGATCTGGAAACAATCGATTCGCGTACTCATACTGACCCGCATAGTGAGTCAGCGCGATATTCGGCCAGCCATCATTCGGATTGGGGAAAACACCGTTATCAAACACAAGCTCAGCTGGGAACACGTACATCCGTTTCACGATCTCATCCATTCCTTTGCATGCCACATCATACATACGGGCGAACAACAGGAAATACGTGAACGGTTCTACGCAATAGAAATGATAGTGAAATGAACCTTCGTACCAGAATCCTTCCGCAGTTACGCCTTCCTGCAATTGCCGCAGCAAGCCGAAAGGTCCCTCCAAAGCTCTCTCCACGTAGCTGCGATCACCGAAGAACATCCCCGTCATGCCCACTGCCGCCTTCATCCAACACGAAATGTTGTGAATACTCGTACAGTGGCTGTTGAGCAGCTCTACTTGGGGATCGAATAGCTTGCTTTTGTAGCGCTCTAGCTCTGCGGTGCTTAACGTCTCCTTAATCATCACCATCCCTTGCAGCAGCCAAATCATGCCAACCGCATCGCAGAGATCGATGCCGGCTATTTTGCCTACATAGCCGGGCGGAACATCTACCTGGAGCTGTTCATAATGATCACAATAAAATGACAGCACGCTGCGGATGTAGGCCGGATAACGATCATCGCCTGTGAGCCGGTACAGCACCCCTGCGTAAAACACATGTTTATGCGCTTCATCCCGGTACAAATAATTCCATGCTTGATCAAAGCGGGCACCCTTATTGGCGTGGCCACAACTTTGGCAGCTATTCACATGAGGGGCTTCCCTCTCAAAATCAATCCTGCTCCCGCAAGCTTCACAGAAATAGTTGTGACCCCACCCCGTAATTCTCTCTGGATCATCCGCGTAATGATGGACCCACCACTCCGTGGTCTCAAGCAGGGTGTCATAGACGGTCTTCGCCCACGCTTCCGTCCGAATTTTCTCTTGAACAGCCCGCCAATCCTGTACATAGCTCACGTTAACACTCGTCCCCTTCATACTTCGTGCAATTTACGATCGACAGTTTCCCCTAACGACTAACGTGTCATTCCGATCAGTGCGCGATCTAGATCTTCAATAATCGAATCTGCACTTTCCAGTCCAACTGAAATGCGCATTAGACCGATCGGAATTCCTGATAGGAGGGATGTCTCCTCGTTGACCCATAGACCAGGTGAATTGATGAGACTCTCAAAACCACCCCAGCTTGGGCCTTCTTCAAAATAGCGTAAGCTTTTCATCATCTTCATAATCTGCTGCTTGTCGCCCTTAGGCACGAAGCTCATCAAACCAGAGTAACCGGACATCTGCCTGCACCCAAGCTCGTATTGCGGATGGCTGGGCAAGCCTGGATAGTAAACAGCGGATACTTGAGCATGACCTTCAAGGAAAGCGGCGACCTTCCTACCATTCTCCTGATGCTGCTTCATCCGAACCGAGAGGGTGCGCAGGCTCCGGATGAGCAGCCAAGATTGGTGGGGATCCATAACAGCCCCAAACAAACTTCTTTCGTTATTTGTAATCGATTCCAGAACCTGCTTGCTGCCTATGATGACACCACCCAGAATATCGCTGTGTCCACCCAAATACTTCGATGCGGAGTGAACCACAAGATCAATGCCATAGGCAAGGGGATTCTGATAAAGCGGCGTCGCCCATGTATTATCAATGATCGTCGCAATCCCGTAAGATTTCGCCAACGCTGAGATGGCCTTCAGATCCTGGAGCGAGAAAATGTTCGATAGCGGACTTTCCAAGTAAATAATTTTCGTATTAGGGCGGATTGCTTGCTCGAATTCTTCGATGCTGTCCCCTGATACGAGCGTAACCTCACAGCCGAACTTCTTCATGTAGGTTTCTAGAAATGCTTTCGCTGGCACGTAGGCCGCACGAGGACAAATCACATGGCTATCTTTTTCCAGATAGTAGGACAAGGCAGCACTTATAGCGGCCATTCCCGAAGAGAAGCAACGTGCTTCCTCCCCGCCCTCGAGCGCTGCGATTTTCATTTCGGCTATCTCCGTCGTTGGGTTTGCAACCCGCGTATACGTATACCCGTGATTGATTGTTTTTCTTGTAAACAGCGAGTTTTGAAAAATAGGAGGCACGATGGCGCCCAAATAACGGTCATAATCGTCACCGAGATGGGCAAGCAAGTCTTCCTTACTTTTGATATCATCCTTTTCCATAGCTGCTCTCCTCCTTACGATCTGGAGGCTAATAATGGGAACATTCGACCTGCCAGCGGTTGATTTTCCTGCAAGTTCAGATCCATCGTGATCGCATGCTTCTTCCCGTTAAAGGTCGTTCCATCCGGCATGTAAATAATCGCTAGCGCACGTCTTGGTTTATCCGTTACATTCGAGTGAGCATAGTGAAAGGTAAGTCCGTTATGAAACGTACAGCTTCCTGCTTTTAACGGCACCTTCACAGGCTTCGCATTCTCATAATCGGTCCCTTTAACGAACTCGAATAAATCTTGCGGATTGGCCAAATCAATATGGTTCAGTTTACCGGCATTTTGCGATTTCGGTACGAACATCATGCAACCATTCGACTCATCCACATCATCGAGTGCGATCCATATCGACATGGCTCCCTGCTCCGCCATCGGCCAATAAGGGTAATCTTGATGCCACGGAGTCGGCTTCGAATCGCCTGGCATTTTCCACAGGGCATGATCGTGAAAGAGACGGATTCCACTTGCACCCGTAAGTTCAAGTGCCATCTGCGCAAACCGCGGGTTGAATGAATATTTATGCATGCCGGCATGGTCCCGCCAGACGTTAACACGCTGGTTAAGCACGCGGTAGTAGCTGCCGCCTTTTTTATCCGTTTGCAAGGACAGCGACGCAGACTCCTCGACCATCACTTCTTCCATACATTGACGGAGCTCAATTAATTCTTGCTCATTCAGGACATTATCCACTTGCACGAACCCGTTCTCCTGATAAAATTTGCGTTGCTCCAAGGTTAATAGCGATTGAATTGCGTTGGTCATGGCAGCCAGCTCCTTTTGTACTTTCTGTTCTTTAATCTCACTTTATCATGTGTACAAGGGAGCAGACTTGGTGAATCCGTCAGAGTTTCAAGGTGATTTGCCAGCTTTCCTTCTAGATGGAAATAATCTATGATTAAAAGAAATAAAGCACTTATCTTCCTTGCCGGAGGTCTTGCCCGATGACCCGATTTCAAAATGAAAGTTACTTGGAAGCGCACGACTTCCCCTTTCATCTCGAGCAGTACACGTTCAAAAAAAAAGAATCCGTCAAGCCACATTCACACGAATTCGTCGAGTTTGTGTATGTGGTAGAGGGATCGGGTCGCCATATCTATGCAGGGTCGGAATATCTAATTCAAGAAGGTGATGTCTTCGTCATCGAGCCGGATGTCGAGCATGCTTATTTCGTGGATGAACATCTCATCGTGTACAACATCCTGTTTGCTCCATCCATCTTGAGTCACGAGCTGCAATCGTTATCCAACGTAACGTCGTTCGTTGACTTCTTCTATGTGGAGCCTTTTCTGCGGCAGTCCGTGCATTTCCAGTCGCATCTCAGGTTGAATCCACACCAACGGATCGAGATGAAACAGCTGCTTGACCGCATTCTTAGCGAATACACCGAGAAGATGCTCGGTTATCGTCTGCTCGTGAAGACCAGGCTCATCGAAATGTTCGTATTCCTCAGCCGCTGTTACGATCAAATGCTGCATAAACCCATGACGGCGCTAGCCTCTGAGCATAAAATAATTGAGCGTGTAGCTGAGTTTATCGAGCTGCATCACGCGAATCCGCTGTCACTTGCCCAAGTCAGCCAGATGTGCGGCATGAGCCAGTCTGCCTTCACATCTAGATTTAAGCAGTACATGGGAAAGACCTTCATTGAATTCCGTAATGAAATTCGTATACGGATAGCGAAAGAGCTGATGCTTTCTACGAATAGCAACATATTACAAATTGCCCAGGAGGTCGGCTTCGACGACTTGAGTTTTTTCAATAAACTTTTTAAGCAGATGAACGGAATCTCGCCCGGCAAATTCCGCAAAAGTCAGAAAGAAGCTTAACCGTCAGCACCTGCCTGAACAGATCCATTCCGCGCTATCCGATCACATGAATCTGAATGTCCCAATCCGCCAACTGCTCGGGGATTTCCTCTACTTGAATATCGCGTGGAACAGTTACGCCCATCACTCGTTTTCCTGCTTCCTTCGACCACGAAACATCGATACGCCCATAAGCAGTCGGAACGCTTCCCTCTGCCCAGAGCAGTTCCGTCACAGGCGGGACGATTCGAATTTTCTGGTAGCCCTCCTCCACTTTCTCAATGCCCAAAAGTTGATTCCCAAGGACAAAAGCCGGCGCTGCCGACCATGCATGCGCATGACTCCTTGGGAATACTTGAAAGGTTTCCCACGTGGTGGTAGCACCGTGTCGGATCATTTGGCCCCAGTCGGTCTTGATCTGCGCCAGTGTACGATCGAGTTCACCGAAACGCTTCCATACTTCAAACAAATAGAATGAGAAGAAGGGAGAGCCAATTTTAATCCAATCCTCCGGTGGATTCAGCAGCTGAGGCTCGATAATAGCCGCCTGCCGCTCTCCAAGACAGTCCGCCAGATACAGTAACACATGTGTCTGGAGACTTGTCGTTGTCGAAGGCTTGCCGTTACGATAGATACCGTCTAGGTAGACCCCAGCCTCATCGTCCCATAAATGTTCATCAATAGCCCTCTTCAACTGCTCCGTGTGATGAAGCAGACTCTCTGCCTCGCTGAATAGTCCCAGCGATTCCGCCATCTCCGCTGCGATTCGGTGACATTGAGCTAGCTGCGCCTGCTGCGCTGTGACTACGCCCACTGATGGAATATCGATTGGCGCCCAATCGAGCATATTCCAAGAACTCGTATCAAACAGGCCATCTTCGTTGAGAAACCCCCTATACGCATCAAGTGTTATCCTAATTTCCGGATAGATGGCCTCGAAGAATGTACGATCGCCGCTATAGTCGACATACTCCTTACAAGCGATGATCCAACTAAAGGTCCACATCGGAATCGCCGCTTGCCAATCCGTAGGGAATAGGGCAAGCAGAAGCGGACTTTGTCTCCGCGAACGCGGTACCATTTCCAAGCAATGCCTCACAAGTTCATAGGAACCGAACAACTGATAGTTCACAAGTGCGCTCACTCGGCAGTCCCCTACCCAGAATACCTGCTCATAGGTGGGGCAATCGACGAACGTATCCTCCATGCACATCTGCGACGTATGCCTAGAAATTTCCCAAATATCATTCAGCAAGGGATCTGAGCAGCGGAATAGCGCTTTATCCGTAGCTGGATAGCTAGACTGATGCAGCTGGATTCGGTGCAGATGGACCTGCGTATCCGCTTGGCGCACGGTGACGATCAAATACCGGAAGCCCATGCGGGTGAAGCTCTTGAACACCTGTCTACCTTCACGACATATGTACCGGAATGAATTATTGCAGCCGGATGTATAGGCATTGACGCCATTGACACGGTTTTCGAATCCGTAGACATCGATCACCGTTCCTAGGGCCGCATCAATCTCTAATTCAATCGTCCCTACGTATATTTTACCGAAATCCAATACAAATTCGAGATCCCCGCCTTCTACGGTATCGGGAAGCACAGTCGGCAGCAGATGGTCATGGAGCATTCGCTCCAGCCGGTTCGTAATGGGATAGTGCTTGACGAATCGTTTGCGCATCATCAACGAATAGATCATTTTGTTAACGAGCACATGCCTAGGATGAACATTCTTGCACATGTCATAGTACGCCTCGAATGCCTTCAAGGTGGTGCAAGCTCCGATTTCCAGCAGCAGCGGATGCTCATGATTCAAACCAGTTCGCTTCTCAACGCCCCCGTATACAGGCTGAAAGCCATCGGCATACGACTCGATCGTCTCGAATGGGCCGATGGTTACGAATGAGGCGGCTTGATCGCCACCAGTAGGATGAGCGAACCGCAGCTCTGTATCGAAATCGAATTCCAAATGGCAGAATAAATCATTATGAACGCCGCAAATTTCCATCATGAAAAGATATTCACCAGCCGCCAGCTGGATCTCGTCATTATGAACATACCAGCGGTCATCGATCTTGAACCGTCCCTGAACACTGTTCCATTTGGAATGTGCGAACGTTAGACGACCTTTGGTTTCTGCCTCAGCCACCAGCCTAACGGCCAAAAATCCGCTGAATATCTTCGCATTCGCATCCCGCGAGCCTGGATACAGATTATCCCGCATATTAACGGATATCACTTGGCGGATGGGTACAATTTCACTAAGTGCAAGGATCTGCTTCGGCCTGATGATCTGTGTGGACAACGGCTCAATGACTCGGGGGTACAGTCCGCCCCAAGGCGCGCCTCCGTAAGGAGCAACAACTTCACTTCTCACCCAACAACTCTCGTCAGCGTAGGAGGGGAGCACCCATTGTTCGCTCATCGCGTTCGCATCGTATATTTCCATCCACCCCAAATTCACATTACGTTTGACGACATCGACATCGTATCCCTCATGCCTACAACAAAGCCATGTTTCATCTGTGCCGATCACTTGAATACCGGCGGAACCGTGCAAGGATAACTCAGCAATAAGTCCCGCTTCATTCTCAATATATTGATAATTAGAATGCCCGTAGTGCCAGACCTGCACGGCAATCACATTCGTGGCAGGTCGCAATAGGTGAGTCATATCAAACTCATCATAATACCAATGATCCGCAGTCGAACGAATAGGACCTTCTCCAAGCTCCGTCCCATTTACCCATAACCGATACTTGGTATCCGCAGAGATAGACAGTGTCGCTCGATTAGATACCTCTACCTCGTATGTAAACGTTTTCCGGAAAAGGATGTGCTCATTAATCGGTCTTCGGTCTCCCGACTTCCATATCCACTTCGCCTGTTCGAACATGAGGTGCTCCTCACTTTCTATAGAAGTTAGTCGTGTTCTTCGAATATCCGCGCTTCGATCCGTTCAGCCAATTGGGCATGCAGGGCACGATCCGGGTGATTGATGCCATTCGCCAATCTAACATGAGGCGCTTGCCCCTCCAGCAACCAGTTCTCGAATAGCGCATACATATCCACGTAGGCCAGCTTTTCTTGCTCCATATACTCCCTCAGCGCGAGGGTATACAGCCGCAAATATCCCTTCTCTGCCGTATCTGAGAAGCGAGGCACAACCGTTCTATCCCTCTCATGCATGGAATTGTTGTCATGCAACATCATCATGTTCGGCGTAAGCAACAGAAGATCTGCTTCTGTATCCCGCTTCACAGTTCGCACGAACGCGTCCATTTTTTCCAAATAAGGCTTAAGTCCCGCCTCTCCGGCATGACAATCATTCAGGCCGAAGCCAATGGTAACGAGATCCGGTTGATACGCGATTACATCCCGCTGCCATCTCGGCTCCGACTTCACAGCCGTATCACCGGATACACCAGCATTGATGACATTCAGAATCGTCGTAGGATACCGTTTCACGATGCGATTCTTAAGCAGATTGTGGTAAACTTGCTCATGCTCGATGGTCGCGTATTCCATACATCCTTGGGTCACACTATCACCGAAAGCCACGTAAGTGACGGGACGGGCTCGGACATCGTCTGCTTTCTCCTTAAGGCGCTTCTGGAATCTAGCAAAAGCACTCATAACGGATCCACCAATGTATCCGGATTATGATAATTGCGTGGCCAATTGAACACTTTCAATTGCTGCAGCAGCTCTGTTGGCAACGGCTGACCATCTGAAACTTTGAGATTGGCCTCCACTTCCTCCACGTTGCGCATCCCCGGAATGACGCAGCTTACAGCTTCATCCGACAGACAGAACCGAAGTGCAACTTCGGCAAGCGTCATCGTCGCATCGTATTCACGGATCATCCGTTTGATCGCATCCACCTTCTCCAACGTCCGCGGGAAACGTTCTCCCTTGAAATAGCTCCGTCTAACATCGCCTGGCGCGAAAGTCTCGTAGGTTTCTGGCACCCAGCTGCCGATCAGCGAACCTTCATCAAAGGGCACTCGGGCGAGGACAGCCACGCCATTCTTCTTACATACAGGTAACAGTTCTTCTGCTGGCCTCTGTTCAAAAATATTATAAACAACCTGCTCAGCTTGGATCAGCCCCGCCTCTGCTAGCGCAATACCGTCCTGCGGGCGATAATCGCGAATGGACACGCCGAATTCTCGGATTTTGCCTTCCTTCTGGAGCTCTATCAACGCCTCATGCCATTCGCGATCCTCCAACCCTCTGGGGAACCAACCATGCAACTGATACAAATCAATGGTGTCCACACCGAGCCTGGTCAAGCTGTCTTCGCACTGTTTGCGAATGTGAGCTTTGGGATAGCGCCCTGTCATAGTTGGATCAAGCTCATTCGGATGCGGCCATTGAACGGGTTGCACCTTGGAAGCTATATAAATATGATTGTGGTGCCATTCCTTGAGTGCCTTGCCGATGACTTCCTCCGAGTGGCCTTTCCCATACATTTGAGCTGTATCTACCAGGTTGACACCCCGATCCCAGGCTTCAAGCAGGGTTTTAACTGAATGACGATCATCCACTTGTCCGAAAGCTCCGCCGCCGCCAATCTGCCAGCCTCCGAAACCGATTTCCGAAATATCCCATTGTGTATGGCCAAATTTCCGATATTGCATAAGAAGCATTCTCCTCCCTCGAATCACCTTTCAGTATAAGGCGTTTATGAAGAGACTTTCTTGGTCGATCTGCCAGAAAAAGCACGCCAAATTCGAACTTCACAGCTCAGAACGGATGATGTAGAATGTAGGAAATTCCGGACATTCCCACGTATCTGCGTCCGAATACATGGAGGGACGAAACGTATATGAAGGAGGAATTGATTTCTATGCAAGGAGAACATCATTCGAATTTTACCGAGGATGGGGCGTGGTGTTTCTTCGCTGACCCACGAGCAGTCCGTTATGTCGGGCAGCAGGACCGAACCTATGTAGGATGGTTAACGAAGCAGGGCCACGTCATGATCGGTACCTATGATCACCGTGACGGGTCAGTTAACTCCGTTATGATTAAGCCAACTTTGCAAAAGGATGATCATGCGAATCCCTCGCTGTATATCCCTACCGATGGACGTGCAATCATCTACTACTCTGCTCATAATGGGAAGACGATGTATTACCGCCAAATGGAAACGGCAGAGGATATCTCATCCTTTAGTGCCGAACAAGAACTTCCAGAGAATACGAGCGGCATGCATGGATATACATACCCCAATCCGATTCATCTCCCTCAGGAGCAGAAACAGTATGTGTTCTGGCGAGGCGGTAATTTCAAACCGAATTTCAGTTCCTTACCCGATAAAGAGGGGACATGGTCAGAACCCCAAACCTTAATCATGGGAGAAGGCGCCCGCCCCTACGTCAAATATGCCAGCAATGGCAAGGATACCATCTGGTTTGCTTTTACTGACGGGCACCCCAATATAGAACCGCACAACAGCATCTACTGCGCCTGCATCCAAGATGGCAACCTCTCTCATGCAGACGGTTCAACCATTAAACCGCTATCTGACCTGCCTATGCTTCCCCGTGAAGCCGATGTGGTGTTCGATGGAAACCTGCATGATACGAAGGCATGGATTTGGGATATTGCTGTGGATGCCCAAGGACATCCCGCTATCGTGTACGCCGTTTTCCACGCCAATACGGACCACCGCTATTGGTACAGCTATTGGAACGGCGACTCCTGGGAGAGTCATGAAATGACAGTCGGCGGGTCCTGGTTCCCGCAAACCGAGCAAGACGCCGTGGAACGGGAGCCCTTCTACTCGGGCGGCCTTATACTGGATCATGACAACCCGGCTAACGTATATCTGTCGCGTTCAGTCAATGGGATATTCGAAATTGAGCATTGGCACACGACCAATTATGGTAAAACTTGGGAATCAACTGCTATTACCAGTGGTTCTGCATCCAACAACGTGAGACCCGTCCTAGCCAGGAACAACGGGCAAGAAGATGCGCTCCTTCTGTGGATGCATGGGGATTATGTGCATTTTACCAACTATGAGACGGTTTTGAAGATGAAGTTGGTTACGCGGACACAATAAACGAAAAGAGGCTGTCTCAATAGTCTATGTAGACTTATTAAAACGCCTCTTTTTAGTTATTGACACATGAAGAATAAAACAACTTCCCATAATTTAACTGGATTTACTCCATCTATTTGAAACGGATATAGCGAATTCGGATGATTAACTGTATTTCCTGTAGTTAAATTCCTCCAATTGTATCGATTTTTCAAATTTCATAGAATTTACCTGTATTTTTTCCATCTAATCACGAAAATACCTCAAATTCGAGCACATTAGCTGTAGGTTTTACATCTATATGTGATGCGGCAGTGGGACATCCCCTTATTCATGAGCTTATATGGAATCATTTCACATTAACGACGAAAGGCACTGTAAACACTTCTCCGTTATGATGGAACTGTCCCCATAGCTTATAGACTCCCGCTTCTGGGAATGAGGTTGCGAACTTAGCAATAGGACCCGCAGCCTTCTCCTCAAGCGGATGTACATGAATGTACTTCTCGGCATCGGCTGACAGAATCACAACATGGCCTACAGCGCCTAAGTAAGGCTGCAGATTCGTGATCTCTTTGTTCGTCTGAGCGTCTCGAATCGTAAAAGTGAGCGTAACATCTTCGTTGGCCTTCATGCTGCTCAAGGAAAGTTCAACGGCTTTGCCGCTAACTTCTTGCTGAAGCTTGGGATCCTCTTTAAGCACGGTATGTTCCGCCTCTTTACCGGCAACCTTCACCCATTGACTGAGCGTAGTGCTCGTTCCGCCACTAGGAATAAAATCAGCAATGAGCTTATAATCCCCACCTGCATCGAAGCTCGTGCTGACCGTAAACTTGCCATTTCCTTGGTAAGTCGGATGGATATGTTGAAAGGATGATAGATTGTGATTCACAATGATCAAATGCAGCAACTTCTCATGATTTACTTGAAAATCAGTAACTGGTTTGCCGGCACCGTCCGCAATTTGGATCGTTAATTCTGAACTCTCATTCGCTTTCAGATTTGCCGATCCGAAGGTGAATGATGCGTTCAGATTCGTGGATGCCTTGGGCGTTTCGCCCCCATGTCCACTATGCCCATCGGTGCTTGCTGGACTTACGGCTGCCTCGTGACTGCCATGCTGACTCTTGCTCGAGGAGGCTTCTCTCACACTGCCGCATGCGCTCAGAAACAGTACCGCGAGCATAGCTGAGATAAGCCCTATTTTATGCATATACATGCGCTACTCTCTCCTATATTAGGTCAATTCTTTATGGATCTTCACACGTTGAAGACGCAGTGCATTAAGAACAACAGAAACCGAGCTTAATGCCATGGCTAAGCCCGCCACCCAAGGCGCCAATAAGCCAAGCGCAGCAATAGGTATACCTAACGTGTTGTATCCGAGTGCCCAGACCAAGTTTTGTTTGATGTTGCGCATCGTTTGGCGGCTCATGTAGATCGCATCCGGAATACTAGCTAAGTCCCCGCGCATGAGTGTCACATCGGCAGCCTCCATGGCCACATCCGTGCCCGTTCCGATCGCCATCCCGATATCAGCCGTCGCTAGCGCCGGTGCATCGTTAATACCATCTCCAACCATCGCCACTTTCTTTCCTTGCGCTTGAAGTTTTTTCACTTCTTCCGCTTTGCCTTCGGGTAGAACCTCCGCACGAACATGCTCAATACCCACTTGAGCTGCGATCGCTTTGGCCGTCCGCTCGTTATCACCAGTGATCATGATGACCTGTAGGCCCATAGCCTTCAAACGGCTAACCGCGGCATGTGACGTTTCTTTCACCGTATCCGCTACAGCTACTATACCCCCGTACCCTTTATCAATGGCAACAAGCATAGCAGTTTTACCTGACTCCTCCAGCTTCGACATCGTGTCGTCATCAGTACCCTTCACATCTACACCGGCTTGCTCCATGAGACGTCGCGTCCCGATGAGCAGCTCTTTCCCTTCAACGATAGCTTTAATGCCATACCCAGGGATAGCTTCGAATGATTCTACGGCGGGTAGTTCAATCCCCCTGTCTCTAATCCCTGCCACGATCGCTTCTGCGAGGGGATGCTCCGAGTTTCTCTCCGCGGCGCCTACAAGTCGTAGGAATTCCGCTTCGTCACCCTCCGCGTACACGTCGGTAAGTGCTGGCTTTCCTTTGGTGACCGTACCTGTTTTATCTAAAATGATCACATCAATCTGATGCGTCTTCTCCAGATGCTCGCCGCCTTTGAACAAAATACCCAGTTCGGCTGCGCGCCCTGATCCCGCCATAATCGAAGTCGGTGTCGCTAAGCCCAGCGCACAAGGACAGGCAATAACCAAGATGGCTATGGCTTTCTCCAAAGCCCCAGCAAAATCGCCCGGTGTCACTATGAAATACCAGACTAGGAAGGCGACAAGTGAAATACCCACAACAATGGGAACGAAAATACCTGAAATAACATCGGCCACCCGTTGAATCGGTGCTTTCGAACCTTGCGCTTCTTCGACGACTTTAATAATTTGTGCCAGCGCAGTATCTTTCCCAACCTTGGTCGCTTGCATGCGAAGCCTTCCATTTTTATTAATGGTTGCTCCTATTACCGCATCACCAGGTTTTTTGGTTACGGGCAGACTCTCCCCTGTGAGCATCGATTCGTCAACAGAGGATAAACCTTCTAGTACTTCCCCGTCTACCGGAATTTTATCTCCTGGACGGACGAGCACGATATCCCCCGTCACCACTTCTTCAATGGGTATGTTGAGCTCTTGGCCTTCGCGGATAACCAGCGCCGTCTTCGCCTGCAACCCCATCAAAGACTTAATCGCTTCTGATGTCCGTCCTTTAGCCAGAGATTCAAACAATTTACCCATAATGACTAACGTAATCAGCACAGCGCTTGTTTCATAGTACAGAGACGGCCCATGATGCATGCTGGCGCCACCGATCACCCAGTCGATCGTCAAATACAGACTATAGAAGTAGGCTGCTGAAGTCCCCAGTGAAACCAGTACATCCATGTTGGCAGAGCCATTTCGCAGCGCTTTATAAGCACCTTCGTAGAATTGTCTACCGATGTAGAACTGAACCGGCGTTGCCATAATCAATTGAAACCACGGATTCATGAACAATTCTGGTATCCAAATCCATGAAGTAAACGAAAAGTGGCTGACCATTGACCACAGCAACGGCAATGATAAGATCGCAGATAACAGTAGCTTGCGCTTTTGCTTACTAATCTCCTGCTGCCTATGTTCTGAGGGGTCGCCTTGCTCTTGTTTAGGTACCGCTTTGTAACCGAGTTTCTCCACCCGCTTCTGCATATCCGATACCGCAAGCTCGGCTGGATTGTACACCACATGGGCCGTTTCCATTGCAAAATTTACCGTAGCTGCTCTCACACCAGGCAACTTGTTTAGGGTCTTCTCAATCCGTTGGGCACAGGCCGCGCAGGTCATGCCTTCAAGCTGCAAATCAACGGCTTCCTTCGCCGTGTCATAGCCTAGCTTCTGAATGCTTTGTTCCATCTTCGCAGCATCGATTCGATTAGGATCATAAGTTACGGTTGCTCGCTCCATCGCGAAGTTAACATTGGCTTCCGTGACCCCTTCCAGCTTGTTCAAACCCTTTTCAATGCGATTCGCACAAGCGGCGCATGTCATTCCCGTTATCTGCAGTGATGTTTGCTTCGTATTTGTTGCAGCATCAGCATTTTCCATCATCTACACCTCTTTTAGTTGACGTCGTAGCCTTGCTCTTCAATCGCTTCTTTAATCGCTTCTTGCGTCAGCTTATTTTCATCAAATTCCACGTGAACCGTTCCGTTCGCTAAGTCGACTTTCCCTGAAGCACCTATTGTTTTCAAAGCTCCCTCAACGGAATTCACACAGTGGTTACAGGACATGCCTGCTACTTTCAACGTTACATTTTGCATCGTTCATTCTCCTTTATATGTTGGATTTAATTCATCTTGGTAAAAGGTTACCGACTACTTCAGTATGGCCAACTTGAAATTGTTCAACAACCTGATCTTGTTTTTAGTATACCCCCCTACCCTATATTAGTCAAGTCAAAAAACTTATTTTTTTGAGGATTCCCTATAGATTATATCTGACTTTATGAGGATGAATTCATTCCCTTGCGCATATCCTATTCCATAGATCACCTTCGGAACATCTTGCCTAATTCGTTTAAAAAGCAATAGATCCGTGTAATTAAAACACAGGAGGTGTTTTATTATGAAGATCATGATCACAGCTGCAGAGGCTATAGAAAAGGGAGTATGGCTAGAGCTCCTTCGTCTCTTCGGCAGAGATAAAGATGAGGATATTTGGCCTCAACAGGAGTTTATTCTAACGGAACAACAGGCGATTAAGTTGAACCTTATCAAGAAATAAGCACATAGCGTTTAACTCACATAAGGACCTCACCTATTTGGTGAAGTCCTTATAGCTACGTTGGTTTGATCTCCAGATCAGATCCGTCATTTCATGAGTTTATTGATCGTTGTTAATAACTCGGTTATTACTTCTTCATCGCCTTCTTGAATGCGATCAATCACACAGCTTTTCATATGATGCTCAAGTAATTGCTTACTTACCCCATTTAACGCGGATTGGATGGATGAAATCTGATTCAGCACATCGTCACAGTACGTATCTTTCTCAATAAGCCCCTTAACCCCACGAATTTGCCCCTCAATCCGGTTCAATCGGGTGATTAGATTACTCTTGGCTTTATCGGAATGGTGACTCTTTCGTTCGCTTGAAGTTGCACACATGTCGTGTGAGTGGCTCTCCTCCGTCATCCCAATCACTCCTTTATTGATTGCATTTTATCATAGCCCCCCACCCTATGCAAACGGAATAAAACACAACCTACACTAACGTCATCGTTTATCCAATCGGCTTCGGCGTAACAGGTGCTGACACCATGGCCAGACGGTTTTTCATCGAAAGGAATAAGGTAAGGATTGCAAGGAAGGCCACAACGATAGACAGAATCCAAATCGCGTTGCTGAAGCCGAAAGCCGTCGAAATCACCCCGCCACTATAGGCACTGAGTCCTTGGAATAAATAAGCGACGACCAGCACAGCCGAGATAAACTGTACGCGGTACTGAACAGGCGAGTTGATAACGACAATCCCGATTCCTCCTGCAGCCGAGAAGCCATAGCCAAGTCCGCCGAGAATCGCCGCGATCACAAACAACACAAAGGAATGCAACTCTGAAGCAGTAACTAGCATAATCACTGTCAAAAAGACAGAGATCATCCCCGCACGGATCGATGTTCTAGGACCCAAGCGCCCTGCAATTGTAGCGCTAACGGCGCCCAGCAGATACGCTATCGACAGAACGGTTCCAATGACAAGAATGTCATTCGTTCCAATCACATCACGTGCAATTTGGGCACCTAGTGACAAGAAGGCTGCACCATTCGCAAACCCTGTTCCAACTGCTAGAGCAGCTAATGCGTATAGCCCCCATTGACCAGGTGGGATTTGAATGCCTTGCGGCTTCCAGCCCGTTTTCCGGATAGATTCCGGTGTTTTATTTTGAGGAATGAAGAGAGATAGGATCATGCTGACGATCACAATAGCGGTCAACACCCAATAGCTAAAATGCAGCGGTGATGGAGCATATTTGATAAGAACTGCACCTATAATCGTTGCCAGGAACAGACCAAAGGCCTGTGTGATTGTATTGATAGATCCAGGGTATTTCTTATTCGACGTCGGATTAAATTCGACAAGTGCGGCTGCGCCAGATCCTGCCGTGAGTCCTACGCCAATTCCCTGCAAGATACGACCAGCGAACAGCCAGAACACGTTCGGGGCTGATGCGAATGCTAATGCGCTTAGGAGTAGAAAAATAAGTCCGATCAATAACGTATTTCGACGACCAATGTAATCTGAAATGTTCCCTAGAAGAACGAGGACCAGAATAAGTACAATCGGGTACGTTGCAAATATACCTGTCGTTACTGCCTTAGAGAGATGCCATTCTGAAGCATATATAGGAAAAACAATCGTAGGAGCTGTACTGACCCACAAACTGATGGTCAAAATCCAGGCTACAGCCCAGAAGGCTGCTTTCGTTGACAATGTTTTCATTCACGTTACCTCCTTCAGTATTTATGGACTCGCTCTATCTAAGAGATCTACGATTTACTCCTTAGCCTGAAATAATTGTGGGTACAGACTCTTCACGCCACCTGCAAGGCCGCTCTGCACTTGACGACTCGTATCATCGGCTACGATTTCATAGCTTCCGGCTTCAATGCCATCAAGAGCAATCTTGGCGATATCTGTAGGATTAGCTTTCGGCGCCTGAATATTCGCAGTCATATCCGTATCCATAAAACCGACGTGCAGACCGGCAACTCTTATGTTGCGAGAAGCTAAATTCAGTCTCAGTACGTTAGTCAATCCCCACTCTGCCGATTTAGCAGCGGTATAAGCTCCGTCGCTACCTATGCTGAACCAGGACAGCGCAGAGAGTACGTTCAGAATAGTTCCTCCACCATTTCGCTCCATAATCGGTGCAAATGCACGGACCATGCCGAGCGTACCGAACACATGCGTATCGAATTCTAGTTGAATGTTATCCCAATCACCTTCGAGCAATGAAGCCCCCGTTGATGATCCTGCGTTGTTAATTAACAACGTCACGTCCTTTGCTGCTTCTGCAGCCGCGGCTACCGATTTCGGATCCGTAATATCTAATTGGATCGGAATGGCACCAGGGATATCTACGGTTTCAGGGTTTCTAGCACCTGCATATACTTTAGCCCCTCTAGCAATCAATTCAATCGTGAATTGACGTCCAAGACCTCTATTAGCTCCTGTTACTAATGCAATTTGATTTGTCATGTTCATTGTAATTCCTCCAGTTTGTTTTTATAATAATTTAAGAACGATCATTCTTTAAAAGATCAAAAAAAATGCCTTTATGTCGACCATGAAACTCTTACACTTCAGAGTATGTTTAGCGTTCTTACTTATCAATCGTTCTGCATCTCCCCCACGTCATACAGCATACCTCATTTAAGAATGATAGGTCAATAACTATTTCTAACCATTCCTTATCCCCAATAGAATTACATCTAAATATACGTATTAAATTCGCAAGAAAATGCGGTATATTCAAGAATTATCGTTCTTTAAAAATTATGCAAACACCGACGACTATATCATCTTTACACTAAGATCGACATAGCCACCGCAGCTGCATCCTCCAACATTTTGCGATCTGTTGCTGTTTTGGCCATAACGTGCAGACCGTGTCTTGTATTTACAAGAAACCGTGCAAGCTCACGAATCCCAAACTTACTCTTGAGTGCCCCTTTTTGTTGCGCGCGAATCAGGAAATGATAGAACGTCGTTTCCAAATCGAGTGTATGAGCTTCCACACGCAGTGAAATAACAGGATCACTGTTACCGATGCCCATGGCTGTGTTCGTGACAAAGCATCCGCGGCGCTGATGCTCATCGCTTAGTGATACATCGATCAGCTTCGTAAAGAAGCGCTGCAATACCTCTTTGGGTTCACCTTCCTCTTCCAAAATGTAATACACACGTTCCTTCGCAACCATTCGGAAACGGTCCAAACAGGTTAAGAATAATTTATGCTTATCCCCGAACGTATCATACAAGCTTCCCCGATGAACACCAGTATGCTCCACCAAGTCTTGAATCGATGTTCTCTCATAACCTTTCTCCCAGAACACCTCCAACGCTTTGTCTAGCGCAGCTTCCTGATCGAACTCTTTAGGTCTTGCCATCTGAATAACCTCCTTTCCTTGTTACTTGCTATCATACATGTTTAAGAACGCTCAGTAAAGAATGGACGAAAAAACGATTTGACAAACGAAATCCAAACCCGTATATTTAGTTAGTGTTCTAACGATTAGACTTCTAACTAATTCAGAGTTGAAGGTGATAACCATGGAGCAGAACCGCAATCTACAACATCAGTTTCGTATGATCGGTCTCAAGATGAAGATCGGCGTTGATAAAAAGCTGGAAGCGTATGGGCTGACTATCGAGCAAGGGCTGGCGCTTCGTTTTATTGATGGAAATGAAGAAGGTGGACTTTCCCAGAAAGATTTAGAGAAAACCTTCAACCGTAAAGGCTCCTCGATCAGCAGTCTGGTCAACAATTTGGAGAAGAAAGACCTCATCGTGCGTAAGGCTGATCCGAAGGATGAGCGTCGCAACCTATTGCGTGTAACCCCGGCCGGGAGAGCGCTTGTCGGATCGTTCGATCAGTATTTTGAAGAGTTTGATCATTCGCTACTTAAAGACTTTACAGTTGATGAAACCAACTTACTGCTCAGTTTTCTTGCACGTATCGAGGCCAATGTCGATGAATACACGGCGAACGTTTTGGGCGTAGATATTAATGCTTTCACTTCTCGTAACTCCCCTCCTTCTGAATGAAGGAAAGGAGTTATGATCATCATATAGTTAGAATTCTAACTAATTTTAAACTAACCATACATGAGAAAGGGTGACCCCTATGGAAACTGAAAACCTCCATTATTTCGAAAAAGCACCGATCTATAAAGCTATTGCTCATTTCGCCGTTCCTATGATGCTCGGCATGTCGATGAGTGTGATTTACTCCATTCTTAACGCCTATTTCCTTGGTACACTACAGAATACGGAAATGCTGACCGCACTAGCGCTTACCCTACCGTTGTTTGCCGCTATTATGGCTCTGGGTAATCTGATCGGCATGGGCGCAGGTACGTTCATTTCAAGATTATTAGGTGAGAAAAGCTACGATGAGGTGAAGCATGTATCCTCCTTCGGGTTCTACGCAAGCCTTGCGCTCGGTATAGTGTTGATGATTGTGGGACTACCCTTCATCGACCAGATTGTTCATGGACTCGGGGCAACTGCCAGTTCCTTTGCATTCACGAAAGACTATGTGACCATCATGCTCATCGGTTCGCCGTTTGTCGTCCTATTCTTCGCCCTTGAGAACATTGTCCGCGCCGAAGGATCCGCTATCACCTCTATGATCGGGATGATTCTAAGCGTAATCGTCAATATTATTCTTGATGCACTCGTTATCTTTGTCCTGCACGGGGGTGTGATGGGCGTTGCAACGGCAACTGTCATTTCCAACGTTGTGGCAAGCATCTTCTTCGCTATCTATATAGGCAGAAAAAGTGAATTCCTTAGTCTATCGTGGAAATGGTTCAAAGCATCGAAAGAGATCCTGAGTAACGTCCTCAAAATTGGCGTTCCTGTATTTATTATGAGCATTTTTCTAGGGGCTATGAGTCTAATCTTCAACCACTACCTGATCGAATATGGTGATCATGCGGTTGCCGGTTTCGGAATTTCATCACGACTCTTGCAATTCCCTGAGTTTATCTTGATGGGGCTATGTGAAGGAGTTGTGCCACTCATTGCCTTTTCCTTCACTGCCAATAAGCTACGGATGAAGAAAACGATCAGCTTTACGATCATGATAGTTGCCACGTTGGCTACGGTCTTCGGTATTATCGTGTACTTAACTTCGGATCACTTGATTGGCTTCTTCACGAACGACCCGCAATTGATTGAAATAGGCAGCTATATTCTGCATGTCACATTCTTGTCCCTATACATTTCGGGGACGACAACGCTTTTCACAGGAATATTCCAAGCAACAGGTCAAGGAAAAGCTGCTTTCGTCATGGCCATCGTGCAGGGTGTGACGCTCGTCCCTGTCCTATATATCGCGAATCGCATGAATGGCTTTCATGGTGTTGTCTGGTCGCTCGTCATCGCGGATGCCGTTGCCTTCCTCGTCGGGGCGGTCATGCTCTATGCACTGCGAAATAAACTACAGCCAGATTTAGAGCAATTGGTGCAATAGACTTTCATAAAAAAAACGATCCTTAGACATGATGTCTCAGGATCGTTCGATTTAATTATTCAACAGTCACGCTTTTCGCCAAATTCCTAGGCTTATCAACGTCATTCCCACGCGCCAACGACGCGTAGTACGACAACAATTGCAAAGGAATGACAGACAACGCCGGCGTCAACACATCCAACGTTTTAGGAATAATGAACGTGCTATCAACTGACTTCTGCAGCTCCGTTTCACCTTCCACAGCAATACCCAGCACGTTCGCGCCGCGCGCCTTCACTTCTTTAATATTGCTCACGGTTTTCTCGAGCAGCTCATGCTGCGTCGCTAACGCGATCACCGGAATATCATCCTCGATCAACGCAAGTGTTCCGTGCTTTAACTCACCAGCAGCATACGCCTCGGAGTGAATGTACGAGATCTCTTTCAGCTTCAAGGAGCCTTCAAGCGCTACCGCATAATCCAAGCCTCTGCCGATAAAGAACAGATTATCATGCTTCGCCATCTCTTCAGCAACAACTTTCAAAGCTTCTGCTTGCTCTAGGATCTCGCTAACTTGCGCAGGCAATTCCTTCATCGCTGTGATCACTTCAGCAATTTCCTCAGGCGTTTGCGTGCCCAGTGTTTGCGCCAGGTGCAAGCCCAAGAGGTAGAACGCGATCAATTGCGACGTGTACGCTTTCGTCGAAGCTACGGCTATTTCCGGTCCTGCCCATGTTGTAATGATATCGTTCGCCTCACGCGCAACGGAACTTCCTACAACATTCGTAATCGCCAACACGTGCGCTCCGCAACGTTTCGCTTCACGAAGTGCTGCCAACGTATCCGCCGTTTCACCGGATTGGCTTACGACAATCACAAGCGTATCCTTTGTGATAATCGGGGAACGATAACGATATTCAGACGCTACATCCGTTTCCACCGGAATACGCGCCATTTTTTCAATAACATACTTCCCAACCATACCCGCATGGAATGCTGTTCCACACGCGACGATATGCACACGGCTGATGTTACGAATCGCCTCCAGCGTAATCGTAAGCTCATTCAACGTAACACTCTTACCGTCAGCCGAAATACGACTTCCCATCGTATCGCGGTACGCCTTCGGTTGGTCATAGATTTCTTTCAACATGAAATGATCAAATCCGGCTTTTTCCGCCGTAACAATGTCCCAATCGACATGGAACATTTCCCTGGAAATAAAATTCCCCTCTAACGTCATTAATTCGACAGCATCCCGCGTTAATAGCGCCATTTCGCCATCATTTAGAATGAACACATTACGTGTATACTGCAGAATCGCTGGAATATCCGAACCAATGAAGTTCTCGCCTTCGCCAATCCCGATAATAAGCGGGCTAGCTTGACGCACAGCAACGAGGCGATCTGGTTCGAACTCCGTCAAAACACCAAGCGCAAACGCACCTGTCATGTGCTTCACGGCTTTCTGAACCGCTTTGAGGATATCGCCCTCGTACAAACTTGCGATCAAATGCGAAATGACCTCTGTATCCGTCTCCGATACGAAAACATGGCCTTTCGCGATTAGTTCTTCTTTCAGCGTAATATAATTCTCAATAATCCCGTTATGCACAACGGAGAATTTCAAAGAATTATCGGTGTGCGGATGCGAATTCACGTCCGAAGGCTTACCGTGTGTCGCCCAACGTGTGTGCCCGATGCCAACGCTTCCGTTCAATGGCGTTTCATCCAGCTTCGACTCCAAGTTCGCAATACGGCCTTTAGCCTTCTTAATTTGCAATCCATCCGCCGTATACACCGCAACCCCAGCAGAATCATAGCCTCTGTACTCTAGCTTTTTAAGGCCTTCCAATAGAATCTCCTGAGAATTACGCTTTCCAATATAACCAACAATACCGCACATAGTTACAACCTCCAAATTTGTATAAGCCGCATCGTAAAGGGCTGTTTGTCAAGGATCTGATTTTCAATCAGTCATAAATCATAATGAAATAAACCATCTATAAGGGCGTTCTTTACGTGTAAAATTCAAATAAATCGTTAATAGATGTTGGATACTTGTCTGCCCGGTCGCCCGAACGATTTTGCTCTCCAACTTAACGGCACTCCTCGTGCCGGAAGGTCCCCGCCGAATGTTTCGAACACCTTCACCTCGTCAACTCACCGCGTAGTAGCAGCCGTTCGGCTACATTTCCGTCCCGCTTGCGAGTTCTGGCGCTATTTATTGCGAATAACCTCTGCCCTGCCTTTCCTTCTTGAGTAACTTCATCATATGCATTTTAACCCTGTAATGCAACTTGTTTTTGGCATGCCGGATCCCCCATCTCGCTATTTTCTAGCAAAATGAGGGACTAGCAACCTATGAATTAGACTAATTGCTCTTGAATTACCTTTGCAATGTCGTGAACATATGCTTCAACTTGTTCCTTGTCTGGGCCTTCTGCCATAACACGAATCAAGGACTCTGTACCTGATGGACGAACCAACACACGACCATTATCGCCAAGCTCATCCTCAACTTTACGGATCGCTTCTTCGATTACTGCGTTGTCCTTCAACTTGCTTTTATCCGCTACACGGATGTTAACAAGCAATTGCGGGAACTTACGCATAATCCCTTTCAAATCGCTCAGCTTACGCCCGGATTCAACTAGCGTATTCACCAATTGCAAAGCCGTTAGAATGCCATCACCTGTCGAGATGTAATCTAAGAAAATAACATGACCAGATTGCTCTCCGCCTAGGTTGTAGCCTCCTTTACGCATTTCTTCCATCACGTAGCGATCGCCTACAGCTGTTTGCAGAGCCTTCAAGCCCGCTTTTTCAATCCCTTTGAAAAAGCCAATATTCGCCATCACCGTCGTCACAATGGTGCCGTGGTTCAGCTTCCCTTTGCGATTCAGCGCATCGCCAAGAATGCTCAAGATGAAGTCGCCGTCGACTTCATCGCCCTTCTCATCGATCGCGATCAGACGATCCGCGTCGCCGTCAAAAGCCAACCCGATGGCTGCGCCATGCTTAACCACCTCGGCGCGTAGCGTCTCAGGGTGGGTGGATCCGCAATAATCGTTGATGTTGCGCCCATTCGGCTCCGCGCCGATGGTGATTACTTCCGCTCCGAGCTCGCGGAAAATCAAAGGCGCCAGCTCATAGGCTGAGCCATTCGCACAATCAAGAACAACCTTCACGCCGTCGAACGATTTCGACACCGTCTCCTTCAAGAACGCCAGATAAAGATGCTTCGCATCTGGCTGATCCGAAACCGTACCAATCTCGCCGCCAACTGGGCGAGGCAGTTCATCCACAGCTGCATCGAGCAGCTGTTCAATCTCAAGCTCCGTCTCATCCAATAGCTTGAAGCCGTCGCCTCCGAAGAACTTAATCCCGTTGTCCTCAACCGGATTATGAGAAGCGGAGATCATAACACCCGCGTCTGCGCCTAGCTTTTTCGTCAAATAAGCAACCGCTGGCGTACTCACCACACCAATACGAATCACCTCAACACCAATCGATAACAATCCTGCTACAAGGGATGCTTCCAACATCGGCCCCGAAATGCGTGTATCTCTCCCGATCACGACTTTCGGATGCTTCGCCTGTCTTGTTAACACATACCCGCCGCAGCGTCCTACCTTATAAGCCAATTCTGGTGTGAGTTCGCCATTCGCGACACCGCGCACACCATCTGTACCAAAATATTTCCCCATTTTTGTATTCTCCTCTTTCTCTATTCCCCATTATGGATTTGCTGCTTTAACATTTTTCTCGCTGATTTCTACGATCGCCTTCACTTCTTGCGGAAGTCCTAACTTCACGAAAGTAGGCAAATTTAAAGTTACTTTCAATTCATGCTTACCAGGTGGCAAATTACTAACATCTAGTATCGCTTGAATATCCTGTACTTTCAATTGATCAATTATGGCAGGAGCACCTTCTACCGTAATATTCAAGGTAGCCGAGGCTGGCTGCGTCACTTTGGTTTCGTAATTTTCATTTTGACCAATAATCGTAATCGGTATGTTTTCTACAGCTTTCGTGATTGAAGGCACAACCTCGACATGAACCGTGACCTTCGCAGGATCTAATTGTGTTACTTTATTCCTGAGAGGAATGTCCAGTGAAAAATCTTTCGTTTCCTTCACATCCTGCAGACTAAGCTGCGGCCCTTGATAGAATTCTAGGCGGTCTACGACATCTTGTGCGCCGTATACGGTCACCTTATCAGGGGTTTGCGTGATCATCGCAATGGCAAATCCTGCAGGAGGTTCACCGCTTACTTTGATCTGCAACGGAATCGTTTGGAACGGGCTTGTGATAGGCACCTCGACATCGACTACCGAAGGATTAATGTTAAGGGTTACTTCTTTGCCTTCCTTGTCAAAAGCCTGCAATCTGACCTGCTTCGTCACCGCTGATTGTGCTTTATCCACAGATACCTCGCCGCGGACATTCTCAATCTGATCGAGTTTACTCGTCTGTGCCGTAATGTACACCTTGCCTGGCTTCACAATAGGTTGTCCCGCTTTGAGGCCTGCTGCAGGCGTTCCTTTGACATTAATGACGACAGGTACTTCTTTCATCTGCAACTCTTCAATCACGACGTGGACCGTTCTTGGAACGATCTCCACATCCACATCCGACGGAATTCCGACCGGTGCTAGGGTAACCTGATGGTCGCCTTTACCGACCTGCGTCAAATCCAGCTGAATCTGGTAGGTATTGCTAGCCGTCACTTTCTTAACGGACGATTCCTTCCCTTTCAGAATCACCTGTACATTAGCAGGATTCATCGAAGAGATGAAGTAATGCGTTTCATCATATTTGGTTGTGATGGAGACATTATTAATCGTTTCTACTCGCTCACGCAGCGCTGTGTTCCCGGATATATTCGTTTCTTCCATATGGACGACTACCCAAAGCAGTATTCCGACAACAAGCGCAACAATCCGTACTACGTTTGTATTACGTAACCATTTATCCATTCGAACGCCCTCCCCACCATTTCATGAAAGGGTTCTTATCATTTGTTTTCGCTTTAGGCTTCAACTCTTCAAAAAGCTTAGAAATCAACGATTCCTCTTTAATATCCCGTACGATATGTCCGTTCATCGTTAGCGATATTTGACCTGTCTCTTCCGAAACAATCACACACATCGCATCCGAGACTTCACTCATACCGATCGCTGCCCGATGCCGAGTCCCCAGTTCTTTCGAAATGAACGGATTTTCAGACAGAGGCAAATAACAACCCGCGGCCATCAACTGCCCTTGCCGAATAATAACTGCGCCATCATGAAGAGGGGTATTTGGGATAAAAATATTAATTAACAGCTCTCCGCTGATTTTGCTCTCTATGGCAATACCGGATTCCACATAGTCGGTAAGTCCCGTATCCTTTTCAAAAACAATCAAAGCCCCAATTTTACGTTTGGCCAAATAATTCGCAGCCCGAATCACTTCGCTGATTCTTTTATTCACATCTTGATCCTCTTCTGAAGAAGATCGACTCCCGAATATCTTACCTCGACCTAACTGCTCCAAGGCTCGTCTTAGCTCCGGTTGGAAAATAATAATAACTCCCAGTACCCCGAACGTAAAAGCTTGATTCACCATCCATTGCAGTGTACTTAACTGAAACCAAATACTAATGACCCAGGTAATGACGACCACCAGGATACCCTTCATCAGTTGAATAGCCCTTGTCCCACGCACCACTAGGATCAATTTATAAATCACATAGCTAACGATGAGTATATCGACAATATCCTTAGCCGAGATGCTCGTGAGCAAATCCATTGTATTCTCCCCCAGGCGACTAAACAAAGTTCTCTCTATATAGGAATCATAACATAAAGCTAAGTATACTTCTATTTATCTAGACTCATCGCGCGAGAATTGGTTCATTTTTCCTATGTATAAAAAGAAGAAAGCCCCCTATAGTCTCAGCTATAAGGGGACATTCCGTTATGGCGTGATTTTTCCTACGAATTCACCTAATTTGTACCAGACCCAGCTCAATGCTTCATCGACTTGTTTGATTTCTCCAGAAATGTGCGCCGTTGAGGCTAGGTTGACTGAACCATCGATCACGACGACATTCCCCGTTACATCGCCTTCAACCTTCAGTTCCCCGCGTTTGACCACAAGATCACCATTTACAGTATGTCCTTGCGGCACAATTACTGTATCCCCTTGAATAACGACATCCTGAAGGTTACTTCCCTGCACCATAAGATTCTGATCGTCATCCCACATCGATATGAAGCTTCCGAACATGACCGTTCCGAAAACCACAGCAACCGATACAGCTGGGTGTCTGCGAATCCAATCCGTCCAGGTATTCTTCTTTTTCATCGGTGGTAAGCCGCTCATAATCTGTGCAGTTAACGTATCAGGTACTTTAATGGAGGGCAGCATTCTAACCAAAGCATCCGTTTTCTCCAGCTGTTTGAAAGTATTATGACACGCCTGACAGGCTATCAAATGTTCTTTCAAAGGTAGAGCATCCGTCTTTGGTAAATCACCGTCGAGATATTCATGTATGAGCGGGAGGGCTTCTTTACAATTCACGTTACAGCCACCCCTTTCTTAGACTTTTGCATATTGTGATATACCATACGTTTCGATTTCAAATATGTTTCAGATTCGAACAGGATTTGTACTAACAACTTGTTCCTCCTGCTCCAGTCGTTTTCGTAAGTACTCCCGCCCTCTGTGGACACGCGTTTTGATCGTGGTGACGGGCATGTCGAGCACATCACTAATTTCCTGAAGTGACATATCGTGCAGATACCTGAGAATGACAACGGATTTATATTTCTCTGGCAGCGCCTCGATCGCTCGGTGAATCTGTGCCTGCGTTTCAGAGACAATCAGTTGTTTCTCTGGTGTATCCTCATCGCTAGGCAGCATCGCATAATAATCATTGCCTTCGCCATCTGTCATTTCGGCATCCAGCGAATACGTTTGCTTTCTTCGTCGCAGTTTATCAATACATAAGTTTGTCCCGATTCGAAAAATCCACGTCGAAAACTTCTGATTCTCATCATATCGATGTAAATTCGTATACACGCGCAAGAACGTTTCCTGCACGGCATCTTCGGCTTCTTGCTTGTTATTCAGCATGCGGTAAGCCAAATGAAAGATCTTGTCTTTATAGAGCTCCACGAGCTCTGCAAAAGCATTGCGATCCCCATTACTGGCCAGCTTAGCCAGTCGTGCTTCAACAAAGTTCAATTGGTTTTCCTCCGGCTTCTCGACAATTCAACATCCATTTATTGATAATAAAATTCCCTCTTCTACTATATACGTCAGAAATCACGATTTGTATTCAGAAATTATAATTCCACCTAGAATCAGGACCATGCCTCCCCATTGTAACCCCGTAATCGGTTCCCCAATGAGTAAAGAAGCCGCAAGAATAGCCACTGGAAGCTCTACAGATCCAAGCATTGCTGCAAGTGCACTTCCGATCTTGGGAATTCCGATATTAAATGAAACGGTCGGTACAACCTGGCCTAGGAACCCGAGCAGCAATCCCCACAGCAACAGCATACCACCATTTTCATGAACAAAAACAGTCGGGGGATACAAAACGTACATAATCGGCAGCGCAGCCGTCAGCATGATCGCAGAATTCATGAGCGGAGGCAATGAACTCTCGACTTGTCCCGTGAAAAACAGAAAAACACTATACGCTAACGCAGAGATAAGTCCATATAGTATACCCAGAATACTGAGCTCTCCCCAGTTGGTATCAAACACATTCACCGCAAGAATCGTCCCTGCCAGAATCAGCGCAATCGCAATCCCTTCCATGCGTTTAGGCAATCTCCGTTTCACGATACAATCCATAGCAATCGTCATCCACGTAAATTGAAAGAGAAGAATAATACATAAGGAAGCATCTAACTCTTGCAGCGCAATATTATATACGACCGTCGTTAACGACAGTCCAAAAATCCCAATCAACCCCAACTTGATCCAAGGACCTCTAAACGGATTTACCCACGACTTCTTGTGAAAAAGAATCAATACCCATACGAATACGGTTCCCATCGTCATCTGAGCAGGTGTAATTTGCCCATCTGTGAAACCTTGATCATAGGCCATTTTAATATATGATGAAAGCAAGCCGTAGCTTGAAGCCCCAATAAGGACAAGGACTATTGCCAACCATCGCCCCATGCTGCCGCGCCCCCCTGACTTGGGCAATTCCCGTAATTACAGGAAAAGCCGAGCTGCCTGCATTGCTGCAAGCCCCCGACTTTATCATCCTGTAGTTTATATTATGTTGTCGTAAGGATCAGCCCGTATTCCGAAGTCCCGCGGCAATCCCGTTGATTGTAAGTAGTACTTCACGAAGCAGAATCGCATCGTCTTCATTGTTTTCTCTCAGTGCGCGTAGCTCAGTAAGCAACTCAACCTGCATGTAACTAAGTGGATCCACGTACGGGTTACGTAATTTGATGGATTCTTGAATAACTGGAACATTATCGAGAATCTCTTGCTGACCTGTAATTTGCAAAATAATTGAAGACGTCAACTCATACTCGTCTTTGATCAGATTGAAAATACGCTCTGCAATCGCGGACTCCTTCACCAAGCTGCCATATTCCTTCGCGATGAGAAGATCTGCTTTCGCTAACGCCATTTGCAGATTATCAATCATTGTGCGGAAGAATGACCAATCCTCATACATCTCTTTGAGGACTGCTAGGTTGCTTTCGTTGCCTTGAGCAAAGCTTTGCAAGCCTGTGCCCGCTGCATACCATGCTGGTAGCAGGTATCTCGTTTGCGTCCATGAGAATACCCACGGAATTGCACGCAAATCTTCGAACTTATCGCTATTTTTACGCTTAGATGGACGGGAACCGATATTCAGCTCGCCAATCTCCGGAAGCGGTGTGGATTCTTTGAAGAACGTTAAGAAGTCTTCGTCTCTGAAAATAAGATCTTGATACTTCGTCTGTGCTTGCTCCGAAATACCACGCATAATATTTTCCCACTTATCTTCTAGCGGGTGTCTTTGTGGGGAACGGGACAGCTTCGATGCTGTGATCAAAGCAAATGTTGCCTGCTCCAAACTACGGTAAGCAATCCCTTGCAGGGAATAACGGGAAGAAAGAACTTCACCTTGCTCCGTAATCTTAATGCCGCCACCAAGGGTTTCAACCGGTTGAGCTAGAATGCTTCGGTTAAGTGGCATACCGCCACGACCCAATGCCCCACCACGTCCATGGAAGAACTTCAACTTCACGCCAAATTTCTTCGCCGCTTCTGTGATATCTTGAAGCGCCATGCGCAACTCCCAGTTCGCTGTAATCACACCGCCGTCTTTATTACTGTCGGAATAACCCAGCATAATTTCGTGTATCTGTGTTTCAGGATCAATGCTATCTCGGTATGCAGGGATCGCTAACAATGTGCTCATGATACCAGGCGCAGCATGAAGGTCGTCAATCGTTTCAAAAAGCGGAACAGACTGAACAGTGCTCGTAACGGTTCCGTCGCTCTCTCTGCGGTATAGGCCCGCCTCTTTGGCAAACACAACAACCTCAAGCATGTCACTTGCACCTTGCGTCATCGAAATCAAGTAACTATTAATACAGTTACGTCCGAATTCCTTCTGCGCTTTACCTACTGTGCGATACACATCTAGGCATTCTTTCGTGCCTTCCGTGTAATCCAAGTACGTAGACGTGATAGGACGTGGATCATTCAAAACATTCGTGAGCAGTGAAATTTTCTCATCTTCCGAAAGCTTGCTGTAATCCGGCGTAATACCCATTTTCGCCAAAATTTCCGTCATCGCATTCTCATGCTCTTTACTATGCTGTCTGATATCTAGAGCAGCTAAGTGGAAACCAAATAACTCAACTTGACGTATTAACTTCTTAATATATTTATCAGCCACATAGTCTGCAAAATGCGCACGTAAACTAGTTTCCATAACTTGCAAATCTTGAATAAACTCTTCAGGGCTATTGTACTTCTGTGCAGCAGGTACATTCGCATTGCCCGTATTATGAATCTTCTCGATCATATAAGTTGTCTTGATGCGGTATGGTTCCTTCTCATTGCGCCAAACATCCTGAACGTTCCCCATCGCTTCGCGATCACATTGGATCGAATCGATTAGAGCTTCGCTCACATTCACAATGTTCTTACTGAAACTCATGTGTGCTAAAGATTCTCTCAGGATTTCCTCATACTTCTGCAAAGCCAATTGGCGGTGCAGACCAAGCGTCTCCCATGTCACATTCGCTCTAACAGATGGATTTCCGTCACGGTCTCCACCGATCCATGATCCAAATTTCAAGAAGGACGGTACATGCCATTTGTCTTCTGGGTAGTATTTATTTAGACAACGCTCAAGCTCATGGTAAACTTCTGGCAATACATCGAATAACGTCTCGTCAAAATAATACAAGCCGTTACGCACTTCGTCGATTACCGTCGGTTTACGATCACGCAGCTCATCGGTTTGCCACAAGTTAAGCACTTCACCCAACAACTTCTCACGCAATTGTTCACGCTCACGGTACGTTAAGTTAGGGTTGTCCAGCTTCATCATATCGTCAGAGATGCGTAGATTAATATCAAGCACTGCACGACGCATAGCTTCCGTTGGATGAGCCGTCATTACGAGCTCTAGAGAGATCGCTTTAAGTATTTCTTGTACCTCGGAATAAGGAACATTCGTATTCTTAAGCTCTTGTACAATGCTTTCAATCGAACCTGGTTGTACAGATTCCCCTGATGAGCGCTCGTAGTCACGTTTACGGCGAATACGATGGTTTTGTTCAGCAATATTAACTAGTTGGAAGTATATAGCGAAAGCGCGTATCACTTGATGGCGAATTTCCGGATCTAGTGAAGATATCGTTTTCTTAAACTCATCATAGATCTCAATAACATAGTGTGCTCTTAACGACTTGCTCATTTCGCGAATTCTTTCAACAACATCCAGCAGATCATTTCCGCCTTGATGTACAAGAACTTCGCCTAGTATGTGTCCAAGAAACCGAATATCTCTACGCAGCAGGTTATTCGTACTTTGTTTTTGTTGGACGATCTCACTCTCTACCATTACTCTCCACCCCATCTATTCACTATGATGCATTAATGCTTCTCTCTGCAAAAGCTAGTCGCTATAAAAACTCATTTCAGAATATTTTACCACAATCTGATCGCTACACATAGTATTAAAATAAAAAAACCGTACGTTTTTAGGTGGTAATTAATGTATTGATAAGATTCTGCGCTGCTTTGATTTGTATTATTTCCTAATTAGAAGGAGTTAGACGGTATATTGGAATAAAAGAAAAAGCCACCCGAAGGTGGCTCTTTCTTAGTAAGCTGGCGGCGGGAATACTCCAAATTCGGATTTAAATTGCTTCCTAAGGAAGCCTATGGCGGTATATTTGGACGCTCGTCCTATTTGGGTTGTTTCATAGATGTTTGTACGGACGGTCGAACCCTTGGTTCAATTCCCTAGATAAAAGAAAAAGCCACCCGAAGGTGGCTCTTTCTTAGTAAGCGGGCGGCGGGAATCGAACCCGCGCGATCAGCTTGGAAGGCTGAAGTTCTACCATTAAACTACGCCCGCGTAGTTTAGAAAAATGATCGGGACGACACGATTTGAACATGCGACCCCCTGCTCCCAAAGCAGGTGCTCTACCAAGCTGAGCTACGTCCCGATACGTTTATAACTTATAATGAAGAATGGCGCGCCCTGAGAGATTCGAACTCCCGACCTTTTGATTCGTAGTCAAATACTCTATCCAGCTGAGCTAAGGGCGCATAAAACTTTGGAGCGGAAGACGGGGATCGAACCCGCGACCCTCGCCTTGGCAAGGCGATGCTCTACCGCTGAGCCACTTCCGCAGGGTACCTCAATTGTATGAATACAAGTGAGGATTTAATGCGCGTAGAGGGACTTGAACCCCCACGGTCACCCGCTAGATCCTAAGTCTAGTGCGTCTGCCAATTCCGCCATACGCGCATGTTGTAAATAAGGCAAATGGTGAGTCATGTAGGATTCGAACCTACGACACCCTGATTAAAAGTCAGGTGCTCTACCAACTGAGCTAATGACTCATGTGTTATGAAAAAATGGCTGGGGATCAAGGATTTGAACCTTGGCATGACGGAGTCAAAGTCCGTTGCCTTACCGCTTGGCTAATCCCCAATAATAACATGCCGTCGAGAGGACTTGAACCCCCAACCTACTGATTACAAGTCAGTTGCTCTACCAGTTGAGCTACAACGGCATATAAAGTTAATGGTGGAGGCTGACGGGATCGAACCGCCGACCCTCTGCTTGTAAGGCAGATGCTCTCCCAGCTGAGCTAAGCCTCCATAAAATGTAATTCTTTTGGGGTCCACGCAAAGTAATCGGAATATTCTTCGACAGCAATACGTCACTTTGTGGGGAATATTGGTGACCCGTAGGGGACTCGAACCCCTGTTACCTCCGTGAAAGGGAGGTGTCTTAACCACTTGACCAACGGGCCTTACTTGAAAATTACTGGAGCTTCCAACCGGAATCGAACCGGTGACCTCATCCTTACCATGGATGCACTCTACCGACTGAGCTATGGAAG
>NZ_WHNY01000095.1 GCF_013141695.1 Paenibacillus plantarum
TTTTTTTGAATAAATCGGTAAGCGTTTCCAAATTATGGTTATGGCGTTTAGGCTATTTAAAAGGGGGTTGTATGGATGACTAGAAAAGTTGGAAAAAGAATATTTGCTTCTTGTCTTGCTTTTACTTTAGTTTCACCTGTGTTTTATGGATTAACTACTCAGAAGGCCAGTGCTGCTACGACTGCGATCACGTTAGATCCGAGTAATATGCAACAAGCATGGGATGGGTGGGGAACTGCATTAGCTTGGTTTGGAAATGTAACAGGAGGTTGGCCAGACGCTAAGCGAAATGCATTGGCCGATGCCCTCTATTCACCTCAAGGTTTGAATTTTAATATTGCCAGATATAACATTGGCGGCGGTGAAAATCCAGCTTATGAGACGATGCGTCAAGGTGGAGAAGTGCCTGGGTTCTCGCCATCCGCAGGAGTGTACGATTGGACGCAAGATGCGAATCAACGCTGGTGGCTCCAAGCAGCAAAAGCAAGAGGAGCTAATAAATTGGAAGCGTTCTCCAATTCTGCTCCCTACTATATGACGGTCAGTGGCAGTACGACTGGTCATACAGATGCTTGGAAAGATAACTTGAAATCGACAGAGTATGACAATTTTGCTGAATATTTGGCGAAAGTTGTCGAATATTTCGATGCGGAGGGGACTCATTTCAACACACTTTCCCCGGTGAATGAGCCGAATACGAATTATTGGGGATTTGGCGGGGGACAAGAAGGTTCGCATTGGGATACGGCTTCTCAAGCCAAAATTATTAATGCCACTCGCGCTAAGCTTAATGACAAAGGATTGCAATCTGTTCAGATTTCGGCCATGGATGAGACAAGTGTAGATACATTTATGACCAATTGGAACTCTTATAACGCTACAACTAAGGCTAACATAGGACAAATGAATACCCACACGTATAGTGGATCAAATCGAACTGCTGTGAGAGATGCCGCTAAATCTGCTGGCAAGCCGTTATGGATGTCTGAAGTGGATTTGGGTCCTTCGGGCGTTGCTCACAATCACGATGATTTTGAACCGGCATTGGCATTAGCCGAAAGAATAATGACGGATATTACTTGGCTTGAACCTAAGGCTTGGGTCCTTTGGCAAGCTATTGAGAGCGAGAAAAATATGCAGAAGGAAAACATGAACTGGGGTCTCCTTCACGCTGATTTCGATACACAAGATTGGTATTTCGGGAAAAAGTATTACGCGATGGCGCAATTTAGCAAATTTATTCCCCAAGGTTCGAGATTCATTGCTGATAACAATGACAACACATTATCGGCCTATGACCCTATACAGAATAAAATCTATGTTGTATATCGAAATGCAAATACGAGCAGCCAAGACATCTCCTTAAACATGTCAAAGTTTGATTCGATTACCGGGAATGCCACACCTTATGTTTCTTCCGCTACGGAAAACGTGGTCCAGCAGGGAAGTCTTCCGGTTATGAATAACACATTGCGTGCAACTGTTGGAGCGAAATCAATTACAACGTTCGTTATTGATGGCGCCTCGTATACGAGCAGCACCGTTATTCCTCAAAGCCAGATGAGTGTAACGGCAAGCAGCGCTGCCTCAGGGGAAGGACCAGATAAAACGTTAGATGGCAATACGGGATCCAATTGGCACTCTGCTTGGTCAGGCACGCCAGCTCCGGCTCCCCATTCTGTCATTTATAAATTGGATAAAACGAATGGAACAACTTATAACGATATTTATCAGTTGAAATACTTGCCTAGACAAGATAGTAGTTTCAACGGTGTTGCAACCAAATATGAAGTCGCTGTCAGCACAGACGGCACGAATTTCACGAACGTTGCCGAAGGCACTTGGAGTAACGACAAGTCAGAGAAAACGGCCACATTCTCGGCAGTGAGCGCTTCCTATGTGAAGTTCACAGTTATTCAGTCCAATAACGGATCTGGTACACAGTACGGGTCGGCTGCTGAAATCAATATCGTGAGAAAGCCAGGGTTTACAGTAGATAAGGCCATGCTAGACCGAGCAATTACTAGTGCAGAGGCGCTGCTTGCTACTAATCCAGAATTGACTGCTTTGCAAACGTTAGTTACACAAGCTAAGACAGTTCGTGATACGGTCAACGTAACACAGGAAGATATTTCGAAGATGGCAGGCAGTCTGGCTACGGAATATAACCTCCGTTACAGCCCGATCGGACGAATTCCACAAAGCCAAATGACGGCATCGTCAACGAGCTCAGCCTCAGGTGAATCATCAAGTAAGACGTTGGATGGAGACACCGGAACGAAATGGCATACGGCCTATGACGGTTCCTATACACCACTTCCACACACGATTACTTACAATCTTGGCAAGGCTTATGACGGTGTATACAAGCTTAGCTATGTGCCTAGACAAGATTCAGATTGGAATGGTGTAGTGACTAAGTATGAAGTTTCCGTCAGCACGGATGGCATCGCTTATACGAAAGTCGCAGAAGGTGCTTGGGATGTGGACAGATTGGAAAAAACAGCAACCTTCAGCCCGCACGGTGCTACTTATTTAAAATTTACGGCACTTGAATCGAAAAGTGATACTGGCAAGCAGTATGCATCAGCTGCAGAGATCAATATCTTTAGCATGGCTGGTTTTACAATGGATAAGTCCAGCCTCGTAGGAGCGATAGCAACTGCAACTACATTTGTGAATGGCTTTACGAAAGATCCTTCCTATTTGGTTAATTTGCAATCGCTTCTTACGCAAGGTACAGCGATGCTGAGTAGTGCAACCGCTACGCAGGAAGGAATCGTGAAACAGGCAGGAAAAATTACAGCTGAGATTGCAAATCTCCAAGTTGATGAACAGAAGATTACTGGTATTAAGGTGTTTTATGCGCCAGAAGCTTATTCTTCGAATCCTGCCAGTCTTATGCTGGATAACAACAATTCGACTTACTATGAGACCAACTGGGCATCGAACGGAAGAAAATACGCATCGGGCGATTATTTGATCATAGATCTGGGTCAGAGCAAAGCTGATGTTGGCAAGATCACGATTACACCAAGGCAAGATAAAGCAAACGGTAGATTTAAACAATTCAAGGTTTACTACAGCGATGAAGATTTAACGAATGTACCCGCTAACGGCACGCAAACGTATTTAAATCAGCACTTCACTTTTGTGGCGAATGGGACATGGGATGCTACAAGCACAAGTAGTCAGACAGCTACGTTCAATTCTAACAAAGCCAGATATGTTGCTATTCAGGCGATAACCACTGGTGGAGATGGCGATACGCTGACTACAGCAGAAATCTCAGTTAGTCAGAAACAAAGAACGGCTTTCGATACAAGCAGTTTGGACAATGCAATTGTTCAATTACGTACAGCTTTGAGCACTAGTCCGAAAGTAGCAACCACGATTGAAAATCAAATTGCAGCGATCGGTACGATTAGCGATTTGACGAAGGAAAGTATTGCTTACTACACCAAAGTTCTGCAAGACATGTACAATTTATACGCGACCATAGGTCAGACAGATTCCATTAAGAGCGGTGAAGTGTGGCTGGATGGAGACGGCGTTCCTATCCAGGCTCATGGCGGTGGCATTCTGTACAACGAGAAGAACAAAACATATTACTGGTATGGCGAAGACAAAACGGAAAATAATGTTGGCTCGGGTTATGTACCGGTAACAGGCGTTCACGCGTACTCTTCGAAAGATCTGTACAATTGGAAAAATGAAGGGGTTGTCTTGCCGGTATTCAACAACCCGCAACTAGGCGAAGATGTATTGTCTGGCGGAAACCTGCCACTGTACTTGGATGAGAATTCTGAGACTTACAAGAACAGCGGAGTTCCATTCGATCCTAATCGAGTTGTCAATATCACGGATCGAAATGGCGATTACACACGTTCGATGAAATCGCCGGTCAATTCGTTAAGCAAACATAATTCACCTGAACGCATAGCTGAGCTTAATGCATTGTACGCGGACAAAACAAATGCAGAGAAGCAAGCGATGTATAAAGAATTCAACTGGGATAAAGTTGTTGAACGTCCGAAGGTCGTCTACAACAAGAAAACGGATAAATATGTGATGTGGTGGCATCAAGACGGGCCGATCGCCGGTAAGTATTGGACGGCGGCAGGCGGCGTTGCGATCAGCGATTCGCCAGCGGGTCCATTCAAGTATCTCGACACGTTCCGATTGCCGAATAGTGGATGGGGTGGCAGCGAAGGAGAAGGCATGCTTCGCGACATGACGCTGTTTGTAGACGATGACGGCAATGATGCGACGGATGACAAGGCTTATCTGATTTATGCATCCGAAGGGAACGAGCGGACTGTCATCACGATGCTGAATGATGACTACACGGGTCCGGCTACGAATGCGAACGGTCAGTCTGTGGAAGGTACTCATTATGTGAGAGCTTTCCCATGGTACAGAGAAGCGCCGGCGATGTTCAAGCAGGATGGTGTCTATTACATGATTACATCCGGACAGTCAGGTTGGGACCCGAACCAAGCGGAATATCATGTGGCGACAAATGGCATATTCGGCCCATGGGAACATAAAGGTGATCCGTTCGTGGATGACTGGAAACACACGACACACGAAAGCCAGAGCACATATGTTCTACCTTACCGAGATGGCAATGGAGATCTTGTGCCGAATAAATTCATCTTCATGGCTGATCGCTGGTACCCGAGTGATCTGAAGGATTCCAGATATGTATGGCTTCCAATCGATTTGAATGCTCAGAATCGAACGATTGCCGCAAGATGGTATGCGGAGTGGGATTATTCTATCTTTAAAACAGGTACGACAGTGAGTTTCAACACAAACGGCGGCAGTGAAGTTCGTTCCGTTTACGGAGCCGTATCCGGTTCTACTATTACTGCACCAGAAGCTCCGACGAAAAATGGATTTACGTTCGCTGGCTGGTACCAAAATGCGGCATTAACTACCGGATGGGATTTCGCTGTTAATACCATTCCAGCAACAGATATCACCCTATATGCGAAATGGGAAGCCATTGCAGCACCAGTAATTACAGGAGTTATGCCAGTAAGCGTGGCTACGGCTACCTATGCTCCGCCAGTACTCCCTGCGAATGTGACTGTCGTTTATAACAATGATACAAACATAACGGCCACTAAATCGGTCCAGTGGAATCCGATTAACGCTTCTGCGTATGCAGTAGCTGGTACTTTTAGTGTGAACGGAACTGTAAATGGCACAGCCATACCAGCTGTAGCTAATGTTACGGTTACGGATAACGTGTATAACGTACTATCGATAGCAGTCACAAGTTCGACGTCGACGATTACCGTGAAGGATGGAAGTCTTCAATTGCAAGCTTCGGTGCTCCCTGCCAATGCGACGAACAAGTCAGTGGCATGGTCCGTCTATGAAACAGATGGCGTAACCCTTACTGATCGAGCAATTATCAATAGCAATGGAGTACTTACAGCTAAGAAGAACGGAATCGTGAAAGTGGTAGCAACGGCTACAGACGGCAGCGGTATCCAAGGCTCCACGTATATTATCATTAGTGGTCAGACACCTCTGCCGACTACTGTGATGCAGTCAACACTTACGGGCCCAGTCTCGATTCTAGCTGGCGCAGCATTCTCTACGAATTTTGGCTTAAACAACGTGTCTGCTAACGAATCTTCTTCGGTATACGCGATTGATATGAAACTGAAATTTGATGTGAATTCCGTTAATTATGTATCTGTGGACTTGTTAAGATCCGATTATGAATTGATTCCGACCATCACAAACGTACCAGGAGAAATTCGGATTATAGCTGCAAGCAAAGGAGCAGCGGGGGCTATAACAACAAGCGGAGATGTATTCAAGATCAATTGGACAGCGAAACCGAATATACCATCATTGCCGCTGAACTTTGAACTGACGAAGGTAGCTGTTTCTAATGGACTAGGTCAAAAAGTGGATTCCCAGTTAACTACTTTAATGGTTTCCGTTGGAACTGTGAATAAGACAACGCTTCAGACACTTATCGACATAGCACAAAACATCTATGATAAAGCGGTAGAAGGATCTGATGTCGGACAATATCCAATTGGTAAGAAGGCAGAGCTAGCCCAAGCGATTGCCATCGCCAAAACGATCAAATCGAATTCTGCGTCTACGCAGCAAGAGATCGATAATGCAGCTAATGTGTTAAATCAAGCGGTGCAAGTCTTTAACGAACAAATGATTACTGTCTTCGCACTAGGAGATGCCAATGAAGACAATTTAATCAATATTGGAGACTTAGGCACAGTAGCTTTATATTTCGGAATGAATACAGGAAGTGCGGATTGGAATAAGGCTAAAGCAGCAGACGTCGTTCATGACGGAAAGATCGACATTCTCGATTTAACGAAAATTGCTAGTTTGATCTTAGAATATTAAATGACATGAATTGGAAAGAGAAAGGAGAATCCTTTCTCTTTCCAGTTTCCTATGCTACTAAAAAAGGAGTGTGCCAAAATGCGCAAAGTTGGTTTATTACTAATGACCTGGATGCTCTTATTGACGGTATTACCGATCGGAATGGCCCTAGGGGCAGGGACTCCGTCATTCACAGCAGAGCCAAATATTTCTCAAGTGAAGGTAGGAGAGAACGTAACCATTACAATTCAAGGTCACAATGTAACGGATTTGTACGGATATGAAGTTGTATTAACGTATGACGCAGCGCGACTGGAATTCAACAAAGATCAATCGAATGGCTCATTTGAGGGTTATAAGGTTGTTAAAAATACTGGTAATCAAATTACTTTCGCTTTGACCAAAGTAGGTAAAGTAGCAGGTGAGAGCGGCGACCTTAGTATGTGTACGTTGTCATTCAAAGCTATTCAAAGTGGATCGGCTAACGTAAGTCTGCAAAAAATGACGACAGTGACTTCACAATTATTGCCTGCTGTTTGGCAAGTAAGCCATCAAGCTTCCATTCAGATTGACGCAAAGACCACTAATCCGGGCCCAGGTGGAGGTGGAGGTGGAGGTGGAGGTACAACGCCGACAAAAGAAGATCCGACTCTATATGTACCCAAAGAATCAGAAATGCGGATTGAGGGCGGCGGGACATCGGTAACCGCAGTTATCGATCGTGAGAGACTGACTCAAAAACTAGCAGATCTTCACACATCAACCAGTATGGATCATCCAGTTCTTAATTTTGATATTCCAGGGACTCGTGCATCGAACGCTGTAGAACTGCCACTGGATATCTTGCGCAACAGTCTGAAAGATAATCAAGGAACCATTTTGACGATTCGCACGCATTTAGGCACGTATGATCTGCCGCTTTCGATCCTAAACCAAGTTGGTACGGATGCCGGTTCAGATGCTAGCGCAACACTCATCATTCGCATTGATAAAGCGAAAAGCCAGCATGAACTGCAATTTGATCAATCCATCACAGAGAATGGTATGAAGCGAGTAAGCGATATCATCGATTACAAAATCATTCTGAAATCCAAGGATAAAGAAGAAGAGATCCACAATTTTGGCAACACGTTTGTAACACGTGTCATTCAATTAGATAGTGTCATTCAGGATCCTTCGAAGGCTACTGCAGTTGTGTACGACCCGATCACGGGGGAAATGCAATTCGTTCCATCTGTGTTCACAACGAAGAACGGTAAGACAGAAGTAACCATCATCCGTAACACGAACAGTATGTATGCTATCGTTCAGAATAAGAAATCATTTGACGATATGATTGGTCATTGGGCACAGAAGGATGTTGAGGAGTTAGCTTCCAAAATGATTATTAACGGGACAACGGATCACACGTATACACCGGAGATGCAAGTGACGCGGGCTCAGTTTGCAGCACTTCTCGTACGAGGACTTGGCTTACCAACCGAAACGACGCCATCCTCATTTACAGATGTTGCCGCTACAGTGTGGTATGCGTCAGAGGTAGGTACAGCAGCGAAATACGGCTTGGTCGAAGGTGTTGGCGAAGGCAGATTCAACCCAGATGCTCAGATTACAAGAGAGCAGATGGTCGTGATGATGATGAAAGCGATTGGGCTCGTTCAAGGAACATCAGCATTTAATGCGGCTTCGACGAATACTTCGTTCGCTGATCAAGACCTAGTGTCGGATTATGCTCGCAGCGCGGTAGCAAATGCCGTGGGCAAAGGTTTGGTTCAAGGCAAAACAGAAACGACTTTTGCACCTCAAGATGTAGCGACTCGCGCTGAAGCGGCTGTCATCATCAAACGAGTGCTTCAGTATGTGAATTTGATCAATAAATAATGGCTATGTCAAAGTGATTTATGGTAAGCCCGCTGTCAGCGGGCTTGCTTCTTCCCGTTAAGAACTTATTTCTGTTTTGAGCAAGTATTAAGCGCATAGGAGGGGAATTATTTGTATAAGAGGATTTCAACATGTGTAGGGCTAATATTTATGCTTTTATTTGTCTCAGTGGCCCCCGTGTTTGCGACTACAAATAATCAAAATATAGCAAGTCCTGTTGTAAATGATAGTTACACGAATCAGAAAAACTATGTGGACCTCAGGTTTGGCATGTTTATCCACTATAACATGGGAACCTATCATGATCAGGAATGGGTAACGCCAGGACAAGATCCACTTTCTTTTAATCCTGAGCATGTGAACACGGACCAATGGGCGACAGCCGCCAAATCCGCAGGCATCAAATATACGGTTCTTACGACCAAGCACCATGACGGGTTTGCCCTGTGGCCAACCCAATATGGCAATTACAATGTGATGAACAGCTCCTACAAGAAAGATATTGTGAGGCAATATGTAGATTCCATGCGTGCGCAAGGAATTTTGCCCGGGCTATATTTCTCTATCTGGGATCGTCAGCAAGGTATCGCGAAAGGGTCCATCAGCAGAGCAGATATCGAATTTATTAAAGGGCAACTAACAGAGTTGCTGACGAATTACGGCGAAATTCCGGTACTGATTATCGACGGCTGGGCCTGGGAGATGGGCCATAATGAAGTTCCCTACCAGGAAATTCGCGAATTGATCAAGCGCCTACAGCCTAATATTCTGATTGTGGATCACAATGGACAAACGCAGCCATGGGATGAGGACATCATTTATTTTGAAGAACCTAAGGGCGTTTGGGCACCTTCCAATAATACGTTTGCCGCAAACCAGGGCATGCCGCTCGTCTCCAATCAATGGTTCTGGCACAATTGGATGACGAATACAGAGCCGGCAAGCGTAACGAATATTGTGCAGGATCATCTAGGTTATTTGGAACCGCGTTATACAAACTTTTTGCTCAACGTTTCACCGAACCCAGACGGGGAGTTGGATAACAACGTAGTCAATCGATTAGCGCAGATCGGACAAGCATGGACTCCGAATCAATCGCGTCCTCCACTGCCGCAACAGCCAATCGTGATGGAGCATCCGATTACCGCCAATTCAGCAACGGCTACTAGCGGGAATGCGAGCAATGCGATTGATGGACTTATGGATTATGTAGGCACTTACTCTGAGACTGTTTGGCAAACCAGCGGATCTCTGCCTCAATCCATTACATTGGATTTGGGCTACACGTACAATAACATTAATATGTTGAATTACTTGCCTTCGCAAAATTTAACACAAGGCATGATTACTTCCTATACGTTATACGTGAGCGAAGACGGAACGAATTTCACTTCGGTTAAAAGCGGTACATGGGATGGGGACAAGACCATGAAACGTGTGACCTTCCCATCGCAAACAGCACGCTATGTCAAAATGGAAGTGAATGCGGCCGTTGGCGGCGGTTTCGCTGCTGCAGGAGAACTGGCAGTCGGCTCTTACACCAATGAAGTTCCAACTCGGACGGGGATTGACTCCTTTGATGTCAACACGTTGTATCGCATTGTTAATAAAGCGACCGGCAAAGCATTGGGAGTTGGGAATTTATTGACGAATGGAGCGGCTGTTGCCGGACGAACCCAATCGGGTGCGCTGGATCAGCAATGGGTCATCGATGATTTGGGTCTGGGCAAATATAAGATTGTTAATAAACAAAGTGGACGAGTTATGGATGTTACAGGCGCTAGTAAAACGCCTGGAAAACCAGTCATTCAATGGACAGATTCTGAAACTGCTGCAGATCCTTCAGCCATAAACCAGCAGTGGGCCATCTCCAATGTTGGCAATGGCTACTTCAAAATTACCAACGTAAACAGCCTGTTGGCATTGGAAAACAGCAACGGTTCTACAGCTGACGGAAATCCGGTTGTTCAAAACACCTATACTGGAAGCGACAACCAATTATGGAAAGTGGAGAGACTGCCTTCTCTGATTAGAAATGTGAAAGTGAACGGAGTGCCAGTCAAAGGCCTTCATGCTGAGAATCGCACAGCGACACTGGCTGTTTTGAGAGAGAAAAACCTGGAAGTTCCAACCGTTACAGTGGACAAAGCGTCTGAAGACGTCCAATTGGTCATCACCCCAGCTAACAGCTTGCCAGGCGCGACGACCATCACAGCTACTGCTGACGGCGGTGCGACGCAAGAAGTATACACGTTGAACTTTGAACTGGTGGATCGGTATGCGAGTGATCTGAACTGGTTAAGCGCATCCTCAGGCTGGTTAACCGTTAAGAAGGATAAAAGCCTGGACGGAAACGCGATAAAGTTAATGGGCAGCAACGGCGCTGTAACGTACGAGAAAGGCTTTGGCGTACATGCCGAGTCGAGAATTATGTTTGACATTTCCGATAAAAATTACAAGTCCTTTACCGCTCTTGTCGGGGTCGACCAAGAAATGGCCAAATCGCCGTCTTACGCTGACGTGGAATTCAAGGTGCTTGTAGACGGCGTAGAGAAATTTGCGAGCGGTGTAATGAAGGTTACCGACGTGGCTAAGCCGGTCGATGTCAGTGTAGCTGGCGCAAGCATCGTGGAACTTGTTGTTAAGCAGAGCGATAGCGATAATAGCGAGGATCATGCAAGCTGGGCCAATGCGACGTTTAGAGTTGCGGATGGCAAATCCGAACAGAAGGAAGAATTGCCTAGCGTTGACTATTTAAGCGACTTGGCTTGGGTAAACGCATCCTCGGGTTGGTTAACTGTTCAGAAAGACAAGAGCATCGATGGCAATGCGATTGTATTGAAGAATGGGGATCAGAATCTTTCCTTTGCCAAAGGTCTTGGGACCCATGCCAATTCAATAGTCAAGTATGATCTTACTGGCGCTAATTATGAAACCTTCTCCGCCTTTATCGGCTTAGATAAGGAAATTTACGGTGGAAGCAACAACGGTTCGATACAGTTTAAAGTGTCAGGAGTGAAGAACGATGACACGATCGAATCACTTTACTCCGGAGGTTTGTTGAAAGAGTCGGATGATGCCAAATTTGTAAAGGTAAATGTGAAAGGTTATAAAACGCTACTATTGGAAGTTACTGATTCTGGTAATGGAAACAGCGAAGATCACGGCGATTGGGCGGATGCGAAGCTGACTGTTGAAGCAGCGGTACCAGTAATTTCGGGAGTCATGGAAGTAAACGTGGCTACGGCTACGAATGTTCCGCCGATTCTGCCTGCGAGTGTCACAGTAAAATATAACAATGCGACAACCGCTACGAAATCAGTCCAGTGGAATCCGATTAACGCTTCTGCGTATGCAGCAGCTGGTACTTTTCGTGTAAACGGAACTGTAGATGGCACAGCCATACCTGCTGTAGCTAATGTTACGGTTACGGGAAACACGTATAACGTACAATCGATTGCAGTCACAAGTTCGGCGTCAACGATTACCGTGAAGGACGGAAGCCTTCAATTGCAAGCTTCGGTGCTCCCTGCTAATGCGACGAACAAGTCTGTGACATGGGCGGTCTATGAAGCAGATGGCGTAGCCCAAACAGATAAAGCAATCATCGATACGAATGGTTTGCTTACGGCTAAGAAGAACGGGATCGTGAAAGTGGTAGCAATAGCTGCAGATGGCAGCGGTATTCAAGGCTCCAACTATGTGATCATTAGCAACCAGCTACCATTGCCGACGGGCGTGCCGCAGGCAACGCTTACGGGTCCAACAATGATTCAAGCTGGTGCTTCATTCTCTACCAATTTTGGCTTAAGCAATGTGTCCGATAGCGTATCTTCCGCCGTGTATGCGGCAGATATTACCTTAAACTATAATGCCAATGCCATTGAGTTTGTATCTGTGGATTCGTTGAAATCCAAATTTACTGTGGTTCAGAAGACTACGGATGTACCAGGACAAGTTCGACTTATAGCGGTTAGTGAAGGAGAAGCAGGAGCCATTAAAATAAGCGAAGATGTAGTCAAGTTCAATTGGAAAGCGAAGCCGAATCAACAATCAGCGACGGTGAACTTTGAACTGACCAACGTAGAAGTTACTAATGCCCTGAGTCAAAAAATGGATGCCCAGCTAACCCATTTAATGGTTTCTGTTAATGGTGTAGATGAGGTTCCTGTAGCAGATAAGACGACGCTTCAGACGGTTATGACTATCGCGCAGTCCGTTTATGGCAAAGCGGTAGAAGGAACCGTAGTTGGACAATATCCGGTAGGCAGCAAGGCTGATTTAACAGCCGCTATCAACGCTGCCCATGCCATCGAATCGAATTCTGCGTCAACGCAGCAACAACTCGATGATGCGGCTAATGTGTTAAATCAAGCAGTGCAATTCTTTAATCAACGAATGATTACAGCTTTCGCGCCAGGAGATGCCAATGAAAGTGGTTCCATCGATATTGGAGACTTAGGCACAGTAGCTTTATATTTCGGAATGCATACAGGAAGTGCAGATTGGAATAAGGCTAAATCAGCAGACGTCGTTCATGACGGCAAGATCGACATTCTCGATTTAACGAAAGTCGCTAGTTTGATCGTAGAATAAGAAGTGATTTGAAATTTAAAGTTAATTCATTCATGGCAGTGAACCTTATGCTCGGCACAATGATCTCGATGTGCTGAGCATGAGGTTATCTCGTCAAAGTTGTACATACATAGAAGGGGGGATTTATAGCATGTCCTTTTTCAAAAGGAAAGTTTTGGCCAAGCGAATAACGGCAAGCGTTCTTTCAATGGGCTTGCTAATGCAACTGCCTTTGACTATCTCAATCGCTAGTGCTGCATCAACAACTACGTATACAGGGTCGTCAACACCACCAGAACATAAGCTGTCTCTGTGGTACAAGCAGCCAGCGACAGATTGGGAAACCGAGGCGCTGCCAATCGGGAACGGTTATATGGGAGGTATGGTGTTCGGTGGTGTCGCACAGGAACGTATTCAACTGAATGAGAAAACCTTGTGGTCTGGCGGTCCCGGTTCATCATCGTCGTATACGTACGGTAACCGGGACGGGGCTGCCGATCATTTGGCAAGTGTTCGTTCGAAACTGAGTACAGGGGACATCAATGGTGCGCATTCCGAAGCAAATTCTTACTTAACAGGAGTTAATAATGGCTTTGGCAGTTATCAATCTTTTGGCGACTTATATCTGGACTTCGCTGCTTCTCCAGCGTTGAACGTAGTCAATTACCGTCGTGAGTTGGATATTGAAGATGCTGTCTCACGTGTGAAGTATACCTTGGATGGCGTCGAGTATACACGTGAATATTTTATCAGCTATCCGGATAACGTGATGGTGACGCGTCTGACGGCCAATCAACCTGGGAAGCTGTCGCTTGATGTACGTCCAACGAGTGCCCAAGGAGGCACTATTGTTGCGAGTGGCAACAACATCCAGGTTCGGGGCCATGTAACGGATAACCAAATGCTGTATGAAGGCAATTTCCGCGTCCTGAACGAAGGCGGAACCTTGACGCCAGCGGGTGGCAAGATTACGGTTTCGGGCGCCAATTCAGTCACGATCCTCTCTACTCTAGGGACGAACTATGCCAATAGTTACCCGAGTTATGTGGGCGTAGATCCTCACGATACAGAGATGGCCACTATAAATGCTGCCGTAAATAAGTCCTATGATACGCTGCTAGCTGCTCATATCGAGGACTATAAAAAGATGTTTGATCGGGTGAAATTAGATTTGGGAGATGCTAAGCCAACATTACCGACTGACGAACTTCTTGCTACTTATGCAGGTACGAAAAGTAAAGCATTGGAAGTACTATTCTATCAATATGGTCGTTATTTGCTTATTTCTTCTTCCCGCGAAGGTACACTTCCTGCCAACCTCCAAGGCATATGGAATCAATCGAACGATGCCATTTGGAGCAGCGATTATCATTTCAATGTGAATATTCAAATGAATTATTGGCCGGCGATGGTAGCGAACCTCTCGGAAACGATGACTCCGCTCATCGATTATGTGGAATTTTTGCTCGTGCCCGGCCGGATTTCGGCCGAAAAGCATTATGGCGTTACGGGAGGTGGATGGTCAGTCGGCACGATGAACAACCCTTTTGGCTTTACCGCGCCAGGTTGGGAATATGACTGGGGCTGGTCGCCTTCAGCAAATGCTTTTGTGGCGAATAACATTTGGGAAAGCTATAAATTTTCAGGAGATACCACTCTTCTAAGTACACATGTTTATCCGATCTTGAAAGAGACTGCGCAATTTTGGACGAAATTCCTGATTACTGACACAGATGGAACGTTAGTATCCAACCCATGCTATTCACCTGAACAAGGTGACATCAGCACAGGATGTGCGTTCGATCAGCAACTTGTTTACGACCTGTTTACGAATTACTTGGAAGCTAGTGCTAAGCTTGGCGTCGATGGTGCCTATCGAGCTGAAGTTCAGAGTAAGCGGAATCAGCTGTCACCGATCAAAGTAGGCAGGTACGGTCAAATCCAGGAATGGAAGCAGGATATTGACGATCCGAACAACACACACCGTCACATATCACAACTGGTGGCGCTTTACCCAGGCAAGCAAATTAATAAAACGACGCCAGCTCTTATGGATGCTGCCAAAGTAACGTTGGAACATCGCGGAGACGCCGGCACAGGATGGAGTAAAGCGAACAAAATTAACTTGTGGGCTCGCGCCCAAGACGGCACGCATGCACACACGATTCTGGAAGGTCAGCTTACCGGAAGTACGCTGAAAAATTTATTCGATACCCATCCTCCTTTCCAAATCGATGGAAACTTCGGCGCAACGTCGGGCATGTCCGAAATGCTGCTACAAAGTCATATGGACAACATCGATATTTTGCCAGCGCTCCCTGTTTCATGGCCTACAGGAAGCTATCAAGGCTTAGTGGCACGGGGGGGATTTGAAGTTGGCGTGAATTGGAAGAATACACGGGCAACCAGCATGCAAGTTAAATCGAACAAAGGTAATCGTGCGGTCGTGTCCTACCCAATTTTGGCCGGGGCTGTCGTTCAGGATCAATTGGGCCAAAGCGTCGCGTATACGACGGATAACAGCAATCAAATTTCATTCGATACCCAAGCTGGATACACGTATACGATTAGCTCGATTCCTACCGAGGAACGCGATCTGTTCGATCAAAAAACGTTCAACTTGACGATTCAGCATAGTAATCTTCGCATGGATGTGAGCGGGGGTTCCAGCTCGGACGGCACGGCGATCATTCAATGGTCCGCAGGTTCCGGGGCAAATCAACAATGGACGTTTCTTAAAACGACTCCCGGATATTACGAAATCGTTTCAAAAAGCAGCTCGAAAGCACTTGCTGTAAAGGATGCATCGACAGCGGACGGGGCAAATATCGTCCAAAACACGTATACGAACGATTCGAATTACAATGATGAATGGTCCGTGGTGGATGTTGGCGGGGGTTACTTCCAATTGAAGAACCGAGGCAGTGGCAAAGTGATTGAAATTCCAGGAAGCAGTACAACGAACGGTGCACAATTCGTACAACGCACGGCGGGCACGGGCAATAACCAGAAATTCTTATTATCGTTCGACACAAAGTTGAATGATAACGATACAGGATCAGGCGACGCCCAGTTTGTGTACAGCCCCGGATGGGGATTCAGTTCATGGGAAGGCAATGCGTACAATGGCGATAACCACTATTCCAATCAGACGGATGCTTATGTCTACGTGCGGTTTACTGGCTCCAAAGTCCAACTGTACGGTGCTAAAAACAACAATCAAGGTAAAGCGGCCATCTCGATTGACAATGGTCCCGAAACGATCATCGATACGTACGCTTCATCCAGGTCAGATCAACAGAAGATTTTTGAAAGCAAGGATCTGATGAATCAAGAACATGTCCTGCGATTGAGAGTAACGGGGGACAAGAATGCCAACTCCAGCAATACTTATGTAACAATAGATCGTGCTGATATTGTGTCTCGAATCAATACAACCGTAGAAGACATGCATTATCAGGAGCTGGCTGCTCTTATAGACAATGCTCAAAGCAAGTATGATATGGCTGTTGAAGGCGACGGCAGCGGACAATATGCGGCTGGCTCGAAACAAACACTGCAAGCAGCCATTGTTGCGGCGAATCAAGTGCTCCAAAATGTTGTAGTAACACAACAGCAAATCATTCAAGCGGTTGATGCTTTGAATGCTGCGTTGCAAGCTTTTGATAATGCCATCCATGCTTCCATGGTTCAATCGATTGCGATCACAGGCGCTTCGATGAGTATTACCGAAAATGGGGGAAGCATTCCTTTAGGTGTAACGGTACTTCCTGCAAATGCAGCGAACAAAACAGTGACATGGTCTGTTTATGAAATTGACGGTATCACAACTACGGATAAAGCAGCCATCGATACAAATGGCTTGCTGACGGGTTTGAAGAATGGGGACGTCCAAGTAGTTGCGATTGCTAAAGACGGCAGTGGTGCACAAGGTTCCACTACGATTACGATTAGCGGTCAAATACCACAGCAGACAAATATACAGCAAGCTAAGGCAACTCTTCAGGCTGTCATGACTGTAGCGCAGTCCGTCTATGATAGAGCAGTTGAGGGAACCCATGTCGGACAATTTCCGATAGACTCCAAGGCAGTGCTACTACTTGCTATCAACGATGCCGATAGTATGTACTCGAATCCTGTGGCTGCCCAAGATCAGCTCGAAGAGGCGGCCAATATGTTAAACCAAGCGCTGCAACATTTTAACCAACAGATTATAAGAGTCTATGAGCCAGGAGATGTCAATGGAGATGGTTTCATCAATATTGCTGACTTGGGTTATGTAGCTTTACATTACGGAAAGACAACAACGAGTGCGGATTGGAATGAGATTAAAGGTGCCGACTTCATGCAAGACGGTGAGATCAACTTTTGGGATTTAGTGGGTATTGCTCATTTGATTCACTAATACTTTCACGTGAGATGGAAAGAGAAAGGCCAAGTCTTTTTCTTTCCATCTTTCCTATGCATAAAATAAGGAGTTGATGTAATGATAGTCCGGAAATTAAAAAGAATGATGGCGATTACAACATCGTTTTCTCTGTTGATCACGTTGCTATTCACGTCTGGGGTTCCTCCCATCGCACATGCAGCTGTGAGCGATCCGTTCGATCAAAAAACGTTCAACCTTACCGTTCAGAATAGTCAGCTTCGCATGGATGTCAACGGGGGCTCCACCTCAGACGGGGCTAAGATTATTCAATGGTCAGCAGGCACAGGGCTGAATCAACAATGGAAGTTTATCAAGACGGACACTGGTTATTACAAAATCATCTCTCAGAGCAGTTCGAAAGCACTTGTCGTACAGAACGCTTCAACAGTGGATGGTGCTGGGATTATTCAAAATAGTTACACCCAAGACACCGTCTACAATGATGAATGGTCTGTTGTGGATGTGGGGGATGGCTTCTATCAACTCAAAAATCGGGGCAGTGATAAAGTAATTGAAATGCCCGGAAGCAGCGGGGCAGGCGGTGTGCAATTCGTACAGCGCACAGCAAGCACGGGAAACAACCAGAAATTCCTATTGTCGTTCGACAGAACAGTGAACGATAATACAACTGGAACAGGGAATGATCAATTCACGTATAGCCAGGGCTGGGGCTACTACGGATCGCAATCTGGTGCATACAACAGCGACAACCACTATTCGAACACGGTGGACGCCAACGTGGTATTGCATTTTACCGGCTCCAAAGTACAGTTGTATGGGGCGAAAAACAATAATCAGGGCATTGCAGCTGTCTCTATTGATGATGGAACGGAAACGATGGTCGACACCTATGCCGCATCTAGATCCGATCAGCAGTTGCTCTTTGAAAGCACGGGACTTTCGAATAAAGATCATGTGCTGCGCCTACGAGTGACCGGTCAGAAGAATGCCAGCGCTAGTGGTACCTTTATATCGTTAGACCGTGCAGACATCCAATCGAGGATTGTTGAAGAGGCAGCAGGCAATTACTTTAGTCAGAGCACAGAGTCAATTGGTGGGGTCAATCATACCGTCATTACCCTTAACTACGCAGGCAATGACGCCGGCGAAGCGGTAAATGCGGCTATCGAGGCTGCCAAGGGTGCTCCTAAGCCGGTTATTCTGGACTTCCCGACAGGAACATATCATTTCAAAGCTTCGACAGCTAACAATGCGCAATATTATATATCTAATGCAAGCACATCCGGACAAACGCCAGACGGTTGGAGAAAAGTAGGTCTTTTATTTAAGGACATTCATGATCTTACTATTCGCGGCAATGGCTCCACGCTGATGTTCCATGGTGTGATGACACCGATCGTTATGGACCATGCGACGAATGTCAAGATGAACGGGATTAACATTGATTTCAACCGGCCTGTTGTATCGGAGATGACCGTTACCGAGGTTGGAAACAATTATATGAAGGCCAGCATTCATGCAGACTCCTGGTATACGATCCAAAATAATCAGTTTACTTGGATGGGGGAAGAGAATTGGACGCAGAATGGCACTCAAAACGTTAGTGCTGTCCAAGAATTCGATCCCGTAACAAAGAATACGTGGAGGGTTGGAAACCCGCTAAGCGGTGTAACCAACGCACAGGATTTGGGGAATCGCGTCGTACTATTCAATTATGGGAGCCGACCGAATGTGACAGTGGGCCACACGTTCCAGCTTAGGGACACAGTTCGTAGAGAACAAGGAACACTCATTTATCGAAGCAAGGATATCACGTGGACGGATGTCAATTTTTACGCGGCGCCAGGACTCGGCATCATTAGCCAATACAGCGAGAATCTGACGCTTGACCGCTTGAACTTTGCACCTAAGGCAGGTAGCGGGCGGACAAACGCGTCGATGGCAGACTTCTTGCAAGTATCTGGAAGCAAGGGCGATATTCGGGTAACGAATTCCCATTTCGCAGGTGCACAGGATGATGCTATTAATGTTCACGGCACTCATTTGCAAATTGTCCAGATTCCGTCATCCAACCAGGTGAAAGTACAATTCATGCACCCAGAGAGCTGGGGTTTCGATGCCTTTGCCATTGGTGACACCATTGAATATGTGAACAAGTCGACTTTACTTTCCAAGGCAAGTGCGGTAGTTACCGCTGTAACGCGTGTGAACGATACGCAAATTATCCTTACACTGGATAAGGCGGTGCCTACTTCCGTAACGACTAATGAGTTTGTCGTAGAAAATGCTACATGGACGCCTAATGTCAGTATTACGAATTCGACGTTTGAAACGATTCCGACCAGAGGTATTCTGATGACGACGCGCGGGGCTGTGCGTATTGAGGGGAACACGTTTAACGGCATGCCGATGAGCGCGATTTTGATTGCCGACGATGCGAACAGCTGGTATGAATCCGGTATGGTGAAAGACGTCATTATCCGCAATAATACATTTACTAATAATGGGAACGCGGTGATTAGTGTTGAGCCTAGCACGTCCCTGGCTAATCCGAATAAAACGGTGCACAGCAATATCTTGGTTGATGGCAACCAGTTTATCCAATCTAGCGGAGACTCTAAGATTGATGCCAAGAGTGTAAACGGGTTTACGTTTACGAACAATACTGCAGTTCAAGGCGGTTTGGAGCTTAATTTAGATGCCTCAAAAGCCATAACGATTGCAGGCAACAGCTTTAACCCGAGTAATGTTACGAAGAAAATTAACATGAATAACATGTACTCGGACGAGGGTTCGATCAACGCGACTCAAGGTTTTGTTGTCTCACGAACAAATTCTCTTACGCCACTGGATCCGAATGAGATTCCGCAAGAGCTCATGACGGCTGTAGCAACTAGCAGCCGTAGCGGAAACGAGGCGAGCAACGCCATCGACGGAGACCCTTCGACGATTTGGCATACGGAATGGGATCCGATGGCGAATTTACCGCAGTCGATCACATTGGATCTTGGAAGCTCGCTATCCATTTCGAAAATGCGGTATATCCCGCGAACGAATGAACAACCCAACGGCAACATTACAACATACCAAATCGCGACAAGCACGGATGGATCTTTATTCACGAACGTTGCAAATGGCACTTGGGCGGATAACAGCAGTGAGAAAAGTGCTGAATTTCCACCGACTACAGCCCGATATGTGAAGCTTACGGCTACAGCAGGCCATGGCGGATTCGCTTCCGCAGCAGAGCTCCATGTTAGCAAGGCGGCGAGCAACGTCCATACGGAGGAACTTGTTGCGCTCATTGCGACTGCGAAAGGCAAACATGACAGCGCGGTTGAAGGCAGCAGCAACGGGCAATACCCGACTGGCTCCAAACAAACGTTGCAGACAGCTATTGATGCAGCCAATCAAGCGCCCGGTGCACTTACACAGCAGGAAATACAACAAGCCGTGGATGATTTGAACCAGGCGCTTCAAGCATTTGAATCTTCGGTCATCTCTTCCGGACAGTCCGGGCAGTCTTTCGTTCCCGATCCAACGAACCGAGAGGAATTGAATTTCAACACGGGTTGGCTGTTCGAGCGTGCAGATGTCAGCGGAGCTCAGGCACCAAATTTCGACGATAGCGGCTGGGAAGGCGTTAATCTGCCTCATAGCGTGCGTCTGGAGCCGAAGATCAACGGGGGCGACAATCAGAGCTATCAAGGCTTCGCCACCTATCGAAGACACTTTTCACTGGACAACTCTTACAGCGGTAAGAAACTGTTTGTCGAATTCGAAGGAGCGATGACGAACGCCGAAGTATGGGTAAACGGCACGAATCTTGGCATTCATCACGGAGGTTATACGCCATTTTCAGTTGATATTACGAACTATGTGCAATTGGGTGGCGCAGCGAACGTCATTACAGTAAAGCTTGATAACCGCGACGATTCGCAAACGCCTCCAGGCAAGCCGCAATACGATTTGGACTTTGCCTATTTCGGTGGACTTTACCGAGACGTTAAACTGCATGTGATGGACAAACTGCACGTTTCCGATGCAGTATATGCGAATAAGGTGGCGGACGGCGGTATTTTTGTCACCTACCCATCGGTCAGTACGGCCGAAGCGACGGTGCAAGTGAAAACGAATATCATTAATGAAAATACGACTGCTAAATATACCAGCGTCAAAACGACGATTGTCGATGATAACAATCAAGTGGTTGCCACTATGGTGAGTGATGGGCAGCAATTAGGAGCTGGCAGCGATCATACATTCGTCCAATCGACGACGATAACTAACCCGAAACTGTGGCATCCCGATCATCCGAATATGTACACGGTGTATACCGCAGTGAATGACGGGACCGATTTTGTGGATAGCTACAAGACCCGAATCGGTATACGGCGGATTCAATTTACGCCCGATCAAGGGTTTCTCATCAATGGTGAAAGATTAATGCTGAATGGCGCGAATCGCCACCAGGAGTATCTGTATGTCGGCAATGCGATGCCGAATGCTGGGCAATACCGCGATGCCAAGCTGCTAAGGGAAGGAGGCTTTAATAACGTTCGTACGGCTCACTATCCGGATGATCCCGCTTTCCTCGATGCGGCTGATGAGCTTGGACTGACCGTCATTGAACCGACACCAGGATGGCAATTTTTCGGAGATTCCGTGTTCCAACAGCGGTCCTATAAAGATATACGGGATATGGTTCGCCGCGACCGGAACCATCCGAGCATTATTATGTGGGAATCTAGCCTGAATGAATCGGAATACTCGCTGGAATATGCGCAAAATGCTCATAATGCTACCCATGAAGAATATCCGGGCGATCAGACGTATACGTCCGCGGAGTGGGGAAAATGGGGCGAGCAAATTTACGATGTAACGTATAAGGAATTGAATTCAGCAACAAAACCGCTCTTTTCAAGAGAATGGGGAGATGATTGGACGGAAAGCGCTACAGATCCGACAGGCTATCGTTCCGTTCGTAAAGTGGGCGAAACTGACATGATTAACTCCCTGATCAAGCGCCAAAACGCGCTGAATGGCAACGGAGCCTCTACCAATGACTGGGCGGGTCTCAACGCCAATCCGCGCATCGCTGGAAATGCAGTGTGGAGCTTCAATGACTATAACAGAGGATATGATAACGAACAGGGCTACACAGGCGTCGTGGACTTGGACCGCTATCCGAAATTCAATTATTATTTCTTCCAAAGTCAGCGAGATCCTGAGGTGATTCTAAACGGCGTCGATTCCGGGCCAATGGTGTTTATCGCTAATTATTGGACGTCATCTTCTGCGAGAGACGTAACCGTCGCCAGCAATGCAGAGCAAGTCAAGCTTTATTTGAACAATACACTGATAGCTACTCAGAATCCTGACAGCGGATTATCCCATGTGGAACATCCGACGTTCACCTTCAAAAATGTCTCTTGGGCGGCGGGAACATTGCGAGCGGATGGACTGATTGGCGGCGTGGTTGTGGCATCTCATACCGTGAGTACGCCAGGACAGCCGCATCATCTGGCCGTCGAGTATGATACGAAAGGGAAGGGACTCGTTGCAGATGGTTCCGATCTCGTAACGGCTTATATTACGGTGCGGGACGCGAACAACAACATCGTTCCGACGAATGCCGTTTCGGTTTCCTTAAACTTAAGCGGCCCGGGCGGGATAATCGGCAATGGGGTAACGCGAACTTACGCTAATCCGGTGGCGGTGGAAGGCGGCGTTGCCGCTGCAATCGTGAAATCTTCACGTAAGTCTGGCACACTGAAGCTGACAGCCACGGCGAATGGTTTGCTCGCAGGAAGTGCCGAAATAACTAGCGAAGCTAGTCAAAGCGTGTTCGTGCCTGGTGGAAGTGATGGCGGCGACAGTTGGTTTGAAGGCGAGAACGTCGCTTTGAACAAAAGCGTGACAACAAGCAGCGAGCAAAGCGAAAATCCCGGCTCGAACGGCAATGACGGGGACGAAGCGACTCGTTGGACAGCATCCGAAGGAAGCTCGGGACAATGGTGGGAGGTCGATCTGGGAAGCTCTTATAACATTACGGGTTCCGAACTTGTGTGGGCGAGCGAGAGCTCCTATTATCAGTACAAAATCGACGTATCCGAAGACCGAGTCAACTGGACGACGGTTTTGGACAATACACAGAATACGTCCTCGGTAGAGAGAAAGCGGGATCAGCTTGCGGCTAATGCGCGGTATGTGCGCATTACAGTAACGGGAGTTGAAACCGGACTAGCAGGGTTCAAAGAGTTTAAAGTGTATGGCGTGCCTCATATTCTAGATGAGGTGCAGCAATACCCAGCTCTGGTGAATGTCGCGTTCAATAAGCCAGCTACGGCTAGCAGTTCGATTAGCGGCCACGAACCGTCGCTAGTGAATGACGGAAACAACATTTCGTGGTGGGAGGCAAACGGCAACGCTCCTGCATGGTGGCAAGTGGACCTAGGCGCTTCCTACGATTTGAAAGGCAGCAAAGTGTTATGGGGTAAAGATAGTATTTTCTACACGTACAAAGTGGAGGTTTCTGCTAACGGGACAACATGGTCTCAAGTCGCAGGCAAGACGGCTTCTGGTCAGAATTTGAACCCTGACAACTATACGGCAACCGGTATCCGGTACGTTCGGGTGACTGTTGATTCGCTTTCCGGTGGCACCGGTAATGAGAAGCCAGCGATTAAAGAATTCCATGTTTACAGCGAACCCGTAAACATTGCATTAAACAAGCCTGCAACAGCAGACAGCTCCCAAAGCAACAACCCTGCCCAGGCCGGCAACGACGGTAATGAATCCAGCCGTTGGACGGCAAATGACGGAAACGTCGGGCACTGGTGGAAGGTTGACCTTGGAGCTGATTACAACTTATCGGGCACCCGAGTAAAGTGGGAAATTAAAAATAAAAGTTATGAATATCAAATCGAGGTTTCGAACGATAATCAGAACTGGACTTTAATTTCGCAAAAAACAAGCACGCAGCAAGCCCAATTCGACTATTTTAATGCGAGTGCAAGGTATGTGCGCATCAAAGTCACGAATTTGTCTTCGGGGACATGGGCGAGTTTCTGGGAATTTGACGTATACGGCGCAGTTCCGATTGACACGTCGTTGATTCCGCAATCGCAAATGACAGCTACGGCAACGAGTGAAGAAACAAGCGGTGCGAACAATGCCGCTTCGCAGGCGATCGACGGAGACCCATCGACGATCTGGCATACGAAGTGGGATTCGGCGGGGAATTTACCGCAGTCGATCACCCTTGATCTTGGAAGCGCGCATGTTATTTCGAAGCTAAAGTATTTGCCAAGGCAGAATGGGCAGCAATACGGCAACATTACATCTTATGAGCTGTTGACGAGTCGGGATGGATCGGCTTACACGACAAATACAAGCGGTACTTGGAGCGACGATAGTAGCCAGAAAGAAGCGGCATTCGCGCAGGTCACAGCCAGATATGTGAAGCTTACGGCTAAGGCGGGGTATGGCGGATTCGCTTCCGCGGCTGAAATTAACGTCGTGAGAAACGAGATGGATGACGACTATCAAGGACTTGCAGCGCTCATCACGAGTGCGCAAAGCAAGCACGATAATGCCGTTGAAGGCAGTGCAAACGGTCAGCATCCGGTCGGCTCGAAACAAACGTTGCTCGACGCCATTGTTCAAGCAAAGCAAGTACGCGATGGTGTATCAGTAACGCAGCAGCAACTACAGCAGGCTGTAACTGATTTAACTGCTGCTATTCAGGCGTTTGAAGCGTTCACCAGTGTGAATGTACAAGCAATTACTGTTACTAGTGCATCAGCAGCTATCGATGTGAAGGGCGGGACTCTTCAATTAGGAGCTACAGTACTTCCTGTCATTGCTACGAATAAGTCTGTGACATGGGCGGTATATGAAGCCGATGGCGTAACCGTAACGAATAAAGCATCAATCGATACGAATGGTTTGCTTACAGCCCTGAAGAACGGAACCGTGAGCGTGTCCGCAACTGCACTAGACGGCAGCGGCATCAAAGGTTCATATGCGATTACAATAAGTGGTCAATCATCATCCGTCTCATCTGTCACATCCATCTCTGTCTATGGAGAAGGTGCTGCTCAAGCGATCACCCTCAAAGACGGAACCCTGCAAATGCATGCTGTCGTATTACCAGTGGGTGCAAGCAGTCATGTAACTTGGAGCATTTGGGAAACCGATGGTGTTTCAGCAACAAATAAAGGAACCATTAATGCAAACGGCGTACTTACAGCTGCGAACAACGGGATTGTGAAAGTGGTAGCAACAGCTACAGACGGCAGCGGTATTCAAGGCTCTAATTATATTTTCATTAGCGGTCAGACACCATTGCCGACGGGCGTGCCGCAGGCAACGTTTACGGGTCCAGCATCGATTCTAGCTGGAGCTTCATTCTCTACCAATTTCGGCTTAAGCAATGTGTCCGATAGCGTATCTTCCTCGGTGTACGCGGCCGATATGACATTAAGCTATAATGCCAATGCCATTGATTATGTATCCGTGGAATCGCTACAATCTGGATTTAACGTGATTCAGACCAAAACGGATATACCAGGACAAATTCGGTTTATTGCTGTAAGCGAAGGAGTAGCAGGAGCAATAACAACAAGCGGAGATGTATTCAAGTTCAATTGGAAAGTGAAGCCGACTCCTCAATCATTGGCGGTGAACTTTGTACTGACTGGCGTAGCGGTGTCTAATGCCCTGGGTCAAAAAGTGGATGCCCAGCTAACCCAGTTAACGGTTAATGTTACTGTTGTAGATAAGACAACACTTCAGACTGTTATGACAATAGCCCAGTCCGTTTATGGCAACGCGGTAGAAGGAACCTTAGTTGGACAATATCCGGCAGGCAACAAGGCGGTGCTGCTGGCCGCTATCAACGCTGCTGCTAGTATGGACTTGAATCCTGCGGCTACCCAGGTGCAGATCGATGGGGCAGCAATTGTGTTAAACCAAGCCATTCAACATTTTAACCAACAAATCATTAGCGTCTATGCACGAGGAGATGCCAATAAAGATGGCTCCATCGATATTGGAGACCTGGGTAAAGTAGCTTTATATTACGGAAGGGATACAACGAGTGCGGATTGGAATGAGATTAAAGGTGCCGACTTCAATAACAACGGCACGATCGACATTATCGATTTAACGGGTATTGCACAGTTAATTATTCAATAACATAAATGTGATACGCAAGTAAGCGCGAGTTACGAGGAAGTTATCCCCTCCAAACTCGCGCTTTTTTATATAACCCCCAAAAAATATCAATGCAAGCACAAAAATTATCATAGGAGTACATAGAAAATGTATCTAAAATCAAAATGTAAGCGCAAACAAATTTGATGGATATACATAGTATGTGTATTTGGTTGCAGTGACTTACTTGCGAAGTAAGGGGGAGTGCGAGTGAATCCAATTCGCTTTTTTAAAAAGAGTATCTTAAATAAACTAATGATTTCGTTTCTATTAGTCCTGTTATTACCTACCTCAGTGATTAGTATAAGTTCGTATTTGGTATCCGTGAAAATATTGAAAGAGAAAGTAAGTGATTCATTTCATGAGAATCTCTTATATATTGGCAACTCTATCGAAAAGGAATTATCGGGAATAGAAAAAATTACAGAATTAATTTATATAAATGAGGATATTCAGCAGGCAATTAGCTCAGATAATCATAACCAGTTAGATTACTATGCCAACTATAAGAAAGTGGATCAAGTTATAAATAATGTGGAATTTTATTCAAACTATTATAAATATGTCACTTCACTTTTTATTTTTGGAGTGAACGGAAGTGAATTTAGATATGGGAACGGGAGTGACGCTTATGCGATTGATACGAAATTGCTTCAATCCGCGGAATGGTATAAACATTCGGAGGAGTTAGGCGGGAATGTACTATGGATTGGTGTGCATGACAACGACAATAAATCCGGAATGACACAATTTAAGCAAGTATTCTCGCTCTCTAGATTTATCAGGGATTTTAACAGTAGGAATATTGGCAGCTTATATGTGAGTTTAAATACGGATGTATTTACGGATATTTTAAGTAAGGCTTCTCCCAATACACAAAGTCAACTATATATTGTAGATCAGCTGGGAAAGATCGTCTACCCGCAAGAAAAGCTTGCTATGAGTCTGGAGTCGGATGGTATTATTTTGCCCAAAGAACAAAAGCTTTCTAATTTCGAGATTAAGAAAAACGGCAAAGCCTATTTAGTATCTAACTATGATTTGGATAAGTATGGCTGGCGAATTGTTCAAATGGTTCCTATTGAAATGCTAACGAAGGATAATAAAAATATTTTTAAAATTACGACGGTTGTATTTATTCTTTCCTTGCTTTTCTCAGGCGTTCTTTGGTTTTTTATTTCCACTGGGATTGTAAAACCTATTCAAAAGTTAACGTTGACGATGAAAGATGTCAGGGGGTCTAATTTGCTAGTAAAATCCAACATCTCCAATATTGATGAAATTGGTCTGCTCAGTGTCAACTTTAACTACATGATTGAGCGTATTAATTCACTTTTTAACCTAGTCATAGAAGAAGAAGCCCAAAAAAGAAAAGCAGAAATTAAGGCGCTGCAAGGGCAAATCACACCTCATTTTCTGTACAACACCTTGAATACAATCCGATGGATGGCTATCATTCAAAAGTCGGATGGCATCAAAGAGGTTGTAGATGCTTTGGGAAGACTATTGAGAAATACATTCAAAGAGAGAAGCACATTGACTACATTGCGTGATGAATTGGGTATGATTAAGGATTATATCTATATTCAACAAACCCGATATCGTGAAAAATTTCAGGTTTTCTATGACGTAGATGAGCAATTACTTTACTTGAAATGTGTCAAATTCATCTTACAACCGATTGTTGAGAATGCCATCTTTCATGGTCTCGAACCAAAAGAAGAACCTGGATGCATACGAATTAACATATACACTGATCAATCAAACATGCAAATCGTTGTTGAAGATAGCGGCGTGGGTATGTCGGCTTCTCAGATATCCAAAATTTTGAATGAGAACATGAAAGAAGAAGATTACGCGGGCGGGATTGGTGTAATGAATGTCAATCTTCGTATCAAAATGATCTGTGGTGAACGATACGGCATTCAGGTGGAAAGTGAACTTGGTGTATATACAAGGGTTCGTATCGTGCTTCCTATGGACTTAATGGGAGAATAGGTAGGTGAACATGATGTTGAAAATACTAATTGTTGATGATGAAGCCCTTGTCAGAATAGGAATAAAATCGATTATACCATGGGAAGAATTGGGCTTTGAGTTGGTGGGAGAGGCTGAGAATGGGAAAAAAGCATTAGAGATGGCGAGAACGCATTCACCTGATATTATTTTGACAGATATTAAAATGCCTGTTATGACGGGCATTGAATTAATTAAGCAATTAAAGCATGAGAATCATCCTGCAAAATTCATCGTTTTAAGTGCCTATGATGATTTGGCCTATGTGAAGGAAGCCATGAAGCACGGTGCTGAGGATTATATATTGAAACTAGAACTGGAGCCAGAGCAATTGATGAAGATGATGGAGGAGCTTAGAGTTGCCGTACTATCGTCTCAAAAAAGGGATTTGAACAGGTCGATATCTCAAGCGTATCCGCTTATACATACAGCACTTCATAAAGAAAAATTTATCAAAGATTTGCTGTTAGGTGTTATTCAGAATAAAGAAGAAATTCAGCGACAATTGCATGTGCTCAATGCAAGTTTTTTGGAAAAAAATCTGAGTTGTTTCATCGTCGAGGTTGATGATTTATCTATTTATGATAAATACGGGGAATCCCCGCATTTACTTGATTACTCTATTCTTAACATCGTAGAAGAAGTTTTATCCAGCTATGCCGAAGGGCAGGTTGTAAGCCTTTATCCGAAACAATTTATAGCCATTTTTTCATTGAAGAAGAATGAGAGAGTTGATCGTGGAGAAAGAATAACTGAGTTGACAAACAATATGAGAACTTCATTGCGTAAATATTTAAGCACGTCAGTTTGCATCGGGATTAGCGATGACCATCAAGCGGATATGCCCATCAAACAAGCCTTCAAAGAAGCGAAAGAGGCTATCCGATATAAATTTATTTTCCCCAGAGGGAGCAATATTCATTATCGTGAAATTAAGCAAATGTCCTTACAAGAAAACGAGGATATTTCGGCAGAAATGAAAAAGGTTGAATCCGCATTGCTTGATGGAGAAGTCAAGTCGATTCATGATGCGCTACAACTGTTAGCCCAGAAAATGAGCCAATCCAATAACTTAACGAAGGAATTATTAACGGGGTTATGTTATTCCATTTATTATTTATTTCAAACCTTTGTAGAAAAATACCAATTAACAGGAAAAAACATCATTCATAAAGAGATGTACAACGAGATAACACATATGAATTTAAAGGTTGATTTTATTGAATGGATTAACCATTTGAAACGACGAATTACGGAGCAATTGATAGATAACAATGAAAATATGCGGGTATTTATAACGAAACAATTTATTAATAAGCACTACAAAGAAGATCTTTCTTTAGAAAAGGTTGCCGAACATTTGCAGCTATCTACAGCTTACTTAAGCAATCTCTATAAAAAAGAAACAGGTCAAAATTTTATTGAGTATATTACAGAGGTTAGGATCAGTCAAGCCAAGTTTTTATTAAAAACGACGGATTTAAGAATTGCCGAAATAGCCAGAGAAGTCGGATACTCGGATGAATATTATTTCAGTAAAGTATTCAAAAAAAATGTAGGAGAGCCGCCACTCAAGTATAGATAATTGGTATGATCTCAAAAAAAACCATTTTTTCTTTATTTATTACAAAATGAAAAGATGAACAATTTATGGGAAGTAGAGAAAGGTGAAAAACTCGAAAGATATTACATTTGAATGGAAGGTGTTAAGAATTATAGTAAAGAAGTAGCAGAAACAAACGAAAAGGGGTATGAAAAGTGGGGGAAATGAACGGTAGAAACGCAAGTGTTACCTTATTAATCGGCGGTATGATCGTATTGTCTCTAGCAGGCTGTAGTACGAAGAAAGATGAAATTGCTGCCAGCGCCGCTCCAACAGTTTCACCATCAAGCAGTGCAGTGACTACACCAGCTGCCAACAAAGAACCAGTAACCCTCAAATGGTATTCCACTTCTGGAAATGCTAACTTACCAGCAACTAAGACACTATTAGAGGATTATAAAAAGGTTTCTGGTAACACAGTTGAGTTGGAAACGGTTGCGGGCGATGGAGATGTGATCTATAAAAAGATCGATATTGATCTTTCGACGTCTGGGAATGTAGATGTGATCCCACTTCAAAACCCAATCATTCACGCTAAATATGCAAACAGTGGGTTCCTCCTCCCCTTGAATGATCTTTACAAGCAGGCGGGAGTTGATTATGAGAAGAAATACGGCAAATACTTGACCAAATTTAACGATAAAGTTTATATGCTGCCAACGGGCGCAGGAACATGGGCCGTATTCTATAATAAAAAGATTTTTGATGATGCTAAAGTAGCATATCCGAAGGGTGAATGGACATGGGATCAATATGTGGAGACCGCTAAGAAATTAACGGATCCAAGCAAGGGTATCTACGGTTCAAACTTCCCAGATTACGATAATACATTCTATTTATTAGCTGCACAAAGAGGTATTAGTGGTTATAAAGCGGATGGTACATCGAATTATGATGATCCTGCATTCAAAGAATCTTTACAGTGGTTAGGGGATCTAGGGAATCTATTAAAAATTCAACCGAGCTGGCTTGAAACAAAGTCCAAGAAAATTCCCTATGATGTCTTTATGAACGGAAAATATGCCATGCAATTCACGGGAACTTGGTTTGCCTTTGCACCAATTGACTTGAAGACCTATCCACGCGATTGGAAGGTGGGGATTACGCAACCGCCAGTTGATCCGAGTGGCAAGAACATGATCGGTATTACTTCTGGTAATGGTATTAATAAATTTTCTAAACATCCGAAGGAAGCAGCTGATTTTGTGAATTGGCTTGCAGACAATCAATATAAGTATGGCGGATCCGGCACGCCAGCACGTGTCGATTTAACCAAAGACGATACGGATAAAATATTTAATGAAATGGCAGCCAAATTCCCCGCTGCAGATAGTATTACTTCAGAAGATCTGAAGGATGTATTTTTGACCCCTAACTTAGGTCTCAAACCAGAAAAAATTACAGGTTCGATTGCTGCGGAATATGGGAAAATTATTTTGCAAGAAGGCGAGTCGTATCTTGTAGGACAAAAACCGCTGGATGACGCGATTAAAGCGATCAAATCACGTGCAGACGAAGCCATTGACAAAGCTAAAACCTTGAAGAATTAATACAATCAATTCGGAAGGAGCACTTAGGAAGATAGGGTGCTCCTTTGTTGTAGGAGGAAGTCGGAGATGTCTAAGCAGAGAATAAAGAGAACTATCGGAAGCCTAGAGAAACAAGAAGCTCGAGCTGCATTTGTATTTGTTTTACCCTTCTTTATTGGATTTATCATTTTTCAATTTGCACCTTTATTCTATGCCTTTTTTATTAGTTTTGTGGATTTGAATAATTTCAAACCATTGAACGCAGTTACATGGGTGGGCTTAGCCAATTACACAGCCATTTGGAAGGATCCCATTGCAGTCTCATCGTATCTTAAGAGCTTTTATTATACGATCCTCTATGTGCCATTCCTTACGGCGGTTGGGTTTATCGCTGCTGTGCTTCTGAATAAGCATTTCTATTGGAAAAGCTTTAGTCGATCACTATTTCTAATGCCTTATGTGGCAAACATTGTTGCGATCTCAATTGTGTTTTCATTGCTGTTCGATCCATTCGGTGGGTTTGTGAATGCTCTGCTTAAAGTACTCGGTATTTCCAATCCACCCTTATGGTTTGCCAGTGCCAAGATGGCGATTCCTACTACAGCAATGGTAGCCATTTGGTTGAATTTTCCGTTCCAAATGATTGTTTATTTGGCGGCACTGCAGGGTGTATCCAAGGAATTATATGAAGCTGCTGAGATAGATGGGGCATCCAAACTTAAAAAATTGGTTCGTATTACATTGCCAATCATCTCGCCAACAAGCTTCTTTTTAATAATAACAGCCACGATTGGTTCTTTTCAGAATTTCACCATTTTCAACGCGCTGACCAAAGGTGGGCCAGGAACAGCATCCCGTGTGAGTTCTCTTAATATCTACGAAGAGGCATTTTCATTCAATCACTACAGCTATGCTGCTGCACAAGCCATTGTCCTATTTCTAATTATTATGATTATTTCAGTTATTCAATGGGGAGGGCAGAAGAAATGGGTGCATTATTAATTGCCAAACAATCGACTAAGCCATTCATCGCAAAAAATAGACTATCGATCGCTACACTTGCTTACTCATTCTTCGTATTCATTGTAGCGTTGATGATGTTATTTCCTTTTCTATTTATGATATCTGCCTCACTTAAAACCACGGCTCAAGCGTTTAATGAACCGCTTAAACATATGATTCCCGAACAGATCTATTGGGGTAACTATCGAACGTTGCTAACCTCACCGAACTACTTTCGTTGGATAGGGAATTCGCTGAAAGTAGTAGCGCTATCGATTTTATTACGTGGTATCGTCGTAACAATGGCTGCATACGCCTTTGCTAGATTGAATTTTAAAGGAAGAAATGTACTGCTTTTCATATCCTTATCCACATTGGCCATTCCTCCCGATACAACAATCGTAGCTAGATTTTTAATCTATAAGTACATGCATCTGATAAACACACATTGGGTGCTCATTATTCCTGCTGTTTTTGATGTATTCTTTTTATTTCTCTTAAGGCAATTTTTTATGGGTATTCCAAAAGAACTTACGGAAGCGGCAATTATTGACGGATGTTCCCATTATCGTGTTTATTTTCGAATCATCCTCCCGCTTGCTGTTCCCGCTTTAATGACCATGATTGTTTTCTCTTTCGTTTATATTTGGAATGACTATGCAAGTCCATTTATCTTTATTTCAAGCGAGAAGAAACAAATGGTAACCGTCGGACTTCAATATTTTTCAACACAATATGGGTCCAATTATTCACTTCAAATGGCTGGGGCTTCTATTGTTATCTTATTGCCTGTACTACTTTTTGTTTTTGCACAAAAATTTTTCGTTGAGGGCATTACTTCAAGCGGTATCAAGGGATAAGCATCCTATTTAAGTTTCTAATTTATACAATGAGTTTTAGCTGAAAGGGGAAGCGAGAGCTTCCTCTTTTCACATTTTATATCTTCGACGATTCTCACCTCAATTATTGCTCATTCTTTTTCTTTCCCTTTATCTCTATATTCTTTAGGGCTCATCCCATACATTTTTTTGAATAAACGGCTATAATACGATAAACTTGATAGCCCTGTAATGTAAGCGATTTCTTGTATGGGTTGATCAGTACTTCTCAACAATTCTAAAGAGCGTTCTAAACGTATCTGACCCATGCGATCTATAATGGTTTGGCCGCTTAATTTTTTGTACTTTCGAGCTAGGTGCCCATAACTCATATGGAGGGATGCGGCTAGTCGGTGAACATCTACATCATAACTTTGATCATCATTTAAATAGATTTCAACCTTACGGAGCAACGAGTGATCAGAATTAGTTTCGGTTTCAGTCCAACGCTTTCTTTCCGGCGACAACTCGGTTATAGAAAATATGGCTTGCACGACTTGGAGCAAGGTGGCAAAGGATGTGCCTTTCTGCTTGGCATTTTCAAAGCATGACGTAAGAAGCATGCCTAACCCAAACTCATCAGCGTAGACCCCGGGCTTCCAACGCGATAAGACGTTGAGTTGTTCGTATGTGGAGAACGTATTCACGGGCATATGCGCCGTGCCATGATCCACACGCCACCGTAAGCACGCGCCTTTATGTGGATCATTGGGTTCATAAGCATGAGCATGTTCCATCCCCGGAGGGATGAGGAAAAACTCACCTGCATGAATATCCATCATGGATCCCCCGAAGCTCGTTTGCATATGCCCCTCAAACACATAATTGAGCTCATACCACGTGTGGAGGTGTGGAGGGCACTGAGCGAAGCCCGCAGGTACTTCTACTAAAAGATCGATGATTTCAACGACAGCATCATTGATCGTTAGGTTCCCACTAAGCATAGTTTGATAAGGCTGGACACCCAGAAATGGTATTTCTTGCGGATGGCGTTGATTCAATAGACTCATTATGATCACCTGTATGAAAAATTAAGATGTATGTGCTTAGTATAACACAGCGTTCTTTACATGTTATTTTTGTTCAAAAACTTGTGATTCCAGTGAATATACGCAAGGGAGAGATTCTGAGAAAATGGGAGCAGATGACATTGATTGAGGATCAAAGAGGAGAGATTACTATGCGAAAACTTCATCTATTAAGCAATGCACATTTGGATCCGGTATGGCAATGGGAGTGGGAAGAAGGGGCGGCAGCTGCGGTATCAACCTTTCGGGCTGCGGCTGCATTTTGTGAAGAATATGAGGGGTACGTATTTAACCATAATGAAGCGTTGCTATACAAATGGATTGAGGAGTATGAGCCTTCGTTATTTCGTAAAATACAGGGGCTGGTACAAGCGGGGAAGTGGCACATCATGGGAGGGTGGTATTTACAACCTGACTGCAATATGCCTTCTGGGGAGTCCATGGTGAGGCAAATCTTGCTTGGGCGGACCTATTTTAAAGACAAATTTGGAGTACGTCCAACCACAGCTATTAATTTTGATTCCTTTGGACACTCGAGAGGCCTTGTACAGCTCATGAGTAAAGCAGGATTTGATTCCTATTTATTCATGCGTCCTGAGGATCGCGTTGCAGGTCCAGCGCAAGAGTTCGTCTGGGTCGGGTTCGACGGTTCTGAAGTACTTGCCCATCAAATACAAGACGGGTATAATACGCTGCTTGGTCAAGCGCATATTAAGGTGCAAGAGAGAATGAATAAGCAAACCTCTCAGGATTTAGAACTTGTGCTTTGGGGTGTCGGCAATCACGGTGGTGGACCGTCACGGATAGATCTAAACCATATAGGTGCCTTGATTGAATCGACGACAGGTCAAGTTGAAGTCTTACATTCAACACCAGAAGCCTACTTTGCTGATCTCGCAAAGAAAGCGGATGCGCTGCCGCGCCATGAACGAGACCTGAATCGACGGTTTGTCGGATGCTACACCTCGATGATCCGAATCAAACAAAAGCATCGTCAGCTGGAGAATGAGCTATATCAAACAGAAAAAATGCTATCCTCAGCCGCTATGCAAGGATACCTTCGCTATCCACAGGAAGAGCTTAAGGATGCGTTCCATGATCTCATGGTGGCTGAATTTCATGATATTTTACCAGGAACTTCGATTCAGCCTGCAGAAGAGGCTTCCCTTCGTTTAATGGATCATGGTTTGGAAATCACATCAAGGCTAAAAGCACGTGCATTCTTCGCCTTATCGAGCGGTCAACGGGAGGCAGGAGAAGGGGAGTATCCGATACTCGTTTACAACCCGCATCCTTATCCCGTTCGAGGTGTGTTTGAATGTGAATTTATGCTTGCAGATCAGAACTGGCAGGAACAATTCTCGATGCCTGTCGTCTATCAGGATGGCGTGCGTATTCCATCACAAGCGGAGAAGGAACATAGCAATCTAAGTTTGGACTGGCGTAAAAGAGTTGTGTTCGAGGCGCAATTATCGCCTTCCGCCATGAACCGATTTGATTGTCGGATCGAGTTACTGACTTCGAAGCCTACACCGCAGGTGAAGCTTGAAGACGGTGATATTCATTTCCGAACACCATCGCTACACGTGGTCATTAATAACCAAACAGGGTTGATGGATCAATATATGGTTAAGGGTATACCTTATCTCAAAGAGGGAGCTTTCCAACCCTTGGCTGTTTCTGACAATGGGGATCCTTGGCGGATGGATACGGACAGATTTGAGGACGTGAAGGGGACTTTCCGTCTCATGACACCCGAAGAGGGGACGGCTTTCTCGGGTATCTCTGAAGGAACTCTCCCTTCTGTCAGGGTAATTGAAGACGGTGAAGTACGTACCGTTATTGAATCGTTGTTGGTCTATGGTCATTCCGCTGTCGTTATCACGTATAAACTACCCAAGCATGGGACGGAGATAGAGATCCATGTACGTGTATTTTGGCAAGAGAAGGACACGATGTTGAAACTTGCCATTCCAACCGTACTCCAAGAGGGCAGATATGCAGGGCAGACGATTTATGGTGTGCAGGCGCTTGAAACGGATGGAACGGAAGTTGTTGCTCAAAAATGGACAGCACTCATGTCCGAAACTGATAACGTCGCAGTTACTCTAATCAATGATGGGATCTATGGATCGGATTGTTCAAATGGCGTAATGAGACCTTCCTTACTACGAGGAGCGGCGTACACGGCTCATCCAATTCTTGACCGACCTTTGATGCCGAATGATCGTTTTTCCCCACGAATTGATCAAGGTGAACGAATGTTCAGGTTCTGGTTGAATGCGGGCTCCAAATCGGAAAGACTCGCACGCATTGAGCGCGAGGCGCTTCAGTGGAATGAGAAGCCGTATGCACTTTCATTTTTCCCTCATGGCGAGGGGCAAATACCTGCAGCAGCGGTTCAACTTGATGATGATGTGATTCAAATGACGGCTTTCAAGCGATCCGAACACAGTGAAGACACGTATATCTTGCGATTATTCGAGCCAACAGGGCTAGCAAGATCAACCGTGGTTAGAATTCCGAGCATGGACATGGAAATACGCTTTGACTTCAATGGTTTTGAAGTAAAGACATGTAAGCTGGATATGCAAATGAGAAGCTTATTTGAATGTGATCTAATGGAATTGTAATTTTGTATAGGATTGCCTTACGATGGTTCGGGATTAAAAGGAATCATCTTCATAGAGTTAACACAACGCCTTATCATCTCATTTAGGATGGTAAGGTGTTTATTTTTGCAATTCTTTTAGTGAGAATTATTCTCAATTGTGGTATGATAGTTTCTATAGCTGGTAAGAAAGGAATGACCGATATATGAAAATTAACGACCATCTCGTGTTGTGGAATCATGTTCTCATCAGAGTGATGGACGTTCGCCGTATGATGCTTGAACCTGGCGAAGTGATGCGCGATTATCGCGTACCGACAAGCGCCTTCCTATATGTTACTGACGGCAGTGCCCAACTTCATATAGACGGAATCGAAAGCCGTATGCAGCGATTCCAAGTTCTGCACGTAGGGAAGGGACTTAGGCTGAATATTGCAGCCGTGGAGCAGCTGGAGTATTTTATGGTGCTATATAAGGCTATATTGCCGCTTCCGAGTGGATATGAACTGGTCCATCTCATGGAGCGTGAGAATCCGTTCCAGCTGCGCTATAGTTTGTCGCCCAAGTATCCGATCTCTTGGCTGCAGAAGCTGGAGCATATGCATCAGATCTGGCAAGCACCGAGTCCACTCGATAAATTTAAGGTGAAAACACTATTCTATCAATTGCTATACGAGCTGGTAGAGCAGTTATACGAACAAGGTGTCGAAATCATCCGTCCCGATCTTGTGAGCCAAGCCATCTATTATATGGAGGAACATTATCAAGAAGCGTTGTCGCTGGAAGAATTGGCTGACACGCTGGAATGTACGTCTAGACAATTGCTTCGTTTGTTTAAAAATCAAATGAATACAAGTCCAATCGACTATTTGATCCAGTTGCGGGTGAACAAGGCGAAGGAGCTTCTCATCTATACCGACAGAACGTTGAAAGAGATCTCGGAGAGTGTCGGCTATGCGGACAGTTATTATTTCAGTCGGATTTTCAAAAAGCAGGAAGGTGTATCTCCCAAAAGGTTCAAAGAGACGTATGAGGGGGATTGGCGTCGAAATAATCCATTCTCGTCGTCGACATATTCCATTGTGGATGGGGGGCTTAAACGCTATAGTAATAATGGTTATGAGAATCATTATCACTATAAGAAAGAAGGAAATTCACACATGTATAAGAAGTCAAGAGCCTGGATGACAACCATGGTCGTCATCTGTTTCACATTACTGCTCAGCGCCTGTTCAACCGGATCCACATCAACGCCAACCACGACCAATGGAGTGACGACGGCCCCAGCCACTAGCAGTGCTCCAACGGCCGCAGTAAATAAAGAAGCCGATTCAACGCGAGTCATTAAACATGCGATGGGCGAAACGACGATTAAGGGTACGCCATCCCGTGTCGTTATTTTGACCAATGAAGGGACAGAAGCGCTGCTTGCAGTCGGTGTGAAACCGGTTGGAGCTGTCATGTCTTGGCTTGGTGAACCATGGTATGACCATATTAAGAATGATATGCAGAATGTGACGGTAGTCGGAGATGAATTGCAGCCGAATCTTGAATTGATTGCCAGCTTGAAACCGGACTTGATTATCGGGAATAAAGTGAGACAGGAAAAAATTTACGATCAGCTGAAGCAAATTGCGCCTACGGTGTTCGCTGCAGACTTAGTTGGAGATTGGAAAATCAATTTCAAACTGTACTCAGAGGCAGTCAATAAGGTAGATGAAGGCGAGAAAGCCATGGTTGCTTTCGACAAACGTGTAGCGGACGTGAAAGCGAAGCTTGGCACCAAGGCGGCAACGAAAGTTTCGTTGGTACGTTTCTCGGCGTCGCAGGTTCGCATTTATCAGAAACAGACATTTGCTGGTGTACTGCTTGGCCAACTTGGCATTGCGCGTCCCGAGTCGCAGGACAAGGACTCTTTCATTGAAGTCTTGAATAAAGAAAATATCGCCAAAATGGACGGAGATGTCCTGTTCTACTTCGTTACGGAAGCGAAAGGGAAGACCGATGCTGCGAATGTGGTGAAAGAATGGCAGAATGATCCGTTATTCAAAAATTTGAACGCAGCGAAAACAAATAAAGTCATTCAGGTTGATGAAGGAATATGGAACTCCGCAGGTGGATACAAAGCGGCAAACTTGCTGTTGGATGAATTGATCAAGTATTTCGATGTCAAATAACTCGGCCTCTTTGCTCCACAAGCGTCAAAGCAAGATCATTGGATTGTCAGTAGGAGCTGTATTGCTGCTCGTACTAGCTACAGCTAGTGTGTTACTCGGCGCGCAAACGTTCGGGTTTGGCGATTTGTGGGAGAGTTACAGGCATTTCGACGGCTCGAACGAACATTTGATTCTTAGAACGACCCGGGTTCCGCGGGTTCTGGTCGCAGCTGCCGTAGGTAGCTGCCTCGCAGTAGCAGGCGCCGTTATGCAAGTGCTGACTCGAAATCCGTTGGCATCTCCTTCCGTATTCGGCATTAATGCCGGAGCTTCCTTATTCGTCGTCATTGGGCTGGTGCTGTACGGATCGTCGCTTACGATGAATTCGATGATTTGGATCGCTTTTGCGGGTGCATTGTTCGTCGCGCTTTGCGTCTACGCAATGGCCATGCGGGGCAGTTGGTTCGAGCCGGTCAAGCTGACGCTGGCTGGCGCGGCAATGGGAGCTTTTGCCTCATCGATCACGTCCGGATTAATTCTAATTAATAAACAGTCGCTGGATACGGCTTTGTTCTGGATGATTGGCTCCGTATCGGGGAGGAAATTGGAGCATTTGCTTGCCGTAGCTCCCTACATGGCGATTGGTATAGGCCTCGCGCTGCTGCTATCCAATTCGCTCAACATTATCATGTTAGGCGAGGATAGTGCCCGAGGGCTGGGGCAAAGGGTGACGCTCGTGCGGCTGCTGTCAGCGCTTGCTGTTGTTTTGCTCGCCGGGAGTTCAGTCTCCGCCGCAGGTCCAATCGCGTTCGTCGGACTGATTGTTCCACATCTGTGCCGGTCTCTGATCGGCACAGATCACCGTTGGCTGCTGCCTTGTTGCGCCATATACGGGGCTGTGCTGCTCGTGGCGGCGGATCTTGCTGCGCGTTTCGTCCTGATGCCAAAGGAGGTTCCCGTCGGGATCGCTACAGCGATGCTCGGTGTTCCCTTTCTGGTTCATGCAGCAAGGAGGAAGGAACATGACTAACTTACGCTCGAGAAGATCAGCTCTGATCATCATCAGTTTACTCCTCGGGATGATCGTGCTTGCGATGTTCTGCCTCTCTGTCGGCAGTGTTAATATCCCAATAAGAGAAGTTTTTCGCACGTTGACCGGACAAACCGGTGGTAGCTCGGAACTGATTCTGCTCAAATTCCGTCTGCCACGAATTCTTGCCGCGATCCTGATCGGAGCGGCACTGGCTGTATCAGGAGCTCTACTGCAGGGAGTGATTCGGAATCCACTCGCTTCGCCGGATATTCTAGGTGTCACCGGAGGTGCATCGGCAGCGGCTGTTGCTTTCCTCACCCTGTTCTCCGGCTACAGTGTACACTGGGTTCCTGTAGTTGCGGTAATAGGGGCGCTGCTTGCCGTTCTGATCAATTATACCCTAGCCTGGAAACGAGGGGTTTCGACCTACAGGCTTGTGCTTATTGGCCTTGGCCTCTCGACCGCATTAGGAGCGCTCACCATGTTCCTGCTTATAAGCGGGCCGGCTTATTTGGCGGCTCAGGTGTTGAACTGGATGACAGGCAGCATCTACGGGATAAGCTGGAAGTACGTGCAGGTCATCTCTCCTTGGATTATTGTCTTTATCCCGCTTTCCTTTGTATATGCCAAAGAACTGACGATTCAGTCACTAGGCGATCCGATGGCTACGGGGCTTGGCAGCCGTCTCCAGATTACTCGCATTATGGTGCTGCTCTACAGTGTTGCACTCGCTGGTGCGGCTGTCGGAGTGGCAGGGATGATTTCATTTCTTGGCCTCATGGCTCCTCATATTGCTCGCAGGCTCGTAGGTAACTCGTATTCGCTCGTGATTCCCGTTTCGGCTTTGATCGGCGCCATTCTGCTTCTGTTAGCTGATTTGGCCGGACGTATGCTGTTCATGCCGCTTGATATACCGGCAGGGGTATTCACGGCGGGGATCGGGGCACCGTTCTTCTTGTACTTATTATTCAAACGCAAGCCGATGCATTGACGTAGATCAAATCAAGTCCGCCTAACTAGCGGGCTTTTTTTTGTTTTGGGGATAAAAGGAAACCTCTCCGAGCGTATTGTTCAAAAAGTTCTTAGGAAGCATTTTTGCGCTTTATTTTGCTGTTTTACTTCTGAATTAGCAGTGTGTATGAGCCGTCTTTCCATGCAAATATTAGCGTTTTCGTTTGTGGGAGGAATATGTGTGAGGTATACACAGATTAGATTCTAGATATGCTGAACGGCAGCTGAGTCTCGTTCGAATCCTAGATTTTCCTTTATTTTAAAAGGTTTTCTGGTTACAAATTCATTTTACAATAAATGGAAATACAATGTTTTTAGCGTGTATATTTAATAAAACAGGGAGAGATTTGTCATCATTTTATTTGTATTAAAAGAGCAAAGAGTATAGATGAATTGTAAATTAATAAAAAGCACAATAAATAAATATATTGTAAAAAACAGCATTATATATTGCTTGATAATGCTGTTATTACTATACTGAACAAGGAGAAACATGAATAAGTGGGAGGAGAAAATGATTGTTATTTTAAACGGTATGTTAGGTAAACGGCTGGTTACATGTCTTCTGTCTCTATGGTTGCTAATCGTAATTTGGCCTGTACATTCAGCTAGCGCACATATGGCAACGACAGGATATTCGGATGTATCTATTGACAATTCTACCATGCGCTATCAGTTATATCTGGACCCGGAAGAGTATGCTCAATGGCTTGATAGCAAATCCAACAAGTCAACGTATGTTTTCGATCCCGCTGCGCCACAACAGTCTGCCTGGAAAATTGATGATGTGCAGCGAATGATTACGGAGGGGCTTTTTGTAAATAGTGCGAATGTGACCGAAACAGCTACTTTACAGGGAGTAACACTTAAGCAGAGGGAAAATCGTTCCTATATGATGATCGATTTGGTTTATGATTTCCCTGCTGCAATCCAGGATTATGCCATTAACTATGAGTTGTTTTTTGATGATTTGGATCCTCAACATCAAAATTTCACGAAAATCCACTACAAGGGCAGCTCGGTAGATATGGTTTTTAACAAAGATCACCGACTTGTGGCGGAAGAAGCAGAGGGGATGAAATCTGGGAGCAGGAGCCTAATGCTGCCCGATTGGTTGGTGTCGATAATTGAATATATCGGAATTGGCGTCCACCACATTTGGACCGGAATTGATCATCTACTTTTCGTTACCGCACTTATCATACTTCCGCAACGCAAGCGAGACTATTTGAAGACGTTGACGGCATTTACGATTGGTCATAGCATTACGCTTATTCTAGCTTCTCTCAAGATTGTTAATATCCCGTCATCTGTAGTTGAACCTTTAATTGCACTGAGCATCGTGTATGTGGCAGTAGAAAATATATGGTTAAGGAAGATCAATAAGCGTTGGGCATTGTCTCTTGGTTTTGGACTTATCCATGGTTTAGGATTCGCTGAAGTGCTGCGAGATGCATTTCTGAATCATTTTATCTTATCTCTATTCTCCTTCAATGTAGGGGTCGAGATCGGACAGATCGGTGTATTGCTTGTATTGCTGCCGATTGTCGTCTTTGCATCAAAATGGCGCAATTATCGCTATGCCCTAGGCATTGCATCTGGGTTGATTGCGCTGATGGGAGCAATATGGGTCGTGGAGCGAACTCTGCTTTAACTTTGCAAGTACGTGGTAACAAGAGTCGAAATATGAACAAGGGAGTGAATATGTATGTGGCATGATAGCAATCAAACATTGGGCAGACTGAAGAAGGGAATAGCTCTACTTAGCACGATGACGATGTTGTTGGCGAGTATCGGGGGAATGACACAGCCTGTTGCAGCAGCAGCTGATTACGAACTTCAATTGAACCTTAATTTTGATAACAGTACAATTGCAGACAGTTCAGGAAAGAATCTCGCAGGGGTGCTAACCGGTACGCCTAGTTATGTGGACGGTGTAGCTGGAAAAGCCATGTATTTCAAAGGTAATTCCTTTATTGACATGGGTAAACCGGCTGAGCTGCAATTCGGCACCAGTACCAATTTCTCCATCGCTTTCTGGATTGACAATAAAGATACATCGAATACGAACATTGTATCTAACAAAAATTGGTCGAGCGGAGCGAATACGGGGTTTGCGATCACGCCATGGTGGAATACGGTCAATACCGACAAAGTGAATTTTACGGCGGCGGGCAAAACAAGGCTGGATTTATATGCAGCTCCTACCTTCGCCAACAAAGGCTGGACGTTCATGGCCTACACCTATGACAGAAACGGTATGCTGACGGTATATCAGAACAACGTGAAAATCGGTGAACTTAACATCAGTTCCCATAAGAATGCATCCATTGATTCTCTAAACTTCGTTATTGGTGCTGATGGAAATAAAAATCTAACTTTCTCCTTGAAAGACGCCAAACTTGATGAGTTCCGGGTCTATAAGGGGCTAATCGATCAGGCTGAGATGGATGAGTTGTATATGGATGGTGTTCCCAAATTAACGATTAGCAAAGTTGAAACGGCAATTAGCGATGCAAGAGCAAGTGATTTGGTATATCCAGAAAGTGCTTATGACAAGCTCGGACAGGATCTTGCTGCTTTCAAAAACGGAATTGATGCAGCATCCACTTCTGAGAAGGTCGCCATGGTAGCTGCGCTTGAGCGATCGTTGGCTGCTTTTCAGGCTACAGGACTTTCCAATGTCGTGTATTTGGATTTTGATGACGAGACAGCGACAGACCGTTCCGGAAAAGGGAATAACGGAGTGCTGAACGGGGCGCCGACTTTTACAGAAGGTGTCCTCGGGAAAGCCATGTATTTTAAAGGGAATAGTTATATTGATATGGGCAAGCCGGCTGCTCTGCAATTTGGCGCTAACATGAACTTCTCTATAGCCTATTGGATCGATAATAAAGATTCAACGAATACAGCTGTAGTATCTAACAAAAACTGGTCAACTGGCGCGAATACCGGTTTTACGATCTCGACATGGTGGGAGCAAGCCAATAAGGATAAAGTGAATTTTACGGCAGCAGGCAAAACGAGAATTGATACCTGGGCAACAACCGTAGCTGGCAAAGGCTGGACGTTCATGGTGTATACCTATGACAGAAACGGCATGCTGACGGTGTACCAAAACAACGTTAAAGTTAGTGAGGTTGATATTTCCGGTGTTAAGGGTGCATCAATCGACTCGCTAAATTTCGTCATTGGGACTGACGGAGCTAAAAACGTGAGCTTTAACTTGAAGGATGCCAAGTTGGACGAGTTTCGCGTATACCGTGGCATCATTAACCAGAACGAGCGGGAAAGTCTGCAGAGAGATGTGTTTGCCAAGCAGTTAGCTGAAAAGGTAGAAAAGGCGATAGCTGATGCTAACGCAAGCGGTATTATTTTTCCGCAAACTGCTTATGATCAGATCGGGCAAGCACTTGCTCGGTATAAAACGAATTTGGATACAACGTCCGCTGAGAGCACGAAGACGCTGATGGACGAACTGACCGCTTCACTACAAACATTCGAGGATTCGCCGGGTGTTACCTCAGGTCCGGATTTGCTCCATATGGATTTTACGCAATCCGTTGGCGGTGATAGCAGTCCTGGCCAGCATGTAGGCAGTGCGGTCGGAGCGCCGGTGATGTACGATCATCCCCTTTTTGCCAAACCTGTATTGGCGCTTGATGGAATTGATTCGTATGTCCGCATACCAAATGAGACTAAACTAAGTCCGAAGCAAATGTCAATGGCTGCTTCATTCTCACTCGATACACTCAGTCGTGCGCAAACGATATTAGGGAAAACGCATGAATCGGATTATGCAATGGCTTTCAATCCAATTTCCAAAAAACTCGAAGCCATGTTTTATGTGAAAGAGGATGCTGGCACAGAAGGTTATGTGACTGTCGATAGCGGTAAACCGTTGGAGGCGAATAAAATCTATTATGCGTTGGCGACATATGATGGAGCGACTGCAAAGCTTTATATCAATGGCGAAGAAACGATGTCCAGATCCAGAGTAGGTGAGATCGGAGGCGCAACGAAAGTTGATTTGGCCATCGGGGCCAGCGCGAATTCGGTTGGATCTCAAGACTACATGCAAGGCAAGATCGGTCTGGTGCAGTTGTACAGCCAAGCTGTAAATGCGTTTAAAGCCAAATTCTTGTATAAGCAGTATGTACGCGATTATGCATCAACGGTCACGTCCATTCGCTTGGATATTCCCACTAACTGGGTCGTTGGACAATCAGGACAAGCTGTCGTCCAACTGATCGACAACTCGGATAGCGAAGTCAAGGCCAAGCAGCAAGGCATTGTTTATCAAAGTCAACATCCAGAAGTAGCGACCGTCAATGCTCAGGGCATCATCGTACCCAAAGCTCCAGGCAAGTCTCTGATTACGGTTCAGTTAGGCACATTCAGTGCTTCAGTCGAGATTACAGTGAGAGCAAAAGTAGTGCAGTATCTTCTGATTGATGGACCGCAAACGATGCAACCAGGGGATGTTGCCAATCTGCAAGCCAAATTTATTAATAATGATGGCAGCATGGATTCCGTTACGTTGGCAACTTATTCATCCGATAATCCAAACGTTATTCAAGTTGATGCGAGTGGAAAGGTTAGAGCGGTAGCTCCTGGTACTGCACTCATTCATGTTGAAGCAAATGGATTAACAGCGGATCTGATGATCGTCGTAGCATTTACGCCACCTGTCGGTGAGCCAGGCAAGTCTCACATCATCTCACTTCAATTTGCCGGTCCACACACACTTAAAGTGGGGGACACAGCATCAACCGTTATTCAAGCTGTATATGATGATCATTCACTCTTCCCTGTAAACCAGTATGTTAGTTATCGAAGCGACAACCCAAGCGTCGTTCAAATCGATGCTGTAACGGGAGAGTTAACAGCTTTAACGTCAGGGGTAGCACGACTTTATGCCACCTACCAAGGGTTTGCTGCGAATTATGCGATAGCTGTGGTCCCAAATCAAGGACCTCTTCTGCAAGGCATTAATCTTACTGCTCCTGCGAGCATGAAAGTTGGCGAGCAAGTTTCCTTACAAGCGCAAGCCATCTACGATCACGCAGATCCAATCCAAATTGCTTCTATGGCGGAATGGACTGTGGATGATTCTTCCATTCTAAGCATAGATTCACAAGGCAAGTTGATTGGACTAAAGCAAGGAACGACGGTAGTCACCGTAGTTTATCAGGATAAAGCTGCGCAGTCGTCCATTCGTGTGCTCTATGTAGATAATGGAAGTGGCGGCGGTGGAGGTGGAGGAGATTCTTCTACTAATGAAGGTAACTCTTCAGGCTCGTCCAATCCTGCGGATCAAAAGCCAGGTTCAACGCTTGTAACAGATGAACAACTCCAAGGGCAGACAGGGAATATCCGTGTTGATATCGCGTCAGATATTACACAAGTTTTGTTCCCGGCTGTGGCGAGCAAATTGTCGGGCAGCCAAGTGGTTACGATTGGGCATGATGATCTTTCCCTTCATGTGAGCGGAAAACTGTTGCAAGCGGTAGCAAAGGAAATGGCACTTAAAACTGCGGGCGAAGGCGAACTTGCCGTATCGTTTCCGGCCATGTCTGAGCAAGACCAACAGAAATGGGAGAATACATTGAAACAAGATGCAGGAGCGATGTCACTAATCTCCCGCATATATGATTTCTCAGCTGAACTGCAAATGGCTAACGGACAGAAGATCGCTACGGAACTGCCTCAAGGCTCTGTGCAAATTGAGTTCGTAGTACCTCAAGGTGCGGACAAGGAATTGCTTGGTGTGTATCAACTATTCCAAGATGGAAGCACGAAATACGTGAGAGGTCATCTGACAGATCGAGGCATTGAATCAAATTTGGATAATAATGGTAAATACGCTGTGTTATCGTATAAGAAAACGTATAGCGATGTCCCTGTCGAGCACTGGGCATTCCGGACCATTCAGGTCATGAGCGCTAATCATACGGTTAAAGGGGTAAGTGATCAATATTTTCAACCTGAGAGGAGTATTACAAGAGCGGAATTCGTTGCGCTATTGGTTAACTCGCTAGAACTTACGCCGAGCAAAGCTGAGAAGTTTACGGATGTGCCAAGCAGCGCTTGGTATGCAGCATATATAGATTCGGCGGCAGGGGCAGGTTTGATTGACGGTAAGGGAGACAGCTTATTCAAGCCGGAAGCGGAGATCAGCCGAGAAGAAATGGCGGTTCTACTTGTACGAGCTTATGAGCGTAAGTACGGCAAGGTGGAGCTGAAGCAAGCTTCCATTTTCCTAGACATGGATCAGACTTCAACATGGGCACGCGATTCTGTTCAGATGGCAGCACAATTAGGCCTGTTGAATGGTCGAGGTAATGGTGCATTTGTTCCTGAGGAGTCATCCAAACGGGCAGAAGCGGTACAAGTCATGATGAAATTGCAAGCGAAATAGGCATTCATATTAAAGATAAAGGAGTGACCAGCTTTGAAAACGGGTTTATGGAAAAAACGAATAATGGTCATACTGCTGCTCGCGCTATTCCTCCAAATCCTACAGCCAGTCGGCGTATTGCCTACTAGCACTGCGAATGCAGCGGTTACCGCCAATTGGGCGGATACGGATCGGAATTACCGAATCAAGATAAGTTTCGACAATCAAGCGGCTGTGGAAGATTTGCAGGATTTCCCAGTTCCTGTGAAGCTTGATGCTTCCAAAATCAATTACACGGTCACCAATCAAGATGACTTGCATTTCTTCAATGACGACCAATCGGTACAATTGCCGTATGAAGTTGAGAAATGGGATCCGCAAGGCGAAAGTATCGTATGGGTGACAGTGCCAAAGATTCGCTCAGCCTCCAGCACGGATCATATGTGGCTTTACTATGGAGGAAGCTCTCTCAAGACGAATGATCAGTTGCAAGCTTGGAATTCGGACTTCTTGTTAGTCTATCACTTCGGTCAACGGATTGTGGACAATTATGCTAACCCGAGTCAAGTGGAGCAGTTCAAGGATTCTACATCAAATGCCAACATCGGCTTGCGCCAATCGAAAAGTGCCACAACAAGCGGCACGGCCTACACACTGGAGGGGGCAGATCCTAAATATCATAGGGTTGGACGCTATTTTGAGAATAGCTTGGGGACGATCTATCCAGCCAATACAACCAACAATGGGAATATAGGCGACGGAGAGCCGCAAATCACGATTTCCGGTTGGGCGCGATTAGCTCAGGGGAAAGTAGCGGGCAGTATGTTGGTTCGGGAAAATGCGTATTGGTTAAAAGCGGTAGCCGGCAAATGGATGGCTAACGTCTTTACCGATGCAACGGATAATAACTTAAATGGTCAAACAGCCAGCCTGCAATTAAATGGAGGGGCTACGGATTACAATTGGACGTACCTCTCGCTGACCTATAATAGCTCACTTGCAGGCAATAACCTGATTTTGTATCGCGATGGAGTCAAGGTTGCCGAGGGTCGGCGTACAGGAAATATTAAGGCGGGCAGCGCCTTAACGATAGGAGGCAGTTCATTCAAAGGAGGGATCGATGAAGCGAGAATATCCCGAACGGCTAGAAGCGCTTCATGGGTACAAGCTGAATATTTGAGTATGATGGATACCTTTCTTATTTACGGAGAAGCGGAATCCCAGAATGCCGCTTTACAGATGACGGTTTTTCAACCCAAAGAAGGGGCTACTTATTATTCACCTGATCTTACGTTCAGTGGATTTATTAGTCAGTCTGCTGTCATTACCTACAGGTTAGACGGCGGTGCGCCAGTTACGATCAGCTCCCAATCAACAGCATTCCAAACGACGTTATTATCGTTGAAAAGCGGCCAGCATACGCTCACAATTGACGCTGTCGCGACTTCCAACTCCCAGTTGGTAGTCAGTAAACGTATTGCATTCCAGATTGATGGAAGCAAGTTGAAGCCGATTGTTTCACTGAAAGGTGCTGACGGTGAGATTGTCGATGCCAACGGGAAAGTATCATTGAAAGCTGATGTAATCGAACCGACGGACGATACGATGGATCTCGCATTTTACGAGAAAAATGTACAATTTGTAAGCGATTTTCAAACGAATTCGTCGACGAACAAAGCGTATGATTTCACGAATTCCATGGATCCGCCGAAAACCGATGCGATTACCGTGGAGCAGCCGTTGCCGGATAACGCTTTAAAGTCCATACAGGCTTCTGATAGTTCATACTATAGTACGCAATCTTTGAAAAATTATCCATATCAACGGTTCGATATGACCGTTGAGGGTGATCTATCCCAGATAGATGAGTTGGAAGTAACTTGGCAAGGACATTCCAAGCAACAAGTAATGATCTATGCATGGGACTTTATCGCTAGTAAATGGAAACAAGTTGCGATGAAGGTGGGAAATGCGAACAATAGCGATTTCGAACTCACAGCTATTTTAAATACAGCAACGATGGTGGATGCGAATAAGAAAGTGAAGCTGTATGTTGCAGCTACACAGCAGAATACCATGCTGCCAGGGCAGAAGCCGGAACGTGACCAGTATGATTTCTCCTTCGCTTGGATGACGGATACGCAAATGGAAGCACAGGACTTTCCGGATGTTTACGATAAAATGACCCAATGGGTCGCAGACAATAAAGATAGTAAAAACATTCAATATGTCGTCCATACCGGAGATATTGTCAATGTAGCTACGTCTGAGCCTCAATGGGTAAATGCGGATCGCAGTATGAAAATATTGGATGACGCTAATGTGCGATATGGTGTACTTGCCGGTAATCATGACGTAAATTCACCTTATACGAATACAAGCTCAAGTCAGTTATATTATAAATATTTCGGTGAGGATCGATTTAAGAACAAACCTTATTACGGTGGAACCGATCGTAACAATAAAAACCATTATGATTTAATTTCTGCTGGCGGCATGGATTTTATTATCGTCTATATGAGCTGGGGTGTTGATCAAGCTTCCATCGACTGGGCGAATGATGTGCTGAGCCGGTACAAGGATCGCAAAGCCATCGTTACTACACATTCGTACTTGTTATATGATACAGGCAACTATGATACACAAGATTTTGGCGGACAAAAAATTATGGAAAAAGTCATTGCACCGAACAGCAATGTCTTCATGGTGCTATGCGGACATCGTCAAGCTGCCTTCTATAATGTGAAGCGTATTGACGGGAAAGTCGTCTATGAATTGCTGCATGATTATCAGGATACGTCGTTAGGTGGAGCAGCTTACTTGCGAATGCTTTATTTTGATGTGAAAAAACAGCTGGTTTATATGGTTCCTTATTCGACGATAACGAATGATAACTATGGTTTTTTTCAAGAGCAATATGAAACGTATACGCTGCCGCTTAACACGGATGTTGGCGATATCGAGTTGGCGACAGGTTATATCGGTCTCAAAGGAAGTAAAATACAGCAACTTGCAGCGGCTCAACCTGTCGCGAGCGGTGGACAATCAGAGTGGGAATGGTCAGGTCTGACTACAAACTCGACTTATTCCTGGTACGCGGAAGCGACGGATTCGTATGGGAATACGACGAAATCGGTGGAGAAGACGTTTACTTTGAAGGATGCTCCAGTGACGTCGATCCGTTTGAAGGGACTTGCGCCAATGAAGATTGGTGAGCAGAGAAGCACGGTTGTCGAGGCGACTTATCAGAATGGCAAAGTGGTGGAAACTACGGAGGGATACTCGTTTACCAGCAGCAATTCGGCTGTTGCTTCCATTACGGGAGCGGGAGTGGTAACCGCTCATTCGCGAGGTGAGACAATCATCACAGCGACGAACGGGGATGTATCAGGTTCTTATAAGTTGATTGTGCAAGATCCGTCAACGGCAGGTGCTGTTATGCAATCACTGCAAATTGATGGCTTGAAGCAGGCGATGGTTGGGGATCATCTGCAAACGGTTGTCACAGCCGTATATAGCGACAGCAGCAGCTCGGTGCTGCTCGATGCGAATATCCTAGCACCATCTGGATTAAACTTGTTCATTTCGGATGAAACGGTTGCGATGCTAGATCGAAGGTCAGGCGCGGTTACCGCGTTGAAAGCTGGCCAGACGGTCATCACGGCAACGTATCAGCAGTTGAGCACCAACTATACGATTAACGTTCGAGACGATTCGATCGTGACTCCTCCACAGCTAATAAAGTTGGAGATTACTGGGTTGAATCCATTGAAAATCGGAGAAAAAGCGAAAGTGAAGTTGCTGGGAACGTATAGTGATCAGAAACTAGAAACGATTACAGAGGATTTACAGTTTGCCAGCAGCGATGAAAGTATCGCCTCGGTCGATGCCGATGGGCTTGTAACGGCGAAGAAACAAGGGACGGTAACGATCACCACTTTTCATCATGAGCTTAAGGCTACCTATGAGCTGACCGTAAAGGCAGCTGATCCAGGCGGCAATTCCGGATCATCAGGCGGCGGCACAGGTGGAGGGGGTGGAGGTCAAAGCGGCCCTATACCGACGGATACTCATCTTGTATCTGAGCCATTTGTGCAGGTTATTAAACCTGATGATTTACATCTGAAGAATGAACAGGGCACTGCCACGATTCGAGTGGAAGAGGGGAAATCCCAAGTTGCTGTTCCGTATGAAGTAGCTGCACAGTTTGCCGGGGACCATCTTCAGCTTGTATTTGATTGGGGATCGGCAAATGTTTCGATGAAAGCCATTCGCGAAGCAGGCTCCAGTCTTGATGACGAGAATAGGAAAAAAAGCTCGCTTGTGTTGACTTACAACTCGATCACCGATGAGTTGCTGGGTGGCATCCAATCGGATTCCAGCCAAAGAACGGTGTTCTTAACCCCGGTGGTCCAAGTGAACTGGCAATTCCCGACAAACGCTAGCAGCAGCTTGCAAGAGCAAAGCAAGCACTTCGCACCTATACAACTAAGTATGAAAGTACCTCCGCAAGGAAATGCCAAACGGGCAGGACTATACAAGGTTTATGAGGATGGCAGTTTGGAATATCTGTCGGAAAATACGGCATGGGATAAGCCTGAAGCTGTGTTTAACGTGTCAAATGGAGGCTCCTACGTTGTTCTGGTCTACAATGTGAAATACCAAGATACCGGCGGCCACTGGGCAGCAGAGGTCATCGGTGACTTGGCAGCTAGACATATTTTTGAAGATATCGTGGCTGAACCGATTGTAAAAGGGAGAGAGACTAGTCAATTCGAACCAGACAAACGTGTAACACGGGCTGAATTCGCTGCACTTCTTGTCCGGGCGATTGGCCTATCAGGGTCAATAAAAAATAATTTCGATGATGTTCCGAGCACAGCTTGGTACAGCCAAGATGTTGCAGCTGCTGTGGAGAGCGGCGTTGTACAAGGTGTTAGCGACTCCAGCTTCTCGCCAGACGATCTGGTAACCCGTGAACAGATGGCTGTCATGTTGATGCGTGCATGGGCAATTATGCCTGAACATGCCTTGTTAGATCCACGTGCTATTCAATTTCAAGATCAAGACGAGATGTCGTCATGGGCGAAGCAGGCTATTCGCGATGCAGCTTCAATCGGGCTGCTGAATGGAACGGGAGAGGGGCAGTTCTCGCCAAAAGGCAATACTTCACGAGCGGAAACTGTTCAAGCTATACACAACTATTTATTTGGGAAATGAAATTGAAAGATGCTTGCAGAGAACACATGTTCTTTGTAAGCATCTTTTTTTGCTTAGAATATGAATGATGGTCTCTAATTCTACGGTCGTAACCGACAACATATGCAATGTCACATTTACTACACCAAGCATTTTTGCTAGGATAGAGACATACAACGCAGATGGATGCGTTAATATGGAGGAGATACGAAATGCTTGCACCAGAAAGGCATCGATTAATATTATTGGAGCTAGAATCCAAGGGGCAAGTCACGGTTGTCGAATTAAAGTCACTATTGCAAGTTTCCCTTGATACCGTTCGCAGGGATCTTGAACGTCTGGAACAAGAAGATAAGCTTCAGCGTGTACATGGAGGAGCCGTTTCCAAAAGAGACGAGTTGGCTACGAATCAAGCTTTCTTTAAGCGGAAGATTACGCAGAACGAAAGGAAGCAGGAATTAGCCGCGTATGCTGTTGAACTGGTGAGAGAGTATCAAGCTGTTTCTCTCAATGCTGGCACGACGAATATTGAAGTTGCCAAGCGGCTCGCTGCTCGTTTTGAGAAGCTAACCGTCATAACGAATTCGCTTCGGATCGCAGATATTTTGGCCCAAAAGAAGGGCTTCACGGTTATCATTCCAGGAGGCTATTTGAATCATGAGGAGTTCTCCTTGTACGGCCGCTCGATTGAACAAGAAATTATGAGTTTTAATATCGATTTTGCATTTATTAGTATTAATGCGATATCCCTTGAAAAAGGGCTGACCGATTTTCGCCAGGGCGAAGATGGGGTCATTAATGCCATGCTAAAGAGCGCCAAGCGGAAGGTCGTCGTAGCGGATTCGAGCAAATTCGAAACGGTATCGTACCTGAACATTTGTGGATTGGATCAGATTGATACGATTGTAACCGATTCTTATATGGATACTGATCTTCTTGAGATGTATAAAAAACAACGTATTTCCATAATAAACGCAGGCTAATCGCAGCTTGCGTTTTTATGTTGTTATTCGGTGTTAGAAGAGGACAAAGCTTCGTTTCTCGAAGATCGCTCGCGCTCCCTTGAGACTCCCTTAGTGCTGCTCCACCGCAATAACTGGAAAACCTCCATCTAAATCAGCCCAATTGGCCCGATCTAAGAGAATAACTGTAAAAACTCCAGCTAGTTTCAACCATTTGCTCGCTTTTCGCGACAAAGGTGAAATTTAACTGGAGTTTTTACATCTAGATGGAAAAATCAGCCGAATCGAGCGGAATTAGATGTAGCTTTTCCATCTAATCACATCCATGGCTGCGAAATGCAAGAAGGAGGCCAGCTGTATGAGTTCAGTCGTTTTCTTTAACAAAACGCAAGTTTTTATGACTTGCGTTTTTGTTATGTTTTCGCAGTGTTAAAAACAGCATATAACAGCATATAATTGTAAATTTCACGTAAACTATAGCAAAAACTATTGCATGTTTGCTTTGTGCCGATCTATAATTGAAAATATCAAAGCCACCAAGAAATGAGGAGTCATGTTGATTCACACAGAAAGCATCAAAGCAGTTATTTTTGATTGGGCTGGAACCGTAATCGATTACGGTTGCTTTGCACCCATGCACGCATTTATTCAAACTTTTGAAGAAGCAGGAGTACCCATCACGGATCGGGAAGCAAGAATTCCAATGGGTCTTCTGAAATGGGATCATATTCACGCTATTTTGGAGATGGAAAGAGTTAAGCATGCATGGATTGACGCGTATGGAACGCACCCCGTTAAGGAAGATGTTGATCGTCTATATGTTCGATTCGAAGCCATCTTGATGGAGTCATTGAAAACTTATACCGATCCGATTCCGGGAGCTTTGGAAACGGTGGAACACCTTCGTAATGCAGGGCTTGCAATCGGATCGACGACGGGATATACAGCAAGTATGATGGCGGTTATCGTACCGGAAGCTAAGCGGAAGGGATATTCACCAGACTGCATGGTCGCATCGGATGAAGTAAAGGCCGGCCGGCCGTATCCGTATATGATATTCCAGAACTTAGTGGAACTCGGCATCTACCCTCCGAAAGCGGTCATCAAGGTTGGAGATACGGTGTCCGATATTCATGAAGGCAGGAATGCTGGGGTATGGACGGTTGCTATCATACTTGGAAGCAGTGAGTTAGGTTTAACGATGGCTGAAGTTGAGAGTTTGCACCCTGATGAACTTGCAGAGCGCATGAATCAAACGAGACTTACTTTTGAACAAGCAGGAGCAGATTATATTATCGGTTCAATTACTCAACTTCCAATTGTCATTGAAGAGATTGAACAAAGCGGTTTGGAGCGGGTAATCAGATGAACCAATTTTATAATCCAGTAGCGGTATCCTTAGGAACAGAAGCGGCGGAAGCATTCGCTGAGTCGTTTAACAAACGTTATGCAGATGTCAAGAGAGTGTTGTTACTGACAAGAGGCGGGGGCGTTGAGAAGAGTGATTGTTTACAGCCTGTCTTAAACGCACTCTCCAAGAAGGAAACTTTACTGATTGAAGTGACCTTGAACAACCCTAATGTGGCAGATATCTTGAACCTGAAACAGGAGATTGAGCCTTTCCAGTATGACCTTATCGTGGCAATTGGCGGAGGCAGTGTCATGGATGCAGCTAAAGTGATGTCGGCATTGCAGCAAAATACGTTTCATACAATCGCTGAAGTTCGAGAAGCGATCACAAGTGAGGCGTACCGCAGTGAGCCCTATTTTACCCCTTGGATTGGGATACCAACGACATCGGGAACAGGCTCTGAGGTGACATGCTGGGCAACGGTATGGGACGAAGAATGCGGAAGCAAATATTCGGTTTCGGATGAGCGGCTGTATGCGAGATCAGCTTTAATTCTTCCAGAGTTAACCGTTACAATGCCGCTCCGTTTAAGCGTTTCTACAGCGTTAGATGCCTTGTGTCATGCAACTGAAGCATATTGGTCTGTTCATACAAACGCAGTTACCCGTGTTTACGCGCTGCAAGCGATCGAACGAGTTCGGCAAACGCTCCCCTTATTAATCGAGCAACCAGATAACTTGGTATGGAGAGAAGAGTTATCCTTAGCAAGTTTGATGGCGGGATTGGCATTTAGCAATACGAGAACGACGGCCTGCCATTCCATATCTTATCCGCTTACGATGCTTTTCGGGATCGATCATGGTATTGCCGCTAGCATAACATTATCAACGGTTCTGAAACATAATTTCGAAGCATTAATCGAACCGGATAAATTACTACGTGCATTTGGCGCAGCGAATGTGGAAGAAGTGGATAGTCTAATCCGAAATATATATACCATCTATGGATTGTCAAGCAATCTAAGCCTATATGGTGTTACCGTCGAAGGTATCCGTGAGGTTGTATCTCACTCGTACACGAAAGGGAGAATGGATAATAATCCAGTTGAAATCTCTCCTGAAGAACTTGAACGTATGCTCGTTTCATTATTATAGGATAGCCGCTTTTATCATAAAATATTAGGAGGCATTTTAATTATGAAAAAGAAAATGTTAACGCTCATGATTTCTTTATCTTTAGTAGCTGTATCAACAGGTTGTGGTGTGAAAGCCGATGACGCTAAGAATGACACAAAAGCGGTAAAGACCAAAGACACCATTACCCTGGCTTGGTACCCGAATGAATCTGGTGCAGATATGAAATCTTCACGGGACGAAATTGGTAAAGTCGTAGCAGCCGCTACTGGGAAAAAGGTAGAGCACAAAACGACGACTGACTACACGATCGCAATCGAAGCGATTGCTAGCGGCAGTGCAGATATTGTCTATATGGGTGCACAAGGTTATGTTGAAGCAAATGCAAAGAATAAGAAGGTCCAACCGCTAGTTGTTCAGAGTGGAGAGTCAGGAACGCTGGATGATGCTGTTTACAATAGCTGGTTAAACGTGCGTAAAGGCGATGGAGATGCCTACAAAGTCGGCAGCATTTATTCCATTGACAATATTGCAGGCAAAAAGTTCTCGTTCGTATCCAACTCCTCCACATCCGGATTTAAAGTTCCTTCCGGCAGAATCGTTACTTTTTTTAGCAAAAAAGACAAGTATAAGAGTTTAACTGCGGACGATTTGATTATGGGTGGCAAAGATAAATTCTTTAGCGATGTACTTTTTGGAGGTACTCACCAAGGTTCAGCAGTTAACTTGCTGACAGGTAAAGCTGACGTAGCTGCTTTCTGTGATACTTGCGTGGCTAACTACATCGAACTCGGCTCAGGAACGGCGAACACGCCAGGAGCTGTATACAAAGTAAAACAAGGGGCTGCAGAACCGTTTAATACACTAGTTGGTAAAGAGTTCGAGGTTATCTCCGTAACGCCAGTTCTGAACCAACCATTTGTCATTAACACAGGTACGATAAGCGCAGAGGACACGAAGAAATTAAAGGATGCATTCACATCCGATGCGGTAACGAAGAACCCTCTGATCTTCCTGCCGAAAGATTCAAAGGATGCAGGCATGTTCAAACAAAAGACCGGTAAAGAAAAATTCCTTACTGTGGATGATGCGTTTTTCAACCCAATCAGAACGCTCTACAACAACTAAAATGTATGACAACAACATGTGAAACCGATTAAGGGAGCAGCCATGACAATGTTACTGGAATTCAAGCAGGTATCCAAGCAATATGGCACGGATACAAGAGCGTTAACAGATGTTAATTTCGCTGTGAAAGAAGGGGAGTTTGTGTCGATTATCGGCCCGTCAGGGGCCGGTAAGTCGACGCTGCTTCGCTGTATTAACCGTATGATTGATGCAAGCAGTGGAGAAATTCAATTTAATGGCACAGATATTTTGGCAAGTAAGAAGAGTGAATTAAAACGGCTGAGAACTCAGATGGGCATGGTTTTCCAACATTATAATTTAGTGAATAGACTGTCTGTCATCGAAAATGTTTTGCACGGGCGACTTGGTTATAAGTCAACGTTGGAGGGGATTCTTGGGATTTACTCCAAGGAGGAGAAGCATCAAGCTTATACCATTTTGAAAACGCTCGGCTTGGAAGACCAGGTCTATAAGCGGTGTGATCAACTGAGCGGTGGACAAAAGCAGAGGGTTGGGATAGCCCGGGCACTTGTGCAGAATCCTAAAATGCTGCTCTGCGATGAACCAATCGCTTCTCTAGATCCCAATGCCTCTAAGGTTATCATGGATCATCTGCGCAATATTTCTACCACAATGGGTATCACCGTTATCGTGAATCTGCATCAAGTAGATACAGCATTGAAATACTCAGACCGGATTCTCGGTGTGAACAAGGGAACCATCGTTTACGACGGTAAGCCGACAGGAATTAATCGCGAGCAGTTAGCCAAAATTTACGGTTCAGAAATTCATGAGCAACAAGGAGAATTGGATGAGCTTGATGAGCTGAAAGATCTTATCGATTTGAAGGAGCTGGAGGGCAGTCATGCAAGATAATTTCTTTGCCAGAAAGCGACTGAAAACTCTGTTATATTGCGCTCTCTTGCTTGCCATCACGCTAATCGCCATAGTCATAACGAACTATAATGTCATCAAAGGCTTTACCTCTATCCCGAAAGCTGCCGAATGGGCATTCAATAATTTCTATCCGAACGAAAAAGCATTGAAACGGCTTCCTGTCATTATCAGCAGTCTCACTGAGACGGTGTTGGTCTCGATCGCTGCGACCGCCGTGGCAGCCTTGTTCGCTTTGATTTTTGCTATTGCAGGGTCCCATACGACTGGGGCAGGTGGCGTATTCAGTTTTGTAAGTCGATCAATCGCAACCGTATTTCGTAACATTGATGTATCCGCCTGGTCGATGATATTGCTCATTTCTTTTGGTCAAAATGTACTAACCGGATACTTCGCGCTATTCTTTGGCTCTTTTGGCTTCTTGACCCGTGCTTTCACGGAGTCCATTGACGAAGTAAGCAGCAGCTCTGTAGAAGCACTAAGATCTACGGGAGCAGGCTACTTTTCCATTATTTCGCAATCTGTCATCCCAGCATGTATACCACAACTGATCAGTTGGATTTTGTTCATGATGGAAACGAACATTCGTCAGGCCACGCTAATTGGTATTTTGACCGGCACGGGAATTGGATTCCTTTTCAGCTTGTATTACAAAAGCCTTAATTTCAGCGCTGCATCTTTAATCGTTCTTGTTCTCGTCCTGGCTATCTTTATCATAGAATCGGTTTCTACCTATATCAGGAAGGTGATCTTATAAAATGGAACTGACCTTGGAAGAATTGAAAATAAAGAAGCCGTTTAATAAACAAAAGCTAGTGATCCGGCTGACCTTGGTGTCAATCGTCATATTGACACTTTATGCATTTATAACTTTTGACTATAAGGACATTCAGTTTCTTGATGCTGTCATATCGACAGGCCATACACTTAAAACCATGTTCTTTCGACCGCTCTTACACCATATTACCCTCATCGATGCAGTTAAATATTTGTTTATCACGCTAGGACTGGCATTTCTGACGACGTTGTTCGGCGCCGTTATCGCGTTAGTACTCGGTTTAATGGCCGCCACCAATTTATCCAATCCTACACTATCCATTATAGTTAAAGGCATAGTTGCATTTATTAGAGCGGTACCAACTGTCCTATGGGTATTGATTTTTGCGGTTGCTGCTGGGTTAGGCAGTGTGGCAGCGGTCATTGGTATGACGTTCCATTCTGTCAGTTATCTCGTCAAAACCTACTCGGAATCATTCGAGGAGTTAGATAAAGGCGTCATTGAAGCCTTAAAAGCAAGTGGTGCAAATTGGCTTCAAATCGTATTTCAAGCTGTATTGCCTTCGTCGATCACGTACTTGATTTCATGGACGTTTATGCGATTTGAAATCAACTTCTCCGTAGCGTTAGCTATGGGTGCTGCAGCTGGTGCAGGTGGAATTGGGTTTGATATGTTTATGGCTAGCTCCTATTATTATGATGTGAGGGAAATCGGAGCCATTACGTATCTCATTCTTACGTTTGCCATCTTGCTTGAGCTAGTGGCAGGGAAGATAAAAAAGAAATTAAGAGTTCAAAACTAATTGTATACATGAGTGAAAAGCCTGTGCAGACCGAAATTCGGTACGCACAGGCTTTTTGCTTTTAGGAGAATATTACATTTCAAAAGATTGAAATTGCCGATGCGTCTGATCGATGAGTTCTAGAATAATTCGTTTCGCTTCATCCAAATCTCCTGCTGCTAGCGCATCATAGATGCGTTGATTAAATTGTCCCGATTGTTGCGGCTTCGGCAATGTGTGGGCATGCAGCTTGCGGTACGAAATGATTTTGAACATATACTTCCCTTTAATTTGCTCGAGAACTTGCATCATGTTCTCATTCTTCACAAGAAGCAGCATGGTTTCAATAAAGAGAAGCCCACATTCGTAATAGGTGCGGTAGTCGTCTTCTTCCGAAGCGCTCAGCTGTCTCGCGAGAAGATATTCCAACTCAGGGAGATTGAAGCTGAGCTTCCGGAACGCTGCGACTTCAAGGCTGTACAGCTGCATCGAGGCCAGGAACTCGAGCATGTTGTGAAACTCCCGAAAGGAGATCTCTTTGACAAAGACCCCCCGTCCCCGAATCGATTCCACGAATCCCTCTGTCTCTAGAAGGGAGATTGCTGCTCGAATTGGCGTGCGACTCATGCCGAGTTGATCGGCCAGCTCATTTTCTGAGAGCAGTGTGCCTGGCAGAAAATGCCCATTGATTATATTCTCGCGAATTTGTTGATAGGCTACTTTTTCGAGGGAAGATTTAGCTGAGCCTAACAGGTTCGATGCGTTCCGTGCATCAGGTTCAAGTAAAGTCATTAATCGCAAGCCGCCTTTTTAAATAGAGTCGATAATGTCTATTATGCATGATGTATGTAAGCTGAATATAAAGTGGATGAAATAAATTGAAATTACACACCTTCTTCGAGCGCTATTTTCCTAGGTTTCGCCAAACTATATCGGGATGTTTGGCAATTTCGCAGCAGCACGTGGCGTTAAGATTAACAGTACATTGACATAAGTCAAATATTCCAATAACAAAACAGTCATAATCGAATACCTTTGATTGGCACGTAATAAGTGGTGCGAAAATTCTTTATTCATATTTCATAAATTGTTTAGGCGTCTTGCCATACGTTCGTTTGAAAATTCGTATAAAATAACTAGTCTCCATACCCAGTTGCTGTGCCACCTTTTCAACAGTAATAGAGGGGTTCTCTTCAAAGAGTTGAACAGAACGGCGCATTCGTATCTGTTGGATATAGAGCATGGGGGAAATACCGTAAATACTGACGAACAGACGATGAAAATGTTGAACAGAATACCCGACTGCTCTTGCCAAGTTGGATAAATGCAAGCGTTCATTATAGTGATCATGAATAAGTTTAATCGCTTCTTGTAAAGCAGCATTGGAATGCCCGATTGGTTTCATTCTCTGCTTTATTTCTTGACCGGACTGTCCTTCTATGACAGACAATAGGAAGTCATACATTTTTCTAGACGCTTCCCAATAACCGCTTTCGCTGTTCAAGTTGATAAGCTGCCATAAGGATTCAAGCTTATTCCAATACGCCTGAAATTGGTTTTGCTTTAATAGCGTCGGATGTTGGTTGCCAAGGTGCTCAAGAATGGAACTAGCAATGGAGCCGCTAAAAGCCACAAAGCCTAGTTCCCAAGCATCCTCACTCTGATCGGGAAAATATTCATGATGTACACCCGAGGGAAGAATTAGCAGGGTACCAGGCGTCATCACCATATCCGGACTACCCTGGATGCGAAATATTCCCTTCCCGCGTCGGCTTAAGAAAAGTTGATGAGCTGGATACCCATCAGGTCGTAGAAGATGCTTTTGCTCATGACTGCCTACACAATACACATAGAGGGGCAATTTGTTATCGAGCATAGCAAATTCAGCAAAAAGGAAAGGCATCATTCTAATTTCACCACCGATGTTCATATTGTACGATTTTTTAATTCATAAGTTCTATTATCTTATCAGCTATTTGTCCTATAATCAAAATATATAAGAGAATACGAGGATAAAGATAAAGGAGCGATGATTTGAAAATGACTCACAAATTTCATCCAATTAGCCCAAAGCTACCCGTCCTGATGCACGGAGCTGATTATAATCCAGACCAATGGCTTCACAACCCACAGGTTTTGGAAGAAGACATTCGCTTGATGAAACTAGCTGGTTGTAATGTGATGGCGATTGGTATATTTTCTTGGGCTGCACTAGAGCCGGCAGAGGGAACTTTTACTTTTGAGTGGATGGATCGGATTCTAAATAGGTTTGCAGAGAATGGCATCTACGCATGGCTTTCAACACCGAGTGGAGCACGTCCTGCGTGGATGTCAGAGCGCTATCCAGAAGTTAGACGGGTAGAAGCAAACCGCGTACGTAATTTGCATGGAATTAGGCATAATCATTGCTATACCAGTCCCGTTTATCGGGAGAAAACGGAGATTATCAACACGAAGCTTGCTGAACGGTATGGCGAGCATCCTGCGGTTATCGGCTGGCACATTTCGAATGAATTTGGTGGAGATTGCCATTGTGAGTATTGTCAGGATGCCTTCCGGGAGTGGTTGCAAAAGAAATACGGTTCGCTGGAAGCGTTAAATGCGGCTTGGTGGACCTCATTCTGGGCACATACGATTACGGATTGGTCACAGGTTGAATCTCCAGCTCCGCATGGTGAGTATATGGTACATGGGCATAATCTGGATTGGCGTCGATTTGTTTCGGACCAAACAGTAAATTTCTGTAAGCATGAGATTGATGCGGTTCGGGGATCTAATCCTGCTCTTCCGGTTACAACAAATATGCATTTAATTGAAGGCTTAGACTATCGTAAATTTGCTGACATACTGGACGTAATTTCTTGGGATGCCTATCCAACTTGGCATGAACAGCAGAATGACAGCCAATTAGGTGCTTCCATTGCTTTCTATCATGATCTGTTCCGCTCGCTGAAGAAGAAGCCGTTTCTGCTGATGGAAAGCACACCTAGCCTTACCAACTGGCAGGCGGTCAGCAAGCTGAAGCAACCTGGCATGCACAGATTGTCCTCCCTTCAAGCTGTAGCGCATGGCTCGGATTCCGTACAATATTTTCAATGGCGTAAAAGCAGAGGATCCAGTGAGAAATTTCATGGTGCTGTTGTTGACCATGCTGGACATGAGCATACACGAGTGTTTCAGGATGTAGCTGAGCTGGGGAAGACCTTATCCAACATCTCTGAAGTGGTAGGCACGACGACGCCTTCGGAAACAGCGATTCTGTTTGATTGGGATAACCGCTGGGCCGTGAAAGACGCCCAAGGACCGCGTAACATGGGCATTCACTATGAGAAAACTATTCTTGCCCATCACCAAGCATTGTGGGAACAGGGTGTGCCTGTCGACGTTATTGGTTCGGAGGATGACCTATCCTCGTACAAGCTAGTAATTGCACCTATGTTGTACCTCTGCCGTGAAGAAACGGGGCGTAAACTCGAAAGGTTCGTTGAGCAAGGCGGAACGCTGGTCACGACCTATTGGTCTGGTATTGTCAACGAGCATGATTTGTGTCATCTGGGCGGATTCCCGGGACCACTACGGAAAACACTTGGTATTTGGGCAGAAGAGATTGAAGGCCTATATGATCATGATCGTAATGGCTTATCGATGTCATCAGATAATGAACTGGGCCTAACAGGGACATTTGAGTCGCATGAGATCTGTGAGCTGATCCATACCGAAGGTGCAGAGGTGCTAGGTGTCTATACGGACAGCTTCTATGCAGGGAAACCCGCGCTTACGGTTAACCGCTTTGGAGAAGGGAAAGCCTATCACATGGCGACGCGTTTGAAGGCAGATTTTCTTCAGGCCTTTTACACGAAACTTATTGATCAAACGGGCGTTGCTAGAGCGATGAACACGAACCTCCCTCAGGGAGTAACCGTTCAGGTGCGAACAGATACTTCAACGGAATATGTATTTATCATGAATTTCAGTGGCCAAAGCGAACGCATTTCACTTGACGACAGAGAGTACACGTTGTTGGAGTCGAATGAAACGGTAAAAGGTGTAATCGATCTACCTGTAAATGGGATTGTGTTACTAAAGCGCCCAGCAAGGGAAGTGTAAATAAGACCATCTAAAAAATGGGTAGTAGGAAGACTTCACCTAAGCTAACCGTTGCTGTTGGGATAAGAGCAGCAGAGGGAACCAGTTGTGATGCAAGGTTAGCTTTCATTTTTTCTGCGTTACGGACAGGGGAGCCGTTATTTAATAAGAAAAGCAGGGAGTCCAAATCTAACGGCCGCCACGGCCGTTATTCAGTCCCTTGCGACACATGTTGGCACATAAATCAGTCAATAACGCTTCTGGTGTCCATTAAAAATCAAAACGGCTTCATTTGTAGCTATTAGAGGCTGTCATGTCTGTTAGAGAATTCAACCCTCCTCTTTTCGCGATACTCTTTAGGTTTGGGAAGAATAGGCTCGCCTGTTTACCTTGAAACATGGACAACCCTCCCTATACACATAAGAGTGGGTTTTTACTAAGGGAGGCTGTCCCAAAAGTCCGTTCAGACTTTTCGAAACAGCCTCTTTTTGTTAATA
>NZ_WHNY01000010.1 GCF_013141695.1 Paenibacillus plantarum
ACGGAGCTACTCCAATATCCAACGATTGCTGAGCTTGCGAACTATCTGGATACAAAACCAGAGGAGGAAGTCAAAGAATTGATGATCTCCCCTGCAGCTGAGGCAGAGTATTATCCACTATCTTCAGCCCAGATGAGGCTCTTCATTCATAATCAAATGGTGGGCGGAACTGCGTACAACTTGCCAAGCGTACTAGTCATTGAAGGGAAACTAGACGTTGAAAAGGTAAAGACGTCCTTACAAAAGTTAGTCGATCGACACGAACCTCTTCGAACTTCTTTTCATTTGATTCGCGGTCAATATATGCAAAAAATTCATGACCACGTAGATATCAAATTGAATTATGTGGAGTCTGAAGAAGATTCTTTTAATGATAAATACTTAGAAGATTTTATTAGACCATTTAACTTAACTAAAGCTCCCTTAATTAGGGCGATGCTTATACAATTTCCTAACTACAGATATGCGTTGCTACTTGATATGCACCATATTGTGTCTGACCGAGCATCTATGATCATTGTAACAAGGGAATTTGCGGAATTGTATGAAGGAAGACCACTATCGGATTTACTTATTCAGTATAAGGATTATGCAGTATTGCAAAAGGGATTCTTAGAAACACAGGTTTTGAAAAGACAGGAAGAGTATTGGCTGAATATATACAAGGACAAACTTCCTTCTATGGTATTAGAAACAGATTATCCAAAGAAGCAGGATCAGAACTTAGAAGGGAAACTGTTATTCTATAAATTCAACGAAGAGTTTAAAGAAAGAATAATTAAATATAGTTCGACGAACGGCATAACGCGGAATATGCTGTTTTTTGCCGTTTATAACTTAATGTTATGGAAATGGACTGGTAGTGAAGATGTATGTGTTGGTACAAGTATTTTGGGGAGAAATTTTAAAGAAGTAGAGAATGTTGTGGGTATGTTTGTCAATACATTGGCTATTCGTAATTACCTAGAAGATCACAAAAATTTCTCAGAGTTTGTAAGTGAAATTAAGAAAAGTCTTATTAATGCCTATGCAAATCAAGATTATCCGTATGAGATTTTGGTGAAAAAATTAAGTGAACGATTTGGAAAAAACACAGGAACGTTATTTAAGACCATGTTTATTATGCAAAATCAGGATTATCCAGAATTACCTCTATCTGAGATCAAGGCCAAACCTTATTACATTGCATCGAATACCCGTTTTGATTTACAGTTTGATGCTATTGAGTCGGAAAATGGGGATTTAAGTTTTTGTTTCACATACAGTCCCGAGTTGTACAAGACAGAAACAATTGAAAAATTGTTAGAGTTATATACCAAAATACTGGATAAAGGTATTCGTTATCCCGAATTAAGTTTGTTTGAGCTGTGTAGCAAAAAAGAATGAGGAAATAACCTGAGGGGTATATGACATGTGTGGAATATGCGGTTACTTTGATTTAAAAGATGCAAATCGAATTGATACGGAAACAGTGCATCGTATGTTGAAAAGTCTGCACCATAGAGGACCCGATGATACTGGCTATCACATTGACCGTAATCTTGCTTTAGGATTTACTCGGCTCAGCATTATAGATTTGGAAGGAGGAAAGCAGCCCCTATACAATGAAGATCGATCAATTACTTTAATTTGCAATGGAGAAATTTTTAATTTTAAAGAACTAAGGGTCGATTTAATTGAGAAGGGACACTCTTTTCAAACAAATAGTGATGTTGAAGTAATTCTTCATCTGTACGAAGATCATGGGGTTAATTTCTTAACTCGGTTAAATGGCCAGTTTGCTTTCGCTTTATATGATAGCAAGAAGAAAATCATGTTTTGTGCCAGGGACCAATGCGGAATTGCTCCTTTTTATTATACCGTAGCTCAAGATATATTTATTTTCGCTTCTGAGATCAAAGCAATTTTACTTCATGATGCAGTCGAGAGAAGAGTGGACTTAACTGGATTGGACCAAATCATGCATTTCCCAGGTATGGTCAGTCCAAGAACATTGTTCCACAATATCAACAGTCTTGAGGGTGGACATTACTTATTAATTGATTTTGAAAATGGGGTTATTGATAAGGAATATTGGGATCTACGGTACCCAAAAGAGGGGGAACTAGAGTATATCCATCATGAGAAAGACTACATCGAAGAACTTGATGACTTACTTACTAATGCCGTGCGTTACCGAATGCAGGCAGACGTTCCAATTGGTTTTTATTTAAGTGGCGGACTTGACTCTTCATTAATTGCTGCCAAAATCCACGCAATTAATAGTGGAGGAAACAGGCATTCATTTTCCATTGACTTTACGGATCGAAACATATCAGAGTCTAGATACCAGCGTTTAATGGCTAAAAAAATAAACTCTATTCACCATGAAATTTTGTTTGATTTTGATGATATAGGCAAACGGCTGGATAAAGTAATCTATCACTCTGAGAGTGCCCTTAAAGAAACGTATAATACAGCATGCTTAGCTCTATCTGAGGCAGTTCGTGCTAATAATGTAAAGGTTATTCTCACAGGTGAAGGGGCTGATGAATTATTTGGCGGATATGTAGGGTACCGTTTCGATCAGATGCGTAAAGGGAAAGAACTGTTTTCAAGTCATCCGAAGGAAAAAGAAATTCGTTACAAAGTATGGGGTGATGAGGAATTCTTGTATGAGAAAAATCATCATCACTACAGCGAATTCCTACAATCATTATATTCAGATGAGGTTAATGCTGTATACGATGATATTTGCTGTTTGAATCATCCGGTAATTAACCCTGATCGAATTAAAGGTATAGATCTCTTCCACAAGAGATCCTATATAGATTTCAAGTTACGTATGAGTGATCACCTTTTATCTGATCATGGAGATAGAATGGCTTTAGCTAATTCTGTAGAGGCGAGATATCCATTTCTTGATCCAAATGTGATTGATTTTGCTAGAAGGGCTCCTGTAAACATTAAACTTAAAGCATTTAAGGAGAAATTTATTCTTAAGAAGATAGCACAAGGAATAGTTCCTGATGAAATCATCCATCGTCCAAAGTACGCTTTCGTTGCACCAGGGAGTCCTGCTTTGTTGAAAAGGGAAAAAGAACTATTAGGGGATATACTTTCGTACGAAACTATCAAGAAACAAGGATACTTTAATCCAAATACAGTAGAAAAGTTAAAAAATCAGTATATTCAAGACGACTTCAAGCTCAATCTACCTTATGATAACGATATGCTCATTATAGCTATTACTTTTGGTTTATTCCTCAAGCAGTTCAATATATAACAGTAGTCTAGGACCATCTATCTTAGTGGTCCTTTATAATTTGAATGCGAATAGTTTAAAGTAAGGGGCACTGTGATATGGAAAAAACAATTCAGGATAAATTAAATACTGCATTTAAATTCTTTGAGCAGAGACTGGCCATAGAGTACGGAAAACAGAAAATTACATACGAAGAATTAAATTATGCTTCTGATCAGGTCAGTCTTGTTCTTCAACATTATGGTGTGAAACAGGGGACTCGCATCGGGATTTTAGTAGAAAATAAAGCAAAGCTAATCGTTGCATTACTCGGTATTTTAAAAGCTAATTGTATTTTTGTTCCTCTAGATCCACAACATCCAGATGGTAGACTAGAAAAGATAACAAGGATTTCCAATATTAATTACTTAATAACCGAAGAGAAGATTATGACTAGAGCATCTTCTATTTTTGAAAGGAATATGCAGGGTCGTGTCCTTTCCATTGAAAGCATCGAAAAGATTACTGAGGATGTTGCAAATGAGCCTCCAATATATTCACCGGATGAGCCGATCTACATCTACTTTACATCGGGATCAACTGGTCAACCTAAAGGTATATTAGGAAAAAATGAGAGTTTGCTTCAATTTATCAATTGGGAAATTAAACTACTATCGATTAATGAAAATACGAAAGTTAGCCAGTTAACATCCCCAGGCTTTGATGCAAGTTTAAGAGATATTTTTGTTCCTCTTTGTGCGGGAGGAACGATATGTATTCCTGAAAGTAGAGAAATAATTCTAGACTCTTTGAAGTTTTCTCGATGGCTTGAAGAATCTAAGGTACAAGTCGTTCATTGTACTCCAAGTCTATTTAATTTAATAAATTTTGAAGCTTTGAGTAATAGTAGTTTTCCTGCTCTTAAATATATATTAATGGCTGGAGAGAAAATCGTTCCTTATTCTTTGAAACGATGGTACGACATCATAGGCGAGAGAATCCAACTAGTTAACTTATATGGGCCTACTGAGACGACTATGGTGAAAATGTATTATTTCATACAAAAAACTGATTTATCTAGGAATATTATCCCCATTGGTAAAGCTATGCCTGGGACGACGTGTTACATTCTAGATGAAAACTTGAATAGGTGTCCCGATGGTACCTTTGGGGAAATTTATATTGAAACATCATACGGTACACTTGGTTACTACGGAAATCCTGATTTAACCGCTGAGAGATTCATTAATCATCCGATTGTTTTAAAGAAGGGGTTACTATATAAGACAGGCGATTTAGGAAGGATTCTTCCTGACGGAAATATGGAGTACATAGGCAGGATCGATAGTCAGGTCAAAATCCGGGGAAATCGATTAGAACTTGGAGAGATAGAGAATGAACTGCTATCTTATCAAGGTATTCGTCAATGTGTTGTGAACTTACGTGCTAACTACAAAGTAAAAGGAGAACAACACAATACCTCCTGTTGCAAACAATGCGGACTCCCCTCGACGTATCCTAACACAGTAATAGATGCTGATAGTATTTGCAATGTATGTAAGGAATATGATGACTATAAAGGGATTTCAGATGCTTATTTCAGGCCCATAAATGAGCTAAAAGAAAAATTCGATTATGCTCGAAATGACACCGAAAATGGTTATGATTGTTTATTACTATATAGCGGCGGAAAGGACAGTACTTACGTTTTATATAAGTTAATAGAAATAGGAGTACGTGTTTTAACGTTTACGTTTGATAACGGGCACATATCCAAGACAGCCCTTCAAAACATTGATCGCATCGTTAAAGAACATCAAATTGATCATATTACAGGTACCGTAGATAATATGTCTCAAATCTTTCTCGATGGGTTACATGAGGAAATTAGTGTATGCAACGGATGTTTTAAAGTATTAAGTAAACTTAGTACGAAAATAGCATATGAAAAAGGAATCAAGTATATCGTAACTGGATTATCCCGCGGGCAAATCTTTGATCTTCATCTGTATGATGTACTACAGCAAAGTATGGTGCAAACTGTCGAAGATATAAAAAAGAAACTAGATGAAAAGAGATTACTTTACCACAGTAAGCACGACTACGTATCCAAAAATCTTAATCCTACTTATGCAATAGATAAAAACATGTTAGAACAGGTAGAGCTAATAGACTTCTTCCGATATAGCGATGTGACTAAAGGAGAAATTATAGAGTTTCTTAAAACAAAAAGTTCCTATTGGAGTAATCCAGTAGATACCGGTTTCTGTTCAAGTAACTGCCTAATAAACGATGTAGGGATTTATTTACAAAGGAAAAATAAGAACTATGATAACTATACTTTCCCAAATAGCTGGGAGGTAAGAACAGGTCACATTAGTTTAGAAGAGTCACAGGCAGAATCAAACAGTCATGTTGACGAATTAAAAGTGACTAAAATCCTGAACAAACTTGGTTACGTGGTAAATGAAGAACGAGACACAGATCCTGGATGCTTAATAGCCTATTATATCGCTGATAAAACGGTAGATAATGATCAACTTCGCGAATATCTTAAACACAGTCTGCCGGACTATATGATACCTACACATTGTATACCGGTTACCAGTATTCCACTAACACCAAATGGGAAAGTGGATTATTTGGCTTTACCAGAACCTAACAGCTCGGCATCAAAAGTATATATTGCTCCTAGAGATGAGATTGAGATTAAGTTATCTGAAATATGGAGAGATATTTTGGGGATTAAGAAAATTAGTATTGATGATAACTTTCTTGATATAGGCGTGCATTCACTAAACATTATGACGTTAATCGCCAGAGTGTACGAGGAGTTTGAAGTGGAACTTCCATTAGAAGAGGTCTTTAATCATGCAACGATTGATAACATAGCTTCCTTTATTAAAGAAAAAGGTAAAGGTAATTCAATGACTATTAGTGCTGCAGAATTCAAAAAATATTACACACTATCTGCGGCTCAAAGAAGAGTATTTACAAATACTCAGATCATGGATACAGGGAACGGTTATAACTTAACAACCACCTTTGTGGTCAGTGGAGAGCTTGATATACAACGATTACAATCCGCTTTCTATCAGCTGATTAATAGACACGAATCTCTGAGGACCTCCTTTACAATAAAAGATGGAATGCCTGTACAGATTATACACGATCACGTGAACTTTTCCTTGCCTGTATTAGAACTGAATAATAGAAGCATCAATGAACTTATTCAAGAATGTATTCATGTATTCGAACTAGAGAAATCCCCACTATTTCAAGTAACCTTGGTCAAAATTGCAGAGCAAAAACATATTTTGATTCTCAATTTTCATCATATCGTAGCTGATGGGAAATCGGTATTAATTCTTCAGCGAGACCTAGCATCACTGTATTCAAAAAAGGAACTACCGAAACTTAACATACAGTATAAAGATTTTGCTGAGTGGCAGAATACGATGCAACAATCAGAAACTCTTCAAGTGCAAGAGCAATTTTGGCTTGATTCATTTAAAAAATTTCCCCCTGGTAGAGGGATACCCACAGATTTTCCAAGAAAAAAAGTAAGAACATTGGCAGGGGATCTGGTTACATGGGAGATTGATCAGACACTCTGTAATCATCTATATCAAATAGCAGCAGAGCAAAAAACTACTATTTTTATGCTACTTCTAGCTGCTTTTAATGTTTTATACTCCAAATACGCTGCTTATGAAGATATTTCCATTGGCACTCCGGTTGAAGGGAGACGTTATACAGACATAAAGCATGTTGTTGGAATGTTTGTTAATGTTCTAGCCATTAGAAGCAATCCATCTAAACAGAAATCATTTAGAACATATTTGGAGGAAATAAAAACAATCACATTGAGGTCGTATGAGAATCAAGATTACCAGTATGACATGTTACTTAAAAAACTTAACCTTCATACTAAGGAAATGGATAGCCAACTGTTCAATACTGTTTTCTCAATGTTGAACTATGAAGATTACACTGCAAAAGTAGACGATATTACATTTGAGTATGTGGAAAATCAACCAACAGAAGAAATTTATAATCTACGAGTTGAAATTATTGAATCACCAAGTGGCTTTAAAGGCTCTTTTAAATATTCAAGTGAATTGTACAAAAAGGAAACTATCGAACAATTAGTGAAGGATTACACAAAGATACTAGAGATCATTGCGGAAAATCTGGACGTCTTGATTCAAGATATTCAATTAAGGGAAGAGATGCTGATACCCACAAGCCATTCATTTTCAGAAGTAATTTTTGACTTTTGATTTTTACACACCGTGGTAAAACATTATAGAGGTTTATGTGTATTAAAAAAAAGTACTTTCAATGAGTGTGGTCCAGTCATCCCGTCGTATCCCCCACATGCCAATATTTATATATTTTGTCTATATTAGCAGAATTTAAAGATTCAATGCAATGATACTAGGTTTATTTTACACAATTAATAGGATGGAAAGGTAACTCAGAAGTGCTATATATCAATTTTTGTGTACCTAAGCCAAGGAAGTCGTGCTCATGCCTTACTTTTTAAATCATTGCCAAACCATTTATTCAACAAATAAAATCTATTAATTTGATCAAACAGTGTTTTGAAAAGGGAAATTATATATTACTTTATTTGGACTTGTATTATATCCCTGGCTTTCGAGATTATTGCAATTTTTATCACATTATTCATATGACTTCGATTCGATTATTATTCAAAACATAGCGGTCTTCTTAAAGAACTCCAAATATGGCAACACGACTCATCCTTCTTATACAAATCAATAAAGCATATAAATGTGTGCAACCGGACCACGGTCCATTAGATGGAATAGTATTGATAAAGCCAATTGAACATCGCAATTAGATATTCAACATCCTAGCTATGAGAGCCCAGATAGAGAATTATTTAGATGCCCAGTGTGCGGGAAAGAGTTATTCAAACGGTTATTGAAGGCAAGTTGTTCTCGATATGGATCTCTGGGCTTATGGTGTGGACATTTATGGGTTAAAATGTTTCCATGTATTCTTGGAACATAAAAACATAATGCCATTGTGAGTTCAATTTCTTTCAGAGCATTCTCTCCCTCGTCAAGGAACTCATATTTATGAAAAGTATGAAGCGGTGCGTGACCAGGAACTGGTTGTACGAAATCGAGTCATAAAGTGTGTTCTCTCTAATAATTTCAAAAGCGTTGACCAACTTATACTTGTATTAACGAAATTAAAGAGAAGGAGCACAAGATTTTAGAGTTGATGTAGGAGGAAACTAAGTGAAACAAGTTCAAAGTTATATATTGGAACAGGTTGCTGCAGGTGCACTATCCAAAGAAAAAGCCGCAGAAATATTGATTGATATGCGAGAATCAGTTCAAGAAACACATCGGGAAGTCGCCATAATAGGAATGGCTGCAAAGTTTCCCAAAGCAAAAGATATC
>NZ_WHNY01000011.1 GCF_013141695.1 Paenibacillus plantarum
ACTCTTGTCCAACCTGCTCTCTCTCGAAAGCCGGAAGACCAATATACCATAGTTACTTTTCTTTTGCAACTTGTTTTTCTCAAGTTACTTTTGTATTTCCGCATGTCTCAGCGGCAACTTTTATAAGATAACACAGATGCCGCAGTCGAGTCAACCCAATAGTAGATGTATTATATTTACAGTTACAACAAAGCCCATTTCACACCAATTAGTAGTATAACACCCGGGATCCCTAATATAGTAGCCGTCCCTAATGTAGCCGTATTAATAGGCAGTTCTATATGTGTATATCCGCTCAATAGATTCAGTATGTATAACAGAAAAGCTGCGACTACTACATTTAGACCTAATGACGCTACTAGTCTACCGCTACCTCGGCTGCGAAACACAATCATCACTAACATAAGCGAGGAGAGTATCAACACCCCCCATATGGTATATTTAAGAATCATGCTTTACACCTCCATTAAATGATCGCTGTCAATCAGGCTTACCCCTAATCGCTTCGCTTGTTTGATAAGCATTTCGAATCTCTTCTCTGCCGCTTCCATTGCGTAAATTGTATAGTCGATCTGATCCTTGTCCAAAGCGAACTCAAAGTGAGCTTGCGCCGCCACCCACGTCTGATGCGCAGCACGTATCTCTTGAATCAACATGATCTTGTCCCGTTTCAGTTCTTCCTTTACAGTCTTCGCTCGCGGACTCTTAAATCCACGCATGCCTAATAGAGCCGGTTTCATAGGCAAACCTCCATTCCTCCCACAATTGGGTTGATCTATACTTATGGGGATCATGGCATTTTCAGAACACTTTCTAGGCAGAAAAAAGAGAGCTTCTCAGCTCTCCTTAACATGTATGCTTTTATAATTCCCTGCGGCCTTCCATCGCTTTGGATAAGGTTACCTCATCCGCATACTCCAAATCGCCGCCTACAGGCAAACCATGGGCAATACGAGTTACACGCAACCCAAACGGTTTGATCAATCTAGATAAGTACATCGCTGTGGCTTCGCCCTCAATGTTCGGATTGGTGGCCAGAATCAATTCCTGCACCGTTTCGTCACCCAAACGCTTAAGTAATTCCGCGATATGAATTTGATCAGGCCCAATGCCCTCCATAGGGGATATGGCACCATGCAGCACATGATAATAGCCTTCAAATTCTTTGGTACGCTCCAGCGCAACCAAGTCCTTCGGTTCCTGCACAACGCAGATGACGGAATTATCACGGCTTTTATCCTGACAAATACGACAAGGATCCACATCGGTAATATTGCAGCATACGGAGCAATAATGGAGGTTCCGTTTTACATTAACAAGCGATTTAGCAAAATCAATCACGTCTTCCTCTTTCATTCGAAGGACGTGAAAGGCTAAGCGCCCCGCTGTCTTGGGACCTACTCCCGGCAAGCGGGAGAAGGCATCGATTAACTTCGCTATCGGTTCGGGGTAATACAAAGGAAGTACTCCTTCATGGTACAGAGTCGTTGATTCTTGGTTGTCTTAGAACAATCCAGGGATATTCATACCGCCTGTGAATTTGCCCATATCTTTGTTAGCGATCTCTTCGGCTTTGGACATTGCGTCGTTAACTGCAGTCAACACAAGATCTTGCAGCATTTCAACATCGTCTGGATCCACTGCTTCTGGTTTGATCGTGATGCTTTGTACTTTCTTGTGCCCGTTGATGATACACGTTACTACACCGCCGCCAGCTGTTCCTTCAATCATTTTCGTGCCTAGTTCTTCTTGTGCCTTCATCATTTGCTCTTGCATTTTCTTCACTTGCTTCATCATTTGGTTCATGTTATTCATTATAGATCGCTCCCTTATCGTTAGTCTTCTTTAATCGTTACTAGATCTTCACCAAACAATTGGATGGCTTCGGATATCCATTCTTCTTTGACCGCGTTTCCGCGACCATCCTCAGCCACTAATTCCATCTCTTCAGGCGGGGCGTGCGTCGCTTCACTCTTCGCATCATCCCATTCCTTACGCATTAAGGTCAGCAAACGCATTGGCTTACCAAATACAGAAGAAAGCACTTGTTCAATAATGACTTTATTCTCTGGCTTCTCCGTTGTATTCCGATGCATATCATTCTTAAATGCGACAAGAACAACATCATCTAGCATAGCCACCAAATCACCATTAACAAACCAAGCATGAACGGTTATTTTCTTCTCTTTGACATCACCCAACACTTGACTCCACTTCATCAGTGCCGTCTTCGTATCTGGACTCTCAGAAGCCTTCAAGTATGGATCAAGCTTAAGACCTGACTTCTTAGAAGGTGCCGAGGCCACGGCTACTTTCGCCGCAGGCGCTTGCTTAGCACTTTCACCCGAAGCAACACTCACTCCCGATTTTACCAGTAGAGCTAGTTGATCTTCAAGTTGTTTCATTCTTTGGGTCATTTGAGCAAAAAGATCACCCTGCGGCTGACGCGCCCCAACTTCCACCGAGCCGTCCGATCCTCGATGGCCACCGCTTATTTTCATAATAGCGATTTCTAATAAGGTTTGCGGTTGTACCGAATATTTCATCTCACTCTGATAATGGTTCAGCGTTTCAATCATACTCATCATCTCACTTGGCGTGAAGTGACTCGCAATCTCCTTGAGCTCTGCCATATCAAATACGCGTTCAGCGATCACAGGTGAATTCGGCACCATGCGCACCATCAGCAAATCTCGGAAATAATGAATCAAATTCTCGATACACTTGTCCGCGCTTTTCCCCTCTTGCATGAAAGTATCAATTAACTCTAGGGCAGCCCCCAGATTCTGTTCCTTGATATACGTGACAAGTCTCTTAAATTGATCGGAAGCAATACCGCCTGTAATCGACAAAATATCAGTTAGCTGTATTTCCCCTGTTGCAAACGAGGCCGCTTGATCCAACAGACTTAACGCATCCCGCATCCCGCCGTCGGATAATCTTGCTATATAGTGAAGAGCTTCTTTATCAATCGAAATGCGCTCTTGATCACAAACATACTGTAGACGCCCTACCTCATCCTCCATGGAAACGCGACGAAAATCGAAGCGCTGACACCGAGAAATAATGGTTGCGGGAATTTTATGAGGCTCCGTTGTTGCTAAAATAAACATAACATGCGCCGGCGGCTCTTCCAACGTCTTCAATAAGGCATTAAATGCTTCCGTCGTCAGCATATGCACTTCATCAATAATGTACACTTTCTGCCTGACTTCGGTCGGTGCGTATTTAACTTTATCTCGGATATCACGAATTTCTTCCACACCGCGGTTGGATGCCGCATCGATCTCGACAACGTCCATGACTGCGCCTTCCGTGATACGCTCACAGGCAGAGCATTGGTTGCATGGCTCTTCCGAGGGGCCGTTTAAACAGTTGATGGCTTTGGCTAAAATTTTGGCTGTACTTGTTTTACCCGTTCCACGGGGACCGTTAAACAAATAAGCATGGGTTAGGCGATTTTCCCGCAACGAATTCTGCAGTGTTTGTGTGATATGCCGTTGTCCGACAACATCACGAAACGTCTGCGACCTCCATGTACGATACAAAGCAATGTGTGCCATAGTGTTCCTCTCCAATAATCCCTGCGTGGATTGACTATATCCATTATACTATAACGCTCCAAGGGATGAAATAGAGGATCACATATAGGGAATCGTGATGGTAAATGTCGTTCCAAAGCCTTTGGCAGCTACGCGAATCGTCCCGCCCATATCATGAATGATACGCTGGCATACAGAGAGCCCTAGCCCCGTGCCCGTATCCTTCGTCGTGAAGAAGGGATCAAAGATTTTATCAATGACGAACATCGGTATCCCTGTACCTGTGTCATGAATATCCACACACACATTTCGATCTATCGTGTCTACACGCTCCGAAATCGTCAATATCCCACCATCGGGCATGGCTTCGATTCCATTTTTGCAAACATTCAAGAAAACTTGCTTCAATAGCTCGATATCTGCCGTCACCTCAGGGAGGTGGGTCGAAGCTTCATAGTGAAGTTGAACATTATAGAGGATCGCTTCATTCTGAATAACCGGCACGATGCCACGCAGGACTTCCGTCACACCAATACGCTCATAGGCCACATGCTTGGGCTTGCTCAACATCAGAAACTCATTCACTAGTGCATTAATTCGATCAATTTCTCCCAACATGACATCTGTAAAATTCTGTTCTTTGTCCATGCCACGGTCACCGAATGTACGACGCAGCATCTGTAAGAAGCCTTTGATTGATGTTAGTGGATTACGGATTTCATGCGCTGTTCCTGCAGCAATTTGCCCGATCATCGCAAGACGATCGCTTCGCTGAACCATTTGTTCCAATGAGCGCATATTCGTGACATCTTTGAAAATAATGTAAGCCCCCACAATGTTCCCCTGACTATCCTTCAAAACATTAGAATCCAGCAGCAAATCAAAACGTTCTTGATTGTTCGTCCAGGAAACGGCGTGATTGCGGACTATCGCTCCGTTCAGAATCGTTCGCTGCACGAGCTGGTGCTGACTCGGAACTGTGGCAAAAATCTCATCCAGCGACTTATTGCGAATACACTCCTTCTCCATGGCCAGCATTTGGCAGGCGCGATCACTAATGTCAGCAAGTCGGTAATCCATATTAATTAATAACACACCCAAGTTGATGTCTTTCAAAAAAGCATCCGAAAAGCGCTGCAGCAAGTTTAACGCTGTTCCTTCTTCTTTATTTTTCAATGATAATAAATATATACTTCTATCCTCACATTGGAGCTTAAGCATGGAAAACTGAAAATAGATCATTTCCCCATTCTTCCCTAGTAGAAAACCATGGGGCCATTCCCCAACATCCGCTTCATCCCTAAAATGGAATTCGTATAACTCACGCAAAGTAGCCCTCATCTTAAAAAATCGAGGGCAGGGAACACCAGTAATTTCATCTGCTGAATATCCCGAAACTTTCAAGAGCTGATCCGTGACGAGCAACAACTTCTCATCTTCATCAACCATTATCATACCGGTTTGTATGCTGTGATTGAACAGTTTCCGCAGTTCGTTCATCGATACCGAGTACATCTGAGGCGAATGAATGGGCATGTCAACAGCTCCTTCACTTTCTCTTTTCGAACATCTTCGAGTAGCATCAGTCCATGTACGTATTGTATAAAGATTCTCTGTAAAGTCATATTTTTCCTGCAAAATGCAAAAGAAAAAACGCCCTAATTGCTGGCGTTTCGTTTATGTGTTCTTACATATACGGTATGATTACACCGTGCACCTGTTATTGATAAAATGATACAAGCGAACTCTTATCGTTAGCTCAAATCAGGCAACCCCTCGGCACATGAAAAATCTCACTTACGGCTGCTTCCTTCCAGACCTGACCGGGTTCATGAGCATCCATTGCGAAGGACCCGACTCTCAACACCACGTGTAAAAGTCAGACCTCACATCACAGTACCGCTAACAGGAATTCAACCTCGCTACAGCGGATTGCGAGTTACAGGGCACCGCTACCTCCCCGTCTAGCACAGTAAAAATAGTATATCTGATTCACTGCCAAATAGCAACCTAAGGGGAAAAAGTACTATATATAGGGATCTTTAACGTTAGTTAAAGTCTCTCTGCTTTGGGATCTTTAGCGCTAGCTAAAGTCTCTCTGCTTATCGAACCATCCTAACCTGTATCTTATATCGTGGCATGTTGGTTTCCAAGGCCATTTGGGCTTGTGAACGTAATTCCTCCACTTGGGCCGCTGTCAGAGAGGCCACTGGCGTGATTCTCACATTAACCGTAGTACCGTTAATCGCAATATTGGTCTTCTGGATTCCCGGCAGCTGCGCAAGCACAGCTTTCATCAGATTCGAATCATCATCATAATGGTGATACGTTGGGTTAAGCGGGTTGTTCGGATTCACGCTTGTGATGCCTAGCATCCCATCCTGCTTATAATTCTGTACTTTATAATTAGCATTATCCGTTTTCTTATTATTGCCTGTCCACATGCCACAACCCGCTAAACTAAGGGCAAGGCATGCGACCCCGGCCAGCATGACTAGACTTCTAAACCCTTTGAACATAAAAACACCTCCCATTGGAATCTAAGCCTAAGCTTAGGATTACCAAGGGAGGTTGTCTTATGCTGATTGGCAATCAAGCAAATGATGCCAATTAGATTCCGTATTTCTTTTTGAACTTGTCGACACGGCCGCCTACATCGATAAACTTTTGTTTACCAGTGTAGAAAGGATGACAATTGGAGCAAATCTCAACACGAAGATTTGGCTTGATTGAACCCGTTTCGAACACGTTACCACAAGCGCAAGTCACTGTGGTTGCATGATAAGTAGGATGAATTCCTGCTTTCATTTGGTTCACCTCTTTCCGCCCTGAATCATTTGCTGAAACAGAGTTAATGGACGTACTATTGCATTGTAGCATATTCGCAAGTCTAGATGCAACGAAAAATCGATCGGTTAAACCTTCCATCCCCGATAGTTAGAGCACAGGAGCAAGCGTACGATCACTCGTATAAAACTTCGGTGTGTGGGAGTAAGAACCAATCACGACATCCGGCAATTCTTGCTCGAAGATCTCTAACATTTGCTTCATCCCTAGCAGTTCACCCTGAGCTTTAGGGATAATGCCCAAGTAGCTCTCAGGGTCAATATTTAAGTTGCGCATCTGGATCAATTTCAATCCCGTTCTGCGTACAAATTCGATCATCGCTTCGATTTCTTCTTCCCGATCGGTGACACCAGGGAATACGAGATAGTTAATTGATGTGATAACCCCTTTATCGGTTGCATAGCGAAGGGATTTTTCGACATTCTTAAGGGTATACGCTCTTGGCTTGTAATAAGCGTTGTAGTGATCATCCAGCGCGCTGATCGTGCTTACACGCATTAGATCTAGACCTGCATCGACAATGCCGCGGATATGGTCCGTAAGGCCCGCATTCGTATTGATATTGATATAGCCCATCTTCGTTTGCTCGCGCACTCGCTTGATGGCATCAATAATGATGACAGCCTGCGTGCTCGGTTCCCCTTCACAGCCTTGCCCGAAAGAGATAATACTCTCCGGCGTACGCAGATGTTCCAACATGATCTCCGTAATTTCTTCGACCTTCGGCTTGAAGTTCATCCGCGTCTGCGGAGCAACAAAGCCGCTCTCGTCTGGCTGCTCCGAGATGCATCCGAAGCATCCTGCATTACAGGAGTAGGAAACAGGGACAGCCCCTTCCCAGCGTTGTAGGAACGTGTTCGAAGCGGTCAAGCACTCGTAGCCCAGTGCACAATTCGACAAATGCGCATACAAGCGATTCTCCGGATATTTGGCGACTAGCCGTTTGACTTCAACCTCGAGCTCATCCGGATCACAGTGAATCGGATTCCAGAAATACGGGTTGTCGGTCAAACGCGCGGCTACGTAGAAGCCGTCTTCTTTCCACACGACTGCCGTATAACCGAACAAAGGCAATGCCTTCGTCTTATCGGATTTCACATACCCTGGGAGAAGCAGTCGTGTGAAGCCTTGTGGAAGCAGCGCTCCTACCGCGTGATAATCACCCTCTACCAGCTTCATCTCACCTGTTGCAGCATCTATGCCAACAGGGCGCGTGAAGGGTAGACTCACGAGTGTTGATCCCTCAGGAAGAGGGATCAGTTCTTCATCTAATATTTCGGTGATCATTTCTGCATTTCGACCAAGTGCGAAATAATCAGGATGATCAAATACATTTCCTTGTGAATCTGAATAAACCAAGTTCATAACGGTACTCCTCTTTGTACGTTAAAGTAAACGAACACGCAAACTTTTTTACAGGTGCCGTTTAACAAAAACTTAAGATGCTGAGTTTTTGACTTTGCCTTTATGCTGCTGGGATGGCGCTCCTGCCCCTGGAGAGGCCAACGAGTCCAAAAACTCTTGATTCGTCTTCGTATCCGCAAGCTTCTTAATAAAGGCTTCGGTATATTCATGTGAATCATTCATGCCTTTGCGAAGCGCCCATACTTTCTCGAGCTCATCTTTGCCGAGCAACGCTTCCTCGCGGCGTGTCCCTGAACGACGAATGTCAATAGCAGGGAAGATACGGCGCTCCGCCATTTTGCGATCGAGATGAAGTTCCAGATTACCTGTCCCTTTAAATTCTTCATAAATGACGTCATCCATACGTGAACCGGTTTCAACAAGTGCTGTAGCAAGAATAGTTAAACTGCCGCCTTCTTCAATGTTACGAGCAGCTCCGAAAAAACGCTTAGGACGGTGGAAAGCAGCGGGATCAACACCACCGGACAATGTCCGGCCTGAAGGCGGCACTACGAGGTTATACGCTCTTGCTAAGCGCGTAATACTATCGAGTAGGATAACGACATCTTTCTTATGTTCAACTAGACGCATAGCGCGTTCTAAGACAAGTTCGGCAACTTTAATATGATTCTCCGGAAGCTCATCGAAAGTTGAGGCAACGACTTCACCTTTGACAGAGCGCTGCATATCGGTAACTTCCTCAGGACGCTCGTCAATCAACAGAACAAATAGCTCAATCTCGGGATAATTGGTAGAAATACTGTTTGCGATTTCTTTGAGCAACAATGTTTTCCCCGCTTTAGGCGGTGCCACAACAAGTCCGCGCTGACCCAAACCGACAGGAGCAAGCAAGTCCATAATCCGCATCGAAATCTTGGTAGGCTCGGTCTCAAGTGTAATCCGAGTATCTGGATATAGCGGCGTTAGTGCAGGGAAATGCAAGCGTTCAGCAGCCGTTTCAGGCTTCTCACCATTGACTGCTTCGACTTGGAGAAGTCCATAGTAACGCTCATTCTCCTTAGGCGGTCGACATTTCCCAGATACAATATCACCTGAGCGCAAATCAAATTTGCGAATTTGAGAGGCAGAAATATAGATATCCTCTGAGCTAGGAAGGTAGTTAATTGGACGTAAGAATCCAAATCCTTCCTGCAAAATTTCCAAGACACCTTGCATGAACAAGAATCCGCTCTCTGCTGCTTGTGCACGTAAAATGGCAAAAATGAGTTCTCTTTTCTTCAACGTACCGTAATAAGGAATCTGATGTTTCTTAGCTAGTTTATATAATTCAGTAAGCTTGAGTACTTCAAGCTCAGCAAGCTGCATGCTCATGTTTCAACCACCAAACTATTAAATTTTCAATTGGATTCTAGCATTGCCTGTTGTCTGGTACTTTATTCCTCGTTCTCACGCCAAACTTCGGCCCCTAGGGAAGATAGATTAAATACTAAATTCTCGTATCCGCGATCAATGAACTCTACACCCGACACTTCCGTGATCCCGCCTGTCATAACACTCAAGCCTGCAATTACCAGAGAAGCTCCTGCGCGCAGATCCGTCGCCCTTACTTTGGCCGAGCTCAACTGCGAGCCTTCAATGATGGCAGAACGGCCTTCAACCTTCATTTTTGCACCCATGCGTACAAGCTCTGGGATATGTTTAAAGCGATTGCTATATACATGGTCAGTTAGAATACTAACGCCTTTGGCTTGGCACAATAGGCTAGCCATTGGAGACTGCAGATCGGTTGCAAACCCAGGGTAAATTAATGCTTTCACATCTACACTTTCATAGATAGGCTGACCGACAATGCGAATGGATTCATCCATTTCGTAAACATGAACGCCCATTTCTTGCAACTTTGCTGTCAATGCTTCCAGATGCTTCGGAATCACATTATCTACCGTAACATCGCCGCGCGTCGCCGCTGCAGCAATCATGTACGTTCCCGCTTGAATACGATCAGGGATAATCGAGTGGCGGCAGCCATGAAGTTCAGAAACCCCTTCTATACGGATCGTATCCGTACCAGCTCCCTTGATTTTCGCACCCATCGAATTCAAAAGTGTTGCTACATCTATAATTTCAGGCTCTTTCGCCGCATTTTCAATTGTAGTCAATCCCTTAGCACGTGAAGCAGCCAGCATAATATTAATCGTAGCGCCTACACTCGCCATATCTAAGTATATCTTAGCGCCACGCAGTTCCTTAGCACGAATATGAAGGGCTCCGTTTTCGTTACTTACCACAGCGCCTAGTGCTTCAAATCCTTTAATATGAAGATCTATCGGACGCGGTTCGAAATTACATCCACCTGGAAGACCAATCGTTGCCTCACCAAATCTACCCAGAAGAGCACCCATCAAATAATAGGAAGCGCGCAGCTTCTTCACTTTGCCATTGGGCATAGCCATAGGCTTCATATGGGTCGGATCAATCGTCATCCGATCTTCGTTCCAATCAATCGTTGCTCCTAAATCAGTCAAAATTTCTGTATATATAGCCACATCGCTTAAATGTGGAAGATTATCCAAAGTTACTGGTGTTTCTGCAAGTACTGCGGCTGGAATAAGTGCAATGGCACTATTCTTTGCTCCACTAATTTGAACAGTTCCCCGTAGTGGGCGTCCACCGACCACCATTAATTTCTCCAACATACTTCTCCCCCTAAACCAGGTGCCTTCTCACTAACGACAATAACGCCAATCAACAAAACCTACTAAATCACACAACTATTCGACGAAAATCCACAAAATAAGGAAGTAAACAAAATAAACGGCTACGCCGTCCTTCAAGGACAGGAGCGTTTATGGAGAAATATAGCAATTGATTATGTGAAACATATATTTTCTAGTATTTAGATGAGCGCGAGGTAAAATACAGCAAATAGAAGAAGGAAACGCCCGCAATGACACAGACAGACGGCAACGATTGTCGACCATCCATCTGTGTATTACTGCATTTCCTATCCTGTCTATACAATTTGGAATTAAGCTTGGTTGCTGCTTCCGAACAATTGAATTTTGGATTTTACTACTTCGATCATAGCGCTACGAGCTGGGGTTAGATATTTACGAGGATCATAAATTTTAGCATCTTTATTCAGAGCTGCGCGGATGCTTTCTGTGCATGCCACTTGGTTCTCTGTGTTCACGTTGATTTTGCCAACGCCTGCTGCAATTGATTTACGGATCATTTCGTCTGGAACACCGGATCCACCGTGCAATACAACTGGAACTGGGATCGCTTTGGAAACTGCTTCAATAATATCAAAGTGAATGTTCGGCTCGCCTGCGTACATACCATGTGCAGTACCTACTGCGATTGCCAAACAATCCACGCCTGTTTCTTCGTAGAAACGAATCGCTTCTTCTGGTTTTGCAAGGTTAGCATGCTCTTCATCAACGGAAATGTCATCCTCAACGCCACCGATTGTTCCAAGCTCACCCTCAACGGATACGCCCATAGCACGAGCAGCTTTAACAACTTCTTTCGTCAAACGAATGTTTTCTTCGAAAGAATAGTGGGAACCATCGAACATAACGGAGCTGAATCCTGCACGGATACATTTCATTGCTACTTCAAACGAACTACCATGGTCTAAGTGTAATGCGATCGGAAGACCGGATTTCTTAGCTGCTGCTTCTGCAATAGCTACAGTAAACTCGATGCCCATATATTTTAGTGCGCCTTCGCTAACACCATAAATGAACGGGGAGTTCAGTTCGATTGCAGCTTCCACAATCGCTTGAGCAAACTCAAGATTGTTCATGTTAAATTGACCAACCGCGTATTTCCCTGCTTTTGCCTTAGGTAAAAAATCATTCATTGAAACCAATGCCATGTTTCTCTTCCTCCTAGAACCTCTTTAGTAGATGCGCATACCGCTCTCTGTTCATACCTGAGTTATTATAGCACATAACTTTTCAAATGATAACCAAGCCTTCATTTTTCCAAAACAAAAAAAGACCCTATGACTAGGATCCTACTGCGAAACCACTGCTGGGTTCATTATTCAATTGCATATTCACAGCCAGGCGCAGCTCATCAATATCAAATGGCTTCGTAAAATGCATGATCGCACCTAAATCCGTCGCTTCTTTGATCATATCCAGCTCACCATATGCTGTCATCATGATGACTTTGATTGAAACATCAATTTCTTTCACATGCTTCAAAATATCAAGTCCGTCCATACCAGGAATCTTCATGTCTAGTAGTATGAGATCAGGCGATACATTTCTTACGATTTCCAAGGCCAACTTGCCATTGGAGGCTTGATAGGTATCGTACCCTTCGTTACTGAACACTTCCATGAGGAGTACACGAATTCCATTTTGATCATCCACTACCAACACTTTTTTCTTCATCAGCCAAGTCCCCTCCCGAAAACGAATAACAAGTTCCAAACCTATAAGTCAAGATATTCGCTATTCATTTTCGTTTTCCTTCCGAGGAGAGCATTTATTTTGAAAAGTTTTACATAAAAGTTGATTATCAGGAGAGAGATCCCTGCATCAGCAACGTGAAATTTTAACGAGCGATCAATTGTGCAGCTTTTACGAATTCACGGAAAAGTGGCTGCGGACGGTTCGGACGGGATGTAAATTCCGGGTGGAATTGTACAGCCAAGAACCAAGGGTGACCAGGAAGCTCAACCATCTCGACCAGACGACCATCTGGTGATGTACCCGAAATACGCAGACCTGCAGATTCAACCAATTCGCGGTATTCATTATTAAATTCGTACCGGTGACGATGTCTTTCGTAAACTAGCTCATCATTGTACGTCGTCGCAGCAAGTGAACCAGGCGTCAATTTACAAGGGTATAGACCTAAACGCATCGTTCCGCCTAGATTCTCAATATCCTTCTGCTCTGGCAATAGATCAATTACTGGATAGGCTGTTGTTGGATTAATCTCGGAGCTATTCGCGCCGTCCAATCCACAAACAGAACGTGCGTATTCGATAACAGCGACCTGCATCCCCAAACAAATACCGAAGAACGGGATTTCTTTCTCACGCGCATAACGAATTGCCGCTACTTTTCCTTCGATCCCGCGATCACCAAATCCACCTGGAACAAGGATACCTTGTACACCAGAAAGCAGGGAATGCACATTATGATCGTAGATATCTTCTGCATTGACCCAACGAATATCAATCTCGGAGTCATTGTCGATACCCGCGTGTCCAAGTGCTTCAACAATACTAAGGTAAGCATCGTGAAGAGCTACGTACTTCCCAACGATGGCGATCTCGGTCTTCTTCGTTAAGGATTTCACCTTGCGAACAAGGCTTTCCCATTCTGCCATATCCGGTTGATTGGTTGAAAGCTTCAAGTGATTCACAACGTAATCATCAAGACCTTGCTCACGAAGCATCATCGGTACTTCATACAACGTTTCTGCATCTTTACATTCAATAACTGCAGCCGGATCGATATCACAGAACAAAGCGAGCTTGCGCTTCATATCTTCTGTCAAAGAATGCTCGGTACGACAAACAATGACATGCGGTTGAATGCCAAGGCCGCGTAGTTCTTTAACGCTATGTTGCGTTGGTTTTGTTTTGACTTCACCAGCAGCTTTGATATAAGGAATCAACGTAACGTGAATGTACATGACATTCTCGCGGCCGATATCATTTTTCATTTGACGAATCGCTTCCAGGAATGGCAAGCTTTCGATATCCCCGACAGTACCACCGATTTCAGTAATAACCACATCGGACCCAGCTTCACGACCTGCGCGAATCACACGTTCTTTAATTTCATTCGTAATATGAGGGATAACCTGTACAGTTCCGCCTAGGTACTCGCCTCTGCGCTCTTTGGTAATAACCGAGGAATACACTTTTCCTGATGTCACGTTCGAGCTTTTGGACAAGTTAATGTCGATAAAACGCTCATAATGACCTAAATCCAAATCCGTTTCTGCACCATCATCTGTTACGAAAACTTCCCCATGCTGATAAGGACTCATGGTTCCTGGGTCCACGTTAATGTAAGGATCGAACTTCTGAATCGTAACTTTCAAACCTCTGTTCTTGAGCAGTCTTCCTAAGGAAGCTGCTGTAATTCCTTTGCCAAGGGATGAAACTACGCCTCCCGTAACGAAAATGTATTTTGTCACTATGTACGCCTCCTTATAGTTGTAAGCTTCCGCTTTAGATTTTCGCCAGGCTACTGGCATCGTTATAACATGAAGATAAGTGTAAAAAGGTGCTAGAAAACTGGCTTCATCAGCATAAGCTCTTGGTTGTCGCCAGAACAAAGGTGTAATAGCATTAGCTTCTGCTAAATAAGTGTTTTCATGAACAAATCACAAAAAAAAAGCGCAAAAAAACAAAAAAAAGTGACACCCGTAGTGACGGGGCACTTTTTGAACGCATGCGCGAATTGTTAAGATTCTTTTAAAGCCCATGCAATAGTTTACTCTGAACGTATAGGGACTGTCAAGACAAGTTATTTGTCGTCTTCGTCGTCTTCTTCTAACTCTTCTTCATCCTCATCGGAATCCAAATCATCATCCTCAGTATCATCAGTCTCTTCAATACCCGCTTCTCCAAGATCCTCTTCGATTTCTTCATCTTCGAAGAATTCAGTATCCTCTTCCGCTTCTTCTTCCTCTTCGGTTTCTTCGGTACCAAATGCATCGTACTCGTCTTCTTCTGCGTATGTATCTTCTTCTTCCGCGTAGACGTCTTCATCCAGATCATCATCTTCATCATTGATAATTCTAGGACGCTTCGCGTTCCCAACCGCATCGTCGGACTTCTCAACTGGATACCAACGCTTCAAGCCCCATAGGTTCGTACCTACACAAGCAAAACGTCCATCGATGTTGATTTCCGTATATAGTTGGGCAATCACATTCATGACATTATCTTCAGAAAGCCCTTTTATTTTAGCAATTTCAGCCATAAGTTCACGGTAGTAAAACGGCGTATTCGCCGACTTCAGCAATTCGAACGCCAAATCCACCATGGGCATTTCGCGTGCTTGCTCTGTGGTGATTTTGAGTGTGTATTCGCTGCTCATCTAAGGCACATCCTTTTCGATCATTTCTTGACTACGTTATCTACCATAACCAATATCTTCATTAAGTAAAACCTATTTTTTCTAAAATTGCAACTACCCTAAAATAAACGTCCTTTCCAGCCGGCTTGGACGGATGCGTTTATCCAAAAATATAGCCGAATTCGTATGTAAAACATCAAAATTCTATATTTCACAATAAACGGCTGCCTAACATCTAAAAACAACCCATAAAAAGGAATACAGGCGAAGGTCCCCCTCCGCCTGTGACTGTACCCAAAGGAACCGCTTGCTGATGAACAGCAGTCGTTTCCACTACCTGAGAAAGAGACACTCCTGCCCGCGCCTCTCTATGTATCCTATGTTGAACCTACGCATCTGACACGGCCCTGCACCCATTTATTTCTATAATTTCGTCTTAAAAAGTCTGGTTTTCAGCACTGAGAAGATTGAAAGAAGCTAGGAAATGAGGAGCGGAGCGGAGTGGAAGCTACGTGAGCACCGGAATTTCCGGCTGAATTCAATCTTCGATGTCGAATACGCATCTTGGACTACTTCGTGATGAGAAAAACTTCTATCGAAGTCCTTCGAGGATGAGCGACCGCGTTTTAAAGGTGGTTTTTATCGCCAATAAGAATTTGTATTTCCGAGCCTCGGAAACTTACAAATTCTTATGTGGTCAAAAATTGGACTTTTTGACAACCTCTATAAAGGCGATGACACGGTCAAGTTCGATGACCTGTACATAGGATAGGGGAGATAATGATTATATGCTGTAACGGGGGGATGGCACGATGGATACAGCCACCTTTCTTCATCTGCTCCATGAAGATCTAGGTCTTACTAAACAACCAGCTAGAAAGCACCTTATCCATTTCACCTCTAAGACAGATTACTTTGCCTGCAAATCAGAGCTCCTACGCATGACGTCTGAACTCCCCAGACTATCCCTGGTTCTGCCTCTAGACATTATCCACGCCTTTTCCTGTACCTTGTGTCCGGATACAAAACTCAGAAGCTTTACAAGCACGACACGTATCGAAACGGATACGAAATTAACTATAAATAAAGTTAAAGGTAGAAAAACCGTACCGAAACGAGCCACTATTCTATCCAGCTCGCGTGGACGCACCATCCCTTGGGGAGTTGATCAAATTGGTGCTCCTGAGATCTGGAGTAAATCTGTCGGTAAAAATATTCACGTCGGCGTCATTGATACGGGCATCGACTATAAGCATCCTGATTTGCAAAACTCAATCTCGCATGGCATCAACTTATTAAATCGCAGGCTCATGCCCCATGATGATAACGGGCATGGCACACACATCGCGGGCACTATCGCGGCAACGGGCCGTAATTCCGGTATTATTGGTGTAGCTCCCCGAGCGATTATTCATCCTGTCAAAGCTTTTGACCAAAATGGAAGTGCCTATGTATCTGATATCATCGCCGGTATTGATTGGTGCGTCCAAAATGACCTCGATATTATTAATATGAGTTTCGGAATGAAGACGTACAATCCTGCACTGGAGCAAGCGGTTTTGAACGCTTACTACCGAGGGAAGGTTATTGTAGCCTCTTCTGGAAATGATGGCCGAAAGAAAACCATTGATTACCCTGCTCGGTTTCCCCACGTTGTCTCCGTAGGCGCCACAACACGAACAGGGCGGATTGCCCCCTTCAGCAATCGCGGAGTACAAATCGACATCTATGCCCCCGGTGAGCGCGTGTATTCGGCTTGGATCGGCGGCAAATATAACGAGCTCAGCGGCACGTCGATGGCAACGGCGCATGTAAGCGGCGTTATCGCCTTAATGCTTTCCATGCGCGCCATGTCGCCGCAGCAGATCAAAAACGCGCTGCGCCGCTGCGCGTTCCCGCTGAGCAAGCGCCCGAACGCCCGGTGGCAGCCCGGGCAATTGAACGCCCAGCGCGCGATCCGCGCGGCGGGGCAAGAGTAGCTGGCGCGGCGCAGCGCCTAGCCAGTCCAAGCGCAGGGGTACCTCCTGCGCTTAAACAAAGAAGAAGCTCCCCTTTTGACCAGTGGTCAAGGGGAGCTTCTTCTGACTGAGCGGGTGTTACATCCGCTCAGGGGCGGACACGCCAACCACGCGAAGCGTGTTGGCTAGGGTCGTGCACAGCGCGCCGAGCAGCGCGAGGCGCGCTTGGGTCAAAGCTGCGTCATCTGTGATGACGTAGTGGCCTCTATAGTAGCTATGGAACTGGCTTGCCAGTTCGTATACATAGCGGATCAAGCGGTGCGGCGCGTACTGCTCAGCCGCAATGGCGATCTCTTCCGGAAGCTCGCCGATCTTGCGCAGCAAGTCGAACTCGGCTTCCGATGACAGCTGGGACAGGTCCACCTGTTCCAGTGGGAGCACTTGAACTCCTTGCTCTTCCGCCTGGCGGAAGATGCTGCAAATCCGTGCATGGGCATATTGCACATAGAACACGGGATTTTCATTGGACTGGGAAACGGCCAAGTCCATGTCAAAATCCAAATGCGAGTCCATGCTCCGCATCGCGAAGAAATAACGAATCGGGTCTACGCCGACTTCGTCCATCAAGTCTTCCATCGTAACTGCTTTGCCGGTACGTTTGGACATTTTAACTTTTTCACCATTCTGGAATAAGCTCACCATTTGGGCAATCAGCACGACAAGACGGTCTGCTTCAAAGCCAAGAGCTGTCATAGCCGCTTTCATCCGCGGAATGTAGCCATGGTGATCAGCGCCCCAAATATTAATTAAGCGGTCGTAGCCGCGTCCGAATTTATTGCGGTGATAAGCGATATCTGGCGTAAGGTAAGTGAAGGATCCGTCGTTTTTGATCAAAACACGGTTCTTGTCATCCCCAAGCGGTGTCGTATTCAACCACGTTGCGCCCTCTTCTTCATAGATATGACCATTATCGCGCAGCTCTTGAAGTACAGGCGGGATAAGATTGTCTTCATAGATGGACGTCTCGGAGAACCAGTGGTCGAAATGAACACCGAAGCGGCCTAAGTCGCGTTTGATTTTGTCGAGTTCCTTCTCAAGTCCATACGTACGGAAATAAGCACGACGCTCTTCATCCGACAAGCTCAGTAGACGGTCGCCTTCTGTAGCTGCGAGTTCCGTTGCAAAGCCTTTGATATCTTCACCAAAATAGCCATCCTCTGGCATTTCCGCTTCTTGTCCAAGCGCTTGCAGATAACGAGCTTCGATAGATTTCGCCAAATTAACGACTTGATTACCCGCATCGTTGATGTAGTATTCACGAGATACGTTGTAGCCAGCAAGGTCCAGTACGTTACATAGCACGTCGCCTACGGCTGCGCCACGGGCATGTCCAAGATGTAAGGAGCCCGTTGGGTTCGCACTAACGAACTCCACTTGCACTTTAAGTCCTTGACCCCCGTTCGATTCTCCATAACGGTTACCGAGCTTTGCAACATCAGCAATCACCGGGTAGAGGTAGACATTATCCATTTTAAAATTAATAAAGCCTGGACCCGCGATTGCCGCTTCGGAAATAATAGCTGCGTCTTTGTTCAAGTTCGCAATGATTTGCTCCGCGATCTGTCTTGGGTTTACCTTCGCAATACGCGTCAACTGCATCGCTACATTCGTGGCGAAATCGCCATGTGTCTTCTCTTTCGGCACTTCCAGAATGATTTCTGGCAACTGCTCTTCAGAGACGATACCCGCCGCTAGAACAGCCTCTTTAATTGCTTGCTTCACTTTCGCTTTCACTTCGTTAAGAACGTCCATTTGTCTTACTCCTCCTGAATTAACAACTTGATTCGATAGGCTCCTGCATGTGTGCCTGATGCATATAGATCATAGCTCCACCTCGTAATACCGATCCCATGGATGGCCTCCGAAGTCAGCTTGTGCGTCTCAATTTCCAGTTCCATTCGGAGCTGTGGTGTGTGATAAAAGCCCGTCCGCTTCTCTCCAGGAACGAAGGTTTGCTCCGCTTGTACATCCCCTTGGCGAATAATACGGATCTGATTGTCCTCGAGCTTAATAACCGTCACGGTCCGTCCAAGCTCGTTCGGCTCTTCTTCATAGCGGATATAGGTATGATCGCCTTTGCGGTACAGATCCCCGCGCGCCTTCTGCACCGTGGTCTCACTCCCGCTTCGACTCTCGATTCGAATCCGCACCCGCTGCTTGTCCGTCATGATTCGATAATCCCCTCTTCTTCTGTTGCTACGAATGACAATTCGTGTCACAACGTAGGCATGTTAGCTAATAGTTTATATGAAAGGATAAGTAAATTCAATGCATGGAGGGGTTTGAGAGGATTGGAGACGAGTTCGTGATTGGCAAAAGATGAAAAAAAGCCTCCTGATCCGTAGAAAACGGACTTGGAGGCTTTTGTGTTATAACGTTGGAACGGGTCTACCGATAGCTGCCCATTGCTCTTTCGCTGGTCCGTATGCGCCGATAACCGGAAGGCCTGCTTGGCGCATTAGAATCGTCAGCTGACCACGATGATGAATTTCATGCTTCAAGAAGCTGTATAGGGTTGTGCTGATCGTCCATGGCATGCCGAACATAGTAACTACATCTTGCAGTTTCTCGTCTGTCCATTGCGTGCGAATCGCGCCAAGTATGTTCTGCGTTGTCGTCCGATATGCTTCTGCAATGACTGCTGCCTCTGCAGGTGGCACACTCACAGCAGCCGGCGATTCGAATTCCAGACCTGTTCCGTACAGCATACCGCGCTCCGCGTGAACCAGATGCCACGCAATATAACCAAGTGGACGGTAACCATCAGCTTGAATTTGGTTAAGGGACGCATCTGTTAATGTATCCAGCAGTTGCTGCGTTGTAGCCGATTCCATTTGGTATTCTTGGATGAAACTCTCAATTGTCGTAAACATATATAAAACCTCCTAGGGATGGCGGTACAGGCTCACTTAATCTTGATGCTCGCACTCGCACTGGTGCTGGTGCCGTAGCTCGAAGCTCGTGCTTGATGCGATTCATGTCCTGTCCTTATGTTTACAGTATAACTAGCTGCTACTGACAGCTGTATGGCAGTGAATGAAATTTGTTTAAGGGAGTATTGTTACTGGAAGGAACGTAAGCGAGTTTAGTTTAGTTTAGTTTAGTTAGCGCCGAATGCATGAAGGGGAACGTCAGTGCGTTATTCTGCTCAAAAGCAGCTGAATATAGGATAAAGGGGAACGAGGATACCTTATTTTCCTTAAAAGTGATGCGAACTATGCAAATTAGCTAAATTAGCGTACTGACGTTCCCCTCGAGTCTGAAAATGACAAATACAGCTAAAATAGCGCACCGTAGTTCCGCTTCATTGGTAAGTCGGCGGTCGGCAAGTGGACGGGGATCGGGATGGGTGGAGGAGATGGATAGAGCTGAGGGGTTGGTGGATGCGTTAGTGTGTAACTATGTGGATTTGAGGTTCGGGGGTTCGGGGGTTTTGGGGTTTGGGGTTTGGGTTTGGGGTTCGGGGTTCGGGGTTCGGGGTTCGGGGTTCGGGGTTGGGGTTTGGGGTTTGGGGTTTGGGGTTCGGGGTTCGGGGTTCGAGGTTCGAGGTTCGAGGTTCGAGGTTCGGGGTTTGGGGTTCGGGGGAGCGGCTTGCGTGGCCAACACGCAAAAAAGAAGCCGTCAAATCGGCTCCCTTTTCTATTCAAATCTTATTTTTCCGCGATTCCGCAGCTTATTTAATCAAATCTTCAACGAATTTAGGCAACACGAACGCTGCTTTGTGCAAGCGTGGTGTGTAGTATTTCGTCGGGAATTCAGGGATTGCTGATTCTTCTACTTGAAGCGGATCGTGCTTTTTGCTGCCCATTGTGAATGTCCACAAACCGCTTGGGTACGTAGGGATATTCGCACTGTACACACGAACAATCGGGAAAATTTCTTTCACGTCGCGATTTACCGTTTGGATCAAATCCGCTTTGAACCATGGGTTATCCGTTTGAGCCACGAAGATTCCGTCTTCTTTTAGTGCATCGAAGATGCCTTGGTAGAAACCTTTGGAGAACAGCTCAACAGCTGGGCCTACAGGCTCTGTGGAATCGACCATGATGACATCGTAGGTGTTTTTGTGATCGTGGATGTGCATGTATCCATCGTTAACGATAACTTCAACGCGCGGGTTGTCCAATTCGCCAGCGATTGTTGGCAGGTATTTCTTGGAGTACTCGATAACTTTGCCATCGATATCAACAAGAACGGCTTTCTTCACTTTCGGGTGCTTCATGATTTCACGAATAACGCCGCCATCGCCGCCGCCTACTACGAGTACGTACTCTGGGTTCGGGTGAGTAACGAGCGCTGGGTGAGCAACCATTTCATGATAAACGAATTCGTCTCTCACTGTTGTCATAACCATGCCGTCTAGTGTAAGCATTGTGCCCCACTCTTCGGTTTCGATCATGGAAAGATCTTGGAAATCCGTTTGCTCTCTGACGTAAGTCTCCGTGACTTTCGCTGTAATACCGAAGCTATCGGTTTGTTTCTCTGTGTACCATAATTCCATATGTAACCCTTCTTTCGCTTCTCTATTTGGATGAATAATTCCAGACATTCGTTATCACTAACAGTGTTCCACCAGTTGGAAAAGTCATACGAGTTCGGGCTCTATTTTCCAGACCCTTCATACGCACAAATTGTATTATAGTTCATTACCCCCAAAATGCAATATTTTCCTCAATCTTTTGGCCAATTAACAAAAAATATTTACAATTCGTTGAATACGGACTGCCATGCTTTTCCATACTGGGTAATAGCGCCTTTGGGCAAGGAGAAAGGAGGCAAGCGAAGCATGTCCGACAATGAGAATACGAATGAGAAGCCACGCCAACAAACACCAGAAACACAATCGGCCAGACGGAAAGATGAGATTCCCGCTTCCATGAGATGGATGAGGCGAATCAAGAAGACCTTTTCGTTCTTCTTTACCTGCAGCCTATTGATGCTCATCGGGGCCGCTGCCTTTCTAGTTTATTTGCGCTCACAAACACTTCCCGTCACCAAAACGATGCAAACCTCCCAGATGTATGATGTACACGGCGAGGTCATTGATACCTTTTATTCAGGGGAAAATCGGCAGGTGGTTTCATTAAATGACATCTCACCTTACTTAATACATGCAACGCTCGCCGTGGAGGATCAACATTTCTACGATCATTTCGGCGTGGATGTTAAAGCGGTCGCACGCGCAGCCATTGTGAATGTTCAGGCGATGGCCAAGGTGCAAGGAGCCGGCACGATCACGCAGCAGTTGGCTCGTAATTTATACTTAACTCATGATCGTACGTGGACCCGTAAAATCAAAGAAACCGTGTACGCCATTCAAATGGAAATGCAGCTCAGTAAAGATGATATCCTTGCTGATTATTTGAATCAAATCTATTATGGGCATTCGACCTACGGCATTGAGACTGCGTCCGAGCTTTTCTTCGGCAAGCATGCCAGTGAATTAACCTTAGCAGAGAGCGCTATGATCGCTGGGGTGCCGAAAGGACCGCGTTACTATTCCCCTTATTATGATTTGCAGAATGCGATGGATCGACAAAAGGTCGTTCTCCAGACGATGGTGAACAGCGGCTTTATTACCCAAAGCGCAGCTGACGCTGCCGGCAAGGAGAAGCTAACGATTCTGCCGTTAACGAAAAAGAAGCCTTCCGCTGCCCCTTATTTCAGGGATTATGTACGTAACCTAGCGACGGAAAAGCTCGGCATCTCAGAAGAACAATTCGATGAAGGCGGCATTCGCATCTATACCACGCTGGATAAAAATGCTCAGCAAATTGCGGAGAATGTCATCACGAAGCAGCTTGAAGGCAAGCCCGAGCTGCAGGCCGCCTTGGTCGCGGTAGACCCGCGCACGGGAGAGATCAAAGCCATGGTTGGCGGACGCGACTACGCGGAAAATCAGTTCAACCGTGTGCTCTCGAATACACGACAGCCAGGGTCATCTTTTAAACCATTCGTGTATATGGTAGCACTCATGAATGGCCTCACACCTGTCTCCATGGTCAAGAGTGAACCGACTGTATTTACCTATGATGAGGGGCGCCAGCAATATACGCCAAGAAATTTCAATGACCAGTATACCAATGGGAATATTGATATGCGGCAGGCGATTTCGAAGTCAGATAATATCTATGCGGTGCACACGATTCTCGAGGTGGGTCCACAGAAGGTCATCGACTTCGCGCGTAAACTAGGGGTTGCTTCGCCAATGAAGCCACTGCCTTCCTTAGCGCTAGGTTCCTTCCCGGTGAGTCCGCTGGAAATGGCATCGGCCTTTGCCTCTATTGCGAATCAGGGCGTGCATCATGAAACGACCGCGATTTTGCGAATCGAAGATGCCAATGGGCGTGTCTTATATGAAGCGACACCTAAGGAGGAGCAAGTCATACCACCTGCTGTTGCCTATGTGATGACGAATCTCATGGAGAGTGTGTTCGAAGAGGGTGGAACAGGGAACCGTGTAGCCAGTACGATTAAGCGCCCAATTGCCGGCAAAACGGGTACAACGGATACGGATGCTTGGCTCGTCGGCTTCACACCGGAGCTTTCCACCGCAGTCTGGGTGGGCTATGACAAGAGCCGTAACATTACAACAGTGGAATCCCATCTCGCCTCACCGATCTTCGCGGATTTCACCGAACAGACTTTGGATGCGATTCCGCCGAAGCTGTTCCCGATCCCTGAAGGTGTGGCGACGGTTTACATTGATCCGCTAAGCGGCAAATTGTCTAATGAGGACTGTCCGAATGCCAAAATGGAGGCTTTCCTTACTGGTACTGAGCCTACGACTTATTGTACAGGAAAACCTGCTAATCCCGATGCGGCAGGCGGTCAAAAAGCCGGTTCCAAAGGCGATAACGGCTCTTGGTGGAACGATTTAAAACGTTGGTGGAACGACTAACATTCCACTAAATAAAAACACAAAAAGGCAGTACTAAGCGCGTCTTAGTCCTGCCTTTTTGCTGTCCTAGTATATGAGGTAACATACACTAGGGTATAGTATACCCTCTTCGACATTGCGGAACAATGGATGACACATAATGTTCATATTCTCCATATTCGCCGCTTAAAGCTTAGGAGAGTGCGTCCTTGAGGCTTTGATCCGAGCGGTTCCACCAGTCTTCGTTGTGCGCAATCAGGCAGTTTCGAAGGACTGTTCGCTCACTGTCAGACAAGCCCTCTAGGATGAATTTACGTTTCATCGCGCCGTCCATTTTGTTCACGTGCTCCGCAAGAATCTTCCATCCGCGGCGCGCTTCGGTATCGACTAGCATTTCGCAAGCGGACATCCCCGCATAGTACGCACCCTCTTCTGTCCGATCAACCGCTACCCACACGATCCATGCTTTACGGCCATTGGGGACATCCTCCTTTTTCGTGGAGAACTTAATCCCTTTCTCGATCTTACTCTTCGCATGAAGGGTTCCTTCATCCAAATACGCTTCATCCCCATCAATAATGATGCCGGAGACGTTACTTAGATCAATAGCTCCTGCACCGAAGCCTTTGTGATTCACTTTCGAACTTACTATATTTAAGGCCAGCTTCTTCTTATCCGCTTCCATAAGGGCACCTTCCACTCTACATTAGGTTAATATGACGACATGCTTTCATTGTAGCGAAAGTCTCCCAGTAGAACAAGTGGCGGCGGGCTCCCATGGACATTTAACATATTTCTTTCACCTCGCAGAAATATTCCCTAGGTTGTCTACATATACATGCTGTAGATGCTTGTTTAGGCGGGGTGAATCTCATGGATATGAATGCTCTATTCAATAGCCGCAAGGTACAGTGGTTTGCTGTTATGCTCCTTGCTGCCGGCGCAGTGTTAATAACGAACACCTTGCTCCCCTCCACACCAAGAGGGACTGTTCCTGTCATCTCTAAAGACGTTCCCCATGTTCAGACACCGGACATGCAGCCTGCAGATAATGGCAAACCGTTAGAAACCTCAACACCACTTAGTTATCGTATTGCCGAATATCACATGAATGTTGCCTACACACCAGAAACGAGGCAGCTCCAAGGCCAACAAACACTCACGTGGGAAAATCCAGGCTCAGTTCCTGTACAAGACATGTATCTTCACCTTTATCCGAATGCGTTCGCTTCGAAGAAAACGACATTCATGCGCGAGTCTGGCGGGAAGCTGCGTGATGATGAAGCGAAAGACGAGAGTAGCGGCAGTATGGAACTGCTCTCCGTGAAATCAGATACAGGTGATGATCTGACCAAGCGGATGTCGTTCGTTCAACCGGATGACGGTAATAAGGATGACCACACGCTGCTCAAAATACCGTTATCCAAGCCTGTTGGACCTGGTGAAAGTGTAACCATCAATACCGAATTCCTCGTTAAGCTGCCTGCAGCTTTTGCCAGAATGGGGTATGTCGATGACTTCGTTATGGCTGGACAATGGTTCCCGAAGGTTGCCGCTTATGAGCGCAAGGGAACTAGGGGACGGGCTGAACCTGGCTGGGATCTCCACCAATACCACGGAAATTCCGAGTTCTATGCGGATTTCGGCATGTACGATGTGAAAATTCAAGTGCCCGCAAATTACATTGTGGCTGCGACTGGATTTCCGGTTAAACCTGCTGTGACGGACAAGGGCACGAAGACATACCAATTCTATGCCGAGGATGTGCATGACTTCGCTTGGTCAGCCTCTCCTCATTTCGTCTATGTGGAAGAGCCTTTCTCAGCCCCACAGGTTCCCGGAGTCAAAATCAAACTGTATCTGGATCCCAATCATCAGGATTTAAAAGATCGTTACATGTATGCGGCCAAAAAAGCACTCTCCCGTTACAGTCAGTGGTACGGAACGTATCCGTACTCTACCCTTTCTATCGTCGTCCCCCCTCCTGGCGGGAATGGCGCTGGCGGCATGGAATATCCAACCTTAGTCACGGCTTGGGGAGCAAGCGACAAAAATCCAGACTTAGAACTGGAACGCGTCGTTGTCCATGAGATCGGCCATCAATTTTTCTATGGGCTTGTTGCCAGCAACGAATTCGAGGAAGCATGGCTTGATGAGGGCTTCACCTCTTATGCAGAAGATAAAGTGATGGAAGCCGAATACGGCGAAGTACCAAATTTACCTGTTGAATCCAGTTATATCACGTCACCAAATGGACTGCAGAAGAATGCATGGGCTTACACAGGACATGATCAATATGCTGAAAATGTGTACACGCGTGGCAAGCTCGTACTCAAAGCCATTGAGCAGCAAGTCGGCACCAAGACGATGGATCGTATCATGAAGTCCTATTTCCAAAAGTGGCAGTTCAAACATCCGTCTACGAAGGATTTCCAACAGGTCGTGGAGGAGATCAGCAAAACAGATTGGAACGAATTCTTTAATCAATATGTCTATGGCAATCTGATGATGGATTACTCCGTCGAAAGTGTCCATGTAAAGCCCCAAGGCAACAAGGGATCCGAGACTTATGAAAGCACGATCCGCATCGTTAAGTTTGGCGGCAACTCACCTGAAGTCCCGATTCAGTTCCACTTCGCAGATGGCACAATGCTAGATAAAACATGGGATGGCAAGGAAGCTAGCATCGATTTCAAACTAACGCATACCTCGCCTGTCGACTGGGTGCGCATCGATCCCAAGTACACGCTCATACTCGAAAATAAGCACATCAACAACTTTTATCAAACGCAATTAAATACGAAGTGGCAAATTCGGTGGAATCTTGGCATTATTCAATTCCTGCAAGCCATATTTGGCTCAGTCGCCTGGTAAGGACTTCGCTTACATCTCATGACAAACTCTGAGCGTATGCTTACGATGCTAGTTTTCTAAAATAAACGACTACACCGTCCCTCAAGGACGATAGCGTTTATGAAGAAATATAAGCATTGTATAAAGTGCAACTATACTTTCTTATATTTTAAAGAAAACGTTAAGGAGGGACCCTCGTTGGCCACCTATATCAAAGCAGGCTTCAGGGCAGCTATGGCGCAGCCCTTTGCCACGATCATTTTATTCCTATATCAGATGGGTTGGGGTATTCTCCTGTATAAGCTCGTACAAGGTGTTCTTGTCCCCCTCATGCATCGGTTCCCTGGCGCTGAGCAACCCAAGCAGGCCTTGCAGATTTTCCTAGCAGAGGGCCAGTTTCAGTTAATTAAAACAGATCTCAGCTATTCCTATCTATGGTGGCTTGCTGCACTCTTATGTGCGCGCATGCTGCTGACGCCTCTCTTGAATAGCGGTGTCTACTATTCACTCACTCACCCTCACCAGAATGCCGGCTATCGCTTCTTTCGCGGGATGAAGCAGCTCATGTTCCCCTTCCTGCTTGTGTATTTGATCCGCATCGCGCTTACGCTTTTCCCACTCATTTGGCTTATTCCCAAAGCCGCCTATATGCTGGGGCATAGCGGCTCTTATGAGCAGATCGTTCTCAAGCTTCTACCTTGGCTGCTTAGTTTAATGGTCTATGGCTTTGTCCTGCAGTTGCTGTTCATGTATGTGCAATTCGCCATCGCGGCCAAGCTGGGGATTACATCGACAATCATCTCTTTCTTTCGATATTCGCTGCCGATTATCGGACTTGCGATCATCCTATTACTGTTCACAGGACTTTTGGCAGGGGTCACAGTCACGGCTACTTACCTATGGGCAGGACTGGTAGCCCTCATCATTTATCAGCTGTATCCCCTCTTCCACATATTTTTCCAAATTTGGGGCATTTCTTCCCAATATCAGCTGCTTTCAGCCAAAATATCTAATTAATATCCAGCAAAACAGTGAATAGCTTAAGCGTTCTCCCCTTCTCTTTGAGAAAGGGGCTTTTTTTTGTCTATTTCCCGAACTATTTGCCTATTTTCCCGCCTTTTTTTAAACAAAAAAAGAGGAATTTCATTGTTTATGACGAATTAAAAGGACTAGCATCAAAAAACCAAATTTTTCATGCCGAATTCCTCAGTTTATGGGGAAACGGGGGAACCACTCCGGGTGAATTGATCTTGCAAGACAGGGATCATAGGGAACCTTCAACCGAACCCTCCAGCTAACCTCGTAGGCACCGGAAGGAGACAAGCAGTTGAAGAAAGTAGTTGCTCTTGTTTTTAGTCTTGTTTTGTTTTTGAGTGTAAGTGTAGGAAGCGTTTTCGCAGCGTCCTCCATGGACAACGCAGTCGAAGATCTCGTAGGAACTCCCTACAAATGGGCAGGAACGACAACCAAGGGCTTTGATTGCTCTGGTTTCACATCCTACTTATTCGATGAGTTCGGCATCGACCTTCCACACAGCTCCAAATCGCAAAACAGCGAAGGCTACTGGGTTGACAAAAAAGATCTTCGTAAGGGTGATCTTGTATTTTTCAACACGGATGGCAGCGGTATCTCTCATGTAGGTATGTACCTCGGAGACGGTGAATTCGTTCACTCCGCTACAAATCAAGGTGTTGTGAAGAATAAGTTGAGCGAAACCTATTATGCGAAGCGATATGTATCCGCCAGACGTGTTCTGTGGGATGATATCTACAATCAACTAACTGCTGAATCCAAGTAATGTTCTCGCTACAGAATGAAGCCCTGCTAAGCTTTGCTCGAAAGAGCAGCTTGCAGGGCTTCATTCATTTGAACGAGGTTATCGGCGTATACTAAAATATACAAAATAAACGTCTACGCCGTCCTTCGAGGACTTCACACAATGTTTATGGAGAAATACAGCCGAATTATTATGTTCCCCCAGGAAGGAAAAGAACGCATGGACAACACACAAGACAATACTTTACCCCCATTTCCCGGCATCGTTCGATCCATTGATGAAATTAGAGATCATATTGGAGAGCCTCATCCTGCGGTACAAAATAAAGTCATCAATCAAATTGACGAACACGCTCAAGCGTTCATCGCCAAATCACCTCTATTCTTCTTATCTACATCAGGTGCGAATGGATTGTGTGATGTTTCCCCCCGCGGCGATAGCCCAGGCTTCGTTCGCGTTCTCGATAATCACCGCTTGATTTATCCAGAAAGACTCGGAAACCGTCGAATAGATTCTATGCAAAATATAGTAAACAACCCGCAGGTGGGTCTCTTATTCATCATTCCTGGCGTCGACATGGTGCTCCGCGTCAATGGTCGCGCTTGGCTGACCAGAGATGAAGAGCTCCTTGGGACTATGCAGCTTAATGGGAAATCACCGATCGCCGCTGTTGGTGTCGAGGTGCAGGAATGTTTCGTACACTGCAGTCGTGCACTTAAACTTTCGAAGATATGGGATACCGCCACGTGGGTACCCGAACAGGAACAGCCAGATGGCATGGATATGTTCCGCGCGCATCTGGCATTGAACAACATAGCGCTAGAGGAATAAGGATAAGCTAACTAGGTCGCAGCCAAAATGTATAACTTGACATGACATGTTAGCCAGACTATAATAACGGCATGTCGTTTTCTAGGGTTCCGCGGCGTTTCACCGCCGGCTGGTCCAAGGGAAAACACACAGCAAATATGCTGTGGTCACGGAGGGAGAAAAGCCCGGGAGTCTATCGCAACAGTGCGATATTCCCGGGCTTTTCTCTGTTTATTTTGTGGCACTGACATCCTAAATTCCCACATGAAGGAGTGTTCATTATGGCATGGTTATTTCTAGCTATTGCAGGCGTATTCGAGGTCGTATGGGCCATCTCATTGAAATTTTCCAATGGCTTTACGCGTCTTGTCCCATCGATTGTGACGATTCTAGGCATGATCGTTAGTTTCTATTTCTTAGCTGCAGCAACGAAAACCCTTCCGATCGGAACGGCCTATGCAGCCTGGACCGGCATTGGCGCTGTTGGCGCGATTATCATTGGTACTCTTTTTCTCGATGAACCGATCAGTTTGACTCGGATCTTGTTTATGGTCTTGATTCTCGTCGGCGTGCTCGGACTGAAATTTACGTCAGGGCACTAAGGTGCGTCGAACCGCTTATACCTCGCTCATCTGTGTGACAACGTTGGCGATCCGGCGTAGGCGCGTTTCTTGTGTCTTCGCGTCCTCGACTTGGCGGACGAATTCTTTGCGCTTGGAGAAGGCTAGGGCCTCGAAGCGTTCTACGGCGCCTTCTTGATCAGACAGCGCCGCGAGTAAGTCCGCCGGGACTTCCACCGTTCGAGGAGCAAGATCCAGCGCCAACGTCACCTCAACGGGGTCATCGGCCTTCAAGCCGGAGGCTTGTCGATGGGCATCACTGAGCGGGATAAGGTATTCGCCACCCATGACCGCGATCGTTGTCCGATACGTGTAACCGTTCAAAGTCACGGACACGCTTGGCTTTTTGCCTCCCGCTAATGTAGTCATCACCTCTTCGGGAATGGAGATTCCCGTGGCATTTTTATTCTGGGCTTTCATAACAGTCGTATGGAACGTTACACTCATGGTTATGGCCTCCTTATTTTAGTGAAAAAAGAACCCGATGTTGGGCTACTTAATTGTATAGCTCACATACCAGAAGCTGCCCCCTACAAAGATGCGCAAATGCTGTGACAAGGGTCGAAAAATGTCATTTAACTCTTCGTAAGTAAAATAATTCTTAAGTATTTCATGCTTAGAGCCGTCGGCTAGCTCGCGTCTTTTGTAGGTGTCTTCGCTCTCCTCATGCGTGATAAGCTCGCCGCCTCTGCCAGGCACATACACATTATCTGCGATAAATACCTGCGCTCCGCTGCCCAATCGTTCATGGAAGCCTTGTAAAAAGCTGTCGATCCGATTCCGCGGAATATGCGAGAACCAGAAGTTGGCCAGCCCGTAATCGAACTCCCCTCTTATCTCGGAGAGCTCATACGCATCTCCTTCCTGGAAGGACGCATTCCCCTTCGGCCATGACTTCGACTCCGCGATGCGAAGCACCTCTGGGCGAATGTCTACACCAACAAGCTGTGTCGCCGTTTCTGCGGCAATGTGTGACCAATAGCCTGTGCCGCAGGCAATTTCCAGCACACGTCGTCCTTCCACCTGCTTCTTCAGAATCTCAGACAGAAGGGCTAATTCTTGTTGATACTCCGCATCCTCGCGGTGATAAATCCGTTCATACTCCTCTGCCCGTGCACCGTAGTAGGCTTGCATGCTCATCTTCTCTTGGTCCAGAAGCGTCTGCTTCTCCTTCACTTCGTGCAGGATGCGATGTCTCGCTGACAGCAGATCCGCAAAAATCGCGCCACCCTGTGCAGCATAATTCGCAAGCAACCCCTGCGTCGCCATGACGATCAGCTGTGTCATCGATAGGCCCGTGGCATCCGCCATCTGTTCTAACTCGGACTTCACTTTCTCAGGCAAGTAAACCGAGAGTCGTTTCGTTTTGTCTTGCTTGTCCTCCATGGTTATTCGCCTCCTTTTATTTGATTGTAACACATAATATATACCACGTTAACATTAATTATGTTGTATAAATGGAATTGCGAACACTTTTGCTTATGTGTTTTGAGTAGCATCGCCTTTCCTTTGGGTATCCTCCGCCTGACCTCAGCTTCCACTCAGGAGCACATTGGCACGACTATACAACTTTAGATGGATTTCCTACAGCTAATTTTCTCGTTTATGGCCACTTTTTTAATCTAGATGGAAAAACTCCATCTAATTCCTCCATATTCCCCGCTTTAGGCGT
>NZ_WHNY01000012.1 GCF_013141695.1 Paenibacillus plantarum
ACTGCTAGGTTAAGGTTCCCATTTTTAACACGTTTCGTATAGTCGCATTCTTCATTGTTAGGGATCCTGGGATCGCAAAATGGAGGCGAAGGATATGAGCCTAATTCAAATTGATCATGTCTGTAAGCAATATGTGATGGGTGGGGAAACGATTCGCGCGCTGGATGATGTGTCATTAGTAATTGAACAAGGAGAATTTGTCGCGATTATGGGGCCTTCAGGTTCGGGGAAGTCGACGCTGATGAACATCATCGGGTGTTTAGATGTGTCTGACACGGGATCGTACGTTCTTGACGGCAAAGCGATTAACCAGATGAAGGATTGGCAGCTAGCCGAGATACGGAATCGGAAAATCGGATTCGTGTTTCAAAACTTTAATTTACTACCCCGATTAAGTGCATATGAGAACGTAGAGTTGCCTTTAATTTATCGGGGGATGACGCGGAGAGAACGAGAGCCACTTGTTTTGAAAGCTTTGGAAGCCGTCGATTTGGTGGATCGCAGGAAGCATCTGCCTTCGGAGTTGTCTGGCGGGCAGCAGCAGCGGGTTGCGATTGCACGAACGCTCGCAGGAGATCCTGCGATTATTTTGGCGGATGAACCGACTGGTGCACTGGATTCAAAGACGGGGATTGAGATTATGGATATATTTAAGAGGTTGAATGAGCAGGGTAGGACAATAATTGTGATTACGCATGACCATGCGATAGCGCAGCAGGCGAAGCGGGTAGTGAGGTTTCGGGATGGGCGGTTGTTAGAGAGTGTTTAGAATAAGATGGTGAAGACCGGGACTCCATGGGATATATGTGGGGTTCTGTTTTTTATGTCGGAAAAACTGGTGTTATTCTTTCACTCTTCAGTGAGGGAGGCCTCTTATATTATCGGTGAGAAGGGAATGAGGTTGTGGTGCAAAGCTCTAATTCATGATAACGTAATCGATAATGTAGTCATGGGATGGAGCAACTTATTTTGGAAACCAAATTGGATTTATTTAAATGGAAGCAATATGAATCAGCAATCATTTTACTAACCGTGAGATGGTATTTAAAATATAGTTTAAGCTATCGAGACATCGTAGAAATGATGAGCGAGCGTGGTTTAAAGATATCCCAAACAACGATCATGAAATGGATCCATGAGCTTGGACCCGAAATAGATAAACGAATCCGCAGCTAGTTGAAACCCTCAAACGATTCGTGGCGTACGGACGAAACCTACAAAGGTCAATGGAAGTATTTATATCGGGCAGTTGATTCTATGGGGAAAATCGTGATATGACGGCAGCCAAGCGTTTCTTTACAAAGGCTTTGTCCTCGCCACATAATCAAATACCTCGTGTGATCACTTTGGATAAAAAAACCGGCATATCCACCAGCCATACAAGAATTAATAAATGAAAAAGCCTTACCAAAAGAAACCTTGATTAGACAGACAAAGTATCTAAACAACCTTGTGGAGCAAGATCATCGGTTCATAAAGAAAATCACAAAACCAAATCTCGGTTTCAAATCGTTTCTTACAGCGGATCAAACGTTAAAGGGAATTGAGGCTTTACATATGATAAGGAAAGGGCAGGTCGGAAATAATTCGTCTGTCCTCTCTGATGTTGAATGGCTCAATAAAATATTTGGTATTGTGGCATAGTTAATTACAATTTAATGGGTAATTGCTGTCTCTTTTAATTTTTGCACCACAACCTAGCTGCGTAATAGAAAACGAATCAAAGCCCCACAGCCGTATCTGCTGTGGGGTTTTACTTTAAAGGTTATTTTGAGTAGCATACATGAATAATTATTTACCTTGCTTCGTGTTCACAACGTCAAGTCGTAATAGAAAATGGATTACCCGTTGCATGCTTCGATGATAATCCTCTCTAGCATCTGTTCGTGCACGAATCAAGTCGCGAAGCGCCTCATCATCGCGGCTAGGTACATACACAGCGGTTGTTAATTCTCCCGCTCGAAACAGTTGCGCTAGACGCTTTGTATCTCGATACAGCTCATATCCCGTAGGGCCAGCTTCATAACAAATTTCGAGTGTTGTATCTGCTTTGGATAATTGCTTGATCAGCTTGCGAACTGATTCCGGCTTGTGTGCAATCGTCCCCCAATACCGAGGTGCTTCTCGCCCCTCATCCGCGAAGGCAACAGCAATTATATCTTTAGACACATCTAATACTTCATCTATTTCGGGCCCAAATTCATGGATGAGAAGATGAAAATTGGCTTGCAAGCCGCTCAGCTTGTTAAGACGGGTGATTCGATTTTTCTGGATGGGGGTTCAATAACACTGCAGGTAGCCAGATATTTGAAGCCAGAAATGAATATTACCGTTGTTACAAATGCCCTGAATATTGCCGCGGAGCTTCAAGGAAAGCAAATATCCACGATTGTAGTTGGAGATGGATCACACAAAGTATGGCATGAGGGATTTGGGGATTTGTTTCGTTCGCATCATTGAATACTGTAGATCGAATTATCTCAGATCGCAGCCCTGAGGCGGAATTGATGGATATTCTAAAGGAAGCCTCTGTAGAAATCGCAGTAAGCTGCTAAACGACTGTTGTCAAACGAAACATTTTCTTGATGTATGCTACTGCAGAAAGGACAGAGGAATGATTGCATTCGATCTGCCCTTTTTTTGTCATATTCATGACTGCTATTACAGCAATTGTTTTGGTATGTGGCACAGTTTAAGAGAATGTATCAGCTAACGCTTGAGGGGATTCTAGACCTAACCAGAATAAACTCATTTCTGCGCTCAATTCATCCGCTGAAATAGTATGAAATAGTTCACGTAGAAAATAATTGTTCTGCATAAGGGATCCTTCGATATTTAATGCATACAAAGATTGTTTGTCCCTAATCGACGTGTTTATTTTCTCTTTGACGGAAAGGAACGGCGAATTCAAACAGAAAGAAGCTTGTACTTCGTCATCAAGGGAAATCTTGATAAATGCTTCTGCCAGCTGCACAGCGCTGCAATCTTTAGGAATCATTAATGCGCTAGCTTGCAATAGAGTGGCCTTTACTTCTCCAAATGGGAGTGGAACTATTTGGGGTTCGAATCCAATGTTTTTATCTTTCCAAGTTGACATTTCTAGAGTTGTCGTCAGAACCATCGCTGATTTTCCACTGACAAATGGGTTTTTCGGTCCTGGCATCTCCGTATAAACGGTAGCGATCCGTTTGCGAAAAAATAAGTCCTGAATGAGTAAAAGTGATTTTTGGATGATATCTTTTTGGGCTGCCTTTTCTAATGTATTTAAGCCATTCTGTAAGGCAAATACGGGCCAACGTGTTAAATAAGGGAAGATGGAAAATCCATATTGGACAATAACGCCATCTTCCGATTTAGTCAATCTCTCGGCAGCGTCGATGAAGTCTGCTAATTTCCAATTTTCATTAGGCGGTTGTATGCCATTTAATTCGAACATGACAGGATTATACACTAAAAAAACGGGCGTAAAGGTAACCGGGGCTGCTTTGATTTCATCGTTAAGGCGGTAATAATTTAAGATTTTGGGATAAATTGTTTCAGTATAATCGGTTAGAACTGGTGATAGATCCATAAAAGCGTCCATTGTTTCTGCTTCTGTAAATTGCAGGTCGGACGAAAGTATGATATCAGCATTTAAGCCGATATCGCAGCTTTGACGGAAGGATTCCCAGAAATTATCTCTTGGTAAATGGACGATCTTTACATCCACATTTGGATACTTTTGTTGAAAAGCTTTAATAATTTGTGGCAGACCATAGTCAACGAAGTAAGCGGGAGCTGGCGAAGCAATGCGCAAAGTCTTCCGTTTGGACGGCTCAATAACCAAATCTAGTGGAACCATTGTACCCAGTCCGACCTTTTTCGTGATGAGCATTTCTTTTTGCAATAAATCCAACGCTTTCCTGACCGAATTCCGGCTCAATTTATAATATTTACATAAGTCACTTTCAGGAAGCAAATATTCTCCTGGTTTAATAAAGCCGGAAATAATTTGTCCCTTCAATGTATTGTAAAGTGTCGTATATAGAAAATCACTTTCTCGGCGCATAAAAAGACTCCATTCCTCTCTGAACTAGCAGTAGTTTAAATATATAACTATTCTATCCATACAGTAAATATTTGTATTTGGTTTTCAAAATTATTATTGACAACTTATAATATCCCACCTAATATTATGGTATAGGTAAGGTACATATACCTTTGATTTTATCACAATTATCCCATTCTGCATAGGGAGATGTGGTGAGATGAAGTAAGAAAACGGTTGAGATTTGGAAGTGCCAAAAACTATTTTGGAGGGGAAAAATCAATGCGTAAATTATCAGGGGTCTTATCGGTTGTTTTATTATTAAGTATGTTTTTATCTGCATGCAGTAAGGAGAAAGAGATTGTAAGCGCTTCCTCAAAAGAAGTTCCTATCAAATTATGGATTTATCCAATGATGAATGGGAAAAACGGGGATGGGAACGGAAATCCAGACGATTGGGCCAAAGAGTATGCGCGTCAATTCAAAGAAAAACATCCGAATGTGAATGTTTCTGTAGAACTGCTTGATTGGGCAGGAGGAACAGAGAAAATTGATGTTTCCATAGCGGCTGGGTCACCACCGGATCTTGTATATACGATTAATAATTTCGGCGGGGTAACGAAATATGGGAAAATGGGAGTATTGGAGCCTATTGATCCTTTCCTTGAGAAAGCGGATTGGGATGATTATTCGGAAGCGGTAAAGGGAGCGATGAAGTACAAAGATAAAACGTATTTATGGCCATGGTTGAAATTGGTGTCAGGCATCGCTATTAATATGGATCTGTTTAAAGAAAGAAATGCTGTGGAGTTACTCCCACTCCAACGTCCTCTTAGGGATTGGACATTCGAAGAGTTTACTAAAGCAGCTCAAGCTACGACATTCAGCAGAAGCAACGGCAGCAAGCCTGATGTTTATGGCACTGGGGTATGGGCAAAGGATGCGCCATACTACATGTATTTCAATGGCGTGGCCAATGGAGGCAATGTGACGAATAGCAGCTTTGACAAAACGACGATTACAGATGCCAAATTTGTTGAAGGTGTTCAATTTAGTGTCGACTTGGCAAATAAGTACAAAGTATCGCCACCAGGAGCAGCGGGACTTACTGTAACCAATGTGAATGACATGTTTTTAAATCAACAAGTTGCAATGTATCCGAGTTTTTCTAACATTGCGGATCAAGTAAAGAAAGCACCGAAGCCGTTTGAGGTTGCCTTTGTCGCTTCACCTCATGGTCCGGGTCAAGAGACAACAGCTTGGAACAATGTAGGTGGATTTATTGCTTTTAAGCAGAAGGATGAAGAGAAGAAAAAGCTCGTCATGGAATTTGCCAAGTTCATTACGAACACGGAGAACTCCAAAATTGTAAAGACAATTGCTGTTTTTCCCGCACGAAATTCAACGGGCAATTTATATGGTGATGATCCGGTTATGAGTTATTTTGATAAACTGTCCAACTATGGTAATTCTCTGTTCTCCAGAGCGTTTGGTATGGCACCTGTTGCCGACTGGGAAATCGAATTTCAAGCTAATTTGACGGGTGCGAGATCTGTTAAAGATAGTTTAGGTAATCTTGAAAAAACGATTCAAAAAGAATTGAAATAGGAAGTAGATCCGGCATTTGGAGCGGTGAAAGTTGAAAAACTACTGATCCGCTCTAATTTTGCTAGTTAGGAGAAGTCTAATGTCTCGTTTCCGCACGTACATTCCTGCTTATCTGTTTTTATTGCCATCGTGCTTGTTGTTCTTTTGCTTCATGTTTCTACCTATTTTTAAAGGGGTACAATTAAGTTTTCAAAAATGGACGGTTGCCGGATATGAGTGGGTAGGTTTGGCCAATTATCAAAAGATATTCGCAGACCCTTCATTCTGGAAATCTCTCTATATTACTGGCGTCTATGCCTTGGTTACAGTCTTATTGGGGCTATTCATATCTTTACTCGCTGCTTTTTTGATCGACCCATTATCTAGCAAGGTACAGGGATTTTTCAAAGCAGCTTTTTATTTGCCAAGTGTTGCACCGATTGTGATTGTATCCATTCTGTGGGGGTGGCTGTACAACCCATCTTTCGGAATATTCAATTATATATTAGATAAGTTTCATCTAGAGCCTGTTTTATGGCTTGGCGATCCTAACATCGCGCTTATTTCTATCATGATCATGACACTTGCTGTTGGTCAAGGGCCGAATATATTAATACTGGCGGCTTCACTTGGTGGAGTTCCGAAGGATTACCAAGAAGCCGCGCGAATGGATGGCGCGAATCTTATTCAGGAAATTGTTTATATCAAAATACCGATGCTAAAGCCGACTTTAACTTACTTGGTCGTTGTGAATACCGTCGGCTCGTTTCAGGTCTTTGCTCCTATTTATCTCATGACTTCCGGTGGGCCCAATGGATCAACAAAAACAATAGGATATCTTATTTATGAAAATGCGTTTAAAAAATTCGATTTTGGTGTGGCTTCCGCTCAGGCAGTTATTTTGCTGATCCTTGTCATGATCATCGCAGTCATCCAGTTTCGTTCGATGTCGAGCGATCTAGAGTATTAGGAGGAGAAGTAATGCGAAAATTTAATCTGCCGACAATTGGAAGTGTTATGCTCTTAACTCTATGGGCGTTGCTCCTATTGTTTCCTTTTTACTGGATGTTTCTAAATGCGTTCAAACCGACAACTTCTGTTATTCAAACACCTCCGGACTTATCTTGGGTCAACTTAACCATTGGAAATTTCAAAAAGCTCACCTTGGAACCGATAAGTTGGGCTTGGACCTTTAATAGTTTTCTTGTTGCTATTAGTGGGATGATAGGCAATGTGGTTTTATGCTCTATGGCGGGCTATGCTTTTGCCAAAAAGAAGTTTCCAGGAAAAAGGCTGATTTTTTGGTTTATTATCAGCATTATGATGACATCAACACAAGTTATTATGGTTCCACTATTTATGTTGATTCGGGATATGGGTTTATTAAATACCTATTTCGGATTAATTCTACCAATTTTGGTATCACCGTTTGCTGTTTTTCTAACAAAGCAATTCATGCAAACCATCCCTAGCGAGCTTATTTCTTCTGCAAAGATGGATGGCTGTTCGGAGTGGCGCATTTTCTACAGTATTATTCTTCCCATTTCCAAACCTGTGTTGGCTATAGTGGCTATTTTTGGTTTCATTACACAATGGAATGATTTCCTTTGGCCGCTTTTGGCGACGGAGTCACGCGATATGAGGACTTTACAGGTTGGTCTTGCATCCATGCAATTGCAAAATGTAGATTATGGGTTGGTTCTCGCTGGTTCCGTATGGACAATGATTCCTGTTATTGTTTTGTTTGTTTCGTTTCAACGCTTTTTTGTCAGAGGCATTACGATTGGTGCAGTAAAAGGCTAAAGGGGCAAGAAGGGGGCAGTTCATATGATCATTACCGTTCCGACGAACTATTATAAACAGTTCGATGCTGATTTTACGATGGAAGTTCCAGGAGAAGGATATGGTGGTTGGAAGAAAACTGATCTGGAACTGAATACAGAACGAACGGCACTTGTCGTCTTACATGCTTGGGATGTTGGCACACTGGAGCAATTCCCTGGCTGGCATCGAGCAGTAGAGTATTTTCCCAGGGCGGATGAAATTTGTTCGAGTATTTTACCAGAGCTAATGGGTGTATGCAGAAATAACGGAGTTACGGTATTACATGTCATTGAACCGATTGGCTCGTATTATCAAGCTTATCCAGGTTATCACAGAGCAGTAGAGCTCGCTGGCGCAGTGAGCCTGCCTCTTGAACAGATCGAGAAAGACGAAATGTTGCTTAAATTGGAAAAGTTTAAATCAGAAGAAGCTTTTCCAGGGAAGCACAATTTGGAGGATATCGAACGAGGTTTCGGAAGACTAGATATTCCTATGGCTGTAAGACCAGAAGGAAATGAAGGGGTCGCCGCTACATCGGATCAGCTATTTGCTTTATGTAAGGAAAAGGGAATTAATCATTTGATTTATGCGGGGTTTGCTCTTAATGCATGCATTATGCTAAATCCAGGCGGGATGATTGATATGAGGCGAAGGGGAATATTCTGTTCTGCAGTTTCACAGGCTGTAACAGCGGTGGAGAATAAAGAAACGGCTTCTCGGCAATTAGCAAAGGAGCTATCTCTTTGGCAGGTTGCGCTCTTTTTTGGATTTACATACGATGTTGATGATTTGGTTCATGCGATTCAAAATAAGTAAGATTGCTGAATCGCACGGAAAGGAGAAGTTGAAATTGATCGATGCCCACATCCATCTGTCGGGTTCTGATTTGCATCCGGCTACCTTAGCTGAAGGTGAACGTCTAGGAATTCGTCTCTTTATCGGAAGCTGTCTTGGTGAATTTAACTTGCAGCCTTCTTTTGATGAAGTTTATAAAGCAAACAATGATATGGCTGCGGTCATTCGGCGTCATTTGAATCGGGTTTCCGGTTATTGTTACGTTAATCCACGACATGGCGAACAGGCGATTTCTGATTTTCGATCTCGAATTGAAGAAGACTCCATGATTGGAATGAAGCTCTGGGTATCTACTTACTGTAATGATCCTTTGGTATTTCCTTTCGTCGAACAGGCGATTGCCTATCGAGTTCCTATTTTAATTCATACTTGGCGTAAAACGGTTAGTCAACTGCCGTACGAGTCAACAGCTTTTCATATTGCAGATTTGGCTGAACGCTACCCTGAAGCCATAATTATTATGGCACATATGGGGGGGCAGGTTGAAAGCGCAATGAATACAATTGCCCCTTACACGAACGTGAGGGTAGACACATCAGGCACACCCATTGGAGCATCAGAAGTTGCAATTGCAGTAGAACGACTCGGAGCAAATCGTGTGATTTTTGGCTCTGATCTTCCGATAGCTTGTTTAGCGAGCAATATCGGAAAAGTTGTTGGAGCTGGGTTAACTCCAGAACAGCTAGAGCTTATAATGGGTGGTAATATGGAACGAATTCTGGCAGAGGGGATCAGATAGTGCAAACTACAGACATTACGCAATATAAACATGCACTGCCGAGTCTTACAAAACTATTTGCGAAGTTTACGGAACAAAAGGCTATCGATATGACTGCATTTCTGGGTCAATGGCCTACCCGTTACCAGTCTAATGCTTCGCCAGCGGATCTAGTTGTTATGATGGACCATTTGGATTTGGCCGGTGTCTGTGTTAGCCATATTGCTTCCATTCATGGTCATGATACAAGATCGGGAAATGAGGCGTTATTCAGAGAATGCGCAGCAGATAATCGTCTTTGGCCGTTTGCGATCCTCAATCCAACAGAACCTGGATGGGAGGAAGAATTGGTATGGGTCGCCAGTAGTGGTGCATATGGTGTTCGTTTGTTGCCAGGGTTTCATCATTATGATCTGGACAATCCGGAAGCAAGGGAGCTTGTTCAGGCTGTTCGCCTAGCAGGACTTCCCCTGCAAGTATGCTTACGATTACAGGACGAAAGGTTGCAGCACTTACGCTATCAAGTGGAGTCTGTTCCGATTCATATGGTTGCAAATCTAGCGATAGACCTTGATGGTCACCCCTTGCTTATAAGTGGAGTACGTGAATATGAGTGGGATGAAATTTGGATGCAATTGCCCGCCGGGCTACGACGAGAGCATATCTTTTTTGATCTTTGGTACTGCAAAAGCCCATTAGCTGTAATCGCTTCCCTATGCCAACGCGGTGGGGCGAGTTCGTTTGTATATGGTTCTTGTGCTCCGTTGCATATACCAGAAGCGACCGTATTACAATTGGCCGTCGCTGAAATTTCTGAAGAGGAACGTTATGCCTTAAGTCGTGGTAATGCTTTGCGTTTTCTCGGCTTGTCGAAACTAATAAAAACTGCTGAGGAATAGGGAGGAAGCCTGGTGAAAGCAGCAAAAAGCGAAAACGGAAATGTCGCGATTGTCGATATTTTACTACCTGAGCTTTCAGATACATCTATTCTGGTACAGACGGAATATTCAGCTCTCAGTTCTGGAACCGAGCTTATGGTTATCCAACAAAAGCTCAATACTTTTCTAGGGTACAGTGCAACTGGAATAGTTCTTGAGGTAGGTTCCGGTATTAAACATATAAAGATTGGCCAACGAATAGCAAGTTATGGTGTACCGTCTCATGCTGAGTATTTTATGGCAAACAAGCACCACGTTTCTATCGTTCCAGAGCATGTCGACCCTCAGGAAGCAGCCTTCGCAGGTATTGCGACAATTGCGATCCAGGCTTTGCGACAAGCAGATTTGCATTTTGGCGAGTCAGTTGTCGTATTAGGACTCGGATTGTTGGGGCAGATGGTTGCGCAAATTGCCCAGGCAGCAGCCTATCATGTCATTGGTGTAGATCTGATGGAAGAACGTTGTGCTGTTGCTGAACATATGGGCATACATGTTGCTTGTCGTTCCAACGATGAAGTAAAGGAATCTATAGATCAACTAACCGATGGCAAGGGAGTAGACTGTGTCATTATTTGTGCAAGCTCCAAAACCCATCGGCTCATTGATCAGGGGTTGGCGTGGATTCGAGATCGAGGGAAAATTGTCATTCTGGGAGATACAGATACGGAGTTTGACCGCAATGCCATGTTTTATAAAGAAGCACAGATTACAATTTCAAGAGCTGGTGGACCGGGACGTTATGATGAGTCTTATGAGAAACAAGGTCATGATTATCCTTACGGCTACGTTCGCTGGACGATGAATCGCAATTTAGGCGAATTTATTCGGTTGCTTTCTGAACATAAATTGAATCTGAAGCCACTGATTACAGGGATTTATAAACTGGAAGAGATCGAAAATGTATATGCAGCTACGCAAAACTCTCCCCAATTCTCGATGGGAAATTTGATTGCATTCTAATTCCAAGAAACGGAAAAAATGAAAAACTGGACAAAGGTAGGGATGACGTTGAAAGTGCTTGCAATTGGTTGCCACCCGGATGATATTGAAATTAGTTGTGCAGGTACGTTAGCCAAATATAAGAAACTGGGGCATGACGTTATCTTATGTCATGTTGCTAACGGCAACAAAGGGCATTTGATCATTCCAACCGAAGATTTAAGGGATATTAGGAAGAATGAAGCGATATCTTCCGGTAAGGTTATAGATGCAGAAGTAATCAGTCTGGATATGCCCGATCTTGAAATTTACGGGGATGATAAGAGAGCTAGGGATACAGTAGTGGACGTCATTCGCTATGTAAAACCGGATATCATCATTACGCATTATCCAGATGATTATATGCCTGACCATGTTGCTGTAAGTAAGCTCGTCTTCGATGCGAGTTTCTCGGCATCAGTCCCTTATTATAAGACTAGTCATGAGGCTCATACGCTTAACACACCAATTTACTATATGGATACCTTAGCAGGCATACGCTTCAACCCTGAAGATTACGTGGATATTACCGAGACGATGGAATTAAAGCTGCAGATGCTGAATCAACATCAAAGTCAAATGAAATGGTTGCTAGAGCACGATAACATTGACCTCAGCGAGTTTGTTACGGCGGGATCCCGGTTCCGAGGACTGCAGTGCGGAGTAAAATATGCAGAAGGATTTATTCCTTGCCGCGTATGGGGCAAGGTGAGGACAGGTCATTTATTACCTTAATGTAAATGGTAAATTACAATGATATTAGATTTGGAGAGGTGCTAGTCATATGGATTTTTTAACGACAGTTAAAGGTTCGCTAATGGAAGGTTTTTTCCCTCAGGGATGGGATTTACGTAAAATCGATGAATGCTGCGATCAAGCACCGGAGACAATTACAGATCGACAGCCGTTCTGGCATAAGGGATTTATGCCAGTGGTTTGTAACGATGTAACAGAATTTGATATGAAGATGGGTCATGAAATTGCCAAGGAAATTCGTAGGAGTAAGGAAATGGGACAAAAGCTGGCAATCATTTTGCCAGTGGGACCAATGGGAATGTATAAATGGGCAGTTTATTTCTTGCAGGAATGGAACATTGATGCTCGTCATGTATATGGCTTTAATATGGACGAGTGGAGTGATCGTGAAGGGAACACATTAGAGTCAACAGATCCCGGTTCTTTCCAATATGCCATGGAGCAAGCATTTTATGGTCCATTGGGCTCATTGACGGTCCCTGTTTCTCAGCGTAATTTTGCTACTAAAGAGAACCTTCCAACCTACCTGGATAAAATTGCGGAGTTAAAAAGTGAGGGAGGGAGACTTATCGTTGTTTTTGGGATTGGCCGGATGTGTCACATTGCCTTTTGGGAGCCACATTTTGCAGCAGAATATGAGTCTGTGGATCTCTGGCGAAAGGCGACGCATCGGCTAGGGGGAAAACTCCATCCGCTGACCATTGAACAGAACGCGATTACAAGCTTCAAAAGTCGAACAACACTAGTTCCCTGTTATGCCAATACAATTGGTCCTGGATTATTCCTTTTAGCGGATCAAATTATTGGAGGCTGCGACGGAATATTCGGAAGAGGCATGCAATGGCAAGGTATGTCGTTATGGACGACCTTGAGGTACGGTCCTGATCCATGGATTCCTTCGACTTATATGCCGACATTGCCTGGAAAATTATTTTTTATGAAAGATTTGGCTGGCCCGTTAGTTGCAGAATGCAATTAAAGTTCTTATATTTTAGTTTGGAATGAAGACAAAGAAAAGAAAGGAACATCGCGATAACAGGATTGACGTTGGTTAATTGGTATAGGTCTGGCACATATTCCATTCGTTACTTAGTTGTCTAATGACACAACATATGTAAAATTTTAATGGATAATGGAGGTGTTGAGCATGATCAAGTCAGCCAGGGTTGCGAGATTTGTTTTATCCGTTTTTGTGGTTTTCTTCTGCTTTACTCTTTTCCTTCCATCGGCTCATGCGCTCAACTATGATGTCACTACGAAAGCTTCGTTCGATGCGCTTGATAGTTCCATCAACGGCGGAAATGGCATTATTAAGCCGAACGATGAAGGAACGAGCGACTTGGCATGGGTGGAAGGTCCCATTCTTGCTTCTTACATATCGATGTTCAAGCAATATGGGGATACGGCCTATTTGAACAAGTTTATCGCACAAGCGGATCAAGTATTGAATCAAAGGGATTCGCTTCGCGGCAAAAGCGATTATCGCGGACTGTCGGAACCTACATGGCCAGCCGCTACACGTTTTACTTCAGGCTCAGCCACGCTGTTGGATGCAAACGGCGTACCTACATTGGAAGTCAGAAGCTCTCTTCTCTTCGACTCTTCAGAGAATGAAGTGAAAATCTCGTCCGGAACGAATCCGAATACGTTCAAGCTGGAGGCGTATACGCGAGTCAGCTCGATCGCCGCGGGAGGACTGCATTCCGCAGCCGTAAATTCGACCGGAAGAGTATGGAATTCAGGCAATAACTATTACGGCCAATTGGCGTTCGGTACGGCAAACCAAAGCCTGCCTTTTCCCGCGGACGGCGTTATTGACTACTATAATGTACTCGATGTCGCCAAAGCTGTTTCAGCCGGAGAATTTCACAGCTTGGCTTTGAAAACGAACGGAACCGTGCTGAGCTGGGGATATAACGCCTACGGTCAATTAGGGGATGGTTCGACGATCAATCGCTCAAGCGCGGTAATCGTCAGCGGTTTAGCGAATGTGACCCAAATAGCTGCCGGTTATTATCACAATCTGGCTCTCAAATCGGACGGGACCGTTTGGAGCTGGGGGTATAACAACAGCGGCCAGCTTGGCGATAATTCGCTAGTCAACCGAGCAATCCCCGCACAAATAGGCTCGTTAACGGGCGTCATCGCCATAGCAGCGGGTGGTTATCATAGCCTGGCCTTGAAATCTGACGGAACCGTATGGACCTGGGGGTCCAATCCATTTGGACAGTTGGGCGACGGAACGACTACCGACCGTTTGACGCCCGTACAAGTGAGTGTTCTGTCGAATATTACCGGCTTATCCGGCGGATTGGGACACAGTTTAGCGGTGAAAAACGATGGTACGGTTTGGAGCTGGGGATTGAATGCGAATGGCCAATTAGGCAACGGAACGACAGGCTCCGCGAGTTCGCCCGTTCAAGTCAGCTCGCTGAGCGGAGTGGTTCAAGTTGCTGCTGGAGGTTATCATAGCCTGGCTCTGAAATCTGACAACACGGTATGGTCTTGGGGGGCCAATGATGTAGGGCAGCTTGGCGATGGCACGACAACGCAGCGATTGACCCGGGTTCAAGTCGCTGGATTGACCGCGAATACCATTGCTGCAGGGAAACAGCATAACATGGCGATCACCTACGATTACCGAGCCGCTGCATGGGGGAAGAACGATTATGGGCAGCTAGGCAACAATAGCACAATCAATGTCGGCTCTCCCGTCACCTTCGCCAATATGGAACGTTTGGATACCTTCGATAATCTTACGATGGATCCGGCCAGCCCGAACTATGCGGTGAAGAGAGTAAGGGCTGGGGCTCATTGTACATTCGACGGCCTGACGAACGGCATATCCGTCAAGGATCTGGCTTCCTCTTCGCCGCTTGCGAGCCGAAATCCGGTGAACGACTTGAAGAGCTTCGTACCGCTCCGCATGAGCTTCCCAGTTCATACCGGCTTGTTAACGTACCCTATGGCCACGTTTGCGCGAGTTGTCTACAATACGCCAGCATTGAACGGAAATCCGACATATAAAGCCGCGGCTGATCGGTACTTCCAGGCCGCATGGGATGCGGCTTCCGCACATGAATACCAATGGGTGGAGAATGCGGCTAACGAAGGCTGGTTCATCTATCCGAAGGGTGCCCCGATGTTTGTTGACGGTTCGGAAAACCAGTTCAATCATTATCTCAGCCTCGGCAAAACGTATGTGGAATTGTCGCAAATTCCAGGCCCGCACCAAGCGGAAGCTTTGAATAAAGCGACAAGGATGGCGAACAGGTATAAAAACGATTTGACCTGGGATGACGTGAATGACGCATATGTTTGGACGTATTACCCTAAACAAAGCGCAACGTATATGGGCTGGGATGAACGAACAAGTACTGCAATCAATCATGAAAACAATTCATGTTGGACTGCAGATCATGATATCAACAAAATTCCTTATGCCGGGATAGAATTGGATTTTGCGGTTCTGGCCTACGATAACGGCATTGTATTCGATGAAAAAGATATGCAGCGGTTTGTCCATACGTTCACGCGAAACGTGCTTACTTACGACGGAAGCGGTATGCCGAAGCTGAATTTTGCAGTTGATGGCTCGGGGGGGATAGCTCCCCCGACTCAGGAAGTTTTCGCTACGCAATGGATGAAGACGGCTCCATGGGACGATACGATATTTCATATGTACCGAAAGCTGTACTCTTCGCACTCTTCCGTCGCATCGCTCGCGCACTTGGCCCATTTTAACGAGTTTGCCCGCATAGCTGCAACCAAAGGAACCATATGGACATGGGGGAATAACATCTTTGGACAGCTTGGTGATGGAACGACGACACATCGGTCTTCGGCAAGTGCACTTCCTTTGCAGGGCACGACTCAAATCTCTTCCGGCGAATACCATACGGTGGGATTGAACGCTAACGGCACGGTATCCGCTTGGGGCTATAACGCATACGGTCAATTGGGAGACGGAACGACGGTTAACCGCTCGGTGCCCGTTCTCGTAAACGCGATGACGGATATTATATCGGTGAAATCCGGTCATTATCACAGTTTGGCACTCAAATCGGACGGAACGGTCTGGAGCTGGGGCTTTAATAATAGCGGACAGCTTGGAGACGGGACGACGGTTAACCACAGCAATCCCGTTCAGGTTGCCGGCTTAAGCAATGTCGTGGCAATCGCGGCAGGCGGTTACCACAGCCTTGCGTTGAAATCGGACGGTTCTTTATGGACTTGGGGTTCGAACACCGCCGGTCAGCTTGGAGATAACACAACGGCTAGTCGCTTAACGCCCGTACAAGTGACGAGCATGTCCGATATTGTAGCCATTGATGCGAGCGTTGGACACAGCATGGCTTTGAAAAAGGACGGAACGGTTTGGACATGGGGATTTAACAATAGTGGACAGTTGGGCGACGGCACCACAATCAACCGCAGCATACCGGTTCAAACTGCAGGTCTCGATAAGGTTACGGCTATTGCCGCAGGTGGCTATCATAGCGTAGCTTTGAAGACAAACGGAACTGTGTTTACATGGGGAGCCAACGACAAAGGCCAAATAGGGGATGGGACGAATATCGGCCGGACTTCGCCTGTTCAAGTGACGAATCTGACCGATGTGAAGACGATCGGAGCAGGGCTCTATCATAGTGCGGCGGCCAAATACAACGGCGGTTCTTTGTGGGCATGGGGCGATAACAGTTTCGGGCAATTGGGAGATGGAACGACGGTCAATCGCAATGCGCCTGTTCAGACAGCCGGCATAAATGGGATTATGCGCGTTGAAGGCGGGGCTTATTCGACATCCGCATTCCAATTTGCGAGATAGACGTTTTGACTTCTATACGGAAAGCAAAGAGGCGGATAACCCTCCAACCTGTTAATGCGGGTTGGAGGGTTTACATTGGGAAGTAGTTACGCTAACAGAATAAATAAGAAAATATACGTTTACGAGCTAAGGATGAACTATAGATGAACTTAGAAAGAGCTGCCACTTGGCAGCTCTTTGTTCCATTTTAGTGGGATTTACGTTGCTTCGTGTTCACAACCTCAAAAAATTCGACAATACCGG
>NZ_WHNY01000013.1 GCF_013141695.1 Paenibacillus plantarum
AGAAAGGGAATATCTCGAAAAGATCCGTCGAACAATATTAGACGAGCGAAAGATCAGCTTTCGTTATATAAAAAGACTTGTGGATTCCGAGGAGAATCGCCATAGTTTTCGTACGGTTGCTCCCTATGGACTGGTGCTCGTTCAAGGATCGTGGATGCTCGTGGCTCATTGCGATCTGCGCCAAGACATTCGACATTTCCGTTTGTCCCGAATAACGGCACTTATCGATCTGAAGGATAGCTTCGAACTGCCTGCCCATTTTAACCTAATGGAATACACCCCTCAGGATGATCGGCACTTGCAAGTTAGCCTTCGATTTAATCAGGACATAGCTGATAAGGTGAAGGAATCGAACTACACTTACATGGAAGACATGGAAGAGCAGCAAGACGGATTGTACGTAGTCTTACGAGTTCGCCAACTGGACGAATCGCTGCAATGGGTGCTTAGCTGGGGAGCGGATGTGCTGGTACTGGAGCCTGAATCATTCCGGAATCGGATTCGCGAGGAAGCCGAAAAAATGTTAAAACGCTACTGACACACTGTTGTCAGTAGCGTTTTTTTATAATCGGAGTAAGTAAACATAAAGGAGTGGGAGATAAATGCGAAGTATTCTGGCCCAAAATGTTATGATACGGTATTGTATCATTTATTATAGGAAGGATGGTATCTCGTGAATTTTGCTTCTGTACGCATCATTACCGACGACGTGGATCGTCTCGTCGAGTTCTATGAGAAAGTCATGGGTGTTTCGGCGGAACGCCCCGCGCCCGTCTTTGCCGAACTCGTTGTGCCATCGTGCACCCTGGCGATCGGCCACTCCCAGACGGTGCAACTATTCGGCGCTGGTTCCGCAGTGGCGGCTGACAATCACACTGTAATCATCGAGTTCCGCGTCAACGATGTCGATGCCGAATACGAGCGCTTGAAGCCGTTTGTCGACGAGTGGGTAAAGGAACCAACCACGATGCCGTGGGGGAACCGTGCTGTGCTGTTTCGCGATCCCGACGGCAACCTGGTTAACCTCTTCGCGCCGGTGACCGAGGAAGCGATCAAACGGTTCAGCGGTAGGCGTTGATGGACATTTGAAGT
>NZ_WHNY01000014.1 GCF_013141695.1 Paenibacillus plantarum
AGCAAAGATTTCATTTTCCCTTCAGATAATAATCGGTTGTTAAACTCTAGCGATATCTCTAGCGTTGACGGGGTCTCCTTAACTTCTAGCGTAAGGTCAAATACAGTTGCTAGGGACTGTCTAAATACGGATCTGCTAGTTTTATACATCGCTAAAATCTCCCTTTTACCTCTTGCTGCCCGTAGCTTCACGATCTCTTCGGATCCTCTTCTTTCGCCTTGTTCCATACCCTTTTCTATTTGTTCAATCAATGCTTGGAGATCGTCCTTATCCCGGATGTTTCGGAATGGTTCCATTGTGAGCATCGTTAGTTCGCTCCTAATGCCTACTGCCGCCGATAGATGAATCACATCTCTATCTGTTACATTAGACAGCAAAAAGACGAATATCGATAATAGAAGCTCGTCCGTCGATTTACCTATGTTTGCAGCTCCATGGAGAATGCCTTCGTATACGCTGCTATCTACTCGATATCGCATAACTGCCGTTGGATTGATGCTGTATTTGAACGTAAAGTATTCCTCTGGCAATCCCACTGCCTTTAATTCAATGGACCCGCATTGGGCTTGCTGGCTACTAATTCTGTTTGCTATCTTCGAAATTGTTGCAAATCCAAACAGTTCCGTAACATCGACCATTCCCGGGTACTTTTTCTCCAGTTGCTGGTGCATTTTCACCAGCATGATGGAGTTCCCGCCAAGATCGAAGAAATTATCTTCTACTCCAATCTTGTCCATCCCCAGTACTTCCTGCCATATCCCGGTTACTTCCTTCTCTAACTCACTGTCCGCTACTCGGTAGTTATCTGACATGATCAAGGCGGACGTTGGTCTTGGCAGCCCGTTCCAGTCAATCTTTCCATTCGGCGTGTAGGGGAATCGCTCTAATTGGATCATGGTCGATGGCACCATATAGTACGGTAAGTTTTCTCTTAAGTAAGCTTTGACTGCCTGTACATCTACTTTATGCTCGCTTCGGATATACGCACATAAGTATTCACCTGACTCCACTTTCCACTTCTTTACGATCGCTTCCTTTATACCGCTGAATTGTTTCAGCTGCTCCTCGACCTCTCCTGCCTCGATCCGGAATCCATTAAGCTTTAGCTGGCCATCGGTTCTTCCTATGTATTCAATCTCTCCATTGGCAAGCCGGCGCGCCATATCCCCAGTATGGTAAAGCCGTTCTCCTGGTAGGAATGGGTGCGTTATAAATCGCTCCTGCGTTAACTCAGGTTTTCCGTAATAGCCTCGTGCTACCCCTTTGCCTCCAATATACAAATCACCGGCACAGCCAATTGGCTTCACCTGCAGGTTCGGCCCTAAAATGTAAACTTGTGTATTTTGGATGGGGCGGCCGATCGAAACCTTATCTGCCTCCGTCATTTCTTTGACCATTGACCATATCGTCGTTTCCGTTGGACCGTACAAATTGTACAATTTTCCGGAGTATAACTTTCTCAATTCCCTTAATAGATCATCTGGGAATGTTTCGCCTCCCACCAATAAAAGGCTGATTTGGTGGAACAATGCTTCGCTATGGCTTTGTTCTAACATGAGACGAATGCGGGATGGCGTCGCTTGTATGATATCCACCTGATGTTCTACCAGTAGACGATGTAGGCGGTCCGGCACTTTTTGCTCTTGTTCATCCGCAATTACTACTTGCATTCCCAGCGTTAACGGCAACAAAGTTTCTAGTACAAAAATATCGAAGGATACGGTCGTCAGCGCAGCGATCGTCTTCCCATGGCCAAAGTTGACGACCGCTGGGATGCCCTCCAGGAAGTTATACAGTGCCTCTTGTTCTACCATAACGCCTTTTGGCTTGCCCGTAGATCCGGATGTGTAAATGACGTACGCTAAATCATGCGGGCTGATCTCCGACAAGACAACGGCTTCATCCGAATCACTTTCTTCACCCATCATGCCCAGTCTCAGTACTTCTCCCTGAAAACCAGATTCAACCGCTAGATCATTGGAAGTTAACAAAATTGTAGCTTGGCTATCCTCGACCATATAGGTGATCCTATCTTTCGGATAGTCGGGGTCAATGGGTAAGTACGCGCCGCCAGCTTTCAAAACCCCTAGAATTGCAACTAACAAGTCCGTACTACGTGGAAGCAAAACGGCAACAATGCTATCCCGCCCTACACCTTTGCCTCTCAATGCCTTGGCTAGCCGATCCGACTTGTTATCTAACTCGCTATAGGTCAGCCGTTCATTTCGACAAATAATTGCTGTCCGTCCGGTATACTCTTTCAGCGATTCCGCTAATAGCTGGGTTACCGTCTTTCCTGCGAGCGGCGTTTCTTTCGGATTAAACGCTTCAAGGATTCGCGTTTTCTCAGAGTGGGAAAGCATCTGGATGTCGCGGACAAACAAATCGGGAGCAGCGGTAACTTCTACTACCATATTGCAGAAATGATGGGCCAGCTGTTGCATGGCTTCTTTGGTATACAATTCATTGCTATATACAAGGTTAAAGGCAAGACCGTTATCCGTTTCCAAGGCATCCAGCGTCAAATCATAGGTCGCTGTATCGATCTCGTGCTCGCTCTCCTTAATCTTAAGCTGCCGTGAAGGATTCGCGTTTCCTCTTAAATGGCTATGTAACGCAAACATGATATTAAACAACGGATGGCTATTTGTATCCCGTTTGACATTCAGCTTTTCGACTAACTCCTCAAACGGATACTCCTGATGCTCGTAGGCCTGGAGTGCCGTTTCTTTGGTCTGCATTAGAAATTCACGGAAGGTTATTGAACCTTTTGCATGGATCCGCATGGCCAATACATTGATAAATATGCCGATTAACGGTTCTAGGTCAGGATGGTTCCGTCCAGAAATAGGAGATCCAATTACAATATCCTCCTGATTGGTGTAGTTGGATACCAGCAAACTGAACACAGACAATAGGATCATGTACAGGGTAGCGTCAGATTCCGAAGCGACCCTCTTTAATGCGGTTGTTTCATCTTTTCCTAGGTAAAATCTGATCGTCTCCGCGGTAAAATTCCTTTTAGCTGTTCGAGCGGCATCAGCAGGAATCCTCGTGTTCGGGATGTCTCCGCTAAAGACGTCTAACCAATATGCTTCCTGTTTCTTCAGTTCTTCGCTTTGTAACCTTTCGTTATGCCACCATGCAAAATCTTTGTACTGAATGGCAAGTGGAGTCAAGCTCACGCCATCGTATAAAGCCAACAAGTCCTGTACAATCACGCTAATCGAGATGCCATCAAAGATAATATGATGGATATCGTAAATCAGGATATGCCGTTTCTCTGATACTTTAACTAGTTTCATTCGAATCAACGGTGCTTGGTTTAAGTCGAATGGTTTTACTGCATCTAACAGGGATTTCACGACAGAACTATCCTGTAATTCGATATATTCGATCTCTTGGGGCACTTGGCGATGGACAGTCTGTACGGGTTGCCCGCCTACAAAGCTGAAGCTGGTTCGTAACACTTCATGGCGTGCCAAAAGCTGAGAATATGCATTACGGAAGCGCTCCAAATCTAGTTCTCCATCTAATATGGCGCTACTTGGCATATTATATTTAATATTTTGCCCTTCAAGTAGATTCACTAAGAAGAGTCTTCTTTGCGCTGAAGATAAAGGATAATGTTG
>NZ_WHNY01000015.1 GCF_013141695.1 Paenibacillus plantarum
AGTACATCTAATTCTCTCGATTCTGTGGATTTCGGTGTTTTTGACTGAAAATAGCTGTACTTTTTACAGTTATTTCAAATAAAGTGAAGAATACTATGAAATTAGCTACATATTTTCCATCTATTTACCTTTAGTGGACCGCCTAGGCTGGGTTGGGCTTGGGCTTGGGCTTGGGCTTGGGGTTGGGGTTGGGCTTAGGCTCGGGCTCGGGCTCGGGCTCGGGCTTAGGCTCGAGTTCAGGCTTAGTCTCGGGGCTGGGTTCGGGGGCGGGTGTACTATAGGCGGCGTTGCGGTGAATTAACACATCCACCAAACACAAAAAGCTGTTTCCAAGTAGATTTCTCAACTTGGAAACAGCTTTCCCCTATTACAGCTTCAAGCGATACATCGCTTTGTTTTCCAACCCGCGGATCATCGGCGTCCAAGAATCGGACTCCGGTGTGACAAGCAGCGTGTCCTCGACCATTTGCAGCTTCGCATCCATCGAATCGATGTAATGTAGAGCGACTGCCTCCGGTAACTGCGGCAGGACTGGACTTCCCCACTCCGGCAAGTTGTGGTGGGAAAGGACAATATGTTGCAATCCTATAACGAGGTCGGATTGAAGATCTAATCCAAGGTGCAGAGCAGCCTCCGTAATCCAGTTGGACGCCATGGAGATGTGACCCAGCAGCTTCCCTTGCACGCTATAGTCGGAAACGATACCGAGCTGCGCGATCATTTCTTCTGGCTTTGCAATATCATGAAGGATGATGCCCGCTTTGATCAAGTCTGCATTAAGAAATGGACGCTGTTTGCAAACAAACTCACCAAGCTCCAGCATACGTACGATATGATACGCTAGCCCTGCGAAATAAGCATGATGATGCGTCTTCGCGGCTGGATAATGGTCCAACTTGTCCCCAACCTTCGCCACGCAAAACGAAACGATAGACCGTATCGTTGGATTCGCAATACTCGCCAACACGCCATTAATCGTATGAATCAAATCGGCTGGACTAATCGGTGCTGAGCGGATAAAATCAGTGATTTGCACGCCATCTTCCGGCAATGCTTTGCGAATTTTCCCAATCTTCACTTGCAAACGTTCGCGGTACAATTGAACAAGTCCCTGCACCTTCACTAAGGTCATTGGGAAAAAGGTCTCTTTATCCGCAGCGCTGACGTCCCACATTTTGGCGGATACTTGTCCGCTCGCATCACAGAGTACAATATCCATGAAATCTTTGGCAGGTGTTGTATTGGTTTGTTTGACTTCCAGCTCTTTTATTAAGTAGAAACCTGTAAATTCATCTGGCGCTTGTAAATGTTTAATTAATGTCATGTGTGTGCCTCCAATAATCAATAGGAACATTATACTACGAAATGCTCCTAGTTGATTAGTGGTAACCTAGAAATTTATGTTTTATCTGTTTCATCATCTACTGCGAAACACAAGGCTTAAGGCGCCTATATTTAACCTTTCACATGACATACTCACGAAAAACCTCATTCAGATACACATACTTGCTCGTTGGATATTTGAATCCTAGGAAAAAGCCAGAGAAATCAATCTGAACAGAAACAAGTCTTCGACTCGTCACTGTGCTTCGTATCACATGATTCAATAGGGTCTCATTCTGCGTATTGATTGCCTTCACGATCAACGCCGCGTAACTCGGATTGCAAATTATTTCCCGATATAGGGGAATGACTGCCTTCGCAATCGCACGATTAATCGTGGAACTGAATGTGAACTGCACTTGACCTGGACGAATCGTCGTCCCATTCGTGATCACAAGAAGCGGTTTCGGCAACGGCAAATCGACGAACCACCCCACGCCATTCGACGCCAATGCCGATAGTGGCTCTGATCCGATGACGGAGCGAAGCAGCTTATTCATGCGTGCAATATCAGTCTCCCGCACAGCCTTCGCCCATTGGATGGAGTACGTACCCTTTAGAGTAGACTATTTCTCATGGCGGGGGATGGTGCGGGCTTATGCCGATACAAAAAAGTCTGCTAGAGCTTAGGCTCAGGCAGACTTTCAAACATTAAATTAACTTTAAGTAAAAATCAAAAGTTTGATTCAAAATATTAGAAACAAGCTGAATAAATGGCTCATTATTCCCAGTGGTATGTGCCTCATCAAGCGCCGCGTAGTAGTCTGCTCTTCCTTCTTTTTCTATCACGATAGGAGGATAGCCATGTTTCATCAATTCAAAATTCAACAATAATCTGGCCGTCCTGCCATTACCATCGATAAACGGGTGGATTTTCACAAAATCTGCATGAACCATAGCTGCTTTCGAAATGGGATGTAGTTGTTGCCCCTCATCCTGATACCAAGTAATAAACTGCTCCATCTGGGATGGAACTTGTAAGGCATCAGGAGGAATATGCCTAGCACCACTGATAAGCACATTTTCCTTTCTGTAAATGCCTGCATCCTCATCATGAATCCCTTTCAGTATTAATCGGTGAATGCTTTTTATTTGCCACTCCGATAAAGGTTCTTGCCTCCCAACAATCTCTTCGACATAGACAATAGCTTCCTTATGATTAATAACCTCCAAATGCTCATGAATTGTTTTTCCGCCAATTGTAATTCCTTCGAGAGCTACTTTCGTTTCTGATAAAGTAAGTGTATTCCCTTCTATTGCATTGGAATGATACGTCCAGTTTACAATAAGATGCTCTCTAATACTTTTTAAGGTATGGGGAGGAAAGGGCCTTTTCTGATCTAAAAGTTTCTTTTTTTCATCAATTCGTTCAAACAAGGGGTTCCCTCCTCAGTCGGTACACGTTACTAGATATATAATACTATCATTATAACCGATCGGGACCTTTCCAACCATTTCCCCTACTCATAAACGCCTCACAATTACCTCGTCACGAGACTCATTCCAATCCCACTGATAGCCTAGTTCTTCCGCAAGTTTCGCCCAGCTTACAAGCACGAAATTGTTCAGCACTTGCACCTCTGCCGAGGGAATCGTTCCATTCCTTCCCATAAACGTGTACTGAATGTGTTTATTTTCTTCATCATACGTAGCATCACCTTGGCCTAGCTTCTCGAACGTTTGACTCAGTGGCACCCAGGGGATACCTCCAATGACAATGGGCTTGATCCCGTTGTAAGTGATAGCTTGACCTTCAAGTCTGATTCGGATAAAAGGCAAATGATGCGCGATTTTATTGCCTTTCAGCAATGTAATTCTTCCATTGTCCAACTCTGCTCGCTCCGCCTCTGAGAGATGAGTAATTTTGTCCTTCGCTACTTGGTCATACAGCTTGATTTGATAAGTCTGCTCCATCCGCTTATGTAGGCGAGCGATTTCCTCGGGTGTCGTCGACTTCAGGCTTCTCCCTTGCATCTGCGCCATCAATACGCCTATGCTCTCTCCAGCCATTGCCCCGTTCGGCTGAATTCTTGCACTTCCGTAAGCCACAGCGGTTGCACCAACCAGCTTCCCCGCAGTCACGACATTGTCGTAATTATGGAGCAAATAGCTTCGCAGAGGCATGCCATATTTATCTGGACGCCCAATAGCTAGTCCCTCCCGATTGGAGCGTGAGCCTTGAATATCCATGAAATACCCGCCTACACTGACATTATCCCAGAACATCCTTCCGCTCATTAAATCCGATGCCTGAAGCACATATTCTGTTGGATAATGGTTAAACTCACGGACGTAGAGTTCGTTCGGCTCTCCACCTAGTTCCAACTTCTCGAAGCCAGCCATATGTTCACGAAGATGATCGCGTATGAAAGGCATTTCTTCTTTCGCGAGCTTCATCCCTCGTTCAATTGTTTCCTCCCGGCTTGGATCAATGCCGTATACCTGAAGCGCGTTAATCATAATCTCCCCATTACCTTGATTAAGAATATTCAACCCTCGGAGATTAAGCTCGTTCTTGTTGTGTAGTTCATAGGCTGACACGATTGGCGGAAACCCATAAGCGATGTGCGAGTTCACATAGCTTTCGGGTCCGAATGTATGAGCACGCTCGATCTTCGTCATTTTCCAAAACTGAGTTTGAAACTTGTCCCAATCGACTCCCTTAAACTTCATCATGTACGTGCCACTCATATATTCGCGTTCCTTGCTCCCATATAGCGCTTCCAAACCTGGAAGCGGTTGCACATCGAGCTTTCGAACCAACTCAGCGTCATCCGAATTATCAACAAGATAAGAAGGCTTTACCATTCGCTTTTTCCCATCACCGTCTTGATAAGCGAGTGAAATGACTTTATTGCCTGTCACTTTCAAGTCTTCAAGTACGATATTTTTCTCAACGGGGATGCCTTCAATAAGTTTGTGAAAATAATGGGCAAAATCCGTTTTCGTACGGATACTTCCTTGTGTGTACTGTTGGAAAAGCTCCTTCATGCCGCCTTGCATGAGAGGAGTGCCTTCATCATCGTAGGTTCCATCGAGATAGAGCATCTCACCTTGAATGAGTTGCCCGCCTAATCGGCCTTTCGTTTCGAGGATTAATACGTCGAGACCTTCCTTCTTTGCTTTTTGAGCAAGATACATGCCTTCTAGTTCTGTTCCCATGACAACCACATCTGGCTGAAAGGTCGAATGCGTATGTAGGGTAAATCCCCCATCACTGTCTCGAAGCAGTCCGAAGTAGCCTAACACTCCGCCAGCTATCGTAATAAGTACGAGAATACCGAAAATCAATGTCGATTTCATATTAGTAACTAGCCAATTTTTCAAGAAGTTCATCACCCTGCTGCATCGAATAAGTACTTTCCCTTATTGTATGCATAATACTGAAAAAAACCAACAGGAAAATGAGCAAAAAGGACCATCCGAATTCGCAACGAAATTGAGATGATCCATTATTAATGTCACTATTTCCTGTTCCGAAACCTTAATTCAGAGGTTGAGTTCATTGAGTTGACTTTGAACACGTATCTGGCCAAGAGGAATTGGAGGTTGTTTACGACTGAACGTGTATCTGGGATAGCCTAATCATCCAGTAAAAGCGCGTTACTTCACAGCCATTTTAGCGGCTGCTTCTTCGGCGAATTGAACTCGCAATTGATCTTTGCGCTCTTCGCGCTCTTGCGGCTTCATACGGGGACACGTATAGCAATATTGCCCGCCTTCCGTTCGGTAGTACATACAGCAGGCCGTCTTCAGCTTAATTTTCGTGTCGGGCTCGCCGGGATAACCAGGGTAATCCACAGTCACAACCTTGGCATACAAAGGATTCCGAAGTCGGCCGAATACTTCACCTTTCAACCCCTTCGTTACAAATATATGGTCCTCAGCATAACGAGCATGCCACTCTTCTGATGTATTCACTTGTTTCCATTGTTCGAAAATAAAACGAAGGCGCATCGGTATGATTTTCCACAAATGATGAATATCCATCTCTGCGGCAACAGCGATTGCTTCGACAATTGGCCGAATAGTCCCAGCATACCAATGGGATAAGTGTTCTTCACGCCATTCGTTTCTAAGTCCGCACTGTGGACCGCTAAGCTTTTTTAATTCTTGAAGCACAATACGGAACTCAATGACCCCCTTCTCACTTCGATACAATTGCAGCGCCCATAACTCTGGAGACAGATCAAATAATTCATCATGCGTAACCATATACTGCATCGCCGCATTCAGACCTCCGAGACGGTTGATCAAATAAGTTCCAGCAGCGGCGGGTTCCAGCGCTTTCATCAATGGCGAGTATGCAGCTAAGAGCTCTTGCATCCCTTTTTCCGTTAAAAGTAGCTGTCCTGCCATCGTAAAAAGCGGGTCTGGATGGGACTCCATCCTAACTCCGTAATTATCCGCTATATAAGCCTGAACCGATGTGCTCATAATTCTCTCTCCTTGTCGTTAGCGTATTTCACCCAGCTAGAATTCTCTTAGGAACTAGTATATCATTTCCTTCCAATTTTGAAGACTCCGATGTTCTCAAAATCGCAGTAAAAAAAAGTCTGCCTGTTCTCCGATGCATGGTTGCAGGAGATTAGACAGACTTTTGTGGGTTAATGGGTCATTTATTTGTCGCCAGGAAGTAAAGCCAACTCAGTGTTTAACGGACGCAGGGAACGTTAGTAAGCGACAAAGTAGCCATTACAAATTCTAACGGACAACATGACCGTTACTCCCCTGCTTAGGGCACAATTTTGCCTCCAAAACAGTAAATAACGTCGTTGGTGTCCGTTACACGAGGAAACTGTCTGCTTTATTAAAAATAGCGTCGCTCGTGTCCATTAAACGGGGAACATACTATTATTGTTAGGTACGTAATACAGCATATACTCGCGCTTGGTTCACGAAGTAAAGCCCACCCTAAATAAATAACTCCATCTGCTTAACGTCCCCTAATCTTTCTAACGAAATCGGCGCATGATCGCGGAAATAAGCTTGATTAATTTCCTTTTCCTTGGTCATAACCAGCTTGCTGCCATTGGCTGCGTGTCTGAGCCTACAACTAAAGACAACTGGGAAATAGTCCTTGAGGAATTTGCCTTCCGCATGCGCAGTCAGTGCGATGATCTGGAAACCAAGCTGCTCAGCGATAAAAAATACAGGACTTAACACATGGTCACTCGATGCCTTCCCAAAGGGATTGTCGAGAATCACGGTGCGGTGCCGCTTCATGTTCGCTTGAATATGCTGACGCTTCTCTGCGACATAGTTGAGCAGACCTAAGAATAACGTCATATTTTTGCTCCATTTTTCCCCGCCAGACCAATTATTAGACTGTTCCCATGAGAAGGAAGCCTTCGTTACGTTATTCTCATTGGTTACTTTACGGCACGATACTTTCATGACTTTTTCTTGCAGAACAATCTGCAGAAGCTGCTTGGTATCCAGCCATTTTTCAAGTTCTTTGCGAACCGTTGATTTCACTTCTTGATCGTTATCATCACGGTAATGACCTTTTTCTAGTTCGGTCAACACCCATTCCAGATGTTTACGCAGATGATCCTTCGCCTCAAGTTCATCCCATTCAGGAATGAGAAAGGAGAAAATATGCTTCCACTGATCCTCGACTTTAACTCTCGTTTTATTCGGAATATCACGTAGTTCAGACGCGATCAGCTTCAAATGGCTGTGCACATGAATGATATACTGTTCAAGTTGCTGATTGTGTGTGCGCATCGTCTCTTCAGCAACGTGGTTGACACGTTCAATTCGGCTGTGCATTTTGTGCTGAAATTGCGTCAGCTCCTGATAGTTGTCTTTTTTCTCGACGCCTTGCTCAGCCATTTCTCTCATTTTGACATCCTTAATTTGTTTCCGGCAAAAATCAATAAAATGGAGTCTGGCCTTCTTCACAGACGTCTCTTCAGCTTCTAGTTCTTTCATCAAGGCCGTTAGCGACGTTACAGATTGCCGCACCCCTTTCATTCTGTCATACGGGAACTCTGATTTCTGCTCCTGCGTGATAATAGCTGCCTGAATGAGTGGATTTTCAAAACCGTGCAAGATTTTGTATTGATTTAAGAAATCAATCACGTCTCCGATTTTACTTAATTGCGACTGAATTTGCGTATATTGCTGCTGTAAGCCTGATTTCTGCTGTTGTAAACGTGTATCCTCACTTTGGACGTGTGCATCCACTACACTCAGCGACTCTGTAAAAGTCATAGGCTGCTCACCCGCATGCATATCCCTATACTGCTCAATCAGCAATGTAATCCTCGTTGCTAGTTCATTATAATGTTTATCGACTCGCCCCAATTCTTCCTTATCGCGAGCCAACCGTGATTCGTGATCCTTGAGCTCTGCCATTAACTGCGACATCTGATCTTCACCCGTCACAGAGAAGGCAAGCTCCTCATTCAAACGCAAGTCCGCTTGTTCCAAGCGAAGCTTGCTCATCTCCCGTTCCAACGTTGTTCTGCTCGCTTGGGCATGCTTCAACTCCGTTTCAAGCTGCTGGCGCCCTTGGGAGATATGATTAAGCTTGAGATGTAAATCTTTTCTTTCTGTTTTCAACCATTCTAAGCTATGATTCGCTGCAATGGGCTGCACATCCACCAATTCGATATACAGATCTTGACGTTGAAGACTCGCTTTCTCCGTTTTCACAACGTTCATTCTGCCCTTCACGGATTCACTCTGTATCTTCGCTTGCTCCATCGAGCGCCGCCTGCCCTCCAGCTTTTGTTGCTGATCATCAGACTGCTCGATAAGCTGGTCGATGGCTCCGTTCAACGTCACGATTTCTTTGCCCAGCTCGACGTATTTACTCCCTTTTTCAATTCGCTGCCCGAGCTGAACCATTTCCACTTTTTGTTCGTCCAAGACGGCATTATGTTGTAGGATTGTCTGCTCTACCAAGCGTATGGATTGCCTGATGGCATCCTCTTGACCCTCTAGTTCACGCACAGCTTCGCGTGTAAGCCCTACTAGCCGTTCCATGTCTTGTACGACCTCAAGCGGGTATGCCAACAGGAATCGGCTAAAAGAGGCTTGAAGTTCAGAAGTACGCTGCAGATCGCTTTCCTTTTCTTTGCGCGCTGTCCGAACCTCTTCTCCTCTCAAGGAGATGATTTGTTTCCAGTTGACGAATTCCGTATCCTCCACATTATCACGCCAATGCTGTGGCTCCACCCACGCACTATCTTCCGTGGCTACCGGTGTATCACTACCCACCAGACGTGCCGCTTCCTGTGAAGAAATCACTTGAATCGGGAACTGCATATCTTCCGCATATTGCCGCAGCTTGTTTGTGACTAACGCAACCTCGCCTTCGGTCGTAATTAACGTCACTGACCAGAGAGGGTGAGTCATCGCTCGCTCGGTTAACTTCAAACTCTGCAAATATTGAATGCCTGTCTCCAATAAATCGAACTGATTTCTCCACTTATCCACCAAACCCGCCACATACACGTCCGCAAAAAAAGTAGGCTGGGAGCTATAATCATCGATATAACGGAAAGCAAGGCGCTCTTTCAACAAGTAAGCTTCTTTCTCGAGCAGCTGCTTTTCCATATCTTCTTTAAGCCGTTCTTCTATCGAACTCTGCTTCTCATAAACAGTCGAGAGTCTTCCCCATGAAGACCTATACGAAGCGATTTCGTCAAGGATAGATTCATGCACTTTTTTAAATGCATCGAGACTCTGCTCAGAATTGGCACGTTCCACATAAGCGATCTTGAGGCTTTCACTCACCCCCAGCAACTGTCTCTCGCTTTCCACTTTACCGAATGCCAAATCTTTGTTCTTCTGCACCAGCTGAACATTGCCCTCATCCAACTTCTGATAACGCTGAATCCAGTCTGCCATGCTGCCTTCAATGCTCTGCACAGCCGGATTGGCTAGAACAGTTGCACTCAGCTCTTCCCTATCTTTCTCGCGGGCTTGCACGAGGGATCTATGTTCAATGAGTTGCTTGTTTAATAGCTCTAGTTCACTTGAAAGCTCATTCAGAATCGTTTCCTCTAGATTCAATCGATTCTGATGAGCAGTAACTTCCTGGATAAGCGTCTCTTCTTCAACCTGCCACTCCTGCTCCATCTTGCTGTAAATACTGCGAATTTGCCCGCCATTCTGGATCCAAGCTTCCCGCAATACATCCTCTTCCTGGGTATGACCGAATTGTTTAAGTTCGCGCTGCACATAGTTCATGCGCTCCTCCGCAGAGGTCCATTGCTGCCTGTAATCGGCCAAACGCAACGAATAATAGCTCTCTTTCGCGCTCCGTACAAGCTTTTCTTTAAACTCAACGTCGTCCTCGACCAATTTGAGCTTCGTTTCCAAAACAGATTGCTCTTGCTTTTGCTTTGCAATATGCAGCGATTCCTTCTTCCGCGCCAATCCCTGCATTTGCTCATCGCATGCTGCCATCATCTGATGCCACTGCGAAAGCTTAGCGGTTTCCTCATTCTTCTGTTCATTGACGAGCAGCCAATAGGCCTTTGTTTCAGCTTGTGCAGCTGCATACGCCACTTGTTTCGTATCCATCGTGCCATAGCGGAGCACATACTGGTCCAATTCGATGAGAATTTTTTTATTCTCTTCGATTTTTTCTTTTAATTCTTTATACTTCTTGAAGCTATCCCTATGCATTTCAAAATTATTCGCAAACTCGCCTTGTTCATATCCGGCCATCGCATCTTCTACCGTTGGGATCAACAAGCGATCAAACAGCTGGCTCGTCGTTTTGCATTCATCAAAAAAACTCTCCACGCCGCCCTCTGAGCTATTGATCTTCGCAATGCGTTCCCATTCTGAGGCGATAATATGGTAATCATTCTCCAATATTTTCTTATATTCTTTCATCGTGGCCGGCAGCTTCGCATTCATTCTTTTTACTGTCATCCCGTGGTAATAATCATGAATTTCGCCTCTATCGGCTGCTCGAAGATGACCAGCACTTTCCTTAACAAAAGGAATCCGATCAATGGCATCCGGATCAAGCACTGGATAGTCATACACATACCGATACGAATCAATGCCTGTTGCTGTCAAAAACAAACTTATACTTGTCACGACATATCGCCGAGGACGTTCACTTAGAATCCACTCGATTGCAATGTGAGCAGGGCCATTTTCCAGACTTAACGTATCCTTGATTTTACGTCCAGCTAGTTCCTCATGCGGTAGAATAGCTTGAATAGCAGACTGGATGAAAACCGTCTTGCCCCCGCCATTTTCCAATAAAATCGCGCCGTTATGCCCATCAAAATGAAACAATTCGTCGTTATAGCGCTTATTTCCGTCCTCGTAGACGACATTCGTAAACCGAATTTTAGAGATCGCTGGCATGTTCGCTTCCCTCCCCCTCAAACGTATCGCTTTGATATAAAAACTCCAAAATACCGCGGTTATACTCTAGTTCCATAAAATAACGCTGCACAACCACTTTGGCCTTTTCGGTCAAGGCAATTTCCTGATTGCCAATGTCGGTCACCAGTTCTTGCGCGATGAGAAACTTGCGGACCGAATCCATGAAGCTAACCCGGCTGATCGTATTCCCGCTTTGCCTCGCCGCCGTCTCCTTGATATCGTCCATGGCACTCCATTTTTCAATCAAAGATGTCCAGTTATAGGAGAATTCTTTCTCCATCTCTTTTAATTCCGCTTCCGGATGTGTTTTCAATATCGCTATTCGCTCATTCACAAGCGCTGTCCACTCTTCAATCCCGATAAAACTTCTCGTGGGCTCCATCGTTTGATAGCTATCATAGAAAGCACCGATAAGCACAATAATGCTTACATACATCAAATAAAGATCCGCATTCACAGCGTTCGCCCGCAGAAAGTTGCGTTTAATCACTTCGTTATTCATATGAAAAGGTGATAGCCTTGTCTCCGGAATCATATACAGCTGCTCGCCGGCAATGATCGTTACGCAATCAACTTCTCGCGCAAATTGATCCACAAGTCCGCGAACCACATCGTCCGCCATATAGGCTTGGAGCCACTCTTTCCCCACCTCGTTATCACGAGCGAGCAAGGTATAAATTCGAAATGCTTTCATTACTGTTCCATTCTCAAGTCCGATTGTCATCCTGTTCTCCCCATGAAATCAACATATTCTGTATGCTAAACCTATCATTCACTTTGATGATGTCCTGTTGTTCAATCACGACCAAACAGCGGCTTCCCAGAAGCGCATACATATCTTCCAGCAACGTCGCCTGCTCCTCATTCTGCTGCTGATCCTCATCCACCGCCCGAAGGGGGCTTCTTTGATGCAAATAAATCCAAAAATCGTAAAAAGCTCTCTCGCCAAGCAATTTCGCATGTTCAGGCACTTCGAATTGTTGGATAAAAGAGTTCAATTCGACGTGTCCCTGCTCCTCCATCATTTGCAAAAGCTGTTCCATCAGAATCTTATATAACTTTCTCTGCATAGTCTGGTATCGATATTCGTCGCTGTCTCCACCAATTACTAGAAACGTGTCATCCCGCTCCTGCCCGCTGCTGTCTTCCAGCAAATTTTGCTCAGACCACACCGTCAGAAGCGACCACATCTTCGTCTCTTGAATCGGTAAGAACGGCGCTATCACACCCTTCATTGTCTCCAATGGCAGCGGCGTACTAAAAATAAGCGAAGCAATATCCTGATCAAAATTAAAGGAATCTAGTCCTGTATAATATAAAGATTCTTGCGCTGCGCCCAGAGCATGTGATTTGAGCACCATACTCTGGTGAAAAAGAACAGAATGCTCGCCATGCACCTTCTCAAGCTCATTGGATATCCGTAAAATTAACTCATAAGGCCGTTGATCAGCCTGTCTAACGGTCTGAGCCTGAACACGATCCTTCGTCTCTTTCACGAATTGTCGTAATTCTTCAAACTCCTCATTCTCCATTTGCAAGCGCAAATAAATATCTTCCAGCAGACCTTTATATCGTCCGAATGTTTCCTCCGATACAATATTTCTTTTCAGCTCATGCTCCAGCTTGACCATCCGCTCCTGCAGAGCTTCCACGTCGATCCGCATTTCATTGATTTGTCGCAGAGCTCCTTCGAATTCACCCTTCTCAAGTTGCTTACGAAGTACCAGCTGATGAATCGATAATTGAAATTCCGTATAAAATTCCTTGGTCGCAAAAATAAGCTCCAACCCATCTTCGTCGAGCGTGTAGTACTGCGTATTCGTTTTTAAGTCGAAGGCATTCGCTTTCAGAATTGAAACATAGATATGCTCCGTCTGACCCGATTCCCAGTTCATAAACGTAAAATCCCGTTTCTTCCCTGTCGTTGGACGAAACACTTGCGTGATCTGCCTAGCCAGATCCTCAAATCCGACATCGTCTAGATCAATGAAGATCCCCGTCACTTTCAAAAGAAACTCGGCTAAGTCTCTGACGCCCGCCTTATTATTTCGCATCAACTTCTGCTCGAAGAAGTAAAGCAGCGAGAGCAGCCCAAGTTCCATAAAATCGATTGGTTTGTTTTGTCGATCTGTTTGCCGCTTTCTCTGAAGCTCATAGAGCGGATCAAAAAGTGCCAACTTGGTCATCCGTTCCCGAAATCCGGAAATCACCTGACCAATTTCTACGTAGTCCATGCTGTGTGCCTCCAAATCTTGCAAAGCTCGTATGTAGGTAATATTTCTTGGGGAAAATAGCCGCCCATTGCTCCACCTTACATCATAACCTATTGTGATCGTTCAAACCATTAGTCTTCGCCGCATTCCAGAAGATACTAAAAAAGTCTGCCTGATCTTCCATGCGCAGTCGCAGGAGATTAGACAGACTTTTATTTTAGATGATACGTTGAGTATTACATCACTTCTTTAAAGCTAACGCCCTCAAGATGACAGTTGCTGCCTCCGCTCGAGTTGCTTTCCCTTTTGGTTTTACTGTACCATCCTCGTAACCATTCATTAATCCCTTCGAATTAGCAGCAGAAATCGCTTCTATTGCCCAATCAGAAATCTCTGAACGATCCGTAAAGGTAGATACTTCTGCCACCAAACTAATTTGAGCGGCACGAACGATGATTGCGGCCATCTGCTCACGGCTAATCGTATCATCAGGACCAAAAGCCGTATCGCTATAACCATTAATAATACCCTGTGATGCGGCAGTAGCTATTGCGTTTTTCGCCCAATGATTACTTGTATCCGCAAATATCTTGCCCATTTGTTCTTTGAGATTAAAAGCTTTTACAATGATCGAAACGAATTCAGCTCTAGTAATGTTAGTATCCGGTTTAAACGTTCCATCTGGGTATCCATGAATAGATCCCTTCTGAACCAACTCTAGAATGCTTTTTTCCGCCCAGTGACCCTTCGTGTCAGAAAGTGCAATAGGGGTACTTGGTTTAGCAGAAGCTAGGACCGCGAACTTCGTAAAATGATTCACAGAACCAGTTACCGTAGCGCCACTGCTATCTAACTGCGGATTCTCTAACTGAATCCATTTTTTTGTTTCTTCATTTAACCAATAAATACTAACTAAGGATTGACTCGTGTCAACTTTGTTTTTATCAAAAGGCAACGTAATTTGTACCGATTTACTGAACTCACCAGCGAAATCTTTCGTAATATCGAAGACATCACTAATCAGCTTCAATGATGAATCCATTGCTAAGCTGGACGTATCCACTACTTTATTCACAGTTACTTTGAAGTTACTAACGTTGCCATTAACAGAACCAGCCGGAACAGCAATTTTAGCCCCGTTAAGGGTTACTGTACCACCATTCGTTGCATAAATGATAGCTGTATTCGGTGAAAGTTCTGCTCCACCGCCACCCCCAGTAGGAGTCGTTGTATCTACCGAAGTGTAACTAACAAATTGGGTGAAATGTTTAGTCCAAATAACAAGGTCGCTGCCAACATTCATTTTAGCTTCGCCACCATCTGGCAGTAAATTAGCAGTTGTCTGATTATCGGCAGTAAGTGTAGTGGTTATTTCATGAAACACACCATCTCTTACATAACCAGCTGATTTACCTGCTTGACCTGGAACAACAAGGCGTACTGCTTTATTAAAGGTTAGCATTACACCTGGTGCTCCGACTTCAATAACAGAGTTCACATTTGCATGGCTAACAGATACACTGCTATTGCTTTGGACTTCTGGAAGTCTAATTTTCCCATCCCAGTTATCCGGAGCTGTAATTATAGTGCTATCAGGAATAGCAACACTTACATTCCCACCCAATGATGTACTTACTGTATTAACTTCTAAGAATGGGAGCGTAGCCGTTCTAGTCGTTCCATCCGTCGTAGTGGGAACTGAAATTTTGACGTCTGTTATACCTGAACCAACGTTAATGGTCAAAGGTTCATTAGTAACAGCGATTGTTGAACTAGAAACAGCGGTTTCGGTTCTTATCTTCGATAACTCCTGCGTATTCCGAACGCGAATTCGAGTGCCTTCTGTATTTTTACTTGCTAATCCTACAGCTTCAAGTGCATCGCCGACAACAAGACTCGGAACTGACCCGCTTTGATTCACAATATAGCCGTCCGTAAACACAAGAACAGGTCCAGTTCCATCATTAATTACATAAGAATTATCATCAAATTTGGAGACTACTCTTCCTCTAACCTTCACTAGCAGTCCTTGATTTTGTTCTAAGGTAGCCTGACCTGTTGTTAACATCTGAGGCGTAATCGGATTCGTGTGCCCTGTTTTAATAACATCTAGGTTGAATGCACCGAAGTCCAATTCTTTATTATTTTCAAAAGTTTTCATTTGCCCGTAAATTCTTACGGTATCACCTTCAACCAAAGTGTTCTCCGGCAGTTCCTTAAAGGCCATTATCCCGCCAGTCGCATCCTGAACATAGAAGGCATCGAAGAATACGTTCGAGCCTGTAACTACAGTACCTTCAATAATTAATGAGGTTCCATCCGCTTTCGTACGAGCATTCGCAATGGTATCTACTTGTGTATCTCGATGAGCTAACCAATTAATCGCATTTAAGCCCAGTTCATTATTGCCTTTAGGATTATAGGATTCGTCCATTTGCTTGTCATTAAAAGTATTCATCCCAGAGACGATAATTCTGCCGTTTCCAACCTGTTCAGAAGCAATAGCCGGAATAGCTGAACCGCCGCTGCCATCATCCGTTGTATCGTAGGAATAACCACCACTGCCGATGTTATTCTGGAACGTTGTTTCATTCCCTTTAACTAACACAGTCACTTTATCGGTGTCTATGAGCGCGATATGACCGACTTTCTCAAGACTTGCCCCACTGTAATACTCTACAGTCAGTGCCCGATCCGTTATATAATTTTTAACGATTCCAGGATGTAGACGCACTGTAAATGTATTAGTGCCAATAGGTGGTGTCCAGAAGTTCCCATCTAGACTAGTATCAAAAATGCCATCATTACTTACTTGGATGGTCGATCCAATCTGTTGCAGCAAGTTGTTGCTAATGGCAGGATTGGCACTGTTATTGCTTTTCTCTGTTAGTAAGAGAGATCCACCTGCTTGCACAAATGCAGCTATCGCTGCACTTTCATCCGCAGTTAACGCAACGCTTGGATGAGTAAACATCAGCACTTTCACATCACTTAGTGATGAAGAAGTAATTGCAGTCGTATTCTCAACGACCGTATAACCTTCTTGTTGCAGCTGTTTTGTGAAGCTTTTCAAATTATCCTTGTAAGTACCAGCATCGAGTGTTGTATTCTCATTTTTGTGAGAAGCATCAATCATTACTTTAATACCTAGCGAAGGCTTAATCTTCACAGCTTGGACGAATTGATTATCGGCCGGTGAATCACCTGGAGGCGCATCAAGAACAGCAATTAATGTATGATCACCCTCCATAGGTGCAGCCCATGTCACCCTAGCCGTTGCCGTTCCTTTAGATGATATCAAAGCAACTGAAGTATTACCTATCAAGTGCGCATCATCTACCGCGTCATAGTAAAAATGGACATTCAAGTTGGTTAAATCTTGCGATCCTAAGTTAGTGAGACCTGCTTCCAATGTAGCCGGGCTTCCACCAACTATACTGTCGCCTACCACATTGATCCCGCTAATCTTCACATCCGTTGTGACAACTTGAGACCAGATTGGAGCTGAGTAAATACGTTCGCCGTCCATTTGCGTTACTTTTACCACAAACCATTGTTGGCCGCCAGTGATATCTACAGTTGGATTCCAAGTAAAATCAGCTGACATCGGTGAAATGGATTGTACCACTTTGTTACCATTCGTAATCAACTCTACTTTGGCAACACGATCATCCGACTTATAGGAACTGCTAAGGTAATTATATTCTGGCATCGTCTTCACTTCTTTAACAGGATCCTTACCGGAAACGGAGAAGTTTAAGGTGCTTCCCTTGACTGTTGCACCCATGTAACTGCCATTAGCAAGGAAATCCAAGCTAAAATTCGGATCTTCACTCATGTATACGCGCATGTTACGCATGGATTGCAGCAAAGACTCTTGAGATAGATCGTTAGCTACGATTACGGTTCTAGCGTTCGTTTGACCCCAAGTACCGTCATGATTATCCTCGCCATAGGTCGGTGCGACATGCCATCCGAGATCCAATGCGCTAAAGAACTTCCCTTCCGCATTCGCGTAAGCATAGTGACCTGAACCATTGCCTACTTCCAACATGGTAAACAATTTATCCACATTGCGATCGTAAGGCATGAAATTGTTAAAAGCATTAGCCGACATATCCGGGTGATTGAATTGTGCAACCACATCATCGTAAGTCAGCACCCATGCATAATATTTACTTAAATCTTGGTATTGACCTGCATTCATCTTCCGATCAATGAAGTTCTCTGTTCCAAAAACATTCGAATGTCCCCAAGTCGTTGAGGTCATTTCAAAAGCAGGGAATACAACAAAATTATTATTTTGCGTATACTGTGTCGCCAAATTCTTCGTTAACTTCCAATCCGCTCCACCCGTACGTTCAGGTGAGCCTTTGTGGTCTACGGTGTCTTGACCTACTAATGCTGCATCAATGTCATGTGAATGATCGGAAAAAGCGAAGTAATCATAATTATGCGCTTTAGCTGCTAGTAAAGCTTGTTCTGGTGTACCTGAAGCATCGTGAGAGATATCGGTATGATTATGTGTTGTGCCACGATAATGATTTCCTCCGGTAAACACGGGAACTACGGAGAAAGACCATGTATACGTGCCAGCATTTCCTTTCATATCCTTCACATTTACGATTACGGTATGATCAGCAATAGCCAAATCTGAACTGATTTGCAACTGAATTTGCTCGTCTGTAGTTGTAGCTTGCACGGATTGCCCATCCAGAGTTACAGCTAGCGTAGTTAAATCAAGACCGCTTGGTTCAACATATTGAACAGAGATTAATGGCTGTCTATCCTCCGTCTTCGTACCTTGAATCGGTGTTTCATCCATAAATTGCGGCGCAAACGTATCCGCTACTACCGAAACCACATTAGGCGTCGTCGGTGAGCCAGACTGTTTCGTAGTTGTTGCGTCTTTAGCTTCAATGTAGTAGTCAAAAGTACTTCCCGCAGGCACCAATGCTGCCGGTAAAGTTACGCTATAGGAACTTTGATCTGTTGAAGTCATAGGTAAAGCTGAATACGTAGTACCACCAGTTGCTCGGTAATAGATTACAACGGAATTTGCATTTTTGGCCGTTGCAATGAGTTTGATATCCGTATTGATATAGGCTTGGGTCGCTGGCTGGTGAGAAAGCGTAAGTTCTTTAATCTCCGTCACATCCGCTACCGATCTTGGGAATACCTGGTATCCACTATTGTAGGGGGAACTGGAGTCATACTGACTGAAGATTCCCGTAAATGTATACGTAGAATCCTTTTGTATGTTTGTTGTCGTATTGATGCCACTTGCAGTCGTTACCCTTAGGGTAATGGTTTTGCCTGCTGCATCTGCTACAGTTATGTTATATCCATTACCTGAGATAGCAGGAATGTCAGTAACTTTACCTGTAAATTTAACTAGAGATCCTTCAAGCGGCTCAGCTTTCGTATTATCAATTAAATCAACAATTGTAGCATCTTTAGGAAGCGGCAGGGAACCCGTTCCCTTCTTAACTACTGAAGTAGGCGTAATTTCTGTCAAACCGTTATAGAATTGAACAGCGCCTGTAACCATGACTACATCGCCTTGAGCAACAGTCACACCACTAGGAAGAGCTCCAAATACAGCTATGCCTCCCGTGTCGTCTTGCATATAAAAGGTGTTAGCTGCTGTTACCTCATTATTGCCAATAACAACACCTTGTATGGTAAAAATCTGATTAATTTTATCAGACTTTCCATTGTTGTCATTCGTCCGCAAACTGCTAATCGGCGTAACTACCGTAGTATCAGCTTTCGTAATCTTCGTGACAGAACCTTCCAAGCTAATACCATAGGCACCAGATGTTAACTGTGATACATAGACGTCATCGGTTCCAGCATTAAATGTAAATGTGAACGAGCCGTCCGCAGCTGAAACAACATAATCTTTGCCATCCGTAGTTGTTGTAAAGCGATTGCCTGCTGCAGCAAGGTTATACACATAAACCTTTGAGTTCGCTGCCGCTGCACCAGGTGTGCCCCCAGAACCAGTAACTTTACCCACATGCGTGGTTGGATCAACAAAATAACTCAGTTTGCTAGCGTTTAATCCAGCGCTTTCCGCAGCCAAATTAATCATAACTGCGCTGCTTTCTGTTTTACCTGTTTCTTTGGTCGTCATATAGACTTGCGTCTTGTTTGCTGTATTATCAAAGGTTAAATTAAATTCACCATTACCATCTGCATACACTGCATTTGTGACTGCTACGCTTGCGGTATCCGGATTGCTTACATATAAGGATACATAAGTAGAAGCCGTAACTGCAGCTGTATAACCCACTACAGTCCCCAGCGTACCTAGATTTGTAAATTGAATGTTTTGTGGAATGGGTTGCGAACTTTTCGTAACGACAACTGCTGGAGTGGCAGAATTTCTAGGCGTAATTATCGGACCCACCACGAAATCCGTATTGTTATTATCGGTATCCCAACCAGCACCCTTATCAGCAGCTGAATTGCTGCCATCTTCGGCTTTACGTTGCGCACTTGTTGGGTTTGTTAATGCGGCAGTAGACAATCCTTCTGAATCATTTGCAGCACCGTAGCCCACAAAATCTATAACGGATGGATTCGTTCTCCCTGTTATAGCTTCCGTTTTATTAACAAGCGCAACTTTCCCTGAAGGTCCAGCCATTGCTATAGTTCCACTAGCATCCGGTGTTGGAAGACTTGCCATCGTTGTCCCCGTCCCTGCAGCTTCCTGAATCAAATAAAAACTATGTGCTTTTATTGTACCTGTAAGTGGCGTGATATTCGTCCATAATGCACTTAAGCTTGACGTTGACGAAGCATATTGCACTGACCAACCAGTCAAATCTACATCCGTATCTGTCGGATTATACAGCTCAATAAAATCATTCTTGTATATTGCGGCTGGGGCACCCGTATTACCGCCACCACCACTTATCTGGCTTATCACAACATGATCGGCAGCAGCACTCGCCTTCGGAAGTTGCAACCCAGTCACAGGAAGCAATGAACCCATAAGCAAAAGAATAGCTAACCCAGTGCTTGTCCATTTCTTATACGTATTAAACAAAGCAATCATTAATAGTTTCCTCCTCGTTACTCTATACATAGCGTACACGCACTTTCAAATTACTCTTACAAGCTTCTTTCCCCTTCAGATTACCCTTTGATTTCATCAGATCCCTCGCATGTTGTTCCTTTCTCGTTGAATTGGGCGCACTTTGATAAGCCTACATGTTTTTCATTCGGGTTTTATTAACCGGAGGTTATTTATTTGTAAATGTATTTACTTAAAGCTTACACAAGCTTAATACTGCGAAGAAGATTGTCGTTTATTATTTAAACGTAGGTTAATTGGTCATGCTTCACATGTATAACTTCGAGGGGGAACTTCTTTGTTGGCTCAAAAAAATAATTTCAGATTCATGCGTGCTATCCGAATTACAGCAGTCGTTACATGTTTAGTTACATTCTTGTTATATACGTATAGTCTTAAAGCCTCGGCTCATGCACTGAGTGCGAGCTATACGACGATTTCTTTTGAACAAGATAAAACAGACTTTTCCTTTTCACTTGATGTAATTTCGGTTATTGAGAGTATGGATGTAGATGCCAATAAAAATGGTATTTTGGATGCAGATGAACTGGAGAAGAATAAACATCGATTAGAGGAATGGATTGACGATAGTCTTGTTCTCGAAATGAATGGAAGAGAACAAGCAGCGGAACTAACCGCGTTAAAGCTTGGCAAGAAAGGGGACAAGGAAGTCCTTACTTGGGATTTAATCTATCCTGCATTTTCAGCAGGACAATCGATTACAATTCTCGACGGACTGTATGCAACTCCTACTGCATCAGCCTATGTAAATCTGATCACTTCACGACATGGAGATCAAGTCAGCGAAACTGTCCTACAAGGTAAGAATCGCACATGGACCTTACTCCTGACTGAACAACAACAGCAACAGCAACTCTCTAATTCAACACAAGTTAACCCTACACAGATGGATCAATCACTTCTACAAAATCAGCAAAACCAGCCAAAAGAAACCAACGGGAGTTCCGCGCCATCTAGTGCCCAACCGACGAATACAACGCATGAGAAGTCAGTAACTTCGGCTTCCTCAAGTTGGTTCTCCTTCTTCAAGTTGGGTATCCATCATATATTAACGGGTTACGATCATTTGTTATTTCTGTTTGCACTACTGCTTCGTAAACAAAGCTTTAAGCAATATGCTTCGATTATTACGGCTTTCACCCTCGCACACAGTATTACGCTGACGCTCGCTGTGCTTGGTTATATCAGTCTTCCATCACGCATCGTGGAGTCTGTGATTGCCTTAAGTATTTGTTATGTTGCATTGGAAAATATTTTCCGAAAAGAAATGCGTAACCGCTGGATCGTAACTTTCTTATTCGGGCTTATTCATGGAATAGGCTTCTCCGACATATTGCGTGAAATGGGCCTGCCTAAAAGCCATTTAGCTGTAGATCTGATTAGCTTTAATCTAGGGATTGAATTCATCCAACTATGCCTTGTCCTTGTTCTGCTTCCTATTTTGTTCTTCATACAGAAAAAATCATTCTTCCGGCCTACGATTCATTTCGGCTCCTATGCGATCACAGCGCTAGGCGGGTTTTGGTTGATTGAACGACTGTTTTTCTAATATAAGGATCGCTTTACTGGTGGGAACAAATGAAAAAGTCTGCCTGATCTCCCATGCGTGGCCGCGGGAGATTAGACAGACTTTTTATTCATACTTCTTATTACGTACAATATTTATCTTCTTCCACTACTAAAGTAATCTAACATTCCTTCTTTCGCTTCCTCCAATGCCGGAAGTACATTTGTTAAGTACGCTTTAATTTCAAATGCCTTTAGAATTTGCCTTATGTAATGAAAAGTCTCTTCGTTACATACCCCTATTTCTTTGGGAATGACTTGAGCTTTTTCAATCAACTCTAGCAATAGCCCTGCTATTTTATCGGGTATTCCAAATTTTTCAGTTAAGCCGTATTGCAAGATTTGTTCGGATTCTTGATCAACGATCAGACCCATCATCGGGTAGAAGGGCCTATCCCCTTCAGCAATAGGCATAGGTGCAAAAAAACAATCGATTTCCCATATCCCTGCAATTCCTTTAAGCGATCTTTTTGCTTTGGCTAGACGAAGTTCATCTAGCGGCGTTACCAAGTAATCATTTGCTTTATCCAAAGGCTTTGGTTTGATCCACTGATCCGACCAAACTAGATTCTGCCGATCTCGATTAGAAACTCTTGTTAGGAAAGTATCGTCCTCTTCTTGAAAAATGGCATCAGGGTTGGATTTGTAGACTTGGACGACTTCAATCGCTTGTTGCAATGCCAGAATTAGAAATTCCACTTCGTCTTCATTTTGAATTGGCCATGGAACAAATCCTGGCTCATATAATCGGAACGTTGGCCAGGCATTTGTTCCACGAAACTTCAGACCCAGCTCTTTTATTTGTTTGAGCTCGTCAGGATACAACTCAGCCCTACTGTCGAAAGAAAGCATCAAGCAATACTGCGAGTACATCGGATCTATCTCCGATTCCTCATTCATCATATTTAATAGAGTCTCAAGGCCTTCTGTTCCTAAATATACAGCCAGACCGTAAAGCTCACCTCCGTTGCCCATTATGCAGCAATAACCAATTTCCCCATTCACCGGATTCTCCACACCAAAAATATGAGCATTTGCAAAATAGCTCCAACACTCGGCTTTTTTAAATGTTGCTGCCGCATCATACAGAGTTTGCCATTGCTCTAATTTCGTATTCAACTGATTTATCAATTTTTCTGCTCCCATCGATTACCTTTTAGAAACTAATTTCCACTTTGAATCCCAGATCGTGCAACCATTCCAAAACACGTTCACGATTACGGCCTTTATTTTGAGAAATCCGTTTGGAATATCCTTTCCAATTCAATAGCACACTCAGAAAAAGCAAATGAACGCAACTTATCTTCTCTTCCAAAAACTTCTCGCTTTTGAAACGAACCCACTTCTAATCCATACACCTCAACAGTTTGATGTGCAGGATCAACAATCCAATATTCCAAAACTCCAAACTTCTCATATGTTTTAAATTTTTGGTTTCTATCTTTAATCGCAGTAGATGGAGATAATATTTCAACAATGAGCTTAGGGGCGCCTTTGCCTCCCTTATCATCGATTTGGGATGGATTACAAATGACAGATAGATCTGGCTGACAGACCGTATCCGGATTGTCGTATTCTTCAGTCTCACTTAATCTCACATCAAACGGAGCGATAAAAACCTCACATAATGAACCTTGGAGAAATGTATGAAGTTCAAGAAATATACTTCTTAGAATCCGTTGATGTGTCGTAGAAGGAGCAGGTGTCATGTTAAAAGGAACTCCATTAATTAACTCCCATCTGCCTTCCCATTCAAGTAGATCTTGAAATCTATAGCGATGATCCTGTTCCGGCATTTTCATGAAAAGTTCCTCGCTCTCTACAAATATTCCCCTTATTTTAACACAGTCAGATGAAAAGTCGAAGCTGAAGAGAAAATCCGCCCACCACCACATATCCCCCGTACACTTGAATATATTTAATAACAAGCTTTATTTCCCCATGTCTGATTAGCATTCTGCTTATCATAAACGCCAAGGAGGTGTCCCCATGACAGAACCCTTATTTATCGTTTCCAAAGAGGATTGGTCACTCCACCGCAAAGGATACCAAGATCAAACCAGACATCAAGAGAAGGTCAAAGATGCGATTAAACAGAACCTTCCTGATCTGGTTACAGACGAAAGCATTGTCATGTCCAATGGAAAACAAGTCGTGAAGGTACCGATAAAAAGTTTGGACGAATACCGCTTCCGCTATAACTTCAACAAAGGCAAGCATGTCGGTCAAGGCGACGGTGATTCACAGGTTGGCGATGTACTTGGAACAGACCCGCAGCCTGCCCAAGGTCCAGGCAAAGGCGAAGGTGCTGGCGATCAAGCTGGCGAAGATTATTACGAAGCCGAAGTGAGCATGGAAGAGCTGCAAGCGATGCTGTTCTCCGAGCTCGAGCTGCCGAATTTGCAGCAAAAAGAGAAGCGGAACATGACGTCCACCGAAGTTATTTTCAACGATATCCGTAAAAAAGGGATCATGTCCAACATTGATAAGAAGCGGACGATCCTCGAAAATATGCGCCGCAATTCGCGAGGCAGCTCGCCGGGTATCCATCATATTTCACCAGATGATTTGCGTTTCAAAACGTGGGAAGAAATCGAAAAACCGCACTCCAATGCGCTTATTATTGCCATGATGGATACCTCTGGGTCCATGGGCTCCTTCGAGAAGTACATAGCCCGCAGCTTCTTTTTCTGGATGACCCGCTTCTTGCGCACGAAATATGAGAACGTTGAGATTGTGTTCATCGCGCATCATACCGAGGCTAAAGAGGTGACAGAGGAAGAGTTTTTCACGAAAGGTGAGAGCGGGGGCACGATCTGTTCCTCGGCCTATCAAACAGCTATTGATATTATTGATAAAAGGTACCCCCCTTCTCAGTTCAATATCTATCCCTTCCATTTCTCGGACGGCGATAATTTAACATCAGATAACGAGCGCTGTGTGAAGTTGATTACGCAATTAATGGAGCGTTCGAATATGTTTGGCTACGGGGAAGTGAATCAATATAACCGTAGCTCTACGCTGATGTCCGCTTTCCGCCATATCAACAATCCGAAATTTTTGCATTACGTCATCCGTGAAAAAGGTGAAGTGTATAAAGCGTTGAAAACCTTTTTTACCAAAAAGGAAGGAGTGCCTGCACAGTGAGTAAATCCGAAATCCAGAAGCTGGAATATGCCATTGATGAAATCACGGAGATCGCGAAAGGCTTTGGGCTCGACTTCTTTCCCATGCGATACGAAATCTGTCCGGCAGAAATTATCTACACCTTCGGTGCCTACGGGATGCCGACACGCTACAGTCACTGGAGCTTTGGTAAAAATTTTCATCGCATGAAAACGCAGTACGACTTTGGACTTAGTAAAATTTACGAATTGGTCATCAATTCGGACCCCTGCTACGCCTTCCTTTTAGACGGAAATTCGCTGATTCAAAATAAACTCATCGTCGCGCACGTGCTTGCTCACTGCGACTTTTTCAAAAATAATGCACGCTTCTCCAAAACGAATCGCAACATGGTCGAGAGCATGTCCGCTACGGCTGAACGCATCCGCCAATATGAAATTGAACATGGTATCGATGAGGTTGAACAATTCATAGATGCCGTTCTCGCCATCCAAGAGCACATTGACCCTGTATTAACACTAACCTATGGCCAAACTCGCAAACGACAAGAAAATAACAAAGCTGCTACGCCATCAGTGCGAGGCGAAGCCACATACGGATATGAGGATTTATGGGACTTAGATAGTCGAAACAAGCCTATTGTCTCCTTGGATAAAGAAGATACGAAGCGTTTTCCACCGAAGCCGGAGAAGGATCTCCTTCTTTTCATAGAGGAAAATGCCCCTTATATGGAGGAATGGCAACGGGATATCCTGACCATGCTGCGTGATGAAATGCTCTACTTCTGGCCGCAGCTCGAAACCAAAATCATGAACGAAGGCTGGGCTTCCTACTGGCATCAACACATCCTGCGTGAGCTGGATTTGACCGAGGAAGAAACGATCGAGTACTCCAAGCTAAACTCCTCCGTCGTCGTTCCCTCTCGCCATTCCTTAAATCCTTATTATCTGGGTGTCAAAATATTTGAGGATATCGAAAAGCATTGGGATGCTCCGACGGATGAAGAAATCCGCAGATTCGGGCGGGTACCTGGGCAAGGCAGGAAGAAAATCTTCGAGGTTCGCGAATATGAATCGGATACCTCGTTTATCCGTAACTATTTGAATAAACCACTGGTTGAAGAGTTAGATCTGTACGTGTTTGAGAAGAAAGGCCCTGAGTGGAAAATCACAGACAAAACGTGGGAAAATACGCGGGATCAGCTTATTTACTCCAGAGTGAATGGTGGTTTCCCTTACATTGTGGTCGAAGATGGGGACTATCAGCGCAACGGGGAGCTGTACTTGAAGCATGCTTTTGAAGGCGTGGAGCTGGATTTGAAATATGTCGAGCGGACGCTGCCATATATTTATAAGTTGTGGGGTAAAACCATTCATATGCACACGTTGGTGGAGGATAAGCCGGTGTTGTTTAGCTTTGATGGGAAGAAGCATCATCGGAGATTTCTGTAATAGAAAGCCCAACCCCGAGGGGTTGGGCTTTTGGGTGTGCATGTATCTCGCTAAAAATTGCAGACCAATATACCGATATAGAAATGGTTAGTTACTCAGAACTAAAGGAGGAACCTCATGGACATTCCAGCTATGTCAATGTCATTAGCACAAAACAATTTATCCCAAGCGGTTGGAATAAGCGTTTTGAAAATGGCGAAAGAGCAAATGGCCGAGCAAGGCCAACAAGTGGTCCAATTAATTGAACGCAGTGTGCAGCCGAATCTAGGCGGAAATCTTGATATAAGTGTTTAGACCCACCTAAGAATGACGGAATCACCTTTTTACGGAACGTCAGTGCGCTATTCGAATGAAAACTGTCATTCTCGCGAGGAGACGGAACGTAGGTACGCTATTTGCGCGAATTTGGCTAAAAAGCACCAATTATTTGAAAATAGCGTACTGTCGTTCCGCAACTCATCAAAAATCACTATTTATAAGCAAATAAGGGATCTACGTTCCTCTTCGGCAACGTAGATCCCTTATTTTCCCCAGCCACCTGGAGCGATTAGACTGAACTGCAAGAGTATTGTTGGAGCACCCTGACAACCACTTTGATGCAATGGTGTCGGAGCAGGTGACATATTATAGGCTTTGCCATTAATTGTAGCATGTTCAAGTTAGTCCTTTCCAACTATTACACCCGCGGCTCCCTTATAAGTGAGCAATTGCCAATAGATGTTATAGCCATGCATAAACCAACGAACTGAGACCAACATTAACGAAGTTACATTACCTCAACACCAAAGGAGACTTCGTTATGCAACAGGAAATACAACCAAATTATCAAACGCAAACTAAGCCCAATACCAACCACGGTGGTCATGAGCTTTTCGATTTACACGAGGTGTTGGCCTGTACCATCAATGTACTAGACCAATTCATGATGTTTAGACAGTTTGTACAAGATAGCGAACTGCTGGACATTCTGGATCGTCAATACCAGTTCACACTTGCTCAGTACAATTTAACTGCTGAGTGTTTCACAACAGGGCAAAAACCAAGCCAAGAAACGTCCACGTATATGATTAGGCAACTATCCGAGCCGATCTACGGCATTAAGCCAACTGAGCCGAAAAAGCCAAACCAGTCGCTCGCTGATGTGAAGGATGCGGGAATAAGCGGGCATATGCTAGGTCTGATCAAAACGCATGCGTCGTTGCTAACCATGACCGCCGTGGAAGTGACGAATCCCGTTGTTCGGCGCGTATTAGCCTCTCAGGTACAAAATTTCATAGAAATGGCTTATGAAATCTTCCTTTATCAAAATAGACTTGCCTACTACCAGGTGCCACAATTAGAAGCTTCTGATATGCAAAGCATGCTGACCTCATTTGTCCCAGCAACCGGGGCGCCACAAATGCCGCCTAATAACAGAGCAGCAGCATCTGTGCACTAGCTAGCAGATTGTGAAGCCCAGCATCGGCCCTAGGGCCGATGTTTGGGCTTTCTCATATTGTAGCCAGGGATATGGAGGTCAATCACGGATGGCAACTTTGCGGCATAACAACAGTAACAACAACACAAACAAACTATCCTGGTGGCAGTTAGCTTTATTCGGTATTGGTTGCACTATAGGAACTGGTTTCTTCCTTGGTTCTAGCATCGCCATCCAGAAGAGCGGGTATCTTGTTGTCGTTATATTTTTATTGGCAGCGCTAGCAACCTTATTTGTCTATGAAGCCTTAGCACAGATGACGGCTGCCAACCCTGAAAAAGGATCTTTTCGAAATTATGTTAGGGAAGCATATGGCCGCTGGGCAGGCTTTGGCGTGGGATGGTTGTATTGGTCCTCGGAGATGCTCATTTTAGGCAGTTCCTTAACGGCAATTGGGATTTTCACGCAATTCTGGTTTCCTAATCTGCCACTCTGGTTGTTGACTGCGATCTACTCGTTCCTTGCCCTTCTTGTTGTTATTCTTGGTTCGAAAGGCATTAACAAAACTGAGAATATATGCGCTATCGTTAAAATGGGGGCCGTATTCCTATTCATCGCCATTGCAGGCATCGTTTTCTTCAAAGGTAGCCATGGCATAAACACCATTCAAGGCAGCACGACCCATTGGTTTAGTTCAGGTTGGACCGGCGCATGGAAAGGACTTTTGTATGCGTTTTATGCGTTTAGTGGTATAGAGGTCATGGGTTTTATGGCTATCCATTTGCAAAATCCCAAAGAAGCCTCTAAGGCTGGAAGACTTATGCTGCTTACGATCACGGTGCTCTATGTGTTATCTCTTAGTTTAGCGCTCCTTTTTATTACCAAAGACCAGTTAACACCTGATAAAAGTCCCCTGCTTCTCTCTCTGAGCATCATGGGATTGCCTATTCTCGTGCACTTGATGAATGGCGTTCTGATTATTGCTGGATTTTCTATCCTCGTTGCCTCGCTATACGGCGTATCCACGATGCTGGTTGCTTTAGCGGAAGGCGGTGATGCCCCGTCATGGCTAGCCAATAGGAAAGGCAAAAAGCAGTTACCTCTGTATGCACTAGGTGTGAATACAATCGGGTTATGTGTTTCTATCGTCCTTGCGCTAGTTATGCCAAGCCAAATCTTTGAACAAATAACCACGGCTGGGGGCTTGGTGCTCCTATATACGTGGTTGCTTATCGTCGCATCGTATCTGAAACAAATTCGGCCAAACCTTAGCGGGCAACTTAAATCTTGGATCGCTATCCTTCTTATCTTGGCGGCAGTTACGGGTCCTCTCTTGGAGAAAACCGATCGAGCTGGGTTATGGACCAGCCTTCTTATCGTCATGGTGATTATTCTAATTACGTTGTGGATGAAGCATAAATCGGAACGAAGAGAGCCCTCGTAACGATATCCTATTTATGAAATAGCATGCCCACAGCTTTTAATTTATTTTTCATAAACGTGTACGGACATTTAGAAGGGACACTTTCGTCATCACGTAAGAAATATTGTTTCCATTCTTGGTTATCCTCTTGCCCGTACCATTTCAGAGAAGGATGTGCGGGGATACTGTCGTACGCCTCTAATTTTTGGCGAATGCGCTTTTTCATATTGCGCCCAAAAGGGGTAGAATCGTTGATTTCTTCAAACACCCATCGCGGTTGGAAGGCAATGAGGAAATGCGGAAACATTCGACTCTTCCTAACCACATGGGCAGGTGTTCCGCAAAAGGAGAAATACGGATGCCCGTCACAACAAAATTCCCACGAATGGTGCGAAGGATCCTTTGAAATATGTTCAGGCCATGGCGCCTCATCTTTAGCGCTGACCCCACTTAAAACAGACCAAAATAGCCCCTCGTAGTCTTCTACTGAGAAGCTATTCAGTATATCTGCAGGTGTATGGAAAAATATAACGAGCGAGGCGAATTTCCCTGTTTCCCGTGAGCAGCGACCATATGCCTGCAAGAGCTCCACTGCGTCAATGGCAGCTTGCTCTGATCTAGGATCTGCAGCAAAGCCAAAGCGCAGGTTGTTAGTTAGGAAGCCTTGACGGCCGGGTATGCAAGGGTACGTATTTCCTGAATCTGCAATCATATTGCCGAATTGACGGTAAGCGTCCTCCTGCCATGGGGTAAGGGTGTTCATATGTGTATCAAGCCAGTCTTTGGCATATAGATCAGCCATGTCGTAATAGCCTCCTTCGCGAGTACGAAGCATACTATGCGAAGGAGAATAGATGGGTGAGTATCTCGGTTAGGAGGTACAACTGTACGTGTAAACCTCTGTCTGTCTAACCTATTAGCTGCTTATAAGCTTGATAGCCGAAGTAAATACCGAAGCCAATGAGAGAAAGTCCTGCTATGACAGAAATCATTTGCAGGGTCGTGCGATTCCCGAACTTGTGAAACGAGCTGGCGATCGTGGCCATAGCAACATCCCACAGAAGGATGCCTGCAAAGATACCTGAGGTATGCCAAAGCACCTGGGTAAGACCATAATTCTGCACACTTTCGGCTAAAATGGAGCCATAAATCCCTAGCCAAAATAAGATATTTAGCGGATTGGTAAGTGCCATAATAAATCCAGAACGGAAGGAGCTTACGCCACTGGATTGGGCATCACGAGGGTTAGCTTCTTGAGTTACCTTCACGTTTCTTAGTGTATCAACACCCGTGTAGATAAGTACAAAACAGCCAAACAACCATAGAAATGTTTTCATAAACGGGGTAGTCAAGAAATGGGCTAAACCAAAATAAATCAGCAGCATATATAACAAATCGGCACACATCGCGCCCAGTCCGATCAACCACGCCTGAGTAAAGCCAAATCTGGCTCCCTTGTCGAGTTGAGCAGCGTTTATTGGACCGATTGGTGCCGATAGCGAAATGCCAAGAAACACATAAGTGATAAAAGCATCCATAAACTTCGCCCCCTGAATAGCAAATAACTTGTACAAGTTATTGTATGAGAGGCGCTAGTCCATTAGAAGATCAAATGATGTCAACGCGAATAGGTGTGCATTTGTATCCATTGCAGAGACTTTCTGCGCAGGGACAAGCAGATATAGCCACAACTAAATCCATTTCTGCACGAAGCTCGATATAATCTCCAGCTTTAGATAGAGGCTTCTCAACACGAATTTGTCCAGATGGCTGAATGATGGTGTTCATGAATAAATTAAAGGGATAATGCTGATCTGGAGCGGGGATCTCAAATAATGCCAATGCCTCATTTAAGTTCGTATAACAGCTGGTATGGTCTTGCTTATCGTACAGTAGCTCATACATTTCAGGCCGACAGGCCGAGTTGATAAAATCGTGCTGTCCCACCGTATCCTTCATAATAGTGAGCATAGGGGTATATTTATTGGAGTAGATGGTATCCCCGGGCTTCACTTTCATCGCATGTAATGCGTCCATCGTAACACTAGGGTCAAGCCGTTCGCTGATATCATTCTCACGATAGGCCACAAAGTCGGCAACTTGTTCTCCCTCTACATCGGTAACCCGAATCACTTGGCCCTTCTTGAGCTGGAGACCGAGACCCTCTGTAGCCGGGATTTGCCAATGCTGTTTACTCATTCATATCCTCCTACTCATGGGTAAGTTCCCCTTACAGTATGGCTTATCGTTTGTAGATTTATGATAAACTGCGAGCAAAGCGCCCGCGGAATGCCATAACGGCATTTTACAAAAAGAAAAAGCCCAACCTCGAAGAGATTGGCTTTCAGTTAGCTCTCAAATACCTTAACAAGGGTGGCAACCACCATTTTAAGGAACGTCAGTGCGCTATTTGCAAAAAACCAGGCATTCTCGTGATGAAACGGAACGTATGTACGCTTTTTAGGCAGATTCGGCTTAAAAACGCCTCTCTTGCGAGAAATAGCGAACTGTCGTTCCGCAACTCATCAAAAACCCCCTTTTTGAAGCAAATAAGGGATCCACGTTCCCTTTCGGCAACATAGATCCCTTATTAAGCCTTCTCAATGCCGGTCAATCGCCAGGCTTCAAGTCCGACAAGACCTTCCGCCTACTCCCACTTAAACGTAAACGTCGCCACAATGAACGACACGACCAGCCAGATGGCCAGCATCAGCCCTTCCTGCCACAGATCCCCGATGCCTGCGCCCACATTCATAATCTGCCGAAGGGCAGTGCTGAGTTGGGTAATCGGGATCGACTTCACGATCGGCTGCAAGAACTCTGGCATGCTGGACACGGAGAAGAACACGCCGCCCAAGAACATCAGCGGGAACGAAATCAGTCCGGAAATCGGCCCTACGCTTTCTGGGGTTTTGGCCAAACCAGCAATAATGAAACCGATCGACATGAATGTCAAGGTTCCCATGACAACGAACAGCAGAAGCAGCCACCACGAGCCATTCACCTGCGTGCCGAAAATCAAAGCACCGACAAGCAGTACAATCAGGGCCTGCGCCGTGTTCATCACAAGGCGTGCAGTAATCTGCGCGGCGATGAACGTTGACGCCTTCAGCGGTGTACTTTGCATGCGTCGCAGCACACCTCGCTCACGCCATGAAGCAATTTGTCCCGAAACGCCATTTAAGTTGTTGGTCATGATCATCATGGCCAGAATACCCGGTACAAGGAAATCGATGTAGCGAAGCTGCAGAGCTTGCACGCCAACCGGTTCAATTTTAACAATTGGCATATAGTTGGACATTTGCTTAGAAACGCCATCCGCCACTTGACCTATTGTTTGCAAACCGATCTGTGCGCTCTGTTGATTCGTTTGATCATAGTAAACCTGAAGGAAGCTGGCCTTCGAGCTATCTGCTCCTTTCAGCCCTACCGCTTGCCCGTAATTTTTCTGAATAACGACGACTAACTTCTGATCCCCATGTTTCAGCTGCTCAAGCGACTTATCCAAGTCATCTGCAGGCTTTAGCTTCAAAATGCTACTCGCTTGCAGCGCCTCCACCATGACTCTGGATTCCGTACTTTGATCCTGATCAATGACGACGCCATCGACGATGATATCATTCCCCTTGCCAAGAAAGGAACCGAGCATAATCATGAAGAAAAGCGGCATGAACAAGGTGAATATCAACACTTGTCGATTACGAACAAAAAAACGAAGCTGGCTTAACGTCAACTGGATATAAGCATTCATTCTGCTTTCAAGCTCCTTCCGGTCATGGAAATAAACACATCTTCCAGCGTAGCCGTTCGTGTCTGCAAGTCAGCCAATTGCCATCTACCTCCAGCGCTTTGCTCAACCAGATCAATGAGCGACTCCTGCAGCTTATCTGTGTAAAGGACGAATACATCCTTACGTACGTCGATGCCCTTGACTTCACGAATATCGCGAAATTCCTGTACAACTGATTCCATATCCGCTTCCGCCAAATCTTGCAATCTAAACTCGATCGCGCTATCCGATTGCAAGCTGCTCACAAGATTTCGCGGCGTATCCAATGCGACGACTTTCCCTTGATCCATTAAACAAATACGATCGCAAAGTACGTGCGCTTCCTCCATATAATGCGTGGACAGAACAATCGTTTTGCCTCGCTCCTTCAGCTTGAGAATAATTTCCCACAAGGTTCGTCTTGCTGTCGGATCTAACCCTGTCGTGGGCTCATCCAAGAAGATAACCTTGGGATCATTCAAAAGCGCAAGACCAATGGCAAGCCGCTGCTTTTGCCCACCGGATAGATGCTTGACACGGCCGTTTCTTTTATCAACCAACGTCATATCTTCTAATAACGGGCCAATCGGAACTGACTTCGGATAGAAGCTCGCATACATCCTCATAATTTCCTCTACCGTCAACAACTCGAATAACGAAGTTGATTGCAATTGGACACCAATGACTTCCTTGACCTTACCCAAATCCTTCTGTGTATCAAATCCAGCCACAATAGCACGTCCGCCGTCAGGCTTCCGCAGCCCTTCGATCATTTCCATCGTTGTCGTTTTCCCGGCACCATTAGGACCAAGCAAACCAAATACCTCGCCTTGATAGACCTGAAAATTAACGCCTCGCACAGCTTGGAAGGACCCATAATTTTTAATTAAGCCATCCGCTTCAATAACAATGTGTGAAGACTCCATAAAGCTAGCCCCTCCGCTTCCAAATTTTACGTAACTTCCCCTATCATACAAAATAAACAGATACGCCGTCCAACACCACTATGAAATATCTACTGACAGAACTAGTGGAATTCCGACAACGCCAATCGACGAACTTATTGAGAAAGTTATGATAATCTTAATATCTACTTAGCAAACAAAATCAGAAGGAGATGTGTTGAAGTGAGAATGAATATTTTATTTAATAAAAAGCCGATTTCCGTTAATTTCGTCGGCACGGACCATAAGTTAATTCCCTCTTTGATCAACGCACTTCGCCATAACAAATTCACCACCATGAATTTAGTTAACTCGTTAGAGCGTGTAGATTTATTTAGTTCAGAAGCCATTTTATATGCTACAGATGGGAATAAGGCGCGCATACCTATTTTCTAATTCTTGTCGCTACATAGATGTTTCAGAAAAAACGCCTACGAATGGTAGATTCCTTCGTAAGCGTTTTTTTCGTAGATAAATAGGCATAACTCTCCTATTCTTTTCATAGACTAATAGAAATGAAGGAAGCTACTACAGCTGGGATGGAGAAATCTATGCACCTTATTCGCCTTTTCAAAGCGCATGCTGCTCACCTACTAATCTATCTACTTATCGTGATTATCAGTTTCGTATGGACTCTAATTTGGGGCCTTCACACTACCTCACAACTGCCTCCACAAGCAAGTGCCGAGTATAGCATTAAGCCTGCGACGAACGGTGTCCTTCTGCACGTCATTCAAACTACTCCTGAAAACATAGGGCTCAAAGCCATTACAGCAAATGTAACCGATCGACAGGACAATGGGATTAATGGCGGATTTTTCTGGCAGGGGTATTTGCTAAGCATCGCAGTGACCAATGATCAGCCTGTGAAGGGGCAGCCTGGCGACTACGGTTCGGGCTGGTATAATACAGATCGGAAACGCGGAACGCTTGTGTGGGATGCGAAGGCGCAAACCTTTACCGTCCAAGTTGTCGAAAATGCAAGTGAGTTACAGGTGCTGGATCGCACCCGATATTGGGCGCAGGGAGGCGTAAGCATGGGGCTTACGGATCCATTGGGGTGGGCTGAGCAAGCCATCTCGGAAGAAATGCCTGTCATTAACGAGAAGCGCATGCGATCTGGTATTGTGTATGATCGAATGAACAACGTGTATCTGGTCGTTGCGCCTACCCCTTGTACAGGCGAAGAGTTCCGAACAGCCGTACAGGAGCAAGTAGGGGAGAAACAGCTGGTCGATGGGCTTTTCCTTGACGGCGATGGTTCCTCTCAGCTGAAAGTCGCGAATTTCTTACTGCCCGGTGACCACCGCGAGGTGTATCAGATGATAGCTTTGTTGAAATGAGCGGAGGGAGGTCGGCGTAGTCGGAGCCTGGTGGGCAGCAGAGATGACCGCTATCATTAACCACTAAACCACAACCACGAACCGCTAACTGCTAACCACTAACCGCCGACACCCCTAGACGAGTCACCCCGCCTATTAACTGGAAAAGATCCATCTATTTTCGTGAATTTATAACAAATTGATTGATTAGATGGAAAAAATACATCTATTTCGCAGCTATTCACCGTTTTCAGCGTTTCAGCTCGTAATTAACTGTATTTTTTACAGTTATTAGGAAATTCAAGGTCATATGGGCAAATTTAGCTGTATGTTTTCCCGCTATTTGGTCCACCAAAACTCATTAGTCAGCATTGGGAAGTAGGCTAGCTAGCCCAGACTCAGTCGCAATAAAAAAGAGGAAAACCCGCCATAAACGGTATTTTCCTCTTTTGGCATTTCATTTTATGAACAAACAACTAGAACGTCACATGATCCGGATCCGGCCCAATACGCTTGTTGACATTCAAAGCATCCACCAAAGCCATATCCTCAGCGCTCAGCTCAAAATCGAAAATGTCCGCATTCTCACGAATACGATGCTCCGTCACAGACTTCGGAATCGTTACAACACCATGCTGGATATCCCAACGCAGCACAATTTGTGCTGCTGATTTACCGTATTTAGCGGCAAGCTGCGCCAATTCAGGCTGATTCAGCCTTCCCTGCATAAGCGGGCTCCACGCCTCCAATTGGATACCGTGTTCACGGGTATAGGTGAGCAGCTCCTTTTGCGACAGTTCCGGATGATATTCCACTTGATTAACCGCAGGCACTACACCGGTATCTTCGATGACATGCGCCAAATGAGAGATTTGGAAATTGCTCACGCCAATCGCACGAACATGCCCTTCTTTGTAAAGGTGGACCAGCGCTTTCCACGTTTCTCGGTACGTTGCGGAGACGGCCCAGTGCACCAAGTACAGATCAATCGTCTCCAAACCAAGCCGTTTGCGGCTTGCTTCAAAAGCTTGCAGCGTAGACTCGTAACCTTGATCCGCATTCCACACTTTCGTGGTTACGAAAATCTCCTCACGCGGCACACCGCTTTGGCGCAGACCTTGACCAACACCTTCTTCGTTGCGATAAACCGCAGCCGTATCAATGCTTCTATAGCCTAATTGCAAAGCGGTTTGCACCGCTCCGATGACCTCTTGACCTTCTTTGCTTTTGTAAACGCCGAGACCCAGCCAAGGCATATGTACACCATTGTTGAGCGTAACTCCTGCTGTAAATGCTTGATTCGCTTTCGTAGACATTCGTCATAACCTCCATCGGAATAAGATTAATATGAGCGCATCTTTACCGTGTAGCTCCCATTAATCATACCACCGAAGTCGGATATTCCAAAATTCTGCGTTCGCTGGCATCAAGACGAATCAAAACTAGCTAGTCTTGATGCGCATGAATCAAATCCATTTTCAGCTGCCATAAGGCAGCACTCAAATTAACGCGATACACCTCAGGATTCAGCATCCGCAAATATTGCGGCCAAACGGTCTGCATTTGCTCAGCATGGTAGTCGCGAATGCTTTCCAAGGTTGGCAATTCATAGACTAACTCACCCGCCTGGAAGATCGGCTTCAACAGCGGAACCGCCTCATAATTGTCGATATATTTGAACAGATACGGATGGATGGGGTCGAATAGCTTAATCCGCTGCCCTTCCCGAATATCCACCTCATCCTGCAAAGCCAAATAATCGGCTTCCGCTTTGCCCGTCGCCTTATTCATAATCCGGTAGGCTTCCTTGAAGCCAGGATTCGTCACCTTCTCCGGGTTGCCCGAGATCTTAATGACCGGCACGAGCGTGCCGTCCTTCTCACGGGCAACAAGCTTATACACCCCGCCCAGCGCGGGCTGGTCGGCCGCTGTAATCAGCTGGGTGCCGATGCCCCAGCTGTCGATCTTAGCCCCTTGGGCTTTCAGCCCGGCGATGATGTGCTCATCCAAGTCATTGGATGCCACAATCTTCACCTCCGGAAAGCCCGCCTCATCCAGCATGCGCCGCGCCTGCTGGGACAGATACGCCAAATCGCCGCTGTCGAGGCGAATGGCGTTCAAGCGCTTGCCGCGGCTCGCGAGCTGCCGCGCCGTCGCAATAGCATTCGGCACGCCGCTGCGCAGCGTGTCGTAGGTGTCTACGAGCAGCGTGACCTGCTCGGGCAGGGCCTCGGCATACGCACGGAAGGCGTCCGCTTCCGTGTCGTGGGCCTGCACCCACGCGTGCGCGTGCGTGCCTTTGGTCGGGATGCCGAAGAGCATCCCGGCTCTTAGGTTCGATGTCGCGTGGAACCCCGCGATATAAGCGGCTCTTGCGCCCCAGATGGCGGCGTCAGCCTCCTGGGCGCGGCGTGTGCCGAACTCCAGCAGCACATCGTGGGGAGCAACGCCTTTCATGCGCGAGGCTTTCGTCGCGATGAGCGTCTGGAAGTTCACGAAGTTGAGAATCGCTGTCTCAACAAGCTGTGCCTCAAAGATACTGCCGATGACACGAACAAGCGGCACATTCGGGAAGACGAGCGTTCCCTCCGGAACGGCTTGTATATCGCCATTAAACGTAAAAGCACGAAGCGCATCAAGGAACTCTTCCTTATAGTTCTCCTCTTGCTCACGCAAATAAGCGATTTCTTCCTCGCCGAAATGCAGATTCTGCACATAATGAATCACCCGCTCCAGCCCAGCGAAGACCGCATAACCCCCATCAAAAGGCAGCTTGCGGAAATACACCTCGAACACAGCTTTCTCCGTATGAGTTCCCTGTAACCAATGGGCGTACATCATGTTAATTTGATATTTATCGGTATGCAGCGTTAAGTTATTCATCGCATCCATGGTTTTCCAATTCATCGCTTTCATCCTCCCCATCCCTCATTCTCTTATCTTACACACTATCATTTTACTTAATTTTTCCAACCACGAACAACTTTAGCCCCTAACGTATTTTCAAAATGCCGCAATGCCCACGCATGGCCATCCGCATCAAAGCTGGCAACCGCATCCTCATGAATGACGAGGGAGAAACCTTTATTATACGCATCCATCGCTGTATGTAAGACACAAATATCCGTACACACACCAGCCAGATGAAGCTCCTGAATACCTCTAGCTCTAAGCTGCAGTTCAAGATCCGTCCCGCAGAATGCGCTGTATCTCGTTTTGTCCATCCAATAGATCGCAGCTCTGTGAGCTTCATGCACTTCTTTTAGGCAACCGTAGAGCTCCCTGCCATCCGTATCACGTATATTATGGGGTGGAAACAAGGCCGTCTCTGGATGGAAAGGATCCCCTTCTTCATGTAAATCAACAGCCATCACGACATAGTCCATCTCTGCAACAAAGCTCTTTGTTAGCTCACACAAACGAGCTTCTATCGCAATAGCGGGGTCCCCGCAAGGCAGCTTGCCTACTACGAAATCAACTGTATAATCAATCAGAATAAAGGCTTTCATATTTACCACTCCTTATATTGTAACTTTAATATTATTATAACGACTTTATCAATTAGCAAAAAGAGAAGCCTAACTGTAGAACGACAGCTAAAGGCACTTGATCTTTACATGATCCATATTGTCATTTCGATAAATTCATTATGACATAATTAAATCCGCATTTCAATAGGTACTTGAAGTTATTTATTGTGAATCCGGGTATAAATTGGCGTAATTAATCAGAATCGTCATAAACCCAAGTGCTACGAAAGAGAAAAACGCCATGAAAGATAGGTGATATACATTTGGGAATACGATAAAAACGACGCCACAGCCGACACAAACCCAGTTCTGCCACATATGCTTCCCCGTTTTACCTAAAGCTAACATAGAACTTACGAATTGAAGACTTCCGAACAGTGCACAGGTGAAAAGCGCATTGGTTACATCTCCAAATCCAAACACCCAAGGAGTCATCAGAAACCAAAGCCCCATGAGTGCTGACAAACTATTTTTGAGATACATACCGATCACACCTCCTACATGCGGGATGTTCTAGTATATGCAAACGCTTACAGCAAAGTGTTAGGAAAAAAGCCTTCAGATCACCTGAATCGGCAACTGAAGGCTTATTTTTATTTTTTTCTAGCCATTATTGTGCGATATGAATGCCTTTTGAATCAATTGTCACATCGGCCTTTAGAATGTCTGACACAAATTTAGCAGGCACATAAAGAGTATCGTTCAGAATAACCGGTGCCGCTCCTAGCGCTACCGGCGCCATTTTGGCAAAGAAATAGCTATCTTTTCCCACACTCACACTCGTCCACTGCGCACCTTTCGATAGTTCAGCAGCATAAGTATCTTGATTCCATTTCACGGTGTAGCCCAAACCTTCTGCTACTTTACGGAAAGGAACAAGTGTAACGCCATCCTCATTCTGTTCGACATCAACGGGTGCCAACTCCACTTTCACTTTATCGGTACCAGGCAGCGGAGTAGGATTCGGTTTAATGGTCACATCCTTAGGCAAGATGAAGCGGAATTCTGGACTTCCAGCAACACCAGCTGCAATCGAATATTTCGGGAACACAACAACCACTGCCCCTTTTTCTACAAAAAATCCTTGCTCCGAGCTAATGCCTTTAAATTGATCTTTAAAGAAGTATTGCGGTTCCTCGTCCATTTTGGCAATAACACCTGCATCGATCGTGGCCTTGTAGCCTGCACCAAGCAGATCCTGCAGCGTTACACGCTGAGCTGTTGCCGCATTCAGCACATTATACGTATCCACTCTCGGCATGCCTGTGCCACCCGTTTCTCCGTACGTAGTAACGCTAAGGGAAACAACACCTGAAGGATTTCCTGTGCCATCCGATTTCAATGTGTAGACAATTGTAAGCCCGTAAGGACGGTACGTATATCCCTTATCTTTGGCTGCTGCAGCAGCCTCCGCAGCATCTTTTTCCCAGTTCGCTAGATCTTTGTTCGCATGTGAGAGAATAATGTCATTGAGTTCGTCTTGGTATTTCGTATCCAACATACCGCTCAACTGCGGTACTTTGATATTCGTCGTTAGGTTTGTACTTTTGGATGTAAGCACCACTTCTTTAATGACAACTGGTACTGATGATGTGGTTGCTGAAATGGCAACTGCGGTATCCGCTGAAGCAATGCTTGCAATTGGCAGTACCGAAGCACTTACACCTACGAGGACCGCACAACTAACAACACCCATTTTCATTATGTTCCAAGGATTCTTTTTCATTTCCTATTCACTCCTTCTGAGTTATCGTGTTTTTTGTCGCTTGTTTAACCTTCACGATAACTAGACGCACCAACTTAAGGAAAAGTCTGATCCTAGACCATTTTTTTCAAAAATAAATTTATGAAAGTCGGAACGTGCCGACCACATGATTCAAATCCGTGGCAATTCCGGCAAGGTTTTTGGCTGATGCCGTAATTTCTTCGGCTGATGCCAGCTGTTCTTGGGTAACTGCAGCGACGGATTGCGCAGTGCCTGAGGTTTGCTGGGCAACCAAGCCAACTTGAGCGACGGTTGCTGCTACTTCTTCCGAGCTCGCTGCCATCTGCTCTGCAGCTGCCGCTGTTTCTTGAATTTTGCTAGCTACTTCTTGCGAAGCTGTTACGATTTGACCGAATGCTTTCTCGGCAATGCTTACCTCATATAGACCTTCCTGCACTTCTGTTCTTCCATTGTTCATGACCCCAACAGCCCGAGCGGAATCCCGCTGAATGGACGTAATAAGTTCCGAGATCTCTCGAACGGAATCATCTGTTTGAGAAGATAGCTTACGCACTTCACCAGCTACTACGGCAAAGCCCTTTCCGCTTTCGCCGGCACGCGCAGCTTCAATGGCTGCATTCAGCGCAAGCAGGTTCGTTTGCGATGCAATATTCCCGATGAGCGTGGTAATCTGACCAATGCTTTGGGAATGCTTCTCAAGCTCCTGAATCACTTGATTCGCTGCGTCAACAGAGGTGCTGACGGCCTGTATTTTATTCACGACGCGTTCCATGGCATGTGTGCCTTGCTCCGCAATGTTCGTAGCCGTCATAGATAGTTCTGATACATCAGCTGTGGTTTCGGCGATACGGGAAATACCCGCTGCCATTTCTTCCATGGCTCGCCCACACTCTACAGAGCTTTGAGCTTGCGCATCCGCGCCATTAGCGAAATCCTGCACCGACACTGCAACATGCTGTGAAGCTGAGCTATTCTGCTCCGAGCTGGCAAACAGCTGCTGAGAGGAAGCCGCCACACTTGTCGAAGCATGCAGCATTTGCTCTACGGAATGGCGTAGATGGTTCACCATTTGGTTAACGGCCCCGATGAGCTGGCCAATTTCATCTTTATTTTTCACAACAATTGGTTCAACGGTTAGGTCACCTTTGGAGATACGATTCAGAGCTTGCGATGCTTTTCGAACAGGATTTGAAATGTTACTTACAAGGAAATAACAAGTCGCAATCATAAAGACAAGCATAACAGCCAATGCAATAAAAGAAATTTGGACGCTTTTCTTGTATTCCTCCGTGCTTGCTACTACCCCTTGCTGACCGCCATCTTGGTTGTAGGCAACCATGTCCGCCATCGATTTCTGTGCTTTACTGAAGGCTGCTGACATCACTGTAAGGCTCTCTGCCGCTTCCTTCACTTTACTTGGATCACTTGATAGCTGTTTGTTAGCCACGTAGGATGTTTTAAATCCCTCCCAGTTCTGGGTAAGCTCTTGCAAACGTGCCCCTTCTTCTTCACTTGACACAGAATCCTTATATTTTCCTAACAAATTGTCGATTTCTGTAATCGTTGCTTGGATACCTTTGTCTATAGGTTCATGTTTTTTCACATCTGGCTCTAATTTCTTCTGATAGTACAGTGTTAGTAAATGCTCAGAGAAATAATGAACTTCCTCAATATCTTGAATCCCCATCATCCAGTTGTTTGCCAGGTTCGTATTCATGTCCTTTAACGCGCCCATACGACTCATAGCTGTATAGCTCATTCCAACAACCATCAAAAAGATGATCGCAAATACCGCAATAAATTTCGTCCGTACTGTCATCTGCATACGTAAATCCCCCTATTTAATTGACCCAATTTTGAACAAGTATGTATACGTGATTGATCTGTTGGATATATCATAAATTGAAATCATTAAATTTGTTCTGTTCTAATCATGATGAAACTATGAGATTTCCTAACAATTACACGGCTTTTGGAGGAAAAAAATGTCATCGTCCTTGCGTTTTAAACTCGTCTCCTGGCTTGTTCTGATTACATCCATCTCCCTTACCGTCGTTGGAATTACCAATTATAAACTTTCGAGAAATAAGTTACTGCAGCAAATGAACGAGCAATCCATAACCTCTGTATCGAATTCCGCTCGAAACTTATATGATTTCTTGTCGATTCGTTTGGCAGAAGTTGAGCTTATAAGCCGGGTCAGCATTATGAAAAATGGTACGCAAGATGATCGTCTAAAATTTCTGACTCATGAATTGCAAACGGATGGAAATCGCTATCACGCCATGGCTATTGCTGATTTGGCAGGAAACCTGCAATTTACCTCCGGTTTGACTTTCTCCATCTCGGATGAGCTTCGCTTCCAGCAAGCCCTGCAAGGGAAAACCTTTATTTCGGACCCTCATCTAAGCAAAATGAAGGGCATTTATGTCATCTCGATTACGGCGCCCATCTTTGATGATCAACATAAGGTCGTAAGTATCATCGATGTTTCTATGGAGGCTGCACCTGTTTTTCAAGAACATTTACTAGCTCCTCCCAATAATGGAGACCAATTAATTGTGAATCGGGAGGGTCTCACCTTATATGATTCAGATCCCTCTACCATTCTTAAGGTAAACATTTTCACGGAATATCCTGAACTCAGACCCGCTTTTCAACAAGCGTTACGAACTGGAAAAGGTTATATCGACGAGTCCTTTATCTCTGGAACGAAGACACGTTGGTTCTATGCACGCATCCCTCAATTAAATTGGTATCTCGCTTATTCCATGCCAATCACTGCCATTGAAGCCCCAACAAGTCCACTCCTATGGTCGACCGTAGGATTAATTGTCATGGCAGCGTTAATCATTTTCATCCTAATCTACCTCACAACGAACCATCTGATTATCAAAAGAATTAAACAAATCCTCCAAGTAACCGAGGCGGTTGCTGCTGGTGATTTCCACACGAAGCCCATCGTGTTCAAAAGTAAAGATGAATTAGGTGCCCTCGCGTTATCTGTCAATGGCATGATGGAAAATATCCGCGAACTTTTCGAGCCGTTCGAAGCTTTTATTCGTCATAATCAATACGCCATGATCGTAATGGATCCGAACTTTATGATTAACCATCTCAACGGCAGAGCTACGCAGATGCTAGGGTATTCTTTTGCAGATGTACATAAAATTGCTACACCCTTAATCTGGTTAGATCAAAAACAGCTGAATGAAAGAGCTGCACAGTATTCTGCTGAACTAGGCGAGACGATCCCTGCAGACTGTACAACTCTTGTTATTCGTTCCTTACGTCATCTGAAAGAGGATTTAGAGTGGACTTGGTATCACAAAGACGGCACCCGAATCTATGTGCAAGCAAGTGTTAGCTGCATCACGCATCCGAATGGTGAGTTCAAAGGATACGTCTTAATTGCACGCGATATCAGTGATATTAAAGCAAGTAATGAAACAAAAGAACGGTTGTTCACGATTGTTGAGAGCGCGCGGGATGCTATTCTCACCTTTGATCAAGACGGATATATCTTCTATATTAATCCAGCGGGCATCCAGAGGATTGGATTAGCTGGAACCGTTTATGAACGAACACATTTTCACGAGTTTGTTGAAATCTTGAATGATATTAATTTTGAGGAAGGACTCCAAACTGCGATCCGAGATGGCTTCTGGGAATTTGAAGCGGAAGTCATGACCAAGAATCAACAACGCATCATCGTATCGCTTGTCATCGTCCCACACTTCCCTCTTGATAATGGTGAGCTGTATTTCTCGGCGATTACAAGAGATATCACAGATCAAGTCCATGCCAAGGAGCAGCTTATCCTAGCTAAACAGGAGGCGGATGATGCTAATTTAGCCAAAGGTGTTTTCCTTGCTCGCATGAGCCATGAAATACGTACGCCTCTGAATGGGATTGTTGGACTTTCCCACCTGCTTGAGAGAACAGCCATGACCGAACTACAAATGGATTATATACGTAAAATCTCTCGCTCTTCCCAGTCTCTTTCACATATCATCAACGATATTCTGGACTTCTCTAAACTGGAAGTAGATAAGCTCGTGATTGAACATCACCCTTTTCAGCTAGATGAAACCATCGATCGCGTGTGTGAAACACTGAGTGTGCTGCTCGGTCATAAGCCTGTGGATTTCATTTGCGATATACCTGACCAAGTGCCTGGTGGATTGATTGGCGATTCATTGCGACTCTATCAGGTACTTCTGAATCTCTCCAGTAATGCGATTAAATTCACGGAGCAAGGAACCGTCACACTTCGTGTTGGCGTCGATCAGATGCATGAGAATGAGGTTACTCTCCGGTTCAGCGTCACGGATACGGGAATTGGCATGGATGAGAAACAGTTGGCCAATTTATTCCAACCCTTTATCCAAGGTGACGAGGTAACGAGCCGCAAATATGGAGGGACAGGACTGGGGCTTGTTATTTCCAAAAATATTATCGAAAATATGGGCGGCTCGATCTCGGTCTCCAGCACGCAAGGGACAGGGAGTGAATTTCTGGTCCTTCTCACCTTCACGCTCTACATCCCTAGCAACAAGGTATTCCCTCCCTTGCCGCTCGCTATGCTCGTCGTGGAAGATCATCCTACGCTTAATAGGGTGCTCGTCCAAAGCCTGCAGTCCATCTGCAACGATGCTGCGGGTGTGTATTCGTGGAAGGAAGCCCTCCAGGTCATAGATCACATCCCGCTCGACTTCCTTCTGCTCGATATGGAGGCTGATGATATGTATGGAGAAGATGTGTGGCTGAGCATGCTTGCTGCTTGCCAACAGCAGGGGATTAGAACGATTATTTACACGTCGTTATCAGGAAGAGATGCACTCGAACAGCTTCCGACCGAAGCCTCGCCCGATGCCGTCCTGGTCAAACCGATCTCTCGAAGTCTCTTGTACAGGACGCTGGCTTCGCTGCAGGCTGAAAGCGAGATCGTTCATACCCATTTGAGAGATAACTTGGCGAACGATAGGGAGAAGGACTTTGCGCTCTTCCCTTTACACAGCTTGAGCAAGGCTCCACTGCGCATTCTAATTGTGGAAGACAATGAAATTAACCAAACGGTGGCTCGCTCTCTTCTGGAAAGTATGATGAACTGTCGCATTCAAGTGGCTGGTAACGGATTTCAGGCCCTGCATGATTTGGCGAATCACACGTATGATTTGATCCTCATGGATATCCATTTGCCTGAGCTCGATGGGATCGAAACGACCAAGCGCATTCGTCATGAGCCGAAATGGGCACACATTCCGATTATTGCCTTAACTGCGGACTCAACGCTCGACAATCGGCTGGCCTGTATAGAGGCGGGGATGAGTGACATGATCTCCAAGCCCATCATTCCCGAACGGCTAAGCGCTGCTATTGCATCCACACTTCATCTGCAAGTGGAGAATCATCGAATTGCTGGACTGGATATTGCGGAGGCACTCCAACGCATGGGCGGAAAAACGGACATTTATCGTGAGATGCTCCGTAAATTCCAAGACCAAACCGACCCTCTGATGGCGCTATTGAAAGGTAACCTCGACGCAGGTAACTTTGAGGAGGCTCTTCGTTTGCTTCATGGCATACGCGGTTCTTCCAGCAACCTTTCGGCTAATCGTGTGTTTGCCGCGGCAAGCGAGTTGGAGGATTCCGTGAAGGAGCAAAAGAAGCTGCAAACAGCAGATCGCGATCTCTCTGACGTGTTCCATTTGCTTCAACATGTAGAGTTTGAATTGCAGTTCGTTTATCAAACCATCCAAAAATTGCTGCTTGATTGAAAAATACACGAATTTATGTCACTATATGCGTATACTCCATCTTGATGGAGTGTGTCATTTTATACGTATAGGTGGTTATTGTTATGACTGAACATGGCGCTCCATACCGCATCTTGTTGTATTATAAATTCGTCGCTGTTGCTGATCACGAAGCATTAGCGCGAGAACATTTGGCTTATTGCAAAAAGCTCGGTGTAAAAGGACGCATCCTGATTGCTCCTGAGGGCATTAACGGCACCCTTTCTGGGACCGTAGAGCAAACGGAAGCCTACATGGCGATGATGAATCTCATGCCATTGTTTAAAGATATGGTTTACAAGATTGATGAACATGAAGGACATGCCTTCAAGAAACTGTTTGTCCGTCCGAAAAAAGAGCTCGTCACCTTCCGTCTTGAAGAAGACGTGAATCCGAATGAGCTTACGGGAACGCATTTGAAGCCGAAAGAATTTTATGAGAAGCTCAAAAATGAAGATGTCATCGTGCTCGATGGCCGTAATCATTATGAGTATGATATCGGGCATTTCCGAGGCGCCATTCGTCCTGAGGTCGAGACGACCAAGGAATTCCCCGAGTGGATTCGCAATAATCTGCAAGAGTTTAAAAACAAACCAATTCTCACTTACTGCACGGGTGGCATTCGTTGTGAGAAATTATCCGGTTTCTTGATCAACGAAGGCTTTACCGACGTGTATCAGCTGGACGGTGGAATCGTCACCTACGGCAAAGACGAAGAGGTGCAAGGTCGTTTATTCGATGGAAAATGCTATGTATTCGATGAGCGCATCTCCGTACCGATTAACCGCACTGATGAAGATATCGTTGTAGGCAAATGCTACCACTGCGGAACCGCAGAGGATCGCTATATTAACTGTGCGAACGATCTGTGCCACTTGAAGCACATTTGCTGTGAGGCTTGTGAAGAGGAGCATGACAGCTTCTGTTCCAAGGAATGCGAAGAGAAAACGTTGAGCGCGTTGGAGGCATAGGAGGGGGGCTTGCCCCTTCTTTCGCGGAAAATTCGAACTGTCAACTCTTTTGGGGATCGATTTTACCTCTTTCGCAGAGATGTCGGCGCCTCGCCACTCTCTGCAGATCGATTCCCCCTCCTATCGCAGCCCCTACCGCGATTAGATGGAAAAACTACATCTAATTTCGCTCGATTCGGCTGATTCTTCCATTTAGATGTAAAAACTCCAGTTAAATTTCACCATTTTCGCGAATAGCGAGCAAAGGGTTGAAAATAGCTGGAGTTTTTACAGTTATTCTCTGAAATCAGGCCAATTAGCCTGATTTAGATGTAGGTTTTCCAGTTATTGCTGCGGCGCGGCGTTTGTAATGGCCTGTAGAGCCTAAAAGAAGATAGACTGTCGGGAGCATCGCTTCCCACCATGTAACTTAACACTCTCACTAGAAGAGACCCCTCTCAAGTCGATTGACTTGGGAGGGGCCTCTTTGCTACAGGCACATTTTAGCTACTTTAAACTCCTGCTACTTTGCTACTCCTGTTTCTTTCACCACACTACTTCCATACTAGCTACTCTACCACTCTTCCACACTAGCTACTCTTTTTCACTCTCTCCAGTCACTCTAGCAAATCCTGCCACTCCAACGATCCCTGCTTCTTTCACCACTTTACCTAACTAATCTGATCCTCGATCTGGTCCATAATCCGATCAATTAATGGGTAGACTAGCTCCTCCTCCAACGTGAAGTGCTTGAGCAGAATGAGGCAGGCCGTCAATAGTTCGGAGGCCATCACATGGACGAAGTCCATGTCGACTGGCACGCTCATGGCATTGACACCGTTGACGTATGACTGTACGACTCTTTTGGCCAGATCATGATCCTGCTCCAACACATGCATGGACCGCGAAACTGAGATGGCCATCGTCGGATGTAAATAAGTTTGCAGACTCGGGAATAACACTTGTTCTTCCCATTCCGAATGCTGCTCCAACTCCTCCACCAAGGATAGAATGCCGTCCTGAAGTTCGATCAGACGACACATCCCAATTGAGCAATCATCAAGGGTGTACAAAGCTGCAGCTAGCGTTCGAATATCGGAGAGCTGCTCACGCATTTGCACATGCTCCTCCTTCAAACGCTGGGCTAGCATTCTAAATTCACTAGGATTCACATTATTTGCCCGATTCGTTTGAATGCTCAAACGGTCACTCATTCGACATCCTCCTCCGAGTTTTCGTAAGAAACATTTCTTCGTAAGCATCAGCTTAAAGTTTCTTTAGAAACTTGCCACGTAAGTATTCACATTGTTTTCGTGAACCGAAAACTTATCCTTGCTTATGTGGAAACAGAAAAACCCCATACCGCATTATCATTGTATGCGGCATGGGGTTGTTAACATGCGAAAGAATGTCTAATAATAACCTTTTATCGAATACGGCTCTCCGTCAAATGAAACTGATTCACAAGCAGCAACATAGAGTGTGTTATTGCTCCTACATCTCCCGTCGTTTGACGCACATGATGCATGTCTTGCAGGAGCTCTTTCACAGTAAGCTCAACCTCCGCGGAGATCTGACGGTTCTCTTTGCTCACCGCTGCAATCTTCTCCATAAGAGCAACGACTTCCTCTACCACCTGTGTTTTCATGGTATCGTGAGCATTCGCCGTGCTAAGAATCTCAGACGCCGCAGCAACAATCTGCGTCCCTTCCAGAACGACCTTCGTCCCTTCTTCCATGGAGATGAAGGCTTCATTCGCATGTCGTTCAATGTGCTCGATCGTTTCATTGATTTCCATGGTTGATTTCTTGGTCAAATCCGCCAACTTGCGGATCTCCCCAGCAACGACGGCAAATCCTTTGCCATGCTCACCTACTCGCGCCGCCTCAATAGAGGCATTCAACGACAATAGATTCGTCTGCGCCGAGATTTCTTCAATTACTTTAAGCAGCTTCGGAATTTCTTGCGTCGTATGCAGGAAGGTTTGGATGGTTTGGTTCGTTTCCTCTACTTTCGCCGAAATATCCGTCATCTTCTGACCAATGCGTTCAACCTCATCCTGCGCAACAGCAATCTGTCCTGAAGCTTTCTGTTCCAGTTCGCGCAAAGTTCCGCTCATATTTTGCGTAACATCCTTCGCGACATCAATATCCTTCAGCTGTCCACGCAGCGAGCGAATCATGTCATGGATTTTGGTACTCATCCGACCTGTAGATTGCTCTGTCGACCCTGTTGAGTCATTCATCCGTTCTTGGCTCACTTGCACCTCAGCAGCCGCTTGTTTCACTTGCAGCATGATACCTTCCAAGGAATCGATCATATTATTGATCCATTTGGCCAAATCCCGCGTCTCATCGCCAGCGAACTCATCAACCTTCAGGCGCTGCGTCAAATCCCCTTTACCTTCTGCATTAATCCGGATAAATTTATTAATTTGAGCAAGCTGTCTAGCAATCGGTTTACTTCCTTGGCGTCTAATTAAATTGGCACCAATTCCACCGAAGAGCAGATTGACACCTACCATGATTGCCGCACCGACACCATTCGAAACATGTCCATTTAGCAGCCAAAAGCTACCCGCGGTAACAAGCAGCATGAGCGCAATAAACCGCATTTGCAGACTGAACATCTTCCAATCAATCGAACGAGTACGATAGACCTCTTCCAAATCCCCTTCACACATCATTCCCCACACGTCCGGACAATGTGGCAACTGGAAGGTCACACCTTTGCCTATTACTGAAATATGCCGATAATCGGAATATCCTGGGTATTCAACGAATACATTATTTCCCTTAGCAATGGTTCCCGCTACGCCTGGATGCAGCTGCCCCGTCGCAGGATCCGTGAAAACAAGCTCCAACTCCGTATGCTCCTTGACGCCAACGATCCCATAATCGGTGCGAACGCCGTCTTTCAAATTATCGCCATGGGTAAAGGTCAAATCTTCGAATCGGCTTCGCGATAACGCTGTTCCAGGAACGATTTGTTTATTTAACCCAGGCTTTGCCATAAATAAATAGTTATCACCAGAATCGGGATACACATGTCCCGACTCGCGCTGAATCAGATCTCCGAGCACATCGTTCGGCACGCGTCCACAAACGGCTCCTTTCCATTGACCACCTACCATAATAGGTGAAATGAAAGCGATCGTCATCGCATCATGAAATGGCGAAGTACTTGGACCGATTTGGAGCGTAAGCGGGTCCGAGAAGGGTCCGAATAAGCATTTCACGCCTTTGCGTGTTTCTTCCAACCCTTTCCCCAGCACGCCTCCAGCGGCATAGGATCTTCCCACATGAGTATTGTGTGTGGAGTATACGACAGTAGCCTTTTCATCCAAAATAAATACTTCGGAAAAATCAGCTCCACTCTTCATTGTTGCTGTCAAGAACCTTCCAAGTACTGATGCATCCTTCGATGCAGACTCCCTCAACACTTCAGTCTCCGTTAACTGTTCAAGCAATCGATCCAAATTGGACCAGTAGGCGAGGGCCCAACTACGTAAAATTTCCGTTCTTGTATGCGCAATTCCTTCGAAAATATGCTCAACATCTTCCTTGATATGACGATTCAGGCGGTAAGACCACCACAAAGGCAGACCTTTTCTAAACCCCAGCCAATCAAACATACCACAACACCCCTTTTATCACATTTAATGTGACTTTGTTTAACATTCCTTATATTCGACAATTTTATAGTGATTTTCATCGCAAAGCAAGACAAATAACTGAATTTTTCATGAATAATCCGAACATTAACAAAAAAAACATGAGGAATGTCGGTATTTTTCTATGTTAGTTATATTGACATAATTTTCTGAAAAATTTACAATATAAGAAAAACCACATCGTACCAGCTGCATAAATCATGTTACTATATCTAACAAATAAAGAACTTAGATCAGAAAGGAGGCCTGGTTTCTGCTTCGGGCCGTTTGCTTCTTACAGCTTCCGAACGCATAATGATGAAACCAGGGAGCTGCGATGTCTAAACCTGAGAATCTGGTCACTACCCCTTATGATCCTCGTCCTTTTTTTGATGAGATGTTTATGAACGCCTACTCGGTTCGCCCTCATTATCAAAGTACCTTTCTTCAATTCATGTCGATGAAGACTGGTAACTTAAACAAGCGCCAGACCGCTACGATGAAACGGATGATGGAAGAAGGGATTACCTTCACCCTCTATAGTCCCGATCAGACGGAGGCGCTAGAGCGCACACTCCCCTTCGATCCTATCCCTAGGATTATTCCGCAAGAAGAGTGGATTAAGCTCGAACGAGGACTCAAACAGCGTGTTAAGGCCCTCAATATGTTTCTCAAAGATATTTATCATGAGCAGTCCATTCTGAAGGATGGGATTATTCCTAGAAAAATGGTGCTGTCCAATTGTTACTTCCGACCTGAGATGATGCGGCTTTCGATTCCAAACGATGTGTATGTGACGGCCTCTGGGATTGATTTAATTCGAGATGAGCAGGGTGAATATTTCGTTCTCGAGGATAATCTCCGTTCCCCTTCTGGCTTCTCTTACTTATATAAAAGCAGATCGATTATGACGCACTTATTCCCTGAACTCGTGTTCAGTCATTCCATTCAAGATATTGAGCATAGCTTAAATGTATTTCTAACCGCACTACGTAAGCTGAGTCCTTCCGGCAAATCAGATCCTGTCATTGGACTTTTAACACCAGGCTGCTATAACTCCGCGTATTTCGAGCACACATTCCTCGCTCAGCAAATGGGATTAGAGTTAGTAGAAGGACACGATCTCGTCGTCATTGATCACAAAGTGTACATTCGCGGCATCAAAGGGCTTCGCCAAATCGATGTTCTCTACCGCAGGATAGATGACGATTTCTTAGATCCACTCGCTTTCGATCCGAACTCGATGCTTGGTGTTGCTGGCATAATGAACGCCTATCGCGCGGGCAATATCAACATTGTGAACGCACCAGGTACAGGTGTAGCCGATGACAAAGCCATTTATGCCTACGTGCCCGATATGATTCGATATTACTTGAATGAAGAACCTATTTTAAACAACGTACCGACATATATTCTTTCGCGGCCTGATGAGCGAGCGCATGTCCTGGAGCATTTGCACGAAATGGTTGTGAAGGAAACTTCTCTCTCTGGCGGCTACGGCATGCTAATTGGGCCAACGGCTTCTGAGAGTGAAATTGCTGATTTCCGGCTCAAAATCCTAGCCAACCCCGATCGCTATATCGCGCAACCTACGATTCAACTATCCAGAGCACCTGTCATGATCGATGGTCAAATGGCAGCAAGGCACATAGATTTGCGAGCTTTTGTCATTGCGGGTGAAGACATTCAAGTGATTCCTGGCGGACTTACGCGTGTTGCTTTGAAAGAAGGCTCCCTCGTTGTGAATTCCTCGCAAGGCGGGGGATGTAAAGATACGTGGGTTGTTCGCTAATCGCGATCTACAATTCGATTGGAGGCCAAGGGATATGGTGATGATGGGACGAACAGCGGAAGCTTTATTCTGGATCGGTAGATATTCGGAAAGAACTGAGAATCACGCTAGACTGATCGATGTGTATTATCATATCCGTGAGGATATGGAAGGCAGCAGTAAGCAATCCTGGAGCCGGCTCATCGATACAATTGGGGACCGTGCTGCTTTCACTGAGCAGTACGGCAGCTTCACCGAACAACATGTCCTTCAATACATTACGCTTGATAAAAATAATGCGAACTCCCTACTCGCCTGTACGAACCACGCACGTGCTAACCTGCGAAATATTCGGGAGAAGATGCCTTCCGAGCTATGGGATATTTTGAATGGACTCTATTTATGGCTCAAAGAAAAAGAAGTCCGCGATATCACGAATGATTCGCCTCATTTGTTCTATCGCTTTATCCGGGATACGCTATCTATGTTTCAAGGTGCGGCGACTTCCGTCATGCCTCGTCAGAACGAATGGCATTTCGTTGAAGCTGGGCGCTATCTAGAACGAGCTGAGAATGTGCTGCGTTTAATTCAATCGCTTTGTTCGGAATATGCCAAAGAAGACTTTTCTTCCTATCCGCTCATGCTTGCGGTTTTGAAATCCGTCAGCGGATACGAATCGTATCGCAAAGAGTATGCAGATACGGTCAATTTGAATAGCATCATCAAATTCCTGCTTTTAAATGAAACGTTCCCTCGATCCGTTGCCTTCTCCATGCAGTCTTTGGAGCGCTCGTTCAAGGGCATTCAATTGGATGATCCTGAACTCACCAACGCTGTGCATAAACTGGCTAAACTAGCAGGGAAAGTGAAAGCGAATTTGGCTTGCATCGACGAAGAGGATTTGAGATCAGGCAAATTAGAAGCGACATTGCAAACACTGCTCGACTCCTGTAATGGGATGGGGGTACGGATGTCCAAAGTCTTTTTCCCCTCTCGGGAGGAGGTTATCGCATGAAGAAGCTGGAGATCACACACATTACTCGTTATTCCTACACCGATTCCGCGCAGGACAGTGTCAATGAAATTCGGCTAACTCCGTTAACGGACAATCGTCAATCCTGTTATCACCATGCGATCACAACCGAGCCTGTATCGGCTTTCTTCACCTATTCGGACTATTTCCACAACCGGGTACACGCCTTTACAGTCAACAAGCTCCATCGCGAGCTCACGATTAAGATGGTCTCCACCGTCGTTACGCACGAAAATGATAACAATCCTGTATCTGTCCCTTCGCTCTATGAAGCTAAATCTTCGAGATTCGGAGATGACTTTCAGAATGAATATGCTGAGTATTTATTACCAACCAGCTATACCGGACTGACGCCTGAGTTGCAAGCCTACTCTGACGCGATTATCGATGATGGGGTACCTTTATATGATCTACTCCAAACCATCTACACCACCATCAACCGCGATTTCACTTATGATGTTTCGGCAACCTCCGTGCAAACCACAGTAGGCGAGATGTTGAAGCTGCGGCGTGGTGTTTGTCAGGACTACTCTCATTTCATGATTACCATTTGCCGCGAAAAAGGCATTCCAACCCGATACGTGAGCGGCTACCACTTCGTCGGTGATTTGCAAGGAGGCAGTGCGGATTTCACGCAAGCCTCCCACGCGTGGGTGGAATGTCTCATCCCCGGCTCTGGCTGGTTCGGGTATGACCCAACGAACAATTGCGAAGTGAACTGGCGCTATATCAAGCTGGGGCATGGACGAGACTATAATGATATCGTACCCGTCAAAGGCGTCTATCGCGGCTCAGGCACACAGGACTTGGAAGTAATTGTGGATGTTAAGTTAGTGGAATAGACTTGCCTGCTACAAGTGGCATTAATAAACCAGTTAGCATCCGATGGTGCGGATGCTAACTGGTTTTTTGCTGGTGTGTCTAAGTCCTCGGACGAAATTGGTGGAGTTTATAGATCTGGAAGTGTTTATGCTCTTCCTATTTGCACTAACTGTAAAAAGTACAGCTAATTATGCGAATTTTCCTCTTAAACTCGATTTTAATGTAAATTATGTAGTTAAAACTTCTTCTTTTGTTCAAACGGGTAAAAATGGTTAAATTTAACTGTAGGTTCTCCATCTATTCTGTGTTTGATCGGAATTTCCAAGAATTTAACTGTATAAAATCCATTTATTCGCCTGACGCACAGGAGAATTAAGAGAATTCCATCCGACCAACACACCATTCTGACTCAGCACTTCAAACCTGTTTCTAAACCTGCTTCTACTTCTACTTTTACTTCTACAATTACAATTGCGCACATTTTTTGTGCGCTTCGTGCCGTGGCTGCCGGGCTTCACCTTCTTGCGCACATTTTTTGTGCGCTAGCGTGCCGTGGCTGCCGGGCTTCACCTTCTTACGCACATTTTTTGTGCGCTAGCGTGCCGTGGTTGCCGGGCTGCATCTTCTTGCGCACATTTTTTGTGCGCTAGCGTGCGGCGGCAGCCGGGCTGGATCTACTTACGCACAATATTTGTGCGCTAGCGTGCGATTGGCGCACAGTCTGCAAGATCACCACACTTAGAAGGGAATCCTGCTCTTTGAATTTTATACTTTCTATTATTTCGAGAAAAGGCACGGATCCGAGATCCGTGCCCTCCTCATTTAAAAGAAATCTGTCAGATACGTTGTACGTTCCGGAATGAATCGTTCCAATCTGGAGATCTCACCTGCGTCACCGTGCAGACGGCCAATGCGATGCAACAACGACGCTCGTTTGTAACCCATCAACAGCGCGGACAAGGTCTGGATGTCACACGAGATGACATGCTGTCCTGCCACTTTTTCAGCTCCAACATCACCATCGAACGAACGTTCCTCACTCAGTTTAACGACGTCATTCTCTTCACCATGTCCTGGCTGAATTCGGAATATCCCGTTATTCCACTCGGCATGTCCGTCTCGAAGTTGTAGGTAGAATGGCTTGTCCTCGCTCGCGCCTTCCACAACCGCGTTGAAAGGATATGCTTTAAGAAACGCCTCTGCATCGACGATGCGTGCCATAAAATAGGGAACAACCTCTTGCTTGATCCGAGGATCCGCCAATACAAATGGCAACGGGTCGCCAAACGGCGCCTGGCATACCACTCTCTCAATCATCGAGTCATGATTGGAGATCAATCGCCATAGCCCACGATTCGCATCCTCCGTTAGGGCAATCAACTCATGCACAGTGAGTACTTTTTCCTTCACTTGATAAATGATGTACCCTTCCGGCTCTCCAGCAGGATTCAAATACAGGGTTACGATCCCTTTCTTCCTATTGAACACACTCTTGCGCCACCAATCCCCCGTCCGAACGAGCATGCCATTAAAACGTTTGGCGTACGCCTCGTAGATCGGATTCAGCACCGCCGAGTCCGCTTCGATCCGCCGAAGCGTGCTGCCTGCTGCAACTTCCGGCTTTGGCAGCTGATGGGTTGCAATTTCATATCGCATGTATTCGATGTATGCCTCCCAACCGTATTTGCGATAAAAAGCAAAAGCGAATGGCGCCAGGAAAGACAGGGTCTGCCCAGATTCTTTCATCGATTGCAGTGCGCGTGATAACAATTGACCGACCATTCCTTGCCGACGATATTCTGGCCAAGTCGCTACGCTAGCAATGCCGCCCATCTCAAATGTTTTGCCGTTTACCCATGTTTCCAGCTCCAGAATCGTTAATTTGGCTGCTAACTGATCTTCAACAAAATACCCTATGGCCTGTTGGGACGCCATTGCAGCTAGTTTTTCGTCCCGCTCTTCAGGCAAAACCTTGTATTGAAAAGCAAACTCCGACAAGGCAAGACTGTCTTGAAAATCATCCTTTTTCAACAATCTGATCTGATCCATAGTGCCTCCTAGTTGTCCATTTACCTCTATTCTAACATGTAGAATTCAACATAATCCACACACACCCATTTTGGTCAATTTTCTTAAAAAGTGATAACCCGTTGCACCCTCAAAGACGTATTTAGGGCTATTTTCCGAAAATCAGACGATAGTTCACCTAGCCTTTCGCTACTACAATAAAGAAGCGCAGGCAAATATCGAGTCTTAGAGTCAGCAAGAGTTCGTAATTCTGCGTAGTCGAGAGAATGCCCCAGACGAAGGAAGAAGGTGATGGTTTAACGTAGCAAGGTACGAACGGCCAACGATCAGCATGAATTTCACAGCAGCTTATCATTCATTCCGAAACAAGGCGTTTATTATTTTAACAGGAGGTTTTTTATGAAAAAGAAAGTGTTACTGCTCGTGCTTGTTTTCTTCATGATGATGGGATCAGTTGTAGCATACGCCGCACCTAAAGTGAATACGTTTGAGCGGCCCGTTCGAGGAAGCGCTTACAGTTTAGCCCAATGGGGTGTCGACGGTTGGAGTGCTCCTTGGGACCTTGGCATGAGCACACGCACATGGATCGATGGCTACAATTTTAACCACTCTGGCGGTCAGTCACTTCGCGTGTTCTATCCACAAGGCCAAATTGACCCGCAAAACTCTGGTGCTCAAGCACCCTTCACCGTTACACCTGGGCAAGAATACTATTTATCGTATTGGGTTCGATTCAGCAGCGATTTCAGTTGGGGATCGACCGAAAATGCAGGCAAACTAGGGCTTGGATTAGCCGGCGGTGCCGCTTGTTCAGGCGGGCAGGAATGTACGGGCTACAATGGTTTTAGCTCTCGGATGATATGGCGTTCAGGCGGGCAAGCCGCTATTTATTACTATCATATGGGCAATGCTGGGCAATATGGGGACTATGCTGTTTTGAAAAACAACGGTGCCGATATCTATTATCCGAAAGGATCATGGGTGAACATCGTTCAGCGCCTCAAGGTCAACACGGTCACGAACGGAAATGCCAATCCAGATGGTGAGATTCAAATTTGGTATAACGGCACTTCGGCAGCCAACATTACAGGATTACGCTTCGTTCGCAACACTGATAAGGTGGATAAAGCGTACTTCTCTTCGTTCTTCGGCGGAGCTACCTCCGCATTCGCACCTCAGAATGACTCCTATATCTGGTACGACGACCTTAAGGTTTCCACCAATAAAGCAGAAATCTGCGAACTCGCCGTTGGCGGCTGTTATAACCGCACGTTCCAAGCGGAAAGTTACAATTCTATGAGTGGCGTCATCACTGAGACCACACCTGATACAGGCGGTGGCCAACATGTTGGCGCGATTGACAGCCAAGATTGGATCGCTTTCAGCAATGTGAACATTCCCACGGCGGGCACGTATTTGGTCGAATATCGGATCGCGACCCCGAATAATAACGGAAAAATCTCGCTGGACATCAACGCCGGCGGAACCGTATTAGGTCAAATCGATATCCCCAATACCGGCAGCTTTTCGACGTATCGCACCGTCTCTCATCAGGTTCAGATCCCAGCAGGCACACATCAATTCGGCATCTATGCAGCGACCGGCGGTTTCGATATCAATTGGTGGAAGATCACCAAACTATATTAATTTGATG
>NZ_WHNY01000003.1 GCF_013141695.1 Paenibacillus plantarum
AAAAAAAAAGATCGCCGGTGCAAGCTGCGACTCAAAAGGCGGAGACTTGTGTGAAGCCCGAAACCAGAGAAGAAGAGTTAGTGAGGGAAGCCATGTGCCGGACAGAAGCTGGTGAGCCATGAAGTGCGAAGAACCGGGGAATGAACATAAGGAGAAGCCGTCTGGGGCGAGTACCGACAGAGAATCGGAGATTGCCGAAAGGCTACAAACCGTGAAACTGGAAGGGAAGGAAAACGAGCATGGGGAAACAAGAGCAGGACAATGACTCTCGTGAAGGAGTAAAGAAACAAGAAGAACGAAAATGGTACAGTCTAATCGACAAGATATGGGCAAAACCAAACTTGGAGGATGCATTTAAAGAGGTTAAGCGAAACCGGGGAGCGGCAGGGATTGATCAGATGACCGTAAAGGCATTTGAATCGAAGTTGGAGCACCATCTAGAAGTGCTTCAGCAGACGCTGAGAAGCAAGACGTATCGGCCAAAGCCGGTCAGACGCGTATATATTCCGAAAGCAGACGGTACACAAAGACCCTTAGGCATACCTACCGTAGGAGACCGAGTCGTACAAGCGGCGGCAAAACGTATACTGGAACCGATCTTTGAAGCGAAATTTATGGACTGTAGCTATGGATTCCGACCCGGGAGGAGCGCTCATATGGCGTTAGAGAAAATCCGTCAAGACTTAGAAAACGGATTTCGTTATGTCATAGACGCCGATCTAAAATCGTATTTTGATACGATTCCCCACGAAATGCTTGTAGGGATAGTGAAAGAAACGGTTGTTGACGGAAGCGTGTTGGAGTTGATAGGGAAATTCCTGAAAGCTGGTGTGCTAGAAGGTGGTAGTTTCCACATAAATGGCCAAGGGACGCCACAAGGAGGAGTTATTAGTCCATTATTAGCAAACATCTACCTTCATCCGTTAGATCAAGTGATGACAGAACGCGGACATCGTTTAACAAGGTATGCAGATGACTTCGTGATCTGTTGCAAAACACAAAAAGGTGCGGAGCGCGTGTTGAAGTCCGTGACAGGGATACTTGAGAGAGAAATGGGACTAAGAATTCATCCAGAGAAAACGAGAATTGTGAACAGCAAAAGGGAGTCATTTGTGTTCCTAGGGCATGAGTTCAAGCCGGGAAAAAGGATGACGCCTTCGGCCAGAGCAATGACGAAATTTAAAGAACGGGTGAAGGAGATCACCAAAAGGAACCGAACGGTAGATGTACAAAGGTTGGTAAAGAAGGAGCTAAACCCGTATTTGCGGGGATGGGGTAGATATTATGGAACAGGAGATGTGAGAAACCGATTCCGAGATTTAGATGCCTGGATAAGAAGACGACTACGTGCAGTGCAATTGCGTAGTTGGAAGAAAGTGAGAAAACTTCACCGCGCAATGAGGAAACGAGGGTGGGATAACAAAGAGTTACCTGGCCTTCGAATGACAGCATGGAGAAGCTCCCACTCAACCTACGCCCAGTATGCGATGCCGAATAGTTGGTTTGAAGAAATTGGTCTAAGTAGTTTGCTTGCTATTTACAAAGAACTTCATCCCCAAAGGGGATAACACTGGAGGAGCCGGATGCGATGACCCGCACGTCCGGATCTGTGAGAGGCCCATGCAA
>NZ_WHNY01000016.1 GCF_013141695.1 Paenibacillus plantarum
AGTGAGGCGAATTTCGTAATTAGTAATTTTACTGACCGCTTCATAGAAAGAGACCATAGCAACGAGCTATGGTCTCTTCATTTTATCTAGGTTCTTCATTATTTATTGAGAAATGGATCTATTTCGTGACCCTCGCTGATACTGGCAGCCTATTTGTAATTGTGCTATCGTTCCTCGTTAGCTTAATTCAGTAAAGCCTACATACTCTATTCCAACGCTAAAAATGCTTGCTTCATTAGTGTGATTACTTTTTTTTGCTTTTGAACTTTTCAACCAGTTTTAGAAATTCAGGTGTCGTCTTTACACTAACAATCCCAAGATCCTTGGGTAGATTTTCATCCTCAACTATTTTAAAACTTAATATAAACTCCGAGAATGAATTTGCTACTAAGTAAACATTATTCCATAATTCTTCTTCTGAGGGGTCGAAGTGTTCTTGGTCATGATCCCAAAAGTAAATTTTTCCCCATACATCCTCAGTAACTCCAATGCAAAGTTGATCCCCACCTGTAATATCCGCAAAAGGTATCATTTTTTCAGGCATTCGCCCCAGATAACATTCGATATTACTGATTAAATCGTTATTGTTATTTTGCAGGTTATAAAAATAGCCCAGTTCCCCTCGTTCATTGTGCTTTGGTATGTTGGTTATTAATGAATAGCTTATTGGATGATTGTAGTTTATTCTCCCATATGTCAAAAGAAACTTTTTATAATCTTGAGGCAAGCGAAACCCATATTTCTGTTCAATTGAAATAACTAAATTATCAGAGTAAATACCACCTTCATTAGTGATTCCTACCTCTAATAATTTCTGTTTCACCTTTTCAAAACTACTTTGCATCTTTATTCACTCCACCTATTCAGATACATTTACTGGAAATATTTTACCACAAATTACTTACTCTTAACTACGCTAATCTGTCCGTTACTTTAATGAAACCAGGGAGCAACTGCCGCGTGGCAATCTGCTCCCTGGTTATTCCGTTATCGTTAACCGATAGCTTAATGACGTTTTTAAATCGTTTAACGTTAACTCTTATAAATCGTGAGATATCTACTTTCATATCTTAACTTTATGTAACCTCAAGATGAAGACTGCTGCCACAATAAAGAGGGACAACATTAGAAAAGCAAGCCCAAGCACGCTTCTCCCAGCTGCGTACAAAGCTGCTGAAGCTACAACGAACACAACCAATTTAAGTGCCGTTCGAAAGGGGAAGGAGAAGATGGATAACGAAGCCTTAGGAGAGAGAAACACCCCCCAAAGAATTGCGACGACCAGTGGTGAAGCGATTACCAGCATGATTTTGACCGCACTTCCTGCCTTGATATGATAACCCCAGTATCCAAACGCAACCATTGCTCCTAGCTCCAGCAGGAAAAATGCGGTGAGGATGATAACACCTATCGATTTCACTTCCATCTGCCTCCCATTCCAATTATCCGGTGTATTGCTTCGCCTTACACCTATATAGAACTCCTGTGATGATTGCTTACGCCCGATCGATCCGTGGTATGCTGGGCTATCGTTCTTACGTTAGCTTAACTTTAAATCCTTCCGTTATCCCATGTGAAGTCACTTTGGAAAGGAAGTACAAATTTGATTGAATAAGGGATTTATGTAAGCGACATATGGAATAAAATAGAACCAGACCAAGATTACCTAATACTCGCCAGTCAGCGTGAGGGGCATTTAGAAGCTAATTTATGTGGAAATTCACAGCTTTGGTCCGAGGTGATCCAAGCGCAAATTAAAGAGCTTCGCAAGGGGAACTGATACCCGTGAAGAATGTTAGCATTAGGCGGTTATGTTAGCAATACGTGCTTATCGTTTTCGGAGAAAGTGAATATGCCTGTATAGTCATTGTGTAAGAGATGCCCTCCCAGTGTTAAATCATGTCGGAGCTGTAATAGCCAGGCTACCCAGACTTTTGTCTAGGGGAGTGAGTGACCAAGGACCGGTTTAATTATCTTACGAGCTTGCTATGATGAATATATAAACTTATTTCGAATTTCACAACTGTATGATCTTGCAAGAAAAATCGAGACGGACACCATTTTTTTGTGATATTTACATTGAAATAAAATTGAACCTGTTGAAGGGGTTTTCATGGAGAGAACGTATATTATCGTTTCGCAATTCACAACGGAAATATACCAAGTCATTCACACCGCTTGTAGAGTTTCTCGATAAACAGAAATTGCGAATCGGTAATCGGTACACAATAAACGCCAGCGAGAGTTACATGATTAACCCACTAACATTCAAGTGGTTACAGAATTCTAAGGAGGATCAATAGTGAAGAAGAAAATACTAATACTAAAGAGAATAGGTTATTGTTTGGGGGGAATTGTAGGACTTTTTGTATTAGCTGCTTTAGTTGTAGTGATCAATCACAAAATCCATTTGAGCAGGGAAGATTCATTAGTTAAACCTATGGGGCAAACGGTTTCAGTAGGTGGACATAAAATGAGTATCTATACAGAAGGTCAGGGAAATACCACCCTGGTATTTCTGGCAGGAGGCGGAACAGCCTCGCCTATATTAGATTTTAAAAGCTTATATTCTCGATTAAGTGATAGATATAAAATCGCAGTACCAGAAAGAATAGGGTATGGTTACAGTGATGTTGCGGACGTTCCAAGAGATCTTGATACCGTATTGGAGGAGGACAGACAAGCATTATTATTAGCCGGGTTGAAACCTCCTTATGTATTAGTTCCTCATTCTATTACGGGATTGGAGTCAGTTTATTGGGCACAAAAATATCCAAAAGAAGTATCTTCCATTATAGGAATAGATGTAGGTACTGTAAATGCTTATTTTGACCCCAGTTTGCCGAAAGCTTCTGATTTTATACCTAAAATAAAGATACTGGCATTTGCAGAACATATGGGAGTAACTCGTTTTATCCCATCCATGGTTAAAAGCGAAGCGGCAATATCGGCAGGAAACTTGACAGATCATGAAAAAGATATTTATAAAGCAATATATTATAGGAGAACGAATACACCACCGATGATACAAGAGCTAGTGGATCTTTTGGATAATGCTCATAAAGTAGATGCATTGCCACCACCACAGTTACCAGTATTGTTTTTCATATCGAATGGTGACGGAATTGGTCTTGGTTATACTAAAGAACAATGGCAAGGGTTCCAAATATCTTACCTTTCAAAAATTGCTAATAGCAAGTATGTATTAATGGACGACTACGGACATTATCTTCAAGATTTTGCACCTGATTTACTTGCACAGAAAATCAAAGAATTTATACCAGCTAATTAACTGATGTGCGTGAAATTTGGCTTCCAAATAGTTGCTGGTATATGGGAGGCAACGTGATGAGCACGAATCTGCGGTTCCGGTTTCGCGAATCAAAAGCCAATTTAAAACCTTACAATGAAAAAGTGATTAGGATTCGAGATGCTAAACTTGACTTTATTGAACTATAGCTAAATATACCATCTAGGTGAAGCTGCCGTTTAACGCGGCAGCTTTGTCATGGTGTAATTTATTGCGCTATCGTTACCAGTTAGCTTAGAAATTTATTAAACACTGTAAACACAGATTGAACAGATAGGGGCGCTCAATTCATCCCATACCTGATCATATTCATCGACGTCCTTCAATTCAAAACAGATCCCCTCGATATTTGGCATCTTCACAACATACGAATCTTGTGTACAGTTACCGAAATGTTCTTCGATATCCGATATTGTATCACCGAGTCCAATAAGCTTTGCATACTTCCCAAGGAAACCGTCAATTGCCATAATCTGAAACGTCTTATTCTCTTCATCCAACCAAAACCACAATGTGGACGTCTTAACCACGATGCAGTTGGATCTTTGCTCACTTTGATAATCCTCAAGCATATTTAGTAACTGCTCTGCCTTCATACCGATTTGAAATGCTCCTATGCTTTCCCCTGGTACTACGTCTCCATAACGAAAAATATCCATTTAGATCACCCAATAAATGTGTCTTTGTTTCATTTTACCATTAAACAAATCTGCCCGTTAGCAGGGTGAAGGGCCACCTTCCATCATGCATGCATATTATATTGTTTGTATGGCAACCACCGATAGTCAACAAATGACTCCCCAGAATTAAGATAAGTGAATGTTCAAAAAGTAAACACTCACTAACGAATTCTATTTTCCACTAACGGACTTTATTTTCTTTGATCACAAGCTATCACAGCATCCCAGCTCATTTTTTTAATTTTACAATTTAAGTAAAAAGTGATATCATATAAATATCACAACGATATACACTAGGGAGGGTTTTCAACGTATGAAAGAAACGAAAACATGGGCACTCAATGGCTTTATCGGCTTACTCTTATTTTTCGCCGCGCTCGGGCTAGGTATTTACAGTTTCACACAAGAGAGCTTTTTAATAGGGGCTATTTTGATCGTAGTTAGCATCATCTCCCTCACGACAATTAATGTCGTTCAGCCGAATCAAGCCTCGGTCATTACTTTTTTCGGGAGCTATCTAGGGACGATTCGCAAAAGTGGCATGTGGCTCGTCATTCCTTTCTCTTCACATAAGAAAATATCGCTGCGTGTTCGCAATTTTAACAGTGTCAAATTAAAAGTGAATGATATCGATGGGAATCCGATTGAAATTGCTGCTGTGATCGTGTTCAAAGTCGTTGATACGTACAAGGCTTTGTTCGATGTAGATAGTTATGAGAAATTCGTAGAAATTCAAAGTGAGACTGCACTACGTCATGTGGCCAGCAAGTACCCATATGATCGTTACGAAACAGAAGGCTATTCGTTAAGAGGGAATGCTGATGAGGTTGCGGCTGAGCTCAGCACAGAGCTTCAACATCGTCTTTCCGTTGCAGGTGTTGAGGTGATTGAGTCCCGTTTGACTCACCTGGCCTACTCCACCGAAATTGCCAGCGCCATGCTGCAGCGTCAACAAGCCTCTGCGATTTTATCAGCACGCTCCATCATTGTCGAAGGCGCCGTGGGGATGGTTCAACTGGCTGTCGAACAATTGGAAGCGAAGGGCTTGCAGCTTGACGAGGAGCGTAAAGCTGCCATGATCAACAATCTTCTAGTTGCGATTGTGTCTGATCGTTCAGCAACGCCGGTCATTAATACCGGAACGTTGTACTAACGGAGCCATGTTATGGCTCCCAAGAAGAATTTCCCGCTTCGACTAGATCCGAAGCTGCACCAAGCTCTTGAGCAGTGGGCAGAAGACGAATTTCGAAGTGTTAACGGACACATTGAATATTTACTCCGCGAAGCGCTCCTCCGTTCGGGACGGCTCTCCAAAGTTAGTCTAGCTCAGCAAACGAATGATGAAGTAGACAACTAACAACAAAAAAACTTACATGTCATAGACATGTAAGTTTTTGTTGTTTTCTTAAGTTGTAACATCAATCGCTGGTGCCGAAATAGTCTGTGGTGTAGTAATCGTAGAATCCGTGTTTGAGAAATCAGCAACTTCGAGAACGACAGGTGTGCCTGCTGTTGCTAAGATCGTGGCTAGAACCAATGAAGCTGTTGTTAACGTAGAGAGACCCTCCTGTTGTAACACACCATTGACATATACGTTAATGTAACCGTCAGTAGGCACTGCTGGTAGAGAGTTCGCGTCTACGGGATTTCCATTATCATCTAAGAAATCATCTGCAGGAATGGTTGTTACCGCACCGCCAATCATTCCTCCTGTAATCACTGCATTAAATCTTGTAACAGCAGGATCTACGGTTGTTGTCACAACACCGCCCGAAGCTACTGGAGCATTAGCCAACGCAGCTGTAATAAATAGTTTAATAAGTGAGGCTGCCATCTAATTCACCCCCTTCCCGATCTTCGCTTATATATGCGAATGCTTTGCACGATGATGGGAACACCTTTTTCAGGCACATCCTTCGATGTTAACGTTAAAGAGCCTTTTTCTATTTGATAGAGCGTGCTAGGCTGGAGTACACCATTAACGAAAACTTGTGCAAAAGTAACCGCTTTGGGATCAGGAATTGATTGAGCGCCATAACCTTTGGTCCGATCCTCTTCCGAATAGCAACGCTTGTCTCCATCTGAAATGGCGTAATAGAAATAAGTTTTCGATACATAGTCAGCTTTACGTACCCGTTCTTTGCTCTTTTTCGACTTTCGGACAGTAGTTCCAAGACATTTTCGCTTCCGGATATGAATCACCTCACAGACCACTCATAGATTAGGATATTCTATGCGAGAAACTTTACCTTAAATTGGATATTCATCTCAGTACGTATCCCCATTTATAACAAACAAAACCCCCTAATCATGGTGATTAGGGGGTTTTCTAAAGTTTTAGTTCTGCACTTCGATTCCGTTCGCGTTGATATAGCCAATACTATTTTGATCCTTACGCTCAACTTCTCCCTGATACAGGATGTTCCCCGTTTGCAGCTCAATGATAGCAGCGGATGGTTTGGGACGACCAGACATGAGTAGATACAATCGATCCTTCTCTACTACGCTATAATTGACTCTGCCCCACTCTTTCTGAATAGCTTGCAGCGGTAATTGCACATCACGAATCACTTTATTCTCCGCTACATGTACTACCATGACGTGAGTGTCTTTATTTTCCGAGATAGCGGCCAGTGATAGCTCCTGATTGGCAAACTGAATAGACATCCCCATCGAGTTATCCTCCATCAAAAAACTATGCAGTGGCTCACTCTGCAGTGTCCGCCATTGTCCGTTCCAAATATCGTATACTCGAATTTCCCGGTTTACTAACCCTTCATTTCTCTTTACGGTCTGACTTTCGACCTTATCTATGATTTTATTTTCACTGCGATCAAATATCGCATATTCACTCGGGCCAAGCTTACCTTTGTCCGATATATACCATGTAGTCGTTCTTATCCCATCGGCCTGTGTTTCAGCAGTCAAGATCTGCTCGCTGTTCAGCAAGCTTTTGTTTGTTAGATCAATCGTATACATATCGTATCCAACATGATAAAACTGCGGATATTTGTCAGATCGCATACGATTAACGAGCACCTTCATGACCTGATCTTTGACCTGGACGTCATGGATACCTATATATTCATCGTTTTTCTTGTTCGTACGAATTTGAAATGATGATTCCACTTGGTCCATTTTCCCCATTATTGAGATGGTTAACCTATTAGATTGCTTCTTGGATACATCATTGTGCGCTTCGGTATCTACATACGCCAGTACCTTATCATCCTCATAAAAGGCATTCATATCATTCTTCCCTCGCATGAAAGAACGTTGCTCTTTGACAAGCCGTTTTAAATCATCCTCATAGTAAGATTCCGCATCAAGCCTTTCCAAATAGGAGAGTTGCTCGACTTCCGACTCGCTCCCTTTCGTAGAAACTGTTGTCGTGATGCCATCCATATTTACCTTAATTCGCAGCCCAGCAGCATCGCTTTCTAAGCCTTTCATCGTTTTCAACACAAATTCCTGCTTCTGATCACTAGTACCTGACACATAATACGTTCCCATGGCTATTACACAAAAAGGTATCAGTGTAGCAAGCAGCCAGTATCGTTTCATGCGTGCACCTCCTTAGCATTGTCTTTGAAAGTTTTTCATGAGAATTTCGAGAATTCGAGAATTTACACCGTCACCTTTTTTCTCAGTAAATAAGAACTAAATCCGATTGAAACGGCGATCATACACAGTCCGATGAACACCTGCAACAACACGATTTCGCTTGGAAATAATGGAAGCGTAATTCCTAATTGACTTATTTCTTGTGGCAAAATGATCACGATCAGAACCGCTGCACCGTACAGAATACCCGCAACAATGCCCTTCCAACGATAACTTCGTTCCAACAGTATGGCCGTGAAGAGTACAAAAACCCCTAGAATCCCAGCTCCATAATACAAAATAAATTGCATAACATAGCTTGGCATAAACAAATTCAGCAAAGGATCTCTTCGGATCAGTTCCCCTATAGAAACCGTTACTCTTAGTTCAGCTGGAATGATGGCAAGGAAGGAGGCCAATTGAAGCGGAATCACCACAAATTGTAGGGAGACATAACCAAATACAAACAGCACAATTGCACTTAACTTAGCGAAATATACGTTCATTCGTGATGTTGGCAACATAAGTAGTCGATATGCAAACGTATTCCGGCCGAACCATTCCTTGTACCAAATCATAAAAACATAAAGGAGTAGAACGATGGCACATAAACTGATGGCTCCTTCGTACCAGACCGAATGAAAAATATTAATAAGATTCAATTTTTGAAAGTTTTCCGCGTATTGCGCTTCTGTTCCACCATTTCTGTCTACCCAAGCATGTGCATCACTGAGATAGGATTGGACTGTAAGCCAAATTCCCACAAACTGAGATACTACTAACAGAAGTGCCAAGGCACCATATAGTTTGCTAAACCGTACAAGTTCCCAGTTCAACAACTTGATAAAGAATTTCAAGTCACATACACCTCTCTCATGACATCCACAACGGACTTTCCTTCATTCGTTCGCATTTCCTCTGGATAAAACTGTTTGCGAACCCGCCCTCCATCCAGCAAAACAACTTTATCAATCAAATGCTCGATATCTTGAATTTCGTGAGTTGTGATCAGAACACCGCGGTCTTCCATCAAATGGCTTGTGAATACGGCTGTAATTTGTTCGCGACTGAACATGTCAATCCCCGAGAATGGCTCGTCCATGAGTAAATAGTCTGCGTCCAAAGACAGTCCTAGCAGCAGATTCGCCTTCGCAGAGTTTCCTTTGGACAAGCTCGAAAGTCGATCCTCAGGATTCAATTTGAAAAAGGTGATCAACTCTTCCGCCCGCGCTTCATTCCAGTTCCCATAGAAATCCTTCATAAATAGCATGGCTTCTTTAATTTTCATATGTGAAGGCATAATTAAAGTATCAGGAATAAAAACAACCTTCTCATACGTCTTGGTAGTTGGAATCTGACCATCCACACGAATGACTCCACCTTGAATGGAGGTCAGCCCCATGATCGCCTTCATAATCGTAGATTTGCCCACGCCGTTTATCCCAATCAAACAGGTGATTTGGCCTTTCTCCGCGGTAAAGGAAACGAGATCCAACACATTTTTCCGACCATATCGCTTCACAAGTCCATCCACTTCGATCATTCCGAAACCTCCCTTACGCGTTCTGCCTCATACTTTTCTTTAACAACACGCAATAATTCATCCGTTGGCAGCCCAATCTTGCTTATGGATTGAACGAACACCCCAACGGCTTCTTGAATGAGTTCTTCACGAATGGTATTCAAAATGTGCTTATCCGTCGTTATCCGACTCGGTGAATTACCAGCAGTTGTAATCAACTTCTGCTCCTCCATTTCTTTATAAGCCTTCTGTGCGGTATTCGGATTGATTTGAAGCAGCCCTGCTAGCTCACGCCGCGACGGAATTTCTTGTCCGCCTTTCAGCCTGCCTGTGGCCATTTCCTCTTTGAAATACCTGACAACCTGCAGATAAACGGGATCGCGATTATTAAACGTAATGTTCATCTACCCATCTCCTATGTTCCTTTCTAGGTAAAACTGGAATTATTTAGTGTGTGTACTAACTAGTTCATACACTTTAAGTGTACTATACTACCCATACACTTATTCTGTCAACATCTGGATTTCCCAAAAGTTCTTCCTTCGTTTTTTCACACCTATGACATACCTGACTAGTTACATGCAAATAATAGAAAGTAGGATTACGTTTCTAGAGAGGAGGCCATCATGAGAGTCAATCTTCCACCAAAAGACAAGGATAATCAGGGGTTTTACGAGAAAATGCGAGGACTGCCAGGTGCAGTTGTACAGCTTGTTAAACAGCAGGCCGCCAAGTTCATGATTTCCTCAGAGCTTGCTGAACATGGGTCATCGACTCCCAACATCGAAATCCCTCCTGCCACACAAGCTAGATTAGAAAAAGCGTTGCATCAACAAATAGCCTTACAGGAAGGAGGCGTCTTATCTCCCTCACCCACTGTTCAAGAACAACAGATTGTGGAACAAATCGTTGCCCTAACTAAGATCAATAATCGCAATAACGTGACACGTACACAAGCCTACTGGGCTTGTTATCGTGATTATCCCGAGTTGCATTGGGCCTTGTTAGCCCATATGGTTTCCCGCAATGGCGGCTGGTGCATGACGGATTTACGTGGTGAACTTATGCCACACCTGTTGAACAACGATGCCACGGCGTATATATTTTCCTTTCTTGAGCGCGCGAATGCCCTCATTTTTCAAGATGCTTACCCGCAATTATTGCTCTATGCTGAAAGCAAAAAAAGGCGGATTAACCTATTTCACCTTCTTCCGCATTTACATATATCCGCTTGGATGCTCCCCATCTGGCAGGAATTCTGGCTTCATCAAGATTCGGCACTGCTCACCTTAGGTCTGATTGTCAATGAGCAGCATTATGTCGAAGAACGTGTTGTTCAGAATCCGCTCTACAAACAAACGGTCTTAGATACCGCTCTGTTCAAAACACAAGCCTGGCTGCAGCTCAATCATGTCGGATTCCCTTTTCGTTCCACATCCATGGATCCACCTCAACCCCATCTTGCTGGCCTTATTCTTGAAAATTTCTCAAAGCTCTCCGAACGCATCGAATTCGGCAAAAGCTTATACGCGATCCTGTTTGGAGCTCCAGGTGTGCTTCAAGGCGCTTTAGCTTTCGCGTCTGCTACTCCACACACTGGCTCTCGTTCCGACTACTGGCCTCATCTATTCGCCCCCATACGAAAAACCCCTCCTGATCGCAAATATCAGGAGAGGCTCGATGGCTACAGCCTTAAGAAAGGAGCTGCGCCGTTCTATAGTCCCCCGCTTCACTCGGCATGGCCTGACAGGCCAATGGCTCCCGTTGAGCGAGGTGATTGGTTAAAGCTTGAACATGAACCTTTACAGCATATTAGCTCGATGAAGGTTCCAAGTGCTTACGATTTGACACAAGATCTGTGCCTAGGATTAAGTAAAATTGAACTCGCTGTTCTAAGTGCACAAGCGATTAAGAAGATCATTCGCTAACAAGCGGGATGCGATTACGAACGTCGGAGCAAACGACTCGCTTTCCCAATGAGCTTCTGTATGGGTGATGGAAAGTTCTTCACATCATCCTTCGTCACCACGCGCGTAACCATAAGCATCAGCGGATACAAAGCCACTGTTAATCCGCAGATCAGCACCGCTTGGATACCTTGATTCAAACGGTACCAAGAAAATGGCACCACATAGTTGTGCGTCACCCATTCCGCTGCAAAGCCAAGAACGCCGATGACAATGATTGTTATGAGAAGTCCACCGAATCGACGCCCCAGAATCGTGAACGATACTTCCTTACGGAGCGTGCGTAAATTCAGCCATGACATCGCGATAAAGCAAAGTCCTGTTGAAATGATGATGCCGTATATGCCAAACCAATGCCCGAGAACGAAGCTGCCAAGCAGCTTAATTGCGATGCCGACACCAACATGAGCCATTAGTGGCTTCATCCGTCCCATCCCCATCAGAACGGCTCCTGAGGTCTGCATCACGATCTGGAACATTGCGCCTGCCGTCAGCAAGGAGATCATCGCAGGTCCATGGGCGATTCCATAAGCGGAATCCTCATACCCAAACACGAAGAAGTCGATCGGTCTAGCCGCAATACTGATCATAAGTACAGCAGGAAGACCTGATAGAATCGCAAGCTGTAACACGCGCGTCGTCTGCTGTCCGACCTGTTTCAAATCTTTACGCGAATACGCTGCTGAAATAATAGGTACAACGGATTGACTCAAGGCGATGGCCAAAATAATGGGAATCCCCGCGAGTGATTGCGCGCGTCCACCAATGATCCCGACTAAGCCTAGGGCCTCCGCGGCACCGATCTTATCTTCAAGCAACGGGATAATCATCGAGGTATCGATCGCATACACCAGTGTTACGGTGACGGAGAAAACGACGATTGGGATCGAAAGCTTTAGCAAGCTTCGATAAATATCCCGATACCTGAACATTTCAGCTGGTTGATCGCCTGTACCTGTCGCTCCGATCTGCTCTGCAGCGGCTTGTGATACTGCCCCGATGGATTGACGTGTTTGCGCATCATTTCGCTTCAGCTTCATAGCGTAATACAGCATGACGGCAAGTGCGGCAACACCTCCGACAACGCCTCCGAAGGAAGCCCCTGCCACACCCCAGCCCAGTGAAATATTGAGCAAGAAATAGGCAAGTAAAATGGACGTAATCAAGCGGAATATTTGTTCCACTACTTGCGAAATACCATTGGGCATCATATGTTGTCTGCCTTGGAAATAGCCGCGCATAATGGCAATAAGCGGGAAGAACAGCATCGCTGGTGCAATGGCTCTAGTCGCTAGCGTAGCATCCGGTCCACCGTGCGAGATATTCTCAGCATAAATAGGTGCGAAGACGTATAACAGTACCGTCATCCCAACGCCAGCCACGACAGCAAACCAAATTGCTGCCCGATAAATCCTTTGTGCTTCTTGCGGTCGACCGATGGCTCTCTTCTCGGCAACCATTTTACTTAATGCACTCGGAATACCCGCTGTTGCGATAACGAGCAGGATGGAATATAAATTAAAAGCAATGGAATAGCTGCCCATCCCTTTTTCCTCAAGCAGATGTACCAGCGGTATTCGCTGGAAAACGCCGAGAAACCGCGCTACAAGCGCGGCCACGGTGAGAATGAGCGTCCCTTTTACAAGGGAATCTTTGGTTACCTTCGTCAAGTCCGTTCCTTCTCTCTCTTACAGTTTTCTTACGTCCTTCTAAGCCTCAAAAGATCCACAGGAAGAAAATAACAATCATAGCCAGCTGCAAAACAATTTTCACCACAGAGCTGGCAAAAAAACCAAGCACAGACCCAATTCCTGCGCGTATAGCGTTTTGCCAATTGGTTCCGGCAATTAATTCACCCACTACGGCGCCGATGAATGGTCCTAGGATGATCCCGAATGCTGGAATCACGAAAGGACCAATGATTAAACCAATGGTGCTTCCAACGATTGCCGGTTTCGAGCCTCCGAACTTTTTGACCCCTAAGGCACTAACCGCATAATCCGCCACGATAATAATAATGACAACCAAGGTCTGGATCAACCAGAACCAGAAGCCGAAGTGCTTCCAAGTGATCAGCCAACCATAGATGAAAAAGGCAGCATAAATAGCTAGTACACCAGGCAGGATTGGATAGACGGCACCCACCATTCCGATGACAAATAAAAGAATAACGACAATCCAACCCAAGGTAATCATGCGCAGTTCATTCCTCCATGTTAGCGTGAATGTGGAGCTTAGTCCTGGGCTAGGTGAGCAGGTAAGTGCGAATGACTTGCGCGACAGCATCCTCATTGTTCGTCACTGTCGTAATATCAGCGATCCGTTTCACTTCATCTTGGGCATTTCCCATAGCCACACCTAATCCTGCTTCACGAATCATCGCAATATCATTTTCGCTGTCGCCCATAGCAATTACCTCGGACATCGCAATGCCCAGAAGTTGGCATACCGTTTCAACACCCGTTGCTTTGCTGATCCCGAGCGGATTCAGTTCCAAGTTCGACGGGTGTGAATTGGTGATTTCAAGCGTCCCCCAACTCGACACCACTTCGCGAATGCGTCGCAATTTCTCAGCATTGTCTGTGAAGTAACCGAATTTTAGCCATTCATGCTGATTCAAATCTAATCCTTCACTTTCTCGATTGAACACACCCGCTACGGAATACGCCCACCACCAGCAGTCGTTTTCCACCGCTATCTGGTGCAGATTACGTATCGTTTCAATCGGTACTAGCGTTCGTTTCAGCAACGTATCTGGAGACGCCCACACTTCACTACCGTTTACCACAACAAGGGGTGTTGAGAGCCCCAGCTCTTTAATGAAAGGCATAGCACTGATGGCACCGCGTCCCGTGGACATGATCACCACTTTACCTTGTTCAGAGGCTTCGCGAATCGCCGCTTGATTCTCCGCAGATATTTTCTTGTCCTCGTTCAATAAGGTGCCATCCATATCAAGTGCGATTAATTTGTAGTTACCCATTGGCGTCAACTCCTGTCTCATGCTGCCTTACATTTGTCTTTGTCGTTCTAGTAAGCAGTAAGCACTCTCTTAGGCAGCTCTTCCATGAACGTTTTGTGCCATAGTGCAAAAATATAGAGAGTCCACAAGCGTCGTGCGTAGTCTCCTTGACCAATACGATGCTTATGCAGCATTTTCTCAACTGCTTCAATGTCGATGTAATCCTCAATACCGCTGGTTTTGATTTGATCCATCACCATATCGCCCATAGCGCCTTTCATCCAATCCCGCAGGGGTACTGGGAAGCCTAACTTCGGACGATTCAGAATCGGATCTGGAATGATGCCTTCCATCGCTTTTCGGAAAATGTACTTCGTTGTCCCATTCGCTATGCGATACTTCGCTGGAATGCGGCGAGCCACTTCGAACAGCTCCTTGTCCAGAAAAGGAACGCGCAGCTCCAAGGAATGCGCCATCGTCATTTTGTCGGCTTTCATGAGAATATCGCCAGGCATCCACAAATTCATGTCGATGTACTGCATCCGGCTTACTGGATCTAGATGTTTCGTTTTGTTATAGTAATCGCCGGCGATTTGCACAGGATTCTTGTAGGCGCGCAGCATCTCACTATCGAGACGGAGCACTTCCGCTTTCATATCCTCGGAGAAAATTTTGGCATTCCCGAGGAAGCGTTCTTCTAGCGGAGTCGTCCCCCGCAACACATAGTTGCGGCCTTTCACTCCGCTCGGCAGAATGCGTGCGAAGCGGTTCAGCATGCGCTTCACCGATGGCGGCAGCTGATCCAGCGGCTTGAGCGACTGCGGCTCGCGATAGATGCGATAGCCGCCGAAGAGCTCGTCCGCGCCTTCGCCGGACAGCACGACCGTTACGTGCTCGCGTGCAAGCTGAGCCACGTGGTAGAGGGCAATGGCCGAAGGATCGGCGACAGGCTCGTCCTGGTGCCAGATCGCCTTCGGCATCGTCGCAAAGAAATCATCCTGCGTGATGATTTTGTCGTAGTGCTCGGTCCCGAGCGTCGCTGCGGTCTGAGCAGCGATCGGCGTCTCGTTGTTGGCGCCATCGAAGCCAACGGAGAATGTGCGGATCGGTTCGATATTCCGCATGTGCGTAGCAATCGCCGTCGAATCGATCCCACTCGACAGGAAGCATCCGCGTTCCACATCACTGACCATGTGGAGCTTGACCGACTCTTTCAAGCCTTCACGAATTTGTTCCACATAGTAGTCAAATGGCTTCTCTTCCGGCTCAAACATAGGATCCCAATATTTATGTAGGGTCATTTTGCCGTCAAAAGTAATTGTAACCGAATGAGCAGGCGGCAGCTTATAAATACCTTGAAACATCGTATGTGGCTCTGGCACATATTGAAAGGTCAAGTAATTCAGCAAGCTGTCCGTATGGATCAACCGATTCATGCCTTCCGCCGCTAGCAAGCTCTTGATTTCCGAGCCGAACAGAAATTGACGGTCACTCACATGATAATAAAACGGCTTAATACCGAAGTGGTCTCTCGCACCGAACAGCTGCTTTTTCTTGCGGTCCCAGATCACAAAACCGAACATACCACGCATATGCTTCACGCAATCCTCGCCAAACTCCTCATAAAGATGGACGATAACTTCTGTGTCGCTCTGCGTGCGGAAAATATGACCGCGCTCCTTCAACATCGTGCGCAGCTCTTTGTAATTATAAATTTCACCGTTGAAAATAATCCAGACGGTTTCATCTTCATTCGCTAACGGCTGATGGCCTTCTTTGATATCAATAACGGATAATCGTCTAAATCCTAAGCCAATGCGGTTCTCAGTCCAGAAGCCGACATCATTAGGCCCCCGATGCACAATCACATCTGTCATTTGCTGAAGCATAGCCTCAGTTGGTTCTCTATCTTCAAAATACATAACACCCGTAATACCACACATGGTGAGACTCACTCCTCCGTACTCTCATCATTCTTTCTCTTGGACAACCGATATATTAGTATACCATATCAGCCCGTCTTTCAGGAAATACCATGAGCGTACGAGAATGGAAAAACCCAGATGCCTATAGAAAAATGATGGAAATGAGAAGTCGTTTTAGAGAAGCAGATAACCGGCTTTTTTTCATGAGATTCGACCACCTTTCCTCTGTGCACAAAAGTTGACCTCGGGCAACATTTAGGGTGAAGCTAATTCTTACCCTTGGAATAGGATATGCCGTTGGGCAGTAACTGGTGCACGTTGCTAAAAAGGCAGAGTATCTTTACTCGATTACGTGCCAGTAGATCAACTTAAACTTATCTCGACCTGACTTAATTTTTCTCAGCTTAACTTGATTCAACTTAACTTAACTGGAAAATGTACAGCTATTTAGGAGAAATCCACCGGGTAAATCGATTTAGATGGAAAACATGTAGCTAATTCTCCCCCATCAGCACATATTAGCGAAATTTCCTGAAATTAACTGTACAAAATCCAGCTATTCTCGATTTATATCGATTTTACGAAGAATTAACTACAGGAAATCCATCTATTCGCAAAAATGGGTCGACCGACGTTCAGTGGGCGGGGAGTCGCAGCGGCAGCGGCAGCGAGCAGTTGCAGCGAGCAGTTGCAGTTGCTATGTGATTAGTGGTTTGCGGTTTGCGGTTTGCGGTTTGCGGTTTGCGGTTTGCGGTTTGCGGTTTGCGGTTTGCGGTTTGCGGTTTGCGGTTTGCGGTTTGCGGTTTGCGGTTTGCGGTTTGCGGTATGTGATCTGCGGTTTGGGGTTTACGGGTTGCGGTTTGCGGTATGTGATCTGCGGTTTGGGGTTTACGGGTTGCGGTTTGCGGTATGTGATCTGCGGTTTGGGGTTTACGGGTTGCGGGTTGCGGGTTGCGGCTTGTACTTTGTGATTTGAGATTTGTAGTTTATGGTTTATAGTTTGCGGTTTGTGGTTTCCGGTATGTGCTTTGTGGGTTGAGGTTTATGGTTTATGGTTTATGGTTTATGGTTTATGGTTTATGGTTTATGGTTTATGGTTTATGGCTTGCGGTTTACGGTTTGTGGGCTGCGGTTTGTGATATGTGGTTTCCGGTTTGCGAGTTTCGGGTTACGGATTGCGGATTGTACTTTGTGCATAGTGGCACTCTCCACTCAACTGTTGACAACCGATGCCGACATAACTCGGCAATATATCCATCACCAAATTCAATAGCTTTAATCACAAAAAAGAGCCTGCCGCAGCAAGCTCTCTTCCCATTCGTACTTCTTCCACTATCTTTCTTCCACTTACTTACCAAGGCCGCTTCCCGCCGCCAAGTTTCGTCAGAACACCACCGTATGCCGCGTCATATGCTTCGAAAATTTTCGCCGCAATTGGAGATGCTCCATAACGTCCGAAACCACCTTCCGGCACTACGACCGCTACGGCCAGTTTGGGATTCTCCACCGGTGCAAAGGCGATCAGTACGGCATTCTCAACTCTTCCTCCAGCCACATCCTGTGTGGATGTTCCTGTCTTACGAGCGACATTGAAGGGTAATTCGTCAATGCCTTGAGCACCGCTTTTCATCCCATGAATAATTGTATTCCAGTCCGCTTGTGAGAACTCCTTGGATGAATCATCTAGGACTTCAGGCTCAATTGTTTTCACCAGATTGCCTTGATAATCACGTATTTCTTCTACGAATTGAGGTTTCATCCGTTTCCCACGACTAGCAAGCGTTGCCGTATACTGCGCAAGTTGCAGCGTAGTCGTCTTCTCATTCTGTCCCCAGGATGCGTAAACCATCGCGGATTGGTAACTGTCTTTCTCCGCATTTTTAATAAAGTCATTGGATCCAGCGTATTCACCAGGCAATCCACTGCCCGTTTGCACACCCATCCCGAACTTAGCTAGATACTCTGCCCATTTGGCTGTAACCTTCGAGTTTTCCCGTCCATATTTATTCCAGAAAGGGATACCTACCATTGCCGACATATACGTATTCGAGGAAACCTCAATGGCGGACGACGCATTTAAACTGCCATAAGCGTGTTTATCGGAGTTTGAAATGGAGCTATTGCCATCCCTACCAAAGGTAAATGTACCTGTATCATTGTAATTCTGAACCCCCGCTGAAAAGAACTTTTCTTTTAATCCGATTAATACGGATAACGGTTTAATCGTTGAACCCATGAAAACAATGGAAGAAGGATGCTTCGCATTCTCTTTAGCGTCTGGATATTTGGCTTTAGCTGTAGTGATCGTACCATTCTGTATGTACGTCTCGATCTCCTTATAGGTGGCTGTTGCCATCCCACCTGTCCAAGCATTAGCATCATAATCCGGGTAGTTCGCCATCGTGATGATACGTCCAGTGTCCACTTCCATCGCTACTGCGAAGCCCGAGGAGGCCTTTACCCCATATTTCAAATACGCATCATTCGCATTGGAAGGAGAACGGAGATATTGGATATGATCATGCAGCATTTTCTCCGTCGCCTTCTGAACGTCCTTGTTGATCGACAGATACAGATTATTCCCCTTAATCGGGGCTGTGACTTCGGCTCTTCCAATGATTTTCATCGCGGCATTCACTGGATACTTCTTACTCCCATTCTTGCCGCGCAGCTCATCTTGATACATGCGCTCGATCCCATCGAAACCGACATTCTCATTACTTAAATATTCTTCACTATTCGGATTATCCTTATAGATTTTTTTCGCTGTTTCAGTTGAAAATGCATTCGTATATCCGACCAATTGTGTAGCAATTGTCGTCTTATCGTCTTCCACCTCATAGGTACGGATACTTTCTTCCGTCACTTCCAGCCCTTTGAATTCATCCCGGTGTTCCAGCAAAAATGCAATTTCAGCATTGGATAAATCTGCTTTAATACGGCGTGGTACGGAATAGTAGCTAGGGTCTTTCACTTTATTTTTATTAATGTCATAGCCCAAGTCCATGGCAAGAACAATCTCTTCAGCTGTTGGGCTAACTGTATTCGGTTTAGCATACTTGTCAAATACTTCGCTCTTAATGCGTTTGGCTAAATCAATATTAGCATCCTTATCCTGGCCTGGTTCAATACGGAAAAATAAGGACTGTACGGGAATGGTATACGCCAGCGGGGATTTCGTAGAATCATAAATATTGCCGCGAATTGGGGCGATTTTGTTGGTTTGATTCGTATTGGTATTCTCCGCAGCCTTCAGATCCTTGGCTTGAACGAATTGAAGAATCGCTAACCGCACAATGAGTACGGAAAAAAGTAAAAAAGTAACGAAGAAAAATATATTGATCCGAAACGAAAAGTGCCGTTTTTTAGTGATTTCTTTTTTCTTCGGATCATCCATAATGGATGACTTCATGCGGGTTCATATCCTTTCTCACTATCACTTAGATCGTACTTCAGCGGCAGGTTCCTGAATCAATTCGAGTAGAGATCGGATTCCATCTCCCGTGTGATAAGGGTACCGAATAATACGAACAGCATCTATTCCTACTTGATTAGGGGCCCAAATATCATTCGTCTCATGATCCCCAACATATAGGACATCACTAGCCTCAACGTCCGCTATCTGTAAAGCAAGCCGAAAAATTGCAGGGTCAGGCTTCTCCAAACCAACTTCGGTGGATACCAGTACGGGGTCAAAATAGTGTAATACCCCTTTGTCAGCTAGAATCGCTTTCAGTGTCGGCGCAAAATTAGAGATAATACCGATACGAAAACCTTGTTTCTTCAGCTCTTCCAGAAATGGCTTCACATCATCAAATAAATCATAATACTCCGGTGCTGTGAAAATCTCGTATAACTCATGACAGCAGTTGAAAATCTCTTCCTCTGTCCAATCTTCATGAACGCCTAACTTATGCAGAACATAGTTGTATAGGTTAACCCAGAATTCACGATCTGACTCTGGACTGCATACTACGAAGTTATCTTTTTTCTCAACATAATAAAATAGACGAAATGCTTCTGTAAAAAGTTCATTAATATGATCTTCATCACGGTCAACTGCCCGCAGTTGCAAGTATTGTTTTAAAATCGTTTGTGCCGCAGGAATCGTTACTAACGTATCACCTGCATCCAAATAAATCATCTTATAAGCATGTAACTCTCTCCGCATATTCTCTCCTTTAAACGTCCCTCACATGTGTTTGATCGAAATTCGGCGGATTGAACCAATTAGCTCCACTTGCCACCCAAGTAGAATCCAGAGGTACCCACTTATTCGTTTCCTTGAGATACACTTCATTCCAGGCGTGCGGGCCATATCCACCCTGACCATCATACCCTAGACCTGTGACAACCTTCACATCAAGTCCAATGGATCTGGCCATTTGTGCGTATAACCTTGAATAATCAATACAAACGCCTTCTTTGGTATTGAACGTATCTTCTGGCGTTTGCTCCTTCCAAATTCGCTGTTCTTCATACAGCTTTACTTTATTCCAATCATACTGAACGCGGGTTCCGACCCAACTGTACAGCAATTTAGCCTTTTCTTCATCTGTCGTGGCATTCGCTGTAATTTCTTTGGCCGCATCCGAAATGTTACCCGGAATTTTCGCGTCAAGAACTTCATATTTTCGTTGCAAAATATTCGTGAATTCTTGCTCTACAGCACGCGTGAAAACAGGCGCCTTCTCCGCAATAAAATCACCTGTGAACGGTGAAATCACTTCTTGAGCTCCTTTTTGATACATATGTGAAGACTCTATATACGGGGTTAGCATCGAATGAGGGAATATGGAAACATAAATGAATAAAATAGCTATTAACATTAGAGCTCTAGCAAATCCAGCTATGGATCCAATGGCCCCGCCTGAAATCGAGCTCAAGATAGAATGACTCCGTTTGGGCATGGCAAACCGTTCTGCTAACCAACGCCCTAACACTAAATCAACCAAGTGATTCAAGATTTGTTTGATAATAACATAGCCGAGAATAAATAAAACGCCAAAACGGAGTAATGGAAAATCGCGCAAGCTAGTAATGACGGTATAGTAAGCTTGTTTTAACGCACTTATGTCCACCGTTGGAATCTGCAAATTCTGATCTTTCAGCCACGTTTGAATCCAAGGTGAAATCAGTTGCACACCCTTCCAAGCAATAAACATGGCGAGGATGGCGAGCACTGCTTCCACCAACATAGCAACGAAATGCCTGGCTGAACCAGAGCCACCACGGAAAAACCCCTGCAGCACAGAAGCTGCAATCGTGAGAACGATCAAGATGGATATAAAATTGATTGAGGTGGTTGAAAACCACGCGTTATCCGTCATGTGTACTCACCTTCCTTTGATAGGCTAGCCCAGCTAATGACTAGGCATTTTTCTTTGCTTGCTCGATGAATGCATTCACCGCAGCATTTGCATTCATTTTGAAAGTTTTCCCGAGAAAAGTGACCTGAACCTCATCGGATCCTGGTTTCCCTTCTACTTGCAAACTTTTCGTCGTAATTAAAAAGGAACCGTCTGGGTTAGCCTTGAATTTCGCCTCTTTGGCTTCCGAAGTCAAGGCACTAATCGTCTTATCTTTGATGTCATCGCTGACTTGAGAAATAACCGTTGCCCCAATATCTTTTATTTTATCCTTATAACTCGCTCCATAAACGATAAGCGCCCCAACGATGACAAGGACTACGACCCATTTCACCACGGTTTTGACAATACCAATCACAATAAATAGAACAATAATAGCCCCTACAATTAAATACCAACGATCCTGTGCAAACGAAATCCACTGATCCAACTTTAACCCCTCCTTATAATCCAAAAGTCCCTTCCTATCATACTACACGGACTCCTTAATCTTCATCTCTTTTTTTCCTTAACTGTGCTAGCTTCTGCTCGATTTCTCTGGTCTTATCTATGCTTTTTCCCGTTTTACGATAAGATTGTCTTAAACGAAAAACTAGAAAAATTCCGACGGCAGCCAAAAGTATAAAAACTATAGGGTCCATACTTCCTCCCTGTTTCGAATTTGTGTCATTTGTCCCGAACGGTCATATCCTTGGGACGAGCGGCGTAAAACTTAAGAAGAGATGAAACTAAAGGATCGAGGTGGTAAAACCGTGCGAACAGCCATATGGTTATACTTATTTATGTTTGTTGCATTTTTTGATTTACACGCGCAATACCCGATTTTATCCCCTTTCGCCTTATCGCTGGGAGCTGCTCCTTCATTTATAGGGCTCATCATGGGCGTATATTCACTCACACACCTTCCTGGCAATCTCCTTGCAGGCTATGGTGTAGACAAATACGGCAGTAAATTTTTCATTGTCTGTAGTTTAATTGTAGCAGGGATCATCTTACTATTTCAATCCAATGTGAAAGATCCGTGGCATCTGCTTTACATTCGTTCCATCAGTGGATTTGTACTTGCCTTTCTATCACCTGCTTGTTTATCTCTACTTGCTCGCATAGCGCGTGATCGCATTCATCAAAGCAAACTCATGGCAGGCAACGGCCTGGTCCACACACTAGCATCCGTAGTCTCACCTGCGGCAGGTGCTGTATTAGTAGCCAAGATTGGCTTTACAACCTCTTTTTCCGTATTAGGCTGGATCCTTATTTTCACGGGTATTCTTGCCATTTTCGGTGTAAAAGAGAAGGAAATGCTAGCTCACAAAGCGGACAAGGCAGGAGCCAAAGCCCTCTTAGATCCGCACGGACATCATGCATCACAGGATATCAAAGAAGATGATGAAGGTGATGGTGTCTCTATCCCCTGGCTTTTCTTCCTTATTCCCATGGCACTCTCTTGCTCACAGGGGATTTTGTTCTTCGAGCTGCCCTTAATGAAATCAGCACGAGAGTCAATCCTTACTTCTGGCGTTTTTTTCACATTAGTCAGTTTAGGCGCATTGCTTAGTATCTCTTTTTGGTTTTTGAATAAAATATCACCTTTTTTACGGACAATCTGTGGGAGTATCGGGCTTGCCGCAGTTTTCTTCGGATTAGCCATCCAGTGGCCAATTCCATTAACCGTATCCCTTTTCTTAATCGGAATGGCCAAAGGTGTCATTTATCCCGCACTTGCAGCTTTACTTGCCAGTATTACCAGCAGCTCTAGATATGGTCGTGTGTTTTCTTTGCTTTCGATTTCATACTCGGTCGGTGCCTTTATTGGACCCATGATGGCCGGCCAACTTCGCGATCATATATCCTCCTACTTCATTGCATTCTTCATCCTGATGTTAGCCCTATCGCTTCTGCCGTTTCGTACGTTCAAATCACCTGTGATAACTTCATAATTTCTCTTCACTATAAAAAGGCTTGATGTCGTCAGGCCTTTTTCCATGTGTCATACGCTGTAAATCCTTGTCATTTCCCAGGAAATATCGCAGCTCCGCATTACTTGGATCGCCGCTCCAAACGGGGTATACTACTCTAAAAAGGAGTGAAGGTGAATCCATGTCCATTACCATAATTGTTGAGGGAAAAAATGATAAAAGTCGCTTGAAGCGAGTCGTTGATGATACTGTCATCATCCACTGTACCTTCGGCACTCCCAGTTCCATTACCTTGGACTCGCTGCGCAAAAAGGTAGGCGATCTGCCTGTTTATATTTTCACTGACAATGACGCATCCGGCAAAAAAATCCGCTATTTGCTGCGCGATACATTTCCCGACGCCGAACACATCTATACCCGTAAGGGCTACGCAGGTGTCGAAGGCACACCAGAAGAATATCTCATTGGGCAATTAGAAAAAGCAGGACTGGACGCGTATATTATCTACCCTGCGCCCAACCCTGCTTATGAATAATCACTTTGCGTTATTTCCCTTTTGAAAGGGTTACAACATCCTTCACGATATGCTCCGCATCCAACTCTGGATTGCTTGCATCATAGTAATTTCTTAGCTGTCCTTTCGGATCCACTAACAAAATCGCATTGGCATGCGAGAAATTACCGTCCTTCTCTTTGATGACCATGATACCGAAGTCCTCAGCAAGCTTCTGAACCTTCGCTTCCTCACCTCGGAGGAACGTCCATCCACCTGGAATCGGCTTCGATTCGAAACGATTTCCGAAAGCTTTTAACACCTCAGGCGTATCTCTTGTAGGATCAATTGTAATCGATAGGATTTCTGCTTTCGATCCGAGAAGATCCTTCTTCTTCAATTCATCTTGTACTTGTGAAATTAAGAAGCTTGTTGGCAAACATACATCCGGACAGTATGAAAAGAAGAAATACACGAGTCTCACTTTACCCTCCATATCTTGGGAGGTCACTGTTTTGCCATCTAAATCTTGAAGCTGAAACGAAGGTGCTGCTTTCATTGCTGTTAATCTTTCATCCGGCTTACTGCCGTTCGTCACTAATTTATAAGCAAAGGATGCAATCATCGCAATTAAAATCGCACCCAGTGCTAGCTTAAACCAGTTTTTCTCCAAAAACGTCCCCATCGTTTTCGTCCCCCAGACTAAATTTTCGCTGTCGTATCAATAACCATCAAGATCGATAACAGCGTTAAATATAAAAGGGAGAACAAGAACATGCGCTTTGCCCATACAATTTCTGCTTCCCCATTTGCTTTGAATCCTTTGACACTCATGAAAACCCACGTTAATCCAAGAATGGTCGATACGATTAAGAAGATCGTCCCTACATACCCATATGCCGTTAACATTACTGTAACAGGTACTAATAGAACGACATAACGAACCATACTAATTTTCGTTACAAAAGTTCCTCTGACTACCGGCAATAACGGGAAGCCCGCTGCACGATACTCTTCCATACGGCGAATACCAAGCGCCCAGAAATGCGGCGGCTGCCATAAGAATAAGAACAAGAAAACCAAGATCGCTCCCAAATCAATATTCCCGCTAACTGCGCAATAACCGATCAGAGGTGGTACTGCTCCTGAGATCGCTCCTACGAATGTGCTCCATACCGATGTTCTTTTGAACCACGCTGTATAGATCCAAACATAAAAGAACAATCCAAGTAAACCCATTAATGTAGCTAAAGGTGAATGCGCCCCTAAATAGAGAACCCCTAATCCAATCGTACCAAGAATAATTCCGAACCAAAGAACAAAATTGGCGCTTAACCGTCCACTTGGCAGTGCTCTATTCTGTGTGCGTTCCATCTTCGCATCCATCTCACGGTCCAGATAATTATTCAGTACCGTACCTCCAGCCATAACAAGTGCTGTGCCTAGCATCGTCATAAATAAATGGAGCCAGTCAACTTCCCACTTGGCCGCTACCCAGTATCCAGCGAATGCTGTCATCAAATTGGAATAAATAATACCCGGTTTCACCAGTCGGTAATATTCCTTCAAGGTCACAGGCCCATTTGCACCTTTCGTCGAGCTAGCATCTATGGCATCAGTTCCAGCTTGCCCTTGGGACGAGCCGGTTGAAACATTTTCGTAAGTGACTTGATTATCCATGTGCGTTTACCTCCTCTATATCGAATTTCCGATCCTACACCTTAATGAACATTCTCATCATACCAACCCCTACATCATTTGACAATGAAGCACGGGCAGTTGTCATCATATTGTCGATTCTCCCTTCCAGTATGCGTGGAAAATGCACTTACCATTCGATTCCATTTTGGAATATGTGAAAAATTTGTGTAATTAGCCTCTGGGACACCTTATCGCCGCTAACTATGTTCCCATAAAGCTATCTATCGCCACTATCCCCTTCGCTCAGGCAAGCACGCGTTGGCGATCCTGAGCCATTGGGATAGTGTCCATAAGCTTCAGCGTTAAACATATTCCCCCGCCCACAGCCGGATAAATAGAAAGAGGAGACAGGTTATAACCTGCCTCCTCTTTCTATTTATTCACTAACAACGGCGTTAAATCAAATAAGCTGCGGCGGATTTGATGCCATGCCTTCGTCAAGACATCTTGCAGCTCCCAGGCATGCCTGCCCATGACGTTCACAACAAGTCCATATTTGTAAGTTAGACTTGCTCCTACTCGAACCCTATGGCTTTCCAGCTGACTTAATTTGTCCACAATGACTTCAAGGTGGCGTGGACCGAGCCGGTCTGAGAAGACAAACAGATTCCCCATATGCGTCTCGCCTTCCCAGCAGCCTGGTGAAGACAGCAACATCGTCCCTGGTTCAACACGCTGATTCTGATAAAAGATCAACTCGCCCTCATACCAGACTTTCATCCTGTTCACATACCTAGTATAGTGAAATATTTCCCCTCGCTGCGTGCGACCGGGACAAAGGACATCGGAGAAAATCAATGCTGATCCTCTCGATAGATGCGCTTCCGTTTCAGCGAATAAATCCGCATCCTTATAAAGCATTAGCGGCTCCGGCATATACTCGAGCAGCGCGTCAGCTTCCAGTCGAAGTATTTGATGCTGCGTGCTTCCTTGATCCTCCGAAGAAGGATGCACCTTCGTGAACGACTGGTTCGTTAGAAAAACACGTGCGCCCTCTTCAAGGCGCACGTTAATTTCATAATGATCACCGGCCATCAGTCCAGGTGAGCAATCCATCATATATACGCCCAATTGATCTTTGGGCGCGACACCATCCAGAAACGTTTCGTTCTCGTAACGAAACGTTTTGGCGATTTTGAGCGGGGAGGCATGATATTTGTGTACGAGCCGTGTGAAGCCGCTGCGCACCGCAAATTGTGCGGATATCTCCCCAGTCAGCTTAGGCATGGCTGAACTCCGTCTCCACCCAAGACACGATATCATCCAACCCTGTACCACCCATCAGGTTTGAGAAGATATACGGGCGCTCGCCGCGCATTTTTTTCGTATCGGAATCCATTACTTCCAGAGAAGCGCCTACATATGGAGCAAGATCGATTTTGTTAATGATCAGCATATCTGATCGCATGATGCCTGGCCCGCCTTTACGAGGGATTTTCTCCCCTTGGGCTACGTCAATAATATAGATGAAGCGATCCACGAGCTCCGGACTGAAAGCAGCTGCCAAATTATCACCGCCACTCTCAATGAAAATAATATCGAGATTCTCGAATCGTTTCTCCAGCTCTTCAATCGCTTCGAAATTCATCGATGCATCCTCACGAATCGCCGTATGCGGACATCCGCCTGTCTCTACCCCAATGATTCGCTCCTCTGGCAGGGCTTCAGAACTAATCAGAATACGTGCATCTTCCTTCGTATAAATGTCATTCGTGATAACGGCGATACTATAGCGGCCGTTCAACTTTCTTGCCAAGCGCTCTACTAGCGCTGTTTTACCGGAACCTACGGGACCTCCGATCCCAATTCGCATCGGGCGACTGCGGTCTGCTGCTGGCTTCTCCCATTCGTGATGATGATGACCGTTTCCTTGACACATAGTAATTCCTCCTCAGATATATCTAGATTTCCTTCTATGACATAAACAAACGCGAATATAACGTTTCATGCTGCATCATTGCTAAATCAGCCGCCGGTGAATTCGTGTAAGCCTCCATTGGATCCAAATGTGAAACTCGCTGCCATTCACTTCCCGTCAAAGGAATGAGCTTCGCCAGCAGCATCTGACCTTGCGTTTGACCAATGGACATTAGCCTGAGTGCACTATTGATACATGTCATGATACACATATATAGATAGCCTTCAGCAGCCTGATGGAGAGGAACGCCTAAATGGTAGCTCACCCATCCATGAATAACGGGATGATTCGAGCTGCATTTCCCAGCACTTACCGCATCATCGAGCGGCTGCCAATTCAGCTCCGGATACAGCGAACGTGATAATTGGAGCAATCTGCGCCCCATTTTCTGAACGCCGCTTCGCGTCTCACTCCCTACCCGCTGCACATGAAGCATATGGTCGAGGTCCCAAAGCTGCCCCAACTCCCCTCGAGGGATGTGCAGATAAGCCGCTTTAATGACCATGGCATCCGAGGATGCCCAACTGCCCGCAAGCATCGACCGAATATAGGATTCGAGCTCCCCAATCGTCGTCAATCTCCCTTGCTGGACGAGTGTTTCCAATCCAAAGGAGTGGGAAAACCCGCCAATCGGAAGCGCTGAATCCAACAGTTGCTGATAAGCTAACCAATGGAACGGCGGATGTTCTAACGCAGTCAATGTTGTCACCTCAATCGGGACTTTCTTCTCTTCTTTTTAAAATAAGAAATATAACTGAGCCATCGGCAACTCTGTCGCAGGCTCACAGGTTACGGCTTCGCCATCAACCTTCACCTCATAGGTTTCCGGATTCACTTCTATAGAAGGAGTTCCGTCGTTATGAATCATATCTTTCTTGGAAATGCTGCGGCAGCCTTTCACCGGCTCAATCCGCTTCTGCAATCCGAATCGCTCCCCGATCCCGCTGTCATACGCTGCCTGAGAAACGAAGGTAATCGAGCTTTGCGTCAACGCTTTCCCAAATGCAGCGAACATCGGTCTACCGAAGACAGGCTGCGGTGTTGGGATGGATGCGTTCGGATCTCCCATTTGGGCATAAGCAATGCTGCCGCCTTTCAGGACGAGATCCGGCTTCACACCGAAAAACATCGGACTCCAAATGACCAAATCTGCGAATTTGCCTGGTTCAATCGACCCTACAAGATGCGAGATGCCGTGAGTAATCGCTGGATTTATTGTATATTTCGCCATGTACCGTTTGATGCGAAAATTATCATTGCTTTCGGTATCCGGAGCTAGCGGTCCGCGCTGTTTTTTCATTTTATCCGCGGTTTGCCACGTTCGAATAATGACCTCACCCACTCGCCCCATTGCCTGTGAATCGGAGCTCAGCATACTGAACACGCCTAAGTCATGCAGAATATCCTCCGCTGCAATCGTCTCCGGGCGAATCCGAGAATCGGCGAAAGCGACATCTTCCGGAATTCGACTATCCAAGTGATGGCACACCATCAACATATCCAAATGTTCTTCTATTGTATTGATCGTGTACGGGCGTGTCGGATTGGTCGAGGAGGGCAGGACATTCAGCTCAGCGGCCGCTCGGATAATATCCGGTGCATGACCGCCTCCCGCTCCCTCGGTATGATACGTATGAATGGTACGTCCTTTGATCGCTGCAAGCGTGTCCTCAAGAAATCCCGCTTCATTTAATGTATCCGTATGAATCGCCACTTGCACATCATAACGATCTGCCGCTTCCAAACACATGTCGATCGCTGCCGGCGTTGTTCCCCAATCCTCATGAAGCTTCAAGCCAATGGCGCCCGCTTCAATTTGTTCCGTCAGAGGCGCCAAGAAGGAAGAGTTCCCTTTGCCGGTAAAGCCCAGATTCATCGGGAACCCTTCGGCTGCCTCCAACATCCGCTGCATGTGCCATGCGCCTGGCGTGCAGGTTGTCGCATTCGTTCCGGTTGCTGGACCTGTACCACCGCCGATCATCGTCGTCACGCCTGAGGAAAGCGCAGTTTCAATTTGCTGCGGACAAATGAAATGGATATGCGCGTCGATGCCGCCAGCCGTTACGATTTTACCCTCACCCGCAATAACCTCGGTGCTCGCACCTACGATCATATTCGGATGGACGCCATCCATAATATCTGGGTTACCTGCTTTGCCAATACCAACAATATGACCATCACGAATACCGATATCACCTTTGACAATTCCCCAATGATCAATAATGACAGCATTCGTTATTAAGGTATCTAGAACACCCTGTGCACGGGTCGCGCCGCTGGATTGTCCCATACCGTCACGGATAACCTTGCCGCCGCCAAATTTACATTCATCCCCATATACGGTGTAATCGTGCTCAATTTGTGCCCATAGTTCTGTGTCTGCCAATCGAATGGCATCGCCTGTAGTAGGGCCAAACATCAGTGCATAGTTCTTACGATCTATTCGACTCACCGTGCATCCCCTCCCAAGCCTGCCATCTTGCTTTCGTTTCTGCCGGCATTTTGTCTTTTTCCGCTAATCCTTGACTTAAATTATTGAGTCCATAACTCAATTTGGCTCCGCCTAATTCGACAAGTTGAACTGGTTTCTGCTCACCAGGCTCGAAACGGACTGCCGTTCCTGCTGGAATGTCTAGGCGCATGCCAAAGGCCAGCTCTCTAGAGAAATCCAACCCTCGATTGACTTCAAAAAAATGAAAATGCGACCCCACTTGAACTGGTCGATCTCCTGTATTCGTAACGATGATTTCTATCGTCTGTCTGCCAACATTCATTTCTATATAGCCTTTGGCTGTTCGATATTCACCGGGAACCATGTGCTCGCCCCTTTCATGGTAATTAAGTAATAGGTTCATGTACGGTAACTAATTTGGTTCCATCGGGGAACGTGGCTTCCACTTGCACTTCGTGAATCATTTGAGGCACACCTTCCATAACTTGATCTGCCTTCAATATCGTCGTACCGAAAGCCATGAGCTGCGCGACCGTCAAGCCATCCCTAGCTCCTTCCATGATTTCGGAGGTCAGCAGAGCAATACTTTCTGGATAATTCAGCTTTAAGCCTCTGGCAAGCCTTCGTCTAGCTAAGTCAGCAGCTACGGTAATGAGTAGCTTCTCTTTCTCTCTTTCCGTTAAATGCACGTTTCTCACCTCTTCTAAATCCGAATAATGGCAATCCTTTACACTCATTATATTCGTGTATTTCACGATTGTAAATCTTTAATGTTATGTATATTGACGTTAAAACGGTGTAATCGAACCGAATTTTTCGTTTTCATGTGATTTTCACAAGTTTTCCGCTTAAGTTTGTGCATTTTTACCAAAAAACTGTATTTCAATGTCATCTATATTGACATTAACTTGTATCGCCATTTATCATAAGCCATGTAATCCAAATCTTGTAAGGCAAGGGAGTGGGACGTGAATGAGAGAGATAAGAAACAAAGGTAAGCTTACAGTTGCACTAAGTATGGCTTTGATGTTAGTAGCGGCCGGCTGTGCGAAGACAGAATCTACCACCTCTACGACGACTGCACCTGTGGCTTCAACATCTGGCGATACCGTACCAGTGGGAATTCTTCACTCACTAACAGGTACAATGTCCATCAGTGAGGTATCTGTACGAGATGCTGAGCTCATGGCGATTGATGAAATTAATGCAGCTGGGGGACTATTGGGCAAAAAGATTAAACCCGTGATCGAAGATGGGGCATCGGATTGGCCAACTTTTGCAGAGAAGACAAAGAAGCTCCTGCAAAAAGACAGCGTAGTAACCATTTTCGGTTGTTGGACATCAGCTAGCCGTAAAGCCGTACTACCGGTTGTCGAGCAAAACAAAGGATTACTGTGGTACCCGGTACAGTATGAAGGCGTAGAATCCTCACCTAACATCTTCTACGTCGGCGCAACAACGAACCAACAAATCATCCCCGCAGTAACATGGCTCCTGCAAAACAAAGGCAAGAAATTCTTCCTCCTCGGTTCTGATTACGTCTTCCCTAGAACAGCCAACAAAATTATTAAAGAGCAGCTGAAAGCGGATGGCGGGACACTGGTAGCTGAAGAATACACACCGCTTGGACACACAGACTACAATACAATCATTAGTAAGATTAAAAAGGAAAAACCAGACGTTGTCTTCAACACATTGAACGGCGATAGTAACGTTGCTTTCTTCAAGCAGCTGAAAGATGCTGGAATTTCGGCAAAAGATTTAACAACCATGTCCGTTAGTATTGCTGAAGAAGAAGTGCGTGGTATCGGTGCTTCCGTTCTCGACGGTCACTACACAGCATGGAACTACTATCAAACAACAGATACACCTGAAAACAAAAAATTCGTTGATGCTTACAAAGCCAAATACGGTAAGGACCGCGTAACGGATGATCCAATTGAAGCTGGGTACACAGCTGTGTATCTGTGGGCTGAAGCTGTGAAGAAAGCAGGTTCCTTTGACGTAGAGAAAGTAAAAGCAGCAGCCAAAGGAATCGAGTGGAATTCACCTGAAGGTAAAGTCACCATCGATGGTGAGAATCAACATATTTACAAAACAGCACGTATCGGTCAAATTACAGCCGATGGCCAAATCAAAGAAATTTGGAATTCCGGTAAAGCACTCAAACCAGATCCATTCCTCAAAACATACCCTTGGGGCGCAGAAGTAACGAAATAATTCTTACAAGTTGGTACTCAGAAACCAGGACTGCCTAACCGCAGTCCTGGATTTCATCATTTTACTCCGGTTTCAGAGAGGAGAGGTCGCTATGAGTTTGCTACTGCTTCAAATATTTAACGGACTCAGCTTAAGCTCCATTCTGCTTTTGATCGCAATTGGTCTCGCTATTACCTTTGGTCTCATGAACGTTATGAATATGGCGCATGGCGAATTTATTATGATTGGTGCTTATATGGCTTACCTCGTACAGAAATGGTTTCAATCGTATATGCCCGCTTCTGCATTCGGCTGGTATTTCGTCGTTTCACTTGGCGTTGCCTTTGTCGTTGCCTTCGCCATAGGGTGGCTGCTCGAAGTTGTGCTCATTCGCTTCATGTACGGCAGACCGTTGGATAGCCTACTCGCTACCTGGGGCGTCTCCCTTGCCTTACAGCAAATTGCACGATCCATCTTCGGCGCTCCTAACGTCGCTGTGAAAGCACCACAATGGCTAGAAGGCGGATGGCATGTAACGGCTGACTTAATTCTTCCATATAAGAGACTCTTTATCATTGGGCTTGTCGCAATATGCATCTTGATTATCTATCTGTATCTCTATCACTCTGCTGGCGGAAGACGAATGAGAGCGGTTATGCAAAATCGCCAAATGGCTTCGTGTTTAGGAATATCTACCCGTAGAGTTGATGCGCAATCCTTCGCTTTTGGCTCCGCTATGGCAGGTATTGCCGGTTGTGCCCTGTCCTTACTAGGACCGATCGGGCCCACAATTGGGACCTATTATATTGTAGATGCCTTCATGGTCGTCGTGCTTGGCGGAATCGGCAAGCTAATCGGCACCGTAGCTGGAGCACTCGGCATCGGCGTTTTCAATACGGCTTTGGAATATACAACCAGCGCTACACTCGGTAAAGTACTTGTGTTTACACTGATCATCGCCTTCCTACAATGGAAACCAATGGGACTTGTAACGATGCGTTCGAGATCCTTAGATTGAAGAAAGGATGTGACTACCATCTATGCTTTTGGCCAAACAATCTAAGCTCAAACTAACCATCTATGGGATCTGTCTACTACTCATCGCGCTTGCCCCCCTATTCTTGTCTGACTTTCGTTTATCCTTACTCGGCAAATTCCTGGCTTATGCCATTATCGCGATCGGAATTGATTTAATCTGGGGATATACCGGCATTTTGAGCCTTGGTCATGGCGTATATTTCGGTCTCGGCGCTTATTGTATGGCCATGCACTTGAAGCTGGCTTCCACGCCAAATCAATTGCCTGATTTCATGTCCTGGAGTGGTGTCAAAAGCTTGCCGTGGTTCTGGGTGCCGTTCCACAGTGCCGCGGCTGCGTTCCTATTGGCGCTCATCGTACCGATGATCGTCGCCTTCATCCTTGGTTATTTCACGTTTCGCAATCGGATTAAAGGTGCATTCTTCTCGATTTTATCCCAAGCCTTGGTCATCATTACGGTGACACTCTTCGTTGGGCAGCAAGGTTATACGGGCGGGACGAATGGTTTGACGAATTTCACGACCTTTCTTGGTCTGAACCTACAGTTGCAATCAACCAAGCTGCTGTTTTTCTATCTCACCTTAGCTGTCGTACTACTCGTGCTGATCCTTAGCACCATGCTCGTGACTAGCCGACTCGGCAACATTCTTACGGCCATTCGCGATGGTGAGAATCGCGTGCGCTTCATTGGCTATAATCCGGTAACGTATAAGGTATTCATCTACTGCCTCTCCGCGGGGTTAGCTGGGCTTGCTGGCGTACTCTTCGTACTTCAAGAAGGGATCATCTCCCCTGCGCAGATGGGTATCGTGCCATCTATTGAAATGGTGCTATGGGTAGCCATTGGCGGTCGATCAACGATTGGCGGCGCTGTTCTTGGCGCATTAGTTACGAATACAGCTAAAACAACCTTCAGCGAAGCCTATCCAGCTTGGTGGCCCATCATGCTCGGCGCCATGTTCATCGTCGTGGTTCTTTTACTGCCGAAGGGAATCGTCGGCACATTGACCCACTTTTTCTCCAATTGGAAAAGAAACAGAAATCAGCTTCCGAAGCAGATCTCTACATCGCAAGAAGTCATAGAAACATAACCGCTTATGCAAACCGGAAAGGGGAACATTTCAATGCTAGGACAATTAGCGAAACAACAACCGACAACTGACGAGACAATCCTGAGCGTCAAGGGACTTGAGGTGAACTTCGACGGTTTCAAAGCCTTGCGAAATCTAGATTTCTCGTTAAAACAAGGTGAACTCCGCTTCCTTATCGGGCCTAATGGTGCGGGCAAAACAACGCTGCTTGATGTCATTTGCGGCAAAGTAAAGCCTTCGCAAGGCCACGTCATATTCAAGGATTCGATTGATCTCACCAAGCACCAAGAGCACCAAGAGCACCAAATTGCCCAGCTTGGGATTGGACGCAAATTTCAGGCGCCTACCGTTTTCTCGACGTTGACAGTGTTTGAAAATTTGGCACTATCCATGAAGCAGCAGCGCGGCCTTCTCAGCGCGCTCTGGGCCAAAACCACCAGTGAACAAAGAGAACGACTTCACCTCAGGCTTGATATGATCGGTCTGCAAAGTAAAGCCAAAGAACGTGCGGGCTCCCTCTCCCATGGGGAGAAACAGTGGCTTGAAATCGGGATGCTTCTCATGCAAGAGCCTGATCTCTTGCTGCTCGACGAGCCTGCCGCTGGCATGACAGATAGCGAAACAGAGAAGACGGGTGAACTGCTCCATGAAATTGCAGCCAATCAAACTATTATTGTCGTTGAGCACGACATGGCTTTCGTACGCCAATTCGCTAGAATAGTAACGGTTCTCCATGAAGGAACTGTCCTGCGCGAAGGCACCATGCAAGAGATTCAGAATGACGACAAAGTGGCGGAAGTCTACCTCGGAAGGAGAGTTGAACGCGGTGCTTAAACTACAAGGTATAGAGTCCGGCTATGGCGAAAGTATGGTCATCCGTAACGTCAACCTCGAAGTAAGACCCGGTCAGATCGTTTGTCTAATGGGGCGCAATGGGGTTGGTAAATCAACTTTAATGAAGAGTGTTATGGGACTCATTAAGCCCCGATCGGGTTCCATTCACTACTCGGATACAGACATCACTTCATCTTCACCAGATCGCCGTGCCAAGTCAGGCATTGGCTATGTACCACAAGGCAGGGAAATATTTCCCCAGCTATCCGTTGAGGAGAATCTTTTATTAGGCTTAGAAGCCTCATCCGATCGTCGCAAGAAATTACCAGATACGATCTTCGATACGTTTCCTGTATTACGACAAATGCTCCATCGCAAAGGAGGGGACCTCAGTGGCGGCCAGCAGCAGCAATTAGCTATCGCACGGGCATTGGCTCCTGGACCTAAACTATTGCTCCTAGATGAACCTATGGAGGGGATACAGCCATCTATCGTCATGGAGATTGAGGCGATCATTGAAACGATTAAACGCAATCGCGAAATTGCCGTTCTATTGGTAGAGCAAAGCTTAGAATTTGCTACAAGCATCGCTGATTATTACTATGTGCTTGACCGCGGCACCATTGCTGCCGAAGGGAAAGCAGAGCATCTGAGCGAAGATCTCGTCCGGAAGCATTTGACGGTATGATCGCTCCCCTTCTTCTCCCCCTAACCGAATGAAGCTGACTAACTTGACCTAAAGATTGAAGGTTCAAGTAAAGATCAGCTTCTTTTCTCTGTTTAAAAATAAGTTAAAACTGGACGTCACAAAATGGATAGGATAACATGTCATATAGATAGGATCGATTATTGCGGGAAGGCATATCGAGCACCTAACCTTTTAAAGGAAAAGGAGGGGAACCTGTATGTCCAAAATTTTAATCATCGAAGACGACTTAAGTATCGGTGAAATGATGTCCATTTACTTATACGAAGATGGCTATGAAGTGAAACGAGCAGAGAACGGCCGACAAGGCGAGGTCTTATTCCGGGATTTTCAACCTGATATGATTATTCTTGATCTTATGTTACCTGATATGGATGGTATTCAGCTGTGTACAACAATTCGTCAGACCTCAACCATACCGATCTTGATGGTATCGGCCAAGAACGAAGTTTCGGATCGTGTGAAGGGCCTTCAAACAGGTGCAGATGACTATTTATGCAAACCTTTTTCGATGAGAGAGCTATCGGCCAGAATACAAGCCTTATTTCGACGTTCCAACGCCTATCCTTTACAGGTCCCATCGCCATCTGACGTGATTGATCCCCTAGGAATTCACTTGGATCTGGAAAAGCGCTGCCTATATGTTAGTGGCAGGAGTATCGAGACAACCTTCTCCGAATACGAAATTATGAAGCTATTCTGGCAAAATCAAGGCAGGGTTTACAGTCGAGAAGAGCTGTTAAATCGTGTTCGCGGCTTTGATTCCCAGGTAACTGAGCGTGCAATCGATGTACATATCGCCAACCTTCGCAAAAAAATCGAGGTTGATCCTAAAGAGCCCAAGCACATCAAGACGGTGTGGGGTGTCGGTTATAAATTTCTACTTTGATAAAGCTCCTTCGGGAGCTTTTTTGTTTTGTAAAATGCCTACAAATTCGTCACCAAATAGGCAGAAGCACAATATGATGATTATGGAAAATGACCTTTTCGATCGTTCAAACACATTATGTGAAGAAAGCTTTCGTATGGAAAGCTCAAGGAGGAAATTATCATCATGTTGAATAACCCTTACAAAATAGGTAATCAAGCAATGCCGCAAATGCAATATGGTAATCCGTATCCAGCGTACCCCGTTCCAACTGCAATTACGAATAAAGTTGTTCCCCAAACACCAGCCGGATCTGTCCTCACTCCACCAGGAAGTGGTTTACAAACAGGCGTGAACGTACCGGGAGTTCCACAATTTGAAGAATCGTATATCGAAAATATTCTTCGTTTGAACCTTGGTAAAATGGCAACCATCTATATGACATATGAAAACAACTCCGAGTGGAACGCCAAAATTTTCAAAGGAAGATTAGAAGCCGCAGGTCGTGATCATATCATTATCAGCGATCCTGTTACTGGCATGCGTTTCCTATTACTTATGGTGAATTTGGATTACATTACATTTGATGAAGAACTCAATTACACCTACCCCTTCCGGGGCGGAGCACTCTCCAGATAATAGCTGAATCGCATACGAAAGCCGTTGCTCGAATAGAGAGCAGCGGTTTTTGCGTTTTAAGAATACGTAGCTGGTGAGAAATGCCACATGTGCAGTTTGGGGATGCCTCCTTTGATCCATTGCTCCCAGTCACCATGCTGCCCATCACGCAATCGTTCAACGTTCAATCGCTCCTCCTTCATGCTCAGGTAGTCCTCATACGTTACATCATGCCAAATTTCTACATAAAGTCCTTCTTGATCAGTCCCCACCAATAGCTCCAAACGCCCTTCCCGCAACTGAAGTTCCTGCATATAGATGAGAAAAGAAGCTCGAAATTCGGATTTTATGGCATACTCTACAAAAACTTTAGACATTTTTAGATCTCCTTCTGATTTATTTTTTGCTCTAAAATGGTAAACTAAGAGCAAGATGTAAATTGTCCCTTCAGCCAGATACAGAACAAACCATGTGTACAGAACACTTAGGAGGATAACCAGTTGGATACAGGCACTCATCTCGTCATTGGTTTAGGATTAGCAGGGCTCTCGCAAATCGACCCGAGCATTTCCGCAAACACAGCAGCAACAACTGCTGTTTTCATCGGAACTGTCGTTGGCTCTCAGATTCCCGATATTGACGGATTGCTCCGATTCAAGGGCAATGCCCTCTATATTCGCAATCATCGCGGTCGCTCACATTCGTTGCCTGCCCTCCCCTTATGGACGTTGTTGATTACCGGTGCACTTGCGCCATTTTTCCATGGCATTTCCTTCCTTCATCTCGCTATGTGGATTGGGATCGCGGTTTGCGTTCATGTGTTCACCGATTGTTTCAATACGTATGGTACGCAAGCCATTCGACCTTTTTCGGAAAAATGGGTGTCATGGAACATCATTCACATCTTTGATCCATTCATATTCACGAGTCACATTGCCGCGATCTTCATGTGGTCTTTCCATCTAGCGAAGCCGCAGCTGATTTTCCCTACCTTATACGGCTTACTTGCGCTGTATTACATTTGGCGGACGCTGGACCATGCTATTATTGAAAAAGGGCTCTATCGCAAAGATGCCACGTATCAGCCAGGAGATAAATATACCCTTATTGTAACATTCAACCTCTATGTCTGGAATGTTGTGAAAGAGTGCACAGACGGAACTTACCAATTAGGCGAACTCAAAAGTGGCAAGCTGAAATGGCTCGACGCCATCACTTGCTCTGATCACCCGGCCGTCGAGGTTTCCAAGCAGCATGAAGACATTCAAGCGCTGCTTTATTTCTCCTCTTTCACTTGTGCTGAGGTCAAAGAACATCGGTGGGGCTATGAAGTGAGATGGGCGGATGTCCGCTACCGCCATCGCAAGCAATTCCCATTCGTCGGTGTTATTCGGATGGACCGCAATTTCCAAACGCTCGATTCTTATGTAGGCTGGGTGAACGATACAAAGCTTGAGAAGAAGCTGAAAGTTGACCTTTATTAAGATGAGGCCCTTGCTTGGTTGCAGGGGCCTTCTTTTTTCATAGTTAGCTCTTACACCGAACGCACCAAAAGCCCAGAAGCTATTTAGGCTCCTGGGCTTTATTATTACTTAATTCGGGTATGCTAGTACGGAGACAAGTTTTCTAAGTTAACGGAAGTTAGACCCAGAGTGTCCCGCGAGCGATTGCTCAGCAATTTGTACCAAGCGGCGAGTAATCGCACCACCAATGGAACCAGTGTCTCGAGTTGCCATGTTTCCATAGTAACCGTCTTGAGGGATTTGAATGCCCAGCTCTTGAGCTACCTCATATTTCAATTGATCTAGAGCTTGATTGGCTTGCGGAACTACCAGTGTGTTGCTACGAGATTGTGCCATCAGGATCGTACTCCTTTCAGTCAGCTATAATCTTTGATGTATTTGCAAGCTTGCAAAGATAGTATGTGGAGGAAATGAATTTATATGCACAGCGCTCAAAAAAGTTTAATATAAGAAGGTGTCATGAACTTCAAGAAAGTAGGTCGCCTATATTGAGTAAACCACTTGCTCTCCTATTCGCAGTTGTTGGTACGCTGCTGCTCGCTTGTATCTCCCTATTCATTGCTCTACGCGAGCCATGGATGGTGCTTCTCTTCTCCCTCATTTCGTTAGGATTTATCGGTTACGGCTTCGTTACGAAAGCCAAAATGCGTCGTCGGAAAAATACCCCTTCCGAATGAACAAAAAGCTCAAATCCCCGGTCGTTGGGATTTGAGCTTTTTGTATGTGTAGAGATGCGCTTAGCGAACAATAAAGCCCATCCGTTTCTTTACTTCAAGCAGCGTTTGATTCGCCACTTCGGCAGCTTCGTCCGCACCTTTTTTCAAAATATCAAAAATAGCTCCAGAACTGCGAATCTCACGATAGCGCTGCTGGATCGGCTCCAGAACAGCAACGATGTGTTCGGCTAGTTCCTTTTTAAAAGGACCATAACCTTGCCCCTCATACCTGGCCTCAATCTCCGCTAAACTCATCTCCGCAAAGTGAGAATAAATCGACATCAAGTTACTAACCTCTGGTTTATTCTGAGGATCATACTTCACTTCACGCCCAGAATCGGTAACAGCGCGACTAAGCTTCTTACGAATGACATCTGGCTCGTCGAGCATCGCGATGTAACTGCCCGCATTTGGACTGCTTTTGCTCATCTTCTTGGAAGCATCATCTAATGACATGATACGGGCGCCTACCTCAGGCATATAGGGCTGTGGCATTGTAAACATATCGCCGAAACGGTTATTAAATCGGTTAGCCAAATCACGCGTCAGCTCCAAATGCTGCTTCTGATCATCTCCAACTGGAATAAGGTCAGCGTTGTATAACAAAATGTCAGCCGCCATCAGGGACGGATACGTGAATAGTCCTGCACCGACAGATTCTTTACCTTCGGACTTATCTTTAAATTGTGTCATGCGCTCAAGCTCGCCCATATGCGTCAGCGTCGTCATAATCCATCCTAGCTCTGCATGTGCGTGAACATGGGACTGTAGGAAGACCGAAGCCTTATTCGGATCTAGACCCGCAGCAATGTATAACGAAGCGATGGACTCCGTTTGTTCCCGAAGCGCAGCCGGATCTTGCGGCACTGTGATCGCATGCATATCGACCACCATGAAATAACAGCGATGAAGTTCTTGCAGCTTCACAAAGTTGCGAAGTGCCCCAATATAGTTGCCAATCGTCAGCTGACCGCTGGATTGCATGCCAGATAATACACGTTTCATTCCAAAAAACCTCCTATTTTGTTAAACATTTTCAACTTATCAGGTAAAAAAGACAACAAAAAGGCCTCCCTCCGCAAGGGACGAGAGACCGTGGTACCACCCTAATTTGTCTACCTACATAACCAAAGTTATGTGCACGTAAACCTTCAGGCTCTGATAACGGAGAGCTACCGTTTAGCATAATTAACTGTGGTTTTAATCCGGCCTAGGTTCCGGTGATTCTACACAGTGTTCAGCTTCAAGCTCAAGGATCCATTCGGTCTGCTTGTTTCACCGGTTCGCACCTACCACCGGCTCTCTGAGAAACGGGAGACAAACGTACTTGTTCCTATCATCGCAATTGATTTCCTATTATTATACACGCTTAAGTAACAATGTCAATCAAGGACATTGTCCTAGATAGCCTAGCATGTACATAGGATAGTTACATACCAATTCCTTCGGCAAAGGGGTGTCAATGCATTGTCCTCAACTCTATACCGCTGGAGCCTTCCCGTCTCCTCGGTGATTTGCGTGTTTCTCTTGTTTCTGATTGTAACAACAAGACAACTCCCTCCAATGGGGATGGTCATGGAACCGATCAGCCATGTCTTTATGGCTTTTATGGACATCTTCTTAGATGCCCTTCCGTTCATGATTCTCGGCGTACTGTTATCTACGATCGTTGAAAACTTCATTCCTGAGGGTGTCATCCAAAGATTGACCCCCAAACACCCCCTCGGTGGTGTGTTATTCGCCTGCGTGCTGGGAATTATGTTCCCCCTCTGTGAGTGCGGCATGATTCCTTTCGTACGCAGGTTGATGCGCAAAGGCATGCCCGTCTACATCGCTGTTATTTTCATTCTAGTGGGACCTATCCTTAACCCCATCGTCTTCGCTTCCACTTGGATGGCTTTCCGCGGTAACCCTGCTATGGCCTATTCACGTATGGGGCTCACCTTTGGCGTCGCGCTGGTCGTTGGCTTCTTGCTCACGCGTTTCCTCAAAAGCAACCCTTTGCGGCATCCCATTGAGCCAGCAGCAGCAAGCCTGACACATCAACATAACCATGCGCATGGAAAAGAACACATCGACCAGCATGATCATCACCACAGCCACGATCACGCTCACAAGCACGACCACAGTCATGACCATGATCATAGTCACAATCACGATCATGGACATGACCATCATGGCCACAACCACACCCATGGAGGAAGCCAGCTCATGACCATGGTCAGCCACGGCTCCTCCGAGCTATTCGAGATGAGCAAGTATTTGATGTTAGGCGCGCTTCTGACAGCCCTGATACAGACATTCGTGGCACAGGATAGCTTGAGCGCCATCGGCCAGGGAGCCTTCATCTCTCACGTATTCATGATGGGCTTCGCCTACCTGCTCTCCTTATGTTCGACCACAGATGCCTTCGTCGCGGTCTCCTTCGCCAAGTCATTCTCGCCTGGCTCCCTGCTCGCCTTCTTAGTATTCGGGCCCATGATCGACGTGAAGAGCACTCTAATGATGTTATCGATTTTCAAGGCACGGTTTGTATTAACGCTTTCGATTGTCGTGGCGATAACAGTTTTGAGTGGCTCTCTTCTGTTTATGCATTTTTTTCTGGCTTGAATTCCCTACACGCTTGATTCGTACGTTATATGTGTAACACTTCATCAATGTTCTTCATGACAGCAAAATCTATGGCCACTATCCCTTTCGCTAATGTTCTTCATGACAGCAAAATCTATGGCCACTATCCCTTTCGCTCAGGTTGTCGGTTCAACGAAGGCTGAACTGAGCTTAGGGGATAGTGATGACAGCATGTCTCGCATCCAATAGTTGTACAAAAAGCCCTACCCGACACAAGTCGGATAGGGCTTTTATCTTGTAAAGAATTAGATTTTCAAAATAGCGCCAGCGCTTGCGTTCGTTACCATTTTCGTGTAACGAGCTAGGTACCCAGAAGTAATCTTCTGTTGGAATCCTGCCCATGACTCACGACGTTTGGCAAACTCTTCATCGCTGATTTGCAATTCGATTTTGCGTCCATCCATGTCGACATCGATAATGTCGCCATCATGTACGAAAGCAAGTGGTCCACCTTCAGCAGCTTCAGGTGACATATGACCAAGCGAGATCCCGCGGGATGCGCCAGAGAAACGTCCGTCTGTAATCAAGGCTACCTTCGCGCCAAGACCCATACCTACGATTTGGGATGTTGGTGCCAACATTTCTGGCATACCAGGTCCACCCTTCGGTCCTTCGTAACGAATGACAACAACGTGTCCTTCTTTTACTTTCCCGTTTGCGATACCGTACAAAGCTTCGTCTTGGGAGTCGAAGCAGATCGCTGGGCCTACGTGACGTCCGCCAACGGACTTATCAACAGCACCAACTTTTACGATACTGCCTTCTGGAGCCAAGTTACCGAATAGAACAGCAAGACCACCGCGCTCACTATGCGGGTTCGTCAATGGACGGATAACGTCAAAGTTCTGAATTTCACGTCCAGCCACGTTCTCGCGAAGTGTTTGTGCTGTAACGGATAGACAGTCACCGTTGAAAGCACCTGGTTTTTTGAGCAACTCATTGATTACCGCACTCACACCGCCTGCCAAATGCACATCTTCAATGTGGTAATCGGAAGCTGGAGCGATTTTCGCAAGGTGAGGTACGCGCTCTGCTACTTCGTTAATACGAGCGATCGGATACTCGATACCCGCTTCAGCCGCGATAGCCAAAGTGTGTAGAACCGTGTTCGTGGATCCACCCATCGCCATATCCAAAGCAAATGCGTTATCAATCGCATCAATCGTAACGATATCACGCGGCTTGATGTCTTTCTCGATCAGAACCATCAATTGCTTCGCGCAATCTTTAACGAATTGCTTACGCTCTTCCGCAACAGCAAGAATGGTTCCGTTACCTGGCATTGCAAGTCCAAGACCTTCAGCTAGACAGTTCATGGAGTTCGCTGTGAACATACCGGAGCATGATCCACATGTTGGACAACCGTATTGTTCCAACTCTTCCAGACCCGCTTCATCCAATTTACCAGCTTGGAAAGCACCAACGCCTTCAAATACGGAAGAAAGGGAGATGGATTTACCGTTTTTATCTTTACCAGCTTTCATCGGTCCACCGCTCACTAACATCGTTGGGATGTTAACGCGAAGGGCACCCATGATCATACCCGGTGTAATTTTATCGCAGTTAGGAATACAAACCATGCCATCAAACCAGTGTGCGTTTACTACTGTTTCCAAGGAATCGGCAATAATCTCACGGCTTGGCAAGGAATAACGCATCCCGATATGACCCATTGCAATTCCATCGTCAACACCGATCGTGTTGAACTCGAAAGGAACCCCGCCTGCTTCGCGAATCGCTTCTTTCACAAGTTTACCGAATTCTTGCAAATGAACATGTCCAGGAATAATGTCTATATAAGAGTTACAAACCGCAATAAACGGCTTGCCGAAATCTTCCTCTTTAACGCCAGCTGCACGTAGTAAGCTACGGTGTGGAGCGCGGTCGAAACCTTTTTTAATCATGTCACTGCGCTGTTTTGGATGAGCCATACTATATTCCTCCTAGAATTCATATCTGTTATGAAAACAATGAAACTATCATACCACACTTCTCGCAATATTTCTCCCTTTAGTGTGATAACGCATCAAAGTAAAAGCAAACCAACTTATTCACGAATTAGCACGTCACATTCATTCGACTTACTTCCTGCCGAAATCCGCCTTGATCTCGCCCCATTTTTTCGTGTCCCACTTGACGATCTTATTGGTATACGTATTCGTATGCAGCCATTTCAACGCGCGATCCACCAAAGTCCATATTTCCGCGGTAGATGCATCTCTCACTAAATTAGTAGATACTTCCTTCTTCCGAATCCAACTTAATGCTGTAACCGAATCGGTATAAATGGTTTGTTTACTTCCTTTTTTCTGCAGGTAAGCCAGTCCATGGACAATGGCAAGAAACTCCCCTAGATTATTCGTACCCTTCGAAATCGGTCCTTGATAGAATATGATTTCACCAGTCCGCGTATCCACGCCCTTGTACTCCACAATTCCTGGATTTCCTGAACAGCCTACGTCCACTGATATACTGTCATAATCCACCTCAGGCGCTGACTCAGGAGTCGCCGTTTTTTTACCAACAGCCGGAGCTCCAGTCCCTTTTGCCGCAAAATTCAGTGACTTCTGCCATCCCTTCTCAAGTGCTTGACGTGCTTCACCTTCAGATTCATAAGACTTGAACTTTGCTTGTGGATAGCCATTCGTTTGCGCTTGGCATTCGGCCCATGAACGATACACCCCTGGCTTGTGCCCAACCCAAACCACATAAAATTTCGATGCAGCCATATTATTCACTCCGTAATGTTAGTTGTAATTGCTCTACCAGCTCTTCGACGACCTTCACCGTATTCTGAAAATAAGGGCGGTAATCCAAATCTGCCACAAATCGCAAATAGGTTTCCCCAATATCTACAACTTGTTCGCGATAATGGCGAATCGGGATGACATGCGTCTCCAACTCGCGATATGTACCATTCGTTCGCTCTTCCACAGAAGAGAGTTCAAGCTGCTCCCCGGGCAAATGCCGAACAACAAATGAGAAACCTCTGCACTCTGGGTCACCGCATCCGCATACGAAGAACGGCATCCGTTCCCACTGATCGGCAGGGGCGAAGCGGTTCGGCGCTGTATCATGCAGCGCACTATATAACAAAGCAGGAAGACCAACATCAACGCATAGAGGTTCTTCAATAATGAGACTATCATCCACAGACATATGAACATCCGCTTGAATAATTTGTAAATCTTTATCTAAGGACCAGCCCTTAATTACTAGTTCAAACATGTTCTCTCCCCACTTTCCCGATGTCCCATTTCCATTATAACAAAGTCGAAACATTCCTGCTTTTACGCTTTTATAAAAAGGATTAAATTTCCAAAAAAAGTATGAGTAATATTTACAAAACTGTTCATACTACCTATTACTGGAGGTGATATCAGATGGCTACAGGACAATCTCGCAGCAGTAACTCCTTAGTAGTTCCTCAAGCTTCATCAGCCCTAGACCAATTGAAGTATGAAGTTGCTCAAGAATTGGGCATCCAAATTCCTCAAGACGGCTACTACGGTTATATGACGTCTTATGACACAGGTTCTATCGGAGGCAGCATCACTCGTCGTCTCGTTCAAATTGCTGAGCAACAACTTGCTGGTACTAGCAATAAATTCAGCAGATAATTTCGCTCCAAAATACTTAAGCAACAAAAGGGCCTTCTTCCGGGTAGTTACTCGGAGAAAGCCCTTTTTTTCAACCTATTTAATGTCGTAGATTTTGTACAAATCATCCAACATAATGTTTGCTGATCGAACGCCGCCGCCTGTATTCCAAGTTGCATCGTTTACTTTGACAATTTTATTTTCTTTCACTACTTTTAGATTTTTCCAAAGCGGATCATTCATCCACTCTTGCTCTTGTTTATTTCCTTTGCCATCACCGATTTCATACGTAAAGTAGAATACGCGATCTGCATTATCCAGTTCAGTTAAACGTTCTTTGGTAATATCTTCGAAGGACTTCTCATCACTCTTAGCATCCGAACGAGCGAAGCCAAGTTGTTTGAAAACAACCCCAGAGAACATATCACCATAGTAATATCTGGATTTCCCCCCCATAAACCGGACAACAGCCACTTTTTCTTTCAGCTTGTCACCTGCTTTGGATTTGAAATCTTCAATACGTTTATCGTAATCCCCGATCACTTTGGCGCCTTCGGCTTTCTTATTCAATGTATCTGCATATAGACTGAAGTTATTTTTCCATTCACCACGAAGTGTTTCTGAGAACACAGTTGGCGCAATAGCTTTCAATTGCTCGTATACTTTCTCTTGGCGAAGCTTATTCCCAATAATTAAATCAGGCTTCAATGACGCGATGACTTCCAAGTTCGGCTGTCCTTCGACACCTACTGTTGTGACACCCTGCATGTCCGCTTTGAAATGGTCAAACCAAGGATTACCATAGAAGGATTCAACAGCTCCAACTGGCTTAATTCCTAGAGCAAGTAAAGCTTCTGTTCCTTCATTCGTTAAAATGACAACACGTTTAGGGTTGGCCGGTACGGCTGTTTCTCCCATAGCGTGCTTAATTGTGCGAGGAGCATCCGTTTTTGCTGATTCTTGCGGAGCTGTAGAGGCAGGTGACTTCGTTTCTGCTTTCTCTCCACATGCCGTTACGATCATACTAAAAACAAACAGACATGCAACAAGAGCCCACGCTCTTCCAAACGTGCGGCGTTTTTGATTAAACATAATAATTGTGTTCCCCCTAGTTGAACTTTATTGTGATAACGATTCTCACTACTTTGCACATAATACTAGAAATCAACCTAATTTGTCAACAATTTTGATAATGATTCTCATATTCATTGACTTCAATTAACGTTGACTTTAGAATATATGAAGCAAGAAAGGTAGGAAGGAAGAGGGTAACCACCGTGCATACACCAACAACAGAACGTCTCTCTCACATTTATAAAAGTATCGGGTTACTAGCAGCCGTTTGTGTTCTACTTGTACTCGTACTTAGCAGTGTCCGATTCGGACTCAAAACATATTCCTGGGATCAAATCATGACTTCTTTTGATCCTTCTGACAAACCAACGAATGAATCGATTATTATTCAAACAGTGCGAATTCCTAGAGCTTTAATTGCCGCACTCGTTGGTGGCAGTTTGGCCGTTGCTGGTGCACTTATGCAAGCAATGACTCGAAATCCACTCGCTTCGCCGAGTATATTCGGAATTAATTCTGGGGCTGCGTTTGCTATTGTTATAGCTGTTAGCTTTTTCAACATATCCAGCCTAACGCAATTTACGTGGGTTGCTTTTTTTGGTGCTGCCGTGAGTGCTACATTGGTCTATGGGCTTGGATCGCTTGGCCGAGACGGCTTGACACCCATGAAGATCACACTTGCAGGCGCTGCGATGACGGCTTTTTTCGCTTCACTCACACAAGGAATATTGCTGGGTAATGGCAAAGCCTTCGAACAAGTACTTTACTGGCTTGTAGGATCTGTCGAAGGGCGTACGATGGCTATGCTGCAATCCGTGTATCCATATATGCTGATCGCTTGGATCGGGGCTATTCTGCTATCCCCCCACATCAATGTCTTATCCATGGGTGATGATATTGCCAAAGGATTAGGACAACAAACCGTGTACATCAAACTAATTACTGCACTTATTATTATTATTCTTGCTGGCGGATCTGTGGCTGTTGCAGGCCCAATTGTGTTCGTCGGCCTTATGATACCTCATATCGTCCGCTTTCTTATCGGGATTGACTACCGATGGGTCATTCCTTATTGTGCTGTGCTAGGCGGTATTCTATTGGTAAGCGCGGATATCGGAGCTCGCTTTATTATTATGCCGAAGGAAGTCCATGTCGGGGTGATGACCGCTATCCTTGGCGTTCCTTTCTTTATTTACATAGCGCGTAAAGGAGGACTCCTGAAATGAGTACTTCTAAGCGAGATATTACGATTCGAAGCAAAAGTTACTCTTTTTTAATAAGTAAAAAAGCCATTATCGTCACGCTATCTCTATTCCTGGCGGTCATCCTCATGATGATTATAAGCACAGGCGTCGGCAGTATTACGATTAAACCGTTGAATGTCATAAAGGCCGTATTCGGCTATGGAACAGATTCAAGTATGATGATCGTTCGCTCATTGCGTTTGCCTCGTGTCATCGTAGCTGTTCTAATCGGCGCATCTTTAGGTGTAGCAGGCGCTATTCTACAAGGGATCGTGCGCAACCCGCTCACTTCACCAGATACGATTGGAACAACAGGCGGTGCAACGCTTGGCGCTGTATCTTTCTTCTTCTTTTTCTCAGATAAACTTAGTATTCATTGGCTGCCGGTCGCAGCTATCCTAGGTGCATTCCTTGCAACCTTGCTGGTTTACCTCTTTTCTTGGAAAAATGGCATTACGCCGCTGCGACTTGTCCTCATCGGGACAGGGCTCACAGCTGCAATGAGCGCAGTATCCTATCTCATGATGCTGACTGGCCCTATCGTACTCGCCCAGCAATCACTAACTTTTATGACTGGCAGTATCTATGGCGTATCTTGGGCCAAAGCGGTTTACCCTTTGCTCCCTTGGGTCGCTGTGCTGATACCCGTTATCTTCTTCTACGCGCGGCACATTACCATCCAGTCACTCGGAGAAGATATTGCACAGAGTGTTGGAAGCCATGTACAGCGTCAACGTTTTCTGTTAATTATGCTGAGTGTTGCCCTGGCTGGAGCTGCTGTCGCCTTTGGCGGTGCGATAAGCTTCATTGGGCTCATGGCTCCGCACATTTCACGTAAACTTGTCGGTCCTAGCTTCGGCTCCTTGATTCCTGTCTCTGCATTCACTGGCGCTCTGCTGTTGCTGCTCGCAGACTTATGTGGTCGTTTCCTGTTCAAGCCACTCGATATCCCAGCAGGTGTATTCACAGCAGCCATTGGCGCACCTATTTTCATCTACGTCCTATATCGCAGTAGGAATCGGGGATAACCCTCGTGTCTACGAAAAAGGAGAACGAGCTTATGACAACCTCAGACCAAGCACTCGAAGCCCAATCGCTTCAATTGACATATGGCGATACAACGATTTTCCAAAGTTTACATGTACAAATCCCTAAGGGTAAAATCACGGTATTTATCGGCAGTAACGGCTGTGGAAAATCCACACTTCTACGCTCACTTGCTCGACTTATGAAACCAACCTCAGGTAGCATTCTATTAGACGGAAATGAGATCGCGAAGCTCTCGACCAAAGAGATCGCACGACGAATGGCGATCTTGCCCCAAGGGCCAACGGCTCCAGAAGGCCTCACCGTTAGACAACTTGTTAAACAAGGGCGCTATCCATATCAGAGTTGGCTGCAGCAATGGAGTCAAGAGGATGAAAACAAGGTTATGAAGGCACTCGATCTTACCGATATGCTAGAAGTTGCCGATCGCACCGTGGATTCGCTCTCTGGCGGACAACGCCAGCGCGCATGGATCGCGATGACTTTAGCACAAGACACACCTACATTACTCCTAGATGAACCAACCACCTATCTCGATCTTACCCATCAGATTGAAGTGTTGGACTTATTATTCGACCTGAACGAGAGAGAACAGCGCACAATTGTCATGGTTCTGCATGACATTAATCTAGCTTGTCGTTACGCACATCACATTGTCAGCATCAAAAAAGGTTCCATTTATGCGGAAGGAAAGCCAGAGGATATCGTCAATGCATCTTTGTTGCGTGAAGTGTTCGGGATGGATTGTCAGGTAACAACTGACCCGATCTTCGGAACTCCAATGTGTATTCCGTATGGTAAGGGCCGCATACTGTTAGCGAAAGAACCCCAATCACAATTGTGATCGGGGTTCTTCTTTCACTTAATAGAAACGGGTATAAGTGCTAAATCGTACGTGCGAATGTGGCCATATTGTAATTGCTTTCAAACATGATACTAATTGAAATAACATTCTTTCTTACCGTAAAGTCAAACATAATTTCCCCATGCGTCCAGCTCTTCTTACGCTTAAGTGACTCGATTGCCATTTGACGAAACGTTTGGAATTGTAATTCGGTTAACCCTGCGTTAGAAGGAGCAGGCAATACACCCTCTGAGCTTTCAAACGGCAAATGTTTAATACCAAATTTGCCAATCTCATTGTTACGAATATGAACAAACACTGTGCCTGAGTTCACATGAGAAAGCTCATCTTTAATCTTACGAAATACCATATCGATTTGTCTCGCGAGTGTAAACTGTTCCAATTTTATAATACTCCTCCTTAAATTGCGTATATTTACTAATTATGTTAATTATGTGACTGTAGACCTATTATACCCAGACAATTTACATAATTCAACAGTTTATTTCCAATATTTGAATAATTCACTATATTCTTTATATTCACTTAATGTAATTTCCAAATTTCTTGTAAATACCGAACGATTGGTGTCGAAAAACTGTAGAATGTTTCCAAGTTCGGTGATATAATTTCCAAATACACCTATTATTTTTCTCCATAAGTAAACAAATTTTGCAGAGGAGTCGATCGGATTGGAACAAATCTCATCCTTATCGTTTAGAAAGAAACTACAACTTGGTTGTTTTGCACTAATTGGTTTGAATTCGATCTTCATGTTAATTGTAACTTTCGCCTCAGACTGGAACCGCTTACTTGGCATTATTTTCCTAGTCATTATCTTAGCCGGAAGCTTTCCCTTCATCCGTTGGTTTGAAGCTCAACTTACAGAGCCAATTGCCGATATCTCTCGCATTGCGCTTAATATTTCCAAAGGGGACTTCTCTCAAAAGGTGGCAATCACTACTGACGATTCACTTGGTCAACTCGGCCAATCTTTTAACAAAATGATTGACAAGCTACGCGATATTTTACGCGATACTGGATCAATTTCGAAGCAAGTTTTCCAGACAAGCCGCGATATTTATGTAAAGAATGAGAGCTTTCGTACTGTTCTTGAGCAAGTGAGTATTTCGGCCCATGAGCTAGCTGCTGGTGCAGGACAAATCTCTGAAGAGGTTTCTGGCGTATCTATCACTTCCAAAGATATTGAAGTGAAAATCGTGAATTATGCTGGATCTGCCCAAGAAATGAAACACCGTTCAGATCTAATGATGACCCTCGTTGAAAAAGGACGCACATCGGTTGAGAGCCAAGGCGTCGGTATGAAACGAAATGTTGAAGTAACGAGACAAGTATCCGATACGATTGATATGCTCGCTCGCCAAGCCGCAGGCATTACGAGCGTTACGCGCTCCATTTCCGAGATTGCTGAGCAAACGAACCTATTGTCCCTCAACGCATCCATTGAGGCTGCTAGAGCAGGTGAGCATGGCCGAGGCTTCGCTGTCGTAGCGCAAGAAGTACGTAAGCTTGCTGAAGAATCAACTTCCCTCACACGCGAAGTATTTGGCTTCGTTAAGAGCATTGAGCAAGGCATTCAAGATGCGATTCGCAGCATCCAAGTCAATGAAGATGTCGTTAAGAAACAAACCGTCTTAATCGATCAAACCGAAATTGTATTTGCTGAAATTGTTGGCAGCGTTGGCTTCATTTCAGAGGAAATTACACGCTTCGCCGAAGAAAGTGAAAGCATGCTTCAAAGCTCCGGACAAATCGCCGCAGCGATGGAAAATATTTCAGCTATTACCGAAGAGTCCGCGGCGGGTACGCAAGAAGTGTCTGCTTCCATGAATGAGCAAATTTCAACCGTACAGGGCATCGTTACCCAAGCGGAAGAAATGACGCGGGTTGTGACTCAGTTGCAGCAAACCATTCAAATCTTTAAACTTTAATACATAAAAGAACAGCCCCTCAGAGACCTTCTCCGAGGGGCTGTTTATTTGTTAAAACTTACAGACGTACCTTCGATTCAGTTAGCTCCATGAATTGCTTCACATCTTGCGCTGCCATGTCGACAGCACTTTGCCAGAAATCCGGCTCCGTGAGATCCACGCCTAAATGTTTCTGCGCTAGTTCCTCTACGTTCATGCTGCCTGTATCGCGAAGCAAGGAAATGTACTTGTCTTCGAAGGTTGCACCTTCCTGCACAGCTCTTGCATAAATACCAGCACTGAACATGTACCCGAACGTATATGGGAAATTGTAAAACGGAACATCTGTCGCATAGAAATGCAGCTTGGCTGCCCAGAAATGCGGATGGTAGCTGCTCAAGGCATCCTTGTAAGCGAGCTTTTGCGCATCGACCATGAGCTCATTAAGGCGCTCTACACTAACTAAGCCTTGACTGCGTTCAGCATAGAAGTTCGTCTCAAAAATAAATCTCGCATGAATGTTCATGAAGAACGCGATAGCCCGCTGGATTTTATCCTCGAGCAACACAATACGCTCCTCATCTGTCGATGCACTCTTCACGACCGCATCTGCTACGATCATTTCAGCAAAAGTGGAAGCTGTTTCGGCTACATTCATCGCATATTCTTGCGCAAGTGCCGGCATATCCGTCATCACATGCTGGTGGTAACCATGTCCTAGCTCATGAGCGAGCGTAGAGACGTTATTCAGCGTCCCGCCATACGTCATGAAGATCCGAGTCTCACCCGCTAGAGGGAATGAGGTACAGAAGCCGCCAGGGCGCTTACCAGGGCGATCCTCCGCTTCGATCCAGCGCTTCTCGAAAGCTTCCTCAGAGAAAGCAGCAAGCTTCGGACTAAAGCGTTTGAACTGATCAATGATCAGACTCGCACCCTCGTCGTAAGAAATCTTCTTCGATGAATCGCCAAGCGGCGCATCCACGTCAACCCATGCCAGCTTGTCAACGCCTAGCAGCTTCGCTTTTCGATTTAAATACTCCACGAAAAGACCTTTATTACGGTCAATAACGTCCCACATCACGTTCAATGTTTTTTCTTCCATACGATTGATTGCCAGTGGTTCTTTATGTATCCTTTTCCAGCCTCTTGCCTTATAAACTTGAAGACGGAAGCCAGCCAAGTGATTTAATGCTTCTGCACAGTATTCTTCTTTATCCGTCCAGGCTTGTTCCCATTTATCAAATAAGTCTAAACGTTCCTCACGATTCTCGGTATGCAGCTTATTAAAAGCTTGGCCTGCGGATAGTTCAACCTGCTTCCCGTCAACTTCAACAGCCATGCTGAATTGACCTACGGTCGAATTATACAAGTCGCTCCACCCGTGATAGCCATCAACGGCTAAATCATTAATTAAAGCTTCTTGCTCAGGCGGGAGTTTCTCCTTAGCCAGTGCGCGACGTTCATCGAGCGAAAAAGCGATAGCTTGAAAGGGCTCTTGTTGCAGCACGGCTGCCCAAACCTGATCTGGAATCCCTTTTAGAATTTGATCAAAATGAGTAAGGGAAGATAAATGCTCGGCATATAAGCTTTTCACTTGTCCACTTAACACAGGTGCTTTCTTATCCTTCTGATTATCCGCTTGCAAACAACCTACGAAAGAATCTGCCTCGTGAATATGCATCACATTATGCTGAAGCAATTCAATCAATTGGGCCAGCGATGAGGTATCCTCTACGCTTTGCGGAGATGCTGTACGACGTACTTGCTCTTGAAAAGATGCAATGGACTCCTGAAGCTTCTTCAGATGTGCAGCGAATGCAGGAGAATCACTTCCTCCAGGGAAAAATGTTTCAAGATTCCATGTTTGATTAAGAGGTAATGTTAACAATGCGATCACCTTTCCTTTCCACTTTTAATTAAATCATATCCACCAGGCATTCGCCAACTATCCGCATCTTCCTCATTGCTTCTCTTCAAAAAGTATGATTCAATTATGTATAGTTCCTTCGGACTAAATCGGAACAGGATGGGTGATTTCTAAATTATGAAACCGTTACAAATTTCTCCTGAAACAGCTGTTAAGTTAGCGGAGCAGCTTAAAGTACCTTTAGAACATCTCATGCATATGCCACAACATATTCTTCTTCAGAAATTAGCAGAGCTCGCGAAAAGCACATCGTCAGACACGAGCGAATCGGAATCGAAGTAACCCTTGATACCTTTTGCTAACACTTGGCCTTACGACATCATTATGAAGGACATTTATGTGGCCCAATGTCCGTTCTGTCTAAGCTCAAATGTCCTGCTGCCGCTCAAAATTCATGAGCTCGAGTCCATACACGAGGGGAAAAAGAAACTGCTTGTCTTCCCTTGTTGTCATAACAAGTTGACGCTTGTGGATACAGATCGCGATTATTTACTAGCGGACACCGCGGTACGAAATAAACATAATTCATAGTTCATTGCAAGGAGCAAACGAACCTTTATGAATGAGTACCTCATTCCTTTGACAAGCGCATGTACATTAGTGACCTTAAATTATTTAGCCTTGAAAGTTCATAGCAAGATGTTAATTGATTCGCATGAACATCTATTCGCCTCCTTGCTTACAGGGTTAGCCAGCATCGTCATGATGCTGGTTCCACTTCCTGAGACATTCGGCTTAATCGATCTACGCTCGTTACCCATCTTCATGGCCGGATTGCGATACGGATTACCTGTAGCCCTCTTCTCGACCATACTGCCTGCTGGTACTAGTATTATTTCACAAGAAAATCAAGACTGGTTCATCATCGCACAAGACCTCATTGCCCCAGCCTTCATTAGCTCCTTTTTCCATAACAAAGAATACCGAAATGGCTTCTTGGACATACCTATTCGACTCGCGCTACAAATATGTGGTTTCGTTTTCATTATGCGTATACTTACCCATAGCTTCCTGGAACGCAGCTTATCTTGGTCCTATACCCTTGATCAATTGTTCATGTTTGCCATTACCTCCGCCACCCTCTTCATGATCATCATTATGGTGAATGACGAGAACAACAATTGGCGACTGCAGCGCAAGCTTGAAATGCAAGCGAATCAAGATGGTTTAACCAAACTGCCCAACCTAAGAAGTTTTATGCCTATCGCTCAGAGTACCTTACATAAGCGTAAAGTATCTATCATGATGATTGATCTCGATAATTTCAAGCTGTATAACGATCGATTCGGACATTTAGAAGGCGATCAATTACTCCAAGAAGTAAGTTCTGTTCTTCGTCATTTGATTCAAGAGCAAGACTACCTGGCGAGGTATGGGGGCGAAGAATTTATTCTGCTCTGTACGGAAACAGACCCTGCTCGAGTCCTTAGCTACGGCCAAACCTTATGCACCTCCATTGCGGAACTATTTCTCTACAAAAAGAACGGCTTAGAAGCGGCTCCCATCTCTATTTCTATCGGGATCTCAACGGCTGACTCTCCACACATGGATCTTAAAACACTGATCTCGGAAGCCGATCACGCCCTCTATCAATCCAAGCATACCGGCAAAAACCGTCCCACACTATTCAAGCAGCCTCAAGGAATCGCACAAAAAATGAACGCTTAACCATCCGGTTAAATACCGTGCCATGGCTAAGCGTTCATTTATTTTTTTACAATTCAATTGTGCATTTACGTAGCTTGTTTCATCTCATCCGGCAGTTCTAAACGCATAGCAAGCATATCTTCTCGCGTTGTCACCCATTGTTCGCGACTAGCCCTAATCATCCCGGCATCCATAATCTTACGATCATTAATGACCCGTGAAAACCATTTAACTGCTTCTTGGAAACGTTTTAATCTCCGGTTCAGCTCACCCAGTAGATACATGAGCTTCGCATTATTCAAATCCATGCCTTCGGTTTCGAAAACATTCACATAGGCATCTAAGGCAAATGCGAGGAAACGTTCTTCTTGCTCCCAGTCGCCTTTGTCCCGATAAAGCCAAGCCAAATGATGCAATAAACCAGCAACGATACGTGACTTCTCGTTTTTGATTTGTGCACTTAGAAGTGCTAGCTTAAAGCACTGAATGGAATCTTCCCACGTTCTCTCCTTGCAATAATCCCGCATCGACCAGTTCTGAGCTACTTTTTCTTGGAACATGGCTCGTTCCGCAGGAGTCCATTTATCCGAGAAGTTCTCCGTATGTGCATACCCGCAAAAAGGGCAGATCCGCACAACGTAGAAATCAGGATTAATATCCTTATAGTGAAGGCAGAAATCCGCATCTGTTTTACTTGCCTTCTTGAAGCTTGGTCGAACCTTCTTCGACTTAAACGTATTGGTACAGTAAGTGCATGTCACTGATATGTCATATAAAGGTTCGACCACTTGCAATCCCGCCTTTTTCCCTAATTAATATGGTATAGGAAGAATGGACTAGTCTTCCTCAGGTGTATTGATAAAATGATACGCAGAACCTCTAAGACGTTCTATGAGAAAATCCTGTAAATCATCCGGCATGCCGATCTCAGCCATCGCTTCTGTCATACAAGCTAACCAGGCATCCGCACGCTCTCTTGTAATCGGAAAAGGCATATGCCTAGCTCGCATCATCGGATGACCGTGGCGATCGGAGTACAAGGTGGGGCCACCGAAAAATTGGGTTAGAAACAACGTCTGTTTCTCTATAACTGGGTCTATGTTAGCAGGAAAAAGCGGCGAAAGTAACGGGTGCTGCTGTACTTTCGGATAGAAGGCCTCTACCAAACGACTTAACGTCTCCGCCCCCCCCATTAACTCAAATATGGTTCTGCTTTTGCTCTCTGACATACCAAGAAACCTCGCAATTCGTATTCAATAGTTCTCTAAATCCTCGTCCCCTGCGTGCATGAGCGTTTCTCGAATGACAAACACGAACATACAGACAACCAATCCGGCAATGACACCTGTCATTTGAATCACTCCCGACGTATGGATTTAAGTTTTACTAGTTCTATTTTACCATAAAAACAAGGACTGAACAGTCCCAAGCACCAAAATAAACGACCACACAGTCCTACTTGGACATAGGCGCTCATCTATCTACTATTTCATGAAATTCGGGACGGTATGTATGTCCAAGCTTATTCATATAGTTGACTAAGAGGAGGTATCTACGATCTATGCCGAAACAAAACTTCACCCCAGCCTTGCTTATGTCATTTGTTATTATAGGCATCATTGTATGCTTGGTTCTATTCCCGCATGACGGTTTTCAAGCCGCTTTACGCGGTGTTGCTATTTGGTGGGATGTGCTCTTCCCAGCCCTGTTTCCCTTCTTCGTTATCTCCGAAATTATGCTCGGCTTCGGGATCGTTCATTTCTTCGGTACACTGCTTGATCCGATGATGCGTCCCGTCTTCCGTATCCCTGGGATAGGTGGATTCGTGATGGCGATGGGTTTTGCCGCTGGATATCCCGTAGCGGCTAAGTTAACTGCTCAGCTCTGGGAACAGAAGCTGGTCAACCGGGAAGAAGGCGAACGACTTGTTGCCTTCACAACGAGCTCGGATCCGATTTTTCTAATCGGAGCCGTGTCGATTGGCTTTTTCCACGACGCCACCTTAGCATTTATTTTGGCCATTGCCCACTATGGAGGATCGTTCATGATTGGCCTCATCATGCGGTTTCATGGCAGGAAAGCCTTACCTACTCCTGGGCCACCTAGGGAGAGGGGCTCAATATGGAAACAAGCCTTCCAAACAATGCATAGCGCGAGATTACGGGATGGAAGATCTTTAGGTACTTTATTAAGTGAATCGATTCTCCACTCTCTCCGCTTGATGTTCGTTGTAGGTGGACTTGTTGTCTTCTTCTCTGTCGTTCTAGAGGTGCTTACCTCTGCCCAGGTTATGAATGTGTTCTATCTGTTAATTACATCCCTCTTATCCATCACAGGGTTACCTCACGAGCTCTCGCAAGCCGTCATGAATGGGTTATTCGAAGTCACACTGGGTGCAAAAGCTGCAGGTGGTGCCCCTGCTTCGATTGCCCTTTCCAGTAAAGTCGCGATAGGCGCCTTTATCCTCTCCTGGGCCGGCATGTCCGTGCATGCTCAAATTGTCAGCTTATTAAGCCATACCAACATGCGCTATCTCCCGTTCCTTTTTGCCCGCCTCCTTCACGGCATACTCTCTGCTGCTATTGTTCTCCTGATTTGGGAGCCTATGCAGCGATTTCGAAGTCCCCAGGCTGTATTCTTGCCGTACTATGAGGAGAATTCACCCGTTATAAGCTATCTAAAGCTTATTTTCCCGATAAGTGCGATGGTCTTTGTTGGTGCTTTTGCTGTCATCATGAGTCTCTTCCTCGCATATTCCTTACTTAGACTGGTGTATGAAAAGGTTGGTGGAACAAGATAATATGGGTAACTACGATCATGTTTATAAAGGGAGAGAATATATGATAGCAGCCGACCCCCAAGAGGCGAAAGGTTTACCGCAGGCGATTGAACGACTTCGCGAGCTGGCTTTTAATTTATGGTTCAGCTGGAACGATGATGCTCTGCAGCTTTTTGAAAGCATGGACCCTGGCCGTTGGAAAGCTCTCGGTCACAATCCGGTTCGACTGCTTCATGAGCTAGAGACTCCCCAGCTTGAAGCCTTAAGCCAGAACACTGATTTTGTCGAGCATTATCGCCAAGTCATGCTAAGATTTGATACGTATATGAATGAACCCAGTTGGTATTCAACTAACTATGCCGCCGAAGCTGATGTGCAAATTGCTTATTTCTCTGCTGAATTTGGTTTTCATGAATCGCTTCCGATTTATTCAGGCGGGCTCGGCATTCTTGCCGGTGATCATATCAAATCTTCCAGTGATCTCGGAATACCGCTTGCAGGCATGGGCCTACTCTATAAAAAAGGCTATTTCACGCAAAAAATTGATGCGAGCGGCAGTCAGCAAAGTGAACTATTCCCCTATGATTTTGAGCAATTACCGATTCGTCCGGTACTTCAGCATGACCAGCAGCTTACGGTCTCACTTGATATCTCTGGCCGCACGATTACCGTCTTGGTTTGGGCTGCTAAGGTCGGACGCAATCTGGTCTTTTTGCTGGATACTGATCATGAAGCCAATCAAGACGCAGATAAAGCATTGACCGCACAGTTGTATGGCGGGAATCAAGATATGCGGATCGCGCAGGAAATGGTACTGGGAATCGGTGGTGTCAAAGTGCTCCGTGCACTCGGTATTTACCCGAATGTGTACCACATTAATGAAGGTCACGCGGCTTTCCTCACGTTAGAACGGTTGAAGGAACTGGTTCACATGGGCCTTCCTTTTCATGTAGCAGTAGAGACTGTGCGCTCCGCTACCGTTTTCACGACCCATACACCTGTTCCAGCAGGTCATGATACCTTCTCTGTCGGGATGGTGGAACACTATCTCGGTCACCTTTTCAGCGAACTGCCTAAGCATAAACAAAGCATTATTTCATTAGGGCTTGATCATAAGTCCGGTCAATTCAATATGACACATCTAGCGATGAATACAGCGGGGCTGCGTAATGGTGTCAGCAAGCTGCATGGGCAAGTTTCACGCGAAATGTTCAAGGAATTCCATGGTCATATCGATGCCAGCGAGGTGCCGATCAGCTCTATCACGAACGGTGTCCATTTGGATACTTGGACCGCCCCTGCTTGGAAGGAGCTCTTCGATCGATTCCTCCCCGGCACATGGCGAGCAGAGCAGTCTAACGAGCATCAATGGGCGCAAATTGAGGTCATTCCCGACGAATCCATTTGGAAGGTTCATCAGCATTTGAAAGATGATCTGGTACGTTATGCTCGCAATAGCCTCATGGAGCAACGCAAACGTAACGGGGAATCCGAAGAACGGATTGAAGAGGTTCGGCACTATTTAAATCCTAAAGCCCTTACAATTGGGTTCGCCAGACGCTTCGCTACTTACAAACGGGCCAATATGATTTTCAATGATTTGTATCGGCTCAAGAAATTAATTAATAATCCTGAGAGACCCGTGCAATTTATATTTGCGGGTAAAGCCCATCCTGCTGATTACCCTGGCCAAGATCTCATCCGAGAAATTTACCGCATCTCTCAGTTAAAAGAGTTTCTCGGTAAAGTCGTTATTCTCGAGAATTATGATATCAACATGGCTCGCTATCTCGTGCAAGGCGTCGACGTATGGCTAAACAACCCTCGCAGACCCCTCGAGGCTAGCGGGACTAGCGGCCAGAAAGCGGCCATGAACGGCGTTCTTAATTTCAGCGTGCTGGACGGCTGGTGGGAAGAAGGCTACAACGGTATGAATGGTTGGGCTATCGGATCCACGGGAGCCGCGGACTGGGCCGCACAGGAGAAAGAAAATACGAAAGCGATTTATCACCTTTTGGAGAATGAGATTATCCCTCTTTACTACAATCAGGGTGAGATCCCTCATCAATGGATTGGACGCATGAAGCGGTCCGTGCAATCGCTCAGCCCCGTCTATAACACGCACCGAATGGTGCAGGACTACACGAATCTTTCGTATGTACCAACAGCCAAACGTGCTCGTTTGTTTGTCGCGGACAATTATGATGTGGCTACCAAAGTTGCCGACTACAAGCAGTTTATCCGCAGCAATTGGCATCAGGTAAGAATAATGAATATTGATGATCATGCCGATAAATCGACATCTGACGTCCCCTTAGACGAGATTCTCCCATCAACGAAAGAGATTACGGCGCAAATCCATTTCGGCCCTATTTGGCCGCAGGATACAGCAGTAGAAGTCATTTATTATGCAGAAAATGGCGAAACGTGGGAGCAGAAAATTATCCTCATGGCTCCAATCGGGGAACTTATTGAGCAATCGCAGCGCTTCCAAGCAACCATTCCATCCCATCTTATTCATGGACCTCACTTCTCGATTCGTGTGCGTCCGATCTCAACCAACTTTGCTCATTCGTTTGAACTCTCCCTCGTTACGAGCACCTTGTCTTAATAATAAAATCGCTTAACCTAAGCTAAAGCCCCGTTTGGGGCTTTTCTTATTGACTTAGATAAATTATGATGAGAAGAGTATTTACAGGATGTACAGGCAGATGTGAATGTAAATCTAACGACTTGGTGATGCTATGGATTGGAATAAGGTACTAGAATTGGCTTCTTTTTCGCCAAATCAGGATTGTCATATTATCATTGTTGGTGAAAGTAAAGATGGACAACCTTTCTGCTTTGAAGATAACTTTGCTATCGACAAAATAAGCGAAGATTCGATAACCGTATGTCTTGAACAATTGGGTGTCTACCCCTTTGACAAGCTCGAACATGTTTCTTTCGTTGAATTTTCTTTCAAAGATGGTGCCATTTTATATTACGCTTATGTCGATTTGATTCAGCTTGAACTCAAGAAAACGATCTGTTCCCTGACACTATCTCTTCCAGAGGAAGTTTTTCAACATCAAAACCGCAGACATCCTCGTGCTAAGCTTACACTGCGCACACCGATTACACTGCGCGTCGCTGGCATACGAAGCTTATCTGCTCAGAAGGGTGTCGCTTTTACCGGACAACTCCTTGATATCAGTGTTGGCGGATTATCCTTTGTCACATCCAATCGACTATTCTTTCCGTTGATTCTGGAGTTCAGCTTCATTCTCCCGAACGTCTCTCAGCCTATGACTGTCTATGGTGAAATTGTAAGAGTTACGCATTTCAGCAACGACAGCTATCGGGTCGCCGCAGAATTTCGGTATACGCCAGAATCCATTCTCCAAGATATTGATGCCTTCTGTTCCAATTATTAAGATAATAATTCTACGAAAACTCAGTCCACGCTTACGAAGCAAGTTTTGCTGAAGCAAAACTCTTAGGAGGAACAAGATTGAAATATAACGTCATTGAACGAGGCGATGACATCTCTAAGGGGCTGACCGAACGCTTCCACGCTCTCGCCGCTCAGCAAGGCATGCCAAGGGATGAAGATCATCCCGATATCGTCCTGTCCATTGGCGGAGATGGCACGATGCTCCAAGCTTTTCATAAATATGTGGACAAGTTAGATCATATCGCATTCGTTGGGATCCATACGGGGCATCTTGGCTTTTTCGCAGATTGGAAGCCGGACGAATTAGATCATCTAGCTTCATTAATGTTTAGTGTCGCAACACCAGCGGAGTTGCAAGTCGTGCGCTATCCCGTTGTCGAAATCGAAATTACGACGGACAAGGGTGTTGAAACACACCTCGCACTTAACGAGTTTACGATTCGTGGGATCGAAGTTTCACTAGTCGCAAGACTTCACGTGAACGATGAAATGTTTGAAATGTTCCGCGGTGACGGTATCTGCATATCTTCTCCTGCAGGCAGTACGGCTTACAACAAGAGCTTGGGCGGCGCCATGGTCCATCCATCGCTGGAAGCTATTCAAATTGCCGAGATCGCATCGATTAACAATCGCGTGTATCGTACACTGGGTTCATCGATGATCTTGCCGAAGCATCACCACTGTGACATTTATCCAAAAGCACAGCAGAATATGCTGTTGTCGCTGGACCATAAATATATGCAGCGTGCCGATGTCGTTTCCATTCGTTGCCGAGTGGCTTCCAATGTGAAAGTAAAGTTCGCACGGTTCCGTCCGTTTCCTTTCTGGAATCGTGTTCGCGAAGCCTTCGTTGGCCTTGAAGTCAAATAAGCTTTAACTCATATATAACAAAAAACAAAACGCCATCTGCTCTCCACACTTGTTGGAGTTCAGATGGCGTTATTTGGTTTATTGCTGATTAAACCGTTGTAGAACTAATAACTTCAGATGGTATTTGTTGTTTAGGCGCGTTTACTTTCTCGATAATAAAGTAAGCACAGCCGAAGTTGCAGTACTCATTCAAATAATCTTGAAGAGCTGCGATAGAGGATTCTTTGGTCGCCTTTGGGTGGATTTCTTTGAAAAACCCTCTCAGTCTTAATTGACTATATCCCCAATCGCCCACAATATAATCGTACCGCTCCAACACTTCGCTGAAGCGTTCCTTGAACACTTCGAAATTCCAACCATTTTTGTGGTCGGTAACAAGCTCGTATGTTTTATTGGCAATATGAATCATGGTGGTAGGAAGCTCTCCTTTCTATGATCCGTTCATTGAATTCGCATTCTAAACGCTGGATGCTGCTTTCACCTGTTCATGTGCATGATAGGAACTGCGTACCAGCGGACCCGATTCCACGTGCTTAAAGCCGCGTTTCATGCCCTCTTCCTTCAGCATAGCAAACTGTTCAGGTGTGTAATACTTGGATACCGATAAATGCGTCGTGGACGGCTGTAAGTATTGACCGATCGTCATAATATCACAATCCGCTTCACGCAGATCTTCCATCGTTTGTAGCAACTCGTCCCATTCTTCCCCTACACCAATCATGACACTGGATTTCGTTGGAATGTTCGGAGCTATCCGTTTAGAACGCTGTAACAGCTCGAGGGAACGACGGTATTTCGCTTTGGAACGAACACGATCTGACATCCGCTCGACCGTTTCCATATTGTGATTCAGAATATCTGGCTTTGCCTCAAGCACGATAGCTAGTGATTCTTCTCGACCTAGGAAGTCAGGAATCAACACCTCAACTGTACACATCGGCAGTTTACGACGGATCGCTTTGATCGTCTCTGCGAAAATCATGGCACCGCCATCTGTTAAATCATCGCGTGCCACAGAAGTAACAACACAATGACGAAGCCCCATTTGTAGCGCTGCATCTGCAACACGTTCCGGCTCTTCCAAATCAAGCTCCGTTGGGAGACCTGTTTTAACTGCACAAAAGCGACAAGCACGCGTACAAATATCACCTAATATCATAAAAGTCGCTGTCCGATTCGCCCAGCATTCATGAATGTTCGGACACTTGGCTTCTTCACAAACTGTATGCAACGTCTTGGAACGCATCATGGATTTAATTTCTTTGAAATTCTCATCGGTCTTCAGATTGATCTTTAACCAGTCTGGTTTTCTCTCTAACACTTTTCTAGGCACTGTATTTCCCGCCTTTTTATTTGGTTTCTCAATGATGTTATTATAACATGAATGACTGACAAAACAATCCACTTTGGGGGTCAGTTGTGATACACTTGTTTAGATGGACCAAAACAGCTCAGCTTACTACATAAAGGCTGTATGGGAGGAAAGAAACATGAGCATAACTGAAGTGACTCGCGAGAAAGATCGTAAGCTTGGTGAAATTTTAAGAAACATGGGCCGTGTCATCGTCGCCTTCTCCGGAGGGGTTGACAGTACATTCGTCCTCAAACGTGCACAGCAAGAGCTTGGTGACCAAGTCCTTGCCGTAACTGCAGCATCTGAAACGTTTCCCACGAGGGAGTTCGATGCCGCTGCACAACTAGCAGAACAATTTGGCGTTCGCTTGCACAAAACAGAGGTAAAGGAATTGGAAAACGCGAATTTCGTTGCCAATAATCCTGACCGTTGTTACCACTGCAAGACAGGGCTTTATTCCCATTTACAAGACATCGCGAAGGAACTGGGCTATCCGTTTCTCTTGGATGGTTCCAATGTCGACGATTTAGGCGACTATAGACCAGGACTGCAAGCGAAGAATGAGCAAGGCGTCCGCAGTACACTGCAAGAAGCCGGCTTAACCAAAGACGAGATCCGAGCGCTTTCCAAAGAGCTTGGTCTGAAAACATGGAACAAACCTTCCTTTGCCTGCTTATCTTCTCGTATACCGTATGGTACACAAATCGAGAAGTGGAAGATTGACCAATTGGATGAAGGCGAATATTTCCTTTCCCAACTAGGTCTCTATCAAGTACGTGTGCGTCATCACGAGAAGATTGCTCGAATCGAAGTCATGCCGGACGAGATTCACAAAGTCCTTGAACATCGCGATGCGATCTATGAGAAATTCAGCAAGCTTGGCTTTACGTATGTCACATTAGATTTGCAAGGCTACCGCACTGGCAGTATGAATGAAGTGCTATCTCAAGAAACGAAAGATAAGGTGAAAGAAGCTTCCTTATGATGGACTTAGAGAAGATCCTAAAACTCGTCCAGACCGGCGATCTGGACATCGACGAAGCCAAGAAGCAAATCATCAAGGAAGGCGGGTCAGGTCCCGCCAACCTTGATCTTGGATTTGCGCAGCTCGACATCGATCGCGAGAAGCGGACAGGCTTCCCCGAGGTCATTTTCGGGGAAGGCAAGACGCCCGAGCAGATCGAGGCCATTTTCCGGCGGCTGATGGAGCATACCGACCGCGTGCTCGCCACACGCGTCGACGCGGCCAAAGCCGCCTATGTCGTAGCCAACGTGGAAGGTGTCACCTACCACGAAACTGCACGGGCGCTCACTTGGTTTAAGCGCCCGCTGCTCAAAGTCCACGACGGCTATCTCGCCGTCGTGTGCGCAGGCACCTCCGACCTGCCTGTGGCAGAGGAGGCTGCCCTTACTGCAGAATGCCTAGGCAGCCACGTTGAACGTATATACGACGTGGGTGTCGCTGGCATTCACCGGCTCTTCCGCCGGCTCGAGCTCATTCGCGGTGCGAACGCGATTGTGGTCGTTGCCGGCATGGAAGGCGCACTCGCCAGTGTCATGGGCGGGCTTGTCTCTAAACCCATCGTCGCTGTGCCGACAAGTATTGGGTACGGTGCGAACCTTGCCGGGATCGCACCGCTGCTGTCCATGCTCAATAGCTGTTCACCGGGCATCTCTGTCGTTAACATCGACAATGGCTTTGGCGCTGGTTATTATGCAGGACTCATTAACAAAAATATGTCGAAACGAGCGTGAATTACAACCATGCGCATTTTATATTTGGACTGCTTCTCTGGAATTAGCGGTGATATGACCCTTGGCGCTTTGGTTGATGCGGGAGCAGATCGTGCTTATATTGAAGATGAGCTTTCCAAAATCAAACTAGAGCCCTACACCTTGGAATGGAAGCGCGTTGTGAAACGCGGTATTTCTGCCCTTAAGCTGGATGTCATACTCGATCCTGAGCATCCTCCGAAGAAGCACAGACATTATTCAGAAATCGTCAATGCCATTCAAAAAGCAGAATACAATGAGCGTGTTACAGCACTAAGCCTAGCTATTTTCGAAAAAATTGCGATTGCAGAAGCTAAGATTCACGGGACACCTATTGAAAAAGTACATTTTCATGAAGTCGGTGCCATTGATTCCATCGTCGACATCGTAGGTGTTGCATTAGCCATCGATTCCTTGCAAATCGAGCGTATTTTCTCCTCTCCAGTACCACTAGGATCAGGAACCATACATATCGATCATGGTATTTATCCAGTACCCGCTCCTGCCACACTGGAGATGATGAAAGGCTTACCGATCGCTTCTACTCCTTATAGTTTAGAAATGACAACGCCAACGGGAGCCGGTATTATTTCAGGAATTGTTGATGAATTTTCCAAAAGCTTCCCACCCATGGTCGTTGATCATATTGGCTATGGTGCAGGCACTAGGGACTTACCCAAGCAACCCAATGTGCTGCGCGTTGTAGTTGGTAGAATTGATCCATTTATTGGTAAATGGCAAGTTAGTCATGAGCATCTAGCGCATGATCATAGTCATGAACATACACATACGCACGATGACCATCACCACCATCATGATCATACGCATACACACGATGATCATCACCACCATCATGATCATGCGCATACACATGATGATCATTCACACAGCCATGATCATAAACACGATCACGATCATCATCATGATCACTCTCATACTCACACGCATCATGGCGATGCCACACCTAGCACCCCACAATAGCGTAGACATGACAAACGCCCTTCCATCACAATGGAAGAGCGTTTTTTTGTCTCTGTTGTTGCAAGAATAATAACCTAACTTCCTCATAAACCATCTTCAGCGGTACTTCATGCATCCTTGCTACTTGTTCACATTCCTTAAATTCAGGTGCAAATTGCACTAATTTCCCTGCGTGATAACCAACTTTTACCGTCAAGGGTCCCCAAGGTGTTTCTACATGCTCAAATTCTCTGGCTAATCGATGACAAGATGCATGCAGATATCGAATGCCAAGTGTGGTCGTTTCACTAAAAATAATCTCCTCAATCGGAGACAAACGACCCTCATCCACTAATACATTCAGCATGATTCCAGGACGTCCTCGTTTCATAATGATGGGTACCATGTATACATCATTCGCACCTGCATCAAAAAGCTTATCCATCACATAAGTCATCCACTCCGGATTCATATCGTCCAAATTGGCTTGAACTAATAACATATGATCGTCAATATGCTCTTCTCTATGGTTAAAAGTCACTTTTCCCACCTCTTATTGGCATCATAGCAAATATCCCGCGGTAACGAAAGATCGAAGGATAAACAACAAGACATCCGTACATCCTAAGAACTAACATTTCAGGAAGGATGATAGAGATGCAAAGCAGAGCATTTTGGTCAAAGGTTCTCGTCCTTAGCCTCCTCCTATCAACAATCACATTACCGCCTTTTTCAAATATGGATGTATCATCAGCTATGACAAATGATCAGATAGCTCCAATACCTAGCTCCCAACCGACCAAACCTTCACAATCCGAGCGAAAAGAGCTTTTTGAAAAAATAAGCTTACTTACAGGTATCCCTTGGACATACCTAGCTGCTGTAGATCAATATGAGAAAACCATGAACACTGCCAAAAAAAGAACCGTTCAACAAAGCATCACGAATATTTATTTTTCAGAACTTGTTTGGGCGGGTATGCTTAATCCAGATCCAAACGATTCCAATTTGAAAAGTGTTTCCTTCTTCCATGGCTTAGGGCGGGATGGATCGGGAGATGGCATCGCTGACCGTGCCAACGATTTAGATGTACTAGCGGCTATGGCAGCGATCTTAGGCAACAATGGAACGAAAGTTGATAACTTACAAATGAACCTTTGGAATTATTACCACAACGCACGAAGCGTAGAACGCATTCGTCAATTCGCTGCGATCTATGAGTCTTTGGGCACATTAGAAGCAAATGCTCATGCATTCCCCCTGCCTGTTACATCCAACTATTCTTATCGCAGCACGTGGGGAGATAGTCGCGGCTGGGGTGGGCACCGTACTCATGAAGGCACTGATCTATTCGCTGGCTACGGTGTTCCTGTTAGAAGCACTTGCTATGGAATCGTTGAAATCAAAGGATGGAACCCATACGGTGGCTGGCGAGTTGGCATTCGTGATCTCAACAACATTTATCACTACTACGCCCACCTTTCCGGCTTTCAAAAAACGCTCAAAATAAACGATATCGTCAAGCCCGGACAAACCATCGGTTGGGTCGGTAGCTCCGGCTATGGCAAACCAGGTACATCCGGTAAATTTCCACCTCATCTTCACTTCGGGCTATATCGTGATAACGGCTCAACAGAGTGGAGTTACGATCCCTATCCATCCTTACGAAGATGGGAGCGCGAAGATCGAGCTAAAAAGAAATAAACCCACCTTTTCACGGTGGGTTTATTTTTTGGGACTTATGGTTTGATTACGCCCTCCTTGGGCGTAGAATTCGTTGCCCCTGAATGCGGAATAGTTGGTAACGTTATGCTCGGTGGGCTGCCATCCTTCGAACTTCCCACTGGATTACCTTTATTGTCATAGTAATAAGTAGGAACATCCCCTACAACAAGCGAATAAGAAATCGGAATTTCAGTCTCTACAATTTCAGTTTCTGAATCAAATGGGATAATAACAGAAACCTCTGCAACAATGTGCACATATACCTCAAACATCACCATATTAATACCAGCATTTTGAGTTCGTGTGTTTAAATCCACCTTCACACTTCCAACAGGAAGTAATCTGATCGGGATATCTGGGCCAAAAGAGGCGAGAATAGCACTATTCATAGCCTGCCCAAGGGGAATATGATCTGCAATACTTTCCAGATTATTCAACTCACCTTGGACCGTTTTAATAGCCTCCGAAGTAATCCTCATATGCTCGTTATAATTCAACATAAAACCTGTAATTTTGTTGTTTTTATCCATTTTCCAATCAATTAATTGCTCCGCATTCGTTCCCCCTGCCACATGATCGGCGATTGCACTATTTATCGCTTGGGTTGCGATCTGCTTAACCCTAACCTTCGCCAGATTCATCAAAGGCGGTCTTAGATTCCGTTCTATAAAAATAAAAAACTGAATACAAAACAAGACTAAGATGAGCAAACCAATCCACAGTACCTTTTTACGGCTTGTTTTCACAGTTGGCCTGCTTCTCCATCGTCGCCTCTGCAGCATGCTTCTCCCCCTTCCTCCGTGACCAAATCCTACTTATTCGCCATAATTCATTAGTACTACCTTATGCGGACATGTTTTGAAAAAGACGATCCAATGCTCCATCATCCTTTATTCCTTATTAACATACTCCGCTATTCACATCCCCCCACTTAACCCAACTACACTAACCTATTTCTTACTCACTACCTTTCCCATTGCACTCCCCCCTTCCTTACTCGTTACCTTTCCTCATTGCACTACCCTTTCTTACTCACTACCTTTCCTCATTGCACTACCCTTTCTTACTCACTACTTTTCCTCATTGCACTCACTTTCTTACTCACTACCTTTCCCCATTGCATTCCCCTTCCTTAATCACTACTTTTCCTCATAGCACTCACCTTACTTACTCACTGCCTTTCCTCATTGCATTCACCTTTCTTACTCACTACTTTTCCTCATTGCATTCCCCTTCCATAATCACTACTTTCCCTCATTGTACTACCCTTTCTAATTTGCTACCTTTCCACAATTACTCTACCCCTACCGGGCCTTCTTCCCACTACTTCTTCTCGTCAAACCTTATCACCACTATCCCCTTAACTCAGAAAAAAAAGCCAGTTTTTTTATCCAAATTATTGAAATCAGATCATATGTTTGGTATAATAAAAAAAGAGAACAAACGTTTCCATTCCTATTATTTTAGGGAGGATTTTTATGGACATTTCAAGTTTTTCATACGAGCAATTTCATAATTATTTTTCCTCTGAAGATATCTGCATTGACTTTCTTTTTCAAACAAAATGGCCTTCAGGCTTTTATTGTCCACGTTGTGAACATCGTCATGCCTATGTAACTACAACTCGACGTTTACCCTTGTATGAATGTTCCCGATGTCGTTTCCAAGTCTCATTACTTTCAGGAACGATTATGGAAGGTTCCAGAACTGAGCTTCGTAAGTGGTTATTGGCAATTTTCCTAATTTCGCGTACTCATATTGGTACAACTGCCATGGAGCTTTCAAGACTTATTAAAGTCACTTACAAAACAGCCTGGCTAATCCTGCATAAAATTCGCACTTCCATCGTACAGGCGGATAACCAAAGTCCACTCTCAGGATCAGTCCAAATTAACTCCGCTATCTATGGAAAACCCTTCAATCCAACTGTCCACAAACATTCCCAAGAACATCTCCTGCTCGTAGGCTCCTCACTCAATGATTCAGGTGAACCTACGCATATCAAAATTAAACATGTTACACCCTCACATCCTACAAATAAACATATTACTAAATTCGATATATCCACCTTTCAGGAGCAACATATCGAACCTACTGTGAAAGAGATTCACACGACTACTGGATTTTACACGCCAAAACGTCAGCGTCCCCTACTTGAAATTGCTAAACAAGCAAGCACGTGGATTAATACTACCTTCCATGGCATCGGCGCCCGTCATCTTCAAAGCTATTTAGACGAGTTCTGCTACCGAATTAATCTAACTACCTCCAAAATACCTGTCTTCGAAAACTTGATTAAATGTTGCATACTAAAATTCACTGCAGCCACTAATCTTTGTGAGGACACTGCTTGTCAGTAGCCTTTTTGATCTTCTAAACTCCTCCATGCTATTTCGGGATCACCAATTTTAAAATTTCTGACAAATAACATGAAGATGAAAAGGTCTGTTGCTTCTGGATTGGTTTGTTTGTTGTGTTTAATCAGATAGCTGGATCTAGTTCGGTCCGGTTTGATCTGTTGCGTTCAATTCTGTAGCTGAGTCTGTTCAGCTCTGCTGGTCTGTTGCGTTCAATTCTGTAGTTGAGTCTGTTCAGCTGTGCTGGTCTGTTGCGTTCAATTCTATAGTTGGGTCTGTTCAGCAGTGTTGGTCTGTTGACTTCAATTCTGTAGTTGGGTCTGTTCAGCTGTGTTGGTCTGTTGACTTCAATTCTGTAGTTGGGTCTATTCAGCTGTGTTTGTATGTTGCGTTCAATTCTTAGTTGGGTCTGTTCAGTCTGTATTGGTCTATTGACTTCAATTCTGTAGTTGGGTCTATTTACACTTTGTTGGTCTGTTAACTTCAACTCTGTAGTTGGGTCTGTTAGTCAATTCTATAATTAGAACTTGTCCGGTCTAAGTTGATCTCGATTTTAACAAAGTCAAAGTGCTGTCATTTTTCTGAGCTAAGGGGATAGTGAAGATAGATGGCTGTGAAAGATATAGAACCATGTAAATGAACTTGCTTTAGTTTTTGTGCAATTAGAGACTTTGGGGCTTGGGGCCTGGGGACTTGGGGACTTGAGGACTTGGGGACTTGGGGACTTGGGGACTTGGGGACTTGGGGACTTGGGGACTTGGGGACTTGGGGACTTGGGGACTTGGGGACTTGGGGACTTGGGGACTTGGGGACTTGGGGATTTGGAAGCTTGGAAGCTTGGAAGTTGGAGAGCTGGGGAGCTGGGAGCTTTTGCGCTGAGCTGGGAACCAACTGGTGACTGGTAACTGGTGACTATTCGATTATGGCGCAGCAATATGAAAAACAAAAAACATTCATCCCCATCACTTGAATGGGAACAAATGTTTAGAGTTAATGACTATGTAAAATGAGTCTAGTTAGTGTGTGGATGGAACAAGAGCTGTGCCGCCAAGTCCGCTTGGGGTGCTGCTTGTTTTGGATAAGGCAATTTTGTCTACCATCGCGCCATCTTCTCTGACTTTGATATAAAGAGTATGTGTACCCGTTGAAAGTGAGATTGAGCTGCTCGGCTTTTTCCAGGCCCAGCTGCCCGCGCTGCCAGTTGTTACTTGGTAGTTACTGCCTGCGTCCACTGCAACGTTAAAGCTATCTGAGCTTCCATCTGGACCTTGTGAAAGCAAGTAGATGTAGAAAGAACCTCCGTTGGTTACTTCAAGATCGTATTTCAGATAATTCGTGTCACTGTCGCCAGATCCGTTCGGCGTCTGCATGTTAGCCGTTCCCGAGCATGCAGAGCAAGTTGCTTGTGTAAATGTACCTGTTTTGGCTGTGAAGGTTTCCGCTTCGATATAGGAAATGTTACTACCGTTCACATTGTAATATAGGGTTCCTGTTACACCACCCGCCGCTGTAGTCACTGAGACTGCACTACTAGCTGTGGAATCATTCCCAGCTGCATCTTTAGCAATAACCGTATAACTGTAAGCAGTGGAAGCTGTGAGGCCTGAATCCGAATATGTTGTCGTGGAGGATGAACCAATTTTAGAACCATTGCGATACACATCATAGCTTGTTACAGCAACATTGTCTGTAGCAGCTGTCCAATTCAATTGAACTTGGGTGCTGGATGTTGCCGTTGCGATTAATCCCGATGGTATTGAGGGTACAGTTGTATCTGGTGTTGGAGCCGTTGGTGCATATCGTTCCATAATTAAGCTTGTTTTTAGCACGTCAGACTGCACTAACCATCCTTTTGTATTCAGTAAATTCATAAGATTGGTTCGTGCGGTTGTTGCTTCACTAAGGGTATCTGCCTTAAAAGAAGCTTCTACGATGTCTTCAGTTCCTGTTTTGGCAGCATTTAGAATGGTCCATACTTCAATGTCTAGATCCAGATCATCGAAAGTACCTTCGTATCTTTTAAAATCGATTGGACCATAGATGACGGAATTGTTCAATTGCGTTGTTCCCCAACCTGTGCTGCTCCAGTTTTTCAACTGGCTTGGCGCATTGGCAACGGAGATGGACTTGGATGTTGCCAGGTTTGGAGCGTTAAGTCCACTGCCACTATAGCCAGACACGGTCACATCTTTTTCATACTGCACGCTTAAGGTTTGCTTGCTAAATGTCCAGTCCACTTGAAACTCAAATCCAGAGGCGGAGCTATTCAGACCATCGTTCGCTGCAGTTGTCAAAGCACCCGTAATATCACCGTTCGTTATCGGATAACGCTTCTTAAATTGCAGTTGGTGTGTGCTGTCGCTGCTTTTTTTACGAATCCTGTCACTCCAGCCTTGCGCATCCAATGCTCCTGTCGCCGTATCCATGTACTGAACACGATAGGCTTTGGAGGATGAGCCGGTTGAAAATTGACTGCGTACGCTGCTGATTAAGTTATGGCTAGAGTCCACAACGATACTGGGATTTAGATTAAATTTAACTTCATAGTTGGGTGTACCATTTGCTGCGGAAACCTGTTGAGGACTCAGAATGCCACCCGTTAAAAGCAAGGCTGCTGCGGTTGAAGCCATGATTACTTTGGACATTTTATAAGCTTGGAACATTGATTGGGTCATCTCCATTCGTCATTTAGTAACGGTCCATAATTAATTGTGTCTTCAAGGAATCTTGAGCCAGGAACCAACCTTTGCCTTGCAAATAAGTAATTAATTCATCATGTTTGGTAGATGCAGTCGTTTGGCTCGTTGTTTTAAAGGAAGCCTCTACGACATATTCTGTCCCAGTCCCTGCTGCGTTACGAATTGGCCAAACTTCAATGTACAACTGTAACCCACTCCATGTACCGATGGAACGTTTGGCCAGAATTGGGCCGAATACACGCGAAGTGGATAGTTTGCTGGTTCCCCAACCGCTGGAAACCCAATTGTTAAATTTATCAGGAGCATTATTGATCAGTAGATTCCGTGAATCCGCTAGATTAGGCAGATCCATTCCGCTATAACCTGATTTACTCCCTTGTTTGGAACGAGTAATGCTTAGCGTTTTCTTTTGATAGCCCCACTCGACTTGTGCTTCGTAACCCGTATCGCCTGAATTAAATCCTTGTTGATTCGCCAAAGTCAGAGCGCCAGTGATATCGTTTCCCGTTATGGCATATCTCTTTTTATAGCTAAGCTCAAAGTCACTTTCACCCTCTGTCTTGCGAATGCGTGGGCTCCAGCCGTTGTTGTAAACGTCCTTAGCATTGGTATCGAGGAATTCTACGTTCATTTTGGTAACGGTATCCGGCATACCAAATGCTGATCTTACGCTGCTCGTCAGTTTGAAATCAGTACCAAGTACGACACTTGGATTTAGGAGAAGTTTTACTTCGTAATCTGGAACCATGTTGCTTGCTGCGCTCGCTGTCTGAGGGGCTGTACCCATACCAGCAAGTAAACTAGTCCCGACTACTGCGGCCATGATGACAGTCATCGCATTTTTCTTAAACATCACTACATCTCCTCTACGTTTCTGGAAATTTTTTCTTACGACATGAGCATAAAGTAGATTTGTTCGTAGATTGTCATCAGAGCATGATGTTTTTGTAAAGGATTAAAACGCGCGAACAGAGTCATGCAAACAAGATAAGAAACTATCGAAGAAGGAGGAACGAATTCGATCCGCATTATATGTGAAATAAATATAACGTTTAAACGGATTTTGAGGGATACTGCGACAACTTAGTTCGCCTCGTTGCAATTCTTTTGCGATGGCAATTTTCGAAATAACGGAAACACTTTCTCCAGTCAAAACGGCTTGTTTAATTGCCTCTAAGGAATCCATCTCCATGACGGGCTTGAGTTTGATCCCCAGTGTTTTGGCCCAGTTCAGTGTCATGGTTCTAGTGCTGGACTCTTGCCCATGCAAGATAAAAGGAACTTCATTTAATAATTCTGGGTATAGCGTTTCTTGTCGTGCAAAGCGATGATTCGGATTAAAAAAGAAAACCAGTTCATCTTCACACAGCGTTTCCCCTACGAGCGGAGACCATTGAAACGGTTCTGCTGACATAATGCCGATATCAATTTCATGGTTGAGCAGCATTTCTTGAATGATTGGAGTCGGCCGCACAGTTAAAGATATCGAAATTTGCGGATATAACTTTGAAAATGAGCTTAGCATTTCTGGAAGCACATACGTACCTGGTACGGAGCTTGCTCCTATTTTTAAATGACCACTTCCTCGCTCATCGAATTCCTTCACAACGCGTTCCGCTTCCTGTACTAACGCATTAATCTTCTTAGCATAATGATGCAACGATTGCCCCGCCTCGGTTAAATGGACTTTCCCCCCTCTTGAATAAAATAACTGCACACCCATCTCTTGCTCCATTGATTTCATATGAAAGGAAACTGTCGGCTGCTTGAGTCCTAGGCGCTCTGCAACAGACGTAATGCGTTTGTGTTTCTCCAGCAGTTCAATGACCTGAAATTTTAACATATGCCAATTCATTCTGTGTCCCTCTTCTCCCTGATTCAACCTCTTTGGGGCTCATTATAGAAAAAATCTATGGAGATGAATAGATGCACAACAAAAACTTAACATTCTATTTACCTGGCATTGACACTTAGCTGACGCTCCACTTCTACACTAAAGGTGAGATCAAAAGCACGGAAGGAAGCATGCGATGTCTCTACTACTTAGCGGTATAAGCAAATCTTTTGGTTCCATGACAGCACTGGAAGGCATTCAGCTCTCCCTCGCCAAAGGACGATTCACAACTTTACTAGGCCCATCTGGCTGCGGTAAAACAACCCTTCTTCGGATCATTGCTGGTCTGGAGACACCGGATGAAGGTGAGCTTCATTTCGGAGATGTCTGTTTGTTTTCGAAGAAGGGCAGGATCAATCGCCCTGTACACAAACGTAATTTTGGCATGGTCTTTCAAGACTTTGCACTTTGGCCACATTTAACCGTGTTAGAGAATGTTGCTTTTGGACTTAAAGCTACTGGTGACAAAGCAAATTGGCGTCAAAGAACGATGGAAGCTATTGAGTTGGTACAGTTGGAAGGAAAAGAAAAGCGCTATCCACATGAGCTTTCTGGAGGCCAACAGCAACGTGTTGCACTCGCTCGTGCGATTGTAGTCCAGCCTCAGCTTGTGTTGTTCGATGAGCCTATGAGTGCTTTAGATGCTCTACTGAGGGAAGAAATGCGCCTCGAGCTCATGAATCTCGTTCGAAGAATCGGTTTTACAACCGTGTATGTCACACATGATCAGACCGAAGCGATGTCGATGTCAGACGAAATCATCGTCATGAAGGATGGTCGTATTTTACAAAAGGATACACCTGAAGCCGTTTACAAAAAGCCTAAGCACCCCTTTACTGCTCGATTTATTGGCAAGACCAATTGGTTGGAAGTGGACAAGCGATTAGTCCGACCTGAGCATGTGAGATGGACGTCTGTTTCTGAAGACGAACTGACATACACAGGTGTCGTACAAACAGTTAGTTATATGGGAGAACGTTATGAAGTTACTGTGCAGTTAAGCACGGGTGAGGTTTGGATGGCCTATCATCCATCGCGATTAACCGTTGGAGATTCCGTCCAATTCTATGTTTCACAGCAACAGATTCATGTGCTTTAACAAGCAATGACCATAATCATACATAAGAGAGGGCGTTTAAAAATGAAAACGAAAATGAAAAAGTCTTTTCACATGAGTTCATTAGCTTTAATGACGGTTTTAGTAGGAGTCAGTCTAACAGGATGTGGGACGGCTAGTCAAACAACGACAGCAGGGTCTACAACGGCTACACCAACAACTGCAGCAGCCACTACGTCAGCATCAACAGCACCAACCGCTACACCAGAAGCAAAAAAACTTAGCGGTAAAATCGTTGTCTACAGCGCAGGACCTAACCCGCTTGCAGTAAGCATTCAAAAAGCGTTTCAAGCAAAAACAGGTGTAGAAGTTGAAATGTTCCAAGGAACCACTGGTAAAATCATGGCACGTATGGAAGCTGAAAAGTCCAATCCTGTTGTCGATGTTGTTATTCTTGCTTCGCTCCCTTCCGCAATCGGGATGACCAAAAGTGGGCTAACGCTTCCATACAAAGAAGCAAAAAATGGCGATAAGCTGATTCCTGCTTACTCTGACAAGGATGGCAACTATTTTAGCTACAGTCTATCTGCCTTAGGTATTGCTTATAATACGAAGCTGGTAACGAACCCTCCGAAAGAGTGGAGCGATCTAACGAAGCCAGAATGGAAAGATCAAATTAATATTCCAGACCCAGCGCAATCCGGTTCCGCACTTGATTTCATGTCTGGCTATACGAATAAAAACGGTGATGCCGCATGGGATTTGTTCGGAAAAGTGAAAGCAAACGGAGCTATCATTGCAGGTGCTAATCAGGAAGCTATGGATCCGGTTATTTCTGGAGCTAAAAAGATCGTTATGGCAAGTGTTGACTATATGACCTACGCTTCAAAAGCAAAAGGCGAGCCGATTGATTTGATCTATCCAGCAAGTGGGACGGTCATCTCCCCGCGACCTGCGATGATTATGAAAACATCCAAAAATGTGGATGCCTCCAAAGCATTTATTGATTACTTGCTTTCGGATGAAGCTCAGAAATTGGTTACTGATTCGTACTTGCTTTCGGGCCGCAGCGACATCCAAATTCAAGGCCGCGTTAGCGCGAAAGATATTCCAACTTTTGATGTGAGCTGGAGCTGGATGAATGAAAATCAAGATGCAATCACTCAAAAATTTACACAATTATTCAAAAAGTAAGCTGAGGTTGGGGATGACGACAAGATGATTGTAAAACGTACTGGGACGTACTTAGCATTGCTGCTTCTAGCTATGCTAGTCGTCCTTCCTCTTCTATTTGTGGCTTGGAAAAGTATTTGGACAAAGGGGACATTAGATCTCCTAGCCCCTCTACGAACTGTCATCGAAAAAGACTTAACGGGTGTTTTCAGCAACTCTTTCATGTTAGGCATTTGGGTTGTTCTGGGATCAACGCTTCTCGCTTTGCCGCTCGCTTGGATCATGGCTAAAACACCGCTGCGCAAGCATCGTTGGCTGGACATTGTGCTGCTGATTCCCTTCATGACACCGCCCTATATTGGATCCATGGGGTGGATCCTCTTCATGCAGCCACGAGGATACTTAGAGCAGTTTTTTCCAGGTGCTCACTGGATTTCCAGTCATTTTTTCACTCTTTTCGGAATGATCACGATCATGAGTCTGCACTTATTTCCTTTTTTGTATCTTATTCTGCGAAATGCCATTCTACAAATCGGCGGAAACAAGGAAGAAGCTGCAGCTGTACATGGGGCTAGTTATTCCTATACCTTGCGGCGAGTGCTTTTACCACTTGTGTTCTCCAGCTATGTGATGGGAGCATTGCTCATATTTGTCAAAACATTGGCCGAGTTTGGTACTCCTATCACGTTCGGGAAACGCATCGGTTATTTCGTTCTTACGACGGAAATTCAAGCTTCCATTTCCAGTTGGCCCGTCGATTTCGGAAAAGCGACTTCGTTAGCCTCACTTTTGCTTATGGCCTGCCTCATCCTTTGGTATGTACAATCCGTGATTGTACGCCGACATTCCTATAACCTTGTGAGCGGGAAAAGCGCCCAAGGCAAATTAATGGGTTACCGCGGCTGGCAACGCGCTCTTGCTTGGCTGTATGTGGTTCTTGTGCTCGCTACGGCAATTGGCATCCCCTACTTCTCGATCATCTCGGCTTCGCTCATGAAGCTCAGGGGCAATGGGCTCGCTTGGACGAACCTCACCTTCCGACACTACGGTGAGCTGCTGACGTGGGGCTCACCAAGCATGAAAGCCCTAACGAACAGTATGGGCCTCGCCTTGCTCGCCGCATGCTTAGCGGCGGCGCTTGGCACCTGGTTCGCCCTCACGATCGGGCGCGGCAAACGCTTGCCGGAACGGATCACCGACATGTTCAGCCTGCTGCCGAACACCGTTCCCGATATGGTCCTCGTAGTCGGACTCATCATGTTATGGAACGCGCCATGGATGCCGCTCCATCTCTACAACACCTATGGCATGGTCGTCCTCACTTACGTGGTATTCTTCCTGCCGTACACCGTTCAATACGTCAAGGCACGCAACGGCCAGCTCGACGAATCCTTGCGGCAAGCCGGGCAAGTATTCGGTGGGCAGCCGTGGTACGTGTTCCGACGTATTGTCTTACCCCTTCTCCTGCCGGGCATTATCGCCGGCTGGATGATGACCTTCACCATCTCGCTGCGCGAGCTCGTCGCTTCGATGATGGTGCTCCCGCCGTCGATGCAGACGTCGGCGACGTATATTTTTGCTCAATTTGAACAAGGTCAAATTTCGCTCGGTATGGCCATGGCCGTCGTTTCGGTCGGCCTAACGACGATCCTGCTGTTGATTGTCAACAACATGAATTCAAACAGAAAGTGGAATGCGTAATGATGCATGTGGAAGTATGGGGCGGAGCCGGTGAACACGGGCGCTCCTGTTATTGGATCGGAAATACGAGGAGCAGTGTGATGCTCGATTGTGGGGTAAAGCGTGAAGGCATCGGTGAATACCCGCTTCTAGATGCTTCTAAAGTGGCCGCATTGGATGCGGTTTTTCTATCTCACGCCCATGAAGACCATTCGATTGCGATCCCTTTGTTATACAAATTAGGATACACTGGCGTCGTGTGGACGACGCGCATCACAGCTGGACAGCTGCCTGGTTATTATACAAGCTGGAGGAATTACGTTGGTCAACAAGGTGGAGCGTTACCCTACGATGAAACCCACCTTGCTTCTGTCAAGTACGCATTCATCGAGGAGGCTGCTCCAGCGCAGCATTGGTTTGCCATCTCCCCAACGCTTCGCTTGTGTTGGGGGCGCAGCGGACATATGCTCGGTTCCATCTGGATCCTGATTGAGCTTGAAGGAAAGCGGCTTTTCTACTCAGGTGATTATAGTGAGGATTCTATACTGCTCGAGACGGATTCGCCGCGGCTGATCGACCAGGGGATCACTTTAGATGGCGCCATCTTGGATGCTGCCTACAGCACGGACACTGATGAGCAAGAGACCAAACTCGAGCATCTCTTCAAGGAAGCTGATTCCGTTTTGAACGCAAATGGCCTACTACTATTGCCCGTTCCTGTTTGCGGTCGAGGACAGGAGCTGCTGCTCCTCATGGAGCAGCAATACCCTGAAACGCCGATCCGAGTGGAGCACGAACTGATCGAATCGATGAAGCTCATGCTTCAACATCCAAGCTGGCTCAAGGGTGGCATGGCAGCGCGATTAGCCGAAGCCTTAAGCAGTTCACGTTATGCCATCATCTTAACTGATGATGATCGAGAACGTCTCCTCCAGGAGGACATCGCGGGTTCGCGCGCGGCGATATGGTTCACAACGGATGGCATGATGCAATCCAGCAAAGCGCAACGGTATTACGATGTGCTTCGTCATAACCCCAACAATGGCATCCTGATCACGGGGCATGTTGCGAAAGGCACTTTTGCTTGGCGTCTGCTTGCCCTGCCGGATGCAGAAAGCGGATGCCGCATACGCGCCACCCGCTACAAAATTCATCAAGGACTCCCCGATGTCCGCCGAATGGTTCGATCTATGCGCAGCAACTTCAAGTTGCTCGTCCACGCCCCGAAACGGGATACGGATGCGCTGCTCCAACAGCTCGAAAAAGAGGGAGAGCAAGATCTGCTCTCCCTTCAGCCAGGTACTCGAATCGTGTTGTAACGATGCGAGTACCTTTTCACTTTTTTAACCCTTCATAAGCTCATCAAGCTCGTCCCAAGACGTAATCCGCGGCAATGCCAGATGTTGATTATACGATCTGTCCTTCACACAAATGCGAACAGGCAGGTGCGCTAACGTCTCCAGCACGGTTGGTTTATCATCAAAATAATAATCCAACTCTAGTGCCTCAATGATATGTACTTTCTCGGAATCACTCATCCCACAGAAGAAATGCCCCTCTGCGACAGGGAATCCATGGTCGAGCAACCATTGTCGTGTGCGCTCCGTATGCTCTTTGGCTCGAGCCGTAATGTAGTACACCTCATGACCTTGCTCCACCAGCCTGTTCAAAACCTCACGCGCATGGGGGAATAACGCACAGTCTGAATAATAGATCTCATCACGCAGGCTGTACCACAACTTCCCGCCTTCTTCCTTCGTTAGTCCAAAAGCACTGTGAATTTCCATCGTTGGCAAGGCATGAAACACCTCTAGCCCAATGTCCTGCTGCAGCTTCTGATTATAAATATGAAACGCATGCTCTCTTAGATTAATGAGGGTATCATCAATATCAAATCCAAATTTCACCGTCTACCCCTCCATTCACCTTGCCTCTATTCCTTTAATTTGATCCCAAAAAGACTTACAAATACCGAAGCCTGTCCTCTAGAAATGATACATCCGCGCAGATCTTCAATACTTACACCTAAGCTTGTAAATTCACATGTACTGAGGTCGATCCCATCCAGCTTCGTACCCGTAAATTGTGCTTGTTCCAATTGACAATGCTCAAATTGTAGCTTTTGCAAAGTCGCTTCATAAAAATCAGAGTTGTTTAAAGAACACGTGTGAAACGTGATTTGTTTGAGATTTGCCATTCGGAACGTCGAAAAATCCCCTAAGCAATCTTGAAAAAGGATGTTTCGTAAGGTCGAGCCAGTAAGATCCATGCCGATAATTTTACAATTCCGAAATTCCGTTCGATGTATCGTCGCTTCTGTAAAGTCGACATTCGATAAATCACATCGGTCAAAAATAACATCCGTAAATTCAATTTCTTTCATCGCGATTCGTGTAAATGTCACATTGCGAAAAATCACTTTATCAAACGCTACCTTATAAGCTGACTGATTATCAATGACACAATCACTAATGATGCCAGTATGAAAACTATCCTCAGGTTCAAACTTTCCTTCTTGCAAGGTTATGATGGGCATTTCTTTAGGCATTTTGGGTGCATCTAATTTAAGATTACTCATGAAAAACTCCTTTAACATAAGGTAATGGGCAAAAAAATAAGCCTTACCGGCTTACCTTTATAAAATGATCATCGTGGATAAGCTGTGCAGCATGAAGAATAAGGATCCCCATTTTCTTTTGATATAATTCCGGCCACGAAAAAGCCTCGTCTTAATCGTAGAAACAGGTAAATTCACTTCTCGGCTGATGTCTTCTAAGGACATATCCAAATAATATTTGTAAACAATGAGATCTTTATATTTATCTGGCAGATCTTGAATCATTTGTTCCACCTGGCTATACGTTTCCTGTTCAATAAGCTGAAGCTCAGGCGTCTTCTCATGACTCACCAACTTCTCAATCAGGGGGCGTTCATCTTGGGATGGAAACCCGCTTGTATCCATGGAGAGCTCTTTTTTCTTCTTCCGCATCAGATCAATCGTAACATTTTTGCCAATGCTAAAGATCCAGCTGGAGAAATTTTTGGTAGCGTCAAATCGATGAGAATTCAAATGTGCACGCAAAAAAGTCTCCTGAACAACATCTTCGGAATCTGATTTATTTCGAAGCATACGAAAAGCTAATCGATAAATTCTGTCCTTATACAGCTCCAGAAGTCGATTAAACGCTTTCGCATCTCCTTGACTCCACATTGTTGCAAGTTGACTATCGCTTAATTGCAGCATGTTAAATCTCCTTCACATAGTAAACTACCTATCTTCTATTCTACCAAATTGAAGCAAAAAAAAGAAACCTTTTCAGGCTTCAAAGATGACTATTTATCGATAAAATTGGACACATATTCCGCTTTCTCTGCACTTGCTATGACGATTAGCGTTACAATAATTCCGAATAAGATAATTCCGCCTACGATCACACCGCGCACCCTCTTCGCTGATTGATACGAAATGATCATCTCTTATCAAAGATATGATGCGCGGCAGTGATTATTCACCGAGATTCATAATAACATATTGTTCAATATGGCTTGCCAATAGGCCGAAGGTTGGCTTTTGGACCTCAACATGCTCGCCAAGCAGTGATTTCACAGCTAAATACGGGAAGTTAATGCCCGATAAACAAGTGACATGTAAACCGCCTGACATCCGCGGATTAATCTCCAACAGCTTCGGTACATCCTGATTGTATTTGACTTGAATATTATAATTGAAGGGAATTCGGTAAGTAGCAGCTACCCGATTAGCAAGTTCAATCAGCTCTGGCACTTCCTCCAACAGCCTCAATCGTCCATCCGCCTTACGACGCGGGACAGCCGCAAGAAGCTCACCAGATGCGGAAGCTAAGCAATCGATGCTGTATTCATGGCCACCCAGTACTTCCATAACCATGACATCATCAAAACGTTCCACAGTCGAATAGTTCTGGTAGGCTTGTTCTTTCGTGAGATACGGCATAACCGGTCCAAACATATCAGTGAGCGCATTCCGCTTATTGCTGATAATCCGAAATCCATTGCCACCCTCACCATTCGTTGGCTTCATGCAGACGCCATGCCCAGCCGCAGTAAGCGCATCATGCGCTTTAAGAAACTGCTCAGCCGTATTCACCACATGATAATCCGGAATCGCGACGATCCCCTTAGGCCGGATGGACTCGTAAAACTTCTGCTTTTCCATGAGATTTTCTAAGAGCTCCAGATCACGACACACCGTTACGCGTGTACCTATTTTCTCAAACTCATCGAGATGCTTGGCAATCGCGTACATATGCAGCCTAGGAATAAACACATCAATCCCATGCTGTTTACAAAAGTTCAGGGCAAATTCCACATAGTCGTCATCGCCAAGAACAGGCTCTGTAGCTGCAAAGTCCGCTGCTTGCAGCGCCATGTGGGTACGATCCGGATGCGTTGCATACATCTTAAACTGAGCCCCATCCTCATTATTACGGATGCTGTTCATGTAATGATAAGCAACAGAGAACCAACGGTTAAACCATACTTTTTTCATGAGGGCTCCTTTATGAGCAACTTTCGGTGCTCGCTATGTGTGGAATGTACAAATGTGGTAATGTCATCAGCTGCAAAAATGCCGGATTCCTCCGTAAATCTATATACGCCGGACGGGGTTATTTGTTCTTGGCGGAATAACTCTCCATGACCTGGCGCAATCGCGTAATCAGCGATGTCTAACAAGCTCTGATCCAGTAGGGAGTCACCCGAAGCAATGACTTTCCGACCATCAAGTATTTGCTTTAGATGGGCAACTGCTGCTCCCTTGCTCACGGCCTCAGGGACGATGTAGACCTTCCTTCCTTGAACAGAAGTGCGCCAGCCCATACCCTTCAACTGTTTGCTCAAATCGGCTATTTCCTGTACAGGCATACGGTCACGCTCGACGATATGGGAGTAGAATAACTCATCGCAGAAGCTCGAGCTAATTAACCAATCCTGTTGCAACACTGCCTGCATGACAGGCAGGACATCCTCGACAGGAGCACTCGTCTCGCTGACACGAGCCCTGACGAGATCTCGCCACTCGGTATCCACTTTGCCATCGATCAACATATTCCCCCCGTTGCTTGTAACCGCATATTGGGGTTTCAGAATTTGACTGATGAGGTGTATTCGCTCATATTGGGCAATCGTTCGTGTTGTCACAGGGATGAAAATGAGTTCATTCATCAGCTCTTGTAATCGTTGATACGTGCTGGCGGACATATAGGATCTCACTTTGCCATCGATCAGCTCGGCAACCATGATACGTTCCCCCAATTGCTCCGCTCGCTCTGCTGGTTGGGAATAGATTAAGGTCTGATCTAAATCACTGGCATAAATCATTCGGCATCCCCTTTCACAGATTGTATGAGGCCGCAACACGAATACGTGAGGCCTGGATACACCTCAATAGGTACTCCACGCGCCTCAGCTAGCAGCAAGATATGCCGAATATGCGGATTATCCATGCGATCTACCAAGATCCGCCACGGTACTCTCCGAAGCAACACACGAGTCGTTTCTCCCACGCCAGGCTTAATCAAGTTGATATCAGCCATCTGATAGGTCGTCTGAATCTCTTGGATATCCCGTAAGCCATGCCAGGTAATTTCAGGTGGATCTGTCACGAAAGATTGGGCCATCTCTTGAGCTTCCTTAGTCACCTTGTTGAAAAAAGGAACAATCGATTCGATAAAATGATTAGACTGATCGTGATCCAGCCAATCTTTGTAATATTTCGAGCCATGAAAATCATGCGGGCCAATCAAATCGTCGCGCAGCACTGTACGACTCATTAAACCGGAGACCGTCGAGTTCAGACATGCACTCGGTATGAGAAAATCCTCACGGGTTCCGAACATGTCTGTACAATGCCCAGGATCGGCGAGTACCGCTAGATCATCGTCTAGGATGATCCCGTAATCCCTTGCCATTTTGCCACAAGCTTGGGTAAGCACTTTACGAATGGCCCCCTTGCCTGTCCACCCATCAATAAATTGCAGCTTAGCACCCGGATGTTTCTGCAACATATACAAGAGAGCGTTCTCATCAATCCCCTTGCCCCGAATAATCGAGATACTATAATGCGGTAGGTTCATCTGGTGGATATCTTGCAAGTATCGCTTGATCAAAATGCCAACAGGTGTACCCGCTCTAGCCAAGGAAACAAGGACCGTGTTCGGCCCCTTTTTGGTTCGGATAAGCTCAGCAACCACACCGACGGATACAGCTACTTTCTCGGCAGACAGCTCGAGGGTTTCTTGATACAGGTTCAAATAATCCGAGGAAGGCAGATGCTCCTGAGGAAGCATTTCGGAATAGTGCGTTCCAGATTGGATAGCTCGCTCTCTAGCATCTAAAGCGACTTCCAGCTTGATATTGCTGATATCCTTCAGTAAAAAAGTCACATCACCCGGTGGATAACTCCCAATAGGCAGGGGGTCATCTATGCGTCTGGATTGCCAAGTTTCCATACCTTAGCCTCCTTCCAATCGACCGTTTGCGGCGAGAAGAAGACGATATGCAGGGTGTGCAGTCCCTTGGCTTGGAGAATACGTACAATCGGCTCCATAGACGAAGGCGAAGCTTCTCTCTCCATAAAAAGAAAGATTTCCTGATACGTGCCGTACGGAATATTGTAGAAGAAGTGCGCGACTTGTTCATCCTCTGGCGAGGGGAAAGCGTGGCCATATTTCACTGCATAGTCAGCGTGTTCCATGACATGAATCGGGCTGCGTGTCGTTGATTGGTAAGACACCCCTGCCCCCATCTCAGCAGCAATTCGCATCGGGATATACATAAACTCCCCTGTGCCTACACAGAGTGTCTTAATCCCTGTACGTTTACGTTTAAGCAGCTCGGCCGTCTGCGTAATGGAACGATCCAATTGTTCCGAATTGGAGGTGGTAAGCCCGAACCTTCCGCTATGTTGCAAATAAGGGCGGTTCCCTGCATAAGGAGCATGCGAGAATAGCTGATTCACATAGCAAATTTGCAGATCTGTGCGCTCCTCAAGCAAAGGGCTAGGCGCTTGCAAGGGCAAGCTCTCGCTAGAGCCAACTACCTTCGTATTCCCGCGAATTAATGAGATGACGTGAATCGTAATCTGCAATTCCCGCTCCAACTCGGCAAAGTGTAGAATGTCTTCCTCTGTACGCCAATCTAGCAGTGCTAACACGTAGTACATTCTCTTGGGGTATTTCCCTTGCAGGTCGCGAATGATATTAAGCGACGTTCTACCTGTCGTAATTTCATCATCAACGAGAACAAGAATTTCAGGCTGCGCAAGAATGGCAGGGTCATCGGAGTAGCCATAGTGATCTGTAGCATGTGAATGCTCTTCTTGGAATTGAAATATGGATGGTGATTCATCGATCACTTCGCGTGTCGTGTGCAAATAATGGCTTCCTTGGCCAAAAGCTTCATAGACCGCATGGCCAATGGCCGTCGCTGTTTCCGCAAATCCAATGAAAGCAATAGGCTGCTTTAATGGTAAACGTTCAGACATGATCGCTTTATAGGCCGTTTCCGCTTTATCCGGGTATGTGAGCCCCTCAACAGCCAGCTGTACCTTCTCTTCTAGCTTCGTTTCTTGTAACGCTTCCTGCAATAATATCGCTAATGTAGTTCCACTTAACAGTGAAGTGTACGGATTCACCGGGATATGTTTGCCTAGCACCTTGCTTACAAACAAGAAAGATCGTTTCTTATTAATTCTCGCCGCCATCGCGAATAACGCATCGGACGGTATGTTGTGGGGATTGGACGTCACGGTGACGTGAAGCTCCAAATCGCCTGCTATTTTATACGTACGCTCGGTTAGGTCCAGTGAGTAATCCATCAAAGGTTTGTTGTTCATGCAGCACCCCATAAACTTGTGATCGTAAAAGAATACGTTTTGCCCAATTGAAATGGGGTTTGAATTCATTCATTTTATTGCCGTAGACACTCTTCATAACCCCAAGGTCGCCATGACTGTTCTTCAGAATGCTTATCGCATCCGTATATTCCTCATGTGTGACCGCATAGAGAGTTTGAACCGGCTTAATGTGCGTAGGATGAATAATTGTTTTCCCAATCAAGCCATTCTCTTTATCGAGCATGACTTCATTTAAGAGTCCCTTCGTCGGGAAATATTCCCACACGGGTCCAGAAATCACGTTGGAGGCTTCCATACGACCAAACATATTAATAATATCAGCCACACAATCCCGTATCGGGGCAATGTCATAAATCGTTCTGTCCTGACTTCGTCTCAGCCCAAATAAGCTTGAAAAGTCAGTAGCGCCAATCCGGATGTTCAAGACCAAATCCTTAAAATTCGTTATAATTTCGTTAATCGCCAGTAAGGTAAAAGTGCGGCTTTCTTTATAAATAATCGAGGCAGATTCTAGAATCGGTAATCCATATAAAATTGGTGCAGATGCCGATTTCTCATCGTTGTAATTTTCTAAAACTTGAAAATAATCCTCGCCATTTTCCACAGTAAATTTCGGGAACACAATACCCGTTAGAAGGGCTACATGCTCTTCCAGTCGCTCTAGTACGTAGTTCAATTGATTTACACTTCTAACACGGATGAATATCAGCGGAAGATTCTCAGCACTTACAATGCCAACTTCCATCCAATGGGCGATCTGATTCATTTGTCCAATAAGGGATTCTTCTGCAGCATGCACTTCGTTATCACCTACAGCATCCTCCAGATCAAGGACAACGGACACCAAGCCTTCAATTTTACCAAAAGCAATATCTTCTGCGAACGTACGTCGGGTCGCTGGCATGTACAGCGCAGCACCGACAGAATGAGCTAAAATGTCTTTGTGCGAATGATTATGGAAGGAATTCGGCGGTAAATAAAATAAAGCTTTCTCTTCATCCGCAGTTAAATAATTGAAATATCGCATGCCGATTCCTCCCTCTTTATTTCAACAAACAAATCCCTCCTTAGCGGAGGGATTGCCCATTGGTTACACGTAAGATTAAATTTTAAGATTCTTTAACTGATCCAGACTTGTCCTTTTTACGAAGCATGCTTAGAATAATTGTTCCTCCGAACAAAGCAATAATGACGGAGAAGAAGATCACATGTGAGATGTGGAAACCGAATGCTCCAGCAATCATTTTAAGACCGATGACGATAATTAAGATAAACGCTGTTCTCTCCAGTTCCGGGATCTTGTCAATGAGCTTCAAGAAGACTTGCGCCACGCCTCTCATCATGAGGACGCCTAAGATACCACCTAAGAACAATACCCACACCTTGTCGCTCACACCAAATGCGGCAAGAACGCTATCGACACTGAACGCGATATCCATGATTTCTACGGCAAGAACGGTACGCCAGAAGGATAGACCTTTATTCTTGACTTCCCCGCCTTCGTCGCCATGCTTCTTCATGAAGAGGTTACTATAAGCAATCCAAAGGAGATACAACCCACCGGCTACCTTAATCCAGGTAATCTGTACTAAGAACGTACCCACACCAATGGCGATAAACCTAAATATGTAGGCTCCTAATAAACCATAAAATAAAGCTCGCTTCTGCTGTTCCTTCGGCAAATGCTTAACCATTACAGCAAGCACTAACGCATTATCTGCAGAAAGTAATCCTTCGAGAAGGACGAGTGTACCGATAATCCCCCAGTTTACGGGATCAGTTAGTGTTGCTGAGAGTACGTCCCAACTAAAGAAATTCATAAAATTATCTACAAAGCTTTGGAAAAAGTCTGACATTAAGATGGACCCCCTGTTTAATTGCTATTCATCCTTACGTGATCTTCCTCATCTATCTCATTCACCGATTACACAATTCGTCTAATCGGATCATTGAATTCCAATCCATAACGCAACAAAGCTGGTCAAGTGAACACCATTTCTCGAGTTGAATTGATTAAGAAGAGTAGGGAGGTGATGCTCCAGAAAGCACCACCCTATTCCATTAGACTTCTTATTAGGAAGTTTGTAAACCGTAATCACGTGCCAAACCTGCTAGTCCATCTTTATAACCGCTGCCGATTGCACTAAATTTCCACTCGCCGTTATTGCGGTAAAGTTCGCCGATCACAACACCTGTTTCAATGGAGAAATCCTCGCCAAGATCGAAACGGATTAATTCCGCGCCAGATCCTTCATTCAACACACGCACATAAGCATTGGAAACTTGTCCAAAGTTTTGCGCTCTTGCTTCCGCATCATGAATCGTAATGCAGAATGCGATTTTCTCTGTTTCAGCAGGTACTGCGCTAAGATCAATGGAGATAACTTCATCATCGCCATCGCCTGCACCTGTACGATTGTCACCTTTGTGCTCGATAGAACCATTCGCATTTTTAGTGTTGTTGTAGAAAATAAAATCGGATTCGTTGCTAACTTTACCAGCTGCATTCGCTGCAAAAATGGAAGCATCCAAATCGAAATCCTTACCGCCATCATATTTGTTCGTGTCCCATCCTAAGCCAACAAGAACTTTCGTCAAACCTGGGTTTGTTTTCGTTAAATCGACTTTCTGACCTTTAGATAATGAAATAGACATGTGAAATACCTCTCTTTATATGGGATTTGGCTGTGCCATTATTGATATCTTTTAACTAATTGTCCAATGGTTGTGTCTGTATTGCCTTCACCAATTGCACTGAATTTCCATTCGCCGCTGTGTCGGTAAATTTCACCAACAATGAGGGATGATTTGCCTGAATAGTCATCAGTTAAGTTAAACTTAACCAACTCTTGTTGATTAGAACCATTCAATACACGGATATAAGCGGATTGAATGAGACCGAAATCTTGCTTTCTATTCACACAGTCATAAATATTCACGACGAATACGATTTTACTCACATCCGCTGGAACTTGTCCTAAATGAATTGAGATCGTCTCATCGTCACCATCGCCATCTCCGGTACGGTTGTCACCAGAGTGAACGACTGAACCATCAGGGCTTTGTAGATTAGCAAAATAAATTACATGTTTCTGATTCGTTATTCTTCCCTTTTCATCCAATAAGATCACGGAAGCGTCACAATCGATCTCAACGGCCGATTTCTTTGAGCCGAAGAACCCCTTCTTCTCAACAACTGCAGGATCCCAACCCAATCCAACCACAACTTTAGAAAGACCTGCGTTACCTTTTGTTAAATCAATCTTTTGACCTTTGACTAAACTGATTGTCAACGAGGTCACCTCCCTTCGCTTACCTGTTTTAGTGAACTCCCTTATCTGATACGCATAAAATTCAAACACGTTTCACTTTCCTGGGTAAATTATTTGTTAATTCGACTTTAATAGTCAAAATCCCCCAGAATTCAAAAGAAAAGCAGCCACAGGACGATCCTAGGCTGCGTTTTATCTTATTATAACATTTTACAACTTATGGTATTCAATAATTTTCCATTGGATGGCTTCTCATCCAATGATGAGCTTCTCCTCTGGATATCGGATGGCCGGTTTCTTTCTCCCATTGGTAAACAGGGAGTAAAACAAGAACAATCCGATGCGTCCGATGAACATGAGCACGATGAGCGAGATTTTGCTAACGGTGCCAAGATCTGCGGTAATTCCCGTGGATAAACCGCACGTGCCGAACGCTGACGCCACCTCGAATAGGATCGCCGACACTCCCCAACGGTTAGGTTCAGCTATCAGCAGGACGAAGATCCCTCCGAGAAGAAGTGCTATACCCGTGAGGAAAAACACAAAGCTTTTGAGTGAGTCCTCTTGGCTTATCATCCGACCGAATACCTTCGGTTCTTTCTCCCCGCGCGCATAAGCAATAAGGGCCAAGACAATAACGGCTACGGTCGTTGTGCGAACACCGCCCCCCATAGAGGAAGGGCTAGCCCCAATAAACATTAAAATAGAAACAAGCAGCAGGCTTGCCTCTGTAATGGTAGACATATCAATGGTTGTAAGTCCAGCGCTGCGTGAAGTGACGGATGTGAAGAGTGCGGTGAGTATTTTCCCATGCCAGCTCATCCCTGCCAACGCATGTGTTCGCTCCGTCAACCAGAAGCCGATCGTCCCGAACAGTAGCAGCACCGATGTCGTCACGAGTGTCAGCTTGGTAAACAGGGAGAACCGAAAATTCTTATGCCCGCCCCACCAATATTCTCGTAACTCAGCCACGACAGGAAACCCAATCCCGCCTAATACAATCAAGAATATCGTAAGCGCCTGAACGAAATAATCACTCGAATAATTAAGCAAGGAGTTGCCGAATAGATCAAATCCAGCATTCGTAAATGCGGAAATGGTATGAAACATCCCATAATACAGTGCTTTCCCAATCGACCCGTATTCGCCAGTAAAATAAAAATACAAGCCAAATGCCAATGTACTAATCGCCTCTAGAATCAGCGTAAAGCCCAACACTAGCTGCATTAACTGAACCAATCCAGATAAATGGTGGCGATTCTGGTCAATCATAATCATCTTTCGCTGCAGCAATCCGATTTCCTGACCGAACAATAGCCAATAGAAGCTCCCCAACGTCATGACGCCGATCCCACCGAATTGAAAAGCAACGATAAGTACGCCAATACCGAAATTGCTAAGCGTATCCGTGATACCAACCGTCGTCAGACCTGTCACGCTGACTGCACTAACAGATGTAAAGAGGGCGTCCACGAAAGAGATCGTGGCGCCCGGTTTTAAACTAATAGGTAATTTAAGAAGAATGGCAATTAGAAAAATACCAATCATATAAGCGATAACAATATGTCTTGATGCTGGCATTTTCTTTAGTTTATTGAGCATGATTATACCTTCAACTGAGAGTAATAAGATTAGATACTCTTATATTGTCCTTTGAAATGTTTTCCCATCCAAAGGCAAATGTCCCATAAATCTGCAACAGGTTGGTTCGTGAACGGCAAGGTGTGCAAATACCCTGGAGGCCCAAACTCTGGTGTAAAGGTGACTGTCGTTAGTCCTGCATCCTGCTTCGCTTGTACGATGCTATTCCACCAGCTCATGTGCTTCTGCAATTCGTTTGCATACTCCGGTGCTCTTGGATCTGGCACTTGAGGTCCTTGTGCATAGCCTACTCGGCCATGAATATGCAGGACACGGGAGAAGGATTTGCGCAAATTCTCCTCTTCATTCTCTAAGGTGGTCTCGGTTACACAGCACCAGTGGCTGTAATCCGCTGTTAGGTTGATCCCAGGCACGGCATCTAGCAGCCTGCCTGTTTCCCATGGATTATACAAGGCTCTGCCGCGATGCGTCTCATGACCGATCGCAATCCCGTATCTTTTCTCAATTTCAGCCGCTTCACGAAAGAATTCGACTTGCTCTTCAAAAGGCATCGAATCCTTGGCGCTGTGGGATGTAATGCTAACGGGACGAAATGAAACCGCCCGTGCCACTTGCTCAGCAAAAGAAGCGATATGGTCAGGACCTTGCGTAAATACCATAGCTATATAGTCCAATTGATAGGCTTCAAGCAGCTTCCTGAACTGATCTTCATCGGCAAGTGTCGGCATCGGTGCCTCAATTCCCACATAACCCGCTGCTGCAATTCGTTCAAATTGGGATTCTAGCGAGCCTTCCATGCCCCACAATGCTTTAAATAATTTGATTTCCATCTTTCATAGCCCTCCTCAACACAATCAATGAGTCAAGCTTAAATCATCTTACATTATTTGACTAGTGCAATTTTGGGATGATCTCATTGGTGCTGCTAATTGCGATGTCCTAACGGACATGAATGACGCTATTGCGGTCAAAGTAGTTCTTTTTAGGAGCTAACGGACGCAGGAGCCGCTATTATGGCAAAGATACCCCATATAATGGCATATTTCATAGATTAACGTCTTCTCTGTCCGTTAGTTTTCTTATTTCGTACTTTCCGGTTTAATAGAAGCTCCTGTGGCCGTTAGCCATGAGCAGGATGTCGGAGGTATCAAGCTGTCACATTCCTATTGTTACGGCTCATAATCCATAGCGTCAACCAGATAAGTATAAACCCAAGCAGCTGACCTATCGTCAGCTTTTGACCAAATACAAGCCAGTTCATACAAACCCCAACTGCAGGGAATGCAAGTTCAGCTAACGTCGCAAAGAACGCTTTGGTGGTGGACAAGCCTTTATAATAAAGCAGCATGCTAAGCAGGCCTGGGAAAAAAGCTTGGAACAGCAGGTTTACCGCGATAATCGTAAGCTCACTGCTCGATCCATTCAGCCCCCAATGGTCACCGCTTGCTAACAGAACAATCGTCAGAAGTGGCAGTGCCAGCAAGAAGCGAAGTGAGGTCACGACAGGGAAATCCAACTTTTTCTGAAGCAGGAATTTCCCCATCACCGTGGAACCGCCCCACAAAACAGCCGCCAATATGGAAAATAAGCAGCTTATTGTACCTAAATCCTTCAAGCCCATGCCAGGCAAACCGAGGCCGAACGTCAGCAGATAAGTACCTAACAGGGCCACCCCGATATAGGCGAAAAACTTCGACGGCAATGTCTCTTTGAGCAGCACACGAGCTAGGATAATTGCGAATAAGGGCTGTAGTTTCTGTAGAAGCAAGATCGCATTGGCGCTGCCATGAGAGAAAGCCGCGGTGAATAGAATGGTGGCAATTGCCGATCCACCCCAAGAAATGAACAGCAGCGCTCCAATAACAGCAAGTGAGAGCTTGCCAGTTAACGTACGGCGATATTTCATCAAAACGGGCACAGCGTAAATGGCCAAGAGAACATGTTCGATGAATACGATTTGCGCCGAGGTAAAGCTTTTCAATAGTAAGATGCGAAATAGAGGATCCAGTCCCCACAGGGTTGCGCCAAGAGCGACATACCAGATCCCGCTCATACCACTCGTACGTGTGGGTTGAAGAGTCGCGCCCTTATTTCCGAACTTAAATGCATTTTCCAATTCAAAAACCTCCTAAAGAACGGTTTGAATTGAACCTTCTCGAAGAACAATGCCCCCGCACATGATAATGGCGGGGGCATTGACAAACAGACCTGTTAAATGATGAAATTTAACAAGTTTGTTCTTCACCTTCTCTCATCCGGACTATACCGTCGGCCTTGGAATCACACCAAGTCAGTCCCAGCCATTACTGGCTGGGAGTCGCGGGCTGGAGATACACGCATGCATGTATCCTCACCGCCGGTAGGGAATTGCACCCTGCCCCGAAGGTTCATATTCGATTAAGTGTATACTATCAGGTTACAGTTTAGTTGGCAACTGTATAAATGAAAAAAGACTGAATCACCTCATCTTCCCTGGTGATTTCAGCCTCTAATTAAATAACAAATTCTATAAATTCCGGTGAACGCAGTCTCCCGCTTTGGGTCCAGCTTCTAGTTTTAACCCTCGCCATAATCCGCGGCTCCATATAGGCGAAATTCTTGTCTTCCTTGAAGACTAATCGCCTCTTCACGCCTTCTATAGCCTTCATATGAAGGGGGGAAACGCCTGATTCAATGATTCCTACTGGTAACTTGGATCCGTCTGCTGCATCAATAGAAGCCAGTAAAGCAAAATTATTTTTCCTATATCCAGAAATGTACACATCGGCGTACGTCCAATTAATTACTTTTTGCCAGCGGATGGAGCGTTTGTTTATTTCGTAAGTGGAATTTTCTTTTTTGGATTTTATAATAATGCCCTCAAGTCCGCGGCCGCGAACGTGTTCATAATACTCGATGGCATTTCCCTCGAACATTTCAATCTTTTTATAGTTCTCATTTTCGCTAAAAGCCTGCTCTAACAGCTCTTTACGCTTAAGCAAACTTAAACCCGTGACGTCAATTCCCTTGTATCGCAAAATGTCAAAAGCACAAAAAACCACAGGTTTCTTATTTTTCTTAGATAAAAACCGTGCGGACATCGCTTCAAAATCAGGCTTCCCTTGATCATCCAGCACGACTAATTCACCATCAAGTATGGTGCCTTCCGGTACAGGGCATCTTAATAGCTCAGGGAATTTATGCGTTATTAAGTCATTGTGTCTCGTATATACATACAGTTTATCCATATGGGAAAGAATACATCGTAAACCATCTAATTTTAATTCCGCAATATGATTCTTACTGTAAAATGGCTGATTATTTTTGGCATTGTACAGCATCATAGGAGAAATGAACATGTTATTATCACCCTGATTTAAATGATACTTCACTATGAACCTTCTGCCTATTGGTAACTGTTTCCCACGGTAAACAATTAAAAATTATCGCTTTGATGTCACACATGAATGCCCTCAATTGTCTTATAAGTGTCACAAAAAAATTGGAGGTAATCACTGATGACACAACGTTTAAATTATATGCAGCAATCACCTGAGCTTTTCAAAAAAATGCTGGAATTCAGCAACGCCGAACACGATAGTGCCGTTGAAGAGAAGATTCTTGATCTTGTTCACATCCGTGCTTCGCAAATGAATGGTTGTGGGTTCTGTCTAGACATGCACGTCAAGCAAGCGAAGATCCATGGGGAAGGCGAACTTCGCCTCTACCACATTGCCATATGGCGTGAATCCACGTTGTTTACACCGCGCGAGCGGGCAGCACTGGCTTGGACAGAGATTCTGACTAAGCTTCCTGAGCATGGTGTGCCGGACGAATTGTATGATCGCGTTCGTGGTCAATTCTCTGAAAAAGAAATCTCAGATCTAACTTTCTCCGTCATGGCTATTAATGCTTGGAATCGCATCAATGTCGCTTTCAAAAACGTACCAGGTTCGGCAGATGCAGCATTTGGACTAACGAAAGCTGGTTTGAGTTAATCTCATAGCCAGCCCCACTAAGAACCCTGCGAAGGGTTCTTTTTTATTTCCCCGTGACACCATCCTTATACATGCCAATTTCTGCATAAGCACTTTCCGCTCTGTTCATACTATCTCCGAGATTATAGGCACTGGAGGGAATCATCTTTGGAGGCAATCAGCACGAGTATAGAAACGAATGAAGATTATCTCACCGAACAGTTCAAAGATTGCTCCGATATGGTCATACGATCCTTTAAATTAATGGATGAAACCCAACTTCTACTCGTATATTTGGATGGCATGACTCGCCTACAAAGCATTGAAGATAACATTCTGAAGCCATTGATTTTCAGCGGCTTGCCGCAAGGCATTGATCGCATACAATCGCTTGCTGAGATGTTCAGACGTGAATGGTTGCCATTAACAGATATCAAGACCGACAAATCCCTTGCGGATTTGGTTAACCATATCCTGCACGGCTGCTTAGCTATCTTGGTGGACGGTGAAGCTTCTGCACTCATTGCTCAAGTCCAGGGATACGAGACAAGAGGTATTCAAGAGCCGATGAAGGAAGCAACCTTGCGAGGCTCCAAGGAAGGCTTCGTGGAACATATCCGCACCAATACAACGTTAATTAGACGCAGGATCATTCACCCGCTTCTGAAAATGGAGTCTTTTACAATTGGCAAATACACGCAAACAGATGTGATTCTTGCCTATATGAAGGGACTTGCAGATGAGAAAGTATTATCAGAAGTAAGAGAGAAACTGGGTAAAATCGAAATGGACGGCATCATTGATTCCGCGTATATTGAAGAATGGCTGGAGAATAGTTCCTTCTCCATCTTCTCGCAAATCCAGAATACCGAGAGGCCCGATATCGTAGCTGCAAGTTTAATAGAGGGAAAGGTCGCTCTCATCACGAACGGCACTCCCTTTGTTCTTATTCTTCCGGTTACCCTCTGGTCAGGTCTTCAATCGGCAGACGATTATTTCGAGCGTTTTATATTTGTCATCATAATTCGGATGATCCGATACATTATGACGTTTATTTCATTTGCCTTACCTGCAATCTACGTCGCACTGTCAACATTCCATCCCGAAATGGTCCCGAGTTACCTCATGATCGGAATTGCAACCGCGAGGGAAAATACACCATTCCCCACCGTCATTGAGTTATTCCTCATGATGTTTGTTTTCGATGGCTTACAAGAGGCTGGCGTTCATCTCCCCAATCAACTCGGGCCTGTCGTCAGCATTATCGGTGCCTTGGTCATCGGACAAGCCGCTGTCGAAGCCGGGATCATCTCTACGCCGATTATCATCGTCATTTCGTTAACAGGCGTTGCAGCTTATACAATTCCCAGATACAGCGCCACGCTTCCCTTTCGCTTAATCAGGTATTTGATGCTATTCATCTCAGGGTTCCTAGGCTTTGTCGGCTTTGCCTTCGGCATTATTTTCTTGTTGATCCATCTGGTATCACTTGAGTCCTTTGGAACACCCTACTTAAGTCCAGTAGCCCCATTCGATGGTAAACGGATTAGAGATCTACTTATTCGATACCCCTTCTGGGTCAAGAACGGTCGCAATAAGAAAGGACGTTCAACATGATCCGTATTGCCATCCAAACATGCGTGTCATTGTCTCTCTTTATGCTTTTAACCAGCTGCACGGATTTTGTGGAACCGAATCAATTAGCTTTCGTGATGGGGACAGCGATTGACCATGTTGAGAACGGGAATATTGAAGTTAGCCATCAGATCGCAATCCCCTCTAAGATGAATACATTTAAAAACGGATCTGGCGATTCCGATAGCTTTCTCGTCATGTCGGCTAAAGGTAAAGATGTTTTTGAAGCCACTGAGAAAATACAAAGAGAGATGTCCCGTCGATTGATGACGAGCCATCGGATACTGATCGCGATCAGTGAGGAGTTTTTTAACAAGAATGACGTTAGCAAATTATTTGATAAGCTGGGGAGAGATCCTGCGAACAATCAACGAGATGTCACCATCATGGTCAAAGGAAACAATGCCAAGGAATTCCTTCTGATTAAGCATCCTATGGAGAATCTCTCGAGCATCGCTGCCGGTAAAGAAATGCATATCAACGGAATGAAGAACTTCTCTACCAGACAATTTATTATCGATAGTGTAGCAGAGGAAATCAGTTCGCTGATACCGATTCTCCAGATCAGAAATGTGAAGGTGAACACCAAAAAAGCAAATCCTTTAGCTGTCTTATCCGGATACGCTGTTTTAAACAAAAAACTGAAAGTAGGTGGCGTACTAGACGATTTCGAAGGCTCAGATGTGGCTTGGTTGTCTGGGAAAGGAAGTGCACAAAGCGTGACTTTTCCATGGAAGGAAGGCAATGGCATCTTATCGTTTCGATTAACCCACCTTGCTCGTAATGTTCAATCTAACGGTAACCATGATCCGCGTCAGGTTGTCATAAAGGTCAAGGCGCAAGCCTATCTTCTTGAGAACACGACCTCACTAGACATGTCCGAAGTACATAATATGATAGAAGTCGAAAAGTACCTTAATGAGCAGATCCAATCCAAATTACAACTTGCACTGGTGAAAGTTCAGCAATGGGGACCCGATGTTTTCGGTATCGGTGCCTATCTTCATCGCAAATATCCGTACTGGTGGAAATCGCAAAAAGACGATTGGAATGAGAATTTCAAGAAAGTTGAAGCTACTGTCCAAGCGAATATACATATCAGATCCGTCGGAGTGCTTGGCGGTCAATTAGAATGAGGAAGGTAAGGAGTGACAACGAGGGTATGAAAGTAAGCGGTTATCAAATGTTTTGGTTGGTTAGTATTTCTTCCATTATCGTGGTTTCCTACCTCCCCATCCAGTTAGCCGCGGAGCAGTCACGTCAAGACTGTTGGATTTCCATACTACTCGGGGGCATAATCATGATGGCTATCACCTGGATGATGCTCCGAGTTTGTCTGCAGAATAAGGATAAAACGTTGGTCAATTTCATGAAAGACCTATTAGGAACTGTACTTGGGAAAATCATCATCACCGTGTATTTTCTACTATGGTTTATGCAAATGTCTACGATCGTAAGAGGTATGGCCGAATTTGTAAATTTAGTTCTCGTTCATAACACACCGATGATCGTCATCGTACTGTGCATGTTATTTCTTCTTGCGTATGCGATTTATAAAGGTGGGATTACGACGATTAGCCGCTGTGCTGAAATGATTGGACCTTTCTTCGTCCTCATGCTATTCGGGCAGCTATTCTTGAATCCTCAGGATATGGAGGTAAATCGAATTCTGCCCATTTATGCTGATTCAGGCTGGACTCATATTCTGAAGGGCACGTTTCGTTCCTACAATTATATGATGGATCCTTCGATTATTCTTATGTTATTCTTTTTCGCCGAGAATAAGCGAACTGCTACAAGAGCGATCCTATGGGGGACCGCTGTAGCCATGATATGGGGTGTTCTGACCACGCTAGTTCTTCTCTTTGTGACCGGGCCCAACGTGGCGGCTAAATTAATTGCTCCTGTCTATTCACTAACCAAATTCGTCTCCATTCTCAATTTCGTTCAGAATATCGATGCTTTTTTCATACCGCTTTGGCTGCTTGGCGCTTTCATTAAATTATCCGTATGCTTATTTATACTCAGCTATGGTTTATCGGAGTGGACAGGAATTAAAAATTGGAAGTTTATTGCTTACGTCATAGCTTTCATCTTATTGATATACGTTATCTATAGCACCCACCATCTTCGGCTTTCGTTTACACTTAAAAACATGTTTCTGATTAGCATCTTTTACCCTGCCGTCTACATTGTCATTCCCTTGATTTTATGGGCAATTGGCGGCATACGACTTCGCCGTAAAGTCTCAAATAGCTAAATGCTCTAGTTTATCTGGATTCACGATAATGTAAATTCGTTGCATGGTCATGGTGTGGGTATCCCATTCAAAACAAATGACACCCGTGGGAACACCATCTTGCGATAACATTACCCCAGGTTGATCATTGACCTCTACAAGCTGTGCTTTCGAAACCGGGAAGCGACTTTGAGAGAGAGCACTCAACAACTTGAGTACGCGTTCTTTCCTATATATAGGATGGATAGCTGCCGATACTTTCCCTCCACCATCTGCAATCAGCACGACATCCTCTGTTAACATATCCACCAAGGATTGAATGTTACCATGCGAAATCGCCGAAATGAAACGTGTCACCAGTTCCTTTTCTTCAACCAGACGGGTGGATGGACTTACCTGCTTGGCTGAGGACACATCTACCTTCTTCTTGACACGACTGAATATTTTCCGGCAATTCACTTCCGTTTTATTAAACATTTCGCCAATCTCACTATGTTCATAAGCAAAAACTTCGCGAAGAATAAACACCGCTCTCTCCAAAGGAGTCAGTTTATCCATCAGAATAAGAAAAGCATAAGAAATCGTATCATGGCGCTCTGCGCTTTCCAATGGACGATCCTCGCCTAGCTGAACGGTTGGTTCAGGCAGCCAATTCCCCACATAGCTAATTCTCTTTTTCCTCGCTGACTTTAATTCATTCAAGCATCGGTTGACCATCATTTTGCTTAAATAAGACTTGGTATTATGAATATTCTCATTGCTATGTCCATGAATGCTTATGAACAAATCTTGCACCATATCTTCTGCATCTGATCTAGAACCAAGCATCCGATATGCGATGGCAAACAAATGAGGCTTATAGGTTGTATATAAATCCTCGATACTCGTTGTGGGTTGATCCTTTGTGAAACTTTGCATAATACCCCTCCTTCATTCCTAAAGAGAAACTTCAGCCCTTCTGACAAAAACATGCGTCTTTGATAAGACAACTGGCGTTGTCCATCTGTGACATGCATCTTGAAATAGGGGAGGGACTTGCGATTCGCAAATTTGTATTAACTGGAAAATATACAGCTATTTATGAGGATTTTCTTCGAAAACTCGATTTAACTGTAAAATATGTAGTTAAAACCACCTGTTTCATTCAAATTGGCAAAAATGGTTAAAATTAACTACAGATTATCCATCTATTTTGCTTTTAATCGAATTAGCCCATAATTTAACTGTACAAAATCCATCTATTCGCCGAGCACACAAGGAGAATTACGAAATTTCCATCTGATCGACTCACAACCAGCATGTCACACCTCAGCAGGGCATATGGAAAAAAAGCAGCCTATTAGGCTGCTTTTCCTTTTTTTTGCATATATCACTATTTCAGTTAGGCAACTCCACCGATACCTCACGACGAGTCGCCGCGGAGCGCAGCACGCCGTCAATAATTGCTTGCTGAATTAGAATTTGCTCACCAGGAATTGGGGCTGGTCGACCATCCCGAACCGCTTCGGCAAAATCATGTACTTTCTGATCGAACAGATTCAATTTATGCTCGACAAGCGGAACTGGCGTCGCTGTATGTCCGCCGAATTCATCATGGAATAGCGTGATGGAACCTACGGAGCCATCCCATACCCCTGACCACGGCCCAGCACCAGCCGGAGTCACTTTAAGACCAGCATCCGTACCGAGAAACATCGTTGCTCCAAGGGTATCCATGTGCATCGCCCACGATATTTTGAATTGCAGCACAAGATCATTCTCGAAACGCACCATCGCAACCCCGAAATCTTCGACTTCGAACTTGCTCGCTTCCGGATGGTACATGGAGTTCGTGCCGAAATGGTTAGACGTAAATGCGGACACCGTTAGCGGACGAGGATATCCAAGCGTATTAAGCGCCATATCTAGCGAGTAACAACCAATATCCGCCATCGCGCCTGCCCCGGCGAGCTGTTTATTGATGAATGTTCCACCTGGCATACCCCGGCGACGCCCGCCTCCCGTCTCTACATAATAGACATTGCCAAGTCGTCCAGATTGCACAATCGTTTGCAGCAGCTTCATATTCGGATCATAGCGAGGCTGGAAACCGAGTGTTAGCATCTTCCCACTCTCATTCGCCGCTTGTGTCATATCGATACCTTCTTGAAGTGTCACCGACATCGGTTTCTCAAGTAATACATTCTTTCCTGCGCGCAGAGAATCCACAGTCGTTACGTGATGGGAAACGTTCGGCGTACAAATACTAACCCCATCCAAATCTAAGCGCAATAAATCCGTATGGCTATCAAATGAAGCAGCTTCCGTTAATCCTTCCGTCTTCGCGAATGCTGACGCCTTGCCTGGGATGACATCGGCCACACCTACAATCTCTACATAGTCAAGCTTTTTATACGCGGTTATATGGGCTCTGGCAATGCCCCCAGTTCCGATTATCCCAATACGCAGCTTTTTACTCATCCTCGTCAATCCTTCTCTCATGAAAGTGTATGAAGTCCGAACTTCCCTTCATTTCAATATAGATTGACAATAGCATAGAGAAGGACGATTTTTTAGTTCATATTGATGCCATCGGAAGTGTAAGATTGCGACATTCGTCAAATCACCGCTCTATCGACTCGCTAATCCCCTGTACAATACCAAGAGCCGAAGCCGCTCGTGGCCATCCTGCATAGAAGGCCATATGTGTAATTGCTTCCACTAGTTCTTCTGTGCTTAGGCCATTCTCTATAGCCAACCGCAAGTGATATGGTAGGTGTTCTGTCATACCTCCCGCGACCAGCACCGCAATGGTGACTAAGCTTCGATCCCGAATAGAAAGCTGCTCCCTTCGCCACAAATCTCCGAAAAGCACGTCCTCCGAGTATGCAACGAATGCTGGCGCGATTTCACCGTAGGATTCCCTTGCGGTAGACACTATTTTCCGATGAGTCATAGGCCACCACCGATCTTGAGCATCTGTGCTTCTCCGTTACCGAATGACCAATCCTCGTATTCGTTATCCACCAGTACCACAAATACATCTTCTTTCCGCATAGGAAGTTCATTGGATAATTGTTCAGCTAGCGCGCTATAAAAACCTTTCTTCTGCGAAGTCGTTCTCCCTGATTTCAGGGTTATTTGAATGTATAGCAGTCCATCGCTTCGTTCGACACCTAGATAGCTAGGACTATAATAGAACTCACCTTCCTTATGCGAATGAAATACTTGAAAAACATCGTCTTTCGGAACGTTGAAGTACGCCACCAACGCGCTTCCAATAATTCGGCTGATCTGCCCTAACTTATTACGATCATATTGGTGCTCGTAGTAGCTGACTCTTATGAATGGCATACCCTGCATCACTCCCTTGATCAGATAGCTACATTGTACGCCGTGAATTTCAATCTATATAATGGAATAAAACGATGATCTTAATCAATTTTATCGATGGAGGCTTGAGGGATTTGGATTTAAAAGAATTGATCACTTTCCAAACCATTCTTAAAGAGGGGACCTTCTCTCGTGCAGCGGAGAAATTGAATTATGCGCAATCTACGATATCGAATCAAATGCAACGATTAGAGAAGGAAATTGGCGTACAACTTTTCAATCGGGGATGGGACGTCGAACTGACAAGCGCTGGGGAACGATTCGCGTTGGAGATTGATAAACTCATTCAACATTGGAACGATGTGACCAATCTGACCAAAGCCTTACAGCAAGATGAGATCGGCAACTTGCACATAGGCGGTATCGAATCTGCCATGCAGACGTTACTCCCTCATACAATGCGGCTATTTCACGAACAGAAGCCACGAATCTCCTGTCAATTCACGATGGGAAATACCGATGCATTATCACAGGCGATTATCAAAAAAGAGCTCGATTTAGCCATTTGCGGTGAGCCGTCCGATTCGTTGCCATTCTTTTTCAAGCCGCTTTATCAAGAGAAAATGGCAATTGTCGTTGATCGAAGTCATCCACTGCTGGAACGAAATCACGTTACTTTCCGTGAGCTTCTACATTACCCCCTCATCTCAGGGGGACCCACCTGTCTCTATTATTCACAAATAACAAAATTACTTTCTCATTACGAAGTAACGCTTCCCCATCTTCATACCATAAACCAAATTTCAGCCATCCCCCATTTTGCAAAAGGAACGTTGGCAGTGGGTCTCGTTCTGGACTCGACTCCTTTGATCCCGGAAGTGGTGAGAATGGATATGGCATGGGATGAGCCTGTCATCCCCATCGGGATCTTGCAACTTCGTGGACAGCACGCCGCCCCATTCTCTTATAAGCAATTGTTCTTACAACTTTTGAAAAAGGTAATAACAAGCTCCTGAGTGTCCTTCTACACAGCTTCTCCAGTTAATAGACGCGCGGCCTCTTCAAGTATCGTCTTATCTCGCAAAAGCATGAATTTGGATGAGTAATCGGTACAAGTTAGCATCAACTCCTGCATCACGGCCAGCGCTTGATCTAATGACATCCACGCAACGACCATCCCTAGTTGGATCTCGTTTTCAGTAAGCATCGTATCGCGGAAGCTAGCGTTAGCTTTGGCTATATAACAGTAGGAGAATTGCATAAACTTGTTTCTGTTTTTATGTTCTTCGATATACCCCAATTCATGAATGATTTCAGCATCGTAACCCGTCTCTTCCTGGATTTCACGTAGAAAGGCTTCATTTGCATCTTCTCCTTCATCTACACCACCGCCAGGCAGCTTGTACAGGTTCGTTTTGGACATATACATCATGGCAACATTTAACTGGCTATCTACTAAAAGACCTCTTGATCCGTATCGAGAGATGGTATCTAGTAATTCGGGTGCACTTCCTAGGATATCGTTATCCGTAATTTTTCTAATCAGTTGCACAAAATCAACCCCCATTACAGTACTTATTTCACATCATTATAAGGCATTGATTCCATTTCGAGTGAAAAAGAAGCACGTTTTATGCTTGACTCTCCTCTTAGGGAAGACTTTAAACTACGTAAAGAAAGGAGGCATGAGCATGCTGTACTCGGTAAAAGAAGTCTCGGAGCTATCGAATGTAACCATCAAAACGCTTCATCATTATCACAAGATCGGTCTCCTTTTACCAAGCAAAATAAGTGAAGCTGGCTATCGTTTGTATGGAACCAAAGAGCTGGAGCGTTTACAAGAGATTTTATTTTACAGAGAATTGGATTTCTCCTTAGACGTTATCAAGGACATGATGGATCACCATGCAGATCGGCTATCCATTCTTTCACAGCAGGAGGAACTGCTCCTAAGTCGCAAAGAGAAGCTAGACACCATCATTCAAACATTACGTAACTCAATCGAAAGTATAAAGGAAGGGACAACGATGGACACGAAGGAACTGTTCAAAGGTTTTGAAAACGAGGAATCCTGGAATCAAGCACTGGCTGAGCAAAATCAATATTTAAAGGAATCCTATGGGATGGATCCACTTAAAGTTGTCACAGAGGATGTTCAAGAAATGAATGAACAAGCGGTTGAAGCTATGACCTTCATGACTACTATGTCGAGTTCCTTACGAAGTGGCATTAAGCATTCGGATGAGCACATAAGAGATTTGATCCGATCCCATCTTGATTTTATGAATAAACAGGGTCATGCGCTATCCGTGCAGGATTTTGCAGCGCAGACGCAATTTTTCCTACAGGATGACTTTCATCTTAAAATGCTGGAAGATCAGCAAACTGGGCTAGCTTATTATTTGTCGGCCGCGGCCGCGTCGTTGGCTTCATCAAATTCATAGCGCATTTCCGGCGACAATGTCGCCATAAGAGAGTTGGTATCCCCTAACAAAAATAAGTGTACTTTCGCATCTTTGACCCCTTGCAGGCTTACAAAGCGCAGGCCTCAGCGCTATTCTGCAACAATGTACAACAAAGGAGCTAAGCGCCAACGCGCTATAGCTCCTTCACATTTTTCCCTATAGATATCCGTTCAGCCCGGCCTTCAGCCTCATCGTCACCTCTGGATGATCCTCTGCCACGTTCCGGTTCTCCCAAGGATCACTGGTCAGATGATACAGCCGATCTGGACGGTTTATTTCCACGATCAACTTCCACTCACCGTCCGATGCGATCCGCCATGAGCTCGGATGCTGCGGCCCTTCGTCCAAACCTGCAATTTGCACCTTGCGTAACGCCGCTTCGGTTTCCCCCTGCAGGACACGTTTGAGTGAAAGGGAATCCTCCGCTTCCGGCATCGCTAGACCGGCCAAGTCGAGGATCGTACTAGCCAAGTCCTGCAACTCGGCCAACGCTTCGCTGTACTTCCCCATTTGGATGCCTGGACCGCTAATCACCAAAGGAATATGAACCGATCCGCGTTCAGGCTTGCATTTTCCGAATTTATCAAAGTCGCCCAACATATCGCCATGATCCGAAGAATAGATGATGACCGTGTTTTCTAATTCGCCACGGTGCCTAATCGTATCCAGTAATAGTCCAATGTTACGGTCGATATTGGCCAGCATGGCTGCATAATTTTGCCGGATCGGATTCCATTCCTCTCGGGATAGTGAACAACGATTAGGCTCTGCGAAATCAACCTGCTCCCACTCCGCTTTCATCCGAGCCGTAACGTCAAATGGCTCATGCGGGCACACAAAATTCACCTGCAACAACCATGGCTGCCCCTGCGGGAATGAATCCAGCATCTGAACCCCGCCTCGCGTCAGCCAATTGTCGCAATACGCTTCGTCCGGAAGCGCGGTAGCCTCCGTTCGCCTGCCACGATCCGCCATATCCGCCAGATGAATAGCTGCTAAGCCTTCGCGATACAAATACGACATGTACGGGTCTTTGGGCGAATCCTTGCCTGATATGATCGCGTCGATTTTACCTGCGTTATCGATCGCATCCGTAAAGCCAAGATCGCCGAGATCGTCGATCCAGCCGTCCAACCCCCACCAATGCGTCGCTTTGTGGAGGTCGAATTTGCCGACACCGCCGACGCGGTAACCATTCTCTTTTAACACGGAATAAAAGGTTTTCCGGGAAATATCATAATTCTCATGATTGCCGGTCACTTCCGGCTTGTTGTACCGCAGCCCCGATGCAAGGCAAGCTCTCGCTGGTGCGCAAAGCGGGGAAGAGGTGACCGCCTTCGTAAAGGTAACACCCTCCTTCATCAGCGATTCAATATAGGGCATGCGCAGCGGCAATTCTTCCATTCCCAGCGCAGCCAATGTTGCAGCATCATAGGGCATCCAATCGCCACGGTGCGTATCTGGAAATAGAAATAGAAAGTTGGGACGTGTCATCCTATCCTTGACTCCTCTCACTGACAAGCTTGATCGGATCCTTCACCGCTACCTGCCAGGCTAGCAGCTCTTCCTCTAGCCGTTTCAGGTGATCTTCCCCTGCCGGGTCTTCGGCTACATTACTCAATTCCCACGGGTCTGTTTGCAAATTGAACAGCTGGGTCAAGTTCGAACCGACCTCTCCACAGCGGAAATAGCGAATCAGCTTCCAGCGGCCGTCGCTGACCATGCGCTGCACATTTTTGTAAGCGCCAAATATGCTCTTCCTCGCTGCGTCCTCGCTGCCTTCCAGCAGCGGCACCAAGCTTCTGCCTTCAACCTGAGGGTTTGTGGGGGTCTGAGTTAACTCACACAAGGTCGGATATATATCCATTTGGCAGCCAAGTCCACGGACTTCCGCGCCTACCTGCAATCCCGGTCCCCGCATAATGAGCGGAATGTGAAGGCTGTGCTCGTATAAATTTTGCTTGCCAAGAAGTCCATGCTGCCCAAGTGCGATCCCATGATCCGCGGTATACACGATAATCGTATGTTCATCTTGATTGCTGTCTTGTAGAGCCTGTACAATACGTCCAATTTGCTCGTCCATATGCGTGATCATACTATAATACTCAGCCAGGTGCTGGCGGATCTCATCCGGCTTGCGTGGGAAAGACGCCAAACATTCATCCCGCACAGACAGCTCTCCATTATCAAAAGGATGCTCTGTCATATAATTGCCGGGAAGCGGTATCCCCTCCAGCGGATATTGATCTAGGTATGCCTGTGGCGGTGTTCGTGGATCGTGTGGAGCCGTAAAAGCCACATACAAGAAGAAAGGCTCTTCATCGGTATGTTGTTGTATAAAGTCAACAGCGCTGTCCGCGAAAAGCTCCGTAGAGAACTTATCGCTCGGCTTGGCGTCATCCGCATGAAAAATCCCTGATGGATCGTAATCATGCACCGGTAGTCCGATATGATCGCCCATCCCCCCAAAGAAAACGTTGGCTCCGCCCGCAAAGCTTCTGGCATAGCTCGCTTTGCCATTATGCCACTTGCCGATGCCGAAGGTCTTATATCCGTCTCTCCGATATACTTCTGGCAAGGTAGGTAAGGTGGGATTCAGCTCCCATAGTTGCTGATTTTCCGTCTGCCCGAGCATCACTTCCTTCTCAGAAACAGTCGCTTTGAAGATATTCGTTCCGGTCAGTAGACTAGCTCGGCTTGGCACGCAAAGGGCTGCCGTTTGTCCACCCATTGTGTACATGGATGAAAATCGCACTCCTTTTGCCGCCAAATCATCCAGAACAGGTGTTCGAACCACCTCATTACCATAAGCACCGATCCCGTCGAACCGATGATCGTCCGCGATCAGGAAGACGATATTCGGCTTCCGCTTACCAGCTTTCTCTTCTCTCATGAGTACCTCCAGAATTCGGCATTTATTTGATGGCGCCGCTCGTTAAGCCCCGCTGCATATACTTCTGTCCGAAGATATAGAGAATGACAACGGGAATCGTAATCAGTACAAGCGCTGCAAACACTTTGTGATAATCCGAGGTATATTCCTTAATGAAAAATTTAGGCGCCATCGTCACCGTCAGCATCGTTTCCTTACTGATGAAAACAAGTGGCAGCACATATTGATTCCACGAGTTGAGAAAAGCGAGAATGCCAATGGTTGATAGCACCGGAACGGACAGCGGGAGCATCACATGTAGGAATCTCCCCCATACGTTAGAGCCATCAATTTCTGCTGCTTCCAAAAGCTCGCTCGGCACCTCGTCGAAACTATTTCTGGCCAGCAGCAGCGAGAAAGGAATGCACATCGCCACTTCCGGACCGATTAAGGACATATACGTGTTCATCCAGTGAAACGACTTCACCGTTTGAAACAAAGGGACAAGCATCGCGACAGGCGGGATCATGAGTCCGATCAGACAAATCGCGAATACCGACGAATCCCCGGGAAATCTCAGCTTACTGAAACCGAAGGCCGCTAATGCAACTACGATGAGCAGGAGCACAACGACGGAAACGGAGACAATAAAACTGTTGATCAGAAAATGCGGAAACAAATCCAGGCTGAGTACGGCTTGATAGTTCTCCCATCCAGCGCCTTCGAATGAATACAGGACAAGATCAATCAGGGGAATGACCCAAACAGCAGCCAATAGGAAGAGCAGAAGATTCATTGTGATCTTCTCCGAAACTTGCATGCGTCCGAACAATGTCATTACCTCCTAATCCTGTTATAAACGCGCAGCTGGAATGCCGTGTAGCCGAAAGCAATTAACAGCAGAATGACAGACACCGCACCACTGTATCCCACTTTGTATTTGAGCAGTGACTCCCGAAAAAGGAACGTCGAGATGAGCTCTGTTTCTCCCCCAGGACCGCCTTCTGTCATGATCCAGATTAAATCGAACACTTTAAGCGCATGAATAATACCCAAAATTAGCAATGTGATATGCGTCCCGCTAAGCATAGGGAAAATAATATATCGGAACTGCTTCAACACACCGGCCCCATCAATCTTGGATGCATCGAATATTTCCTGATCAATATTGAGAAGACTTGTGTAATAAATCAGCATGTAAAAGCCGCTATTGGCGAAAACATAAACAACAGCAATAGCATTTAGAGCAGTAGCAGGCTCGGATAGCCAGGAATGCGCAAAGCTCTCCAAACCGATGTACCTCAATATGGTGTTCAATAAGCCGAAATTCGGTTCATAAATACCGGCAAAGGTGGTTCCGATGGTAACAACAGCAATGATGTGGGGAAGAAAGAAAATCGATTTGAACAGACTATCAGCAGCCCATACGCCGTTTAACAAGGTAGCCAGCAAGAGCCCAAACGCCATCGAAAGTGGAATGGTCATAACTAGGAAGATCAACGTATTGCCCAATGCCTGATAGAAATTCGGGTCCTGTAATAAATTTACGTAGTTGCCGAAACCGATAAACACTTTACTTCCAATCCCCGACCATTCGAAAAAACTGATATACACATTATAAAAAATACCGAAAAACGTGAATACCGAGACGAAGATTAGTAATGGCAGCGCAAAAAATAATCCGGCAAAGCGTCCTCGCTTCTTCTTTCTAGACCGGACTGTTTCAACATTCTCTTGCGTGTAAACGAGCTCCACATTGATCCTCCTCTCCAAGCCTCACGGAGGAGGGAACCTCATCTTCTATGAAAAGAGGTTCCTCCGTGAATGGTTGCCATTTCATTTTAATGAAACGAAATATAGTCCAGATGTGCAAAATAGTTATTCGAATTCGCGTTCTTCGTATGCTTCACCACTACCTTAATTGTATGATTGCCTGGGGCTAAATCTTGCTTGTTGAAGGCCAACACTTTGTTCTGCTGAGATGCTGCATAGGAATCATACGTAGTCTGAAGCACGCCATCTACATAAATATCAAATTTACCTCCGCCAGCCCCCTTCTGGGTATACAACTTAACACCCGTTCCACTGAATGCGTACTCGGCGTAAGCATCTTGCGTGGAACTGTAAGAGATCGTACCGTCATAGCTGGCAGCTCGAGAAATATGATTCCAAGTTCCGCTATAGGTAATGGCGGCATTCGTGTCATCCACAATCGTATCGGTTTGTGCCTGTGCCGGGCTCACCGAATACTCGAACAAATCCAGATTCACGCCTGTACCGGTGGAGTTCGGATTCTTCGTGCCGGTCACCACCATTTTGATCGTATGCGTCGTGTTCGCCAAAGACGTCGTTTCGTAAGCAATAGCATCAAAGACTCCCGACGAAGCATAGGAATCGTACGTTGAGACTTTGGTACCATCGATATAAATATCGAAGATCCCAGTCGACGAATTTTTCTTCGTAATCAACCTTACGCCTGTGCCCGTAAATGTGTACTCCGCATAAGCTCCGGCCTGAGAGCTGTTACGATCCGTGCTTTTGAAATAACTCGTATTACTTTGATCCGCCCAAGTGCCGCTATAAGTGACCAGAGGACTCCTGTCATCGGTCTGCTTCCAGCGCAGAATTTGCCCGATATTATGCATGAGATCAAGCCCAGCTTGCGATATTTTGCCATTCGGCCCAGGCGGAACACTCACTGCGAAAGAGGCATAGCGCTTGTTGTAGTAACGCACCTTATTCGCCGTATACGAAGCACTGCTCCATGGAGCAGCCGGTGATTCATTGTTCGTGTAGGACCAATAATCCGTATACAGCGTCCAAGCTTCCTCCCATGGTGTGGCGTTGCCGACCGGAGGATCGCCATTTACCAGCTCCGTCACATGCACATCGGAATCGGCAGCTTTATCATCGTCATGGAAGAAAACAAGTGTATTCGGCTGTATGGATTTCACATGAGCTTCTAGCTGAGCCGCTTGGGCATTGTTAATCGCTTTCGCATGATCGAACCAGATGGCAATGACTTCACCATAATTGGTAAGGAGCTCTGTCAGTTCATTTTTAGCAAAATCCGTGTAGGCGCTGTTACCCATTACGCCATTCGGATAATGGTACCTGTCATCCGCATTAAAGTAGATCGCGAACTTCAAGCCGTACTCCGCACAAGCGTCAGCAATCGCTTTTACAACATCCAAATTCGGCGTTGAGCTCGTCTCAATATCGTATGTCGTGTACGCACTGTCCCAAGCTGCCCAGCCATAGCGGTGTTTGGCCACCGCAATAACATAGTCCATGCCAGCGTCTTTCGCAGCGGCCACCCACTGATTCGCGTCAAAGTCCGTCGGTGCGAACAGCGTGGAAGGGAAGTTCTGCGGGTTTCCGTCACCACCGGCGGTTCCTGTATACGTATTTAATCCATAATGCGGGAAAAAGCCAAATCCCAACTGCACATACTCATCAGGTGTAATTGCTTGCGTGCTCGGCGTGCAAACAGAAACAGATATCACAGATGCAAGCAGCACACTCCCTACAATGGATAATCCTTTTTTTCTCATTGGGATCACTCCTTTCGGTTAGCGTTTCACGGCATCAGATGCCTTCTGCACTTCGGCCATCGCCTGCTCTGGTGTTGCGGTTCCACTGGCCACCTTTTGCAAATTAGCGAACAGCGCTTGTTCAATCGAAGCATTATCCAAGAAACGGATTCCTCCAACATTATTCGTCAGCGCGTTCAAAATCACATCAACCGACTGCTTCTCGATGTCCGTTTTCAGATTGGCTTTATCCATCGATAACCCTTCTTTCACGGGAAGGAACTGCAGCGCTTTGCTTAAAATCGTCTGATATTCGCCAGTAGCCATGAACTCAACGAATCTCCAAGCTGCTTCTTTATGCTTCGAATCTTTACTAATACCTAGTGGCACATCACCATTGATGAGGACACTTGTTTTTCCGCCAGCAATTGTCGGCATTGGCACAAGACCGAACGTACGATCGCCGATTTTCAGCCCATCCTTATTCGCCACATCCGTCATAATCCAAGCACCCACCAGAATCATTGGCAGCTGTCTCTTCTGTTCGTACATATCACGCAAATCCGGATCGAATTTGGTTGTCAGGTTGCCGTCTTGGAAAATTTTATCCGCGTAAAACTGTTTGAATGCATTCGTCGCCTGGAGGAACACAGGATCTGTAAATTTCGCTTTGCCCGCGTCAGCTTCGTATAATTTCCCTGGTGCAATTTGATTCACAAGTGTATAAAAGACATCCGTAACCGTCGCGCTTTTCCCACCGGCGAAGCCTAGACGAGGCACAATGCCCGGCAATTTGGCATCCTCGAACTTCTTCACGACCTGCTTCAGTTCGTCGTACGTTTTAGGCGGCTCAGCGCCTACTTTCTTGAACAAATCGACATCATAGGAGAGGAACGGTGTTACCGCAACGCCAGTCGGTATCGTTTTGAAATCGTTCTTCTTGGACGATTCCATCGGTGTTGCTTTGAACAACTTCTGCCAATCCTTCCCGAGTGATTTCTCAGCAAGCGGCGCTAATGGCTCTAGAATCGGTGTATAGTTTTTGATCATCGGCCCGTTAGAGAAAGCCATCACATCCGGAACCTCTCCACCTTGGATAGCGACTTGAATTTTCTTGTCGTAATCGGCAGATGGCGTGCGCACATAATTCACTTTGATTTTGGGATATTTCTCGTTAAAAGCTTTAATTAACGGCTGCCATACGTTGTCTTCCGGTGACCAGGACCAGAACGAAATTTCGCCTGTAATCTCTTCAGGCTTCTGCGTGGCAGCTGCCTTCACATCCCCCGACGGGGCTGGCGTCGTACTGGCCGTTTGTGATGAGCAAGCAGACAGCACCAACGGAACGGTCAATCCAATGAGTAAATAATTCATAAATCTCATTCTTTTCATACAACAAAACACTCCCTTTTAAACATATTTAGTATACACGTAATACCAAGTAATCAACTGGGATTAGTTGTTTTCAATGTAATGTCTGTAGGGCAATCTGTCAATAATTAGTTTTATTTTGTGTGAAAAGAAATGATATCGAAGCTAAACCACCCCTAAAATCACCTCAGATTTATTGATTAAGCGCTTACATTAATGTATATTTAGTATATACGTTATACTAAATAATAGCACGATAAATTTACGCGATATCCAAAATATTTTTGACATAAAAACTTATTTTGTATATTATTCATACTAATTACTACCAACGTAACTAAGTAAGGTTGTGACCCGATGCCATCCATTGGACCCATTGGCAATTTTGATTTAGTAAAGAAAATAAATATGGAACACGCTCTCTCTACGATCCTGCAGTATCGTCCCTTGTCCCGTGCCAAAATTGCTTCGCTCACAGGTCTCAATAAAATGACCGTCTCTAGCTGTGTGGATCTGTTCGTGCAGAAAGGCTTTGTCGTGGAGTTGGGAACTACCGGTACGTCAAGAGGACGCCCCCCCACTCTGGTCGATCTGAATGAGAAAGCGGGCATTTGCGTCGGGGTGGATATTGAAATTAATCATTTTACCGTCTTGATTACCGATTTACTAGGGAAAAAGCTAGATAGCAAGGTATTTCCGCTTCAAAGCAAAGATCCCTTCTTTTTCGTCGAAACGATTTCAAATGTATTGCGAGACATTGTGAAAGACCATGGCAAACGCCAATTAGGCATTGTCGGAGTCGGTATCGTCATCCCTGGCTATTACAACATCCGAACGGATGTCGTTGATTTCAGCGCCAATCTGCAAGAGTGGAACGATTTCCCTTTGCAGGCCGAGCTCACCAAGAGAGTCCCGGATACGACTTTCTATATCAATCCAGCTCCTTATGCAGGGGCTATGGGAGAAGTGCATTTCGGTGGGGCCAAATCAGCTGATCATTTGGTTTATGTAACGAGTTCATGGGGGTTGTCTGCGGGCGTATACAGCAAGGGCGAATTATTCACCGGATCGACGGGTACTGCGGGGCGGTTAGGACATTCCACCATTCATATGAACGGCAAAAAATGCACCTGCGGAAGCAGGGGCTGCTGGGAGATGTACGCCTCCATCAAGGCGCTGTATGAACTGCTTGACACTACGCCTCAGGCGCTGACATTTGCAGAAATTGTGGAAGGCATCAAGCGCAGCGATTCCCGAATGACCAGTGCTGTGCACGAGCTAGGCCACTACCAGGGCATCGGTCTCGCCAACGTGATCAATGCCTACAATCCGAAATTCATCTGCATCGGAGGATTGCTAGCGCTGCTCGGTCCGACGCTGATCAATTCCATCTGGAACACGTTGCGTGAAATGATTCCAGAACGCTTTCTCCTGAATCTGGAGATCTACTGTTCGGATCTGGGCGAACTTGGCATTGCTCACGGCGGCGTCTCAATGGTACTGCGACATCTGTCCGGCATGATTATTGAGCATTCGTTGCTGGAGCAGGCGAAAGTGTAGGATGTTTGTATTGGGCAAGTGTTGGTTATGAACAAGAAGCAGAGTGATAATTATAAAACTCATTGACCAAGGATCCTCTTGAATTCGGCAAAATCCGATAAAAAAGAGGATTCTTTTTTCTGTTCTTTTCGAAACCTAGATAAGCGGAATGAATATGGCAGTGTTCCTCTGGGTTAACCCCTCCAATCGCTTGTTTCCATGGATAAGCTGCAATGCCTGGAAGATCCGCTCGTCAGAGAGATTGTAGAAATGGTTAATTGATTTCCAAGGGGTAACTTTACATTTGAACTCGATTCTTCCTTTTCTTCCAAAATGCACAAATTTACCTTTCTATTAAATTAAGTTCATGATATTTTAAAGTAATAATTTAGCAATTTATAGATCATTATTAGATTATTTGGAGGAGAGAAAGTGGGATATTTCATCAAACGTTTTACATCTCTAATGCTTGTTTGCGCTTTAATTTGTAGTTTCACAGGAATCGTTCAAGCAGAAGAGCTGCCAAAAAATGCTCTGTCTGACATCAATCAATCTTATGCAAAGGCTGAAATTGAAGCATTAGTTAATTCTGGCGTACTTGCAGGATATGAAGATGGAACTTTTCAGCCAACCAAGTCGGTGACAAGAGCAGAATTGGCTAAAATTCTCGTACTGTCTCTTGGTTTGAAAATAAACTCTTCGCAGGAGACTACTCAATCGTTTCAGGATGTAGCATCATCGAGCTGGTACGCCGATTACGTTAAAACATTAGTAGCAGCGGGAATTACAGAGGGTACTTCAACAGAAACGTTCTCGCCTAATGCAAATGTGACACGAGAAGAGTTGATTGTCTTTATTGTTCGCGCCCTTCAATTAGACAAGCTCGCAGCAAATCGGGCTGTGAACAAGGTATTCTCGGATCAAGAGAATATTGCCGATTGGGCGCAAAGTGCTGTTTCATTAGCAGCAGAGATTCAGTTAGTTCAAGGCATTGAAACGGCAGATCAGGGACTTGTATTTTCGCCAAAAGGGTTAGCAGACCGGCAAGCTATTGCTAGATTAGCATTCGAACTGCAGGCTCATCATGAGGTATACAAGGATAAAGCTAACAACCTTTCTACTAGTGAAAGTGATGCCCACCCGGGGATTACGAAAATTGAAGTTGTCAGTAATACGAGTATCACTGTGACATTTGAGAGAAATCTGACTAACTTGAATAAGGATGATTTTGCTTTTGATAAACCATTACTGGTCGTTGAAGCTGCTTATCAAACAGGCAGTAAATCCGTCGTTATATTAACGACATCTGCTCAAATTTTGGGTACAGACTATCATTTGTCATTCCGAGGAAAAGCCATTGATCTCGTCGTAACAGGAGTTGCCGGATTATTTGGAGGCGGTGGCGGTGGTGGTGGTGGTGGTTCAACGATCGCACAACAATTAGCTAGCGGTAAGGAGATTGACTCTGTAATCGTTAGCCAATCAGGCACTTACGGGCCTAGTTCTGGAACCACAACAGTAAAGAACTTGGTACTTGATCCAGGTACACAAGGTGAAATTACATTAAAGAACATTCACGCTGATCATCTTGAGGTGAAGTCAGGTGCTGTGAATTCTGTCAAATTAACGAATTCATCGGTTAGTTTACTAGTCGTTAATGCTATTAATAACAATGGTCAAATGGTTCGAATTGTTGTGTTAGACGGCGCGGTAATTACGAACACAGAAGTACTTTCACAAGTTATTCTTGAATCTGCAACAACGAGCGGAACATTAGGCAACATAACAATCAAACCCGCAGCAGGTGGGAAGAACATTGCTTTTAGAGGGAATTTGAATGGCAATATCTTGAATGAAGCGTCAAATTCACATCTTCAAATTGAACCGCCGACTACTGGCAATACGCAGCCTACCGTCATCCATTCTATTCATTATGCTGACGGTATCACTAATGGCGTATTAAACGTTGGAAAAGATGTAGATATACAATCGATCGTTTCGGTTACACCAATTACATTTCAAGGCGATATTGATACTGTGTTGAAACTACTAGATCAGTATCCGATTGGACAAGTGGACAATACGCTGAAGACGAAAGCCATTGAAGAAGCCAAAAAAGCCATGGAAAAGGCAATAAATAGTTCGATGACTGGTAGTTCAGATCAGAATACGCTGTTTGATCAAGCAGATAAAGCGATAACGAACGCTAAGGCGCTGGGAGTTACTGATTCAGAGTTAAACCAATCCAATTATAATATTGTAAAATATTATTTTAATGCAACTCAATTACTGTTAAACAGTGTAGAAATTCAATACAAGCCTGGTGACAACGCGTTATCTGTTACTCAAATGCCTATTTTTCCTACTTCTATGGATCCGAGTGTAGCTTACATATGGAAGTCTGATCGAACCGATCTCATATCACCTTGGAGTTTTAATCGCCCAGCAGCAGGCGAAGGAGATGCCGAAGTCCATCTAACACTTACGCTATTCAGTGGTCCATCTTCCGCTACTAAGACTGTTACAATTCGAATAAAAGAATATAACTCTAAGGTAGAGGCAGGTCAGAGTGTTCGATCGGATCTAATTCTTATCAAATTTGATCATCCTGTTGTCAATTCGAAGGTATCGGACTTTTCTTTCGATAAAGGGGTACAAGTAACGAACGTTACGCAATACCCGTACCTGAAGGAATTTGCACTTTTAACGATTACCGGACAAGTTAGTGGCGAAACTTATCAACTGCAGTACTTGAATAAAAACATTGTTACACTTACTGGAAATACGGTTAACAAGTGCACTGAAACAAGTTGTGAGATTCCACATTATTACTACCCGGCCTCTAATCTTATACCGTTACCAGGAGTAATGATTCCTGGTAGAATCATCGGAGACACTAGAGAATATACGTCAAACGGGTATACGGGTATTCAGAATGCCCTAGTAAAATTAGTGGGAACGAATCAAACTACACATACGGATCTTAATGGTCATTTTCAATTTGATCAGGTTGATCCGGGTATCCCCTATACGATTGAGGTTATAAAAGAAGGGTATTCTACTGCATCTACAGCACAATTCACATTGGCTTCTGGAGAGCCTTATTTTGCAGGTATGTTGATTATGCATACAAAGCCAAAGCAAGTAACTGATTTTAAAACACAGCTTGTTAAAAGCAATGCTATATTCTTTCTATGGTTTCCGCAGTCATATGACGGCAGCATCGTCGAGTATGTTATTTATAAAAATGGGGTTGAAGTTCAAAGAACCGAAGGCGTTGGCTCAACCATAGGTAACTTGCAACCAGGAACTAGCTATACATTTAGTATTAAAGCGTGTAATGATGTGGGCTGTTCCGAACCTGTTGATATTGACGTACGGACATCGATTACTCTGAAAATAAGTGAGATCGTGCCAATCGATACGGATACAGTAACGCATACCGTGTATGATACCTTAGTTCAACAGAATGCAACTGGTGCTTATATAGTACCAACCAAAGCGGCTTCAGCGGACATTTTGCGCATAGCGTTGGCTGATGCTGATTATATACCGCATCAAGGTGCCGCTAGACTCAAAGGACAATTAGATGCAACGATGCTAACTGTCAATATTCTAGGCGTGGTGAATAATTTAGCAGGGAAACTTATCGTAGATAACGGAGTTACTTATTTAGAAATTCCATTTATTTCGAAACTAAATCCTTATTATCTCTCTAATCACTACGATTTGAGTGGATTATCTTATACGATAAATGGTCAAGAAAACCAAGTGGATTATTTAGGTTTTTTCATCTTAAACGAATAAGCGTCAAATAACCTCACGGTGAAATGAGAACAACCCCCAAAAACAATATGGGGGTTGTTCTCATTCGATTATTTTTTCATAAGCAGCTTAACGGATCTCAACTAAACTCACGCCTCCGCGGCAAAGAAAACCATAGTCCATCGAGCCATGCTAGCTCCTGTTCCGTTAACTTATCCATGTGAGCAGCACGCAGACTGGCGTCCAACTGCTCCGGACGACTCGCACCAATGATCGCGGATGTGATTCCCGGTTGCTGAGTAACCCATCGCACGGCCGTTGTTGTTGGATCAAAGTTACGTTCTTGGCACCAGGCTTGGTACTTCTCAACCGCGACAAACTGCGCTTCTTGCCAATATCGCTCCTGATACAAAGAACCCGCATTGTTTCCGAGTCCAAAACGAGTCCCCTCTTCCACACTTGCATTGTTCCTATAGCGGCCCGTCAACAGGCCTCCCGCTAGTGGGTTGTAACTGATAATCCCAAGCCCCTCATCAAGGGCCATTGGAACCAGGTCTTCCTCAATCATGCGAAACAAGAGATTGTAGCGGGGCTGAACGCTCACAAGTCGGATGTAATTCTTTCTTTCAGCAATTCCGTTAGCTTTTGCCACTTGCCAAGCACGCCAATTGGATACACCTATGTAGCGAACTTTGCCTTGCTCAACCAGATCATCGAACGCACGTAAAGTTTCATCCATAGGTACGCTTGGGTCAAATTGATGAGCTTGATAGAGGTCAAGATAATCCGTTTTTAGACGGCGAAGGCTCTCCTCAACAGATGATAGGATATGCTTCCTACTCAACCCACGATCATTTGGACCAAGTCCCATCGCACCAAAACACTTTGTCGCTAACACCACTTTGTCTCGTTTACTCTCTAACCATTCCCCAATAATCGATTCAGTTGCACCCGCGATGGCGTGCGAAGTTCTCCCAATGGGATACACATCTGCCGTATCAATAAAACTCACGCCAGCGTCGAACGCCTTATCAAGAATTTCGAAGGAGGTTTTTTTGTCTGCCTGATTGCCAAATGTCATCGTGCCCAGACACAGATTCGTTACCTTTAATCCGGATTGTCCTAAAGAGCGAATTTCCACAATAAGCACCTCTTTCCCCACGTTATAGTTATTTTTCGATCGAGAAAACTTCTTTTGCAACCGTCAGGGCGGACATTGCCTTCGGCCATTCGCATCCCTACTTCCACTTTATTAATTTTGCTCTTCTAAATAAGCTTTGCGTAATTTAATTATGCAACGAATCCATAAGAAACTGGTATCCTGATCATCTTAAATGTTTGCCTATTTCTCTCACACATTAGATACTTGCTCTGTAGTGTCCTGTACTTGATCATATGTTTCCTTGATCCGCTTTTTATCGGCTTTGGGCGGATAACCATACATTCGAGAATACTCACGGCTAAACTGAGATGCACTTTCGTAACCCACTCGGTAGGCAACCTCAGAAGCATCCACCGATTCTGTTAACAATAAGCGCCGTGCTTCTTGTAACCGGATTTGTTTTTGAAATTGAAGAGGGCTCATCGCAGTAATTTCTTTAAAGTGTCTATGTAACGAAGAAACACTCATATTCGCTATTTCGGCAAGTTCTTCAATTCGTAAGGGGCTGGCATAGTTGTTTATGACTTGTTCAATTGCAACATTGATTTGATGGGTTGAGCTTCCTTCCATGACAAGTTGCTCCAAAATAATCCCATTCTGTCCTTGCAGCACCCGATAAAGAATTTCCTTTGTAAATAGTGGAGCAAGCACCGGAATATCTTTCGGACTATCCAGCAAACGAGCTAACCTAATAACCGAATCTAACAAAGATGTTTCGATCTGGCTGACAAACATAGCCCGCTTCGGATATTGTTTAGGGTCCGTACGAAATTCAGTATCATGTAGAAGCTCTAGGATTTGACTCGGTGTAAATTCAAGTTTGAAACCCAAATAGGGAATATCGGAAGTGGCGTCAGTGACTTGGGAGGTAACGGGTAAATGAACGGATGCAACAAGATAATCGGCAGGACTGTACCTAAAGCGTTCCTGTGCCAGCCAAACTTCCTTCGCCCCTTGAACTACCATACAAAAAGAAGGCTTGTAAACGCCATGGCTTTGTCCAGCCGCTTGCGAGACACGTATGAAAAATAAGGATGGAATAGCCGTTGGGTGAACACCATCCTTTTGTGCATAGCGCTCTATGATTTTGCTAAGTTCCTTCTGCTGTTTACTGATGATTATTTCAGTCATTATCTTCTCCTTGTTCCTATTTCTCTTAGTTCGATTATAATCCATATTTGTCTGTCGCATAAGTCGTCGTGAGAGGATTAGGCAAACATTTGGCACGAATGGGATAACTGTCTCTAGGTCATCTCGTGCATAATAAGTAAGAGAATATGGAAAATACGACATCATTTAAAATGGAGGAATATATATGCAAAAAGTAATTTTGAACAATGGCGTTGAGATGCCTTTACTCGGTTTTGGCGTATTTCAGATGACAGATCAAAGTGAATGTGAACAAAGCGTTTATGACGCTATTATGGCAGGCTATCGGCTGATTGATACAGCCGCCTCTTATCTTAATGAAGCAGCAGTTGGCAGAGCGATCAAACGGAGTGGCCTAGCAAGAGAGGAATTATTTATCACCACAAAACTTTGGGTGCAAGATACTGGTTATGAGCGCACCAAAAAAGCATTTGAAAACTCACTGAACAGATTGCAATTGGATTATTTGGATTTGTATCTCATTCATCAGCCATTCGGCGATGTGCATGGTTCTTGGCGTGCTATGGAAGACTTGTATCGTGAAGGAAAGGTCCGCGCCATTGGCGTTAGTAATTTCCATGAGGATCGTCTTATCGATTTTATTATCCAAAATGAAGTCGTTCCCGCGGTAAATCAGGTAGAGACCCACCCTTTCAACCAACAAATCGAAAATGCAAAATTCATGAAGGAGAACAATGTTCAGATCGAATCCTGGGCGCCTTTTGCTGAAGGGAAAAATGATTTGTTCCAGAATGAACTTTTGGTATCCATTGCTGAAAAGGTTAATAAATCCGTTGCTCAAGTAGTTTTACGTTGGTTGACACAAAGACAAGTCGTTGTGATTCCAAAATCGGTACGTAAAGAAAGAATCATCGAAAACTTCAACATCTTTGATTTTGAATTAAGCGAAGAGGATATGGCGTTAATAACTACGTTAGATACGAAACAAAGCCTGTTCTTTTCACATCGCGATCCTGAAATGGTGAAATGGATCAGTAACCGTAAACTGGATATCTAACGCGAATAAAATGAGAAACAGCGGCAGTCATGGACTTTCTTCCCGTCCGAGGCTGCCGCTGTTTTCTGATTTCGGCACTCTTTCCTTATTATTTGGTATTCTGATTAAACAAAGTATTTTATTTGAAATAGTACCTTGACAGTCATAGTACTATGCCGTATTATAATAAATGTGAGGTGATGATATGAGCGAGAACAAAATTACATCCGACCTGCTCCGCGGACATACCGATACGATGATACTACGGCTCTTATCCGAAGCTGACCGCTACGGTTACGAAATTGTCAAATTGATTGCTGAACGCTCGGGCGGCGAATATGAATTAAAAGAAGCCACGATGTACTCCAGCGTTAAGCGGCTTGAAACAGACGGCGATATCGAGTGGTACTGGGGTGATGAATCTCAGGGAGGAAGACGCAAGTATTTCAGGATTACTGAAAAGGGCAAAAGTGCTTACGTTCGCAACAAGAACAATTGGGAGTATTCGAAGCGCGTACTAGAAAATTTATTATAAGGGAGAGATTGCTATGATGAATCAGAAATTAACGAACTATTTGAACGGTATTTTCACGCCATACGATGGGGTAAAAAGCGTCACCGAATTAAAGACAGACCTGCACTCCGATTTGCAAGAGCGATATCGTGAACTCAAAGCTGAGGGCAAAGACGATGAAACAGCGTTTCATATGACCATTGAGAGCATCGGCGACATCGAACAAACGATTCTGGAAGTCGCCAACCTCTCCCGCTCGCTGGAACGGCAAGTCGTGACCAATTTTAGCGCAAGCAACCTGGCAATGAGCGACTTTGCAGGCGTTAAGGCTCATAAAGGTCAATTTAATGCTAGCGCTTTACGCGGCGCCGACTTTGCAGGTGCAGACTTGACTGGAAGTTCGTTTAAGACCAGTGACCTACGTGAAGCCAATTTTGACGGCGCTAATCTGACAGACTGTACCCTAACTGCAACTGACCTTACGAATGTAAGCTTCAATGAATCGATCCTTGTACGCACTAACTTTAGCGTTTCGGGGATGGAGGGTGCGAAATTCACAGGCGCCAAATTCACCGACGTTACGCTAAGCAAGATCGACCTCAGAAAAACAATCTTTGAAAACTGTATCTTTGACGGCGTGGACTTCGAATTATCCGACCTGAGCGGGGTGCGTTTTGACGGGCAAACCTTTATAGGCGTTAAGTTTGACAAATCGGCAGTAAACGAAGTTTCATTTAAGGGCGCTATACTCAAGAATGTGTCTTTTCAAGCGTTCTTTTCATTAACAAATAAGTATTACCGTGCGTTCAAAACCATATGCTTTGATGATGCAGTCATGGATAAGCTGACCTATGCTTCGCTTAAAGGCGTGGGGGCCGATTTGTCCAAAGTTACAGTTCGATAAGGAGAAAAAACTGATGCCAACTAATTCAATTCAAGTCGTTGGATTGCAAAAGTCCTACAAGCAGCATCAAGTTCTAAAGGGCGTTGATTTCGAGGTGGAAAAGGGCAGTATTTTCGCCCTTCTCGGCTCCAACGGCGCGGGCAAGACAACGGTTGTCAAAATCCTCACTACGCTGCTTAAACAGGATAGCGGAACCGCCACCGTAAATGGATTCGATGTTGCGTCAAAACCCGATCATGTGCGGCAGGCGATCTCTCTGACGGGGCAATTTGCCGCGGTGGACGAAATTTTGACCGGTCGGGAAAATCTGATCATGATTGCGAAACTGCGATACCTCAAAGATCCGCGTCAAGTTGCAGACGACTTGCTTAAACGCTTCGACTTGACTGACGCCGCCGACCGCAGGGCGTCTACGTATTCCGGTGGTATGCGCCGCAGGCTCGACATCGCCTTGAGCCTTGTGGGTAATCCTCAGATCATTTTCCTCGACGAGCCGACAACTGGACTTGACCCCGAGGCGCGCATCGAGGTTTGGAAGATTGTTAAGGAACTTGCGGGCGGCGGTACGACAGTACTCCTAACCACGCAGTATTTGGAGGAAGCTGAACAGCTTGCTGACCGAATTGCTATTCTGCATGAAGGTAAGATTATCGCAAGCGGCACGCTCTCGGATCTTAAAAAGCTCTTTCCATCTGCAAAGGTGGAGTATATTGAAAAACAGCCATCATTAGAGGACATATTCCTCTCTATCGTCGGCAAAAAGGAGGCGAAGTAAATGGAAACGGCAAAAAACCACTTCTTCACCGATATTAGCGTTATGCTTGGACGGTCCATGCGCCATATTTTCCGCAGTATGGACACCATCATCACAGTCTGCATCACGCCAATTGCCATGATGCTGCTGTTCGTCTATGTGTTAGGCGGAGCCATTCAAACCGGAACGGATAACTATGTGAATTACCTGTTGCCAGGCATACTGCTGATGGCGATCGCAAGCGGGATAGCCTATACCTCTTACCGCCTGTTTATGGATAAGCAGCGAGGCATATTCGAGCGGTTTCACACGATGCCGATTTCACGTTCCGCCTTGCTTTGGGGACATGTGCTGACCTCTCTGGTGTCCAATGCCATATCACTAATCGTCATCATTCTTGTAGCGTTGATTATGGGTTTTCGTTCGTCCGCGGGCATACTGCCATGGCTTGCCGTAGTAGGCATACTAGCGTTGTTTACATTGGCCTTAACTTGGGTTGCGGCGATTGCCGGACTGTCCGCAAAAACGATTGAAGGTGCAAGCGCATTTTCCTATCCACTCATCTTCCTGCCGTTTATCAGTTCGGCGTTTGTTCCGACCGAGTCAATGCCGACGGTCGTTCGTGCCTTTGCCGATAACCAGCCGGTGACCTCGATCGTGAACGCCATCCGTGCGCTACTGGCAGAGCAGCCAGTGGGCAATGAGATATGGGTCGCTCTTGCATGGTGCGTTGGGATTTTGGTAGTAGCCTATATCTTCGCGATGAGGGTGTATAAAAATCGGGTGTAAAGAATATATACCTGTACCAGCTCAGCTCTAAGCACCGCTTTGGTGCTTTTTTTGCTTTCTTTCATTTTTTCACACTGGACAATCGCCAATTCTTACTGTTCATAGTAACAATCCTTGAATATAAACGGTTGGACTTATAGACTTAAGAGAATCTTAAAATGGCTAAACGCTCTTCCAAAATTACACGCAGTTCATCAGGAATTCGCTCAAACTCGACCCCTTTCCCCAAAAACAAAAGCCAATCCGCATAATACGCCAACGCCTCGACATCGGTCACATCCAACTGACATTGAATATCCCGCTCGACTGAAACATCCCAGTTAAGGACAAAATTATCCCAGGCGGGTGCATACGCTTAAAGCGCTGAATCCCAATCGTATCAAGTTTCACAACAAAAAACGGCTTCACGTGCGCGAAGCCGTTTTTTGTTCAAAATCTCTTCTTCAGACAACTTCATCACCTGCTCAGAAATTGCCGAATTCCGCAGCATCTCCACAGGCAAATAATGAAACTCATCCGTATCAAAATTATAAACCTCGACAAGCCACTGAGCGTTCGAGTTAAATATATGTAGCAAAAAAACGTCCAGTAACAGCGGCCAGCCAAAACTCAGCTCGTAAGTCACCCGTAAATGCTTATCCCGCACAGCAAGCGAAATCAGTTGGTTTAGCTCCGCAGGCGCCGCATCATCGAGCTCCAACAGATTCGGATTGGCGGGATTTGTATTTTCGAAAAGCAAAATATTATTCAGCTCGATCAGCTCGTCCTGCTGGGTTTGAGACGCGATGCCGATAAGTTTTTCAGTGATTGAGCGGCGATTTTGCAGATAAGGCAACTGCGAATTTTTCGAGGCGATAAAGCTAATAAAAATCGCCTTCAACTCTTCTGGTGTGAAGCGAGCGGCGGGTAGATATTGATTTTGCAGGACATTGTATCCGCCACCGCGCCCCAACTCGGACGTCAGTGGGAAACCCATCGCCTGAATCTCGTTTATGTCGCGAATCGCCGTCGCGCGGGAAATCTTGAACTCTCTCTGAATCTCGGCAATCGTAAAATGCGCGCGGTTATTGATGTAACGCATGATCAGGTTAACTCGTTCTGTTTTCTTCATGATTTTATTATATCAAAAATGTAGCATTTCGATAATCAGTATCATTTTTTGATACATTTGAGAAATAGAATCAATTTTGTAAAGAATAAATCCACAAAGGAGAGAACAAAATGACTAACTACTCTATCAAAACAATCTCAGAAAATTACAAGATGACTGCTTTCGGTGTTTCATTTGATGACTTCAATGACTGGGCAGGTAATGCAGCAAAAACTGCAGCGAAAAAAGCTGAAATCACTGAAAATGGCAAACTTGCTGAACTTCTCGCACTCGCTGACGGACAAGAATATCAAATTAATTACAACTTCGACCACAAGCCTTGGCGCGGCTTCGGCGTTATGGGTGAGTTCAACGTGGAAGGCACGGTTGTCCTCGACTTCCTCGCTGGCGAGTATATCGTAGTTCCTGGGACAGGCGCTGACAAAGAGCGCCTTGCAGACGAAATCACAGGCAAAGTTTTCGGCGGCCTGATCCAGGAAATCACAGAATACAAATACGTTGGTCCTGGTAACTCCACGTTCGTAAAAGCAAATGAAACGGGTGAATTCTACGGCGAAATGTGGCTTCGTGCAAATAAAGTCCAAAACTAAGGAGCACTCACATGGCAAATTACACACTTGAAAACAAAAAATCATTCACATTGACCGCTTATGGTTTTTCTATCCAGTCGAATTTTCAAGACATGCCTGCATTGCAAAAAGAAAAAACCGAGTTTTGGGATAAACTCAAGGCTGACGGGCGTTTTAATAAGCTCAAAGACGCTGCAAAAGATGATCGCGAATGGTCAGTCAATGAGGTTTATCAAGGAAAACCGTGGAATTATTTCGCGGTAGAAGCTGGCAAATCAGTGGCTGACGCAACACGCTTCATTGAGTTTCCAGAGAGCGAGTACATCGTGGTCGCAGGAAATGGCGACAAGGAAACTTTGTTTGATCAGCTGACTTACCGAGCTTTTGGTGAAGTCTTGGCCCAAATCACTGATTATGCTTACATCGGTGGTCCAAATGCAACTTATCGCAAAGATAACGGTGACGGCACTTTCTACGGCGAATTTTGGGTGCCTGTGGTTAAAAAATAAGGGAATTCGGAAGACCAATCTCCCGATTCGGAAATCAACAACTGCCTCTCGCTCGTACGTAATAGCGGGAGGATTCTTTAGTCAAACAGGCCGCCATCATTCAGTTGGCAGCCTGTTGCGTTATGCGAAATCATAGTAAAAACAAGCCAAAGGGATGCACTCCCTTTGGCTTGTTCATCAACTCATAACTATACTTATTGCTTAAGTGGACTTACAACCGCTGCCTAGCCGCCTCAAACAGCAAAACCGTCGCAGCCATCGCGACGTTCAGCGACTCCGCCTTGCCCTGCATCGGAATAATGACCTTCACGTCCGACTGCGCAGCTACTTCCGGCGACACGCCCTTGGCCTCGTTACCGAAAATCAGCCACGTCGGCTGCCGCAGGTCCGTGTCGTAACACGAGCCCTGCGCCTGCAGGCTCGTTGTCACGAGCCGCACGCCGCGCTCACGCGCGCGCGGCAACAACTCACCCAAATCTGCCTCCACAATCGGCAGATGATACATCGATCCCATCGTCGAGCGGATCGTCTTGGGATTGAACAGATCGACCGTGCCGCGGCCGAGCACGACCGCTTTGGCCCCGACGGCATCCGCGCTGCGGATGATCGTGCCGAGGTTGCCCGGGTCCTGAACGCCGTCCAGGACCACGACCAGATCGTGCTCGCCAGCAAGCAGCTCGTCCATGCCAACCTGTGGCCTCGTCACGATGGCCACTACACCCTGCGGCGTCTGTGCGTCCGAGCACTTGGCCAACACCGCGGCGCTCACGCCGATCCATTCGACGGCGCGATCACCAGCGAGGGCGACGAGCTCCTGTGGACTCCCTTTTTCCACTTGAAAAAGAATAGTTTCCACCTCAGCCCCAGCCTTCAAAGCTTCCTCAATCAAATGATAACCCTCAATGATATACTTGCCTTGTTTATCCCTGCCGCGCCGCTCTAAGAGCTGAGCCCAGTCCTTGACTCTCATATTTTGAACAGACATGATTTCTACGTATGCATTTGTCATGAATATACCTACTCCGCAAAAGTGACTTCAAGGTTCTGAAGACTCGAATTTTTACCCACAATGACCAAAATATCTTCTTGTTTAAGCGGCGCCTCCGCACTCGGCGGAATGGTCATCTGCTCGTTATGTTTAATCGCTATCACGTTGCAGCCATATTTGGCACGCACATCGAGCTCACGCAGACTTTTGCCAATCATCTCTTTCGATGCTCTCATTTCAACAATACTGTAATCGGCGGAGAGCTCTATATAATCGATAATGTTCGATGAAATCATATGATGGGCTACGCGTTGCCCCATATCCCGTTCTGGATAAACGATTTTATCTGCGCCAATTTTTTTGAGAACCTTGCCATGGAGATCATTCACAGCTTTCACGATCGTCGTAGCTACGCCCATTTCTTTGAGAATTAATGTCGTTAGAATACTTGCTTGAATATCTTCTCCTATGGCCACAACCACAACGTCAAAATTGCGAATTCCCAGCGCCCGCATAGCTTCCTCATCCGTAGAATCAGCTTGAACCGCATGAGTCACATAAGCGGAAACGTCTTGAACCGTTTCTTCGTCCTGATCAATGGCAAGAACCTCGAATCCTAGTTGTGATAACGTCTTAGCAACAGCTGAACCAAATCTTCCCATCCCAATAACCGCAAATTGATTTCTCACCGCTCACGTTCCTCCATATTCCAAGAATATATCCCATTTATTATACCATACTCAGCCCCCTGAGCCACTTTACAACAATGGAGCCACTGCCTGCATTGGCGAAGAGTGGGAAGGATGAAGCCATCTGAAACTGCACATAGTAATAGCGAGAATGAAATGGAAGCGAGGTCCTTGAATGAATATTACCCTTAGACAGGCGATCCACCAGCGGGTTAATAACAAAACACCAGAAGAACTCAAAGAAGTTATTGAAGACTCGATTGGTGGAGAAGAGAAGGTTTTACCTGGGTTAGGTGTTCTTTTTGAAATTATATGGCAGCATTCAGAAGCAAGTACGCAAGATACACTCGTCGAAACACTTAAGGCGCATCTTGAGTAAATTCCTCTCTATATGACCATCGTGTTGTTAAAATAATTAAAACTTGCTTGGGGATGTTCCGGCATCCCTTAGCTCCAACAAAATAAAATCCCCCTCATCAGTCACTGACCAACGAGGAGGAAAGATTATAATACCGTTAACGGATTCATCGCTGCAGGCTTCTCGCAGCTGCTCTTCATGACATAATGCTGACCAGAGTCAGACGCATCATGAAAACCATGCATCGCTTCCAGCACGTGATAAGCAAGCTCGCCATTCGCACGATGTGCTGTACCATCGCCAGTTATAAGCGCTTGCGCCATTGCTGCAACGCCCAATCCGCGATTATTATCCTTGTAGCCATGCGAAAGTGGGATGGGCTCATACTCTGAACCGCCTTTGCGAATAAGCACCTGGCCACCGAACGTATTCGGATCGGGGACTCGCAACGAGCCATGACTACCATAGATTTCAATATTAGGCAATTGCGTACCTGCCATGATATCAAAACTTGTCACAAGCGTTGCAATAGCACCACTATGGAAATCTAATACCCCAGCCACGTGTGTTGGCGTATCTACTTGAATTTTCTGCCCGCGCTTCTTCTCGCTCGAAATCGTCCGCTCTGGGAAACTCACAGCCGTTGAACCTGTTACCCGACGAATTGGCCCGAGCAATGCCACCAGTGCCGTTAAGTAATAGGGACCCATGTCGAACATCGGGCCGCCGCCTTTGGCATAGTAAAACTCTGGATCTGGGTGCCAATGCTCATGCCCCTTCCCCATCATGAAAGCCGTAGCCGCAATCGGTGTACCAATCCATCCATCCTGAATCAGTTTCACGCAAGTTTGGATACCGCCGCCCAGGAACGTATCTGGCGCGCTGCCAATCAGAAGTCCTTTGCGCTTAGCTACCTCCAAGATCTGCATCCCTTCTTCCCGTGTTACGGCAAGAGGCTTTTCGACATACGCATGTTTACCAGCTTCCAGAATTTGAATACAGACTGCCGCATGTACAGCCGGGATCGTCAAATTAATCACGATGTCCACTTGTGGATCGTCCAGTAATTGTTCTACCGTGTACGCATGCGGAATCCTGAACTCCTCAGCACGCGCTTCAGCTTTGCTCACATCAATATCTGCACAAGCGACCAACTCCAAGTGTGCATAGTTAGGAATGTTTTTCATATAAGCCGCGCTTATATTTCCACATCCAATGATACCAACCTTCATCTTACTCATCGCTTTATGTCCCCCTATAGTTAGCGTGTTGCCCAAAGCAATCCGCGTCGCATTAATTCTAACGTCTCTGGCATACGAACAATGTTAGCCTGATGGCCCAGTGAATTATAATACACTTTGCCTGCACCATACGTTTTGGTCCAAATAACCGGCATCTCCACATCATCAAAATCAGTCACCGCATGCACCTTAATCGCAGGATCGACATGCATATAATATTTTTCCGAAACGACGACGAAATCACCGATGCCCGCGGTAAGTGGCTGCTCGCTGTCTTTCATACGAACCGTATAGGTAACACCATCATTTCCCGGATGTGCGACCCATTGGCCTCCAACCATATACTGGTAGTTCACTTCATTTCGGAAGGAATCCGCCATACCGCCATGACACCCTGCAATCCCTGTTCCGCCTACTTGGACTGCGTTAATTAAAGGTGTTAGTTGTTCTTTCTCAATTTGCCCCATGGTCCACACAGGAACGATAAGATCAATACTTGCCAACCGTTCCTCATCCCGGAAGCTGTCCAGCGTAGCCGAAACCTCTACCCCATAGCCCTCTTCACGCAGCAGACCTGCAAAAATCCCCGCAACCTCCTCGGGTTGATGACCATCCCAGCCACCCCATACAATCAATGCTTGTTTCTGACTCATGCCATTTCGGCTCCTCTCTCCATGACCCTGTTATACTTCACTTATACGAACCCAACGGCGCTGTGCAATCGATTGATCCACGGCTTCCAGTACCTCTTGACACTTGACGCCATCCACAAAATTCGGAACCGGTTGCCGATCCTCGGAAAGCGCTGTCATCAGCTCCACAACTTCATGAACGAACGTATGCTCATACCCAATCGTATGTCCTGCTGGCCACCAAGCATCCATATAAGCATGTGAGGCATCCGTTGCTAGCACGCGTCTAAAGCCCTGAACATCCTCATCATCACTTGTAAAATACACCTGCAACTCATTCAATCGCTCGAAATCGAATTTCACACTGCCTTTACTGCCGTTAATTTCAAAAGAGTTCGTACACCGGTGCCCGGGAGCAAATCTCGTTGCCTCGAAGCTGCCCAATGCACCATTCGCGAAGCGAGCCATGAATAATGTCGCGTCATCAACCGTAACAGGACCATGCGGTGCATCTTTGCTGCCTTTGGCACTAAGCCCCGTCATCGATGTCGGAAGCGGACGCTCCTTCACGAATGTTTCACTCATCCCGATCACTTCGGTCATTTCGCCAACGAGGAAATGCGCCAGATCGATGAGATGCGCGCCCAGATCGCCATGCGATCCTGATCCCGCAATCTCCTTCTGCAAACGCCATACCAACGGGAACGTCGGATCGACAATCCAATCCTGCAAGAACCATGCACGGAAGTGGTAGATTTGGCCGAGGCGGCCGCTCTCCACGAGCTTCTTCGCCAGCTGTACCGCTGGTGCAAAACGATAGTTGAAGCCCACCATGTGCTTCACGCCAGCTTCTTCAGCCGCCTCCAGCATCTCCCTTGCATCCGCAAGGGTCAGTGCCAGTGGCTTCTCGCAGAACAGATGCTTGCCGGCTTTCGCCGCCGCCAAAGCAATTTCCTTGTGCGCATCACTCGGCGCATTGATATCGACGACGTCGATATCCGGATGCGTAACTAGCTCGCGCCAATCCGTCACATACCCGTCCCAGCCGAATTGCTCGGCTGCCTGACGAACACCGTTCTCGTCGCGACCGCAGATGAGTTTCATCTTCGGAATCGCCGTCTGTGGAAAGAACATAGGTAAATCTTTATAAGCATGACTATGCGCTTTTCCCATAAATTTATAGCCAATCATACCGATATTGAACGTTTTTTTCATCGCATACACGCCTCCCCAAGTGTGTTACTCTCCAGTCACTCGCACTCGCTTCCACTCTTCACTCTGCGCTCCGCACCAACTCAGCGCCTCCCCATCGGCCACCAAATAACTGGAAAACTTACATTTATTTCTACCATATCCAACTGATTTTTCAATCTAACTGTAAAACATACAGTTAATAATCCGCTTCCTGTCTCTCTTTAAGCAAATCCACGAAATTAACTGTAGAAAATCCATCTAAACCTCCAAACAAGCCAATTCCAAGGAAATTACCTACAAGAAATCCAGTTATTTATACAAACACCCTAGCTACTCTCACTTCACACGCTGCATCCATCCAGCAATTAAGCACTTTCACCAGCTCTGAGCTCTCATAACTCGCTACTCATCACTCATCACTTTCTACTCAGCACCAATCCCTCTACCCTCTACCCTCAGCTCCCCGCTCTCAACGCTCCATTCTTCGACGACTGCCTAATCTTCACTTCCGTCGGCAGCTTAACTTGCAGCTGAGCCTCGCTGCTTCCCTGCCCAACACTTGCTAGAACGGCACGGGCTGCCTGTTTGCCCATTTCAAAAAAAGGCACTTTAATACTGCTGAGAGGTGGATCACTTAGCTTCGCAGCATCCGAGTCATCACACCCGATGACCGCATAATCTCGCCCAGCTATCCATCCCCGTTCGCGAAGTCCTTGCATGAGTCCTATGGCCATTCGATCATTAGCCGCAAAAACAGCCTCTATTTGATCACGGTTCTCCCACACCTTTGCGGCAATCTCATATCCGCTAGTCCGGCTGTAGTTCCCCTCAAACTGTAAAGAAGGATCCATCGTTAAGCCAGCTTCTAACATCGCCTTTTGATACCCAAGACGTCTATCCAAGGAATTCGTATATTGCGGAGAACCATTGAGAAAGGCAATCTTCCGATAGCCTTCATCCAGTAAATGACGTACCGCTTGGTAGCTCCCCTCCACATGATCCGCATCAACTTCAAGGAAGGATAGCCCCTCGAATCGTTGATTGACCAAACAGAAAGGTAGTCCTTGTTCCTGCAATTGCAGCAAAGAACTTCGCTGTGATTCGGTATCTCTCGCCCCGAGAATGACACAGGCATCTACCTTTTGCGAGCGGTATAACCGGCCGTAATCCAAATCATCATTTGGTGTTAGGAGGGACAACAACATATCATAGCCTTGCTCCCTCACCTGCTCCCCAATCCCGCTAAGAATCTCTGCAAAATAATACGCAGAAAACAGATGTACCTTCGGCATATAAGGAAGGACGACCCCCAAATTACCGCTTCTTCTTCGAGCAAAGCTTTGCGCAATCGCATTCGGATGATACCCAAGTACCTTCGCTGCTGCGAGAACTCTTTCTTTGGTTGCAGGCTTCATCGGACCAAGTCCATTGAATACACGAGATACAGTCGCCTCAGATACCTTCGCTAAGTCAGCAACCTCTTTTCTCGTCACCATGTTGATTGGCTCCTTTCCGCCTAATTTCACGTAAAATGTACACGCGTACATTTTCTCATTGAGAAGCTACTTCTGTCAATATAAATTCAGAATTTCACTCTTCAACTCTTTATCGCCATAATTCGACATTTACATCAATTTTTCATTAAGAAACACGGAAATAAAGTCCATTTTTTGTCATAAAAGCAAACTCTTAATATTGTTTATCTCCTCTTAGACCTTTATGATAAAGGATATTGGGACAACTATGGGAATGAGTGATAGCAAATGAAAGCAATCTGGCGCCATCTTCGGTTCACTGCGTCATCAACGATCGAAGCTCTCACGAGCCGATCACAGATCACTCGACTTCACTCTCGCGGGCAGCTCCTTGCCCAGTTAGAACATGCTGTTCGGAAACACGATGACACTTCATCCTCTCAGGTCCGTGCATGTCTTGTTTTCGATATTGATCGTTTTCGCCAAGTGAATTTCTCCTTAGGCTACGCTTGCGGAGATCATTTACTGCAGGAATTAAACCGCAGATTAAAATTAGTAGATCACATCGATCTTGTTGTTCGGTCTGGCGATGATGAATATACACTTCTTCTTCGAGCACCCAAGCAAGAACAACTTCTATCTGCGATACATCGTGTTATGCAGGTATTTGAGCCCCCTTTTACTTACCAGGGCCAGGACTGCTTCCTTCGTGCAAGCTTCGGTCTGAGTGACCTTACGATAACATCTGAGAATGTACCACAAGCTTTCCATCAAGCTGAGCAAGCACTCCTCATTGCCAAACAAACAGGCAAGAATAAACTCATTACTTTTCACCCCTTACCAACACAACAACGTTTTGCTAGCCAGATTCAAATGGAAAACGACCTGCGCAAAGCGATCACAGAGAATCAGCTATTGTTATACTATCAACCTCGACTCGAACTCTCGACTGGTCAAATTAGTTGTCTGGAAGCCCTGGTGCGTTGGAATCATCCTCTACATGGCATGATTGCGCCTGCCGATTTCATCCCGCTTGCTGAGGAATCAGGCCTCATTTTGCCACTTGGTGAATGGGTATTGCGGGAGGCTTGTCTACAGAAAGCACGTTGGCTCGCTGAAAATAAGCTTGATTATCAAGTTGCCGTCAACATTTCGCCTTGTCAGTTTCAAGATGAGGACTTTGCGGATAAAGCCATTCATATCATACAACAAACCGGTATTAACCCCTCTTATTTGGAGTTCGAAATTACCGAAAGCTCAATTATGCAAAATATGGAGAAAACCATCGCCGTCCTTGATAAGCTTTGTTCCAAAGGAATTTCCATTTCCATCGATGATTTTGGGATTGGCTATTCGTCCCTCAATTATTTGAAGGAGTTTCCTATACATTGCCTCAAAATCGACCGTTCCTTCGTCAAAAACATTCAAAATAATTCCAATGATTGGGCGATTACGAACGCCATCATTCACCTCGGTCATGCCCTTAATATCCAAGTTGTCGCCGAAGGGGTCGAGGATGTGGGACAGCTAGATATTCTCAAAGAGACAACCTGCACAACCATTCAAGGCTTCTTGCTTAGCCCTCCGATTTCTGCTTATGAGATTGAACAAACCTTCTATATGAATGACAACAGACCGGTTATGATTTCATAACCGGCCGTATGATTTGGCGTATTTTCTGATTTTGGCAAAAATGCGCTTATCCTTTAATCTCCGAAAAATATACGGATCCGGACTTGTATTCACTTCAAGAATCCATGGCTGCAAATCTTTATCTAAGGCAACATCAACGCCTATCTCTTTTACCCCTCTGTACCTTGTATTAATCGCTTTAGCCACTTGAATCCCCATCACTTGCAGCCGTTTCACATACCCATTCCTCTCCGTAGGAGGCAAATATGCCTTTAACAAGGTATCCACCGATTTCAACGTACCTCCATTATGAAAGTTCGTCACAATCTTTGCGGGATGTGCCACGCGGCCGATAATCCCTGTTGTCTCCCATTTGCCAGTAAGTGATTGCTGCACCATAACGCGGAGATCAAAGCGGTTCCCTTTGTAGGTCAATAGATGAATCCCTTTCTGCACTAGATAAGGCCGTTTTCTTGTCACCTTGAGCAGCGAGACGTACATGTCAGCAAAGGTTTTGAACCTTTTGATGGTGACACCTGATTGGTAGGAATAAGATTTTTCTGCTTCTTCCCCTGCCAGCTCGATACGAATCACACCGTTCCCGAACATGCCTATATTAGGTTTTACGTAGACCATTTTATATTCTTCGAGCATTTCTTGTAAGGTAACTGCCGTCATGCGTTTGGTGCTTGGCACATACTTGCGAAGTGATTCGACAGACTCGACGGCCTTCGTTTTGCCAATTTTGCTGCTTACGTATCTTGCCCTGTTCAAACTTATCGGTTTCTTTGTACTCTTCTTCCTAATTCTCTTCATACCAGGCCTCCAGCTTCGAATTCACCCCATCCTAGTGTATGAAGGCAACAGAGCATTGGCGACAAAAATACAAGAAGAGGCTGCCCCTGAAATCCATCAGGAGAGCCTCTTTATCATGTCTAGCTATTAAGGCGCACTTGTTAAGAACTGTGCGGTTGGATTTTTATCTATGGAAGAGCGCAGCGCATATTCACTTTCGAACAAGCCTACGAAATTCCCTTTCTTGTCTTTGACCAATTGGGAGTTAATGCGGAATTTAGCTGGATCAATTTTATCATCGATAATCCAACGCGCGAATTGATAATTCTGACGTTGCAAAAGAATATCCACACCATACTCCGATTTCATCCGATGCTCCAGTACTTCGAATTGAAGTTGGCCTACGACGCCAAGAATCATATCTTCGAAGCCAATCGTCGTGAAGACTTGGATCATCCCTTCTTCCGTCAACTGATCGATCCCTTTCAGGAACTGCTTTTGTTTCAAAGCATTTTTGATTGACACCTTGCTGAATAACTCTGGTGAGAAGGTAGGAAGCTCATCGAAAACAACCTCTTCTCCCTCGCTTAAGGAATCACCAATTCGGAAAATACCTGGATCGAATAGACCAATGATATCCCCTGGGAAAGCTTCTTCCACGATATCACGATCTTGGGCTAGGAACTGCTGCGGCTGTGCCAGCTTAATATCCTTGCCGAGCCTTACATGCTTCACGGACATTCCCCGTTCGAACTTTCCAGAGACGATACGCAAGAAAGCTACGCGGTCACGGTGTGCTGGGTTCATGTTCGCTTGAATTTTGAACACATAACCTGAGAATTTCTCTCTCGTTGGCTCGATCACACCAGCCGTGCTTGTGCGCGGCTCTGGCTGTGGTGCTAATTGCAGGAAGTTCTCAAGGAACGTCTGAACACCGAAGTTATTCACCGCACTCCCGAAGAAAACAGGCGTAAGTTCACCCTTCATCACTTTTTCCATATCAAAAGGGTCACCAGCAACATCCAACAGCTCGATATCTCCGCACAATTGCTTGTGTAAGAACTCCCCAGCGATTTGCTTCACTAACGGATCTTCTACGCCATCTACCTTGCGGACTTCAATATCCTTGTGATCGTCGCCTTGGTATAGCTCTAGCTGTGATTTCCCGCGGTCGTAAACCCCACAGAACTGCTTCCCTGACCCAATTGGCCAGTTCATCGGATAAGAACGAATACCGAGTACTTCTTCAAGCTCTTCTAATAACTCGAACGGATCACGGCCTTCACGGTCCAATTTATTAATAAATGTGAAAATGGGAATCCCACGCAACCGACATACTTGGAAAAGCTTCTTCGTCTGGGTCTCGACCCCTTTGGCAACGTCGATCAACATCACCGCGCTATCCGCGGCTGTCAACGTGCGGTAGGTGTCCTCACTGAAGTCTTGGTGACCTGGAGTATCTAGAATATTGACGCGGTGACCTTCATAGTCGAACTGCATCACGCTTGACGTTACGGAGATCCCCCGTTGTTTCTCAATTTCCATCCAGTCTGATGTAGCATGCTTACTAGCTTTACGACCTTTAACTGTTCCGGCTAAGCGAATTGCGCCCCCGAACAAAAGCAGTTTCTCCGTTAATGTTGTTTTCCCCGCATCCGGGTGAGAAATAATCGCGAACGTCCGTCGTTTAGCGACTTCCGTTTCGAGAAGTTTAGTGAGTTGCGTTTTCATGTGTTCGTTTATTCCCTTCTTCTTTTAGAGGTAGTTCTTATACATACAGACTACTTCAGAATCAAGCGTGTGCTTTCTCCAAAGGAACGGTCCAGTTCGCTTCTTCGATGAACGTGCGATTGCTGAATTCCCTGCCGCGCACAACCACTTTATCTGCAAATACTTGCACATAGATTCCCTGTGCTTTATCCTGTGCAGTTTGCTGATACGCCCGATTCAGCGTTCTTCCTACAGAGGCATTATGGAAATAATGGAACGTTTCCTGAATATAGTGCGGTGTTCCATTCTGAAAATCCTGATGGCGATGTCCACAGAAGACGAATACATTCTTGTATGGCTTCAACGTTTCGCGGAACTGAATAGCCCGAATGAGCTGGTGAGTAGCCCCATCGGTGCCAACAGGCGGCAATGGTTGATGCGTCATCACGAATAGAGGTCTTCCTGGTTTATATAAATTGCCCAGTCTTCCTTTGAACCAAGCGAGTTGTTCATCGGAGTACCATGCACCTTCACCCACTTCTGGCTTCTCTTGCACGTAAGCTTCTTGTGACAACAATAAGATAGAGTGTCCGTTCGTCGTAAAATCATTATAAATGGACGTATAGCCCATGAACTTCTTGAATAGCTCTCTACTTACCGCATCACTTTTGCCATTCGGTACGTTATCCTGATCCCAACTATTCGCTTTATTAATCCAAATCGTATAATAATCATGATTCCCCATATTCCCATGCATAGGGGGAAGTTTACAATTATTCAATATGGCACGCAATGCCTTATAGTCAACCTCAGTTCCTGTATCCGTCAAATCACCGGTTAGCATAATCGCATCGACAGGTCCATCGAATTGCGTGACATCATCTAACGCAAGCCTTAGCTTTTTATTAGGAAGCGAATCACCCGATGTAACATGAAGATCACTTAAGATAAAAAAGGACATCAATGGGCCAAGAGGCAACGGTTCCTCCGAAGGCGCTGGCGTAGCTTGTTGAGGAGGCTCGGAGCTTGCTACGGGTGCGGCAACAGCCTGTTCCTCGGGAATGAATTTTTTCTTAACCAACAGACTAAACCAAGCACTTAATCCTACTAAAACAGCCCCAATGGCAAGCAGCCATCGCACAAACGCTCTTCGTGACATCGATGCACCTCAAGTGTATAAAATGAAAAAATGGCCATATTCACTAGTATACCACAAATTGTGTCCTATACGTCGTCCAGACTCGACATCATCAAGTGATTTCTTGCTGCGCTTGTACCCACATGCAAAAAACCAACAGGCGAAATTCGCCTGTTGGATAAACTCCCTATTTTAAGCCAATACGGTTGTTTTCTGAATAGCTTCCCAATCAACTTCCCCTTCATTCTGGCCGTTAATCGGCCACCACTTGAACCCATCATCGCTCAACAGCTTCGCTGCTTCTTCAGGGCCCCAAGATCCAGCAGGATAGTGCTTGAGATCTTCGGTCTGCTCGCTCCACGCAGCTGCAATGCGATCCACATAAGACCATGCAAGCGCAACTTCATCCCAACGCGTAAAGTAAGTGGAATCTCCGCGAGTTGCATCATACAGCAAGCGCTCGTAAGCCTCTGGCGTATTGATGCCGATTTGACAGCTTTGGCAGAAGTCCATTGCAACCGGTACGATCACACCTTCAGAACCAGGCTGCTTCGCGTTCATTTTCAAATAGATGCCTTCCATCGGATTCACTCGGAATACGAGCAGATTCGGCTCAAGCTCATGCTTTTTAGCCAAATAGACATTGTTTGGAATGTTCTTGAATTCGACAACGACCTCTGTCGTTTTGACCGGTAGTCGTTTTCCGGTACGAATATAGAATGGCACACCCGCCCAGCGGAAATTATCCACGTGAACACGTGCAGCAAAATAAGTCTCTGTCGTCGATTGCGGATTCACGGAATCCTCTTCACGGTATGCAGGAAGTGCTTTGCCTTTGGCAGAACCGCTGGCATATTGACCACGAATCACGTTCGTACGTACATCATCACCGTCTTCGAACAGACGAAGTGAACGGAGTACCTTCACTTTCTCATCACGGATATCCTCCGGATGTAGACGGCTAGGCGGTTCCATTGCCATCATCATCAGCATTTGCAGCATGTGATTTTGACCCATATCGCGAAGTGCCCCGGAGTGGTCATAGTAGCCACCGCGCTCTTCTACACCCACAGTCTCACTCAACGTAATCTGGATGTTCGCTATGTATTTATTATTCCAAAGCGGCTCGAAGAAAGCATTCGCGAAACGAACGAACTCGATGTTTTGGACCATTTCTTTGCCCAAGTAATGATCGATACGGTAAATATCTTTCTCTTCGAATACTTGACGAAGCTGTCCATTCAAACGCTCCGCCGATGGCAAATCGTATCCGAATGGTTTTTCAATAACTAGGCGATGCCAGCCTTCCGTTTGGAGCAAGCCGCCTTCACTTAAATTGTACGAAACATTGCCAAACAACTCAGGTGCAAGCGCCAAATAGAACAGACGGTTACCGCCCGTTTGATACTTCTCATCCAATTTCGCTGTCAGTGTATTCAGTTCATGGAAACCTGCAACATTGTTAATGTCGAGAGACATATACTCGAATCTTTGGGCGAACTTTTCCCATTCTGCAGCATCTGTATTTTTGTAACGAGCGAAATCTTGAATCGAATTTTTCACGTCTTCACGGAATTGCTCATTCGTCCGCGGTCTGCGAGCTAGACCAACTACAGCAAAGTTATCTCCCAGCTTACCTTCTCGATAAAGGCTATAAAAGGCTGGAAACAGTTTTCTTTTGGCTAAATCACCCGTTGCTCCGAAAATATAAAACACAGCTCCACTCATCTATGCATCATTCTTTCTCTATTAGAATTAGTTAATATGCTTAGCATACCTAAAATTGTCAAGCTATTCAACTTATATAGCCACATTAACCCATAACATTTTCTTATAAGAAACTAGACATCCGTCTATACCGTTACAATCTGCATGGCATAGGCTAACAGTACATACGAATACGGAGGTGCCCTAAGTCATGCAACCCTTTCACCCAATCACCGAAAAAAGCTACAAAAATCTTGTCGGAAAACCCGTTCTTGTCTTCTTAACAAATGGCTCTGAGATATATGGAATCGTCAGTCGCGTGGAGAAAAACAAACTCATCCTTAATGACGATCGACAAGTGAACACGAAGTCCTCTTCCAAAAATACCAAGCCAACGCTTACGAAAAAGGGGAAAAAGAAGCAAGCTCAACCCGTTTCACCAACTCAGCCATCAACAGAAGATCCGTTGTCTTCCTTCGGTCTGATCCGTTTTGGAGGACCGCTCCAAGCCCCAACGGCTAGACCCACTGGACCCGTAGATATTCAAATCGACTATATTGCCGCCATGTTTAGTGAATAACGGAAATCAAGGCTGTGGATGTGTACCTCATCTACAGCCCTTTCCTCAACGTTTCAACTTTTTATTCATACGGTAACAGCTAAGGTCAGGTACATAAGAATCAATCTCATAACCTCTTTTACTATAAAATCGGATCGCCTTCGGGTTGCTGTCATCAACAAATAGCTCCACCGTATGGCAACGTTCACTAAGCCCGTAGTCTTCTGCAGCTTTCATAAGTGTATGTCCAATGCCTTTGCCCTGCTCACGCGGATCAACAGCCAGCATATCTATGAAGAGCTTACTCGATTTACGTATCATCGAAATGAAACCGTAAGGCCGTTTGTACCCTTTGGCGATGACGAACGTTTTATTGGCGTTCAGTCGCTTGCGGATCTCCGAGTATGTCACAGAATTACCTGAATCATACATTCTGGAAAAAGGAACTAATTGTTCAACAACTAATCGATATATAGCAGGGTCATCAATGGTAGCCAAACGTTTGCGTATCACATGGCACCGCCTCCACAAGAAGCAATAATGCTATCTTATGTTGGTTAACACGTAATTGACCCCACAAGTACCAATTTACCCCAGTCTACTGGGATGATATACTTAACGTATAGAAATGAGGTGATCGTAATGATCAATGCTTACCCCTCCGTCATGGCGGTGAACAGGTATCAAACTCATAAAGATTATTACCGTGTTGGTGCTGTTAGTGCGGTTACCGGTGGTAAATCGAATACAATACGACGAATGTTGGATTTACCTTATGAGCAACTTGCCTACAAGCAGTTCGCACAGACGGCTGCCAAAGACGTGGCTGGCTTAGTTCAATCTACGCAAACCGTCAAACAATCCGCTCAGACACTCGTCAACACGACTACGTTCACCACGACTAAAGCGTCACAAGCCGATCTCACCCAGAACCTTCAAACGTTTATTCATACATATAATGAGTTGCAAGATCAGCTAGGGGATTCACCTGACTACGTGAGCCATGCCCTTCTTCAAGGTCTGGAAGGAGCCGCAAAGCCGGGCACATTGCACGATCTTGGCATCACCAAGAGTGATAATGGCAAGTTGATGCTACAACCTGAAGTGTTAGAGAAGCAACTTAAAGATCCTAGTGGCATTCTTCGCAAAAGCTTGCTTGATCTCACCAGCTTCGCCAGCTCGATAGTAAGCCGAATTGATCGTCTGCAGCAACTGCCTTCCGTCTCCTTGTTTCAGCTCTCCACATCACCGCTTAAGCCATATGGCCAGTATCAATCGCAGCTTGAGGCGTATTTGCCGGTTCCGATGCGCGGTATATTGTTGGATGCGAAGATGTGAACGGAAGAGTACTCCGAGCGGGTTAGCAGCCCTGCTGCGATAGGAGCAGCTTAAGGAGCAGCCACGCTGAATCCAACAAACAGCTCTCCACCCAAGAGGAGCAGCGCTGCCACACACACACGGCCATCCACCTTAGAGAGCTGCTCTGCCACCTCCACAAACAGCCATCCACCTCAGGGAGCTGCGCCATTCAACATTAACTGGAAAACATGTAGCTATTTTCACAGTTTTGAGCCCTTATTCGCTTTTAACTGGAAAAACTCCAGCTATTTCTCCCAGTTCCACCCCATTGAGCTCAAAAGTGGAGAATTAGCTGTACATTTTCCATTTATTCGCAGATTCAAGCTATTTCCGGCAAATTTAACTGGATATTTTACATCTAAAGCAACCAAGCAAGCCTCCTATTCACCTGCCTTCTGGCAAACTACAACAAAAAAGCTGTATCCCCAAAGTAGAATCATCTACGGAACGGGTGATACAGCCTTTTCCATTTAAAATAGCTTTTTACCTAGCACATGGTCAATCGGAATATAGCCAATGACGCGACTATCCATGCTATTGTTCCGATTATCCCCCATCACGAAAATATGATCAGCTGGAACGGTCCACTTCTTGTTCCCATTCGCTCTCATTTCCTCATTGATGTAAGACTCATTCAGCAGTTCACCATTGCGGTACATCTGATTATCCTTCAGCTCAAGCTGATCCCCTGGCTTACCGATCACACGCTTAATCCATACGTGTTTATCATCGCCTCGAACAAATAAGCTGAGCAATGGGCTGTCCAACAAATCATTTTTAAAAGTCCGCTTCATCTCAACCCTAGAGTCGATAATGACGATGTCTTCATAATTAGGCTCGTAGTGAAACGTATGCGAAAGCTTCGAAACATACACGCGCTGACTATCATGCAATGTCGGATCCATCGAATGGCCGCTAACTCTCGTAGATTGAAACACAAAAACACCTAGAAAGACGACTAATACAAAGGAAATTGCAATGGAACCAAACCAGCTCCAAATCTGTTTGACTACATTCAAATTTATCGCTCCCTTGCCTTATTCCGCCAGTCCGTGCTTAAAGGCATAAATCGCCGCTTGTGTGCGATCTTCTACGCCAAGCTTGGATAGAACGTTGGTGACGTGGAATTTCACCGTCTTCACGCCGATGAATAAATCATCAGCTAACTCTTGATTCGATTTGCCCTTCGCGATCAAGCGAAGCACTTCCATCTCGCGGTCCGTCAGCTCCTCATGCGGCTCCGCAACCGGCTTCGGTTGACGGAAGCGATTCATGATTTTCGAAGCCACCTGCGACTCCAGAATCGATTGTCCTTTGGCCGCAGCTCTAATCGCTTGCGCGATTTCGGAGGCACGCGAGGTTTTCAATAAATAACTGAAGGCACCCGCTTCAATAACTGGATACATTTTCTCATCATCTAAGAAGCTAGTCAATACAATGACTTTACAATCTGGATAGAGTTGCAATAATTTCCTTGTCGTTTCGATGCCGTCCATACCTTCCATAACTAGGTCCATCAGCACCACATCCGGACGATATTCCTGAGCTAAACGAATGCCATCGTGCCCATTGCTCGCTTCGCCAACGACCTCAATCCCATCTTCCGTCCCTAGAACAGCTGCAAGTCCAATTCTGACCATTTCATGATCATCGACTAATAGTACTTTGATTAAGGTGTCGTCCATTCGCTTCTTCCTCTCTATGTACGATGTTAATTTTCGATCAATTGAGGATCGGTTGCTAAGATTGGTACTCGAATTTCAATACGTGTTCCTCGGTCTGGTGCTGTAATAATATCCACCGAACCGCCGATTTCGTTCACGCGTTCCTTCATGGACACGATGCCATAAGAAGTTAGCTTCTTCGCATCCAGCTCAAAACCAACACCGTCATCGCGGATCACTAAACGGATACCGTCTGAACGATGCAACAGTTTCACTTCCAGCTTATTCGCCTTAGAGTGACGCAGGGCATTGGAAAGCGCCTCTTGCACAATTCGGAATAAATGATCCTCGATCCCCTTGTTCAAACGGATTTCCTCATCCATGTCCCAGCTGATCGCCATTGGAACCTTGGCCGCTAGCTCCTTCAAGAGCTCAACGAGTCCCTCCGACAGTCGTTTTCCTTCGAGATGGATCGGTCTCAGATGCAGCAACAAAGCTCTCATTTCGGATTGAGCGACGGAAGCCATCTCTTCAATCAGATGAATCTGCCGCTTCGCTTTCTCAAAATCTTTATCCAGTGTCCGACCAACAGCCGTAGCTGTCATGGATATAGCAAACAATTGCTGACTTACCGCATCATGCAGCTCACGCGCCAAGCGCTGACGTTCTTCAATAACCGCCGAAAGCTTGGCTTTCTCGGTAAGCTCAGCATTGCTATTCGACAGTCGTTGAAGGGAGGTCACTTGCTCTTCCCATCGTTTCATAATACGGCTAAGTTGTTCGCCTAAGCGTCCAATCTCATCGTCATCCCCGTTTTGAAAGCCTTCTCGGGCAAATGTCCCTTTTTCTAATAAAATCATCGTTTCCATCATGGGCTCAAGTCTGCGTGTCACCTTAGAACTGTTCCAGTAACCGAATACCGCCCCAATTACACCCAGAATTAACAAAGCCATGAACGAGAACTTGACTCCCTGCTGCCAACTGGTAAAGGGCTCAATCAAATGACTTGAATTCAGAAAATACAGCATAGCTCCGAAAACGGCGAAGCTAAATAGGATGGCTTCCCCCATGCTGCGCCAGATCATGTTCGTTAATCGTCGTTTGTAGCCGTCCACTTGGTGAAGTACCCCCTTGAAATAAACGACTACACCGTCCTTTACAAACGGTCTCGTTTATCTAAAATATAGCCCATGTATATATGGAGACTATATTTTCTACTAATTAAAGAAAGTTACAATACTTTGACCTTGATATCTCCTACGATGAAAGAAAGTATGAGTTTCACCCGATGGTCACAATGCCCATAATTCTGCGATTGCCAAACGACTTTGTTCATCACACCTGACTCTTTTTCTTCCGCGATTTGAAGCTGACCTAGCATGATGGAAGCTGTGACGGAAACTCCGATATCGTCAGGCACCTTTATATCAATATCTCCTACAACTCCCTGTAGGATAACTGTCGTTTCTTTTTGCTCGAGAATTGCCATGGAAAGATCCATATACGTTTCTCCCACCAAATACCACGTCGAGGTATTCCGTTGAATCCATGGTTCTCTGCCTAGGCGAACGCTATCGACAATCTTTTGCTTTTGAGTATACGTATCATCTTTATGAATCTGTTTGGATCGAATGAAAAATAAACCTAATGAAATCAACACAACCGAAATGACAATGGTAAGATGATCACCAAATAATATGACGGCACCAATCCCCATCAGCACATAGCCCTTGCGCTCTTTGCGTGAACGAACACGATGAATGCCCAGCAAAATAAGGATTACGGCCATAACGGGAAAAAAGCCTATGGTATGTTCCAGAAGCAAAAAAATACCGGCTCCAATCAGCAGAAGCGCTGTATTCCGGCTGCGGTTATTTTTCGTTTCCTCTCCCATCGATGCACCTCCTCTGGCTGCCATTTCTCTTTCGTTCATACGATTCCTAGCATACCATAAGAATGGACGACCTCCAAGATGCAAATCCTTATAGATCAAGGCTTTGCTTTCGTGGAGGTCACCGTCCATGACTATTTGCTGTCGTGCGGATCTCGCTCACCGCGAGAACGCTGCTCCTGCTGCCACTCATGCTGCAGCTTGCTGCGCAGCACGCGCAGTTCATTCTGAAGGTTGCCACCGGCTTCCTTCAGCGTCTCCTTCGACAGGCGGCCCGCCACGCGGAGCCCCTGCAATGCCTCCCGGCCGAGCTCGCGGCCGGTGACCTCCAGCTCGCGCCATGTGTCGCGAGCCTCTTTGCCGTGCAGCCCGCCGCGCGGCTGCACATCCTCGGCTGCGTGCCCCGCACGCAGCCCGCGCAGTTCCTCTGCGAGCGCCAGGCACAAGTCCTGGCTGCTCGCGTACTGCGCGCGGTAGTGCTCGCTCGCGGCTTCCTCGTTCAGCTTCTCTTGCAGGGCGAGCCGCGCGAGATCCTCTTCGCCAGCGCGCATCGCAAGCTCGGCTTGCTCGCCGCGCAGCTTCGCCATCTCTTCCGCTCGCTCGATATGACTGCGCAGCGCAATCGTTGCTTGCAGCGCTTCCTCATAGCGCTCCTCAAGCTGAGCGATCTGTCTACCGTCGTCAGAAGTGCCTGGATTCGTTTTGCCGATCGTCTCGTGCCAGACGGTTTCAGCCATTTTGCCAATACGGTCAAATATATTAGTAAGATCCATTTCCTGATTCTTGTTATTGTTCATGTTCATTCGCCCCTCATCCATCATCATACTCTTATGGTAGCTCAATTTCTGAGGTTCTAAAACCGACTATCGACTGTTTTTGAACCTAGACCTAAGTCTAGTATAAATAGGCACAACCATATTTTGGTCGTTGTCGAAGCATGCCCGTGATGCTAAAATATTTGAAGCCGAGTCTGGTGCGTAAATTAGGCACTAGTACGGGGGACGAAATACTTGGGGTGAATATTTGCTTCAGCTTGGAGCAGACTAGGGAGAACCTTCTTCCCGAACCCGTCAACTAACCTCGAAGGCTCAAGAAGGAGGATTACCAATTGAATAAGCTTACCAAAGGGTTAACTAGCCTTGCTGTTTCACTAACAGTTTTGGCTGGAGGCTTTCTTTCCCCATTTACACCGCCTGCGCAAGCAGCTGAAATGGCCGTGAAAGTGCAAGTCAATGATGAACTGATCCATTTTCCTGATGCACAGCCATTTCTGGATGGCAACCACACGACCCAAGTCCCGCTTCGATTTGTAACGGAGAAGCTCGGATATACGGTAAACTGGCAGAAAGATGGCAATCAGATTAAGGTAACACTAAATAACGACAATCATACGATTACCTTGGTTTCAGGGCAAAAAGAAGCAAACGTTGATGATGCAACGGTCATCTTAGATGGAGCTTCTCAGTATCAAAATGGACGTGTATATGTACCTCTTCGCTTTCTTTCCACAACCGCAGGCGTACCTGTACAGTGGGATGCAAGCAGTAATCTGGCTATCTTAAGTAAAGATGGAGAGAAACATGCACCTGATTATCAAGTATTCGAATCTACAGCTTATTCGGCAGATCCTTCTGAAAATGGCGGGTATGGAGCCATTGATTACATGGGCAACCCACTAGCAATCGGCACAGTTGCTGTTGATCCTTCCGTCATTCCGCTTGGCACGAAGCTTTATATTGAAGGCTATTCGTTTGGCGGGCTTCCTAAAGGCGGCATGTACGTCTACGCAACAGATACGGGCGGATCCATTAAAGGAAATCGCATGGACATCTTTATTCCAGGCTCAAGGAAATCATTACAAAGCTTTGGCTTCCAGAAGATTAAAGTGTATCAAATTCCCAATTAAATGCATGGAGAGAGCTGCCCTAAGAGTCATACAAGGGCAGCTCTTTTTGTAGGTGAATGTTCCACTCAATAAGGGCATATGTCCAATCAACAGGGTTCCCACCTACATATGTTATATAGTGTTTAACCCACATTCATTCAAAACCGGAGGGGATACTATGTCAGCTGCAGTTGGTTGTGGAACGCCAGGATACGGAAGTTCCGCAGGTTTAATTCTTGTACTTTATGTACTGTTGGTCATCATTCTTGCTACTTTCTACTAGGACCATCTTCCGCCTGCGAAAATAGACCCGGCTGCTGAAGCTTCTCATTAAGAGGCTTCAGCAGCCGGGCTTTTCATTTGAAGTCGATGCCACTCGTTCGCTGTTTCAAGATTTCTTCCAGCATTCCCCCAATATACGCCCCCGCTTCCATGGCAGGCGTTCCGCCGCGATGAATGTTCGAAATAACCATCCGATCCGAATCCGTTCTCCCTGTTCTTGGCTGATAACACATGTACGCACTTAACGACTCAGCAGTCACAAGACCAGGTCTCTCACCGATAAGCAGCACAAGACATTCCGGATTTAACAAATCTCCGATGGCATCCATACAGCCAACCCGTCCGTGATTCACATAGATTGTCGTTCCCGCTGTTAAGCCTCGCAATCGCAAGGAATCCAGCAAGGCAGGATACAGGTCACGCATATTCGCTTCGATACTATTTGCACTTAACCCATCGGATATTACAATTTGCACCTGTGGCCTAAGCTGACATTTCGCTAATAGCTCCTGTTTGCTTTCGGGCTTCAATACTCTCCCTAGATGAGGACGCTTCAAATACATATCCTTCGTTTCTGCATAAGAATCGACGATGAGCCACCCCATTTCTGCTAAGAGAGCAGAACTCACCTCATTGTGCACAGCATCCACGCTGCTAGCATGATCCCATCGAAAAGTAAGTAACTCGCTCGTTAAGGGACGTGTACCTGATCTTGAAACGTCAATGCGTGCCGGAGTTAGTGCTTTCATCCGAGCGAATTCATCCACGCTTTCCACCTCCTCGCCAGAATAGCCTAGGATCACCTGCTAGCTGACTTAGTGTACCGTTCAACCATAGGCCCATATCCTGCAGCCAATCTCGAAATTCTGGTGCTGGCGCGCGCCCAAACAACTCGCGTAAAGTCGCAATATCGTGGTAGCTGAGTGATTGGTAATTGAGCATGCAGTCATCCGCCATAGGTACGCCAATCAGGAAGTTCACATGAGCAGAAGCCAGCATGACCGCTAAGGAATCCATATCATTTTGATCGGCATTCATATGATTGGTATAGCACACATCAACCCCCATCGGGAGACCATGCATTTTGCCCATAAAATGATCCTCAAGGCCTGCACGCATAACTTGCTTGCTATTGTACAAGTACTCTGGACCGATAAAACCTACCACCGTATTAACCAAAAAAGGCTTGTAGATTCTAGCTAATCCGTAGCATCTCGCTTCCAACGTCACTTGGTCTATGCCATGATGCGCTTCCGAAGATAGCTCCGAACCCTGCCCAGTTTCAAAATACCACCGATTCGGCCCCGCCGCACTGCCCATGCTATGAATCAAGGCATCCGCTTCATCCAGAAGCGCCTTATGAATGCCAAACGCACGATTGCCTTTCTCCGTACCGGCCAAGCTCTGGAATATAAGATCAGCCCTGGCCCCCTGCTTGATCGCTTCCATCTGTGTCGTCACATGAGCTAAGACACAGTTCTGCGTCGGGATGCGCCACGTCTCCATGACTTCCTTCGCCGCTTCGAGCAGCGCTTTGGTCGTCTGTGGGTGGTCCGTTACGGGATTGATCCCAATAACCGCATCCCCAATCCCATAGCTCAGTGCCTCGTATAGCGAAGCTTTCATCCCTTCCAAGGAATCGGTCGGATGATTGGGCTGCGCTCGACTGCTCAATGTACCTCGATGTCCGATCTCCGTATTACACCTTGTCCGCACTTCAATACGTGACGCTGCTTGAATGAGATCCAGATTCGACATGATTTTGGCAACAGCTGCAATCATCTCGCTCGTGAGTCCCTTGGATATTCGAAGCAGCTCATCTCCCGTTGTTTCCGTTCGCAGGATATATTCGCGCAGTTCCGCAACTGACCATTGGCTAATAGAAGCATAGACAGTTTCATCTATACTTTCCTCAATCAACCGCGATACCTCATCTTCTTCAGCAGGCAGCAGCGGATGATTTCGAATCTCAGTGAGGAGGAGATCTGCAAGTACGGACTTTGCTGCAATCCTTTCCTTGAGATCTGAGGCACTGACACCAGCCAAGTCATCACCAGAGCGCTCCTCATTTGACTTACCGAACACTTCTTTCAAACTCCCAAACTCGTAGACATGGCCTTTCATCGACGTTTTCAATTTCATAGACGCACCTCAGAAATCTCATTTGGAAAAAGCAGTGTTTTTACGATTACTGGAATCGTTCGATTCCCAATTAGTTCGCCAAGATCGATATAATCACCGAAATTCAGCGCAATGCCATCGATGCAGACAATGCGAGGGCTCCCTTGGCATCCGAGTGAGAGCAACTGGCCTAGTGCTTTGGCCATATCTTGATCGCACAGAATGACTATTGTATGTTGTTGCGTAAAATGGGAAGTCAACAGAGGGATTAGTTGGCTCGCAAGCACTTGCAAGTGTTTATAGGTATAGGATTGCTCCTGCTCTGTCGTAAGTGCAATCCCAAATGGCGTCTGATTCGATGTTCCGTAGAGTTGACTTGCTTGTTGAAAAAGATCTTTTAAAGCAGTAGCTAGCTTATCTGGTTCCTGCTGTATGTGGAGCTTCACAATCGGTACATTACGTATGGGCAGTGTACCAGCGTCGACATGAATGGTCGAGCCACTGAGCTCCACGCTCTGCAACCCCGCTCCTACGACCGTTGCCCGCTGCATGTGCCCCGCCTTCACTAACGGAAAGCCAAGCTCCGTCCACGTCTCCTGAATGGCTTGTGCGAGTATGGGACCGATATCGTCATAGGTTGTGACCTCCGTTAGCGCCATAATTGCTGGACGTGACAGCAGCTCAGCAATACCGCCAGACAGTATCCATTCATCTGCTTGCGGGAGCTTGTTGGGACGCTGGCCTAGAAGCAGAAGCTCGTTCCCTGCCTTATCTGGACCGCCAGCTACAAACTGCCCTACAGCCCGTGCCATGCGACGTGTCAGCTCTCGAAGCTCAGGGATGTCGACGATTTGACCTGGCACCATTAACAGGCCTTGCTCATCCAGCCAACGCTGAATGGCTGAGGACACATAAATCACCCTTCCATCAGCTTGCAATCGAATGACGCTTCCCCCCATATGAAAGGTTACCGTTGCAATCGGTATTCCGTTCCGAAACCAGGCAATATTCGCTGTGCCGCCCCCGATATCCATGTTCGCTACCGTGTTCCGAAGCTTATGCGAACGCCCAGCTGCTCCTGAACCTTTACCGGCCATGATGGCTTCCAAATCACTTCCCGCCGTTGCCACAACGAAAGCGCCTGCTTGTTCCGCGAGTCTATGTAAAAGGGCTTCAGCGTTCGTTTTCGTCGCGGTTTCGCCCGTCATGATGACAGCTCCGCTGCCAATATCAGCAAGTTCTACACCTGCAGCAGCAAGCTCCGCTTCAAGAAATTCCGTAAGCTGAGCTGCATCTAACGTGATAGCATCAACCAACGGCGTGCGATGAATCGGACTCTCATACAAAAGCTTTCTCTCCGTGATTTCATCTCGTGAAATGGTGTATGATGAACCGCGTTCCGCCAGCGTAAGCCGACTTACAACAAGCTTCGTTGTACAGGTTCCGATGTCGAGCCCAACACTCATGAGATGCGTTTCCATCATACAGGCTCCCCCTTAAAAGTTCATGTCTTACTCTGACTGGACTTTTTGATCCCTTTCGGCCCCTCTCTCTCTATTATTGTGGTCCAAGAATTAGAATAACTGGAAAAACTCCAGCTATTTTCGGACATATTCGCTCCACATTCAGTTTAACTGGAAAACCTACATCTAATTTCCATTACTCTGACTAATCCGCCCCTATCGATGAAAAATGACTGTAGAAAATACATCAATTCCTCTTATTTCCACTAAATACGTGGAATTAACTACATAAAATACATCTATTACTGGGTGGAAGGTGTTAATAGGGCCTTTGCCAGGGACGTGGGATTGGAGTGACACTTGTTCACCTTATAAAAAAAAGACGCCACAGCTTCCCCTCCTGACAGACGGTTACTTGTTAGCGTCAAACTTGCGATGATATAGGTGATTGATGTTCTGCCTAACATTTTACTTCCGAGATTTTCACATAAAAATGGGAACAAGTTCATTTAAATTATCGTGTTGTATACACCTTCACGCCATCACCACGTTGATAGCCCTGCCCTCCGGCTGGCAGCCAAATCAAGCAATCCGCATCTTTGATCGATACCATAATGCTCGATTTATCAATGCCAGCGGGTCTTACCCATAAGCACCCTGCGTCCACTCGTGTTGTCCCTCGAATATAACGCGGATAAACAGACGGTTTATCGTAGGGAACATCCAAAAAGGCTGTTAACACTTCCGTCTCCGGACATAGACACCCTAACATCGCTTTAATAATCGGCTTAGCCAATAGCTCGAAACCTACGAACGAAGCGCCCGGGTTACCTGAAAGCGCAATGAGAAGTTTGTTTTTCCATAACGCAGCACTCGTTGGTGTGCCTGGTCGCATCGCAACTTTATTAAACAATAGCTCCCCATCGAATCGACCGAATACATCGACGAGTACATCGTAATCGCCAACAGAGACACCACCAGAAGTCAGAATAAGATCGACCTCAGGCAGTACAGCTTCAACTGCGGCTTCTACCTGCCCAGGATCGTCCGAGAGTGCTGGCATGATGAGGGCCGCTCCCCCGTTTGCTTCCACTTGAGCCGCTAACATGTAACTGTTACTGTTACGTATTTTCCCTGGCTGCATCTCCTGTTCGACTTGTAAGAGCTCAGAACCAGTTGAGAAAATAGCCACTCTTGGCCTTCGGTACACCTCAACCATGGAGAACCCGAAGGTCGCTAATATCGCGGCTTCTCCTGGACCAATCCGAGTCCCCTGTGGGATCACTAACTCCCCAAGACTAACCTCACCAGCGATCGGCGTAATATTACTTGCTGCTTGCACATTTTTCTTAATCTTCACCTTGGCACCGAATGATGAGAGTACCTCATCCTGCAAGGAATCCGTCATCTCCAGCATCACAACCGTATCAGCACCATCTGGAACAGGCGCCCCCGTCATGATGCGAGCAGCCATCCCTGCTTGAACCGTGCACTTAGGTATAGTACCGCTTGGAATTCGCTCAATCACATGCAACACAATCGGATTGTCTGGATTCGCCGCTGCGATATCCTGGGAACGTACCGCATACCCATCCACACCTGATCTGCGAAAATGTGGCACAGCATGATCCGCATAAATATCTTTTGCTAACATTCTGCCAAAAGACGCCGGAAGCGAAACAGTCTCCGTTTCTGTGGGTTTAACATATTCGTAAAGTGCTGTCCGTGCTTCATCAACTGAGATCACTTTACGGCCAAACCTAAGCTTCATTTCGCTGCTCACTTGCTTCCCATGCCTCCCTGTGCCCGTTAGCTAACCGCCGATTTGAGACATTCGACGAATAGTTGGTGTATGCGACTGTTCTTCATTCATCAAAGCCTGAGCCATTTCGTGATTTTGAGGTTTAATGTCCAGCGCACGGAAGAACAAATCTTCCACCGCTGCATCATCGCCGATATATTTTCGAACATTGAACTCATCGGACCAATACAAGCAAGGCTTAATATTCCCATCTGCTGTTAAACGAAGCCGATTGCATGTTTCACAGAAATGATCGCTGATCGGGTGAATGAGCCCGAATGAGCCTAACGCACCTTCAATGCGATAATTCTGTGCTGGGCCGTTGCCATAAACCGCGTTCGAAGCTGTTGCTTCCCAACCCATTTCCTTGCAGCGATCGAGAACCGTTGTAAGAGATAAATAACGCTTTTTCCAATCCTCATCTTGATGACCGATAGGCATATATTCAATAAAACGAACTTGAATCGGTCGATCAATCGTCATTTGTAAGAAATCAGCAATCTCGTCATCATTAATGCCTTTCATCAGCACCACATTCAGCTTAATCGGCGTAATGCCTACACGATATGCTTCTTCAATAGAGGCAAGCACGCGACGAATATCACCACCGCGGGTGATTAACGAGAACCGATCTGCCCTCAAGGAATCCAAACTAATATTTACACGAGTTAGCCCTGCTGCACGAAGCTTCTCAGCCCGTGACGCAAAGTAAATCCCATTCGTAGTCAATGCTATATCTTCAATTCCGGGAATCTGTGATAACATGCCGATCAATTGGTCTAGGTTTTTACGAACCAACGGCTCTCCACCAGTTAATCGCAATTTGCGAACACCAAGTCCAGCTAGTACTCGGACAATCTCGGTTATTTCATCAAAAGTTAACAGCTTCTCATCCGGTTCAAATTCCATTCCATCTTCCGGCATACAATATACACAACGCAAATTACAACGATCTGTCACTGAGATGCGCAGGTAATCATGCATCCGGCCAAAACGATCCAATAGCTGCTTTGGCATCGGAGTCCACCTTCTCTCTCTGTTCATTATGGCATATTTTCTAACAAAATCCTAGATTATCAAGCATTTTATATAAAAAAATGAATTATTGTGGTAGATTATCTAACATATACTCATATTCTTCTGGCGTATTAATATTGGTTACGAAATCGGTTCGAAGACCACGTTGAACCCAATAATCCCCATCCACAGACTGCCAATCCAAATGCTCTAGCAGCCCCATCAATCGGTAATTGTGTTGCCCAAGCAGCAGTTCGGCTTCAAACCCAACTTCTCTTGCATAGATCCCATGCAGGGGATGCAGACGGCCTTCTATCTCAGGAATAACGGCATCCACATTAGTCTCTCGGCACAGTTCTGCCATCACCTTAGCTGCTTCTACAGAAATAAATGGCATGTCGCACCCAACAACCCATACATGAGACGCGCTAGCGACTTTCAGGGCAGCGTGAATGCCGCTTAACGGACCCTTTTGGATATAATGGTCGCTCACACATTGTACGTCTATATCCTTAACCCCAATCAGCAACGGCTGAAGGGTTTCCATGTCATTGGTCACTACAATAATTTGCTCGCATCCACGCGACATTTCTTTCAGTTGTCTTAAGAGAATAGCTTCGCCTTGCACAGGTAGAAGTGCTTTGTGTTTCCCGCCCATGCGGCGATTCAAGCCTCCTGCAAGTATAACACCCGTCATCATGCCTCGAGCTCCGCCAATCTTTTCCTAAACGACTGCTTCCAGCTAGCCGAAAGGCTATCTACAGAAAGCACTCTTTTGATCGCATCGATATTGAACTTATCGTGATACTTGATCTGATTGGCGAACGCAACCGTCACACCCGCTTCATCACTAGCAATGAGTTTCATCTCGGAGTCCGGTGCAAGGTAACCCTCTTTCAGTACGCGAAAATAATAGCCTGTATATCCTGTTTCCTGAACGTACAGCGTTGCTTCTGGCCAATCCATACGCTTTGCTAGTTTATGACAAGGCTGCCTAGGCTGTGAGACCTGCACGATAACCTCGCCAATGGCAAATTGATCACCAATACAAACCTCATGCTCCTGCAAGCCGCGAATCGTCAGATTTTCACCAAAGGTAGCAGCGTCCAATGTATGGCCCCGCAAGTTTTCCCAGTACGCATAGTGCTCTTCAGGATACACGCAGATGGCTTTATCAACACCGCCATGAACCGTTAGATCGGCCTGCCCATCCCCGTCAATTTGTACCTTGGATACAAACAAAGACGAGCTGACCGGCGTCTTATAAATCCCCGTGGTCAGCTCTTTTCCTTGATATGTTATATGCTGGGGTAACCCCACATTGATAGATGTAATTTGCATGGCAAATGCCCCTCATTCCGCACAGGATTCTTTGCCCTTACTATATCAAAATTTTTGCAAAAAGTCAGCGCCTGCATCAACAGCACCGAACCTATGTTAGGCGTTTGATTTGCCTACCCACGCATCGTTATCATAGCCCCGTACTTCCCAATACCCCATGTGCTCTTTCTCGATTAACTCGATACCTTGCAGCCATTTCACTGATTTATAGGCGTACATCTGAGGCACAATCAGTCGCACTGGTCCACCTAGTTGCTGTGGAATCGGCTTACCGTCCATCAAGACGGCGACCAAGATATCATCTCCGTTTGCCTGACTCAAGGACAGTGCATCTGTATATACTTTATCGCCTGAATAAAATTTCACAAATTTTGCCGATGCTTGAACACCAGCCGCCGCTAACAGTTGCTTCAGTGGAATGCCTTCCCATGTACATTGGTACACGGACCATCCTGTTACACAGTGAAAGTCACTTACTTGAACTGTGCGTTTCATCTGCAGGAACTGTTCCCAGTTCCACGCATTGGGTTTATCCACGAGACCTGAAATTGCGAATTTCCAGGTGTCCGAGGAGAACGTCGGAATTTCCGTCACCGTGTAGATGCGGAAATTCCCTTTGGCCCCTCCGCCTACAACAGCGGCGGAGTCAGGCAATGGCGCTGGCGGCGGCAACATGCGGTTGCCGTCATTGGCCACATACTCGGCGGTCGACGACCCGCCGGTATCGAAGGCGCCTTTTATCCAGCGATAAAAGGCGGGGCCGACCGCGATCACGAGCAGCACCCCTGCGACGAGTCGCAGGAAGGAGGCGCGTGTGATCGGCGATTCCTTCAGCGCGGCGATGACCGCCTGCGCTGCTGTGCGCCCTGCGGTGGCGTCTTCGGACGCCACCGGGGCTATGTCTGCCGCTGCGACGCTCGCGGCGGCAGGCGGCCTGCTGGCAGCGGCTTGTTCGAGCCGCTGTTGACGCTTGAGCCATCGGCTGCGCGAGATGGCGTGGTACACGGCATACGGCACTCCGACCCAGGTGAGCAGGTCATGCACGAGGAGTGCCGCGTTGTTCAAGCCCGGTGGCATGTGACGGAACTGCCACAAGATCACGCCTGATGCGGCCCAGCCGATCAGGAGCGCGAGCACGAATACCAAATTCGCGCGTTGGTTGCGGCGCGCGCGAATCTGACGCCAATGCTTGCGAATCATTGGCGCGTACAAAACCATGAGCAGCGCAGAGGCTACTCCCAAATAAATGTGGAGCTGCTTCAGTGTCACACGAAATGCGCCAAGATCTCCTCGAATTGCGCCAATACTGAGCACAATTCCTGTCACAGTCAACAACACCAAAATCCAAGCATTCCAGCTATGAATGGCGTTTAAACGCTTTCCAAACGACTGCTTGAGCCAGCCTCTTTTTGACTCCACCTTCGCCACATCCTTTATGCGTTCATCCTAATATTTCTATCATAACGTATAAATATTAAAAAAGGCTTACAATTAGGTGCTAGGCCTTCTTTTTTACCTTCATAAGTTCAAAAGAGCCTGCCCAATAGGCAGACTCCATCCATCCATTTATTTCAATAAGTACATTTCAACAAACGACTTCGGAACATACGTCATACTGTCAATCAGCATCGGAGTGTACATCAACATGCCTTCCATGCCATCCACGATGATCGTCTTACTATCAATCTGAATACTGAACGTGTGCCCCTTCATCATCTTGTCTTCCATCATTCCTTTATCATCCATCTTATTCTTGTCTTCCATCATTCCTTTATCACCCATCTTGCTCTTGTCCTCCATCATACCCTTATCACCCATCTTCGCCAAAACAATCATATGTGTAGCATCTTGCCATGTCACTTTGAACCCTAATGATTCCGCAACTTGGCGCAACGGGACTAACTCCGTGCCGTCCTTCATCATCTTTTGGATACCTGTATAATCATAAGACTTTGCCATCATTTCCTCAGCACTCGCGAATGTTGGGAGTGCCAGCGTGCAAGCAGCTACCCCCACAATCATTGCTTTTCTCCAAGACAATCTCACATTCATTTTCGGATTCATCGCATTCATTCCTCTCATTTCAATTGTTGTGTTCGCTTCACATCACCTAATTTACAGTGTCATGCTTACCAAGCTCTAACGATAACCTTACAAATCACTTACAGAAGCCTAACAAAAAGAAGCCTAGCATCTTGTTACATGCCAGACTTCTTTGAACATACCGCTATGCTTGATGGACCGGCAGCGTGAACCAGAACTGACTCCCGCCCCCGCCTGTCGCTTTATTTCTATCGACGCCAATTGTGCCGCCATGCAGCTCTACAATCGATTTAGCAATGGCCAAACCGAGCCCAGCCCCACCGCTTGATCTTGTTCGAGATGGATCAGAGCGATAGAACCGATCGAAGATTCGTTCTTTATCTTCTTCCACAATACCGTGTCCTTGATCTGTGATAGACAGTTTTACGAACTGCTCTGTTACATGCTCCGCCCGAATATCTATCATTCCGCCAACAGGCGAATGCCGAATCGCATTATCCAAAATATTAGCAAGCACTCGTTTCATTTCCTGCGGCATAATGGCAACTGGCGGTAATCGCTCAGGCAGATCGACTTCAACCTGCATTTCTTTTTCCTCTAGTTGAAAAGCTAAGCTTTGCAACCCATCCACAAGAAAATGATCCACATGGTATAGCTCAGGCGTGAACTCCGTACCACCTGCATCTAGCTGTGATAACTTAAACAGTTCTTGAATTAGCGCATCCAATCTCCCTGTTTCCAGTCGAATCGTTTGCAAATACCGCTCGAAAGTCGGCTTATCTGCAATCACATCATCCTGCAAAGCTTCAACAAAGGCTTGAATAGAGGCCATCGGGGTTCGCAAATCATGTGATACATGGGCTACAAGCTCTTTGCGGGAGGCTTCAGCTGACCGAATTTTACCGAAACTTTCATTTAATTTGGCCGTCATCTGATTAAATTGCGCCGCTAGCCGCTGGTATTCTAAGGGACCAATTAGCGGTACTTTACCTTTGAAATCCCCCTCCGCAATATGCGTGGTTTCCTGAGTAATGGCTTTAATCGCTTTTTCCAAAGGTCTCGTCATGACAAAATGAACGAGCATGGAAACGCCAGCCGCACCCACCGTTACGGTTGATAAGAGCACAACATCTTTCCAATTCAACAGCATGTATCTATAACATATAAATAAGCTAAGCAGGATCATCCCTGTACTTACACCGCTTGCGATAAGCAGATATAACCGAAGCTTCATGATGGCTCCCTACCCTCAAATTTATAGCCGATTCCCCATACCGTCTTAATAAATCGTGGTTGAGACGGGTTCGCTTCTATTTTCTCCCTTAGCCTGCGAATGTGTACAGTGACCGTTGTGGTGTCGCCATAATAATCCACATCCCACACTTTATTAAGCAGTTGATTTCGTGAAAAGACTTGCTCTGGATGCCTGACAAATAAATGCAGCAACTCAAACTCTTTCACGGTCAATTCGATTTCCTTCTCATTCACACGCACAGTGCGGTGTAGGACATTGAGCTCCAGTCCTGGAAATCTCATAATATGCGAAGGCGTCACCTCCGCCATCTCTGGCAACACCAGCTGATTGCGCTGCTGCCTACGTAAAATAGCCTTCACGCGCAGCACCAGCTCACGAGGCGAGAAGGGTTTCGTCATGTAATCATCTGCTCCCATTGTTAACCCCATCAAGCGATCCATTTCATCCCCTCTCGCCGTTAACATAATAATGGGCACGTCCTGCTCGTTGCGAATTTCTTCGCATACCTGCCAACCCGTCGTGCCAGGCATCATGAGATCAAGCACGATTAGCTCCGGATTATGCTGCCTCCATAGTCGAAGAGCCTCATCCCCGCCTTCAGCTGTCATGACTTGATAGCCTTCCCGCTTCAAATATACGGAGCATACATCGGTTATATTAGTCTCATCATCAACAACGAGAATGAGTGAATTCATCCTTATAATCTCCCCTAACGACGGAATGACGTTCAATACTGTTTTTAAGTATACCTCATAACAGGGAGCTCAAAGCTTACAGATATCTTACAAATAGGTTGAACATCATGCCTTTCAAGCAAAAGAAAAAGGTCAAATCGCGTCGCAACGGATTTCACCTTCATGAGTATGTATAGTTGAATTTAGCCGCCAATACGAATCTTGCGGTATGTATCGATAAACGATAGGACATCGACCCGTTTCCCCCTCTTTTTAGCTACACGAGCCATTTTCACAAGGGTTGTCCAGAACTCATCTAGCACAGGTGATTCAAATCCTTCTTCATTTGATTCTTGCGTTAACTTATGTTTGTTTTTGTAGGAAGTGCCTTCATCCGAAATAAGGTACTGAATTTGACTTTTTTTCCATTGCTCACCCGATACATAACTGACACCCATTTCACGCATTTTTTTGCGGACCGATGTAACAGGACGTGATAATTCTCTAGCAATGACAACTGGTGGACACTCCGAGGAAAGGCGAATTAGTTTGTCCAGTTCTTGAGTGGACCATGGTTTTTTAGTCATAGCAATAAACCCCATTTCGTAAATATGAATGTTTCATTTTGCCTATTCTTGGTGAAGTACTAAAGGTATAATCAGAGAATAGCAATGAAATGTTAAGTAAGTATGAGTTAACCATAATGAAAGTATGAAGACATAACTTTTTCGCTATTTTTTTTACAAATATGTCAATGGAGGGTGAAAAACAATGAAAAAACACGTAAATGGTACCGAATTGTTCGTTCAAGATCAAGGTCAAGGAGCTCCTGTTATCCTCCTTCACGGTTTTCCCTTGGATCACCGGATGTGGCAATCACAAATCGAGGCATTGTCCGCAAACTACCGCGTACTTGCACCTGATTTCCGTGGCATGGGTCAATCCGATTTGCCAGTTACGCCAATGTCTCTCACACAATATGCGCAAGATATTCTCGCTCTTATGGATGAATTACGGATAGAAAAAGCCACCCTCGGAGGCTTTTCCATGGGCGGCTATGTCGCTTTTGCTCTACTTCGTCTAGCACCTGAACGCTTCTCAGCGTTGATTCTAGCCAATACACGTCCCGAGCCAGATGGCCAAGAAGGACGGAAAAATCGCATGAACATGGCTGTCTCTCTGTATGACAAGGGAGCCGCGGCCGCTCGAAATGCCATGCTTCCTAAACTTGTGACAGAAGCCACAGTTCAAGAGCAGCCGCAGCTGATCGATTCACTCAAAGTGATCATGGACAGCATGCCAGCCGAAGGTCTTGTCCACGCCAGCATCGCGATGGCCTTCCGCGCGGACTCGGTTGGCCTCCTGCCTACCATCTCTGTGCCAACCCTCGTCATCGCTGGCGAACAGGATGCAATCGCGCCGCCGGATGTTATGAAGTCTATGGCTGATCAGATTCCAGGCGCTAACTTTCACGTCATTCCTTCTGCTTCCCACTTAACACCCATGGAGAAACCGGAAGCCTTCAATGATCTAGTTCTTGCCTTTCTGAAGGAAGCTTCGCTTAAATCAATGGACTACCGCTCGCCTTCCTAACAGAAGCTAAGCTTTAACCAGTTGATTCATAACCATCACGGCAGCTCCAATGGCTAATGCTTCATCACCAAGCTGTCCTTTGCTGAAAACAACCTGATAGGCGGGGTAATAATAAGTCTTACGAATCGCAACCTGCGTTGCTGTCTGGAAGAACAATTCCCCGCCTGTTATCAATGGCCCCCCGATGATCACTTTCTCCGGGTGCAAAATATTTAATAAATTCGCCAGGCCGATCCCGAAATAGGTCGCAGCCTCCGTCACGATCTCCACGGCTAGGGGATCATTTTTTTTGAGCGCCTCCATAATATGCTGGTAAGTAACCTGCTCTGGATCCTCAACCATATGTACTAAAACGGTAGATTTCCCTTGTTTCAAGGCAGATTTTGCAGCCTTCTCTATCGCATACAGCGAAGCGTAAGATTCCAAAGCACCATAATTGCCAGCTTGGTTACGATGGGCAACACCATCGGTTTGAATGATCATTTGCCCCACAGAGCCTTCCATATCGACCGCCCCATAGATAACCTTGCCTTCTGATACCATCGAGGAACGTAAGCCTACGCCAGCGTGAATATAAAGGAGATGCTTAAAACTCCGGGTCCGTTGGTGCCAGGATTCCGCCAGAATCGCTGTGTTCGCGCCATTGTCCAACAGTGCAGGAACTTGCAGTTCTTCACTCAACCACCTGCATATGTCCACATGTCTCCATCCACTCGCCGGGAAATAAGAGGGTTCCAGAATAACTCCGGATACTCGGTCTACCGGTCCCACTGCTCCAATTCCTATTCCCAACACCTGCGAAGTTTCGATGCCATGGTGAGCTATCATGCGCTTCGCTTCCTGTACAATAAGGGGAAGCAGTACACCTGGAGTCATAACTTCTGTCATTGCCCAACTCTTCGTTTCCAGCTTGTTCATCCCTAGATCTACAAGTACGAGCTTGGACAAGGTTCTCGAGATTTCCAAACCAAATATATAAGCATAGGCCGGATTCTTCTCATACAAAATCGGCCTACGCCCGCCCGTAGATGCACCAAAGCCGGATTCTAATATAAGTCCCTGACTCGTTAACTCCTCTAGAAGTCGCGTTAAGGTCGAGACCGTCATACCGCTTTGGTCTAATAAATCTATTTTCGAAACCGTCGTTTGACGTGTAATCAGCTCGTAAACTTCCTTGGCTTTACGGTTCGAAATTCGCTCTGTAATAACGTCTACATTCAAAAGAAGCAGCCTCCAATGATAATCTTTCTCATATGCTTCGCCATGAAGGAATCATTATCCTGCTTCTTAGTGTATCCTTAGTCCTTGGAGCCAATCATTAGGGTGTAACCCATATAAGGATGATACTTGTTGACCAGCTCATCATACCGAGCCGTGATCTGCCATACACGGGGATCCATGAAGGATTGTCGATCAGATAAATGAACAGGATCTGGATGCTGAACCTGATCTTCGAACATCGTTAATGGGAAGGGATGGATGCCTGTCGAAGTGACGGTACTGAATTTATTGCTCTCCAGCAGATCTTGCCACTCTTCCAGCTTATAGATCTTACTCACCCCATAGAAGCTGCATAACGCCCTATGAATGCCTGTTGTCATATCTTTTACTTTAATCACTTCACGGTCATATAGCTTTCCTTCTGGTTTTAATACCCGATAGTACTCCGACACAGCTTTCTGAGCGTCTGCGAAGTTCGTAACAGATTCCACCATCACGACATCGAAAGAATCTGCATCGAATGGCAGCTGACAAACATCACCAATCAGGAATTTCACCTGGGTCCCCTGTTTCTCCGCTCTGATCTTGGCTTTGTTGATCATCTCCGGACGTATATCGATGGCGGTGACATCACAGCCCTGCTCTGCCAAATAACAGGCTGTTCTACCTGTTCCGCAGCCAACTTCCAACACCTTTTTCCCTTTGTCGATCGGATATTTCTTCAGTTGCTCAATGGTTTCTCCAAATCCCCCGGGATGTGCGTTTCCTATCCCGAGCTTCGCTAACATATCCAAGTAATCGATAGCCCTTACACCTCCGCAATGGCATTACGTTCTTTTTCTACCATATGGAAGGCTACTGTCACTTGTTCAACTTCTCGCTATCTTTTTACAAAAACAGGCGCTAGCCCAAAAGTCGTGATTATCCCTATAGATTTAGGCGAAACACCCAAGCAAATCGTGACATCTCTCCATAGGATAGTATTGTCTCTCATTCGCTTCTGCGGAAGAGCATTCCTAGAGATGGGGGGTGACATAAATGGGTGTTGCTGTAGGTGCTGGTTCTTGTGCAGGTTTTGGTGGTACGTCGTCCGCTGCAGTTGTTCTTGTTCTGTTCGTTCTGCTTGTTATCGTAACAATGACTTTTGTTTGGTAATTAGTCATAGATGCCCGCAAACAAAAGGAGCCAAGACTCATTGCTGAGTCTGGCTCCTTCTACATAGAACGTTTTATTTCTTCGAAGCTGCTAAGAAAGCATCCAATTGCTTTTGCTTTTCAGCAATGATTTTATCAATGCCTGCTGCTTTCATTTTATCTTGATATTTCGGCAAGGAAGCATCCATATCCACAGAACCCGTATCCATCGCTGCATCGAATTCTTTACCTACGTTAACTGCGGCAGCCACTTGTGTTTTAACTGGCTCGGAGTCGAACGTAAAGCCTAGACCTGGTGATTTTTTGCCCGATTTATTGAACTCTTTGAATTTATCCCATTTCTGTGGATCTTCATTATCGTATAGGTAGTTCAAGAATTGGTTACCGAACTGCCATGCAGCACCTGGAGCATAATTTTTGCCTGCGTCTGTTGCTTTAATAATGTTGTCCGACACTTTCGTGTAGTGCGTACCTTCGATACCGAAGTTGATCAAATTGTTCAATTGTTTATCCGTGTGCAAAAGGTTAATCACCATCATCGTACGAGCTGGATCCTTGGAAGTTACGGAAATACCCAACATGGAACCCGCTGTGTCGCCAGTGGAAATGGTACGTGGTGTCAGCTCGATTTGACCAAGCTTGCCTACCAAGTTCGTTGCATTCGCAAGCTCACTATCTTTACCTGGTTTCAAAGAAGAAGTAATCATGAACACATTACCAGACTTCAAAGCATCTTGACCCGACAATTGTGTCGTAGCCGCATCCTTATTGATATATCCTTTTTGCATAAAATCACGTGTTAATTTCAAAATTTCCTTATAACGCGGTTGATCCCATTTAGGAATCACTTTTGTATCTGTGCCATCTTTCATAATCACACCTGGAATTGTGCTGTCACCCAGATAGTCATACTGCGCCAAATAGTGTGCATTTAGGTTATCCCCGTCGCGAAGGAAGAAAGCTGTCATTTCTGGCTTTTTCTCTTTGACTGTTTTTAGTACATTAGCCAGATCTGCCATCGTCTTCACAGTCGTCATATCAATGCCTAATTCTTTGGCAATATCGGCACGATACACAACCCCACCGGAAGCTGCGAGTTCTTTATTCGTTGGAACACCATAGTTTTTGCCGTTGATTTTAGCACCTTGCAAGAACGCTGGATCCAAGGAGTCTGTGATTCCTTTTCCATATTGCCCAATCAAATCATTCAGCGGCATCAACGCGCCTTTACCCACATTGACAGCGTGACCATTCCATTGTGCTGTGAAAAGGATATCGAACTCTTCACGGGAAGCGATCATTAAGTTCGTTTTGTTATCCCATTGACCCCAGTCGATTGGCATTAATTTGATCGTTGCATTGATTTTTTCTTTCAAAACCTTGTTCATAGCGTCTTCTACTTTAGCTTGATCCGGTTGTGGTGTACCAGGGTAGACTAGTTTCACTTCATAAGGCTTCAAATCCGTTGTAGCTGCTTTCGTCGCAGCAGGCGCTGTACTTGTTGCTGGTGCTGCTGTAGCACTTGCTGCAGGCTCTGGTGTGCTCTTCGAACAGCCCGCCAAGGTGAGTGATAACGAAAACGTTAGGGTAAGAAGTGCAAGAGTGCTTTTTTTCAAAGCTTTCATTGATGGATTGCCTCCCTTTATCTCAATTCTTCTTCTATGCTAAACCAGTCTACACTGGTACAAGCCTTGGTTAACTATCCTTTTATTGCACCAACCGTTAGGCCTTTCTTAAAATACTTCTGGAAGAATGGATACGCGAACACGATCGGTCCAATTCCTAGTACAGCCATCGCCATACGGACTGTTTCCGTTGGTAGTTGTAGCATGCCCCCTGCTTGGGATAAACCTTGACTTGCCTGCACATTCGAAGTTAAGAACTGAATATCCAGCATTGTTTTGTACATCATGAACTGTAGATTGATGTTTTTGCTGCCAGAAATGAACACCAGACTCAGGAACCAGTCATTCCAATAGTTCAGCACCTGAAACAAACCAACGGAAGCTAATACCGGTAAGGAGAGTGGAATAATGATTTGACTGAAAATCCGAACCTCACCGGCTCCATCAATCTTCGCTGCTTCGATTAAGGGCATCGGAATTGAATTCGCAAAGAATGTCCGAAGCAATAGGACGAAGAAGGCCGAGACTAGCAAGGGCAGCATAAGTGCTGCGATCGTATTTTTCAAGTCCAGCATCTGGGTATAGACAAGATACCATGGAACGAGCCCACCATTGAATAACATCGTGAAAAACATGAAGAAGGAGAAGAAACTTCGATGTGGAAAATCACTTCGCGAGATCGGATACGCATACAGTGACATCATCACTAAACTAATCGCTGTTCCAACCGTTGCTAGAAAGACTGAGATTCCGAAGGAGCGTAAGATTTGGTGCCAATCCTTGAACATGAACTTATACGCTTCCAAACTCCAAGCTTCAGGTATGAAATTGTAGCCATGTATGAGAACTCCCTTTTCATCTGAAAAGGATACGATGATAACCAACACCAGAGGCATTATACAAGCTGCGGTATAAATCCAGAAGAACACGTTAACCAACAAATTCGCTGTAGGCGTTAATTCATTTGGTCCTCGTTTCCTGGCTATCCGTTGTTTACGTACTGAAATTGCTTCACTCATGACAGCCACTCCTTCTTAAAATAGTGCGTTCTCTTTGCTTACTTTTCTTACAAATAAGTTCGTAACTAGAACAAGTAGGAAACCTACAACGGCTTGGTACAAGCCTGCTGCCGATGACATTCCGATATCCCCCATCGTCAGGAACGTTTGATACACATACGTATCAATAACTTGTGTGGTCGGAAATAAAGCGCCTGCATTTTTGGTTACTTGGAAGAATAGGCCGAAGTCCGCATAGAAAATTCTACCTACTTGAAGCAGTGTCATCGTGATCATGACCGGCATGATCAGCGGAATCGTAATCCGTTTAACTTGCTGCCATTTATTTGCTCCATCGATTAATGCCGCTTCATAATATTCATGATCAATCCCAATAATGGCTGCCATATAGATGACCGTATAGTACCCAAGATTTTTCCATGTGTTCACAATCGGTAGAATGACCGTCCAATATTTCGACTCCGTATACCAGTCAATCGGCTCTATGCCTAATTTAGGCAGGAGCACCGTATTCACGAAACCATGCTCAGCTCCCAAGAAAGCATATACCAGATAGGCTACACACACCATGGAGAGAAAGAAGGGCAGAAACATCGTGCTTTGATGAAACTTCGATAGAAATTTGCTGCGCATCTCATTAAACATAATAGCCATTGCAACAGCGATTACCAAATTCAATACGATGAAAACCAGATTATACGAGATCGTATTTCGAGTAATGACCCACGCAACCTCACTAGAGAACAAATACTTGAAATTATCGAAGCCCACCCATGGACTTCCTAGAATCCCTTTTGTGTAATTCACATTTTTAAAAGCAATCAGAACGCCCGCCATTGGAATGTAGTTGTTAATGATGAGCAGCAGTGCTGCTGGTGCCATCATCACATAGAAGATCCAGTATTTGCGAACCGTCCATAGAAAATTTGATTGAACCCTAGTTCGTTTCGTAGTACGTATAGGGGCTGCCTGCGCTGCCGTATTTGACGTATCGTTCATCGTTTATTTTGCTCCCCTCTCCATTCAATCCGCTTGCTTCCTCTCTCTTATAGGTTCATTGTAAATTGTTTGGAAATAAATCTCTATCTGCGTAGTGACCGAATAAGCACTTCTGTGACATTCGTCTAGACGTTGCCATCTCTCCCTGAAAACACAAAAAAGCTACCCATTCTTGGGTAGCTTTTCCATACCATCTTATGTTGTTCAGTACCCCTGAACCCATGCCTCAGAACCTCTTCAGCCCTGAAAGTTCTTTCGATACTCCTGAGGCGAAAGTCCTGAATACTTCTTAAACATTTTCGCGAAAAAGGAAAAGTGCGAATATCCCGTTTGCTCCGCTACATAGCTGATCTTATCGTTGGTTTCCGCAAGCAGCTTCATTGCTTTCTCCATCCGAACCTTCAAACTGTACTCCGAGATGGAAAGCCCCGTTTCTTTCTTAAATAAACGCGATAAATAGGCTGGGTTGAGAAACACAGAAGCCGCCAATTCCTCTCTGCTGAGCTCTTCCTCCATATGTTCGTCAATGTACTGGCATACCTTCGCAGTAACCGCTGAGACGCCTTTCAGATGGCTATTCATGTAGTCACAGCTTACGGTAGCGATTCGAACCGCCCAATTCCTCAGTTGATTTAAAGAACGCGTTGCGCTGCTATAGTCCTGTAGCTCTTGATGAGGGAGCATATCATGTACAGCTAATCCTTTTTTGTGCAAAACATGATACACCACATGCAACAACCCATAATAGAAAGCCTCCACCGTTTCGGAGCCCACGTCATTAGTCTTCTGTAGACGATCAATATTCTCCTGTATGCGAGCTACCAGCTCGGCTTTCTTCCCTGATTCAAGCAGCACGATCCAGTCGGAGAAGGTTGGCGCCTGCGGCTTGTTCATAAGCGGTTGATCCGTTTCATTGTCCAAAAGCACACAGTTACTTTTCGTCACATTGTTCCGCTCATTTTGAAAAAGATCCGCCACCTTCGCCGTTAGCTTAAGTAAAGGCGTTTGCTCGCCTACATAGCAGGACAAGCTGCACTGGAAATAACGGTGACAAGCACTAATATAAGCCTCACACTTCGCTTTGATGTCAGGTAGAGATAGTTCGCTTCCTTCACCTACATACAGAAGAACCAAAGATGAGCCATTCTCCTGAATCACACATCCAGCCTGCTCTACAACAATGATTTCAGCAGCCGCTTTCCTAATCGCATACTCCATAATCTCTTCATCTCTTGCATTCAGGTCTTCCTTCCAATGCTCGACACTTATTAGGATAGGTAAGATCCTACTCGTCATATCCAAGGGAATTTCATACATCTGGAAATTGCGAGTCAATCGCTCCTCATTGGCAGGTATTTTCCCGCTCAACAGCTCCTGCCAAAACTTCTCAACCAACGTTGGCAGCTCATTGACCCAGTGACTATAATACGTCTTATAGGTTTCATGAAAATCTAACTGCTCCTGATCTTCTTTAATCTTCTCAATGGCGAGCTTCACAATATCTTGCAATCGATCGTGATCCACTGGCTTTAAGACGTAATCAAAGCTCCCTAAACGAACAGCCTGCTGCGCATATTCGAAATTCGCATGACCCGTTAAGAAAATTGTCTCCGTTTGCGGCGAATGCATACGTACCCACTCCTGCAGCTGCAAGCCGTTGCTACCTGGCATTTCGATATCCGAAATCATGATATCAATTCGATTCTGAGATAACACCTGCTTTGCTTCATTCACATCCAGCGCTTCAAAAATCTGGCCAATCGGAAACGCCTCCCAATCGATCCCCACTGTGATTCCTTTTACCGCGATCTTCTCGTCGTCCACAACCAATAAGTTAAACATCCTTTTCCGTCCCTTCCACAATGGGGGTGTGAAGCGGCAGCCTAATCTGAACCAAGGCCCCTCTCTCCGGCTTATTCAGAAATCTCAGCGCAACTCTGTTCCCATAATTCATTTGCAACCGATGCCGTACATTCCAAATCCCAAGGTGGTCATCACCCGATTGGTCCAAATACTGAGCTGAGTTTAATTGCTGCAGCATTTCTGGTTGAAATCCATTCCCGTTGTCACTAATCGACAAGAGAAAGAACTCCTCAGGAGCTTCAGGATCTTGCTCAGCTTTCACTTGAATGACATACGTACCGTACTGCTTCGTAAACCCATGGATCACGGCATTTTCTACAAACGGCTGTACAATAAGCGGAGGAATAGCGTATTGGCTGTATGTCTCTGGTAATTGAAGGTCAAACGTCAGATTGTCCGGATATCTCATGACTTGAATCTCCAAATAGTTGCGAATATGATCGATCTCATCCTTCAGTGTCATTGTTGTCCGATTCGTACGCATAATAAAACGGAAATAATCGGCCAGATGCAGTGACATCTTCTGAACGGATTTCGTATCTTTTAACGCCGCGAGGTTATAAATGATATTTAAACTGTTCATATAGAAGTGTGGATTAATCTGCACCTGCAAATGCTTGAATTCAGCCTGCTGTACGCGAATCTTCTCTTCATAGACGGAAATCTTCAGATTCTCAATCTGATCCACCATGTTATTAAAAGTAGCGATCAGAAAGGCAAATTCCGTCGAACTGCCTTCATGTAACCTGACTGACAATTCCCCTTGGGCAATCTTCCTCATACCTCGTATTAATTGCATCAACGGCTTGAATAAGATGCGTTGCACGTAGAGGAGATAGATACCTAGTACAAAGGCTCCGCCCAATGGTAAAAAGTAAATCAAAAGCTGCAAATATGGCAAATTCTGCAGCATATTTTTCTCGGCAATGATGAGTTCAAATTCTAATTCTGCATGTGAGGAAGCTTCCCGCACAATCAAAAACTGCTGATCAAGCTCCTTATCTTTGACAATTTGAAAGCCAGAGCTTTTGGGTGCAATTTGATCGCTGATGTTCTGATACCTTTGTAACGGGAAATAGTTGTTTGCTAACGTTATCCCGTCTGGAGACACCACAGTGGTTCCTCCACCTTCGCCTGTGTCCCACTTACTTAGTGGCTCAACCATGCTGCTCATTTTAATGAGAATGCCGCCTGACAGCCCTGCGCCCAAATCCTTATTAATTTTCATCAAATAGTGGTCGCCGTTCGCTGCCTTCATAATGAGCCAGTTGCCATTCGAGCTGTCATTCGGACGGCTCTTCGAATTTTCCACGATGAATTGTTTCACTGTCTGAACACGATCATAGTAATACGTATTTTCTCTCGTTGAAACTAACAGATCTTCAGTAGTAGCTGAGAAAACAAAAAACGTATTCACTAAGTTGTATATATCCAACTGTCGGGTTAACTTATTGAACAAGCGCTGCTTTGCTAGCACATAATCATCCGATTCCAAGGGGTACAAGTTCATATTAATCACATCAGGATCACTATAGAGATGAAACAAATAATTATCGAATTCTTTGAGTGTATTATCCGTATCCTCCACGTACTGCTGCAGGAGCTTATTATAGTTTTGAGAAATTTGATCCCTCACCACATTCATGGAATACACATTATTAAAGATCAAAAACAAAACCAAGGGAGCAACCACCAGCACAAACCCAATAAAAATCTTAAACCTTACCGAATTCACAATATTCAAAGGGTCCCCGCCTCATACGTCATATTTGGGAATGAACTTCCATTGTAAGCGTTCCCTTCCTATTTTACTATCTGTAAAACACATATACATAGCATTTTAGATACAAAGTGTACGAAGCACATCGATCCCTCTTCTGTTCCGAAAGTGAACAAAAAAAAAGCCCATGAAATCAAATGATTTCATAGACTTTCTTTGTTCGTTATACCGGCAAGAGGACTCGAACCTCCACCCTTTCGGACTCGATTTTGAGTCGAGCGCGTCTGCCATTCCGCCATGCCGGCATAAACTTGTAAAAACAATGGTGCCGAAGACCAGACTTGAACTGGTACGGTAGTCACCTACCGCAGGATTTTAAGTCCTGTGCGTCTGCCGATTCCGCCACTCCGGCTTATAAATTTGTGGAGGCGCCACCCAGATTCGAACTGGGGGTAAAGCTTTTGCAGAGCTCTGCCTTACCACTTGGCTATGGCGCCTTAGTAATAATGGAGCGGAAGACGGGGATCGAACCCGCGACCCTCGCCTTGGCAAGGCGATGCTCTACCGCTGAGCCACTTCCGCATATAAAACTGGGGATCAAGGATTTGAACCTTGGCATGACGGAGTCAAAGTCCGTTGCCTTACCGCTTGGCTAATCCCCATTATGTTGCTTTGGTAATAATGGGCGGACGACGGGACTTGAACCCGCGAATGCCGGATCCACAAACCGGTGCGTTAACCCCTTCGCCACGACCGCCACAATATTAAGTTTCTTGCATTTTTGGCAGGGGCAGCAGGAATTGAACCCACACCAAAGGTTTTGGAGACCTTTGTTCTACCCTTAAACTATGCCCCTACAAAAAGGAAAATGGAGGCTGATGGATTCGAACCACCGAACTCGAAGAGAGCAGATTTACAGTCTGCCGTGTTTAGCCACTTCACTAAGCCTCCACAAAGCAATGGTGCCGTCGAGAGGACTTGAACCCCCAACCTACTGATTACAAGTCAGTTGCTCTACCAGTTGAGCTACAACGGCTTATTTAATTTAAATGGTGGCTTTGGACGGAATCGAACCGCCGACACGAGGATTTTCAGTCCTCTGCTCTACCGACTGAGCTACAAAGCCTAACTAAATTTTGTAATAATAATGGCGGAGCTGACGGGATTCGAACCCGCGGTCTCCTGCGTGACAGGCAGGCATGTTAGGCCACTACACCACAGCTCCACATGTATTATTTGGTTGCGGGGGCAGGATTTGAACCTGCGGCCTTCGGGTTATGAGCCCGACGAGCTACCGGGCTGCTCCACCCCGCGTCATTAAGTATATGTCACGTTTCCTATTAAATCAAGTCTTTCATAAGGAAAAGTGATGGAGGCTGACGGGATCGAACCGCCGACCCTCTGCTTGTAAGGCAGATGCTCTCCCAGCTGAGCTAAGCCTCCATGGGAAGTAAAAATGGTGACCCGTAGGGGACTCGAACCCCTGTTACCTCCGTGAAAGGGAGGTGTCTTAACCACTTGACCAACGGGCCTTACTAGAAAGATTGTGGCGGAGAGAGAGGGATTCGAACCCTCGAGACGCTTGTGACGCCTACACGATTTCCAATCGTGCTCCTTCGGCCAGCTCGGACACCTCTCCATATGGCTCCCCGAACAGGACTCGAACCTGTGACAACTCGATTAACAGTCGAGTGCTCTACCAACTGAGCTATCAGGGAATAGAAACATTGAATCTTTCAAGGATTTATTCCTTGAAAACTAGATACGAAACTTCAACGTAAAGTCTTATTAGGTTTTCTAGCAGAGAGACTTTAATCTTCGATTAAAGATCCCTATAT
>NZ_WHNY01000017.1 GCF_013141695.1 Paenibacillus plantarum
ATAACGGCATCAATTGTATTGACCTTCCCACTCCCGAGAGAAGGAAAGTCATGAACCCCGTTTATGAAAACCTTTACAATGTTACAGACGTGGATGAATCCGCCTATGAACCTGGAGGATACCTGGAAGAAATCGATAAGTTTGATGCTGAGTTTTTCGGGATCTCAACCAAGGAAGCCCTCCTGATGAACCCATTGCAGAAACTCATGCTAGAGACCGCCTTTTTAGCCGTGGAGGATGCCGGGATTACTAGAGAACAAATCGCAAATACCAAAACAGGTGTATTCGTAGGTAGGGATAATGCTTGTATTTCTTTGTACAACGATTATGTAGGCAATATTCATCCCTTAGCGCTCACGGGTGCTTATGCATCCGTGTTATCCAGCCGAATATCTCACGCATTAAAGCTAACTGGGCCAAGCATGGTGATTGATACAGCCTGTTCTTCCGCACTCGTATCTTTGCACCATGCGTGTAAGGCGCTTCAAGATGGTGAATGTGTAATGGCAATTGCAGGCGGTATAAACATTAAGGATATTTTGCTTAAGAACGATGACAATCCGATGGAGCGAATTGTTTCCGATGATGTGAAAATTCGGACGTTCGACAAACAAGCAAAGGGAACACTGATTAGTGAAGGGGTAGGAGCAGTTCTGCTCAAGTCATTGAAACAGGCGATAGCCGATGGAGACCCTATTTACGGTGTCATTAAGGGAAGCGCGGTAAATAATGACGGAGGTGCCAACCGAATTGCAACGCCACGAGCGGAGATTCAAGCAAACGTACTGATGGATGCATGGGAAGCGGCAGGGATTGATCCAGAAAGCCTGTCGTATATTGAAGCACACGGAATCGGTACGTATTTGGGCGATCCAATAGAAATTAGGGCACTTAAACAAGCTTTCGAATCGTATACGAGCAAGAAGCAATTTTGTGCGATATCTGCAGTAAAAACCAATATTGGCCATACCGTTGCTGCATCGGGTATGGCCTCTCTTATTAAAGCCATCTTGTCATTGAATCATAAGAAGATACCTTCACTCATTAACTTTGAGGAACCAAACCCGCATATTTCTTTTCCGGATAGCCCTGTCTACGTGAATGATAAGCTTCGGGAATGGGAAGCAGGAGAGGCTCCGAGACGTTGTGGTGTGAATTCGTTTGGATTCGGCGGGACAAACTGCCACATTGTGCTGGAGGAGACGCCAGCAGTTCAACGAAACGGCGGAGCCCGAGCTACAAGAGAAAAGTGGCTGTTTGCTTTATCGGGTCGAACGCAAGAAGCACTGTTTGAGCTTGTAAAGAAGTACAGTTCCTTCCTGAAGGAAGATTCCTCGGAGTTAGCTGACCTATGTTACACCTCATGTGTCGGAAGGGATCATTATGAGTATCGGATCCAACTGGTCGTGGAAAGTAACGAAGACTTACAAGAGAAGATTAGGCGACTACAGGAAGCAGAAGACTGGAAACATCTTAACCTCAGCGGTGTGTACTACGGTGAACATCGGATTTGCAAGAGTTATAAGGAAGATAGCAAAGAAGAAGGAGAAGTGACTCAAGCAGAGGTAGACCAGTGGACTAGCGAGGCGAATCAGCTCGTTGAGGAAGGAACAAAGGAGAAGGAAGTAGTAATAGATCGACTCTGCCAGTTGTACGTAGCAGGAGCTAAAATCGATTGGCAGTCCTATTACGATTCAACTCTAGCAAAGAAGGTGCGGCTACCAGGCTATCCATTAGCACGCAAAAGTTATTGGTACACAGAAGAACATGATCACTTATTTAGATTAAAGAAACAGAAGAGACCCGTAGCAGCTTCAAGAACAAAGGAACGAAATCGAGCTACAACAGTTGAAACGGAAAACCTTGAGAGCCAAATGGAGAAAGAGGTCAAATTAGTAGGCCGTAATGATGGGACGTATACACCTACGGAGGAGCAGTTGGGGCTCATTTGGGGATCTGAACTTGCGATTAAGGAAATTCAAGTAGATGAGAATTACTTTGAACTGGGAGGCGACTCCATTAGCGGAATCAAAATTGTAAATACTATGAACAGCAAGATGAAACTCAAAGTGAGCTT
>NZ_WHNY01000018.1 GCF_013141695.1 Paenibacillus plantarum
ATACTATTCCTGAATCGTATATATATCTTGGAGAGATACCCAAGTGGCTATAAGGGGATCCTCTGCTAAGGGATTAGACTGCGTAAGCGGTGCGAGGGTTCGAATCCCTCTCTCTCCGCCAGTTCCAAATATATATACACTTTTATGTGGCGGCGTAGCTCAGCTGGCTAGAGCGTACGGTTCATACCCGTAAGGTCGGGGGTTCGAGCCCCTCTGCCGCTACCATAAAAACCAAACACCAGATGGAGGCTTAGCTCAGCTGGGAGAGCATCTGCCTTACAAGCAGAGGGTCGGCGGTTCGATCCCGTCAGCCTCCACCATTATCTTTACGCCGTTGTAGCTCAACTGGTAGAGCAACTGACTTGTAATCAGTAGGTTGGGGGTTCAAGTCCTCTCGACGGCACCATTTTTATGGTAAGACCTTTTGTAGCATGGAGCTGTGGTGTAGTGGCCTAACATGCCTGCCTGTCACGCAGGAGACCGCGGGTTCGAATCCCGTCAGCTCCGCCATTTCTTTTACAATTAATGTAGGACATGCTATAAATAATCATTTGGCTTTGTAGCTCAGTCGGTAGAGCAGAGGACTGAAAATCCTCGTGTCGGCGGTTCGATTCCGTCCAAAGCCATTGAGATGGTTGTATTGCCAAAGCAATACGGTTATCTCGCAATCCGGAGGCTTAGTGAAGTGGCTAAACACGGCAGACTGTAAATCTGCTCTCTTCGAGTTCGGTGGTTCGAATCCATCAGCCTCCATTTTCCTTTCACCTACGAGTCATTAGCTCAGTTGGTAGAGCACCTGACTTTTAATCAGGGTGTCGTAGGTTCGAATCCTACATGACTCACTTTTATAAGTAAACGTACAAGACCGTAGGGTCTTTTTTTGTTTCCATTATATATAGAAAAAGCATCCTGCTATAGGATGCTTTTTTGCTGTTCAGAGCTTGTCAGCGACGGACTGCATTTTTTGTTCCATGGAGGCGTGCTTGTCGCGGCGATCATCGATTTTGATGGACGTGGAAACACGCGCAGCTCCATGCAAGAAGGGAACCTCGTGGACGGCACGGATGACCTCGAGTAGACGATCTAATGGGCCCTCCAGGATGGTGCCCATGGGGGTCATTTGAAAGCGGACATCGGCATGTCGCTCTAATTCTTTATGGAGGTCAGCGACATAGCCGCTCAGGCTGGTTGTGGCTGTTCCGATGGGGATGATGGTGAATTCAACAATAGCCATAGGGATCACAGGCTCCTTCCTTTCGTGTACTTGCTGTTAAGGATAACAATCAGGAGCTTGCGAGGTCAATGATATAATCAGCAGTTCTTGCTGCTAAGGCCATTACGGTAAGCGTAGGATTGCCTCCACTAGATGTGACGAATAGGCTAGCATCGCAAATGAAAAGGTTCGGGATGTCATGACTTTGACCGTACGAGTTCACCACGGATGATGCGGGGTCATTGCCCATCCGGCAACCTCCCATCAGATGTTGTGTATCTGGCACGACATAGGAGATCTTTCCGCCTGCAGCGCGGAGGATCAACTTCATATTGTCAACAGCATGATCTAGGAGCTTGAGATCGTTATCGCAGTAATTAAAGGCTAAGGAAGCCATGGGCATGCCATATTCATCTTTTTCATCAGATAACGCAACGTGATTGTTCCAGTTGGGAAGGACCTCTCCGACCATTTTGAGACGACCATAGAAGTTGTAATCCTGCATAGCTTGTCTGAAGGACGAGCCCCATAAAGGCGCCTCCGTGGCCTTGCGAAAGCCTTCTGCCATCTCTATAGGCCGAGAGCCGTGAGCGTGTATGGTATACCCACGGACAAAGCCTCTACGTGGATCTGTCTCATAGAAATCTTGGGTAGATGCCAACACGGGTGTTCCTTTGTACAATCGGACTTCCTCTTCAAACTTGGCATAAACGTCGTTACTGCTATGCGTCATTATTGCCTTGCCTACCCATCCGCTGGAGTTGGCTAATCCATCAGGGAACAGTGGTGTGGCGGAGTGGAGTAGCAAACGAGGTGTTTCCACCACATGTGCACAGAGGATAACAGTTTTGGCACGTTGCCGATAGGTTATGCCTTCGTGGACGAACAGAACCCCGCAAGCATGTCCGTAGTCATTTACTTCGATTTGAGTGACTCTGCAATCTGCGAGAATTTCGGCGCCTGCCTGAACTGCTTTAGGAATGTGCACGATTAATGTGCTAAATTTCGCATTGGGCATGCAACCTTGCAGGCAGAACCCACGATTGGTGCAAGCAGAGCGGCCGTCTAACGGGTTAGAAAGGATAGCTAATGGTGTAGGTGCGGATTGAATACCAAGGGATTTGCAGCCTTTGTGAAATAAGACAGCATTAGGGCTAAGCGAATCCAGTTCTGGAAAGGGATATGGACCCTGAAAATTTCCCCAAGGGAAATGCTTAGGGCCGGAAACGGAGATTTCTTTTTCGATACGCGAGTAATAGGGTTCCAAATCTTTGTAATGAATAGGCCAATCTTCGCCAACGCCATCAATAGCCTTCGTTTTGAAATCAGACTCATGAAATCGCAGAAATACCCCCGTAAAGTTCTGGGTGCCGCCGCCAATCCCTTTTCCAGATTGATGCTTTCCTGTAACGAATGGCTCGGCTGCGTCAACAACACGCGTATCCTCCCAAGCTAGGTGTTTCATACTCAATTCATCACTTGCAAAATCCTTCTCAGGATCGCGCCACGGCCCCGCATCTAGCACAACTACACCTAGCCCGGCTTCACTGAGTTCTTTGGCTAGAACGCCTCCAGCAGCACCTGCGCCTACAATGAGAATATCCACGATTTCATTTTCATTTCGCCACTTCATGATCGTTTCGCAGCCTCCCAGGATTCGAGTTGATCAGGACTAGCAAGGGTATATCCGCGAGGATAGGCAGGTCCGCCAAACCCAATTTCCGACCAAACTAAAGGATGAGCATAGTAGGCTTCTACGCAGAGTTGAAGAAGTTTTTGAAATAAGATTTTTTGAAGAATGCCTTCCCAATTTTTCGTAGGTGGATAGTTATCGTTGCTAATTTGAATCATAATGCTCCGTTGGTTCGACTCATCTAATTGAAAGAAAGGCTGACTATTTGCGAGCCATCCTGTTTCATCAATTGCTTTGAGACCTTGACGTAAAAGAAGTCGAACGGGAGGTGTGCTCACTTTCCGATGTCCTTCACCTTTATTTTCAGATAATACCTGATCGATATGGTTAATGACGTATTGAATGATTTCTCCGCGATGATCGTCCATAAGCAGTGAACACCAAGCACGAAGCGTTTCTGCCTCAACTACGGTTACATATCCGTATGCGTGTTCACGAATAAGTCGAGCATTCACTATCGATCTCGTATGTACATCCCATTTCGTACTTTCTTCCATAACATCAAAGGTTGGATATTGATTGTGATCTTTCATGCTTGTCACCTCCATAGCTAACGAGAATAAAAACCAAAAAGTGCTACTACAATTATTTCCAAATCCATGAAGAATATGAGGATGACACCTACGAAGTTGTATTTATAAAGAAATGAAACAATTGGCATCATTGCCAATGTCATGGTTGTTAGGAAATATTTTAGGAATGAAAGTCTTTTCATTACCATGGTAATCTTGTACTAGTAAAGAGAGAAGTTTTCCATATTACCCAACTCACCCAAGAGAGCACGTACAGGAGGAAATACAATGTTAAAGAGTCTTGCACACCGCACGCTAGGAATAACTGCTGCGATCACGATCGCATTATCAGCAACAACTGCTGTTTCCGCATATGCCGCAAATGATGATATGGATGCCGTTTCTTTGGCCAAAAAAATGGTTGGCGTAGATTACTCCAAAAGTGATGAAACACCATCCGCAGGGTTTGATTCATCTGGACTGATTTATTATGTCTATGAAACGTTAAATTACACCGTACCTAGAACTTTAGCGGATCAATTCAACATGAAATCGACAAAAATCACAAAAATAGATAAAGCTGAGCCAGGTGACGTCTTGTTCTTTGGTAGTGGTACAAAGCCAACGTTTGCTGGGATCTATGTAGGCCAAGGTAAAATGGTCATGGCATCCCAGAGCAAAGACGAAGTCGTCACTCGCAATGTAAGTGAGCTTAAGGGCAGCTTCATTGGCGGAAGAAGCATTCTTTCAGCGAAGGATCGTTTGAAAGCCGAGTTGATTCTAACCGCTCAGAAATATCTTGGTACTCCCTACGTATTTGGTGCAAAATATGGTCAAACCAAAACAATGGATTGTTCCTCTTTTACAAAAACGGTGTTTGCTGCTTATGGAGTTACACTGCCACGTGTTTCTCGCGACCAAGCTAAGGAAGGCACTTTCGTTAGTAAAAGCAATTTACAAACCGGAGACTTGGTCTTCTTCACAACGGTGGATTCCGGTAAGAATATTGGACATGTTGGTATTTATGTAGGTAACGGCATGATGATTCATACGTATGGTGAGGGTGGCGTGAAATTTACATCTATCAATAAAGAATGGTGGGCTGATCACTACGTAACGGCTCGCCGCGTAATTAAATAATGCTTTTACTTAAGGACCTTCTTGCCAATTCTGGCAGGAGGGTTCCTTTCGATTCACAAGAATAGGCAGACATATGGTACAATAGCGAGATAAATATAGAAGATGCTATAGGCAATAAGGAGTGAGGGCAGATGATTTGGGAGCATGTCAAGGAGCGATTGGAAGCGGTTTTACAGTCGCCAATACAGATAAGCCTGATACCGGATTCCGAATGGCACCAGCTTGTGGAGGATCAGGGAGAGCACCAAGAAGGATTGAGTCGTAGTGTAATCCGGGGAGAGGAAGTTCTTTTCTTCATTTCACAGGATTATAAAGAAGTTCGTGTCCTAAAGATAAATGGGAGTAAGTTGTCTATTTCAGAACGCAAACTCGTCGAACTTACGATCGAATCTAAGCAAACTGTAGAGAAGAAGCAATTCGGCTCCTATCTGTCGGAAGATGAAAGGAAGTCGAACCAATTAAGAGATTGGCTGCTGCAGCAAATGGAACGCGGTACTGGCCACGCAGAGCTTCCTGATGCGCTTGCTTCACAGTCATCGTTGTATTCAACCAAAATTCCTCTCTTGTTGTATGGGGACTATCCTCAGAACCAGCGTGTATCCTATACGGAGCTTAAGAAGTTGTTGGAATCTTTTTTTGAAGCGGAGATTATTCTGATTCCTTTACTGGAAAAAGAGTGGTTAATCCTAGCACCAGAGGTCCTTATTACTAGCGGAAGTGAAGATCGCGATGGGGACGAGGAAGAAAGTGTTGAGCAAACCCTTGACGCACTTGGCTCAGGCTTATATGAGATGTTAGCAAATGAGTGGGTAGGCGAATGCCATCTTGCCATTGATTTCCCTGTGAAACCGGCGAAGTCTATGTTTGCTACCGTGCTTAAGCTGCGCGAGACTATTATGCTGGGCCGATCCTTCCATGTAGGCAGCTTTATTCATTTACGTTGGGAGCTTCGTCTTGAGAAGCTGTTGCACCTTATAGAGGAAGAGGAAAAGACAGATTTCCTAGAGCAGGTGCTCCGCGGCACGGATCATGTGCTGGATAGCGAGACGGTAACGACGCTGGAGCATTTCTTTACACTAGACTGTAATGTTAGTGAAACCGCGAAGAAGCTTTATATTCATCGTAATACCCTGCTTTATCGGTTGGACAAGTTCAAGAACGAGACAGGACTGGATGTTAGAACGTTTAATCATGCGGTTTTGGTACGTCTGGCCTTGCTATTGTACAAAGTAACGAAAAGAAAGTGATTTTTTTGTAGGGATTGTGCATAGTCAGTCCGCCGTTCGTAGGGTAAGATGTGTATATAGAAATGTTGAAGATAAATAAAGCATTTGAACGATAAATTGTAGGGGGAATGAAATCATGGCAGGCGTACGTTTAAATCATATCGTTAAAAGATATTCTGGTGCAGAAGAATCAACAGTTAAAGATTTCCATCTTGAAGTTGCTGACAAAGAGTTCGTAGTTCTTGTTGGTGCATCCGGTTGCGGAAAATCCACAACTCTTCGTATGATCGCAGGTTTAGAGGAAATCACTGAAGGTGAACTTTACATCGGAGACCGCCTTGTAAATGACGTAGCTCCAAAAGATCGCGATATCGCGATGGTATTCCAATCCTACGCTCTTTATCCGCATATGACTGTTTATCAAAACATGGCATTCGGATTGAAACTTCGTAAATTCAAAAAAGCTGATATCGATGCTCGCGTTCGCGAAGCAGCGAAAATTCTAGATATCGTTCACTTACTTGATCGTAAGCCAAAAGCTCTTTCCGGTGGTCAACGTCAACGTGTTGCCTTGGGTCGTGCGATCGTTCGTGAGCCACAAGTATTCTTAATGGATGAGCCGCTTTCCAACTTGGATGCGAAACTTCGTGTACAAATGCGTGCGGAAATCACAAAACTTACAAAACGTCTTGGTGTTACAACGATCTACGTAACGCATGACCAAATCGAAGCAATGACAATGGGCGATCGTATCGTTGTTATGGATAAAGGTATTATTCAACAAGCTGCTACACCAGAAGAAATCTACAACTTCCCAGTGAACATGTTCGTTGCTGGTTTCATTGGATCCCCATCCATGAACTTCATGTCCGGAACATTGGCATCTGAAGGCGGCGGTGTATTCTTCAAAGCAGGTACTGTCAACGTTGAAGTTCCAGCTGGTAAAGCACAAGTTCTTAAAGACAAAGGATTCGTTGGCAAAGAAGTGATTCTGGGAGTTCGTCCAGAAGATATTCACGAAGAGCCAGTATTCTTGGAAGCTTCCCCGAAAACAGTATTCAACGTTAACGTTGAATTGACTGAGAACTTGGGTCACGAAATGTACTTGTACTTGAACGGTATCGGCGCTAACACAGTAATCGCTCGTGTTGACGGTCGTTCCGGAATCAAAGAAGGTACTAACGTTAAATTGGCACTAGACATGAACAAAGTTCATTTCTTCGATAAAGAATCAACACTTTCCATCTTGGTTAACCCAAACCTATAGGATTGTACTGAAAGGCCAGCCGTTATCGGCTGGTTTTTTTGTTTATTTCTAGGTTCATGAACACAGTAGTTGATTTCAATTCGGTATTCCATTACGATGAAACTATTGGAAGCCTGCGTGCAACAAGGGACGCATATGGTACATAAGCAAATTCGGAGGAGTTAGGACAATGGCCAAAAAGGTAAAGGTTTCCGAAATGATGGAACAGCTACATATGGAAGTGTTAGCAGGAGAGGGTGGACTTAAGCGTCCGATTACGACTGGTGACTTGTATCGCCCTGGTCTTGAAATGGCGGGATATTTCAATTACCATCCCAAAGAGCGAATTCAAATGCTTGGTAAAACAGAGATTACGTTTATAGAGATGTTGACGACTGGTGTTCGGAGAAATCGGGTGGAACAGCTCTGTGCCCCTGAGGAAACGCCGTGTATTATTGTAACGCGAGGACTGGACGTTCCCATTGAATTGCTCGAGGAGGCGACTAAGCGTGATCTGCCAGTGCTGAGAACGCAACTGTCAACGACGATTTTTGCAAGCCGATTGACTGGTTTTCTTGAAAATAAGCTTGCGCCCAGCACGACGATCCATGGTGTACTTGTTGATGTCTATGGGGTAGGTATGTTAATTACCGGCAGCAGTGGGATCGGGAAGAGTGAAACAGCGCTTGAGCTTGTGAAACGAGGGCATCGACTAATTGCGGATGATGCGGTTGAAATTAGGCAAAATGGCGATAAAGTATTAACGGGTAATGCCCCAGAGTTGATTCGTCATTTACTTGAGATCCGTGGCGTAGGTATCATTAATGTCATGACACTATTCGGCGCAGGCGCGATTCGTAATGTGAAGAAGATTTCGGTTGTTGTGAAATTGGAGAATTGGCAGCAAGAGAAGCAATATGATCGTTTGGGCTTAGATGAGGAACTAACGCGGATTATCGATACGGATCTGCCGCTAGTTACGATACCTGTAAGACCGGGCCGAAACTTAGCCGTCATCGTTGAGGTTGCTGCGATGAATTATCGCTTAAAGCGTATGGGTTATAACGCGGCGCTGCAGTTTACGAATAAGCTGACGGAATCGTTGAACGAAGATTTTGAGGATTTTGATTGAGAGAGAGCGTAAGCTCACCAAATAAAGGAGTGGAACTATGTTAGAAAGTATTGCGTTCTCCTTAGGGCCGATTCATGTAAGGTGGTATGGCATTATTTTGGGAACAGCCGCATTAATCGGTTTAATGTTGGCAATCAGGGAAGGGAAACGATTCAAAATCGTACCTGACTTCTTCATGGATTTATTGTTAATTGGGGTTCCATCTGCCATTATTGGGGCTAGAATTTATTATGTAGCTTTCCAATGGGCTGATTATAAGGATAATTTATGGGAAGTATTCATGATATGGCACGGCGGGATTGCAATTTATGGCGCTCTGATCGGGGCTATTATCGGTACTTCATTCTATATTCGGGCCAAAGGATACAACTTCTTTCGAATTGCGGATATCCTTGCGCCAGGTCTAATTGTTGGACAAGCAATCGGTCGTTGGGGCAATTTCATGAATCAGGAAGCTCATGGCGGTCCGGTAGAAGAGTCGTTTTTGAGAGATACCTTGCATTTACCGAATTTTATCGTGAATCAAATGAATATCGAGGGAACATTCTACCACCCTGCATTTCTCTATGAATCATTATGGAGCTTTGTAGGTCTGCTGATCTTGTTCTGGCTTCGTCGCAGGCCGTTTTTGCGGGCAGGGGAGCTATTTCTAAGTTATTTCATCTGGTATTCGATCGGTCGTTTCTTTATTGAAGGGATTCGCACTGACAGCCTAGACATCACGGGACCGGGTTGGTTGGCTTCACTAATGAATGCGTTATGGTCACCTATGAAAATCGTGTTTGAACCAGGCGTACTGACATATGGAGGGAATATTCGATTCTCCCAACTGCTTGCCTTACTAATTGTCATTGCGGCCGTGATCATGATCATTATTAGAAGAAAAAAAGGCTATTCCAATGAACATTACTCGGATCCAATTGTATCTAAGCTAGCGATTGATAAAAACAAAGTAGTCAATGAAGAAGAGACAGATAAAGGAGTCAACTATGATTCAAACCGTACTATTTGATTTGGATGGCACGATTGTCGACACGAATGAGTTAATTGTACAATCGTTCTTGCATAGCTTGGAAGGCGAAACAGCAGAACCTATTAGTCGGGAGCTAATTATTCCCAATATGGGGCGCCCGCTAGTGGAGCAAATGGAGTTTTTTACAGGGAAGAAAGAAGTTGAAGCACTGATTACTAAGTATCGTACATTCAACCTTGCTAAACATGACGAGCTTGTGCAGGAGTTCCCGAACGTGCGTACGGTAATGGCTAAGCTTCACGAAAATGGTATCAAAATCGGTATCGTGACGAGCAAAATCAGGCTTACCACGTTGATGGGACTTAAACTCTGTGGGTTAGACGCTTACGTCAGCGCGATTGTGACAGTGGATGATGTAAAAGAACCAAAGCCGAGTCCTGAGGGTATCTTTGCAGCGCTGAAAGAGCTTGGCAGCTCGGCTGAAGAAGCGATGATGGTAGGCGATAGTCATTATGATATTGAGGCTGCTCAAAATGCTGGAGTTACTTCTGTTGGCGTATCTTGGTCCTGGAAGGGGCGCTCTTATTTAGAGCAGTACAACCCGGATCATATCGTCGATGATATGTTTGACCTGTTGCCGCTAGTTGGGATATCGTCGGAAGTGAAGGTTGATTGAGGCAGACAGAGAAGTATCCCGTAGATGGCCCAAATGCGCTATGGCAAATTTACCAAACGGTGAGTAAGTGGAAGGCCATGCGAAATTTCGTTTGGATTCAAATCACCCGTTATTCACCATCGTTGCGGTTGAAAAACTGGATCTATCGTCGTGTTCTTGGCATGACGGTTGGTGAGCACTCGGCATTTGCCTTGATGGTGATGGTGGATGTGTTTTTCCCAGAGAGGATCTACATTGGGAGTAATACAATTATTGGCTATAACACGACAATCTTGGCGCATGAGTATTTAACGAAGGAATATCGCTTAGGTGATGTTCGTATTGGATCTCATGTGATGGTTGGGGCTAATACGACAATTCTGCCAGGTGTGACGATTGGTGATTATGCGATTATTGGCGCTGGTTCTGTCGTTCATAAGGATGTAGCCCCGAATAGCTTCGTGGCAGGTAATCCGATGCAGGTAATTCGGTCGGGCAGTGCTTAGTATAAGAAATATACATAAATGGACTTAACATCGTTGTGATGTTGGGTCCATTTTTTGTTGTGGAGAAGAAAACACAGCATTCAAATTATGCGATTATAGAATCTTTCGAAAACGACTAATAAAAGTGACAGATTGGGAATAGTAAAGACGCAGTAAAATTATAGGTTAAGGGAAGGTGTCGATGAAGTGCAGCATTGGAATCGTAGTAAAGACGCAAAAGTGAAAAAAGGAAACTTTGGATGGTCGATAGGAAAGCATGTAGGAGTAGTAATACTAGCCTTTATGCTGATATTATCTTTGCCAACCACGAGCTTGGCTGTAGGCAAGGAAGCGAACGGACCCGATGTGTTCGTTATCCAAGGGATGCTGAAATCACTGGGGAGCTATTCTGGTGATATTAATGGTTACTACGATAATGCGACTGTGCAAGGTGTAAAGTATTTTCAGAAAAAACACGGGCTGCCGATAACTGGCGCCGTTGATAGCCGCACGCTCGAGTCAATTACTTATAGCTATATGAAGCTTAAGGGTGTTGGACAGGGGCAAGGCGGCGGTAAAGGCGGAGGCAAAGGCCAAGGTGGCGGTGGAGGCACTGGCGGAGGCAAAGGCCAAGGCGGCGGTGAAGGCACTGGCGGAGGCAAAGGTCAAGGCGGCGGTGAAGGCACTGGCGGAGGCAAAGGTCAAGGCGGCGGTGAAGGTACTGGCGGAGGCAAGGGTCAAGGCAGCGGTGAAGGCACCGGCGGAGGCAAAGGTCAAGGCGGCGGTGAAGGCACCGGCGGAGGCAAAGGTCAAGGCGGCGGTGGAGGCACTGGCGGAGGCAAGGGCCAAGGCAGCGGTAACGGCACTGGCGGAGGCGGAGGCCAAGGCGGCGGTGGAGGCACCGGCGGAGGCAAGGGTCAAGGCAGCGGTAACGGCACTGGCGGAGGCACCGGGGGAGGCAAGGGTCAAGGTGGCGGTAACGGAGGAGGCCAAGGTCAAGGGCCGAGTGCGACACAAGCACCAGGACCTAATGGTGGCATGAAGCAAGTACCAAATGGCGGTCAAACACCAGCACCGAACGGTGGAGCAAAACCAGCTCCATATGGCAACGGAAATGGAAATGGTAACGGGCAAAACGGACAAGCACCGAATGGCAACGGCAATGGTAACGGGCAAAACGGACAAGCGCCAAATGGCAACGGTAACGGACAATTGCAGTCCCCGAATGGAAATGGCAATGGCAATGGCTTTAATGGAAATAAAGCGCCAAATGGTGGTCAACCACAGGCACCTAATGGTGGGGGTAAAACTCCGAACGGACCTGTAGAGGAAGACTAATCTAGATGTATCTTGAAGAGGGCATGCTGCCGCGGCAGCATGCCTTTTTCTATTGCCCGGCGCCTCAATGCGCACCAAGAATTCGTATGCATTGTGTAAATAGTGAAGACTCCAACCTAAGCAGTCGTATAACTGGATTTTATACATCTAAATGGGCAGGATTTCGTCGGTAAAAGCAAATAGATGGATTTTCTGCTGTTAATTTCATCCAATTGAGCTCGATGAGCTACTTTCGACGAAAATAGATGTATAAAATCCATCTAGTCGTTGAAAAGCGTAGATTTGCCTCAAATTAACTGGAGGTTTTCCAGTTAGTTAGGGGGTCGTTATCGTCAGCATTACGCTTACGTCTTCAATGGCATTGCATCTGTGATTGTTGAGCGGCTGTGAGTCAGGTTTGACCGCCGACATGCGTCAGAGCCCCAATGCGCATCAAGAATCCGTACAGGTGGTGGAGGTAAGGGGACTACTACTTTACAATATAAAAAGCGGGAATATCCAAAATGTTATAGCAAAAAGCAGTGAATAAAGGCTTCTCCGTATACAGTTGACGGCGTGTGGGTTTATATGCCATTCTTAAAGTTCTGAACAAGGCGTAGACGATTGACGGTCCTAAAGATACGTGTTAAAATAGCCGTACATTCTTTATTTTGGTAGTATGGTAGCACGTTAACGCACTAAAGGAACTGATAAACAATAAAATGAGAATAACTGATTATACTCCTACTTATAGAGGTGAGACGGTGTCGAAGCCAAAAGTATTTGAAAAACCGTTAGGCGCGAAAGATTATTTGCCTGATGCGGTTACGAAACTCAGAAATATAGAATTCCGTGTATTGGCCTGTATGGAACGCTGGGGCTACAACCAGATTATTACACCTACACTTGAATATTACGATACAGTTGGTGTAGCAAGCTCGACAGAGGATAAGAAGCTGTTCAAGCTGCTTGACCGCAAAGGGAAAACACTCGTGCTGCGTTCGGAGTTAACAGCTCCAATCGCTCGAGTAGCTTCCTCGCTTTTAAAGGAACAGGAGTTTCCACTTCGTCTTTCTTATCATTCGAATGTTTTTCGTTCGATTGAAGAAGAAGCGGGTAGAGATTCAGAGTTCTATCAAACTGGCGTTGAGTTGATCGGTGATGCTACATCGGAAGCGGATGCCGAAGTTGTGGCGCTAGCGATTGCATCTTTGCAAGCTGCTGGCGTTGAGAAGTTTAAGATTGCGCTTGGTCACGTTGGTTTTCTGAATGGATTATTCCAAGAAACATTGGACGGACGCACCGATGCGCAGCTTTCCTTGAAAGAGCATTTACTCGGCCGTGATTACGTCGGATACCGGGAAGCGATTAAGACGCTTTCTCTGGCGCCTGATGTTGAGCGTGAGCTGAACGGAGTCCTAAGGCTTCGTGGCGGCGATGAAATCTGCGAGCAAGCTCGTATGGTTTCCCAGCATCCAATCGCACAGGACGCGATCCGACACCTATGCGAAGTATGGGATGTGCTGAAAGCTTACGGTGTTAGCGAGCACGTGGTAATTGATTTAACGATGATTGGGGATTTCTCCTACTATACAGGCATGACGTTTGAAGGCTACGCTGCTGAACTAGGTTTCCCTGTCTGCAGTGGAGGCCGCTACGATAATTTATTGAGTCAGTTTGGGCGTCCAGCTCCAGCTACTGGGTTTGCGTTGAAAACGAATCGCATCCTTGAAGTAACGGGTAAAGAGCAAGGGGAACAACCGGTTCGCGTGCTTATCGCCTACGATGCGGAGCATCGTGAGGAAGCGTTGAAGCAAGCGAAGCAAATGCGGAGCGATGAAATTAATAATGTGAGCATCGTTATCACACAGCTGGTGACGAAGGAACAAAGCAAAGATTTGGACAGAGCGGGATACCAAGTAGTGAAGTTGATAACGGAATAACCTCTCAGCAAAGATGAGGGAAGTTTGGAGGAGGTTGGAACGGTGGATGACATTCTTAAAGTAGCGATGCCGAAAGGCCGTATCTATAAACAAGCAGCGAAGCTGTTTACGAAAGCGGGATTGCCCATTCCGGAGGATCTAGAAGAAGGGCGCCGTTTGATCATTCCTGTACCAGGGGCGAAGATGGAATTTATTTTAGCTAAACCGGTCGATGTTCCTACTTATGTTGAGTATGGCGTTGCGGATATTGGTGTTGTGGGCAAGGATGTTCTGATGGAAGAAAATCGGAATGTTTACGAATTGCTTGATCTAGGGATCGCACGGTGCCGCATGTCGGTGATTGGGCTGCCAGATTGGAAACAGGTAATCAACCCGCGTGTTGCGACCAAGTATCCGAATGTGGCTTCTCAGTATTTTCGGGAAAAAGGACAGCAAGTCGAAGTCATCAAGTTGAACGGATCTATCGAGCTGGCGCCCTTAATCGGACTAGCTGACCGCATCGTAGATATGGTAGAGACCGGCCAAACATTGAAGGAAAACGGTCTTGTCGAGCAAGAGGAAATCTTTCAAATCACGAGCCGCTTAATTGCGAATCGTGTGAGTTATCGGATGAAGAATGAATCCATCCAACGGTTATGTGATATGCTGCAGGACGTACTGCCGATAGTGAAGCTATAGCATTATTTAGTAAAGATGAGAGGAAGATGAAGATGCGGATTATGCCCGCCTCCGAATTTCAATTAAACCGCGAGGTCGAATACGGCTCACCCGAGCAAAATGAGTCCGTCCGCCGCATCATCGATGAGGTGCGGCAGGACGGAGATTCCGCGCTGCGCCGCCTAGCGCAGCAGTTCGACGGCGTACAAGTCGCTGAGCTTCGCGTCAGCGACGAAGAGATCCAAGCGGCGTACGCGCAAGTCGACGCCGCGTTCCTAGCGGCGCTGCGTCAAGCCGCCGCTAACATTCGTGCGTTTCATGAGAAGCAGAAACGCAATTCGTGGATGGACCTGCAGCCAGACGGCAGTCTGCTGGGCCAAATCATCCGACCGCTGAAGCGGGTCGGATTGTACGTGCCCGGCGGGAAGGCGGCGTACCCGTCTTCCGTGCTCATGAACGCCATCCCTGCGATCGTCGCAGGGGTGCCGGAGATCGCGATGGTGACGCCACCGTCCACCGCGGGAGAAGAAGGCATTAACCCGCATATCCTTGTGGCTGCAGCCGAAGCGGGTGTGAAAGAAATCTACCGCGTAGGCGGGGCGCAGGCGATTGCCGCGCTGGCCTACGGGACAGAATCGATCGCGCCGGTCGACAAAATCGTCGGCCCAGGCAACATCTACGTCGCACTGGCGAAGCGCTTCGTGTTCGGCGTCGTCGATATCGACATGATCGCCGGACCAACGGACATTGTCGTGCTCGCCGACGAGCACGCCGATCCTGAATACGTTGCGGCCGATTTGCTAGCGCAGGCCGAGCATGATGAGATGTCACCGTCGATACTGGTGACACCTTCCCCCGAGCTAGCCGAAGAGGTTCGGCTAGAGCTATGGCGGCAGCTGGATGTGCTGCCGAAGAAAGCCATTGCTGCCGTCTCGACAGCGACGAAAGGGGCGATCCTGCTTGTCGACTCACTCGACGAAGGCGTGGACGTCATCAACCGCTTGGCGCCGGAGCACTGTGAGCTGCTGGTGCAGGATCCTTTCACTTGGCTGCCACGTATTGAAAATGCCGGTGCCATTTTCCTAGGCGCGTATAGCACAGAGCCTGTCGGCGATTATTTCGCCGGCCCGAACCACGTGCTGCCGACGAATGGCACAGCCAGATTCTCATCGCCACTGAATGTGGACGATTTCCTCAAAAAATCAAGCGTCATTCACTATAGCAAGGAAGCGTTACTCGCGAACGGCGACATGATCATGACTTTGGCCCGGAATGAAGGCTTGGAAGGTCATGCGCGCGCGGTAGAGATCAGACTTAAAAAGGAAGGGAAGTTGACCTAGATGGCGGAACAGGATCAAGTAAGAGCTCGCTCAGCGAGTGTAGCCCGTAGGACGAATGAAACGGACATTAAACTTTCTTTTGAAGTAGACGGTACAGGAATTTCGGAACTCCAAACAGATGTTCCATTTCTGAATCATATGCTTGATTTGTTCACGAAACACGGTATCTTCAATCTGAAAGTGGACGCCAAAGGTGATATCGAAATCGATGATCATCACACAGTTGAAGATATCGGGATTTGTCTAGGTCAAACACTGCGCGAAGCGCTTGGTGACAAACGTGGAATCAAACGCTATGCGAGCGTATTCGTGCCGATGGACGAAGCTTTGGCTCAAGTTGTGATTGATATCAGCAATCGGCCGCATTTTGAGTACCGTGCCGAATACCCTACGGCAAATGTGGGTAGCTTTGAAACACAACTGGTAAAAGAGTTCCTTTGGAAATTTGCGCTAGAAGCTCGTATCACTTTGCATGTTATTGTACATTACGGTGAAAACACGCATCACATGATCGAAGGTGTGTTTAAAGCGTTGGGACGTGCGCTGGATGAAGCAACATCGATTGATCCTCGTGTGCAGGGGGTTCCTTCGACGAAGGGAGTGCTGTAGGCATGATCGCTATTATTGATTATGGAATGGGTAATTTACATAGTGTGAGCAAAGCTGTTGAGCGGCTCGGCTATGAAGCGGTTGTGACGGGAGATCCGGAACAAATTCTAGCAGCAGAAGGCGCGATCCTTCCTGGTGTAGGTGCGTTCGGGGATGCGATGGAGCATCTGCGTGAATCGGGCTTGGACGAGGTTGTGAAGCAGTATGCAGCGTCTGGCAAGCCATTGATCGGCATCTGCTTAGGCATGCAGTTGTTGTTCACTAGCAGTGAAGAACATGGTCAGCATGAGGGACTAGGGCTTCTGCCAGGGTCAGTCGTGCGTTTCCGCGGGGACTACAAAGTGCCGCACATGGGATGGAATCGACTCAGCTATAAGCAGAGTGAGAGTCCTATTTTCAAAGGCATAGAGGAAGGGTATGTGTATTTCGTACACTCCTACCATGTAAAGCCGGAGCGGGAAAGCGATCTGTTGGCAGTGACCGACTACTATCAACCTGTAACGGCGATTGTAGGTCGTGATAATGTCTACGGCATGCAGTTCCACCCCGAGAAAAGCGGAGATAACGGTATGCAGCTGTTGGGCAATTTTTTAACCCTATGTAAATAAGGTGGGTATAGTCTCAAGGAGGTGCTGAGCATGTTAGCCAAAAGAATTATCCCTTGCCTCGACGTCAAGGATGGCCGAGTGGTGAAAGGCGTAAATTTCGTGAATTTACGTGATGCCGGTGATCCCGTAGAGCTTGCGGCGATTTATGATAAAGAAGGTGCGGATGAGCTCGTGTTTCTCGACATTTCCGCTTCCGTTGAAGGGCGCGCGACGATGGTCGAGGTGGTCCGTCAAACGGCTGGCGAGATTACGATCCCGTTCACGGTTGGCGGAGGCATTTCTAGTGTCGATGATATGAAACGTCTCTTACGTGCAGGTGCGGACAAGATCGGAATCAACACAGCAGCGGTGCTTAATCCGCAGCTCGTATCCGATGGTGCACGGAAGTTCGGTTCCCAGTGTATTGTGGTAGCCATTGATGCGAAGTTCAATCCCGAGTGGGGCGAGTGGGAAGTGTATACCCATGGTGGACGCAAACCGACAGGCATTAAGACACTGGAATGGGCGAAGCGGGTAGAAGAGCTAGGTGCAGGCGAAATTTTGCTGACGAGCATGGATGCAGACGGGACGAAGGACGGCTTCGATTTGAAACTGACACGTGCGGTATCCGAGCTGCTGACGATTCCTGTGATTGCTTCTGGCGGAGCGGGAAAAGCGGAGCATTTCTACGATGTATTCACCGAAGGTAAGGCTGATGCAGGGTTGGCGGCAACGATTTTTCACTATAAAGAATTAACGATAGACGGGGTCAAGGCTGACCTGAAAGGTAAAGGGGTTGAAATTCGATGACATTTTCAGTAGATCAAATTAAATATGACGCGCAGGGGCTTGTACCTGCCATCGTGCAAGATGCGGTAAGTAAAGAAGTTCTTATGCTGGCTTACATGAACAGTGAGTCCTTGCAGCGCACGATTCAAACGGGTGACACTTGGTTCTGGAGCCGTTCACGTGAAGAGCTTTGGAATAAAGGGGCAACTTCCGGTCATACGCAAAAGGTCAAAGCACTTCGCTACGACTGTGATGCGGATACGCTATTGGTTCTAGTTGAACAAGTAGGACCTGCTTGTCACAATGGTTCGTACACATGCTTCACTTCGAACATCGCAGTGGAAGGTTCTATTGAGGAAGCTGCACCTGCTACTGGCGGCGACCGTTTCGCTATTTTAGCTGAACTAGAAGCAGTTATTGCTTCCCGTGACGCGGAGCGTCCGGAGGGCGCGTACACGACTTACCTTTTCGAAAAAGGGGTCGATAAAATCCTCAAAAAAGTGGGCGAAGAAACGGCAGAAGTAATTATTGCAGCTAAAAATAAAGACAATGAAGAGCTTCGCTATGAAGCGAGCGATCTTATTTTTCACTTAATGGTCCTTTTACGTAATAATAAATTGCCATTGGATGATATTATGAAAGAGCTGGCGAATCGTCACGTCAAAAAATAAAGTAAATGACCTGGAGTGAATTCACGATGTTGATTGATTATCATACACATCATGTGCGCTGCGGTCATGCCTCTGGGGAACTGGAGGAATACGTCAAACGCGGCATCGAGATCGGGCTTACCCAATTGGGGCTTTCTGATCATATGCCGCTTTTGCATGTCGACCCGCAAACGTATTGGCCAGAAATGGCGATGCCGATGGAGGAGCTTCCTCGTTATGTGGAAGAATGCCTGCATCTCAAGGAGAAGTATAAGGATCAGATCGATATTCGCGTGGGCCTAGAAGGCGATTATGTGGAAGGCTTTGAAAGTGAAATTGCTGCCATCATTAACGCCTACCCATGGGATTATGTGATCGGTTCGGTTCATTTTCTAGGCGAGTGGGATATTTCTGATTTTAGGCAGCTGGCAGGTTGGGAAGGAAAGGATATTTTTGAAGTTTATACCCAATACTACGAGGCAGTGAAGAAAGCAGTCCGAACCGGACTGTATGACTATATCGGTCATATCGATATGATCAAACGGTTTGGTTATGTGCCAGATCGCGATACATGGGAATTGGAGAAGGCCGCTTTGGATACCGTGAAGGAATGTGGCATGGCTATTGAATTAAATGCTTCCGGCCTGCGGCACCCTTGTAAAGAGATGTTCCCAAGCCGTCGTATGCTGGAATATTGCCATAAGGTGGGAATTCCAGTGACGCTCGGATCAGATGCGCATCAGCCGGAACGGTTGTCTCAGTATTTGGATGAGGCTAGAGAGCTGTTAAAAGCGATTGGATTTAACGAAATAGCCACATTTTCTGCTCGAAAACGACAACTTGTGACTTTTTAATTTCGACACGTATCATGTATAATGAGTAGGACTATATAATCTATTTAATGAACCTTCGGAGGTAACCATTAACCATGCATAGCGACAATGTTAAAATTTTTTCCGGATCTTCGAATCCGAAGCTTGCGGAAAGTATTTGTAAAGAGCTCGGCCAGCCGCTAGGACAAATTAAATTATCACGTTTCAAAAGCGGAGAAATTTATTGCCTTTACGAAGAAACGATTCGTAACTGCGACGTGTTTCTGGTACAAACCTTCTCCCATCCGATTAATGAGCATATGATGGAGCTTTTGGTCATGATGGATGCGGCGAAAAGAGCATCTGCAAAAACGATCAACCTTGTCATCCCTTACTATGGTTACTCTCGTCAAGAACGTAAAGCAGCTCCGCGTGAACCGATCTCAGCTAAATTAGTCGCTGACTTGTTTGCTTCAGCAGGCGCAACGCGTGTTGTTACGATTGATCTCCATGCGCCAGCGATCCAAGGTTTCTTCAATATCCCTGTGGATCACCTGACAGCGCTTGATCTAATTAGTGATTGCATTAAACGAAAAAATTTACCGAACCCTATTATCGTTTCTCCAGATGCGGGTCGTGCGACAACAGCTGAGAAAATGGCTAACATTCTCGATGCGCCTTTCGCTATGATGATTAAGAAGCGCCCAGAGCACAATGAATCTGTGATTACACACGTCATTGGGGATGTTGCGGGACGCACGCCAATCATTATCGAGGATCTTATTGATACAGGTACAACGATCGTTAATGTTGTGGAAAGCCTGAAAGAACGCGGTGCGCTTGATGTCTACATCTGTGCGACACACCCTGTGTTCTCTGGCCCAGCACTGCAACGGTTGGATCACCCAAGCATTAAAGAAGTTATTATTACGGATTCGATCGCGATTCCAGAGGGGCACTCTGAGAAGTTTAATGTGCTTTCTGTAGCGCCTTTATTGTCCGACGCGGTTCGTATTATTACAGATGGTGGATCCCTATCCTCCCTATTCAAATACGGCGGCGTATAGGTCCATATCTTACCTTCGGATAATGTTTTTGGCTTCTAGGAGATCTATGGTATAATTTGATGGTAATCAAATTGCCGGAGGTGTCTTGCTATGGAAAAGAAAAAGCGCAAATCCGAAGCGCCAAAACCAAAAGTTATCTCAATAAACATGGATGCCGCATTCTTTTTCGAGAGAGCGGTTCAATCTTTGGATCGGTTTCATTATGATAAGGCATTGAAATATTTCCGGCGGGCTGCAGAGTATGAACAGGATAATCCTGTGAATCACTGCAACCTCGCAGGAGTTCTCTCCGAAGTGGGCAATTATGACGAGTCGAACCAAATTTTGCAGCATATCCTTGAAACCATTGATCCCGAGATGACAGAATGTCACTTTTATATGGCGAACAACTATGCCAACATGGAAAACTTCGAGCAGGCGGAACAGGCATTGGTTCGGTATTTGGAGAATGACCCGACAGGGCAATTCATGGACGAATCCGAAGAAATGATGGAAATGCTGAGCTACGAGCTTGATCGTCCCGCCCCTCTCACTAGCATCAAGAGTCGAGAAGGGCTGTTCGAGCATGATAAAGCTCGTGCGTTGCTCGAAGAAGGTAAGTTCGCAGAGGCCGTAAGGCAGTTGGAGAAGTTGGTGAAGAAGCAGCCTGACTTCACAGCGGCTCGCAACAATCTGGCACTGGCTTATTATTATATGGGCCAATTCGAGAAGGCGATGGAAACCATCCGCGAAGTGCTGGTTATTGATCCTGGTAATTTGCATGCACTTTGCAATATGGCGATTTTCCATCAGCATTTTGGCAACAAGAAGGAACTGGCTGAGCTAACTGCGCTGTTAGGCAAGACCTTTCCGTTCCAGCAAGAACATGTGTTCAAGCTGGCTACGACGATGGGTATTCTTGCTCAGCATGAGAAAGCCTACCATCTGTTTAAACGTCTATTGAAGGCGGGGGACGGGGGAACAGATCCTTGTTTGTACCATTATGCGGCTGTTGCTGCCTGCCATATCGGTCGTTTCGCCGAAGCGTACCGCTTGTGGAAGCAGGTTCAGAAGCTAGATCCGGGTGCTGAAATTTCGAAGTTCTACTTAGAGCAATTGCGGGTCAGAGAGAAGTCGGCGCTTCCGCTTACTTGGAGCTACCACTATCATCTTCCGTTCGAGGAACAGTTCCGAGCGCTCGAGAAGTCGACGCAAGGAATTCCTGATCAATTGAAGAAAGACCCGCTTGTGCGGTCATCCTTCTTCTGGGCATTGCGACATGGCGACGTAGAAACGAAGCTTCAAGTCATTCAAGCCTTTGGCTTGATTGCGGACAACGAAGTGAGAGACGCACTTCAGGATTTCATTCTGGATCACAAAGAGGATGACTATTTGAAGAAGGTTGCCATATTCGTTCTGCGAAGTATGGGCATCCGCGAGTCAATTCCAGCTTATCTCGAAAATAAAGACATCATGGTAGAGGCTTCACCGTACTCGCCTCATCTTCCCGTGTGGGATGCAACATGGCAGCGAGTGATGGAAACGGCGCTATCGCATATGCACAAGCGTTACGATATGGTTCAACAGTATGACTTAGAAATTCTGTGGGTTGAGTTTCTGACGAAGGTGTACCCGAACGTGCCGAAGATTCACAAATCAGCAGGCTGGGCAGCGGCGTTAGAATATTTGATTGCCAAAATGCATCGCCGTACGATTTCCTATCAGGAAGTAGCTACACGCTATGGCGTCACGGTTTCCACGGTCAGTCGGCATGTGAAGCATATCGACGATACCTGTGGCTTGCGTGAGAAAATGGATGCGATTTTCAATAAGTTTACGAGTCTTTGATAGCCGAGCTTGATGCATCATGAAAGCCTCGGCTTTCATACATATAGATGAACTGATTGTTCTTGCCCTAAACGGCGGTGAGCAATCGCTGAACAACCATGCTAATTAAAGAGAGCTTTCCTTAGGAAAGCACCTAGGAGGGAAATCATATGTATAAATCAGTCGTAGTAGGAACAGGACCATCCGGTCTAACAGCAGCCATTTACTTGGCGCGTGCAAACCTAAGCCCGCTTGTTATTGAAGGACCAGAACCAGGCGGTCAGTTGACGACAACTACCGAAGTAGAGAACTTCCCAGGATTTCCCGAAGGGATTATGGGACCAGAATTAATGGAAAACATGCGCAAGCAGGCTGAACGCTTTGGGGCTGAATTCAAAACAGGTTGGGTTAATTCCGTTGAATTGACGAACCGTCCGTTTAAGCTTCAAGTAGAGGGGCTTGGCGAGATCGAAACAGAAACCCTGATCATCTCAACAGGTGCGTCTGCAAGATTGCTTGGGATCACGAACGAGAAAGAAAACATCGGGCGCGGCGTAAGTACATGTGCAACGTGTGATGGATTCTTCTTTCGCGGCAAAAAGATTATCGTCGTTGGTGGCGGTGACTCTGCTATGGAAGAGGCAAACTTCTTGACTCGTTTTGCTTCCGAAGTGCGTTTGGTTCATCGCCGCGATGAGCTTCGTGCATCCAAAATTATGCAAGACCGCGCTCGTGGAAACGAGAAGGTGAAGTGGTCACTGAATAACACGCCGTTAGAAGTTGTAGCGGGTGATAAAGGTGTTACTGGCCTTAAAGTGAAAAACAACCAAACAGGTGAAGATGAAATCCTTGAAACAGACGGTATCTTCGTAGCGATCGGTCATACACCGAATACGAAGTTCCTCGGTGGACAAATCGACACAGATGAGCATGGCTACATCGTCGTGAAGCCAGGAACAACAGAAACGAACATCCCAGGCGTATTCGCTTGTGGTGACGTGCAAGATACGAAGTATCGTCAGGCTATCACAGCAGCTGGAAGTGGATGTGCCGCAGCGTTGGAAGCTGAGAAGTTTCTTGAAGGCAACAGCGTACACGACTGGAGTATTTCCTTGTAAGTCATTATGGCAATTCAGTTAACGTGGAGGGCTACGCTTTCCACGTTTTCTCATTTAGATAGGGTGTGGATGAATCTTGACCTCCCGGCAGTGTTGTCTTATAGTGGGAACAGGAGCACATGCCCGAAAATTTTATGATTATTCATGAGGTGACCTTGTAATGTCCAATCAAATTTATATCGGTGTAGATCTAGGCGGCACGAATATTAAAGTGGGTATTTGTGATGAGCAAGGCAAGCTTCTTAAAACGTTAGAAGGCCCTACTTCACCTGAACTAGGTGCAGATTCGGTCCTTGAGCGTATTGCGCAATATGTACGTCAAGTTGTCGAAGAATCCGACTATTCGTGGGAGCAAGTAGCTGGAATTGGCGCGGGGTTGGCTGGATTTATGGATATTCCAGAAGGCTTCGTGAAATTCTCACCGAACTTGCAATGGCATAACGTACCAGCGAAGAAGACGCTTGAAGCACTTCTGGGTAAACAAGTTAAGATTGATAACGATGCGAACGTAGCTGCGCTTGGCGAAGCTTGGGCTGGAGCTGGAGCGGGTATCCCGAACGTTGTGTGCTACACACTTGGAACGGGTGTTGGCGGCGGTATCATTATTAACAGTAAAATTTATCAAGGTTCTGCCGGTATGGCTGGCGAACTTGGACATATGTCCATCGTACCTGACATTGAAGCGATTCAGTGCGGCTGTGGTCAAATGGGATGTCTTGAAACCGTTTCTTCCGCAACAGGTATCGTTCGCATGGCGAAGGAAGCGGTGGAACGCGGCGAGCGTACATCACTAGCTCTTCACGAGAAAATTGAAGCTAAGCATGTGTTTGATGATGCAAAAAGCGGAGATGAAGTAGCTTTGCGCATCGTGAATCGCGCTGCTTATTATATCGGACGTTCGATGGCAGCTCTGGCTGTTGTCATTAATCCTAAGCGCTTTATTATCGGCGGTGGTGTTTCGAAGGCAGGGGAAATTCTATTCCAACCAATTCGTGAAACGTTCATCAAATTTACACCAGAAGTTGCAGCTGAAGGTGTTGAGATTGTTGCTGCTACACTTGGTAATGATGCTGGTGTTGTTGGAGCTGCAGGATTGAATTTACGATAGAAGGCTAGACCGGGTTCGCAGATGTAGTTAGGAAAAGCTGATCTGTGAAAGCACCCCAAAGGAAGGTGTCATGCATGGAAGAAAACCACCCTTTAGCGAAACTGGTCATTATTACAGGGATGTCGGGTGCAGGCAAGACAATAGCTGTTCAAAGCATGGAGGATCTTGGATTCTTCTGCGTTGATAACTTGCCTCCCGTCTTGATTCCGAAGTTTGCTGAATTGATTGTGCAATCGATGGGTAAAATCGGCAAAGTCGCCTTGGTTATTGATTTGCGCGGACGTGAATTTTTCACTGCGCTCCAAGAGTCTTTACGCTATATCCAAGAAAATTACACACTTAGCTATGAAATTTTATTCCTAGACGCAACGGATGGGACGCTCGTTCAGCGTTACAAAGAGAGCCGTCGCCGCCATCCATTGGCACCAGACGGGGCGCCGCTTGAGGGAATAGGTCTTGAGCGTAAGTTGCTTGAAGAGCTCAAGGGTCTGGCGACGCAGGTGATTGATACTAGCAGCCTGAAACCGGTGCAGTTGAAAGAAAGAATCATTTCCCGGTTCACCAATTTAGAAGCTAATCGCATATCTATAAATGTAATCTCTTTCGGGTTCAAGTATGGTGTCCCTATTGACGCTGATCTAATCTTTGATGTGCGCTTCTTGCCTAATCCTCACTATGTGGAACAACTGCGTCCGCAGACGGGTCAGGATCCAGATGTTTATGACTATGTGATGAAGTGGTCAGAGACGCAAGAATTCCTGACAAAGCTGCTCGATATGCTGAACTTCTTAATGCCTCAGTATAAGAAGGAAGGCAAGAGCCAGGTTGTTGTTGGTATTGGCTGCACAGGAGGTAAACATAGATCGGTTGCCATTACGGAGTATCTAGGTAAAGTTATGGGGAACAGTGAGACTGAGACCGTGCGTCTGAGTCATCGAGATTCCGAGCGGGACCGTTTATAGACGGCTATGTGAGTAAGAGGGTGAAAGAAGTATGGAGCTTGGTCAATTACAACGTAAGCCCAGAATAGTCGTTATTGGCGGTGGAACAGGGCTCTCGGTTATGCTGAGAGGGTTGAAAGAAAAGCCGGTTGATATTACAGCTATCGTGACGGTTGCAGACGATGGAGGAAGCTCTGGTATCTTGCGAAGTGAATTGCAGATGCCGCCTCCAGGGGATATTCGAAATGTGTTAACATCGTTAGCTGACGTTGAGCCATTGTTGTCATTGATGCTTCAATATCGATTTCAGAACGGTACAGGTTTAGCCGGACATAGTCTGGGAAATCTAATACTAGCGGCATTGACAGATATTACAGGTGATTTTGTTACTGCCGTGCAAGAAATGAATCGCGTATTTGCTGTTCGCGGGAGGGTTCTCCCGGCTTCGAATCAAGCCATTGTGTTGAAAGCCATTATGGAGGACGGGACTTTAGTTGTTGGGGAGTCCAAAATTCCGAAGGCCGATGGACGGATCAAGAGGGTATTCATTGAACCGGCGGGGGTAACACCACTCACAGAAGCCGTTCAAGCGATACGCGAAGCAGATGCCATCTTGTGCGGTCCTGGCAGTTTATATACAAGCTTGCTGCCGAATTTGCTTGTTCCAGGGATTGCTGAGGAGATCGTGGCATCGAACGCAGTGAAATTGTTCATTTGTAATGTCATGACACAGCCAGGCGAAACCGATGATTATTCTGTGAGCGATCATCTGGATGCGATTTATGATCACTTAGGTCAGCATTTGTTTGATTATGTGATCGTGAATAATGGTGAAATTCCACCGCAGGTGCAAGCCAAGTATGCGGAAAAAGGTTCAAAAGCGGTTCATTTAGATTTGGATGAAGTGACGAAAAGAGGATACCGGGTAATTGCAGATCGACTTGTGTTATTCCGTACTTATCTTCGTCATGATGCAGAGAAATTGAGTGACCATATCTATCAGCTCGTCGAAAGCTGGCTGTTAAGGAAGAAGTGAGTCCCTTGTCCTTTGCGGCAACAACCAAAAAAGAATTAACATTAATCAATGATTCGGAGTCATGCTGTGAAAAAGCGGAGCTGTCCGCGCTCATTCGAATGAATGGCGCTGTTCAGTTAACAAGCCAGCGTGTCGTGTTGGATGTATCCACGGAGAACGCAGCGATTGCACGGCGAATTTACTCGCTGATCAAGAAGACGTATAATACACACACGGAGTTGCTCGTGCGTAAGAAGATGCGTCTAAAGAAGAATAATGTGTACATTGTTAGGGTGCCTGGCCAAGTACAGGAACTGCTCAGTGATTTGAAGATCGTCTCGGAAGGTTTTATTTTTACGACGGGGATTAACAAGGACATTATTCGCGGCAATTGCTGCAAGCGTGCTTATCTTCGAGGAGCCTTCATGGCTGGCGGTTCTGTCAATAACCCGGAGGGATCTTCCTATCATTTGGAAATTGCTTCGATTTATGAAGAGCACTGCAAAGCTTTAACACAGCTTGCGAATAAGTTTGACTTAAACGCCCGATTCATTGAACGTAAGAAAGGGTTCGTGCTGTACATCAAGGAAGGCGAGAAAATTATCGAGTTTCTTAATATCATTGGGGCCCACCAGGCGCTGCTGCGCTTCGAGGATGTCCGGATTATGAAGGATATGAGGAATTCCGTTAATCGCATCGTAAACTGTGAAACGGCGAACTTGAACAAAACGATCGGGGCAGCCGTCAGACAAATCGAGAATATTCGATTGTTGCAGCGGGAGATCGGTCTAGACAGCTTACCTGAGAAGTTAAGAGAGGTTGCGGAGATTAGACTTGCGCATCCTGACTTGAATTTGAAGGAAGTTGGCGACATGCTTTCGGGCAGTGTCAGCAAGTCAGGTGTGAATCATCGCCTGCGGAAAATAGACGAATTAGCCGAAAAACACCGAAATTCGTAGGAAAGTCGGGGCTGTACAACGCTTGTATAAGTTTTTCGCATTTTTTCTAGTGTACTTGAAGGAAAAATGCTATAATATTAAAACATAAGGTTAAACGCTGTTATTAATAGTAATCCATATAAGCTCCACACTAGGGGGAATTAGTTCCATGTCCAGACGTCCAGTCGTTGTGAAGTTGAGAACAGGACTTCATGCCAGACCTGCGGCATTGTTTGTTCAAGAGGCGAATAAGTTTTCATCGGAGATCTTTGTTGAGAAAGATGAGAAGAAAGTGAATGCGAAGAGCATCATGGGAATTATGAGTCTTGCGATCAGCACAGGGACCGAAGTCTTCATAAGTGCAGAAGGTTCGGATGCAGAGCAGGCTGTAAACGCTTTAGTCACATTAGTCAGTAAGGAAGAGTTGGAAAACCAATAATCCTTTAAAAGCCTACCTTTCGAGGGGGCTTTTTTGCATTGTAGAAGCAAATCGCTAACTTTCTAAAAGTGTCAAAATTGTTAACAAATAGTGGTAGGGGGCAACCTTTTTCATTTGGCTACGTCTAATAAACGTGGTCGTGATGGATAAGGCTATTTGTATTTCCAAATAGCGCCCCTATCCCAAGCTTGAAGAAGGAGCCGAAGTGAAATGAATGTAGTAAAGAAAGAAATGATTGCCTTACTGGCTGTACTCGTATTTCTAGTTAGTACGATTACTGCACCAGCCGCGAATGCGGTATCAACAAGTTCGTCCTTTATTTTACTTTATATCGACAAGTCAGAAGCTTTCGTAAATCAAGAGCAAATCCATCTAGACTCCCCTTCTACCATCATTGATGGAAGCACCTTCGTTCCAGCCAAATTCTTAGGTGATACATTAGGATTTCAAGTAGAGTGGAATGATTTATCCCGTACGATTCAAATGACGCCTCCAGGTTACAACATCGTGCTTGATTCCGATCATAAGACGGTGACAACGAATGGGGTGGATGTACCCTTTAAATCCGTAGCCGCTATCGTGAATGGCAAGTTGCTTGTGAAGCTGACGTGGTTGGCTGATTACATGGGTGCAAAGTATACCTACAATAGCGAGCTAAGACGTGTAGAGATCGTGCATTTTAAAGCGCCTGAGGGCATCTACATCGATCAAGATAGTAATTCTCGTCCAGTTGCCAAATTCGCTACTGCGAAGCCTACCTACAGGCTTGGAGAGCCTGTTAAGTACTTGGATTTAAGTTATGATCCAGATGCAGAGGGTATCGTATCCTTCGATTGGACAGGGAAACAAGAAGCATTCTTCAAAGCTGGTCAATATCCAGTAACTTTAACGGTTAAGGATGGCCATGGTCATGTGAGTAAGTTGTTCAAAAGCTTTGTGACTGTTGTAAATGAACCGTATTTGTCAGAGGTCGAATACCCGATATATATGAAGCCAGTTGGCGGGTTCATCAAAACGAACTGGACGACGATTTGGTCCCATTTTAACGAGTTAGCGATGCTTCCGAAAGACGTGAAAGAAGTACAAGGACGTACGCTGCTTGTTAGTGATAGTCCAGAAGAATTCACGAGCAGCGGTATTTTGTATCAAGACAATATTAATGGTAAAGCGCGTTTGTACGCGGATCATATCAATGGCACGCAACAGAAAATGACATTTGCCATCTTTGCAACAAATAACACAGATAAGCCGATTACGATTAAAACAACAAATAAAGGCGAAGTCTACCCTTCGGTTTATGCGAATTTGATCGGCAGCGAAGCGTCGGTTGATTTCCTTCTAAACAACGTATACACGGATACAATGACGGTTCCGCCTAAAGCAAGCTATGTATACGCCAAATTACCAGATTTCTATCCAGGTCAAGGCGTGAATTTGTTCTATGATGTCGAAACAGACGGCGAGCTTCAAATGTCCTTTATCGCAACGGAAAAGATGCTGACACCAACGATCGTGAAGGAGTTGCCTCTACTCGCCTTTAACGGTCATGTTCGCGGTACTTTCCCCGTTTCCGAGATTGAATGGAAAATTGATGCCACGAGCTTTACGAAAGCTTCCCGATTAACGATCGGAGATAATAAGACGGATCCATTCGTCAAAGGCTACGACGTGATGCGTAAGCAAGTTGTAGAGAATGGTGGTAATTACGGCGTCGTTTACAAAATTCATGCGGATAAGCCGCGCAAAATGGCTGTGATGATTATGGCTAGAGGCGGCGTGTTCAAAGGGCCGTTTAAAATCAACGGTGAAATCATTCCTGTACCTTATTCCGGTGTTATTACGGCCTTCGATGGCTTGGTAGTACTGGCACGCACGACAGGTACGGAAGATGCGTTAGATATTGAGTTTACGCCTCCCGCGGGCTCGGCGTTCCCTATTGATTTAATTTTCTACCCATTGGATGAGAAGAAGTGATGAATTAAAAAAACCAGCCTGAACATCAAAGCTCATGTGAGCAATGAAGTTCAGGCTGGTTTTTTTCTGTATAAAATGATTAGACGCGCTCGATGACTTTATCGATGAGTCCGTATTCGGCTGCTTCTTTAGCACTCATGAAGTTATCACGGTCCGTATCCTTCTCGATGCGCTCGAACGTTTGTCCCGTGCGCTCTGCTAGGATCGTGTTCAGGTTGTCTCTCATTTTCAAAATACGCTTAGCGCGAATCTCGATATCAGAGGCTTGGCCTTCTGCGCCGCCAAGTGGTTGGTGAATCATGACTTCGCTGTTCGGAAGCGCGTAACGCTTGCCTTTGGCACCAGCAGTGAGCAAGAATGCACCCATGGAAGCGGCCATACCTACACAGATCGTGGATACGTCTGGTTTGATGAACTGCATCGTGTCGAAGATCGCCATACCGGCTGTGATGGAGCCGCCGGGGCTGTTAATGTAAAGCGAGATATCTTTATCAGGATCTTGAGCGGCCAAGAAGAGCAACTGAGCAATGATGGAATTCGCCACAACATCGTTGACACCCGTGCCTAAGAATATAATGCGGTCTTTCAGCAAGCGAGAGTAGATGTCATATCCTCTTTCACCGCGCGCGTCCTGTTCGACGACCATAGGAATAAAACTCATGAGAATGACCTCCTTGGGGTTGGGTTACCTACTATTGGGTACATACTATTTACAGTATCTACAAGTATGATAACGAAAAAACGTCTGAAGGTCAAGAAAGGTCAAACTAAACGCAAAAAAATCAGCCTCAGAGCTGATTTGGCGATTAAACCGTAACTCTTGTAGCTGATTTGTTGGACGCGCCCGAAAGGAATCGAACCTTTATCTCAGGCTTCGGAGGCCTACGTCATATCCATTGGACCACGGGCGCATAGTAGCAGAAAAAGTGAAGCAAGGGTTATTATAAGTCAGCTTTCCATAAAAAGCAAGATGGTAAGCCCTTACAGGCCTATTTGAAGAAAAATGTTTGAACAAATGTTGAATGTTGCGAAGGAAATGGTTATAATAAGAACTGTAAACGAGAAACGAAATACGGAATTGTGCAAGGAACTTTTTTTTCACCCGGGTGGGACATAAAATGTATACCTGGGACAAAAAACGTCCTACATTGGATCGGGAGCGTTGGAAGTCGTCCTATGAGAGAGATTCTAGACATTCAGAAACAGCTCATGCCTGATCTTATGGACATCATGAAGAAACGCTACTCGATTCTGCAACACATCTTGGTCTCCGGTGTTGTCGGACGAAGGACGTTAGCGTCCTCACTCGACATGACGGAGCGCGTACTGCGCGGTGAAGTCGATTTCCTGAAGGAGCTAGGGCTTCTGGAATCAGACGCAAGCGGCATGAAGATCAGCGAGTCTGGTCGTCAACTGCTGGAAGATATGCAGCCGATCATTAAGATGGCGTTTGGCTTAACAGATCTAGAAGATAGCATTGCCAAAGCTTTTCACATCTCCAATGTGATTATCGTACCTGGGGATTCCGACACTTCCGTATTTACGAAGAAAGAGCTTGGACGCGCTGGCGCGGCCGCCCTACGTAAATATGTTGCCAAAGATGATATTATCGCGGTAACAGGCGGGTCGACCATGGCTCAGATCGCTAATAACCTAGCTATCTCGTCTTCGATGAAAGGTAGTTGGTTCGTTCCTGCACGTGGAGGACTTGGTGAAAGTGTGGATATGCAAGCGAACACGATTGCTTCCATTATGGCTAAGAAAACAGGTGGGAAGTATAGGTTGCTGCATGTGCCGGATCATCTTGGGGAAGAAGCGTATCAATCGCTGATTCAAGATCCACAGATTCAGGAAGTTGTAAACGCGGTGCGCAGTTGTCGCATTGTTGTACATGGTATCGGAGATGCTATGGTCATGGCACGCAGACGTAAAGTAGATAATGATACTACGAGCAGTCTGAGAGCTGATGGTGCACTTGCTGAGGCGCTTGGTTATTATTTTGACCGCCAAGGAAATGTGGTTCATAAGATGCCGACAGTCGGACTTCGACTGGAAGATCTGCAGCGTGTTGAGGTTGTGATTGGTGTTGCTGGCGGGAAGAGCAAGGGGGAAGCGATTGCGTCTGTCTTACGACATGGGCAAGAAGATGTCCTAGTTACAGATGAAGCAGCTGCCTTAGAAATCATGAAGCATGTATAGCTGAAAGTTGCCATCATAACGTAAGCCATTCATGGCTGCGTTTTGAAATATAATATTTATGTAATCTTAGGAGGAAATGACTATGACAACAAAAGTAGGTATTAACGGTTTCGGACGTATTGGTCGTAACGTATTCCGCGCAGCATTGAACAACCCAGATGTGCAAATCGTAGCAGTTAACGATTTGACAGACGTTAAAACATTGGCTCACTTGCTTAAATATGACACTACTCACGGTAAACTAGACGCTACAGTTGAAGCTGGCGAAGGCGAATTGATCGTTAACGGTCGTTCCATCAAGGTTTTTGCTGAGCGTAACCCTGGGGATCTGCCATGGGCATCTGTAGGCGCTGAAATCGTAATCGAATCCACTGGTATTTTCACAGCGAAAGAAAAAGCAGAACTTCACTTGAAAGGTGGAGCTAAGAAAGTTATCATTTCCGCTCCAGCTTCTGACGAAGATATCACAATCGTACTTGGTGTTAACGAAGACAAATACGATCCAGCTGCACACACAATCATCTCCAACGCTTCTTGTACAACAAACTGTCTAGCTCCTTTCGCGAAAGTTATCAACGATAGCTTCGGAATCGTAAAAGGTATGATGACAACTGTTCACTCTTACACAAATGACCAATCCGTACTTGACGTTCCACATAAAGACCTTCGTCGTGCTCGTGCAGCAGCTGAGAACATCATTCCTTCCAGCACTGGCGCAGCAAAAGCAATCGGTCTAGTACTTCCTGAGCTTAAAGGCAAATTGAACGGTATGGCTATGCGTGTTCCTACACCTAACGTTTCCGTAACTGATTTGGTTGTTGAGCTTAAAGTTAACGTAACTGTTGACGAAGTAAACGCAGCTTTGAAACAAGCTTCCGAAGGCCCTCTTAAAGGCATTCTTAACTACACAGAAGATGCACTTGTATCCAGCGACTTCAATGGTGACCCAGCTTCTTCCACAATTGACGCTTTGTCCACAATGGTAGTTGGCGACAACATGTTGAAAGTTGTTTCCTGGTACGATAACGAGTGGGGTTACTCCAACCGCGTTGTTGACTTGGTAGCTTTCATCGCGAAAAAAGGTCTGTAATTTCATAATTCATCAATTGGAAAACCACATGAAGGGGAGAAGCGATTCTCCTCTTTATGTGCGATTTACACATAGAAAAAGATAGAATCGGAAGAGAACCATACACGCCAGAGCTTATGCTTACGAAGATAGTTTTACTAAAGCAAAACTTTTAGGAGGCTTTTACGATGAATAAGAAAAGTGTTCGCGATGTTGAAGTAGCTGGTAAAAGAGTATTTGTTCGCGTTGATTTCAACGTGCCTGTAGAAAACGGACAAATCACTGACGATACACGAATCAGAGAAACGCTTCCTACGATTAAATTCTTAGTTGAGCAAGGCGCTAAAGTTATTCTTGCTGCGCATTTTGGTCGTCCAAACGGTCAAGTGGTCGAAGAGCTTCGTCTAACACCAGTTGCTGCGAAATTAGCTGAGCTTCTTGGTCAAAACGTGATCAAAGCGGATCAATCCGTTGGTGAAATCGTGAAGGCCCAAGTCGATGCGCTTGAAAATGGCGACGTGCTTTTACTTGAAAACGTTCGTTTCAACGAAGGTGAAGAGAAGAACGATCCTGAATTGGCAAAAGCTTTCGCTGATCTAGCTGATCTGTTCGTGAATGATGCTTTCGGTGCTGCTCACCGTGCACATGCTTCGACTTCAGGCATTGCTGCTTATATCCCAGCTGTTTCCGGTCTTTTGATGGAGAAAGAGCTTGATGTTCTTGGTAAAGCATTGAACAACCCAGAGCGTCCTTTCACAGCTATCGTTGGTGGATCCAAAGTAAAAGACAAAATTGCAGTCATTGAGAACCTCCTGAACATTGCAGACAACGTCTTGATTGGCGGCGGTCTTTCCTATACATTCTTAAAAGCACAAGGCTACGAAATCGGTAAATCACTTCTGGACAATTCGAAGCTTGATTTAGCGCTTAGCTTTATTGCGAAAGCAAAAGAAAAAGGCGTTAACTTCTTACTTCCAGTGGATATCGTTGTTGCTGATAAATTCGGCGCAGATGCGAACACGCAAATCGTTGGCACTGACAGCATTCCTGCAGATTGGGAAGGCATTGACATCGGACCGAAAACACGTGAAATGTATGCAGACGTTATCGCAAAATCCAAACTCGTTGTTTGGAACGGACCGATGGGCGTATTCGAAATCGAGCCTTTCTCCCACGGTACACGTGCAGTAGCACAAGCATGTGCGGACACGGAAGGTTACACAGTTATCGGTGGTGGCGATTCCGCTGCTGCAACTGAGAAATTCCACTTGGCTGAGCAAATGAACCACATGTCCACAGGCGGCGGCGCTTCCTTGGAGTTCATGGAAGGTAAAGCATTGCCAGGCGTAGTAGCACTTAACGACAAATAAGAAATTATTTTTTTCATAAAAAGGAGTCTAACCATGAGCAGAACACCGATTATCGCGGGTAACTGGAAAATGTTCAAAACTGTTTCCGAAGCAATCAGCTTCGTGAACGAAGTAAAAGGCAGCACAGTAGAAGGCGTGGAGAGCGTTATTTGCTCCCCTTTCACAAACCTTCCTGCGCTTGTTGAAGCTACAAAAGGTACGGATGTTCACGTTGGCGCACAAAACCTTCACTTTGAAGATAACGGCGCATTCACAGGTGAAATCAGCGGCGTAATGCTGAAAGATCTTGGCGTTGAGTATGTCATCATCGGTCACTCCGAGCGTAGAGCTTACTTCGCTGAGTCCGACGAAATCGTGAACAAGAAAGTCGTTGCGGCTTTCAAACACGGCTTGAAACCAATTCTTTGTGTAGGCGAGAAGTTGGAAGAGCGTGAAGCAGGTCAAACGAAAGATGTTTGTAAAGTACAAACAGAAGCAGCTTTTGCTGGTCTGAGTGCAGAGCAAGCAGCACAAGTTGTTATCGCTTATGAGCCAATTTGGGCGATCGGTACAGGTAAATCTTCCACAGCGGAAGATGCACAAGACGTGATCGGTTACATCCGTACTTTGGTTAGCGGTCTTTATGGCGCAGCAGTTGCTGATGTCGTTCGTATCCAATACGGCGGCAGCGTGAAGCCTAACAACATCGCTGAGTATATGGCACAGCCTGACATCGACGGCGCGCTTGTAGGTGGAGCGAGCCTTGAGTCCGCTTCCTACATCCAACTCGTCCAGGGGGCGAAGTAACATGTCCAGACCGAAACCGGTAGCACTCATCATTCTCGATGGCTTCGGACTCCGCTCGGAAGAGCAGGGGAATGCGGTTGCTCATGCCAAAAAGCCTAACTATGACCGGTACTGGTCTACGTTTCCTCATACAACCCTCACGGCTTGCGGTGAGGCTGTAGGTTTGCCAGAAGGCCAGATGGGGAATTCTGAAGTAGGACACCTGAACATCGGCGCAGGCCGTACGGTATATCAGGATCTGACGCGGATTTCGAAATCGATTCGTGATGGTGAATTCTACGACAATGAAACGATTCTAGGTGCTGTTCGTCATGCTAAAAACAATGCCAAGAAGCTGCACCTTTATGGTTTGCTTTCGGACGGCGGCGTGCACAGTCACATTCAGCATTTATTTGCGCTGTTGGACTTAGCGAAGAAAGAACAGTTCGGCGAAGTATACATCCACGCTTTCTTGGACGGCCGCGACGTGGCTCCAGATTCTGCGAAGGGGTATATGGCGAGTCTTTTGAGCAAAATCGAAGAAGTCGGCGTAGGCAAAATTGCGACTGTACAAGGCCGCTATTATGCAATGGACCGCGACAAACGCTGGGAGCGTACGGAGAAATCCTACCGCGCGATGGTGTACGGCGAGGGCCCAACCTACACGGATCCTATGCAAGCGATCGTTGAATCCTATGAGAAATCCGTCTATGACGAATTCGTTATGCCAACAGTTATTGTTGGTGACGATGGTCAACCGGTTGGACTTGTAGAATCAGGCGATGCCGTAATCTTCTTCAACTTCCGTCCGGACCGTGCGATTCAGCTTTCACAAGTCTTCACGAATGAAGACTTCCGTGGGTTTGATCGTGGTCCTAAAGTAGCGAAGAACCTCTACTACGTGTGTCTGACGCTGTTCAGCGAGTCCGTAGACGGTTTCGTAGCTTACAAACCGAAGGATCTCGACAACACGCTGGGCGAGGTGCTGGCACAGAACGGTCTGAAGCAGCTTCGTGCTGCTGAGACAGAGAAGTATCCGCATGTAACGTTCTTCTTCAGCGGTGGTCGAGATGCGGAGTTGCCAGGCGAAACTCGCCTTCTGATTCCTTCACCGAAGGTTGCCACGTATGACTTGCAACCGGAAATGAGCGCTTACGAATTAGCGGAAGCGGTCGTGAAAGAAGTAGAAGCTGAGCGTCATGACGTGATCATCTTGAACTTCGCGAACCCTGACATGGTAGGTCACTCTGGATTGCTTGAGCCAACGGTCAAAGCGATCGAAGCGACAGACGATTGTCTAGGTAAAGTTGTCGAGGCGATCCTAGCCAAAGGTGGCGTAGTCTGCATCACAGCGGATCACGGCAACGCGGATGTGGTTACGAATGCAGACGGTTCACGCAACACAGCACATACAACGAATCCGGTGCCTTTTATTGTGACGGACAAATCTGTTACACTAAGAGATGGCGGTATTCTGGCAGATATTGCACCAACAATGCTAGATTTCTTAGAACTGAATCAACCTCAGCAAATGACTGGGGCAACAATTCTAAACAAATAATTTATTTTATTGAAGGAGTGTTTTATCACAATGACAATTATTTCTGATGTTTACGCACGCGAAGTATTGGATTCCCGCGGTAACCCAACGGTTGAAGTAGAAGTATACCTAGAGTCCGGCGCTTTCGGCCGTGCTATCGTCCCTTCAGGCGCTTCCACAGGCGCATACGAGGCTGTTGAGCTTCGTGATGGTGACAAAGGTCGTTACCTTGGTAAAGGCGTTCTGAAAGCTGTTGAGAACGTAAATGAAATCATCGCTCCTGAAATCATCGGTCTAGACGCTCTTGATCAAGTTGGCATCGACAACAAAATGATCGAGCTTGATGGTACTCCTAACAAAGCTAAATTGGGAGCTAACGCAATTCTAGCTGTTTCCATGGCTGTTGCTCGCGCAGCTGCTGACGCTTTGGACGTGCCATTGTACGTTTACCTTGGTGGATTCAATGCCAAAACACTTCCAGTTCCAATGATGAACATCATCAACGGTGGGGCACATGCCGACAACAACGTTGACGTTCAAGAGTTCATGGTTCTGCCAGTTGGCGCACCGACTTTCAAAGAAGCTCTTCGCATCGGCGCTGAGATTTTCCATAGCTTGAAATCCGTATTGAAAGAAAAAGGCCTTAACACAGCAGTTGGCGACGAAGGCGGATTCGCTCCTAACTTCAAATCCAACGAAGAAGCAATCACTACAATCCTTACAGCTATCGAAAACGCTGGTTACAAACCAGGTGTTGACGTATTCTTGGGTATGGACGTTGCTTCCACAGAGTTCTTCAAAGATGGTAAATACCACCTTGAAGGCGAAGGCAAATCCTTCACATCCGCTGAGTGGGTTGACTTCTTGGCTGCATGGGTTGATAAATACCCAATCATCACGGTTGAAGATGGTTGCTCCGAAGACGATTGGGAAGGTTGGAAATTGCTTACTGAGAAATTGGGTAACAAAATCCAACTCGTTGGTGACGACTTGTTCGTTACGAACACTGAGCGTCTTTCCAGAGGGATCGAAGAAAACATCGGTAACTCCATCTTGGTTAAAGTTAACCAAATCGGTACGCTTACTGAGACTTTTGATGCGATCGAAATGGCAAAACGCGCTGGTTACACAGCTGTTATCTCCCACCGTTCCGGTGAGAGCGAAGACAGCACAATCGCTGACATCGCGGTTGCTACGAACGCTGGTCAAATCAAAACAGGTGCTCCGTCCCGTACGGACCGTGTAGCGAAATACAACCAACTTCTTCGTATCGAAGACGAGTTGTTCACTGTAGCTCAATACGCTGGTAAAAAAGCATTCTACAACTTGAGAAACTTCAAGTAATAACATCCGTATGTAATTATATGGCGGGCAGGTGGCTTACACCTGCCCGTTTTGGCGTATAATGGGGGTAAAGTCGTCCAATGCTAGGGAGGTTATGCTTTTGAGCAACTGGGTAAAAACGATCCTGTTCCTAATAGGCTCCGCGGTGCTCACGCACTGGATTCCTTCCTCATTTTTTCGGAACCTGGACACGATGGTACATGAGTTCGGGCATGCAGTAGCAACACTTGCGCTGTCCGGCAAGGTCATGTACATCGAGCTGTACAGGGACCACAGCGGTGTCACTTACTCGTCCATGACCAAGTCATGGGCCATCATCCCGGTCTCGCTGGCGGGGTATATGACCGCTTCGCTGTTTGCTTGGTTCTTGTTCTCGGCGTACGCCAGAGGCAAGCAGAAGCTGGGGCTGCAGGTGATGATCGCGCTATCAGCGTTATCACTTGTGCTATTTGTACGGAACAGCTTCGGCGTTTCGTTTCTGCTCGGTTTTATTCTTATGACCGTGCTGGCTCTGGCGCTCGCGCCGAAGTGGCTGCGCGATTTCTACTACCTGCTGCTGGCGTTCTTATGCTTGGAGGAGTCGGTCTTCGGTCCGGGCTCGCTGATCGTATATGCCTTGCAAAACAGCCGGAGTGCTGGTGATGCGAGTAATTTGGCCAACCACACGGGGATACCCGCCATTGTGTGGGCGATCGGGTTTACGTTGTTCGCACTATGGTGTGCGAAACAAGCGGTGGGTGCCTTCTTAGGGCGGAGCAAGAGAGCTAGAAGTGCAAGTAGTAGGCCTACTGCGATGGGGTCATATCGCGACTAGGTGCTGATGCTTCGTTTAGGCCGTTTTGTTGTGTTCCTGGACGAACTATGTTAAAATACTTATGCTAGTTGTATAAGGCAAAGAATCGGCAATTGGGGTGCTAATATGTTAATCTTTATGAAAATTTTGTTAATCATAGCTTCGGTTGGATTAATTGCGATTGTCCTTTTACAAAAAGGGAAAAGCGCAGGCTTGTCCGGTGCCATTTCCGGTGGCGCTGAGCACTTATTTGGTAAACAAAAAGCTCGTGGTTTGGAACTATTTTTGTCCCGTGCAACAATGGGTCTTGCTGCTGCATTCTTTATTCTTTCTATTGTCGTAGCATACGTAGTGAAAAGCTAACACACATAAAACGATAACAGCAGGGGAATTATACTCCTGCTGTTTTTTCATTTTTGTATAAGTGTTGGTGAAAGGATGAGTCATCATTACGGAAGAACGGATTTATAAGTCGACAGAGCCCTTCTATTGGATAGGTCATGGCGAGAAGCAGGAAACAGGCATTTTGATGATTCATGGCTTCACAGGATCACCTTCGGAATTCAGAAGAATTGGCTATATCTTGCGAGACGAAGGGTACACGATTCAAGCGCTCAGATTGCCAGGCCATGGCACTTCGCCTGAGGATATGAGGCGCACCGGATGGACGGATTGGTATGGGCATGTGCTGGAGAGTTACGATGAGCTAGCCGCTCGCTGCAAGCGAGTTGTGATCATGGGACATTCGATGGGCGGACTCCTCGCTTTGAAATTGGGGGGAGAACGCGCTGCTGCGGGCATTATCTCACTAGCTACACCGTTTTTCTTTACGACAAGGAAATTGGCGCTAGCTGGAGTTATGCAGTATGTATTGCCTTACATAGAGAAAAAACCCAAGAAGATCTCCACATTGTTAGACGAGTCATGTGCATATACCAAAACGCCGATTCGCTGTGTCGTCAGTTTAAGAAAGTTAGTCAAGGAAGTGAAGAAATTGCTACCTCGGGTAGATGCTCCGATTTGGATCGGGCAAGGAAATAAGGATGGAATCGTCCATCCTAGCAGCGCAGTATATCTACGGAATAGCGTCGGATCACAGGTGACGAAGCTGCATTTTTATAAAGAATCGTCCCATGGTTTATTGCTAGATCAAGAGCGGGAGCAGATTTATGCGGATATTTCTGCGTTTATCCTTTCGCAGCAAGTGGCATACTATGGAGTAAGGGACTTAAGAACGGCGGACTAGAACAACAACAAGAAGGTGAAGAGTGTACATGATAAAAGAGAATGAAATCATAAGTTTGATGCAAGAAGAGGCTTATAAGCCTATGTCCTATAAAGAGCTTGAGAAGCATTTCGGAATTGGCAGCGCGAATGAGTTTAAGGATTTTATTAAAATGCTCAATCAATTAGAAGAAAGCGGCCATATCGTAAGGAGCCCCAATGATCGTTATGGCGTTCCTGAACGGATGAATTTGGTGCGAGGCAAGCTGCAAGCCCATGCGAAGGGTTTTGCCTTCTTAATTCCTGAGGATCGTGAGCACCCGGACGTCTACATTAATGCACACGACCTGAATACCGCGATGAACGGTGATATTGTATTCGTGAAAGTTACAGCGCGCAGCCAAGGCGGCGGCCGTCTAGAAGGCGAAGTTGTACGTGTGATTACGCGGGCGAACTCGCAAATCGTTGGTGTTTTTCAAAGCCAAGATACGTATGCCTTCGTCATTGCAGATGATAAACGGGTGACAAGAGATATTTTCATCCCGCAGCATGCTTTTATGGGAGCAGTCTCTGGACAGAAGGTCGTCGTGAAAATTGTGAACTATCCAGAAGGCCGTTCCGCGGCTGAAGGTGAAGTCATTGAGATTCTGGGTCATAAGGATGATCCAGGTGTCGATATTTTGGCGATCATACGCAAACATCAATTGCCTGAGGCGTTCCAACCAGAAGTTCTGGCGGAAGCAGAAGCGGCACCAGATTCGATTACAGAAGAAGAAATCATCGGGCAAGGCCGTCGTGATCTTCGCGCGAAAACCATTGTAACCATTGACGGTGAAGATGCCAAGGATTTGGATGATGCTGTGAATGTGGAGCTTTTGGACAATGGGAACGTTCGGCTTGGCGTGCATATTGCGGATGTGAGTTACTATGTGCGGGAAGGTACGGCACTTGATATTGAGGCTTACAATCGCGGATGCTCCGTGTATTTGACCGATCGTGTGATTCCGATGCTGCCGCACCGTTTATCGAATGGGATTTGTTCGTTGAACCCGCAAGTAGACCGGTTGACCATGTCGTGTGAAATGGAATTTGACGCGGATTTGAAGGTCGTTAATCATGAGATTTTCACCAGTGTCATCAAAACAAAAGAACGAATGACCTATACGAATGTACGCAAGCTGCTGACAGGTGAGGCAGAGCCAGAAATCGTGGAGAAATATGCGTATTTAATGGAAGACTTCAAACGGATGGAAGAACTAGCAGCTAGATTGCGTTCCAGACGGATGAAGCGCGGCGCGATTGATTTCGATTTTGAAGAGTCTAAGATCCTCGTAGATGCTGATGGTAAGCCAACTGATATTGTCAAAAGAGAGCGCTCTGTCGCTGAAATGATGATCGAGGAGTTCATGCTAGCCGCGAATGAGACGGTTGCTGAGCATTTCTCATGGTTGAAAGTGCCGTTCTTATATCGCGTGCATGAGGATCCGGATTCCGAGAAATTGATGAACTTCATGGAGTTCGTGACGACCTTCGGCTATGCGATGCGTGGCGGTAAGGGCGGGGCGATTCATGCTCGTTCCTTGCAGGCATTATTAGAAGATATCAAAGGATCACCGGAAGAGACTGTGATTAGTAAAGTGATGCTGCGCTCGATGAAGCAGGCTAAGTATGATGCACAAAGTTTGGGGCATTTTGGCCTAGCGGCGGAGTTTTACTCCCATTTCACATCACCGATTCGTCGTTACCCGGATTTAGTAATCCATCGTGTTATTCGTGAAGTGTTGGAGAACGGTGGCACCCTTCCAGATAAACGCCATGATTATTTAGCTTCGCGTATGAACGATATTGCCCAGCAGTCCTCCGAGCGTGAGCGCGTTGCTGTGGATGCAGAACGTGATACAGAAGCCTTGAAGAAAGCACAGTACATGATGGATAAAGTCGGTGAAGAGTTCGAGGGTATTATCTCGAGCGTGACGGGCTTCGGTATGTTCATCGAGTTAGACAACACAGTTGAAGGATTAATTCGTCTGAGTGATTTGACTGACGATTACTACAATCATCATGAGAAGCAACATGCTCTAATTGGTGAGCGTACCTCCAAAATCTATCGACTTGGCGACAGCATTAAGGTGCGCGTTGCGCGAGTGAGTATGGAAGATCATACGATTGATTTTGAATTGTTGGATATGAAACCTCGCAAAGAGGGTGCATTTAACCGCGGCGGCGGTGGTGGAGGCAAGTTCAAAGGTGCAGGCGGATTTAAAGGTTTCCGTGGTAAGTCGGATAACGGCAGATCTGGTCGGCCAGAAAAGGGCAAGAGTGGATCGAACGGAAGACCTGAGAAGGGCAAAGGCGGATACAAAGGCAAAGGTGGCTTTGCCAAGGCGCAACCTGTGGTTGGGCAAGGTGGGACTGCGAATCAGGGTGATGCTTCTGGGAACCAAACAACCGGGAATTCAGGGACACGCGGAGATGCTGGGACAGGTCAAGGGAAGAAGCGTGGGCGTGCCGATAATGGTGCTGCTCGTCGGATCGAGATGGCTGCTCGCGGGGCTGCCGAAGGCACTGTTGGTACAGAGGGCGCGGCAGGAACTGATAAAGGTCGTAGAAGATCTAGGGGTAAAGGCGGTCAAGGTCAGGGCCAATGGCAAGGAAATGGTCAAGGACAAGAGCAAGGTGCAGGTCAAGGTCAAGGCCGCGGTAGACGAGGTCAAGGACAAGGCGAAGGACAACAAGGCGAAGGTCAAGGACAGGGACAAGGCGAAGGTCAAGGTCAAGATCAAGGTCAAGGTCAAGGGAGAAGAGGACAAAGACAAGGACAAGGTCAAAGAAGAGCTGAGGGCTTTGCTGGAAGTGGAGATGGCAAAGCAGAACACATTGCTGGTATTGGCGTGGGAGAAGGCGGAGGTGGAGCCTTCCAAGGCAATGCAGCAGGCCAAGGGAAATCGCGCCGCGGCAAGGGCGGTAGTAAGCCTTGGAGCGACAAGCGCGAAAAAGGCGGTAAGATTGGCGAAGGTGGCAGCTTGCGCCAGCGGTTGCAGTCAGTCGGCGCCGGGCGGACTGACAGCGGGGTTGGCCAAGGCGGCGAGCGTGGCCGTGGGGTTTCGCTTGGGGGCGAAGCCCAAGCGGGCGGTGGCGGCGGCGCTGCTGCGGAGCGCAGCGGCATGGATTGGGCGAGCGGCGTGAACGCGCTCGCCAAGGGCGGTCGTCGCCGGAGCGACGACGGCGATGGTAGCAAGAAGCGGCGGAGATAGTCGCCGGTTCTTGCTTTTCGGGCTTGATCTTGCTACAATAGGTTGCACATTGTAGCAAGATTTACCTGCATTTTAGCGTGCGGGAGGAGGATCTCACGTGGCAACTAAAAAGGCTGATGGCAAACTACTCGCTCAGAATAAAAAGGCTTCACACGATTATTTCATTGAAGATACGTATGAATGCGGTCTTGTCCTGACCGGCACGGAGATCAAATCCTTACGGGCAGGTAAAGCCAACATTGGCGACAGCTTTTCGACGATTCGGAATGGCGAAGCTTTTGTACATAATATGCATATTAGTCCTTTCGAACAAGGCAATCGCAGCAATCCGGAAGATCCTACACGGACGCGGAAACTATTGTTGAAGAAAGTACAAATAGCCAAAATACTAGGCCAGGCTAAGCAAGAAGGCTACACAGTCGTTCCATTGAAAGTGTACATCCGGAATGGCTACGCGAAGCTTCTTATTGGCATTGGTAAAGGGAAGAAACAATACGACAAGCGTGAGTCTGCTGCCAAGAAAGATGCACAGCGCGATATTCAACGCGCATTGCGTGAGAAGCAGAAGATTGCCAGATAGCTTGGGTGTATTGGAAGGTAACACCTTGTCTTCCATGAACCTAGTGTTCATATTTCATCTGCTTATGGTATACTAGTAATTGTAACGAAGAGATTTCAAGTGTAACTTGGCTCTACAGCTTGTCCTTTTAACCTTCACCGTCTTTGACGGTTTCGAAGGCAATCCGGGGGTGTTCTTGGATTCGACGGGGATAGTTTGAGCGCGGGTTGCGGGTAGTGGGGCCGCGTCCACTATAAAACGCTAAAGCCTATTAAATGGCAAAACACAAAACAACTACGCTTTAGCAGCTTAATAACCTGTTAGCGTGCTTCTACTCAGCATCGCCCATGTGACTGGGATAGGGGCTCAACTATAGTGGGATACGACGTTTGGTCTCCGCCTGGGGTCGGACGTAGGAAGACAATCAGGCTGACCCAACGCATAGCCGGTTACGGGGCGATGCTCGGGTGACATCAAAACTGTGACTACACCCGTAGATGCCTGTGTGGCAATATTTTCGGACAGGGGTTCGACTCCCCTCACCTCCATACTAGTACAGAAAAAGCACCCTTTGAGGGTGCTTTTTTCTTGTGCTTGTATGGGTGAGTAGGGAGTTGAACCCCTTCTAGTGTAAATGATTGCACGAGCTGTTTATGATTTCATTAAAAGAGAGAAAAACGAACATTAAGGTGCTTAGTTATGTTGAGTATAGAACGTTAATTGGAATGAAACTTAAGGGATTCAAGCAAAATATGTAGGAACATATTTCCATTCATGGTAGAATAATTGATGAAATGAGAGGCATATCTACTAGGGGGATGTTCTATTTTACAAATAATAGGTGACAAAGACATTGAGTAATTTCGATACGTTTTTTCAAGGTTTAAAGGTTCATCAGCCGTAAGCTTGGGAGAAATCATCCCCCTTAATTTACAACGAAATACTATAGTAGATATATTAAATGATTTTAGTGGGCAAGAAATATAGTTCCCGCTAAAAAAAGATAAGAGAGGTGTATGTTTCTTGGTCTAAAGGATTAAAACAGAGATTAGTGTATGCCAAATACAACGAAAATTAAAAAATATACAAAATGTAAGTATTTTGCTAATCCAAACTTCTGAGGTGACGAGATGGTAAAGAAATATAAACTGGCGAATCGAATCATGGCAATAATTTGCGGATTTGCTCTAATTACACCTGGTTTACCTGCATATCTGGAACATACTGCACAAGCAGAGATACCTTCTAGTACCTTGAACTTGTCCAATAAAATCACAGATTGGGTGATTGATAACGATAGAGGAAACATATATGCAATATCCAAAGAAAGCAATAAACTTTTCGTCATCGATAAAGACCAAATGACCCTGGAAACTACACTTTCCACAGGAAGTCAACCTAATGATATAGAACTTGCTGGGAATGAACTGTACATAGCGTTATCCGGGGAATACGCAATTCAGAAGATGCAACTTAACGATCTGACGAAAGAAGAGAAGATAACAACTCTTAAGCAGCCATATCTACTTACAAGTGACCGCGAACGGATTGTGTATACCCCCTACGTGACCCAAGGGGTGAAAGAAATCTACTCGATAAACAGAGATACCAATATAGAGACGGTTTTACAGAGTCCAGAAAACCTTCAATTGTTCTGGGCTAAAAATATAGCTCTTCATACCGAAAAGGGGATACTGTACGGCCCAAACTTCGCTCTGGATATTAATACGCTTCAATTGAAGGCAAACAATATCATTGTCGGGGAACGGATTGTTGCTGATGGAGAAGATGTGTTTGTAGGAAACCGGAAGCTAAGTGCAGATCGTCCCGACGTAATTATTGGGACATATGAAGTAAATATGTATACCGATCCCGATCAAGATATTATAACAGTCAATAATCGTTATGTTGCGACGAATCATTCCGTGTATGACAGGAATACATATAGCCGAGTCGATGTGTTTTCGTCCTTAACTGATCTTGTTTTACTAGATAATGTTGGTCATGTTTACTATATTCCTAGATATACAAATCAGTTAGTAAAGCAAACTATTGCTACAAATGATCCAGTGCAGCCAGTTAAGGAAGGTAACTCTATTATATTAAATAGCAAGGTGCTGGATTGGGTTGCTACAGATGCTTTTATCTACGCGATTACCGCAGACAATAATCTATATACAATACGTAAGGAGGATATGTCGGTAGTCGATCAAAAATTTGTTGGATCAAGCCCAACGGACATCGAACTTTATGAGGATAAATTATATGTCGCATTAAGTGGAAGTAGCACTATCGGGGTAGTGGATATCGTCTATGGAAATTTAATTTCACATATAGCAATTCCAACTACGGCTAGAAAAGTGTTAGTGAAAGGCGATCAATTAGTCTATGCTTCACCTCTTACTGTTGTAGATATGGTTTACGGAAATAGTTATCAACCTAAAGCTACTAGCCAACCCAATGAGGTGGAAAGTCCTATTACAGGTGATGCTATGTTACTTGACCCAGTGAATAATCGATTATATGTTACCGAATATGATGGGAATCATCTTTATGTACTTGATGCCGCAACGTATGAGAAAGTGGATTTTGTTTTGCAATTAGGAAACTTACCTTTTAGTAGTACTGCCATGGTCTTGGACGGTACAGAACTGTATTACGCTGGTGTGAAGCGAGATGTTAGCAATCTTCAAGCTGTACAAGCAACCTTCTCAGAGGACATTATTTATGTCGATTCTCCGTATGCATTCGCGCGATATAGTGTTTATGATAGCAATACGGGCAAGGTACTGTTTAATTTGCCATTTGCCATTAATGAAGTAAATGTGGAGGAAGATGGTACACTATATGTATCAGAATTTAACCCTTACGAAATGGTAGATCATTTACAAAGAAACATTATTCATAAGTTTACATCTATTGATGAGTTTAAAAAATATGCGGAACATTCAACCAGGGCGTTAGATGCCATGTTTGTGGACACATCGGTGGTCTCGGGAAAAATTTCAGGGAAGTTGTACATTCTTCCTCCTCCCGTAGTAGCTACTGCCTTACAAGAATATCGGGTATTTTTCAACAATGAAGCTGGGATGCCAGTAGGAGATAATATTGCTGGCTACTGTGGAAATCGAGATAGTGCTGGAGTTATATCATGTGATATTCAAGGGGAAGTTCCTGAACAGGCAGTATATTTGGGTATCTATGCAGTGAATCGGGGGACTAACAAACCATATAATCCAATTCAAATTATACTATGGGATACGCCTAAATACTTGCCACGGGAGCTCAAGTTTATTGATGAAGATCCGCAAAGCGATAAAGTAGCGGGTAAGATCACGTTCCTTCCTCCAGAAAAAGAATTGAGCGCCTATGAATACCATTTTCACTTCGTCAGCGAGGACGATAAATTAGGAGATTCCTTGGGAAGCGTTAAAGCGGGTTCAAGCAGTTATGCCTTCACAGTTCCTAAGAATACAACGATACCTGCAGGTGCGATTGGGATAACTATTACAGTAAGCTTAAATGGAGAAGAAGCACCATATGTAGCCTTTACCCCGTTACAAGACCGTACTTCCGTTAAATTGAACGCGAACAATATAAGCGTTAACAATCGTCCTGCGGGGCAACAGGATACAGTGGTAGTGAATGGGTTGCAATTGGGAGACCGTATTTTCGTTTATAATGCTTACGGACAACCGATCGGAGAAGGTCTAGTGGAAGCCGGCTCATCAATAACTATTAACGTTCATGAGCTCGGAAACTCAGAAGGGTATGTCTATGTAACCGTCCAACGTCGAGATATGATGGACAGTGATCCAACTAAGGTGAATCATTCCGCTCCGTCCTCAGGCAATTCTGGAGGATTCATTGGCGGAGGAGGCGGCGGCATGTTTTTAATGCCACTTGTAGCGCCAGAGCCTGAACTTGTGGAGGATACCGTCAAGATTACATTAAATTCATCCCAAATTATCAAGGAGAAGGGGGATGACGGGAAAGAAGTCACGAAAGCGATAATTAATGAAGAAATGATTGAGAAGTCACTGAAGTTAATTGAAAAGGAAAAGTTTACGAATGAATCGAAACTACTCATTAATATTCCTGAGAATGTCGAAAATCTGCAAGTCGAAATCGCAGCTTCTTCAATAATTAAGGCCAGGCAGAACAATGAAGATATGGTCATTATTGTGCAACTGTCAAACTCAAGTTACTCGTTGCCGTTAAAAATTATTGACCCAAAACATCTTGAAGAGAATCTACAGTCCCGAATCGAAGATATCGGGCTACAGATCAGAATGAGAAAAGTAGATGAGAATTCAATTATAACGAATGCCGAAACCACGGGTATGAAATTAATTTCCGATCTGATTGATTTTAATGTAGTTGCAAAGGCTGGTGACAAAGAAGTAATTATCAACGACTTTGGAAACACCTATGTTAAAAGAAGCATTACGGTTAATCGAGTACTCAACTCCAACGAAACGGCAGCCGTTTATTATGACTTGGCTTCAAGAACCTTTTCTTTTGTACCGGCGATTTTAAGTGCGAAGGACGGGAAAACGGAAGTGACTATGAAACGAAACGGCAATAGTATATATGCTATAGTGGAGTCTAAGAAGAATTTCGTAGATGTTAGAGATCACTGGGCCCAGAGAGAAATTGAATTATTAGCATCGAAGTTTATTATTACTGGGACGACTCCAACGACATTCGCTCCTGAAGATGCAGTAACTCGTGCTCAATTTGCTGCTCTCATCGTTAGAGCGTTAGGACTGGTGACGGCACAAGCACTAACCAATTTTTCAGACGTTCATGATACTGATTGGTATGCAAACGTAATAGCAACTGCTGCGAAATTCAATTTGATTGAAGGTTTTGAAGATGGAACGTTCCGACCAAATGAATCTGTAACGGGAGAACAATCAACAGTCATACTACATAGGGCACTTGCAATAATAGATAATGAGAGATCTTCAGCAGAGAATGTTTTGTCGGAACTAGAGAATGTGAGCGATTGGGCGAAAGCCTCTGTGGAGGCATTGATGAACGCAAAGATAATTATGGGCCAGGAGGACGCTGCGTACTCTGGAAGGAAATCCTTGAATCGTGCCCAAACAGCAGTAATCCTTGAACGAATGTTAAGGTACGCAAAATTTATTAATTAACAAACTGGTGACTAGATTCACAGATGATGAGAAGATTAAGACAGGTTCAAGTGGAGATACTATTCTATATAAGTACTAATTACATGTATCAGTACATTCTTCCAATATTCGAACAAGTTTCATAGATTCAACTTCAGGAGACACCCGTCGGGTGTCTTTTTCTTATATAGGTACAAGAAACCACCCGCCCTCATCCCGCCACAAAACCAACATTGAGCAACCCCCCACTTCTAGTTTACAATAAGGAAAACGCTCGACTAGAGGGGGACTGTATGGAGAATCAATACGATGCGTTAGCCGCCTTTTTCCTGCAGGTGCCTATAGATATACATGGTGTGTATCAATCCCTTCTTCAGGAAGGTATACATCAAGGACATAAGGCGCAGCTCACGACGAAAAGCGGGATTCTTATCGCGCTAAGGGGTGAAGCTGATTTTATCATCGATGACGAAGTTCGGCGAAATGCTTGGCCAAGAGGATGCTGCGAAGAAAGCGATCGACAAGTTCACGGCCACGTTCACGCAAGCGAAGGACCAGCTGAAAGGCGTGGAAGGAACGGTTGCCTACGCTCAGGTTAGAGAGAAAACGATGTGGCTGCAAGGCACCAAATATGCTGGTCATTATTATGAGCCGCTGGGTCTAAAGCCTCCGGAACAGGCGAATGGGGATGGCGCAGAACTTAGCCTTGAAGGCATAACCAAGATCAATCCAGATTATATTTTCCTAGGATACTTTAATTACACGGATAAATCCCTGCCTGCTCTTGCAGATGAATGGGAGAAAACGGACGTGTGGAAATCACTTAAAGCGGTGAAGGCAAATCATGTGTACAAGATCAATGGTGCGGTCGCTTTCGGATACGGTCCGATCAGTAGAACGTATGGCGTTAATGCCATTGTGAGTGCGCTGAAAAAGTAGTCTGGGCACATAGCGTAGCTTTGCTCATAAATACTTAATGTGCTAGGCGTAACGATCAGGAATTTAATACTTCCTCACTTCCATAACAAAAACCACAACCGTAAAGGCTGTGGTTTTTGCTTCTCAAATATGTACTGGAATCGGATCTTGCTTAAGCCCATTCTCGATGATTGACGTCTTAATGCCATCGAATACGTAAACGCGATGGATGAGCAAGTGAACGCTAGCACCTGGATGCAGCGCTGGCTTCTCTAACGATCGGTAAGCGATCAGCTTGAACGCCCCGACTTCCACTTCCACCTGCCAGCTCGTTCCGCGAAAGAAAAGATTCCGCACGATGCCTTCTTGGGATGCGGAGGGGTGACTCAGCTCACTCTTATCTCCGACCTCGACGAATTCTGGGCGGATCACGGCCTTGCTGCCGCTAGTCAACTGCTCAAAGCCCCATAGTTGATGGGCATCCGAGATCTCGCTGGATTCACCAATAAAGCCCGCCACGAAAGGTGTTTGTGGGTTCTTATAAATATCGATAGGCGTGCCCTTTTGCTCTAGACGGCCTTGTGAGATGATCATGATTTCGTCAGCCACCTCGACGGCTTCCTCCTGATCGTGCGTGACGAATATCGTCGTGATGCCGACTTTATTAATGGTTTCACGCAACCAGGTGCGCAGTTCCTTGCGCACCTTTGCGTCAATGGCAGCGAAAGGCTCATCGAGCAGCAGCAACCCTGGGTTGGGTGCCAATGCCCGAGCGAATGCTACACGCTGTCGCTGGCCGCCGGAAAGCTGATGGGGGAGCCTTTTTTCCAGCCCCGTCAGTCCAGTCAATGTAATGAGCTCGTGAACGCGGGCCTGAATGTCCACTTTCTTTTTCTTTTGCACGTTCAGCCCGAAGGCGATGTTATCGAACACGCTCATGTGTCGAAATAGCGCATAGTTCTGAAAAACAAAGCCCAGGTTCCGCGCTTGCGGCGCCAGGTCGTTAACCAGCTGCCCGTCGAACAAAATATGTCCGCTAGTCGGCTCTTCCAGACCGGCAAGCATGCGAAGAATGGTCGTTTTGCCGCCCCCGCTCGGCCCCAAGAAGCCAATCAATTGCCCCTGCTGCACGCTAAACGAAACATCATCGGCAGCTAGGAAGCCGCCGAATTGTTTAGAAAGCTGTCTAACCTCGATCTGCATAATGCCTTCCTCCGTTATGTCTCCGATTGTTCCTGCTTCCACTCAAGGAAACGTTTAACCAGCAGTGTGACCAACGCAAGTCCGACCAACAAGGTTGAAAAAGCGAACGCCGACGCATATTTGTATTCCTGATACAAAATCTGAATGTGCAATGGAATCGTATTGGTTTCCCCGCGAATATGCCCGGAAACGACCGATACCGCACCAAATTCACCCATGGCCCGTGCATTGCACAGGATGATTCCATACAGCAATCCCCATTTGATATTGGGCAGCGTAACTTTCAGGAAGATGTACCAGCCCTTTGCGCCCAGCGTCGTCGCTGCTTCTTCCTCCTGCACCCCCTGTGCTTGCATGACGGGGATCAACTCCCTCGCAACGAACGGGAAGGTGACAAAGGTAGTAGCCAAAACGATGCCCGGCAGCGCAAAAATAACCTGGATATCATGCGCGTTTAACCACGGCCCGAGCCAGCCTTTGGCTCCGAATAGCAGCACAAAAACAAGGCCCGCAATAACGGGTGAAATCGCGAAGGGCAAATCGATCAGTGTGATCAGCACGTTCTTGCCCTTGAATTTGAATTTAGCGATGGCCCATGCGGCGCTCACACCAAAAATAATGTTCATCGGCACGGCAAACGCTGCCGTTTTGAGTGTTAGGATAATGGCATGTCTCGCTGCTTCATCATCGAAGGCGGAGAGGTAGACCTCGAGTCCTTTTTTAAATGCCTGCACAAAAACAGTAATTAACGGAAGCACCAGCAGCAGAGTCAAGTACAGAAGTGCTATGCCAATTAGCGTCCACTTCACCCAAGGTGCTTCGGTTACATGCTTCGGACGGGCGGTACGACTTTCTGCATGGATATTCGTTGCAATTCCCGCCATGTTGCGGTTTCCCCCTTTCACTTAGGGCCCCAATCAGTTCGAGATGACTTTGCGGTTTGCGAACCACTGCACGAAGTTAATGAGCAGCAGCAACACGAACGAAACGACCAGCATAACAACGGCAATGGCCGTAGCGCCAGTGTAATCGTATTGTTCGAGCTTCGTCATGATGAGCAGCGGCGTAATCTCGGTGAACATCGGGATGTTACCGGCGATGAAAACGACGGAGCCGTATTCACCGACAGCTCGGGCAAACGCCAGAGCGAAACCGGTCAAGAGGGCCGGCAGCAGTTCCGGCAAGATTACCTTCCGGAACGTGCGAAGCCGTCCAGCTCCGAGAGTTGCCGCTGCCTCCTCCGTTTCGGCTGAGAGTTCTTCAATGACAGGCTGAACCGTCCGTACGACGAACGGTAGCCCGATAAACGTTAGTGCGATGATGATACCCAGCGGTGTGAATGCGATTTTGATGCCATACGGCTCCAAGAGTGAGCCGATCCAGCCTTTGGAGGAATACAGGCTGGTTAAAGCGATGCCCGCCACGGCTGTCGGAAGTGCGAAGGGCATATCGACTAGCGCATCCAGAATTCTTTTGCCCGGAAAACGGTATCTCACGAGTACCCAGGCTACGATGAAGCCGAAGACGGCGTTGATCAGCGCTCCTATGAGCGAGGCGCCGAATGTCAGTTTATATGAAGCAACCACCTGCGGGTCGGTGATGACTGCCCAGAAGCGATCCCACGGCATCGTCGCCGTCTTCAAGATGAGCGCGGATAATGGTATCAGCACGATGAGGCTCAAGTACAGCAGGGTAAACCCCATGGTGACGCCAAATCCGGGGAGTATGCTTTTAACTTTCCAACCTGTTTGCATAACGAGGTTAACCCCTTTTATTTAGCTGCTGGTTTGTAAATCTGATCGAAGATGCCTCCATCATTGAAATGAGCGGTTTGTACTTTTGCCCAACCGCCGTATGGGGCGTCATTAATCGTCACGAGTTTAAGTTTGGGAAATTTGGACTCGTATTTCTTCGCAATCGCCTCAGAGGTCGGACGGTAGAAGTTTTCCGCGGCAATTGTTTGTCCTTCATCGCTGTACAAGTAGTCGAGATAGGCTTTGGCAACTTCCTGCGTGCCTCTGCTATCCGCAACTTTATCTACGATCGCGACTGGTGGTTCAGCAAGGATAGAGATGGACGGATAGATGATTTCATATTTGTTTGGTTCGGATTTGACGGATAACAAAGCTTCGTTTTCCCAAGCAATCAGCACATCGCCAATACCTTGCTCAACAAAAGTTATCGTTGAATCGCGTGCACCGGTGCCAAGCACCTTGACGTTCTTGTAAATATTACCGACAAACGCTTTCGTTTGCGCTTCATCATTGCCTTTGCCCAGCGAGTATGCCCAGGCTGCCACATAGTTCCAGCGCGCTCCGCCCGAAGTTTTCGGATTTGGCGTAATGACCTCAGTGCCCGGTTTCACCAAATCATCCCAGTCCTTAATGCCCTTCGGATTGCCCTTGCGAACGAGGAGAACGATCGTTGAAGTGTACGGTGCGCTGTTGAGTTTGAACTCCTGCTGCCAGCCTGGCTGGATCAGGCCTTCCTTCTCTAATGGATCGATATCTGCGGACAGGGCCAGTGTCACCACGTCGGCCTTGATACCGTCGATGACGGATCGCGCCTGCTTGCCAGAACCGCCATGAGATTGTTTGATAGTCACTTTGTTGCCGGTCTTCTCCTCATAATACTTAGTGAACGATTTGTTGTAAGCTTCATATAACTCCCGTGTCGGGTCATACGATACATTGAGCAGCTCGTAAGATTTGCCCCCTGCTGGTTTGGTGCTGGCTGCTGCAGTTGCTGCTGTGGTCGCTGCCGTGGCAGCTGGCTGTGTCGAAGTTTCCTTACCCCCGCACGCGACCGTACCTGCAACGAGAGCAGACAGTACAAATAATGATGATGTTCGTTTAATAAGTGGTTTCCAAGCGAATGCATTCCCCATGAATAATACCCCTCTCTTACTGCTTAAATTTTCTGGTCAAACCAATAATAATATAATTCCGATGTGTTTACTTGGTGTAATGTTGAAATCAATCTAGCATTTAAAGGAAACTTTTGTCAATAAAAAATTTCATAGGGCTGTATTTGGAGGGATAAGGGCTTATTTAGGCTGGATTACAGCAATTCCAATCATTGACATGGTAAAATATTGATGCTAAAATCCAAACCTAAGTAAACTTATCGGAAATAAATGATTTAATTTCGGTTAGAAGAGAAGGTGATTCCTATTGTCCACGTACCCATTTCAGTTTCTTCTTTAAAAAAGGATTTGGCGAGAGCCATTGTAACCGACCAATTGAGTCTCTACTATCAGCCGCAAATCGAGATGAAGCATCGGCATATTGTAGGCATTGAAGGACTTGTCCGCTGGAATCATCCGAATTATGGAATAGTACCGCCATCAACCTTTATTCCTATAGCCGAAGAGAACGGACTTATTGTACAAATTGGTTTATGGGTTATGCGAGAAGGGTGTATGGCACACCAACGCTTTGCCGCACTTGGGCTTCCGCCTCTTTCTTTTTCTATTAATATATCGCCTACGCAATTGAACTGTCCTTCTTTTCTGGAAGATTTGTACCGTATTATCCGAGAGACTGGCGTCGATCCCCGATTTCTTGAACTTGAAATCACCGAATCTATGGAGCTTGATCAAGTTGATCAAATAAGCAGGAAGCTTCGTAAGGTCCGTGAGATGGGAATTAGAACGGCCATTGACGATTTTGGCGTTGGATTAAGCAATTATCATCGACTTCGCCAATTACCTATCGATCGGTTAAAGCTGGACAGGTCGTTAATACGGAATATTCACACGGAATATAATCAGCGCTTCATCGTTTCGGCCATTATTCTCCTTGCGAATCGACTAGGCATTGATGTCATCGCCGAAGGTGTCGAACATGGCGAACAGGAAAAGGTGCTGCTGGAAGTGGGGTGCAGCCTTGCACAAGGGTTTCATTACGCGCAACCGATGACATGCTCACAATGGGAAGAATATTATGCCCAGCATCTAGGATTAAACTTGTATGCCATTTAAATTTTTGAGTATGTGAAGGAGATGGTTGAGTGCTATGGAACGATTTATTACTTTCATTCGGTGGTGGAGATCTATCGGATCACGCGGTTTGAACCCGGGGATCTTATTGTTAAATCGGTTTTCGTTCTTGGGTAAGTTTGCGTTGATCGGGATTGTGGTGCTCGTGCCATTGCTCGTGTTGATGGGGCGATCTGTTATTGATTCGCGCGCCTCGCTGTCTGCTGTTCACAAGCAGATTGGTGGTTTGGAGGCTGTCCGTACAGTAGGCAATCTATTACGTGCGCTGGAGATGCATCGGACATTGCAGGAGAGTGCTCGTACGAATCCGTCGGACGTCGAGCGTTGGAAAGCCGCAGAAGCCAAAGCCGACATTGCAATTGAAACGCTTGGATTCTACGTGGCGAAGGAAGGTGAGGATCAATCCCTGCAAGAGACGTGGGGCGACTTCGTCAGCCGCTGGGGCCAATTGAAAGTGAAAGGACTTGAGCTTAAACGTATTGAAAGCTTTGACGCACACTCGGTATTAACCAATCGGTTATCAAGACTAATCGATCGGTTGGGAATGTCGTCGGGCCTTCTATTGGACTCTCAACCAGAATTATTTCAAATCAAGGAGGAGACCATTCGGCAATTTCCCAAACTCTTACTTCACTTCGATAGCTTCCAGCTCGATACGCTGATGGCAGTTACGCTATCAACATTTGGCGTGAATGATAAGAATAAAATTGCTGCGGGAGCGGAAGCGGTTCAAACGGAATGGGCGGCGATTTATCAAGCTTCTTCGGACACTTCTCAAGCAGCCGCCGATCACGGTGTGAAAGCTGGAGACGAGAAAACGCAGGAAGCTGTTACACGGATGTTAGATGACGTTCAGTCCAAAGTTATTATGCCGCTCAAAGTTTCATTGCAGGTACAAGAGGTGCAAAAGTTGTCGAGTGAGGTAGCAGATCGCTTCAATGAGCAATGGAGCGGGCGAATCGATTGGATCGATCAAAGTCTGCATAAGCGCGCTGTCAGCGAGAACAAGATGACTATTTTGATTCAACTGATTTGTATATTTGCGGTAGTGGCATCGATTTATCTGTTTGTCGCGCTTTATCGTTCGATTACTCGTGTAGTTTTCGACATGGAGAAAGCTGCATTGCAACTTGCTGATGGCGATTTGACAGTACGTTTTCAAATCCAAACAAAGGACGAGTTTCGGGTCGTTGCGAACAGCTTTAACCATATTTGCGAATCTTTCCAAACCGTGTTGCTTGAAGTGAGTCAATCATCTAATCAGCTGGCTGCATCTTCGCAGCAGCTATTGGCAAGCGCAGAGCAGAGCTCCAAGGCCACCGAGCATATTGCGGGTATTACCGAACAGATGGCGAATGGGGCTAATCAGCAGGTGTACAAGGTAGAGGAAAGCGTTCAGACGATCCATAAAGTATCGGCAAACATTCAGCAAATTGCAGTGAGCGCACAATCTGCCCAGGTGACTACAATAACGGCCTCTGAGAAATCATCGGAAGGCGGACGAGCGATACAGACCGCAATAGGCCAGATGAGCTCCATTAGCAGCTCCGTGGACGGACTTGCGCAAGTGATTGCCCAATTTGCTGTTACTTCCAAAGAGATTAGCCAAATCACGGAAGCTATCACAGAAATATCTCAACAAACGAACCTGCTCTCTCTTAATGCAGCAATCGAAGCGGCAAGGGCAGGTGAACACGGACGCGGTTTTGCTGTCGTAGCCGATGAAGTGAAGAAACTTGCGGGACAATCCTCCAAGTCGACGGACAAAATTGCGGGTCTAATCCGTACCATTCTGGTTGAGATTGATAAGGTTCAGGCGTCTATGCAATCGGCCATTAATGAAGTTGTTCTGGGCATTGAAGTCGTTCATACGGCAGGAAGCTTATTTTCTGAGATTGAACAATCTGTCGATGAGGTAAATAGCCATGTCCGGCAGGTTACGGCAGCTACTCAGCAAATTTCCGCAGGGACCACGCAAGTTGTTCAAGATATTGAAGGCATCGCCAGTGTCGCTCAGGCAACAGCATCCGGAACCCAGAATGTATCTACCGCCGCAGAAGAACAGCTGGCTTCTATGCAAGAAATTTCATCATCATCTTCGGGACTTACACACTTGGCAGACGAGTTGCTCGTTTTAGTAGACAAATTCAAGATGTAATCACGCGATGGCGGAATTGACGCGTAGCGCAGTTGCTTCCATGCCAATCTTTGTTTCACCGCCTCTCCTAAAGGGTAATAAGGACAAACAAGCATCATATCCTTCAGGAGGTGTTCCACTATGGAAGCAGACAACACGTTCCACGAGGCTGAGGAGGAGATTGTTCTACAAAAGCAAGGCAACGCCTTCATCCTCAGCACGCTGTCAGGTACGGTCGGTGAGATTACTTACAAGTTGGTCGATACCGATACTTGGGTAATTGATCATACCTACGTGGACCCGCGCTACCGTGGTCGTCAACTGGGCAAACAGTTGCTAGACGTGGTCGTCCACGAAGCCCGTGACAAAGGGCGCAAGATTATCCCTTCCTGCTCCTTCGCATTGGAGGAATTCAAGAAAAACTCTGCGTATGCCGATGTTTGGGATAATGATAAATCGGCGAGCGAGTTCTCCGATACGTATAGCTCAGGCAGCGCCACAATGAAGCGATAGGGATCGACACAAGCAGGCTAGCGTCCGATAGGATGCGGGCCTGCTTGTGTTTTATGGCTGCCAATTCGTGTTTAGATGTATAAACTACAGCTAATTTGCTCGAACTAGACGTACTTTCGTGATTAAATGGAAGAAGTACATTTAATTTGGGTGAAATTTGAAGAATCGAGCAAATCGAAGGAATTTAACGACAGGAAATACAGTTAATCTTTCGAATTCGAGAAATCTGCTTCAAATAGATGGAGAAAATCCAGTTATTTTGTGGGAAGCAGTTTATTGCTCATTTATTCCATATCGGTCATTAAAGAAAAAAGAGGCTGTTGCCAAAAGTCTAAAGTGACTTTTGGCAACAGCCTCTTGTAGGTCTTAGCTATGCATATGTCATGCTGTAAGCATGGCACAGCGCCGGCTTTACAAGTTATTGCGATAGCGGTTGTTGGCGCCGCCTGTATTGCTTACGTACCCGTAGTCCGGACTGTATGTATCCGCATTGAGCGACTTGTGTGCGCGAAAAATCCGATACGCCAGATTGGCGCTTTCGGCGTCGCCGTCTACGAGGACGAGCACTTTGCCTTTTTGAACATATTCGTCATAAAGCATCGCATCCTTCTCGGGGATACCAAGTCCGATCAAGCCGCCGACCAGTCCGCCTGCACCTGCCCCGACAGCTGCACCTGTTAAGGTCGCCACGATGGGACCTGCTACAAGGATGGGACCCAGTCCGGGAATCGCCAAAGCGCCGATGCTCACGAGCAGCCCCGTCACCCCGCCTAGTACGCCGCCTGTCGCCGCGCCTGTTGCCAGACCTTCTTCCGCTTTGGTCGCGGTCGCTTCTTCGATATGGTCCAGATCACCGCGGTTGCGGCCCACTACGGAGAGTTCCTCCGAGCTATATCCCTCTGCCTTCAATTGGTTGATAACGCGAATCGCTTCTTCTTCCGTGTTGAATACGCCGATAATATGTTTGCTCATGGTAATCCCTCCTGGAAAGTTGAGTGTTAGCAAGCCGCTTTAGGCGACTGTGGCATACGGTTACTTACCCCAAATCCCCTGATATCAAACAACTTTTAATAGAGTAGAGTGAAAAACTTTAGGTATTATTCCATCCCAGCGAGCCCGGATAAATGATGTTGTTCCATTTTTCAAAAGGAGTTTAAGATGAAATGTCGAAAAAAGAATAAATAACCAAAAAATTCATGTACAGGATGTGTTTAGGTTGTCACGAGAGCAATTTGAACGTCTAGTCAAAAGATTGGAAGAAGAGGCCAAGAAAGCACCGAAGTTATATCTGCTTCGCGTATTTTCTCTCGTAGGACTTGGATTCGCCTATATTATAGTGATTATGGGGCTGCTGCTTGTGTTATCGTTATTACTGCTTACCGTGCTTCTAAAAAGTCCCCTTCTACTATTTAAGTTAGGCGTTCCATTGATTGCAGTGATTTGGATGATTTTACGATCGCTTAAAGTCAAATTCCATGCCCCTGAGGGGATTGCAATGACGCAGCGAAATGCACCACTATTGATGCAAGAAGTGAAATCATTAAACAGGATAGCAAAAAGCATCAAAATCCATAACGTATTGTTGACCAATGAGTTTAATGCATCAGTTGTTCAAATTCCGCGTCTAGGCTTGTTTGGATGGCATAGGAACTACTTAATTATTGGTTTGCCTCTCATGCAGGCATTGTCCCGGGAACAGTTTCGTGCGGTTCTCGCGCATGAATTAGGGCATTTGTCGCGTGCTCATTCCAAATTTCACGGTTGGATCTACCGTGTACGAAGAACATGGAATCAGTTGATGGAGCAGTTCTCGGAAAAGAAGCAAGGATGGAGCTTTCTATTTAAAGCTTTTATTCGGTGGTATGCACCCAAATTAAATGCTTATACCTTTGTTTTAGCCAGAGAGAATGAATACGAAGCGGATCGATTTGCAGCACAATTAACAAGTCCAGCGGCTATGGCGGATGCTTTGGTACATATCTCAATTCAACATCGAAATCTAGAAAATTATTTTTGGAATTCAATGGATAAACGTGCGATTGAGGAGGAAGAACCACCTCTCGTTTATCAGGAGATGCATCGTTTTTTCCGTGAGCCACAGGATAAGGCGGACACAAGGCGATGGCTGAATGAAGTGCTTCAAATTGAAACCGGCTATGTCGATACGCATCCATCATTGAAGGATCGTTTGCGTTCGATTGGCCAGCAGGCTGAACCGCCCGTGTTAAGTGATATTTCATCGGCGGAAGCCCTCTTGGGGGATGCCTTAGATTCCCTGACGGATCAATTCAGCCAACAATGGAAAATGAATGTTCGCAAATCTTGGACAGAGCGGTTCCATTACTATCAGCAAATAAAAGAACATCTCGAGCGTGTCAAATACGATAAAAGGAAAGATATGACGCTCCATCAGGTATGGGAAATTGCACAAATGACGAATCAATTGTATGGAGAAACCGATGCTCTGCCCATCTACCAATATCTCATTGGGCGTGATCCTCAGTTTGCTCCGGCTTATGCGGAAATGGGGGCCGCCCTTCTCATTACGGATGAAGAGGAGCAGCATCCACTTGGTGTTGAAGCCTTGAGGAAAGCGATGGAATTAGACCATGCCTTCACATTCGCAAGTTGTCGGCAATTGATTGCTTATTACGCCAAGCTGGGCAAAGAAGATAAAGTGAAGGAATATGTCGCCTATGGTCAGCAGTACGCGGAACGAGTCCAACTAGCGAACGCAGAGCGAGCGCAAGTCCGACATACAGATACGTTTATCCCTCATGAGTTATCAGAGCAGTTCATCATAAGGATTAAGAAAGAGCTTCAACTGTATCCGATTATTAAAGAGGCGTATTTGGTTCGGAAGAAAGTCGAATATTTCCCTGAGAAAAATCATTACATCCTTATGCTCAAAGTTAAACGGCCCTTATTGGGGAATAAGAAGGCATTTTATAGTAGTGTTGCGCAAAAAGTCGGGGAAGATAAGATCTTGCCTGCAGATACGAACGTCATTTGTTTAAATTTACACAAGCGTTTTGCCAGAGTAGCTAGGAATACATATAAACAATATGAAAGCCGTTTATTTGGGAAACAACGAGGAAGCAGCACATTATACCCAGTGAACGCATATCAAGGCATGTTGTCCGGCATGCTTAACAAGTCCGTTCGTCAGGGTAACATGGGCAAAGTACGGCTATTGCTTGCAATTGGAGCCAATCCGAATCGTATCAAAAACAACGAAGCTCCTCTAACCATCGCAGCAAGTGAAGGAAAGATGGACATGATGCAAACCTTACTTTCGGCCAACGCACAGATTAATTTAACAAATGCCGATGGGAATACGGCCTTATTCTGGGCTGCTTATCATAACCGAATAGCGGCAGTAGAGTTCTTGCTTCAGCATGGAGCAGATACGAACATTCGATTTATATCAGGAAGGTCTGTTCTTTCGGCCGTTTGTATGCACGGGTATGACCGCATGCTCCGGATTTTGCTTGAACATGGCGCAAAGCCGATCTTTACGTGCTATGACGGTGGGGAAACCCCTTTAATGGTGGCCACTTATAATGGGCGGTACACATGCGTACAACAATTGCTGAATGTGCAAGCAGATCCGAATATTCGTGATAACAGGGGAAATACGGCGTTAAGCTATGCTCAGGAATACGGATTTAAAGAAATAGCAGGCCTGCTTAGACAATATGGCGCTGTACTTTAGGAGTCGAATCATTGCGATTTATGTAACCAAACCTATATACTAACTGTATGGGCCGATAATGCCCTGTCCATTATTTGATCTGAAAGGTGAGATAACCATGTCGATTGATTTATCCAAAGGTCAACGCATTGACCTAACCAAAACCAACCCAGGTCTTACCAAAATCATTGTAGGACTTGGCTGGGATACCAATAGATATAATGGCGGTGGAGATTTCGATCTCGATGCTTCTGCGTTTCTTCTTCATGAAGATGGCAAAGCCAAATCAGCAGCAGATTTTGTTTTTTATAACAACCTTAAGGCTTATGACGGCGCGGTTGTTCACACGGGGGACAATCGTACGGGTGAAGGTGACGGCGATGATGAGCAGATTTTGATCGATTTTGCCAAAGTCCCTGCCGCGATCTCTCGTATCGGTATTACCGTTACGATTCATGATGCACAGCAACGTTCTCAAAATTTTGGACAAGTGAGCCACGCTTTCGTAAGGGTAGTGAATGAAGCGAATCAGAATGAGATTCTTCGTTATGATTTAGGTGAAGACTTCTCCATTGAAACAGCGGTCGTCTTCTGTGAGTTCTATCGTCACGGAAGCGATTGGAAATTCCAAGCGGTAGGTAGTGGTTTCTCAGGTGGTTTGGCTGCGCTAGTTACGAACTATGGCTTGAGCTAGAGGTTGGCTTGTAAAGGGTGGTTGCCTTCTGGTTGCCACCTTTCTGTTTACATCTTTTACGAAGAAGGGTGAAGTCAACATGACCGTCGTTGCTGTAATCAAAGGACAAAAGGTGGATGTAACGAAAGTGCATGCATCGCTTTCCAATCTAACTGTTTTTATCGGTTGGCAGGCTCCCAATCACATTGAGCTCGATACTTCGGCCTTTTTACTTGCACAGAACAGTAAGGTTCGTGGTGATGAAGATCTTATCTTTTACGGAAATCCGAGCAATAGCTTTATGACATACATCGAGAAGCAGGCAAATGAAAGACAATTGAATATTGATCTGAAACGAGTGTTGACTGACGTTGAACGGATTGCTTTTACACTTACGATCTATGAAAGTGAAGCGAGGCGTCAAAATTTTAGTGCGGTCAGCAGCGTCAATCTCCGTTTCGTGAATCAAGCCTCAGGGCAAGAAATACTTCGTTATGACTTAGGCAATCAGTTCTCCGTAGAATCGGCCATTGTTATAGGAGAATTATATAGATACAACGGGGAGTGGAAGTTCAGTGCAATCGGTGCTGGATACGCTGGAGGGCTTAAAGCGCTATGTGCCAGTTATGGTGTTGTTGTAGAAAATGAGCAGCCAACGTTGAAAGCTCCAGAAATTCAGATCGCGCCCCCGGAACCGAAACCGAAACCGGAAAATGGACCACAGATTAATCTTTCCAAAATTGTATTAACGAAAAAGGGAGATAAGATCAACCTCGAGAAGAAGTCGGGCGGTCTAGGGGAAATCTTAATTAACCTGAATTGGAATCAACAACCGGCAAGCAACCGTGGCTTCTGGGGGGAATCATCTAGCGGAATCGATCTTGATTTAGCTTGTCTGTATGAACTTAAAGATGGCAGAAAAGGATTAATTCAGGCACTAGGCAATTCATTTGGATCGCTTACGCGTGAACCTTATATCGCTCTTGATGGTGATGATCGAACAGGTTCAGTTAAAACCGGAGAGAACATTCGCATTAATGGAACCAAGCTGGCCAATTTCAAGCGGATTCTGATTTTCACCTTCATTTACGAGGGTGTATCGAAATGGTCTGAGGCGGATGGCATCGTCACAATTAAGCAAAATGGCGGACCTGACATCATTGTTAATCTGGATGAGCATGATAACGATCTCCGGATGTGTGCCATCGCTATGATTCAGAATGTGAAGGATGAAACGTTAAGTATTGAGCGAATTGTTCGGCATTTTCAGGGGCATCAAGAGCTGGATAAGGCCTATAACTGGGGTTTAAGTTGGGTCAGAGCGAGCAAGTAGCGCAATTAGGTTGTCGTTGCAGGAGGTTAGGCTATGTTAGAATTCTCTTTTGAAATCATGTCAGATTCTAATATTAACATCGAATATATCTATGGCAGCGAACTGTTCAAGTTAAATCTTTTTCTGAAAAATGGTTCTTGGACCATCCACCCCTTCGACGGAATGCTCCTTCAAAATCGAGAATTATGCAAACTCGTCATCATTGACTTATTCAAAAATAAATATTTTCAAATCATGCTGGCGAAAGAGAATATTGCTTTGTCGAGTTTACGAACATCGATTGAATTGGAGCCATCGAGAGAGGCTGAGGCATCTAATCCTGCTGAGCGTAGAGGGGGCAGATGGGATGATCCGATTGATCAAACAGAAGAATTCATTGGCAATCATTCCATTGAGGAAATTATCCAAATCGAGCATGATTTACTTGAGCAAAGAGTTACCTTTTACGGAGATTTGTTGAAGAAAATGTTCATGGATAACTATGGTCCTGGAGATTATGAGTTTGATAAGGTGCAGTCCCTGGTCCGTATATTCAAGGAGTCACAAGGTAAGATGATCGAGCTTACGAATACCAAGTAGTCGATAGGGATTACTGAGCAATAGACCTCACCTGCCAACGAAGTGGCCAAGGAGGTCTATTTTTTCGTGTTTTTATTGCCTTTTCCATGCGAGATCAAGAAAAGAGAAGTGGAGTCAAAAATGTCATATATCTGCCAAATGGCTTCCTGCAAGGGATTTCATTGTTGAAAAAATGTCTAATAGACGGCGTAGCCCGTCAAGTCCTACAGTTAGTACACGGGCCAATTGAGCTGTACAGGTCATCGAGATGGATTCTGTTTGTCGGGGAGGGGAAGAAGGAGTAGTTCTGACCGAAGGCAGCAAGTGATTCTTAGGATATGCAAAATCTTGCACGATGAGGAATTACCGAGAGCATGCACAATCCTCTCATAGCTCGAACAGAAGGAGTGAAAATAACAATGCGTACTAACAGACAATGGAAAAAAGTCGTTTCGTTACTTCTTGCAAGCGCTCTTTTAATACCGAACGGGTTAGTGGCATCCGCCGCTGTTGGTAACAATGGGGCCGAACTCGATAGTGTTTATTATAGTGATTTCGGTGATACGGTCGCGCCGGACCCGGTTAATTGGGGATTTGTAACAGCGAATGCTACGGTATCGATTAATACATATGAAGTGGTGGGGAATAACACCCCGATGCTGCAGTTCACCCAGACGAACCAAAGCGGGGGGCGCGTAGCGACCAAGACCTTCGGTACTTCGGTTAAAGGCAGCCAAATTCTCGTTGAATTTGATTGGTATCCTGGCAAGGTGAATGATAAAGCCGCTAGCAATCCTAGTGAAAACGGTGGCGAGTTCAAGATTCTCGATAGCACTGGCAATACGGTATTTACGGTAAACAACACGAACAATGCACCTTTGCAATATTTTGCAGGAAAGCAGCCTGCCGCTAGTACGGGTATTACGAATCCGCAAGCGTGGTATAAGGTAGGGATTAATCTTGATGTGGAAAATGAGGTCGTCAAATTTAAGCTAACCGATAAAGCTGCGGGTACAAGTCAAGAATTTACGTCCTCCCTGAATGGTGTAGCTTTCGACGGTTCAGTCGCTTCGGTTAAATTGGTGGGCATGCGGACATCTGGCAATAATATTGCTTGGACGACGTACCTGGATAACTTCGGTGTGTATCACATGCCTATTCCAGAAAATCGAATAACGAAAGTGGATAAATTATCCTATCATACGGTGTATGTAGATCAAACTACGTCGGATGTCCACTCCATTGGTCTACCGCAATCCGTTAGCGTTACCCTAGCTAATAATAGTAAGATAAACGTGCCTGTAAGTTCGTGGGTTAACGTAGGCAAGAGCTGGAATCCCCATGAAGCGGGCGTATACACGTTTAAGGGTGAACTAGCGGTTCCTGCGAGTCTGGAGAACGGTTTTGGCCGATATGCAACCCAATATGTATACAACCGTCTTACACCGCCAGATACGGCAAGACAGACAGAGTGGCTGGACAGAGGCGTTATCGCTTTACAATCAAATGAGGGTATATTCGTAAGCTGGCGCCTGCTTGCAGATGAGTATGACCGCGATGTGAAGTTCAATCTTTACCGCAATGGGCAAAAGCTGAATACGTCACTATTGTCTGTGACCAACTTTGCGGACACGGCTGGTGTTGCCGGGGACACCTATGAAGTGGAGACAGTTGTAAATGGAAAGCCAGTAAAGGATAGAGAGAAAACATCAGCAGCAGCTAACGATTATCTTTCGATCCCGATGCAAAAGCCTGAAGGAGGAACTACAGCCACAGGCAGCTACACATATAGTGTCAATGACGCTGGTGTAGGGGATTTGGATGGAGACGGCGAGTATGAGGTCGTTGTGAAATGGTACCCATCTAACGCTATCGACAGTTCACAGAACGCGATGACGGGGCCGACGATTTTTGATGCTTATAAAATGGACGGCACTTTATTGTGGCGGATGAATATGGGGCTTAACCTCACATCTGGCGCGCATTATCATCAATTTATCATCGCCGATTATGATGGGGATGGCAAAAGCGAATTCCTCATTAAAACGGCAGATGCAACGACCGTTTATGGGGTTACAGATGGCAAATTTGATAGCAGCAAGGTAATCAGTGTCATTGGGAATGCGGCGGACAATGGCAAATGGGTAAATGAGTTCGGCCATATTTTCGGGGGGCCGGAGTACATTTCCGTCTTCAAGGGTGAAACGGGTAAGGAGATCGACACCATTGATTATGCATTCCCGCTGGGGGATGTGGCTTCATGGGGAGACACTTGGCATAACCGTTCGGACCGTTTCCTTGCAGGATTAGCTTATTTGGACGGTAAGAAGCCAAGCGCCATCTATGGCAGAGGCTACTACGAACGGACGACGTATGTGGCCTATAGCTTAGTGCATGGCAAGCTCAAAGAAGAGTGGACCTTCGACTCCGCCCAAGCGGGTAGAGGGGCAGGTTTAGGCTTCCACAATGTGGCCACGGCGGATGTTGATAATGATGGTTTTGACGAAATTATCGCAGGATCGTTGACCCTGGATCAAGACGGAACCATCCTTTATGAAATGGATGGCGAGATGCAGCGTGAACAGGGTTCACATGGCGACGCGCTTCATGTAGGGGCATTTGATCCAGCTCGTGAAGGTTTGCAGGTCATGGCGGTACATGAAGTTCCTTCTGTAGCATCAGTAGAGCTCCATGATGCTGCAACAGGGGAAACACTGATGTCCTACAATGGTTATGTGGATACAGGACGTGGCTTGGCGGCTAATATTACGGCTAGCCCAGGCTTTGAGTTCTGGGGCACAGGAGGTACAACGCCAGCATCGGGCGGAGGCATCTACAACGTACAGGGGCAGGTCGAAGCTGATAGCTTTAGAACGGCAGGCGTATCGGTGAACTTCGCGCTTCACTGGGATGGGGATTTATTAAGTGAATTACTGGATAATACATCCATCTCGAAGTTTAATCCAATGACGAAGAAAGCTGAGCCTATCAAAAGCTTTGCAGACGTAGTCAGCAACAATGGAACGAAGGCGACTCCGACTTTACAGGCGGATATCCTAGGAGATTGGCGTGAAGAAGTTCTTTTGCCTACAACAGACAGCTCAGAACTGAGAATCTTCAGTACGACGATTCCTACAGAATATCGGATTTATACGCTCATGCATGACCCGGTATACAGAAACGGGATCGCATGGCAGAACACGGCGTACAATCAGCCGCCGCATTTAAGCTTCTACCTCGGTGAAGACATCAGAGAGACGGTTCTGGCAGGTGGACTGCAAGCACCTAAAGTCGATTATACGGACAAGCACCACGATAAGAAGCCGAAGGATCCAAAAGATCCGAAAGATCCGAAAGATCCGAAAGATCCAAAAGATCCTAAGGACCCAAAAGACCCGAAAGATCCAAAAGATCCTAAGGACCCAAAGGACCCGAAAGATCCAAAAGATCATAAATGATGCAAAAACCCGCTCATGGAGCGGGTTTTTCTTTCCCCATAAGTATAGGTATGGATTGCTGAGTTAGATTGATGTGTTGGTGGCTGAAAGTTTCATAAATATATGGTGCCGCAGGCAAATAGATGGATTTTATACAGTTATATCTCGGGATTTTTCAATCAAAAGCTCATTAGATGGAAAACCTACAGTTAATTTTTACCAATATAGCCTATCTGAACAAAAGAGGTAGTTTTAACTACATATTTTACAGGTAAATCGAGTTTTCGAAGAAATTTCTCGTAAATAGCTGTACATTTTCCAGTTAATGCACCAACGCCGTCTGAAATCCCGTTCGATAGAAAGTGCATAACTATGGCCCGTTGCGCCTCTCCCTACCTTCACAAACAGAAACTCAACACGACCGTAATATCTTTCTCCGTTAAATCGATATGTCCGTGTTCGTTTCGGTTCAATTGATACCCGTTCTCTTCGATCCCCTTACATATACGAAATAGCCGATGTTCATCCATTTGGATTAATTTTGCGAAATGTGCTAGATACATGGGCTTATCATTTAGAGAAATCATTTTACCTACCTACTCTCTGTGAGGTTATTTTGCGACTTAGCATTAAATTAACAAGAATAGGTTGAAAAGTATCAGGAAAATTGTCGTCGATACATCTCAAATAGGGATTGTTTGGTAGTTTGTCACAAAAGGTGGTCAGGCAGTCAGAGGCGAACGAGAAAACAACAAAAGGCCGCCGCATCATAGCGACAGCCTACTTACATGAGTTTTGCTACAGAACCACGATATACACCGTTTCGACCGTTCCTTTTGGCCCGGTAAAGGGCCTTATCACAAGTGGAGTAAAGCTCTTCGAGATGTGTCCGTTCATCAGGGATGACCGTGAGAACGCCTAAACTGATGGTATAGGAAAGCTGTAGTCCAGGAACTAGCGCGCCTTCTGCGGCCTGTCTAAGCTTCTCCGAATAAAGCGAGGAATCTCGTTCATCCATGCCAGGTACCATGATGGCAAATTCGTCTCCGCCGTATCTGGCGAAAAGATCATCAGCGCCGAGCTGCTCCTTCATTCGTGTCGTGAGATCGACGAGCACTTGATCTCCCTTATCATGACCGAATGTATCATTGATGGATTTGAAATTATCAATATCAAATAGCAGCAAGGTGATTGGCTTCTGCATTTTCGCGTAAGCAGAAATGTATTGGTTGGTACGTGTGATGAACGTCCTGCGGGTCAGTGTACCGGTCAAATCGTCATAGTTGGCCATGCGAATAAGAGCTTGGTCAGCCTGTTCTTTCATTAAGAGAATGAACCCCGTATTTCCCGCAATCATGACGAAGTATTGGCCTAGCAGCACCATGGTCTGATTACCGTTCATATGATAAAAGCTTATCAGTGTTTCGAAGAATACAGCACTAACGGCACGAATCAGAAGAAATAGCAAGACTGTAAGATACAGATAGCCTAGCACATGGGTCACCATGGAGGCGGTTCGTTTTTGAATCATTTTGTATGCGGGGATGAGGAGGCTCATAGCGACACCCATGGAAGCAAAGGGGATTCTGAACTTCTCTACGTTGTCGAAAAAAAGGATGAAATGGAAGCCGACAATGTTGAAAATTGTCAAAGCCATATACAGGTTACGCGTTAGCTTGCTCAGGATATTCTGAATTTTCAGCACGGAAATGGTTTCAAAAGCATAACCGATAAAAAGTAAGGAGTTCACAAGAGAGATTGTAAGTGTATCTGATAGGCCATCACGGAGGATAAAGATCGTCCACGCAGTGGCTTGTAAGCATTTTGCATAGAAAAAGTATCTGATTGTACTTTCGTTCTTATGTTGACGCCAGTAGGCGATGATGAACACGGCTGTGAATAGGTGGCCGATGACTAGTGTCAACAGGATGGTTTTCATATCTAAAAGTAGATCCATTTTGAACCTCATCTGACTGTTAGAAGTTTTTGGGATGATCTCAAAAAAATGTCGAATACCATTACTTTACCATAAAATTGAAGTGGTTTGCTTCGAATTTTTGTTAACGATCATTTTCGAGTCGATTCGACTGCATGAACCAAATACTCCTTGAAATGTATGGAACAAGTGTGTCACTATAGAACTATATAGACACAACTTGGATGATGGTGATGTGGGATGAATTACTCAGGACGACTTGTTATCGTGTCGGTTGTTTTAATCACGATCGTGGGTTTAAGAACCTATGGTACGCTTTATTATAACTTTCCCTGGCTTCAGTTTCCTATCGTTGGCATGTGTATCTTATTTGCAAGTTGGGTGCTTGGTACACAGTATGACCGGTTGAAATTCTTTTCCGAAAAAGATCATCTGACGACGCTCTATAACAGAAGATTCATCATGGACGCGTTCCCTAAGCTCATCACCTCGGTGGAGCGCAGACAAGGTCAGTTGATTCTATATTTCATCGATGTCGATAACTTCAAATTAATTAACGACTCTCGCGGGCACAAGATCGGTGATCAAGTTCTGCAGCGCATAGCGAATGTCTTACTCCTTGATTTACAGAAGAAAGATTTAGCTGCACGGTGGGCGGGAGATGAATTTTTGATCCTATCGACGTCCACGGATGCATCCAAGAAAGAAGTATTGATCAGTCATATTCAGAATGAATTAAAGGTAGCTTCGCGAGAGTTCAATTTGGAAATATCCGTATCGATTGGAACGGCTGTGTATCCTGACGAGGCGCGAACCTTAGATGATTTACTGCATGCAGCGGATCTCGATATGTACTCTTTGAAGACAGATAGGAAAAATACGAACATAATAGTTGAAAGTCACTAAACCATTAGAAAGAGCCTGTCACTTGTAAATACAGTGACGGGCTCTTTTCTCATATCGAAGTGGTTATGACGATGTTATAACGCCCGCATCCGATTATTTCTTGGATTGTGTTCGACTTCTGCAAGACCAAGTACCTCCATTAATGGGGGAACATACATGCCGAATCTGCCGCGGAAACCTTTCTTCAAGCCATACCAACCGCCAATTGGGTTTTCAGGAGAGCGACCCCAAGCTTCAACCGTGCCATCTTTGGCTGGCTTCTGCTCATCAGCGCTGCCGAGCTCGATCCAATCTCCATGCTGCTTGAGCATCTCGTGCAAGTCATGAATGCAACGGTAGTCGTAGTGTAAAACGGTTTTACCAACCGTGCAAACAAGGATGGCTTTGCCATCTTTCTCGTCTTGATACATCTCATATTCGGAAGTTTGTGGAGGCGTTTTTAATGGCCATGGATTTTCTTTCGTACCCATTTCTGTCGACATTGGAATGACTCCTCTGATTTCATATTTATACTCATGTACAGAATATATCAAATGAAGTGACACAACAAGAAGAAGCACCCGCGAGGGTGCCTCTTCTTGTTGATAAAGCCGATACTTATGGTTTGTTCGGGACCACGCATGTGCCGTCCAAACAAGCCTCATCGCTGGCTGACACTGCAACCTGCTTCGGCTGCTCGGCATCCCAGAGCTGTTGCATAGCGTTCAAGTAAACGCCGCTTGCTTGAGCTCCAGATATGGCATGCTTGCTGTTAATGACATAATACGGAACGCCGCGGATTCCCATGCGGCTGCCATTCTCTTCTTCGGTCCGCACCGACTCGGCGAACTGATCACTCGCGAGAACGGACAAAGCTTCTTCCCGGTCGATTCCCACAGCTGCAGCGATGTCCGCAAGGACACTGTGGTCGCTGATGTTTGTGGACTCCGTGAAATAGGCACGGAACAACAACTCGGATATAGCGGCGCCTTTGCCCTGTTTCTCAGCAAATAGCCGTAAACGATGAGCATCGAATGTGTTTGTCAAAACGAGGCTATCGAATTGAAAGTCGAGCCCTTCTGCCGCCGCTTGCTGGCGCATCTTCTCATTCATGGCGATCGCCTCTTGGCGGCTCATGCCGTAGCGGGAAGAGAGCATATCATAGACGTCATGCGGGACGCTTTTGGGTGCGTGACGGTCTAGCTCGAAGCTGCGATAGACAACTTCAACCTGATCGCGGTGTGCAAAATTCGCCAGAGCTTGCTCAAAGCGGCGTTTGCCAATGTAACAGAACGGACAAGCAAAGTCCGACCAAATTTCAACTTGCATGAGGTTCACCTCTTTGTTGGGTTAATAAAACGGTTATTCATTGAATAATAGCGCAATACTTTCATGAATGGAAGTTGGTTTTTTGCCGATGAGCTTCTCGAGGTCTGTGGACGTGCGTCCTTCTGTTCCTGCGGCCATTTTGCTGTCAATGGCAACTACGAATTGAACAAGCCCCTCAGGCAGCCCAGCTTGAAGCATACCTTGCAAGGAGTCAGCGTCAGAGACGGATTGGTAAGCTACTTTTTTACCGGATACGTGTGATAAAATGTCTGCTAATTGCTCGTAGCTCCATGACTCGGATGACGCTAACTCATAGACTTGGCCTTGATGACCATCTTCAGCAAGAACAGTCGCAGTTGCCAAGGCTAAATCATCGCGTGTCGCTGTATTAATTTTACCTGTCCCAGCTGAATTTATGATGCTGCCGTTATCGATGTAAGCTTGCAAGCTGGGATTCATGTAAAGCTCCTGATACCACGTATTGCGCAGGATCGTTGTTGGAATGCCTGATGCCTTCAGCGCGAATTCGGTTGCTAGGTGGACGTTAGCCAGAGGGGCGAAAGCATCGACATCCGCAAAGGCGAAACTGGTGTAGACGATGTGTGGAACGCCTGCTTTATGGGCGGCTTCAATAGCATGAACATGTTTACGAATACGACTGATCGATTCATCTTGTGGGGAAGAAATCAGCAAAAGCTTAGATGCATTCGCATAAGCTTGCTCCAGTGAGGCTGGGTCATCCCAATCACCATATCGAACTTCAATGCCAAGCTCTGCGAATTCAGCGGCTTTCTCTGTATTACGAACACTAACAGCAATCTCGCTTGCTGGAACTCTTGCTAACAAATGCTTGACGACTAATTTCCCTAATTCACCTGTTGCTGCGGTAACGATGATTTTTGACATGGTGGATGTCCTCCTGTTTATATAAAATGTTGTTGGATAATTCGGCATAGTCATATATTATTATAGTAGCTCGAAATATGTAAGTAGTCATTATAAAGTGACCTAGTCATAAAAATAGAACCATCAAGGAAGGAGCGGGATTGCGCATGTCTCGGACAACGTTTCAGGGGGAAATTCCAGAGGAACAAATTGAAGTCTGCCCCGTTACCGCAACCCAAAATGTCATTGCAGGGAAGTGGAAAATTCTTATTCTGTGGCATTTAAGGGAAACGAGGAGATTCGGTGAGCTGCAGCGACTGGTGCCAGGGGTATCGAAAGGTATACTGACTTCGCAGTTGAGAGAGTTAGAAAAGGATGACATGGTTCACCGGAAAGTCTATCAGGAGGTCCCTCCGAAGGTGGAATACTCTCTGACGGAAGCAGGACGAAGTTTCATACCGATCCTAGAGAGCATGGGGGAGTGGGGGAAGAAACACGGGACGATGAGTAATAAGAGTGGGGAATGAAATCCGCCGCAAATAGCCAGATCATTATCTTTTAAAGAAAGCAGTGATTTTGTATGAAGGTGAAAAATAACGAGAATAGCAAAGTAAGCTTGGCTGATCAGCTGTCTAAACTTAATAAAGAGGAACTAGTTGCGTTACTTGTTCACTTCTCGGAGGAAATCAAGGAAGTGGGGCAATTGCTGACGCTTAAATTTCAAGATTCCAGCAGTAGTGAGGCATTAACTTCCTATAAAAAAATGATTCGAACCCATATTAAACAAAACGCAGACCGATATGGTTTTGTCGCGTATCGCAGCGTGTCCAGGGCTGTAGTTGGAGCAGAAATGGTCATGGTCAAAGCTGAAGAAGTATTGGAAAGAGGACAGCACATGCCCGCTGTCAAAATAAACTTTTGCATTCTGCATGAGATGGGGGATTTACTTCAATCTTGTGATGATTCTGATGGCATCGTAGGTGGTATGATTCAACAGTGTCTAGATTTCATTAATCAGGTAACGAGTGATATCGAAAGCATGTCCAGCAAGGACAGATTGGACCTTTTTCAGTTGCTTTTAAAGGAGTCAGCGCATTCAAACCTCGAAGGATGGAGCGAGTGGCAATTATCAATTCTGGAAGACGGCATGCTACTGATAACGAATGAAAAAGAGAGGGCACAGTGGGAACAGCAACTAGCTAAACTAGTAAAGGAAGAAGCCAGTTCCTCCTATAGTTCGTTTGTTGCTGAACAAGTCGCATTGCTCCAGTACAAGGTGATTCAGAAGTTGGATAGTCCAGAAGAGGCAGCGACTTTCTTGCAAGATCATCTCGATTTTTCCGTTTTCCGTAAGATGGCCATTAATGATGCAATGGAACAAAACCAGTTCGATAGAGCGTTGCAGTTCGTTGAGCAAGGCGAAGGTCAGGATGCAAGTAAGGGTTACCCAGGACTGGTTGATACGTGGAAAAAGTATCGATTCGAAATTTACAAATGTACGCAGCAAGTTGAGAAGCAAATAGAGCTTGCGGAGGAATTTGTATCACAAGGCGAATATTCTTTTTACTTGATCTTAAAAGAGTTATATAGCAATGATGACTGGCAGGCTGTAAGAGAGAGGATCTTGAATGAACTTGAATTGAGTCGAGGTTGGCAAACAGATGCCTTATACAGGCGTTTGCTTACGGAAGAGAAGGAGATACAGAGACTGCTTCATTATGTCCAAAAGAATAACAGCTATGTGGTGGAGTATTATCCGTTTCTAATAGATGAGTATGCAGAAGAAGTATATGATTTGTTCGTGACCTACATTACGAAGGAAGCAGCTGATGCAACGAATCGAAATCAGTATAAGAAGGTGTGTAAACTCATCCGTCACATGATCAAAGCGAATGGTGGCGAACGTGCGGAGAAGTTAGTTAGTCATTTCCGGTTGAAGTATCCGAATAGATCTGCTTTTATAGATGAGTTGGACCAAATTTAGTAGAACCCCCGACTACGAAAGTCGGGGGTTTATTTGGGTTAACTAGTTAAGTTAACGTATATGTAGAAGTGTTCTTACTGTGGATTTGCAATAATTTTCCCGTTTTGCCACTCGAATTCATACTCGAATTGTTCTGTGGAGTCATAAAGGGCTGGTGAGTACGAAGGAACAATGTGCTGCTCCATTCGTTGATCCACGAGCTGATTGGGCTGACTCTCTTTGGCAGCAACACCTAGAACCGATAGGGACACTATACAGAAAAATACGAAACCTATTTTGGCTGTCATCGTCGGATGCCTCCATTACAATAAGATATCTTCATCTTACGTTGCGTATGTCATTGCAGTATTAGCTGAAAGTAAAGAGATTGTATTACTTTTATTCTTACCCTACTCTCACAAAATGAAACAGGTGAGCTGTGTTAGTCCGATTTTGCCGAACTAGAACGAGGATTGCTTTATAAAAAAGACTAATAGTTCGATTTTGCTGGACTAAATACCCATTTCCTTGGCTTGAGCGTTGTTTTGGTCGATTTAGTTAGGCTATTTCGGACTAATTAATAGGTAATGGCGCGGACATTGGGATTAATTCGGCAATATCGGACTATCATATTTCAGCGGAGTAATTCGTCATTAACTACCAAATTGGAAGCGTTTACATTTTCGCCAGACCCTTGCTTTAATTCATTTTGACCTCTGTTCAAACTCTTATAGTAAGAAACCATAGATTCATATATAATTTAGGAGAAAAATGTCGAAATCATAGATATAATCTACGTTTTACATAATGGGGGAGCAGGCTAGCGTGAAACGTAAATTGTGGCAGCAAATTGGAATAGGGATCGTCGGGGGTGTTCTTGCAGCCATTGGGCTTGCCGCGTATATCCCTTCGAATACAGAGATGAATGACTCTCCGAATATGGGTAAACGTCATGCTATGATTCGACTGGAGGATGTCGGACTTGGCGGCGACTACAACACGCTCGAAGGCCTAGGGAAATTGCGGGCCGTCATGACCTATATTGAGTCTGAGCATGTGCCTTTTCATGTTGCTGTGATTCCAAGAAGGATGAGTTTGCAAGATGACGGTGTCTGGAAGGAAAAAGGGATCGACGATCCGAATCCAGATGAAGTAGTAAGCGCATTCATTAAGCTTCTTCAACAGGCAGAGCAACAAGGCGGCGTATTGGGTATGCACGGGTATCGGCATCAATATGGAGAGACTTATCGCTCGGATGGTGAGCAAAATTCAGGAATAGGTTCTGAATTTAACATTAAAGATGCACCGGAAACGCAAGAGCTCTCTTATGCGGCGGAACGGATGAAAGAAAGCTTGGCTGCTTTTGCTGGCGCGGGTTTACACCCGGCGTTCTGGGAGTCCCCCCACTATAAAGATACCCATGAACAACAGGCAGTGTTTCGTTCCTTCGTCGGTCTTATGTATCAACCTGATCTCTACGCCAAAAATGCCAATGATGACATGAATACCTATGATACGATCAATACGTACGGACAAGATAGTTTGGGTTCCGTCTATGTCCCTGCGCCATATCGCTATATAAGTGATGCTGAATCGGTTGACCGGATGTTGGAGAAGGCATCGAAGGATGATGGACTTGCCTCCTTTTACTTCCATCCGTTTTTGGAATTCTCGCACCTGGAGCCTGTAATGGCTGCAGATGGAAATCCAGAAGAGAAGGACGGTATTCCCGTCTATCAATATAAAGAGGGAGACACGGGCTCCTACCTGCATAAATTGATTACTGGCTTCAAAAAACTAGACTATCGCTGGATGTCGCTGCATGATATCGTCCCTTTCACCCCAGCGCATCGCGTGATGCTGCCACCTAGAACCAAACTGCAAAATGTCATGTTTGGCGATGTTACAGGCCGCGGACATGCAGATGTCGTTGTACGTCAGCTGCATCGCGTTCTGGTTATTCCCGGGAGTTATGATATGCCGAGAAATCGCCCGCAGGAAGCTTCACAAGTATGGTTAAGAGAAACGTTTGCACCCGAGGAGTCACTTCTGCTTGTCGATGTGAATGGCGATGGGAAGCAAGATCTGCTCGCATATAACACAGAAACGGGAAATGTGCGGGTGGCCATAGCGGATAAGCGACAGTTCCTGCCAGTCCGCACAATCGGCGCTTTACCAATGGGACTTTCTTCTGTTCGCGCGCTTCGATCTAGTCATGGCATGGGCTTAATTGCCAAAGGAGACAAGGGACTTGTGCAAGTTAACCTGTTGAATCAACAGTTGACATATACAGAGACAAACACAACGTTGCCCGAGGATGCAGAAATTTTCACGGCTCAAATGCAGGACACGGATGAAGATGATGATATCCTGTGCGTCTCACATAAGGATAGACGTGTATCCATTATGTATCATCAAGGGCAAGGGACGTTCGCTGAGCCCCAGACGGCAGGCGGGGTTTCCTTTGGAAATAGCGACCAACTGTTAGTCGGCGATACGAATGGCGACGGGCGAAGCGATTTAATTGCCTACACGGCCGAGACGGGCATTTGGCGGGTATTCCAGAACGAGGGAGGGAACCATTTCCAGCCGCTGGACAACGAATTTGGCCCTTGGGCACAAGGGAAGGAACGGAGGGCAATGATCGCTGATTTTGATGGCAATCAGAAGCTGGATATTGGCTCCTATAACGAAACGGAGCATGTGCTGGATTTGGCGCTTTCGTTTCGAGGCGGAACGCCGTAGTCATAAGAAAAAAGCACCCTGAGGGGTGCTTTTTTGAATAGAAAAGTTTGGTAAATAGGTCGATGCTCGTCATTCATGTCCCCATACCTTTCCTAGTTGATCCTCATAGAATAGAGTGAATGATCCTGTCCATGTAGGATTCAATTTCAACTAGAAAGGATGTGCGAGCGTGGAGGATAAAAAGAAAGGGCAGAAAACCGAAATTGAAGTGACCGTGAAACCGATCATCAATGTCAATGTGGGCAACACCTCGAAGAAAAAGAAAAAGTGCTGTGCTTGCAGCGCTACGGTTAACAGTTTTAATGAAGCAGATAATACGACTTTCCGTATTCAAATTTGTCCCAATTGCTCGATGGAAGGGAGCAGTTTGTTTGTCCAATCAACCGATATTATAATTACGTCCAGCAGCTTTAATCTTCCGAAGTGTTATACAACGATGGAGGGAGACACCGTATTAGAAGTAAGCGGTTCTGGTTTTGCGAATTTTATAGGTCTACCATTTCAAGGAACCTTTACGCTTATGCTAGTCGAAAGAGCTGGTGTGGAAGAGGACGATGTGTTATTTGCTTTTGCTGGTATTGGTCTTGATAACAGTACAAGCACTCTGCTTGGCTCTATTCACGAGTTTGTGCCTGACGAAGATCTTTCGATCACCCCATGCAACAACGGTTGTTCTTGCGGGTCGCCACCTCCTGTTGTTCAGCCTACTTCCAAAGTGCTGGCAGCTACAGGCAAACCGAGAGGTATGAGGCGGATGGTTATTGTGAAGCCTGACGGCGAAGTGATTACACGGTGATTTGTATAACACTATAGTGCGGACTGATTTACTAATGGACACCTGTGAGGGTGTCTTTTTTGCGTTAGGGGAATTCATCCTAGTCTGAAGTCTGATATACTTTCATAGACAGATAGAAAACAGTCATCAGTTGGAGGTTAATACTATGATAAGCGTTCGCGTTTATACCAAAGCAAAAAGACAGCTCATCGCTGCTGGACTCAGTGTGCTTATGCTGCTGGCAACGGCTTGCAGTGCTTCAGAAGTAGAGAATACGCAGGCAGCTGCGCCTTCAACCAAGGTTAGCCAGCCATCGGCAGCGATACAGAGCAGCAAGCGCATTCCTGCTAAAGTTACCCGTGTCGTTGATGGTGATACGATGAAGGTTTCTTTTAACGAGGGTGGCAAAGCCAAAGAGGAAACGATCCGGTTGCTGCTTGTAGATACGCCAGAAAGCGTGGATCCCGAGAAGCCTGTTCAGCCTTTTGCGCTGGAAGCGTCCAACTATGCCAAAACGATGCTCACAGGCAAGGACGTTCAGCTGGAATTGGATGTATCGGAGCGGGATAAATATGGCCGGTTGCTATGCTATCTCTACATAGGGGATAATATGTTCAACGAGCTGCTGCTCGAAAATGGCTACGCCAGAGTTGCGTATATTTACCCGCCGAACGTGAAATATGTGGATCAGTTCCGTGAGATTCAGAAGAAGGCTCAGCAGAAGGCTTTGAACATCTGGAGCGTAGAAAATTATGCGCAAGAGGATGGGTATCATGAGGGTGTAGTGAAGGGTGGCGTAACGCCATCAGCGAAGTCAACCACAACGACAACTCCGAAACCTGTGACTACGTCGAAACCAACGACAACAACAACATCGAAACCGTCGGTGATTTACAATTCCTGCAAGGAGGCTAACGCAGCTGGTGCTTATCAGATCAAGAAAGGTGAGCCAGGGTACAGCGCGAAGTTAGATGGGGACAACGATGGTATTGCATGCGAGTAGTGATAACCAGGTTAATCGGATTAGATGGATTTTCTCCAGCTATTTTTGAGTATTTTGGCATGTTGGGATGAATAAATGGATTTCCTACATTTAAATTCATCCATTTTGGCCGAAAAGTGAGATTGGCGCGAAAACAACTGTATGTTTTCCAGTTAAAGTGAGATGCGGTAGGGAATCGTAGAAATTAACTACGTATTTTCCAGTTATTTGATGAGTGGAGCCTAACTGGGAGTTGTCTCAGCCGCAACAGATACGGCATCCATGCAAGTGTTGAAAAAAAGCACCCTCACGGGTGCTTTTTCTAATTCTTAGCCTACTGCACAGCAGTTTGCTTATCATACTGATTAAACATCATGTTGTAGATGGCTGCAGACAATACAGCAAGTGCCGCCAACAAGATGAACGTCCAGGTAAAGCCGATCCAACTGCTGATCGGGATGGATAGCGGCGCTATGGTGCGCCCGAGCGTATAACGCAAGCTAGAGGCAGCAAAATATTGGCCGCGGATATGATCCGGCGCCAGTCTGGACACGAAGGCTTGCTGTGGTCCTGCAGACATGAGTTCGGCAAGCGTGAAGACGGCTATCGCGATGGTTAATCCCCAGAAGGTGGACATCTGGCAGAACATCACCATGCCGAGCGCGTAGAAAAGGGCCCCGCCGATGAACACATAGCGATCGCGATACGCGAGCATCCATTTGGTCACGATGACGGTGAAGAGAGCTACGAATAAACCATTCTCGGAGACGATCAAACCGAATAGCTGCTTGCCCGTAAGCTGGAGATCCCAGTCATGGTAGGAGAAAATTGTTGTGAGCGGCATGGTTTCTTCCAAGAAGACGGGAAAAAGCAAGTCCAGCTGCATGAAGGTCTGCGAAAGCAGCACACCAGCGATGACGAACAGCAGGAATACGCGGTCTGTGGCAATGATTTTGTAGTCGCGCAGCTGAACCGCGATAGCATGGTACCAAGGGGTGCCAGCTTGTGAGCGATGGCGATCCGCTAGCTGCTTCGGCAGTGTTTCGTTTAAACGTTGTGCCATCATGAGTGCGAGTAACACGCAAACGACAGCAGCCGCGGCCAGCACGAGATATGGATTGTCCTTATACAGGAGGGAGCCGAGCAGAGGCCCTACAACGACAGCCATGTTCGCGGCTGTATAGAAGATGGCGAACACGCTCGAGCGATGCTCCTCATCCACGACATCTGCTACCATAGCTTGGCTGGCAGGCCAGTACAACGAGCCGCAAAAGCTAGCGAAGCTGAAGCCAATGAAACTCAATATGGGCATGGCCAGCCATGGCGAAGCGGCTAGTGCGAAGATCCCGTAGCCGAGCGCTTGTCCCAAAGCGGCGATCACCATCATTCGTTTGCGCCCGAAGCGATCTGCACTGTACCCGCCAAGCAAATTGCCGAACACAGAAAGTGCCTGCGACAAGACGAGAAGAATACCTGTCCAACCTTTTCCGAAAGAATTGGCGAAATAGATGGATAAGAACGGAAAAAATGCCCAAAAAATAACGTTAAAAGCGGTTTCTCCGCCGAGACGGATTTTTAAATTAATGTCCCAATCTTTGATCTTCATTATTTAATTTACCTCTGGTTAATTTAAGTATCTCCCTATCATACTACCAATCTTCGTGCGGAAACAAGGCGAACTTAAGGATGAATGGTTCCAGTTGTGCCAAATATTAACGGGAAAAGGAGCCCACCACAGATGAACTGTGACAGGCTCCTTCTTATTTAATCGAGGGTAATCGAGGTGATACTGCCATTCGTCTTAAAATCTTGCGTATATGTCACCAAGGCTTTGGCCGTTATGGTGCCAGTAGGTCCAGTGATGCTAACCGTCGGCGTGGAGGAATAACCAGCTCCCGGATTCGTGATCGTAACGCCAGTCACCACGCCATCCGTGACGATGGCTGTTGCGGTTGCGGAGGTTTTATGCCAAGTTGCCGTTCGATTCCCGTTGTAGCGGTAGAAATTAGATACTTCATCCAGACGTTCGTTGGTGATGCCGTATGGCCCAAGTACCTTCAGTAAAGCGGCTTTGTTTCGTTGTGCGAGCTCATGACTTGGTTGGCTGTCTAACCCAGATGGCGTCACTCCGCTAAAAGCTGTTCGAAACACCTCAGTAGGTACGCCGAGAGCGGCGGCAATCAGCACAACGGGCCGTCCTTTATCCTGAGGATCTGTTGTGAGACCACCTGAAATGACGACGGAATAAGTAGAAGGATTCGTAATTCCGCTGGTTGCTTCCCCATTCGATGGGGGAGAGCCGGCAGATGAGCTTGGCGGTGCGCCTTCTCCTTGCCCTTGTTCAGGACAATCGATACCGTCGCGGTTAGGCGGAGGTGGATTTTGACCATTTACGCGAGGCCCGCCTGGCTTGCCGGCTTCTCCTTGTCTTGGCTTTGGTTTTGCTGGCTTATCCTGTGTTGGGGCTGTTGTCGTGGTTTGCTCGGATTCGGGTGCTGCTAATGCCTTGCTGTTAGCTCCTAAAGCAATAACGCCACTGCCTGCTAATACTACGGATAATGCGCTTGCTAGGATGATTTTAGTTTGAATGTTCATGGGGATCTTCCCTTCGTTATCGTAGATTTGTAGTTCCTTGAAACCTATCTTAACCCCACTTGGTGAAATTACGGTGAAAGCCCGAAGGCGATAGATTATACTTAATCGTAATAGAGCGAATGAGAGATGGTGGCGGATAGATGAAGCTTTTATTAGCGGAAGATGACGTGAAATTAGGCGAGTTAACGGCGTATATGTTGAAAAAAAAGACCGGATGCAGCGTCGATTGGGTGCAAACGGGGAACGATGCCTTCGACTATGCCGCAGCCTCCAGTTATGATGTGGTCATTCTCGATTGGATGATGCCTAATGGAGATGGTCGTGACACCTGTGCTAGGCTGCGCCAGGCAGGGTATCGAGGAGCTATTCTGATGCTCACGGCCAAAGACGGGCTGCGAGATCGGGTCGAAGGGCTGGATGCGGGGGCGGATGATTACCTCGTGAAGCCTTTTGAAATGGACGAGCTGTTGGCGCGCTTGCGGGCGCTGATGCGCAGAAGCTTTGCTCCTTTGCAGGACGACGTTGTGCGAGTGGGAGAGCTGGAGCTGCAGCGGACGAATCAGATGGTTCGGCAGGGAGGCCAAGAGATCCAGTTGTCTCCGCGTGAGTTTCAGATTTTGGACCTGCTGTTGCAGAATAAAGGGCGGACGCTTACGCGTGAGGTTATTTTAGATAAAGTATGGGGCTTAGATGCTGACGTAAATTTAAAATCGATCGATGCGATCGTCAAATTAATTCGTAAGAAGCTGGAGTCTTCCGATGCGCGGGAGCTCATTCAGAGCGTGAGAGGCGTAGGGTATAAAATTGAAGCGTAACAGGAGCTGGCTGAATAAGCGCTTGTCTGAAGGGAATTTATTTGACCAGACTCGCAATAAACTTACGCTGCAATATAGCGGCGTGTTGATGATCTTTCTCGGGTTATTCGTCGTCATTGTGTATGCCTTGCTGTATATGTTCATCTGGAGCGACCAACGGTCTCATTTGACCGAGTTGACGAATAGTGAGCTGCAGGTTTTGCAGAAATGGGTGGATGGGGACACCAATCCGAAGCGTCAGCCACCGCGCTCTGTGGAAGATGCCTTCTCGATCAGCGCGGATCAATCGTTCTATTACCTTATTTCCGACACAGGGGCTGTGCAATTAGGTGATGAAACGCAGCCGGAATTGCGAGAGCAGATGATGGCTTTGATCGCGAAGGGGCAGTTCAAGGGAGAGCAGACCCAGCAAACGACCTTGCAGACGTTCGATCAACCCTCGGTGGATGTCCAAGGTCGACCGCAACACGGGGAGGACGCTCGATTTCTCGTGACCAGCCGGGAACTTAAGAAGAATGGACAGTTGATTGGTACCTTATATGTGGGGAAGGAGGTCACCTTTCAACATCAGCTGTTTCGCTTATTGCTCATCTTGATGCTAGGAATGGCGCTGCTCTTCTTTGTACTCGCGCTGTGGTTCAGTCATCGTATGGCGCGTAGAGCGATCATCCCGATTGCCAAAGCGTATGAGCGGCAACGCGAGTTCGTTGCCGATGCTTCGCATGAGCTGCGTACCCCGCTCAGCGTGATGCTCACCTCCATCGAGGCGCTGCAGCTCGATGCGGATGAAGACAATCCCTTCACGAATAACGTGCTGAAGGGCATGAAGGATGAGGTCAACGCCATCACGAGGTTGACCAGTGAGCTGCTGCAGCTGGCGCGGTCGGATGCGGACGAGTTCATGCTGGAGCGTTCCAGCTTCCAGGTAAAGGCCGCTGCCGAGAGCGTAATTGCGAAGCTGCTGCCCGCAGCGCAGGCCAAAGGTATGGCGCTGAAGCTGCATGTGCCTGACGAGCTGACCGTGGAGTGGGATCGAGGCAAATTGACGCAATTGCTGGTAATTCTCATCGATAATGCGATTAAATATACGCTGGATGATGGAGATGTACACATTAGCCTTGCGGAGAAAGTGGAAAAAGGTGCCCGTTTTCTCACGCTCGACGTGAGGGATAACGGAATGGGGATCGCGCCCGAGGCGCTGCCGCGTGTTTTTGATCGGTTCTACCGGCAGGATAAGGCTCGAACCCGGCAGGTTGGCGGACATGGGCTTGGACTAGCCATCGCGAAGAACCTTGTGGATGCCGCACAAGGGACGATCCAGGTGGAGAGCCAACTGGGGGTAGGGAGCACGTTTCGCTTGCGGATCCCTGTGTAGGCAAAACCGACTAATTCTGGTGAAACGGAGCTAAAATCCCAGAGTTAGCCTGCCAAACCGACTAACTCTGGAGGAACGGAGTGGAAATCCCAGAGTTAGTCTGCCAAACCGACAAACTCTAGAGGAACGGAGCTAAAATCCCAGAGTTAGTCTACAAAACCGACTAACTCTGGTGAGACGAAGCTGAAGTCCCAGAGTTAGCCTACAAAACCGACTAACTCTGGTGAAACGAAGCTGAAGTCCCAGAGTTAGTCTACAAAATCGACTAACTCT
>NZ_WHNY01000019.1 GCF_013141695.1 Paenibacillus plantarum
ATATGTAGTTAAAACTACCATTTTTACTCAGAACGGGTGAAATGGTTCATATTAACTGGAGGTTTTCCATCTATTCTGCTTTTGCTCGGAAAATCCCATTATTTAACTGGAGAAAATCCATCTATTCATCTGGCACGTAGGGGAATTACGAAATTTTCATCACAAAATCACAATTCTGATCCAGCCATCCATACTTCTACTTCTACTTCTACTTCTACTTCTACTTCTACTTCATCCCCCGGCTCAATTCGCAACCAACATGTCACACATCAGCAAGGCCACTAAAGGGGGAATCTTCACTTCCCCCTTGCCCTTAAACAAACACTTCACCCTTCCATGCTGGATCCTCCCCACGCAAGAAAGGTGACGCATCGCTACCCTGCTCTTTACCACTCGCTGCCACACCCATCAAACCAGCCATCGTTTGCTGGAAGTCAACGACACTCACAAACTTATCCACAACTACCCCTTGTGGAATACTTGCAGGCCAACGCATCAGCATAGGTACACGATAAGCGGTCTCATACAGATTGTTTTTATGGACAAGTCAGTGCTCACTTAAATACGCACCATGGTCCGATGTAAAGACCGCAATCGTATTCTCCGTCAGTCCGCGTTCATCCAACGTCTGCAGCGGCTTCCCCCCGGGACATCTATCGGGCTCTTCCAATGCCCCCGATTGTATGTATCCGCTTACATAAACCCGCTTGTGTCCAACTGAAAACGTGAAAAGGAAGCAGCTTGGATCTGAGATCGAAGCTGCTTCCTCTGTATGCATCCGTTATACCTATTCCAAGTTGTGATACACTTGCTGAACATCCTCTAAATCTTCCAGCGCATCAATCATTTTATCAAACTGAACTTGTGCGTCATCGGATAACGTGACGTTGTTTTGAGCAATCATCGTCAATTCCGCAACTGCGAAATCCGTAATCCCAGCCTTTTTGAGCGCCTCTTGAACAGCGTGGAACTCCTCGGGCTCCGCATACACCATGACCATGTCTTCTTCTTCAAGAAGATCACGAACATTTACGTCTGCTTCCATCAGAATCTCCATAATCTCGTCAATACTTTTATCTTCAATACCGATCGCCGCTGTCGCATCGAACATGTAAGCAACGGAACCCGTTACCCCCATGTTACCGCCATTTTTACTAAATGCGGCACGAACGCTTGACGCGGTACGGTTTACATTATTCGTTAGCGTGTCCACAATAACCATGGAACCATTCGGTCCAAAGCCTTCATAACGAAGCTCTTCATAAATTTCATCAGAGCTGCCTTTGGCTTTGTTAATCGCGCGATCGATGATCGCTTTCGGTACATTATACGTTTTGGCGCGTTCAAGAACGACTTTCAACGCACGGTTTGATTCCGGGTCAGGCTCACCTTTGCGTGCTGCTACATAAATTTCAAGACCGAACTTCGCATACACGCGACTCGTACTTGCATCATTCGAAGCTTTCTTCTCTTTTATGTTATTCCATTTACGTCCCACTATGGATCCCACTTTCTATTATGATTTCATTCCCTATCATAACCTATTTTCATACGAAATTAAAATATTTCCATAGGTCCTGATGATTTCGTCATAATAGATAATACCAAATTTCGAACGGTATAGGGAAGATTTCAAATGATTTTATTTGAAGCGACCCATCGGTTTTCCTTTTTTACCGCAGATGAATTGTTATCGGGCTATCTTGATTCCAAAGATAAATCTCCTGCTTCTCTGGTGTCACACATGTTACTAATACCCCTTCATCTCCACGGGTAACAACTAGATCGAAACATGAATCGAACGCTCGAATTGAACGAAGCGCCATAGTGTCCCAGTGTTCAGGCATTCGAGGCGAACAGGAAAAGGTACGAAGACCCGTGGGCACGATGCCGAATAAGCCTTCGACAAGGACTCTTGCGTAAAGCGCGCTTTCCGCAGAGAGGTGTCGCCCATTACCTTCGGGGAATGCCTCAACCGCATAGGGAACATGTTCGCCAAGCAATCTGTTCCGCGAATATTCGAGCAGATGTGTGATCCCCAGCTCCGTTTCGCCCGCATTGAGAATACCCCGAAGTGCGTACAAAGTGGAGCGATCCCAGTAGGTGGTTTCCCCCGCCTGTGTGACAACTCCGCCGTTCACCCACAATCGCGAAGAAAGTAAGGCTGCAATCGTCTGTTCCTTGCGATCTAAGATATTCATTGTCAGCGGTACACAAATCCACGAACGCAGAATGTCGTTCCCTTCATAATAGCGATAGGTCTCATATCCTTCAATGGTTGCACCAAAATGGGACTCAATCGCTTGTCGCAGTTCAGCCGCCTCCTCCTCTAAGCGTGGAGCTTGCTCCGCTTTCCCAACTGCTCGCGCAAGGTGAGCGGACGAAAGAAGAGCACCGTACGCAAGCGAGGAAGTGAACAGATTGGCGTCGCCGCTAGGAAAGCGATTCTCCAGTTCATCCGAATCTGATGCGACAACGCCAGCTTGAGTTCGTTTCCGCCGGCAAAAGGCCAGACACCATTCGATAGCTGGCCACAGCTCCTCGGCTATTCTTCGACTGCCGCTCGCCAGCGCAAACCGCGCCGCACCATAGGCGTACATCGCCGCATCCCCTCGATCTCCCGCCCCCTCCCAAATATCTACGCCTTCGGCGATGATAGAGGATGGTATGGGATGAAAGTCAGGTCCCATGAACGGCATATAAAGTCGATAGGCATTCAAGGATGCCTCTATGGCATCTTGTTCGCCTAAAAAAGGAAAAAACGGACCCGCATATTCCGCTTGATCGTTCGTCCAGACTGCCGCGTAGTAGGATCCGCCACCGGGACAGTGCATGAAACCGTTCTTGGTGCGAAAAATACTTTCCGTCGCACGGATTTTGGCCAAATCAAACATCCGGTTCAAAAGGGGCTCTGGCGTTTCAAGCTGCAATGACGATCCGATCTCCTTCAAGAATTGCCGCCGCTTCCTTTCCTCGTATAACACATCGAGACTTTCATGGGATCCATGCAAAGTCGAAGCACAGATCCAACTCTTGAATTCCAGCTTCTCACCTGCTTTCAGCTCCACGACTGCTGGCGCATCATGACCCGCTTCCACCATATAGACCCCTTTGGTACCTCTGCGATAGTATACAATTGCAATCGGTCCAATCTCGAGCTGCACATTGTCCTCCGTCATATTCTGAACTTCTACGCGTTCTAGTGCATATGGTTTATCTCTCGCTGGAAAGACAGTTCTACGGACCAGAACCCCTTGATCGGAAACAGAGGCTAATTGCAGTATCCCGTCGAACGTGATTCTAAACAACTTTTCTTGAACTAATTGCCCCCCAACACGCATGCAAGGCACAAGCTCCTGTCCAAATGCCTCCATTAAACTAGCATGCGTATCATTCGGAATCGTGCGCAAGCCAGGCCATACGACTTTGCGCTTTAAAATAACGCCCCCTTCCGAATCTACACCATACATCACGATGAGGGAAACCTCTTTCCCACTCATTTCGACATGATCCTGGTGGGCAAGATGTCCGAGATGAATGTCCCAGACGATTCCTGCTCCTTCACCTAAATGCCAGCGCATATTTGCCTCTGAGGAGGACTCATTTGAATCCGTTGTTTCCATCGTTTCTCGCCCCTTTCTGGTTTATTTATCCTTACTTCACGCGGATAACTTCTATGACAACTTGACTGTCAAGAGGTGATAATCATTGGTGGTAAAAATTCAAAAAGGAGCTGTCCCAAAAGACAACCCTGAGGAAAGGGAACGAGGATACGCTATTTACGGATAACTGAACGAAATAGGTATCGAAGGGGAACGACAGTGCCCTATTTAGCTCAATAATGCCAAAAATCGCGAAAATAAGGCAAATAGCGTATCTACGTTCCGCTTGGATCCAATTGAAACCGATATCGCCGAAATAGCGCATCTACGTTCCTTTCGATACAATGTAATGCCCATGTGTTCAGTTAGTTATCCAAATCCACAGTGAATCGTGTGTTCGACGCATACTGAGGTTGGGCGTAGGATTGAGGCTGGATTGGTAGGATTATCGCTGGTTTGAGGCATATGAAATCATGGTGACTGCCACTTCGTGTTTAGATGTATAAACTACAGCTAATTTGCTCGAATCTGACGAATTTTGAGGATTAGATGGAGAAAATCCAGTTAGATGCGGGAAACAGGATTAATACTCATCCGTCATTAGCGAAAATAGAGGCTATTTCAAAAAGTCAAAATTGACTCTTGAGATAGCCTCTTTTACATTACTTCGATGGATCCGGGTACACATCAACCGAAATGCTTTTCCCGTTGGCTGTAATCATTGTTGCTGTGAAAGAAGCCACCTCGACAGGTGTTCCATCAATCGCTGATGTTGCTGGTTTGTAGATATACTTCGCATCTCCGCGATATAATCTGATCTTACTATTGATCGTGGAGAATACCCAGTCGGTAGGATCGACTTTACCGCCTGCGGTTGCACCAATATCCGCGTCTGTGGATGGATAGGTATAGCCAGTGGTTTCATCTCCTGCTAACGGATAAGGCTGGTTAGACAATCCATTCACATTGTTAACACCTGTAATATTGGATTCAACTGCGAGATATCCTGAATCTGGTACAATGTTATCATTCGTCCATTTGACATTGCTAATAAAGATTTGAATACCGAAAATGGGTGCTACACGGATCACAGAGCTGTTTCTAAAACCATTGTTACCATATTGATCCATTAGCGTAATATTGCTAAACGTTTGTTTCAGCAACAATTTCTTAGCCACCGTATCGATGGTATTACCTGTAAAAATGTTAACGCCTGCTTTCAGCTGCGACAATCCCATAATTCTTGCTTTCCCATTATAAGTTGCTGTTAGTGAGCTAACGACTAAAGGGTCATCTTTAATGGCGATGTTATCAAGGAAAGCTACTTTATTGCCTGTGTAGTTAGATGGCTTGAATAGCACGGAAATGCTAGTTGTTCCAGCATCCTTACCACGAATCCCATATCCGTCAGGAGCGTTTGCAACAGCACCATCAGCTCTTGGCTTATTCACAATGGAAGAAGCTCTCGTGTTGGAAGTCGTGATCGATTTCAACTGTTGAATCGTGTTGTTCGGGAGCTGAACAATATTGCCGTTAGCATCCTTGGCCGTGAGTACAACTTTGCCCGAGAACATATTCTCTAAAGATACACTTTCTGTTGAATACACGTTATTAATGACATTCGTAACAGAGCCTTGCAACGTATCCTTAACCTTATCGACAGCATAAATGCCATTAGCAAATGGAGTCAGTGTATACACCAAGTTATTGGCTTCTCGACCTTTCAGGAGCTGCGTCGTACCAATGGCTGTTGACATTAAGGATGCTGATCCTGCGGCAACCGCAGCTTCATCTCCTTTAAACAACTGAGCTGTAACCTGGTACGTACCTTCATTGTTATCGCCAACCTTGGCAATAAAGAAGAAATCGCGATCCCGATAATAACCGAAATCGGTTGACACTTTACCTGAGTCATAACCTTCTACCGTGCCATCTACACCTCTTACGATAAACGATGTTTTAGTTGTGTCCAAGAAGGCAGTTGTACTTCCTCTGAGTACATAAACTGCATCTGTAACCGTACCAGACGTTTTGGCAAAAGATAATTTCATCGAATAGCCTCGGTAATCGCGATCAAAATCCTCATTATACTGATCTTTGAACTTCAAACGGAATGCATTCTCCGTTCTTCCATTCACCATTTCGAGCGAAGGAAGCATCTTAGGTTTCGGTACAACGGAAAAGTACACGGTTTTCGGAAAACGCTTGGCAACAATATTCGTGCTATTCACAGCCGTTTTCTCACTTGTGAGGAGCGCAGCTTTAATCGTTAACGGACCTTTATTTACGTCTGATAACGTTTTTAAATCGGAGAGGCGAATTGTACCTCTATTTGCACCACTCTTCTCGATTCCTCCAATTAGTCTGCCAAGTGAATCCTTGGCGCCAACTGATATACTGCCGTTTGATAATCCAAATACACTTATCTTATCGGCATTTTCTACAATTTCATCTGTCGTAAGGATCGTTCCGCCTTGGTCTTTGACAACGATTGGCAAGTAGAAATCCTCGTCTCCCACGGCTACCGTATTCGGGAAGTTACCGATGCTAATCTCATAAGGCGCTTTGGAAGCAGCCACTTTCATCACCTTGGAAACGGATTGGCCTGATCCAAGTCCCGTCAGCGTAAGTGTGACGTCCTGGATGCTGAAATTAGTAAAGCTAGAAGCAGCTTTGACCTTCAACTCGGGAATGCCATCTCCGGTTTCGTCAGCAATAAAGTCAAATCCTCTTGCAGGACTTGTTGCAGACATATCGATTACACCTGTTGCAGTGGAGCTTGTTAACGTACTGTTTGTTAAAATATCCAAATCCGTAACGGGATAACCATATTGGTCATAAGCCTTGTAAGGAACCGAAACCAGATCACCAGCCTCGAATTTCGTCTTCCCACTCACATAAACAACATCGCTCAGTTCAACTTTACTTACCGACTGCAATTCACCAACCGTAAATGTCTTATTCGCTGTCACCGAGTAATCCGGAGCCATGATGGTGACGATCACTTGCGAGTCTTGACGCAGCTTGTTGCTGTAGACGGCATGGGTAACATCGAGCATGACTGACTGTGAATCACCCGCAGGTATCGCATCTCCATCTAGGCTTGTATTGATGGTAAATACGGCTGCACTCAGATCGGATACTTCCTTGTACTGATTCACAGCTTTAAAAGTCAGTTTGACTTTGCCTTGAGCAATTTTATCCGACGGTGTCGTGAAATCAATTTGCGTGATTTTCTCGTTGCCAACAGACACTTCTGCTGTGCCTTTATCCACCGTTAAACCGCCATCTTTGACAGCCTCAGCTTTTACCGTATAAAGGCCTTCTGTCATTTTCGTGTCCAACGTGATCGTCACTTCGTTCTTATTGGCATTCCACTTCTGAGCACCTGTAACGACTGATCCTGTAATGGAGCCACGAAGAATGGAAACCGTCAACTTACTCGTGTCAGCGAGTGAGCCATTCAATTTGACCACGAGAGTTTTAGCGCCCGTAGCTTTAAAGTCAGCCACAGAAACTTTGGACATGGCGGGACCCCCGGCTTGAATCAGCTGATAAGCAGCGTATGCGGCATTGACAAGAAGCTCGCGATTCACTGTTTTGGTGAAATCAGCCATGTCCGCCAAGAGCCCCACTTTGATTGCAGAAGCCACATTCCCTTTCGCCCAATCGGACACGATGCCCTTCACTTTGGCCGTATCGGTTTCATCTGCCTCCAGCTTGAAAACACGTGCAAGCACAGAAGCTGCTTGTTCGATCGTGACTAAGCCGGCTGGATCAAAATGATCTTTCTCCACACCTTGCATATAGCCCGCTTTGGTTGCTGCACCGATATAACCTGCCGCCCAGCTTGCTTCTGCTAGGTCTGTATATATGGCGCTGGAGGGAACATCTTCCTTTAGACCATTCAACAAAACGGAGATTTTGGCAAGCTGAGCCCGCGTCACCTCTTTATCGAGTTCAGCTGACCCTGCTTCGTCGGAACCATCGAAAATACCTTTGTCTTTGAGAGCTTTAAACTTGGATGCCGTGTCCATCGTTGTTGCCGCTGGTGTCGTTGCCGCTGGTGTCGTTGCCGCTGGTGTCGTTGCCGTTGTAGTCGAAGTAGTTGGTGTAGTGGCATCTGCGTAAGCAAAATCGACGGAAGCAAACAGTGAGAACATCATGACGGATACCATGACAGCGGATAACTTCTTCTTCATAACGTTTGTTTTCTTTTTTCCTCCATCATTCCTTAGTCGAATTCGAAAATCATTGCATACTGCTTCCAATCAACCCGCTTTTTCAAATGCAAGCGCTTACCAAATTGGCGGTCCCTCCTTCCATTTCTAAGACAAATTATAGTTTATGGAAGAAATCGTAACATACTAGTTATTTAAGCCGATATTGAACTAACTTATGGTACAGGAACCATATCGCATATTAACTCTAAGTTTTCCTCCTCCGGAACTCTGTTGGCGAAACACCATGAAATTGGGTGAATTGTTTGGTAAAATGATGGACCGATGAATACCCGAAGTCCTCCGCAATGGCCGTTATGGAACGGTTGCTTTCCCACAAGGCTGCTTCCACTTGCCTCATAATGGCTTTGGTCCAGTATGCTTTGGGCGAGATGCCGGTCGCTTGCTTGAATAGCTCATGAAATTGCGTTTTGCGAAGCCCGCATTGGCTCATCCATTCGTCGTAACCTCGACTTGCGTTCGCTTCCTTATCCATTCGCTCGATGATCGGAATGATTCGGTAATCGATGAAGTGTGGCGTTGAGGCGATTTGTACAAGCGCTAGAAAGAATGCTTTAAGAAGATTGCTTACGATTAATTCAGAGTAGTGGTCACTTTTCATGGACTGGGTCACGGCATGTATGAATAATTGACCAAGCGACGCGTCATGCTGGATGGGCGTAACGACAGGTAGCATGGCCAACTCTGAACACGGAACAATGTGCGTTAGCAAGTCACGATCAAAATCAGACTCTTTCCAAACAAGATGTTGACTACTTCTCAATTGATAATTCCAGAGATCACAATACAAGTTGTAGGTGGCTAACGGATGATCAGGATTGGCGTAAAAGGAGTGACCCACTTCAGGTGGGAAATAGATCAGATCACCTTTCTTTACCGGATATGTTTTCCCCATGGTGGACACTGTCCCTTTGCCCCCGGCAACGAAATGAAAAGCATAGCAGTATCCGATCCTGCCCATCTCAGCTTGGTTTCGTTCGACTGGAAATTGATAATAATGGCCCACTCTTACATAGGGATTCACAGAAGATAAGGTAGTCATCGTAACCCTCGCATTCGTTTAGTAAATTGACGATAGGAATGATCGGAAGAATTGATCAATTGACGAACAGTGAAGCAAATACAACGAACACATAACATGTTATATTTTCTATATTACAACACTTGTTGGAGGGTGAGTAGGTTGATCAAGCAAAATGTAAGCGGAAGTTTAACTAACGAGCAATCGCAGTTTTATGAAGAACAAGGCTATCTCATCATCCCCCAGTTATTGTCGGAGGAAGATTTAGCCTCTGCGCGTGAAGCGATGACTCAGAAGGTATCGATGATTGCGGACGAACTGTTCGCGGATGGACTTATTACCGATAAGCTTGAAGATCGGCCCTTTCCAAATCGCTTAGCTGAGCTATTTCAGGATCTATCCGCTGAAAACTTCTTGAAATACGGCAGAAGCTGGCGCGACCGCATCCCTGGATACTTCACCTTGATAAGCAATCCGAAAATTTTGGACGCGGTAGAATCGTTAATTGGCGGAGAGCTATTCGCTAATCCGGTATACAACGTGCGGCCGAAGGTCCCGAAAGTAGCCGCTGGCGCAGTTCCTTGGCATCAAGATAAATCGTATTGGCCGGATGCGAATGCAAATCCCGTTATTACCGTCTGGATCCCACTTGTCGATGCGAATGAAGTCAATGGTTGCCTCCATATCAAGCCCCAAACACATCGCAAACGTGTGCTCAAGTGGCATCGTGAAACGCACACTGGAACAGGGTATACGGCACTCAAAGATAGTCAGCTTGGCAAAACGGAAACCGTCGCCCTGCCTGTATCCGCAGGAAGCGCAATTCTGTTCAATGATCGTTGCCTCCATATGTCCACTCCTAACATGTCCGATACGGTTCGCTGGAGTGTTGATCTGCGCTATCAGCCTACAGATCAGGATCCAATGGTTCAACATGGCATCGGCTTCCTAGCCAGAAGCTACAAATATCCATCACGCGTGGCTACGCTGGAGGATTGGTTGGACGGAAGGCCAGAGCACGAAGAATAAGTGCAGGATACGGACGGGACAATAATGGTGGCGTTAAAAGGTGGACATTTTTGACAGACGTTGTTGGTGGGCGTTGCTGGTGGGGGTTGGTTTGGAGGGTTTGGAGGGTTTGGAGAGGCTCAACTTGTTTACATGGAAAATATGCAGCTAATTACGCGAAATTCGCTCGAAAATTCGATTTACATGGAATTCATGTAGCTAATCCCGCCTCTTTTCTTCAGATCAGCAAAATTGATTAAATTTAACTGTAGGTTTTCCATCTATTCTGCGTTTGCTCGGAAAATCGAGAGATTTAGCTGTAGAGAATCCATTTATTTCCACGTGAGAACATAAAATCGCCCTAATCATATGCTCCAGCGCCAGATCCACGCGGTTCCCGTGCTAGCGCAATAAAAAGTCCTTCGGATTCATCTCCGAAGGACTTCCATCATTCACAACGGTTTACACGCCGCCCTTGCGTATCCAAACTGTCATCTCGCCTACCCCTCGATTGCCCCAGAGATAATACGGCACCGCCTTCAGGTTCACTCGCTCCGAAACCTCCTGCAGGGTAAATGGACGATACGGTGTATCCTCCGACCAAGAAGAGGACTCATTGGCATGACCTTCCGCCTCAATTACAACGGCTCCGCCTAACAAACCTGCATCGTAATTCACTTGCAGCTTCTGCATGACATCAATCGATACGGTGGCTAGCGGTGTACCATTGTCCACTTCTTCCAAACAATAAACGAGAGGTCCGCGTTCAATCGCAACTTTACCAGCATTAGCTCGAATCGCGGGGTGAGCGATAGTCAACTGTGCCTCGACTGCAAGCTCCCACTCCACGATATCCCCTTGCTCCCATTGTCGCTCAACCGATGCATAGCCATTCACCGTCTCATAAGCGGTTCGTACACCGTTGATTTTCATAATTGCTCCGCCCTGACTCCAGGACGGGATGCGCAGCGCAAGTGTAAACGGATCTTGCGGAACCAGCGTTAGCTCTATTCTCACATAACCTTCCCATGGAAGCTTTGACTGCTGGGTATATGCAACTTCGCCAACAGCAAGCTCAAAGCGAGCCTCACTGCCAATAAACAGATGTGTGTAGATGGTATTTTGTACCGGCGAAGATGTGTAGATATAACTGTTCAATGAACTAAGCAGGCGTGCCACATTCGGAGGACAGCATGAGCAGCCAAACCACTTCTGCCGTTCTGCTTTAACATGATGGCGAGATGGATTTAACTCCGATGCTTTGGGCCAAACCTCCAGCGGATTCACATAGAAATAATGCTTGCCATCCTGAGACATGCTGCCAATAACGTTGTTGTACAGCGCGCGCTCCAGGACGTCCGCATATTCACTCTTCGCTTCTAGCTGCAGCATACGCTGAGCAAAGAAAATAAGGCCAATTGAGGCACACGTTTCAGCGTAAACCGTATCGTTGGGCATATCATAATCGAAAGTGAATGCTTCACCGTGATGTGTTGAGCCGATCCCCCCTGTGATGTACATCTGCTTCTTGGTTGTATTATCCCATAAGCGGCGACAGGCCGTGAGCAAAGACTCATCTCCGGTCAATCTGGCAAGATCGGCCATGGCTGTATACATATAAACCGCACGCACCGAATGACCGATGGCCACTTCCTGCTCGCGAACCGGCTTATCTGCTTGATTGTACGCCATTTGCGCGACTGTCGGAATCGATTGCTTCTTTTGCGTCCAATAGCTGTAGCCATCTCTTGCTTTACATTCTTCAACTAGAAAGTTCGGTTCAGCACCGCGCTCATCAATGAAAAATTGCGCCAGCTTCACATAGCGTTCTTCCCCCGTTGCCTGAGCAAGCTTAACGAGTGCAAGCTCGATTTCTTGATGGCCGTCATAGCCTCTGATCTGACCAGGTCCACGACCGAAAATTGTGTCAATGTAATCAGCGAATTTGCACATGACATCTAACAGTTTTCTTTTTCCCGTCGCATTGTAATAAGCAACAGCCGCCTCCATCATGTGTCCCGCACAATATAATTCATGCGCTTCATACAAATTTGTCCATGCCTGCCCTGGCTCTTTGATCGTAAAATACGTATTTAAGTAACCGTTCTCATGCTGAGCTTTGGCAATCAAATCAATAACCTCATCTGCCGTTTGTTCCAATTTAGGATCTGGCGTGTTCGCCAGCGAATAGCCAACTGCTTCGAGCCACTTGGCAAGGTCGCTATCTTGAAAAAGAAACCCGCCAAACTCTCCTTCTTCAAGCCCTGCTGCAATACGGAAATTGCGAATGGCATAACTAGGCTCTGCATCCGCAATCGCATCATTCAAAGCATCCCATTGATACGGAATCACTGTGCCCCGTACAAGCTCCATAAACGGATTCCAGAATTCATCTTGTATGCGTATCTTCGTGATTGCAGCTTGTTTACTTGTGGAATTCATCATATGTAGAATCTCCTCTTGTCATTCAATTTTATATAACATTTGATTATCCACTATTTACAGTTTATCCTTATGAATAAAGAGAAACTATGAATAATTCCAACTTATTTTATATAAAATTTAACACTTCACAATGGAGGCGAGTCGATGAGCGAACTTAGCCATATCTGGATGGAACTACCACCGCTGCCCTATTACCTCATAATTGGCTTGTCCACCTACCGTCCAGGCGAAATGCATCCAAGTCGACGTCATCTGGGCATTTTTGATCTTCTCTGGGTGACCAAAGGGACCTTATATATCGGTGAAGATGACAAGGAATGGGAGGTTGCGGAGGGACAAGCCCTTTTACTCCTGCCAGATCGCTACCATTATCCCGTTAAAGGCTGTGACGCCGAGACTGTTTTCTATTGGATTCATTTCGACTTTCAAGGAGCCTGGCAGCAGACATCGGATCAGGATGTAGGGACTGTTTACCCTCAACAAGTTAGGAAGTCTTGGGAAAATCCGTACCGGATCCGCATCCCGCAATATAGTGCTCCACCCGAGTTCGCGCTTGCCGAACGACATCTCCGCAAACTATTGACTGACTCGGCTCATCATCGTTCAGAGACATATTGGAGTGAGCAGCAGCTTTTCATGGAACTGCTACGTCTCCTTGATGCTGGACATTCCCGCAACGATGCGTCACCTGCCCTGATACTCGCCGACAAAGTCGAAGCGTATTTGCGCCAGCATTATCAATCCGATGTGACGAATAGCTCACTAGCCGCTGAATTTCATTTTCACCCGAACTATATCGTCAGATGTATGAAAGAAATCTATCATTGCACGCCAATGGCCTATCTGCACGACTATCGAATGGAGCAGGCGAAGCTGCTGCTGATCAAAACCGAGTGGTCCATCGCGCGAATCGCTGAACATATTGGCTTTCTTAATGCGCCATACTTCTCGAATTGCTTCAAAGCCGCTATTGGCATGTCACCACTTCGGTTCCGCAAACAATATTCGGCATGAAAAAAGGCTGACCGCTAGTAGAAACTTCTACTATACAGATCAGCCATTTTGTTAGCCTATTTTAGGACCGCAGCCATAGGCCTCTTAAAGCGCCTTCGTAGCTACCAAAAGATTAAATAGAACTTGTGCAGCTTCGGCACGCGTTGAGATGCCTTTCGGATCGAATTGGTTCTCCCCGCGTCCTTGAATCAATTGCAGCGTTGCTGCCGATCTCACAAATTCTGCTGCCCATGAAGAGACTTGGTCTTCATCTGCGAAAGTTTGAGTAGCTGGTCTGGTGACTTTCCCATTCTTGAACTCGTAAGCTCGAAGAAGCAAAGTAACCATTTCCTCACGGCTAATCTGTGCGTTCGCATCAAATAGCGTTGCACTTCTGCCTTGTACAATACCAGCCTTCACTGCGATGGAAACGCTATTTGCGAACCAGTCGCTTGCTTTCACATCGGCAAATGCCATTTCGCCTTTTTCCGTAAGCTTCAAAGCTCTCACTAGAAGCGTTGTGAACTCGGCACGAGTAACACTGCGTTCAGGTTCAAAGGTTGTCGCACTCGTACCCTCAACGATCTGCTTCGCAGCAAGCTCCTTGATCACATTGGAAGCCCAATGGCTGGAAGGCACATCGGAGTATGTTTTGGATACTTCAAGCACAGCATATTTACTGAAGTGATTAATCTCAGCTTTGATGACATCTTTATCTAATTTGCCACCCACATACGTCAGTGTTCCATCATTGGCAATATAATAGATGCCTGCCAAAGTCGGATTCACACTTGCTGGAACCTTCAACTCAATCATAATTGGCTGATTGAACGTGGAAAGCTCAACTTTGTTCCCATCTGCAGTTTGAATGAACAAATGGAACTCGTACACATCGCCAACTAGTTTATTGTCCGTATTCGTACTATTGCTATTGATGAGATTCTTCGCTTCTCCTTGAGCCACGATGCCAAACTTCAGCGTTATTGAACTCCCCTTTATTTGCTCCGTTGTAAGCTTGTCCGTTAATTGGTTAAGTACTTTGGACGGGAACGAAAGGGTTAATGCGTCTGACTTGATCGCCAAATTGTTTTGAGAGATTAAATCCGTAATATTCCCAGGAAGTTTGATCTCTGAAGTGTCAGTTGGAATCGCAACAGTGGTTATGCCGTTCTGACTGTTTGTTAGTTGATCTGGTTTGATAATGATGACATGATCCTTTGTTGGCGGAGCGACAGGAACATAAGATGACTCTGCTGATACAGTAACAGAAGCTGTCGCAGTGAAACTGCCATCCACGGTCGTTACCGTAATCTCCGCTGTACCTGGTGAGATTGCCGTAATCGTCCCCTCGGCATCTACTCTGGCAATATTGGCATTACTTGAACGCCAAATCACGTCTTGATTAAAAGCAGTTGCAGGACGTACAGCAGCTATTAATCTAGTTGTGTTACCTACTGTCAAGCTAACGATCGAATTGTTGAGCGTTATGCCAGTTACAGCAATCTGCGGCGTCGCACTTACCTCGTTCGAAGCTTCGCTGACTTTGGCTGGATAATTCGCTTTAACAATCAAATAATACGTCTTGCCGTTATCCAAGCCTGTTACGTTGTAGCTGTACACATTTCCATTCACAGTAGACACAGCATTTCCATAGGCAGTGTCATCTGATCTCTGATAGACCGAATAGGTAACCGAGCCATCCATTGGTGTCCAACCGATCCAAGCTTGGCCATCTCCAGAAATAACGTATTCTACCGTAGGTGGAGTAAGTATTTGGCCTGAAATGTCGATTAGTGTGCTAGCTGCTGCACCTGAACCATCATAAGCGTTCGCTACTACTTTCACTTGTCCGTTTCTAACTGCGGTTAATAATCCGGTTGTGCTGATCCTTGCCTTATCTGTCGCACTTCCGTCTGCGTTATAAACAGACCAAGTGACGAAATTCGAGCTCGCATCCACAGGCAACACTTGTGCAGACATTTGCAACGTGCCGTTATCTGATGTAATTGCACTTACTCCACTTGCAGCTGAAATCTGCACAGATGTGGTCGGAATCCAGTAAGGTATGACTGTGCTGCCGACTTTGAAATTTGTAAATTCTGCTGGTTTAGCAGCAATACTCGTGTTTAGCTTTCTAACAAATACCCCTACCTTAGGCGTTGTCAAAGTGATTGTAAAGGTGTCTGTCACCTGTGTCCAAGTAACACCATCAGAGCTGTAATACCCTTTGTACGTCGTTCCTGTTTTATCAATTTTCAAATAAATATCCCCAGGAGCCACAGGATCTGAATAATTTTTATCCGTTTGTGTGCCGGTTTTCACTTGTGAAAAGCGGATTTGTTTAGCAGCAGGACTTCCATTCGCTTGACGTCCTAATGAGATTAAATTCCCGTCATCTTGATAAACAATTAAGCCTGCCCATTCAAAGCTTTTATCCGCATCAAATTTTAATTTGGTGGAAATCGAGAAGTCAGCTGTGCCTGGGGCTCTCAGAAGTATGTTACTAGGCTTAGTGCCTCCCCAGCTTCCTTCAATCGTCGTTAATCGTATGAAATTCGGATTCGCAGGATTGATAGCCCAGTTATCTCGACTTTCGGTGTCTCGAATTCCTGGAACCCCCCACGTCCAACCATTACCTAGAACCAAAGATTGTCCGCTTATAGTAATCGTTTGTGTACCCGTTATACCGGAGCCATCCTTGGCAGTTGCAATGACATTAACGGTTCCGTCACTTAGTCCTTTTAAAACACCGGAAGCGTCGATGGACGCTGTGCCCGTACCATTAACAACGGACCAAGTAAATGTTTTATCATTTGCATTTAAGGGGAGTACATTGGCAAGCATTTGAAGTGTAGCGCCCTTGTAGGTTACTGCTGTTACACTGTTTTGGCCAGTCACTGTAATACTATTCACTTTTAAAATCTGTCCGCTAATCGTGATCATCTGACTTGCCGTTACACCTGAGCCATCATTCGCAGTGGCAATCACTTTCACAGACCCATCCTTCATCGCTGTCAATAAACCATCACTGCTAATCGTGGCCATATTCGTTGCTATTCCATTCGCACTGACAACAGACCAGGTAACCGTTGTATTATCAGCATGCATAGGTGTAACCACTGCAGACATTTGCAGCGTGCCATCCTTGGTTGCAATCGAACTTGAGTTGCCTGCAGATGAGATGACAATACCTGTCACAGCTACATTCGGAGCCGCTGTTACAGTAACATTTGCTACCGCTGGTGTTGCACTGCCACTGATCGTTCCATTCACACTAAAGCTTCCTATGGACGCATACTTGGAAGGGTCGATACTTTCCCACGCTACAGGTACCTGCTTCGTGGTTGCATCGGTAAACACTTGCGTAACCACATTCGGTAAATTAGGAGATTTCCCTGCAATTGTCGCAGCATTTACTCCGAGCACACTTGCAACCGTTCGATAAACGTAATCGCCAAGCGTCGCTCGCATCAATCCTGGATTGACTGCGCTTCCCATCGCATTAACGATGTGCGAAATCTCGCCTCTTTTATTTAACGAAACCGTCGTTGCATGACGAATTTTAATCCCTGGTTTATCTGGAACTTCAATACCGCTTTCCATCGAAACGATACCGCCTGTGAAATTGGAGTAAATCCCTAAGCCATAAGCTTCATGAAAATTTACCGAATCGGCTACTTTATAAGAAGCGAAACCATTCACCGTGCCGTTGTTGCTCATCCATCTTTCTTGATTCGGAACATCATAGGGAATTTCGGTTTGATAAAAGTAAGTCCTGCCCCTTTCTCCATTCCATACCGTCTGGTATTCATGAAAATGTTCCACAAAAAGTCCATACATGGTTACATCATTTCCATTGACGATCATTCCGTTAATGGTCGTATTGGAATCCCATCCAGCACCCGTACCATGGTCGGCACGCCATACCCAGAAATGGTCACCGATAACATTATTACTGTTGATTTCGATACTGACGTCAGCTTTGGCAAGCGCATCGCCACCAACTCTGAAATAAAGATCATGCAAAGATGTCGGATTAGCCGAATGATCATTGGAACTGCCTTTAGAACCTACCTGCATAAGGACAGGTGAGTTCACGCTTCCTGCTTCAAAGAGAAGACCGGCAATTTTCACACCGTCTACATCCGCTACGGAAAGGGCCATAATGCCATTGTCTGAATGCAAGGTTGCTAGTCCAAGACCGAGCACAACAGTATTAGGTTTCGTTACTTTAACCGTATCCGTGAAATGATAAACCCCCGGCGTAAACAACAAGTGTTTGCCTTGATCAAGCGCAGCATTAATAGTAGCTATTGATGTTGACGGATCAGCAATCAAGAAATCTTCAATCGCGATGGACGTTCCCGCCGTCGTCCCTGTTGACCAACTCGTTCCACTTTTATTAGCGACCACATCCGGCACAAACACTTTATACTTGTTAGTCACCGAATCGAAGGTCAGAAATGGCTTTTCACGAATAACCGGAACTTTGTCTACGACTGTGAAAGCTTTCGTAGGCCAATCTTCGGTTGGTGCATTCTCGGAGCCAACAATGGTTGTATTCCATAAGGATCCGTTCCAAGTACCCCATTTACTGTTTCTAGTGAACCATTGCTGCTGGGATCCCGAATTCACAGTTCCATCAACTAACGAGTCTGCCAAATATCCGCCGCTTGCCCAACCTCCTTGGTCATGCAGTGACAAATTACCTTTCACGTGCAAGCGTCGAATAGGTGCTGCTTGTGATACTGCGAACTTCATATCTCCGTTAGATGGGGCTACAGCCAAATTCTCGACAGAGCGCCAAAAGTTTTGAGTAGCATTATGATTCGTCATCCAGTTGGCATCCACCGTTACGCCGCCATTGATGGTGACATCGTCGGGAACTTGCCCTAAACCAGATACTTGCGTGTAGAAGCCCACTTTAATACTAGCCTTATAGGCGCCTGGTTTGAAAAGCATGGCATACCTTTGCGTACCGAATTGATTGGTTTCTTGCTGTGTAAATAGTTCGGCACTTTTGGATTCAACGGCGGTAGCCGTTTGTGTCGGATCCGCGAGCGGATCAAATACATACACATTGGGTCCGAAATCAGGCTCAGTTAGACCTGATGTTTCCACAGATAGAGCGGATTCTACGCCAGCGCTTACCGATGAAATCTTGTAGTAATATCTCGTATTTGCTGCCAAACTCTCATCCGTATAGCTGGTTAATGCAATGGCCGTGGCATTGATTTTGGTAAATGTACCATTGCTGATCGGCGAACGATAAACGTTATAGCTGTTAGCTCCTTGTATGGCTGTCCAAGTTAAGCTAACGGAATGTGTGGTTGTCGAAACCACAGGTTGATTAGGTCCAGCCGCAAGGGTTACGCCAGAACCAAAAGTAAATAAACTAAATAAAATCGTAATTGCTAACATGGCAGATATACTTCTTTTTAACATGTCCCCACCTCCATATCATCTAAGTTGTCGCCTGTCTCTGACAGCATAATATAAAGCGCTTTCATAAAATGAACTAGCCACCTTTCTTTTAACCTTGTCTAACGGCTGCTTGTCCGTTGTGTGATACTCCTCTCATATTAACTATGAAAAGAAAGCAGGATAAGAAAACAATTTGACCATTATGACTAATTTTTTAACCTTTACCTCAATATTCAGTTTATTAACATATGTATAATTAGAAAAGAGCCCCACGGTGTATCGCAAGGCTCTTCACAACTACTTATTTCGAACAAGCTCCCACTGCTTCTCATGGATTGCTTGCTTCGTCGCATCCGAGAATTCAAACCGTCCATGCTCATGTACAATTTCGATCTCGTACATTTTTTGCTCCATAGGATGAAAGAATGTACTTTGAATGCGTTCCGTTGCATCTCCTGAAACATACATCTTACACACTAGTTGCTCCCAATTCAGATGTTGGGTCGTCAACGCCGCAGACTTCAAGTGAAGGATTGCCGTCCCTTCTCTCACCAGCATCACAATCGGAATGTCCACCGCTTCGATATAGTACCAAGCTGCTCCCGTATACACTTGTCCTGTTTGGTAATCCATCCACTCACCCACAGGAAGGTAAACATTTCGGCCAGTGCCTTCTTCCATGAGCGGTGCAACTAGGATGACAGTTCCTAGCATATATTCATCCTCGATGTACCACGACGTGGCATCCTGCGGAAACTCGAAGAACAACGCTCGAACGAGCGGATGCCCCTGTTCGGAGCTAAGTTTAGCCTGCGTGTACATATACGGCAGCAGCTTATACAGTATTCGATAGACTTTGGGATAAATCTTGAAAGGATTCAAACGTTCGTTTCCTAACAGTCGTCGACTCGTACGTATAGAATGAGGTCACCAAGAACAGCGTAACCACAACAATCATAATGGAGTAAATCATAAATAGATTCGTCTGAATGGATCTAGGTTTCAGCTTGATTCCCATCTGGCATCGCTCCTCAGGCTCATTGTCGCAAGATGTCCTAATCGTAGCTGATTGTATCGGGATAGACAACGATTATTGTAAAAGGCATGGCGGCTCGTACACGATGCAAAGAAAAAAGAGCTAAGCGTAAATGCGCTTAACTCTTTCTACTCATTTGAGCTGACTTGACTTAACCCCTGTAAAAATTCGCCCGAGGGCCCTTCACATCTAGCTTTATTCGAAACAAAGCACCTGCAAGAGGCTGATTCACGCTCTCCTCTTCGCTGACTCCTACTCTAGCCGTCGTGATATACAATTCATCCATGTGCTCCCCGCCAAATGCACAAGAGCTTGTTCTCTCCACAGGAATAGCAATCGATCCTATTTTCTCACCCGTCGCGGGGTCATACCGCCCTACCTGCCAGCCTCCCCACTGCGCAATCCATAACATGCCATCGTTATCCACAGCCATCCCATCTGGAAAACCTTCATCCTCTGCAATGATAACAACCGTGCGCGGATTGGAGATGCTCCCAGACTCACCATCATAGTCATAGGCTACGACTTTCTTCGTCGGAGAATCGATGTAATACATGATGGTGTTATCCGGGCTCCAACCTAATCCATTGGATACCGTAATGCAGCCATCCTCGAGGGTACGAACGGTTCCGTCGATATCCAGACAATATAGTGAACCTGCTGCGACCGACTCACTTAGTGCCATCGTGCCTGCCCAGAACCTGCCAGCTCGATCACATTTCCCATCATTAAACCGGTTATTTGGTAAATGACTCTCAGGATCCACAATAGGTGATAATGTCTCGGTTTCCAAATCCAACAGATGAAAGCCTCGCTCCAAAGCTAGAACCATGCCACCTTGCTGTCTGGGCACGGCGGCTCCGACCTTTTGATCCAATGCAATTGTCCGGTTGCTTCCGTCTGCGGGTTTATACAGATGTACGGCTTGTCCATTAATATCCACCCAGATTAATTGCCCTGTCGTGTGGTCCCAGACGGGACCTTCGCCAAGATTAGCTTTTACATCCCCAATGCGTTCAATTCCAGTATACTCCTGTGCCATTACCATGCCTCCTTAGATAGTCGTTCGTAATCATACTCATGCAATTTTGACGCTGAAACGGTTCAAAAGTTGTGCACCGATACTCTAACTTCAGTCTACCAGTTCCCTACTAGCGTGGTCATGAATATGATTGAAGTACCACATGTCTTGAGGAAGGGGAGTCTTTATGATTATCCGTAAAGCTGTGCGCGTTACAAAGCCTAGAATCTCATTGACCAAACCACGCCTAATTGCAACTATTCCCGTCAGCAGTCCGGCTGTACAATTCGCTATCAATCCCTTAACGAGTCGGCTATATGTTATTCAAGGTGACAACCACCTTGGTGTTCTGGATACCAAAACGAACAAAATCATAACCACCATTCAAATTGGTAAAATGCCTTCCTACATGGCTGTCAATACGCGTACGAATCGTATTTATGTATCCAACTTTTACGATGGCACCGTTTCCGTTATCAACGGCCTTACGAACCGTGTTATTTCTACCATCAAGGTTGGTGAACGCAGCGATCATATCGCGGTCAACACTCATACGAATCTTGTATACGTTTCAACGATCTCCTTACGTTCGCGGAACGCCAATCTCGTCGTACTGAACGGAGCAACCAATAAAATACACAGCAAAATTCCATTCAAAGGACGCCCTTCGCAAATACTAGTCAATGCTTTGACGAATCGTATTTACGTAACGAATACAACTACGGATACATTAGCCGTAGTCCGAGGAGATACCAATAAAATCATAGCCACACGGAAAGTCGGAAGAAATCCTGTCATCACACCTGTTCTTGATAGGAAAACAAATCAACTATATGTTGCTAATAATCTAAGTAGGTACAGTTCGGTAGTGAATTTGCGTACCCTCCATGTCCGAAAGGTTCATCTTGGAAGACGGCAAAGAGAAATTGCGATAAATCCTCTTACGTGTCGGATTTATATTTCAAGTGCCCAAATTTCTGTGAAGGGACGGCTTTTTGTTCTGAATAGCAGAACGAACAAAGTTATTGGTTCGTTAACCGTACCTGCTTTTTCCGATGTGTTGATTAATCCGCGAACAAACCACTTATTCGTTTCAGAATCAACAGAAACGGGTGCAGTTCCACTAATCGTCTATCATGGCAGCAGCCTAAAGCCTCTCGCAAAGCTCAAAGTTAGCGCCGGGTCCGGCTCTTTGCTGCTTAATCCGTGCACGAATCGCATTTATGTTGGCGGAGAAAAGACAATAACTGTCATTCAGGACTAACGAAAACAACACCTCGTCAGGAAATATCCTGAGCGAGGTGTTGTTCGATTTTGTACAAAGCAGCATCCAATTGCGCAGCCAGACCTGTTCCCATTTGTAACAAAACCCGGTAGCCACTTCGCTGGAGCTCTTCTCCAGTTTTTTTGTGCGACTCCATGTAAGAAACTAAGCTCTAACTCTCTCCAACTGCATTGGTTTAAATGAGCACATAGATCTCGTTCCCCTCAACCTCTACCTCATAACCTCGCAATTGCACGCCGCCTTCGACCAAATGCTTGCCATCCGTCAAACCAAACTCCCATCCATGCCATGGGCAACGCAAGATTTCCTTATCCCGTCCATATTCATATTCATAAACTAAGGAGGGCAGTCGCGTCCCGCACACGACACCTTCACAGACAGGAGCAGCCGCATGAGGACACATATTACGCCATGCATAGTAACTCCCATTTACAAGGAAGACACCAATTTCAATGCCTTTTACTTCGACAACTTTCCGTCCTTTTTCTGCAAGTTCTTGGACGCTGGCGGCTGCATATCTGGATTTCAATTTGCTCATTGTGAGGAATCCCCCTCACGAACAGAAGAAGTTGCAGCGATCGGCGCTGGGAAGGTCTCATGTCCATATAACTCCAAAGCATTATCAACCAGAATACGCTGTCTTAAGTCTTTGCGAATGGGTTGCAGCGCCATCTTGGGATTATCGAAATCCCAGTGTGGATAATCGGATGAGAACATAACCATATTATCCGCGCCTAGCATATCTAATATTTGATTAATATGCTCTGGCTTGCTTGGCTCTTCAATCGGTTGAGTCGTCAGACGAATATGATCTTTCATGTAATCGGATGGTAATATTTTGAGCCAAGGCACTAAATCTCGAAGTCCTTTGAAATTCTTATCCATTCGCCACATCAGATGTGGAAGCCAAGCTATGCCACCTTCAATCGCAACAAATTTCAGCTTAGGAAACTTTTCGAATACCCCTTCACACACTAAGCTATTGACATGAGACATGTAATTGATTGGTAAAATATTGTGCCATTCCAAATACGAAGTGGGATAGCCCGATGGCGTCGGAGCTCCTGCAATCCCTCTTCCCTCTGTACCTGGATGAACGGCAACAGGCAGTCCATTACGCTCAGCCGCTTCATAGATAGGGTGAAAAAAGCGCTGACCGAACAGCATACGAGAGCCGCTGCACATAATAACCTGAATCATGTCCGGGTGCTTGGCCATACGATCAATTTCCTTCGCAGCCGCAATCGGATCAGCATGATTGATCAAGATGGATCCTTTATACACAGGACTTGCCTTCAACCATGTTTCGACCAGCCAATCATTGTAAGCACTTGCGACAACATTGCCATAGTCTGGATTCGGATTCAAGGAAATCCCCAATATCCCAGAACCGGTCAGTATCCCATAATCAATGCCATATTTATGAAAATGATGCTTCAACATATGCTGCGGATTACTGCCAGGGATTCCTCCACCATCAGGCACAGCGTCTTTGCGCATCACTCCTACTGGAGAATGCCAGCCACCGCCATAGCCTGGTCCGGCAGACAGCCAATGATCGTGCCAGACCTTAGGCAAAAAGGGCAGCAGATCTCTCGAATGAGCTATCGCATTATGGACATCTGTGTCAATAATATTCGGTTTATTCATCTTCAACATCTCCTCAGGTGTGAGCTTGTAATCGCTTATATATACAACTATAAGCATCAAACCTGCTGACGTACATGAAGATATGTTGCGGAAAACTGGATTTTTGTTATGTCATGTAATCACTTTTTTCATGATCAAATTTGGAGGGATATTCCAGGCAAAAGTCAGTGTATCAAATTAACTGAAGCGTTACATAGAGTTTAAGTCCGAAATGGACTGGTCATACTTAAAAGTATCTACAATCATGAGGAGTGGGACGTATTTTCATTAATATCCTAATAGGCTTTGTTATTCCCTGGTTATTCGGGGTAGCCTGGTTTAAAAAAGCTCCAACCATCGCCATACTCATATTTCCCGTTTCTGCCATCATCTCATCGCTTATCAATGCGATTGGCTATCACGTGCAATTTTGGGATTTCACTCCAAAAATTGAGGATGATGAAACGATTTCTGCGCTTCCTTTTGACATTGGACTCTATCCCTTGGCATCCTGTATTGGCATCTACTGGATTGATTTTAAGAAAAAACATCCTCTAGTTGTCCTCATTTTAATTTCGATTACACTGACATGTCTCGAATATATCACATATCTCACTGGCAAGGTGGAATATGGCCATGGGTGGACAATTGGCTGGACTTTCGTTTCTTATTTCATCGCTGTTACCGCTGTATTTGGATTCTATTCGTTAGCGAAAAAGCACGGTATAAACTTTACCAGTACAAAGTAATGCTTCTTAATAAAATGAAAGATCCGCCCCAGCGTTCGTCGTTACAGCGTGGTGAGGTGGGGGTTTCTGACACTTTCGCTGCTGTAAGCGTGTTTTTCATCGTTACAGCGTCGTGAGGTGGGGGTTTCTGGCACTTTCGCTGCTGTAAGCGTGTTTTTCATCGTTACAGCGTCGTGAGGTGGGGGTTTCTGGCACTTTCGATGCTGTAAGCGTGTTTTTCGTCGTTACAGCGTGGTGAGGTGGGGGTTTCTGGCACTTTCCGCTGCTGTAAGCGTGTTTTTCATCGTTACAGCGTGGTGAGGTGGGGGTTTCTGGCACTTTCCGCTGCTGTAAGCGTGTTTTTCATCGTTACAGTGTGGTCAGGTAGGTTGCCTGGTCCCTTTTCATGCCTTTAGTGATGTTTTTCATCACTATTGCATGCTAGGGCACGGGACTTCGGCCCTTTTCGCAAAAAATGAGCTAAGCGCAACATGCCGCTTAGCTCATTTTTCATTAAAATATCCGCTGCTTCCAACCGACCAGCTTAGCAAGCGCTTCAACGTAATAGTAATCGCCATAGATGAGCGAAACATTCACATTCGAATCAGCAGGTTTATTCCCTGTTCCCTCGAGTAGAATAGCTTGGTGTTCGGGCTTATCCCACGTACCGTAATTCACTGTAAGTGACAGCAGCATTTCTTCTGCTGCACGGAGATACATCGCACCTTCGTTTGGCGGCAGGAAAGTCGCTAACTCAATCAACCCGGAAGCTGCACAGGAAGCGGCAGATGTATCTCTTGGCTCGTTATCCAGCGACGCATCCGCACGGAAATCCCAGTGTGCCACGTGATCTTCGGGTAGGCACGCCAAGAAGTAGTTCGCCACGCGCTGAGCTGCTTTTAAGTACTTGGTGTCTCCTGTGAAGCGATACACATTGGCCAATCCGTGCAAGGCCCACGCTGCGCCTCGGCTCCAAGCCGAATGCGGGCCGGCGCCTTGACCACCAAGCGATTCAATCAGCTCGCCTGTCTTCGGATCAAAGCTCAAGATATGGTTCACGGAGCCATCTTCCCGGATGAACTTCTGAACAACCGTATCGGCTTGTGCTCTTCCGATATGTTCAAAGCGCGGGTCTCCTGTCGTCTCGGCTGCCCAGAATAAAATGGACAGATTCATCGTAGAATCGATGATCGACCAACCTAACTTGTCTTGGTTCCACGCGCGAAGGAAGTTACCTGCGATGTTGAATCGGCCTGCCAGGAAATTGGCTGCTTGTAGGCCACGACGCAAACCATCTTTATCACCTGTCAGCTTATGTTTAATGACCGCTGTAGGCAAATATTGAAAACCGACGTCATGATGAAAATTATGATCTTGAATACTTTTTTGCTCAAACTTACCATCCCAATCCCAGGCTGCTTCCTTGTAGTGCTCTTGTCCAGTCATTTCATGCATAATCCAAAGAATGCCCGGCCAGAAACCTGACGTCCACCAATCGATCCGCATATCATCATAAACGCCGTCTTCTTTGGCAACATGCGGAGATTTCTCCCCAATTTGCTCGATCATCCGATCAACCTTCACTTGAAGCTCTTTCCATACTTCCGGCAAAATATCTTCTAGTTTCTGTGCGTTATGCCATTTTGCTGCATTCATAAGTTCACTCATTGTATACGCCTCCTCAAAATGGTTACTTCACAACTTCTATGACTGCTGTTACCGTAGACATACCTTCACATGCAGCACTAACAACGGATGTGTATTTCCGCTGAACATCTCTAGTCCCAATGGAAGCCAGTGATGATGCTGGGCCACCTGCACTTACGAAATCCGTAACCGTCATGCCAGCCGGCAAGCCACCTGTCGGATCTACATATATTCCTGCACGACCACTAGCTAGCTGAACCTGTCTCGATCCACGAATCGTGCCGAGATTATCGAGTAGCTTCCCATCCCCAGCAATCCCAAAACGGACAAACCTAGCTGCATCGGGACAAAAGATTCCATTTGCATCATACGCACCGACTTCTACGTAAACGCGTCCATCGTCTAAAGTTTCCGTCTTTACTTGAATCTCTGACGGCTCACCCCACGCATCCGATTGATACGTGAATTGCAGCTCGTCGCTTACAATCTCGCCGTTGCAGATTGCTTCCGCACGCACATGATACTCACCCGCGGTCAACACCACTTCCCACCGAAGACCCGCGCATGGAAAATCTTGCGAATCGCGCTGCTTCACACCCAAACTCTCTCCATTCAGAAAAAGCTCAACTTGTTCGGCGTTCGAGTACACTTTGATCAGCTTTCGTTCACCCTCCGCGCCCCAGCGAATTGGCATCGTATGACCATAAATACGAACCATCGGCTTGTCTGACCAGTAGGATTGGAACACATAGAAGGCTTCTTTCGGCGTGAGATCACGTTCGACGATACCCTTCATATTCAAATACGGAATCGGTGAATCCGGCCGCACCGGTGTCGCAAAATCCTTGAAAGACCACTGCGCCGCACCCGTCAGCCAATCCATCTTCTCCTGCGATTTCAAGTACCAATCGATCATTTCGCAGAAATACGTTTCCGACCAATCGCCATCTCGTGATACGCGAGGCTCGCCCCCCGTTAATAAGTAATCCCCATCACGCTCATCCGTGACGCCGTCTGTTTTTTCCATAAAAGCAAAGCCCGTGAACGGTTTCTCCACATGCCGAGTTGGCAAATTGTCCGCTCCCCACTCCATATGGAAGAACGAATCCACATTCTCAAAAGCCGTCTGACAACTTGATTCATAGTCGGTATACACGCCACGATACCAGCCTGCCCAAATGGAAGGCGAATACACATCGATAATGTCCTTGCAAAATTCACATCGACGGATCGCAGTTAATCGGCTTGGATCCAACTCATGCGACAGATCGTGCAACTTTTTCATGAACGTACGAATTTCTTGCTGATCAAAATGATCGAAATCGCACTCCCAATCGTTCTCATTACCTAATCCCCATAAAATGACGGAAGGGTGGTTGTAATGCTGTTCAATCATCGCCGTTAGCATATCGATACATTGTTGACGATACTCCGGACCACCTAATCCACCGCGGCACCAAGGAATCTCCTCCCAGACGAGAATGCCTAGCTCATCACATAGGTCCAGCACGATGCGAGACTGCTGATAATGTCCTAGGCGGATGAAATTCGCGCCCATGCCTTTAATAAGCTGCATTTCTTCACGCAGCATTTCCTCTGTCATCGCAGCCCCTACTGCTGCATGATCCTCATGCCGATGCGTACCGCGCAGCAAGAGACGCTCGCCGTTCAGCTTAAACGGACCTTGCTTCACAAATTCAAACGTTCGAAAGCCGAACCGTTCTTGACTTATCGTTTCGCCATCCGAACAGACGAGGGCAACGGAGCAGTCGAATAAATAAGGATCTGTGACGGACCATAGATGTGGGTTCTGCACCTCAAAGGCCGCAATCTCCTTCTCATCCTGCCATGCCGGCAAAGAAATCTCCGTTTGGCCGACAATGGTTCCATCTTGTTGCTTCAGCACAATCGTGAGCTTGATGTTCTCCGCGAGTTGGTCAGGATTGTACAACTTAGCTCGTACTTTTACTTTCCCGCTTCGAGCGGATTGTGCAGACAAATCTTCCAGAACAGTCTCCACATGCACCTGAGCCAAAGAAATCTGCGGCACATAGACAAGATTCACATAGCGATATACACCGCCATACAGATTGAAATCACTCGCATCAGACGGAATCGTCTCCAATTCTCGGCTGTTATCACAAGCAATCGCGATCGGCACATGCCCCGCATATCGCTCAATCTCCTTCGAACGCGTCATCGCTTCCGAAATATCCACTGTGAATTCGTCGTATCCGCCCAGGTGGGAATCCACCTTTTCGGTATAGACATACACATCCGTGCGTTGCCCTGCCCCTTCAAAATGCAGCAGCGTTCTCCCCTTCGGATAAGGGTTATGTACCTCCAATTTGTTGCGATACCAGCCTTGTCCTTGATAATATTTATGATCGGGATCCATCACATCATATCCGTTATACGTATGTGGAAGCGTAACCGATTCCCATGGCACATTATAATGATTTTGCAGCTTGTCTGAACGCCATACTTCCCAAACTCCGCCTAAGGATCCGCGATAGTGCTCCCATTGCTCATTTAAACGCTGTTTCAACATCTTACATGTCTCCTCCTAGTTGCGCATTCACTTAACTCCATCGTATCAAAAAAAAGAACATAAAAGTTTATGCCTCTTATGATAAAATGTTGTTAGAATACGATGAGGTGATCTCTTATGAAGCTGATGAATTACATGAACTTAAACGTGCATCCGGTGCAATTATCGTTTTTCAAAGATCGAACACACGCCTTCGAAGAAGTATTTCATGCTCATCAGGGTATGGAGCTGCTTGTCGTGCATGAAGGCACCGGTATCGTCGTAATAGAACAACAAATTGTCGAGTTGAAACCGGGCTCTATTTTTTGCTTTAGACCCTTTCAATTACATCGCATTCGGATTCACAATCTGCCGCAAGACAACTACATCCGCTCGCTTTTCGTCCTTGAGCCCGCTATCCTAGAGGCAACGCTCTCTGCTTTTCCAACGCTGCGCGATTTCCTCATGAAGCTATGGAAGGATCCGCTTATGCCGCAGGCATTCCGGAGTGAAAGTCTTCCGGAGCTTGAAGTCTTATTGCGCAGCTATATGCCTCGACTGGATGCGGCCAAGGAACGAGGACCTGAGCGACTGCTGGAAGAGCAGACACTCTTCCTCACGGCTTTCTTGCACCAGCTCCGTTCGGATTCTGAGAAACGATCAGATACTGTGCCTCATCTTTCGGGTAGAAGCTCATCAACAGCCGAGCGAATGCTCGCTTGGATTGAAGCGCATTACATGGAGCCCTTCAAGCTAGATGAGCTCGCCGCGTCTGTTCACCTGACGCCCAATCACGTTTCTGCGACCTTTCATCAATCCATTGGCAGCACCATTACCGAATATTTGACCGCACGTCGGATCAGACAAGCCTGTTGGCTTCTGCGAACAACAGATATGTCCGTGCAAGATATTGGCGAGGCTGTTGGATTGGGGAACTTTTCCTACTTTTGCCAACTGTTTAAGAAGCATGTGGGGTTCACGCCTTATAAATTCAAAGGAATGAGTGCCTACACGATTTTCATAGAGTGACCTAGCGACGTATTTATTCAAATGTAGTGACAAAATGCTGCTTTTCTTCTATAGTAGATATGACTTATAGACGCGCGTGAAGCACACCGCTCCCTCCCTGCTCGGGGAAGGCGCGGTGTTTTTTGTCTTATCTGAGGGGGAATGTTCTTGGAAATATACGAATCATGGTTGGAAAAACAGAGGAAAAATCTTACTGGCGAAGCTCTCCGTCGATTAAACGAAGGTCATGCACACAATGAACACTACAGATCTGAAACTTTCATTAAAGCAGCGGGAAATTCTTCGATTCGCTATACAAATACACAGACCTTTCATGCCTCTAGAAGTATGTCAGCTGCTTGACATCAAAGATCAGCATGCAAGGAAATTACTTCACGAGTTAGTCCAATCCAAGCTGCTGCTTCCTGCATCAGGCTCTAGTCGCATTCGCACCTACCGTTTAGACAATATGGCCGTGCAGCGGCATCATATAACGTTATAGTATAACGCTAATCGGCTCCAACTGGCTCCCCAGCTACAAATAACGTTACGCGATAACGCTAATAACTCACGGAATTTAACACTTTAACGTTATGTCATCACTTTATTCCAAGCAAGAACAGTAAAAAGCCCAAGATAAGATGATGCCATCACCTTAACTTAATCCACAGGGCCGCCATTCGCGCGCATAAAAAAAGCCTTGCGAGATTCGCAAGGCGGTTTAGGTTAATCGGGCTCCACACGATCGGGGAGTTGGGATACATAACTATCGGATAATTGCAAAAGCTTTAGCGCATGATTAAATTCATCTTCGGTTGCTGATTGATGGTCGTTGGCATTGCCGGCAAGCGTATAATAATTGCCATCCTCGAAACCTTTGCCTGACATGAAAAGTTCTTCCTTATTTACAAATGAGCCTGTTGGCAAGTAATAACGTTGTGGCAATAAGTTATAGGCCGTTTGGTTAAGTAAATCTTGACCAAAGTGTATATAGTTTGTCAATGGCACGCCTAGAAGGTTGGCTACCGTAGGTAGAATGTCAATTTGACCACCCAGCTGACTTTGCACTTTCGGTGTGGTCACGCCTTCCGATGCAATAATAAGTGGAATATTGATGAGTTCTTTTTCGCTGTAGTCATGACCTAATATTTCCGTCATCAAATGTTTATCATCCGCTTTTAGAGAAAATAAGGGAAGACCGCGGTGATCACCGTAGATCACAACAACACTGTTCTCCCAAATCCCCCGTTTCTTCAAATCCTCGATAAACAATCCAAGTGCATAGTCTGCATAATTTTCTGCGCGAATGTAGTCACCAACGAAGGTGCCTTCGTAACGCTCAGGCAAGGTCATTTTATATTTTTCTTCTGGTATGGTAAAAGGGTTATGAGAGCTCATTGAGATTATATGCGCGTAAAAAGGTGTGCCTTGATTTTGATACGATGCTAATTCTTCCGCTGTTTTCCGGTACAACACTTCATCGGACGAGCCATAGAAGAAGGCATCTTCATCTTTGAAGAACTGCTTGTCATAATAGCGATCATAGCCGATGGCTTGATATAAATCATCCCGATTCCAGAAGCCAACTTCATTCGTATGGAAATTCATTGTCGTGTAGCCTTGTTTCTGGAGAAGCTTTGGAAGGCTGGGTAAATCTTTCTTCCCGTAGACTTGTGTAGCCGCGCCATCCGGTGGTACATAATACGACGTGTTCACGATAAACTCGGCATCCGACGTATTCCCTTGACCAATTTGCTGATAAAATTTCGGGAAATAGTAGCTGGATCCAGCCAACCGATTCAGGTTGGGGGTAATTTCAGTCCCATCAATGTTCAAGCCGATGAGGAAATTCTGGAAGGACTCCATTTGAATGATGATCAAATTCTTACCACTCGCTGCGCCATGTAACGTTGGTTCCACGACTGCAACCTTATTCTTCAAATCGTCGATCGCAGACTGTGTAATTTGATCTGGGCTAATGATCTCTTCTTTCTTCTGTGAAAGCAAGTTATACATTTCATAGTTTAATATGCCCATTTTGGATGCCTTCACATTCTCATTAAAAGAACTGCGGTTAGGAATCACACTAAGTGCACAAAGTAATAAGGAGAAGCAAGCGACACTAGCTACGATTTTCATGCTGAGAGGCTTCCATTCTCTCGTTTTCGGCTTGAAAAATGCAAAGAAAGCAACAATCACGATATCCAAGAAGAACAGCAAATACTGGGGCTCAATCACAGAGAATATACTCTTTTTGACCGCACCGACTTGCTTGGCTTGGGTTAAAACGTGATACGTAGCGATAACTCCGAAATGCTTATAATAAATAACAAGCGCAAAAAACAAAATGGTTATTATGAGGTCAATTGCGAGATACCAAGCGAGTTTATGCTTTTTGACAACATATTCAACCACACAATACGTAATTAAGATCGCCGGTATTTCTGTCAAAAGAATCCTTGCCGATGGTCCTGTTTCAAATAAAATCATCCAAGCTACATAAATTTTAATCACAATAAATAATGGAAATAAAAATAATCTATGCCTGAGCCGCTCCAACATACAGATAGCTCCTTTCATTTACATATCATAAAATGGACTGGAAGGAATGCCGAATCACATCTCCCCTGCTAATAATGCCTACCAACACGCCTCTTCTCAGAACGGGTAGCTTTTTTATTCGTTTTTTCCCCAAAATCGCTGCGATTTGCTCAATATCTTCTTCTGCATCTACAGCAATCACCTTCTTCTGTGCTATTTTCATCACATTCAAAGGAAGCAAGTTGCGCACGCGATCTTGAAATTCATCATTATCGCCTTTGATCACAGCCGTGTAGAGATACGAACCAAATATATAATCATCATGCTTGCCGATATATCGCATAATATCCCCATCACTAATGTAGGCCACAACTTCATTCCGATCATTGACAACAGGAAGTCCGCTAATTCGGTGCATGAGGAACTTCTCAATAACCGCCCGAACTGTATCCCCTTCTTTTACTTTATACACCTGACTTACCATGATTTCCTTAGCTTTCAAATTGTGTCCTCTCCCGTCTATAGTTGCCTTCTATTCTAACAAGAAGTATGATGACACTATATACTTGCATTATACAACTATGTCGGATGAAGTCAATCCTTAAGAGGCAGTCGATCACCCCTACTTTGGAAGATATTCAAATAATGCGGTGTATGTTACGATACAACCATAAAAGATTGCAAACACCTAACAAAGAGGTCTACTATAATGACAAAAAACCCCATTGAAACCATTGAAGTTGAATTAGGCATATTCATTCGCCGTTTTATCGCTGCAACTACAAATAAAAAAGTCGGCAATTTGGATCGTGCTGCATATCTATTGCTCCATCAGATTTCGACACATGGATCTGCCGGCGTGAAAGCCTTGGCAGAGGAGTTCCAACTCGACATGTCGACAATCAGCAGACAAACAGCTGCTCTGGAGCAAAAAGGCTACCTCTATCGCATCCCGGATCCGCAAGATGGCCGCGCCTACTCCATGCAACTCACGGATAGCGGCATAGCAGAATTGGCATTGAACAAGCAAGCTCGCTTAGAGTATTTAACGAAACATCTCCATGATTGGACTGAAGAAGATCAACAAAGGTTCGGTGAGCTGCTGAATAAGTTCAATGATACGTTTTAATCTGAGGGATACTCCTCTTACGAGAAACAAATCGCTTGGTTTCCATCTTAACTTATAATTACAAAAAAAACTTCCAGTTAGATAACTGGAAGTTTTTACTTTTTTATTATCTCGTTACCAAAACATCATCGAAGTATGCCTTCGTATTCGCATACGTGCGTGCCCCGATCTTCCCGCTCGTAAAAGTTGTATCCACAGCACTAAATTGGAGTGCACCATCTTTGTACACCGAAATCGTGCTGCCATTTAAAACGATTTTGTACGTGTAGAACGTGTCGGCAGCAATGCTCGCACTCGAGTAACCAAGTACGGTTTTGACACCAGCGACCGATTTGATCAGTTCCATTTTCCTACTGCTGGCATGATCATTATTTTTCAAGTAGAGCATGTAGTAATTGTTGGCATCGGTATAACGAGCCAAAAGCCCCGCGTCCTTATTGCCGTTCGTGTTGTTGGTTACACTGACTTTCGCTTCCAATGTATAGTCGGTCCAAGAAGACTCACCCGCAATGGAGAAGCTGTTTGAACTTCCAGCTTGCCCGCTGTACTGCGAGGATTGTACCGACCAGGTTCCGCTCGTAGGTGTCCAACCTGTTGCAAGACCATTATTGAAATCGCTAAGTAGCAACTGTTGCGTTACACTTGGACCCGACTGTACGGCGCTGCTTATCGCGTTCGAGGTCGTATCTGTCGTGTGGAAATAATAGGAATGATTACCTACAGGCAATTTGGTTGTGTATTTATAAGCCTTGCCATCGCTGTAGGTGACATCCGCCGGATCAACAGCTTCCATTTGGTGAACAATGCCATCTAGGATAAGTTCCATGGAGAATGGTTTCTCATTTTGCGCATCAGTGTAAGTTGTATTGAATGTAAAGTCTGTTGCTGCATCACCAGTAGCATGATCTACGCTAATTGCACTCAGTGTCGGCGCCGTTCCACTCGCCACGTTCGTAGCTTTGATCTCATCCATAAACATCTCACCATAGCCAACACTCGTTTGGTTCAACCAGATGGATAATGTCGCTTTCTTTTTGTTCACGGCAGGCGTTAACGCATCTAGATTATAGGCTAAATCCGTCCATGTGGTCGGAACTGCAATATAGCCGCCAGTCAAGTTATACGTGCGTGTGCCATCATTTAACTCAATTTTCATTTTCAGATTGGCATAGCTCGGGTTCTTAACCTTGAAGTTCAAATAACGATAACCAGACAAATCAACAAAGTCGTGCCAAGGTTGGAATTTGGCATACGAATTGACGGCTGTCGGTGTTTGCGAGAATTTACCGACCGTTAATCCATCCAACGTTGTCTTCACAAAGGCTGCTGTGCCGCCATTTTGCGTATACCAGTTTACCCACTCGCCATTACCACCCACTGAACCCCAGATGCCGCCACCACCAAAATCATCATAGATCAGTGGTGTAGAAGGATCTGGCAAAGGTGCTGCCACAGTGTAATGCGTCGAGCTATAGCTTTGTCTGCCTGTTGCATCTGTCCCGCGAATGTCCACTCGTTTATTTGCATAAGCGACAGAGGCACTTTCATCAACCGTAGCTGCATACACGCCGCCTGAAACGGTCATCGGCAGGAATGTACCTGAAGTACCTGTTGACGAATATTCGAGATTACTTAATCCAGTTGTGGAACCGCTAAATACGGTTACGTTACCACGCACATAATCACCGATAGTAGGTGATGTAATAGGAAGTGTCGTCGGTGTCACACCACCAGTTGAGCTTGCTGATGAATTAGCGCTTAATCCCATTATCGTGTACAAGAGGCCAGCTTGAATGCTGATGCTGAACTCGTTATAACGCCATTGGTTCGTATCATCTTGATAAAGGGAACGATCTTCATACCATGGGCTGACGCTTGTTTTATCCTTCGTATCCTTCATATTGGGTCCACTGACCATCGCGCCTGGGAACACCACGCCAGCACCTTGTTTGGAATTGGAGCCTTCATCGAATCGCGTATGCGGGTAGGTGACATAATCCGAACCGATCCCGGATACCCAGCTCATATTCCAAGGATTTTCCCCGAAAATCCAGTACATCCCCTTCTCAACCGCGCGCAGCGCAGCAGGATCCTGGAATAACTCGTAGTAACGCATCATATCGCCAAGATAAGAAGCATGCGGCTCATTCACGCCGAAATTCTTGAATTGGTTCAGTACGCTGTACGGCGTGTCGTCTGTTGCGGACAAGAAATAGTCAACCTGTTGTTTCAATAGCTGTTGAATATGCGTTTTCGTTGCTGTATCAGCGACTGGATAGAACTCCGCCAAAGACATCGGCCTCAACCCAATAATTCGTTGAAGCCAAATCGGCAAAGACGAGTGTGTTGATATTTGCAGTTGCAGCGTCTTTGTAAGCAGTGTTGTTCGTCAACAGATACAGCTGTACATCCGCTAGAAGCTTGGAATTCGGGATGCCGCCACGCGTTGAATAGGAACCAACTGGCCCGTTCGGATTCGCAACGACATAATTATAAAATGTAACTGCAGCCGCTTCACAATTGTTTGCGAAGGTTGTGAGCGCCGTGACCTTCGCAGGAGCGATGTCACCTTTGGCGATTGCTGTACGGATAGCCCTTGCTGTAGCCGCAAGCGTTCCTGCTGCTTTGGCGGAACCTCCAACACCTAAGCCGGAGAGCTTACGATCGTCCGCTGTGCCGTTAATGTTATCCGTCGTTTTACTCGGATGAACGAAACTTGCGTTGTTCTTAAGATCATACATTTCTCCTCCCAGTTGATTCGCAAATTTGACCAAATACTCACTGCCAAATACTGCTTCATCAACAAGATCAGGAATACCATTACTATCATTATCGAACTTGGAGCTGGCTGCGTCGGCATGCCTAATATAGGCTAAAGCAATTTCGCTGCCTACCCATTGGTTGCCGCCATATTTGCCGTAATCGCCTGCATCATACCAGCTGCCCGTCAAATCATAGTGCGTCAATCCGTCAGCCGATTGCGCATCGTCCAAATGACCAGCTGCATGGTAAATATTAGCCGATGGTGCGACTGAGCTATAACCAGCAGGATAGGCATCGGAAGTTGCCACACTCGCGCGCAAGATGCGATAAAATGCAGTCATCTCATCCTTGTAATTCGTCCAAATGTTCGGTTGAATAGCGAATGGGAAAGATGAGATGCTATTGCTGACCACTGTATAATTCGTTCCACTCGCTGTGATGGATGAGAAGTCGATTGAATATACGTGTTTATTCCAAAAGAATCCATCGTACGTCATATTTCCAGTGGCAACAACGGTTGCACCATTCTTCACGACATAAGACGTATCCGTTAGAGCAAGCTGAGCTGTCACTTTGGCATTTTTAAATGCACCCGCGTTATACCCCGCTTGGCTGACCGTGACGTCGATAACTTGAGCTGTATTCGTGACGACAGGTTGATTCTGGACTGCCGTTGATACTTGATTCGACGTCAAATCCGTCGTTCGGAAATAATAAGTATGCGAGCCTACAGGCAGCTTCGTGATGTAGTAATAATTTTTGCCATTGGAGTAGGTGGTATCTCCATTGTCCTCTTCCCTCATATCGTAAAGGCTATCGTCCACGACAAGCTGCATAGCGAAGGGCTTCTCATTGTCTACATCCGTATATGTCGCTTTGAACGTAAAGGATGTGTTCTGATTATAACCACTTGCCGAGTTAGCCGTCATGCTGCCTGTTAGTGTTGGTGCCGTGCCACTGTTGTCCGTAGATGCGAAAATATCATCAATCAGTGTCTCACCATACGTTCCTCCAGATTGACGGAGCCAAATTTCAAACCTAGCTGTTTTTTTGTTCAGCGCTGGTGTCAAAGCGTTCAAATCAAATTGACTCGTCGTCCACGTTGTCGGAATGGCAACCCATCCATTGGTCAAATTATAATTGGTTGTTCCATCTCCAACTACAACTCGGATGAGTGAATTCGCATACCCCGGATTTTTCATGGTAACGTTCAAATAGCGATAGCCCGTCAAATCGACCGTCTCGTTCATCGGCTGGAATTTCGCCCAGGACGAGCTCGACGTTGGCGTTTGGGTGAATAATCCGACTTGACGCGAGTCGACAGTTGTCTTAGAATATGTGCCCGTTCCACCTGCTTGGTTGAACCAGTTCATCCAATTCTGTTTGTAGAGACCACCGCCATTAAAATCATCATAGAGCAGCGGATTGTTCGGTCCTGGCAGCGGTGTTACAGCTGCTGAGGTTGTACTTGGTGAAATCAACAGGGTGTTTAACGCGAGGATCAAACCTAAACAAATGCACCAAAATCTCCTTGACCTTCCTTTCATACGAGTGGTGCTGGACATTAACCATTCCTCCTGTGCTTATATATTTTGGAAATCGCTTACATTTCAATTATACGAAATCTAGACTGATCGAACGATGATGTAATCTCCACATCTTGTGATCAATTCTGGGCGTTGGGCAGATTCGGCTACTGCTACTGCTACTTCCACTACTACCGCTCACTCTGCTCCTGCTGCGGTTCCTGCCCCCTCCCCTTATGCATGCTGCGACACAGATTAACTGGAAATTGTACAGCTAATATTGAGCAATTTCCTCGAAAATTCGATTTAGATGTAAAATATGTAGCTAATTATCGCCCATAAGCCCATATCGACGAAGAGGAGGTTTTTTAACTGTAGAATTTCCATCTAATCTGCAAATGAGCAGAAAAACCCCAGAATTAACTGTAGGAAATCCATCTATTCGTGCCTAGCAATGATGACATACGGCTAATTTCACGCTCCATCAGACAGGAAAAAAAGGAACCTCGCAAACGCGAGGCCCCTCCTTCAGTTCCACCATTATCTACATCTTTTTCCGGAGCACTAACCGAATCGTTCGTTTCTCTCCAGTCAGATTAAAGCGCAGAAACACTAATTCATCTTTAATCACTTTCAATTCCACATCGCTTGAGCAACTTTCAATTTCATAGTCACTTAGCTCTTCGTCCCAATACGTTAGACCGAACGGGATCGGCTTCCAGTTCCCAATCTCGTAAACGAGCTCGATGCGTTCGCTCGTCTTCTCGTACGTCGTTATAAATAACGGTGGAATCTTCTCCTCAAATTCGTCTTGCATATCCCACTGACCGACATAATTGCGGACAAGCCGCGGTTTGCATTCCCCTTTGACGAATACCATCTGACACTGATTGTCATAGAAGAAGAACGTATCCGGCCAAGGCCCTGCAGCAACACCACCAAGCGTCATCGTGTAGTCATTCACTTCGGGACGAATGGGTTTATCTTTTGTCAACATATAAGACGGGGCAGTGATTTGATTACGCTCATGATACGTCGCCAACGCCTTCGGCAAAGTGGTAAGTGTTACACCACACTGCGCAACATAGGCAAAGAATCGGTCCAACATCCCTTCGCAAGCCTCAACATGTGAAGCTGGAAACACTTGAAAGCGATCACTGAACTCCATTTCATGTGCCTCTTGCTGTTGCAGAAAGAACACCTGCTCATTGTGATCCGTATTGGCCAAATATTCATCAAACAGCATTTGCCAATACGTGATTTCTTCCCCGGTACATAGACCTGCACGCAACACATCATTAGGGTCCGTCGAGTAAATAACAGGACTTCCTGTATGGTAGGACAAATGCAGATCCCGGGCTGTCCATTCACATGCCACGACTTTGCCTTTGCCTGCATGTGGAATCTTATAGCGATGGCTATCCACATACCAGGATCCCCAAGGGATCCCTTTATGTGTTATACCATCCCACCACACTTGCTCCCAGCAATAGCCCCACATGCCCTGAAAGTCCAGCTCCTCGAGCACTTCAATCACTTCATTGTAAATCTTTCCTCTGCCTGCAATCTTCGTTGTTGCCCAAGGAAAGGCTTCCTTCACAAGATTCCAATCGGCTTCCAGACGCGCTTTCAATGCATCCTTCGACATCCCCATATCTTCCATAAAGAAAGGGCATTGCAGAATGATATCGTCGCCATAAGCCTCATGCCACTGCCGAATTTGCTCACCCAGTACGGGTATTGAGCCTCGGTTGACGATCCATGTCACGGGTATCCCATGTGCATGGGCTAATCTTGCTGTTCGCTCCACACCTTCGACTGCGGTTCCATGTCCCCAAGGCGTATCGTAGTGGGAAGCATAGCTGACGAAGGTGTATATGAGGTTCTGGGGTTTCAACGTTAATCACCTCTAGCTCTTCCTATTTTTTGTTCTCTTTCCACCATGCATCGATTTGCTTCTGAAGCTCTCCACTCACTTTTTCAAGTCCTGCTGCTTTCAGCTTCGTGTTACGCTCATCTATCAATTTCGAAGGATTCGGAACTGCCCCTGTAGCAATAACTTTGTACTCATTAACAATCGTCGTTAATTGCGCAATCTCGTTTTTCACATTTGTGTCATCAAATACAAACCCAATCAATGGGAAGCGCTTCGCATCATTGTTGAATTTTTTCCAGCTATCGTACAGATCATCTGGTTGACCTGGTTTCATGTAGTTCAAGAATTGGTTACCCAGTACCCAGAATACTTGGCTGTCATAGCCAGAATCTTTGATTGGCTCAATGCGGTTTGGACCCACTTTTTTATAGTGTTTGCCTTCAATACCATTAACAAGAAGGTTGATTACGTAAGGATCCGTATGAAGGTAGTTAAGAACCATCATCGCTCTCTCTGGGTTTTTTGATGTTCTGGAAATCGACAACATGGAACCTGTTGCCAAATCCGTCGTTACGATTGGCTCCTCAATAACGCGGGAAACCCAGTCATACGCGCCGTTGTCGGCAATCTTTAACTCGATATCTGAACCAGGTTTCCATACCGTGGATTGCACCCAAATCTTACCTTGCTTACGGATCTCCCCAATATTTGTCGTTACCGTAGCTGCATCCGCATTGGTGTACCCTTTTTCATAATATTTTCGGTACGTTTCTGCATCGGCTTTATTCAAATCAACAATATCTTGATCCAGCACAGTTTTGACTTTCATATCCGTTGACTTGTAATCCAAGAAGAACGTCGGCATTTTGGCAGGAGTTGGTCCGATCGGTCGATAATTCGATTTGGATTCATACATCATGAAGCTCGAACCATTAGCAGTCCCGCCAGCGACATAGTTATTGATAATGTCCGGATTATCTTTTTTAATTTTTTCGAAATACGGCTCCAAGTCTTCTACCTTATTGATCTTATCGATCGGAATTTGATACTTATCAATGATATCCTTACGGAATGTCCAGGCTTTCCCCTGTGTAATTTCTTTATCCGTTGGAATCGCATACAACTTACCTTTATAGCGTGGTGCTTCTAAATATAGCGGGTGAAGCATTTTTTTGGTTTCTGGTGCAAATTTATCGAGCAGCGTATCGAGATCCAAGAAGGCACCCTTCGTCACATTCGCTGAGAAATCCAGCCATGAAGCTGTGAATACGAGATCCATTTTCTCACCCGTATTCATCATCAACTCTGTTTTCTTCTTATAGTCTGCTGAAGCAATTGGCTGCAGGGAAACTGTCGTATTAATTTTTTCTTTCAAATATTTATTCAGTTCTTCCTGTACGAGCGCATCGTCCTTCATCGGTTTGGCTTGATAAAGGAGAGAAACATCATAAGGCTCCAATGTTGCTTTCGGACTAACTGGAGCTGCTGCACTAGCAGCAGTCGCTGCTGGGCTTGCAGATGTACTTACTTTGTTATCACTGGAACACGCTGGCAGTACTGCGGTTAATCCTAGCGCTAGCGCCATCGGAGCTAGCATAACTGATTTTCTACGTTTCATTGTGGACCCTCCTGTAATGAATATTATAAGAAACGGCTGATGAAAGCGAGTAGCAATCCGCAGCCGGTGTTACTGTGATCAACCTTTGACTGCACCGACGGTTAAGCCTTTGACGAAATATTTTTGAAAGAATGGGTAGACAATCAATATGGGTCCCATAGCAATAAAAGCTAAGGCCATTTGCAGTGACTCATTGGGCAAATTCTTAAGCAACTCTGGATTCTGAGCGGCTATCGTCAGATTCTCGCGGATATACTGAACATCCTTCAGCACACGCAACATGAGGAACTGTATGGGATACATATGCTCCTTATTGATGAAGAGCAAGGCATTGAACCAATCGTTCCAATAATTAATCGTTGAGAATAAGGCCATCGTCGCGAGCACTGGCAACGATAAGGGAAGTACAATGCGTAAGAAGATACGCAGCTCACCTGCTCCATCAATTCGGGCAGATTCGATCAATGCGGGATGGATCGTTGACTGGAAAAATGTGCGCATAATAATCACATTGAACGGAACGATTAAGAGCGGTAGAATCAAGGCCATATAAGAGTCTTTCAGATGAAGCGTCTGGGTGTAAATCATATAACGACTCACTATTCCACCATTAAATAACATCGTGAAGAAGAGAAAGAAAGTAAACACGTTACGATATGGATAATCCTTGCGAGATAAGGGATACGCGTATAAAGCCATCAGTAAGACACTTAATAGGGTGCCTACGACGGTAATCCCAATAGAAACTTTGTAAGCATTTGCCATCGTCGTAAAATCTTTGAATACAGTCTGATAAGCAATCAACGACCATTTCGAAGGGAAAAAGCTGTATCCTTCATTGATCAAAGAATCACTATGTGTGACGGATACAATGATGACGAGAATGACAGGTAGTAGGCAGGCAAGCGATAATAAGATGAAAATGACATTAAGTATCGTCTCAGCCAGTGGGGAAATTCGATTTTCCCTGCGATACGATTTGGAGACCATCAGGTTCACTTCCTATCCAATCAATTAGAATAAAGCTTGATCCGAATTTATTCGACGGACTGCTCCATTCGTCAGAAATACCATAATGAAGCCTAGAACCGACTGTACCATAGCTGCTGCGGAGGACATGCCGATATCATTCAGTTGCGTCAAAACACGGTACACATACGTATCTACGGTATCGGTAGCTGGATATAAGACACCAGAATCTAACGGTACTTGGTAAAATAGTCCAAAGTCTGAATTGAACACATGTCCCATATTCAGAATTGTAATGATAATGATAATAGGCATAATCGAAGGTAGTGTGATATGCATCATCTGCTTCCACTTCGAGGCTCCGTCAATGACTGCTGCCTCATAATACTCAGTATCAATGCCGGCGATCGCTGCGATGTAGATGACGGCACCGATACCTACGCCTTTCCAAGCGCTGACCACTGTGAGTATAAAGGGCCAATATTCCTTCTCCATATACCAGGACACCGGTGCTTTGCCAAACCATTCTAAAACCGTGGAATTAATGAAGCCATGTGTTGGGTGCAGGAACGCATAAACAAGATAACTAATGACGATCATGGATAAAAAATGGGGCATAATCAGAAAACTTTGATAGCTCTTGACCGCTATTCGGCTCCGGAGCTCATTGAGTGCCAAGGCAATAGCCACGGATAAGATCAAATTCACAATCATAAACGTCATGCTGTAGCCTACCGTATTCCTCACAATTCTCCACAAAGATCCATTATTGAATAAAAATGTGAAATTATCGAAGCCAATCCAAGGACTCCCCCAAATACCATCGACATAGTTGATTTTCTTGAAGGCAATGAATAGCCCGAACATCGGTAAATAATTATTTAGCAATAGCACGAGGGCTGCAGGTACTAGCATCAATGTCAGCGTTCTGAATTGCCAGAAGTTACGCCAAAACTTAACTCCCTTTGCGCGGTATCGTGTCTGCCCTGCCTCTCGTGCAGGTGCGGCTGTCTCTCTCACTGCGTCCACTCCTTTCTCTGTTAAATTAAGTATAGAATACGGGATCCCTTATTTCGATGATGTATCCGCATAAGAACGTGATGAATACTCAGCAAGTACATGTATGGAATAATCACCACTGTCACTTGTAAAATACGGCTGCGCCGCGACTCCTGGTACGCTGTCCAAAACTGAGAATAGGCGGCATGCACCCCCGGTCGACGAGATACTTCTCTTGCGCACAATATTTGTGCGCTAGCATGAGACGGTCGACCGGGATGTTTCCCTTGCGCACAATATTTGTGCACTAGCGTGCGACGGCCGACCGGACGCTTCCCTTGCGCACAATATTTGTGCGCTAGCGTGCGACGGCCGGCCGGTCGCGTCTCTTGCGCACAATATTTGTGCGCTAGCACGCGACGGTCGACGGAGATACTTCCCTTGCGCACAGTATTTGTGCGCTAGCACGCGACAGTCGACGAGATACTTCTCTTGCGCACAATATTTGTGCGCTAGCATGCGAGGGTCGACGGGATATTTCCCTTGCGCACAATATTTGTGCGCTAGCGTGCGATGGTCGACCGGATGCTTCCCTTGCGCACAATATTTGTGCGCTAGCGTGCGACGGCCGACCGGACGCTTCCCTTGCGCACAATATTTGTGCGCTAGCGTGCGACGGCCGACCAGGACACTTCCCTTGCGCACAATATTTGTGCGCTAGCGTGCGAGGGCCGACGGGATATTTCTCTTGCGCAGAAGGGAATTCTGTTTTATGCATTTTACTTTTAAAAAAACAAAAAATCCGGCCACAGGCCGGATCATTTCCTCACGTTATTCACTTGGATGAATCGGAATCACAATCGTAGCGATGAGCCCGCCGCCGTCCCGCAGACGGTAGCTTAACCCATAGCTATCGCCATAATGCAGCTGTATGCGTTGGTGAACATTGCGAATGCCATAGCCTTTGTCGTCTATGTCCCCGCTGACAATCATGCGAAGCTTATCGAGATTCACCGGAATAAATCCATTGTCCTCAACAAGGATATGAATCTCATCTTCGAGTCGCTTCAATCGAACCCACAGATGGCCTTCCCCATCCATGCTCTGAATACCATGAAAAATCGCGTTCTCCACCAACGGTTGGATGGTGACTTTGGGCATTTTGTACACGTCGAGGTCTTCATCAACGTCCCAGAACACTTCGAAGTTACCTGGATAACGCTTCATTTGAAGCCGAATATAAGCACGTACATGCTCCAACTCTTCGCTGATCGGAATCATGCTCTTGCCTTTGCTTAACCCGATGCGCAGCAGCTTCGATAAATCCTTCACCATGCCGCCTACATCGTGATTGCCGCTTTCTAGCGCGTACCAATAGATAGAATCCAACGTGTTGTACAGGAGATGCGGTGTAATTTGGGAATGGAGTGTGTTCAACTCCTGTTCCTTCTGTTTGATTTTCATCCCATAATTCTCTTCAATGGATTCATTCAGCCTGCCCGTCATACGTATAAACGCCGTGTACAATACGCCGAACTCATCCGATCGTGAACGTGATGACGGATCTCCAAAGTCAAAAGGTCTACCCAGCTCATACACACGCGTGAAGGTAACTAATCGAGCCAACGGTTTAATAATATTTCGCAGCAAATACAAGACAAACAGTAACACGAGAACTAAATAGATGGCCAACATCACCATGATTAACTGTTGAAAGCTCGTCTGTTTTCCCATAATGGAATCCAACGGAATTTTATAGATTAAACGCGTATTGAACTTAAACTCATAGGATACAGCGTAGAGATATTTGGACTCCGAATAATAATAGCCATTCGATTTATTGCGAAGGTCATCTGGCAATTCCGACAGCTCCATGTCTGCCGAACCCGACTTCAACAACAGTTCATCCCGGTCATCGAATAAGAAGACCCCTGCATGATCGGGCAGTTGGACCGACACGAGATTTTTGGTTAATAAAACCTCCACTTTGGAAACGGCGAGAAAGCCAATCAATTCATCATATTTTTCCGGATTCAAAATACTACGTGTAAACGTTACCGTTGGCTGTCCTGAACTCGACTTGGCTAGTCGAAGACTTCCAGCCCCCTTCTCTTCTTGTGTCTGTAACGCCCACTCCGGGTAAGTACTGCTGCTATCCAAATAAATAAGCCCCTGCTTTTTATAAAGTGCATTGACTGGAAAAGGTTGATTTCCTCTATTCCCCATATAGATCGCATATTCGGTGCCATCCGATGACCAGCGATCCAGAATCGTATCGGCTTCGCTTAAGGCATTGATACTCTCAATATGCGTCCAAAACGCGAATTGTTTGGGATTGCTGAAAAAATGATTATCCAGAAAAGTAACCGTTTTATCTCGGACCGAAGACAAGGAATTCTCCACCGTTGCGTGATTCTGCTTCACGAGCTGAAGCATCGTTTTCCCAACCTCATCCTTAATCGTAGCGGAGGTTCGTGAGAAGGAGATCCAGCCGACGATTAGAAACGGCCCAATGATGAACAAACAGAATGCCACAATGACTTTATATTGAAGCTTCAGTTTAATTCCCCCTGATCTCTTTACGATAATCGGCCGGAGAGGTTCCGATGAACCGTTTGAACATTCGGCTAAAATGCTCCGGCGACTGATATCCCACTTGATACGAAATTTCATACCGCTTCAAATCCGTTACGGCAAGCAAACGCTTCGCTTCCTCGATCCGTACCTCGGAGACGAAGTCCCAAACGTTTTGATTGGTTTCCCTTTTAAACAAATAACTTACATAGGCCGCACTGAAATGAACCTCACCTGCAATATCCTGAATCTTCAGCTCATGGTTGCCATAATGATTGTAGATGTACGCCGTTATGCGGGATACAACCGTCTGATCCCTCTCACTAATACAGGCACGTATCACATCAGAGAGCCCTTGAACATACTCCTCAAGACAAGCTACTTTTCGACTGATTTCCATCCCTCTAAAATAAACATCCGGATCATACTGGCGGAAGGAACTGCTTGATTCTTGTCCATTATCAAAGAGCAACCCATACAACCGGTACACCAATAATCCGAAGCAACTATGAAACAAACCTTCTGAATGCAACAAGTTAGCCAGTATTTTCACAGCAGATTGCAGCTCCTGAGCCAGCTTAGCCTCGTCCACCGTCTTCATGTGGAGCACGATCTCTTCAACCTTGGCTGCCCATTCCATCATTCGCATATTGCCTAAAGCCGACATATCTTCATAATAAAGTACATTATTATCGGGGTGCAGCTTGCGCCATTCAATGGCCGCATTCGCCTCTTCCATCAGCTTTGGCAGCATCGACAAATCCGGGTTAAGTGTACTCATTCCGACGGTGACGTCCACATTCAAATATTGCTTCAGATTAATAATGATCGTTTGACCGATCAGATTCAGTTGCGAATTCATCGGCAGCCGCGTGTCCACGTTATCGGAAGCTTCCAATTGGATCACACAAACAAGCTGATTGCCGAATCCGTAAAAGGCGACACCACACCAATCCGATAGACTTTCTTCCAATATATTCACCGATGCATATTTCAAAAGCTTTCGGTCCATCAATGTAATGTCTTGATTACTAAACCCGCCCTTGCTCAGGTTCAAATGAACGGCGGCGATCCCATACCAATAGCCTTGCTCCTTGAGTGAACTGCCGATTTCACGAAGCAGATCTTCATAATCTTTCTCCTGCAAATCGGTTTCCGTTACCAATTCGATGAGCGCTTCGTGCCTCTTTTTGAGCAAATGGCCGTCTTGACTACGATCCGCTTCTGGTCGCTGCAGCGTCAGTCTGCCCATTTCCTTCTTCTCTTGGAGCGCCTTGCCGACCACTCGCATCAGTTCATCCAGCTCTACAGGCTTGATTAAATAATCCTTAGCACCTAATCGGAGTGCTCTCTTGGCAAAATCAAACTTCTCATGGGCTGAAATGACGATAACCGGAAGATGCGGTTGCTCGAGAAGAATCGCTTCCATCAGTTCGATGCCATTCATCATCCCCATCTGTATGTCCGTCAATACGAGATCATAGGTGTCCATGCGTAAGCAATCCAACGCCTCGAACCCGTTCAGCGCTGTTTCCACATGCTCAATTCCTAGCTCTGATCTCATCAAATAACTTTTAATCCCCGCACTAACTGTCGGTTCATCATCCACGACCAGAATTTTATACATCGCCGGTTCCCCCCTGTAAGACAACCTAGTGCCAACTATGCGCTATGATACCATGTTAGCCTTCGGCTACTGCACTGTCTATGATAATTTCAGGGAAGAACGTGATCAATTCTATGACGATTATGTAAGAAAAAAAAAGCGAGGCCTGGAATCGCTCCATACCTCGCTTCACACTTCAATTAATTAATCGTCCACTGCTGATTATTGCCGCCGTTCCACGTATATTGGATGTTCTGTCCGCCATCTGCAGTTGAGCTGCCACTGATATCCATAAATTTACGGCTATTGCGATTCTCGATGGCATAATAGCCAGTTCCTAGATCAACCAGCAGCCATTCTTGATTCTTTCCGCCATTGCTAGCATACTGAATGTTCGTTGCACCATCCGCCGTGGATTGTCCGTTGATATCCATATATTTGCCGCTTTGTTTGTTGATAATACTGTAGTAACCATTCGCTTTCTTCACGAATTGCCATCTCTGGAACAGCGCTGTCGTATCCGTAAACTGCTGAATCGGCGCTGCACTGAGCGTTTTATCCGACCCGCTAACAGCTAGTGACTTATTGCTATTTCGATTGAGTATCTTATAATTCGTAGTTGAATTAATGCTGTAATTCGATCCCGAAATCGTCCCCGTCGCCGTATCTATCGTTAATTTGTCATAATACGTAAGGCTCATAGACGTATTCGACGGGAACGATATCGGCAGGAATACGTACCTCGAGTCATTCACAATGCCTCCCCATGCACCTGCCCATCGATCCCCAATATAAAGATAGGATGTTGTGGAAGTACCTTGAACAGGAACAATATAAGCTGGCTGAGAATCAAAGGAAGTACCGTCTCCGACGTTGCTAAGCGCACTCCATGTCCCTGAGATGCTAGTAGCTGTCCCATATTTCATCTGATTCGGCGCCCAGCCGGTTGCTCCCGAGGTCACGAGGAAGTAGACGCCATTCCTTTTGAACATAGCAGCTGCTTCACGTTGAGAACCTACCCAAACCTTCTGAACCAAGGAGGCAATGGATCGGTAATCGGAAGAAAGCTTATAAATATGCGTATCTAAATTTTCTCTGGCAGATGAAATGAAGTAGGCGGATCCATCGTCATCCACGAACAAGGTATCATCACGAGACATGTACTGACCCTGTGGTTGGAAGCTGCCCTGCCAGGTGTAGTTGCCATCAACGGTTGAAGAGTAAGCAACTGCTGCTCTTGCTTCGCTGTAATCAACCCCATTTTCTTTGTGCATCCACATAACGAATTGACCTGTAGAGGCATTGTAAATGACTTTAGGCCGCTCAATATTCGCAGTCGCAAGTTCTGGATCAGACGAATGTTTGAGTACATTGTTGCGGAATTCCCATGTTTTGAGATCCGTAGAGCGGTAACAAGCGACTAAGTTATCTCCGCTTCTATTTTCGCCAAACCAGTAGTAATAAGTTCCTACTTTAATGATACCTCCGCCATGCGCTTGCAAAAGATTTCCTGCACTATCCTTTATTTGAACGCCATTACTTGGAATGGTAACGCTTGCAGCTTCTGCCTTTTGTGTGGTCAAAAACAATGACAGGAATAGCGTAACTATCAATCCTACAATGAACAACTTACCTACCAATTTTTCATTTGAATGAACGTACACGGCTCTCATCCTTTCGTTCTAAACTGAGACAAGCGGTACTTCAATCCTACTGAGACATCCCTCTGTCAGCTTTATGTTCACCCCCATTCCATATCCAACTGAGGCTAATGTTAGAAGATTCATGGGCTGATTCATAGTGAATTATCACAAGTTCTATGAACAATTCAAACAATGGGATTCCCCACTTTCGCCACATTCCTGAACTTTTTGCATGTCCACCCCGTGAAATTGTCTTGAACCCAAAAAAAGAGCCTCGCTGGTTAGCGGGCTCTTCGAATATGTTAATGTGCGCTCTCGACTTCATCCACGTGTTTCAAATGCTGACGATTCAACCAAAGATAGATAACCGCGACAACAACACATGCACCGCCGACAATAAACGGCATATGCGGGTTGAACCATTCAGCCAGTTTACCTGCTAGGAATGGGGCGATGGCGCCTCCGATGAAACGCAAGAAGCTATAGGCTGCAGAAGCCGTTGGTCGTTCGACGGGCGCTGCATTCATGACTGCGGTCGTGATTAAGGTATTATTGTTTCCTAAGAAAGCACCCGCGACGATAACTGCGATGATAATGACGGTTTTGTCCGTTGTCCAATTGGCCATCACGAATAAGGTAACAGCGAACAATAGTAATTGAACACACATGGAAGGCACAGTTCCAAAACGTTTCTGCAGTTTCGGCGCCGTAAAGACAGAGGTAAAGGCAAGCATAAGTCCCCAGCCTAAGAAGACGTAACCGAGTTGATGCTCATCCAATCCTAACTTGCCCAAGACTAGTGCGGCATATACAAGCAAGGTGAAGAACCCGAAGTTATAAAGAAAAGCTGCGATTCCGAATGTACGAAGTGCTTTGAATTTCAAGGCGCGGAATGGATCGGCCAATGAAGCTTTTTGGGGACGAATTTGGGTTTGCGGTTTAGGCATAATAAATAGAATCATGAAGAAAGCAATGACCATGAGACCAGCTACGCCGAAGAATGGACCTCTCCAAGAGATAGCTCCCAGCTCTCCCCCCAACAGAGGGCCTACGGAAATCCCTAGACCAACAGCTACTTCGAACAAAATAATGGAACGTGCAACGCCTGTTTTGGACAAAGATACAATCGCGGACAACGCGGTTGCGACGAATAGCGCGTTACCGAGCCCCCATCCTCCACGTAACCAAACAAGACTCCAAATACTATTTGACATACCACCCAATGCCGAGAAGAGAGCAATGATGATGATGCCAGCGAGCAGCGTTTTTTTGATGCCCAGTCGGGACGAGACGACGCCTGTGATCAGCATGGCTACAGCCATGACGGCGTTATAACTCGTGAATAATAAGGTAACATCACTATGGGAAGCATGGAGCTTCTTAGCGATAGCGGGCAATATCGGGTCGACAAGACCGAGACCCATGAAAGCGATAATACTGGCGAAAACGACCGCCCATACCGCTTTCGGTTGACTAAACATACTGACTTTTTGCGTATTCTGTTGCGGATGTGAGGCCGTATTGGCCTTACTCGTAGCTGTAGGTTGCATATTACGAAAGACTCCTTTTATGTTGACATTTTAGTGATACCATCGTTGATTCGTTTCTGAATGTGCTCCATTTCCTTACGAAATTCAGTCATTTTGTTGAGCTTCTGATCCACCATATCTAGCTGTTGGTCAACCATGATCTTCATTTCTTTCAGCTGCTGCAGCTTTTGCTCAGCTTCCCCCGTTTTTAAATACACTTCTTTTTGCTCGTCCATTTTCTCGCGAATCGCTACGAAATCCTGAATCTCCATAAGTGAAAATCCGAGGACATCTCTGGCATTTACGATTTGACTCAATCTTTCGATATGCTTACGTGTGTATAAGCGCATGCCGCCTTCACTTCGTTCTGGTGGAAATAATACTCCAATTTCCTCATAGTATCGAATCGTTCGCTTCGTCAATCCGCTCTCTTTGGCTACATCATCAATTTTGAATTTATCCATGTATACACTCCCATCCACATCGATTTCTATCGCGATGTGATTATCATAATCCTAATAAACGTTAACGTCAACGTTAACTTTTGAAGAAGAAATGTGCATCGCCCAATTACCAGGTTTAGTATGTACAACTTATCGCTTTCTATGTCGATTAGGCTTCAAGCTGCTGGAAATAAGTGATGACGAATTGACGGAACCGCCGCGGGTATTCCCCTTCTAATTGCCTGCGGACAGAACAAAAATAAGCATGTTTCATCAATGATCTCATTGATCGAACATGCTTTTTCCTTACGTATGTTCATGATTGATACACTTCATTCACTGCCATCGTGGCTACTGTACGATTTCCTGCCCTATATCCCAATCTTCCTGCCTCGATTTGTACGTCAGCCAACGCCTCTTCCGTTATCCTTTTGATGTCAACAAGTGAAACCATCTCATCATTGACCATATCGGGGAGAATGTTAGTTAAGAAATAGTCTACACAGAATAAATCAATGTTTTTAATTTTAATTAACGCATTTCGATACATCGTAACGAATTCTTTCTCTGTATTTCCCTTTTGTATCTCAGCAAAAGCCTCGTACACTTGATCCATTTTATCCGCAACTTCCAAAATGAGTCCTTCGATTGAACCATCTTTACCTTCTTGCAGTTGTTTATGGAATGTCTCTTTAAACTCAGCGGGAATATGTTCCTCAATGAAGTTATAGACCATTCCTTCTTCTACTTGTTGGATCAATAATCGGAGTTCAAGTGACGCATGTTTGACAGGCGTTTTGATATCTCCAATGAAGATTTCACCATAATCATGACTGCTGGTGATTTCATAAAGCTTTTTCCAGTTAATTATTGCACCATTTTTCTCTTCGATATCCGCTAGTGTTTTGGCATACTGAATAACTTTCCATGAATGAGCCGCCACACTATGTTCTTCAAACTTGAACTTCCCTGGACATCGAATGATTCTCTCTAGCTCATTTAAAGACCTAAAATAAGTATGAATGCCCATAGTTGTAATCTCCCTGTTTGTATATTCGGGTCCCTCTTTATACTATACAAGCTACCTGTTAAATGGGGATTAAAACTACGTCATACTATTGTTAACAATAAAAGCTGCCACCCGGTTAAGAACACCGAACGACAGCTGTTAATTACTTTCGATTCCTATTTCCCCGCAAGCTTCATGCATGAACCATTAACTTCTTAATTTCTTCTTGATTCTCGAGGCAATGATTTCAATCAGGATCGCAAAAGCGAGAATAAAATACGTAATGGCCCCAATTTCTCGTACATCATAATAAAAGGAACTCGCCATGAACATATCATAACCAATACCACCCGCACCTGCTGCTGCACCCATCGCTACTGCAACTGCAAAATTGATCTCAAATCTCATGAAGGTCCATGATATTAAATAGTTGACTGAGGAAGGAATCACGGCTTGAAAAACAATTTGCCACCAATTAGCGCCACTTGCTTTCAAGGCTTCAATCGTCCCCTTATCCAGTTCCTCGAATGATTCCGAATAGGCTTTGACCAAGTAGCTGATAGAATGAAACGTCATGCCAATCACGGCCGCCACACTTCCAAGACCTGCTGCAATGGCAAAAATCAACACCCATAATACCGTTGGAACTGCTCGAATGAAAGCCACAACACCTTTAATGACGAGCGACACCTTCGGATTGCTTAGATTTGAGGCAGCCAACAAGCCTAGAAATAGCGCGATAACGGCACCAAACAGAGTTGTTAGAAATGCTAGTCCTAGTGTAATCGTGATTTGCTGAAGTGCCTCAATAAACGTAAAGTGATGAAGACTTGGTTGAAAAAACATCGTCTTAATCGTCAGCGCTGTTTGAGAAATGGCTTGCAACATTTGAATATCCTTGTAATCAAATGTAATAAATCCATAGATCGTCAATCCGACCAATCCCAATAACGTTAATCGAATCACCCAGGCTTGCTTATTAAACGGTATAGTCCCCCTGCGTTTCCGAAGAACTTTAAACCGTTCCATATCCGTGTCAGAGACGGCTCTAATGGCTTCCTGAAGTCCCATTTACAAAATCACCTTCCTGACGTAATTAGAAACCGATTCTATAAGGAATATCGTAATTACGATGAAAATGACAACCAAAGATGCTGAGCTATAATTTAAGCTTTTGTAGTAGAGATTAAACAGAAAGCCAATGCCCGTTCCTGTCAAAATGCCAATCAAAGTAGCGTGTCGGATGTTCGTTTCTACCATAAACAAGATCCAACTAAGCAATTGAGGCATACTAGAAGGGATAACCGATTGAAAAATAATTGAAAAATAGCTTGCTCCCGTAGCCCTTAAAGCTTCCACAGAACTGTTGCTTACTTCATCAATGGACTCCATAAAGGCACGGGTCAAGAATCCGAACGAACCGAAGAACAGAGCGAAGTACCCCGTTAGCACATTTTGCCCAAAAGAAATCAGTAGAATCATCGACCATGCGGCAACATCAATGTTACGAAATAAGGTAGCTATGGATCGACTTATCCAGCTGAAAATTCCGCCGACACCCGTTGTATGGGAACCAGCTATGGCGAATAACAACGCGAAGATTGCGGCAACGGTAGTTGCAGCTACGGAAACGAGCAACGTTTCAACCAGGCTTGTTGCAATATCGGGAAGCTTTTTTAATGCTTTCTCATTGGGATAAAAATTATTAAAAGCCCATTCCGCTGCCTTCGGTATCGAGGTAAAGCCTTTAATGACATTGTACTCCGTAATGATGATGGCAATCACCGTAATGACCAGCATAATGGCACAGAAGAGCATCGTATTCATCCGTTTGCGGAGAAAGAAATTATCCTGCATAACTGCTCTCCATCTTATCGGCATGTTCCTCAAGCTCTGCACCGTAGATCATAGATAACTGCTGGTGCTTAATGCTTGAAGGAGGACCGTCGTAGACGATCTCCCCCTTGTTCACACCAATAATCCGGTCTGAATACTTAAGCGCTACTTCCACTTGATGAAGGTTAACAATAATGGTAATTCCCATCGTAGATGAAATGTTGCGCAAATGATCCATGATAACTCTGGAGGCATTCGGGTCAAGGGATGCTATCGGTTCATCACAGAGCATTAATTTGGGCTCCTGAACGAGCGCACGCGCGATACCAACACGTTGTCTTTGCCCGCCGCTTAGCTGGTCACATCGCTTATAAGCCTGATCTTCAATGCCAAGAATTTTTAAAACAGCGTACGCATGGTGCTTTTCTTCCTTCGTATACAGCCCGAGAACTCCCTCCAACGTTGACTTATACCCAAGTCTTCCATGAAGAACATTCTCAATCACAGTTAATCTGTTTACTAGATTGTAATGTTGAAATACCATGCCCATCCGTGTACGCAGCCGTTTTAATTCCCTTTTGTTAAAATCCATGATATTGTCCCCGTCAAAAATGATCTCACCGTTGTTGGCGTCAATCATACGGTTCATACAGCGAAGCAGTGTCGACTTCCCTGCACCGGAGGGTCCGATAATCGAAACGAACTCTCCCTCTCTAACTGTAAAATTAACATTTGATAACGCGCACGTACCTATCCCATATTGTTTGGACACCTGCTTGAATTCCAATAACGTTGTCATGGGCGCTCCCTCAATAAGTTATATAAGCCGGCGAAATCATCTTTCTCACTTAGATAGTTCTCTGACTGGATTGAACCACGCATCTTCAACAGGTAGAAATTTTTCTTTGCCCGTCTTTTGCTTGAATAGGCCAGAATCCATTGAATCTTTCGGCAGGAACACCATTGGATTCTTGGTTACAGCTTCTGACGTAAATACATCTCGAAGTTTCTTCTGATCTTCAACACTAATTGTCCCCGTATTGATAGCAAATGGTGAGTTAAGCACCGGTGTCGAAGAAATAATCGTAAACTCTTTGCCAATTAGCGTGTTAAAAGGTTCCGCTGCTCCCTGTTTCACTTTGTACACGGCACCAGCTTTATTCGCTGTTCCCGATTCAAGATCAACATAATTAGCCACACAAGTATCGCAGAAGGCTGCTACATCTGCTTTGCCTGTAAGTAGATTCACAGCAGACCCTTGATGCGAGCCTCCGTACATCACTTCAGTGAAAAACTTATCCTTACCGCCTTGAAGTAAATCATCTGGTGTTAGACTCTTGAATTTGTCTTGTTTGCTGAAATAACTGATAATTCCAGCTGATGGCACTTTAAAACCAGATGTTGAGGAATTGGAAACGAATGAGAACTTCTTGCCAGCTATCGGATCGATACCAAAGCCATTGCTATTTTTATAGGGAGCTTCCTCACCTTTACGTACATTTATCCAACTGAAATAGACCGCATCATCCAATGTCCCTGACTCTCCACTGGGAACAACAAGTGGTTGAACTTTTTTGTTTTTAGCATTGGCTTCCACATAGCCTTGTGGGCCCATATAAGCAACATCCGCACTTCCGTTAGCAATCGCCTCGATCGCAATGATGTAGTCCGTAGTTGTTTTATGCTCAACTTTCTTTCCTGTCGCTGTTTCAATCACTTTCCCTAATTCATCCCGTGCATTTTTCAAATCTGCACCAGACTCATTCGGATACCACACCATCGTGATGGTGTCTTTCGTCTTTACAACCGCAGAAGCTTTTTCTGTTTCTCCCGATTTGGAACCACAACCAGCTACAACCGCAACCAGAGATATTGAAATAATGAGCGACATCATCTTTTTCACTTAAAAGCTCCTCCTGATCATCCCAATCGTATTTTAAGTACAAGCCCAGTATAGTACTCATTTATTTTCAGAATGTTCCGCTAATTTTAAGATGTTGTAAGTTATTTCATTTTCTCTGCTACTGTACATGTACCGTTCCTTATTTGATACTCCCGATCACACAAATTCTCCATAAATTCAAGGTCATGAAAGATACCCAGCATGGTTGTGCCTTGCTTCATCAACTGTTCGATTAGAAGCTTGACCTTCCGTTTCGAGCTGTTATCAAGACTAGCCGTTGGTTCATCGAGAAGCAACAATCGCGGGCGCTTGACCATCGCTCTAGCAATATTTAACCGCAGCTTTTCCCCACCAGAGAAGGTTGCCGGGTAGCTGTCCCATAAACTGTAGTCCAACTCAAAGTGCTCCAGGATCTTTATTGTCTCCACCTCGGCGTAGTCCCTTGGATGCCCCATTTCCACTATGGCATTCTGTACAAGCTCCCTTGCCGTTGTTCGAGGCATCACATTCAGGAACTGGGATACATAGCCGATTTCATGCTTCCGAAGCTCAATGATGCTCCGCTCACTCGCTGCAGCCAAATCGATGGTGCCATACCTCTCCGAGTTATACCAAAGGTGTCCAGCATTAGGCAAATACGTTCGATAAATACATTTAAGGACTGTGGATTTACCACTCCCGCTTTTGCCGGTAATACCGATGAACTCGCCTTCCTTCAGAAACAAATTAACATCTTCCACCGCTGGAATATGCTTATTGAGGTTGTGCAATGTAAACGATTTGGTCAAATGTTCAATTGACAGCAGGTTTTCCATACCCTTTTCACCTCCTGTTAATCCCTATAATTCGTTTTTTGAATTAATTTACCGTCAACGAAAACGGTCGTTACAACGGGGAAGTCGTCCATATCTAAAAGCTCTATGAAAAGCAGATCGGCTTTCTTGCCTTCCTGAAGGGAGCCGTAATCTGCATCAATGTTCACGGCTTGAGCAGGGTGCAGAGTGACCAATTTGAACTTCTCCACCAGGTCTTGCCGCTGAGGGCCTGCCAGTTGGAATACTGCATGTAGCATGGATGCCGGATAGTAGTCACTGCACAAAATGTCAATGCAGCCATCTTGTATCGCTTCAGTTGCAGACAAATTGCCACTGTGTGAGCCTCCTAGAATGACGTTAGGAGCACCTGCAACCGTATGAAGTCCTTTTTCCTTGGCTCTGCGAGCGATATCCAGCGTGATCGGAAACTCACTAATGGTTGTTCCAAAGCTTTGTACAATATCCAGCTTCTCCAGTGAATCGTCGTCATGCGAAGCAATCGCAATGTTCCTTGCTTGTGCCATTTCAGCGATCTCGCGAATGGCGTCTTCTGTCATCTTTTCCTTTGTCTGATGACTTGCGAGTAAAACCGCGATATTCTCATCACTCACATGATCGTAACCGCGCACATTTTTGATATACACTTCAAGATCTCTGTACTGTCCTTGACCTGGCGTGTGATCCATGAAAGAAACGAGATGTACTTTCTCCTCTTGGATGTAATTTTTTAAATTATCGATTTGATCCACATTATCAATTTCAAATCTGGCATGGAAACGATGACGAATGAGATGCTTGCTATTGTGCGTCTCATCAATCAAGTCAATCAGTTTGCGCACATTTTCCGGTTCTCGAATCGGACGATACTTATAATCCGCAGACTTGAAGATTGACAAGGAGTGATACATCGTTGTAATCCCATGTGAGATGAGTTCCTTTTCTGTTTCGCGTATGCTTAACTTGAAGTTAAACAGGGAAGTCGGCCTTGGCGCCGTCATGTGCTCAATATAATCCGAGTGAATGTCGATCATGCCTGGTGCCACATAGACCCCATATGCATCAATCACTTCCACGCCAACTTCCACATGGATCTCGCCTTTAAGAGCTATACGTGCAATACGATCCTCCACCACTAGTAGATCAAAACCTTCTAACATTGCATGTTCCGTAATCAAGATGCCGTTCGTTATCAGATACATTTCAAATCCTCCTTATACAATTCGATTCTCTATAGTAGTGAGTGCACTAATTGCTGCGTATAGGCATGTTGCGGATCCTCAAGGATCTGATCCGTCAATCCCTGTTCAACGACTCGCCCATCCAACATAACCATGGTTCGGTCCGCCAACATTCGGATGACACCAAGATCATGAGATACAAGCAGCATACTAATTTGCAATTCGCGTTGTAGGTGTTTGATAAGGTCCAATACATTCGCTTGCACAGATAAATCAAGTCCAGTCGTTACTTCGTCCAAAAGCAGAATCGGTGGATTATTGGAAAGTGCTTTGGCAATTTGAACACGCTGCTGCATGCCACCCGAGAAGTTCTTCGGTGCTTCCATCTTTCTGTACACAGGAATATGAACCTTCTCCAAGAGTTCACTTCCCCGTGCTTCCATTGCTGATACCTGTCGATGTCCGGCAGCGATCATTTTCTCCGCAATATTACCGATCGAGGAGAATTCCATCCGTAAGCCTAGTACCGGATTTTGATACACCTTACCCATAAGATGATTACGGATATACTTTTTTTGCTGAGATGACTCTTGAAATAGGTTTCTCTCGCCTTGTTGATACGGTTGCAGATAAGCCTCACCGCCGCTGACTTCTTGGTCAAAATAAAGACATCGCATGAGTGTCGACTTCCCACTTCCACTCTCACCAACGATACCCAGCACCTCACCGGGATATAGATCGAACGAAATGTCCTGACAAGCGTAGACGGTTCCGCATGACCTGCAGTAGTTATTTTCCAACTTTCTTTGCTCCTGATTGTTGCACTGTTCACAGCCAGTACCGAATCGTTTATCCAAATGGCTCACACGCATAATAGGGGGTGCGATTGGGCTCATCTAAGCGCCTCCTCTTCCTCTTTAGAAAATCTTTTGGTTCAACTTATCCAAGCAATAGCTCGAATCATTGCATTGATAGAACGTAATATCTTCTTCTTCGTTATATAACTCATCCATGAAAACTTCCGTTGCTCCACATAGCTTGCAAGACACATCGGTGAACGATTCTGGCTCGAACGGAACATCGTCGAAAGCCAATGAAACGACTTGTGTGTAAGGCGGAACGGCATAAATTTTCTTTTCACGACCGGCTCCCAATAAAATCAACGCTTCCGAGTAATTCAACTTATGATTATCGAACTTGGGTATCGGGCTTGGCGCCATCACATAGCGATCATGCACCATGACAGGATGATCAGCCCCCGTAGACACACTGCGGTATTTCATAATTTGTTCAAATAACATCAACCATGCGCCACTGTAGTCTTTCTCCCCATGCAACCGCTTTGTTTCACGTTCACTGGATTCGTACATGCGCAATGGTTCAGGCATAGGAACTTGTAGAACCAAAATTTGCTCCGAAGTAAGCGGAATTTCCGGAATCCGGTGGCGGGATTGAATAAGAGTGGCTTCCGAAGTAGCTTCAACCGCAGTAACCCCTGTCGTCTTATGAATAAGTTTCTTAATACTTACCGCATTAACCGATTCATCGGTGCCTTGGTCAATGACTTTAAGCACATCGCTTTTCCCGATCAATGACAAAGTTAGTTGTAAGCCCCCTGTTCCCCATCCGCGCCCGATCGGCAGCTCTCGTGATGCAAAGGGAACCTGGTAACCTGGAATTGCAATTGCCTTCAGTGTGGCACGCCGGATTTCTCTCTTCGATCCTTCGTCCAAAAATGCAAAGTTGTATTGAATTCGCATGTGCTTTACACCTCCTGGTTTGGATCAGCTGAGCGTTTTCTCGTCTTGCGAACATCATTGAGCTTAGCTTGAAATGTTACATAATGTGGCATCTTTAAGTGAGAAATAAAACCAGTTGATTCTACGGAATCAATATGAAAGAGGACAAATTCCTCATTTTGCGTCGGAATCAGCTTGTCGCCCTTTTCAAGACTTTTATCTAAAATGCTCATAGCAATAGCTTTCGTTTCATTCTGTCCATAACAGAGACCGTAACCGAACTCTAGTTGAAGTTCCTTCCTGCCATTCTCTTTCTCCACGGTAACTGGAACCAGCATCTCCACTTCTGTCACCTTAATGTCGCCGATATAATAGGATTCTTCCTCTTCGTGAGAAGAGTCCAGCGGGGTATCTATATACACCGGAATATCGCCAACACGCAATTCACCAACGGTTGGATGAACCATTCCGTAGCCGCGGATAACCGCATATGCTAAGGAAGTGACGGCACCAGTCTGACCTCTCGTCAATATCTGAAGTTTCTCACTTCGTGAAGCCGGGAACGTCAGGCTCGTGCGGGTTACATCGTCTGGTTCCGTATTATCGATTGGACAATCAGTAATGAGACCTTCTTTTCTCAAATAATCCAATACTTTGGGAAGTCGTCCGTCCAGATCTTCCATCTCATTCCTATCTATAAGCTGATAGGATTCCAGCCATTCAGCTACTTGATCTTCCGTTTCATCCATTAAATCAAAGTCTAGGAGACGATGTGAATAATCAGCCGATGCGCCTAAAATTTGCCCGCCAGGGATATCTTTAAACGAAGCTGAAATTCTTCGATCAACGCGCATTTCCTCCGGTGCCACCGTTCTGGAGTAATGCTTTCTTGGGAGCGTAGAACGATAGGCCCTTAGCAGAAAGACAGCTTCTTCCGGATTACCTTCCGCCTGTTTGATGGCAAGCGCCGCAAGCTGCTCACTATACATGCTGCTCTCCGACATCACTTGATCAATAAGCCCTCTCATTCCTGCTTCGATGGCATCGACATTCAGTACTTTCCCTAGCCGTAAACGTTCGAACTGCATGCGTTTCAGAGATTCTTCTATTGCACGTGTACCGCCTTTAACCGCTACATAACCCATAATTAGAACTCCTCCTTCACAATCTGAGTGGTTCTAGGTAAAGCCCAAATGTGGTGGGAGTCATCCACAAAAATCAAATCTATTCCTAACGGATACTCGCTGTTTCGCTGTGTCCGGATATCCAACCAGTCTTCGTTCATGGCGATCTCTTTTTTCGTTTCAGCCTGAATGCCAGGCCCGGTCATCCGCACCTTGATTCCTTGAGCCAATAAGCTAGTTGTTTCAATGATGATGGTCGCGGAGCGGTGGGGATCCTGCAGATCACCGATTTTGGCTGCCTCAAGGGCTTGCAGCAAACGCCCAGGAGCTGCATCAAGCAGGATAAAGATGAAGTCCGCCTTCTCCAACTCAGCTTCCTTGGCATAGGTTAGTTGACTCAGTAAATGAGCCATCTTGCTTTCACGTTCAGATACTACATTGAACGTGACCTCCGTATCGAGCAGCATATGCGCTAGAATCGAAGTTGCCGCTAAGCACTCTAGCGTCTGATTAAGCTTCCCCGCTTCTTCAGAGAGATCAGCAATCGTTCCTGGCCTCGACATGACATCAATGACTTGACGATATGCTGTCTGGATGTCGTGAACTTTATCTAGCATGTTTGATTCTCTCCTTTCAATCTTCATCCATCGTTTCAAAGTCCACTTTGGTTTGCAGTAACTTTCTTTGCTGCGCTTCGCATGATGACGCAATAAGCAGACTTTCCCTTTGCAATTCAACTGACCAAGACGCCGTTTCTTCCAAATTAGCTGCATACGCCGCGTCGATAACAGCCAATTCGTAGGCTTTATCTGGTTCGTCTCCTTTGATGATGCCCATTCCTAAGGCTCCTTCGATCCGAACCTTGCACTCCGTTACAAGCACCTCTCCTAGGTAAAACAAGCTCTTCTGTGCAGTTTCTCTTACCTGAACCATAACAAGACCATGATTAGGCTCCTCAATAACAGCGACATGATATTTGCTTTTAATGTCATTCGCCATAGCCGATATAAGTTGGGCTGAACCATGGATCAAAATTTCTGTCCGTTGCTTTCGATTCATTTGAAAGCCCCTTCCTGTTAACTTGTGTATTTCTCAAAACCTACTCTATCTTGTTGCCAGGTTAGCGGCAGTTAAGTTTGTGTAAAGATCAGGGCTAGATCACATAGGTAAAAACATCTCCACGATACATCGTTTTGCTGTATTCCAAAGTTTGACCCGTTTTTTCATCGATACATTCGGATTCCAGGACCAACAATGGAATGAGTGAGGAACAAGATAGAAGCTCACGCTCATATTTCGATGGATGCGCCAATCGCAAGGTAGTCTCCGACGATTTTAAGTGGTGATAACCTTTGCTTTGATAGTAGTAGAACATGGAGGTAATCTCTTTACCTTCTTGTTCTATCTCCGGAAATGAAGTTTCTGCAACGAATGAGATATGAAGTGCAATGGGTCTGCCGTCAATGATTCGCAAACGGCCGATTCTAAATACACGTTCATTTTCACTAACGCCCAGTGACTCATAAATTTTATTGTTGAATTCGATCGACTCGCAGAATATATTTGTTGACTTATATTCATAGCCAAGTTCGGTCATTTTCTGACTAAAGCTCTTATTCGTTTTTAGAACCAAAGGGATACGCAGGTTTCTGTCTTGCACAAAACTGCCTTTCCCTTGCTTGGAGTAGATATAACCAAGCTCTTGCAACCGTTCGTAGGCTTTCCGAGCGGTAATTCGGGGCACTTTGTAAGCATCAGCAAGCTCGTTCTCAGAAGGCAATTTATCATGAGGCTCATATCTGCCAGATTGGATCGATACGATAAGATGATCCATAATATCCATCTCTTCAGACAAGGCAATTCCCTCCATTCATCATCCATATTTTCTAATAAAAGCGGATAGATCGTTCAGTTCATTGAACCTTTCCTCTAATATTTCACGAGGCCAGTCCCACCAAGCAATTTTCAACAGCTGATCGACAACCTCTTGTGGAAATCTACGTTTCAACGGTTTAGCTGGCACTCCTACAACAACGTTATAGGGCTCGATATCTTTTGTAACAATAGCTCCCGATCCGACAACAGCGCCTGTACCGATATCGACACCCTTCATCACGATCGCCCCATGGCCGATCCAAACATCGTGACCGATGGTAACTCGGCTGCCTCTACGCCAGTCAAATATTTCCTGATCATCCCCATCAGCGAATCCATAGGCAGCTCGCCGATATGTCATATGATGCTGCGTAACGCGATCCATGGGGTGATCAACGGGATTAATACAGACATGGGAAGCAATCGAAGTGAATTTGCCCACTTCCGCATAATTAATTGTCACGTCATCCATGGTGTAGGTGTAATCACCTAGTTGTGATTCAAGGATTTTATTGTTAGGTCCGACAGATGCCCAAGCCCCAATGTCACTATGTATAAGGTGACTACTAGAGGAGATGGCTGGCTCTGAGGATAACGGAAGGCTGGGTTGTGTTTGATGGATGTGTTTCACAAATAATCAGTTCCTTTCCACGACACTTGTCTTCTCTACGAATGCCAGTTTGCGTTCCCAGAGCTCTTTTACAACGGCTATGCCTGGACTTTTACTACCGAGAAGAACTTCTTTTTCCCCATAAAAGCCATGAAAATCGGATCCGCCGGTTTGAATAAGTCCGTAGTGGACCGCGTGCTCAATAGCCAATTGTTCATGTGCTTGATTATGAAGAGGATGCCATACCTCGATGCCTTGTAACCCTGCCTCCACCAGTTCTGGAAGAGCTTCGAAACTCCCATACTGGCCAGGATGCGCAAGCACAGGAACGCCACCCGCTTGTAAAATCATACGAATCGCATCACACGCATCGACATACTCCGTTGGGATATAGGCAATACCCGGTTGTTCGCCGTTCTGGCCGCGGGAAAACAGCTTTTTATATAAATCACCATAGATCGTAGTTGTGTACCCTTGATCGATCAAAGCATGCATAATATGCTGCTTATAAATCCCCGTTCCACCTTCCGCATATTTCATCACCTCATCCAGGGTAATCGTGTACCCAGCCTGAATCAGCCGATCGATTGCTTCGAGGCAGCCAAGGTGACGTCTCTTGAGTAACGGACTGCAAAACATTTCTAACTGTGTGTTCCCAGGCTCTATATAATAACCAAGAATATGAACTCTGCGCTTTCGATCAAAATCATAGCCCGAAATTTCAATCGCTGGGATGATCTCTATCCCCCGTTCAAGTCCTCTATTTATCATTTGAGGTAATTCACTCGTCGTATCATGATTCGTTATTGCCAAATGAGTAACATCCTCTTGGATCGCCAAGTCTAAGATCTCATCAAATGTATATGAACCGTCTGATAGTTTGGTGTGACAATGGAATTCAACTTTCATAGCAACCAACAACCTCCTGAGCGAAAATAAGGGATGAGTTGAGCTTGAATCAGCCTCAATCTGCTTTCCCTTTGTTACTTGTACACAGTGTAACTTGATGCCAAGTTACAAGGGTCAATTCCATGTAATGCTCATGTTAATAAATTGTAAAGAAGATGGGGGACATGAACAAAAAGACGCTCACTTTGTAAGTGAACGTCTTTTTGTTAAGATAATTCAGTTCTTTAGCCTTTTCTTGATAGAAGCACACGATCCACTGCCTCAACTATTCTTTCATTGCTAAAAGGCTTCACCAGAAAGTCTTTGGCTCCAGCTCGTATGGCATCCATCACCATTTGCTGCTGCCCCATGGCCGAACACATGATGACATTTGCCCGCGGATCGAACTTCATAATTTCTTTCAAAGCTGAAATCCCATCCATCTCGGGCATCGTAATATCCATCGTCACTAATTCCGGTTTATATCGCTTATATAATTGTATCGCTTCTTGCCCATTGCTGCCTTCCGCCACAATCTCGTGACCGAGGGTGACTAAGTAATCTTTTAACAGTGCTCTCATAAAAGCGGCATCATCGACAATCATGATTCTTCTCATGGGACTGACTCCCCCTCCAACGTTGTATTCCAAATATCCCTACTTATTCATCCATTGTAGCAATGGCTTCTCTCAAAATTCTCACATACTTCCAAATCCTGTAGATCGGTTAATCTTGGTTGCCCATGAGAAAAAGACGACAGCCAAATTTACCATTCTCATAACCAGAAACCAGGCCATACTCCGTCGCCGCTTGAAGGTAAGGTGCATACCACATATCCGTAGCACCCACAACCAAATGTATATTATTCATAGTCCGCATTGACCTTGGTATAAGACCTACTACGTTCCCATATTTATCTAAATTGGGTCACTTGACATGCCATTCACGATCTGTGCGGATATCAGAATTCTGTCTCTGCCGTTGATATTCGCTTGTGGTGTGTTAACAATACCCTCGCCCCATGTATTAAAATCTCGTTGATTTCTGGTCGCCGGCTGTCATGAAAATGAATAGTCCTATATACCTACCAAGTATATAGAGCCCCTCTCTCAAATTTCTCACATACGCAAAAAGACGGAAAGCGATTGAACGCATTCCGTCTTGTTTATGCTTTTTAATTTAAATATGCAGCTACGCTGGCACTCATTTCCTCAGGAGGCTCTACGCCGAGTTCTCTCAAGTACAACGCTTTAAAGTTGGTATAGTGCTTAGCTATTCGTTCCTTTTTCCCACTTTTTGCATAGACAACCATCAGCATTTGATGCATCTCTTCATTCAGTGGATACAACGTCAAATACGTGTCTAACTTTAACTCCGCCTTGCTCCAGGCTTCTTCACGCATGTCGCGTTGAGCCATTAGACAGACAAGTGATGTATATTGCTTCCTATAATTCTCCTCCAATTGGGTTTTCCACAGATAATCCTTGCGATCTAACAACGAGCCTCGATATAGGGATAATACCCTTTCTGCTCGCGTCATGTCTTGAATCCCTTCTAAGGAAGTTATCTCACTTAACTGGAACTCCAATAGATCATACATACTCCCTAACGTAACTAACATATAGCCATCATTCGTTTTAAGAATATCCATACCGATTTCCTGTTCTTTCAACAGCTTTTTCAAGCGATAAATTGTATTATGTAAATTATGCGAAGCGCGGTCTTCCAGCATATCCGTCCATAACATATCGGCCAAATACCATTTATTAATGTCCTGTCCTGGGTTACAAAGGAAATAGGCGAACAGCTCCTCCGTCTTTTTCGTTGGCCAACGGACAAGTGCACCTTCTGGATTGCGTACCTCCAAACCTCCGAAACAACGGATCACGGACTGACGCGTTTTGATTACAGTGGGCTCAGTCACTTGTTCTAGCTTCAAGAGACGACTCGTTATGCGTTCAATGGCAGCAGGTGTGACTGGCTTAAGAATATAGTCAAAAGCGTAGACCTTGAAGGCATCTAACGCATACTCCTTGTAGGCTGTCGTAAAGATAATTTTGGTCTGCTCCATGATGTCATTTATTCGCTGAGCAAGTTCAAGCCCATTCATTTTCGGCATCTCTACATCCAGAAAAGCCAGGTCAGGCTTCAGTTCCGGCATGGAAATTAACGCTTCCTGCGGATTATTAAAAGCCCCAATGATGCTATAATGCGGGTTCCTTCCGATCAGAACCTTCATTAATTCGAGAATCGGTTTTTCATCTTCAACAATAACCACCCTAATCAAGTTCATCCCACCTTTCTACGAAGACATCCTTATCATTTCTGGTTAAAGGCAGATACATGGTAACCTTCGTACCACGTCCCATTTCTGAGCTGATCGACAGTGAAGCTCCTGGGATCGTATCTACCCTTTTACGAATATTCGCAATCGCAATGCCTCCACTTCCACGTTCTCCGCTCGCCATCTTATAGAGCAAATCATCTGGGATCCCGATCCCATTATCCTGCACCGTTACATGTAAATAGCCGTCTCCTTCTTGGATCGTTAATGTGACGGTTCCGTACTCATCCTTTTCGAACAAGCCGTGTCGAATCGCATTCTCCACAAAAGGTTGGATACAAAGTGAGGGAATAGAGAAATGTTTCAGACTATCATCCACATAACAAATAAATTCAAATCGATCTCCATAGCGCGCCTTCTCAATCTCCACGTAGGCATCAATCAAATCTAGCTCCCGATGTAGATTGACGAATAAGTCATTTCGGTCCATATCCAGAATATAACGCAGGAATTGGCTGAGCTTCGACAACAAGTAAGCAGCTTTCTCGCCATCCGTATAGCAAAATGAAATAACACTGCTAAGCGCATTATAAAGAAAATGAGGCTTAATCTGTGCTTGATGGAAGGCAAGCTCATTACGAATCGCTTCTTGGATCGAGGTTTTCATCGCAATCAAGGTTTGTATTCTCGCGAGCAGTGTCTCGGCTTCGAACGGTTTCGTGACGTAGTCATTCGCTCCCACACTGAATCCAAGTGCGATATCTTGTGAAGTGTCCTTGGCAGTCGCGAATAGAATAGGCAAATCGAGAATGGAATGCTGGGTGCGCAACTCTCGGCAGAGCTCAATCCCAGAAACGCCAGGCATCATCACATCTAGGATTATCAGATCAATTTGCGGGTGTTCACTCATTTTACTCATCGCTTCTTTGGCCGAAAAGGCTGTAAGCACATTATAGCTATGTCTTTTGAGAATATTGAGCAGTGTGTACATATTGGAAGCCTCATCATCCACGACGAGAATCGTATGAGCGTGCTCCTCTAGACTATCCAAAGATTCATGGTCATTTCCATATCTTTGCTGATAGCTATCAACCGTCGATCGTTTTTGGCTCACATGCACGTAATTCACGGCCATCGGTAGTTTAAAAGCCATTCGCGTACCCTGTCCAACTTCTGTCCAGTCAATCCGAATGTCCCCACCCATTCGCTCTACGAGTTTGCGACTAATATACAAACCAACCCCCATGCCTGTGTAGCCGTCCTCTGGTAAAAGATGCTCCTGTTGTTCGAAATACTCGAATACTTTGGCGTATTTATCAGGTGAAATACCTGTCCCTGTATCCTCAACGACAATGTGAATATCCTCTTCCACTATCCTTGCACTTACACGGATCATACCTTGTTCGGTATGCTTCATGGCATTGTGCACTAAATTGTACATGATTTGCCGTAACCGATTCTCGTCCGCTTGGACCCACATTTCCGAAGGCACTTGGTTATCCAAGCGTACCGCTTTGCCTGCAAGCTCGAACTGCAAGACATCAAATACGATTTGGGTCACAGCCCGCACATCTACAACTGTCATAAGCAACCGCAGCTCACCATGCTTCAACCGCGTCACATCAATAAGATCCTGCATGAGCATCGATAATTTAACGGATGTATCCTTGATTAACCATAGATTTTGCTTCTGCCTAGCTGACAAATTGTGCTCATCATCATCCAGTAAAGATGAGGTAATATTCATGATTCCGTGCAGCGGCGTCTTAATTTCATGGGAGGTGTGCATTAGAAACTCATCCTTCAATTGATTGGAGACTGTAAGTCGATGCGTCAAAAGCTCTGTATTCTCGTATGCATCGGTTAACCTTACCGCTAACAGCAGGTTCATTAACGTAATGAAACCAATAACCCCAACTTTATGCCATAAATCCGAGGATATCGCACTTTCCGAATATAAAACACCATCTATTAACGAGACCATTAAAGAGACGATAGCTACGATAAACAAGCCAAGTTCTTTCCGTTCATAGGTACCTCTTTTACTATTGAAGAACAGATAAATCATCCTACCGAGAAGCAATAAAGGGACGAAACCAATGTATAGAAAGAATAAACTTCTCATTTCATTATAGAAAGCGTAAGGTAAGATAATGATAATGACTACGATCAGAACGATTGGAGCAATTAACAGCCTGATCTTGTTGCGTGAAATCAACTTCTGGTGGATGGAGCAAAAAAACAATAAACAGAGAATCGAACTAACAAACTCAAAAATATCAAGCATTTTATACGTTATGTCAAAAGGAATCTGAGGTATCAATCGTTGAAACAGCTTCTCACCGTACAAAAACTGAACGCCTGCCGTGGAGAAGAGATATAACCCGCTCAGTAAATACGTTTTCTCTCGACTACGTAGGAAATAGAGACTGAGATGATAAGCTCCGAACATGACAAGCACCAAAATAAGGGATAAATCACCACCGATTAGTAAGCTATTCAGTTTAGAAATGTCTGCATGCAAGCCAAACTGAATGGCATTTACAATCCCCCCAGACATATATTCGTAATTCGCCACTTGCAATAAAATTTCAAATTCCTGCGAATTCACATGAAAAAATGTGCTGTAGGGTGTATTTCCCGGCATGTTCGTTTCTTTATTCGTAGCTGGTAGTCCGCTTCCCCCCTCCAATTTGCCATCGACATAAAGCTGATGGGACATCCGGATGCTGCGCAGCTTCATGCCATATATGTCGTCAGTAGTACTCACCCGAACTAAGAGACGGTATGTTCCGTATCCTTTGTTGCTTATACCGCCTCCTATCGTCTTTCCTTTCCATATACCTGGCACGTCTATATAAGAAACATCTCTGCGCGTCCCTGATTGAAAATCACTAGGCGTTAACAACTGCCCTTCATAAAATTCCCACTCCCCATTTAAGGAAACAACGCCGAGCTTGTGTAAATCCTCCTTAGATAAATCCAAAACACCTTGTTTGGCAGTCTGCTTGTTTTGACTAGGGATCATCTGCGAATAAATGCCTATAAATAATAAAATAGAAAATGAGAACACCAAACTGATTCCTATGATTTGACGAAAACTCCTCACTATGGGTCCCCTTTCTATGATCGTGTCCGTTACAAGTGATTCTATCATTTCATACTCACAAAAATCTCACAAGCCCCTTCTATTACTAGGAGTGAAAAAGAAATAAACTGCCCTATGGCAGTTTATCTTGCAGGTATCATCTATTCGACTAGGCCTGGTGTATGTGGAACACGTGCTTTGGCGAGTCACTAGTGCTTGGTAATATAGAATAACTGGAAAATCTCCAGCTACATAAAATCCATTTAATTCAAATTCCGAGTCCTTTTCGGCAAATTTAGATGTAGTTTTACCAGTTATTCGTGAGCTCTTTACTGGAATCGCTCGTCGCTTACACCCGCTTCAATCCGAGAATCTCGAGCAACATACCCGACAATTGGCTAGGTGGATATGGTTTGACGAAATACATGTTTGCCCCGATTTCCTTCCCCTTCTCAATTTCTTCCAATGCAGAGGAAATGAAGATAGGCAAGTCATGCAAGGTCGGATCTTCCTTGATGAGATTGATAATCTCCCATCCGTCGATACTATTATTTAACATGATGTCAACGATAACCGCATCCGGCCTCTTGACTGGCATATCTTTAAGCGCTTGTTCGCCCGTCGTGTAATTGATGACACGGAAACCTTTCTCAGTGAGTTCCTCGGTGAGCAGTTCCGTCAGGCTGAGGTCATCCTCGATGAGCACGACGGTTTTGCCTGTGAATTCATTTGCTGCCGCTGATAGTCGATCGGCCTCGATAATGAGCTCAGGCCTGGAGATCAAGGGTAGGCTAACGCGGAACGTACTCCCTTCGCCTAGCTTAGAGATAACGGTAATTTCGCCTCCATGTGCTTCGACAATGCCTTTCACAATCGCAAGGCCTAACCCCGTTCCACCAATGGCTCTTCGATCCGAATTATCAATGCGATAAAACTTCGTAAACAGCTTCGGAATGGCTTCTTCAGGAATACCCAGTCCATCATCGGTAATATCAACAACGGCATGCGTACCGTTATGGTAAAGCTTCGCTGTAATCCGCCCACCTTCAGGTGAATACTTGACTGCATTACTGACGAGGTTCATGAAAAGCTGCGTCAGATTATCCTGATCTCCAGAAATAACATATGGCATACTTGGCATGTGAATGTTGAAGTCATGCTTCGTGGAGCTGCCTTGCTGCAAAGTGAAAACACCATTTAACACATCATAGAGATCAACAGGATTTTTCTGATGTGTCGACTTGCCCGATTCCATTCGTTGGACATCCAAGAAATCATTAATTAATGCGGTCAGTCGAACGGTTTCCTGATGGATCGTTTTCAAATATTTCTGTTGCTTTTCTGGACTCATCTCTTTGGTCAGCAATCGTTCAGCAAAGCCCAATACACTGGAAAGCGGCGTACGCAGCTCATGGCTCACGGTGCTTACGAATTCGGACTTCAATTGGTCCACTTCGGCTTGTTTCGTCATATCGCGATGGACAAAAACCGTTCCGATTCTACCCGATTCTCTATACAACGGCTCCGCATAGGCTTGAATGACCCTCCGCGTCGGAGAGGTAATCTCATACATGTAGGACCTTTCCTCTATCGCTTCTTCGCTAATCTGTGCGATCATAAACGACTTTAAATCCGTATTATCTGCAATTGAATGCGATGCGGAAGCAATAAACTGAGCTAACTGGATATCTGACATGGACTGCCCCTCAGGAATTCCAAATAATTCATTCATCGTTGAGTTAGCTTTTACGATGATACCCTCGACATTGACGAACTGCACGCCTTCTTGAAAGGTATCCATAATGTCTCGAGTTAAGGCTCTTTCATTCATCAACTGCTCTTCGTTTTCTTCCATTTTGCGTAACATATCCTGAAGCTCTTCCTGCTGCATTTGAAGCTCTTCTTGCTGGGCTATCAACTCTTCATTCTGCGATAGCAGCTCTTCTTCCTTCACTTGGATCTTCTGCAGCATGGTATGAAAAGAATGATTGAGCAGGCCAATCTCATCGTTCCGTTTATCCATCGCCAGCTCAACAGACTGACCTAATGTCACTTTCTCAGCATTATCTGCTAACTTGCGCAGCGGTCTGCCAATGTTTTTAGCCGTATGCGAGGTCATAAAAGTAATGAACACCAGAATACCAAACACATAAGCAAAGAATACATAATTAAGATTGGCTAAGGTTTTAAACAAGTTCTGGGCTTCCATTTCGGATTGATCGGAGGTTTGCGTAGAGATGTCATTGATTTTGCCTAACAAATCATAGATACTTGTCCCTACACTGCCGCTCGATGTCGCTGAGCCAGTCTTCACTAACGCCATGGGATCGACGTCGTGCGCAAGCTTCACATATTTGGGAAATACATTTTCGAAATAGTTCTTCTCAAATGACTTTAACGTTGTAAGCAGCTCTTTCTCCTGATCGGTTAAAGGAAGCTGCACAAATGTCTCTATTGCCTGCTCAAGCTCTGGCTTTTCCTTCATCACAGCCTCATATTCAAACTCCTGGCGGAATGCGTAGAAAGCTCTTGCATGTAAAAAGATTTGATTGTAGTGGAGATAAATGGAGGCCGTAGCCTTTTCTTTCGCTTTTAGCAGCGTGATGCGTTCTTGGTAAGACTGTTGCACTTGTTTACCAGTAAATGAAACACCAATGGCCCCCACCATGACAAGCAATGCGAAAAACAATATCATTCGAACAAATCGACGGGAAAGGCTCGACTTCACAAGGTTAGGCATGGCAGATCTCCTTTACACGATCAATTCACCAAAATTCGACAAATTCCTACCTGACCAATTCGGTGACTGCCAAGAAATTCCTCTATTTATAGTTCTACCTTATCCTGGAGGCGCGGCTGCAATAGGTCGCTATGAACGAAGAAGCTGAATGATTCTTCGCTAGGCTATCTGACATGGGAAGTCGGCTTTGAGGAAGGGATTTTGAACGTCGTTGCCAAAAGCTCGGAGGGCATGGGATAACCGGACCAACTGGTCTTACGCGTAGACTCTTGAATTGAGCGCTGATGGACAGGATATGGCTCATGTCGAGATCGAGGTCATAGACAGCCATGATAAAGCCAACCTCTTTGCACACAAGTAAAACCCGATACCATCCGGATTTTGCGGATGGTATCGGGTTTTTGCAGGTTGGGTTGGGTTGGTGATTTTGTAGCCAACTTAAGCTCTACTCAACTTAACTGGAAAACATACAGCTATTTTCGAGAAATTCCCTCAATAATTCAATTTAAATGGAAAACATGTATTTAAATCTGGCCCATTTGTTCAGATCAGGCAAAATGGTTAAATTTAACTGTAGGTTTTCCATCTATTCTAATTTTCGAAGAGAAATCCCCAAATTTACCTGTAGAAACTCCATCTATTTGCCGGGAGCACAGAAGATTTACAAAACATCCCTCTGACCAACTTCACAACGTACGCTTCCTACTCCCCCCAGGCCCCCACCAATTCCATTTGCCCAGAATGACCATTAATGCGGGAACAAGCACCAACCTAATCACCGTCGCATCAATAAAAATGGCAGCTGCAATACCCAACCCTAGTTGTTTCACGCCGACAACATCTCCGAATGCAAAAGGCAACGTGACGGCAATCATGATCGCTGCCGCAGAGTTGATAATCTTACTTATGGACCCTAAGCCGACTAGCACAGAACGATGATTATCTTGCGTCCGCTGGTACTCCTCATAAATGCGCGATACTAAGAATACGCCGTAATCCATCGAGATTCCAAACGCCAGTCCAAAGATAAACACAGGAATCATAATGGCGATCTTACTCGGTTCTAAGCCGAAATGCCCCTCTTCAAACAGCCAAGTTAGAATTCCGAAAGACGCACCTAAGCTCAGGAGGTTCATGAGAATTGTTTTTAAGGGGATGAGAATGGAACGGAAAGCGATGAATAAGACCACATAGTTAGAAATGAGTATGAACAAGAGTACATAGATTAAATTGTCAAAAATATCATCGAAAATCTCCTGTTGATACTTCGCCTCACCACCTAGAAGGAATGGGAGCGCTCCTGCTTTCCCCTCTACTTCCCAGCGTCTCACCCAATCCATCACTTGCTGTGAGGAGGGTTCACCGTGTAATCGAACCTGAACGAGCATCTCATTCTTATGGACAAAAGCTTGAAAGATGCGCTCATTGCCCGCTTTTGCGTTTGGATGTTGAGATAACAAATAGAGTTGATCATAGGGCATTCGCAATGTCGAATAAATCGAATCTACCTTTTCAACGAGCGGATCCCTCTCTAATGTTTGTACAAGTAAAGAGGCGTTCTTCCAATCACTTTGGGTCAACTGAGTTGATTTTCCTCTGGCGACTAGATAGATATCTGAACTTGTTTTCGTGCCAAAATGTGTTTGGTACGCTTCGAATGCTGCGCGGGATTCATAGCCCTTCGGCAAAGAGGTCGCATCTGGTATGGCTAATTTCATTGTCGTTAGCGGCAGGAAACAACAGATAAGAATACACGCTGCAAGCAAGCTCATTTGGACAGGTCTACTCATCACAAATCGCGCCATCGCAAACCACACATTGTTCGTACCTTTTGTCGTATAGAGCGGTCTGCGTTCAGCTCGAATGGCTGGCCACCACAGGGTTAGAAGCGCCGGCACTAACGTTAGCGTCAGCATAACGGAAACGGTTAACACAGTCATTGCACCTAAGGCAATGGTCGAAAATATAGGAAGCGGAATGAACAATATTCCCATGAGGCCTAAAAAAACACTAAGTGCCGAGAATAAGACGGCTCTTCCAGCTGTTCTCATCGTAGTTTGGATGGCTTGTCCAACAGGAAGCACATGAATTTCCTCACGAAAACGACTAACCATCATCAAGGCAAAATCGATACTCAGGGCCAGACCTACCATCGGAATAACATTCAGTACAAAGTTAGATAAATCAATTTGTGTGCCTATGCCATACATAATGCCCATCGTGCTCGTAACCCCGAAAACGCCAACGATGATAGGAATCAGCGAGGAAGTCATGCCGCCAAATGCCAGCCATAGAATCAAAAAGGCTGCCGGAATGCCTAAGCTTTCCGCTTTTCGCAAATCATGCTGACTCGCTCGGTTGACATCTTCTTGCACAACCGACTTTCCTGTCAATGACACGTTCATCTCTCGATGCTTGGGTAATCGTGTCTGAATTTCTTGCAATACTTGCTCCATGTCATGTGGACTTTGCTCGAATCCAAGCAGCGCATAGGCATAATTCCCTTGGATCATTCCTTCCCGTTCGAGCGGAGATACAATCTCTCTTAACCCTTGCATGCCGTGTAAAGTTATCATATCTTGCTGCAAGTAGCGTTCGAATTGCTGGGGCTCCATCTTGCTATTTTTCTCAAATACGAGAATGACGGGATTCGCTGGAATGTGAAAATTAGAGGCGAGTGTTTGCTCGACCTTGACAAAAGAGCCATCTGAAATCAACCCATGATCCTTCAAAACAGCAGGCAGCTTAGGAGCATACCATCCAAAATACAGGAAGAATACGACCCAAAATAGAACGATGGTTTTGGGAAATCGGAGGGATATCAGAGCAAGTTTATGCAAGATCATAACCCTCCTCTTAATACTCAGTTTCTTTCAGCCTAGTCGCTTGCACGAATCGATCTGCCAATCCAGGTGTGAACTTAGCTGCAGCAAGCATCACGTGAGGCAAATACGGAACAGCTAATATTCCCTGCAACCGATGTCCCCACTTCAAGGGCCCTTTGAATTCTCGATGTATAGCCCGGGTATAGTCATGCTCCCATTCAACTAAGCTGATCTGGCCCTTCAGATAGCGTGATGCAAATGGTGCGCATAAAATCGCTGAGCGGAGTGCCATCGACATCCCGTCACCGCATAACGGCGGCAGCATCATAGCGGCGTCACCTAATCGTGGAAACATATCCCACGCAAGGGGCTTACGTGTTAACTTTACAGGCGCAACAGCCGCTTGTGTGCCAGGAACAGATTGTGCAGAAGATAAACGTTCCGATAGCTTACTATGCTTAGCGCTTGCCGCCTCGATCAACCCTAGAATGGATTTGTTTGCCTGCTGAAAAGCCTCTCGTTCCAACAGGGCGGCCACATTCACCTGTCCACCTTCAATCGGGGATAGACCTAGGTAACCGCCTTCGAAGAAATAGAGTTCGACAACCCCATCCATGTCCACCCCTGTATAGTGGGATTTCACACCGAGATGCGCCCCATTAACAGACTTGGCATCGCGCGGAGATTGACTTCGGAGTCCAGGAATAGCCGTTGCACCACAGGCAGCGATAACAGCTCGCACGTAATATTCCTGAACCCCACCGTGCTTTTTCGTAGTTATTATGTATCCTTGCTCACCGGGTTTCACAGAAATCACCGTTGTTTCCGTCTGCACTTGCACGCCAGCGCGCAAAGCCGCCTGATGAAGCGTAGCGTCAAGCTGATAACGGCTTACTCCCCAAGCTGTTCCAGGAAGATCGATCTCCAGTGGATTTCCCCGACTGAGAATCAAGCTTGTCCGTTGAATGATACTTGGCTTTAAGGCGGACACGGCTTCACGCAATCCAAGCTTTTTAAGCATCGTGAGGGATTCAGGGGATAGAAATTCCCCGCACACCTTATGCCTCGGGAATGCTTTACGATCGAACAGCACCGTATCCCAGCCATGATCAGCTAAGGACTTGGCCATCACACTGCCTGCGATTCCTGCACCAATAACGGCTGCATCATAGATGTGAGTCATCGCGCCCGCTCCCTTTTCACAATGACGACAGCATACCTAAATAGCGGTCTCCATGACACGATCATGTCTGAGAGATCCAATGATTTGCGCAGTATGGTCCAATCCTTTGCACGAAAGCCTTTGGCTACTGATAAGGGGCCATCATTTAGAATATAACGGTTCTTGGAAATCATGCGAGCCGTCACCCACACAGCAGCCCAGGCAATCCAATGCCGATGGATATCATTAATGACAACGCCTAATCGAGATGCCTTCAGCATACAGCCCACAACTTGAGGAAGTTCCGTATTTGTAAAATGATGCACAAATTGCGTACCGGTCGTGATATCGACCCCATTTTCCGGAAGCTGAAATAAACTGCTCCGCATCACGCTTACACGTGGCTCAGTACGAAAGAACTCGCGCGCCTCCGCACACGCTTCCTCTGTAATATCGACTAGCGTAATACGCAGTTCTACACCATGCTCATCCGCCCAGCGTAAGAGATGGCGATTCACATCGCCAGAACCAGATCCAACATCCAGAATCGATAATGTCTTGGGTTTGCCTGCTTGCAGCCATAAGCGTTTAAAGCCAAATAAGGTAGGCCCTGCAGCTCCAAAAATACGATTAAGCAGACGCAAATGCTGCAAGGCTTGCCGAAGCTCGGGACCCCCCGACGAGAAGTCATCCATTAGTTCATGTTGCACTGCTCGTTGTTTGAGCCCCTTAAACATAAGATTCATCTAACTTCGTTTCCTGTATGGCAGTGACACCTCGATAGGTGAATTGAATCATTTCACACGTAAGTCCTGGTCCGAATGCGAGAGATAACCCACTTGTCGGACCTGCTCCGCGGTTCACCAGTTCCTGCCTCATTTCATCGAATACGAAAAGAATCGTTGCCGAAGACATATTGCCATAATTGCGCAACACAGTGCGGCTCGGTCGCGTTTCTTCCGAGGTTAATTCGTACACTTCTTCCAACGCATCAATAATCCCTTTTCCCCCTGGATGAATCGCCCAAAGTTCCGGTTTAGGTCCGCCATCAAGCAGATGCGCTACTTGCTCAGGAATCCAGGTTCCAATTAGCTTAGGAATATTCGGAGACAGATACAGATCAAAACCGTGATTCCCTACTTCCCATTTCATTTCGTCTGCGCAATCTTGCAAGAGAATCGAATGATCATTTCCTAATTGAAATATGGGATGATGCTGTTCACTTGCGATACCGACCACACAGGACGAAGCCCCATCTCCGAAAAAGGAAGCGCCAAATAAAGCCTCTCTATCACTTGAAGGCTGAATGTGGAGGGTACACAATTCCACGCAGACGACTAGTATTTTAGCGGACGGGTTGCTGGAAGCGATTTGACTGGACAAACACACAGCCTTCAATCCAGCAGCGCAGCCTAGGAAATTGAAAGGGATCCGATTGACATTGGCAGCTAGTCCCAACCGCTGCGTCAAAGCGGCATCTAGTCCTGGCAGGAACTGTCCTGTACAGCTTACGGTGATTAGATGCGTGATGTCAGACACGTCAACTTTGGCATCACTCAGGGCTTTCTCAGCTGCCTGTAAAGCTAAGGGAACTGACTCCCGTTTATAAGTAGCCATCCGATCGGAAGTCGATGGTGCTTCTTGATTTGATTGTGAAAAGTACCGGCAATGTTCCGCTGTTTCTAACAGATTCGGTTCGCAGGTATATCTCGTTTCTACGCCGCATTGCTTGAAAATTTTCTTCGCCCAACGCGCAGAGTTAGGAGTATCTCGTAACGCATCCGTCAATCGCTCAGAAGTATCTGCTTGCTCAAGACGGAATTCAGGCACAGCGGTGCCTATTCCCAGAATTGCAATATCGTGATTTTCTTTCATGGTCTATGCTCATCCCCTTGGCTCATTCAATTCTTGGTTGGACATGCAGGTCACTTTACCTATATGTATGCAAGAAATGTGGCTTATATGAGAGAAATTTCCATAAGGAGGATAGCTTGTCTAGGGGCGCTATGCAAAAAAAGACTACCTCGCAATCGATTCCTCGAACGCTTGCAAGATAACCCTTTTACATGCAAATCTATGCCGCAGACCGTGCGTGTCATTCATGCTGCCAGACGTTTCATGTCGTGCTCGCGGAAGCCCCAATGCCCAAGCCTTGAAAAAAGGCGCGATTGCTGAGGATTCTGCTGTCTTCAGGAATAAAGGTGGCAGCAATCTCGTTGTGGTGATTAGCTCGTTCATTTTGTTCCAACTTATTATAGCAGACGCTAAGCTGGATATGCGGCAGCCAGGTCCAGCAGGCATGCTGCATCAAGGCTTGCGGATGCTGCGGTTTCTCCAGCGAAGCGGCCATTTGGTACCAATACGCAGCGCTGGCATAATCGCTTTCTTCCATATGATAATAACCCAGCCTGCAGCAGTTCTCCGCTCTTGGCAACTGGTAAGCGAACGATAACAACGCCTTCGCCTTCGCTTCCATCAGATTGCCCAGCTTGTGCAAGCAGTCAGCAGCGCGACCGCAGGCATTGATAATGTCTTCGATCCAGCTGTCCTTCTGTTCCAGGAACTGCTCGTACTTACGTAAGGAGCGCGCCCATTGCTGATGGTCGAATAGTTCATTTGCATAATAATACAAATCGCGGGAAGAGAACTTCTTCCCTTCTTTTTCCTTTTTTTCATAGAGATGCAGATTGCGGGAAGTTTGGGTATGCTTGCGATCGTGCGTTACGCATACATCGGCGTATTCGATCGCTCCAAACACTTCAAGATACTCGTGTACGACACCGATCCAGCGAAACCCTCTTTCTCGCTTAACCAGCCTGTTTCTGCGCAAACTGACCGTGACATGGCCAAATTCGTCGAAGGCGAGGTTGTATACCATCGAAACAGCATCTGTATGCCATGGCAAGGATTGCTTCAGGACGAGGAATCTGTCAGCGTCCCCTGGCAATAAGATATCATCAGCGTCAAGCCATAAAATATAGTCCTTCTTAGCCTTCTGAAAGGCAAAATTCCGTGCTGCGGAAAAATCATCAATCCAATCAAAATCGTAAATCCGATCCGTAAATTGACGAGCGATCTCTTTGGTTCGATCCGTGGAACCCGTATCGATAATAATGATCTCGTCAACGCATCCCTGTACACTGGACAAACAGCGTTCTAACGTTTCTTCCTCATTTTTGACAATCATGCACAAGCTGACCGAAACAGCCCACTTCCAACTGTGCAACGCCAATGTGATATCCAATCCCCATTTTTCAAACGATTTTCGGCTATTTGTGCTAATTTGTTCATCATACAATGAAGGATCGTCAGCATATTTTCCATATTTCCGCTCGTAGCGCACAAAGCAGTCCTCGGCAACATAAAGCTCGTAACCTTCTTGCAAAGCACGGTAGCATAAATCGTCATCCTCGCAACTTTCTTCTTCGAATCTTTCATCAAACCCGCCCAACTGGTCAAAGGCGCTTTTACGGAGCATCACAAGATGGCTTAGCACGCGAGTTACACGTTTGCTCCGGCTTTCGCGCATAATGCCAATGCTCTCGGAGTAGGACTGCATCACTCGCGGGTTTTCGCTGATAATTGGCGTGTTTTGCACGCCGCTAATACCGCTGCTGACAGGGCCAACCACAGCCGCAAGCTTGTGCCGCTCCATGCAGTCGCTCAACCGTCCGAGCCATCCATCCGTAACGTACATATACTCGCGCATGCATACAAGATGAGGTGATGAAGCAGCAGCAACGCCTATATTGTAAGCTGCCGCAACGCTGGTTCCAGGCTTACAGAACACGACAGTTACGTTTCTATTCTGCTCTAGCCATTGAGACATTCGCAGAGAGTCTTCCTCCAACACAACGATTAAATGGTAAGGGTGCTCTGTAGTAGAGAGACGAAGGTTGAGGATGCATTCTTGCATAGCTTCAAAATGCTGAGCCAGCAGGACGATGTCCGTTATCATACCAAATCACGCTCCGAGTTGTTATTCGACATAGTCTTGTTCCTACATGAAAAAAAGCAGCTGCAGTCGCAGCAATTGCAGACCGCAGCTTCTTTCTTGATTAATTCTCCCTGGACGCTTTTGAATTCAATCCATTTATTCCTTGCGGATAAAGCTGCAGATTCTTCTCTTGATTTCCTAATTGACCGAATATGTTGGAGCCCCATGTATAATACACGCCGTTGGTCCCGAGTGCTCCGCTTGCATAGAAGCCTGAGGAGATTTGACTGGCGGCAATGCCGGGAACTTGCACAGGACTGTTTTGATGGCTAGGCGTACCGTTGCCAAGCTGCCCATAGCTGTTCGAACCCCATGCCCACACCGTACCGTCTTCCTTCAGCGCCATGCTGTACCATTCTCCCGCAGAAATCGAGGCCACTTGAACGAGGCCAGCAACCTGAACGGGAGCAGCATGTCCTTTATTCGTCTTATCGCCAAGCTCGCCATATTCGTTATGCCCCCAAGCCCACACCGTACCATCGTTCAACAAAGCGAGCGAATGATCATACCCAGCACTGACCGCTTTTACTCCGTGAATACCGCCAATCTGGAAGGGGCGGTTGCGGGAGCTTGTCGTGCCGTCGCCCAATTGTCCTTGGGCGTTAGCGCCCCAGGCCCACACCGTGCCGTCTTTTGTTAACGCCAGATTATGCCATCCCGCAGCTGATACGGACGTCACATCGTTCAGACCTTGAACCTGCATGGGAACGGTTTGCTGAGTAGTCGTACCATCCCCTAGCTCGCCAAATACATTGGACCCCCAAGCCCATACTGTGCCGTCCTTTTTCAACGCCAAGGTGTACGATTCTCCCACAGAAATTGCTGTTATATCGCTAAGTGTAGAAACTTGTTCCGCCGTCTGACGAGATACGGTTGTACCGTCGCCCAACTGCCCGAAACGGTTGTCGCCCCATGTCCAAACCGTACCATCATTTTTCAAGACCACATTATGAGTTCCTATAAAAGCATCGGCGACATGTTCCATACCTGCAACCAGCTTCGGTGTCTGATACGAATTTCCACTTTGAGGCTGGACTGAACCCCAGACCCAAAGCGCTCCACGATCGTCAATAGCCATGCTCTGCCCGAAGCCCATGCGAATACGGGGCTCTACCGTTCCATATACCGAATAGGTTACTGCCGTTACACTTGGAATAATTGGCGGCAATGTGCCATACACCGCCGACTGAACATCATTCAAATACACGTCTCTCGAATCAATCAAGAGACTCGAAGGTGCTTCGGATGCCAATTGTTCAGTAACATCCGTTGCCTGAATCGCATTCCCATAAGTATTGGCCGAGGTCATGAGTAAATAACTAGCTATAGTGGTGCGGATCCATATCTTGGTTCGCTTTTTGTGCATTGCATCTTCCCCCATCTGTCCTGAGCTTCTTGCCGTTCAGAACCTTGTACTAGTTTCCAGCGATTTTTTCAATTACGATAGAGATCCCTACTGCGGGCGATTGCGCAAATATTATTGGAGTATTTGAATCATTCACTATGTTTATAGTGCTACCCGCGCTCAATTGCAAAATGACTTTATTCGAAATTTGACTATTATTGGATAGAATGGGGATGCGCGTGCCAGCATCTATTACGCCATTTATGCGAAGCGCTATCTGAGCTCCGATTCCAGAAGTTGTCGATACTTGATAGCTGATCTCATAAATTCCGGATTGAGTTATTTCAATTTGTCCCATGAAAGACGCAAAATAACTATCATCGATGCCAGAGGTTACATAACCACGTTGGTTCAACGGTAGATTTGAGTTAGCTGGATACGGCCCACCAGATGGCAACACACTATACAAATAGCCAAAAGTGGACAAGCCGCCTGCGCCAGCGGCGCCGGTCGCTCCTTGTGCGCCTGTAGCTCCTGTAGCTCCTGTGGCGCCGGTTGCTCCTGTCACTCCTGCTCCTGTTGCTCCTGTTGCTCCTGTTGCTCCAAATGCTCCTGTTGCTCCTGTTATTCCTGCTGGTCCTACTGGCCCCATCGCTCCAATTAATCCTTGGAAACCTTGGAGACCTTGGAGACCTTGGAGACCTGTTGCTCCTGTTGCTCCTGTTGCTCCTGTTGCTCCTGTTGCTCCTGTTGCTCCTGTTGCTCCTGTTGCTCCTGTTGCTCCTGCAAGTCCTGCTGGTCCTACTGGCCCAATCGCTCCAATTAAACCTTGGAAACCTTGGAGACCTTGGGGACCTGTTGCCCCTGTTGCTCCTGTTACTCCTGCTAGTCCTGCTGGTCCTACTGGCCCCATCGCTCCAATTAAACCTTGGAAACCTTGGAGACCTTGGAGACCTGTTGCCCCTGTTGCTCCTGCTGGTCCTACTGGCCCCATCGCTCCAATTAATCCTTGGAGGCCTTGGGCACCTGTTATGCCTTGGATGCCTTGGGCTCCAATCGCTCCTGTTACGCCTTGGGCTCCAGTTGCTCCTGTTATTCCTTGAGCCCCTGTTGCTCCTGTTACGCCTTGGGCTCCAGTTGCTCCTGTTACGCCTTGGGCTCCGGCTGCTCCTGTTACGCCTTGGGCTCCGGTTGCTCCTGTTACGCCTTGGGCTCCGGTTGCTCCTGTTACGCCTTGGGCTCCTGTCACTCCAGTTGCTCCTGTTACGCCTTGGATGCCTTGGGCCCCTGTTGCTCCAGTCGCTCCTGTTACGCCTTGGGCTCCCGTTGCTCCTGTTACACCTTGGATGCCTTGGGCACCTGTTGCTCCTGTTACGCCTTGGATGCCTTGTGCTCCTGTTGCTCCCGTATCACCGGTCGCCCCACGCCATCCTGTTGATCCCGTCTCACCGTGTTCGCCTTTTTCGCCTTTTTCGCCTTTTACACCTGCAGGTCCAGCAGGGCCTACAGCTCCAGCAGGGCCTACAGGTCCAGCTGGACCAATTTCACCCCGTACAGCAGCCGTTGCTTTAGGCTCATTAACCCCTAAAGAGACCTCAATCAAATAAGCTTTATCCTCTTTATTCACGATTGATACAAGCAGTCCTACCTTCAAATCATCAAAACTCAGCTGTTGCGAAGAATTTTTATCATAATATTGCGTTTCCGAAGTAAGACTCAGTTTTTTTGTTTCTGAAGCCAACGTTACAGAGACCGAATCGCTCGAAACGGCCGATATAATGCCGTTAGTTACACTATTGGACACGCCTGCTAAGGAAGTTTCCTTTCCATTCGTTAAGTAAGGCAACGCATTGCTTAGCATTGCCGCCATCTCAGCACGCGTTACGAGTTTCAACGGTCTAAACTGATTGTCAGCAAAGCCTTCAACAATATTTAGGCTAACACCAGCATTGATGTAACCCTTGTAAGATGGCGTAAAATCTTGCTCATCGCTAAACAAGGTTGTGCTTTCAGTCAATCGCCCTGCATCTGACTCGCGATTAATTGCCCTAATGATCAGCTTGATCGTCCATTCACGGCTTGATGTCTGCTGACCCCATTCTGCTGTGTTCGTTTCTTCTCGTGCCACGAGAAGACCTTTTTTCAACGCTACCGAAATGTAAGGCTTAGCGAAGTCGTCAACCGTAAGTACAGGATTGACTGCGCCCTCTTTCTTGACTTCCTCCTCTAATCCCATTAGACGGATCGCCATTAGAACGGCTTCCTGGTGCGTAACATTACTTTGCGGATTAAACATCCCTGCATTATCCCCTGCGATAATGTCAAGCAGCGCAAGTTTGGTCATATACTTTTGAGCCCATGGCGCCGTATCTGCATCCTTAAAAGTTGGCGCAGCCGCTGATACAATTTGAGTTGCAGGTGCCAACGATACCAATAGAGCCATCGCCAACGAAGTTTTTTTAATTTTGTGTTTCATCTGTTACCTCCTGATTTTTATTCATAATTTTCATTTTTTCTGCCATACACTTGAATCTCCTATTTCCTTTTTTTTATAGGTCTAAAAACATATAGACTTATAGACATATAGACTTATATAGGCTTCCTGCCCCCTCTCGATGTTCCTACAAATTTCGACTACAATAGCCAAAATCACCCATATAGCATACTACTATGTACTCCTCACAAATTTCTCACAAAAAATCCCTATGGAGATAGGCGACCACGTTTAGAGGTAGATTTTATCGCTAAAGTTTGAATGTTGCTAAAAGGCCAAAGCTTATTATAACGATTGCGCATAA
>NZ_WHNY01000020.1 GCF_013141695.1 Paenibacillus plantarum
ATCAGCTCATTCGAATGCAAGAACTTTTTTTAAGTTTCTTTCGATTCTTTCGATTCTCTCGTTCTTTCGTTCGACCGCCGAAGCGACAAGGAGTAATATAACAAATCCTCCAAAGGATTGCAAGTTTTTTCGACATGGAAATAAACGGAATATAAAAAGGCCCTGGTACAGATGTACCAGAGCCCTACTTTATTTTAACCTTGGCTTCCAATAAAGACGTATCGAGCAATAATTAGAAGGGCTAGAATCCACATTAACCAGTGGACGCTGTATTTCTTCTCACTTTTGCCACCTAAATTAGCTGCTGTAGCTAGAACCACATAAGTCACGATTCCGAAGGAAATTCCGTTCGCAATGTTGTATGTGAAAGGCATCAATACAAGTGTAAGGAACGCTGGGATTGCAACAACGAAGTCTTGGAAGTCGATTTCTTTAATGGATTGAACCATGAGAACACCAACAACAATCAACGCTGCCGCAGTCGCGGAACCTGGAATCAACATAGCAATTGGCGCCAAGAACAGAGCTAGCAAGAAACATACGCCTGTCGTTACAGCCGTTAGACCTGTACGTCCACCCTCTGCTACACCTGCCGCACTCTCTACGAATGCTGTTACTGTACTTGTTCCGACTAATGCACCGCCGCTAACACCGATCGCATCAACGAACATCGCTTTACCTACACGTTTGTTACCTTCTTCTTTGTTCTTCATAATACCTGCACGAGAAGCTGTCCCTACCATTGTACCGAAAGTATCGAACAACTCAACGAAAGTAAATGTAGCAATGACAGAAACAATCCCTGTCGTCATAATGCCCGCGAAATCAAAATCAGCAAAACGCAGCTTGGACATATCGGGTACCCATGTTGTTTTGTCACTTGTTAATGTACCTAGATCCACCATACCCATGAAATAACCAACAACCGTTGTTGCAAGAATTCCGAACAAGATTGCGCCACGAACACGAAGCACCATTAAGATGGAGATCAATAGAATACCTACGATGGTTAAAATAACACCTTTATTCTCTAATGAACCTAGATGAAAGATCGTTTCAAACGAAAGAACTTCTGTATACTGATGTGCTTTAATATCACTACCTGCTTCAACTGCAACGCTGAGAATGCCGCTGTTCTTAAAACCGATCATGGCAATAAACAACCCAATCCCTACTGTGATCGCATGCTTCAAGCTATCTGGGATAGCGACTAGAAGCATTTGACGAACTTTCGTAACCGTTAGGATGATAAAGATTATCCCGGAGATAAACACGGCCGTGAGTGCCATCGAAAACGTAAATTTACCTTGTGAGGTCAAAATAATCGTCGCGAAGTACGCATTCAAGCCCATTCCCGGTGCTAGTGCCACAGGAAAGTTTACGAAAAGCCCCATTGCAATCGTCATCACGCCCGCTGCAATCGCTGTTGCTAAGAAAATGGAAGTCCAGTCTCCGCCAGTTGCCCCTGATTTAAATGCACTTAATACGTCTGGATTTACCGCAAGGATGTAAGCCATAGTCATGAACGTCGTAATCCCCGCCATGATTTCTGTTCTTACCGTGGTGCCATTTTGTTTCAATTTAAAAAAACGATCCAAATCCATTTTCCTACTCCTCCTAAGCGAATGGTGGGGAACAGCAAAAAACCCGGAATCATGTTGCCTGATTCCGGGTACGAAAAAGGAGCCGTCCATATGAGGGCTGCCTTCAATATGTGAAGTCGCACGTAAAAACTCATACGGAAACCGTTCCTTTTTTTCGTAGCCAGATCATTTGCGGTGATCTCGTAGAAACTCCCAGGCCAATTCCCGAGATTATACGAAAAACTGTTATCCAATTTCATATTCTAGTGAACATTTGATCTAGTGTCAACAAAAAAGACGAACATTATACGGGTAAAGATTCCCATATCGTTCGTCTTTTTCTAGTTTACTTTCATATTCCCATTCAATGGCAATCATCGCCGATTTCGCTAGGTAAGAAGGACGAAAACAAGCGCTACAAGAGCAGGCAATCCCTGCACAAGCAGAATTGATTTCTTGGCGGTGGCGCCTCCAAACACGGCTGCAACAAGTACACAAACGAGGAAGAAAATCTCGATCGATCGCCCGACCGCAGCATCCGGATGGACAAGGCCCCACACAAGACCTGCTGCCAGAAAACCATTGTACAGTCCTTGATTGGCAGCTAAACTCTTCGTGATCTGAGCATTCTCTTTCGTCATACCGAAAGACTTCATCGCGCGTGGTGTTGTCCACAAGAACATTTCCAACACTAGGATATACACATGCTCAAGCGCAACAAGTCCGACCAAAATCATTGCAATCATTGCCATAACTTTTCCTCCCGTGGTACTCCAATTTATTAGGTGTTCCTACTAATGTAACATATTTATCCAATCAATTCGTTCAAAATAAAAGACTCTCTTCCAGCTGGTCTACAGCTCAAAGAGAGTCTTTCTTTCACACTATTGGTGTTGATTAAACTGCCAATCTATTCCCACTCAATCGTAGCTGGCGGCTTGGACGTAATGTCGTATACGATACGATTCACGTTCTCAACCTCGTTAACGATACGTACGGAAATCTTCTCAAGCACATCCCACGGGATACGAGCCCAGTCAGCAGTCATACCATCGATGGATGTTACTGCGCGGATACCTACTGTATAGGAGTATGTTCTAGCATCGCCCATAACGCCTACACTCTTCATGCCTGGAAGTGCCGTGAAGTACTGCCAGATCTCGCGATCTAGGCCTGCCTTCGCGATTTCTTCGTGCAGGATAGCATCGGATTCACGAACAATTTTCAGCTTATCCTCGGTAACTTCACCTAGAACACGGATCGCTAGACCAGGACCTGGGAATGGCTGTCTCCATACGATTGCAGAAGGTAGACCACACTCTTCGCCGACTTTACGAACTTCGTCTTTGAATAGTGTTTTCAATGGTTCGATCAGCTTGAACTTCATATCCTTAGGCAGACCGCCAACGTTATGATGCGATTTGATCGTTTGCGCAGTAGCTGTACCACTTTCTACGATATCGGTATACAACGTGCCTTGCGCCAAGTAAGTAAAGTCGTCAAACTTGCTGGACTCTTCTTCAAACACGCGAATGAATTCGGTGCCGATGATTTTACGTTTTTGCTCTGGATCCGCAACGCCAGCTAATTTGCCCAAGAAGCGATCTTTCGCATCGATTTTGACAACTTTCATATCAAATTTGCCGACGAACGTTTCCATAACGCTTTCGCCTTCATTATGACGCAGCAAGCCATGGTCAATGAACATACATGTCAATTGCGCGCCGATTGCTTTGTGAAGCAAGATCGCAACAACGGAGGAATCAACGCCGCCGCTTAATGCGCATAGCACTTTTTTATCGCCAACTTCTGCACGAAGTTCTTTAATCATATCTTCCACGAAGGATGACATCGTCCAATCGCCGACACAACCACACACTTCGTAGATGAAGTTGTGAATCATTTCGTTACCCTGAACTGAATGACGAACCTCTGGGTGGAACTGGACGGCATGGATTTTGCGATCACGGTTGCTCATTGCAGCAATTGGAAGTGACTCTGTGCTAGCTTCAACAACAAAACCTTCAGGTAGAACGGAAACATGGTCACCATGACTCATCCATACCGTTTGTTTCGCCTCTAGGCCTTTGACTAACGGGCTTTGGTTCGAGAACTCAAGATCTGCTTTCCCGTATTCACGCGTATGTGCGCGTTCAACTTTCCCGTTCAATTGGTGGGCAATCAACTGCATGCCATAGCAAATGCCTAAGATTGGAATACCCAAATCGAAAATGCCAGCATCAACCGAAGGAGCTCCTTCGCCATAAACACTTGCAGGTCCGCCGGAGAACACGATCCCCTTAGGGTTAATCTCACGAATTTTATCAACCGTTGTATTGTGCGGCAGCAATTCGCTGTAAACGCCTAAATCACGGATTCGTCTAGCAATCAGTTGGTTATATTGGCCTCCAAAATCTAAAACAACGATCAATTCACTTGGTTTACTCATATCCGACCTCCTAGATTCATAGCGATTGAAGATGGGGTAGAACCCTTGTCCACTTACCGCTATTTCTAGGTACTAATTTTAAACATTAGGCACCTAGGATGTAAAGGGGATTTAATGTGTCTTTTGAATGGCTTTCCAAATCGCTGTAATTTCCCGCTTCGAATAGGCAAAAGCACGCGCCGGATCGTAGCGGACACTTTCATAGATGTGAGCGAAAGCCATCAGTGCCTGTTGCTGCCCTTGATGGGTTACCTGGAGATTCATGACATATTCGCGAACCGTTTGATTGGCAGGCTTTACACCGTATTTGCGGAAAAGCTGTCTCCATAATCGATCCATAAACGGCGTCAACGGATGTTGCTGATTAGGAGATCCATTGTTGTAACTTGAGAACTCCACCGTTCTGCGCAACAAGTATCCTTGACGTCTTAGTAAGACATATAGACCAACAAGTAAACAGATACTGCAAATAAGAACAAAAACGGTACTCTTATAAGCCTTTACTAATTGAATGAGATTATTCTTCATCGTGTGCAACCATTCACTCGATTTGAAAATGACGGATTTCGTCACCGGTGTATTCGTAAGGGAAGCGGTCATCCCCAGCTGCTCCATGGTTGCTGTCGTTAACAGATCTCTAGGCTGATCGACGGATATTCCTGAGAAACCAGGTGTCGGCTCGAATGGCACCCATCCCATCGAAGGGAAATAGACTTCAACCCAAGAGTGCGCATCTTGATTGCGGACAACTACCTCGAGCAGCCCATTATCATCGGTGGCGTCTACTGTTCCTTGAGCATACCCCTTTACCCACCGAGCGGGTACACCGACAGAACGTAGCATAACCACCATGGCCGTGGAAAAATGATCACAATACCCTGTTCGATCTACGAACAGGAAATGACTGACGAAATCTTCGCTGCGGCTGGGATTGGTCGGCTTTTCGAGACTGTACGGAAAGGTTTGGCTCAAATATTGCTCGATCGCTACTGCTTTGGCATACGGCGTCAACCGATTTTCGGTAACTTGCTCGGCTGTGCTTCGCACGGTCCGCGGCAATGACTCTGGCAATTGCAAGTATTCCCGCGTGATTTCTTCTGGATAAGGTGCGATATCTGTATTCAAGAGGTCAGGATTTTCTTTAATGGGTTGCACGGTGATTTTGTAATAGGAAAGAGGGTCAGCGATCTCCGGCAAGGTCGTTAAGCCACTCGTTTCGGAAGTTAGCACATTCCAAGATGGAATAGGCTTCCCTTTTTCACTCAGTAGCATATCAATGCTCCGCAGCCCACCACCTACGAATAATTGCTTATTCGCCGCCTTCTCATTCATTAAAATCTCCTGCACAATGACTGGAGCAGTCGCCGATGAACTAGAGGCCACGAAAGGTTCTAGATTTTGCGTAGGCTGGGTCCAGCCTTTGCCATCGTAGAAACTTTTGGATTCGCCGCGCCAGTAAGTGAGTTCAGAGGTTTTGGCCGTAAACACTGGTGAAGTGTCCACTTGGAGTGGACCGCCTAAGGACGTATCGTTCTGGCCATACCCAGAAGTCGCCACAGCTGGGCTTACTCCCGTCTCCTCCTCATAGAGCTCAAACAAACGATCATACCAGTGCGCCCAGCTTACTGGCTTCATCAAAGGCTCGGACTCGGTTTGCTTAGCCGACAACCAACCAACGCCAGACAACATACCAACGACGATCAAACTGACGACCAGCCATTGTAAATAATTACGTGAACGCACAGTTGTCACGCGATAGGTCTGTTCGATTCTTGAGAGATTAAGAAGAGCCATCAGAAGCAACCCATAACCTAATGTGCGTATGATTCCTTGTACGGTATCCGCCCCAAATACGAGCTGTATACCTACGAGATAGATCAAGGTAGCCATCACAAACCAAAGACTATGCTGTCTTTGGAGCATTAGAGCTTGAACAACCGAAAGCAGTAATGCCCAACCCATTAGAAACAGGAGCGTGCGCATTTCACCGCTGATCAGATCAAAATGAGCCTGTACGATATAGACAAAATCTTGCGCAAGCGTTCTCACCAACGAGAGGATCCACCCTCCAGCAAGTAAGGTCTCGTGGTTAAACATATATCCGATAAAAACCACAATTATGCTGCACTTTGCCAGCCATCCCCAACCATAAGGGACTCGGAAGCAATCCAGTGCAAGACACAGTGCAAACACAACAAGTATCGGTCCAATTCGGATCAACTCATCGCCCATCCAAGCCAAAGGTCGCAGCCATTCCGAGAGAAGGAGAAAGAGCAGCAGGGTGATGAGACCATCTCGGAAGAGACTATTAGGTTGAGGCGGCAGGCTGTCTGCGCGGAAGATGAGTTTGGACGGGTTGTGGGATGATGTGTCTGGGTGGGATGGATTGGTTTGTGGATTGCTTAAGGGTGAAGTGCCTTGGTGCTTCTTAAAAAAGTGCGAAGTGCGAGAGCGCGCGTGCAGCCCGCGGCGAGGTTCAAGCGGTTGCATCCGCAACACCTCCTTGCCTTGGCCACTGGCTCTGCGGATGCGGCACTTCCGTGAAGCTGCAGCCTGCGGCCTGCAGCTGGGAAGCCCCCTCTCGCTCTGCGACCGAGAGGGAAGGCCGCGCGTGCACGTAGATCACGTGCACGGCTCGGCGCCTGGTGCCGCTATCTGCGATCGCGCGCACCAGCGCCACATCCAGCGTCGATGTGATGCACAGCATCGACGCATGCAGCGGCAAGTCTGCCGCCTCTTTCCTGACGAGGTCAGGAAAGGACAGGGCGGGCTTGCCGCCAACGCTCGCGAGTACTTCGTACGCGAGCGTCAGATCGGGGCGAATCGTCGGCGCGATTCGCCTTGCGTTAGAGGAGCTGCAGGCGAAGCCGCAGCTCTCTCGCCCACTGGCGGCGGCTTCGAAGAACCCCGCCGCGAGGGCGACGCCCTTCTCCAGCAGCGGCTGTGCCGCTTCTGCTGGGCCCGCCGCAGGCGTGACATCGAGCAGCAGCATCCACTTCGTGGAGGCGGCCTGCTCGGGTTCTTTGGTCATCAGACGGCTCAGGCGAGCCGTCGATTTCCAGTGGATGCGGTGATACGGATCACCGCTGACGTAATCGCGAACGGAGCTGATCAGCGGCGTTTCGCCCTTGGAACTAAGGGTTGTTGAGCCTTCCTCCGATTGAAAGGTCATCCCGCTTCGTTCCAATGCATCCGGTCGTGGATACACAACATAACGCTGCAAATCTTCCCTCTGTACTCTGCGAAGCGCGAAACCAAAGAGGTCCCCTGCCGCAGCTTCAAAATGAGCAAAACGGTAACTGCCTCGCATGAGATGGGTCATTTTGTAAGGCAGCAGAATCGACTTCTGAAACCAAGGGAAAAGCAGCTTGCTGTACGTCAGCTTTCTCCCATTTCCTTCATGGATCCAAGTTTCTTTCAACAGCAGCCACGGCATTGGAACCCAGGAACGATGCTGGATCTCCAGCACGATCGTTACATCTTCACCTGCGAGAAACACGTCACCTGACAGGCGCCGATTCAAGTTCAAACCTTTCAGCGCAAATACATAAAATAGTCCTGCCTGTATCCAGATCAACGATAAACAAATACCAAGATACCACGCAGCGAATCCACCTTGGCGATAAGCCAAATAGATCACCAACACACAACTTACCAGCAATAGCGTCGTCTTCCCCCAGCTTTTCATGTCATGTCCCCTACTTCGCTGTGACATAACGGAGAACTGGTGTTTGCATACCATCTAATAAACCCTGAAGTATGAGATCTGCCGAACGGCCCATCATGCGCGCATCCGAAGTGAGAATAAGCCGGTGTGTCCACACAGGTAAAACCAAATCCTTAATATCATCCGGAACAACAAAGGTTCTCCCTTTCACATAAGCAGCCGTTTGTGCAGCACGCATCAACGCATAAGACGCCCTCGGACTTGCACCTATGTAAAAATCAGCATGATCTCGCGTCGCTAAAGCTAAGCGAACGATGAAATCTTTTAACGTATTATCCACATGGACCATGACCGCTTCCTTCTGCAATTGCACAAACTCATCCTGTACAATCACCGGTTTCAAGCTTTCCAAGGGGTGTCGATCCTGCAAGCGATCCAACATCAGAATCTCTTGATCATGCGTTGGATAGCCAAGTGAAAGCTTCATCATAAACCGGTCCATCTGCGCTTCCGGCAGCGCGTACGTGCCTTCATAATCCATCGGATTTTGCGTCGCGATGACGACGAAGGGCTTCGGCAACTCATAACTTGTGCCGTCAATGGTCACTCGTTTTTCTTCCATCGCTTCAAGGAAAGCTGACTGCGTCTTCGGGGATGTCCGATTACATTCGTCTGCAAGTACGACAGACGTCATTAATGGCCCTGGCCGAAACTCAAACTCATTGCTTTTGACATTAAAAACAGAAACACCGGTCACATCCGAAGGAAGCAAATCTGGCGTACATTGAATTCTCTTAAACTCGCAACCGATCGTTTTGGCTAACGCGCGTGCTAGCATAGTTTTGCCTACACCAGGAACGTCCTCTAGCAGTAGATGCCCGCCGCTCAACATCGCGATAAAAGCTTTCTCTATCGTTTCTCTTTTGCCAACTATCACTTTCTCTACGTTCATGATCATCCGTTCCACAAGAGGCTGCGGTTGATCGAATATTCGGGTTTTCGATGCCATAGACAAGAAGCCTCCTTTATAAGGGTATGCTTCTAGTTTTTCCAGCTCTCTACTCTTTTAGACATTATCCTGCCATTGCAAATAGAGAGTTTTTGAGAATTCGATTATTTTCTTTAAAAAAGTGAAGGGGACTCAGCGCCATAGAAACCTCACGGTAGTCGGGATCCATCACAGCATTCGTAATACGGCCGCCGAGTGATACGATCGTTTTGCGCAGCGGCACGATAATTTGATTATCTTGCATGTTCATATCCGCTAACGAATAAGTGGCTGTTTGCTTGCCTAAAGTGAACAAACTAATGCTTCTATTCACAAGATCATAGTCCATATCATAAATGCCGTAATGGGCATTGGCTGTTTTCGTATCAGCCTGCCACGCCACTTTCCCACCCATCTTCTCGATCAGATAGCGCAGAGGCAACTCTATTTGATTCGCATGCAGCTTATAAATGGAAGGTTCTATGGTAAACGTATTCCCTCCGAGTACATGAACCTGCAACGGCAAAGCGGCTTGCTTAGCTAGAATACGCGCAGCCTCCGCTTCTTCTTCCATCTTCGCTTTCGCTTTCTCTTCAGCTTCTGCCTCAAGCTTCTGCGCGAGGCGCTTTTCCTCTGCCTGCTTCAAGAGATCCGATGGGCTCGGATGAGCGACTGCATATTGCTGCGTTTGATCTATCATCGATTGAAATTGCTTCAAATTCATGTTCCGTGACCATTTCGGCTTCGTGATGGCGAATTGTTTGGGCTTCACTTGGTCTGTCAACGTGGCAAAGGCGTATCCTAACTTTTTGTAATAGCTAATCACTTGGGGTAATACTTGGACAGAAGATTCATGCCCCGTTCCATCGTGAAACAGAATATTAATCTCGTGATCGAGAGGGGAAGCTTTCACCGTCTGCCAAATTTCATTTACCGGCACATTCGCTCTCTTGGAGTCTCCACTGTCGACATTCCAATCCTCCATGATATAGCCTGCTTGCTCCATCAAATAAAAGTAGTAGGCGTCAAAATTCGTAGCTGTCCCACCAGGCGCTCGTACGAGTTGAGGTCGTATCCCCACGATATTTGAAATAACGTCCTCGCTGCGCTGGATTTGGTTCCAAAAGGTTTGAAAATCACTATAAAGCTCTTTATAAACATGATTATAGGTATGATTGCCGATGGCATGACCGTCTTTTACAATTCTTTTGAGTTCAGCAGGATGCGCTTTCGCTTGTTCACCAAGTACGAAGAACGTTGCTTTAACATCTTCTTTATCTAAAATATCCAGCACCTGATTCGTCAACTTGCTAGGACCATCATCAAACGTCAGATAGACAGTAGGCTGCTCCGGTGTTACGTAAGTTCTCTCACCCTTCAGTCGCTTCCCTGCTTGAAGCTGCCCAAACGCTTCTTGTACAGATGGATCAGCTTCATTGTCCGCGGCTTTGGCCGGCATGCTGCCAACCAAGAGTGAAACTAGTAAAACAACAACCATCATGATTTGAAATCGTAGTCGTCCGTTGTTTGGGGCTTGTACCTGTGAGCGCATCCGATGATCCCTCCGCATGTTCTATCATTTTGACATCTGATAGATTATATGGGCGGAGGTGCGAGAGTATGACACGAAAAAAAACGATCCTTCCCGACAAGGAGAAGCATCGCTTTAGAACTCATTATCCTTTTATATGGAAGAAACTGTTCCGCGTATCTCTACTAAATAAGTGGACGAATACGAGATTCGAAGCGGCCTACTTCAATTCTATCACAGCATCCAACACGGCTTGCACGTGATTCTTAATTCTCACTTTACTCCATTCTTTTACGATATAACCTTTCTCGTTAATTAGAAACGTCGATCGAATAATGCCCATGTACTCGCGGCCATACAGCTTTTTCATCGCCCATACCCCATACTTCTCTGCTACTTTATGATTGGTGTCTGAAAGCAGGAGGAACGGCAGCTCGTACTTCGCAATAAATTTGTCATGCGAGTTCAGCTCATCCGGGCTGATACCAATCACTTCTACACCTAACTCCGCGAATTTCCCGTTGTAGTCTCGAAAGTCGCAGGATTGCTGGGTACAAGTTGGTGTATTATCTTGTGGGTAAAAATAAATAACAACTTTACGCCCTTTATAATCGGCTAAAGAAACTTTCTCTCCATTGGAGGCAGGCAGCGAGAAGGCTGGTGCCTTACGCTTGGTTACTGCCGTTTCACTAACTTTTTTCAATACGGCTCTCTCCTCTTTCTCGTCTTGCTAGGCAACTCTTCACTTCCTCCCATTATGCGACATTACCCGGATGACATCAAACGAAAAAAAGCCACCACGAATCGTAATGACTCCTTAGCAGCTTTCTATGATAAGAGGTTAAGACCTCACACTTCCGCTTGCCATGATGCGATGTGCTTCAATTTATCAGGATTCACGACGATATAGAAAGTCTTGATCTGCCCCTCCTCTAGATGGAATGTCATCACATTATTAGGCTGATTATTCACATACGCAACAATGCCTATTTGTTCGTTCACTGTCGTTAAGGTAAAGCGATATTCCTCCGGTAATTTGGCTAAAATCCCAGACAAGAACTTGGCAATTCGTTCCACTCCCTGAATAGGGTTGATCGCCGCATTCACCTTGCCTCCGCCATCGGAGTATAGAATGGCATCGGATTTCACAATGGTTAACAGTTGAGCGATATTTCCTGACACTAATGCGTGCACGAATTGTTCCACGATCGCTGTCGTTTGTTTCGTTTCACGAGCCTGCTCCGGCGGGAGGCTAATCGCATTCTTGGCTCGGCGGAAAATTTGACGGCAATTCGTACTGCTTTTGCCAACAATCTCGGCGATTTCATCGTATTCATATTGCAGGACCTCACGAAGCAGGAATACCGCTCGCTCCACCCAAGACAGCTGCTGCAGGAGCAAAAGGTATGCGGTGGATAGCGATTCTTTGTGCGTATACGCGAGATCTGGTGCGATCTGATGATCTGTGCTTGTCGCGCTTGTCGTCATCAGTGGCTCCGGCAGCCATGGCCCGACGTACACCTCTCGTTTTTTGCTGGCGGAGCGCAGGCTATCGATGCAGCGGTTGGTCACGATTTTGCATAGATAAGCCTTGGGATTGTGAACATGCTCCAGATTCGTCTCATTGGCATACAGAAATGCCTCCTGCACCACATCCTCCGCGTCCATCACACTTCCCAGCATGCGATACGCTAGTGAAAACATTAACGGTCTATAGCTCAGATAGATCTGCTCGGAAGCCTCTGCTCCTGTGATCTCCATCTTGTCACACCTCCCGATCTACTGGTATCTGTAATAGGATAATTCTAAGCGAACTGAGGCGTTTTTAAAATAGCTTGAGCCGCACGTCTAGCACTTGCCGCCGAAGCATCCGCGAGCATTTCGCCATGACTTGCCCAGTCACCCGCTACATAGAGTCCTTGAATGCCTTCAACGGCTGGACCTGTTTGCAGATTGGATTTACCCACATGTAAAGTGTCATGGACGACCGTCATGTTCGGCAGGAACTGTTTCGTTACGATTTCTTGTTCCCAACCTGGATGTAGGGTATTCATGGCAGCAGTAAGGGCTTCCTCGTCCTCTTTCGGATTACTTTCCCCAGATCCGTTATATTTGACCATATGCACGACGAGTGTGCCGTCTTCACTAAGATTGGCATTTAACGTGTGATGCGAGAAAAAGATCGGTTGGTCCAGCGCAATCGCTACATTTCTACCTGGAACGGAGAGCCTTTTCAAGCCTAAGTCTAGGCACGCAGCTTTCGAAGGGCGCGCTTCGTCCTTCCACTGTTTCAATATCGTGCGGTCAGCGTTCGCGACTAGTTTGTAGGTCTCCGATGGGGACGCGGTGCTGATGACATGCGATACCTCTACCATTTCTTCATGGGCAAGTTTGATGCCCTGCACCTGACCATTCGCATGTACGATTTCTTTCACGTCGGAACCGCTTATGATGTGGACACCTGCATCAATCGCTTTCTGTTGAAGCTGATCGACGATCGTTTGCCAGCCTCCGTGGATGTACAACACTCCTTTTAATGAGCGCTGTACCTGCCCTAGCACCGGACCTGCAAGCTGATGATCTGGATCAAATGTGTAAGTTGCCGTACGGCACAAAGAGTAAAAAATATGACGAACCATCGGATCCGCAATTTCTTGCTCCGCCCACTGTCTGAGCGGTGTGTTTTCAACTTTGCTCGCGTCCATTTTGGTTATCCGTATGACGAGTCGCAGAAGTCCTAATTTCCCGGACCAAGTGAGCAGCTTTGATGTGAGCATGCTGAGCGGTGTTGCCGGCATTGGCACGACCCCTCGGTTCCACAAAGCATTGACCTTCGCAGAAGGTGGGCCTCCCTCAATGCGAATACCCAACTCTTGCAGAATGCGGAAAGCATCTCCTGCACGGTATAACGCATGGCCGCCAAGATTGAAAAGCACACCATTTTTCTTATTCGTCATCGCTCTACCGCCCATTCGTCCCGAACGTTCCAGCAGAACCACGCTTCTTCCGCCTTTGGCTACTTCAAGTGCAGCAATGAATCCAGCTAAGCCTCCGCCAATGACGGCTGTATCGTATTTTGTCATGTTCATCATCCTCCAGTTTCGCTTTATATCTATAAGGCGAAATAGGGGGGTGTTTTGTGACAAGAGAAGAAAGAATTGTCTGGAGGTAGAGCTGAGGCGTGTGGTTGAGGTGGCTGAGATGAGGAATTGAGGTGGATAAGGTGCATGAGCTGGATGAGGCGCATGAGCTGGATGAGGCGGCTTGCTCTGTGGATGGCACAGATTGAGGTGGTTAGAGTAGCTTGTTCGTGTGTTTAGCTGTATAACCTACAGTTAATTCTCGCGGATTAGATGGTTTTCCTGATATAGCTGTAAAAAATCCAGTTAATTTTATGCAAATTCGAAGAAACGGGACAAAAGTTGAAAACTAACTGTAGATAATCCATCTAATCCCTCAGAAACGTATAATACGGTTCGAATAGATGTAGAAAATCCAGTTAGTTAGATACGTGGTACGACTGGGGTTGGGGTTGGGGTTGGGGTTGGGGTTGGGGTTGGGGTTGGGGTTGCCCGACAGTTGCATCCAGTACACCAGCTGATTTATATTTATAATCCACAGACGATTTTCTGTGGATAACTCAATATGTGGATATGTTAATACCTATCACCTAAGTTATACACAACAGGGACTTAAGCCCCTGTGGACTTGTGGGTAACTCTGTGGATAGATGTGTATAAGAGTAAAAAGCAGCCGCTTTTGTTGCGGCGACGGCCTCCCAGACGCCCCTCGTTTACTTTTGTAATCATCCCATTCAGCGCTGCAGTTATGCTACTTTATTCATCTTACTCACAATAACTTCTACATCTGCAATTACTTTCACACATTCAACTACGCACACTCATATCCACACTTACAGCTGCAACTACACTTACCCACAATTACGCAGACATCTACTTTTACACACTCAACTACGCACACTCGAATCTACACTTACCCACACTAACACCACATTCAACATTCACATTCACCCCCCATCACCTACAGCATGTCCCTATGAAACGGAACGTCATTCCACTAATCGAGTGAATTTCTGCAATTTCAAATAGTTGCGGAACGAGGATCCGCTATTTCATGGAATTAGGCACACAAAGCTTCAATTCCAGCGAAATAGCGCCCTCACGTTCCGTTGCGTTTTTAAAATGGCTGTTCTAGGCAAAATAGCGGAACGTCGTTCCCCATCTCCAGAAAAACTAACTCCCCGTGGCTATTTATACTTACTTCCCTCTAGCGTAATTCCCTTTTGTAGCCGCAACGCTTCCCTCCAATAGTAACCTGCAACGGCAATATCGAAGATGCCTAATCCCATCGGATTGAAAAAAACAGGCTCCTGCATTTCCACACTTGCTAGCTGATCGCGAAGCACTACGTCGGCTAAGGTGTGCACATCCGATTCTTGTAAGTTATTCAACAGGTGCAGCTGCTCGATATCCGTCTGCTCACGGCATACTTCGCGCCAATCATCCACTATGATCGCTTTCACGTCAGCAACACTTTCCGGTTTATAGTCCCGGAGGGAGACATTGAGCAGGAGCGCACCGCGAGGCGGGGCTTCATCAATGTACCTCTCCGCTGACACTGTGCACGTCATAACGACATTAGCCTCGCGATAGCCCGTGCGCCAATCATTAACCACTTGCGTCCTGCTCTGAATAGCTGCCGGAATCGTCCCCAGCTCGACACCATTCAGATCATAAATTCGAACCTCTTCAATCCATTCGCCGAATAAAGCGACACACATATCCAGATGCAGCCGCCCAATCGGTCCCCACCCGATTAAGTGAATGCGCAAACGGTCAGGCTTCCTGACCTTCACGAATTGACTCAACATCACACCGCTCACCGCTGCGGTCCGAAGACCATTTAACAGTCCGCTGTGGATAAATGCCAGTGGCTCACCCGTCGAAGGTTTATTCAGAATCAGCGTATTATGTGCCCGGGGAAGTCCCTTCAGGCGATTGTCTGGAAAGCTCGCAATCCATTTGATACCCGAAATATCGATGTTACCGCCTACATAAGCAGGCATCGCTATAATCCGGTTTTTCGGATCGCGGAAACGTAAGTATGGCTTCAAGGGATGAGCACAATCCCCACTATCCTGTATGGCAACAACATCCTGAATGATGTCGGTTAGCTTCTTCCAATCGATTCCGATCTCTCGGATATGGTCATCCTGTAAATACAACATCCGCTAGTCTCCCATGCTAGTTACTCGGTGTATACCCTATCTCTCGCCCAACCCATTCATCGTTGTATACCGTATTCAAATATCGTTCACCACGGTCCGGCAAAATCGCTGCAACTACGGCTCCTGAGGGAATCATTCCGCTCATTCTGCGTATCGCCGAAATAACACCTCCTGATGAAGCGCCAGCTAGAACGGCTTCTTCACGAACTAATGCGCGGCAGCCCTCTACACAATCCCTATCGGATACGTAGATGACTTTGTCCGCGACATCATGCCGGTGCAAGCCAGGTGTGATACCTGCGCCAAGGCCAGGGAATTTCCTCGAACCTTTTTCCCCGCCAAAAATAACACTGCCTTCGGCATCCACCGCCACGATCTGTGTCGACCAACCGCGACTGCGGATGTACTCCATGCATCCTCGAATCGTTCCACACGAGCTGACGCCGCAAAATAAATAGTCAACCTTACCTAACTGCTCGCCAATTTCCCGCATCGTTGTCTCGCTATGAGCCAGCGCGTTGTCTGGACTTCCATACTGATTCGTCCAGTAGGCATTCGGGATTTGACTCATCAGCTCCGCTACCCGCCGGATACGTGCTGGCAAAAACTCGCCCGTCGCCTCATCCGGCACGGAAACGAGGTCGATCTCCCCATGGAAGCTGCGGATGATTTGCAAATGCTGCTGCGTCGTACGCGGATCGACAACACAGATGAAGCGAAGCCCGAGATATCGGCAAAGTTGAGCGAGACTAATCGCGAGGTTGCCAGAGCTCGACTCCACGATGACACTCTCGCTCGTCACCTCACCACGGCGAATCGCCTCCCGCAGCATGAATAAAGCTGGTCGATCCTTTGCGCTGCCGCCGGGGTTCATCCACTCCATTTTGCCATAAACCTCAAAGGGTTGATCCTTAAACAAACGCGATAGCCGAATAAGCGGCGTATGCCCGATCGCTTGGACAATACCTCCTTCAAGCTCCATTCGCTTCCCCTCCTTTAGGTGTAAAAAATCTTTTTATTTTTTACGGAGGTGCGGTTCTGTGAATCCTCATAGGTGCCCCCGATTACTTGGATTCCATCCAAAAGCTTTGCCTGAATCATCATGCCGATAGCCGGGATGCAGCTTTCCACATCCGCGCGAATGCTGCTCAGAATGGCTGGTGTTGCCAGTGCACTGAAGACATAAACAGTCAATGCATTGCCACTCACCTGTACACGAACGCTAGCTTCTCGCAGATGCCGATAAACGACATCCTCGATGTCATAGATACTGATTTTCTCCCCGTGCTTTAAATCGGGGCCTATGCGCTTCACGATGCTCTGGAAACTCTGCGTGGGAACACCATCCACATCAATGACTTTCAAATCACGCACGACATCGTAGGTGACATAACGCAGTGCAGGGAATGCGTCCCTTACGGTTGAGGTGAGAACCAGAACTTGCTCCAACTCATCTGGCAGCGGCTCCATATCGCCTTCTAGCAGTTCTGCTTTGACACCCTCTGCGATGATACCATCCGCAAACAAATACCTACCATGATCATGTGAAAAGTAGGCAATGGTCCCAATTTCGATCGATCCGTACGTATCGGTGATATGCGTCTCGGGTATCCCCAGTCTATCGGCCGTGCGTTGTCTCCATCCCGGCGAAGCAATCTCCCCAACTAGAATGACATGCTGGATGCCATAGCCCGAAGGATTCTCCGAGGCTTGCATAATCCGATCCAAAATAGACGGCATCGTATATAGCACCTCGGGTCTAAAGCTTTGAAGCCGCTCAATATGCTGCTCGATCGGAAGCCGAAAGGATACCGATTCCACCTCCATGCCGAGCTCACGAAATACCTCGACGGCCGTTGCCTCCGCATGCCCTGTACCCATATCTGCCATCGCAGTTCGATAACGAGTGCCGTCCAGTATGCTGCGGAAAACATCCAGTTTAATTCGCAGATAAGCTTCTTCATCTGATTGGGAGTAAAAAATCGTTTTCCGCCGCTTCGAACTCGTACCTGACGTTTGATACCGATTCATTTCCTCAACCTGTAGATATGGATTCGTATCCATGTAGTAATACGATTCCAGCATGCCAGCTGACACCAGCGGTAGTACCGCGAGCTCTTCCTGTTCGTGTCCTGCCAACAACCAAGGAAATTGCCGCTTCATCTTTTGTATAACTTCCTTTATGCGCATAGACGTGCGGCTCCTCCTCTCAGCTCTACTGACTGCACCTGTAACCCAAATCCACCTGACTACATATTCTATGCGCCCTTCTCGCCCATCGTTCTTTTTTCCTAATTGCCTAAATCATTTCCCTGTTCACCCGCCTCCAGTGTCGCTCATATCATATTGAAATAATGAAGCGCCAAACTCGGTTAGAAAGGATCGTCACCATGACAAGTTCACTGAAGGCCGTTTCAAGCAAATGGATCAAAACACGCGTCATGCTTCGCAATGTAAAGCTGCACAAGCATGTGCCTACAACGCATCCTTTTGATCGCAATAGACTAGCTGCTATGCTCGCCCAGCACGGTATGCTCTACCTGAAACCCGACATCGGTTCCCTTGGGATAGGCGTTATGCGCGTTGAGAAGCGAGGAAGAGCCTATCGCTATCAGAGCGGGGTGAACATTTACCGTTTTCCGACTTTTGAAAAACTGTACCAGTCCCTGGAGCAACGCTGCGGCACCAAGCGATACCTCATACAGAAAGGTATTCACGTGCTGACGCATGAGGGCAATCCCTATGACTTTCGTGTCATGATTCAGCGAAACCCCGCGGGGAAATGGGAATGTACGGGGACTGCAGCCAGAGTCGCGCACCCACAGAAGGCTGTCACCAATGGCAGTCAAGGGGGCACGATCTACAGTCCTCATGACCTCTTGGCACCCCGATTCGGTGTCCAAGCAACGTCTATTCTTATGCGCGAGATGGAAAGAATATCTTACCTAACCGCAGGTCAAATAAGCCGCTCCTTCCCCTCCATGAATGAGCTCGGCATCGATATCGCCGTCGATCAACAGCTGAAGCCATGGATCCTCGAAGTGAACACGCGACCTGATCCCTGTCCCTTCACGAAGCTGGCGGATCAAACCATCATCCGCAAAATCGTCCGATTCGGCAGAGCCAATGGCCGCAAGTATGATTTGACTTGCTCGAAGGCGAAGAAGGCGCCGAATCGGCGCATTTCGACCGCGTCTATTGAGCAGTCGCTCCCAAACGCAGAACCTCCTTCCGAAACAACTTTGGATAGTGAATGATGTTTTTTCAAAGTTTCTGCCAAATAAATGATATAAGGCCGTCCCGCAAGGTTATTTACCTTGTAGGACGGCCTTATGATTAGAGTTAAGAACCTGCACCGCGATAACGCTTCACGCCAATGTTCCACACCGTGATGCCCAGCGCACTAAATGCGATGCCCACCACAGGGGTTAGCAGAGCGAACCACTTCCAGTTCTCAGGGTCAATGAAATAGGCGGCTGGATAAAAGCCAACGAACGCAAACGGCAGTATCCACGTCAGAATACTTCTGAGCAGCTTATTGTAAATCGTCGCTGGATAACGACCATAGTTCTGAATGTTCCAAATCAACGGCAATATGCCTGTTGGCGCATCGGAGAAGAAGGCTAAAGAGGTCAACGAGATGTATACACCTGCATAAATAAGGATCGAGCCCACCACCATGACGATGAAGATCAGCGGATCATGCCAGTGGAACGGCAGATCCAACTGCACCCAGGAGTAGATCATAACGACCAGACCTGCCAATGCACTGAACATGGAAGCTGGATCGAGATTTTCTAGCATAAGCTGCCATAGATTATATGCCGGCCGCGTAAGGATACGATCCATTTCCCCTTTGACAATGTAGCGCTCGCTAAAGCCCCACAGATTAAAAAAGGAAATAAATATGCCATATGGAATCATAAAATAACCGTAGATGAACAAAATTTGTTCTTGATTCCAGCCGCCTAGCGATTGCGTTTGCAGAAAGACGACAAGAATGAAGAATAGATTCAACCCATTGAATAACAAGTCGGACAGCACTTCAATCCAAAAATCGGATCGGTAGGTGAGCCTTGTTTTCATGTAGTTTTTGAAATAATCGAAAACGAGGGTGATATAGAACATGCGTTACCCTCCCTGTACGAATAGACGTGTTTTGGATTTTACCCACAGCACATAGATCGGAATAATAAGGAGCAGGAACCAGAGTACTTGTACGCCAAAGTTTGGGAGTATCGCGTTGCCCGTTATTTTACCGGTAAACACTGCGCTGGGTAGATAAGTGATCGCCTGAAAGGGCAGCCACTCCAGAATCGACTTGGACCATCCCGGGAAAAATGAAATCGGAATAATGAGCCCTGAAAAAAGGTCCACCGCTACGCGCTTCATGCGCATAAGGCCTTCATTATTTTCGAGGAAAAAGGCAAACAAACCCGTAATGATATTCAACTGCGTATTAATCAGAAAGCTGAAGAACAACATCACTAAGTAGATGACCCACAAGCTTGGATCTGTTGGGAACTGAATCGGAAGCAGCAGCCAGATCAGGATCATGCCAGGTGTCGTGAAAAGCAGAAGACGGAATACACCTTCACCTAAGCCTTGCATCATTTTCACAAAAATATAATTGTAAGGCCGGATGAATTGAATCGCTACGCTGCCGTCCCGAATCTCGTTCGCAATTTCACGATCTAAGTTATTGAAGTAAAAAGCGCGGCCCATCCAGGAAATCGCCACATAGGTTGTCATTTGACCTAGGGTAAGTCCACCGATGACAGCTTGATCGCCATAAATTGCTTTATATACGAAATAGTACGAGCCAATATTAAGCGCATAGATCAGGATCCCGCTGTAATAATTCACCCGATAAGCGAGCATCATGAGGAACCGCATGCGTATAACTTCTATATAAGCTCTATGCATGGATCGTAACTCCCTCTGGCTGATCAATCTCCAAACGTTTCACATCGGCCGAGCCTGATTTATAAATTTCACGAACAATATCATCCGTATTCGTTTCATTAATCTTGATATCTTGGATTTGCAGCACGCCAACGACGCGGCTTAACACATCCGAGATGTTCGCTCTTTCATAGGGAATGAACACTTTGGCGGATAGCTCATTCTCAAGCTGCCAAGCGACATCCAAGCCAAGAGTCAACTCTTGAAGTCGTGCTAACGTTGTTGGATGCTCGAACTGCAGCACAACTTCTTTTCCTTTGCCCCATCTGGCTTTCAGCTCTTCCAGACCGCCATCATAAATAATTCGGCCGTCATCTAGCATAATAACACGGGAGCATAGTGCTTCGATGTCCTGCAAATCATGCGTTGTCAGCAGAATTGTCGTCTCGTATCGCTGATTGAGCGATTTCAGAAACTCGCGGATCTCTGTTTTTACAACAATGTCGAGGCCGATGGTTGGCTCATCCAGAAATAAAATTTCAGGATTATGCAGCAAGGAAGCCGCTAATTCACAGCGCATCCGCTGACCTAAGCTCAGCTTACGGACAGGTCGTGATAGAAGATCCGACAGTTGTAAACGGTCGACAAGCTCGTCGAGACGTTTTTTGTAATCCGCTTCGGAGACGCGGTACACCTTTTTCAACAGCTGGAACGACTCCACCACGCCAATGTCCCACCAGAGCTGGCTGCGCTGACCGAAAACAACACCGATCCCAGCGACGAATTTCTCCCGCTCTTTGAAAGGCACATAGCCATTCACTTTGATGTGACCGGACGTAGGTACGAGAATACCCGTCAACATTTTGATCGTCGTCGATTTCCCTGCACCATTTTCACCGATATATCCACAAATTTCGCCTTTTGGAATCTGAAAGCTTATGTCCTTCACAGCAGTAATTTGCTTATACTCACGTTTGAATAAATCTTGCATGGCCCCCTTGAGGCCACCGCGGCTTTGCTGAACTTGAAATTCTTTGCGCAGCATTTGAACATCTATGGCTAACATGCGTCTTCCCCCCTGACTTCGTCGTCTCGGTTACAGATTACGGCAACATTCGTCATAACTTGCTATCGAAGTTTCGTAGCATCTATAATATGGATCATAATGATGTTTCATACAACCGTACAACAAGCTCATAATACCCCAATTCTGTAAGAAAAAAAAGTACAGATTAACAGGTATCTTATTTGCCTTAAAATATCGCTGCATTTTACCTTGGAGAGGAGCTTACATAGTATGAAAATCTTCAAACGGACCATGCTCCTGATCGTCATGCTGCTTTTGGTGGTCGCCGGCTATTATTCTTACGCCTTCTACAGCTTCGCTAATAATATCTCTCATAAATCAGACAATAGTGATGGAAAAGGTAGTGGAAGCACAAGCTTAATCCCGAGCAGCGTGTTGAAGGATGGAGATAAATACACACCACCGAAATGGGAAAGCAAGCAGCGGGTGAACATTTTGCTGTTAGGCGGCGATTCTCGTGGCATGGTGAAGAATGAGTTGCCAAGATCAGACAGTATTATGCTAGCCTCCATCGATCCGGTCACGAAGAAGGCTCATCTATTCTCGATTCTGCGGGACACCTACGTGAAAATCCCCGGCGAAGGCGAAGATCGGATTAATACAGCGATTACGACTGGCGGTCCTAATTTGGCCATGAAAACCGTTAGCGATTTGCTAGGCATTCCCGTTCAATATTATGTGTACACCGACTTCAAAGGCTTCATCGCATTGATCGACGCGGTTGGCGGAATTGATATTGATGTGGAGAAGGATATGAAATATTCCGACTCCGAAGATGACCATGTGTACGACATTAATTTGAAAAAGGGACAGCAGCATCTGGATGGCAAAACAGCCCTGCAATATGTGCGCTTCCGCCATGATGCCTTGTCCGACTTCTCCCGAACGGAGAGACAACGAAAGTTCCTGACAGCTGTTGCGGCTAAAATGCAATCCACTTCATCGCTGATCAAGCTCCCGCGCATTCTAAATGCAATCGATCCGTATATTGATACGAATCTTAGCGTTACGGACATGCTCAAGCTTGGAAGTCTTGGTTATGAAGCTAAGGCTGACGGTATCATCACGTCACAGCTTCCCCCATCAGACTTACTGATGGAGAAAACAATCCGCGGCGCTTCGGTCATTACAGCGGATAAGCTGAAGCTTCAAAAGTATATGAAAGACCTTTTTGCAGGTACAGCTGAAGCTGATACAGGGCCAACCAAGCCATCACCTTCGCCAACACCGAAGGTTGCTGGGAAAACCGTGAAATAGAACACATGAGAGCATAGCATGAAAAAGACGGATCATAAGAGTGGGTATCCACTCTTATTTTTTATATGAGCGAGCATTCGCACGGAGTGCAACGAAAGCCTTATGGCCAGGTGCCGTGACTTCAAAGTTGCTCGCTGGGGTGGTATATAGCTTTTGGACATTATCATTAATGACAAAAATGGAAATTTGTCATTCCTAATTTGTTAGTTGCCGCGGGGTTACCGAAGGGTTAGGCTGTGGCAGTCCGGTCCTATGCTACCAGCGAAGCAGACAGAGTTCGTTCATGGAACGAATCGCCAAGACCCACGGCTCCCCGATCCCATCTTAGATTCCGTCATTCCGAACCCGCTCGCCGAGGCAATGTATAGCTAATAAAAATTATCATGAATGACAAAATCGGAATTTTGTCATTCATGATTTGTTAGCTAGCCGAATTGGTGTGAGGGGTCTCGATGCTGCGACGGTGCGATGGTCGCGATTGGCGATGCGTTCTCTCGCTCCCCTTAGCTTGACGCAAGCCGCTATTTAATAAATTCAACCACTACTACATATAAAGGAATGATATCGTCATGGAACGCAAGCAATCCGAACTCCTCTATCAAGAAGCACTGAAACATATCGTCGGCGGGGTCAACTCCCCTTCCCGCTCATTCAAAGCCGTCGGCGGCGGCGCGCCCGTCTTCATGAAGCGTGCGCAAGGCGCACACTTCTGGGACGTAGACGGGAATCGCTTCATTGACTACCTCGCCGCCTATGGCCCGATCATTACCGGTCACGCGCATCCGCACGTGACTGAAGCGATTATCCGCGCCGCGCAGAACGGCACGCTGTACGGCACCCCAACCGAACTCGAGATCGAGTTCGCCAAAATGCTGAAGTCGGCGATTCCCTCGCTCGACAAAGTGCGCTTCGTCAACTCCGGCACCGAGGCCGTGATGACGACGATTCGCGTGGCGCGCGCGTTCACGAAGCGCACCAAGATCATTAAGTTCGCCGGGTGCTACCACGGCCACTCGGATCTCGTGCTGGTGGCGGCCGGCTCCGGGCCGTCCACGCTAGGCACGCCGGACAGCGCCGGCGTACCAGCGAGCATCGCGCAAGAGGTCATCACCGTGCCGTTCAACGACATTCCGGCACTCGAGGCCGCGCTTGCGCGTTGGGGTGAAGACATTGCCGCGGTGATGGTCGAGCCCATCGTCGGCAACTTCGGCATGGTTATGCCCCATGCCGGTTACCTCGAGCAGCTCTGCGCTGCTGCTCGCAAGCACGGAGCCCTCGTCATCTACGACGAGGTCATCACAGCGTTCCGATTCCATTACGGAACGGCACAGACCTATGAAGGCCTCCCTATTCTAGAGGGAGGCCCCACAACGGCGGCGCGCTTCGCCGCCGTCGAACCGGACCTGACGGCCCTAGGCAAAGTGATCGGCGGCGGACTGCCGATCGGGGCCTACGGGGGCCGCAAGGAAGTGATGGAGCAGGTCGCGCCGCTCGGACCTGCGTATCAAGCCGGCACGATGGCGGGAAATCCCGCCTCCATCTCCGCCGGTATCGCCTGCTTGGAGGTGCTCCAGCAGCCGGGGGTTTACACCAAGCTTGAGCAGCTTGGTGCAACACTCGCGAATGGCATCTCCGAATCCGCTGCCCGCCATGGCATCGCCTTGACGCTGAACCGCATCGGCGGCGCCTTCTCTACTCATTTTTGTGATCATCCGATCACCAATTATGAGGAAGCGCAAGATACCGATGGCGAACGCTTCGCTGATTTCTTCCGACTTATGTTGGATCAAGGCATCAACTTGGCCCCTTCCAAATACGAAGCTTGGTTCATGACCATTGCCCACACAGAGGCTGATATTGCTCAAACGCTCGAGGCTGCAGACCAAGCTTTCCAAATAATGAAAACACGCTGATTGTCCCAAAAACGAACTATGATCCTGTATGGATTATAGTTCGTTCGTCTTTATACCCTTACATGAGTTGTTAGAATTATACTTTTATTCACCAATATACAGAAAAGATAACGCTTACATTTGTGATTTGCGTCTGCAAGTATTGTCGGATGAACTTTTTCATGCTATTCTAAGATTACTTTTACCCTTTTAGAGAAATCGCTCGGTTTCACAGTATTTTCCTAGAAAGTTAGGGCATGATTTACAAATACTATGCGGATTTTTGTGTGTGGTGCCTTACTTTACTACGTGTCGATTTATGCCTTATTGCAAGAGTTATACCTCCTGCAAATTGGCATGATATTCAGTTATATTGCATCTTTATACATGATTATGCATATTTCGGATTTGAGCCACAATGTGGATTTTCCTTAGGAAATGCGATAGCTAGCAGTTTCATCGGTGCCAGAATGCAAGAAGCGAAAGCAAGAGGAGTTTAATTATGTATGGGGGGTGACGGTCAGGCGACTGACCAGAGCAATGAATGAAATTATGCGTAATGAAGGCCGTTTTCAAGATCTACTAGGAACCGAACACGACAGCTGCGGTATTATTTGTATTATTGAGAAGAATGGTCATCCTTCCCGCGATAACATCCAAAAAACGATTGATGCCCTTGTTAAAATGGAACATCGTTCTGGATTTATCAATGGTGAAGGCGATGGTTGCGGTATTCTAACAGATATTCCACGTGCGCTTTGGGAAAAGAAGTTAACAGATGCGGGTCTGGACAGCAAACTTGCTTATGACAACCGTTTTTCTGTTGGACATATCTTTGTTCCACGCAAGTTGGATTTGACTGTTACTGAGATTCAAAACGGCATTCGTGAGCTATTTGCCTCCCATGATGTATCCATTATTCTAGAGCAAGAAAACCTAGTTGACAGCGGCTCCTTAGGCGCTAATGGTTTGCTCGATGAGCCTACGTTCTGGCAAATTGCAGCCATCAGCAATAAGACCGAAGGTCAAGTTGCCGATCACCTTTATGAACTGCATATTGCGATTGAAGATCGTTACAACGTGCATGTTGCTACACTTAGCAATGTAACATCTGCCTACAAAGTACTAGGTGCGGCTAGCATCCTACCTAAATATTTTAACGACTTGCGTGATCCTTTATTTGCGTCCCAAGTAACGATTGGTCATAACCGTTATTCCACGAACACATTGTCCAGCTTCTTCCGCGTTCAACCGTTCTCCCTTCTTGGACATAACGGCGAAATTAACACGGTGAAGAAACTTCGTCTTGAAGCTGACATGGTTGGCGTTCCGCTTGTAAGCGGCGGGTCTGACTCCCAAGACATGAACAGAACGATTGAAACGTTCATTCACCGTTTTGGATTGTCCCTTTTCGAAGCGATGGAAATGGTGTTCCCTCCTATTATTAATGAAATGAAACAGTTCCGTCCGGAACTTCAAGATCTTTATGTGTACTACCGTCAAGTATGGGGCCACTTTGCACAAGGTCCAGCAGGTATCGTTTCCCGTTACGGTAACGAGTGTATTTTCAGCGTAGATGCGTTAGGTCTTCGTCCTGTTTGGATGGTTGAAAGTGATACGTCCCTGTACTTCTCATCGGAGCAAGGTGTTATTACGGTTGGCGAAATGGTTGCTGATCCGAAGCCGATCGCACCAGGCGAGAAAGTCGGTGTTGTTCTAACACCAGGCGAGCACATTCAAGTGATTCCTTATCATGAAGTTCAAACCCTCGTGTATGAGCGTGTAAGCAAGCGTGTAAATATTGGCGGTCTCCGCTCCTATTTGAACCCTGCTCAAACGAATACAGAAGCTGAACTTAATGAGAATATTGTTACAACTGATCAAGTGTATAGTGCATTCGGTTGGGACCGTGACGGTATTTCACACATTGAATCCATGTCCGAAACAGGCGCTGAGCCAATTCGTTCATTGGGTCATGATTCCCCTCATGCCGCTCTTGCGTGGGAACGCCAGAATGTGCCTGACTTCATTAAAGAAAGTGTTGCTGTAGTAACGAATCCGGCTATTGACCGTGACCGTGAAATGGAGCACTTCTCTACACGGGTTATTGCAGGAGCTCGTCTTCCGGTATTTGCACAGGTGGATAGCAACCTTCGTCTTGAGCTTCTTGCTCCGCTTGTTCTTGAAGGAACGAACGGTGTAGGCAGCGAAGAAAACCTGTCCCAACCATCATTGGAGCAATTGCTTGCACAATTCCGTGCACAAGGTGATAACAAAGTAGCTGTTCTTTCCACAACTTTCGCTAGAGGGACTTCGCTAAAAGACGGCTTGAACCAACTTGCAGCAGATGCAATCTCTGCAGCTCGTAATGGCTCTGTACTTCTCGTCTTGGACGATTCAGAAGCTCACCAAAACGACCGCTTGTGGCTTGATCCGCACCTTGCTGTTTCCAAAATCGATATCGCACTTCGTGCAGAGAAACTCGGTTTCGGCGACAACCTGCGCCGCCAAGTTACATTGATCCTTCGTTCAGCTGCTATTCGCAGTCTGCATGATATCGCGGTAGCTTGTGGTCTTGGTGCAGACGTGATCTCACCTTACTTGCTGTTCTCCACGGCTTCTGACAAAGAAGGCCACGCAGCAGCAGCACGTAAAGTATACGCGGCACTTACGAAAGGGCTTGAAAAAGTCATTTCAACGATCGGTACGCATGAGCTTCGCGGGTACACACGTTTCTTCTCCTCCATCGGCTTCCATCCGGAAGTTTCCGAGGTGCTGGATATCGTGAACTACCTTGGTAGTGAAAAAGCAGGTACTGGCTTTGCTCAGCTTGAAGCTGAAGCTGAAGCTCGTTACACAGATTTCATCAATCCGAAAGCGAAAGCAGCGAAAAACTTCCGTTTCTTCCAACGTATGTGGAAGGCGCTAGGCGATGCTGCATCAGGAGCTGCTCCTTACAGCGACTACCGCGACAAACTGCGTGAAGAAGAGAAGAAGAACCCGATTTCCATTCGTCACATTGCAGGCTTCAAAGCAAGCAGCGATGGCCGTCAACCACTCGATCCGTCGCAAGTTGATATTTCCATTGGCGGTCATTCCTTGCCGATGTTGATCTCTTCGATGTCCTTCGGTTCACAAAATGAAACAGCTTTCCGTGCCTACGCTGAAGCCGGCGAACGTCTGAACATGGTTACCATGAACGGCGAGGGCGGAGAGATTAAAGATATGCTTGGCCGTTACAAAAGAACGCGCGGAGCGCAAGTCGCTTCCGGTCGTTTCGGTGTTAACATTGAGCTTGCTAACGCAGTAGCTTTCCTTGAGATCAAAATTGGTCAAGGGGCAAAGCCAGGTGAAGGCGGTCACTTGCCAGGTTCCAAAGTTACAGCGAAAATCGCTGAAGCTCGTAACGCTACAATCGGTTCAGACTTGATCTCGCCGTCCAATAACCACGATATCTACTCCATCGAGGATTTGGCGCAAATCATTTCCGAGCTTAAAGAAGGCAGCGGTCGTAAAGCCAAAATCATCGTTAAAATCCCAGTTGTTCCTGGTATCGGTACGATTGCAGTTGGTGTAGCGAAAGCTGGCGCTGACGTTATTACGCTTTCCGGTTTCGACGGCGGTACTGGTGCGGCTCGTATTCACTCCTTGACGCACGTTGGTCTTCCAACGGAAATAGGAACAAAACTTGCTCACGTTGCTTTGATTGAAGCTGGTCTTCGTCACCGCGTTGAGCTGTGGTCCGATGGCGGTCTAAAATCAGGCGCTGACGTTGTTAAAATGGTTATGCTTGGTGCAAACCGCGCTGGTTTCGGTAGTATCGCAATGCAATCCATTGGTTGTACAACATGTCGTGGTTGTCACTTGGACACTTGTCACGTTGGTATCGCAACACAAATCGATTCCATGGAAGAAGCCGAAGAAAAAGGTCTTCGCCGTTTCGTACCGCGTGTCTTTGACACGGCTGTAGATAGCCTGGTTCGTTTGTTCGGCGGTATCGGTGAAGAAGTTCGGGAAGTTGTTGCTTCCCTTGGTTTCTCAAGCTTGCAAGAACTTGTTGGCCGTTCTGATCTTTTGGAGCAAATCAGCCACATTGAGCGCATTGACCTATCCGACATTCTTCGTCCAGCTCCATTGCAGTTTATTTCTGAGGAAACAAGAGCAGCTGAAGCAGCAGCAGTTTCGTCCGATATTCGTATCGCGGCTGGTGCAGAAGGTTTAGACTTCTTCCCGGATTCCGTATCATTCGATGCTCCTGTTGTTCGTAACTGGTCCAAAGTGGATGCTGAGTCCCGTATCCTTGGAACTCGTTATTCCAGCCATCGCGTAAGAGACCGTTTCAACGGCAGCTACGATGAGCTTCCATCCGTTGCACTTAACTTGATCGATGGTTCCGTTCCTGGTAACGGTCTTGCCGCATTCAACGCGCGTGGCGTAGACATTACAGTACACGGCGGTGCTGAAGACGGTCTTGGTAAAATGGCCTTCGGTGGTAAAGTAGCTATCGTGAAATCACTTGGCAAAAACAATACCTTCATCAATGGTAGCGTTGGTAAATCATTCGGTTACGGCGCTCAAAAAGGTTTGTTCTTGATTCAAGGCAGCGCAGATACACGTGCATGTATCCGTTTCTCCGGTGCTGACGTTGTATTCGGCGGCGAAATCACAACGCCTCTGCAAGATGAGCTTGGCGGTCTAGCAGCTCGTGCGAATCTTAAAGGCTTCGCGTTCGAGTACATGACAAACGGCCGTGCCGTTGTTATGGGCGATCCAGGTCCATGGATCTGTGCAGGTATGACGGGTGGGGTTATCTACCAACGTCTAGTGCCAGAAATGGGTCTAGATCAAGCAGCTATCGAACGTCGTATTGCTAAAGGTGCTAAAGTTAAACTTGAGCCTATCGGCCTTCAAAGTAAAAAAGATCTTACTGATTTGCTCACTGCTTACCACGCTGAGCTTGCGAACTCCGGTCAATCCGAAGCCGCGGCGAAAATCGAAGGTTTGCTAAGTAATCTAGAAGCTAACTTCATCCGGATCTCCCCGGTCAACATGCAAGCTGACCAATCCGTTGCTACTGAATAGTATTGTTGCAAATAGCTCCATCAGACCTTCAAGGGTCTGGTGGAGTTTTTTCATAAGTGCAAGTGTTATTGGTGCATAAAATGCGAGCAGTTATCGCATTTTATTAGTGCAACACCATCCGCATGCCACAGGAGGTTTTCAGCTATGAGCCACTCGAAGCGCCGCCAAGAAGCTGCATGGAAGGGTCGTAAACAAGCGGGGCATCCACCACATGGTAAGGTGAAAGCCCTGGCCGAATTCGCCAGTGAGTATGATGCGGAAAACAAGTAGTTAGGATTCCCCCCTCTCCTCCCACACGTTAGAGGGACCAACACAAAGAGCCCGTTCGACCTATTTCTAAGGAAATCAGGTCTTCGGGTTCTTTGTGTTTGGTTGGGTATGTAGGTGAAGGCACATAGCGCTCGTTCTCACCTTATGGATACTATCCCCTCTGCTCAGGACGATTGTTTGCCGGGCGGAACACGGTGATGGGTAGCTTGCTCGAAGCCGTAGGCAATTTTGATCAAAGTAGGCTCACTGAAAGCTCTGCCCGAAAAAACAACACCAAAAGGCCCCTTGGTCGATTGACCACGCGCGTCGATAACTCCCTCTTCGGCATAACCGGCCGGAACTGAAATCAACGGGTAACCCAATCGCGCCGCGATATACAGGCCATCCACATCACCTGGGAGCAAGAGCGCATCCAAGTCATCTTTATCTAGTGCATAGTCGATTCCTCGTTGGAGAGGCAGTTGCTTGTAGGCTTGTATCTTCTGCAGATAGGTTTCCTCCGTCAAGGTCGTTTCTTGTGAGCGAACGAGTGTGTCCTGCCCGAATTGCAAAGCTACCTCTGCATGGTTGTGGTTATACGCAATCAGCTCTTCCAAAGAGTGAACAGGTATGTCTTCAGCCAGTTGCGATAAATAGGCATTCAAGCCTTTTTTAAATTCATACGTGATGGCATCATTGTTCCAGTTTTGCTGTTCCACGTGTAAGCTAACTGGATCTACGATTGTTGCGCCTTCCATGGTCAGGGTTGCAATGGCGGCTTCCATAATGGCTAGTCTTTCCTTGTCCAAATGTTGATAATAATGCCGCGGAACACCGATTCTGGCCTGTCGCATAAAACTCGCATCCAAAAACGGTGTGTAGTCTTGTAATGTGACTTTACTGCTCGCTAACGTAGCCGGATCCTCGCTGTCAGTCCCTGTTAATGCCCCTAACAAAATCGCAGCATCTTTAACCGTCCTTGCTACTGGCCCAGGGGTATCCTGGCTGCTTGAAATCGGAATAATACCCGAACGGCTCACTAGACCAACAGTAGGTTTGATCCCCACGACATAATGCTGACTTGCCGGTCCAACAATAGAACCTGCCGTCTCAGTACCTATCGAAGCAGCACCTAGATTTGCAGCTACTGCCGCCGCCGAACCCGAGCTAGACCCGCTCACGAACATTTCCCCGGGACCATAAGGGTTAAGCACTTGCCCGCCACGTGAACTATATCCTGCAGGCATGGAGCTAGACATAAAATTCGACCATTCCGACATATTCGTTTTTCCAAGCAAAACGGCACCTGCCGCTCGCAGCTTCGCCGCTACCAATGAATCCTTAGCCGCATACGAATCCGCCAGCGCAATCGAGCCAGCACTCGTAGGCATCTTATCGTGCGTATCAATGTTATCTTTTAGAAGAATCGGTATCCCGTGCAAGTTCCCTCGGCTCCCTGATTCCTTGCGTTCTTGATCTAAGTCCTTTGCGATTTGAATCGCTTCGGGATTGATTTCTAAGATTGAGTTGATGGTAGAATCATACTCGTCAATTCGCTCTAGATATACACGAACAAGCTCCTCTGAGGTTACTGAGCCTGTCTCCATGGCAGCTTGCATACTTGCTATATCCGCTTCTACAATCCAATCCTTTAGATGCTTAGTCACTTGATCGACTCCCTACTGCCTTCTTGGGTAACTTACTTGTTGTATCCAACTTACCATAAGCTGGGAAAGGGCACATATAGAAAGATTAACTATAGCTGAATTAGGCGGCAGGCAGTTCCCTTAGCATGTATCCCTTACCTACGAACCCCGTGCAGCTCACAAATTCGCTCGATAGCACGCAAATGATGCTTGGCATGCCCAGCCATCATTTTCAGCAATTGGGCAACATTTTCCTCCCGACTCGTCGTCCGTATGGTGCGGTCTAGCGCATCTGGAAGATGCTTGCACAGCCCGACAATATGCTGCCTCGCCGCTCCAAATAGCAGAACTTCGGCAGCAATTGGCCTCTGTGCATAGTGGAGTCCCCGCTGCCAATCATCGGGTTGAAACGCATTCCCCGTATATATCCTCCCCGGCTCTGCAAGTGCAAATTTCACTTTGTGCAGGGTGATCAGCTCCAAATCGATCAGATGCAGCACATGCTCACGAATTGACCACTTGTCGTGTACTTCACGTAAGTTAAGCTGTGCATCAGATAAGCCGTCAATGGCATGATGTAACTCCTCCACGCCCGCTTCATACATCTTCATAATCTCGATATGGGATGGGAATAGCTCTTCCCAGTAGACCAGTGTATACCCATCAATGGTCGGAACATGGCGTTCACGAATATGTTCGGACTCCAGACTCTCTATGGCCTGCTGGAAGCCTCTGGCGAGCAAGTTCGACTCCACGTCAGCTACAGAAGCTACACCGATGTAAACAAGACTTCCAGCTTGTGCTGCACTGTAATTCACTCTTAACCAACGGTTCAGAACTCCACTTGCTTCATATCCCTTCACGACTAGGACAGCTTCGTCTGTTGTATCACCAATATGCAGCAACGCCGCACAACCCGTCTCGTCCTGCTCAAGCAACTCCCAGCCTAGCTGACTCCTATAAAAAGCTATCGACGCCTCCAAATTGCTCACGCTGAGCAATAATCTAGCCTGACCGCTCTGCTCCATCTTCCCTGCCTCCATTTCCGCACAAAAAAATACGCTCCGTCCTAATTTCGACGGAGCGCATGCAAATGCCTACTTCTTGGCCGCTTGGTAGGCCTCGATATATTGAGCAGCCTTCTTCGCAACAAGGCTGTAGTTTCCTGTTTTGACCGCTTCGCTGGTCAAATCGGAGCCGATGCCGACGGCAACTGCGCCGGCCTGGATCCATTCGCCGAGGTTGCTCAGCGAAACCCCGCCAGTAGGCATAATGTTCGCCTGTGGCAGCGGACCTTTAATGGCCTTAATCATCGCCGGGGAATATAGATTACCCGGGAATAGCTTCACGATGTCCACGCCAAGCTCTAGCGCGGCTTGGATATCCGCAATGGTCATGCACCCTGGCATGATCGGCACACGATACCGGTTACACAGGGTAACCGTGCTCGGGTTCAAAGACGGGCCGACAACGAACTCGGCCCCGCTAAGGATCGCGGCACGCGCTGTTTCGGGGTCAAGGGCTGTGCCCACCCCGATAATCGCGTACTTGGACGCGTCCTTCGCTGTGCTCGAGTAGCGTTTCGCAAGCTCCTCAATCGCGCGCAGCGCGAAAGGCACGGTCATCGTGACTTCGATGACTTTGATACCGCCGGCGATCGCTTGATCCGCCATTTCGACGACTTCTTCTGGTGTATCTCCGCGTAGGACGGCAACGACGCCCTCATTTGTAATTTGCTGAAGTAATTGAAGTTTCTTCACAATCATCTTCCCTTCTTTTTGTAAGCATATATGAGTTATTTTTCGTAACGACTTTCGAACAATTAACGTTCAATATGTTTAATGTTGTTAAGTACCGCTTCCACTTGCTCCCACGTCGGAGCGCCTTCCCAGTCGCCTTCCGTCTGCACGATCATGGAACCCACCAAATTCCCGATGCGAACAGCCTCAGGGTACTCGTACGCTTTCAGCACGCCCACCAAAAAGCCTGCACAAAACCCATCGCCCGCACCAACAGTATCAACGACTTGCTCTGCTTTGAAGTAAGGCACAGTTGTAATTGTATCCGCCGTCACGACGTATGTCACATCTTCTCCACCTTTGACAATGGAAACCGCCGACAATTCACGCAGCTTGCTCACGATGACATCCCAGTCTTCGGTTTGGTACAGCAGCTTCAGCTCATCCAAGCCTGGCAGGAAAATATCCGACAGTTTCGCCAGTTCAAGCAGCACAGGACGCGCCTCTTCGATGCTCCACAGCTTCAAGCGCAAATTCGGATCAAAGCTAACCTTCACGCCATGCTTACGAGCCAAGCGAATAGCTTCAAAAGCTGCCTCTCTACACGACTCACTAAGCGCCGGTGTGATTCCTGTGATATGCAATATTTTGGCCCCAGCGATGTATGCCTCATCCAAATGTTTCGGGCTCATCTGACTTGCTGCTGAGTTTTTGCGATAGTAGTAAACGGACGTTTTGCCCATGAGAACTTCACGCATCATGAGCCCTGTTGGCGCATCGGGAGTCAATTCCGCACGGGAAACATCGACACCTTCACCGCGGATTTTTTTGAAAATCATACGACCTAACGGGTCCTTGCCCAGTCTGCCGAACCAACCTACATGACCGCCAAGACGTGAAATGCCGATCGCCACATTGCTCTCTGCACCGCCAAACAGGCTATGCAGCTCCGATGAGTACTCTAAGCCCTTACCACCTGAAGGCATGAGTAGTGCCATTGTTTCTCCAAACGTAATAATATCTGGTCCTGATCCTGTATTTACCGACATAGAAGCACTCCATCCATTCCGATCACGACTCGCGTGTCCCGTTAATTGAAACGTTTAAATAAATGAGATATCTCATATTATAGAGGATTTCAACGGATTTCACCAGACTTTTACGACGGGCTGCCTCCGTTCCAAATAGAGGAAAAACCTCTTGCTGAGTCACTCCTCACGGAACGACCTTGCAAGAGGTTCTTTTTACTTCACATATCCTGTCGCTTCAGCTACTGCGAGCTCGTTCTGGAGCTCCTCGTGAATACGTCCATTTGTTGCCATCACATTACGCACGCCCAAGTGATAAAGCTTGCCTTCCGTATCCGTCACACGGCCGCCTGACTCTGTAATGAGCAAGGCACCTGCTGCAATGTCCCAGGCATTGAGACCGATTTCCCAAAAGCCGCTAAGACGCCCAGCAGCCACATAGGCCAAATGCAGCGCTGCGGAGCCTGCCACACGGATGTTACGAACTTTCGGCGAAAGCGCCTGAACGCCTTTCATATTAATAGGCAGCGCTCCATCACGGTCAGCAGGGAATCCAGTAGCGATTAAACTGGTAAGCAGCGTCTCCTCTTCGGAGACCTCTGTCTTTTTACCATGCATGTAAGCGCCTTTCCCCTTCTCAGCAACGAATAATTCGTCGCGTGATGGGTCATATACAACGCCTACGATGACTTCACCTTTATGCGCCAATGCAATCGACACGGAGAAGAATGGAAATCCATGAACGAAGTTCGTCGTGCCATCAATTGGATCTACGATCCAAAGATACTCTTCATCACTCATTTCTTGCAGTGCTTTGGCTGACGCCTCCGGACCCGGCTCTACGCCTTCCTCCCCAAGGATCGAATGGTTAGGGAAATGCGTCATAATCAAATTACGAATCAACTTCTCGGAACCTTTATCGACCTCTGTCACTAAATCCTGTGCAGAGTACTTCGTCCCCACATGATTAATATCTCCAAGCTTGGTTTTGATCCACTGACCTGCCTTAGCTGCCGTGTTAATGGCTACAGCTGTAAAACTTTTGCTACCAACAACGAATGTCTCCGCGCCACCATTTACCATATATATCAACTCTTTCTTTTCATTAATTTAGATATTACGTTAAGTATAGTAAATTATACGTTTCTAATACTAGTGCGTTTCATCCTAATTTATTCGTACATTTTCACATTGGCGCGGAAATTCATGCAAAAAAACCGTATCGGCACCAACGCCGTACGGTTTTCTATCTGCTTTTATCTATGAAAATAAAGCCTTCTATATACCAACGATGTGGTATCCGCCATCTACATAAATAACTTCGCCTGTGATTCCACGGGACAAATTGCTCATAAGGAACATCGCCGTATCGCCAACCTCAGCTGTATCTGTCGTTTTGCGAAGTGGAGCTTTCTCTTCGACTTGACGCAGGATGGAGTTGAAATCCTTGATGCCTTTGGCAGCCAACGTACGGATCGGACCTGCCGAGATGCCGTTAACGCGAATACCGAATTGGCCAAGATCTGCCGCGAGGTAACGAACGCTAGCTTCAAGCGCAGCTTTGGCAACACCCATCACGTTGTAGTTTTTCATAGCGCGCTCTGCGCCAAGGTACGTCATCGTCATGATGCTTCCGCCTTCGGTCATCAGCGGGTAAATGCGTTTGGATACGGCCACTAGGGAGTAAGCACTGATGTCATGCGCAAGCGCGAAACCATCACGTGATGTATCCACGAACAGCCCGTCCAACTCTTCTGTTTTAGCAAAAGCAATACTATGTACAAGTCCATGCACGACTCCGAACTTCTCTTTGAGCGCAGAAGCCAAAGTATCGATTTCTGCATCTACGGTTACGTTACAAGGCATCAACGTGGAGCCAGGGATCGTATCAGCCAGCTTGCGTACGCGTTCCTCAACGCGCTCGTTTTCAAACGTGAATACCAAATTAGCGCCTTGTGCGGCTAAAGATTGTGCAATGGCCCAAGCGATACTGCGGTCATTAGCAACACCCATTACAAGTATATTTTTTCCGTTTAATAATTGACTCATGGTTCGTAGAAGCCCCTCTCACAGTGGATTGTGCATCTTTCATTCCCACTCTCCAAAGTACCCCATTTTGTCCAACAATTCAAGAAAAATATGGGATTTAGAGCTGTAGCGACGCTTCATCGAGGGCTGTGACGCCTTCTTGTTCCTTGAGGTCCTCCATGAGCTTGAAAAGAGCGCTATCCTTCATCTTGGCTTCGATCATGATATCCAGATTCGGTGTGATGGGGGCTATAGCTTTCAGAAAATTGTATAAGGGCCCTACCTCCACATAGTCGGCATGACTTCTTGGTTCTGTTTCGCCTTTGGGGCTGGAAACGTGAATTTTGGGTGGGAGTGAGGATGAGGTCTCATCCAGATGCAAGCGCGCGCGCGTTAGCCAGGTTTCTTGAATGCGCGGCCACAACTCGACTGCGTCTTCGCCATTATTGTTGACTGTATGATGATGCACATCCAATACCATCGGAGCACCGACTTCCTCGGCAATTTCGAGCGTCTCTAGGGCATTGAAGGTTTTGTCGTCATTTTCGAGCGTGATTCGTCGTTGAATCGGAATACGCATGGCGGTGAAGTTTTGGACAAATCGCTTTGCGGATTTAATTTTATCCCCATAGGAACCACCAACATGAATGTTGCACATCGCTTCCATCCCAAGCCCCATGGCGTTTAGCATGGCGGAGTGACGCTCCAAGTCTTCGACCGATTTCTGGAGCACGTCCTTTCTCGCGGTGCTGAGCACGGTGAAGTGATCGGGATGGAAGCTAACGCGCATGTTATTCTGCTTGGCGTAGCTGCCAAGCTCCTCAAATTCTGCCGATAAGGCAGGGATCGGATCCCAGTCGCCCAGCATCTCATGTCCAATCAGCGGGATAAATCGGGAAGAAAATCTAAACACCATGATATCATGAGCACGATTATGTTTGAGCAAACGGAGCGTATTATGTAAGTTCTCAGCGCCGATGCGCTGCAGCTTGCGAATAGCTGCCTCACGATCGAGCAGCTTGCTGAAGTTTGTTGCCGTCATCGTCTTGGACGGGGAAGCATTCTTTACCACAGTGGACATGGCTACGTATCCTAGGCGAATAAGCATAGTGGGGTTCTCCTTTGTATGAAGATGATCCCCGTTAGGTTACCCCTGTGCTCTGCGGCACATACAAGTTATCATTTCTGCCAAATAGGCAACAAAGACCGCGGGGAAGTTTCCCGGCAGTCAATCTGCTTAATTGCGTGTCTTTCCTATTACCCCAGAGGTTTCCGATAGCGACCCGGCGTCATGCCGACCACCCTTTTAAAAACCGAAACAAAAGAATGCAAATCTTTATACCCGACCGCTTCGGCGATACTGCTGATTTTATGCTTGGAATTGCGGAGAAGCTCGCAACTTTTACGTACCCGCAAGCTTTGCAGATAATGATGAAAGGTCTGACTGGTATACCGGTTGAACAATCGCTGCAGGTGACGCTCGCTCCACTGAAATTTCTCAGTTAGATGCGATAACGTCAAGTCGACGGCATAATGCTGTTCCATATAAAGAAGCACAGGAAGAAATCGGTCCTGTTCCGCCGGTTCAGCCCGGGAACTTGCCGGATGATCTTTATTCTTTAGTCGATAGATCTTCACCAGCAGCTGCAGAAGCAGACTATTCAAATATGTGGATGATCCGCTTAATGGCATAGAATACTCTTGATGTAAGGCAAGGAAGAGCTTTTCCAGCCCCATATCGGCATCCAAGAGCGACTCATATTCATGCGTCTCTTTTTTGAGCTTCTGCAAATAATCCACGATAGGAGCATCCACGACGCTTGGCAACAAACTTTCGATCAGCTGTGGCTTAAAAATACAATTATAAATAATTAACGGTTCTCTCCACACATCCGCAGACGATGGACGGAACACATGTGAAACGCCGATGGGGAGGACATAGAGCTGCCCCCGTTCCACACGGTGAACCTCATTTTCAATGTAATGGAAACCTGTGCCTTCCCCGACATAAGCTAACTCGATAAATTCATGCGAATGCCGGGATAAACGGAAAGATTCCGTGACCCTGTTAACATAAAGCATCTGATGCTGCGAAAAAAAGCGATCTCCTTTAAGCGTATGCTTTAGCGGATCAGGATGCTTCATAGTCCGTCCCCCCCTCTAAAATCAGTCCGTTTCACCTATATATTTTGTCCGAAATCCCACATATAGCTATTATCTATTTATTTTATGATTATAAGTGAAATAAAAATATAGGTAAACCGGACAGTTTTCCGAAAAGGTGGGACACTTATGACAACTGTTAGCAGATTACGATGTGAGTACAAGGAAAATCCGATCGGAATAGACATCCAGCAACCGCGGATTAGTTGGCAAGTTCACAGCGATGTGAGATCCTGGCTGCAATCCGCTTACCGCATCCAAGTTTCGCAGGATCCGGTCTTTGCCGCTACACTCTGGGATTCTGGAAAAATCCACTCCGATCAATCCATTCACATTGAACTGGCCGACTTACCTTGGCAAAAGCAAAAGCGATACCATTATCGTATAAAGGTTTGGAGCGAACAGGGCGAGGAAACCGCCTGGTCCGAATCCGCCTTCTGGGAAATGGGACTGCTTCAAGCGGAGGACTGGCAGGCCGAGTGGATCAGCGCCCCAGTCCGATTCGATGAATCGGAGTCCTGTCCTCTACTCCGTCGTACTTTTCAGGTTACTGCTCCAGTCAAAAACGCCCGCATCTATGTCACAGCACTCGGGCTTTACGAGCTGCACTTGAACGGAAACCGTGTCGGAGACAGCTTTTTCACCCCCGGATGGACGAGCTATCATCATCGCATTCAATACCAGACCTATGACATTACCAGTCTGCTTGAAATTGGAGAAAATGCTGTTGGCGGCATACTCGGAAACGGTTGGTACAAGGGCAAATTAACCGGATCTCATAAACCGAACATCTATGGCAATCGTACCGCTCTTTTAATGCAGATGCACATCGAATATGCCAACGGCGCAGAAGAAGTTATCATAACTGACAGTAGTTGGCTGGCATCGGAGAGCCCGATTCTCATGTCGGAACTCTATGACGGTGAAACCTACGACGCCCGCTTAGAAAAAGCGGATTGGAATAAACCGGGCTACGACCATAGCCAGCAAACAGATTGGGTCACCGTTGATAGTCGTGTACACACCAAAGAGACCCTGATCGCCCAGGAAAACGAACCCGTCCGTCAAATTGAAGAAATTGCCCCGATCGCGCTGATTCTCACGCCACAAGGCGAAACAGTGATCGACATGGGACAGAATATGGTTGGTTGGGTCCGCTTTACCGTTCATGGCCAAGCAGGCCAGGAAGTGATTTTGCAGCATGCTGAAGTATTGGATAGGGAAGGTAACTTTTATACGGATAATTTGCGAAATGCGAAACAAACAGTCCGTTACATTTTAAAAGGCAGTGAGCAGGAAACCTATGAACCACACTTCACCTTTCAGGGATTTCGTTATGTGAAGCTAAGCGGCTTCGGCGAGGCCATTCAACTCGGTTGGTTCACTGGCATCGTACTTCATTCCGCTATGCAACAAACGGGAGATTTCCAATGCTCCGATCCGTTGATTAATCAACTACAGCACAATATTCTGTGGGGACAGAAAGGCAATTTCCTCGATGTGCCTACGGATTGCCCGCAGCGTGATGAGCGACTGGGATGGACCGGCGACGCCCAGATGTTTATCCGCACATCAGCGCATTTAATGAACGTCGCCCCATTTTTCAGCAAATGGCTTCACGATCTAGCGGCTGATCAGTTGGAGAACGGCGGCGTCCCGTTTGTCATCCCTCATGTTTTAAAAGACACGAGTCATTCCTCCGCAGCTTGGGGAGACGCCGCCGTCATTTGTCCGTGGGTCCTCTACCAGTGTTACGGAGACAAGCGGATTCTTGAACAGCAATATGAAAGCATGAAGGCTTGGGTGGGCTACATTCGTGATCAAGGTGACAATGAACTCCTTTGGAATACGGGGTTTCATTTTGGAGATTGGTTAGGATTAGACGCTAAACCGGACAGCTACGTAGGCGCCACCGACAGAGATTTTATTGCTACAGCCTTTTATGCATACTCAGTCTCCCTGCTGGCCAAAACGGCGAAAGTTTTGAACCGTGGAACAGATCAAGAAGCTTTCTCCCATCTGTATAACCAAATACTGTGTGCTTTTCAACAAGAATTTATTACACATTCGGGACGATTAAGCGTACCTACACAGACCGCTGCTATTTTGGCGCTTATGTTCGATCTTGTGGACGGAACAGCTAGGGAGCGCACAGCAAAAAAACTGATAGAGCTACTGGAGGAAAACAAATTTCACCTGACGACTGGTTTTGTCGGCACGCCTTACTTGAATCTAGTGTTAAGCAAAATTGGCCAAACCGAGACCGCCTATAAACTGCTGTTCCAGACCGATTATCCCTCCTGGTTGTATCAAGTGACCCAAGGTGCCACGACAATCTGGGAACATTGGGACGGCATCAAGGAAGACGGCAGCTTCTGGAGCTTGCATATGAATTCGTTCAATCACTACGCTTATGGCGCTATCGGAGAATGGCTATACCGCTGTGTCGCTGGTCTCGATTTGGACGAAGAGGTCCCAGGATATAAACATATCCACCTCCATCCCCAACCAGGGGGAGGCTTAACCTGGGTGAACGCCGAACTGGAATCCATGTACGGGTTGATTCTAACCGGATGGCGCCAATCTGATTTTTCCATGGAAGTAACTGCAGTACTGCCCGCCAACACAACGGCGACCTTGTTACTTCCGAAGGCTACGCTTGCAACACTCCGGGAAAATGACGAATCGATCTCCCAGTCATCCGGCATACACAGCCTTCTGGAAACGGCAGTTGGTGTTTCCTTATCATTAGGATCCGGCAATTTCCGGTTTACCTATGAAATGAAAAGGGACCTCGCGCTATCCTAATGAGCGTATTTATAGAGTTAGGACTATAGGTTCATCGAAACCAAAAACCCAGTCAAACACGAAAATGACGTGTTTGACTGGGTTTAGTTTACTACGCTATCGGTTGCAGCAGCCTCCTCATCGGACGGTGCTCTCTATACTATTTCCCAGCTTGCTCTCCGAAAAACATTTCGAACGCAAGCGAGGTTTGAACGCGAGCTTCTTCCTCGGTTAACCGCCGGATGAGCTCCATTTCCACTTGTGTAACCTCATCACCTTGGAAATTGATTTCCGCGATGGAGGCAACGATGCGCACGATGGCGATCGCTTGATTCTCAGGCGTGTACGCGATAACCTTCTGGCCTGTCGGGAAAACGCGGAAGCCGCTTTTTACCATTTTGCCGCGGCCATACTCCAGCAGCTCATAGAGCTCTTGCTCGGACTTAAACTTACAAACTGAATTGAATTCCGTTTGAAATCCCATGGCTTATCTACTCCGCATCGAAAGAATATTGGATATTTTGTTTAGCTGCGTGGCGCTCAAGCGCCAAACGAATGAGATCATTCAGCAACTCTTTATAAGGTTTACCTGTCTCTTGCCATAGCAATGGGTACATGCTGAATGGGGTAAAGCCAGGCATCGTATTGATTTCATTGATGTAGATTTTCTGATCGATTTTGCCTAGGAAAAAGTCCACACGTGACAACCCGCTGCCATCGACTGCCAAGAACGCACGAAGCGCCAACGCTCTGACCTCATCTGAGACCTCTTGGGAAATCTCGGCAGGAATAATCATCGCTGATTTGCCGTCCAAATATTTGGCTTTATAATCGTAGAATTCATTCGAAGATACGATCTCACCTACGACAGAAGCGATAGGCTCATCATTCCCCAGAACGGCAACTTCGATTTCACGGGCATCGATATTCTCTTCAATAATCACTTTGCGATCATATTGGAAAGCAAAAGCAACGGCCGCGATCAGCTCTTCTTGATTTCTCGCTTTGGAAATCCCAACGCTTGAGCCTAAATTAGCCGGCTTCACGAAACATGGGTAACCAATCGCTGTTTCCAGCTCCATAAGGTGATAATCGCGGTTCTTTTCCCACTCGGTACGAGTAAAATGACGGAAAATGCACTGTGGAAGTCCTTCCTGAGCGAAAACCTTCTTCATCATGACTTTATCCATGCCGACAGCAGAAGCCAGTACACCAGCACCTACATAAGGAATATTCGCCATTTCCAAAAGTCCTTGAATCGTCCCATCTTCCCCGAACGTTCCATGTAATAGCGGGAATACAACATCTAATCCGAGATCCTCCGCTGCAGCAGATGTAATAGAAGAAACAGCTACATCACCCTTCGTTTGAATACCACCAAAAATCGGTGCCAGCGCGTTGGAAGCAGGGGCTCCAGCATCGTCCGTACTGAAGGTCAGCGCTTCCTTGGACTCAGCAGGACCCAAAAGCGGCGCTCCGCTTCTCCACTCGCCCTTTTTGGATATATAAAACGGTGTTATCTCATATTTCGTGAAGTCCACAGCTTTCATAACCGCCAATGCTGTTTGCAAAGACACGTCATGCTCACCGGATTTCCCTCCATAAATTAAACCAATTCGTATTTTGCGGCTCATTACGTACCTCCGTCTAGTATTTACAATTCTCTATGCCATCTTACATTTCATCAGCAACATGAATGAACATGTATTTCGTCCGTTCTGACCAAGCAGGTGAATCCTTGTATGCCCAGTACCGATTACGGCTATTAAAGGTATGCGCATTAACGAGCGGCATCCCATTGGCATCTTTACCTATAACGATTGTGTTGTGCTGGAAGCGGCCATCGCCATCCCAATCATAGCTGATGGTGTCTCCTGGCTGTAGCTCCCAAGCATCCTTGACGACTGTACCTGTCAAACCATGCTTATGAGGACGTTCAAGGTAATGATGCAAGCTGTTGGCTACTGCCCAACTATAGCTCCAAAGCTCTTGATTTCCTTTTTTGCCAGCATACCACCAGCCCGATTCCCTTTTCCCAGTATAGTCCATTGGAGCCCCGCCTGCAAAGAGGCATTGCGAGACATAATTCGTGCAATCTACTTCAAAATACTCATAACTAGGATTCGGTGTTTGCCACCATTTTTCCGCATATTGGACGACTTTGGGACGATTATAAATGATTTTGCGGTGAGCGGATTCCAGACCACTCGTATTGCGTATACTAGGATTGATATAAGGAAGAGATGGTGAGCTGCGCTGGGTGTCTAGGAACGTTTCATTCTCTGACAAATGGAAGCTGCGGCCGCGGCTAGGCTGAGACTTTTCGCTTTGTACGAGCTCCGCACTTTGAACTTTCCAGCCTGAAACATTTTGCTCAATGATCACTCGTTCTGATTCTATACGCTCCTCCTGATGTTCTATCAAACCAATTTGATAGGTCAAAAACCGATGCAGCTGGATATCCGCAATAATACCATATGGCAATTCCTTAACACCTTGCATACGGAGCTTGGTTTCTCCGCGCAGCAGCTTAGCGTCACGTTCTCGGTAACTGTTCTGGAGCCTTCGCACCTTGACATCCTGTTTCCGTACATAAGCGCTGTCCGAGACAAATGCTTCCAAGGGTGCGGATGAGCCTTCAAGCTCAGCCTGATTTTTCGCATGAACGTAATTGTAGAGCGCTGTTTTCCAGGACATCTTGGTATCCCTCCTTAGCTTTTATTAAGGCATGGTATAGGTTTCATTAGGACAAGCCCGAATTGCTTTGAATTGATTCAATATATGACATTTTGATGGTAAAAATGATTGAAATTAATCTTTACTCACACGTGGCGAAGCGCTATACTTGAGGTAGAGGGAATTATGAAATCGAGTTTCACTAGATGAAATTCGATGGCATGGTTAGATATTATTATTTGAGGAGGAACTACCTATGTCCAATAAGGACTCTTTTTCTGTGCGCAAGCAGTTAACTGTCGGCACGAAATCGTTCCAGTATTACAGCCTTCCTGACTTTGAAAGCCAAGGTCACGGCACAATCACCAATCTTCCTGTTTCCATCCGCGTTCTACTTGAAGCTGCTATTCGTCAATTTGACGGTCGCGCGATTACAAGTGAGCACGTGAAACAAATCGCTGGCTGGGCTGAAGGCCGCGATGAGAACAAAGAAATTCCGTTCATTCCTGCTCGTATCGTTCTTCAAGATTTCACAGGCGTTCCAGTCGTCGTTGACCTTGCGGCAATGCGTGCGACTATGGCTCGTGAAGGTGGAGATCCTAGACGTATTAACCCACTAGTTCCTGTTGATCTTGTAATTGACCACTCTGTCATGGTTGATGCTTTCGGCTCCCCGGATGCACTCGAAATGAACATTAACTTAGAATTCGAAAGAAACGAAGAGCGTTACCGTTTCTTGCGTTGGGCACAAACAGCATTCGATAACTTCCGTGCAGTGCCACCTTCAACAGGTATCGTTCACCAAGTTAACTTGGAGTACTTGGCATCTGTTGCAGCAACGAAAACAATTGACGGCGAAACTGTCGTGTACCCGGATTCCCTCGTAGGTACAGACTCCCATACAACAATGATCAACGGTCTTGGTGTTGTAGGTTGGGGCGTTGGCGGTATCGAAGCGGAAGCTGGTATGCTTGGTCAACCTCTATACTTCGTCGCTCCAGACGTTGTTGGTTTCAAATTGACTGGTCAATTGGCAGAAGGCGCTACAGCGACTGACTTGGCATTGACAGTTACTCAAATTTTGCGTAAAAAAGGCGTTGTTGGTAAATTCGTTGAGTTCTTCGGTCCTGGACTAAGCAACATTTCCTTGGCTGACCGTGCAACAGTTGCGAACATGGCTCCTGAGTACGGCGCAACAATCGGTTTCTTCCCTGTCGATAACGAAACATTGAACTACTTGCGTGCTACTGGCCGTGAGGAAGAGCAAATCGCGCTTGTTGAAGCTTACTACAAAGCACAAGGCATGTTCCGCACAGACAGCACACCAGATCCAGTGTTCACAGATGTTCTTGAGCTTGATCTTAGCACGGTAGTTCCAAGCTTAGCTGGTCCTAAACGTCCGCAAGATCGCGTAGAACTTACGAACATGAAAGAATCTTTCAACGCTATCATCCGTACACCGATCGAAAAAGGCGGATACGGCTTGACGGAAGAGAAAGTCGCTGAAGTTGTTGATGTGGTGTATCCAAACGAAACCGTTAAAATGGGTACTGGTGCAGTCGTCATCGCGGCGATTACTTCCTGTACGAACACTTCCAACCCAAGCGTTATGATCGGTGCTGGGCTTGTAGCGAAAAAAGCGGTAGCTCTTGGTTTGAAAAAACCAGCTTTCGTAAAAAGCTCTTTGACACCAGGTTCCCTTGTTGTTACTGAGTACCTGATTAAAGCAGGCCTTCTTGAGTCCCTAGAAGCTCTTGGCTTCCACGTTGCTGGTTACGGCTGTGCAACTTGTATCGGTAACTCCGGTCCGCTTCCAGACGAAGTAAGCAAAGCGATTATCGACAACGATATGACCGTTGCTGCTGTTATCTCCGGTAACCGTAACTTCGAAGGCCGCGTGCATGCGCAAGTAAAAGCGAACTACCTTGGATCACCTCCATTAGTTGTTGCTTATGCTCTTGCAGGTACTGTGAACATCGATCTTGCGACAGATCCAATCGGTAATGACCACACTGGCAAACCTGTCTACTTGAAAGATATCTGGCCTACAAACCAAGAGATTCAAGATGCTCTTAACATTGCTATGAGCCCTGACATGTTCCGCGACAAATACAGCAATGTATTCCGTGCGAATGAGCGTTTCAACCAAATCCAAATTCCTGAAGGCGATCTGTACGAGTTCGACACGAACTCCACATACATCCAAGAGCCTCCTTTCTTCACAGACCTAGGTACCGTTCTTGATGATATCGCAGATATCCGCAGCGCCAAAACACTAGCACTTATGGGCGATTCCGTAACAACGGATCACATCTCCCCTGCTGGTAACATTAAAGTAGACAGCCCTGGAGGCCAATACTTGATCAACCATGGTGTAAAAAGAGAAGACTTCAACTCCTACGGTTCCCGTCGTGGTAACCACGAAGTGATGATGCGCGGTACGTTCGCGAACATTCGTATTCGTAACCAAGTGGCTCCAGGAACTGAAGGCGGCGTAACAACTTACTTGCCAACTGGCGAAGTCGAGTCCATCTATGATGCTTCCATGAAGTATCAAGCTGAAGGTCAAAACCTTGTCGTTATCGCAGGTAAAGAGTACGGAACTGGATCTTCCCGTGACTGGGCAGCTAAAGGTACTTTCTTGCTAGGCGTTAAAGCAGTTATCGCTGAAAGCTTCGAGCGTATTCACCGTAGTAACCTTGTTGGAATGGGTGTTCTTCCACTTCAATTCGTTAACGGCGAAAGCTGGAAAACGCTAGGAATTACGGGTCGTGAAACATTCGACATCACAGGCCTTAGCAACGACGTTCAACCAGGTTCAACTGTTAAAGTTACTGCAACTCGTGAAGATGGCACTAGCTTCGAATTCACAGCTCTTGTGCGTTTGGATAGCTTGGTTGACGTAGACTACTACCGTAACGGTGGTATCCTGCAAACCGTTCTTCGTTCGATTCTTGCGGAAAACAAAAACTAATTCTATACACTCAACAACCAGCAAAACACACACACAAAAGCTCGGGATTGCCTTCATGGCAGTCTCGGGCTTTTTACACATTACGGAAAAAATAATGATTAATTCGCTCATTTCGATAAAAAAATGAGCCTGCTCAACCCTTACTGCCCCAAGGGATTGACTTACATTTCCAAAAACTGCGGGTTGAGACGATGTATATTGATGCCTATACTGAGGAAAGCGAAAGGGGAGATGAAGATGATGTTGATTAAAAAACTAGTCGTAGTCGCACTCGTAGCTTCCTTTGGTTTAGGGATGAATGCAGGTACGTGGAGCCCGAAGGCATCCGCAGCAGAAGCTACGACTTTAAAGCAAGGTACACAAAATGGTGACGTATGGGACGCACAATTCCGACTAAAAACTTTAGGCATTTATGAGCCTTCTATAGATGGAAAATATGGTCCGATTACAGCCGCGGCAGTTCGTAACTTCCAAACGAATTATGGACTAAGCGTGGATGGGATCGTTGGTGCGAAGACGTGGGAGTACTTGCGTAAATTCACAGTGAATCAAGCTGAGCTGGACATGCTAGCTAAAGTTATTTACAGTGAAGCACGCGGTGAATCCTATGAGGGGCAAGTGGCTGTTGGAGCGGTTGTTATGAACCGACTAAAATCCAGTCAGTTCGAGAATACCATTCAAGGTATCGTGTTCGAGAGTGGTGCTTTTACGGCAGTCAGCGATGGCCAATATAATTTAACACCAGATAGTCAAGCTTATAAAGCTGCATTAGAGGCTGTTCGCGGCTGGGACCCAACGGGTGGCGCGCTTTACTATTTCAACCCGAAAACAGCAACAAGCTCATGGATCTGGACTCGTCAACAGACGCTACAGATCGGGAATCATATTTTTGCGAAGTAAAAATATTCGAATCGTGTGATGAACGAGATGTATAAATAAAACACCACTAGATGGAGCCGCGAGCTCGTGTAGGGGTGTTTTTTTATTAGCTGTGATCTGACTTTCCTTAGGTTCTATTAATTCCCTTGACTTATGATCAGAGATTCCATGATTTCGTTAAATCTCAGAACGGGTAAAAAAAGTTCAGAAACCTCCTCAGAAGTGAAAACAATAGTGGGACTATAATCTGCGTCAGATCGCATATCCATCAACTCGTTATACATTTTACTAAGTTCAATGGGAACCTTACCCGTTAATGTCAATTCTTTATTCAGAAAAGATCTAACATAAGTATGTTTACTACTACTCTTTCCAATATGCAACATATAAGCAAATAAGGCTTGAAAACATGAATAATACAGAGAACTTATAGCCCTATCATTTGATCCATTCTCGTGATCCCTGACAGCGGAATTGTAAGAGCTTTTTGATTTCCCTAGCAATACAGCCACCTGATCATAATTCAATTTCAATACCCTCCTCTAGAATAGGGTCTCTTAATGCTCTATACGACACAGAGTTCCAATCGCTCTCCCCTTCCAACTTGCACATAAGAGGGGCATCAACCTCCATGATGACATCAAATTGAATATCTGAAAGATTTCTTCTAAGCTCCTTAGAATATTCCAGCGAAGTCACAATCATCAAATCAACATCAGAATCCCTAGTGTGATCTCCTCTGGCTTTAGAACCGAACAAAAATAAATGGGTCGCTTTTAATTCATTTTTTATTCTGGATTTAAGCTTTGTTATTGCTAACACTTCATTGTTGGTTAAGGTTGGTATATTGGACTCATGTAATTTTAACATTGAATTCAACCTCCTTAAAATATATCCTTATCATACACTATTTTATTTTCTATTTCTTCCATTCATAGAAACATTAAATGAGTTGCTGGATTGTAGAATTATAAAAAGCCAACGCACCTACTCATGCGTCAGCTTGCTCCTCGTACCAAGGATTCAAATGCACCAGCACCTCATCCACATCACTATGGGCTTCTTTGATTTTCTGCTTAATGCTGCGACTGATATCGTGACCTTCTTGGATCGACAGCTGGCCCGGAATGCCAAGCCTCGCATCAACTAATATGTAATGGCCATGTTCCCTCGCACGTAGTCGATCAATCCGTTTCACCTCTGGCACACCCCGGATCAACGCAGCATACTGCTCGATATAGGCTTGGCTAACACTACGCTCCATCAAAATATCAAAGGATTCGCTGCCCATTTCGTAGGCTAACTTCAATACAAGGAAAGAGACGATGATCCCCGCTACCGGATCTCCGTACGCCAAGTAGCTAATGTTGTAATGATCTCCGATCAATGCTAAACCAATCCCTACAGAAGCCGCTATAGAGGCGTACACGTCCGCTAAATGATCGTAGGCGGTGGCAATCAACCCTTTGCTATTGAGCTGCTTTCCTATACGCATCGTGTAGACATAGAGAATTTGTTTCCATACGAGAGAAACGATAGCTGCGCAAAGGGCAATGATATGCGCCTCTCCTGCTGCCTCAAATAGGGCATGTATGGAGTGATAGCCCATATAGATCGCGGCTAAGCCCAATATTATTGCAACGATAAAAGCACCGAGCACCTCTGCTTTTCCATGCCCGTAAGGGTGATCGACATCCGCTGGTTTGGAGGATACACGCATGGAGCTGTAAGCTGTTGCTGTCGCGATAACATCCCCAGCGTTATGAATACCGTCAGCAATCAGTACTTGGCTATTGAACAGAAGGCCGACGATGATTTTGATGGCGGTCAGTACGATGTTACTGGCTAAGCTTATCCAAATCGCCAGCATCGAGGCTGTCTTCTTCATGGTTTGCCCACTCCCCTTCCCACGTTTAGTATGGCTTAACGGCGGCAAAGCATCCGTCTATGTTGGGAAACGTATGGGAGCGGTGCGAAGGGACATGGCGGGACGGGACGGAAGAATGAAAAAGCAGTAATAAGCAAGTTTACCCTTGCTTATTACTGCTTAAATCGGTGTTTATCGCGAGATAAGACCACCGCGATTGCTTATGTACTGCAAGATGGCCAACGATACCGCTTAGCGCAGCATCGTGCCCATCCGGCGCGCCGCCTCCATAATCGTCGGCGCCTGCTCTTGCATCAGCTCCAGCGTGAGCCTGTTCGCTGGACCCGAGACCGCGAGGGCGGCCACTAGTCGGCCGCCGCGGTCGAGAATCGGCGCGGACACAGCCGCCGCGCCAGGCTCGCGCTCTTCGACGCTCGTGGCGAAGCCCGCGCGCCGTGTGTCGCTGAGCTGCTGCAGGTACGCCTGCGTGTCTAATCCTGTCGGCCAGTCGGCCGAGGTTAGCAGCTGCTCCAGCAGCCCTGGCTCAGCGAAGGCGACGAGCACCTTGCTCGAGGCGCCGACGTAAAGCGGCATTCGCGCCCCGACAGGGGCCACACGTCGGATGGCATGGTTGCTCTGCACGGCTTGGATGCGCACGCGCACCAGGCCGTCCTGCACGTACAGCGAGATCGTCTCGCCGAGCTGATCGCGCAGCCGTTCCATCTCCGGCAGCAGAATGATGCCAGGGTCTCCCTCTTTGGACAGGTTGGCCGAAAGCTCCCAGAGCCGGTAGCCCAATCTGTACTTGTCCGTCGCTTCATCACGCATGATGAAGCCCTTGCCTTCAAGCGATGCGAGAAGGCGATGCACGGTGCTTTTGTGAAGCTGCACACGTGTAGCAATTTCGGTTAACGTCAACTCGGACGCCCCCGTGAAACAAAGCATAATATCTAAAGCGCGCTCAACAGCACGCACGGTCAGCTTGCCATCTTCCATAGAAGAGTCACCACCTTCATAAGCCAAACAGTTTCACTATATGAAACCTTGTTATGTTCAGTATAACGAAACTACATGGAACCGTAAAGGTCAAACACCTCTTTTTCCCATTATTACAGAACCGTTACAATAGGCTTACAAATGCCGCATCTACATTGACTTGTAAGCGCATTCAGAATAATATTAAAGTATAGAAATATTTATCAGAATATTTAAACAATTAACTCTCCCTTCCCAATTCATACCTCTAACTAGCGAAATTTCACATACACATCTTCACGGAGGGAGGCTTCATCGATGTCTACTACTACACTCAATCCTGTTACGGGATCGCTGCAACCCACTCTTGATCAGGTTACACAACCTTTTCTACGCAGGAAAAAGCTAATCACCACAGCTTTTCTAACTTTATTAATTCTTTGCACCTCAGTCGTACTCATCTTCCACGCTTACATTGCTTGGACTTTGGCAAGGCCACATATTGAGCCTCTACATTCGAATCCGATGAAGGCTGTCCGACTTCCTTATACGAACATTTCCTTTCCGAGTCTAAACGGTAACTCCAACTTAGATGGCTGGTTCATCCCAGCAGTAGGCTCTAGTAAAACTGTCATTTTCTCACATGGCTATGGCGGTAATCGTGAAGAAGAATGGGTTCCTTTGTACACCTTGGCCCGCGAGCTTCATAAAAAGCAGTATAACGTTCTCATGTTTGACTATGGCTATGTGAATCCCACTAGCAGTCGCCTCATGACCGGCGGTGTTCAGGAATCCCAAGAGCTTCTTGGGGCCATTGACTACGTCAAACAATCCACTGGTGGTTCAATCTTTATTTGGGGCTTTTCCATGGGGGCAGGCACTGCTTTACAGACTGCTCTACAGCAAAATGGAGATATTTCAGGGATGATCCTAGACAGTACATTTCTACTGAACTCGGACACCCTTTATCAAAATATGAATCAAGTTGTGCGTCTGCCGAAATACCCTTCTCTCCCACTTGTCCGTTTATTCTTTCCTTTACTTAATGGCGTAAGCTTGCATGACGTGCCTTTCACTAAAGTAACTACAACGTCATATGAGATGCCAATCTTCCTGATTCATGGCACAAATGACAACAAGGCTCCTCATCTTTTAGTCGAGGCCATGTTCAAGCAGCAACACAATATCGCCTCTAAGCTATGGATTCTCCCTAACGCACAACATGAACTTCTGTACCGCGCTGAGCCCAAAACGTATGTGAGCCGCACGATGGACTTCCTCGGCAGTATTGAACCATCGGCCACATCCGAGCACGTTAACGCTGGTATTCCCTCCTCCCTATAAAATCGACCTCTGATGAGGTCGGTATTTTTTTGCCGTTTTATCGGCTTGCCTGCCGATATGAACCTAACCGAAAAGAGACAAGCAGCGCTTACCCCCCATCAGCCAAATCAGCAAACCTCTCAACCGCATGCTCCTGTGTCGCTACTTAACTGGAATACCTACAGCTAATTCTAGCTTATTTTATTGATTTTTGAATTTAGATGGAAAAGGTACAGCTAAATGTCGCGGTTTCCCCTAATTCCCCTTAAAACCGCTAAATTAACTACAGGAAATCCATCTAAACTTCCTAAATTAGAAAAACTAGATAGTTTAGCTGTACTAAATCCATCTATTTGCACTCGGCGGGGGTGGTGGATTTGCGCTGCTGGGTGTTCGTTTGTGATGAGTGAATAGTAGCTACTGTTGAGTGATGGTTTGTGGTAAGTGATAGTAGCCTACTGGTGGGGTACGGTTTGTGGTAAGTGACTAGTGGCTTCTGGTGGGGTACGGTTTGTGGTAAGTGACTAGTGGCTACTAGTGGGTTACGGTTTGTGGTGAGTGACTAGTGGCTTCTGGTGGGGTACGGTTTGTGATGAGTGAATAGTAGCTATTGGTGGGGTACGGTTTGTCGTGAGTGACTAGTGGCTACTGGTGGGTTACGGTTTGTGAGGAGTGACAAGTGGCTACTGGTGAGTGATGGGTTGCGGAAAGTGAAAAGCGGGTGGGTTACTGTTTGCGTTAAGTGACAAGTGGCTGTGTTCGCTAAAGGTTAAATTGGTGAAAAGTAGCTAGTTACTTAGGTCCTTACTTAAACCCTGGACTCACAGTACTCTTGTGCATTAGACTCCTTATGCGCTTCGATCCAAGTACCCCATGTATGCCCATAACAGCCAACTTAACTGGAAAACCTACAGCTAATTTTGGCTTATTTCGTTGATTTTTGAATTTAAATGGAAAAAGTACAGCTAAATATTGCGGTTTCCGCCATTTCCGCTTAGAACCATCAAATTAGCTACAGGAAATCCATCTAATCTTCCTAAATGAGAAAAACTAGATAGATTAGCTGTATAAAATCCATCTATTTGCGCTCTGGCGGCGGCTGGTTGGTTGAAGAGAGGTGGCGAGGTTGTTGGTTACTTGTAAGGTACTTGCTGGTCCTTGTGGCTACTTGTAGCTACAAGCACCCACTCACATCTACTTGCAGACAGAACTTGAGTGGGCACGCCCCACTCAATCCATCTCGTAAATCGAGCCCGATTTACTCGCGAACAGCTCCGCGTATACCTTCTCGGCATACGCATCGGTCATGCCCGAGATGTAGTCCGCGACGAAGCGCGGCCAGCTCCAATGACTATTGCTGCTGCGCCGCTCGTAGCTATCGATCCAGTCGGGCGGGATGATCCATTGCCCTTTGTCCTTTTCGATGAAGCTGTCCCAGAGACGCTCGACGATGATCTCGCTGCGCTTTTGCAGACGCAGGACGCGGAAATCCTTGATCAGCGTGACCCACGCCAGTTTCTTGAGGATCTCCATCGTGCGCAGCAGATCCATATCCTCTGCGCCGTCTTTGACGAGGGCGACCTTCTTCCAGCCGCGATCCGTATCGTCGATGATGTCGAGGCGGCTGGCGAAGGAGCTGACCCAGCGCGCTTTCATCTCTCTGCGCGTCCGTGATTCCTCGCGGTTGCACTCAGCAAAAATAAGCTCCCACTGCTCCAAATAATCATGCAGAACCCGGCGCACCATCTGCTCAATATCAACTTGCTCCCAGCCGAATTTATGTTGATTGGGATCGTTCAATATCTCCATCACGAGGTGTCGAATCAATCGTTGATCCTCGAAAAAGGTAGCGTTCATTTGAATTTTGCCTGCCCGAATGCCATCCTCGATATCATGCGTAGAATACGCAATATCATCGCAGAGGTCCATTAATTGCGCTTCCAATGTGGAGCAGCCCTCTGGCATTTTCCAAATGTCACGCAGCTCTTGAATGACGTCCCACTCTGCCCCATAGACACCCTTGAGACGTCCCTCTTCCTCGATCAAAAAAGGATACTTGTTGATACCGAGAAGCACAGCTGCCGTCAGATCCAAGCCACTCTCGCTGCCTGCACGTTTTTCAAGAAACATGAGGATCCGGAAGTTTTGCGCATTGCCCTCATATTTCAAGCCGTGATCCCTCATCAGGATATGATTGAGCACTTCTTCGCCCTTATGTCCAAAAGGCGGGTGACCGAAGTCATGCGCTATGGATGCGCACTCAACCACGGTCGGATCGATGATCAGGCCTGGATGCTCTCTTTTGCTCAAAAAGGGATTCGTCCGCTCTAAACGCTTCGCCACTTCTCGCGCAATCTGTGCAACCTCCAAGGAGTGCGTCAGACGAGTCCGATAGTAATCTCCCGAACCAGCCCCGAACACCTGAGATTTCCCTTGTAGACGCCGAAAAGTCGGTGACTGAATCAACCTTGCATAATCCCGTTCAAATTCATCCCGTTCTTCACTCCATTTCGAGGAAGCTGCCTCACCAGGCCGATATTTCCGTATGTTGTTCATATGTTTGCCTCCTCTAGCCCTCTAGTGCTGTAGGGCGCCGTTCTTACCTGTATCCTGCTGCTGGGGGATTCCTCACACTGCTATCAGTTTATGCGAGAGCATGTACGATAGTCACCATTCGACCCCCTGATGCAGAAGGATTATTAATTTACAAGAATACTATATTCTCCATGCCCCAACAAGCCCAACCTGGTGCACAACTGAAAAAAGGGAATGATGCACAAGACGATTGTCTTCGTGCACATTCCCCGGTGCTCTTATTATTTTAATAAAGATAGAAATTCCGAACGCAGTGTTGCATCCTTACGGAAGGAACCGCGCACAGCAGATGTTACGGTTTGACTGCCGTATTTCTTCACGCCTCTTGCGCACATGCACATATGCTCGCCCTCAACGACGACCATGACGCCATGCGGCTTAAGCACATCGAATAGAATGTCAGCAATTTCAGAGGTAATACGTTCTTGTACTTGCAGCTTGCGTGTAACGACATCTACTAAACGAGCAAATTTGCTGAGACCAGCCACTTTACCGCTTGGTAAGTAACCAACATGGACTTTGCCAAAGAAAGGCGCCATATGGTGCTCACACTGGCTGTAGTAAACGATATCTTTGATAATAACAAGTTCTTCATGCTGTTCATCAAAAGTAACACCAAGTACTTCGCGAGGATCTGCTGCATACCCTGCAAAAATTTCTTCGTACATACGTGTTACACGAGCTGGCGTATCCAATAGACCTTCCCGATCTACATCTTCACCAATCAGTCGCAAAATTTCACGGACATGACCTTCTATCTGCTCGCGATTTTCTGCTACTAATCCATTTTTATAATCGATGGATGCCATCTTCTCTACCACTCCACCCTATTTCTTTATTTCTTATTTCCGCTTTTGGTTAAAATTTTGATTCTTCATCATCTGTTGTGCTTTATTCAGTTGTTGCTTATTCATGTTGTAACCCATTTGCTTTGCCATTTTGGCTAGCATTTCAGGATTGTTTTGCATGGATTCAAGCTGTCTCTTCAAATAGAATACACCAATAAAGAAACCGCCAACCAAACCTGCAATCAATGTGAAAATGGGAATTAAATAACTCCACATAACCTGTGCCCCCTGCTTGTATATATTTAGAATAGAATGCTTGTTCTATCATATCATTTCTGTTCCACGGTTTACAAATTAAAGAACTTGTTCAATGAATAAAGTCGTTTCCTTCGCCAGATCGATCTCTTTGATATCCAACACTTTATCTGTGGCATCCTGCTTCACAATCCGAATAATCGGACGCGTTGGAAGTCCTCTATGCTGACCAACGACAACGCCAGTCTCCCGATTCGTCAATCGAACCGAAGTTCCCGTCGGATAGATCGAAACAATTTTCAAAAATTGAATCAACACATCGCGATCCAGTTTCGTCTCCGCCAACGCCAGCATATATTCACAAGCTTCATGCGGCAGCTTGCGGCGTCCTGCAGACATATCAAAGAGTAAGTTGTCGTACATATTAGCGACGGCAGTGATTTTGGCATAGAGATGAATATCTTCCCCCATGATCCCTCTCGGAGCGCCTTCTCCATTCAGAGCCTCATGATGCTGAAAGGCAACATGTGCAATGAGCAGATTGAACTCACGCTTATTCTTCAATAGCTCAAACCCACGCCACGTATGATGTCGCCGCGGATCCTCCGATTCATCGTCTGTGAGCAGCTCCACTTTCCCAATATCATGCAGAAGCGCCCCCATAGCGAGATCCTTCAATTGGGTCGCATTCATCCCCATATTCATCCCGATGAGTACGGCCATCATGCAGACGTTCATGGCATGGATATACATTTGATTATCCTGCGTCCGAATGTCATTCAACTGTACGAGAACATCACGATTTTTCATAATCTCATCTAGTAGTGTGTTGATGGAGATGCTGACGTTGCGCGAGTTGAAATCTTTCCCTGACTGAATAGACGCGAACGTCTGCCCCATCTGTGTCATGACAAGTCGCTTCGTTTCATCCGATAGGATTTCCGGGATCTCCACATCTTCTAGGTTGGGGTCTTTGATATAAATCATCGTCACGCCAATTCGATTCAGCGTATTAATCATAAATACGGTTAGTTGCACATTCTCCGAAAGCAAAATAGCCCCATTGCTGGCATATATCGTACGTCCCAGGAATTGACCGGACTCCACCGAATCCAAATGCACATATTTCATAGGATTCACTCCACATGTTGTAGTTGTTGAACTTCTAGGTTAGCAATGATCGTTGTTCCAAATCTAATAAGTGCACTTTGGTCGGAAGGCCCCCGCCATATCCTACAAGATCGCCGTTTGCGCCAATGATCCGATGACATGGGATGATGACAGGTATGGGATTCTGATTGTTCGCTCCCCCTACGGCTCTAACAGCTTTCGGCGAGCCAATCGCTTCCGCTATATGTTTATAGGATGCTGTCTCCCCATAGGGGATCGTTTGCAAAGCCAGCCATACACGCTTCTGGAAATCTGTTCCTTGTAGGTCCAGATCCCCTTCAAAGCTATCTCGTTCTCTCTTAAAATACTGCATTAACTGCTCAGCTACGGGCGCTAGCTGCTCCGCATTTTCGATAAGCTCAAACGCCCCATACCAACGACTTGCCCACTGCTCACGTTGTTCTCGATTCTTCTCATAGGTACCGAACTCGACTTTGCAGAGGCCTTGTGGGGATGCCACAAGCACGAGGGGACCTATCGGCGAGTCGATCTCTGTGTAGGTGAGCAAGACTGTTTCTTGCGGCTGTTTCATCTTATTCCTCCTGTACGGCCACTGCTTGACTGTTCAGTACAGCTATGGCTTTCTCGATGTCCGTCTTTACCTGCGGCTCTTGCTCAGCCGCAGCAGCTTTCGTTAAAGCGGCGAAAGCATCCTCACCGCCGATGCGCCCTAGCGCCCACGCTGCGGTAGCCCGGATTTCCGGGCGAGGATCGCTCCGCAGCAGATCACTCAAGACCGGCACCGCTGTGCGGTCCTTGAAATTGCCCAGCGCGATGATCGCGTTGCGCTGGATGGGCTTTTTGCCGCGCCAGGATGCTGCGATGCGCCCGTACTGCTCTTTGAAGTCCTTGTTCGACATCGTGAGCAAGGGAATGAGCAGCGGCTTGACCTTCTCCGGGTCAGGCTGCAGTTCGGGATGATGCGTCCAGTTCATCCCCTTGTTCTTTGGGCAAACGACCTGGCACGTATCACAGCCGTAGAGTCGGTTACCGATCTTGCGTTTGTATTCGTCATCCACATACCCCTTGGTCTGTGTGATGAACGAGATGCAGCGGCTCGAATTGAGCTGCCCTGGGCCGACTAGCGCCCCTGTGGGACAGGCATCGATGCAAATCGTGCAGTCTCCGCATTGGTCCATAATACCTATATCGGATTCGAACGGGATGTTCGTGATCATTTCGCCCAAATACACCCACGCCCCCCATTCGGGGGTGATGACGGCGCAGTTTTTGCCGCTCCAGCCGATGCCGGCACGTTCGGCGACAGCCCGGTCGACAAGGACACCGGTGTCGACCATGCTCATTAGTCTCGCCTCCGGCACGCGCTCGGCGATGAAGGCTTCCAGCTTCGCGAGCCGGTCGCGAAGCACGTCGTGGTAGTCGCTCCCCCACGAGGAGCGCGAGATCATGCCCCGATAAGCCCCAGGCTCAGATCGGGGCGGGTTCGAGAGCTTCGACGGGTACGCGACGGCGATCGAGATGATCGACCGTGGCCCGTCGAAGCTCAGCTCGGGATGTACCCGCTTCTCGATGTCCGGCTCCTCGAAGCCGGATTCGAAGCCATTCTCCCTGTGGCGGAGAAGGATATCTTTCAATGCATGAAACGGCTCCGCAGAAGTGAAGCCGATCTTATCAATACCAAGAGAGGGCGCGGCTTCCACGATCTCTTGTTGTAACTTGCGCCAATCTGTTCTGTCAGGAATGGAAACCGCCAATCCGCACACCTTCCCTCAAATCCAATTTTGATCACGAAGTAGTCCAAGAAGCATACTCGACATCGAATATTGAATTCAGCCGGAACTTCCGGTGCTCACGTAGCTATCACTACGCTCCGCTCCTCATTTCCTATCTTCTTTCAATCTTCTCGGTGCTGAAAACCGGACTTTTTGAACACGAATTTACAGCTTCCCGGCCATATCAAGCGGCCATAACACAAAGTCAGCCCGTCCTTGGACGAGACTGATCGGTATGACCCCGAACATACGGCTGTCTGCACTTGCTGCATGATGCCGGTTATCGCCCATTACGAAGATCTGGCCCGGTCCGACCTCTGTCGGTCCGAAGTCACCATCTTCGATAGGCGTATCCGCATACGGCTCCGTGACTTTATCCCCGTTCACATAGAGCGCCCCTTGGCGGCTCTGTACTTCATCGCCTGCGATAGCCACGACCCTTTTGACCAACAATGGATGCTGAGGTAATGCTAACTTCTCAGGCTCCTCGAGAATCACGATATCGCCCCGACTCGGTGCTTTCAAATAGGTGATGGCTTTATTCACGAACAACCACTCGCCTTCTCGAAGCGTCGGATCCATCGAGTGACCGCGCACTGTAGATAGATTGAAACCGAATTGATGAACAATGATAACAACAAGAAGAGCTACGAGAATGGATTTCGTCCAGTCCCACAGCTCGTGCGTGAAGCTTTTCGATTCATGAACATACCCTTGTGCAGAAACTTGTCTTTTCGAATCTTCTCGCCCTACAAAGAAGCTCACTCAACCGCCTCCACTTTTATACTTTTCCCATTGCTCATAATAGTAGATCACCATGTCATCCTGGAAAGGCGGCTTGTCCTCATTCACTAACGCCAGCAGCGCTGCAAGCCCCTCCTTCACCTTCGTTTCGACAAGGGACGAGTAATGGTAGCCGAGCTTATGACGCTCGTATTCATCTTGATCCACAATATGTACTGTTCGATCTGGCAGCCGGATAACGTCCAAGTCATAATCGATATATGTTAAAATTTGCTGATTCACGTATAAAGGAGAGGCCACATTACAGTAATAGCGCACCCCTGTCTCCTCCATGAGAGCAACGATATTAAACCACATTTTCGGAATGAAAAAAGAAACCCCAGGAATGCGGCTAACCCACTCTTTGCCATCCGCTTCTTGAATCTTAGTCTGACTATTAATGAACACAAGCATGCCCTGTTTCTGATGCTCTTCATGGAGCATACTTGAAGGAACCCGCCAATTGGTCAACCACATGCGATGGAGATGCCCGTCGTGTTTGAAGCTTTTTATCACATACGGCGTGAAATTATCCATGTTCCAAGCTCCTCTGTAAGTTGCTGCCGAAACGTCACCTTATTATACTAGAAAAGCATATCTGACCCCCAATTGCAATGGCGGCACAGATATGCTCCCTATAAGCAAACTTATTTCATTCCCTACCAGTAACAAGTGAAGACTAGACGCTTACTTTTTTCACAATGCTAAGTCGATGAGCAGCTCTGGAAAAGTCATCTGAACTGTAACCAGCAGACTCATACACAGGCAGCACCATTTCATTGTGCACATCTACCGTTACCATAATTTTCTTAACATTCCGCCCGAGAAACCGCTGCTTCATTGCCTCGATCAAAGCTTTGCCGATACCCTTACGTTGATATGCTGTTGCGACTGCGATCCTATAGTAGTAGCCATTGTTATTATCAATCGTGCCGATAATCATGCCTACGACTTGCTCTTCTTCTTGAGCGATTAAAACAAGCTCCGTGTCCCACGAAAGCTGACGAGCGAAGGCTTCAATCGTCTCTTCATAGCAGGTTTCCGACAGAACGTCTTCTAGAAGTTCTTTAACCGAAGAGGTATCACCAAGTTGAAATGAACGAACATGCATACGGTTCTCTCCCAATTCCATATTAATTTGTAGAGATTAATTTTCTGGTAAAGTAGTAAATACGACAAAAAAACACGAAATCCTGCTAAAAATGTGGTGAAATTCACAAAAAACTTTGTTTTTTTCGATTTATCTCTTGAAAGCGCTTAAATGCAAGCGTTTTCAATTTTAAAAATTCCTTTTTAGCTGATTATTCTAGTTCTTTTTACCTCTATGTATTCGTTATGATCTAGCCTTGAAGACGCATAAAAGGAGACGCGCCAAGGAACAATGTAAGACAGAACTGTGAATTTGAGAATTTATGGGATGGATGAACATGGAATTGATCCGCCGCTTATTTAAAGTCGCAAATCGGATGCTCGAAGAAAACACCAACGATCTACAGGAACCGCCTCCGTCAGAAATCGTCGAAATTTCCACATGCCTTTCCGAAAATCTAAATCAACTCGCCACGATTTTCAGTGACACACCCGATTTAATCGTGCGCACGTTTACTTATAAACAAACCGGAGCCTCGGCAGCACTGGTCTATCTAGATGGTCTCGTTGATAAAAATTCCATTAACAATAATGTCTTACATGAGCTCATGTTTCGTACAACGAATGATGAGAAGGACGAGTTGCCCGTCGCTATTGGCGATCTCAGCAGCATGATTGCGTGGTCAGCGGTTGAAGCGGCAATATTGTACGGCTATAGCGTTCTTTTCATTGATGGGCAAGCCCATGTTTTTTCGTTAGAAACACAAGGCTGGCCGCAACGAGCTATTGAGGATTCTCAAATTGAAGCTTCACTGAAAGGCGCACATCAAGGCTTTATTGAAACGGGTAGTCAAAATATTGCCTTAATTCGTCGATACATCTCCAGCCGGGAGCTCAAAATTAAAGAACATTATGTCGGAAACAGGACCAAAAGCAAAGTATCTATCTTGTATTTGGAAGATATTGCGCTCCCTGACATACGTCTTGAATTAGAGCGTCGCATCTCCAGCTTGCAGATCGACTGCATCTTAAATACGGGCGAACTTGCGGAGCTAATCGAAGATAACCCCTTCTCCCTGTTTCCACAAATGATTACAACCGAACGACCGGATACTGCAGCATCCCAGCTGTTACAAGGACGCTATGTTGTCGTCGTTGATCGATCCTCAAGTGTATTGATTGCACCCGTAGGATTAGCGGCGTTCTTTCAAGGTATCGATGATTACAGCACGCGTTGGCCCGTTGCTACCTTCTTTCGACTGCTTCGCTTCTTCGCTTGTATTATCGCAGCGTTTCTTCCGGCATTTTATATTGCCTGTGTTTCATATAATCATGAACTGATTCCCTTGGACTTGATTTTATCCATTGGCGAGTTTCGATCGGCGGTCCCCTTCCCGCCTTTCATTGAAGCACTCATCATGGAGATTATGCTCGAAATGTTAAGAGAGGCAGGCGTCCGACTTCCTGCGCCGGTTGGCCAAACTGTCGGGATTGTAGGAGGTATTGTCATTGGACAAGCAGCGGTTCAAGCTGGCATCGTAAGCAATCTCATGGTCGTCGTCGTAGCGTCCACGGCGGTTGCCTCCTTCATTCTCCCTAATTATGATATGGCCGCTTCCGTTCGTTTGATTCGTTTCCCTATGATGACGATTGCCTCCCTCTACGGGGTAGTCGGGATTATGGCAGGCGCCATGGTCATACTAGCTCACCTCATTAGTTTAAAATCACTTGGAGAGGCATATAGCACTCCCATTGCACCGCTCCGAATAGCAGACTGGAAAGATGTGTTCATCCGCCTGCCGCTCAAAAAAATGGTCCACCGCCCCAAAAGTGTGCGCTCTCTTCAAAAACGTCGATATAGCAGAATGAAACAGAAAGGAGATGACTCTTCATGAATCCAGGGAAAGGCAATCAGATTACGCTGTTTCAGTATATTTTGCTCATTCACAGTGTTCAAATGGGCATTAGCCTTCTCCCTCTGCCTGGCGATCTTGCGAGAGGCTGTGGGACAGACGGATGGATTGTTTTAATCATCGGTTGGCTTGCTTCTATGACCAGCAGCCTGATTATCATTCAGATCATGAGAAGGCACCCGAATGGTACCATCATCGACTTACTGAGTCACTACTTTGGAAAATGGGTTGGAAAAGTGGGAATGGTCATGTTTATCGGCTATTTCCTCCTCTTCATCTACTTGATTTATAATCGTATGGCCCTGTTAGTTCAGAATTGGATTATGCAGCAAACCAATTCTTCCGTTCTTATGCTGCTTTTCCTTCTTCCTGCTTATATGATCACTAGGGGTGGATTTCGCATCATTGGCCGCTATTCTGAAATTCTCCTTTTCCTTTCCTGCGGCTTAATCTTAACTTCCCTCTATCTATTCAAGCATGCGCAATGGATTCATCTGCTTCCCATCCTAAAACACGGTTGGATCCCCATCTTACAAACCGTAAGAACCAACATTCTCTCTTTTATCGGATTTGAAATTGCCTTCTTTCTATACCCCTACTTAGAAAATAAAAGCTCGGCATCCATCGGCATCATTATTGCGAATTCGATCACCTTCGTTATTTACATGCTGTTTACGTTACTTGCTTTCGTCAATTTCAGCCCAGACGAGATCACGCAATACCATAATACGCTCATCTCTTTATTTAAAATCATTGAGTTTCGTTTTCTGGAACGCTTTGATATTTTAATCCTCTCCACCTACTTGCTCATTATCGTAAGAACCTTCATTCCTGTGCTGTATGCTGTAGTTATTTGTACACAGCAGCTGGGACTCAAAGGGCAGCCCCGACTGCACATCCTCCTCATACTTACCGTAATGGTAGCTGTCGCATGGATTTGGAAGCCTGGTTGGAATGCGAGTGTGCACTTAAAAGATATTGTCCAAAATATCGGAATCGGGATCGCTTTCGTTATGCCGCCGCTCTTATGGGCCATTCTAGCAGGCATGCGTCGAATAAGGAGGGCCTCCCCATGAAGCCGATGCGAACGAGCTTGCTTTTATTTCCGATTTTCGCATTCTTCATCCTGATATCTAGTTGCAAAGATCAAATGCCTTTAGAAAATGTGACGCTTGTTCTCATGGTCGGGATGGATTTGGACAAAGATAATAACCTCGTTATTTATGCATCAAGTCCCGTCTTTAACAAAGAGGCCAAGTCGAAAAATGAAGTCATAAAAGTATCATCGATGAACGTGAGGGATAGCCGAAACGAATTGGACTCGCGTGCTTCGGCGCTTATTAGCGCAGGTAAAATCCAAAATGTGCTCATTAGCAAACGTATCTTGGCCCATGACGACTGGTTTAAGCTGCTGGATGTCTTCTTCCGTGACCCCAAAATCTCCGAAACGGCCAGAGTCATTGCCGTTGAGGGCTCCATCGAAGAAATTATTAACTTTGCGCCAGCAGATAAACGGAGAATGTCCATGCATATTGCCAAGCTCCTGGACACCGCTCATATGCGCAACCTGGTGCAAGTCTCCACACTTTTTGACCTTCATCGGCAAATGTATGAGAAAGGAATTACCCCCTACTTAACTGACCTTCGCAAGGATACAGAAGTTTTGGCAGCGGGCACACTGTTTTTGAGTAAAAAAGGGAAATATGCCTACGCCATCAACAATACAGAGAACCAACTTCTTCAAATGCTGCAAAAGGAGAAAAATGGTGCTCTATCCATATCCGTCAAACTTCCTGAAGAGAAGGGAGAATCCTTCTTTGATACAGGCACGCTCAGCTTCTATGCGTTGCGTGTCAACAGGGACATGAAAGTCACCTTCGCGCAAAATAAATTCATTTTTGACATCCAATTATCCGTACCTATTCAATTGACAGAGAAACCTTTCACCTTCGATTGGAACAATGACGCGCCTAAGCTTGAAACCGAGATCAACCAGCAGTTGGAATCGCAGATGAGGGCCCTCGTAAAAAAAATGCAAGAGCATGAAATTGATCCCATCGGTTTAGGCTTGTATGCGCGCGCCTATCAATTCAAGGCTTGGGAGCACGTACAGGATGAGTGGGGACACGCGTTCTCGGAAGCTGAAGTGAATATTCATGTGAAGACGAAAATAAAGAATATGGGTGAAACTTTATAAAGTATGTATGAGATGCGTGAAAATACATCATCTTATAGGAGGATATTCCGATGAGAAAGAGGTGACACCTATGTCAGATAACAAAAACGAACTAGATCATGAACTTACGGCACACGAGTACCCCCGCGAAATTCCGGATTTCCAGTTCCTGAGCACCAAGAAACCTGAGGAATGGACCGAAATCGAGCTGCTTCAGCTCCACCGGACCATGAGCGACTTATCTCCCTACCTTCATGAGCAAGATACAGCCATGCACAATCAGATTACACGGGAAATGGAACGGCGCGGCATCTAAGGGAATACCGACTTAGTAAACACAAATGTTGCTTTATTAGCTGCGTTCCTTCATAATGAAATTGAAACTACATAATTTTTAGGAGGTATTTATTCAATGGCACATCAACTACCCGCTCTTCCGTACGCAAACGAAGCTCTTGAGCCGCACATCGACGCAAAAACTATGGAGATTCATCACGATCGTCACCATAACGCTTATGTAACTAACTTGAACGCAGCTTTGGACAAGCATCCAGCTCTTCATGACAAATCCCTTAACGACCTGATCGCTGACCTTAACAGCCTTCCTGAAGATATCCGCACAGCAGTTCGTAACAATGGTGGCGGACACGCTAACCACTCCCTATTCTGGGAAACAATCGGACCAGAAGCTGGCGGCGCACCTACAGGCGCACTAGCAGCTGCAATTGACAGCGAGCTTGGCGGCTTTGATAAATTCAAAGCAGATTTCGCTGCTGCAGCAACTACACGTTTTGGCTCTGGCTGGGCTTTCCTAGCTGTTGACAAAGCTGGAAAATTGAAAGTGTACAGCTTGCCGAACCAAGACAGCCCGATCATGGAAGGCGAAACGCCGGTTCTTGGTCTTGATGTTTGGGAGCATGCTTACTACCTGAACTACCAAAACAAACGCCCTGACTACATCACAGCTTTCTGGAACGTTGTTAACTGGAACGAAGTTGGCAAACGTTACGACGCGGCGAAGTAATCTGAGAGACTTTTAGCTCCGCTAAAAGATCCCTATATGATGATTAAAAAAGCGACCCTGAGGGGTCGCTTTTTTTCGTACCATGCTTATTTATATAATCTTGGTGCATATAAAGCAGCAACAGCTGCGTATTTAGGCGATGCCACTTCAAAGCTGATTTCAAGCTTCTTCACACCTTTAACGTCAAAGAAAACGAATTGATCAGACCCCACATACACGCCGCCCGTTGCGATTAATTGACCATCCACATAAAATTTAATTTGAGGTTTTTCTGGGGAGTCTTTGGTGTAATCGTCAACATCATAATGCGTATTAAAGAAGGCATATTTTCCATCCAAGTTATAAACAATCTTCTCACTTGTAGCATTGGAATCCAGCATTGCACTGATACCTCTTGCATATTCGACACCATCTCTGAGGAGCGGATGCAATTTCTCATCTCTAAAACTGGCGTCGATGTTCACTCGTTTCAAGACATTGGTGCCGATAATTCTTTCATATTTCAGATCTGTTAAAGCGATGCCACTACGTCTTACAGATTCCTCTTGATCTGCTTTGTAGGCAGCCGTTGAAGTATCGGTGTGAACATTAAACGTGGAATAAGTCGTCTCGGAATCATTGGAAGCTGAAGGCAATTGCAGCTCGGAATCCTTGCTTGTTGGCACCCCCGTTTGGTTGCCGTAATTTTGTGAATCCTTATATGGTATTGCACCAGACGGACTAGAGCCAGCGCCTTGCAACTCAATCGTGTTGGTGGAAGCATTCCAATTGACTTTCAGTCCCGAGACCTCTCCGATCGCTCTAAGTGGTACATAGGATGAGCCTTCATAAATAATAGGGCTTAATTGTTTCCCATCTGGGTCTTTCGGTGCCCATGCTTGTCCATTCAACGTGAACTTAATTTCGTGGTTAATAAATGCTTGAATCGTTTCGATATTCGATTGTGCGTACGCACCGATACCGATCCCCATACCTAGTGTTGCTGTCGCGAGAAGGGATAGAGCTATTTTTTTCATTGAATCCTCCAAATAGATTGCTTAGTTTTGACAATGCTTTTCTATTGTACTTGAAAAGACTCTTCCTGTATTGGTAAAAATGGAAAAGAGCCCTAGGCTATGCCTAAAGCTCTTAGAAACAGCCTTGCGCGATTAGCTATCCCTTCGGATTGGGACCATATTGATTATCATTGACGTCACTATCTTGGCAGAAAAATACGAGCAGAATGATGAAACCAATCAAGGGAATGATGCCGAGCAGTATCCACCATCCACTTTTACCCGTGTCATGCAATCTACGAAAGGCTACAGCTAGAGAAGGTAAAAGGATGAATAGCGAATATAGGCCCGACAGGACTTGATCCAACCCGATTATAGCCTCCACAATACCTAATCCGATCGAGATAATAATATTGAACAATGCAAACATCCAATATTCCTTCCGTCTTGCTCTGCCTGAAAATCCTACATAATTCGATAACACCTTGACATACCATTCCATTAAGCATCGACTCCTTTCTTCTTCCCATTGATATTCCAGGAAAAGGAGTCTCATGCCATCAAATGACAATTAGCAATTTTCCTTTACGTGTATGGAGCCTCGTTGTACGATGAAGGAACTACCATAATGAGGAAACGAGGTGGCATTTCCTTGAAATCCATTGTTCCATTGCTTCAGAACATCCCCCTCTTTCAAGAGCTTAAGGAAGAAGATCTAGTCGGGATTGCACCACTTTTTACAGATAAGAAAGTAAAGAAGGGAACCATCCTTTTTGAAGAAGGCGAAGTTGGCGAGGAAATGTATTTAATCCATTCAGGTGTTGTGAAAATATATCGTTTAGACGAGGCGAAAGAAGTCACGCTAGCTTTATTCCGGGACGGAGATTTCTTCGGAGAAATGTCACTACTCAGTAATGGCATGACCCGCTCAGCAACTGCAGAGACCATGGCAGCTAGCACGATGTATGTGCTTAGTCGAACCGCATTCACTTCGTTCATGGAAAAGAGCCCTAGGCTATGCCTAAAGCTCCTGGAAACGACGATGCAACGATTACGACATGCCAATGATCAAATCTATGATTTGACGTTCCTTGGCGTGCGTTCACGTATTATTAAGACAATCCTTCGACTGTCTGAGCAGCACGGTATCGCTACGCCAGACGGTCTACTTATTGATGTAAAGCTGACTCATCAGCAGCTTGCCAACTTAGTGGGTACGGTGAGGGAATCCGTCACCAAGGTCCTGCAGGAATTGCTTGATGATGAGCTGATTCTCATTGATAAGAAACTCATCACTTTAATAAATATCGAAGGGATCCAGGCCGAAATTCATTAAGATTGCTGTTTGCTGCATGCAGCTAGTCTTCGTTGCGGTCCTGCCATTCTTTGATGATTCGGACAAACACATTGGGGAACGCATAATTCTGGAGATCTTCCGGCCCTACCCAACGGTAATGGAATGGGATCCATTCCTCCCCCGTACTTGGGCGATTCGCGTCACCGAGCGTAGCGCGGTATACCTTCATTTTCCACACAATATGGCTAAAAATATGTTCCGTATCCATGAACCACTCATCGGGCTGAATACCGATTTGCTCTTGCTCGGCAAGTGCCTTACGAAGCTCGGACATATTGTCCTCATCGGATTGCCATCCGGACGACGGCCATTCCACATGTGGGAGCTCCCACATGCGGGCTAGCAAGCCTTCTTGCGGACGCTGTCGGATCAACCATTTGCCTGCGTTCTCACCCGTGCCTTCGATGAAAGCCACTGCCCGCAGCTCTGGACGGGGCGGTTTGGCTTTCTTTTTGATGGGCAGGGCTTCTTCCATGCCCGCTTCACGCGCTGAACAGTGTGCCATGACAGGGCACGTCAAGCAGTGCGGGGACCTCGGCGTGCACACCATGGCCCCAAGCTCCATCAGGGCTTGGTTGAAGTCGCTGGCGGTCCCTTCCAGTATGAGCTCGCGCGCGAGCTTCTCCATAATCGTCCGCGTGGACGGCTTCATAATATCTTCTTCGATGAGAAAATAGCGCGAAAGCACGCGCATCACATTGCCATCGACAGCCGGCTCCGGCTTGTTATAGGCGATACTGAGGATCGCCCCTGAAGTGTAAGGACCGACGCCTTTGAGGGCGGAGATGTCGGCTTTATTTTGCGGGACAATACCTTCGTAACGTTCGTGCACTTCTCTGACTGCTGATTGAAGGTTTCTAGCTCGCGAGTAGTAGCCGAGTCCTTCCCACGCTTTCAGTACATTTTCTTCCGGAGCCGTTGCTAACGCCTCGACAGTTGGAAATTGATCCACAAATCGATGGAAATACGGTATAACCGTATCCACACGCGTTTGCTGCAGCATCACTTCGGAAATCCATATATAATAAGGGTTTTTGCTTCTACGCCAAGGTAAATCACGCTTATGTGTCTGGTACCAATCCAAGAGATTCTTGGAAAAATACATCTTCTGTTCTTCGCTGTACATGTGCTCTCCTTCTCTATGGGGCATGTTCAAGTTATAATGGATGAGATGAATAGATATGGTACCATTATACGAGAAGTGCGGAACATAAAACTAGAGGTGAATGTATGCAAACGTCGAAGCAAGCTGATTTGAACCAGACCAAACATCAACATTTAGAAAATAAAAGAAAAGATTGGCTGCGTGATGCACAGGGCTTAATCACCTTGCTGTTCATTTGGGGCGCGGAATGGGTGTTTAGTGCTGCGGTTGATTTCGCCCTATACTGGCGCGACCTGGATTGGCTGAAGCAAGCAGCTTTCGTTACGGCCGTGGTGGCCAGCTTGATCCAGATTTGGGGAATGCGGAAACTGTTTAACACAAGGGATACGCCTACAACGAATGATGCTGTGAAGAGCTGGGGGCATCCGGTCTTTCTAGTGTTACCAGGAGCACTGCTTGTCGCTGCCGTTGCTTTTATGGAGGCGATCGGTGCAGTGAACCCGTTTTTTGCTCCTATCCTTCGCTCCTTCCTACTCGCAATTGGGTTCGTGCAGGTCGGGCTGCTGCTTGGCAGACCCCTGATCTATTTGGGCGTGTGGCTATTCGCGTTAGCCGCTGTAATGAGCGTGTGGTATTTGGGGTATTCCGGTGTCATTCTTGAGGGAATGGGCGGTATCAGCCTGCTAGTTAGTGGGTATATGCTGCGGGTTTGGGCAAGATAGGGTACCTTATCGTGTTAAATCGATTAAGGGGCTGTCCCAAAAGACAAACCTGAGAAAAGAAAACGAGGATACGGCGTAAAATTGTAGCTGGTTTAAGGTTGGTTTGTGGCTGGCGAACGTGAGGTGACTGCCGACTCGTGTTTAGATGTATAAACTACAGCTAATTTGCTCGAATCTGACGTATTTTCG
>NZ_WHNY01000021.1 GCF_013141695.1 Paenibacillus plantarum
ATGAAGCAAAGAATGAGAGAAGTGCTAGCTATTAGCGGAATTTCTCAAGGGAGGGGGAGCAGGTTAAGCATCGTTATGTGCATGGGCCTGCTTTCCCTTTGCTTTGTGAAATGGTGATGGAATCAACTCTGGTTTGTAAGCGTATCCACCCTGGACTTGGCGCGATTCGCCATTTAACGTTAAATCGTCGGAAAGAGGGGTTGGGAATCGTAAGGAATTCATAGAGGAGGAATGAAAAGAATGGTAAAAAAATTCAGAAAAATAACTTCAGTGGCATTGGCAACTGCAATGATCGTTACATCCATGTTTGCTTTTCCTACTAATAAAGTAGAAGCACAGCAAGTGTCAGGTAATGCCCCGTTTATTAACTCATGGTTGGTATCAGGTCCATTCGTATCCCCTGTAGTGGACCAAATTTATGGAACCACAGTCGAAGAAACCGTGAAATACGCGGCGACGGCATCACAAATAACAGCATCATCGTCAACGCTTGCAGTAAACCCTGTTTCAAAATTAGTTGATGGAAGCACAAGTAGTCAGTGGGTGACAGAAAATGATTCTGCTCCATGGGTGGATCTGAAATGGAGTCAGCCTATTGCAATTAATGAAGTCAAAATAGCGCAATGGGGCGATGGCCGTCACGTTAACAATTATTATCATCTTACTTTCACGCTGAATGATGGCAGCAAAGTAGAATCCGGAAAGGTGGATAGTACATCTTCAAGCTCATCCGCACCAACCCTGTATGCTATGCAATCCGAGTTAAAGAATGTAGTTGAAGTGAAGGTTGAAATTGATAAAGGACGTACACCTTATCCAAGCATAACCGGGATATCAGAAATAGAGGTAAATAACAAGCCGGCAGTCGGATCTGGTTCTGGGGCTGCTACGATCGCTCCCGCAATCGGCGATCTGTTAAGCTTGAATAACGAAAGTAATAAATGGGAATATTTCGATGATCGCATTTACAACAGAAACTACGATGATTACCAAGATTTATATGGTTATTATGCTGTGAAAAAAGGCGTGGATACTAGAAACAAATATGTCTACGCTCATACATACGTATATAGCCCGGTAGAACAACAAGCGTATTTTAATGTAGGCGCCAGTGGTTCATATCGACTTTATGTCAACGATAAGGCTGTAACGACACCGTCCATACCTGTGGAGGTGCAGAAGGATTTGACAAAACAAGCGATCCTGTTAAAGCAGGGTTGGAATAAACTGATGATTCAAATCAAACATACGTATACAGAAGATGTTAATTCAAACAATGTACCGACACCATTAGATCAAAATGTTGCATACCTTGGGTTCTATGGGAGAGTTGCAGATCAAAATGGCAATAAAATAAATGGACTTGTTCAGACGGTTAAAGGCGAAGCTGCGGCTCTAGAAATTGTAACACAAGGCCTATCAACCGAGGATGACATTAAGTCTCCGTTACCAACCCAAAATATGCCGATTGGCTACAAGGAATGGCCTTATGTATGGAATAAATCGAAGGGGGGCAATAAATACGGTGTTGCGGCATCGGCATTTCAATTTATGGCGAGTGGGGGAGCGCCTGGTTATACTTGGAGTATCGTAGATGGCAAACTGCCTGATGGCTTGGCATTAAATGCTGATGGCACAATAGCAGATGGATTAGTGAATGGAAATGTCGATTTAAATAGCAGCAAAGGTATAATCAGTATTAACGCCGCACCAGGAGATTATAACTTTACTGTGCAAGTAACTGACCTGAATGGAAATACGTCTAGAAAGAATATGACAATTACAGTAAAGGAACGCCCCAATAAATGGTTTGAAGAAGGGCGAGTGGGTGCTTTATCTCATGCTGCCCCAATTTACCAATACTTTGTTGACCCGAATTTCTCTGCTGATTTATGGGCAGAAAGGGCGAAAGCTCAAGGGCATTCATTGGTATCGGTTGAATCGGTACAACAAGCTTATTTCTGGCCGTCCAAGTTTGCGGATCCAAAAAATGATAGGCATATCTATCTTCCAAAAGACGAAAATGGCAAAGTAGTAGATGGGTTGAAACAGTTTGAACTGGCAGTTAAGCGTTATGGAATGAAGTTTGGGCTATATTATGGCGGCGGAGTACAAGTTTACACAACCGACCTTTATGTACAGAATTTAACTGATTTGATTACACGGTATACGCCTGCGTATCTTTATTTTGATGGACCGCAAGGGATACCAGATCAAAATTTTGATGTGATATACAGCACTGTTCGCAATTTAAGCGATGATATTATCGTAAACTCCAATGCATGGGGTGCAGAGTATGGAGACCCTGATTTAAGAACCGAAGAAGCATCTGGTATTTACGCTAATGGCGCAGCAAATCATCTTTTAAAACGTACTACGATGGAACCATGGAAAATGATACACACAAAAGACGGATTATCTCCATATTACGGTAAACGAGATGACTACAGGCAAGTTGCCAAAGAAATGGTCATGAATGTCGGTAGAGGCTATGTGGATAATAATGATCAAACGCCAGTAGATAGTCGCGGGCCCAATTGGAACTCGCCTGAGGAAATTGCGACAAGGTATCCTAAAGCAGAGCAGGAATACATTGATGTGAGAGAAAGTTTGGCAGCATGGTTTGCACCTGAAGGAAAACCGGAAAGACATGAGTCTACAACGGGTACAATGCCATACTTCTTATCGGGCTATGGTTACGAAGATGATGGAAAAGGCAATGCAGAAAAGTTCGCATTACCTAACAGTACTACAGGGCCACAATGGGGATACGCAATGTATCGAGACAACAATGTTTATCTGCATATTATAAAAGGACCTGACAGCAAAAAAGGGTTTGATGCCATTCTTGGAAAGTCTTTAACGATTCGTCCGGTTCCAGATCATGTGACATCCGTAACCTGGTTGAACGAGGACATTCCTGTCACTTCTTTTGTACAAAATGGAGAAAGTCTGACAGTCAATCTTGCCAATGTCCAGGAGGATCCGATTGATACAATCATCAAGATTGTAACGGACAATTCTGCACGCAGATATTCGCTTACTAATGTCAAAGTAACTGGTGAGCAGTTGACACCTTCATCGCTCAAAATCAACACTGAGGGATATATGACATTTCCGGCGCTCAAAGCCAAGCTTTCAGGTTTAACATACAATAGTACGAATCCTGCAATAGCAGTAGTTAATGCTAACGGAATCGTAACACCGGTATCAAACGGCACAACTACTATTACTGTTAGCGGTACTTATGAAGGGGTAACGAAACAGGATACATTAAAAGTGACAGCAAGAGACGGCAAAATTTATGTTGGGGAAAACATGATTGGCGCAACTTTACTCGTGGATGGAAAAGAAGCTTTCGGAGAGGTTGGTACACTAGATAAACTCAGCTATCAAATCGAAGGCAGATCATCGAAAGGCGGAGCAATAGGTCTTGATGCGGCACAAATTCAATGGCACGGCGGTGTCGTTGATTTAAAAGCGGGTGACAATTTAAAGCCTGTATCGATTAGAGAAACAAATGAATTTACTTTCAAGACAAATGAAATAATTGCACCGTTCGTACAACAACCTACACGGGGAGTCGTTTGGGCTGATGTAACGTTAGACGGCAAAACATTTACAACAAATAAAATATTCATGGACCTGTTGCCATACCAAAATCTTGCAGCCACTGAAATTACAGCTAGTCATAATCAAGGTGCAGTAAGTCAATTAGTTGATGGAAAAACAATTGACGGCATTCATTTTGATCAATTCAAATGGTCGGTACCTGCAAGTGAAAAGTCATGGATTCAATTTAAGCTGCCGACAAAGTCTCAGATTGCTAATATCAATCTTAACTTCAATTCTTTGGAACAAAATTATATCAATACGCCTAAAACAATAAAAATTCAAACTAGCGCTGATGGTGTGGCATGGACTGATGTCAAGACCGTTAACGGCCCGACAGGTACAGCTAATTTTGGATTCTATAACCAATATGCAGTAAACACGGAAGCTCAATACGTTAAATTACTATTTGATGGCGGTTCAAACGGGTCAACGATTGATTTGCTTGAAGTGGCAATAAACGGAGTGGATACGTCCAATTTATTTGATCGCATCGATTATGCGTACAAGCCGGTTACTGCAGCTACAGGTAAATATGACATTAAGGCTTTCACGGGTGCGGGTGCACCGATGGATATGAAAGACGCGGTAATCACGGTAACAAGTGAAAACCAGGGTGTGATTACGGTAGGCGATTCAAACCTGCTGACCGCTGTTTCAAAAGGTATAGCAAAGATTCACATAAGAGTAACAATAGGCGGACGTTCAATTGAAGAAGTTACTTATCTTTCTGTTGATGAGTCAGGAAAAATAGTTGCGGCTCCCTATTTAAGTAAAATTGATTTAACTCTGAACAAAAATACAATTAAACTCAACAATCCTATCTTTGCTACATTTAATGGCTTATTAAGTACAGGAGGAAGCGCTGATTTATCAAGTGCTGCTGTAGAATATCAATTTAGCGATGCAAGGTTATCTGTCGTTGAAGGCAGCAATACGATCATTGCTAAAGGCGAGCTTGGTACTGGGTTTAATGCAACCGTTGCTGTAAAGGTTACTTTAGACGGGGTAGCCGTTATAAGTCGTCCCATGACAATAAGTGTAGTTGTTGATACTGTCCCTCAGTCGAAAATGACGGCAACGGCGACAAGTCAGGAAACGGCTGGGGACAACAACGCAGCATCCATGGCTGTTGACGGAAACCCAGGAACGATCTGGCATACAAAGTGGAATAAATCCGACGCTCTCCCCCAATCGATTACCTTAAACCTTGGAGGAACCTACAAGATCAATAAAGTCTCGTATTTACCAAGGCAATCAGGAGGCAGCAATGGAATTATTACAAGCTATAACGTGTATGTAAGTACGGATGGGGTTTCTTTTACAAAGGTTGCAAGTGGAAATTGGGATAACAACAGTGCGGAGAAATACGCATCATTTACTTCGGCAAATGCATCCTATGTCAAGCTCGAAGCAACAGCGGGCGTCGGTGGGTTTGCAAGCGCTGCGGAGATCAATGTATGTCTGGATTCACCGGAAGTGCCGCAAGCTGTTATAGCCGGACCAGTTAAGGTGAATTCCGGGCAAACCTTCAATCTGACGATGGGACTGACCGGCGTTACGCAAAGCGTATACCAGCAAGTGTACGCCCAAGATTTCACACTACAGTATGACCCTGCAAGTGTGAATTTCGAAACGGTGACATCCCTGAAAGACGGGTTCCGAGTCATCGATCAAAAGGAGACGGCGCCGGGTCAACTCCGGATAGTGGCTGCCAGCGTGGGCACGAACGTGACTGCTCAAGGCGATTTTCTCGCCATTAAATTTACGGCAAAATCTGTAGCCCAGGCAACCAATACGACAATTTCTATAGACCATGTTGTGATTGCCAATGCACAGGGGAATGAGCTGCAGGTCGGCGGAGCCTCCCGTGAGATCCAAATAACTGTAACTACTATACCTGTAGATAAGTCGCTCTTGAATGCAACGATTGCAAGTGCTCAGTCGAAGTACGACGCAGCAGTGGAAGGCAATGGAGATGGACTGTATGCGATTGGCTCCAAAGCACAATTGCAGTCGGCTATCGATGCAGCTAAAGTGGCATCAAACGCTTCGAATGCCACCCAGCAGCATGTGGATAGCGCGAAGGCCGCACTGGAAGCAGCGATTCAAGTGTTCATAAGCAAGAAAATAACTTCTGATGTCAATACAGGCGGTGTCTCAATTGGAGACTTGGCTGTGGTTGCAGCTGCTTACGGCAAACAACAAGGTCAAGTGGGCTGGAATGAGAAAGCTGATGTAAACCATGACGGCATAGTTGACATTATAGACCTTGCAATCATAGCAAAAGCGATCTTGCAATAGAATAACCACTTAGAATGTTGAATGGAAGGTTAATTAATCGCACTAGCGAAATTGAGGATTGATCGGCAATGAAATGGGGGGGGCTTTTCCCCCTTCCGTTACCATTTGCGCTTATTATCAAAATCAAGGGATAATTCATTGATATTTTGCAACCAAGAAATCGTTATTGAAAAAGTTAAGAATAAAGTCTTCAAATCCACTAGGTTGTTGGTTTTGAAGGCTTATTTAGTTATTTTGTAGAAAAACCACTTTTTTTAATAAGTGCTTTTTAAGAAATTGTAGGATTCTTTGATTTTTGTTGTTTCGTAGTTAGGGTTCGCATAGTATGCTCAGCGAATCAATTGCTATTTTATGCAATCATTGCCAGTTGGATATCTCCAAGAATATGGATACTCTACTGCGCGAAGAAATGTTATTAAAGGAGATGTCAAAATGGCTTCGTTCACAATGGAAGGTAAACAATTTATTTATAACGGTGAACCGATTCGAATCCTGTCGGGAGCCATGCATTATTTCAGAATTGTGCCTGAATATTGGAAAGACAGGTTGTTGAAATTAAAAGCTTGCGGTTTTAACACGGTTGAAACCTATGTAGCTTGGAATGTCCATGAACCGAAAGAAGGGCAGTTTAACTTTCAAGGCATCGCCGATGTTGAGCGATTCGTTCAATTAGCAGGTGAATTAGGACTGCACGTTATTATTCGGCCGAGTCCGTATATTTGCGCTGAATGGGAATTTGGCGGGTTGCCCTATTGGCTCCTTAAAGACCCTTCTATGCAATTGCGTTGTTACTATAAGCCTTACTTGGATAAAATAGACACCTACTACGACGAAATATTGGCAAGGTTTAAACCCCTTTTATGTACGAATGGCGGACCGATTATCGCCATGCAAATTGAAAATGAATACGGAAGTTATGGCACAGATAAGGAATATCTGGCGTATATAAGGCAAGCCATGATCATCCGTGGAATGGATGTGCTTCTTTTCACTTCGGATGGGTATGACGATTCCAATCTTCAAGGAGGTACGTTAATTCCGGACGTGTTCGCAACAGTCAATTTCGGATCACGGCCTGAAGAAGCATTTGCCAAATTGCAGGAATATCAGCAGGACAAACCGTTGGTATGTATGGAGTATTGGAATGGCTGGTTCGATTATTGGGGAAATGAACATCATCAGAGAGGTCATGACGATGTAGTGGACGTACTGGAGCGGATGCTGGAATTGGGTGCTTCCGTTAATTTCTATATGTTCCACGGCGGTACGAATTTTGGTTTTTATAATGGAGCAGGTTTTTTGGGTAAACACGAACCGGTCGCAACCAGTTATGATTATCACGCCATGTTGAATGAATCCGGAGATATTACCGACAAATACATCGCAGTTCGAGAATTGCTTTCCAAGTATGTGGATTTGACGGATATTGAAATTCCCTCTTCCAATCCAAAGAAACATTACGGCACTGTCCGCCTTACAGAACAAACGAAGTTATTTGATTCGCTTGATCAGTTGTCGTCCCCAGTGAAAAGTAAATGTCCAATAACGATGGAACAACTGGATCAGGATTACGGATTTATTTTGTATACGACACAGATATCGGGTCCAAGGGCAAAGAATAAACTCGTACTCCAACAAGTGCGTGACAGAGCGCTCATTTTCCTGGATGGGGTTTATCAGGGGACGGTTGAAAGAAACACGCATGATCAGACAGTGGAATTAAAAGAGAATGATATTCTGGTACAAATACCTCCGGAAGGCGCGACGTTAAGTATTTTAGTAGAAAATATGGGCCGGATTAATTACGGTTATAGTTTGAAAGATCCAAAAGGGATTACAGAAGGGGTTCGTTTTGAACGAGGGTTTTTGCACGATTGGAAAACTTACTCACTTCCTCTAAACAATATATCGGAACTCGAATTCGGGGACAAGCAAGAAAGTGGTTCTTTTACGCCTACTTTTTATAAAGGCAAGTTTCATGTTGACGAAGTCGGAGACACATTCTTGAAGCTGGAAGGTTGGATGAAGGGCGTAGCTTACATTAACGGCTATAACCTCGGACGTTATTGGGACATTGGTCCACAGAAAACGCTATATATCCCAGGACCGCTTCTGCGCGAAGGGGAAAATGAGTTAATCGTGTTCGAACTGCATGGCACAAACGATCCGATTGCTAATCTTCAAGACTTTGCTGAGTTAGGGTAGTTTGTTGAAATTCGTTACGTCGATGATCTTGCATAAATAATAGATGACATTATTGGGGGAACTATCTTGAGAAAAATTACTGCAGTCCTTGTAGGTGCAGGTCAGAGAGGCGCTGGTGCATACGCATCATATGCGTTGAAATATCCGGATCAAATTCAATTTGTCGCTGTTACGGAGATTGATCCAGTGCGAAGAAAACAATTTATGTTTGAGCACAATATCCCAGCAGAACACGGCTTTGAAAGCTGGGAACAGTTATTAGCAAAGCCAAAGATGGCTGATGCCATGCTTGTTTGCACACAGGACCAGATGCATTTTATGCCAGCGTGCAAAGCGCTGAAAGAGGGATATCACGTTCTGCTTGAGAAACCGATGTCACACGATCCATTAGAATGCATCATTTTAGGGGAAATTGCAGAGTCGTACAAGCGGATATTTTCGATCTGCCATGTGTTAAGATTTACAGATTTTTTCAAGACGATTAAAAAGCTGTTACAACAAGACCGCATCGGAAGTTTAGTTACGATCCAGCATACGGAGAATGTTGAATATGCCCATTACGCTCATAGCTTTGTAAGAGGGAACTGGAGAAAATCCAAGGAATCCAGCCCGATGATCTTAGCCAAAAGCTGCCACGACATGGATATTTTATTGTGGTTAGCCGATGCGAATTGCACAAAAATTGCTTCTTTCGGCTCTTTAACGCATTTTCGAAAAGAGAATGCCCCTAAGGGTGCACCAAAAATGTGTCTGGACGGTTGTCCCATTCAAGATGAATGTCCATATTATGCGCCTAAAATTTATATTGATCGGGATGATTGGATTAACAAAGTCTTCCGCACAGTCGTTAGTAGCGATGCAAGCGATGAAGGGGTTCTCCATGCCTTGAAGGAGGGGCCATACGGTAGATGTGTGTACCATTGTGACAATGATGTCGTTGACCATCAGGTGGTCAATATGGAGTTTGATAACGGGGTAACGGTTGCTTTTACGATGAGCGCTTTTACATTTGAAGGCGGGAGATCATTGAAGCTGATGGGATCTAACGGGCAAATCAGAGCAGATATGGAACGGAACGTAATCGAAATCACGAGTTTTTTGACAGGGGAAAAGGAAATCATTCACCTTGAGTCACCGCTTGAGGGACATGGCGGTGGAGATGAAGGTATTATGGGGGATTTTGTTAAATTGGTGCGTCAAGACGGAAATGTTCCAGGACTCACTTCAGCTCATGTGTCTGTCCAAAGCCACCTTATGGCCTTTGCAGCTGAAAAGTCCCGTTTGGAGAATTCTGTTGTCCAAATGGACGAATTCTATGAATTATTAAAAACAAATACGTAAGAGGAATAATTTAGCTGAGAAAGTGGCGGAAGCAATGCATGAGGAACTGGAGAGTGATTGACCATGAAATATTCAAATCATGGCAGAAGAACGGAGAATTTCAACCGGAACTGGAAGTTTATTCGCGAAGACATAAGCGGAGCCGAACAGAGTTGTTTTTCGGACGCTGGCTGGGAAATGGTCTGTCTGCCTCATACGCCAAGAATTGAATCGCTGCATGTAGACATGCATTTTCAAGGGATATGCTGGTATCGCAAGCATTTTGCCTTGGACGAAGCGGACAAAGGTAAGAAGATCTTTGTGGAATTCGAAGCGGCTATGCAGGAGGCTGATGTATGGATTAACGGCAAAGTCAAGCTGAATCATAAAGGCGGTTATTTGCCGTTTACGATCGACATATCCAATGATGTCGATTTCGATGGGGCCAATGTCATTGCCGTTCGGCTCGACAACCGGAACAATGGCTCCATACCGCCAGGAAAGCCGCTGGAGAGCCTCGATTTCTCCTATTTCGGCGGACTTTACCGCAATATTCATCTTCATGTAACGGAGAAGTTGCATATTACGGATGCCGTTTACGCCCGTAAACCAGCAGGAGGCGGGATTTTTGTCAATTACACCGACGTCTCGCAAGCATCAGCGACGCTCGAAGTTCAGACCCACGTACGCAACGAGCATGAAACGGCCAAGAAAGCGAAAATTGTGACAACGCTGCTAGATAATCAAGGAAGACAAGTAGGGTCGGCCGAAAGCTTGATTGAAACGATTATGGCTGGCGGAGCGCATACCTTCGTTGAGACGATGACGATTAGGAAGCCGCAGCTTTGGCATCCGGACACCCCTTATTTGTACACACTGCAAACGAAAATCCTAGAAGACGACCATACGGCCGACGAGATTCACACCCGGATCGGCATCCGCACAATTTCGTTTAGTAAAGAAGGCGGTTTTGTCATAAACGGTGTAAAGCTGGTCATCCGCGGAACGAACCGCCATCAACAGTTTCCCTACATCGGAAACGCCGCTTCGAACAACGCGCATTATCGCGATGCGAAGAAGCTGAAGGAGGCGGGCTTCAATTTCGTGCGGCTTGGCCATTACCCCCAGGCGACAGCTTTTCTTAACGCCTGCGATGAACTCGGTCTAATGGTCGTCGAACCGGTACCAGGCTGGCAGTACTGCGAGGAAGGTGAGTTCCAGGATATTGTCAAGCAAAATATACGGGATATGATCCGCCGTGACCGAAACCACCCTTGCGTGATCATGTGGGAGGTCAGCCTGAACGAAACGTACATTGGTAGGATAGGGGCGACGGATGAATTTTTTCACGAATGCCATCTGATCGCACATGAAGAATATCCGGGGGAGCAAATGTTTACTTCGGGAGACACGATGGGACGGAATAATCCCGCTTATGTCGGCTACGATGTGCCCTATACGCTATGGAACGACGAAACATTGTCCCGTCCGCTGGAGGAGGTCCTATCCGATAAAGGAGGATTCGACAGAGAGTACGGGGATTACGAGTTCGGCGGTCATGAGAGTACAAGTCGGGTACCACGCGACGCGGGAGAACAGAAGCTGCTGCTGCAAGCTTGGAACTATCAATGGTCACTAAATCGGAACCGTGGCAACAGATGGTCGCTCGGAGATGCCTCGTGGGTCGGCATCGATCATAATCGCGGCTGTTTCCCCCGGTTGTCGGAGTGCGGAGCCCTCGATACCTTCCGGTTGCCCAAATTCGTTTACTATTTTTATCAGAGTCAACGAAGACAGGATATTGTTCATGAGCATGCAGAGAGTGGGCCGATGGTGTATATTGCGAATTATTGGTCGGAACGCACCTCGCCGAAGTGGGTTGTGGTGTTTTCCAATTGCGATGAGGTCGAGCTGTTTGTAAACGGGAAATCGGTCGGCGTGAGAAAGCCTGATCAAGGTCCGGACACGGAATACGGTGAACGTGTGACAGGCTACGAGGTGGACTATTGGCTTAGGGATGAAGAGCAGCATAAAGGGAAGGACGCATGCCTGCAGGGGAAGACGGATGCAGGCGACATGAAGGTTTTTGCGTATGACGGAGGAAATTGCCGCAATTTGGCGCAAGCCCCGTTCACATTTACAGGTTTGGCGTACGTGCCTGGTGAATTGATGGCAATTGGACGAATTGGCGGCAAAGAAGCGGCTAAACATGTTGTACGTACACCACTTGAGCCTGAGACACTTTCCCTCCGCATCGATATGAGCGGGAAAGAGCTTTCAGCCGATGGGGCCGACTTCGTGTTTGTCTATGCTGAAATCAAGGACGCGAACGGGACTGTTGTACCCTCCGCCTGCAACGAGGTTTTGTTCGAGATTGATGGTCCGGCGGTTATCGTCGGTGAAAATCCGGTGCGGGCGGAGGCAGGTATCGCTACCGTGCTGCTGCAAGCTCCAGAGACGCCTGGCGAAATAATCGTGATAGCATTAGCTAAAGGGGTAAAGCCAGCCTCGATCAAACTGGCAAGTGTGTAAGGAATTAAAACATTGTTATACCTTCATAGTGGGAAATTCTATTAACAATTGAGATTAGTAACATTAAAATTTCGTAGATCGCATGAATTTTAAGAAGGAAATAAACTATGAAAATCAACCCTAGTCATCGAAATCAGCATTTTAGAAGGAGTCAAGTCGTTAATTCGAATCATCATTCTAATTTCCATGTGCGTGAACACTGTTATCGACGCTTGGTTGAGATCTCCCCAGAACCAATAGTCGTACATAGCGATGGAATTCTTACCTTCTTAAATAGAGCAGCGTTAAAACTAATTGGTGCAGATTCTCAAGAGGAAATGATCGGAAGATCAATTTTTGACTTTATTCAAATTGATTACCATTGTATAGTCAAAAGTCGGTTTCTCGAAATTGGAGGTGAAGATAACTACCTAGATTTCATACCCATTGAGTTAATACGTATTGACGGAGAAAACATTGAAACTGAAATCTCTAGTGTAGAAGCGTTTAATTTTTTGGGGAGAGCAGTTATACAAAGTGTTATAAGAGATATCTCTGCTAGGAAAAGAAATGATGAATTTTTAATAAGAAGTGACAAACTTTCTGCTATTGGACAATTGGCTGCAGGAGTTGCCCATGAAATACGTAATCCACTAACTACTCTAATAGGATTTACTCAGTTACTAAAAAGTAAATATAATGAACCCTATTGTGTAATCATGTTGGAGGAACTAGATCGTATAAACTTAATTGTAAATGAGTTCATGTTGTTATCAAAACCTCAGATCTCAAATATTAAACAAAATAATGTAAAAATACTTATAGATAGCTTAATCTTTCTTCTAAAAGCAGAAGCAATTATAAACAATGTACAAATCTTTAGTGAAATTGAGGAAAATATTCCTCTAATTTTTTGTGATGTGAATCAACTAAAACAGGTATTTATGAATATAATGAAAAATGCAATTGAAGCAATGCCTACCGGAGGGCATTTTATTATTCAAAGTCAAGTAAGTAGTGAAAAAGTTGTACTCCGTTTCATCGATCAGGGGCATGGCATTCCAAAAGAACAGATCCCTAAACTTGGTCAACCATTCTTTACTACTAAGGAGAAGGGGACGGGCTTGGGTTTAATGGTGTGTTACAACATTATTGAAGCACACAAAGGTACTATTTATATAGAAAGTGTGCAAGGTAGAGGTACAACCGTTAACATTACTTTGCCCCAATCTTTGATGACTTAATGCCCGGAGGGTGGGCACCTTTCTCAAAATGTCCATCTTCCGAGTCCAGTTCACGCTGAGCTAAAACATCGGTTATCATCAAGCTCGACGAGGGGACTTGTGCCGGCATACATATTACGAATGGCTCCAGCAGTTTGTCGATGCCCTGAAGCGAGGGTAATATTTTAGTGATATTTCTTCACCGTAATTAATTGACGATATTTCCCAACAGCTTTTTGACCATTTGGGATTCTACCAATGATCTAACCGCATAGCTCATGTTATTTCTACTCATATTCATTCGAATTGTCATCTCATCGAGAGTCATCGACCGATTTTCAAAGAACATAATCCCGTACAATTGACCAGATGAATGAGTTGCTCCGTACAAATCCATCGTTTCTGCAATAGCATCAATGACCTCTTGTCTTATACGTCCCCTTTCTTCTGATACGTAATTTCCTTCTTTTTGAGACATTAGAATTTGCACCATCCTACTGCCCAAGGCGATTTGCTCGCATTCCAATTTACGGCCAAATCTGTAAGGAAGGCAGTGGAGACGGACTGTAAGCGACTGTAGATATCGGGATTAAATCGATTGACCTGGCTAATATGTATTGGTCGGATATTCAAAAGTTGTTGTTTATGTTAATAAAATGATGGGAATTTTGATGAAAGATATGAGGATATTGCATGTGTTTCCGATTTCACATGGCGTATATTTAGAAATGCAAATAAACAAAACGATCATTTAGGGAGGGGCATATATTGAGAAAATTGATAGCACTTGCAGTAGCGAGCGCTTTGGTTGTAACCGTAGCAGGCTGTGGTAACAAAGCTGCAACACCAACAACTTCTCCGGCAGGAAGCACTGGCGCAGCTGCAACAGACGGTAAAAACCCAACGATCGGTGTGGCTGTTTAAAATTTCGACAGGCTATCCCGTGCAAAGATAAAGAGAAACAGACTTGAAAAATGGCTTCACTTTGTAGAGATTATCGTGAGCTGGTAGGGGGAGTTACCATGATATTACATGAGTATTTATTGGAAATGAATCAAATCTCCAAAGAGTTCCCCGGTGTCAAGGCGTTGGATAATGTTACCCTGAAGGTTCGCCCAGGAAGCGTACATGCGTTGATGGGTGAAAACGGGGCTGGTAAATCGACGTTGATGAAATGCTTGTTCGGCATTTATAAATCCGATGGCGGAGAAATTAATCTGAATGGTGAAACCGTATCCATTCTTAATTCCAAGGATGCCTTGGCAAATGGTATTTCCATGATCCATCAGGAGCTGCACCCGGTTCCACACCGTAACGTGATGGAAAACATTTGGTTGGGCCGCTTCCCGCAAAGAGGCATCGGACCTTTGAAACTAGTGGATCACAAGAAAATGCGTAAAGATACAGTGAGATTGTTTGAACAGCTGCAGATGGATATTAATCCGGATACACTTGTAGGAACTTTATCGGTTTCCAAGGTGCAATCCATTGAAATTGCCAAAGCCGTTTCCTTCAATTCGAAAGTCATTGTTATGGATGAGCCGACTTCGTCGCTGACAGGCAATGAAGTTGAGCAGCTGTTTCGCATTATTCGCGACTTGAAGAGTCGTGGCGTCTCGATTATCTATATTTCACATAAAATGGAAGAGATTCTAGAAATCTCGGATGAAGTAACGATTATGCGCGACGGAACAAAGATTGGGACGTGGGCGTCTTCAGAGCTGACAACCGATATGATTATCTCAAAAATGGTTGGACGCGATCTGAAAGAGCGTTTCCCCGAAAGAAGCAATGTGCCAAACGGTGTATTGATGAGAGTCGAAGGACTGACTTCAGTCATTCCAAGGTCCTTTAAGAATGTCTCCTTTGACCTCCGTAAGGGAGAAATTCTTGGTGTTGGCGGACTGGTCGGAGCACAGCGGACGGAATTGATTGAAGCTTTGTTCGGACTACGCAGTGTAGCATCCGGTAATATTTCGATCCATGGCAAGCAGGTAAAGCTCAAATCGCCGATTGATGCCATTAATCATAAAATCGCGATGCTCACGGAAGAGCGCCGAGTGACCGGGATTTTCCCTGTGTTATCGGTATTGGAGAACACGGTCATCGCGAACTTGAACCGATATATGAACCCGCTTGGATTCATTAATGAGGCGAAACGAAAAGTCGAAGTTGAGAAAAGCATTGAGATGCTTCGCGTGAAGACGCCGAACATGCACGCTCTTATCAAAAACCTTTCGGGCGGTAACCAACAGAAGGTGTTGCTGGCCAGATGGCTGCTTACAGAGCCGGACGTGCTCTTGCTGGATGAGCCTACTCGGGGAATTGACGTAGGGGCGAAGTTTGAGATTTATTCCATCATTGCTGATCTTGCGAAGCAGGGGAAAAGTATTATCATGATCTCTTCTGAAATGCCCGAGCTTCTTGGGATGTCAGACCGAATCATGGTCATGTGTGAAGGACGCCTTACGGGGATCATTGAAGGAAAAAAAGCAACAGAAGAAGAGATCATGCGCCTTGCTGCACAGCTTATTACATAATGGAGGGTCAAGAAACCATGAGTACAAAAACATTAAAATCTAGAGACATTAATGAGTTCGTGACCAAATACGCAATCTACATCGTATTGGTCGTGCTTGTTATTGGGATCGCAATTTATGATCCACGTTTTTTATCCGTTAGTATCCTTCGTGATATTTTACTTCAGTCATCTACACGTGTCATTATTGCATTGGGAGCTGCGTTCATCTTAATTACGGGAGGCACGGACCTTTCAACAGGACGGATCGTCGGTTTGACAGCCGTTATCTCGGCATCCATGCTGCAAACGCAGGATTATGGTCGTAGATTTTTCCCGGATCTACCGAATTTGCCGCTGCTTGTTCCAATTATCATTGCAATTTTAGCTGGTCTTTTGATAGGTCTCATTAACGGGATAATCGTCGCTAAATTGAAGGTTCCACCATTCATTGCAACGCTCGGAACGATGGTAGCTGTATATGGCGCTAACTCCCTATACTTTGATATGAAACCGAATCAGTCTCAGCCTATCGGCGGTTTGAGACCTGACTTTAGTAAATTAGGAACGGGTTCAATTGGATCTGATGCCACGTATTCCATACCATATATCGTTATTATTGCAATTATAGTTGCCATTATCGTCTGGATTGTTTTTAACAAAACGAAACTAGGTAAGTACATGTACGCGATCGGCGGTAACATTCACGCTGCAGTCGTTTCAGGGATTAACGTAAACCGTTACCTGATCTACATTTATTCCATCGCTGGTGCTTTGTACGGATTAGCTGGGGTGCTGGAAGCTTCAAGAACTGGCGGTGCGACGAATAACTATGGAAACATGTATGAGCTTGATGCGATCGCGGCATGCGTAGTCGGTGGCGTGTCCACATCAGGCGGTATCGGAACGGTTCCGGGTGTTCTTGCAGGGGTATTGATTTTCAGTGTTATCAACTATGGATTGACTTTTATTGGGATTAGCCCTTACTGGCAGTTGATAATCAAAGGTGTTATTATCGTCGCAGCAGTAGCATTTGATATGCGAAAATATACGAATTCTAAATAAAAACATGTAAAGCGCAAACTTCTGTGAACTTGAAGAAAACATTCCTATAATGTTTTCTGTAATGAACTGCAATCCCAATTGTTAGATGTGTCTAATAATTGGGGTAAGTCCTTGTAAAGAAGAGTAAGATTACTCCATATTAATGGCGAATTATTATAACGCAGACAGAACCTCTTTCATATTGATGTCAAAAAAGTATTTAACAACTCAATTGATAAATCAAACAACCCGATGGATCTTTCTGAGCTATCAGGTTGTTTATTATTTTTACGTTGCTTCGTGTTCACAATCTCAAAAAATTCGACAATACGGG
>NZ_WHNY01000022.1 GCF_013141695.1 Paenibacillus plantarum
ATGACTTGCTCATTTGAAGCTAGCGAGATTTTGCAATCTCTTTTATAGTCGATTACTCGACTGTGCTTACTCACTCGTTGTTCAGTTTTCAAAGATCAATCACTCTTGTCCAACCCGCTCTCTTTCGAAAGCCGGAAGACCAATATACCACACTGAGTTTTTATTTGCAACTCTTAATTTCGAGTTGTTTTTTGTTGTGTTTCTTGTGTTTCTCGTGTTGTCCTCAGCGGCAACTTTTATAAGATACCACAGACCGCATACACTTTGCAAGTCCTAATTTCAAAAAAATTAGAGGCACCGAATGGCGCCTCTAATTGAACAAATTACTCGCCTTGGCGTTCACGCATCAACGGGAATAATAAGACATCACGGATCGATGGTGCATTCGTCAATAGCATAACCAAACGGTCAATACCTATACCTAAGCCACCCGTTGGCGGCATACCATACTCAAGTGCACGGATGAAATCTTCATCCATTTCATGCGCTTCATCATTGCCCAAATCTTTTTCGCGCAGCTGCGCCTCAAAACGTTCTCTTTGATCGATTGGATCATTAAGCTCTGTAAATGCATTCGCATGCTCACGAGCCACAATAAAGAGCTCAAAGCGATCCGTAAAGCGCGGATCCTCGGGGTTCTTTTTGGCAAGTGGAGAAATCTCTAATGGATGCCCATAGATGAACGTAGGCTGAATCAACGTCTCTTCTACAAACGTCTCGAAGAATTGGTTCACAATGTGACCAAATGTCATATGCGGCTCAACAGAAACCTTGTGCTCTTTGGCCAAACCATGCGCTTGCTCGTTCGTCATATGAACGCTGAAGTCTACACCTGTAACTTCTTTGATCGCATCGACCATGGAGACACGTCTCCAACCTACAGCTAAATCAACCTCATGGTCTCCATAAGGAATCGTCGTCTGACCAAGCACCTCTTGCGCGATATGAGCAACAAGCTCTTCTGTCAGCTTCATGATATCTTTGTAGTCGGCATAAGCCTCGTATAACTCAATCATCGTGAACTCTGGGTTATGACGCGTAGAGATCCCCTCATTGCGGTATACGCGGCCGATTTCGTACACTTTCTCCAGTCCGCCAACAATAAGACGCTTCAAATGAAGCTCGATAGCAATACGCATATGAAGCTGCATATCCAACGCATTGTGGTGCGTGTTAAAAGGACGTGCAGAAGCGCCACCCGCGATAGAATGCAGTGTTGGTGTCTCCACTTCCAAATAGCCCAAGGAATCTAAATAACGGCGCATGGATTGAATGATTTTGGAACGAAGAATAAACGTCTTCTGGACATCTTGATTCATAATCAAGTCCACATAACGCTGACGATAGCGAAGCTCAACATCACTTAGGCCATGGAATTTATCCGGCAATGGAAGCAAAGATTTCGTCAACACCTCAAGTGATTTCACTTTAATAGAGGTTTCGCCTGTTTTCGTTTTGAAAACAACACCTTCCACCCCTACCATATCGCCTAAATCGAGAATATCAAAAGCTTTATAAATATTCGCTTCCAGTGCATCTTCACGCACGTAGATTTGAATTTTCCCTGTGATGTCTTGCAGATGTGCGAAGCTAGCTTTACCCATACTTCTCTTCTGCATAATACGCCCTGCAATACGAACCTCAACGTTCGCTTCATCTATATCCTCTTTGCTCATCTCTTGATAAGCCGAAAGAATATCCCCTGCTGTATGCGTTCTTACAAACTTGCCGCCGAAAGGATCGACGCCAAGACCGCGAAGCTCGTCCAATTTGTTGCGCCTAATAACGAGCAATTCATTTAATTCAAGTTCCTGACTCATGCTTTTCATCTCCTACGAATTAGTTTAGGGCTGTGAACGGAAAAAAGCTTCCTGACGGAAGCTTTCCAAAAGGCTTGCGGCTGCACGCTACTTTTTAATATCAATAATTTGATACTGAATGACGCCAGCAGGAACTACAACATCAACGTTGGTGCCCTTTTGCTTGCCTAGAATAGCTCTACCCACAGGGCTTTCATTCGAAATCTTATTCTGCAACGGATCGGATTCAGCCGAACCTACAATGTTGTATTCTACCAAGTCGCCGAATTCCAAGTCTTTCAGTGTGACAATCGATCCTACACTAACCGTGTTAATATCGACCTCATCGTTATTAATAATCCGCGCGTTGCGCAGCATTTTTTCTAGAGTAATGATTCTTCCTTCAATAAAAGCTTGCTCATTCTTCGCATCTTCGTACTCGGAGTTCTCACTAATATCGCCATAACCGATGGCGACCTTAATTCTTTCCGCAACTTCACGGCGTTTCACGGATTTCAGATGCTCAAGCTCATCCTCTAATTTCCGTAGCCCTACTGGTGTAAGAATGACCTCTTTTTCAGCCATTGCCAACTGATCTCCCGTCATGTGAAAGATTTTCATATCGTTGAATCGATGCTTCCTGCTAGGAGTTGGGTCTTTATAGAGCTGATTCAAGTAGTATGAATTCACGTTTCATAATAAGTTGCTTACTCGTTAGTCTTTCAATATATGCAGGAACACATTAATATTGACTGATTATATTGCAACGGTTTCAAAATGTCAATGTCAACCATCACTGCTTCTTTTTAATGCAGCACAGCTGATTCTTCGGCTATCCCAGACACGGAACTCGTTGCAAGATGTTCAACATATGCGTCCAATGTACGAACCATTTCATCCCGCTTCTCTGTCTCCATGATGATATCTTTCACACGAGCTGCTCCTGTCATACCTTTGAGGTACCAAGCCATGTGTTTGCGCATTTCCCTCACGGCAACATGCTCACCTTTGAGGGCAATTAATCGATCCATATGCAGAATCGCGATGCGGATTTTCTCTTCTGCCGACGGTTCCGGCGGTAGTTCACCATTAGCCAGGTATTGCACGGTACGATACAACATCCAAGGGTTGCCTAGTGCACCACGTCCAATCATTACACCATCTACACCCGTTTGATCCAGCATGCGCTTGGCATCCTCCGGTGTGACGACATCACCGTTACCGATAACCGGAATCGAAAGAGCTTGCTTCACCTCACGGATGATATCCCAATCAGCTTTGCCCGTGTACAACTGCTCACGCGTACGCCCATGAACACTAACGGCGCTGCCGCCGCCTCTTTCGACAGCTTTCGCATTTTCGACAGCATAAATATGTTCCGAATCCCAGCCAATACGCATCTTCACCGTAACAGGTTTACTTACAGCAGCAACGACCGTCGCGATCATGGCTTCGATCTTATCCGGTTGGAGCAACCATCTAGCGCCCGCATCACATTTCGTGATTTTGGGAACAGGGCACCCCATGTTGATATCAATAATATCGGCATTCGTATGTTGGTCAACAATTCTAGCCGCTTGAACTAACGTCTCCGTGTCGCCTCCAAAAATCTGAAGACTCAATGGCTTTTCACGATCATCGACATACAACATTTCCATCGAACGTGCATTACCGTGAACGATCGCTTTATCACTAACCATTTCCGCACAGACTAAGCCTGTACCAAACTCTTTGGCGATTAATCGAAACGCTGGATTACATACGCCCGCCATTGGGGCTAATACAACTCTATTGGGAGCTTCGACATTTCCTATTTTCAGCACCGAAGATTCCACTCCTCTCATTTCACAACTACTGCGACTAATTCCTCGGGTTCAATATTAAGAACTTGCGAGATATTTTGAATCATTTTATTGTCTGGCTTGCGTGTTCCACGTTCAATCGCCCCTAGAATGGCAATGGATACGCCTAACAAATCGGCCAACTCACTCTGCGTATAGCCTTTTAATTTACGAAAAGCGCGTATGCGCTGTGCTATTGAGCTTTTTTCCATAGGATGACGCCTTCCTTTCCTTCCAGTTTCTCCAAGTGTGCAGAGATAGATTCAAATAGAGCGTCCTGCCGCGCGTAGAGAACCTCAGAGAGGGGCACTAATACAAAAGCCCGCTCATGCATCCGCGGATGCGGAATGATCAAGTCGGGGGTCGTAAGCTGGTGGTCACCATACAAGAGCAGATCCAAATCAATTGTTCGGGGTCCCCAACGTAAGTCACGTGTCCGACCCAAACGGTTCTCAATGGCTAGCAAGGTAACTAATAACGCTTCAGGCGATAAGTCCGTATGAATTTGAATAACCATATTTAGAAAAGCAGATTGATCCACATAGCCCACAGGCTCGGTTTCATAGATGCTGGACTGCCCCGTCACCGTTATCCCCGATTCCTCATTCAGCGCTGCGATAGCACCCTGCAAATAATGTTCACGCTTATCAATATTGGAGCCTAATGCGACGTAAGCAATCGTGCGTTCTCGATCTTCGGCTGTCATTCCAATGCCCGCTTTCGGTTAATCTCTATGGTAACACCGTCAAAAATAACGGCGAAGGGCGGATGCGGCTTAATGACGCGAACCGTCACTTCATTGATACTAGTATAAGTATGCAGGAGCTCGGATGCAATATTTTCTGCTAATGCCTCGATTAATTTGTACGTACGCCCTTCCACGATCTCTTTGATCAGGAAAAAAGCTTCGCCATAATGGACCGTTTCCGTCAAGTCATCGGTATTTCCAGCTTTATCTAAAGGGAGCATCAACTCTACATCGACGTAGAAGCGTTGGCCCAACGTGTTTTCTTCAGGAAACACACCATGATTACCAAAAAATTGCATGCGGGTAAGTATGATTTTGTCCATAGGGGAGGCCTCCAGGGTTCGAATAACGATATATATATAACTTAAAGTTTGCTGCGCAACATGGCATCCGTCATAACCGCTAACCGTTTGATGGCTTGAATATCGTGGACTCTAACGATTCCACACCCTTGCGCGATGCCAAGTACAACAGTTGCTGCCGTTCCTTCGAGTCGCTCCTCGGGAGGCAGCCCTAGGGTGAGTCCGATGACGCTTTTGCGCGATGTGCCTAAAAGAACTGGATATCCCATATCCGCGATCGGACGCAGGTTGTTCATTAGATAGAGATTTTGCTCGTAGGACTTCGCAAATCCAATGCCGGGATCAAGAATGATATGCTCTGGTTTAATGCCCGCTTGAATCGCCTGATCTGTATATTGACGTAGATCTGCGATCACTTCTGGGAGAAATTCGACATATTCCGAGCTTATCCGATTATGAGTGATGATAAATGGACAATCATATTGCGCGACCACAGCTGCCATGTCGGCATCCGCTTGACCACCCCAAACATCATTAATGATATGGGCTCCTGACTCAAGCGCTTGTCTGGCTACTTCCGCTTTGTAGGTATCAATCGAAATAGGGATGCTAATTTCACGGCGAATCGCCTCAACGACAGGGATTACACGTTGAAGTTCCTCATCTACTGTGACAATCGCAGCTCCTGGTCGCGTGGATTCTCCCCCAATATCGATGATATCTACGCCTTCTGCCACCATTTGGCGGGCTTTGCGAATCGCATCTTCGACTTGTGTATAGCTGCCGCCATCCGAAAAGGAATCCGGCGTTACGTTTAATATGCCCATAATGATCGTTCGATCACCGATGGGCAGTTCGTGTCCTCTACAGGATAACACATTCATTTAAGGATTCACTTCCTGTTCGTTACTATGACATTGCGTAGCGTTGAATAAGTTGGCGAGTTATAGGACCCGGAAATCCAGTGCCTACCGTGTAGGCTTGTCCACTCGGTGTATACAAAGTGGTGACAGGAACGATTTCTTGAATCGAATTCACGAGAAACACTTCTTCTGCTTCTACGAGATCTTCCCACCGGTACAAACCATCCTGTGTAGGAAGTTGAAGCTGCTGTGCAAGATCGAGCACATGCGCTCTTGTAATGCCCGGCAAGATACCCGTATCGAGCGATGGGGTGTAGAGGGTGTCATTTTTGACGAAAATGAGATTGCTGACAATCCCTTCCGCCACATAGCCATCTTCCGAAAGCATAAGCCCCTCCGCCCCTGTAGCCCATGCATATTGCCCTAGCTCTCTTCGAGCCAAAATGTTGTTCATATAATGAAAGGACTTAAACCGATACATACCCTCTGGTGTATTACGTGGCAGCTTGAGTAGTTGCAGCGCTTTGCCATGAAGGTAGGTTTTTTCATCCCTAGGAGGTAATGGCTTGATGTAGATGATTTCTGATGGCTTCGCATAGTCGCCGGAAGGAAGACCTAATGCCTCAACGCCGGCTGAGACGGTATAGCGAATATATGCTTCTTCGAGATGATTAGCTTGGAGCAACTCTTCGATGAGGCTTGTCAGCTTCTCTAGGTTAGGCTCGTAAACGATGCCAAGCTCCTGACACCCGTCCGTTAAACGACGAATATGTTCAGCTAGCAGGAACGGTTTGCGGTTGTAGGTTCGAAATGTCTCGAACAAACCGATCCCGTAAAGAAAACCGTGATCGTATACAGAGACCACGGCTTGTGTTTCTTCGGTTAAGATACCATTGATGGAGATGATCATACGTTAGTTAAACCCCTGACTTCGCTGTGCGGCGAAGAAAATTACGCAGCATTTGATGTCCATGCTGGGTGATGATCGATTCTGGGTGGAATTGCACCCCTTCGATCGGATACTCTTTATGACGCAAAGCCATGATTTCACCTTCAGCTGTTTGTGCGCTGATTTCTAGGCAATCGGGTAAGGTTTCTCTTTTGACAATCAAAGAATGATAACGTGTCGCGATGAAAGGTGACGGAAGTCCTTCGAATAAGGTTTTCCCGTCGTGGAAAATCTCCGATGTTTTACCGTGCATCAAGCGCTCTGCGCGAATCACATCGCCGCCAAAAGCTTGGCCAATGGATTGATGTCCGAGGCAAACGCCGAAAATCGGGATGATCCCTTTAAAATGGTCAATCAGTGATAAGCTAATTCCAGCTTCATTCGGCGTGCAAGGACCTGGAGATATTAAGATATGGTCCGGCACCAACGCCTCGACCCCTGCCAAATCAATTTCGTCATTACGACGAACGATGACTTCCTCGCCAATCTCTCCCAAATACTGAACAAGGTTGTACGTAAACGAATCATAATTATCAATCACTAAAATCATTCTAAGCTCCCCTTTCGTCTCAGCCCACTCGGGCTTAAGCTCGGCTCATGCTCCGCTCGCTATACTCAATTGCTTTCCACATCGCTTTGGCTTTGTTCAAGGATTCGATGTATTCGCGCTCTGGAATGGAATCTATAACGATCCCCGCTCCTGCTTGAATATGCCCCATCCCGTCAACCGCTACTAACGTGCGTATAATAATATTAAATTCCATATTGCCATTATAGTCAATCCATCCCATTGAACCTGTGTAAGGACCACGACGTACTGGCTCTAGCTCTTCAATGATTTCCATGCAGCGAATCTTCGGTGCGCCTGTAATGGTACCACCCGGAAAGGTTGCCGCAATGACATCATAGGCGTCCTTCCCCTCTGCCAATTCGCTGACAACTTCGGAGACGATGTGCATCACATGGGAATAGTATTCAATGACCATGAAGTCTTTCACATGGACGGAACCATATCGCGAGATACGGCCCATGTCGTTGCGCTCGAGATCGACCAGCATGACGTGCTCGGCACGCTCTTTGTCGTTGTGGATGAGCTCGCCGGCTAGGCGCAGGTCATCCTGTTCGTCCTTGCCGCGCGGGCGCGTGCCAGCGATCGGACGCGTCCGCAGGACGCCGTCCTCAAGCTGCACGAGCAGCTCCGGCGAGCCGGAGACAAGGGCGAAGCCTGCGAATCGCAGCAAGCCCATGTAAGGCGAAGGATTTACGACGCGCAGCGCCTCGTAAATCTCCTCCGGCGTCGTGCGCAGCTGCCGGCTCTGTCTGACCGACAAGTTGACTTGGAACACGTCACCTTGGGAGATGTAGGTTTGGATGCGCTCCACCGCAGCCATGAACTCGGCTTTGTCGAAGGCAGGCTGGATGCCTGCGATGCTTTCGACGTCGATGTGCAGCTGCTCGCGCGCCATCGTCGGTTGGTCGGCACCGCTCAGCGGTGTGCCGGACCAGTTGCCGGCGCGGATCGCGTGCCAGCGGACGAGCATGGCTTCGGCGCGAGCGTGCGCCTGCGCGTAGAGCTCGCTGAGGTCTGTGGTTGTTGTGCATGGCATGTGCACAGCGATGTACAGGCTCTTCTCCGTGTGATCCAACGTCCACACCTGATCATACATGGCGAAGCAGTAATCAGGGATCGGCAGATCATCCTGAGCTTGCTCTGGCAGTTTCTCAATGGTGCGAATCACATCGTAGCTCCAATAGCCTACGCACCCACCGACAAATTTGGGCGCACCTTCGACTTTCGGACTACGATAAGATGACATCCACTGCTTGACAATGTCGAGCGGCTTCCCCTGCAGATGTGATATCGCCGAGGTCGTGTGACCTTTGATTTCTGCTTCCAAACCTGTGCCCCGCACAGTCGAAAAGGGATGCAGCCCAAAGTGCGTATAACGTCCGCCTTTTCCACTTTCAAGCACGAAAGAATCGGGTGAAGCTTCTTTCCATGCGTCTTCCCACGAGGCAATCCGATCATCGGCTAAGCCTAATTTGATTACATACGGCAGCATGTTGTAGCTAGAAGACCACTCCTGCCATTGTTCCACTGTAGTTAAAATCATACTTGTGCTCCTTAAAATCCGTTAATTCGTTGTCCATTAGTATACTCCAACCCTATACAGAAAAAAAGCCCCAGCTGTAATAGCTGAAGGCTCGATCTCTTTGCATGTGACCCAATCTTATTGCTCTTCGAATTGGTACAAAGGCGTGGAAAGGTAACGCTCACCGTTACTTGGAACGACAGCAACAACACGTTTGCCTGCGCCTAACTCTTTAGCAACCTTCAATGCTGCGAAAATCGCTGCACCGGAGGAAATTCCGCCAAGAATACCTTCTTCTTTGGCAACACGGCGTGAAGTTTCGAACGCATCTTCGTTCTCAACAGCAATAATTTCATCGTACACATTCGTGTTCAAAATATCTGGAACAAAACCTGCGCCGATACCTTGAATTTTATGAGGACCTGGCTTACCGCCGGAAAGAACTGGGGATGCCGCAGGTTCAATTGCGTAAATTTTGATGTTCGGGAAGTTTTCTTTCAAAACGCCACCTGCACCTGTGATTGTACCACCTGTACCGATACCGGAAATGAAAGCATCCAGTTTCCCATCATGTGCGTTGATCGCTTCCACGATTTCAGGTCCTGTCGTTTCACGGTGAACCTTCACATTCGCTTGGTTCTTAAATTGTTGTGGAATGAAGTAGGTAGGATTCTCTGCTTGAAGTTCTTCCGCACGTTTAATTGCACCCTTCATGCCTTCTGCTCCAGGAGTTAGAACGAGCTGTGCACCGTAAGCGCGAAGCAGGTTACGTCTCTCCAATGACATTGTTTCTGGCATAACTAGGATAGCTTTATATCCTTTAGCTGCTGCCACCATGGCAATCCCGATTCCTGTGTTACCACTCGTTGGTTCTACAATTGTGTCACCTGGTTTCAATTTGCCTTCTTGCTCGGCAACTTCGATCATGGAGATGGCAATACGGTCTTTTACGCTAGCACCTGGATTTTGGTACTCTAGTTTCACATAAACCTCTGCACTGCCTTCTGGAACAACACGGTTCAAACGAACTAGTGGTGTATCTCCAATCAAATCCGTAATGCTCTGTACTAATCTTGCCATAATATTTCCCCTCCAGATTAAGTTTGCATGATTTCCGAGTTAATTAGTCGGTATTAATTATATTAATCTTAACAATGCACTTACAGGTTGTCAACCCATTTCTCACAATCCCTTATCGGAGTGTTGGATCCAACACACTTACCTTCCATTTACCTCGTAGCTGCGCGACAAACTCTTTCAACGGAGGTGCTTGTTGCAACGCGAGCTCCCTGCGTACACTCTCCCGAATGAACACCAGATCCGGATTCTTTTTGTCCCGCCTACTCTTAAGTAATACGACGGCAAATCCTTGTAAAACAGGGATGGGCTTGCTAACTTCGCCAACCTTCAACAGTTTCGCTGCCTCTAGGATCGGAGCCTCCACAAAAGGATCATCCCCTTCAATCCAACCCAAATCACCACCCGTATTATTGGTGGCATCATCAATGGATCGATCTCTGGCAAGAATCCCCAAATTCCCGCCTTTGGCTAGTTCCGCAATGACTTTGGTCGCTTGTTCCTTCGTGGATACAATGATCTGCTGAATGTTGTATTCTGTTTCTTGTTCAAACTCATCTGCATGGGTCTTTATGTATGTATCAACCTGAGTATCAGTGATGTGAATGGATGCCGTTGCTAGCTTCTCAAGTAACAACTTATTCGATACATCCTCTTGGATTTCCTGCTCAGACATCCCCAATTGACTTTGCATGGAGTCATAAAATTGCTGTTCACTTTCGTACCCTTGCTGCATCCTTTTCAGCTCACGATTGATTTCCGCACTCTCTACCTGAATCCCCGACTCATTTCCCTCTAGGCGAATTACTTCACGATCCAGCATTTGACTTAGCTGCTCTGGGCCATAGTGGCGTGCTAGCGCTAATTCGAGCTCATCCATGGTAATTTCACGATTTCCAATTTTGGCGATAACTCGTGTATGCTTCTTCTCACCCTGCTGTTCTGGCTCCGGTGATTGTCTTGGCTCTGATTGGTTGATGGCATGACTGATCAGCAAGGACGCGAGCACGAGAATACATATCGCCATCGCGATGATGACTCCCCACAATCGCTTTACATTGCGCATCCTATTTCCCTCTTTTACTTCCATATTGCTGCTTGCACCTGTATTCACTAGCTAAATCAAGCAGATTACCATGCTTGCATATCAATCATCCGTTGTAAATCTTCCCCTTCATACCGGTAAGCTTCATTACAGAAATGACAAACGACTTCGGCAACTCCCTCTTCTTCCAGCATTTCTTGAAGTTCTTTTTTGCCCAGCGAAATCAGTGTAGACTCCACTTTCTCCCGACTGCATTTGCAGCGGAACATGACGTCCATCTCGTCAAGCTTACGGAAAGAAGGGAGTACGGTTTGTAAAATTTCTTCTAAATTCAATCCTCCGCCTAACATGTTCGTGAATGTCGGGATTTGGCCCAACATCGCTTCGATCTCGTCAATTTCACTATTCGTTAAACCTGGAAGCAACTGAATCACAAATCCCCCAGAAGCAAGGATCGTATGGTCCGTATTCACCAAAACGCCAAGCGCGACAGCCGAAGGTGTTTGTTCTGACTTAGCAAAATAATACGTGAAATCCTCTGCCAATTCGCCTGAAATTAAAGGAACGCTTCCTTTATAAGGCTCTTTCATGCCTAGATCTTTCGTTATGTATAAAAAACCGTCTGTGCCCACGGCAGCAGCAACATCTAATTTGCCGTTCTCTTTGAGTGGCGGGTCTACCAAAGGGTTATCTACGTATCCACGCACTTCACCCTTCGCATTCGCATCAACTACGATTTGCCCGATCGGTCCATCTCCTTTGACTTGCACAATGAGATGTTCCTCTCCCTTGAGCATTGCAGCTATAAGAAGCGCCGCCGCGGCTGTTCTTCCTAGGGCAGCTGTCGCTGTTGGTGTCGTTTGATGCCTTTGACTTAGCTCTTCCGTTAGAAGAGTCGTCTGAACAGCGAACGCACGCACGCGTCCATCTAACGCTGTTCCTCGAATTAAATAATCAGTCATGTCTGTGTCCTTCCTTAAACAACTTAAACGTTTTTCTCATAAATCATTTGCAAACCTTGTAAGGTAAGCAATGGGTTGACGACTTGAATCGTCCGAGACTCACTGGAAATAAGCTCTGCCAAACCACCCGTCGCGATAACTGTTGGATTTACATTAAACTCTTGAATGACACGTTCGACGATCCCATCAACCTGGCCAACATACCCATAAATAATTCCCGCCTGCATCGCAGCAACGGTATTCCGACCCACAACACTTTTGGGCTTAACCAGCTCAATGCGGGGCAACTTCGCCGCTTTCTGATATAACGCTTCAGTGGAGATTCCAATGCCTGGCGCAATGGCGCATCCCACTAGTTGCCCTGAGGAATCAATGTAATCGTACGTTGTAGCTGTCCCGAAATCGACGATAATACACGGAGCTCCATATAGCTCCAACGCCGCTACCGCATTCACGATGCGATCAGCGCCAACTTCCTTCGGATTGTCTACACGTACATTCAATCCTGTTTTGATCCCTGGTCCTACGATAAACGGCGCCCTTTTCAAGTAGTGTAAGCAGAGGTTTTCCATCGCATTCATCAACGGGGGCACGACAGATGAAATAATGACACCCTCTACTTGCGCAAAGGAAATACCCGAGTGTTGGAACAAACTGTGCAACTGCATGCCGTACTCATCAACAGTAGCCGACCGATTCGTGCTTACCCGCCAATGATGCAAGAGCGTACGTTCTTGGTAGAGGCCGAGCACAATGTTGGTATTCCCGACATCGATAACGAGAATCATAGTGCCGTCTCCTTCCGCTCATTCAGATCTAATGAAATATCGAGCGCTGCTACCGAGTACGTCAGTCGTCCAACAGAAATCACGTCTACACCCGTTTCTGCCATTGCTTTAATCGTTTGCGGGGTGACCGAACCAGACCCTTCTACTACAATATGCGGCGCTTTGCTTTTAATTATCGAAACTGCTTCTTTCATTTGAACTGGAGCCATATTGTCCAACATGATGATATCCGCATGGGCTTGAAGCGCTTCATGAAGCTGCTCGAAATTCTCAACTTCCACCTCGATCTTCATCGTGTGGGGAATATTCTGACGGGCTGCTTGAATAGCTTGGGTAATACCACCAGAGCCTTTGATATGATTATCTTTGATCATAACCGCATCATAGAGTCCGAAACGATGATTATAACCACCACCAACGCGTACTGCATATTTCTCAAGCAATCTGTGTCCAGGCGTTGTTTTGCGTGTGTCAACCAGTCTGGTAGGCAAACCTTCTAAAGCAACCACAAATTCATGTGTCTTCGTGGCGATCCCCGACAATCGTTGCATCAAATTCAGACTTAACCGCTCGCCCAATAAGATGCTTCGTGTATTGCCTTCCACTTCAGCTAGTATGGTCCCTTTATTAACAGACGATCCTTCGACCACTTTTGTTTCAAAACGAAGTGAAGCATCGATCACAGCAAAAACCTCCTGTGCGATGCGAAGCCCACAAACGATTCCATCTTCTTTGACGTGGATAATCCCTTTGGATACTTGTTCCAAAGGGATTGTTGTCAGAGTCGTGACATCGCCAGTGCCGATATCTTCTTCAAGCCAAAGGCGAATTTGCTTCCGAACTAATTCCATATTTATTTCTAACATACTAGATCCACTCCTCAATCCTATCTTCCCCGCGTTGGAAAACGATATGCTTCCTCCATACCAAGTCATCCCGATCTGGGAAATCTTCTCGATAATGACCGCCCCGACTTTCCTCACGGGTTAATGCTGCTGTTGTTGTTAAAAGGGCTACGTTAAGCAAATTAGCAAACTCATATTCTTCGCGTTTGGTCATCAACGAATCAAATATCGACAATTGTCTCGCCAATTCCTCATAACCCTTCTGCAAACCTTTGGCAGACCGTTTGAGACCTGCGTAGCGGAGCATGACTTTCTGAAGCTTTAACTTTTTCTCTACAACGGCTTGATTCGCGATCTCCGTCCGAGGGGCTTCGGAAGCCGAACGAATCTGGATATCCCCTTGTAAGGCAGGCAACTCTTGGATACGTTCAATAATTCGACGTCCGAATACAATGGCTTCCGATAACGAGTTGCTCGCTAAACGGTTTGCACCATGTACGCCTGTAGACGAAACTTCACCACATGCGAATAGGCGACGAACTTTGGTTTCTCCGTATAGATCCGTTTTTACGCCACCCATCATATAATGCGCTGCTGGGGCAACCGGGATCCAATCGGTACTCATATCAAGTCCATAATTCAGGCAATATTCATATATCGTTGGAAAACGATGTTTAATCAATTCTTCGGATTCGTGTGTAATGTCAATGTAGACAAAAGTTGATTTACAGTTCTCCATCTCATCAACAATGGCACGTGCAACAACATCCCTTGGCGCTAGCTCCAATTGTGGATGGTAGCGCTCCATGAAGCGCTCTCCCTTGATGTTGCGCAAATAGGCGCCTTCTCCCCGCACCGCTTCGGAGATCAGAAACCGCGGTGCGCCTGGGTAGCATAGCGCCGTTGGGTGGAATTGAATGAACTCCACATCCTGAATCTGTGCGCCCGCACGGTGGGCAATCGCAATCCCATCACCTGTAGCGATGTCCGGATTCGTTGTGTAACGGAAAAGCTGTCCCGCGCCACCGGAGCAAAGGATCGTGGCATTGCCACGCACAAACACACGCTGTCCGTTTGGTTTCTGTACGAGCGCACCGTAACATTCGCCGTCTTGGGTAATCAGGTCGATCACAAAGTGGTCGTCCCAGATTTCAATATTCGGATCTTGCTTCGTACGCTCCGAAAGAGCTCTGACAATTTCCGCGCCAGTTGCATCGCCATTGGAGTGCAAAATTCGACGCTGACTATGCGCTCCTTCCTTCGTCAAAGCAAATTCCCCGTTCTCTAGATCGAACTGGGTTCCCATTCGAATCAAATCTTGAACGCCTTCTGGCCCTTCATGCACAAGAACATCAACAGCTTCTGTTGAACAGAGTCCGGCACCAGCAATCACAGTGTCCTGACGGTGGTATTCCGGTGAATCTTCATCTGAGATTACAGCAGCAATCCCGCCTTGCGCATAGCGTGTGTTGCTATCCAAGAGAGATTTCTTCGTTATCATGAGCACTTTCTTAGTCTCGCTGGCACGGAGCGCCGCGAATAACCCTGCTATACCTGCGCCAATAACAATTACATCCGTATGTATATGAGGAATAGAATCTAAATCAACATCTACGAGATATCTAGGAATCATGACGTTTCACCTGTTCTCCACCATTAATACCTCGAAAAGCAACGTTAGTTCGTCCACAATTCGCCTATTGGATCGATACTAGCCTTGCTTTACGAGGGCACCTATTCACCGTACAAGAGAGCAGCGCATGCTACTTAACTTGTAACATGCGCTCTAAGGACAATCTTGCTTTATCAGCTACGTCTTCCGGTACATAAATCTCTGGTTGCATCGTCTCAAGACACTTCACGATTTTCTTCAAATTGTTCACTTTCATATTAGGGCAAACTAAGTACTTCGTAGCAAAATGAAACTTCTTATTCGGGCTATCTAGACGCAACTGATAACCGGTTCCATCTTCCGTCCCTACGATAAACTCTTGGCAGTCGGACTCTTTGCAGTATTTAATAATCGCCGTCGTGCTGCCTACGAAGTCCCCAAGCTTCACTACTTCTGGACGACACTCAGGATGAACAACGAATTGTGCATTCGGATATTGCGCTCTCATTTCTTCTACATCTTTAACAGTCAGCATATCATGCGTGTTGCAATAGCCTTCCCAGATGATCACTTTTTTGCTTGTGAATTTTGATACATAGTCACCCAAATTTTTATCCGGTACCCAGATGATCTCATCTGAATCGACGGAATTGATGACATTGATCGCATTCGCAGAAGTACAACAAATATCAGTTTCGGACTTCACATCAGCCGAAGTATTAATATAAGCAACGACTTTGGCATTCGGATGCTGGCGTTTAAGGGCACGTAGACCTTCAACATTCACCATATCTGCCATCGGGCAACCAGCCCGTTCGTCTGGAATAATTACGGTTTTGTTAGGCGCAAGAATTTTCGCGCTTTCCCCCATGAAATGAACACCACAGAATACGATGACATCCGCATCGGTTTGTGCCGCCTTCTGAGCAAGCAAAAAGGAATCTCCTCGAAAATCCGCTACCTCTTGAACTTCGTCACGCTGGTAATAATGAGCAAGAATAATGGCATTCCGTTCTTTCTTCAATTGCAGCAGTCGTTCTTTGAGCTCGCGGTTTTGTTCCGCTTTGCGCTCTAATGCTAAGGCTTCCATGGTGCTTCCTCCCCTATCTGGGACGTAAGAGTCGTCTCAATCGTCTATCTAAAAGTAGTATGATCTAAAAGCAATAAAATTAGAGATTTACAACTAATTTACACATTCTCACATCGCCTGTCAATGCGCAAATACATTGAAAAAACTCGGAATTCCGAGCACACTGAACGTGTACAACGGATTTCCGAGTTCGCATTGCAACTTACTCTTCTGTTTGATCAGGCTTAATCTCTTTAACTTCTTTGTCTTTGTCAAACTCCAGCTTATTGCTTTCGCTAGCTTGGCTTTGACCTTGAATAGTAACTTTAACATCTTCCTCATCGGTGCTAGCATTAAGTTTGCCTTTTTCCAAGAGTTCGATGATTTCGTCTTTATCCAACGTTTCTTTCTCTAGCAATGTTTTGGCAACGAGGTGGATCTGATCCGCATGCTCTGTAAGAATCGTGCGTGCACGTTCGTAGCACGTACGAATAAAGCTTTGCATTTCCTGATCGATCTCGTAAGCAATCGCATCACTATAATTCTGCTCGTGTCCGATATCGCGGCCCAAGAATACTTGACCTTGGGAGCTGCCGAACTGCATCGGTCCAAGCTTATCGCTCATCCCGTATTCCATAATCATGCGACGAACGATTCCCGTTGCTTTCTGGAAGTCGCTGTATGCCCCTGTGCCAATTTCTCCGATGAACAATTCTTCAGAAACACGACCACCCAAGAGTCCAGTAACTTTATCCAGTAGCTCGTTCTTCGTTTGCATCATGCGATCTTCGCCTTCTTTAGGCAGCATCATCACATATCCGCCAGCGCGTCCGCGAGGTACGATCGTAACCTTGTGAACCATGTCCGCATTCTCCGCATGATAACCGATAATCGCATGACCCGCTTCGTGGTACGCTACGATACGTTTCTCAGAGTCGGAGATGATACGGCTTTTCTTCTGTGTACCTACGATAATACGGTCAAATGCTTCTTCAACTTCCGCCATCGAAATATCCTTACGGTTACGACGAGCTGCAATCAGAGCTGCTTCATTCAACAAGTTCTCAAGGTCAGCACCCGTAAAACCAGTTGTATAACGTGAAAGTGAATCTAGCTTCACATCTTTAGCAAGCGGTTTGTTACGCGCATGAACTTTCAATACAGCTTCACGACCTTTGATATCAGGACGATCTACCGTGATTTGGCGGTCGAAACGGCCTGGACGCAATAAGGCAGGGTCTAGAATATCAGGGCGGTTCGTTGCTGCTACGATGATAATACCTTCGTTCGCGCCAAATCCGTCCATTTCAACTAGCAATTGGTTGAGTGTTTGCTCACGCTCATCATGTCCGCCGCCTAAACCAGCGCCACGTTGGCGACCAACCGCATCGATTTCATCGATAAAAATAATACAAGGTGAATTCTTCTTCGCATTCTCGAACAAGTCACGAACACGGGATGCGCCGACACCGACGAACATCTCAACGAAGTCAGAACCGGAGATACTGAAGAAAGGAACGCCTGCTTCACCGGCAACAGCACGAGCAAGTAGCGTTTTACCTGTTCCTGGAGGACCATTCAATAGAACACCCTTAGGAATTCTAGCGCCAACTGCTGCGAATTTACGAGGATCCTTAAGGAACTCAACAACCTCGATTAATTCTTGCTTCTCTTCATCCGCACCTGCCACATCTTCAAAGGTGACACGTTTCTTCTCCTCGTTATACAGGCGCGCACGGCTCTTGCCGAAGTTCATCACTTTACCGCCGCCGCCTTGCGCTTGATTCAATAAGAAGAAGAACAAAATGAAGATAATGACGAATGGAATAATGGACGTAAGAAAGCTAATCCAAACGCTATCGCGTTCCATCGGCCCGTACTCTTCCGAAGGTACGCCGTTCGCTTCAATCATTTGTACAACTAACGGTTCATAAGGAGCATGTGTTTCAAAGCTCTTCTTATCCGCGCCATTAGGCGGGTTAATATACTTACCCTTAATCGAATAGGTATACCCATCGAACTTTAACACTACGGACTCTACATTTTTGTTTACAACTGCTTGTCGGAATTTATCGTAAGTGATTAACTCCTTCTGTTCATTCTGGGTACTGATGAAATGAACGATCCCCACGGTAACCAAAAATATAAGCAAATAAAAGCCGGTATTCCGGATAATTCGATTCATAACGAGCCTCCTCTCAAACGGCACACAATTATTATTTTACCACACTCCGGTAAAGCGCTACAACTTTAGTGCGCCTGCGGAACATGACACTAGCTCGAATAGATCTCTGGTTTCAATATGCCGATAAATGGAAGGTTACGATACTTCTCTGCATAATCCAGACCATATCCGACAACGAACTCATCCGGTAGCTCATAACCCGCATAATCAGGTTCAAGCTCTACCGTTCTGCGTGCCGGTTTATTAAACAGCGCAACAACCGAGATTGTCTTAGCATTGCGTCGTTCTAGCACATCTATCAGATAACTTAGCGTTAAGCCACTATCGATAATATCTTCCACGATCAAGATATGACGTCCTTCCACAGGTACATCAAGATCTTTGATAATCTTAACAACTCCTGAGGACTTCGTGGATTGACCGTAGCTGGATACCGCCATAAAATCAATTTCCAAAGGCACTCTAATTTGCTTTACAAGATCCGCCATAAAAATAAAAGCGCCCTTCAGCACACAAATAACCAATGGATTCTTACCTTCGTAATCAGCGGAAAGCAATTCCCCTAATTCTTTGATCTTGCCTTGAATTTGTTCTTCACTGTAAAGTACTTCTTGAATGTCGCTGTACAAGGATGAACCCCCTAGATTATATTATGAATCCTTATAAATTTACATTCTAGAAGAACGAAATTTACGTATGTTCCTGCAGCACTAGCTTCATATGAAGCACACGTTCTGTGTCTGGTCCGACCAAAGCGTGTTTGGACCTACGAAATCCAGCAATCCAGAGAATTCGTCCGGATGCGTCGACCAGTAGTGGGATGACCTCACGCCGAGTTAGTGGCATTTTGGCATCAATGAACATATCCTTTACCTTTTTGGACCCGTTTAAACCAAGAGGTTCCAATCGGTCTCCCGATCTTCGGCTTCTCAAACAAAGCGGCAATTCTACCTGGTCTGCATCCAAAAAAACGTCGCCATTATGGTCTGGTGATGAAGCTGCTGTCTCATACGCGCTTAAAGGCATCCATGAGTAGATCAATTTGGCGTTCATGTCCGGCAGGTCCAGCTCATTCGATGCTAACCGGATCTCATAAGCATAAGGCTTAGGATCTGGTGCAAAGGTCTGAAATTGAATAGATCCATATTCTCTCACAATATAAATCTGTTCATCCACTTGGAGGACTTGATTCGACATCTGATCTTTAATCATTAACTCGCGCACGCGCTCGATTCGTGTAAATACCAGCCGTTCCCTTTCCAAACAAAGACAGTTTAATATTAATTTAATCAAACGCCTTTGTAAAGCAACGTGAAGCTCGGCGAAATCACTCCGATTCAAGCGGCAGACGTTCGACTGAAATGTCACGATTCGGCGAAAAACCTTATCCGTTTCTTCATCCAAATAATCATTCTCAGCGTGCATCACATCCGTCAATCGATTGAGTGACTCTGGAAGTTGTTCATTATACTGTTTCAGCATTGGCATAAGATCTAGCCGAATCCGATTGCGGAAATACTTCCGGAGCTCATTGCTGCTGTCCTTACAATAGGTAATTTCATGCTGAGCGCAATAATTCACAATATCTGATTTGTATATACGTAAAAAAGGACGAATCAGTTCCACTTTTTTTTCGCGCCTTCGTTCCGGCATGCCAACTAGCCCCGATGGGCCTGTCCCACGCAAGATTCGCATCAACATCGTTTCAGCTTGGTCATCGGCATGATGGGCCAAAGCGATCCGTTGTGCACCGTACTGCTCAGCCACTTGATGGAGAAATTCATATCTTTTCTCGCGCGCTGCCGCTTGACCATTTAAGGAAGCCTCCTCTATATAAGCAGGAACATCGATAACACCAATTTCACAAGGAAGGGCCAACCCCGCCGCAAGCTCCGCAACGAAATCTGCTTCCGCATCCGATTCCACGCCCCTGAATTGATGATTCACATGGGCAACCACGATCGTCCACTGGTGGGTATTTGCAAGACGAAAAAGGACATGCAACAGCGCCACTGAATCAGGTCCCCCTGAAACCGCGACGACGATCACATCTCCTGCATCTGCAAGCTTTTCTTCCTCAATTCGTCTTTCCACTTTGGTAACAAGATCCGTATCCATCTCGCATTCCTTTCGGCCTTTTCTTCCCCTGCGCTACCAATACATATATATCGTTGCTCCACAAATAAAAATAGATGCAGCAAAACATATTTTAAGCCATGGCATTTTCAGCGTCGACTGCGCGACCTTCTTACCTGCAATCAGCTTTTTCCATTCCACAATTGCTTCTTCCGACGTATTAAACTCGCCGCGCAAAGCTTTATTCAGAAAAGGCGCCAACTGAGCAGCAACTGGATTTTCCCGCATTATTGACGTTAATTGATCTAACTCTCGGTTTTGAGGGAGTGTTTTGATAAAGCCAGCGAAGCGTTTGCGGTGATCTAGTGTTTTTAATAGTAAAATAGCAAATGAAAATAGATCGTAACTTTCCTCCGCAACCCGCTCCCCCATATTCCAAAACCCACGATCGTAGACTTCTGTTAATTGTTTAATCGCTCGTCCCTTGGGTGATACGCCCCCAAAATCAATGAGGTCCACATCGCCATAGTTAGATACAATCATATTCTCGACCTTCAAGTCTCCGAATACATACCCACTCCTGTGGATTTCAGTGAGCTTCCGCAATAGGTTCGTGCCGATCACATATATCCAGTCCGGACTGCGCTTACGTATAAATTCAGAAAGAGTCACACCTTCAATATATCGCATGACGTAGAAGGAGATTCCTTTGCCTTGAACCACCATATCATCTGAATCAATCAAAAAGTTCTTAAAAGAATTCTCTTTCATTGAAATAGCAAGTAAGGAATTGATCTCTGACTGATGGTCAACCGTTTCATATCCTGCTTTAAGCGCAAATCTAGCGTTTCCCCTTCGCACAAGAGCAACAATGCCATTGGAGCCTGCTCCTAGTAAGCGTTCGACCACATACACATGGCCATTCCACTTCCCTTTAATTACAGACCCTGGGCGAAAGGCCTCATCATACCACGTAGTCACTCAGCATCCCTTCCTCAGTCGTCTTTGGTGAGAAAGGCTTTTCTGTCACGAACTGCAACGTTTGCAGCAGCGCTGGACCGGTTGGTGTCGTACCCTTCATGTTTATTTTATAGAACATCTTGTCGACATTTGCAAGCTGATTCGTCCAACCATGATCCATTTCAAGTTCCTGATCACTCGATTTGGTAGATGGAAAATGGAAAACAGCAAGCTCGCTCACGCCGCTTCGGGCTCTTAAACTAAGCAAAAGATCATGAATCGCTTCACGTACCGCGGCAAGTTTCGGCTTCATACTAGCACTTGCATCTATTAAAAGGGCAACACGTAGCGACGTGGTTTCACTCATGTTATCAATAACTTGTACGACTTCAGCTCGCTTCTCTGGTGGCAATTGCTCTAATTGTGATATCCCCAATATACTTTGCAGTTCCTTGCCCACAGCATGCTGGATGGTTGCATTAACGGTTTTCCGCGTCATCATTTGCACGGTATGCGACAGTTGTTCGGAATTAACAATCCGACTCATGCCACCGCCTGCTGCTGCAATCTCTCGAATCTCTTCTGAGCCAAGCACGCCTAACTCCCCATGATCAATCACACCAATGACATTCACAGCAACACCCTCTGCTTGTGCTTGTGCCGCTGCTATCACGGGACTTACGCCAACATTGGAACAACCATCTGTAATTAATAAAATTTGTTTCATCATCATCTTCTGCCTCCCTGACCGATAAGATTCGCTCTCTAGTAGTTTCATATCCTAGTTTTTCCATTTGTGAGAGTGTCTAATCATCTTGCAGGTAGGGATTGCGAAAGGTATTTACTCGATTTTATCCTATGCAGCATATGTTAAGAACCAAATAAGCAGGGGGACATCCCCCTGCTTATTCGTAGCGTTAGTCAATCGCGATGAAGTTAACGTCTCCTCCGAACTTTCCTTCCTAGCATAATACCAAACAGCACGAAAGTTAACCCAGCAAGCTTGACATAGAGATGGCTAGACTCACCCGTGACCGGCAATGTTGCAGGCTCCATAGTGGGAGGAGCTACCACACCAGGATCTGAAGGTTTAGGTGACGGCACGGTCGCAGCCGGTGGTGAAGGCTTAGGTGTCGGCGTAATAGAAGGACTTGGTGTTGTACTTGGTGTCGGTGTTGATGATGGTGTTGGTGTCGGCGGCGATGTTGGTGTTGGTGTCGATGTTGGCGGTGGTGTTGATGTCGACGATGGCGGTGGTGTTGGTGTCGGTGTTGGCGTTTTGCTATTCGTATACGTCACCCTTTTATTCTCTGCCGATTGTAGTGTAAATGGATACTCACTTCCATCTAGGGTATACCCACTTGGTGCTGTGGTTTCCTTAATCACATAGTCTCCTGCCAGCAAGCCTTGGAAAAAGGCAATACCTGCTTCATTCGTCGTTTGCGTTTGAATTAAATTCTTCGTTTCACCAGACTTCCGGTAAAGCTCATAGATTGCTCCACTTAGAGGTAACTCTTTGTTGGAAGCATCTACCTTTTTCACTTCTAAGGACCCGCGGACACCATTTCCTGTACCTGAACCCGAGGACACGCCTACCACAATGTCTTTGACGGTTTCTTTTGTAATCGTTTGAACATTGTTTCCGCTGAAACTGACAGCATTGGTGATCGATTCCTGATCGCGGGCAGCAATGACAGATTGATATTCCAACACAAAGGCCGTCGAGATCAGACTCTTGAATTTTAAACGAAACGTCTGATTCCCTGTCGCATCTGTTTGAATATCAACGGTGTAGCCAACTCCCTCTACTAATTCAATGTCCTTGGTTAAATCACCATTGGCAGATGCCTTCATACTGAACAAATGAAATGAATCCGACACTAACACTTGATTGCTAGATGGCGTATCGAATATTTCCGCATCGCTTAGCTTCGATTGGCCCTGATTAACGGTAATCTGCCAGTTGATCTTATCACCGTTCTGTGACCCGTTCTTGCTCACGTATTCCCCACCATGAGGGATATTAACCGCGGCTGTAAGATCTTTAGATACTTGGGTTGAGCCATCAAATAGCTTCGCTGTATTCAACACCTTATTGGTTATCAACTGGTTCTCTAAGCTTGTAATAAAATCGATCGTATAAGCCTCTGAAATGGGGTCAAGAAAAGTAATGATAAGTTTTTTCTGAGGCGTAACCTCATAGTGGTACCTTGCAGGATCCACCAAATCACCTAGCGAATGGCCTCCGCTTGGAGCGATGAGCATTTTATGAATAACTAACGAGTTTTCAAGCAGGGTCTGACCAGACTCCAACATATCTTCAATTTTGGCTTCGGAAATGCTTTTGCCATTGTAATTAATCCCTACACTCCAAGTGATTTGTTTATTCACTGCGTTATACGTACCGCTTTTAAATCCATTTTTCTTCACTTCGTTGTAGGGATTGAACTCCGCTGTCACTGTCTTCGTATGTGCTTGCTCTTGGCTAATCCAGTCGATTGTCCCCTGATTGGTGAACACATTTGCACTGCCCAATGGAAGTGCTAACTCAAGGTTGAACGCAGTATCATAAGTAATTTTTATAGGCTGAGAAATCGGATCGGTAAATGTCAGGGTGAATCCAACATCTGCGCCAATACTGCTATCAAGGGTGTAGTCTGCTGGACTAGTAAGGATAACATTCCCTTTCTTTACGACTAAGGAGTCTGGTATCAACCGTAATCCCTTACTAGGAAATGTATCTGTTACAACGACGTGATCCATTTCCTGGCTGTCACCATTAATGACGATTTGCCATCCCACTATCTTCGATTGATAGTTGACATCACCTCTCGTCTTAACAATACCAACTTGCGTATAGGGCTTGGTAACCGTCGTGCTGCTATTTTCTCCTGTGCTTACCTTATTAGTAAGAATTCCATCCTCGTATATGGGACCTGTGGCTTTCGTTTTATAAATGATTTTATACGCAGAAGAGATGTCTTCAAGAAATTGCAATTTAAAACCTGTTTTCCCCGCTCCCGTAAGTACGGAAACCGTATATTTATCCGTTGACACTTCGCCGGCGAGTGTAGGTACACCGCTGCTGTTCAATGTCACCTTATATACATGGATTGTTCCTCCTACCAACTGATGAATATTATCAAATAAATCAGTTAGTATGGCCTCAGATTGAGAGATGCCCTCTTCTCCACCGTTATATAAGATAGCCCATTCCATGGTCTGAGTTATTGGATCATACTTCGTCGCTTCCTTCATCAGCATGTTCCCACGTAATACACTAACTGTTGAAGAAGCCTGAACAGGTTCCTTGTTAGATCCAGAGAAACTGGCTGTATTCGTGAAGGAAGTCTTGAACATATCTGTAATTGGTGTTGAAAATTGAATACGATATGCAGACGTTATTGGACTCTCCGTAAACTGAACACGAAGAACCCCACCCTCGGTACTCACCGCATAGCTGCTGCTGTCCAATTTCACCCCTTGTATGACCGTCCCATTGAGTTGCACATTTAATTGATAAACAGCAACCGTCACAGGAACAGCTAATCCCTGAATAATCGGATCCGTAACAACGGCATCCTGAACAGTATCCAACGTCTTGTTCACATCCACTGTCCAATCAATCGACTTCGCATTATAACCTAGAGGAGCACCAGATTTACTAATCGTTGAATCTACGTTAGGCTTGAATTTTATGGTAAATATTTGATCGCCGCTACGTATTGGAATCACAATCGTTTGTTCCGTAGTCCCTGTAATTTGACTCTTATTGAATTGCGTAAGGAAGCTCAACGTTCCCTTCAAATCATCATGACTCTCAATAAACTCGTTAAATGTAATCACCACATGATGACTATCTTTATCGGCATGGAAATTCCCTACTGTTGAACTGTTATCTATGACAAGGGGACCGCTTACATTGTTGAATAACACAAACTCCTGCGGCAGCGTAAAAGTAAATGTATCTCCGTTATGATAGCCATGACCATTTGGCAAAGACCAGGTGTAGTCCAGCTTCGCTTGTGCATTCTGGTCATACACATTACCCGTTACAACTTGACCGTTACTATCGTATACCGCTAATGTAACACTATCTAGGATGCTGCCCGATATCTCAGTTGCATTCACCTGGCTTGAAAGGGTAATCCCATAAAGGCATTGCATAAACATTAAGAGCGCAATCAGCATAGCCTTCGTTTGTTTCTTCACCATCTTTGTTTAGACCTCCATTTCAGGTATGTGCCTTGTCATAGGCAAGAAAAGTACTCTCAAATAAGTTATGATACAAATTGTATCATATTGAACAGCGAAAAATACAGCATGTTTTGAAAATATGTCATTTCCATCCTTTCTATACGTGAACTTCTAACTATTCAACTAATTTCCCTTTCACAATAAGGCGATGCGTCGGGTCTACCATGGGATCACACGTAATTAATGTAATTTCCCGGTTGCTATCTTTGCTTTGCAAGACCCACACATCCGTAGGTAGAACATATAACTTTTCCTCTACACGGTAAACGAATTTGCTACTCCCTGTATCTACTTCTATTACATCACCAGGGACAACTTCATCTAAGCGATTAAAATTTTTACCGTACGTTAAATTCCGATGCCCAGCAATCGCATAATTTCCTATTGCGCCAGCTTTTCCTGTATTCGCAATACTGGCAACTGCGATTTTCATATTATCCATGGTCGCACCAGAGAGAATGGGGAGTTTCAAATCAATTTTATCAATACTTAGAACCCCCTCCATGTTCTTTGGTTTCGCAGGGGCAGGCTTTGCTGTCGCCGCAACCTTCACAACCGTGTCGCTCACGCTTGTGGGCTTTGCGGATTCAGACACCAATGGCTCGTTGGGCAATACACTTGCATCTGCTGAGGGAGTCACGTCACCCCCAACGGGAGAAGCCTTCGAAACTCCTGCGGCAAGTACCTCCTCATTTTCCTCTCCAATTAACTGATCCATTCCTTGCATATTGTCTTGCCATTGCTTCAAAATCTGATGTTGTTGATAACTTTCATATCGATCATTTATCGTGGGATACAGAAACAGACATACACCCAGAAGTATGAGCAATATGGCAAACATCCTCCTGATCATTCAGCTAACCGCCTTTCTCGACTGAAAAACCGCGCCGGCAAATGAGCCGGCACGGCTAATTAGAACCTTTAACTAACTGTTTTCGGACGCTCCATACGTGTAATACCCGGCCAACGGAACGTTGCCCACTCCGGCTGCCGCTTCTCAATACGTGCTACAACAACCGTCATATCATCCTGAATTTCCCCATGATGATGGCGGAAAATACGCTCCAATAAGCAATCCGCGAAATCCTGCGGTAACGTCGTATCAATTTCCTGAATCATCCGCTTCATCCACATCTCCTTGTTCACAGCATGGCCCGGGGCATCAAAGATACCATCCGTCATCATGACTAGGATATCTCCTGATTGCAGCGGAATGGAGACCAGATCGACATCAATCTCGCTCAAGATGCCTACCGGCAAATTGTTTGCCGAGATCTGGATCACCTCCGTGCCGCGCTTAATAAAGCTTGGTGTAGAGCCGATCTTCATAAATGTCGTATTGGCATTGTACATATCGATCAATGCCATATCCACCGTGGCGTACATCTCATCCGATGAACGCAGCATCAACACCGAGTTCAGCGACTTGATCGCGAGCTTCTCGTCCATCCCCGACTGCAGCAGCTGCTGCAGGATGCTAAGCGCCGTCTCGCTCTCCGCGCGCGCTCGCTCGCCATTCCCCATGCCGTCGCTCAGCGCAACGGCATACTTGCCATTGCCCAGCTCCACCGTGGAGTAGCTGTCGCCCGAGAAGAGATCGCCTCCCTTGGCAGCGCCAGCGACTCCGGTTTCCACCTCGTATTCCTTGGCGGAGCCGAATACGACCGTGCTGTAGCCCTCGCCGCGCGTGTGCATTTCCTCACGCATCACGGCGACATTCTCGCCGATGATTTCGCTCAGAAGCGGCGCGATGATCTTCCGACATTCATCAAATCCCTTCGTATATTGATGGATGATTTCGATTTCGATGTTGCCTTCGTCTAAGGAAATCACATCGATGGTATGAATAGATAAGCCCAGCTCCTCTAGGGCATTACGAATTTGCTCTTCTTGGAGGAACAACTCCTGTCCTTCCCTTTTAATTTCCTTCGCTAAGTCTTCCATGACCTGCGAAACACCTGACAATTGGTCGGCAACAAGGTGCCGGCTATCGATGATCTGCTTTTTCCAATGCCTGTCATTCTTATATAGACTATATTGCTGCTTCATTACATCTAGCACTTGTTCCGTACGAATGCACACCTTCTTCCACTCAGGCGGAATCTGTTTCTTCGTCATACTCTCCTTCGTCTCGATTTGGCTCATCATATCCGTCATATACGTATAAGTCTGATAGAATTTCTGATCCCAGCACTGGCTCTTCTTCCAACAAGACTCACACGCCTTCTGGGTGACAGCATTCATGAAATGTCCGACATCTTCCTCCTTACGACTCACCTCATCTTCCGTCGTTAGCTGTTTAAAGCTGCGCGCCAACTGGCGGAATACCTCCGAGAATTGCTCTACCCGACCTGCCGTCACATCCCGTACACGCTTCGCGTAATCCTGCTGCGACTTCAGATTCTCTTGGGTACCAGGCACATACTTAGCAAGCATGAGAATCACGCTGCGCGGCGTAAGCAGGAACAGGGCAACGGCCGCAAGAGATTCCCAAGCCGAATTGATCATATCCACACTAGAACCCATATAGAAAGATAGAATAGATGATCCTATCAGCATCCCAAACGCAACCATCAAGCGATTCCCCTCTTTAAGGAGACCTGCAAGCATACCAGAGAAAGCAAGCAAACTCATCTGATAAATCGCATTGCTATTCGCAAGACTTAGGATAAGCCCCGTAACAACACCAACGGATGCCCCGAACGGCGCTCCTCCTACCAACGCAAACAGGAGTATCAAATAACGAGATAGCACATGCTCTATCGTGACAGGACCCACAAGCCAACCAACCGTACCTGTCATGACCGAAGCCAGCAAAATAATTAAACAAATAATCTCCTCATGTTTCAGATGATAGTTTTTGCGGGTAAGTGTGAATACAGGGATCGCTTGAATGAAAATGAGCGTCAGCACCAAACTTAGCAACGCTTCAACGGTAATCATCATCAAGGAGTACCACGTCAAGTTAGAAACAACCAACTCCGCAAAGAGCTGTACGAGGAACGTTGAGCTGAATACGAGGATCGGAGCTAACGAAACGTCAGATCGTTCATATTTCTCAAGTGCCTTCTGGATCCCTAGGAAGATAACAATTTCTGTCACCAGATAACCGGTGTTCCCATTCACCGCGAGCAAGCTACCTGCAAATGCAGCAATACCCACCCAATGCAAGATATCCTTTCTTGTAAAATAGATCACTGCGACAAACGCCAAAGCAAATGGTGATAACTGTTCCAGAATCATCGCTCGACCGAGCAAGAAGCCCATAACGATGAGCAGTAACGACCACTTCTTAGCAACAAAAGCTTGTACCCATCGATTCTCCACAGCTGCACTGTGAACGCCTACTTTTGCTTTCTGCCAAATTCCCGACCATCCGCTACCCATCACCGCGCCTAAGCTTCGTCTTTGCATATTCTCGAACACCATCCATTTCTTCCCTTATTTGTTACTCTAGTATAGAGACAATCTAGCAGAAAGTTTGTCAGAATGAGTTGATAGATTCAAAAAAATTTCCGACATGTCCCGATGTCTTTGTCAACAGGTCCCAGCCCTTGCCTGCTCTGGGTTCCTTGCATTGAAAACGTTTCCAGAAGTCTGAATACCTCGAAACTTCGACCTGCATATGAGGGAGATACCCGTAACTCCATGTCGATTGATTTGCATTGTTTTTGCCGGACTTGTCGCACATGACAAAGAAAAACGCCTCCGCCGTCCTTCAAGGACGGAGCGTTTATGGAGAAATACACCAAAAGGGACTGTACTTGAGAAGTACGTCCCTTTTGGTGTATGGCAGCCACGTTGGCGCTCCTCTCTCGTGCAGGGATGCGGGCAGCCGTGGACCCAAACACTAGAGTAACTGTATTTTGTACAGCTAATTTCACGTCTAATTCGTGTTTCCGTGATTTAGCTGGAAATTATCCATGTAATTTCAAGATTTGAAGAGAATAGGGATGAAATACGATGATTTAACCACATATATTCCATTTAATCGTGAAATTTGGAGAAATTCGAGAGAATTAACTGTATGTTTTTCATCTAGTCCGGTGGGAAAGCCAAAATCAGATAAAGTGAAGTGTGACTATACATGAAATAAGGGGGAAGCTTCGCTTACCCCAAACCCAAAACATATACATTCATATATGACAAAGAAAAAACCACATTCGCCGGAGCGAATGTGGTTCATCATCTGCATCTATTAGTCTCTTCTTCCGCCTCGGCCACCGCGTTTGGACTCGGTGTTCTTCTTCAAGGACGAAATCCGCTCTTCACTATCTTTTAGGAAACGAGATACTTTATCTTCGAACGAAAACGGTCTAGCTCCGCCTTGCTGCTTGTTAAAGCCGCCGCGACCACCACCGCCACCACCACGATTGAAGCCACCGCCGCCACCTGGACGACCGCCACCACCACCTGGACCACCGCTTGGAGGACCACTACGGTCTCCACCGCTGCTTGGACGACCACCTTGGTAACCGCCGCTTGGACGATCTCCACTAGGACGACCTTGATAGCTGCTGCCACCTGTACGTTCAGGACGAGCTGGTCTTTCCTCAACTGGCTTGTCAATCGTTTGCTTGATCGACAGTCCGATCTTGCCATCCTTGTCCACGTTAATTACTTTGACCGTTACCTTGTCTTCTAGCTTCAAGTGGTCATTAACGTCCTTCACATAATTGTCCGCGATCTCCGAAATGTGAACAAGACCGGTAACTCCTTCAGCAAGCTCGACGAATGCTCCAAAGTGAGTAATCCCCGTCACTCTTCCCTCTAACTTGGTGCCAACTTCAATTGCCATAAAGTAAAATGTTCCTCCCTTAAAATGTTGAAAACACTGGCTACGCCGATTATAACCGATGCAGAAACCACGGTCAACACGGCATTCGCCACTTCTTCGTAACGTTTTCTTATTGCGACTTCGAGACACTTAATGGCGTCTCTCCCGTTTTACTGTAATGAAAGTCTCGGCGAATGATCTGATCCAAATATTCGTCGTTATGCAGCCGTGCGATTTCCTTCGTCGTGAGAGCATTTATCTTATGCGCTTCGACGAGTTGTTGTTCCATATTCGCTACGACACTTTTCTTCTCGTGCAGCTTGGCGAACTGCCCCCAGATGTTAACAGCAGCCCAGCTCAGAAAACATAAGACAATGATCAAAAGGATACGCAGTCTTCGCTTCGAGCCTTCCCGACTGATGCGCTTGGTTGAAACGGTTGCTTGAGCATGCATGAATAGGAAATCCTCCTACTTCGAGAATATCCTGCGATAAAGCGCAATGATGCGTCCCTTCAGTTTCTTCAACCAGTCCGGGATCACCAAGTACTTATGCACAGGCTTAGTCATCCAGAGGAATAATCTCCACATAGGATAGAGCAATTGTAGCACAATTCTGTAAAGGAATATAGCTACGGCTAGCAAAAAGCCTAAAATTATCACCGTTAGACGATATATGCCAATTATCGGTTTAATGATGATAATTTCGACAGTCCTCTTAAGGAAGCGGTAAATCGCCACAATAATTCGTATGAGAATGAGCGTTAGTCGAATGACTAGCGAACTAAGAAGAGCGAAATAGAAGCAAATTCCGATCCCCATTCCAAGGAAAATAAAAATACGAACTTGTCCTTCATTACTGTAAATAAGCATCTTGAACACCAGGATTATCGCCACAATCCAATAGATACTATCTACAATTGGGATGGTCCATCGTGGCAACCGCAGCTTGCCCGAGAGCACATGAAAAATATCGAACAGAGCCCCTATGCAAATTCCACTCAGGAACATCATGAAAATCGTCTGAAATTGAACGTGAAGCGTCACTTAAATAGCTTACCAAGAAACCCTTTGGATTTCTCCTGGGTATTCCCGTCCACATAGGCTAATTCATGAATAATACCTTCAATGGCGACTAATCCTTGCTCCAAGCTCAAGTTCTTGATGTGCAAATTTTGCCCCTTAATCATCAAGTAGCCCATTTCCGTTTCTAGGAGGAATTCTTCGCTATCAAAACTTTCTACGTTCAAAACTCCTGATATTTCCAAGAGCTTGCGATTCAGCATCTTAATTTCTTGCCTTTTATTGCTGTTTTTCACAGGTTCAATCATGGCCTGTACCCCTCCTTCACCTAATCTTACGATATGGGAGGATGTCCTTTTTTAGAACCAAGCCTTGCATCTTATGCCTACAAAAAAAGCAGCCTAAAATCCCCTCTGCAGGAATCCCAGGCTACTTCATCGTTATGCGTTATTCGGATTGGAGCGGCTCTTCCTTCAGGAGCGTGTACATCTGCGCAGCGTCTTCCTTACGGGTCGACTCTGTCAAAAGCTCAACGCGAATCGTCACTTTCTTTTGACCGAACTGAATGGATAACTCATCTCCAACTTTCACATGCGTACTCGCTTTAGCGTCCCTACCGTTAATCCACACGCGCCCTTGGTCAGACACATCCTTTGCAACTGTACGGCGTTTGATCAGACGAGATACTTTGAGAAATTTATCGATACGCATTATTTTACAGCGTCTTTAAGCTTGTTGCCCGCTTTGAAAGCAGGAACATTGGATTCTGCGATTTCGATTGGGTTACCCGTTTGCGGGTTGCGACCTGTACGGCCAGAACGCTTACGAGTTTCAAATGTACCGAAACCGATCAATTGTACTTTATCTCCGGATGAAAGAGCGTCTGTCACTTCACCAAGGAATCCGTTAAGGACAACTTCTACGTCTTTCTTAGTAAGTCCGCTTTTTTCAGCGATGTTGTTGATCAAGTCTGTTTTGTTCATGTGTTTTCTTTACCTCCCAAAATGTTTGAAGATCAGCTCTTCTATGTACCAACTGTGGTTACATTTCATGATTATACCTTGCAACAAGTCTAGTATTCTGCTTTTTTCGGCAAAATCCTTCTATCGTTGATCAAGTTTTATAACTTTTTTTGCTTCTTGCCAGTAAACTTCCATCTCTGATAACCCAGTTTGTTCAAAAGATAAGCCCTTTAAACGTAGCTGTTCCTCAATATATGAAAATCTTTGCATAAATTTCCGATTCGTTTGTGCTAGAGCCTCTTCAGGGTCTACTTTGAGGAATCTAGCAACATTGACGATAGAGAATAGGACATCTCCCAACTCGTCACGACGCTGCTGAGCCCCATCTTCCGCCCCAAGCGCAATCGCCTCTCGCAACTCAGCGAGTTCCTCTTCCACCTTAGCAAGCACGTCATCAAGCTCTGTCCAATCAAAACCAACCGTCGCCGCTTTCTTCTGCAGCTTCATTGCCTTCATCAAGCCCGGCAGTTCTCGCGGAATGCCATCCAACACAGACTGCTGCGTAACATCGATGCCTTTCTTTCGCTTCTCTTCGACCTTAATTGCATTCCAATTGACTAACGCTTCATCAGCATCGTCTGCTTTCGACTCCCCGAACACATGCGGATGACGGCGGATTAGCTTCTCATTCAACGTAGCGATCACATCATACACGGAGAACGTGCCGATCTCCTCTTCCATTTGCGCATGCAGCATGACTTGTAAAAGCAAATCGCCAAGCTCCTCGCACATGTGATCGGGATCATCTTCATCAATGGTTTCCAGCACTTCGTAGGCTTCCTCAATCAGATTCTTACGCAGACTCTCATGGGTCTGCTCACGATCCCACGGGCATCCTTCTGGGCTGCGCAGGGTCTGAACGATCTCGTGCAACTTACCAAATGTCCGATTGTACGGCCCTTCCTGCTCACTGCGTGGTACCCACACTAGCGACAGATTGCCATAACCTTTGACATGATCCAGCTCGTGAAGCGGTACTTCGATGATCTGCTCCTGACCTGCCACGCCCAAGGAGTGGCCAACAATGACCTTATACTCGTCTGGATAGGCATCCATCAGGCTGATTTTCAAATCAGAGGCTGTGTACGTATCATACACCTGCCCAATCACCGTATGCAGCTGTGGATTCAATGCATAACGGCTGATGCTCGTCGCATCCAGCAACTGGAAGCCGTCGATCGGATCGAAGCCAAATCGTAAGAAGGCTTGGTCTAAGAAGCTCTCTCCACCTGTGATTTGCAGTTCGATCCCTTCAGAAGGGCAGCGTTGTTTCAGTAGTTGCACTGTATACTCCGCTACCATGGGATGACCTGGAACCGCGTAAAGCACTTCACTCGCATGGCTTTTCGCTGCCGTGATTAATTCTTCCGCAATGGACTCATAGACTCTTTCGAACGTCTCATTCGACATGTAATTCGGATCAAACGTTTCGTACGGCATGGAATTGGCATCTAACAGTTGTACCATCGGATGATCTTTCGTCCGCAGGAATAGCTTCGCTTGTGACTTAGCCGCTAGTTGAAGCTTCTTCCATACGCCTAAGGTTAATTGATCTTCGTCTCCTGTCCCGAGTCCAAGGACGGTAATTTGCGGGTTGCTTGATGACATGGGATGACACCTCCTGATTAATGGTTATTTATAATTTGCCGAGTAGGGCAAAGTTGTGGAAGTTTGTTGGCGGATGAAACAGCCGCTATTTGGGATTAGAACGGCCGCGCGAAGACCTCCGCGGCCTCAGCCTCGCCAGGAGCGGCGCCAGCTTCCGCTCCAGCTCCGGCATCAGCCGCAGCTCCTCGCGGCTGATGCTGCCGCTGCGCAGCAGCGCAAGCGCGTAGACGGCCGCGCCGCCGGCTACGCCTATGAGAGCGATGGCGCTTGCGCCCCATCGCTCAGGCACGTGCCATGCCGCCGTAGCGAGCATGGCTAGCCCTTGCAGCGCTGCGAGGCCGCCGCCCATCAGCCCCACGGCAAGCGTGGGACTGACGGCGTACGGCCGCAGCGCGAAGCGCACCCCGGTGCTGCGGCGCAGCTGCACCAGGTTTAGCCCCGCCGCAGCGGCGTAGGCGATCACCGCGCTGAGCGCGGCGCCGTCGATGCCCCAGCGGGGCACCAACACGATGTTGCCGAGTGCTTTCAGCACGATGGCAACGAGCAGGGCATTCGCCGGCGTGCGGATCGCGCCGGCGCCCTGGAGAACGCTGGCACTGACAGCGTTCAGCGTACTAAATAAGGCCGTGAAGGCCAACACGGCCATCGTCCAGCTCGCCTCGGTGCTCGTATAGAGCATCAGGTTGATCGGAACGGCCAAGAAGGCGAGGCCAAACGACGCGCCAAGCCCGATCACCCATGCGAGCCTGACGGACATCTCCGCGCGAAAGCGGATGAGATCCACTCGCCCGCTTAGCTTAGCTTCCGCAATCGCCGGCACCAAGACAGCCGACATCGAGGAGGCCACCATCACGACCAACTGGACAAGTGGAAGCCCACGGTTATAAAGGCCGAACTGACGCATAGCTTCCAACTCACTACCAAAGGATGCTTCCAACAAACGAGGCATCGTGAACGTATCCACGAGCGTGAGCAGCGGCACAACAATAGCACCTAAACAGACTGGAATAGCATATATCGTAATTCGCTTGGCCCATTGCCAAGATGAAATCACTTGCTCCGTTTCTGAGCCGGCTGCTGTCGCTTTCCTAGCATCCCTACGTCGCTTCCGCCGCCAAAACACAGCCATCACCACTAGACCCGCTCCAGCGCCTGTCACAGAGCCAAACGTGGCCCCCGCCGCGATCCAGGCTTCATCATAGGCAAGCGCCACCAGATACAACAATAGCGCGACCATTGTAATTACACGAATGAGCTGTTCGATGACTTGCGAGACCGCGGTAGGCACCATGTTTTGATACCCTTGGAAATACCCTCGCAGGACAGCAAGAACGGGAGATAAGAGCAGGGCAAAAGATACACTGCGGATCGCTGTCGCGGTCTGCGTAATGCCAATCCAACCAGCAATCGTCTCCGCACCAAAATACAACAGGAGAAATAAGAGAAGCCCCGCACTCATTAATAGGGCAGATGAGACGACCACAATCCGTTTCGCGCCTGAATGATCCCCTTCCATGACGCGTTCGGCTACAAATTTAGACACCGCGACTGGAAATCCAGCAGTGGCTGCAAATAAGATCAGAATATAGAGCGGATAAACCGCATTATAAATACCAAAAGCTACATCTCCAGCTACGTTTTGCAAAGGAATCTTCTGCAGCGTCCCTAGTAGCTTTGAGAGCACAGCCGCACCCCCAAGCAGCGCAGCGCCCTTTAACAGCTTGTTCTGTTTACCATCACCGTGCCTCTGGAGCCCTTCTTTCTGCTGATCTTGCTCCTTGAAGGTGACCCTCATTCCGTTTTACTCCTCTACACCAACATGATTCCTATGTACGTATTATAGCGAAATCTGCCAGTTCAGACAAAAAAAGCTTCGCTTACAGATGCATCATCTCCGTAAGGAAGCCTTCGTTTGGAATTATGTGTTCATTGCTCCATCTGCTTCGCTAAGAATCCCGCAGCAGTCTCAACCATTTTAACTTCCATATTGCCCATTTTTACATTCTCGTCCTTCGAAATCAGGATTACTGAACCAATGGGATCTCCTCCTGCTACAATTGGCGCAGCTACGAAAGAAGTGAATGTTTCATTGTTATCCTTAATAATCTCGAATTGACCTGAACTGCTTTCAATCACAGCCTTACGATTTTCCATGCAAGACTCTATGATCGCCCCAACTGATTTCTCTAAGTAATCCTTCTTAGATCCGCCAGCCATAGCGATAATATTATCTCGATCAGAAATCAAGGCAACATGATTGGTGCTTTCAAACAGGGACTCCGCATATTCCTTTGCAAAATCACCAAGCTCACCAATCGGTGAATACTTCTTCAGAATAACTTCTCCATCACGATCCACGAAAATTTCCAAAGGGTCACCTTCACGAATGCGTAGGGTGCGCCGTATTTCCTTGGGGATTACAACTCTCCCTAAATCATCTATCCGACGGACAATTCCAGTTGCTTTCATACCTCTAGATGCCTCACTTTCCGCTTTCGAATTAGATACGACACGAGCATGAAACCTTGTATGCTAGATCGGGATTTGGTGGGAACTTGAAATCTATCCATAGTATTCTTCACTTCCCATTCTTCTATGCAGACGCCTCGACTAAGCAATTTACTTTATTTAGCTCTGCACCCTGCTGCGCTTATCATGTCCAAAAATGAGAAATAAAAACAGGATGTCCATTATCGGACATCCTGGTAAGTTCTTACTTTGCCGCCGGGCTTGCTGCAGGACTAGCAGCAGGGCTAGCTGCTGGTGCTGGCGCCGCTTCTACTTTAGGAAGGTTATTCGTTTCGATCAATTTCGGGTACTCAGTTTCAGCAAATTCAGACAAGGATTTCTCTGCTAGCTGAGATTTGATTTGTGTTTTAAGTGTATCATCCAGTTGCTTCGTGCTTCTGGATTCTACTTTCATCACGTGATAACCGAAAGTGGATTCTACAGGATCACTGATTTTGTTCAATGGAAGCGTGCTTGCTGCATCTTTGAACTCTGTTACCCATTCATTGATGTTGGCATCTTTGTACGTGCCGCCTACATCCTTGGAACCTGGATCGTCAGAGAATTCTTTCGCAAGTGCTGCGAAATCGCCGCCTGCATCCAACTTCGCCTTTACTTCTTTCGCTATCTTGAGCGCCTCTTCTTTCGTACGAAGATCTTTTTGTGTTGCAGAATCCTTCAACGCGATCAGGATATGGCTAACGGTTGCAACGTCAAACGCATGTGCAGCTGCTTGTTCTTTGTAAGCATCTTGAACCGCTTGGTCCGTAATTTTGCTTTCCATGCTGCCCATTGTGTAGAAGCTTAATTTCATCAAGGACTCGATATCTTTCAATTCGATACCGTTGTCTTTCAACTGCTTGTCCATTCCGCCTTCTTGTTTACCGAAGTAGTCAGTGATGGCTTTCATTTGCTCTGTTACTTGTTTGTCAGCATCCGCTTTCACTTTGTCGTCCGCTTTAGCGGAAAGAACACGGAAAGTAACCATTTGCTTCAACATATCTTGTTGAAAAGCTGGATCAGCCAAATATTGAGCTAATTGTGGGGAAAACATTTTATTTACGTTGATGAAAGAATCGAATTCACCGCGTGTAATTTTTCCGCCTTCTTTGTACGTAGCAATAATATCGCTTGGATTACCTGTTGCAGCCGCTGATGCGGAAGGCGAAGCTGTTGCAGCGCCTTCCTTTTTGTCTCCACACGCGCTGAGGACAGAGAATGCAAGGACTACTGTCACCAAACCTAAGATCCATTTTTTCGAAGTACGTCGTTGTCTGCTAGTTTCATTTGGCAACATCCTGTAATTCCCCTTTCGTTTTCAGAACATCCTTATATTGTACCAAGAATTTCTCCAACAATTCGATGGAGGCTTCCGGCTTCATGCCTTTAAATCGGATAACAATAAGTAGCTGCGGATCTGCGTTCAATTTGATACGACCATCAAAGCCTTTGGACAAGGCGAGCAGCTTCTGGCCATCCAGCCTGCCATTCTGGTCGATATGCACCTTGATTAGGTAATCCTCCCCTTTTTGGCTAATCGTTTCAATCCGGTAATCCGAACCGTATGCTTTCAAACGAGCCACTGTCAGTAGGTTGAACACGGCCTGCGGCAGATCGCCGAAGCGATCAACGAGCTCATCATGCAGATCCGCGGCTTCTTCCAGCGTACGAATGGCGGCCACTTTTTTGTAAATTTCGATTTTTTGCATGCTGTCATAGATGTAATCAGATGGCAGATACGCATCCAATTGAATGTCGATTGACGTATGCCATTCCGGTTCTGGAATGACTGCTTCTCCATCTATCTCCAGCTTCAGCTTTGCGATTTCTTCAGCTAACATTTGCGAGTACAAATCAAAGCCGACAGAAGCAATAAAGCCGTGCTGTTCAGCACCTAATAAGTTTCCTGCGCCACGAATGGATAAGTCCCTCATCGCAATTTTAAAGCCTGAACCAAGTTCTGTAAACTCTTTAATCGCTTGAAGTCGTTTCTCGGCTACTTCTGTCAGCACTTTATCACGCTGATACGTGAAATACGCATAAGCGACGCGATTCGACCTGCCTACACGTCCGCGCAGCTGATAGAGCTGGGAAAGACCCATTTTATCAGCATCATGGACAATAAGTGTATTCACATTCGGGATATCTACGCCGGTTTCGATAATGCTCGTGCTGACGAGAACATCGTACTCCCCGTCCAAGAAATCGAGAATCGTTTTCTCGAGCTCCTGCTCACCCATTTGACCATGCGCTACGGTTACACGTGCATCCGGAATCATCATCGAGATTTGATCAGCGATTTGTGTAATGCCTTGCACGCGATTGTATAGATAATAGACTTGCCCCTCACGCGCTAGCTCACGCTCGATAGCTTCTCTGACCAGCGTCGGCCCGTATTCCACCACATAGGTCTGAACCGGGAAACGGTTCTCTGGCGGGGTCTCAATAACTGACAAGTCACGAACGCCCAACATGGACATATGCAATGTTCTTGGAATTGGCGTCGCCGTTAGCGTCAGCACGTCCACGTTCGTCTTCAAACGCTTGAGCTTCTCTTTGTGGGACACACCGAAACGCTGCTCCTCATCGACGATGAGCAAACCTAGATCCTTAAACTGAATGTCTTGCGACAAGAGGCGATGAGTTCCAATCACGACGTCAACGACGCCTTTCTTGACCCCTTTCATGACCTCCGTCTGCTCTTTCTTCGAACGGAAACGACTTAACACTTTCACATTGAACGGATAACCGGAGAAGCGTTCACGGAACGTTTCATAATGCTGCTGCGCCAAAATCGTCGTTGGCACGAGAACAGCAACCTGCTTCCCGTCAATCGCTGCCTTGAAGGCTGCACGAACGGCAACTTCGGTTTTGCCGTAGCCCACGTCTCCGCATAACAATCGATCCATAGGACGTGCTTTTTCCATATCCGTTTTAATTTCTTCAATCGCACGAAGCTGATCCCGTGTTTCATCGTAGGGGAACATCGCTTCGAACTCGTTCTGATAGGAACTATCCTTGCTAAATCCGTAACCCGTCGCAGCTTGACGCTCGGCATACAGCTTAATCAGCTCATCTGCAATATCTTTGACAGATGCACGTGCTTTGCTTTTCACCCGTGCCCAATCAGTGCCGCCAAGTTTATATACTTTCGGTTCTTTCTCTTCGGAACCGACATATTTCTGAATCAAATCAATTTGATCAATCGGAACAGACAGCTTATCGCCGCCGGCGTACATAATATGCAAATAATCCTTATGAATCCCGCCAACCTCTAACGTGCCGATGCCAACGTATTTCCCGATCCCGTGATTGACGTGGACAACGTAGTCGCCGACCTTCAGCTCTTGATAGCTTTTGATCCGTTCTGCGTTCTCCAGCTTCTTCTCCACTTTACGTGCTTTACGCTGCTTCTGAGTGAATATCTCACCCTCTGTAATCACGACGAGATGAATGGAAGGCATTTCAAAGCCTGTTTGCAGATTGCCATCTACAATCTCAGGAACTTCAATCTGGTAGTCACCAAGAACACGACGTACACGTTCTGCACGGTCATCGCCATTCGCTAGAAGAATGACCTTACTGCCATTCTTCTTCCACCGCTCCATCTCCGCCTTGAGGAGATTCATCTGCCCATGGAAGTTTTGCATGACACGGCATACGAAGTTCACGATATTCTGCGGCTGAATACCCGCTACCTGACGAAGGAAAAGGGACACATACAACGTCGGGAACGGTCTGCGGTGCAGCAGGGTCTCGTAAGATTTGGACAGCACAAAAGCCGGCAAGCTCTTCCCCTCAGTCAACGCATGCATCATCCACTCGGCTTCATCTCGCTCGAGCTGCTTCGCTGTTTCCAGGAGGCGGGCAGGCTCGTCGATAATGAGAATCGAGTCTGTGGGCATGTAGTCCATGAGTGTCTGTCTTTCCGTGTATAGGAGAGAAATATATTTATAAATGCCTGGGAACGTCTGCCCTTCTCGCATAAGCTCGATATCGCGGCCTACGACCTCCAACAGCTTGTCTTTGGCTGAGCGTTCGCTCATCTTCGCCAACTGCGCTTGCAGCAGCTCATATGCGTGCTGTGCGGCTGACTGTAACCGCTTTCTATCCGCTTGAATCTCGCGGCATGGGGGGATCGTCACCGTTGTTAGTTTGTCAATTGACCGCTGGTCACTTACATCGAAAGTCCGAATAGAGTCGACTTCGATATCAAACAGCTCAATCCGAATCGCATTCTCCGACGTTAGCGGAAATAAATCGAGAATGCCGCCTCGCACACTCATTTCGCCTTTGGTTTCAACGCGTTCAACCCGTTCATAGCCTAGGCTGGATAAAGAAGCCAGCAGCTCGTCTAATTGAACCGTATCACCGACATTAATCGTTACTCGGGATTCCTCGAACACCTGTTTGAGTGGCAGCAATCTTCGCACACCAGCAAAAGGCGCAATAACTACACCGCGAAATCCGCCAGCGAGTTTAGTGAGAACGTCAATACGCTGCGCTAGCATCTCTGGGCTTGAAGCCGCTTCTTCTGTCGTCAGAAGCTCTTGAGATGGATAGAGCAGCACTTCATCAGGGGATAGACACTCCAAGAGGTCTTCCGCTATTTTTTGCGCAGCGAACATATTGTGCGTAACAACGAAAAGCGGACGCTCCAGCTCACGCGCAAGTGAGGCCAGCATCACTTGTCTGGAAGAGCCAGTTAAACCGGCAATGAGCTGCTCTTTCATTTCGGACTTGAGGCCTGTCACGATCGTTTGAAAGTCGGAATCCGCAGAAAAAGCTTGAATTAAAGCTTGCAAACAAGTACACTCCCCTCACAAAAAGAAGCCTCGGCACACTTGCCTCGGCTATTAACTCTTTATCTTCATCATAAATTATTGCAACGGACTGGCTAGCAGGGATAATTCTGGGTTCGCTTCTAATGCCTCATGACAGTAGTCGCAAACGACCCTAACCGTAACATCTCCGTTCGTATTATACGATATTATATCTCTACGCTCATCAGGGGTCAAGAAATGGAAGCCTAACTGCTGCTCGGTAATCGCACGCTGATTAATTTCCCCGACAAAGGTATGACAATGCCTGCAAATATACTTGATCATATGTATGCCTCCTTCGACAATTCGATTACATCCTAGTATGACCATTCTTCGGAATAATTAGCCGAATCTGCCATTGTCATTTTCGAATAGGGACCTTACATATCATCATATATACAGCAGGTTCACCTGTGGTGATTATTTATTAAACTTAGCCATCGTTTTCTCGAAAGACTCACCCAAACTAAACTCCATGGCATCGCAGGTTACATCCAGTACGTCGTTAATGGACTTCATCTCATCTTTGGAAAAGTTAGACAGTACATAATCCGCAATATTATAGCCCGGTGCCGGGCGATTCACACCAATTCGAATCCGATTAAAGATCTGTGTGCCCCCATGCTGAATAATGGACTTAATACCGTTATGTCCGCCTGGACTCCCTTGATAACGAAGACGAATCTGACCGAAGGATGTGTCCATATCATCATAAACAATCACGACATCTTCCAATTTCGCTTTATAGAAATCAAGGAAGGCGCGCATGGATTCACCTGAAAGGTTCATGTACGTCATTGGTTTCAATAAATATACCTTCGTCCCGTTCACATTACCTTCTGCGAGCAGCCCTTTTCCTTTATTCTGAAAAGAGGTAATCCCCCACTTGGCGGCAAAGCGATCAATTGCCATGAATCCAACATTATGCCGATTTAGCTCATACTGCTTTCCCGGATTTCCCAGTCCGATAAAACATTTCATAATTTTCAAAATCCCCCCACAGATAAACGGATACGCCGTCCTTCGAGGGACGAGCGTGTTTGTCCAGGTTGACTAGAAAGTAAAAATGAATACTTTCTTTTTCAACTAGCGATAAACTAAAAAACCTTTGCGGAACCCGCTTCTAAAGGTTATTGTTTACAATATACCTGTTACCTAATGTTATCCATCCCATAAAAGCTGTAGGTGATAAAAGAACGATGTATCTTCATGGACAACAGCTTACAGAAGATGATCATTTTCAAGATCATATCGATGCGGACGTACCCGTCCAAGTATACTATCAAAATCTGCACAAGGATATAGGCTTCGTTGAAATGTACAACCGTCATTTCGTTAAGATTAATCGTATCTTTTATAGCAGAAAGAAGCATACTTTTGTTTCGCGCCCTGGATATTAAGCGCTTTCATTGAGGAGACTCACCTTAATTCGGATGCTGGATCCATGGACTAGCTTACGAAAAAGAACCTCTATCGGTCTCGCTCAGCCTGGATTCTTCCACGTAAACCAAGCTGAGTGGGCAGCACTTCATTGCTAGCGTACCCCGCCTTAAGAGGTTCCATTCCTATTGTTCAATTACTCCGTCGTATATGGCAACGCACAGTCTATCAACGACCTTTATTTTCTTTCTTCGCCTTCATCCGCGCTTTAATTTTATCAGCATAACCCGCTTTATTCTCCTGGCGTACACGAGCGATGGACAGATCACCTTCGTTCACATTATGTGTGATCGTGGTGCCAGCGACCACATAAGCCCCATCGCCGATTTTCACAGGCGCAATCAAATTGACATTACTGCCAATAAACGCATCATTTCCGATTTCCGTTAGGTTTTTATTAAACCCATCATAATTCACCGTTATAGCACCGCAGCCGATGTTCACATTCGTGCCAACCACTGCATCACCAACGTAGCTCAAATGAGAAACCTTCGTTCCTTCACCCAGCGTCGCATTTTTGATCTCAACGAAATCGCCAACCTTCACTTGCTTGCCAAGCTTAGCGCCTGGTCGTAAATACGCGAATGGTCCAACGGATGTTTCACTATCCACATAAGCATCTTGAAGAACGGATTGCTTAATTGTTACTTCGTCCCGAATAATGGAATCGATGATTTCAGTTTGCGGTCCAATCGTACACAGTTCACCAATCTGGGTGTTTCCGCGCAATATCGTACCTGGTAGCAGAACCGTATCGGCGCCAATCGTAACATCCTTCTCGATATACGTATTGATTGGATCGATAATCGTAACCCCGTTCAACATATGCTCGCGGTTAATCCGTGCTTTGAACAGTTGCTCCGCTTCGGACAATGCCACACGATCGTTCACACCAATCGATTCAGCTGGATCTGCCATGCAATACCCTTGAACAACTTCGCCAGCGCTTGTCATAATCCCGATAACATCAGTCAAATAGTACTCATTCTGTACGTTCTTGTTCGTAACTGACGCCAGTGCATGGAACATTTTACGATTATCAAAAATGTACGTACCCGTGTTAATCTCCTGAACAGCCGCTTCCTCCGGGGAGCAATCCTTCTGCTCAACGATACGTGCTACGCGCCCATCTGCTCCGCGAATAATACGTCCATAGCCTGTCGGCTCACCCAACTGCGCTGTGAGAATCGTCGCTGCTGCGCCCGATTGTTGATGTAGTTCAATCGTCTCTTGCAGCGTAGCTGCCGTAATTAGAGGCGTATCGCCGCAAATGACAACCGTCATCCCCTCTTCCTCACCAAGTAGATCCTTGGCCTGAAGCACGGCATGACCCGTTCCTAACTGTTGCTCTTGCAGCGCATACTGGGCACGATCGCCTAAGTAGCCTTTTACGGCTTCTGCACCAAATCCAACCACCACCACGGTTTGCGTTACTTCTATATGTTCCAGCGTATCTACAACGTGACCCACCATCGGTTTACCAACAACCGGATGAAGCACCTTGTATAGCTTTGATTTCATTCGTTTCCCTTGTCCTGCAGCCAACACAATTGCCATGAGCTTCAACGAATATCCAACTCCTTTATTATGAATTCATGATTTCTCTTTATATCTCTCTAAATCTTATCTCTAAAACGATGAGTTCTTCCCCCAATATAGCATCATTACCTGTCAAAAGAAAAGAGAGCCCCAAGGGCTCTCTCAATAATCTGAATTATGCGCCTTCTTCAATAACTTCCTCTTCTACAGCCGCGCGATCATATTCAGCAAGTACTGCTGCTTGAATTTTCTCACGAGTTGTGGACGAAATCGGATGAGCGATGTCGCGGAATTCACCGTCTGGTGTTCGCTTGCTCGGCATAGCAACGAACATTCCGTTATTGCCATCGATGACACGAATGTCGTGTACGACGAACTCGTTATCAATGGTAATAGAAGCAATCGCCTTCATCCTCCCCTCGGAGTTTACCCGGCGGAGTCTTACATCTGTAATTTGCACTTGTGTTCACCACCTTTTTCCATCTCTGAGACTTGGGTGATATATTCAACATCTTCATGCAAATTCCTTCTTATTATTTTGAAATTTTTGATAATTTAATGTGTTCTTAATGTTTCTGTTAAATTTCGACAGGAATCACAGCAATTAGTTCAATTTCGACAAAAACATCACGAGGTAATCTTGCAACTTCAACGGTAGATCTAGCAGGTTTGTGGTCACCGAAGTAGCTTGCATAGATCTCATTAAGCTCGCCAAATTGGTTCATGTCCTTCAGAAATACAGTCGCCTTTACAACTTGGCTGAATGATGAACCAGCTGCCTCAAGCACGCCTTGCAAGTTTGCAAAAACTTGATGCGCCTGTTCCTTGATGCCGCCTTCTACGATTTGACCATCTAAGCCTAGCGGGATTTGTCCGGAAGTAAACAACAGGTTACCCAGTTTAACCGCTTGTGAGTAAGGTCCGATAGCAGCAGGTGCTGCTGATGTTGAAATGAATTCCATTTGTACGAATCTCCTTTTATTTAGCGTCAAAATAGTTGCCAGGCTCTACCGTAATTTGTTTCGTCTTGGAGTCTACGCCATATAGCCGAGCTAGTGACACGTAGTTATCCACCAACTGCTCCTCGGCCTCGCAGGATTCCATGAATACGCCAACACCTTGTACAGTTGCTTTAAACTCGGCTAGCAGGTCCATCATGCCATGAATCGTTCCGCCAACATGCATGAAGTCATCGATGATCAGCACCTTGGATTCTTCCTTCAGTGCGCGCCTTGCAAGTGACATGGTCTGAATTCGCTTATTGGAGCCCGACACATAGTTAATGCTAACAGCAGAACCTTCCGTCACTCGGCTGTCTCTACGTACAATTACAACTGGCAAATTCATATAAGTAGCCGTCGCATACGCGAGCGGTATTCCTTTGGTTTCAACGGTCATAATTACGTCCACGTCGCGACCTGCGAAAGCGGATGCAAAGGTTTTGCCAATTTCGTTCAAATACTGGGGTTGTCCCATGATATCTGACATATACAAATAGCCGCCCGGAAGAATGCGTTCTGGTTGTTGAAGTTGCAAACATAGGTTCTGGATAAACTTCAGTGATATTTCTTTGGGCACCTTCGGTGAAAACTTCACGCCTCCGGCTGCTCCGGCCAGCGTATTCAGTTCGCCCAATCCTTCTTCTTCAAAAACTTCCTTGATGATGGCAAGATCTTCGCTTATCGAAGATTTCGCGGAGTTGTAACGCTCGGCAAAAGTCGTTAAAGGGATTAACGAGTGGGGGCGAAATAACAAATATTGTGTCATTTCTACCAGCCTAGCGCTCCTTTTCAACTTTTTCATCGCACTACCCCCCAAAATCCGAATATTATAATGAAAATATACCACTTTTATACGTATTTGTTCAAGCGAACCATGAAAAATATGTTAACACGAACTTAACACACATCTAACATCGCCTAGGATTCGTCACCTTCTCTTTCCAATATGCCCCTTTAGATGAAAAAGAGCCCCGTCACGGGGCTCAACTAAGCTACTTTAGGTCAGCATGCGCACAGCGTAAACATCCTTACAAAAGCCTCGCAACCCGTTATAGATGCGCGGCACTTTCGCCTCCTTGGAAACAAGACCGAAGACGGTTGGCCCACTGCCCGACATCAATACACCGTCTGCCCCTAAGCGTTGCATGCACTCCTTCAGATGTCTGACCTCTGGATACAGATCCAGCGTCACTTCCTCCAGGACATTGCCTAGATTATCGCACAAACGATCGAACTGCTTGTCCCGTATCGCACTTAATACACCTGACGTAGAAGGATGATGCTTGATTTCGCGCGCGTTCAGCTTTCCATAGATCTCTGAAGTCGACACATTAATAGGCGGCTTCGCTAGGACAACCCAGCACTGAGGTGGCGCTGAGATATGTTCCAGCTTCTCGCCACGCCCCGTAGCAAGAGCAGTTCCTCCCGTCACACAGAAAGGCACATCCGAGCCAAGCTCTGCGCCTAACACTTGAAGCTCCTCATTTGGGATATTCAGATTCCAGAGACGGTTGAGCCCCCGTAAGGTTGCTGCTGCGTCACTGCTCCCGCCTGCCAAACCAGCAGCCACTGGTATCCGCTTGTCTAAGTGAATATAGACGCCCTGTTTGACGTCGTAGCGGTCTTTAATGAGACGCGCAGCCTGAAAGGCTAGATTCTTCTCATCGAGCGGAATATACCCCGCCTGACTCGATATAATAATCGTGTCGCGCGCCATCTCCTGCATTTCGATCCGATCAGCCAAATCCACCATCGTCATTACCATCTCAACTTCATGGTAACCGTCTGGCCTTTTATGTAAAACATCAAGAGACAAATTAATTTTAGCCGGTGCTTTCTCAAAAATCTTCATCCGATCACCTTCTTTTGCTCGTTAGCCACCCCGATATTATAACAAAAGCATAAAAAAAAAGCTAAAGCATTTGCTTTAGCTGTAATACGGACGTTGCGTTCCTTGTCCGGACTGCTGGTAAGACTGCTGGTAGCCAGCCGGCGGATAATTCGTAGCGCCCGTTTGTTGCTGATGATGACCGTTATATGACGGTGAATAGTTTGTATAGCCCTGTCCGTTATATGACGGCTGACTTGCGGTTGGCTGATGATAGTTGGACGAGGAGTTGTGAGCATTCGTCGGAGCTGAAACATATTGCTTAGCCAGATGCTCCTGTGCAATTTGAATCGCCCGCTTCACCATATTCCCTGCGTCCTTCGTGCGAATCCCTGACCAGCCTTCTCGCTGCACGACATCGTAGAAACCAAGATCCTTCGCTAACTCATATTTAAAACTCTCAGACATCACACTTCTTCTTCGACTCATACCAAATCCTCCTTATCATTTGCGCACAATAAACGCTGCAACCATCATAAGCAGTGATTGATGACGATTTCGAATAGTATGCCCTGATATTTCGGATAGATACAAAATAGATACAAAGCAAAAACAGACCACAAGGGCCTGTTCAATATCGGAACGCTATTAAGCTAATGCTGTATGTAAGTGATGCGAACCTGACCATCATCGTTGCATACGGTAACTTCGACGGACTCGGTTAGGATATCGGCGTAGCTGTATGACACTCGTTTGAAGGCATGGGATTCTTGATCTAATTTCACAATAAACACAGAAGGGTAGGTTTCTTCTAAAACACCGGAACGCTCGACAGTCTTACGACGGCCACCATTCGCTCTCAACATGATCTTCTGCCCAACATGGGGCTCCAAACTGCGTTTGATTTCCAATAGCGCATTTTTTGCCATTGTCAACTACCACCTCTTTCCTTGTCAATTATAACCCATTCACCCCATCATGTCAAATGAGGTCAAATATTATATCAGCACCCCAATCCCGTTGTCAACGGCATTTTTGCAGGTTTTCCGATTTCTCCTCCCTTCAGGTTGTCACCAATGTTCGCAAATTATTCACACTTTTCCAGTTAAGGAGAAACTTCTTCCCCAAGACTCCCGAAGAAGAGCAACCACCAAGGCTTAACGGCCTGCCACGGATAAAAAAAAAGAACACTTTCTGTCACCCTCCATACGGAGTTCATAACAGAAAGTGTTGCTTAGAATCGCACAATTTGGCTAAAGTTATACTCGCATCAAGTAACTGTAAGCCACTTGTCGTCCTCTAAGGGCGCCTAATTCAGCTATACAGACTCTTCTGTGTGCTGAATACCAGGAACACCCATCCGATAACTGCCCCGCGTCTCGACCCCGCCTAGCCCCTCTAGGCCTGTCACCGTCAAATCCATAATATCCAACATCGAAATCGTTTCTCTTGTTGGGGTATAGGACAGCTTAGCAGCGATGCACAAAGGGTCTAAGGCATGGATGAGTATGCGCGCAGGAGAACTTGCGAAGTTAGCCCCGGCCCGCAATAACGCTTCGAAATGCGACTGACAAGCACCCGCCACAATAATTAAGGAATCCCGATTCCTCTCAAATTGTCTGGCCACTCGCACCGCATTCACAAAGTTTTGGGAATTCTTATAGCTCGACAGATTGCTCGGGCTAACGCTTTGCCGATTTTTCAAAATACCATCATGCCCCGTAATGACGACAATGTCCGGTTTATATTGAGGAAGCAATCTTTGCAGTGCTTCCGCCATTTGCGCCTCAGGAATGAAGAAACCTTCTGCAGGTACGCGCAATTCGCCGTAGAGCTGCATACTTTTTCGCAGATAGCTCGGATCGCCATCCAAGTGAAGAACTCTTCCCGGCACTTCAAAATAGCTGTTATGAGCCGGTTGTGACTTTTGTTTATGATTAACAGCTATCTGATTCTTCTCTTGCAATTGCACTTGGGACACCGCCAGGCGACGCAGCGACTCACGAAATTCAGGCGAGCTTGACCGTGGATGATCTAAGGTCTCCTTAGGATTCGTTTTTGTCAGATCCGTGAGCGGCGCATCTGCAAGTAACCGAAAATCGACACCCCTCAGAATAGCCTTGAGATGCTCAATTCGTTCAATTCTAAACACGACGTCGCCGCCATAGGAAATACGGGTAACAAAATCTCCTTGCCTCATCGCACAAATCCCCTCCTAAGGGTATCCTATGGCGAGACTAGGCATTTGGTGCGGGTTATTTGCAGCCGTGCGCACGAAGAGCCGTAGACAAGCGTGCGAACTCCTCCATGCTGAGTGTTTCACCCCGGCGTGAAGGCTCGATCTGAATGCCATGCAGCAACGCTTCCAGCTCAGGCTTGTGCTCTTTGGTAAAGAACCTCGCCGCGAGGTTATTATAGAGGGTTTTGCGACGCTGAACGAAGGACGCTTGGACGACAGCGAAGAAGAAGTCCACGTCCGCCACTTCAACTGGCGGTGCTTGACGCACGCGCAGCCGGATGACGGCGGAATCGACGTTCGGCTGCGGCACGAAGACGGTGCGAGGCACGATCGTGACGAGCTCCGGCTCGCAGTAGAACTGCACGGCAATGCTAAGACTGCCGTAATCTTTGGTGCCCGGACGAGCCGCCATGCGGTCGGCCACTTCTTTTTGGATCATCACGACGATATTCTCCAGGGGAAGCTTCTCTTCGAGAAGCTTCATGATGATCGGCGTCGTGATGTAGTAAGGCAGGTTGGCGACAACGCTGACGCCTTCCATGCCTTCGAAATGCTGCCGGAACAGTTCCGGCAGGTTCGTCTTCAAGATATCCCCATGAACGACAGTGGCATGGGGGTAAGGAGCCAGCGTCTCGTCCAAGATGGGCAGCAGACGCTGATCGATCTCGACGGCCAGCACGCGGCCAGCGAGCTTGGCTAGCTGCTGTGTGAGCGCGCCGATGCCAGGGCCGATCTCGAGCGCAGCCTTCGTAGGCCCCAGCTCAGCAGCCATAACGATTTTGCTCAATATATTTTGATCAATCAAGAAGTTCTGGCCTAAGCTTTTTTTCAGCACCAGACCATTTCTCTTAATAATTTGTTTCGTTTTACTCGGTGTTGCCACATCTTCTGCTGTTACAACAACCTCTTGTCCGGTTATATTCATAGTATAGACCTCGTATCTATAGGGTTCTAGGGATTCTAATGATTCAAATGTTCGAGCGCCGCCTCAAATTCCTCACGAGAAATCTGAAACATGGCGCAGCGCTTATAAAATTGCTTGCCATTGCAATAACCAATGCCCAGCGCATTGCCTACGGCCAAGCGGCGTGCAGCCGCATCCGGATGCACGATGAGACCGGCAGCGATCAGATCCTCCATCGTCAACTGCGAGACGGCAGCGTTATACTCTGTCCGAAGGCTCTGAAGCGCCTGACGGATCGTCTCCGGCGTCGCGTTCTCGACACCGATGTCGCCCTTATACGCCGCTTGCTCCTGCGTAATGAAGGCATGCTTGCAGCCAGGCACCTTGGCTGCTACGATTTTGCGTATCCGTTCCCCTGCGTGATCCGGATCCGTGAATATAATGACGCCTCTGCGCTGCTGAGCCAGCGCAATCCGCTTCAGTACAGCTTGTCCGATGGCGGAACCGCCTGTTTCAATCGTATCAGCCTGCACAGCCCGTTTGATCGCAGCTGTATCGTCCTTGCCTTCCACAACGATCATTTCTTTTATCATCACCGTTTTCCTTCCCCAGTACGCAGAAAAAGAAGAGGGGTCTCCTCTTCTTTCGCGCAGGCAGATGCCAAGCTACGTGTATTAAGTAGTGTTCCCGTCGAAACTATCGTTTACACGTTAGTTTTGGGACGGTTTTGTAGGGCCAACCACATACACAGTGTACCCTTGCTTCGTGCCGAATTTATTTGCATAGCCGTGATCTTCATAGTACACATCGATCATTTGGCCTTTCACGCCGCTGCCAATATCCTCAGCACGACGGAAACCAATCCCTTCAATGTACACCCACCAACCAAGCGGAATAACCTTCGGATCGACGGCAATTGTACGCCCTTCAGTCACGGTAGTACCTGTGTAGGTTTTACCATACCCAGAGGAACCCTCAGTTTTGCCTGTCGACGCAACATCCGCTGAATAAGCAGTCAGCTTCACGTTTTTGAGAATTTGTTTGTAGCCAAAGGTCACACCATTCTTGGAAACCTCATCCACACTCGGTGAAGAGGCGGAGAGAACAACCACAGGATTTTTTGTGCCTACGGATACTACTTTCTTAACGCTTTCTGTTTGTACTTCTTCACCCACAACTGCTTCCGCGACTAAAACACCGTCCTCGAAAGTCTTTTCTTTCTTCTTGACCAATACGCCTTCTTTACCTTCTTGGACCACTTGCTCTTTCCCTTTAAGTAAAGATGCGTCATTCTTTTTCTCTGTCTCGAATGCGATCGGTTCAGAGACTTCCTCCGTCTCTTTTTTCACACGGACGATCTTGATTTCATCGCCAGTGGTAAGAGCGGACGTCGGTTCGGGAGAAATACGATCGTTCTCCCCAAGTGCAATATGTAAACGTTGCAATGCACTTTCTACCGTTCTTGCAGTTGTGTAAACAGTGGTGGTCTTTCCATCAGCAGTCAATTGAATCGGTGAAGCATGCTCGATAACAATTTTGTCTCCACCCTTGAGCTTGGTCGTGAGTGAAGCTGAAATTTCATCGTGCTCACCAATCGTTATGGCTTGTTCATCCAGTAGGCGTTGCAGGACCCATTGCTTCGTGTGCACAATAGTTTCTTGTCCATTAACAACCACGGATACGCTCTTGGTAGCCGTTCCGTACAACAACACCAAAAACATGAAAGTCATTGCGATTGAGATTATAGCTAGGCTTAAAATCAAACGCAAGTTTTCATGCTTCCATCGCAATGCGAAGGACATGCTGGATGATCGTTTTACATGGGTCTCGCTAATTGAGATACTGCCCACTTCTTCGGTCCTCCTTCAAAGCCTCGCCGCCAGGTTACAGCATGATTAATTTGACGCGACTAAGGTTTTTAGTTTAACTTAACGCTCGCCATCATCAGCAAATTACTTCGCCGAATCTGGTCGTCCCCCCCTTTTACCTATTCATCATCCTATGAATTCCGGGTTATTTTATGTCTTCTGATCTGTGTAAAACCCTGTATGTGGACAAAAAGCCAGCAAGAAGAGGACTCTTCTCGCTGGCTTAGTTTGCATAATGAAATACAAATAGCACGCACGACAATCGTTACCTCTCTTACGCTTACGAGGTTAGCTGACGGATTCGGACGTGAGAGTCGCCCTACGTAGACGCAAACTGCTTGTTTGACGTCTATGATTCACCCCTGTTACTCTCTGCTTACTTAACCGCATTGGTATGCTCATTAAGCTTGCAGTGGTTCCCCCGTTTCCACATTTGGAACTCAGCGAATGGAAATTTGGCAAATTGGATATTAAGTTATTATGAAAAGTATATTACGCTGTTAATCTCAACCTGTAAAGGGATTAACACCCGTTAAAAAGGGCTAAATCGATTAAATTTCGATTATTTTTCATATATAACCCACTTATATCTACACGTGCCTAACTTTAACGTACGTATACGCGATTTTTCAGTGTATAATGGTCAAAACTAGGCTAAAAATGCAAATTTGTTTATAATGATTCTGGAAGTATTTGAATGAATAATACCAAAAATTTGCTATTTAGGGAGGCAATTGAGATGGGTCCCATCTTGCAAGTAAACGCTTTATTCGGTGGTTATTTACCCAACAGACCCGTTCTTCATAACCTTACCTTCTCGATCCGTCAAGGTGAAATGATGGGGCTAATCGGACTTAATGGTGCAGGGAAAAGTACCACCATCAAAAATATTCTCGGGCTGCTTCAACCACAAAAAGGGTCCATTCGCATTAACGGTTTAACGTTAGCCGAAAATCCGCTGCCTTACCGAGCAACATACGCTTATGTGCCTGAAAGTCCAGAGTTATACGAAGAGCTTACGATTCGCGAACACCTCGAACTAACAGCGATGGCTTACGGAATTTCTAAAGCGGATTATGAAACTCGTTCTCAATCCTTATTAGAGCAGTTTCAAATGAAAGACAAGCTGAATAGCTTCGCAAGTCATTTATCCAAAGGGATGAAACAGAAGGTCATGATCATGAATGCCTTCCTGATCGAACCTTCTTTATATATTATCGATGAACCATTTCTCGGACTGGATCCTTTAGCCATACGTTCCTTGCTTGATCTCATGGTTCAAATGAAGAAAAAAGGTGCATCCTTTCTCATTTCCTCACACATTTTGTCTACAATTGAAAAATATTGCGATGCTTATGTCGTTCTCCACAAAGGGCACATGGTGGCTCAGGGAGATTTAGTCGAATTACGCGCCCAAACGGCGCTGCCTCAGGCGTCATTAGACGACATCTTCTACAAGCTCGTTCAAGGAGACATGGCATGAGTCACTTAACGAATAGTACACCTGCATTTAATACACATGCATTATGGAAGCAGCGTTTTCAACATTATTGGAAGGAATCCATGGGATATTGGCAGTATGCCGCGCGCAGCAACTTTATCGGCTTTTTGTTGTTTCTTGTCATCGTTTCTTCCTATTATTATGCAAAAACATTACAGCGTCTTCCGACAGATTATCCATACCTATGGATCTTGTTGCTCGTGCTCGTTCCACTCGTCGCTTCAAGCTCCATTCGAACGTTGACTCGCAGTGCCGATCGGATGTTTCTATTGCGGATTGAACATGAAATGGGCACCTATTTCCGAAGCAGCTACTTGTATAGCTTATCACTTCAGGGTGTTTGGTTATTTCTCGGTTGGGTCGCAGTTAGACCCCTATATAAACACTGTCTAGGTGCCGATGCACAGCCATTTCTTCTCATTTTTGCTCTATTGCTTCTATTAAAAGTAGCGAACCTATTAGCGAGTTGGCAGGAAGGCAGATTTGCCGCTGAACGAACTCGATTCGTATCTGTTTGTTTTCGATGGGTGGCATCGCTTGCCTTAATTACGATCCAGTTTCACTATAGCAGTTTATGGGCAAGTCTAGCTGCCATACTTCTTGTACTCATCTGGCTGATTGCCTTCCGATCCGTAGGTAAATATGTGATCGGATGGGACTATCTGATTGCCAAAGAGAAACAACAGCAAGCAAGACTCTACGCTTTCTTCAACTGGTTCGTGGATGTCCCTCAATTGCCAACGCGAATAGCCCGCCGAGGTTGGATCAGCGGGATTACCCGAACGATTCCATTTCGACAGGATTCGGCGTTTCTCTACTTATATATGAAGACCTTGTTGCGCACCGAGATGTTCGCCATTGTGCTACGTCTGACTGTGATTGGCATCTTAGCCCTGGCTGTTGCAGATTCCACGACTGCACGCAGCGTCATCCTACTCATTGCGCTTGTCATCTCGATGGTTCAGCTTACTTCATTAGAGCGTGCACATCGCTATACGTTTTGGCTCCATATGTATCCATTGGAACCTCAAACCAGAGCAGGCTCCCTAGCCTTCATCATCTGGCTAACCCTCTTACTAGAGCTTGTGATCCTAACGATTCCATTTATGATGGGAACCCCCATCTTGTATATCGTCATCCCCTTGCTCAGTCTTGCCTTTATTTCTTTTGCATGTGGCGTTGTCCTACGCCGGAAGTTCAAGAAAAACGCCTTACTTGAGGCCGAGTAACCGAATCGCATTGTTTGTTGTAATTTCAGCTATCTCTTCCAGCGTCATTCCTCGAATTTCCGCGGCAGTCTCGGCCACCAAGCGAACATAACCAGTTTCGTTGCGCTTACCGCGGAAAGGATGTGGCGTTAAGTATGGCGCATCCGTCTCGATCAATAAACGGTCAAGCGGAACCTGCGCCAGTACCTCTTTCGGCTGCACCGCATTTTTAAATGTAACGGGGCCTCCAAAGGAAATATGGAAATTCATATCCAGACACTGCTTCGCTGTCTCCCAACTGCCCGAGAAACAATGCATGATGCCACCGACCTCCGCTGCCTTCTCTTCTTTGAGAATCGTTAAAATGTCTTGATGTGCGTCCCGATTATGAATCACAATGGGCATCCCCAACTTACGTGCAAGCCGAATTTGCTCCCGAAAAACTCGTTGCTGAACATCCTTGGGCGACTTGTCCCAGTAATAGTCTAGACCAATCTCCCCAATCGCGACTACCTTCTCATGCTGGCATAAGGACTCAATCCATTCCAAATCGCCAGGCATCATATCTATCGCATCTACAGGATGCCAGCCAACCGTCGAATATATAAAATCGTATTTCTCAGCAAGCTCGATTGAGCTAGGAATCGTTTCTCGATTAAAGCCAACATTCACAATTCTAGTAACGCCGACCTCTAACGCCCGCTGAATGACTTCATCTTGATCATCTTTGAATTGCTCCGCATTTAAATGTGTGTGTGAATCCGTTAGCATGACTGTTCTCCCTTATGTAACTAAATATGAATAATGATGTTCCGCCATTTTGCCTATAGCCTCTTATTCCTGCTTATTCTTGCTCCCCCAACATCTCCCAAACATCCGGATATTCTTCGGCATTCAACCGCTCAAGAAACTCCTCTGGATAGTACACATGATGTTTACCCATCTGGAAGCCACTAATCGACTGTACAATTTCGGAGCGATGCGTAATTTCAGTTAACGTCTCCTTATGATCCAGCAAGAAGATCGGCAAATTATCATCATTTTCACCAGCTCTGTACACGTCATAGGATTGATTCGAAGGGAAATCGATCTCCATATAATACGTTGGATCGAAACCAACTTCGCTCATTACTTTTTCCATACGCTGAATAAGCTCCCCCTGATCCCCATCGAAGGTACTGTACTTGTACAATTTACGATCCAAGAAGCGCTTGCACATATCCCTCAGCATACCATCCTTCTCTTGAACCCAAAAGGTCAGCATCGTTTGCATGACAGACTCATCCAGCAGCAAATAATCTTCTAAGGAGATTTGATTCTGAATGAGATGAAGAATTGGCTCGACCATGAATCCGAACGTATAGCCTTCCTCATACAAATGTTTAGCTCGTGCAAATACTTTATGCAAAAGAATTTCTGCACTTCTCGTAACGGGATGAAAATAAACCTGCCAGTACATCTGATAGCGAGACATTAGATAATCCTCAACCGCATGCATACCGCTCTCTTTGACAACAATATGCCCTTTGTAAGGCCTAATCACACGAAGAATTCGCTCCAGATCGAATGTGCCATAGTTAACCCCTGTAAAGTAGGCATCACGCAGCAAATAATCCATCCGGTCCGCATCCAGTTGACTGGAAACCAGGCTGACGACAATCTCTTCGCTATAGGATTTACAGATGACACCTGCCACTTTCTTCGGAAAATCAGGCGAGACGCGACTCAGCACTTCGTTCACTTCAGTATCCCCTAACACGATGCGGCAGGACCAATCCTCGTGCTTTGTGCCAAAGGCCTTCTCAATGGAATGTGAAAACGGACCATGACCCAAATCATGAAGCAATGCTGCGCATAAACATAGCAGACGCTCTTCCTTCGGCCAATCCTCATAGTGATTGCGTTCGAATTGCGAAATAATTTTCCGCGTAATTTCATAGACACCTAGCGAGTGGGAGAAGCGGCTATGCTCTGCACCATGAAAAGTTAAATACGACGTGCCTAATTGACGAATGCGACGCAGCCGTTGAAACTCACGGGTATTAATCAAATCCCAAATCGTATCGTCTTGCACGTAAATGTATTTGTGAACGGGATCTTTAAATACCTTTTCTTCATTCATACAGCTTGAACCCCCTTAATATAGTTTAATACTTTCGACATTTTCGACATGAAACCTTTTTCAATGTCGATTATTGTCGAATTTCAAATTCCAATTTATGCAGATCTCAATCGCCTATTTTCCAGTATCTCTTATTAAATAGGCATTTGAAAAGCGCGTAATATAATCCTTACAACCCCTTGTAGATAGCGCCATCTTCGTTTTTTACCTCGTTACACAAATAATTAAAATAGGGATAAAACTACTCGTTTTCAGCGAAAATATGGTTGACTATTTTGGGAATCGTTGGTATCATAAGTCATAAGCAAATGTCGAAACATGACGATATTGATAAAAAATTGATAAAATCGAAAGGGGTTTTATATATATGATGAAATCTACCGGAATTGTTAGAAAAGTGGACGAACTTGGACGCGTTGTTATTCCAATCGAGTTGCGCCGCACGTTGGGTATTGGCGAGAAAGACGCTTTGGAAATATATGTAGACGGTGAGCGCATCATGTTGAAGAAATATGAGCCAGCTTGTATCTTCTGTGGCAATGCGGAGAATGTATCGTACTTCAAAGGAAAAATTGTTTGTCATATTTGTTTAGCAGAAATGCCAACACCTGTGACAAAATAAGAAAAGTAGTATATAATAGAAGTAGCACTTATCCTATTGGTAATTCTAACCTTTTTCATATCTCCTTTCATCTCTAACTTTGTTGGCTTCGGCCACGGGTTAGAGATCTTTTTTTGTATAGACCTTAGAAGATAGAAGACACCTATTCTTACATAAATCATGAAATTCGCAAGCCTAGATATGGTAGTTGGATAGAGGATGTCTCAAAGGTCAATTTAGACTTTTAGAAACAGCTTCGCTTTTCGTTATTGGCGGATGAAAGAGAAACCTGTTCCCGCAATCTAACTGGATATTCTCCATCTATTTAAAGTCGATTTCTCGAATTCCAAAGATTAACTGGATTTCCTGTAGGTAAATCCCTTCGATTGGCTCGATTCTTCAATTCTCCTAAGAATTAGATGTACTTTTTCCATCTAATCCCGAAAATACATCAGATTCGAGTAAATTAGCTGTAGTTTATACATCTAAACACCGAATCGGTCGTCACAACCTGTGTTCGCCAAGCCACAACCTTTCGTTTATCCGTAACGCGTGGGACAGCTCCTTTTCTTTTTTACTCCTTGCTTGGCACCTTAACGCTCCAGCAACGCATTGTATACATCACGCTTCGATAATCCGCGATCGGTAGCAACCAGCTTCAGTGCATCCTTGCGATCGATTCCGCGATCCTCGTAGTGGGCGACATGCTCGCCGAGCGACTTCGCCTCCCACCAGCCATCGGCCGCTTCCTGCACGGCCGCGTCGGATGCGCCTTCAGCTATCACGCAGTACTCGCCTTGCGGCGGGTACTGCTCTAAGTGCGCGAGGCACTCTGCGATCGTGCCGCGTAGGAACTCCTCGTACCGCTTCGTCAACTCGCGGGCGAGGCAAACCCTGCGCTCCGCCCCCCACACTTCCGCCATGCGCAGAAGTGTTTTCTCCACGCGGTGCGGCGATTCATAGAACAGCAGTGTGTCCTGCACATGCTGCAGCCCTTCAAGCAACTTCGTCTGGTCCTTTTTCTCCCTAGGGAGAAAACCGACGAAGGCGAATCGCTCTGTCGGCAGGCCTGATGCAATCAGCGCCGACAGGGCCGCATTGGCGCCGGGGATGGGCACCACCGGCACGCCCTCGTCTACGGCCATCCGCACCAGGTCATAACCTGGGTCGGATATGGCCGGCAGGCCGGCATCGCTGACTAGCGCGATGCTCTGGCCTTCAAGCAGCAAGCGGACGAGTTCTGGGCCGCTTGCTTGCTTGTTGTGTTCGTGATAGCTGACCAGTCGCGTAGCGACTTCGAAATGGGTCAGCAGCTTGCGCGTTTGCCGCGTGTCTTCCGCGGCTATCATGCTCACTTCCTTCAGCGTGCGGATCGCACGGAAGGTCATATCTTCCAGGTTGCCGATCGGCGTGGCAACCAGGTATAGCGTGCCTACACCGCTAGAATCCTCTCGGTAGCTTTTCTGTATCGTTACACTCACAGTTAAATCCCTCATCACTTTATATTAATCGTACAGTTAGCCTGTCTACGAGAACTCTAGAGCGCTCCGTCCACCATAGTAGATGTCTTTCAGCTCTTGGCAGTATTCTTCCTTCTCTGTGTATACAATCAGAGGCGGCAGTGTACGAATCTCCGGCTTGCCATCCTTCATTCCTTCGATCAACACCATCATTGCTTCTTCTCCCGCACGTGCGTGTACATAACGAATTCGCTTCGGTTCAATACGATACTGCCTCATTAGACAGATGATGTCCACCAGCCGCGTAGCCCGGTGTACCATGGCGACTTTACCGCCTGCTTTGACTAGCTTAGCACTTGCCGCAATCACGTCCTCCAGCGTGCAATGAATCTCGTGACGCGCCGCTGCAAAATGCGCATTACTATTCTGCTCCCCATTAGGCACAGGCAGATAAGGCGGGTTTACGGTGACAGCATCAAATTGTCCGTGCCCCAAGGTCTTGTGAATGGTTTTCAAATCGCCTTGTACCATATGTAACCGTTCCGATAGATCGTTAATCTCCGCATTGCGCACAGCCATATCCGCCAAACGCTCTTGGATCTCAACACCCCAGATCTCCGCACGTGTCCTTGTTGATAGCAACAGGGGCACCACACCATTACCTGTACATAAGTCTACGATTCGCCCCTTAGGCGGAACACTGCTGAACCTCCCTAGGAGTACCGCATCCATCGAGAAGCTGAACACTTCATCACTTTGGATAATTTTCAAATCATATGTTAATAAATCATCAATTCGCTCTGTTGGTTGTAACGAAACTTGCTTCATACGTCTTTCCTTTCTCTTTGTTGCTTATTATGGAAAAAAACCGTAAGGGATACACCCCTACGGCCAAGCGTCTTATTTATTTAAAAAGGATAAGCAAAACAAACAATCTCCCTCGGTCCGAAGGTGTCCATAATACACATTGCAAATATGAAATCCTTCATTGTATAAGCGGGTTAAATTATCATATCCGGCTCCTGGTAGCTGTACCGGTTCCTCAGCATCTCTCGTCGGCTCCTCAACCACCGTTTCCTCTTGGCGAATGAGCTTACGAAGTTGCTGATTCTCTATGCTTAATCTCTTATTTTCTTCGATGAGGGTAATAATCCGTTTCTTCAAGGCACCTAATTCAGCATACGTGGTACCCATTCGTTCTTCGATCCCATCTATTTGTCCAAAAATATCTTGTTTATCCACGCTTTCACCTCTAGTGCCATGCATGCTTACTGGCCAGCGCCTCCTTGGATCCTCGATCTTCTACTCTTGTTCAACAACATCATCGAATGGTAGATCTAGCGCTTTCCCAAGATCAAACAATTGAACCTTTGCCGTACGTTCTTTAATATTAAGCCCTAATACTTTACCACTGCCAAAAGACGTAATCACTAATCGGCCAACCGTCGGCAACGAATCTTTGGCACTTTCATAGTTATCATGTTCATATTTCAAGCAGCACATTAATCTTCCGCATAACCCTGAAATCTTCGTAGGATTCAAGGACAGATTCTGATCTTTGGCCATCTTAATGGAGACTGGCTCGAAATCACCTAAGAAGGAGGAACAACATAGAATTCGCCCACACGGACCTATGCCCCCAAGCATCTTCGCTTCATCACGCACACCAATTTGACGAAGCTCGATTCTTGTCCGAAAAATACTCGCCAAATCCTTCACAAGCTCACGGAAATCGACGCGTCCTTCAGCCGTAAAATAAAAAATAATTTTATTTCGGTCGAAGGTATACTCTACGTCCACTAGCTTCATCTTAAGACTGTGATCCTTAATTTTATCATGACACGTTTGGAAAGCATCCTTGGCTGCTTTTTTATTCTCTTCAACCAAATCAGCATCCGTATCATCCGCAATGCGAATGACTTTTTTGAGTGGCAGAACCACATCGTTTTCTTTGACGATCTTTTTGCCCACTACGACCTTGCCGTATTCTACACCGCGTGCGGTTTCTACAATAACGGCACTTTCTTTCTCGATCGGCAAATCAATGGGATCAAAATAATATATTTTACCCGCCTTCTTGAAGCGGACGCCAACCACTGAGTACATCTTACACCCCCTGCATCTCCACGAGCATTTTCTCTATAACCAGCTGAGAATTGGCATTGGAACGCAGTCGCTTTTGTAAATCTACGGCTTGCTCCATCATACGCACCCAGACCGAGACATCTCGACTTAACGCGAGGGAGCTCATCCAGTCTAGCTGGTCATTATATACAAGCTTGTCTCTGCGCTCAAGGCGCAACTGCACCATATCTTTAAACCAGAGGATCAATAAGTCGAACAAAGCCGAAACATGATCCGCAAGTTCTGTTTTCACAATCCGCTGTTGTACGGTAATCATGGAAGTAGGGAAACGTGTGAGCGTCTCCTTCGCTAATTGTAACATTACGGTTCTCATTTCTGCAAACCAATTTGCTGCAATTAAATCTCTTGCCGCTTGCAAACCTGCTGTTACATGCGCTGCTGGTTGTACTAATGCCGCTGGAAGCCCTTCTTCCAGCAAGGTGAGCACCATCTGCTCACGTGCCATTGGTGTAAATTGGATCCACTGTGCCCGCGATTGAATCGTAGGTAACAGCGCATTTCCGTTCTCAGTGATTAGAATAGCTACCACACGAGAGTTCGGTTCCTCTAGAAACTTTAATAGACTATTCGCAGCCTGTACCGTCATTTTCTCTGCATGGTACAGGACATATATTTTCGTTCCGGACGCTGTTGCTCTGTAAGCGAACTCCTTCTGCAGCTCCCGAATCTGCTCAATCTTAATTGAAGCGCCTTCAGGAGCGACCATATGAAGGTCAGGATGATTGCCATGTTCGACCTTACGGCATTCCAGACATTCACCACATGCATCATCCGTCCCATTCTGACAATAGATCGCTTTGGCGAGTGCGATTGCCATTTCCGAACGCCCTGTCCCAACAGGACCACTAAAAATATATGCATGCGACAGCCTGTCTTGACGTAGTCCGTTCTGCAGCAGCCGTTTGGCTGCTGCTTGTCCCGGTATAGCTTGGAAGGACATTTATTTTCGCCCCATTACACACTTATATTTTTAAAATAACAAGTTGATCAACATACCTCGGATTTCTCCGATTCGATGCAAAATTTCGATCCGCCCCTGCTCATTCTCCAATAATTCATCGGCTAATAAGAGGAGCTCTTGATCGATTTCTTCCAAAAGCTTATATCGCTTCGAACGGCCGCGGCGATCCCAGCCCTTCGTATCTCTTAAGTTAACACCTCGACGAGCTGTTTCTTCGAGAAACTGACGAATGAGCAGCTTATATTGCAAAAGCGCTCTAACGGTCATGCCTCTTGACAAACGATCGCCTTGAAGTGTAATTTGTTGTACCATTTTAGTCAGCTGTTCCTGCGTATACTTCTCATCGTGCTGCTGCATGATGTCAGAGAAATTCCGCGGAGCCATCTGTGGCGGTGGAACATTCTCACCAACTTTAATATTCTTACCGATGGGCTGCAGCCCCGGGTTAATTTTCAAGACGCATCCATCCTTGTGTAGAGCTGATTATGTTTAGAAATGCTCGAATCGTTCGACTGGCAATACGAAAACGGCCGCTCCACCCACTTGCACTTCCACTGGGAATGGAATGTACGAATCCGTTGTTCCTCCCATGGGAGAAACAGGTGTCACCAACTGCTCGCGAATTTTACAATTTGCTCGAATCACCTGCATCACCTCTTGCACACGATCATCTTCCGTACCAATCATAAAGGTTGTATTCCCCGCACGCAAAAACCCACCGGTACTTGCCAACTTCGTGGCTCTAAACCCTTCCTTAATTAAAGCGTTAGAAAGACGGTTACTGTCTTTATCCTGAACAACGGCTACGACTAGTTTCATAGGTGATGCCTCCTTATATTATAAACTAAGAATTGGTTTTCCGCTTTAGACGGAAATATGTTCCTCAAGCAACTGTTTGCAATCCTGCCATATATCCGCGGCTATACGATCTACGTCTCGATTAGCATCAATCATGATGACTCGTTCTGGATGATCGGTTGCAATTTGGTGGAATCCTGCTCGTACTCTGCTGTGGTAATCGACATTTTTCTGCTCAATGCGATCCAACTGCTGTGTAAACTCAGTAGCACCTGCTCGCTGATTTAATCGCTCCAAACTCACTTCAACGGGAACGTCCATCATATAAGTCCTAGTTGCCTGCAGTCCTGAGCTCGCATATTTCGAAATATTCTTCACCATCTCGATATCAACGCCAAGCCCGTAAGATTGGTAGGCTACACTAGCATCAATAAATCGATCGCAAAGCACAATTCGACCAGCCTTCAGCGCTGGAAGGATAAGCTCGTGAACATGTTGCGCACGCGATGCTGCATAAAGCAATACCTCTGCTTGATCCACCATCTCCTCATTCACAGGATCGAGAATAATACTGCGGATTTTATCGCTAATTGCAGTACCGCCCGGTTCTCTTGTAACCAGCACGTCATGTCCTAACTTTTGTAACTCTTGCGCTACCTTTTTGAGTTGCGTTGTTTTTCCGGAGCCATCCGGCCCTTCAAACGTAATAAAAATTCCGTTCACGTGTTCCTCCTGCTTAGCTGCCTCACGAAGCCCCTTCGTGATCTGTGTATATAGTTAATTTGTTCGTCTGTCCAAAATAGGTTCCTTGAAACCTGATGCCCTGTCTAGCCAAAAATACGAGTGCCTCAGCTACAGAAGCCGTTATGACTTCACCTGGATATAAATAAGGAATACCTGGCGGATAAGGAATGACCATCTCACCTGAACGCTTCCCAATCGCTTCCTCTATATTAACCATTTGAGTTGTCTCTTGAAACAAGACACTATGGTCAAACCTTATTGGTGAGGAGATGGGTGCGTAGGTGGGTAATTTAATTATATTCGAGATAGGCGCCTGAAGTTCCTGCTTACGGTTCATGATGTCCAAACAAATGTTGCTTAAAACTTGGACTACACGCAGCATATCCTCCCTTGAGTTAGCAGGCGTAAATACCAGTAAAACCAGATAGCCATCCGTCATCTCAATAAAACAGCCTTCGGCCTCTAATCGTTCTTTGAGCTCGGCTCCAGACATACTATGGGTAGGATCATAAATAGCAATTTTAAAAGGATCTGTCATAGTTTCGACGCCCCCCGCGCCGAATGACTGCTGATGCTCTTTTGGATAGACACGGAGACATTGCAACGCCTCTACCTTTTCTCTGAATTCCTTCATGATATGGAGTCCTTGTTTCAACCACGCATGCCCTTCCGTATGCATTCGCTTTCTCGCTAAGTCCAACGATGCCATTATTGGATAGGATGGACTTGAGCTTTGCAGCATCGCCAACAATTGTTGGAGAGCTTTACGGTTGATCCTTGGACCCTGTACGTGCAGCATCGCCCCCATCGTCATAGCGGTTAGCATCTTATGTGTAGACTGCACGACGGCGTCAGCGCCTTGGGACAAGGCTGATGGGGGTACCTCTTCGTGGAAGCCGAAATGCGCACCATGCGCTTCATCCACAAGCAGGAGCTTTCCTTTCTCATGCATCAGCTCAGCAAAAGGCTTCAAATCCGTTCCGATACCATAATAATTCGGATTCGTTATAAATAACGCCTTCGCATTTGGATACTGTTCTATCGCTTGTTTAACAACCTCGATATGTAAACCTGTTGCAACACCTGTTTCTTCATCGACCTCTGGCGCTAAGAATATTGCCTGCGCACCCGCGAGCATGAGCCCATGAATGACTGATTTATGCACATTTCTTTGAACAAGAATAAGGTCATTCCTCTGACAAACAGCGCCGATCATGGCTAAATTACCAACCGTACTCCCCCCGACGAGAAAATACGTCTCCTCCGCACCAAAACAATCTGCCGCGAGCAACTCCGCTTCCCTAATAACGCCTTCCGGATGATGCAAATCATCCAGCCCCGTTATTTCTGTATAATCAATGGACATGATCGATTGTAGAAAGTCTGCTCCTTCTTCCTGCAATCCTTGGCCTGATTTATGACCTGGCACATGCAGACTAACAGACTTCGTAGCGTGATGGGCAACCATAGCCTCAAAAAGCGGGGCTCGAGCCTTATGTAAATCTTCGCTGCACAAACAGATCAAACTCCCCCAGCTACAATAGCTTTCAATTTTCAATTTACCCTTCTATAGTAGTGGATTCCCAATAAAAAAACAAAAAAAGCTTCTATAAAAGAAGCTTCTCCTCTTAATTCATATACTGTCTCGAATTTCCCATGTAAAATGCCTTCTTCATCTGATTCACAAAAAACGGATATTTCTGGTCAGAAACGCTCGTTTTGACGATCTCCTTACTACATTCATCACATATGAACGCCGTCACAATATGAATGCCGCCAACCCGCTGTTGCTCACAAATCATACATAGTCCAAACCGATTCTCCTCCATATGATCACCCCACGATCTTTTATGACTAGTATGTCCGATTCTCGATTCTCCTAAACTAGCTAAATGCTCATATTTTGGCAGGGAGATGCCGATAATACCTTCATAACACGTTACCGCAGCGCGGAGGTCTCTTTTATGTCAATCAAACAAGAATCCAATTTATCCAAACAATCTACGATTTACAGCTATACGTTAATGAGGCGATTTTATCATTCTATATATAAAATAGTTCTCTATTATGCATCCCTTATTCTAATAGTCTTGTTCAAATTTGACTCATCTCATTGGCTCCCCTTACTAGTCAGCTATCCACTTGTGCTCATCTTCCATACCTTGCTCATTCGCGCTTATTTCCACTTCACTATTGGCATGGCCATGCGTGGTTGGTCCTATCGCTGGGGCATCTTCTGGTCAGGCTTCCTGCCTGAAGGCAATGCATCCGTTCGTCTCGTTACCAAAGTACAGCTTCATCTCTTCTTCATTGGTCTTGCCTTGATCCTCATCATGTACCCTTGGATCCCTGGTACTTGGCTGATCCACCTGACGATCTTCCACTGCTGGATGCTTCTCCCGCGGTTGTGGATGCTGCTGCGTTTCCAGCCTTACCGTAAAGCTGGTTTAGTGAAAATATCGAGTAAGGATACGTCCTGTTATATACAGTAAAACGATGCTAAATCAACGCTTTGACTTAAATGTCCTATCTTAACCATTCAACCTAACGATTAACTGGAAAAACTCCATCTAATTTTGAGATATCTCGCCGATTTATCGAGTTAGATGGATTTTATGTAGTTAATTTTGGTTGAATTAGCTGGAAATGGGGAATTCCCTTGATATAGATGGAGGTTTTCCATCTATATCAATTTTTCAGGGCAAATTCGTGCAATTAGCCGTAGAAAATACAGTTATTGATAATTGAGTAGTGACCTTACCTGAACTCCTAAGTAGCCTTAAACTGAATGCCAAAAAAGAGCCTTACCTGGATTACTCCAAGTAAGGCTCTTTCATAGCTGAGAGACTTTTGGCTCCACCAAAAGATCCCTATGTAGTTTGGCAACGTTCTACTCTCCCAGAACCCTGCGGTTCAAGTACCATCGACGCTGGAGGGCTTAACGGTCGTGTTCGAGATGGGAACGCGTGGATCCCTTCCGCCATCATCACCAAACAGTCAAAGCGTTTGTTTGC
>NZ_WHNY01000023.1 GCF_013141695.1 Paenibacillus plantarum
ATTATTAATAATGGATTCATGAAGTGATATACTTAAAAAAGTGCATGGGAAATAACCGTCCAATAAAGCACGGAAGTATATTCCATATATTTCTAATTTCCATGACTTACTCTAAACGGAACGCTTCCTTAGTAGTTAAAATAGCAAAAATCCAGTGGATGAGTTTATTTACACAAGCAATTATCGCTACTTTGAACAGCTTTCCCTCAGCACGCTTCTTATCATAATAAGCCCTTAATTTCTTATTTCTATTGCTACGGATACCACATCGTACAGCTTGATACAGGGCAGTACGAAGTCTCCTGGAGCCATGCTTAGTGATTCTATTCTGGGTTGCTGTGAACTTACCTGAAGAAAAAACGCTTGGATCAACGCCAGCAAAGGCCACCAGTTTCTTTGCGTGATCAAACCGATCGATTTCCCCAATCTCAGCCAAAATTGTTGCAGCAATTTTAGTGCCAATACCGGGTATCGATTGAATTAATTCATATTCTAGTAACTCTTCTGCCAGGGCATCTACCGATTTAATAAGGGTTGCTAGATGCTCCTGGTATTGAAGAAGCAATTTGATGAGCAACTGCAAGGAGATCAAGTGGCTTGGAAAAGCCGTCTCCTTAAATGGATTTCGCCTTGCCGCAGCTGCCAGGATTTGCGCACGTTCCAAACACCACGAAGTGGATTTACCGCGCCCAGTAAGCTGTCCGATTACAGTTGTAATTTCATTGTCGGACATTGCTAGGACCTCTCTAGATGTCGGGTGTAAGGCCAGAAATCGAAGGGAAACTTTAGAATAAAGATCACCAAACACGCCATGATATTCGGGGAAAACCTGATCCAGAATTGACTGGAATTGTAGTTTTGCTTGAACATACATACCCGTTAGAGATTCATATTGTCGTGTTAGATAGCGTAAATTCATGAGGTGCTGACCCCGCTTTTTGTAGGGTTCAAACTCCTCTTTATAAAACAGTACCCCAAGTTGATAAGCATCAGCGGCATCTGTCTTCACCCGTCGCAAATTGGTCTTCTTGGCTTCGTGTGAGATTAACGGATTAATTACGATGTACAGATACTTTTGCTCGTCCAGAAACTGAACAACGGGGCTGTGATAATGACCTGTTGCTTCCATAACAATGGAAGGAGGCATCTCTGCAGCTGATTCCACTCCTCTAATATAATTTTAAAAAGACGCTAACCCTTCAAGATCATGACTAAACCTAAAGATCTTCCCATGAGGTACTCCACGGTTTAAAAAAGCTTGTGCATGGCTCTCCCCCTTTGAAACATCCAAACCAATGACTGGATTCATAACATCACTCCTGTAGTATTTTCACCGGCAACCCCTAACCTTCTTGTCTTCCACACTATCGCATGTGATACGGGATTCATGTCCCAACCAGCCTAAACATGGTTGAACAAGTAGGGGGGATGAACTGAATAGCTCTCGGGATGTGGCTCCCACGGGCAGAATCGTTCGATCCCCGGCTACCGTTATCTTAAGACCACACAAAAATGAGGTCTACCAGAAA
>NZ_WHNY01000024.1 GCF_013141695.1 Paenibacillus plantarum
ATTATTCCAGAAAGAAAAATATACTTCCAACCCGAATTCTCTTACTGCGTTCACTGTGGAGCAAAACTGAAGCGAAGTCATACAGCTTGGAAGAAAAATATCTCTACGCTAAACGGTGTCATTCAAGCTTGGAGCATGGCCTATGTTTGTTCGAATCCAAACTGCGCATACCCAAAAACATACTACAAATCCGCGGAAGCAGCGTTGCTTGCTATGAAGCATACTTCGTATGGTTTTGACGTGCTTGCCTTAGTTGGTCAGCTTCGCTTCAAGCAACACATGACCATTGCAGAAATTACCGAAGAACTCACGGAGCGCGGTGTGTCCACATCGGAGCGGAACTCGCAAAGATTGTATGAACGCTATCTAACACTGTTACGCTCGAGTGTAACTGAATTTGTGAAGGATGAACTTCAGCATGTTGTCGTTCAACATGGGGGAATTATGATCTCCATGGATGGTGTGCAGCCTGAGAAAGGAAATGAGACCCTTTATGTCATTCGAGAAGTGTTCAGTGGGACAATTCTCGTCGCAAAAAGCGTGAAAAGTAGTTCGGCCGAAGAACTGAAGAGCCTTATTCAACCGGTTATTGATCTAGGTTTTCCCATCATCGGTATCGTTTCAGACGGACAGCAGTCTATTCGTCTAGCTATGGAATCACTGCTACCAGAAGTTCCGTATCAGTATTGTCAGTATCACTATTTAAAGGATGTAGCTAAGCCTATCGTGGATCTAGATCGAAAATTAAAAACGGGCATAAAGAAAAGTCTCCGCGGTATTCGTGCTATTGAAAGAAAGCTAGACCAAGATGTCTCCGAAGAAGCTGAAGTTGCAAAGGACTATTTGGCTGCAGTACGCTCGGTTCTTTTGGAAGATGGTAATCCGCCGCTAGATCTGCCAGGTCTTCGGATCTATGAGACATCAGAAGCCATTCAGGCATCGCTTGAAAG
>NZ_WHNY01000004.1 GCF_013141695.1 Paenibacillus plantarum
AAAAAAAGAGAACTAATTCCCTAAAGGATAGGAGAGGAGGTGTCTATCCACACACACATCCCTCTCCCTTTTTAACACCAAAACCTACTTACTTGCTCTTGCTTTCGTCCAATTGTTATTGAGATCGTTAGAAATCTTATCCAGCGCAGTACCGCCCATCATTTCTTGACCAAGCTTCTTCCAATCCAACTGGATGGCATTCACGTATTTATTGAAGTTCTCTCCGCCTGGACGATAGTTAAATTCTTCAAATTTGTTCGTTTTGTAGAAATCATTCAAGAATGGAACATCCGCTTTAACGCCTTCCATCACGGAATTCGATTGCTTTTTATTGACATAGAATGTGTAAGCATCTGAGCCGAACATCCACTCTTGGAACTTCTTAGCCGCTTCTTTATTCTTGGATTTATTGTTAATTCCGAAGAAGTTATCCGTAAACGTCATCACTTTCAACGGCTCCGTCTCCGAATGACGTGCAGGCAATGGGAATGCTGCCAAATCATCAATATTGCCTACCTTCGCTTGATATTGCGGTAAGTACCATAATCCGGCAGCGATCACAGCTGCTTTTTTCGCTTCAAACAATCCAGTTGCTTGATCATTGCTTAAGCCTAACGGATCTGCGCCCATGACTTTGGCATCATACAACTTCTGAATATCACTATAGGCTTGATAGAATGGTGTACCTTTATCAAAAGGTTTGTCCATTGCGGCAATTTTGTCATAATAGTTTTCATCGCCTGATGCCAACAATGGCATGAACTCATTGAACGGATAATTCGGCCAGGAGTCTTTACCGCCCATGGCATATGGTTGATACTTTCCGGCTTTTTTAATCGTCGTTAATGCGCTTACAAACTGTTCCCACGTTGTAGGTACACTCAAGTTCAACTCTTTAAAAACACTCGGATGATAGTAAACAAGTTCAGGGAAAGAAATCATCGGCAACGCAAGAACTTTACCGTCTACTGCGAACTGCTTTGCTTTCGTATTTTTGGACGTTACGCTTAAATCATCTAGTGGAAGGAGTTCAGCTTTAAAGTCATTGATGAAATTCGGCTTGAGCTCAATAATATCTGGTAGTTCATTCGCTGCTAGTCTTACTTTCATTGCTTGCAAATAGTCGCCATCACTTTTGAACGTTTCGACTTCCATTTTCACGTTAGGCATCACAGTCGAGAACTCTTTTACCTTCTTTGTCCAGCTGTCTAGAAATCCACTGTCGCTATCCCACATTGCAAGTTTTAATGTGATCGCATCCTCTTTCTTGCTATCTACGATCGTAGGTGTAACCGAAGAACTACTGCCCGTCGGCGTCGTTTTGTCTCCACATCCTGCTAGTCCGAAAGTTAAGGCAATGGAAAGTACAGATGTAACTAATTTTCTTTTCATAATCTTTGTTTACCCCCTTGAAGTTACGTTAAGTTGTTTACACCCCTATCTTACACAAAACCAGAATACGCTTTCATTGATATATTTAGTGATTACCTTGATAAATTTTGGGGTTTATTCTTTCTTCTTAGCGTAACAATCCCGATATTTCTGCGGGCTTATTCCCCGGTATTTTTTGAATACACGACTGAAATGTTCGGGGTTCTCATATCCCACTTTCACAGCAATCTCATACATTTTCATATCACCTTCAATTAGCCTTGTCGCCTCATTGATACGTAGTTTCGTGACATATTCAATAAAATGCTCTCCTGTTTCTTTGACAAACTGCTTGCTGAGATGACTCTCCGTGACTTGCGCCCATTCACTCACTTGACCAAGGGTGATGCTGCTACAATAATGCTTCTCAATGTAACGTTTAACTTTTTCTACTAAGCGCTGTGGGTTTTCTTCGCGCATTTTATCAGGATGAAGCAGCTCTGCAAACCTGATCACAAGTTGCTCAATCCACGCATGGAGATCCTCACGGAATGTAAACTGCTCAACAATTTCATAGGGTCTTCGCCGGGTCTCAATCACATGCGTCCAATTCATCCCCTTCGCATGCAGCAAGGCGCCGATATTCCAAATCAATTCTTCATACACAGGAAGAGCGCTTTCTAAGGTCACATTAGACACTTCACTCAATTGGTGTAATCCTTCGTACAACTGCTTCTGCCAGTTCATATCGCCATTCTCCATACGTTGCATCATCAGATCATGATCCCATGGCATCAGATAGGGTCGATCATTCATGACGATCGTTTCAGGATAATAGACACGCCCTGGACCTTCTGAGAATCGCAGACAAGCCAAGCTTCTTGCTTGGCTGTACTTGAGATGCCAGTTCTTCCAATCCTTACATGCATCAGATACACCAATCGATAGCGATACATTCAGAAAATTTTTGACCGTATTTCGCAAGGAGTCTAAGAGTTCCATCACTTGTCCTCGCAAATTTAAATAAGAAGTCGAAGATTCGAAACAGAGAAGGAGTGCAATTTCATCCTCTTGAACAGCAATAAGCTCGAATGGATGCTTGACGATCTCGATCCTTTGTTGAATCGTTCTAGCCAAATGTTCATAATTACCTATCTCCACAGCGTCAGACAATGAAATATCAGGCGATGGTTTATCCGGCAATATAGCTACTAGGACAACCTGATAGCTTGCATATGCCGTCACCCACTGTTGAAACGTATCATCTTGCGCTACATTATGGTTATATGTGTAGTCTTTATCGCAGATCAAACCTCGCAGCCAACTTTCTCGCTGTTTACTATCTAACTCATGATGTTGCTTATCCAAATTTGCTGAAAATACCGATTTTTCGGTCAGGAGGCTCGTTGTCTTTTGAATGACCGGTATAATATGTTCAGGGTCAAGATCTGCTTTCATGATGTAATCAACAGCGCCAAGTAGAAATGCCTTTCGCACAAATTCAAAATCCGAGTAGGCACTCAGTACAATACTCATCGGAGCGTGAGCCAAATTAGCTTCCTGCAGCTTAGATAGCAGCGTGAGCGCATCCATAATGGGCATGCTCATATCGACAATCATGAGATCAATATCCTGATAACCCGATATGCGTTCCCAAGCTCCAAGTCCATCTACAGCCTCAGCTACTACAACACATCCCAATTCAGACCAGGGAATAAGGGCATTCAAAGCAAGTCTCACTAGCGGCTCATCATCGACGATCATCACCCTAAACATACGCTTCATTTCCCCTCTTGAAAGTCATCCGGATTCTATTCATCTTGAACAATCACACGATCATACTTATGCTCGAGGCAACCAGGTACTTCAAACAACAAATAACTTTGGCCGTTAACGATCCCGCGAAATGAATGCGGATATAGCATGTATTCCTCTTTTGATAAAAGCGGAAGAACCGATACATCGTTGGATAGTGCGAACTTTTCTTTCTGCGAAAAGGCCGTCGTCAAGTTTTTCGCAACAAGGATGATGCGTTCATACTTGGTATCATATAAACAAAATTTCATTCAAATTGCCCCCCTTACATCTCTCTAACTTTCTATAGAACGATCAGGATGGTGGATGGTCAGGATCGCTGGACAGCAGCGGCAATGTCACGACGACTTCCGTGCCAAGTCCAAGCTCGCTTGTGATGATCAGTCCATAGGCTTCTCCGTAATTCAAACGAATGCGATCCTTCACATTAGCAATCCCAATCCCACACAGTGACTCCACCTTCTTCTCTTGGAGCAAGGCTCCCATCTTCCGCTGTTCCATGCCCTTCCCATTGTCAGTAATCGTAAGAATAAGTTGATTATTGTCTTGTTTACCTGTAATTTTGACGATTCCCATCGATTCTTTGCCGTAAAATCCGTGAATAATGGCATTTTCAACAATAGGTTGCAAAAGAAGCTTGAGAATGTAGGTATTTGTAACACTTGCATCCATGTCATACTCCACTTTGAAACGATCCCCATACCGAACTTTCATAATATGAATATATTTCTCTAAACTCTGCATTTCATCCGATACTTGGATGTACGATCCGCCGCGATGAAACGTAGAGGATAAAAGCTTAATGAGTGAATCAGTCATTTCGACCAAATTTGTCGCCTTAGACAGCATGCCCATAATTTTTATCGCATTGAGTGTATTAACAAGAAAGTGCGGATTAATTTGAGATTGAAGCGCATCAATCTCTGCTCGGTTCTTTAACTTCTCCTGCTCTTGCCTTTCGATAATGAGCTCTTGAATGCGTACTGCCATATTCTGAAATGTTTTCCCTAGCGAATATATTTCTAATGGGCCCTGAAGATCCAAATCGACTTGAAAGGAACCGCTTTTCATTTTATTCATTTGATAGATTAATGATTTAATAGGCCCGACAATGCTGCGGACAAGGAAAAAAGAGACAATTAGAAACAGGATTAACCCAGAAGCAGATACATTCATAATAAAAGTATAGATCTGTTTGACTTGCGCAGTCATCTGATCATACGGTGTAATGTAGATGATTTTCCAGTCCGTTCGTTCCATTGTCATAAAGGTTACAAACATCTTGCCACCTTGTTCATTCGTTTCAAAATGGCCGCTTTTCTTATTGCTTGCCCCTTCAATCGTTTTCTTTTCAATGGCATTATTTTTATCTTTGCTCGTATCCAACATGATATTTCCATTGCCATCGAGGATGATAAAACTTCCGTTTTGGTTAGAACTAGACTCGGCAAGATTCTCGAACATTTTGGCTTGGATCACAAAATAGATCATTTCAACATCATTAAATGACTTCTCAAATTGCGGCGCAATGGCAGCTGATACGATATATTTATCGCCAGATTCGATCAGTTTATTCTCATCAGGCCCGAACAGCATGACACGCCCTTGGTTCTGGAGCGCTTTCTTATACAGAGACGTACTTTTCAAATAATTGACGTTAATACGCGTGTTAATGTTGTGAAAGTGGGTGCCTTCAAAGAAGTAAGCACCTCCATCTCGATAAACAAACATCGCCGAAACGAAGTCAGGCATATCGTGTAAATAGCTTTTTATTTGATTTTCGATTTGGCTGGAATAACTGAATTGTTCATTGGATTCGTTGCTGCGATGATAAGAGGTAGCAAGGGAGATGAGATCTTTATCCGTGGCAATGGCGGCACTTGTCCTAATGTATCTGCTTTGTTCCTGATCGATGGAATACGATACTTGCTCTAGCGTCTGCATCGTGCGTGAAGTGATGTTGGTCAGCAAAATATCTGTGTAGGCACGTAAGGATAAAAAAGTAACCAAAGCGATCGGCATGACAATGACGCAGAAGAACATGACATACAGAATCGATGTGATTGGCCATCTTTTTTTGAACATACGCATGTAAGCGCCCCCATTTAATAAAGCTCCTGTTGTTTGACAAAATTCTACAGTCATCTATGTTAATTTTAGATTGGAACATAGGTGACGTCAATTCCACAAAAAATCCCATATATCTCCTTCTACCCGAAGAGGAAGGCGTCTTGACTTCCCCTCAGCGTATGTACACGACTTATTCCTTCATGGCTCCATCCATCAGTCCAGCAAAGATAAATTTACGTAAGATCAAATACATGAGGATCGTAGGCAACATGACCAATATGATCGCTGCCGACAGTTCGTTCCAGTAGGTTGCACGTTCGCCTACAAACGTCATTAATGCGGTCGAAAGTGTGCTTAACTTCTTGGACGGCATGTATAAATAAGGGATGTACATGTCATTCATGATATCTACAGCTTTAATAATCGCGAGCGTCGCCGTTGCCGGAAGCATGAGCGGAAATAAAATGGAGCGAAAAATCCGGAAATAAGAGGCCCCGTCTAGTAGTGCGCTTTCGTCCAGCTGTTTGGAGATTTTCTCAATAAATTGCAAGTAGATGAAAATTTGCATGAGATCCGTTCCTGCATAAATAATGAGCGGAGCAAAAAGTGTGTTATAAACACCTAGCGATTTAATGGTCTGAAAACGAGCTACTTCCGTCGTATAGGTAGGCACTACGGATGCAACGATGAATAGTAGGAAAATCGTTTTCTTGAATCTGAAATTAAACCGATTAAGAACAAACGCTGTCATTGCTCCCAGAATGGCATTAATGACCACACTTGAGACTGTAATGCTGATTGAATTTAGAAATCCAAGGAGCATATTCGTTTTCTCGAACACGACGATGAAATTTTTGAACGACCAACTGATCGGAAGTGAGAATGGCGATGAGGATGCCAACTCCGGCGCTGATTTGAATGCTGCAAATACAACGACAAGCAGAGGAACGAAAATAATTAGCGTGATGATTGATAATAGCAAGTAATACAGGATTTTGCCAAGGTTTGCGATAAATACAGTTGATTCCATTTTTTGCGATTTGGTTGCCAATTGGATAGGTGACTTGCTCATGATGCTTTGTCTCCCTTCTCGCGGATCAATAAGTTTTGAATGAAAGTGAATACAATGATCATCAACATAAGAATAATGGCCATCGCTGAAGCCAAGCCGTAGCTATTGTATTTAAACGCTGTATTGATCGTAAAAATTGTAAAGGTACTACTTGCATTGCCTGGACCGCCTTGCGTAACCAGAAAAGGAATATCGAACACTTGAAGTGCGCCTCGAATATTTAAGAACAAAATAATTTCAATCACTCGCCGAATACCTGGCAGCACGATATAGCGAATTTGCTGCAATTTGTTCGCGCCATCAATGGTTGCCGCTTCGTAAAGGTCATTCGGAATCGACTGCACGCCCGCTAGAAATAAAATGATATGAAATCCTGCAAACCGCCATAGGGAGATGGCGACAAGTGAATAGTTCACAATGTTTACATCGCTGAGCCAGTTATGAATCCAACCCTCTAAGCCGATAGCTGTCAACAGCTCATTCACAGGACCGTTTACTGGGTTGTATAAATAGCTGAAAATATAAGCGACTGCAACGCCATTAATAATGTAAGGCAGTAACACAATGGAGCGGAAAAATTCGCTTGCCCGCATTTTGGCATTGAGCATGACCGCTAATAATATCTCAAACGGAATAAGCGCTGCATGGATAATAAAATACAGCCAGTTATTTGAAAGCGATTGCCACACTTGCGACATTTTGAACGCTTTCAAGTAATTATCCCAACCTACAAAATGCAAATCTCTGCTGATCCCGTTCCAATCTGTCATACTGTATTGGAACAGTTTGACAGTTGGGTAAATCAGGAATAACAACAGCAACCCAATCGGCAAAGCCAGAAAAGAAAAAATAAGCACTCTCTTTTGCATCATGTCATTCATGTGTGTCCCTCTCATTCCTACCTAATGTAAAGCTAATTTTAGTGAGATTGGACGCGCTTTCACATGATAATTTTTGTGCTTTCGATTGATAAATTTTGTGTCTGCCTCCGTTTTACTGATCAAATGGTTGAACAATAACAATGACCATTTAAACGTGAAAAAACCTTACGATTTCTCGTAAGGCTTTGTTTCATGGTTATTTTTTCATCTATGAACGGAGCTTGATTACAAGCGGATGCGTCGTATCCAGCGTATACCCCTCAGTAAAATGTATCTCATTACCTTTGATTGTGTATGCTAAGTTATCACCATTCCATTGAATTTGTTCAATCGCCATGAGTTGTTCCACGGGAAGTTTAAATACCTTTAAGTTAAGTTGCCCACCTAAAATTTGAAGGCATATTTGCTCTTCACGTTTCTCGAAAGTCCCCCAGCCTGCATCAAGCGACCAGAAGGTACGGAATATCCCCTCTTCGGATTGTACGGGGTTGAAGCCGATCATACCTGTAACCATATTGTACTCAAATCCGCTGAAAGCCTGCAGCAAGGAGTAGCTGGCCATCGATCTGGCGTAGTTGCTGCCGCACTCGATCTCGTTCCACGGATTGCGCTTTTCGCCGTCGTAACGATTACGAATCGCTTGCACGATAGACACCCCCTCTTCAATGAATCCTTCCTGGATCATGTGCGAGGCAGCCTGATATTCAAAACCCGTCATCGTTTCCGTGTTGTACGTCAATGGAATCGCTGGTTTGCTTATTCCTTCGGGCCATGTGCAGATAACCAGTCCTCCCTCATCACCCAGCGAGTACAGCCTCCAGGTATTGGCCTCGTGTCTCATGCTGGTTTTAAAATTGTACCGATACAGTGACTGCAATGCGGTGCGCGTTTGGCCTTTATCAAAAATCTCGCCTAGCCCCGATAAATTAGCATGCCACTGCGCAATGACTTGGTCGATGACACAGCCTTCGGCAACCTGATATTTGATTTCTTCCAATTCCACATTCCAATATTGAAGAACCGTTTCCTCGTCGAATTGATCCAGCAACGATTTATCCGATAAATCCACTTGTTGAACGTAATACTGACCATTGAATAAATGCTCATCTACCCACTGTTTACCGCTTTGAAATAAATGACTGAACTCCTCTGCTGTTGCCTGTTCGCCTAAGAACTCAGCCATTTCGGCGCCTGCTTTGAGCGCAGCCAAATATAATCCGCTCAACCAAGCGTTTGGACCATACAGCTCCATATCCAACGTATGATGCTGCCTGCCGACAAGAACGCCTTTCTTTTCGGGGTCCCACTTGTCCTCATTAGTGTCAGACCACGCGTATTCAATCGATTGCTTGATGGCAGGCCAGATAGATTGCAACCACGCCGTATCACCAGATATTTTCCAATCCCGATAAGCTTTCATGACGCCGCCGAATTGTCCGTCTGCACAAGCGCGGAAATCCATCCTCTCGCGTCCTAGCGGGAGCATCAAACGAAATGACATTCTGCCATCCTCGCGTTTGTTGTACTTGAAATCCAGATCCCTCATGCTGCGTTCCAGCCTCGGGAACAAAAACGGCAATGCGTAGGCGTAGTTCCACACATGTGTGCAGGATCCTTCACAACACCCGGTATCCTCGATGACGCCTTCAAATCCATAAAATGAACCATCAGTCAGCCTTAAGCTCGTCGCCGACTTGAGGACAGATAAGTTCGCGGAAACCGCGTCTTTGACAACATCAGGCACGGTGGAAGCATACAGCGCTTCTTTAAATGTAAGGGTAGATTCATATAGGTATTTCCAATGTTTAAAAGCATACTTCGCGCTTGCCCGAGAATCTTCAAATAGGGTCGCATAGTAATTTCGCCAGACATTAGGACCATCTGGATTTGGATTCCAATAATTGTTCACATTCGGGAAGCTCCAACTGATTGTGAATCTGATCTTTTTCTTCTCGCCAGGCATTAGCTCCGTATGCGCAGCTAGCGATGCCGTATCTTTCCTGCGCACAGGTGGCTCATCCTCGCGATACTGCCTGTTGTTCAAGTGCCCTGGTTGCGCAAAGTCATGCCAGAACATCTCCAGATTATCGCACCACCCGCCACGGTACCAGAATTCTTGATAACTAATAGCTGCCGCATCCGTGGCAATCGTTATATCGCCATAATAAGGATCTTCACTGTCATACTGATTGGATCCTAGCAGGATCGAATGGACGCCATCCATATCTCCGTACTGGTGAATAACCTTCTCTGTTGGAATCGGATTGCCGGCAGAGAGACATAACGTATAAGTGAGCGGCAGTTCTTCCGTATTTTCCAACTCCCACTCGAAAAAGGCAGCGGGAATACTGGAATCGTCCTCTTGAAGGGGAATAAATGGATTAAAAGCTACTAGTTCAATACGTCCTGGGAACTTTGATTCCGCGAACGACATTTCAGCAAATGGGAATTCTCCCCTGAACTCAACTTCTTCGAAATGCGGCATCCCTGCCATCGTTTGGCTCTCCGGTCCGAAGCCATATCCGCTATGTAAAGGAGCGTTTCGAACATGTTCACCTACGTAAGAAGCTTGCAAATCTCCGTTTAACACACGTGCATCCAGAACTTTTCCATGCCTTTCTGCTTTTATTGCAAAGTGACTAAAACCGTTGAAGCTCTTTTTGTTTGGGCGATTAAAAATTTCCCAATCCACTAATCTTCCATTCCCCGATAAACCTATGCATCCGCTTCCTATGCCACCTATTGGAAAGCTGATTTCTCTTGTTTTGGCGCCTTTATACACGTTTTTCATGTGTTTCCTCCGATTGTAAAATGGTATACTAAAGTTATCTACTCCCTTTATCATAATGTAAAAACAGACTAAATTCTTTGTGGATAAAATGCTTTTTTTATGTAAAAAACAACTGCAATTGCATTCTGAAAGAGGTGTCATATTTGTGATTTTAGAAAATTATGCGGTAGCTCCTTTTATTCGAATCGCGGGTTATGCAGTCCGACCTCCGTTTATTTTAGGTGAACGCAACTTGCTGGATTATATCCTCTTTTATGTGCAAGAAGGTCAGTTTGAGATTCAACTGGGCGGTGATACCCATATGTTGAAGGAAGGCGACCTCTGTCTGTTTCAGCCTGGTGATGTGCATATCATTAAGGGGATTACCCCTACGATTAATCCATATATTCACCTTGATTTTTTCTATAATCCGTTGAGGGAAAGCAGCTTTGTAACCCTGCCTGGGCAATTGGACATTGCCCCCTACGCCGCTTATATGCAACCTAGGATGCATGATTGCCAGGATCTCCGAATCCCCTTTAAGCTGGAGACGGCCCACTCGAATAAAATGAGAGATCTGGTGCTGAGAATGATCGAGTGCTGGCAATCACAAACGTATACAGGCGTCATGGAGGCCAATCAGCTTGCCCACGAATGGCTGACTCTAATATTCAAAATCTACATGAAACCCCAAACGGTATCGGTATCTCCCCAGCCCTTTTTGAACTGGATCACATCTTATTTTGCATTTCACATTTCCGAACCAATCAACGTCATCGATATGGCCAAGAGAGCCGGGCTTTCGCCATCCAGATTTAACGTGCTCTTCAAACAGCATTTTGGCACGACACCTTACCAATATTTGTTGCATTTACGCATCGAACATGCGCGAGAATTATTAAACGAAGGGGTCTCTATTCAGAAAGTGAGCGAATACTGCGGCTTTACGGACGTTCATCATTTCTCCAAAACTTTTAAATCCATCATAGGTACTAGCCCTGGTACTTATCGAAGAAACAAAAAAAAAGAATGGTCTGCCTTTTGAGCGCAGCCATTCTTTTTCAAATGATGAGATCGACTTCTTTTACAATTGAAATATAACTATAGGATCCGTTGCTACATTACGTACCAGTTCTCTGTAAGTCCCATTGTAAGTCATGCCAAATGTATAAGAATCAGGCAATAACTCCTTACTGATCCCCCCGCCGGTTGTAACGCCAATCGTCTGCCAGCTTCCCGCGTAGTAGGTTGCCACACCACCGTCTAACAGATTCCCTTGACTGTCCTTCAGCTGTACAGTGACCTTGACCGTCTGAAATACGACTACGGGGTCTGTTCCTGTATTTTGTACTATTTCCTTATATCTTCCCCCATACGTCATGCCAAAGGTATAGGAGCTAGGCAGTACCTCCTTGCTGATCTCGCCTCCGCTTGTATTGCCGATGGTCCGCCAGCTTCCTGCATAATACTTCACCGTACCACTATCGAGGGGATTCCCCAGACTATCCTTTAACTGTACCTTGGCCTTGACGGTCTGAAATACGACGACAGCGTCCGTTCCTGTATGTTGTACAATCTCCTTATACGTTCCCTCATACGTGATGCCAAAGGTATAGCCCTTATCCTGTAAAGATTTGCTTGCATTTCCCAAGGCATCCGTTACGCCAAAATCTTTCCATCCGCCGTCGTAGTATTTAACCACTCCGCCGTTTAAGGGATTGCCGGTACTGTCCTTGAGTTGAACCTTCACCGTTGAAGCGGCAAGATTGAAGCTTATGCTCTTGGCTGTCTCGCTGTTGCCCGCTGCGTCGGTTGCTCGGTATAGGACCGTATAAGCCCCCTGCTTATCAAAGGTGAGCGAAGTCGTATAAGGCGTCCATGTCGCGCCGTTATTCACGCTGTAGACGACCTGCCAAACGCCAGACACGTTGTCAGTAGCGCTTAATGTGACTGTAACAGGGCTGATGTAGGTACCGCTTGGTCCGTCAGGCGCAGATGGGGCTACGACGGATGTTGTTGGAGCCGTTCCGTCGATACGGACATTGACGGTTTGCGTCGCTTCCTGATTACCAGCCAAATCCTTGCTGTAATAATCCAGCGTATGCACACCTTCGCCAGTGATAGAGATCGTATTCCCAGCGATGTAAGCTCCATGATCCAAGCTGTAGAACGTGCCCGCGACGCCACTTCCTGAGTCACTCGCAGTCAAGTGAATAACTTGAGCCGTTGTCTGCCAGCCGGATGGTGCATCACTGACCGTAACGGGAGGCACATCATCGACGGTCAATGGTCTGACCTCTACGTCATCAACATAGAACGGAGTGCCGTTACCCTGAGTTTCGGTGTATAAAAACATGGTCGTTTCGGTTACAACACCCGTTTCATTAATAATCAGACTCCCTTGCACTTGTTTCCATTCTGTAGCATTTAGTGATGGACTGACGAACATAATATACTGCCTAATCACAGGATCACCGTCTACCTTATATTGCAAACCGATCCTGATCGTCTCGGTTGCGGTAGGAGCAGATGCTAGTTTCGCCCAGGTTGAATAGTAATAGGGTTTGCCTTTTACAAGTGGGACAGGAAATTTAACGCCTCCGTATTTATCTGTCTTCGTCAACAATAAGGACTGCTGGCCCGAATGATGTTCCGTCGAAGTCAGGGAAGGCACGGCCTGATAAGCGTAATTAGGAGGGGCTAACGTACTGTCTTCCATGCCAGGATCTACAATAAGGTTTGTGCCTTTTACCGCGTTCGTCGGTGCTGTTACCGTAACCGTTGTAATGGCCCCAATGCCCGAATCATCCGAGGTTGCTTTAATTTGGGTTATGCCCGTACCCACGCCTGTAACCATCCCATTGGCATCGACGACCGCCACAACCGTATTGGCGGATTCCCATTTGATCACCTTATTCGTTGCATTGGCCGGTGTTACCGTCGCGACAAGCGTTTGCTGATTGCCGAGCGGCAAGCTGAGTGAAGTTGGTGTTAGCGACACCCCAGTAACCGCAACCGTAGCATCTACGGTGACGAGCACAGATGCGACTTTCCCGCCATCTACCGTCGTTGCCGTTACGGTTGCCGTGCCCAAGCTTGCACCATACACCATGCCGTTCATATCCACGGTCGCTACACTTGGATTGCTCGAACGCCAGATTAATTCTTTATTGCTTACATTCACTGGTGTGAACCCAGGAACCAATGCTTTGGTTTTACCAACACCTACCATCATTGAGGTCGCACCAAAACTTATATTCGATGGATGAACCCAAACCGAACTTCCCGAATCTGTTATTGGCTTAACCGCAACGTCATCGACATAGTAAACGCCGCCTGGATTGTCAATCTCCGTATAGAGATACATCAGAACATTCGTTACGACTCCTGATTCTTGAATCGTGTAAGTACCTTCGATCTGTGTCCACTCTCCCGCTTTCAGACCAGGGCTTGTGAAAATAATGAGTTGCTTGGGAGGACCCCCGTCCAAGTTATATTGGATTCCCACCCTTAAAAATTCATTGGTCGTCGTGCCTGTTGCCAACTTGGCCCAAGCTGAGTACGTATACGGCTTGCCTTTTTCCACATTCACTGGAAAACTAATACTGCCGTAACGTGTCGATTTCGTGATCTTGACGGACTGATGGCCGCTATGTGATTGTGTCGTATCCTTTGCAGCAGTCGCATTCTGCAGCATATATTGTGAAGTTGTACTTCCTTCAAATCCCGGATCTTCAATGAGATTATCTCCTTTTAGTGCAACAGTTGGCTTTATTTCCAATTGTACGGAATCCAAACTGAAAGCTCCGGAAGCCGTAGTTGGCACAACTTGGAGCTGTTTGATAGTTCCCGTCCAAGCAGCTAAGCTTGATGTATCAAACACATACTCGCGATAAACGGAATCATTTGGGAGAATATAGGAAGAGATCATTTTCGCCTCATTCCAACTGGTATCCCCGGTCGTCGTAAAATAAATCTTCGCCTCTTCGCCGCTTGTCATATTGTTCATGCTGACTCGAATCCGCCTAATATCAGAAGCCGCAATATCCAAAACGTCCGGTGAAAGAATAGCAGGCTGCACACTTCCGGAAATCCCATTTGAAGTTCCGCTGAATACACCATTCGCCACGACGGGATTCGTGATTTGGCTGTTAGCCGTCCAACCGCTGCTCGTCGCAAAATCCCATGTGATCGCCGTTGGATACACACTCACTTTTTGCGCAGTGGCATCCCACTTCGCAACTGCGCCAAATGCTTGGCGAAGATAGCTGAGAGGCACCATCACCGTTCCGTTCGTAAGCTTGACAGGCGCATGCTCTAACGAAATCGCCTGACTTCCCTTATAAGCGATGCTATCGCCAACCTTTACTTTATAGACAACGTTATCTTTCACAGCCAACAGAGTATTCGTCGCAGGGTCCCATTCCGGCTTTGCGCCGATTTGCAGGTACATATCTTTCATGGGAACCATGACGATGCCATCTTGTAAAAGCGCAGGCTGGCTGAACGGTTTGTAAGTGCCGTCCACGTAAGTCCGAATACCCGGCTGCGGAGAATAAATTGTTCGAATGTAATCAATACTGATCGGTCCTACAGCCGAAATTGGATCGATCCGCATTTGCCGGATAGTCCCCGTCCAGTTCTTGTTTCTCCACGCCTCAACAATGTACTCCGTATAACCACTATCCAACGGATTTACAAAGAAGCCGACAGCTTTAGCCTCATTCCAGGTTCCATCTGTCTCCGTCGTAAAGAAAAAGCGGCCGTCAATATCATTCGCACTGTTCTTCATTCGAATCACAATATAAGGAATATCCTCTGCCTTAATCCCGAGGTGATCAGTGGAACGTATGCCGGGATCGGTATTGTTCGTTACCCCCGAAAAACTGCCGTCCTGTACGGTCACGCCTACAATCTGCTTCTCAACTGTCCAGCCCTCCGCGTCGCCAGGCGTATTGAATTCCCACATGTTCCCGTAGACATTGGTCATCACTGGCTGTGGTTGGTTCAAATTAGGAACCACTCTCCCCAAAGGATACAAGGTATTGATCCGATCCTTCTGAGTCTGCGTCGGTACGCTGTCCGTATGCTGTGTACTGCTTCCAAACACATTGCGAATGGCATCCACATAACCGAAACCGGCTAGCCCGGCAGGCATAATAAAGTGACCTTCTCCAAACTCATTCCAGTTATCTAACATCACCAGCTTCTTGCCAAGACTGCCCGCAGGAAGCGATGGCATAAAGCTATCCTTCGTCCACTGCGCCAATGACTGGAATTCCGACGGCGTCGCATAATAACCGAAGTTCAGGCCCCAAGCCGTATCATCTCTCCCCATGCTCAAACCGGGGATAATATCAATAGCACCGGCATCTTTCTCTTGCGTCATTTTCAGTTTCTGAAATTCCGGATGGCCACCGAAGGAGCCCCAGGAATACGCATATACCGCATCAAAGCCGACCGCTTTGCGGTTCAACAATTGCTGCGAATCCGTCCCGTTATACACATTCAGCAGAATAATATCCGCAAACCCCGCTTTTTTCACTTCGCTTCGTAAGTAGTCCAGTTCCGCCTTAGCGGTCGAAATACTGTTGCCAAAGGCTTTTATCATCTCCTCATAATTGTAGATTGTAAAGACAGGTTTATTATCAATGGTCAAATAACGCGGATCTTTAAAGTAATATTCAATCCAGTAAGGAACTAAGTTCGTTCGGAAATCTGTTGCGTCTTTGACTTTAGAGTTTAGATTTTCAAACATAATCGCAAATTTAGTTGTATCGCTATACGCGCCATTAAAATAACCGTTATCCAAAGCATGGGATAAATACGAATCTTTAATCGGCATCCGATCCGTATCTCCGCCAAGCGGTCTGAACCAGCAGGACATCTGGAAATCGATCCCGTGCTCTTCCAGCCATTTCGACTCCCAATCCGCCGTTTCCGGGTTGCCTTCATCATAAAAACCAAGAAGAGGTGTCCGATCCGGGTACGGTTGAATCATATCCCAACCCAGATGATGGCCTTCTCGCCACATCGGGCAGCTTTGAACGCCCACTTTCGGAGCGCCCTCGATCTTACTGACCGCAACAGGAGCCGGTACATAGTCAGCCGGGAGGGGCAACGTTTTATACAAGAGAATATCGTCGAGCCACATCTCTCCCCGATATGAAGCGGAAGTTGTAAATTTGATGCTGTCAACGGCTGTCACGCCTGAAGCGAGCGCCACACCTTGCTTATCAAGCTTATCATTGATATAAATATCCGCTGTAGCCGTCGCCCAGTTCACCTTGATCTGAATGTGCGTCCACAGATTCGCTAGATACGCGTATTCCAACGGAACAGATTGCCCGCTTCCGTTGACATAAGCCAATTTATCGCCCGCTGTCGTTAATTTAATGACGCTCGTCGTGCCACTCCTTAACTCAGCTTCCAATCCATCCCCTTTCTGCTTGTAAAGAACCTTGAAGTCGTAAGTAAAATTATCTGCCATTGGTGTTATCGCTTTAGACAGACTCATACTGCCGGTGCTACTAGCCGCGTTCAGCTTCATGCTGTTAATATCCGGCTGCGGGGAACTAAGCATGCTGCCGACGGTGATTGCGCCGCCTGACGTAACCGTAGTCCAATCCTGTGGAATCGCGCCACCATTAATGACCGAAATCAGCCTCTCATTGACGGCGTACCCTTTATAAATTTTCAAAGGGCCAAAGAAAAATTCCCCCATGGAGGCATCGCCCGTTTTCACTTGAAACTGATTCAAATTCACTACGGCATTTTTGAACGATGCTCCGTTTGCCTTCTTTACACCATTGATGTACACATCCGTTGTGTGCGCGTTCAGGTTGATTACAACCTTGATTCCATACTCAATGGTCGCTGCATAGGTTTGCAAGGGCAGCACGGTGTTTGCGGAAGTCTCCAGACTAAGCGTATTATTTTGCGTTATTAGGCTCACGCCTACGACCTCATCGCTGAGCAACTGCCACTTCAAGCCGTCAATGACTGACATAGGCTTAATGCGAAATTCCATGGTCAGATTACCTGCGCTTTGCGAAACAAACTTCTTGTTCATCGAAACAGGCAGTACCGTGCTCGTATCGCTGATTTTGAAATTCGTGTTATACAGGGAGACCAGCGCCCCTCCTGCAGCGCGAACATCCCACCCGGACGGCTGGCTATTCCCTGGCGTCAAGGCTGACATGAACGAAAAATCGTCGTCAATCAAATAACCCACTTCCGGATTGGCGACATCCGCTCTAACTTGCGTTGGCTGAAACATGAAAATGACAGCGTATACAAATAAAAATGTAACGATTATGCCTAACAGCTTTTTACCCATCATTAAACTCCCTTTCCTATTGGATTAGCTTTTATTAAAAACAATGACCCTACTTTTAATTAGTAGAGTCATTGTTGTCACGAGTTTAACTTTATTTATTACTAGCCTTCCAAGCATCATATTGCTTCTGAATCTCAGCCATTATTTTATCTATACCTGCATCAACCAGTTTCTTCTTCGTATCCTCAACATACTTCGCGTAGTCCGGCATGGATCCCGTCGTAAAGATCGGGTTTGCCTCTTTATTGACGGCATTGATTTGTGCAATTTCCGTTTTGACCGGCTCGTTGTTAAAGACGAATCCGAGCAGACCTGATGCCTTACCGTTGTCGTTTGTTTTTCTCATCGCTTCCAAAGCTTTCGTTGAATTCCAGTTGGAATCCCATTGATCCCAAAGCGGCCCAAGCCAGTTGTGCCAAATCGCCCATGTTTGTTCAGCACCGCTTTTTGCTTCGATCGTTGGGTTAGGATCTTTAACCGTACCCGATTTAACCGTGTAATTTTTACCTTCAACGCCATAAGCAAGTGTATTCAATAAGTACTTGTCACTCCAAATATAATCGAGCAGCATCATCGCTCTTTCTGGATTCTTCGACGTTGCACTAATCGCTGTCGCAGCAGCAGTCATGGAAGCAGTTGAAATGGTCGGCTGGGAGCTGAATGTTTCAACCGTTGGGAATCCATACGTGCTCGTCGATTTCGACCCATCCTCGGTATAACCGCCTGAATCACGCAGCACGGCATATTTTCCGGATTTCGCTTCAGCTAGATAATCTGTTTTGATCGCTGCATCCTTGGCAATGTAGCCTTTCTTATAGAAATCATTCATGACTCTATAATTTTCATAATTTTGTGGAATATCAAGGGTTTTGACGAATGTACCATCCTTCTCGCTGAAAGATATGCCACCAACGACAGTTGTATAGTCGGGTAATCCTACACCAGAGGTCGCTCCATTAGCCGTTGCAATGACTGGAATCATATTCGGCTCATTTTCCTTAATTGTCTTCAAGAATGGCTCTAAATCACTAAGACTCTTGACGCTCTTATAATCAAATTTATATTTTTCAACTAAATCTTTTTTAAATACGTAGGCAGATGCCGGACTGTAAGGGGTCTGTGCAGGAATCGCCATGATTTTCCCTTTATAGGTAACTGCCTTCCAAGCGCGAGGATCTACTTTCTTCAAAATATTTTGACCATACTTCTGCAATAAGTCATCGAGGGGCATAAAGGCACCCTTTTGCACATTCGCATTTAAGTTATTGGACGAATTAGAGGTAAATACAAGATCATAAGGCTCGCCAGCAGCTGATTTCAACTTGATTTTATCTTCCCAGCCCGCATTATCAATTAAGTTAAATTTTACATTGGCATTCAATTTTTCTTTGATCAGTTTGTTCGCTGCCGCTTCAACCGCTTCCTGATCCTTCATATTGTCGATCGGTTTTGGCATGTACCAGCTAATATCCACATAATCTTTCGTCGGACTCGTACTTGCCGTACTTGCTGCCGTACTAGCAGCTGGGCTTGCGCTTTCACTCGTTTTGTTATCCGTACTGCAGCCGCTAATCACAATCGTTGTTGCAAGCAAGACGGATGTTCCTGGTCCAAACCATTTTGAAGCTTTTGTTTTTTGACCTTTCACGTGGATTGCCTCCCTTATATTGTCTTTATATAATTTACAGACGCAGCGCGTTTCTCCTGCACCTGAAACTATTAACCTTTGACAGACCCTACCGTTAACCCCTGCACAAAATACTTTTGGAACAGTGGGAAAACAAGCAGCATCGGTCCTGCAGCCAAAATACACATCGCCATGCGAGCAGTTAAGGAAGGTACTTGCATACCTGGTTTCACAAGTCCATATTGAATGGCCTCAGCCGAATTCAAATACTCCATATTTTTTAGAACACGAATAAGTAAATATTGCAGCTTCATTAAATTGCTCTGATCCATGTAAAGCAAGGTCAGCCACCAATCATTCCAGTATTGGAGAGCAAAGAACAGGCCTAATGTTGCCAGTGCTGGTTTGGATATTTGCAAAACAATTTGGGTAAATATGCGCAGCTCGCCTGCGCCGTCCATTTTAGCTGACTCGATGATGGCATCCGGTATGGTCTGCAAGAATCCTTTCATGAGGAGAACGAACCAACCGCTAATTAGATACGGCAAAATGAGTGCCAGGATATTGTTGCGGAGTCCCAACCATTTCACCATGAGAATATAAGAAGGAACCATCCCTCCATGAAAGAGCATCGTGAAGAAGATGAAGAAGGCAAGGAACGTACGGTAGGAATAATCTTTGCGCGAAATCGCATAAGCGTAGGTCGTGGTCACCCACATCCCAATCAAAGAACCGATGACCGTCGTACCGATCGTAACCAGATAAGAGTTCAGCAGAACAGTTGGCTCACGCAGAATCACCTTATACGCATCTAACGTAAAGTTCTTAGGGATCATGGAATACCCATATTTGATAATGTCATTTTCCGTTTGAAACGAGGTGCCGATAATGACAAGAAAAGGAAACACACACACGGCACACAACAAGATAAATAGGATATGAATCACTAATTTACCCGTTGTTAGTGTAGGTCGTAACCGAATGGCTTTTTGAGGATTCATAGTCGATGCTCCTTAGAAAAGTGAATTTTCAGGATTAATCCTTCTCACGATAGTATTGGTACACAAAACGAGGCAAAACCCGACGATCGATTGAAAAAATCCTGCTGCTGATGCCATCCCAATGTCCCCCATGTCAATCAGAGAACGATAAACGAAAGTATCAATGACATCTGTTGTCTGATAGATCAAGGATGAATTCAACGTCACATTGTAGAACAAACCGAAATCACTGTAGCAGATACTTCCGATTTGAAGGATAACCAACATGGTAATCATCGGTTTGATCATCGGAATTGAGATTGAAAATGCTTGGCGGAACTTACTTGCTCCATCGATTTTCGCAGCATCATAATACTCAGCATCAATCCCCATCAGAGCAGCGTAATAGATGACAGATCCATACCCGAGTCCCTTCCAAACAGCAGCTGCCACTAGGATGTACGGCCAATACTGAGGTTCGCTGTACCAGAGGATGGGTGCTTTACCCACGGCAACCAAGATGCTGTTAATAACACCATGATCCATATCAAACAGCGCCCTGAAGGCAAAGCCAGCAACCACCCAGGAAATAAAATAAGGAATGAATAAAATCGTTTGATACACCTTCACAAATTTTCGACTCAGTTCAAATAACAATAAGGCAATGACGATGGAGAGAAACGTCCCCAAAATAATGAATACCATGTTATACAGGAGCGTATTGCGTAGAACACGATAAAGTACATTGCCATTAAATAGGAATCCGAAATTGTCTAACCCGACCCAAGGGCTATTCCAAATCCCCAGATTGTACTTATAATTCTTAAAAGGAAGCAGCAATCCGTATAGCGGCACATAATTAAAGAGCAAAATCAAAAGGAAACCTGGCAGTGCCAGCAGGGTCACTCCGAAATTTTTCTTGAAAATTCTTACCATCCATCCAACACATCCTAGCTTTGTAATTTTGTCTGCCATCTTGGTCGATATCCCAACTTTAGGTGATGCCCAAGGGAATGTATATTATGAACTAGGCATTTTCCTCTAAAAATGTGTAGTTAGCTGCCTTTCCTTGAGGATAGAAAACTCCAAATCAAGTGAGTTCCTCTAACCTTCGTAGGCATGGAAAGGAAACTGCGTTGTATCCTCCACCTTAGGCGAATGATATTGTATACTACACACATGAGAAGACATGGAGAGGAGCGTAAACATGCGAAAAGCAGTAGTGCCCTATCGCTATATGATCGATGAATTTCTTACTCCGTCTTTTCATTTCAGTATCTCCGAGTATGAGGTAAGTCGGTTTCACGATTTGCATGGCCATGAATTTTTTGAGATGGAGATTATTTTATCTGGAAAAGGCACACAAATTTTGAACGGAGAGTCGTCCCAACTCACCCCCGGCTCGGTTTACCTTTTAACCCCTGTCGATTTCCATACGATTACTCCTGATCCTGGTTTTCCTCTTCGTTTAATTAATTTGAAATTTACCGAGGAGTGGCTCGATGAGGAGTTGCGACTCTTGCTCTTTAGTCAGCCGAATCGCTTGTCGGTTTGTTGTGAGGGTGAACACTTGGCTGACATCGCAAAGGAATGCCGCCGATTATTAGCGGAAAGCACAGAATCCAGAATTGGCAAAAAACAAGCGATCCGTGCCACATTGGACAGATTGCTTGTTGATCTGCTGCGTATGATTCCGACTGATCCTCATCCAGTATTGGAAAACACTTCCATTTATGTACCGGGACGGATCAAACTGCGCAAAGCCTTGAACTATATCGATTTCCATTTTCGTGAACCGATTACGCTTAAGCAAGCTGCAGCACATACACCATGGAGCCCGAACTATTTTAGCGAAAAATTCAGTACCATTATCGGTCAATCCTTTCAGCAATATGTGCAAGAGCATAGGCTTCAATATGCCCATAGGTTGCTGCACAATTCCTCCTTACCCGTTACGGAGATCGCGCTGGCTTCCGGCTTTAATTCTTTGCCTTATTTCATCCGTTGTTTTAAAAGTAAGTATGGGTTGTCTCCGCGTGCTGGGCGGCGGGTTCTGTGAAGGAGTCCAATGACAAAAAAGCTTGATTTCTCAAGCTTTCAGCAACGGGACAAAAGCTTGGAAATACAGCCAGTGCCCGTAATCATTCGGATGATTGATATTGTTCAGGAGCAGACTTCCCGGCGATTTGCCAGCAGCCAGTTCCCGCTCCCATACCGCAGTGACGTCAGCCACGCCGACACCGTATTCCCGGCCCAGCCGGCGGATGATTTCCGCATACCTGCCAGTCGATCCACTGGAATACCACCATTTCGGATTCGGCAGGCAAGGCGTCACGAGCACAAGATCGCTGTTGTCCAACTTCTTGACGGCCTCGATCATTTGACATAGATTACTTTCAAAATCCGCCGGCGAAACGCCCACTCCTTCCCCATATTTGTTCTGATCGTTCATCCCGAATCCGATGATTACGAGATCGGGGCTCAAAGGAATGACATCGCGCTGTATGCGATTTTTTCCATCTTTGCTCGTTTCACCGCCGACTGATTTGTTCAACAGACGGATTCGGCTGCGCGGATAGTAGTCAGTGAGAAATTGATGAACCCGGTTGAAGTACATAAACTTGTCTTCACTCGCCTCCCCACCTGCACTAATGCTGTCACCAAAAACAACGATTGAGCTCTCCTCGCCGGTTTGCAATTTGGAAAGCCAGCGCTCCATCCTGGCTCGATTTCCGCTATCGTGGGCTACAATATAGTCCGTAAGCGGATCGTTCTCATACATATAACCCCCATACACGGTAAAATCACGATTGCTGCAGTTTTTGAACGCTGCATGATCAAACACCGTTTGGCCGTATAATTCGTGACGGGACCAATCTGGGATCCGGCTTTGCTTCGTCCGGCGAATGACACCGCGATCGTAATCGACGACATAGTCTATTCCCTCTGTGTAAATAATATTGCCCGGATGATCTTCATCCGAATGACTCCGCAATTCCATCCCCTGCTTGGCTAAAGGGCGGTATCGGATAGACACGTTCTCTTCTTTTACAAAAATGAATGCTTCCGCAGTCTGTTTGCGGCTCTCTGGATTCATGGGCACACCACTCCTTCAATTGTAAAATCATATTCACCCGAGGTCAGTCTCATTTCAAATCCTTTGGATGTTTTGTTACATTGGAAGCCGTCAAATCGTTCATTGAACAAAATGAACGCCTTGCTTCTTTAATGCTTCATGCAGCTTCTCCATAGGAACGTCCCTTAGCTTGCAATGGCTGTCTATCGCAATCGAAGCAGCTACCCCGGCCGCTTGACCAAGTGCGTAGCAAGTAGCTTGAATGCGCATCGATGACATCGCAACATGGGTGGCGGAAATAGCGCGTCCCGCTACCAATAATCCTTCCACGCTTGCAGGTACCATACAGCGATAGGGGATGTCATAACCATCTATATGCCGCTCATCGGTAACCTTCGCACCATCAGGACTATGGATATCAATCTCGTAGTTGGTTTGCGCCGCCACATCTGGGAAACGCCGCCCCGCCATTAAGTCCTCTTCCGTCAACGTATATGAACCAACAAGCTGATTGGTCTCTCTAACTCCAGTTTGAGAAGCAACATGGGAAATCGTGTACGTCTCAAAACCATTGCGCTGTAAATAATGGGCGATAGAGAAAACCTGTCGGAGACACTCCTTCTCTGCAAAATTAACATCGTCGATTTTCGCGCCATTTCCTTTCACCCGACTCATATTAACTAGCAGCGTGCCATCGCCCATTCGCTCCCAATATAAGTGCCGCCCTTGGGGCAAATCCTCCGGCTTTTCATAGTAATAGCATCCTTCTGGCAAATAAGCTTGTACAGGAACTCCTGTATTCTGCATCATAAACATCAGCGTCATGGGCTGTGTCATCCCATCCGATTCGCGACCTGAGGTGTAGGCAGCGCCAGCATCGATCGCAACACGAGCATCTCCCGTGCAATCGAGGAACACAGCGCCTTCTACTGCCCTTAATCCTTCACGAGTGTTGATCATAACAGCGCTCATCTGATTCTCAATGAGAACGGATGATACAAAGCTTGTATGGTAGCATACTTTCACATGCTCGCGTTCCAGCTTTTCATTTAAATAATAGCGGAGCCGAAAAGGATTAAATTGATGTTCTAATCCTTCCTCATGCCCATTCGGAAGATGTGCAGAAGCAAATTCAGCAATGAGCTCCCTGTAAATGCCCGTACAATTGCCAACTTTCATAAAAATACTCACATTGCCGAGCGTCCCCATCCCACCAAGTTGAGCCGTATGCTCAAGAAGGATGACCTTTTTCCCATGGCGGGCTCCCGCTATGGCTGCAGCAACACCTGAAGGTCCTCCTCCGATGACCACCAAATCAGCTCGATCGTAGACTGGAATCTGGCGGTGAAGCTCATAATGATTCGTAACCATGTGACGACCTCATTTCTCTCGATTACTTATGCTGCCTTCCTACCTGCTACACAACTCCACTTTAGGTGATGATTTCGCGAAAGTATATTTCACATTACGCATTTTCCTTCAAAATGAGTCATATCCGAAGATCCTGCAAGTATTCTGAACATACGGCAAGTTTTATCCTAACCTCCCTTTTACAATGAGTACATAGCACTTAATTGAGGGAGGTTTTCAAATGACAAAAGAACTGTGCCTGGACGGTCAATGGAAGCTTGTTTATTTTCCGCAAGGAGAATGGCAGGTCCACCATCCAGATGAATTGAGTAAATTAGATTTGCCATCTATTAACGCTTCTGTTCCAGGGAATGTGGAGCTCGACTTGGTAAGCAGCGGCCTGCTTCCTGAGCCCTTCCTCGGAACGAATATCAATGAGCTTCGTCCTTACGAGCTTTACGAGTGGTGGTACAGCTTAACGTTCACCGCTCCGCCGACGATGGCGGGCAAGCGAACCAAACTGGTGTTTCAAGGGGTTGACTGCTTCGCAACCTACTGGTTGAACGGCGAAGAGCTTGGATCCAGCGACAATATGTTCATTGAGGTGAATCTCGAAACAACGAAGTCGCTCCTGTACGATGGTGTGAATACGCTATGTGTACGGTTACGTTCGCCGATTATCGAGGCAGGGCAGCGCAGCACCGATGCGATTTGCTATGGACAGATCCCCAATGTCGAGCAGCTATTCGTACGCAAGGCCGCTCATAGCTTCGGATGGGATATTATGCCCCGTGCAGTGTCTGCTGGCATTTGGCGATCCGTATCCTTGGTCGCATGTGAGGATCATGCCCTGACCGACCTATATTTCTATACCCTATCTGTGGATAAAAATCTTTCAGGGGCCCAAATCGGATTATTTTACCGAGTGGCCACAGATCCTGCCTATTTTTATCATGGATTGGAGATTCGGATATGGGGTAAATCAGGTACATCCGAGTTTCAGATGAGTAGGCCCGTCTTATTCAACGTCGGCTCCCTGACCGTATCCATCGAGAATCCCCTGCTCTGGTGGCCAAATGGATACGGGGAAGCTCATCTCTATGAGGTTACCACCGAACTGATTCATCAAGGACGTGTACTCGCTTCACGTACAGAGCGGATCGGCATTCGTCAAGTTCAATTGATTCGCACAGAAACAACCACGGTTGAAGCTGGCGGCGAATTTCTATTTAAAGTCAACCATACCCCGATCATGTGCAAAGGCTCAAATTGGGTGCCGATGGATGCGTTTCATAGCCGAGACGCCAGCCGCTACGAGAAGGCTCTCCAGTTGTTCACTGAAACAGGCTGCAACATCGTTCGTTGCTGGGGAGGCAATGTCTATGAGGATCATGCTTTTTTTGACTTCTGCGACCGTCATGGCTTGATGGTCTGGCAGGACTTTGCCATGGCCTGCGCTGTCTATCCACAGACGCCCGAGTTCAGCGAGTCCATGCGACTTGAAGCAAGCGCTGTTGTGCGCAAATTACGGAACCACGCTTCGCTTGTCCTATGGTGCGGGGATAATGAATGCGACGAGGCTTATGGGTGGTATGGGTTGTCGGATCCTAATGTGAATTCCATTACCCGTAACCTGCTTCCGCAAGTGATTCAGCTCTATGATCCTCACCGTGCTTATTTGCCAAGTTCCCCCTATCTGTCACCTGAGGTTATCCGATCAGGCAACATGAACCTAGCTCCTGAACGGCATCTTTGGGGGCCGCGGGATTATTATAAAAGTTCCTATTATAAGACGAGTACTGACCATTTTATATCTGAAATTGGCTATCACGGCTGTCCGAATCTATCGTCAATCCAGAAGTTCATCGAACCCGATCATCTATGGCCATTTAACAGTAAGGATGAGCAATGGGTCGCCCACGCAACGGCAGTTAGCGGCTATGATGGACATAACGCGACACGTATTCAATTAATGGCGAATCAAATTAAAGAGCTGTTTGGGGCTATTCCTGAATCTCTGGAAGACTTCATACTTGCTTCGCAAATTTCCCAAGCTGAGGCCAAGAAGTTCTTCATCGAGACGACTCGGCTCAAAAAATGGCGTAAAACAGGGATCATTTGGTGGAATATGATTGACGGTTGGCCACAATTCTCCGACGCTGTCGTCGATTATTACTATAGCAAGAAGTTAGCTTTTCATTACATCCAAAGAAGCCAAGTCCCCGTCTGCATTATGATCGATGAGCCTGAGAATTGGCATGTTCGAGTAGCTGTAGGCAATGACTCCAGAGAATCTGCTGCCGGCACCTATCGTATATGGGTTGCAGATTCCAATGAAACACTTATGGAGGGAAGCTTCACGGTCGAGGCTAACGGAACTTCCGAACTAGGGAAAATCCCGATTTCTCATGCCAACCAGCAATTGCTTCTAATTCAATGGAGCTTCAATGGACGAACCTATGGCAATCACTACCTGCACGGTTTTCCGGCTTTCTCATTAGAAGCTTATAAACGCTGGCTGCCGCAAATTGCTGCTATTTCCAATGAATTTCAGGTTGATGAAATCGGTCGATAGGAGGAATTCTACAATGGATAAAATGATAGTGGAAAATCACATGCAGCAGCTTGTGGCGCGTTATCCAGACCTAGAAATATGTACGCCAGACATTATAGCAGCATTTCAATTATGTGCGGAAGCGTTCCATACAGGTAGGAAAATGCTGCTATGCGGCAATGGGGGAAGCGCCTCCGATTGTGATCATATTGCCGGTGAGCTGATGAAAGGCTTTCTATCCAGAAGGCCTGTCCCCTTATCATTCCGTGGTTCTTTAATCCAAGAATGGGATGAAAGAGAAGGGGACTATTTAGCAGATCATCTGCAGCAGGCGCTCCCTGCCATTTCACTTACCAATCACGCTGCCTTGATAACTGCGTATGCTAATGATGTAGACCCAGAAATGATTTTTGCCCAACAAGTGTACGGCTATGGGAAAAAGGGAGATGTCCTCCTAGCTCTCTCCACTTCCGGGAATTCCTCGAATGTCCTTCGGGCTGTTCAGACCGCGAGAGCAATAGGAATGAGTACCATCGGATTAACCGGAAAACAAGGTGGCCGATTAAAGGAGTTATGCGACGTGACCATTAGCGTGCCTTGGGAGCGAACACCGGATATCCAGGAGCGCCACCTGCCGATTTATCACATCCTATGTACGATGCTGGAAAGGGAGTTTTTCGGATGAGCATGATCCTTGCTGGCTTTGATATTGGAGGAACCAAGTGTGCCGTTACGATTGGAAGACGGATGGACCCTAATGAGATTACCTTGCTTGGAAAAGTTCAATTTCCCACTCCCAAAGATCCGTATCAGACCATCACGAAGCTTATTTCAGTCTTAGAGCAATTATTGCTAGAACAAGGTGGTTCACTCGCAGCGATTGGCATCAGTTGCGGGGGGCCGCTTGACAGCAAAACAGGGGTCATCCTTTCACCACCGAATTTGCCAGGATGGGATCACATTCATATTACTTCGTTAATCAAGGAACACTTTGGTGTTCCCGCCAATTTGCAGAATGATGCCAATGCCTGTGCGTTGGCAGAATGGCGCTGGGGTGCTGGCGTTGGAACCCGGAATATGATCTTCCTGACTTTCGGTACGGGTATGGGCGCTGGCCTTATTCTCGATGGCAAGCTATATACGGGGACCAATGATATGGCTGGTGAGATGGGTCATATGAGGCTTGAGCCTACAGGACCCATCGGTTATGGCAAAGCCGGTTCCTTCGAAGGCTTCTGCAGCGGAGGCGGCATCGCCCAATTGGGACGAATGAAAGCCGCGGAAGCTTTGGCGATAGGGCAGCCTCCGAGCTTTTGCCGATCCGAGTCGCAATTGGACTCGTTGACCGCTCAGCAGATCGCGGAGGCCGCGCAAGCAGGGGATCTTATAGCCTTACAAGTATTTCGTACTGTGGGGGTACAGCTTGGAAGAGGTCTATCTGTCCTGGTGGACCTTCTAAACCCGGAGTTAATCGTCATTGGCAGCATGTATGCCAGACAGCGCGATCTGCTTGAAGCTGCCACACTTGAGGAACTTCAAAGGGAGGCGCTCCCTCACGCTCATCATGTATGCCGCGTAGTCCCTGCCGGGTTAGGTGAACTTGTAGGCGATTACGCTAGTCTGTCCGTTGCCGAATATCAGATGAAGTGACCTAGCCAATAGCTTTCATATTTTACTTTTGAATCAAATTCGTCATATTTCTCCGCAAGGCATATTCCTTCGGTGTGACCTTATATTTCTTTTTGAACAAACTGAAAAAATAAGTTTCATTCAAGATCCCTACCTTTTCAGCAATTTCATACACGCTAAGGTCATCTTGGATAAGAAGGTCTGCTGCTTTGGCTAATCTAAACTCGTTAATAAAATCAGGAATCGATATATGGGTAGCTTCCTTATATGTCTTGCTTAAATTTCTTGTCGATATTTTCATCATCGAAGCGATCGAAGTCAAACTCAAGGTAGGCTCTTGATAATGGTTATGAATGTATTCCGTGACCGCATCTACCAAAAAGTAGTTTAGTTTATTGGCATTTCCCTCGAAATCTTTTTTGAACGAATCTTGCAGGGCACCGACTATGATCCGATGAATCTCGGCAATCGTCTCCTTCTCCAAAATATTGCGGCTGATCGAAGAGATGTGCAAAGATGGCGCAACTGTCACTTTCATTTCTTCTAATGTCTCAATGACTGCATCCACAAGTCTTATGATGGAGACTAAAGCATTGTGATAATTGAGCGTGCCCAGCTCTTCAAATATATTCCCCAAAACCTCTTCTATCGCTGTGGTGTTGCTCGATTTCATCGCTTCCACAAGCCATTCCTCATGATTTTTGGAATATCCCGTTTTTTTACTTTCCACATTTTTCTTAACCGTTTCGTAGGTTATGACCGAGGAATGCCCTAGTAATAAGCGATACATCCCCTGATCGAGAGACTTATGATACATGCCATTCAATTCCTGCATATGACTCGTCTTTTCACTAATCGATGCCGTAAAGGAGATTTTAAAAAAACGGGATACATTCTCTTGAGCTTCTTTGATAAGAGCCTGGATATGTGCTTGAAACTGATCATCTTCTTCCGGAATGCTTACTATTAAGGCGACATGATCGTCCTTCATATCCAGTCCTTCGTTCGGGTACTTTCTAGCCATAATTTCTGATGCAATATTGATCATAGCAAAGCGAATCGTGTCTTTATCTTTGGCATGGAAAGCATGCTGGAATTCCTTATAGTTATCAATTTTCAATACACATATGGCATAGGAACCATCCAAAACTAAAGAAATCCTCATTTCTTTAAAAATGCTTTCCAATTCTGACCTGCCGATCGATAAACTTTCCGTGAGCAGTCTGCTTAACCAATAATGCTTCATGACGTCTTTATATTGCATCTTTTCCTTATCATAATGATCGAGCATTTCCATGGATTGTCTGTAAACGGTGTTCAAATAAGAGATCTCATCGACGACCTCGTCTTTGTCCGATCTCCGTATCCGATCCAACATAATCGAATTCACCAGTTTCCCCACGGGCCCATATATTTTCCGAGATATGCCAATAGAAATCACAATGGCCATGACAAGAAAAATGAGCGTGATGATGATAATACTATTTCTTAAGCTGTTGATATAGGTATAAATTTCAAGAACAGGCTGCGTTTTTAACAGCGTCATCCCCGTGTTGTCGACATTTGTGTACGTGACTAAATATTTCGTTCCGCCATGCTTGCTTTGAAAAAAACCATCTCGATCAGCCTGTGGATGTGCTGTTTTATACACTAAAAAGTCAGTTTTCAGCCACTTCTTGATTGCAGGGTCATTGGTACTATCATTCAAGTACTCGCCAGCCTGGTCTAGAATAAATACGTTATCTCCCTTTTGTTTATCGATCATATTGATTTGACTAATATTCTCCAGCAACCACTCCGGCTTCACATTAATAACGACAACGCCATCCGGCTTAGCCCCACTCACTGTAGTTTCGTATATGAAATAGGAGAATACATACTCAGACTCGGTTACCCCGTTTACTAGTTTTTTGATATCACGGAAAATCGGTTTCAACTTAGGCAGCGCTTGGTCCGAATTAATAAAGTCGAAGAGCATCTGATCTTTAAAAAATAAAGGAAAACCCGTACTATAGGAATGATCCAAATTCCGATTATAAATGCCAATAGAGTGAATATAAGGAATAGCTGAAGTGACAGAGCTAACGACTTTAGACATGTGGCTTGACACTTCAATCATATCTTCTTTTTTCGCATACATAATAGCGGTTACATCGCTATTTAAGTAAAGAAACTTCGATAAATTGGAAATCGTTTGATCCATAAAAGACATATTATACTTGACCTGATACAGTATTTTTTGATTGGCTGCATATTCATTTTTGACCAAAAGATTTTGCGAATTAATATAAATGACCGTTGAAAGTACAACAACTAGTATCAAAATAGCTATGCTAATCCAAAGAACCATTTTTATAAAATAGGCTTTAGCTCCTAAAAAAGCTTTTATGTTCATGCCTTTATATTCTCCTTTATTCGAAGTGAAAGCGACTGGCATACACTAGTCCCACCGCGCAATCCAACGTCTAAACTCCTACATTTTGCATGTTAGTATGTTATATAAATGTAATTGTATGAAGTTCGAATGTATACTTTAATATACGTCATTTCCTATAAATAAGGGAACTTTAAAAAAATCGCCCCGTCCGGAACTATGATCCGGGCAAGGCGATCTACAAAATAGTTTACATACGCGATTAGAAAATCAGTTTCCCAAGAATAGGGCTAAGTGTTTCCGCTATACGAAAATAACCCAAATCTGAAGGGTGAATACCATCTGTGGTGCATTCCTGGTAATCCGCCCCTAACAACTCTGCACCATCACAAAAGTGGAGATTCGTATCCCCTTCCTGCTGCAATCGCTCAACGATGGCCATTTGAAGCTGTTTCCGTTCTTCCCGGCGGCGAAGCATGGTTTCGTCAAAGGCTTCCTTCGCTAGTCGAATCTGTGAGATGACGAGAATTGGAACTTCTGGATGACGTGAACGATAAATCCGGATAAATTCAGGCAACGATTCCTGAAGGCGTTCTGTACTTGGTGTATTGGCTTCATAATCCAGAACAAGCAACGCCGGTTCATCGATTTGGCTGATCAAATGGGCAAGCTCTGGTTCCCCCTGGGCATTTCCAGAGAAACCGAGATTCACCATCTCAATCGGAAATTTCCGACTTAAAATGTTGGAGTAGGCCATACCAGGTCTCGAAGCGCAAGCGCCGTGAGTGATGGATGTTCCGTAGATAAGTACTTTCTTGTTGGTGGCAAAGCCAGGAAATCCAGCTACCGATGAAGAAGGATCCAAACCTATCCAAATCTCCTTCACACCTTGATATAGCGGAAGATTAAGTGTGATTTCCCGCATTTCCCACGGTAAGGATTCAAAGAGTATGGATTCGTATTCATTTTGCGACTGATCAAAGCGAGTGGTATTTACATAAAGCTGAGCTCCCGTTGTACCGATATAGCAATCAACCCCACATTGACCAGTGGCAGGCATCTGGTACATCGTGGCCCTGTCAGCCAGAACAACCCTTACAGAAAGTTTTGGTGAATCTGTCTGGAAACGAATCTGCACGCCTGCTGTATAATTCGCAAGTCGATCTACCTCTGATCGAATCGGATGGCTTGGTTCAAGTGGCAATCTTCGATATACGCCGTCTTGTTCCAGCCAAGGCAGTCCTGTTATCCGAAAAGGTTCACTTCGCGGTGAGTGCCATTCCCAGTCGTTGTTGATATCGACATCAATTTTCATACTACTGTCCAGCTTCTCGATCTCATTTTTCCTTGATGTATCCATGTATTTTCACCACCCTTTCACATAACGGATTGATTCAAGTAACTAAACAATTAGATGCCTACCATGATATATCAAGGGTCCCACTAATTTGGGTTAGTCGTATACAATTCCCTACCACTTTATTGGATAATTCCAAGTTATGCTCCCCATTCTTCACTTCAACATCACCCGCTTGCAGCTGCGCAATAGGCGGATAGATGGTAAGATCGGCCTCAATTAAATTGTTTACACTAAAATTACGAAGCGTGCGGTTACGTTTGTGAGGTGTTGGATCAGGCGCTTTTTCTCTGCACGTAATGCGAGACTTTTGCTTCTGGTTAACAAACACGCGGCATTCGTCATGAAACGTGCGATCCAGTGTATACGCAGCAGCCGTTCCTTCTCCAATCATAACGGACTGACCGATGATTAGTGGCGCGCCATCGGGAAATTGAAGCTGCAGCGCAACGGATGTATCCTGCTTACAACCCGTAAAGATAAACGCGTTGTCATTCCTTGTGATGAACATCAGCGCTGATTCAGATGCTGCCTCTTCCTTCACCTGATACAAGGAGTAACCAAATTGTTGCAGGACATATCGTACGAAGAGTGAGGAATCCAGAAATTCTTTCTCCTGACGAATCGGTAAATGCGAGACGCCTGCGGCTTGGAATGGCAGTGAACCGCGGACCCACCCCACTTTACCTCCATCCCATTCAGGTAAAGCTCTAGTTATCGTAAATGCCCGTTCTAGCCCACTTTGATTCACACTTGCATGAATTTGTGTAGCGCGATCTGCCAGATCATCCACAACTTCACTTAACCCACCGCCTGAAATGTGCGGATAGTGTTGTAATCGAAGAGTCCCCTCACCCCTTGGGTGCTCCTCATTCTTGATCGTATCTTCTGACAATGAAAGGTTAACGGAAAAAGCACCTTCAAGTTCAGGCTCGCTTTTGAGATTCAGCAGCTTATATAGTTCAGGATCATCGACACGGCCATAGAAAATGATCTTTCCGCCACGACGAACATACTCGATGATTCGCTCTGCTTTCTCCCCTTTGATCCAAAAAGCCGAAGTAAACAAGATCGTATCCTGCAGCTTATAGAGGGCATCGTCATTCATCGCGAAGAAATCATCTGTGCTAAGCACCGTGTTCAGCGGCAAGCCTTGGTTAATCCCATTGCGCACAAACCAATCATGGAAGAACACGTCGCTCGAATGCTCGCCCGATTCCGCCATCGCTTCATGCAACTCTCGGAACGGGTATAACCAAGTTAAGATCCCCGGTTGGTCGGGAGCGTCTTTGAATGCTTTTTTAATATGAGGAATCACTTCCAACGGGATATCTGCATCCAGCTCGCCTTTTTCCGAATCGATGGTCAAAATCTCTACAACACCCGGGCTCTCCAACTCGCCTTCCTTGTTAACGCGAGCGACCGTGAGCGGACAATAAATATCATGCGGCTCCCGATCGTAGAGATCCCACCACGGATTTTGCCAGAACCACGGATCATTGGCATAAAAGCGGAAGAGGTACGTCTCTGCAGGCAATACAGCAATACGCGACATGTAGCCCGTCAGTTCTAAGCCGAAATCATAGTTAAGAGCTCCCCATGGCGAATTCGGCGGCGGAAATTCAACATATTTTCTCTCATACAGATCAAGTAAGGGAATGCAGTCCTTGGCAAGATCCATGCCGGTTCCGTAGTTCGTCCCTCTGATTTCTGTGCGGTAATTCGGGCACTCTTGCTTGAAAATTTCCCAGAATGACAGCATCTTGGAAGATAACTCTTCATACTCTGCCATCGCCATCTGCGTGCCATCATAATTAGCGCCTAAATAGGTCCAAGGAAAGTACGACAGCGCGAATCCGTTAGAAAACCATATATAATCAAAACCTAATGTAGGTAAAAAGCTGGCACACTGCCGCCCCAGAAACTCGCCAAACGCTGTGTTTTGGGAAATGCCGTCAGGATAAGCCGCATAAGCAACCTTGTCTTCTTTTAGCTTCGACCAACTGCATACTACGGTATAGTCCGCCTTCAGCGATATAAATTGCCCGCCAACTTCGGCGCGATTGATTTCCGGGTGCAGCTTATATTTGAAATCCGAGTAGGCAAATTCAGGTCCTGCGTCAAAGGTAGCTCCCACTTCCATGCGAATACCATAACGCTCGGCTGCAATTCTTTTAAATGTGGCGATAATGACTTGCAAATCACCATAAGTGATTCGTGCAGGTTCACTCATGTAAGGCGCGGCGATTCGCGGGTCTTTGTCGTCCTTGATGTGGCCGAAATACTCCTCATTGGCAAATCCGATATAGCGGCCCCATTCAATCTCGCGCTGCAAATCGCCGTCCCAAACTAGGATTTCGCTTCCATCAGCGACCCACAGCAGGATTGAACAGCTGTCTGCCATGCCGATCAATGGGAGCCATTGCCGGATAGCCTCGGTACACACAGCTTCAATCGCCTCAGGTGCCATACTTTTGAATGGCTTTAGGCTCATTTCCAGTGTAACTCTCTGCAAAGACTTCTTTGGTTTTACGAGTGTTGTCATATCACTTCCACCTCAATGCCTAGTACTTTGGCTACATTACGAATCTTGGAACCTACATGCCCCACACCAAGCGCAAAGTGATGCGTAGGACCTGCTGAGCACCATCTTTCCACGAATTCTGAAACACTATAATTAAATTTACAACGTGTATTGGTGTTGCCCGTCTGCGGAATTTCACCTTTGATGGATTCGCCTTCCGTGGCGATCATTTTGTATTTGCCGCTAGCGGTTTGTGAAATACTGAGCAATGTAACAGGACCTGATTTGATGCTGAATTCGACGCCGATACCAGATCCGCTTTTGCCATGAAACAGATCCAATCCGCGAATGATCGGCTGCCCGTCGCTAATTTTAATATTATGCGGCCCGTCATGTCCCACCAACACGACATCATCTACAAAGTCACAAGGATGCAGCTCCGCGAACGAACCTCCTGCATCTAGTCGATCCATAATTAGCATCGCTGCGCATGTCTTCAAATCGGCTTCTCCGGCAAGCGGAACCCCTTTGCCTGTCAACAGCGAGTTACCGAGCACCATGTTCGATCCGATTCGTTCATATTCATTATTGTCGAGACCCCGGTAATAATAGGCCAGACCCGTTAAGCCATTTTCCACGATCAGCTTATCCAGCCCAACCGCAACTTTAGCAGACCATTCGAGATCCTCTTGTTTGATCGGTCTTGTCACTGGATCGATAAAGGGATCGGATATTTTGAAAACGCTTTTAATTTCATCCAGCTTATCCGCTATTTCCTTCGCTGTTGCGCCATTGACCAGCTTGGCCAAATCACACATCTCCAGCATTTGCACGTGCGAACCAAAAGCTGCCGTGAAAGCCGTCGGATCAGAATTCATGTCATACATTCCTTCGTAGGTATGCCCCAAGTAGCCGATTTTGGCATATTTGAACGCTCTACGCGTATTGGCGACTTGGCACCATCCTTGTAACTCTTTCATCGCCCGTGGATCATCATAGAGTGTTCCAACAATCATCCCTGCCGCAGGCTTCCCTGCTCGTACTAGCACCCCGCCTATTTCGGGAAGGGAACAAATATTATCGTTGACTAGCTGCATATACGTCGTCGTATTTCTATAATCAAGACGTTTCCTTGGCTGCAACGCAACAAGTACCGTCGGTACATTCAAGTTCAGGATCGGAGTTGCCGCTGTTGATGACGTCACATATGTGCTCAAGAAGCAAAATAGAAAGTCAACATCTTGGCTTTTCAAATAGGAGGAAGCGGCAAAAGACTTATCTACCGAATCGACAAAACCTGCCGACACCACCTCGACATCATGCTTACGAAGCATTTCCTCGAATTCTCGGCCGTAGCCCTCAAGCTCTTCTTTTAAGCCCGGAAATTGTGCCCAATATGGCTCGTGACCCACTGTCATCACGCCTACACGCGCTTTTACTTTTTGGAATAAACTACTCATTTCTCCCTCATCCTCCCCGCATATCTTTCTTCTTAAGCTTAGTGAAATCAGGCTATTGAAACAATGAACTATCCAATAATTATTTCAACAATTCTACGATTTCAGTTATACTATGAGAAAGAGAACAAGACCTTGACAGAGGCGAGCGTATTGTCTGAAAGGAGCATACTATGATCCAACCTGTTGCTATTTATTTCGAGCATTGTGAGCCGAATTGGCATGTACCCAAGAGTAGGACGAATAACCATATTTTAATCCTCATGACCAATGGAACCATTCACTATACCGTTGAAGATCATACTTTTACGATGCAAAAAGGCGATCTTTTATTTGTCCCTCAAGGTGTTTGGCGCAGTGCGATGAATTCAACCAAGGAACCGCATGATATGTATGTCGCGCACTTTCATTATCAGGGGGATGGGGATGGACTTCCGCTGCTGATCACACCTGATCGGTGCTTAACTAGACCTTTTAACTTTGATTATATGAAGCAAAGATTTTCATTGTTGACCCAGCACTGGCTGCGCAAATCGGTCTATTCAGACACTATCTGCCACGGTATCCTGCTTGAAATGCTCGCGGTTATCAATGAAGAAATTGATTCGCAATCTACACAGGGCAAATCTTATAGCATCGTAATGCTGCTTCAAGCCTACATTCTCAATCATTATCACAGAACGATCACTTTGAGCGAACTAGCCGAATATGCGGATCGGACCCCTAACTATGTCAGCACGATTTTCAAACAGGTTACCGGGCAATCCGTCACAGACTACATCCAGCAAATCCGTATTGCCGCCGCTTGTGACCTATTGACCAATTCGCAGATGAATGTAGGAGAAATCTCCGATTTCCTCGGATTTTGTGAGCAGTCGTATTTTAATAAGGTGTTTAAAAAATGTACCGGCACCCTACCCTCCACCTATATGAAAGAGAAGGTTCAGGTTTGGAAGTCTTAGTCTGTTTAATTGGCATTCAGGCAAGCTTCCATATAAAGAAGAGCTGCCTCGTGGCAGCTCTTCCTTATATAGATCTATGTATTTGCTACGAGTCTTTCAGCCATTCGGTGTAAATTCTCTAAGCTTAACTTCACGCAGTCCATGGGATTACCTTGACACACATCCTGCTCCACAACGTACCACTCCACGCCATTCTGCTCTCCCCATAGCAAAATAGGATCGAAATCAATCACGCCCGTACCAATTTCAGCATACGTCTGCCTCTCATCGTTGGTCATATCCTTTACATGCATCGTTGGCATCCGGTGGCTATATGGACGAATGAAATCAGCCGGATCTTTGCCTGCTTTCTTCACCCAATAGACGTCAATTTCAGCCAGTATTGCATTATCCGCAGAAGGCTCAATCAGATATTCCAGAGCACTTCTACCATCCACACTTGTTTCAAACTCAAAAGCATGATTGTGGAAGCTCAGTGTAAAGCCATCCGGCTGTATTTGCTTCGCAATGTCGTTCAATCCATTCCGAAATTGTCGATAGCCTTCCTCATTTCGAAGCTCATGGGGGACGGAAGGACAGATTAATGTTGTCGTATTGAACAATCGTGCTTCCTTAAGCACACTTTCCAGCTCACTGCTTAAACGCTGAAAAGAAACATGCAAGCCTGCCGTTTGTAAGCCTGTTTCTTGCAGCACCGCGGAAATTTCTTCTGCCGAGTAACTGTGTAGCCCTGCCAATTCAACCCCTGCCCAGCCCATCTGTTTCAGTTCTCTTAGTACCCCTGGAAAATCTTGCTCACATTCGTTACGCAAGGTATACAGCTGTACCGCAAATTTCTGTTTCATTTTATACGCCGCCTTCTCTATTAGTTAGTGTGATTCCTCGAGGTACAATCTGATCTAATGTAAGGGCAGTCTCCCCGTGTCGTATCGTAATATCCCGCTTCTCGCCTGGGAGCAAGTCGAAATATTCATCACTCAACTGAATCGTTTCATCCAATCCGAAATGCACCGCATGCGCAAAGGTTTCACTTGAAACCGTAAGGCGAATTTGCCCTGGTTCGATGGCTTGGATGTTTGACACTTTTACTTGTGGGTCAGGTAAAATGAGATCGCGAAACACTTCGCTTTGTAGGGTAGCCGGCATAATCTCGCTGGATTCACTTAGCGCTCTGACGTACATACATGCCTCTTTCGAATTATAGATAGGCGTAGCCCATTGTAGAACGACTTCCCGCGAGAATGGCTGGAGTTCAACTGTTACCTCCGTTGCTTGCTTCCCGCTCCCATCATAGTAGACAAGTCCGTATTCTAGGACTTCACCAATAGACGAGCTAGTTTCATTGATGGCCGTGAGCTGAATCATCCCATCTTGTTCGCGTAAAATGAGTTTAACCGGTGCTAGTGCCCGTTTCACAAAATAATAAGAAATTTTGCGGGTTAGGTAATAATCAATGATCGACCAGCCAACTTCCCCCCAGCAGTCATTGTACATCCAAAATAGTGCGCCAGAACAAAACAACTTAGACCGAATCGCCTCAAGCGAATACCCCAGCATCAGACCCTGACATAAACCCGCGAATAACAAGTAATCGTCGATTTCCAAATGTTCGGTAGCCAAATAATGCTTGTTTATACCGGCAAGTACCGTATCTTTTTCGAAAAAATTAGTATGAAGCTGCCATAGCTTGCTCGCGCGATCCATTTCCTGACCGTTATGGTAGATCGCCATGGATGGCTTCCGGCAGGGACCAATGTATCCATACTCCGAGACAAACTTAGCGCTCACCTTGTCATATTCCTCGGGTGTAATTCGCTTTTCCATGTCGGCATGCATCATGCAATCGTTCCAATGATGCGTATCGCCAGATTGGTTGCCATTCGGATGGACACCGCCATAAGGCGAACTATTCCAATAGGGAATAGCCGGGCAGTTCTGCTGGACAAGGCGAGGCGCGATGTCATTGTAACAGACTGCTCCCCCGTAGAAATCTGCAGCTTCCGTCTCATTCCACCATTCCTCAAAGCCCCAATGATTCTCATTGTTGCCGCACCAAAGCGCGAGCGCACAGTGATTGCGGAGCCGACGAGTCTGATAATCGATCTCCCGCTCCACCTCGTCCCGAAACCAAGCTAAGTGATCTGGATATTTTGCGCAGGTGAACATGAAATCGTGCCAAATGAGAATTCCGTACTCGTCACATTTGTCGTAGAAAATATCTCTTTCGTAGATACCCCCACCCCATACACGCAGCATATTGAAGTTAGCTTCCTTGGCTTCACTGAGCAGAGCTTCATATGTGGCATCTGTGACACGCGCATAGATGGCATCCGCAGGAATCCAGTTTCCACCTTTACTGAAGACAGACACACCGTTAATTTCAAACGCGAATGAACGTTCATCCTGACTCTCTGGGATCTTATCCATGTTTAAGTGCAATGTGCGTATCCCAAATGAAAAAGAGGGATATTCCACAACATGTGTTGACGTTTGCAGCGTTGCCCGAACCGCATACAGCGGCTGATCACCCATCCCATTGGGCCACCAAAGCTTAGCGTCAGGCACCTCCATCGGAATTGTGATATAGTTCAGTCCAGAACGAAGACAACAATCCTTCTGAATAATCTGTACCTGCTGCCCCTGGAAAATAACTTCCAGTTTCAACTCCGTTTCTAACGTTTGAAAAGGGTGTAGATTCTCCAGTTCTAATTGCAACTGTAAGTGTGCCGCTTTGCTCACAGCATCCAAGCTTGTCGTTGTGACTTGAACGTCGCGAATTTGAAAACTGTGAGCAAATTCCATACTCACCTCGCCCATGATCCCGCACGTCGCGACCCTTGGTCCCCAATCCCAACCAAATACATATTGCGGTTTTCTCAGCATGCCACGGCGATGATCGCCTCGATGCCTGATCTGCTCGTTCTTGTACACCACTTTGGCTTCACGAATCAGCGCAAGATCATTCTCTGAATAGTGCTCCAAACCGGCGGTAACACGCACAAAAAGTTGATTAACCCCTTGCTGCACCTTACCTTTCACATCACAAGCAAACGGATAAAAGGCGCTGCGATGATGGCCCAGATGGCCATCATTCAACCAGATATCGGCTTCTACATCCAAAGATTCAAATCGAAGAAGTATTTGGTCTGCATGCAGCTGATCATCGGACAACACAAAAGATTTCTTAAACCACCAAGAGCGGTCCTCGATCCATTCACTCGAAAAGCACTGATCCGCTACTAACGGCTCTGCGATGATCCCTTGTGCGATGAGCGGCATATGCACATCACAAGGCAAATCGGACATGAGCCAATTCTGTTGCTTATTTTTAACTTGAAAATAATCCGCAGCCTGACGATAGAGCGGCTCCCACGTTAGCTGCCAATCTTCATTTAAATGTAGTTTCATCGTCATCGCCCCCCTTACTTCACTATTCCGATAAGTCCCAAATGAAAATTCGTCCCCGTGCATTCCTCTCGGTTACCGTGAACAACCTCTAGCTCCATATGATGCAGCCCGTCCTTCAGATCATCCGCGATCCAATAGATGCGGAACCAGCCTCCATCTTCACACCAATTAGGCCGATCGCGACAAGTCGTGATCGCAGGACCTCCGTCGAGCTTATACGTGAATTCAGCTGATTTTTTACCAAAATCGAAGGCTAATGCCAGCCCCTTGCCTGTAAATGAAAAGGACAGCTTCGCCCCGAATGCAGATGTGCTCAATATCTGATCAACCCAATGCATGTGAGCCGCAGCGCGTCTAGTCATCCACGGTCCATCCAACTGAACCTCATCGAAGGAGAGCGTACTCACATGTCCCCAATGATTGCTATTAAGCGGCGCTGCGATCGTTTTATCGATTACGCCACTCTCTGCATCGAGAGCCGTTAACAATTCTTTTTCCAAATAAGCAATCACACAATGCCCATAACTTAGACTGCCTCGATGCGTAGGATGAAGCCCATCCGGCAACCATTCGTCCCAGGTCATGCGGCCTTTCATCACTTCCTGCCAGGCATGCTGTCCGACCCACACCGTGCTGATGCCATAATGTTCCGCTAACTCTTCGAATTCAGCGATACTAGCTGGAACTTTCCCTTGAGACATGTCCTCGTACATTTTCTGACAGTAGGTATAAATAAATACGAGCTCACTTCGTCCGTCTGCCAATAGCTTGCGGATTAATCCCTCTCTCGCCCTCATCCGCTGTTCAGAGGGTGTATTGTAGTCATTGACGGCGAATTCAATGAAAATTAGATCACATTGATGGTTAATCAAGTCCCGCTCTGCACGGAAAACAGCCAAATCGCTGCCTGTCGCACCAATCGCAGCATTCTCCACTGTAATGCGTGCGTGAGGAAACGTTTCTACAAACCAACGTGCGACAGGCTCCGGCCAATTCGCCATCACTCTGCTATCTGCGGTTATGGACCCACCAATGAAACCCAACGTTAATTGCCCAGCTTGCAGCTTACTTTTGACTTGTGTTAAACGATTTCGAAGCTGTATGGTCTCCATTATGCATTCATCTCCATGTGAATTTCGAGTATGGTGAGCCCATTGGGCAGCAACCCACTCCTTCGTTTAAACGTAGCGAACACACGCTAAAATGTATACTGTAAATTACGTCGAAAATTATAAAAATTGTCGCAGTTACTCCCCCTGAAATTAAAAACTGCGTTCACCCTGTGGGGTGAACGCAGTTGCTGACTAAGGACAAATGTCCTATACATATTAATCTTATATCTTCAAGGCGTAATCGTATCCAACGCGAGCACGACCACACTTTTTGCCGGCATCAGGTATGTGGCTAACGGAGCATTCCCCGTTAATTCAGTCGTATTGACCTGGATTTCCTGACTTGTTCCCGTATTATGCGAATCGAGCGAATCGGCGGTCAATATGGTTTCCTTGACTGGCACGTAACCGTTCAACCCGCTGAAGTGAATTTGCCGCTTTAATTCCGGCTCGCGGTTGACAATAACGAGGTTGATCCCTGCAGCGGTTTTCATTGCGTTCACCGTAAGACTGGCATACTGATTCCCAACTTCTGTGGACTCGCCTGTCAGCGTTACGTGTACCACTTCACTGCCAAGGCTTTCATTCAGCAGCTTCATCAGATCAGCCATACCCGTCAAATAAAGCTGTCCAGTATCTGGTGATTTGTACACCAAGCCCCAAGGACCGGAACTAAACGAGTGATAGGTGGCAGAAGCAATTTCTGGGCGTTGGAACATCCGATTGAGAAATTGCGCCGTTCCCAAAACACCTTTTAACGCGTGTGTCTGATACCAGCTTTCCTTCCATGTTTTTCCTGGCAACGTATCCGGCCATACGGAATGCTCAGAAAGAAACACCTTGATTCGGTCGGAGCCGGTAATCTGCACAATATCGTCACGAATCGCATCCAAATATTGCTCCATCTTGCTGATCGGGTAACCCAAATAATACGGATGGAACGTCATATAATCGATATCGTCGCCTAGCTCTTGCAGGATGGCTTGATGCCATTCACGCCAAACTACGTTATCGTTATAGTCGCTCCACGGCGACGTTTTGGCTAGTACGGCAATCTTCGCATCTGGAATCAGATTACGAACTTCAAGGATCGTCTCCCTGCACGCCTCAATATAGGCTTCGACTCCGTCTGGACCAAACTTGGCGCTATATTTGGCAAAATCAAGCTCATTCCCAAGCTCCCATACGGCTACATTCACCGGAGCGACAATGCCAGCATCGATTCGCCGCTGTGCCCAATCGATACCGCCATTCGGATTGACACCACCGCCGGCTCCAGTCAAATATTCAACGCTATCTGCATGCTCCTCTGGCGTATCTAGCATCATGTTGAAATTCCAGACAAATTCGGCATTAGGGTCGACCTCCAGTACCGAGTGAAGCCACTCAGCAGGACCAAAACGGTAGACAGCGGCTGGTTCACCCCAGGTGCTTTGCGGCGTTCTTTGTGTAAGATCGCCGACCGCCTGCTGCCATCGGAATACTTGGGAGTCGCTGCCCGCCATCCGGTTCAGCGGCATCGGCAAGCCGAAATCGCGAAGCAGATCTGTATATTCACTTTTGATGTTTAGACTCGCCGGATTATCCTCCATGATGGCTATCTGGCTTTGATACCAGTCGTGATTATAGCCGAGCAAGCGCTTGCTAGCCTCCTTGACGACATCGTTCGTATTGATCGAAGCTGTTGCCGATGCAACGTCACTCTTCGTCGTTACCGTCAACGGCTGACTCGGTCCGGATAGATTACCTGCCCCGTCTCTCGCTATCACTTTGAACATATATGCCGAATTCGGTGTCAACCCTTCTGGTGTATACACGGTTCCAGTAACGGATGCGGTCAAAGCATTATTCATATACACATCGTACCCGGTAACCATGATGTTATCGCTCGCAGCGTCCCACAGGAGCTTCACCTTGGAGATGCCGATCTGCTCCGCTCTCAAGTTTTCCGGTGCTGTCGGCGGCTCATTGTCCTGAACGAAATCGATTGTCGCGGTTGCCGTCAAGCCCATATACGACGCTAGTAAAGTAACCGTGCCACTTCCCGAATTGCCAGTAAAGTACAGTCGGTTGTTAAGCACATAAGCCGCTCCAGAGCTAACCGACCACTTAACGGCTGGCGTAACTTCGATCGATTCCGAACCATATTGGGCTGATACAGGCAGCATACTTAAATCGGCGCTGCTGCCGATGGAAAACTGCTGGTAATTCGGTGTAACAGCGAGCGAATCCGGTTTTTTGGCTAGCACAGTATCGTCTGCATATAACGTTCCTGTGATGCCCCCGCCACCCGCTGCTCTGCGGATCAATAGTCTTACTTTGTTTTCGTCCGTGTTCATCACAATGGTTCCCTCGTATTTCGTCCAGTCCTGATTCGAACTTGTTTCAACGGTCGACTGAATCACTCTTTTAAAAGTGTTTCCGTTATAGCCCATCAACGTAATTTGCGGTTTATGTCCGCTGCTTATGATATTATCCGTCTTCAACCACAACTCATAATAATAAGCTGTGCCACCTTCAACAGCAGAAAACCGGTCGATCTCTAACGTCTTATCACTGCCGTCAAACACGATTTTTGCCGCTTTGGCCTCGCTTCTAACCACACCGCCCTGAATCGTGACCCCAGCGCCAGATACAGCGCCTTTCCCCCATCCGGTATAATCAGGTGTCAGCTCGAACCCGCTGTTGTAAGCAAATAAATTGTCATTGGCAGCTGCATTGATAACGCTTTCATATATGAATAATTGCAAGATGGTTATCGCCATCATAACGACCACAAGCATGGTGCTGATTTTCTTTTTCATAAGTCACAACCTTCCTTAGTTTCATATTTCATTGTTTTAGGACGAAGCATACAGCCAATGAGAGAACGCGTGGTACGCTGCCATCAGCGTACCAACGTCCAACAACGCTATTCTTCGCTCGAGTTGTGTCTCTCTCTTGCCTACCACCTTGCCTTACAGTTTGGTCTATATCTGTTACACCGACAGTCCGAGTTGCGCCCCCTGCCCTGTCAAAGCCTCTTGCACACTTCGGATATTCATCTCTCTCGGCGCCATATTCCCCCGTGCACAGAGAGCGGCAGCAGCTCCCGCCGCCTGGCCGATCGCCATGGCAATCGGCTGAATACGTATGGCCGAATGCGCTTCGTGCGTGGCGGATATCGGTCGGCCGCCCACCAACAAATTATCAATCTTTTTCGGAACAAGACAGCGGAACGGAATTTCATACCATTTCCCCGGTTCCAAATGTTGAATGACCGTGCCTTCGCCGTTCGGATTGTGAATGTCCACCGGATACGTGCCACGCGCGATGCAATCGTCGAATTTGCACGCTGACAATAGCTCCTCCGCGGTCAGCATATAGTCGCCGACAACCCTTCGCGACTCGCGTACACCGATTTGCGGAGCTGTCGTTTGCAAGTAGGCTTGTTCGAACCCTTCGACATGCCTTTGCAAAAATACAACGAGCTCTTGTACTTGACGCCGGCCTTCGATTTCCGCTTCCGTCAACTGCCACGGACAAGTCGCATCTTTCAGAATGATTCGTGTCGTGTTGAAATGAATAACGCCCGGCTGGTTCGCGTAAAACCAGAGCATATCCTCGCGCGGACAATCAATTTCCTTGCGCGCTTTCGCTTCAAGGAAGCGGCGCGTGATTTCCAACTTATCGGGCATGCGATCAGTGTCGACATTCGCCATACGGAAATTGAGTGTCATCGGCTGCATCAAGCTATCTACGCTGCGGCCTTTTTCCACATCAGCTCCTGCAAAACCTGCTAAATCAGCATCTCCTGTGCAATCTACGAATATGCGAGCACGCAGCTCCGTTAGTCCCGCTTTGTTCGCCACAATGACCGAACGGATCCCGCTTCCTGCCTCATCCATCCGCACGCCACCCAGAAAGGTGTGGTACAGCAACTCGACTCCCGCTTCTAGACATAATCGTTCGGCAACCACCTTTAACGCCTCCGGATCGAAAGCTGCCCTTTGTTTCGGATGTCCGTACATGCCGAGCTCCGTCATTCCCTCAATCAGTTCCTGCAGTACACCAAAAATAACTTGTACCTCTTTGCCGTCCGCCGAACTAGCCCAATAAGGCATCCATGGATTAACCATCATAGCCGTCCCAGCGCCGCCAAGAAAGCCGTATCTTTCAATTAAAAGCGTCTTCGCCCCAAGACGGGCAGAGGAGACGGCGGCGGCGATCCCGCCTGGACCACCCCCTGTCACGATGACGTCATATTCCAATTCCAGCATGTTCTCAACTCCTCTGCAGGTTATTTAATTAAGCCTTGCTCCTTGATTTGCTTCTCTGCTGCTTCCGTGTACAGTTTATACTTGAATGTGCCCTCCAACGTTTTCAGAAAATCGCTATATTCTGAGATCGGACGTTTGCCATACACGAATTTGACCAATTCTTCCGCTGCATAGCGATCCGCGTCCGCTTTATTGAACCCGGAAGGAGGCACAACAGAACTGTCAAACAGCCGAATGCGCTGCGCTTTTGCAGCAAATTCAATAATCGATTTCTGATTAGGGAACTTCGTGCTTAAATATTGATCGTTCGGACGCCCCGTTAGTTGATACATATAGAAGTGATTCCCTTCCTTAGCTAGCAGTTCAGTCATCGATACTTTACCGTCTTTCAGGTTGTAATGCTTACCCTCGATGCCGTACATGACCAGATTGTTACCTTCCTGCGAAGATACATAATTGATATATTCGAACACTTTATTCAATTTGACCGGATCTTTCTCAAGCGACTTCGGAATAGCCATCAGCCGGGAGGGTTTATCGAAATCGAACGAACCGTCGAATTGTCCTGCTGGTCCTTTTGGAGCAGGGAGCTGAACCCATTCGGCATTCGGATTTACCGTCTTGTATTGGTTGACCATTTCGTCCTTCGCAATGTCGGTCCATGCCATGTTGACAATACCTGCTTTTCCTTGGAACGCTTTTTGCTGCACGTTGCTGCCTTTATTGGTCATAAACTCAGGATCGACCACGTTTGCATCTATCATCTTTTGAATGAAAGCAAGTGCTTGCGGCATTGCGGGGTCATTGAAGGCATTCATTAATTTGCCATCTTTGCCGTAGAAGACGCCAGAGCTGAACATGTCGCTAACACCGAACGCACCTAACACCGGAGCAAATGCATTGAACTCAAGTCCCGTCAGCCCATAGGTGTCTTTCTTCGAGTTGCCGTCTGGATCTTTCTCCGTAAACGCTTTAGCGACCTCCAACAGCTCGTCGATCGTCGTCGGCATTTTCAATTGCAGCTTATCCAACCAATCTTTCCGTATCCAGAACGAGTTGAAAGGCAAGTCGCCATTACGCGGAATTGCATAAATTTTACCGTTAACCGTCGATTTCTTTAGTAGATCGCTGCCAAGTGACGTGATGAACGTTTTTGCCGGCTTCAGCTCCTTATCGAGGTACGGCGTTAAATCGAGCAACAACCCTTTATCTGCATACTCCTTCATATCGATGTTTGATACTTGGAACAAGTCAGGGGAATTGCCGCCCGACATGCGGACCCTCAGCTGATTGTTGTAGTCCTCAGCCGTCTGAATCGCGGTCAACATCAGATTGGTTCCGAGCTTAGCGTCCAACTCCTTCTTAAGCACATCCGCCTCCGGTAAAGGCAACCCCGTACCTGTCAAGGAAATGTTCAATGTTACGGGAGCTGCGGGTTTGGCACTCTCGCCTTGATTCGATGTCGCAGGACTAGCGGAAGACTGTTTTTTCTCTGCGTCTCCTGTAGCGCAACCCGCTAGCAAACTGCCTCCCAGCGCCAATACAGCCGAAACTGCGGTAACTCGTTTCCATGTTTTTTTCATGCACGAACCCCTTCTTTCTTCGTCTTTGTGTTGGATACGTCCTATTTCAACCTTTAATAGAACCGAGCAGCATTCCTTTTGTAAAATGTTTTTGCAAAAACGGATATACAATAATGATGGGCAAGCTCGCGAGCACCACAGCGCTCATTTGCATCGTCACCGTCGGTACCATGTTTTCGGCGCTTTCTAGTGGCTGCTGCGTCATCATCAAGATTTCACGAACAACCACTTGAAGTGGATACAATCTGCGGTCCGTCACATACATGATTGCGGCAAAAAACTGATTCCAATGACCAACCGCATAAAACAGTCCGATCGTGATCAAGGACGGCTTCGACAGCGGGACAACGATCTGCCTCAAAATGCGAAATTCCTTAGCCCCGTCAATTCGCGCTGATTCGAGCAGCTCTTCCGGCAAGTTTTCAAAAAAACTTTTCATAATTAACACATTAAAGCTCCATATGGCACTGGGCAGAATCATCGACCATATCGAATCGATCAGTCCCGTTGCCTTCACAACCAAGTAAGTCGGAATGATCCCGCCACCGAACAGCATGGTAAGGACCACCATACCGAGGAAAAAGCTGCGCCAAGGCATGTTCTTCCTGCTTAACGGATAGGCCATAAGTGTAGTCAACACGAGGTTAATTAGGGTGCCGACTACCGTGATTAAAACGGTTACCTGCAAAGAGCGGAAAATGTTCGACGTCTCCAGCAATTTGCTGTAAGCACTTATGGTCACATGCTTCGGTATAAGCACATAGCCTCCATTCTTCAGCACTTCTCCGTAAGGCGTCAGCGACACGGAAACGACGTATAAAAGCGGCAAGACAGCTGCCAATCCAACTAGGACAAGCAACGTGTAGGCAATACCATTAAACACTCTTTCCCCCGGCATCCTTACCATATGCTCTCCCCCCATCTTCTTGCCAGCCGATTAGAGCCAAGCACAAGCACTAGGCCGATCACCGATTTAAACAGTCCGACAGCGGAAGCCAAGCTAAAGTTCCATTGTTCCAAACCGGTACGGAATACCCAAGTATCCAAAATGTCAGCTACTGGATAAACGTGTACGTTATACATGATGTAAATTTGATCGAACCCTGCATCCAGCATCTGTCCCAGACGCAAAATTAGCAGCAGCACAATAACGTTGCGGATGCCCGGCAGCGTAATATGCCAAATCATTCTCACTCGACTCGCCCCATCTACACGAGCTGCTTCATAGAGTGTCGGATCAATTCCCGCCATCGCAGCCAAGTAAATAATGGCCCCCCAACCCATGTTCTGCCAAATGTCCGAACCGACCAGAACGGTCCGAAACCATTCGGTTGAACTGAGGAATGGAATCGATTGGCCACCTGCCTCCATGATCCAGCGGTTCACAATACCTGAATTTTCGGATAACAAGACGACCAAAATTCCGTAAATGATGACCCAGGACAAAAAATGCGGCATGTAGCTGAGCGTTTGGACGATGCTTTTCAACCATTTATACCGGCATTCATTCAGTAAAATCGCAAGGGCAATTGGCGGAATCATCCCGAAGATGATCTTGTATACACTGATTAGAACCGTATTGCCAAGCAGCTGCGAAAAATAAGGGGATTCATAAAACTCTTGAAAATGTTTGTACCACGGGTCAGCCCAAGGGCTTTTAACAATACCTTCGAGAATGTCATAATCCTTGAACGCAATGATCAAGCCGTAAATTGGAACATATTTGTAAATGATGTAATAGACAACTCCTGGCAACAGCATCAGGTAAAATGCCCTAAAGCTCCATACCCTTCTCCAATAAGCATGTTCCAATCGGCAAACCTCCTCTCCTCATGTTATGAACTTATCGTAACAGGTAGCGGAGGCGCGAATAAGGAACGGAATTGCCTACATCATAGAACGGATTTAACTTGTATGCTGCGGTTCATTCTGTGACTCCATTCGTTTTCGATATACGCTTGGCGTTATTCCCGTCACACGCTTGAATATTTTAATGAAATAGTTGTCATTGCTGAAACCAACATTGCACCCTACATCGCTGACGGATAAATCGGACTCGGCCAAAAACACCTTCGCCTTTTCGACGCGATAGTGCTGTACGTAGTTAATCAGATTTTCCCCCACCTTTGATTTAAACAACCGACTGACATAATGCTCCTCCATCGCAACATATCTAGCCATTGATTTGAGCGTAATATTCTCATCGTAATTTTGCCGGATAAACCGGATGATTTTATTTATCTCTTCGTGGTCTGTCAGATCTTCCTCAGATGCCGCTTTATGCTGCAAATACCTTTCGATTCGTTGCCAAAACAGCTCTTTCAGCCGCTGGGAAGAAGCAACTCCCGTCAATTCTCCAGAAGGCAGTCCAGGATGATTGACAATCCGCGCAAAAAGGTGGTCCAGCCTTACCGTTGTTTCTTTAACAAACGTAACCGGTATCGTCAGCTCCCTCATTTCGTTCCACAGCAAATCAAGTATCGTCTTGCAAGCTTCCACTTTACTCTGTTCGAAGATGAGCAGTAGCTCCCTCTCGTGCGACCATGATAAGGCTGAGAAGGGTTGCCTGGATTGCCCAAAGCGGGCATCAACGCTTACGAAGCCTATTCGCCCGTCATGCCAGCACCTGTCCAGCATGAGCAGCGCGTCGAACCAGACTGTGCCAAGCTTGGAGGCCGAGAACGGTTTGGCATAAACTGCGGCGCACAAAATTCCTGATTCGTCAGATGCAGGCACTTTCCAAGCCAAAGTACGGTCGCTCCAGCAAAAGACGGTCGTAATGCCGTCCTGCGTGAACGATGACCATTCGTACGGTCCATTCATAACATCCGAGCCAAGGAAACCTATTCGACGTGCTTGCTCCAAGCAAAAATCCGTGTTATCGTTCAAAAAAGCACACATGAAAACGTTCTGCGGAGAGAATGCAGGTAGCGACTCCATCTCATTTTCCAAGCCTGGAAGCCCATTGTCTCTAAGGTAAAAACGATCCCAAAGCGAGCGATACAAGTCACGGTACCGGTACAAGCTCTGTTTCGCTTGCAGCTCGCGGACTTCCGCTCGGCTCTCCAGCTCCCGCTTGATTTTATGCAGTGCCGCTTCGAGCGACTTCACATCCATCGAAAGCTTGAGCAAATACCCAGATGCGCCATATTCGAGAGCCTGCCTTGCAAATTCGAATTCGTTCATACAGGTCAACATCAGAAACCGGCAGTCCCATCCACCCGTACGGGTCTCCTTTAGCAACTCGATTCCATCCATCAGAGGCATGACGATATCCGTTATAACCAGATCAGGGCTGCACGACCGGATTAGCTCAAATGCCTCTTGGCCGTTCCCCGCTTCTCCAACGAGCTCGAAGCCGTGCTCCCGCCAATTGATTCTGCCGACGATCGTTCTCCTCACTAATGGCTCGTCCTCAACGATGATCAGTTTCCACATGAAGATCCCCTCCCTTGCTATATGGAACCGACATCAGCAGAGGAAATCGCAGCCGTACCAATGCCCCGTCCTCCAGCTCCATCAGTTGCAGCTCTGCATTCTTTTTGAACAGGAGCTCCAGCCGTTCCTTCACATTTGTTAATCCGATACCTTTTCGCATCCGCTTCTGTCTTAGCCGCTCCGCTTCCCGCAAGCCTTGGCCGTTATCCTGCACCTCCACCACAAGTGAGTCATGCTGCTCATAGATGCGAACGACGATTAAACCCCCACGGCTCATTCTCGCGAATCCGTGTACGATTGCGTTTTCTACAAGAGGTTGCAAGCTGAGCTTTGGAACGAGCACATATTGAAGTTTCTCGTCGTATTCGTAACGAAAGTCGAACAGATGGTCGAACCTTACGTTTTGAATGTACAAATACGCGTTGATCAGCTCGATTTCTTCTTTCAGATGAATCAGCTCCACTTCCGCATTAAGACTCGTTTCTAGCAGTTTGCCTAGTTGTATGCATATTTCCGATGTCACCTGATCTTCCCTGTCGATCGCGTGCCATTTCAATGTATTCAGCGTGTTCAGCAAAAAATGCGGCTTCATCTGTGCCAGCAGCATTTGAAACCGTACAGCTTCCTTCTGTCGTTCCTCCTGTTTCAGCTGATGCACCAGTACATTCGTATCTGTGACCATTTGATTGAAAGAATGTGCTAACGCAAGTATTTCACCACGGTAATTCGTCTCCGGTAAAAACGTTTTCAACCTCATTTTCACCATGTCCTCCATTTTTTTCTTGAGCTGATGAAGTGGCCTTGTGATGGTGGATGAGACAAACAGCGTAAGACCAATAAAGGCAACGGTCAGCAACAAAAAGGTGATTACCATGCGCCTTTCCAGCAGCTTCAGATCGCCGAAATAAAAGCGAAGCGGAAATTCACCTATGATCTGCCATTTTTGCGGAGTCAAAGCTATCGAGTTATATAGCATAGAATAACGTTCATCAATATAAGACAGCAGTTCCTGATCGGGGCTTTGCAGCAGCTTATGGACCACTTCTGAGCTCATCCCGCTCATTTTCTCCGTCTGAGCTAGCAACTTGCCTGCTTCATCAGCCAAATAATAGTTTTGTTGTACTGGAAAATCTTTGGCAATTCCTTTCATCCAAGCCTCATAATCGAAACGGATGCGGACGACACCCACAAGCTTCCCCCGTTCCTTGAGCGAACCCGTTAGCGTCAGCATGTGGGCACTCTCGCTAAGCCCCACTGGCAAATCGTTTCGGTCTGCGGATAGCCAGCGATAGCTTTCGCTGCTGTTTTCCAGATCGCGAATAGCCCGGATGCTCCAATCAGGCAACCTTTCCCCTTGCGGAGCATCGAAGGAATCGTATTGACTGCCGGTCACGTCTGCCACCGATATATACAAATACCGGCCTTGAGAAAGATTGCGATTACGCATTTTCTCAAGTACTTCGCGAATTTGCCTACCGTTATCACTGGATGGACCATTGCCGCCGGCTTGCAGCGCTTCCATAACGGCAGGTTCTTTTTCCAATTGAACCAGGTGCAGAAACATAGCCTTCACCGTGTCGTTATAGTCCGTTTTCATAATGTTCAGCTGCGCGCCGAATTGCTCGCTGATTTTGTTTACGATCAGATCCTCTGTCTGCCGGTAATAGTAGAGCTGCAGAATAAACAGAGGAATCAGAATCACGAGTACAAAGCCGAAAAACAAACGGAATTTAATTTTTTGCGGCAGCAGCTTGCGAAGAAGTCCCATCATTTTCAACATAGCCTCCCCATACAATGACATAATCCGCCTATGATACATTTTATGTTACAGCACTTTATTTATCATGAACAGGAACAGTTTTATCTTGCCAATTGAACATATTTAACGTAATCCGATCGGTTCATCTGTAAATGAACGAAGACCCTCTGAAACAAACAGAGGGTCTTCGTCTCATATCCATGATCGCCAAGATAATCAGTGGATAAAAAAATCCCCTCCAAGTTGCACTCGTTTCCTTATGGTACCATAAGGTTTTTATTGAGTGTTTACTTAAAGGGGATATTACCATTCTCTTTAACGCTTGACCAATCCTTTTCCAACCTCACTTACGGATGGTCCACGATGCTTTCCGTATCCAATCTCGTGGCTTCTCCACTGTAAATCGTCATTCAATTCCCGCCAGTGTAAGTTCATAAAATTATCCTTTGTCTTTACAATATGATCTTCGAGAAGTTTACGATGAACTGCCAACTGTTCGGCATATGCAGCATGCCTCGCTACATTTTTCGTTTCATAGGGGTCCTTGGCAAGGTCAAACAATTCCTCACCGTCACCAATATAATGCGTATATTTATAGGCATCTGTCCGGACCATTCTGCCAGGACTGATGGAGAAATCCCATTCCGAATACCACTGACCAATGATATATTCACGTTCCAGCTTTCCTTGTCCCATCATCAAGGGCATCAGGTTTTCGCCACGCAGTGTCATTGGCTGCTCAATCCCTGCATAGGAACAAAGTGTCGGAAACAGATCCAGCAGACTTGTCAAGACATGTTCCGTACGTGACGGCTGATTGCGAAATTTCGGAATATTGAATATCAACGGTACACGGTTGGTTTCTTCGTAAAAATCCACATCTTTCGTGACCTTGCCATGACATGCCATGCTGTCGCCATGATCTGACATGAAAAGAATCAGCGTCTCTTCATACTTGCCTGACTTCTCAAGCGCGTCCAGAACAAGACCGATTTCTGCATCTACCCGCTGAATATAGTGATAGTAAGCTGCCAGATAATATCTGAAGCTTTCACTCTCCCACTCCGATGCCTGAGCCTGACGAGTATGTGAACAACAAAGATATTTGACGGAATCGGGCCTGTTCTCAATGTCATCGAACTCAAAATTCGGTGGCAATGGCGGCAACGGGCTGCCCGGGTCCACATCCACATGAAGCCCCTTATTTTTTCCAGTCCAGGAGCATATGTCATGCGGGTTTACAAAATCTGTAATTATAAAGAAGGGTTTTTCAGAATCCCTGATCGATTGCAGATAGGCCACAGATTTTTCCGTCGTAAAACGATCACGCTTCGTATCCTCAGATACAGGCCATGCCTGTGTGCCTTCAACTTCTAATGAACCTTCCTCTTCACAATAAAAACCTCTTAACGCTCCAGCATCATGAGTCTTTCCAAAATGAACTGTATCATAACCCGCCTGACTGAACACCCTTCCTATTGTTGGGAGATCAGCAGGAATTGCTTTCTTTCCTTCATTGGATAGAACACCTGTCTCGTGTGGATACACACCGCTCCAGATAGAAGCTCGGGCGGGCATGCATAACGGTACCGTGGTATAACATCGGTCGAATGCAATCCCTCCCTCCTTCATTATTCTGTTTATATTCGGGGTTTCTGCCATCCCGCCATAGACAGGCAGTGCCTGCCATGAAAGCTGGTCAGTGACAATAATAAGGATATTCTTCAGATTATTCATTGTGTCCCCCTCCATTGTAACTTTCATTATTTATTTACATGTGCTCAAGCAGATTCATCATATCTTCTTCCTTGTGCGCGAAGATACTTCTTAAATCCTGAAAATCAGGTAGGCTTCTGTCAGTGACATCCAGCATAGCGACATGAAGTACTGCATCACCGTCGGCGGCTGTTTGCTCTGGGTCATTAGCAAGGAAATGGATATCCACTGCATAGTTGATTAGCTCTGGATCAGAAACAATATCAGGGTATAGCTCATCTTTTTTCCATAATTCCACTTCAACATCTGATCTTGATTCCCAAACACAAAGCAGCCGAACATTATTCTTTGTTAATAGCAGTACCTTATCTTCAAGAACCTCACAAATCACGTCCAGTTCCAAAAACCACCGTTGAATGTGCTTTTGTTGCTGACGCATACCGTGTTCAATGATATCCTTCACGATCCATCCCTTTGTTCTTGAAAAAACAACGGTTCGTTGATGACGGCAGAACGTATATGCATCATGATACCCTTGAACGAGCATACCCTGAGGGGTTGTTTCATATCGGCTGATATGGACATCCGGACGGTAGACCCCCCATCGGTTCGCATACATTCGGTTGGGCTGAACCGCCGATCCGTGAACAAGCACCGTATTATGTGACTCCATATTATACATAAAACCGCGCAGATCACTGTTCATGCGAATTTTATGGTACAATGCACCGGAATAGGGTTCACCGATAATCTGCTGCCCCCGAAGAACCATGATCAGCGAGAGCATGTCAATATGGTTGTGTCCGCACACCCCACAGTTTTCCTTAATGGACATGATAAAATAGTTGGCATCTCTCTTCCAACTACTTCGGCTTGCTGCAAATCCCACGGTGTTATCGCAATAATCGAGCGAGGGCAACTGGTCCTCCATTAACGTCGCTCCATTCCTGACAGCCAATACGGCTGGGGGGTATGAATTATCCGTCATTTGCATAGCTGCTAGCAAAAATGGCTCAATACTCGTCCCCTGATTGTCTCCGATATTCGGGAAACGTTCCGTCGGCTGTGAGATTGAAGTCAGAACAGAAATACTTTTCTCAAGGGAGACAAGTGATACGTCGTCCAAGAGGGGGTCATTGTTCAGTCGTGCAATCGTAACTGCGCGAAACAGCATATCTCCGATGGTTGCACCTGCCCAGTAGGAGGTAGAGTGCTCTCCATAGCCCCCACGAGAATTAAAGTCATCCTTAAAGTGTTCTAGAATGACTTCCCTGCAGCGGAGCTTCATGGCTTCGATCACCGGAAACTCCGGCAGCATAACCGCCAATATATAAGGCAAGACCCCTCTTTCCCATAAATGGTGATTATGTGGACGATAGGTGTCGGTATCAAATCTGCGATATTGTGACCCAAAAAACCAAATACGGCCGATGATTTTAAAGGCCAGATCATCCGGAAGTGTATACGGCAGCTCCGTGTAAAGTAGTGTCAACAAAACAAGGGTAAGTCCGCCGACACTCATGGCATCCCGATCATCGGTCAACATCCAATGCCCCGCATCAGCGTCTTTATTTTCAATAATCAGCTCGTATGTCTCAAAGAATTTTTCCAGAATCTCTCTGAACTTAGTTGCAATCCGGATGTCTCCATTCTCGTGATATGCAACCGCAAGAGACTCGTAAAATTGCCCCCGTGTGAACATATCGTGAGGGTAGCGATGGCGTATAACGTTATCCGTCAGAGCATTATGCAACAGCATATTTTCGAAGTACTCCCCAAGGAAATGCTCTCCACGCTTACCGCTCGGCAACAGATAAATGTTGTTCATCATCTTTTCTGCCACCTTTAAACAAAGTTCCTTGAGGCTCCCTTCTAAACCATTCGATGACTGGTACGAAAGCGGTGATGTATCCGGATCCATAGGTCGCAGTGGCATTCCTCGGTAATCAAACAAAAAGGTTCGGTTCTTCCGGTTATGAAAATACGCCACGACCTCATGCTTTGCAAGCTGTTCGTCACCTTGCTCGAGTGCCCTTCTGACCTTTTGAAGACCTGGATAATTAAGATTAAGGGCTTCAAATACTTGCTTATCCGTGATATCCGTTTCTCTGTCCAACAGTTTACCTAGAGGAGTCATTTGATTCACCGTCCCATTCACCATGATTTCTTCTTGCTCCTTTATCTGCAAAAGTGATATGTTTCTATTGTTTCACGGCTCCAATCATGACACCCTTTTCAAAGTACTTCTGTACAAATGGATACACAAATAAAATAGGCAGGGTAACAATCATAATGGTTGCATATTTAATCGTTTCACCAATTGACTCTTGTTGCCCTACCTCAGAATAGGTCGACATAGAGCTTGTATCATTTTGCACAAGGATCTCACGTAAGATTAACTGCAGCGGGTACATCTTTTTGTCTGTCAAAAAAATCATCGCATTAAACCATGAATTCCAATGACTCACAAGATAGTAAAGCGTAACAACAGCGACCATAGGCTTAGCCAGAGGAAGCACGACCCGACAAAGAACGGTGTAGTCTGATGCGCCATCTATTCTTGCCGCTTCTTCCAAACTCGCAGGAATCGAAGCAAAGCCCGTTCGTAGAATTATCAAGTTGAAAGTATTAATGGCAGTGGGAAGAATAATTGCAAGAAACGTGTTATCTATGCCAAGTCCCTTAACAGTGAAGTAAAATGGAATCAGTCCGCCTTGGAAATACATAGTGAAAATAATAAACAATGTGATCGGTCTTTGAAACAAGACATCCTTTCTGGACAAGAAATAAGCCCCTAGAGAAGTCATAAAAACATTCAGGGTTACACCGCTGACAACAATGATACTAGTATTAATAAATCCATTAAGAATGTACTTGTTATTAAACACGGCTTCATAGGCCTTGATGCTAAAACCCAGAGGTTTTATGAGCGGTCCACTGTAGGCCATCAGTAATTCCGGCTTGCTCAATGATGAAAAAAGGACATGCAACATTGGATAGAGTGTTACGCAAATCATAAATATCATAAATATTGCATTGCCTGAGTCAAATATGAAGCCACTAGGGCTTTTCTTTTTCACCTGTATCCCCCCTCATTACCACAAACTGTTTTCATTTGTCTTCCTGCTTATATAATTAGCTCCAACAACCAAAATGAAATTAATGACGGAATTGAAAAGACCGACCGCCGCACTAAAGCCCCAATTCAGTTCAACAAGCCCTCTTCTGAAAACAAAGGTAGAGATAACATCTGAAGTACTGTAGATCCCAGGATTATACAATAAGATAATTTTCTCAAATCCTACGTTGAGCATGCTGCCCAAACGCAATATTAGCAAAATAACGATCGTAGGTATAAGCGACGGGATTGTAATATGAATAATCTGATGAAAGCGGTTGGCACCATCCATCTCTGACGCCTCGTAAAATGAGGGATCGATTGTTGATATGGCAGCAATGAAAATAATAGAACTCCATCCAACATTTTGCCAAATATCAGATATGACATATATGGGGACGAATAAAGATGGATCGCTAAGCATAGTAGCCGGAGTGCCCCCAAAAAAACTAACAATGTAGTTAATGACCCCTGTATCCATGGTGAAAGATTTAATCATACCGCATACAACAACAATGGAGATAAAGTGCGGCATATAGGTGATGGTCTGAACAATATTCTTTCCTTTCAACCACTTTAGCTCATTAAGCAACAGTGCAAAAATGATCGGAGCAGGAAAATCAAACAATAAACTATAGAAGCTTATTTTTAGGGTATTCCAAAGGACTCGTCCAAAGTAAGCGCTTTGAAAAAACATCTGAAAATTATCTAGTCCAATCCACTTGCTTCCGAGTATACCTTTCCCAGGCGAATAATTCTGAAAGGCCATCAGCACTCCATACATAGGGATATAAGAAAAAATAAGGTAAAACAAAATAACCGGCAATACCAACAGGTAGAGTCTGTAATTTTTTTTATAATCTTTGGTGATTTTATTCAGCAAACCACTTCTTTTAACGGCAGCACGCTCAAGCTGAACCTCGTATTGCACGCAGTTCCCCCCTTATGTTTTATTCTACAAAGATATATTTCAAAACCATGCAGAGCTGGATTTTTTTCTTTGTAATTAAGCATGTACAGTGCACATAGGCACTCATGCACTGTACCTCCATGAAATAACTTACTTTTGGTTCATATAACGATTATAGGCTGCCTGATTGATTTCAATGGCTTTATCAATATTCAGCTTTTTCAACTGAGCTACGAAATCTTCAAAAGTATCCATCTTAGCTCCACCCATAATAAATTTAATTTTACTTTCATCCAAATAAGTCTTTGCTGAACCCATGACGCTCGCCAGAGCAGCACTTTCTTCGTTGGTGAAATTCACTAAAGGAAGCGCATATTTTTCATTATCGTTAGCGCTCCATACCTTAACGGCATTTTTCTGCTCCTCGGCTGAGTAATACTGCTCAATATATGGCTTTTCCTGAATATAGGGGCCATTATAACCAGCACGAGAATAGAAGGCCATAGCAGCCTGCATGGACAGACCCTTTGGATTATTTGTAACAAGATCTGTGTAAGTAGGGTAATTGTTCACCAAATTAAAGCTGGTGCCTTCCCTACCATAGTTAAAGAGCTTTCTTCCTGCATCACTGTAAGCATAATCCAACAATCGTGCGGCCAATTCAACATTCTTGCTAGAGCGTGAAATAGCAGCGGCTCCGCCTGTATTCATATATGTCCGCTGTTTATTACCAAATTTAGGGCGTTCGCCTTTGTTCAGAACCGGATAAGGTGCTGCTTCAAGATCATATTTAGCATTCGTCTTTCGGCTGGTGAGGTTATACTTGCCAAGATCTCCTCCGGCAGAGCCAATGGTAGCGCCTGTTTTGCCATTGATCATATTGGCTTGAAAGGTCTTGACATCAAAGGTTGCAAAATTCTGATCCAGAAGTTTCTTGGAGTACCATCGAGCCATGGTAGACAGATATTCTTTATACCCGTTTTCAAGGGGACCGTAATGTACTTTTCCGTTTTCAACATAAAAACCTTCAGTTACGCCAAAAGCCCCCATGAACATACTTCCGCCAAGCCATTGGTTTGGATCCGCCGAATATGGTGCCGAGACCCCTTTCTTCTCCTTAAATGCGGTCAGCATGGCTTCCCAATCTGCCATAGTCTCAGGTATAGGAAGGTTCAATTCATCCAGCCAGTCCTTCCTTACCATTGGGCCTGATGTGACCTTCAGTGCATCATCTGAACGAATACCCGGAAAGGCATAATACTGTCCGCTTGAGGTCTTGACTGATTTGTCAAGCTCCTGATCTTTAGTGAGATAGCTTTTAAGGTTCGGTGCATATTTATCAATCACTTCATTTAAAGGAATAATATACTTCTGTTCAATGGCGTTTTGCGGTCCACCGGTAAAGCCATACCAGCCCCATTCAATAATATCAGGCAGATCTCCTGATGCGAGCATAATGCCAAATTGTTCATCAACGCTGGCTGCTGCCGGGTGAATAAACTTTACCTTAATGCCCGTTTGCTTCTGGAGCTCCTTCGCAAATTCTGTTTCGCCCATATTTGCAGAGCTTGCAGACACATTAGAGCTCAAAGGCATCCAGTATGTAAGTGTCACATCCGTTTTAATCGGGTAGGAACTCGTGTCTGATTTTGGAGTGCTATTCGCAGAACTTGAAGGACTTGGCGTTTCCTCATTATTACTGCAACCGGTAAGTCCCAGTGCCATAGATGCAGTCAATGTCATAGCTGCAAATTTCACTGATTTTGATTTTAAGTACATTTGTATTGCTCCCCTTTCTAATTTGCATATCAGGTTTTAGGCCTGCTTTCATGGTAAAGTCTCATAAACAACTAAACAATAGACACAATTGTACAATTCATTGTTTCAGCAATTTTGTCCATCCGGAGACGTTCGTTTCCAGTTCCGGATGGACATTTTGTCATAAACGATACCCAATTGTCCATTTCGAATGGTCCTCTAGCAGTCTGGATTTCAATTGTTCTTCCTGTTGCCAAACAGATCAAAAGCCCGTAAAGTCTCTATTTATCAGAGATTTACGGGCTTATATCTTCCAGACTTAACAATGTTATTTGTAATGTACAGATTGCAATAGACATTCTGCCCACAATTGGATCAAACTGACTATTTGGATTTCACCTAAGTATTTGAGCGTTACGATTCATCATGTTCTTCGTCTATAAACTGCCCCGGAGTAGTTCCTTCATATTTCTTATATAATCGCATGAAGGTTCTATAGCTTGCAAAGCCGGACTGTGCCGCAGCATCCGCAAGCGTCATTTTATCTGTTGCCGCCAACCCCTTGAACGTAGCAATTCTTATTTTGTTCAAATAGTCGATAATTCTTTCACCGGTATGATCTTTATAAATCTTCGAAAGCTGTCTGCCGTCCATTTTAAAGTAATCTCCAATGGCCGTCATATTAAGATTAACATCAAGATAATTAAGCTCAATATACTCTGTCACTCTGTTTACAAGGTTTGAAATGTTAGACGCTTTGAATTCCTGAAGAGCATCTGAAAGCCTTATTTGATCTTCCAGTTTGTGACTGACATTATCCTTCACTTTGAGCTGATTCAACATACTCACAGCCTCCAGATAGGCTTGATTGATGCCTTTCACGCCGGAATGTGCTGAGCTCAACACCGTTTCAAAACAAACAAACCCATGTTTTCGTAAAAACGCAATGGTCTCATGGATAAGCTCAGTGATCGTTGCTTCGACCGCACTCCCTTCCTCCTCGCTATAATTAAAAATGCATGCTATTTCTCTTCCCCCTACTGACGACATAGCCCTGCCCACTTTTGAACTTCTTGCTGACAATTTCATTAAAAGCATTTTCGAAAATGCCTTCGATGTTATGGTAGTTGTCGCCAGTATCTGGTTCCTGGACATCTAATTCGTCACTAAAACACGGAACAGCAATTGCTACCCTAAACCGATCTGAATAAAGTTTAATTCCAAACTGATCAAACAATCTCTCAATGGTACTACTGCTATCGACCTTACCGTTAAGCATGCGCATGATAAAATCATTTCTTAGAATTTTCTTATTTTCCTGTACTAGGGTTTGAATGGTATTTGAAATATACTTGTATTCATCTTCCGTTTGTTTCTGATCCCATGCCTGAACTGAGGTACTTTCAATAATTTCTAAAAGCTTGTGAATCGGCTTGTAGTTCCGTCGTATAAACCACCAAATCATGGCCATGCCCCCAACAAGTATGACAAAAATACCTACATATACGATGCCGCGTGCAAACTTCAATGTCTCCCAGTATTTCGCATACGGTGTGATGAGGCACAGATTGATCCCCTGTATAATAGACTCTTTATAGGTAAGGATATATTCTTTATCGAAAAGATTTACAACCTGGTTGTTCTGATTCGCATTCACTTCAAGAGCCTCAATGCCTTTCGTTAATTGAGTATCTGTACCAAACAATGCCCCTCCCTGATTGTTTACAAGGAAATAATTGATATCTCCATGTATCTGGTGAATTGTATTCCTGAGTGAAAGAGAATCTGATACAACAAATAAAGATGCGCTTTTCTTGCTGACTCCCCCCATAGGCAAGGAAGCTCTTAGAAGGAGCGTTAATCCCCCGTCTTTGTTTTTTTGGGTATCAAATACTGTTCGTGTATCCTTTTTTATTTGAACAATCCATTCCTCATAAGTCATATCAAATTCCTGGAAATACGATTGATAATACGAAAGGCTGCTTGAAATACCATTCTTATATACAATGGTATCCATATCTTGTATATAAATAAAACTCTGAGAAATGTTCTTGTTCCCATATTGATAATTAAACAAATCTTTTTGCAACAAATACATGGCGTATTGACGTTCAGAATCTGTTGCCCTTTCATTCAGTACCTGCTGCAGATTTATATCTAGCGCAACTTGTGAACTGATCCGATTCATATCGTACAGCATCGTGTTGATCTGTTCAGCAATTTGCACAATGGTATAACGGTTGAAATCTTCAATTACACTCTTGATCACACCATCGAGCTTTATGTAACACATACTCATAATTGCAATAATAAACACCAAAACTGCCATGTATGAAATTGTCCATTTGTACACAATGGTTTTTCGAAGCGGTTTGAGTTTTCTCATAGAATGGCATTCCTCTTTCTAAGGTACCTGAAGATTTTTCAATTATAGAACAAAATACCCAATTTACTCAATACTTCATCGCGCTTTCAAAGCCTCTTTGTAAGGTAAAAATAGACTAAGCCTTTAGGTTCGCGACCTAAAAACTTAGCCTGCTATTTCTGATCCCGACTCGCCCTTGAATGAGACAATCTAACCTTGTTTCAATCTTTTACACTCGCTTGATCTCAACGGTTCTTTGTTCTTGGCGAGATTGATCCGCTGCGAATCCGATCAAGTGCCCGTGAAGTGACTGCTCCAGAGATGTGGAGGAAATCGATGGCACCGCACCCCTCAGTACTTTTACGAAATCAGCAGTAAGAAGCAAGTCTCCTCCGCCATGCAGATCTCCAGATACGCCAACCTCAAACTGTTGCTCGGAATAAATGTGGCCTTTGCGAGCATCGGGGTGCCGGATGACATAAGATCCTTCCTCCATTTCCCCCTGAATTTCACCTTTCGTCCCCACGATATGAATGGAACGACCTGGTTTCGAAGTGCCTCCAGTCATCACATGCGTTCCAGAACTGCCGTCTGCGAACTCCATAATTACCGTTTGATGATCGACCACATCATTATCACAGTGCCAGACACAACGACCGTATGGACTATCCGTTCGAAGTGATTCAGCCAATTCCTCATCACTTATCGTAACGCCCAAATGTGTATTATAGGTTACATATGCACTCCACAATCGCTGCTCAATGTAATGTTTCCGCGCAGAATAAGGGCAGTTTTCCTCAATGGAACAGTCGACCAGACAGCGCGTGCCCGCCCCAGAAGGCGCTTTCTCAGGCCTGAATTGTTGGAGACCTCCGAAACTGCTTACTTTCACCGGTTGAACGTCTCCTTTCATCCAAGCTAATACGTCCAAGTCGTGGCAGCTTTTCGCCATGAGCATGGAGGAACCTCCTTTATCCACACGCCCCCATTTTCCTCTGACATACGCCATGGCCATATGGTGGTAAGTGACGTTCTCGCTTGTCGTCAAACTGACAATATCGCCAATTACGCCATCAGCTATTTGTTGACGAATAGATGCATAGAATGGCGCATAGCGCAGCACGTGACAAATCATGACTTTTCTGCCAAGGCGTTTGGCTTCTTCATATAGACTCAAGACTTCGTCTTCGCTGATACCAATGGGTTTCTCTAACATAATGTCATATCCAGCCCTTAACAAAGGTATCGAAGTGGATACATGCAAATGGTCCATCGTTCCGTTAATCACGGCATCCGCCATCTTAGGTTTAGTTATAAGCTCATCAATATCAGAAAAACAACCTTCATCTGATAGATCAAATCTCTCCTTGGTCAGAGCTCTACGTTCAACATCTGGATCGACAACCCCGACAATTTTCATCTGTTCAGGATGCATCTCGGCGAATGAGGCATAAATCAGACTGCGGTGACCGGCACCTACGATTACGACAGTGACAGGTCTCTCGTGATCATATTTATTCTTATCATCAATATCCATGGATAATTGGTTGCTCATTCTCAATTCCCCCTAACCCTTGAATCCCACTGTAAAGTACATCTTTTTATTTTACTTCACAGTCAATCATGACGTGAATCGTATCCCCTTTATGTTCATTTCTAAGTTGGAACGCTCGTGCGACTTCCGCTAGTGGAACGACGTGTGTGATCATTTCTTCCGTGTTCACTAAACCGTCCAATACGAGGCGTAATCCTTCCTCAAAATACCGCCGGTTGTCGATATCCCGCTTAGGCTCTGTAGAAAATATGTCAAGGCGCTTTTTATGAACTTTAAAGAAATCGACGGGTGTATGACAAGTGCCGATACAACCATACATGACAATACGCCCATTCTGTGCTGCGGCATTGATGGCATCAACCATCCCGTCGCCTTCTAGTAAGCAAGGGATCACAACGTCGAAACCATCAGGGAAGTCAGCACCGACAATATCCATTGTATTCGCATGCTCATCAGGCATCTTATACGTATGAGTTGCCCCGTATTTTCGGGCGAGTGCTAATTTCTCATCGAATAAATCGGTAACGACCAAATTTTTCGGACTGAACATGCTCACCACTTGCGTCATGACGAGCCCACTCACGCCTTGACCTGTAATTAGTACGTTCTTATTAGGAGAGATGTCTCCCAGTTCGGCAGCGTGAATGATGCCCGGAAGCACTTCGATCAAGGAGCCTTCAATCAGCGGAAGATCCTTCGGGAGTACCTTTAGGGAGAAAGGTGTGCAGCACACATATTCAGCAAATGCACCCCAAACATAGCGCAACGCGACAGGGTCGCCTTCCTTGACACCGATCACATTCGGTCCGACCTTATCGATCACTCCCGCTACTTCGTGACCCAACCTTGTAGGATAAGAGATAAACTCCGGTTCGCGGGCGCCACGGAATACTTCGACGTCACTACCGCAAATGCCAACCCATTTTATTTTAACTCGAACTTCGCCTTCCTTCGGCTCCGGGATTAAAGCACGTCTAACGCTAATTTCACCGATTGCATCCATAACAGCACACATTTGAGTGCCAGGACCCTCGTAATCTACCAATTCCATTGGAGGAACGGACATTTTTCTAACCATATTGTTAATCTCCTTCCGAAATCACAAAATTTATGCCATGATCTCCCACATTCGCTCACTTACTTCATATGTGGTTTTTTCGTCATTAAAAGCGCGAATCACATCTTGCACAACGACTTCCATCAAACTTAGATGACCTTCCACGGAAGCTCCGGCGACATGTGGAGTCAGTAGCACGTTGGGTAAGGATCGATACGGACTGTCTGCCGACAACGGTTCCTTCTCGAACACGTCCAGGATGGCATTGAAACGACCGCTTGCCAACTCCTCCATGAAAGCCTGCTCGTGGGTGACTGCTGCGCGCGACGAATTCATGAATATGCCACCATCCGGGATGCGGGCAAGCAGCTCGCGAGTCAGCATCCGATCTGTTGCTGGAACTTTCGGCGCATGTACCGAAATGATGGGACAGCTCATGACCTCTTCAAGCGTAGCCCTCGTTACATGAAGATCAGCAGCCGCCTCTTCCGTCAAGTACGGGTCATAGACGAGCACATTCACATGGAATGGTGCTAACAATTTAATAAATGTACGAGCTGTGGAGCTTGCTGAGATGATACCAATCGTGCTTCCGGTCAGTTCCCTGCCCTTCTGCACATCCTCTCTCCACCCGCCGTTTCGCACAGCAGCATCCAAAGCTGGCAAATGTCGCAAGGAAGTAAGCAGCGCAGCCAGGCAGTATTCGCCAACGCTCAACGCAATACGGGGACCTGCAGAGAATACGCGCACACCACGGCCAAAAATTTGCTTCGGAACAAGATGTTTTACGGTTCCAGCTGCATGTCCTACAGCGTGTAGCTTGACTGCGCGGTTTAGCAAATCTTCATCCAAGCTTGGCGATCCCCAACTTGTGAGAATGACCTCTGCATCGCCAACTAAGGAAGCCAGCTCTTCCTTGGTATAATCTATTCCTGTCTCATTCCAGGTAACATCGAAATGCTCATCTAACAATGCTCGGCATTTCACAGAGCATACTTCCTTCAATCGCGACTCAGGAGATAGAACTAACGCTTTCTTTTTCATGTTTATCGTCCCTTTCATGGTTAGGATTGGATCGGAGTCACCTGATGTGTGCGCATCGATTCGAAACAAGCATCCATAACTTTCATCACACGGATGATTTCCCGGCCAGAAGCAAGTGGTTCCCTATTTTCGCGGATCGCATCTGCAAACTCCTCAAGCTGCCACGTAAAATTCGCGTTCGTACGTTCGCACTCCGCCTGTTTTTCACCGTTTAACGTTAGTTCGTACTCATCTTTCAGATGCATCATGCCATTGGAACCAATTAAATACCGGTCATAAATACTGTTCTGCGTCGACCAGATCCGTTTACCAGTCAAACCTTCCTCATCTGTCGCTCGAGCACCAGCATTGAACGACATGAGTAGATTGGCCATTTGACCTTCCCCGAAGTTCAGTGAGATGACCACCTCATCCTCGCCACTCCAATTCGGATTGTTGGAATGACCCTGCGCATACACCGAGATCGGCATTTTATCATACGCCCATATGACATAATCAATAATATGACTTCCCCATAAAGGGATAATAAAACCGCCAATCTTCGAGTCATCCTTCCACCAATCCGTGGCGGGCTTATCCATATGAGCAAGCAGCAGCGCATTAATATTAATCAACTTACCAATTTCATTAGCTCTTATACGATGTATGGACTCTACAACAGGTCTAAAAAATCGGCGGCTTTGTCCAATCATCAGCACAGATTTGCTTTCTTCGGCAGCAGCAACCATCTGCTCGGCCTCATTCACATTCATAGCCATCGGCTTCTCGACTAGGACATGTTTGCCAACTCGAAGCGCTTTTATCGAATACTCTGCGTGAAGATCATGAGGCAGCAGCAGCAGGAAAGCGTCAATATTCGGGTCTTGAAGCGCTTCCTCGTATGAAGTGTAAGTCTTGACTCCCTTCCACTGCGATGCTTCCTGTTCGGCTTTGCTAGCGTCGCGGGAAACTAACGCAGTTAGCTCAATTTTGTCTGAGAGCTCTCGCACTGCCGGGAGATGGGACTTCGAGACGCGTCCCAAGCCGACAACCGCTAATCTTAGTTTAGGTAACATGGTATTCTCCCTCCCCTTCTAAGCTTATTTACTGTTTTTTCTATCTTGGTATGCTTGGTTGAACTCATCGATCATTTTCATATAGTTCGCATCTGCTTTAAACGTTTTCACCAGAGCATCCCATGACTCAATCGGCTCTTTCCCCATGATTACCTTAATTTTCATGTCATCCATTTTCTTCTTGAAATCGGGTCCCATTTTTAGATCGATATCGGATAACAAACCGACGGAAACATCCGTCACACCATAATTTGCACGATCATCGACGATCTTTTTATTACGTTCGAACACCTCTTTTGGCATGCCTACACGGTACGCCCACAAATAGGGATCGTATTTTTCAAAAATTTTACCGAACGAGCTTTGCGATACGCTGTCTTTGACTGCCTGTTCCGTCGTCGTTTTGAAACCGTCTACCACTTTGAAATGAACATCCTTGATACCAAAGCAAGCGAGCTCAAATCCTTCTTCAGACGCTCCGTAATCCAATAATGCAAGAATCTTTTTCATTTTGGCTTCCGAAACTGTTTTAGGAATTACATATAAACCAGTAAAACCGATGCCAGTAGGAACCATTTTACCTTGCGGACCTTCCAAATACGTCATGGCGACGAAATCAGCTTTCGGATCCAGCTTTTGCGCGCCTTCTGTTGACCGGAATACACCTTCCGTTGTGTCGCTTTGTACACCAACTTTACCTGCTTTCGCCATGTTCTCATAGTCGGTTGTTTTCATGATCGAGAAGTCTTCTGGTATTATTTTATCCTTGAACATCTTGTTCAAATAAATAAGTCCGTCTCGTGTCCCCGGTTCTAGGTCGGTATCCACCAGCTTGCCGTTCACTTCTTTCCATTTCCCGTTGCTCTTGTTGAAAATATCGATAAGATAGCTCCAATTTTTTCCGTTATAGCCGTAGGTGTCGTTTTTACCGTTTCGATCTGGGTCTTTATCCACGAAAGCCTTAGTTGCGTTATAGAAGTCATCCAGCGTTTGCGGCATCGGCAGGCCGACGTTATTCAACCAATCCGTTCGAATATTGAAGAAGGTTCCACCATGCAATGGGCGAACGGATGGCAGCATATACTGTTTACCATTTACTTTCGATCGATCCATGATTTCTTTCGGATAAGCCGACAAGTTTTTGTAATCCTTCAAATACGGCCCCAAATCCCAGAAGGCCCCTTGTTTGATCATATTGATCGCCTGTACCTGCTTCATATCTATGATCCGCATTAGATCTGGCATGTCTCCGGAAGCCAGCAGCACGTTTTGCTTTTCTGCCAAACCATTCGACGAGGTCCACATGATATTCAGTTTCGTGTTTGTGCGTTTCTCGAACTCCTTCGTCACCGGGTTATCCGCCGCAGGAGGTTCCGACGTACTGAATTCCGTGAAAATGCTGATTTCCGTGGGCTTTTCATCTTTCGCGGCACCATTTGCTCCTTGGGAACTATCTGCCCCAGAACAGGCCGTAAGCATCGATGTGAGTAACATGATCGTCACTGACGATGGTACCAAACTGCGTTTTGCCATACTTTTCTTATCCCTCATATAAACCCTCCTCATATTCTGGCAAAATGATTATCCTTTCACGGAACCGAGCATGACACCTTTGGCAAAATGCTTTTGCAGAAACGGATAAACACATAAGATTGGGACCGTTGCGATAACGACCGCAGCCATTTTTAAAGTTTCGGCAGGGATATCTTGTTCCGCCATCATTCCGGCAGCCGCCGATCCCCCCGCTTGTGTGGATGAGTCAATCAGCATGTTGCGAAGTACGAGCTGCAGTGGCCATTTGAGCTGATCATTGATGTACAATACCGCGCTAAAAAAGGTGTTCCAATAAGCGACAGCGTAAAACAATCCGAAAGCGGCAAGCGCAGGCAGCGACAAAGGCAGGACGATTCGGAAGAATACGCCGATATCGGTCGATCCGTCAATCACTGCTGATTCCTCTAGCTCTACAGGAATACTGTCGAAGAAGCTTTTCATCAAAATGACATACCACCCGCTGGTCAATACCGGTATGATGAGCGACCAAATACTATTGATCAAGCCCAGATCACGAACAAGTAAGTAAGGAGGGATTATGCCTGGGCTGAATAAGAGCGTAATCAAAATCATGAGCATCAAAATTCTACGGCCCATTAAGCGTTTGCGTGATAACCCATAGGCAAGTGCTGCCGTCACTACGAGACTTAATGCAGTTCCACCCGTAGCCAGAAAGCCGCTCACCAAAGTTGCGTTCTTAAAAGCCGAAGTGGATAGCAAATACTTATAAGAATCGAAACTCCAATGTGACGGAAATAAAATGAAGCCCTGCTTCTGGATGTATTCGACTGGATCCGTAAATGAGACAACGAATACATAGTACAATGGAAAAAGTGTAATGATACCTATAATAGCCAGAAGAATCACATTTGCTGTATCGAATAGGCGGGCACCTAAACTTCTCTTCATTTAACTCACCTCATTACCTAGAGATTAGTAAACCCCTTCTTCACCTAACCGTTTTGACAGCTTGTTGGCTACAATAACTAGAATCAACCCAATGACTGACTTGAATAAGCCGGCTGCTGTGCTAAAACTGAACTGACCTTGCTGAATACCAAGACGATAAACATAGGTTTCAAATACATCTGCGACGTTCGACACGGCGCCATTCATCATAAGGAACACTTGCTCGAATCCTACATCCATGATGTGACCGAGCCTTAAGATGAACAACACGACGATAACACTTCGAATAGAAGGAAGCGTAATGTGCCACGCTTGACGAAGGCGGTTCGCCCCGTCCATTTTGGCTGCTTCGTAAAGTTGGGTATCTACGCCTGCAATAGCCGCAAGGAAGATGATTGTCCCCCATCCCATTTCTTTCCAAATATTTTGTATCGTCAGCAGCGCCCAAAAGTTATTCTCGTTGGTTAAAAAGTCATACTTGGCAAATCCCATACTCACTAGCATTTTGTTAAAAATACCCGACGACTGCGATAGTAACAAGAACGTAATTCCTGCAATTATCACCCATGATAAAAAATGCGGCATGTAAACAATGGATTGAATCCACTTTTTGTAAGCTGCGTTTCGCAACTCGTTCAACAGCAAAGACAACACGATCGGAACCGGGAAAAAGAAAATGAGATTCAACACGCTGATGGCCAGCGTATTACGGAACAGCAAGTAAAAATCCGGATTGGAGAAGAAGCGGATAAAATGCTCGAGGCCGACCCACTCACTTCCCATGACCCCCTGAAAAGGCGAATAGTTTTGAAAGGCGATAACGATGCCCCACATCGGTACGTATTTAAAAATAAGGAAAAACAATACGCCGGGTGCGATTAATGCATACAGAAATTTATCTCTTCTGAGATTGTACATCACATGCTTGTATCTGCTCTTAGGTGCAGATCGAGGTAAATTGGTTACTTGCATGTCATTTTGAGCTGCCATCATTTGCACCTCCTTCGCTAATCTGATCAACGTTCAAGTTTAGCTATTCGCTCCATAGAGACTTCGCATAAGCAAGGTCTTCGGCAATGTAACGATCCTTGTTTCCCAGATCCGTATATTCTGCCGTTAAGCATACAACCCCCTTATAGCTTAGGTCTCTCAAAGAGCGGACAATTCGGGGCCAATGCGCCATTCCGTGCCGGGCTGTCGTATAGTGGCATCTCCATTCCGCCGTTTCTGCTTCGGGACCGTTATTGCGGATGAAAAAACCATTCTTCAAATTCACCATCGCGAGATGAGTCTTGACGATCTCAAGTCCATATTCCGGCTGCTGCCCGGCAAGGGCATCGTGCGCGGCATCCCAGACGACGCCGACGTACTCGCAGCTGATATTCTCCATTAAACGCATAATTCCGTTGGAATCGTTGATATACTTGCCATTATGCTGCTGGACACCGATTTTTACACCATACTGTTCACAAAGTGGAGCGAGCTTTTCCAGCTTTCGCTTCATCCTCTCCTCCGTCGCTTTATAGCCATCCGGATCGATATCAACCATGATTCGGATGAGGGAAACTCCAGCTTCTTGACATGCGGCGAATATCGATTCATCGGCTGGAGCCGCAACACTGAAAATGCGGACGTCCTGCTCGGCGAGTTGTGCCGCTAAGGCTGGGAGCGTTTGGAGTGCGGTAGCTGGTTCGACATGAAAGCCGGCGCGAATCGGAAGTTCAATGCCATCGAAGCCGACACGCTTTACAAATCCCCCCAGTTCCGACACCGAAAGGTCCTTCCAATGCTTAACGAATAATGAGAATGAAATGGGGTTATCCGCATGTATCATTTCACTGTAATCTCCTTTAGCATTTGCTTTATACATTGACATTTACTTTCAAGGATTGAAGCAAACCTTGCAAATCCGTGTAGCATTGCCCGGCAAGGGATGTATGAACAGGCAGATCCGAACCCGGCTTACTGACGCTTTCAATAGTGAGATAACCACTGTATTCGATCTGTTCCAAACCTCTAAACACCTCGTACCAGTCAATTCCCCCCTGGTTGATCAGACGATGGCAATAATAGCGCTCTTCCTCCATACTCGTCTTGGGAACTACCCGATGATACTTGCCAATATGCGGTACATAATCGTTGTAACCGAATGCCCATGGATATTGCTTGCCTTTCAGTTGAATAATATCTTTAATATGGATATTGAACAGATAAGGCTTCAAACGTTCTATCGTTGAAATACCGTATTCGGTCGGTACTTGATATAAGTTGACAGGATCGAGAATAAGCCCGACATTGCTGCGCTCTACGCTTTCAATGAACGCAATCGATGCATCTGCCGTATCGCAAAGTGTGCCGTGGTGCATCTCGATGACAGTACGAATATTGCGTTCGCTTGCCATATCGGCGCACCGCTGGAACATGCGAACTGCTTTGGCATAGTCGTCTGCAGACACTTCCTCCGAATGAATAAATCCTGGGTTCAGCCTCATCATGCCGCAGCCAATCGTAGAGGCAAAGTCTAGATAGCGTGCCCACTTTAAAACCTCTTCTTCATTCTCATCGTCAGAGTTACATGCAAATCCGCCTGCAAATAAAGAAAGATTTGTTGGAACGAGCTTGTAGCTCTCCAGCATCGCCTTAATTTGCTGCGCCCTTTCTTCTGGGATATGACCATCCTTCAGTTCTCCAACCCCACGGATTTCGACTCCCTGATAACCAATAGCAGCAGCATCCTTCAAGAAGTGCTCGATGGTGGAATCATCGTACATATTCCCACCAAGTACAATCGTTGCTTTCATAACGTCGCCTCCATAATAACGCTTTCATTTCACAGGGCAATCATAATAGAATTCCAATACTTTTGTCAAGATTTAAATTAAGTTTTGAATATTATCTAAATATAACTTCTAAAAATAGGAATAATTCTAATATTCACTTGAACTTTGTTCGATTTTCAACTAAATTAAGAGTATATATTTGTTGCATATCCAATAGGTGGTACAAAATGAGACAGTGATGGTGAAGCTTATGATAATTACAAATAAAAGCGATCAAAAAGGCAGTAAAACGAGCATTATCCAAGCACTGCGCAAGCACGGTTCCATGCCTCGTATTGAATTGACTAAGATTACCGAATTAAGCCGCGCGACAATTTCATCTACAATCTCAGAACTGATTGAATGCAACCTTGTCAAGGAAACAGAGAAAGCACCGTCAACAGGCGGCCGTCCCGCGATTGCTTTGGAGCTCGTACCTGGATCACACGCGATTATAGGCGCCGACCTGGATAATCAGATTTGGACCCTCTGCGAGTTTGACTTACTAGGGAATGTCTTGCATATGACTAAAATTCCAGTAAGCTCACCTCGTCCCGAATCCGCAATTCAAGCGTTGATAGAGCATATCTCCGACACTGCCAAAGGAGCAGAAAAAGAGCTTATTCAAATGATCGGCTTAAGTGTGCCTGGTTTGGTGGACACAAGGAAAGGTACGATCAAAAGCGCAGCCGATTTGGGCTGGGCGAATGTGGATATAGAGGATATGGTAAAAACAGCATTTGGCTGGCCTGTGGTAGCCATGAACCGTCACCGCGCAAGAGGACTCGCAGAGTGCAGGTTTGGCTCTGGCAGAGACTATGAGCATATGATTTACGTCGGTGTCGGCTCTGGCATTGCGGCTGGGATCTTCAACGATCGCCAGCTCGTCTCCGGCTCATTCGGAGGGGCTGGCGAGCTGGGGCATATTACGATGGAGCCGGATGGCCCTGTTTGTCCATGCGGTAATAACGGCTGCCTTCATCTGTATGCTACAGCTCCTGCCATCGAGCAGGAAGCACGTCGTTTGCTCAGGTCAGGAATGGCAAGTAGCTTGTTAAATCAGAAATTTCCTGGCAATGATCTCCAGCTACTTCAAGCCCATGATGTTTGTAAAGCGGCAGATGAAGGGGACGAATTAGCCGTGCAAGTCATCAACCAGGCCGCCACATACCTCGGCATCGCTCTGGCTAATCTCGTCAATTTACTGAATCCGGAAGCCATTATCCTCGGCGGTTTCATTCCAGGCATGTGCAGCACTTATGTAAAAACAGCTACAAAAGTAATGAACCAACGCTCCATGCCCGCCCTTTCCTCCGGAATATCCGTGCATACGGCGGTACTGGGTGAAATCGGAGGCGCTCTGGGAGCGATCAACTTTGCGTTAGACAAACATTTTTCTTACACCATGATTCAATAAAGTTCCTTTACAATTCTAAGAGGTAAAATTACGACAATGACCCTTCCGCCCCCAATAGCTTGGGCTGAAGGGTCTTCATTATGATGTCGCCACCTCGGTTATTAGCAATCAGAAATTGTCCGCGTTCCAAAATACCGAAGAAATCTCCGGGAAAAGTACTCTTAAATAGGGTATGCCCTCTGCTGACTGGTCTTCTAATGTGCGGTAGCCGTTCAATAGCAGCATGATCCATTGAGCCTCATTGAGCTGCAACGAAATATTATAAACGGTAGATGCCGAACCTCTTACGACTTCCACCTCTTCCTTCCGAATGCGGATAACCATTTCCTGATCACCAAGTCCAACCAGAAGAGTTGCAGGAAAAACCAAGTTATCTGTTGTCTGGCATTGAAGCATTCGTCGTGAGAACTCAGGAGCGAGTTTGCTAAGTAAACGGCCAAAGTCAACAATTTTCCACATGCCATTTGTTTCTATATGGAGGTTGCCGTGTTGGTGGAAACACGCCTCAAGAGCGTGACGATCAGGCAAATAGGCTTTTATGCTCGAATCTTTCGGTTGGTCTGACACAGCTCTAAATAGCAAAGAACGCGCCGCCTCTTCATGTCCGGGCAAGCAGCAGCAATCAGCTAACTGCATCTGATTTCCATTGCTCTTATATCGCAAATAGGCCACAATAGTTCCCGCGCTTTCAGCCACTAGAAACTGATGTGGCAGAACTGTTTTCCATTGTTGCTGCCCCAGCCAATACGATTGTGAGCGGATAACACTTCCGTACAAATCCCTGTTCGTCTCTTCATACAACGCCATGATCGTTTCTAGATCGGTATCCTCATACCTTCTTATAGCGTATAACGTCGAATTATCAAGCTGCATCATGTTTTCAGCATCGGCGCTCCATACTTTTTTGGGATAAGAAAACCACCCCACCTGCTCGTAAAATGATTGAATATTTGTATTCAGAAGTGATAAATCGTAGCCATTTTGTTTCATGAACTCAGATTGCCTGCGTAAAATGCGCTGTGCCAGACCTCGTTTTCTGTAGTCAGGCAATGTAGCCACGCTGCCTATACCGCCAAGCTTTAATTCCAATGATCCGAATCTTATGCGAAATGTGAACAACTGGATTGCCGCAGCTATTACGCCATCTACAACCGCAATCCACGTTGTATCCGTGGAATAGGCGTTATCATAATCCAATCGTTCTTGAAAGAAGCTTCTTCCTCGTGGAAAGACAGTATCCCATATTTCGTAGATTTGTTCCAATTCCTTTCGTGAATTGACAGGTCGAATTTGGATCGTTTCCATCTTCCAGTACCTCCTAAGGCTTCGATTAGCTGATTACACAGATTTAACTCGTTTAAGACATAAACTCCGTGTAATCCTGTAGAAACCGGTCGTAGATTTGATCTGGTAACTCCAGCAGATCTTTCGTAGCTTGCATATGCTCACGCAAATGCTGCAGCATCTGTTCAATTCGCGCGCGATAAATCAACTGTTGAAAGGCAAGATTCTCTCTCTCCTGAGGGTCTTCGGTGACGTTGTACAGCTCTATATACGTCTCATCCTTAAAAATATCGACGATCAGCTTGTAATCGCCCTCGACGATACAACGCCCAAAGTTGCCTCTTCCTCCATTGCCATCGTATTGAATAAAGATTCTCTCGCGTCCACTTGCACTATCAGTAATTAATGGCATAAGTGACCGGCCGGACATAGGAGACCTCGTCTGGATCTGTGTAAAATCGCATATCGTCGGCAGCACATCGATACTGCTGACTAACGAGCAGCAAGAAGTTACAGCCGGTTTGAAATTAGCTGGAAATTTCATAAATAACGGTGTATGAACGGATTCTTCATACATACACATTTTTTGCCATAATCCGTGAGAACCGAGCATTTCACCGTGATCACTCGTAAATATAATCAGACTATTATCGTACAGATCTTCTCTCTTTAATTCTTCGATAATACGGCCGACGCATTGATCAAGTAACGAGACCAGTCCCAGATAGACCTTCCATATATGTCTCCAATCTTCCCTCTTGTACCTTGTTCCTATGGCTCCTGTCAAATTATATAACTGAAGCGGCGACTGCCCCCGGCACCACTCCCCGACATTCACAGGTAAATCAACCGCCTCGACAAAATCAAACCAAGGGGCGGGAATTTCAAGGGGCGGGTGGGGAGCGTGGAACATCGCATTGAGCAGAAATGGTTTGCTGCGATCTCGCTCCCGAATCGCTTGCACAGAATCTCTGGTTATAAACTCGTCAATGAAGAACTCTTGACCTTCTTCGTAAAGGCCAACAGCAGGTATTGAATACGATTTTGGACGCGTTATCTTGCCATGAGACATTTCCGGCACAATCCCCCGATAATTCGGTCCACCCGGCACGCGTTTATGATTCTCCTTCAAAAAGGCTTCATAACGGCCCTCGAGTTTTCTCCAGTTCGTTCGGCTGCCAGGGGATTCATCCACACTAGGATTCATCCGAAGATGTTGTTTCCCTGTATGCCAGCTGTCCCACGTTTGATCCATAAGCCCGTATAGATGGTCGATGTCCGGCCTTACGAGGGCATGCATGTCCTCACCGCGATTAATTAAACAACCTGTTTCGTTAGGGTACATGCCGGTAAAGAACGCTCCGCGGGCAGGGACACAAATGGGAGAAGCGCAATACGCTCTTTCGAATACGACGCTGTTCTCCTTTAACCGATTGATGTTTGGAGTATGGGCGCCGATGGCGTCCAGCCGCAACTGATCCGCCATAATAAGGATGACATTCGGTTTCTTATTTCTCATCTCCGTAACCTCCGTCGAAGCAGTTCTTCATTCATTTCAATATGATCACCTGTCAGTTCCATATGCTTCTTCAGCAAAGCCATAAGCTGGTTCAATTCATCATCATGAGAGCCCAAAACTGCCAAATTTATCGTTTCCTGCGGATCGGCTACTACATCGTACAACTCCAAATAGGTCTCGTCCTTGAACAGGTCCACGATAAGTTTGTATCTACCTTTGACGATACACCTCTGGAAATTTCCCAAAGAGCCGTTTCCGTCATATTGAATATAGATAGCTTCCTTGTCTTGCTTCACTCCACGAATCAACGGCATTAAAGACTTGCCCGACAAAGACTCAGGCTTATCCAATCCGAGGAATTCACATAATGTCGGTAAAACATCCAATGAGCTTACCGTCTCGTTGACTTCATTAACCGAAGGAACGAATCCATCTGGAAATTTAATCCACAACGGTGTTCGTACCGATTCCTCATACATACAAAATTTTTGCCACAAACGATGCGATCCCAACATTTCCCCATGATCGCTGGTGAAGATGATGAGGGAATTATCGTAGAGGTTCCTCTTTTTCAACTCTTCGATGATGCGGCCGACGCCATCATCCAGCAAGTTGACCAAACCAAGATATTTGGCCCAAATGGACCGCCATTCTTCACGGGAATAACGGGTCCCTAACACGCCTGTCAAATTATACATTTGCAAAGGCGATTGATCTGGATACCAGACACCGACATTGTCGGGCAGCTCGAATTCTTCTTCCCCGATCATGGAATACCAAGGCTCTGGAAGGTGATATGGCGGGTGAGGAGCCAGAAACATCGTGCTTAGAAACAAAGGCTTCTCCTTGTTTCTAGAAGCTAAAGCGTCTAGTGAACGATTTGTAATATATCCGTCAAAAAAATAGTCCAAACCTTCTGTATAGCGGTCCATGAAAGGAATGGAGTAACTTTTGACCGTGGTATGCCGACCCGTTACCATTTCAGGGACGAGCCCCGTGAACCTCGGACCTCCTGGAGCTTGTTTTCCGTGTTCCTTCAGGTAGTCCATATAGTCGGCTTCGGTATTCCAATGGGTTTGCGATTCCGATTGCTGCTCGGGCTTGAAGTTATAAAATAAATGCTGTTTCCCCGTATGCCAGCTGTCCCACTGCTGTTCCATCAGCTGATACAAATGAGGAATCCCTTCCTTAACCATGCCATTCATCCGATCCTGCTCCGCCCAAGGATTGATCAAGCACCCGGTTTCATTGGGGTATCTCCCCGTGAAGAAAGCCCCTCGAGCGGGGACACATATCGGTGAAGCGCAATAGGCTCTGTTGAAAACAACGGATTCCTTCTTTAATTCATTTAAATGAGGAGTAAATTGTCCTATCGCATCATATCTCAACTGATCAGCCATAATGATAATCACGTTAGGCTTTTGATTTTGATTTTGATTCGTCATAGGATCTACTTGCCCCATTTCTTCGTATTTTGTTCGACTGCTGCAGTAAGTTTGCTTAACCCAACATCGTTCATCTCTTTCACATATTGATTCCAGTTTGCGTTAATATCCTTGGCACCGGTCACAAAATTGATCATCCATTCCGTGTATTTTTTATCAATAGACGGTATCACATCTTTCGTGGATCCGTAAGTCAATGCTGTAAACGGCGGTGCAATACCGGATTTCAAGGAGTATTCAACGTTATCCTTCAATGCGCCTTCTACGTCCTGTGCTGCTAATGAATAATCTGTCGTCATGGCGGTTAAGTGTCCTAATGACGGAATGATGTCCCGTTCGTAGAGAGCTGTTTTAACCATCTTGCCGTTTTCCATTTTATAATGGACCCCTTCTATGCCGTAGTTGAGCATCTTGATCCCTTCTTCAGTATGCGTATAGTCAATGATAGCAGCAACTCTTGCTAGAAAATCTTCATCCCTGTCTTTCTTAACCACAACAACAGGCTCCGTATTACTCGAATCTACTCTACCCGTATCTCCTGCTGGCCCTTTAGGCATCGGAATGATCAGCGACAGTTTGGCATTTTTGTTAGTTTCAGCTAAATCCTTTTCGATTGCCACATATCTTTCCGTAGGAGCCACGATTACCCCGGAATTTCCGCTGATAAACTTGGATTTAGCTTGAGCCTCATTCGATGTAAACACTTCCCGATCAATTAAACCTTCCCCATATAATTCACGGGCAAATTGCAGGAACGATTTATATTGCGGCATCGTTGATTCATAGTTCCATTTGCCATCTACTTTCCCCCAGATGTTGGCTCCGGTAAAGCCCGTAGATAAACCCAGGAATGCTCCCGACCCGAGTGCAAATGTAACAGGCACTGTATTGGCACCGCCCATTTTATTGTCTTTGAAAGCTTTTAGCATGGATTTGAATTCATCCATAGTCGTCGGTTTCTTCAATCCGAGTTGATCTAACCAATCTTGACGAACAACCATTACATTAGGAACTACAACCGCTTTGCGAGACGGTAGCTGAAACACCCCATTCTCCTCACGGAACTCCTCGGTCCCTGGTCGGTTTATATAGGTTTGTAAACCTTTTAAATCATACTTCTCGGCATACTCGGCGAAATTCATTAAGAAACCGTCTTCCTTCAGCTGGTTGTAAATATGCGCTCCAGAACCAAGCGAATAACGGAACACATCCGGCATATCACCTGCCGCAATCTTTAACTCCAGGTTTTTTTGATACTCTTTGGCTAAGATCCGTTCCACTTTAATATTTACATTAAATTTTTCGTTCAAATATTTGATAATAGCGTCATCGGGATGAATATCGCGGGGCCCCCATTGAAACCACTTAATGTCATACTTCTTAGCCAAACTTATTTTACCGGGTCCTGCAGCGGAATCTTGACTCTTGGTACTGATTGGTTCCGAACTGTTTCCGGAATTATTCGAGCATCCGAAAATGGAAATAGCTAGTACGGGGATTAGGGTTAAAGCAGTCATTTTTCTAAACATCATACATGAACACCCTCTCTTGACTCTAAGTTTTGGAGAACTAGCCTTTCAAAGAACCCATCATGATGCCATTCACGAAAAATTTTTGCAAAAAAGGATATACCGCGATGATTGGCAATAAAACCATAACGATATTCGCTAGACGTATCGTCTCTGAACTAAAGCCCTCTTCACCCGATTCAACCAGCATGATGGATTCCAGATCCTGTGTGCTGCTAATCATTTTTTGCAAATATTCTTGAACTGTTTTTAACTCCTTGTCAGTAACAAAGAATACCGATTGCATATAGGTGTTCCAGAAGGACACCATGAAAAACAATCCGATTGCCGCCAGTATCGGTTTGGACAACGGCAGAACGATAGTGAAGAAGATACGAAAATCATTACAGCCGTCGATACGGGCCGCTTCCTCTAATTCTTTAGGGAACTCCATAAAAGTCGATCTCATAATAATTAAATAAAAGGTATTGATCATATAAGGAATGATATATACGGCAAAATTATTAATCAGCCCGAGCTCCTTATAGTTCATATAATCAGGAATTAAGCCGGCATTCATGAACATCGTCATAACGATCAGAAACATCACAATTTTTGAGCCTTTGAAAGTTTTGGATAATCCATAAGCCGAATAAGCGGTCATAAATAAAGCGACTGCAGTACCTATTACTGTAATCAAGAATGTAACCCTGAGATGGATAAAGATTGTACCGTCTTGAAAAATTTGCTTATATGACGCGAAAGTGGGTGCTGTCACAATCAATTTGAAGCGAGAAGTTAAATATTCGGATTCCGACATGAAGGAAGCGACGACCGTCTGCCAAAACGGATATAGCATGATGGCGCACAACAATAACATGACGATGATGTTCAATGAATCACCGATTGGATGTTTACGAAGCTTGCGCGTATTAGCCATCAGATAATCCCCCTCTGCCCAATGACTTTGGCTAACCGATCTGCTGAATAAACGAGGATAGCTGCCACCAGTGTTTTGAAGAGCCCGGCCGCAGTGGCTAAGCTGTGCTTGCCTTCTTGAAGTCCAACCCGAAATACATAGGTATCGATAATGTCTGCCACGCTAGTGACCATGGGATTACTCATCACCAGAATTTGCTCGAAGCCTACATCTAGCAAATGACCGATATTAATGATGAATAGCACCACGATAGTTGTTGAGATGCCTGGAAGCGTAATATGCCACAGCTGCTGCGAGCGAGATGCGCCGTCAACACGGGCTGCTTCATACAGAGACACATCGATTCGGGTCAAAGCGGCCAAATACAAGATGGTTCCCCAACCCATGGTCTTCCATACTTCCGATGCGACCAGAATCCCACGGAAATATTCCTTGGTTCCCATAAAGTAGATCGCCTCGTAACCGAACCCTTTCACTACCTCATTGACTAACCCGTCGTGTACAGATAATAAACTGTATATGATTCCTCCTAGAACCGACCAAGAAATAAAGTGAGGAAGATACAAGATAGACTGGCTGACTCTTTTGAAAATTGCGTTTCTCAGTCCATTGAGCATCAATGCTAAAATGATAGGCGCAGGAAAACCAAACAAAATCTTATAAAAACTGATAATCAAAGTGTTAACTAGCGCTTGTTGAAATTCGGTTGAATTGAACAACGTGACAAAGTGGTCAAAGCCAACCCAAGGGCTTTGCTCCAAAGGGCGTGTAATTCTATAGTCCCTGAATGCAATCTGGATAAAGTACAACGGTTTGTACCTGAAAATAATGTAGTAAAGAATAGCCGGGATTATAAAAAGAAAAATTTGATACTTAGAGTAAAGCATTCGAATTTTATAAAACCTGCTTAGCCTCATCTTATCCCTCCCTCAGCTTGTAACCGCATACATTTTATAATCTAAGTATACTTTTACATTCCAATGGAAAACAGAAGGTGAAAAACAGATAAAAGGTGTGTTATTTTACAATCCCAATCTCTCCCCCATTGATTTTGTTCTGCTTGCGGTATTCCCTTGGCCCCGTATCTTTTATTTGTGAGAACAACTTGCTGAAATGCTTCTCATCCGAATAACCGACTTCATTGGCAATCTCATAAATTTTCATTTCCGTTCCAACCAATAAGTTACAAGCTGTCTCGATTCGTTTTATCATCATATATTTAGAGAATGTCATGCCGGTGTACTCCTTGAACTTGGAGGATAAATAGCCAGGACTGAAATAAAACTGCCGAGCGACATCCTCCAGATTCAAGTTGGTCGTATACATCTCATCCACATACTCTTTTACAGCTGTTATGCTTTCGCTCTTCTGCAGCTGTATTCTACGATGAGCAGTAACGCATCTCTCTTTTATAAATAGTATCATGTGAACTTCCAACTCCATTAGCGAATCGAATTCTTTCAAAGAAATGAACGCAATTTCATGTCCTTTCGTCATTTTTTCGAATTGTGCGGCAAGTTGAACACATAAGTACTTCATATCCGCTAGACTTATCTGTTTGTTTACGCAGGCTTCGGCAAATACTGTCTTGATCCAGTTGATCAGATTTACATCGTCTCCGGAATAGACCCAATTGACCCAGTGCATATCAGAAACCCTACTAAAATGGATGCTTATATCCTGCCCCTGCCAATCTTCGTAAAACAATAGGGACCCTTCCGCATTTTCTGGATCTCCATATCTTAGATAATCGATTGTTTTCATCGCTTCTTTGTAGATATGAGGAATTTCCGACACGCGAGGCTTTAAACTGCTAATCCCGATTTTGTAGGAAGTCACCGCGTTATCGTTCAATTGAGCCTCAACCATGCGGATCGATTCCACTAATTTCTGATGAAAGAACGATCTTTCTTCTCCCTCCAAATAGAAAATAAAGTGAACATAATCATTCCCCTGTTTGATCAAAAGCTTTAGAGGAAGAGCGATTCGGCTGAAATATACCGGGGATAAGGATTGGGGCGTAGGAAGCCAGACACTGGCTACACAATAATAAGATTCTTTCGCAGCTTGACTGAGCTCTGTCGGTGCATTTCCCTCTATAAATTGCTGAAACATATACTCATTTTTAAGCAGCAGAAGCTGATTGTATTGCCTGATCTCCTCTAATCTATGGGACAAAGCTTGATGCAGCTTCTTTAATGAATCTTCCAACTCCGGAAACATATTAAGTTTAATAATGTAGTCGAATGCGCCTTCCTGAATCCCTTTTTTGGCATAAGCGAACTCGTCGAAGCCACTAAGAAGGATAACCTCCGTATCTGGATGTTCACTCTTAAATTTCTCCAATACTTCTAGTCCGCTCATGATAGGCATATGGATATCCATAATAACCGCTTGAGGTTTATGCTCTCGAAAAAGCTCTAATGCCTCTTCCCCGTCAGAAGCAACCGCTACCAGCCTGTATCCCAGTGCCTCCCACTTTATGGAGTTTTGCAATCCGTCTCTAATTATTTTCTCATCATCTACAATCATAAGAGTAAACTTGTCCATCGCTCCAACCTCTCCATTCACAAATTGATTTTCATCTTAATTTGTGTGCCTGTCCCGTAGACGCTTTTAATTTCTAACCCGTATGCCTCACCAAATTCAAGGTTCAACCTTTCGTGGACATTGGATAACCCACAATGAATGGATTGCTTGTTGTTGTGCATCGTGTTGATTGTGTTTACTAGCTGCTCCGAATTCATTCCTTTCCCGTCATCTTCAATCATGACGATTAGATTTCCACTCTCCATTTCGCTGGAGATCTTGATCGTTAATAACCGGTTCTTTTCCATCGCATGATGAATCGCGTTTTCGACAATCGGCTGAAAAATAAACTTAGGAATAAGTACTTTATAGTAAGCTTTGTCAACTTCAGCATTAAAAAGCAACTGCCGATCAAACCGAATGTTTTGGATTTGCACATAATTGTGGACATGCTCGAGCTCCTCCTCAAGGGTTACTAAATCCCTTGACCCGGATAAGCCGGTTTTCAAGAATTTGGCGGTTGCGACAAGCACCTTGCTCGCCTCCTCTGACTTCCCAGTTTTGAGCAGCAGCATGATGGATGTGAAAATATTTTGAAGAAAGTGTGGGTTTATTTGCGACTGCAAAGCCTTAAATAAGAGCTTGTTGATCCTTTTCTCCATTTCTAAGTTTTCGTTTTCTTTCGTTACTAATTCAGTGGACAAAACTTCCAGCCTGCTTAACATATTGTTGAAATTGCTAGCCAGAACGACGAATTCAAAATCATGCTCTGTTTCACGCAGCCGGATTGATTGATCTTGCGGATACGCTTCCATCAGATGGATTGCCCTGCGAATAGTTGCGGTCATACGCTTTCCCAATATCATAGAGGTGATAATAATGATGCCTAACACACAGAAAATTTCAAAGGAGTACAATAGGATAAAAATATAATGCTGCTTTTCCCAAGATACCGGAACAAACAACCCTAAATTCCATTCCTGGTCAACAATAGGGAGCGTGGAGAACAACGTTTTTTGACCTTTCACGGTTATATATTTATAATCAATCGGATCGCTTATCATATCCTTGGTGTGATTACGAATATAGTCCGTATAGGGATGATCCAGGGGTGAACTAATCACTTGGGGATTTTCACTGCCTGTTTTACGATTCATGAGAATGACGGCCGATATTCCGCTTGTATGTTGCTGGTTATCCAGCACACTGTTGATTCCGAATTCAATATATCCCATATACTTAAACAGGTTCGATTTATCGACCGTATTGCCTAAGTATTTAATTTCCTTTTTCATCACTACTAAAGGCTGCGAAGGAGCAACCGACGGTTTATTTTTCGTATTGGAGAACACAAGTTGGTTATTGGCATCATAGATAGAGAGATAACTTAAGCTCTTATCGATAACTCCTTTCCTAATTAAGATGTCTGCAAACTCCCTGGTCCTTACCAACGGTTCTGCGTTTACCTTCATCATTAATTCCTGTATCTCTCCGTTCAGAATCAAATACCTCATATACGAATGATACGATTGCAAGTCATTTTCGATGTTTTTGGCTGTCTGTTTGAAAATTTGAATGTTATCCTGTCGTGAGTTCGCTTCGATAATTTGTTCAAAATTATGATATGAAATAAGAGTCGTACTAAGGGTAGGAATAATCATCATGGAGAAAAACAGGAACAGCTTTTTATATGCACTAGAATGCTCTTTGTAGGTTGTAATATAGTGATGAATCGATTCACGTTCTTCAAATCCCTTGACTTGCTTGATTTTTTTTATGAAATCATACACTGGATTCAAGATCAATCCCGAATGAATATGGGCTATTACGGCAAATAGGATGAAAATAATCAAACCATAACCGACTAGGTTCCAAACGATTTGATTGATGTTGCGGTCGACTTGACTAATATCCCTCAATAAAATATATCTGTCCCCCTGTTTATTCTTTATAGAGACAATATGATTTTCATAACGGGATGTATCAATAGCCCCCGAATCCGTGGGCTTCTTTACTATATTTTTATGAAACTCCTTTAACTTCGCTTGATCTCCGTAAATCACTTGATCTTTCTCGTTAAGCTTGATTAATGCTAGATCGCTTTGTTCGAGCAGCTTCTGAAAATCTAAAATGGCAATGATATAGGCTCCATTTTGTATCGGTGCAATGAGTAAGTTTTCTTCATGAAAATCGTTCTGCCCGTACCTCTGATCTTCCTTCAATTGCGTCCATATGTACTCATTAATCGATTGAGAATCCGCTCTTTCATCCATGTTGTCTGTATATGAAATAACTTCATCCGCCAAGGAAGTCCCGATTAATACTTGATTCTGGTACAAAAAGATCCCTTTGAACTCTTTATTCGAATACAGAAACGTCCTCAGCTCGGAATTGAAGTCAAAAGCTTTCTTTAATATGGTATTATCGTCTTTGACAACGTTATCATAATAAAAATGGAAGTCATCCATAAACAATTGGAATTTTTCCTTGCTTTTATAAATGGCATTGTCCATCGTTTCAAGGTTAATAGACAGCTCGCTTTCATTCGAGAGCATCATGTTGCTGATAATTAAGTTTTTGGAAACAAGGTAACTAATTAAGGAGGAAATCACCATGAAAGCAAGCATTAATCCTAAAAACAACCCATTCAACTTCATTCTGAATGACATTGAATCGCTCCTTTAACGTATTCCTCTATTACACCTATCGATGGAGTGGAGACCAATCCTCAGGATTGATCTCCTTTGTCTATCATCCTACCACATTAGCTTAACAGGAAGCCATATAAAGCCCAAGTCTGTCCCAACGTCCAAGAGTATCCTTCCTCGCACTTACTATATCAGTTTACTTTGAATTCAAAGCAATTTGTTTGCGATTATTGGGGTATATATTGCGATTATTGAATTTTTTCTTATATTGAATGAATGCTAACTGGAAAGGAATACGCCTCCGACAAATATGAGTTTCGCAATCTCTCGCGGTCGTCCAATATCTCCAAATTTCTGTATTAAAAAAACCGCCAGTGATACTCCCTGACGGCTCAATCTTTTTTCAACTTGAAATTATTAATTGGTTAATTACCTTAATTCGTTACATCAACCCTATCGGCTGTTATGAATGTACCAGATGAATTCGCATTCTTCGTGCCAGTAACCCTTACTTTAAGCGTATGCGACCCACTGGATAGAGTCGGACTGGTAAATAAAAGCACATTGTCAGACCTAGTAGCTGCATACTGATCAACGTTAATCTCTGCTCCCCCATCGATAGAAACTGCCGCTATGCCTACATTTGAAGCTTTGGCACCAAACCACTGTATCTTTGTGCCGTTAAATGCAACCTGAAAGTAATTGTTTGCGGTATTCGAGTAGTGGTTATCATTCTGATAGGCTCCGCTTTGACTTCCATAGTAGGACCAGCTACCCACATAATTAAATTGGTTGCTCCCTGCTCCTGTTGTGTTATCATTCGTTGTTACGGTAACTGGGTTGTATGCGACGCTGTATATATCGTTATCGGTGAATCTCATCTTAACCGTGTTGTTGTATCCCGATGGAACTGTAATTGCCGTTTCATAATTCCCCCAATCCAAATCGTCATAGCCCCATTGGTTATTAATAGCCATAGCAATACTAGGGGATGAACCGCCTGATGGTACAAAGGCATCGACGACAACGTACCCGCTTTTTACAACAACTTTGATCGTATGCGTGCCATTGGACAGTCCAGCAGCACTATACAACACTTGTTGGAAATTCTTACTTGCTGCATTTAGGTTCACATTTGCTTGTGCAAGAGTTCCATCAATGTAGATATCAGCAGTGCCTAAATTATAGTTCTTAGGTCCAATAAAGCTTATGCCCGTACCTGTAAACGTATACTGCGCATAGGCTCCTACTGTATTACTGTATTTCTCTGTACCTTTATAATCACCTGCATCACTATACGCTGTCCATGTTCCAATGTACGTAATGGAGGAATCCCTATCATCGACCCAATTTTTATTGATTTCCATTCTAACCGCCGCCGTACTATCCGATTCCACCCTTAATCGGTTATTGGAGCCAGCCATGATGGCCGAGGCATAAGTAATATATTCCTTCTGGCTTCTGAAATCATTCGTTGCACGTCCTCCGACATCGTTGCTGCCATAGAGGAAGAAATCTTTCATGTCCTGCGACCATGGCCAAGTAGGTTTAACTCTATACGTATCGTTGTTTCCGCTGACTTTGTTAGCCACTCCGGTATTCCTACCGATATGGTCGGATGGATATGCGGACCACAGGCCCTTTCGATCCCAGCTCAATCGATCAACTGAACCCGATACATCATAGATTACACCGGTCTCTTTGGCCCCTGCTATTGGATTGGTAATACTGTACCCAGTCGTAACGAGCCCTGCGCCATCTACACTGACCGTGAAGCTTGCACCCACAGTGCCGTATGTTCCGGAAATGCTAATAACGGCTTGATTGCCTTGCACCGAATGGCTGATGCTGGACAGCGACCATGCTGGAAGATCCACAGGTGCCATATTAATTCTCGGTCCGCCAACTATAATAGTGCTTCCGTTGTATGTTCCACTTGTTACCTGTCCCGAAGTCTTACTGAATACAACGCTGAAATTCGAGCCAGCCACAGTAAAGCTGGAAGCGTTCTCAGTTACGCTTGGAGCAGGTCCCTGAACTGCTGGGAACGTCTTCACTGGCGTCCCTATCGTCAGATTGTATTCATCAATCAGTTTCGAAGACTTCATCGCTTGAATATTAACAATATCGCCGTTCTGCCAGTTTCGTGCAGGTATGACGAGTGTGCCATTCCCATGCGGAACAATGTTCAGGTTCGTTATGCTGCCTGAATCAGAACCTACGCTCCATTTAAAGGAAACTTCATTGAAATTGGTATGGTCAAACCAGTTCTTGATAGGGATTTGAAGACTATTGCCACTGCCTGGATTCGCGACAGGAGCATCCGTTATACGAATAGGAGAATAGGCCTTTTTGGTCAACCAGAATTCCGGCTTATCTCTTCTCCAACCATCGATGATTCCCCATTCTCCATAACCCTTACTCCCGTTCGGCGAATCAAATACCTCATCGGTAGAAGCCCAGATCGCGCCTCCTAGCGCCCCGGTAGTAGGGAAGATGTTTTCCCAGAATTTCTTGATGCTTTCTCCCCAGAAATTTCTGGTATTCGGATCTCGCTGTTGCGTAGCCGTATTGTAAGCGTTAACATGAACGTATTCATCATGCAGCGTAGGCTGTGTCGCGGAAGGTGCCATATTGCCGTTATAGTTCGGGTAGTGCGAGCTGTTAATGTCTGTTGCAGTATTGCCCCAGCTTACAATGGTGAGTCTAGTCGGATCTTCCGCTTTGGCATAATCAAGCTCTTTCTGGAAATTGGAGCCCCACGCCGTTTCATTTCCCAATGACCACATAATAATGGATGGATGACTTAAATCTTTTTCCAACATCTCAGAGAACTGATTCATATAACTTGCCGTAAAGTTCGTATCGCTAATCGTATTCGGATTCGTTCCAAATTCAGCGCCTTGCCAGACTACAGCGCTTTCTTCTTCAACATAGATACCATACTTGTCAGCGGCATCAAGAAAAGCATCCGAACGCGGATAATGTGAGGTTCTAATGAAATTATTGTTGCCATCCACAAATTTCGCTACAGTTGCATCATCCAGAGCATCATTCGTAGCGCGCCCTAATAAGGGATCAATATCGTGCACATTGACGCCTCTTAGCTTGATTTCCTTTCCATTGACGAATACTTGGTTACCAGTCTTAACGATTTTCCTGAAACCTATTTTTTTGCTTATCGTTTGTACGGTAGAACCTCCAACATCTAAATTTGCTGTTAGCGTATACAAATTCGGATGTTCCGCATCCCATTTCTGCGGGTTCGGTACTGGAATGCTTACAGTACTTTCAGCAGCCGATGCTGAGAGGCTCATTGAACTCGGACTGATCGCCACTTGATTTCCCTGTGGATCTTTCAAGCTGAAGTTAAGTGTTGCATGGCTTGCACCGTTAAAATAAACTGCCCCCGATACATTCAAAGTCGCGTTTGTATAGGTTGCATCAAAATCCGTCGAGGCATGAAGCCTGGTTGCATAGTTTTGAGGCAAGGCTACAAGTTTGACGTCCCTCAATATACCCCCAATATTATGCTTTGCATATTGATCCTCGTTGGATATATCATTCGACTTGTCGGTAACTCCTACCGTAATCCAAGCGGACTGCCCTGGTGTGACATAGTTGGTAATATCAGCGTCCCATCCGGAGAAACCACCGTTATGATCTCTGATATAATTTCCGTTTACCCACACCCTTGCATAACTGTATACCCCTTCAAATCTTAAGATAACTCGTTTGCCATTATAATCGGAAGGAATACTAACTAGCTTTTTGTAAGGGTATTCATAATTCTGTATGATATTAAAATTTTGCATATAAGCTTCACCAGGCACTTGTATATCGCTCCATGATGAAGGATCTGTCGTGTTCTGCCAAAAATTTGCCGGCGTAGACATGTTAAATTTCCAAGTTCCGCCTAGGCTAATTACAGGATTCGCAACACCAGATACCGAAGCTGGTATAGGAACGATCTGGGGCCTTGGCCAAACTGCATTGGCTTCAGCCGATTGAGGAGCAAATTGCACGATACATGTAACAAGCATCATGACAATAAGATACATACTCAACGTTTTTTTATTCCTCATGAATCATCCTCCTCTTATTGGAAACAACTCTCTACATGACAAACTCTTTATTTTACCTGCCATGTGTAGACCTTAATGACAACTTTCACCTCCTTTCCATGCAATTACAATGTCTCTACCTGACTCTTATCCTTTGATACCCGAAGATAGAATCCCCTCAATAAGAAAACGCTGTAAAGAAAAGAACAACACGACAATTGGCAAAATGGCTACGACGGAACCTGCCATCACCATTTGGAATTCTGCCGAGTGTTCGCTCATAAAGCTGGTAATACCAAGCTGCAGCACCCAGAGTGATTTATCATTTGTCACGATGAGCGGCCACACATAGTTGTTCCAGTTCCAAATGAAAACGAGAAGTCCTACCGTGGTGAAGATCGGCTTCGAGGTTGGCACAATGAGTCGAAAGAAAGTACCTATTAGCCCAAGCCCATCGATTCGGCCTGCCTCTTCCAACTCTTTCGGAAAATTCATATAGAATTGTCTTAGCAAGAATATGGAGAAGGGGTGGGCAATGGCGATCACAACGATGCCCCAAAGATTATTGATTAACCCGAGCTGCCGAATAACCATGAACAGCGGAATCATATACGTGGCGAACGGAATCATCATAGATCCAAGCACGAACAAGAATATGATATTGCGGCCCGGAAATGTCAGTCTTGCTAAGGCATAAGCAGCCATAGAATTAACGAGTAGGGAAAGTACTACGATGGCGACCGTAACGAAAATGGTATTCTTCATGTACACATCGAAATGGAAAGAGTTGAACAATTTTGTGAAATTGTCAAAGTGCAGCTGTTGCGGAATAAAACTTGGCGGGTACTGATTGAAGTCGTTTAGTGACTTAAGTGAGCCTGACACCATCCACAACGTTGGCACCAGCGAAACAATCGTGTAAAAGATGGCCATCACATGCAAGAATGGTCGTTTTTGTCTCATAGCTTCTCCTATTGATTCACTGATTTGTTGACACGGAATAACTTCACCTGTATAAGCGTCAGTACGAAGACTAGCAGGAACAGCAAGAATGATATGGCTGAAGCATAGCCCAGTCTCAACTCGCCAAAGCCCAGATTGTAAATATAAAGCACGGTTATTTCAGTTGACCTCGCTGGCCCGCCTTTCGTCATAATAAGGAACAGGTCAAAGTATTGGAAGGCATTAATGATGTTAACGATAAACACAAATGTCATCGAGTTCTTCATCTGCGGCACCGTAATATGCCAGAAGGAATGCCAACGATTAGCACCGTCGATATGAGCAGCCTCATAAAAATCAACCGGGATGTCGAGTAAACCCGACAGCATGATGAGCATGTAGAAGCCAATCGAGGTCCAGAAAAACACGTTGATGAGTCCGAACCATGAACCACCGGTCGTTCCCAACCATGAGACAGGATCAAATCCGAAAAAGCCGATGAGATAGTTCATCAATCCCGATGGTGCTGAATCAAGAATAAACCGGAAAATAAGTACGCTGATAACCGTAGATACGAGATTCGGGAAGAAGAAAACTGTCCGGAAAAAGTTGCTCGACTTGCCAATATGACGCACTAACAATGCGAGTCCAAACGAGAAAATAAATACGAGTGGCACTACGATAGACGCATAGAGGACGGAGCGCCCTAGCGATCTCCAGAAATAGGTATCGTTGATAAGCTTCGTATAGTTACCGAACCCAATAAACTTTCTTCCTCCAAGCAAGTTCCAATCATGTAAGCTGACAAAGAATGCATAAATGGACGGAAAAAAGACGAATGCAAGCAGCAGCAGTACGGCTGGTGAGATAAATAAATAAGCAACCCATTGCTCCCTACCCAATTTGTTCATGCTATCCCTCTATTCTATTTCGTAAGCAAGGTACGGCGTTAATACCGCACCTGCTTACGCATTTGAAGATGATTTATTTGGCCAGCGTTTCTTTCACTTTCTTATCTGCATCCTTCACAATCGTATCGATATTACGATCCATAGAGAACAGAGCTTCCTGTACAGCGTCGTTCGTAGCCGTCACGATTTCTGGAGGTAATGATAGATCTTTACGTCCTAATGGAACGACAGTATCCACCCAATCCTTGTAAATCGGTTTGCTGTAAATGTCCTTCTTCGCCTCTAAGACGGATTTGCGAGGTGCAAGGTGGAAGCCGCCAATGGTGTTGAACTGCCCCATCCGATCCGTTCCCTCAAGCCAGAACCAGCGGATAACTTCCTTTGCTTCTGCTTGGTGACCTTTGGAACTCACAATCATGTTCCAGCCGCCAAGTGTTGATGTCTGTTTGCCTTGTGCGTCTACTGCTGGATAGGGAACTAAGCCGATATTTTTTCCTGACTTTTCAATCGTTGGCGTAGCCCAGATACCGGAGAGCTGCATCGCCGTTTTGCCGCTGAGCAAGTAGTTAATATCCCAGCTGTCTGTCTGCAGTGTCGTATAGATGGAGCCGTCCTTCGCTAAATCACGATACAATTGCAAAGCTTTCCGCGTAGCATCACTGTCGAAAGTTGATTTTTTGCCGCTGTCGTCAAGCACATTACCGCCTGCAGCCCATAGGAACGGCCAGAACTCATAATTTTGATAACCTCCGCGAATTGGACTAAGTGTAAAGCCTTTCCGTTCAGGCGTCGTCAGCTTCTTAGCCGCATCGCGCAGCTCATCCCAAGTCTTCGGAGGCTGAATATTCGCTGCCTTGAGAACATCCTTGTCATAGTACAAGCCAATTGCATCAATAATGAACGGCATGCCATACAATTTGCCATTGTATGTATTTCCAGCCAGTGCTTTTTCGTTGAAATCCTTGCGAATATCCCCAGTAATTAGATCATCCAATGGAGCAGCGATACCAGAGCTTACATACTTAGAGAAGTCTGAGGCATCCATTTCGAAAAAGTCTGGTCCCGCTCCGCTTGCAAATGCAGTACTCAGCTTGGAATAGTAATCCGCAACACCGCCAGCAACGATTGTTGTCTCCAACTTAATCTTGCTCTGGCTTTTATTGAAATCTGCTGTCCAGTTATTGAGGAACTCAACCGCTTCTTTCTCGCCATATTGATGATACCAAGCTTTCACAACGACTGGATTGCCTGAACTGCTTTCAGCTGGTTTACTTGATTCCGACGTTGAACTTGTGCTGTCGCTACATCCGCTTGTTACGATCATCAAGCCTAGAATCGCGGCAATACTTGTTTTCGACCAATTTTTAGTTCTCATGAAAACATTCACTCCCCTTGTATGATTATATGGATGGCATGGCAAGAAGCTTGAAAAACGATGTAGGATTGCTGTCATTCAAGCCGTTTGCTGAGCCTGTATTTATCGTAGTATGAATGACTGACTCTCACAAGTAACGTAATTCTTGGAAAAAATCCTTAAATTCACGCACTTGCCTATGGATATTGATACCTATTTGTAGATAATGGTACAATTAGAGCGTTTCCAAATATTTCATGCAGAGCAGGTGATTCTCATAGCTAAATTGTTCTCTTCCTATCTGCCATGGAAGCAATTGCGACATCAACTCTCGCTCGGAGGGATTGTGCTCGTACTCATTTCAATGGTCATCATCACGTACGCAACCATTCGGCAATCCACCAACGTGATTGAACGCAACTCCTACCATTACATCAATCTTGCGCTTGATCAGACGGATCAGAACCTGCAACGCATCCTCCAGGTAGCGCATGATACGACAAACAAGGCAATCAATAATAAGTTTCTGCAGAAAACATTGATCGAAGCGAAGCGTAACGATGCGATGGATCCACTTACATTCAGCTCCCTTCGTGACTCCCTTAGTACTGCATTCGTTGATACGAACGTTATTTCCTATATGGAGCTCCATTCCTTACATGACGAAACCATTTCTTCAGGCATTTGCTTTCAACAAATCATGACGGACGCGATGAGGCATGGCTCTGAAACGTTAGACGGCGGGACGTATTGGTCAATCACGGAAGCTCAGCTTTGCCAAATCAGCACCCCCTACACATTGACCGGGACGCGTGCCGTGGTCAACTTGCTCAATCCTAATGAAATTCTCGGTTATCTGACTTACACGATCAATCTAAACTTCCTTACCGATATTCTCCAGCGGGATAAAGATTCTTCAGCAACTGTGATGATGCTGATGAGTGAGAGCGGCGAGCCGATCATGAATCATTTGAGCGAAGAAGATCATGCTCATATGAAAGCACTGTTCGGCAGTCAACCATCAATGTACGAGCAGCTACGCAACCGTCATAGTTATAACGATCAAGGCTACATATTCACATCGTACGAAGATGTTTACACCCACTGGCTGCTCGTGGCGATTACCCCGCAACTTGAACTTACGCGAGGCTTAAACGAGATTTATATTACGAGCCTATGGGTCGGCTTCGGACTCATCCTTGCAACGGTCATATTCTCGACACTGTTTGCATCGTTCCTAACGAAGCCCATACGTGAAGTCATCGGTAAGATGAAATTGGTCGCTTTCGGAAATTTCAAAGTGAAGGTGGCACCGCAGCGCTATTTCAATCAAGAAAGTGAACAGCTGGCCCTGCATTTTACCTACATGGTGGAAAACTTCCGTTACTTAGTGCAAGAAGTGTATGAGAAGCAGGATCTTGAGCGCAAAGCCACGCTGCGAGCACTGCAAGCGCAAGTTAATCCTCACTTTCTCTATAATACACTCGACAATATTTTCTGGGGATTGGAATCTGAAGGTGGGTCCAAAACTTCTCAAGTCATTCTCGATCTATCGCAAATGCTGCGGTACGCGCTGAATCCCAACTCCACGATGACAACGTTGGAAGAAGAACTGTGGCATATCAAACGTTATATCTCGATTATCCAATATAGATACCCTGGTCGCTTTCAGACCCATATCCATGTTCCGGAAGAGCTGCTAGGTTGCCAAATACCTCGTTTGCTCATCCAGCCCATTGTCGAGAACGCAATCTCTTACGGCATTGAGCCGAAAAAAACGGCCAAAGAGCTTCGTATTGAAGCCTCCGAGAGTCATGGAATCGTTACACTCATTATTTCTGACGATGGCGCCGGCATTCCGGAGGAAAAGCTGAAAGTTCTCCTCAAAAAAAGACGAGCAACGGATGAGCAACAGAGTGATAAAGGTCTTGGCATACTCAATGTACATGAAAGGCTTGCGCTTCACTACGGAGACACATTTGGCGTGCAAATTCAAAGTGAAGTCGGTGTAGGTACACAAATTACGATAAAGTTCCCTAGCTTACTACGTAAAGGAGATGAAGCCACAGGATGAACCCATCAAGAATTGTCCTTATCGATGATGAAATCAACATCCGTGAAGGTTTGCGTCGCATCATCGATCGATCGCCATCTTTCCAAGTCATAGCTGATTTCCCTGACGGCGGGGAAGCACTTGAATGGTTGGAAAGGAACACCACGGACATCGTCCTCTCCGACATCCGTATGCCGGGCATAGACGGTATAGAAGTGTGCAGTACCATAACCAACAAATGGCCGCAGATCAAAGTCATCCTACTTACAGGACATGCGGAGTTCAATTATGCCTATTCAGCGATTAAGGCTGGCGTACTGGATTACATTCTGAAGCCATGTGATCCGAAGATTATTATTGAAACGTTGGAGCGTGCTGCCAAGGCTGCTGGATTAGCAGCAGCTTCGGTTAATGCTGAAGTCGGTGCAGGCGAGAGCTCTTGGAGTGCCACCTACAGCATTCAATCGACCAATCCTTGGATTCTAACGGCCGTGCAGTTCATTGAGGCCAACTACGAAAAAGAGCTCTCCGTTCCCGACATCGCAAGTCGAGTTCATTTGAGCTCTTCCTATTTCAGCACAGTATTCAAGGAAGAAACGGGTCATAGTCTAGTTCATTTTATCCATTTGGTGCGCATTGAACGAAGCAAGCACTTGCTTTCCGATTTGCAATACAAAAGCTATGAAGTGGCTGAACTTGTAGGTTATAAAACATTTCGTCACTTTAATGAGATATTTAAAATGATCGTTGGACAGACGCCATCGGAGTACCGCCGCACCCTCGGAACTCGAGTCGCTACTTCATGATTCTCATTGTGTGCCCTCCTTGTCTCTAACATGACAGGGAGGGCCTTTCTTATTGGCGATAAAACCTACATCTAACCGCGGTCGCTCATCATTGAATGGCATCGATAGAGGTTTTCTCAATCTTGCAGCAGCGCTGTGCGCCCACCATCCACCACATAGGTGGAACCAGATGCAAAGGACGCATACGAACTGGCTACGAACGCGCAAAAGGCCCCGATCTCTTCGGGAGTACCCAAGCGCCCGACGGGATGCCGTTGCACGGTCTGCGCTCGTTCCGCTTGCGGATCCGGGAACGATTGAAACCAGGCATCATTGCCTGGCGTATCAATAAATCCTGGGGCGATGCCCACCGTTCGAATGGCAGGTCCCCATTCGATAGCAAGGCTGCGAACGAGTCCTGTCAATGCACTCTTAGCCACATTATAAGGGAAGCACCCTGGAATGGTTGCGATTGCGTGATTCGACGTCATAATGACAATGACGCCATTGGCGCTTCGTTCCAGATAAGGCTTGCAGCATTGGCTCATCATCCAGTGGGATTTCAGATTGAGATCCATGTTGCGCTGCCACGAGTCAGTATCACAGTCAGCAGCACCATGAAATGCATTGGCTCCCGCATTTGAAACCAGAATATCAATACCTCCGAAATGCTGAACGGTCATCTGCACAAAACGATGAACCGATTCGTCATCCGTGATGTCCATTGCGGTAAAGAAGATCATCTTACCTGCTGTCATTTGCTCCAATTGAAATTGTTCCCACGCCGGGCTGCTTTCTCGTGCACATGCAGCAACATGAGCACCCGCTTGTGCCATCATGCGAGCTACTCCTAGGCCAATTCCCCCTGATGCACCAGTTACAATCGCAACTTGGCCGCTCAGATCAATGTTTAGTGCCATTGTAAGTCTCCCCGTTTGCCAGAATGGTAGCCACTTGCTCTCTCCAAACCAAATACCACGTCTGTACACATCGTATTATGGATGACCTGCGCCTACAAGTGACGAAATTGTTTGAAAAAATCCTTGAATTCACAAAAAGACGGCATTCCATTCACTATTGAAATGAATGCCGTCTTTTGGATGTTTCTTCCCATTTAACTATTCAATAGTGAACCGAACTCTGCTAAGAACTGATGAATCAGTTCCCTGTCTTCTTGATTTAACGGATAAGAAGGTTTCCGACAATAGTCGGTTTTGATAAGACCTCTTTGTTGTAGAATGTTCTTCTCCACTTGAATGATATACTCGCAATCTTTCATCCAGCGTGAAATATAAGTGAGCAGCCTTTGATGAAGTTGTCTCGCTTCACTCTCCAAACCTTCTTGAGACAAGCGATAAATCTCCACGTAGATTTCAGCAAAAGAACAGCCTGGCATGACGCCGCTCCCGCCCGCTATCATAACATCCAGCATATATAATCCAGCATAACCGTTCATGATAACCGCTTGTTGCCGCTCTTGCAGAATCCCGTTTATGGTTTCCATCGGCGGATTAGACTCAATTTTAAAAACAACGTTCGGATACGCGTCGTAGATCTCAATCAACTCATCGATGGCAATCTCCACATTTGTCTCTGTCGGCGCATATTGTACTAGAACAGGAATGGTCACAGCGCCTAACACGGCTCGAATATGTTCTTTGATTGCCTCCATGCTAGGACGCAGGAAGAAAGGAGGTAGCAGCATTAACGCGCCGGCCCCAAGCGCTTGATATTCCTTCGCACGTTTAACGGCTACTTCGGTGCTATGATCGGTAACCGAGAGAACACTACGCACACCCGTGCCATTCAACTCTTGTACAAATACAGCAGCCAATTCTTTCCGTTCGAAATCTGTGATCTTATAGAACTCACTCGCAATCCCGAACATGGTCAAACCCTGAATACTGGATTTCGACAGATGCCCAATTAAAGCGCGGAAATCCGCCCAATCGATTTCCCCATCCATCTGGAATGGCGGAGCCATGATTGGATATACACCATTGATGTCCACTTGATCCTGCTCCTTGCTATTGTTCATTTCCTGGCCCCCTGAATGAGATTCGCGAACTGCTTTGCGGTATGTGTCAATTCCTCATATCGTCCAGCCTCTATGGCATCCTTCTTCACCAAAGAACCGCCGATCCCGATAGCAACAGCCCCATTTCGAATAAACTGAGCTGCATTATCCAAGGTCACTCCGCCAGTTGGCATCATAGGAATATGTCCTAAAGGTCCTTGAAGCTCCTTCATATAATCAGTTCCCAAAGCATTACCAGGGAAAATTTTGATTAAATCGGCGCCTGCACGGTAAGCGGTAACAATTTCAGTTGGTGTCATGACACCAGGTATGGATATTTTCCCATAAGCGTTCGTCACTCGGATCGTTTCTAGTTCCAAGATGGGAGCGAAAATAAAATCTGCCCCTGCCTGAATCGCGATTTTCGCCGTCTCGGCATCTAAAACTGTGCCAGCTCCTACCAACGTACGCCCGCCAAAACTACTCTTCAAACTAGCAATCATGTCGAAAACGCCTGGCGTGTCTACAGTAATCTCCAACGCGCCTACGCCGCCTTCAACTAACGCATGCGCGATATGCTGAATATCTTGCGACCGGGGACGGCGAATCACAGCAACGATTCCTGACTCTTTGAGTTTCTGTACATTAGCCAATTTATTCATTGACGCTTCGCAGCCTCCTACCTGGATACATTCAAACATCGGTTATACGTAGAATCCTGGTCTCGCTTCGCGAATTCCCGGGTGCGCTTCCATGACTTCCTCAACCAAATCGACACCTAACCCCGGACGTTTCGATAACACAAGATGTCCTTGTTTCACTTCAATTGGATGATCAATCACTTCATCTCTCCATGGAACATCGTTGAACATAAATTCTTGTCTGAAGAAGTTAGGCACCGAAGCACACACATGAGCACTTGCCAATGTGGAAAGAGGTCCATTTGGGTTATGCGGTGCTAATAGTACATTGTACGCTTCCGCCATTGTAGCCATCCGCTTCATTTCAGACGGTCCGCCGCAGCGTGTGATGTCTGGCATAATAATATCGACCAGTTGTTTCTCAAGAATCTGACGAATCCCATATCGGGTATAATGACGCTCTCCCACACAAATGGATACTCTTGGATTCAGTCGATCACGAACCGCTTTTAAGGTATCCGCACTTTCAGGACCGACTGGTTCCTCATACCAAGTAATATCTAATTCCGCTAATTTGTCCGCCATCGTAATCGCTGTCTTAAAGTTCAGCATCGCATGTGTTTCAATCATCATATCCATTTCAGAACCAATCGCATCACGAACGGCCTTCGTTACATCGTAAGCTCTTTGTTGAAATTCAGGTGTGAGAGACAAATTGCTGTTCAAATCTTCGCCATACAAATAGTTGGTATGTGCAAACGGATCGAATTTCAGTCCCCCAAAACCTGCTTCTTTCACTTTACGGGCTTGCTCCGCATAATCCAAGGCATTATGACCACCGCCAGTAAACCAGTAGTTGGCATAGAGTGGGATTTCCGTGCGGAACGCTCCGCCAAGCAACTCATAACAGGGAACGCCTAACACTTTCCCTTTCAAATCAAGCAAGGCCATATCAATCCCGCTGATCGCGCACATGCTTGCTCCATAAGGTCCAACCCAGTTCAAATCCCGATATAATTTCGTCCAAATAAAATCGGTTCTCATCGGATCGAGTCCAATAATCCGTTCACCCACATGCTTAGCCGCTGCTTCCACGATAGGACTTCCTGGCCAATTCGTCGCTTCTCCGACCCCTGTATAACCTTCGTCAGTATAAATTTTGATCATTGTCCAATTGTACTTAATCCCCTCAACCAGCCATACTTTCACGTCTGTAATTTTCATAGGATAACCTCCGTTAGAATGAAATAGATCATATCTTAATAAAATAATGATATGATCTATTTGGACAGATGTCAATCCTTTGATCTGATTATTTGAGGAAAAAACCCTATGAAACACTTGGAATTGATTACATTCTATGTATTTAGAGTATAATGAATGATAAATTCATCATATCTATACACCCGGATTTGCTAAAGTCTTCGCACTTATCGTTATTAACGATACGGTTTAGGGAAGATCCTATGTATGTCTCTTTTTTTTCAAGGTGATCTGAGCTATGCTAGAAGGAAATCTTGAGCCAATTGAACAAAGAAAGGTCCTCAAACTCATGAAAACAATGGCCTATGAAACCGCAATACAAGCAATCAAGGAGAAAATAAAGACTGGCGAATGGAAGGCTGGAGATCGACTGCCAACAGTACAACAATTAGCAGTAGAACTTTCTCTCGGTATTTCTACGGTTCGGGAAGCCTTGCGTATTCTAGAAAATCAACGCATTGTCAGCATTGAACACGGCCGAGGCATGTATTTGCGCAATGATCCTTTATTACTTGAAGACCCCACAACAACGCTGGAGCAGCTTGGCAATATTTCATTAGTCTCGCTACTTGAGGCAAGACTGCTCATTGAGCCAGAACTCGCATCGCTATGTGCTAAGCATGCTACGGATTCACAAATTCAACAGTTGCGTTACCTAGCGGACCAAATGGTCGTACAAATGCAAAAAGGAGGGGATTTCTTCGAAACCGATATGGCTTTTCATCAACTCATAGCAGAAGGATCCAATAATCCAGTCCTGATCAGAATGATGTCTATGATTGCCCCCATTTCCGTTGAAGCAAGAAAACAAACCAATACCATCCCAAATATGCGCACAAAAGCATCGAATTATCACATATTAATTGCTATTGCCATCGAAGAACGACATGCCGAACAAGCCAAGTTGTTAATGGAAGCGCATATTAGAGAAATGTTGCGCATGTTTATCCAGTAAGAAGGGACAGCCATGTTTACCACTCGCATGATCCCAATACTTTTTTACTCATGGCTTCCCATAGAAACCGCAGGAGTGACGGGGATACGGAGCGACACCTTCGTCCCCTTCATCAGCGCACTCTCTATAGTGACCCGTGCTTTCCCCTGATAATAAATATCCAGCCTGCGTGCCACATTGGATAAACCAATGCCTGAAGAGGATTCCGATTGCAAAAGTGAACTACTCAGCAGTCTTAACTGCTCCTCGTCCATCCCCACACCATTGTCCTCCACGACAAGCAGAAGATCCCCAGTCTCCAAGTAAACACTAATATGAACTTTTCCTACACGCGAAAGCTTGGCAATACCATGCTGAATCGCATTCTCGATAATAGGTTGCATGATAAATTTAAGCACAGGAACATCCTTAGTCTCAGGAGCGATATCCCACTCTACAACTAATTTATCACGATACCTCGCCTGCAAGATGATACCGTAATTCGTTACATGCTCGATTTCCTCGGAAACGGACACTTCCATTGGACCTTTGCCGACTGCGAACCTAATCATATCCGCAAGCGCTCCTACCATCGTATTCACCCCTAATTTGTCACCATTCATGGCTCGCATACTAATAGCTTGCAGCGTATTGTAGAGAAAATGTGGATTTATCTGCTGCTGAAGCATTTGGATTTCCACCTTGGATTTCAGGGCAGTAAGCCTCTCTTCACGTACTTCACTGTCGATTTTGGCTTCCAAAAGCTGCTGAATCTGTTCGATCATCCTGTTGTAGCTGCGTGAAAGCTCGCTGACTTCATCATTGCCCTCCAACATAACGGTACTCCATTCTCCGCTTCCCGCACGTGCCATCGCTTCGTCGAAATGTTCAAGCCTGCGGACAATACGCGATGAAAGCCAGTACACGGAACCGAACGCAATTGCTATTAGAATGGCCACGACAATGGCATAGCGCTGCAATAACTGACGATTCAACGCTACAACAATTTCAGTACTTTGAGTAATCGTCAATTTCATGTCATTCAGCTTCAAATCGACCTTGACTGCTGATCTGTCCGCTTTTTTCAAGTCAGACTGCGCTCCGCTTCGATATATAATTTGATTCTTTTTGGTAATCAAAATGTCCGGTACCTGTTTGGCGATGGATGGTTCCAGCGCTCCTTGTTTTAAACGCAGCACGAGATACCCTGTCGTTGTTTCTTCGGACACAATTTTCCTGGCTAGAGATGGAACGAAGCGGCCGAATTCATCTGCGGTTTCGGGAACCCAAAGTACCCGATTAAATGGCGTTGATAGAATCTGAGGTTCAGCCGCTGCCTGGGATCCGACCATCTGTACATAAAATGGCTCAATGACGCCCAGTGCATTGTATCTTACCGCATAGTTGACATTAGACATACTCGGATGCAGCCATGCTCGTTGAGGTCCCCGTAAATTCTCGGAAATGAATAAATAATCTGCTAACTGTTCATAGCTCTGAAATTGCCTTGAAATATATAAACGTAATTGTTCAGCTGTAACCTTGGTTGCATTCGTCAAATCAGATTTGGACATATAATAAAAAAACGAGGAGTAAAAAATTCCCAACAGAAGTATAGGCAAGATAACGGACACACTATATAAATACAATAATTTCCATCTTAAAGGCAACTTCATTAACGTATTGCTCCAAGTACGAACAGAAATTGGCGATTTCGGCCATTCATTGGACTCACGTTGTATCACACTTGCTAACCGACGAAATGGAACGAAAATACTCGCACTAATGGATTCTGACATTTTCTTCGTATACATCAATATCACACCCGTCAGGGCAATACCTAGCAATAGCAAAGACTTAAATGACCATAATGAAGCAGGATCCGGTATCCACTGTAACTCGTACTCATATGGAATTAACTTCGTACTATAGGAACGCTGACCGGACAATTCACCTCTCTCTTGTGCTGCATGGCTAGTCCAGATGATCCCCCCAGCTTCGTTACGCAGAATAAACCTTCCCTGAGCACCTTCTGAATAGACAAAATGTTGCATGAAGTCAGGTTGCAGAGTTAGAAGCACTAGCACATTGGAGCGATAGGTGGAGATAACCATTTTTCGATCCGTCAGATCAATGAAAGAGGTAGCATTCTTTATTTGTGAAGGGGTCCATCCGGCCAGCCCCTGATTCTCTGCTAATTTAAGAAACTCTTCCTTCCTCAAAATATCCGGTTTCCCGCTGTTGCGAACAATGCGCCACAGCATCCCGATTCGCTCCAAAGCGTCCAGCGACGGAAGATTGTCACTACTCCAGCTTTGTTGGCCTATCGTTTTCCGAAAATTCGCTTGATTCTCGTTCTGACCAATGATGAAGATATCCTCCACAAGAGAATCGGCTAAGTTCAACTCGCCTGCCATTTGACTTAGCTTTTCCCCATATTCCCGTTGTTCGCGTGAATCTTTCATATTCAAATACAGCTTGGCGTAATTGATCCAATCATCCGAGCTGATCAGTGCTAGCATAGCTTCTAGTTCTCCAAAATAGTGTACGATGCTCTCATTTTGATATTGCAGCATGCGCTCCGCCGTTGAGCTTTGATTATTCGCAATAAACTTGAAATAGTTGCCAAAGACCAAGCCGTAGAGCAGCAGTTGGAATATTAGCATGAGCGCAACAGCTCTTCTTACAACCTTACGGTGCATCCCCAATCCGCCTTCCTCGTCAGATGATCTTATTTAATCTGGGTGTTCAGGATACTATCCGTAATACTATAGTTCATCTCTTCTGTTAGTTGATAGAACGCTTGATCCATGGATTTACGATGAAAATAGACAGGAACGATATTTTTATCCAACGCTTGCGTTAGCGAATTTTCCAGTAAGTAGGGGTTGTTATCCAGCAACGTATCACAATATGCCAGCTCAGCTTGAACGAACGCGAAAGCTGCGCGCTGCAGTTCCGTATCTTTGGGCAGGAGTTTGAATTTCGAACGAAAAGCTGGTACACCCCAGCCTTGCTTGGCCCGTTCATCCGCTGGAGGACCTGCGAAGAACCACTCGAACACTTCCCATGCCTCTTCTTTATGTGCTGTTTTGGCCGAGATAATGCCACCTACGCCTGCTTGCACAGGAGAGAGCCGCTTACCATCCTCAAATACAGGAGCCGGAGCGAAGCCGACAGGAAAGGACTTCCCGCCCATGCCCATCTGCTCGATGGAGTTCAAGAACCAATAACCGACCATGAACATCCCCATCTTGCCATCGAGAAACAACGAGGAGGGTGTTTTCAGTTCTGCATTTATTGGAGTCGGTCCTACGGCGTGATCTACCGCTTCATTCCAGAGATTGTGAATACGACTCATCTCGGGAGATGTAAAGTCAGCCTTTCGATAATGATCATACCAAGGTGATTTATCTAATTGGGCAAGCTGCAGCAATAGCACATCTTGATTCAGTGCTGTGAAATGGTTATTAATCCCTAAGCCATACTGCCTTATTGGCTGAGTAGAATTCTCCTGCTGATTAACAGTTAGCTTTTGGGCTGTATCCATCAATTGCTGCCACGTCATCGGCGTCTTCGAGTCAGGATACGGGACGCCCGCTTGATCGAAGAGGGTCTTATTGTACATAATCGTATAATCAGGCGACCAGTCTTTCATAAAACCATAGTAAGGACCAGCCCCTTGGTTATTGCCGTCAAAACGATAAATATTCGTCACAGGAAATAAATCATCACTTGGAAACATCGTACTGTTTCTGATTCGACTTTCCACATTCATCGCAAAACCATGTAAAGCGTAGTACGGCAATTCTTTAGCACCGCGAATTAACAAAATATCGGGAGAAGTTGCACTGTTACTAAGCAGGGCCATCTTCCCCGTATCCATATCGATTCGTTTGATCGCTACCTTGGGATGCGCTTTCTCAAAGTCAGCGATCATCGAAGGGGTTAGCTCAATGTCTCGTGCCGCAAATGTAATGGTGACACGCTCAGGTTCGCTTGCTTCTGAGTAATCTACTTCTTCTGATGAAGTAATACGCTTCTGATGCACGAACATGATGATCAATCCTAGTAAAATAACAAGTATGGCCGTCCAAGCGGTCCAACGCCGTATCATCGCAGCCTCCAAGTAGGTAAGACATATTTCTTACATTATAACGAATACAACGGGAAAAAGTAGGAAAACCGCCCATGCGATATACCACAGGCGGATTTCTACTATGCGTACGCAATGCGATCGCGTCTTGTTTCTATCGTCTCTAGCTCATGCAGTAACTTAAGCAGCAGCTCAGACTGGATGCCCCTATAATCAGCGAGATTCCAAAGATTGCGTCGCTCGTGCGGGTCTATGACCAGATCATATAACTCTCCATAATCTATGCCGTATGCACCATAATAAATCGTCAACTTATGCTGCTTGGTCACTAACGTTTTGAGACGCAGCTTCTCTTGGTCATCAATGCATTCGATCAAAGCGCTCTCGCGCACATAATGCAGCTGGCCCTTGAGAAGCTCACTTGCATCTAAGCCATCCATGCGCACGCGAGTGAGCAGCCCGCATAAGGACATCAACGTAGGCGCTATATCCACCAGGCTGATGATTGCGCCATGTCGAGCTGCTGGAATGACTTCAGGCCAATGAACGAGCAGTGGCACATTAATAAGCTGTTCGTAATGAAATGGCCCTTTCATCCATATCCCGTGATCCCCCAGCAGTTCCCCATGATCTGAAGTAAACACGATGATTGTATCTTGGTCGATACCCGCTTCTCTTAACGACGCAAGAATTTCACCGATCGCCTCATCCACCATCTCGACCATGCTATAGTAATAGGCTTTGCCAAGAAGAGCGTCTTCATCATTTACCAAACGATAGTCATTCCCATCAGAAGACTGTCCAGCCATTGGATATTTCCCATGAAGAGGGTGATCCTCATTCCATTCCCCCGTTTGCACGGCTGCGAAATGTGGCGGTTTATCGTCAAGTTCTCCCTTTTCAAAGTTAGGCAAAGGTATATTATCCGTATTTATCTTCTTCGCTCGCTCTACAGGGAGCGCATGAGGATGATGAGGATCCTGGAAACCTATGCTCAGGAAGAAGGGTTCCTTCTCTTCCTGGGCTTGATCGCGGATGAAAGCGCAAGCGCGATTCGCAGTCCATCTGCTGTTATGCAGGTGCTCGGGTAAATCCCAATCATAGGCCTCTCCACCGAACGCCATCGTTCCTTTGCGCTCCGCATCAAAGGCCGTCTTGCCGGATTGTTCCTTGACCCAAAGTCCATAATGACCTCGCATTCCATATAAAGAATGGCCGATCGCCAGTTCTACGGATTGAAAGCCATAGTAGGGACCGTGAAACTGCTCGGCATGAGTCTCCCAGCCCTCTTCTTTGGATTCCATCGACTGATCCGGTGTAATGAAATATGGCTGAAAATGCGCTTTGCCGATATGGTGCGTCCGGTATCCATACTCTGCAAATTGATGGGGAAGCAACACTTCGTCCTCTGAAATCGCAGTACCAACATTCCACGCGCCATGATGACTGACATACTTGCCACTATAAATGGAAGCTCGACTTGGTGTGCATACAGGATTCGTGCAATACGCCCGCTCAAAGAGCGCTGAATCATTAGCCAGTTGATCCAGATGTGGCGTATGGACGAAATCCGACCCATAGCACCCCAAACTGTCCTTCCGCTGCTGATCGGTCGTGATCAAGATCACATTTGGCTTTCTTGATGTAGTTGGCATATGTTACACCTATCCTTTCACGGCACCTGCGGTTAGTCCCTTGATAAAAAAACGTTGTAACACGAGGAAAATCATTGTCACGGGAACAGAAACCATGATCGACGCTGCCATCATCCCGCCATAATCAGAACTTGACTCTCCGATGTACTTCATAACAAGTCCAGGAGCCAACGTTCGCTTGGCTGGATCCGTAACCAATGTCAGTGAATACAGTAAGTCGTTCCAGCTTAAGACGAACCCAAATATCGCAACCGAAACTAAACCTGGTAGTGCCAACGGAAAAATAATGCGGTGGATGATCAACATCCAACCTGCTCCATCCATTTTGGCAGATTCCAATACCTCATCTGGAATTTCATCAAAATATGTTTTTAAAGTCCATGTACCAACAGGGAGCGTAAACGTTACAAAGGCCAAAATTAGTGACGTATAACTGTCTAACAGTCCATATCTCTGCATCAGGATATAAATGGACAACAGAAGAACGCCGTAAGGAAACATCTTGGAAATCATGATGGCGCTCATGAATGACTTCCGTCCGCGATAGCGAAATTTAGAGAAGCTGAATCCCGCATAAGCGGAAATGAATGTCGCAAGAATACTGCTTACTCCTGCAGTAAACAAACTATTTTTCACATATTGTCTAAGCTGCGGGTCTTGAATAACTTTCCAAAAATTACTTAACGTCGGATGGCTAGGAACCAGTGTCGGAACGAGTGTTTCAGCCGCTGGTTTCAACGCTGTATTCAACATCCAATATAAGGGGAACATAATAAACAAACCTATCAAAATGAGTGTCGACCAGAAAAAGAGCCGAAACCCCCATGTTTTCTCAAACATAAGCTAATGCCCTCCTCCGTTATGATTTATCTTTCATGCTTCGTACGTACATAACGGCGAATATTGATAGCAGAAGCACCCAAACCATTCCTACAGCAGCAGCCCCTCCAATATCGTAACTCTCAAAAGCGCGCCGATACACTTCAACTGCAAGCGTCGTCGTTGATCGCGCAGGTCCCCCTTGCGTCATAACCCATACGAGATCGAATTGTTGAAAACTACCGATCACGCCTAGAATTAAAATGATGTATACCAGCGATTTCATATGGGGCATAATCACATGGCGCATCACGGTCCAGTTGTTGCCGCCATCCATCTTAACAGCTTCTGCCTGATCTTGCGGCGCGGATTGCAGTCCTCCGAGGAGAAACGCCATGAACCAAGGTAAGGTTTGCCAAGTTTTGGCGATGATAACCGCAATCATTGCGGTATCCGGCCGTCCCATGAATGTGATGTTCTTGGAGATGAGCCCCAAATGCTGCATAAAAGCATTGATTACCCCGTAATTACCGTTAAACATCCAGATCCATAAGAGTCCAATCGACGTGCTCGGGATAACCCAGCAAACAAGCGTCAACGTTCGCAAGAGCTTCTCACCGCGAAAGCCTTCATTTAATACGATGGACCAGGCAAATGCGAGCAGGAAGGGGAGCAGTGTGCCCCCGGCTACAAAGATCAGTGTATTCTTGAAAATCTCATAGAAATTGGGGTCCTTGAACAAGCTAATGAAATTCGTAATTCCAGTAAAATTCATGCTAGGACTGAGCATACTTTTATCGGTAAAACTAAGGCTCAAAGACTGAAGGAACGGATAAAATATAATCGCTGTAAAGACCAGCATAGCAGGTAAGACCAACAGAAAACCGATACGGTTTTCTGTTGATGCCTTCTTTTTCACATTAGCAATCATAGGCTCATCACTCTTTTTTCAAAGTTTCTTTTAATCTTGCAGCTGCATCGTCCATCGCTTTTTGCGGTGTTTTGGCGTTCAACAGTGCCGCTTGAATCTCTTCGGAAATGACTTGATCCATTGTCTTGGATTGCGCATACTTTTCTGTTTCGCCTGCCTTCGAGCTAGCTGCAATTTTCAGATAACCCGTTGTGTACGCGTCGTTCTTCACTTCCGGCAGGTCGGCAATTTTCTTAATTACTGGTGGTGTTGAGGCGGATTTGAAGTATTTAATCGCAAGCTCTTGATCGGTCAAAATGGATTTAATGAACTCAGCTGCCTTTTTGGGATTCTTCGAATCCTTCGAAACCATCAAATAATGACCCCATAGCTTGGCTTGCTGCTTATCGCCTTCTTTGGCTACAGGGCGCGGCATCGGTACGAGATGCTTCGGCATGTCAGCGTCGGAGATTCCTTTGGATACTTGGAAGCCTCGAGCAACAATCGAATCATCATAGAAAGCTACCTTATTTTGCGAGAATAGATTTCTCGCTTCGACGCGGTCGATGTCCATTTTGATATAACCTTTATCGAAAAGTCCTTTGAACCAAGTCAGGGTTTGAACCCCTTTATCATTGTTAATGGTTACATTTCCGCTAGCATCGAAAACACTGCCTCCATTGGTCCACAACCACGTCTGGAAATCCTGGGAAATGTTAGCTCCATTCTTCGTCATAGCCGCATAAGGAATCACATCTGGGTTGCTCGCTTTCACCTTGGCTAGCGCTTCTTCGAATTGTTGCAGTGTCGCAGGCACGCCTGTAATACCAGCTTTTTCAGTAATAACCGGATTGTACAACATGGAAATAGCAGCAACTGTCCACGGAAGCGCATACTGTTTGCCATCAACTTGACCTGCCTTCAATGCTGCCTCGTCGAAGTTATCTTTGATCCATTGTGGATCTAATAACGTATTTAAATCCACCATGACGCCCATTTTATTCAGCGTATTAAACCAAGTAATATCGACTTGTGCAATATCCATATCCTGTTTGGCCTGTGATTTGAGAATAATTTGCTCCAGGGACTTATCCCATGGATAACCCACTGTTTTGATCGGGAATGCGGTCTCTTTCTTGTTCCAAGAGCCTACCATACCATCTTGAATAATTGATTTACCTGTCGTTTCTTCACTCGACCAGCTGACGAATGTCATCTCCTGCGGCTTAGCAGGGGTTGTGCTTTTCGACTCAGCTGATGCAGAGGGTGCAGCCTCCTTCGTAGTCGTACAAGCTGTAAGCGAGACTGCCATTACTGTTGACATCATACCAAACGCATAGCGCTTCCAATTCATTTCAATCAATCCCCTCGTCATCCAAATCTGTTATTTGCTTTACACTTTTCATAGTAAAGAAATAGCGGCATTGTCTCAATGCCGCTACTTTTGGATGGATGTTCGATTTTTTTGGGATCTGGAAGTGTCATAAGAGCTAAAGGCAATCAATTCCTCACGGAAATACGATAATCATTTGGCGTCTGTTCGGTTATTTTGCGAAAAATTTGCGAGAAATATCGCGAGTTCTCATACCCCACCATTTCTCCAATTTCATATACTTTGTATTGAGTCTCAGCGAGCAGTTCTTTGGCTGCTTCGATCCGACATGAAGTTAAATAAGCGATATAATTTTCACCAGACATTTCTTTGAACAAAAAGCTTAAATAACTGGCATTCACATGAACATGATCTGCCACCTCAGATAACGTTATTGAGCGATTATAGTTTGCTCGAATATATGCCTTCCCTTGATTAACCACATCCATGCCTGTCTGATTAAGCGGTCCCACATGCTGGAGTTGCTGAAGCAATATGGTGTCTGGCTCAGCGGTCTGCCTGGTTGAGGGATCGAATTGCTTATGATCATACACTTGAATGCAATCCACGTCCCCTGAAGAGAGGGCTTTATCCGCACTTAGTCTGGACAGAGGCAGATCTTGTATGGAGTTAACCGTCTGGCCTATGCTGATCGAGAAGGTAGAAGGAAATAGTCCCCGAATGCCATAGAGCTGTTTTCTGAGCTCTGTCATGATGACCATCCAATCCTCTTCTCCTTGTGCAAGAAAAAGCACTTCCACGGTTGAATCATTCACACTATGATAGCCATATTTGTCGTCCCATAAATCTATCAATATGTTGTGAAGAGCGAAAGCGAGTAGGTGCTTGTCCACCTCCCACGGAGCGGATAGGTCGATATCAAATTTAAGCAGACAGACTGTATAAGGTGGACTGTCCAACAGCATTTCCCCAACTGAGCACCCTTCCTCCCACTCTTCCTGACTAACGGGTACGGACGTACATTGCTGAATGAATTTCTTCCTCAGCACGTTAGTTAACAGCATAGAGCGCCGCTCCAGCATAATCGCTCGCATCTGCTGCTGCTTATCCTGATTGAGGCCGTTGACACATCTGAGCATCGTATCCTTTAACTGGTCTAAACGAACCGGCTTCAGGAGGTAGTCCTCTACACCATATCGGATACAGTTTCTAGCATATAGGAAGTCGTCATAGCCCGAGAGGACAACGACCTTTGTGTAGCTAAATTGCTCGTGAAGCTTCGCAGCCAGCTCCATGCCATCCATATGCGGCATGCGAATGTCCGTTAGTACAATATCTACGGGATTATCCCTAATCCACATATAAGCTTCCAGACCATTCTCACATACTTTGACAACGGTTAGCCCTAGTTCTGCCCATTCCATTGCAAGCAAGCCTTCACGAATTTCAATTTCATCGTCTACAATCATCAATTTCAGCAAGGTTGACTCCACCCTTTTCGTACTTGCAAATTCAACTTAGTGGCCATTATTTTACTCGAAATAATAAACAATTGCCATCCCTATTTACTCCTACGGCTACCAAGGCGAACAAAAGCAGACTGAATCTCCAAGAGATGATTGGGCAATCTGTCATGGCGTTGTATACTCTCCATTACACTGTTTCTATCGTGATCGCTTCCGTCACTAAGCCTACTGAACTAGCCCGTAGTCTGATCGTTCCCGCTGCTCCATTGGACTGAACCAGTACAAGGCAATAACCGTTAAAAACTTTACGGCGGTTCGATTTATCTGATTCATGACTGCTTGGATTCCCGTTACCGACGCCGATTATAGTACCCGAGCCCTCTACTGTAAACAGGATTTCATTATCTGCCGTTGGAACGATACGTCCCCATGCATCCGCCACTGCAACTCTTACGACAACGACATCCGTACCATCCCTTTGAATCGTCGTACGATCAGGCATCAGCTTGATTTGATTCGGAGCATCAGCAGTCGCAACACGTTTCACGAGAATGGCTACATCGTCCTTATATCCTGTTGCCGTCAGTTCACCAGGCTCATAGGGGACATCCCATGCTAGATGGGAATTCGGAATCATCATCTTTCTTCCTAGGCTTATGTCGTTTAAACGCAGTTCTACCGCATCGCAGTTACTGTAAATCTGAACATGAATGGATTCGCCTTCTCGGCCCTCCCAATTCCAGTGCGGCATGATATGAAGCACCGGTTCATTCGTCCAAACAGATTTGTAATAATAGTAGCTGTCTTTGGGAAACCCACACGTATCCATGATGCCAAAATGCGAATTGATGCATGGCCATTCATAAGGCGTCGGTTCGCCGCGATAATCGAATCCAGTCCAGACGACAATGCCCGTCAGAAAAGGATTCTGAACAACGTCGGTCCAAGCTTTCTCCGGTGTACATCCCCAGGAAGGATACACGGTTCCGTATGCGGGAACATACCCGCGTATTTCGTCCGTCTCATAAATGCCGCGTGTCGTCGTGCAACTGGCGCTCTCGCTGCCGATCATGATCCGATCCGGATACGTGATATGATCATTCACATCTTGATCTTCACGTTGACCGTAATTGTAGCCCACGATATCTACGGCTTCCGCATAGCCCCCGCCGTTCCAGCCGTGATTCAATGCAGCAGTCGTCGGACGCGTAGGATCAATCGTATGGGTCACATCGGATAACGTCTGCAGGATGCGAGCACCCATAACCGTTCCTTCCAAAATCTCTTCATTTTCCATACTCCACATGATGATGCTTGGGTGGTTGCGTCCCCGGTACAGCATGCGCTTCAAATTATCGATACCTTCCGGCGAGCTGTCGAGTTTACGATTCTCTTCAATGACCATCATACCCAAGCGGTCGCATGCATCAAGCAGCTCTGGTGTAGCCGGATGATGGGCGCTGCGGTACGTATTAGAACCCATTTCTTTAAGTAATTCGATTTTATATGCAATAATTCGGTCAGGAAGCGCCACGCCTACTCCCGCGAAATCCTGATGATTACACGTTCCTTTAATAATCAACGGCTTTCCATTTAGAAAAAAACCTCGGTCTGGCGTAAATTCAATCGTCCGAATACCAAATGTCGTTTCATAAGTATCAACGATTGCTCCTTCTACATTGCGTATTTCCGTTAATACTTGATATAAATGAGGCGTATCCGGTGACCAAAGTTTCGGCTGAGCAACACGTACCGTCTGCTCGAACATCAGGTTAGTAATAGGTTCAATCGAGCCTTCGGATGAAACAGACCCAACTGTCTCCCCCGTTTGTCCATCTATGATCGTTGATGTAACCGAAATTGCAGCGGATGTTGCATTGGTGTTCTCTACGCTTGTTTGAATACGAACATCGCTATGCGATTCGGTTACAACCGGTGTCGTCACATACGTTCCCCAATGCGCCACATGCACGCGTTCCGTCTTCGTAAGCCAAACGTGCCGATAGATGCCGCATCCCTCGTACCACCATCCTTCGCTTTCCGTAGCGTCCACTTTGACACATACAACGTTCTTTCCCTCATCCCCATAGCGCAACACATCGCTTAGATCATAGATAAAGCTGGTGTAGCCGCTTGTATGTCTGCCCATGAGATGGCCATTGACCCAGACGGTTGAATTCCGCATAACACCATCAAATTCAAGATTAATTTTCTTGCCTAGATCATCTCTAGCTATATCGAAAACTTTCACATACATACCGATACCTGTTGGCAAATACCCGCTGCTCGCCGGCCTGCTGCCTAAATTCGGATCGTTGATGTAATCGCCTTCTATGCACCAGTCGTGGGGTAGATGCACAGATACCCAGTCTTTCGGAACAGTATCTGCATCGACGCTTTTGTCCACGAATGCAATGTCGAGCCAATCCCCCTCCTCCATCTTTTCACAGTCTGTGATGCCTCCGGTCATGCCGGCCTTAACCGCATAACGAATAGGAATATCCCCTTTATGAAAAAGCCAATCTGCGTCAAAGCTGTTCTTCGTTCGAACCGTTTGTAGATCCATAAGTTGTTATCCCCTTTTGTTCATAGAGAAAGGAGACCTACTTAAAGAGTCCCCTTTCTTTTTTTGTACTATATAGTTATTTCTTCGATGCTTTCCACTTGTCGATTTGAGCTTGCTTCTCTTTCACAATGTCATCCCCGCCTGCAGCCTTCAATTTCTGAATTAGCTGAGGTAACAGTGTGTTCGGATCGGATGTACCGGTTTGAAGCGCGTTCAAATACTGATTCAGCACTGTCGTAACCTGGGCAATTTTGCTGTTTACAGGCTCCGGATTAAAGCTGAAACCTAACAAATCCGAATAGGCAGCTTCATTATTCAGCTTTTGCGTTGCTTCCCAAGCGCCCACTTGCGATTTATCGGTATAATAGCCATTAAATTGGTTACCGAACATCCAATCCGAGTTCGGATTATAGCTGTTCGTCTCCGCAGTTACGCCACTTGGCATGCCAATGACGTTATCTGCCACTTTCACATAGTGCTTATTTTCTATCCCGTGCGAGATCAAATTGTATAATTGCTTGTCTGTATTCATCAGTTCCATGAACATCATGGCGCGCTCTGGATTTTTGGACGACTTACTGATCGCATTTAATGTCGAGATGATGCCTTCTGTCGATACAATCGGCTTCTCTAGATACGCGCTGACAAATTCGAAGCCGTACTTACTCTTAAGCTCCTGCTCGCCTCCAGGCTTCACCACGTTAATCAAAGCAGCATATTTGCCAGCTTTCATATCACCATCTGCTTGATCTCTCTTGGTCGATGTGACATCTTTCTTAATGTACCCTTTATCGAACCACTTCTTCGCATCCTCGAAGTGTGCTTTCATTTCCGGCGTTTCATATTGATTGACAACTTTCAGACCTTTATCCCCGATCATCACGACACCAGGTGAGAATTGGTCGCCGATCGTATCGAATTGACTCTTATAAGGAAGTGTGACGTTGACTTCATTATTTAATGCTAATGGCGTGATGCCTTTTTCACCTTTCAATACTTGGTCAAAGAATGGTTCCAAATCCTCGCTCTTCTTAACTGTCTTAATATCCAAACCATATTTGTCAGCTAAATCCTTACGAATAAATACCCCATAGGCTTTGGCAAAAATTTGTTGGTTAATGATACCGTAAATTTTGTTATCAACCTTAGTTGCATCCCAGAACTGTGCGGGCATGCTCGATTTCAGCTTAGGTGCATATTTGGTTAGCAGTTCATCCAGCGGAGCAAAGCTGCCTTTGGCTACATTTTGATAATAATTGTTCGTCCAGCTCGACGTGAAAGCAAGATCATACGGCTCATTGGTGGCATTGATGACATTCATTTTCTGATCGTAGGCACCCCAATCGATCACACTCAACTTCACAGTCGCATTAATTTTTGCTTTTGTAATTTTATTGATTTCCTCCTGAATGAGGGCAGCATCCTTCTGTACCGTTCCTGGATAATACCAAGTTAGTTCGACAGGCTCTAATGCTTTCTCACCACTTTTACCACTATCTGAGGGCTTAGCCTCACCAGTTGCTACCGGTTTACTGCTAGCTTCTTCCGTAGATTTGCTGCATCCTGTGAGCGCCGTCATGACGATCAATGAAGATAGAGTTACGACTGTGAATACATTGCGTTTTTTCATTTTTTTGCCTCCCCTTAATCATGTGTATGATCTATGCTAATCCGAATCATCGGCTATAGCTACATTTAGCCTTTCACTGCTCCTACCGTTAACCCTCGAACGAAAAACCGTTGCACGAACATGAAAGCAAACAAGATAGGTCCTGTCGCCAATACAGCTATGGCCATACGTGCCGTTTGACCAGGTAGGGCTATGCCCATCGTCTGTGGGTTAGCCGAGATCGCATTAATGTTCTCCATGATGGAGTACAGTAAGTATTGTAACGGATAAATTTTAGGGGTATCGACATACATCAGTGCCAAATACCAGTCGTTCCAGTACATCAGGATGATAAACAATCCGATTGTCGCCATGGCTGGAAGCGATAAGGGAATCACAATCTGGAAGAAAATCCGCAATTCCTCCGCACCTTCTATCTTGGCGCTTTCGATCAATGACTCTGGAATTTGTGTGAAATACGATCTTAACAACAGAACGAACCACGGAATAACGATATAGGGGATGATGAGCGCCCATATGCTGTTTTTGAGATGCAAATATTGCGTAACCAATATATACGTCGGTACGATTCCACCATTAAACAACATGGTAAAAAATACGTAAAACGACAGCGGCTTGCGTAATACAAAGCTTTGACGCGATAAGGTATACGCAAGTAAGGAAGAAACAAGCAAGGAGATGGCCGTACCTAATAGGGTTACTAGAGCCGTCACACCATAAGCCTGCATAATCTGTGTCGGTTCTGATAAGACATACTTATAAGCAAATAGACTCCAGACTTTGGGGATCAGCGTATAGCCATATTCCGAAATAGCCGTTTCATCCGATAGGGAAGCCGACAGTACTAATAATAACGGGATGAGGCAGAGTATACTAACGAGTATTAAAATGCCATTAACGATGAAACGTTGGACGATTTCTGCGTTGTGAATTTGCCGGGATTCCATATTCAACCTCCTCTCTTCATTAAAATAAGGCATTGTCTGGATTAATTCTGCGAACAATCCAATTGGAGAGCAATACCAGAATTAACCCTACAACCGCTTGATAGAATCCCGCCGCTGAAGCCATTCCTACATCCCCCAGCATACGTAAAGAGCGGAATACATACGTATCGATGACGTCTGTCGTTGAATAAAGTAACCCTGTATTTTGCGGGACGTGATAGAACAACCCGAAATCAGCATAAAAGATACGTCCAATTTGGAGCAATGTCATAATCGTAATGACAGGTATAAGCAGCGGAATCGTGATTTTGGTGATTTGCTGCCATTTGTTTGCTCCGTCTATTTTGGCAGCTTCATAATATTCATGACTGATCCCCATCATCGATGCCAAATAAATAACACTGAAATACCCAATATTTTTCCAGACGTACACGATAATCAAAATGAAAGGCCAGTAATTCGGTTTGGCATACCATTGAATTTTGGAGAAACCAACGGATTCCAGCAGTTTATTGATCGTTCCGCTATCATAATTGAGCAATGCGTAGGTAAAGTACCCGACAATGACCCAAGACAGAAAATAAGGAAAGAATAGCGCTGACTGATAAAATTTAAGGAGTCCTTTTTTCCGAACTTCATTGAGTAACAGCGCAACAAACATGGAGCTTACCGTTCCGATTACTATAAATAGTGCATTCAAGTACAACGTATTCAGTGTTATTTGCCAGGCATCACGTGTAGCAAATAGAAATTCAAAGTTCTGAAAGCCAACCCATTTGCTGCCGAAAATTCCTTCGTCGAACTTATACCGCTTGAATGCGATTACAAGTCCCAACATTGGCGTGTAGGCATAAATAAGAAGGAAAAGCACACCGGGTGCCGCCATCGCAAACAACCATTTGTTCTGACGCATCGCATACATAAAACGTTGTATTCTCGTTCGGCTCTTCCTCTTTCTTAATACACCGCTGAGCGTATTGGCTGTGTTTGTTTCCATGTTAGTTTCACCACTTCCGTTCTGTTTAATCATTCTGTTAGGTTTGCTTTCGTATCTACAGCCTACCCCGATTTTCCCTTGAGCGTAAACCACACAATTCAGTAAAAAGCCCGTCTTTTCCTTATTGTACGGAATTTTACATGAAGTTCGGAATATTGCACTCTGCCATTTGGGCATGCCAAAAAGGCCAATTCACGGAAAATTGACCTCTTGCCGTTCGTGACCAGACAGGTACCAAGCGGCACGATTAATCATCCACTTTTTCTGCCGCTTCGGCAACCTTATGCAGTCGATACTCGCTAGTTGTTACACCGAACTTTAATTTAAACATTTTATAGAAATAGTTTTTGTTCTCCCAGCCAATGGCCTCCATAATGTCGGAGACTGTCCGGCTATCCTGTTCAAGTAGTTCCTTCGCTTTATTCAAGCGAATCTCATTGATATAATCCGCAATGGACATCTCGTAGGATTCCCGAAATAATTTACCGATATAATCCCGTGATAAATTCAAGGTATTGGCGATCCCTTCATGAGACAACGACTTATCTGTATAGTTACTTTCCATAATCTTTACGATCGAGTTAATAATAACAGTTTTGCGGCTGTTCTTGGATTGGTTGTTCACCTCGCAGATCATCGCAAATAATTCCGTAAATTTGATGAAAATTTGATCCATGGTTTCGAGTGAACCTAATTCTTTGGTAAAGGAGTAATAATCGATGTCGAGCTTCCTGCTGCTCCCATTAGGTCGTAGTTCATTGTTTTTCTTAAACAACGTATACGCAAACGAAAATAAATAAGACATCGCCGTATCATAGGCATATTCGCCAATATAGCTATGGATTTCCCCAAGTACTTCCTTAGCCTCTTCCAACCGGCCGTAAAGCAAATGCTCCTCTAGCTTCACTTCCAGCTTCACCGGAGGTTCGAAATAATCGGCATTAATATGCGCAAGTGAATCCGGCGTCAAGATACATCCCCACCCGAAGAACATCCGGTACTTTAGAATCGTCTGAGCCTCCGAATAGGACCGGGATATATCCGATAGATCCAAAGCGACATAACTAATGGCCGCCGATAAAGATAGCTTCAAATTGTCTGCTGTCCATTGCTGAATGTCACGTATAATCGCATACTGTTGTATCCGGTTGTACTCGTACGTATCGGACCCAACTTCAAACAAGATGACGATACTATCTACTTCCGTGTCAACAAAAACGTTAGTAAACTTACGAGACGCAATTTCACTGGCTGCATTGCCGATGGCAAACTTTAATGATTTCTGGTCCCCATTGTTATAATTCCGCGTGAATTCATTGAACCGGTCGATACTTAGGATAAACAGCTGGTGACTTTTGCCTGGTTCCAAAGGGATATGATAGCTGCTGAACATCCTCTGCAAATAGGCAATGTCGTTCTCCCTATTCGAAAGTAAATTTCGGAGGACATCCATCTTTTTAGAATAGACCGTTTCTCGATTTACCTTCTCTAACGATTTCATTTTGCCGAAAAGAACCTCAACAGGGGCATATAAGTACCTGCTCAGAATGAATGCCAAGGAAAGCCCAACAGCCAGAAGTATGGCACAGACCAGAAATGTAATACGCTTCATTGTATTAATATCTTTGACGATAAGTTTATAGGGTACGATACTGATGAAACGCCAATTCAGAATGTCCGAGGTTGCATAAGACAGCATAAATTTCTCATCATGAATCTTTTGCAGCAGATATCCAGATTGATCTTGGCGGATATTTGTGTAGGGTTGGCTCGTCCAATCAATTAATCGATAATCAGGCGAGGTTGTCGTAACGATTTGCCCTTGTTGATTCAGAATGACAATATCCGAAATGGTTGAAATTTGTTTCTTGCTTAAGGAATGAATCATCTGGTTCAAATAATCCACGTTGATGTTGATGATAATAGCGCCTTGAACTTTATTATCCGTTGCCGGGAGATCATAGAGAATGAAGGAAATAACGTCCATAGACGGATTGCTTTCCGTTTGACCTGCTAAACTGACAGGGATTTTCCTGAGAATCGGCGCAAACTTGGTCTCCGGGCTAAATTTCATCTCACTAACCACATTCACGATATCCTGATCGAAAAATGATTTGGCATCATTTATCGGAGATTTCCACGTCGAATAGTACTTGTCCAGCTTGTTATTATATACATAAACGGAATGAACGAACGGGGATTGCTCGACGAGCGTGTTCAAATATTTGATTTGCGAGCTTACTAAATCGTAATTCTCCGTCTCACTGTACATCAGGGGAACGTTTTTCTCATCAACGTAAAGTGATACGGCAAAGTTTTTGGCATTTTCGTACATGTAGTTAGCACTGTAACTAATTTGCGATAGCACATTTAGATTCGCTTCCGACACTTGCCGGGAATGGATTTTCTCGAAATTCAGGTACAAAATGAACGATAGCAGCATCATGACCACGACAACCAGAAGTGTTATGGAAGCCACCATTTTCACGAAAAGCCGCTGAGGTGCGTTGATGTTATGCCCCATGAATGAGTGCCCCTTTCTTGATACATAACCAAATTATAGACGATTCCTCTGACACCTGCCCGAAAACATTACCGTTAACAGTTTCGCCCTGTCCTAAACGAATATACCACAAAGGTACAACAAAGCGAGTTTGTTGTACCCTGAGTGTTACTACCTATTCGTTTGCAATCTTTCCTTCATCCACTCACATACGCTCCACAAATCCGCAACCGGTTGATTCGAGTATGGCAATGTAGGCATGTAGCCTGGAGGTCCGAATTCAGGTGTAAGTGTCGTGAACGTGAAGCCCTGCTCGGCGCGGGCTTGCAGGATTTGCCGCCACCACGATTCATGGGCTGCTAATTCGGCGGCGTACTCCGGCGCACCAGGGTGTGGAACTTGCGGACCTTGTGCGTAACCTACGCGGGCATGAATATGAATCGTTCGCTCAAAGGCGATCTTCAGATGATCCACCTGATCTTCCAGTAACGTTTCGCAAACACAGCACCAATGACTGAAATCTGCCGTAATCTTCAGATCCGGTAGTGCACTCAGCAGCCTTGACGTCGTCCAAGGGGTGAACATAGCCCTGTGACGGTGCGTCTCGTGACCAATCGGAATACCATGGTGTCTCTCCACTTCTAGGGCACTTTCGAAAAACCGCAATTGCGTATCGTCATCCATCGCATCGCGGGCACTATGCGAAATAATCAACTGCGGCCGGAGAGTTGCAGCATCAGCCACTCCCTCGGCGAACGTATGATCATGGTCTTCCGATGTTCCGATCAAGGCAATGTAGGTTAATCCGTGCTCCTCCAAGAGCTCTGTGAACTCGCTGCGCTGTTCCTTTGACGGTACTCCCGCTTCGACTCCTGTATATCCAGCAGCGGCAATTTTCCTGAAATTCTCTCTGAGGGTACCATTCTCCATCCCCCACAACGATTTATATAGCCGTAGCTCCAAGGTTCGTCACCTCTCCTTCTGGTCTTCTACGTTTGCGTACGACCTTCTCAATGACCGCATCTCCTTGCAAAGTCGACATACATAGTAATCGACGACCCGCTTCCAGCTCTTGCTCCGAAATCATGCAAATGTCCGCGTCCTCCTGAATGACCGTTCCCTCAACTACTTGATAAAGGCAGGTTCGGCATGTCCCATTACGACATGTATAAGGAATGGGTACCTGTTGGCGGATCGCCGCGTCGAGAATTAATTCTTTGTCTTCCACCTCGAATACATGCTCGTTTCCTTCGTTCAACACCTTGATTGAATTATTCATGGTTTTCACTCTCGATAAGGGCGATTTTGGCCGTAATGCGTGAAAGGAATGGCTCATAATCCCATTGACGCTTCGCTTTCGCATGCCAGTCATCCCAACGCTCGGCTGATTCTTCCATTAAATCTTCAATCGCATCAATGTCGTTATTAAGTTTGTAACTGAGCCATTTATGACCATACTGCATATGAATGCTCTCATCTGCCCAGTCGTAATCGAAATCTTGCGCGCTTGCCGTATCCCCTTGTGCCGTGAATTCCGTGACCAAGCTGCTTTTCCACACAGGCGCTTTATTCTCGAATTTGTGTATCATAGCCAATAACGACAATGCTCCATGGCCGTTTTGCGAAATGTAGTGATCAGCCACCATGGCATGGTCGACGCCGATTTCGAATCCCCACGCCTTTAGCCGCTTTTCACCCATTAAGCAATGCCGGAGCTCGTCATAACACCACCGGGCCGTATCCAAGTAGAACTCCCATGGCATATCATCCCACTCCCACACCATGGCTCCAATTGCTTCGCATGCCCACATCTCATTCACATGGTTAATTGCCATGCACACTTGACGCTCGATGAAGCTCATTGAGCTTTCTGCCGGTGTGAAAAATTTAGGAGGCAGATGATAGAGCGCTTTCTCGAATTTAGGATCACGAGCGGGAATTTCGGGCAATACATAGGCAGGTCTCGCCGTAATTTCTGCGCTAATAGATAAGTCCTGTGCTGACTGCCCCTTCTCCTCTCTTCCACTGAAATCCGCTACATATCGTTCCAGATAGGATATCCATTCATCCGCCGCGACAAAACGTCGCGTGATTTGCGGGTATAATCGTTGAACATCAAGCAGCTGCTCGGCTATTTCTTCTGGAAATCGTTTCATGAAAGCGATGGTAGGCGCATCGTCAATCGGCTCTGCGATCTGCAAATAGTTTTCATATCGTGTTTTTAAGAATTCTTTCGTCACGAAGTAAACGCCTTCAATGAATTCCCTTTCATTGGCACACTTGCTAAGAATATTCAGGAAATTTGTAAGTTGCTGATCATGGCCTTCATCAACGTCTCTACGCGGATAGCGAAGCTCAAGCACCCTAGAGCGCAAAGCATTCGCGCGAAGTGAATCCTGCCACATATGGCGAGGAATCGTTTTTTTCAACTCCCAATCCGACACGTTTAACAAATATCCACCCAACAAACGCATAAGTTCGCGTTCGACGTAATACAACATTTTTAACATTTCAGATGCGGAATCAACTGTCATACGACCCGGGTTCCCCATTATTAACGCTTGTGCCATCGACACTCACTCCTTATAATCAGTAGTATATCTCGTTTATTAACTTGATTTTACCATGGTATAAGGATTGAAACGATTTGTGATTGTTATGAAAAATGTCAAAAATGTCGTTTTTCCAAGGAGAATCTATATGGAGTATTTCCTCACGTTCCCTAACATGTATAGTGCTTTTCGAATGATCGGCATGAACTATGCCCGCACCGATATAGATTGGTCTTATCCCAAGCACAAGCATACGTATTTCGAATTTCTGTATTGCGTTGAAGGGGTCATTGAACAAACCGTCGGCGGTACGATCTACGAGCTGCACTCTGGAGATGCCATTGTTATGAAAGCCGGCTCGCCACACGCTTCTCGAACTGCCAAGCCTGCGGTTTACTTTGGTTTTCATTTCGACGTCGAAATGAAAGCGGCAGTCGGCATTCTGCAGAATGCCGTCCTGCCGCTTATTTCATCGAAGACGAAGTGGTCCAAGAATGGATCCATCACCACTGCCGTGGAACAACTGATTCATGCTTTTCGCTCCCTGCAAGATAGGCCGCTAAGCGATCCGTCAGAGACCGTCTCTTCTCTCGACCGCTCCCTGGCAGAATTGTCAATTCAGGCTCAGTTGCTCGAATTTATTACCGACCTATGCCGCTTCTTCTTCGAACAATCCAAGCAAACGAGCTCAGGAACTGGCACTTCCACGCAGTTCGCGCTCGCACACGAGGCGGCTTCATTGCTGGAGGCCGCCATACATGAACCTCTTAAAATTCATGAACTAGCAGAAAGATTAAATGTAAATCGTTCTTATTTATCCGAATGCTTTAAAAAGATATACGGGCTTTCCCTTCGGTCCTATTGGGCACAAACTCGCACTCGTGAAGCCAAGAAGTGGCTAACCGAATCCGAGTTATCTATCGAACAGATCGCGGATAAGCTCCAATTCTCTTCTGCGAGTCACTTCTGCCAACATTTCCGACAGTGGACGGGGCTGACGCCACACCAGTTCCGCAATCAGAACGATGAAGAAAATCTGCCTACGGCGAATTATACGACTACTTATTTGTGACCAATACATCTATAATAAAAAGCCTCTGAACCAAGGAATGTTTATAACACATTCCTTGGTTCAGAGGCCAAGTTTGTTCTATTGCGTTGTTCGCTCAATATGCATTCGCAACCTTCTTACGAATACTTGCCACAATCCATAGAAACAAGGGAATTCCGAACATATTGATTGGTAATACGATGGGAATCCAATATCTGGTGACATATTCGATATCTGATACAGTTATGTTGGGATACATCCATGACTGAATGAGAACGATCGGTGCTACAAACCAAATCAGCTTTCTCCAATCTTTCATATGCAGCCACTGCGCAGTCCCATAGCAGCTAATAAAAAAATAGATAGACATTTTAATAAATACGCTTATGATCCAAATTAACACAATAACAACATCGATATTTTCGATAAAACCGCCAAAGGAAATAAATCTAACCATATCAAAAAAAGGATGCGTCATTTTTGCTGATAACCCTGGCCCAAATACCATAATGACAAAAAGTGTGGAAACAATGAATAAGAAGCAAGCTGCGCCAAGTCCCAACATCGCTCGAACAGGGGCTTCCAAAGGTTGTTTCATAAAGGAAACAAGCATGGTCAGCATACAAACCTCCCCGAAAAACGATAGTGGAGATAAAGCCCCTTTGAAAATATGACCGATGCCAGTATCCTCGTAAATCGGCAATATGCGCGTCCAATCCATGACAGGGATATTTAATGGCAATATAAGAATGAGCATGATAACAATAAAGGGACCCAATAGCTCGCCGCATCTCCCAATGCCTTCAATCCCCCCTATATAGGTAATATAAATGAGCAACAGGACCATTGTAATTGTAAGTATCCATACCGGTGTTCTAGGAAGAAGCGTTGCAATCGTGAAATCGCTAAACTCCTTAAGGATCACACCAAGTACCGAATACCATTGGATGAAATAGGGGATCATAATGAGCTTTCCTACCCATTTACCTAAAATAACTTGACTGTACTGCACAATCGTCTGACCTGGAAATAGGAGGCTCAACTTCGTCGATACATAGGCAATAAATAAACCCAAGACCCCGGCAATGATCCCTCCTATCCATGCATCCTGCTGCGCCTCTTTAATAGTGGGGGATATCGTAAGAAGAAGTGTATTTCCGCTTTGAAATGAAAAGACGATCCAGAAAATTTGAATACCTGTCAGGTTCATTTTTTTCATTTTTGGATCTCACTTTTTTTCAAATATAAAGATGGCCCGGTTGTCCCCACTTGTTCCACGTTCAGCTTCACCTTCACGTCAACCTCCGCAGTAGCAAATTTACGCTCCCAGTCACTTTTTAAGGTTTGCCAAGCTTGCGGGTATTTTTTATGAATGGTTTCACCGAAACCAAAAATATCCGTTTTGTATCTTTTCTGTACTTTATTAATCATCTTAAGAACTTGAGTTTCCATCTCCTTGTTGAGAATATCTTGGACCAAGTTTAGATTCTTAGTTTGCAAGAGGTCGAGTGCCGTAGACGTCTCTAAAATCGAACCTTTCCCTTCTAAAGTTAAATGAAATCGTATGTGATCCCCTATCAGTTCGGGTTGAATTTTACTTTTCATATGGGCACCCGAATAACTAAAAGTTCCAAAATCAGATTTGTCTATCGTAATGATTTGTCTTTTCATTTTTTGCTTAATCCAATTCAGAATCAGACTCTCATCCAAATTTAAAAATCCGACCAATTTTAATTCATTATTAAAAATGGCAGAACCCGTAATTCGAAATCCCGATTTCACATCCCCCGACTCTATGTAGTATGAGGAATGTTTTTTAATTGTTTCTATCGTTTCTAATGTAGGACTGCTTCCATCCGTAGACGCTGAAATTAGAAAATCCCGTAACGCCGTATCTCCCTCTAGCCCAATAGCCAAATGTTCTTTTGAAGCAGCAATAATGGGGATAGGCTCTAACGGATATTTTTGTTGGAGCACTTCTTCGGCAGTCCCCCCTTTAACAATCATAATATCGATTCTCATCTTGGATCCTGAATCCCGCGTGAAAGCATCTAATACGTGAGAAACGCCCTTTTTCGCCAAATCTTCGCCAATAAAAACAATTTGCCTTTGTCCGCGAAATATTCGTCTGGATATTTCAGCCTGCGAGTTACGCATAACATTGAGAATATTTTTTCCGCTAGCACTTGCCGTAAAATAATTCTGACCTGATTCCCCCGATGTGTTTCTTTTCGGCAGTTTAAATTGGCTCGTTAGTATGATATCTCCATCTTTGGACAGGTCAAGACCTGTGCCTACTGCAAAAGCAACATCATTTAATTCCAATCGGTCCCAGCATCCGGTCGTTAAAGCTATACACAAGGAGAGGACTAAGAAACATCTAATTTTCTTGATCATTTTTTGGAAAGCTCCGTTTTCCCCGTTTCTCGCCTTTCGATATGCGGGGGTTATTCCTGCTTGAAATGAATGGCAATCTCTTATTCATCGTCCAACGGGGGGCGCGAATCAGCGTATCTTGTAAACTGGATAACACTTGCGGTGCAATAGGAGATAGGTACGGTACCCCAAAGGATTGAAGGGTAACCAAATGAATAACCATTGCAAGTGCTGCCAGGACTACGCCATAAAGGCCGAAAATGCTTCCCAAAATGAGTATCGGGAAGCGCAGCAGCCTGAAAGCAAACCCCATGCTATATCGAGGGATCGTAAAGGAAGCGATGCCTGTCGCTGCAACAATGATAACCATCGGAGCAGATACGATACCGGCTTGCACAGCGGCTTGTCCAATGACTAGCGCGCCTACAATACTAACAGCTGAACCAATCTGTTTAGGAAGTCTGTGACTTGCTTCACGCAGTACTTCAAACATCACTTCCATAATTAGTGCTTCACCTACAGCTGAGAAAGGGATCCCCTCTCTGGCGCTAATAATGCTGAATAATAAATTGGACGGGATTAATTGAGGATTGAAGGTGGATACCGCAACGTAAAATGCAGGAAGGAACAACGAGATTAAAACCATAAACAAGCGAAGCATGCGAATGAAGCTCATATAAATAAACTTTTCATAATAATCATCCGGACTCTGTAAGCCTGACCAAAGCGTCATTGGCACAATTAACACAGATGGCGTTCCATCCTCAATAATCGCTACTTTACCTTCCAATAAGCTAGCCGCCACAATATCAGGACGTTCTGTATTCTGGATGAGCGGAAAAGGAGAAAATGGGGCATCCTCAATAAATTCTTCGATATAGCTCGTGTCCAATATACCATCGGTACAAATCCGTTCCACCCGATTGATAACTTCTTTAACAATTGAATCCTGGGCAATCCCTTCCATATAGGCAATTATTACGTCAGTTTGTGTGAGTTCTCCCACCGTTAGACATTGTAATTTGAGCTTTGAACTTCGAATTTTCCTCCGCAACAAACTTGTATTCGTATGCAAGGTTTCCGTAAAGCTTTCTTTAGGTCCGCGAATCGAATACTCGATACTCGGTTCTTGAATAGCCCGTGTACTGAAACCATGTAATTTGGCAAGCAGGGCGCCTGGCTCTTCATCAATTAAAATGGCAATGTTCGCATTCAAAACGCCATCAACAATTGCTTGCAGACTGGTTACAACATTCGTCTCAGCGATAGCCGAGATCTGTTGTATAAGCGCTTCTCCGCTAGTTTCAACATCACCTAAACCTTGTGGAACGCCTTCAAAACTGAGCTTAAGCAAGGCGTTATCCAGAATGTCGGTAGTTACAAGCCCGTCAATGTATACCAGAATGATGACGACCTCATCATCTATTTGAACTTGACGGAATCTAACATCTGAACAATTCCGAAAGATTTCTTTTAACGCTTGCTCCTTCGTATGAATATCGATCTCCAAGTGAACAGGATTCATGAGATCTCCCTCCACTTTTCCCCGTCGTTTAGTAAATGTTTGTATTCGTATTATGATTAAACCTTTGGTAATTTATTCATATCAACAATAGGTATCTTGGGGGATAAAAAAAGATGACCCCTGTGCAATTCGCATACAGGAATCATCTATTTGTGGCTTCGCCACCTCAGTTAACAGCTAATGCTGCTCGATCATATCTTCTGTTTAAATTTACATTTGTTTGAACAACCTGTAAACCATGACAGCCGCTTGCGCTCTTGTCGCATATTCTTCCGGCGCAAATGTGCCATTGTCGAAACCATTGATAATGCCTTCTTGCTGCATCGTCGCAACGGCATCGACGGCATAAGCGGCAATCGTATCCTGATCTTTGAATGCGGCTGCCTCTTCTTGGTTCGGCAAGACGATTTTCTTTGCTTTTACGGCCCGGAACATCATTGTGGCCATTTCTTGTCTGCTGATGGGATCCTCGATGCCGAAGTTCCCGTCTTCCCTGCCGTTAACAATACCGAGTGCTTGAGCTGAAGCGATTGCCTTGTAATACCATGCGCCCGCCCTGACATCGGCAAAAGTCGCAACTGCTTTATCATCCTCAATTTCCAATGTTCCTATCAGCATCTGAATAAACTGTGCCCGTGTCACTTTGCTGTTCGGACCAAATCGTCCTTCTTCGACCCCGTTCACCACTTCTCTTATAGCCAGTCCCTCAATACTAGACTTCGCCCAAGATACGTCTGAAAGATCTTGGAACGTGGCGCTTGCAAGGGCAGCCGCATATTGGCTGAAATGCTTCGGATAAAATTCAACCATGCCGTTCGATGGATTATATTTGCCATTTTTCACCGTTTGTGCAGTTCCTGAATCGTTAATATAGTACATGATGACTTTCTCAGTATCTTGGCCTGGCTGCAGGTTGTAGGGCAAGGCTACCTTGATCGGACGTTCTCCACTGAAGGTACTGATCTTCTCCCCATCGACATTCAAGTCAAAATCGTACACGGGGTTGCTTCCGACTTTCTTCTTCACTTCTTCGGTCAATTCGGATGGTTTGACCTCAGACACGGAGAGATGTACGTTCGAAGTTGATGCTCCAATATGACTTCTCAACAATTCCGTTGAGACTGAAATGATTGCTAATCCCAACTTAACTTCAATTTGTTGGATCCCGTTGGAATCGGACGCCAGAAGCTGCTGCGCCGGAAAGTTGACCGTTACCGCTTGCGCTGATCCAACTGACTTCACCTCAATAATGAGGGTATGATCTTCTGCCTTTTTCATCGCTTCAGCAAGCGAATCGGCATCGAGTTGAACGCTCGCCTTTCCATTTGCATCCGTTGTTGCTTCCACCACAACCGTACCGTTTGTTGCCGACGGCAACGAAGGTCCTGTGTTGGTGTTACCCTCGGTGTTGCCGTCGGTATTGTTATTGGTGTTGCTATTGGTGTTACCATCAGTATTGCCACCGGTGTTACCACCAGCGTTATCATCGGTGCCAGTACCACCACCGGTGTTCCCGTCAGTGCTAGGCAGAACAATAACACTTGCTTCTGCCTGTACATTCGTTCCCACCACGGTGCCGTACACCTGAAACGTTCCTGCTTGCGAATATTGTGACGAATCCGGGCTGATCCACACGACTGGAAGCTGCGCAGTCGTTTGATCGCTATATACAGCCGTTACGACACTTGGCAGTTCCGGGGCAGTACCAGAAGTCGTTGTAACAGTAATAGGGTGAACACTCACTACTTCCGGCCCTAAAGGCGGGTACACGATAGTGTTGTCGTCCTTTTGGTAGGACTCTTCTGCCGTTTCGATCAACAATTGCGGTCCTAAGCTGCCTTTTTCCCTAGAAAAATAATAGTGGGAAATATTATTCGCTGTTAGGGAGGAAATATCCAAACTAAGCTTCTTATCCCCAGCAAGCTCGGTCAACACCTGCGACGTTACGTCGATATCCACGAATTGTTGGGCTGGAGGCATCTCCCATGTGCCCAGATCCGCGCCTCCTGCTGGCTTATTATTATAAGTAGTTGTCGCTTCATCCCAACTGTCATCGCTTACAAACTGAACTTTGTCTGTAAAGGTCCCGCCAACAATAGACGATGTTAGGCGAAGCTTAGCAGATGTTAGATTACTCGGTACACCCGATAAATTGAAGCGAATGAATGTTTCGCGTGGGACAAAAGCCGAATTTCTTACCTCAAGATTCGTATTTTTACCATAGTTCGCAGTTGGTACGCTTCCACTCACCATCGTGTCTGCCTCTGCGCCGATCGTTCTGCCTGAAGACTTTTTCGTGTAAACCACGATCTTCGGTTTGCCGCCCCCGTTCTCCTTCGCATAATAATAGTGAGAAACGTTGTTTGTCGTCTGAGATGTGATAACCAAGCTCAACTGCTTGTCGCCAGCAAGTTCGGTTTTATAAGGAGAACTGATATCAACTTCCACCGAATTCTCAGCCGATGGCATGCTCCATACCCCTAAAACCGCTCCTGCTACAGGCTTGGTATTATAGGTAATTGACGTCTCCCCCCAAGAATCATCCTGAACAAACTGCGCTTGATCGGTAAACGTTCCTGCCGATGCCGATGTCAGCCGCAGCTTCGCAGCAAATGCATTTGAATCTGCCGGCACATTCCCTAAATCAAATCGCAGATACGAATGGCGATAAACCGTTGAACTCGTTGAGTTTCTTACTTCCAATTTCTTACCGATTCCATAGTTCAAAGTTGGATTTCCTGACCACACATAGGCATCTGAGTTCACATCCAATTCGAAGAAATCCGGATGTCCTAGCGTATGGTCGGTTATCCGATACTGATCGTTAACTGGACTATTCATCACCAGTTTGCCAATATTCGAAATGACAGGAGCTCCTGTTTGAAACGCGAAGTGGTCCGCAATCTGAATTTCCGGCTTGCCATGCGGAGCGACATAAACGTTATACGTTTTCGAGTCCGAATCGGCAAGTAAGGTAACATGATAAAGCTCATTCGCTTTATAGTCGAGTTTGACATTTTGCCCGTAGCTATTACCATTCCGAACATCGAAGTAGCCTTCGGCATTCAACCGGAGAATCATTGGCAAATCAGTCTCGCTGTTCGTGGCGGATGTTTGCCCCGTATAGCCAACTATGCCTCCAATTTGGTTCGCTGTCGGAACCAGGTCGAATTCGATGGATTGAACCCCTGAATGTCCTGCCCCCAAATCGATGCTATTCTGATAGCCGGAGGAAGATGACCATGAAGGGACGCCTACCGCATAGATATAACCATCGGATACAGTGTAATCGGAAATCAGGGTGCCGTTCAATTTCACTGTAGTAGCACCGGAAGCTCGTATCGCAACGGCCGAAGCGGCGTTAGGATCATTGGCAGCGACCAGATTCGATCCGGTAATCTCTAAGGTCGTGCCATTCCAGTCAACGGCAATGTCGGTCACTGGCATTTTAGAAGCAATCAGATTTGACCCACTTTGTTCCAGCGTCGTTCCCGATTTCATGATGGCTGATTTGACTTTACCGTTGTTCGTCTTCTCGATATAGGCTAGCTTCCCGTCAAATGAAAAGGTATCAAAGTTGCGTCGGAACTGCGGGTGTTCCTCGTGAGACACATAATAGTATCCCGAAGTTCCAGCATCTCCGATGTTGTCAACCTTCAGCGAACTGGCTACGGTAGTTGGAACTGAAAGGCCAATTCGACTGACTTTGATGTCGCGATTCTCTCCGCTTGCGGTCGGATACAAGACCGTGTCAAATGTCGTGTTTCCAGACACATTTTTCGTATAGGAAGCATATGTGGCGTCGGACACGGAATAAAAAGCATTCGAATAATAACCATGATCGAGCGTAGCTGTAAATTGTTCCGGGTCAGCCGGAATGACTTGAATATCGCCGTAAGTGTCGTTAAAGACGGTACTTACTTTTTGGGTAGACGCATCTAACTTCGGACTGGCTGTTGGCAGAAAGTGCCATGTTTGTTGGTACTTATTCGTTCCGGAAGGCGCTTCCACAACATCTGAAACAATCGAGAAGGACGATTTCAGGAAAAGCGTTTCACGTGAATGCTTAAATCCAGGCACATTTTGGGTAACACCCGTAACAAAGTTGAACTTGCTATTATCCGTCCAATCTTGAAACCAGCCCTCAGACAGATTCTGAGGTGTATCGTTGATTTCAATCGTATTGTGCGATTCAGTCGAGAATCGCAGCCAGTTGGAAATTGGATCATTGCTATAGGAATATGCACCTGGATCGACTAATAAAGGTCTACCATACGCATAATAAGTAATTGCGTTATCATCTGGATGTCTGTGTGGTGCCGCTTGTTTCACATTCGTAAACAAATAGCGGTCATTTGGTGACCATCCGCTGCGCATCATGGCGCTTTTGCTGTCCGGATACAGAACTGATGTGTGAGAAGGCTTGGTGCCTTCCGCTCCCGAAGTTCCTACATAACGTAAGTTGTCATCGCTAGTAAGCTCACCTATTTGCTTAATCGTACCTTTAAGGTCCGTATACTGACTATCTCCGAAATTGACGGAGTAACCGTTAGGGAACGAAATATCGGCCAGGTATTTGCCTAAATTCTTCAAATTATTATCAAATGATCCTTGGAAAGGCACATTATTCATCGTTCCCAGTTGTTTGATGGCAATCATAGGATCGGTTGTTACCGTCGTATAGGTATCACTGGATTCCATATACGAACCATCTTTATAGATCAGCGTCGACATCAAAAAGTCATATCGGGAATAGGCTGTGGACAACCAGGTAGCAGAATCGGTAAATTCAGGGAAATAAATACCAAGGGTATATAACCCCTCTGTTTCAACCGTTCCATGGTTTCCATCGGGACTAAAGCCGCCAGGCGTATTTAAATAGGTACCTTTTTTCCAGAACGTTTTCAAAAGATCCGTATTCGATTGGGCACTCATGGAGGCACTCTCTCTCAGCACATGGTAAGCTTTCACCCAAGTGGAGGCCTGAATGCCAGCATCAAAATTTCTAGGAAATGATCCTGCGCCATATTCACTCGTCGAGGCATCGCCATCAACGATAAAATCGACCATGTAGTCGATATATTTCGCTGCATAGCTTTCATTCCCCGTATTGATGTACTCCGCTAAAAGAGGAGCAAGCCAATAAAATCGGATAATCTGATAATGATATTCGATGTCTGCAATGGTGGTTGCAGGGCCGGCCCAGTCCGTGCCGGAAGGCACACCTTGCCAGGAAAATGTTTTGCCATTATGGTTGGCATAAGTGAGCGTATTCTCATCCCAAGCCGTATCGCCGGATTTATAGATCATCACATCTGTCGTTTCATTTAACTCGGCATATCCGGACAACTTAAGTGTTGCCGAAGTTACCGTTCCCTTAATCGACGATAAATCAAAGTTCAGATAAGCTTTACGCGAATTTGAATCATAGGGAACACCGGATTCCTGTACCTGAAGCAGGGGCTCGCTGGCGTGAATAGCCGTGTCATTGCTACGAATGTAGGTATCCTTCGTGGACATCAAGTTGGCTGTATGAGCGCCCGTTCCATCCGTATATTGGATCTCAAGCGTGGGATTGCACTGTGTGAGCGGAGTTTGCGAGCAAACTTGCTCACGACTGTAAATATTCGCTCGGTTCGTTCCCTTGTAACGTCCCATCAGCATGAAGCTAAGATTGGACCCGATAGCGCCTTGCACCGTAGTAAGCATATCCATGTTGTACACTGTAGGTGTATGTTCAACGCTAAACGTAGTCAAATAGAATTCTTTGAGCGGCGTTGCAATTTGGTCCATCAAGAGCGGCACCATCGTTGGATTTGAAACGAAATTTGTCGGAATCGTTCGGGTGGTTCGATTCTTATAATAGTCGAGTAAATCCGTTTGAGCCTGATCGTAATTGCCAGCTTTCACATCAGATTGTACGTTACTTAATCCAGGAAATCCATCGTAGTTCAGCTTGCTCGGCGTTGTCCACCGTTGCCCCGTTGGATCCCAAACCCCGAAGAAAGCTGCATCTGACATGTTACTTGCCCCAGAGGAAGCGCTTGCAATTGGGGGGTTAGTGAATACAGATACGAACACTTGAGCAAAAACAATTAAAGCAATGAGTAAACAAGACACTGCTTTTTTCTGTAAAGTCTTTATATTTTTCATCATACTGCCTCCTTATAATACGAATATTAATCATTCAATGATGAGACCAATTCACATTCGTTGGATGGGCTATTTCGACCATAACGCCATCCAGCGAGGTTGTGAAATCTGTTCATACTACCATTGCACGCCTGACTTTATCAAGAGGAACTAATTACCATATCCTGATCCCTAACGTCAACCAGATAACGCTCCCCATAACCGAATTCGAAAACGCCGTCCCTCACCTCCTTGATTTGAACAGCAGGCTGCTGCTCCCCTTTATAAGGAACAAGCACCGTCAAAAAGGTCCTTGAGCCATTATAACGACCCTGAAATTTCACTCTAGTAGAAGGTCTTGCGACATCATTAATATCCGATAGCCTTCCTGGCAAGAACTCCACATGTCCTTGCTCACTTGTATAAATAGCCAGATTCGCGATGTCGCTCGCTGCGATGATACCGCCTGCTGCTTCTTGCACATCTGTGAAATCAAGATGGAAATAACGCTGCACGCTATGCTGCTCCAAACCCTCAACCCGATCCGCAATGACAACGAACTTGTCATGGACGAGAGAAATATGACGATGATGGACAATCGGCTCATAATTCAGATGGCAAGCGCTTGCGAGCTGGTAGAAGCCTCTATTTTCCACATTGTAGATCTCTCCCTTTTTTTGCGGACCATATTCCCAGGTGCTCTTATATTCGAAGTGATCACGGTCATCAATAAGAAGCGTGGAATGGAAGTTCGAGCTCTTGAACTGCTTGCGGTCTTCATCATTCCTGAAGCAAAAAAGACCAGGATCGCAAACCATCTCTTTACCTAGCGCCGTGAAATCAAAGCTCATCAGGTCGATATGGGCGTGTAAATTTTGAATCGGGCTGCGGCATGTAAACAGAAAGCTAAGCGCCTCGCGATCCCAACCGCTGCGAATAATGGCTTGATGAAGCGTGCGATTCCAAAATGTGGTTTGCTTATCGCATGTATATCGCTTTCCCTTTAAGGCATGCAAATCGCTTACGAATTGCTCCACGTCTAGCGCGCGCCATACATGTCTGCTTGCCTCCTCCATAATCTCATTCATATCCATCAAGTTAGCAGACAGACCCAGCCAAGTCATATCCCCCAAGGCAAAATAGCCGTATACGCCGCCCATAATCGCAAGATTGTTCGCATGCGAATCCCCCACAGGCACACATTTTCCTGTTGGCCTTAGCGAATAAATGGAGTAATCCAGATTATGCTTATAACGTTCCATATATGGCTCTGAGAACTGAAAGCCAAAACGCTTGGCAAGCACAACAGCCAGGCCGAACCAGAACATGCAGCCATTGTGATAGGAGGGGCACCCTTCAATCTGTCCCCCATCCTCCGTCAGCTGAGCGAAACAGCACTTCTCGATGGCATCGATCGCAAAGTCTTTCCATTCCTCCGATTCCTTGAGCTCGGGGAAATAAAGTGCTGTGGTCAATATCCCTAAACATTCCATCAAATAATGGTTATGATCCGCTTTGGGCCATAGCTGCGGCGATACTTTGCGTAAGATTTTGATTTGCTTATAGACAGCAGTTACATACCGCTCCAGCACTTCCTCCGTAAACAGTTCGGAATGGCCCAAATGCTCTAAGACAAGCGGCCACGTCTTATAATTGCGTATGCCCAGTTCCAGAGCCCGAAGCGGATGACATTCCGAATAATAGCTGAGCGGAAGATCGATCATGTCTTCGGTAATTTCTACCGTTTCGATCCAGTTCAGCATTTCCTCAATCACTTTGCGGCCATATTTCTCATTCTTCGTCAAGGAATAGGCTTGCAATAAATCCTGCCAATCGTTCATACGGTTAAGCTGCCACAAATACTCGTTATCATTGTGTCTGTGTTCCAGCCAGCGAGGAGGATTGCCTACAAACTCCCTTATTCCGCCAGTTCCGGGAAGCATGATCATTCCTTGATAAGCAAGCTCCGCCTTGGCTATCGTCTCTTCTGCGCTTTCAGGCAAATGACTAGCGATATAAGCACTCTTTACGTCCATCCGCTCTAAGCGGGAACGCAAATTGACCAGTAACACTGTTGTGGAAATCGGCTCTTTCAGCCATTGTTGTATACTCATTGGTTCATCCCCCCGCTTGATCTTAGCCTTTTAATGCTCCGACCATGACTCCCTTAACAAAATATTTGGAAACAATCGGATAGAAGAACAGGATCGGTAAAGTCGCAACCATGATCGTGGCATATTTAATCGTTTCAGCAAGCTGAAAGCCCTGATCGGATCCACTTGTCATGCTTTCTGTCGAGTTGGCAAGCAATATTTCGCGTAAAACGAGCTGCAGCGGAAATAAATCCCTGTCTTTCAGGAAAATCGAGGCATAAAACCAGCCGTTCCATTTCTCTACGGCATAAAACATAATCATAACGGCTATGACGGGCATGGATAATGGCATAATGATCCGAAACAGGATGACAAAATGATTGGCTCCATCTATTTTTGCCGATTCTTCCAAACTATCTGGAATCGCCGAGAAGGAAGTTCTCATAATAATCAAGTTAAAGGTATTTACTGCAAATGGAAGTACAAGCGCCAATAAAGAATTGTAAAGTCCAACCCCTTTAATGACCAAATAGAGAGGAATTAAGCCACCCTGGAAGAACATCGTGAATAAAACAATAAAGATGAACACGCGATTCCATAATACGTTCTTACGCGACAAAACATAAGCACCTAGGGAAGTCAGGAGTAAATTTATAAATACCCCCAAGACAATAATGATAAACGTGTTGCTGTAACCCGTTAGAATACTTCGATTGCTTAATACTTGCTTGTAGGCATCGATATGAAATCCATACGACTTTAGAAGTATACCTTTATGGGCAATAAGGGAGCTGGCATCACTAATCGAAGCCAATCCTACATAAACCAAGGGATATAAGGTAACAATAACCAGTACAAGCATGACCATTATATTAACCGCATCAAAAACCTTTTCGGACCGACTCATTCGGTTCATGTCGTCCCTCCTCCTTACCACAATCCATTTTTACTGATTTTACGACTGATCTGGTTAGCTGCTACTAATAAAATCAAATTAATCACGGAGTTGAATAGCCCTACAGAAGCGCTGAATCCCCAGTTAAATTCCAATAAACCTTTGCGATAGACGAAGGATGAAATCACATCTGCCGTACTATAAGTCACGGGATTATAAAGCAAAATAATTTTTTCAAAACCGACATTAAGCAAATTACCCATCCTCATAATGAACATAATCGCGATTGTAGGAGCAATCCCTGGTAATGTAATGTATAGCATCTGCTTCAACCGGCCGGCCCCGTCAATCCGTGAGGCTTCGTATTGCTCTTGATCGATCCCCATTAAAGCGGCCATATAGATAATGGATTCCCATCCAATTTTTTGCCAAATTTCAGAGATAACATAGATAGGACGGAAATACTCAGGCTTCTGCAGTAAGGCCTGCCCGTCACCGCCAAAATGAGCAATGATAGAGTTAATAAAGCCACCACTATTCGTGAAATCCGTTAAGATTCCGCAAATGACAACCATTGAAATAAAATGAGGCATGTAAGAAACAGATTGTACAAATCTGCCAAAAAATTTGTTCTTTAACTCATTCATGAATAGAGCTAACAAGATTGGAGCTGGGAACTCGAAAAGAATGGAATATAGACTAAGGACAAGTGTATTTTTAAGAATGCGCCAGAAATAAAAACTGTTCATAAAATCCTTGAAGTTTTGTAAGCCAACCCAATCGCTCGCCATAATTCCTTTCACTGGGGAGAAGTCCTTAAAAGCAATGATGGCTCCATACATAGGCGCATAATGAAAGACAGCATAGTAGATAAGGACTGGAAGCATCATAAGATATAAGGATTTATTCAGAAGAAAGTCCTTCACGAATATATCTTTCTTAGTAGTCATAAGGTTTCCTTCTTTCAAATTGTAAGATCTGTTTGTTGGATAGAAAGGGAAGGACTACCCTTCCCCATTCTCATCAATAACTTTTCATCGTTTGTTGTATCTGTCCAAAGCAGCTTTTTGAATCTCGACCGCTCGGTCAATGTTCAACGTTTTCAGCTTTGCTTGGTACTTGTCGAACTCGTCGAGCGGTGAAGCTCCAAGAATAATTTTAAGCGTAGTTTCATCCACCAACGCATTCACTTCATTCATAATTTTAGCCAATTCCGTACTTTCTTGCGGTGAAGTCGTAATTGGAGGAAGTACATACTTCAAAGTATCTGTATTTTGCCAAGTAACAATGGCGTCTTTTTGCTGCTTCATCGTATAGTACTGATCGAGATAGCGTTTATCTTGAACGAATGGGCCGCTCATGCTTGCTTTGATATAGAGCATCATCGATTGAGCAACGGAGAACTTCTCGGGATTGTTCATAATCAAATCCGTATATTTCGGATTCCCGTTCTCCAATTTGTAGCTGACTCCCTCTGTACCAAAGTTAAAGAAGTTATGTCCTTCCTCACTATAACCGTAGTCAAGAAATTTAGCGGCAAGCTCTACATTCTTACTTGATCCCGTAATCGCAATCATTCCACTTGGCTCCGAGCCAAATGCAAAGCTCTTTTGACCGAATTTCGGCTTATCTCCCTTGTTTAAAACCGGATAAGGTGCAGCTACAAGATCATATTTCGGATCATTTGCCGTACCAGCGCCAATCCATTTGCCGATTCCACTTCCAGCTTGGCTGACCGTGGCACCGGACTTGCCGGAAGTCATATTTGCATCTTGGATTTTTTGGTCTGCGGTAGCAATGTTCTTATCGAGCAGCCCTTCCGCATACCATTTCCGCATTGTAGCAAGGAAATCCTTATAAGCTGGTTGTGCTGGTCCGAACTTCACTTGGCCGTTATCCAGATAGAATGTACGGTTGATTCCGTAGGCGCCGATGAAAGCTCCATTATAGATATCATCTAGCGCTCTTGGTTTGCTTCTGAACGTCAGCGGAGCCTCCATCCCTTTTTTCTCTTTGAACGCTTTCAGCACCGTGTACCACTCATCCATCGTGGTCGGCACTCCAAGACCCAGTTCAGTTAAATAGTCTTGTCTCAGCATAGGTCCTTGGAAAACCATCAGAGAATCATCACTGCGAATGAATGGAAATGCATAGTAAGTTCCATCATCTGTTTTTACCATTTTATCGATCTCGGGATGTTCTTTTAAATATTTCTTCAAGTTAGGAGCGTATTTATCAATAACATCATTGAGCTTTAAAATCGCTCCGTCCTTGATCGCTTTTTCAGGACCGCCAGGAAAACTCGTCTTCCAATTGTATTCGATCATGTCAGGCAGATCGCCGGAAGCCAGTGTGACGTTTAACTGTTCTTTTTCTTGGCCCATAACAGGGTTGATAAAATTGATCGCAACACCTGTCTTCTTTTGCCAGTCTTGATAAAATGGAATATCTTTTACAGTAGGCTTGATCTGCAAGATGTTATTAGCATCAGCTGTCCATAACGAGAGAGTTTTGTCTGTTTTCAATGGATAGGTTACTGCAGTTTGTTCAGTTGGAGCGGACGATGCTGCTGGCTGTTTATCCGTCTTGTCACTGCAAGCGATTGCCAGTGTACTCAGCATAATAATGGATAAGGTACTTGATATAAGTTTCATTTTCTTCTGCATCAGTGTTTGCCTCCCTATAATGTGTACGATTTCGGGCGATTCCCTTTCGCCTCTTTATTATGCTTCTATACACCCGCTTTGAATATCTTAAAATCCTCCAACAGCATCAAAAAAAACATAAAATCGATCTGAAATTTGTACAATCGCATATTAAATTTTTCATTTACACGGCCAAAATAGGCCAAAACAGAAAAAAAGACCGCTTTGCAGCAGCCTTCTTCAGTTACTTCAAATACATTTCTTTATATTTGCCGGGTGTAACTCCTTCATACTTTTTAAATATCCGGATCAAAGCATTGACATCGCTGAAACCAACAAGGCTTGATATTTCATTCAGGGTGATGTTCTGACTTTCAATCAATTCCTTTGCTTTCACAATACGAACTTTATTCATGTAATCGAGAAGCCCTTCTCCCGTCTGCTCTCTGAACAACTTGGATAAATAGGTTGATTTCATATCAAACCGAAGACCGATCATGGAGATATTCATATCCGGGTCCTGATAATTTTCTTGAATAAAAAGGACGATATTTTTCGCTAATGTTTCTAAATCCTGATGTCTGACTTGAATCAGCGCTGATTTTCTTTTGGCCAAGTTGTTGCTGCATACTTCTTTCAACATCTCTGTGAGCTGTTCATGCATATCCTGCATGGTTTCGCATGCCGTCAGCTTCTCGAGCTCTTTCAAACTAGCGCCAGATGATTCCTCTTGTGTGTCGCCAATTTCATGAAGCGCCTTCAACATCGTACTCACTAAATCAAACATCAGACAGCGAGCTAGGGGTAACGAAATCTGATTGATCTTCACATTCCTGTCTACGACGTTATCCAACGTTTCCTTTGCCCTGTCATATTCGCCAATTTTCAAAAAGTTAATGAGCTGCTGCTCCACTTGTAGAGGGTAATAATAGCCTTGCGGGATTTCATTAAGAGCTTCTTTCTGAATTTCATGGAAAGAAATAATTTCTTTTCTACCCATGATAAGCTTATGCTCCATCGCATCAACGGACTCATTGTAGGCAATCGACAGATCGACAATGGAGGTGTGAATATTGCTGATTGAAACCGTAAGCTCGATTTGAAATTTATTTTTCAAAAATTGCTGCGCTTCACTGGCCATTTGACGAAGTTCGATCAAGTTACTTGCCTGCCCCGTGTCACGGAAATTAATGATGCAGGCGAGCATGTCATCAATCTCCGTCATATACCCAATATGTTTCGCATTCATAATCTCCTCAACCACATTCGCAATGATAAATTGCAGCAGTTTAGTCTTTTCATTCTCACTATTTCCATTAATGCTCGAATAAAACTGCTCATTTGCTTCAACATAAAATAAAAGCACGGCAAAATGGTCACTGTCAAAGTGCATCTCGAAAGCAGGCAACGCATCCTCAATTGGGATTTGGTTGTCTAACCTCCCTTTTAATAACCTGGTCATAAAATTAGATCGCAGCAAATAATTTTGCTGCTTGAGTCGAAAATTAACTTCCTCCTTTTCATTCAAGGTATTGGAGATCATGTGCTGAATAAATTGAAATTCATTATTCCCTTCATTTAACCGAACTGTTGACTCACCTGCAAAGGAATGAATTAATTGTTTAATCGGGTTATAGTTTTTTTTCAAGAAGAAGTACGTTAACAAACTCCCCCCCAGAATACTCAAAGCGATGCTCATGTAGGTAAACCACCTCACATAGATCGCTTTTTGCCATACTATGGCGCTCGGCATGATGGTCACAATTTTAAGATCAGATTTTTTGGATGCAATATAATAAAACTCTGAGTCTTGTCCCTTGTATTTTTCATTGAAAAAGCCAGAATCATCGGAAAGTACCCGATTCGTTAATACCGGATGCTGATTCGTTTCCAAAGTGGATAAAAGTATCTGGTTCTCTTTATTCAAAACCAGTACTTCGCCTCCACTGAATAATTGAACGTTTTGGAGAGCACTTAACAGCTTTGAGTCGTCAATTAGGATTACAACAGCTCCCTCAGGTTTCGTATTAAGGTCCGAAGTTAGATAACTTATATGAGCAATAGACTGATGGAAACCGCCATTTAACCCTCTGTATACGAGTGGAACAAAACTTGGCTTTTTACTTGAAGTCATCATAGCCTGCCAGTCATTATAGCTGAAATCAGGATTATTGTGGACATCCTCATACACTTCCTTGCCACTGCGAACAAATCCTGGCATTAGACCGATATCATCCGGCGAGTAATAGACATAGAAGTCAGTAATTTGTGGATAAAAGGTCTTATACATCTTAAAATCCATCGCTATTTGGTACAAGGAATACTGGTAGCTATCCTGCCCCCGTATGTTCGTAAACATGAGTTCTTGAAGTCTCGTATTCCAAGTAACCTCTGTATTCAGTCTTAAAACACTTTCTAATTCATTGTCAATGACTTCTCGGACTTGTTTTAATAAGGCATCATTAGCCCTATGAATTTCATCTTCCAAAGCTGCGCTTGATTCGCGATAAACAAAAATACCGATTACAATCGGCAGAAGCAAAATGGCCACGTACGAAAAGAGCCAGGTTATGATAACGCTTCGTCTTTTCCTCCAAATGCTTGTCAACATGATGTATTCCCCCAGATGCTTACGCGCGAGTTAATCCCCAAAAAGAAAGGATGTATACCTACATGGTACACCAACTGTTCTTGGTTTGAAAAGATAACAAATTGGATAAGGTGCAAAATAAACCATGATACACGGTATCTGGTGTCTTCGCCGATTCGAAGGCTTCTGCATTCAATGGTAAGGTCTTACATTCTTCTCCTCTCGGTACTCCCGTGGTGATTGACCATATATCTTACGGAATAGCTTCGAAAAATAATGGATAGATGAAAAACCATGTTTTTCAGCAATTTCAGTGATGTTCAGATTTGTATAGAGGAGATCCTCTTTCGCACGGTTAATTCTGAATTGAATGACATATTGTGTAGGTGATACTCCAGTTACTTGTTTAAACAAATCAAAAAAATAACCGCGACTTATGCCTAATTCACTGTAATACGTTTCCAGCGACTGTAGATTACCTAGTACCAGATCCTGATCCAATCGATCAAGTAACTTGGACATGCGAAGATTAGGAATATGCTCTTCTTTCAGAGCAAAGGTTAGAAAAAACTCAATAAACTGTTGAAAACTACTCTGAATTCTTAAATTACGAATATAAGTCTTCTCGTTGGTATAGCAGTTATCTGTATAAAATTTCTCAAAAAAATCCATCCATATTTGCAGCTTCTCTACTTTCACATGCTCGGGTAAAGAATATGGAAATTGGGGACCGATCAAGGAGGGAGTCAGTGTGTTAACATCAAAACAAATTCTGCTCGGATCCGTGAAATCGACTCGACGGGCAATATATGACCAATCGAAATAACAACAGATGTGAACCATTGGTTCTTGGCTGTCGGCAACCCAATGATGGAGCTGCCCAGCAGGAATGAACACGAGAGAACCTGCCTCGGTTTCATAAGTACGACCACCAGTTTGAATGGTACCTCTTCCTTCGCTTATTAAGTATAGCGAGGACGTATAACAAATCCGATTGTTACTAGCCTGAGACTTTGAGAAAGGATACTTGGTTGCATAGTACACGTAAGGATGAAATTCAGCTAAATCCAGCACCATTATCTACACCTCCTAATGACTACATCAACAATAATTGATATGACGATTGTACAAATATTTGACGATTCTGCAAATACAAAATAATTCAAATCTTGTAGTATTTTTAAGTGAAGACGACATTATCTAGGAGGGTTTAGAATGATAGACTCCAATTACTTGTTGACGGATGAGCAAATGTTACACTTTATAACGAAAGGCTATCTTGTTCTTCAGAACGAATTACCTAATCAGCTTCATCAAAGCATTATGAACCAGATTAATCATGTGATGCACAATGAGGGAAATCCAGGAAACAACATTCTGCCACGCGTCCCAGACATTCAACAACTGTTCGATACGCCGACCGTCAAGGGCGCTTTAAGCAGTGTACTAGGTCCTGATTATTACATGCATCCTCATCGCCACTGTCATTACAATCAACCTGGAAATGAAACTCCTGGGGGCGGACAATGGCACAAAGATGGCTATTGGTCTTCTATGCGGAGCCACCGTCCGTGGTGGGCAATGATGTTCTACTACACCCACGATATAACAGAAGATTTAGGCCCTACTGCGATCATGCCAGGAACGCAATATTACGAAAAATTTATCGACGCGCAGGGTGAAACTCTGTTACCTACAGGTAAAGCAGGTACTATGGTGCTCGTGCATTTTGACTTATGGCATAGAGCATCGCTTAATGTATCACAATTAGATCGATATATGCTTAAGTTTCAATTCCTTAGATTGCGTGCACCGGAGTTTCCAACCTGGAATCATCAAAACAAGCAGATGATTGTACCGGAAGGAACACCGGCTATCCACTTAAATTTATGGCAGGACGTCTGGGATTGGCTTCGCGGTGAACGAATAATAAAGCAAGATAACAACAGTACCACCGAGAAGGGATTGTTGTCATTACAGCAAAACCTTACGTCTGAAGACCCTACCATTCGTGGAAGAGCCGCTGACGAATTGGGCCAGTTAGGAGCAGCAGCTTCTTCTTGCGCTTCTTCGCTAGGTATTCTATTAAATGATCCGGTCGAAACCACAGCTTTAAATGCAAGCTATGCGCTTGGACACCTTGAAACACAAGGTATTCATACCTTAATCAGTCATCTCACAGAAGGCTCAACCCTTATTGCGGAACGAGCAGCATATGGCTTGCAAGCAGCTGGTATTGAGGCAATTCCTGATCTGCTCCGTGTTATGAAGCATGAAGATGAAAAGCGCAGGGCATTAGCAGCATTCGTACTTGGGATGATTGGATCTTCCACAGGTGAAGCTATATCCGCACTAATCTCAAGTTTACAAGATGAAAGCGAATGGGTTCGCCGAAATGCGGTCGAAGCACTAGGTATGATTAAAAATGCTGATGAATCCATTGTTTCGGCGTTAGCTAAAGTTCTGAAGGATTCCTTAAGAAGTGAGACTGACGATACTTCAGATTCGAGTATTCAAGCATCGAGAACGTCTTATGTGGGCTCTCAGCGTTACATTACGAATAAGATTGGATATACTGCGGCACTGTCACTACTTCGTACCGGTCATCTTGGAGATGTAAGTGAAGCTGTCAATTCTTTGGCAGAAGCTCTTTATAGCAAGGACCGTTACGTCAGAGCTTATGCAGCGGAAGCACTCACCCATCTGCGTACAGCGGAAGCCGTAGATATCTTAATCCGCTATTACCGCTCTTCTCGCTGGTGTCCAGATACGAGCAAAGTTAGTACATTCTAGACAAAAAAGTAAAATAAACACAAGAGCAAGAACAGCATTTAGCTTTTCTTGCTCTTGTGTTACCCTATATATCTGGTTCTATAATAAGACCACTACGAATCTTACATTACTAATCCGTATGAAACACTTCCTCCATCGACGCCCACCATTCGCCAGCTTGGCGCGACTCCAGCGGTTCTTGACATGGCTCACACAACTTCCACCATTCTTGCGTGGTTGGATCCTGTGCCATTCTCGCCATATCTTGTTCGTAATCTTCGCCAATATATTCGAAATAGCTAAAGAGGTAGCCATCCTTATAATAAATAGAATAATTACGAATGTTACATGTATGGATCATGTTGAGAACGTCTGGCCATGCATCGGCATGCAGGTTTTTATATTCATCCAGCTTCTCAGGCTTGACTCTAATTACACTACCATTACGTAACATATCCGCACCTCCTATCTATGTAAGCTTACTATTGTTAGCGAATCCGATATTCTTCAAAATAACGTGGAAGAATGGTTGTCGAAGCGCCAGGCATTTGCGGCAACACATAGTGCCCATTCTTCACTGTAGCTGGTTCTTCAAAGATATGTCTGATCCATGGGATATACTCAAGCATAATGGCATTTTGCGTAGAAGCTACGAGATGCTGATGGATTTGGCCCATATCACCAACGTGCGGACAAATCGGCACATCATAAGCTGCCGCTAAGCCTGCCACTTGCAGCCATTCTGTAATACCGCCAACACGGGTAACGTCCACTTGGCAATATTCGATTGCACCTTGATGAATATAATCTCGGAAGGCATATTTATTATACACGTGCTCCCCTAGTGCGATCGGAACATTCAGTTCATCAGCTAGCTTCTTATGCCCCATAATATCATCTGGGTTAAGTGGTTCCTCCAACCAGAATAGATCGAATTCTTCCAGCTTCTTGCCCCACGTCATTGCCGTATTGATATTCCATTGTTGGTTAACGTCAATCATGAAAATCACATCGTCGCCGATCGCCTTACGAACCGCCTTACAACGATCGTAATCCTCGCGTGGATCGGGCTTTCCTACTTTAATTTTGACACCGGTAAAGCCTTGTTCAACAATCTCCGTTACATCCTTAAGCAAACGGTCCTTGGACCAATTCAACCAGCCACCGTTGGTATTGTAGGCTTTAATTGGTTGAGATGTAGCTCCCCCAAGGTACTGCCAAAGTGGCTTATTCGATGCTTTCGCCATAATATCCCAAATGGCAATATCCACAGCTGCAAGCGCCATATGCGTCACGCCGGATCGGCCAATCCAATGCATTTTACCAAAACGCATGTCATTCCATAATTCCCTTACCATAAACGGGTCTTTTCCTATCAAAAGAGGTGCATAATATTTATCAATGGTATCCACAATCATATCGTCGCCATGGGCACAAGTGCCTGTGTAACCGTATCCAACAAAGCCTTCATCTGTAAAAATTCGAACACCAGCTAATCCCCAGTGAGTAGCCACATTAATAGCGTCCGTAATCGGAGGGGTAATCGGTACGTGCAGAACAAAGCTTTCTACTTTTGTAATTTTCATCGTTCACATCTCCCTAATGAATGTATTAGTAACCAAGTGAAGCGCCGCCATCGACGGGTAGTGCAACACCTGTAATGAAACCGGATTGCGGACTTGCAAGAAACAGTGCTGCTTGGGCAATCTCTTCTGAGGTTGCAGGTCGACCTATAGGATGCATATCATTCAGTGCCTGAATGGTTGCATGCGGGTCAGCTTGTTCTTGAATCCACGACTGCAAGAGTGGTGTAGAAACACCGGCTGGACAAATACAATTGACCCGAATGCCATTAGACGCATAATCCAATGCGAGCGATTTCGTTAATGCGATAAGTCCGCCTTTGGTAGCAGCATACACAGGATTCATCTGTTGCCCGACCAAACCATTGAGGGAAGCCATGTTGACAATTGCCCCACGACTCGCCTTCAAATAGGGTAAGGAATGCTTCACCATCAGATAAACGCTCTTCATATTAATAGCAAAGAGACGATCCCACTCCTCTTCTTCAACATCCTCAAGAAACTTAGGCAAAATAACCGCTGCATTGTTGACAAGTATGTCTAACTGACCAAACCTGTGTAAGGTTCCTTGGATAAGTGCGCTAACATCCATTTCCTTGGAAACGTCCGCTTTCACCGCTGCCACGTGATACCCAGACGATGTCAAATCGTCCGCCAATCGAACTCCTTCTTGCTCGTTCCAATCCGCAATGACCACATTGGCACCATTTGCGGCGAACAAACGTACAATGGACTCACCAATTCCTGAGCTTCCCCCAGTAACAATCGCTGTCTTTCCTAATAGATTCATGGGTATGACACCCTCCATTTTTATTGAATGAAGCTTCTCGTCCTTAAGTGAGAATTCTGTAGATGCTTGAGCAAAGCTTCTTCCGCTATCACAGCATCTCTTATCACTAAACCTCGTACGACTAACATGTGCTCATCCCATTCGTCTTGCAATAATTGCTGTTCCATCCCCTTTTGAAAAAGAGACGAGTATCTTTGAATGCGATCAATATACATATTGATCAAGCCCTTTAGCGATTGGTTATCACAATAGTCGAGAATTAAACCATGCAAACTCTGGTTCATCTCCGCAATGACATTCATTTTTTCATTATCGTTAACGGGTTGGCTTGTCGACCATCTGCTCATTTCCTGTTCCAAATGAACCAATCGATCTTCGGGAATTTGGGAAACTGCTTTTCGAATCGCTAATGATTCCAACTCTTTGCGAATTTCGAACATTTCATCCAACTCTTGCAGAGAAATTTGTGCGACATACATGCCTTTAAAAGGCACCGTATACACCAGTTCTTCTGCCATCAAACGAGTGAGTGCTTCACGAATAGGAATGTTACTCACTTCAAGATCACGAGCTAGCTGATCGATGTTAATTTTTTCACCAGAAGGTATGTCATGGTTGATGATTTGTTCCTTCAGCAACGTATAGATTTCATCCGTTATTACAGAACGATTTAAGCTCTTTTTCAAATCCATCACCTGCTCTTTGTTTTATATCATGTATCATACATGATTTATGATTTAAAATAAAGAGGCAGTTTGTGCAGATAGGCACTCTCCTGCCATCATAGATCCTTACATTGCGTCCAATATAATCCCAGCTGTCTCCTCAATGGCTTTCTCAGTAACATCTATCACCATACATCCAAGCTGTTTATACATCCCGTACGCATATTCCAATTCTTCTACAACCCTCTCTAATGCTGAATATTTAGCGCCAAATGGCAGACCTACTGCTTTCAGCCGTTCTGTACGGATCTTAACTAGTTGATCGGCGCTCATCGTCAAGCCAACTAATTTGCTTTTGTTGTTCGTCAACAAGTTCAGCGGCGGCTTTACTTCTGGTACTAACGGATAGTTGGCAACTTTATAACCTTTGTGAGCCAAGAAAATGCTTAGTGGTGTTTTCGATGTCCTAGAAACGCCGAGAAGAACAATATGTGCTTGTTTCAAAGCACTCGTATCTTTACCATCATCACTTTTGACAGCGAACTCAATGGCTTCCACTCTTTTATAATAGTCTTCGTCCATTTGATGCAGCAATCCGGCTTTCTTTTTAGGTGAATCTTTATAGGTATCAATAAAAGCTTGCATAACAGGACCTAAGATATCTATGCTAATCACATTTAGGCGTATCGCTTCTTGTCGCATCATCTCTCTTAATTCCGGAAGAACGAGCGTGTAGACAACAAAACTTCCTATTCGCGAAGCTTCTTCCATCATATTTCGAATGTCTTCTTCCGAACGCATAGATCCGAACCGTTTTACATAAACCTGGCTAGTATTAAACTGACGAATTGTCGCTTGAACGACCGTATTCGCAGTTTCCCCAACCGAATCCGAACAAACGAATATCGTTTGAACTTTCTCTTCCATCCTTGCTTACCTCCTAATTCGTAGCTAGATCCAAAAGTAATTTGGTTATGGTTGTCTTCGTTATTCGTCCGATAATTTCTTCATGGTCAAGCACAACGTCCGTTCTCATAACAGGCAGACTGTCTATTTGATGAAAAATCATTTTACGAGCTGCATCCAGGACATGATCATTCAAGTTTATTGTCACGATGTTCGGATGTCTAGTCATCACAAGACTAATTGGCATTGTAGGAGCACCCGCATTACCTAGTGTTATTTTTAACAAATCTTTTCTTGAAACAATACCCACTAACGCCTGTTTATCACTCACAACCATCAGGGTTCCGACATTCTCCAGAAACAAAGTAACTACGGCATCATTCACCGTAGCTTTTTCCATTAGGACGATAGGTAACCCCATAACATCCTTGACCAAGATATCATCTAGCTTCTTATAAGCAACTTCCTCTCGTTCAAGTGTCGCACCGAGGAAATAACCCACCTTGGGCTTTGCGTCTAAATAACCAAGCATCACAAGTAAGGAAAGATCAGAACGAATAGTTGGACGAGCGATTCCGATCAATTCTGCAAGGCTTTCTCCTGTTATCGGAGCGTGCTTCTTAACAATTCCAATGATCTCCATTTGACGGGATGTAAGTTGTATCGTCTACCCCTCCCTAGACTTTCGTATTAAACTACTTGAGTTATTTTTATTTCACTAGGATTACCATGTAGGATGAATGCTTGTGCAGCAGCTATTCGTGCCAAAGGAATGCGGAATGGGGAACAACTCACATAGTCTAGTCCCGTCAAATGACAAAAGAAAATCGATTCTTTATCACCGCCATGCTCACCGCAAATTCCTGTTTTGAGAGAAGGCTTTATGGAACGCCCTCCATTCACGGCTATCTCAATTAATTGTCCGACCCCTTCTGTATCTAATACCTGAAAAGGGTTATGTGGAAGAAGTTTGCGATCGACATAATGAGTTAGAAATTTCCCTTCCGCATCATCACGACTGTACCCATATGTCATCTGTGTCAAGTCATTAGTGCCAAAGGAGAAAAAATCCGCATACGCCACAATTTGACGAGCAGTAAGCGCGGCACGTGGTACCTCGATCATCGTCCCTACCTTGTAGGGGCATTCTCTAAATTTGTCATTTCCCAACACCTGTTCGGCAACGAAATCAACAAGCTCTCTTAATACTTTAAGTTCATTCACATGGCCAACCAGCGGAATCATAATCTCAGGAATAACTCGAATCCCTTTGTTCATACACTTAGAAGCCGCACGGAAAATAGCCTCAATCTGCATATCATAAATCTCTGGAAATACAATGCCCAGTCTGCATCCACGCTGTCCGAGCATGGGGTTCGTCTCATGGAGCGCTTGTACCTTACGCAGAAGATCAGCAGTTTCTTCCCGTTCCGAATCGGTCCCATCTAACTCATAGGTCAACTGTATATGTCTTTTTTGTAGATCCTCGAGGTTTGGCAAAAACTCATGCAAAGGCGGATCCAGCAATCTGATCGTTACTGGAAGACCGTTCATTTCTTCGAACATGCCTTCAAAATCGGATTGCTGCATGGGAAGCAGCTGCGCAAGCGCCTGCATTCTTTTCTCCTTCGTATCCGCTAGGATCATTTGTTGAACGACAGGCAAGCGAGTAGGAGAGAAAAACATATGCTCTGTTCGGCATAATCCGATTCCCTGAGCACCTAATAACCTGGCGATTTTGGCATCTTCGGGATTGTCTGCATTGGCGTAAACTTTCAGTGTTCGAATTTCATCCGCCCAATTGAGTATAATGAGAAGCTCATCCGTCATTTTGGCTTCTCGTAAGGGCATGGCACCTAGAATGACACGCCCGGTTGCACCATCGAGTGTAATCCAATCTCCTTCTTCCATGATCCTGCCTCCAGCCGTCATCTGCTTATCATCTAGCATGATTCGGACTTCTTCACAGCCGCATACGCATGGCTTCCCCATTCCTCTTGCTACTACAGCTGCATGGCTTGTCATCCCGCCACGGCTTGTAAGAATGCCTTCCGAGGCAATCACGCCATGGATATCTTCAGGAGTCGTTTCATTTCTTGCCAGAATGACTGTCTTACCAGCACGGTTCCACTCTGCCGCAGTGTCAGCATCAAATACAAGCTGTCCAACCGCAGCACCCGGTGAAGCTGGAAGTCCTTTTGCCAGTACATCCTTAATGGCCTCTTCATCAATTCCTCTGTGCAAGAGCTGATCAAGATGAGACACTTCTATACGTCCAATTGCTTCCTGCTTTGACAATAATCCTTCATGGACCAAATCGACCGCAATTTTCAGAGCAGCTTGGGCATTTCTCTTCCCATTACGTGTTTGCAGCAAGTAAAGCTTATTATTTTCAACCGTAAATTCGATATCCTGCATGTCTTTGTAATGCTTCTCAAGCTGCTTGGAAGCCGCAAATAATTGCTCGTAAATCTCCGGCATCTCTTCCTTCAAAGCAGCTATCGCAAGCGGAGTCCTTATACCTGCTACAACATCTTCGCCCTGCGCATTAATGAGATATTCACCGAAAAATGTATTCTCACCTGTAGATGGATTTCTTGTAAAAACAACGCCTGTGCCACAATTCCCTCCCTTATTACCAAAAACCATACTTTGAATATTGACTGCTGTCCCTTGATCATCTGGAATCCGATTTATTTTACGGTAAATTTGAGCCCGTGGGTTGTTCCATGACTTGAACACAGCCTCTATCGCCATTCTCAATTGCTCATAGACATCCTGCGGGAAAGCACGACCCGTTTTGGCCACAATACACTTCTTGTAATCCTCAACGAGAAGCTTCCAACCGACGGCCGACATATCTTGATCATGCTCTGCACCTTCTTCCTCTTTCAAGCGATGCAATAGCTGTTCGAAATGGTAGGATTCAATGCCCAGAACCACGTTTCCAAACATCTGCATCAAGCGACGGTAGCAATCGTATGCAAATGTTTCATTACTTGTAAGAGCTGCCAGGCCTTGTACGGTGAGATCATTAAGTCCAAGATTTAATATGGTATCCATCATACCTGGCATCGAACTTACAGAACCCGATCGCACAGAAACCAAAAGGGGGTTTGTAGCCTCCCCGAACAGTTGTCCTTTTTGTTTCTCAAGCTCTTTGAGCGCTGCTGAAATCTGATCAAGCAACTCATCTGAGATCTTATTTCCCACCTTAAAAAAAGTTAAACAAGCTTCTGTCGTAATCGTAAATCCCGGAGGAACAGGAAGGCCAGCACGTGTCATCTCTGCCAAATTGGCCCCTTTTCCTCCTAGTAACGTTTTCATTGAAGCGTCTCCCTCTTGGAACAGCAGCACTTGTTTCTGAGTCTTCATTTGTTAGCCTCCTTATTTTTTTCGATACACGTCATATTCTTACACAAGCCATAGAATTTTTTATACCCATCAGTTGGTAACGTAGCAATCACTTCATTACACGATTTGCAGATCAGGATACCCAAATCAAAACGGTGAATAGCCGCTAATTCTACATGGTTTGTGTTAGACATCTCGTTTCCCCCTTTGGTTGCGTCCTGTTCTCGCGAGAGATAAAGGATACTAAATCGATGACTCGGTTTGCATAACCCCATTCATTGTCATACCAAGCAAGCAACTTGATTTGGTCTTCCTGCACCATAATGCTGAGTCCGTCGATAACCGCAGATTTCTCATTTCCTATATAATCTACAGATACGAGCGGCAATTCATTGTAGTCGACATAGGATCCAATTTGACCTTCAATCGCTTGTTTAATCGCAAGTTTAACTTCATCCACTTTTACATCACGGCCGACTACAACTTGAAGGTCCAAAAGTGAAACGTCCTGTGTCGGCACACGAAGGGAAACGCCTTGTATGTGGGATGCCAGATGAGGAATGACATCCACAAGTGCTTTCCCTACTCCGCTTGAAGTAGGAATAATAGAATTCGTACAAGCTCGGGCCCTACGAAGGTCTTTATGGGGGTTATCCATATGATTTTGATCATTCGTATAAGCGTGCACCGTTGTCATCCAACCTTGCTTGATCCGAAAAGCTTCATCCAGAATATGTAGTATGGGTGCGATACAATTCGTTGTACAAGAAGCTGCAGAGATTAACCTATGCTCTTTCGGATTATATCTTTCTTCATTCACGCCCATGACAACTGTCAGATCCATGTTCGTTCCAGGTGCAGTTATGACTACCCTTTTTGCTCCAGCAAATATGTGCCGTTCAGCACCATGCCTGTGATTGAACTTTCCAGTTGCATCTACAACCAATTCAACACCATATTCCCTCCATGGCAGTAAATCAGGTTCGTATTCACAGGTAACGAAAATCTGTTCACCGTTAATTGCGATTAAATTGTCATTTAGAACCTCAATATTCGCTCCCCAAGTGCCATGAACCGAGTCATACTTCAACAGATGCGCAAGCACATCAATGGGGCTGGTAGAATTGATTACTAATACCTCATAATCCAGCTGCTTTTCTGTGAATGCTTTGCGAATACAAAGCCTTCCGATTCTACCTGTTCCACTTATGCCCACTCTCAACTCTAAGCCCCCCAATCTCAATCCATTATTTAGTGTGTCATAAATATAACATCTTATTATTAATGACACAATATATAATTTAACTATTTATATATAACGTATTATATAGATATCCATAGGTCAATACCACTATATAATGTATCACATTAAAGAAATACAAAAAGACGCAGTAGTCCTGCGTCATCTTATTTCGTCCATCCACTTCCGCAAGGTCTCTTGCTCATAGACGACACTCGCTATCCAGCCCTTCCTTTCATGCTAACTTTTCCTACTGTCGAGCATCCCCCCTCACGCTCAACGCTCCTTTTCTTAGAATAAGGCGCTTTCTTTCTTGATTCGTTTCACAGATTCATTGGTAAACACAATAATGAGGAAGCAAAGGACGGACTGATATAAGCCTACAGCCGCAGCCATGCCGAATTCCTGCAAATCAAGGAGTGCCCGAAAGGAGAACGTGTCGATGATATCGGTTTTATCATATAAGAGTCCATTATCGCCGATCAGCTGGTAGAACAAGCCGAAGTCCCCTCTTGCGATTTGACTGACCTTCAGCAGCAGCAGAACAATCATGGTCGGAATGATGGATGGGATCGTAATATGGACAATCCGCTGAAGCACATTCGCTCCATCAATTTTGGACGCTTCGTACATTTCCGAGTCAATGCCTGCAATACTCGCAAGGTAGATAACGGTTCCATACCCTACCGACTTCCATGCGCTAAAAAAGACAAGAATATAAGGCCACAAACTCGGATTATTATAAAAGTTTACAGGGTTGAAGCCTAACGACTTCAAGAACGTATTCACCGCGCCGAACTCATAATTGAGAAAATTATAGACAATAGCTCCCGCTACAACCCACGAGATGAAATAAGGCAAAAAGATGACCGACTGCAAAAATTTCTTGACGTATTTACCTGCCAACTCGAATAATACAATCGCAATGCTCATTTCGAGCAGGTTATTCACAATCATGAATAAGAAGTTGTACACGACCGTATTTTTCGTTACAAGAAAAGCTTTCCCTGAATTGAAAAAGAATTCAAAATTAGCGAAACCAACCCATGGACTTCCAAAAATACCATCCTTATAGGAATAAGACTTAAAGGCAACGACCATTCCCGCCATGGGGAAATAACAGAAGATCAGAAAAAATAAAAACGCTGGTAAAATCATCAGATATAGTGTGCGATTCCTTCGCAAATCGCCTAGAAAACCTTTCGTATGCATACGGTTGTCCTCCTATGGAATAAAAAAGAGAGAGACTGTTGCTTGATGACCGCAGCCTCTCTCATCCTTTCACCAACGTTATTTATTATTCTTTACATAGTCGTCCAGCTGTTTCTGTGCTTCTGTGATCACTTTATCTAGACCCGCTTCTTTATCTTTGGTGTTGAGCGTCTTTACAGCATCTGCTGGATCATTCACGACACCGAGCGTAATCGGATTCCGATATTGATCCTTGACGTTTTTGATCGCTGCCAATTCATTCTTCACATTCGTTGTATCAAACACAAAGTTGAGCAGCGGATTCGTAATCGCGGTTTTCGTCCATGCAGCCTTAATGGCTGCAACTTCCTTCGGTTCGTCCGCAAGCGGTTTAATCAATCCTTCTGTTCGCCAGCCCCAAGGCGAACCGGAGTCGATCTTGTAACCGGAATCCGTTCCGCCTAGCGCCTGTATTTTTTTGTCCGCCGTTAGCTCGTAATGCTTGCCCTTAATGCCATAAGTCGTCAGGTTAAAATAGTCCTCGTTGTTCCGGAACAAATCGAGCAGCATCAACGCTCTCTCTGGGTTTTTGGAGTTGGCATTGATCGACATTCCATTTCCAATATACGGATTCACATAGGTTGCCTTGCCGTTGTATAGATCAAACAGCTCAACTTTCCATTCTGGATGTTTCTGATTCGCTGCCGTTACACCGAGACTCATATCCTGAATGTTTCCGGCCATCGCAGCACTTTTGCCAGCAAGAAACGAATCTTTGATTGGCGTCTTATTCAGCAGAGCATTCTGGGACCAGTAGCCTTTTTTATTCCAATCGGCCATTTTCTTCGCAAATTCCAAATATTGCGGCGTTTGCGCGATATCAATCAATTTGCCAGACTTATCTTTTAAGTCCACAGAAACGAGCGAATTACCAATAATGAGCTTAGGTGTTAATTCAGTTCCAACCATGAAGTCGTACATCGTATAAGCATTAATGCCTTCATCGAAAGGCACCATGTTCGGTTCATTTTTGGAAATGGCTTCAAGGTACTTCTCAAAATCATTGATCGTTTTCAACTCAGGGATGTTGTACTTCGCTCTCAAATCGCCTCTGACACCGACAACGGCCATAGAGAAATCTTTGGTCGAGGCAGGAACCATATAAATTTTATTCTGTACCTTCGCCTGCTCCCAGGCTTCTTTCGGCATTTCCTTCATCGTCTGCGGTGCATTTCTATTTAACAGATTCGGCGTAAGCTCAAGGAATGCCCCCTTAACTGCTTGCTCGCCATATTTGATCCAGTTTGCTGAGAAAACCAAATCGAAATCTTCACCTGTAGCGAACAGAAGAGGATACTTCTGCAGATAATCTCCCCAAGAGAGGAAAATAGGCTCGACAGTTGCATTAATATCACGTTTTAGCATCTTATTGACTTCGTCATAGACTAGCCCGATGTCCTTGGGCTGATCCCCGATCAGGTACATTTTCAACTTCACTTCTTTAGAAATGTCCGGTTTGTTCGATGCTGCTGCCGTATTCGAGCCTGCCGTTGGATTAGGTGATGCCGTTCCTTGGCTTGAGTTTGTCGAACATCCTACCATAAGCATGACTGCCGCTAAGCTGACTGTCATCAGTGTCTTTACATATTTCATCGATAAATCCTCCCCTTTAGTGATTCACTCATCTATGATCAACGGCCGCAGCCGGCGTCATCCTTTGACGGAGCCTATCGTAATACCTTGAACGAAATACTTTTGAACAAAAGGATACAGAAGAACGATCGGTCCTGTTGCGATGACTGTCATGGCGAGCTTAAACGATTCTTTCGGCGTATCCATGACGACAGAGCCTTGCGAAGCCACGGATGAGTTGGCAAAGGCGATACTGCTCAAGATTCTATAGAGAAAATACTGCAGCGGGTACAGATTTTCTTTGTTGATGAACAAGGTTGCATGATACCAATCGTTCCAATAATTAAGCCCGATGAACAAGCCAATCGTAGCCAGAGCCGGCTTAGTCAGCGGAAGTATCATGGAGAAGAAGATACGGAAATCGCCAGCACCATCGATCTTGGCCGATTCGCTAATGGCATCTGGAATCGTCGAGCTAATGAAGCTTCTCATGATAATGATATAAAACACGTTTAATAAGGCAGGTACAACTAAGGCCAATAGCGAATCCTTCCATCCTAAATACTTGACGATCATAATGTACCATGGCACAAGTCCACCTGAAAATAAGGTAGTAAAGAAGAAATAGAAAGCGAATACATTTCGGTACTTGAAATCTTTTCGCTGCAGCACATAAGCTGTCATCGCTGTTAGGAACAACCCGACTAATGTACCGACGATTGTAACGATTAACGTAATTTGATAGGCGGATACGATCTGCTTCGGATTTTTAAAAATAAATGCGTAGGCATCGAATGAAAGCTTGTTAGGAATGAGGCTATATCCTTTTCTAATAATTTGGGATTCCTCCGTGAATGAGCCTATGACGATCATTAGGAATGGAATCAAACACATGACTGCGAACAGTGATATGAAGAAATAGCCGATGATTTGGAACACATATTTCTCTACAGAATGCTTACTCTCCATGCAGCCCTCCATCAATTCGCTTTGTTTAGGACAACCGGTTTCCTAATTCCATAGTAGACTACGATCAAGTCCCCCGTATACTTCACAAACCGGTGAAAAGTCTCCATTTTTTTGTGAAATGCAACTAAACGAATTTGTTCAGCCTTACACTTTTTGTACGTGCTCTTACCTGTTTACTAAATATTCATTATAATAATGGCAACGATCCCGAATAACGAAGGAGCATGGACATTACGATGAAACTCACAGCGGCTCGCACATCCAATAAGCTTTACGCCAACATCTTTCTTTCGCTCATCGTTTGCATCATCCTCACCATCGTAACCTTGTCCTCTGCACTCTACACGAGCTTCGAGAAGATCGCCTTATCGAACATCTATGCTTCGGAGAAAAGCAGCTTGTCCCAGACGAGCTACAGCGCCAAATCGATGATTGAAAATTCGACTAACTACGCGCTGCAAATATACGCCGATCCGCTGCTCGATAAGCTCCTTCACTATACATCCCCAGGTAATGTGGAAACGAATGCCGCTTTAAATCGCTTAAATGCTTATTTGAATATGAACTATTTCATCCATTCCATTTATCTGTACAGCAAAAACTCCAAAACGGTTTACTCTGCCACCTTGTCCTCCGTCAATACCGTTCAGAGCCTCGATGATTTCTACGATGCCGACGCGCGCATGTTGGTGGAGCATTTCACAAATTACAAACGGTTAGCCCCTATTCCCCGGGCAATACCGGTTCAAACCCCTTTTCAGGAAGTCAAAATGGCCAATGTGTATACGTTCGTCTTCTATGATCTGCAAGGCCAGTCCAAGGACCTCGACAATATGATTATGCTTAATGTACCCGAGCGATGGATGAAGGACGCCATTACAAGCCTTGATATGAACAAAAATGGGTCAACGTTTATCATTGATAGCAAAGGCACCCTGGTAACCAGTACCGATTCAATGCCTTTCCTGGCAGATCTGAAGGATAAGCCTTATGTACAAAAAATAATGACTGCTTCCGCCAATCAAGCTTCCGATTATTTTGTCGATGATGTAGAGGGTGTAAAATCGTTAGTTGTGTATTCCAAACATGAATTTACCAACTGGCTTTTCATCCGGGTATTGCCTTATGACACCATTATGGGGAAAGTTGAAACGATCAAGAAAACCGTTCTTTGGATCTGTTTAGTCATTCTTTTAGTCGGACTGAGCATTTCCTTCTTCTTATCCAGAACGCTATACAAGCCGATTGAGAAAGTCACATCCAAATTAAATACATTGTTGAAGGAAAAACGCAATAATCACGATAAGTTAAAGCAAAATTTCTTGCGTCAGCTTGTTCATAATAGCGGGTTTAGGAAACCACTAGATATCGAAACCCAACTCAGTGAGTTCGATATCGCGATGGATCCGACAAGTGATTTTATCATTGTTCTTTTCGTGATCGACCGATTCGATTCATTTTCCAAGCAATATCACTTTGAAGACCGCGTGCTGCTCAAATACGGCATGATGAACATCGCTTCTGAACTGTTTTCACAAATCGGCATCTGCGAGTGCATTGATATCGATGAGAAGACCATTGCGGTTCTTCTGAATGGCAGCTTCCAAAGTGATCACGCATGGATGAATACCGTAAAAAACGTGCAAGACGCTGCCGAGCAATTCCTCGGTATCTCGCTGTCCGCCTCCATTAGCAGAACGGGCGATAGCCTAATTGAGATATCAGACTTATATCTAGAAGCCCTGCAACAGTTGAAATACAAATTTACCGACGGTTATCGCTGTATGTTGCATAGCCATCAGCATCGTCCGCAAGCGCTCACGCCGTACATCCATCCCGCTGGACTTGAAAACAACATGTTGGAGACGCTTAAGCTTGGCAAAGCGGAAGAATCTAAGAAATGGTTCGGTGAGATTGTACGTGCCGTCGACCCGCCATCCTATATCGTGTATAACATGTTATTTAATCAGTTGGCTTTCTCGCTCAGTACGACGGCACTCCAAATGGATAAGAATACGGGTATCCCCATGGATTACGATTTCAGTTCCTTTATCCATCACATGCATAAGCTGGAGACGCTTCAAGATGTTCACAATCATTTCTGCGAATTGATCGATCAGCTTTGTCTAGGCTTCAAAGACAAGAAAAGCTCAAAACACGATAACCTAATCGCATCCATTGATAACATCATTCATCAGAATTACGCCGACCGGGAATTATCCTTATTTAAAATTGCGGAGATCCTCGACTTATCTCCTGCCTATCTGGGGCGCATTTTCAAAAAGCTCGCCAACCAGTCGATTCCCGATTATTTGAACGAATTCCGAATAGAGCGAGCAAAGGAACTTCTTCTCTCCACGCATGCTCCCATTGAGGAAATCTCGCAGAAGACCGGTTATAATAACAGCACCTATTTCTATAAAGTTTTCAAAAAATATACAGGTATTACGCCAGCCGAATATCGAAATAACGGAAATTAACACAAGAAGGCTTACGCAAGCATGATGCAAGCGTAAGCCTTCTTGTGTTCTATAACCATTAAGCCATCGAATGAAGCCCGGATAGTTTCACTTCGCCCAAGAGCGGACTGTGCTGAACGAAGAGATCGATTTCACGAGCGATAAAGCTGCCAAGCCGATGCAGGCCGTTGTTGGTCGCTCCAGCAATGTGCGGGATCAGTGTAACATTAGGCAGCGAACGGAACGGATGTTGGACGTCTGGCGGTTCAGGCTGCGTGACGTCAAGGCAGGCCCATAGCCTTCCTTGACGCAATTCCGCGACCAGCGCTTCCTCATCAATGAGCGACCCCCTTGCCGTATTAATGAGGATCGCATCGTCCTTCATCAGCCGGAGTGTCCTTTCGTTCATCAAATGATTCGTTTCTGGAATCGAAGGCGCATGGATCGAGACGACATCGGCTTGTTGAAGCAGTTGGTCCAACTCCACTTTGACCGCTCCCATCTCTTGGATCTGACTAGCGGATAAGAATGGATCATACACCAACACTTGCACTTCGAACTGCTGCAGCAAGTGAATGTAATATCTACCAGACAAACCTGCGCCGATGACACCGACAGTTATTTCGTACAGTTCTCTCACCAGCTCACGCTGCTTATTCCATTCGCCATCCCGCGTGTTGCGGGCAAGCTGCCAGATGTTTTTCAACGATACGATAGTCAGGCCAAGCGTCGTTTCCGCCACTCCGCGCGCCAAAGCTTGGTTCGCGCTGCTGACGCGAATCCCGCGCGAGATGACATCCAGGCTCATCAGTGGCTTGACCGTGCCGGCCGCATGAGCGATCAGCTTCAGATCCGGACAGCGGTCGAGGATGGCAGCCTCGAAAGGCGGACAGTCCCATGAAGTGATGGCGATATCCGCTCCCTCGATCAGCTCCGCGACTTCTTCCGGCGTAGGCGGACCTTTACGGGAATTGATACTTAAAGTGCCATGACGCTGAATTTGCTTCACATGTTCAGGCTTAAAAATACGCTCCGTATAGGCGACATCCTGAAGCATGACAATCTTGAGCGGTTTCATCCGTTACTCGCCTTCCTTCATCAACCATTGATCAAGGAACCGGTAGGCTAACATCCGTAGCTCCTTTGGAAAATCATGTCCGCCCGTCCCCATATAGGACTGAAAGCAGTCTTCTTTGCCCAACCATCGGTAAAGCTTCGAAAGCTCCAGCTTCCCTTCCCCAACCGATTTCCAATGCGGAAATATATGATCGTCCTGTCCCGCGTAGCTGAAAAACGGCGTCGGGGCGCACAAAGCCACAATCTCGTGAAATTCAAAGGGAATCCGATCCTGCTGCAAATCCGCAGAAACTTTCGGGATATGCGTGTAAGGATAAGACCGAAAGCCCCAATGCTCCGGATGCGGATCGCCAGTAAACGGACTGAACCCGCAGCTGGATACAACTGCTTTAATCCGATCATCTATACCTGCCAGAAAATAAGCGTTATAAGCGCCAAACGAATGTCCGATCGCTCCGATAGCGCGCGGATTCACATAATCCAACGCGCATAGTACATCAATGCCTTGCATGTGATCTGTTATATTCTTGGCTACTGTTGACCACTCCGGATACTCTTCATAAAAAGGAGTACTATCAAATGCCGCTCTGCTCGGATAAATCCGTTCACCGGCTGTCAGTGCATCGGGGACCAGCACCACATAGCCGCGCTCCACCAATTCGAGAGCATACAAGCGATTTTTCCCGCCAGTAGAAAGGGCAATAAATTCTTTCCCTTGCTCATGTGTCGAATGGAGCGCAAGAACAGCCGGGTATCCCTCTTTCATCGAACGATTGGATCCATGGTCATCTGGAATAAGCAGGTACGCGGTAATTTTATCCCCATAAACCGTATCATATTCGACATGAAGCCTAGTATGGCTTGATTGCTTGCTCTGGGAATTGACTTGCACTCGGACAGGTACCCTGGCAGGCAGTTCACCAATGTACGAAAGCCAGGTTCGACGAATGCCAGACAGTTTTTCTGCCCATTGTTCATCACTCGCAATTCCATTCAACAGCGGTGGAATGCCCATTTGGTTCATTTGGGATAAGATATAGGCCAAAATTGAATCCCTTCTTTCTTTCAAAATGGAATATAACACAGGACGACTGGTTACCTAATTTCATAGTAGTCGAACCGCCATTCTCCCGTATACTTCACAATTTGTAGAAAGAACTGAAGTTTTTCATGTAAAATACTATACTAATCTGTTCAACTGTCCACTTTTTACTTCAAAAAGGTCTCCACAGCTTAATTCATGGAAAGATTGAGCTGTTTCCCCGCTTTATGCAGCGCATGCAGCGCGAAATCAAGATCTTCCCGTGTATGCTGAGCCGTGACAATGAAACGCACGCGACCTTTGTCCATGGCTACCGTCGGATAGACGATTCCTTGGGCATAGACACCTTCTTGCAGGAGCAAATCAGAAAACTGCATCGTCTTTGCCGGATTCCCCACGATAACAGGAATAATTGGCGTCTCGCTTGCTCCTGTGTCGAAGCCGAGTGCTTGCACCTTCGAGCGGAAATAGGCAGCGTTCTCCCAAAGCTTAGCGATGAGATCGCTGCTTTGTTGCAATACTTGAATGGCCGAGAGACAAGTAGCTGCTACCGCCGGTGTTTGAGATGTACTGAACAAGAAAGGACGCGCTTTATGGATCAGGTAGTCTTTGACCACTTGCTCACAAGCTACGTATCCCCCAACAGCACCAACCGCCTTCGAAAGGGTGCCGATCTGAATGTGCACGCGACCGTGTAAACCAAAATGATCCGTCGATCCCTTACCGTTCTTACCAAGTACACCGCTCGCATGGGCATCGTCTACATAGACAAAGGCATCATATTTCTCAGCAAGTGCCACAATAGTTGGCAGCGGGGCGATATCTCCATCCATGCTAAAAACGCCGTCCGTCACAACAATACGCTTCTGAAATCCAGCACTCTCTTTTAACGCTGCTTCCAATTGATCCATGTCTTTATGGGCAAATACTTTCCGCTGCGCTTTCGTTAACCGAATCCCGTCAATAATGCTGGCGTGATTTAACTCGTCACTAATTACGACATCATCAGGTCCAAGCAGCGAAGCTAGAACACCTTGGTTCGCCGTAAAGCCGGATTGAAATACAAGCGCCGCTTCGGTTCCCTTAAATTTGGCAAGCTCATGTTCAAGTTGATCATGGATATCAAGCGTCCCCGTGATTGTTCGTACCGATCCGCTGCCAACCCCATATTTCTCAACCGCACGAATAGCTGCTTCCTTCATGTCAGGATGATCGGTAAGTCCTAAATAATTGTTAGAGGACATTTGCAGTACCGAACGCCCCTTCAATGTCATCCATGCACCAGAACCACTCTCCCATACGGTCAGTGGACGGTAACGGCCCTCCTTTTGCAATTGCTCCAGTTCTTTCTCCAATGTGTTCCAATTAGCCATGAATCGCACACTCCTTCATTAAGGGTAATTTCATTTCCGTGTCATGTAAAAAAACGATTTTACCGCATTGCCCTGATATCATCAGTTCAAAGGCTTTCTCATAATCTTGCAGTGAGAATGTGTGAGTGATAAGCGGTTTCAAATCGATTCGTTTCTGATCTAGCAAACCTTTCAACTGATACCAAGTCTGGTACATACGCCGACCGGTAATCCCTTCAATACGTAAGCCTTTGAAAATAATATGGCGTGATAAATCAAGCGGCACTTCTTGTGTAGGAATACCGAGTAAGGATACTCGTGCGGCAGAAGCCGCTGCTTCAAAACCTCCACGAATCGCATCGGGAAATCCTGACATTTCTAGAACAACTTCAGCACCTTCACCATCGGTATAGGCTCGAATAGCTGCTACCATAGATTCCTCTCGGCTATTAATGGTATAGTCAGCACCCATCTGCTTCGCAAGTGACAAGCGATACGGATTAATGTCAACAGCGATCACAACGCCTGCGCCGCTCGCTTTGGCAACGGCAACCGCCATCAACCCGATGGGCCCAGTTCCGATGACGACGACCGACTTCCCCACGATTTCTCCCGACAATACGGTCTGCACCGCATTTCCTAACGGGTCTTGCAAACAGGCCAGCTCGAACGGCATATCCGGCCTGTTGTGAATGACGTTCGATGCCTTAACGACCGCATATTCCGTAAAACAGCCTGGCGCTGTAATCCCGAAGCTAACCGTATTCGGGCAGACATGGGCGTTGCCGGTTCGGCAAGCCTTACATACACCGCATACGATATGGCCTTCTGCTGATACATGATCTCCGACTTTCACATTGGTCACTTGGCATCCTATCTCTTCGACCACGCCAGCGAATTCATGACCGAATACATTCGGTGTTACGACTGCGCTTTCCGCCCAATCATCCCATTTATAGATATGGACATCTGTCCCGCAAATCGAGGTAGCTTTTACTTTAACCAGCACTTCGTCAGGCCCACAGCGTGGTATCGGAACTTCACGTAAAACCGCACCAGGTCCACGAACCTCTTTTACAAGTCCGATCATCGTCTCTCTCATGTTGTATGCCCCCTTATTAATAAGAATAAAGTTTACTATAATGACTTTTTGTGCGTTATCTTGCATATACAATATATTATACATACGGATGGTATATTGTACATATCTGTTTGAAAATATTTCGCAACTATGCTAAATTGGGTTTATACTTGAGGTACTTGTAGGAAGAGGAGAAATCAATGGATCAGGAGCAAATTCATAAGAAGATCGGAAAAAACCTTCAAAATATACGCAAAACAAGATCACTCAGTCTGGATCAGGTCGCAGAATTAACAGGCGTCAGCAAGGCGATGCTCGGTCAGATCGAGCGCGGTGATTCCAATCCAACAATTTCGATATTGTGGAAAATCGTAAATGGACTTCACATCTCCTTTACTTCGCTCATCGAGGACAATGTCCCCAAGGTGACCCATATCCAGCTCGATGAAATAGAACCTTTTCTAGAGGAGGATGGGAAATATCGAGCATTCCCTATCGTTCCCTTTGAGCAGAAAAAACAATTTGAAATCTACACCGTTGAAATTGAAGTCGGCTGTACCCATGCCTCAGAAGCTCATTATGATGGCGTGGAAGAATACATTTTGATGATCAGCGGTGCACTTCGACTCCGTATTCAGGATGAAACCTACGAGTTGAAGGCCGGAGACGCCATTCACTTTTCCGCCGATCAGCCCCATGTTTATGAGAACATCGCAGATGAGAAAACAAGGTATAACACGATCATTTGTTATCCTTTGTAAGGGGATTCTGGAGAAAAGAAAGAGCTTCTACAGGCAGATTGTTCTGCCGTGTAGAAGCTCTTTGACATATGTAAGTATTCACTATGACAGGCTACTATCCGATCCCTCGGTTTCAAGGGTTTATCTCACATATATTCATCAAAGGACTACAATAATAAATGTTTTAATTTCGTAAGGTTTAATTTCAAAACGAAGCTCTTCCCCATAGTTAGGCTCCTCTATTGGCCGCTCCATCAGGTCGCATTCTTGCCAAGAAATGATCTTCATTGCGCTTTCCAGAACAATCTCATTGCGCGCACCCGAATATTCATGAAGACGCAGGATCAGTACATCTTGGTCCTCTGCCTTCTTCACAGCGTCCACCATCACATGTCCACCCTTAGCTTTGAACAGGGACAAAGCCTCCCTGGAATGAGCAGTTCCTGGCGCAACCCGAAGCGGATTATTTAAATCCCAAGCAGCCTGGGCGGTGCCGCCTTCAAGCCAATCTCCTCGATGCGGAAATAAGGCATAGGTGAACAAATGCTCACCTAAATCTGCCGTTGGGTCTGGAACCATCGCCGATTTAATTAGCGTTAAGCGCATAACATGGTCTTTAATGTCATAGCCATATTTACAATCATTAAGCAAACTGACTCCATAACCGCGTTCTGACAAATCAGCCCACTGTTGGCCCACTGTCTCATAACGCGCGTAATCCCAGCTCGTATTCCAATGCGTTGGCCGCTTCACGTTACCAAATTGAATGTCAAAGGTGGCTTCCGTACTGCGCACCTTCACAGGGAAGGCTACTTTAAGCAGCTGACGTCGCTCCTGCCAATCTACCTTCGTATCGAAGTCGATTCTTCGGCTGTCGGCATATACGATCATCTGTTGTGTAATGGTCGATCTCCCATAAAGCCACTCGAAACAAAGGATAGCACGAAACGGGCCGCTTTCGACTAGACGAACCGATTGGAGATCTCCGATCACGCGCATTTTTTGCTGATAAAACAAATCAATATCCCAAGCTTCATGACGCCCCTTCGGCTTATCCTCGAACACTTGAAACACATTGCCGGCTTCTCCTTCAGCGAGCACTTCACGGTTCTCACGCTTGTCATAAATCCGTGTGAGGTGACCGGCGGAATTCCACTCAAGCTTGTAAAAAGGAGTCGACATCCAGTCATCACCATGTTCGAAAATATCTTTATGATCATCTTGAAGAGCAGCAGGGCTCGTCGAATAATAAATGGTAGAGTAACCCATAGACGGAATTTGTCTAACAGGGATCAACCACTGATCACCCGAATGGGTTGCGTTGAGCTTCACGCCTTCTTGGTCGGTCCATAAACCCGTCGCGGGCAATGAATCGCTTGACAGAGATACAACCCCATCACGATCCCAAAGGGCGCTGTTGAATACCAAGTAGCTCTTGATACCGTCAAGTTCACTCTTTGGATCAGCCATGGCTTCTGCTGCACGATGCCATACACGATGACCAAGCTCGAATGCTTCCGCATATTCCAGCCTGCAATCTTCATACACCTCACGAATGGAAGAACCTGGGATAATATCATGAAACTGATTACGCAAAATAATTTTCCAACCTTCGGCAAGATCTGATTGTCCATATTCCGTCCAATCGGAACGAAGCACGCTGTTCAAAGCACTTAACCATTCTGTCTCTCGGTATAGAAGCTCCAGCTTGCGATTCGCCCGCTTATTGTATGCTTGGCTCGTGTAAGTCCCGCGATGCAGCTCCAAGTAAAGCTCTCCATCCCATGTGTGCACATATTGATCTGTCTGATTGACCGTCTCTTTTAATTGTTCAAAATAAGCATCCGCCCGCCCTGTCGTCACCTTCGGTACACCCGGCATATTCTCAAGTCTACGTCGCATTTCGAGCATTTCGCGGTTCACGCCGCCTCCACCATCCCCATAACCGTAGGAAAGCAGTAACGATTGATTAAGTTCCTTATTGCGATAAGCTTCCCAAATCCCTTGTACAGAATGAGGCGTCACCTTTCCGTTGTATGTATAGAAGAAGGCACCCTCACTACCACCTGGGTCAGGTGTTGTAATGAAATGAGTGAGTACCTCACTGCCATCAATTCCTCTCCATTGGAAGGTGTCATGGGGCATTCGATTGTATTGGTTCCAGCTGATTTTGGTCGTCATGAACATATCGATGCCAAATTTCTTCAAAATTTGTGGCAGCGCCCAGCTATAACCGAATACATCTGGAAGCCACAAATATTTGCAATCAACACCGAATTCTTCTTTGAAGAAACGCATCCCGTACATCATCTGTCTGACGATTGATTCGCCCGACGTTAGGTTGCAATCGGCCTCAAGCCACATCGCACCTCCGGCCTCCCAGCGTCCCTCTTTCACCCTCATTCGGATTTGTTCGTAAATTTCTGGATAATCCGTTTTTATATAGTCATAAAGCTGCGGCTGGGTTTGCAAAAAAACATATTCCGGGTATTGCTCCATCAGACGGAGTACGGTCGAGAACGATCTAGCAGCCTTTTCACGTGTATGCTTTAGGCGCCATAGCCAAGCTACGTCAATATGCGTGTGACCTATGCATTGCACTGTTACGGGGTGCCGATTCGTTAACTGCGCTAGTTCACTTTGCAATGTATCTCTTGCTTCTGAGATTGAGGTATAGAAATCCTCAGAGCCCGGATAGGACCAATCAATCCGCAGAAAGGCACGATCTAGCGCCTTCGATAAATCGTGATAGTCCGGCGAATTCTCTTTTAGTCCCCTCACCGTATCTAAAGCTGCGCGAGCAGTAAAGAAAAGATCATCAGTTGCTTCATCCAACCAACCTATACGCGCGAGGCGCAGTGTATGTTCTATAGGAGCATCAGGAGCATAACCATTCAAACCGGACCAAAGCCGGAATTGAAGGCTTACCTTCGTTCCAATCAAATCGGGAGTGAAGAACACTTCCTCGTGATTGGAATCCACACCTTGATAGGGCTTGCCGTTCACAAATAGCAAGGACTCAAAACCGCTGTTGTGGCCTCCTCCAGTCTGACCGAAATTAAATCGTCCAAGCACATTACGACCTTCCCACGCGGAAGGAATCTCAATATCGATCGTTAGCCAAACGTAGTAATCACGTCCGGTCCAACGATCTCCTAGGCTCACTTCTTCCCACTGCCCCTCACATGAAGGGTAAGCTCCCACTATTCCCTCATGATCTACCTGCTTGCGAATATGTGTCAGCGTTTTTTCCCCACGATACCTGTAACCGCTTAACTCGTTTAGTCTTGCCTCCAGCTTTTCCATGATCCAAAACATGCCTATTCCCCCTATAACACGTGTTATGTAAGATGATAAAAAAGGGTAGGACTACCTGCTCCTACCTGTCATTACACTATCCCTCATCGATAGCTTTGCTGGTACCCATTGCTTTTCCTTGCTATCTATCGCTTGCTTCCCCTCGATGTACGTGATAATTCGGCTTGCTGCTGCTCGGCCCATATCTGAGTAGGGAACCTCTACAGCACTTAGTGCGGGAACCAAGAAAGCATTAACGCTTTCTGTGTTATCTGCTGCCATAATATGCACATCTTCACCGATGCGCAGACCTAGCTTATTGGCGGCACGGTATATATAAATAGCCCCTCTCGACCAATTGGAAAGGATAGAAACAGGCTTAGGCAGCATCTCCAGCCACTTCTCCCAATCCTTAGGCGTATAAAGCCAAGACTCTTCCTGGCGCAATTCTATAGAAGCCTCGAAACCGTGTTGGCTCATCCACTCCTGATAACCTTGCAGTCGTTCACGGTCTCCCCAATTCGGCTTATACTCAGACCCGCTATAAACCCCCAGATAAACTGGATGCAGTTTAGTTAGCGCCCACATGGCATTCAACGCGTCATGCACACTTTGTCTATAATCCATAAGAATCGAGGTCGTATTCGGGCTCTCTGGGTATCCTTCAACCGAAATGAAGGGAACTTGCTGATCATTCAGCTCCTTCTCCCAACTCTCATCAGCGTAGCCCGTCGTGTCTTTGGTCACGATGCCGTCAATTCGCTTGTGCATGAACAGCTCGATCAGCTCAGTTCGGTTTTCTACACCACACAGAAGGACGTGGTACCCTCTCTCTTTGCAAGCTTCCTGAAGCCCCTGCAGCATTTGTGTAAACATCGGGTTGCTTAAATCCCCATGCACACCGATACAGTAACTTCGGCCGGTTCTCATTCCCTTTGCCTGCGCATCAACCCGATAGTTCAGCTCCTCAATTGCGTCCAGAACCGCTTTTCGCTTCTCGTCGCCGACTCCGATACCGGGCGTGTTGTTAAGAACCGCTGACACAATGCTTCTGGACACCCCTGCACGTCTAGCTACGTCAAAACTGGTTACGCGCTTTGCCATTCAATCACCTTCTCCAGAACAAAATAACACGTGTTATAACACATGTCAATATTCATTTATGGATAAAAGAATACAAGTCACTACGTCTCTCAGGGGTACGATTGATCCTACCCGTTTGTTCTGGAGAAAGGGAAGCGTAATCGGTTATTCGAATATCGATGAGCTCGACAAGCTTTCTATCAAACTGAATTTGAACAACTGCCGGGTTCAAATTCCCGATTACCGTATCCTGTTTGTGGTGAGTATAGACCACATCCACGAGTGTTAGGGAAATTTCCAGAAAAGATGAAATATCGATTGGGATCCCATTCATCAACTTTCGTAATTCGATTCCCTCTGTTGGTGGAATGTTGGCCAATCCTCCTTCGTGACTCATTCGGGAGGTCATCAATATCTAAATTTGTCAGAATTTCACATAAGCAAGCAGTAAAAAAACAAGGCCCCCCCACTTTCGGGGTTGACCTTGTTTGGTCTAGAAACAAAAGAGCGATTAATTACATTAGATTAAAGCTGCAGCATAAACTTGAGAATGGTATCGTTCAATCCAGGCAATCCCTCATGTCCGAAGTCAGGATAAATTTCAAGTTGCTTACTCGCGATTATCTTGTTGTAGGCAGCAAACTGAGTCGAAGGTGGACAGGTGCTGTCCATTAAGCCAACGCCCATCAGCACATCTCCTTGGATGCGTGATGCTAAATACTGTATATCGATGTAACCAAGCTTCGTGAAGATTTCCTCTTCCTTCCGATGTTGAGGATCAAAATGACGAAAAAACGTTCGAAGCTCGTTATACGCATCTTTGGCAAGATCCATCTCCCATACCCGCTTGTAGTCGCATAAAAAAGGATAGACAAGTGCAAGCTTCTTAATTCGCGGTTCCAGCGCTGCGCAGGCTAAGGTAATCCCTCCGCCTTGCGAACCTCCGGTGACCCCGACTCGATTGGCATCGACTTCTGGCATGTCCATGACGATGCCAGCCGGATGCGGATGCGTATGATGTTTCGGACGTACATACTTCGCATGAATTCTCACCCCGCGCACACCGGTAAAATATAAATCAAAACAATCCGCAAACGGAACCTGAAATTTACTCTCTACCAGTGCAACATTCGCTGAGGTAGATTTCATTTCGCCCTGCGCTTGACGCCAGAACTCCTCAAAATCTGCGGTTTCGGGTCTCGCCCTGCATACTGGCGTAACTGCTCTAACGGCATATCCAAAATCGCCATGTTCTTCATTTCTCCAATTTGTTCAAACGGAAACCCTATGTGGCTTCTGTTTTAGGATTCGTAACATCTAATCTCGTAAACGGCGGCGCTAGGGTCGCCATTCGTCGCGTGAATGACAATTCTCAGCTTATCTGTCCTTATCTGTTGGCTCAATTCGTGTTTGCGATGCCGCTGATAATTCCCCTTTACCTCAAGCACTTGCTCCCACGCACCGTTTACAAATGCCTCAAGGCTGTAATCTTTCGGGCACTGCGGATCGCGATGGAATGGAGCATACCCATGATATTCCCAAAGGATATTACCTGGAAACGTTAGCTCAATCTGTCCAATAGATTGTTGCTCTTCCCATTTCAGTTCAAGCCACTGAGGAAGCGGTTCACTCGTATCAGAACGCCATAAGTTCGTATAACGATAAGGACGCGTTACTCCGTTGATAACGTGCTTAGGACTGTACGCGTACTGCGGAGGGTCAACTCGGAAGCTGCGTGTCGGCCCGTTCCAATCCCGACGCATCTTTCCTTGGCCCATTTCAAACGCACATGTATGACCTGGCACAATCCCGTCCCCGCAATGCCATGCAATTTGTGGATTCGCAAGTAAGTCCAAGCGAACATAGCTTCCTGACTTCAGCCCATCTGCTTTACTCAGCTGCACATCCCAATCAATCCATTGATATTTCCCTGGCATGATGTGCAGTTCTGTTGTGGCTATCGGCGGGTTCGCTTCGCAACGGTAATCCCAAATATGATCAACTGGGATAATTTGGGCTTCAACGATTTGAGGCGTGTCGCTCATATTCGTCACACAAACAGAAACCCGATTCAAGACTCCCTCCGAAATCGCAATCCATTGACCCTTTCGCTGGTGGAGAATCTCTTTATGATGCCCCAGTTCACCTGATTGGAGCAACTCCTTGTTCACTTCAGAGCCTCGACAAACCGCTTGGCTGCTAGCTGTAACGCTCGCGTTGCGTGCGAGGTCTAGCTCGTCCTCATTCTCCGTATTCAGCAGGAAGCAGCCGTCGCGCAATAACGTTTGCTTGACTTCACGAATTGCCTGACTCGGCAGGTCAGCAAGCGCTAAACCTTTTTGCAAAGCAATGGCTGCCGAGGTTCCAACTGCCTGCCCAATAAGTGCCGTCGTCGACATGACACGAACCGTCCCCAATGCGGCATGCGTCACACTTACGTTGCGTCCCGCCATCATCAGATTATCGATATCCTTAGCAATCATGATCCGAAGCGGAATACCATACGGCCCGCAATAGCTTTTAATCGCATATTCACTCGTTTCCGCGTATCCCTCCGCACTCGCGGGTTCTGCTGTCGGAGCAAGTAAACCGCCTGGTGTATGCAAGTCAATGAACCAACCACCGAAGGCGATCTCATCTGGAAATACCGTTTTGTTAGCCGGATCGTGTTCAGTCATGAAATATTGCCCGATAATTCGGCGGCTCTCCCTTTTACCTGGCACCTGTCCGACCCAGTCCAGCGCATAATTGGCCGCTTTTTCTTTCATCTCCGGATCCTTGTTTTTAATCCAGTCCCATATGCCAAGCGTATGACGCGTCAATTCGTGTCGAATATTCTCGGAATCGTAGATGGTATTCCACGGTACGCCGATCTCGATCCACCAGTATCCCCCATGCAGACTTTGAAAAGGCCTGCCCTGCTTGTAGAAGTAATCCGGATCTTCATGCTTGACCGCCCATTCCGGCGCCTGGAACGGAACCGGCCGCCCCATATCCTTGGCCCTGAAATGAATGGAATTTCCCATTGTATCTTTGCTTGCCTTAAGCGGAGCATGCGGTTCGTTAAATTCTTCAAAGCCCTCAGAACCCCACCGCCATTCGCAGCCAGCCTGATCGGCAACAATACCGTCACCAGTACAATCGACGAAAATTTTGCCTTCGATCGTAATTTCCGTTTCTGCATTAGCCACCCGTGCCACAACAGCGCTGATGGTACGATCACTGCTTTTTAACACGGAGACAATAGACGTATTTAAGTGAAATGACAAATTCGGCGTACTCATCGCCATATCATACATCGTCATATCCCAAACGCTATTCGTCCAGCCATTCTCAAGAATGGGTGCGTGGTTGCGCGCACGCTCTTCGATGAGCAATTCTGAAATGATGCCGGTTTCTCGCGCATAAGCATGAAAAGCAGCCGCTCCATGCGGTGTCACGCACACCTCCGAGGAACTGTTGCCACCAAATACAGGACGATCCTGAATGATGCAAGTTTGGGCTCCGTGCCTAGCTGCCGAGACGGCCGCACAAAAACCAGCCAAACCACCGCCGCAGACAACTACGTCGTATTGTTCCTGTTTTTTTACTATCAATCTCTCCACTCTCCAATTTCTATGTACGATGAACAAGCACGGAGAGAAGAAACAAGGTTCTCCCCTCCGTTTGGAAATTGTTGGATTAGTTTATATAACCAAGTTCTTTTAAGCGTTTTTGTGCCCCATCCAAATACAGATTATATTTGAATTTCGTTTCCAAATTCTTCAAGAATTCATCATATTTGTCCAACGAGGTTTTACCGTAAATAAATTTAGACAATTCTTCTTTAATAAATCGAGTGGCATCCGCAGTCATAAAGTCCGCTGGCGGGTTTAGAAGACCATTGTACGCTGTCATTCTCGGCTGTTTTTGCACAAAGTCAATTAATGGGGCTTGCGTTGGAAATTTCGTTTGCAAGTATTCCGCTTCAGGACGACCAGTCACTTGGTAGAGCCAAGTATAAGCCCCCTCTTTAGCTAATAGATCTGTCGGAACTACTTTTTCGCCATTTAACGTATAATGCCGTCCTTCCACGCCATAACTGACCAGACGATTTCCCTCTTTGGTGGATATATAATTAATATAATCAAAAATTTTATCTAGTTTGGCCGTATCCTTCTCTAAGGCTTTTGGAATTCCAAACAAAGTAAAGGACGTTCCTTTTCCTGTGGAAACATCATACTGGCCACCCGGCCCTTTAGGAGGTGCAATCTGCATCCACTCTGCCTTAGGATTGACCTCTTTAATTTGTTTCGCAGGTGCATCCTTCGCTAGGTCTGTCCATGAGAAGTTACCCATTCCAGCCTTACCTTGAATGGCCTTCTGAACATATTGCTGCCCCGTGGACGCAAGCAATTCAGGGTCTACAAGTCCTTCATCAATCATTTTCTTAATGAAAGCAAGCGCGTTTTTCATATTAGGATCATACAGTGAACTTACCATTTTATTGTCTTTAATATAGATTTCCGGCAAACTGTTGTTCGCAGTTGGAGAGCCGACACCAAACGCTCCATAAATAACAGAGAAAGCATCAAATCCTGCTCCCGTAATCGCATAGGTATCCTTTTTGCCATTTTTATCCGGATCATCATTCGTAAAGGCTTTCGCAACCGCATACAAATCATCCAACGTAACAGGTGCTTTCAAGTTTAAATTATCGAGCCAATCTTTGCGGAGCCAATAACTGTTGGAACCAACACCAGGTTTCTTCGTAATGGTGTATAACTTTCCGTCTACCTTATCGTTATTCAGTGTATCCTCGCCAACAAAGTCAGCAAATGGTTTCAACTTGGTTTTCAAGTAGGGGGTTAGGTCTATCAAACTATCCGTAGCAATGCTTTTAAGCAAGCTGTCTCTGTTCAAAATTTGATACACATCCGGTGCCGTCCCGCCAGCCAAACGCACATTCAATTGGTTCTGATAATCTTCATTTGTAGCTGGAGATGTTAAAATAAGATTTGTTCCTAATTTTTTATCCAATTCCGTCTTGACAAAGTCATCGCTAGAAGGCACATTCGTGCCCCATCCTACTTGCATCCATTCAATTTTGACTGGCGCTGATGGCGCTTTGCTTGCTGCTGGTGCATTGGTTGCAGCTGTTTGTTTGGTTTCTGCTCCATTAGAGCATCCGGCCATGATGACAGCAACTGGAATTGACATGGCTAGAAACGTCGTTAAGCCCCTTAATTTCTTCATCGTAATCAACCCTTCTATTTTTCTTATTTATTGAATTTGACAAACATCGGTAACGAAAAACCCAATACCTTGTCAAAATATCAACCCTTAATTGCGCCAAGCATCATGCCTTTAGTAAAATATTTCTGAATGAATGGGTACACGATAATCATCGGTGCACTCGCAAATATGACCACCGCCATCTGCAGCGTAGCGGAAGGCAACGTTGCCTCCGGATTTTCAAAAGCCTGATTGGACTGCAAAAGGATGGATCTGACAACGATTTGGAGCGGTTGAAGCTTAATCGGTGTCACATACAAAATTGCCTGGAAAAATTCATTCCAATGTCCGACCATATAAAAGAGGCTAACGGTCATAATGACAGGCATGGACAGAGGGACAATAATTTGCATTAAAATCCGTAACTCTTTAGCTCCATCTATATTAGCGGACTCAATTAGCTCCTCTGGCAAGCTTTCAATAAAGCTTTTTACGATCAAGACATTAAAACTCCAAATCGCTCCTGGGATGATCATAGCCCATACGCTATTCAGCAGCCCCAAATATTTAACGGTCAAGTAGGACGGAATGATCCCTCCGCTAAACAGCATAGTGAACACAATCATCAACAAGAAAAAACTACGACCAGGAAGCTTTTTTCTACTTAGTGGATAAGCCAGCAATATCGTTAGTATCATATTAACAATCGTGCCTACGACGGTAATAAAGAGCGTTACTCGAAACGCATCCGGTATACGTGGCATCGAGAATAGTTCTTTATACGCTGAGAAAGTAATTGATTTCGGTATAATGACAAACCCGCCATTTTTCAATAACTCAGAAAAAGGGGTGAGTGAAACCGAAAAAACATACAATAACGGAAATAAAGCAGCAATGCCGACAGCTATCAGAAAAGTAAAAATAAAACCGTCAAAAATCCGATCTCCTTTCCCCCTTACCATATACCTTCACCCCATTTTTTAGCGATTCGATTAGAAAGCAAGACCAACATACAGCCAATGATAGATTTGAATAAACCAACGGCTGCAGCCAAACTAAAATTCAACTGTTCAAGACCAGTACGGAACACCCATGTATCAATAATATCTCCCACGGAATACACATAACTGTTGTACAGGACATAGACCTGTTCAAATCCTGCATCCATAATACTCCCAAGTCTTAAGATTAAAAGGATCGTGATGATCGAGCGTAAATTAGGAAGCGTCACATGCCAAATGAGGCGAATCCGTTTGCACCCGTCTATTGTTGCTGCTTCATATAGAGAGGGATCGATGCCTGCGATTGCGGCCAGATAAATGATCGCTCCCCACCCCATATTTTGCCATATGTCCGAGCTCACCAGAATGCTTCTAAACCAACTTTCCGATGTCAGAAATGGAATGGCTTTGCCGCCGGCTTCAACAATCCATCGATTGAAAAGGCCGCTATCCTGTGATAACAACGCGATTAAAATCCCATAAATAATCACCCACGATAAAAAGTGCGGCATATAGCTCAAGGTTTGGATGATCCTTTTGAACCACGAGACCCTACATTCGTTCAGCAGTATTGCCAAAATAATGGGTGGAATCATGCCAAATATGAGTTTATAAAAACTAATTAAAATCGTATTCGTCAACAGTTGCGAAAAATAGGGTGAACTTACAAAAACCTCAAAATACTTATACCAGGGATCTGCCCAAGGGCTATTCAGAATACCTTTCGTAATGTTGTACTCTTTGAATGCAACGATAATCCCAAACATAGGCAAATACTTAAATATCACGTAGTAGAGGATACCAGGAAAAAGCATGGCATATAAAGCTCTATACTTCCATATTTTGAGCAAAAATTGTTTACCTACAAGTTTCCGTTCCACCTCATTAGATCGTTTTATCGCTAAGTCCTTTTGCATCTCCCGTTCCCTCCATATGACTACTTTCAAACCTCTGACCTTCTAATAAACCGCTTTCATTCAATTTCTATACCTATTATATCGCCCCTGCCATACAGACAGATATACATAAAACCTTCAATTATGTTCTAGATTTTGTCTTGATCCAAAGCATGTTCGATAAAGAAGGGTTCTTGGATGTGACTTAAGCGATTCTGAGTTAACGACTTACTCATTTAAAGTATTATAAATTTGACATTAGTGTGCATCATACAGTATGCTGATTTTGAAAGGAAGTGAGTGTATGACGGAGTTAGAGAACACCATTGATAAACTAAACCAGGAGTTAAGAAGAGGTACGATCGTTATTAGTGTATTGAGTCAGCTGAAAGAAATGCAATATGGGTATTCTCTTGTTCAATCTTTGAATGCGAATGGGCTTCGACTTGAACAAAACACGTTGTATCCTCTGCTTAGGCGGCTTGAGAGTCAAAATTTGCTTGAAAGCCACTGGGGCGTCGATGGCTCCAGACCAAGAAGATATTACAAGCTTAGTGCAGACGGTTTTCAAGCGTTGGAGATTTTAACAAAGGAATGGAATGAAATGGTGGTTGTCATGAATCAATTTATGAATCCAAAGGAAGGTGATTCTTAATGGTGAAAGTGGATAGGTACGTTTACGCAGTAGGCAAACACTTGCCAAAGTCACATAGAGAAGATATCAAGAAGGAAATTCGATCGACGATAGAGGACATAATTGAAGAGCGAACAGATGGAGAAACGCCAACAGAACAACAAATAGACGAGATCTTACTTGAGCTTGGTGAACCTCGAGAATTTGCGTGCAAGTACCGTAAAGATGCAAACTATCTGATAGGTCCAGGCTTGTTTGATACGTATAAGCTTGTACTGAAAATATGTTTAATCCTCGCGGCTATAGGGATATTTTCATTGATATCAAATAAAACTCCAGAGCTATCAGAGAGTTATAATTATTTCGGGTTTATTTTCCGCCTCTTGGTGGAGATAGTTAATGAAGGGATTCATGTCTTTGGTTTGGTGACAATTAGTTTTTTTCTTATACAATGGTTCGGCAACGCACGAGGAAAAGATTTCTTGAAAAAGAAAATGAATTCAGCCTGGCATCCATCCAAACTGGAAGCCATTCCGAAATCCCATGTACAAATCAAATATTCAGGATTGATAACTACAATCATTATTTCCGTATTGACGCTTGTTGTCTTCAATTTCTTTGCTGAAAAAATAGGGATTTATTATAATCGAGCAGGAGACCAAGATTCAGGTTTTTTGCAAATCCTTTCTCTAGACAGATTGGCGGACTACATGATTTTTTGGAACATTGAGATAATGCTTGTTATGGTTATAAGTCTTTATGTCCTTATCAGCAAAAGGTATACCCTATTTACAGTCGTTGCTGAATCGTTGCTGTCTATCGCTGTTATTGTACTCTTACTTATCATGGTTCAGGACACGACACTTATTAACAACTCGGCCATATCAGAAGCTATGTCGAGTACAGATATTATTGGTGATGTAGGAACCTTCATCAGAAACTTGTGGAGAACTGCTCTAGCTATAATCATCGTCTTTATGGCTGTGAATCTCTTTGGCAGAGGGAAGGCCATTTTGAAGTTTCTCAAGTGAAGAAGTGTAACAGGGAGTTGCAGACTGGTGATTTTAGAAGTGAATGCACTTGGTACGCTCGACTGTTGAGAATTGCCGGAAGGACGCTATAAAAGTATTCATGCTGAAGAGTAAATAAAATTCATTACACAACCTAGGGCACCCGTCAAGAGTGCCCTGAAATTATTCACCGTTGGAGTAATAGGGTGATGCGTGTCGCGCAACTGGTACAGCAGAGAGTTGAGTTAATAGTAGAAGCAGCAATACTAAAAGTGACAGTCGGTATGTAGGTCATAGCACCCTACACATTTCGTCCTCATGGTTCATCTTTCATAATGGGCACATCGATACGAACGATCGTCCCCCGATTGGGACGGCTTACAATATGCAGGCCGTATGGTTTACCAAAGTAAATTTGAATCCGTTCATGCACATTGATGATGCCAATACTGTTAAACCTGTCTTGCATCTTCCTGTCTCTGCTAGAGATCAACAGCTTGCAGTATTGCTCTTTCTCCATACCAATACCGTTATCACACACATACAATCGCACTGTATTGTTGACCCTTCGCCCCCGTATTTCAATTCTGCCGGTGCCTTTCTTTGAAAGCAGACCATGAAATATGGCATTTTCCACAATAGGCTGCAAGGTCAGCTTGAGAACTTTACATGTCATAATTTCCGGGCTGATATCAAAATGACATGTGAAGGTATCGCCATAGCGGACTTTTTGAATATTCATATAGCTGTTCAAAGCATCGATTTCTTCTTCGAGCGCAATATACTCATACTTTTTGTCAAAGCTGTACGACAACAAATTAACAAGTGAACGAACCGTATCCCGGACTTCCGTGTTCCGTCCCTGTTTAGCTAAACTCCCGATACAAGCCAATGTATTGTACAAGAAGTGTGGGCCTATCTGGCTTTGCAGCATTTTTAGCTCATATTCTTTTTTCTGCACTTCAACTTCTTTCATCTCATGAATTAGAATATGAATCCGATCCATCATGGAGTTGTAACTCCTGGCAAGCTGCCCTATTTCATCTTCACGGTTCATTTCAATATGGGATAATCTTCCGTACTTCGTAACAGCATTCATTTTAAGAACAAGCTTGCGAATTGGATTCGTAAAATAATAGGAGATCAGAAAAGAACCAAACAAGAACACGATAATCCAGAGCAGAGCCGTCACTTCGAAATTGTGATACAGCTTAGAAACGTTCATATTCAAGATGTTTTCATTCATAATGAAAGATGCTCGCCAGCCCAAATTATTTCCTTTTGAATCTGCAACGATAAAGCTCTGTGCGCCAAATTCGGTTCTGTTGATACCATCGCTCATCTGTTCGAGGGTCGTAATAAAATCACCTTGAATCTTTGGTGGAAAAATCCCCTTTTCATAAGGCAGCAGATCACTCTGAGGATCATAAACGATAGGCTCGTTCGCTAAAGAACTTAACGTTATTGTCTGCCCACGGCTTGAAACCATGGGAATGATTTTCTGATTCAAATACTCTATGCTAATCTCAGCTATGGCCGCCCCTAAATACTTGTTCGCCTTACTCCTGACTGGAAAAACGAAGGCCACTGTTCGATCCGATAATGCGGTTTCGTATGGTTCACTCCACTTCAAACCGTTAACACCCTGACTTCCCATTTCATTCAATTTGGGCAGCATTCGATTTCCGTAGATATCATACAGGACTTGCTTGCTGCTAAAAACCTGCCCGTCTGCTCGCACGACATACAGCGTCTTGATAAGTTGACTATTCGTTTCTCCGTAATGCTGTAAAACATTTTGCGCCTCTGTGCTTATTCCGTTTTCAAACAATTCTTTCTGTGCGGAAATAAGCAGCAAAATATTCGTAATATTCTCCAGATACATATCCAAAAAGGTATTTGTCCGCAAAATCATTAACTTCGAATCTTCCATCATCTTGGTTTCAAAGCTTTTTTTCGATATCCCAATGTTATTCCAAGAAATCATCATAAATATCGTGACCGTCAGCACAAAAAGCAATAAAAACTGTTTAGTTCCAATGCCATAGTTTCTGTAGCTTTTCACAAAATACTTCTTGTTCTGCATTTGTCTCATCCCTTTTTAAACTCCAATGGGGTAACACCCATCCAGTTGCGGAAGACGATTGAAAAATACCGATAGCTTGGAATCCCAACCTGTTCGGCTACCTCATATATTTTTAGATTCATATTTTTCAGTAGATATGCCGCCTTTTCCATGCGCAGCCGAGTCACGTAATCATTAAAGGACTCTCCGACCTCTTCGCTAAATAAACGGCTTAGATACGATGAGCTTAAACCGACTTCTTCTGCTACAGAGGACAGACTAAGCGGCTGGCTGATCTTCTCCCGAATGATCTTCCCGGCAAGCCGAATTTCCGGCCGATACCTTTCTTCCCCGCTGAAATTGATATGTATATCATGAAGCAACGCCGTCATCATTTCATGCAGGGTTACCGTCTGGTAAATATGTTGAGACAAGATTTCATCATGATCAAAATCACCACGTTCTTTATTCCATAGAATGTTCCATTTATGAATCAATTTTTTGAGCTCATTCGGCAGGATGCGATGCTCCCTCGCCCAATTCGTAAAGTCCCCTTCGATAAATGCGGATATCCCCGCCTGATCCCAGATGACCTTCTTCATCTTCTCTTCAATCCTTGCAAGTGCCTTGGGCTCAATGACATGTGCACCTTCTGGTTTCCCCAGAAATACGCGAGTGCTGCTGTCGTAAAAATAGTCATTTTTCCATAGGCTCATTACTTGAAACGCTTGTTGGAATTGCTCCGGTTTATCGACGTCATCGCTTATTGATGCATAGATGTGAATACATTCCCGCTTATGCAAGTGAATACTTTCCAACTTGTAATGAATGTCCGAAATGACCGCTTCGATTGTAGTGATCATAGAGAGGCGATCCTTATTGGGATGACCGAAGTACACAAAATGCTCTCCGATATCTACCGGTACCCAGGCAAAATCATGGTCATAACTCCCCAGTACTTGCCGAACTTCGCGGTCAACAAACAGCCAATCGCCATGCTTCGCTTCCACATAAAATCGTACGATCTGGAGCGGAAAAGTAAGAGGGAGCCCCTTATCCGCCAAGCTTTTATATACGTCCATCGTGGAATCGTTGTGAGTCAGCAATTGTCCCAGCAGCTTAGACTGGTTCCACCTGTTTTCTTCCTTTTTCTTCGTGTTGTATGACTTTTCCTTTTCAATTGCGCGTCGTGCCTCTGCAAGTGTTTGTTCCAATTCACTGTCATCCATCATGACTTTAATGACATAGCCAATCGCCCCTAGCTTCAATGCCTCTCTTGCATACTCGAAGTCACTGTGGCAGGTAAGGATCACGACTTGAATCTGTGGGAATTCCTTCTTTACGGTTCGAATTAGTGCCAGCCCATTCATAACGGGCATTGTAATGTCGGTAATCATCACATCAGGTACATATTTTCTACAAAACTCAAGCGCCTCTTCTCCATTGCCTGCTTCACCTACAAGCACGGCGCCTTGAGCTTCCCAATTGTACATTTGTAATTCTTGCCGAATGGGAATTTCATCATCTACAATAAGTACGCTTAAAACCTGATCATCCATTTCAGGGTCTCCATTCATCGAGATGGGATTAGAACCGTATGCATGAAAAAATACTGCCTTTGAATATACAGAAAGCCCCAAAAAATATTGGGGCTCTCTCAGCTATAATGATTATCCTCCAATTATAGAGCTTGCATACATTCGGTGCAATAGTATCAATTACGCGTCTAAAACTCGGCTAATCGTTCAAAAGATTGGAAATCACTTGCGCGCTTTCCGCACGCGTCATCAGCGCTTGCGGCGCAAATTGATTGCTGCTACGCCCTTGAATCAAACTAATTTCTTGTGCAGCACGTACTGCGTTCTGTGCCCACTCGTGAATTTGATCTTGATCACTAAACGAGCTGGTGTTCGTCAACTTAACTTGTTCACCCTTCACATGTTCATAAGCGCGAACGGCCATAACAGCCATTTCTTCACGCGTAATGGCATCGTCGGGTGCAAATGTATCTGAACTGCGTCCAAATACGATACCCGATTCACTAACGGCTGCAATCACCTGTGCATGCCAATCACCAGGATTTACATCCTTATAGTGAGCACTTCCAACCGCTTTCAAATCTAAAGCTCGTGCAAGCAAAGCTGCAAATTGTGCCCGTGTCACATGTCCTTCAGGGTTGAATTCCGTATCTGTAACACCTTCAATGATATGCTTGGCTGCCATTTTCTTAATAACACCACTAGCCCATAAAGACGAAGCTACGTCTGAGAATGTTCTGTTGTATTCCAGCACGGCATATTGGCTGAAATGGGTTACCTTGACGGTCATCATACCATTAACCAAAGTGCCTCCCACATATTGAATCGTTCCGTTAGGCGCAATGTAATACACGCCTAACAGATGAGGATCCGCATTCGGATTCACTTTAAATGAAAGCACCAGCGGTTCCTTAAACGTTGTGATAGGTATACGCGTTCCATCCGTAGTTACAACATGTAAGTTAAAATCATACACTTGACTTGCCGTGACTACACGGGTAGAACCGTTTATGGCGTCATGAACGAGGTTGGTTACCTCATCGTGGGAGACAATCGTTGCTGAGAAGCTAAGTTGTGCGCCCTCAGCTTGCTTGCCAGCAAGAGCTCCTTGCATATTTTTGAGCGCTTCCTTGGAGAATTCGATTGTAAAATCTTTCTGCACGAATTGAAGGCTGTTATCTCCAATCAGATCAGTAAGATGGCTTGGCAGCAGCACAGTATCTTTGCCTTCTTCCATTTGAACGGCTATCCTCCCCTTAACGGCAGCAGGCAAATCATTTTGTTTTACAATCTGAGTTGTCGTCGGTTTCGGGGTTGTTGTTGTCGGTATGGTTGAAGTTGGATTCGACGATGAAGATTGCGTCGGTGCCTTCTTGTCAACCTTGAACTCGACTGTTTTGAGAGCCTCTTCATTGCCAGCTTGATCCTTACTGCGGTAACCGAGCTTATATGTCCCATCTCCGAAAGCAGGAATGGAACCGGTGTAGGTGTTCCAAGCACCGTCATTCACCTGGTATTCGGTCGTGACAACGCCTCCAGCTTCACTGGCGCTAACGGTCAAACTTACCGATACATCCGTCTTATACCAACCGTTCTCCCCGTTAGGCGTATCTGGGGTTAAAGTTGCGGTTGTTACAGGGGCATTCACTGGCAGTCGCGTGCCGATACTAAATGCCGTCTGCATCTGTGTACTCGACTGAACCTGCACCAGATTACCGTTTACAGCTGTAATGCCACGTAGTTGTATCATCCCTATTCCGCTCTTCAGCGCTTTAAAATGGATCTGACCAATAGCTTCGGTTTTTGTAATTTGAACAGGAGCCTTATTTAATATGTCATAGGTCAGTCTGCCATTGATTGTATCTACAATCGCCCCGCCAAAAGTTTCGTACGAGGAAGACAGTACAAGACCATCTCCCTGCAAACTCAACTGGCTTGGATCATAATTCAGAGTAAATCCAACCCCACTCAAGTCGAGAATATTCTCTCCCTTGATAATAACCTTTACGGTATCGCCTACGTAATAGCTTGTTTGGTCTGTCGTTGCTACGATTGTACTACTACTCAAAGCATGGGCTTTATGTGTATCCATCGCAGATGCCGCAACGAATAAACATATTAACGACAGAAGTATCGTTCGTACATTCCGCATCGTACTCTCTCTCCTTTTTGTTACGGATGACTTCTCAGCAGGTTAAGCTTTTTATACACATAGACCATATCCACGATGTCGATCTTTCCGTCCATGTTCATGTCTAGTCTTGGGTCAAAATTATTATCGCTGCTAGTCAGTCTCGAATGATTGGCGATATAGCTTAGCACCTTTTCATAGGCTTGTTCGTTCATTATAGCAACGCCGTCTATATTGGAATTCGCCAGTATCATGTTGTCCTGGTAATCATTTTGAGCGAACGTAAAGCTGCCGTCTTTATTCGATATCAGACTTTCCTTGCGAACTTTAAATGGCACCTTGCCTGCTGCCTGTTTTCCTTTAAATTTAATTTTCAGGAGTTCGACGGAGATGCCAGGCTGCGGGTTGATCTGTTCATTCAAGTGGAATTGAATGGAAATAACACCGCTCGAACTATACACGTTTGTATAGACCGACGCCGTTACGCCAAGATTAGCCAACTGACTGCTCAGCATAATGTCAGCTGTCCCAACGTCGAACAAGCTATTATCGTAGGAGATGCTGAAGTTCCCGCCCCATACAGCGGCCGATGACATCAAACTTAATGTTGTTTCTTCCCCTACTTCCATAATCTTGGCTTTATTGTCAAAAGAGGTATACAGTGAATTCGCTGCACTCACATTCAACTTCGTTGTTGTGGTCAAGCTCTCCGTTGACCAATTGCCAGCTGCGTCTCCAGCTGTAACCTTAAATTTGTAAGTGGTGTTCGTCGATAAGCCGGTTACCTCAACCTGATAGACATTTCCCCCAACGGTTTGGAGCAAGGCCCCATCTTGATAGATTCTATAATTGGTTACACCAACAAGATCGGTTGCAGGCAGCCAGTTTAAAGTAACGCTATTATAGGTAGCATTACTGACGGTTATATGGCCTCCTCCCGGCCATGAAGGCGGCTGCATATCTACTTGCGGTGTTGCCGGCAAATAAAATCGGATCGCATCGGCAATGATATTGCCATAGCTTGCTTTATCGGTTAACTCCACATACCCTGAAGTACCCGGAACAAAGTGATGCTTGCCAAGCAAGATCCAGTTGCCCCCTGGAACAACCCTTTCATCAACCGTGTACAGCTTGCTGCCTCCGCTATAGAATACCGTAAATTGGGCTGCACTCGGACGATTGCCGCTGCCATCTGGAAGCCAGTAATACACGTCATAATCGCCTTCCGAAGCGATAGTTGGTGCCCATTTGAATTTATGCGTGCCAGTGCCATCCCCCGTAATGGTACTATAGTTGGCACCATATTTGTTAGGTTGGCTTGTTCCAAGGTTCCATGTTCCTGTTCCTGTAGATATCCCATTCACATTGTCCACGATAATTTCCACTGGTTCGGTGACAGGTGGAGTCGTCGGTATCTCTGGTGTCACGGGCGGTGTGCTGTTAGGAAGAGCAAATTTAATGGCGTCGCCGATCACATAACCGCTTGCGTTATCATTAAGCTCCACATAGCCACTCGTCCCTTCATCAAAGAAGAAGCTGCCGAATCCAACCCACTTACCCCCGGGTACAGTCTCATCCACATAAAATACTTGGTTGTCACCGCTGTAATTAATAGTAAACGGTGCCGCATTCGCTCTGTTGCTGCTGCCGTCAGGGAGCCAGTAGTAGACGTCGTAATTGCCGCTCACCGGTATGTACGGTCTCCAGGTTAATTTGTTTGCTCCTGCTCCGTTCGTGGCATTCACGTAACCAGCCGAATAATACTTGGGATTAAAGCTGGATTGCGTCCATTTCCCAGTGGCTAGCGCATCGTTATCATCCATGATGATGCTTCTCATCACGAACTTGACAGCGTCACCAACCATGTTGCCCGTCACATTGTCAGAAATTTCAACATACCCCGAAGTGCCGCGCATAAACGTATACGTGCCAAGCGAAACCCACTGTCCGCCAAGTTTACTCTCATCCACCGTTATGGCTTTGCTCGCCAAGCCATTATAAACCGTAAACGCAACGTTTTTCGCCATACTGCTATTGCCATCAGGCAGCCAGTAGTACGCCTCATATTCGCCGGATGCCTGAATATTCGGCCTCCATCTCATCTTATTGACACCTGCTCCGCCTCCGGCCACAATGGCATAATCCGAGCCATATTTGTTGGCATTGATAGAGGCTGTGCTCCAGGTTCCCGTAAATTCCGCACTTCCATTATCGACAATGATCTCCGTTGCTGGTTTCACAGGTGCTGGTGGAACAACCGGAGGCGGCGTTGTTGGAGGTACAACTATCGGAAGGTTAATTGGATACGCAACCAACTCAAAAGCGAACCCTTTCGCCGTATCCAGATTAATCAAGATATGCTGACCGTTCACCTGGACAGGTATTTCTTCCAGTCTTGCTCCGTTCGTCGCCAGCTTGTAAGCCTTGAATTGCGTTGGATCCAGCGTTGTTGTCATACCGAATTCGGCTGAACCATATTTGGTTAATGTGGGTCTGCTCCCTTTGCTGAATAGTACTTCCCCATTGGTTAATTGGGTAAGGCTTTCACCCGTACTTGCCGCGTCTGTTGTATGCGTAACTAAAATTCTGCTGCTCTGATCTAGTCGTTTACTTTCCAAGGATGATGCCATAAACGTGCCGTTTTCCACACTGCCCTGAAAAGATGCTGACGCTTTATCAAACGTGAAATTGTGATGATTGAGCGTTCCCGCAGCTGCGACTAAATACGGTGTATTCACGGTATATACATCTGTCCCGATGTCGAAGACCAACTCCCCGGTATCGGAAATCAGCTTGTTCTGCTCTAAATAGGCAAGCTGCTTATTCTTAATATCCGCATCTTCATTGCCAAGTGAGCGAATGAAAACCTGAGCTGCTTCTTTCGATGTCATCGAGGAAGTTATATTCAGTTTATTTTGCGCTGGAATATTCCCGCTTGCGATTTGATCTGGCGTCAGATCAGGGGTCACCTTATAGATGGTAAGCGGTTCTCCTGGTTTGTCGGCATAAACCGTCTGTGTATTATATAAATGAGAGATATAATAGAGGTTCTCAAGCCCAATTTGCGGCTGTGCGCCCTTCTCATCCGTGGTGCTATACGTTTTATCTCTTACAAATATAAATCTCGGATCCGCTTTTTCAATGAAGCCATTTCGGAATAACAGCGTTCCTGCATATTCAGACATGATTTGCAGAGGGTCGCCGAGGATCTCAAAACTCCCTAATTCCCCAATCCCAAGATTGTCGATGGCATGTGCCGGGTTATACCCAAAGTCAAACCTGTTCAGCATATCCCAGCCCTGATAGGCGCCGACGGCTCCAGTGAATATATCCGTTTCATCTCTGCCCTTCATCGGATAGTTGTCCTGATACTCGGTTAGAAAGACTGGCTTGGCATATAGCTGTTTCAATGACAATGCAGGATAGTAGTTTTCAAAACTGCCATCAATTACGTCAAATGCTTTGCTTAATCTCCTCATTGACGACGGATCGTATTGGTACCCGCTAAATAACGGCTGATAGTACATATGCGTCTCATGAACATCAGACGCCTCGCTTCTCCAGTAATCCACCATCGGATTCATAATATGATTCATGCCGCCAATAACAGCCTTCACGCCGAGGGTATTTTTGAGATAATCCTTCATGTTGTTGTAGACGGCCAATGTTTTACCCGTATAGTATTCCATCATATAGCCCTTGATCGGTCCGAAGGTGTTCCAAAAGGATGCCGGATAACTGGTTATAGGCAGTTGGCCCTTCGATTGCAGGAAGGCATTGAAGTCATCCAGTAAGAAATTTTTAAAATCCGGTTTGGTCGGAACTAGGTTGGTCAAAAGTTGCTCATTCCATGGACTTATGCCGATCACAGCAGGATCGTCCTTAAGCGCCAGTCCCGTTTTTTCATTAACATGGGATAACCACAAGTCGACTGCCTGCTTCCACATATCGAAAGCTTGCGGAAAAAACGGAAGAAGATACTTAGAGCTCTGTCCTTCCGCATAGTTGCCAAGCCCAGGCACGTTTTTAAAATCATACAAATGGAAAACGTCAAGCTGTAGATAAATGCCTCTCCTCTTCAATTCAAAAATAAAATTGTCAAGCAGTTTGACCTTCTCCATATCAAGCTCAACTGTTGATGAAGTTGGTGTCTTAAACATACCCGGTGCCCACGTTTCCATGGAATCCTGGCCATGGATTCTTACAATGTTATATCCCATCCCAACCAGTCTGTCCGCAATAATTACGGCTTCAGCAGGCGTTGGAAAAGACATGTTCCAATTGACATTCGGTCCGAAGAAGCGAACAGGTTCTTCGGGCTTTCCTTCAAAGTGCAGCTCTCCCTCTGCATCCATCTTAATAAACCCGTATTGACCGGCTGGGCCATCATTCATGCCTGATAGGTCAAGCGCACTTCCGGGTACAATGGCTGCCGTCGTGTCTACCTTGCTCCATGCACTTTCGTAACTCCCCATGTCAAATCCACTGTTATTCGGTATCGGAAGACTATCCAAATCTTTATTTAAACCTACATCGATCCCTGCATTCACAGCTGGGGACGTGGCAAGCAAATGAAAATCCGATTTCTCTACCGAAACAAATTGGGGATCACTGGCGATCGAATGGCTTTCTTGCGACTTGTCAAAAGAATAATACCCCGTCGTATTACCGATGATATGCGAGGAATCATAGATCTGGGAGACTCCGTTTTGCTTCCAATAAACCGCATTGCCTGAAGATCGGTAAATCAGATTATAATCGGAGACGAAGTTCGTAAGAGCTGATCCTGTGTCCAGTTCCACAGCAACAGCATAATCGCCAGCATTTAAGGCAATCATGTTGTTTTTCACCTGTAAGTTATCGAGCGTGACCCCACCAACTACCTTGAGTCCAAGCGCAGCTTCTTTCCCCGTACTGCTGGTAAACTTGGAATTGGCGATCGTATTATTCACAATTTTCGAGCCGCCGATACTGCCATTCTTGTTTTCCAGCAGAATACCATGACTGCCTGAATCAAGCGAATACATTTTCCCTGTATCAAAAATCAAGTTTCCATAGATCTGATTGGAGGCAGCATCGCCAAAATCAGTCTTAAGCTGTATACCCGTCCGCCAAATACTCGATAATTTATTATATCTAATGATGTTTGAACTGGATGAATTAACCTCAATTCCCGTACTGCTCATACTGCCTCTAGCATTGGTGCCATTCTTCCCTGTATAGAAGTCCCTGCCAATGTCGGTCACTGTATTGTAATCAATGATATTAGCAGAAGGTTTTGAAAGGGTATGGGTCCCCCCAACCTCAATTCCAGTAAGTTCCCCGTCATCCGTACTTAACTTCCCTATAGCGCTGACTCTATTGTAAGTGATAACGCTGCCTGCGGAACCGCTTTCAACCCAAATACCTCTTGAATTGATATCAAAAACATAATTGTAACTTATCGTTATGCTGGCGGAACCGTTTACTCTAATACCCGCTCCAACGGCTCCATGAATATCGTTTCCTTTCACAATCACATTTGAACTGCCAGGTGCAATGTAACCTACTTCATCCATGCCTCCTGTTAATTCAAGGTTGTTGACCTCCACATAACTTTGGGCATTGGAATCAAATGCTCTCGCTGGTCCAGTCACAAGTTCCGTCATATTCTCGCTGGAAGTTCCTTTTGACGGTTTATAATAGATATAATTATTTGCTAAATCTAGTGCCCAGGAACCGTTTGCAAGAGATCCTTTTACAGGGCCTGGCAGTAGTGAATCCTGCATTTTACCTTTTAATCGTTTGCCATTTTCCAAAAGGATGGTTTTGGAAGCTGCTGCAGCTGGCAGCGAAGAGTAATATTCTCCGTTGGCATCAGGCCCAATCCACACCGCTACTGGCGTTGCTCCAGAAATTTTCGGTTTGGGAAGCGTGGAAGAGCCGTATGCATCAAAAATAATATGACTTGCATTCGTGCCTGAGCTTGCAGGTTTTAATGTCGAGCCATACCAACTCTCTCCTCTTTTGAACAGTACCTTATCACCCGGCGCCAGAATTTGACTATTCACCCGGTTCATCGTTCGCCATGGCGTTTCCGTTTTCAGTCCGTTATTGCTATCATTTCCAAGCGTAGCATCAACGTAATACACACTTCCACTGGGAGTCACCTCCGCCATTGCAGGTTGTGCACTGCTGAATAACATCGCATTTACAGCGAATATAAAGATCATGAACCCTGATACTGCTCTCAATGTAAACTTGCTCATTTATACAACCTCCTAATAAAATTTCAGATCCCCTCGTTCTATAATTCCTTACTCCAAAATAAATCACCCTCTTCAACGATTGAAATCGTTTTCATTCTATATTAATTTTATCACCCAAGAATTGAACTTCGGTATACACAAAAGATACGATAAATGTACCAATTCTTGTTCTGCATGAAGAAGAGGGTGAACAAGCTGTCGCTCATTCACCCTCACTTTTGAATTAATGTGGAACAAATTTAACAGCATCCGCAATTACGAATCCCGATGTCGACGTATTGCTAATCACAACATTACCCGAGGTTCCTGCATGGAAGGTATAACTTCCTATGAAGTTCCACTGTCCCCCGTTTGCCTGCTGATTAACTGTCGTACTGTATGTCCCGCCAGCATGGTTTACCGTGACCGGTACGTTGATTGCTCTGTTCGTATCGGCATTCCACCACATATAGACGTCATAAGTATTTGAAGAGACAATGGCGGGCGTAAACGTCACGCTCATTGACCCTTTCCCTGCATTGCCGTCATGCAGATAGTCAGTGCCATATTTTTGGGGGCTAAAAGAACTGGCCGTCCAGGTTCCTGTCTTCGTTACTTTAGTCGAATCACTGTTATCGACTAGAACTGTAGGATGCTCATATCCTCCTATGCTTGGTGGATTGTGCCTTACATTCATAAAATAATCTTCTGCGACATCCGTTACATTATTCTTGCCCTTCGCTATACACGGAGAATGGGTCTGCAGCTTGAAATAGTCGGGTCCGAACGTGCCGCCGACTAGCAAAGGATCCCCAATGACATCATTCCCATTCGAGGCAACTCCGCTGACAGCGCTAGACCAACAGTTATTGGAGAAGACCAATCCCGGTTTCTGATCTACATTTTGTAATGTACCCGCACTTGATTTGAATATATTATTTTCTATCCTTGTGTTGACATGATTTGCTCCACCGGTAATGGATATATTCGTATTCGTTGCATCAATAAACGTATTGCCTGCAATAAGATCGTTATTCAAAGAAGTGCCTGTTGCTAATCCAGTATTCCAGTAAGCAAAATTCTGACTGTTCCCAATAAGGAAATTATTAATAATTTTCCTATCGTGTCCTGCTGGATAACTGAGATAAGGCTCATCTGCTATGGCAATCCCCATGGAAGGGCCTGTACCTCTAAAATAAATCGGATTTCCCGTCTTATAGATCATATTCCTCTGGATGGTTATATCATAAGCTTTGTCTACATAGACCTCCAGTGCATAATTATCATAGACAGAGCTATCCTCTAACACCACATCATGTGTGTCATTCCAGAAACCAACGCCTTCCCCCCAATTGTTATATATTTTGCTGTTCTTGATTGTGCCATTCGAGCTATTTTTTATCATTAAAATTAAAGGCCAGTTCATTTCACTTGATAATCTGCTGAAACGTCCATAATTGGCATTTTCCCACATCTCATTACCATCCAGAGTAAAATGATCAACATTCTCTACTAACAAGGCCAAATTACGGTTGTCATGAATCCTACTATTTTTTATCGTGATATCATGATATCTAGGGGTAGTTGCACTACCCGCATAAATCCCCACACCATAGGATTGTTTCATTTCAAGTCCGTCTATTTCGATATAATTTGCAGTGATACTCAACAAAGCGCCCCAGGAAAAAGTGAATTGCTGTCCCGTCGTATACGTAACTCCATCATTCGTAACGGGTATCCCCGTATAAGTCATTGTTTCAAGACTAAGAGGGTGATTCGGGTACGTATTCTGACCGGAAATGACCGGCGTTTCTCCAGGGTATGCCATTAGCGTGATTGGGCTGCCACTTGTACCTGAGGTCGTGATCATGATCGGTGATGTTATATTGTACGTCCCTCCCCTTACTATAACGGTAGAACCTGGGCCGGCAGTTCCCGCCATGTCGATTCCCTTTTGAATTGTAGCAAAGGGCTGGCTCGAAGTACCTGGATACGTGTTATTACCTGTCGTGGCAACATAATAGGTTGTCGCTGCAGCCTTAACTTCAGTCTGATTGACGAATCCAACAAGAATCAGTTCAAACAGCGTTGCCAAAATCACAGAAAAGACGAATAAAGCTCTTTTTTTCATGCTTATTGTTAACATCATCTACACTCCTTTTCTGATCGAAGTACATTGGAAGACCTTTTTAGCATTTTCAATGACAGCATGAATAAACAAGTGTAAGCGCTTTCGATAAAAATAGAAAACATCTCTCCCTTCCGTTTTTGGTACTGTTTTCGCTTTTTCAGAAAAGATATGGCAGCTGTTGTCCTATCACCTCTTTCCCTTTGTTTCTTTTATTATATGGTTCAAGGGATGAAGTGCTGTATACATGAAATCTACAATAAATGTATCAATTTATGTCCTCAGTCTTCAACTGCCCTCAAGATCTACTCCTATATTGTTGAATTTTTTGAGCTTGTGAACACGAAGCAACGTAAATCAGACGCAAAAAAGCAGTAAACCCGACCTGTGATGCGGCCGGGTCAGAAATAATATTTACATTCATTAAACTTGCCCGATCCTTTGCTGGTAATTCTTACGCACACTAAGTCGTGTGGTCCGAAACTGATTCGCAAACTCTCGGCTAAAGCCCGCCGATGCTGTAAACTAAATCGTATACGTACTGCTCGTCGTTCCATCGGAAGACGTCATAGTTACGACAGCAGTGCCCGGCAGACCTCGCCCATCTTACAGGCAATATCTGCAATGCTCTTCACTACCTATCCTCGTTAAATCACCTCTAGTTGATCCGCTTCCGGAACAACTAGATAATGCGTGCCTCTGGGCACGCCAACAATTGAAAAACCTGCCCGACTACATGTCGGGCAGGTCCAAAGCAGTGTCGTCGCTATATAGTTTTAGCTTAAAGCAGATCGCTACGGCACCAGTGCCAATAAATCCTTTTCGCTGAGTGCGTCCCCATACACAGCCAAACCTCCAAGCGAACCAGCGAAGAAATTGCCCATCTCGCCTGCCCGGTGGACCGCGCCAACCGTGAAATCGGATCCGTTCTCTCCACCATCGTAGATTCCATGGAAGTAGGGGAACGGGTTGAACGCAAGCCTAGCGTCAAGCGTTCCATCGAGATACACCCTGGAGAAACAGCCGTCATAGGTAAATGCCACCTGGACCCACTCGTCAGTCCGCACCGGAGTTGCTCCGATCGCCGAAGTCATGCAGTACGGATGACCCGGTGTGGGACCACCGCTACAGGAAACGTGACCACAAACTTGCTCTGCACTGTCCCAAATCCTCAGATTCAAGAATAGACAATACTGTCTCAGCCGCTGCGTTTCATTCCACATGCCAACAACCGCTTGGCAATGACCGGATTCAATAGATTTCCGTTTAATCCATGCCACGATCGTCATCTTCACGCCATAACCGTGAAAGTTCAGTGCTGGACATTCGCTGCGCGGGATCCGAAGCCATTGTCCAAGCTCAATCGATAGCGATTTCGGGCCAAACACGCCATCTGTAGGACGAGCTATATCTTCCGTCATCTCCTCAAGTCTGTACGCATATGGCCCTTGGGCTGCGAGATCATCTTCTCCTTGAAAGTCCCAAAACGAAATCAAAGCTGGATGTTCAACGACAAGCTTACTATCCAAAAACATAGACAATCCCCCTTTGCTTTTCATTTTACAGCGAGGATCAGCTATCTACCAATGCGAATTCTACGTTTTTTGGTATGATTCTAAGGCGGTGGTCCTAACAATAATTTAATGCGCCGTTTGCCCCTGTCCAACCATGGCTCGAGAAAGGTTCCATACACGAAGCATAACAGTTGCTGCATCTGCTCGGGTCGTCATTCCGCCCGGAACTAAACGATTTCCTTCACGTCCGTTCAACAGCCCGCGACTCGCAGAAGTGTAAATGCTTTCTCTGGCCCATTTTGGAATATCGGCATCATCAGCAAAGGTGGTCTTCGGATCCAGCTGGGTATCCCATTTCATGGCCCTTGCCAGCATAGCAGCCATCTCCGATCGGGTTACGGTCTGCATTGGTTGGAATGAGCCGTCAGGGTATCCCTGCACGATGGCCATCTCTACTGCATGACTAACTGTAGCAATGGCCCAAGAGGGAATCTGAGCCTGATCGGTAAAGATTTGCTTGTTCCCACCAACAGCTTCTGAAGTGACCCCAAGTGCGCGAAGCAGCATAGTCGTAAATTCTACTCGTGTAACGAGCCCCTGCGGATCAAATTCCGTTTCCAACTTGCCCTTAACAATCCCTTTCTCCGCGGCTTCACAAATGTGAAGCTCTGCCCAATGGCCCTTGATGTCAAGGAACGCACAAGCCGGACTCTCCACTGGCAATGGTGCAAGCTCTGTCTGACGTTGAATCGTCAGGCTGTAGGACTTGACCGTGCCGTTCTCCGCTTTTACGATTATCTTAAACACATTGTCCCCATTTGTAAGCGCGACTGTTGTGTTCCCAACAAGATTGATCCCCCCTAGCGTTACACTTGCCCCTGGATCGGAAGCAAATGCTTCTATTGATACCTCACTTGCTGATGTTTGAGCTTGATAGCTTGTCATTTCTGCTGTAAATATTGGTGTTAACTTCAGTTCATCTCCGTTAACTTTCACGGTAAGCTGTTTGAGATCTGCATTACTAGATAGCTGGACGCTACCACTTCCCGTATTCGTCTCCGCTAAACGCGTTACGTTCACTGTATACGTTTGAGTCGTTGTCCCATCCTGCGCTGTTACTGTCACTTCGATCGTATTCACGCCAACGTTCAGCGGCAGCGAACTGCTCGGTTGTCCGCTATCCACCGCTTCCGGTGTACCGCCATTTACTTTGACCACGACAGTCGCAGTTGCATCTGCTACAGGTGTCACCTGAATGCTGCTCTGGCTGTAGGCTACAGCTGAGGCATAGTTTAACATACTGCTCAGGAAGGTCGGGCTTATCGCAGCCCCTCCCGTGAGACTCAATCCACTGAGACTCGCATCTGTGTTTCGCTCACGTGTTACGTCCACCGTATACGTTTGAATCGTCGTCCCATCTTGCGCTGTTACAGTCACTTCGATCGTATTCACGCCAACGTTCAGCGGCAGCGAACTGCTCGGTTGTCCGCTATTTACCGCTTCCGGTGTACCGCCATTTACTTTGACTTTCATCGTCGCAGTTGCATCTGCCACAGGCGTCACTTGAATACTGCTTTGGCTGTAGGCAACAGTCGAGGCATAGTTTAACGTACTGCTTAAGAAGGACGGACTTAATGCCGCACCACCCGTGAGACTCAATCCACTGAGACTCGCATCTGTGTTTCGCTCGCGTGTTACGTCCACCGTATACGTTTGAATCGTCGTCCCATCTTGCGCTGTTACAGTCACTTCGATCGTATTCACACCAACGTTCAGCGGCAGCGAACTGCTCGGTTGTCCGCTATTTACCGTCTCTTGCGTGTCTCCATATACCCCGACGGTTACAGTTGCTGTTGCATCCGTTACCGTCGGCGTAACGTCTATTCCATACACGCTGTATGGCACTCTTGAGGTATAAATAAGGGTTTCTGTATCGAAGGGCATATGAAGCGCTGCTCCTCCCGACAAGTTTAAGCTTTGTAATTGTGCAATGCGATGATTAGCCAGTACAACATCCACCGTACTGCCAAGTTGCCTGATAATAACCACATCTAACCATCCGTCTTCGTTAAAATCTCCACTCATCATTTGAAGACTAGTGCTACCTTCACCAGAATAACCATATCGCTTGGCAGATTCAAATGTACCATCCCCATGACCCTCAAAAATGCTAAAAATGTTACTTGATAACCCAAAATTTGCAATTAGAATATCTGCTTCCCCATCGCCGATGTAATCTCCGATAAGCACAGCACGAGGATCAACACCAAAAGATTTATTTCCTAAATTTTGAAATGTGCCATCCCCATTCCCAAGTAAAATCGTAATCGCCCCCGATGAGCTACACACGACCATATCTAAGATTCCATCTTTGTTCAAATCACCTGTTGCCACTCGCTGTGCGAATTGTCCAGCGGAATAATCTACTTTCACTGCGAAAGTCCCGTCTCCATTCCCTAACAGAACGTTTATTTTACGATCAAGATACGAGACGACTGCCAAATCCGGATTACCATCTCCATTAAAATCCTTGGCAGTTAACTGAAACGTCACTGATCCTGTGCCAAAACTAGTGCTAGCTTGGAAGGTGCCATCCCCATTCCCAAGCATGACATATACATTGCTGCCGCTAACATAGGTCATCGCTAAATCCATTTTTCCGTCATGATCAAAGTCTGCAGCCGCAATAAAGTTAGAAGTACCGCCAATTGAGGCAGATAATGGAGGTTGAAAGGTCCCGTCTCCGTTCCCTAATAAAATTAAATACGAAGAGGGGGAAGCGCGAGTAATAGCTAAATCAATATTCGAATCACCGTTAAAGTCGGCATACGTGATCGCTGAAGCGTATCCTGAGAATGTGTAGGCTGTCTCAGCTCCAAAGGTTCCGTCACCGTTTCCAAGCCGAATACTGAACGAACTGGTTCCGTTCCCTGGTTGGAGAACCGTTGCAAGATCGAGATGACCATCATTGTTCAAATCAACAGTAGCCACATCTATAGTTGAACTAGCCCCGTAGTTATTTGTCTGAAACGCTGCTGCATGAACTTGCCTAGGTGTATATAGGGTAATGAATAGAATGACAACCAATGCAATCTTTGCCAACAGGAACTGCTGTCTTTGTAGAAATATCACGTGTACAACCTCCACTATAAAGTAATGTTTTCGCCTGTTTTCGCGCTTCTTTGAGGTTCAGAATAAACGCGTCAATTCAAGCAACACATTAACATGGTAATATAGTGCTCTGAAAGAATTATGAAAGATCGTTATTTTTACTGATTCCGCTGAGCGGGCTACCCACGAAATGTCCATTCAAAGCCTTATAGAAACTAACTCCACGGTCGATATATAAAGGAAGGACATACACTTCGGATATAAATCGACTAAACAAAAGGGACTTATTCAATGACTACATCTATGCAACTTATTTTTATGATTGCTTCAGTGATCATGATGTGCATCATCTTTATCTTTGTATTTGGGTTTAGAAAAGAGCGCGGTATTAACTTTCTGATCGGTGTAATCGTGTGCCGAATTATTTATGCAAGTGGTGTTATTTGCGAGGAAAACAGTTACAGCTTAATGGGTAAACTTTTTTTCCGGAATATTCATCAAACAGCGTTAAATGTAATGGTCCCGTTCTTTGTCTTGTTCGTACTTGAATTGGTCGCCTATGATAAGTTATTACGAACAAGAGGGAAGATTGTGCTTATCGCGTTATTCGCTCTTTGGTCAATGCTGATGTGGTTCGATTCAGATCTTCATGTCATCTATCGTAAAATTGAACTCTATAATGGTCATTTATTAACGACGAAAACCATCTATTCTATCACATACGCTATGATTTGTTATAGTATCTTGGCTACATGTTTTTATTTTCTATTTCAGTATTTACGGAATATCCGTAAAGATCTGCGTACCCCAGGAATGTGGGTTCTGTTTCTAATTTCATTTTCGTTTATCATCGAGATTGTGAAATTAGTCAATTCGGAATGGTCGTCATGGTTGCTTCCCATGTCGGTCTACTGTGGTTTCTTAGGCATGCTAGTTCTAATCATTATACTGCGGTACAAGTTCTTTTCCCTCACTCCTTTTGCTAGAAATATTGTACTTGATACCCTTCAGGAGAGTATTCTGATTGCGAATGCTTCCGGCAAAATTATTGATAGTAATAAGCAGGCTTCTCATTGGTTTTCAGAGATGGGCTATGCAACGATTTCCGGGCGGAATATCGCGGAGCTATTGGCACCTTGGCCCAATTGGACTAAGTTGTGCCAGTCTATGCAACAAGGCAATATTGAGATTGATGCTTGGCTGAATGGAGAAAGAAGAATCTACAGTGTGAACGTATATCCACTGCATACACTACGTAGGCAGGGACAGGGAAGTATTTCTCTTATTTTTGATATTACGGAGAAACAGCGCCATCTGGAGCAGATTGCCCAGCTCAATCAATTGAAGGATCAATTGTTTACGATCGTGTCGCACGATATACGTGGTCCTCTGGCGTTGCAATTTCAACTTGTTGAATTACTGGAAGAAGATCGAGACAGTTTCAGTACGGATCACCGGGAAATCGTTGAGATGCTGGGTGACCAGATTCGTAATACACTCGGGATGACTGCTAATTTGTTAGAATGGTTTCGCAGCCAGCGGGAAGACATGGCTCTTCGTCCGAAGTTCTTGGCGTTATCTGAGGTCGTGGAGGAATGTTGTCATATGCTGCATATTAGAAGCGGAGCCAAACAGATTGTGGTGCATAATAACATTGCATCAGGTACTCGGGTGTATGCTGATCGGGAAGCGCTTGGATTAATTATTCGTAATTTATTATCCAACGCCATTAAATTCACTGGATTAGGCGGTTCAGTCCATATACAAGATCAGTTATCGGGAAACATGGTAACCGTTTCTGTCCGCGATAATGGGATGGGTATGAAAGAGGAACAGACTCGTCAGCTATTTAGCGAAAAGCAGCTTCATTCATTACCCGGCACGATGGGAGAAAAGGGCGCGGGACTTGGACTTCTCGTAAGTCGACAGTTTGTACAACGAAGTGGCGGGAATATGTGGGTGGAAAGCCAAGTAGGGCAAGGAAGTGTCTTTTACTTCACCATGAAAGGGGAACGACGTGATGAAAGTTCTCATAGTTGACGATGAGCCTGCCATGTTGTTCGTCATGAAGCGGATGCTAGCGACGATCGAAGACGTGGAGCTCGTTGGGAGCTTCCAGAATGCGGAGGAAGTACTGGACTTCGTCCGGAACGGCGATGTGGATCTAGCATTTCTGGACATCAAGATCGATGCGGAAGACGGATTAGAGCTTGCCCGCCGTTTGCGGTCGCTTCGTGCCGAACTTGGCATCGTGTTTATCACCTCACATTCCGAGTTTGCACTTCATGCCTACGATGTCTATCCGTTGGACTATATGGTTAAACCCATTTCTAGAAACCGACTGGCCCAGACAATTGCTCAAGCAACGAGCAGACAGAGTGCTTCTTCAGATGATGATGCTGGCGACCTCATACTTCCTCGGCTGGCGGTTCGGGGGATGGGTTGCCTCGAGGCCAGTAGTAAGCAAGCGGGTGCTGTGAAATGGATTTCCAAAAAAAGCATGGAATTATTCGCCTATTTGCTCGTTAACCGGGGTAGAAGTGTAACTAAAATCCGGATTTTGGAGGATATTTTCCCGGAGAGGCCTCTTAAGAATGCAGAAACTTATCTCAATACGGTAGTCTATCAACTTAGGAAGGCGTTGTCACCGCATGGGTTCAAGGAAATGATCATTTCAGCTCAAGAGCAGTATCGTATAGACTTGGATCAAGCAGATGTTGATTTTATTCAATTTGAGCAGGACGTGAAGGAACTATCTGATATCAACGTAGGGAATATAACGGCAGCTATCGATCTGGAGAAACAGTTTACAGGGCAGCTGTTCGAGAATAATTCGTTTGTGTGGGCAACAGTGGAACATGAGCGGTTGGCCATCATATACGATTCCTTTGCCAAACGTCTCGCCAATTGGTTACTGAATCGGCAGCAATTTAGGGAAGCGGCACAAATTGCGAGAAGACTTATATCTCGTAATGAATTTGAAGAAGAGTCCAATCTTCTTCTGTTGCATATCTACGGAGTTACAGGAGATCATCAGTCCCTACATAACCATTACGAGCACTACAAGCAATTGCTACTTCAAGAGCTTGACCTGCAGCCTTCGTCGATTGTTCAACAACTATATGAACAATATTAGTGATCACCTTCTCGTGTTACGGCAATGTACATTGTAGTCCACAATTTCCAATAGGAATACCACATTAATCTCCGTTAATTGAACGAAAACAGGGAGCAGTTGCCGCGGCAAACTGCTCCCTGTTTAGATTGTATTGGCCGTCGCCTAGCTTATGATTTTGCAACTAGATAATAGGCTACTTCAGCCAACCGTGAAGCATAGCCCCATTCGTTGTCGTACCAAGTAGCGACAGACAATAGCTCACCTTGTACTTGGGTTAAATTCAAGTCAATAATTGAAGAGTGGGGATCAGCTACGATGCGGGACGAGGCCCATTCCCCTTCCAAAACATCAAGTACGCCCTTTAATTGGCCTTCTCTCGCAGCTTCTCGAAACATATCGTTAATCTCTTGAACGGTGCATCGTTTTTCCGTTATCAAATTAAGTTCTGCGATGCTTCCGGTACGGGTCGGAATGCGGTAGGCTTTGCCTGTAATTTGCAGATCATTCCAAATGAATTTCAGAGCTTTCGCTGCACCTGAGGATGATGGAATGATATTCTCGGCTGCTGCCCATGAATCCCGACGGTCCTTCATCGGCTGATCCGTCAACGATTGCGTGTTCGTATACGAGTGTACTGTTGAGAATAAGCCGTATTGAATACCATAGTTTTCTCTGACCAATTTGACTACCGGTGCAAGTGCATTGGTTGTGCAACTCGCCATGCTAATAATTTTATGCTTTTCCGGATCGAAGCTTTCTAAGTTAATCCCTTTAAGAAGTACTGCGTCGCAATCTTCTAAGGTTTTGCTCGGGCCGCTGACAAGCACCCTTTTGGCGCCTCGTTCCAAGTGCAGTTCAGCTACTGATCGCGTAACGGCTCGCCCAGTACAATCAATGACCAACTCTACGCCTAACTCACCCCAATTCGGCAATTCAGCGGCCGAATTCAAATAACGAATCTCCCGGTCGCCAATTACGATTGCGCCTTCTTGAGCAGATACTTTCTCATGCCAACGCTTGTAATTTGTATCCACTTCAAAAAGTGCGGCAAGCGTAGCTTCGTCTTTAATATCCGAAATGGAAAAGGGAACAAACAAATTTTGTTGCAATGCCGCCCGAAGGAGCTGTCTTCCGATACGTCCAAATCCAAAAAGCGCAATTTCACCCATAATAGCCTCCATTATTTATTAGATTAATTAGTATCCTTACTACTCATTAAGCCGTTGTACCTGATTAATCCATTGCAAAAATGATTGAACATAACGCTGCAAATATTTGCGAGTCGCATCATCCGTGAGCTTACGAGTAATTGAAGCAATCTTGTCCGTGATTTGAGAAATATACATTTTTTGAGCCGGCATCACGTAGGACTGGGTGGCATCTAACGTTTGCCTGATTTGCTGCTGCGAAAGAATCGTCCCTTTTACGCCTGGTGTTGCACCTATCACACCTGCAGGCTTTTATAGAGGGGAAGATTGGCAATCGATATGTATTCAAATTCTGCGGAATCTACAAGTTCTGGAATCGAATTCGCAATCATTTGATTAAAAGAGTTTTCCCTCAAACTTCCTACAATAATCCCTATTCTTTGGGACATTAGCCAACCTCCAGAATTCATTCTCATATACTCATACAATACTTTTCATACAGGATATATCACTCCATGATTTAATCTCAAAATACGTATTCTTAATTTTAAGATGTATGACAACAATTATTGATCATTAGCTGCTTTTTTATCAATAAGCTTTTTAGGCGCAACATCGTCCCTTCTTCATCCATAACAGACACACTCAGAAGCGTAGTTATGAATTACCCGCGTAAAATCTGTAAATACTGCGTCCGAAGCGCTGCTTGTTCCGCTTTCTCAGTATCAGATAGACCTGATCCTCGCTCAAATCTGCTCAGTTCATTAATACGGTTCAAAATTGGAATCATTCCCATTACCTCCTTGAAGTCATTTAGATACTGTCTTAAAATCATTTATCTTAATTTAAAGATACACGCACGACCAGTAGTACGATGCGCTGCCAAGCGCAAAAAAAAGCCTGCAAAGACCAGAATAGCCTAAGCTAATCATGTCTTTGCAAGCTGGCAATGACTACCGCTGAATCCCGATCGTAACGATTTCACAAGGACCTACTGGCAACGTCAAGCTGCCATCTGCCTCCACGGCCAAACGCTCGCCTTGTATTTCCAAGATCGTGCTCTTATAGAAATTCTGCTGAGGAAGTTGCGTTCGGACCTTAACTTCCGCATGCAATGAACGCATGTTATACCAACGAAGCAGTACATCACCTGATGCTTCATTCATTTTCATCGAGGATAAAGCCAGACCTTCACCTTCCCATTGGAAAGGTGCAAATGTCGAAGCAATTCGGCCATAATGGATGCCGGTTTGTGCCACTGTCCAAGGAATTTGGAACTGGTAGGCAGCCGTATAGGCTTCGTATTGTGCACCTTCACCAGTGTGCGGGAAGATCGCCAATCGAACCGTATGTTCACCCAGACACTGAGCCTCAGGAGTCGGGAATAGGCCCCAATCGCCGAGTTCGCCAACCGCGCGTAGAAGCGTAACGGCGATCGTATTCCGCCCATCGCGTAGAACTTCGTATTCGTTTAATCCGAGATTGGCAACGACCAAGCCCGCCCCCGCTTCGCTGACATCAACGAATGCCTGTTGATGCTGCGTATTACTTGGGTTTTCCCACTCTGCGGCTGGCGTATTATCCCGTTGTACGACTTCAAACATCGAATCAACATGATGAGTTTGCGCAGTCAGATCGGTTGGGAATAACATCCGCAGACGATGATCCTTCGCTTGATTGTTGAAGGATGACTCGATCTCTACCCCTTGTCCGCTTCGGCTCAAGCTAACCACCGTGCTGATCCGTATCGGAATCATGCGCGTTGAACGCTGTGCTTGGCGATGCGGATAGTAAACTAAGTCACGTTGTTCAACGTCCAGCATGTCGTCGCCCGATGCAGGGATTTCCCATTCATGGACGATTTCAACGGAAGCTTGGTAGGCCGTATCTTGGAGCACACGGATTTGAGCTTGTAATCCGCTCGTTGTTAGCGGCCTTTCGCCATCCGGTTGACGGAACATGTACTCGTTGCCAATATCTCCGGTATTCTCGTACACACCCAAATCCCGGTACGTGCTGCCGTTCTTCTTATCCGTCAGCGTGAATGAACCGTTATCCGCGATTTCAATCTTGATCGCTGCATTTTCCATAACCCGCTCATCTGTGAACAACGAGGAATCTGTCAATTCTGCTTCCCTCTTCACCCAAGCGTAAGTTTTCAAACCTAGTGCTGGTACCTTGTCGGCTTCGAACGTCAATCTTACTTTTCGGCACATATAGGGCTGACGGAACTTGTCGTCCGGCAAATCGTATCCGAATTGCAAACCAAGGTCCTCGACCGTACATGGAAGAGGCTGCGATGACGCATCCACGAGTACTCGTCCTGTGAGATCTGCGGCTTTAGCAAAAGCGCTTGCTTCCTCCAGCGTATAGCCATCTCGGAAATAGAGGCGTAAAGCGTCGATCTCGATACTAACAACCCCCGAGCGTTCCCAACCCGACGTATTAAACACGACAACGGGCAGAGCACCATCACCCGCCAGTATAAAGTCAGACGTATCGATCGCGTCCGCAATGGCTTGCTTGCTGTCATCGATAATGGCTTCAGCAACATGACGGCTCTTATCGAAGCGCGTGACCATTTCACGGTGCACTTCGTCCACCGAGCAGCCGCAGATACTGTCATGCGGATGGTTTTGCATTAAGCTTTTCCAGGCGTAAGTGAACAGATGATGCGGGTACTTCTCCCCGACTTTAAGGACATGGGCGAAAGCCGCCAGCGGTTCTGCCACTTTCTCCAACATCGCTTGTCCGAGCTGATTCATCTGTTTCAAGTACACGCGCGCCGAAGCTGTATTGACAAGGGTAGACCAACCGTCCGTCCGCTGGCTGCGCAGCTCGCCTTTGACCGTCGAAAGTTCCTGCTTGCCTGAACGCTGAACCGCAGCCAAATAATCGTTAAAATTCGAATGAACAAAGGTGGTATCCGGGAAAAGCTCACACGCCGCTTGAATCGCTTCTGGCAGATCTAATTGAACAGGCTGATGATCACAACCATTCATGAAAAGCAGTTCGCCCGTGGAAGCATATTTCTCAGCGTCCGCTAGTTTGCGCTCCCAATAGGCTTGTGCTTCTTCCTTATCAACCGGAATCTCATTGCCGTTGGAATACCAGTTGGCAAAAAGAATACCCAACACCTGAGAGCCATCTGGCCCTTCCCAGACCAGCTCCGAGAAGGAGGATTCAAAATCACCGTCGGACACTGTGTTGTTGAAACCAGTCGGCTTCACGCCTCGTCCGAATAAGGCATTCGTGATGCCAGACTGCTGCATCAATTGCGGCGTCTGCCCGACTAAGCCGAACGTGTCGGGAAAATATCCGATTTTCGACACATCGCCATACGCTTTCGCATCTTGATGTCCAATTTGCATATTGCGAACATTGGCCTCGCCGCTCGTTAAGAAGGCATCCTGTAAAATATACCAAGGTCCGATGAGGATACGGCCATCCCGGATTAATTTGCTTAGGCGATCCTTCTGTTCGGGTCTGACCTGCAAGTAATCCTCCAGAATAATCGTCTGACCGTCGAGAAAGAAACTGCGATAATTCGCATCTTGATCCATTTTATCTAATAACGTATCTACGAGTTTAACTAGACGCACATGGTGCTTCTCATAAGGTAAATACCACTCCCGATCCCAATGGGTATGGGAAATGATATGAGCCGTTCGCTTGGTACTCATGGGTTAGCTCCTTTCAATATGGACTTCATCTGGGCGGTAAATGGAAATCACTTGCCCTTGTCTATCTGCGGCAAAGAGCACAGAACGCTCTTTCTCCAGAGTGAACGCATATGTCGTATCACTATCGATATCCCGAACTTTTACCGTCACATCCCAGGCAAATTCGGAGACAAATACATACAAGAAACCGCCCTTGAAACGCAGCTTCCTTCCGTAAACCCCCGCGATATCACCTTGAAGCCACTGCAATCCGCTGCTGTTGTTGCAACCTGCAGCATTCACGGCATATCGGTAAAGTGCCTCAACCGTGTCCATCCGGTCGTTTACTTCCACTGGCAGAGGACTCCATATCAATCGGCCATTCCCTAAAGGAAGATCGACAACACGATCCCCAGCAGCGCCAACCTTCGCTTCCAAACCGCCAAGCCGCACTTCTTTCAACGTTTCCGCAATTCGGCGCCGACTATAGGAGACATGAAGCGAAGTGCCTTCCAGCTCAAGCATTTCTTCCCGGCGTACATTGTGAAGTTCAGCTTCACCCAGTTCATCGAAGAGTCGCGGCTTTTGCTTCCAATACGCGTCCAGACTGATTGGTCCTGTAGCCAATAATGTCGCACCCGTGCGCTTCACAATATCGATAAGCTTATTCCATGCTTGTTCATCCAGATTATGCGCGCTTGGGAGCACAATCAGCTTCGCCGGTTGCTGCTCCAGCGCCTCCAAATGATATTCTGAAGCCGCGCGGAACGGCAGCTTCATCTCGTATGACAGCACGCGCGTCATGGACGTCGTTGCATCGAACGCCAGTTTCCGATTGGAAAAATCATTCGAATAAGGGAATACAGCCACAATGTCTTCCAGCTCCCGCTCCTGGAATAAATCTCTGATCTCGGCCATAAAGCGGCCGAATTCATAGGATACATCCGCTTCCGGTTTCTCCGTGCCATCGGCACGAAGCGCTCCGATGTGTGACTCGTTCGCGTTATCCATATAGAAATTGGTGTTCCAAATCCAATGAATCGCTCCTGCGCCTCCAGTTGCAAAGGCGTAAGCATATTTGCGCTCCAACATGCTGCGCAGCTCAATCTCCGAACGTTTCGCACGTCCATCCGGAGTCTCTACATACATAATGCCGGTTTCTTGAATAACATTCGGTTTGTGGGCTGTCTTGGCAAAGATGCCATCCCAAACGAGGTTATCGTTCAGCCACCACGAATGGACGGTTGTGTAATCTACCGCTTCTTCGTAGAAAAGCGGTGAAGGCCGCTGCGCGCCAAGCGCTTCATCCTGACCGACCACAACGAGATGCCCAGGCACGATTTCTTTGATTGTGTCATATAGCTGTTTGGCCCACTGGTTGTGCATCTCCATCGAGAATAGGCAGTAATCCAGCCAGCGTGTTCCCTTTTTCGCCCGGTGCATGTCCTGCACATCGAAATTAATGTCAGTTGCCTCCGGAATGACTGCCGCTTCAAAAGTCGGCAGTTGCAGTGGCGTCATATTCCAGCGTTCTTGCAGCAGTTCAATGCGCTCATGACGCTGCTTGAGCCACACAATGAAAGCTTCTTTCTCATACTTATCTCGACTGGAACGAGGTCCATCCGAGAAAATCTGAGCGGGATCGAACATCGACGGCTCGTTAATCAGGTCCCAATCCACATGGGTTGTCGCCCCATGTCGGGAAACGATGGAGCGGATAAATCGCTTCTGAGCTTCCACACTTTGCGGATCGAGATAGGGATTAACCCCTTCCCAAGTTTCAGGTGTGAAAGAGAAGAAGGTGAACGTGACCTGCAGTTGATGCTTCTTGGCCGTCAGGAGGAACGCATCGATGGCTCTCAATACTTCTTCCGAAGCATGGCCATCCACCTGCATGATATTGCGGTACGCAGTCCAAATACCCGTACGAATCCAGTTAATGCCTGCTTTGGCCATTTGGGCCATATCCCGATCCCAGACATCGCTATTCGGCAGGAATAAGAATTTGCGAGCCACATCGGACGTCATGTACGTCATGCCAACGACAGGCAGCGGACGACCATCCTTGATGAAATAATCGCGTCCGCACGTGATGGGCTGACCTTCTGCAAGGAGACCAGCATCGTGCCCCCAGAATCCTTGACGAAGCAAGCGGAGCTCGCCGTCCTCCGAGACTGCTTTGCACGTAACTCGATATAAACCACGCTGTATATTAATCGGTACCGGAATGCGCACCACATTAAATTCTTTGTTGACTTGAACCGTTAGACGATGCGTCCAAGCATCTTGTGTACCCTTTTCATCCTCGACACGAAGATCCAGAGTCCACGCCTTAACAGCATCTTTATCCCCGATAAGTTGTGTCTGAATCGTCAGCATCGCGTGCTCGCCAGGTTCATAGCTGGCATAATTCGGCTTGATCCACAGCTCGGTCACACCGCTCGCACAGAATCTCGCCCATTGGACCAATTTCTGCGCGCCGCCTTCACTCCAGAACGAGGGACTCAGCGGCACATTGACGAACATCCAACGCGAACCGATAAACGCACCACGCGAATTCTCCCATAGGACGACAGGAGCCGCTACTTCGCGGCCTGTCTTGCCGATGCTTTTCAACAGCGGATAAATCTGCGTGCTCATCGTACCCGCCGCGCCCATCTGATGAGGCAAATCACTGTCTCGCGTCGTATGCGGCACCATATTCCAAGTATCGGCAAGCGCGAACAAGGATTCTTGCCCTTGCAGCAGCGGTAACGTTTCCGACGTGAGATAAGAGCGGATTGGTGTACCTTCGACTCGGAGAATTTCATGAACATGCAGCTGCTGGTGGTAGCCCGTTTGCTCAGATTCCACCTGCCAATGCTCATCTTCCCAGCGGACAGGACGCTTGAAGGCTGCGCCGCCAACACTCAGCAGACCGCCGCCACGCTGCAAGAACGCTAGAATGTCAGGCCACGCCGCTTTCGGAAAATATGGTGCATGCAAATTGACGAAACATCCGCCAACTGCTGATCTTAATGCCTCTCCAAGTGCATGGGCACCTACTACAACCGCCCCTTGCGCCGTCAATTGCTCGATTTGCACATCGCTCCACGTACTGCTCGGGAATCCGGGTTCATGGAAGATTAGGACCGGACGACTCATAGAAGACCATCCTTCATCGCTTGATAAACCAATTGAGAGAACAGGCTGTTCGACCACGCAAACCATTTGCGCGTGAAAATCGTTGGGTCATCGACGTGAAACCCTTCATGCATGAATCCCGTATCTGCATCTGTCGCTTCCAACATCGCGATCATCTCCAGCTTCTCTTCCGCCGTTGATGCCGTAATACCTTGCATGGACAGAGCCATATGCCAAATGTAGTCGTCCGGCGTATGCGGACTGCCGATTCCTCGAGCCACCTTGCCTTCAAAATAAAACGGGTTCTCTTTGCTAAGCGCAAAGCGTCTTGTGTTTTGATAAATAGGATCGTCCGCGCTCACATAGCCCAAGTATGGAATCGACATAAGCCCCGGCGTCCCGGCATCATCCATCAAGCAATAATTGCCGAAGCCGTCTGTTTCATACGCATAAATGGGACCAAATGTCGGATGACGATAAATCCCGTACAATTGAATGCCATGGTCAATGTCCGCTTCGAGCGCTTTGAGTTGTGCAAGGAAATCCATGTCTCGGAATACCCATTCCGCGAATTCTTGCATATGGCGAAGAGCGACAACCGCAAACATATTGGCTGGAATGTTGTAATGAAAGTCGCACGCATCGTCGCTGGAGCGGAAGCCTGACCACACCATCCCCGTATAATTCACAGGCATGCCCAAGCCATGATTGCGTAGAGAATCGGTCGGTATCCCGTTATTGCGGGTAAAGCGGTAAGGCGACTTTTCAAAATGATACTGCTCGGTTAGGAACAACTCATAGATCTTAACCATCGCTGCTTTAAAGCCAGCATCAAAGATATCCGTCAATTCGGTTTCCTTCCAATACGCATAAGCCAGACGCATCGAGAAACACAAGGAATCGAGTTCAAATTTACGCTCCCACACCCATGGCGACATCTCCGTTTGGTCTGCTTTATTCCAATGCCAGTCGTTGGCCGACTCATTAAATGCATTCGAATACGGATCGATATGGATGTATTGCATATGACGTTTAATTAAACCACTAATGATACGTTGAAGATCCGTATCTTCTTTGGCAAACGGCACGTAATGCATGACCTGCTCAACAGAATCACGCAGCCAGGAAGCCGGAATATCTCCAGTGATGACAAATGTGGTGCCATCTGGCATCAATTTGGTTGTTGTTTCTAATGTGTTTGGAAAACAATTTTTAAATAATTGCAGGAGTTTAGGACGATGCGCCAGCTTTTCTTCGGCTTCCAATAAGACATCTTGAATGGCTTTGGGCAGTTCCAGCTTAGGCATCGGAATTTTGGGCAGTCTGAATTGTTCCACGGTAAATCCTCCACATTTCTATAATCTACGAAGTTGGTTATGGTACTACTCTTTTACAGCACCGATCGTCAAGCCTTGAATGAAGTAACGCTGGAAGAACGGATAGGCGAATATAATCGGTCCAGTCGCAAGCACGACCATAGCCATCCGCGAAGTATCCTGCGGCAGCGATTGCAGCAAGCCTATGCCAACCGACGGGTTGTTTGTGTTCTGGAGCAGGAACTGCATGCTGTTCTCAATCCGCATCAACATCGATTGAAGCGGCACCAAGTTCGGCGTGTCGATGTACAACAGCGCATTGAACCAATCATTCCAGTACCCCAAGGTACTGAATAACCCGATCGTCGCTAGCCCTGGCAGGGACAGCGGCAGCACGAGCTTGACGAAGATGCCGAATTCGCCAGCTCCGTCCATTTTGCCCGATTCAATAATGGCATCTGGTACAGAGGTACTAAAAAAAGTACGCATAATCATGATATAGAAGGCGTTCCCCGCTAATGGCAGAACCAAAGCCCACAGGGAATCCTTAAGTCCGAGCAATTGCGTCATGACAATATAAGTCGGCACAAGTCCACCGTTGAAAAGCATTGTAAAAAAAGCGAAAAACCCGAAGAAATTTCGGAATTTAAAACTTTTCCGTGATATCGCATAGGCGAATGTAGCGGTCAGAATCAAGCTGACAAGCGTACCTACAACCGTCACAAGGATGGTGACCCCATAAGACATCAGCAATTGATCGCCTGCTTTGAAGAGATAACGGTACGCTTCTAAGCTCCATTTCTCCGGGAAAATGCTATATCCGTTCGTATTCAAAGATTTCTCATCCGTGAACGAAATAATCGTCACAAACAGAAACGGGAACACACAGGCAAGGGTAAAAAGACCTGCGGCCCCATGAGCGAACACATTCAAGAGTGGCGGCAATTTATGAAAGTCTTGTTTTTTCATCGCTTTGACAGCATTCATTATCAGTTCCTCCTTTCCTCAATCCTCAGTTAAAAGAGTGCATTATCTTTATCAAATTTTCTAACGACATAGTTCGAAGTCATCACGAGAATGAAGCCGATCACGGACTGATACAAACCAGCCGCTGTACTCATCCCGATTTCTCCCGTAGATTTAAGGCCGCGGTATACGTACGTATCGATAACATTGGTTACGGAGTATAACGTCCCGGAATCTCTAGGCACTTGCAAGAACAAGCCAAAGTCTGCATAAAAAATGCGTCCGATCGCGAGCAGCGTCAGAATCGTCATTAATGGTTTTAACATCGGGAAGGTAATGTTGCGGATCTGCTGCCATTTGCTCGCGCCGTCAATCATGGCTGCTTCATAAAGCGATTTATCGATCCCCATGATCGCCGCCAAATACACAACAGAACTGTAGCCGACTGATTTCCAGAGGTAAACGAGAATAATGATCAGTGGCCAATACGTCTTATCGTTATACCAACGAATTGGATCCACGCCAAACCAGGGAAGTATATGATTAAGCATTCCTTTATCCACACTTAGGAAACTGAATACGAAATAGCCGACGATGACCCAAGATAAGAAATAGGGCATGAACATACCTGTTTGATATAGCTTAGCAAGCTTTTTATTCGTAATTTCAGATAACACAATGGCGAGTCCAACGGACAGCACCAGACCTGCAATAATGAACACGATATTGTATAACAGTGTGTTGCGCGTAATGATATAAGCGTCGTTCGTACTAAAAAGGAATTTGAAGTTCTGTAAGCCAACCCACTTGCTCTCCACAATACTTGCCCAAAAACCATCACGGCTGTAACGGTACTGCTTGAAAGCAATGACCATCCCTGCCATCGGTAAATAAGAGAAGAACAGGAACCAAAGTGTTGCTGGTAATGCCATGAGCAGCAGCACTCTGCTTTGTTTAACATCTTTGAAAAAAGTTCCTATTCTGTTCATACAATCACCCCTTCGCTGATATTTAGACAAAGATCAGGTGAATGCAGAACATTCACCTCATCCTTAAACTTGCCTCTATTTTTTGTTAGCTGTTTTCCAAGCGTCAATTTGACTTTGTGCTTCCGTCATAATTTTATCCAATCCAGCTGCTTTGAATTTCTCGTTGGCAAGTGGAATGTATTTATCTGGATCAACGGTTCCCGTCATAAGTGTTGCCCAGAACTCTTCTTTCACGTTCTGTACAGCGGCGATTTCGTTGATTACTTTGGTTGGATCGAAGTTAAAGCCAAGCAGCGGCGCAGGTACGCCTGTATCGTTAAATTTCTTGAACTCTTCCCACTTGTTCTCAGGATCTTTAACATCTTTGTATGTCAAAAGTACATTACCAAGGGAGAATGTAGGCATATCATAGTTTTTGGATGCCGGTAAGTTTTCCATTTTGTCGTTGTCGACTTTTTTGTAGTGCTCGCCTTCAATACCAGAATCGACCATGTTGCGAAGTACAGGATCTGTGTTAAGCAGGTTCAGGAATTCCATCGCTTTTTCCGGATATTTGGAGTTGGCCGAGATCGCTTGCATGGAGCCCATAACGGACCAGTTATAAATTAAAGCTGGGCTTGCTGGTTTGGATACAACGGGGTACCCATAGCTTGCTGACCAAAGGTTGTCTGCGAAAGGTTGATTGGTCGCTTTATCAGAGAACCACTTGCCAGTCACTTGTACATCATTCAATGATGTCAGCGTGGACGCTTCCGTTGGAATGTAGCCAGCTTTGTAATATTTATTCATTGTTTTCAAAGCTTGTTTCATTTCCGGTGTATCTAGAACGTTAACGACTTTCAAATCTTTATTGTCTACGCTAACAGCCATTGGCATTTTCTCAATGATGTAGTCGTATGGCACATACGGCATGTAGTTTTTATCAACAGCCAATCCGTAAGTGTTCGGCTCTTTGGCTTTAATTACTGAAAGAAGCGGCTCTAAGCTTTCCAGTGATTTTACATTATCCAGACTAAGGTTATATTTATCAGCCAGGGTTTTGTTGAAACGCCATACGTCTTGTGCTGGCAGCTCTTTATTCGCTGGAACACCGTAATTATGTCCATCTACTTTGGAGCCGTTAAGGAAAGCCGGGTCCAATGCTTTGACGATGCCTTGTCCATTTTTTTGCAGCAGCTCGTCAATCGGCTTGAATGCGCCTTTACGCGCATTTTGCACATAATCAAATGCCCATGAAGACGTGAACATAATATCCATAGGTGTGCCGGAAGCGGTCATTACTTGCATTTTTTGAGCATAATCGCCCCAATCCGTCATATTCATCTTCACCGTAACACCGATTTTCTCCGCGGTGTACTTGCTGACTTCAGCCATAACGCGCTCCACATCTTTCTGTGGCGTTCCGATTGTATACCAAATTAATTCAACGGGTTTATTCGCTGCCGCATTCCCTTTCGCATCGTCGGCATCTTTGCTGCCACAAGCGCTAAGCGTCAAGGATACAGCTAAGGTTAATCCTAGTGTAGTGACCAAGTTTTTTTTCATTTTTCTCATTTTTGAGTCCTCCCAAGTGAATACTCGTTTTCTACGCCCGTAGGGGCTATATTTACAGTACTGCATGAAAGCAATTACAAATAGACGATAAACTAAATGAACCCTGTCTAAACTAAAGAAAAAAACGCTATCAAATCATTTTCGCAAAAAAAAAGACTGCTTCTAAGTTTCCCTAGAGCAGTCCACGATAATCCGTTGGCGAAATACCGACATATTTTTTGAATTGTTTATAAAAGTAACCCAATTCGGAGTAACCTACCTCTTTGGCAATCTGATGAACCTTCGCATGCGTTGTCTTGAGCAGTTCTTTCGCCTTCTCAACCCGGAAACGGTTCATATACTCCGTGAATGTCTCATTGATTTCTTTCTGAAACAATTGCCCTAAGTAAACAGGATGGATGTGGTAGTGAGCGCCAAGCATTTTGAGTGAGAGCTCCTCCGCATAGGACTGTTGCACATATTTCAACACCTGCTGCACAATCGGACTTCGAATGTCCGAAATCAAAAAGCCAATTGTCGTCTCGGCAATCTCCAGGATGGCAGCTTCCAGTTCTTCCAGCGCGACCGCCTCGCGAATCTGGTCAAAGGCAAGATGATACACCTCTAATTCTTCGGTATGGCGGATTGCTTTGATTTCCAACTTGAAATGAATGACCATCTCAAAGGCGATATTCTGAAAATCGTGCGGTGTAATTCCCGGCAAGGCTTGAATTCGCTTGAAGTCGCTATGAATGCATGCACGCAGGTTTTCTAAATCTTTGGCAATAATAAGCTTGGCATAGGCCGGCCAATCAATGATCGAGAAATCCACCTTGGGATTGTCTTGATGCATAGCCAACTCCTGATAATCCATAATTGACAGTTCAGGATAAATCCAGAAATACTCCTGTGCTTTTTTGGCAGCTTCATAGCTTTGCGCGACGCCATCCGGCAGGTGACCGACCGTCCCTATCGAGATGCGAACCGATTGGTCTTGAAACGCGGTATGAAGCTGATGAAGCAGTGCTATCAGATCTTTTTTGCCCTCTTCCATGTGATCCATAGATGCAAGCAGCAAGATATCTCCGTCCAGATCGCGGAAAACGGTTACCCATTCGTAGACATCCAGCCGGCTAGTGATAAATTCCAAGCCCTGATCTGCATCAATAGGCATTCGCAGAACGACCGCGACCATATAAGCGCTTGCTAAGTTGATGCCTAGAAGTTCTGCACGCTCATAGAACTCCAGCGGCGCAATCTGTTGCGTCAACCAACGATGCAGTGTGTTGTCCTTCAAAATTTGCTTGCTGTATGCCTGAACCAACTGTGTCTCGTTCAGGGTATTCAGCTTCTCAACGGTATTTTGCAGGGACGACTTGAGTTCTTGGATGTTAATAGGCTTGAGCAAGTAATTTTCGATGCCTAGCTGCATGCCCTCTTTCAAATAAGCAAACTCATCGAATCCACTGAGCACGATCACTTTCAATTCCGGGTGAACCGCTCTCGCGTGCCGAATCAAATCCAGCCCATTCATAATCGGCATGGAAATGTCTGTCACCAAAATATCGACGGATGTTTCCTGCAAAGCGTCCAAAGCCTTCTGTCCATTGCTGGCATGCCCCACAATTTCCAAACCAACTTCCGCCCAATCAATAATGTCATACAACCCTTCGATAATGAAAGGTTCATCGTCCGCAAGAAAGACCCTAAACATCGTCCACCTCCGTTCCACCGTCCATCGGCAACCAGATATCAATGGTCGTTCCTTGGCCTGGTTCACTATGTAATTTCAAGCCGTATTCACTGCCATAGAGCAGTTTAAGCCGTTGATTGATGCTTCGCAACCCAAAAGACTCCCCTTCCAATTCCTCATCTTGCAGAAATAACGCCAATTCATTGAGCCGCTGGGGTGAAATCCCGTTGCCGTTGTCTTCAATCTGCACATGTAGAAACGCCTCTACCTGTTTCACCCGGATGTGAAGCTCATTATCCGAGCTTTCGCTTCGCAATCCATGCACAATATAATTCTCAATGATCGGTTGCAGCGACATTTTCATCACGCGCACAGACCCGAGCCGCCGATCCCAATCGATGGCATACGTAAATTTATCTTTATATCGAATTTGAAATAGTTCCAGATACAGACGACAAGCTTCCAACTCATGTTTGAGCGTATAGATTTTCTTCTGTTGGACAAAACTCCGGAACAGAGCCGACAGGCTGTAGATCATTTCCCCAACGTCATGCGCGCCTTGCGAAATTGCCCGCATCCGAATCACTTCCAGCGTATTGTAGAGGAAATGAGGATTGACCCTAGCTTGCAGCGCCGTCAGTTCCGTCTGCTTTTGCTTAATGTTCGCCTTATACACCCGATCAATATAGAGGTTCAATTCCTCAATCATCTCGTTAAAGCTCCGTGATATTTGCCCGATCTCATCCTCCCGCACATCGGGTATCCGCACACTAAGATCGCCTTGCTTCACCTTTCGGGTGAATCGGATGATCTGATTGGTCCGCTTGGCGACACTCATCACGACTAGGAACGGAATCAGGATGGCGAAAAAAATACATATCGCACTGATGAGCAAAATTGTACTGCCGATTCTCTTGGAGGTAGCTTCCAGCTCTTTGCGGGGGATGATGCTGACCGTGCTGAAATTCCCCTTGCTTTGCGTAAGCTTCGTCACATAGTCGCCTTGGCTGGAACCACCATTCTCATACATCGCATTGATTTGATCCATATGCGGATAGAGCTTCCCAACGTATTGATTCGAAGAATCGAACAGCACACCGCCGTCCGGGGCCAAGACAAGAATCATCCCTTTCAGCTCGTCCTTATCGTTCTGCAAAATCTTCCAAATCCCATCCGTACTAAAATAAACGACCTGCTGGCCAATCGTCTTCAGCGTTAACTTGTCCGTGATTGGCGTTCGAATCGCATAAAGGTTGGGATCCCATTGTCCGATCGCTTCACGCACCCATATATTTGGCAGTTCCACACTCTTGCTTTCGAGAGCCATTACATCCGGGATATAAGAGCGAGCGCGATTGGTGGGAACGAATTTCATCTGCCCATTTTGCCCCAGCGCATATAACGTCTGCTGATCCTCGCTGTATAGCAGCAAATTACGGATATCTTTGTTGTCTTCCACCTGATTTTTAAAATATTGCAGCCCATCGCTCCACATGCTGTTGCCGCCTAAATTATACTGCTCCAAACCGTGTTGGACATATTCTTGAAAAGGGTGCTGGAGCATAAAAGATACGCCCGAAGCCAGCGAGCTATCCCGATAGAGGCCAAACAGGATGGACTGGGCTGAATCATATTTTCCACCCAAATAATTGTTAACGTTCGTCAGCGCTTTCTTCTGGATATCCAACTCTCGATTGATCGCCGCTTGAGACATCGAGTAGTACATAAAATAAGAAAACGAAATAATCGTTAGAACCGTTATCATGGAAAAGAGGAGCAGCAGCCTCATAAACAAATTATTTTGCAAATAATTCCGATATATCTTGCGCAGCACCATCCAGTTATCATCTCCTGCTGTTAATCGGGATCATTATAGCATAAAAATCTCGAAGGGATGAATTTCAGGCCCAAGCGCACAGAAACCTAAAAGAGCTGCCTAAATGCATGGAAGCCAGTACACCCGAGGGTTTACTGGCTTCATCTTTTTAACTTACATGTTAGAACCTTCTGTCATTTTCCAAAAAATAAAATGGCAATGGCAAGTAATATCATAATTGCCATTGAAAATGCCCCCCTTAAAAGATGCCCGCAATGAGCCAACATCTGGCTTTGTTGGAAGCTGAGGTTGGTGAACCCCTATTTACAAGAACCGCTAGGAAAATGATTCCGACAGAACGAGGAAAAGAATTATACACGCTGTTGGCACCTCTCGTTGAGTCATTAGAGGAAGCGACGCTGGGCTTCAAAGCAGTTACATCTCCGACACTTCCGATCATAAAAAATCGGCACAGCCCCGGAAATTTTTCGTGAAAGAATAGCCCCAGCTCTCAGAAATATTCACATTGCGAGTATATGCCACATACGGAATTGCTTCGCATATTTTTAAAGTAACGAATGACATACAAATCCCCGCATTATGATTCCGGGTGTCACTGCATGTTTACAGAAAAAGCCCCTAGACGCCATCGTCACATGTTTCAAATACTCAATCATTAGAGTTTAGTCACCGTGCCCTTAGGTTAGTTGAGCGAATTAATTGAATAAATAGAAGAGGAGTTGCCGCGTAGGAAGCCCCTCCAGTATCGTTTCTCGTTAGCGGAATAATCGCTGATGCTTTACTTATTTTTTATTAATTCTTCTACTAATACCCCGTTAATCTTCAATCCAGAGATATCACAATCGCGAATATCCAGATTTGCTAAATTACAGTTTGTTAGTTGCCCATTAGATAAGTCACAATTTACAAAGCTAGTTGGTTTGTAATTGCCAGCTGGATCGTAATTACCATCACCCTCCATAGGGAGAACAACATTACGAAATTCAGTGCCAATTAAATGAACATGGTCAATAACAGCATGACTAAAATTGGCATTTTTGATTACAGTGCCAGAGAGATTAGCATTTGAAATTCTAAAATCAGACATATTCACATCAGTTAATGCCATGCCTCTCATATTTGCATTATTAATTTGTGTCTTTGTCAAATTAACATTATCAAAATATAATTCCTCAGCTTTAATCTTTTGAAACCTCGACCCAGAGATATCTGCCATTTCAAAATCTAGTCGTTCAACCTTTAATTCCATCTTCAAATACCTCCAATATTATCATTAGACCAATTGTTCGACACCTCACTGAAAACCCCTTTACTTACCACTCGAAAATAAGCATGAATGCCAATAGAGCTTTGATTCTTCTTGACATCTCATCGACATAGTATCCAGTTTAGTAATCCATTTATTCTGACTCCAATCTTCACCCTGTTTTGATGTGAAATAAAGGTTTTATTGCTATTTTCATTAATGGCTTTTCAAGATCAGTTCTAAAATAGCAAATATGAGAAATAATTGAGAAATAACCTAAAGCAGCTCCCTCACAGTTACTAGGTAGGAACTGATCAAACTGTTTTCACTCATTTATCCCTAGAACCCATGTGATTAGAAAGAAAATAGCGGGAATGAACACTACAATTGCTAGTAAAATACACCAGAATAATGGGGAACTAATTAATTCTTTTAACGCATCCACTGTACTATTCTTTTCTACTCTTCTCAAAGAGTCTTTTAAAAATTTAGTGGTATAAGCATCATCCTGCTCCTCTAGAGTTCTCCAGAGTTCATCAAATAGCTTTTTATTAAGTTCAGTGTAATCATTATTTTTCAACTTCTAATCACATCCGTTAACTTATTATTTTATGTTATTTAGTGCTTTTTATATGTTCTCCCCGTAATAAACAATTGCCTGATTGATAAATAATTGGTGCGTGGGAACTGTGAAGCTGTGTTTTCTCTTCGAAATGTTTATTTCCAGGTCTCGTTGCCGCTTTTTTGTTATTCCATCAGATTTATACCAGAATTATCAGGTGAAAGATAATAGTGATATATCCATTTTTTTTGCTTATACCCTAAATCGATCAGCATAATTCTCCCCTCTTCTGACCAGCTAATAAAAAGTTGGGCACCTAGATCCCCTTTTTCCAAGGCATTGAAATCAATATTATAACCCTGTCCCAAATCCATGAATTTATAATTTGACTTTGCTGAAATATCATATCTCCATACCAGTTCTTGCTTTTGATCAGTGCTGACTAAAGTGGGATCTCCAAGAAGTTCTTTTACGAATGCTTGATCTTGTAATATTTTCAACTGATATTGAATTTTCCATATTTTTTTTGTGGTTTCATCCACGTCCGTCGGTTCATTCATTATCGAAATTACTTTGCCTGACTCTAAACTATTTATATATCTTACGCCTAAACCAAGACTTTCACCTATAAAGCGTATTGGAACATAAGCATGCCCGTTGTAATTTAAAACTTTGTATTCACTAGGTAATTCCTTGCTTTGTCCGTTAATTTCAATTTTGACTGGAAACAAGTATGCCTGAATAGATTCAGAAGCATAAACAGCAGTTGTTGCAGTTAAAGCGATTCCACAAATTAATCCTAGAATAAACTTTTTCAAAGACTCATCACTCCCAATGTTTAATTCTAATGAATTAGACGCAACCAAATTGTAATATGTTTCCATTTATAATTTTATTCATGCAGATTATTTCATTAATCAGCCCGTTACTAATAGACAACGGCAGCCGATCGGGTGACCAGCTGCCGCAACATGAGTATTCAACAAACGTTCTTACGTTAGCTTAAAAAACGTGTGGTGTAATCAACTGTAATCTTCAATCAATGAGATTTTTCCTTCCTTAATCTCGAATGTTGACTTTCCTTTTAATTGCAGCTTATCCCCACTCTTTAATCCATTAGGAAAATCCGCGGCAAGAATACCTTCATAATCAATTCCGACCTCTACTTTGTCATTTTTAACACTATAATCGGTAATTGTCTGGCGACGGCTGGAGAACATCGTTGACGACTGTTCTGCCAACTCCCTAAATGCTTGTATTCCTCTGGTCTCCATTGTGGTTTCTCCATTGGAAATATTCCGAAATATTATGTCCTTATGCAAAAGTTCAACCATTCTTTCAATTTCAAATGAATTGTATGCTTCAAGATAATTTTCAATTATGTCCCTTATTTCTTTACTAACCATAACCATACTCCTTTCCTTTACATAAAAGATGATACCCTTATTTACATAGGCAACTTATTCCTATTGTAGCATTACCATATATTGTAAATATGCTGCCCGTTAGTTTAACGATCAGTCTAGGATATCGCAGCCCGTAGAGTTTATGGACCGTCAAAAATCCATTTTTTCCTTCTCACTCGTTGGTGTCCCTTTATACAGAGCGTTATCTCCTTTAAACCAAGCCATTTTCACTTTATCTTCTAAAGAGTATGTGACGATGTAGTAATCATCTTTGGGGCGTGCCTTACCTTTATCCAGATCTTTAAACGGTGTTAAACTCTTTCTCGAAGATTCAATTGAAATTACCACAGCCCCTGTATTTTCAATGTAGTTGGCCATTTCCAATCTGTGTTTCTGGTCTTTAGCTATGAGTACAAACACGACGGATAAAATTAATAACACTACCATAATTGGCGAAAGTATCCACTGAACTCTCTCGCTAAAAATGGGTTTTGATTGTTGGAATCGATGCATTAAAAAAACACTAAACAGAATAATTATTATACAGACAGTGAGGGAAATTTTTCCGTATAAAGGTAACAAATTCAATCTCTCCCTAAGTTTTCATATAGCTAAATTGTAGCATAGCATTAGAGTTACAATTTTTTTTGTTTGCCTTACGGTTACTTCTTCATCTAAAAATCATGTTTCTCGAGTTAATTTTGAGCTAAACTGTATTAACATAAACTGCCTTTTCGTTGAACAGCCTGCAGGATCACTCCAGCAGGCTGCGTTATTGAAGTATCGTTCTTACGTTAGAGTAATGAAGTTTTAATAATGTAGTAACATCAGAACTTATAATTGAAACTCAATTAAATGCTCTTGGCACAAACCTAGCCTACCACTCAGAACATTGCATCCAGCCGCTCTACATACACTTTGAAGAAACTGCTTCTGCTTCATTTGTGATTTTAACTCTGTGGATCCTGTTCTAAACTGTCACTGATGATGTGTATCGCATAATCCCTTTGCTTTGATAATCTTTTCACAATCTCCTGCCAAGCATAAATTATTGTCACTCGTAACTGTTTTGGTACGTGCCGTATCAAATTACTTCCATTCGTAAGAAGTTGCAGGTGGTAGTCGTATTTAACGTAAAAAACTGATTAAAACTGTTGTCGCACCAAATAACACTAATATTGAGAAGAAGAAGTATCCGAATGCCTTTAAAGGACGTGGCATTGTATTTAAATCAATTCTTTTAATTGGTCCTCCACCCTCAATATTTTGAATAGAGCGAAGGTCCTCATTAACAAAATTATCGTTGTTATATAATCTTTCCTTCTCAGTCTGGGTCTCGTGGATTTTAATTGTGCTCATTCCATATCCCCTCTCAACTTAATGTTCATGGAATATTATACAATAATTAACATGTCAATCACCACGTTAATCTGTCCAATAGCTTAATAACAAAAGGAACAGCTGCCACGGCAATCTGCTCCTAGGTTTGTTTAAGCTAACGTTTTTACGTTAGCCCAATCTTGGGTTACTTATGTGACTTTTTTTTGAAATAAGCTGACATTGCCTGTAAGTAGTCTTGAAGCTTAATCGGGTCATCAGAGAAGTTATAGGTATGACTCATATCCCCTTTTTTTGATACCGCATATGTACCGAGCATACGTCTAACCCAGTCTTGTTCAGGAATTTCTATTTCATGGTTATAAAAAAAGAACCAACAGCATTCTGCTTCAAGAAAGGAATCCTGTAAGTAAGGAGTCGGAACATATTCATTTACAGACTCGCCATATAAATAATGACTAATTGGAGCTATCTGTTCTGTTCTAAGTGCAATAGTTCCACTGTCCATAATACTAAGTGAAGAAAATTTATTGGTATCGTTTTTAATAATATCTACAATACAATGGCTGGTATCTGAAACGGATTCCGAATAAAAAGTTTGCTACATGATTCCACAATATTAAGAGCTCTCCCATGAATCATTTGAAGTTCATTGTTCGTACTTCGATCGATTGAATGAACAGAGAAGATTGGGATTCTTTCCATACCTAATACTCTCCTTTTGCGAGTCAACATGTAAAATTGCTAACACAGACCCTTTCATCTGTTCAAAGTACACATAGTGCTTCGTGGAATGATTACACAATCCTATCTCTAGTTGAGAAAGGGCTACCTCTTATTAATAGACTATTGTTATCCGTTTACGGAACATTAAATCCATCTCTATTCAGTTCTAGGGTTTGTAAATAAACCGATAATTTCTATAATCTCGGCTTCAGCAACACACCTTGGTCCCTCCATAAAATATCCTTTTAGTCCTACTTTAATATCATGAATATGTCTTTGCTTTCGTGCTTTAGGAAACATTATCCACATTCTAGCGGTGCCCGATTCTAATACTGAACGTGTCTCATTAATAATAATGTCACCGTTCTCATCTTCGAACTCAGGGTGGATGACTCTCAACTCAATCCCTGTGTCCAAAAAATCCTCTTCTAAAGCAAAATCACTTCTATATCCTTGTCTAGGTAGTATTTTCCTACCTCCTTCTTCTTGTGAAAAAAATCTATATTTAACTTTAAAATCAGGTGGAAACCCGCGATTTGCTTCATTTGATATCCACATGAGAGTACCTCCAAAAATGTATTAATCAAGCTATTCTCTGCAACAAGAATTTTCCCTTTATTTGTAACTAGGCTGCCCTTTAGTTGAATAGAAAAGTGGAGCAGCTGCCTCGGCACACTACTCCACTCTCGTTCTTACGTTAGTTCAGCAACATGTTCCGTTGCCGCAGTAGCCATTTGGCAGCGGAACTTACAGTTTCAATAAGCCACCCTCTGTTAGGAATGCACGATCTCTAAAAAGCACATACATTAAAACGATTACCGTCAGGGTCGTAGAAGTGGAATTTAACATACCCTCGCTGAACGAACCCGCCTAAATCACCTGTCAGAACTCCATTGTTTCGGAGGAATTGATGGTAGTCAAAGAAAGCATCCCTGTTTTCAATGAAGCAGCGTGGTCGAATGGTACCATCTATATTGCCTTGGAACGAATCGGATGGAAGCTGTTCCAAGATCCAGGTACGCACTTTGTCTGGTTTATGATTCACGCCAAGGGTAAACTGAGCGTAGCCTTTGTCTGGGTACACCGCAACCAGTCTCAATCCCACGAAACGTTGGTACCATTCCATTGCATGTTCTAGATTTTTTACACCGATTCTGATTTCAGAGTCGTGAAACCCATCTACAAGCATCTTCGGATCTTCATGAATGGTTAATCTTGCCCCTTCCAATGTGCACCAAATATCGAAAAACCGCCGGGAATCCAGACCGGTCATCATTTCAGATGCTCGAATCCCGTCTTGCTTAAATTTGGAATAAGCCATTTCGATATCCTGCGTCTTCCAACACCATCTTACGGTGGGGTCGACGGTACCGCGCTCTGCGTAATGATATGGCAATCGCTCCCTCGTAATAACAGACTCCAACCAAACACCACTTCCCATATGAGTCATTTTTCCTTCCGAAACTCGCGGATCCGGTTTCCAGCTTTCTTTTTGCTCAACCCTCCAACCCAAATGGGACTCGTACCACCGGGTCGCTTCCTCATGGCCATCCCACAGCACATCGATATCGGCTCCATCGTACACAATACATGGGACGTTGTCGCATGGTTGAATCGGAGGACCGTCTTCGGCATCCTCTCCTTGATCTGCGGGAGATACCGGCTCCCCTTCTAACACTTTAGGGCGGATCGGAAACCAAACTTCAACTTTTGAATGAGTATCTAAGATGCCCCTAAATTGAGGCCCATGATATTGGATCGCATAGCGGCCCGCATTGTCATAGTCTGATTTCGGTATCCATTCTCGATACACATACGAGTAAAGACTTACGGGGACAATGCCACTACAAGTCACTACCGCGTAAAGCATCGCAGGGTATTCGCGCATAAGGAGACCGGATGGAGGCTGACTGGCTGAGCTGACCTCAACCCCTGCTATCCAAGTAAAAAAATCGCTGTCATAGGATTCCTCGGACATATCCAATATGCCGTAGAAAGCTTGCTTATTTACTCGATCCGAAATCAGATTCACGCGCGTTGCCATAAAATCAAACATCAAACTGGGGACAATCTGTTCTTTGGCCTGCTGAGCGTTTGAGGTTCTCACAGCCTGGCCAACAATGTGAATTGGAGGTTTTAATTCAATTCGAATGTCGTAGACGATGTTTTCTTGCTTCCCTCGTTCTTCTTTTGCCTTTTTCATTTCCTCATCCCTTTCTAATACAAGTTGCTTTTGATTATAAAATAATTTTGAAAGGGGGATTTAACAATATTTGCGATTTTTAAAAAATAGCATTCGTTCGTACGGGAATATAAAGGTCGAACACTTGGCGATTATAGGGGTCTTGCTTTGGAGAGTGAACGTAAATTTCCATGGTTGGCCGTCCCAAATCCCAATAATATCCACTATGCGGGAGCCACTCCTGTACGACAAGCTCCCATAGAAACGAAGAGATCGTCGGTATTTGCGCTATTGAGAGAAGGACGTATTTGCCGCCGGGAATTATTTTGCTCTCTACGTGCTGCGGTAATTTCCTTAGTTTTCCCTCAATCGTCATACAGACTTCAAATCTACACTTGTCATGCGCAGTTATATGTGGATCATCATATGACAAGGCAATCATTTTGGAGCTGCGGGATACGTAACCATGGCGCGCGGCTTCACGGTAAAGGGTTGAAAAAAGATTTGCCATGGAAATGTTCAATTGATCCAAAAAAGCTCCCTGATGCCGATAGTAAATTACTTGAACATCAGGAATATGCGTAATGGTCGTCTCCTGCACCTTAACTCGTGCCCAGGCAATCACATCCTCGAGACCACGTACCGAATCTTTGCTTCCAGGCTCGGTCATGCGATGTCGGAAGCGCTCCACAGCGAACGAATCGACAGTTCGTGAAGACATCCGATAACGCTCGCGATATTTGGAAGGCGATATTCCCCTTAGCTGCTTGAACGTACGGGAAAAGCTGGCCAAGGAGTTGAAACCACACTCTTCAGCGATATGGGTTACAGAAGAATCATCAAAAATTAACCTTCTTGCAGCCATATTGATGCGGACCCTCCTGATATAATCATAAAGCGTCTCTTGAACGATATTTTTAAATATCCGATGAAAATAATGGGGAGTAAGTCTAGTCAGATTGCCTAAGGCATGGAGGCTGAGGTCTTCCCAAGGATGATGGTGAATATATTCAATCACCGTTTGAATGTCTGCGAGGATTCGAGCCTTTTGATGAGTCAAGCAGTAATACCACCTTTGACCCGAAATTGAGGTTTCTGAAGCCTCAAAATGTGTACAACCATTTAAAAGCTGAAACAATCCAATGATACCATATATCGCCTGAGCTAAATACAATTTATTCCACTAAACTACCCGATAACTTAATGAGGCTGTCACTCTTTTGAACTGCACCTCAATTGTTAGTTGTGTCTAACAATTGGGATGCAGTTCAATAGCGCGGCAGCCTTAAGATCCGTTCTTAATCCTGGATTTCTAAGTTGTGCTCCTTACACCATTCAATTACTAATTGCTTTATTTTACTATCTTTGTATGTGTACCATTGACTATCAACGCCAAGTTCTACTATCTTATCTTTAAATCTTCGAAAAGCTCCTCTTCCTTGAATGGTGTCATACAATACTTCTCTATTTTTTTGATCCTGATGACTAATAATAAACTCCTCTATGATTTGATATTCATTGAAGTTGTTTCTTAATGTAAAGTCCAGGTAAACCCCGTCTTCATCCTCAGTTATGATGATAGCTTTCTCAATATTTTCTCTTTGCCAGTCAGGAAACTTTTCAAGTGGTTCTTCATCTTCTGCAGCTCGCATTTCTTCTCTCATTAATGTAATAACTTCGCCTGTATTAGTGTTAATAAAAGTAAAAGTATCATCAATTTGAAGCTCAATCTCACTTATTAGATCCTCCAATTTTACTGGTTTGTTATTCTTCAATTGTTTTGCCCCTTTCGATATATATAAACATCATGTCCAAAAAAACAATTGAAGCTACCTATCAGCAGCCTCAATCATGTAAGATGGATAATCCAAATTTCGTCATCAAACTATCGTTCCCGTTAGTGCAAGGATGAACAATTCCAACTTGGTATTCATCTTCATAAATAAGTATGCCAGGAAGCTCTTTGGAAATGGACTTAATTATTTCGACGTTATATTTCTTGGCAATATTAATGAAGGGCTCCAAGTGGATTATCATCTCTGGGGTCTTATTACCATCCTTAAACCATGTTACTGCATTCACTGAATTGTTGTCATCGTAGAAGGGTGGATTGGGCAAATTCTGCTCGAACCATTCTTTGGTGTCTAGGTAAAGCTTGCTGTCACTTTCCGTAAGCTTATCATCTCGAAATAAGTGATAAATAACAACAAAGATGCCATAAGGTTGTTTAGTCTTAGGACTAGAATAATTACCATGAAATCTAATGTACAAAAATCTCTCCTCCTTAAATTACGTCGTTCGTAAACAAAAAAACGCGCTAGACCCCATGGGTCCTGCGCGTTTTATATCGCAGGATGGGAAGCGCGAAGTGCGTTAACCCATCCCTAATCTTTAGGAATGTATTAACGCCTCTCATGATGATGAAGTTGTTTCAAAATCGAAATATACATTTAATTACCCCACCTCTTATTATTATGGTAATAATAACCATTATGCTGTATTGCTTCAATACTTAAATTTTTCTGTCCGATAGTGCAATTACGAGCTGCTGCGGGCAGTCGTTGTGTTGAACTCTCGTTCCTGATTAGGTTAACCATCAAGCTGGACTCCATCATCGGGTAGATAACTTGTTAACCCCAGTATAACTTTAAATGCTTTTAGCAGTTTGGCCGTTTTTTTGAATCCTTGTTTGGAGTCCCAAATGAAAACCGTTTTACCAACCCATAATCACTTACTCGTTCCGTCCTAATGTTCAATTTGCAGCCCCATCCTAACCTACATTTAGTTAAATTAATACTACTACGATTGCTGACGTAAACTGAGGAAAGTATCCGTATATTCGAACTCTCCTGCCCTTTCGTTGAGCTAAGGCTGCCGATACTGTCAGCAGCCACATCTTAGTTCATTGAAAGACGATAAATCGTCAATAAGATTTTGCTAATTTGACATTAACGTCTGATTGCTGTCGAACAAAACCCGTTTATAATGAAACCATTACCATGTGATAGGAAAGGAGATCTTCGGATTAAATGAGCGAAAACTACCATACACCAAGGCAAGCTAGCAACAAAAATTATACGGTTGCCATCGTCACCATCTCATTGGTCGCAAATATCGTTATTTTACTACTGTTTTTCTCACCGATTGGCTACAAGGGGGAAATCAATTTCGACCTTACCATCTTTCCAAGAATCAATGGGCTGTTGAACAGCTTCACCTTCATCTTCCTGCTAGCCGCTTTGATCGCAATCCTAAGGAAAAACATAAAACTTCACAAAGGGTTCATTCTCGCGGCCTTCTCTTCTACACTGCTGTTCCTTGTCTCCTACTTAACGTTCCATTACATGTCTTTGGAGACGGCGAGGTTCGGTGGTGAAGGTATTATCCGGCCGATTTATTTCTTCATTCTGATCTCTCACAGCATTCTGGCCGCTATCATCGTACCGCTCGCCCTGTTCGCACTCGTATGGGGATGGACTAACCAGTTGCATAAACATCGTAGAATTGCCCGCTGGACGATGCCGATCTGGCTATATGTCAGCTTAACCGGAGTTGTCGTGTTTGTATTGATGGAACCGTATTATTAAGGGGAATCGAATGGCCTCATCCTTAAAATTATTATTTTAGAGCGAAGAAGCTAATTTTAAAGCAAGTTCGTATGCTAAACTTATCCGTTAGTTCAACGCTTTAGAGCAGCAAATATTCTTAACTTAGTAAAACAATTTGCTTTAAGAATATTTTTATTAATCTCTTGTAATGTTTCAATTAATTCCTTGGATTTTGAAATAAGTTCATTTTCAAAATATTCCCAGGACTGTAAAGGCAGTATGTATACTCACAAATATCAAGTATATACACTATAGTTTAATCATTTTACGACATAAACAAGAAAGGTCAGCCTATGATACGCCGCTTCCTATGTATCACAGTGACATTTTAGAAAAAAAGGGCACAGACATTTCAGGGGAGATCATCTCTGTTGGCGGTTATAAGATTACAACGATTGGACTTATAAAAGTTCAGCAGGATTGACAAATGCGGAGGAAAATGCAGAAAATTATTAGTAAATATGCGAATAGCATGGGATCTAAGCAGATTCACGAAAATACTACCCAAGTACCCTGTCCGATTGGAAATGGCAGCCGGTTAATGCCGGCTGCCTCGTTGCAGTCTGTATTAAGTTATAGGTCTCCGATTATTTGAACAAACAATCAAGTCATCAAGGCTAACCGAGCTTTGCTCACGCCGTGCTCGATCGGTTCTCCGTTAAAGTAACGATGCATATCCTCGACTAAAGCTCTTCCGATTCTCATACGGGAAGATGGGTTCACACCTGCAATATGCGGCCTGACGAGCACATTCGGCAATCGGCGGAGCTCACTGCCCAGCGGCAATGGTTCTTGTTCAAATACGTCCAGTGCGGCAAAAAAACGGTTCGTTCGCAGTTCCCCAATCAATGCTTCCTCATGAATGACGCTTCCTCGGGAGGTATTAATTAGCAAGCAATCATCCTGAAGTAAGCGGAGCTCCTCTCGTCCGATCATGTGGTCGGTCTCGGGAATCATAGGCAGATGGAGAGAAACGATCTGTGCACGTGTCAGCACGTCATGCAAAGGCAGCAATTCCACGCCAAGTGCTGCGGCCTTTTCCGATTTCATATAAGGATCATAAGCGATAAATTTCACCTGGAACGGCTGCAGCAAGCGAATGACCTCCTGAGCCACCATGCCAAGGGCGATAAAACCTACCGTTTTTCCTCGCAGCTCATCCGCTTCCATCGCGGGAGACTTCCAGCTCACATTCCCACGCATCGACTCATCCACAAGCTTAATTCGATGACCCACAGCGAGTATCAGAGCTACTATGGATTCTGCAACCGATTGCGCGATGGCATGACCTCCTGATAATACAGTTATTCCTCGATCAAAAGCTTCAGCCGCTATGACATGTTTCACGGAACCAGCCATATGAGCAACCAACTCAAGCTTAGTGGCTGACTCAAGCATCTCCTTTGTAATGGAGGAACTCCCCCACGTGGAAATGCAAGCGGAGGCATCCTCAAGATGGCTTTCTAATTCTTCTGCTGTGAATGGACGGTCAAACGGGTTTACAACAAGCTCGCCTAACTGTTGTAATTTCTCCCATGCATCCGGCTCCAAAAAAGCAGACAACTCGTTTCGTTGTATCTGCACAACAATTTTCCTAGTCACAGGCTCACTCCCTTCCTCTAACTGCCATATAAAGTTTGAAGCATGCATGCCTGAGCTTTCCACTCTCTGACCATTATCCCAAAGCTCATGCTTATCTAAAAAAGTGACTTTGCATAACGAATATCTTCCCGAATCAGTCGATCTACTTCGGTTTCCTCCGTATACTCCGCAGTCAAACAGACTACTCCCTCGTACTTTCGTTTTTTCAGATATGTCGCAACACGTTCCCAAGAAGCCATCCCTTGACGTCCGGAAGTAAAATGACGGTCCCATTGTGCTTGCTCCGCTTCCGGTCCGTTGCTGCGAGTATAGAAAACATTTTTGAGATTGACCATATGCAGATGTGACCAGACAATGTCCAAGCCAAATTCAGGCTGCTGTCCTGCCAAAGCATCATGGGAGCAATCCCAGACGGCACCTACATAATTAGGATTGAGACCTTGCAGTAAGTGCATCAGACCCGAAGAATCCGGAATAAAGTCACCGTAATGTTGCTGGACACCAACTTTAACTCCGTATTTCTCGCAGAGCAGGGACACGTCTTCTAAATTCTTACGAAGATTGGCAACGGATTGAAGATAGCCCGCCTCAGGTGAAATTACCGGCATAATTCGAATGCTAGGAATCCCGGCCTCTGCACAAGCCGAAAAAATTCGCTCATCCGTTTGACTTGCTACACTAAAAATGCGCAAGCCATGATCAGCGAAATAGGCGGCTAACTTCGGCAACCCTTTTTCCGCATCAGCTGGCTCCAGTTGGAATCCTTCTCGTAAGGGAAACTCTACACCGTCAAAGCCGCTCTCTTTCACGAACTTCACTAACTCTTGCACGGGAGTTGTTCTCCACGGTTTGGTAAAAACTGAAAATTGTACAGGTGACTGCGTCATTTTTAACACTCCTTCATTGAGTTAAACATCTGCTTATCTTTTTGATTGCTGAACGTTCTCAGACCTCATGTGGTATTCCTTATAGGTTTCAAGCTTGAATAATTCTTGTATTCTCGTTAGGGGCCACTCTTGATCATTGGACTCAATCGTGAATATATTTTCCTGTGAAAAGCTTTCGATGGTCACTTTGCTTCCTAGTCTTCTTTGAATTTCTAGCAACCTGTCATACTGATTGTCGATATGAAAGATTTGTTTCTCCAAATCGATTGTCCTTGCCGTCCATCCTCCCCACTTGGAAGTCGATGCAAGAACTTTGCCCGTCTTATCAATAATCTTCGAATGATTCGTCCTTACTGAGGAGACAACATAGTAGGAATTCAGCCAAGCATGAGCTTCAAGTGGAAAGCCCCCGTCATACGCCGACAGCCATACGACAAGCTCAGCACCCTTCGATTTCAGTGAATGCCATAGATCCGGATAGCCGATATCAAAACAAATCGCAATGCCGACTTTGCCGAAATCCGTCTCAAACACAGGGATTTCAGTTCCCGGTGTTATGCCATCAAGCTTCATTTCACCATCGGTCGGATAATATTTGAGATATCTCCCGGCCATTTTGCCTCCTCGGTCAAATAACCAAGCGGCGACATATTTGTTGCCACCGATCCATTCGTGAACACTTGCGATGATGTAGCTGTTGAGCCGCTCGGCTTGTTTAGAGAGGGCATGGTACGTTTGCTGCGTCAATTCCTCTGGCGTTTCATGGTGATGATCACCTCCGGTTACGAGAAATACTTCAGGAAAACAGATAAGATCGGGCTTCAGCTCTGAGAAAGCATCCAGCATGTTCATAGCTCTTTGCAAATTGTCTTCCTGTGTAGAGCCTTGAATGAGTTCTTCGTTAAAGCAGGTGCTAATGACGTTCACTTTTCTTGGCATGCCTCATACTCCTTCATGAAGAGCCGCTTTAAGGGCGGCTCTTTCGTTCCTTTACGATTTGTTGCGCCGAGGCGCTAATACCGACATTTTCTTCTGTTTAACACTACGAATTCAAGACCTCGCCTGTAATGCCCATCAAAGCAATAATGGCTTTGGACTGCCCGATCATATCAATTGTAGTAATTGTTTTCTCTGGATTCGGGTTTGTAAACAACGTGTTAAACACGGCGCGTTCTCCCCCAGCCGACATGGTATATTTCTTGGCAATGACGACTGCTGGATTAATGGAAGGCACATACCAATCATCAATATTTTGTTGGAACACAATAGGTTGAGCCACTTGCGTGCCGTCAGCATAATGAATGATATAATTACCAACCGTTGTACCTCCTGTTACGGTCGGATACATTAACGTGTGCAGGAATCCGATTTTACTTAACTTTTGATTAACGGGTATCCCCGTCATGCTCACTGGCAAATTTGGCCTGATTGTCGATCCCCCGGCAATCATCACAACGCTGGGATCCGTCATGCTCGATGGCAATTGATAAGGAATGCCGCCGATCACTTGCTCCCCCGTTTGGAAATTCGAGTTTGCAATGTTCTCTGGACCAAAGTCCGCCCAGCCCCCCTGCCCATCTCCTGCTGGCGTTTCGTCGCTATATGATTGATTTGCCGAAGCTGCTAAGGAGACATACGATTTTTTAGAAGCGTCCAACTGCATCGTCACCTGTTGCGGAGCTTCATCGATATTGACGAAATCGAGTGATTCGACAACAAAGCTGCCCGTGCTGTTCGCCGTCATACCAATCCCAATAGTAACGCCACTATTTGGCACCGGATCTATTGAAATATCTTTGGTAATCGTCACGTAATCCGACCCCAAGTTAGTCATTTGTTTATCGGCATAGGCCGCACCTTGAAACCACAAGTAAACATTCGGATTTCCATCTATTTTTTTAATTTTCGCAGATAATCTATAAGTACCGGATTTCGTAGGCATGATTCCTGTCTGTTTGATCGTAACTCGCTCCTGGCCTGTCGCACTCATTTGAACCGCATAGTTGCCTGCTTGCTGACCTTGAACCGTACAGACGCTGCCACCTTTGGAAGCCGTATATAAATACTCCCATTCTTGGGGAATTGTCGTACACATGCCCATACTGACATCCCCGGTTAAATTAATAAAATCAGCGTTTCTGAGCAGCGGTCTCGATTCTAGGGCGACTGCACTTACCACTTGAATTGGTCCCGTGCTTTCGATATAAGCAATATTCGAACTTTGAATCACTTTATTGCCGTTAGCTTTCGTTGTTATTGTAATCGGGTGATCATAAAGATCGACAGCAGACGCTATATTTCCACTCAATTCATATTCGTAAGCTCCCGCCGTTGTGTTGTTCGCCCCAAGGATAGACAGCCTTTTCCCATTGGTTAATTCAAAGGACTGTCTGACTCTGAAGGTGTTCGTTGAGATTCCTGGCCACGTCAACGTCTCTTTGATGGAACTCACTTTGCGAATTTTGTTATTGAACACACCTAACACATAGTAATCTGGTTCCGGTGAAAGGGTATAGCGATTAAAGAACACTTCAAACGTGCCCATATTAATAAATTTGCTGTAACCCATTTTCAAATAATCGACGAACCATTCCACGGTCATGTACAACCGGGTATCTCGATCTGGTGTTGTAAAATGCATCTGCTCACTCATCCAATACTCTGTTCCCGGACGAGCCTGCTTTAATTTAATCACCCAGGGTGTCGTTTTCGAGTTGGATTTGGCGCCATCATAGCCATGAACATTATAAATATCAAAATAGTTGACGCCATTCTGATACAGAGCCGCATTATCAAAGAATGCCGTCGGCAGTTTCACATTATCGGCGTGATCCGAATACCCGCTCGTCAAAATTCGTGCATTGGGATCTGCTCGTTTGACCTCTCGGTAAGCAATTTTGAGCAATTCCATGTATTGGGTATCTGTTCCCGTTAATGTCGCTGCAACGCTGGACTCCGCATTGAAATTGACTTCATTATAAATTTCCCAATATTTCACTTCGCCCTTATAGCGGCTAACCGTTTGATAAATATAATTGGCCCACTCGCCCTCAAAATCATTCGGGACCCAACGTTCAGGACGCTGTGCCAAATTGCTCGTTTGCATAATCGCATCTGTCGGTTTCGTCGCTGCCCAACGGGACGGGTAGCCTAACACGCCTAGAACTTCAAGCCCTGCTGCTTTGCTTTTGGCAACGTATTGATCGGACTTCTCCCAATAGAAGGCGCCCTTCGTAGGTTCCACAACATTCCAAAGGAATACTTTAGCTTCTGCCCAAGTGCGCGTTATTCGAGCATTCACATCTGTCCAAATTTTCGGATCCCAATCATATTTGGAATGAAAGCCATAGAAATCCGCGTAGACCCCATCAGTGACAGACGTATCATTCGCAGGAAGTACAGCAATGGCACTATCATAATTGGCGATGGGGCTGCTACCTGAGGATACTGTTGTTTTCAACTTGTAATAGCCCTCACCATTCAACTCCGGTAAAGCCAAGTCGTGAATCGCATATTTCCCATCATTATCGGACTGCACAGTGAAATTTTTGCTCAGAATTGGTGAATTGTTCGTGTTGGCAACATCGAGGTTAACGGCTGTGGCTTCAATGTTGACGTTATAATTGAGATCTTCACCGCTGTAATTCAGAGAAAGCATAGGAAAACTAATGTTTTCTCCTACAACATATTGCTGTGTTTCAGCACGCCACGCAGGTGCCAGAACGTGGTAATTTGTTAAGCGATGCCAGTTCGTTCTATAGCGCTCTACGGTTTTCATCTCATTTTTAACAAGAAGACTTGTATCGCTATCGGCCTTAAATTTACTGTCCGGCACACTTAGCAGTTCCGACGCTGATAATTCTCTCGTTGAAATTTTGAGTTGTTCAACATTGAACGGCTCCGCCTTTTCGACCTGAAGCACATTGGCATACAGATCTTCACTCAGGGAACCGGTCATGGGCACTTCACTGACGGTTCCATTCTTGGTCGAGAGCTGCTGTTGAATCCCATTCACATATAGACGAACTCGGCTAATGTTATCTGAAGGAGAGTAGTTCCAAGTTAACGCCACATTAACACGCTCTCCAGGGGTATAAGCAAATGAGGCAAGCGAACCCGAGAAAGATTCACTCCCATTTTTTCGAATGACGAAACTTAACTGGTTCTTCTCTTCCGCAGGCGGTATATAAATACCTAACAATGTATTGCCGCCGCTAACTAAAAATCGTGAAGGTGTAACCGAGAAGGCGAATTCATAATCATTTCCCGATTCCGCCGCCGGCTTCGTAGGATGCATCGTCATTTCAATTGTGCCTTGATCAGGCCGAAGAATGCCTCGTGTGTAATGCTTAAATTGTGTATCATTCTGGTAATAATAGGTATTCTGTGCATTCGTGGTGGCCGCGTTCCCAACAGTGGGCATCAACGGCAGTGCGGAAAGTGCTAGAACTGAAATCATTAACCATATCAGGGCTGTCATACCTCTGCGCCTGTTACTCATTTCCATCCCTTTTACCTCCCTGTCTAATTGTACAAAATGGTGATTATCCCCAACAACTGGATAGAAGTAAGATATCTCTGACGATCCTATGAATCGAGCGCTTATATTCATTCATTGCTCATCCTCGATGCAATAAACGTCATATCACTCAAGCCAACTACGCCATCATGATCAATATCAGCTATTTGTGCTTCTGACCAATTCGAACTTGAAGACGTACTGCCATAGTAATAAGCGACAATGCCTAGATCTCCGACCGTAATACCTGGTTGGTTATTGAGATTACCCGTTTCGGTCAGAATTCTTCCTAATTCAAAATTGCTAATCGCAATCTCCAATGCTTGACGAGCAGCATCCACTTCAGCTTGTGTAACTGTATCTGATTGCACAATTGACTTCGCAGCAAGAATCGCTGCCACAAGTGCTGGACCTCGAAGCGCAATAGAACCAGGGAAGTAGTTGCCAATGGCATTGCCCTCGACGGCAGCTTGCATGAGAGCTTCTCCCTCAGTGATCTTCGCAAGCAATAGATCCTTATTCACATGACTAAGAATTTGAATCGTATAACTGCCTTCTGCCAAATTCGTTTCTACACCTTGCCCGTTGGCAATCTTCACTTGTCTAATTACCAAACTTGAAGTTTGCGAAGTAACCGTTTCTTTGGCTACGAAATTCATTTCAACTACACTCGCTGCTCCTGTTATCACATTGCTGCTGCCCAAACTAGCCAGAATGAAATGAACCTTACCCTGTACGGCATCATGCTGCTCCTGGACAATACCAATACCGCTTCGCAAGCTGTGGGAACTTACATAGGTGAAGCGTTCCGGATCATACACAACTGTAAATTGAATGGCAGATGCGTTCACCGCATTCTTAAGTCCTACAGTTACAGCCATTTCCGCACCTGAGTGGACATGCGTAGGCCCCGTTACGACTAGGCTCGCCTTTGTCTCTGGCTCTGGCTCTGGTTCTGGTTCTATCACGGGATGATTCTGTATTTCAAAAGAAACCTCCGCTACGTTATAGACAGCATCCGTTACCGTCAAACGATAAGAACCTGGTTCGTGGATCACTGCCCCTGACAAGAAGTTCGGGTTCACCAAGATTTCGGTCTGCAACCTGACATTGGATAGAACATAATCTTTTACCCATTCACTTATTTCTTTATCTAGAATGCCATCTGAGGCTTCGATCTGAGTAACGATCTCATAAGTGCTTATTTCGGTTTGTTGTTCTCCTTCTGACGTTGACATCAGATAAAGCTTCGCTTTTCCTTCCGTAAATACGGGAGTAACGTCTTCCGAATAGATTTGGCCATTTACAACCCCCGTTATAACTGGTGCGGTCGTGTCGATTGTGAATCGGACCTGTGTTACATGTCCATTTAAGTCAAGAATGGAGAAAATATAAGCGCCTTCCTGCAAAATCCATGTACCAGATGTGTAGGACTGATAATCGCCTCCGTTGCGAGACAACGTTCCTTGTCCCGAACTGTACACGATCTTGACAGGTTGGTTGTAAGAGGCTCCGTCTTGAACCCCATCGATCAGAGCGCCAGGGAATTCGATGGTGAAACTGATCACTGTCGTCTGAGACTTATACGTTACACGGAGCACATAATTACCTGGTTGTGTATTAGGCGAGCCTGAGAGATACACAATCGGTGCATCACTATTGTGAGTAAGCCACGCCTCACCCCGGTCATAGGTTGCCGAAACAACACTTGGATAGATCTGTCCATTCGTCACCCCAGATACAATGGGAGCTACGTTAATAGGATGCTGTTCTTCATAAGCACCTATATCGGGCCCATCCCCTACTGGTCTAAGATTCCCTAGAAAATCAACGGTAAGGCCGACATTCGCTCCCGCATCAATAGCAGGTGAGCTAGTCTGCAAGGCATAATTGGCCTGGTTTGCATCCATGAAAAGCGGCTCTCCAACAATAGCATGCTGATCCTGATTTTTTTCCACCGAATAGCTGCTAGCTCCAAACATCTGATTGGCCTTATAGTTTTTCTCTACTCCGCCTTGGTTCCAATACACGCCGCCGTCACTCGAATTCGGTCTTGTGTATAAGTTGTGATCGATCGTTAGTCCGCTGATCGTCGCTCCATTATCGGCATGAAAGGACAACATATAATTCCCTTCATTTCCGGCAATCACATTATTCATAATGCTTACGCCATTCATCGTACCTAAAGCTCCCACAACCGATGTGCCCTGAACGCGAATGAACACCGCTGCTTCCCTGTTAACTGTATCCGCTTTGAAACGCGAATTGGCAATCGTGTTGTTATACACGGTTGTGCCATCAATGAGTCCAGACCTCGTATTTAAATAAATGGCCGAATTGAAAAAGTCGACAGACGTAACCTTGCCCACATGGTCGATGACATTGTTGCGGATAGCTGTATGCGTAGCATCCCCCGTAGCAGTAAAGATGAGAATTCCTGAACGATACACATCATGGATATGGTTTTGCCCAATCGTCGTATCGGTGGAAGAATCCACTAGAATACCTGCGTGATACAAGTTCCCCCGTGAGGTTGTACCTCCTTTGCCTTTGTAAATATCACGGCCAATCCCATCGATTTCATTCTTCTCAATCGTATTCTGCTTTGAGTTTAATCCAGCCGCTCCTCCAACGATTTGAATCCCGACCGTATCGCCATCGTCTGTATCAAGCAGGCCTATGTCATGCACATGATTGCCGCTGATGACATTATTCGCTGCCCCTCCTTCTAGAGCAATCCCGAAGTAATTCATATCATAGATTTGGTTATTAAGAAGTTGATTGTAGCTGGCTCCGCTAATGCGCACCCCCGCTCTGTCGGCACCATGAATATTGGAATTTTGAACCGTGACATGATGACTCCCCGTACCAATAAATAGGGCAAAGTCGTATCCGCCACGGAAGTCTATCCCATCAAGGAGCAGATAACTTTTGCCATTTGATGAGAGGGCAAAGTTGCTGTTCTTACTCGCTATTTCGATAACATGATCGTTGGCAACACCCGTGGACGGTTTGTAGTAAACGCTTCCAGTGACGGAATCTGCAACAAAGGAGCCAGGCGTCAACGAGCCGATTGTCGGTCCCGGCAATCTGGCATCGACATGATTGCCTTTCAGCCTTTTTCCATCCTCAAGCACGGTGAACCTTAGGCCATCCCCGGTCAGCCCCGTTTTCTTGTATTCACCATTCGCATCTGGGCCGATCCACGTATCCATGCGTGATCCCCCACTGATGATGGGCTTAGCCGACGTTGGATCTCCATAAGATCCATATCGAATTGGATTTCCGTCTACGCCAGAGCTTGATGGCCGAAGCGTAATGCCTTGCCAAATCTCACCACGTTTAAACAAGACTTGGTCTCCAGGCTGCAACGATACGCCATTTACCTTCGTAATCGTTTGCCAAGCAGTTTCTGACGAAGTTCCGTCATTGCTGTTATTTCCTGCTGAGGCATCCACATAATAAGTCGCTCCGGCTGCATAAGCCACATGCATCAGCGACAGTACACTGAGTAATCCAACACACAGAAACAAGAAGAGAACGATCTCTTTGCGAATCTGTTTGATTAACAAATCATTTGCCTCCTTTTGGCTACATTATTTGGATACATTTTTTTGTAAGCGCTATTTCTAGCATCAGAAAATAAAGCTGTCCGCAAAACAAATAATTTAGACTGAATATTCAGTAAATTAATGTTAGTAACGAACAGCCCTGTTCCCTCCCGGCCATAGGCTGAACCTAGGCCAGGATTACATAAGGAGAATCATTATTTTTTCGTATACCATTCATTCATCGCGTCAATAGCTGCAGTCCCTCCACGGGAGTTAAATTCCTTAACAAACGTGTCAAACTCATTTAAATTCCGCGCACCCATAATAAACTTGACAACATTCTCATTTTTGAACGTAGTCAGATCAGTAAGCTTTTTATCATAAGCATCAATGGAAGGGGCATAGAATGTCTCTTCTTTTATCTGTGTATTTTTGGTTAACGGTTCATAGTAAGGAACGAAGCCTTTAGCCGCTAGTCGATTCTGGAAATTCTCTTTCGTATCCATAATTTGATACAGAATTCTCCAGCCAATTGCTGTGCTTTGTTCAACCGTTTGATTCACCTTACCGTTCTCCACTTTATAATCCGTGCCTTCGATACCGTAATCCTGGAGTTTCAGCGCCTCAGGTGAAGAGAAGTAATTGAGGAATTCCACCATGCCTTCGGGATTTTTGGCTCCTTTCGGAATCGTCGAGAAACGATTGGTTACCGCCTCTTGAATGATGCCCGATTTTCCGGACGCACCAACAGGTAACGTTGTGTATTGCGTCTTGGCTGTCGGTATTCTCGTTGCTAATGTGTCAGCAATCGTTTTTGCTTCCCACCAGGCGATATCGGCTGATGCTGCTTGCCCGCCAATGATCTTGTCTTTTACGTTGGATATTTTGGTAACGGCAAACTCCCGATCAACGAGACCTTCATCATAGAGCTTTTTCATAAAAGTCAGAAATTCTTTATATTCCGGCTGTGTATACGCAAATTCCAGCTTGCCGTTCTTCACAACGGTTCTGGAACTGACTCCGAAAGCACCTGCAATGGATCCTAACGAGGTATCAATGTCTTCTGGACCTCCTGCAGCAAAGGTAAACGGAATCATCCCTTTTTTCTCTTTAATTGTTTTGAAAACTTGATAATACTCATCGAGCGTCGTTGGCTGCTTGAGATTCAGTTCTGTCAGCAAATCAGTTCGGAGGAGTAATCCTTTAGCCAAAGAAGTCGTATTCGGGTAAGGGAATGCGTATAGTTTGCCATCGACTCGCCCTACGTCCAACTCTTCCTTAGAGAGAAGTTTTTGGTAATTAGGTGCTTTCTTGATCAAATCATCCAAAGGCATGAAGGCGCCTTGACGAGCAAGCTTGTAGAAATCTTCCTTACTTCCGATCGGCAGCCAATCCGGCACATCGCCAGAAGCTAAGATTAGAGAAATCTTTTGTTTGGAATCATCTTTGGGCAACAATTCAAACGTCGGATTATAACCCGATTTCTGTTGATGCAGGGCAAAAATCGGATTATTATTGATCTCCATCCCACTTTTAAATGTTTCCGCTGCCGCATTGTAAACCGTCACAATTTTAACATTTTTATTCTTCGGTGAGGTTGATGCTGTTGTGGCAGTTGTCGGTCCCGCAGAAGATGATGGCTGCGCGTTATCGCCTCCATTGGACGAACAACCTACAGCTAACATGGATAGGGCAATTAATGAAACGAATACTTTTTTTCTTTCTCTCTTCATCTTGCAACCTCCTTATTTATAAGTAGATCCTGGTTCTATATGAAGGGCGTCCCCTTGAACCCACAACTGCGTCCTTACTCCTTAACAGCTCCTACCAAAGCACCCTTTACAAAATATTTCTGCAGGAACGGATAGATCAGCAGAATAGGCACAACCGCTGCGATGATTGTCGCTGCTCGGATGGATTCTGGTGCGGAATTCATCAATGCCTCCACATTACTCATACTGACATTGTTCTCATCTTGAATGATGGACATCAAATAGACTTGCAATGGCATGAGATTGCGGTCTGTGATGTACAACATGGCACTAAAGAAGTTGTTCCAATAGCCAACTGCATAGAACATCGAGATCGTAGCGATCGAAGACATCGACAAAGGTACATAAATCGAAAATAAAATACGCGTGTTCGAAGCACCATCTATTTTGGCAGACTCATCTAAAGCATCTGGAATACCCATAAAGAAACTTCGCATTAGGATCAAATTAAAAGGCGCAACAAGGGTCGGAATGATCATGGACCAGATCGTATTCGTCATGCCGATTCCTTTCACGACCAGATACGTCGGAATGATACCACCACTAAAGAACATCGTTAGCACATATAAAAATAAAATGAATCGACGTCCTGGAAAGCCAACCTTGGATAAGGGATACGCTGCTAGCATCGTAATGAGCAGACTAAGTAATGTACCTACGATCGTAATAAAGACGGAATTGCCAAATGTCTTAATAAATTGTTGGTTATTCAGCACATATGCAAATGAATCGAAATGCATTTCCTTAGGCCAAAATGTGATCTCATGAGCCAGTACATAGGATTCATCACTTAGGGCTTTTGCTAATAAATGGATAAATGGCAGCAGCATAGATAAGCCAAGCAGCGATAGGCAAATATAATTCAGCCACCCGAAAACTTTCTCGCCTTTTGAATAAATCATTGGAGCGGTCTCCTTTCGATCATCTGATTAATAGACACCTTCTTCACCCATTCTCCTCGCAAACCAGTTGGCACAAACCAGAAGGATACAACCAATCACAGATTTAAAGAGGCCGGCTGCAGACGTAAGTCCAAATTCCATTTTGCCAAACGCTTCTCGGAAGACGTAGGTGTCGATAATATCAGATACATCGTAGACCGCAGGATTGTACATAATCAGCACCTGCTCCAGACCAGCGTCCAAGAGATGGCCGATTCTGAGCAGTAGGATAATAATGATCGTGGAACGCATGCCAGGGATCATAATATGCCAAATTTGTCTGAAGCGATTCGCGCCGTCCATAATGGAGGCTTGATAGAGCTCTGTATTGATTCCGAGTATGGCAGCCAAATAAATGATCGCCGCCCATCCGGTTTCCTTCCAGATTTCAGACAGTACCAGTACCCAACGAAATTTACCAGGATCGGCCATAAAAAAGATCGGCTCGCCGCCGAGTGCTTTAATGAACGAATTTACAATGCCTGAACCTGGGGACAAAAGATCAATGAAAATGCCTCCGACAACGACCCAGGAGATGAAATGAGGAATGTAAGTGATCGTTTGGATCGTCCTTTTGAGGAAAACATGTCTCATTTCATTGATTAAAATAGCTAGGATAATTGGGGTAGGAAAGCCGAATACCAGCTTCATTAAACTAATAACTAACGTATTTCGAATGACCTTGGGAAACTCGTCATAAGCGAATAGCGTTCGAAAATGCTCCAAGCCTATCCATGGACTTTCCATCACACCTTGAATAATATTGTAATCCTTAAAGGCAATGACGACGCCATACATTGGTGTGTACCGGAATATAATCAGAAAGATAAGTCCCGGAATGGACATCAAGTATAAGTCCCAGTGTTTAGCCACGGTTGTCCATAAGGTGGTTTTAATGCGTGTTCGCCCACCGGTTCGCGTTGATGAAATGTTCGTGTTCATGGTGCTCCTCCTCTAGCAGATAAGTGATCGTGCTGCTTTCGATACTCTTATCTTACAGATAGCTGAATACGTTTCCAATGACACTAGCATGACATCCTACGCAACTTTCATGACTTCCATCTTCCAAAACAATGATAGGTTGACCTACTTGTTCAAGTCTCCTGGTTTCATTCCCCAGTACTTCTGGAATGCCTTGGAAAAATAATTGACATGCCGGAAGCCCACCTGTTCAGCTGCTTCATACACCTTTGCACCTTGAACCAGCAAGGCCTTTGCCCGCTCCATTTTGCGTTCAAGCACATAATCTGTGAAGGACATCCCCATTTCTTCTTTGAACAATCGACTCAGATAGGATGAATTCATAAATAAAATTTCTGATATTTGGTATAAGCTAATATCTTCATGCAATCTGGCGTCAATGAATTTCAGAATATCTGTGACGGACTGTTTGGTGCTGCTTTTTCGGCTTTCATTCACAACGAGACAGATGCGGCCAATGACGCGAATAATCCATTCCTGAATTTGTTCTTTCGTTAGCAGTTGATTTAGACTCTCGAAGTACGGATAATCATCACCCGTTACCTCCGCTAGCAGCCACTGTCTAGCATGAATAAACCTAGAAAGCATACCGCTGATGTGAATCAGAAATTCTCGCACCTCAGATACGCTGCTCGTCGAAAAGGCAGAACGAATCATCTGTCCCGCCACCTCCTTGGCTTGATGCTCGTCCCCCAGCTCAAACGAAGTTTCCAGCTGTTTCTCCATATCTGCCAGGGAGGTCCATTTATTCGCAGTAGTTTGATCCTCATGAAACGTAATTGCAATGTTATGCCCGTATACGATCCGCGTCTGAAGGGCCATTTTTGCTTTTAAATAAGCGTCAGGCAGCAATTCCTTGGCGGCAACAATCGGACCGATCCCTGCACTAGCTGTAATTTTTAAGCTATCTTTCATCAATGTCAAAACATCGGTAACTGCGTGGTTCACACGCTGATAGAAATCCATTCTGTTCTCTTCCAGACTTCCCATGAACAATGCAACCGTGGTCCCATCGGCATCCTGTAGGATGAACGCTGACGTTTCAGCTAAACGTTCCTTCGCAATCCCGTTTAATGAAAATAACAACAGTGATCTGTCCGATTGATGGAAACGGATATCGTCCTCATTGAGCGGATCAATATCCAAAATAACGGGAATATACAACTGTTCTGGCAGCTTCAAATGCACCTCTTCGCCTCGCTTCTCGAGCTCCCAACTCGCATAACTACCAGTTAGCCAATTCCGGTAAAATGCTTCATGCAGACGAGGGAGATTCGTCTTCCATCTTTCTTTAAGCAAATCATATTGATGCTTCTCTTCCAGTTCCAACCTCCTCTTGCTGGCTGCATCCATTACACTCTCCAAGATACTATCGTTACTGGCTGGTTTGAGTACATATTTGCTTACCCCATATTCAATGCTTTCTCTTGCGTAATCGAACTCATCATGTCCAGTCAGCACGATCATTTTGATATGTCGATGGTGCTGCTGCAATAAACGAGCCAGCTCTAATCCGCTCATGACAGGCATTTGTATATCTGTCAGAACAATGTCCGCTCCCATTTTCTCAACCAATCGCAACGCTTCCTCACCGGTTCCCACGGCTCCGATCAATTCTATGCCATGCTGTTCCCATGCAATTCCTTCGGCAATCCGATCTCGCAATCTGACTTCATCTTCCACAATAAGCAGCTTCATCCTTATGCCTCGCTCTCATTTATTTGAATTTGAGCCCTCTCAGCGGAACTGTCACCGACTGGCATAATGACAGTCACTTTCGTTCCTTCTCCAGCTATACTCTCCATACGTAGATCAGCTTGTTCCCCATAAAACAGCTTTAATCGCGATTTCACATTTTTCAAAGCAAAAAATTGCACCGAAGTTGATTGCTCTTCTCTTACAAGCATATTGGCTTGACTCTCGCCAATCTTTTCCAGCTCTTCCTGTAACGCATGCAGCGCATCTTCCTTCAATCCTATGCCCGTATCCTGAATGACAATATGAAGGCATTGCTGCTCAAGGGTAATCGTAAGCGTGAGGCTCCCTTTTCCCGCAACTTTTTCCAATCCATGTACGATCGCATTCTCAATTAATGGCTGAAGCAACAGTCGGAGCAGCGGAACCTTCCTCGCTTCTGGCTGTACCGTTACGTTAACCGTAAATCGATCCATCAATCGTATTTGTTGAATGCGAATATAATACATAAGGTGCTCAAGCGTCTCCTCCACCGTGAAGGTCTCACGTCCTTTGCCAAGGCTCACCCTGAAAAAGTTGGCTAAATTCATCACCATTTCACTCACCTCATGCACGTCATGCTCTTCCGAAACGGTGTAAATACAATCCAGAGTATTATACAGAAAATGGGGATTTATTTGGGACTGAAGCAGCCTAAACTGTGATTTGGCTAGGTGCAATTCCTTTTCATATCCGTCCTCAATTAATTGCTTCTGGGTAGTAACCATCGTATTGAAGGTATTCATGACATACCCAAGCTCATCTTGTCGTTGATGCTGTACGAAGGCATTTAAATTTCCGATGCTGACTTGTTTCATTTGAGAAGACAGAAGAAATAAGGGCTTAGAAATACCACTGTAAACGAAAATCGAAATAGATAAAGCCAACAAAATGCTTACTAGCATAATCACATACGTAAAATTACGAATTTGATAATTGGATTTCAGGATTTCCTGCTCTTGCTGCTTAATCGTAAGTTCCCATCCAGAAGCCATTTCTCCCGATGAATGTGAAAACAACTTGGACTCATCCGACTGCTCACTCGCAGCTTGGACAATGACTGGCTTGCCTTTGAAAGACAAACTCAGCTCTGTCTTATTGGATGGAATAAGCGGTTCGACAATATCCATCAAGGCCGATTTCGCAATAGCCGTGATGACAAGATCCTTTTCCAGAGATTCCAAATTATAGGGGTCCATAATGCGAATAAAATAGATGCGATCCTCTTTCCAATAGGGCTGGATATTTCTTGTTTCCTGATCTGGCACATAAACAATCATAGCTCCGTTGGCTCGTACCGCTTCCTGATACCATGGCTGTTCGTACACATGATTAAAGTGCACAATTCCCGTTTCGTAGGATAATGCATTCCCCGTGCTACCATGTATAACGGACATCTCCTGCACCATATGATTCACATTAATAATGACTGAAAATTGTTGCTGAATTTTTCTTAGCTCATATAAGCTCTCACTTGAGATCTCTTTCGTAATTTTACTGAGAACCTCATTGACATTCTTATCTGTGCTAATCAGGAAAGACATCTGTCCCACATTTTGCACGATTAAATCCAAGTAACCGACAGAGGTTAGAATAGAAGCGTGTACCCGATCACCGATCTGCTTTTTAAGGATCGTTTGGGACATCTGATTGCCGAACAAACTGACCGAGACTAAGGGAAGAAGGATGAGGAGAAATAGCGTCGTTAATTTAAACTGAATGGATTTTTCAAATTTCTGACGAAGAAGCACATTGGCCTACCTCCTTTTTCCATCATTCTAATCCGAAATCCGAATAGATTAAAGGGAATTTATTACAAGGTCAAATAGAACATCGCCGAGGTCATGCAGTACGGATGACCCGGTGTGGGGCCCCCGCTACAGGAAACGTGGCCACAAACTTGCTCTGCACTGTCCCAAATCCTCAGATTCAGAAATAGACAATCATTCCTGCTCTACATTCACATGAAATAACAGAAAGTGGAATTGCCTTTAGACTTTCGGATGAAGTGATAATAATAGAAACTGTTTTAAATGAATATGTTGTTTGTGAAGTGCATTCAGGAACGTATTATTTCCACTCACAGATTCGACCTAGGGTAAGTAATAACGAAATATGGGTATCAACCTAGTGCGGAACCATCCACTTGACCATATATTGATATTGCCACCCAGCACAGTCAACTTAATCGTCACCCTCATTAATAAAACGAAAAAAAACGGTCTGTATTCGCATCTACCTCGCGATAAGACCGTTTTTTTGTGTGAAATTCTCAGTTGGCGGAAATTCTTACACACAAATTGGTTCGTGCGTCCAATCAATCCCTATATAACGAACATATTTTATACCGTAGTGACAAATCACCAGAGGGGAATGAGTAAACATGGGAGCAGTAGGTTATGGTGGAAGTTGTGCAGGTCACGGTTCAAGCGCAGCAGCTATTTTGGTTCTTTTTATTCTTTTGGTTATCATCACGTCAGCTTTTGTATGGTAAATCTTTAATCCTACAAAATGAACAACAAGAAAAAACGGCCGCGAATTAATATGCGGGCCGTTTTTTCTCTTTGTTCTTATCATAAAAAAATCATCCTTATTCTTTATACTTACTTCTGCTTACCGGGATCCTTCCACTCGCAACAACACGCCAAAGGAGTTCAGTCATATGTAATTCTTCAATAAAAATGGGCTGCGCCGAAATAAATCTTTCGGTGCAGCCCCTTATTTCAACTTACCACCAGAATCCTGGACCACCGAAACCGCCGAAGCCGCCAAAGCCCCCGCCAAAACCACCAAATGCAAAAGGTTCAGTGCCGATAGCTAAGAGATCAAATAAAACCAATGGGATGATCGCTTTAACCTGTACTTTCTCACCTTTTTGTGGAGCTATAACCAATTTGTTACCGCTAATTCTGACCAATTTGCCAGATACGCTTGTTCCGTCTTTTTTCAGTGCCATAATTTGTTTACCAACCATGTTACGAACGTCCTCTTTCCGAATTTGGGATGTCATGAACGTCCACCTCCTTCTGCCACCAGAGATACATTGCTATACAATGTACTCCTGTTTAGGTTAGATCGATTGGATACCTGTCCACCCATGTGTAAAAACAGTCATTCACCTACATCTGAAAATTGTAAGCAACTTGTCCAATACGTGCATATATTGGTCATCACTCCTATAAAATGAAGTCATCTTAAAGAAAGGTTGTTATCCCGCCGAAACGAGCGGGGCATATTGCTGCGAGATGAGGTGATCTGCATGAATGCTATCATATCCGTTGTAGGAACAGGTTTATTGGTCGACTTCGTTTGCGGAATGTTATCGGACCATTATCAGGTCGTTCGACAGAAAAATTTCACTTCAGACATACCGAAAGCGGCGAAATTGGTTGTGGTGCTGCACGATGACTGGCCTTCTTCGGGATACTCAGAGGCTGAAGAGGCGTTAAAGCAGGTTGGCATCCCGTGGCTGCGGGGCTTTATTTCAATGGATGAGGGCATAGTCGGGCCTTTGATTCGTCCGGGTGTACCCGGATGCACTGAATGTGCGGATAACCGGCGTTTTACGGCGTCGCCAGCGGACATACAACATGCAGTACGATCTTCGCCCTCAGGACTTTGGCATGTTGCTCACTTGCTGGTTGCCGAGACGCTGCGAGTGCTGCAGGGCAGCCGAGCCCATACAGAACAGCATATGTATATCGTTAACCTTAATAATCTGAGTAGCTCGCTCCATTTCATTCTGCCTGACTCGCTTTGTTCGGTGTGTGGCTGCTTACCAGACGATTCATCGGAGGCGGCCAACATTTCGCTCAAGCCGAGCCCGAAGATAAGCGCAGACAGTTACCGATGCCGTCCGATAGAGGACCTGAAACAACATTTGGTCAAAGACTATATGGATTACCGGACTGGCGTTTTTAATGCCAAGATGCTTGACCTCGTGTCGCCGTTTGCTGGGGTGGGGGTCAATCTGCCGTCGTTTATGATGGGAGATGAGGTAACGGGAGGTCGCAGCTTTTCTTATGCGGAAAGCGAATTGACCGCAATCTTGGAAGGATTGGAGCGGCACTGTGGAATAACCCCCCGCGGCAAACGGACCGTAGTCTACGACAGCTTCAACCATGTTGCGGATCAAGCACTCGACCCCTCCAAGGTTGGATTATATTCGAAGAAACAGTACGCCCTGTCTGATTGTACGTTCGAACCGTTTGATCCCGCCCTCCCGATCGATTGGATTTGGGGCTATTCACTCGTGCAGAAGTTTCCGATCCTTGTTCCTGAGAGTCTCGCTTATTACAGCTCGGGATTTGGTTCTGCCTTTGTTCAGGAAGGCTCTAACGGGTGTGCGTTAGGCGGGAGCTTGGAGGAAGCCATCTTGCACGGTATTTTGGAAGTGGTGGAGCGCGACGCGTTCCTGATGACTTGGTACGCGCAGTTGCCTATCCCGCGCCTGGACCCCTATTCCACTAACGATCAGGAACTGCTGCTCATGCTCGAAAGACTGCGCGTTGTTGCCGGATACGATATACATTTGTTTAATATGACGATGGAGAATGGGATTCCGAGCATTTGGGCGCTCGCGAAAAGCATCAGCCCTGGGAAGATGAATATGATCTGTTCGGCGGGAGCACATCTGGATCCAGTACGGGCAGCGAAAAGCGCCATTCACGAATTTGCCGGCAGGTTAAACTTTTTGCAAGAGAAATTTGAGGAGGGCCAAGAACATATTAGGCAGATGCTCGACGATCCATTTCTCGTATATCAAATGGAGGATCATGCCCTGCTTTACGGTTTGCCGCAAGCAGAGGAACGGCTGCAATTTTTATTGAACGGACAGCGCCCGCTCAGAACGTTTGACGAGGAGTTCAAGCGTAAGGCAAGTCATGCGGATCTAACCGATGATCTGAAGGACATGATCGAGGTGTTTCACCACTTGAACCTCGATGTGATTGTGGTGGATCAATCATCGCTAGAAACGCAGCGAAACGGGCTGCATTGTGTAAAAGTACTGATTCCGGGAATGCTGCCGATGACGTTCGGACATCATTTGAAACGCTTGACGGGGTTAAAGAGAGTGTATCGGGTGCCGGCGAAGCTTGGATATGCGAAAGGACCGCTGAAGGCTGGTCAACTCAATCCGCATCCGCATCCATTTCTATAATAGCCGAATGATCAGTATCGTTTTGCAATAAAAAAACAAAGAGAAAAAGTCACCCTAAATCTTATCCCAGGGTGACTTTTTTCTAGTAAGTGAAGGTTGAAATCATGAGTTGAGTAGCTGTGGAGGTTTAATACATAAGATTCAAATTTTAAAATAATGTGTGTACTCATAGGGAGAATATGCGGTTATTTTTTCCTGGTGTTAGGTAAATGTAAACTCAATTTGGTACATACGTCCAATCAATTACTATATAACGAACATATTTTATACCGTAGTGACAAATCACCAGAGGGGAATGAGTAAACATGGGAGCAGTAGGTTATGGTGGAAGTTGTGCAGGTCACGGTTCAAGTGCAGCAGCTATTTTGGTTCTTTTTATTCTTTTGGTTATCATCACGTCAGCTTTTGTATGGTAATTCCTTAATCCTACACAAATAATAACGAGAAAAAACGTCCGTGAAATAAAATACGGGCTGTTTTTTCTCGTTGTTTTTATCATAAAAATCACCAAGCTTAATCTCAAGTTGACTTTTTATGATAAACGAAAGCTAGATGCCGTATTTACGACCAAAAAAACCTTTAATCAAATCAGCGATTGCATAGTGTGCTTCCTCTAGAACAAAGTGTCCTCCACATAACATGTGTATTTCGGCATCCTGAACATACCTTTTGAACGAATAAGCTCCATTAAGTGTGAAAATGAAATCGTTTTTCCCCCAGGCCACCAATGTAGGCGGCTGAAAAGTTTGTAAATAATGCTGCCAGCGCGGATATTGTGTTACATTCATCCGGTAGTCATATCCCAAGGCCAACTGAATTTCCGAATTCCCCGGACGGTCTAGAAAATATTGGTCCATGGAGTAACCATCCGGACTAATTAGATAAGGGTGACAAATGCCGGTAAGGTACTGTTTTTGAGTGAAGGTTGGGGTAACCAAACTTGCAAAGGCAGCTTTATTCTCCAGACTTGGATCCGCCCAGAGTGCTTTGAACAGGTCAAATGGTTGACCTAATCCTTCTACGTTAACGACTGCATTCTGAATCACAAATCCAAGAATACGTTGTGGATGGCGTACAGCCAAGCGAAACCCTATTGGACCGCCATAATCATGGCAGTACAAGATGTACCTAGGGATGCGGAGATTATAGAGAAGCCTTTCGATTACAAGGGATATATTCTCGAAGGTGTAAGAAAAAGAATCCACAGCGGGCATGCTGCTGTTCCCGTAACCAGGATAGTCTGGCGCAATGACATAATACTTATCAGCCAACAAAGGAATTAAATCTCTGAACATGTAGGAAGAGCTGGGGAATCCATGAAGGAGAATAAGGGCAGGGTTCTTGGGATTGCCGGCTTCACGATAAAAGATGGAGAGTCCATCCACTACCATTTTCTTATAAAGAACGGGTACAAGCACCTTCAGACCTCTTTTTCATTTTGGGTTACTTGTTTTTAAAGATATGAAGCGATCAGCCGGAAAAGTCCATTTGCCTGCCGTCACAACACCGCCAATAGTATCCCGAAACCGCACAACCCACCTCGCCTGTCTAAATTTTAGACCGGCAGAACAGGACGCAACAGCCTTGATAGGTTTTCGGCCATTAACACATGACCGTAATCGGATGGATGAATCATATCGTATGTCAATCCAGAGTAACTGCTCAAGATATCGCTGCCTTCAAATAAATGAACATTCGTATAACCTGACGATAGCTCCCGTAAAATATGATTAAATTCGTGCTGATTCTTCCCCGAATCACTTGGAATTAGCTCCGCGCTTGCTGCATTGGGATAGGAGGTAATCAGCACGACTGGCTTGCCCGGCCCCTTATTGGCCATCCGTTCGATCAAGTAGTCGGCTCTTGAGTGAAATTGCTCTGGACTGAAGCCGCTGCGCATGTTGACGCCGATCTCTAGGGTGGCTATATCCCAATCCTCTCTCTCAGACAGATAATCCGCTACTTCACGCTCGCACAAACATGCGCCGCTCAAGCCAGCGTTCAAAACATCAAGCCCCAACCTCATGGCCGTTTGGCTAACATAAGCGTTTCCCTGATGCGTAGCATGTGCGCTGTGCGTAATGGAAGATCCGTATGCTAGCCATCGCAACCGGGGGAGCTCACTATCGTTAGGCGGACGACAGCCCCCACCGAATGTGTCGACGCCATGAAAAACAGCATGGTATCTACCTGTCATCACCCGCCATACCCCTAACGAGAAGTTCGCGTTACTCCATACTTTGGAATTCATATTTTCCAGTTCGACTGGCTTTTCAAGTAAAATCGTATGTATTGAGCCTTGTATCAAACTATGCTTGGAATGGAAAATATCCCCATAAAATACGAGCGCCTCTCCGTTGCTGTCGAACGATGACAAGGATACGCAAACTTGCGGCGAACCCGACACGAACCGAATTTCACAGCCGCTTGATTGCCGTGAAACAAGCTTCCCCCTCTTGCCCAATGCATTTCGAACGGAAGCTGGGAAGCGATGCAGGCCTACACCTGGGTAATATTCTCTAGACTCGAGTTCAACGACGTTATGAAGCTCTACATTTCGATGTATCATACCCTGTCACCTGTTTCGCCTTCCCGTGACGCTGTCCATTGAATGGCCACAACATCGACAAGCGTCGTGCGGCATTCATCCGGAACGATCAAAAGCAGATGGCCACCTTCATGGCGAAACGTAATGGAATGCCCAGTTCGCAGCATAAACACGCGTTCAGGAATAGCCGTAGTTTCTTTCAATATGACTGGGCCCTCCATGCCAGGCAGCAGATGATAATACCAATACGCCCAGCCACATGTCACTGGAACGTTAGAGCATTCCGGATAGGGCCCTCCCTTGACATCGTAGATAGACTCACCACTGTGTCTCATCCATTCACGAACCTCTGCGAATCTAACTGATATATCCTCAGGCAACGTGCCGTCGGCCTTCGGCCCGATATTCACGAGGAAATTTCCGCCCCATGCCCGAACCTCTGCGAGCCTCGATAGCATCCAAGAGGCCGGTCGATACTGTTCACTCGACCGAATATATGCCCACCAAGGTCCCTCCGCCCATATGTTGCAATGTTCCCATCGGCCAACCGGCCTTTCTTTCGGCATATGACATTCAGGAGTATCGAAATCCCCAACGCCATGCATCCGGGTATTTATGAGTATGCCAGGCTGGAACTTGCGAATCTCCTCTATCGAGATCGCATCGCTCAAATCGCGGCCTCCATCAAACCATAACATGTCTATTTTGCCGTACTGGGTCAGCAGTTCCATTACTTGCCCCCGAATATAAGCAAGGAATTGCTCATGCCAGCCTTGAGGCTGCGGCTGCAGCTGAATCGGCTCATGATGCATGCCATAATGCGCCCTTCCCGCGAAAGATGTTGCTCCGCTCCCCGCTGCACTGCCATAATGAAACGACATATAGTGACGATTGTAGTACCAGTCGGGAGGAGAATAGTACAAGCCAACTTTAAGCCCGTTTCGACGGCACGCCTCCACGAATTCTCCGACAAAATCCCTTCCGTTTAAAGTGAAGGCTGTGTTAAACTGTCCCCATTTGCTTGGCCAAAGGGAGAAACCGTCATGGTGCCGGGTTGTAAGCACTGCATAACGAAACCCAGCCTCAGCGGCACCCGACAACCATTCCTCCGCTGGGTTACTTTTCGGTCGGAATCGTTCAGCTAGACGGAAATAATCCTCCGGCAATATGGTCTTTTCTTCACCGATTGATGCCTCCCACGGCTTCCCGGCCATCATTCCCCAGGAAAGATCACACTCCCCGTCAACTGCGGAAATTCCCCAATGGATGAATAGACCGAGAGCCGCTGTCTCGAACCAGGCCGTATCGGGGTGGGAATTCGGTGAATAAAGCCTCTCGAATAAAGGGTAGTCCGCATGGCCGATAACGGCGTGCTGCAATGCGACAGCATCAGACGATTCCTTCCTTTCTTTTGCTTTCATATGATCCCTAGCCTCGTCGTTTCGAGTTGTCATTCTGTTCACTCTCCTTATGTTGTACGCAAGCTCCCTTAACGTAGGAAGAGAGCCTGCGTACAAGAATCTATACTATGGATTGCGTCGAAGCATGGAAGACGGTAAAGCTTGCTCGGTCATATTCGGTCCCGAGATGGTCAAGTTAGGTATAACACCTTCCCATATGCGAGGCGTCAAGTTCGGAATGTTATAAGCAGCAGCCGTCTGCCCACGATAATCGACATATCGGACCTGTATGCGATGCAATCCGTGCTCAAGCGCGATCGACCAAGTGCCAAAGCCCTGCCTTCCCGTAATTGGATACCATTGCTCGTCGCCGATAAACAATTGCAGATCGTAGCCTGCCATTATATTGGGGAGCAGCCATTCTTCCGGCGCCCGGAAGGTGTAGACACCATCCGATGGAATATCAAGCCATCCGCTGTATTCGAAGCCGTATGCGCCGTCGGTTGCCTTCGCCGAGAAATCGAACAGTCCCGACGCCGTGCCCAGCGATGTAGGATCCATCCGATCCATGTGAACCATAAGATCTTTCCAATCCCCTGCATAATAGCGGTAAACCACACCGCTCACAGTTGAGGCCGAAACAGCCTGTCGAAGTGCTTGCTTCGTGAATGTCGCTGTGCGAACGGAGCTTACATTCGTGCTGTCTATGGTATCCTTGACGTTCGTGACACCCGCGCGAAAAGCTCTCGCCTTCACCTTAGCCGAATTCGTTAGCACAAACGGACCTGTGTACAGTGATGAAGAAAGAGTCGGAATACTACCATCCAATGTGTAATGTATGGACGCGCCTGCTGTATAGGTCGCCATCGTGACCGTTACGGAATCGACAAATACATCTGCTCCGGGAGTGATGGTGACTTCGCCAACCGGCTTATTTATGCTTCCCAACTGCTGCATAACCCCATTTCGAATTTCAAACTCGAAGCTGACGTTCTGCGGCGTTCCGCTCTCAGACATAACGGTAACTCCTAGTGCCATCCCTTTCGTGTCCCCGTTCACATCCGTTAGCAGCAAAAGCGCTTCTCCTTGAATGGAAACCGATCCCAGCGACAATACCTCGTTTTTATCCGCTGCCGCTTGATATTGTACAACTTTTCCATCTGACATAATCGCCTTGAATCCGGCTACCCCGCTACCGTTGCGTGGCTCGATCGATATGAGTTCGGCCTGCTGGGTTTGGCGTGGATAAATGACGCTCACAAGCGCTTGATCACCGCTTCCAGAGAAGGAAGCGCTCAATCTGTAAAAATCAGATACCTTATACAGGTTCGTAGCCGCCACGGTTTCTACAGTACCGGTAGTCGTAATCGCGGAGCTTCCGAATTGATACACGGACAAGTTGCTGACGCCAGGATCTTGGGTGCGCATGTAGCCGGAACGAGCGTCGGACTGTCCACGCTCGATATGCGTCGGATCAAACACGCGGTAGCCGGGTGACCGGGAACCGATAACTTGCGAAGGCAGACGCAAATCCATTCGATAGTTATGCGTACCTCCACTGATCAAACGATCCGTCACAATCCATAGGCCTTGCTCCTGCAGCAATGTCAACATGCGTTGATGGGCCGTATCGTCGGTACCGGTACCTTCGTCTTTTCCGTAATGTCCCTCATACATGCCTTCTGTGAATTGAAACGAAGGAGATTCATACCATCGCAGATCAGCCGGCTCATCCCAGCTGGACACGAGAGTCTGTCTATGGCCCCAGCTGGAGATACCGTACGAGTAATTCTGCATGTCTCCATCGACGGTAAGCGGGCTTGGGATGTTGTCATATGCTCCCACCTCGCCAGGTACCACCATATCTTGACCGAATGCTTGAATCGAAAGCATATTGTTGCCCTGCAAGCTATGGTATCCGTAATTGCCTGGATGGCTCGAACTGAACAAGAACGCTTCCTGACTGTCCGGCATCCAACCGCTCCTTATGAACGAATAGCCACCATAAGGGAACCATTCCGATGTAAAATCGGGCTCCGCCGGTATCGGGCTCCCGGAGCCGATGGCCAGAATAGCTGCAATATTCGAATCCTGGAGTGCTTCTGGAATCGCATCCTGCAGCAATTCCTTCACAGTCGCCGTCCAGTCGCGCCAATCGATGCGGAAGCCAGCCGGGAATTTGCCCTTCAAATTTAATGCGTGAGACATCAGCTTGGCACGCGCCATCAACCGTTCTTTAATTTCCGCTTCTCGCTCAGGCGGCATTAAATCGGGCCGCAGCGTCTTTACGACTTGATAAGCAAGTCCCGCACCGTAACGCAAATCCTCCCGGTTGTAGGATAACGATTGCTCCGACTCCGTGCCGTCCGGCATATAATGTGTGGTGCCGAAGTCCTCCATGCGGCGAAACCCTTCCCGCAGATAGAAGGAACTGTCCTTGAATTCACTCAGTAGAAGTCCGTTCATGATCAGCGAAGTAAAAATGCCAGTTGTCCAGTTTTGCGGATTGGACCTGCCGTATACGATCGAAATCGGAGGATATTCCTCCTGCATCTTGATTAATACCCTCGCCAATGTAGTAGCCGGCAGCCCTTCCCCATCAGCCGGCAAATGGTCGGCAAGCAATTTCAATTGCCTCATTAGGTACACGACTGCACGTGCTCCGGATTGATCCGCGTCCGGAATTTCAGCAGGCAGAATGGCATCATAACCGTGAGAGTGAAGCGCCCAGTCATCGACATAGTCTCCCCATTTGTCCAAATAGGATAGATTTCCCGAACTATTGAAACGATTGAGCAACGGATAGAATTGATCAATATGCCACATATAGTTATTGCGTGACGCATACCCTGCATTGGTGGCAGGTGCTTCGAAGCGCCAATCGATTCGGCCAGGTTCACCAATTAGGATTTTTCTCATATCGGGCGTCGTTAGTATGTTGTACAGAAGCTCGTCGGGCATCGAATCACCCTTACCGAATGTAAAACTCAACAGCTCTTGGTCCCAATTGAACGTGTTGATATTGCGCAGTTTATTCAGGAAATAGCTGCGAAACGCCATCAACGCTCCTTCATAATCCTCGCTTGTAACCAGTTGTCGGAAATCGGTCAGCCCCGGAACCGTCGGGTCGAGCACGCCAGCGAGTTTTTTGGCAAGCTGCTCTACACTGGCTGCAGAATTTCGGTCGTTAAATTCCGATTGCTGAGCGGAAACACCACTCGGTTCAGCCGCAGTCGCATTAACTGTAATAGTAGGCGGCCGGATTCCGAAGCGAACCTTATTCAGCTCATCCAGCAACGCAGCATCGTTGATTGGATCGAACAGGTTGGGATTCGCGTCCAGCACCCATACACCGCGAGCATTATCTTGAAACAACGTCAACCCGAACACCTGCCCGACATTTCCGATAGGAACCTGTAAGGCGTTAGTTTCACGGACGGCCGGATGATCTAGCGGCATCAAGACACCGTTGACTGTCATCGTCGGCAATCCGGGATACAACTGCAAGGTCGTGCCGCCATAAGTGACGGTATAGACGGTTTGCGATTCGTTCCAGCTCCCCGTCCAGCCCAGCTGGTTAGCGAGAAACTGCACCGGCGCCATCGCAATGCCGTTAACCAGCTCGGGCCTGACGTCCGGGTGGTCCGTTGAAATCATCTTCCGTTTATTGCGGACATAGCTGTAAGCACGATCTGGGTACAGGACGATTGATTGAATAATTCGCTGCTTAAGCGAGGATGAATAATAAATCGTCTCTTCCCTGATGTGATCCAGCAAACTCTGCACGTGAGCAGCAATACGGGACGATGTATTGCCATACATGTGCTCATCGTCCATATAAAGTGCCGCATCGCCGTAGCTGGCAGCAGTACCCGTAATTCTCACCGCCGTTGATTTGATTCCCAACGTATAGTTGATAGGCTGGGTATTGGCGTTCTTGATGAGTAAATGTCTGCCTAAGGAGGACTCGATGACTTCACTGCTGCTGGAATCAATGATATGAATATCATAAGTAGCTTCTTCCAGATGCATGACAACGATAATTCGATACCAACGATCATTCACGATTGAGCCGATTGCAAGCCGATCCTCTCCTGCGCTGCCGTCCGCTTTCCCTACATAGACACCCGAAGCGTTTCCCGGTGCTTGAATCCGAAATAAATTGACGGATTGATTGCCGTCCTGCGTTCGTATGGTTTGTAGATGATACAGGCCCGTTCCTGTCCCTTCGAAGCGAAACGATTTCTCATAGAGGACTGTACCCTTAATTGGCGAGGCGAAGCTGCTCCCCCCCCAAAAGCCGCTCGTCGGAATCTGCCCAAATGTCATCTTGGCTACGTAATTTCCAGTTCCATCAGCGTCCTTCTGAACACGAACATCGTAATTATTTTGATTAAAAACGATGGAGTTTAATGAGTTCAGCTGATAGTCATTATTTAAATACCAGTGATTGATTCTTCCAGCAAGTGCGTTCACACGTGTCTGTAGCGTGCTGATGTCTTCGTCGTCAGGCAGCTCTCGCAACAGCGCTTGAGCAGCAGCGAGATCAGCTTCTAGCTCACTTTGCTCGGCCGTGTAAACAGCTGCCGACGCTTGCGCAACCATACCGGTACGAAGAGCGGACAGTCTCATTTGCATGTTGGTTTTGACTGTTCCGGCAGCCAATGCTGCCACCTTCCCGTCGGCATAAGTAATTTCTGCTTTATTGCGTCCAATTTCAGCGTTATTTACCAAGAACTCCGCCTGTGTAGCCGCAGACATCGTATAGAGAAACAGATCGTCACTGTATGTTGCTGCGTAACCCAATGTCGAACCGCTATGCTTGCCGTACAGCCATTTAAATCCGGCTGAATAGTCTACGGTTGTCGTTCCGATGACAGTAGGCAAATGGCGGCCTGTGCTGCCATACAACCGATTGCCGGCTTGGTCAAGCAAGTAAATATCGTACGTAGCGGTGGACGTATTAATCACAGTCCGAATGGCGTACCACACTTGCGTTTGAATCAGATTCGCTGGCACGACATTCTCTTCGCCACTGCCATTCGCTTTCGTCAGATACAATCCAGGGTTTGAACCTGGGTAATGGATACGCCAAATCGGCACCGGAATGTTTCCACTCTGGGTCCGCATATACATGACGTAATACAGGTTGTTTCCGCTTCCATCAAGTCTCACCTTCTGGTCTAACACGAATGTGCCTGTCAACGGCGTAAATGACATTGTAGGTGTGTACCCGCTTGGTGCTGTGCTTCCATACAGCTGTCGAGCGACCTTATTGCCTGCTTCGGATGGATCTTGCTGCACTGTCAATTGGTAATTGCCAGAAGTAAGAAGAGCATCTCCAACCGACTTCGATTCATAATCTTCGTAGACCGACGATACGACCGTGGGGAGCTGGGGCATTACTCCCGATGCCTCGGCTTGCTGAGAACCAAGGATTGGAAGGAAACCGTTAAGAAAAGCGAGGACCAACCATAAGGCTGTGATACGTTTCGTTATTGACATCATGAACACTCCTTTGAGGTTGTGAGACCAACCGAAATGGTGAGTCGCCGGAACTGCCATAGCAGCTCCGGCCAACTTTCCTTTTACTTAATGTTGTTTTTCTTAACGAATTCATCAACCTGCCTTTGCATTTCGGCAACGATTTTATCGGAGCCGGATTTTTTCATTTTATCAATTGCCTGCTTATATTTATCCTCATAGTCGGCAAGCGCGCCGCTCCTCAACGCATTTTCGAATTCTGTGCGTACGGCCGCTACCTGAGCAAGCTCCGTAGCGATCGCCGTCGTATCCGGCTTGAACGACATCAGCGCCGATTTGGTCGCCGTCTCGTGAAGTTTTTTCACGAAAGTGTTATATCCTTCTTTGTCCGCCTGTGTTTCGTACGTTTGGAACGTATTGCCGAGCACCCATTTCCACAAGCCGTATTTGGCCGTTGGTGTGCCTTGCCCAGTGTAGCCGATGGTCTCCATGCGCGTCGGGGAAACTTTCTTATAGTGCTCGCCCTCCAAGCCCCACACAAGCAGATCGTAAAGTTCTTTCCCCTTGCTAGTGTTGATTAGCTCGATTAATTGCATCGCACGCTCCGGGTTTTTACTTGTGCGTGGAATAACTGTAGCGGTTGCGGCATCCCCTGACGAGATAAACGTTTGGTTGGACAGCGGGATGTTGTAGTACTCCACTGTGCCTGCTTGCGCATTGCCTGGGGTCACCGTGGTGCCTTCTTCAACTTGGTTGTGTGCCCAGACCACACTTCCGTTCAGCTTGCCGTCATCAACGCGAGGGTCTTGCATCGACAGAATATCTTTCCGAATATAGCCTTTCTTGAACCAGTCAGCGGCTACATCGAACGAATCCTTAAATTCCGGCGTTTCGTACATATTGACAACTTTGAAACTCTTATCGTCAATTCGGTAGCCCGCAATATAATTCGTGGAACTGAACGTCTCGTACCCTTTCGTTTGAATAAACTGCATAATCGTCGAGATGGAAGCCCCTTTGCCAAGCAAATTATTATCTTTAAGCGCTTTCAAATAGGCTTCAATAGGTTCATAGGCCTCTTTCACCGACGTCTTAGCTCCAAAATTGACCGCTTGCAGCTTCTTCACGTCCAAATATTTGTCTGCCAGATCCTTGGGCACCTTGAGGCTTGGACCCATGCCGGCTTCTAGCTGCTGATTTGGAACTGCATACGTTTTGCCGTCTACGACGGTACGTTTCATGACCCAATCCGGCACACCAGTTGCTAGTTTAGGCGCATATTTGGCGATCAGATCGTCAAGAGGCAAGAAGGCACCCTTCTTCACTTCCGGTACGAACGGAATTAAATAGCCGGTCCAAGCCAAATCAATCTCCTCGCCTGATGCAGCTAGTAATTTCCATTTTTCCACGAATTCCGTCCGGCTCAACTCGACAAATTCAACTGTCGTATTGGGCAACAACGGCTGCAGCCTTTTGTTAAACTCCGCCCATACCCGTTCGGAATCCTCTTGCTTGCCCGGACCCATAAATACCCATTTCAATTTTACCGCCTTGTTGTCAGCCAGTGTACTTGCGGTTGGCACTGTCGTATTGCTCGTCGAACTCTTTCCATTGTTCCCGGAGGTTTCGCAGCCCGCCACTGTCAGGGCAAGCATCAAGCCTGCACAGAGCGAAATCGCAGACAGCTTGCTTCTTTTTTTTCTGAACATATCCATTTCTCATCCTCCAATTGGATTCATTTAATAAGTCAAGTGTTCCCCCTGCTTAATTCGCATATATAGCGATCGATCGTATACATAGCCCGCTACCCCTTAACCGCTCCGATCGTTAGTCCCTTGGCAAAATATTTCTGGAAGAAAGGGAAGATCACGAGCATCGGTCCAGCTGCTACAATACACATTGCAAATTTCATGCTTTCCGTCGGAACTTCCAACATGCTGCCAGTAAACATCCCGGGTGGCGCATCTTGGGCTAAACTCTTTACAAACTCTGCGTCCATTAATATTTTCTGAAGCAAATATTGCAAAGTGTAGAGCTTGGAATTGTTCACGTAGATCAAGGAAGTGTACCAATTGTTCCAACGATCCAAAATATTGAACAACGCAATCGTGGCCAGAACCGGCTTGGACAGAGGCATAATAATACGAAAGAAAATCGTCAGCTCGCGAGCTCCATCCATTTTCGCAGATTCTGCAAGTGAGTATGGAATCCCTTGGAAGAATGTCCGTAAGATGATAATGTGGAACGCATTGGCCAAAGTAGGCAGAATATAAATCCAAAAGGTATTGCCGATATGCAAATACTGTGTGTTTAGAATGTAAGATGGAATCAACCCGCCACCAAACAACATGGTGAAAAAGATAAAAAAAGTAGTTGTATTGCGCAGTTTATAATGCACTAGCGATAATGGGTAGGCGCAGAGCGCCATAACAATTAGAGCGAGCAACGTCCCGAATAGAGCCTGAAACGCCGTGATGATGTAGGAATCGATCATCTGCGCCGGATTTTCGAATACATAGCGATAAGCAGTGAAATCGATTCGAATCGGCAATAGTCGATAGCCCTCTCGCATCAACTCCTGCTCGTTCGAGAGCGATACGGAGATGATCATGAGAAACGGAAGTAAGAACGCCAACGAGAATAGGATAAAAAACAGATGAATGAACATGGTGCTGAACTTTAACTTAACAGGCTTCGTCACCGGCACTCTCCCTCCTGCCTTAGAACAATGAATTGTCCGGCCTTATTTTCTTTACAATTAAATTTACACTTACGACCAACACAAGTCCGACAACGGATTGAAACAATCCGACGGCGGCGGTCATGCCAATCTCACCTAACCGAAGTCCACGGAACACATAAGTGTCAATTACATCCGTTACGGGATATAGCGTCCCTACGTTGCGCGGAATTTGATAGAAGAGACCGAAATCGCCTCGGAACAAGTCGCCAACCGCCAGAATGCCAAGAATAAACATCAACGGCGCAAGCGAGGGAATCGAAATATGCCACATCTGCCTGAGTCGATTCGCGCCGTCGATTCGCGCAGCTTCATATTGTTCTTGATCAATACCTAGCAATGCAGCGTAATAAATAATACAATCAAGCCCGATATGCTTCCATAAATTCGAAACTACGAGAATATACGGCCAATACTTCGTGTCCCCGAACCATTGCACCGGTTCCATTCCGAAAAACACTCTCAGTTGGTTCAATATTCCGAGCTCCGGATTAAGCAATGTGTATGAGATGTATCCTACGATGACCCAAGACAGAAATCGGGGGAGAATCATGCTCGTCTGGTACACTTTAATTGCATACCGGTTCCTTACTTCAAACAACAGCAAAGCTACGGTCACCGAAGCCATGATGCCGATAACAAGAAAAGTCGAGCTGTACGCGACTGTATTCCTTGTAATGCGCCAAGCATCCTGTGAGGTTAGAAAGAATTCAAAATTACGAACCCCCACCCACTTGCTTCCTAGAATACCGAGATCATATCGGTAATCCTTAAAAGCAACGATCACACCGCCGATCGGCAAATAGTGAAATACAATAAAATACAGAATGGCGGGTAGAGTTAATAGAAACAGTTCGACATGTCCAACAAAAACCGACAATCTCCGTCCCACTCTTGTACGCTGCCGTTTCGTCAATGTGATTTCATTCATGCGTTTCCTCCTTTTCTCATAGGAACAGTTCTGCCAAACCGCTTCCGAATTTATATCAAACACTTTGATCAGGAGTGTTGTGCAATCCCTATTGTACGCGCTCTCATCCTTAGATTACATTCCAACATCTTGCCTTTGGTGCATATTCTTTGCATCTTTATTTTTTTCCAACTTACTATTCACACTACATGATAGAATTAGAATTATTCGCAAGAGATAAGGGGGAGATCACTTGTATAAGTTGGTCATCGTTGATGATGAGGAACGGATTCGCAACGGGTTGAAGAAATTTATAAATTGGACTGGTCTCGGATTCGATTGTGTTGCCGATTTCGAAGACGGAGCTGATGCGATGCATTACTTGCAGCACCATGAAGCTGATGTCGTACTGACCGATATCCGGATGGCTCAATTATCAGGGATCGAATTAGCTCGATATGTCTTTGAGCAACGTCCACGCGTTAAAGTCGTCATTAACAGCGGCTATGCCCAGTTTGAATACGCCAAACGTGCGATAGAATATAAAGTTGAGCACTACCTCATTAAACCGACCAATGTGGAGGAAATGCGGCAAGTTTTTACGAACATTCGAACGGCTCTCGATCAAGAACGCCCGGAGCCGTTTGACGATTTTCCTGCCAGACAAGGTCACTTTCTGGAACAGAGAGAGCATGAACAGATTCGGAGGCATCACCCTAACATCTTGGAGGGCATGAAGGCAGGGAGTTCGTCTATTGTCATTGATCGTTTCAATATGCTGCTCGACGACATTCTCCAATCGAGACCCGATCTGCTCTATCTGCTTGTCATCGATCTTTTCACAGATATTGCAAACGCTTTCAAAGAATTGGACCTGTTCCGCCTTACGGGAGGACGGTTCGACTACCGTCTGCTTACCCCGCAACAGAGTCCTGCCGACATTCGTCGTTGGGGCGAACAGGTGCTGCAAGATACAATTTCCTGTTTATCCAAGCGCAACCAAAACAACCCGTCTTACCTACTACAACAAGCACAGACTTTCATAGAAGCGAACTATACCAAGGATCTCTCACTGGAAGAGGTGGCAAGCTCCATCTACGTCAGTTCTACCTACTTCAGCCGCTTCTACAAACAGCAGACGGGGGAAACCTTTGTCGAAGCGCTGACACGCATACGCTTGAATAAAGCTGTAGAACTGCTGAAACTGCGCAAGTATAAAATCTACGAAATCAGCGAAAGAGTCGGCTATCAAAGTAGTAAATATTTTAATAGGCAGTTTAAGCAAGCCTTCGGATATACGCCCAAAGAGTATGTTCGACTGATTCTAATGGGGAGCGATCTGGAAGATGAATAGTAAACGCGGCATCTGGTACTACATCCAAAACTACAGGTTTCAGAGTATATTCGTCCGTAACTTCTTGATTGTTCTGGTGCTCGTCATATTGCCGCTGGCAGGTATGAGCTCCTTTCTTTATCGCAGCTCCCACCAGATTATCGAGGGAGAGGTGAGTCAAGTCAACAAAAGCTCGCTTTACCGAGTTAGGGACATCTTGGATGTCCTGTTCCGAGAAACAAGCATGCTCTCAACACAAATATCCCAGCAGACAGATACGCAGCTCTTTATGCTCGATACGAACTCAGCTAATCTTGTGCGTGGGGAGTACAATAAAATCAACAGCACAATCAGCATGTTCACACTTATTTATGAATACATCTCGTCCATATACGTCTATTCGGAGAAAAACGGGTACGTCATTTCCAATAAAGAAAACAACTTTTACGATAATTTTGCAGACAAATCGTGGTATCCTTACTACGAGCAAAGCGATTCTGTGTATACCAAGTCACTTCCCCGCAAGAGCCGCGAGGTCTACCCGTTCGTCCTTTCTTTTGTTAAGCCCAGCTACCTGAACGCCAAGGATAAAATAGGTGCGGTCATCATCAATATCGACCTGGAGGAACTTGGGAAGCTCATTCAGCCAGCTGACGGAAAGAAGGACCATCAACTCTTTATCATCGACGAAAACAAGAACTACATTTACAACCAAGACATGAAACTTCTATTTCCTGGGAAATCAAAGCCTGCTTATCTGCAAGCATTGGATCAAAAACTGGATGAACTGCTCAATCAAAAAGAACCCTATTCAGGCATAGTGAAGCTCGATGGCGAATCCTACATCCTGACTTTAGCCAAGCTAAGCTTCAATAATTGGGCCTGTCTGTCCCTTCTCCCCATCCAAGAGTACGAATCAAATATCCGTAACATTTTGAACTACACAGTCTTACTGCTGCTATTGTTTGCCGCGTTAGGCGTTATCGTGGCCTTTCTTATTTCCGTAAGAACCTTTCAGCCGATTCGAAATATCATTCACTTGATGGAACAACTGGAGAGAGATGGGGTGACAAGATCACCGGATGGCAGAGATAACGAGGTGCGTTACATCTCTGGCAACATCCTCAATAGTGCCCAAACCAAACGCAGAATTGAAGAGGAACTGTCCCATCGCTCCCAATTGCTGAACGAGGCTCAGGCTTCTGCCCTGCAGGCACAAATTAACCCTCATTTCATTGGAAACTCCTTGGAGACCATTAATTGGATGGCGATCGAGCTGACCAACGGAGAACCTAACGAAGTGTCCGACACGATTGGAACACTCTCACAGTTGATGCAGCTGAGTCTCGATATGGATAACCGTCTAGTTCCATTTCGAGTGGAGGTGGAGCATGCTCACTTGTATTTGCGCATGATGGATATTCGTTATAAGAATAAATTTCAAATCGTGTGGGATATTCCACAAGCGCTAATGTCTGTGCAGGTCATCAAGCTTATGCTTCAGCCTCTGCTCGAGAATGCCATTCAGCATGGCATACATCCGAGTCGGAAACAAGGAGAAATAACAATAACCGGGTTTATCGAAAACGACCTCATGCTGCTTCACATTAGGGATAACGGGATTGGAATCGAAGCGGAGAAACTGGACACGCTCAATGCCACCATGCAGCAAAAACGTATGTTGCACGCCGAGCATATCGGACTGAAGAACGTCAACCAGCGGCTGAAGCTCACGTTCGGGGAAGCCTACGGCTTGAGCTTGATAAGTAAACCCGGGAAAGGCACAACTGTCATCATTAAGCTTCCTTTATAACGAGTTGGGTCACTGAATCCCCAAAATCGCCCTGGACGCCGTGCGAATGAGCATCACGGAAGCCAAAGGCGATTATTAGGTCAAGAGGGCTCCTGCATTAGGAGTGCATCTCAAAGAGGTTACTCGTGATACGCTTTCTTTCCTTGCCCGTCGGGTCCGGCAAGCTCCAGCTGACCAAAGCCAGTCACCGCTTCCCGCGTACCATCACGGCTCGGATCAACATAGCTGACGAACCAGGAATCCAGCCGTTCCTTCATGGAACGTCGCTGTTCTTCGGCCTCCGGCGCGTCGATCACATTGTTGCGTTCGTCCGGGTCGGCCACCAAGTTATATAACTCATGCGGTCCATAAGGATACCTGTGAACATATTTCCATTCCCGCGAACGGATCATGCGAACCGGACCGTATTCGTCATAGATGACGACATCCTCTCGTCCAGACCCTTCATCGCCAATCAGGAGGGGCAGGAAGCTTCGACCAGGCAGATTCTCCGCTTCTGGATGCTCAATCCCTCCGACATACGCCAGCAATGTCGGCATGAAATCGTACCCGCTGACCAGTTCGTCGCAGACGTGGCCTTGCGGAATGCGGCTCGGGTGGCTGAAGATGGCTGGTACTTTAACGGACGTATCAAACATATTGAACGGGAACGTACCGTTGCCTTTCCCCCATATGCCGTGATGACCGCAGTTGAAACCGTTGTCGCTCAAGAAGCAGATCAGCGTTTGCTCGCGCATACCCTTCGCCTCGAGCTTGTCAAGAATGCGGCCAACATTGCGATCCATTGCCGTCACCGCAGCGAAGTATCCTTTCAGGTTTTCCCGCTGGTCGTCGGACCAAGGCGCTGTTTGGATCGACCAGGGATGCTTCGGCTCCTGCGGGCAGGTGTCGAACTGGCAATTATCGTACATATCGACGAACTCCTGAGGATGGCTGTCGATCCAAGGACTGTGCGGCGCCGTGTAATGCACACCCAAGTAAAACGGTTGATCATCTTGTTGTGACTCAAGGAAATGCAAGGCATCGTCGGTGATAACATCGGTCAAATAACCCGGTTCGTCGATCAATTCGCCATCGCGGATCATCGGCGCATTATAATAAGCGCTGCCTCCCTGCTGGTGCACATACCAATGTGTAAATCCTTTTTGGGGATTTATACTGTCGCCAAGGTGCCATTTCCCGCTCAATCCACACGTATAACCGCTATTAGCTAAAAGTTCCGTATAGGCGGTTTGGCCCTTCAAATATTCAATCGGTCGATCCCCCACATTACCACCGCGAATCCAATCGTGTATGCCGTGTTGCGACGGCATGCGTCCGGTCAACAGCGAAGCGCGCGCAGGCGAACATACCGGCGAGGTGCAGAAAAAGTTCGAGAACCGCATCCCTTCAGCCGCCAAGCGGTCCAAGTTCGGCGTCTGAATCTCGTGATTTCCAGCACAGCCCATCGCCCAAGCTCCTTGATCGTCAGTCAATATGAAAACTATGTTCGGCTGCTTTTGTACAGATGGAAGCATCCTATCAACACCCTTTCCTTACTTCTTCTGCTGCGCCAAGTACGCCTTGTTAACCGCTTCTAGCACTTTGTTGCCGCCTTGGTCACGCCATTTTTTAGATAACTCGGCCAAACCAGCGTCAACTTCCTTCTTGCCAACAATCATGTCGAGATAATATTGATTCAACAATTCGCCCAACACGCTGCCCATCTCCACTTCCTCAGCGGTCGTCACATTCAGGAGGTTCGGGACCAGGTTTTTTGTGGCAATGTCTACGGATTGCTTCGCCCGGTCGGCCTGAGGCTCAGTTTGCGGCAAATAATTTTCCGTAAGCGGCCATACGACGCTGCCCCAAGCGAGTGGATGCGACCAGCCGTTAGTGGCAAAGCCGTCTTTGGCCCGTTCTTCTTCATTGTACGTAATTTTGTCGCCTGCTTTCGTGTAATGAACGCCTTCGATACCAAGCTCTAGCAAGCTTCGGCCTTCCTTAGACAACATGAATTCGATTAATTTAGCCGCTTTTTGCGGATCTTTGGAATTTTTCGTAACCGCTGTGAACAGGCCGCCCTTCGGCGCGCTCGCCATGCCTCTTTTGCCATCCGGACCGGCCGGCGGTGCCATGAATCCAAGCTTGCCTTGCGGATTCACTTTTTGCAGGCTCGTTTCGAGACGGTTCACGTGACGAAACAGCGGTGTGCCCATGAATCCGACCTTGCTTTGAAAAAACTTTTGCTCCCGCTGCTGTGTATCGTTCAGCAGAAATTCCGGGTCAATCAGCTTCTCCTCCCACAACTTACGCAAATATTGAACGCCTTGCTTGAAAGCGGGATGCTCGAATATGGGAGCGACCTTGCCTGTACTGTCCAGAACCCAATCGCCATGAGGCAAACCATAACCGTAAAGGACGAAATGGAAGGAACCGTTGAATCCAGTGCTTTTGGTGCCTGTCAATCCGTATGTATCGGCCTTTCCATTTTTGTCGGGATCTTTCGTCGCGATTTCTTTGAGCACCGTATATAATTCGTCCAGCGTCTGCGGCACCTTCAATCCGAGTGTTTCAAGCCAGTCCGCGCGATAGGCAACCGTGGTGTTCGAGCGCTCCTCGATGAAGGGGTACCCGTAATATTTACCGTTAACAGCGGTCCAAGACAATTGCTTCTCGAGCTTCTCCTTGACGGTCGGCATCACGGGCAAATAGTCGTTTAACGGTACGAGTAAGCCTTCCGAGATCCATTGGTTTAATGATGGGGATGGATAATTAATGGTCACGATATCCGGCAAGTCCCCGGTCGCCATAGCAACGTTGATCTTCTCAAAGCCGTTCTCCGGCACGAGCTTGACTTCCAAATCAATACCGAGTTTATTATTGATTTCAGCAATAACCCGGTCTCCCGGATTGATTGCCTTGGCAGCACCATCGCCTGGGGTGAGAAATACGATTTTGACCTTTTTGTCTTCCTTATTCGTTCCGGTGGCACCTGCCCCAGACTCATTCTCGGAGTTTCCGCATCCTGCTACAGATACCGCCAGCACCCCGGAAAGTGCAAGTGCAAGCCATTTATTATTTTTTAGCATCGTTTGTCCTCCTCTTCTAATACGAACCGTCATTCCTTAACCGCTCCTAGCGTAACCCCTTGCACGAAATACCTCTGAAAGAACGGGTATATGAGCATGACTGGAATGGTGGAAATCATAATCGTCGCCATCTTGATCGATTGACCGAGCAGAAACGGGCTGTCACCTCCAGATTGAAAGGCGGCCTCGTTATCAATGAGCATGGACCGCAAAAATAACTGGAGCGGCCATATTTCCTTATCCGTCACATACATGACCGCTGTGAAAAATTCGTTCCATTTCGATACCGCATAAAACAAGGATATGGTAGCGATGGCTGGCATCGACAGTGGGACGATAATTCGCAGCAATATACCGAAATCATTGCAGCCGTCGATGCGCGCAGACTCTTCCAAGCTTTCCGGAACGGATGAGAAGAAACTGCGCATGAGAATCAAATTATACGTCTGAATCGCTGCGGGAATCATCATTGCCCACATCGAATTGATGATTCCGAGCTGTTTGACTACCAGATAATTTGGAATGATGCCTCCGCCGAACATCATCGTGAATACGATCGCGAACATGATGATACGTCCGCCTGGCAACTCCTTCTTGGAGAGTGCGTAAGCGGCCAATAGGGTCGCTATCATGCTGATCAATGTTCCGAGTACAGTAACGATGACACTCACTTTGTACGAAACCCACAACTGCTTCAAACCGAGAATATAGGTGTACGCTTCGAATGTAATTGTTTGTGGATAGAGATGGATGCTTGATGACAGACTTTCTTGAATGGGCGTGATCGAGACGATGAGCGAGTCCCAGAACGGGTACAGCGTCAACAGCGTGATCAACACCAGAAATATAACATTCGCTGCGTCGAATAACTTTCCGCCGAAACTGCCGCGAACCATGCTGCATTCCTCCTTTGCCGTTTTAGTAAATACCTTGCTCACCCATCATACGGGCCAGCCGATTCGCGATAATAAGCAGCAAAAAGTTAATCGCCGATTTGAACAAGCCGACTGCTGCGGCCAGGCTAAACCGTCCTTCGGTCAACCCGATCCTGTACACATAGGTGTCGATAATATCGGATGTTTGATAGACGCCAGGATGGTACAACACGAAAATCTGTTCGAAACCCGCCTCCATCAGATGGCCAATCCGCAAAATCAATAAAATGATGATCGTGCTGCGAATACACGGCAACGTAATATGCCAGATACGCCTCCACCGGTTGGCGCCATCCATTACCGCAGCCTCATACAACTGCGGATTGACTCCGGCGAGAGCAGCCATATAAATGATTGTGCTCCAACCGAACTCCTTCCAGATCATCGACCAGACGAGTGTGCTGCGGAAATAGCTTTCATCGGTCAGGAAGCCTACCGGCTCGCCCCCAAACGAGCGAATCGCGTTGTTGACGACACCGCTGTCGGTCGATAGCAGATTAATCAACAGCCCACCGAGGATGACCCAGGAAATGAAGTGAGGCAAGTAAATAACCGTTTGTACCGTGCGCTTGAATGCAATCTTGCGAACTTCATTCATCAATACCGCCACAAACAAAGGCAACGGAAAACCGAAAACAAGCCTATATAAGCTGATGACGATTGTGTTCCAAAACACTTGCCAAAACTTGTCGAGCGCGAACAACGTTTCGAAGTGCTTAAACCCTACCCATGGACTCCCAATAATCCCCTTCGTAATGCTGAATTGCTTAAACGCAATTAGAGCTCCATACATCGGGTAATAATGGAAGACACCGTAATAAACAATCGCAGGCAAAAGCATCAAATAAATATAACGGTTGGATGCGATGCGTTTCCACAACAATCGTCTCCGTATATCGAGTTTCGGCCCCGACGTGGTCGATGGAACAGCCATGGACAAAATTCCCCCTTTCCTTATGCTTGTTATCTGTAGCTCAAGTAAGCACTTTCAGCATAAAGTGGAGGGGGAAGTGTCCTCAAGATTCAATTGTTGATAACGGTTTCATAATGTCATTTGCGTTAGGTGTCAATTCATCGGATTAGATTCATTCGTTCGTATTTAGGCTCTCAAGACGGTCCAATACCTCCCCATTCCGGTACTCTGTTGGCGTCAAACCTGTCATTTTTTTGAATGTGCGAATTAAATTTTGCTTTTGTCCGAACCCCGTCGCTTCGGCGATATCGTTAATATTACGGTCCGTCTCTTTCAATAGCCGGCACGCTTCACGGAAACGCGTCTCCGTCAAATAATCGATAAACGTCGATCCCGTCATTTCCTTAAACAGCTTCGATAAATATTGACTGTTCATGTATGCCATGTCGGCCAGCAGCTGAAGACCGAGAGGCTCTCGGTAGTGATCGCGAATATAGGCCGCCAATTTAGCGATCACTTCTGCGTTTTTATTGTCACGCCTATGCTCTATGTCGCCAGCGATACTAGTCAGGATACGGTCCAGCCAAAGAGTGATTTCTTCTAAATTTTGAAGCTTAGCGAATTCGTGGTGCCATCGGTTTACTTGCTCGACCGTTTCTTCTCCGGATATGGCAAGCTCTACCCGTACTGTCACGAGAGCGTTCAGCAAGTGGAGCAATATCATGTTTTTGTAGGAGAGGCCGAAATGGCCGTCATGTTCGAGCTGGTTGATGATGCTGTCCTTCGTTTCTTTCACTTTATCTAAATGGCCAGATTTCAGATCGCCGACAAGTTTGTCTACTTGCTGACGGTACGCGATAAACTGGTTCCGATTAGCACGGTTGACATCTAGATCGTGAATCGACAAGATGCTTCCGATCCCGGCAATCCTTTCGTGCAAAAGCGCTTCGGTTGCTTCGTTGTAGGAAAGTGGTATTTCCGTAATAAGCTCGTAATTACCGCCTATTCCGAATGTAACGACGACGCCTTCGAGTGTCGAGGTCACCTCGTTTTTGATCCGGAAAGCGAGTTCCTTCGCCTTGTCGATTGCTGGGTTAGCCGAATCCCAATGTCCCGTGTTGAGAATGATGACATCGTGCTTATGAAACCTGCTGATGTAAGCACCTTTACCATAGAGACCGATAGCATCCTCACAAATGGTGCGGATCTGGAAATGAATCAGGTTACGAACCTGCTCGTCAGAAGACCTGAGCATAGGACCATTCAAATGGACCCGCATGGCCATCACCAGAAAACCGTGCGGCTCTAGATTAAGGTGATAATAGTTCAATTGCCCGATCATTTCATCCTCGTCGGCCGTTTTGCCTGATAACAGATTTAGAAGTAAATGATCCTTCAAAATGAGCTCCTGTCCGCGAAACCTTGTCTTGAACTCCTCGTTTTCGTGATGCAACCGGTCGATCGACTCGCGGATAAATCCGAACTCATCCCCGTATTTCGCCTTCGGCAGCGGCTTCTCCATGTAAGAGATGAGAGCTTGCACCATGTTCCGGACCGGCTGGTAATGCCGTCTCGAGACGACTACCATCAGCAACATTCCCGCTGCCAAGCTAATTACTGAGATAAGCAGTGTAATCCGAATCACTTCGTTGGAGCGTTTAAATAACTCTCCGTGCGGGTTCAACGTAATGTATATCCAGTTGTTAAACGACGAGCTCAGAAACGATACGAACATCTTTTTACCGCCGATTGTTTCCACGAAATATCCTTCTTTATGCTCGCTAATTCGCTTGATGTCTGCCTGCTTGAACTGTTCGAGCAGCATGCTTTTATCTTTGTAGGACAGCACTTCGCCGTTGCTATTGAGAACCGCGACATTGCCAAGCTTCCGGTTGTTCGTATTGACTACCGCATTGTAGAGCACGTCCTCTTTGAGATTAATCAGCAAGACACCCTTCTTTTCTACGCTATTGAACGGTACAGTAATTAAAAAGCTAATGACGTTGTCCCGATCGCCACCTGTCGTCAACATGCTTGCCGCTAACCAGGAAGAGCTGTTCGGACCTTCTACAAAACGATCTAATACCGATCGATACGAAAAGTCAGCCATGTCGGTTATGCCCGAGCTCGATATTAGCTTCCGGTTGACGGAACTATATAAATATATGGAGTGTACGTAGTTGGACGAATTGATTCGTTCATCGAACAACGCTCCTGTATTTTTCAGAAACCGATATTCTTCTTCCAAATTCCACGGGAGCCAAACTGATTTTTGCACGTCACTGTTCAAAGCAAGCGTCGTAGCAATTTGTTGGACTTCACCAAGCGACTGATTGACAATTTTGCTCGTCTGCAATAACAATTCATTATTGGCACCGATAACCTCCTCCTTCAGCATAGCTGTCGTGTACCGGTATACGAGAGCTCCAACAAGACATGTAATCAGAATGACAGCAATTGTCAAATGAAGCAACAAACGGATATAGATGGATCGTTTCACCGGATGCCCTCCCCCTTTTTGGTAATTTCTATATTTTACCGTGATGGGTATCTTCCGTCCAGATAGAAACTTGAAATGCCTCCTCTGATTATCATCGCTTCCACGCCAGAATTAAAAAAAGAATTTCGCTGTAACTCTTCACTTTCTATATCAAACGAAACCATGGCAAGAATCCAATTAAAATAAGCCAGAACCCCAATTACCCAAGGAGTCCTGGCCTTATTTCAATCTTATTCTAAACACTCTCCAACAACCGCCCATCCCTAAAACGTACAACCCGCTTCGCCAGTATCGCTATCTGATGATCATGCATCCGAACATACAAGCAATTGAACTCCGCTTTCTTTTAAAGTCGCATGAAGTTCACCTTCTGGGTACTTGTCTGAAATAATGCGATGCACCGCACCTATCTCAGCAAATGAAAACAGATCCCGAACGCCATACTTCGTGTGATCCATCATTACGGTTACTTCAGACGCTTGTTCGATAACAAGCCTTTTGATTTCAGCCTCGTGCATATTGGAGTTGCTGAATCCGTGTTTGATGGTGAGACCCGTTGTTCCAATAAATACGCGGTCAAACGCCATTTTGGCAATCGCTACGGCTGCGACTGGGCCAACGAGTGTCGATGTTTTATCCAGCAGCATGCCTCCCACGACAATGGTCGGAATTTGCTTGCCTTGCAGCTCGGCTGCAATATTCAATGCATTGGTAACCACAGTGATCGGCATATTCGGTGTTAAATACTTTGCTACTTGAAGTGTCGTTGAACCTCCATCCAGAAAGATGGATTCCCCTTCATTAATGAGCTGTGCAGCGCGGAGGCCCATTTTCATTTTTTCTTCCATCATGACGCCTGTACGATCTTGCAGGGCAATATCCTTGCCTATGAGGATAGCGCCTCCAAAGGTTCGTCTAAGCAGTCCCATGATCTCAAGCTTCTCTATATCACGACGTATCGTCATTTCAGTGACATCAAACATTTCTTTCAATTCAGCAATTCGAATCTCACCGTCGAGTGCCATCCGATCTAAGATTTGTTGCTGCCGACCATTAATTTGATTTGTTATCATGAAGAACCCCCGTCAATGTTTCTTTTCATCTTATTATCCCAATCATTTAACTGAGGTTCAACCTGATTTCATATTTTACCGTTTCACCTGGCTCCAGAAATACCAAAGTCCCTCGCTCACGCTCTTCTTTACGACCTCCCACATGACAATTGGCAGGCTCGATACCAAGCACATGCGTCCCGCTACCTGGCATTTTCCATTGGACGAGGTTAGGCAGTGTTTGTGAAGACCATTGAAGCGTCGCTTGAACCTGCGTTGTCCCACCATGAAGAGGAAAATGAGGATTACTAATGTGCACCAGCGGTTTTTTGGGAGACTCATGATAATACACACGTTCTAGATAAGCAGCATCAGGGGCCTGCCACTCACCATAGGCATGGATAGAAGTATCTTGATCACGCGGACTCACTTGATCACTATAGAATTGAATGCGTGTCTCTTCCATAAGTAACGGGAATCCAAAGTTAAAATGGTACAAAATCATATGCGGGCAGGACTCGAAACCCATGTTACGAACTTCGTCCTTAATCAGAATTGTATTGTCACCAACTCGACTACTGATTTCTCTAGCTAATTGAAGCCTTCCACCAAATATGGATGTCTCGTTGACGAGCCCTGAAATACACATTTCCATTTCATCTTCCTGCCAAGTGCTTCGCGCACATACTTGTTCTGCTGGTGTATGATGGTAACGTCCATGAAGTCCAAGACGCTCCCCCTTGTCCTCACAACTAGCCCCTACTTGCATGAGCCCACATGTCATAAGCAGCCCGCCAGATGCTGTCCGAAGCCATTGATTGCCTTCCGCCTCATAGTATGATGGATGAGCATCTCCATTCGGCGATTGCCAACTAATCGGCACACCATGATACTCAGCCAATGAGATATCTAAACCCTTGGATGGCGTCACGTTATAACTTAAGCCTGCACCTGTACGCACCTGAATGTACACCACACCTGCATCTTTACCTTCTATAGCAACGAAGCGTTTGATGCCAGCTATCTGCTCCATCTTGCCGACTCGCGCTTCTATTTCTCGTCGCGACCATGCTTTTCCATATAGGTCCATAGGATTCTACCTACGCATCTTCATGAATAATCGGCATTCGTTGAATGTGCAGATCTGTAAAGATATCCAACTCATCCCGACTCGTGCTTGAAAATTCGGAAATGATGGCTCCATCATCGCCAGCTTGAAACCAATGTTTTATCCCAGGTTCAATGGTATATTGCTCGCCAGGTTGGAGAACGATTTCGTTCATGACGGTATAGGAATCTTCACTGCCTGAAGGTACAATGGCCGCTATCTCTGGCGTAGGCTCTCCCTCTACGTATAAATAGACAACCCCTGCGCGGCAGCGAAAGGTTTCCATTTTACCTGGTTCGTTCGCGATCTGAGGATGAAGATGTTCGGGACAAGTTTGTCGTGGAAAAAGAACTAAGTCTTTGGCACAATATCGGTCGGTATTTATATATGTAATTAGCTCCAGTCCTTGTACCTCAAGCTGTCCCAGTCCAAAGTCTGCAACTTCAATGCGCGCAATCTCTTCCTCAGTTAATTGAATGCCTGATGATGTCAACATATGTTCAGCCCGCTGCTGAGCTTGCTTAATCTCACTTCGCTTCATTCGCTTCTCACGCTCTCTTTCGGAGACTTATGATAAGGTCCTATCCAGATCAGATCTTCATGCAAATGCCAATTGACCAGTTTCAAACTCGTCGCCCGCTTCTTCCATCCTTTGTTCATTCGGTCTCGGACAGCTGTCCATTCGGGTATGCCGCTAGTAGCATCCGCTTGTTCAACATTGAACGCGCCTACGCCAACAGCACTCTGCAATGACTCCTTCAATGTTAAGCCCCTTGTCAGACCGAATAGGAAACCTGCAATTGTGCAGTCACCTGCCCCTGTTGTACCTACAACATCCACTTCATAACAAGTGGAAATGTATTCGCAATTTAGCCAATCATCGAATTGATTCTGCTGGGGTGAACTTAGCCCTATCCGTGCAAATCTCTTCTCATCTGAGGTTGTTCGTACATATAACCCATGCTCCCCGAGTTTAATGACTACAATCGCCACCCCCATTTGGATGAGTTCAGCGGATAGTTGAGCTAATAATACGCCATCAGCATAAGACAACAGGTCGCCATCTGTAGCCGTTTTTTCCATGAGGTCGTAACGCTCTCGGTCGAGCATATAAACAATTTCTTCGAAGCTTGGTAAAAAAACATCGACATAAGGAAGAGCTTGCGTCAGAATTTCTCGCCAATTCCCCCTTCCAGCAGCTGATTCGGGGTCTGGTTTTGCCATATCAAGAGAAACCGTCAAGCCACTCGCTTTGACTTTCTTCAATAAGGATACAAGCTCTGCCCCCTCATTCTCGAACATGTTCTTCATGAGAGGTGGATAACCAAAATGAAACAGCTTTGCTCCTTGCAATTGTTCCTGTTTCAAATCAGAAGCCGCATACGTATCATTTGCACCCGTCGAGTGCAGAAACATCCGATCCATATTCGGTGGACTAATGACGATGGAATAGGAACTATTAGCCTCCGGCGATACAATCATCCCCTCAACTAAGGAAGGATCCTGCTGCCTCAACAGGGTAAGTATGGCTTCACCGAAGGGGTCCGCTCCTATCTTCCCCATTAATTTCACCTTACTTCCCAGACGATAAAGCGCAATTCCGGTATTCGAAACTGCACCTCCCGTTGAAATAACGGCTGGTCCGATATTCACAAGCTTCCCCGGTGATAGCAGGGCAGCCAAGCTCGATTGTTTCTCATCCATCGTTGGAATAATATCCAAGCAAATATGCCCAGCCACGATGACTTCCTCTTTGCCGCTCACATTTATTCCTCCCAATGTAGCGCTATGGTTTGACCGGTTCGATTGGATTCTAACGCGGCTGTAAACACCTGATGACTGGCTGCCGCTTCTTCTGGCGTGGCGCAATAAAAAGGCTGCGCCATCTCTGTAGGGTGTGCTAATTCATCACAGAATGCAGCCCACATTTGTAAGATCGAGTCCGAGAAGCCGAACTCAAAGATAGCTCCTGTAATGGTACTGTATGCCGACTTATAAGGAGAATCTGTGCTATGCCAGGACTGTACCCCGCCAGGACTGTAAGGTAATGAACTCACTTGCTTTGGATTTTTGGTTGTAAATTCCGCAGAGAATTCCGTACCCATAATCCGGATGAACCACGTATTGGCATGTCCTGGGGCAATACGCTTCGTCGATAAGACCATCGGAAATTGTTGCCCTCCCGTATCTACCTCACAGGCCAATATGGCATTATCCCACGTTTCGCAAGGAACTATCTCCCCTTTGCCATCGGGACGTTCTGGGACAATTTTGGATAGCAAAGCTCTTACGGATTTCGGTTTCCAACCAAAACGCAAAGGCAAATGAAGAACGTGCATCCCAAGATCGCCCATACAACCATATTCGCCATTCGTAGCGATACGCCTTTTCCAATTGATTGGTTTCGTCGGATCCAAGTCACTTGAATGCCAGAATCCAGCCTCAACCTCAATGATCTTCCCAAATTTATTCTCTTCTACCCACTGAACCATTTGTTGAACGCCTGGGAAAAATGGAAATTCCGATGAGCAGCGGACGATGACGTGCGGATTGCGTGAAATAGCTTCCGATATCAAGGTATTGGATGCCTGATCAATACCAAATGGCTTTTCACCTAACAAATGTTTACCTGCTTCAATGATATCGATATAGATTTGAGCATGCAGATTGTGGGGAACCGCACAGTAAATCGCGTCAATATTCGGGTTCGCAAGCATCTCCCTATAATCCGTATAGGTAGCTTCCACACTTGATAAGCTGTCCTTGAACCACTGTGTCGCTGCAGGGTTGGCATCACAAACCGCTATAATTCGGGGTTCACTATCCATCTCGGTAAGATGACACCATCTTGCTGCGGCGCTAGCGAATTCTTTGCCCATCAAGCCGCAGCCGATAACGCCAAACCGAATAATTGTCCTAGTCAAAATGAGATGACCTCCTTCTGGTACGTTAAGTTATTTACGCAGTAACGCAAGCGCCTGATCTTCCGAAGCCCCGTGGTGAACAATGGACATTAAAGCTTTGGTCATGCCAGCAGGATTCGGATGCTGAATGACATTGCGGCCGTACACAATACCCGATGCGCCTTGCTTCATCAGCTCCACCGTGCGGCTCATGATTTCTTCATCGCTTGCTCGGCCTCCGCCGCGGACAAGGACAGGAACGCCAGAAGCAATCCCAATGACACGATGATACTCTTCTACATGCTCACATGGGTCTGCTTTAATGACATCTGCCCCAAGTTCAACAGCTTGCCTAACAAGCGGCATAATTTTGTTAATATCGCCATCGACGATATAGCCGCCTTTTTCCTCGTTTGCGAGCATAACTAGAGGCTCTACCATCAGCGGCATGCCGAATTTTTCACATGCTGTTTTAAGATGTGAGACATTTTTCACACATTGATAATGAAGTTGGGGCTGATTCGGCAATTGCAACAGGTTCACACATACAGCTACAGCATCCATCCGGACCGCTTGTTCAATCGCTTTGTCAATCAGTTCGCTGAAAAGAAACGCAGGAAGCACATGCCCATAAATATTGGCAACATCTGTACGAAGCACAAGTCCTGGTTTATGACTGCCTGGGATGGCTTGCAAATGCTTGGCTTGACCTATGCTAAGTTGGATACAGTTCGGACCCGCATGAACGATGGTTTCAACGGCTTCCTTCATATTTTCAATTCCGGTTAGAAACTGAGCCTCATTAAAGAAGCCATGATCGATAGCTACATCAAAGCATTTCCCCTGCTCACTAAACATGCGATTTAATCTTGGTTGAACGGACATGTCTACCACCCTTTTCATTTGTTTTAAAATAACATTAAAAAGTCTATTTATAACATTATAATATGTTATTTTATAACATCCGTCTATCTCTATTTCTATTCTACTGCGATAAAAAAAATACGAGCTCCTAGATCCAACTCTAGGGCTCGCATGGTTAACGTACTCTTTTACAGATCCCAGATTGCAATACTTGGAATCAACCTTAATAACCTTCCATTAATGACTCTTGCACAACTTCTCCTGTTTCTTTACGATACCGTAGCGTAACAATTTCGAAGCCTTTCAACTTGATTTCCTTATGCAAGTTATTTTCCGGGAAATACAACTTGGCCGTCTCACCTCTACCTGACTTTGTTTATGGCTGAGCGATTGCACTTTCGCTCGTATTTCTTCAGTGACAGTGACTCGATATTTCCCCACATAGTCATCTCCCTAACCTAAAAAATCCCGAATCTCTCCACGCTCGTAAGTAAGCAATAACTTCCTCGCGCATCGCCTTCGTCTCCAGATGGGCAACGTCATACCTGGATAACTTCCATGACTCGGAAGCTCCTAATGCTTTATAGACACTTCTTAACTCGCGATCTATCTTATCTAAGCCCTTGACCGGGGTTAAGGGATCAAGACTCCCAGCCAAGCTCAAATGGGATCGCGGGGCAATCAAGGCATTAATTTGAGCCGTTGTAAAATGATTCAATAAATCGGGTACGTAGTAGTATAATCCATGTCGGTTGAGCCCGTCTTCCTCCAAGAGCGTCTCAAAATCAGTCAGGCAGCAGATGTCAACCGTCACTTGGATACGCGGATCCAACGCTGCGAGCCACCATGCCATCGTACTCCCCATCGACATTCCTAGCGTACCTATCCGTTCAGGATCTACATCAGAACGAGATACGAGATAATCCACAGCACGCAGGCTGTCAAATACCATCATTCCCCACATCGTCCGCCCTTGCCAGAGCAGCTCCTTACAGATGGTCGATTCGCTGCGCACACTTCGCTCCCCAAACGCCCAAGCGTCAATACATAACACAGAAATCCCCAGTTGCGTGAGACTCTCGCCATAGGATGCCGCGTACATATAAGGGGCTGGCGACAGCAACTCCTCTTTGCCAACCTTGTATCGCCCGCCATGCGAGTGGTTGTAGAGAATAACCGGCGAACGGGGACTTGCATTCTTGGCGCGTAAAAAATAAGCAGGAACTGGCTCGCGATCATTCAATTCCAATACGAGTTTCTCTAGTATATATGAACTGTTCTCTTGTTCTTGCAACAGATGCGCTTGAATCGGCTTCGTTCGAGACGGCAGCTTGCCCAGCAGTCCCATCAATTCTTCTCTGCGATCAACGATGCTCATGATTCACAGCCTCCCCAAAGTACGATTTATATTAGATCCGCGTAAGCATCAGGTCTTCTTTCTTTTCTGAATAGGCTACGCGCTTCCCCATTTCCTGGGCCTACCGACAGCCAATACTTATACAACCGTTGATCCAAGTTAAGATCAACAGCAAAAACACCCATCTCCTGGTCCTGAACATATCCGATCAGTTCACCGTTAGGAGCAATCACTCGACTGGCGTTAGCTCCGCCCCCGCAACCAGCCACGACGACATGCAGTCCATTATCCCGTGCCCTGGCTCTTGTCTGCAATAAGCCATTTCCTATCGTTGGGATAAAAATGACTTCCGCACCTTGCAGCGCCAAGACCCGCGCTGATTCGGGAAACTCCTGGTCATGGCAAATTAAAATCCCCATTCGACCAAAGTCAGTGTCTATGACAACATGCGCATTGCCGGGCATGACGCCCATTTCCGCTTCGTACAACGGCAGGTGTATTTTCCGATACTTGCCCGCAATCTTGCCTTCACGGTCCAGCAGTACTGCCGTATTGTAAATATGTCCTTCGTCGCGTTCATACATTGTAAAGAGAATGTAGCTGCTAAGAGCCCTCGCTTGCTCCGATAGGATCTCAGTAAGCGGACCCGGGATAGGCTGGCATCTCTGAACCAATGGAAGCTGCACGAAGCCTTCATAGAATGTCTCTGTCAGCACAATGATATCCGGATGATGACGCCCCGCCATATGAAGCAAATCCAGCATTAATTTCAGATTGGTATCCATGTCTTCCGTGGGTTTGGCGTAGGTAGTGACGACTCGTACAGCTCTTGGGGTCGTAGCTTCGCACGCTTGAACCTGTGCGTTTCGCCACATGACGGTTCCATCAGCACTCCAACGAAACGTCAGCTCCAGACGCAATTGTGCGGCACGCGAAGGCGCATCCAATGTACGTTGCAAAGTTCTCCACGCTTCATCGTTTTTTTCAACGAGTTCAAGATAGTCTCGCTGCAGTAAAGTACCTTCATCGTCCATCCATGTAGCAATCATATAGACGCTCACGTGCTCATGGAGAACATCACTCACCTGATATTCCGCTTGAATGGCATAATTCTGCTTTTCTCTAATATGGATATTCCGGCTATGCCAACTTCCATAACACCCTTTTTTCCCTGCACCGCTCATCTCCAGTTGTAATCCTTCGTCCAACGCAATTCGCGCATAGGAAGGCGATACTTCTTCTCTGGGTGCCCAGAATTGCCATTCCCCATCTTCCATACTCATGATTGTTCGCATCGGGGCGAGTTCCCTCCTGATTCTATGCATGATCGCATTCTGAAAGAGGGGCTTTTCAGCCCCTCCAGAGAACCTAATCTTTAGTAAACTTCACTGCATCGGCAATCACATAATTACTGTTGGCATTGTCAGTAAGCTCTACATACCCTGTAGTCCCTAGGGCAAAGTCAAAAGTACCTAATAAAATCCAATTGCCTCCAGGCGACGATTGCTCGTTGACCAAGAACGTTTGGGAGCCACCATTGTAGTACACGGTGAATGGTGCATTGGAAGCCCGATCACCATTCCCATTCGGCAATCGATAATACACTTTGTAGTTGTCAGCCTGCGTGATCGTTGGCCTCCAACGAATGGAATCTGCTCCGGTTCCTGTTGCATTGACCGCATAATCCGAACCGTAATAATTAGGAAGCGAGGCCGAAGAGTTCCAGGTACCTGTCTTCTCGGCTTGCAGATTATCAATAATAATGCTGCCGTCAGTAGGCGTAGCCAGAGCTTTGGCGGAGTGAACACTCGCCAGTGTACTATTTACAGCCGTTACAACATAATCGTAAGCAGTTCCATTGGATAAACCTGTATCCGTATAGGCGGGAGACACTAGATTGGACGTGATTTGGGTATATGGCCCGCCAGCGACAGTACGTCGCTTAACTGTATAACTGGTTGCACCAGGCACACTTCCCCAGCTTAAACTGACCTGTGAATCACCTGCAACTGCCGTTAAACCTGATGGAGCAGGCAAAAACTGCGTTGAAGAATATGCCTCGAAATTATCGAATACTGCGGTTACGGAATCTCCGTTTTGCCTCGCTTCTCCAGTCACCATGATACTGAAATCATTATTCCATATGACGGGAACACTCGCATATTCCACATCGTCAACAAAGAAATGGACACTGCTGCCATCATGGACAAGTTTCATGTGATGGTCACCATGATCCGAATTCGTATACATGGTAACATCACTACCATCATTTAAATTGTATGCCCATACGCCCGTATCACTATTTTGACTAAAATGAATATTCTCTGTATAGCTCCGCCACAGCTTAATGCCGCTGCGATACCCAGAGCCCGTACCATTCGCAGAAACCCGATCTACTTTCACGGTTAATGGTGAACTCGCTGTCGCCTGAAAATAAGGAACGGATTGCACTCCTTTCCCACCCCAGTAGTTCACACTGGTCGTACCTGAAAATGTCAACGATCCGCTGGATTGGCTGGCACCAATGCCAGTCACAGCTGTCGACCGAAATCCCTTGTCGATGACTCTCCATTTTGTTACATCAATTGCCGCGCCGTTAAAATTATCAATAAAATAATTGCTCGGTGTGACTTCACTCGAATTTCCGTTTTCTCCGTACGCACTCTCGGCAGAGACGACATAGTAATAGAGCGTATCATCCGATATATCAGAATCTACATAAGTAGTTGCCGTCACACTTGAAGCAATCACCGTGTAAGGTCCGCCTGGAGTCGTACTTCGTTTAACGTTATAACTAGATGCCCCTTGGGAAGGCCGCCAACTTAAATTCACATTCGGATAATCGCCAACTGCTTTGAGTCCAAGTACTTTGAACTGAATCACAGCTAATCCATATACTCTTGGATCGCCGACTCTCGTTGCCTTAACAATGGTCTGGGGCATAGGCGGCATGGCGTTCGGCGCAGTAAATGTCCCGCTGGTCGAGATCGCTCCTTGCGACACACTGCCAAGCACAGACCATGTCGTTCCGTACGTGCTGCCAATGACTGTATCATTGAACGTAGTTGTGCTTCCCAAGACAGCAGAGATTTCTCCAGGCGTAATCTCAATCTGCTCCTGTTCTCCAACCGTCGTGTACACGGCTACACTATTCGCAGGCAGATTCGTATCACTAAAACTGCTCCCAACACTCGTCCAAGAGGCATCACTAGGTATCGTTACAGCTCCTGGTGTAGGCACCAACGTGCTGGTATATAAATGCCGGCTTACGGTCTTGTTCAGATTCGAGTCAAACTGAAAGGATACGCTTTTACTATTCGAAGAACTGCTGTTAACAACGTACACCGTGTACTCGCCATCAGATCTTCTCACTGACGTTACATGCAAGTCAGGATCATCCGACGTTGTCGATAGCACCTGCGCATGCGAACCTGTATAATTAGAAAACAAGCCAAGCGAATAGTACGAATACCGGGGCATCGTTGATTCCGGCAGCCATGGCCAAGCCCCAAAAGAAGTATCGATAAAGTTCAGCGGATCTACCAACTGTTGATCGGCAAGGCGCCAATATAGCATACTGGATACGCCATTTCGCATTCCTGATACCATTAAATCTGCAAGATTAACGCCATACTGAAAGGTATTACGGTCTTCATTGGTCCCACGAGCTGCAAATTCGGTCAAGATGAGTGGTTTCCCCGTAGGCGTGACATAATTTTTGCGATTTGAAAGCCAAACCGGCAATGTGCTGTAATCCATGTTATAAGCATGACCATCGTAAATATCGAGAACGTCATTCATATACGTCGCTGCATACGCTGTCCATTCTGAACTTCCACCGGATTCATCAGGCCCGACTAATTTGATCGCGGAGCGCATGCCATCTGCAATTAACCGATCGTGAATAGCTTTGTACATGTCCTTGTAATAGTCCTTTGGATCAATGCCAGCTGGTGTCTCGAAATCACCACCACTTGGTTCATTGAAGGACATCACATACTTAATGTTATCATAGCCCTTCACCGTAATCAGTTGGTGCAGCGATGCCGAAACCCACTCGGCCCACTCATCCAGATCGTTCGGGGCGCTATTGACTGGACTCGGTAATCCGCTGAATGCGAGCCAACTCTGTACGGCAGCATCCATTTTCCAACCGGCAACGAGCATTACATCAATATGTTCTGACTTTAGGAAATCAAGCACTTTGTAGACAGACTGCATCTTAGCGCTATTCGTCTGCATATTCGACCAGTTCGTGACGTCAGGGTCGTTGTTATCGTTCGCAGGCTCCATCCAATCGGTCTGATACCACACGCGAACAAGGCTCGGATGCAACTTTGCTACCCGCTGTTTCTCCACTTCCCACCAGTCATCATTGAAACCATTGGCTACAGCTTCACTCATGAACTGCGTAGGATCAAACTCGCCACCGAATCCGAGGAAATCATTGTTAACAATGGAAGATGTATCTATGGTTACTGTTGAGACAGATGCATACACAGATGATGCTCCAAACATAGCCGTAATCGCAAAAGCCGCCATCATTATCGGCATTTTCACCCACTTTACAAGCCATCCATTTACATCTCATTATTTCATTTCCTCCTTTTTAATAAGGGAATGTTGTTGGATTGGAGGACAGAACATTCCCTGCCCTCCTGCAGATTCTGTTAGTTACCTTGATTTTTTTTGTACGCCTCGTTAGCCTCCTGTTCGATCTTACTTCCACCTGACAGTTTCCATTGCTCAACAAACTTATCAAAATCAGAGATCGGTGCTGCATTCATGATAATTTTAGTGAAAACTTCCATTTCCATTTTCGTTAGCGTTGAAAGCTTATCGACCATTGTTGGTGTCGGTGAAGAGATAAATTCGTCAAAAACAAATGTTTTCTGCTTATCGTACTGATCAATGACTTTAAAGGCTCCCTCTGGACCAAACGTCCGATCTGAATACCACATCTTGTAATCGCCATTTCTAAACTTGGAAATACGGTCAAAGTGAACAGAGGCAGGGAAATCAAGTTTGCTGCCATCCCCTGTCTTGAGTGCGTCGACAACTTTATACCAAGCTTCTAGATTAAGATTAGGTGACTCTAGTTGCACCGGAGCAAATTTGGCAGGGAAAATCCCGTCTTTCGCAATAAAAGGATTGACTGAACCGGAATAATCGGTTTCAATATATTTTTTCAAATAAGTGTTCAGCAGCTTGATAACAACTTCCGGGTTCTTCACACCTTTTCTTACAACAAAAAATGTTTCTGCCGTTGGATTCGCTTGTACCTTCGCCGGGGCGGAGTCTACAGAGACGATTGGATATGTCTGCCAAAGCGGGTAAGCGGCATCCTTGTTTTTCAAATAATTAATGTCATACGTTTTGCCTGGTGGATCCCAAAGATGCCCGTATATTAAGCCGATTTTCTCCGCATTCACGTCTTCCAGAATCTTGTTCGTGTCCTTGACGGAAAACTCTTTGTCTAGGACGCCAATTTTATACAAATCCTGAAGCTTCTGCAACGCGACTTTCATTTCTGGCTGCACCGAACCGAATACGATTTTACCCGATGCGTCTTTTACCCAATAATCTGGATAAGCATGGTACCCGTTAAAAAAGCCCCTGACCGATCCAAAATTTTGCAGCATCTCTTTGTTAATTGCAAGACCGTACGTGTCGTTTTTTCCGTTCTCATCCGGATCCATCTTGCTGAATGCTTCTGCAATTTTCATCACATCATCCATCGTCTTAGGCGCTTGAAGGTTCACTTTTTTCAGCCAATCGGTTCTAAGCCAGATCATTTCAGTCGAAGCAACGCCTCCGTTTGAGGCTGTATGCGGAATTGCCATCAATTTACCGTTCACGGTCGCTGCTTTGATAGCCGCCCCACCATCGACTGTAAGCGTTTTCTTTGCAAATGGACTTGCATACTTCTCGTAGACAGCCGTCAAGTCTTCGAGCGCTCCTTCGTCTACGAGTCGCTGCATGGTCACCTTGTCGACTTCAAAGAAGTCAGGCAAACTGCCTGAAGCAATCGTTACATTTAATTTCTGGTTGTACTGCGATTTGTCCACAACCCACATATTTTTCACCTTCACGCCAAGTTCATCTTCAAAAATACCGTTCCAAATATTTTTATCCAGCGACTCTCCATCTTTAAATTTAAACCCGGCATCGATATACCTTACCGTCGATACTTCAATAGGCGGATTGTACTTACCATTGGTTGGCGTTGCTGACTGCGAATTAGCTTCTTTGGCTGGTTCGGATGGGCTTGGACTCCCCTTTTCATTCGTATCGCTGCTGCACGCGGAAAGCGTCATGAGAGCAGCAATCATAATAATATTCAGCGCGTTGACATTTTTAACTTTCATTTTCAATCCCCCTGGGAATAAGTTTGTTGCCTACTAATTTTTCTAAACTTAACCTTTTACACTGCCTACAACAATTCCTTTTATAAAGAAACGTTGAAGAAATGGGTACAAGAGCAAAATAGGAAGCGCACCTAAAAAGATTTGTGCCGCTTTGGCAGTCCGGCTTGAAACTTCCTCGTATAACTTGATATTAACAAGATCCAGGTTCCCCATAATGGCATCTACATTATTAACGATGGTGTACAGATAACTTTGAAGCGGATAATTTGCCGGTGAATTCATGAAAATGAGTCCATCGAACCAAGCGTTCCAATGACCAACAGTAGCAAACAGCGTTAATGTCGCGATGGATGGCATAGATAACGGAACATATACTTTCCATAAGATCCTCATATATCCTGCCCCGTCGATGAAAGCCGCTTCCTCTAACTCTTTAGGAATTCCTCTAAAAAAGTTCAGGAGCAGCACGACATTAAAAACCGGAAGGGCATGTGGCAGAATCAGCGACCAAATGGAGTCCAGCATGCCTAGCGTCTTAACCGTCATATACAAAGGGATAAGACCGCCCGAGAAAAGCATCGTAAACACCAAGATCCAGACATACACCGTTCGACCTTTGAACTCAGACGATTCCTTCGACAGTGGATAGGCTGCCAATATCGTAAGCAACATATTGACTGCCACCCCTAGCAGAACCCGCTTCAGTGTAACAAGCAGAGACAATAAAAATTCCGACTTTCTGAGAATAAATTCGTAGGATATGAACGTTAAATCTTTCGGCCAAAGCTTGACCAATCCAGCAGAGACGGCAAGATTTGAGCTAAGAGAGATAGCGAGTACATGAATCAGCGGAAGGAAACATAAGACCGCCAGCAGGATCAGAAACGTATAATTGAGCACAACGAACAGCCATCTCGACCAAGAGTAACGATCTACCAAGTTCAACTTCCTTCTCTCTAAAAGATTCTATAGTTCGCAATCCGGTAGGCAAGATAGTAGGACACGGAAATGAGTACTAGCGAGACTACTGACTTCATCATGCCAACTGCTGTTGCCACACCATATTGCGCGTCGATCAAGCCTATCCGGTATACAAAAGTATCAATAATGTCACCACTTTGATAGACAACTGGACTGTAGAGATTAAACACTTGCTCAAAGCCGGCATTCAAAATGCTACCGATACTTAACGTAGCCATTAACACGATGATCGGCGCAATACCAGGCAACGTGATATGAAGCGCACATTTCCAGCGATTGGCGCCATCTATAACGGCCGACTCGTAGAGCGACGGATTGATACCTGCAATGGCGGCCAGATATACAATCGTACTGAAACCAAATTCTTTCCATTCGTTGGACAACACCAGCGTAAAAGGAAACCACTTATTATCGCCTAGAAAAAATATCGGATCGATTCCAACTGCTTGGAGCAGTTGATTCACAACTCCTGTCGATGGGGACAAGATGTCCACTAGGATGCCCCCTAAGATTACCCAGGACAGAAAATGCGGTAAATATACAAGCGTTTGGATGCTTCTCTTGATGAACGTAATGCGCATTTCATTTAAGAGCAGCGAAATGGCTATAGGTACCACAAGACCCACTATAATTTTCATGACTGCGATGATAATGGTATTTAAGATTACTTGGAAAAAGTCGGGCAGATGAATGACATAGCGAAAATTATCAAGCCCCACCCAATGCGAGCCCAATATTCCCTTGGAGGGCACATACTTTTCAAATGCCATCACTAAACCGAACAACGGTATGTAGCTGAAAATAAGGACTGTGATAATGCCTGGCAAAACCATAAGATGCAAGGAAACCTTGGAAACCCATCGATTATTCATTACTTTTCTCTCACCCCCTTCGTTATGCCCTGCTTCTCTTTCATCATAAAAGGTATTGGGATGTAAAAATACGAGACATTTCATACTTCCTTATATTCTCTCTTGAACTTTATAAAATAAATCTCTATTTCTCCACGACACGCAAAAATACCGCCGAATCCACATCAACGAGGGGGGCTCGCATGTCCGGCGGTAGTTCATTCACACAGCATTTAATTACTTTCGCGATACTCAATTGGCGTAGAACCTGTCAGTTTCTTGAATACTCGGGTAAAATACGGCGCCGATTCAAAGCCAACTTCGTAGGCAATTTCGTGGATTTTCATCGTTGTGTTTTTGAGCAACTTCTTTGCACGCACCATTCGTTGTTCGGTAACATAATCCGTCAGGTTATTGCCGGTAAGCTGCTTATACAACCGAGACAAGTACGGCGGACTGAGATAGACGACCTCGGCCAACCGCGTAAGTGTCAAATCCTCCCTCATATAATCATGCACATATTGGTGTAAAATACGGATCATTTCATGGGTTCTTTCTTGCTGCAGTCTACCGTTGAAGTCAGCCCCCATCTCCCCTAGCTGTCGGAAATAAGCTAATGCAGCCTCCCAAGAGCTGTGGTTATCGAATTGCACATATTTATCCAACTTCATTGGAGCGCCAAGCTCGTCAATGAGATTTCGCCGACTCATATAGGAGAGAAAGAAGGAGGATAGATTTGCGAACATTTCCATGGTTAAATAGGTCAGCTTTGTCTCGGACAATTCCATGTTGCTCAGCCGAGTAAACTCATGGAAATGTTGAACGAACTGAACTTTATCCCCGCTATCCAAATGAGCCTCCAACAGGTCTAGTTTCCGCATATGATTTCGCACCGCCATCTCTGCGAAAAAAGTTTTACTGGAACGTTCTAGCCCGGCTGCGTCTGAACTAGGCTCCACAACTAGCTTTTCTTCGCTTCGAATCAGTCCGCTGCTAAGATTAAGCTTGAGCGAATCGAATTGACCTGCCGCCTTCTCCCACGAACTTGGCTTTGAACTTAGCATGAGAGAGATCGGCAATTTTAGCAACTGACTGCAGGTCGCTTGGATGGATTCAGATGTTCCTTTTACGAATTGCCGTACACGCTCCCAGGCCACCTCAGCTTCTTCCCCTTGAGGGAGTGCGAACTGCTTAGGTTGAATGAACCAGACGAATCGAAAGCGATCGTACAACAGAAATAAAAACCGGAACTTGTCTGCCAGAAACTCCTCTGCAATGTTTTGAATGGAGTATGATAACAACGTTCTATCTGACGTTGACAGATTCGTTCCCCAGTCGTCGACCCTCCCTACTACGAGGTAAACGTCATGCATGGGATCCAAATGAATGTCTAATTCTGCAAACCGTTTCACTCTTGCAGCCTCAGAACCCATCTCCCCGCCTAACATTTCCATGAAGTAATCGCGCCGCATGGTTGGAATTGCTTGCTGCATAAGCTCTTGGGCCTTCTTCAAAATACTCCCCTCATGCAGCTCGGTCTTGATCTCCTCCGCTGCCTTTTCAATCGCTTGAAAGATGAGTTCATCGTCTTCTGCCTTCAGGATATAGTCCATTCCCCCCTTGCGGATCGCTTTCTGAATGTACTCGAAATCATTGTATCCGGACAGAAAGATGATCTTGCACCGAGGCCATAAATCCAGCACATGGTCTGCCAACTCAAGACCGTTCATGCCAGGCATGCGAATATCCGTGAGCAAGATATCTAGTCGGCGTTCTTGAATCCGATCCAAGGCTTCAATGCCTGAATAGGCTTTATTAATCGTTAATTCGTACTTGCCCCACTCTTCAAGCGCATTTGATAATAAATTGACAGCCACAGATTCGTCATCCACAATCATTAAATTTAACATGACTTCCCCTCCTCTTTTTCAGAACAGATTGTCAAGATTACGCATAAACCTCCACCAGACCTCGGTCTTACTTGAATACCCGATTCATCACCGAATTTTAATTGCAACCGCCGGTTCACATTCATCATCCCGCTGACATCGATATTTCCAGTTGGATTTGTGAACCGATGATTCCATATCATCATGTCTTCCTCTGACATCCCAATTCCGTTGTCTTCGATTAGGATTTTCAAAATTTTTTCTCCCGTCTCCACCGTAATGGTTAGTTCTCCATTTGCCAAAGTATGCTCGAGTCCATAATTGTAAGCGTTCTCGACCAACGGTTGCATAATTAATCGCGGCACGAGTAAATTGTGTATATCCTCAGGCAGCTCGGCAATTGATACTTTTAAGCGATTGGAAAATCTAACATTCTGGATCTCCATATACATGCGCACGTGATGCCATTCTTCGGAGAGCTGTACATCTTCCCCTGCTTTCTTCGTAATATAGCGAAAATAATCACCTAAATACTTGGTGAGCCTCAAGCTGTTCTCATAGTCTTCATCTTTCGTGATGCGATAAAGCAAGTACAAGCTGTTATAGAGAAAATGGGGCTTAATCTGTGACTGCAGCTGATTTAGCTCTGCCTGCTGCTTTTGCAGCTGTTTTTCATATACCTCGTAAATCAGGGTCCTTAGTCTATCTGCCATCCGATTGAATTGCCTATAGAGATAGTTAAATTCATCCCGACTCTTGTGATGCAAAACAAGGTTCAGATTGCCTGACTCCATACTTCGGAAGGCACGTACCATTTTAGAAAGCGGCTTATGAATCACCTGATAGATCCAATAAGAAACGAGCACAATCAGTACAATGGTTACGATAGACATAAGGAAAATGAACTTTTTATATTTCTCCAGCGGCCCAAGAATATCTGACTCCGGCACGAACACAAGCAGTGTTGTCTTCGAATCTGGGGAGTACTCATAGGCCGTTATATAGTTTTGATTGTTCACTCGGACGTTTTCAATCCATCTCCCTTTTTCTACTTGCTTAGCCACATGGCTTCGAACAAGCTCAATAATTGGCGTCATCGCTTCATTGCTCTCGTCGCTCGAAATCCTCCATGCTTCACTGACAAGAGCCGATCCGCTCTTTTTAAAACTAGAAATTTGCCGGAGGAAATTTTGCAGTTCATTCACGGAAATCTCAGTCTCCAGAACAAATACGGGATCACGTTCAGGTGAAACTGCTTTGGTTGGATAAAATTCCCGGATAAACAACTTGCCATCTCTGTAATATAAGGGCGTACCGTTCGTAAATAGCTCTCGTTCATTTTTCAATTGTTCAATTTGTTCTGAAGGGAGTGGTGATGTGAGATCTTCTGTGCTTATAATTCGTTGAAGCGATGGGATATAAGCTTTAGCTACAGTTGCGTATATGCCCGAGCTCTTAATTAGATTCAGCTTAAGTTGAAGTTGTCGCATCATCAGCGAACGGTCGTAGTCAGGTAGACCTTCTCCAATTACACTGAGATTCAACAAGTCATCATCAACCACATACTGACGTTGAAGCTGCATCATCCGATCGATTTCTTTGTTAAGGGAATTATGGTAAAAGCTCATTTGTGCTTGAAGCGAGGATGAAATTTCGTTGCTGACAAGGTGCGATCCTGACTCATTACTATGAATGGCCATCGCATACACAGGTAATATCATAATGAAAAATAATGCCAACAGCTTTGTAAAAATGGAAAACCACCAATTCTGCCAGTTTAATTGCATCATTTTGGCATAACCCCCAATCGTGCTCAATACTTCCTACTAATAATTACCAGCATAGTTGACAGAACTATTCGACAAATACCTACACTTTCCTCTTGTATCCAAATAAATGGTTACACAAAAAATCTGCTCGAGCATTTCGAATAGCTCGAGCAGACAGTCTAGTTCTATATATTCATTTATGCATTGACGACTAAGGAACTAATTTCCACAATCGTATTCTCAGATCTTGAGCGTTCTGCCGCAAAGCCGATTTGGTGGCCATAAATCGATTTCTCCAGAGATGTCGAAGACAGAGAAGGTTTATCTCCCCGTAAGGTGCGAACAAAATCTGCAACCAGCCGCAAATCGCCCCCACCATGCATGTCGGATGTGACATTCGTCTCGATCCGTTCTTCCTTGTATAAATGACCAGGCCTTGAATCTGGTTGCCTAACCAAGAAGTAACCATCCTCCATCGTACCGGAAACTTCACCTTTCGTCCCCGTGATATGAATCGTTCTACACGACTTGGAGGTTGCTCCTGTTAGATTGTGCGATGCCGTACTTCCGTCTTCGAATTCGATGATGACTGTTTGATGATCAACAACATCATTATCACAGCGCCATACGCAGCGCCCGTATGGATTGGATGTTCGCAGCGAATTGATTTTTTCCTCGTGGGTTGGGATACTGCTTACATATCTATTGTCCCAAGCATAAATGCCCCATAAATCTTGTTCGATATACATTTTATTCGCGGAGTACATACATGTGGCTTCAATCGGACAATCAACAAGACACCTTGTACCAGCGCCTTCCGGGGCTTTGTCCGCTCGAAACTGGAATAATCCTCCGAAGCTACTAACCTTCTTCGGTCGTATGCTGCCTTTCATCCAAGAAATCATATCTAAGTCGTGGCAGCATTTGGCTAATAACATGGAGGAATCGCAACTCGCTTTACTATTCCATTTCCCTCGAACGAAAGAAGTCGCCATATGGTGGTAGCTGACATTTTCCTCTGTCTGAATGGCGATAATATCCCCGATGATTCCGCTTTCGATTTGCTTGCGAATTTCCAAATAAAAAGGTGCATAACGCAATACATGACAAATCATCACGGAACGATTATAGGAGTTCGCTGCTTCGTACAGTTCAAGTACTTCCTTTTCACTTACGCCTATCGGCTTCTCTAACAGAACATCGTATCCCGCCTTCAAAAGTGGCAGCGTTGTTTGAAGATGAAATTGATCCATCGTTCCATTAATAGCGGCATCCGCTAATTGGGGATGAACAACAAGTTCCTCAACGGATGCAAAGCAATTGTCTGGAGAAATACCGAAGCGTTCTGCCGTTAATTGCCGGCGTTCTAGATTAGGCTCAACAACGCCAACGATGTGCAATTCATCTGGATGCTGCAAGGCATAAGAAGCATAAATCAAACTTCGGTTGCCTGCGCCGATAATGACAGCCTTAATAGGCTGATCTTCCGACATACGGGATGGACCCAATTTCATATCCATATTCTTGTAATCTTACCTTTCCAATTTAGACACTTGGGATTATGAACTTCTTAATAATTTCCTGATAAAACAAGGAAGCGAGTACACCCTGCCCTTCATCGCCCGGGTGTACGGTATTCTCTGGCTTATTCAAATAAGTATTTCCTGATGTTGGGCTATACATGTCCACACACGGAATCCCTTTCACAGCGCATGCCGCTTTCACTTCGTCTACTTTGACGATGTTTTGTTCCGATGTGTAATAGGTGTTATATTGAATTGTGGCCACGATGATATCGGCATTGTGGAGGTAAGTTTTCATTTTATCTAAACCGATTTCTAAGGAAGCCTGAGGATTCGCATTGTTCATGCCTGTTAGCCATAATACCAAGTCCGGATTTCTAGATGCGACAACAGACTCTATCACATTGGTAATCGTACTGACATCCGCTCCGGATAAACCATGGATACTGACAGGACGACACAGCATTTGCTGCAGCTTTCTACCGTATAAGTTGTCCGGTCTTGCAGCGACATTGGCTCCGAAAGTAATGGAATCACCGATACAGACGATGCTTTTATACTGAGTTTGCTGCGGTTGCACCAATTCGGAATACAAATAATCAATTGAAATGCAGTTGCCTGTAGAGCTGGGATTTCTCGTTTCTTTCTTACGAATTTCTAGGGTATGGTAACCCGCTGTCAGATCTGTTACCTCATAGATCAAATTTCCGTATTGCGCAGTGGGAGCATAATAATCCGCTTCACCATGAATGACCCCATCAATAAAAATATCCACTTTTCCGAAGCTTGGCGCCTTAGGAGCATAAATTTCTATGCTCGTGCAATAAGCCTTCCATATTGCCGACGCATTAGCCGTTGCAGTTCCATCTGAATCGTGCCTGCTATCCATGCTTCCGTTCGTTGTACTGACATGTGTCCATGTGCCCGAGTAGCTTAAGGCCATATCCTCAATCTTCATCCTCGCCATCACAGCAGCCTCCCTCTCATCACCAAATTGGGACTACCCAGATCGTCCACTTGCCAGATAGATTTGCACATTTTACCTTTACAAATCGTGATACGTTATCTAGGACATAAGAAGTTGTTCCGTTAATTCCAGTCTTCACCGCATTGACGCTTAATTCATCCGTATACATTCCACTTTCATTCGGCGCGCCGCTTATAGTAACATCAATACTGCCTGCAACGTTTGCCTGCACATAGATTCTGCATCTAGAGTACCCTTTTAAATCCATCGGATTGCTGATTAGCGTTGAACCCGTCGGTAAATAAACAAACGACTCCGGCGGTGCTGGGTGTATGCTAGCGTGATCGTCCATTATCTATCACTCTCCTTAAAATTACTTATTCAATTAGCATTAATTTCGATCAAACCAGAGGATTGGAGTCCATGAATCAAGATTGCCTGCTACGCTCAAATAAGGGCGACCTTTAACGTTCCCGACAAGCAAAATTTCCCCAATCATTGCAATCCTCCTTCTCGAATATTATGATACTTGGCTCTTCTTAAGAGTAAAATATACGGTCAGGCAAATCTACGAGATTCTATAAACTTTCTTATCTTCTGTTGTCCTTTTTGCGAGCAGATCGACCATTGTCTAAAAAAGATAGTCGCTTGAACGTTTGAAATCACCGGTATTGTCGAATTTTTTGACGTTGTGAACATAAGCAACGTAAAAACAAATAACCCGATAGCTCAGAAGCGCCTATCGGGCTGATCGTTGTCTATTTAAGTCTCATCAAAAGCAAGATGGGTCACTTTTAGAAGGGGCGGCAGCATTCAAACTTTCATTACTATATGGTAATTCCAATTCTTGTAAATTCTTGCGTTGTTCACCGCCAAAGTATAGAATGTCGCCAGCTTTAAAGCAAATCACGGTGAATCTTAACAACGAGCTTGACCAGATGCACGTTCCCTGCAGGATGACAATTCGGGCGGTGAATTTCGCCCGGCCAATAGACGGTGAAATCGCCTGGTAGAAGCCGGATACGTCCTTCGTTCTCAACATGTTCGAACAGGATGTAGTCACTCTGCTCCAGTTTGTCTTCAACCGCTTGGTTCAGATCGGAGGTAGATGCGAAGCCTTGCCACTCTTCCCCTTCTAACACGAGATGGACGTCGGCATAACAAGCATGTGCCTCGGCAAGCTGTTCCTCAAACAGCTTTGTCATCGGTTTCTGCTTCATGACGTACATGTTCTTCCCTTCAAATTCAACCGTAGAACGCATATCGGCCGTATTCAATTTCATGACGTATTCGAGTGCACGACATACGGCCTCACCGTATTGAAATTGGTGATCCTGCCTATGTCGGATCGTATCGATAATCATCGCAGACTCCTCCTAATGTCCGATGCCCGTATTGCTTCGGTGACGACACAGCACGTTACTCTCAACGTAGAATACTCTGATTTGTTCACATTCTTTCACGGTAAACCGTTTAAGCGGCTGCCGGACGGCCCACGATGAGATAACTCCCTGCAAGTACAGCATATATTTCTCATAGGCGATGACATCGAATTGAATCATATGCGCGATCACCTCGTTGGCCTCAGATTGCATCGCCTGCAGCGTTGGCATATGAGGCCGCTCTTCTGCCGCTATCAGCTTATACATCTGTGCGAACAAGCCGGGCATCATGTTGAACGTGCTGCCAATGGCACCGTCCGCCCCTGCATAAGCGCCTCCCGAATAGATCTCGTCATGTCCATTGAAAATCAGGAATTCACTGCCGCATCTTGCCCGAATCTGCTGCATCTCAAACAAATTCAGCGACGTGAATTTCACTCCGATGCATTGCGGATTACGGCTCATCTGCTCGTAGAAGTCCATGGACAAGCTGACCCCTGTCGCTCCGGGAAAATGGTAGACGATCATCGGCAGCGGGACCGCAGCCATAATGGCCTCGTAATGCTCTCGGATTTCTTTCATCGTCACCTTGTAGTAGAACGGAACGACAGCCGATACTGCGTCGACACCTTGCTCTTCCGCGTGCTTGGCAAGTCTGATTGATTCCAGCGTACTGATGCAGCCGACGTGCGCAATAATCGTTACCCGTCCCGCCGCTGTTCGGACCACCGTCTCCAACACTTGTTCCCGCTCATCGCTTGTCAGTATGAATCCTTCACCCGTGCTTCCCCCCACATAAAACCCATGGATGCCCTGACCAATTTGATGCTCCACTAAATTTGCCAAAGATTCGAAATCAATAGCGCCATCCTCATGCATCGGTGTCAGCAGCGCCGTAAAAATACCGCGAAACGCAGATCGTTTTTCATTGTTTGTAGTTTCATTGTTAGTGTTCATACTCTTATTTCCTCCCTTGCGTCATAGCGCTTGTTGTGAATCGTGATGATTGTATTGTAGCGCCAGGCACGGTGATGCGTTTCTCATTTTTTTATTAAAGCTCTCATTTATTTATGAAACCGACTCAATTATAATGAAGCTAGAACGGAAGGGAGGCAAAGATGCCATGTACCCGCAGTACTTGTTCGAATACCCAAATGTCGAAACAGACTTTCCTTTTTACATGAAAAAAAAGAAGTACACCTCGGTCCCGTCACATCGCCATGACTTTATTGAATTATCATTCGTGCTTGAAGGGACGGGCAAGGAACGCATCAACGGTACCGAGCATAACTTGCAGCCCGGCACAGTCGTTCTTCTGCTGCCTTACCAGATTCACGAATATGATGCCACCCCAGGCGAGACGCTGCAGATGTATATTTGTAATTTCGATATGAAGCTGCTTACTGCGGGCCCGGAATCGGCCTGGGGCGTGTACGAGCTTCTAATTGGCAGCGACAATCCCAGATCAACGCATATCCGATTGGAGGGCCACGATTTAGAGGAAGGGCTGCTGCTATGGGAACGGTTGTACCGGGAATACGAATCGTCGAAAGCCTGGAAGCCGATCATGCTGCGAGCGTTGCTTCTCGAAGCATTGGCACTGTTCGTTCGGGGCAGCGACAAGCCAGACGGAAAGCGGATTGAAAGGCAACACCAAAAAAATTCCAAGAGCATCTGGCCTATTGTCCAGTACGTTTACAACCATTATCTTGAGCCGTTATCGCTGACATCATTGTCCGAGCAGTTTCATATACATCCGACACAACTCAGCACACAGTTCGGAAGTGAATTCGGCATCCATTTCATCGATTTCCTTCATGAGCTTCGGATCAGACACGCTTGCAGCCTGCTCATTTCCTCAGATTTGCCGATCTCGCAGATCGCCTACGAATCCGGCTTCTCTTCCTATCCCACGTTCTCCCGCTCCTTTCATCGGACAAAGGGCATGTCGCCGCGCGATTACCGGGAGCAGCAATGGCGAGAGCGCTAAATCTCTGTTCCCCTCCGAAACATATTAAATCCCTCCATTCCATTTGAAAATAAAGATTGGACCGCCATATATAAGGAAAGCCCCGGTCAGAATTATCTTCCTAACCGGGGCAAACCATCATTCTAGCGTGTGGGCAAGTTCAATCAAGATGTCTGCCAACCCGTTCGGAATGCGTTTTCCTTTTTGCGCTGATATCTCGTTCACATAAGCGCCATACTGCGAATGTTCCAGCTTTTTGACAAGCGAGTTAATCACTCCGTTCGATCCAGCACCGGTTACGAATCGCTGTGTTAATGTCATTAAGCTGTCCCTTGTCACTTGAATTGTGTAGCTTGATGTTTCGATTGAAGTGTTGCCTGCTGCATCCTCAGCAGTTGCCGATACCTGATGTGTGCCCAACCCCAGCACATAGGCAGGACTATCAACCAGCAGCCCGTTACAATTACTGTAAACAATGCCCGAAACGCTATCCGTGGCCGAACATGTTATCTTTACATTCTGTTCGACAGTAAACGTGCCAACGCCGGAAATCTGCACGACCGGGGAAGTCTGGTCAATTTTAAATGTAACCGACTTAGCTTGCTCCACATTACCTACAGCATCGGTTGAGCGGTATAACAACGTATGTGCTCCATCTTCAACAAACCTAAGTTCCTGCGTGAAGGGTTGCCATGTGGCACCGCCATTCAAACTATACACGGACTCTGTCACGCTGGACCGATCATCCGTGGCACTCAGGTTAACTTTGGCATCAGATACATACCAGTCGTTATGCTTCGTTCCGGCAACCGCAGCAACCGTACTCGGCGGTGTATCATCTGAAACGATCCACTGCATGGAACGAAACTTATTGGATAATTTGCCGTCGCCGATCCCGCCTCCCCACTCGATCCAACCTTTCCTGCCGTTACCATCATTGTCATTAACCAATAAAGAGAAGCTGATGACTCCGTTCCTTTCCGCTTTGATCGGCGTTAATTCCGACCAAGGAAGCGCCAACTCGTAAATCGTTTCGTGCTGATTTTCATCTCTCGTCACGACAAGATCGCCATTTGTCACTAACCCTTTACTTACTCCCGGAGGTGTAATCCAGCGATAAATTTGCGGACCGTTTGGTGTTTGGGAAATCCCATATTCATACCAACTGAGACTCTCTCCCGGGAGTCCGTTCGAAATTGCGAATTGAAAGCTGTCATTTTTATAAATGTCCGCTCCAGCAAAGGGTGCAGTCATGGTGTTATCTTTGACTCTGGCTGTGATATACAGACGATTCGAATCAAAGTTAAGCCAAAATTTCCCACTTAAATCATTTGCGCCTTGATAACCCGTCATCTTGACCGTACCCTTGGACAGGTCGATTGTGGAAGCAGCGGCTGCCGTTTCTGGATCGAGTCCTCCGCCAACGTTTACTGTCCCTTGCATAATGGGGTTGAATTCAGCCGTTCCTTCATAAGTGAACGGATCGAATTCATCAAAGTAAACCGTGACTTTAAGCGCATTGGTTACCCCTAGACCGTAACCGATAAGCGAAATATCAAATACATCTGCGGAACTGGACTGAACCACAGCATGTATTTCCTTCGTTCCCGATTGCGTACCGAACTTCCATTCGACTTTTGTAACTTGCAATCCTTTGGTGGCAGAAAGATTGTTGATCTGAATTTGAAGCGTTTTGGTCATCGTATCTACGTCGGCAAAAATGGGACGAACCTTGACTTCATAAGACTGGAGAGCTGTAACCGCACTCCTTATCATGCCGATCTTGTCATTCCCTTTCATCAAGTAACCCTTAACCAAGCGGACTCCGGGTTCATTCAGATTCGAGACGGTCAGCATTTGGGTAACCTTATGCCCACCCTCGGCAAATACCGGATATGACTCGCCTTCAACCTTCAAGTTAAATGAGTATGGTGCAAATGTTGTATTATCGGTTTCCAATGTCAGCTTGATCGGATCACCGACCCGAGCGGGATCTCCATGCAGGGAGAAGGTGGAATCCTTTTCGACTCCGGAAATATGCCCTTTTATAAAAAACGGCTCATCGTTTAATGTCACATACACATTCCCATTATAGGGGACGTAGGTTTCTGTATTTCCCATGACATCCGTGATTTGGATCGAATTGGTGGTATGAATAACAGCCGGGACCGACGAGCCTACTGCCCACAAAGCTCTTATTTGTTCACCGTCCTTTTCAAAAACATAACTTCGGATGTCAGCATCCATCGAATCCTCACTTACGAACTGTGCGCCGCCAAGTGCTCTTGACATCGTCGCATAAGCCGCGTAGGCAGGCTTAGGCGTGTAAGCGCCAAGTTTATCATTCGGATTACGGATGATGCCGAAATTATCTTCGTTATAATTGAGCTGAACACCATCGTTCATAAAATCGTACCACATGATTTTATCAATACCGTTCGCGATTGAAACGACGTAACCACGAATCAGGTAGTCCGCCTGCTTCTGTTCATCCACTCCGCGACTGTCCAGTTGCGTCGGCCAGCCTGTCTCGGAGATCCAGATCGGTTTCAACTGTCCATTATTGTAGGTCCGAATCAAGTCCTGTAAGCCTTTAATTTGACTTTCCAACCGCTCCGGCTCACCGGGATATACATAAGGATGAACGGAAATCACATCCAAATATTGCATGCCCCCAAGCTGGAATACTTTTTCCATCCAATTCAAGTCGATAGCCATGACCATACCCACAACAGGCATGTCAGGATGCGCAGACTTGACTGTTTCATATGTTTTTTTCAGCAATGGAAAATAGTTTTCTGGTTTGGAATCTGCCGGACCGTTTCCTCTGTCCCCGAAGCTTCCGTTGAATTCGTTGAAAACCTCGACGGCATCAAGCTGGCCATCGTAACGATCCACATATGCTTTCACATAATTGGCGAATCCTTCACGGCCCTCATCGGTATAGGGGGTGCTATTGTTATCGTAAAACGGGTTGTTGAATCCGGAAACAAACGTGAAATCAAAATGATCATCATTCAACTTCGCCATGTAATCATCAGGAGAAGGAGAAAAGGTGTATGAACTCTTTTGCTTTTCAATACTGTTCCATTCTCTGCCGTCCCGAACCATATCGATTCCGGCATATTTCATCATTTTTATCATATTAGCCGCATCTGCCGGCGGGATACGGTGCAGATGAGTAGCCATCCCGAACGGAGAATTCTCATGACCCGATTGATCTAAGGGAGAAAGCACGGCAAACGGAGTTTTGATGGAAATGGGATCACTGATATTCGATTGGACCTTAATTTGTAAAGTGAAATAACCGAACGTTGTAAAAGGAACGGTCAAAATGGCCTCACCCTGTACAACCGGACTGATCCCATCGGAAACCGCAGCTCCTTGATAATCATAGACTGCCCAGGATACGTTGGGTCTTGTGGTTATTACCTTAAACTGAATAGCTTCGTTATTAATAAACACATTGCCCGGACGAAGCTGTACCAGACTTGTGGATGGCAACATCGTTGTAATAAAGGGCCCATCCGTGCTCCATTGATTCAAGCCGTTCACAGCCTCAACCTTAAACGTGTACTTTTGATCGATTTGCAGACCCGTAACCGTATAAGAGCTTACAGTACCGGCAACCGTCCCCAGGATGATTCCGTTTTGATAGATTTTATAACCAGTTACGCCAACAGGGTCCGCCGCAGTCGACCAGTTTAATTGCAAGCCCGTTTCATTTGAATTCGCAACGGTGAGGCTCCCCCCCGACGACCAATTGGGAGCGCTTGCATTTATTCGATCTGTTGAAAGTTCCAGATAAGGCCGATTCACCGTGTTTTCCATGCTGTTAATTTGCACAGCATGACCTTGCGCAGCTTGCTCCAAGAATGCGAAACTGACTGTCTGATCCAACGCCTTTTGCCTTTTCACAAAAGCAGTCACATCGACTTCATACCAGCCCGCTGTTTTGCCTACATCGATATTGGCGATGTAAGTATCGATAGCTGGCTTCGTATTCCAAGTTACCGTGTTTGCTTTCCATGAATCGTCCTCCATACCAAAAACTTGGACACCAATTGTCGAATTCTCAGTATCAATGGCATAGATCTTTAATTTGGCCGACCCGATCTCGCTGGCAAAATAATTCAAATCATATTTCATATACGTTTGCCGGTTCAAGTTGGCATCTGCAGCAAAATTCTTCACGCCCAGCAACGCAGAAGTTCCATAGTTATCATTCGCGTTCCCTCCGCCCCGGACATAGGTGTCCTCGAGTGGCAGCAGAACCGTCTGTTTAGGATTGGGCAACGTTACAGTCACATAGGGCCCGTCGTTACTCCATTGATTCAGGGCATTACCGGCTTCTACCTTGAACGTAACCTTTTGTCCGACCTGCAATCCTGTCACTGTATACGAGGTTACCGATCCGCCAACCGTTCCGATGACATTTCCGTTTTGATAAATGGTATAACTGGCAACGCCTGCCGGGTTTGCAGCCGCCGACCAGTTCAATTGCAAGCCTGTTGCGCTTACATTAGAAATGTTGACGGATCCCCCAGACAGCCAATTGGGAGCGCTTGCATTTACTCGATCAGCGGAAATCTCCAAATACGGACGGTTCTCCGTATTCTCCACGCTGTTGATGTTCACAGCGTGACCTTTTGCCGCTTGCTCCAAAAACGCGAAACTTACCGTTTGATCTAATTCCTTTTGCTTTTTCACAAATGCCGTCACATCGATTTCATACCAGCTCGCTATTTTGCCAACATTGATATTGGTTATATAATGTTCGGGAATTGGCTTGGTATTCCAAGTTACCGTGTTTCCTTTCCATGCGTCGTCTTCCATGCCAAACAATTGAACGCCGATCGTTGAATTCTCCGTGTCAATGGCATATATCTTTAACTTGGCCGATCCGATCTCACCTGCAAAAGAGCTTAAATCATATTTCATGAAAGCTTGTCGGTTAATATTGATATCTGCATCAAAACTCTTTACACTTAGTGTTGTAGAGGATCCAAAGTTCGCATTCGCATTCCCTCCATTTCTGACATAGGTGTCTTCGATCGGATATACTTGTGAGATAACCGGATTAGATACCGCAGCTAAAGCAGACATTTTATCTTTTGCATAGGGAACAATCGGAGCAACAAAACCTTGGAGCAAAGCAGCTGTCATTGAAAAGGCTAAAACCATACTCGTTATTTTCAATTGCATCTTTTTTATCATTTACTCACCTCATATCGTTATTTTAAAATAGTTGCCAAGCGCTTTCCCCGGACATGATGGACATCCGGAAAAAGTACTTGCCAATTTCGGTACAGATTGTTATTTAAAATTGTTCTTGTTCTTCTGATACCAATCCTGGACCTGTTTATCTACGTTATCTCCGCCAAGGCGCTTCCATTCTTTGCGGAGGTCGTTCAGTCCATCCTGGGCTGTTATGGACTTCCCACCGGTAACCACTTTCGTTTCAATCTGAACAGCGATCGGTGAGAACGTAGAGATCAACTGGGTTAGTTCAGGAATATCTGGGCTGTATGGTATATCCCTCCGGTATGTATTCTTCATCGTCAATTCGAGCGATTTCGCCTTTAACTTGGCATAGTTCTGAGATATCTCATCTTTGGCCGCCATGTCTACGATTAATTTGGGTGTCATCATCGAATCGATCATGAGCGCGTATTCGCCGGCATAACTGACTTCCTTGATAAATTTGTCCTGATTGATGGTCTGCCGAGCGCCATCAACCGTTTTATAATGCACGTTCTCCTCCCCATACTTGAGAGGTACCCATCCATCCTTCAGCATCCAGTCTATAAATTGGATGGCCGATTTGATTTGATCTTCCTTCATTTTGCTGTTAAATACGGTAAATACGCTTGGTGGCGCTTCCTGATATAAGCCGTCCTTGCCATACTTGGTACTGATCGATTCAAGCGGAGTCAACTTCGCATCTGGCACATTTTTCAGCAAATCGCGATAGGCGTTATCCATACTCCCCGCACCCCATTGCCCCAAATATATGCCTGCTTTACCGGTCGTCAACAACTGGCTTGATCGCTGAAAATTAGTGTCTGTAATATATTCCTTGTCGATAAGCCCTTCGTCAAAGAGCTGCTTCTGGAACGCAAGCGAATCCGCATAACGGTCAAGGAGCCTACCGTATTCCAGCTTGCCGCCTTCCACATACCACTGATTTTCCTGGGTAAAAAATAAAGCGCGTAAAATACCGACACCGCTACTGCTTAATGAAATCGGTACGGTGTCCGCTTTGCCGTTGCCATCCGGGTCACCGTCTCTAAATTTGCGAGCGACATCGAGAAATTCCTCTGCCGTAGTCGGAGTCTTCAGACCTAGCTTATCTAGCCAGTCCTGGCGAATCCACATGCCGTGATTTGCGACCGTATCTCGAGCGAACGAAACCGCATACGTTTGACCATTGACGTTCAGATAAGGCTTAAGCTCCGGATGTTTCTCCAAATATGCTTTATACGTCGTGCTGTACTTGTTGATATAATCGCCGATCGGCTGTATAACGCCTTGATTGGCCAACTGGCTGATATAATTCCGGTCGTATTCCCAGATCAAATCAGGTGCTTCACCGGACGCGATTAGAGCGTTTAATTTGGGCTGCGCCTGGCTCCGGGTAATAGGAACCCATTTAACATTCACAGGTGAGTTCTCATTGATCCACTTTGTCCACCGGTTGCTTTCATAGGTGCCTTCCTCCGTCGGCACTGTACCGCGATCGAACATGGATACGCTGATTTCCTTCTTGGGACCTAGACCGGGTGCGGTGGTGGAACCGGGTGAACTGCTAGGTTGCACCGAAGTAGTCTGGTTGGAGCTGCATGCGACAAGTAATGTCAAAGACATGGTTACAGCGAGAACTGCATTTCCTGCGTATTTCAACTTGCTCATTCTTTTATCCCCTTTATCTGTATGATATTCATATCTAGCGTCAGTTCGCTCGGGACATCAACCTTTGACCGATCCGATCAAGACGCCTTTGACAAAATATTTCTGGAGGAATGGATATACGCAAAGAATCGGCATCACGGCAATGACGACAGCAGCCGCTTTAATCGCTTCCGGCGTAAGTAGAATGCGTTCCGCCGCATCGTTTCCTCCAATATTGTTTAATAAATTCTCATCCACCTTGTTGACCATCTGATACAGCTTCACCATGACGGTCAGTTTGGCCGACTTTGTGATATAGAGCATCACATTAAAGTAACTGTTCCACCAACTAACGGCGTAAAACAAGGATAATGCAGCCAAAATCGGCTTGCAGAGCGGGATAAAGATCTGCATTAATATTCGCAAATCGCCGGCACCATCCATCGCCGCAGACTCCTCAATTTCCTCCGGCAGCCCTTCCATGAATGTTTTCATCACAAACATGTTGTAAGTGCTGATCAATCCAGGCAGCCAAACAGCCCAATACGAGTTCATTAACCCCAACGTTTTGATGAGGATAAAGTTGGGAATGATGCCCGCGACAAACAACATCGTAACCGTGATCATCATCAGCAGCGCATTTCGACCGAGAAGTCTCCGTCTCGAGAGCGGATAGGCTGCCAGAATCGTCATGACCATATTAAGCACCGTTCCAACAATCGTGACGACAACCGTGTTGCGCATGGCCACGAATAACTGGCCATCGTCAAACAAACGTTCATAAGCAACTACATTGAACTCGATTGGCCATAAGAAAACTTCGCCGGAATTAATCGCCCTGCTGCTGCTGAAGGATGCCACAATTTCGTACCAGAACGGGAATAGGGTTAGTAACGAGATACAACCGAGAAGTATGTAAATACTTATTCTTGCCATTCCATTTAGAATCTCTTTGTTTGTCCTATTCATGGGTTACCATAACCCCCGTTCCCCGGATACTCGAATCATCCGGTTAACGCCAACGATCAGGATCAGGCCAATAGCCGATTGGAACAGGCCGATCGCCGTTGTATAGCTGTAACTCATATTCTGCAAACCTACCCTATACACATAGGTGCTAATGACATCTGCAACATCAAGTACGGAGTTATTTTGCAGAACGAGCGTTTGTTCCAACCCCACATCCATCATTTGTCCCATTCTAAGAATAAGCAGAATGGCAATCGTACTCCGAATGCCCGGTAATGTAATGTGCCAAATTTGTCGCAGCTTGTTGGCACCGTCCATCTTCGCTGCATCATAGAGCTGCGGATCGATCGAGGCCATTGCTGCCATATACAGAATCGTCCCCCACCCTGCTTCCCTCCAAGTGCTCGATAACGTATACACAATCGGCCACCAAAAAGAATCTGCCATGAAGTAAACGGATTCCCCTACGGTTAATTTCTTGATGACCATATTCACAATCCCCGTGCTCGGTGAGAACACGGCAACCACAATTCCGCCCAAAACTGCCCATGACATGAAGTGGGGGACGTACAACATATTTTGCACAATGCTCTTATACCATTTCCGCCTTACTTCATTAAGCAGAAGAGCAAGGACAATCGGGACAGGGAATCCAAGAACGAGACTGTACAAGTTAAGTACGAGTGTGTTTCTTAATATCCTCCAAAAGTCCGGGCTAGCGAAAATCATTTGGAAATGCTTGAATCCAACCCACTGGCTTCCGAATATGCCGTCCGCAAACCGATAATTCTTAAAAGCAATGATCTCACCAAGCATCGGAGCGTATTTGAACAGGACATAAAAGCTGATTACGGGCAGGAGCATCATATATAAATACTTATCCCGCATCAGCCTTCTCCATACCGACTGCCTGAACCTTCCGATTCCAACCGTTTGTGTCCCGGTCCGTAATTCTGTTGCCGGGAGCCTACCCTTCATATCGATTCACCCTCTCGTAAGTCTTTTTGTCAAACCTTTCGTTCGGTTACAATTTGATTGTAGGAGAGGTGACAAGAGAAGGAAATAGACGTGTTATGAGGTATGTTCCTTTTTATGTATATTGCCTGGTTACATTTCTTTAGGGTGGTACCTTTATCTTGGGTTTTTGCTCCTTGAAGCTTACTCCGACGCAGAATTTGCTTCACATCCGAGAACCCACTCCCGATATTCAGTGGGCGTCATGCCCGTATATTTTTTGAAAGCCCGAAGGTAGCTGCGTGTATTTGTATACCCAACCCATTCTGCGATATCGTTAATCTTGCGATTCTTAACAACAAGCAGCTCCTTGGAAGCATTGATCCGGATCTCAATCAAATAATCAATGAAGTTTTTCTCCATATATTCTTTGAACAGCTTGCTTACATATGTCGGATTTAACTGAAACTTTTCGGATAGCAACTCGAGAGAAAATTCACTCTCACGATAATGATCTCGAATGTAAGGCAACAACCTGTCAATTGTCTTATTGCTTCCCCGTTGACTGCGTTTCCCCTCAATTTTCCCGGCTAATCCTTCAAGTACAGTTTTGACGATCTGCTGCGTATCCTGCCAATTGTCGCATTGATGTATCCGTTGGTGTAGATTACCCATCTCTTCAAGTGATTCCTCCGTATTTATGCCGACCGAAGCAACGACCTGCAATGATTTCATAATCAAATCGTAGGAAAGCTGCCTTATCAAATCGGGAGATAAGCTTCCGTTTACCGCTTCTCGAAACAATTCCGTTATATATTCCTTTAATTTCTCGTTTTCTGTCTGCTTTAATGCTTCTACGATTCGATCCGTCATCTTTATCATGCGGTAATAGTCCTGATTATCATGCCCCAGCAAATCCTCAATAGAAATGACTGAATGACTCCCGATGACCATTTTGTATTGCAGGGCTTTATGCGACTCGTCGTACGATATGGGGATATCCTTCATATCCTGATAGCATCTTCCTACACCAATGGTCACCTGAAGCCCGAATTGCCTCTTCATGACATCCAAAACCAACTCGAGGACGGCTAATGCACGCAAATGGTTTTGTTCCATATCTCCTTCTGCAAAGCTAAAAACAATGGCAGCGAAACCCGCTCCTAAATCAACAGCAACCCCCGAATTTTCCATATTCATCAACTCTTCCGCAACGTTGCATAACGCATACGTATACAAGGTTTCATCCTTCGGGCTGACGCCGCCCTCCTTACCGATCTCGGCTGTACACACGACAAACCGTTCAGAATACAAGTGTATTCCAGTAAATTCCAAGTGTTGGCGCACGGATGCATACTCCGTTCTATAGCCAGACAGCATATCCAAGATGATTCTCCATTTCAATACTGGCTTGGAATCCCGGACCTGCTTTTCTAGTTGTTCACGGTCTACAAACATTTGATCGAATACCGTTTCTAGGTAACCAAGCCCAACAGCACTTCTCATCGGCTCATCTTCAGGATGGACTGGCTTGAACGCTCCTGACATTTTCCCGGCTAATCGATCCAAGGGTTTAAAGGTCCGACGGTTTACGTAAAAAAGAACACTTAGAGCTAAAAGAACCATACCGATGGCAAATGCAATCATTAGACTCCGTGTAGACTTCAAAGGCTGATATACGTTAGATTTGGGAATAACGCTGACAATTCGCCACCCCGTATAAGTAGAGGCCGTATAAAATATCGATTGCTCAATTCCCTCCATTTTCACTGTGAAATGTCCGCTTCCGTTATGGCTCAAGATCTGTTGAATATAAGGAATGTGTGCCAAGTTCTTATATAATTGCGTTGCGTCGTCATGAGTCACTATGTTTGCTTGATCATCAATAATGAAGGTATGTCCGCCCTGGTCTTCTTCATACACATCCTTGATCATCCGATAAAGAACATCTTCACTGATATTGATGGCAACAAGTCCCTTTCGATATTCAGGGCTGCTGATCGATGGATAGGAACGAATTAGCGTGACAACATCCTGTTCTTTTTCGCCATCCCATACTTTATGCGTAGTCAGCCATTTTGAATGCCCTTTCATCTTGATATAAGTAGCCAACCAGCTGTCTTTCGAGTCACTTCTCTTCATATATGTTTTATCAGTCAGCATATCGCCACTTACCTCTGAATAAAGGAATATTGAAGCAAACAGTTCATTCGTGTGCACAATCGTCTTCAGTTTGTTTGATAATCCAAAAAAATTCGCATATTTCTGAGCTGCATCATCATAACTGTCATACATAAAATATACATACTCTAACTCCTGCGACATATTGAGCAAATCTTTCTCCGTTTGACGAAACACGATCTCGATTTTATCATCAATTTGCTTCAACAGAGCAACATGAGTATTCTTCAGATCCTGCTCCAATCGTCCTACGGTACCTGTATAAGACAGCCAAAAAGACAAAAAAATGATCGTTATGAAAACCAAACTGTAAACAAACATGACCTTTCCTGAAATGCTGAATCTCATAGACTACCCCTCTCTATTACAATCACTCGCTTTATATCGCTAGTCTTATTGACGGAATTCAGTAGGAGTCATCCCGATCTTCTTCTTGAAAAGCCGACTAAAATATTTTTCGTCTTGGTACCCCACTTGATTGGCGATCTCATAGGTTTTGAGATTAGAGCCGAGCAGCAGTTCCTTAGCTTTATCCATCCGAACCTGGGTTACATAGTCAGTTAAATTTATGCCTTCTACCTGTTTAAACAAAAAGCTTAGATAGACAGGCGACACAAAAACTTCTTTGGCAATGGTATCCAAAGAAAGGTTACTTGCATACTTGGTTTCTAGCATAGTTTTAGCAGCTTCCACAACGTTATTCCTGCCGGATTTTCGCAAATCAACGGTTAACTGGAGCAAATAACGAAGAAACGTTTTGCAAATTTGACTAAGTTCCTGCAAGGTAGCAGCGGCTACAACGTATTGAATTTGCTCAGCAGTCAATAGATGATCCAATTGCAACTTGGGATGCAATTCGGAAATAACGCTGGCGCCATATATCATGGCTTGCAGACTTTCCGTTTTCGTTAATGGAATTGTAATCTCCTTCTCTTGCAGTTCATTGAAAAATGAGTGCATCCAATCCTCTAATTCCTGAAGATTACCTATCTTAAGTGCCATTCGCAGCCGTTCATAAGCAGTTGATATTTCTTCAGTTGTAGACGCTTCAGTTATTAAAGACTCCCGTCCATCGTTCTTTCTCTTGCTCTTTGACATTTCCCAGTCTAAGTCATCAATAAAAATGACTTCGTTTGGTCCAGTGTAATATTTATATTCCAAGGCCATTTGAGCCTGTTCATAGGCCATCTTCCCTTCGAGAACCAATTGTTCATTATGGGCTGAGATCCCGACGGTAACAAAGTATTTTAAGGTTTGCTTAATATTTATCACCAAATGCTGCAGGTCACGGCGAAGTTCCTCCATAGCAAATGACATATTAATAATCATCACAAACTGTCCCGATTTCTTCAGAAACATGCATTTATTTTCCCATCGTTGCAACGTTTCCTCAGCAATATTCTGGATAGCGAAATTCATCAGTTGCTGATCTTCATAATTATAATTTCTGAGGGTTTCGGGGTCCTGTTCAATTTGCAGCAAGACCATCCGGAAAGGCTGCAAGGTCAACGGAACCTTCAGGTAGGCAGTTTTCTCCATAAACAACTTCTTGTTAAGTCGAGCTCCTTCCAGTAAGCTTCTTAAAAACCTGTCACGGATTAGAGGCATATTTTCCTGTAGTTGGTGGTTGCGTCGGTTTTCTTCCTCCCATTCTTTTTTTATTTTAATGAGCACTTCTAACATCATATCCGTGTCCGGCGGCTTAAGAAGGTAATCCGAAGCTCCAAGCTGAAGTGCTTGTCTGACATAGTCAAATTCATCGTGGCCGCTGAGAATGATGGATTTCATTGACCATTTCCGATTGCGAATTTCTGTAAGCAATTCCACGCCCCCCATGATTGGCATTTGACAATCCACTATAATCAAATGGGGCATTATGCATGCCATTTGCTCCAAAGCATTCCTCCCATTTTCAGCCGGCGGAAGCCATTCAAAGCCGTATTCCCCCCATGGAATTAACATGCTCAATCCTTTTATAACAATCGCTTCATCATCAATGACCATGACTTTCATATAGTTTCCCCCATTGTGTTTCATTTTCGATGATTGGAATTCTTACAATCACAGTGGTGCCGATCTCAGGAATACTGTTGATTTGCAGGGCATATTCAGGACCAAACATCATCTGCAACCGTTCGTTCACATTTCGCAAGCCATAACCGCCTTTACTTCGTACTGGTATGTATAACAGTTGTTCCACCTGATCCGGATTCATTCCATTACCATTGTCTTGAACGATCCAAACAACATCCCTTTCTTGAACATAAGAACCAATTAATAGTACTCCTTGGCGATCTGTAGGCGGTTCGAACGCATGTAGGATGGCATTTTCCACAATAGGTTGGAGAAGAAGCTTCAACGTAATAAAATGGCCAATGGTGGAATCGATATGATAAATGGGAGTGAATCGACTAGGAAAACGTGCATGTTGAATATTGATATAGGCTTTGATTTGATTCATTTCATTTTCTAATTTGTAGTAATCTTCACCCTTATTCAGCGAAAGCCGGAACAATTCGCTCAACGATTGAACGACTTTAGCCGTTTGGTTATCTCCGTTGATTTTTGAACTAAAGAAAATGTAATCCAACGTATTGTACAGGAAATGTGGCTCAATCTGTGCTTGAAGTGTTTTCAATTCAATCATTTTCTGATTCGTTTGACTGATATAAACTTTCTGAATTAGTTCATTCAATTGGGCGACCATTTCATTATACTTTTGCGTGAGCAGCCCGATTTCATCTTTCGACTCCACAGGGACCTTTTGATTAAAGTCCCCTCGTTTAAAATTGTTCATAGACCGAAGCAATTTCTTAATAGGCAGTGTAATGCCTTTAGAAAGCAATATAGACATCACAATCGCAACTAGCAGGAGTGAGAACGACAATATGATCGTGCTGCTGAGCACAATGCTATATTGCTTTTGGATGTCGTCCATCGGAGTAAGGCTCACAATATGCCATCGATATAGCTCAATAGACGTGTTCGCAGCTAAATATTTTTTATTTCCTATTTCATAGATCCAGGTTTGATTGGGCTGAAGCAGATTTTTAATTCCGTTCACATTGTCCTTAAAATGCTTGCTCATTTCTTTATCATCCAACTTACTTGCAACGAGTCGATAATTGTCGTCGAAGAGAAGCAGATTGGTCGTCCGACTGATCTGCACATCTTGGATGGCATCTCTTATGGCATCTCTATTAATTCCAAGAAAAAACATCCCCAACTTTTTGTCTGCATCATACAAACTTAGAATACGTCGACCTAACACGATGTCATTGTAATTATGCGCGTAAATAAACAAAGGCGATCCCGAATAATCCAAATGAGATTGACCGTTACGCGCAGCCGTAGCCATATATAATGGGGACTCTTTAAATTCTTCATAGGGTACCACCTGCCTGAAAAACTCCGAGAAATCCTTAAACATAAAATCATTTTCTCCATACAAAACAATAAATGATATATACTTTTTAGCTTGTTTTAAATTAGATAAATAATTGAAAATTGTCTTTTGTGGATCTCCAATATACGAAGGAGCAGTTTGGCTTAGCATCGATTGAATGGTTTCGTTCCCCACAATAAAGGAAGAAAGGTCGGTGGCATCATCCAGCATATGCTTAATATTGTCGGCAATAAGCCGGATGATTTGCACTTGATTCTGCATCGTCTGTTTCTCCAAAAAACGGGTTGCTATGTAGTATGAAAAGCTGCCAAGGCCAATGACGGGAATAAGCACGAGCAAAATGAAGGAAACAAGCATTTTGGTTTGCAATGTTTTGAATTGAAGCATCCTGTTTTCTCCTCACTTATGTTAATTACTAGCATTATAAAGCTTTGCAAACGTCTAAGGTATAGCCTTTCCCCACTTGCTTGAATAAGTCCACTAATCCTTAAAATCGTCACATTGTAATAAAATTCGAGAACATTTACGATAAATTTGTATCCAAATCATCAAGGAGGGGTAAACATGAAACAGTTAAAAAAGCCTGCAACGATCCTAATCAGCCTCGTAGTACTGGCAAGTGTAGCGTTGACAGGCTGTAGTTCTAACAAAGAGGAAAAAAGTGCATCGAACACAACTCCGGCAGCATCAACGAAAGAAATCGATTGGAAAACCGTGAAAGCGGATATACGTTTCGTCTATCCGGGAACATCAGAGGCAGAAAAAGAGTTAGCCGATCAATTTAAAACAAAAATGAAAGAAAAGTATCCAAACGTCAACATTGAGTACATGTTCTTATCCTGGCAGGATATGGAGAAGAAGCTGCCTATTATGCTATCCTCTGCCGATTATCCGGATATAACGATGACTCAAGACGTCACAAGCCTTATTCAGCTGGATGGATTGGAGGATATTTCTCCCTATATGAATAAACCAGGCGCTGCATTGAAAAAAGATGATTTTCTACCAGGCACACTGGAATATGCGTCCAGAGGAGATAAAATCTATTCCGTTCCGAATCTTGCCAACTCCTTTACCCTCATGGTAAATGAACAAATGTTGAACGAAGCCGGCATGAAAGTTGAAGAATTAAAAACATGGGAAAACGTAGAGAAAGCCGCACAACTCATGACCAAAGGCGATAAGTACGGCTTTGGATACCCAATGGGCGTAGCTCGTTTTGCTTTCAGAGTTCCTTTCACCGCCGCATATAGCAATGGGCTTCTGCTCAGCGATACATCGGAAGCATCAAAGAAAAAATATATCGAGACACTGGATCACTTCAAAAAACTAGAAGCTTTTGAGCCTAAGGCACATTTCACTTGGGGCTATCCGGAAATGTGGCGATCGTTTAGCAACGGAGAAGTGGGCATGGTTGCTGCAGGAACCTACTTTTCTGCTAATGTGTACAGCATCAATCCGGACATCATTAAGGTAACCAGAGCGATTCCTTATCCGAAAGGACCTTCCGGGGACAAGGCACAAGCACCGGTATCGAGCGTTGGAGTAGGCATGTTCAAAGGCAGCAAAAATAAAGATGTTGCATGGAAGCTAATCGAAGAGTGGTCCTCTTCCGAGTTCAATACGTCAGAAGCAGCCGTAGTCAATGTCACGGCAATGAAAACTGCAAATTTGGATGAGATCGTCAAGAAGGCTGAAAAGGTTTACCCAAAAGCCATTGATGGCCACAAACGAATTTTGCAAGACTTTAACCAAATTCTTGTCAACAATGGTGTACCCATGGCTACCATCGTAGGGCAACCTGAGATAGAGACGCTTGTGCAAGATAATATGACGAAGCTTCTCACGGGAAAAACGAGTACGGAAGAAACGTACACGGCTATCAAAGATGGGATCAATAAAATAAAAGATAAGTTCAAATAACGTTTGTAAGCATGCATCGGGGAACCGACAGGAAGTTAAAGTCGCTGTTCCCCGTTTTTTTTACTCTTATAAAGGAGGTAGTTCACCTATGGACACGCCAATCAAACAACCTGCTTCTTCTATTGCGTTAAGAAATAAACATAACCGTTCCCTTATCAAACGGTATGCTTTCGGATATTTGCTGCTTGCGCCAGTCGTATTATATGTGGCCTTGTTTCAATTTTATCCGTTGTTCGATACGCTTCGTCTCAGCTTCTTCAAATACTCACTGCTTCATGGCGGTGGCACGCAGTTTACGGGCTTGAACAACTATAAAGAGTTGATTATGGATGATGATCATTTCTGGTTTATTCTTAGAAATAGCCTTGTTTGGGTTATTGGTTCAACATTGCTCCAATTTCTCATAGCCGTTCCAGCTGCACTTATCCTAAATCAGAAGCTTCGCCTCAGGGGCCTTTGGCGTGGGTTAGTTATGGTTCCATGGGTTTCTCCTGTTGTTGTGATCGGTATCATTTGGAAATGGATTTATGACGGACAATATGGGTTGCTCAATTACTATTTAAAGCTGCTGCATCTGCTTCAAGACAACATCGTTTGGCTTGGGAACGAATTTTGGGTGTGGCCATCATTGCTGCTCACTTCTACTTGGAAAGGGTTCCCCTATGTTACATTAATGCTGCTATCCGCACTGCAGGGAATTTCCAGTGAGATGAAGGAAGCAGCAGAAATTGACGGGGCGACCAATTGGCAGAGATTTCTTTATGTCACACTACCTTCGTTAAAACCCATCATGTATGTCACTGGTATGGTTTCACTCATCGCTTCTTGGACGAAGTTCGAAATGATCTGGGCATTAACCAATGGTGGACCGGGTTATACAACCAGTATTTTGCCGACCTATTTATACACCCATGCATTCGTTTATTTGGATTTAGGTAAAGGCGCTGCTATTGGAACTTTATCGATGCTGATTGTGTTGATTATGGTATTTGCATATGCGAGATTGTTTGGTAAAGATAATAGTTAAGGGGCGAGAACATGAGAGAAACTTACTTGATGAGAATATGGAAATACACGATTTTGTTTCTATTATTAGTTTTTACCTTAGTACCTTTTCTCTGGCTTTTGGATACTTCATTCAAGAGCGACGAAGCCATATTTGCCTCTAAACCGACTTGGTGGGTATCACCTTTTACTTTGGATAGTTATACATGGGCTCTAGGAAAAAAAGGGATCCAGCTTGGAAAACTGTTGTCCAATTCTCTGATCACATGTGCGATTACCGCGCTGATAACGGGTTTGATAGCTTGTATCAGCGGTTATGGTTTAGCCAGATATAAAGTTCCAGGGATTAAATTCATATTCGTACTGCTCGTATTGGCGCAGATGATTCAAGGACCAATGATTATGATTCCATGGTATAAGTTTGCATCCTCGATGTCGCTTTTGAATACCAAAACAATACTTGTCATGATTTATTGTACAATGACAATTCCTGTTGGCGTCTGGATCATGAGCGGTTTTTTCAAAACAATCCCGATCGATTTGGAAGAAGCGGCCTACATGGATGGCGCATCGAAACTAAAAACATTGTTTGTTGTTGTGATTCCCCTTGCTTTGCCCGGGCTAGTCGCCATTAGCCTCTATTCCTTTATTCTTGGTTGGAACGATTACCAATACTCGCTTATTTTAACGAACTCCCTTGCTGCGAAAACTGTCCAGGTTGGCATCGCTGAGGTGATGGAAAGCATGGGTTCGACCAATTGGGGAGGCATTCTGGCAAGCGGTGTAATTATCATCCTTCCAATTATTCTGATCTTTGCTATCATTCAGAAATTTCTCATTGAAGGTTTAACCGCCGGAAGTGTTAAAGGATAATTTCTACACAATAACGAGTGTTAAGAAGGCTTGTAACCTTTAACACTCGTTTCAAAGTTTCTATCACAAACATCTATTTCACACGAATAGTCTTTTAGTTTCTCCAGGCTTTATTTCAATGGCTTGTCCTTCCAAGCTGAACCACACGGACAAGGCAGAAGGATTATGAACCAGTTCCCCTGAAACAGCAAACCGTAATTGGTGCAATGCTTTGACGTAAAGGACGATTTCAATATTGGTCGCATACCATATATCGGGATGCCGACCGACCAATTCACCAAATCGCTCAAGCTGCTCCCAGTTTTGATTGTTATTAAATTCATAACTATGACCCCATACATATAGCAAAGACATTCGAGGATGACGCGGTCGCTCATCAATAAACTTTTGGCCGTATTCCAGCATATCGCGATGGTGGCAGGTAGGAGACCACAGCAACCACTCCTCCGGCATGTCAAAGCTTCCATGATTGATCGTAGTTCGCGCATACTCCACTCCCAGTGCAGGAAGCAGCGACACAACCTCCTTGTTCCAAGCGCCGTGAGGGTATGACAACCCCTTTACGGGATATTCGACAAGCTGCTCCAACTCCCGGCGATCCTGCAAGATCTCATCGGCAATTCGTTCCTTTGGAGACAAACTCAGAAATGGATGGCTGACCGTATGAGCTGACACCTCATGCCCGCTAAATAATTCTTTCACTTCCGAACGATCCAAATAACCTGGTTTTCCCAAGAGTCCGGAATTCAAGTGAAACGTCCCCCGAATGTCGAAATCATTCAAAATACGAACCATTCTCCGGTCGAATTCCCGTCCGTCATCGTAACTTAGCGTCAGAGCTTTGCACTTTCCGCCGGGAAATAGATCAAAACGAATACGCATACCATCCCTCCAAATTTCAACCTTTTACGGAACCAATCATAGCTCCTTTTATGAAATATTTTTGCAGCCATGGATATATTAATATGATGGGGCCTATCGAAAGCAGCGCAATGCCTGAGCGGACGTTGCTCATCGCAAGCTGCGCTTGCTGCGCATTATTATTTAACATCAAATCATTGCTTTGTTCACTGATGGATGCCAGCATTTCACGCATAATCACTTGGATAACCGTCAAATTGCGGTTCCGAATATAAACAATGGCATCAAACCATGCATTCCAATGCTCGACTGCAGCCCAAAGGGCTATGGTAGCCAGTACAGGCGTCGAAACCGGCAAAATGATTCTAAACAGAAGCGTCAAATAACCGGCTCCGTCGATCACGGCGGATTCCTCCATAGCTGTATCCAAGGACATAAAATAATTTCGCATGATAATGATACTGAAAATGGCAACAGCTCCCGGAATGATGAGAACTAGAAAGTTGTCGAGCAGCCCCAAACTACGAATGATCAGATAAGTCGGGATTAACCCCCCGCTAAAAAACATAGGGATGATGAAATAAGTGGTAAGCCCCCCGCGAAAAGGAAGTTCTTTCTTGGCAAGCGGATAAGCAGCCAGTATGGTAAATAAAACCTCCAATACAGTCCCGAAGGCGGTACGTAAAATCGAGTTCATATAGGGCCGAACGATCTCCCCAGTGGAGAGCAAATACCGATAAGCTTCAAAGGACCAATTATTTGGCCAGAAATGGAAACCGAGCGTAGTCGCTTCTCTTCCGTCGGAGAAAGATAACACCACCACCTGCCAGAACGGATAGAGGATGACCAATGAAAAAATAACCATAAACATGCTGTTTAGACCAACAAACCACCAACCGGGTTGGAGTCTGACGCGGATTCTGCCTGTTCTTTGCTGCACTTGCCTCATGTTCACCACACCCCATAGTCGTTGAATTTACGCACAATCTGATTCACTGTGACGAGCAGAACAACCCCCACCACGTTTTTGAACAACCCGACTGCAGCGGAATAATCTAATCTAAATTCGACGAGACCCGCCCGGTACACATAGGTATCGATAATATCTCCAACTTCATAGACCAACGGACTATACAAGTTAAGAATTTGATCAAACCCGCCGGATAAAATGTGACCTAAACGAAGTAGAAATAAAATAGTGATCACAGGGATAAGCGAAGGCAGTGTAATATAAATCATCTTGTGAAAACGGTTAGCCCCGTCTGATTCCGCCGCTTCATAGATTTCCGGTGAAATCGAGGATATCGAAGCCAGATACAGAATCGACGCCCAACCCACTTCCTTCCAGGCATCGGAAATAAGCAGAAGAGGGATAAAATAAGTTTTACTGGATAAAAAGTTGATCGGTGTTCCGCCGAATAAGGTAATGACGTAATTGACTACCCCCCGCTGTGGGGAAAAGACCTCAACGACCATGCTGGCAATAATGACCCAAGACATGAAATGCGGTAAATACGAAATGCTTTGTACGGTCCTCTTGAATTTATTGTGCATGATTTCGTTGATCAGCAGCGCAAAGATGATCGGGAACGTAAAGCCTACCGCAAGCCGCAGAACGCTGATGATGACGGTATTTCGGAGTGCTCTTATAAATACGAAATCATGAAACATATTTTTAAAGTGTTCAAAATTATTCCAGGGGCTGTCCCAAATGCCAAGCCCGGCTTTAAAGTCCTTAAAAGCTATGATCACGCCATACATCGGCGCATAATGAAAGATAGCAAGATGCACGACAGGCAACAGCAAAAGAAAATACAACATTTTCATTTTTTTTACTTTTTTCCACTTCAGAGCTCTGGATGGTTTCGCTTTAATAACTGATGTTTCAACTGAGATAGCCATGTTCCTCCGCCTTTCTAAAAAGTGGGGAGACTTGTCTCCGACAAATCTCCCACGTTCCATATCTTATTCGTTTTTCCTATATTGGAAATTACTTCTTACGGAGATCGGCGACTTTCGGCGCTTTTTCCAGTTCGGCAAGAAGCTCATCACCACCGCTGCTGCGCCAATTCTTCACGTAGGCATCCCAAGCAGAATCGACATTCAGCTCACCCGTAATGGACTTAAACAAGAATTCATCCGTAATCGTTTTTAATTTTGCATCGTATTTGGTTTTCAACTCATTGTATTTGGTTTGATTGAAATAATCCCATTTGAAGGGCCGATAGGCAGTTTTCCTGCCTATTTCTGCTCCAAAATACAGATCTGTCAATTTGGAAACGGCAGCATTACTATAATACGCATTGACATTCCCTAGTTGGATCGGCAAATTGTAGTAACCTATACCGTCTTTTTCGACTTCCGCTGCCTGTTTAGGAATGACAGCCGACTTATAAGGCTCAGCTTCCCACGAATAATCTTTTCCTTCTTCACCGAACGCTGAGAGCATGAGCCCCTCTTTGTCCAAGTTCAAATAGTCAAAAATCTGGAGAATACGGGCTAATTTTTCATCCGAGACATCCTTTTTGATGACCATCGCGTAGCCGAATCCATCTACAGGCGTATAAGCGGCCGAACCCTGCTGACCTTTAGAACCGATAGGTGCCGGGGTAAAAAGAAATTTCGCATTCGGATCCTTCAAGACGAGATTTCCAGGCGGACGATTGAACGTAAAGGGCACCATGCCTGCCGCTTGAACCTGCACCTGCGCTGCGCCGTATTTCCCGGCAGCGAATTTTTCCCAGCTTTTAGCGCGGTTTAATGTGGTGAATTCCGGATCGATATACCCCTTCTTATTTAAAGAGGCCATGTATGTCAGAAACTCTTTATAGTTTTGGCTGATCGCATAATTGACTACTTTCCCGTTTTCCTCCACATTATAATCCCAACCAACGCCAAACGCCCCAGCTTCCGTATTTAAAGCCCAAGATGCATCGCTATTGTTCAGAAGTAAACCATACGTATCCTTTTTACCGTTGCCGTCAGGATCATTATTGGCAAACGCTTCGAACATTTTCTGCTCTTCATCTAGTGTAAACGCTTGCTTTGTAAAGAAAATTCTTTCGGCACCACCGGAAGTCCCCACTGGAACGATGTCCCCTTTAGGCTTAAATCCGAGTTTTTCCATCCAATCCAGACGGTAAACTTGACCCCAAGTGAGATTATCCCAATCTTGTTTATAACCCGTGAGGGCATAATATTCGCCATTCTTACCAGGAACTTGATTTATTTTCCACCCCGTTGGCTGATCGCTTAAAACTTTAGCGTAATTAGGAGCGTACTTCATGATCATATCCTTGGGTATGCTTCGGGTGACAGCATCCGAATATAGCTTATCCGGTGCATCCATGAAGGCGATATCAGGCAACTCTCCTGACGCTACCATCAGATTTTTTTGTTCCTTGTTGTTTACGTCCAGTTTTCGATTCTTCAATTTCACATTGAATTTCTTTTCAATCATTTGTTGAACCTGGTTGTTGTCTTCAATCTTACCTCTTGCCCCTTGGCCAACCCAACTGATTTCCAGCGTTTTTGAGGTATCCGCCGGCTTGTCTGACACATTGGTAACGTTCGGTTCGCTCGTTGTTTCCCCCCCCGAGCATCCCGAGGCCATCAAGACTACTGCCAAGCTTAGTGCGGTAACGCTTACTTTTTTACTTGTCATATTCATCCCCCTAATCTTATCGCTTGCCTTACCTATTCATTATAAATAAGAAGCCCCTGAGATCAGTAACACTATCATCAGGGGTTTATAATACGAATCTCATACATTTGAGGACGCTTCCATAGGGTTAACGCTCTGGTACGGAAGCCGGATTGTCACTATCGTTCCAACACCGGGACTATCGATCGATAAGCCATACACATCGCCAAAATGGAGTTTAATTCTACTATTCACATTATATAATCCTACATTTCCCCGATCTCTATTCTCCAAACGAAGACGAATTTCTTCTAGCTTATTTTGTTCTATGCCGGGGCCGTTATCCTTGACGACCACTTCGATATGATTCTCCTTTTTCATACAGCTGACCCTGATCCTAATCTCGCTGTTATTCATCTTAAGCGTATGTCTTATTGAATTCTCAATAATGGGCTGTAGGATCATCTTATTAACGACACAATCGTTCAGCGATTCGTCCATATGCCATTCGAAATAAATCCTATTCTTATAGCGGTAGCTCATGATCTTCGAATAGGACTGGCAGTAAACGATCTCTTCTCTAAGCGTCGTTAATGGGCTGTCTTTCCCCATGGCGTATCGAAACAGACGACTCAATAGTCCAATCATATCTACTGCCAAATGGCGCTCTCCCTTTTCGATCATATACATGATATTTTCAAGTGTATTGTAAAGGAAATGGGGATTAATTTGTGCCTGCAGCGCCTCCATGTGCAGCTCCCTTTTCTCAAATTCAAGGGTTAGCCTTTCTTCATTCGCATCCAACGTGTCCTGTACCAACCTGTGAATCCTCTCCAGCATGTGGTTAAAGGAAATTCTTAGCTGTTCAACTTCATCAATCGCAAAGCTTCTATGGAGAGTTAATTGATTAACACGATCAAGATCAATGCTCAGATAACGGTTTTGAATGGAAGCTAGCGGCTGCACTAAATACTGTGACATCAAATAGGAAAATAGGAGAATCAGCAAAAAAAGAATGACTAACAAATAAATATCATCGAAAAAGAGACGTATCACCTGATCCCTAATCGCCGAAGCATCGTACCTTGCAATCACATACCAGGGTAAAGCAGCGATTTTCTTGGAAAAATATATGGCGTTATTCGAGCGGAATAGGGTCCCCTCCGATGAATCCAATTGAAACGGAATGTCGGCTTTCTGCCCGATTCTTCCCATATCCGGATGGGAGATTATACGTCCATTTTCATCCATGATAAACGCTTCACTGCCATTCCCGTTCAGATCGGCATACAGATTGGTGAAGAATACACCGTTTATATCCGTTTTCATATAAGCAATCGGACTTGAATAGCGATTTATATCGACGATGCCTATGCTTAAACTTACCGTAGAGGATGCTGTATCCGTCGGTGGAAGCCAGTAAAAAATAGGTTTACGGCTAGCACGCATTTGCTCGAAAAAAGTCTGGTCGATTTGGTTTGCATGCTTATATCGATTGCTGTAGATCAATTGATTATTTATATTGTAGATGCCAATGGCATCCTCACTGAGAATGGGCAAAAAACTATCAAAAATGAGTTGATCCATATGCTGTTGCAGGTTATTGCTCGGTTGATCTACGTAGGATACAACAAACGCATCGTAAGCCAAACGGGTCATGGCAGACTCTTTTTGATCGGCAAATAACTCTACCCTATGAGCTGTCTTATCAAACAGCGTATAAAAGGTTTCTTCCAATTCCTGCGTAATAATTTTTGATGATTGCACATAAAAAACCGTAACGAAAAGACAGATAGGAAGCAGTATCGTAATTAAAAAATAGACAAAAAAACGGTCCCTCATCGTGAACCTTTTGTATCGATTCCGTCCATCTTCTACAGGTTCCCATCGTTCCTCCAAGCTGCGCTGCCTGCCGATCCAACTAATCAGGCTGTGCAAGGGGAACAAGATTTTGCGGCCAATCAAATGCGATAGAAATAAAGTAAGTAATGCGCTGCCGCCTAATATGATGAGCGAATATCCCCCAAGCGCCAGAAGCTGCCTTTTGTGAAACCCAGATTCGTTTTCAGCCAATGCGATGCGGATGTCATGAAATCCGATATCCCGAAAAAAATAACGTTTCCCCGAGAGTGGAATGCCGTCCATTTGCTGCGTATTCTCCCTACTTTTCAGCAGTTCATTGATTTCTGGCGTAACTGTGCTCCCCTTAAATAGAACTTGGTCCTTTGCATCCAAGATCGCCAGAGATTCACCGTATGGAAGAATACGATTGAACACCCCTGCATTTAAATTGATGGTGAGTATTCCGAGTGAACCTTCTGGACCTTTAAGCGGACACATAAAGTAACTCGATTTGTTCCATATGTCCAGTAGATTTCGCAGTGCATCATCATTGATTTCCAAGGAATTCAAGTCAAATGCTTGATACGTCTGGTTTATGGAGACGAACCTGATCTGATTGTCTAGGTTGGAAAGTGACAATTGATTGCCTTCAAAATAATACGAGGAATACTTGGCATTCGAACTGTACTGGCCACCCTTTGTCCAAACCGTGATGCCACTGATGAACTCATTTCCTTTATTCAAATTAAATAGGGAGGACTCTACATTTTGCGACAGACTCACCTTTTCATACGAGGTTGCATCTTGTCGCTCTAATTTGTCCAATGATTGGATTAATATGGTGTTATTCCGTAAACTATCTATGGTTTGATAAATATCTTCGAATTGCTTGCGCACATCCGCGGTTGTTTGATTCAATTTCATGGCTTGCATCATATCGGTTTTCTCATCAATGTAACGGACGGTTTTCACATAGAGCACATATCCGATAATGATGAGCATTAGTGAGACGATCGAAAGGGAGAAAAGCAACAAAAAACGATTCAGCTTTATCTCTTTTCGCTTCATTACATGCCTTCCTTGAACTGGAAGACCGATCCGCCAGATTCTCTATAGGTTTGCGGCGTAACACCGCTTATGCGTTTGAATATTTTATTGAAATACGAAAAATTGCCATAACCGACACTCATCGAAATTTCAAAAACTTTGTAATCGGTATGCAACAATAATTTCATGGACTCGTTGATTCTAACCTCGTTCAGATAATCAATAAAATTCTTTCCCGTTTCCCGCTTGAATAATGTGCTGAAATAGTTCGGATTGACGTGCAGCCGTTCCGAAACGTCTTCAAGCTTGATTCGTTCTGGATAGTTTTCAGTAATATATTGCTTCGCAACAGCAACATACGAATTGCGATCTCCACTCGTCTTTACGACCATATGTTTAACGGAATGAACGGGCTGCCCAGCTTCGTTCTTTAAATTATTGGCGACATCTCGGAACAGCTCGAGGAATTCATCGCGAATAATTGGCTTAAGCAGATAACCTTTCACCCCAAAACGTATCGCCTCTTTAGCATATTGAAAATCATCATACGCACTCATCAGTGCAACCTTGATGTGAGGAAATTCACTTTTCACGCACTGTGCAAGTTCTAATCCCGTCATATTCGGCATTAAAATATCCGTCAAAATGACATCCGGATGACATTCGCGTACCATTTGTAGAGCTAATTCTCCATCAGAAGCACACCCTGCCACTTCAAATCCAATCTCAGCCCATGGCATGTTATTAATTACCCTTTCGCGAATAAACTCCTCATCATCAGCAATCAATACTTTGTACATCGGATCCATTCCCCCCCTGTTATAAGCGCTTACAAATAGAGAAGATTGTTTCTCCTTATAAATTAGATGTTACCTTGATAAGTATGAAAAAACAACTACCGTCTATAGACGGTAGTTACCTTGCTTAAACCATTATTGTGGTGTCTAACACTGCAGCCATTAAATCGATTCCAGTCCTTTTAAACGGTGGATCTGTTGCCGGCGCATCGAAGGCCGGATCCTCGACCTGCATGTAGGTAATGATGGCTTTGCCGGATTTTGTAAACATACAATTCAGATTGGTATATTCATTCGGACCCACCGCAATGTTCCCAACTCTTTTCCAGGATTCCCCGCCATCTGTAGAAACTGCTGCGCTTAAAGGTGTACGTCGTCCGAAATGATGCTTGCCGGGTTCGTACTGACTATCGTTCCATAACAGAAGGAGTACATCGGTGCCAGGAATTCGCCGCAAACAAGTGCATGATTCCGGCGATTTCAAACCGCTTGTTTGCGGTAAACTCCACGTGTTGCCGCCGTCCATTGAAGTGCACAGAAATACCGCTCCTAATTGAGACCTGATGGACATGAGAAGACGTCTGTCGCTCAATTCAGCAACGGAGGATTCCATAGCGCCACGCATAGGCAAATCTACGGTACCAGCTGCACGCGTCCATGTAAATCCGTCATCATCGCTAAAGTAGCATCCTATCTCATTGTGTTGACCACCTTGATGGCCTGTGCCGAAGTGGAATGGAAGTAACAACCGACCGCTGGACAATAGGTTGATATGATTCGCACCGCCTTGCAGCCATTGCCCCTTCGTACGTTCCCAAATGTGTGCAAGAAATTCCCAACTCTCGCCTCCATCCTTCGAGACATAGGTTTCCATTGTGGAGCTGGATCCCCCCTGATGGCCTCTTAAGCAATGGAGAATTAACGTACCATTGGGTAGAAGACACAGACCAGGAGCCTGTACATTGTGATCTTCTGGATTGACATCGATGAGCATCCGCTCGCGTTCCCAGGTCATTCCGCCGTCCGTAGAAGTTTTGGCATAAATCCGGCATAAATCGAAATCGCTTCCAAAAGAACCGTCATACTTGTGCCAAACCGCTAGCAATGTACCATCCTCCAACTCAGCGATGGAAGCCGTATCATTCCTTGGGTTATTTGCAGCGGATTTCGCAATTGTCGCGTATTTTATTGTATTCATCCTGTCATTTCACCTCGTAAATGGTCATTGTTGTCATTTTTTTTATAAATTCACCTGATTGAGAAATGGTTTCCCCTCACGATAATTCATCAGATTGTTCAAGAGCAAATGACAGAAACGATCGAATTCTTTGACCGACCGTCCTCCCGAATGAGGTGTAATGATCACATTATCCATTTCCCATAACGGACTTTCCATTGGAAGCGGTTCTACCTCGAAGACATCAAGCCCCGCGCCCTTCAGCCTACCGCTAATCAAAGCCGCATGCAGGACATTCTCATCGACGATACTTCCGCGAGCCAGATTATAGAAATAGGCCCCCTTTTTCATAGAAGCGAACATTTTATAATCAAACAATTTCTCTGTCTGTGCGTTGCCGGGTAAGATCAGAATCACATGATCAGCTTTCGCTACAGCTTCCTTCATTCGGGAGCTTGGGTACATTTCATCCATGTAAGGATGTGATTCTCCGATTTCACGACGCACCCCAATAGTACGAACGCCTAGTAGACGCAGACGTCGCGCGATTTCTGTGCCGATGCCGCCCACTCCGACAATGCAAGACGTGCTGCCATACACCTCTTCATATTCGGATTGACGACTCCAGCTATGCTTACTCATATCGCGTATGTGATGCGAAATACGGCGCGTCAATGCGAACATCATAGCAATTAAATGCTCTGCTACAGCAACAGACATGACACCGCTAGCATTACAAAGCGTAAAAGAAGGATCATCTTGATGTTTGTTGCCTAGGAAAGCGTCATAACCAACGCTTCCTAATTGGACAAGCCGAACCGGGCTTCCTGCCAACCATTCCGCTTTCGGCCAACCAACGATAATATGAGACCTACTTATCTTTTCACGGAAAACAGACTCAGAAGTTTCTTCGTCTATTCGTTCCATTGACGCCCAACCGGACAAAGCCTGCCGGATACGTTCCATGTGTTCTTCCGTAAAACCATTAACTGCAACCAAGACGTGAGGTTTCATGGTTTATTTCTCCCACCTTCCTATTAGGATAACGTCAGCGGAACCCGATATACAGAACCTGGCATGTATGGATATTTCTCTTCCAGCCCGTCGGGCCAATGTACACCCAATCCAGGGGTTGACGGAACCTGTATACATCCGTTCACCATTTTCAAGGGTTCAACCATCATTTCCACACGTAGGGGATTCGGCACATTGGAAAGTTCCAGAATCGTGCAGTTCCTAGAAGCAAACGCAGCGTGGAAATTCCCCATGATGCCCACTCCTCCGCACCATGCATGAACGGCAATCGGAATGGACTTACGTTCGCACATTTGCGCTACTTGGCGGAAAACGCTTAATCCCCCGATAACGGCCGCATCCGGCTGGAACAGGTCGAGCGAATTCGCTTTCAAATACGATTCAGCTTCTACAAGACTTGTAACCGTCTCGCCTCCTGCAATAGGGATGTTGACGTGACGGCGAATTTCCGCAAATCCTTCATAGTTAGTTACCTCTGCTGGTTCTTCAATCCAAAGAAGGTTGTATTTCTCAATGCGTTTTGCGATCTCAATTGCCTGTTTGACAGACCATGGATACTTCGCTAAGCCTTGCGCAGCATCGACAGCCAGTCCGATATCCGGGCCAAGTGCTTCACGGCACACAGCAACCTTCTCTTCAATCGCGTCGATATCCGGCAGCAGGTTGATTCGAATTTTCACCGCCCGGAAGCCTTGCGACACATAGTCACGCATTTCTTGTTTAAGCTCGTCAATCGGCTTATTATTACCACCGCTCGCATAAGCCTTAATTTCATTATGCACCTTGCCACCAAGTAATTCGTACACTGGAACGCCAAGTGCCTTGCCTTTTAGATCCCAAAGTGCCATTTCGATGCCGCCAATCACGCATTGCGTTAGCCCCATTCTACCTAGATAATAATTAGCAACCCGCATTCGATCGGACATCTCAAGAACGGACATGGGGTTTTGCCCGATCAGATCGTGCTCCATTTGTTCCGCTATTCCTCTGACTGCTTCGGGTGCATAAGTACCCGCGTAGGTTTCACCCAAACCATAAATGCCTACATCGGTTTCCACTTTCAGAAAGGCCGTTGGACGGTACCCTGTTTTCAGACAAATTTCCCGCTCCGCATCCCCTTTACTTGCATACGGAGCGCTGACAAGGATACATTTAACAGCTGTGATTCTCATTGCGGTTTTTCCCCCTCGATGTTCACTTTCACCAAATAATTCGTTTACTCCGCTATTTATTATATAAAAGAAGCATCTGAGGTCCGTAACACAATCATTAGACGTATCTAATACAATCTTCACCAATTTGGAGACGTTCTCTTCTGCTAATGACTGGAAGTCAGTTCAGCAGAATAATGCTTAATTAAATCCACCAAATCTAAATTTCATCCCGTTATCGTATAGCGTTCATAGTGATATTATGAGATGGCATCCAACTTCTAAAGGAAAGGGGTACGATAGTAAGTGTCTACTTTTGAATGCGCTTTAAAATTAACTATGATTCATGGCAATTGATATGTTGAGAGGAGACTTTATTTATGAAAGAAAATCAAAGAACACTTCTTTTTAGCCTATGTTTCACTTTCATCTTTACCTTGATGCTTGGGTGCTTCATCGTTGTAAATTCATCTGTTGCTCAAGCGTCTTCACCACCTTCTTACACGCTCGATGAAAAGGTAGCTTATCAAAATGATGGCTCAAATAACTTTTGGTGGACTCACATGCGATGCGCAACCATTCCGGGCGGTCCAAGTCCCCAAATCATGTGTACCGTTTCCAAAGATAAAAATGAGAGCCCTACCAATTTAACCGATGTTTTCTATGATATCGCCTACACTTCCAGCACAGATCTCGGGGAAACATGGTCATCGCTTACAACCATCCCCCAATATCAATGGAAGACATTACCGGATGGTTACCAGGGTATGTTAATTGATCCCGTACCCGTTTATCACGAAAAAACAGGAAAGATCATCCTGTTCGGCATGGCACAATCATACAGTCTTACTTTTACCAAGAAACATAACTACCCCGCTTATGCGATATACGATCCTTCCACTTCAACTTGGAGCAGCGATTGGTATATATTCGACTGGCCTAATGGACTCGGCCATACCGGCAGTGTTTATCCTTATGAAGTAGACGATGGTACCGGAGACATGCTTTGGCCAATCAATTTAATGGACGGAACGGGCAATGTAAAGGTTGTTAAAGCATCATTTAACGGGACTGCGCTTTCTTACATCAGCCAAGGTACATCAGTTCCCAATTCAGGGGGCAACGGGAACCGTTCTGGTATTGAAACATCCATTACCAAGTACAATAACGAATATTTTATGACCCTTCGCGATGATATCCAGAACAGATTGGCCAAAAGCAGCGACGGTTTAACCTGGCAGTCAGCAGTGACTTTGCAATGGGAGGACGGAACTGCTGTAACCGGAAGTATGAATACGCAGATGCATTGGGTGACGCAACCGAATGCGCTATACCTGGTCTATACGCGTCAAGATGATTCTAACACGGATATCCTCAGATATCGGGCTCCCTTATGGATGGCTGAAGTCGATCCGGTTACGCTTCGGCTCAAAAAAAACACAGAACAAATCGTGATGTCGATAACGGACAACCGGGCGCAATTAGGCAATTTTGGAACCACTGCGGTTACGTCTGATTTGAGCCTCGTGACAAGTAACGAATGGCATTCCCTCGTTCCGAATCGAGCCATCGTTTCGAGAATTTGGTGGAATAAGTCTATAGTCGGTAACTGGAGTTTAGATGAAACTTCAGGAACTACTGTTGTGGATTCCGCTACCGGCCTTAATCCCGGAACCATTGTGAACGCGACACGAAACACGAACGGCAAATTCGGCAGCGCTTTAAACTTTGACGGCAGCGGCGATTATGTGACCTTAGGCCATCCTGCCAGCGGTGCCTTTGATTTCGGAACCTCACAAAACTTCTCGGTTTCTGCTTGGGTGAAAACCAGTGTGACGGGCACAACTAAGTATATTTTGAATAAAGGAGATACGAACGCTTCGTACTGGTTACGCCTCGAGGCGAACAATACCATTAAATTCCTCCTCGACTATGGCAGCACCTTTGACGCCGCTCAATCGACAGCCACCTATACGGATGGGCTATGGCATCATGTTGTTGGTGTCGCCGACCGAACAGCAGGTCTTAAACTATACGTCGACGGTGTATTAGTTGGGCAAGATACCAGCCCTACAAGCGGGACCATCTCCAACTCCCTTCCATTAACCATTGGAAGCAATTCTACAAGCACAATGAATGGTTTGATTGATGAAGTTAGACTATACAACTATGCTTTGAATGCATCGGAAGTGGGACATTTATACGGGTTGAGCGGATATTGGAAGTTTGATGAGACCACAGGAAGTACAGTGCTGGATTCTACCTACAATGGTTATCATGGAACAATTACAAATGCTGTTCGGAGTGCGAGCGGTATGTTTGGCGGTGCTTTAAGCTTTGACGGAAATGGTGATTATGTATCTTTGGGAGATCCCTTCAGCAATGATTTTGATTTCGGTAGAACAGGGAACTTCTCCGTTTCCACATGGGTGAAGACAAGCGTCTCTGGTACAATCAAATATATGTTGAATAAAGGAGATACAAATGCCGCATATTGGTTACGATTTGAAACAAATAATACGATTAAGTTTCTGTTGGATTATGGTAGTACCAGTGATGCGGTCCAATCGACAGCAACCTTTGCAGATGGGCAGTGGCACCATGTTGTAGCCATAGCCGATAGAGTTTTGGGGCTAAAGCTGTACGTTGATTCTGTTTTGGTCGGCCAGAACACTACACTTACGGGAGGCAATATATCTAATGCATTTCCTTTGACCGTAGGCGTCAACTCCGCAAGCACGATGAACGGCCTGATTGACCAAATTAGCATTTATGCTTATCCATTAAGTGCAGCAGATGTGCAAAGCTTGCAGTAGAATTCCAACAATCACAATAAAAAAGGTCGCAAATAATGAAACTGACAAGTATACCCTTACTTTATTGGATAAACTATGCAGCCAAACCAAACAATTTATTGATCCATTCAACATCGGAAATAGCAGGTGATATTTCAACCTGCTGTTTCCTTAGCATATGAAAGGCTTCAATTCCCGCTTATTTTTCTTCGGCTGTCATGTCGCTTGATGTAATACCTGAGGCGTTAACTAGTTCTCCCCTGTATGAATAACTTCCCTTTAGTTTGTCGTGAACCGCTGTCACTGTCGACTGAGCTTGCGGAGAATTGGCGTCCAGCGTTTGCGTATCGATCAGCACGCCATTCTCATACAGATGGAACTGCGTCCTATTCGTCCCCCACCACATGTTCATCGTAATGTTGAAGACGCCTTCACCGTCCCAGTTATCGCTGGAACGAACAGTCTTTGTTGGAGTAGCCCCCTGACTTGCACGTTCAATGAATCGCTTCGCGTAGTTCCGAAGGCATTCGTCAACTCCGAAACATAACGGTACGTGCCGTTTGTTTAATCGTTCCCGACCAGTTGGCGTTGACGCCCGAATCGATCACATAGGTAGAATAGCCACTAGCATTCTCTTTCGTTGCAAACGTAACGGAACTCTTCGCATCCCAAGTTGGTTGCGTCGTTGTTGTAAAGAAAATTTGAACCATTGGATCGTTTGCATTATTCTTCAATCGAACTCGGACATAGCGATTCGCAGCGAGGCTGTTCAGGTTGTCAGCGGATACCATATAAGGGGCCGTTCCGCTACTCCTCAGCGTTAAGATCCCTCCAGACACCGTGCCGCTAATCTGGTTGGCCATTGACCAACCTTCCAGGTTGCCGTTTGAATTAAAATCCCACTGCAACCCGTAATTGCTATAGGCGATTGACGGTGCCCAGCCGGCTCCCGTCGTGTCTACGACCTGTACTTTGGGTGCGGGTATCGTGTACAGCTCGCCCCCCTCCAGATAGGAACATCCCTTGTCTCTCCTTGTAATAAGGAGCCTAGCACCGAACTAGCACCTCCCATTGCCGCATTGCTTGGGCCAAGCTTTCTTCATCGTCCGAAGATGTTCAGCTCAAGATCTCGAACTCCGTTTCATTCGGTGTAATAAAATCTACAAGCTGCGTCAGTTCACGAGAAAATTGGGGATAACATTTTTTGTTAATGCGATCACTCTATTGAATGACCCAAATTCAAACATCTCTGTAAGGAGAAAATGGCTTTTGCCGCGCTTCTCATGATTGGGTATGTTCTGGCCGTATTGATTGTTTTTTTCCTGAGCTTCCAGGACCAACTCAAATGTTCACAGCGATGTATGAACCTTTTGCAAAAATTTTGGAAAGATAGGAAACTCAGCAAGATTATCGCTTATGCAGCCACATCCACTTCTGAAGCTCATACAGTAGTGCATCTAGCTCCTTCGATTTTTGAAGTACCATACGGGACTCTAATCCATATTTATCACTCGCTTGATGCATTTCATTCCGAATACGCTCGATCTCCAGTACGATTTGAGTTAGTCGCTCCACGAAACCACCCTCCACATCATATATCGGGAAAACTTTAGAGAGGCTAACGCTTTCGTTGTTTCCTACACTGACCCGCACTTTGTACCGTCCTCAAAATCGATGTCGAAAAACGGGCTGGCAGCGGTCAGAAACCAACCCACTTCATGCACAAAAAGAGCGAAGCCTCATCGGTCCCGCTCTTAAAATGCAAATCCCATAGAAAATCCATGTCTGCCAGAAATACAGAAAGATAGTAAAAGAGCAAGTGTAGTAGACCGGGACAACATGAAGGCGCGAGGAAATAGAGGAGGAGATTTCTATCCCATATTTTTCCATATAATACCATTGTAGTACACGCCCACATCCCAACATGCAACAATTGTTTTACGTTAGCATAATTTAAAATTCATCATATTCTTTAAAAAAAGTAATTTGGAATACTTCTAACTTCAAGGATTTTTTCTTCTTTTTACTTTAAATGGATTTGGCCGCCGCCTCTTACTTCGATAATTTGATTGTCCACTTGAAGCCATACAGATAATGCTGAAGGATTATAGACAAATTGACACGAAGCAGCGAATTTAAGGTTTTGAAATGCTTTTAGATAATCCACGATCTCCATATTGGTCGCATACCAGATATCTAACCTGTTCCCGATAAACTCACAGAAGTTTTCAATCAATGACCAATTATTATCCTGATCAAACTCATAGCTATGCCCCCATACATACAGCATGTACAAATATTGCGTTTTATTCAAGTTTACAAAGGTTTCAGCCACATTCATTAAGTCCGAATTATGATGACATGTAGGCCTCCACGCCAACAAATCATCAGGCATCGCAAATTGCCCCGTACTCTGTGCAGTTCTTGCATACTCCACACCCAGATAAGGCAGCATTTCTATTATTGTCTTGCTGTACGAACCATTTGGATATTCAAAAATTTCTTCTATGATTTGCTCCTTCGGGCACCTTGCAATCGTAGGATGCGTCAACGTATGTGCGGAAACTTCATGTCCACCATACAGTTCTGCAACCTCCTTCTCCGATATACGGCCATCTGTGCCAAGCATCCCCGAGTTAAGATGGAACGTTCCTCTTATTCCAAACTTATTAAAAACTTCCACGAGTTTGATATCGGCGGTTTGACCATCATCATAACTCATTGTCACAACTTTATGCTTTCCCTGAGGAAAAGCCATCATGATTTTAGGCATAACTCCAGTCATTTCCCTTCATTATTTTATCACTCCAATAGTTATTGGTTCGCTAGTAGCCACTGCAATACAACGAAACTCATCTTGTCCTTCGAATATGATCAGCTTAGTCACATCACCAGGATTGTAAGACCTACTCGCGCAATAAAAGTGATATAGCACCCCGTTCCAATAGATTACACTCGACTTATGAGCATGGATTTCATCAAGTTCTCCTTGGGCTCCATGTGGAAGCAGCGGCTGCTCAAACGCACGCCAATTTGTTAAATCGTCAGAAAACGCCAGGGCCCCCTGCGCGTGACGGCCATCGAAGCCAAAGGCAAAATTGACCCACTGCTGACCATCATGCTTTATACAAGGGTCGCTAATAAATTGACTAAAAAAGCTCTCTTCCTTCACTTCAAGTATGGGGTTGTTCTCATAGCGTTCCCAATGGATTAAATCGTTCGAGAAGGCAAGCCCCGTCTCTTCTTTCCAAGGCCACTGCTCCTCGCGCTTAGCATTGTAAAACATCCAATATCTCTCTTCATGTTCGATAACGCAGCATTTATATAAACCTGCCTTTTCCCAAACCGCTCCATCTTGATTGGTAAAGACAGGCTGATCAAGCCTATGCCATTCCAGTAAGTTCTCATCCTCTGTCCAAGCGAGTCCCATCACGGCGCCGCCTGCTTCATAGCCCTTATCCGGATAAGCGTGGTAGATCATCCAATAGCGATTGTCTATCTTTTTGAGTCGCGGTAGGTCGTACAGGCCATTTGACTCCAGCAGCATCCATGATCCCGCAGCACCCACATGATCCCATCTTTCATCCGTGCGCAATCGCGGGAGAATAATCGCCTTATGCTCCCATTCCAACAAATTCGAGCTTGTCGCAAGCGCTGTCTGATATCCTACTCCGTCAAATCCGACGTACATCATATAGAAACAATCCTGATGGGCAAAAACAAAAGGACAATCGGCAGCTTGCGAATCAAAATTGCCTTCCATTCCCGATCCGCTCAATACCGGACGGTCGAGCCTATAAGGTGTATGCAGCTGTGTAAATTGCTGAATATTATTTTTCGACATCATGAACCACACCTAGCTTTCTTTTTTGTAAAAACACCTGCTCCCCATCGAGAGAGCAAGTGTTCAGGAATCATTTTATCAACTATTTACGATCACAATTAACTTCCCGCTAACCTTAGCTCCCGCATAATTCAGGAGTTCAACTTGGTACTCATACGTACCTTTCGGTTTATTGCGGATCGCCGTTGTGACCGACTGCGCGCTCGGCGTGCGATCAGCAAGCTGTCGCGTATCGATGAGTATGCCATTTTCATACAGTCGGTAGGTCGTACCATTAGTCCCCCACCACATATTCATGCTGACGTTGAAGTTTCCGTCACCATCCCAATTATCATGGGAGAGAACGGGCACCGCCGGTGCTGCTTGGGTAACCGTTACCGTATGCACATCGCTTCGTGTTGTACCCGATGCGTTGGAGAGCTCCGCATAATAACGGTAAGTACCATTAGGTCGGTACGTAACGGATGTGACGGTAGTTTGAGCATTCGGCGAATGCGCTGTGAGGGTTTGCGTATCGATCAGTACGTCATTCTCGAAAAGCTTATACGTACTGCCGTTATTTCCCCACCACATGTTCATAGTAACCGAGTACTTGCCGTCCAGAATTCCAGTGTCGTACCCATTATCATCCGACAACACCGCTTTGCCAGGAGCATCCTGAGGATTCGGTTTCGGCGAAGGCTTCACCGTAACGCCCCCATTCCCCTCACTATGAAGGAAATACGTGGCATCATTCTGATTGAACGAAACTTGAACCGGATATACCTTTTCCTGATCCGCGTTCGCTTCCAATTGGATGGTGTAGTTGAGCAGTGCTATCCCATTCACATCGGTAATAGCCGTTCCGATCGTATTCCCGTATACCGCAAAGGACACGGCTTCCCCGGCAATCGCTTGCCCATTCCTATCCTGCAATGTAGCCCTTAATTCTACGGAATCATTTAGCTTTCCTTCCGCATTAGAGGCTGCCAGTACCGTGCTATGGTACAGTTTGAAAGGAATCGTCTGCTCGGTCGCATTTCCTGCCTGATCAACAGCTTGTACGTATAACGTATGATTCCCTTTGCTAGTTACTGGGGTGCCAGATGTCCAAACTTCCTCATCCAAAAGCGTGCGAACGGTTTGCAAATCACCGTCTTCATCTTCGGCTTTCACGACCGGAATTACTTGATCCGTGTAGCTCTCCCCTGCCGTTACACCTTCCATGGTGATGACGGGAGACGTTGGCGCTTTGATCCATTGAACCGTTCTGAATTTTTTGGGATCTTTGGTTTCACCAATACCGGAGCCCCACTCGATATACCCTTTACGACCGGTACCATCGTTATCATTAACAAGCAACGAGAAGCTGAAGGCCCCATTCGTTTCCGGTTTGATCGGCACAAGCTCCGACCATGGAAGCGCAAGTTCATAGACCGTAACCTTTTGTGCTTCATCGCGCGATACCCGCAAAGAGCCGTTCGTCACAAGCTCCCTGACGCTGGTATTAGGCGATGAATAACGAAAGATTTGCGGCCCTTGCGGTGTTTGGGATAGTCCAATTTCATACCATCCCAAATTCTCTCCAGGGATACCCGCCATCGCAGCAAACTGCAGGCTGTCATTTTTCCAAATTTCCGCTCCGCTTATAGATGTATAATTCACATCGTCAATGATTTTCGCGGTCAAATAGAAATAATCCCGATCCCAATTCACCCATACGCTGCCGTCCAAATCCGTTGGACCTGTGTAATTTTGCATTTTTACCGTTCCTTGCGACAATTGGGCGACTGGCGGCGACGCGATGATCGCTGGGTCAGCCGAGCCATCAAGCAGCAGCGTACCAGGAAGGATCGGATTGAAATCCAGCTTCCCTCCATAAACGTAAGATGGTTTTCCGTCAAGTTGGATGGTCACTTGCGCTTGGTTGCTAACGCCGTAATTAAAGCCGCTCAGCGGAATATCAAACGTCTTGGTGGTGTCTGGAGGAATCACATCGTTCAAATTCTGTGTTCCTGACTGCGTACCAAACTGCCAATCAGCTTTCCTGACGGTTAGCCCTTGCTGCTTAGAATAGTTCTGGATTTGGATCTTCAATGCTTCCCCATTCGTATTCACATCCGTAATAACAGGGATGATTCTTGCACGATAGGAAGGGAGGGTCTGAATCGCATGCTTCAGTCTTCCAATTCGGTTCCCACTCACGGTCAAATCACCTGTTACGTAGCGAATGCCTTCCTGACTCAATCCAGGCAGAGCAAACGGCTGTGACGCAATCTGACCGGTTCCCGCGTTCAAAGGATAGGTTGATCCTTCCACTGCGAATGAAGCAGTGAGCGACGATGTGGATGCATTATTTGCTTCCACAGTCAGCAGCACGGGCTCACCAGTTACGGCTTCTGCCCCCGTCAATGCGAACGTCGAATCGACCGCAATACCGTCAATATCACTTTGAATGTAAATAGGTTCGGCGGTTAGTGTCATATACACCTTGCCATTCAGTGGTGTAAAGGTTTCCGTGTTCCCCATGATATCCGTGACTTGAATCGGTACATTCGTTTGAATGGCTGCCTGCACGGGGGTATTAGCCCAAACAACCCTTAGCTTCTGGCCGTTTTTATCAAATTTGTAGCTGGTTATGCCCGTACCGACGGTTTCTTGTTCGACAAATGAGGCTCCAATTAATTCTCGGGTCATCGCCCCGTAAGCCGCATAGGCTGGTTTCGGCGTGAATTGGCCCTTGGGATCGTTCTGATGTCGAATGAGACCAAAATTATTTTCGCCATAGTCGGCTTGCATGCCATCGTTCATCAAGTCGTACCAGAACACTTTCTCGACGCCGGCGCCCAGCGCCTGCACATAGGCACGCACCAAATAATCCGCTTGCGTTTTTTCGACTACGCCCGTGGTACCAATGTGTGTCGGCCAGCCGACTTCTGTAATCCAAAGCGGTTTATCTTGACCTTGATTATATTTCCGGATCAAGCTTTTCGCATCAAGCACAGCCTGCAGCATGCCATCTGGAGTTAGATTGTATGGATGGATGGAAACTGCATCCATGTACTGAAGTCCGCCAAGCTTAAACACTTCCTCCATCCAGGGGATATCGACAGCTGTTGCCATGCCGACTACGGTGACGTCCGGTCTGGCAGCTTTCACCGTCTCGTAGGTCTTCTTCAGCAGTTTAAAATAATAGTCTGGACGTGAGTCTGCCGGACCGTTCCCCCGATCACCGAAACCTCCGTTGAACTCATTGTAGACTTCCACCCATTCCATCTGATTGCCATATAAGTCCAACAAAGCCTTGCCATAATTGGCGAACCCCTGACGGCCATCGTCTGAATAGGGCGTACTGTCTTGATCGTAAAACGGATTCGTAAAGTCAAGGGTGATGAACGGCTTTAGGCCGTCTTGCTGCGTTTTCCGCATAAAGGCATCACGGCCTGGCGGCTTCTGATATTTTCCTTTTTCATATTCAACATCTACCCATGTAATTTCGTCACGGACATTTTTGGCCCCCGCCCGCTTCAACAGCGTACTTAACTCAGGCGTCCATCCGGAGCTTGTTCTAGCAAGGTGAGTGGATACCCCAAATGGAGAGTTGTCTGCCAGAGTTGGGTCATCAGCCGCCAAGCGGGCAAACGAAATGTCCGTACTCTGAATCGTTTGACCCCCCTTCTTCGCAGCAACAGATAGCTTATAATAACCAAGCTGCTGAACAGGAATCGTCAAATTCAATTGTCCGCCCTGCACCGCCTCGGTGCCTGCCAATACTTGTTGATCCAAATGATCATAAACGCTCCAGCTTACCGTATCTCCCCTTGTTGTGAGAGGAAAGGATGCAGGCTCACTCGCCAGGAAGATATTCCCCAATTGGGACTGCTGAACGGCCAAATCCGGGAAGGAACCGGTCGCAACGACATTGTCGAAGCGGATATCCCCGCTTGTTTTGCCGCTGACCAGACCGGACTTCTCCACCAAGAGCCCGATTGCCTGGGCGGGACCATGCCATACCCCGTCGTTTGCCCCGCTGTAATGCAAATAGCTTGTGCCGGCGTTAAAGGACCACACTTCGATTTTTTGCCAATCGCCAGTAGGTGCCAAGGCAATTTTCTGCTGATGTACCTGCCCTGTCGCGTCCTTCGCCAGCAGCAGGACCACAGAATAATCGGACGTTTTGACCCAGAACGACAGTTTCTTCATATCTATAGGCGTAGAAAAGCTTCGTCCGAGCGAAACATTCAGCCCACCAGCGCTGAAATTCCCGCTCAGCTTGCCTGAGTAAGCCCCCGACTTGATCTCGGCCGTATCCCGTATATATTCGCCCTTGGCTCCGCCTTGCGAGGCCAGCGACCATATGTCGAAGCCGTTCTCGAAGGTGCCGATGGCGTTCTCCCATACGTTCTCCTGAGGCGGCGCCGTTACCGACACATCGTCTATCCAAGCGTCTCCGCTCGTTTTGCCGCCGATCAAGTTGGACTTCTCCAGCAAAAAGGAGATGCCAATAACGGGACCGTGCCACTTGCCGTCGTTGGCGCCGCCGAAATGCAGATAGTTCGTGCCAATGTTGAAGGTGCTGATCTCGATCTTCTGCCAATTGGCACTCGCCAGCGCGATCTTCCGCTGATGCACCTGTCCGGTTGAATCAACTACCCTTAGCGTAATCGCGGAGGCGTCGCCCGACTTCAGCCAAAACTCCAGCTTCCGCATATCCAAGGGCAGAAAATTTTTACTGATGGCTACATATTTGCCGCCAGCACTGAAATCGCCATGTAACTTCCCCGAAAAGGTCCCGGATCTCGGAGCCGACGCATCCCGTCCATACGCGCCTTGGGCTCCCGGAAACTCGGATCCCAAGCTGAAATTCCAAAGTTCTTCATCGCTTTCAAAATTGCCGATCGTTGCGTTTTGCAAGGCTTCCTCCGCTTGCACCGTTGTCGCATTTCCTCCCGGCAGAAGTCCGTTCATAGGCCAGGCGGACACAAGCAGGACCAGAACCAAGCTTATCATCCACTTTTTCATTTCCACATTCATTCACTCCCTCTTTTATCATTTCCCATCTAATCGGCAATCCTATCACCGGTCCGTTCCCAGAGTTCGACTATCACATGATGGACTTAAATAAAGAAAGCGTTTTCATTTTGCAGCTTACATAGAAACTCGGATTGTTTAGTAGCCGTGTTGATGAGCACATATCTCTTGCCCAACATATTCGACTGGCCGTCCGCTCTCCTCCCTTTTCTGCGAATAGAGGTTGCTCTTTTCCCCGGTCCCGTTTCGACCACCCAAAGTCGATCTGGAATTTACTCCGTTGCACCCTCATGCGTGAAGAACACCTGATTCGGATCAATCGGATTGATCGTTGTTAGCCAGATGTAATTCGGCTTGAACCCACCATACCAACCGCCGTTTTTTATGGAAAGCTTCACTTTTTGATGTTCTCAGCTTCTTTTGATTCTAGTGCTACACTTTTTTTGCACCACTATTCTTTTCATGATACAAAAGCACCTCATCATCTAGTTTCCTCCATAATCACAACACAAATAAGCGCTCACACAATCGTGAACGCTTAACGCTCCAAATTCAACTGAACCCCCGTACTTCCGAAATTTAGCTTAGGTTAGTTCAAGCTATCCAAAAGCATTTTCACTTGAGGATCAAGGTTCAATACATTCAGAATGATTGTAAGTGCCTCTGCACGTGTGGAGTTGCCTTGCGGATCGAATATCCCATCATTCTTCCCGCTGATGATGCCAGCCTCTGCTGCATCTTTGATTGAATTCACTGCATAGGAGCTTGCACTTGCCATATCGGCAAAGTTATCCTTGGAAGTATCCTTGTCCGCTTTACTCAAGTTGACAATTCGGGACAACATAACGACCATTTCTTCCCGGCTGATGGTATTGTCCGGTTGGAAGGTTCCGTCTCCGTAACCGGCAATCACCCCTGCGCTAGCAAGTTTCTCAATTTCGTTTTTAGCCCAATGGCGATCAATATCGTTCAGAACAAGTAAATGATTCATGTCGCCGCTGATATCGAATACACGGGAGATCATCACTGCAAACTCCGCGCGTGTAATGTTGCCATCCGGTTGAAAAGTTCCATCTTCATACCCGTCGATAACGTGCAGTTTCACGAACGTATCGATGGTCTTTTCAGCCCAGTGCCCTTTAATGTCAGCCAGTTCAATCTTGGCAATAGATTTGTTGGCTTCCGTTACTTTGGACTCGATAGCATGAACTAAGTATATTACATTGACAATGTCACTATTGAATACATCCACCGCAGGCTTACCGCTGTTACCCGATGCCTTTACAAGAACCGATACCTTGCTTTTAATCGAAACCATATTAGGCACTAATTGCGAATTCATTAGTTTCACACTGTCCAGTTCAATATCGGCCGAACCCTGATTAACCGCATGAAATGTCAGCGTAGCCAGTGTTACATCCCCCGACTGGCCTGATTTATTGCCTATTTGCGTATGTGCGATTTGAATCTTATTCCCGTTTACAATCGGATTAACCTTATAGCCTTCACTTTTACTAACACTCTTTACAAACTTCACATGGCTGGTATCAAAGGATAAATTGACCTCATATGCGTACATATCACTTAATTGTTTTCCGCTTACCGTCACCTGGAAGTCATTTCCTTCAAAAACACTTTGGCTCGTGATGGAAAGTAAAAAGGTTGGTCCGGAGTTTGCATGCATAACGATTTGAGGAAGTAAGAGCATAGTCAAAAGTAACGTCAGACTGAATACGAGTAGTTTTTTTAACATCGATGAAGTACGCCCTTTCGGTACATATTTCTGAATAATCGGAGGGAGAGCGTATTCAGCTCTCCCTCCACACTCCTATCTTCGCTAATGCGAGTAAGAATCCGTTCCAGTAAACATGATGCGTGGTTTTTTATTGTAAGATCGTTCTGGCTACGATTGCCAGGTCTTCAATATCAACCTTACCGTCATGATTGACATCCGCTTTCTCATTCCAACCCACTTGACCTTGCTGCTTGCCATAAGCGCCTGCAACAATAGCCAAGTCTCCAATAGAAATACTTCCATCTCCATTGACATCTGCCGTTATTCTCTTCGTGTTAAACACTTGAATGGCAGCTTCCAATCCGGCTTTCGCACTATCTACCTGCTGCTGTGCGGCATTCGTATTGTTTGCTGTCGTAGTGGCTGTATCGATAGCAGATTGCAATTGCGCTTTGGAGCCAATCGCATACAGCCTATCCCCATTGCCTTCCACTGCAGCATTGTACGTGGCCTGTGCGCTTGCGATCAATGCATTCAAGAGCGACTTATCTACAGGTGTACTAGGAATACTTATTTGTATCTCACGAGAGGATCCGTCTACTTGCAGTTCATTCCCCTGTCCATTGGCAATAATGACATTACTTACAGAAACTGTCGAAGAGGTAGCCTGAGTAACAGGTTTCGCCGTAAATTTGATAGTCAACAAATCTCCTTGAGCCAACACCCCTTGGTTCGCGCCCACACTGGCAACCAAAATCCGAATATGCCCTGGCACGGCCTCCTTTTGCTCGATGACTTGAAATCCGTCTTTCAGTGAAGTAACTGAATTAAATTGCAAACTCGCTGGATCATAATGAAGAGTCAAATCTTGCGCATACACTTGCTGGTATACACTTTGCGTAACGCCAGTCAATCCCATCGTTACATCAAAGGTTTCGCCCTGGTTCACCTGCTGTGCACCTGCCAAAGTAGACTGAGGCATCGTTGGCGCTGGCAGCACACTTATTAGTTGTGCATTGCGAAACAGTGCGGGGTCCTTCGGCGTCGTTCCGACTCCCGATCCCCACTGCAAGAAACCATCGCGGGAATCGCCCGTGGAGCCCTTATCATCGTCATTCACCAGGAACGACATTCCGATGGTCTGCGTCGGTGGCCCGCTAAACCCAAGCGAGGCCCATGGGACAGAGATGACATAGTGCATGGTGCTGCCGCTTTGCGTGATATTCGCTTGGGCGCCAGGAGTTGGTCCCACCTGCTGGCCAGTCGGCGCGGCAAAGGTGTAAACCGACGGTCCGCTGTCGAGAAGTGCTGCACCGAGTTCAACGCGCTGGCCGCCTGCCTGCCCCGGCACTCGGTCGTAGGTGCTGAACTGGATGGAATCGGTCTGCCACATCGTGTTTGGTGTGCGTGCGCCGAAGTGTTTGTCATCTGTGATCGTGGCGTCGATCACAAGCGCATCGTTGTTGTAGTTGATATGCAGCTGCCCACTTAGGTCGCTGTTACTACTGCGCGTCCCCAAAATCGATACCCATGTCGCTTGCGTCGCCAAGTCGATTGCGGGCAAGGTTTGGTGGTTCGCGGGTTCGATGGGAGCGTAGGAAATCGAACCCGATGAAACATCCGAATCTCTGGAGCTGTCAACGGCCACGTTATAACTCAGAGAATCGAACAACGGAATGTCGGAGAGCGGGACGCGTATCGACACAGTTCCACTTGCAGGGACATTCACCATATTCGACACATTCCCTGATGTCGGCCCTACTTGGTAGGCAACTTTGGTCGGCGTGAAGTCGCTGGCTCGATTGTTCTTCAGCGCGATGTCGAGAAAGTAGCTTCGGGATGCCGCATCCGATGTGATCGTCGGCTGGACGCTGATCTCGAACGGCTTGACGACATTTGTCGTTGCCCTCAAGCCAGCAACAAGACTCGGCTGGTTCTTGTCGTCGCCCCTCGTCACGTCTACGGCCACAGTCCGCGGGCCGAGGAGTGTGCTTGCAGGAACGCTGACGGTGGCGCTCGTTACCTGGCCCGGAGAAGTGAGAAGGTTCACTGGCTGCGATCCGTTCGCAGTGATTGTCAACTCATTAGGTAGGTCCGTATCGGGATTCGATCGGTCCGCAGTCACCGTAACTGTGACCGTATCTCCTTTGATCGACTGATCGGCGACTTTCACCGTTACCGCAGACTGCGTCACGCCCAAGCTGTCAACGTTGCCCGTAACGTAGATCGGGCTGCCGTTAAGCGTCAGAACGACCTTGCCGTCTGTCGGATTCACCGTTTGCGTTGCCCCATACTCATCAGTGATGATAAGAGGCTGGGAAGTATGCAAAGAAATGTTCTCGGAGCTGGTGGACCACATCACCCGAGTTGTCGAGTCTCCTCCCGTATTCGGATACGAGTAAGCGGTAACGGAGCCGAGGTCATCGCGAGCACCGATCGTCTTTCCGGTCACCGCGCGAATGAGCACAGCGTTTGCGACAGCTCCCGGTTTCGGAGCTACGCCAAGTACGCCATCGACGGGCTGCCTGAACAACCCAAAGTGATGTTCTCTATTAGTGGGGTCAGTACCGTCATCCATAGCCGAGTACCAGTTGAGGACGTCCACGCCAGCTGCCTTCACTAGCACCTGAGCACGCACTAGGTTGTCCGCTTGCTGGGGCTCCGTGGAGGCGGCGGCATACGTCGGCCAACCGTTCTCTGTAATCCAAAAGGGTACGTGCCGATTTCCAGCCGCCTGCTTCACCTGCTGCACCAACGCAGGAAGCTTCGATACCAACAGTGTGCGCTCGGGCGGGGTGTTTGCCCCCTCCAAAGCGTAGCCGTAGACATTCGTCGCGAACGTATCAATGTAGTTGATACCGCCGGCAGCGAAAAAGGCACTAAACCAGTTATCGTCAAAGGTGGCTCCAATCGGGCCCATGACGTTCGCGTCTGGGTTTCCTTCGTGAATGGGTCCGTACATGGCCTGAAGCATCTGCAAATAGCAGGCTGCTGTAATACCGCAAGCGCCGTTGTTGAAGCCGGTGCCATTGAACTCGTTGTAAATGTTGAAATCGCTGACCTTGCCCTTATAGTGCTCGGCGGCAGCTTTCCCAAACTGGCCAAATGCAGCCAGACCAGCCGCGGAGCTCGGCGTTTTCCCGTTGTCATAATTTGCGTTGTTGTATGCCAATACTCCCTGGGGAGTCATGCCGAGGTCAAGAGACTGTTGTGACTTGGCTTCAAAGGCGTACCCTGCCCAGTTGTACACACCTGGCTGTTTTTCAATTAGCGACCAGTTAATGTCGCTTCGAATGTGGCCGTATCCGATTGTCGCCAATGCGTTCATGAGTCCATCTTCGAGGGATTTGTAGTGACCAAAATGTGAGTCGATCCCGAAGAAGGAGTCAGGACTCAAGGCGCCCGCTGGCATCGGGGTCACAATGCCAAACGTTGTGGCGCGCGTAACCATTTGGTCATCAATCACGCTTGAGAATGTGAGGTTGTAGAATCCCGGCCCGAGGTCCATCACGGATAGCGGAGCATGTCCGTTGGTGCCTACGGGGACAGATCCCGTGCGAAGACTCACGCCCTGATCATCTGAAATATCATAGGAAACCGAATCACCCACCGTGCCGAAATCCAGGCTTGCGGAATTAGTTGTGAAGAGCAGGTTCGGGTTCATCACAGACAGCGCTGGGGTCGTTGCAAAGGTCACCCGGATGCGTGCGATACAGATTCCCGGCATGACGCCATTGAGGCTGTGAACGCGCAGGCGGAAATCTGCGCCGTTTGTGCCGTTGGCGAACTTGATTCCGCTCAGCTCAAAGATCTGATTCTTCCAGGTCTGACTGCCGCTCATGGGCATCCACGGAGTGGCCTGGTACGCGTTGCTCTGGCCGTCGTACTCGATGGCCATGGTCGTCGCCGCTGCGTCAAAGTAATCAACAGACACAATCGCGTACGTTGCGCCCGCAGGTTTCGCGGAGCCCGCGACATCAACGTAGAGGTAGGGGTTTAGCGGATTTTGTGACGTCGCCCAGCACGCCGTGCCGTTTACGGTAGTCGCAGCGTGCGTCGGATCTTTGTCCGCATCGCCTGGCCAAGCCTTGGTTACTCCGCTGTAAATTGGGGGCGAACTCAATCTTACGTCCGCCTGCGGCTGGGCAGCGACAGCCCAGGGCGCCACCTCCCCAAGAATGCTAACTGATAAAAGCAATACAAGCATCAAACGGATCATCCACTTTTTCACGAACATCATGTTCACTCCCTTATCCTGATCTGAAATCCAATCGCAAACATTATTGCAAGCGTTTTCATTTGTTGGTCTAATCGTTAATTAATTTCTGCTACCAGGCAGGTCTTGTAGGCATCTGAACCCGCTCCACCTCTCCTTCTATAAATTGACCCCGCAGCTGGAGAATGAACCGGATGTGGGAGGTTTTGACCTCCCGGACATCCTGATGACCCTGAAACACACAGAGTGCAGCTGCTGTTCCCGCTGCTTCGCCGATGGCGCTGACCGAGGCCATGATCCGGTAGGAGCTGTGAGCTTCATGAGTGCCGCTGATGCATCTGGAGCTCAGTAATAGATTGGCGCAGCCCTTGGGAATAAGCGAACGGTATGGGATATGGTAATAGCCTGGCTTGGGAATACTTTCAAGTCTAGTGGCGCCTCCATCCGGACTATGAATGTCCAAGGAATAGGCGCACGCCGCCACCATATCATTAAAGCGCCTGGTCTGCAGGCAGTCCTCTGCGGTCAGTTCATATTCTCCGACAATTCGCCGCCCCTCTCGGACACCGAGCTTAGGGGCAATGTAATCCATCTTCGCATTATGGAAAGCAGGATGCAGGTGAATGGCTTCAAACAATTCCTGCGCCTGCCGAATTCCCTCTTCCCTGCCGCTGGTAACGGTTTCTGGCCGGGTGGGGTCCACATCCAGCACCGAAGTAGAGTTGAACAGCAGGGCTTTTCCATCTGGATAAGGAAAACAAGTGATACCCTGCCTGGGGTTGCTGGTGCCGCCTGCCGCTTTCATGTCGAGGTAATAAGGCAACAGCTCCCTCCGCAACGAATGAATCGCCGTCCATTGCCGAATATCCGGTTCCTTCAGTTGGGAGCAGTCTATGCCGCTGACCTTGAAGGTGGCGGTGGCGGATTGCAACTTACCGTCGCCTTCTCTGCCCAGTTTGTACTCCAATCCCGCCAACGCAGAAAGATTGCCGTCGGCAGTGGCGTCGAGGTATATCTTGGCGGTAACTGTAGCTGTTCGGCTGCCCTGGATATGTAGTCGAACAATTCGTCCATTCTGCTTATCTGCTTGGAAAACCTCACAGTCGGTCCACAGCGTAAGGGTCGGTTCGGAGGCCAATAGCCTTTGGTATGCAGCCTTCAATTCCTGCTCATCATAAGTAGGAACAAGCTTCTCGCTGTAATGCGTGTATGAGGTGGGAAACAACTCTCGGTGAATTCCGTTGGTAATCGGTTTTCCCCAGGAATCCCGGAAGTTGCATACCAGGGATACACTGGAGAATACACCAGTTCCCCCCACTTCCCTGGCTTGCTCAATCAGCAGCACCCTCATCTGTAATCTTGCAGCAGCAAGCGCAGCGCTAATTCCTCCGACACCCGCGCCTGCTATGATAAGATCAAAATCAAAAAACTCTTTGTTCATATCGGTAGACCTCCCGAACCTTATTTCTTGGCCTGCTTCGTATACAGTTCCGTATAATCCTTTATAATCTGTTCCCCGCCCTGAGTGCGCCACTTCTCCACTTCTTTATTGAAGCCGGCTTCATCAAGGATTCCCATAATGAATTTGACACGGGCATCGGCAATGATCTTGTTCAGCTCCGTTCCCTTCTCCACAGCTGTCTGAGAGATCAGGGGCTCCATCGGGTTGGATACGGCAATTGCCTCGTTGTTTTTCAACATGGTGCGGAATCTATTGTCCGCTTCCCCCTTACCCTTCCAGATCATCAGCGCACCGTCATAGGTAGGTAGTTGCTTTAGAGGAGATACCTCGTTGGCATAAGCAGTCTGGTCAGAGATGACCGGTTCTCCGTCCGCTCCTTTGGTGTAATGAACACCCTCGATCCCCCACGTCCAGGTATACATCATTTTGTCATCGACGATTTTGTCGAAGAAACCAAGAAGTTGCTTCAGCTCCGCCTCCGACTTGACTGTGGCTTTTGGGAACACGAACATCCCATTATATCCAGTGGTTGCAAACACCCGATCTCCCTTAGGTCCCTGAATTCTGCTGACAATATCGATCTTGGCAGCAGGATTAGCTTTCTTCAACTCGTTTCCTCCTGTAATCACGAAGTCAAGGGTAGTGAACAGCATGCCGGCCTTGCTTTGATAGAATTGCTCTTGCTGTTTGCTGACTTTGGTTGCAGCGAAATCTTGATTAATCAGCTTTTCGTCATACAGCTTTTTGTAGAACTTCATGGCTTCCATATTCTCTTTAGTCATAACCTGGGGAACTGCTTTGCCATCCTGAATCTCCCATTGGTTGGGCGCTCCGAAGAAGGAAGCGATGGTCTGGAAGCCGGTGAGACCCATAGCGCCTGCGCCGCCGGAATCTTCTGCCTCCACTAGCCCGAATGTATCGTTTTTGCCATTTTTGTCCGGATCGTTTAAGGCGAAAGCGCGGATAACCTTGTAGAGATCATCGATGGTCTTGGGTTGCTGCAAGCCCAGATTGTCTAACCAATCCTGCCGGAAGGCGATGCCCTGACGGGCAAGCGCTCTGGCGCGATACAAACCGTAAACCTTGCCATCCACTGAGATATTTTTCAGTACCTGCTCATTCGCGTTGTACTTGCTTAGGTTGGGAAACTCCTTGATATAGGGTCCGATCTCCCAGAACATGCCCGATCGTTCCGCATTGATAATTGATGAGGACTTGGTATCCCCAATCATCAGGACCTGCGGCAGATCATTGGAGGCGATGGAGACGTTGACCTTGTCATTGTAAGCAGACGCCGGAACCCAGGTGGTATTGATCTTGGTATTCGTGTATTCCTCGATCTGCTTGATAATCGGATTGTCGGCCTTGGGAGGCTCGGTCGACGAATACTGGTTCATCATCGTGAATGTAACCTTTCCGCTTGGCGTTGCCTTCTGGTTCTTCTCTTCCTGATTGCCGCCGCAGGCCGTCAAACTGGCAGCCGTCAGGATTGCTGCGAAACCCGTTAGGACCATTTTGTGATTTAATTGATTCATGTCTTACTCCCCCTCATAATATTGAAGATATTATATTAAATGATGAACAAGTTCATCCTTTAACAGAACCGAGCAGCACTCCCTTGGCGAAGTGCTTTTGTAAAAATGGATAAACCGACAGAATCGGGACGGTGGAGAACACGATAACCGCCATGTTTATAATCTTGGACGGTGGAGGAGGCGCCTCGTTCATATCGGACAACCCCTTCTCCGAAAGGATCACAATCTGTCTTAACAGGACCTGGATTGGCCATTTCTTTGAATCGTTGATGTACAAAATAGCGCTCAGGAAAGTATTCCAATGAGTTACTGCGTAGAACAGCGAAAAGGTTGCAATCGCAGGCAGAGATAATGGGATGACAATGCGGAATAAAATCCCAAGGTCATTGCAACCGTCGATCTTGGCCGATTCCTCCAAACCGTCAGGCAACTGCTGGAAGAAGTTTTTGATGATGATCATATTAAAAGCACTGATCGCGCTGGGAATAATAAGCGCCCAGTAGGTATTGGTAAGGTGCAATGCTTTAACCATCAAAAAGGTAGGTACGATACCGGCGTTGAACACCATCGTGAAAATAACCATAAGCATGACGGGACGGCGTCCATACAGATCTTTGCGGGCAAGTGGATACGCCATCAGCACAGTCAAGAGCAGGTTCACAATTGTCCCAATCACAGTCACCCCAATGGTAACTGTCAAGCTACGAAGCAGTATTGGAGTAGACAGGATGTAACGGTAGCCCGCCAAAGAGAATTTCGTTGGAAATACAAGGAAGCTTTTGGATAGCACCTCCTGCTCCGTCGCGAAGGAAATCACTATGATATACATAAACGGAATGAGCATCACAGCCGACACTAACAGAAGGATTGCGACGTTGGCCCAGTCGAACAGACGGGTTCCCCAGCTTCGGTTTTGTTGATTCATGGATTAATACACCCCTTCCCCACCGAGTTTTTTGGCCAGCCAGTTTGAGCTGATGACCAGTACAAATCCAACAACCGACTTGAAAAGGCCGACAGCGGTACTGAAACTGAACTGCCCTTGCGTAATCCCCGCCGAATATACATAAGTGTCAAACACTTCCCCGACCTCACGGTTAATCGGATTCAGCATCAGGAAGATTTGTTCAAAGCCCGTGTCCAAAAAGGTACCCAGCCGGAGAATGAAAAGAATGATAATGGTAGAGCGAATGGCAGGAAGCGTCACGTGCCATAGTTGGCGCAACCTTCCCGCTCCGTCTATTTTTGCGGCTTCGTATATCTGGGGATCGACTCCTGCCAAGGCTGCAAGGAATATAATGGTCCCCCATCCTGTTTCCTTCCAAATCACTTCCAGTGTGATCATGGTTCTAAACCAGCCTGCATTTGCGAGAAAGTTGATCTTGCTCCCCCCCATTGCCATGATGGCTTCATTCACTAGTCCGCCGTCGATTGTAAAGAAGGTATAGGCTATGCCAACTACCACGACCCATGAGATAAAATGGGGTACGTAGATGAAGGTCTGTATGGCCCGTTTGAATTTCTCTTGGCGAACTTCATTAATTATGAGAGAAAGCAGGATCGGTGCGGGAAAAAAGAAAAAAATATTGCACCCGGCCAGCACCAGGGTATTCCTCAGAAGCATCCAGAACGATGGATCATGGAACAGCCGCTCGAAGTGCTTGATGCCAACCCACTTACTGCCGAAAAAGCCCAAGTAAGGCTGATAATCCTTGAAAGCTATGAGAAGTCCCCACATAGGGGCGTATTTCAACAACAGAAAGTAAAGCAACCCGGGGGCAAGCATCGCATACAGCCATTTGTTCCTCCGTATCTGGTACCAGAAACATTGCTTCTTCGGCTTAGCGGCAGACATTTGAAGCGCAAAATTTCCTTTGATTTGATTCATCTTCGACTCCACCTTCGTTTTTCGTGATTTTTTGTGAGTACCTTCAAGATAAACGGCCGACATGCGGACGTATATAATCAAGGGATAATCATCAGGAAGGATGTTTGTCGTTGTAGAGACTATAATCATAATCACGTCCAGAATAATCATGAGGCCAAGGCGAGAAGAGACCTCTTGTTATCGCATCAACATAAAGAAGACCCCCTACGACAGGCAGGAGACCTATCGCGTGGAGTCTTCGGAGTGAAGCTTTCCTATTTTGGGATGGCAGTTCAATTCCCGGTATTGTCCGGGCGTCATGTTCTCCATCTTACGAAAAAAACGGATGAAATTCTGAGGGTTGGTGTAGGTTAATCTTTCCGCAATATCTCCGATCTTCATATCAGTCTCGATCAGCCATTGCTTTGCCATCATCAAACGGTAGTTTAGAAGGTACTCGCTGAAGCTGATCCCTTTCTCCCTGCTGAACAGAGGCCCCAAATGGTTGGGGTGGTAATTCAATTGCGTCGCGCATGCCTCAAGGGTAAGCTCGGTGTCGAAGCGCTGATGGATCAAATCAGTTATCCGGTCCGATATTTTCTTGGCGTGAGACTTGCTCTGCTGCTCTAGCCTGCGCATGATTGGGGCAATGACGGTATCGCAAAACCAAAGGCGGATTTCCTCCTGGGATTTTAGATCCAGTAGTCTGTCAAAATGCTGCTTTTCCTGATCGAGTGGTAATTCCGTTTTTGTATCTTTCTTTGTATCCGCAGTTATCTCCGACTGTCCAAGCTCGGTCAGCATAGTGTACAGCCTGACCAATGACATCCGATATTGGCGCCAGTCGGCTTGCTCATTAAAGATCAGTCCAATGCAACGTTCCAACAGCTTGTCAGCCCTTGACCGCTCCACCAGCTTAACTGCATCGTAAAGCTCTTTGGCCGCACGGTGCGGGAACACGCTGGATACCAAGTCTTCAGGTTGGACGTCATCAATAAACAGAACTGATTCCGGGCCGAAACGAATCCGGTAGCGAAGCGCTTCTAGCGCTTGCTCGGCAGAGACAGAAATATCGATGAGTCGCTTTTGGGGACGGCTGATGCCAATGCTAATTTGCAGCTTCAGGTATTGCTGTACTGTTCTTCTGATAAGCTCCGCTACGCCAAACAATCGATTCTTGTACTCCACATCCGCAGTTCCGATGCCCCCCACAACCGTGATCTGGTATTGTTCCAGCAACACAGGGTCTAGCCGTTCCTCGGCAGGGATCAACTCGCCTGCGATATTTGCAATGGCGAAGAGCAGCAGATCACGGTCATTTTCATTATACTGAGACCTCTCCAGATCATCGATCTGAATGGCGAATACGGCATGCCACTCCCAATTGGCATGATAGCCATACTCTTTCAGTCTGGCCGGTAACTGAGACTCTTTCTCCTCGCCTCGGATCAACTTCATGACAAAAAACTGCTTCAGCTCCCGCACTTGTCCCGTAAGCTGGGCCAAGAGGAGGGATTCCGTCTGCAGCATGGATTGCAATCGATAGCCGATCATGGCAAATTCATCGGTGCGGGCTTCTTCTGGCGGATCTTCAAATCTGTCGGCAATCGTCGCGACCAATTTCCGTACTGGCCGGTAGAACGTCCTGGAACCGTATAGTGCCAGCCCGCAGGTTACCAGAACCATGAGCAGGCATACAAATAGAGTAACCCAGCCTATTGAGCGAGAATCTCGGGTAATATCTTTTATGGATATGGCTGACACATAAATCCAGCCATTGTAACTAGACTTGCGCATGATGACGCTTGTGTTGTCACCGTCAAGCTCTACATTGAATTGCCCTTCCGTTTCACTTCGCCTTTGCACCTCGGCAACAAGTTGCTCCAAGCCGGATTGCTGCACTTTCTGATCGCTTCGGGACAGCAAACGGTAATCCTTATCCATTACCATGATGCTGCCGATCCGGTTGTCGGCTGCCAGAAGTCTCGCCAGCTGCGATTCGTCGATGGTAACGATGGCCAGTCCGTCGGCTTTCAGCGAATTCAGCGGGATTTTCTTCACGAGACTAATACTTGGCGAACGCTTGTCCTCGTCCGTTATCCAAAAAGAAAATGAAGGCAGCTTCTCATACCGGAGAAGCTGATCCAGACTCCGTACATCATCAAATGTAAAAATATTGTTGTTATCGATGCCCCATTGACCTTTTAAATTCAGTACCGTCATATTATTTATCGTCAGCTCGAAGGTTTGGCTGCGCACCATGTTCTGGTACATTTCATTATAAACCTGATAATTGGCTGCTGAATAAGGGAGCGACATAGCATTAACTACAAGGGGCGAGCTAATGTACTGTGTAACCGAATGATCGATCGTCTTGAGGATCTGCTCCACACGAAGTTGGGTCTGCTGGAGTGTCGCCATGCTACTCTGGTTGACCTTGTCTTGAACTATAGAGGAGGCTTTGTAATATGAGATGATTCCAACGATAATAGCTGGAATAGAGCCGATCAGCAGACTGTACATTAAGAGACGGTTGAAATATGTGCTGGAACGAATTTTCATAGCATCTCCCTTGCTTAATGATTCGTTCAATTCATTGATCTTGTATTTCAGATTGTCTAAACTACATGATAAGAGCGCCTCCTTGATGGTGTTGGGTTATAAGCCCGTGACAAACCCATCATACCGAGGCGCTCCTTTTTTTGACAAAGGCTATTCTTCCCATCGAAACACTTTTTCCGGTATCGCTAAGCTATAACTGGTCGCTAATATCCATAATCCCAACATGTAACACATCATGCTCATCCGAAAACGTGAAGGTGACCTTACGGCTGTCCGGACTAAATGATGGATGCGGGTGACCAGGATGCATCCCACGGCATGGCAGCTCGCATAGCAGCTCAGACTGTTTCGTAGCCGTGTTGATGAGCACGATTTTGGAAATGCCGGGCTCCTGTGTATCCGCCGCCGCATATCGGCCGTCAGGACTAATGCCGACATGCCAATACCTGTAGTCACCGTTAATGAATTCGTGCCGTTCGCCCCGACGATCCACGAAATATACGCCAGTTGGTTTATCCGGGCTATGCGGATATTTCACGAAGTACAGTCCGCTGCCGTCGAACGCCCATATCTCATGCCCAACATATTCGACTGGCCGTCCGCTCTCCTCCCTTTTCTGCGAAAAGAGGTTGCTCATTTCCCCGGTTTCCGTATCGACCACCCAGAGCCGATCTGGAATTTGCTCCGTGGCGCCTTCATGGGAAAAAAACACCTGATTCGGATCAATCGGATTGATCATCGCATGATTCGCTATCGGGTAAGGCTCAGCAAATTGAGGATGGGCTGCTTCGTATAGCTCGCCGCTGGCCACATTTACCGTGCCAATCACCCATTCGGCACCCCCAGACTCAGCATCCTCGGAGGGATGAAGCGCCTCCTTCCAATACACGCCAAGCACTTTGCCGTCGTTCGTTATCGACAAAGGCCCAAAGAACGTGCAATGTTCCCCCAGCTTGCAAATCGTACGTCTTTCCCCGCTCCATGCATCAATTGCGTATAGCTCATTCCCCTTCAATAAATAGATGATATCATCGCACGAAACAACCCCGCTTCCCCAAGTCAGACCTTCTTCCAGTACCTGCACATCACCCGTTTCTGTATCAAAACGCACGATGTTACCCGTCCACGTCTCCCGGTTCATGTCCGTGTGCACAATGAGATGTCGGCTGTTCGACAACCAGGACATCGCCGTAAAATACAGATGCCCTGTATCGCCTCCTTCAGAGCCAAGTGCGAGGATCGACTGCCCCGTGATTGTATCTGTTATTGTTGTACTGGTTAACATCATCAGTACCTCCTGTAGCATTTTTATTTGGCAGCATCGGTATCGTCAGCTCCATCTGCTCCTCTCAGCAGTGCTTGTTCACGCTCCCGATATTCACCTGGGATAAATCCGGTACTTTTCTTAAAAATCCGCACGAAGCTGTTGACGTTCGTATAGCCGACCGCCTCCGACACATCTCTAATCAACATATCGGAACCGGCAAGCAACTCTTTCGCCTTTCTCATGCGAATATCCATTAAATAATCAATAAAATTTCTTTCCTTGTGCTCCTTGAATATGCGACTCACATGCGACGCACTCAGCTTGAATTCACTTGCCAAATAATTCAGGGATAAATCGCTGTGCATATAGTGGGCATTAATAAAGTCGGTGATTCGCTCAACGACATCGTTTCGTTCCCGATTGCTGCGTCTCTCCTCAATTTGCTTGGCAAACTGACCAAGCTGCTCAATGACATAATCCGAGAGCTCATGAATGCTTTCATGTTGACTCAGCAGGTCGAATAATCGATGAGGGGGTGCTTCCTCGAGCATCACAGGGTCAATCTCACCGACAGCTTTGGCTGCCTTCATCATAAAGTGCACAACCAATTGGCGAATCATATCAGGAGCAGCGCCGCTGCCAGCCATCTCACCAAACCAGCGCTCTGTCTGTTTCTTCATCTTCTCGCTATCCGTCAGTCGAAGCGAGTCAATAATGCCGTCCGTCATGCCAAGCAGCCGCATAAACTCACCGCTCGCTGGCTCTCGAATATCATCGTTAGAGATGATCGTATTGCCCCCGAGAATCATTTTGTACGACAATGCTGACAACGCATCATGATACGAGTATTGAAGCGTGTCTATGTCTTGCGCAATGTGACCCAATCCAATTGAAATCGTCTGCTTGAACTGCTCTTCCACATAGCTCTTGATCATCTCTGCAACTGCCAGTGCACGAAGTAGATTCGCTTCCGCTTCCGCTTCATGGAACGAGATCACAATAACCACTAGGCCGTCACGTGCTTCAATGGCGATCCCCCGGTATTCCGCATTGATCATCTCTTCCGCAACATTGCAAAGTGCGTAGCTATATAAATGGAGATCCTGTGACGAGGTAATGCTGGATTTCTGATCGAACTCAGCAGCCAACGCGATATACTGCTTCGCATGCAGCGGGAATCCAATAGCTTCAAGACTTGCGCGCAGCTCCTCTGGGTTTTTGCGTGCGCCAATCAAGGCATCCATCACTAAGCGCCATTTAATAACCGGCTGCGTTTCCCTCATTTGCCTGTACATGCGATTACTATCCGCCAAAACGTATGACAAAGAAACTTCGATACCGCTCCATTCGTCGTCAGCCCAATGCTCGTTTTTTCTTTCATATTGGCCGTATGCTTGAAGCTGTTTCGTCACATTCGAAAGGACCCGATTCACCGGTCGGAACATCCAGCTGTTTAACACCACGGACATGCCACCTGCTAAAAGCAGAAGCAGAACAGAAATGCCAAACAATGTGTTTCGCACCTGAACCAGCGGCTTGCTGAGGGCTGCGTCAGAAACCACACTAATAATTTCCCAGCCTGTATAAGGACTCTTCATATAAAAGGCCGTTCTGTTGATTCCATTCATTTTCGTACGGAATTGCCCTTCATCCCGCTGAGTCATATCTTTGGACCAAAGAAGCCCGTCTGCTTGTGTACCAATCAACGATTTATCGGAATGACTGAGAATGATTCCTTCCGCATCAGCTAGAAACAAGTAGCCGAGAGAAGGATCAATGGCGTTTTTGATTAGATTGTAGATCGATCGCTCATCAATATTGAAAGCAACTGCACCTTTCCGGTATCCTTCTCCATGTACAAGCGGATAGGAACGAATGAGCGTCATGACGTTCTGCCGAATGTTACCCGAATCATCGAGGGATAGCTTTCTAGTGCCTATCCACTGATAAAAGCCCTTATATCGCTCAAACGCATTCATCCATTGATAATCGGGACCTAGCTCCGGTGTCTGAAATGGATTCGTCTGTGACCAACGCTTTTTCGCATAGGAATACAAGTCGATTGAAAAAATGGTATCGTTACTCAGCAGCATATCCGCGATTCTGTTGTTAATCGTGATCGTATCTTGCTGGTCAGCCCATTCATCCTCCATAAACGTCCTCATATCCCGGCTGCGTAAAAATTGCATCGTTTCTGAATCGATCCCCTTCAACACCAACAGCAGTTTATCGTTTACTTCGTGGAGCAGGGACATGTTCGTTTGCTCGACTTCTGCCTGAAGATGCTCGGTCGTGATGAAATAGGACAGACCTGCTGTCGAAACAATGCATAGGCTCAAAAAAAGCAAAATGATCGACATTGCGCGCTTCGAACGGCTTCTCTTTTGCTGCCAGAACATGCCTCTGCCTCCTCGAGTTCTCCGTAATTAGAAAGAGTTATTTGAAATTCGCTTTATTCTTTTCGTACCATTCTTGTGCGATTTGATCAGCCTTTTCGCCGCCAGCACTCTTGTATTCTTTACGTATCATGTCAAGAGCTTGCTCTGGCGTGATATCGCCTTTGACGATAGCTCTCGTGCGGATCTCGATCAATTTCGGCTCAATGCTCGCAAACACGTTGCTGATTTCCGGCGAATTCGGTGAATACGGAATATCCCGACGGAACGGCACGCTAAGCGCTGTCTTCATCGCTTCAGCGTTCAACTTCGCCCAGCGCTGCGAAAGCGGATCTTGTGGGGCTTTGACCATCAAATCCTCCAACTTGAACGTCTTTGCATCGTTTCTTAGGATCGCATACTCACCAGCGTAGGCAACTTCCTTTTTGAATTTGTCTGCGTCAATCACTTGAGGAACGCCATTCACCAATTTGAAATGCGTGTTCTCAATACCATTCGCAAGCGTGTACCAGCCCTTATCCAGCATCCAGTCGAGATATTGGATCGCCGCTTTCGGATTTTTCATATTTTTGTTAAAAGCGACATAAATATTGGCTGGCGTCTCTTGATAGCCGCCAAACTTGCCGTACTTCGTCGAGAAAGCTGCTAAAGGCACTGGGTTCGCATCCGGGAAATTTTTCATCAGATCCTTCATATAGGTGTCAATGCCATTGCCGACACTACCAATCAGGATGCCTGTTTTGCCTTGCGCCCAGTCGCCCATCATCTTCTGACTATTTTTATCCGTCAAGTATTCCTTATCAATGTATCCGTTCTCGTATAGTTTACGTTCGAAGTTAATTGCACCAACGTTGCGGTCAACCACCCTCGAGTTAACCATTTTACCCCCATCGAGATACCATTGCGTGCTATGTGTCCCATACAGACCAGAGATCACGTTAGACCAAACAAACATCGACACGACAGGTGCGTTCGTATTGCCGGATAAACCCTTATCTTTGAAAGCTTTCGTCACTGCGAAAAACTCTTCCTCCGTGGTTGGCGCCTTCATGCCAACCTTATCCAGCCAATCCTGCCGGATCCACATGCCAGCATTAGCTATGCCGCTCAATGCCCGTTTTGATGTGATCCCATATATTTTACCATCAAATGTCATCAGCGGCTTTAAGTCCGGATTTTCGTTGATATAATTTTTAATGACGGTGCTGTATTGATTGATGTAATCATCAAGGGGTTGAACAACGCCCTGCGAGACAAGCGTGCCGATATAATTGCGGTCGAAGTCCCAGATCAAATCCGGCGCTTCGCCTGAGGCAATCAGCGTATTCAGCTTATCCTGCGCCTGGTTGCGGGGAACCGGTACATATTTAACTTGTACGCCCGATTGCTCCTGAATCCATTTGGTCCAGCGATTCTGTTCATACGAGCCTTCTTCTGCGGCAACCGCACCTCTGTCGTACATGGTAACACTAACGGCCTTCGGCAGTTTATCGTATTTATCTTCCACCTTTGCCGCTGCGGACGGAGTTGGACTTCCACTTGCCCCTTCCTCCGTTTTACTGCAGCCCGTTAGCGCCGCTCCTAACGTCATTGCCAAAATCGTAGAACCTAACACCCAACTTTTTGTTCTCTTCATACGATGACCTCCCACATGGTTTAATTATATCACAAGGCGACTTGCGCCATTATGAACAGAGCGAATGACAATCCGCGTTAAACAAGCTAGCCTTTGACTGAGCCCATTAAAACGCCTTTCACGAAATATTTTTGTAGAAAAGGATAAATAATCAGAATAGGCAGTGAAGCCAGCATAGCGGCTCCAGCACGAACACCTTCTGGTGGCAGTGAGTTGTTCGCGTTCGAATCCCCAACAAGCAGTGCGGGATCGAGGTTGTCGATCATCTGGTAGAGCTTGACCATCAGCGACATGTGGGTTGAGCTTTTAATAAAGATAAGCACGTTGTAATACGCGTTCCACCACCCTACCGCGTAGAAGAGCGTCAATGCTGCAATAACCGGAAGTGCTAGCGGAAGAACGATACGAACAAGCACTACCCAATCCTTGGCTCCATCGATGGAGGCTGATTCCTCAAGCTCACTCGGTAAACCTTCGAAAAAGGTTTTCAAGACGAACAAATTGTAGGTGCTGATGAGGCCTGATAACCAAAGAGACCAATAGGTGTTCATGAGCCCTAAGCTTTTAATAAGTAGAAACTGAGGGATAAGTCCTCCCGTGAACAGCATCGTGAAAATAATCATGCCGAGGACTAGGCCCCGTCCACGGAGGTCCATTTTGGACAGCGGGTAAGCCGCCATAATCGTAACCAGCATGTTGAGCACGGTGCCAACAACGGTCATCACGACCGTATTTTTCATCGCGATGAACAGCTGACCGTCCTCAATCAAGTTACGATAGGCATCCCATGTAAATTGTCTAGGCCATATCGAAACATAACCGGCGCGAATAGCTTCGCCCGAGCTAAGTGAAACCGCCAACACATTCAAAAAAGGGAAGAACGTCGAGAACGTGCATATCCCTAAGAAGAGATAGAGTAGTAAGCGGGGCACGCGCTCTTTCCAGACAGTCATTCGCAGCCCCTCCTTTCGATGATTGAATTTGCCTCCAGCGGCTCGCTCCGCTACCATAACGCTCGCTCTCCCATCGCTCGAATAATTCGATTCACTGTAAGCACGAGTACTAACCCTACGAGGGATTGAACCAATCCAATCGCTGTTGTATAGCTGTATTGCAGGTTAACGAGCCCAAGCCTGTAAATATAAGTACTCATCACGTCGGAAACGCTGGTCACCATGGGATTGGTCAGTGCCCAGACGTGCTCGAAGCCAACATCGAACATACGGCCCATTTGCAGAACCAGCAAGAGCGCAATCGTGCTTCGGATGCCTGGAAGTGTCACATGCCATATTTGCCGCAGCTTACCGCCCCCATCTATACGGGCTGCTTCATATAAATGGGGGTCTATGCTAGCCATTGCCGCCAAATAAAGAATGGTGCTAAAGCCTGCATCTCGCCATATGCCAGAAAACACATAGACAAGGGGCCACCAAAAGGTATTTCCCATGAAATAGATCGGATCAAGTCCAAACGCCTTCAGGACAAAATTGATAAACCCGCTGCTCGGTGAAAGTAATCCGATGACGATCGTGCCGAGGATAATCCACGATAAAAAATGCGGCAGATACAAGAGGTTCTGAACAACTCGCTTGTACCATTCCACACGTACCTCGTTCAGCATGATGGCGAGTATGATCGGGACAGGAAAACCAAAACACAGTCCATATAGATTTAATAGGAGCGTGTTGCGTACAATCTTAAACAGATCACTACTGTGCAGCAGCCGATTGAAATGCTCCAGTCCCACCCATTTGCTTCCCCAAATGCCGTCAGCTAGACGAAAATTCTTAAACGCAATGATTTCCCCGTATAACGGGAAGTACTTAAAAATTACGAAGTAAGCGATCACGGGAACGAGCAGCATATAAAGAAATGGTCTGCGTTTCAGGTCCCTCCATATTGGTCTGCGTGATGCCTTCAGTTTGGCGCGTCCGTGGCTTCCGGCATCCACAGCTGGTTGTGAGAGCATGCATGGCTCACCTTCCTTTCTGTTGTTAGCCAGATGTAATTCGGCTTGAACCCACCATACCAACCACCGTTTTATATGGAAAGCTTCACTTCTTGATGTTCTCAGCTTCTTTTGATTCTGGTGCTACACATTTCTTGCACCACTATTCTTTTCATGATAATTAAGCACTTAATCTGAGGTTTTGGACACGAAGCAACGTAAATTGCAAGGTCACTTCGCACCCAGATACTGAGCCTAGCGTATCTTTGCCTTGAATACAAAAAGCCACCCTATGGTGGTTAGTCACAAGGTGGTCCGTACTTACTATTTCATCATGAATTTATCGTAAACAGACTTATTCACCTTCACATTAGCCGCTTGTCACTCTTCAGCGTTTTGTCCCAATCTGCTCTAGCCATGTATACATTGGATTTGCCGCCCTCGTCGGAAGAGAACAGGATATGCCGATCATCCCGGGTAAAGAGAGGATGCGGATGCGACATCTGGCTGCGCCAGGAAGTGCCGTGTGCACAAAGAAGGCCGACTTCTATCGAATCCCCATCGTATTTTAACAATGACATATAGTTCCCGCTATCCTTCATTACTTCGCGAATGTGAGCACGATCGCCGACGCCCATCGTTTCCCCGTAGTTCATCTGTACATGAGAGGGCCGGGTGTAGGGGTAATAATATCTTTTCTCGTTCGAACCATCCACGTTGATGAAAATATCGCCATGCAGCAAAAATTCATCCCCGATCCGCTCCCTAGATGAATATTGAGCACCAACTCTGCCGCTAGCGGTAAAAAATTCATGTCCAATCCGCTCCAAATTCACCTTCTGATCCACGAGCGGGTACACTTTGTCATGGTCTAAGCGTGCCGTCCACATTCTCTGAACCTGAAGCCATGGACCTTCATGGCAGAACACAATGATATTCGGGTCTACCGGGCTTATATTCACATGAGAAATATACTGTCCTTCTCCCCATACCACATAAGGGGTTTTTCGATCAATATCAAAGCGGATGACTACGCTCCTTGGTCTGCGGAAGTGTTTTTCCCTGTGCGTTGAATAAGTACTACCACTGTCCGTACAAAGCTCCATATGCTCCACATACGAAAAAGCGAGATATTTCCCAGAATTGTCGACAGATAGATCGCTGGGCTGAAAGCCACGGGGAATTTCCATGAGCTCCTCGGTTTCCAGATTATCAAGACGAACCCGCATCAGTGTACGGTCTGCAAAATAATACACAATATGATGCCAGGCATCGAGTACGGAACTGAAAGGAATTACCCCCTCCTGATCGGTAATTTGCACCATTTGACCATCATCAAATTTTAATGTGTACAGTTGCATCGAACCGGAGCGGTTAGAAGCAACTAAGACGTAACTATTTTCACAATCGATCAATGTTTTGGTGAAATAGGGATGATACGTATCGCCGGAATTGTCGGTGAGCTGTACCACTTCGACGCCGGTCAATTCATCTTGCTTTCTGGTTATCGTTGAGTAATAAACATCGCCTTTCACAAACAACCACTCCTCGTCAATTATTCTATAACTTATAACGTTGCTAACATTCTGTTCATCCTATCGGCTTCGATTCCGGCAAGAAGGACGATGCCAATGCCATGCGGATCGTTCGTAACTGCCTTAAGGTCATACTTGTAATAATCAGGGGAATAGGAGTATTTGGAGCCGCAGCATACGCCATGGACCGATCCATTTCCCTCGAAAGCATGGCTGATCAATGCGCTCCACGCTTTACGTACGGCATCCGCGTAAAGCAGAGGCTTATCCAGCCAGCCGAAGCGCACCCCTCTGGCAAAGGCATACATAAACATCGATGTGCAGGATGTTTCCTCAAAGGCATCTTCATCCGTCAATACTTGATGCCACAAGCCAGTCTTCCCTTGGCGAGCAAGCAACCCTTCCGAGAAATCTCGAAAAAAAGAAAGCAACGCCACCCTGTCCTGATGGTCTTCCGGCATCACCTCCAGCAGCTCCGATAACGAAAAAATAACCCAGCCATTGCCGCGTCCCCAAGGGATCCCATTAGCCATATGAAACTTGAAATCATAGACATGAGACATCAGTTTTTTATCGGGGAGATATAAGTATTTCTTAAAAAGAAGGAACTGTCTGGCCGCTTCATCAAGCCACTTATGTTCACCAGTCAGCTTATAGTATCGGATCAGGAATGGGGTGCTCATGTACAAGTCGTCCGCCCATAACGTATTTTCCATGTAATAACCTTTGGATTCACGATAGAATGCACCGTCATCCAGCCGCTCTTGCGTGCCCGCCATATAATCGGCAATGATATGCGCCAGCCTGACAAAACCATCATCCTGCGCCTCTTTATTTGCTTCCAGCATTGCACTGCCAATCGAACCGCAATCGTCGAGCATCTTCATATCCACTAGCTTCGTGTTAATCGCTGGATACCCATACTGCTCACGATCCCACAGAGCGTAACTGTACATGGTCGTACACGCTTTTAGATGTTGTAGTACGTAACGGACCATATCATTGCGAGCAAGCTTTCTGCCCGTCTGAAGAAGACCGTACAAAGTCACGCCAATTGGATAGTTCCATCTTGCGTAACGAGCATTGTGTAGATAAGGTCTGATCCAAACGCCTGGTCTGTCTATCCGCCAGTATGTATAATTGCCAGCTTCTCTTGCTGCATCATCCGATTTGAACAAACTGTACATCGTTTGCAGCTGTTCTGGGACGATACCTTCAGCGCGTTCCATCGGTCCTAAATAAAACCAACATTCATCCGTTCCTTTCACGGGATATGGCTGACAGAATGAATACGCCTCATCTCCAGCGGATACTTCCAGTGAAAAACCCCACTCACTCTCCCCACAAGCCGACTCGACTAACCAATTATGCGTCCCGTATGCGAGATTAATTTCAACCTCAAATAGCCCTTCCGTCTCGGATTTTGCGACTAGTTCGCTGTTAACCCAGATGCGCAACTGGCCGGTTGACCATCCCTTCAACACGAATGGATTCCGACCGGGTAGAACGGACTCCCCTTTCGACCAAGCATAGGCCACCTTACCCGTCTGAATGCCGAATATTCTTGCACAGTTCATCATCGACTGCTGATCCGCTGTTCGCGCCTGAGAAGGAAACCACCGGACGGGGGATTCCAATTCAGATCTTTTCACATCGGGAAAGGATGCTTCCCCGAACCGTTCATCGTCCAGCGGCTCCGAATACAACCAGCCACCACAGTCATATCGCTCATAGAACGGATTCATAAAATCCAAAGGAGTCGAATGGCTGCGGTTTGAACCGAATATACAGCCGAAACCGGAAGCAACTTTGCGGAATACAAGCAAGAAAGTATTCCAGCCCTTTTGCAATTGTACGTCCACGATCTTACGTGTATCTCTATTCACTTCTTCGGCTACACCCGATTTATAGATCTGCTTGCCATTCAGCAGCAGCTTCGTCGGTCCATAACAATTGACAGCCGTCTCGACGGTCCTAACGTTATCACTCCATAGCATGCCAAGTGCGAAGGCATATTGACCATAGGCAGCTTCAGGATGCTTTCCATGCATATTAAAATCAAATCTGCCATCCTGCAGCTGTGGGATTGAAAGCTTGCTATAGCATCGGAATACGAACGGATGCGGGGGATTATTCGCTATATAGGCGCCTGCTATCGTTTCAAGGATGGCGTCCGTGTCCTGATCAGCCAGTTTATATTTCATGCTAGCTTCTAATTCAAAATACTGTTTCATTCTTTATCCTCCTTCCACCTTAAATAGAGGTTTCATGCTTGGGAAAAGCTCGATCACGTAGGAACCAACGTCCTGATGTGATCGAGCATGATTTGCGGCGCTGTCTCCTAGTTACCAGCTAGCGCTGCAATATTCGTACCGGTCAATACGCTGTTAAAGACATATACTTCGTCGATCTTGCCGTTAAAGGCATTCGAAAAATCCGGCCTTCTTCCTATAAACACATGTTGATTGTTGTTATATTGGGTAGACGGAATTGAACTCAGATTGGAGCTGCTTAACGCGCCGTTGACGTAGATCCTTAACGCAGTTCCCGGCTCGAATACGCCCGCCAGATGGACCCATTCTCCAACAGGTAGCGTCCCTGCCGTCACCACACTTATGGAAGAAGTTGCACCGGTAGCAATCTGGAAGACACCTTTTCCTCCGGAATTCATATAGAGACTCCATGATCTGGAATTGGAGCCGTTCTCCTTCGAGATGATTCTGCCCTCACTCGCATAGCTGTCGACATAGACCCATGCTGACAGAGACATAGCGCCCGTAAATTGCAGTTCAGCGGGAGTTCCCAGATCGACTTCATCGTTCGCACCATCGAAATCCAGACTGTTCCCAATTTTACCCGCTGTCCATACGGGGCCGTTAATCAGGGTTCCGTTCAAATGATTGCCCGAGGAATCCGATGCAACGGTTCCTGAAGTCTCGTCAAGCTTCCAGTACCCCACAGGGGATGCTGAGCCAGGGCTAGACGATATTGTAAACTGAATCGTATACGTAGTGCTCGTCGTTCCATCGGAAGATGTCACTGTTACGGCAGCAGTGCCCGGCAGACTCACCGGTAAGTCATATGCCAATGTTGAAGGCGATGCTGAGCTGGCATCCAGCGGTGTCGCCGACACCGTCGGCACGCCAGAGCCAGCCGGCAATACGACATTGTAGCTATACGTACTCGGATCAAACCCCGCAACTCCCTGCCCATTCACCTGCAGGTCACCGAGCACCGCCGGCACGCGCACCTTGTACTCTGCTTGGTTGACGCCATTCACTGAGCTATTCGCCGTAATTGTTGCTGTACCGGCGTACACACCAGCGATGTTAACTGACGGTACGTCGATAACTGACGAAGATGTAATCGTAGCTGCCGTACTGCTGGATTTCCAATCGGCATTCAGATTAGATGTGTTTGGGAATGCCTTGGTGGAGTCGAGCTGAACCGTTTGCCCAAAGGGCACTGTAACGGCTGTATTATCTGCTTTAATCGTAATCGGCACCGAATACCCATTCGTCAACCTTACAAACAGCGTCGAGTATTCAACTGCCCGGTTGAATGAAGCTTTCGTGCGGTCCACGTTAACCGTGAAAGTTACGGAAGAGTTACTTCCGAAGGTTCCTGCAGATGGCGTAACCGAATACCAATCTTCTTCCGCATTACGTCGAATCGTATAGCTGCCAGATCCACTGAGTGTGCCTGTCGAAATTGTGAACGTAGCTGAGCTGCTCGTATCAGGAATGCTAACCACATACTTATCTGACTGGAACGGGATTGGCCGTTTCGGGAACAAGCTGCTTGCCCCTTGCTCGAACGCTCCGATATCAGGAGACGCACCCGCGTACGCATCCGCAAAGTTGTTTACGATTGTTCCCTTATCCACAACGTTAACTTCCCTTGCCGTATTGATGCCAGAAGTCGTCGGTGTAAAGACACCTGCTTCCGGATTCATCATCTTGCCAATCTTGAACAAGCCATGTGCCTCGGCTCCCGGATTTGCATAAATATCCCCAGATCCATCGGCATCCGTGCTGCGTCCCAACGCATCATAATCAAAATTCGTACCGGGGTTTACGGACGGACTATTATCCTCAATGTTGTAATAATTAGACGAGCCCTTGGTGAGATCCCTCATCACGACAATTAGATTATTTCGGGTACCGCCATACCAGTTCTTCGGCGTGCTGCTGCCAGTAATCGCTTTGGGAACTGCATAAATCGTATTGTTGAAGAACCAAGTCTCACCTTTATAGACGGTGCTGCTGTTACCACCCAATTTGACGACCGACCCCGTGCCTGTTCTTCGATAATCATTCAGATTATGGAACACATTATTAAATGCGTAGCTCGGCCCGACCATATTCGGAGCGAAGCTGGTGCCGGAATAGCTCATCTCGAACCGATTGTCGAACACTCGGATATTCGATTGTCCACCGTCAAATTCGACACTATCATCATTGGCGTATCCGAAGAAATTGCCGTAGATATCTGCATCCTTATAAAATCCGCCGCTCTCCTGATTATTATAATAGCCGCTGATCACGTCATTGAACCGGTGGTACTCATCTGTTCCAATGAAATCGTTATATCTGACCACCATGCCGCCTGCGCTTCGGAGATACATCGCCTCGGGTCCTTGAGGGTGAGAATTGCTAAACACTTGCCCATCCGAGGTGACACCTCCCCACGGGTTCGCATAGCCTCTCGGCTCATGCACATAGCTGCGTTCGACAACGATATTCTTTGCATCCTCGATCCGGAAACCGGCATCCCCTTCCAGCATGTCTCCCTGCGCATCGATTGGTGTGCCGTAACCTACATCACTTTTATTGATATAAGCCAACTGTGCAGCTGTATGCACGGTATCGACTGCCGTGCGCCCCCAGCCGGAAATATCCGCATTTGTAATGCGAACGTCGTGATCCGTGCTGTTCAAGTAGATGCCATTCTTGCTGCCGCCCTTGACAATAAAGCCATCCAGAATCGTATATGCCGTATTAGTAACCGTTACGGCGTTCTGAGTTAGCGTACCGGCATCGATGGTGAGACCTGTATCGTTAACAATTTTGATCCAGCCGCTGTTCGATCCGGTCAGCCCGTTTATGACCAATCCGCCGCTCGTATACAAACTGGATAACGAAATCGTCTGTGCGATCACGGGGTTCGAGGTCCAGGTTTGAACCGTTCCCGTTTCAGATTTGATGAGCGTGCTTCCGTAATATACATCCGACTTGACATCATAGGACGTATTCTCATCCAGCCTCACAATGCTGCCTGAAAAAATCTCCTTACCTGGAATATAAATGGGATCCAGTGCATTTTTCCACACCGTGTCCGCTGTTTTCTTGTAGTACAGATGACGGATTAGATCATCTCGTCCGCCTGCAATATAAGCACTAATGGAGTTAAAAGATGGCGTCAGCGTCAACCCGTACACCGGGGTAGGCACTCCGGCCGTCACCGTCACTAGAGCTGAAGCGGTGTACACCGTAGGGGTTGTGCTCGGCGGTGTGGTTGTTGTAGACGTAGCTGAGATGGTCGAAGTTCCGATATTCACTGCTGTGACAAGCCCTGTGTTCGCATCGACAGTAGCGACGGAGGAATTGCTGCTGCTCCAGACGACTGCCTGCGGTGCTCCGGATGGAGCTACGGTGGCGATCAGTGTATCCGTGCCAGCTTTCTCGATCGACGTGGACGTCTTATTCAAAGTGACGCCTGTAACGGTACTCGGTGCCGTACCACCGGTTTGCACAAGGCTGATATCGTCTACATAAGCGGTCATGCTGCCGCTGACGGCGCTGCTTGAGAACACGTAGATCCGCATATATTTCGCATTTGCGGGCACAGTGAAGTTATTTTGATACAATGTGTATCCAGATGTCGTCGTCCCCGTAACCGAGCCAACAATTACATCCGAACCGACTGTCGTGGATCCGGTCGTGGAAAAGTTATCTGGCCCCGCTTTGTCATAAAACCGGACGACCATTCCCGTCGAGGATGCCGAGTTGGTACAAGCCGTTACATTCAAGTAAAAGGAAATGTTGTAGGTTTGACCGGGAATGACCGACACAAATTGCTGCGCTGGCGTCTTCTGACTGCCCGAACTTGCCGATACCTTCAAAGCATTGTTGCCCGAATGAGCATAGGTCGAACCCGCTGGGCTGCCGTTGGTAGCTTTCGATCCAGTAGAATCGATTTTCCAGTTGTCAAAGATGAGAATACCTGAACCTGTCGCACTCTCGAACCCACCGTTCAGTAGATTGCCATTCCCGAAAGCTGCAGCAGGCTTCGCCATCCCTAATGGGATATAACCCAATACCAAGCAAAACATGATGAGCTTGCATAATCGACTTTTCAATACGTTACTCATTTAGTAGTTCCTCCTTTATGATGGACCCTAACAAACTAGTACGTTTTGCGCGTTATGAGCTTTGTAATTGTAGGTTTCAATTGTTGTGCAAGTAGCCGGCAATGAATGCAGCTTGCTGCTTTTGGATCTGCGGGACGTAATGTACATGATCGCAGAACAGCATCTTGCTATCGCCCAGCTTTTGAGTAAATCTGTACAAATCTATGGTTTTGACTCCAGCAGCCTCCATAATCCGATCGGCAACTTCGTTATAGTGGATGACGTCGCGATTATACCGTACAAATTTCTTGATCTGCTCCTCATGGATGGCATCATCAACAGGCGTAGTCCTCACCCAAATTATTCGAACAGGAAGAGGCTGCATAAGTTGTAGAATGTCCTGTAAGTTGGCTTCATACTGCTCTAATGGAACTTGCAGTTCGCCCGTCGACGGATTTCGTTTAATATCGTGCAACCCGCAATTTAGTAACAAAATGGAATGATTAAACAAACGATTAGAGACGAGATAGGATAAATATTGAAGAACCATGCCGCTGTCCCCACCGTTTGCGCCTCTCATCGCGTTGGGGAGATCTTGGTTTTCGTTAATGGCATACTGATCCTTCTTACGATCATACATTAGTTCACTTTCCAGCATTTTCTCCAAATAGACCCCGTAATCGATCGAAATGCTGTCCCCTAAAACGAACATTTTATCCAACAATACTCCTCCTTTCAAATGCCCTGGAACACTTCCTAAACCCACCTCCTCTCTCAGCAGATTTAATGTTCTGTTTGTTCACGATATTTGCCAGGTGTTATATGCTCCGAACTTTTGAATGAGCGGATAAAGTTTCCCGAATTGCTAAAATGCAACTTCTGCGCTATTTCGCTGATCGTCATATCCGTTTCCCGTAGCCATCGTTTTGCAATTCCAAGACGAACATTAGCAAGATACTCGCCGAAATTAATGCCCATTTCCTGTCGAAACACACGGCTAACATAGACGGGATGATAATTTAACCTTTCTGCGCACGATTCCAATGTAAGATTGGTTTCAGCTTCGTTGTTAATCATCATACAGACCTCTTTGGATATGCGGTGATGCGCCTTATCTTTTTGCTCGCTAATCACCTTGACTAATGGCGCGATCAGCGTTTGCATAAACCAACTTTCGATTTCCGGAATCGTCTTAATTTCAAACAACCGTTCAAATAACGAGACCGTTCCATCGTATGGCATAACCCCACCTATTTCCTGATGAAGACGAAGCAGGTCGGTTAGAAGCCTCGCCACAAAGATCTGGTAATCCCGATGGTCGGCCGCATTCTTATAAATTTCCTGAAGAAATACGCTAAGCTTCTGACTGATCTCTTCCTCATTGCCTAGTTTGATCGAATCGATCAACTCATTCTCCATCTGCATCGGAAAAATCGGGGGCAGTTCGCGGTTGGGCTGAACTTCGTCGAAGAAAAGCAGCGATTCTTGCTCATAGCGAATTCTGTATTTTAGGGCCTCGAGCCCTTCCAAATAAGCCTTCGGTATTTCCTTTAAGTCTGTATGAACCCTGCTAACTCCAATGCTCAATGGCAATCGCAAAAACTGCCTCACCTTTTGCTGAATCTCCATCGCCCGTTCAAAAGCTAGCAGTCGAGCCTCCTGGGAGTCGTCACTATCACTGCCCATGATTAACACCTGCGACTGGTTAATCACAATCGACTCAAAGCGTTCCTGAGATGGAACAATCTCACCTGCGATATTGCTAATCGCAAACATCAGCAAGTAGCGATCATGCTCTGTGTAGCTGGTACCTTCAAGCGTATCAAATTCGGATACAAGTACCACATATTGCTTCAGATTCGTTGGGTAATTGTAGTTTATCATCATCTCTTCAATTTCATTGCGTCGCCATTCGCCTAATATCAGCTTGGTGACGAAAAATTGCTTCAGTTGATCGCTCATTTGTTGCCGCAAGTGAAGTAAAGACTTCAACTTTCCGCTGATAATGTCAATCTCGCTGCCTTTGTCCGAACCCGACACTAAATCGCGGAGCGCTCCATACCATCTTTTAATTGGTGAATAAATAACCCGTGAGCTATAGAGCGACACCAAAATGGTAAGAATTAAAATCCCCGTGCAAATATAAATCGTGTATCGGCCAATTTCCCTTGAGTCCATCGAAATGTCGTCCAACGAAATAACCGATAAATACAACCAGTTGTTGTAGCTCGAACGGTAGGGAATAATAACGGACGGCTTGCCATTCAGTTCAATGGCAATTGCCTTATCATTTTCCATATCGGCTGTTTGCGCCACAATAGATTCGAGTGCGCCGTGCACATGCTCATCCGAGCTCGTTCCGGCTACAAACTTCCGATTTTCGTCCATAATGAACATTTCGCCAAACTCTTTATTTTTAGCAAGGATGGCATTAAGATCATCAAGCGAAATATCGACGAGCAACAAGGCAATTGGATTATCGGAATGTAGTGGCAACCTTTCAACGACTGTGACTGATTTGTCGGATAGGTAATAGCGATTAAATTGCTGACCAGCCTCTGTATAGCGAGAGAAAAGTGCTGGATCCGAATAATACGTAAAACTGCTAAAACGGCCCCCGCTGCTGATCAACCAATTTTTTTGAAGATTGACAAGCACAACATCCGTGATGCCAAGTTCATAAGACTGCATAAAGGAAATTTCCTGCTGAATCTGCCCCACAGCCTGAAAGTCGTGTTGGGTAACGGCTTTGTTTAGCGTCTGGGCGACTAGCGTTGAGTACATTAATTGATTCATCATCTTATCGACTAGACTTAATTCCTTTTCTGTTCGAAGATGAATCTGAGCCAATATCAAATCGTTGCCACGGATCACTTTCTCTTTTATCGAATTAGAGGAGATGACATAGGAAAGTAACCCCAGCGTAATAACCGGAATGGCACCCAGCAAAATACTGATCGCCAGTAGCTTGGTAAAGTATCGAGACACCTCAATGTTCATGCGCTTTCTTCCCGATCCATTAAAATACTTCATTGCTACTCCTCCGTTAAAACGACTAGTGTTACCTCCGGTAGACGGCACAAAAGAAAGCCCAGGCATTGTTCACTTGTTACTAATCTACTATTTTTTAACCGCCTGATAAGCAGCGTTTATTTCATCAATATACTTCGTGCCTCCGCTGCTCTTCCATTGCTCAACCGCTTTTTTCCAACCTGCCGCGTCAAGCTCGCCGAGAATAAATTTGCTTTGAGCATCGTTGACGGTTTGATCCAACGTCTTGCCGAGTGTGGTATACGTTGCCGATTTATAAGGCGCCGCAGGATTGAACACTGCAACTTTCTCATTCTCTCTGCGGACTTCTGTCGCTCTGGCGACTTGCGGATCATCTGATTTTAATTGCGGCATCAAATCAGTCAATATACTCAAGTTATAGATACCTGGGCCCGCGCCTGTTGACTTGGTGAAACCATCTTGATCCTTCCACACGACTTTATCGCCATCCATCGTATAGTGAACCCCTTCAATGCCATAGCTTAGCAGCATTTGTGCTTCCTTACTGCCCAATTTATCAATAAAACCCAATACTTGGCGCAGCTGTTCCTCTGTCTTTACGTTTTTCTTTGGAATCATCATCATCAAGTTGAATCCGCTTTCACCTCGTGTCTTGATACCAGCCGGACCTGTAAATTGGTTAATCATAATCACTTGTGCCTTCGGATCATTTTTCTGAACTGACTTCTCCCGAGTGGAATCAGAAACCTGATAATAAATACCCGCTTTGCCGCCATAGAAGATTTCGTTCTTCTTGTTAGAATCGACCAGTAGGAAGTCCTGGTTGACGCCATGCTCATCATATAACTTCTTCATTGCATTAAGGGCGTCTGTATACTGTGGCGTCAGCACAGCCGGAACTAACTTACCGCCGTCTTCCGCCCATTCATTCGGTCCGCCTAGCCAGGTAAGTAACGCTTTGAAATCCGAACCGCCATTATCCATCACCCAACCGGTTGTATCGTTCTTCCCGTTTTTGTCTGGATCACCCGTTCCAAAGGCAACCGCTGTATTTAACAGCTCCTGCGGCGTAGACGGCGCTTTCAACCCCATATTGTCCAACCAGTCCTTGCGAATGAATATTGTACTTCTCGCTTTATCTCGACTACGGTAGATGCCGTAATTTTTTCCTTTGTATGAAGCATTGTTCAGGACACCCGCATCAAGGCGCTTCAAATTAGGGTAATCTTTTAGATAGGGCGTTAAATCCCAGAAGACACCTGCATCAACGGCATTTGTAACAGCCGGTAGATTGAGATCGGCAACAACGATCGTAGGCAAATCTCCTGCCGCGAGGGAGGCAGTCAGCTTGTCGTTGTATGCCGCGTTCGGCACCCAGTTGATGTTCAGCTTCGAGTTGGTAACCTCCATCAGCTTCTTCATGACATCGCTGTCGGCTGCTGGCGCATTTGGCGAGGTGTACATGGCCATGAGTGAGATATTCACGGCTTCAGCTGGTTTGGCGCTACTAGATGTTGCCGATGTCGCAGTTGACGAAGACGCCGGAGTTGCAGTCGGTGTATCTCCGTTTTTTGTTCCTTCGCTGCATGCCGCTAGTAGCGCAGTGCTTAGCATTAGGGCAAGCATAACCTTTGTTTTCTGAACCGTAACCGTTTTCATTTTAGTTAATACCCTCTTTCTATTAAAATTATATATTAAATGATGACGAACTGCACTCCCGAAGGTAATGCTATAATCATCCTTTAACCGATCCCAGTAGGACGCCTTTGGTAAAATATTTCTGCAAAAACGGATATAAAAGCAAAATAGGAAGCGTCGCGACTACGATGACTGATGCACGAACAATGTTCGAAGGCGGAATGAATGTAAACTCATCATCGCCAACCCCAGCTGTGCTAACCGTTACGATCTGCCGGAGCAACACCTGAATCGGCCATTTGGACTGGTCGTTCATATACAGAATCGCAGATAGGAACGTGTTCCAATGACCCACTGCATAGAAAAGCGAGATCGTAGCGATAGCTGGTAGTGACAAAGGTAGAATGATCCGTAATAGAATATAGGGGTCTTTGGCGCCATCAATCTTCGCTGACTCCTCCAATTCATCTGGAAGGGCCTGGAAAAAACTTTTGAGTATGATGAGAATGAACGGACTAACCAATCCAGTAAGCCATAGCGACCAGTAGGAATTCAGCAACCCCAGCGATTTCACAAGCAAGAAATTAGGAATCATTCCTCCAGCAAACAGCATGGTGAACACAATCATTAGCATAACGGGATTTCGGCCTTTTAAATATTTTCTTGATAGCGGATAAGCGAGCAATGACGTCACAATGACGTTAAGCGCAGTCCCTACCACCGTTATGAAAATCGTTGTTATTAGGCTGCGTGGCAATGTGTTAGAGGAGAAAATAAACCGAAATCCGTCCAAGCTAAACCGTGTCGGGATAAGAAGAAACGGATGAGCCGCTAGTTCCGAAGAAGCAGCGATGGATGTAGCAAATACGTGCAAAATCGGTATAAAACATATCAGTGCATATAGAAGTAACAGAAAATAGTTGATCCAATCGAATAGCATGTTACTCGACTGCCTGCGGGCTGCGCTGATCGGTAAAGATACATTAGCTGTTGTTGGTTTCGACTGTTCCATTACCATATACCCTCTTCTCCCAACTTTTTAGCCAAACGATTTGCAAGAAACACCATAATCAACCCCGCTACCGATTTGAATAGACCGACTGTGGTGCTGTAGCTAAACTGGCCACCTAGAACCCCAATACTATAGATATAAGTATCGAATACATCCGCCACGCCCCGATTCATCGCATTCGACATCAGGAACACATGATCGAAGCTGAGATCCATGATATCCCCTACTTTAAGAATAAGCAGAATGACAACAACGTTTCGTATGCCAGGAAGTGTAATATGCCAAACTTGCCGCAGCCTGCTGGCTCCGTCGATCTCTGCCGCCTCGTAAAGACTCGTATCCACACCAGCTATCGCAGCAAGATAAATAATTGTACCCCAGCCTGCATCATGCCAGATGGACTGAATCGTATATAAGGGGCGGAACCATGCGGCATCGAGCATGAAGTTAATTTTGTTGCCACCGAGCGATACCAATAGATTGTTGACGATCCCACCTTCTGTCGTAAGCATCAGGTAGGAGAGAGAAACCACAACGACCCAGGAAAGAAAATGCGGTAGATAAATAACCGTCTGGATGAATCGCTTAAATAATTGCTTCCGGACTTCATTCAACATGAGGGCGAGAAGGATTGGAATTGGAAAAGCAAATACAAAGCCATACACAAACAACATCAAAGTATTTCGGAGTAGTACAAGAAACGTATCTTCCGTAAACAGCCTGTGGAAATGCTTTAATCCGACCCATGGGCTTCCCGAAAACCCGAGAAACGGCTGAAAATCTTGAAAAGCAATAACGTTCCCAAGCATGGGCAAGTAACGAAAAATAATGAAATATAATACACCAGGAATCATCATCAGGTATAGCCATCGATGTTTACCTAACTCTATACGCACTACCTGTAGCACCACCTTGTCAAATGATAAGTCGCTTGCAAACTCACTATAACTGGATTAGAGATTATCCGTATATTCTCTTTGCTGAACCAAACTCCAGACAACGCTGCTTCTAATTCAATTATCATTAGTTAGCATCATTATCATTCGTTAAGATTAAAGCATTGATCCTCCTTTAATTACTGGATTAAAGGCCTAGATCTCGCAAATCCATCTTATACACGTGGCGCTGTCCTTCATGAGTTGAATCGAAGGAGATCAACGTGCCCTGTCGATTCCAGCGTGGATGCAGATCACAGCGGATATCACCGTCCAGTTCAGGCAGCGAATAATACGAGGCAAGTTTGATCCCCTTTTGGGTTTGTAAATTGTAGATATACAAATGTCGATATGATTCGCTATCTGGATAACTGTCATAGAGCATGAATCGCCGATCTGGCGAGTAACTGCAATGTCCATCCTCGAGGAAAAACGACTTGTCGATCGTCTCTACCTCGCGCGTCTTGTCTTTCCACACATACAGTTGAGCCCCCTCAGGATTGGTTGCCGCTTCACCAGCATGAATCGTCAGACACTCACGATCCTTCCAATGATAATGCGACGCATATCCGTAGTCGGCAAGCAAGAATAAATCGGAACCATCCGTATTCATCGTTACGACGGCTGTTTTCCAAATTTTTTCTTTATCTGGAAAACAGCGCACCAGAACGACAAGACGGGTGCCGTCCGTGGTGAAGGTGATGTGGTTGATCAATATTTTCCTGTCCTCACCTTGAAAATATGCTTTCGTAAACTCCCATATCCGTTGCAAAGAAATCGCCTGCCGACTGCTTCCTGACAACAGGTCAATCAGATAGATGCCATCATCTTGCGGATAGGGGACGTTCGCGTATGGGTCTGATTCGCCAGCATAGCCGTATCCCGGTCGGAAATCGTACATGCGGGGGAAATTGATGCTGACTGCATACTTGCCCGTCGGATCGACATTCGCAACCGGCCTCTCCAATGTATGGGACTTACCCGTTGTCAGATTCAGTACGACGCCTTCATAGGCGCTGCCCTTCCTTGAATTATAAATAACAGTATCCTGCGGGTACGCGGGATGCCACTGCAGCATGCTCCCCTGCTGAAAGTTCCATGCTGTCGTTTCTCCGATGACGGTGAAGCTATTATTTTGCAAATCTATATAACCAAGTTGGGCTCGATCTTCCGCAACAGGGAGTCGATCGCAAAACGCTACTTTATGGCATAGATGATACCGATCATTCGAGCTCCAAGCAGGTGTGTCGTAATAACCAAAAAAATAGTGGCCGTCTTCCTTGGTTAAACGCTCTGCCTTCAACAATTCGTCCTTTATCCGATCCATTGCTCATTTCCCCCCGCTTCAATAAGAGTGTGATTGCAGGTAACCTTTTCCGAATATGCTAGACATATATCATGGCGCTTATGTTCAGCCGCCTCCTCGCATTCGAAAACATTGATATGATCAAGTCGCACATTATTCCCATACGCAATCGTCATATAAGCCGGCTTTGTCATAAATTCTGTATCCCGCTGCTCTTTAAGTGTCCGTTTACCCGTAATAGGTTTGCTTCGATTACTGAAAGGCATATAACCTGTGATGCGCATCGTCACATCTTGGAATGAAATATTGTCGAGCAGGCTCTCCGGTGCTCCTTGCACAACAATTGTGCTTTGCGTGCTTATAAAGAGATCGCGGAAGGCTACATCTCGCACGCTGCCCATCTTGGAGTCAGCATGCCGCTTCTCGATATCGATGAACATCGGTAAAACCGGCTTGATCTCGTACAGGTCTGCCGACTCAATCGTGATATCGCTCATTCGTACCCTCTCCACTGTGGCTCCGTCTTTGACAAATATACCGATCCCGATCGAGGCATTGATGATGCAGTGATTGAAATCAATGTCACTGATATTTCCGTACGTCTCCGTTCCTAGCTTAATTGCCGTATTCGGTGTCTCCAGGATGCAATTCGTCACGAAAATTGGCCCGCATGCCTGCTGCTCAGTACTCTTAATTGGGATGCAATCGTCCCCAGTTGATAGGTGACAATTCGTAATGAAAACATTGCGGCAGCCGTCGGGTACGATGCCATCCGTATTCAAATGATAGCGATAATTTTGTATCGAAACACGGTTGATATAAACCGTATCGCAATGTTTCAAATGGACGGTCCAAAATGAGCTGTCCTGAATACGAATATCCTCCAACGTGACCGAGCGGCAATTATCGAAGAAGCAGGTACAAACCCGCAGTTCAGGCGGTTGCGGTACTCCCCACCAAGAGCCGAACTTCTCTGTACCGAACCCCCGAATCGTTCCTTTGCCCGTAATGCCGAACAACTCAGCATTCGTCGCTTTAAACAATATCCTGCTCTCATACGAGCCTGACCAATCTTCCCGGTAATCGGCACGATTAGTCGAAGCCCAAAGCGTAGCACCCGTTTCTAGATGCAGCATGACCCCGCTCTTCAGTTCGATACTTCCAATCAAATATTCACCGGCGGGAACGGTAACTGTTCCTCCTCCTATTCGGTGACATTCGTCTATGGCTGCCTGAAACGCTGCGCTGTCCAACTTGGACCGATCCCCAATAGCCCCGAAAGCCTTCACATCCAACATGTTCGACCACGATCCTTTCTATACTAGGTTCTTGAGCACGGAAGTATCGTAACGTATTTGCCAATTATCCGTATATATTCATTACCTAACTATCTTGCTAATTACTACTCTTGCTCGCATTTTCGTACATTCGAGACGCAATATCCCCTTCGTTTCTCATAACAAACTGCAGACCCGCCCATCGTCGGTTTTATTCATAACTCATCGCTTTTTGCGTTAAAGTTGCGACTGCCTATCGCACACAAAAAAGTCTTACGAATTATCGTAAGACTTGAAAACACTTCTCGAATGGTAAAGTTCTGTCCCTAATCCCTTGAATCTGGGAACAGCATCTTGTACTGCTGAGGCGTGATACCTTCTCTTTTTTTAAACTTACGAATAAAATGCGACTGGTCTAGGTAGCCTACGCTCTCGACAATCTCTTTGACACTCATCGACCTAGCTTGCAGAAGTTCTTTCGCTTGATTCATGCGAATCTCTTCCACATAGTCACTAAGTGTAGTTCCTGTTTGATTTTTGAAATACCGTGATAGATACGATGGAGAAACTCCGAAGGTATCGGCAATTTGGTTGGAATTCAAAGTAACGTCGGCATAATGCTGGGAAACATAATTCACGATTTTATCGCGCAGTTCGAAATTCCGACTTTCCTTCTTACGGCTCATCTCATCAGCAAATCGTGTGCAGTAACGTAGGAAGATACGCTCAAACTCCTCCACCGTTTCAAAAGCAAAAACTTGCAGCATCTCGTCTGATTCTCGGTCCTGCTCTTCTCGTGAAATCTCTTTAGCAAGTTTGAGTACTGCTATAATCAACCCTTGACATAGAGCCCTCGCAGCTCCAGGCGTCAAATCGCTGCCACGGATTTCTTGGATCTCTTCGGTAATGACTGAACTTACCAATTCTCTGTCTCCCAGCTTAATGACCTTTATCAAATTCGAGACAGCCTCATCCATAATCTCATAGCGCGAGTTTGCTTCTTCAATGGGTGCATCTTGATACTTCAGAACGACATTGTTCCCTTCCAAGAAACGACGATGGGACGTTTCAACTGCTTGCCTGTAGTAAACCGGCGTATCCAGCACATGATGAAACAATTCGCTGATCCCTAACGTGACGGTGAATGGAAAAAGCCGTTCGAAGAAATCACGAATTTTTTCAGCAGCCTCATGCAGTAGTTGCTCGCATTCCACTTCTTCTTCCGCCTTAATACCAACTAAAAGCGCAACACCGCGATTCTCCGTTAGATCGATCGCATAGCCATGGCCTAACTCCATGGAGATTTCTTCAGCCACGTTCATAATGCTGTATTTGAGAACATTCTGAATGATCGCCGTATTCGTCTTTTCAAAATTGCGATAATCATCGATACGAATAAGCAATATGGCAAATCGTTCATAAGAAAGCTGCATGCCCGCTTTGATCGTCAATTCGTTAAGCTCCTCGCGGGATCTCACATTGCCTTTGATCAAATCTGCCAGAATTTTTTCCTTCCATGCAGCGGATTTGGTTCGGAGATGCGAACGCAGGTCGTTATTCTCCAGATTCATATGCTCAAACGCTTCGCTTAGCCAGCCGAGTTCATTATTTTGCCGATGTACCTCGGAAGACGGATTCTTCCGGACGGAATCCAATAGCCTTTTGATCGGCTTGTAATGCTGTCTGGCAAGGAACAGAGATAACCCGATCCCTAGCAGCAACACCGAAACCACGATGATATAAAAAATAGTCTGAGTTTGCCTCACCACAGTAAGAAACTGTCCTGTCGGCACGACCACATAGTAGGACCACGGCATAAATCCGGATTCGAGTTGAACCGAAGAATGCGGTCCCTCCGGCAAATTCAGGCTGCTCACGATGGATGCTGTTCTATCCGCAGGTAACCATGGCAGCAGTCTGGCTGCGTCCTTCCCTTCCCCGCTTCCACTAGAGGCGGATACGATAATGTGGTCGTCCTTATCGATGATGAATGCCTCTCCTTCAAATTCCTTTATTGCCCCCCCAATCGCCTTTTTCATTTCCGCCCCACTGATCAAATAGAGAAGTACTTGTGTCGGTTTAACGCCGTTTCCTGGGAGAGGAAACATGTAAATGGCCGCATCCAGCTTGTTGGCACCATTCAAGCTTATGGATTGAACAGGCAATAAATACGGCTCCTTAAGTCCCGCTGCCAGATTCTTGAATTCAACATGGTTCAAATGCGCAAAAGGGTAAACGTTCTCAAAAAAAGTGTCCAGATCATAGACGCCGCTTGCCGCATAGACCTTCTGCTCCGACATTTCATTGAAATAGAGACCGATATCCAACAGATAGGAATGTGTCGAGCCGTATGACCTCAGCTCCTGAATGCCCTGCTTCGTCTCATAGCCACCTTCGGAGAACGAATACCGCATCAGCTTGTTATTACTGGAAATTTGCAAAGACATTTGCCGTAATTCATTAAACCGTTGATCAATCTGATCGCGGATCTGCTTCAATGAGGTAATATTGGACTGCTCAACAATCCCCTCCAGCGTATCGAAAAACTTCGTATAAACGAATCCTCCGATGGCCGCCAATAGAAAGACGACTAAGAACAAATAGGAAAAAAAGTAAGTCATAAGCCGTGAAACCTGAGGTGTTCTCTGTTTTTTTCCTGTGCTCATAAGTCGTCTTTCTCCTTTACCGGACTTTCTTAATTGCTGGCCTTATTAACCAATTGCCGCAATGCAGCATACTCGGACACACATGTACCTGCCTCAATATCTGCTTCAGTGAACGCCGCCATCAATATCTCTTTGGCTTTGTCCCGTTCCCTATCATATATCACATAAATATAGCCTTCCTGATCCTGTATACCGTCTGGGTAGGAGATATCTCCTCTTTCATCAAGGACTAGCCCGCCCTTCCACGTAAGTCCATCATCCTCTGACAGCATCGCAGTCAGGTGACTTCTCCCTTTGAACCCATAGTGGTTAACTAGCAGTAGACGGCCTGATTGCAGTCTACGGATGAAAAATCGAGAGCTAGGACCGCCAAGCACAGTCGGCTTGCCAGGCGACCAAGTGCTTCCACCATCCAAAGAGACACTCTCCCCGATTCCATAGAATGTTCTGACCAGCATCCATAAACTTCCATCTCCCCGCTCAACAAGCATATGCTCGTCGAAGTGACGATTCGGAATGTCCGCAGAACCTCGCAGGTGGAAGGTTTCCCCCTCATCCTTCGAAACGTAGACATTCGAAAAGGCTTGCTCCGGCAGCTCATTCAGCGGTGATTCATGGCAAGCCCAGACAGCAATCGGCAGCAGCCATTCCCCGTTCTTCAGCACGGTTGGTTTATTCATCATAATACCATCAGCAATACGTCTTGGACTAGTCCAGACAACCGAGTCAGCTCCCGGATCCGCGCAGATCGAAGCCCATACCCCGCAGCGTCCGTCGTACCAACTATAGCTTTGGGACCAGAATACCCATAAGCGTCCCGAAGGGTCCCTCCATAAGCAAGGATCGAAAGCTCGCACCTGGTCCGGCGGATCGATCACATAGAGCAGATCCGACCACGACTGTCCGCGATCCTCGCTTTTGACGAGGGCGACATAATTGCTGGGGCCTTCTCCTTTGCCTCCACTGTAGAAGGCCGCCCACAACCTATTATCTGGGGCGCATGCTACGCCAGGGATTCCTTGCCACTGACGAACTCGGTAACGATCACCATCTACGAACTGAATCGCTGCCCCTTCCAATGCCAAATCAAAATTAGGCCTCATGGCGCTTCCTCTCTTTCTGCCTAATTGCGTTTGTAGCGATCATAAGCGTCTTTATGGATTTTCATATATTCGTCCAGACCCATTTTCTTGATCGTCGCTACATATTCATCCCACTTGGAGAATGGCGCTTTCCCCATGATGAATTGTGTCTGCATTTCACCCACGTAGGTGTGGATATCGGTACTCAAAGCTTTTAAACGATCATTTTCCTCCTTGGTAAACAAGAACGCAGGCCAAATTTCTTTGGGGACGAACGGCTTCAAGTTGTTAGCCGCTGTAATGACTTCCGGCATCCCTTCTCCGGTATCCCAAGCGAAGCGCTCTTCACGAACAATAGGGTGCACAGAGAAGGGCGAAACAAGCTCGCGGGAAATTGTTTGATCCAGGGTCAAACCATCCTTATTGTTCACAATATCCTGTACAAATCGATATTTGCCATCTTTCATCTCGTAGGTTTTGCCTTCTACGCCCATCCAGTATAAAACGGCTCCGTCCCCATCCAAAAAGTAATCCGCCCAGCGCATCGTGGCTTCAGGCTCTTTGTTGTTTTTGGTGATCACAAAAGCTCCTTGATTTTGCAGGACAGGGCTAATGCCTCCCCAGTTTTGATCGCCGAAGGGGCCTTTCAGCGCTGCGCCAAAACCAGCATAATTCGTTTTCAATTGTCCTGCAGGAACGACATTAATATTAGAGAATCCACCCACCAGCCCTTTGGAGATTTTGGCAGTCAGAATGGTTGCATTGTTGGTGAAAATCTCTTTATCCAACAAGCCCTCCGTATACAATTTGTTCATGTACGTTAGCAAATCTTTGTATTTCGGATCCGTCTGCATAAACCGCATGGCCCCCGCTTTATCGTCATAGTCGACGTAAGGGTTGGCATTACCACGGCTGTAAAGACCCCAGGCTCCTGCTAAAGAACGCAATGCATTGCTGATATCTGTGCTGCTCAGCGGAATACGTTCTGGGTCTTTTGCCTTAAAGGCTTTAAGCACCCCATAGAGCTCATCGGTTGTCGAAGGCATTTTCAGTCCTGCTTCATCTAGCCATTTCTGATTGATGAACATTTTCGTGCCAATTCGGTGCGTAATATTCGAGGACATTTTTGGAAGTCCATAAATTTTGCCATCAGGAGCGGTGATCCCTTTGAGCACTTCCGGATTCGCTTTCAGGATTTTGGAGAAATTAGGCGCGTACTTATCAATCAGATCATTCAATGGAATAAACAAACCTTGTTGTCCATAAGTAATCATGTCCTGCGAATTAATCCCTCCGCCATAGAAGGCATCTGGGATATCATTGGTCGCCAGAAGAAGGTTCTTCTTCTCCTCCAGACTTGCTTGCGGGACTAGGTTCCAATCGATATGAATACCCGTTCGCTTCTCTGCCTCCTTCCAAAGAATCTTATCCTTCCATTCCCCCTGAAGGGGCGATTGGCCCGCCATCATACGAAGCGTAATGGGCTGATTCACGATGGGCATGCCTGTTTCATTCAGCGTTTTGCTTGCATTTTTAGCTTGCCCTGTTGGCGTCACCATATCTGTATTCGTGCATGCGGATAGCAGACTTGTAGCCATGATAACAACGAAAGCGGTTTTAATAGATTTTAGATACAACATGAAGTGATTCCCCCTAATTTAGCCTTTGATAGCTCCAATCATGACTCCTTTAACGAAGTAACGTTGGAGAAACGGATACAGCATTAAGACAGGCAGACTGGAGACAATAATGACGGCATATTTCAGGCCTTCCGTCAGCATGATTTGGTCAACCGAAGTTTCAGAGCCACTGACCATGCTTCCCATCTGATTTTGCAATAGAATCTGTCTAAGAATTAATTGCAGTGGATATTTCTGAGAATCCGACAAGTAGATAAGTGCGTTGAAAAATGAATTCCAGTGGCCGACTCCGTAAAATAAAAGCATAACGGCTATGACCGGCATAGACAACGGAAGAATGATGCTTAGAAGCATACGAAAATTCGAGCATCCATCGATCTGGGCTGACTCTTGAAGCTCAATCGGAATAGCCTGAAAAAAAGTTCTCATAATAATAATATTCCACATCGATACGGCACTCGGCAAAATAATCGCCCAGATAGTATTGATCAAGCCGAGGTTTTTGATCAGCAAGTAGGTTGGAATCAGCCCGCCACTGAAAAACATGGTAATGACAAATATGATCGTCAGAACATGACGCCCTCTGAAATCCTTACGTGACAGGGGATAGGCAGCGCCTATGGTAAGCAGCAAATTTACCGCTGTGCCTGCACAGGTATAAATCAAAGTATTGATATATCCTCTCATAATCCCGTCATCTTGGAAAACCCGGATATAGGATTGCACGTTAATCTGCTTCGGCAGCAGCCATACTTGACCTTCGACCACAGCCGCCGGGCTGCTGAACGATGCGCTTAGCACGAATACGAGTGGATAGAGAACAAGTATCGTTCCTAAACTTAACAATGTATAATTTATTATATCGAATACGATATCTCCTCTGGTTTGCGCAAGTCTGCCCACCTTTGATCCCTCCTTACCATAGGCTTGTATTCGTGAGCCTTTTCGAAATGCGATTCACTACGATTAACAAGATTAAGTTGATGACCGAATTGAACAGTCCAACCGCCGCAGAGAAACTATACTGCGCTCCCAATACACCCGATCGATATACATAAGTGGAAATTATATCGGATGCACTTATGTTCACATCATTTTGCATCAAGAACACTTTCTCGAAGCCTACCGCCATAATTTGCCCGCATTGCATGATAAATAGAATCATCACTGTTGGCATAATCGCCGGCACATTGATATGCCAGATGCGCTGGAGCTTACTAGCTCCTTCCAGTGTGGCCGATTCATGCTGCTGCGGATCAACGCCGGCCAAAGCTGCGATGAACAGAATGGAATTCCATCCTATATTTTGCCATACACCAGAAAACACATATAACGTCTTGAACCATGAAGGCTCCGCCATAAAATCAATTGGAGTCGCCCCTGTCCATAGGAGAAATTGATTCACCAGCCCGGTTTTTGGCGAAAGGAAAATCGCCATCATGCCTACCAATACAACTGTCGATATGAAATGAGGTGCATAAGTGACAAGCTGTACCGTCTTCTTGAACATGACCTGCCTAATTTCGTTAATCAATAGTGCGAACAGGACAGATAATGGAAAGCTGATGATTAAGTAGTAAACGCTAATCAATAAAGTATTGGTTAGCAGCCTTTGTAAATAATATCCATTAAAAAATCGTTCAAAATGCTGCAGCCCCACCCAGGGGCTCCCCCATATTCCTTGCACAGCATTAAAGTCCTTGAAAGCAATCTGGACACCATACATAGGAATGTAATCAAATACAATGACATACGTAAGGGCCGGCAAGATCAATAGGTACAATTCCCAATTTCGGCTGATTCCTTTAAGCGATACTCTGTTCACAATTCCGGTCGCCCCCTCTCCGTTATCCTGATATTCTGTCTCTACTTCCTTCTTATCTCATTCCTAATCTCAGCTGCTCTTTGGTATCTCCTCCTCTTCCGCGACATACCTCCATCCTATAGCGAGAGCCAATAAAACGTATATAGAAGTCTGTTGACCTGCATGGTTCATTGATTACAATTGTAGGAATTATAAGGTTTTTCGTCTTGCTAGGATAGATGTTTGATAGTATGCATGTCATAATAGGACCTATCCCTTACTTGGAGGCTCTCAACATGAATCGTGAAAAAGGATTACTTGAAATCGAACGAACTCGGATCATTGCCATTGTCAGAGGCGTTGAAGAACAGCACGTGGAGTTCGTGGCTGACGCTTTACTGCAAGGTGGCGTGACGGTCATGGAGATTACCTTGAATACACCTGGCGCACTTTCCATGATAGCTCGGCTGCAGGACAAGCTTGGAGATCAGATGTACATTGGTGCAGGCACTGTACTGGATTTCGACGATGCCAAGCGGGCTATAGATGCTGGCGCTGCATTCCTTGTGACACCCAACACCGACGAGGAAGTTATTCGCTTTGCTCACAGTCAACAAATACCTATCTTCCCAGGAGCCCTTACGCCAACGGAAATCGTTAAAGCATGGAAGGCTGGTGCAACAGCAGTCAAAGTATTCCCAAGTGCCAGCCTTACCCTAACCTATATCAAGGAGCTGATGGGTCCTCTCTCTCATATTCCTATGATGGCCGTGGGTGGAGTTACTGAAGAGAACATTAGCCAATTTCTACAAATCGGATGTTATGGTTTAGGCATTGGTGGCTCTCTAATTAATCTTCCACAAATTCAAGCTGGAAATTACTCATGGATTACTGAGAAAGCGTCGCGATTACTTGCTGCCTCTAAAGGCTGATGCTTTCTCTGGGGTTGTGATGCAAAGCTCTAATTCATGATACAGTAACTGATAATGAAGTCATGGGATGGGTCCATGAATATGGACCCGAAATCGACAAACGAATCCGTTCCTTTTTGAAACCTACAAACGACTCGTGACGGACCGACGAAACCTACGTTAAAGTCAAGGTCAGTGGAATTATTTATATAGAGCAGTTGATTCTATGGGGAAAACGAAATTAATAAATGAAAAAGCCTTACCAAAAGAAACCTTGACTAGACAGACAAAGTATCTAAACAACATTGTTGAGCAAGATAACCGGTTCATAAATAAAATAACAAAACCGATGTTTGGCTTCAAATCATTTCTAACTGCCGAACAGACATCAAAGGGAATCGAAGCCATTTGATAAGGAAAAGGCAGACCGATAATAATTCTTCTATCCTCTCTACTGTTGAATGGCTCAAAAATATCTGCTGTATAGTATGTCAGGTAACTGAAAACTTTTTAATCCTTGCACCAGAACCGATTTGAGCGATGTGCTCCGTATAAATAAAATAAACCAGAACCCCCAATTTTCCCTGGAGTTCTGGTTTTACAAATACTAACTATCTTTCTGCAGCCGCCCATCCCGAAACCATACAAATCCTCTGATGCTTTATACAACAAGGAAAGCGCTTGTTAATGTAGAAATCCTAGTGTATCCGTAAGGGACTGCGTCTTAATCACAGCTACATTCCTTAAATTTAATCATATCTGCTCATTTAGTTCAATCGCCACCTCGAGTTGACTGTTTTGTTTGCTTCCATACGAATAAGAATTGTCTCCAACCAATAAATTAAATAGGCGTTCACTCTAGGAGTGGCGCCTTTTTTAATTTCAAAGCTTAATTTGTCGCTTTAAAACTTATTTGTCTCTCAACAGCCCCTCCCTCATCCAATTCTAAGGCAGACTTATGCCTCCAATTTGAAAATGCTCTAACATTTCAAGACTTTCAAATTATCAATGTTTTATTAATTCCCTTCAGTTTTATAGTAGTAATCCTTGATATTTCGGTATCGTTCCCGCAGAAAGTGAGCGGCTTTCTTGGGGCGCCTGTCCCTAGTGAATACGCCCTTCTTGTTTCCATCCACTCTTACAATCCCTTGCTTTGTAGCAAAATCCGCAAAATTCCAGACATGCTCACCAACCACGAAGTCGAGTTTGTCCATAACTTGATGGTATGTTTGCAAAAAGTCACATTGATACTCTTCCGACCACATGAGAGGCACCGTAGAAGTCAGCCCTTGGATGGTATCCGCACCAAACTCCGTTAGAAAGACAGGTTTAGCAGTAAGATTCCACCATGCTAACAGTTCCTGATGTAGTACTCTGCCAGCCATCTCCAAGTCATTACCAAACGCATACCAGCCTACGTATCGGTTTAAGCACAAAACATCGCTTAACGAATGAATTTTGCAGGTAGTTGGTGAGGCGGCAAAATAATTCACAATAGTAATGGGTCTTGTAGGATCAAGCTTCCTGGTCAAATCCGCAAGTGGTTTAAAATATTCATATGCTCCTTCTTCCTCACCGGCAGGTTCGTTAGCAATAGCCCACATTACAACACATGCGTGATTCTTATCTCTCTTTATTAACTCTTTAATAGCAAGTTGATGGCTCTCTTGGCATTGAATGGTTTGCCAGGTATTACGTTTATTAGATGAAGCGTAAGCTCCTAATGATAGATGAAGCCCTACCGCAGCAACCTCGTCAACAACAACTATTCCTTCACGATCAGCCAGTCGCATGATTTCTTCTGAATACGGATAGTGGGAAGTACGGAATGAATTAGCCCCAATCCACTTCATTAAGCTAAAATCCTTGATATTTAACGCTTCATCCAAACCTTTGCCATGGATTTCCGCATCCTCGTGCTTACCAAATCCTTTAAAGTAAAAGGGCTTGCCATTAATCAGAAACTCTTTTCCTTCCACTTTGACCGTACGAATACCAAAGAGTTCGTTATATGTGTCCACAACACTGCCATCAATGCTAATAACTTCTACTTTTAGCGTATACAAATAGGCAGCCCCAGGCTCCCAAAGCACGGGATCCTCGATTTCCATATCTGCATGCAAACCTGATGATTCAGCAACAACATTCTCCTGTTCATCCAGAATCGTTACCTTAACATTGGTAGACCCTTCGGTTTCCACTTTATAATAAACTACGCCTGTTTGGCCGCGAAGGTCTGTGCGAATAGTAATATCTTTGACATACTGTTGTGCCGTCGTATATATCCGAACAGGTCTGTGAATACCGCTGTAATTGAAGAAATCATGGAAATAGTCCTGCTTTCTAATCTCATTCCCCGCAGCATCACGTCTGACATTCACCTCACCGATGGGGACTGTAGTGTAGTCGAGCACATTATTTACGAGAACTATAACCCGATTTTTTCGATCGAAAAATACGAAAGGTGCAATGTCTGCTTCAAATGGCGTGTAACCTCCGTGATGCTCTATTACCTCTTGTCCATTAATCCACACTTTGCCGTAATGTGTAACGCTGCCGAATCGGAGAATGATCCTCTTCCCTCTCCAAGCTTCGGATACATAAAACTCTCTTTCATACCATACGTCACCTACATGGTCCCTAACTCGAGCGTCTTCCGTCAAATCGTTATAGCTGGCCGGCACAGGCATAGGGATTGTCCCCTGCAGCTTTTGTTCATATATTCGATTAGCTACCCCTGTTCCGTCATCCAACTTGAAACTCCAGATTCCATTTAACTCTATTAATTCTCTTTTCGTGTTGCTTTGAGGATATAACATTTCGAAAAATCACCCTTATCCTGAAGCTTATTTTTTAATCACATTCAGTTCTTTGTTAATTACAGTAAGCAGTTCTTTAGGAATATTGAAGAATGAGAGCTTCGACATTTTCTCAATGGACATGACTCCTTTGGTCAATTCAAACCTAGGATTGTGAGTTGTATGATCAAAATATTTAAGAAACACTTCTTTGGCTTTCTCATTCGTATATAGATCTTCAATCGTGTCAAAAGTCGAATAACAGCTCTCTTTCAGTTCAATCTCTTTAACATCGGTTAAATCGAACTTTTCGAACCAGTTCACAACAAGCCTAGCCTCTTCCTTCTTTATATAAACATAGCTGTTATCTAATTCCATCGTATAATGAAGCACAATCTCATCGGTATAGATGGTACCATGTTCATCCACGCCCACAACCTTCAGATGATTCTCCCCTGCGGTTAGCGAAAGATCCTGCACCAACTTTACTGGTTTTTCACTATTTATTTCTTTGAGCAGGAGTTGATCTTTATAAACTTTGATACTAGAAATATTGGAAAGAATAACAATATCATTCAACTCCCTATGCCTATTAGCAAAACGACGCCCGGCAATGTGAACAAAAGGAATCTTAGACCAATAGGCTTTATATAGATAATAGGCATCTTTCTTTATTTTCCGGTCAATCGTTACGAGCCCTTTCAAGTTCTTACCAGAATCGCCGCCTTCGATTCTATTTGCACTACCGAAGTCGAACATATTCCATACATAGCCTCCCAAGACATACGGCCTATCATTAAATGTCTGTAACGCATTATGATGGAAGAGCAGCTGATATTCCTCGGTATAGTCTTTCACTTGCGGAGAATAAGAATGAAACCGAGGGTTCGTATCTACGCCATACTCGGCTACAAGAACAGGCACATTTGGCTGTACACGATGGAATTGGTCCAGTCTTTCTCCTAAGTTTTTCATTTCACCATAGTACCACCCATAATACAAATTATAGCCGACAAGATCGGTAAAGGTGTTAAGTTGGCTATCGTCTTCAACCGAATATATATTAGCCTGTGCCGTTAGCCGATCAGGATCCAAGTGTTTGGCCAAATCCTTTAGCCGGTTTACACTTTCATATGTTTTCTCATTTTCAATAGCTATTGTGATTTCATTCTGCACTCCCCAGCAATAGATGGAGCAATGATTATAGGCCTGCTTAATCAATCTTTCAAGCTGATCTAATGCATTCTGATTTTCAGGGTCTAGGGTAGAAGGAATACTAATAAAAGGGATTTCCGCCCAAACTAGCATCCCGTTTTGATCACACAGGTTATAAAAGTAATCGTCGTGCTGATAATGAGAGAGACGAATGCTATTCGCACCAATATCTCGAATTAAAGCCATATCTTCATCCATGTGAGCCTTAGTAATGGCATTACCTACACCCGCATAATCTTGATGACGACTAACCCCATTAAGCTTTATAGGTTTACCGTTCAGTAGAAAGCCTCTTTCTGCTGTTACTTCTAACGTTCTAAATCCATACTTCATTGATCGCAGATCATAAGTCTTTCCTTCTATATTTATGGAAACATTGACGGTGTATAAATATGGATTTTCAATACCTTCCCATAGTGTAGGATTATGGATCTCACTTTTCAAATTAAAGGCAGTTTCAGAGATTAGTGATAATTCCTGGCTTTCTTCTAGAACTGTCTTGTTCTCATGGTCGCTAACTTGAACGATAAGAGTCCCCATTACTGGAATAGAAGATTCATTGATTACTTTTCCGAAAACTTCTAATTCAAAGGTGTTACTCCCCAATTTTTTTTGATTTAAATACACACCATCTCTTCCTTGATCCTGTAGATCAAAATGTATATCCTCCATGACCAACAGCTTTACATCCCTATATAAACCTCCATAAAACGTAAAGTCAGCCATTAGGGGGAATACATCCTTGTGCAAGCTATTATCCACCATGATAGCTATAAGGTTTTCTCCTGGGATAAGGTAAGGATTCAGATGGACTCTGAACATGGAATATCCGCACCGGCTCTCGCCGACACTTTGCCCGTTAATATAAACCGAACCAAGCATCCCTGCTGCTCCGATTTCCAGGAATAATTGTTTTGCCTTATCCTCGCTGGAGAGAATCAGTCTTTTTTGATACCAGCACTGTCCTCGATAGTACTGACTTCCTTCTTGCCCATCCATGTGATTCCAGCAGTGTGGGAGAGTGACTTCCTCCCCTCCTTGAATATCATCCAATGAATAGGTAACACTATTGTTTTTAGTAAAAATCCATTCATCATTCATCTCAATGGTTCGTATCATCCTGCTAACCTCACTTTATGATTCAATATTGGAAAATAATTGCGGTAGACCCGCTCGCATAGTGCAAGGGATCTACCGCAAATTTTATTTATTGCTCTTAGCCCACTCATCCAACTGCTTCTGCTTTTCAGCAATGATTTTATCCAGCCCCGCGGCCTTTAACTGTTTATTAAATTCAGGCAACTTCGTTTCAGGGTCCACCATACCCGTTTCTAAAGCAATTTTAAATTGATTTTGTACATTCGTAACCGCAGCGATTTCTGTTTTCACAGGCTCTGCATCAAAACTAAAGCCGAGAGCTTTTGATACTACCGCACTTTTATTGAACTTGGACATTTTATCCCAAAGCTGCGGCTCGTCGCCGTTCCAGATATAGGATAAGAACTGGTTACCGAACATATAGCCTTGTTGTAGATTGTAACCAGAGCTAGACGCATCGACCCCTGCAGGGAAATCAATAACATCCCCTTTTTTCACGTAATGCTTTCCTTCTACTCCCCAACTGAACAGATTTTGAAGGTCTTTGTTCGTGTACAATAAGTCCAACAACATCATTGCGCGTTCCGGGTTTTCCGAGCTCTGCGTAATGCTCCAAGCGCTGCCTGTAATTTTATCTGTTGTCGTGATCGGCTGAGATAGACGAACGGAAACCATTTCCTTGCCCGTGCTTCGAGATTCCTGCTGCTCAATGCCAGGCTTCATTTGGGATAACCATGAGAAGCCTCTTCCTGCCTTGACGAGATTATATTTCGTTTCCGTATCCGTAGCGGCATCCTTTGCAATATAACCCGCTAGGTACCACCTTCTAACAAGTTTGAGCAAATTCTCGTATTCCTTGGTTTCAAACCAGTTCACGACCTTTAACCCATTGTCATGCTTAGGGAGAACACCGAAGCCGTTTCCAAGTGAGTCCATAAGAGCCGCCACGTAAGAATCAATAATGGAAGAGGCATATTTTACGGCTGGCGTTACACCGGGCTCATTATCTTTGATTAGTTTAAACACCGCATCCAAATCATCAAGTGTTTTGATGCTATTTACATCAATCTTGTATTTTTCAACTAGGTCCTTACGCATCGTGATTCCGTAATCGGACGCCAGATCTTTAATATTTGGCAAGCCATATATTTTTCCGTTTACTTTCGTTGCATTTATAATGGCAGGATTTTGTTCATCCAGAGCCTTCTTAGCATTTTGACCGCGTTTAGCAATAAGCTCATCCAGTGGCAGGAAATGTCCCTGAGCTACAGTTTGCGTATATGACCCGCGGACACTACTATACATGAGATCAATTTTCTCCTTACCCGCCAGCATAACAGTTGTTTGCTGTGACCAAGTTCCAAAGCTGATCGGCACAAGTTTTACGGTAGCATTAATTTTTTCTCTCGTGATTTTATTGATTTCCTCCGTAACCAACTGCAATTCTTTCGGTTGGTTATTGATGGGAAACACCATGACAATTTCATACGGCTTTGACTGAGCCCCGCTCTCCTGTACTTTCTGGGGCGTTTCACTACTATTTGAGCTGCAGCCCGCCAGTAAGACACTCGTTCCAAGCCCTAATAAACCAAGTTTTATACTCAATTTCTTCAGTGCTACCATACAAAACTCCCCTTTTGTAATTTTATACTAAACTGGCATAGGCCAGTTATAGCTATTATCCTTTTACAGCGCCTACAGTAATCCCTTTAATAAAGAATTTTTGAAAGAATGGATACGCAGCAATGATCGGAAGGACCCCTATAACAGCAATAGCCATTCGCATCGATTCCAAAGGTAAATTCGCCGCCGCTTCCATCGTTTGTCCATCACTGTTCTGCATAAATTGGATATCCAGCAAAATGCGATTCAATAAATTTTGGAGGCTGTAATATTTGCTTTCGGTAATATAGATTAGCCCATTGAACCAGTCGTTCCAATATCGAATGGTTTGGAATAGACCAACGGTGGCAAGCACTGGTGTTGATAAGGGGACGACGATACTTATAAAAATTCTTGACTCCTTCGCTCCATCAATATAAGCCGACTCAATAATCGATGGCGGTATGGAGGTTGCGAAGAAGGTACGCATGAGAATCACATAAAACGCATTCACCAGTAATCCCGGAATAATTAGGGCCCAAATCGTATTCTTCAAATCAAGTAAATTGGTATAGACCAAATACGTAGGGACAAGTCCACCATGAAACAACATGGTAAAGAAAACGTAGAAAGCCAGAAACTTGCGAAATGGCATCTCTTTCCTGGATAACGGATAAGCAAGCAAAGAAATAAATGTTAGTCCTATTAGTGTCCCTACGACGGTTACTAGTATCGTGATTCCATACGCTCGCATGATTGTCGCAGCGTCATTCCAGAGATACTCGTATGCTGAAAAACTAATTGTCTCAGGAATTAGCGAGTATCCGCTGCGAATCAGCTCCATATCGTCCGTAAAGGATGCCGAAACCAAAAGAAGAAAAGGAAATACACTGCAGATGGCAAAGAGCAACATAATCATATTTAAAAATAACTGATATCCTTTATTTGTTAGCATGGGTGTCACCTTCCTTAAAACAGTGCATTCTCGCTGTTTACTTTTTTAACAATAAAATTGGATATCATAACGAGGATAAATCCGACAAGAGACTGGTACAGCCCAGCAGCAGACGCCATTCCGAAATCACCTAAATTCATAAGTGCTCGGTATACATAGGTATCAATGGTATTAGTAACCGGCATCAAGGCCCCTGTATTCAAGGGTACTTGATAGAATAGCCCAAAGTCAGAATAGAAAATACGTCCGATGGCTAATAGTGACATTATCGTAATGACAGGAGTAATTAGCGGTAGGGTAACACCCCACATCTGCTGCCACCGGTTGGCCCCATCTATCGTTGCAGCCTCGTAGTATTCTTGATCAATCCCAATAATTGCTGCTAAATAAATCACACATAAATATCCTGCGTCCTTCCATGTGTGCACAATCGTTAATATATAAGGCCAATATTTCGTTTCTGCATACCATTCGATTGAATTCATCCCCAACATAGGAAGAATCGATGTATTGATAAATCCACTTTCAACATCCAAAAATGATAATACCAGGTAGCCCACAATAACCGTGGAAATTAAATAGGGCAGTAAGATAAAGCTTTGAAACATCCGTGACAAAAATCGATTCTTTATTTCATTCAACATGATTGCTAAACCGATGGCAAACACTGTAGTTAAAATGATAAATACGACGTTATACAGAATTGTATTTCTGGTGATGATATAGGCATCAGATGTCTTAAACAAATATTCAAAGTTTTTAAATCCTACCCAGTCGCTTCCCCAGATTCCTTTCGCAAAATTGATGTTTTTGAATGCAATGACTACCCCAAACATAGGCAAATAATTGTTAATCAACAGATACAAAACTCCTGGAAGTGTCATTAAGAGTAATGCCCGGTACTTGACCACCTTTTTTAATAACGCTCTCGTGGCTGTAACTTGTTGGGGCTGTAATTTTGATCGTGATGTTTCATATGCCCTTGTGTTCAATGTCATCTCCCCCTTATTCAACTCTTCGGTTCTTATAAACCTTATATTAAGCGAAACGATTTTAAGCAACTACCAAAAATCCGCACTCCCATTTTTGAATTTCCGTCCTAATAAAATAAACATCCCAAAACGGGATGTTTATCTGAAATTAACGAAACGTTTTTCTATAGTCCTGAGGTGTCATCGACATCTCTTTCTTAAAAGTGGTTGAGAAATAAGCAAAGTTGGAATACCCAACAGCCTGAGCAATGCTGCTCACAGGTAAATCGGAATGTGCGAGAAGCTCTTTAGCAATATGAATCCTTTCTTGTACTATGTAATCTGAGATCGATATCCCTGTTTCCTTCTTAAACAATTTCACAAGATAATCCGGACTTAGTCCGATATGGTCAGCAATGTATTGCCGTGATAACGGCTGATCAATATGGGAAGTAATATACTGTTTAATTCGATCCACGAAAGATTCATTTTCCCCTTCATCTTGTATGTGAAGAAAAGTGATATCTAGAACCTCCATCACCCAGTTTTGAAGATCATTGATGGACTTCGTAACAATAAGTGCTCGATCAGGAGATAAGTGATCTGTGAAAATTTGATCCGCTTTAAGACCGTTTTGCTGCACAAAATACAACAGCATTTGCAAAAAACTCTGGTAAAATAGCTTCAGACCTTTCGCATCCAGTCCTTCTATTTGCTTCCATGAATGAAGTGAATTTACGATTTCCGTTTGAAGCTTCTTTTTATCCCCCTGCTTCATCATTTCAGCCCATATGTTCATTTGAGGCCAAGAGACGTCTTGTGTCTTAACGTTTTTTTCGCGAAGAGCGATTACCTGTTTACTAAGAGAAACATTGTTAAGGTGCAGATACACTAGTTTATCATACATAGCAAGTACGTTTTGAATTTGCGTCACTTCGCCCATATAACAGGATAGCTGGCAATAAAAATATTGATGACTAGCTTCAATGAAAGACCTACACAAATCTGTCAGCATTTCCTCGGTCGGACAGGAATCTTTCCTCAATTCAAGGATGATTAAGATAAGACCGGTTTTAATCTGAATGATTTGACCTTTATTCCCTTGTTGCAGGATTAGCTCTTCCGCTGTCTTTCGAAGAGCATACTCCATAATATTTTCCTCACGCACGGAAAGCTTTTTCTCCCAGAATTGCACGCCTATCAGTATGGGCAGAAAGCTTGCCATTTCTGAATAAGGGATACTTTTTTCAGAGAGAACTCTCTTTATTGTTTCCGGGTGTGAAGGTATGTTTTGTTGAAGTAAGTCCTGCCAAAAACGTTCGATTACTAATGGTCGTTCTGTCTTTATTTTTAAAATAGCTTTTTGTACGGCTTCCTTTAATTCATGTTGCGGTACTGGCTTCAATAAATAGTCTAGGCTTCCCAGTCGCAGCGCTTGCTTGGAATATTCAAAATCAGCATGACATGTTAAAAAAATGGATTCTGTTTTCAAGTATTTTTCTCTTACCCACGTCAAAAGATCCAGACCATTACCTTGTGGCATTTCAATATCACAAATCATCACATCAATTGAATGACTTTCGAATAACTCTTTAGCCTGGCGGATATTATATGCAACAAATACTTTTGTTATTCCAAGCTGTTCCCAATCAACGGTTGCTTTCACCTTGTTGGCAATGTATACTTCGTCATCTACAATCAATAATGTGTACATAGCAATGATCTCCTTATTCTAACTGAAGTGGAAGCACGATTTTAACAGCCGCCCCAGGATTATTATAGAAGGTGATGTTCGCTTGATCTTGATAAAGCAACCATATTCTTCGCTGCACGTTCCATATTCCGATATGTTCTCCCGAGTCATTGTTCATGAGGGCTATTCCTTGCTCCAATTTCTGCAAAACCCCAGGTTCAAACCCTTTGCCGGTATCTTCAATACGAATAATCAATTGGTCTACATTTTGCTCAATATCAATCCGAATATGAATTGGCTCATCTAGAGAAACGGCATGTTTAATCACATTTTCAATAAATGTTTGCACGATTAAAGGAGGGATTTTATAGTTCATTAGTGATTCCGCTATGAAGAAATGAGTAGTCAGGTTTTCAGGAAAACGAAATTCTTGAATACGCAAATAATTTTGAACATGTTGGATTTCATCTTTAAGCAGTACGAAATCCATATGACTACGAAACATGAACCGGAAATAACCAATTAATGACAAGGATAACTCCTTTAGCAAAGGATAATTTTGATCCTCTGCTAAGTAGTATACAATATTTAAGGAGTTCAAATAAAAATGAGGGTTAACCTGCAATTGCAGATGCTTTAACTCGGCCTTTTGGTTGTTTAAACGTTCTTCATAGACATTAATTTTGAGTTCCTGTATTTGAACCATCATATCGTTAAAGGTTTCATTCATCATTCGGAATTCTTGAGATATCGGCGTATTAACGATCCGAGCCTCCAAGTTGCCGTCCTTGATCTTGCGCATCGCTACAATAATGCGATTAATCGGCAGAAGTACGGTCCTTCTCAAGAAATATAAAGCTCCGATTAAAACAAAGACCGCCCCAATTGTTATTATCAATATAATACGCTGTGTATAAGGAAGCTGCTCGATAATATTACGATCCGGAATTACGGCAAGCAAACTGAAATCTCCTTTACTTGATTGTTCACCAATGACTAGATACTTTTGATTCGTGCCAGTTAGTAAATAAGTGCCCCGTTCATAGTTCAGTTGAATTTTCTGTGCGTTGTAAAAATCAATGTCCATTAGAGGTTGATTACCTGCATCAACAATCAGCGATCTTCCGTTTTCCCCTAGGTCCAACAGATCAAGAGGCACCATGACTTCTTTGGAATTTACCAGTGCCCCAATATACACATTTCCAAATTTAAATAGATGAATAAGGTAAGGAGTTCCATTAATTGTAATTGTGGTCCAGCGATTCATACTATAATGGGAAAGTTTTTGAGAATCTTGAGCTATCTCCTTAAGTGTGTTTTTAAATTCATAAAGATCTGGACTCTCTGAAACAGTACTTCGGGGAGCAAGGATTAGATCTTGGTTCACTACGGAATAGGCAAAGAAAAAATCCAGCGCATTATACGAGTTACTTTTCTCATACAATTCCCGAAATAATTGATATTGGGCTAGATTATAGGTATCTTGGTCCTGCTCAGCTGGACGCTCTAAATAGGATAATCCTGCGTTCTGGGCGGCAAATTGCAGCAGATAGGTGTCAATATTATTTAAATCTTTATCAATCAATCCCGTATATAAGTGAAGCAGGTTATTGCTAGATTGTGCCACCTGATTGCGAACCACGCTAATTGAATAATAGCTGTTATAAACAAGAAAAGTAATAATCGGCAGCATGATAACGAATAAACCGAAGATTAACTTAAACCGAATCGTATTAAAATTTAACGACAGCATGTTAGAAGTCTCCTTTAACATTGTAGTAGATAAGATTCCAATTAATTTGAAATATTTTCTCGGTCCATTATATACTACTAAATTGATATAAGGGTATCTGTAAAATATGTGATGTTGCTACGGCTAGAAAAAAAACGCAAGTTATTCCATAAGTATTTAAATATAGTCATATGTATCGGTCCTACAAAGAATATCTGTCATGTGAAACCAAAATTAGGTAAGTACAATCATCAGGAACTGTTTTTAGTAAGCGGTTAGACCACGTTTTATAATGAAGTTTACCTTTGCAGATGCCTGGATATCAAGGATATTTTGAAGTCGATTATATTGATCTGTAAGCGAGATTTGTTCGAATAAAATAGTGTTTTCGGATATTGGCAAATCAAATACAAATCGAAGCAGAGGGACAGCGGTACCCTTGCTGTCCTAGATCCACCCGATATATTCAACACTAATCAACAAACCCTTAGAAATTAAAAAGTGAATGTTCACAATAGTAAATATTCACTAACGAAATCTATTTACCACTAACGATCTTTATTTCACTTGATCACCAACCACCAACTCAACTTGCCTCCAACCCATTTTTGATATAGTAGATCCCTAATGAATTATGCTCATGAAATTTCACTTTTACAATCATTTGAATTCACTTCAATAAACAAGCGTTCCTCATGGTCATCAAAGCAGCATTCACCATTATTAAAAGCTCAAAAGCCCTACGATTTTATCGTAGGGCCGATCTTTGTGAGTAATATTGTTCGTTTCAATTAAATAACCTGCCATCCCGAAACCTTACAATCCGCTTTGCCTGCTCCGCAACCTGCCGATCATGCGTAATCACAATAATCGTCCGTCCCTGCTGCTCATTCAAGCGCCTGAAAATATCCATGATCTCCGCGCCTGTCTTTGAATCCAGCGCCCCCGTAGGCTCATCCGCCAAGATGATCGGCGGATCTCCCGCCAACGTGCGCGCAATCGCAACACGTTGCTGCTGTCCACCAGACAGCTCCGATGGAAAGTGCCGCCTGCGATCCAACAAATCAACAGCTTCCAGCGCTTTGAGAACCAGCGGCTCCCGCTGCTTCCTCGATAAGCCGCGATATATCAGCGGCAACTCCACATTTTCATAGGCATTTAATCTCGGCAGTAAGTTAAAGTTCTGGAAAACAAACCCGATCTTCCGATTCCGAATCTCAGCCAATTGTGAATCCTTCAGCGAATGAATCTGCTTCCCATCCAGCACATACAGGCCTTCATCCGAAACGTCCAAACAACCGATGATATTCATCAGCGTGGACTTCCCAGACCCCGAAGGTCCCATAATAGCAACAAATTCGCCTTGTACAATGTCTAGCGAAATGTCATCTAGGGCGCGGATTATCTCCCCGCCAATATAGTAAAATTTACTCACTTGCTCAATCTGTATTAAGGCTGTCATTGTCTTCGCCTCCATTATTTGATGCCAAATGAATGAAGAATGCGATTCAATTCCAATGAATTCAATTCTTTTACCGCTTCGCCTTATAAAACTCATGATAAAGCTTCATCAACGCCCGCTTCTCAATACGCGATACATACGAACGCGAAATCCCCAGCTC
>NZ_WHNY01000025.1 GCF_013141695.1 Paenibacillus plantarum
ATTTCCAACCCCTTCGGCGAAGTTAACGATGTGGTAAACTTTCACCAAAGGGGTTGTCTATTTTGCTCGTTAAAGATCGTCTTCGCCCAACTAAAAAAATATATTTCAAGTCGGAGATAAAGCATTGTCCGCATTGTGAATCGAAATTACGCCGTTCCCACACGGCTTGGCATAAGAAGATTGCTACACTAAATGAAGTCATTGAAGCATGGAGTATGGCTTACAGATGCGTGAATGTAAACTGCTCAAATCTTGATGCTCTGTTTAAATCTGCTGAAGCCGAAGCATTAAGTCCTAAGCATTCCGCTTATGGATTCGATGTGCTCTGCTTAGTCGGTGAACTTCGCTTTAAGCGCCATATGACTCGTAAGGAAATTGCCGATGAACTCAATGAACGCGGCGTACTTACTTCCGAAAGATCGGCACAAAATCTTTACGAAAGGTACCAAACACTACTCGCGGCAAGTTTGGATGATCACGTGAAAAATACGCTTGCCGAAGTAACTGAACAGAATGGCGGCATTGTCTTGTCGATGGATGGTGTTCAACCTGAGAAGGGAAACGAAACGCTTTATGTGATTCGTGAAGTATTCAGCGGAACAGTTTTAGTCGCACGGAACATGAAGAGCGGAACAGCAATCGAGCTACAAACGCTCATTCAACCGATCATTGATTTAGGCTATCCAATTGTTGGTATTGTGAGTGATGGTCAACAATCCATCCGTTTGGCTATGGAGACATTATTACCAGATGTTCCTTACCAATATTGTCAGTATCACTACTTAAAAGACATTGCCAAACCAGTCGTTGACATCGATCGAAAGCTCAAAACAGAGTTAAAGAAAAGTATGCGCGGGATTCGAGATACCGAGCGTAAAATTGAGCAAGGCGATTCTCTAGAAGTCGAAGTTGCAAAAGGATATGTCGCTGCAGTTCGCTCGCTTTTGCTAGAGGATGGTAATCCTCCCCTTGATTTACCAGGCATGCGAATTTACGAAAAAGCTCAAGCGATTCAGGCCTCTTTACAAAAATGCCTGAGTAAAAAAGGGGCCCTCTCTACTCGAAAACATTTTCAGAATATTCAGTAAAATAAACAGTCTTCAGACTCACTATGA
>NZ_WHNY01000026.1 GCF_013141695.1 Paenibacillus plantarum
ATTTTGCTGCTTCTCACCTTTTGGAAGCATTAGATGGATTTCCTACAGTTAATTTTCACCAAAATCCACCAATCAGCCAATCTCGACCTTATTAGCTGTACTTTTTCCATCTATTCGCTAAATCTCAGGTGATACGGCGATTTTAACTGTGTTTTTTACAGTTAATTGAGTGCTAGCTACTCAAGTGAGCACTCAATACACTACTTCTATTTTCCCCCAGCACAACTCGCTGTCAGCATGCTATATGGTCAAAAAGCCGTTCCCGGGATAACCACCCTTGGAACGGCTTTTCTCAACGACTAAATACCTTGGAAAGTGAACCCATACGCATACGTGCGGTTCGCGAATAACGTAAACTCCGGATGCGTTCTAGCTCCCCAGCTATCGTCTCCGCCGACGCCCATCTGCTTGTAATTCACACGGACCACTACTTTATCACTCGCAGGTAGTTTATAAGGGTGATCGTGCGCCTCCAACTCGGATGGCGAGTACGGCAAAGCGTTAAGCTCAACGGTTGGTAAGCCCGCAATACGGAGTCCGCGCCCAGCCGCATTCGTTAAGGTCGCCCAGCGAACATCGGTCTTATTGCCGCATTCTTGTGGACGCAAATATGGAACGAATTGCTCTTCAACTGTTCCGTTATGAAGCGCAAGCTTTGCGCCTACATTACGATCCCAGTGATTTTCGTGCGGCCCGCGGCCGTACCAAGTTAAATTCTCGAACGCAGCATCTAGTTCGAACATGACGCCTACTTCAGGAATTTCCGGCAATTTGTCCCCCGGTGTTAATTGCATACCAACCTCAACTTCTCCGCTTGCGGACACAGTATAAACTAGTTGAACTTCGGAAGCAGGTTTTGTCCCCAACTCATAACGTACACGAACCTCAGCGCGTCCTGCATCCAATGATTTCGCGTTCAGTGAAAGGAGTTTACGCCCGCTGCCCGCTTCCTGCCATGTTGCACAGCGAATGTGGTGCTGGTTCCCACGGTCGTTATCCGTGTAAGCACGCCAGAAGTTAGGTACTGGCCCACTTTGGAATAACTCGACTCCGTCAAACTGATAGGAAGTGATATCGCCAGTACCTGCGTCAACTTGGAGTGTAAAACGCTCCCCTTGCAAGCTGATACGCTCTGCAGTGAACACGACTTGAACAGCAGTCTCCGTAGAAAGCGCAGCCGCGGATTCTTTTTCCGCTTCCCAGTTGCGTGCTTGGGATGCTGCATTCACTGCAGGAAGAATAAACTGCTCCCATGCGATTTCATGTCCCTTAGCTGCCCATAACGTATCGTCTCGCAGTACCAAACTCAGCGTTAACACGAATTCATCGTTCGGGAAAAGACGCTCAACAGCGTCAAGATTCAGCTCAATCGTTGTCGTTTCACCTGGTGCAACTGCATAAGATCCAGTAAACGGTTGGCTTTCTACAACACCATTGCGTGCAATCGTCCATGTCCAATCATACTCATTCAAGTTGGTGAACAAGAATTGATTCGTTACCTTGATTTGTCCCTTAACCGCATCTACCGCTTCGAACTTCACATTCTGGTAGCACTTCTTCACTTCGTGCAGCTTCGGTGACACTGAACGATCAGCGAAGATCAAGCCATTCCCACAGAAGTTGCCATCATTCGGCGTGTCACCAAAATCACCGCCATAGGCATGATACGAGATGCCATCTTGCGTCGTCGTACGAATCGATTGATCAATCCAATCCCAGATGAATCCACCTTGCAGAACTGGGTATTGATCGAACAGCTCCCAATATTTAAACAAATTGCCGCAAGAGTTCCCCATTGCATGACTGTATTCGCAAAGAATAAACGGCTTTTTCGGATTGTTTTTAGCGTATTCTTCGATCTTTTCAATTTTGGAATACATTTGACTTTCCATATCCGACGCTCTTTCCGACTCACGCCACCAGAACACGCCTTCATAGTGAACAACCCGAGAAGGATCAGCTTCACGAAGGAAATCATGCATTTTGAAGAAATTATCTCCACCAAATGACTCATTCCCCAGCGACCAGATGACGATCGACGGATGATTTTTGTCTCGCTGCATCATGGAGTTGGCACGATCAAGTACGGCCCCCGTCCACTCAGGACGACTTCCTGGCACCGTTTCACCTAATTCGAATTGCGGATAGCTCCAAGAGCCGTGGGTCTCCAAATTCGTTTCATCAATCACATACAAACCATACTCATCACAAAGCTCATACCAAAGCGGATTATTCGGATAATGCGAAGTCCGCACAGCGTTGATATTATATTGTTTCATGAGCAAAATATCGGCAAGCATACTTTCCGCATCGACGGAACGACCGCGATCACGATCGAACTCATGACGATTTACACCTTTAAATGTAATGACCTCGCCGTTGATTTTCATCAAGCCATCTTCAATTTCAAACTTGCGGAAACCAACCTTACAGCTTTCTGTCTCGAGGAGCGTCCCCTCTTCATTCCATAAACGAAGAACGAGTGTGTATAAGTATGGACTCTCAGCACTCCATTTGGCAGGTCGATCTATATGAGCGGAGAATTCCACCGCTTGGCTCGCCATGTCACTCGTTTGAAAGCCTACCCGAAGCGGCTCACCCCATAGGGCTTGCTGTTCACCATCGTATAGCACCGCTTCCACATGATGTACACCTTGGCTATTCAGATCATAGTTGGTAATCGTCGCTTGAATGTGCAATTCAGCATCCTCGCAAGCCGCGTCCAGATTCGTATTTACTTTGAAATCAGCAATATGTGCCGTTGGTGTCGAGTATAAATACACATCACGGAAAATCCCGCTCAAACGCCAGAAATCCTGATCTTCTAACCAGCTTGCATCGCTCCAACGATACACTTCAACCGCCAGCTTGTTCTCACCATCGATCAAATAAGGCGTGACATCAAAATCCGCTGGTGTAAACGAATCTTGGCTAAAGCCAACCAAATCTCCATTCACCCATACATAGAACGCGGACTCCACACCTTGAAAGCTCAGATACACCGGTTGACCGCTCCAACCCTCAGGGATCGAGAAACTACGCACATAAGAGCCAACAGGGTTATACTTTACCGGGGCAAATGGAGGCTTAAGATCCTCATGTCCGACCCATGGATAAATAATATTCGTATACTGCGGGAAATCAAAACCTTGCAGCTGCCAATGTGACGGCACAGGCATATCTGCCCAATTGTTGGTGTCAAAGTTTGTTTTATAAAAATCCTGTGGACGTCCTTCTGCATTTTCGGCAAAATGGAATTTCCATGTCCCATTTAAGTTTTGATAAAATTGCGATGCTTCCCGTACGCCAGCCAGCGCTTCTGCTTCCGTATGATAAGGCATGAGGGTCGCATGTGCTTCCAGGCGATTCAATTGATATATTTGCGGATTGTTATTCCATTCGGGGTAACCGTTTTCAGGAGCTGTGTATACAAATTTATTCGCCATGGGTGAAATTCCTCACTTTACGTTATTGGATTAACAATTTAGCTTACCCCCTTATTGTACAAGACAATTATTTCTTTTAAAATATAAGAAACAACGCATGATATATTAAAAAATGAAAGAGATGGTTGTTCCATGGCGAATGATTATAGAAAGTTTTTTGTCATTACTGAAACCGACCGCAAACTCCCTCTCATTCTCGAAACGATCGGATATGAGCGCGAGCAGCAATTTTATGTACGTGAAGAAGGCTACCCTTGTTTTCATTGGCTGCATACGATTTCCGGCAGTGGCGAAATTATTCTAGACAGCGGCCCCGTTAAGCTGAGTGAACGGCAAGGCATGCTGCTCGCTGGTGGCGTCCCTCATGCTTATCAAGTCCCAGATACCCCTTGGTCGACTTGGTATCTGACCTTCGATGGTGCATTAGCTGCCTCTATTGTGCACGCTTTGGAAATCCCGCTTTCTACCCCAATTAGCTGGGGGGCTGATACGCCATTAGCTAGTATTCATGAGTATTACTACCATAAATATCGTGATAGCCACGACTTCACCGGCACTAACGGCTCTGTTGAAATCTATCAATTCCTGACGCTGCTGAAGAAGCACGGCATTATCAACAAGAGCGCTTCCTTCTCGCAAAGTCATGATCGGCTTCTGCCGCTGCTGCTCGAGCTGGAGCATAGCTTCGGCGCTGCGCACGTCGGTCTGAGCTGGATGGCGACTCAGCTCGGTGTCTCGGCGCAGCATGTGAATACGTTATTTCGCCGCGCATTCGGACTCTCTCCATATCAATACCTGCTCCAGCTGCGCTTGCAGAAGTCCAAAGAAATGCTGATCGCGCAGCCTGATCTGACAGTGAAGCAAATCGCAGAGGCCACGGGCTTTCTCGATGCATCGCATTTCATTTCGACCTTCCGCAAAGCCGTTGGGCAGACACCGGATGTATTCAGGCAGCCGTATTTGAAATGACACTTGCAACACTTTCCCTGTTGTCATTCCAATTAAATGGAAAAACGCTATCTAAATGTCCTCGGCTGCTCTAGTAATGACAGATCGAATCTTCCACGCAAAAAAAACCGCCGCAGCGGTTATTCACAACATCTATTTAATGATTTGGAACAAATTCACTATGCGCTTCGAGCAGCTTTTGGACGAAACTCTCAAAGTCTCGTAAATTCGACGAAAATTTGAAATCGGTTACACCCGTGTGGAAATCAATAACCGTTAGAGCAACGCGATTAAGGGGATACTCGGGAATGGCTTCAGAGGCAAGTGAAATATTTTTGAAAGGGTAGATGGATGTTTCACCATAGAAACGAAGCACTGTTAAATGATCATCTCGTAACTCCAACGAAATCTGCTGTTCCGCATCCGTGAAACTCTTCAATGTACTCATCATAAATCAATCCTCCTCTTGTCCTTTATTTTACTCTTTCTTTGGAAGATTAAGAAGCCCAATTTCCAAATATTTGTTGGTAATCCTAGCGTCGTTAGAAGTTACTAGATGCAAAAAACCTCGCCAATGGCGAGGTTTCCTTGCCTATTTATACTTTTGAATAAAAGCTATCGCGCTTGCAATATCTTTCTCTGGCTGAGCGCCAACTTCACGCTCGATTGTCAGGTAGCCCTTGTAGCCAATTTCTTGCAGAGCTTGGAAGTAACGTCCGAAATCCACATGACCTTCGCCTAATGCCAACTCGCGGTACGTATCTCCAGATGTAGCCGCCTCCGCGATACTCTCGTGTGTCATCGGTTTAAATCCTAGTGAACCATACACTTCACGCGGATCAACTTGACGAAGTCGAATACCGTCCTTCACATGCGTATGAACGATATAATCTTTCAACGTGTAGACACCTTGAACCGGATCATCTCCCGTTACCATCACCATATTCGCTGGATCAAAGTTAACCGAAACACCTTTGGTAGATAGGTTGTCTAGGAAGCTTTTCAAATGTGCCGAAGGTTCCGGCCCTGTTTCTACTGCGAAATAGGCGCCTAAGCTGCTCGCATATACACCCAGTTCTTCACATGCCTGCAGCATCGTTTGATAAATAGGATCGTTCCGATCCTCGGGTACAACACCGATATGTGTTGTCACAACGTTCGACCCTAGTTCAACAGCAAGATCAAGAATGCGCTTGGATTTCTCAATTTTCTCGGCATTTACGGTCTGATCTTGGAAACCATGTCCACCTAGATCGCCGCAAAGGGCTGAAATTTGAAGATCCAATGACGCGATGTAGTCGCGTAATTCCTTACGTGCTCCTGGCGTTAAGTTCGCAGGATCCATCTCGCCAGAAACCGCATAAATTTGGACGCCATCTGCCCCTAATTCTTTCGATTTCTTTAATCCGTCCCGTAGGCCAAGTCGCAAACTATCTACCATAATACCGATTGGATTGATGATCATATTTTAAACACTCCTTATCGCGAGCTTAGCGTTAGTTAATTTCATCCCAAATTCTTCGGATATTTTGTAATCCGATCAATGTGCCTCGCTTACACTCTTCCATCCCCTCAAATTCCAAGGATATGTAACCATCGTAGCCTGAGCTTTTGACCACACGTAGAATTTCAGGAATATTCAAATCACCTTGCGCCACAATGGCTCCGCGCAAATAGGTGCCATACGTTGACTTGAACCAGCCTTCTCCAGGATTCTGATTGGAGGGGCGAATGTAGAAATCTTTCACATGGACAATAGAAGCATAAGGAAGATTATTCGTCACAGCGGCAACGGAATCCTCGTCCACACATACAAAATTACCAACATCCAAGGTTGTCCGGAAATTCGCACGATCAACAGCATGAATCAGGGCTTGAACACGTTCACTATGCTGTACGAAGAAACCGTGATTCTCTACGCTCGTAACAATCCCAAATTGGTTCGCATAATCAGCAATTTGACGACATGCTTCAGCTAAGCGATCCAAATTGGCGTTGAAATTACGAATGGAGAGATCCTCACTTCGAGCAACATCATGCCGCATTTTCTTAACACCTAATCTGGCAGCAAGATCAACCTCGCCTTTCACACGCACAATTTCCTGCTGATACTCTTCTTCTGTCTCAGTAAGGAAATTAGCGCCGATGGCATAATTGGAAATATCAATACCTCGAGCCTGAGCTTTCTCACGAATCGCATCCGCAAGCGCAAAGTTACCCGGTAAATCATACCCCAATGGGACAATCTCGACATGTTCACCTCCCTGATCCGCAATCCAATCGATGACGTCCATAATCGACATTTCGCCAGACTTTAATGCTTGATACAGACTATATGTGCTAACACCTAACTTCATATGTGCTCCTCCTAGGCTCCGATTCGTTCGGGCTATAATCTGATTTCTTGACCCTTCGCTGCAGATTCATAAATACCGCATAGGATTTTCATGATTTCTAGACCATCTTCAACCGGACTAATTGGTGTTTCACCAGTTTGGCAGCAAGATACGAAATGATTGATTTCATTTTGAAAAGCACTGTTGATATCTATTGATTTGTTATTGATTTGAGGCGTCACATTCGTAATCGTATCCAAAATCTCCGTTACGAACACGATTTCAGGCTCAAGCTCGACTCCGCCTTTGTCGCCATACAATTTGACAGCGATTTCATCCTTCTTAGCATGCAGCGTGAAACTAACATCCACCATGAGGGAAGCCCCATTTTCAAAACGAATCAATACATTCGCCAAATCCTCAACCGTGTTGCGTTCCGCATCATAATCCGCTGCTTGATAGAAAGATAAGTTCTTCACATTCTTCCGATTGCCTAGCTTGTTATACGTATGCCCGCTTACCGCAACTGGTTTCGGTTTGCCCATCAAGTACCAACATACATCAATCACGTGTACGCCAATATCGATCAGCGGCCCGCCGCCAGAGCGCTCAACGTCCGAGAACCAACCGCCTGGATTACCTAATCGACGAAGGCAAGAAGCTTTGGCATAATAAATCTCACCTAGTTGACCATTATCTATAAAATGCTTCACAAGCTGAGCATTCGTATCATATCTTCGCACAAATCCAACTTGAAGAATCTTCCCTGTTTCACGAACCGCATCTTGAATGCGTTGCGCTTCTTCAACCGTTTTACATAGCGGCTTCTCTACCAAAACATGCTTGCCAGCATGAAGAGCAGCAATACTGATCTCGGCATGCGTATTGTTCCATGTACAGATACTCACCGCATCAATCTCCGGATTCGCCAAAAGCTCGTTATAATCCGTATAAATGTTCGCAATGTCATATTTCTCCGCTTTCGCGGCTGCTCGTTCACGATTAAGGTCACAGACAGCGACAATGACAGCATCCTCTGATTTCGTATATGACGCAAAGTGCAAATCTGAAATTGAACCTGCACCGATAACACCAATTCTCAACTTGTTTATGCTCATTGCACATTCCAGCCTCCTTTAAATAACTACTACTTAAAGTTAACATGCTTTGGACACAGCGAGAATACCTAAGATAAGCAGCTCCATGGACTATATGTTCAAAATCTCACGAAGATTCACCGCTGTTCATTCAAGGAATTAGCAATATTTTGCCCGTACTCTGTCTACTCTCAAGTAATCGATGAGCCTCAGCGCCATCCTTCAGGGCGAACGTTGTCAAAGTATCCATTTTCAGATTGCCGGCACGAAGTGCTTCGAATAAATCATGTGCCCGCTGGATTCGATTCTCTAAACTAGTTACGTGATTCCAGAGGTCGCCGCCGGTTAACGTTTTGGAGGTATCCATCAGCATTCTTGGATCTACAGGTGCTGGGTCTCCGCCGGCCATGCCATAGAAAACGACCGTTCCCTTGATTCGGACTGCGGCAAAGCTATCCATTAAGGTGGAGCCTACCGAATCATAAGCTACTTGTACACCGTGCTTTCCATTAGACCACTGTAACACTTCCTGGACCCAATCCTTGGAATAGAGGATGACTTCATCTGCTCCAGCGTCTAGCGCGACTTGCTTTTTGGCTTCGGATGAGGTGAGTCCGATCACCCTGGCACCTTTCCTTTTGCACAATTGGATCAAAAGCTGACCCACACCGCCTGCAGCGGCATGGATCAGAACTTCATCTCCAGCTTGGACAGGGTAGCTGTCGTTCACCAAGTAATGCGCAGTCATGCCTTGCAGAAGCAGGCCTGCCGCATGTTCAAACGAGATGTCCGCGGGTAACGGAATCGCCCGATCAACAGGAACGGCAACTAGCTCCGCATTAGCAAAGGGCACGTCGGCAAAGGCGATCCGGTCCCCGATTTGAATATGCTGGATGTGCTCAGGCACGCTTTCGACGATCCCTGCACCTTCATACCCAAGAATATACGGCGGATTCCCAGCCAAATGATAATTCCCTTTGCGACGATAGACGTCCGCGAAATTAAGACCTATCGCTTTCGTCCTAACCAGAAGTTGTTCGCTATCTACGATCGGGTCAGGAATCTCTTTATATTGGAGAACTTCGGGACCTCCGAATTGTTCGAAAATTAGTGCTTTCATAAGTGACCTCCCCTACTTAATTAACCATTGTCATTTTAACATAACCGCTTGCAGAACCAAAAAAAATGCCTCCAACCGCTCTACAGCGAATGGAGACACTTGTAAACTATCGACTTACTAACGCATGGTGAGTAGGCAATTCCGTATAAGGCATGGGTTTATTGATGTAATAGCCCTGAATACCCCAGCACTGCATGTCAGCAAGCATATGGAAATGATCACTCGTTTCAATGCCTTCCGCGACAACGAGTAGATTCAATGCTTTCGCCATGGCAAGAATAGCTGCGATCAATGGTACATTGCCATCTGCGATGAAAATACGGTCGATCTTCAACTTGTCAATCGGCAGCTGCGTCAGCATACTTAGCGATGAATATCCTGTTCCAAAATCATCCAACGCAACGGTAAAGCCTGCATTCCGCAGCTTACCCAGAATGAGTTGTACTTCTTGCAACGAGTGCAAAGTCGTACTTTCTGTAATTTCAAGTTCCATAGAGGTTGGGTTTACACCCTCCTCTTGCAAAATTTGCAAGACTTGAGCAACAAAATTCAATTCATTGAGTTGGATCCGTGAGATATTGACAGATATTTTGAACAATGGACCATAAATAGCCTTCAGTTGATGCCAATCCTTGCAGGCTTGACGAATAACCCAATAGCCGATCGGTACGATAAGTCCTGTTTTCTCCGCAATCGGAATAAAGTCTCCTGGCTGTTTGTGCCCGCCATTCTCGCTATGCCATCTGAGGAGCGCTTCCGCACCAATCGCCATTTCTGAGGCTGGATTATAAATAAGCTGATAATGCAAATACAGTTCGTTCTTATCTATCGCTTGCGAAAGGGCTATCTCATGGATGAAATTTTCGACATGATCGTATCTAGAAGAGGCTTCGTACAAATGATAGCGTTTGCGACCTGTTCCTTTCGCTGTGTACAAAGCAGTATCAGCTTGCTTTAGTAGATCTTGAATCGTTTCATTCTGTTTTCGCTCAGCAATCCCAATACTCACAGTCACTTTCACTGCATGTTCATCTACGCGGAAGGGTTCATCGAAAAGCCCGCTCAACTGCTCTGCCGTCTCTTCAATTTGAGTGGAGGATACGGAATCCACGACTACGAATTCATCACCACCTAAGCGAATAAGCGAATAACGGCTATCACCAAATACCTCAATCAGCCGACATGCGACTTCAACAAGCACTGAGTCTCCAGCCTGATGGCCGAAGGTATCATTAATATTTTTGAAATTATCCAAATCCATTAAATAAATCGTCGGCGGCTCCAACACATGCTCGAGTAAGTATCTACGATTGAACAGATTAGAGAGATCATCTTGGTAAGCATAATTGTACAGAATGTTCTCCTGCTGTTTGCGCTCTGTAATATCTCGAGTCACTGAAAAAATAAAGCTAACATTCCCATCCGCGCCCAAAATAGGCGTTAAAATGCTCTCGCCACTTAAAGTACCATTAGGTAATTTGACGCCATCCTCGTATCGAATCGTTCGACGTTCCTCGACTACTCTGGCATATTTTTGATATAAGTAATTTGCCATTTGGCTCGAATTCGATTCAAAAAAAGTTGTTCCCATTTGATCCATTGTGATCCCACTAAATTTCGTTGCGGCATTGTTAACGTAGTAATAAGTTATCTCTGAACCTGTCACTTTCATAATGTAAATAGAGTCTTCAATATCATCCAGCATCATATGCAGTAAATTCAAATCCAATGTTGTCGTTGCAGGAATTGTCATCCGTTGGACTCCTTTATCCGAATAACCTAAGCTTTTCGCCCAGATGGGTCGATTGTACTATCTATTCGACATAGTTCTTTCGTATCCCTTCCTAAGTAGTTCTAGAACCACCATTCTAGCCGTATAGCAATATGAAAAATTAACACCAAAGCGATCTATAATGCTGACAGCAAAATAATCGTTTTGTGCTAATCATAATCGTTTTACCTCCTTATTCGAAAGTACCGCGAAGCTTACAATTACCTTATGCAAGTAATTAAAGCTAGCAAACACGGGAGGTTACACGAATGATAACGAAAGGGAATCCATTCTCAATCAGCCAATATGTCAACGAAGGCTATAGCGGGCCTATGCAGGGGCTTTCGCTGGAAGAATCCGATATGTACTATAATCGTTTCTTTGAGGTCATCGAACAGAATAAATATGAACCTGGTCCTACCAAAATGAACCTGTCAGCCTGGCATCAGCGACATCTTTGGGCCTATACGCTAGCTACACATCCAAGTATCGTTAACGCGATGAAGCAGATTCTTGGAGATGACTTGGTGTTGTGGGCCATGCATTTCTGGTACAAAGAGCCTAATAATGATAAATTCATCCCTTGGCATCAGGATATCAATTATTGGCCGATGGAGCCTGCGATCAATGCAACCGCCTGGGTGAGTTTAGGATGGTCGATTCGTGAAAATGGTTGTCTTCGCGTGATTCCTGGCACACACAAGTCGATCGTCGAGCATGTTTCAACTGGAACTGATCAAAGTGCGTTCGAACAAGGATTGCCAGCGGAGTCGATCGATGAATCGTTAGCGATAGACCTTGAGATGTCTCCAGGTCAGATTGCCTTTTTCAATGAAGCTACCTTCCATGGTTCTGAAAATAACAAATCAAATATACCGCGTGTAGCCTTCTCGGTTCGCTATACGACGCCTGAGGTCAAGTTCAAAATCGATGAGTGGGGCGGCGATACCTCGCGTATCCGTACCTTCCTTGTAAACGGTGAGGATCGGTTGAACCGAAACGAAGATATTAAGGGCATCGTGCCTCAGGACTAGTTAGGAAAACGCTGTCACCTCTGTATCCAGGCATGATAGAATAATAAGAGCAGACAAGATCCGGGGTGCGGAGGGATAGGCATTGAATTCTTTTCAGATGATGATTGAGGCGTTGGAGATTCGATTTCTTCATATAACACAGTATCAGCTTGATTATCGTTGGCAGGCCAAAGAGCGCAAACTACAGCACTGTGTGATGTGGTATGTGCATAAGGGAAGCTTCCAGCTTGCGATTGATCAAGCTTCTATGCGGTGCAATGAAGGCCAAATCATCATTTTGCCTGCCCATAGCACGATTAGTTTCCACGCCATTTCAGATGAATTATTGCTAACAAGCATTAACTTCGATGCCGAAATCTCCTTAGTTAACAACCGAAGCTGGGTGCAGCTTCTGAATCTTCCGAATGTATTTGAGGATAGGGCCAGCAAGATTGAGCGGATTGTCCACGAAATGCTTATTCCTGAGAATGAGGCGACAGCATATGCACATCTTCTGCAGCAGTCATCACTGCTTCGAATTTTGTATGAGCTGCTGCATACAGAAAATGTGGCGGAGTCCAACTCCAGTTATTCACACTTGGACAAGCGTATCCATACCATCATCCATTTTCTTCACGCGCATCCGCAACAGATGCCTGAAATAAAGGAGTTAGCTGAGCTTGTTCAGCTGAGTGATTCTCATTTGCGCAAATTGTTCATCAAACAAACTGGACAGGCTCCGCTCCATTTCGTGCACAGCATCAAAATTGAACAAGCCAAAAAGCTCCTCGCGACTAGCGTGAAGCCCGTTTCTCAAATTTCTTATGAACTAGGTATCGAGAATTCAAACTATTTCTCTCGCATGTTCAAAATCAAAACCAGCTTAACCCCGCTGCAGTATCGGCAGCAATTTGGTCTGTGGTTGAACGATTAGAATTGGCTAAAACCTACAGTTAATTCAGGCTGATTTCTGCATGTGCAGCAGATGCTCGATAATTAGCTGTAGGTTTTCCATCCAGGATGAACTTAATCTACGCCAGCTCCAACGTAACCCGTATACTCACCTGATCTTCCACCTCAGACGCAGACAGATCAATTAAGTAGACAAGCTCTGTCCCGCCCTCGTGATTCTGGTGTTCCACGGATTGAATCGAAGCCTTCAACTGTTTCGCATCATAGCGCATTAGTTGTTGTTGACCTAAACCAAGCTCCAATCGAATCTCACCTTCCCGCACGATAACTGGCCTGTGCTGTGTAACGAAACGTTCTGTTACTGAAGCGCCTGACTCACGGAACTCAAAGGAATCCGAGATTGTCAGCTTGCCTCTCAGTTTATCAAACTCGAAGCTTCGCTCAAGCTTCTCAAGTGTTGGCACGGCATAGGCTTGACTGAGTTCAAGTTTGAACTTGTCACTTGCATCCGTACATTCCGCAGCTAGTACCTGCGCACGATGCTGGATGCCCGCTTCCTGGTGTCTGCCGTTGATGATTGGCACGCTATGACCCGCCGAACTGTTACAAAGGATCGCGTACCGCTCCTCGCCAAAATATTGTTTGGTATATAGGCCCGCTCCCAAATCTTCAAACCATCTGACCCCATCCACGATCCATATGAAGTGTCCGATGTCATTGTGATTATGGGGCTCATCGTTATGCCCGCCTTTGGCTGCAAAACTAACGAGCTTGCTGCCCACCTTCGCTCGGCTCACCATCCATTGCGCTTCTGGCAAGAAATCCGTTTGAAGCGGCATTTCTTCACGTTCACGAAGCAGCTCTTCATTTAACCACACCACGTTGCGAACCGCACTAGCGAAGCGGCCACAATGATCAATAATTGCTGGCTGATTGTCCAATGTTGGAATCCGAATTTCATCAAACTGTTCGCACAAACGGCTGAAGATGCCAATTTGAATGCCATTGTTCCGTGAACAGTCAGAGAAATTGGCAATATGATTGCCTTGCAGGAAACAGCTTTGTGGGAATTGGGCAACTCTGCGTGCTTTGGCGTTCGATTGGAGAATGTCCACTTTACCGCCTGTACGCTGCTTCAGAAGTTCACTGAAATACACATAATAGCCGAAGCCATAATACCAGTAACCCAAGCCTTCCAAGCAGGCGCCTTCTTCCGAAAAGCCCTCAAGAAAGCAATCCATCGATGCGAGCACTCGTGCAATGACAGGCATCAGTGTTTTCGAATCCTGAATGAGGTAAATAGCTGTCATACCGATATTCCCCGCACAAACAGCGGACCAATTGATATCGCACGTTTCCCACCAATAAGCTCTCTTAAGTGTCACATAAGGCTCAAGAACCCGCTCCATAATTTCACGGTGAACCCTTTTTACCACGAGACCATTTAACTGAGTTTGGAACATATGGCAAGTCTCACTCAGCGCATGGGCCGTTTCTGAAGCAAATAAATCAATATGTTTATATTCTTCTCCTTCTACGGCAGCATCATGATTCAACAGATGAGCTGGCAGACACCACGTATATTCATCACAAATAGCCCAAATTGTATCTTCTAAAGCGGGCAGATGAGGTTCAACGCCATCCTTCAGCGCCGCTACGACCAAAGCCGCTAACCGTCGACGGCGATCGAAATAAAGTGCTTCGAATTCGATACGCGTTCCCTTTGAACGATACAAGTCCCACTCTCTAAAGGGTAATGCGGCAATCGGCTTGCTCCCGAACTCCTTGATCAGCGGTGAAATTTCGTTAAAGACAGAAGTAAGTAAAGGACTCTCCGTATGCCTTATTGGTGTTGTGGCCACCTGCAAAGCTTCGTGAAACAAACTGCCTTGATCGCTTTCAGCTTCTAGCAAAGCATCTAATAGATATCGACTATTCATCGTTTTACCTCCCTATGCACATACGATTTCGTTTACCTTTAAATATAACCGCTAACGATTTCAACAAACTAGTCATTATCTTTACCACTATACGTCAAAAATTGACCTCTTCGCTAATATGAAAAAAAGCCTCACGCAATAAGCGGAAGCTTTCTTCTCCAAACCATAAATATTACTCTGCTGCCCCGACTGCCTTCAGCCATGCATTGGCAATTAATGCATGTCCAGCAGCTGATGGATGTACGCCATCTGGTGCCCAGAAAGCGCTGTCAGCTTGTGTTGACGCTTGTGCAAATAACCCATCCAAGCATAATAAACGCGCGCCGAATTCTCTTGCTAATTCACGCACAGCGGTAATCTTCGGATCCAAATCTTCTCTCCATAGCTTGCGATCTTCCGGCACGGGTAGTACAAAAGGCTCGATAAGAAGCAATTTCGCTCCTGTGCTTGCTGTTTGATCCAAAAGTTGACGATATCCCTCTTTGAACTTTTCGGTCGAAGTCCCATCATTGCGATCAAATCTGCGCCACGTATCATTGATGCCAATATAAATCGAAACGAGATTAGGTTTCAAGTCTAAACAATCTTCTTGCCACCGCCCCTGAAGATCAGGCACACGATTGCCAGATATTCCACGGTTTATGAATTTAACTTGTTTCTCTGGATATTTCGCTGAAAATTGAGCAGCTGTCATAAGTGCGTAGCCTTTGCCTAAATCATTGCCATTCTCACGAACACGTCCAGCATCTGTAATACTATCCCCTTGAAATAGTACGATATCTCCTTGCTCCAACCATACTGCCATTCGAACGAATCCTCCTTTGATTTACCACTTCTGCTTCTGCTTACTTACAAATAATTTCCTCACAAATTATACCATGTCCTAAGAAGCGAGTGTACAACTAATATCAACGAAAGATGTGATGCATTTTACGAAAATGCGTTTAAATAATGACAAATTTGGACAAAAAGATACGTATTACCAAATTAAACGACGATGCCGTCCGCTTCGGACACGTGTGTATATTTGGACAAGGAGTCTTGCTGATGGATGCCATGTCTACGGTCTCACCCACATACATCTCTGACCAGCTTGAAGATAACCTGCGTGAACTCAACCACATTTATCATAAGTGTCACGATATTCACATTCACACATTCAACATCGGTCAAACAACCAAAGCCTTAGTTATATATGTGGAAGGCCTAGTTGATCATGAACTTTTGAATAAAGATGTCCTCGCACCATTAATTAACGAACCTGAAGCCGATTGGAACTACACGGTCAAGGATTTATCTGCTCTAGTCTCTATCTCGAATATCACTGAACATACGCGTATGGACGAGTTAATTTCCAACTTATCTTCCGGATGTGTCGGACTATTCATTCAAGGCGTCTCGTCTTGCTTCGCCCTAGGCTTGGCCAAATGGGAGAAACGCGCAATTATCGAGCCAAGTGCTGAATCCGTCGTACGAGGACCTCGCGAAGGTTTTACAGAAACGCTCACGATCAATACCTCCATGCTTCGCAGAAAAATCAAGAGTCCAGCTATGAAAATGATCGCTTACACCATTGGCACCCACACGCAGACTACCGTTATTGCCGTATACATGGAGGGCATCGCGAGAGAATCACTTATCGAGGAAGTAAACGAGCGAATTAGTGATATACAAATCGACGGAATTTTGGAGAGCGGCTACATTGAGGGTCTGATTGAAGATAGTCCTTTTTCGCCATTCCCGCAAATTCAAGTAACCGAGCGACCTGATGTGGTCTGCGCTGCGCTTCTGGAAGGCAAAGTCTCGATCCTTGTAGACGGCACTCCCTTTGCATTGATTGCTCCTGCGACACTCTTTTCCATGCTGCAATCTCCAGAAGATTACTACCAACGGTTTCTCATCGGTACATTGATAAGATGGATGCGCTATGTATTTTTCCTTACAACTCTTTTATTGCCGTCGCTATATATCGCAATATTAACGTTTCATCAAGAAATGGTGCCGACATCGCTATTACTGAGCATAGCAAGATCCCGTGAAGACATTCCGTTTCCCGCTTTAGTTGAAGCCTTACTAATGGAAATCTCATTTGAAGCGTTGCGTGAGGCGGGAGTTAGACTCCCTAAACAAGTCGGTGCTGCTGTCAGTATCGTAGGTGCGCTCTTCATTGGGCAAGCTGCAACATCAGCCGGTCTTGTTTCTGCACCAATGGTTATGGTCGTCGCCATTACAGGGGTTGCCTCCTTCATGATGCCGCAGTACGCAACGGGTATTGCCCTTCGTATGCTGCGCTTCCCCATCATGTTTTTGTCCGGCATCCACAAAAAATCGCTGTACCTTTCATTTTCCCTATCCATATGCTAGGTATTCCTCTACTACTCTGGGGAATTTCTTCGCTTAAAAACAAAAAAAACCGAGAAGCACACCCGTAAGTGTGAACTCGGTCAACCTATTTAAGCGATCGTTCGAAAAAAAAGAAGTTGATAATAGGTATTCAACAGTTCATCCAACTCGATAGAAAGTTTCAATACCGTTTCAGACAATAGGCCGTATGTTTGACTAGCAAGATTCAGTTCATTACGCAATGCCTCAATCTTTTCTTCCAACTCATATCGATGTCCCATATTGATCCCTCCGATTTCGAAATTCCTACTGTGGATAACTCACACGTTTTGTTACCTTTATCATAATCGATGATTGTTAAGAAACTATTAGCAAACTATACGAATTTACGAAATTTTACAGAAAATTGTTAAATTTCGACCACTTGACCTGCTGGAATTTCCACTGGTTCGCCTTCAACACTGAGCCATACCGTGATAGCCGAAGGATTATGGATGATTTGACAATTAACAGAGAACCGCAGGTTGTCAAGCGCTTTCATATAGGCCACAATTTCAGCATTGGTTGCAAACCAAATGTCGGATCGTCCTTTTACTTTCTCGCCAAATTGCTCAAGGATCTCCCAGTTGTTATCGTTCTCAAACTCATAACTGTGTCCCCATACATAGAATAAGGCCAAGCGTGAATGTCTTTGTTCTAATTGTACGAACGTATCCGCAAACTCAAGCATGTTCTTATGGTGACACGTAGGATGCCACTCCAAGAAATCTTTCGGCATTTGAAATCCGCCGTGGCTAGCAACCGTCCGTGCATACTCAATCCCTAGTGTTGGAAGCGCCTGGATGACACGATCTGAGTAGCTTCCAAAAGGGTAGCTCATGCCACGCACAGGATAGCTAACTAAAGATTCCAATGCTTCGCGATCTTGCGAGAGTTCACGAACAATTTGATCCATTGGTGACTGCTCTAAAAAAGGATGATCAATGGTATGAGCAGATACCTCATGACCTTCGAACAAGGATGCTACCTCAGATGCCTCAATATAGCCTTCTTTTCCCAAGAAACTACTGTTCAAATGAAAAGTTCCCTTGATCCCATACTCATTCAATATACGCACGAGCCTGCGATCATGTTCCCTCCCATCATCATAACTTAGCGTTAAAGCTTTGGTAACACCTTGTGGAAACCGATCAAATCGAATGCGCATAGAATTCCCTCCCAGAATATGACTATTACATTATTTTAATGTAACAGAATCTTCTCCAGTGGGCTATCATTTCCTTACTCAGCTAACCAATTCGATAGATTCGCTTTCACAAAAGCATCATCATTCAAATGTGGATAATCTTTGTACATGCGGTCGATTTCTTCCGATTGTCCTGGGGACAATTCTTCATGCGGATTCAAACACCAAGTTCCTTTCAACAGCCCTTGTCTACGGAGCACTTCATGAATACCCGGGATGCATCCAGCGAAACCATTGGCGGGATCGAAGAATGCTGCGTTCGTTTCGGTTACTTCGATATTACGAGTGAGCCATTCCGATGCCAGTGCGGGGTTCATTCTTATTCCCTTGATTTCGTCTAACAGCTCCACCGCTTTTTGCGTCCATACTGCCCAATGACCAAGTAAACCACCAACAATTCTTTTCTCTATGTTCTTACCCTCGAATTGGAATTTATAAACAGTTAGAAGATCAGTAATAATGTTATCATCATTCCCTGTATAGAGGGCAATCTCATCGCGGCGCTCCGAATAGCAGACAGCACGCACCACATCAATCGTTTGATAGCGATTGAAGGGAGCCATTTTGATTGCGACAATGCCTGGAATATTCGCGAATTGCTTCCAGAAGTCGAAGCTGTATACCTTGCCTCCAACTGATGGCTGAAGATAGAAGCCGATGACAGGCATTTTCTCGGCAATACGAGCTGTACGTTCCAAGATTTGTGCTTCTGTCCAGCCAGTCAAGCCTCCCATCGATAATAACGCAGCATCATAGCCCAGCGAGATTGAAATATCTGTCTCTTTCTCCGCTTGTTCGGTAGGACCGCAAATGCCTGCAACCTTGATAAATGGTCGCGTGAGTCCTGCAAGCTCCACTTCTTCAGCAGCCATACGAAGTACTTTCTCGTACAAATTATATTTCGGATCGCGGATTTCAAATTGTGTGGAATGCACACCAACAGCAATACCACCAGAACCTGCAGCCATATAGTAACGAGTTAATGCGCGTTGACTTTGCTCATCCAGCTGGCGATCTGCGGTTAAGGCAAGTGGATGTGCTGGAATGACGAGCCCATCATGCAGCGCTACCCGTTGCTCATTACTTAATTCCCTACGTTGCGTCATAGTTAGAATTTCCCCTCTCGCTCTTGGAAATGAGTAGGTTTATTAATCATACTGCCCCCATGCTCGATCCACTCCGCAACCCAATCCAGCATCTGGAGAAGTGATACGCGCGGGTATCCAAATAGCTGCATACTCTTCGCCGCGTTGCTGAGCAATGCCGTTTCTGACTCTTGCCCTTTGAAGATAGGCTCAATACCCAGTCTTTGCCCCAGCTGCTGTGCCGCATATTTCACGGATACGGTCTCTGGCCCCGTCACATTCAAGAAATTCGCTGGACTCTGTGTCGCCAACAAAGATCGGATCGCGATTTCATTCGCATCCCCTTGCCAAATACAATTGAAATGCCCCATGGAAAGATCGATGGCGCGTCCTTCCTTCAAGGACTTCGCAATTTCCAGTAGAACGCCATAGCGCAAATCAATGGCATAATTCAAACGGTAGATCAAAACTGGCGTTCCATTCTTGTGACTATAGTGCTCGAACATCCGCTCGCGGCCAAGACACGACTGTCCGTATTCGCCGATTGGAGCTGGACTAATGGCTTCATGCGCCCCGCCATACGTAACCGGTGTGAACGGATATACATTACCTGTTGAGAATACGACGATACGGGACTTGCTAAATTTCTCAGCTACGCGACCTGGCAGGTAGGCATTCATCACCCAAGTGAAATGCTCCTTACCCGTAGTTCCAAACTTCGTGCCAGCCATGTAAATCACATTAGGAACATCTGGCAATGCCTGAAGAGCCTCATCATTTAACAGGTCGCAAGCAATTGTTTCTACCCCAAAGGATTGTAGTTCTTCCTGCAGACCAGCTTCGGAGAATCTCGAAACGCCGTACACCTTTTTATCCACACCTGCTGCCCGAATGGCATTCATCGCTAGCCTAGCTAGACTCGGTCCCATTTTCCCACCGACACCCAGAAGCATAATATCTCCCTCTAATTCCTGCATAAACTGTATTAAAGCAGGTGATGGTGCTGACATGACTTTATCCAAATCTTCTAATGTTCTCATTCTCGTAATCTCCTCACATCATGATCTATATTTAAGCTTCCTGACTGTAGTATACGGACTCTCAAACATAAAAGACAAATCTTTATATTGTCTTTTAATAAGCGGAACTCGGGAGAGCGGCGCTAGGGTGAGCGGGAGAGCATACCATTAACTGTAAAATATACAGCTAATTATGCGTAATTTCCTTGAAAACCAGATTTAACTGTAAAACATGTAGTTAAAACTGCCTCATTTGTTCCGATCAGCTAAAATCCACAAAATTAACTGTATGTTTTCCAGCTATTCTGCGTTTTATCAAGCTATCCCGAAATTTAGCTGGAGAAAATCCATCTATTCGCTTGGTGCTCAAGCCACACATCATCTCGCCATTAATAGATAAGGGGTAAGAATCGCCTCCCCCAAGTCCTTTAAACAAATACAATCTTACATGTTCTAAAAAGAAAGAAACCGCTCCATGTGGCTGAAGTCAGCGCTGGAACGGTTTATCTTCTAAAGCTTAGACTCTGCTGGGATCAGCCGCCAAATTCTCCAGAAAGTGAAGCCGAAACGTTTGTTTCGGTCTTCCTTTTGGCACCTTCACATAGCCTACACTGGAAATCAAGTTGTGATCCATCCATTGCAGCAAGAGCCGATGCGTACTTCTGACAGTTACGCCAAGGATACTCGCTAACTCATGCACTTCGTAATCCAGCTTGCTTGTCCGTGCCACAGTCGTCATGAGGCGACTCAAATACGTCGATGTCATCCCGGCATCTTCTGCACTCTTCAGCAACTCAGGATCTGTCATCGACAAGTCTCTGCTGAGGGGGTCAGCCATCTCCAGAGGGCCAATTAACGTCTTGTCCTCCCGCACGATGAAGCAGGTATTGCCTCCGGCTTCTTTGCATCTGCGCAGCGCAAGGCGAGCATGCGTACCCGCTTCATTTGCACTGCGACCGAAGCCGATACCCATACTAAGAGAGAGACCCAGTGATTTCCAAACTTCCCGTGCAAGCGGAACCGATTTATAGCCAACCGTTTCGCGTTCGAAAATCCCCCGTGTCGTAAAAAACAAATACTCATCAGCGCCAAGATGTGTTAAATAACCATCCAACGACTCCACATAGTCGATCAGTTTTCTATGAACTTCCAGCTTGAAGCGCTGAATATCATGCTCTGTACTTTGCTGCTGCAGCTTTTTGCCGAATTCATCCACATTGATCATGCCAACTAGGATCTGCGCTTCTTTGCTGCGCCGTGTTTCCGTCGAGAGGAGTGCACGTTCCAATGCCACTGTTATGTTCTGATCAGTCGGTGTAATCCACTCACACGGAATCCCCTGCTTGTTAAGCGCGTCAGCGACCTGAATATCTGTGGTTAGCGCCGCTTTCGTTGCTCCCCTGAGGAAGGCCTCCTCATGGAATTGCGTCATCATCTCCACTTGCGGGTACGGTACGCCATCATAGATTAGAAAGCTAGCAGGTGTTTCACCGATTTCTTTGACATGCCTACTTAACGTTGAAGATGTAAAAGAATCAATACTAAAAATCGCATCCACCTCATGAAGCTGCGGCTTACTGCGTAGCCGATACAACGCACTAAATAGCCCGGTATCAGTCAACGGGATCATATGAACAGGCAAGTGCGTGAGCACATTCTCTTTTACACGTCGATAGAGTGTCGGGCCTGTTACTAGCAGCACTTCAACCTCTAACAGCAGCTGCTCGGCAATCTCTGACGCCGTTTCGGCCGAACATGCGCGTGCGATAGGCTCGAAGGACGGGAAGGACGTCGCAATCACACTCAATACTTTATTCACAAGAGCCTCTGGCCCTAATATCCCAATGGCAATTCGATTCGGAATATCCATGTGTGACGGCTCCTTTGCATCATCAATATGATCAAGTATACCGCTGTTCATGAATAAAAGACAAATCGTTATTGTGTCTTTAAATTGAAATCATGACATAGGCAAGACGATTTCAATGTGGAATACCCCCCCCCCCCGCAGCCAATAGTCCGAAATTACCGAACTAAACTCTCAGTCCGCATCATGAAATCAACTTTAGTCCTAAATAACCCAACTAATTCGCTGCAAACACCCCTTTCACATGAAAAAAAGAGAAATAGTTCGGCAGAATCGGACTATTGCTCCTTTTGGGAGAGGAATCCTCCGTTTAATTCGGAAAAATCGGACTAAAGTGGCGATTAGCGCACCACCTATGTCCCTTCTGATCCGTTCACCTGACTAAAGCAAAAAGCCCGGCCGTGAGAATCACGTGCCGAGCCTCCTATTGACTAGCTTAATTCCGCAAGCAGCGGCATTCCCGCTTGTGCACCAAAGCGCGTCACTGACAACGAGGCCGCCTTAACAGCAATCGTCGCTGCTTCAAGCACCTCTTTGCCTTGAGCAAGAGCGACGGTGAAAGCTGCGTTACACGCATCTCCTGCACCCGTGGTATCCACAACTTGGACGCGAGGTGCTGGAATCGTGGTCAGGTTCCCCGATACCAGCATAGCTACGCCTTTCTCACCTCGCGTGAGCAACAACCGAGGTCCCGTAGCTTCCCATTGCTGCATGCCAGCCAGCAGCTCAAGCTCGTTCGCATAAGCAGCCCCGCTGAGCAGCTCAAATTCTGTTTCATTCGGTGTGATGAAATCAACGAGCTGCAGCAACTCAGTTGGCAGTTCAACCGCTGGCGCAGGATTGAGCACGGTGCGAACGCCAGCTCCGCGCGCAATCTCAAGCGCTGCCTGCACGGCAGGCAGCGGAATCTCGAGCTGCACCAGCAAAGCATCCGCTTCTTGAATGAGCTGGGCATGCTGATGAACTTGCTCAGGCGTTACTTTGCCATTCGCTCCTGACACAATGACGATGCAATTGTCATCCTTGGTATGTAAGATGGTTGCCGTGCCCGTGGAACAATCGTCTCTGCGAACAATGGCCTCTGTGTGAATGCCATGAGCGGTCATTTGGGCTAGCAACGCATCCCCGAAACCGTCTTGGCCCACCGCCCCGATCATGGCAACTTGGGCTCCTAGCTTCGCACATCCGACAGCTTGATTAGCCCCTTTGCCTCCAGGGATCGTATGCAGCTCATCCCCTTGCAAAGTTTCACCAATCTTAGGCATTCGGCTCATGGATACGACTAAATCCATATTTAAGCTGCCTACAACAGCAATGCGTACTGTCTTCATGCAGTTAGACCCCTTCTTCTATTAAAATGTATACAAAGTTTCCTTATAGGTTCGTTCAACTGGGTAGGAATTCCTTTTTTTTGCCGAGAATCAACTTAATCGTAATATGCCATCAACAACTAGTTTGAGCCGCTCAGCTTCTGGAAAAAATCTCGAAATACGTGATTACGATCAATATAATGAACATAGCGAATGAGATGCCGTGATTGATCCTGGCTCCATCTAGCCTCATCGGATACGATCGGACTGGATAAAAGTACACTCGGTGTGCTTCGTTCATTCACAAGATAGGCAATCGTTGAAATATCCCAAATGACACGAGAGTAAGCGAAATGATCAGGATGAACTTGTCGGAAAGTCTCATACAAATACTCACCAATCACACCAGTTTCCTTCACATAATCTTTCATCTCGGATAACGTTGTTTGTAGATGCGAGGCAACGCCCATACAAGGAATTAATACGAGTGGCACACCGCTATTCAAAATAATTCGTACTGCCGGAATATCTTGCTCCAAATTAAATTCCCGCGTATGTTGCCAGTGGAGCGCATGCCCTCCTAACCAAACGACAACGATGTTCTCGATAATGCGCGGTTCCATAAGAATGGCGGAAGCCACGTTCGTTATGGCGCCAATCGCGACAACGTACAAGGGATCCTCCGGCGAGGAAGCCAATGCACGTTCGACCAAATTGCGGGCTGCATCGCTCTCCACCGGAGTTTCCGGATCTGGTAGATAAGCCTCAGACCCTTTGTAAATAGGAATGTCTGTGCGCCCCATCAGATTTAGAATTTTGTGCAGCTCGTGATAACTCTTCTCCATGCCATCCTTCGGCCCAGTCGACAGCTCATTAAAGAAAGGTGCTGCATAGAAAGCTTCCACTTGAAGTCTTTCTGGCGATTTCAAAGCATACACAACAGCGAACTGGTCATCAATTTCATTGAAGGTATCCGTATCGAGCACCATTCTTATCTTGCCGGTTCGTGAATTCAATCGTTCCATTCGTTGTTCTTCCGTTATTAGTGGATATTGCATAGGACAACTCCTCATCTTTTATATCATCAATTGGCTTACATATTTACTCTACAATTGAGAATATACAGATATTCTACCTAAATTCATGGTATATTTTTATCATAGATCGGCTTACTTTTTATACGATTCGGCTATCTATGATATATTTCAAGTGGAAGGATCATCTGCGATGAATGGACATTTGGATTTTCTTTTTCGAACAACAAGGCCTCAGAATGGGATGATTCATTCTCATAAACACCAGTGCTATGAATTGGTTTATTACATACAAGGAAGTGGCTCAACTCGAGTTGGAGAGCACACTCACCTCTTTCACAATGACACCTTCACGTTAATTAAGCCACATACGCTGCATGACGAGAAACATACGACGGACAGTGAAGTTCTATTTGTCGGATTTCAAGCGGAGCTAGGCAAATATCCCCTTCGAGAAGGTTTATATGTCGACCAATCGGAAGGAGCGATTCTTGCCTTGCTACAAAAAATGATCATTGAAATGCAGAATAAACGCTCTTTCTATACGGCTAAGCTGAATCATCTAGTTGGCGAATTAATTATTGAACTCCTCCGTTATGATGAATTCACTACCTCCGAGCCATCTGTTGATAAGGTCATTTATGCCAAAAACTACATCGATGAGAATGTCAGTCTGAAGATCAGTGTTGACCTATTAGCAGATTTGGTTGGCTACAGCTATGATCGATTCCGTCATCTATTTAAAGAAGAATATGGTCTTTCACCTATGCAATACGTGATGTCCAAGCGCTTCGAACTGGCCAAACGACTGTTGAAACAAACGGATCTCTCCATTTCCGCCGTTTCTAATGAGAGTGGTTTCTCCAACGATACACAGTTCTGCTCGCTTTTTAAGAAAGAAACAGGTCTCTCTCCCCGCCGATATCGCCTGCAACAATGAACATGAAGGAGCTGCATGAACCCTTATGTCTCTACAGCCTTATTTTGAGCAAAATAAAAACCAAAGTGGTTTAACCGATATCGACAGACCCTTCTATGTGGGGTGCCAAATCACGCTTCATGAGGGTTACCAGATTGCTTCGCACTGGCATTATCATATGGAAATCATTTATATTGCATCTGGTAAAGCCTCGATTACAGTAGGCAATCATAGCTTTGAAGCTGAACAAGGTGCGTTCATTCTCATCCATCCTTGTGAGGTGCATAGCGTCACGGTTTCACCTCTTCAACCCTCCAAGCATTATGTCATCGGATTCGATCCTGACATGTTAAGTCCCATGCCGCAGCTGGCCTTTGAGCTCCAGTATTATTTACCATATACGGCGACGTTTCATGGTTTGACGACTTGGCTTACACCAGCAGTACAAGACACGCTAGTCCTCCAAACGCTCATTGAGGAGATGTACTCGGAGTACCAATCGAAAGCTTTCGGTTTCGAGCTTGCTGTTTCGTCCTCAATATTTAAGTTGATTCTATGGTTGCTGCGCTATCAGCGAACACGTCTTTCCCCTACTTTTACCGATGACGCAGGTGAAGATACGAATAAGATGGCCGCATTCCGCCAGCTCCTAGTGTCCATCAACGAAGATAGCGGACTCACGATGACAGCAGAGGAAGCAGCCAAGCTGTGCCTGATGAGCTATAGTCGATTCGCGAGCTTTTTCAAAGGGGTCATGCATACCTCATTCACCCAATATGTCCTGTTTATCAAAATACGAAGAGCCGAGCAATTACTGCTCGACCCGACGAAAAGTATCACGCAAATCACCTTGGAAACGGGCTTTAATCATACCAGCTATTTCATTAAACAATTCAAGCGCATCAAAGGTGTCTCTCCTAAACGTTATCGTAAAGAACGATTGCAGGTTACATATGAACACCTTGAAGGATAAGCTCTCTTATTCCCACGTCATCTCTGCACGAGCAAGCAAATCTTTCAATACCGACAGTAGAACAGCCCCTTTGCGTTAAAATGCAGGAGGTTATCAGATCAGCCACATAGATGGAAATAATACAGTTAAATCCGCCATAATTCACCTTTTAAATGGATTAGATGGAAAATATGTAGTTATATTCATACGTTTTCAGCTAAAGTAGGCGATACACGAAAATTAACTACTCTTTTTCCATCTATTTGTAAATCCCAGCCGTAAATCATGAAAATAGCTGTACATTTTCCAGTTAAACGAGGCACGCAGCCTTTTCAGCATCTTCACTGCACGCCAGAAAAATCTCCATCGGTTTCTTCCTAAAGAATTCCGATCCTGATGAATCCAGCCTTCTTGTGGCAACGTCTTCCCCCTATCTCGTATAAATGGAAAATACCCCGTGTGCAAACGGATCTGATTCATTTTTCTCCTTTCGCTGAAACAAAAAAGACAACCCGCAGGCTGCCTTTTCTTCTCACTAAGCGGTATTCATTTAGTATAGAGCTATACCTGCTCATCCACCATACGATTCGTTAGTGCACCTAATTTCTCAATTTCAATCGTTACCACATCGCCATGCTTCAAATAAACACGCTGATCTACCGGCTTACCGAGCACAACACCCTCAGGCGTTCCTGTCAATATAATATCTCCAGGCGACAACGTCATATGCTGGGAAATATAGCTGACGATTTCATCACAGTGGAAAATCATGTCCGATGTATGCGAACTCTGTCTTGTCTCGCCATTCACCGTGCAAGTGATAGTCAACTGATTCGGATCACCAACTTCATCCGCCGTTACCAAATACGGACCCAGTGGACTGAATTTATCACAGGATTTCCCCAGCAGCCATTGTTGTGTACGCATTTGCAAATCACGTGCCGATAAATCATTCACGTTGCAATATCCAAACACATGGCTTAATGCCTGCTCCTTGGACACATATTTCGCCTGTTTCCCGATGACGATAACAAGCTCAGCTTCATAATCAACCTGACTTGTGACACGATTCGGAAGCGGAATATCATCGCCAGGTGCGGCAATCGTATTATTGAACTTGTTGAACAAAATCGGATACTGAGGAATGGCCGCATTCGTTTCTTCAGCGTGCTTGCGATAGTTCAAGCCTACGCATATAATTTTACCCGGATTGGTGACACAGGGACCGTAGCTTACTTGAGATTCATCTAACAGGTAGGCACTTTTCGCCGTCGCCCCTTCAAGAACTCTTGCTATATAACGTTCAAGCCCAGGAATCACCGTTTCAGAGTTCGCAATGACCGACATGATGTCAGTTGGAATTCCGTCCTCAGGGAACGCTTTCAATGCTGCTGTAATATCGAATACGTTGTTGTCCAACTTCACACCAAGATGTCTACTACCGGAGTGGTCAATCGTAACTAGTTTCAAAATGAACATCCTCTCTCTGCGAATAATTGCAAATGCTGATCTTTACTTATGCATTCTTACCGAATACCGCGCCACCATCAATGTATAAAGGTGAACCCATCATGAATTTGGAATCATCTGATGCTAGGAATAGGGCAGCTTGCGCAACATCCTCTGGCGTTCCGAGCTCATCGCTAAGTTGTCTACTTTTCAGTGAGGCGATAGCTGCCTCAGGATCATCATAAGATGTTTTTAAATAATTCTCAACAAATGGTGTTAAAATCGTACCAGGCAACAGCGCATTTACCCGAATTTGGTAAGGGGCATAATCGACCTGCATGGATTTCGTCAATGCCAGTACTGCTCCTTTGGTAGCTGCATAGGATGCACGTCTAGCTAACCCAATCTCAGCAACGCAAGAGGACATATTGATAATGGATCCACTGCGCTTTTCCATCATATGGGGAATAACATATTTGGACGGCAAGAATACGCCGCGAATATTCACACGAATGACACGATCCCATTGGTCCGGCTCTAACTCATGTAGGGCGCCAACACCGCTAATTCCTGCATTATTAAAAAGCACATCAATTCGTCCATACGCTTCGATTGCTCGGTCTACCATCGTCTTTACGGAATCCGGATCCGTCACATCGGCTTGTAGGAAGAGCGCATCCCCACCATTAGCTTGAATTTCGGAGGCTGTTTCCTCACCTTTGACCGCATCCAAATCATTGACGATCACATGTGCTCCTTCTTTTCCAAAAAGTAGTGCTGTGCTTCGCCCGATGCCTGATCCTGCGCCTGTAATTAGAATTACTTTCTGATGTAATCTCATCTGGTTTCACCTCTTAGTTTATTATAATAAACTTAGTTTATAAAATATCATAGACTAAGTCTATCATCCGACGTCAATCGCGTCAACGCCAAATAAACCAGATACCACCCGTTGCCCGGATCTAAACTGGTTTACCTGAAACTTCGTCTTGGTGGCTACAGTGGCACGGTTGCCGACAACGCATGTGCGAGGATCTGAATCTCTTCTCTCGCCAAATCTTGTTTCTGTATCCATTGATGTATGGGCATCGAGCAACTAACAGCCGCTATCCAATTACCGTTCCGATCAGCAATCGGCATGGCGAAGCAGTAAAAGCCGAGCACGATTTCTTCTTGATCCATCGCATATCCTTGTTTTCTTACCATTCGAAGCTGTTCCAACAGTTCTTCTCCGCTTCGAACCGTATTCGGAGTAAAAGCTTGATAGCTTCCTTCTTCGTACAAGGCGAGCACTTGAGCATCCTCCAAAGCAGACAGTAATACTTTACCCATCGCCGTCGCGTAGGCAAGCATACGCATGCCAGGCTCAGAGATGAGACGAACTGGCGTTGGCGCCTCTTTTTTGGCTAAATACACGAGCTCGCCTTTCTCCAATCTAGCCAACTGAAAGGTTTCACCAAGCCGCTCCACGGAGCGAGCAGCTTTCTCCTCAAATAACTTCACTAGCGACATACCAGAGAAATATGCGTTGCCAATCACACCGAAAAAGGAGCCGAGCACATAGGTATCCCCTTTTTCTCGGATGACCCAATTCAATGTCTCCATCGTATGTAAAAGCGAAAACATCGTGCTCTTATTAATCCCCGTTGCACCGCTCAAGTCCATTAACCTAAGTTTAGAAGGCTGCTCTGCAATTAATTGGAGAACATCTTGTGCTCTTTCTAGTGCTGGGACCCAATATTTTCTTTCCATGCGCATACCTCACTTAAACTTGACTATCCATAACCGTTTCAATTGATCCTTTATTACAGTAATTTGACCGTATCGCCGAGTCGAATTTGACCTGTTTGAATGACAGAAGCATAGACACCAAACTGCAGGTCAAAGCTTTCGTTTACTTTTTTGAGTACAGAAGGATCCTTATCCAGTGAATCTGGATCTATCGTAATCATCATACATCGCTCACAGTAGCTGTCTACCTGCAATTGTACTTCGCCAATAGAAATCTGTCGAGCTATCCATTCTCCTTCGGAGCAGGCATCGTCATCTAACGCGACTACGAAATTTCCACGAAAGCGACGTTGGTCCAAATCCTTACCGTGCAGACGCTCGAGTTTCCTTAAGCTAGCATCTGTGATAAGAAGTATGCTGGCACCATCAACGGAAAGCAGATGTGGATGTTCTGGATGCTGCTCTTTTAATCGCGACATGGTAAGGGGAGTCTTCGTTTGACTTTGAATTTCTTTCAATAGTGCGTCATCCCAACCGAATAATCGCCCATCAGCAGCTTTTATTTGGATATCTCCGTTGAGATAACTCGCTTGATAGGTTAACATGTTAGGCATATTTCGTGCCGTAACATATCGCCACCAGCCCGATTTGGATTCATCATAAAAGGCTCCAAACCGATCCCCTAGCATCCCATAGGTTTCAATCTGACATGATGTCAAATGCTCACCGGCGAATGACTTTATGGGATACCGATTAATTTCACTAATTTTACCAATGGTCACCTGCACAGGTCGTTCCTCCATCAATCTGATATTCCGCACACGCAACCATTTTACCATGTCGTATACCTCAGAGCTAGGTAATGCCAGTCGCCGCGCTTACTAGTAGATGAAAAAAGCCACCTGATTTGGCGGCTGATCTTTATCTCTATATGGTGATGTAAATATTAGAGGTTAACTACATTTTAGAGAGTATAACCGAAGTAATCATCCCTGCGACCGGAAGCCAGAACAGATATGATTTGAGAAGTCTACCTAACCAGTTGTGTTGAGCAACTACCATTTTTGTAGGATCGTGATTTCTTTGTAAGTCTGTTATTGCGCCTGTAGCATTCCAAGTATTCATATAATTCGACCTGCCGCCACTTCCGGGGGAAAAAAACATAAGCATTACCACCAAGAAACCTAGCGAGCCCATAAAAACGTAGTCAGATATTTGTTGCAACATGTTTAGCGCCCCTCCCATAGCTGATCTACATTTAATTATATATTAAAATTTGAATTTATTCCATTTTTACCCTGTTAGGTTATCATAGAACTTCTCCCGCTCAACATTTGCAAATCATCAACAAGTTACCATCTGGATCCTTAAAATTAAACCAATGTCCATGTTCGATACCCGTGACGATTTCAACATTACGGTCTTTCATGAATTGATAAGCCTGCTGTATATCATCCGTGTTAAAATGGAACGCAGGATTTCTATATGTAGCATCCACATGAAATATTTTGCTGTCCAAAATAAGATTTGACCCATTATTATCCAATGGTATGCAACAAAGATGGTCAGCGATAATATCAAATGTAGGTTCCAATCCAAGAATACCGCAATACCATTCTCTTGCGTCTCTAATGTTACTCACAGGAATAAAAATGCCTCCGACTTTACTTAAAATAATGCCCACATTTTTCACACTCCCTAATTATTAAAGTACTACGTATTAAGATCTATTGTATCATATTAATTGGTAAAATAAGGAGGTTCCTCGCTCAGGTGTTAGATATCTCTGCACAACGCTGAAATTGAGGAACGTGGTTCCCTATCTCAGCAACGTGCTCCTTTACCCCGCAACCAAGACATCGTAATAGATCACAAAATAAACCTGAGGCTCTGCCTCAGGTCCTTAGTAATTACCCAATCTGATGTGTATAGGGAGGGTTGTCCATGTTTCAAGATAAACAGGCGAGCATATTCTTCCCAAACCTAAAGAGTATCGCAAAAAGAGGAGGGTTGAATTTTCTAACGGACATGATAGCCTCTAATAGCTAAAAATGAGGCCGTTTTGATTTTTAATGGACACCATAGGCGTTATTGACTGTTTTGTGTGGCAACATGTATGGCAAGGGACTACATAACCTCCGTGGCGTCCGTTAGCACTTGGACTCCCTGCTTTTCTTATTAAATAACGGCCCTCCTGTCCGTAACTCAGAAAAAATGAAAGCTAACCTTGCATCACAACTGGTTCCCCCCTCATCTGCTCTTATCCCAACAGCAACGGTTAACCTAATCGAAGTCTTACTACTACCCATTTTTTTTTGAAAGGGGGGCGCTTTCACAACACCCCTAACGTGATTCTCGTAAACCCCAAACATATAAAACCTTATCTTTCAAAATAAGCCACACAGTACGTGTGGCTTTCTATATGTCTTCCTTACTTAAATGCCTAAAAATTTGGCAAGTTTATCAAGCAAACGTTGTTGGGAAGACAACTGTATCGATATCGTGTCAAATCGATTGTTCAGTAATTCTTCATTTGAAACGACTTGTTTGCTAACTGCTTCATCGATTAGCTCATTTAATTTCTGCGTATTGATAGCGTAATTATTACGCATTTCTTGCTCTAATTCTGTGATACTTTCCTTATGTTGCTTACGTAATTCATAGGTCACTGCATGCATCTCATTCCTAAGATTTTGCTCCAACACTTCTGTGATCTTGGGTTGAATGGTACAGAGTTCTTGTTCCATCTTCGAGATACTTTCTTGAAGTTGATTCTTTAACTCAATTGACGTGGCCTGCGTGTCACTCCTGAGGTTTTGCTCCAGAGCTTCTGTCAACTTGGGCTGAATCATAGTGACTTCTTGGAGCTCTTGTTCCAATCTGGAGACACTTTCTTGAAGTTGATTCTCTATCTCACTTGTTGTTGCCTGAATGGCACCTCTGAGATTCTGCTCCAGAGCTTCTGTCAACTTGGACTGAACAGTCGAGAGCTCTTGGAGTTCTTGCTCCAACCACAAGACACTTTCTTGTTGCTGCTTCTGCAACTCACTTGCCGATGCAAGAATTTCGTCTCTGAGGTTTTGTACGAGAGCTTCTGTCCTTTGAGGCTGAACAGTACTGAGCTCTTGGAGCTCTTGTTCCAACGTCAAGACACTATCATGCAGCTGCTTCTGTAACTCATTTGTCGTTGCCTGCATTTCACCTCTGAGATTTTGCTCTAGCAATTCTCTCAGCTTTGGCTGAACCGTATAGAACTCATGGAGTTCTTGCTCCAATGACGAGACACTTTCATGAAACTTCTTCTGTAACTCATTGGATGATGCAATTATTTCTCCTCTGAGACTTTGCTCCAGAGCTTCTGTCATCTTGAGCTGAACGGTATTGAGCTCTTGGAGCTCATCTTCTAACTTCGTGAAGCTTTCATTTTGCTGATCTTGCAGCTTCGTTGTTCCTGCGAGTAATTCACCCTTGAGATCGTGCTCCAGTGTTTCTATCAGCTTAGGCTGAACGGTATAGAGGACATGCTGCAGTTCATTAACTTGCTCTGAAACACTCTTATATTGTATGTTGAGTACATCAATGTGAGCGGCAACTTCGCTGCTGTCATCTTGTTCAATGACCTCAGCTACCTTGCAAGTAAAAATCTTGATGATATTACGCAGTTCTGCAACTTCTTCAGAAATGCCATTAAATTGAAGATTTAAGGATTCAGCTATTTTTGTAATCCGTTCATCCTGATTAGCGTCCTTCGTGACTTCGATCATCTTTTCCATAAATGTAAGAACAATATTGCGAAGTTCTGCGACTTCATTCGTAAGCTCATCGAACAGAACGTTGACGTCATTTTTAGTTGGCGCGACTTGTCTACCACTTGCAATAGAAGATATACCAACCAATTGACTATCATCTACTACTTCGTTTATACGCCTTGGTGTTTTAATTGCTTCTATTTTTTGCGTTAATAACTGTACCAGGTTACGTAATTCCAAAATCTCACTACTTACAATTGGGTTAACTTTGTTGTCTACAAGTGGTTCGTTCAATTCTGGAACACTCACTGCTGAAGAAGTAACAGGTATCTCTCCACCACTAGGCGTACGAATACCTTTCTGGGACATTTCCTGTAAATGTTCGCTAATCATCTTATGTGATTTATTGGCATCTTTCATTTTTGCAATAACTCGAAATATTTCGACTACTTCTTCTGTATATCTTAAGCCTCCTCCAACAGTGGTGGACGGAAGAAAATCAGCAAATTGTTTGGACCATTCCACGACTGTTCCTTGCGTTCTTTTGATTAAACGCGCAATCTCATTGACCTTATATGTCCTTTTCATTTGTTAACGATCATATCCTTTCTTCTTATATCCCGTAGGCTTAGGCATCTATAACATGTTATTCAGGGCCATATACAAATGACAATGAATATGTGAAATAGTTAGCATCGCAAAGAGGCTGCCCCATATGTAGGACAGCCTCGAAATAAAAAATATGAAATTATTTTACAAGTCCATGTGGATCAATGACGAACTTGCGAGAAACACCACGATCAAATTCTTGATACGCTTGAGGCGCCTCGGCCAAAGAAATGAGAGTCGCGTTGACCGCCTTGGCAATCTGTGCTTTGCCACTAAGAATCGCCATCATCAGATCTCGGTTATATTTCATAACCGGTGTTTGTCCCGTGACGAATGTATGTGATTTCGCCCAGCCCAAACCAAAACGAATTTTCAACGTACCGATTTTAGAATCTTCATCCACTGCACCAGGGTCCCCTGTGACATAGAGTCCCGGAATCCCCAAGCTGCCTCCTGCACGCGTAACTTCCATAATGGAATTGAGCACGGTTGCTGGTGCTTCACCATGCGCTTTGCCATGACCATGGGCTTCAAAGCCTACGCAATCAATCGCGGAGTCCACTTCAGGAGAGCCCAGAATCTGGTCGATTTGCCCGGCTAGATCCGCATTCTCACGCAGATTAACGGTTTCGCAGCCAAAGCTTTTGGCTTGTGCTAAGCGCTCTGCATTCAGATCCCCAACAATGACAACCGCAGCCCCTAGCAACTGTGCAGAATGCGCAGCAGCAAGACCAACTGGACCCGCCCCAGCTACGTATACGGTCGAGCCTGGACGAACGCCTGCACTAACAGCGCCATGATAACCTGTTGGGAAAATATCAGAAAGCATCGTCAAATCTAGAATTTTCTCCATCGCTTTCTCTTTGTCCGGGAATTTCAGCAGCTGAAAATCGGCATAAGGAACCATCACATATTCGGATTGTCCACCAACCCATCCACCCATATCCACATAACCATAAGCAGAACCTGGACGATCTGGATTTACATTCAAGCAAACATTGGTATTCCGCTCTCTACAACTACGGCATCGACCACAGGCAATATTAAAAGGTACGGAAACAAGGTCTCCCTTTTTGATAAACTCGACATCACGACCTACTTCAATGACTTCCCCCGTAATTTCATGACCTAGAATAAGCCCTGAGGGTGCGGTTGTACGCCCCCTTACCATATGCTGATCACTGCCGCAAATGTTGGTCGTTACGACTTTAAGAATAACACCATGCTCACATTTTCTACCGACATTCAAAGGATTAACGCCAGGTCCATCTTTTAGTACTAATTCTGGATAATCGGTGTCACGAATTTCAACACTTCCTGGTTTGCTGTAAACAACTGCTTTATTTCCTGCCATCTTCTCTTCTTCCCCTCACACAGTAGTTATGCTGAGTTAGTCCCATTCATAAACAGTGTCTAAGATCGCAAAAGCTCGGAAGTAACGCAAACACAAGAATACTATTCTCCCTTCTCACCTATTATCCTGCCTGTACGCCATGAAAATGATAGCGATTACAAAATAAATCAAGAACGCACAGCCAAGCTGTTGCGCTCTTGATGGATAACTCTCTTTAAACGAACTTATGGTGCGCTAGGTCCAACCTCTGAAGCTGCCAGTGGATGTTTCCCAAAGGAAGTGCTTGAAGAGCGCTCATCCGCTCCAATGTCATTGGAGGAACGTGTTTCTCCATCCATATCCTCTGTCACATACGAATAGCTTCCTACTGCTGCATTGATTGCCGGACTTGTGGATGACAACTTTTGCAATCCGTTTAACGTCGTGAGTAACGGGTTTGTTGCCCATATTTGAGCCGTAGTCCTTGAACCATTGTTGCTTACTGTGCTGCCGTTCCCTATGTTCCCCTCAAATACCGTGTTGGTGGTGCCAACTTCATAATATAGAGTCCCTGTAGAATTTTTTACGATATTATTAGCCACTCTGCTGTCCTGTGGAGCTAAGGGTTTACCTGAACCAACGATGATGCCCGTCGTGCTGTTCACAATCGTATTGTTGACGACTTGTGCTCGGTAGATTTTCCATTGCGCTTTCAAGTCATCCGCTGATGGGTTGGAAGGATAGCCACCTGTACCACCATCATAATCAGCATTATCAAGAATAATTGCGTTAGCCGTCAGATTCTCCATGTAGTTGTTGTAGATCTTATGATCATTGCCATAAATGCGGATTCCTGCTTGTTCCGATTCTACTCCATCACCGAGGAAATAATTGCCGTAAAAGGAGTTGCTATGTCCATGTCTTGAGGTGAGTCCACCCTTGGACGTTTTGAAGGTATTGTAGCGAACCGTATTATTACTGCTTTTTACAGAAACGATTTCGGGTTCACCATCGCAGTTTTCAAACAGATTGTACTGGATCGTATTATACCCATTGGACAGTGATATTCCTGATAAGCCGAGACGTATTGTTTCCTTGCCATTCGCGACCCATGGCCCTACGTCATGAAAATAATTATATTCAATAACATCATACTGAGAGATGTTTCCATTTCCGTCACCTTGATAGGCAATTAGCGGATCCGTGTCGCTCTTCGGACCAAAATCATTATGGTCAATGCGATTATGATGGCTATTAACGCCACTAACCTGCAGCCAGATGAGGGTTCCTCCTGTTGCTTGTAGGGCAAATCGATTTCGAGTTACTCGAATGTTATTAGAACCATCTAGCAGCAGTGCTGTGTTTCCTAAATTTGTGAACTTTAATCCTTCGATAACGACATTCGAAGAATTTTGAATTTGCAGAGAGGCACCGCCAGAAATGATTGCCTGACCTGAATTAGCTGCCTTGATCGTGATTGGGTTACTCGCTGTGCCATTTTTGTTACTTAGTACAAAAGGTCCTGTTTGCGAGTAAGTCCCATTGGCTAGAACGATTGTCGTACCTGCGCTCGCATTACTTAAGGCAGTTGCTAACTGTGCGGAAGTGGAAACAGACACACCCGGTATCACTGGGGCATCACCATAAATTTCGACCTCGGTATAACTGTTCCATAAGTTAGCAGAGTTACCATGACCAACAATTCGCACATAACGAGCTGACGCTACATCCGTAAAGTCGAAAGTTTGGAGGCTTGTATTCAAACTGCTCGTCACATTTGCCTGAACCGTCGTGAAATTCACATTATCGGTGGACGTTTGAATATCGAAAGTGGAGGTTCTCGTATCTCCGCTTACAAAAGCCATTTTGATATAACCAACCCTGACGCTTGATCCTAAATCGTACTTAATCCATTGTCCGTTACCGCTAGCTGACCAACGAGTGGTTAAGTTGCCATCTACTGTGTTAGCAGGCACGTTGCCATCATCGCTACTCGCCGTTACGGAAGCTCCTGCGATGGAGAACTTCGTATCTACGGAAGCGCTTGCAGAAGTGTCGCCGTAAATTTCTACCTCGGTATAACTATTCCATAAGTTCGCAGAGTTGCCGTGTCCCACAATCCGCACATAACGAGCCGGATCTACATCGGGGAAATTAAAGGTTTGGAGGCTCGTATTCAAGCTGCTGGTCACATTAGCCTGAGCCGTCGTAAACGTAACATTATCTGTAGAGGTTTGAATATCAAAAGTCGAGGTTCTCGTATCTCCACTGATAAAAGCGATTTTAATGTAAGATACTTTTTTCACCGTGCCCAGATCATATTTAATCCACTGCCCATCTCCGCTTGCTGACCAACGCGTCGTTAAGTTTCCATCCACCGTATTGGCAGGCACATTCCCATCATCCGCGCTCGCTGTTACTCCAGATGCCGCAACCGTCAGTTTCGCGTCTGCCGCATAACCAGCAAAAGGAATCATGGTAAGAAACAAACTCATTAATAGCATAACAATTCCAACTTTTTTACCTTTTCGCATAAATACATCCTCCCTTGATTCTCATTTGAACCCTTGCATCCGATCTAATCTTTGAACTCCTTTCATTCGTATTGAGTGCGTGCACTCTCCATCAATTTAATACAAATTACGGAAAATAAGCATCATCATAATCGTGAATGCACCTTCAAAATCGAAACTGATTACCCTCATTACCTAAACTCGCTATTCAAATATAGATGTCAGGCATATGAAGAGGCCCATGCTCAGTTGCATGGACCACCGACGATCATTCGTATGATTTATTTACATGCTTCCACCATAAGCATCAATGCCATGGACTGCCCATACGGCATCGGACATTGTTTGATGTTGCGGTAATAATCAAGGTTATCCTTTAAGCCTGTACCGTAAGAAACACCATGGACAATTCCTTCATCATCAATTTTGCTTATGACACCTTCCAGTGCTTTCAGTCCCACAGCGCGATAACGCTCATCAATAAAACCTTTCCGTACTGCCTTCAAGATGCCATAGGCAAACGCAGAAGAAGCCGATGTTTCCAAATACGAATCAGGCTGATCCAATAGGGTATGCCATAGGCCGCTTTCATGTTGAAGTGTGGCCAGTGTTCTCACCTGTCGTTCGAGTGACGAGATCAGGAACTGGCTTACACCCGTTGGCAGCGGAGCGATATCCAGATAATCTACCAGTCCTGCTGTATACCAAGAATTGCCACGTGCCCATAAGGCTTGCGCATAATGATGGTGCCCGATAAATGTCCAACCGTGAAAGAACAACCCCGTCTTCACATCGGTTAAATATTTGAGATGGACTAAGAACTGTCGGATACTCTCTTGGAAATAAGCATCATCTTGCAACAGGACACCCATGCGTGCTACGAACAAAACGATCATATACAAGGTATCATCCCATAATTGACCTTCGTTCAGATTCCGTGTAACACAATGCTGAAGGCCGCCTTCATCCGTTCTCGGCATTTCTTCCATCACATATGTGACCCATTCTTTACAAAGCGCCACATACGCCTTATTCCCTGTTTCCTCAGCCAAATAACTTAACGTCAGCATGGGACACATCGTATTTACATTCTTGTCCGGTAAGCCTTCAGCAATCCGCTTGTCAAACCATTGTATGAGCTCATCTCTGATCGCTAAGTTGCCTGTCTCCTTATAATAGGCGTACAAAGCAAACAATCCAACGCCCTGAGGCCATTCCCAATTATCCATCGACACAATGCCAATCGCGACACTTTCTTGAAATGCTGGTTTTAAAGCTTTCATTTGATGAATGAGCTTTGAAATGATGTGTTCATACTTTTCAAGCGTAGCAGCATTTGTCATAACTCATTTCACTCCTTAAGTGAGAATAGGCTGTATGAGACGGTCCTGTAGCTGTTGTGTATAAAGACTGCGAGGATTTACATGGCTACCGAAACTTTCCCAATAGGCATCCTTGCGTTGCCTTTGATCATAGGGACTCGGGAGAAGTGGCTTGCCCTGACTTCCAACATGTCCGATCGCATAGTTTTGAGCGGTCGGTGGCTGTTGAGAGACCAGCTCATTGGACGTATTCCACGTAACATAGTTCGCTCCTGACCAACCATGGCCGCTCCCTAACCAGGCCCGATCCTGAATATGGATACGTCCCTCTACATTGTCATAGAGGCATCCCACTGACCACCGATGATGCGGTTCACTCGTGTTGTAATCCTTTTGCGACTCGCAATCGAGGAATACATTCGGCCCTGCGACACGTGCATCCACTGCAAAAGCATGTCTTGCGGTTTCCGAGTAAGATCGCTGTACGAGTGTTAATTCACCCATCAGATGATACGAATAGCGGCGGCCTCCCGTGATCACGCTGATAAAGTCATAGACTGCACAATCTTGGATTGTGATCCATTTCGCAGAGCGTCCAACCTGCACCAGTGCATGTTGGAAATGGAAACCAACGATATTGCGTATCCAAGCGTTTTTGACATGATCCAGATAAATAAAATTAATCGCATGCTGCTCGTCGGCCAGGTATGGTTCTCCGCCCTCATTACCGTCAATTCGCGATTCCACGATACTTGGATCATACGAAACAACTACCCTCAAGGACTCGATACCGATCTGTTCGATCCGGCCCCCATCCTCATACTTAATAAGTGCTCCGCCTCCCCAGCGGCTTTCAATCGCATTCGCGATTGGAGCGTCCAGCGTGATGCAATTGCCATCCATATGGGTGATTACTCTGTCGAACTCCAGCTGGAAGGGCAGCCAATTTGCCGTCCCGCCTGCAACGGGCCTCATGCGAATGGCATCCATGCCAATGGCATGAATCCAGCGTTCATTCCCGTAGCGATGCACCTTGACAGTGTCTCCGACCCGATATAAGGAAGCATCGGTAACATGAATCGTTCGAGCTCCCGATGTCACATAAAGATCGGAAATGGAGGTCTGCGTTTCAGCCAGTAGACACGGAGCTGATTCTCCCTTAATCTCGATCAAATTCCGCTGTTTGGTACCTGTAGCATACAGTAAGGTTCCACCTTCGTTTTCTCCTTCACCGCGTAAGACAATTCCACTTACCCTAATCTGCAAGGTACCATCAACAGGGTAGACGCCCTTCTTCAACAGAACGGTGCCGCGAAAGCCTGACGAAGATGGCGATAATGCAGCTACCTGATCAATCGCGTCTTGAATATGTGTCGTATTATCTCCCTCTACGGGTTCAAGTGAAATAACAGATGCGATATCAGGAATCGCTACGCCGCCTCCACCATATCCGCAATTCGAGAAGTCGATGATCTGATTCCCCTTGAAATCAGGCACATAAACCAGTTTCCCATTTGTATCGACATGTACGATTTCACTTTGCCCCTCTATCGAACTATGAACGGGCTTAACGGTAAAATAAAAAGCATCATAGAAGGCGCTGCCATCTTCTACTTCCATCACAATGTTTATCCGGAATTGACCAGGATCCCTCGCTTCGCCAGGAAATGTAACTGTCGTTGCCGTATCCACTGCCAATTTGCACACGGGATGACTCACAATCAACTGATCCGTGGACATGTTCACCAATGTAACTTGCATGGTCATCGCTTCTGAAGGCCTAACATGCAACTCTGGAAGTGTACGACCAAGTTCCAAGAAAGCAGGCTGTCCAATTTCCATAACCAAGGAAGGATGTACAAGATCAATATCCACCAACCATTCCGTGGGATTATACACATCTATATAAAAGCTTGCCTCTTGCATCACGCCATCTAAAGTTACATTAGCCTTAATCTGAGAGATGCCCGACTTGAGACAGGTTATCACCCTATTCTCATCTACCGACACCACTTCCTCATGGCTGCTACGAATTGAAATTTCCCCATACGTTAAGTCAGCATCCGAACCATCTGTCAAAATTCCTTTCAAATCCAGCTCCGCTCTGTTGTTCACTTGCACCGCTAATGTATCATCTTGATCGTAATCGCGGCCTTCTACCGTGCAAACTACGCGATCTAACAAGGGACCCGCAGGAATCGCTAACCGATCATAAATACCGAAATCAATGAGCTGAAAATCACGTTCCGGATCAAATAGCTCCACTTCCAACTTGACATATCGTCCTTTAACTCTTGGAAACAAAACACTTTCGTCAGTACGAATTCCGCCTCTCGACGTTTCCCGACTAAAGGTTTCAGTCCAAATGACATCGTCGGTAGAATGAAGAATACGGTATTTAGAGATGAAACCGGATGCCAACTTCAACAGGACAAGATTGAACGAATAGCAATCACCCAGATCAACCGTAATCCATACGCGGTTATCATCCTTTTGATCGGAACTTGTTGGTTGCCAATAGGTAGTAAGGAAACCATCTACCGCGTGACGGCCAGTCCCCTTCGTACGTTCTGAACTGCAGGTTACTTCGCAATTTTGAGCGAGATTAATTTCCGTTATTGCTTCTGTTTTAGACATTCAAGCGTCCCTCCATCCTGATGCTGCTCATTCATGAGCTAGTGGAATCACCATATTCCAAGTTTGTGTAGCGTCATGAAATCCCTTGGTACCATCTGATGTAGCTGCAAATAAATGAGTAGGTTTACCATTTTGAAACAGTAGAAAAGGCCTTTCTAAATTACCCATTGTTTGGGTAGTCCCATTATCCCATGTGACTTTTCGAGAATACGCAAGTGATGGATGGATTTCCCAATTCATACCATCCTTCGAGAAGGCGTATACACCACCGTACTTTTCACCGGATAGATCGCCATCCATATCTTTCGCGATCATGGCATAACCGTCATCTGTACGCCACACGAAAGGGTCTTCCAAATGTGCGTCGGGTGGGAAAAGCGGGTTTTCACTCATAACACGGTAAGGGCCCTCGTAATGATCTGCTCGCGCAGCCCCAAACGTCATTTTCGCATGCCCATTGCCTTCATATTGTCTTGCTTTATAGATCAACAGCACGGAACCATCTTCCGCTATGCACGGGGCAGGATTAGACGTTAAGAAACTGTCGAACTTCCCTGGCCTTGTTGATACAATAGGTTCATCACGCCGCTGCCAGGGTCCGAACACACTATGCGATACCGCCAATCCAATACGTTTGTTCGCTCGAGCAACGATACATCGCGGATCTTGGAGCCCATATCCATCTCCCTCAATCGGATCCGGAAAAGGATGTGTTGACCCCATATAAAACAGCAAATACTTGTCTTTGTGCTTAACGATATGTGGATTATGCGTGCTCCGCCCATCCCAATATTCGGCTCCTCGCGCAGGCAGTACGACCTCCTGAAACGTGTAGGGTCCTTCTGGCTGATCTGAAACAGCCCGAACGATCTCGGAAGAAACCAACCAACCTGGATGCATCGGAAGTGATTTAGGCCACCTAGAGGCAAATAAGTGGAATTTGCCATCATCACCTTGAACGGCAGATCCGCACCACACCCAATAATCCTCCATTTGGAATCCACCGTTTCGTGGAGCTGGCAAGAAATTTTTTAGCATAACAACATTCTCCTTCCTATTTGCTTTCATTCATATGAATTCATGATTCGTTAGCGTAATTTCTTTCAAGTTCATCAAGACGTTTCCACAGATCGTGTTTGGCTGAACCGTTATCACATATTCTCCAGGAGCATGAAAGTGAAAGAGTCCGATCTCGGAAGATTGGAATTGGTATTCGCCGCCCGTATTCGTTACGGCAGCAGCTAACTTATCTGGACCAACTGCAATCTCGAAGGAGCCTCCCGCAGATGCTTCATCTGCACCGTACACAGCAGTTACCTTGTACGCCCCAGCGTCCATCACTCGAAACTTCCATTGCATGTAATCTTGCATAGAGGACCAGTTTTTCACGTTGTCTCTTCCCTTTTTCCCCGTATCATAACGTAACGCCTCTCCATACAGCTCCCCGTCAAATACACCAAAAACATTCGTGACACCGCCAGCAAACAACACTTGTCTAGGATTGACATCTAGTTCGTCATCAAATTCAACTGCAACAACGGTACATATGGAATCAAGTGCTTCAGCTGGCAGCTCGATGAGGTGATCACCGCAATCGTTCAGTAACCGATGCGATAAGGTTGTTTTCGCTGTATCTGCCAATAGATAACAATCCTGGATCGAATTACGAATGCCAGGCAGTAAGAGTTCACCGTGAGCAGGCCAATCCCAGACTTGCAAGTATAAGGTACTGCCTTTGCGTGTACAGCGCCCCCAAGGGGTCCTACCGATCGGACTGCCCTGTGAGCCATAGATGCTTTCACCATTCAGCTCAAGCCAATTCCCGATCACGCCAAGTAATTCCAACGATTTCGCATCGAAATTACCATCTCCTGTTGGCCCCACATTGATGACGTAATTTCCACCCATACTGACGACATGAATCATGTCATGGAGGACTTCTTCGGCACTTCTCCACGCATGATCCGTTTGGTTATAGCCCCATGAATGATTTAGCGTTGCGATCGATTCCCAATCTCGCTGTTGTGCGCTAATGTGGCGCTGGTTATCACCTGTATTCTCATAATCACCGAATCCCTCACGACGAACTCGACGGTTGATTAGACAGTTTGATTGCGTTTCATGGACCAAATCTACAAATTGCTTTCCATGTTCATCCGTAATTTTGTGCCCACAATCAAACCAAAGGATGCCAATAGGGCCATATTGGGTTAGCAGTTCTTTCACTTGAGGAAAAGCTTTTTCTTGTAAATATCGCTCATAGCGATTACGTTTGTTGTCATCCACCACCCATGCGTGGAGCGGATCATAGGCACTAATATTTGCCGGGAAATCCAAGGTGTTTCCTTGAGAATCCGGATGATGCCAATCCATGGCATGCGAGTAATACAAGCAAAGTACCATATTTTCTCGCTTACAAGCATCAGCTAATTCCGCCACGGGATCTCTGCCAAAAGGGGTTGCTTTAACAATCGTGTAGTCACTTACTTGCGAATCGTACATCGCAAAGCCTTCATGATGCTTAGCCGTGAAGATCATGTATTTCAAACCAGCATCCTTCGCAGCACGAACCCAGGCACTCGCATCAAATTGATGAGCATCAAATTGATCGGCGATGCGTTCATATTCATGAATTGGAATTTGAGCCCTTAACTGCAGATGCTCCGCGTAAGCAGCATTGACGGGGTCTCCTTTCCATACACCACCGGGCAGCGAATATAACCCCCAGTGAATAAATAAACCTACTTTGGCCTCGCGCCACCACTTGATTCGCTGCTCATGTGCTTCATCCGCCAACATTTCTTGGAGCTGACTCCCTCGTTGACTATCCGCTTCCGCGTTATCCATTAAATGATCTTTAATCGACATTGATCTTCCCCCTATTTCAAAGACCTAACCCTGTAATATCTCTTCAATTTCCAATACATCGATGTCAGAAAGCTTAACGCCAGAAGCCCTAACATTCTCCTCCACTTGTTGGGGGCGGGAAGCACCTATAATGCAGCTTGCGACATTATCCAGACGAAGCACCCATGCCAACGCCAGTTGGGCAACGCTTAGTTCATTGCGCTCTGCGATCATTCTCAGTTTATCTACCTTGTCAAGCAGCTCTTCCTTCATAAAATGTATGATCGCGCCATTTTGCTCTGGATCCGCTGCCCTGGAGTCGCTCGGATAGGGTGTGCCTGGTTTATACTTGCCTGTCAGAATCCCTTGAGCCAGCGGCGAAAACACAACTTGCCCGATCCCTTCCCTCGTACATAAAGGAACAATTTCCTTTTCAATGCCGCGTCGAAACATATGATATTGCGGCTGATTCGAGATAATTGGATGTAAATTCAGCCTCTTCGCCATATGTGCGGCGTCGAGCAGTTGCTCCGTTTTCCACATGCTAACGCCCGTGTAAAGGACTTTACCTTGCGTGACCAGATCATCCAAGGCGCGAAGCGTTTCTTCAAGCGGAGTATCTGTGTCATATCTATGGCATTGATACAGGTCAATGTAATCTACACCAAGTCTTTGCAAACTGGCATCGCATTGCTCCCTAATATGTTTGCGGGACAATCCGCGGTCATTGGGGCCGTCCCCCATGGGCACACACACCTTGGTTGCCAGCACATAGGATTCTCTGGGATGTTTGGACAAAGCCCGGCCCACCACTCGTTCCGCATCTCCTTTATGATAGACGTTCGCTGTATCGAACAGATTTATTCCCAACTCATAGGCTTTATCAATAATCGATTCCGATTGTTTGTCATCGATCGCTCCACCATAGGTTAGCCAACTGCCTAAACTGAGTTCACTTACTTTTAAGCCACTGTTGCCTAATCGTCTGTACTGCATGTTAGAACCTCCCCATCCTACATTGCTATACGAAAATGAGAATAAACGACCTCCGACTCGATGTTACTATCCTTGTTCCCCTTTGTCATTGTTCATACTTATACCCCTATGTCTTTTTTTATGATGGAGCACGGATTATGTCAAAAAGAACCACCAAGGTCGTTCACATGGATGGTTCTTGTTAGCAATCTTCACTATTAATTCTGTAAAGCTTTTAACCAATCCAGCAATTGTACTGCCGTCGATTCCTCGATGAATTTGCCTTTTTGCGCTTGAACAAGTGCTTGTAGTGCATACAGCTTTGGATTAAGGTCTAGTTTCGATGCCTTCTGAATGAGATTAACCAAGGTCATTAATCCTCTGTAGATGCCTTCACTTTTGATCCAACCTTTTTGTTTCGCAATCGTAATGACTTCGTCCAAGTGATCTAAGTCCATTTGAACTTGCAGGTTAACTTGCTGCGTTGTTGAATTGCCAGCCCGATCTGTCGCAGTAACAGAAATTACATGGTTCCCCCGTGTAAGTGTCATCGGTTCAATGACATAAGGTGGATCAACTGGCTTGCCATCGAGTAGGATTACTTGATTAGCAATGCCGCTCAGCGCATCTGTGATCCCAAAGTCTAAGTGAATGGCATCTGTCAAGTAAACCGACATGGAGACAGTTGAGATCATGCTCGGAGCGCTTCGATCCAATTGAAGCGTGACGGACTTCGGAGATTCTTCGTTCCCTGCTCCATCAACGCTATAATACCTGAGCTCCGTCGTACCTTCGCTATTAATCTGAATGGTAGTTCCTTCTGTGAAGATACTACCGTTCACACTGTAATACGTATGTGCAACACCACTGCCTCCATCTGTTGCGGAGAGATGAATCGTTTGGGTATCTTTATGCCATCCGGCTTGCACATCATTCGAGGTGATCGGTGCAGTCACATCTGAATCTCCGCCTACGTAGATTTCATTCATATTATTCCACGTATCCTTGGAGTTGCCCTTACCGTTGTATTTAACATATCGCGCGTTTTCTTTCCCAAACTGAAAAATCTCTAATCCTGCAGTTTTGCCACTGCTTTTCCCACTAAACACAGTCTTCCAGCTGACGCCATCTTCCGATACCTGCAAATCAAAGTTATACTTGTCGACATCCCCTTTCAGGAATGCAATAAGCACAGAACGTACAGGTTTCACGACACCTAGATCAAATTGGATCCAGTGTGTAATTCCCTTGGCCGCATAGCGGGTTGTCAAATCGCCATCGATTGCACTCGCAGGAGGAAAACTTGCATGATAACCTGCGCTTGCTGAAACATTCTGAATAGGATAACTAATGAAACGATCTTGCACCTCACCATAAATAGGGTAACCCGACAGCTGCACCTCATATTTTGCTTGCAAATACGGATCCTGGCGGTCCTTCACCGTAATAATTGCCATTCCAAACACTTGCTGTGGTTGCGCAATCTCCACAATATGACTGCTAGCTGCACTTATCGTTGGAATGACCTTCGTACCCAGTGGCACTGCAACTGAGTAAGCATACGTAGAAGGTGAGAAATTAGCGATAGATACACCATTGATATGAATATCCGTTAATTTTGGCAATAAGGATTCAATTGGTGGTGTATGACTTTTGGACAATACAAGTTTATCTATCTGTGCAGCGTTTCCTTGCGACATTATCGTCAACTGATGGAAGCCATCTGTCAGCATTAAAGGCAGATCGGCCGTCGACCAGCCCCAACCTGACGCATCTGTAGACAAATTGACCTCTGTCCCGCCGTCCAAAGATACCTTGAGGTTTCCTACACCTGCTCCACTTGCAGAACCCAACATATGTAGATACACACTGCCGCCATGCGTGACATTCAAATCAAACGTTAATGAGGCTGCTTCTTCTTCAGAAGATAGCATGAAAGCGCCTTTGGAGCATGTGTCACAAGCCCCTCTTGTAAAATACCCTTCCCTGCTTGAGTAACTTTCTGCTTCCCACGTTGGAGATAAGTCTGCATCCACCTGCTGAGTCCAGCTTGTGTGATCTTTGGCCCACATGATCCGGGCAAAATAGATGGGACTGGTTAGTACAGTACTCATATAATAGGGATTCGTTAGCAATTTATAGACAGTTGGATCTGGCGTAAAAGGCGAAATATGCAGATATTCGCTCCAGAGATTCGTCAATGTACAGCTCGTTGGAAGGCCGTCCACTTTACAGTAGAAGTTACCTGTGCCGGTTGAGATTACATATCGAATCGTATTGGCAAGCTTAATTAATGTGTCTTGTGTAACGCCATATTTCCCACGATCATATGCCCTAGTCATACCCATGATATCATTCGCAGCATGAACGCCATCAGCGTCCTCGACTTTGCCGAAATAGTCAGCAACATACCACCATTTATATACATCATGACCTTGCACTTGATAAGGTTCCAGTGATGCGGTAAACCAATCGATCGAGGCTTTGACGATACGGTCATAGAGGTCTACTCTAGTCAGATCATCGGCTAGCAGCTCGTGACATTCCGCCAAACGCATAAAACCGTTATTGATCATCATCTGCTGATTCCAAGGTATCGCCGAGTTAGGTGCTCCACTGCCTGTTGTACTCCAGCGTGTATCATTCGGCCAATACTGGCGTAATGTGTCTGGCTTTACGAAATTCGGGATCATATACGTATCCATGGATTTATCTAACTCGGTAATGTATGATTTCGCTCGCTCCAAATATGTCTCGCCATAGAGTGAACCATTTCCAAGGGGTACCGTTTTATTCCACAATGACTTGTTTTGAAGAATCAGTTTCGCACTGTATGCAATATGTCCGATTACATCGCCGTTCTCGCTGCCTGAATACCCTTCAATGAGCAAGCCATCACTATTGACTTCGCCAACCTTCTTGTTCGGCCACGCCAGCTCCCTATTTCCGTTCCATAGAACACGGCCGATCACTGGATTATTCCTAGCAGAAAGCATATTTTCGCTAAATGAAATCATCCGATCGAGTATCGCCTGATCCCCACTAATTTCGTACATATAGCCCATTGCTTCTACGTTCTGACCGCTAGGACCATAGACGAAATCATTTCCGATATTACTAACCGGCAGACCGACGGAAGAAGATAAGATATATTGCTTAAACGAATTAATCTCCTCTTGCGTGACAGGGCCCTCAAGGCTGCTAACCACCATGGGTGCCCCCGTGGCAGCGGAGGCTTTGGGTGCTAAAGGAGCCCATATCCCCGAGCAACTAAGCGTAAGTGCCAAGCATGAGACAAGTAGTTTACGCCAACCTTTTGTCATTTTTGCTGGAATTGCTGCTGACATTATGAACCCTCCTTATTTTCGCGATCATCTGTAATCGCTTTCATAAGCAATCATAATTTTTATTACGCCTTCAAGCATACTATTTTTTTAAGCTCTTATTTATCAAAATTATGATTGTAGCCTATTATCGTTGAACGTGACAAAAAAAGAAGATTAGCGCAAACATGCCGCTAATCTCCTTCTCAATGCCTGTCAATACTAGTTAATTTTAGGATAACTCCTCACATCAATTTATTGATTATACACTTCCATCTCGTTGATCGTTGGTACGGCACTTGCTGTGGTCACATATAAACGTAAATATCTGGCGTTCACACTAGTGAAGGTTATCGTCTTGTTTGCGCCGATCGTAGTGCCTGATGCACCTGCAATATCTGTATAGGTTGTGCCGTCACTCGAGGACTGAAGTTTGAATGATGTCACCCTCTGGTAGGTAATTTCTTTGATAACGACTTGATTGAACGAAGTGGCGGCACCCAAATCAACGCTGAGCCATTGGTTATTCAGTGAACCGCTCGATGCTGACCAACGAGTCGCTGAGCTGCCATCAAACGCATTCGCCGCAGGATAAGTTGCACTCCATGTCGTAGATGCGTTGTAGGTTTTGCCCAACGCGAGATTCCCCCCGCCTGATAGCGTCGTTGCGTTCGCTGTATTGCTTGCTGTGGACAAGTTTGCTGCAGCATCCTCTGCTCTTACCGTATAGCTGTATGAGGTCGAGGCACTAAGCCCCGTATCGCTGTAGGATGGCGACGTTGAAGAGCCAACTAATGCGCCATCCCGGTATACATTGTATTCCGTTACCCCCACATTATCTGTCGAAGCTGTCCAGCTCAAATTAATTTGACTGTTAGATGCTGCCGTTGCAGTCAAGCTCGTCGGTGTGGTTGGCGCTTGTGCATCTGGAGGCGCGTGCGTCGTAGCACTAGCTGTATTACTTGCAGCTGAAATGTTAGTTGCCGCGTCCTTCGCTTTTACCGTATAGCTGTATGCGGTTGAAGCCGTAAGTCCTGTATCATTGTAAGAGGTTGTCGTAGCAGATCCGACCAGAGTGGCACCGCGATAGACGTTATAGCCCGTTACCCCCACATTGTCTGTCGAAGCTGTCCAGCTCAAATTGATTTGACTACTTGATGCAGCGGTTGCTGTCACATTCGTCGGCGCTGTTGGTGCCGTTGTGTCTGATCCGCTAGGACCATATACTTCCATCTCATCAATGTTCGGTATGTTGCTGGCTGTTGTTATATACAGCCTTAAATACCGGGAGCTCACACTAGAGAAGCTAATCGTTTTATTAGCCCCGATTGTCGTTCCTGTCGTTCCGGCGATATCGGTATAAGTGGTGCCGTCGGTCGAGGACTGGAGCTTGTAAGCCGTCACCCTTGGGAACGAAATTTCTTTGATCACTACTTGGTTGTACGTCGCAGGTGAGCCAAAATCAACACTAATCCATTGATTGTTAAAGGAACCGCTCGATGCTGACCAGCGAGTCGCAGCATCTCCGTCAAAAGCTTTGTCCCCTAAGTAGGTTGTGCTCCATGTGGTGGAGGCACTGTAAGTTTTGCCCAATGCGAGATTCCCTGATGAAACCAATGTGGTTGCACTAGCAGTATTGCTTGCTGCTGATACATTAGCTGCCGCATCCTTCGCTTTTACCGTATAGCTGTATGCGGTCGAAGCACTGAGTCCCGTGTCGCTGTACGATGTCGTTGACGAAGTGCCGACGAGTGTGGCGCCACGATAGACGTTATAACCAGTAACGGCCACATTATCTGTAGAAGCCGTCCAGCTCAAATTCACTTGACTGCTTGATGCTGCGGTTGCGGTCAAATTAGTCGGTGTAGTCGGTGCTTGCGTATCACTGCCTGTGTATCTTTGGTTCTTCACATACATAAGGCGAGCGAATGAAGCCATTGTTGTACTCGTCATATTAGGCATAGTCGCATTGGCCAATGTGTAATAAACATCCGGGCGGAGCGCTGCTAATTGGATATTCCCGCTTCGAGGATACGTCGTCGGTGCACCATGCCCCGTTCCATCTGTACCGTCAACTCGACCCGCGTAATCCCCTGGTCCCCTCATCATCACGTCGGCATACATATTGGCAAAAGGCGTCATCATCGACGCTGTTATGCCATAACGACCGATCAGAAACGCTCGATAAAAGCCCGATACGTCTAGAGCGCCGTGATTAGAATCCTCGCCTCCCAGTAAGGTCGGATTATAGCCCCAGTTATATGCAGTGTTTCCTTTACTGTCCGTATAGGTTTGTTTGGCTGAATTGTCGCTGAAAAACCAATTAAGATTCGTCTGAACAATCCCGTCGTATTGCGAAACTAGAGAAGGATTATCTCCTTTGATCGCATGAGCAGCAGCCAGATTCTGCAAACCGTAAGTGATCATCATCTGCTGATTCCACGGGAATACGCCTCCGGGCATGTAAGGCGATTGCGTTTGGAAGTACAGTTTATTCCCTCTCGAAAGATCTAGCAGTTTCGGAAAGAGGAATTGGCTAACCACATAATCAGCCTCTGTAATAAACGTATTTGCACGTTGTAAATAGGTTGCTCCGTGTCCATAAGCATCGCCGATGGGCACCGTCGTGTTCGAAATTACCGGGGTCTGGAGAATCAGTCTGCCGCAATAGGCAAGATGACCAATCGAGTCTCCATTGGCTGAATCTGCAGAAGCTGTACCGGTATTATTCCCCGGCCATACTGGCGCAATCGTGTTGGTCCACACGGTGCGTTGCCCATAAGGAGCAGGAAGGATATCGTTACGCTGGGAAAGGAGCACGTCGCAGAAATAGATCATACGGTCGAGGATTTCCGTATCATTCGTTAACTCATACATGAGCCCCATCGCTTTGATGTTCTCACCGCTTTTGCCCTGTGCATATTCACTTTGCATGGATCCGGTATTGGGCCAGACAACAGGCTCCACCGTCTGAATATACGATTTGAAGGAGTTTATTTCGTTCTCCGTGATGGGTCCATCGAAACTGTCAACCACCATTGGACCGGCAGCTAAGGCTTGATTTCCCTGGAACAATCCAATGACAAAAGCGATTATTACTCCAAATAAGATAAGTTGTTTCTTGGAGAAAGTAAAAACACGATGCTTCCTTTTGAGGTGAGAACTGGTTAACAATGGCATTATACAACCCTCTTTACACATCCCCATCGGTTGGAGTATTTGCTGACATCTAGCTCGAATTCATTGCATGCAATGAAACTTCTTTGATTGGAGATCTCGCACCTCCTTATTCCTTCACCTCCCTCATTAAAGCGTTTTCACTTCCAGAAAGATGATTGAGCCCCACCTACCCAAGGCAGGCGGAGCATAGTTCAGTCGTTAAAGTACTTCCCCTTATTTTTTCTTTGCATCGAATGCTTGTTGGTAAATTTGCAAGTACCTCGGCAGTTTCATATTATCCAAATTTTTCAAATATTCATCCCACTTTTTATCAATGTCCAAGTCCCCGATAATCATTCTCGCGGTTGACTCCTTCCGATAATCATCAATCGTTTTGCTAATATTGGCGATTTCATCGGTCTGCTCGTTTGTGAAGCTTAAGGCAGGGATCATCTTTTTAGGGTCTGGTTTGTACGGCTCATATTTCGTTAACGTTTCTTTATACAGGATGTCTTCCAGTGGATTTTTCGGATCAGCCGTCTGCGCTAAACGCCACTCATTCGTACGTAAGGAAGGACCAACTTGTCCCCAAGTTGCATTCTTTGCTCCAGGAGAAGTATTACCGATTAATGTATATTTGGCAGGCTTGCCATTGATACCGATCTCATTAGGAGCAGCTACTTTCCATTCCATGTCCGGTCTGCCCAGTATAGCGCGATTGGTGGCTTCCTCAGAGTATAGGAAATCAGCTAGACGCATTGCAATTTCCGGGTTTTTGGCTTTATTCGTAATCACAAATGATCCAGATGTGATACTTTGTGGAATGTATTTGGATGCTTGAACGCCATTAGGTCCTTTTAAAGGCGGCACTGCAACGTAATCCAACCACCGCGTTCCCTCCAATGTGTTGAAGATTGTCGGATGTTGAGCCGCAACTACGCCCAAAATAACATTATCCGGATTTTCACCCAATTTCCTTAATTGATTCCGATCTTGAGTTAATGATTGCGGATCAAGCAAACCTTCTTTGAACAACTTGTTGATATACTTAAGCCCTTCCTTATATTCCGGTTGCGTAAAGGCTGCGTTAATTTTGCCGTCTTTCATGAACTGCATATTGCGGTCGCTGTCAATAAATGCTTGCAAGAGAAAAGTATCAATGTAAGAGTTGGCTATGTTGGCACCGATAAACGGGATTTCGTCCGCTTTTTTATTGCCGTTCGGGTCTTTCTCCTTAAACGCTTTCAATACCTGATAAAACTCATCTGTCGTTGTTGGCATCTTCATCCCAACAGCATCAAGCCACTTCTGATTAATCCAAAGTTTGGTAGGCTGCGTACAGTGAAAGCACTCGTTTACTGAAGGTAGACCGTAAATGTTGCCATCTGGTGAAGTAGAAAGTTCTTTCGTATACGGGAGTGAAGTAAACATTTTCTTGGATTCAACGCCATATTTGTCTATGAGCTTGTTGAGTGGAATGAACACTCCATCTTTACCATATAAGGTCAATTGAATTTGATCGATGTTGAAACCTAGATACACATCCGGATAGTCACCGCTAGCCAATGAGATATTAAGTTTTTGCTTTGGATCGCTTGCCACTTCCCATTCGAGATGAATATTCGTTTTTTCTTCCAGCCATTTGGTAAACTCGTTTGTCTCAAAATTTTCAACAGCTGGATTCGTTCGAGACAATACCTTAAGCGTCGTTTTCTCCTTGGTAATCGGAAGCACACCAGGTGGATTTACGACTTCGTTCTGTGCTGATGCTGTTGAATCAGGTTGTTTCGTAGCCTCAGAGCTCGTATCCGATGTTTTACTACAACCGCTTAGCACCACTGTTGCACTTAAGATTAGGCTGATCGCTGGGCCCCACAACTTCATTCTTTGCATGTGAAAATCCTCCCTTATTTATCTGTAAAATGTATATAAGCTTACCCTTTTAGTGAACCGATCATCATGCCTTTGACGAAATGACGTTGAATAAAAGGATAAACAACTAAAACCGGAATTGTCGAAATAACAATTAATGAATACTTGAGAAGTTCTCTCATTCCTTCTCGTTGTGCTGCACCTACGACATCCGTGATGATTTCTTCATCAAAGGTGTTCTTCACTAGCACTTCACGCAGAATGATTTGAAGGGGGAACAGATCCGGTGATTTCAAATAAAGAAGAGCGGCAAAATAGGTATTCCAATGTCCTACTGCGTAAAATAACGAGAGCACCGCAATGATAGGTCCTGATAATGGTGCCACGATTTTCACTAGAAATTTATAATCACTGCACCCATCCAGATGTGCGGCTTCTAGAATTTCATCAGGAATCGTCGTTTGGAAATATGTCCTTGCGATAATGACACTCATGACGCTCATGACACCTGGGATAATCAACGCCCAGCGGGTGTCGAGTAAACCTAGTTCCTTAATCAAGAGATAGTTAGGTATTAACCCACCACCAAACATCATGGTAAATACAAAGAGCGCCATTATCCCATTGCGAATATAGAAGTCTTTACGTGACAGAGGGTAAGCCGCAATCAGAGTCATCATGACATTGATGATGGTTCCTACAACCGCATAGAACAATGAATTGGCAAACCCCACCCAAACGCGATTGTTCTTGAATACGGCTTCGTATCCCTGCAAAGTGATATCGACAGGCCACAACCATACCCTACCAGAAATGACGGCCGTTGATGAGCTGAAGGAAGCGCTTAACACATAAATGAGGGGGTATAAGACAGACAGTGTAAAGAGGCAAAGCACCGTGTAGTTCACGATATTAAATAGTTGATCGCCTCTGGATTCTTGAATTCGGGTCGACTTCATTTTTTTCTTTGCACCTCTCTACCACAGGCTGGTTTGCCCTAATTTTTTGGCTGCTTTGTTAACTGTGTACAATAAAATAAGATTGATGACAGAAGTGAACAATCCAATCGCGGAAGCGTAGGAATATTTAATTCCCGTTGAGAGCAGACCCACCTTGTACACGTAGGTATCAATAACCTCAGATGAACTGAGATTCAGTGGATTTTGCATCAACAGCACTTTTTCAAAACCAACATCCATTAAATTCCCAACGCTAAGAATCAACAATATAACGGCAACCGGCAAAATCCCGGGAATATCCACATGTCTCATGCGTTGCACTTTACTCGCACCGTCCATGACAGCGGCCTCATGCAGAGAAGGGTCGATGGCAGCCAAAGCGGCTAAATAAATGATACAGCCAAAGCCTACATTTTGCCAAATACCTGACCAGACATACAGCGACTTAAAGTTGTCCGGATTTCCGAAGAAATCAATTTTCTCAAAACCCAATTGCGCAATAATCATGTTGACGATACCAGTTTTGGGATCCAACAGTTGGATAATGATCCCCATCATCACGACCATCGAAATGAAATGTGGTGCGTAAGTAATCAACTGCACCGATTTCTTGACGAAAGAACGATTTACGTAGTTTAAGCAAAGCGCCAGCAGGATCGGGAATGGAAACCCTGCAAGCAAGCTGTAAAAGCTTAAGCCAAGCGTATTTTTGATTACCTTCCAGAATTCATAGGAGTTAAAAAAGTTTTTAAAATGCTTTAACCCAACCCAGTCACTCCCAAAAAAACCTTTATGAGGCACATAATCTTGAAAGGCAATGACTGCACCGTACATCGGTATGTATTTAAAGATGAGTATGTACAAGATGGGCAGTATGGATAGTAGATACAATTGAGGCACTTTTCTAATATTCGTGAATAACTTACTTCCGAATTTGATTTTTACTTTGCCATGTGAGCTAGTCACTTTACGGACGATTTCCACGCCAAGTCTCCTCCTCTCTTTTGTTATCTTTATGATACGTTTTCAAGAGAAGGCGAACATACTAGTTTTTTAAGCACCTAGGTAACTAATTTATGGTTTTCCAGTTATCTTTTACACACAAAAAAAAGGATGGCGTACCTCCTATTGAAGGAACTTCATCCTAGTTGGCTATATGGCTATTGCAGCTGAGGCATAACTCAGCTCATCTCGCTGACTCGGCATGCGCAACGTTAACTTGGCCCCTGCCTCAGTCTCATTGTTGTCAATACATAACCCGTATTGCTCACCAAAAACAATTTGAATCCGGCTGTGCACATTGGCTAACCCGATCCCACCCTCGCGCTCTATACGAACGGGCAACTGGGAAGTGCTCACATGCTGTGCGGCTAGCTTAGCCTGCAGTTCCTCCAGTCTTTCTGGCGTAATACCCACGCCATTATCCGTAACGGTTACGATGAAATCATCCCCATCCATACAGGCATCAATACGGATCCGATGGTGGCTCTCGATGCCATCAGGAAATGCATGCTTAAACACATTCTCGATTAACGGCTGCAAGGTGAGGCGCACCATTTTTTTCAATAAAAGGTCCGGCGGGACTGTAACTTCGATTTCAAACTCGTGACCTAAGCGGTAATTCATAATATTCATAAAATGAAGCACATGCTTCAATTCATTGGCAACCGTTATTTCCTCCAAGTCGGCACGTACCGAATAACGAAGCATATACGATAGAGATCTAACGATCTCTTTGATTTCCTGCGAATCCTGAACGACAGCGTAACAAACGATCGTCTCCAGCGTATTGTAGAGAAAGTGAGGATTAATTTGTAATTGCAAGGCTTGGAATTCAGCAGACTGCCTTTTCAACAAGTATTCCTTATTCTTCAACTCCTCGGCATAGACTTGCTCCATAAGCTCTTGCAGTCGTGAGACCATCATATTGTAGCTGACCGTAAGTCGGTCCATTTCGTCCGTTCTGCCGCTGATGGCGACATGTGTCCAGTTTCCTTTTTCCGTTTTGCGCATGCCGTTTTCCAGCATTTTGATGGGCCGAATGATGGATTGCCCGAATCGGTAGGCAAGAATCAACGCAATTACTAGCGCAATCGCACAGGTGTATACCGTTGTTTTACGAATATTTAACGCAGGCGCTCTAAGCTCATCAAGCGGCATGGAGGCAACCAACGTCAAGCCCGTATAGTCTGATCTTCGGTTAAAATGGACACGTTCAACATCATCTTTATATTCGAAAATCTGATTTTGATTTTCACGCAGTTTGGTAAACAGTCTGGCATCCAACTGCTTGCCAATCATGCTGGACATCGGGTGATAGATGATTTTCCCTGTGTCATTCACAATATAGAAATACCCTGTTTCCCCCAGACGGATGCCCTTCCATAAAGATGTCAGCTCTTCGATATTAAGCTCAATGCCAAGTATCCCTTTGAAGATTTTCGATGTCTGGCGATCTGAGATTTTGCGTGTTAGTGCTAGCTTCCCGTCCAGAAAACTCCAATCCATAATCGTTAATTTGCCGTCTTTATCTGTAATTTCCTTCAAGGAGTCCAGCTTATCCAACAGGATCGAGTTGCTGAAATCTGATGTATCCGCATTATGATCATAGATGCTAAGCCCGTTATATCCGAGTAAATACACCATACTAATTTCAGGATTATTAATAAAAAGAGGCTGAAGGACCTTCTCTTTCATCGGTCTGATGGATAGGAAATAAGGAATGAAATTGTTACCATCTAGATTCAAAAACTCTTTCACATTCGTTGATGTAATCATCGAAACGGTAGCACGATCGTATTTCTTCAAATACATATCCGTATGATTCATCGCATTATCGACGATTTGAGTTAAGAGCTCATTGGTTTGCTTATCCACTTCCTTGGTGGATTGAACATACAGAACTAGGCCGACGATAGAGGAAGATATCACTATAACGATCACGAAATATACGAACATACGCAATGCCAAGCTAGATCTCATTATTTGATCCCCAGCATACTACGGTATTCCGTCGGCGAGCAGCCTGTCATCTTCTTGAAAATTTTAGTGAAATAAGGGTAGTTCTGATAACCAATCGTCACACCGACATCAACAACCTTATAATGTGGCATCTCGAGAAGTTTCTTAGCCATTTCGATCCGTTTCTTCATACGGTATTGAACAAACGTTTCATTCGTCATTTTCTTGAAAATATAACTAAAGTATGTGGGTGCAAGTCCCATTTTCTCTGCCACTTCTTCGAGGCTCAGCTCTTCCGAAATGTTATTGTCAATGTAGGACTTCGCTTCTTCAAATAAGCTCTTCTGATTCCCACCCCGCCATTGAAACAATTGATGATACAGATGGACGAACTCTGATCGTAAATAGTCCATAGCTTCAATCAAGCTATTCAATTGTACTGGCGAAGCCTGAGTGGTAAAAGTCACCAAGCCACGAGAGTTCAGTTTTTTGACTACAATCTTCAACCCATCTGCCATCATCTGATCCAACTGCTGAACTTGAATCCCTTTCATCATGTCGCTTTGTGACCACTCATCTATAAGGGCATGGAGGGCAGCCAAATCCGCAGACCAAATCGTTGCTTCAACGCGTTCCAGCCACTCCTCTATTTGAAAGAAGGAGATGGGCGTCGCCTGATCTTGCTGTACAAGCAATTTATTAAGCACGGGATACAACTCATGTTCCGTAAGCGGTTTCAATAAATATTCTTTGACGCCGAAAGTAAGGCATTTCTGTGCGTAAGAGAAATCATCATACCCAGAAATGACAACAACAGGGAAATTCACATGCAACTCTTGAATGGCTTTACACAATTCCAATCCGTCCATCTTTGGCATCCGTATATCCGTTAGCATCATATCCGGACGTTGCTTGTTGATTTGCTCGAGAGCCTCTACCCCATTCGCTGCGACGACCGTGCGAAATAAAGGGCTGCACTGCCTGACAAGCTGGGCCAGCCCCATCCGAACCATCGGTTCGTCATCTACAATGAGGATATGTTTCATTTCGCTAGCACTCCCTTTTTGAGCTGGGTTAAAAAAATCCTTGTGAACATTTTACCACAGTGCTAATTCATAAGTAACTTTTTTCTACACTATACGCCTCGTAGTCATACCATTGTATTATGTTTTTTTACGATCCTATATGTTATTTTACTACATGCATTCTCCAGATCCCCACCTATGATTTAATGGACCCGACCATCATGCCCTTCATAAAATGCTTTTGCAAGAACGGATATACCAACATGATCGGTATTGTAGCGACGACGATAACGGCCATTTTCAGCCCCTCGGGTGAGACCAAGAGCATCAAGTCTGAGGTTGTATCCGATGATCCCATATTATCCGTAATAACAATCTCCCTTAACCGAACTTGGAGCGTAATCAGCGAGCGCTTGTCAATATAATAGAGGGCTTGTGAATACATATTCCAATTCGATACCGCATACATAATCCCCATTGTAGCCATGACCGGTTTCGACAGTGGCAGTACGACTTTCCAGATCATCCGAAGCTCGCCACATCCATCAATACGGGCTGAATCCAACAGCTCAATGGGAAGATGGATAAAAAAAGAACGCATCACGAACAGATTAAAAGCGCTTATCGCGGATGGAATCATTAATACCCAAAGTGTATTAAGCATATGCAAATTTTTCAAAAGCAAATAATTCGGAATCAATGGTGCATGGAAAATCATCGTTATCAACACAAAAACCAATGCAGGTTTCCGAAATACGTATTCTGAACGGGATAACGGGTACGCTAAACTTGCTGTTGCCGCTAGATTAATGAACGTTCCGAGAACGGTAATCGTTACACTATTGCGAAATGCCATCCAGATGGTGGAATCCTTCAGAATCATATGATAATTCTCCAGCGTAAATCCTACCGGCCATAGGCTGACCTTTCTGCTATTAATTGCGACAGCGTCGCTGAAGGATTGGGCAATCACATGCAGCAGTGGAAGAAGCATAGTAAGTCCGATCATTAACAGCAATATCATGTTAACTACCTGAAATGCTCGCTGGCTGGTTGTAGAAATCACATCTTTTACCTCCTTGTGACTAGCGTTAGTATAGACTCTCTCCTGTTGTTCTTTTACTCAGCGTATTGCCAACAATAATTAATGCTAAACCAACAAATGATTTAAATAGTCCAATCGCGGTGGTGAAGCTATATTGACGATCGACCAACCCTGCTCGATACACGTAGGTATCCAGAATTTCTCCATTTTCGCTGTTCAGAGGATTCAGGAATAAATACACACGTTCGAAACCGAAGTCCATAAAATGCCCGATTTGCAGCAGTAGCAATATCGTAATCGTCGGGAAGATAGATGGTAACGTAATCGACATCACCTGACGGAACCTGCCCGCTCCATCGATCTCAGCTGCTTCATACAAATCTGGGTTAATGCCAGCAATTGCAGCAAGATATATAATGGTACCCCAGCCGCTGTCTTTCCATATGCCAGATCCAATCAGAATAGATCGGATGTAACTGCTCTCGCCCATAAAATAAATAGAATCCACACCTAACCAACCTAACACTTGATTTACAATGCCTGTTGTCGGGGACAGCAATCCAATAATAATTCCGCCGACAATGACCCATGACAGGAAGTGCGGCATGTAAATAATCGTTTGTACCAATCTCTTATATCCATTAAACCGAATTTCATTCAGTAATAAGGCCAGAACAATAGGTACGGGGAATGCAAATATAAGGTCATACATACCGATTAACAGTGTGTTTTTCAAAATGATCAGAAACTCCGGATACGTAAATAAACGTTTGAAATGTACCCAACCAACCCAAGGACTGCCCGATATCCCCTTGAAAATATTATAATTTTGAAACGCGATGGAGGAACCGAATAAGGGGATATACTTAAACACTGCAAAATACAGGAGCCCAGGAATTGAAAGCATATACAAGGGCCAATATTTCTGAATAAATGCCCACTGAGATCGCGCATTCGCAAACTGGAACTGTTTTTCTCCAGAGATGTCCGTTTTCGAAGCCATAGGATTAGCTCCCTTCATTTTTTTGGCATCAACATGTTGATCTTCGTGCCTTGCCCAATCTCGCTTACAATCTGCAATCCATACTGCTCACCAAACACCATTTGAATCCGACGATGCACATTTAAGATACCTATGCCGCCGATCCCTTGCGTCGATCCACTTTCTGCAAGCCGGTTCTCGCTAAGCTTCTCCCGCAGCTCTTGCAGTCTTGCTTCTGCAATCCCTACGCCGTTATCTTCTACACTAATCCAAAAAATCGAATCATCTTCGCCCGCGTGAACACGAATAGCATGGTGGTCCTCCACACCGTCTGGAAAAGCATGCTGAAACGTATTCTCCACTAACGGCTGAAGTGTCAGCCGCACCATATGACGAAGCAAATAAGTCGGATCAATGTCTACTTCCATATCAAACTCTCGTCCGATCCGGTGTTTCATCACGAGCAAGTAGTGCAGAACATGTTTAAGTTCATTGGCTACCGTGATTTCTTCCAAATGAGTCTGTACAGAATAGCGAAGCATATAGGCCATTGCCTTCACGATCTCATAGATTTCCTTACTATCCTTAATAACCGCATAGCATACGATCGTTTCTAGCGTGTTATACAAAAAGTGGGGATTGATTTGTAGTTGCAGCGATTGAAACTCAGCTTTCTGACGCTCAATACGATTTTCCTGATCCCTTAGCTCGGCTTGATATACTTCATCAACAAGCTCTGCGAGTCGACTAACCATCAGATTATAGCGATTAATCAGCTCTACAATTTCATCACGGTGATTGGGAAGCGGCAGAATGACCCACTTTCCTTTCTCCGTTTCACGCATCGCGCTTTTTAGTTTGCGTATCGGGCCTGTGATCGACTTCCCAAACCTGAAGGCAAGCCATAGAGCGAGAATGAGTGTAAACCCTCCAACAATAATCGTTGTAGTCCGTATCGTGTCGGTTGGTCTATGCAATTCATCGACGGACATGGAGACAACAAGCCGCCAATTGCCATATTGGGAACGACGGCTCATGAACATGCGTGATTTCCCATCAATCTTAGAGGTGAATGCATGCGTACCCGCTTCTATAACCTGTTGATGAATTGCTTCCGGCATCCCCTTGCCGATCTGCTCTGCAGTTGGATGATAGACATAGTTTCCGTTACCGTCGGTGATAAAGAAATAACCATCGCTCTCTAAATCGATGCCCTTCCATAACTCAGACAGCTCCGAAGCTCTCATCTCAATGGCGAGAATACCCTTAAGTTCTGTAGACGAAAGCCCGCGGATACGGCGAACGAGCGTCAGTGTCTGATTGGCTTGCTCCGGTAAAATACTATGATTCAGTACAACCAAACTGCCATTCGTCGTCGTATTATGTTGGAAATAGTCTAGCTGTTGTTGTATTTGCTCCTTCGTGAACGAACCCGCGTTAATCCCGTTGTAAACATACATGGCATTGCCATTGAAATTCATTAAGAAGATATCAGTAATTTCCGGATTTCTTATAAAAATAGGTTCGATGCCTACTTCTTTGACAAGTTTACGAAGTTCGTAATAAGGATATCCGATTTCCCCTTCTGGCAGATCAATGAATCGTTTAACATCGTTATTGCTGAGCAAAGACACCATGGAGCGCTCATATGCGCGAATATAATAGTCAGTGTGATATACCGCATTACCTACGACTTGAGTCAACTGCTTCTCAACAATGTGTTCCAACTCACGCGAAGAGGCTTTGTACGAGAAGTAACCAACGCTAGTTAAAGAAATTAAAATGACGACGAGGTAAGATAGAAACAACTTCTGATATAAATTAAAATTTTTCATTTAATTCCTATGGAATTACGGTATTCCGACGGGGACACGCCATAAATTTTCTTAAAGGTTTTGGTAAAATGCGGGTAGTCTTCATAACCTACTTCAATGGCGATATCAAACGTTCGCATATGAGGAATGGCGAGCATGTCCTTCGCTTTTTCCATCCTTTTATTCATCCGATAGCTTACAAACGTTTCGCCCGTCATCCTTCTAAATAACGTACTGAAATAGGATGGAGAAACCCCGATCAAATCCGCCACCTCTGTTAGCGTGATCTCAACAGATAATCGCGTATCGATGTAGAGCTTCGCCTCTTCCATTGGATCTTTGTAATTACCCTGCCGTGAACATTGTAGTTCTTTCATCAAAGCTCTCATGCGACACTCAAACAAGATATACAGATCCTCTCGCGTCGAAGCCTTTAGCGGATCTTGCAAACCTGGCATGCTAAATTGTTTCTTTTCTTGAAAAAAGTTGCCCAATAGGTGCAATACATCATCTAATTGATGTTTCAATTGATTGATAGTTAACAAGCTGCAACGTTCTCGCCACTCCGTCATGAGTTGGGTCATTTCATCCATCTGCAGCGACCAAATACTCTCTTTTATCCGTTCAATCCACTCTACGTACCCTGAGATCGATATACAACTTTGCGCATGCAGCTTGAGAATCTGATCGAATATATCGTGCAAATCAGGCGGCGTAACAGGTTTCAACAAATAGTGCTTTACCCCGTAAGACAAACACTTCTGCGCATACTCAAAATCGTTATAGCCGGAAATGACGACCTTAAGCAAATTAGGATGACTATTGTGCAGGATGCGACAGAGCTCTAATCCATCCATTTTGGGCATACGTATATCGGTGATGAGTAGGTCCGGCTCAAAATGGCTAAACCGATCGATTGCCTCGAGTCCGTTATTCGCCGTCTCAATCGTTTGAAATGGTTGCGTGTATTGTTGGGCCATCTTCATCATCCCGCTGCGAATTATCGGTTCATCATCCACAATCAGTACTTTCATCCTTCAATCCTCCACACGCCTAAGTATGACTGATAGATGAAGCGGAGCCTCCAAGATCGAAACTTGCCTCAGCTTCAGTTCAAATTTGTCAGTGCTGTCTCTTAGTCCAACAGCTGATTCAGGAAATAAAAGATCTATTGGTTTGCAGCCTTGTGTAGAGCGGAGCATGATGTCGAGCCTACCTTCAGACACATCCCACTCTAACGTGCACTCGACTCCGCCACGCGCTAGCAGTGGACCCGCTTTTCCTTTTCTCCAACGGGCAGGCAGCGCAGGTAAAATATGCAGCTCACCGGGAATTGAGAAGAGCAGCATTTCTTGGATGGCAGATGTCCATCCCATATTGGCATCGATCTGCACGGGAGCCCAATCCATGTCAACACCGATTCCCATACCGCGCCAGTCATTATGCAGGGTAATTAGATTGTTCATGACACAGGATCGGGCCAATGTCTCCAGACATTCGAGTGCCGAATCGCCTTGACCCATTCGCGCATAATTGTTCGCCATATGCGCCAGCGACCAGCCTGATTGCTCTTTCAATCCCAAACCTAAGCGTTTCTCAATGGATGTGACGAAAGCTTTGTAAAGAATAGGATCGTTCTCACGCGTTACCTCAGTTCCGGGAAATACAGGGTATACATGCGATTCATGGCGGTGATGATCATTTTCCTCATAATAAGGATGCATCCATTCCCTAATGGCGCCATCTTCCGTTAGTTGATACGGAGGGATTCGTTCAAGCATTTGCCGCCATGTCGAAATGTCTTCCAGATACATCCCAGTTGTCTCGGCCCCTTCGATGAGGTGTGTCAGAAGCTCCTTGGCAATGGCAAAGTCCATCGTTGCGTTCATCGTGGTTCCCATTGAGCTGCCAGGACCCTTCCAATAATTTCCTGGTGTATTTTCTGGTGAATTAGAAGGGGAACTCTTCCAGTATCCGTCATCATCCATCGTAAAAAAGTCTTCATAGAACAAAGCAGCCTCCCGCATGAACGGCAGCGCCCGCTCTCGCAGAAATGCCAAATCTCCCGTGTGCAGGTAGTAATCATAATAATGTTGACTAACCCATCCCGCTCCCCCTGTCCAGTGAATAATATGCGGGGACGTATGCTTTAACAGCCCTGAGCCTGGTACGCTAGGTGCCGGGATAAAGATTCCGCGACAGCCATACAACTGTCTGGCATTGACTCGGAAATCATCCATGAGCTTTTCCATATAGTTAAAGACGGCAAGTAACAGCTCTGTCATGTTGCCCGACAATGCCTGCCAATACATCATCTGAAGGTTCTCATTGACCATGTGAAATGCCCAAACAGCGTCATAATCGCCGAACCATAAGCCGTATAAATGGCAAGGCTGCCCCTCTGCACGAGAACTTGATATTAGCAAGTAACGACCATATGCCCACATTTTCTCAATTAGTGCGTCTGGCGCTTCCCCTTGATAGGCTTGCATCAACAACTCTTCGTTGGATAACTCCCGCCCATCTGCTGCTAAGTCAAACGCCATCGCCTGAAATAAGCGGCCGTGTTCCAGCACGTGATCTGAAAGCAAGGTATCATAGCAAGTGGGAAGCTCGTTCAGCTCTTCATCCAATCTGCGCCATTCACTTTCCCTATTTCCACGAGTAAATAGCTTAATAATGACGAAGACCGACTCGGCATTCTTCACGGTTATACCAACCTGTCCGGAACTTGTATGTCCACCTTGATGGATGACGCGGGCTACGCCTCCGAAATCATCCCCGTCCGGATGTTCTGCGGCATAATAAATGGTATTACCCGTAGATTGCATGTCTTCGCCTTCGGGGAACACAATACCTGACTTGCGAAAGTCTCGTTTATCATGAAGCTGCATGCGTAACTGCGCTTCAATCGATTGCGGTCCCCATTTGCGAATATCGATGACGACGGCATCCGCAGTTCGGGATACAAACAACCTCCGCTCGTAACGGGTATCCCCATCTGTCCAGCTAACGGACACTTCTCCAGTCTCCATTTGAAGCGTTCTTTTATAGGAGCGGAATGCTCGGCGAAGGGGCATGAATATCTTAAGATCTCCCAGTGGCAGAGGGGACGCCAGTTTGGGTTGGTAACCCTGATCTTTCAGTGCATCTGAAAGCACTTTGTCTGCTTCGGGAGCTTGACCTTCATTCAGCAAGCGTCTTACCTCTGCCAATCGATCACTCACATCCGGCAGCGGCATCGTAACACCGTTCCACCATAAGTCTTCGTGGTTCAGAAGAACCGTCTCTTCGTGAACCCCTCCGTAGACAGCCGCTCCAATCCTACCGTTACCAGAAGGCAATGCTTCCCGCCATAAAGAACGCCACCAAGAAGCTGGATAGTTCATTGAGATGAGATTTTTCGTGTTCACTGATGTATCCTCCTAGTCATTGTGCATAAAGAAGGAAAAGTATTTGCTTGGAAAACCAAACAAATACTTTCCATCATGCACATGGGCAGCTATTTTCGATTACTTGAAACGATCACACCTGAGCCTTTTTTATAACGGTCGTTTGCTTCTTTAAGAATCTCGTTTCCGCCTTTGCTCTTGTATTCTTCAATCACTTTCGGCCAGTCTGATATCGGCTCTTTGCCATAGATCATTTTGATCATATGGTCAATGATCTGTTTAGGACCAACATCATCGCCTAGTGGCGCTAAATCCGGATACCTAGAGAAAGATTCAAGTCCTGGTACAAAACGAACCGATCCTAGACCTTCTTTGGAAACAACCGTATCCAAATACTGAATCATATCTCGACCTTCCGGCGTCAACTCTTCTCTTGCCTTATTGTATTTCGCATCATGGACGAACCAGAACATGCCCCGGAATCCGTCCTCATCGATCTCTTCTGGTTTGGTTGGCGGCGTAAACTTCACTTTGCCATTCTCCATGGTGTACGTTTCGCCTTCAATGCCGAATGAGAAATATTTCTCAGCTTCCGGTGTCGTCATCCATTCAAAGAATTGAATGATTTTAATCGCTTTATCCTTCGATAGCTTACTATTCAAGTAGTAAGATGTGTTAATACTTGAATACAGCATGTGACCTCCCCAATTCTCAGGTCCACGCGGAGAAGGAATAATGTCAATTTGGGCATTCGGAACTGCCGTCTTGACCTTGTTGCGGTAATTGGATAATCCGGCCGCGTTGGCCGACCACATCCCGACCTTGCCGGCATCAATGTTTTTGCCGTAGTCCGTAGAGGAAATGGACGCAAAATCCTTCGGAATTAATCCTTCATCGAACATCGCTTTGTACGCTTGAAGTGCTTTTGACATATTATCTACATCAAAAAATTTCGGAACCACTTGGTCTCCCTGTACTTCGAATTGAGAGGGAAGGACATCATAAGCTCCCAGTATGGTATCTGCATATTTGAAGTTTTCACGCAATTGATAGGGATTTTCAACTCCTATCTTTTTAAAAGCACGCATGACGTTCAAGAAATCATCAACTGTTTTGGGTGCGGGCAAACCTGTTTGAGCAAGCAAATCAGCCCGAATGAATGTCGCACGCCTAGATGGATTGGATAACCAAGAAGGTATTCCGTATATTTTTCCGTTGAAGCTCGTTTCTTGCCACGCTTCCTTCGGTACCGCTTTCATAATATTCGGTGCATATTGTTTGATCAGGTCATCAAGCGGCATGAACACACCAGCTTCCACCGAGCCAGCCATACCTTTCGTGGTAGCGCCTCCAACATTTTGCACAACATCAGGAATATCATTGGATGAAAACATCAAGGACATTTTGGAATCAAAATCTTTGAGTGGGATCATCCGAAGGTCTAAGTCCGCTTTGGTCAATTCCTCGAGCTTCATCACCCACTTTTCTTTATTAACATCTGCTGATTTCTCGGCATATTTATTCCCAGATGTCGTTATCGACATTGAAAATTTCAGCTTTTCATTTACCTTTGCAGTCTCTTCACTGCTCTTCTGTGTAACTTCACTACTGCATCCTGAAATTACGCTGATCGCCAAAACACCGAGCCATACCTTACCCCATATTTGTTTCACATACCCACCTCTATTTCAAGATTAACTCAAGTTACACTTGGTTATTCCTATCTTAATCTTCCAAATAACCGATGGGCATGTATTTTTTTACACTACTCTTGTGTTTATTTTTAAAAATGACTAGCCCTGGTGCCCAAAGACATGCACAGGTGTACTCACGATATAACCGCGTTCATCCGTGATTTGAATGAAACATGCAGACGTGTTTTCCTCAAGTACTGCTCGAATTTCATTTGAACCCCATTCGATGTGTGCTTCCTTCGTAAGCCATTCAATCTCAAACCAGTCTGATATCTGTGTCGCGTATCGCAGCTCTGCCTTCACAATGGGAAGCTCTGACCTAAATACGACGATTACTTCCCCCACGTTCACTTCTTCACGTAGAATCTGTGGCAGTGCGCGACCACCCTTCGTTATGTGATCAGCAAAGGCATAAATCTCTGGTGGTTTCCATCCCGCTGCATGCGAGTGTCTCAATCCAAAATGAATGCTAAGGCTTGAGTCCACGCTGCCCTTGCATGACGCTTGATACGATTTACTAAATAAGTGAAGCGGAAAATGAGGATCATGACTCCAATTCACCCATAGCATGGGAATCGTAATCCGATCGAAATACGCCGAAGGATCCCACAATTGCTTCATCTTCTTCGCATACTCAGGCGGCATTTGCTGAAAGCTTTGTCCATACTTATTGGTTGCTTCGAACAAATAGCCACAGCCATAGACTGGAATGGCATAAGAAAACCGTTCATCCACACCTGCAACAATACTAGCCACGATTCCTCCCCACGAAATCCCGTGCAGGCCAACTTGATCGCTAGCCACGTTTTCAAAGGAACGCAGAAAGGAATGCGCCAGAATGACATTCGCAACGGCGTGGAACATCCACTGCTCTTCCACGGGGATTACATAATCTGCAAATTCAACTTGCCGAGAGGGTCCGCTCCATGCGTGTTCTGGCCATACACCTTCCGTAGTCTTGGTCGTAGCGATATGCCCTTCCAGATCCATGGCGATGGCTGCATACCCCCGGTCGTTCCACAGCTGTACCCATTCTTTGAAAGCAGTCCCTCCGCCTCCATGAACGAGAACTACGCCAGGGATCTTGGCTCCTAATGCAGCATCAGGTATCCCATAATAGGCAAATACGCGTGTTTGCTTACCTTGGTAAGGCAAGGCCTCATACATAATGGCTTTGATCTGATCATCATCCATTTCAGGAACGGATACTGCCTGTGCCGCTTGATATAGTGATTCCAGGTTCCATGGCAGAGGCGGGTGATTGTTTTCCCTGTTTTGATATTCGTTTCCCACTTGATTTCCTCTCTCCTTCGCTTCGTATTGATTATCGTGCCGCTATCGTTATTTGGGCAGATTGGAGACCGATCGATGTTCCCGAAACCACAATCTCCCCCGGGGTACTTCCGCTCTGAATTAATAACAGGCAATAGCCATTAAATGCCCGACGACGATTCGCCTTATCAGGTTCATGACTGCTTGGATTACCGTTGCCAACCCCCAGAATGGTCCCGGCGCCTTCTACCGTGAAGTATACTTCGTTATCCGCGATCGGTACAAGGTTATCCGCTTGGTCACGAATCGCTACTTTAACTACACAGACATCCGTTCCATCCGCCTGTATGTCGGTGCGATCTGGCTCCATATGTACTCGGTATGGTGAATCCGTCGTCTTCACCTTTTTCTCAGCAAAAAGTTCGCCTTCCTTATAGGAAATTGCTGTAAGTTCCCCAGGTTCAAAAGGAACTTTCCATTCTAAATGCCCAGCTTTAATCATAGGCTGCATGCCAAGCGTTCGTCCATTTAGCTGCAGTTCAACCTCATCCCCATTGGAATAAACCCAGACGTCCACCAGTTCGCCTTCTTTTCCAGCCCAATTCCAATGCGGCAACAGATGTACCATAGGCTCTTCCGTCCAAACGGATTTGAGATAATAATAAACATCTTTTGGGAAACCGCATGTGTCCATGATGCCAAAATGAGAAGAAATGCACGGCCACCTGTAAGGAGTGGGCTCGCCACGATAATCCAAACCTGTCCAAAGGAATACGCCTGTCAAAAATGGATTCTCAATTACGTCGTTCCACGCTTTTTCCACGGTACAAGACCAAGAAGGCATATAAATCCCTTCATAGGATGGACAATAGCCTCGTTCTGTATCAATGGCATAAATACCGCGGGTGGTTGTGCTGCTAGCGCTCTCACTTCCAAGAATGATTCTAGACGGATGATTGAAATGATCGGTCAGATCTTGTTGCTTTCTTTGCCCGTAATTGTAACCGACAATGTCAACTTGATCGCTGTACCCCTCTCCATTCCAGCCATGATTCATAGCCGCAAGCGTTGGTCGAGTAGGATCCAGTTTGCGGGTCAGATTGGCAAGTGTTCGAAGAATGCGTGAGCCTGTTATCTTTCCTTCCAATATCTCTTCATTCTCCATGCACCAAACAATAATTGAAGGATGGTTTCGATCCCTCCGGATTAAGCTTTCTAGATCGGCAAGCCCGCTAGGAGAACTATCCAGCTTCCGATTCTCATCAATGACCATCATGCCTATACGATCACAGATAGCAAGCAATTCCGGGGTAGGCGGATGATGTGCGCTTCGATAAGCATTACAGCCCATTTCCTTCAATAACTGAAGCTTATATGCGATAACACGATCTGGTAAGGCAACGCCAACCCCTGCAAAATCTTGATGATTACAAGTACCCTTGAGTAGAACAGGTTTTCCATTGAGTAGGAATCCTTCTCTCGTAAAAGCAAGGGTACGTATACCGAAATGGGTTTCATAGGTATCCACGACTTTCTTCCCCATACTCACTTCCGTGATCAATTGATAAAGAACTGGATGATCAGGTGACCAGCATTGTGGGAGTGCTACATCTACCCTGTTCTCGACTTCCACCTGATCGAACCAGGCTACCTCTACGCTTTCCGATGTAAAAGCAACCATCTCACCGGCTTCATTCACGATCGTGGAAGTAAGCCAACATACGCGATCCTTCTCATACTCGTTGTGAATAACTGTGCGGATGACTACCTCAGCACGCTGCTCCGTCACATGAGGTGTCGTTACATAAGTTCCCCAATGTGCGACATGGAGACGGTCCGTTTTCTGCAGCCATGTATGCCGATATATGCCGCCTCCCTCATACCACCAGCCTTCATATCGCGTAGCGTCGACTCTTACAACGATGACATTATTCCCTTCATCACCGTAGCGCGCTTGATCAGAAATATCATAATGGACTTCCGTGTATCCACTTTCATGTGTTCCAAGCAGATGTCCATTAAGCCATACGGTACTGACACCCATGACGCCATCGAAATGAATAGTTATCTTTTTCCCACAATCTTCGGCGGGTAACGCAAACATTTTCCGATATAAGCCAATACCCGTAGGCAAATAGCCATGACTGCCAGGCCGGCTTCCAAGGTTCGGATCATTCCGCACTTGTTCCTCCACAACCTAATCGTGAGGAATGCTGATCCGTTGCCAATCCTTTGGTACAAGGGCATCTTCTGTCGTTTGATCTACAAAAGCAATTTCTAACCATTCTCCCTGTTCTTGACTCCCAATGTCTGTGATGCCACCTGTCTTTCCTGCTTTTACAGCGTATGGAATCGGTATATCCCCTTTATGGAAAAACCAATCCCTGTCGAAATTCACTTTCGATCTTACTTTTTGATACGTCATTTCAATGCACTCCTTTAACAATAAATGTATGCCATATAACTTTATTGAAATTATATCCCCGAACAAAACCTTCAACAATCAAAGAATATTTATGATAATATAACAATATTAATATGAAGAATGAGCGTGATGACAATGAAACATTTCTTCTGGCATGTCCTAACCGATATTGACTTTCAATTACCTCTTTATCTGGTCTCGACGGGCTACTGGGTGAATCAACCAACCGTAGTGAGAAAGGATGGCTACAAGGCATATCAATGGATTCAATGCTTTGATGGGCAAGGAATTCTCGAAATCGAAGGGAAGTCGATGACACTTTCCAAAGGACAAGGCATGTTACTATTCCCGGAAGTACCTCACCGGTATTATCCCGTAAAGGAACCATGGACGGTACAATGGGTTGAATTTAATGGACATTTCGCTGGGCCACTTCTGCAATCCATGGAATTTAACTGCTCTATGGTTCTCTTTATGACGAAGCCTGACTTGGTCGAAGCCAGAATCAATGAAATTAATCATCTGTACAGCATTCGCAATCAAATCTCAAGCTATGATGGTTCCCATCTGTTGTATGGCTTGCTTATGGATTTATTCCGATATACATCCACATCAGATACGCGCTCGAATCAGGAGCAATTGGAGCAGCTAAAGCCGGTTATCGACTATATCCAGCAGCACTTTGGGCAGCCCCTAACCCTTCAGGACTTGGCCAATCAACTGGGTGTTACACCACAATATACGTGTGTTCTGTTTCAACAAACATTAGGTACAAGGCCTTTCGCCTATATCAACCAGTATCGGATTCTTAAAGCGAAGGAATTTCTTCAATTATCCCCTGATCTCGAAATCAACCACATTTCGGCGAAGGTTGGCTTTGAAAGTCCAAGCTATTTTATTAAGTTGTTTAAACGAAGTGAAGGCATCACGCCAAATCATTTCCGAAGCGTGTACAAACCAACATGAAAAGGCTATATCTCACTGTAGATGAACTACGAGAGATACAGCCTTGTTGCTGTTAATTCGAGCAATAGTAGCTTGAGAATAAAAAATCAGTTTCCTTGTTTTCTAAGGTTACTTCCGGCCAATATTAGTTCCGCTAGGTGTTCCTGTGCCGATCAAATCACTGCCTGTGGTAAGCTTCAAGAAGTTGCCTACATTCGGTGACCCATCGGCATTCCGAGTGAGCGTTGGCGTTAAACTTACGAAGTCTGCATCACTCGCTAGGAGACCTGCAGCATTGGTACTCTTCCCGCTTTTCCACCAAACATTCGAACTAGCTACATCCGTTCCGCTGGTCTTGTCACTCGAAGTCCCTTTGTAAGACAAGTTATTCGTGAACGTATGTGTGCCGGTGTCAAAAGTAAAATTGCCTTCACCATTACTAAATGATGTATTATTCGTCAGCGTAATGGATCCAGGGTTACTGTTGAACGTAAATCCGTGTTTTTTATTGAGATAGGCGACGGAATTAATCACAATATGGTTGACTGCTATTTTTTCCCCACCTAATTTATACCCGTTCCCGTCGCTACTGCTGGTCGAGTTTCCTGACGATGTTTGACCGTTATGATGCGCTACGCTATTCTTAATCGTGATCGGATCAATCGGCCCTGTATCCGATTTGGTATACAAATCCCAACCATCATCCGTGTTGTACGACGAAATACAACCATCAAACACATTGCCAGGTCCCGTAGTTAGCTTAGCAGCGAATCCATCCGCATCTTCCCCGTTATCGGGATCGAAATTGTCGTGCGAGTACACGTTCACAATGTTATTGTTTGCAGGCCACTCACTACGAGTTGCTGTTGAAGCAAAGCGACCAAGCTGAACGCCTGTATCCCGATTATCGTGGACGTCCAAATTCTCCAAACGATTGTTATTCCCTGCTACATATACACCATTATCGGCGGCTCCCTTAATCTCGATCCCCTTAATCGTCCAGTAACTGCCATTCACTTGTAAGCCTCTGGCATTCAGGGATACATCTGCTAAATTATAGCTCTGTGAAGAGAAATCCAGGACTGGCTTCTCGGATCCATAAGGCATGATTTGTTTGATTGCGCTAGCAGTACCATTATTCGTTCGATCAATTGTAATTTGATTGTTGTAGCTATACGTTCCGCCTCGCAAATAAATAACCCCGCCGGGAGCTACCTTCGTCAGCGCTGAACTCAGTGTCGTCGGGCTTGTCAATGTCCCTGGATTGCTATCAGAGCCATTCGGATCCACATAAACTGCGCCTGCTGTTGGAGGAGGCGTAGGTGATGGACTTGGTGACACTGAAGGTGATGGTGTGGATGATGGTGATGGCGATTGTGTTGGTGCCGGTGTCGATGTTGAACCGGAGCTATCGGAAACGAGGATATCATCAAAACTTGCTGCCGCCTTAAAGCCCACTAAACCAATGCCGCCAGAACTTAAGCTCGTATCTGTTGCTGTTAGCTGCAAAGTACCATTCACATATATGCGTATTGTCGATCCAGCTAGTTCTAGCTTAACGGTATACCACGTACCTACGGTAAGCGGGTAATCCAAGGTAGCCAATGTCGTACTGGAACCGCTTACCTTTTTGCGAATTTCAAGCTTGCCTCCATTGCTATTATACAATGATGCGGCGTAGAAATTGTTTCCATCTTGATAACGACCCGCCACATAGACGCGATTGGAACCATTCCAATTATCGATTTTCACCTTGGATTCAACGGCATAATCTGTCCATGATGCATTCCCCGTTGATGCGCGCCCTTCACTCGAACTGGTCTGGCGATACACATAGGAGCCATTGTCTTGAACCACCGTCCATGCGCCATTCTGTGTCGACCAGCCGCTTGCGTCCCCATCATTGAAATTGTCACTGAACAGATTTGCTGCGAAGACAGAAGGAATGACCAACACGCCAGCAATCACTGAGGATGTTAGTAGCGCTGTAAGGGAGTGCGCAGGTTTAAGCTTTTTCATTATTGAATTTCCTCCTTCAAGTGATTTCTTGCTTAATGAACACGTTAACATTTAATCCATACTGCCACGTTAAAGTGAGGCTAAGCCGTTAATCAGCCCCCCCCTCATCCTTATTTCTCCCGGCTTCAAAGAGGAATTAACCTGTATCCAAGTCACTATCCGACTATATCCAGTGATTACCAAGTGCGGCAATAATCATTTTTACATAAATTAACTTTTCAATCTAAAAATAGGTCTCTTTAACCAGGAACAATCCCTAGCTCAGAAGATAATCATTTAGTTTGTTTTGAGGCTAGAGAGCTGTTCTGAAGGTGCGTTCTAGTTAGGTTCTACATTGCCCTGCGTTACCGCGAGTATAATCGTTTCCCTCGCATATTCAAATTCTTTCATCTCCTAACGGACAAGAAAAACGTTATTTGGCATGGAGAGAGACTTCCCCGAATCTAACGGACACGTCTGCTGCTATTTGCACCTAAACGCACGAAATAAGCAAAATTCTAGTGAATAGTGGCGTTTGTGTCCGTTAGAAGTTCAAAAACACTGTTTTGGAGCAAATAACGGCCACTGTGTCCGTTAGCCAACTACTTTCATCTAAGCGCTCAATCAGTTGTATAAATCGCTTCCTCCGCTTCGAACTACAACGAACAAAAAACCGCTCCCCTGCATCGCTCCAATGAGCGCTATGCAATGAAACGGTGTGTGCTTCAATCCGTTGATCTCCATTCTCAAGGTGAACATACATCCAGTTCTATACTCGGATATCATGCTGTTTTCCTTTTTCCAAAAAAGTTATACTTAATCCTATGAATCCCCTAAAAGGAGTGATCCATCCTTGCAGTATGAACGCCTGCCCCTAGCTGCCGGCTACACGATCCAAGAGAAATACGCCCAATTCACCGACCATGATTTACATATGCATGATGCTCTCGAGGTCAGTATAGCGCTGGACCAAGGGATGAAATACAAGATCGGAGATGCCTGCTATTATGCAGGTCCAGGGGATATCTTCCTGCTGCGCCCCTTCGAGCCACATTGGAATTTAACCCAAGAGGAGGGGCAGCCCAGTCGCTGGATTATGCTGCTCTTCTCTCCATCTTTCGTTGGGGTCATGCCCCGAGGTTCCAGTTTGCTTACACCTTTTTACATGACGAAATCTTCACCACTCATTCCAGCGGATTCGGTCTACGCTCAATCGGTAAAAAGACTGGCCCTTGAAGCTCTCGAGGAAGCGAAGCACGCACTGCCCGGCTGGGAACTTCAGCAGCAAACCTTGATGATTCAAATGCTTGTTCATATGCAGAGGTACTATGTGACGCATAACCGCGATCAACTACAAGAGGATTCCTCCGCGCAGGGCATTATCCAGGCCATCGAATATCTCATGTCGCATTGGGCTGAGGAAATAGATATGGACATTGTGATTGAACGATCTCACCTCAAGAAAACGTGGTTCTATACCAAATTCAGGGAAATGACGGGCTTAACTCCGAATGAATTTATCATTCGGTTACGGCTTCAATATGCCGGTCATTTGCTTCAATCCACAGCGAAATCCATTACGGACATCGCCCTAACTTGTGGCTTCGGGTCAGCGAGTTATTTTAATAAAGTATTCAAAGAGCTCCAGCACTTGACTCCAAGAGAATACCGCAAGCGTTGAACCCTTGTCGTACCCACTCCGCCTAGAGTTGGTATCCTGATAGTTGAACACGGTCTTCCAGCAGCTTGCCCGTCTTCGCGTAACGGCAGTTCGCCGCTCCAACTTGGAAGGCATAGGCGCGTCTTGGCTTATCCGTATGGTTCATTTTACTGTGGTGAAGCGTTTCGCGATGGAAAAATACCGCATCCCCCGGTGCCATCGGATCGCAAGGCGTTCCGTTAGCAGGCTCAGCTGCTCGCTTATGCCCCTCTTCTGTATTAAGATTGGGTTGTCGACCTAGAAGATGGGAACCAGGCGCGAGCCAAAGTCCCGCATTTTGCTGCGTAATCGAATCAAGTGCAATAAAACCATTCAGCATATGACCAAGAATGTGCGTATATTGATTATCCTGGTGCCACTCGAGTCCCTTCCCCTGCGGATCCACGACAGCGTACATCCCCATCCACAGCTTGACCTCATCGCCCAAAATCCGTTCAAACACACCAACGACATCCTGATTCGTCAGAAAACCTGTTGTTTCAGGATAAGCAGCTTTCTCTTTGGCGATATCGATAATCGCATGACTTTTCCATTGCCCATCGCCTAGCATATTCGCGAACACCGCATTCTCATGGTTGATCGCTTCCACGGTCTCCGCAGTTATAAATCCTGGTGCATAGAAGTATCCCTCCCGATAAAACTTGTTGATCATTTCCTCTGTTAACTGAAAGTTCGTAACTCTTGACATCGCAACTGCCTCCTCATGATCCCTTGATTACTTCCCTTTCATCGTACTGAATGTAGCGTGAAATTTCTTGCAATTACGAGAGCGAGAATTAGCAATTTTGTTCAGTGGCGGCATGTTTCATGGTTCTGGAGAAAGAGAAATTGCCGCAGATTAGTGATCTGCGGCAGTTGGATAGAGCGTTTGTCTCTATTTGCTAGACTAGATGGAAAAAGTACAGTTATTTCCGCGTTTTCTCCCCTGTTTTATAAAATAACTGGAAAACATACAGCTAAAATCAGGCTTTCTCAGCAATCTTAGCCGAAACACGAAAATTAGATGGAGTTTTTCCAGTTAGAATCGAATCTAGTTCAAATTGAGTTGAAATAACTGGATATTTTCCATCTATTTACGAAAACTGCTCACTCAGCCGGTTTAGCGAGTTGAAACATCCCATTGCTCACCTCGATGTGCCAAATAACTGTACGCTCCAACGGATGCTTGTTCGGCTGATGAATGGTCAACTGGAGTGTAGTCCCCGATTCATTCTCGTACAGCGTGCCGTCCAAGCATTCCCAATCCCGTGGCGTCAGCGTATCCCCCGCAGGTTCAAATGGCCCCATCGGTGTAATTACTTCACATCGACCACAATGGAAGGCAGCAATCGTCCGTGTACATACGGCAGTAAACGCCAACGACCTTTTTCCGGGAGCATCATCAGGGTAGGAAGATGTCGGTCAGCACCATTGTTTGCTGGCCCTAAAGCGTTTGCTGATGACGATAGATTAGATGAAAATACTTCGACAAATGTATGCGTTCCTTCTTTTACGGCATAAACTTGGAAGGGCCCAGCAAGCTCTTCATCCGTCCCCCAGAAATGCCACATATATTTCTGATTCCTTCCAGCTATAAATCCAGCATCAATAAAGCCAATCTGTTTTGCAATACCGCGCATCCAATAATTTCCTGATTGAAACATCGGACTTAGCTCCCAAGATGGTGTTCCCAAATTTACGGTTACATGTCCGAATAACTGATCGTCTAATTTCACGTCTAATCGCCACATGCCTTCAAGGGGAAGCGCAAATCGGGTCGTATACCTGTCAAGGCCAAGATACCCAGGGCTAGGTGTTTTAATTTTCTCAGAAGCGACTGTTTCACTTCTTCCAGTTTGTAGCTGTACAGCCTGAATAGTTAACGTTTTACCTATAAAGGTCTCCATTGCATCTTCAAAATGGAACATATACCCATTCATTTCTCCAGCCCTCGCGTTAGGCTCAGGAGCTACATAAAAAATCAGACGCCCCTGCTCATAGTAAGCTTTCTGTTCTTGGACAATCGCAACTTCAGAACTCGGCGTTCCTACGAAACCAAACACAATCACAATAACTAGGAGTAAAGTAGCTACAATCCCCCATTTATATCTACGCCTAGAGGAATCACCCACTTCCTTGGCACGATGCATGACACGATTTGCGAGTTGTTTTGTAAAATGTCGATCTGCAAAAGGCGAATCTGCCATTCGCTTTGCCCAGGCAGGCTTTTCATCATTCATACCCTACACCTCCTCCTTGTTATAGGTAACTAAAGCATTCATCTTTTTCTTGGCCCGGTTTAATCTTGATTTGACGGTACCAACCGAGACATGCAATAGCTTGGCGATTTCATTCATTTTAAGTCCATAATGATAATCCAGAATAATCACTTCCCGATATTTACGAGGTAATGTCATTACCAAGTCCCAAAGATCACGGGTGTCGCTCCGATCGAAAACAACCTGCTCCGCAGCTGGCGAGCTGCCCGTCGAGATGAACCGATCCGTCAAAGTTACTTTTCGAAAGAATGCCCCTTGCAGATAATGGAGTGATTTATTTCTTGTGATTGTAAGCAGCCAACTCTTCACCGAGCAATCCCCGCGAAACGCATACATCCCAGTAAATGCCGCAAGGAATACATCTTGGGATATATCGTCTGCCACATGAGAACGGTGTGTTAAGAAAAAGGCAAAGTTCCATACATCATCCCCGAAATCTTCCATTAAGTCTCGTAGTACAAGCTCCCGGTCGTACCCTTGAGCCAAATATTTTAAATACTCGAAATCGTTCGCCACGCGCTCACCTCTACTAATAAGACCGTACAACTCGGAAAAGGTTCCTTATTGTGGAAAAAAATAGCTCCAGACTTATATAAAGTCTAGAGCTACCGTTTTACCGTTCAAGTATTATTCTTTTACACGGTCCAAATAATCCTCAGCCAACATCGCGAACAACACGTGATCCTCACGTACGCCGTTAATTTCTAACAGCTTGCGAGCCAGTCCTTCTTGTCGGAAGCCTGCTTTTTCCAAAACACGCATCGAGCCCACATTACGCGGCATGACACCTGCTTCTACACGTTGTAATCCTATTTCTTCAAACGCGAATTTCATAATCAGTTGAATCGCTTCTGTCATATACCCTTTTCCATTATGCGCCTGATCCATGCTATAACCGAGAATGCACTTCTGATGTGGCCCACGTTGGACTTCAAAAAGCGAAATATCACCAATAAGTTGATCCGTTTCCGTTAGAAAAATGCCGAACGCGTATCGCTTATCTTCTTCTCTTTGTTTGATCCCGTTTTCAATACCCTTCTCTTGTACTTCTTTTGTATAAACAGATTCACAGCGCTTAGGACTTACGCCCTCGAATAATTCACGATTACGCAGCATGTGGTTTAGCATATCATCAGTGTCACTTACATCCAGAATCCGGATATAGACTCTTCCATTCTTGTTATTCATGAATTCCATCATCCTTTATCTCGAAGTCCTGTTATTATACGTCGGAATAAAGAATGGTTCAAATCACACTATTTTTGTTTATGAAAATAGCGCTGTAATTGGTTAGCAAGCTCATCATCCGAAAGGGGATTCCGGTGTGTGTTTTCCAAGTAAATATATTTCTCCGTTTCTGGCATGAGGTATTCTTTGTACCAGTGGAAAAAGTCTGGACTATCCCCCTGCATACGCAGGAATCGGCGTAGTGTATCTACATTAGTAACGGTACTCGCGATATTCGTTAGCCAATCGGCACGATAGAAATTCGCCCATTTGCCATGCTCAGCCAAGCGAAGTGCCTGTAAACCTTTGTCGTAACACCACATGGATTGTGAAGCCAATACGAAGGCTTGCGCATACTGCTCGCTGTAAGCAGCTATATAAGAACGGCAGAGCCAGAGCAATCCCTCCGAACCCGTCTGGTGAATGACACCTGGCAGCCACAAATGGTCAATAACTCGCTGTTTGTCCTCACCATCCAACTTGCTCAGCAGCTCCTCACATACCTGGACCCACTTAGACCAAGAAGCATGCCCCTCTTCACCTCGCTGTTCAAACCATTGTATTTGCTCAGCGAAACTACATTCTCCCGTCGCCCACAGCAACCCGCGGTCCGCTTCACTTGTACGCCCTTGCAGCCAATGCCCGATTAATCTTCGCGCAGGATGATGATAAAACTCGTCTCCAGCCAAATCATCAGCATGTGGCCCATAAGCAATGGAGGCTTCTGTATACGTGCGATACAAATCGGCAATTTCTTCCTGATGACTTGGGTAATAGCGACTAACAAATGCCTGTAAATGAGTCTCGATATCCATCGTTCCTTGAAGCCACAGTTCACGAACAAGATCTAGCATATACATGTGCTGACGAATATTCCCGCAATTCAGCAGGAGATAATCGGTACATCCCGCTTCAAAAGCGCTCTCCACTTCCTCCTTCACAAAGGCAGCCGCACCCTGAAACATCGTCAAATGATTCGATGCTTGAAGATCATGGAAGGTCACGTGGTAATAGATACCATGCTGACCACCATCATCCGCAGCAGGCAGCGCTGGCATCCGCACATTCACATTGCCGTGTCGGCGTGACACCATTTTACCATACCCATTATCCGCCCAAATTTTGATCACATCATGTGGCAATTCAATATAACCGCCCTTATATAGCTCCGCAATCTCACCATACAAAGCTACACAATAGACAGGGTTCTCAACGGCTTCCTTAATCATCTCATATTGACGATAAATGACGCGGGAAATCATTTCCCCACGCTTGGTTGGTGTATCAAAGGATGGATCATTCTCCCAAAAAGGCTTATCCCCCTGCCCTCTGAATGAGAGCACCCACAGGATGTTTTGATCCTTTTGCTTCTCAATGGCTTCCAGCCATAGTTTTTCAAATAATTCAGGGGCTTCCTGATAGCTGGCCGATCTGCCAGTATAAGCTCTTAGGAACATTTCTGCGCCCAAAGGCTCCGCATGATGATGGGTTAACCAAAGGCCCATTTCTACTGCAAGCTCCCAATGAATACCTGTCTTCGGTAGATCCGTCCCCGGAATCACCATATTTCCACCGCAGCGAAGCAGCGCTTCAAAAACAGGCAGCCATACTTCACGCGAAGGTGGGTACGTCTCTTTCCATCCAATGAGACATACCTCATCGTTGACGAACCACCCGCGGAATCTCACTTTAGCTACTGGTGAGTCATACGGTTCGCAATTCACTTCTATCGTAGTGCGTTGCTTAATCGGCTGATCCATCCAATACCAAAATGGATGAATGCCTAGCATCGTTTCACTCACATGCAAGATACCGTAAACGAGCCCCAAGTCATCATTCGCCACGATATGCAGCTGCAATTTCTCACCATCGTGCGTATATCGCAGAGCAAATGCTTCCGCATGCATCGCACAGCCATCATGCTCAGACGCATAACGTATGACAAGCTCTGCTTCAGCAGGTTCATGTACAAGAATTGGCTCCGTACCGAGCACATGCAGGATATCTCTCGTCAGCATATCTAAGGAGTGACGAACTGGTGTTCCCAAACGATCTGGCGGACAAATGGAAAGCCTTCCCTCCAGCCGTAACGTTGATTTACTATTTACATTTATATGCATGTCTATACCCCTATCGAAGGAAAAAATCATGGCGCGTCCTAAGAAGCGACAACGCCATGATTCAAAGCAATCAATTATTTTTTTACTGCTGTATCATACTCTTTCGCTTTTTTCATTAATTCTTCGTAAGCTTGATCTGCTGTTGCTTTGTCGAACATGACTTTCTCTACGATCGTTTTGTAATCTTTCTTGAAGTTACCCCAGCCTTGCGGTTCAGCCACGAATTTCTGTGCTGCCGGTCCTACTTTGTTAATAAAATCAACGGATGTTTTGTCAGACGCGCTGAAATTTGGTGCTAGTGTCGTTACGATTTTCGCATTTCCTGGAATACCACGTGTTAATGATAGTGTTTTCCCTGCTTCCTGGTCGTTAATGAACCAATCAACGAATTTCTTCGCTTCATCTTGTTGCTTGGAGCCTGCGTTCACACTCCAGAACATGCCTGGTTTCAACCAACCACCCGTTTGTCCTGCTTTCGGAAGTGTTGTAAATCCAAAAGCGTCTGGTTTAAGACCATTAATAGCACCCACTTGGTTGGAGAAAATGTGACGAGCAAGCGCTGTTCCATTGACCACACTATCCATTTTCGGATCAAGCTCTTTGTCTGTCACCGTAATATCAGCAGGTGTAACGATGCCTGCTTTACGCATTTCGGATTGCTTATTCATGTATGTAATCCATGTATCTTTATCGATGGATAGCTTGTTGTCTGTAAAAGACTGCCCTTTACCTTGGCTAAGCTGATAAGCTGTATAGTCAACTAAATCTGAGCTTTGATCAACGAAAACGTATTTATCTTTCCCTAGTTTGGCTTTGGCATCTTGACCGAATTTATAGTAATCATCCCAAGTCCAATCCCAAGCTGGTGCCTTTAAACCTAATTTCTCAATCACCGTTTTATCGTAAGCCATGCCAAGTGCGGCAGTTCCTAACGGCATTGCGAAGAGCTTGCCATTCACTTTACCTGATTCAATAAGTGCTTTATCCATATCCGCTACATTAATGCTTGCTAGATCAGCGACCAAATTACGTCCAACATACTCATTCAAGTAAGCAGCATCCATTTGGATAATGTCAGGTGCATTTTTCGCTGCGAACTGAACGCCGAGCTTATCGAAGTAGCCGTCCCAACCGGAGAATTCGCTTTCAAAAGTAACATTCGGATGAAGTGCCGTATATTGAGTTAATGCCTTCTGAGTCGCATCATGACGCTCTTGCGCTCCCCACCAAGCAATACGCAATTTGACTGGAGCGGCTGGTTCCGCTTTAGTCGTGGCTGCTGCTGTTGGTTGAACCGAAGCTTTCGCTGGCGCTTCCTCCGTTTTGGATCCACAAGCTGACATGGATGCCACGACAACAAGTGATAGTGCAGTAGTCATTAATTTTTTCTTCATTGTATAATTACCCCTCTCGCATATGTCGATCTCACACACTTATCGTATCGCTGAAAGCCTCAACGGTATAGGAGAGAATCGAACTGATTTCTTTCAGTTTTTGAAACAAGCGGGGAGAAAACCTACTTTTTCAGCAAATCACTCGGGTTAATTCCGCAATATTTCTTGAAAAGAGTACTGAAATATGGCACATTTTGATATCCAACCTGCTCAGAGACTTCATAAATCAACAAATTCCCTTCTAAGAGAAGCGCCTTCGCTTTCTCCAGTCGGACACGAATGACATAGTTCATAAAGGTTTCCCCTGTCACCTTTTTAAACAACTGATTCAAATAATTTTTCGAGATAAATAGCTGTCCCGCCAACTCATCCATCGTAATGTCTTTGGCATAATGCTCATGAATGTAACCGAGCATAAAATCGACGGCTCCTTTATGCTTCTGGTTAATGCTTGGCTGTCGCTTCAGTCCAATGCTTTTCACCTTGGCTTGAAGGAAGCTCTCTACATCCGCACGATGAATAATCGTATCCGTTGACGTTACCAACTCATTCTCGTCCGTAGGGGTAATCGACATGTCTGCTTGCTGTGCTGCATATTGCAGCAACGTCCAAATTTCCGTCGCTAAGACACGATAGAATAGCTTGGGATCGCCGCCTTTAGCTGACGCCTCTTGCCGATTAATGAACCGCTGAATATGCGACCACAGCTCTTCTTCACTGCTTTCCTGCAAAGATTGGGAAAGATAACGGACCAGATCCACCGCACCTTGTCCTTGTTCAAATGCTTGTAATGATTCGAAAGCAACATCTGCTGACTTTTTCAAATCTTCCCATTTACTAATGCGTTCACCTACCGCCGCTTTCACCGTTAAACCCAAATATCGCAGCATGCTGCTTGTTAAGGTCTCTATGAAGCGAGCAGATCGTTCAAGAGATTGCTCATCTGCTTCGCTGCGAGGAATATGTAGAACAAGTGCTGAATACGGCCCGAATAGCCAAATAAACGCTGATTCCGGCCATTCCTGCTGCGTCAGCTCCTTCGTGATATTGGACATGGCGAAGCGAAATAAATGCCAATCTGCCACTGAGATATCCGTCACCCTGTCTGTCTTCACCAGTTCAAGTACGACGACCTGCTGATCATAGTCTGTCCAGTACGCTTCGACATGGGGCAGTTTCATGTCAGCCGAATTAGGCTGAAGAGTACCATTAAGCAGAGCGGCAAGCTGCTCATCGGCCATTTGTTTCTCATAGTTTTGAACAAAACGAACAAGCCGCTTTTTCTCCATTTTTTCCAGATAGAAATCTTCTAATTGTCCAATCGTCCGAAACAAAACTTCGCGAATCTGTTCGATTGTTATTGGTTTATTCAAATAATCGTCGACATCCAGTCGAATCGCTTGCCTCGCATACTCAAAATCGGTATATCCGCTATGAATAATAAATCTGCCCTGAAAGCCTTCCCCCCGCAGTTTCTCGATCATTTCAATCCCGCTAATACCAGGCATATATAAATCCGTAATGACGATATCAGGCTCTACTTCACGGATTAACTCTAGTCCACTTTCTCCGTCAATCGCCTCTCCCGCGAATTCAGCATCCAGCTCGGCCCAAGGAATGATATGCCGTAAACCTCGCAAAACCTGAAAATCGTCATCCACTATGGCTATTTTCCACATGCTCATTTACTCCCTTATGTTATGAATATGGTTATTGGTCTGATAGTGGGAATCGAATGTCAACTTGAACGCCACCTTGTTCCCGGTTGCTCAGTTGTAAGTTATATTGATTGCCGAATAAGGCATCCAGTCTTTCCTTCACATTCCGAAGTCCATAGCCTCCGCGCTTCCTAGGCTTGTTCTGCCAATTATCACTGAGCCCCTTGCCATTATCTGTAATGGTTACATATAAGTTGTTCTCATCTCGATTAATGTCTATACCTATCTCAGCTTCGGAAGCGCCATGAAAGCCATGCATAAACGCATTTTCTACGAACGGCTGCAGAAAAATCTTCGGCATCAGAGAGTGCTTACAGCTCTCATCCACTTTAATTTGATATGACATTTTATCTTCCCAACGCACCTGCTGAAATTTCAAATAGTGTTCAATGTGCGCGACTTCCTCCGTCACAGCCACCAGACTATTCGTATTAGATAGCGCTAAACGAAACATACTCGCGACTTGCGCGAGCATAGAGCTGATCTTATTCTGCCCCGCCTCGATCGCTGTCCAGTTAATCTGATCGAGCGTATTATATAGAAAATGAGGATTGATCATCATTTGCAACGATTTCAGCTCTGCTGCCCGCTGCTGCACATGCTGCTCCCGCAGGGATGCATAGAGGTCTTCGATGCGTTGTGTTAATTTACGATACCCATGAAATAATTTCCCAAACTCATTCTTATAGTCGGTTGGTAAACCTTGATCTTCCCCTGGTGAATACTGCCCCATGGCTCGAATCAATTGATTCATCGGTCTCATGAATCGGCGGGATAAGAATAAGGTAAGCAGCAGCACGAGCACAATCGAGGTAGCTCCAAGAAGAAGGAAGAGCTTCGCCATGCTTTTACTGCCTTTGGTCATTTCACCCCAAGAACTTGCCTCGAAGAGTGTCCACTGGGAATCTGGTGATTTGGCCCAAACGAAGAAATCATCCTCCACACGTAAGGAACCGCTTGGTTTATCCAGCTCCCCCTTCAATGTGAGTGTCGCTTGCTGCAATTTGCTGCTGTTGCCAGAATGCGTAATCAATCTGCCTGCTGCATCAAGTAACGCCATATTGGTCGTGTCGTCTTCACTTGAAATCAGATGCCGAATGCTCGATACCTTAATATTGAAAACCATCAAGCTGTAATACTGATTGCTATTATTGATGACTTTGCGGGCGAAACTTATCACCGATTCTTCACGTCCATTGGTCATAATTTTGTGCTCGCCAAGCCAAGCGCTGTCCGTTTCTAGAATACTCGGATACCATGCTTCCTTATCTAATAGCGACATCTGGAAGAACGTAACAGGGCCTTGGGTATCCGAAGTAAATGGGTAATCTGAATAGACATGGATCGATTGCAGAATCGGCGTACCGAAGACAAGATAGTTCAATTGACTCTGCAGATCCGTCTCGATTTGCAGGCGCTCATAAGCGTCCTTATCTCGTAATCGGCCGTATAGGAGATCGACATTCTTAGCCGAGGTTCCCGAGGTCTGCTCAATACCAATTAAGCTTGTGCTCATTTTTTTGCTCAATTCATTCAGCAAGCGCTGCTGATAGAAAGAAGTATTGGAAGCAATTTCACTCGAAGTCCCCGAATAACTAACGGCAATAACAATACCGATCAACATAGCAATAATGACGGCTGAGCTGAAGAAATAAACCGCGATAATGCGATACGTTTTGAATGGATTTTGCAGCATGTCTCTGCCCTCCGTATGATTCAAACTAAGGTCTTATGCAAAGAAAGCCGCAGCAAATGCAGCAGCTTTCCTAGTCAATCCTAAGCTTATCCTTTTAAAGCACCCGAAGCAATACCTTCGACGAAATGCTTCTGTGCGATGAAGAAAATGATCACGGCAGGCATAACAGAGACTAAAGACATGGCTAACATTTGCCCCCACGGCACCGTTCCCGCAGAATCAATGAACAGCTTCAAGGCTAAGTTTACTGTGTATTTATCGACGGAATTGATATACAGTAATTGACCAAAGAAATCATCCCAGTTCCAAAGGAAACAATAAATTGCGACTGTAACCAGTGCAGGCTTGGTCAATGGAATGATAATGCGCCAGTAAATTCCGAACCAAGAACATCCATCTATTTTCGCAGACTCATCCAACTCTTTCGGTATGGAACGAATAAATTGCACGAGCAAATAGATGAAGAAGGGGCCGCCCACGCCGCCTGCGAGCAAATGAGGGACATAGAAGGGTAAATACGTATTAATCCAATCAAATTTACTGAATAACACATACTGAGGTACAATCGTTACTTGCGTCGGAAGCATTAACGTCACCAGCAGGATACCGAACCAAAGCTTACGAAGCGGGAAGTCTAGTCGGGCGAAAGCAAACGCAACAAGGGAACAAGATACGATACTTGTGAATAATACGCCAATAATTAACTGAAAGTTATTGATATAGAATACGCTGAAGTCATAGTTAGGAACCGATACCCAGCCTTCGGTGTAATTAGCCCAACGGAATGTTTCGGGAAATAAATTCGGCGAGCGCATCTCATCATTCGTTTTGAGCGAAGCGCCTAACCACCAGAACACGGGATACATCATAATGATGCTTGAAATTAGTAATAATAGATGGGTCAAACCTTGGCGTCTTGCCATCATTTCCCCTTCCCTCCTTGCGTCTCATAGTAAACCCAGTATTTAGAGGTTGCGAAAATAAGCGCGGTTACCGCTGCAATAATGACCAGTAGAATCCAAGCTAGCGCTGAGGCATAGCCCATTTGAAACTTCGAGAATGCTCGCTCATACAAGTACATGACGTATACATACGTTGAATTTACAGGCCCCCCATTGGTGATGATAAATGCCTGTGTAAACATCTGGAAGGAATTGATCGTTGATTGCACAAAGTTGAACAAAATAATCGGAGACAACATCGGCAGCGTGATCGTGAAAAATTGTCGTACCTTGCTCGCGCCATCTACGGAAGAAGCTTCATACAAATCCGTTGGAATTTGTTTCAGTCCGGCAAGGAAAATAATCATCGCCGATCCGAATTGCCACGCAATAAGTAGTACTAGTGTCCCTAACGCAGTGTCAGGGTCAGCAATCCATGACTTCCCTTGAATGCCGACAAGCGCTAAGGCTTGGTTAATAAAGCCGTCTTTGCTGAAAATGTTTTTCCATAGAATCGACACTGCGATACTCGTCCCGATCAATGATGGGAAATAGATCATCGTCCGATAGAAGGAAATCCCTCTGATTTTCTTATTCAGCAGCATCGCCACCAACAGCGCTGTAACGAGCTTCAGTGGTACGGAGAATACGACGAATAGCAAAGTTACCTTGATGGACTCGCGGAAAGTATCATCCTCCATCACGATATGCTTGTAGTTCTGTGCCCCAAGCCAATGCGGTGCATCCAGCAAGGAGTAGTCCGTAAACGAGTAATACAAGGACATCAGGATTGGCCCTAGTGTTAACAGGAAAAAACCAATCAGCCACGGGGACAAAAAGAGGTAACCGGCCACGGGAGACTCCCATCGGCTCAGAAACGGGATTTTCTTTTTCTTCGGTTTTGCAAGCAAACGGTCTGTTTGCTCCACGGTGCTTTCCATTAATCATTCCACTCCCTGTTCAAAGCGCTACGAGATTCGCTTGTTATCTTATAGGTTTATTATAAAAGGCATCTCCGATTAGTTACATTGCGCATCGAATGAAGTTCTTTCACTATTTCACAGTAAAAAAACTACGACTGACCAATCAACTAACAAGGACTTCCAACCACCTCTGTTGAAGTATGTAAGACATACTTTAACGGAGGTTTTCTCATGCCATTACCGAAGAACCGGATCACTCCTGAAAGAAAAATATACTTCCAGCCCGAATTTTCTTGCTGCGTTCACTGCGGAGCAAAACTGAAGCGAAGTCATACGGCTTGGAAGAAAAATATCTCTACACTAAACGGTGTCATTCAAGCTTGGAGCATGGCCTATGTTTGTTCTAATGCAAACTGTGCCTACCCAAAAACATACTACAAATCCGCGGAAGCAGCGTTGCTCGCTATGAAGCATACTTCATATGGCTTTGACGTGCTTGCCTTAGTTGGTCAACTTCGCTTTAAACAACATATGACCATTGCTGAAATTACCGAAGAACTTATGGAGCGAGGTGTGTCCACATCGGAGCGTAATTCGCAAAGATTGTATGAACGCTATCTAACACTGTTACGTTCGAGTGTGACCGAATTTGTGAAGGATGAACTTCAGCACGTTGTCAATCAACACGGCGGAATTATGATCTCCATGGACGGTGTCCAGCCTGAGAAAGGGAATGAGACCCTTTATGTCATTCGAGAAGTTTTCAGTGGGACAATTCTCGTCGCAAAAAGCGTAAAGAGTAGTTCTGCTGAAGAACTGAAGAGCCTCATTCAACCTGTTATCGATTTAGGTTTTCCCATCATCGGCATCGTTTCAGACGGACAGCAGTCTATTCGTCTAGCTATGGAATCACTGCTACCAGAAGTTCCGTATCAATATTGTCAGTATCACTATTTAAAAGATATTGCCAAGCCTATCGTGGATCTAGATCGAAAATTAAAAACGGGCATAAAGAAAAGCCTTCGCGGTATTCGTGCTATCGAAAGAAAGCTAGAACAAGATGTCTCCGAAGAAGCCGAAGTTGCAAGAGATTATTTGGCTTCGGTGCGTTCTGTTCTTTTGGAAGATGGTAATCCACCGCTGGATTTGCCAGGTCTTCGAATCTATGAAACATCAGAAGCTATACAGGCATCCCTTGAAAGTTGCCTGAGTAAAAAAAGAGCCCTCTCTACTTCAAAACATAATCAGAATATTCAGTAAACTTAATGAATTCAGCACACTGTACATAGATGTAAAACGTTGGTCACTCCCACTCCAGTACGTAGCAGATATTTTAAATCCAACTGACGACCAAAGCAGTGATTCGGTACGATTTCACATGCAGTGTTTGCTACAGTGGGTAGATTTGACCTATACCAAAGAAAGTGATCAAATCATGGTTTCAAATCTGAGAAGCTACACGAAGGGATTTTGGAAAGGGCTTTTTACTTGTTACGACCATTCACATGTCCCCCGTACAAATAATGACCATGAGAGATTCTTTAGAAAAACGAAAACACGCCATCGGCGAATGACAGGACTTCGGAGTTGGAACGAGTACATCGTTCGCTCCGGAGAATTTGTTGTATTTGTTGATGACGCACTCCGCCAGAGGAACTTAGTAGGCAGACTCCAGAGCATTACCTATGAAACTTTTCATACCGAAAGACAACGCTGGTCCCTACGGTTACAGGAAACAACCAATCGTCGTCGCTTCAGAAGAAATCCCGCGAAATACCTTAAAGCGGCAGAAAATAAATTCTGTATGTTGATTGGTCAGTCGTAGAAAAAAAAGAAGACCCAGAGCACTGTCGCCCTGGGTCTTGCCTTAATACGATTACTTATTCACTACAATCCGATGAATCAGAACCGCCGCCTGTGCGCGGGAGAGCTCCTGCTTCGGATGAATGCCTGTTTCATCGCCTTGAACAAAGCCTTCGGCGGTAAGGGCTGCAATGCTGCCTTTGGCGTAGTCAGAAATGTCGGAAGCATCTGTATAGTCTAGTTTTACCTCTATTGAACTTGGACGACTAGGAAGCTGCTTACTTACTTGAAGCGCTCTTGCGGTCAGTACCATCGTATCCTCACGCGTGATCTGTTTCATCGGTTCAAACAAGTTATTTCCTGTCCCCGTTGTAATACCATATGCCTTGGCATTGGTGAGCGCATTGAAATAATAATCATGGCTGGCTACATCCGTGAAGGCATCCGTTGTACGCGTTGCAAGATCCAATGCTCGCATTAATAGAACAATGAAATCTGCTCGTGTAATGCTGTTTTGTGGGTCGAACTCGTGTATATTCCTGCCTTCAATAACTCCCTTGGCTGCAAGTGTTTCAATCGACGCTTGTGCCCATTTCACAGAAGCTAGATCCATGAAAGTCGGACTCTTATACATAATTGCATACTGGCTAAAATGTTTAGTTGTAAAGATGACTTGACCTGACTGTACGTCATAATGCCCATTCGGTACAGGAATCATCTGTCCTTGTGGATTGACATAAAAAACGGCGATGTGATCCGGATTCTGCTTTTCTTCTTGTGAAGGCAAATAAGGAATCTGAATAGTAACTGGTGCTTCTGGATTATGCCAAGCAATGGACTCTCCATTGGCTAGAAGCTGTATGTCGTAAACAGGATGATTATCAATCGAGTTAGCTTTCTTTAAGCGAATTTCCACCATATCACCTAGATTGCCCAGACCATTCAGCATTTGATCAGATATCACAATAGTACCTAACTCCGATTGAAGTTTAAGTTCAAATGCATGCTCCTTCGCCTTCAACAGCTCTGCTGGGAGCAGCAGGCCAACTTGATCTAAGGATGAGTTGTTGGGTTTCAAGTTAACAACGATTACTTTTTTGCCATTGGAATCATCTTGTGTGGATTGAATAGCGCTTTCTAAGTTAGCCTTAGTAATCGTTGCAGTCCCTTGGTCGTTCGACTCTAGCAAAAATGGGGACGGGTCTTTCGTCGTATTCGTTCCCGTGTCTGGCTTCGTAACCGGATCAGGATCTGGTGATGGATCTGTGGTTGGATCTGGATCTGGTCTCGGATCAGGATCTACAATCACTACTCGTTTGATCTCAAGCGCATGTTCTGAAGCCGTCGCTTGAAATAGATCTCCCCGCCCATTCGTTACATCTGATCTCGTTAATCGGATGACTGTTTCACCTGCGGGAGCTAAGTCTTTTACCTTCCAATTTACAACGAAGAGATCGGTATCTGGCGGGATAGCTTGATTGACATCCGCCATCAACACTTTCATCGTAAGTGATCCCTCAGCTGTTTGATCACTCTGAATAATTTGCAATTGCGATGAGCTTGGAAGTGTAGATATCCACTGCAGCTTTGTTGAATCAAAGCCCACGATGAGGTCAACCGAATACACGGCCGAGTACACACTGCTCGACACATTGTTAATTTGGAATGTAGATTGCATCGATTGGCCTGGTGTCGCTTCTGCGACGCCTGTTAAAGATGCTATGGCTCCATGTGCTTGCAAGAACAATGGGTTCACTGACGTAGTCTGTCCAACCGTCACCGTGACATTACCCATCGTAGCTTCGTCATAGCCTGCTTTTTGTGCTGTGACCGTAAATTCTGTATCAGGCATCACGTCAGAGAAGGTAAATGTACCAGTCGCATCTGTTATCGTAGTTCTTGAGTCGCCAAGTTTCGTAAGCGTTACATGAGCACCAAATACATTATGGTTACTTTGATCCTTGACTGTTCCTGATATTTGACCATAAGGACTATTGGCCCTGTGAACGCCAATCTCATACGTTTCGTTTGCAGTTCCATCTGGTGAAACTACGTAAACGACAATGAGATTTTGTCCTTCCACTAAAGGAATTGCTTCTGAAGTTGCACCATTTAACACCGTTTTTCCATTGATCGTGATATCCGCTTGGCTGTTGCCTGCAGTCGGAACCAGTGTGAGGTCATGAATGTAATAGGGTACATTGATTTGATATAGCGTTATGCTTGGATCAAAATCAGGTGATAATGTACCACCATTCACAAGTAGTCCTTGTAAAGATGCATCTACCTGAGCAGAGATCCGATGAATCGAAACGGTATAGGTTGCCGTTGTCAGATTATCTTCTGCTGTTACAACAACGGGAATGTCCGTGTCATCTCCAGTTAAAGCAATGGAATCAGAACTATTACCACTTCCAACAGGTACACCGTTTACAAGAATTGATTTTACATTAGGACTGCTAGCTACAGGTGTCAGATTCACCTGCTCCACGTTACTCGGTACTTGTATCGCGTAATGTGTTTCATCCAGACGTGTTAAGGTTCCTGCATCACTTGATAACTCTGCAAGTGTTGCGTCTGACTTCGAGTAACCAATCCCTTGCGTGATTCGGACATTATCGATATACACACTGCCATAATTGGTGCTGTTCGCATAAAAATCAATTTTCTTAATATCCGCCATAGCGATTCGGTATGGGGCACGATCTACTATTTTAATACCATCGATGTATAGATCGAAACTCTGTGCAGCCATGTCGATCACCATACGCGTGTTATACCATTGGCCTACAACATACTTCATAAAATCAGTCGTCGTTGTACCCTTATATCCCTTTATTGTGCCTTTATCAAAAGCAAAGCTAATGCCAGGGTTCGTTAGATTCGTACTGCCATACACATAGGGCAAGCTAATCCAGTTATTCCCGCTAACATACGTGTCTTTTCGTTTCAAATCGGCTTCAATGGTGACAATCCCTGTTAGTGGTGTAGCAAAAGTCTGAGACAAACTGGTGCTTCCAGAGTTGCTGCTTCTCGTTAAGAGGACACTTTTATCTGACACACCAGGGACCTCAGCGACCTCAACACTCCCGCCACTTGCGCTGACAGTCAAATTATTTCCCGAGCTCAATGTTCCTGTCGAAAGATTATTAAATGTATGATTGTACAGCACTTGCGGTTGTTTGCTCGATAGCAACACTTTGCCAATATCCGTGAGACTCTCCGGTGTAATACTGACATTACCTTTGGAAACCGTAAAGTAACCTGCTTTCGAGAGCACAATTGTGTAATTCTCGCCGATCGGCACCTGACCTAATTGCAAAATGCCTGTATGATCGGTTGTTCCGCTTGCAATTTCCTCACCTTCATACATGACTTTGGCAGAAACTCCCTCAAGCGCGGACATCTTCTCATCCAAAATGGTTCCGCGTAGAATGCCATAAGGACTTGTGGACGTAATGACAATATCCAATGTCGTCATATTCGGTGGTTGAATCGCGATTGTCGTCGTCGTCGTCGTATAACCCGTTTTTTCAGTTTTAAGCTCTACCCCCGAAGCTAACGGTACATCCGCAATCACGAACGAGCCTTTCGCATCACTGGTTGCCGTATAACTCACCGTATTAACAACCATGGATATCTTCGCTCCAGCAACTGCTTTGCCAGAACCATCCTTTACTTTTCCGTTCACTGATTCAGTTGTGCTGCCTGCTTCTGTGTAATATTCAAAAGCCCCGATATCCGGGAGCCCGTTATACAGCGTCTTACCCGCATAGTCTTTCGAACCGTTATTCGGCATCGCTATTCCGGCATTGATCATCGCTGAACCTGACTTTGAACGGAAACCTAGCGCTGAATCTAACCTAGGTCCTGTTTCAATTGTTCCAGAGGGGCCACTCACCGTGCTTACAAATTTAGGATCTACTTGTAGGGCCTTGGTATCACTAGTAGGAATCATTAATCCGGTACCATAATAATTGTTATTCTCGTAGAACGTTGTTCCACTAGTCGTAATCGTTGCTCCTGCACGTGTCGTGTACAGATTATTATTCCGAATGTTGTAGGTTGCGTCTAAGGATGTGCCATAGCCGTAGATCAAATAATTACTTTTATCATTATAAATGGTGTTGTTGTACACCTCAGCTATCGCCTTCTTATCCGAATGCAGATATATGGGGTATCTGGTGTTGCTTTTAATCACATTGTTACGAATCACGGTATCGCCGAATGAAAATTGGCAGATTAGAATGCCATCTCCATTATCATGAATATAATTATATTGAATGAGTATTTTTGTTGTCGCTTTATCCGGATCAATCCCATTGGAATCGGCTCCGCCCGCTTTTTGCGTTGTCTCATAAACCTCATTGTGCTGCACGACGATATCATCTGCATAGTACATTTCAATCCCTGAGGTTCCTGCCTTATAGACGACATTATTTTCAACAAGTCCGCCTCTGATATCAGTCAAATACATCGCATTACAGCCATATGCCGTATCTTTTTGCGTTATATAATTGTCTCTAATAATAATATTGGTATGCGGTGTGAATTTCGGATCGGTCCCATTGGCTCGCTCGCCCCAGCCCGTCGATACGGCAATGGTATTCCCATCCGCATCCTTCCCATCCCCTGTGTATTGCTTAAATGTAATACCCGCGAAAGAAGTATTCGTAATTGTGGATTGTTCCACAATGACATCATTAATAACTGTCGCTTGACTAGGGGGACTAAATATATTTGGCACAGTTGTGTCGAATACGATGCCTCCTGTTTTTTTGGAACCGTCCCAGCCAGTCTTAAAACGGATGCCTGGCTGTGGTGGAACTGGCTGTGTACCGCTAATCCAGTTGATTTGCCCTGTTACATCATGAACATCGACAGCTACGATACGGAAATAATCCAAGGTTGTACTATTATCACCAGAGATATGAATCCCCCTGTAATCACCAAGGTTCTCTCCTGGTGTTGCCGTTGCTGGCTTAGCATTGGATACGTCTACATGATGAATCTCCCAATACTCCTGATTGAATAAACGAACCGCATCTTGTACCAAGCCTTTCCCTTGTATGGCAGGCTTACTCCCGCTGCCATATTGATCAATGATAATCGGCATGCCTGGGCTGCCTGAGCCCTTGGGCCATAACTGACCTTCCCAAACTTCACCTGATTTGAGCAAAATCTGATCCCCAGGTTGAAAAGTGGTAGCATTTACTTTTTCTAGCGTTTTCCAAGCTGTGCCTTCACTTGTACCTGTATGCGAATCATTACCTCCTGTCGCATCTACATAGTAGATCATCCCCGTGACGGGTGACGCCTGAACACGAGATACCGGAAGCAGAGAACTTACAATTCCAAACACGAGTACAATGGCGAGGATCAAGGATGACCATTTCAAACTTTTGGGCTGAAGCAACATGTGTGACCTCCTCTTAATTTCGATATGCCATATTATAAGATCGATTTTCCCATCAATACCAGTAGGTAAATGAACGATTCTCTTTCACTATTCCAATCATTCGGGTTCACTTCGCACAAAAAATCCCAAATCACCGTCTCCGGCAATTCGGGATTTCAACAATCGTAATCGTTATGGCGTATATACCCTTACATTGTCTACATTCGTTGTGCCCGTTTGTGAGTTATCCGCATAGAATTCGATCTTTGACACATTCGCTACTGCTGCTCTCATTGTCGCTTGGGATAGCTTCAACGTGCCATTAACATAGAAATCAAATTTATCGGTATTCGTATCTAGCACGACTTTGAAGTCATACCAGGTGTTCGCCGTGAAGGCTTGAATGGTCGTCCAAGTCCCATTCACATTAGCTTTGATATTCCCTGAATCCATCGCGATGGATTCAGCTACGACACCAGTACTGTCATAGAGGTAGGGCAAGCACCACCAAGAGTTTGTTTCACTCCGTTTAACTCTTGCCTCCATCGTAATTGTACCGCTTGTAGCTCCAAACGATTTGGACATAGAGGTTTTGGCCGATGCCGTCGGCTTGCTGAGCTGCACACTCTTATCGGCGGCACTTGGTATGGCTTGCACGGTAATCGCATTCGGACTTGTGCCGTTGGCAATGGTCCAACCTGTTGGGGCACTCCCCGTGGTCACGGCATCGAATGTATCATTTACCAAATAAGTAGGTCCCGTACTGCCTCCCGTAACCTGCGTTTCATCTGCACCAATATCTGCTGAGCCTGTGTATAATGTATCTCCCCAGAAATCAAGCCCGCCATTAGACGCAATCGTAACCCCTTGATTAATAATCGGAGAGCTCGTTTGAAGCTTATAGCCGCCTAATGTGCTCATAGCAGGTCCGCTCGCTTCTGTTCCTGTACCGCCAGTTCCTGGACTCACTAATTTCGGGTCGCCAGTTTTCGGATTCGCATCTCCAGAGGGAACCGTAAGCCCAGTCCCATAGTAACTATTCGTATGATAAGCAATACCTCCGCCAGTTGTTAGCACCGCTGAACTCTGTGTCGAATCCAGAATATTATTTCTTATCTGATAGCTAGCATTAATATAGGACCCGTAACCATAAATCAAATACGTGCTATTCGTATTGTAGATCGTATTATTATATATTTGCGAGGTCGCAGCCGAATCAGAATGGAGATAAATTTGATATCTCGAATTACCTGTAATCACATTGTATCGGATGATGGAGTCGCCAAAGCTGAATTGACACAGCAGGATCCCATCTCCATTGCCATGAACATAGTTGTATTGGACGACCTGTTTCGTCGTACCTTTATCCGTGTCGATGCCGTTAAAGTCAGCGCCACCGGCTTTTTTCACCACACCATACGTCTCATTCTTCTGTATAACTACATCGTCTGCATAGTAAGTTTCAATCCCCGAAGTGCCCGCAGCCGCAACGACATTACTCTCAATCAACCCTCCTTTAACGTCTGTCATATAAATACCATTACAACCATAGATCGTGTTAGCTTGGCTAATGAAGTTATTCTTAATCGTAATATTCGTAAAAGGAACCCAATTCGTATCCGAAGCCGAGCTCCGAACACCCCAACCTACCGAAACGGAGGCATTGCCATTGTTATCTTTTCCATCCCCGGTATATTGCTTGAAAATAATCCCCCCAAAAGAAGTGTCCTTAATGGAACTATTGGAAATGACCACATCGTTAAATTTACTCTTCACTGTTGCTGCCGCCGGCGCTAGCACGTTCGTTGACATATCGAACACAATGCCGCCAGTTCGCTTGGAACGATCCCACCCTGTCTGGAAAGTGATACCTGTTGCATTATCGGCCACATCGCCGCCAATCCATTTGACTTCACCACTTACATCATGCACATTGAGCCCATCTAAACGGAAGTAATTGAGCGTTCCAATATCTGCTCCTGTAATATGTACACCTCGAAGATCACCTACGGAACCCGTTGTTTGGTTACTAATATCTAGATTGTGAATTTCCCAATATTGCTGATTGTACAAATAGACGGTAGCCTTCACCGCACCTTGGCCCTGAAACTTTGGTTTGGCTCCTGTGCCATATTGATCAATGATGATGGGGTTCCCTGATGTACCCGAGCCTTTCGGATATAACTGACCCACCCAGGTATTCCCGGCCTCAAATAAAATGCGATCGCCAGGCTGGAACGTTGTGCTATTCACTTTCGTTAATGTTTTCCACGCCGTTGCCGTACTTGTGCCATTGTTTGAATCACTGCCGTTGCCAGCGTCGACATAGTAAGTTGTATTTGCAGCAAATACGGTTGCCGGTACAAGCATTATCAATAATGAGAACATCATCATAATGGTTACGACGAATGCACTTAACCTTTTACCCTTTTTCATAAATAATCCCATGATCCTATCCTCCTCCTAATTGTAAGCGCTTAACTTTTTTGCGGAAATAAAACGACTTACTTGCATGTGTACTCCATAACGATCCAACTTCCTGCTCATCCCTCCCTTTGTCTCAACAGCCTGGCATCTCGCTAGGATATTTACTCATGTTGTATGTGCCCGCCCATTCAATTTTGAGTTCAGTATAATTCACAATTAGGGGGAGAACATAGGGGAGGATTGAACAAATTTCTTTCATTTTATTAGGAAATAAATGGATAAGATACAGTTGTTTTCTCCTGAAATCTTGAATAATTTCATTTAACTGTAAAATATACATGTAATTCGAATAGAATACTTCGAAACCACTCAAATACTGAGAATTAGCTGTACATTTTCCATTAAAACTTAAAAATTAAGCTAATAACTCAAATATAGATGGAGTTTTCCCAGTTATTTGGTTGCCCACACCCCTTGCGGCACCTGCCAGAAGCTATATCGAAAAAAAAGCGAATGCCAATAGGCATCGTTAACAGAATTTCAACTATTTGTATAGGTATAACTCCATTCAAGCTACCTGCTTCCGAAAGGTCATCTTCCAAACCCACCAAAAATCTCAGGCACTTCGCTTGCCTCAACAGGCCGGCCAAATAAGTATCCTTGTACCGTATCGCAATGAAAGTCTTGCAGCAGGCGTAAATCTTCCTCATTCTCTACCCCTTCTGCAATGACATTAATCTTCAGATTGCGAGCTAAGGTGATGATCGTGTTGACGATGGCTGCATGTGTCGGGTTCACTGATATATCTTTCACGAAAGATTGGTCGATCTTCAGATGATGGATCGGAAATTCTTTCAAGTAACTCAATGAGCTGTAGCCTGTCCCAAAGTCATCCATGGCGATCTGCAAACCCATATTCTTAAAACTATTTAATGTCGCTAGAGCGACTTGAACATCCATCGTCATACTTTCTGTAATCTCCAACTCCAAGTACTGAGGCTCGAGCCCTGTATCTTGTAGGATATTGGAAATTTGCTCACAAAGTGATCTATCGTAGAACTGCTTCGATGATAAATTCACAGCTATGGACACCTTCGGTAATCCTAACCTCTGCCAGTGCTTATTCTGAGCACAAGCCTCCTCAATCACCCATTTGCCAATGGGATAAATAAGACCTGTTTCTTCCGCAATCGGAATAAATTCTAACGGTGAAACCCGCCCAAGCTGAGGGCTATCCCAACGGATTAAACTTTCAAAGCCGACGATCTTATTTTCTATCACGTTGACCTGCGGTTGGTACATCAGGATAAACTCGTTCTTCTCCAGCGCTTTACGCAAATGCTTCTCCAGCGTCATACGCCTCTCGATTTTGGCATAGATGTGCGGGCTGAAATACTGAACCTGATTTCCGCCAAGCTCCTTCGCGTAATCCATCGCGATATCGGCGAAACGAACGAGCGTTTCAGGATCTTGGTCATCCTCTGGAAACTGACTAATCCCGATGGACGGCGAAATGTAAATTTCATGCTCCTGAATCCGAATCGGTTGATTGATACTTTGAACAATGTTCTGTGTATAGACATCCAGCTCATCCTTCGATTTATGCTTCACGAGCCCGATAAATTCATCACTGCCCACTCGAAAAACATGCAAATTATGAGTCAGAAAGCTATTCTTCAACCTCCGGGCGATGACCTGAAGAATACGATCACCAACCTCATGCCCTAACGATTCATTGGCCAACTTGAACTGGTCTAGATTCACGAATACAACGGCGAAGCGCTCCTTCTGTACAATGGCATCTTCAATCCATTTCGTTAATACCTGTCGATTGGGAAGGCCTGTTAAGGGATCATGATGGATCAAATACCGGATTCGCTCTTCCATACTCCGTGACTCCGTAATATCGACAGTTAATGAGATAATCTCGCGAATGACGCCATTATTTTTGATCGGTCGAAGCACCGTTAAGAAATAATAGCCATGCCATTCCGTCTCGAAGTCAACAACCGCTCCCATCGACCAGGCCCATTCATAGTATTGCAGCATGTGATCTGCCATATATTTGGGGAAGATCGTGTGGATATCCTTACCTATCGCTTGTGCCTCTTTGATCCCCAGTCGATCGAACAAGGAACCCTGCCATGTGGTGTAGATAAATTCATCCTGCTCTTTGCGAAATTTCTTTAAGAGTCCGTTTTGCTGCCTAATCTTCTGATGGAGCTCATCTTGAAATTGAAGCAGATCCTCTTCCATTTTAAGTAGAAAAGTAAGCATTTCGATATGGCTTTTGACGGATAGCTCTTTCCCGAGCATGTTGGTCTCATTACGTAGGAATAACTTTTTTCTCATGGCTGTTTTGCACCTTAACAGAAATTCCTCTTCCGTCAGGGCATTACGTGTTTTCTGAAAAAGAGTTTCCTTCTGAAAAAAATCCATCGCGCCGTACTCCAGAGCTTTCATCGCTGCGTTCGAGCCTTCTTCCGTGTAGCTGCTCAGCATGATAACCGGTACCGGATGAAATGTCATAATTTGATTCAAAGCCGTTAAACCATCCATTTCCGGCATCTCGATGTCGAGTGTGACCAGATCTGGCTGTAGTTCTACGATTTTGTCCAAAGCATCAGCACCATTAACCGCGAATCCCACTACCGTAAATTGTGGATCTTGATCAAAGAGTTTGGCAATCATATTACGCATTACGATGGAGTCGTCGACAATTAAGACACGGAATGTTCTCATACTTGTCACCTAATTCTTAAGTATTCGTCTTCAACTGCGAGAGGAGCTGCTCTCGATCGAAAACTTGGATAAGCCGATCCTCTTTCTTATAAATACTCCGAATCGTAGAAAGCGAGGCTTTGCTTTGAACAATCTCTTCATGGGTATCGTGCTCAAACACAGTTACAATTTCGGTTACGGAATCCACAGCAATACCAATGGATTGTTCCCCATCCCGCACAATGAGAACACGAGATTTCGCGGAACTGGATGGTGTAGACAATCCCATACTGCTACGCAAGTCATAAACCATCAGCAATTCTTCTCTAATAGTCAAGATGCCCAGCACATGTGGGCCAGCCCCAGCAATCTTCGTCAAAGATGGCATCGCCAATATTTCTTGCACATGTTCAAGATGGAAGCCGTACCATTCCGCATCGAAATGAACAGTGACCAACTCTCGCTTTGTGTTATGTTTGCCTTTATTTACTCGATCCTTCATGCCGAAACGAACATGTCCAGAAGATGATTTCTGCATCATCGCGTTCACATCTAGAATGAGAGCAACCAATCCATCTCCAAGAATAGTCGTTCCAGCAATATACGGAATGTGACCGACGATATCATCTAAAGATTTAATAACGATTTCTTGGTTGGCAATTAATTGATCCACGACCAGACAAATCCGTTTCTCTGCCATCCCGATCATAAGTATCGACCTCTTGGTCTTAGATGCCTCTTCGTTCACGCTGCTCTCTGGTGAAAGCAAGGTATTCAACCTCAGTAAAGGCAGGATTTCACCTCGTACATGGCAAATTTCTTGACCATGAAGCAGTTGAATCTCTTGTTCATTGTACCTGAAGATTTCAATAATGTTCGAAAGAGGTACGGCGATCGTCCGCTGCGCTTGACGGACAAGAAGTGAGCGAATAATAGCCAAAGTTAAAGGCAATTTCAAAGTAATCGTGGTTCCTTTGCCAATTGCCGTCTCGATATCAATCAGCCCATTCAACTTCTCAATATGCGAACGAACAATATCCATCCCAACGCCTCTGCCTGACAACTCTGTGACTTGCTCTGCCGTGGACATACCAGAGTGGAAGATGAGCTTAATGATTTCCTTCTCTGTCATAAGCTGCGATTCTTCTTCTGAAATAAACCCCTTATCCACTGCTTTCTTGCGGATACGTTCTGGATCAATGCCACGGCCGTCATCTGTGACCGTAATCACGATCGAGTTCTCTTCATGTGCAGCCTTCATCCGGATATGCCCTTTTCTTGGCTTCCCTGCTGCTTCCCGCTGGTCAGGTGTTTCCAACCCGTGATCTGCCGCATTGCGGAGGATATGTATCAGCGGATCGCTGATTTCTTCAATCAACGTGCGATCCAGCTCCGTTTCTTTCCCTTCGATCGTCAAGGCAATCTCTTTATTGGCTGTTTGAGACAAATCTCTAATTAAGCGAGGAAATCTGCTAAAAAGCTGCTCGATGGGGATCATCCGCGTCTTCATCATGCCATCACGCATATTGCTAACGATTTTGCCTAAATGGTGGGTAATATCTTCGAGTAAATGAATATCAGCATCTTGTTTATACTTGTCTTGCAACCGCTTCTTAACTTCAACAAGCCGTGTATTATCAATCAGCAATTCGCCAACCAAATTAATTAAGTGCTCTAAACGCTGAACATCCACACGAACGGTATGGGAAACTGCAGCGGCTTCTTTCACAACGGCTGGTGCTGGTTTAGCTGGTTTATGCTCAGCATCTGGTGTCGAAGTCGATGACCGCGCAGATTCGTGTCCTTGATCCTCGGGCTGAGCTTGAAAGGGTCCAACAATCACTTCTGACAATTGCGAAATGCGATTGATTCTCTCTTGGATCTCCTTACAATCTTGGTTCGTTGAGATAAGAAAATGGATGGGAGCCTCAAGGTCTTCATCTGCACTCGACGCATTGAAGTGCGGCTGTGTCGATAACACATCGCCCATTTCCTGAAGCTCACGAAGCACGAGTACGGCACGGACTGCTTTCATCACAGTGCCTGGTTCAATTAAGATGCGTATAGACAGAAGTTCAGGCTCCGCTGTGACGGATTGTACAGGCACAAGTGCTGGTGCTGGTTCCATAGGTATGGAATCCCCATGAGATAGCTGCTCAAGAACGGCAATGAGATGCTCCACCGCTTGCTCTTCATAATTCCCTTTCAAGAAGAGCTCTCTTTGCTGCTTCATGTAATCAATACTTTGGAACAACACATTCATTAGTTCTGTGTTCACTTGAATCCGATTATTGCGGAGATGATCAAAAATATTTTCCAGTTTATGCATCATTTCTTTCAGCTTATCAAACCCCATAGCAGCGGCTGAGCCTTTGAGCGTATGAGCGATCCGAAATATGGTTTGAATCGTTTCCGGCTTACTGCCATTCTCCTCAAGTTCCAATAGACTTTTATCCAAGAGAAGAAGCTGTTCACTCAATTCATCCAGAAAGACACCCATATAGACTTCCATCTGAAAATCACTCATTGCCCCGTACCTCCTGGAGAAACAGCTCGCCGATATCTAATATCCCAACAAAACTGCCATCAATTTCACCGATAGCTTGTAAGTATATGCTGCCTTGTTGACCAAATTCCTCTGAAACAGGCTTGACTTCCGTAAATCCGATCACTCTGCTCACACAATCCACCACAAGCCCTAGTGTTTTACCAGCTAGATGAACAATCATGATGCGTGTATGCTTCGTATCCATGACAGGTTTAATTTGCAGCATGGAGCGCAAACAATAGATGGGGATAATAATGCCGCGTAAATTGATGACACCACGCAAATTTTTCTTATTTCCTGGCAAAACCGTAATCTCATGCATCTTGATGATTTCTTGAATATACGCGATAGAGAAGGCATAGTGCTCTTGCCCAATCTGACCTTCAACATATAAAGGAGTGACCGTCGTTGTCATGTGCAACCCTGCCCTCTCACACTTTGAAATTTGAAACGGATTGATTCAAATCATCTGCTAAAGAAGCTAACGATTGGGAAGAGCTTGCCGTTTCCTCGGCAGCAGCCGCAGACTCCTGGCTAACGGAGGCAATGTTTTGAATGAAGCTAAGCACTTCTTCTGATTGAGCGGATTGCTGCTCGCTAGCGGCAGCGATTTCTGTCACTTGCTGTGCCGTATTCGCGACCATCCGAACGATATTATCAAACTGGATTCCTGTGCGTTCCGATAGATCGGCTGCTTCTGAAACTGCTTTGACACTCAAATCCGTATTGTTTTGCATCCCTTTAATAATAATAGCAATTTGTTTCGTTGCTTCACCGCTGCGTTCAGCTAATTTTCTAACCTCTTCCGCAACAACCGCGAAGCCTCTGCCCTGCTCTCCTGCTCTTGCCGCTTCGATTGCAGCGTTAAGTGCTAACAAATTCGTTTGGTCGGCAATATCATCAATGACCTCAATAATTTGGCCAATCTTCTGTGCATCTTGCTCGAGCAAAGACATCTGCTTCGATACATTCCCCATAGAAGTAATAGAAGCTTGTACCGCGATTCCACCTTCTTTGGCACCGTTTCTTGTTTGTTCAGACAGTTCAGCAACCACCTCGGCATTTTGGGCAACAGAGTCGATGGCAAGTGAAAGTTCTTTAAACAAGCTATTTACGGTTTGCGTGGATTCCGCTTGATGCATGCTTCCTTTAGCGATTTGCTCCGTTGTCGCAGAAATTTCTTCTGCAGCAGCTGCAACATTTTGGGAAGAAGATACTGTTTTACTGATGAGCATTCGGAGATTTTCTAACATATCATTAAAGGCCTCGGCCAATGCGCCAAGCTCGTCCTTCGTTTTCGAAGTTGCTTTCTCTCTCAAGTCGCCTTCAGATGCTTTCGTGACGACGGATAGAAGGGATTGAACGGTTTTCGAGATACTGCCAGACATATATAGCGCTACACTAATCCCCATCAAGATTGCGAATGCACCAAGTATGATAATGGTCAGTGTGCCTGATTGATTCTCGGATACAGCTGTATCCACTTCTGCTTTGGCGCCTACCTCATTATAGTGGATCCACTTTTCGAATAAATCCGTTGTTTGTGTACGAGCTGGTCTTACTTGCGTGATCGCATCATAGGCCAACTTATCTTCATTCTTGCTTGCTAGCCCAATAATCGTATCCGCTTGGTTCATATAAGTTGTCATTGAAGCCAATATTTCCTCATAAATTTTCGTTTCTTCCCCTGTGTTTACTAATTCCGCATATGCTTTCATTTCTTTTAAAGCATTTTCTTTGTTTTGTATGATGTTGGTCTGAGCACTAGCGATTTTATCGGGATCCGTTTCAAGAATGATTTGATGAAATGCCACTCTGACTTCAAAGAAATCAGTTTTAATTTGATCAATCTTGAGAATACTAGGTAGCCAATTTCCCTGAACATTTACTGCTGATTTTTGAATGGCATTCATACTCATAATAGCCACTAGCCCAACTGTAAATGTGAGTACGAGTACAAGGATAAATCCTGCTAATAATTTCATTCTAATCGTTGCCTTCATCATTAAATCCCCCTAAGTATTGGTTACATGTTTTTTAATTGAATCGCTGAGAACACAAGATCAATGATTTCCCCACGTGCTTGATTTAAAAAACCTAATGATGTTTGTTGTAAATTTTCAATCGAGATACAAGATGTTAAAAGAATCTTATCCGTGAAATAATACATAGAAAGTTCGTAGGAAGAAGATACACTCTTAACAACTTCACTTATATTCGTGTTCTTGTATTTCTCAGGAAGTTCAATCGCATACATTAAGTACAATGGTTCATCTGGCATTTGTGTCATCTGAAAAAAATCTTTATACATATTCGTCGTAAACGCTTTCCATCGAAATCCAAATTGATAAAATGGCTCCTCCTCCCAATTCGGCTCGAATTGTGATATTAATTCGAGAAATTGCTCGCGGTAGTAGTGGATTAGATTCATTGTTGTAGTCCCTCGCAATTCCATAACAAAATTTGTTATTTCTCAATATCCTAATCTTACCGATGAATTGTTGTGAAACTTCTATTTCGGATTTTAGCTAAACATGTTTTTTACTAATAATTAGCTAATGATTGTCAGAATTTTAGGTTAAAGTGATTAGAAAAGTCCTAATTTGTAAGGATTTTATCATGAAATTAAGCCTTAAGACCTACGTACACCCTTGCAAATGCAAGACTTTTAACCCTGTCACATTGAATATCCACGTAAAAAGCGAACAAAAAAACGCCCCTCCTTCTGCTAAATTCAGCGAAGGATGAGCGTACTTCTTTATGTATTATATAGCTCTGCGTATGGCGTCCAAAACACGATCACCTTGAAATGGCTTAACGATGAAATCCTTAGCTCCAGCCTGAATCGCTTGTACGACCATGCCTTGCTGCCCCATGGCTGAGCACATCACAATTTTGGCATTCGCATCTTTTTTCCTAATTTCCTTAACCGCTTCTACGCCTTCCATCTCAGGCATCGTGATATCCATCGTTACGATATCCGGTTTAAGCTCCTGATACTTCTGGATAGCTACGAGTCCATTTTCCGCTTCACCAACAACATCATGTCCACCTTTCGTCAAAATATCCTTTAGCATCATACGCATGAAAGCTGCATCATCTACAATTAAAATTTTCGCCATGATCTCTCACTCCTCTTATTAAGACTCTTTCAATAAAACGACACGGATATCTCCAACTGTCTGAATGGAAATAGGCAGCATCAGCTTGTTAGCCTGATTGTCACAATGGTAATTCTCCTCCAACAAAGACGGCGGCGTAATATCCAATGCAACACCTTGTTCACCAAGGATCGTGGTGGTTCTGCCTGCAATAATGTTGGCAATTTCGCTCACACAGCTATCTAGCATTTCACCTTCCATGTACATCCCAAAAATCGCTTCGCTCATTCGACTAAATACGACACGCTGCCCATCTAAAATCATACAATACTCACTATTCGTGAAATTGATGGAGACGCCAATTTCATCCTTACGGATCGGTTCATTACTTATACTAACTTCGGTTTGATCTAATGATTGCGGTAGCATGTTGCCAATTGATACTCGGACGCTGTCCAGTAATAAATTTTGCAAGTTCTGAGTCATACTTCTCTCCCCTATTCAGTTGGTTGTAACCGGTTAACACTTCGTTCAATACACTCACTTTAGCCTATAATTGTTAGATAACTACAATCCTAATTGTTAAAGATGTATGTGAAAATGAAAAAAAACGGAGCCCGCTTATCGCGGTGCTCCGTTTTTTTACGTTTGAGACGCTAAGATAAATCATGTAATAATTGCTGGAATGCTGCGGCATCTGTTCTAAATTGTTCAACTGTGTCCCCCATAACAAACTCCATTAGCATGTAGCGGTCTTCACGGGTATCAATCTGTGCCAAGTATTGAGACCACTCGTGAATCCCCTCAGCAAATGGTCTGCGAATATCGCCTTTCCAATAATAAGCGTGAAGGTTTAACAGCTTCTTTCGCGCCGCTAATTCCTGTAGTCCTTCACAACGTTCTTTCACGGAAAGCTCCGGTGTTGGCTGCCACAAGCAATACAGATTGGCATGATCTGCCTCATCCAACAGCCGCATAGACGATTGATTCGTGTCCGTTAGTGTCCCTCTATGCCACTCAAGCGCAACTTTTATACCTTCTGCAGCAGCCATCTCAGCGATATGTGTAGCTTCTTTAGCAAGGCGTGCATAATAGTCAGAATCCGCTGCCGATGAGGGCAATGCTCCTGCCCAAATGCGAATGAGCGGGGCATGCAAAGCTTTCGCAGCAATCAAGCTCTCTCGAAAAACTTGCTCAGGTTGTTCGTTTGCAAGCAATCGAAAATAGGAACCATATGCGGCTACCTGCATGCCGGAATCAATTGTTCTTGTGTACAGATTGTGTGCTCCAACCTCATCCCCAGGCCCAACATGCGCATTCTCCGACCATTCAATTGCTTTCAGCCCACAATGGCTGCTTAATTCGAGTATTTCAATTGCTGATCTTTCACGAAATGTGACGGATACAATTCCAGGTAAAATCATAGTTGCTTCCTCTCACTTTAACATAGTCTCAAATTACATAATTCCCTAAACGATTGTATTTGTAAAGAAAAAAAAGACTCCAGTCACCCAAGTAGGAAGAGTGATTGCAGTCTTTTTAAACATGTACCTAAAACAAATCGTCTAGCGTTTGAAACCTTGCAGTTGTTGTTCAGCGATTTGTACTAGTCTCTTCGTGATTGTACCACCGATTGAACCTGCGTCGCGAGTAAGGAGATTTCCATTATAACCATTTGGTTGCAAGGCAATCCCTAATTCTTGTGCAACTTCATATTTCAATTGATTTAAAGCGGCTTTGGCCTGTGGAACTAGCAATGTGTTGTTGTTAGCCATTCGTAAATCACTCCTTCTTGTGGTGTAAACTTAGGATGTGGAGTGTAAGGAAATCTTATACATTCAAATATTTATTTTTCATGTTTTAATGGAATGACAATGGAGAACGTTACGCCAGTCTCTTGCGTTGTGAAATCAATACTTCCTTTATAGCGTTCAATTAACTGCTTAATAATATGAAGGCCAAGACCTTTATTGTTCTTTCCTTGTTTGGTCGAGAAGCCTGATTCAAATATTCTTGTGTGGATGTCAGGAGTAACAGGATTACAAGAATTCTGCACCTGAATCGTGAGTTGGTTAGCTTGAACAATGCCTTCCACATTGATTTTTCTTTCGTTGACAGGCAACTCGATCGTCGCGTCAAAGGCATTATCGATTAGATTGCTTAATATGCGGACTAAGTCCGTGGTTTTAATCGTCGTGAGTCGCAAATTTTCCATATTTTTAAAATCAACTTGCATGTCAATGTTATGCACTTCGGATTGTGCCAACTTCGCTTGGATAATTCCGCTTAATGCTGGAATATTAATTTCAACCGCTTTAATTTTGTTATCCATCATTTTCGCTTCTTGGATTAGAGGATCTATGTAGTCTTGCAGACTTTCATATTTCTTTAATTTAATCATCCAGGAGATGGTTGTAATATGGTTGATGATATCATGACGCTGTTCTTTGATCGACTGAACAATCGAATTAATATTCGCCAGATACACATCTTGAACTGTTTTCACAGCTCCTTCATTCTTCTTCCGCGTAACCGAATACAGAATGATAATAACAACGCAGACTAACAGTGTGACAATGCTCATGAATATAAAAACTTCACGAAACTGCTGATGTAATGTTTTTTCGATCTGTGTGTAATCGGTTGCAACCATAACCACTTTGGGTAAGTCATCACGCTTATACTTCAGATTGGTTGTGACCATCGGTGTAAAGCTTTTTAGAATGTTCGTTCCATTAATTACAACATTGTAAAACACCGTACTGTTCTTGGTCAGCGCTTCCTTTATTTTGCTCTCTTCAATGCCGTCCCTATACTTATAGCTGCCGTTTAATAAGAGTCGCTCTGAATACCAGCTAGCCCTATTATTTGGTGTTGGCGTTTTATCAAAAATCTTTTCCGGATTTAGGACGCCAATCTCAATTAAATTTCCTTTATTATTGTCAAGGAGCTCCTGGATACTAGCATCCACACCTACTTTTTGGCGATAATGTTCAAGGCTGCTGGATACGTCCAAATAGGGATTAATAATATAATTCGTCGTTCCGTCGTAATATTCTCCCCATTTCCTGATATTGGCATCATCCGTCGAAGCAGTATCAATCGGGCCACTCCAGAAATTTTCGAGGGTCAAGCCAGTACCTACATCTACACTTTTACGATCCGTTAACTGTAATTGCGCTGAATATACGATCCCCCACGTTTTCGAGCTTGCGTTGATTTCTTTGGGATCCGAGGATCTTACCCCAATGAAATCATCACCTCGTCTCTCGAATAATGTAATCCCTTTAATATTCAATTCCTTCGCCAAGGTAACCAGTTGTTCGTTCGTGACTTGGTGGAAATCAGGATGTAAGGACTTCTGAATAACAATCGAAGCGGTCCGTAGTTCATGACCCAACATTTCATCATAAGTTGCCTCTACTTCACTTTGCTTTCCAAGTTCCGCAGAAATCGTAGAAGTCACTAATTGTATTTTCTCTTTTTGATGATTATTTAGAAGCACCTTCGAATGTTGAAAATAAGTTAGATTCATACTTAATATGGCGATTAAGAAAATTAGTATTGTTTTTAATGGGAACTTGTCTACTGATGAAAACATGCTTACGACTCCCTCAACAGCATTTTGTATCCTTATTATAAAGCAAATATGTCGAATTTTGCAGTTTTTTTAAAATAATTGTCCTTTGGTGTATTTTAGATAATCGAAAACGATTTTTAGTATCTCAAGTGTTTCCTTATACTGCTGTAAAAGGGCTGATTTCTCAAATCTTTCGTGGGCGATATCCTCTTCTATTAAAAGCAACAACCAGAAGGAATACAACGCACTGTATTTATGATAATCCGAAATGAAGTTACCTTGTGTTGGAGATTGAAGGTTCTCGCGAACGGAAATATATCTAGCAAGAATTGCGAGACGTGAATCCTCCTGGATGACCAATCGCCTGTATTGCGGGCTCGTAATGTCCATCAACGTATACAGATCCCAGAATACGCTATTCGTATGAGCGTACTCCCAATCGAAAATATAGACTTGATTTTTCATCTCGGCGATGTTTAACGGATACAAATCTCCGTGCGCAATAACGATTTCATTTTCAAATTGATCCTGGCGTAGAATATCCTCATAAAAGTAAGTGATATGCTCATCTCGAAATCCTAGACGCTCGAATAATTGCCTCGTTTGCCTATCCTTAGCCAAAATATAACGCTGAATTTCCTTAATTTTCGGAGTGTGACCCTCAAATTGTTCAGGTAGAAGTGATGTCGGCAAGAGATGCCAATAAGGGATAAATTCTGAAGTTTTTAACATCATCTCACTGCTGAAGTTATGCTCCAATTCGCCCAAATCTTCGAAAACCATCCATTCCTTTTCCGGCTCCAGCGTTTGAGAAGCGAAGAGGATCTTGGGGATGTTCACCTCAGGAATTCGGACGAATAAATTCGCTTGCAGCCATACTTCTTTTCCCTTATTGGGATAGTTCGTAAGTGGTTTATAAATAAAACTCGATATCGTATCAACTACATTCACCTGAATGCGCTCAACCTTCTGACCATTACGACCCACGTAGATAACTTCTCTTACATGCGGAATACCATCACGAACCTTGCCAGATTCTAAGAAGATTCTCTCGTTCATTGCTGTCATTATTTCTCACCGTCCTAGTCCTGCTCATTATCTTAATTTACCATATCACAAATGTTAATAGGCATGATATCCACGAAAAAATATGATATATTTTGCATATAGAGTTAATTCATAGTCGCCATGGAGGCTTACTTATCATGTTACATGTACTTGTAGACGAAAATGATCAAACAGCTTGGTATCCCAATTATCTCAGCGGTTTAAAAAAAGGACTTGATTCCGCGGGAGTCCCGTATACCTTTTCCCCTCAGCTGCCGGAGGACCCACAGACTCCCGTTTTGATCACACGCTTCACGCTATTTGATATGATCAAAGAAGCAAGTCCAGTTCCCCAGCATCTGTATATTCAAGAACATGACGTCTGGAACCCTTTCACGAACGTGTTAGACTTAGAGTCATTATGGATTTTCCGTCATCCCTCATTGAAAGCTATTTTCTATACGAATCCTAGCATGGTGCCTTGGGGCAAACGTTGCCTGCCTGCCGGATCACAAGTCGAAGTCATCGCAGCGGGCTTTCCTTATGACCATGACTATGTGAATGCCACCTTGAATGGCATCACACCTTCTAATGAGCGAGAGAAACTAATTGTCTTCCCAGGCCGAATGAATGAATTCTATCAGCCTTATCTCTCCGTCCGATTGGCATTTGAATTTATGGAGTTAGGGTATCGCGTAGTAATCGCCTCGCCTGTTACACCTTTGTCCCATTATCCAGTTGCCATGTGGAGAGAATTAGGCATTGAAGTGGGAAGGCTGCCGCATGCTGAGTATTATCAACTTTTATCCAAAGCAACAGCAGCGGTATCTGTCACGATTGGCGGTAGTCTCACCTTGGCGCTCTACGAAGCTCAGTTACTAGGCGCCACGCCAATTGCACCAAAGGGAAGGGAAGATCTGCCTCCGTTCACCGAAATGTATAGCCCTAGATATGATCTGCTGCATCCAAGAGAAGCTATTGACATGGTAGAAAATAAAGTCCCTGTTACCATAGATACGCGTTGGTTCAGTATTGATGCCTATGTCCGAACAATACTGGATACAGTTTCCAACCATTAAATTATGACACGTACCTGCGAGATTTGGAATGGGTCCCGCCCACGCTGGAACGCCTATAAGACTTAGTTACTCCTAGTAAATAGTAAATAAACCAGTTAACTTCCGCTATTGTAGATGTTAACTGGAAAATCTACAGCTATTTATGCGAAATTTCCTCAAAAATTCGAATTAACTGGAAAACATGTAGGTAAAACTGCCTATTTTATTCAGATCGGGCAAAATGGTTAAAATTAACTACAGATTTTCCATCTATTCTGGGTTTGTTCGGAAAACCCTAAGATTTAACTGTAGATAATCCATCTATTTGCCGGGAGATAAAAAAACGCTCACTCCATAGGAGTGAACGCTTCGCTTCAAACTCTAAACACTAGGGAAGAACATTTCCCGCGGCACGATATATCTCATACCATTCTTGACGAGTCAACTGAATATCGCCAGCTTTGGCGCAATCGATTAATCGATTGATATTCATTGTCCCCGTAACAGGCTGCATCCGCGCAGGATGACGAAGAATCCATGCAATCGCGATTGTCGTATTGGATACTTCATATTTCGCCGCGATTTCATCAATCTTCCCATTCAACTCTGGGAATTTCTCGTTATCAAGGAAAACACCTTCAAAGAACCCGTATTGGAATGGTGACCAAGGCTGAATCGTGATATCGTTCAATCGGCAGAAATCAAGAATGCCGCCATCACGGTCCACTGCGGAATCATTCAGCATATTCACGTTGATACCATTCGAAATCATCGTTGCGTTGGTAATGCTTAACTGCAACTGATTCGCTACAAGCGGCTGTTTGACCGACTTTTTCAGCAATTGAATTTGGAGAGGTGTCTGGTTGGAAACACCGAAATGTCTGACTTTCCCTGAGCTTTCCAGTAAATCAAACGCTTCAGCAACTTCTTCAGGCTCCACTAAAGCATCAGGACGATGTAGAAGCAGAATATCTAAGTAATCCGTTTTGAGCCTTTTCAAAATGTTGTCAACTGATTCCAAAATATGTTCTTTGGAAAAGTCGAACATCCCTTTGCGAATACCGCATTTGGACTGCAGTATAATTTTCTCTCGTACATCATCGTTCATATGGATGGCATCCGCGAAAATTTCCTCACAAGTCCCCCCACCATATATATCCGCATGGTCGAAGAAATTAGCTCCGATATCCAAAGCCCCTTGTACGAAGCGTTCAGCCTCAAGCTTGTCCAGCGAGTTAATTCTCATACAGCCTACTGCAATAACCGGAACTTCTAAGTTACTGGTTCCAAGTTTCATTGTTTTTATCATAAATAATTCCTCCTTCAAAACTGCATCACATACTACTTGTTCCTGAGTTACCTCTCCTATTGTCACACATTGCTAACTCATATTCAAGAATCGCGATCCCTGACATGTAGAACGAAGCAAAAAAACCATCCACACAATAGACAGCCGATTAGCTGTTTGTGCTGGATGGTTTCCACAAGTTACCATGTATCGCTTATCACTTTTTCAAATAAAAGATTGCCGCATCATTCGCGACCACGTTCACACTCAAGTTCCCGTTCCGATGCTGTGGACGCTCGCCATATAAGCTCTCTTCGACATGCCAGCCTGCTTTCATCACCAATGGCACTTCTCTATCTTCCTCGGAGTAGTTGATCAAGACTGCAATCGTTGTGTTCACATCCGAAGGGTGCTCCGTAATCCCGATTTGCGGCTCGTTCACATGAAGAACACGAGCGCCCCGCGCCTCTCGGGAAATGGTTTCATACATTTTCCAGTACGGAAATTGCTCCGGATTGTAGCTGACTCCTGGCTGTTGCGACATCGCTAACTCGAGTGGCAAGGCACAGAAGTAGACGATCCCTTGGCCATAAGTTGCTTTGGTTAGTACGGGATTGCCATCCGCTTCTGCAGCCAAAACTTCCGCACGGTCGTTGCGGAAATCCAACTTAAACGTACTTGGAATGGTGAGCGGAATGTCGCCGCTATCCGCTTGTAGGTAAGCAACCGCTTCACTTGCTCTGCGACGGCGATTCTGTACAGTAAGCCCTGTCAGCTCTGCAAAGTTGAGCATATACCCGTCATTGGAGGACACATATAGTGTCGCACCTTCGCGGACTTTCTCCAGCAGCTGCTCCCAACGCTGCTTCGCAACCCCGAAGACGCCAGTTACGCAGGGCAACAGATAGAAGTTCGCATCCGGCAGCGGTTGATCCTCGAAGCGGAAGTCGATATCGAAACCGGCTTGCTTCGCTAACAGAAAGGCCCCAATGGCCGTAGCCCAATGATCCTGTGTGCTGTTAAGAATACATACAGCCTCGACGCTGCGCGCTGGCAGATTCTCGAAAGGCATGGCTTGAATGACTTTCTTGAGCCGGCCCATTTCATGCAGTGCTGGTTTTACGCGCCCTTCCTCCGTCATGAGCCCAAGCTCGCCTTCACAAGCTACCCAGTCATATGGTGCATGGTTAAGTTTCGTTTGATCATTCGCACACCACCACAACAAACCAGGAAGACCATGTGCCCACTGCGATAGCATGCTCGTACGTGCAAATGCCGCAGCGACCTCTTCACCGCAAACCATGGGTCCCATCGTTCCCATTTCCTCAGCGAAGCAAGGCTTCTCCCCAATCTGTGCGTACAACAAGCTTTCCATCGTGGCATGTATCGTTGGTCGCATCGAAGTCAATGGATCGAAATCCATGTAAGGTGTCCAGAACGGGTAAGGATGTGTTGTCAAAATATCCGTGAGCTCCCCTTGATCCTGCATCGTCCAGTTCCCCTTCGGATGCAAGCTATGCATCCCTGAAATGAGCGGACGCGTCACATCCTTCGCCTTAATCGCATTCGCAATAGAGGCCGTCCACACATAAGCCTCTTCTTGAGAGGCAACCTTGCCCATCACGTTACACTCGTTCCCGAGATCCCAAGCAATGATGGAGTCGTTATGTTTCATTTGTTTCACGAAATACTGAACGAAGCGTACTTGCCAGCGAATGGCATCTGGATCGGTCAGAATCGCCTTGCCCCTAAGAGCAGGGGGAACGAACAACCGACCACTCATCCAGCCCGTGACTAGTCCGACAATCAGCTTGATGTCATACTTCTTGGCGATGTCCGTAAAGGCTTGAAAACGCGCCATCATTTCTTCAGACATGCCCGCTTTACCCGCTTCTGTATCCGGCAATCTTTCTTCACCGAACCGGTAACCGAAATGCTGCCCTTCCCCTGAGTACATATTCTCAATCGGCTGAAAATCCGGCCACAACGGGAATACTCGTATTACTTCAATACCCGCATCGGACAATCTGAGTAAATCAAGATCGACCTGCTCGGGATTCCAATCCGACCACATCGCGGTTCCTGCATGCGACGCCCAATAATTACAGCCTACAAAAAATGTGCTTGGCAAATTTAATAACTGATTCAAGATACGTTCCTCCTAGTAGTAGCTGACTATAACGTATCTCAAGCGTACATAAAGTTAGACGCATACACTATAATAAAAATACCAAAAAGTATAACGATTCTACTTTTTGTAAGTCAAAGAACCGAGCAACAGCTGCTCGGCTCTTCCAATCTCATCTCGCTAATTACTTCACGAACTTAATGACATCATTTAAACGAGGTATTTATCCGCTGGAATTGGAACTCCGCCTCGAGGATGTTCAACCCCTTGATAGCTAGCTGGCAAATTAGGATCTCCGGAAATGTAATCGGGAAGCTTCGGTTAAGGGAAAATAGGTCTTTGGAAGTCCATGCCATTCGGAGCAAAACCATCTATAAACGCGGTAGCGATAAGTGTATCTGGCGCTTTTTCGTGCTCAACCCAGTCAACCATTGCGGCTAAAATGTCATGTTCGCGATCAACTGGTAAACTGGAAACACCTCTAAAACCTATCTCATTCAACCCCGGTCCACCTCCACAATGACCCATTCCTGGCACAAGGAATAACCGGAAGAAATCCTGGGTTTGATCAAGGCCTCCCTGATGTTCAATCACTCGCTCATAGTAGTGGAGTGCATCTTGATACGGCACAAGCGGATCCGCCATGCCAGTGTACAACAAGATTTTCCCACCTAGAGCTTTCATCTCGCTGACATCGGGATTATTTGCATTAAGAATTGGCGCTAATCGCTCATTCAACGTATCCAAATCATGATCAAAATCAAATGTCGAATAATCGAAATCCGCCCCGAACACCCAATGAAATGGATATAACAGCGAAGATGGTAATTGTTCTGGATCTTGTTGAAGATCCAGCCCTCCCCCACAAGCCTCACTCCCAAATGGAAGTGGTGTGTAGATACGTTCGCCTGTTCGTGGATTGGTTGGACCCGCATAAATCAGCTTCAGTGCGGAGATCTGTTCTTCGGTGAGGCTAACCCCGTCATCGTCAACCTGTGAAGCCGCCAACGTCTCTGGGCCGAATTGCAGAACCCTTGGGTCAGTAAAGAAGTTATCACCATGAAGAACACCGCCATCCTTCCCCCGTCCATGTTCGACTACTTTGCGAGTTATGGATGCAATTTGTTCTTTTGAAAAATGCGCACCTGTTCTTTGATTCGTTGCTTTGAAATTCCACAAAAATCCAGTATGCAAGTGAGTGCGATTGTTTGCTGGCGCCCCAGCGATAATGCCGTGGTAATCAGACGGATAGCGCTGAGCTTCCATTAACGCTTGTTGCCCACCCGTTGAACAACCCATGAAATAAGCGTAGCTGGCTGATTTTCTGTAATATAATTGGATGAGCGATTTCGCCGCTACCGTCATCTCGTGTGTGGCACGATAACCGAAATCCACCCATCGTTCAGGATGTCCTATCGCCTCGAAGGCATTTGGCGAAGTGCCCATATCCGTATTCGCTGTCGCATATCCTCGCCGCACGCCAAGTGCAAGTGGATTGTAGCTAATATAACTTGCACTACCTCCATTGCCCGTGCCGAGGAATCTGCCATTCCAATCTTGTGGCAGCCAAAGCTCCACTCGAATGTTAGAATCCGAGGTTGGCCTCAGCTGGAGGCAAACTCGGCAAAATTCTGGTAAGTCCGTAAAGATTCTACCGTCCTCTAAGGTGAGACTTCCTTCTGGCACCATTTGAACATCCATAATCGTACAACCAGGTATGTCAACATTCTTAAATATTCCTTCCAAGACGCCGTCCTCCTCCTAAAAAATGTTCACCATATTGACTTCAATGACATCTGATTTCAAACACTCTAGCATGATCCAATCCATTCGTGCTTAAGACTTCCAAGCGTAGCCTATTTACTTGCTCTAACCCTACATGGCGTGTTACTTGCCGTTGGTAATTATCCTGTATCATCATCACTTGACGAGCATCCTTGTCTGGCATCGCAGTATACGCAATAACCCGGAAATCCTTCAACGTTTCCGGCTGCGGTCCCCATTCATTTTTCTTATGCAGCTGATCCTCTTGTGTCAGGGTTAGTCTCCGGTGCATGCCTGTATCAAGCACGATGGTGATCTCGCTAATGGCAACTGGTGTTTCCCATGCTAACTCAATCCAAGGTGCTTGATCATCAGGACGTGACATCCACCTGTGAGAACCAGGAACGACGAGGTCTAGCCTAACGCCGTTTGTGCCATGCATGGCACGGGTATAGCCATCTATTACATTCGATGCTTGGCCTTGAGGTTGTTCGGAAGAAGCTCGAACTGTCGCTTGGCTACACAAGTTATCGCTAGCGGGAATACCAGGAAGAAACGCATCCTGCCCGATAAGCCTTTGTTGCGTTTTCCCAATCAATTCTTGATTCTTATAAGCCATCTCAAGTGAAATACCTTCTTGAATGGCCAAAGCGGCGAATGTTCCCGCACCTTGCCCCATTACACCACAAGTAGCCATGACTCTCGTGCTTGAAAAAGCAATATGTGTAGCGGATATATGACGTCCAACAAACATCAAATTCTCCACATTAGCACTGACCAATGACCTTAAAGGGATGCCATAAACATGGTTTGTATGCGGTTGATGGCAGGGATCGATCTCTTTGGCCTCAATCCCCTGTGGTGGATGTGTATCCATCGGCCACCCTCCATATGCGATGACATCTTCGAAATGAACCGCTTCTTCTAGATCCCTTTGTGACAATACATGCTTGCCGATGAATCGACGTGATTCCCGCTTGCCTGGCACGAAGCCGAACCAATCCAGCGCCCACGTCTCAGACTCTGGGTGATGACCACTATTTTTGATATGATCCCAAACGCCCATCATGATAGCAAGCAGTTCGTCACGAATCATTTCGTTATCTGAGATTGTATCCAGTAATCCGCCAAACTCCACCCACCAATACCCATATTCCCATGACGCATGACTGCGGTATTTCAAATCCTCTTCAGAATATCGCTTCGCCCATACAGGAGGGATGAATGCCATCGGTTTACCCATATTTCTTGCTGTAAATAACAGCGAAGAACCGAGACGATACGTATCGGCTACTTCCCCAGCGAAAGACTCTCCATATTGCTCGGAAGACTCACGTCCTGTCGTGAATCGCGCTCCTGCTTCTTTGCCAAGACGACCGTCTCCTGTACAATCCATGAATATGTTCGCACAAATTTCGAAGCTATGCTCCGTGCTTTCCCTCGTTGCCCAAGCTGACACAATCCGATTCCCATCCATTCGCACGCCAATTATGGCCGTATTCAGCATCAACGTCAGGTTCGGTTCCGATCTGCATTTGTCATATAAAAGGAGATCCAGCATCGAAGCGCTTCGCTGTGGATTGCGGACAGCGCACTCCAGAAGAATTTCTTCCAGGATGCCACCTTCTCTTGCTTCTGTTTCTAATACTGTCCCTCGTTTGGAATGCGCCGCCCCGACAATATGCATACGGATCTCGGAAGAGGCATTGCCTCCCAGCACTGAGCGATCCTGACAAAGCGTAACCTTGGCACCATTCCTAGCAGCAGCAATGGCAGCTACAACGCCCGAAATGCCGCCACCGGCAACTAGGATATCTGTGTGAACCAGTTGTTTCTTGCTATCTCCACTTATCATGGCTATTCTCCCTCACGATCTTATTTAGAATGACAGAATAATTTCGTAAGCGCATACATTCCTGCAAGAATACCTTTCTTCCCCTTGCCAGAATCGTAACATATATTTTTTTCATAGTAACCCTTCTTCCTCTAGTATAGAATAATTTTTTTACAAATATATTGTGAGCTTGGACGGCACGGATAACGCTTCTAGCACCAAATAGTCCGAATTTGCCGAATTAATCTCACTATCCGCCACATTGTATTGTGTTTAGTCCGAATTAACCCAACTAAATCGACCAATTAAGCCTCCGAACAAGGATATTCGGTAAATAGTTCGGCAGAATCGGACTATGGGTCTTTTTCACAAGTAATCCTCGTTTTAATTCGGAAATTTCGGACTAACGCAGTCTCCGCCCCTGCTACACAAAGAAAACGCCGCTAGCTCCAGTAATAAGGAACTAGCGGCGTTTCTAGCATAAGCCTAATGCCAACTTTTATTTCGGGCGCGCAGCGACCCCTGCCAAGAAGCTAAGCATGAACTGTACCGCTAGTCGCGAGGTCACATTGCGCACATCGATAGTTGGATCGATGCAGACGAAGTCCAGTCCCTGCACCTGCGGTAGCGATCCGAGTCGGTAAAGAGCATCCAGTGCATCCCACGGATTCATCCCGCCAGTACCAATCGCGGGGCATCCCGGTGCGTAAGCCTGGTCAATCACATCCACATCGAAACTCACGTACAGCACATCCGTGCCGTTCCCCGCAAGATGAAGCGCCTGGTCGAGCACAGCATCCATGCCCATCCGACGGATATCACGAGATGTATACACATGTACCCCTTTACCCTTCACGTAGTCATGATAAGGTTTCGAATTCATGAAGCCTCGAATGCCAATTTGTACGATGTGATGTCCCTCTACCACACCCGATTCGAGGATACCTCGGAATGGCGTACCGTTGGTGACGCCACCATCCTCAAAATTACGGACATCATGATGGGCATCAAAATGAAGAATACCCACTTTTTTCCCAGGATGACGGCCCACGAAAGCTTTGATCGACGGGCAGCTCGTCGAATGATCGCCGCCGAAGATGATCGGAATTAAGCCCGGCTGGTCGATATATAGCGCGCGCAAGCTTTCCTCGATGCGGCGGTGACATTCCGCGATGTCTGTCACATGCATTTGGATATCGCCGAGGTCGCGAACGGCTATGTCTTGCAGATCAACACCATACTCCATAGAGTATGTCGTAAACGACTTGAACGCCGCACGTACAGCTGCCGGTGTCGTCGAAGCACCTGAATGCGAAATCGACGACTTAGACAGCGGAATGCCGATGATGCCTGCAAGCAATGGCTCTTGACCGTCCCACTGGCGAATCCAATGGGCAACCTTGGTTTCCTTGTGATCTCGGAACACAGCTTGATCAGGTGATTTGAGAAAAGGGATCTCATGGCTCATCGTGCCCCCTCCTCCTTACCTGATTCTTTTGGCATGATGGTACGGTCCCATACGATCACCTTTCCGTTTTTGATGACCCCAAACGTATGGTTAATCCCGAAATGATACGGCAAATATGCCAGATTCGGCGCATCAAATATGGTTAAATCCGCACGCTTTCCCACCGCAATCGAACCGATATGTTGCCCTCGTCCCAAGGCATTCGCCGCGTTGATTGTGCATGCCGTTAAAATCTCCTCCGGCGTCATCTTCAGGTTCAGCGATGCCAACATCATGACGAGCTGGATCGACTCGGTCGGACAGGACCCCGGATTATAGTCCGTTGCGATAGCCACCGGCAGTTCAAATGCATCGATCATGTCGCGGGCACGCGCATGCTTAGTCAGGCCTAGATTGAACGAAGTGCCCGGCAAGAGCACTGGAATCACGCCTTGTTCCGCCATGGCAGCGAAGCCTTTATCGGTCGCTGCAAGCAAATGTTCAGCGGATATCGCACCGATTTCACCTGCCAGTTCCGCTCCGCCAAGCGGTTCTATTTCGTCTGCATGTATTTTCGGAAGCAAACCGTACTCCAAACCTTTTAGCAGAATTCGGCGCGTCTGTTCAATAGTAAAAACACCTTGCTCACAAAACACATCGCAAAACTCCGCAAGCTCCTCTTCAGCCACCATGGGAATCATGTCATTGACGATGAGGTCTACATATTCCTCGGTACGACCTTTATACGCCGGCGGCACCGCATGTGCCCCCATAAATGTCGATACAATTTCGACTGGGTTAGTATCATTCAAATGTTTTGCCACACGCAGTTGCTTCAATTCATCTTCCAGGGTGAGACCGTAGCCGCTTTTCGCCTCAACTGTCGTGACACCATTCAACAACATCTCGTTCAAACTTCGATGCGCCTTATCATAGAGCTCCTGCTCACTCGCTGCGTGTGTACTTTGCACTGTGTTAAGAATGCCACCGCCCTGCGCCAAAATGTCCAAATACGAGACACCCGACCGCTTCAGCGCCAGCTCATGTTCACGGGAACCGCCATGAACGAGATGGGTGTGCGGATCAACCAGCCCTGGCGTGACCATGCGTCCACCTACGTCGATGATTTCTACAATTTCTACGCTTGCAAGGAGGCTCATGACATCTCGTGCTGCTCCAAACGCCACGATTCTCCCTTCGCGAATAGCTACCGCCGCCTCGGTGATTACATCGACTTGCTTCATTTGTTGCCCGCAGCGCGGTACATTCCCAGGAGGGGAAACCAAACGACCAATCCCCGTAACGAGTAAATCAATCCGCTCCATCTCCTCAATCCTCCTTCAATGTCCCTGCTCACGCATAGGTATGCGGATCCCGTGCTCTTCCGCTGTCTCAATCGCTTCATCATAACCCGCATCCACATGGCGGATAACCCCCATGCCGGGGTCAGAGGTCAGCACACTGCGGAGACGCTCATCTGCTTCAGACGTCCCATCCGCAACAATTACCATGCCAGCGTGCAGCGAGTAGCCCATCCCGACACCTCCGCCATGATGGACAGAAACCCAAGAAGCTCCTGCTGACGTATTGATCAGCGCATTCAGGATCGCCCAGTCACCAACGGCATCGGAACCGTCTTTCATCGCTTCCGTTTCACGGTTTGGCGACGCGACGGAGCCACAATCCAAATGATCGCGACCGATCACAATCGGTGCTTTCAACTCGCCAGTTCTCACCATGTCGTTTAATGCCAGACCGAATTTTTCGCGCTCACCATAGCCTAACCAGCAAATACGCGCCGGGAGACCTTGGAACGCGACACGCTCACTCGCCATCGTAATCCAGCGGCGCAGGTGATCATTGTCCGGGAACAACTTCACCACAAGTTCGTCTGTTTTGCGAATATCTTCCGGATCACCGGAGAGTGCTACCCAGCGGAAAGACCCTTTACCTTCGCAAAAGAGCGGCCGGATATAAGCTGGAACGAATCCGGGAAAATCGAAAGCATTGGCAACCCCTTGGTCGAAGGCGACTTGACGAATATTGTTGCCATAATCGAACACAACGGAGCCCATTTGCTGAAGGTCAAGCATCGCTTGCACATGGGTCGCCATACTGCTTTTAGAAAACTTCACGTATTGCACAGGATCCTTCTCACGAAGCAGCGCTGCTTCGGCCAACGTAAATCCGATTGGAATATAGCCAATTAGCGGGTCATGAGCCGATGTTTGGTCTGTCACGAAATGTGGCTTGATGCCGCGACGCACGAATTCTGGGTATATGTCCGCAGCGTTACCTAGCAAACCGATGGCTAGCGGCTTATTCGCTTCCATAGCTTTACCTGCCAGCAGCAGCGCTTCATCCAGTGTTTCAGCCAGCACATCGCAGTAACGAGTTTGAATTCGGCGCTCAATGCGCGTTCGATCAACTTCGACCGCAATGACAACGCCCTCATTCATGGTGACGGCTAACGGTTGAGCGCCGCCCATGCCGCCAAGGCCTGCGGTCAACGTCAACGTACCTTTGAGCGAACCGCCTGTATGTTGGCGGGCCGCTTCGGCAAAGGTTTCATACGTACCTTGCAAAATCCCTTGCGTCCCGATGTAAATCCAACTGCCCGCGGTCATTTGGCCGTACATCATCAGCCCCTTCTGCTCCAGCTCACGAAAATGCTCCCAATTCGCCCATTTGGGCACGAGTACAGAGTTAGAGAGCAGCACGCGTGGTGCACGTTCATGGGTTCTGAAAACACCGACCGGCTTGCCGGATTGAATTAACAATGTTTCATCGCTTTCCAGGCGCTGCAATTCGCGGATGATAGCATCAAAGGAAGGCCAGTTACGAGCCGCTTTGCCGATGCCGCCATACACAACGAGATCTTCCGGTCGTTCTGCGACATCCGGGTCGAGGTTATTCATCAGCATACGCATAGCCGCTTCCTGTACCCAGCCCTTGCAAGATAGATCAGTACCGCGAGGAGCGCGTATTTCTCGCTTCTGAGGATTGGAATTCATCTTAGTGATCTCCTCTCATGTCAAAATAACTTGCCAGTCACAGCCTCAACCGCTTGCAGCCACTCGCCTTCCAGTAAAGCAGTCGCCACGTTTTCGATATCGCGGGAGGTCGAACGGTCCTCCAGAACAGGGGGAACGAGCGCCCGCAGCTTGTCGTACAGAACCCGGGTCGCCGGAGCAAGGCCCTCCGTCCCTACAAATTCAGCTGCTTCCGCTGCACAAATCAACTCGATCGCCAGCACCTTAGACACGTTGTCGATGACCTGCACGGCATGGCGCGCTGCTGTTGTTCCCATAGACACATGGTCCTCCTGATTCGCCGAAGATGGTATCGAGTCCACGCTTGATGGGTGCGCCAGCACTTTATTTTCCGAAACGATCGATGCACTTACATATTGCGCGATCATCATGCCTGAATTCATCCCTGGTTGATGGCTCAAAAATGCAGGAAGTCCACCTGAAAGCGCTGGATTAACCAGCCTTTCGGTACGGCGTTCCGAAATGTTCGCGAGCTCGCTCATGCCGATTTTCAGAAAATCCATCGCGAATGCGATCGGCTGACCATGGAAATTACCGCCAGAGATGACGAGACCTTTCTCCACGAATAACAACGGATTGTCCGTCGCAGCGTTCATTTCTATTGCAATCTTATCCTGCACATAGGCAAGAACTTGGCGTGTCGCACCATGCACTTGGGGCAGACAACGCAGTGAGTAAGCGTCTTGTACACGAAGCTCGCCTTGGCGTGTCGTCAACTTGCTGCCTTTCAGCAGCTTGCATAAGTTCTTCGCTACGCCGATCTGTTCTGGATAAGGGCGTACCTGATGCACCTCTTCCGCAAAAGCTTCCGGAATGCCGCGCAAGCATTCAACTGTCAGTGATGCAACTACATCGGCAATTTTCGCAAGTGATTGTGATTGGATAAGCGCCAGCGTACCAATGGATGTCATGATCTGTGTGCCGTTAATAAGCGCTAGCCCCTCTTTTGCCTGCAAGCTAATCGGTTTAAGCCCTGCAGTTGCGAGTGCTTTCTCACCCGGCAGACGTTCACCCTTATAAAATGCCTCGCCTTCTCCCATCAGCACCAGTGCCAAATGTGACAATGGAGCCAAGTCACCACTAGCACCAAGTGAGCCTTGTTCCGGCACGACGGGGTGTACGCCACGGTTGATGCAGTCGATCAATAGCTGCAGCGTTACCGGGCGGATGCCCGAATATCCTTTGGCTAGCGCGTTTGCGCGCAGCAACATCAATGCGCGAACCGTCGGTTCCGGCAGCGGTCTGCCGACGGCGCAGGCATGGCTGCGAATCAGGTTAACTTGCAGCTGGACAGCGTCTTGTGGTGAAATCGTCACGTCGCTGAATTTGCCGAACCCCGTCGTGATCCCATAGACCACTTGGCCAGTTGCAACCAGTTCCTCCACCATGTTGCGGCACGCAATCACACGCTGGAGCGCCTGTTCATCTAGTCCGACCGGTACATGATCATAAACAACCGAAGCTACTAACTCTGGTATCAATTGCACCCCGTCTAATACAACCGGAGTCGCTTCTAAGTCGTTTTCCTGCTGTTTGTATACCATCGCCATGTCAACTCAGACTCCTTCCTTTCTCGCTTTACCAAAAGAAAGGGACCGTACGGAAGTTGTTAGCTTCCATACGGTCCCTTTTTTAAATAAGAGGGTTATATGCGATTGTCCGGTATCAAACTCCAGCCGATCCTTCATCGCGATCACCACTTTATCGTTTATTATGTTTTTTCCTAATCTTACCTAATCTTATTTTCACACGCTGGTTCGCGAGCTGTCAAGATGGCTATAAGCCCAGTTGTCGCCGCTAGTCTTGTCGAATTACGCATCACCGCTTAAGGATCGGTTCCAATTGTGCAATGATATCCTCCATTTGCTTCGAGCATTGCTCGTACATCTCTTTGGCCTTTTTATTATTGGTGGACAATCCATACAACATTAAATCGCCTTCGCATTTTTTTAATATTGCAAATAGCGATGCTTTTTCCTGTGGCACAGGTACGGCGATCTTATCATCATACAAGTCCACAAACAATTGGCCGTAAGAATCCACTTGACCTAGAAATACATTTTCAACTGTAACCCCTATTTTAACTAATTCGGTATTCAACCACGCTCTGCTAAAGCTTAGTGTAGCCAATGATTCATCCATGATTACGCCATCCATGATCACCGCTTGGGGCTCTTTCTCTGGCGCAACCTTAATGCCTAAATGTTTGGGAGTCAACGGTAAATTCTCTCGCGTTAACAGGACATTAATCTCTCCGCTTGGTTCCATGATAGCAAACTCGACATCAGCAACTTTAAATACCGACCTCTTGCGCAATTGCTCCATGAGTTCATCTGTGGTTAGGCGTTCTTTCTTTAAATTATCTTCCATAATCTTGCCTTCACGAATGAGTATAGTTCCTTTACTATCAATGAAATCCCGCGCTTTTTTACTTTTCATCTGCAGAAATTCAATGCCCAACGTACAAGTCACCCATACCCCAAGAGAGACCAATCCAAGATACCATTTCGTATCCGTGTCCAGCGATATGTACGCCGCCAGATTACCAATTGAGATCCCGGTTATGTATTCGAAGAAGGAGAGCTGGGTCACTTGCCTTTTACCTAACAGTTTAGTCATAAGGAACAGCACCACAATTGATAAAAATGTGCGTAAAACAATTTCAACCCAATCTAACACATGGGATCCTCCTCAATATCTAATAAATTCCATTGTATTCAATTGTTTGTTGAATGCGTGAAATTTATGCAAATAAAAGGAAATTATTCCAATCTCTATTATACCTTACAAACCCCATGGTAACCTAGCAGATGATAAAAAGGTCCATTCATATCGCTGCTTAGCCGCCATTTGATATCGCTAATTAACGCATAGGCATGCTTGGCCTGTACCTGATCATAAGCCTGAAGCAGCGTGACTTCCTGTTCACATCGTTTCATACAATCCATCAGAAGTGCATGTCTATTTTCCAACTTCGTCATCATGAGCATGCGATACCTGAAGAACATCTCCGTGTGCACTTTGAAAACTTTAACGACCTGTATTTGATAGTCCAGACATTTCCTCAATGCCGTATAGTCCTCATCAATGAGCTCACCTTGACATTGCTCTAAGATTTCACTCATTTTCAAGATATTTATAAGTGCCTGTTCTTTCTCAGCGACGATAAGCGATAAATTTTCTTCCGTAGGCTCTAAAATCCATTTCCGTTCCTGACCTGCTGTATTATAAGGATGATCCATGTAGGCCAGCTGCCACTCATATCTTTCTATAGAGCCAATAAATGAGGAATGAAAATTATTCACGACAGATTCAATGGCATACTGTGCTTGTTCCGCGACTTTCTCCGACAATTGGAAAAATTCGAGCATCTGATCAGGGTATCCCCTTCTCTTACACATTCGCCATATATCGGCGAGCCCTATATTCATATCCCAACAGGTCTTGAAATAGACATCATATTTAATCGACTGTACGCCTTTCAATACCGCATAATCCCCGATAAATGTGGTGTTCGGACCTAGGGCATATCCCCGTATCCTGCACATGAAGCCACTAATTCCCTTGTCGTAGTAATGCCGCATGCGATCCGGTATGAATTGCAGCGCACAAGTGATCCATCCAGCCCAATCCCCTCTGTACTCGCCGCCGAGATCGAACTCTACCCATTCCCTGCCCGGAGAAAGTCTGCCTGGGAGTGTTGCTGGCGAATGGAAACGATAGAAGTCCTCAACCTGCATTTTACTTCGAGAGTCGCAACGTTCAGGTAATCTCCCCAGAATATCTTCATACACTTTCTCACAATCAGGATGATGGGTAAAGCTAGAACAGATAATCCTCGCATCACTTCTGCCTGCTTCATCCATGGCCTCAAGCGCTTTCTCATACATCTCGAGGAAAAGCTCCCCAATCGATCTTGTATCTGTCTCAGGACGATAGCATTGCCAGACTTCCATAGCCTCTCCTGTCCAAAGTTCAATACCGGAAAGGGCAGGGAAATCCACCATGACCTCTTTAATTTTGGATTTGTAGAATAGCCAAGTATCCTCACTATCTAACCGCAGCACGCATAATCCCGTATCCGGATTGCGATAGAACATGTCTGGGTGTTTCTTAAGCAGGTCTTCAGGGATATTAAACTCGGTGCAAGACAGGTAAAAGTCCATTCCCCAGTTTTTCGCCTCATTAATAATGGAACGAAGGCATTCCTTGGCAAGCTTAATCTTGCCCAACTGATCTTCTCTTTTCAGAATCGGAAAGTATGCAAAATCAAGGAATGGATACCAGCTCATACTGATCCAACTATCGATCCACATCAGATGATTAACTCGTTTTCTGGCCAAAAGTTTGATCAGGTTGAGATTCTCTTCCAGGTTTTCCATCGATGTCATCGAAGGACCCCAATGCCGCTCAACGCCTCTTTTTTTAATATCAGGTGTAGAGGTCATATTTAATCGGGGTAACCGCACCTCACCATCCAGAACGTATGTTTGGTCAAGGATTTCACATATGCCATAGAGGATTGCCTGTTCACTTGCACCGGAAAGATTGATATGATAATAACCATCTTTCATTACTGTAACAATTACAAACGTTTGTTCACTATAACCTTCAATTACTTGCGGCTCGAGAATACGAATTCGGTTACCTTCACTGGAATCCGTACACAAGGACAGGTTCTTAACTTGATACTCGTCTCGCCATTCTTCGATCAACAAACCCACCGCATTATTCGTAATGATGCCGCTGTTATAGCAAATCTCAATACTTAGCTGACAATCACCATGTTTTGTTATGTGCAAATCCATCTTGCCAAATTCTCCTTCCATTCAAAGCTAACAATCAGGCAACAAGATGATTTTACCCGTAGGTTCAATAATAGGCAGCCTGACGGTAACTTTGGTTCCTTTACCCGCTTCGCTAACGACATTCAGACCATATGGTGATCCAAATTGTAGTTTTAATCGCTTATTAATATTACCTAGTCCTATGCTTTGTTTGTCCGTTCCTGATAGTTCTGCATGCTCGTCATCTCGAATGCCTTTACGTAGTTCGGCTAACCGTTTGTCCGTCATTCCGATGCCATTATCCTCAATGTCAATTTGCATATAACCATGTTCGGATATGTGTCCGCGAATAAACAGACGTCCAACGCCAGATTTCATTTCCAGGCCATGGTACATCGCATTTTCCACAATCGGTTGAAGAATCATTTTCAACGACTTCATTTCTAAGAAAGACTCTTCCATCTCGATCACGATCTCAAATTTACCCTTATACCTGATGTCCATAATTAACAGATAATCTTTAATACAGCTCATTTCGTCCTTGATACTCACGATCTCTTGGCCCTTAATGCTATATCTGAATATGCGCGACATCGCTGACGATATACTGACGACCTCACTCACATCATAGGCCAAGCCAATGCTACTCAGGCAGTTCAATGTATTATAAAGAAAATGGGGATTAATTTGGCTTTGCAGCGCTGACAGTTTCGCTTGTTTTTTCGATAACTCGGCTTCATAGAGAGACGTTTGGTTCTCAACAATATCTCGCGTCATCGTCTCTACGTTATCCAACATCTGATTTATATGGGTAGCAATAATACCCACTTCGTTTGTTGACGGGATTTTTAATCTATGCTTTAAATTCCTCTCACCCACATGCGATAGGAATCTCACGATTAACATGACAGGACGTGTCGTATTATACATAAAAATACTGCCTATTACCGTCAATAGGACGATCATAATAATACTCAACCAGATGCCTAAGGAAACGATTGGCTTCATATCACTTGTAAGCTCGGCAATCGGAAGAACACTGATGACTTTCCAGTTCACACTATCAATCTTCTTATATTGGACGAGCGATTTTTTACCCTCATACACAATTTCATCTTTGGCTGTACTGCTTATGCCTTCCTGCCAAAAAACATTCTCATAGTAGTCGCCTGCTTTAAGCCCTTTATTACTTGCAATCACTCGATTGTCAGTATCAAGGATCAGAAAGAGTGAATTCTTCGTTAATTCGGTTGTATTCACTAATTTCTCTAATTCCCTCGTATCAAGTAGGAAAATACAGTTACCGATTTTGGAATAATCCCCCGTAGCGTCAAAAGAAGAAAAGATAGGTGAAATATACGAATAATAATAGAACGCATCACTGTTGTCTCTCACAATCGATGAAAACACAGGTTTAATAAACTCTTTGCTTCGAAAATTGTACATTTTCCCCAACGTTTTCAATATATCATTGTTGTAATGCAGATTGTCTGAGATCTGTCTGTCATTATTATTTAAGAGAAGAATGCTATAAATATTTTGATTGGAAGACCTTGTATGCGTGAAAATTTCAGAGACATAGTCATTTAATTCCGCACTCCGAATGCTATTCGTCGACACCATCAATTCCTGTACATACTTACTATAACTAACCGTTATGGAATCTCTCTCCACACTTTTAGCTATCGTATCTACATTTAGTGCTACCTGTTCCATCAGATTGCCCGCATACTTAGCCGCACGTTCCCGAGTAAGTGAATTGAAGAAAACATTATACATGCTCTGTATCAAAATCATCATAATCAGTGCAATCAGGATTAACAGCGATATTTGGTGCTTCAGCTTCAGATTACTAATTAAGCGCATTCAAGTCTCCACTCGTTTTACGATATTTGGAAGGTGTACACCCTAAATTCCGTTTAAACACTTTATTAAAATAGAAATAATCACTATAACCTACACTCTTACATACGTCTGCAATAGACAAGTTACTATTCTGGAGCAATTCAGAAGCCTTTTTCATCCGCAAATCCGTCATATATTGCGAAAACGTCATGCCCGTAACCTTTTTAAACAACTCACAACAATAACTCACATTAATGAAAAATTTCGTGGATAAGTCCTTTAGAAATAGTTCCTCATGAAAGTGTTTATTAGTGTACTGCAACAGTTCCTTAAATTTATTATTGGCATCCCCTTGTTGATCTCGTTCTGGATCCGATAGCAATTCAAATACATATTCGCTTAGCGATTCTAGATTCATGAACTTTTCTTTCATTTCACTATAATCCAGAAACTCAAAATCCAGTAATTGACTACTGCTATCACTGTCTTTTAATGTATGCATAACAAATTCATTCCATAAAAACACCGCGTCTTCAATACCTAAATGGTGTTCACTAAAAAAGGCCGTTATCACGGAAGACAGTTCCTTCATGTTCTTATATTGAACGCGTTCAAGTGCTTCAATAATGCTTTCAGCAAACTGTTTAACTACACTTTTTTTGCTCTTTTTGTATAATGAAACTCGCTTTGAACGATCGACAAAACAATCATTGCTTGCGATATCCGACGTTTTTAAAAGCATGGATACATGATCAGCTCCATCACTGGATAAACTAATCCCTGCCCTATCCACGACATGTTCTTTGGAAATAAGACTACGATAGATCAACTCACTCTGATCTTCATCACTATTAATAATAAACACAGTTTTTCTAGGGCCTAATTTTAAGGTAGTTAGTTGTGCTCTACTTCCTAATTCCAATAATACGACATCATCATATTCCGCATTTTCAAAATACACCGTTACAATCTGATATTTCTTGTAAGGTTTATGCCGCAATCGCGTATTCAAAAGAGACTGATTATCCTTAAATTCTTCCAGCAAAGACATATATAAACTTAAATCATTTGTACTGCGTTTATTCTCTAACTTTCTATAAAGCTTGTCTAACATTTCCTCTGCCTTTTCCATATCCAACGGCTTTAATTGATAATCCATTGCACCTTCCTGAAGTGCATGCTGCACATAGGAGAACTCTGCAAACCCACTAATTACGATAAAATCAGTGTCTATCCCTTGTGATCTCGTTTTTTGCATCAGTTCAATCCCTGTCATGTCAGGCATTCGAATATCCGTAAAAACGACATCAGGATGTTCTTTACAAATTACTTCTAAAGCTTTGGCTGGTTCGGTCGTTTCACAAATAATTTTAAACCGATTCCCGTTGCGCTCGATTAATTTACGAATACCGATCAGAGCCCAAGGTTCATCATCAACAATGACCACACGATACATACAGGATTCACCACATTTCTGCCAGTAATATCTGGAAAGGGAACTCTTTATCCGTGGACAAAGAGTTCCCTTTTTCTTGACTTATACTAATAATAGCATAACCACAATTATTTAATTTTAGAATTTTTCTTCGCAGAAGGCAACAATTCTGGTGTAAGTTTCAGTTGCTTGAAATCTTCTGCAGATAACATCTTATCTTTATTTTTTTGATAGTAGTCGTTGTAGAACGCATCCACATCTTCACCGCCGGCTTTTTTCCAAAGCTCTTTCGCATCTGCTACAGCTTTCTCAGCTGTTAAATTAGGTTGTGCTAGTGCTTTTAAGAGGAAATCGTCGACAGCTTTGGTTCCATTCGTTTTCTTCAAAAGCGTATCAGAGGCAAGTGCTGGCAGTGTTTGTTGCCATTTTCTTGGATCAATAGCTTCTGGCTTATTAACAACTTGCGCCATCTTATAGTACAAATCTCCAAACTCTTGCAAGACAGGATCGCTCGATTTGAGATATGAGTTGTAATATTCATTGGCAAGCGGACTAATTGCAGAACCTAAGTTAAAATCGAAAGTTCTAATGATACTGTAATCTGTTGCATAATCGTATTCAATTTTATTCTTCGCCGGATCTACTACAACTACAGTACCTTCAGCATCTCTCTTTTTATAAACACCTTCAGGTCCATTTACCAAGTAATCGGAAACTTTCGGATCGTTTAGCCAGTTAATGTATCTAGCAGCCGCATCTGGATCTTTGGTTGCTGCATTAATAAAGCCAACTGTAGATGGTCCACCATTGATATAGCCTTCAAATGTTCCATATTTTGTCGCAGGCAAATCAAATGTATCCAGTTTAGCAGTCGGATTAGCCTTTTTGAAATTCGCAAATGTTGGTGAATTCAGTTGACTAAATTTCCCAGTCAAGAAAATACCGATCTTGCCATTCGTGAAATCCGTTAGTGCTTTGTCGCCTTTATCAAGTAAGAAGTCCGGATCAACAACCTTCGCATCAACAATTTGTTTCGTAAACTTCAACCAATCTTGGATTCTGTCCCATACAAATGTCAGCTTGCCATCAACGACAGCATACTTCTCCGGATTACCAAAACCAAACATATGAGAAAGCACTCGTTGGGAATCCGCATTTAACGTCAATCCATAGGTATCATTCTTACCATTACCATCCGGATCTTTCTCTGTAAATGCTTTTGCTACAGCAAGCAAGTCTTCAGGTGTTTTTGGCATAGGAAGATTTAACTTTTCTAACCAATCTGCACGAATGACTGCAGCGTGATTAGGTGAAACAGGTGATACGGTTCCGACCGTGTAACGTTTACCATTAACTGTCGTAAGCTTTTGAAGTGCTGGATATTTATCTAAAGTCTTTTTATAATTGGGCATTTTCGCCAGCAACTCATCTGTGATTTCTAAAGCTTGCCCTTTGGAAATAAATGGCGTCATATCTTCATAGTTGGCTACGACATCCGGACCTTCCCCAGCTGCGAACAGCATGTTCATTTTTTGAGGAGCTTCTGTTCGTGGTACCACAATGAATTTCACTTCTTCAAACGGCGCATTTTCTTGAATCCACTTCGTCCAACGGTTATTATCATACGTACCTTCGGAAGCAGGAATGAGTCCTCGATCATAAACCATAACCGAAACTTTACCTTTTTTCACGTTAGCAGCGGGGGTAGTTGTTGTAGCAGTTGCATTACCTGACTTTTTAGGCTCTTCTTTCGTAGTGCTGCATGCGGTAAGTCCAACAGAAACAGCCATCACAAACGATAATGCTACCACACCTCGAAATTTTTTCTTCATACTCATGTTGCCTCCCTTTTTTAGTAAAAATATGATCGAAATTATGAAATCGCTTTCGATATATATGTGAAGAATACGAATCAATTATCGTACCCTTTACAATCAACAAATATTCCCTACATCTTAGCTTCAATGCGCTTAACTTAACCTTTAACAGACCCTAGCATAACACCTTTAACAAAATACTTTTGCAGGAATGGATAGACGGCAAGCATCGGCAATATCAGCACAACAACACCAGCAGACTTAACTGATTCGGAAATGACCTCTCCTGAACCAGAAACCGCACCTAAATCTTGACTCGTCCCCAATTTTATTTGCTCTAATTGGAAAACCATCTGCTGTATGAGCACCGGTAAGGTATACCCCCTCGAATCACTGATATACATCAGTACTTTCAAGAAACTATTCCAGTACGCAACTCCGTAGAAGAGGGCTAATGTAGCTATTACAGCTTTGGAAAGCGGAAGATACATCTGAAGTAAAATTCGCCATTCGGAACAACCATCAATTCTAGCCGCTTCTTCCAACTCTTCGGATATATTTTCAAAGAAAGACTTCATAATCAACATATTGTAAGGGCTAATTAGTGTTGTTAACCAAATGGACCAGTAGGAGTTCATTAATCCAAGTGATTTCACCAATAGGTAGGTTGGAATCAAACCACCGCTAAACAACATAGTGAAGACGATTAGAAAGGTTACTTTTCTTCTAGCAAACATTTTCCTTTTGGACAAGGGATACGCACAGAGAATTGTGAAAATCATGCTAAGCGCAGTCCCAACTACAGTAACAACGACACTATTCTTAAAATATTTAAATAAATCTGTGGATACAATTAAAACTTTATAAGCTGCTGGTGTAAAATCAACCGGCCATAAAAATACTTTGCCTGATTCAATAGCTGCACCGCTGCTGAATGAAGTAGCAATAATATAGATGAGCGGAAGTAAACACGACAGCGATATAATAAATAGCACGATGTTATTAATTTTATAAAAAGCTTTTTCTCCCGTCGAGATTTTCAAGGGCCTGTCCCTCCTTCATATGTCTAAGTTGTTAGTCGTTTAAAATAAGGCATTCCCTGACATCTTCGCTAATCGGTTCGCCACAAGCACAAGGATTAAACTAATCACAGAATCGAACAATCCCATGGCTGTCGTTAAACTAAATTCGCCTTGTTGAATACCCATTTCATAAATAAAGGTGGGCACAACATCCGTCATATTCTTTACAACTGGATTTTGGAGAACGAAAATCCGGTCAAATCCAACTTCCATAATTTTCCCCGTTGCTAAGATAAACGTTAGGACGATGGTTGGGACCAAACTAGGAAGTGTAACTTTCGTAATTTGCTTCCACTTGTTAGCGCCATCGACAACCGCCGCTTCGTAATACGTAGGATCTATGCTCGAAAGTGCTGCTAAGTAGATAATGGCATTAAAACCTGCATCTTTCCAAATCCCACTTCCCAGGAAGATGCTCATCCACGCTGTGTGATTAAACAAAAACTGAATGGGTTCCCCGCCAAAATACTCAATAATAAAATTGATTGGGCCATTTTTAACAGAGAATACGTTTATAATAATACCGCCTACGATGACCCATGAGAAAAAGTGAGGCAAATACAGAACCGTTTGTGATGCTTTTTTGAACCATTTCATTCTTATCTCATTGAGTAGAATAGCTAATATAATTGGAAACGGGAATGAAACAAGGACGGTTAGTAAGCTAATCACTAACGTATTCCTGATAATTTCTAACGTATGTGGCTGGTCAAATATCATTTTGAAATTCCGAAGCCCTACCCAGTCACTTCCCATAATACCATCTATGAATCGATAATCCTTAAAGGCAATCACCGCACCAAACATGGGTACATAGGCAAAAATAATAAAAAACAAAAGTGGCAGTGCTATCATGGTATACAAAGGTATGTTTTCTTTAATTCTAATTTTTCTGTGTAGTTTCTCACTGTTTGTCATTTCGGTTTCCTCCTGAAGCGATAAGTTCTGTCTTAGGTTTGTTGGCTTTATTTCGACTTCCTTTCTTGTTGAAAACGTTTTATTAATTGTGCTTCGCAATGTTATTTGATGTTTTTATTGTATGGCATAAATGGACTAAGAAAAATGTAATTAAATCGTTTCTTTTATGTACTATTTTCGTTATTGGTAGGCAGGAGGACCCAGAACGAGATCATGGCTCGAAGACATTGTTGGTGAATTTTGTAGGTAAAGGGAGACTTGTGCACTATACTTCTAATTTTTAACTGGAAAATGTACAGCTATTTTAGACAAATTCCCTCGAAAATCCGTTTTAACTGGAAAACATGTAGGTAAAACTGCCTCTTTTGTCTAGATCGGGTAAAATGGTTAAAATTAGCTGTAGGTTATCCATTTATTCACCGTTTGATCGAAAAATCCAAAGAGTTAACTGTAGAAAATACATTTATTCTCGTCATCATGTAAGGAAAATCACAAAAACCCAGCGACTCTTACAAGCGCTAGGTTCGTGTGAGTAGATGTACTTTACTAACTACCGGAAGGAAATATCTAAATTAATTGCCGCTTAGCAAGTTGAGCCGGCGAACCTGATACGGAGGTCAACAGTGTGAGGCGGACATGAAAGTGGAAATCCTCCGCCTTCAACACATACTGCGGAAGCACGCCAGGTCCGCAGCTGGCACTGCCGATGCCGTTCTGCGCTAGATCGAGATGCAAGAAGATGCGGTCACGTTCCTTTAAATCAAACGTATGCTTCGCCTTCTCTAGGTCTTCACTCGTATAGCGACGAGCTGTGAACCCGAACTGCGGCGAACCTGTCGCCAACAGACCTGCTCCTTGCGCATTCGTCATCGCGAGCCATCGCGTGTCGGAGCGATTGCCGTTTTCTTGCGGCACGATATATTCGGTGAACAGCTCGCGCACAGTACGCTGATAAATTCCAAACTTCGCGGCTTGCTTAGAATCCGCATACGTTTCACCGGGGCCACGGCCATACCACTCCGCCTGTTCACAATCGTTCGGCAGCGCCAGACGAAGTCCGACGCGAGGGAAAGTTTCCGGAGCGTCGCCGCCCTCGATCGATCCGTTTACTTCGATCGCCACGTCTCCGTTGGCATAGATCGTATACGTGTACAACGTGTCTACCGACCATTTGAGAATCGGTGGCGCTACACGTACTTGGCAGGTAATCGTCACAACCGTTCCACTGTTGTTACAGCTCCAGTCCAAGTCCATTATACGATGCTGCAGCCAGTGCAGCCCTTTCAACTTCCATAGGACCGTTGCTCGTTGATCATCCGCGAGGGAGGTCCTCCAATCGCCGATCGGCCGCATATCGTTGTCCGTCGGAGCACGCCACAGATCGAGCTTCGGCCCTTCCTCTAACAGACGTACACCGGCATGTCTCCAGCTAGCGATAACACCGTAAACACTGTCAAACTGAAGTTCAAAATCACTTCCCTGTATGTCCAACATCACACCGTTCTTCGTAACAGATAATGGTGCGTAGTCAGACAATTTAGCGGTAATTTTAAGCTCCGATTTATTCGGAAGTTCAAATTGAGCCCACGCAACCTCAAAACCAGCTTTAGCCCATGACGTATCAGCAGCAAGCAGAACGCTGATATTTAACCAGTAATCGGTTGCAGGCTGCAAGCGTTCTGGCAGTACATAATGAATGTTCATGTTGTCCGTACGGCCTGGCTCGATCTCGGGCAGCTCGCCCTTGCCTGAGCAAACAACTTTGCCGTCAGCCATGACATCCCATACCAATTGTAAATGCGTCAAATTCACGAAATCGTATCGATTCGTTAGCTTCAACAACCCTACCTGTAAATCTAACGCTTCGATGATCACAGGTTCCATCACTTTCTTAAGTTCCAAAAGTCCTGCCGATGGCACACGATCTGGGTTAACAAGACCATCGATGACGAAATTCATATCGTTCGGGGTTTCTTCAAAATCTCCGCCGTAGGCGAAAAATTCCTTACCATCAGCTGTCCGCTGACGGATGCCTTGATCAACCCATTCCCACACGAAGCCACCCTGCAACCGCTTGTAGGTATAGAAGACATCCCAATATTCTTTCAAGCCGCCTGGCCCATTGCCCATGGCATGCGCATATTCGCATACAATATGGGGTTTATCCAGATCTTCACGCTGGCCAAGTTCGTGCAACTGCCAAATCCTGTTGTACATCGTACTGTATACGTCGGCACTCACAGCTTCTCGATCTTCGGCGTAGTGCACCAATCGTGTTGGGTCGTGCTCCTTGGCCCAGTTATACATCGCTACGTGATTACAACCGTAATACGATTCATTGCCCAAAGACCAGAGGATAATAGAAGGATGATTCTTGTCCCGTTCAATCATCCGTTCAATCCGATCCAAATAAGCCGGTTCCCACTCAGGGTCATCACTTAATTGATTCGAGTTGTCTGTCCGATGGAAGCCGTGGCACTCCAAATCGGCTTCGTCAATGACGTAAAGTCCGTATTCGTCACACAGATCATAGAAGCGTGGATCGTTTGGATAATGGGAGGTACGGACCGCGTTAATATTGTGTTGCTTCATTAGAAGTACATCTTGTAACATCGATTCAAGAGGTATGGTTCGCCCAAGATCGGGATGATGATCATGTCGGTTGACTCCCTTGAACTTAATTGGCGTCCCATTTACAAGTAGTAAACCGCCACTCAATTCGACACAACGGAATCCAACACGTGCGGATGTAACCTGCGTAGTTTCGCCAATTACCCGGATCAACAGCTTGTACAAGTAGGGATCTTCCGCAGACCATTTCCTCGGGTTGACGACAGGAAGCTTAAATAAAGTCTCTTGCTCCTGCTTCAAAACACCGCCTGTTATGACTCCCTCTGCATAACCGCCTTCTACTGCTTTCCCACTTGCATCAAGTAGTTGCAGTTCGACACTAACAGCTTCCTTAGCTTCGTTCCTACTTCCCAAGCTTAATCTGACTTCAAGAGAAGCATCGCGGTATTCACTATCAAGAAGTGTACGAATGGAGTAATCGTATACGTGCGTTTGCGGTGCAGCTGTCATATACACGTCGCGGAAAATACCGCTCAGCCACCACATATCCTGATCCTCGATATAAGAGCCGTCCGACCACTGCATGACACGAACCGCAAGAACGTTCGTCCCCTCGTGAATGTGGTCCGTGATATCAAACTGCGATGGCATGCGGCTGCCTTTACTGAAACCTATTTCCTTGCCGTTTACCCATACGAAGAACGCACTATCTACACCTTCAAAATGCAGCATAATCCGCTGCCCGTTCCAGCCAGCGGGCACCGCAAATTTCCGGCGGTAGGAGCCTGTCGGATTTTCGGTCGGCACTAGCGGCGGGACAACCGGGAACGGGTAGACAACGTTCGTATAATGCGGTTTGCCATAGCCGTGCATCTGCCAACAAGAGGGTACTGCAAGATCATCCCAGTCGCTTGCATCGAACTCTTCCAGATGAAAGCTCGAAGGGGCATGTGCTGGTGTCGGCGCATAATTAAATTTCCAATTTCCATTTAACGGCACATAGTAAGGAGATAACTCCCGTTCATTGCATAAAGCACTCTCATCGTCTGCAAACGGTATGAATGCAGTTCTGGCTGGCAGCCGATTCCGCTGCAGCAGCTTGTGATTTTCCCAGTCGTTCTTCATATGATCTCCTCAATTCTCATTAACTCGTCCTGACTGAAATCCAGATTTTTCAAAGCAGCAACGTTATCTTCAATCTGGCTTACCTTACTTGCCCCTATGAGAGCCGAAGTAACCTTTCCTTCTCTAAGTACCCAAGCGATGACCATTTGAGAAAGTCTTTGATCACGCTCTAGCGCAATAGCGTTCAAGCGTATGATTTTGGACATGACCTCATCCGTGATGGCATTGACACTCAAAGCTCGACTTGCGCTTGCAGCCCTTGAATCGGCAGGAATTCCGGTGAGATATCGGCTGGTCAGCAGTCCCTTTGCCAAAGGTGAAAAAGCTATGGAACCCATTCCTTCCTCTTTCAGTACATCCTGCAGCTCGTTTTCTATCCATCGATCAAACATATTGTACTTGGGTTGGTGAATCAGACAAGGTGTACCCAGTTCCTTCAAAATGCCAGCAGCCTGTTTGGTCTGCTCAGCGCTGTAATTAGAGACGCCTACATACAAGGCTTTTCCCTGTCTCACTGCTGTGTCAAGTGCTCGCATCGTTTCTTCTATAGGCGTCTCTGGATCACATCGATGTGAATAGAAAATATCAACGTAGTCAAGTCCCATCCGCTTAAGGCTTTGGTCTAGGCTGGTCAACATATGTTTCTTTGAGCCACCGTCTCCATATGGGCCTTCCCATATGGGATTGCCTGCTTTGGTAGATAGGATCAACTCATCGCGGTAAGGTTTGAAATCAGCTTTAAATAAACTACCGAAATTCTCTTCGGCAGTACCTGGAGGCGGCCCGTAATTGTTGGCTAAGTCAAAGTGGGTAATGCCAAGGTCGAATGCACGGCGCAGCATTTCACGTTGAGTTTCTAAGGGATTTACACCGCCATAATTTTGCCAAAGTCCGAGGGAAATAGCAGGCAGTTTGAGGCCTGAATTACCACACCTTGTATACTTCATGTTGGCATATCGTTCATTTTTAGGTGCATAGTACATACAATAACCCCCATTTGGGAAGAGAACCCCTTGTCCAAGGACAAAGAGTTCCCTGCTCATTAGTTCAGTCTCGAATTTTCTTCATTCTATGGCATACGTTCATCAATAAAAATGTACTAATCTCGGTTCTTTTATGTCATATATTCGTAATTTGACTACTTAATACTTACTCCAACGTTACTAACTGACAAACTTTTCAGTTCTTATGTAAACTTTTCTTTCCCTGTATACTAACTGTGAACAAACAATTGATTGATGGAGAGGCTGATTGAGCCTAAGGAGGACTTATGGACAAAAAACGTATCATTATTACTGGTGGCAGCGGTAAAGCTGGTCAGTGGATTTTAAAGCATTTTGTTCAAAATAATTACGATGTTATTAATCTAGACGTCAAGGCTCCGGCGGATCCTATCTGTCGGACGATTATTACGGATCTCAATGATTTGGGACAGGTACATAACGCGCTATCGCAGTATAGCACCAGGAGCCGGCAAGAAGTGGCGGGTATTGTGCATTTTGCCGCTATCCCTCAAGCATATACGCACACGAACGACATATGCTTCCGAAATAATGTCATGAGCACTTACAATATTTTGGAGGCTGCTGCAAACTTGGGCATTGGGAAAGTCGTGCTCGCTTCGAGTGAGTCGTCTTATGGCATATGTTTTGCCAGCGAATTTTTCGAGCCTCAGTATTTACCGATCGACGAAGAACACCCCCAACTCCCGGAGGACAGCTATGGCTTGTCCAAGGTTGTGAACGAAGTAACCGCGCAGGCTTTCAACCGGCGTACCGGCATGCAGGTTGTTAGTTTCCGTCTAGGGAATATTCTTGTCCCCGAGAGCTATGCACAGCTGAAAGCCAACTTCGACGATACGGAAGCGCGTTTGCGAATCCTGTGGTCTTACATCGATGCAAGAGACGTTGCTTCTGCATGTCTTAAAGCGATTGAAACAGATGGGCTTGGCGCGGAGGCATTGATCATCGCTGCCGATGATAGTTCATCGAACCGGCTTACCCAGGAGTTAGTCGAGCAATACCTCCCCGGAGTCAAAGAAATTCGTTCCTCGCTAGATGGAAGAACATCTCTTATTTCTAACGCAAAGGCGAAAAGAATATTAGGCTGGGAACCTCAATATAAGCTGATGGAGCAAGAGTAAAGGAAAAAGAGAGGCAGTAAGCCTCTCTTTTTCTCTTTGGCTGAGTTAATCCAGCCTGGATAAGCAATAAAAAGGCGTGGGCAAAGAACGGATTCACCGCTCTTCACCCACGCCCAACACTTCACTAGATGTCTACTTCATTCCTTTAACTGCCACTTTTGATTGCCTCCACTATTATCTGTCCACTGAGTAAGCTGAGCTCCGTCTGCCGTCGTCCCACCACTATCTAATGCTTTACCGCTCTTGCGATTAATGAGTTTCGAGTATCCATTTCCAACATCAACGATCTGCCATTGCTGATTGGTTCCGCCGTTATCCGTCCATTGAGCGACTAGAGCTCCATTCGTCGTAGAACCACCTGTCACTTCCAGGACTTTTCCGCTTTTGAGGTTTTTGATCTTATAATAGCCGCCGCCAACATCAACAAGCTGCCACCGTTGATTCTTGCCACCACTATAATCCCATTGCGATATTTTGGCTCCATCCGTCGTAGAACCACCGAAAACTTCAACAGCTTTACTTGTATCTGCGTTCATAATCTTTATAGTAGCTGGATTTGTGTTAAAAGTAATATTGGATGTGTTCGCACCGATATCAATTAGACCCTGGGAAGCATTCGTGATTAAGTTACCGTTCATCTTTAAATCTGTGATGGTTACATTGGAAACTTTGCTAGAACTGTCGTAACCTTGAATGAAGGAATGAAAATTTCTGGTATCCTCAAAGCTAACGCGAGTCAGTTCTATATTGCTAACGGGACCAACCTCGCTACCACTATATTTGGCCGTCCAGACGAGGAGCGGAGACGTTCTGAATTGGCCGCTGGTTCCATTATTGAAAATCCTTTCCGTACGGATATCGATAAAATGAATATCGTCCCATACTCCATTCCCTTGGTCATGGTCTACACTGACGCCACGATAGCCCTGGATCACGTCAATATTGATAAACCAAACATCGCTAATCGCTGCATTTCCTTGCATACCGACCTTCGTACCCGCTGATTCGGTAAAAGCAACCGAATTTTTGTATACGACATCCGTCATCGGTTCTTCCGTTGATGCTTTCGCATCAAATACGTCATCGCCGGTATAGGCGAAGCATTGATCCACAACAGCAAAGGAAGTATTAACAAGATCGAAACCATCGCCATGAATCCAGTTGACGTTATTGATAATCTTTACATTATTAATTTTGACGTTAGTAGCGTCCTGAATTCTAAAGTTCCAAGTTGTTCCATCTCTTAATGTGAAACCCTCGAAGGTTAGGTTATTCGGCTTCGTACCTGACGCGTTTTTGTATGAATGGATGATATATTCTCGATTCGGCCCACTATCGCCTGTTGTGAGCGTCGTCCCATTGGAGTCGATCATCCCTCTTCCTTTGATAGCTACATTAGAGGCCCCTACGATACGAATGTTGGCATTGGTAAAAATGGTGTTCGTGAAATCATAATCGTTTACATCCGATGACCCGCGAAGTACGGAACCAGCAGCTAAATAGAGGGTGACGTTACTTTTAAGCTCAATTTGAGAAAACTTGTAAATACCAGCAGGGAAATAAACAGTGCCTCCGCCGGAACGAGCATTCGCATCATTGATGGCTTGTTGGATTTTGGACGTCATCAAATTCCCGCCTGTTTTATCTACGCCTGAATAATCCATAATGCTTTTCACGCTTCCGCCATTAGGCGTTGGTGCATCTGTCTCCACAGGATCAGCCATAATGACAAGATTCTCCAGGTTATTAATCTTGATTACTAAGTACCGAGATCCGGCTTGAGGAAGGGAAAAAGTTAGATCCTTTCCGCTTACCGTTGCTTCGATGCCGTAACTATGAGGACTAATATTATAGGAAGTGATATTTTCCGAAGCAGTTACTTTAAATGTTGCTGTTCCGGAATAAGACAACTGAGCAAAGGAATAATCAAACTGCCTGGCAACCCTGACAGTAGTCGAATCAACCTTCAAAGTGTAGGCCGAGCTTGTACCGAAGTAAGAAGGATAAGTCACGACGGTAGCCGCCGATGCAGGCTGAGCCATGCTAACAGTGAAACTAAACATTAGAGCAGCAACCACGATAAGTTTTGCCAACCAATTTCCGATTCGGCTATTCACTTTACTAACATACATTATTATTTCGCCTCCAGTTTCATTCTACTTGCCTACGTTCATCCTTAAAAATGAAATGATCTCGCATCTTTTATGCAAAATATTCGCTAATGAGACTGCCTGGTCTACTGCGCAAATAACCGATATTTCTGATTGTCTCCGCCATTATCTGTCCATTGAGTGAGCTGAGCTCCGTCTGCCGTCGACCCGCTGTTATCTAATGCTTTACCGCTCTTGCGATTAATGAGTTTCGAGTAGCCATTTCCAACGTCAACGATCTGCCACTGTTGATTGGTTCCGCCGTTATCTGACCATTGAGCGACTAATGCTCCATTCGCTGTAGAACCGCCTGTCACTTCTAGAACTTTACCACTTTTAACGTTTTTAATTTTGTAGTAACCACCGCCAGCATCGATAAGCTCCCACCGTTGATTCGTTCCAGCATGATAATTCCATTGAACGATCTTTGTTCCATCCACCGTACCACCACCGAAAACTTCAACAGTTTTACCTGAATTTGCGTTGGTAATTGAGTAATTCGTGACCACCGTGTTAAACGTAATGTTGGATGTGTTTGGGCCCATATCAATGATTCCTTGTGTAGGATTCGTGATCATGGTACCGTTCATCTTCAAATTCGTGAAGTTTACATTGGAAACCTTACTCGCGCTGTCATAACCTTGAATGATGGAGTGGAAATTGCCCAGATTCTCATAGGTAATGCGGGTCAGTTCTACATTGCTAATCGGGCCAACCTCCGTTTTATATTTGGCTGTCCAGATGAGGAGTGGAGCCGTCCTATATTGGCGTTATCAAAGATCTTTTCTGTGCGGATGTCGATAAAATGAATATCGTTCCATACCCCGTTGCCTTCGTCATGACTCTACACGCATTGTTATTTCGCCTCCAGTTTACTTGTGGTTGCGTTTCATTCATTACGTACAAGTTACGCTGCGAATCTGTCATCCATAATGGTTAGCAGGCCCCCCTCCTCACTCAAGTAAGCGTTTGCAAACAACTTCATTCTATGGCATATATTTACCAATAAAAAGGGAATAATCTCGTTTCTTTTATGCACTAAATTCGTTGATGGTATGCTATGGTAAACAAAGAGAGCCCGCAATATATGCATGGCTCTGATAATGGTTTTATTTCTACTATACCTTGTTAGTGCTGGAAGTCACCGTTATACCGGCTGTATAGCTACCCACACTAACTCCTGCGTCCGTGACATTCGAAATGACATTCCCACACAAATTAAGGTCGTTAAATGTAACATTTGTCACATCATTCGCATCACTTGAGCCATACAAATGTATGGGGTTAAAAGCCTGTTTTTCGAAATAAGCGCTATCAATAAAAACATTCTTTACAGGTGCTGTACCTGCTTCTATTTCTACAGGAATACTTTTCCCCATGGAGGTAAATACGTAGTTTTCCACCCTCGTATTTACAAAATGGATATCACTCATCAGTTGCTTCCCTGAGGTTGCTTCTACCACAATGCCTCGTCGTGCCTGAACAACGTCGTTATCTTCAAACCAGACGTCATACATGGGGCTGTGGGATTGCAAACCCGCTTTGAGTCCCGCACAGGACGAGAATACAATATTGTTTTTGAAACGAACATTATACATGGCATAGTCAGTTATCGTTGATTTTGCACAAAGAGCATCATCCACGGTCATGACAAAATTCTTTTCCGCTACCGCGTTCCTAGTTCCGCATAAATCGATACCATCATTCATGATTTTATATTGGTCGGCATTTTTGTGATTAATAACCTTAACATGTCTGACCGTAAATCCTTCGCCACCTTGAATACCGTTAATCGTCCACGTGGTCGAGTCCTTGATGATGATGCCCTCTATCGTAACATGATCGGAATGGTTACCTACGATCACATTTCTTCTGTACCCGAGAAAGGTCGATGATGCACGATCTTTATCCATAATCGCTATGCCACTGGCATCCAGGATGCCTCGCCCTATTATTTTGGCATGAGGAGCATGGTCGATCCGAATCATGGGATCAATAAATATTTTACCTTCCCTACTAGTCGTATAATCATAAAGGGTTCTGTCCGGATTTGACTTGATGACGGCCCCGCCTTGTAGGTAAAGAGTGACATTGCTCTTGATGTACAGGATGTCCTTCACTTTGTATACACCAACAGGAACATATACGATTCCCCCACCTGCTGCTGAGGCATCATCAATAGCCTGCTGGATAAGATGGGTAACATCGATCGTCCAGGTGTTGTCTGCCTGATAAGGAGCGTCGATAATATTATAGATACCTGTCCCTGAAGGTGGCGGAGCATTGCCTTCCAAAGGGTCGGCAAGAACAACCATCTTCTCCAAGTCATTAATCTGTATAACCAGATAGGATGGCTTGACAGAGCTGCTGTCGATCGTGAAAGTCAGCTGATTCCCACTTACTATCCCGGTGATCCCCATGCTGTGTGGACTTATATCATAACTTGTGATTGGCTGACTTGCCGTGATAGTTAATGTTGACACCCCTGAGTAGGAAAAATGAGCATAGTGGTAGTCCAAAAAATGTTCAACAATGACAGCGTTCAGGTCTACCTGTAACTGAAATTCCGAGCTTGTTGTCGTATAAGTTGGCTTCAAGTAAGTAATCAAAGTAGCAACACCTCTCCATTATTGGTATAAATTTCTAGGCATGCGTCTCAATAATTCCCTGCACATTCTCTCACTTGGCGGATAAGGTCAGGAAGGTTTAGCAGTACATCACCATCGTACCAACCTTTCCACTTCCCTTTCTCCGCATGCATACGGATAACTGATGCCAGCTGAAGCTCTGCTAATGCCTCCAAGATTCGGCCACGCGCCTGGTACTTTTCGCTTGTAGATCCGGCAAGTACAAACTCCGCTGCAACAGATAGATGATGAACGGTCCGATATAGCGCACGGATGAGAGTTAGTTGGACGATCAGATTGGTCGTAAAGAACTCTCTGCGCTCCTCGTCTATTTCCTGCAAAGCCTGATGAGCCGCGTTCAAAGCCATGTCCCACTTCGGAAGAGCATCTCCAGTGGCATTTTTATAATAGCTTATGAAATCCTCTGCTTGATCGAAAGCCAACAGGGTTTTGTTCTGGATCTCGTCTTTGGTAAACGGTTGACCATTCAGGATGGCCACCAGCTTAACTGTAAGTCTACGGCACATGCCGTCCATCAGGAGCATACGACCTGCGTATCCCCGGTTGTCCAAGGCGTGGAATGCGCCGAAATAACCTTGATATGCAAGAGCAACTGCCCCTCCAACTTGCTGACCGTAATGTTCGACAGACCAATCTTGCAAGTACGCTTCTGGTTGGTAATTCCCAAAATTCCAACCTATTGCCGCCGTATATTGGGTTCCAAGCAGCATTTCTCTGAGGTTCGTTACATTAACAACTAGGTAGTCTGTATTTCCTTGTTGAACAGCTGCTTGCAGATTGTAGTAAATTTTCTGCGGTGAAGTCCCCTGGACCTGATGGGGTCCACAACTCCAGAAAGCAACGTGATAGTAAATCCCATACTGCCTATCTGGCTCTCGTTTTACCTCATAGAAGCTGTCACCCAACATCTGAGTCGGTCCAAAATCCGCATGGATAATGATCGTTTCTTTCGGGAAGGATAGATGTCCCCCCTTCAGAAGCTCCATACCTTCCATCCACAACGTGGCTGTAGAGGCGAAGTCATTGTGACCTAGTGCTTCGACAATAATCTCATGTTGCTTAGCAATGGCACCAGCAATCAACTGACCTCTTCCACTCGCTGTTTCTGGCGCATAGGGATCATCTGCCCAGACAGGCTTGTCGCCCATGCCACGAAGACCAAGTTGCCAAACCACATTGTCATATCGTGCCCAACGGCTTGCATAAAGCCGCCAAACCTCCTCATACTTCTCAGGATTTTTCGTATAGGACAGTGGTTCAACATCTCCTTTTTCCTGCCAATAGCGTCGAACCCTTTTGGGGAATACCCCTAACGGCTCAATGTGATGTTGGGAAATAAGTAGCCCGCGCTCTGACACCCGCCTGACCAAATCCTCATCGGACGGATCGAGGATGTCTAACAAGGAGCACGGGATCAGCAGATTCTGTTTGAGACGGAGTGCAGTCTCCATAATCGGTTCCAGTGCGTTCGCATAACCCGCATGCTTCGTGAAGGCATTGTTCTGGAAATCCTGATCGAATTTCCCAGTCCATCCCAGCAACAGATCCTCATCATTGATGAACCATCCTCGGTAACGGAACGTTGTAGGTCCATCCATCAACGAAATGCTGCCCAAATCAAGACTTTCCTTGGGTGCAGGTGCATGGCCTGTCCACAGATACAAGGGATTCACGCCCAGAACAACTCGGCTAAATTCGTAAATCCCATAGATCGCCCCTCTGGTATCACTGCCAGCAATTACGAGATGACGCCCTTCTTCGCCTATACTTTTAACAAAATAATATTCTTTTTTTCCATCGATATCACTGAAATCTATCTTTTTCTTCTTTAAGAAATCTGAAAAAGCAGGATTGCTTAAACTTCCTACTAGAATAGAAAAGCCCTCTACATCCGAAAGGTACTTTCGGCAATCGGCCTGAATGTTCATCACATGGCTCAAATCACGAATTAAATCTTGCAAAGCTAGCCCAATACCCTGATGTTCCTGAGCGTCAATCCTGATTTCCACTGTTTCTTTTGCTTGTAAAAACAATATGATACACCTCTCTGCTTCTCTTGCGATCATTTCACACTTCGCTATAGCCTTTTTTAAAATTAGTATGATTACTATATCGCATAAGTTCATCAAGAAAAATGTACTTGCTCCGTCTCTTTTATGTAATATTTTCGTATTTGAGCTCTAATCTAATCAATTGCAAGAGTTCCTCAAGGCATAGACAAAGAAATAAAAAGAGCCCGCCAACATCCCCAGACCGTAGCTTATCGCTATGGGATGGTTCCTACTTTGGCGGGCTTCTATTTGGACAAGCGCCTTTAGTAAACCAAAGGCTTGCTTATTTCAGGGTATCCAGGAGGCTCTTAAGCTCCGGATTAGTCTCTAGAACGTGCAGTACAATAGTTAACGCTTCGGCACGGGAAGCCTGCTTGGCTGGAAGAAACATACCCTCTCCCACCCCGCTGATGATGCCGGCTGCCGCCGCTTGCCCGATCTGCTCCTTATTCCATGTCTCATCCAGATCCGAGAAGCTGGAGGACGCAGTATTAACGCTATTCAGGTTAATGATCTTGGAGATCATTGCAATAATCTCCGCACGACTGATTTCCCGATCAGGCAGGAATGTGCCGTTCTCGTAGCCGGAAATTATACCTTTTTGTTGCAAGGCTATAATGGAGTTTTCAGCCCAGTGACCGGAAATATCACTTAAGGAGCTTCCGTTAGCGTTACCTGCAAGGCCAAATACCTTGGCAATAACCGTAGCGAACTCCGCTCTGGTGATGCTTCCATCCGGGTGGAAGCTGCCGTCCTGATAACCGGTAACCAATCCTAACTTCACAAAGATACCAATGGTGGAGTCAGCCCAATGAGAAGAAGTATCCGTAAATTCCAACGGAGCCGGAATGGACTTGGCTTCCTCAACTTTTTGTGCGAAGCCGGTTAGCACGCTGGCAATATCAACGACATTGGCCATGAATTGCACTCCCGGCTGTACAGGTTCAGTCACTGGTTTTTCTGGATCCGTTCCTGTTCCTGCTCCTGCTCCTGCTCCTGTTCCTGGACCTGCTCCTGGACCTGCTCCTGGACCTGCTCCTGGATCTGTTCCTGGATCTGTTCCAGCAAGTGCTTCTACTGCTGCTTGAATTGCTGCTGCTGCTTCATCCACTTCCTGCTGTGTAGCATTCATATTTGCAGCTACATCTTTTCCTGCATTCAATTTAGTAACTAATGCTGCCCAACTGCCTGCTGTGTAGTCTGCTTCTTTCAATGCTTCTACAGATGCTATTGCTTCATTCAGTTCCGTTTTATCAACAACTTCTGGATCTACAACTACAAGTGCTTCAACTGCTGTTTGAATTGCTGCTGTTGCTTCAGCCACTTCCTGCTGTGTAGCATTCACTTTTGCAGTTACATCTTTTCCTGCATTCAATTTAGTAACTAATGCTGCCCAGCTTCCTGCTGTGTAGTTTACTTCATTTAATGCTTCTACAGATGCTATTGCTTCATTCAGCGCCGTCTTATCAACAACTTCTGGTCCCACGGAATCAATGGCTAATGGTACCTTCACACCATTGTAAGTAAAATCGCTGACTTTGATATCAATTGCTGTTTGTCCCCCGCCTGAACCTGCATAGAAACCTACAGAAAGTTGTGCACTTGCTGCCAAATTTGCATTTGTAGTCGTTTTAGGTGTTCCTTTGTCTGTAATTGCTGTCCAAATTTCACCATCATAGCTATAGGAATTAGTAAATGTACTGCCCGCTTTTTGAATTTTTACGTAAACATCCTGATTATAATTATCATCTGCGTTGTAATATTCAGAGGTACCTCCTGAGGTTGACATTACACCGAGCGCCTGAGGGTGACTTCCCCCCATTATGCCGCTGTGATAACGCCGTCCTGCTGCTACCGATAAGCTATTCGGATTCGCTTTATCAAAGACTGTGATAAATCCACCTTGATAATTTGCCTTAAGGCCACCGGAAATCTTAGCAGTGATCGTAAAGTCTTTATCGCCTGCCGGTACGTCCATAGCGAACATGTTTTTCCAGTTATTAGCGCCAAGTACTCCCGTTTCTGTTGTAATTGTTGCAGAATCGGTATTATTGATAATAACATTTTCACTTCGGTTAAGAATTGACCATTTATTACTATCAAGAACATACCTTGGAGGTGTAACCGTTACTTTAATTTCTTTTTTTACAGTTGCGTTGAAAGCAGAAGTTACCGTTACTGTAGTCTCACCTTCAGCAACGCCTCGGATGACACCGTTCTGATTAACAGTTGCGATTGTTGCATCTGCAACACTCCATATAACATCTTTGAATTCTGCTTTTACCGGACTGAGCGTAAGTGCTACCGGATTAGATAAATATCCTTTTTCTACGGACACTTTTGCCGGAGTGGCAACGATTGAAGTAATGCTATCCAACTCTGCTGTCGGAACTGCACGTAAGGCATATCCGCCACCATAAAGTACATTTACGTCCAATACGGTTTGGTTTGTAACATTCGGGATAATTTTCATATCTAGATCTTGTCTGCCGTTTTCTGTGTAAAGCAATACCGTATACGCTTTGTCTGCGTCAAGCGATTTTAATGGAACTTGCATCGTTTTTGGATTCACACTGATTCCAGAAACATACCAGTTCGTTCCGGCTCTTCTTGCTATGTTCAGATAATCGCCAACTTCACCATTAACTAATTCTGTTTCATCCCATTTTTTCGGGTAATTTTTATAGTAGGACATGCCTTCTGGGTTACTTCTATAAGCATCCGGCGGAGAACCCATACTGTGAATTCCGTCTTCAATCAACGCTGTCAATGCGATCTGGAATCCCATAGTCGTCTTGTTAGGATCTTTAGATTTGATTTCTTCAGTAACCTCTGCCGGTCCAATTGCCGCTCGGATAAACGGAATCATTGTGTACTGTTCCGCAGTAATACCTCCTGCTTCCTGTCCACGGATTGCTTCATGTCCATATACGTTTGGATACGTACGAATTTCACCGGTTGGTTTATTTGCACCATGTGCAAGAACCATGAGCTTGTACTTCGCCGCATCTTTATACAGATCATCATAAAGCTGCATATTACTCTGGCCTTCCCCATCAAAGAAATCCGGCTTGATGCCTACGATACCTTGTGCAGCCCATTCAGAGAAGTGCTTGTCGCGTTCTGCTTGTGTATCAATATCGCTTACATGTACCCAAGCCCACAATCTAACTCCTTTTTCTTCTGCTAACGCTTTTACTTGCGGCCACCAGTCACGCACACCAGTCACGTTACCACGACCGCCCAGAGCCCAGCCTTCATCAAGGATATAATAATCCCATCCGATTTCAGCTCCAAAGTTAATCCAGTTCACATGTGTTTCAGCTTTGGACTGATCACTGATTCCACTTCCCCAGTTAGCTACCCATGACCAGGAAGATAAACCTGGGTCTACCCATGATTCATAATCATATTTTGCATAATCTGCCGGCGTACTCAAGTTTTCAATCATTGTATTTTCGACAATGTCTTTCGTAGTACCTGTGATGGCCGCTCTCCATGGAGATTTGAAAGGCGTCGTTGTCACTACAGCCTTCGTCCCTTGTGTCTTAGAGAATGAAACATCTAACATCCCGTTGTCTTTGACTGTAAACATAGAACCCGTGTAAGTTCCGTTGAGGTCTGCTTCTGAGAACAGCGTCCAGACACCATTTTTCCCATATAAGAATGGTATGGAGGGAGTAGAGCCCGCTGCTAATCCTTCAGTTGTCGTTTTTGTATACTGACCTTCATAGTTCCATGTAGCTGAAGTATAGTTCATCCAATATACATCTGCTTCTTTCGGAAGCTGCAAGCCTGATACTTCATCACTGATTTTAATCTCTTTGGCCACATCTGTGTGGACAGCATATCTGTATGCCGTTCCATCATCATAGGCGCGGATTATCAAATCAAATGTAACAGAATTATCATTCTTCCTTGCAAATGTAAGCGTTTGTTCTTTGTAGTGATTGGTATATTCATTACTCTTACCGGAAAGCACCTTATAGCTTTCGTTGATTTCTTTCACTTCTGAAGTTTCTCTTAATACAAGACCACTCGTAAAGTCACCTAAGCTGGTTACTAAACCAAGTGGTGATGTCCCAATATTTTGTACACCATTCTTTTCCGCAGTATATTGCAGAACGCCACCTGTGATCATTTCTACCTTCATCTTGGTATGGCCATCTGGAGATGAAAGTTCCCATGATTCTTCTGTCTCAATATCTCCAACTTGAATGGCCAGAGTAGCTGTTCTTGTAACTTCGCCCAATGTTGCTTTGGCAGTAATGACTACATTACCGTTATGTATACCTGTAACAACACCATTTTGACTAACCGTTGCCACATCTACATCACTGCTTGTGTAAACTACCGAATCAAATTCTGTAATCTCACTACCATCATAATCTGAACCTGTCACGTTAAGCGGTTGTGTATGTGCAGCACCTACACCCATTTCTGTTTCACCAGAAAGCACAACGGATTTTAATGCCTTTGAATTTATAGCGAAAGGTACCGGTTCACCACCAATTCTCAGATCAGAGAACGTGATGTTTGTAGGTGTATTCCCGCCACCGTTTGCCGCTGCGATTCCTAAATAAATCTTCTCAGGGTCAATGAGTGCATTACCCTTGTCTATGAATTCATAGTTCTTGCCGCCAGTGGTATCAATAATCTGATTCCAATCTGCTTTGTTGTCACTGTACGCCGCTGCATAGAAACCAGTGATTCTTCCGTTCTGCTTCTGAAGTTTCAGATAGAACTCATTGCCGATGGTTGCAGCACCTTCATAATACTCGCCAGGCGTACCACCATTCTGCATAACGCCCATGAGCATGTTTGTTCCATATGTTCCGCCAAGAAATCCATGAAATCTGCGGACCACACCAACGGCATTCGCACGGTTTTTTCCGCTTGCGATCATCAGTTGAGCTCCCTGATAGTTCGCCGTAAAATTCCCTTTTACTTTCACAGTAAAATCATAGTCCGTCTGGTTCGGAAGCTGATAGTAAAGGGTGTTTTTCATTCCCCCTGCATCATTAATTGCTCCACCTTCCGTTGTGATCGTAATACTTCCATCCGCATTAACAACAAGTTTTCCATTTGTCGGGTTTTCTACTTCCCATGCACTATCCAACACCATGCTTGCTCCTGCCGCAGCTGGCAGCTCCGCCGCAAATGCCTTGTTTACCCCATTTGGGTCAGATACATAAGTAGCTTCGGACACCGATGAAATTCCAGCTTTCGTGACGTTGCTTTCATCAGAATTATATTGGTCTTGTTTAAATAGAGGTTGTTCAGAATTGGCAAAGGCGGCATTCGGCAATCCAATTGGCAGACTGACAATAAGCAAGCTCATAATTAAGAATAGTTTTACCGCAATTTTCGGTGTAGAACGTCTTTTTTGCAATGTTACTCCTCCTCTTTTTCTTCATGTTACCTATCGGCCTTAGCACTTAGACTGACAAGTGGCTCAGGTCCGTCTCCCCCGTAATGGTAACGGAATCTCTGGGATTACAATAATTTTCTAGCCATTCGTACAATGTGCGTTGAGGCATTTCGCGCTCTAGAAACAATGTCCCCACCCTTCATCGCATAGCCTTCCAATGGCTTCAATACATACAGGATAACATGAATGTTGGCGCTTCCATGAGTCTCATAATTAATGTTGACTTGTCCATTTCTATGGTCAATCGACTTCTTTTACTATCCGTTTCTTTTCAACATATGTTTATATTCAGTAGGGGAATGTCCCTCAATTTTTTTAAATAAATTCGTAAAGTGACTAGGATTGAAATACCCGACAAGTTCCGCCGCCTCTTGTATCTGGACAGTTCCTTCTGCTAGAATTTCCTTGGCCTTGTTAATTCGAAGTTCAGTCAAGAAACGCATAATTGTAGATCCCGTTTTCTGATGAAACACGGTACTCAAGTAATTCGGCGTGACATGAAAATGCACCGCAATTAAGTTTGTACCGATCTCGTTCCTATAATTGGTCTTCATGTATTGGATAACTTTCTGCACAATATCCTGGGATGGTTCATCCTTGTTCATTCGTTGCAGCATTCGTTCACCACGCTCCTTCAAAAGCACAATACACCTAGACATGGACGTGCCAGACTCAAGCTGAATTCGCATTGTTGTTGTTAAATAAGTGCCAATTGATTCCATAATGCCGCTACCTTCAAAAAGACGTTCACTCGCTGCAGCGTATTGCTTAATCGCAAACAACGCATCCATATATCCTGAGTACCGATTCTCGCGGTAAGCCTTAACCAATCTCTCCATTCGTTTGCACAGTTCGTGATGTTCACTACTAAAGTGCTGAAACGAATGGTTGTTCCACATTTTACCCAACCCCTTCAAGATACGAAAAATACTGCTCTGAATGATGCGATTCACATATTGATTAATATCATGCAAAGGTAAATGCTCCTGTGAAGAAATGACCGTTAGCTTCAATTCAGAACTATTCCAGCTATCAATAATTTGTTGCAGTCGCAAGATAAATTCGTTCCAGCTTTCCTTGTCTTTGACGCTGTACCGAGGGCCCCCAACGATCGTATACTGACCACTCGGGAGGGCAAAGCAGGTAAGCAACACTCCTTTTGCCGTAAACTCTTCAACAATCCGGTTGATTGAGATGTATACCTGTCTAAACAGTAAGGATTCAGCTGTTCCTTCTAGAGAACAATCCCAAAAAACGACAGCCATTTGAACATGCATGTATGTATACTCGTCCTTAATGCAAACATTATCCTGCTCAAATCCATAACACAGATTCTGCACGGAATTCGCGAATTGTCTTTGTTTGTCTACAACCCTTTCTTGAATAGATGCCTTTGCAGAAAGTAACGCTTCCCGCAACTCCCCTAAACTAAGAGGTTTTAGCAAATAGTTAAGGACACCAAGCTGAATACCTTCTTGGGCATAAATGAACTCCGAATAGCCTGATAAAATAAACCATTCCGTGTGAGGAGAAACAACCTTACCTTCTCTAATAGCTTCAATGCCATTCATACCAGGCATCTTGATATCCACAAAAGCGATATCAGGACGCTGCGCTTGAAGGATGTCTAACAGTTCAGAGCCATTGCCCGCTACTCCCACAACTTCCCACTCACCTTCAATTTGGCGAATCATACTAAGTAATGTTTGTTGTGCTAAATATTCGTCATCGGCAATTACTATTTTCAATTGAATGCCTCCTTGATAGGAATTCGAATATGTATGCGAGTGCCCTCTCCAATCTTGCTGTCCAAAGCAAATTCACCTTCGGGATATGCAAGCTGCAAGCGTTCTTTAACATTGGTTAGACCTACACTTTTCCCAGCTTTACTTACATCAAATCCAGCACCATTATCCGTAACCGAAATAGCTAGCGTATGATAGTTCACCACATGAACATCGACGTTCAATTCCCTTTGCTGATTCAGAGGTTCAATTCCATGAATGATACTATTCTCAACAAGTGGTTGAAGTAATAACTTTGGAATTTGAACGCTCATGCTCTCTGTGTCATATCTAATACGGTATTGCAAACGATCCTGGAACCGGAGCTGCTGCAATTGGCAGTACCAAGTGAGAAAGTCGCACTCATCCTTAACGCAAGTCCAATCTCGCCCAGCAAGAATATACCTAAGCATTTTACTAAGGTGAATGATCGACTCTTCCAGCTTCTCATGCTCTCCAATCCGATTAAGACCAATAAAGCCATTTAAGATATTATAAAGAAAATGGGGTTGGATTTGAGCTTGCAAGGACCGATATTCCGCTTGCTGTTGATTAAATTTCGCTTGATATTCGCGAACAATAAGCTCTTCCACTTGATTAATCATTCGATTAAACGCTAAACCAATTTGCGCTACCTCATCCGTCCCCCTAACTTGCAGACGTGTTTGCAAATTACCGATTTCCACTTTCTTCATCGTCCAGATGATTTCTTTAAACGGACGAATAATCCACTTTGATAGAAGAAAGAAGACAATGACTGTTAAGAAAAGTCCGCAAACAGCGAACAATCCCCCGATAATGTACAACCACCTTAGCTGAGAGATAATTTCTGAATTTGGCAAAAAAAAACCAACTTCCAATGGGCTGTTCCAATATCTCGGCGAATAACCGTGTACGTATTTTCATCCTCTACTAACGAAACTGAGGACTCCCCTACGCTTTTACTCATTAATGTAGATAATGGTGCTGTGGAATAAACCACCTGTTGATTGTCATCGAGAACAGCAATGGTAGCGTTTACGTTAAATTGGAAATCTTGGATTAAATTCCGCAGCACCCCAGTATCTGCATCGGCAATAATAAAAGCAAGCTGTAACTCCGTATCAGGATCTCTTATAATCCTAGCTACCGAGAATACATCTGTCTCTAAAGGCTGCTTCAAGTAGTCTTGCTTATGACTACCAATAAAGACGGCCGACCCCTCTGCTGCCAACGCTTTGCGGTACCATTCTGTGGTAGAAAAGGGATAATTGTTAACTGGCGCTGTCAAACCTGTTGATTTGGCATAGATGGAGCCATCTGAAGTGACCAGCGTCGTTCCTGATATATCTTTTCTAGACATCCGAATAAAATTATGGAACTTTTCATTCAGCACTTCATCCATCTTCAATTTCTCAAGGGGGGAAAGCTGCGCTATAGGATCTTGTTTGGCTTTATATTTAAGCGCCTTCATAATATCGCTGTCAAAGTACGGCGTTAAAGTGAGTCGCTCCAGTTCATTCAGATAGCTTTCAATGTTTTTCGTAAAGGCAGCAGCTGTGCTTTCGGTATATTGTGTTGTCTGATGCAGCAGCAACTTTTGAAAAAAGTTCGGTAGAAAGAATACGATGATAACCGTTGGAATTACAATCGTCCAGAAATACAGCATCATGAGCTTAAAGCGAAAAGAATCAGATCTCATTGCGTTCCTGCCTCCTAGCTTCTAGCCCTTTTATTTGGATAGTCGATTGACTTCTTGTTTCATAAGTTGACCGAACTTCTCTGGAGCTACATCGCCTGCTAGCAACTCAATTCCCAGACTCCGCATCACATCCCACATCCCATTTGGCAAATATATACGATCGAAATAGGGGGTGACACGTACTTGTTCATATAGCTTATAGAACGGTACAAATTCATGTTCGGGAGTTACCCCCTTCAATCCCGGCGGAATTTTTACGACGTCTGCAATTTTTTTCATATTGGACGGCTTTGCGAATTCATTCACCAGCAGCTTTGCTTCGGCCAAATGTTTGGACTTTCTCCAGATGCCCATTGTGTTGCGTTCTCCGCTTGAAAAAGCAGGTTTTCCTCCCACACTTAATGATGGAACTGGCATAATACCAATTCGTGTTTTCGGGTTTACTTCATACGCATCGTCTGCAAAAGAGGGAGAAGCAAATGAAAATGCGACTTTGCCTTCGGCAAACAACTCGGGCAAATCGCTGTATTTTGCCGTGAAAACATCTTGATTGATATATCCATTATCGAACATTTCCTTCCATTTCATGGCAAGCACATTCCACTGGCTCCAGTCCGAATCTGTCGCTGTCAGCGGGTACTTTTTAAAAACATCTGACTTTTCAAATAGAGAGCTTGCGAAATAATCAAAATACTGTCCGATCGTCCATGAATCAATGCCGGAAAAAAAGAAAGGAACGACTTTCCCGTGGCTTTCTTTCACAATCTTATCCGCGGCCATCATCAACTCATCAAAAGTAACTGGCACTTGAGTATGATATTTTTCTAAAACATCCATGTTATAGGAGAAGCCATCCCTCGCTTCACTAATAGGCAATACGTATACTTTCCCCTCGTCATCCGTTACAACCGATTTTATCGTATCTGTCAATTGACTCGCCCACGGCTCATCTCTAAGATCCACCAAATACTTCCCATATCGAATCTTGGCCCAACCATGTGTGTCGAAAATATCTGGCAACTCGTTGGTGGCAAGCTTAACTTTCAGAATCTCTTCATACTGAAAACCAGGGAATTGCAGTTCCACTTTAATTTCCGGGTGTGTGGCCTCGAAGGTGCGTGCAATCTCATAATACACGTTCTGTACTCTTACATCGGTCACATACATGTAGACGGATAACTTTACTTCGCTTGAGGATGCGATCTTTCCACGATCCACCGCAGCCACCTGCTCCTGCTGATTGGATCGCCCCGTATCAGCTATTGTGCAACCCGATAGCATAAGAGAGATGGAAAGCAGCAAGTAGACGAACAGATCCACATATTTTCTCATCAAAAGCCTCCGACTTACCTATAATTTTCTTCCTTAATTCAAAACGGTTACTATTCAATTTGATAACGCTTACCTATTGTTGTTTGATAGATTAATGCTCGTATTTCCTTTCGTAATCTTTTTATAAGGTATCCAGACATATAAACCATCTGCCATTTCGTAGCCAATGTTGGTTTGATCCGGAATCTGTCCAGTGGCCAAGCTATGAGCCACGGCATAGGTTGCTTTTCCTTGATTTACTGCATCATTCAGCACGGTTCCCAGAAGTGCCCCATCTTCCATCGCTTTCATAGCCGAGGCTGTGCCATTGACACCAACAACGGGGATAAATCGATCGGCTGCCAAAAAGTCGTTCTCTTGTATGGCGTCAATAGCCCCAAGCGCCATATCATCGTTATTGGCAAAAACAGCCTCTATTCGATTCCCATATAAACCTAGAAATGTCGACATTTTCGCTCTCCCCTTTGAGCGCTCCCACATTCCCGTATCCTCAGCTAGCTTTTCCACCTTAATACCCGCATCTTCTACGGCTTTAATGGCGAATTTGGTTCGCAACTCGGCATCCTGATGGCCAGGTTCTCCTTTCAACATCACATATTGCAGGACATCATCCTTGTTTTTATCCGCTTCCGGATGCGACTTAAAATAGTCAGCGATCAGTTGACCTGACATTGTACCGGATTGTTCCGCTTTAGCGCCGACATAGTAAACCTTGTCCCATTTTTTCATAGCATCTGCCACAGGCTCCCGGTTAAAAAAGACCACAGGAATGTTGGCTGCTTTTGCCTTCGTAATCATCGCGGCTGCTGCAGTCCGATCTACGGGGTTAATCGCAAGAGCATCCACCTTTTCTTTCACAAATTTATCCATTTGATGATTCTGAGTCGATTGAGAGTTGCGACTATCCGCGAACTCGACGATGACATGGCTATCAGCTGCTGCAAGTATGCTGTTCCTCACTTCTGTCATGAAAGTATCATCAAACCTGTAAATTAGGACTCCAATTTTCAAGGGAGATTTCGGTAAAGTTGAATTTGTTGCAGATTGTGACACAATGTTTATTGGCGCATTAGGATCATCTGATCGCATGATGCTGCATCCGCCCATCATAAGTAAAAGTGGAGTTGCAAGGATGTATAATTTCACTCTCTTCTTCATCACATAGTCTCCATTTAAACAAAATATAAATATTCCCATTATCCTAGAATATTTATATTTCAATGTACATGCATTTTTCTCATATCTCCTACTCTATTTTTAAGGTTACTGGTGACGCTCCGATGCGAAACTGTCATCCATGATAGTTAACAGGAATCTCCAAAAAGTAACCAGTTGCAAATAACCCCATTATATGGCAAATATTCACTAATTAAAAGGGATTAATATCGTATTCTTTATGCACTAAATTCGTTTAAACAATTTATAACATCCTCCTTCTCCATAGCGCAAAACCGATCCAAATAACAATAACTAACGCTATTACAAGTGTAATAATCCATGAGAAAGGATCTTTATCAGCAATGGGTAAGGTAACATTCATACCAAAGAAACTAAATACAAGTGTAGGCAGCGTTAAAAAAACTGTAAATAACGTTAGAGTTTTCATTGTTTTATTTAATTCATTTGATATTAGGGAAGAATACGATCCCGTTATGCTATTCAAAATTCTTGTGTATAATTCTGTGGTTTCAATGGCTTGATTATTTTCAATTTTTAGATCTTCCAGAAGATCTTTGTCATCCTCATATAATGTTAAGGATTTGGTACGAAAAAGTTTGGTTATAACATCCGCATTAGCCTTTAAAGAAGTGAGAAAGTAAACTAAACTTTTCTCAATTTCCATTAGGTCATAGAGTTGCTTGCTTGTTAATGAATCACGCAAATGACTCTCTATTTTAAGTCGTTGTTTGTTGAGCAGTTTTAATTTTTCTATATACAGCGTTGAAAATGACAATAATATCTCTAGAGCAAAACGACTCTTCATCGAAGTGTTAACATTTTTCTTGATCATATTTTCTAAGGAGTTACTAGATTGGTTACAAACAGTTACGACGTAATCCTTTCCTAAAATGATTCCAATAGGAATGGTAATATAAGAATCAAATGCATGCGTATTCTCATCAATAATTGGGAAATCGTTAATAATTAGTGTGCACTCCGTCTCTTCATCATATTGAATCCGTGCACTTTCTTCTAAATCTAACGGATCTTCTAAGAATTCAATTGGAATGTTGTATAGTTCAGATACCTCTATAAGTTCTTCCTTTAATGGGGCAGTAATATTAATCCAGCAATCCTTTTCGAAGTGCCCTATTTTTTCTAGATTTCCATCGCAAGAGGATTTGTAGGTAATCAACATCAGTTATCACTCCTTTCTAGCCACCTTAATTAGATGCAGCTCCTGGACACCTTCCCATGGGATTATTACCTTCAGATGAACATTACTCCCTTTCATTTAATATGATTGCTGGAATATATAAGCTTCCGATTAAAACAGTATTCCCAAGTTTGCTTATTTGATGTCGAATTTTGGTAAGTGTAGCTTATATGGACCTCTGTCAAGAAAGTAGACACTTACTAAGAGAAATTAACTAACGCTTAATGTAATATAGTTCTTCAAATCGATCAGGCGAGACGTAGCCCAAAGAACCATGGATTCTTTTACGGTTGTAAAAAGAGCACAATGTACTCGAACATGTCTTGTTAGGCCTGTGCTTTTTTCCAAAATTTCGTGCAGTAAACAAATTCCTTCTTCAGTATGCTGTGGAACACGCCCCCAAACAAATTAGATGGATTTTATGTAGTTATTTTTGGAGAATCTCCTCAATTGGGAGCATTAGATGGATTTCCTACAGTTAAATTCCGCTCAAATCATCCAAACTGCCAATCCCACTTATATTAGCTGTACTTTTTCCATCTATTCGCTAAATCACAGGGAATACGCCAAAATTAGCTGTATTTTTTACATTTATTTAAAAATCCAGCTACTCAACTGACCTCCTACTCCAACTTTCTCTGCTTTTTCTACTTCTACTCTCCCTGCTACACATAGAAAAACGGAGCCTACTTGGCCCCGTTCATAATCAAGACTATATCTTGGGTTGGATAACTTCCAAAGCCGGTACAGCTTTACCAAAACGCAACGCTTCTCGCTTCACTGGCGCAGCCCAACCTACTGCATTGGAGATGACGCGCAGTACGTTCGCATCATGATAAGTCGGGTACAACTCATGACCGGGACGGAAGTAAAAAATCTTCCCTTGTCCCCTATGAAAGCAGCAGCCGCTCCGAAAAACATTGCCACCTTCGAACCAACTGGTAAACACCACTTCGTCTGGTGAGGGAATATCGAAGAATTCGCCATACATTTCCTCCCGCTCCAATTCAAAAAATGGGCCGATGCCCTCCGCAATGGGATGGCCTGGAGCGATTACCCAGAGCCTTTCTTTTTCCCCTACATCGCGATACAACAAGGAACAGGTCGTACCCATTAGCTTCTTAAATACCTTCGCATAGTGGGAAGAATGTAGCGCGATGAAGCCCATCCCCTGCAGAACGCGGGAAGCAACGCGATCAACGATCTCGTCCGTCACCTCCTTGTGAGCGACATGCCCCCACCAGATAAGTACATCCGTATTGGCCAGCACTTCGTCAGTCAAGCCGTGCTCGGGTTCATCGAGTGTCGCTGTATGAATAGCAAAGTTCCCCGTTAAACCTTCAGCGATAGTATGATGCATGCCATTCGGATACAGCTCTCGAACATTTGGCTTCGTCATCTCATGGCGATACTCGTTCCATATCGTTACTCTGATCGTCTCATTCATCGCTTTCTCTCCTATTCTTCAATCTTTGTCCTGAGCTCGGACAAATGACAGCCATCATTGAACAGCTGAATGGGATATGCAGCACTTTCTTTATACCGTTCTATGCGTCCGAAAGTAGGTTTTATATCTACAAATTGATTCCCAAATTTCCTACTTAACGAAGAAATGACCTTATCAAATTGACGCAATATCTCATTCTTATCCGGACGGCCAGGTGACGGACTCGTCGATAATTGCACAACCCGAATTTGACGTTCTTGCAGTCTAGTCAAGAGTGCGAATCTTCGAGCAGGTACGGCTGACGATAACATACCAGTGCGAGGCGTGAGACTTTCGCCTAGGAAGACGACGGTATCTTGACGTTGTAACAACATCGGAACGTCCCTTCCTTCTACCGCCGCAAAGCGGCATATAATTGACCTAACAAACCAGTAGCCATCTGGAACATCACGCGATAACCGCTTCGTTGCAGTGCTTCCCCGCCTTTATTGCTCTGTGCAACATGCCCTAGAACCCCGTCTGGCGTTACATATTGGAGCAGCGACCGTAGCGCACGCTCAGCTGCTAACCGCGCGTGCTCCGGCAGAAGACCGAAATTGGCGCCAAGCGCGAGTGCCGCAGCAATCCCTGCCGAACCTGAGGTATCTGGTCCTGTTGACGGCTCATCCAGAAACACCGACCATAAGCCTTTTGGCGATTGATACGAGAGCGCCACGTTCGATGCACGGATAAATTCAGCTGCGCAACGATCCGCACCAGCGCTCGAGTGCCCTGCTTCACGCAGCTCCATGAGCGTCCGGATCAGTCCGAGCAAGTACCAAGCATGCGCCCTAGCCCAGTGACGGAAAGTAAGACTTCCATCCGTATAACATCGAAGATAGAGATCACCGTCAGAGTGTGTAAGCAGCTGGCGGCGCACCTCTAATTGCCGTACAGCCGTCTCTGCCAACGCCGCATCTTGCCGAACGCGAGCCAACACTGCCATGGGATAAGCGACCGTATAGCTGCCTTCGGCAGATAGCATACCTGTGCCGCAAATGGCTCCATCCTCACGCAGGTGGGATATCCATAAGCTTATCGCTTGCTCCATGACAGGATGATCTGGCTGCAAACGTGCCCATGCAGCGAATGGCAGCGTACCTTCAATACCGTACACTTTTCCGTCAGATGGCTCACTAAGCGGGTCTTCGTATTTCAGACGATTGTTGTCGTCCAAATAGAGTGCCAAATGCGCTCTCGCCGCTTCTTCAAATCGCGGCTCCCCCAGTGCCTGACTCAAATCCATCAGCCCGTCCAGCACACAACCTTCCAGCCAGCCGAACGGCTGAAGGGAAGACAAGGACGACAGCATGCGAAGCATTTGTTGCTCGCTCGCAAATTGTTGCGTCGATGCACTATCCGATACAAGTAGATGGGGAAACAGAAGTGAAGCTTGGTCACGCAATGTTGAGTCCGGTACTAGAATCCAAAACGGCATGCTTCCCTCTCGCATCCGCAATTCAATCCCTTCCTCAATGACAGCTTCCCAATCATCTGGAATGAGCTGAATTGCAAAAGGTTGCAAAGTAGACGCATAACGAATATCAAATACATCCACTAGGCGTCGAGATTTGATTGTTACGGCCTCAATCAGCACCATTTCTCGAACATCCAGAGCTGCAGTAATTCGAAGTTGAATAGAGTCTCCCACTGGGAATACCGGAATCACTTTATCCGTCCAACCCATACGAACTGTTAGTGATTGTGATCCACCTACCGCTACCGCTTGCCATCCGAACGGAATGCGTTTATTCTCCGGCACCGCAACTTCGACTGTTTGCATGATTTCCGCAAGATGATACTTCAACGTCAAGCATACCCCCTCCTCTCATACGAGCTTCGACAAGCGCAGCAACTGCTCATAACTTATCTGTACGGATTCCATCGGATCGCGACGACAGCGATCTTGTTCGACAACGTACCACTCGATGCCATGCTTTTCACCCCACTGTAGAATAGGCACAAAATCGATCTGTCCCATCCCGATTTCAGCGAAGGTTTGCTCCTCGTCATCCGTCATATCTTTCAGATGAATAATCGGCATGCGTCCCGCATAGGGCTCAATAAACGGATACGGATCGTATCCGCCTTTTTTCACCCAATAGACATCTATCTCAGCAAGCAGTGCATGATCTTCAACCGGATCCAGCAAGTAACGAAGTGCGGACTGACCGTCCACTTCCGTCTCGAACTCGAACGCATGGTTGTGATAACTTAGTCGCAGTCCCCGGCTTTTCAAGTACGCAGCGTACTCATTCAGAAGGCGCTTCATTTCGCGAAATCCATCTGCATTCTTCCAATCATCCGGCGTATTGGAGCAGATTAAATCCCGCGTACCGAATATGGCTGCATCCTCGATCAGTTGCTCCATTTGATCTCTCAGTAGTGGAATACTCACATGAAGGCCCGCTACCTTCATCCCTGTCCCTCGAACGACTTCTGCCAACTCCTTCGGGTCGTAACCATGATAGCCAGCGAACTGTACGCCAGCCCATCCCATATTACCTAATGTCTCCAGCACTTGTGGGAAATTCGTCTTACAGCTTTCCCGCAATGTCGCCAGTTGTATCGCCATTTTGTGTCTCATCGTTGCCTCCAACCTCGCATTCTCCTTCAACCGTTGAACCATCCGACCACTGCAAACGGTAGGAGCAGCGTTGTTCCGTATATATAGAGATTGTTTGCTGATCCAAATCATAATGCAGTGTGGCCAGACGATTTACCGATTCCAAATGTACATGAAAATGCTTCGTATACACGTACCCCCCGACCTGCAAGACACCACTTGGAGCCAATTCGATGGGCAGGCCATGCCGCTGACGATTCGCCTCCGACCGTTCTTGCAAATCATGAAGCTGCTGTATTGTGGCCCTTCCCATATGACTCCGATCGCCTACGCTCGGTAATTCGTCATACTGAATCAGATGGGCCTTGCCCAACAGATTCAGCTGTTCCACATACAGCCGCGACATGATAACAGGAATGCGAATATCCCCATCGCCATGCGTCAAGTACAAGGGCGTATGGAGATTCGCTGCAAGCGCCAACCCGCTTCGCGCCGCATAGCGTTGCGGGTCATCCTGCGGATGGCACCCGATCCATACATCCATGTCATCTCGGAATTCACCTGTTAGATCTTGCTCATACCAACGTGCGTAATCCGATACGCCATACAAAGCGGTTGCTGCCGCAAACAGATCAGGAAACTTGGCTACCGCAGCCAAAACATTTCCGCCACCACCGCTGCCGCCTTCTAAATAGACCAGCTCTGGATCAACAATCCAATCGCCATATTCCTTGCGTACAAACTGCACCGCATCATAGATGTCGATCAATTCCAAACCGTTGCAATCCGCCACGCCGCTCGAGAAAGCCCGCCCGCGCATATCCACCTGAACGACCAAGTATGGCGACTCGCCAGGCTGTTCACGTCGTAAGGGTTGAGGCATACTCATATGCCAACCGTGTAACTGAATGAGAATCGGTGCAGGCAATATTGGCTTTATGACATTCATGGCTAGACGCAATTCCGGAGTGACGGAAGATGCGTAATACAGGAAATCTTGATAAGGTGAACGGAAAGGTTCAAGCAACGTCTTGTTCAACCTTTCACTGTCTTCGTATTGTTCAAGCATGTCTATACTCCTTTCGATACGCAGGAGGAACTTACCACTTTAGACACCTCCTAGCTTCTTCGGTACTAATCAAGCCTAACTTCCCTACCGCTCTCAGCGGATTCATAAATGGCACTTAAAATACGGATCATATCCACACCACTCTCTGGTGTGTTGATTGGCTCCTCTTCTCTGAGAACACACGCGATGAAATGATGAATATTACTCGCATGCGGCCTGACCTCACTTCCCCCGAATCGAGGTGATATATCACAAAGCACTCCTTCGATCTCCGTGATCAACTTCAATTCAGCGTTCTTCAAGCTGCATCCAGCTTTCGTCCCACGAAGCTCCATGAACTTGAGATCATCTTCCACATTCGAAGCCCAGCTGAACTCGATTTGCAGCGACGCGCCGTTATCGAATCGAATGAAGCCCGTAGCGAGATCTTCCACATCAAAGACACCTCCATCTTGTGTCGTACCAAATCGCGAATCGGCGGAAATCTGTACCTTCGCATCGGCAAACTTGGTATATGCCGCTCCACTCACTGCGACTGGGCGAGGATTGCCCATCATCCAAATAGCCACATCAATCATATGGACACCAAGATCGATTAATGGCCCTCCTCCAGACATGGCTTTGGTTGTGAACCACCCTCCTCGACCGGGAATACCTCTACGGCGAATCCAACCTGTTCTGCCTGTATAGATTTCGCCCATTGCACCTGACTCGATGTAACGTTTGAGGAATTTCGCCTGCGGAGTGAAACGATTATTGCGCATCACCATGAGCAACTTTCCTGAGCGCTTGGCTGCATCCGCCATCTTCTGAGCTTCCTCAGGACTCACAGCATCCGGCTTCTCACAGAACACGTGAAGGCCGCGTTCCAGTGCTGCAATGGATACCTCGGAGTGATAGATATTAGGCGTACTAACCCCGACCACATCCAGCGTTTCCTGCTCCAACATGTCTTTATAATCACGATACACACGACTAACACCCAACTTGTTCGCCTGTTCTTCCGCATTCGGGAGATGTGTATCACTTATCGCTACGATTTCCACATGTGGACTGGATAACCAGGCAGGAGCATGCGACCCGGCAAAAATTTTCCCAGCACCAACAATACCAACTCTTAACTTATTCATTGCAAAATCAATCCTTTCCATTTCTTCATATTGGAGTGAAGTCGTTACCCTATCACCCTTTGACCGCACCGATCGTTAGCCCTTTGACAAAATATTTTTGTAAGAACCCGAATAGAAACATGACTGGGAGCGAGGTAAGTACCATCATGGCGTACATAATGGCATCAGTTGGCACGTCGGATGCACTAATGGGATTACCCATGGGGTCGACCCCACTGCCTTTTACCAATTCGATATACGACGTAATATTTTTTAAAATGAGCTGAATAGGGTATAAAGAGACTTTATCGATATACAAAATGGCATTAAACGTCTCGTTCCAGTAATGTAAGGTCATCATTAACGCCACCGTTGCTAGCGCAGGTTTCGAGAGTGGCAGCACGATGCTCCAATATGTTCTGAAATCAGATGCCCCATCAATCTTGGCCGACTCAATTAGTGGTGCAGGAATTTCTTGAAAAAACACCCGCAGCATAAAAATCTGAAAAGGCGCTGCAAAGGCAGGAATAATTAACGAAATCAGCGAGTTCTTCCATTCCAGATACTGCACGATAAGAATATAAAGCGGCACAATACCGCCTGAGAATATCATGGTTACGAAAATATAGAAGGAGATCGCATTTCGCAAATGGAAATCTCGTCGGGCCAACGCGTAGGCAATCATCGACGTCACCAGTAGGTTACCTGTCGTTCCGAAAACGACAATGAAGAGCGAATTCTTGTAACCCGCCAGCAGGGAGGATGGATCCATCCATATAAATCGGTACGCTTCCCAGGAAAACTTCTGCGGAATCAGCTGATAACCGTAAGTTTGGATCACAGCTCCGTCTGTCAACGAGATCGATATGGTAAGCACAAGTGGCAGCAAGCACATCGCACAGAACAGAATCAGGCACATGTGGACTAGCCATTTGTGAACAGTATTTTTCTTAGTCATCATTCGGCCACTTCCCACCTTAAAATAGTCCATATTCTTTGTTGAACAATTTAGCAACACGGTTCGTCCCCAAGATCAAGATGAAGCCAACAATGGATTGGAACACCCCAACGGCTGAGCTCATTGCGAAATCACCATTCACAGTCAGCGCACGGAACACATACGTATCTAGTACATCCGTGACGGGAAACAATGCACTTACGTTTCGCGGAACGAAATAGAATAATCCGAAATCCGCACGCATAATATGTCCGATCGCAAGGATCGTCAACATCACCATCATCGGTGCTAGAAACGGGATGGAAATATGTCGAACGGTTTGTACTTTCGTCGCCCCATCGATCTCTGCTGCTTCGAATAGCTCCTTATCGATGCTCATCAGCGCCGAATAGTAGATCAAGCTGCTGAATCCCGTCCCCTTCCAAACGGCAACGAGAGGAAGTATGATGAGCCAATACCACGGCTCGGAGTAGAACGCCACCTCATATCCCGTCATCTTGCGGATCAGCGTAGACAGCAGACCAGTCGATGGATTCAATAAGGTAGTCAGCATCAAACCAACCAATACCCAAGAGAAGAAATACGGGAAAAACATAACGGATTGGTACACCTTCAATGTTTTTTTGCCAGCAACCTCATATAACAGCAGGGCGAAAAAGACACCAGCCAGCAATTCAACAATAATCAGAAGTCCATTGAGCCCAATTGTATTGCGCAAAATACGCCAGGCGTCTGCTGATTGAAAGAAAAACTTAAAATTGTCAAAGCCGTTCCACGGACTTCCCAAGATCCCCTTCGTCGGCACATAATCTTTAAACGCCATCATGATGCCAACCATGGGCAGATAAGCAAACACAAATATTTTAATGATGGCTGGCAGCGACATGACGATTAATTGCCAATGGCTGATGAAGCGTTTGTGCTTCTTGCGAGGGACTCCCACACTCATTACGTTTTGCACTCCTTTTCTGCATAATCTAAACAGCGATTGCTCGGCTTACGGCCTAAGTATATACGGCGCTTATTTCCCTCGAATACTGCAATATTGTCCAATTGAGCTTCAATTATGGAAGCTGTTCAGTTTCCTCCACTTTTAAAGCCAACAGCAGCCGTTAAATGCAAAAAAACCGATCAACAGGATCTGTTGGTCGGTTTCAGAATAAGAATTATGCCAGCTAGCATCAGCTAGGCTCCGAGTTCGTAAGACTCCTGAACTCATTCGGCGTAATGCCGTTGTATTTTTTGAACAAGGTATAAAAGTAGTTAATATTGATAAAGCCGCTGCGTGCCGCTGCCTCTTGGACGGTCGTTTCCATATTTTCCAGCAAGGATTTCGCTTGATCCAAACGATAACGAGTGATGTATTCACCTAAGGACTCTCCCGATGCTTTCAGATATAAGGTCCTCAAGTATTTGGCCGATAATTGCAGATGCTGTGCAATCAGTTCCGGATTGAGATTCGGATTCGCATAATCCTGTTCCACGTAGGCTTGCACTTGGCTCAAAATGCCGCTGTAACGCTCATATTTCCTAATCGTCTTTTGCGAACGGTGAATGACCTCAAGAGGACCTGCGAATCGCTCATTAAGTTTATCCATCATGTCATCCAACGTCTCAAAGCCAGCCAAACGACCTGCTAAGTCAATAAACGGTCCATAGTGAATTTCATCAGCTAGCACGGGGAACTTCTGCATGCCTTCCTTCAGTGAGAGCGCGAGTCGAAGCACCGTAGATTGCAAAGAAGCCATGGAATAACCACGTGTACTTTCGATCATTCGCCTACAACTCAAACGAACTGCGTCATCGTCTCCCTCAAGTAGAGCATCTATAATCTCCGCCACGACCCCCTCAGGAAACACGAAATCCTTCTTCTTGATCTCCTTAATTCCTGAGACATATAGCAGCGAACGCGGGCCATAGAATAACTTGTATTCCAACGCTTCCCTGCATAAACTGATGCTGCCAGGGAGCTCCTCCATTTCCTCTAATCCTTCTCCCAATGCGGCTGAAAGCGACACGCCAAGAAACTTCTCCACGTTGTCCTGGATGGCCTTCACCAGCTCCTCCAATTTGACAGCACTTTCCTCGCTGCCCTGAGCATCCAGATTAAGCAACATACCGATGTACCCGTCTCCAAGATCGACCGCCTCATTCCTGAACTGAGCGCTGGCCAATTCGCCAATCACATTCATCATGCCGTAGGATAACAAAGCACGATCCTCTAGTGAGTATTGCTCACCGAATTGTTCATAGTGGTCGATTTTGAAGAGGACTGTCATAAAGCCCAATTCCAATTGAAAGTTGATGCCGTAACGGGCCAGCCTTTTTCGCACCATCCCGTCTTCCATTTTCTTCGTCACTAACATACGTAGAAACTGCTGTTTCTTCTCAAATCCGTTCGTTTTTTCATTGTCATATTTGTTCTCCAACTCGCGAATCCTACTGCTGAACAGTCCGTACACGAATTTGGAAATGTATCTGACAGCCAGCACCGAAAGCAGCGTGACCACGAGAAAAATGATCAATGTCCATAACATGACTTGCTTCAGTTTACCTGAGACGGCCTCGTAAGGCGTGAATTTGATATATTTCCAATCCAAAATGGGCGAAGACACATAGGTAATCAAATACTTAACCTCGTCGATTGTTTTGATCAAGTAACCAGAAGAGCTGCTCTGATTACTGATCTCACGCAAATCTTCATCGCTCCCCTGAATACGATCCAAATAGTTATAGCGTTCATTCCCCAACACAATCAAGCCAGATGAATCGACCACCAACGTATTGTTGCTCATTCGTGGATCCATTGATTCAATCGTATTCTTGAGCCAAATCTGTGACACATTGAGAACAAGAGCATTGTCAATCTGAGTGGAGTTCCCGTCATAGAAGACGAAAGAGTAGATTTCATCCTTTTCAGGTCGTTCCGCAAGCATTTGCGTGTAGCCGGTAGGGGCAGGAATTTTGCGTGCGATCGGATGCAAATTGGCCATTCCGCCATCTTTTAGCCTATGAATCATATCTTGATCGGGAAAAGTCGAAATGGGAAAGGCCTTGCCATCAAAATAAATCAAGTTCGCTCGTTTATTATAAATATAAATCGAATTCAGGAAAGGCAGGTTGATATTGACCACCCCCACCTGGCTAAGCAGAGAGGCCGTTTCAAGCTCGCTTAAATCCACTTGATTTAACAACTTGAGCACAGCAGGGTTGGCGTACAGCTGCATCAACGTCATCTTGGCTGCCTCGAACATGAAATTCGTGCTGTAACTAATTTGAGCGAGCTCCTCAGCCGTATACGTCTGAACCTGTTTAATGGAATGCCGCTCATAATTCACATACATCGAAGAGGACATCACGATATTCGCCGCTATCACGATGGCGACGAAGGAGATAAAGATCTTGAAGTAGCTGAGCATGGCTCCTCTTTTGTTGCGGCTAATGAACGTGAACATCGTACGCCTCCCTTGCGAAATGAAAAGGAAAATCCAAATGATCTCGCAGATGATACATCATCATCTTCAAGATCATTTGGATGTTGAATCTATCATTGCCCAGGCTCTACCTGGGTAAACTGTTTACTTCTTTGCAGCTATGAAGGCATCAACTTGTTTCTGTTTCTCAGCCAGCACCTTATCTATGCCAGCTGTCTTCAATTTGGCCAGGAATTCGTTATATTTCTTCTCCGTATCGTCCCCAAACATGCCAGTGTTGAACGCAGCTCGGTATTCATTCACGATGGCTGCACTGTTCGCACTCTCCGCCTTGATACTGTCGACGTTAAAGCTAAAACCATAAAGTCTCGATACCTTGGCCGACTCATTCAAAGCTTTGGTTTTCTCCCAAACATCATCCGGTTGCGTGCCGCTGATATAAGCATTGAACTGATTACCGAACATCCATCCATAAGCGGGACCGTACTTGGCACCTGGCAGAGGCTCTACTCTTTTGTCGCTGATCTTCTTGTAATCAACACCTTCAGTTCCCCATACAAGTAAATTATACAAATCTTTGTCTGTATTCAGTAACTCAATCACCATTAATGCACGCTCTGGATGCTTGGAGGTAGTTGAAATAGCTGTCATCGTTGCGATGGCATTCGGTGACGTTAGAATGGGATCGCCGAGTGGAATAATGTATTGATCAGCTTTGTGCGTGTTCTTAACGGTCTCCTCAATGCCTGGCATTAATGTCGCGATTGGCGCAGCCATATACTTCGTAGCATCAAAGGTTGGTCTTGTTAAGGAATCTTTGGCGATGAGACCTTTCTTCTGGAAATCTTTCAGTGTCATAATAAAATCCTTAAATTCTGGCGTATCATATTCATTGAACACTTTCGGATTTGAATCCAAAGATTTGGCCGCGCCGGGCACGTCTGAGCCGCCAATAGATTCCCATTCATAGGACGGGAAGAAATAATTGAACACATTGTTCTTCATTTGCGCATTGTATAATTGGTCCGTTTTATCTGCTGGTTCCCCCGCCTTCACTTTGTCCAAATAAGGAATAAGGTCCGACAGCTTCTTAACGCTTGTTGGATTGAAATTGTATTTATCCGCTAAGGCTTTATTCACATTAAACCCTGATTGACGAGCAAAAATTTGTTGATTGATGCTGGCGTAGATTTTGCCGTTCACTTTGGCCGCGTCCCAAATCGTCGGTTTCAAAAGCTTATAGGTCTCAGGTGCATATTTAGGCAGCATCGTTGAGATATCTACAAACGAACCTTTGGCTGCTTGATCAAAATAATTTAAGTAAGCCGGTGAGGTAAAGGCAAGATCGAACTCCTCCCGTGCGTTCACCATGACGGACATTTTTTGCGTATAATCCCCGTTTGGTACTTTAATGAACTCGACCGTTGTGTTGATTTTCTCTTTCAACACCTTGTTAATCCCATCGTAAACTTCCTGATCTCCCGGCTTGGATACACCAAAGAAATAATACTTGAGGTTTACAGGCTCGAGCGCCTTCTGCTGAGTTGGCGAAGACTCAGAGGCAACTTGCTGCGCTTCTTTATTCTGACAACCTGCCAATAAAACTGCCGACGTCAGGGAGAGAATTGCTGATACTTGGAAAAACTTCTTAATCATGGTTTTGGACCCCATTTCCCCTGTTGGATGTTCCAGTTTCAGTATAGCGCTTACAATCTCGAATATCTATAATGCGCTGCATCCTCGACTAGACAATTCGAAGTATATACCAGACGACTGCCGCCAAATACTGCAATATCGTCTGAATGGGCTTCAAATACGGTACTTTTTCGGTAGTATCCGATTTTGGAGGTCAACGGACAATCGTATATGCTCCACAAGGTAGTGAGGTTTGTAAGATATGGAGCGGCTTGTACGCTGTACAGCATGTATAACTGGAAAATATACAGCTATTTACGGGGATTTTTCGTGAAAAGTCGATTTAAATGGAAATCATGAAGTTAATTATGCCTCTTTTATTCAGATCGGGTAAAATGGTTAAATTTAACTGTATGTTATCCATTTATTCTGTGTTTACTTAGAAAATCGAATGATTTAAATGCAGAAAATCCAGCTATTTGCCAGAAGCATAGAAGATCGCCACATAGCATCCGGTAACTGAATGGTAAGAAAAGGCCCGTGAGCAGGAACTCACGGGCCATTCAATACGATGAACAAGCTTATAAGTATTTCATGAGAAAATCTAACGGTTCATCTTGGGGATTAAACTCGTGTGCGCCGTCAAATACAATGGCCTGAAAACGATTACTGATGCCTAAACGATCGTAGTGGATCTGAGCTCGAGCGCTTTCTTCCACAAAGCCTTGCACAGCGAACAACTCATCCCGTGACCCGCCTTCGATATACAGGGGTCTCGGACAAATCAATCCACACACTTCTGCATCGAGAAACTTATTGCCAGAATTGTGCCAAGTCCAATCCGAACGCCCGTGGGTAAACCGATCATTCACGAAACAGGAGGATACCGCAACGCCAATCCGCGTATCCAATGCTGTGGCACATAGCGTATAAAATCCGCCGTAGGAAAGGCCGACCATGCCGACCCGCTTCGCATCGATGTCCGGCCGCTCGAGTAGATGATCCAGGCTACGCTGGATTTTGAACAATTCAAGCGCTGTGATTGAGCTCCCGAGCTTCTTTAATTGGACATCGATCTGCTTGCGGTCGAATACGGGGCCGAATCGACCAGTCTCCCACAGCAGTAGTTGAGGGGCGAAGACCGCGACTCCCCGCTGAACAATCCTGCGGGTCATCTCATTGTAATTATCAGAATCGAAGAAGCCAGCCGTCATTTCAGGTGTTCCCTGCCCCCCATGCTGCGAGATAACCAATGGAAAAGGTCCATTGCCTGTAGGTCGCATCAGTATTCCGTAGGCATGCAATCCCTCGCGCACAGGAATCGTGACCCGGAAAATGTCACCCAGCTCATCCTCCCCAATTAGCTCGTAGGTAGCCTCCTCTTGAGGCTCATTTGCTGTCTCTTCATGGCTAGATGTTAACACAGGGAGTCCCAACATCGCAGCGAATTCCTTCCGATAGTGCTCCATGCTGCTACTATAAGACTCACAATCTGTATAATCCGGCGTAAAATAAGACTTCCTTCGTACTCCTGATTGATGCTGCAGTCTCGTAATCCAAGCTGTCAGCTCCGTGTATTGCTGCATGCGATGATGATTCCCTTTATCCTCAGGCTCACGATAGAAACTCCTCACACTGCTGTTCCGCCCCTCTCGCTTTTCTCCCACTTGATCCTCACTTTCCGGATTCAGCTCCCGCTCGGCTCAATCGCCAGATTATTATAATAATAAGCACCTGTACGGGTACTCCACAGCACGTATTCCACTCTGGAGATGTTAGTAGCCAGTACATTCTGCATGGACTGCACACCTGATGTCCACGTACGCCCTGCACCTGCCATTTCCTGGACCTTAACGCTAGCCGTATGTGCATCGAAATCAAGCTCCAATGTCACTTGGTACCACATGTTCTCCTGCAAATACGCCGTACTTACGAGTGTGTAGTCCTGATCCAACTTCACCCGCAGTGTGGAGTCGATAATGACAGTCGCAATCACTTTGCCGCTCTTATCGCGGAAATTCACGAAACTTTGCGGATTGGTCACGCCGCTCTCCTTCATGACCTGATAGGATGCCTTGACTTTCCCCGCGATTCCAGCTGTGCTGTAAATTTTGGTCGTCGTGCTTGAAGCCGTATCGGTCGTAGAGGTCTTGTAGAGATGCATACTCTTATCTGCGTCCGTAGGTGCATTCTGAATCGTAAAATATCCTAAATTCGTCGGCGATACGACGTAACCTGATGCTCCACTAATGTTCCCTGTGGTGTAGGTATCAAAGCTCTCATAAATACCACCCGTCACTGGAGCCGAAACAACAATCTGTTTCTCAACTGGATATGTCTCCACCTCGGTTTCATGACTATCTGTCAGTGAAATACGGGATAGCAGAATATCCGAGGACGATGTCACTGTCTTCGCTTTGAAAGTCGCTGCGAACAAATCGATCGCATTATACCCGCTTAATGACGTCCCTGTACCAGTAAAAGTAAGCTGAACAGACCCATATACCGCTCCTGTCACACTTACCGATATCCCGTCATGCAGGGAAGAAATGGCTTTAAACTCAAAAATATTGGGATCGTAAGTAATTTCTGCAACCGTCAGGTTCAGTGTGCTGTTAGGCACAACTGCCCCGGTAAGCGTAATGTTCGAATTCGTAATCGCTTTGCCGACTCCTTTTAGTGAAGCAGACGGATCTTCTGGAATCGGCACCACATCCTCACCCGCTAAACCCAAATCTGTTTCACTGAGTGTCATACTGCCGGATCGCGCATACAGACCGAAGTAGCCATCTTCCGTTATCCGATCAGGACTTGTGTCCAGATAAGTAAAGACGTTCACTCCGTCCACATTCAAAATAATTCTTACGCCATTACTTTCAGTAACCGCGCCAGCTTGCACGAAATGCGTCTCATGGAATGGCATCGCCGTATTCGGATAAGAGGCTGCTCCGAGACTGTCGAACCCAGCGATCTCGCCAAAGAAAACCGTTCGAACACCTCCCGAGAAGCGATGCAATTCAATGATGTTCGGTTTGAAACAGATCATGTACAAGCTGTTGTCGGTAGCTGCAAAGTCCTTCTCAACTTTCTGACTGCGAAGCACGATGGATGGCCACCCGCCAGTCGCGTTAATCTTCAAATTCATCGACAGCAATTCATCTCCGAATGTCCGATCTTCATAGATGGCATATCCGCTTCCTGGTGTATTAATGTCTAGCATGCCTTCACTTGGGGTAATCGTGCCGCTGGTCAATTTGGAATACCAGTTCCGTGGATCCCGAATCGCACCGTTGAGGGAATAAGCAGGAACATCCAGACTATTCGCATCACTGAAATCCACAACATGGATTTCAACTTCTTTGCTGACAGAGATACCGTTAAGTGAACTCGTGAACGTTATATCTGCTGTGCCAGGCGCAAGCGTTGTCAGCAGTCCGTAAACAACCGTTGCGACAGAGGGATTGCTGCTGGCAATCGTCATGTCTGTTCCACCAAGAATTTGGCCTTCTCTTGTAATTCCGCGGGCCACCAATTGTCTTGTGCTGCCAGGAGCGAAAGTCATACTCTCTGGTACGACATGCTTCACATTTTCGAGCGCATAATATACGTCAATATCGTCCAGTTCGTCGTCCACGTACACATCAATCATTTTCCGAACCAGACTATTATTCAAATACACATACATGACGATCTCGGTATGACCAGAATCCACCGCAGTAACCGTTCCGCTTGCATCCACAGTTGCGATCGATGGATCTTTACTCACATAATACGTTTGTGCAGATGCAAGATTAATAGCCGTCCCGTGCCCTGTTTCCGCTTGAAGTGGAAGCGTCACTGTATCCTCTGAAGCTAAGTTTAAAGCATCCGGCACATTCAGAATCTCAATAGTTCCCTCTGCAATATCCTGATAGGCTGGCTGAAGTCCCGCATTCGCGATAATGGCTTGCGCTTCTATTGGCCAATTGCCATTGGGATAGATGTGATCATTCATTTTGACATTCGTGTCGCTGGAACTTTTATTCCAGAAAGCACTCGTCGTACTGTAATTGTTATCAAGCACAATGTCATGCGTGTTCACATTCGTAAACGCCCAGTTCGTGTCATAAATATCGTCCCAGATCGGCGTAGCTCGAAGATCGACAACATTGTTTTCTATTTTCCAAAAATCAGAGGATTGGTCCATATAAATAGTGGAATATCGGTTCATCTGATTCTTGATATAGTTACCAGAGATGACATTGGGATTCAAGGTAGTGCCGCCTGTCACGCCAAACGCATAGATCGCACCGCCGTCAAAGATTCCCTCACCCATGAGATGATGAATAAAGTTATCTTGCACCTTGGCATTCACCGTTGTCGTCACCGGGGCGTACACGCTCCCGAAGAAGCTGATTCCCGAGTAAGGAACATTGAAAATTTCGTTATGTGAGATATCGATATCCATCGGGAAGGCTACCGTAACCGCCGTCGAACCTTTATATTCAACACCAATGTCATGAATGTAGTTGTTTAGAATATCATTGTTCTTCAGAATTTCCCGCTCATCCGAAGGATTGTAAACAGAGGCCGTTTTCTTTGAAGTCTGTCCAGCATTGATGGCCGAACCAGAAATATCATAAAATCGGCTGCCTTGAATCAGGTAGTTCTGAACCCCAGCTAGCAAATTCACACCTGTTCCACCCATGCGTGAGAATTCGCTGCGTTCGAACGCCATATTCTGTGCATATTGCACCGTAATGGCTGCTTTCGGCAGCTCTAGCGTTCCGACCTTGTAATTATTCTGCTCGTCAATCCAACCTCCCTCATCGGTGGGCTGCATCCAGGTCGAATAAGCAAAGCCGATCCCCTCAAATCGGATATCATGCGCCGGTGTAGAAACGCTTCCGCCAGTAATCGTGACCAAATTCTCCAGTACTGGCGCTGTTACAACCGCGCTTTCCATGTTCTCTCCTGGTCTAGGTTTGTAGTAAATCGTCTCGGATTGATCGTCTAGGTACCATTCTCCTGCTTCGTCGAGAAATTCATAGGCATTCTCTAGGTACCACTGCTCCAAATGCGAACGGTTCATCACCGATGTCCACAAAGCGGAGTTTAACGTGATTGCCACCTTCCCTGATTGCGCCGAAATCGACTGAACCCTCACCCGAGGAGAGGTCCATGCCCCTTTGAACACCGCTTCCACATCACTAGGTCGCTGCAAATCTGCAAGCCAAAGGTCGTCACTCACATACCCCGTTGAATTCTTGACTGGATTCGTTAATCCACCCTCCATTCTAGCCCGGGTAGCTCGGATGCCATTGATATACAGCTGCCGAGTTTCTAGATTCACCGCGGACGCAGCATAAATATCATGCTCCTCATCGTATAGGGTCCACCCTGTGATGTCCCTGCCGCCTTCGATGACAGGCTTCTCATTCCCGTAAGCAGCATAAATAACGGCATTTCCTTCCGTACCGGAATCACTCTCATTCAATTGCCAAGTTGTCGATTGCGTATAACGCCCTCCGCGCAGATAGACCACGATATCCCCGGTCATCTCATCATTGGCCTCGCGAACAACTTGCTGGGCTTTCTGCAACGTAGCGAATGGGAGCGCCTCTGTTCCTGGATTCTCATCATCACCATCCGTCGAGACATAATAAGCCGCTTGAATGCCGCTCTCCACGATTTCAGGCTCATCCCCATAAGCCGTATCTGGCGGGAATACCCCCATAAATAAAGCCATCCAAATAGCCATCAACCCAGCGATTACTCGTGTTCCCCGCTTCTTCATTACAAAACCTCCTCGATCCTTGTAATCGTTTTCAAACTTCCGCTCCCTGTGCACTCCCCTCCTTCATTACGTTCAGAACGGATATTCGAATCCAATGCTTCTTCAGTATAGCGAACTGTCTAACGTGAAAAATAGTTTAACATCAGCCTATTCGACTTCAAAATCGGCTGAATGAAAAGAAAAAAACAGCAACAACGCCAATGGCGAGTTACTGTTACACGACTTACACGAATTTGCTTGGCGGCACTTTGTAGTGTTTCTTGAATGCTTTGGAGAAGGAGTACGCATCAGGGTATCCTAAGAGTGCAGCGACTTGCTGCATCGAATAACGCTGCGTGTAGACCAAGTCTCTCGCTCGGTTCATCCTTAGTTGGATCATATACTGTCCCGGCGTAACACCCAATGCTTGTTTGAAATACCGGATAAAATATTTCTCCGACATCCCAGCCACCTCAGCCAATTCCGTAATACGAATGGGGCGATGCAAGTTCTCCTGAATATAAAGGATGGTGGGTTGCAAAAACACTAAATTTCCGGCATGTTCACTTCTAACCGAATCGTTCAAAAATCCCCCTTTGTAGGTTCCAGCACCATAGCATTCCAGAATTCGGGCGATTAGAATCATCAAACTGCCCTTCAACCGCATGCCCGACATGCCAACTGCCTGCAGGTTCTCTTGAAATATTTTCCGCAAACCATCTGCTTCCTCTTCAATAAGACAACCAGCGACGACACCGCTCAAAGGGAAGGACTCTAGAATGCGTTGCTGCTCCCCTAGTCCAAAATCAAAATGAAGATAAATAAAGCGGCATGCTTGTGTACCGTTCATTGCCGTGTATGGGATTCCCGGGTAAAACAACACCAGATCGCCAGCCGTCGCTGTATGGATCGTCTTCCCTGCCTGAATCTCGACCTGCCCTTCTTGGATCAGCCAAAGATCATAATTATGATGGGATTTACTCTCCACCCAACCTGCGTTATGAAGGATCGTATTATAAGAAGTAATGCGTAAAGAGACATGCTCCGATAGATCATTAAATAAATCCGTACCCTTCATCGCCTGATCACCCCCTTACTTTTTGACGTGAAATCCCTAGGACTATAGTTTTCCTAAGTATTCAAGAAGTTATAAATCATACTATTTGACATCTATGTGGAACTATCCTGCATTTTCTCTCGGAGCTAATCTCTTATAATTAAGGCATACCCTGAAATGGAGGAAATAAACATGTCTACTACGCAGATTCAGAAACCCAAGGTTGTCGTCATCGGAGCAGGAAGTTTGTTTTTCGGTCGCCAGTCCATCTGGCAAATGGTGCATAGCCAATACTTGAACAAAGGCACGCTTGCTTTGGTCGATACGGATGAGAAACGATTGAATAAGATGGTGACTCTAGCTAAAATGGTCGCTGCAGAGAATCAAGTGGAATTAGTGATTGAAGGTTCTACCGACCGTAGAGACGTTTTGCCTGGTGCGGATTTCGTCGTCCTTAGCTTTGCTGAAGATACGGTCAAATATAGAGGTATCGACTGTGCCATTTCGGAAAAATACGGCATTCGCATGTGCTCAGGCGATACAATTGGACCAGGTGGTATTTTCAGGGCCATGCGAGAGCTCCCTGTCATTATGGAATGTGCTCGAGATATCGAAGCATTATGTCCTGATGCTTGGGTCATCAATTACATTAACCCATCCGCCGTTCACGGGATTGCCTTGAGCCGTTATGCACCGAAACTGAAGAGCTTCGCTTTATGTGATGGTCATCATATGCCAGGGAAGAAAATCAACTACGCTTGGCGCGCGGGCATTGTGGCAGATCCAAGTGAATACACAGCGGATATGGACAGTCGCTTCGATCTGCGCATTGCTGGCGTCAATCATTTTACTTGGATGCTCCAGGCGGACTATGATGGTGCCGATGTCATGCCTCGTATTGCAGCTTCTATGAAGCAATCCGCTGAGACCGAAACCGCTGGTGGGGATACTGGCGCGAAAGCGAAGGACAATGATGCCATAAGCTATCAATTGTACGACATTTACGGCTATGTGCCGACATGCACGCCACATACGAAGGAATATCTGCGTTTCTGGCAAGGGCTCGGTCGTACGCCGGATGCCATTCCTCCGTTATCCATATGGGAAACAGAAGCGCGTTATATCCGCCATGATGCCATGTGGAAACAAGTCGACGACTTCATCGAGGGAAGAATTCCGATTCAGACGTACATGGACACCTTCGGCCCCGATCACGCGACGGATATTATCGAGAATATGGTCGGAGGTTTGGGCAAACCCTTCTATATCAACACTACCAATCAAGGTGCTGTGCCCAATATGAATGACGACGCCTTCTTAGAGTTATTATGTGAAGTATCGATGGACGGAATCAAACCGTTACCAGTTGGCGATATGCCTCGGGGACTTCGTGGCTTGCAGGAACTCGTCCTGGATGCGCATGAACTGACGGCGGAAGCCGTTGTCGAAGGCAGTCGCGAAAAGTTGAGACGGGCTATGTTGACGGATCCGTTGGTCAATTCCATCGCAGATGCTGATCGTATCATCGAAGAGCTGCTGGAGTTGGAGCGGGATGTCATTCCGAGCAGTTGGTATGCGACAATGGAACAGGATTCCTTGAAAGCGCTGGTTTCCAATCCAGCAAGATAGCTAAGCAAATAACCAAAGTCCGCTGCCTCCCAATCAGGAGACAGCGGACTTTCACTTCCTATTCCCTTTCATACCAATACCCCGGAACCCCACGAACAAGCCGCATTAACGCCTCCATGTAGAAGTAATCCCCCCAGATGACGAAGTCATCCGGTGACATGCCTCCTCGTACATGGTAGGAACCATGGCGCAGCAACCCTTCTGCCTCTGGATCATCGCTAGTCAAGTAGTTCTCCGTCAGTGACTTCATGCAGCGAAACACCGCTCTTTCGAATCGCTCTCGATCAGGATCTCCTTCCGGCAAGCAGTCCACAAGCTCCAACATTCCGCAGCATGCAATCGCTGTAGCCGAGCTGTCCCTTGGCGTTCCCGCTTCAATCAGTACATCAAAGTCCCAATACGTCACTTGATCAGCTGGCAGACGCGAGATGAAATAATTAGCCATACGACGGGAAACATCCAGATACACCGGATTCTTCGTATATGTATACGAAAGAATAAATCCGTATATGCCCCAAGCTTGTCCACGCGTCCACGTTGAGCCGTCATTGTAGCCCTGGTGCGTACCGCCCCCAACTGGCTCACCATTCTCCTGGTCAAAATAGAACGTATGGTACGAGGAATCATCGCCACGTACAAGATATCGCCGGCTCTTCTCCGCATGGGCAAGCGCAACTTCCAAGTACATCTTATTGCCGGTCTTTTCATATGCCCAGTACAAAAGCGGAATGTTCAGCAGGCAGTCGATGATGATGCGGCCACCATTCTTGGGATCGCCAGCAGGTCCCCAAGCCTGAATGTATCCTCCAGCTGGACGCCACCTTTTCACGAGTATATCCGCTGCTTCCAGCCCCAGCACCTTAGCCTCTTCCTCACCTTCCAGCATCCACCACGCCACCGCTGACGGCAAATAGAGAAAGCCAATATCATGGTGATCCAACACCTTGAACCTATCCAATCGATGACGGAAGCTGTGCACTGTACGTACTGCAGCATCCCGGAACGTCTGATCTCCAGTCGCTTCATAGCTGAGCCAAAGCATGCCAGACCAGAAACCCTCGGTCCAGTCCTGATGATCACTCCTTTTATAATCGCCGCCATCAAGTCCCGTCCAAGGAAAGAGATTCTCGAATTTATGTATATTTCGCCGTGTTTTCTCCACAGCATGCGTTAACGCTTCTACCCACATCGTCAAGCGCCCCTTTTCAATGGATTTAACAACTACCCTTTCACAGCCCCAACCATAACGCCCTTAATGAAGAAACGCTGTAGGAATGGATACACGCAAAGGATAGGTAAGGTCGCTACAACAATAGTAGCGTACTTGATCGTCTCCCCGATCTGAAACATATCGCCACCCGTACCAGAAGACATGCTGTCCGTTGAATTGGAAATGAGGATTTCACGCAAAATAATTTGCAGCGGAAACAACTCCCGGTCCTTGAGAAAGATTGAAGCATAGAACCACCCGTTCCATTTGTCGACTGCATAATACAAAGCGATGACAGCAATCGTAGGCAAGGACAGTGGGATAATAATACGGAATAAAAGGACAAAATGATTCGCTCCGTCAATCTTTGCCGACTCTTCCAAGGCATCTGGAATGGAGGCGAACGCCGTCCGCATGATGATGAGATTGAATGTACTAACAGCAAAAGGAATGATCACGGACCACAGGGAGTCCAGCAAACCCACACCTTTGACAATAAGATACATCGGGATCAAGCCACCACTGAAGAACATCGTAAATAAAATGCCGAACATGATCCATTTGCTCCAGAACACATTCTTGCGGGAAAGCACGAAAGCGCCAAGCGCTGTCAAAAGTAGATTGAAGGCAACGCCAACAATAACGATAAACAATGTATTTCCGTACCCAACGATAATGGCCGAATTTGAAAAAACGAGTTTATAAGCCTCCAAGTTAAAACCAAGTGGCCGCCATAATATCCCTTCATGGGCTACAATTTGATCGGCATCGCTGAAAGAGGCGAAAAGCACGTGAAGCAGCGGGTAAATCGTGGCCGCCATTAACAAGGTCAGCACAGTATAGATGACGGCATTAAAGATCCGCTCTTCCCACTTCGATTGGATGGACATCCGGGCACTACCTTTCTTCGTAAAATCAAACCAAGAAGCAACCTGCCAGGCAAGTTACCACAAACTATTGTCAGTCACTTTCTTACTGAATCGGTTCGCCGCTATAAGCAACAACAAATTCAAAACAGAATTAAACAATCCGACAGCCGAGCTGTAGCTCCAATTAAATTCGAGCAAGCCTTTACGATAAACAAAGGAAGAAATGACATCTGAAGTCTCGTACACGACAGGATTGTATAACAGAATAATCTTTTCAAAACCAACATTTAACAAATTCCCGGACCGCAGAATAAACATAATGACAATGACTGGCAATATACCCGGCAGGGTAATGTTCCGTATCTGCTGCATGCGGGACGCACCATCGATACGCGCTGCCTCGTACTGCTCCTGATCAATGCTCGTGAGCGCAGCCATATAAATAATGGATTCCCAGCCGATACGTTGCCAAATATCCGAGATCACATAGAGGGATCGGAATAGTTCCGGCTTTTGCAGCATCGCCTGACCATCCGTACCCATCACCGAAACGAAAAATGTATTAATAAAGCCGCCACTGTTCGTAAAGTCCTTAATCATCCCGCAGATGACGATCATCGAAATGAAATAAGGCATGTACGTAATGGACTGTGCTGTCTTTTTGAAAGTTTTGTTTTTCACTTCATTCAGAAGCAGGGCGAGCAGAATCGGCATCGGAAATTCAAACAAAAGTGAGTACAAGCTTATGAGAATCGTATTTTTAAAAATGCGCCAAAAGTAATAGCTATTGAAAAAGCTCTCAAAATGGGCAAATCCCACCCATGGACTGTCCAAAATGCCTTTCATCGGCGAGTAATTTTTGAAGGCGATCATCGCTCCGTACATCGGTGCATAGTGAAACAAGACGTAATAAGCAAGCACGGGTAAAATCATCAGATACAAATATTTATTCGTAATAAAATCTTTCGCAACGGTTCTACGTAAGGAACCGGCACGGGACGGAGCAACGGGGGCAGCAGTAGTCTGCAGGTTCCGGTTCATGCACAGATCTCCTTTATTTATAAGTGAGGAGAGGCTTTGATTTTGATGAAAGTCATCGCCTCTCCTTATGCAACGGATTAACGTTTGTTGTAACGATCAAGTGCCGCTTTCTGAATCCCGATAGCACGTTCGATCTTCAGCGATTTGATTTTATCCACATACTTGTCGAACGAATCGATCGGCTCTGAGCCCAAAATAATTTTCAACGACATTTCATCCACTAAAGTTTTCACGTCGTTCATAATCGTCGCGAATTCCGAACTTTCATCCGGCGTAGGCGTAATTGGCGGAAGGAGGTATTTGTCTGCATCCGTTTTCGACCATACCGTGATCCCGTCTTTTTGCTCCGGCATCGTCAAATATTGCTCGATATATCGTTTATCTTGCACGAAAGGACCGTTATACCCGCTGCGTGCATACATCGCCAACGCTTGCGCAGGAGCCAGCTTATCCGGATTCTTCATGACAAGATCCGTGTATGTTGGATAGCCGTTTTCCATTTTATAGCTAACGCCTTCGATCCCGAAGTTAAAGAAGTTGTGACCTTCTTCGCCATAGGCATAATCAAGCAAACGTACGGCTGTTTCCACATTCTTCGAGTTGGCTGTAATCGCAACGCCGCCAGTTGTCACAAAAGAAAAGTCCTTTTGACCGAACTTTGGCTTGTCACCACTTTTCAGAACTGGATATGGCGCTGGAGCGAACTGAGCTTTCGGTTCTTTTTCCTTCACGATTGGCTGCCATTTGCCGATGCCTGCACCGGAATTCCATACAGTTGCCCCACTTTTACTTGAAGTCATGTTAGAGTCCATCGTCTTGGTATCGACTGTGGCTATGTTTTTGTCAATTAATCCCTCTGCATACCACTTCTGCATCGTTGCTAGGAATTGCTTATACCCAGGCTCCATAGGACCGTATTTGATTTTCCCGTCTTCCTGATAGAAATTCTTGATCACCCCGAAAGCCCCAGTGAATGCACCGCCATCCAAGCCAAACAGTGCCGTAGGCATACCTAAGAAGGTAAGTGGAGCCGCAACGCCTTTCTTCTCTTTAAACAATTTGAGTAAATTGTACCAATCGTCCATCGTTTGCGGCATTGGGAGTCCCAGCTCATCCAACCAGTCTTTCCGAATAATTGGCCCTTGGTATGTCTTCAACAGATCGTCTCCGCGAATGAACGGAAAGGCATAATAGCTGCCGCTGTCTGTCTTAATTTGCTTATCGACTTCGGGATGCTCCTTCAAATATTTTTTTAAATTCGGTGCATACTTATCCATCGCATCATTTAGTTTAAGGATATAGCCGTCGTTGATCGCCTTTTCTGGACCACCTGGAAAACCAGTGCTCCACACGTACTCGATCATATCCGGAAGCTCACCTGAAGCCAGCAACACGTTCAACGCTTCTTTTGCTTGATTCGCAGGCGGTTGAATGAATTTCAAATTAACGCCTGTCCGCTTCTGCCACTCTTGAAAGAAAGGTACCTCCTGGAACGTTGGTTTCACGCTTCCGATGTTTCCATTGAGCTCCGCCCAGTAGGTGAGTGTTTTATCCGCTTTCATCGGATAGCTGAATGTACCTGTTGTCGTCGCAGGTGTGGCACTTCCCCCATCCTTCGGTTGTTCGGTTGCCGTCTCCTTGGAACAACCAGCGATAACGGAGCCTGACAGGGCTAGCAAAGTTGCCAATGTTACGATTTTTTTGTTAACTTTCATAACGATTACCTCCCTTTTCATTTGACAGCGTCTATGTAACGCCTCGGTCCTTACAGCCTTCATATTGCCGCTTGCGATCACAAAAAGATATATCGAAAAGTTCCAATTTCATTGTTAAAACAGGCTGCAACATGCACAAAACCGCCAATTCCATGTCATTTTATACGGAAAACGGGCAACCACTTCGTGGCTACCCGTCTACCCCCTCAGCTCACGAAATTTGCCCGGCGTAATGCCTTCGAACTTTTTAAATACCCGGATAAACGTCGCCGCTTCATTAAAACCAACCTGCTTACCGATCTCCACGATTGCTTGATCCGTGAAGCCCAAGAGTGCTTTGGCCTGCTCAATTCGGACACGGTTAATATAATCGAGCAGTCCCTCCCCCGTTTGTTCCTTATATAGTTTGGACAGGTAACTCGCTTTCAATTGAAACTGCTCGCCTAGCAACCCTATATTTAAATCCATATCCTGATAATGTGTTTCTACATAGACATTTACTTTGAAAATCAACTCCCGCAGCGATTCCGAACGCCCTTTCAAAATGCTTACGTCCAGTTTGGCTGCTGTATACTCACACACATCTTCCAATAGCAAGTTAAGCTGCTCAACCATTTCCTTCACCGTATCGCTGTTGGCCATCGTCTCCATCCAATTCGGATGCTGGGCTAGGAAGCTTTCATCAACTTCCCCAAGCTCATGGATTGTTTTCATCATCGTGGAAATCAAGTTAAACATCAGTGTACGAACCAGCGTTACGGAGGTCACCGATTTGCCGTAATTGCGCTCAATAACTTCGTCTAGCACTTCTCTTGCGCGCTCCAAATCGCCTATTTTAATAAAATTCATCAATCGCTGTTCAATCTGCAACGGGTAGTAATAGCCCGTCATTGGTTCCTTGTGGAGTTGATCATAGGCAATAATTTTCTGCTTGCCTAATATGAGCTTATATTCCATGGCATCTAGCGCCTCTTGATAAGCTTGTGAAATACCAGCAATCGTCGCTTGTACTCTCGAGATCGATAACGTCAGTTTCATCCGGTACCGCTCCAATAGAAACTGTTGCGCTTCTTCAGAAATCGAAACGAGCTGTTGCATTCGACCTTCCTCGTCGTCTTCAGCGAAATTCACAATGCATGCCAACATATCGCCGACTTCCGCTACGTACCCGCGATGTCCACGCATGCCAACCAATTCTTCCACCACATTCGTTAAAATGAACTGCGCCAACCGACTTTTCTCATGCGGCCCAATAGATGAAATGCTGATATTGACTTCTTCAGGCGCTTCCATAAAAAATAATAATACGGCAAAATGGTCGGAATGCAACTCAATTTGATGCGAAATTAGTGCCTCTTGGAGCGGAATAGGTCCATCAAGCCGCCCTTTGAGCAGACGCGCGAGCATATTAGAACGCAGCATATTATGCTGTTGCTGTAGCTGAACCCGTATCGCTTCTTTTTCACTGAGCGTATCGGAGACGGCACGATGAATGAAGCTGAGCTCATTCACTTCTTGTTTGGCTTCATTGCCCCTTGCTGCTTCTGCCCCGGCTAGCACTTGTACTAATCGTTGGATCGGCGAGTAATTCCTACGCATGAAGAAGAGCGTTAAGAAGGCCGCCCCGACGAGACTAATCGCGACACTAATGTACATCACATTGCGGACATAAACAGCTTTTTGCCAATACAATTTGCTTGGAATAACTGATATATAAGTGAGTTTAGAGACTTCAGAATGAAGATAATAAATCTCCGATTGCTCGTCACTCGTTTTGTTATAAATAACGCCGCTCTCCCTTGCCCCTAGTTGATCCAAGATCGAAGCTGGGAGGCTCGTACTCGTATTCGACAGCAGCACTTTGTTCGCTTCATCCAGTAGGTAGACGTCCCCGCCGCTAAACGATTGCACCTTGGCAATCGCTTTATTGAATCGCTCCACATCCGCCATTACAACCACGGAGCCCGTAGGTCTGCTGATCGCCCCCGCAGGTAGACGCGTAATAAGCGCCAACGCTTGCTTTGAATACATATTGTCTTTGCGAGGCAGCATCGTAAAAGTCGTGCTTCGATTCTGCTTCACCAACTTCAACCAATCGGCATAGCTGATTACTCCTGTCTCATGAATGGTTTCGAAGCCCGCTTGATAATCCCGGGAACTCCCAGGCAGCAAAACGGTATTCTCCCCCTCCCAAGTTACATAAAATTGGTCCACAGAGGCATAGGAAGTCTGATACATTTGAAACTCTTTGGCAACTTGATACGCCGTATACTGCTCATCACTGCTGGACATCCGCGTATAAATCAAACTCTGCACGCGTGTATTCCAGGTAAGCTCCATGCTGAGCCGCTGCATCATCTCAATCTGAGTATCTATCGTTTCTCTCACTTGCTGGAGCATGGTATCGTTAGCTCGATGAATTTCCCCGCGCAACGTATCGCTGGATTCCCTATATAAAATTAAGCTCATAAGAATTGGAATAATAAAGACAGCACTATACGAAATGAGCCATGTAAAAATGACACTTTGGCGCTTCTTCCATAGATTGATTTTGATCGGCATGCGCTCTCTCCTTTGGGGTGTCGTCTCGTATGTAAGCATTCCGTTCATTTCCCCATCCTTCATATTCTCACATATTGCTAAATAGCCGTATAGTGTGGATTTCTGGCAATACGACTCCCTCCATTATGACGGTTTTCCCCTAAGAAAGGGAATGTCTATTTTGTCCAATTACGTTGTTAAAATAATTACGTCTAGACGAAAAAGAGGGAGCCCAAGGCTCCCTCTTCTGGATTTAGTTCATGAAGTTCACGTAAATCAACAATCTGTTCAGCACAACTGCCGCTTCCGCTCTTGTTGAATTAGCAGCTGGCGCGATCTCATTGTCGGATCTACCGTTCATTAGTTCAGCTTGCAAAGCTGCTGCAAGCGGCTCTTTGGCCCATGGGCTTATGAGCGATTGATCTAAGAAATTCTTGAGTTTGTTTTGGCTCGCATCGCCTTGCACCTGCTTGCCTGCGAGCTTCATCGCTGATGTGATCATAACAGCCATCTGCTCTCTCGTGATGGGTTGATTCGGCATAAACATATCTGAGCCGATGCCTTCGATCAGCTTCGCCTGTACCGCCGCCTCAACCGCATCATAGAACCACTCGGTCGGCGCTACGTCATGAAACGTAGGTTGACGAACCGGCTTCGCTTGGTAGCCAAGTGCACGAACGAGCATTGCAGCGAACTCCGCCCGTGTGACCGATGCTTCTGGCACAAAGCGACCCTCCGATTGACCTTGCAAGATTAGCTTGGAGGCTAACTTATCAACATCGGCTTTGCTCCAGTGACCGACGAGGTCATCAAATGTTGTATCGCCTTGGATTATCGTGTAAATGCTCGTGCCGTTTCGCTTCATGCGCACTTCCGTTTGTCCGTTAGGAAGTGTATTGAATACCGCTGGCACATAACTCAGCCTGCCTGTTTCTGGATCATATCGTACGGCGGTTGCCGTATTCGCGTTCAGTTTCGCAGGAATGAACAAGGTACGCTCCACGTAGAGATTCCCGAATTGCGTTACCGGAGCAATCGTCCCATCCTGCTCCAATGTCACCTTGTAATCCACAATCTGACCTACTACTGAAACGTTGCGAAGACCTGAAGCGTTTTTCACGCGATCTTCTAGCGAAGAATCCGCTTTTTCAATCGTGACGGCCAAGGTACTTGTCGACAATTGTGACAGATTTGCCAAGGCTCCGCCAGGCATAAACAACGCCAATGGCAAGGAGATCTCGCCTTGCTGCGATCGAATGACAACTACTCCTTCAGGTGTTGTCTCCGATGCTTTTTGAAGGATGTTAGCTGGGAGCTTCACAACGAATGAACTGCTGCTAATAGACGGAGCAATGACAACTGCCGATGTATTCGGAGTCCATGCTTGCTTAAGGACATCGGCATCCACGGTAACCGTTGTAACTTCTCTTCCTTGGCTGTCTTTGCTTGTTTGGATGGCATCATCCGATAGTTTCAACTGGATGATACTATCTTTCGCTGGTGTCACAGGTTTGGATGGTTCACCAGTGCCAGAACCCGATCCAGTGCCAGTGCCAGTGCCAGTGCCAGAGCCAGAACCAGAACCAGAGCCAGAGCCAGATCCAGAGCCAGAACCTTCGCCTGTTGACGGGTTCAATGAGACGAATCGCAGCGTCGTCACTTTCCCTGCAGGTGCGCCAGTGGACTCATTGGCCGCCCAACGAACGTTAAGTTCGTGAGGCCCGTTAAAATTGATGAGTTTGAAAACTTCTGCATCGTATGTTGCATATTCACTGCCATCTAGGCTATATTCCAGCCCTGTAGTCATCCCCGTCACCGTATTCGCAGCGTCATCCGCTGTGAGCTCAGGTGCCTTCGGCACAACATACACAGTGACCGCAGTTTGCAACTCGGCGTGAGCCGTTGTTGCTGTAATGATCGCTTTGCCAGGCTGCTTCGCTGTTACCAAACCGCTGGCATCGACAGATGCAACTTGCTCGTTGGAGGAGATCCAGCGAACAGTCGTATCATAAGCATTCGAAGGTGTCACTTCCGCGCTAAGTGATACACTCGTCTGCTCAGCCTCTTCAGACGGCTGATCCAATAACACGGCTTGCTCCTCCGTACTCAGCTCCAATCCTTGCGGTTGAATTGGCTGTATATAGGTGTACAACTTCACATTGTCGATCCACAACGGTGCATCCACCGCCCCATAAGACGTATAGATCCGGATATTATCGATCGATGACGACGATTCGTAGAAGCTGAGTCCAGCCTTTTGCAGTACGCCGTTTAAATAGACATTGACCTTCTGGTTCGCAACATCAACTTCCAATCGAATATGATGCCATACACCCGTTGGAACAGATCCAAGCGTGTCCACTTTGCCATCCTTGTACAAATAGCGTAGGGTTCCACTAGTTAACAAGCGGACAACTGTTTTCTCACCTTGCCGCAGTTCATAGAACGGTGTTTTACCGCTGTTTTTTTCTTTCAAATCCCATTCCGCCACGAAGGTGCCGGTTTGCTCCGCAAATGATTGCTTGATCGAAGCGCTAAACTTGTTGTCATTATCATTCAGCAGGATGCTCTTATTGTTCGGATTCGGATCGTCCACTACCTGTACAGGAGCCGTTGTACTTTCAGCAACTTGCCAGGAGCCACTTCCTGCATTAAACGTACTATATACCAGCGTCTGCTCGCCAAAACGATACACAGAGATATCATCAACGTACAGGATCGCGTCCTTCTGCAACGCATCCGTTTCGAAGCGAATGCCGCTGATCGCTGTGACTGGATTGGCAAAGCTTGCGCCAACCGCCGCCAATTTATCGTCCACATAAACATCATATTTGTTGTGCGGAATATCGATCGTCAGTCGAACTTTCGTCCAAGTAGCTGCCGAAACGGGTTGAATATAATGCTCAGCACCCTGTCCGTCAAGCCAATAAAGCGCCCCCGAGCGTGTCACTAAGCGAATGGCTGGTGTTTCGCCGCTGAGTAGCTTGAATTCTTCGCCTTTCGGGCCATACGGCTCCGCAAACGTCCATTCCACTTCGGCTAGCTCGGAAACCGACGGAAATAATCGGGTAGCGATGGCCGAGGCTTGATCGCTCATATCGAGCAGGCGTAAGATGTTGCTCGACTCCTCCGGCAACCGTTCGAGCGTCACAATCGTTTGCTGCGCATTACTAACATTCCATCCACTTGGACCGCCACCAATGGCTTCCAGTCCATTACCTTCGTTATCGAAAGCGGCGTACAGGTTAGCCGAATGGTCTAGCTCACTGTTTACACCTCTCGGATTGACGATTGCTGGAATCGGCGGATGATCCGACGGTCTCGGCTTAGCAGGATCGGTGTCGAACACCGCATGGAACGTGCGTCCTACTGATCCGTTCACACGGACTACCAATCGAATCGTCGGGTATAGCTGAGTGACCATAATCTGCGGATCTGCCTGCAGCATGCCTGCAGCGGAGCGATCCAGCTCAAGCTCAATGGCACCTGAATTCTCCAACGTAGGATCAGAGACAGCGACCTCTAGACGATTATTCTCCTCCTTGATCATAACCGCAGCCTGTCTGGAGCTCGTCACCAAATCCGCCTTCACCTTCTGATCCTTCCAGAAATTCATCGCTGTGAGGCCCAGCCCTTGATGTCGAACTGCCTGCGCCTGATCATTGTTCACCAGTACCTCATAGGTTGGGTGCTCTGCGAATTGCTTCACTTGCTCAGCCGTTTTATTCGGCAAAATGGCATAGCTATACGTTTGCCCTTGCGGGCTTTTCCCGTGGTCAAACCACAGGCTCAGGTAGTTGCGAGATACCGGTGCGGATTGCGCCACACTCTGATTCACATCGCTCCAGCGACCCGTCCGCTGTTCCCGGAGCCCATTTATCGTCGGTCTATCAGGGAAATAATACCCGATATCTGATTGCGCACCGTTTCCGCTGAAGTGCATCCACTGCACGCCTGACATTCGCTCGGTCCAGCCTAGTCCGGAGGACTTAGCTTGCCCGTCAACAATCAACGGATTGTCGCCACTCGCATTCAGCTTGCGCTGTTCCACGATCGTCTCGATCGTCCGGTTATCACTGCTCGAGATGCCAGATCCCAGTGCAACAATCTCGTCTCCGAACATAAACCACGATTTATTCGCTTGCAGCGTGGTACCAATCTGTTTCAGCTGCATGCCGGAACTACCATAGGTGCCCATCTCGACACCGCCTGCCCATGCATTGGCCGGCTTGCCTTCACCGTCACCGTTTTGGTAGTTATCAAACACACGCGGTCTTGTATCTACCGTCGTGCCCGGCAAGCGGTAACGATTCGCGGTTGCCCAATAGTCTTCCATATACTGTGACTGATCACCGTTGTATAGGTAGGTCATACCATCACCGGTATACCAGCCTTCGCCGTTTTCACCGTTGGTCAGCTCATAGGTCTGGATGCGCTTCGAGCTCTTACTGACGCCGAACGAATAGTCATCGCGAATTTGCAGACTTCTAGCCATACCCGCGAACTCATAATAACCTGCGGCTTCTCTATCCGGAGCTATCGAAACGTCGCCAACCCATTGCTTCACAGAACCAATCAGATTCATTGAGGATAAGAAATTGTAGTAGTTAAACTGAGTCTGATCCTGCGTAATCCACGATTTCAGCATGCTCTTTAGTTTCTGCGCATCTTCCGCTGGCGCATTTAGCGCAAGCCTTGCGAGCGCTGACATGATGCCTGCTGCGGTTTTCTGGGCATTATCGGATCCTCGAACAATAGATCTGCCGTTCACCATGTCCATCGTCATTCCTTTATAAATCAACGGGGCAACCCCATCATAGATCCATTTATAAAAGTTGTTCACATTCGGATCGGTAATCGGCCAAGGACTGCCGTTCAGCAAGTAAAGCAGCTGGCTGACCCCTTCCAGCATGACCGAGCCGTAACTGCCCGTGTAGGCGACCGAGGTATGCATCACGAAAGATCCATCATCGTAAAACCCATCCCCTGATGTTACATAAGCAAACAACGGGGACATTTCGGACCCCACAGCGCGTATGCGTGACTCCGATTTCAACAAAATAGCATCCACGAGTTTATACATTAAAATATCAGAACGATTCGCCCCTGTATAATAAGAACTCGTATCAAACAAATTCGATTGGATATCTGGGGTATAATGGTCAATCGCTGCGATATAGCGAGCGATTTGCTCCGGTGCCAACGCATCGTACATCATCACGATGATATCTGTCATTTTAGCCGGAATGCCAATCTCGAAATTCCACCAGTTGCCAAAAGCCGTGCCTGTCTCACTATATTGCTTGACGTATACCCACTCCAGTGCCGAAACAATATCGCTTTGCAGTTGCAGATTGTGGTACAATGCCCCGCCTTTCGTGGAGTAAGCATACGCCATCTCGCGAATTCGCGAAATGTTGTTATGGATGGCATCGGAATTGCCGCTGCTCACAACGGAATCCGTCCACAGCACTTGGCGGTCTGCCGCTTTCTGCAAAGTCGACCAACGCGTCTGACCATTTGTCGTAAGTGTCGCTACCTTAGCCAACACATCGGTGTCTGCCGTATCTAAATTGTCACCGCCATCAAGACCCGCTTTGCGTTTCAATCTTAATCGCTCGAATTCATCGGAAGCTACTGCTTTCTCACTAACTTTGATCATGGTGCTTGCTGTTTTACCTCCATCCACACTAGTCGCTGTAAGCGGCGTCTCACCAAGTTTAAGACCTGTCACTACACCTGCCGAATCGACAGAAGCAATCGTCGCATCGCCAATCGACCAAATGACCTGCTGATTGCTTGCCTGTGCCGGCTGGAAAGTGGGGACTAGCGTAATCGTGTCTCCTTTTGTTACAGTAACCTGGCTTGGCAAAGATATCGAAGCCACGCCCGGCGGCAGCACGGTCACATGCGTCGTCGCATTATAACCGCCATCTTCACTACGTGCGGTAATCACGGCTTGCCCCGCCGATTGTGCGGCGACCAACCCTTGCACGTCGACCGTGGCGATCGCCGTGTTGTTACTTGTCCAAGTGACCCTACGGTTCGTAGCATCTGCAGGCGTAATAACAGGTATTAGCTGCGCAGTTCCTCCTGCTGCTACCGTCTGATCAGCTGGCAAAGCAATGCCAGTAACCGGCACGTTATTGGAAACGGTTATGTTGGTTGAGGCTACTTTCCCGCCATCCAATGTCGTTGCCGTAATTCGTGCGGTTCCAACACCCACACCTGTGACCACGCCATACGTATCGACAGTCACCGTTGCTGGATTTTCCGAGCTCCAAACCACACGCTGATCCGCCGCATCTTCAGGCATTATCTGAGCGGTAAGCACTTGCTGCTTACTTACGCCAATCGTAGCCGCTTCAGGCGTCAGGGAAACGCTTTCAACTGGTGCGTAGGTGTAGATCCGCACATCGTCCAGATAGGAGCTACCAGGCAGCGCCGTTCCTGTCTGTGTAAATTTAAGCGTGTTGATCGTGTCCCAGGTCGCCCCTAACGTAACACCCGTGACGACTTGAACATCATTTAGCAGCACATCCGCCTTTTTGCCGGTCTGATCGATGATTGCTTTGACGCGATACCACGTATTCGGTGCATACTTCCCTAAAGACGTATTCAAGATGGACATTTGCCCTGTTTCCGTCAGTGTGAGAAAGTTCTTCCATACGCCGCTTGTACTTTTTACATCTAACAAACGGATATGTCCAGTGTCTTGTGCCCGCACCGACGCTTCCAACACCACCTTACCCGCGATGTTCAAACCGAATTTACCCGTGTACAGTTGGGTGCCGGCAGTACCTGACACCAGCTTCAAACTGAGATCACTCCGACCGTAAACAGCTTCCCCAACCGTATAATCTGTTCCAGCTTTGGCATTATACAACCCCCAATTCCCGCCTACTTCCGCTGTTGGACCTGAGGTTGAGGGCGCCGTAGGGTACGTATTAAAGCTTGCAGCCACATAATTAGTTACTGCTGCCTGTGCCGTGTTCGGGCCTGTCATACTGAATGGTATGAGCAAATGACTTGCCATGGCGGCAATGAGGATACAAGCACTCCTCCTTTTGTTAAACATGGACATCTCCCCCTCTTGAATCGATACCTACACGCTCATTATAGAAGCAACGCAGCTACTGTTATATTTCCATTTCATCCAAAGGGCTTAACAAATTATTTACACCATGTACAATATGTCCACTTTGATTAACAATACTGTTCAACTGTGTGCCTGCGTCTCATTTCGTGTCGATGGCATTCCTTTACATGCGATCTCGGCGCTCATAAGTTGTTAGTGGAGTTTGGGGCGACTTGGGTCCAATATTACTTCTATTAACTGGAAAATATGTAGCTATTTATTCGGAATTCACTCAGAAAATCGAAATAACTGTAAAACATGTAGTTAAAAATGCCTTTTATGTTCAGATCGCGTAAAAGGCTTAAAATTAGCTGTAGGTTATCCATCTATTCTGCGATAGATCGAAAAACCCAGAAGTTTAACTGTAGAAAATCCATCTATTTGTCAAACATGCTTATAAATTCTCTCGTGTGTGATAAAAAGGCGGCATAGACCGCCAATTTTGATAGTTGTGCGCTAGCACACGACGGCCAGTGTCGCTACTTCCCTTGCGCACATGATTTGTGCGCTAGCACACGACGGCCAGTGTCGCTACTTCCCTTGCGCACATGATTTGTGCGCTAGAGCGCGACAGCCCATGGGGCTACTTCACTTGCGCACATGATTTGTGCGCTAGCGCACGATGGCCAGTCGGGCTACTTCACTTGCGCACATGATTTGTGCGCTAGTGCCCGACAGCCAGTGGCGCTACTTCCCTTGCGCACATGATTTGTGCGCTAGCGCCCGACAGCCAGTGGCGCTACTTCCCTTGCGCACATGATTTGTGCGCAAGCCCGATGCAGCGTTGATCGAGAAAAGCCAAAAAAAATGCTCGGGATTATCCCGAGCATTTCCATAACTAACATACAATTTGTGTTACCCGCTTCCTCAAGCCGCCTCTTTCGAGCCTTTTTTCACCAAAAGGAAGTAAGACAGCATCGCTGCAGCGCTAGTTGTTAAAATAATGACACCCAGCGGAACCGCCGTGTGTTCCCCAGCAATCCCGACTAGCGGAGAAACGACCGCTCCGAGTAAAAAGGGAACGACACCCATTAACGCGGCCGCGCTGCCCGCCATATGTCCCTGGCTCTCCATCGCAAGCGGAAAAGCTGCTGTCGATGTAATACCGATGGACGCTACAAAGAAAACAAGCGGAATCACGAGTGCATACAACGGCCCGTGGAAAATACCCACTAGCAAGACGGCAACGCTGGCTGCTCCAGCCATATATAGACCGAGCAACAAGAAGAATTGCTCCGACACACGATGAGCCATCCGACCAACCAACTGAGAACCGATAATCAAGGTGATTCCATTGGAACCGAATAAAAGGGCAAATACCGTAGGGGAAACCCCATAAATATTTTGATAAATAAATGGTGTGCCCGAGACGTAAGCGAATACCCCCGCGATCATGACACCCTGTGCGAGCATATAACCCGTGAATGAGCGGTCGCGCAATAGCGATCCATAATTGCGCAGTTGCTGAGCAAAATTACTAGGACTGCGGCGCTCGATAGGCAGCGTTTCTTTGAGACTCCATTTGGTCATGGCAAGGAGGAACATTCCCAGAAATGCCAATGCGACGAAGACGCCAACCCAGCTCGTTAGCGATAACACACCACTTCCTGCCACTGGCGCCACAAGTGGGCCCAAATTTCCAACTAGCAAGAGTAGAGAGAAAAATTTCGTGAGTTCGTGGCCGCTAAACATGTCACGTGCGATTGCCCGGGAAATGACAATGCCCGCTGACGCAACAAACCCCTGCACGAGTCGTGCAAAGATCAGCAGCCAAATACTCGGCGCGATCGCGCAAGCAATGGATGCCACAACATAGAGAGCCATGGAAATGAGCAGCGGTTTGCGCCTGCCATAGACGTCACTGAGTGAGCCCATAACCACTTGGCCAACACCAAGTCCGAGTAAACAGGCGGTCAGGCTAAGCTGTACGAGGGATGCTGTTGTACCGAATTTCTCCACAATCTGTGGAAAGGCCGGTAAATACATATCAATGGTAAAAGGGCCGAGTGTCGAAAATAAACCGAGCAGCAGCGCGAGTCGAACGACATGCTGATTGTTCTTGTTTGTCATCTTATGAGTTTCTCCTATACTCCCATTCCATATCCGGAACTTTTCTCTGTATTTGGTTACACCATAACATAACTGTATTGTTTTTGACAACAGTTAATTGTTCACATCGAAATGAAAAACAGACAACTGATCATTCATCAGCTGTCTGCTTCTTTTATTTTATTGCTTGCTGCCAATCACCAGCACCAAGGATGAGTTCAACATGCCATTCATAGGAGGTTTGGGCTGCAATCCATTGCGCCGTCCCGTTTTCGACGGCCATTTCAAGTGAATCGTAATAACCAATACTAGGCTCTAGTGCACAGGTAACTCGATCATTGAACATCCCTTCGTCTATCCATACCCCTAGATAAGGAATTTTATCGGGTGATACAGAGACTAGTAGAAAGTTACCGCTATCTTCGCCAAGTAAGCCAGACCAACCCTCTGTCACGGGTCCTCTGTAATAAAACTTTCGCCCATCACCTTTCACGATTGGGGAGAGCAGCGATACATCCTTCCATGGATAGGACGCTCCATTCTTCAAGGTATGCCCCTCGTACACACAGAGCATCTCTTCCATCTCTGCTGGAAGAAGTATGCGTGTAGGTTCCGTGATGGCGAACTGCGGATGCGGCACCCACAGGAAGGGAATAGACTGGTCACTCATATTCTCTACCCGGTACGTCAGCCTTACACGATCCCCAGTTGTAAACGAAATTCGTCTCGTAAAGCAATACGGAAGCTGCGGACTCTTAACCGAGCAAATAATCTCGTTCCCTTCGATCGTATATGCCCATGGGAGTGCCCATACTTCACCATGATCGGGTAGATTAACACCCTTATCCAACTCCCACGGACATGCCGCAATCGTTGGAAAACATTCATCCCAGCCGCTCATATCCCAATCTGTGAAGGTAGAGCCGTATTCAGGTACTTGCAGTGCACGATCACCCGAATCCAGCATCCATTCCTTTTCAGTTGGTTTATTTACGATGGAGACCAATTTCCCTCCGAGTTCTGGGACTGTTTCGATACGGATCTGTTCACTTTCAAGGATGACCGATGTAAAGCCTTTATAGATACCCATTTGCACGTTTACAACACAAGGATTACTCATTCAACCAATCCACGATGAATCCGTGCACCCGTATGATTCGCTTCCTTAAGAAGCGCTAAGTCAAACTGCTCTTTCGCCAGCTCCTTATGCCCTAAACCGAGATGCCCTAGCCCCATCATATAGCGACAATGAACTTCATTACGGACATTCAAATTATCTTCGAACACGAGGAAGTCAGGTAAAGAAACGGCGAAATAGTCGAATTTCACTTCATCAAATAGATGTTTCTCCGCATAATCAACCAGTTTATTAAAGCGACGCTTGGCTTCCTTCTCATTACCCAATGCCAGCCAAGCCATCCCTTGATAGAAAATCATATCTGGCGGCTGATCATTGTAATACATCGCGCTGGCCGGCTCTTCTAATCCTTGCGATGCAATGCCGAAGCATTCCTGTGCAAGCTCAGTTTCATGTAATCTAAGATGTGCAAGGCCGAGGTAGTAGTAAACATTGTTTTCTTGTGCGCCTGATAACTTACCTTCTCCTAAATTATCCGGATAGACGAGCGCATGCCGCAATAAAGTGACAGCCTCTTTACAGTGATTCTCGGCCAATGCTTGCTTGGCTAGTTCGACATGGGCAAATACGTGCTGGCCTGTCACTTTGCCCTCTCCACCTTCCCAAGGGTGGAAGCTACGTGCTTGGAGTGCTTGTACAGCTTGCTCATGGAAACCTTGCGCATTCAGCAAGGTAATATACTCGACATAGAGATCGTCACGCTTGTTAACCAACGCTTGATGTTCCCCAAGCTTAGTGCAGCGGGTCTCTGCCGTATATCCAAGCTTTTTGTACAATTGATCCAACTCATAGAAAACACGTGCATCATCTTGTCTGCAAGAGAAAGCCTTCTCCATAGCTGTAAGGGCTGATGCTGCATCTCCGCGTTTGTTGAAATAAGCGAGGGATAGATTCCGATGTACGGTTGGGAAATCATCTCGTATTGAACGTGATGCTTCCCAATGCGTAATTGCATCTTCGTGTCTTCGTTTATCGTAATACCAGTTCCCCAGGTAGTAATGCGCTTTGTCATCCGTTGCATCGACCGCGATCACACTTAACAGCACTTGTAAATCGAATAGACTATTCGGGAAGCAGTAGTCTGATGCTGCCGTGTTGCCTGACTTACGATATAACGCGCCTCGTTCCGAATGACCAATTCGCTCATTCAGATAACTCAATGTGTAAGCCAACATGGGATATACGTCTGACTGATTGTGATCTTCCACGACTCGGTCCAGCAATTCAATCGCTTCCTCAAACAATCCGCAATTCGCATAATCGGCTGCTACATTCAAATAATTATGTGCATCTCCGCGCATAAGTCGCATAAGCTCAGCTTTCATTTCGCTAGCTTGTGATTGCTCCCCTAGACTGGAAAGGATAAGATATCTCTCATTCGCTGAACCGAAATCAGCGATATCAAGCGATAATGTCTCTTGGGAGTAGACGAACGCTTCTTGTGTCCGTCCAAGCTTGCGAAGAAGCGCAGCTTTCAAATGGCGTGCTTTGTAATTGCGTGCGTTCCGTACCAGTGAACGTTCAACGAGTTCCAACGCTTCTCCGTAAACACCTTTTTCACAAGCAATTTGAGCGAGTGTGAAGAAACCCGCGTCCTGCCAAGCGGCTGACCACGTCGATTTATACAGCGCAGCAAAAGCTTCTTCCAAACGTCCTTGAAGCTTAAGCGCAACACCTAATTGATAGAGTGCTTCACTGTCGTAAGGATTCGGATTCCGCCACGTGAGCGACTTCACCGCTGTACGGAAATGAGCTTCTGCTTCCGTAAATAAACCGCGGCGGAGTAATAGTGTACCGTAGGCGACATTAATTCGGCTGTCGCTTGGGTCACGTTTTAACCCTTCCAAATAATAAGATTCAGGCTCAAACGTTGCATGGCGATACTGTTCCAGATGCAATCCAGCCAAATATAGCTGCTCATTCGTTTGCAACTCTTCAGGAGACTGCAGCGGCTTAGCTGCATCGGGCACTTGCTCAATGGATGGTTTCGCAGGCTGATAAGCAATCAGCAAGGTGCCATTGGCGTCCCGAACTGTCAGTTTCAAGTCGTGTGGTTGATCGGTGCCATCCAGTGTAATCACGGACTTGAACGTTTGCGTTGGAGACAGCTGTACGACTTCTTTCAAATACGTGCGGCCACTGCTTCTTAGTTCCACGATAGCACCCTCAAATACGGAAGTCGCATAAGCAAGCACAGTCGCTTCGCCTGTCTTCTCATCAACTTCTAAGTTGATGGCCGCATCGATGGATGCATTTTTCACGACACCGATATTTTTGTAAGGCATGAAATACTGCTTGAATGATTTCTCTTCATACGGCTGAAGCCACGTGAAATCTGGTTGATTGTCTGTATAAACACCTGTCATCAATTCGATGTAAGGGCCATCTTCATCGGTTAGATTGCGATCCCAAGCTTGGCCGAACTCGCCATTCCCCCATGTCCACTGCTTTTTACCTGGTGAAACATGATGATTCGCGACATGCAGCAAGCCTGCCCCAACCCCATGATCATAACCACCGACGAAGTTATAGTCGGATTTATAAGCCATATAGGAGGTCGGCACCGGAATATTTTTATAGCGTGAAATATCAACGCCAGCCGAGTAGTCCATTTTGTAATACGTTCCTGTCGCGATTGGAAATCTAGATACATCCCGTTTACCATGGTCGAACACCGCAGTTACATCTGGAGGAAATACCGATTGCGTATGCTCATTCACCGCTACCGCCGGGTTAGCCCACCATAGGAATGTCTGTGGTTCCGGCGTGCGATTGTACAACTGAGCTGATATTTCCAGATACGCTTTGCCCGGATAGAGGGTGAAACCCGCTGTAACTTTTGTTCCGTACATCCGGTCAATTTCACTGACCCAAACGGTCGCGCTGCCATCTTCATTTTCGGTTAGCTTATACTCAACTGGACCATACGTATTCGGACGGTGATGCTGTGGCCAGTTAAACTCGATACCGCCTGAAATCCATGGTCCTGCTAGGCCAACCAAGGCTGGTTTGATCACGCGATTGTAATAGACGAAATCGTAATCATTCGTTTTATCTAGGGCACGGTAAATGCGTCCGCCAAGTTCAGGCATGATCTCAATGCGAACATATTCGTTTTCCAACATCACCATTTGATAGGATTGTGGTTTCTTCTCATCTTCAATTTTATCGATAACCGGATGCGGATACACCTTACCCGAACTTCCTTGATAGACACGTTTCTCTAGGAACATGGGATTGCGATCTGGCTCTCCGATAGCATAAGTCGGAATCGACGTTGTTTCTTCCCAAATGCGAACTTTCTGACTCAACATGATCACTCCTTTATCTTATTGTCTCTACTTTACCCTGACAGAAGCCAATCGCCAATTGACAAAATGCTTAATGTAATGGATTATATTCTTATTTACTTGAAGGAAGTGTTGGAAACTGGATACCACTAGAAAACCTGAAGGATTTAAAGAAGAGAAATTATTTGTTCTCCCCGATTACATGCAGACGGAACTAAACCGTTCAGAATTGACACGCGATTTTTTCATAAGCGATATTGGATATTTCCCCCAAGCACAGCATCATTATCGAGAACGTCCCGAAGGCAGCGATGCCCATATCTTCATTTTTTGCTCAGACGGAGAAGGCTGGATCGAGTTGGATCAACAACGAACAATCGCTTTGACTCAAAATCATTTAGCCGTTATTCCGGCCAAAACGCCCCATCGTTACGGAGCATCCTCGCATACACCATGGAGTATTTACTGGTTTCATCTACGTGGTGACCATGTCACTTCTTTCATACGCATGTATGGGATGGATACAGGTCCACTTCATTTACCGATTGGCGCTATGAGCGAATTTAAAGATGTTTTTGATAAGTGTTATGCTCTTTTATCTGACAAAACGTATTCGTTACCCATCCACACGCACGTATCGCAGTCCATTCGGCAGTTGATTAGCGGCATAGGCATCAGTGCTGGAGGTACGGCCAAAGACAAAAAAAGAGAGCAGTATCTCGAACTCGCCATCCGCTACATGAGCGATCGTCTGGAGGATTCGATTAAGCTCCCTGAATTGGCCAAGCATACGGGCTTGTCGAAACAGCATCTCATTTTGTTATTTAATGAAGAGACCGGATTCCCTCCGATTGAGTACTTCTTGCGTCTGAAAATTCAGAAGGCCGCCCAATTGCTTAGTTTAACAGGTCTGACGATCAAAGAAGTTGCCGCAACCATTGGGATCACAGATCCCTATTACTTTTCGAGATTATTTAAGAAAATGACGGGTTCTTCACCTAGTGCTTATCGGAACGTTCCGAAGGGGTAAGGTCTTTCTCCATAGAGAAATGAAGCTTAATCGGCTTACTCACATCTTTACTTATCCATTGAGCAAGTCGATAGTTGCCATTGCGATTCGGCATCAACCCCGGTAGAAGCTCCAGCTCAACATCGTCAGATTCACCAATAAGCTGAATCACATAACGTGAATTCGCATAGGAGACAACCAGCTTATTCCCCTCTATGCGAATGGTACTCTCATCCGTTCCGTTGGATACGAGTACTGGAACCGTGACGCCAATAGCGGATAATGGCATGTCTTCTGCTGCTTCAACGGACCATTCAGTTGTGACACCTTCGACAGCAATCCGATACGATTCTGTGATCGCCGCTATGCCCTCGACACCGGGTCTTGGCAGCATATCTGCAATGGCTCGCTTATAAGCAAGATGAAGATCATCACCCGGTGTACGCAGATCCATCTCGTTTAAGAGTTGAAGTCCCGTTGCGGCATAATGGACTTGAAAAGACAAGGCAGCAGCATCTGCTAGAACATTTGCCAGATTGGCTTGCCAATGCATCTCCTCAGGTTTCGTTGGCACCCCGTCCTTATCTAAGGAAACAAAAGCTTCGTGTTTTCTTCTGCCAAAGCCTGCTAACCTATGCCAAACGCCGTGCCCGTCCCTCCAAGTGAGACCGATTGCTGCTGGTGTATGCGGACGCGGAATGACTTGCTTGGCTACAAAATAATTCATGTGAACATTTCCGCTAAGCCCAGGTATTCCCATCGAAAGTGCCGATTCCTCTGGCAATTCCGCTTTGTGCAAGCGAACCCAGCCGGTTGCGTCATGCCCCATTTGTGCTGACGTATCCATGACGACATGATAACTGCCTTGCTGCGGCCCTGCTGTTGCATAGATCCGATGAAATGACTCGATCGGTACGACATAGCCGCCTAAATCCGCAGGCGTTGCCTGTTCCTGTATGCTTTCTTCAGCACTTTCAAAGCATGAAGCAGCAATTTGAGCCGCATATAAGCTGTACGTCGAATAATAGGCGTAAAATTCCCACCCATTTCGAAGCTCGCTAGCGAATCGATTCTTCAACAACCGGAATTCTACGGGATCTTCGATCCAGCGTAGAATCGATTGCAGCGCTTTCCTTGCAGCGCGCTTGAAGGTCCCAGCCCATGCGAGATCTCCTTCCTTCGCATAGCGCGCAGCCTCACGTTCACAGAGATAGGCATAGGTCAAATCATTCCAAATGATTTGGTTACTCCTGCCTCCAGAGCTCGTCCCTCCTGTTGTAGATTGCATAAACAGCATCGTTTGGGCACCCTTACGCAGCTGCGAATCTAGGAATTCCTTCCATTCCCCGTCATATCCAGCATCTAGTAGTCCGCTAAGCTGTTGGCGTGCCGCCAAATCATAGGCAGCTGGTAGATTCGGATCGCGATAGAGCCCTTCCCGCGTGAAGCGCGTCATTTGCGGTTTCAGATACTTATCGATGAAAGCCATAGAATCCGTTAAACCTTCGCGATACCTCATCATTTCGCCATGCATCGCATAGGTCGCCCAGTTGCGGATGGAGCGAATATCAGGGAAATTACGAACCGTTTGGCAGTAGAATGACTCTGGCTCAACCTTGGACAAATTCATTTTCCAAGCATCGCTTCTCTTCGTTTCCACCATCGACGTCAGTAATTGATAAGCCCGAACCAGCATGTAGGTCGTGAAATCAGCGTGGTCGTCCGGGACTCTATTCTCCCCTAAACAAGTACAAGCCCAATCCATCGCGAGCAAAATTAGATCTTGCAAATCCTTACAACGATCATTTGCGAGTAGAATCGCCCCAGCTTTGGCAAAAGAAGCGGTCGCAAACTCATGTTCTTTCCCATCGCTAGGATCTAATATTCCTCCGTTTTCATTTTGAAATGGAAAAAATTGACGAACGCGCGCTTCAGCGAAATCCAGATAGCTGTCACGAGATAACCCGGTTACTGCAAGATTATCGTGCTTACTCGCTTGTTGAAACTTATCAATGTGAGGTTGAATCGGGTTGAATCCCTTTAAACTTTCTAAATAATCCATTTCATCTGCGCTAAACATGCTGCACCCCCAGGTCATCGTTAATCTTCTCTGATTTCGAATCGAAACTGGACCGTCATTTCCAGTTCCACTTGCTTGCGATCCAACACAATCCGGTAAAATGGCATACCCGACTTGTAGTGAGAGTCTACCAGGAGATGTTCGATTTCAAGATTCCACTGCTCAGGATCGTAGATGAGTGTCACGGCATTCATTTGCAGCCGGCCGTTCCCTGTCGCTTGAGGCTCTAGAGAACTGATGAAAACCTCTTGAAACGCAGCTGATGCTTTATTCAAAATAACGTGATCCGTTATGAGCAATTGGGGGATCTCATCAAATGGACGTTTCCACACAAACTCTCGCGTGAGGCGTTCCAATGCAACGCAGTCGTAAGCTTTCGTCAAATCAAGGGTTACTTCTAGTTCATTTTCTGAGATTTGCTGGTGCAGGATCTCTGATCTGTATGACTTGCCAAATCCTTGTCTGCAGCCATCTACAATGGGGACGGAATGCCCATGAGAACCTGCGTTGATCATCTCGTACCTAATCTTGGGTTGAAAATATTGTCTGGTGTAGCGTCCTAGTCCTAAATCAGCCAGCACATTCTGACCATTCACATGTAAAATAAAGTGCCCCAGATCATTATGATTGTGTGGCTCTTCATTATGCCCACCTTTAGCAGCAAATGCTGTAATCCCACCATGCGCATGTTTAACTTTCGAAATAACCCATTGATTTCCTGTGAAAATTTGTTCCTGAATCCTCTCGCTATCATCTGCCGCGTGCATAATTTCCGAATCCAATGACCACAGCATCCCTCGCGTTACATCTAGCCAATTACCCGGAACAGGTTTCATTCGGTATTCGTCTGTTGGTAGCTGCAGATTGGGTACATATTGCTGTAAGCGCTGAATAAGTCCTAGATTCAAGGTGACCTCCTCGGCCGAATCCGAGAAATTGACGACTTTCCCCGCTGTTAGCATACAAAATTGCGGAAACTGCGAGATCGCTGCAACCTTCTCATCGCTGAGAAGTGAAATCCGCCCATGGGTTCGTTCTTTTAACAATTCTGCAAAGTAAACGAAATGTGAAAACCCATATTGCCAATAGGCTGGCCCCTCTGGTGTTGCACCCTGCTCATCAAATCCAGAAAAGTAATTCCGCAAGACCCCGATCACACGCCAAAGCATGCCAGCCAGTTTCTCACTATCTTCGATCATGTAAATGGCCGTTGCCCCTATACTTGAGGAGCATACCGCTGGCCAATTATTTGTTTTCAGTTCCCAGTTTTGAGGTGTGGGGTCATTGAAGTATACGTTGAAAATCCGCTTTTCAATCTCCTCATTCACCCGATGAATAATCCAAGGATGCAAACGATCTTGAAGCAAATGAACCGTCTCCGCCAACGTGAATGCGGTCATCCCAGCTAGAAGGTCTACTGTTTCACGAGGTGGAACAGGTTGATCCCAGATACCGTTCGGATATTCATTCACGTATAGTCCCACATGTGCTGGTATTACCCACGTGTATTCATTGCATACGTTCCAAATCGCGTTCTCTAGTCCTGACTTCCATTTCGGATTATCTTCTGTCATCGCAAGCGTGCTGAAAGTATGAATACCTGCATACAACTGTTCGAAAACATTCTGATAGATCGCTCGATCTCCCGTATCACCAAATAAAGTGAACTCCGTAAAAAGCGGGGCTCGAACGGGATTTTCAATAAGATGTTCTGCCCTCTTTTCTAAGGAAAGCCAGAAATCCGAGTAGTTGTCATCTGTCCGGATCCGACGCCAATTCTCAGGATCAGTTGCTTCTGAATAAAGGGTACGTGGTAAATGCTGCGTTTCCTCTAATGCATTCTTTAGCTGACGAAAGGTTAATTGTTGAAGCATATTTATTTCCCTCGCTTTCCTAATAGAAAAGAGCCATTGCTGACAATTGCAATGACTCCATATACGTTGGTTATCTATACATTAATTTTACGAAACTGGGCGAGGTATGAATAGGGAGTCAATTTAAAGATAAAGCTAATAAATTGCTCTCGTGAAAGAGGCTGGATATGAAAAGCAATTAAAGTTACTTTTTTCAACTTATTTTCAACTTATTCATGTAGACGTCTTATGAACAAAAAGAAGGCACTCCTTGTGAGAGTGCCCTCCTTGGCATCGTTCGATATACCTATTCAATCGCTTGTGTTGCTACTAATAAGTTATACAGGACTTGAGCAGCTTCGGCACGAGTCGTGATGCCTTGCGGATCGAATTTGTCCGCTGAGCGACCTTGAATCAAGTTAAGGGACAATGCCGTTTTCACAAATTCAACCGCCCATGGTGATACTTGATCCACATCTGAGAAAGAGTGAGTGGCTGTACTAACAGCTTTACCATTCTTATACTCGTATGCTCTGAGAAGCAAAGTAACCATTTCCTCACGAGTAATTTGCGCATTTGCGTCAAACAATGTGGCGCTCTTACCTTGGACAATACCAGCCTTCACAGCAATGGATACCGCATCAGCATACCATTCGCCTAATTTCACATCGGTAAATGTCATTCCGCCTTTTTCCGTAAGTTTCAAAGCTCTAACCAGAAGCACTGTGAATTCAGCACGAGTTACACTGCGTCCTGGTTCAAAGGTCGTAGCACTTGTACCGGTCAAGATTTGCTTCGCTGCAAGTTCCTTGATTACGTTGGAGGCCCAGTGTCCAGATGGCACATCCGTGAATGTCTTCGTAACTTCAAGAAGAGCATATTTACTAAAGTGGTTGATTTCCGCCGATATGACACCATTGTTTACTTTGCCTCCGACATACTCGAGTTTACCGTCATTCGCCAGATAGTAGATACCTGCCAATTTCGGATTCATCGAAGGACTAACCTTGAATTCAAGCTTGATCGGTTTATCAAACTTCGAAAGATTGATCGTTTTCCCGTCAGCTGTTTGAATGGATAAATTGAATTCAAACACATCACCGAATAGTTTGTTTACTGTATTCGCAGACTGACTACTTTTGTTAATCAGTTCTTTCGCATCCGCAATGGATAGCGGGTTCATCTTCAGTGAAATGGTACCACCTTTTAACTCATCCGCGGAAAGTGTTCTTGTTAGTTGCTTTAGCACATCGGATGGAATAGAAAGTGTCAACGCATCTGATTTGATTTCCAAATTGTTACGCTGAATTAGATCAGCCGTATTCCCCGGAAGTTTGATACCCGTCGTGTTAGCAGGAATCTCGAGTGTTGTTCTTCCGTTTTCGCTTTTCGCTAATTGGCCAGGATCAACAATGACAGTACCATCTGGTTTTGGTACTGGTGGGATATAACCACCCGATCCATTATTCGGTTCTTGTTTGAACGAAACATGGATTGTATGATTGCTCGTTACGCCCACAAACGTGTACGTGTTGCTTGTTACCGTTACATTCGTAGCGTCTACCATCAACGTATCGATCAAATAACCACTGTTCGGTGTAAAGCTGAACGTTCGATCTGCACCATTATCGACATTTACGCTGCCGCTCGGGCTAATCAAACCGTTGCTGCCAGCACTTGCCGTGATTGTATGAGATGTCAGCGGTGCTGGTATGAACGTAACATGAATCGTATGATTGCTTGTCACATTGGTAAACGTGTACGTATTGCCTGTTACCGTTTCACTTACACCGTCTACGGTCAATGCGTCGATCAAATAACCGCTATCTGGTATGAAAGTGAAAGTTGCGTATGTTCCTTCCGTTACAGTTACGTCGCCGATGATGACACCACCGATGCTTGCCGTAGCCATGATCGTATACACGTTTGGTGGAACTTCCGTGACATTGACGTGAATCTCTGCACCGGTGTTCGCAAAACGGTTTCCATCGAAACCATTCCAAGTAAATACATCTGCTCCTACATAATCAGTAGCAGGCGTGTAAGTGAAGTTGGCAAAATCGCTTGCGAGAATCACTTGATCTGCCACTATAGCTGTTCCGCTTAACGTCAGTGTACCATGGGTTGGCAGTGTAAGAATCTTCACACTGCTCAAGGCATCACCATCGAGATCATGGAAGCCAAAGTTTGCAGCCGTAAAATAAACTGCTGTGTTCACAGTAGCTGTCCGTGTTGTGTTAGAAACGATTGGTAGCTTATTCAATGAAATCGCTACGGTTTTGGCAACTGCTTTCCCTAGATTAATACCATCGTAGCCTACAAAACTCAAGGCACGAGGTGCAACGCTTGGGGGTGCTACGTTGTTTTTGTACTGCACAGCTTGGAGTGCGGCTTGCCATTGAGCGGCAGTTGCACCACTTGCAGATGAGAGCGTAAGAATACCTGCAGTTGCATCGTAGCTGCCTGCAATATCTCCCATTGAGCTTGGAGCATTAGTTAGCTGCAAGACATCTTCTGTTTCCTTAAGGCCATCCATGATGCTTACCATTACTTTTGCAGAATTGGGTATCGCAGTAGTATCCATGTCTTTAAAAGTAATCGCATTATCAACAACTACACCCGTTGTATCCGCATAGTATGTGGTCGTATTGCCTGATGGTGTGATCACAGGACCCATCGTGTCAATTGAGTTGGTTACCGCTACATTGTCCCAGTAGGTAGTTAGAACATCGGATAACGCATTCCCCCAAAGGCCACCAAAGGCAATGAAATCGGGCGATTCTGTCGTCAGTGATTCTGTATGCACGAGTGTACCATCAATATATTCTTTGAGCTTACCTGTTTCGGTTAAATCAAACTTGAATTGATGCCATCCTAATGATCTTGTAACGCCAGATTGAACAAACTTATTACCACCAGTACCTGTGCTCGGAGCTCGTTTCGCATACTGGTTTCCTACATTTTGTGTTGCATCCTTAAACTGTGCGAGGAACCAAGAGTTCATAGGAGTAGCCGTATTAGATTTCAGTTGAAGCGCCTGGTTAATCTGAGTCGCATCTGGATTGCTGTCGTAAAACCAACCGCTAACAACTTTGTTTAATAAATTCCAGCCTGAAAGCGTTTGGACTAAACCATTCTTATTGGCGTTATTCGCAGCCGTAGAAGCACCCTTTGAGGCAAAGCTTTGATAGCCATCGTAGCTATTTGCTGTACTCGTGTCAGGTACTGCTGCGGTATCAGCTGTTGTCCAGTTGCCAAGTTTTGACGGGCTTACGGATGTATTGGCTTTTATATTCTCAAAGTTTTCAAATAGGTGTGTCTGGATTACGTTTAAGAAGAATCTCTTTGTAATCACTGTAGCCCCATCCGTTACCGTACAGGTAACTGTATACAGGCCAACCGGAAGTGACATGCCAGATGTAAATGTACTTGTCGTACCGTTAGCATTTGTCACGCTCATGGTAACCTGCGGATTATTCCCGCCTCTGATGTTGGGTATAAAAGTCACTGCGGCACTGGTAACTGATATGCCGATTGTTCCCACTGTTAAGTTGTTGGGGACAGTGAAGTCCAGCGGTGCTGTAAGTGTTGTTGTATCCACAACTGTCACATTATCAAAGTTACCCGAGCTGTTACCGCCTGTGAAAAAATCTCCCAACGCAATCGTGTTAAAAGAAGAAGCCTTGTTGGAATACCCTATCCAAGTTTGATCCATATATAGATCCACACCGGTACCGGATGAATAATCAAATGTCAGCTTGTGCCAACCTGATGTACGAGCAACACGGGATGTTGCCCATGCTCCTGTGCCCATTGTATACGAGTAATACTGAGCGGAGTTGTCTGTATGGACTCCCATGCCGTACATGTTGCCGAGTGCAGCCAAGCCACCAGCCCCACTATTATCTACATGTGCAACTAGACTCTTGGTCGGAGCCATGTCATCATAGAAATCCACAGTGGCAACCTTAGAATAGGATGTCTCGAGGATCTTGTAGATGGCACTTTGGTCACCACTGCCGTCCAGCTTATAGCTGTGTGTGCCTTCCGACTTCTGTGTTGTATCCAGAGCTGGTGATCCGAAACCCCATACCCAATTTAATGGATTCCATGTCGTATCTTCAAAACCATCCTTATAGGTATAAGGTGCTGGATAGGATGGGAATACAGTCTCTGTCAAACCAAATTCATCCACATAACCTCTTAATTTACCGCCGTTACCATTTTGAGCCGCATAGATGGTAACACTGGTGTCGTTAGGTCCTGTTGTAAAGGTGACATTGATTGGCCTAGCGCCTGCACCAGCAGGCCCATAGATCATGGAGGAGTATTCTTTTTTCACTGAACCACCGCTCAAGCCTTCGACTCCGAACTCAATAAAGTCTGTCGTAGAGTCAGGTGTAGAGTCAAACAGTACGAAGTCACTAAAAAAGGCATTACGTGGCGTCGTTGTATTCGTGTTTGTGAATTTCAAATAAACATCATAAGTCCCAGCTCCAAGTGGATTAGTAACGCCAATTGCAGTTTTATAGGACCATCCGCCTGATGATGCGTCATCGCTAAATGGGTCTGTGGCAATCAATACTCCGCCAGCAGCAGGATCTCCAATATACATGTCGATCTTACCCGTAGTGGAAACAGAAGATGTACCAAAATACACTTTGTCCACGCCCGGTGCAAACTCCACATCTTTGAATTTCAAGGTGGTGTCAGCTCCGGTGATCAAGTAACCATCGGTTGCACGGTAAGAAACAGGATTAACGGGTATACTGGACGTCTCCATATCACCAGCAAACACATAGTGTCCCATTACCTTTCCCCATACACTTGCGTTGTATCTTGTGTTGGGTTTCACGAGAATCGTTTGGGAAATCTTTTCGCCGTTTTCCAAAACAACTCCTGTGAAGCCATCTTTGATCAATCCGCCGTTTTTGGCTCTATAGTCCCATGCATTATGTTTGATAACTTCTGGACTATCAGCTGCCGGAGTTGCCGTCCAGTTATTCAAAGCGTCGACAAAACCACCATTCTTCACCAACTGCCTGTAAGGAATATCGTGTATCTGGAAAGTTGGGTTGATAGTAGCCGCATTGGCAAAGTCATATCCCGCTTTCCAAGTCACGCCAGGTTGGACCGCGCCCGGTACCGCAGAAGCAGAAGTATGTCCGTCTGTAACACCGGCAATCTCCGCACTACGGTAGCCTGCTGGATTGGCCAAAGCAAAATTGAAGTTGGCTGCATCTACAAACATAGATCCAATATTGGCAACAGTACCAAGGACATTGAGTTTCTCAGTCGCTCCACCAGAAACCTGTGAGTTAAATGCACCTGTGAAGATATTGCCCATGATCACAGTTCCATAATTGCCGAGTGTATCGTTAGCATCACCCCAGCTGCTATACGCCGTGGCATTGTTATATGCCGTGTTGTTCACCACGACCATACGCTCGCTAGGTGTGTTAATGAGAAAACCGACGCTAGTATTCCAAACGATGTTGTTATAAATCATGGCATTATTGGACACGTTGTCGAAATAAATACCTTCACCATTTGGCGTATCATGTACGGTATTATGGTGAACTTCAGAACCTCCAAAATCGTGGTTCACAACATAAAAGACACCGCCGTCATAGGAAATCTTCATGGCATCATACATGTCATTGTACTGAATAACGGAGCTGCTAAACTTGCCGCCAATCGCACTGCGACCTGTAGCATGTATGGTATTGTGGCTAACTAGTTGATTGTAACCATAAATGGTGACTCCGTCAGCATACACACCATAACGGTCAACGTCGTGTATGTGATTGTTAATGACCTTGTTGTCATGACCTTTCATAATGATTCCAGCGCCGAACATATCTTTGATTTCACTATCACGCACCGTGTTGTTGTAGCCATCCAGTGTAAAACCTGAAACCAAACCATCTGTTATTATACTCGTATCAAAAAGTCTATTGTAGGAATCCACTTTTTCAATAACTGCACCCTTTAATGTGTTGTCGTGGGAGTTTGCGAAGTTGATTCCGGCAGCTCGTACGTCAATACCTTGGATGGTAATTCCTGAACGACCATCTAAATTAAAAACATACGCTCTTTTCTTTGCCTCAACGGCACCGCCGCTTGGATCCACCACAACATTGGAGCCATCCGTCAAAACCATATACAGTTTCCCAGCGGTAACATCCTTATACCAAGCTGCTGTATTGGCTGTTGGGGCTAAGGCAATTCTCTGCAGTGCAGTAAGGGAGTTAGTCAGATAAAAACCAAAGCCTGGGCTCGCGCTTTTCGGGAAATAACCGGAGGTATAAGGCCATTTAAAGGTTAATGAAGTGCTGCTGGCCGTAACTTCACCCGTATAAACGGTAAATCCATTAGCTACAGATGAAACAAGCAACGCACCTTTCCAGGCATCCGTTGTTGTCACAGGTAAGTTACCAGTTACAGATTTGTTAGAATACGTCATATAGCGACCATCAGGTGTTCCGACAGGCCCTGTAGGATCAGTAGTAAATTTTGCATACTTTGTCTTAATAAACATCTCACTATCCTTGATATTTGGCCATCTGGCTTGGCTCATGGATACGGGTTTCCCCGCTGCATCCGTATAAAAGACAATATTGCCATTACCATTGTCAAAATCCCAAGACATAGGTGCTTCATAAATGTTTGCACCAGCGGCTGAGGACGTCCATCCTGTCACCAAGTCGCCTCCGGACATGATCACTTTTTCACCGCCGTAGTTCTTAAATGTTACATTGTCACTTGCAGGTGTAACCGTCTCACGATAAACGCCAGTCCTAATCTCGACGGTGTCACCGCTAGCTGCCATAGTAGCGGCTTTTTGGATGGTCTTAAACGGTGCGGCTAAAGAACCATCGTTAGCGTCGTTTCCATTTGTACCATCAACGAAGTAACTTGCTGCAGCAGCAGCAAATGTTTGAACCGGCATGGATAGAATAGGCGCGCAAATCATTAGAATCGCTACCAATAGGGCAATTATCCTGCGCGATTTTGTAAACGCTGTCATTTGGGAACCTCCTAAAATAAAATCGATTTTTGAGTAAGAGAAAGAGAGCCATTGCAATAAAACAATGGCTCTTTTCTTTACATCAATTTCCTACAACCTATTTCTTCGTTTTCAAGAACTCATCCACTTGCTTTTGTAGTTCAGCTGTAATTTTATCTGAACCTGCCTTTTTCATTTTGTCAATAAATTCCTTGTATTTCGCATCAGAATCAGGAACAGCGCCTGTTTCAATAATTTGTGTTGCTCCTGAACCCGCATATTCTTTTACAACAGCCTGAATCTGAGCAAGCTCTGTTTTAATTGGATCTAGATTAGGTTTATATCCTAGTAAAGGAGAAATTGTTGCACCTGCATTGGTATCTTGCCAAATTTTCGTGAAATTTTCTGGATTTGCTTGTGTTTCGAAACTATTAGCTGTATTACCAGAAGCCCAGTTCCATTGACCATATTTCGCATCTGGAGTCCCTTGACCTGAGTAACCGATAGTTTCAATTTTAGTATCAGAAATCTTCTTGTAATGCTTACCTTCAATCCCCCATACAAGAAGGTTATATAAATCTTTTCCTTTCTGCGAATCTAATAGGTTTAGAAGCTGCATCGCACGTTCTGGATTTTTAGACGTTCTAGGAATAGCTAAGTTAGTAGAATCAGACAAGTTGGAGATCACATATTTCTCTTCCATAGGAATGACCTGAACGGGGAATCCATATCGTGTACTATCAATCTTGGATTGATCTTCAATGCTGCCTACCATCGTATGGAACCAAGCAATATTTCCGTCTGCCTTGCCTTCATCTTGACGTTGATTTTGCATGCTCAAGATATCTTTGCGAATGTACCCTTTGGCATACCAATCCGTCATCGTTTTGATAAACAACTGCTCTTGCTCGGTTTCATAAATATTGACTACCTTTAAACTTTTCGGGTCTTTCAAATCACCAGCTAATTTGAATGGTGCTGTTAACATGTTGTGATGCTGCATTCCTGGAAGATTCGCTGTGCTAAAGCCTTTGCGTAATTGGTTGTTCTGCTTCAACTTCTCCAGATAATTTTCAATAACAGCTAAAGATTCTTTGGAAACTGGCCCATATTTATAAAAGGTTTCCTGCGCAAGCTTCGGATCGATATATCCTTTATCGATAAACTCTTTCGGTACACGCAGCGTTGGACGATTATCTACAGCTTGTTGATAGTTTGGAATCGCATACAATTTACCATTCACACGGGCACGGTCCAACACCCAAGCAGGAATCTCTTTTTTGAGATCAGGTGCGAATTTATCAACCAAGGCATCTAGCTCCAAATAAGAACCTTTGTTGACTTCACCTGGATAATCCAAGACATAACCTGTCCAAGCAATGTCAATTGGTTCTGCCGCTGCCGCCATTAACTTCCATTTATCTGCATAAGCCGTGTTAACAATGGGTTCAAATTCAACCTTTGTATTTGGCAATAGCGTAGCCAACTTCTTGTTAAACTCATCCCAAACCTCTTGCGAATCCGCTTGTTTCCCTGAACCAAACGTGACAAACTTTAATGTCACCTGCTTTGGTGCTTCTGAGGCTGCAGCACTTGCTGTTGCGTTAGTCGTTGTGGAAGGTGAGTCAGTGCTCGTTTTACTACATCCGGTTATAAGTAAAGCCGTTGTCATACTTAGAACAATCGTCTTGCTAAACACACTTTTAAGCGTCTTCATATTTCTTTTATCCCCTTTCAATCTGCTCAAATAGTATATTATACAACTCCGAAGCCAAGCAACAACCTCGGAATTGGTATAAACATGTAATTATCCTTTTACAGCTCCAACTGTAAGACCTTTAGAGAAATATTTTTGAAAAAACGGGAAAACAAGCAGTAATGGACCCGCAGCCACAATGGCCATTGCAAAGCGAATGGATTCAGACGGAAGTTTATATAGATTCACATTTTCCATCGTTAAATTGTAGGTCATCGCATTCTTGAGGAAATCGATTTCCATTAAAATTCGTTGCAACAGAAATTGCAGCGTGTAGAGCTTTTCATCACGAATATAAATTAAGGAAGTAAACCAATCATTCCATTTGTCTAATAATACGAATAGCCCGATGGTTGCAAGTGCTGGTTTAGACAATGGGAGTATAATTTGCCAATAAACTCGAAATTCACTAGCGCCATCCATTTTTGCAGATTCGACCAGAGCATCAGGCAAACCTTGAAAAAACGTGCGTAAAATAATGATATAGAAGGCATTTGCAAGTGTCGGAAGTATATACACAAAGATCGTATTATTTATATGAAGATACTGTGTGATGAGAATGTAACTCGGAATAAGTCCCCCACCGAATAACAGCGTGAAGAAAATAAACATCACAATCGGTTTACGAAGCTTAAAGTTTTTGCGAGAAAGCGCATAGGCACAAGTGGACATCACAATCAATCCACAGAACATACCTCCCACTGCCTGAACAGATGTTGTTAGATACGCGTATAAGATTTGGTCCGGCTTGCCGAATATGAGTTTGTATGCGGTAAGATCAAACTGCATCGGAATTAACTTATACCCATACTGCAACAATGATTCCTCGTTAGAGAAAGAGACGGCGATAACGAGTAGAAACGGTATGATAAACGCTAAACTAAATAATATCAAGATGACATGAATGAATTTATTTCCTAAATTAGCAGAGAATGACTTAGACATTCTGGGCGCCTCCTTCATACTTATTTCGAACACATTAGAATAACGAATTCTCAGGTCTTATTTTAGTTACAATCCAATTACTAATGACGATTAGAATCAGTCCAACAACCGATTGGAACAATCCTACAGCGGCCGATATGCCAAAGTCCCCAGCACGTAATCCTCGATAAACGTACGTATCAATGACATCCGTTGTTGGATATAACACCCCGATATCCCTAGGAATTTGATAAAACAACCCAAAATCTCCTCTGAACAAATTACCAATAGCCAGAATAATGATGATGGTCAACACTGGGGCAAGCGATGGAAGTGAAATGGCGAAAATTTGTTTCATTCTTCCTGCCCCGTCAATTTTGGCAGCTTCAAACAATTCCGGATCAACGCTCATCAAGGCTGCATAATAGATAATGGAGCTTAATCCAACAGTCTTCCAAATTTCAACCGATACGATGATGTAAGGCCAATACTTGGCATTCGAGTACACATCAATCGATTCGAATCCGAAGAATTGCAGCAATTGATTGAAATAACCTAATGTAGGATTGAATAGCGCGTAGGTCATGTATCCGACTAATACCCAGGATAGAAATTTCGGCATAATCATCGATGTTTGATAGAATTTCAAGGCCAATTTCCCACGAATCTCGAACAGCAAAAGCGCCACTGAAACGGCTGCAATATTACCCAATACGATAAATATAGCCGCATAGCTTACTGTATTTCTTGTAATCCGCCAAGCATCCATGGAGGTAAAGAAGTATTCAAAATTTTTGAACCCAACCCAAGAACTCCCTAGAATGCCTTCGCTATACTTGTAATCTTTAAAGGCAAGTATGATCCCGAACATCGGGGTATAGTGGAAAATCAGGTAATAGAGAATCGCTGGCAATGTTAGAGCAAATAAAGCTATATTTTCTCTAACTAATCTTTTAAAGGAATTACTTCTGAGTGGCTTAGCGTTTACTTTACTTTTTGTTTCATCCGATAGGTTATTTATGACTGTCTCTCTCATCCTGCGCTCCCCCTTTGCTTTAATTTAATTCTACGAAATAGGGGTATAATTGAATAGGGAGCCAAATTAAACAAACGGTTAGCAAATTGTGCAAATCACGGGGATAAAGTTACTGAATGCAAGTAAGGTTACTTATTTCAACCAATACAGTGAAAGAACCTAGAAACACTCCAAATTCGAGCTGCCTTTGAGCTATAATGAGGTAAGCGATAAGAAATGCATACAGCGAGAGGATGGCGTACTATGTACAAACTTGTGCTAGTTGATGACGAAGAGATTGTACGCAGAGGATTAAGATATTTCCTGGATTGGGAATCACTTGGGTTTCAAATCGTAGCTGATTTCGAGGATGGTAAAGAAACAATTGACTATTTAAAAAACAATGAAGTTGACATTGTGTTATCAGATATTCGAATGGCAGAGATTAATGGCATCCAATTAGCCAAGCATATCTATGAGAACTACCCGCAGATTCGTGTCATTATCATTAGCGGTTACAAGGATTTCGAATATGCCCAACAAGCCATTGCTTATAATGTAGAGAATTATTTGCTAAAGCCGACGAAATACGATGAAATTACACATGTCTTCGAAAGTTTGAAATTAAAGTTAGATCAACAGAAAAGTGCTACCATTCACCAGCAACAGCAATCTGTTCGCTTTGATGAGCTTCTTCCTCTATTGAAAGAGCAATTTTATACAGATTTAGTCATGGGAGCCTTACGGAATACGAATGAGCTTCATAAACGCGTACAATTATTATCTCTTTCCTTAGACCCAACCCATTGTCCATGTGCTTTGGTTGACTTAGAGCTATGTGAGCCTGAGAAGCTGACCATAAAGCCAGAAAAGCTCACTTATTCATTAAAAAGTATTTTCCTAGCTGAGAATGATCATTTCTTATATAAGGCCGTATTTAATGAATATCAAGGAATGAAGTTACTTGCTTTTCCGAATCAGGAAATACGGCAAGAGGACCTAGAAAATCAACTTGTTCTAGAGCTGAATGAAATTATTTCTCGAATCCGAAACAATTTTGATATTGAGATTCGTTATGACGTAACAGCTACATTTCATAACATGGTTGAACTAGCGCAATTTAGTGTACCCTTAAAGCTGGTCTATGAAGAGACACGGGGAAAAGATCGGTTAGAGCCAATCGAATATGACATTCTGTTGGAGAAGTACAAGCTGTTCATGGCCCATATTACGGACGGTCAAATAGAAAATACCATGAGCTTGCTTGATCGATTCATGGACGAATTTCGAGATTTGCCAATCTCCTTCGTTCATCGTTTGATCATGGACCTGTTCGCTATGGTTTTTCGCTATTATGCTGATCGGGGCTTGGTTGGCAAAATACCTCATGAGACCGCTCACAATTACCATGCTGTCATTGAAATAGGCGATCTGGAAAATGTACGTAAATGGGCCAAGCAGTTCATCCGTGATCTCATGGTACTTAATGTGAATTCCAAAGAAACGAATGCCAAGTTAATCGTCGATGCAGCGCAGAAGTATATCCTGCAGAACTTTCATCGGGATCTGTCGCTTGAGGAAGTGGCTAATCATGTTTTCTTGAATCATATCTACTTTAGTCGGATTTTCAAGCTAGCCGTAGGCATCAATTATATCGACTACTTAACTCAATTACGTATTCAAAAAGCGATTGAATTGTTGGAAACTCGCCAATATAAGATTCATGAAATTACCGAGAAAGTCGGGTATCTTAACAGCAAATATTTTGCTCGCCTGTTCAAACAAACAACGGGCGTCAGCCCTAAGGATTACATTCGACAACAAAGCTTGCGTTCAGAAGGTGCTGCACATGAAAACAAACCGTAATCTACTTCAAGCGGTCCGAATGTATAAGTTTCAAAGCCTTTTTATCAAGAGTTTAATCTTGATATTTCTGCTCGTGATCGTTCCTTTCACAGGATTAAGCATCGTGATGTATGTGCAAATGAATAAAGCCATCGAGACAGAAATAAGCGGCGTTAATATGAATGCCCTTTACCGTGTAAAGGACAGCATTGACACGATTTTCAAACAGATGGACCATGTTTCGCTAGAAATGATTTATCAAGATGACGTTGGATCCTTTATGTTATCTCCTTCTGACACCAACGATCTTTCTACCAAAATGCAATCCATACATGACAAGATTTCAATGTACACGCGATCCTTTAAATACATGGATTCCATTTACGTGTTTTCGGAAAAGAACACCTATATGCTCTCCAATCGTTTTGACTCTCCCTTAACTGAATTTGATGACAAAACTTGGTATAAAAACGTCTATCAGAAAATGGACAGCAATCGCACGTTTATGGATCTGCGTAAACGAAATGATACGTATCCATTCTACATTTCCTTTACGCGACCTGCTTATCTCTATGAGAATAAAATTGGTGCTGTTACTGCGAATATTGACATTGAAGAACTTCGTAAATTTCTAAATCAAGCCGATAAGCAATTAGAAAATACGTACATCGTTGGTGGCGATGTCGTTGTTTACAGCCATAATCGGAATGATTTCATGTCCAACATCCGTGACATTGATCTTCTGAATCGTGCGGAAATCCTTACTGAAATTACATCTCCTACATCATCGATTAAAACGATTCATAAACAGAAATATATTGTTTCTGTGCTTCCTTCTGAGGATAAAAATTTAACTTATATTTCGTTGCTGCCGCTCAATAATTATGAGCAAAAGATGAAGGATCTCCGTACTTTTTTATATGTGTTTTCTGCCATCGGCGTTATCATCGTCTTGGTCGTTTCTATTTTGATCTCTATTAAAACGTTTTCCCCTGTTAACCAAATCATGTCGATGATTGAAGATCAGGAGAAGTTAGAGCCTCTCATGGACTCCAATGAGAAAAGTAAATGGAACGAAGTACGAACCATCACCAGTTCGATCTTTCGAACACTCGACGCCAAGAAAGGCCTCGAACAGGAGCTTCAGCTCCGTATGCATTCGTTACGAAAGGCCCAAACGATCGCTCTGCAAAATCAGACGACACCGCATTTCTTATATAACACCTTGGAAACGATTAAATACCTAGCTATCGAATTAACCAAAGGTCACAATCAAGTATCCAAAATGGTTACAGCCCTTTCAGATCTGCTGCGACGTAGTCTGGATACCGATCAGCCATTGACTGATATTCGGGATGAAATCCAGCATGCAAAGCAATATGTGGACATTATGCAAGCTCGATATCCGAATAAATTCGATGTCATCTGGCAAGTCCAGGAAAGTCTACTTTCTTGCCAAATCTTAAAGATTTCCATTCAACCGCTATTGGAAAACGCGTTTCAGCACGGGATTATTCCTACTCGGAATCCAGGACAGATTATCATTACAGGACTGCGTACATCGGACGGGATTGTCATCACCGTTTCTGATAATGGGAAAGGAATGCCAGAAGATCAACTCGTTAGTCTTCAACAAAAGCTAGCCAGCGGGGTTAATTTGGAGGAAAAGCATATTGGTTTAAAAAACTTAAATCAGCGTATTAAATTACTGTTCGGTGATGCGTACGGGGTGTTCATTACCCCAAATCTACACAGAGGTTTAGCCGTATTTATCGTGATTCCTGAAAAAAGTGACAGTCAAGACATCGAATAAATCAATGAAAACAGCCGGTTTAAGAGTCGTTTGACTCCGAACCGGCTGTTTTTATAGCAATCGCTCCATTTTACGCCAAATCTGCTGGCCCTCTATCGCTTCTTCCCATAGGTCAAAATGAGGGTACATCACCTCGTGCCAATTCGTCGGTGATTGCTTCGTGGTCAGCAAGCCTTGACGAGTGTTCGAGCTAATCCTGCTTGGTAACTCATGATAGGAGAATATCAGCCGGTTATGCATACCAATCATATACGTCTGATTAAAGCTGTTGGGTGACTCTTCTTGCTTCTGGTAATGATAATAGATATAGCTCGGCACCATCTCTGGCTTTAATCTCGCTATCGAACCTACGCGCTCATCTATCGAATGATTGCCGCGCCAATCTTCATCCGGTATGCCATCATGAAACACGTCGATCATGGGAATTGTCAATCGATGCAATGTCTCATTGGTGCTGACACTTGTGTCGGGTTCTTTGGGCCACTTCTCCAGATAGCGTTCGAAAGAAACGGGCCAATCCCACATGGAAGAACTGAACCTACTTACTGCCTCGGCATAGACGCAAACATATAAATCGCAAGCGAATACAGCTGCTTGTTCTAGACCTGCAGTACCCCATTCTTCACGCAGTGCAGCTTCATGTTCCTTTACGATTTGCTTGAATTGGTTAGCCGTTCCTCTACGCGTTTGTGAATAGAACAATACTCTTTGCATGCCCTTCACTCCCCTACATGCCCAAATAAAAATATTTCGCATTGTGCATACGTACATTCGCACGCTCTTGGTCGCTCCAATAATCCGGTAGCAACTGTTCGAATAATTGAACAACCTCTTCGTACGTACCTGCCATTAAAGCAACCGGCCAGTCGCTGCCAAACAGGATACGCTTTGGACCGAATTGCTCTGCCGTGTGACGTATATACGGTGCTAAGCGCTCTGGATTCATGCCCTCTGCGGGAGTGATCATGCCAGACCATTTACAATATACATGAGGGAACTCGGATAACTTATTGATATAGTCTGACCAAATCTTTATTTCACCCGTGCGAATAGGGGGACCACCTAAATGATTAATAACGGCTTTTAAGTTGGGTACTTGATTTAGAATTTTTAATACTGCTGGGCATTGTTCAGAACCAATAAGCAGGTCGACTTTAAAATCATCTACCTCCAACAACTGGAGATTCGCTATCATTTGATCTGACACTTGATCTTTGTATGTCTCGAAGATAGCTCGGTCCAACCTGATCCCAACAAATAGCGGATTGTTACGTAAACGTTTATAATCGTCAGCAAAAGAATCCGCACATGGATCAAGATAGCCGACTACACCAAGGATTCGCTCATCTTGACTTGCGAGTTCAAGCAGAAATTCCGTCTCTGCAACTGTCGGCGCTGCCTGAACCGCTATGAATCCATGTAATTTGTCCGTATGCTTAGCCCCAACAGCGTCAGCTAGATCGGATGGCATGTAATTCTGGTACAGAATCGGATTACTGGGCTTCAGCCAATGATAATGCCCACGCTCCAACTGCCAGAAATGGACATGCGTATCGAGGTAAGCAATCATACGATTCGACCTCTGATCAGCTTCTCCGCAGATTGTTCCACTTCTGCACGCCATGGTGTCTCATAGGTCGGCTGATTCACATATCGTTTCATGTGCAGCTTGAGTTGAATGCCCGCACCTGGAGCCAAACTTACAGGCAACCACTTGCCATCGACGTCGCCTTCGTCAACTTTATCGCCGTTCTGATTATAGCTTTCCATGTACGTAAACTGATGTTCACCGAAGCTGCCCGCTTGTACAACTACTTCATGTTCTTTAAATAAAGACAAGTTTACCAATGTTAGTGTAACAAACTCGTCGCCTAACGCTTCAACCAAAGCACCGATATCCTCCGGTAGACCGCAACGCTTACGTTTTGCATCGAAATAACGTACTCGAGCATGCTGCAAACCACCATGTGAGATGTGCATGGGAGCGCCAAGCATCATTTGAAGCAACCCTTCAAAGTAAACCGGCGAATATTCCTGCCATTGATGAATGCTGTACGGATGATCCCAGTCCCAGCTAGTTGGATCCCCCTCGGGTGAGCGCAGCTTTTCTAACTGTAGGGTGATCAACTCTAGATTTTGCTTTAAAATTTGCTCCGGATAATCAGGGAACTGACCTCTCATATATAAATACCAAGGCACTGTATTCGCAATATAATGTTTCGTTTCCTTACGCGTTACTGGATTTCTTCCCGAAATAGTTGGCATATCAATCTTGCGGAAATGATCCTCGTAGGGAATCCGGTCTACACGAGTTGCATCTTCCTCCGCCATCGAAATTGTCCATAGGTAAATAGGATACGTCGGAACTTGGATTCGATAGTCCGTCCAACCAGCATCAAAATGCTTATTCGGCACATGCCATTTCCCATTGATTTCTTTCCCTAATTCCCAATTTAGATCCAATTGCGAACGTGCCAGATCTAACTTACTACGATCACCTGAAAGAAGTACGGCATTCATGCCCGCATTTGTCAGTGGCTCGATAATAGACATAAATCCGTGCGGCCAGCGGTAGCCATAGTACCCGCCCCACCATTTGCCGTCATTGTACTCACCGATCGTATCACTTAATCCAACGTTATCCGGAATCAGCCCACCGTTACGCTTCGTGCGTTCTTCCCAAGCTGCCAAATAATCCAACACCCACTGGCGATAAGATTCATCACCTGTATACATAAAGGCATTGGTCATGAGTCCAGTCGAGTTCAAATTAAGAGGGACATCGCCTTTCGCTTTACGCTCATTCATTCGGCTTATAATCTCGCGGTAAATGTCATCGTCGGACCACTTGCACTTTCCGCTAGCGAAGTCCACACCTGGAATATCTTCGAATGGGGCTAAGTAATCGTCGAGTACACCGCGGTGCGTGACCCAGTCTTCTTCCGTCATCTCAAACCGTGGTCCCTTGCTGCCTGTAATTGGCGAACGCATCAGCTTCAGCTCCGCATCAAAGTTAGGGACTTCCGGGTTCCTACCCATATAGAGCTCAGCAAACTTCACTGCACGCTGTCGATTCTTCAGTAAATGCGGATCGGATAAACCAAGGAAATAAAAATATAAATAGCCTTCGCCATGATGCATCCAATCATAATAAGCGTCGAATTCATTATGAATTTGACCATATTCGGTCCATTGCCACGTAATGGCATCCCACATAAGACGGGATAATCGCTGAATTTCTTCATTGCCGCCAAGCGTGTACAACAAAGATAAATTCATAAACGCTTCATAAGGGTCATCGGATCCATCCATTCCTGGCCAGTCTTCTCGCCAAACAATGGTGCCATCCTCCCGCGTATAGCGTCGGACATATTCAACTGCTGCTTCATTTAAAGTATCGATTAATTTCCGTTCCATAAGTGCCCAAGTTGGCGGACTCCACGCATCGGCTGCATGGATCGTACTCGTCGTGGCATTGGAGCTATTCTTCTGTGACATGGATCTTTCCTCCTACCAAAATGTATCGTGTACGCCGCGCAGCTTGCAGACCGCTTCTGCGAAGAAATAATCGCCGTAGATCATCGGTACGTTTACGTGTGTTTTCTTAGGGCGATTAGCTGTGCCCATGCGAAGAATGGCTTCCTCACTCGGGTCATCCCAAGCTGTGTATCTCTCGTTTAATTTGAAAATCAATTTCTCAGCCGAGCGGCGATAGAACGCCGACTCACGCTCAGGAACCAACAGACTCAACTCCAACATCCCACTCGCTGCACAAGCTGTGGCACTAGAGTCCATCGCCATATCTTCTTCCCACGGCGCTCGGAAATCCCATGGCGGCAACCCATCCTCGGGTACACTCGCCAGGAAGAAATGTGCTGCACGTTTAGCCGCATCGATATAGCGCTGATCCCTTGTGTAGCGAGCACTCAGCGCCATGCCGTATAGGGACCACGCGGTGCCGCGTGACCATGCCGAATCCGGTGAATAACCCTGCCCACCAAGCGCTTCTTGTCTTCCCCCCGTTTCGGGATCGAAACACACAATATGGTGAGATGACCCATCCGGACGAAGAAATTCTCGCAAAGTCATGTCCGCATGAAGAACAGCCACATGCCGAAACCGCGGATCCCCCGTCTCTTCACTTGCCCAGTAGAGAAGCGGCAGGTTCATCATGCAGTCAATAATTGCCCACCCCGTCCGCTCAGGTTGGTTCCAAGCGCGAATGAATTGCCCTTTCGCATTGTATCGTCCAACCAGATGACTAGCTGCCGTCAAGGCGCGCCGTTTCGACTGTTCACTGCCAAGCAGCTTGTACTGTGCCACGGAGGATAAGCTCCACATAAACCCTACATCATGATGCAGCGGATAAAAGTCAGCAAGCACGGGGTCCATTAAGGTTTCAATCTGGTCTGCTGTTTCTTTGAGTTGATCTTCCTTCGACTCACGATAAACTAACCAGAGTAAACCTGGCCAGAACCCGTTCGTCCACCAATCCGCATCTTCACTGTTATACTTGCCATCGTAGGAGATATATGGGAAATCAGCGCCGATGGAAACGTTCATATGCTCTACTTTGCCTATAATTCTATGCCACAACTCGTCTATCCATGGTGCATTCGTCATCTGAAATTAACCCCTTTACCAAGATAATGGCTGACCTGGAAATAAAGCGAGCAGCCGCTCCAATTCATGTTGTGGCAATCCTACTCCATCGCAATAGCTAGCATTGAGTGCAAGCGATCGCATTGAAGTCGTTCCCGTAAGGGTAACCGTAATATCCGGACTAGAAAGGCTGAATCGCATAGCAGGCTCAATAAGCCCTTTGGGTTCCGTCTTTCTCAGGAAGTCCAACTGTCCTATGCGGCGCTGTGCTTCTTTAAACAACGGCGCATCTTGCTTGATAAATGGCGCTGGCGACTCAGCAAGAAGTCCCATTCCTAGAACACTTCCGTTAATAACGGATACACCATATTCCTTAGCTGTCGGAAGAAGCTCATCCATAGCCGTATAGTCGATTAGCATATAGCGACTGAACGTTTGAATCGAATCGATATGCCCTGACCGAATAAAAGGAAGTAACAACGACGGATTGAAAGCATTAACCCCAATCGCTCGCACCTTCCCTTGTTCTTTCAGTTTAAGAAAAGCAGGAATGGTTTCATTCATCCCCATCTCTGAGTTTAGTTCCGAAAGCTCATGCATCTGAATGAGATCTACATAATCCGTGCCCAGACGTTTCAGACTTTCTTCCACGGAAAGAATCGTATTCTCATAGGTATAGGGCACTCCGCGCATCACGGCTTTGGTAGCTAGGAAGACCTTATCCCTTTTTCCTTGCATCGCCTTCCCGATTCGCCGCTCACTTTCTCCCTTGCCATATAACGGTGCTGTATCGATAAAGTTGATCCCGAGCTCCAAAGCTCGATCGATCACCTCGGTTACTTGTTCGTCTGTTACTGGACCGAAGTCCCCGCCAAGCGGAGCGCCACCAAGCCCGAGCTTTGATACTCGAATCCCATTTTTACCAAAAGTTGTATACTCCACAGGATCACTTCCTTTGTCTCTTCTCTAATAATTTAATACTACGGAACTGGGTTAAACATGCATAGGGAGTCAATTTAAAGATAAGTAGGATAAATTGTTGTACACGGGTACTTGGGGTCACCAAAAACAAGTAAAGTGACTTATTTAAACTTTACCTTTTAACTCTTTGAAATAATCGTCGATGCGAATAATCTGACTCTCCAATCGCGACTTCTCAGCGGCAAACGCCATCAGATGACTCTGAACAGAAGCCCGTGCACTTGTTAGTCCAGCTTCTTCCCCATCACGGCTAACTAAACGAATGAATTCCCGCATAATTCCGTGATCACCACCCCCATGACCATCCAATGGTGCATTCATTTCAATCGTTCGCGTCTCACCCGTAATAAAATTACTAACTTCGATAACGTTTTTCTCCATATCGGCTCTGATCTGACCTCCTGTTCCCATCAGCTTCATCGATCTGCCTCCTTCTTTGGTGAAGGCACACATTGTAAAGGCAACAGTAACCTCGTTCGCGAACTCCAAATTGACGACCTGATGATCTACCACATTGTTATCACAGTGATATACGCATCTGCCGTATGGCCCGTCTTTCAAAGCTTGAAGGACTCCTTCTCTACCGTCATCGTTACTGACAACTTTTCGCAGCATAGAACCTACCCAGTCCTCTCTGTCCAAGTACATTTTAGGAGCATAGTAGGGACATTCGTTCTGGACTGGGCAACCATCTAAACAATACAATGGCGCTCCCTCTGGGGCACTTTCTGCACGAAAATGTGTTAACGCGCCAAATGACGACACCTTCGTGCACTCGGCATCCGCTAGCCAAAGCAATATATCCATGTCATGGCAGCTCTTCGCTAATATCATTGGACTAGAAATATCGGAGTTTCGCCAGTTTCCTCTCACAAAACTATGTGCTTGATGGCGGTGTTCCACATTTTCCGTATGTTGAATAGAAATAAGTCTGCCTATCGCTCCATCAACGAGTAACTGCTTAAGTTTCTTATAGAATTCGGTATACCTAAGTACATGGCAGATGGAAAACACTCGTTTATATGTTTCGGCGTATTCCCCCATTTGGACGCACTCGGTCGGACTCGGTGACATCGGCTTTTCGAGTAGCACATGATAGCCTTTCTCCAATGCTCGAATAGCCGGTTCAAAATGCATTTGGTCTTGCGTGCAAATTAATACTGCATCAGCAAGCTTCGGCCCATCAAGCAGAAGCTCCCAGCTTTCATATACATTTGTATCCGCAATACCATGAGTCTGCTGGAATCGTATCCTTCTTATGGGGTCAATCTCGGCGATCGCTACAAATTTCACTTCATCAGGGTAGTCGAGAGCATAGGATGCGTAAGCATCTGCTCCTCTTTGTCCCGCTCCTATTAATACCGCTGTGATCGTTGCCATCAGATATTCGCTCCTTTAAAATAACCAAATTTATGGAGTCATCTCTCCCCTTGATACTTGGCATTCACTGCCTTTATCAAAAGAGAGGCCATAAAAAGCATTATAGCTTCTCATGGCCACGTTCAATTACTTGCTTGTAGCTTTCCAAGCATCAAGTTGTTTTTGCTTCTCAGCAATAATCTTGTCTCCGCCTGCACTCTTGAGTTTTTCAAGGAATGTTGGCAAATACTTGTTAGGATCAACTGAACCAGAAGCTAGTGCGTTATACAGCTCTGCAATGACTGCATCGGTGTTAGCTTTCTCTGCTTTCACTGGCGTAAAGTCAAAAACGAAGCCCAGTGCATTGGAAGGTGTTGCGTTCTTATTGAGATCTACCCACATTTGCGTAAACTTCTGATCGTTTCCTTTTGGGTCGCCTTCCGATAAATAGGAAAGTGCCATGTTACCAAATTCCCAAGGAGCAAACATCTGGTAGCCGCCTTCTTTAAGCGTTTCTATGCGAGTATCAGAAATCTTCTTGTAATGCTTACCCTCGACGCCCCAGACTAGTGTGTTGTAAATTTCTTTATCCGTATTTAACAAATTGAGGAACATCATCGCTCTTTCTTTATTTGGCGAATTGGCGGATATAGCCGTTATAGTCGCTGCAGCTTTGTCTGTCGTAAGCAGCGGCTTCACGAATTGGAAGTCATAGGACTGTGTATCTGGATTGAAGCCGGACATTCTTCCTGTCGCTTCCATACCTGCTGCTGCGAAAGCCACGGAGTCAATATCGATCTGGCCCAATTGCAGTGCATTCTTTCCAGCCTTCCGATCAGCATTCGTATCTTTCAAGGTCGCTGCGTCTTTCCGTAAATATCCTTTGGAGTACCAATCCCTCATCAATGTGAGATAGTCTTTGAATTCAGGTGTTTCATACTGATTAACTACCTTGCCACCATCTTTTAAGTAAAGATCGCCTGGCGTCTTTGCATCACCTAAACTTTCAAGGCCAAACATCGGAGGCGCAGTTGTGAACGCATCGGTAAACTCCCAAGGAACTAGATTAGGCTCGCTCTTCTTCACTGTTTCCAGGAATGGCGTTAGGTCAGATAACTTGGTCACCGACTTCCAATCCAGTTTGTACTTATCCGCTACTGCTTTCTGTATGATATAGCCGTACCCAGCGGTTGACTGTTGGAAGACAGGAACCCCATAAATTTTTCCTTTCACTTTAACGGCATTCCAGAACATATCTGGGATACCTTTCTTCATGTCCGGATATTTGGCTATCAAATCATCTAACGGCGCATAAGCGCCATTCGCTACATTTTGAAAGTAATTGTTAAAGCCTGCCGCTGTCCATACGAGATCATAGGGTTCGCCAGAGGCCATAGTAACTTTCATTTTCTCTTCGTACGCACCCCAATCAATAAGTTTCAATTTAACTGTGGCATTGATTTTCGGTTTTATGAGTTTATTAACAGCATCTTCTACCGTCTGCAAATCCTTCTGAGGGCCGTTCGGGAAGTAATACGTAAGCTCAACTGGTGCTAATGGAGCTACTGTTGGTTGAGCAGATTGAGCTGCTGCCGTACTTGGGGCGGGAGTTGCAGAAGGCGTTGGCTCAGTCTTAGTAGTACTACACCCAGCTAGTGCGACAGAGAAACCAATACTCAGCATAACAAGCGAACGTTTCATTTCCATTGATTTGTTCATTGTTTGACCTCCAAATTTGTTTTTATATGCTAGACGGGCTGATGCCCGGTGAAGCCGGGGAATTAAGATTTCACTGCGCCTAATGTAAGCCCTTTGACAAAGTATTTCTGCAAATAAGGGTAAGCGAGAATAATTGGCCCCACGGATAAAACGCAAGTTGCCATTCTTGCGGTCTCGTCTGGTTGTAAAGCTGCAGCTTTCTGAGTCAATGCATTTCCTTGGAGGAATGCGATGTTGTTCATGATCGACTGAAGGAGAAATTGCAGCGTATACAACTTTCCGTTCTCAATGTATAAAGCGGCAGTAAACCAATCGTTCCAGAGAAATACAGCTGTAAATAAACCGATGGTTGCAATAACTGGCGTCGATAAGGGAAGAACCAGCTTCAGAAAGGTATGAAACTCGCCTGAGCCATCAATTCTTGCGGATTCTATGATGGATTCCGGAATGGTGTATGTAAAAAAATTCCTCATGATCAGCACATTAACCGATGACACCAAATATGGAACGAAAAGTACAAATATCGTGTCCTTCAGATGAAGGTATTTCGAGATTAGAATGTACGATGGTACTAAACCTCCGCTGAATAATAGGCAGAATACGACTAAGAAAGATATTATGCTTCTGTACTTCACTTCTTTTCTTGAAAGACTGTACGCAAACAAAGACGAGATGATCAGGTGCAGCAGTGTTCCGACGAAGGTTACGATGATGGTTACAAGGTAAGCTCTCAAAATAGGTGAATTCCCGTTCAGAATGTAGGAATAAGCATTTAAACTAAATTTCAAGGGAATGACATGATAGCCCGACTGAAATATCGACTGCTCATCGGACAGAGACACAGAGAGAACAATGAGCAAAGGTATCAGGCATATTGCGCAATACACCATGAAAATAGCGTTAAGAATAAAGTTAGGAAACGTGAGTCGTTTGATCATCTTGTCATCCTCCTAGAACAATGCACTGTCACGATCGTATAATCTAATCAAAAAGTTCGATACAAGAACTAGGACAAATCCAACACATGCTTGATACAGACCAACGGCGGATGACATTCCGAAATCGCTCATGCTTTTCAGAGATCTGTAAACGTAAGTATCAATGACGTTCGTGGCGCTGAACAATACACCTGACTCTTTCGGCAAGTTATAAAACAATCCCCAATCGCCAAAAGCGGCGTAAAAAATTTTCCCCGCCTGCAGCAGCAGTAAAGTAATCGTGATCGGGGCCAGCATCGGAATCGTAATTTTGATAGCTTGCTGAAACTTACTAGCGCCATCCATTTTCGCAGCCTCATAATACTCGGAGGAAATCCCAGCTATCCCTGCTGCAAAAATAACCGAGAAGTAACCAACGTTCTTCCACACATAGCTCGCCGGTAGAATAAACCACCAGTAGAACGGTTCGGAATACCATTGGACAGGCTCGACATTGAATTGTGTCAATAACGTATTAATAATACCTTTGTCCATACTTAGGAAGGTGAAAAGCAAATATTCAGCTACCACCCAAGATAAGAGAAAAGGAAGCAGTAGAATGCTTTTGTAAGCACTCGCAAGATAACGATTGCCAATTTCATTGATGAGAATCGCAATGATGAGTGATAATCCAATGCCAAGAATAATGAAGATTAGATTGTAAGCAATTGTATTGAAGGTGATTTGCAAAATTGCATCTGATTGAAATAGAAATTTAAAATTCGTGAAGCCTACCCATTTACTCTTAAAGATCCCTTTTATGGGGTTATATTCTTGGAATGCAATGACAACCCCTAACATCGGCAGATAAAACATGATAATGATGTAGATGAGTCCAGGAAGCATCATGAGATAAAAAGTTTTGTTTTTAATTAGTTCACTTATAACGGGTATGACAGGCGCTCGCTTTTTTATGGTTGTTTTCGATTCCACAAGCATTCTCCTTTGTGTGGCTGTGATGAATTTGATGTCCCCATCATAAATCGAAAATTAATAACCTGAATACGGAAAAAAAACAGTTTATCACTGATTTTTAAATGAAATCGGACTACAAAATCTAATCAAATCACTGAAAAATGAACCAAAACGGAAAAAGTTTATGCAAAAAGAGCATTCACCGAAATCCAAGGCGAATGCTCTTAGTTCACTTTATTTTAATCAACTTATTTCATTGTCGCTTTCCAAGCATCCAATTGTTTTTGTTTCTCAGCAATAATTTTATCGGAGCCTGCCTTTTTCAATTTATCCAGGAATTGTGGCAAGTACTTCTCAGGGTCTACCGAACCACTCGCGATCGCATAATAAAGTTCATCAATGGCAGCATCAACATTCGTCTTCTCTGCTTTAACTGGTGTAAAGTCAAAAACGAATCCCAGTGCCTTTGAAGGTGTAGCGTTCTTATTGAGATCTACCCACATTTGCGTAAACTTCTGATCATTTCCTTTGGGATCACCCTCTGATAAATAGGAGAGCGACATATTTCCGAATTCCCAAGGAGCAAAGATTTGGAAGCCCCCATCTTTGATCGTCTCAATCCGGTTTTCCGCGACTTTCTTGTAATGCTTACCTTCAACGCCCCAGACAAGTGTATTGTAAATTTCTTTGTCAGTGTTCAGAAGGTTGAGGAACATCATCGCTCTTTCTTTGTTTGGCGAATTCGCAGAGATTGCCGTCATTGTCGCTGCAGCTTTATCTGTTGTAAGTAGCGGCTTCACGAACTGAAAGTCATAAGACTGTATAGCTGGATTAAAGCCAGACATTCTACCTGTTGCCTCCATGCCAGCTGATACTAATGCTACGGAGTCAATATCAATCTGGCCCAATTGAAGGGCGTTCTTTCCCGCCTTACGATCTGACGAGGTTTCTTTTAACATCGCCGCGTCTTTCCGCAAAAACCCTTTGGTGTACCAGCTTCTCATCAACGTAATATAGTCTTTAAATTCTGGCGTTTCATACTGATTGATAACCTTGCTTCCATCTTTAATGTAAAGATCGCCTGGCGTCTTCGCATCCCCTAGACTCTCAAGCCCAAATAAAGGAGGGGCAACTGTGAACGCATCGGTAAACTCCCAGGGTATAAGAGTAGGCTCGTTCTTCTTAACGGTTTCCAGAAATGGTGCTAGGTCTGATAACTTGGTGACAGACTTCCAATCCAGTTTGTACTTATCCGCTAATGCTTTCTGTATAATGTAACCGTATCCAGCGGTTGACTGTTGGAAGACAGGAATTCCATAAATTCCCCCTTTCACTTTAACTGCATTCCAGAACATATCTGGAATACCTTGTTTCATGTCTGGATATTTGGCAATCAAATCGTCCAACGGCGCATACGCCCCATTCGCCACATTTTTAAAGTAATTGTTAAAGCTAGCCCCTGTCCATACGAGATCATAAGGTTCGCCAGAGGCCATGGCGACTTTCATTTTTTCTTCGTAAACGCCCCAATCAATCAGCTTCAGATGAACCGTGGCATTGATTTTTGGCTTGATGAGCTTATTAACAGCATCTTCTACAGACTGCAAATCCTTCTGAGGACTGTTCGGGAAATAATAGATAAGTTCCGCTGGCGCTAATGAGGTTTCTGTAAGTTGAGCTGTTTGTGCTGCCGCCGTACTAGGCACAGGGGTAGAAGTCGTGGGTTCCGTCTGTTGAGAGCTGCATCCAGTGAGTGCTACAGAGATACCAATACTGAGCAAAACAAGCGGACGTTTCATTTCCTTTGATTTGTTCATTGTTTGCCCCCCCATGGGTAGGTAATTAGCCGAATACCAACGATCTACATACAGAAAAATAACTACTGAACACCGATTTTTAATACAAATAGGTCTACAAAAACTAATCAAATCTCTAAAAAATGAACATAGATGGGAAAATAAGACTTTTAATTTGAGTTTCTATAGGGGATATACTAAAATTGATTTGCATCGTACTTCCTTCGATAGAGGTGGCAGCATGTACAAAAAATTGTTAATTACTTTCGTTGCGAGTATCACTGCCTTGATTATAATCCTTTCCTCGCTGTTGTACTACAACTACACTTCTTCTTCGATTGAGACTGTAAAAGAGATGAAAGGAAATATCTTATCTAATATCAGCTACAGTTCTGTATATATGGATAATATTTCAAAAAAGTTTTGCCAATCGTTAATGCTTAACAATTCCATTATGTCTTTCGCATACAGCAAGGAACAGGATATTCTAACGATCAGCGGTGCTATGAAAACATTGAATAATTTAACGATCCCCAACAGCTATATTTACTCTGCCTATATATACAATAAACAAATCGATACCTTCCTCACTACAAACACCTTCTATGATAGCCATGAATTTTTTGATAAAGAAATCGTTGAGATGTTAAAAAGCTCTCAAGTTGCCAAATCGCCAAGTTTATATCCAATTCCAAGAAAAATCCCAGTAACAAATGATTCAAATGTACGCGATAAGAATGTATACACCTATCTTTTGTTTGATACAAATAATAACAAAGGTGACTTCGACAGTGCAATCGTATTGAACGTGGATGCGGACTGGTTAAGGCTGACTATTTCATCCTTAGATAACAAAATGGGAAAAGACGGAAATGAAATCTTCATCTTGGATGATAAGGGCGAAATCGTAAGCCACTACTCACCTGAAATGTTCAAACAGAATATTTCGGATCAGAGTTATATTCGTGACGTTCTTCAAACAGCAGCACCATCAGGTACCTTCTTTCAACAGCTGCATAATAAAAAATACGTGATTTCCTATGTTTCTTCGGATGAATTGAAATGGAAATTCATAAGCTTAACGCCTTATGATACATTTTTTTCGAGTGTCAAAAAGAATGGTTTCCTTACACTTGCCTTTTGTCTAATCGTTCTTGTAATGGGACTATTATTCGCTTTTCTGGCATCTAAGAAGCTTTACCATCCTATTGGAACGCTTACGAGAGGGATTAAACAAAAGCTGGGCCAAGATAGCAAACCTGAGAAAAACATTGATGAGGTTAGCTTTCTCTCAACTGCTTTCAATGGCATGATCAATAAAACCATCCTGTTGGAAAATATGAAACGAAATACAGCGCCCCTTCTTAAAAGTGATTTCCTGAAAAATTTAGTTATGGGCCAGACCTATCTGCCTCTTGAAAAAATATTGACCAAAGAAAGCGAACTTCAAATCGATCTAAATCTTGACAACAACCTGTTCTTGTTTATGTTGAAAATTGACTTTTATAAAGATTTCGTCGACCAGCATAATGAAAAAGATCGTTCTTTATATAAAATTGGAATTTCAAATATTGCCAAGGAAATTACCCACGAGTATTACAGAAATGAAGTTATCGAGACTGGATTCGATCAATTCACCCTATTGGCTGACATTGGAAAACTTACGGAGGAATCGGATTCGTACATAGACATCTTCCATGATATCGTGACTAGAATCCAATTCTGTGTCGAGAAATATTTGAACATTTCATTAACCGGAACGCTTGGCTATGTGATTGATTCACCTGATCAAATCAAATATGCATATGAAAAAACGCTTAACTTGTCCATGTATCGTATGAAATTAGGCCATTATAGTATTATTACCTCAGAGATGTTAAATGACTTGGATGACAGTTCTTTCCAATTTCCCGCCTCCAAAGAAAAACAGCTCATTGATTCCCTGAAGCTAGGGAACAGTGAAGCTGCAAAAGTAGCCTATAATGACATTATTAAAGCCATGGAGCATTCTTCGTATGACACGATTTTAACATCTGTCATCTATTTATTTTTCTCCATTTACAATTCTCTCAATCGAATCGTTGAAGGCTCACAATCTACATTCAATGCGATATCGATTGATTTTTTCAACAAAGTAGCCGGATTTGAGACCCTAGAAGAAATCGAACGTACATTTTTCAATTTATTTGATGATATTATTCTTTTAAAAGATGGTACAAAAGATAAGAAAAAGAATATGATCGTTGACACTGTAATCAATATGATCCACGCTAACTATCCTGATAAAAATCTTACATTAACAAGCTGTGCTGAAGCCTTAACCATTTCCTCCGTTTATCTAGGCAAGCTGTTTAAAAATGCAACCGGCAAATCGGTTGCTGAATTCATTACTACAGTTCGCATGGAGAATATCAAGGACTTACTGGGCCAAACACAAATGCCAATCAATGAGATTTTGGAAAAATGCGGCATAGAAAAATCAAACTACTTTTATACCAGCTTTAAAAAGTACTTCGGTGTATCACTTACTGAATATAGATTACAAAATGTTAAGGTACGTAGTGAGAAGGAAATTTTATAAGACCTTACGTTACATGAATGAAGACCTTGTCATCTTCAATCTTTACCGGATATGTTTTTAGGCTGACACATACCGGCTTACGCTTCGCTTCACCCGTCGTATAGTCAAACCGCCCATTATGCTTAGGACATTCAATCGTGCTTCCCATGACAAGCCCATCAGCTAAATGAAACTTCTCATGGGTGCAGAATCCATCAGTCGCATAATAGTCACTTTTGTCTGATCGATAAATAGCAAACGTACGATCTTGATAATCGAATCTAATAACATCTTCTACTTCAATATCATCGACTTCGCAAGCTTCAACCCAACCCTCTGTATTAGGCATATGTACCTCCAAGTAAGATAAGATTTATTAAACGAGTCCATGCGGACGAAAATTAATTAATCATTGCTCGTGGTTCGGTAGTCGAATAAGGAGATTTGGACCATAGAACGCCGGAAGCCCGACAAACATAAGTGGTAATATACAGCTTCAGTGAGGCACAACTGCTCGAACGGACACTCTAACGCTGGAATATCCAGCTTCAGTGTGGCACAACTGCTCGAACGGACACTCTAACGCTGGAATATCCAGCTTCAGTGTGGCACAACTGCTCGAACTGACACTCTAAAGCTGGAATATCCAGCTTCAGTGTGGCACAACTGCTCGAACTGACACTCTGACGCTGGAATATCCAGCTTCAGTGTGGCACAACTGCTCGAACTGACACTCTGACGCTGGAATATCCAGCTTCAGAGTGGCACAGCTGCTCGAACGGACACTCTAAAGCTGGAATATCCAGCTTCAGTGTGGCACAACTGCTCGAACGGACACACTGACGCTGGAATAACCAGCTTCAGTGTGGCACAACTGCTCGAACGGACACACTGACGCTGGAATATCCAGCTTCAGTGTGGCTTAACTGCTCGAACGGACACCCTGACGCTGGAATATCCAGCTTCTGTGTGGCACAACTGCTCGGACTGACACTCTAAAGCTGGAATATCCAGCTTCAGAGAATGGCCGCTAGTTCGACAGTCGTTGTGAGGTTCGATTCCTACAACTTATTACTGAAGAATTTGCTTGATATCGCATAACTTTCTTGCCATCTTTGGATGCAGGAAGGATTAATCCTTTAATAACGAGTAATTTTAAATATTTAGCGGAAGTTTCTCTGTTGATTCGTAGCGCCCTAGCTACTGAAATTGGCGTGACCATACCTTCATTGCTTTCAACCCATTTCCAAACAGCATATTCTATGGGATGTAACTGGAGTAGATTAGATGTATCTTCCACCCCCCACTTCGCTACAGCCTGCATCAGTGTTTGTTGACATCTACGTGGATTGTTTTTAATATCATCCAACGAAAAACGGAAAATTTTCCAATCGTCCAAGACAAGGTCATTATGACGATGTAGATTGTCGTCGTATCGATTGCGGTCAATGTTTCGAAAATGGGTCCCGAAGGGGTCAATCTCAATGCATATGAGCACGGCGTTGACGATGAACGCAAAATCCAAGTATCGCCAGCCATCTTTAAAGTCTCGGATCTCATATTCGGCGAACAGTCGTCGAAAGCTAAGGAAGGCTGGCCACCAGACTTCCTTGAGGAACAAAGTTTCAGCGTACCGTTTATCGCTAAGCAGCCTCCGTTTTCTTTCTCCTGAGCTTCCATTTATTTGCTCTTCCATAAATCTTGCGTAAGCACGATCAAATGACTCGTCAGATTTCAGTAACTCCTTTATCGGCTCCATTTTTTTCTGCCTCCCGGAAATAAAATAGCCGCCTGTCAGGTTCTAGGAACCAGTAACAGGCGGCGCGTACTTCACGACCTGCTTTGATTATACCACAATAACCAACCCAATATATGGTAATAACTTGTAAAATAGTGAACCGCTTCAAAGCCCGTCGTCGTGACTTATCACCCCGACTGAGATACCGACGAAAGATCTCGATCAGTTACCCTCCGACGCTCAGCAAATTCTCGGCACCTGGGAACGACATAGGAATGATCTTTCCGCATCATCCAGATTGCCGCCCACGTCTCGCGGATAGCTGCCGTGAAGCTCGGGGCAGCAGCTGGGCAGTCAAGTTTGATCTCCTCATGCAAAGCAGGCAAATTATAATAGGGAACCAACGGAAACATATGATGTTCAATATGATAATTCATATTCGTGTACAGAAACCGAAGAATACGGTTTGTATAGAACGTCCTCGCACAAAGCCTGTGATCGAGTGTGTCTTCATACAAACCCACATGCTGCGTTGAGACCAGCAAGCCGTTCAACAAAGCGCCATAGAACGATGGCAGCCCAACGAACATGAGCGGTAAAATGCTCCCTAAATAAAAGCACAAAAGGATTATAACGCCATAAACAAGAATAAAAACGCGTGCTTCCACAAATAATTTCCGTTGCTCGCTAGTCGGGACCAATTCCTTCTCCTCGGCGCTTAGAAGTCCGATTGCATGCTTGAACAGATAGGGCCAGGTACTGTAAATAAATGATTCTCGTAAAATATATCGAAGCACACGTTGCAACTTCGGAGGACGCGGTTCCATAATTTCCGGATCGCTGCCCACGATGATCGTATCCGTGTGGTGGCGCGCATGCGACCAGCGAAAGTTTGTCGCTTGAATCAAAATCAGAAACGAAGTGAACTGATACAAGGCTTCGTTCATCCACGCCGTTCGAAACATCGTGCCATGGCTGGATTCATGCCATTTGGATACGGCAGGTACCGTGTAGACGGTTCCATATACGATGAAGGCGGGTATTGCCCACCACGTCCCCCAAGACAGATAAGCTACATAACCAAAGACGATCGAAATAGCTATCCATAGCAAGGTGTCCCGAATTGCCGGACCGTTCTTGCGGATCATGAGTTCCTTCATACGTTTTCGTGGAACCGGACATTGGTACCATTCTCCTGAAACAAGCCCTTTCTCGATCGCTTTTTGCCGTTCTGGCCCTAGAATACTATAATCCCGTTGTCTAGTGTTTCCCATATGTTCTCTCCTCGTCACTCTGTATTTTGCTTCGATTCTGAATAAGCTAAGCGTACCAGATGGGTTGACACTTGACTTCCCAGAACATATTAAATAGGATCAGACACATAGGAGCAATTCGAACATAGGGAAGGAAGGGCTGATAATGACTAAGATCCACTCGTCTAGTTCGATGCGATGGGTTTTCCCTCTGCATGCTGATAATACTGAGAAATTGGAAAGCGCGACCACCATCAGACTCGTTCCGGAATTGCTCGTTGTTGGATACCAAAAATATGCAGAAGCCTATCCCATTCCCCTTCACTGTCATCATCACGCATATGAATTCGTCTATTTGCACAGCGGGAGTGCTACTTGGGAAATCAATGGTATCTCTTATCCTATGAATGCTGGACAATGGTTTTACACCCGTCCAGGAGAGCTTCATAAAGCTCGCTTCAATCATTTGGAACCTAGCCGGATCTGGTGGATGATCGTGCAGGATCCAGAAGGGACCCCGAACTGGTTCCGCTTAGAAGGCTCTGATCGCGAGTTGGCTGCTTCTCGCTTACAGCAACTTCCACGGGTATTTCGCGCAGGCCCTCGCGTGCACGAACAATTCGTTCGCTTGAAGGCGACATTAGAAACAGAGAGCCCTGATCAAGCATTTTTTGCCCGGCATCAGGTTCTAGACATCATCATGGGACTTCTGCAGCCTACTTCCTCCAAGTCAATAGAGCCCGGTGTCAAAGATGCGGTGATCCACTCCGTTCATCAACTAACGCAAGCGCCAAATCATCGATATTCCGTTGCGGAGCTGGCCCGTGCATCTCAGATGAGCGAGTCTCATTTCTATAAAGTGTTTCACGACATATTCGGGCAGTCTCCTGCTGCTTATATGGAACGCGTAAGAATGGAACGTGCCTGCTCTCTTCTGCAAACGAACATCTCCATTACGGAAATTGCCTTTGAACTAGGCTTTAAAACCAGTCAACACTTCACGACCGTGTTTCGGAAACATATCGGTAGTTCTCCAAGTGAGTGGCGAAAAACGGGACTCTAAGAGGGCTTTAAAAATTGCTGTAGCCTTTCCAGTTATTTCAATTTCAAGACAGAAAAGGACTTGAAGCGAAAGTGCCGCTCAAGTCCTTTTTAACCCTAATAAAAAAAGACTGCATTCACCCAAGGAGGAATAGGTGCGTGTAGTCTTTTGTGTTTGTTTGCAAATACGATCAACTTAGCGTCTGAAGCTTCCTGCCGAACCAGAAAGTTGTTGTTCTGCGATTTGCACTAAACGCTTCGTAATATTGCCACCAATGGAGCCAGCATCGCGTGATGCAAGGTTGCCATTGTATGCTTGAAGCTGAATCCCTAACTCTTGTGCCACCTCATACTTCAGTTGATCCATTGCTGCTTTTGCTTGTGGAACTGCCAATGTGTTGTTAGCCATAATTGTTATTCACTCCTTTTCTTGGTGTGATATTATCATGTGGAGTTTTGAAATTATTATACATGCCTGCGTTAATTTTTTTCTTTTAATTTTTTGAGATCGTTTTTGTAAGCATGCTTCAGTTTCAGTAATGCCTCCACAAAATAGTAATCACCATAAATGAGCGAAGCATCTACATAAATATTTGCCATAAAATATCCGGTCCCATGCAGCAATAATCCCTCTGAATCTTCCTGCCATTCTGTGTAGTCCTGATACAAGGAAAACAATATCTCTTCAGCAGCCTGCCTATAGCGTAATCCCTCAGCCGCTCCCACAATTGTAGCTATTTCTAAAAGTCCCGAAGCGGCAATCGCCGCAGCTGCAGAATCTCGCGGCGCGTCATCTGAATCCTTCGGCAAGCGAAAATCCCAATAGGGCACCTTATCCGCAGGTAAATGGTCAAGAAAGTATTGCGCAACTCGCTTCGCAGTAGATAAGTATCTTTCTTTGCCTGTATAGGTGTAGCTTAGCGCAAATCCATACAGCGCCCATGCCGCTCCTCTGGACCAGGCAGAATCTGCCGCATATCCTTGACCAGCCATCGATCCCACACGAGCACCTGTCTCCGGGTCGAACGCTACAATATGATGGACCGATCCATCTTCTTGCATGAATTCTTTGAGCACCATATCGGCATGAAGCTCAGCAATATGACGATACCGCGGATCAGCAATCTCTCCAGATGCCCAATACAACAGTGGTAAATTCATCATACAATCAATGATCGCCCAGCCACTGTGATCTTCATTCCCCCAATTGGGCCACGCGCGAATGAAGGATCCCGCAGGATTATACCTTCCTGCAAGTAAGCTTGCCGCCATGAGGGCATGCCGTTTGGCAGCTTCATCTCCCAGATGCTCATATTGTTTGATACTGCTCAGCCCGAACATAAAGCCTACGTCATGATGCAAATGCTCAAATTCCCATAAGGTTTGACTGATTTGCTCTTCACACGCAACAGCCAATTCCTGCAGACGTCCATTCTTCGTTTCGCTATAAACCAACCATAGCAGTCCTGGCCAAAATCCTGCTACCCAGTCATGGGCCGAAGTCATCACGTAGCGGCCCTTCTCGGTACCATTCGGAAATGCTGCACCAATGGTATGACTGTTTTTTTCAATTTTATCTACAACCTGTTCCCAAGCCTTCTCTAACCATGCATTGTCCATGTTTATCTCCCCTTCTTCTACCTATACTATTGCTTCCGGAAAATGTCCGGCGTCACACCATAATATTTTTTGAATCTTCGTATAAAATGCTGCGGGCTTTGGTATCCTACTTTTTCAGTGATTTCATAAATCTTAAAGGATGTTTTCTCAAGCAGCCTCTTTGCTTCTTCCATTCGTGCATGTAAAATGTATTCACTCAAGTTTAAGCCCGTAATTTCTTTATAAATTTTGGATAAATAAACAGCATGCAGATACACATGCTCACTAATCGATTGCAGGGTAACATCCTTTGATAAATTCTGATGAATATAAGCTTGGATTTTATTAACCAGCTGTTGGTGATTCTCATCATCCACGGTAGGCGCACCCTCAATCAGAGCTTCGAGAATAAGGATGCACCATGCTTTTAATTGCTTCGCCGAATGAATAACACTATGTTCTTTATGTACGGAGCTAATGCCGATAATATCTTCCAAGACCTTACCTTTCTTATGAGCCAAAAATGTGAAACAGCTTAGGATATGTAAGTAGGCTTCTCGAAGATGAGCGCGTGAGTCTGCCTGTTTTTGTTCCAATTCTTGAAAAATTGTATGTAATTTCTCATTCAATTTGTCGAGATTATTGCTCTCCATCAGTTGTATCAACATAGGGGCTTGGTACAAGGAACGCAACGGTTCCAATCCACGGCTGGAGACATCATACTTGTTCAAGTTGAAAACCCCTTGTCGTTCCGATGCACTAATGGCAGATGAGACGACTGACGTATAGTTGGCATGGACTTCCTCAGGAAAGCGTGCTGGCGTAGACAGGTAGATGGCAACGGTTCCTTTTAAATAACGATTAACTTGTTCCAATAAGAGATTGGCAATCGATACGAGTCCCTCCTCACTCCAAGATGTACCTTCGGAATGAATCGGTTTGAGCATCAAGGAGACATTGTCTTGTGGTGCTTTTCTCGTCCACAGACTGAAATGACTTCGAAGCAATTCCTCTGCCATATTCATGACGGCATATTCAAATAATTTCATATCCGAGGGTGTGTATGATTCATAGAAATGTGGATCAAATTGAATGACCATGAACCGAATGCAATCACCCTGTGCAAAGGGGATTTGATACATCTCCAGCTTTTCTGTCAGCTGCTTATGTGAGATATCCGCTCCTTGCAACAGTTCATTCAGTACATTTTCTTTTAGAAGTGGCAAATTTTGATGGAGAATCGCGTTGGCCTGTTCAAAGGCTTGCGAATGCTGTAAATCATTTTGACGCTTACTGATGACGCGGCTTACAGCATCTATGAGCAATTGATCACGCACAGGTTTAATTAAATACTCAACGGCATGGAGTTCAATTGCCTTCTTCGCATACTCGAATTCTGCATAGCCGGTCAACAGAATAGCATCAATTTTCCGATTGGATTCATGAATTTGTTCTAATATATCGAGGCCACTCATGCCTGGCATGCGGATATCAGTGATGATGATATCAATGGGGTGCATTTCCATAATCGCAAGCGCTCCTTGGCCTTCATACGCTTTATGAATCGTGGATATCCCTAGTTCTTCCCATGGTAAAGTTGCTGCTAACGTATCTACTTGATGCTTATGATCATCCACAATCAGCAATGAAAACATGGTATCACTCACTCCTTTGCTGCTTTCTCCCAACTTAACTCAATTCGTAAACCACCTAGAGCTGAATTATCCAATCGCATACGGGAACGCTGTCCAAAATAATAGTGGAAGCGATGATAGACATTCCAAACCCCTTTCTGCGGGGAATCATTGTGTTCATCTTCCGTCTTAAGCCTTAGCTTCGTCAAAGCTTCCGTTGATAAACCTGGCCCGTTATCCTCAATGATGAGCCGGTAGTGCGGGCCGTCATCGAGACCTACAATGGTGATAAGGCCGTTCAATGAAATCTCCTCGAGCCCGTGTACAATGGCATTTTCAATGAGCGGCTGAATCATCAGCTTAGGAATCTTCATCGCTTTCATCGTCTCGGGCACGGAAATGATGTACCTAAATTTATCCAACTGCTGATTCATAATATTCATATAGTTGACAGCCAGCTCTAACTCCGTACCCAAAGTTGTCTCCAACGTCTCATTTCGGGTCGTATATTTATAGTAATCTCCCAAATTGTGAGCCATCGCAATAACGGATTGATTTTTGTTCATTTTAGCCATATTCACGATATAAGCTAGACAATTGTAGAGGAAATGAGGATTAATTTGCGATTGAAGCTGTTTCATTACGGCCTCTCTCGAGCGGATTTCTTCAGCATACACACGCTTAATCAACTCATCAATTTCTTTCGCCATATCGTTAAAGGAATCAAACAATTGTCTAAATTCGTCCTTGCGTAAGCTCTGAATGCGATAGGCAAAATTTTTGTTCTTAATATGTTCCGAGCTGCGAATCAGAATGCGAATCGGGACCTGGATGTAGAAGTATAAGAAATAGGCTGCTACCATGCCGAGTAAGAGAAGTAAAAAAAGAATAATGTAAAATAAATTCCGACTGTGATTGACCGGGTTTAAAATCTCCTCCAAGGGCTCAATATCGACCAAGCTCCAGTTAAGCTTTTCGGAAGGAAGGACGTAAAGAATATATTTCTTGCCACTTAGCTCTACGATGGTTGAACGCTTCGTCATCTCACTCGCGTCTTTGAAAGGATACTCTTTCATGAGCTGCCGAATAAGTGTCATATTCGCCGTACTATTGTAGACAATTTGGTCGGAACTGCCATAGAAAAAGGCATCGCCATTACCAGCTAGCTTAAACTCGTCTAGTAAATTCGCAATATTTTTTGTAAAAAAATCAACCCGTATAATGAAATCCGATTTCATGATATCCGCCGGCTCCGCATGATAAGGGGAAACGAAGAACCGTGAAAATGCATCCGTTTTGACACCGCTTATATCGACTTTCGTTAATTTCCAATTGGCTGTGTAGTCCTTTAAGATCTCCTCTTGATTCAATTCTGTTGAGGGTACCGTAGACAAAGCAAGATCAATTTTCGGAAAATAAAGCGTAATAATGTTCATAATTTGATTGGTCATACTGAACAAGTTGAGCTTGCTCTCAATAGACTGAACCACACTTACGCGATCATAACTAGCAGGGGGCAATTCACCATAGGCTACCCTTTTAATTTCAGGATCTTTGGTGACGAGTGTGGCGTAGATCATATTCTGATCCAATAGGCTTTCAATTCGGTTGAGAAAGTACGACAGCTTCTCTTCATTCCGTGTATTAATTTGATTTTCAATGACATTTACACTCTGTTTATAGGAATAGGCGTAAAGGGCAAGAATGACGATTAAACTCATCACGATAAGAAGGATCACTCTTTTGATTAGATTCATAGCCGATGCTCCCTATCTTCCATTTGCTCTATTATACCAATTGAAAGCCTATTATTGTTAAAATCATACAATGAAAACAGCTCCTAGGATTTCCCTAACAGCCATTTCATTTTTGATTTATTCTTTTACCGACCCCAATGTCATCCCTTGTACGAAGTACTTTTGCAGAAAAGGATACACGAGCAAGATCGGGACTGTACCGATAAAAATCAGTGCGGATTTTAAAGAACGCTCCGATAATTTAGCCAAATCCTCTGGATTGAGACCAATTTTCGTAAAATCGAAGCTAGCAATTAAGGCTTGCAGAAAAGTAGCTAATGGAAAAAGCTCTGCTTTGTTCATATAAATCATACCGTCAAACCAAGCATTCCAATGAAAAACCATCGTAAATAAGGACAAGGTGGCAATGGAAGGTAAAGAAATTGGCATGAATATCGTGAACAGGATACGGAAATGTCCTGCCCCGTCCATCATCGCTGCTTCTTGCAGTTCTTTGGGAATCCCACGGAAAAAATTCATCATCAGGACGACATTGAAAACATTAACAGCAGAAGGCAAGATCAACGCTAGGAGGGAATTGGTTAGACCTATTTTTTGAACGACCAGATACGTTGGAATTAAGCCGCCATGAAACAGCATCGTGAAGACAAAAAACCAAGCATAGAAGGTTCTTCCTTTGAAATATAAATCGTCTTTCGACATCGAATACGCCGCCAACATCGTAAGGAACATGGTAAATGCGGTTCCAAGCACCGTCCTAAGTACACTCACTCTGAAGGCGATTAAAAAGTTATTACTGTTCAATGCCTTCTCATATGCGGTTAAATTAAAGCCGACAGGCCAAAATTTGACTAAGTAAGCTGTCGTCGCATAGTCTGAACTAAACGACACAGCCAAGACATGAACCATGGGAAGAATACAGAGAAAAGCTGCTAGTGATAGGAATATATAGTTCGAGAATTGAAACATTTTCATGGAGAACGATAATTTAATCATGGCTATATCCCCTCAGAAAATCCTGTAATTTGCATATTTGGATGCTAATTTATAAGTCGTAGCAATGAGAATAAATCCAATGATGGATTTGAAAAATCCAACTGCTGTTGCAAAACTGTATGACCCTTGCTGCAAACCAATACGGTAGACATAGGTGTCAATAATATCGCCTTTCGGATATACAAGTGGATTATAGGTGTTAAATACCTGATCAAAACCGGCATTTAAAATGTTTCCTAATGATAAGGTAACAATAACAATAGCTATAGGAATCACGGCTGGGATGGTAATGTGAATCGTTTTCTGCCAATTATTTGCACCGTCGATATCAGCAGCTTCATACATATTCGGGTTAATGCCTGCCATAGCAGCCAAATAGATGATCGTGCCGAATCCAAAATCCTTCCAAACATCACTAACGACTAAGGTAAAGCGATACCAGTTCCCGCTCCCCAGAAAGAAGATCCGATCCAACCCCATCCATAACAGAAGTTGATTAATCATGCCATTCGTAGATAGCAAATCGGTAAGAATACCACCGAGAATGACCCAGCTAATAAAATGAGGCAAGTAGACCAGCGATTGAATAATTCGCTTAAAGATGACGGCACGAACTTCATTCAGTAGTAAGGCGAAAGTGAAAGGTGCCAAGGCGCCGGCAATAATTTTGAAAACAGCAATGATAAGCGTATTCCAAATGACTTGCAAGGCCGTTGGATCATGAAACATAAATCTAAAATGCTTCAATCCTACGAAAGGTGAACCGAAAAGTCCTAACCATGGTTTGAAGTCTTGGAAGCCAATCGCAAATCCGACCATTGGCGTATAGCTGAAAATCAGCAATAACACAACGGAAGGCAATAGAAACACATGTAATGGCCACGTTTGTCTTAGATTGAAGAAGCCTTTTCGTTTTTTTAGGGGGATTGCCCTCTCTTGCAAAGCGTATTTTATCGTTTCCGATTTCATCCGATTCGTCTCCTATCGATCGTCAGGACTTCTCTATAAAAAGAAAATGCGGAGAACCCTACTTACACCAGCACTCCGCATTTCTTATCAAGTCGTGGAACAATTACTTCAGGCTAGCTGTATACTCATTCACTTCTTTGGTAATTTGTGCACCGCCTTGATCATTCCATTGCTTCACAAAAGTATCAAAATAGTCCGTTTTTTGTTTTCCGTAAATAATTTGCAGAAAGGCTTGCTCTTCCAAGGCAATGAGCTGCTCCCATTTATCTTTCATTGTCGGCGTGTTTGCGCCAAAGAATCCACTTTGCACATCTTTGTTCAACTGCTGGAACGCAACTGAGAACCCATCAATCGTTAATTGGCCATTCTCTGCGGCTAGTTTCTGCTCAAACACATTGTCTCTCTTCCCCGCTGCGACACGTTGATAAATGTTAGGACCAGGCATGACGTTCGTAGGAGCTGTTCCTGAACCTGGTGACATCAGCAGATAAGCATTCAGACTCAGCGTACCTTCAGGGATGTTCTTCCAATCCGGCTTGCCATCTTTCATCACATAGTCATAACCTTCGCCTTTACCGTTAGCAAATGGGCACGCTGCATCCTCAACTGAACAGCCGTACATCGTATCCCAATATTTAAAGATGGCTTCCATATTCGTAAATCCTTCACGGAACACATAATTCCCATAGGACGGCGGTGATGCCTGCCTTCCCACTTCTCCTTTAATTCCCGCTGGAATCGGATATGGTTTGAAATCCAAGGCTAGATTTTTGGCTTTGGCTTCAGTCACTGCCGTACCTACTGGCCAGCCGCCAGCCCACCCTGGCGCAAAAGTGATTCCAGCTTTGCCAGAAGTAAAATCAGCCATAGCTTTCGCTGCGTCTTGCGTACCGAAGTCAGGACTGATATACCCCTTACTGAACCATTCTTGTAATTTGCCTAACGCATCCTTCACACTAGGCTTCGTTGAGCCGTATTGCAGTTTGCCATCTGTCCCTTTCAACCATTGGTAGGGTTGGTCTTGGCCAAAGATAAACGAAGCATCCGTCATGAAGTTCATCGTTGGTTTATGATAGCCGGTGTTTGCCCCGAAGGCCATGCCATACGTATCTTTTTTCCCATTGCCATCAGGGTCATTGTTTGTAAACGCATCCATAACAGCTTCATATTCTTGCACATTCGTTGGCGCTTTAAGATTTAACTTCTTGAGCCAATCCTCTCGTATCCACATAACGGTGTTCCCTACGATCCCATTCGACAGTGTAGGCAAACCATACAATTTTCCGTTTCGCTTGACCAAATTCCAAACTTCCGGATTTTTCTGATACGATTCTTTCACCCTTGGCGTTGCATACTTCTCAAAGGCTTCGTCAATGGATTGAATTTTCTTAGAAGCTACCAGATCTTCAAACACGGTACCAGAGGCAGCGAGAACGTCCGGCAATGCTTCGCCGCTCGTTAAAGCTAAACGAACTTTCGTTTCCAATGCACTCGCGTCCGTGACCACCCATTGATATTTCGTCACAATACCCAGCGTGTCTTTGAACCAACGGGAGATTGGATTATTCTCAGGCGTGTCACCATTGCGCAGCTTATCGGACGGTTTCAAGGCAATTGCTGCCGTGATCGTAACCGGTGGATCAAACTTCGTTCGATCATTCTCTTTCGCTACTACTGTTGTAGTCTTCGTCGCCACCGGACTTGTAGCTGGTGAAACAGTTGGTGTATCATTTCCGTTCGTACACCCAGCCAAAACGCTCATACCTAGCAAGATGCTGACTAATGCTTTTTTTGAAGTGAACTGACGCTTCATGTAATTTGTACGCCCCCTTGTGAACTAACTATCTTACTCTTTTATTATGGCACCTGATAAAAAGGAATGAAATGATCGGGATTTAAGATCATGAACTTTCATTAATCAATCGCTTCGCTCTGAATCACGACTTTCCCGATCTGCGGATGCCAATAATTACCTGTAGTCTGTTTGTACACGATTTTCAAGAACTGTGTTCCAGCCGGAACATTACCGCTGTAGGTTACTTTCTTCCAATCAGTTGCTGATACGGCTTTCACAGGTGAAATAATTGTGTAGATCCCATTACCCGGCGAACTGTAGAGTTCGAAGTCAACAGAAGTCTCGTAGGGCCAGAACCATGTGTCCACTTGATAACTCTTCATGTCCATGTCTGGAGCTGCTTTGTATACAATCCATTCATCGGTATTCCCATTTCGCTTTAACCTTGAAGTATCCCCTCCGAACTTCGTATCATTGGCGGTGTCGAAGCTCAACTTACCGGAATTCTCATACATTTTGCTAAAATTATACACATCATCTGTCACTGTTGCGCTTGACGGCGTTGGTACCTTACTCGTTAGTGTCACCTTGCCAATCTGTGCATTCCACGTATTGGACGAGTGCTGTTTATAAATGATTTTAATATATTGCGTTCCTCTTGGGATCGTTCCGCTGTAAGTCACCTTATTCCAAGCACCTGAGCTTGTTGTCGTTGCAATAGTCGGCGTATAGGAGGAATAGTTCACATTATCTGTAGATATCGCAAACTGAAAATCTGTGGACGCCTCATAGGGCCAGAACCATGTATCCGCGCTGAAACTCCGTAGCTCCATATCCGGTTCCGCTTTGTACACAATATACTCATCTGTGTTCGAAAGTCTTACTAATCGCGTAGCATCATCACCGAATGCTGATGGATTAGCTCCACTAATGCTCAGATTTGCACTTCGCTCGAACATCTTGGTATCGTTGTAGACATTGTCAACGACCGTAATACTTGTCGGCGGAGGAACAATACTCGTCAACGTGACTTCACCTAGTTGCGGGTTCCAGTTATAGGCACCATTCATCATGTAAACGATTTTCAGATACTGTGTTCCTGTTGGCAGCATGCCGCTGTAATTTATTTCTTTGTAGTTTTCAATTCCACCAGTTTTGGTTGGCGTAAACGCTGTATACGTCACATTATCTTGCGAGGTATAGAAAGCAAAGTCGGTTACGCCTGCATCTGGCCAAAACCATGCCTTGGCAGTAAAGCCGGTAATATCCTTATTCGGCTGGGCTTTATAAATGAGATACTCATTGGTTATTGTTTTTCGGATTAACCGAGAAGAATCGCCATTAAATTTACCAGGCTCTCCTCTGTCAAATTTAAGATTATTACTATGCGCAAACGTAAGGGATAGGTCATCCAACACATCGACAATCGTATCTGGAATCGGGTCAACGACATGAATTGGAGGTGCTGTCGGCGTCGGTAAAGGCGTCGACACAGTTGTGTTCAATTGCAGCTTTAGTTTGTGCGATATGCCATCTCTGGCTTGGGTATTAACCTCAAACTTAATCGTAGGTGTGAGCTGTAAGATCGTAATGCTTGCGTCTTTGGAAATCACTGACAATCCGGCTTTATGAATTTCGTAAGTTACCTTAGCTTGCAGATGCGTAGGATCGGAAACCGCGACATCAAGCATACTCCCCTGATCCTGCAACAGGATGGAGGAAGGATTCGATGCCGTGAGATAGCCAAATGTACTTGGTGCCCAGAAATTAGCTCCCAGAATACCTTGTGTTTTCTCCTTCACAGCTTGCACATTCGTATTATTCACTAAGATTTCAATGTTAGGATTAAGGCTGTAACTCGCTGTTTCTTCTGCTGTTTTATTCGGCAGCAAGACGTAAGCGTAATCTTGATAGAACGGATTTGCTCCATGGTCCAGCCAGAGTGTCAAATAATTCTTGCTTAACACCGTCGGCGGTCCGCCATTATTAACCTGAGACCAGCTGCCTTGTGACACATCTCTTTTACCTTTCAGGGCTGTCGGTTGCGGGAAGTAGTACCCGCCAGTTCCTGCGAGGTACGCATAAGAAACGCCGTTCATCGTTTCTGTCCAACCTAATCCGGCCGGCTTCGTTACCCCATTCACCACAAGCTGTTCATCCCCTTTAACCCTTGTGGAGACATGCAGCGGATCTAACACAGGACCAGCAGCTTGCGGGGCATACACTTGAATCTCAGAAACATCATTGGACAAGTCGGTATCATTGCCATGGAAAGTAAATGTGATGTATCTGGCCGTTGTATCAACGACATCGTAGGCTTCAACCTCTGAGGAAAGCACAGTGTTATGACCGCTAAACACAGGCGTCCATGTTGTCCCGTTGACAGATGTTTGAATATCAAAGGCATATTGTTTCTCCTTGCCATGCGGGAAGCTGATTCCTACATGCCCGATCTCCTGAGTGCTGCCTAAGTCATACTTCAACCACTGCCCATCGCCTGTCGTTGACCAGACGGTTCGAATGTCATTGTCCTTCGCCTTCGCGGATTGACTTGATGCTGAGCTATCTGTCACACCGTTCACATACAGTGGCGTCACTGATGGGAGGATGAGAAGATTGCCTGCTGTACATGGTGCATAGATTTGAACTTCCGTGATGCTGTTCCAAGGTCCCGTAGAGTTCTGATGACCGATAATTTTGACGTATCTTGCTTGCGTATCCGGGAAATCGATGACTTGAAGCTGCGAGTCACTTACCAGACTGGAATTCCCCCTATACTCTTGATTCCATACTACGCCATCCTCTGAAGTCAATATTTCATAATTCGTCGTTCTTGCAGATTGAAGTAAGAAGTTAATTCCTATATACCCCACAGCTTGTATCTTTCCAAGATCATATTGAATCCATTGTCCATCACCTGACGACGACCATCTAGATCCAAGATTATTATCAAACGTATTCTCAGGCAGATTCCCATCATTCCCGCTATCCTTTACGGCGTAGATTTTGTGACGTAATGGTTCACTGCCAATTGGTGAAGAAGGAGGTGAATTCAAATCAATGCCATGTGTCACACTCGCTGTTGTAAGCATGCGATTCTCAACCGTTGTTTCAATCGTCCGGTTGTCCGTACTTGTGATACCTGTCCCCAGCGCAACCACTTCATCATCAAACATAAACCAGGATTTCTTCGCCTTTAACGTGCTTCCATATCCCTTCAAATCCATACCCGCTGTGGCATACTGTCCTTGAAGTTCTGTACCTCCTGCCCAAGTTGTCGGACTCCGATACCCTGCGCCATCCGCATCTTCCCTCAGCATCGTATCGACGGTTGTTCCAGGAAGCCGATATTTATTGACTGTTGCCCAGTAATCGGTAAATTGGAGCGGATCCTTGTTATAGAGATAGGTCATACCTACACCTGTGTACCAGCCCTTAGGATTTTCATTATATTTTTCATCATACTCGTATGTCCCAATACGATGCGACGACATACTAACGCCAAAGCCAAATTCAGGACGAAGATGTACGACTTGATCCATCCCAGCATAGACTTTTGAAAGTACCTTCTCTTCTCTTGGTATTACACTGCTGTCATTCATAATTGCCTTGGCAAGGACAAGCATACTTAAATTAATATCGTTATAGAAATTAAACTGACTGTCAGCTACAATCCAAGCTTTCACCATCGCTTTCATTCGCTGTGCATCAGCCACAGGAGCGCCCTGAGATAGGCGAATAATAGAGGCCATGACGCTATGGCCAGTGATATGATCTTGGAAGTTATTGCGTGAGATCGCTCTCCCTCTGGTCATATCCATCATGGCACCATTATAAATGAGCGGTTCAAAAGAATCGTAAATCCAATTGTAAACATTCGCTGCGCCACTAGAAGTTGGTTGCCAAGAAGAACCATTAATCAGCATAAGCAGGTACGATAATTCCTGCAACAAACTTACGCCATAGCTGCCATTGTACGGGTAAATTTCATGTTGAATAAATGATCCATCCCGATAAAAGCCATCCCCTGATGTCACATAATCAAATACCGGATTCAGAGCATCCTTGGCTAAGGTCAGCTTTGCAGCAGATTTAAGAATCACGCCACGTAAGGCAACGACTTGGCATTTCCACATCAAGTTCGCTCCTGTTGCCTCAACTTTTCCCTTATTTGCTTTGCTCGGATCTGGAGAAAATTTCTCTATCGCATTCATGTAATTCGTTATTTTTCCCGGCGTAGCAATAAGGTCGTCATACATAAGTACGACAATGTCATTAATAAGTAGAGGAGTCCCGATCTCCAAGTCCCACCAATTTTCAATCGGTACTGTTGATTCATTGTAACGGTTCGCATACATCCAATCCATCGCGTAAATAATTTTCGCCTTTAGATCCAGATCACCGTAAACACCGGAATTAATCGTCTTGTAAGCTAGCGCCATCCCCTTAATGCGTTCGTAATTCCCTGTAATCTGAGAAGTATCCCCCGTTACGTCTAAATCTTTCCATAAATAAGCTGATGTTGTACTCATCGTACTCGCACTCGTTTGACCTATACCGCTTAGCTTAGATGCTATGTCCGGATCAGATGTATCTAACGATGCTCCTCCTGTCAAATAATTCATCCACCTGATCCGCATCGTATCATAATCATCGTCTGCCGCATGCACCCGAGTTGTGCCAATAAGACCTACTAACGCTAAAATTACAACCATCATCAATAATAAAAACACCTTCATTCCACTTCGTCTAGCTAGCATTCATGAACCACCATCTTTCCTTAGAATAGAAACGACTTTGTTTCCCCATCATTATTCCACTCGCAGCTAGATATTGGATATGATCCTTTATGAAGATCATGAACTTTCGTTAACAAATGTGGGATAAATTGAGAAGACCCGTACCATGCAGGTACGAGTCCACTGTTTTTATGTCTTGCTCGCTTAGATTTGAATCCCCTTACGTTCCAGTTCTGCACGCAAACTATCTGCCATAATGTCATAGCCAAGCACATGCGGGTGAAGCCCATCGTCTGCAAGCCCATCCCGCAACTGGATGCCACCTTCCGTGGTCATCTGCGAATGGTAATCGACATAGATAGCTTCATGTTCGTTGGCTACTTTTTGAAGTTGCTCGTTTACATGGCAAATACTCGTGTTTCGTATCTCATTGTTTCCCGATTGTGGCATATTCGTTGGCAGAATGGAACAGATCACAGGTATAATCCCGTGTTCTCTTGCCTTTACTACCATTTCCTGAATATCATCGACAAGTGCTGGTATGATTTGCTCCGCTGTTCTCCTATGCTCAGTTATCGCGCCATCCAACGACCAGAAATTGTTCACGCCAATTTTAATCACCACAACCTTCGGTTTCAATTGAATCACATCAGCATCAAATCTTCTTAACACATGGCTGCTAATATCCCCACCAATTCCTCGGTTTACAATAAAATTACCGCCGCGACCAAAATAGCCATTTAGCTCCCACATATGCGTTATTGAATCGCCAATAAATACAAAATCAACAGGTACTTTGTGCGCAATCAAGACCTCGTTACCTAGATCGAATTCTCCTCTGCGGCTATCTGCTGCTGCTGCCGTGGCAAAGAAGCCTGGTTTTACAATTTCTACTCGTTTAGTTGTCATGTTTTATTTCCTTTCTGATTCGATTAGAAGTTTCCATTCGGAGTGACATCGAGTAAGGTAAATCTTTATTCTCAACATCTGTCTCTTTCGGCGTGTCCGACATCTCAAATTGAATCAAGGCGCCCTCCATAAGCTGATCATGAGCAAAAAATAAAGGCAGATGCGGCTCATTGTTAACCTGTACACTTTGTACATAAGGATGATCGGCTGCGTTATGCTCGGCTTCGATTACAATCTGTTTGCCGCTCTCCAAATGGATTGTCATACACTCAAACATCGGACTTCCGATGACATATTCAGGCACACCGGGACATAATGGATACATCCCCATGCAGGCAAAAATATACCAAGCACAAAGGCTCCCGTTGTCTTCATCACCGGGCAATCCATCGGGTGCAGAACTAAACAGTTCCTCTGCCGTTTTCCTAACCCAGAATTGCGTCCCAGCTGGTGACCCAGCCGCCGCAAACAAATAAGGAATATGAAAACTAGGCTGATTGCTAATCGCAAATTGTCCGAAGTTAATCGAAGCCATTTCCGACATTTCATGGATTTCAAAACCGTAGCTGCCCACCTTAAATTTAGGTGAAGTTGTCATTAACTCGTTCATGCGAGCTAAGAAAACGTCTTTCCCTCCCATGACCTCGGCTAATCCAACGATATCGTGTTGAACAGCCCAACTGCACTGCCAGGCCCCGCCTTCACAATAAGCTCCTCCCCACTCAATCGGGTCAAATTCTTCAACCCAGCCGCCATCCGTCTTCTTCCCCCTCATAAAACCTACCGTAGGGTCTAGTAATTTGGCATAGTTGGTTGCCCTTTCCATTAACAGCGTGTAATCCTCAGGTTTCCCGATACTCTTCGCAAGTTGAGCAATGCAAAAATCGCCATAGACATAATCCAACGTATTGCTGACACTTTCGTGAAATTGATCCGCTGGCAAATAACCATATTCTTGGTAAGCACGAAAGCCTTTCCTGCCAAGATGAGGATCCTCCGCTGCTCGACAGGCATGCTTCAGCAAGCCTTCATAAGCCGTTTGAACATCAAACCCTCCCATGCCTTTTACAAAAGCATCTGCAAAAACCGCATCAATTAAAGTCCCCGGCATGGCACTGCGTTCGCCAGGTGAAGACCACTTCGGCATCCAACCGCCTTCCTTATACGCACTAACGTAAGATTCTAAGATTTCACCTAAACGGGTTGGAAACAGCATGCTAAACAACGGATAAGAGGTACGATATGTATCCCAAAATCCATTATCACAATACATCGGTCCGCTCACAATTTGACCATTATAGGGGCTGTAATGAACCTTTTCCCCCTGATCGGTAAATTCATGCCAAATCCGTGGAAACAAGCAAACGCGGTACAAGCAGGTATAAAAAGTGCTTAATTTATCCTCATCTTGATCCTCCACCTGTATGCGATTCAACGTCTCCTCCCACGCCTGCGTTGCTTCCGCTCTAATCAAGTCGAATGATTTTGTACCTATTTCCTGAGTAAGGTTGGTTATCGCCTGCTCGATACTTATAAAAGAAGTGCCCATACGAAGATTAACTTCGCCTGATTGCGGTACGTTCAATCCAATAAAAGCACCTATTCGGTCCCCTGCTTCATGTAAGCTGATAGATGCATTAAAATTCTGATCAAACACACCACACGCTTGCACATCCAAATCACAATCAAAATCAATCACAACATACATCGCATAATTCTCAGGAACGCCGCCCGAATTCGCACGAGTATAGCCCGTTAGCCTTCTTCTTACTGGGTCAATAGATACGGACGATTCTCCGGTAAACGGCGCTACTATCACTCTCGCGTCTTGCCGATCATCGAAAGTCATTCGCATACTAGCACAACGTTCTGTTGGGCTCAATTCCAATAACGTGTTGTAGCGTTGCAGCCTTATACGAAAATAATCGGGCTTGATGGACATATCCTCACTACGGAATGAGGAGGATCGCTTAGCGACGGAAAGGGCAAGCGGACCCGTTTGCGGCAGAATAGTCAGATGCCCGTAATCTTCAATCCATGGGCTTGGCTGGTGAGTCAGCCGAATCCCTTCAAAATGACGATGGGATGGATGGAAATACCAGCCTTTACCTGCTTCATCCGTTTGGGGGCTCCAGGCTGCCATTCCGAAAGGTCGCGCAATTAAAGGAAGTGTATTCCCATTGGAAAAATGGAAGGTAGAAGCTGTCCCCTGTAAGGGATTCACATATTGCAAAACATTCATAATCGTAACAACCTTCCTTTCGGATATTTCCTTCATTGTAATCAGTACGTCATCTCACTACTTATCAAAATTATGAAAAACATCTCATTTTTTAAGATTTTAGATTATGATAGCAATAACCGATTCTCATTTAAGGGCGTGATTTCATGATTCCTTTCAACTTACCTGGAGACCCTGAACTCCACAATTCCTTTCCTTATACATTTAAAATTCACAAGCTAACTGCCGATGTCCCGCCGCATACACATAATTTCCTTGAATACACCTATTGCTTTAACGGCAGCGGAACAGAAATTATCAATGGGATTGAGCGACCTATTAAGCCGGGCACGTTCACCCTCTTACTTCCACATCAGGTACATCAAATCAGAATAACGCGAGGTCAAGAGCTGCATCTCTATATTGGGGCCATTGGACTGCAAGCCATATATGGTTCCGATGACGTTGCTGCCTCATTCAGTGACATCTTGCTTCGTGCGGGTACGGAAGGAGATCCGTCCTACCAGTTGGAGGATGAACTCTCCAGCCAGCTTCTTCCTATATTTAAGAGGATGCATCAGGAAATCCTTAGCAGTGAACCCTTGAGTCAGCTCATGTTCAAAACGAAATTAACCGAAGCATTGATCTTATTGGAGCGCAGCTGTTTTACCAAGATAGACAACGATACCTATAAACCCCCTAATAAAAAAGGGAAAATGTGGGAGATCATTCTCTATGTCTACCAACATTTCCGCGATGATATTAAGCTGGAAACGTTGGCAGAGCGTTTCTATTTAAGCGTTCCGCATATCAGCACTTCTTTCAAATCTAGCATCGGAGAAAATTTTCATATTTTCCTAGAGAAAATAAGAATATCGCACGCGTGCAGCCTGCTCATTTCCAGCAATGAGCCCGTGACCGCCGTCTGCTTCGAAGTAGGCTTTACATCCTATGCCACCTTTTCACGCGTATTTAAAGAACGGCTTACGATGACCCCGTCTGCTTATAGGAAACTTAATAGTGGTTCGTAGATTGGACACATACCAAAAACCTGCTGATATTGCTTATCAGCAGGTCCTGCACACTTTTTAATTTCTATCCCTTTTATTCCAGTTGAAATCCGATTCGATACTGACCAACTACAGCCCCTAAGCTATTGCGAATTTCATCTGGACACAACTGACGGAGACGCGCAATTGTAGTCTCATCCTGATATCCGATTTGAGTAAGAATATTGGCCACGACATACGCCCACTTTTCTTCACTTCCATCTGCAACCTTTAAAGCAAAAGCCAATCTCTCTCGTTTCAGAGCAAAACAGTAGATGCCTTTGGCTCCGCCTTTCGCAACAATATTAGCATCATTCAACAACGCTGGACAGATGAGCCCTGTTCCGGATACCCAATCCGGACAGCCATTCATGGCTGCGGTCAAGTCGCGCACAGCAGCGGAAGTGGCCGTATCCTCAATCAGCTCGGGATGTGCGAGCTTCAGAAACGCTTGCGCCGCATGATACAAGGGCATCGCATAGACTGGAAGTCCGCAGCCATCTATACCAAGCTGTATGCGATCCCCCTGGAGGCCCGCCATATCGCCTATGATCGCTCGCAGCTTCTGCTGCAGCGGGTGATCATCCTTTTCATATCCATGAAGCGCGTATTCTTCTGCCTGACATACGGCAAGCATGCCAATGTGCTTCCCTGAACAGTTATGATAGAGCTTCCTTTCCAGATGACCATCATGAAGCACTCGATAATGGCTTGCCGTATGCAAGGGAAAGGATGCCCCGCAAACCAATAGCCCTTCATGTAAACCAAGCTTAACAAGCAACTTTTCTAACGTATTCACATGAAACGACTGTCCTCGATGCGAAGCTGTCAGAATAGCCTGTTCCTCCAAGGTTAGATCATATTTCAAATGAAGCTGTCTGCGAAAAAAGGGAATCGCCTGGAAAGGCTTTGCCGCCGAGCGTAAATACGTGACATGATGGGGATCGCCTACCTGATATCGGATGTTACCTTGCAGGTCGATCCCAACCACATGTCCCCAGAATTCGCATTCCACTAATTGTCCACGCCATTCTTCCACAAGCAATGCTGCCTTCGTCATCCGTAGCTTCGTACCTCCCTACGCCTCATGCCACAACCGCCTTGCATTGTCCATCGCGATCTTCGAAGCTGATTTGCACTCCTCCATGCCTTCAAATTCAATGGTAAGATAACCGTTGTATCCCGAATTCTTAATGAGCTTCATGATTCGACGCATGTCGATATCTCCTTGACCGACGATCGCGCCTCTTAGATAGTTGCCATTCGCGGTTGTAAACCAAGCGCCTTCGCCGGGATGCTCATCGTACGGTCTGAAGTAAAAATCCTTCACATGTATCAGTGAAGCATACGGCAAATTTTTACGCACACCGATCAGCGGCTGCTCATCGACACACATGAAATTGCCGATATCCAGTGTCGTCTTAAAGTTAGGGCGATTAACCTCCGTTAGAACGCGCTGAACACGATCACTTGCCTGTACGCTGAAGCCGTGGTTTTCAATGGTCGTGGTGATCCCATACTGCGCCGCATAATCGGCAATAAGACGACTCCCTCTTACCATCGCGTGTAAATTCGCTTCGAACCATTGAATCGTCATCTTATCAGGCGGTAAAGTAAAGGCAGTCACATCATGTCGCATATGTGTCATACCTAGCCTATTCACCAAATCAACATGATGCTTGACTCGTAGTATCTCAGCTTCGAAAGCCTCTTCTGTGTCCTGGACGAAGTTAGCCGGCATCGAATAATTGGATAGTTCGATGCCAACTTCCTTAGCCTTCTCGCGGACTGCGGCTGCTAGTTCGGGCTGATCAATCAGTGTAAAACCGTAGGGGACGATTTCCATATGTTCGCCGCCATGATCTGAAATCCACTGAATGACGTCTAGGACTGTCATTTCCCCTGTTTTTAATGCACTCAGTAAGCTATATGTGCTAAGACCGATTTTCAACGCATATTCACCTCTATTACTTATTCGATTTCCAGCGCGATCACCGTATCCATATCGTCTGGTAGTTCAGCGCCGGTCAAATGAATGAATGCCCCACTTTCAGTATCCGAATAATGTTCTGCCATCCATGGTGTAGAAACCTTCAGTTCTGAGCCGTCTGCGAGGAGCCTCGCCTTCTTGATTTTCCCCTTAAGCCCCTGGAAATAAATCGGTCCGATGCCTCGATCAAATACGTGGGCATATACCATATTCCCGTTCTGTGTATAGCGTCCCCATTCAGGCTTCGGTAGCGAGGAAGCTCCGCAGCCATAAATACTTTCGCCATTACGTCGCATCCATTCGCCAACCGAGGTCAAAATTCGAGTGGACTCCACCGGAATTTCTCCTCTTGCATCGGGTCCGACATTTAGAAGCATATTACCGTTCTTACCGACACATTCGACTAAAGCTCGAACGACCTGTTTCGGTGATTTGTAGGCATAATCCTTCGCATGATAGCCCCAATTGTCGTTGAGTGTTATACAGGCCTCCCATGGTACATTTACTCCGTTTTCGTCAACAATCCCGCCGGGAGGAACGATTTGCTCAGGAGAATAAAAGTCGCCGGCATACACTTCCGGTTCTGACTTTTTAATATCTCCACCAAGCCGATTGTCAATAATAATGTCTGGTTGCAGCGAGCGAATCAGGTTAACCAGCTCCGTTGCCCTCCACTTTTCACCTGTCATATCATCGTAGGAGAAATCGAACCACATGATATCTATTTTACCATAATTTGTAAGTAACTCTTTCACTTGTGCATGCAAATAATCCACATAACGCTCGAATTGGATGGATCGGTTTGCATAGGCTTCATTGTCTCTCATCGGATGAATGCGATCCCCATAGGACGGATAATCATCGTGATGCCAATCAATCAGTGAATAATAAAAGCCGACCTTCAATCCTTCATCGCGAAAGGCTTCTACATATTCCTTGATCAAATCTCGCTGCGCAGGTGTGTTCGTCGCGTTGTAGTCCGTAAACTCGCTGTCAAATAAGCAGAAGCCATCATGATGCTTCGTCGTAAGGACAGCATATTGCTGCCCCGCCGCTTTCGCTGCCCTGGCCCAAGCCCGCGGGTCATAGCGGTCCGGTCGAAACTCTTGGAAGTACGGTTCGTACGCCTCATTACTCAGTTTCTCGACACTTCGGACCCACTCCCCCCTAGCGGGGATTGCATACAATCCCCAGTGAATAAACATACCGAACCTTGCTTCCCGGAACCAATCTGTTCGCTCCCAACGCTTGTTCATGTTTTCCCTCCATTTTCTCGAATCGTTACCTGCCATCACTTTTTATACACTTTATCGTAAGCATCCTGATAGATTTTGATGAATTGATCCATGCCGGAATCTTTAAGACCTTTCACATAAGCATCCCAATCTTTGTCAATGCTTTTGGCTCCCATGATGAACTGCAGCATAGACTGTTTAACGTAATCCGTAATAATCGGCTTCAATTGCTTCACTTGATTAGCCTGATCGTTCGTTAAGAAAATATCCGTCGGGAACTCTTCTTTCGGTTGGTGTCCCTCATACAATTCTTTGGTAGCCTTGTACAGACGGGTTTCCAAACCATCCATCGTATAGATTTCTTGGCTTGCTGCATAGGCAGTTTCTCGATATTCAGAAGAACGAAGTCCAGGTCCCATTTGATTCCAATGGTCGTTCTGCACCTGACCTACACCATAGGTCGTTTCTTTCACCTTGAACTTAGCAGCGGTTCCGCGTGTGTTCTTATCATTCGGATCCGCTTTCACCCAGTTGCGGCCTTCTTCCCCGAAGTTGGACAATGTCGTGCCCTCATCCGAGTAGAGATAATCGGCTAGACGAATGGCGGCTTCTGGATTTTTATTTTTATTCGTCACGGCAAACACTGAGTTTCCAATGCCAATGTAGTGACCCGTGAACGACGCTCCATCTGGACCCGTAAGTGGCGCAATCGGATCATAGTCTTTGTGGCGTGTTGCCGTTGGAGAAGCATCTGTGAATTCGCCGAACCAACCTGCAGGAATCGCACCAGCTATCGCAACACCAGGACTATTCCCTTTTTGGGAAAGCGCATCCGATTTCTGAGTAAAGGCTTCCTTATCAATCAAACCTTCCGCATACAGTTTGTTTAAGAATTGCAGACCTTTTTTGAAGCCTGGTTGGTCGACCGAGGTTGCCAGTTTGCCGCCGTTCATCATGAAATAATTGTTGTCCGCATTGAAATACACGAATGCATTCATGACGAATGTCTCAATATCCGTATGCCAACCCGTTGGAGAGCCTGTGAACGCAATTTCGTCTGCTTTGCCATTCCCATTTGGATCCTTTTCTTTAAACGCTTTTAACATGTTATAGAAATCGTCTGTCGTCTTCGGTGTGCTAAGGCCCAGTTTTTGCAACCATTTCGTATTCACCCACATTTTGGCAGAAAACTGACAGTGGTAGCACTCATTCACGGAAGGTATCGCATAAATGTTGCCGTCCGGCGCTGTAATTGCCTTCTGTAAGTACGGAATATCTGTGAACGCTTTCTTAATATTCGGCGCGTATTGATCAATCAACTTGTTTAACGGGAGAAGGACGCCTTGTTGACCGTACAACAGCTGCTCCTCTTTCGTTAAATTACCTTGCATGAAAATATCGGGATAGTCTCCACTTGCTAGCAGTAACTGCTTTTTCTCATTCAATGCCGCTGTTTCTCCAGGCACTAGCTGCCAGTTCAAATGAATATTCGTCTTACCTTCCAAATATTTGGTGAACCAATTCGTATTCAAATCGGCAATATTCGCAGATTGCGGCGCGAAGGCACTCATTGTAATTTTATTTGTGGCAATCGGAAAGCCAGTTGCATTAACGCCTTTTCCGCCATCGGAGCTTGCAGCACCTGTTGGACTAGCGCTACCTTGTGGATCATCATTGGACGTGCAACCCACTACAGGCAATGTTATAAATAAAATCAGGACCGCCGATAACCAAGTTTTTCTGGTTCCTTTATTTACCATGCGTAAACCCTCCTAGTTTTTCATAGCTATTCCATTTCCATGTGGACACAACCTTAACACTCTTCCCAGCATCCCTCCCCTCAATGTGTTCCTGGTTTCAACCTTTCAGCGAACCAATCAAAAGCCCTTTCACAAAATGCCTTTGTACAAACGGATATAACATGAGAACAGGAGCGCTCGCCACGACGATCAGTGAATATTTAAGAAGTTCTTTTAACCCTTGCCGATCCGCAAGTTCTTTGACATCCTTAATCATCGTTGGATCAATGGAGTTCAAGATCAGAATATTTCGCAAAATAAGCTGCAACGGATACAATTTAGCCGATTTCAAGAAAATCAACGCTTCAAAATAAGAGTTCCAATAGCCTATGGCATACATAAGAACGAGAACGGCAATGATCGGTTTGGACAACGGGATGACAATGCGGAGTAGAAACTTAAAATCGCTGCATCCATCTAAATGTGCTGCCTCCGTTAATTCCGAAGGAATTGAGGTTTGAAAAAACGTCCTTGCAAGAATGACCTGCCATACGGAAATGGCACCTGGAATAATCATTGCCCATCTCGTGTCGAGCAGCCCCATTCCTTTAACTGTTAAATAATAGGGAATTAATCCTCCGTTGAACAGCATTGTAAAAATAAACAGTGCGGTGATGACGTTGCGTCCATAAAAATTTTTACGCGAAAGCGGGTAAGCCGCTGTTATCGTCAACGTTACGCTAATCAGTGTCCCGAAGAATAGATAGAACAAAGAATTCCCGTAGCCCGTCAGGATTTGCGGATTCTGAAATACGGCCTTGTACCCTCGAAGGGTTGGCTCAACAGGGAACAACCACACCTTGCCTGAGATCACAGCTGACGAGGAGCTGAATGATGAACTAACGATATAAATGAGCGGGTAGGCCACAATGATTAAACAAATAATCAGAAACACATAAACAAAGAACAAATACATTCTGTCGACACTATTTTCAAGAATGCGTGTAGGTGCCTTACTCGCTTTGAGCAGCACGGTTTGCTCGGAATTCACCATCTCATTTACCTCCTACCACAAGCTTGTCTCCGAATTTTTCCTTGCCACATAGTTGACCACAATGAGCAGTAATAAATTGACAACCGAATTAAAAAGTCCGACAGCTGCAGAGAAACTGAAGTTCGCCCCGACCAAGCCCATTTTGTAAACATACGTAGATATGACCTCGGACGCTCCAACATTAATCGCATTTTGCATCAGGTACACCTTTTCGAATCCAACGTTCATGATTTGACCAGCATTCAGAATAAGTAAGATAACCGCCGTCGGCATGAGGCTCGGCAAGTCGATATTTACCATCCTTTGAAACCGTGATGCACCGTCAACTTTCGCCGCCTCATACAAATGCGGGTCTACCCCTGCCAGAGCGGCAATGTAAATGACCGAGGCATAGCCTGTAAACTGCCAGACGTCGGAAAGGACATAAACAGTTTTGAAATAGGCCGGCTTGGACATGATATTTTCCGCTGGAAATCCAAACTTATCCGCTAAGAGATGAACGAAGCCAAGCTGTGGAGAAAGGAACAGCATAATGATCGAAACCATGATAACCGTAGAAATGAAGTAAGGCGCGAAAGTGACTAGTTGTACGGTTCTTTTAAAAATGCCATTTTTCAGTTCATTCAACGCCAAAGCAAGTATAATTGGTGCCGGAAAGCCGACAAGGAGAGAGTAAAGGCTGAGCAGCGCTGTATTTTTGATCACCCTCCAAAAAATGGGCAGATGGAAAAAGTCCACGAAATGCTTGAATCCGATCCAATCACTTCCCCATATTCCTTTCGTGACCATAAAGTTCTTAAACGCGATTTGTACGCCAACCATCGGTATGTATTTAAAAATGATCAAATAAACAAGTGACGGCAGAATAATCAGATAGAGTTGCCAGTTTTTCTTTACCATTTTAAGTGCTATACTCATGGTACTCCTCCTCGATGCAATGGCGATTCGCTTTGTATTAAGCGCTTACAAACCCAATGATAACGGAGTACAGCTCATAATTATAGTGATCATTTTTAAGCAGGTACTGTCCGTTTATAAGGTGGTGTGCTCCGTGAAACTGAAGCCAGCTTTCAGTTATCAGAATTTGTCGATTGTGAAAAAAATGGCAATAGGCTACATCTTTATCATCTTTATTCCGATTATTTCATTCGGCCTGTTTCTTTATAATCAGAACTATAATAGCTTTCTCGAAGAATATGCGCAAGGCAGACAAAAAATTGTGAATCAAGTTCTTAATAACGTCAATTTAAGTACGGTACAGATCGAATCTGCCTATCAGTTATTCCAAAATAATTCGAACACGATTGCCTATTTAAGTGGGAACTACCGGAGCGATTTTGAGCAAGTTTCCAATTTTTTAACCTATATCAGACCCTTGTTTTCTTATATTTTGTCATCTAATCAAATGATCGATGGAATGACCATCTACATGGAGCAGCAAAACGGTATGATTTTCCGACCCGAAATGGCAAGGATGGACGAGTTCAAGTTGGATGAGAGCATTAAGAAGCTTCCGCTAGGTATAGGTAAATGGATAACGTTTACGAATGGCTCTAATCCAGACATCAATCTTCATTATTTTCATAAAATTGGAAATCGGAATTTTGAGCAAGATATCGGACTTCTCGATATCAAGGTCACTTCTAATTTCATAAAACCTTTATTGGAATCGCTTAATTTAAACAGCAAAAGCAATTTTTATGTACTTGATCAAGATAATAAGGTCATTTCTCATATTCAAAAAATTCCCTTATCCAAAGATTCAGAGATGGCCTTATTGAACCAAGCCCTCCAACTTAATGCCAAATACGCGTATCACACGTTTAATGGAAATAAAATGCTGATTGAATCCTTTTATTCTGACAGCTTGAAACTGCAGTTTGTGATGATGGAGCAAGTAGACACCGTCTTTATTGGGATCAAAAAAAACAAGTATATTCTTGTATTGATTGTCGCTCTCCTTTTACTACTTCTTTCCGGCATCTACTATCTGATCGCCAGTTCGATAACGAAGCGCATTCTGAAGCTTTCCAAGCATATGCGGCAAGTTGACGAAAACCATTTCCCTATCTATCGCGGGGAAATTAATAAAGACGAAGTCGGACATCTGACTTCCTCTTATAATGCGATGATCAGGCGCATGGATGAGTTGGTTAATACCGTCCATCGTTCAGAAATGCTGCGAAAGGAATCGGCCTATCTCATGATGCAGGCACAAATCAAGCCTCATTTTCTATACAATACACTCGAATCGATTCGCATGATCGCAGAAGCCAACGATGACCCCGAAGTAGCTGAGATGTCCTATACGCTAGGCAAGCTATTCCGCTACAGTCTATCTGGAACGAAAAATGAGACTTCGCTGCGAGAAGAAGTGGACAATGTCAAAGACTATATTAAAATTCAGCAAATTAGATTGGCTGACCGCCTGAAAGTAACGTTTGAGATCGACGCGGCTATCGATAACTTCCAATGTCCCCACTATATGCTGCAGCCGATCATTGAAAATAGTATTGTTCACGGGATTGCGAATGTAAGAAAACAAGGATCACTTTCGATCCGGATTTGGGAAGATTCTGCGTTCATGTTCATTAGCGTTGTTGATACGGGTATTGGGATTGAGGAAGAACGGCTTGTACTTCTCCAAGGCGTGTTAAACGGCACCATGGATGTCCATCGTTTGCAAAAAAGTGGCGGAGGTCTCGGGATTATGAATGTAAACGATCGTGTGAAAATGTTTTTTGGCGAACGTTCCGGTATTCAACTGGAGAGTAAGTTTCATGAAGGGACGACATGTATACTCAAGTTAGCTAAGGGGGCAACACCATGAAGCTGATGGTAGTCGATGATGAACCTATCATCTTAAATGGTATTATCCGTATGATTGAGAAAGCGCATACACCTTTTATCGAGATCATCGGTGCTGCTGACGGCATTGATGCCATGTATAAACTAACGTCTTTTCAACCTGATTTGATCCTTACCGATATTCATATGCCTGAAATGGATGGACTCACTCTGATCAAGGAAATACAATCTTTGAACCTTTGCAGCCGGTTCGTTATCTTAACTGGTTATGGAGATTTTGCTTATGCCAGACAAGCACTTCGCCACCAAGTCATCGACTATTTGTTGAAACCGATTAACAAGGAAGAACTCATCAACGTACTAAATCAAATCGGGAGAAGCATTCAGGATGAACAAAAGCAAATCAGCGAGTATGACCTACTTCTGCTCAAAGAACATATTCTATTCAATACGCAGTTTGATGACTTGCCGTTTAAACCTGAACAGTTGCAATCCCTGTTTCCCCATCCTTATACGACGATAATCGTGATCCAAGCAACCAATCATATTCCGCTTTTGACAACCGAATGCCTCTCAGGTATAGGTACAGCATGTATTTTCCAGAAATTGTACACATTCCAATCTCGCTTCTTGCAGCAAATTATCATTATTACGAATAGTGTGCATGTCCCAACAAATGAAGATTTACAGCTTGCATGTGGCGAGTTGTTCGGTACCGAGATAAAACAAGACATCGGAATTTGCATTGGGGTTAGCATTCGGAAGAATGATAATGAGCGTATACGTGATCTGTATATTGAGGCTATGGCTGCGATGTTATTCAATCGATACTTCTCCTCGAGCACCATAACCATCTATAAACCGGAGTCGGAATACATACACCAAAACTTTGACAAACTTATAAAATACATTGAACGTTCAATTGACGAACAGCTTTCAATAGAGCAGATCGAGAAGGATGTACATTCCATACTTCCTCATTTTCCAAGCAATACTGTAAGTACTAACAAGCTTCGCAAGCAGTTTCTTATCTGTATTAGTGTTTACTTGCAAAGTGTTGGCCTGACGCCAGAAGCCATCTGGGGTGAACATGCAGCATCTAAGCTTTTTTCTTCGAACAACACGTCACATGCAGATATCCATATCTCGGAGATTATCGCGCAGCTCATTCAACATATTCGCACCTCCAACCACCACCATCCGAACATGCATACAATTGATAAAATCGTCGCTTTCGTGGAACAAAATTACAAGCTGGATTTATCGCTCGATGCGGTTGCCGATCATGTGCAAATGCACCCTAATTACATCAGTATGTTGTTCCGGAAAGAGATGGGACTGACCTTCCTTCACTACTTGCATACCTTTCGACTAACCAAAGCAAAACAAATTATGCAAGATAATCCTGAATGGCCGATCAACACGATTGCAGAGCAAGTTGGTTACGAAAATCCACGGCATTTTTTCAAAGTATTTAAAAAATTCGAGAACATTACGCCTGGACAATTCAGGCTTGAAAATCATTCTTTTTGAAGTTCCATACAACGAAAAAAGCCAGAAACGCTAAAGTTTCTGGCTTTTTAACGTGAAACTAGGAATCCAATTCCTCATACACGGCTATGCTTACTGTTACTTCCGTAAGTATACCTCCGTTGCTGCCTATTGGAGTAACCGTACTTATGGAAGCACTGCTTACAGGAGCTTCCGTATCCCCCTTAAAATAAGCCCAATCCGTCTGGATTCCCACCAGCAGTGCTGGTGCGCTGGCGTTTTCAATCATACTCCCAGGTTGAGCTCCAATGGAAATTCGCGTTCCCTTCATTAGGCTTCCTGTAAAACCATGCAATTGACTTTTTTTCATAATCCCTTCCGTCAATACTCTTCCTGACTTGCCTGGTATTATTCGCTCCAACGTAATGCCAACAAAGCTTCCAGGAGAATCAGCAGCGCTCATGAGCCGCAGCGTGGTATTATCGGTATCAAAACGCACAGCAGCAAATCGAGGAATGCCAACCTGGGTATTATTCTGTAAGGTTAACTGCTTATCTAACACCTGTGGATAGTATTCAGCACCTGTGACGTTATACTCGGCCACTCTGCCTGAAGCACCTAGAATCCCATTTATTTTTGCCAATATAGAGCTATTGGTTTGATTGGTATAATTTTCATTAAAAATGATCGTTTTAGTTGTTCCATCTTCAAAGGTCACTTGAAGTGTTTTATTAAGGATGGTAAGGTCCCCCAGCCTTCTTCCGAGCGTATTATTAACCTCAATGTTGGCATTCAGACCGACTTTGATGCCGGATATATCCCAATAGCCGTATAGATAACCACTCAGGCCACCGCCTCCGTCTCGGGTTTCATACTGACCTAGAATAGCTGGTACTGCATCACCGCTGACCCTTACACTCGAACTGCTGCCTGTGGATTTACTAAACAAAGCTAGTGCTCTTCCTCTATGCTCATCCGAATAGCCAATAGGTGAGCTGTTATTAAAAGTAACTTTATAATCCGCATGATTGGCATATTGATTCTCTGGTTTTTGTGTAATCCAGGGTGAATCGTCCTGAACCATGTAGGTTCCTATAATCTCCGTATTGTTGAAGATAACCTCATCTTGGGTTCCACTTCCTAACGATTGTATGATAATAGGCTTCAAAGTTTCCGTGGAAACAATTTTACTGTCGTTGATGATATTGACCTGGGGTTTGGTGAAATCCTCCCGATTATGCACATACCAGCCATCAGCTTTGGAAACAAACGTGCTGCTATACACAATCTCCGTTACACCGCTGGCTGAACCATACCCCCAAGCATGAGAGCCTACCCCGCTGATCCCTCCCCATACCTTGGCCGGGTCTAGATCTGCGGGTGGAGTAACCCCCGGATGCGCTGCCATCCAGCTCTGTCGATACTCTACTGCTTCCAGATTGCCGTAATGCTCAATATGGGAATTTTTTACGATATGGATAGCATCCCTATTATTGCCATTGTCTTCACTGTGAATCGGATATCTCATGTTTTTGGCGGTGACGGTGAGATTCTCCAGGTTTGCTGTTGCCTTCAACCATACGGTCGATTGATTGGTAATTTCACTGTTCGTGGCTGATGCAGCATTCTCTCCCTTTAGGATAACTTGTTCCCTATCGGTTCCTCGAAGTGTAGTAAACGGCTTTACCACCCAATTTTTCTCTGTGTACACACCCGGATAAATCAGAATGACATACTGCTTGGCAGAGCTGCTATCCTGTATGCTATCATTTGCCAATTTCGGAGAGAGATAATCACCGTTTCCATCAGGCTTCACTGTCAAGGTGACTGTTTCGTAAACTCCTTCTCGGACTGTTACAGACGAAGCAGCCATTTTGCCGCCATCCACTGTTGCAACCGTGATCTGAGCGATTCCCTCCTTTTTCCCGTAAACAGCGCCATTCACGTCCACTATAGCCACCTCAGGATTGTCCGAGCTCCAAATAACTTTCCTTTCTACAGCATTCTGAGGCTCAATTATAGCCCTCAGCCTCGCTATCGCCCCAGGATTCATCTCCATGGCCGTTTTATTAAGACTGATGCCCGAGACTCTAGCAGGGATAGGATCATTGGCATAAGTCACCGGCAGAATCTCCACGTCGTCCAGATAGAAGCTATCTGCCACTGCTGGAAAATCCGTATAAATATACATGGTCAAATTGGTAATAGCGCCGGTTTCATTTAGCTTGAAATACCCTTCTGCCTTTTTCCAAGTAGAGGCATCCATCGCAGGCCCTGTTACCATCACCACCTGTTTGGTCTCTCCATTCACTTTGTACTGCAGACAAATCCGCAGCTTCTCCCCCGCTGTGGAGCCGGCAGCCAGCTTACCCCAAGCCGAGTAATAGTATTCTTTACCATTCTCTACGACGGGGAAAAGAATTTTTCCATAAGCATACTCCTTGGTTACTTTTACCGACTGATGACCGGAATGATACTCCGTGGTGCTTAGCTCAGCAGCGATTCTTTCACCCGATGGCAGCGTATTCATTTCCATCCCTGGATCTGTTAAAACATTATCTCCAACTATCTTGAATGGGCCAGAAACAAACAAGGTCTCTTCTAGCGCTTCCCAAGCAACGTTGTAACCAAATAGTTCGTTTAAATCATCAGATGACACTAACAGATCATAGCTCGTCATCACAGGAACATGCTGTAAGGTTACGGCTGTATTTCCTTTATAAGCTGTAAGCTGTCCAGGCACGACCCGAATAACATGGCCATTCTTTATCGCTAGGATAGCTCCGGTATCATCTCGTTCCGTCATAATCCCGTCTTTCGCCAGAACTTCAGCAAGCGGCAGCATGACGTTGCCGTCGATCATTTCCAGCGGAGTTACGGTTTTTATCGGTTGTCCATTCAGGTACATTTTCACTCCCGCAATGGGAACCTTCACCAATCCTATCTGGTCAATGCTAAAATCACCCGCAGTTGTAAGGGGATCGAACCGGATTGCTTGGATATTTCCCGTCCACTTCTTATTGCTCCACATGGGAACATAATAATCCGTGTAACCGCTATCATTTGGCTTCATTCCATGTTTGATCCGTTTCCGTTATGAAATAAATCTGTCCAGCTGTATCGCTAGAACTATTTTTCATGCGGATATGGATATACGGGTTTTCTTCTGCTGAAATCCCTAAGGCAGGCGGTGAATGAATACCTGGATCACTCCCTGTTGATGTACCTGAGTAGTGTCCTCCTGCTGTGCTTACTTGATAGACTTGCTTCGCTACAGTCCAACCTTCACTGTCCCCATCTGTGTTGAAATCCCACAACTTGCTGTACGTAATAGGACTAATGTCCGTAATGGGTGGGACTTCCACTGTTTTTGGAGGAACAATCCGCCCTTGGGGATATAAGCCTCGGATTCTTTCTTTTTGCGCCTCTGTAGGAACAGTGTCCGAATGTTCTCCACCCTCAGTAAACACATTACGAATCGCGTTCAGATAGTGGAAACCGTTTAATCCCGCTGGCATGATAAAGTGGCCTTCACCATATTCATTCCAGTTATCCAGAAGAACCATCTTCCGGCCTACACTGTTTGCTGGCAAAGATGGCACAAAAGTGCTCTTCACCCATTGACCCGTTGACTGGAACTCCTCAGGCGCAGCATAATAGCCGGCGGGTCCATCCCAGGCACGATCGTCCCTTCCCATGCTGACAACGGGAACCACATCCATGGAACCAGCATCTCGTTGCTGCTCCAGCTTAATCTTTTGCAATTCTTCTTTCCCTGCAAAAGCTCCCCAAGAGTAGGCAAACATGGCATCAAGTCCGGCGTCATTCTTCATTTCTTGTATCATGGAAGCGTCCGAACTTGAATTTGAAATCAGAATAGTAACATCATCGAAACCGGCATCTCTAGCTGCCTGTCTTAAAAACTCCACTTCTGCCTTAACACCCGCCGCAGTTCCTCCAAAATTCCGTTTCAAGCCGGAATAACTAAAAATCCCTATGACAGGCTTATTGTCGATGACTACATACCTAGGATCTTTGAAATAGTATTCCATCCAATACGGTACAACATTGTTTCTGAAATCCTGGCTTCCGCTAACCTTGGAGGATGAAGCCTCCCACATGATCATAAAATCGGCTTTGTCGCTGTACTTGGCATTGAAATAACCATCATGAAGCGCCGCACCCAGGCGAGGCTCCTTTATCGGCTTTCCTTCTGAGCCTGTCGGTCTATACCAACAATACATCTGGAAGTCAATGCCATGCTCCGCCATCCATTTGATTTCCCAGTCTGCAACTTCCGGATTGCCTTCGTCATAATAACCAAGATAAGGCGTCCTTTCTGGATATGGATTGATCCGATCCCATCCAAGGTGCTGCCCTTCTCTCCACAAAGAACAAGCCTGAGCTCCTACCAGCTCATCATCCGAGTTAGCGGGAATAGGTGCGGGCACATAATCCAGAGGCTCTGCCTCCTCGTGATACAAGAGGATATCATCCAGCGACATGCTTCCCCTATTTGGTCCTCCGATTGTAAAGTTAACACGGTTTACACCGCTAAACGGGATGTCAATTTGCTCCACTTTTAATTTGCCGTTGAGATAAAGATCCGCTTTGCCGGTTACGGTATTTAATTTGAGTTTTACATGATACCAGAGGTTTGGAATGTAGTCGTAGAAGGCCACATTTTGACCATTTGCGCTCTTATAAGCAAATTTCCCGTCTGCTGTAAGCCATTGGAAGACTGTCGAATTTTCATTTTTTAGCGTTGCTGAGAAACCGTCCGCTTTAACGGGAATAAATATTTTGTACTCAAAAATCAGGCTTCCTTCCTGAGAAGGAATGGATTTTTCCATGCTCATATCTCCAGCAGCATTTGTCGCGTTCATCTTCAGACTAAACACATCCGGCGGCTTCGAATTATCCATTTTCTCCACAGCAATCACACCACCATTAGGCAGTGAATTCCAATCCTCGGGTAGAGGGCCTTGTACTGTGGATATAAATTTCTCATTAATGGCATACCCTTTGTGAATCTTTACCGGAGCAAAAAAGAGTTCTCCCGTTGTTACATCACCCGTAATAACGAGAAAGTTATCTATCACTACCACATCGTTCGTAAAACTCTTCTCCGATGCTTTTATGATACCGTTTACATAAACCTGAACCTTTTTTGCATCCAGATCAACGATTACTTTGACTCCGTATTCGACATTAGCGTTGATGGTCTGGAGATTGTGACTAGCTTCACCAGTTTCCAGAACTAAACTTCCATTCATCACCCCAAGGCTGACCCCTACGGTTCCTCCGCTTCGAAGCTGCCACTTTACGCCGTTTACGACCGATGGCATCTTAAAACGGTATTCCAGGGTCATGATTCCGTCATTCTGAGATCGCATTTTTTTATTCATGGATACGGGAAGTACATCACTTGTGTCACTGATTTTGAACCAATTGTTAAAACTGTATGAAATCGATCCTCCAGCTCGTCTTACATCCCATCCGCTGGCTACGACTTCACTCGGTTCGTATGACGTGGCGAGGTTAGAAAAATCTTCATCCAACAGGTATTCCGCTTTGTCCGGAGTAGTTGTCGTTTCTGCATAAACAGTGGAAGTTTCCCATGGATTTACGGTTAAAGTGGACAACATGCAAACAATCATAAGGATCGCAAAAAGCATGCGCCTTATCTCCATATCACTTACCCCCTTCATGACCTTAAGTTGTTTCTTGCACCTCTTGGCATAGCATCAACAAGGCAATTCCTTGACCCCATGGCATGATAGACTGCCGGGGAATAGCATTATACGCCAGAATACTTTTTTGAATGCCCGTTCCTGCCGAAACATCCTGCACCGTACCCTCTTCCGAAATATGCCGAAGTACAGCCTTATACCCTTTCTCCGCGCAGAGTAAGTATTTTTTATCCAAATAGCCCATACGCACGCTTTTATTAATTCCATATACAAATCCCGCCGTCGCAGAGGTTTCCTCATAGGAGGAGGCGTCATTGAGAATGGTAGGCCACATGCCATTGTCATTTTGAACTGCCGCCAGTCCCTCGACCTGTAGGTGGATTCTTTCAAAAAACCATTCTTTTTCCTTTTCATAACCACGCAAGGTTGCGAATATTTCCGGTATGCTGATCGTTACCCAGCTGTTTCCTCTTGCCCAGAGACAGCCGCTGAGATGATAATTACCCGACAGACTGTATCCATGGTAAAGCAACCCATTATCCCTGGTTTGAAGGGCTTCGATATGAAGCCTTGCCTGCAGCAGTCCTTCCTCGATATAAGCTGCTTTATTCAGGATCTGTCCCAATTCCGTTAAGAACACTCCGGCCATAAATACAGTATCTACCCACATCTCTCCGGCAAACTTATCGTTAATAACCGTATGCTCAAGAGCCCCATTAGATAAACGTGGAGCTTCCTTCATGAGCCAACTGGCAAATTTTTCGGCAAAATCAAGATAATGAAGTTCTTCCGTTTCTCGATAGAGCAGCAAAACCGAGAGCAGCGGTGCGGTAGTATTGATGTTATACGAAATCTGCTGGCTGTTCGCCATGTTAGAGTCGATAAACGTTTTGATAAAGTTATAAATCTCCTGACTTCCGGTTGTCTCATACACTTTCCGCAATCCGTATAAAGCGACGCCTGCTCCCCAGTCCCAATCGCCTTTCTTGTCTACATTAAAATCCATCCCCATGGTTGTTCGTGCTACTTTTTCCAGAATTCCATTCACTTTTCACACCCCCGGTTACTCTTGCCTAACTGTTATCTGATTAAAATCGTAGGTTGCCTTTTTTCGGTTAGACTTTACTTCAACAATTCCACTGTTAAAAGCTGAAAACATATAGGGCCCGTTATAGGTAGGATAAGGAAAGATCACCTTTTCTCCATTTACGGTTCGCTTAGATTTGTCCATCGATAGTTCCCCCTCCGAGGAGGAATGGTACGATAACTGCATATTTACAGGGTCAAATGCAACACGGTTTTGTAAAATCGTCCTGCGAAACGTTGCAAAATCCGGGAAGTTCATGTTATCTCCCACTTCGCAAATGACCGCATTGCACCTACCCTGACTTCTAATTTCCCTTCTGGCAAAGTCTCCATCTTCTGTCCAGTTATACCCATTGTGGATAAATATAGAGATATAAACCAAGGACTTTCTTAGAAAAAGGTAATTCCCCTCTTCCTTCACCTCATCGAAGGCATCCCTCGGAACATGGACATGAATCCAATTCAGCGGTTGCTCCTGAGGGATCTGATACATGGCCATCACCACATTTTTTTCGCCAAAAAAGTGCCCGCAACCGCAACCCAAATCTCCCGTCCAGTAGCCATGCTCGCTTCCCTCCGTGCCATGATGCCCAGGATGATGACTGAATATTTTCAAATTGGTCTCCTCCACAAGGCTCAGATCCCATTGGTGCTGCTGATGATGGGCATACCAACCCGCTTCACTACCTAGACGGTATGAATCTTGGAAATTCACAGCTCCCATGATATACCGGGGAGTGTAATAGGTATATTTATTGATGCTTCCCTCCTCCTGCGGCAGCTTTTGGTGAGGAGTTTCACAAGTTATGCAGTGTAAATGCTTGCTTTCCTGGTGAACATAGGGCTGCGTTCGCCCTAGTGCAATCTCGTAAATCTGTTGATGGGGCTGATAGCCCGAACAAATGGCAGCAATGAGGCAGGGACCTTGGATCTCCTCCCTGTAGCCATGCCCGAAATACAGATAGTAGAGAGGAAAGGTACCGCTTCGGGCATGATCCAACGCAACAGGCGCATAGATGCGGCCATGGGCCCCTCCGTACAAACCGTCGAGGCTATCGCATACCATGTCCAGCATTAGCAAATCCAGCATCATCTCTGCAAGTTTAATTAGTTCCAAATCGTAAGCAAAATCATAGAGACACAGCAGACACTCCACGACCTCTGGGAGATAGCTGGAGGAATCAAACTCAGCCCAGCCCCGCTTGGCGCGAAAAACAAGGTATTCCCGGAGAAGGTTTCCTTCCTCCTCCAGAAGCTCCTTTCCTTTCTTTCCATACGCCTTAAAGCGCTCTTGCGGATATTTCTGTGCAGCCAGATACCGGGAAGTATGAAAAAGCAACATGTGATTCTCTGACTTGTACTTGCTTTCAAAACCATAATTCAGATAAAAACTTCGTATGGAGTTGATAGTCAACTCCTGCAAAAGTCCAATTGGTTCAAACTGGTAAAGGGCACGTATCAGCTTTATGGCCGTAAAATCCGATTCTCCTTGCGGATCGCGGCCATAAGGATGGGGATGCTCAAACCACTCAGATGATCTCATCAAACTCTGATTACTTTCCTCCACATACATGGCTTTACTCAGGTTCGCAATGGCCATACCTCCATATAGATCCTTGGACAAATCCTTCTGAATTTGCTTATCGAGCAAATAGGAGCTTCTTTCTTCAAGGCTAGCTATCGCATTGCTTGCCAGAAGCTCCGCATCGTCGGACAATCGAATGAAATCCATTTCCATCTCACCTTATTATTTTTTAGCTAGGAACTGGTAAATGTCCTTCGTCAAGAAAGCATTCTTTTTATTCTGCTCATACCACTTCGCGTACCAATCGAAAGTCTGATTTTGTCCAATCTTCTGCTTCAAACTCTTAAGATCGTTCATCGCTTGATCAACGGAATAGGCGTTCCCACTTACTACTGTCTTGGCAATAAGATCCTTGCTTTGCTGGGTCCAATCATTGTTGATTTTTAACAAATCAGCTGGAAGTGTAGGCATATGCTCACCATGTGTTAACATGTACAGCGGCACTGCGGGATTTTCGTACAGATCACGTGTTTCTTTTCTGATTCCAGCCCATTCCTCAGCATTTGGAATATTCTTATCAAGAACTGGAACGTTACATACCTCTTTGGAATCAATCGTTGTCGCTGTCATATACATATCGGTGTTGTAGCCTATTTCAATTTTACGTAAATCCGGATTAGTCGCTCTCGGACATCCGAGCTCATCATTTTTCCAATGAACGTTTTCCGTGCCGAATTTAAGCATTTTCCATGTCTTTTCAGCTAGCATGAAATCAATCTCTTTCACTGCGGAGACCGGGTCCTTTGAGCCCGCATAAACAACCGTTGTCATCTGTAGCGGATTTAACATTCGGATCGTGTATTGTCCAAACTCTGTCTTAGGCATCAGCATGGGGGATATCGTTGCCTCTTTATTTGTGCTGCGGAGCGTCGTTAGTAAATCAACGTTCGCGTTATCAGCCACATAGATTCCAAGCTTGCCAGACAAAAAGTCTTTCTTCGCCTTCTCGCCGTTCTTATCCGTCAAGTAATCACGATCAACAACAGCTTCGTCAAACAGTCGTTTCTTGAAGGAAACGGCCGCTTTCATTCTCGCTTCCTCTTCGACCAGCTTGTCATCTTTAATGAACATCGTATTGCCATGCATAGCATCAATGGCTTCATCCCCTAAATAAGCGAGTGAATAGCCGTACGTGTCCTTCTTCCCATTGCCGTCCGGGTCTTGTTCGGTGAACGCTTTCGCTACTTTAAGCAGATCATCCGGCGTTTGTGGTATGGGCAGCGAGAGCTTTTTTAGCCAGTCGGTGCGGATGAATACAGCTATTTGTACGGTGCTAGGAATAACTCGCCCGATTTCGTACAATTTACCATCAGGCTTTGTCCCGATCTTGCGCATAATAGGATACTTTTCCAGCATCTTGCTGTAATTCGGCGCATATTGTTTGATCAGATCATCCAGCGGCAGCAGCTGCTTCTGGGTATACAGTTGATCCCGATAGCCCGTTTCAAATTCGTTGATCACGTCGGGAGCTTCTCCTGAAGCAAACAACGTATTGAATTTCTGCTTCGATTCAAACCTCGGAATGGCAACAAATTCAACATCCGCTGGCCCGTTTTCGTTAATCCATTTCGTCCAACGATTGTTCGTAATTGATCCTTCCGCTGGAGGTGTGTTGCCACGGTCGTAGAGGGACATTTTGATCTTGCCCCGTTTCTCCGGTGCTGTTGGAGATGATCCTGCTTTTGTTGGTGAGACGGAAGCTCCACTAGCCTCTTCTTTTGGTTTACTACAAGCCGCGAGTACCGTCCCTGCCGCCAATAAAGTCACCACTGCCATTAACGTACTTTTCTTCATTTTGTCTTCCACTTCGTTCATCCCCTTTTGTATGTATAGACTGATTTCGAATCCTTTCATCTTTTCGCCATTACGATTTATCCTTTGATAGCGCCAAGCATCACACCCTTTACAAAATACTTTTGCAGAATCGGATATACAATCAGCATGGGCAGTGTCATGATCACAATGCCCCCAGCTTTCACAGCCTCAGGAGACATATTCTCCAAATCTTCCGGCTGCAAGGCGATCGTCTGCATCAGCATGCTCTGACTCTGCACCATCTGCTGAACGAATACGGTCAAATTCATCTTCTCCGCATCATTGATGAATATGAGGACGCTCAGGAAGGAGTTCCAGTAACCAACCGCTAAAAATAGACAAACCGTCGCGATAACAGGTAATGATAACGGAAGAAATATTTGTACAAGAAGCCGCCATTCCCCACAACCATCGATGCGTGCAGACTCCTCAATCTCTGTAGGAATACCTTCGAAATAGGTACGCATGAGCAGTAGATTATAGGCGCCAACCAACCCAGGAAGCCATAAGGACCAGTAGGTATTAATGAGGCCAAGGCTTTTCATCAGAAGAAAGAAGGGAATCAGCCCACCGCTGAACATCATCGTAAATACCATGGCCAGGGTAATAAATTTGCGCCCAAAGCAGTATGTACGAGACAACGCATAAGCGGCAAGAGTCGTGCAGAGCAAGCTCAACCCCGTTCCTACTATCGTGATGTTCAAGCTGTTCAGAAAAGAGGGAATGACCCTTGAACCGATAAATAGAGTTTTATAAGCTTCCACATTAAAATGAATCGGCCAAAGCCAGACGAACCCGGAATCGATAGCCGCTGAGTCGCTGAACGAGACAGCGATAATATTAATTAGCGGAATAAGACAGCTGACGGCAGCCAGCAGCAGAATTGTATGAACAGAAGCATTAAACCATTTCCCTGCGTAATTTTCTCTCACGTTCTGACTTCCTTTCAAGCCCGATTACCATAGGCTCTGGTTGAATTTACGGGCAATACGGTTTGCTGTTAACACAAGTGTGAAGCCTACTAATGATTCGAATAACCCCATAGCAGCTGGAACGCCGAATTCGCCCCCCTGAATTCCCGTCTTGAATGTATACGTACTGATGACTTCCGAAATATCGGCGACAACCCGATTCTGCATCACATAGATGTGATCGAAACCAACCTCCATGACACGTCCTACACCAAGGATGAGCATCAAAATGATCGTAGGTCGAATGCCAGGAAGTGACACATGCCACATCTGCCGCCATTTGCCAGCGCCGTCCATTGCAGTCGACTCGTACAAGCTCGGATCGATCGTCGTAAGCGCCGCTAAATAAATGATCGCCGAAAAGCCAGCCTCTTTCCAAATACCTGCACTCAAAAAAACAGCAATCCACGAAAACGGTTGATAAAGGAAGGCATAACGTTCACCGCCCAGCTTTTCAAGTATGTCGTTCACCATCCCGGAATCCTGAGAAAACAAGGTGATAAAGATGCCGCCGACAATAACCCAGGAAAGGAAATGGGGCAAATACAACAGTGTTTGTACGATTTTCTTGAACCACATTTTTCGAACCTCATTCAGCAGCAGAGCAACCAATATCGGAAATGGAAACCCAATAAAGCTTAATAAGCTCAGCATGAATGTATTGCGGATGATCTTCCATCCAAGTGGATTATTAAACAAATAATCAAAATGCTTTAATCCAACCCATGGACTCCCCCAGATTCCATCCCAAAAGTTATAATCCTTGAATGCAAGGACGATCCCGCCCATCGGCGCATACTTGAATAGGAGAAAACAAATAATGGCTGGAGTCAGCATGATATACAGCGGAATATTTTGCTTCAGATATTTGCTGCCACGCTTTCTCGTATCTCTGGTTCGAACTGATTTATCCATGTCCAAAGCTGTGTGCTGCGAAGATACTTGCATGTGACTTTACCTCCTATGTCGCCCTGCCGAGCGTGTATCGCTTGGTTGTGATCGTTGCTATTCCGTTCACAACTCAACACTACACGGAAGTCCCTTAGCAAGGCAATTCACACATTTAGACGCGATGCACAACTTCAATAATCAGCAGGAGTTCAGGGTTTAAACGGCATGCCCCACGCTTAGTGGCATGCCATGCACAGTTTTCACACAAGACTCTGTTTCCACAATTCCCTGCACTATTGGGGACAAACGGCTTGTCGGCTAAACAAAAAAACGACCCATTCAGGGACTTTGTTGATCTATCCCTGAATCGATCGTTTTCGATACTTCCTGATTATTATTGTTGGAACTCCTTGCGATATTCACCAGGAGTCCGGCCCACTAGTTTCTTAAATACGCGAATAAACGAAAAGGTATGTGTATACCCAACCTTCACTGCGATTTCCTGGATCGCAATGGATGTTGTGACCAGCAAATATTTAGCCTGTTCGATTCGTTGGCCAGCCAAATAATCAATGAATTTCTCACCGAATTCTTCTTTAAACAAGCGGCTTAAATAATTCGGTGTCAACTTAAATTTCTCACTCAGCATGACGAGTGAGAAATCCGGATTGTAATACTCGTTTTCGATATACACTTTCACTTGGTCAATCAGATCATGCTGGCTTCGTTGCGCGCGAAGGCTATCCAGCCTCCTGCAGGCATCCTCCAGAATACGATGTAATTCTTCCTCCAATTCATCTACCGTGTCGAAAGACACAATCCATTCATTAATTGGATTCATGGCATACTCTCGCCAACATTCCAAATAATCTGCGGACAACCCCGACATTTCCTTGTAGAAGTGAAATAATAAATAATTCATCAGATTGACAACTTGTTCCCGTGAAAATAACTGTATGCGAATTTCCACAAACAGGGCGTTATAGTGGCCTTCCCATTCTGCTTCACCGAGCCTGTAGAAATGGACCAATTCACGAATAGATGGAAGGGATCGGAATATTTCTTCGCCCGACTTGTTATTGATATCCTTGAATTCAATAACGCTGCTGACACCGACTGTGGTCTTATAACTGAGTGCTTCTAACGCTTCTTCGTAGGAACTAGATACCCCCTGAATGCCTGACACTTTCGTTCCAAGTCCACAGGTGATCGTAATCGCTACATTTTCGTGGATCCAATCCACTGTTTTGCGCATAATCTCTCGAAACGGATCACCTGCTGCAATCTCATTCGGCAGTTGACAGACGACGCACAATCGATGCTTTTCGATCCATTCTGGACAGATCAGAATACCCTCATTCTGGTTCAGTTCTTGAACAACGTTATCAATAATAAATTTAATCAAATATTGATCCTTATTATTGTAAGTTGAGGTGAAATTCGAATACTTGTCGATCTCGATAATGGCCACCACATATTGATCGTATGTCTCATGAAATCCGAAACGAGATAACTCCTTTTCCCATCCCTCTTCCAGCTGAAGCTGCGTCCCGGTCAGCAATTCTTCGAACAGATATCGCCGACGGTAGCTAAAATTCTCGTCGTTCTCTAGCCGATACTTGCCGAACTGCTCGAGTAGATGATCAAGTAGATTGTCAATAATTTTGAATTCATCATACTTGACTTGTCCAAGTATATTGGGTCTCTGCAGCGGAACGGATGAGAGCCGCTCCAGAAGTGACTGAATCGGCTTGTAGTTCTGCCGACTCGCGTATACAATCCATAGTGCACCCGCAAGAACCGTGATGATGCCGATCACCAGCCAGAAGGCATTGAGGTTCGAGAGAAAGCGAAAGAAGACGCCGTCGATAAATCCGCTTCTAATCGTCCAACCTGTGTACTCCGATTTCATAACGGTAAAATCTTCCCGATCTAGGCTAGCTCCTCCGTCTATCGCGTCGTCACCGATGATATAATCTCCATTGGCATCAAGTAGGTGAAGATAGCTGAATTTAGAACTGGACACATTGTTGACGAGCTTCGCGATCGTATGTAATTTTATATTTGCAACAAGAACGCCCTCTGTTCCCAACGGCAACGGCATTCGCATGACTAGAGATACGACGGACGTTGTCACTCCGGCGTTGTCGATATACTGACGACTTATACTCCAGCGATTAGCAGGGGGAGCGGCAATTAGCGTATTCAAATATTGGCTATTGGAAAATTGATCGAGCCCCATCATCGACGTGTCACTTAAAACGATTTGGTCACGTGTACGATACAAATACACCGATTCGATCTCGCTGAAGCTGTCTCGCAGCAAAATTAATTTCTTATATACGTCACGGTCGTTAAGATATCGGTTCTGAGAAAACGGAGATGTACTGTAAAAATCGATGACAGATTGGTCATCGAGAAATGTCTGCACGATATATTGTTCGACCGTTCGCAGCTTGGAATCGATGTATTGCATGGTATTTTCTGCATAGATCTCGTTCGCCTTCAGCGCTTGCTGCTTGGACAATTCACTCATAGTGACGAAAAATATCCATAGCAACACTATAATAACGAGAATGAATACTGGCAGATAAGCAAATACAAGGCGATTTCTCCACTTCTTCCTCATGTCAACATCCCCTTTATTCGTACAAAGTACAACGAGTCGGATAGACAAGTCAATACTCAATTTGGAGAAACATGCACATTTAGAAGAATGAAGGCAATGAATGAACCCTATGCCGAAACTTTTCCTATATTTTACAGTATAACATTTTGATTTCAATTATTATCCATTAATACCAAAGAAATGAGGATGAACAATGAAAACGAGCTTTCATACTTTGCATCTTAAGAAGCTTTTGCTAACTTTTACTGCTGTAGGACTCTTGCATACAAGTCCTCTTATTGTATCTTCCGCACAAGCTGCCGCGGACTCTTCCTCTACTTCACCACAACCGGTAAAGGTGTCCGCAGGTTTGGAATCGTATAGCCTTCTCGATAATGAGGGACATGTCTGGATAATCGGTAAACGCGTCCCTACTAGAGTAAAGGGCTTAGAAAATGTTTCTGACTTTGCTTTCAATGGCCGAGGGTTGGCTGCTCGGGAAGATGGGACGGTGTGGGAATGGTCTTATCAATATAATTCACCTGAGGATACGACCTGGTACTTTCCTGTCACTTCTCCGGTTCAAATTCCACAATTAAAAAATATTGTTAAAGTAGCTGAAAATGCTCAACAATTAAACGCAGCTTTGGATAAAGAGGGAACTGTTTGGGTGTGGAATACCAAACACAGCCTGGAGAAAAGAGAAGAAAAAGCTCCTGTGCCGATTCCTGGGCTGAAAAAAGTAAAAGGTATTACCGTTTTTAACGGTCAGGTTATTGCTTTACAAGAAGACGGGACCGTGTTTAGTTCCACTGGATTCGATGATTATACCTACAACTTTTCTGCAAATTGGAATTTACAGATCCATGAAAATACATCCTATAACATTAGAACAAAACAAGTTCCGGGTTTATCTGACATTGTTGAACTAGGAAAAGGAACGAATACAAGGCATCTGCTAGCTTTGAAAAAAGATGGGACCGTCATGGCATGGGGCGATAACCATTATGGTCAACTGATAGGCAAACACGGGGATGCTGAACCGATAGAAGCCGTGCAGGTGCCAGGGCTAACTGATATTATTTCGCTAACATCCGGAAATACACATAGTCTTGCACTTAAAAAAGATGCTACGGTCTGGGAGTGGGGCTATCTAACTATTGATGGAAGCCATGATTTTGAACATATTACCACACCTGTGCAAGTTAAGGGATTGGACCACATTACCGCGATTAGCTCAGGCTTTGGCTTCAATACAGCCATAGGGCAAGATGGAACACTTTGGGCATGGGGAGCAAATAATTTCGAACAGTTAAGCGACGACACCAATACCCCCAAATTTAGTCCGGTCCATGTTTCATTTCCGAAACCAAGATGGATGCTTGATCTTCCAAAAAATTGAATTTCAATCGTGGAATAGAGCCAATCAATGCATGTTAATAATCATTTTAAAAGGAGTTCCTCCAAGCTGTGCAGAATTCCCCCATCTAGAGTAGACCGACAATGATCGGCATTCAAAATGGGGGATGAAGATGACTATTTCAAGCATGTTCAACAGACAAGATTTAAAGCAAGAATCACATCTTTCTCTTCGTGACCAAGACGTTATTCGCCGGAACTTTATTGTTTTTCTTGCCATTTCTGCTACCGCTTTACTCATTTATATGAGTGTGCTTACCTTAGGCGCGGGAGAGATGGACTTTAGTCTTACGTTTACGCTCATATTTGAAACAATCATTTGGTTGACGTTTGCCTACTTGCACTTCACCAAGAAATTTATTCATTATTTATGTTATTTCGCGGTCATTACCAGTGGCATTTCAACTACCGTGCAACTGATTGGAAAATCGGATGTCACCAACATCTTTTCCGTCTATTATATGATGATCATGGCGCTTATTTTCATGAAAATGCTGCCTTGGCTCATCTCTGCTGTATGGGGACTTGCTCTGGTCCTCTACCAATTCGTCGGCCAAAAAGATGCGCTGCAAATCGATCCGCAAACAGCGCCAACCTATCTCATTTATTTTTTCTTAATTAGCGTTCTGATGTTCGCCGTTTTGAAGGTTACTGGCTATATGCACAAAAGTATGGAAGAAGCCCGGACGCAAGCGGAGCAGTTCCTTGCCCTACAGCAGGAACAACGCGAAATCGCCGCTAAGCAAGTTACGCTGGTCACGGAGCATCTGCATTCCATCTCACAATCAGCCGAGGAAGATAGCTCTTCCTTTGATGAAATGAATAACGCCTTCCAGGATATTGCAACAGGCGCAGGCGATCAAGTCGATTCAACACTATCCATTACGGAGTCCGTGAATCACATGAATGAGCTGATTAAAGAGATGTCCGACTCGATCTACAACTTACTCGGAAAAACATCCGAAGCAGCTACACTGTCCGACCAAGGTCTCGGCCGTATGGAGCAGCTTTCAGATACTTTCTTAGCTTTCACCAAAGATATTGAGGCTGTTTCTCATGACACAACTTCCCTGATCACGCGTTTAGATGAAACAAGCCAATTCAGTCATACGATTCAGGATATCGCGAATCAAACGAACCTCCTCTCGCTCAATGCCAGCATTGAGGCGGCAAGAGCCGGCGAACATGGCAAAGGCTTTGCCGTCGTCGCGAATGAAATCCGTAAGCTGGCCGATATGACAGCCAAATCTGCCATTCGCATTTCCGAGCAGTTGCAGGAATTCACAACACTGTCTAGCCAAACTCGCTCCCGAATGGATCAAGTCTCTCTGCGCATGCAGCAGAGCACGGAGATTACAGGCCAAACGAAGCAAGCGTTCGAGTCCATCACCGATTCCGTTACGATGCTTAAGGTGCTTTCTACGAGTTATGGCGAGCTCATGGATCGGATCAGCAACTCGTCCGTCACAATCAGCGATTCAACGAACAACTTGGCGGCGATCTCTGAGGAAGCATCGGCGACACTCGAAGAGTTGTCCGCAACCTTGCAATCTCTGCTCGTCAACAATCGCAAGAACTTGGCTCGTATTAAGGAAGCGGAGCAAAATTTGCGTGTGGTTACTCAATAGGGCTGTATACCATTATTCATTAAAAAACGGAGCCCGCAAACCCGCGGCGCTCCGTTTTTTTAGAATTCAAACTACAAATCCTCCGTATTAAGCGTAAATCCTTCGATAATGACGTCTTCATCAACCTCGATCAAAATACATCGTTTTCCGTGATAATTCACCTGTTTCACGTATTTCAAATCTTGCGGACTGACTGTAATCGTGGCGATCTTCGTATCAATCTTAATCGATTTTGAAGTGAACTTCGGCATGACGCTGCTCGCTTTGATTTCGTAGTTTTTGTCGTCGACAACGTTTTGGAATGCTCGTTCCACCTTTTCTGTCGTCACATTCTCCACGCCACTCGCCGACAGCATGCGTTCCACATCTTTATAATCCAGCTTTGGAGGCTCTTCCTCCTCGTTGGATTCGATGACCCGATGAATTTCCTCGTACACATGAGCAATCGTAGCGGCATCAAGCTGATCCCCTGCCAATTCATTCACGATATCTTCAAAAATGGCTCTCTCTTCTAATGCTGTCACGGTCTTCTCGGCATTTAAGACTTGCTCGATGTATTGCCAATTCGGTTCATGCGCTCTGCCCGAGCAATACAGAATGCGATTCACGTCGGAGTAGTTGTCCGTTACACTAGGATAGAAAAAACCTTGCTCCGGCGTGTTCAATTTGATGATCGGATCTACGAAGACATTATACTTATATTCCCTCTCCACATAGTCAAACATGAGCGTTTTCTTTTGTTGTTCCGTAGAATTCACGCTGCACAGAATGAATAGATTCGCGAACATCTCGTTCTTTTCGCTCTCCATGGCATCTTCGTTCCTACTCTTGGTCGGCCGTGAATATTGTCCACGAACAAAAGTAACCACAGTATCCTGCTCGTATACGGTATCAACCAACATTTTCTCCACCAACAAAAGCATCAGATCTTGCCATTCTTCCGCATTACCGGTCACCAAACCTTGATGCAGAAGCACCTGTGTAGGCTGCTCCGCTTCGTCCTGAAACTTTAACTCATACATCTTCTGATCTAATTCGCCGGTCAGCAGTTTCTTGAAATTGAGCATATATAGTTCCTGCTTTTCCCTTTCGACTAAGGCGAACGGTTGGCGCTCAAAATGGTAGATCTCGTTGGTTTCCTTCATGATGTACACGTTTAAAATATCGTGAATTTTAAGCATTTCGTTATCCAATTTAAAATGCTTCCGAATATGTGCGATTTCTTTCTTTATCATGGTCCTGTAGACGCTCCTATGAAGTAAAATGGACTTCCTAAATGCTCAAATCATAACAAAAGCCCTTCATGAGAAGGGCTTCCACCGTTGCTTCCCTTTATTTCAGATCCAAACTAAAAATGAACAGCACTTCATATATCTCGTAATTGAACATATAGCGATAATTGACACTACTTATGAACTACTTCCTGTATGTTAATTCATAATTATAGATTTCTCAACAATTTTGAGTAACTATCTTCAAAATAAATAATAATTGTAATGTTCAGGCGTACATTTACATTATAAATACGGATCCCGCGACCGAATTGTGCTCATTGTGTACTCTGCCTAATGATGAGATTAGGCTCTAACACCGTCAGTTTTGTCACTTTTTCTTTCTGAATCAATTTGGATAAAATTAACATTGCCTGCTTGCCTAGTTGTTCACTTTACTGCGAAACCGTCGTAAGTTGGCAATCTTGGTTACATGCTGTGACTGGCACGCCGTATTGGTAACATTGGAAGGGTCACGCACAAACAAAAATATTCCCCCTGATACCTTCCAAGATTATGACATCTCTTACTTTGTAACAGATGTTGATTCTTTCAAGGAAATTGATCAGTGGCTTCGAGTTTTCGGGATTCGTGTTATGATGCAAAAACCCGAAGATATGGAGCTTTTCCCATCAGAATTAGGTAATTGGTTTTCATATTTAATGCTTTTTGAGGATGGAACTAAAGTAGACCTAACACTTATTCCCATTAATGAGGTGGAAGATTACTTTACCAATAGCGACGGCTTAGTTGAGGTATTGCTTGATAAGGATACTTTGGTTAAACACGAAGTGATCGTAAATGATCGGCAATATTGGATTAAAAAGCCAACAGCAAGAGAATTTGATGATTGTTGTAACGAGTTTTGGATGGTTTCAACCTACGTAGTAAAAGGATTAGCGAGAAAAGAAATACTTTTTGCTATTGACCATTTAAATGAGATAGCAAGACCAAATTTATTGAGAATGATGGCTTGGAAAATCGGGTCTGAGCAAGGATACACCTTTAGTGTTGGGAAGAACTATAAATTTATAAATCGTTACCTCCCAAATGAAGACTGGGATAAACTCCTATCAACCTATTCAGAGAATGGATATCAGGAAATGTGGAATTCATTATTAACTTGTTATGAGCTATTTAGAACATACTCAAAAGCTCTGTCAGAAAGTCTCGGGTATCCGTATCCAGATTATGATGAAACCATTACGAAGTATACTGAAAGTATTTATTCTTCGTTAGGTAAACTATGGGCGGCTTTACTTATAGATAAACTTTGTTAAAATGGAATGTTTTGAATATAGTTCATCCTGCTGGGTCTTGATCATTCGCATCCAAAATCCCTCCAGAAGTAAAGTAAAAGCCCCCTTGTGAAAGGGAGCTTTGGCTTTTGCGGGTCAAAAAGGGATTCTTTTTGTACTTATTACGTAGTCATGTTCGGCTGCCCACTTCACGAGGCCATTCCAGAAATTTTCACAAACTGAAACGATTTTTGAAGGTTCTGATAACTCTCCAGACATCACCATTCGCACAACATTGTCGAATCCTTCTGGACGGCTAGGGAGTTCCAACGCTTCCGGTAAAACCATTGAGCCAGTCGAGAAAAGTTTTTGGTTGTGTAACCCTTGCGTCAATGGCCAACTTCCTTCAACCGTAGAGGCAGTTTTAAGGAGAACGTCCGCACTTCGGACTTCCACTTCTGCTTTCCAAGGCCCCGCCGACCATTCATAGCTAAAATCTACGGATTCGCTGGATTCATTTAGTACGCAAAACATCTCAATGTCTGAAAAGGGGCCGTCCGTACCTCTGGAAACAGAACCATAGACTCCAATGGCAAGGATTTTTTCTCCATACACCTCGTGTAATCTCGAGGCAATTTCGTGGCAGGTTTCAAGTCTTTCATTTCGAGAAATATTTACAGGTCCATTCATGTGCATTAGTGTGCATCTCCCTTTGATTTATTTGGGTGAATAGTCACTAACACATGGATGGAGGACCTCGGGCTTTGGCTTAGCGGGGGACTTTTTGGGGATGCATTTGATTTCCTCCTACAAAGTTTTCTTATGGAAATTGTACCCAAGACAAGTTATTTTGACAAGGTGTGGCGCGCGTTTCACAAAAAAACTTGCCGGTACAGACAGCGCGGAGAACCCTTAACATAAAATGAATTGGATGGATATATCGATTGCTAATTGGATGGTTACATCCCGTGGATGAACTGATACTATGATTCTGAAAGTATCGTTTTCAATAACTTAAAGGAGTGATAATTTATGTCGTTATATCTTTACTATTTTATATTTGCTGCTATTTTAATTACTGGTGGAGTAGCAACAATAGCGATTGGACACTCTAATTCAAATAAAGAAGGCAATCCGGGATATGATCGCCAAACAAAAAGCATATTCGTTAATCTTACTCTTTATTATGCGGTTATTATCCCTCTAGGATTAATAGCTTTGATCGTTTATATTGTAAAATGAAAAAGAACCTTAGTTCAGTAACTCACTGTACTAAGGTTCTTTCGTTTCTTTTTATAGCTGAAATAAAGCATTACTTCTATAAAAAATGGTTTATTAGAAAGAAAAAGAACCCTGAAAAAATGGAAATAAAAAATATAATTGTTAATGGGAGAAGTCCATCCAATTTCTGCTCATAATTGTTGCTATGTGAATTATTCATTCTTATTCTCTCCTTTTTTCACGTTATTACTGTATTGATTCTGGACTTTTTACATTCAATTTCACGTTCATCTTCACGGATGAGACGAGCCCCACCTATAGCGATAAGCAAAGGACTTGATACGAGCGCAATGCAAAGCATAATGAAAGATAGCAAAGCTGTCACTGGTCCATCTCCTTCCCTCAGTGAATAACACCAAGATTACTTAATAACTATCATAAATTTGAAGAGGACGAATGTAACCAACCAATTACTCAGTTTTTATGCCAACCAATATTGATCTAATCCATGTTCACAGAATGCTAAAGAAGAAAACATCGGTTATTTTTCATAAAAAGTGGTATTATAAATGTAAAATTGGTCTGGTTTGATCTAATATTCAAGGGGATTTTTAAGATGTGGAAACCTGATCGCAGTAGTAAAAAAGCTCTATATGAGCAAATAGCCGACTATCTCGAGCAAAGAATTTCCTATGGGGAGTTTCCTCCGGGCAGTTTGCTGCCCCCCGAACGAAAACTTGCTGAACAATTTGATGTGAACCGCAGCACTGTCATTTCAGCATTCGCGGAACTGCGATCTATGGGGATTATCGAGAGCCGCATTGGTAGCGGAACTCGGGTAAGTACATCCAAATGGGGGGCCACTCCGAAACATACGCCAAACTGGAGTCGGTTTGCTGAAGGAGGAAGCTTTCTTCCTAACCTGCCTTTTTTACGGAGGATCCGCGAAGCGCTAGCTCATAATCCATCATTAATCGATTTTGCGAGCGGTGAGCTATCGGCTGATCTAGCTCCAACTGATGAAATCGCTGCACTCATGAGTAATAACGCATACACGTCCTATTTGGGTTACGTTAACCCTCAAGGTTCAACTCCATTAAGAGAGGCTTTGGTTGATTATCTAACTAATTATCGAGGAATCCGGACAACAGAATCCTCCATTCTTATCACATCGGGCTCTCAACAATCGTTGTTTTTAATTACGCAGTGTCTTCTGTCTCCAGGTGACGCAGTTGCCATAGAAGATCCTTCCTACTGCTATTCGCTGCCCATGTTTCAATCTGCTGGCCTTCGCTTGTTCCGCCTCCCAGTCGATAATCATGGCGTACAGCCAGAGGATATTCGCACTTTATACAAAAAACACCGTATTAAAATGGTGTTTTTGAATCCGAATTACCAGAATCCAACTGGAGCGGTACTAAGCGAAGAAAGACGCAGACGTCTTCTTGATATCATTAGTGAATTAGGACTTCCAGTAGTAGAAGATGATCCCTATAGCTTAACCTCGTATGACGGTGTCCCTCCTTTGTCACTCAAATCCATGGATACGACGGGTTCGGTTCTATATATTGGTTCATTCTCCAAGATCGCAGCTTCTGGCTTACGAATAGGATGGATGGTAGCTCCTCGTTCTATAGTGGAAAGGCTAGCCGATGCTAGGCAACAGATGGATTTTGGATTAAGCATCATTCCCCAGCAAGTTGCGGGGCAATTTTTACAGTCAGCTTATTTTGCTCCTCACTTGGAGCGTTTGCGAATTCAGCTTCAATTTAAACGTGATTTACTCATCGAATCTTTAGAAAAGGAACTTTCAGGTCTGATTGAGTACGTGGTGCCCGTAGGAGGCATTCATTTTTGGTGCAAATTGATTCCGAGTATTCCAGACGGTATATTGTTGGAAGAATCCATTAAGAAAGGTATCGTCATGGTACCCGGGAGTGTTTATGGTTCCGATTCGGGATACGTGCGCTTTACATTCGCTAGGGCGAAGTCAGACGAGATTGCATTGGGGATATCCAGATTTGCTGAAGCACTACGTGAGCTGATTAAATGAAGACTTATAATGAATAACCCCATCCTCCAATGAGATAGGGTTATTTTTATTTCAAACCTTTTGAAAGTAAATATGATCTATAACATCTGTTTCATGTACAGATTAAACCTTCTGAATTGCTCAATTTCACGCTCATGCGTTACCTTGAAATCAGAAGATTTCTTACCGCGACTCTTCAAGGTAATATCTAATCCCTCCAGTTGTAAATAGTAACGGGTGCCTATTTGATAATGCCTTCCTTCATATAAACAGGATGCTCCCAAATAATTTTGCAACCACTCTGCTTTTTGCGGGTCCTTATTCCAGTTATCGGTTAACCAAGCGTACAAATCTGGTTGAAACGTAGCCAACATCCCGCTATATCCACCACCACCTACTTGCATAACCTCGAGCACATGTGGATTATTGGCAACAAATACTTTGAGCGGTGTCCCTTCGGTAGCCTTGATCTTAGCCTTGATTTGCTCCAAATTATTACTGCACTCTTTCATAAAAGTGAACCGTCCTGTTTCGCCGCACCATTTCAACAATTCCGGGGACAACAGTCTCTGATATGGATTTGGGCATTCGTACAGACCGAATGTCACTTCAGGAAATTGGGCTAGCACCTTCTCAGCATTCGCCTTCCATACCTGCTCGTCCTCATGCTCTTGAGCAAGACGATTAGTTACCAGGACAACAGCGTCCACACCCGTTTGTGAAATTGCTCTAATCTCCTCCAGCTGTTGCTGAAACGATTCAGATATATGCCCCGAAGCCACAACTGGAACACGTCCTGCTGCTTTCTCTTGTACAAATCGCGCTACGGCGACTCTTTCTTCCAAACTAAGCAGTATCATTTCACTGGACTGACAAACGGCGAATAAACCATGAACGCCTTTATCTATGTACCAGTCGATTAATTGTTCGAGAGCGGTATAATCAATTTCATTGTCATTCGTATATGTCGTTAGCATAACAGGCCACACACCATTAGGTATTTCTTTCATTTTACTTCCACCTCTCATCATTATGTTTATCCTTTAATCCCCGTTGTGGAGATGCCTTCTACAAAATATTTTTGGAGCGAGAAGAAGATGACTAATGCAGGCAATAAAGCGACAACTGACATGGCGAGTAACGGTCCCCATGCCGATTCCCCCGATGAATCCAAAAATAGCCTAAGTCCTAAAGGTACCGTAAACAGCTTTGCTGAATTTAAATAAAGTAGTTGGGTGAAAAAATCGTCCCATGTCCATACGAATGTGAACAAAGCTGTTGTAATAAGCGCAGGCGTACATAGCGGTAATATGATACGTGCATAGATTTGCCATGGACCACATCCGTCGATTTTAGCCGATTCGTCCAGATCCTTGGGGAGTCCACGTATAAATTGGATCATCAAGAAAATGAAGAAGGCCTCTGTACCCAACCATTTCGGGACAAATAGTGGGAAATAGCTGTCGATCCATCCTAGATTACGGAATAGTACGTACTGCGGAATAATCGTTACGTGATGGGGAAGCATAATTGTCATCATCATTAACCCGAACCAAACCTTTTTCAAGATAAAGTTCATTCGTCCGAATGCAAACGCTGTCAATGAAGTAGATATTAAATTACCAATCACGCATAGTAGACAGACAACAAAAGAATTAATAATAAAAGTGCTGAATTTATTTCTAGCTATTCCTGCCCAGCCTTTCACATAATTGTGTAAGGTAAATTCAGAAGGCCAAATACTTGGATCCGAGAATATCAAATTGCTTGGTTTAAATGAGCTCGCGATTAACCACGCTATCGGATACAGCATAAGAACCCCAAGTGAGATAATGACCAGATGCAGCAGCCAAGCGCGACTCCCCAGACTTTTGGTCATCACTAGTTTCCTCCATCCCCGTATGTGACCCAGTATTTGGACGATAGGAAGATGAGTGCTGTAAAAATTGAAATTATAATCAGCAGTACCCAAGCCATCGCCGAGGCATATCCCATTTCAAAGTAAGTAAATCCTTTCATATACAAATACAAGGTGTAAAATAAAGTAGAATCGATAGGTCCTCCAGTACCCCCGCTAATAATAAAAGCCTGAGTAAATGACTGGAAAGCGCCGATAATTTGAATAATAATGTTGAACAGCAACACGGGCGTGAGTAACGGAATCGTAATTTGAAAGAATTGACGTACCTTACCTGCTCCATCAACTTTGGATGCTTCATAATATTCATGTGGGATTTGCTTCAAGCCTGCTAGAAAAATAATCATAGATGAACCAAACTGCCACGCTGCTAATAGTGAGACTGAAAACAGCGCGTATTTCGGATTGGCCACCCAGTCCGGTCCTTGATAGCCGAACAGGCTTAGTAGAATCTGGTTGATCACCCCATCCCCACTGAACATTTTTCGCCAAAGTACGGCAATGGCCACGCTTCCACCAAGCAAGGTCGGGATATAATACAGTGTGCGATATATCCCGAGTCCCTTTAACCCCATATTAAGCAGCATTGCAATGGCTAAGGCAAAGCCAAGTTTGAGCGGTACAGAGGTGAACACGAATGTAAACGTAACTTTCAATGAATTCATATAATGAACATCATTCGTAAACATTGTTTTGTAATTATCAATTCCAACCCATACCGAGGGCTTTAACATGTCATATTTGGTGAAGGACAAGTATAAAGAACTGATCATCGGACCAAGTGTAAGCAGGAAGATCCCAATTAACCAAGGTAGGAGAAAAAGGTAGGCAGCTATATTATCCTTCCAAGCTCTCTTCAGTTTGTGACCTAATCCTTTGTTCGTAGCAGCAACCGGATTCATCAGGTTTCCTCCCCTTACAGATTAATAAATATGGCATCCGGTTATTTCTTAATTGTTTTATCGAAGGCATCTACGACTTCCTGGGCAGCTTGATCAATGGTAGCTTTATTGAACATCACCTTTTGTGATGCGCTGATAACGGTGTTATTAAACTCAGTGCCATTGGGAAGATCCAAATCTTTAGGACCTGCTTTAGAAATGTAGTTCTCAAAATAACTGTAGAACTTCTTCTCGGTTGCTGTAATCGTTGGTTTGATCATATCGCGAACTGCGGAAGAATTGGGAATGCCGCGCTCACTTCCAAGAATTTTGGCCGCTTCCTCATCATTAATGAAGAAATTGATAAACTGTGCAGCTTCCTTGGGATGCTTCGATGTTTTATTAATTGTCCAAAATTGGCTAGGATGAACCCACAGTCCATTTTTGGCACCTGCCCCTCCGGATGGCAATGCTGTAATCTGCAGCTCATCTTTCATGCCATTCTGGAATGCCGTCAATTGATTCAACCAGCTCATTAGAAATACGGTTTTACCTTTAGGAAATATGGAAGTGTCCACTGATAAATCTGTATAGGTTGACGCTTCTTCCGGCGTTGGGAGCAACCCTTCCTTACGCATGCGATCCCACATACCGTACCATTTGGCGATATCTGCTTTATCAAACCCTGCTTTACCATCCTTATAGATGGTCTTGCCGCTTTGACGCAGGAAATAGTTCATATACAATGAATATCTAGATTGATCGGCAAATGCATAATAACCAGGTCCCAACTTTTGAACGACCTCTTTGCCGTATGCTTCATAATCTTCCCATGAGAAAGTATCCTTAGGTGGCTCCATACCTGCTTTTTTGATGAGATCACTATTATAGAAAAAGCCGATGCCATTCGTGCCAAGACTAATTCCATAATACTTCCCTTGATCTTTCCCAGGCTCCATGAATGCCGGTTCATACTTCTCCAAGTTAATCTCTTTGCTGGTTACATACGGTGTAATATCTAGAACAGCACTGCGTGTCACCAGATCAGTTATGCTTCCAACATTAATTAAGTCTGCAGCATTTCCACCCGCAATTTGGGTATTCAGTTTATCAGTAAATCCATCGGTACCGGAGTATTCAGCATTAATTTTAATATTTGGATATTTCTTTTCAAAAAGTTCAATGACCTTTAAAGTCCGTTCGTGGCGTCCAGCTGTTCCCGACCATGTTGCCCGTAGTTCTACATTCTCCGCCTTCGTATTCTTAACTGCAGCTGTAGTAGCCTGTCCCCCCACTTCCTTATTAGAGCATGCAGGCAGAACAACTAATACGGTGGACAATACTATAAAGGCGATCTTTTGGCTTTTGTTCACAGACAATCCCCCTTGTATGAATGATTCATTTCATGAACTTGCGTTCTACTCTCTTCTGTATCTCTTGCGTAATTGTTTCGCCGCCCTGCTCTTTCCATTGCTGAACAAAATGATCAAAACTATCTAAGGGTGCATTGCCTCTAATAATGTTTAGGAAAGCATCGTGCTCCATACTCTCCAAATGAGTCCACCTGGGATCTATCGTTGCTGCAGAGTCAGAGAACTCACTATATATTCGTTCTATAGAAGCCTGCACAATAACCGACGCGCCGTGTTGTCTTGCTTGGGCGCTAGCCCACGCATCGAGATTTTTCTTCGGATTTTCCTGATCCAGCAGCACATTTTTATACAAGCTTAAATAAGGCGGGGGAAGCTTCTCTGCCAGTATTTTACCTTCTAGCACATTCTTCACAGCTTTATAAGCGCGTCCAGCAGAATCCACATAATCAAGTGGAAGATCAAATGGATAAAGATAACGAGGCTGCACATTATTAGTCTCACGATATGACTTCAGTAATTGTAGCGTCGTATTCTGATCATTTCCAGTTGTGGTTAGGTAGCTATCCACACGTTCGTATTGCGTGAACTGATTAAGCAACCGTATGGCGGCCTCAGGATACGGATAACCTTTCTTAACAACAAGATATCGGTTTGTGATAGGATCCATTTGCGATACAAATTTCCCTTCATTATCCAATGGAGTTGTGTAGGCTCGCCACTCGGCTGTTGTATCAGACTTAATAGAAGCTTTTAGAGGTCCGTACGGTGCAAGCCAAGAACCAATTAAGATACCCGCCTTATTCGCGATGATTAACTCGTTAGGCTCTTTGCGTAGACCGAAATCAGAATCGATAATTCCTTCCTTATACCAAGCAGCTAGCTTAGCCAATGCTTCCTTCGTTTCTGGAGCAATCGAGCCATACTGCATTTGTCCATTTCTATCCCTACGCCAGCTTTTGGGGAATGAATGATATGCCGCAAATACAGGAGTAAAGCTATGATCTCCAGGCATCCCTATGGTATCTTGCTTTCCATTGCCATCAGGATCTTGCTCGATAAACGCCTTGGCTATCTTCTCTAAATCTATTAATGTTTGTGGGCTTGACAGCTGCAGTTTATCCAACCAATCCTGTCGTATCCAAGTAAGGAGTACGGAATCTGCTTCTACCTCAATGTTTGGCAGCGCCATCAGTTTGCCACGAAACGTGACGTCTTTCATGGCAACTCCATGCGTAGAATCATACATTTCTTTTACAAGCGGCGATGCATATTTGCTGTATGCCTCACTGAGGTCAACCAGCATATCCTTCTCTACTAACGTACGAAGTTGCTGCCTATTCACTGTAAAAGCATCCGGTAAATCGTTAGCCGCTATCGCTTCGTCCACCTTTTGCCTGTAGGCATTTCCCTCCCCCATAGCCTGCCAACTGTGAAGAACTTTAATATTCGTCTTGCCTTCAAAATAACGCGACCAAGGATTATCCTCATACGTGTCACCTTGTGCCAACTTGCTTGGTTCATTTGGCAGAGAAAAGGCAATCTTCATGGTTATCGGTTCTTTGTATTTACCAAGTGACAACTCTTCTCCTTTCGCGTTAGCATCACTACATAGCCTGTTGATGGCGTCAGCACAGCTTGGTGGTTGATGGGGGCAGCATGCTGACAAAGTCAGCATCGAAGTCAATAATATGGATAAATGCTTCATGTTCATCTAAGTCCCCTAACTACTGTGCTTATCCTTCCTTGTTATCATACAAGAATAAAGGTTGCCTAAGAGATAGAAAGGGGTTTCAAATCTTTGATTTTTCATCCGCTCTTTGAGAACGAAATTCAACCCTCATCAAACCATTTTCGCTTCCTAGCCATCCGATACTCTGTAGGCAGCATACCTGCTTTCTCTCTGAACACCCTACTGAAATACTTATCATCACTAAATCCTACGGAAGCAGCTATTTCATATATGGCCATGTCGCTAAATTCCAACAAGTTCTTAGCTTGCTTTACACGAAGAGCACGAAGGTAGTCCCCAAACGATTCCTTTACAAGCTTCTTAAAGCATTGACTGAAGTAACTTCGGCTCATATTGACTTCCTTAGCCACTGCTTCCTGATTCAGATCAAAACCAAGGTTCATCTGCATAAGTCGGATGGAGCGAACCAGACTTGACATGACTTCCGTCGTCACGGAAAGCTCATAGGTTTTCAACTGAATATGTGCAGCGTATTCCGCCGACCACCCTTTCCATTCATACCAAAAACGGATCCTTTTCATCGTCGCTGCAAGTTGAGGAGCAGCCGTATGCCAATGAAATACTTCTTCCCAATCACTCACTATTCGCTTTATAACAAGATGAATTTGGTCATATTCGGGGTGAATATCTTCCGTTTCCTCCATCAACATGGACCATTCCGCTTTATTTATAGTCCATGTAAACTGCATCCAGTTGGATAAACAAGCCTCAACAGCACTCGTCTTTTTCCCGCCAAATTGCTGTTCCAAATCTGCATAGGCGATTCGCATTAGAATTGTCTCAGGTCTAAATGTATAAAAAACCATATTCTTAATGCATTTCACAAGTAATCTAGTTACCTGTTCTATCGGCTTTCCATCTAACCCACTTACAAATACGGCACACCATCTACGCAAAACCATATCATCGATGATTTTTACAAGATCGTCATACGAATAGGGCTGACGCAGAGGCAAAAACCATACGTCATCAGCGATTTCTACTATTCTGTGCTTGCGAATAAACGGTTGTTGCAGTAGTTCGGAGCCTGGGGGTGCTTCATCCAACGAACAGAATACGATACCGGAATGTTCCGAATGGTTTTTCGAGTGAGTTTCTGACTGTCTTTCCAGAAGGTATTTCTCCTCGGTATGAATACGATCTACGATCCGCCCCACTGTCTCTTCGAAATTCTCCATGTCCAACAAGGTTTTCACCAAATAGTCTATAGCTCCCAGCCGAAGCGCTTCCTGTACATAATTAAATTCATGGTGACATGTAAGTACGACCGTCCATATTCTCCGTGGCATTACATTCACTTGTTGAATAAGTTCGAAACCCGACATGCCTGGCATCGTAATATCTGTAATTAACAAATCGATCTCAAGCGTCCTCAGCATATCTAAAGCCGACTTACCGTTAGCCGCTTCCCCAATAATATCAATACCTTGAGCTGACCAGTCCACCATGGAAATAATACCTTTTCGTACTAATCTTTCATCATCTACAACAATCGCTTTAATCATCGAAATCCTCCTTGGACATTACTGGAATCTCAATACGGATTACCGTTCCTTTATCTACAATACTGTCGATGGACATCTTACTGGCCTCTCCGTAATACCTTTTAATTAAACGACTTACGTATTGCAACCCAATTCCTAACCCTCTGTTCAAATGTTCATTGTTTGCAGTTAACAACTTGTGAAGCGTCTGCGCATCCATCCCCTGCCCGTTATCCGAAACTTGTAGATGTAGTATGTTCCCTTCATTTTTATGTATGGCCACTTCGATATAATTGTTTCGCTCCCTATTTCCATGATAGATAGCATTCTCAACTAACGGCTGGAGCAGGAACCTTGGAATCGCAGCATTTCTGACACTGGCATCCATATCTAACCTCACGTCAAACTCATGATCATAACGTATCCGTTGCAGCTCAATATAGTTATTTAACGCCTCTACTTCTTCCTGTACGGTTACAATCATACTTTGTTTGCCTAAATTGTAATGCAAGACCTTGACCAGCAATGTTACTAGACGATCAATTTCCTTCTGACCATTCATTCTCGCCAACCATTGTACGGTGTTAAGCGTATTGTGAAGGAAATGCGGATTAATTTGTGTTAACAGTTTCTCAACTTCCAATCGGCTTTTCTCTTTCCCATTTTCCTCTACTTCAGCAATAAGAGCATTAATCTTCAGCTTCATATCCTGAAAATTGATGAGCAGGTGATCAAATTCTTCAACATGTGTGAATTGAACAGGAGAATTTCGATTTTCCGCCATGTAAATAATTTCTTTGTTCAGTTTTTTCATAGGCCTATATATCGTTTTCCAAATAATAAAGGCAAGCAGCAGAGCAAACAATGTCGTTGCTACAACGAGTACTGCGATTTTTCTCAACCAAGCGTAAATTTCTTGATTATACGTTGTTTTCTTAACCGCAATAACGAGCTGCCAACCCTGCTCACTTATCGAATTGAATAACATATACCCTTTATATTCCTCCTCATGGTCTACAGCTTGCTTGATCCGTAAGCTATCCGACTCCGAGAAAGCCTTTTCATTTTCCATGTAGGTAACTTCCCCACGCGCATTAATCAGAAGGTGAGATACTTCAATTCCGAAAGCTTCATGATTCAAAATTTTGCGGAATAAATTATAATTCGTCTCAAGATATACATATAACTTTAAATTATCCTTCGTTTCCAGCTTACGCAGCGAGGAAAAGACAATGTTATTGCTGCTCTTATACATGGTTTTGTGCGGTCCGAAATAGACAGCGCCTTGATATTCCGTAAAATGTGGCAGCGATTTCATGGGAAGGGCGGGATCCACCTGTAAATTCTCAAACTTGTACGGTTGACTGGATTCAGGTTCATAATAAAATATCATACCTAAATTCAGGTTCGTATAGCTGATCATATTTATTTTATCTTTGATGTTTGTCGACATAGTTGCCTTATCGAATGAATCGCCCTGAGGTGTTAAATATTGCTGCACATCGTTCACAATCTTGCCGTCCACGGCAAGCTGCCTTGAAGCAAAATCAAGGTTATTTAATACATTCTCAAGACCAATTCTTTCCTGTGTAAGTGTTGCGAAAATACCATTCTTGATTTTATTCTCAAGTATGGAGTAAATACTTCCGTACGTAATGACAGTTAACAGCATAACAGGTGTTAGTCCAGCAATTAGTAAATAAATGACCAAGCTTCGCTTCAGTGATCTTGAGGTGAAATTGGCAAATCGGTGCCCCTTTTTCAGAAATATAGCAATCGCCTCATTTCAACTTAGATTGATGTACAAGAGTTCCCATTCACTATGGTTATCGTAGTGTTAGATTTTTTAACTGTCAACGTTAAAAAATTGATGCTTGAATGTCATAAAAAAATACAGTTCAGAAATGAATTAGGAGTTTGTGTTTATCAACGCAACAAAAAATTGTGATATTCCATAATTAATTAGAAAACGGAGCCCGCAAACCTGCGGTACTCCGTTTTCGTTGTTTCAGAAAGCATATAGAACAACTTTATCAGCCATAAAATATAATTATTAAGGTCTTCTCCGAAAATAGGGCAATCAGTTAAAGCCCGCTGATTGTTTCAAATGCTTTAAATAACGGGCACGGATCAGTAGAAAGTACAGGAATTGTGCGGCAAGGAAAACGATGCAGACCGTCATGGCTGAATGAATCACTGGCGCATGGAGCAGGTTATGCAGAGCGTAGAGCGCAACCGAGCTATGGATAAACGCGACCGCGAGCGGTACGAAAAACAACAACGCCATCTGTATACTCGCCACTTTCTCAAGCTCCTTGTCGGTCAACCCGATCTTCATTATGGAACGGTATTTCATCTTGTCATCGTTCAGGTCGGTAAACAGCCGGAAATATAGAAAGCTTCCCGAGGCAATAAAAAATACGCAACTGACAAACACCCCGACGAAAAGCATCAGATTATAGGTTCGCTTCATCTGTTCCTCCAAATAGGCAGGAGATGCGAACCAAAAACCGGAAGTTTGTGCATAACCGAGCTGCCCAGCGATGGCCTCCCCCGTGTCCGCCGTTGAATCGGCGCTGTCCGTATCGTAAGCGGTAAAAAGCTGATCATTTTTCGGATTGCCAAAGGAGTCAAGCATCCGATCCTGAACGATCAACAGGGGTTCATCGACAATGGGAGGCGTGACCGCCTTTCCGATGGTTTGTTTCATGTCCAGTGTGACGGATGTTCCCTTCACTGACCACTCGTGTTCCGGAAACGACTGATTTTTCATGGTCCAAATGGTCGCTGCTTCATTTCCCTGCAGCGACAGTACCGGGTAATCCAAGGCTTTGGCAAGCTGGGTATACTCGGACAGGCGGATAAAGTTCAGTGATTGTCCATTTATCGAATCGAAGTTTGCAATATGGACGGACCATTTATCATAACGAATTCCACGTTCTTTGAGCACTTGCTCGATTATTCTCGTTTGAGAGGCTGCTTGCCCGACATCGCCGTTGGTTTGGATGTAATTATAGGCGAACGTGTACGCATCCGAGATTTGTTTGTGGATGGTTTCCAGAAATCCCATCAAGCCACCCATGGCGCAAATGGCGACTGTCGAAACGATCGTCACGAGAAAGAACATGCGGGCGTTGTCCTTCATGCGGTAAGCCATGTCGGAAAAAACAAGCACATTCGTTTTGCGCAGAAAGACAGAGCGCTTGCTTCTTAAAGTGCGGATCACAAACACGCTCAACTGTGTGTACAACAAGTAAGTGCCGATGATGACGATGACCGTGACCGGCAAAAGCGCGAAAACAACCGTCGCGCCTTTCACCAGGAACGATATGATGTATCCGGCAAGAAGAAGGCAAACCGCTGTCATTGAAAGAAAAACGGATGATTTAGGTTCAGGCTTCGGTTTGGCGCCGCCTTTCAGCAGATCGATCGGCTTGCTGGCCCGTACGAATGCGGCAGTGAATGCGGAGATGACGAGAAACAACAGCACGAATGCGGACAGAGTGAGCAGAATTGCTTTGCTTGGCAAGTAATATGGCAGCGGGCTCATCTGCATGACATCGGCCCCGATCATCATGAATAGCTTAGCGAACAGCATGCCGGCGGCAAGACCTGCCACTATGGAAGCGAAACCGATCACCATGCTTTCGATAAAGACGACCCATCGCAGCTGATTGTAGGTCATGCCGAGTATGATGAGAACGCCGAATTCCTGTTTGCGGGATTTCAGGAAGGCACTGACGGAATAGAATACGAAGAAGATAGAGAACACATAGACGATATATTCCGCTACCATGATTGCCTGGGCTGCCGACCAATTGAAACCGGAATTTTTAATGGCAGGGTGAAAAATAAAAACAGCATAAATGAAAAAGATCATCACCGAAAACGTGCTGCTCAGAAAAAAAGCGGCATACGTTCGTTTGTTCCGGCTAACATTGCGGAAGGCAAATTGTCGCAACGTCATTATATTGACCCTCCCGATCCATTAGCTTAATGGTCATCACAAGTCGTGAACTCCTTTTATTTGACACGAAGCGGTGAAAGCTCATGTGCATTCCCTCCCATTAGCGAAAGCATATCGATAATCTGTTGGAAGAAAGCCTGCCGGTTGTTCCCCCGGTAAAATTCATTATAGAGCCGACCGTCCTTGATGAATACGACCCGGTGGCAATAGCTAGCCGCGAGCGCGTCATGAGTGACCAGCAGCATCGTCGTATGATCGGTATGGTTGATGACCTCCATCATTTCCATGACATCACGTGATGATTTGGAATCAAGATTTCCTGTCGGCTCATCGGCCAGTAGCAGCGAAGGGGAATGAATGATGGCCCTTGCAATGGCGGCCCTCTGTAGTTGCCCTCCCGACACTTCATAGGTTCGTTTATTCAGAATTTGGGTGATGCCCAGTTTATCGGCCACCAGATGAAGCTTGGCGTCCATCTCCTTCACGCTTTTCCCATCCAGTGTAAGAGGGAGAATGATATTTTCCCCGATGGTCAGCGTATTTAGCAGATTAAAATCCTGAAAGACAAAGCCCAGCTTCCGCCTGCGGAACAGAGCCAGATCGTGTTTGGATAACAAATGGGGATTTTCTCCATTAATCAACACTTCCCCGGAGGTTGGCGTATCGATTGTGTATATTACGTTCAGCAGCGTTGTTTTGCCGCTGCCTGAAGGACCCATTATGCCGACAAACTCGCCTTTCTCGACAACAAGGTTCATGTCGCTCATCGCCCTATAGGCGATGTTGCCATCATAAACTTTTCCCAGATTGCGCACGATTAACATATCCATCTCAAGTATTCTTCCTTTCATACAGTCGGAATTTCGAATTCCCAATGCTCTCTCGCATCATCATAACCGATCCTGGGTCGCGATCCCATCGATTATTCTTAAACCAATCTTACAATGCTGTAATAAAACAAAGCATGTTCATGGAGCTTGAACATGCGCGATTCCCATCCATATACGTACTGCTGTTCCTTGTCCCTGCTCGGATTCAAGCTCGACGCGATGATCAAGCTTTGAGGCGATCTCCCGAACCAGGTAGAGGCCCATGCCGGTGGATTCGCCGAACCTTCTTCCGTTTTCCCCTGTAAAATACGCGTCGAACACCCGCTTAACATCCTGTTTCGGGATTCCGGCGCCGTTATCCCGAATCTCAAGAAAGGCTTGCTGTCCGCGCACCTCAGAGGTAATCAGGACACGGTTGCTTGCGCCGGCCGAATACCGCACCGCATTGGTGATTAATTGGCCGAGCGCGAAGGCAAGCCACTTGTCATCGGACATGACCATCAATCGATCATCCACCTGAATTTCCGGGAAGACTTTATTGCGGATCCATAAATTTTTGTGTTCAGCTGCCACTTTACCGACCAGCTGACGAAGATGTACCGGCTCTGCCACGAAATCCTGCTCGAACGCATCCAATCGTGAGGTATACAGCACCGTGTCAAGCCCCTTCTTCAGCTTGTCTATTTCCTCTCGCATGCTGTCAAAGAAGGGGTCGGTTTCTTTCTGAACCGCAAGGTGCATAACGGATAGCGGTGTTTTCATCTGGTGCACCCACTGATTGATAAAGGTGATGTGATCGTCTAGTTTCTTACGATATCGCCAAATATCGTTCTGATAAAGACGATACTTCCCCTGGAGCAGATGCCCAAGTGCATCCGCAAGCGGTGCATGCCCGACAAATTCGACTGATTCGTCAATGGACGAAAGAGGACGAGTTAGTCTCTGATACATTCGAAAATGGCGAATATAGCGGTATATCAAGTAAAAAACGAACAAGGCCGTATTTACCATACAGATGTACACGAGATCGAAAGTATTTCGGAACCCGGATAAGCGGCACATATAAACAGTCAGCAGAAGCTGTCCGGCATACATGACCACTAATGGAATATGCTCTCTCCAAAACAGCCTCATGGCTCCTCCCTCCAGAAAGGCCGCAATTTATACCCGGCTCCCCTCACGGTTTCCAACGCTTCTTCAACGCCGAGCTCAGATAATTTTTTGCGGATGCGCGTAATATTGACATTAAGCGTGTTGTCGTCAACTAACTGTTGACCGTCCCACAGCTTATCCAGAAGCCAATCGCGACTGACCACCTTGGGGCTGCTTTCCATGAGTGTTTCCATCAGCAAGGATTCTTTATGACTGAGATCAATGGTTTTTCCGGAAAAGGTCAGCTCAAGCCTTTCGGGATACAACACAAGTCCTGCGCATTCCACGGTCCGTTCACTCTTGCCCGGGGCGTACGAGCCGTAAGCCCGGCGAAGCTGGCTCTTGATCTTGGCCATGACCACTTCATAATCGAAGGGCTTCGCGATATAATCGTCCGCCCCATTCTCCAGCGCCATGACCTGCTCCATCTTGCCGTCGCGGGCGGAGATAAACAAAATCGGGCAGGTGGATACCGTTCGGATTTGCCTGCACCAGTAATAGCCGTCGTAACGGGGCAGATTGAGGTCCAACAGCACGAGAGCCGGACGAATGTCCTGGAACACCTCCATAACTCGGTCGAACTCCTGGACCGCTTCGGCTCGATACCCGTATTTCTCCATGTATGATTGAAGCATCTGCGCCAGCTTGAGATCGTCTTCTACAATCAGGATACTAAACATAGGATTTGGCTCCTCTTCTGATTTAAAAGCACCAGCCTGCCTTCGCCGGTACTGTGTTTCTATGGTTTGAATAAGGCTGGATTAGTTGCTGTTGTAATCTATTATAACTTTAAGCGGCACTCTTTCAAGTTGAAAGAACCCGTTTCACGAGTCCTCAATACCGCGATCCGAATTACAAAGTTGTAAGGTAGATGTAAGGCAAATCGATAGTGAAGGCCAGCCTGGCAGGATAAGATAAGAACAAATAATAACAGAAATTTATTAAAGGAGAATCGATATGAGGCTGTTTGAACTGTTGCTTTTTTTGTCAAACATCGGCTTGTTTGCATTAACCGTCCTATTAAAAAAAGGACATCGTAGAATTCCAGTATTCGTTGCAAGTGGGATTGCCACATTATTACTGCTCATTCATTGGACGGTGGAAGGATACAGAGTTCAGCTATTTTTCCCATATGGCATAACGATCATTTTTTTAGCCATTTCAGGTTATCGCTATTATAAAAAAACCGGCCCGAAAAAAATCCCACGATTCATTTTAGGTTCAGCTTATACCGCTATAGCGATCATGCTAGTCGTAACAGCGGGTCTTATGTATGCTTTTCCTGTATGGAAACTACCTGAACCGACAGGCGAATTTAAGGTAGGAACGCAATCTTTTCATTTCGTGGACACAAATAGGGAAGAGATTTTCGACGAAGCCAGAGGTGGCAAGAGAGAATTGATGGTTCAGGTATGGTATCCGGCTCAAGCTGGCACCGGCAAGTACGCTCCCTTTATTCCCGATACCCGGATTTTACGTTATATGGCTGCAAACTATGGCCTTCCCGGGTTTACTTTGCAACATCTGAAGTACGTATCCAGTCATGCTTATTCGGTGGCCGAAGTCTCTTCCGCACAGACTTCATACCCGCTGATCCTAGCGAATCCCGGCTTCGGCTCTTCCAGGTTCCTCCACACGTCGCAAGCCGAAAATCTCGCGAGTCACGGATATATCGTGGCCGTGATCGACCACACCTACAATACATTTGCAACCGAGTTTCCAGACGGTCGAATCACGACCAGCTCAACCAACGACTTATTTTCGCCCGACCATGATTACCAGACGGAAAGCGGAAATCGCGACAAGTTGGGAGAAATTTTAACCGACGATGTGGCGTTTGCGCTGGACCAATTCGAGCTCATCCAATCGGGGCAGATACCAAGTCATCTAAAAGGGAGGATTGATCTCGGTCATGTCGGGGTGTTCGGTCATTCCATCGGCGGAGCGACAGCTTATGACGCTTCTTACGATCCGCGAATCGCGGTTGGAGTAGACCTGGATGGAGCGCTTTATCGACTGCGTGACAGAGAGAGTATGCGAAAGCCGTTTTTATTCATGAACTCGGAAAGCGAATTCGAACGATTAAAGATGGTGATGGATAACCATGCCTACTCGGAGGCAGAGCTTAAACGTATGGGCAACACAAGAGCGTGGATGGATCAAGTAACGGAAGACAAAAAGTTAGAACTTGAACGGATGCGCGAAACAGTTGCCGCAGGGGGACAATTCCTCTATATCGACAATACGGAGCATTTGAATTTTACCGACATACAGTTCATTTCTCCGATTTTCAAAATCCTGGGCATTACAGGAAAGATTCCGCCCGATAGAGCGAACTCCGTTATCAATGCCTATATGCTGGATTTCTTCGATATGTATCTGAAAAATCAAGGCGGAACCTTAATGAAAGGACCGGATAGCCGCTTTCCGGAGGTGAAGTTCGTAAACTCGCTATTATAAAGTACGGAACAGGCTACCGATTTTGCTAAATAGAACCAGCCGATCGTTCGGTCAATCCTAATTTCGATGCGGTTAAACCGAACAATTGATGGATGAGTTGAACGACAAAAAGGGGTGACGAATGATTACATTCGACTTGCCCCTTTTTGATCATATGCATGGCTTCAATTCCTTGCCGAATCATTGATTCTTGATCAGCCCTGTAGACTTTTTTGGTATTTCTCTGCGTCTTCTGTGACAAGACTGCACCACAGTGATCGCTCAAAACATACAGGCACCGCCCAGCAAAGTAAACATAATCAGCATTAATTAGACTCGGCTACAAGCGGACCTGCCAGTTGCCGTGTGAAAAACAATTTGCCAGGCAACGTCGGCATGAAGGTCGACGGCAACCAAATATTGGCTCCGTGTCGGAGAGTCACCCAAAGCGATAAACCTTGCCATTGCATACCTCTGTCCAGCGTCCCGTCGCAGCCTCCGATAATCCAGTCGGACTGGAGAAACAGGCCAGGGCCTATGGTATTTGCGCCTCTTTCATTGCAGCAGTTTTTTGTAGTTGAGATTGCTATTTTACAGATAGGGTATAACTAACGAATTACTTGATGTTGGTTGCGACATACGCAAGATCCCAGATATTAATTTTGTTATCGTTGTTCATATCAGCAACCTTCGCTTTTGCCCAATCTGCGCTGGTGGAGTTCTTGCCATAGTGATAAGCAACCGTCGCAAGATCACCTACGTCAGTGACTCCATCAGGGACTCCATCTTTTCCACTAATGTCTGTCGACCTGTAAGCCGTGGCCTTGAAGGTGTCGGTGGCACTATTAAGTGCTGCGAGAGCACCGTCTACTTGTGATTGAGTAGAATTCGTGTCGTCTCTTACAACAATTGCTGCGTTGATTGCTACATTGAATGCATCCTTAGCCGATTGCGGATATTGGCCAGGTTTAGTACCGACTACAGCCGCGTTGTACAGCGTCTGTGCACTCATAACAGCTGCAATCAAAGCAGTTTTATCCTGTGGTACAGCACTAATGGTAATAGTCTTACTGCTCGGTACCGCAGTAGTTACGGTTCCATCGAAACCGCCAGTTTTCGCTTCAGAGACTGCAATGATCCCAGTAGTATTCTGAATACCGGCCTTTATTCCAAAGGTTACATTCAAAACAGCTGTGCTGGTTCCAGTTAGCCCTCCGATATTAACGGAAATGATTCTCACTTTTCCAGGGGTAACCGTATCTTCTCTCAGAACCTGAATGTTACTGTTTGCACTTGATGCACTGATATAATCAAATACGCTGGAATCGTAGCTTAATGTGATATCCTGTGCGTATACGCTTTGTGTCACGCTATCCAGGCTAACAACTGCTGTGAAAGTACTTCCAGGTGTCGCACTGTCGCCAGCTGCGATTGTTGCTGTAAGCGATTTCGCTTCTCCATTACCGGGTGTATAGATTCCAAGATCACCCAGGTCAATCCCGTAGCTGTTCTGAAGTTTCTCGTATTCGCCTGCAAAGAAATCATCCATGTATGCATGTCCAAGAACGAATCTGTCCGGATTCACGGCGCCATAGTAGCCGGCATTGGCATTACTCTGACTGTCAAACAGTACATAGCTTCCCTGCCATCCTGAACCAGCTACACCCCAGCTGATGATGTGATCGATGTAAGGGGCAAACCTATTGAACAGTTTGTACATCAGGGCGTACTCATAACCAAGAGCGTCAGACTGTCTAACATTCAGCACTGCAGGTGCGACCGCTCCGCCGCCTGGCGTGTTAGTCGGCATCTTAAGGTCAAGTTCTGAGTAGGCAATACCGGAAAGAAGGCCTTCGTCAATGAGAGAAGCATAGAGGGCCATGGCATATTGGTTATCGCTTGCAAGCGTCTTTCCAATCGAATCGTGTCCCTGAATACCCATGTCTTCGATAAGGGGTCTTCCGTCATACAGTGGATCGGAGAGCCATGCGGTGTTCACTGCGCGAATCATGTTGTATACAGTTCTCGCTTTGGTGCGATTAGAAATGTCGTAATCGTTATAGGTCAGTTTCGGAGGATCATTCACGATATACGCATCAATGCTGCCAACGTTGTCGTGTCCATCGAGCTTCATGTACGCCGGAAGGTTAGCGTAGTTGGCTTTGTAAGCCGCCGCCATCTTGGCGTTAGGGGCCGCGATGTGTGCGTTTTTGAAGAGCATGTAAATGTAATGCTCGGTGATATCGCCGCCAATTAGATCATCCGACATGGCAGAAAGCCAGTTCGTATTTTTGAGTGACTGTCTCCAGCTGTTAGGATCCGCGGGGATCGTTTCGCTGTGACGGCTTTCGTGAACCTCTTCGTTAAGTACATCCCATGAATGGATGGGAATTACTCCGCGAGATACACTTGAGCCATACTTCGTATCTGTGGTCAGGAAGTGTCGCATTACATACATGGTGTGGTTAAACTGCACTCTTCTGGCCATTTCTTTGTCTACTTTAACCGTAGTTGTAACGCCGTTGCCCAATCCGTAGTAATCGGTTGTTCCATTATATCCCAAGGTAAGGGTCGAGGGAATCATCTGTCTCATCCATGCAGGGGCCTGGTTGTACCATGCCAAAACGTGGGCGTGAGACTTATACTGTCCAGGAGTTCCGGAATCCCTGATTGCTTGATAAGAGCTCGTCGGGAAACTGTATTCACCTACACCAGGCGTGGTGGTTGCACCGCTCAGAGCCTCGCCAGTAACGCTTTTCAACCAGCTCGGGCCGCGGGGATGCGTTGCATCCGCCTTGAGATTGTTGCCGTCGACAAAGATTTCATAGTGATTAGCTCTGGTTCCGGTTACTGCTCCAGTTCCGATCGTACCGACCATGAACGTGCCATTCTGCTTGTTGTAAACATTCTTTAAAGGCGTTACGACACTCTGGTTTTCCTTGTTAACAACGTTAGGAAGCGCAACGCCGTTAGGGTCCGGTGCGGTGATTTTGATGTTGCCGACAAGAAGCATACCCGTTTCTGCTGGACGCCCATTCTCGCCATGGAGCTCAAGAATGAAGTTCGAGGAGGTGCCTGTTGTGGCGGTAATGCTTGTGTGCTTCAACAACCAAGTTTCACCGTTGAAGGAGCCAATCCAGTCAGGGTTAAGGTTGTTGTACTCGTATTCCCTGAGATAGGAATCGATGTCAGAGCCGGCATTCCTAATTCTCCACCTCATGAATTTTCCTTGCGCGCTCTTGGGATAGAACACATCAAACTCAATATTTGAGCCTGCGGGAACATCTACACTTGGAGACAACGGAGACTGAAGAGTCATTCCTCCGAAGGTGGTCTTTCCATTATGGACGTAATTGATCTGGAGCACATCAGATTTTCCTTGGGAATCTGCGAACGGATATGGAATCATTTTGTATGTACCACCAGCAAAGTCAGCAGGGACACGGTTGTCAAGCGGGGTTCTTGAGGTCCAGACATTGGTTGGCGCAGTAATATTTACAGGTACTTTACCAGGACCCGGATCAAGACGGAAATAGGGATTTGAACCGTCTGCTTTGATTTTTCCAGTGAAACTCTCTATTGCGTTTTCGAGGCTGGCTATGGCTTCGCCGGCAGGAGTGAGCGCATTGCGCGCGAACGCAAGCGCGTTATTAAGATCTTTGAGTTCGTCAGCGTACACCCAAGGGAAAGCTTTGTTCACATCGGTTCCAACGTCAGTCTGGCTAATCTGGAGCGGGAATTCCTCGTTGCCAGCTTTTAAAGCTTCGGCTTGTGCAATGAGGTCGTTCAGTTCATGTGTCAGTTCGCCTCCGGCCGCAGCGGCCGGGACGGGGGCAAATGCGAATAAAGAGAACAGCATGATGACTACGAGCATGCGGGAGACGTTGATTAATGGTTTTTCACGGTTCATCTTGGTTTTACTCCTTTTCTTGAGGCAACCTCTACAATCTCGGTTTAGAGTCGCCAAATTTTTAAATATCGGAAAATTTTACAACTTTACCGATAAAAATGTTGTTTTTGTTAATGATTTTGGATTTCTTAATGAATTGACCATCAAATATGCCTCCGTTTCTTACTGAACACGTGTACCTTGGGTTACGTCGTACGGGCTTGACGATCAATATAAACACCTCCCTCTTCATGTTGGGCAGATTGCGAAAACGCTTTCTCCGAGGCGAATACAAGGTCTCGACCTTCTACATCCTTAACAATTGAATGCAGCCCAGCTGTTTGTCACCGACGGTGTAGACTATTTTCTTATCTCTGCCACTCTGTATTGACTATTAATATTATGATATACAAACCTTAGAATTAACTCCATGGATGGATAATAGATCATTTGTATTTTTTTAGAAAGCGGTTACAACTTGGACCCTAGTTCATGATCTCTGTTCGCCTTACTTTCATCAAGACCCCTTGATATTCGGATTGTGAAGGTCACAACGAAAATATCCGGCGCTACGTTGGCTGGTTCTTAACAGTGGTGGAAAGATGAAACTCGGTTCCCTCATTGAGAGATAACCGAGTTCCTTAGGTTGCATAGAATTATTTCTTGTAGGATTGTTGATACGCTTGTCTTCTTTCTTTCATGACGGCCTCACCTCCCGCATCCTTCCAATCCTTAACTTGCTGATCATAGATACTGTCGATTTCGGTAGACTTGGCCGTAATAATCTTTGCAAGCATCTGCTTGACCTTGTCGTTCAGAATCTGCGAATACTTAATTTCAGCCTGAATTGGAATGTCCACGCGCGGGCCCGTATAGCCGTCACGTGCACCCGTCTTAATACTGCTGATGGTGAAGTCTTTAAATTGCGGGTCGGTCGCATTGGCTGCCATATTCTTTTCTGGTGTGTCCGTACTCACGTATTTGCCATTCATAATCATGGCGTAATCTTGATTATTAAATAGAATCTGATTAGCTTCAGGCGTTGTCAAAGCAAATGGAATGCCGTCGTCACCTATTTTGTATGAAACGCCTTCTTGTCCGAATTGCAGCGCGATAAGATTCTTCGGTTCCGCCATCCAGTTCAAATATTTGATAACTGAATCAACGTTTTTACTCGCTGCTGGAACCATCAGATAAACACCGCTAGGAGAATATATTGGTTTAGGATACTTGCCGTTCGATGCTTTGAACGGATCAATCGTCGCGAGAACAGCTTCGGGATTGTTTTTCTTCAGGTTTGCATAGTATCCACTGTAAATAGGATCGTTTGTGTTCGGTGAGGCAGAACCTGCAAGACCGCCTACGACTTGCTTGTTAAATGTCTGGCTGAAGTCTGCCGCAAGCGGGAAGTCTTTATCGAGCAGGCCTTCGTTGTATAGTTTGTTTAGGAACTTGAATGCATCCTTGTTACCAGGCAATGTCCACCCATCTGGATCAGCGAACAAGTCCTCTTCGGTAATTTTATTCCAATCCCAGAATGAGTTGGTCAATGGTTTAATATGGAACATATCTATCAACGTAAAAGGAATCACTTTTCCGCCAGTATTACCCGGATCCTTCTCCTTAAACGCTTTCAATGTTTGATACCACTCATCCGTCGTCGTCGGCAAAGGCAGATTTAATTTATCCAACCAATCTTTACGGATAATACTTGTCGTTTGCGATTGGATAACCCGTAACGCTGGAATGGTAAATTGCTTGCCGTTAAAAACGCCGTCCTTCAGTGTTGGAGCAAGCACTTTCTTCAACTGTGGTCCATATTTCTCAATCGCTGCCCCAAGATCCGCAATGCCACCGCTTTGCACGTAACTTTGAACAGTTGGCTTGTCGTACGTAAAGACGAGATCGGGCGCAGTTCCGGAAGCCATTAATACATTCAATTTCTTGACCTCCTCGGAGCGAGGGACAGTGATGAATTTAACCGTGATATTGTTCGGATCTCCGAAGTTCTTCTGAACATACTGCGTCATGAAATTGTCAGTGATTGGCGGTGCGCCTGCTGGCGCATTACTTCGATCAAATAGCTCAACCGTCAAATTGATCGGTGGACCTTTCGGGGTCTCGCTCGCAACTGTCGAACTTCCCGGAGTAGCTGAGTTACTTGGGCTGTTTTGTGAATTGCTGCAGCCTGCCAGCGCGATAGCAGACGTCGCTAAAACTGCCATTGCTACTGTAATGGTTTTGCGAAATTTTACTCGCATGCGTAATCCTCCCTTTAATCTTTTAAGTGTATAGTGAATTCAACCGCTTGAAACGGTCGAGACAGCTATCAGCCTTTAACTGCACCCACAAGCATACCAGAGATAAAATAACGTTGGAGCCATGGGTATACAAGTAAAATTGGCACAGTTGCGAACATGATGCTTGCCGCCTGCAAGCTCTCTGGCACTGGAGAAGAACCTCCAAATCCTTCCTGGGCTATGGCATCGTTCACCTGGCTGTTAATCACGATCTCATATAGCTTTTGTTGAATCGGATATAGGTGTGCGTCGTTAATATAGAACAGCGCATCCTGAAACATGTTCCATCGATCGACCGCAGAATACAAAGCCAATGTCGCTAAAATCGGTAATGACAACGGTAGCACGATTCTCATCAAATAGCGTAAATGACCACAACCGTCCATCCAGGCAGAATCTTCTAGTTCAGCTGGGATCTGGGTGAACGATGTTTTCAGGATAATTAACAAGAATGCATTAATGAGCAGAGGTAAGACCAGCGACCATACGCTATTCAACATATGAAGCTCTTTTATCAACAAGTAGTTTGGGATAATTCCTGGATTAAAGAACATCGTTATGATGATTAGAGCGAACAGGATGTTCTTCCCCTTAAAATTCCGCCGGCTAAGTGGATATGCAGCTAGGATCGTGGCGATCAAGCTCACAATTGTGTAAATGACAACAAGCCAGATCGTAAACAACAGCGAGCGGATCATGCTTAGGTCACCAAATACGTTCTTATACGGTTCGAAATTTAAATCTATCGGCCATAATGTCACTTCGCCAGACATGATTGCCCGATTACCACTGAGCGATAACGAGAAAATATGGATCATGGGCACCGCGCAGAACAAACAAAAGATGCCCAGTAGAAGCATAATAACCGTATTGCCTATTTTCTCAGCCGGATTTTGAATCATAGATGTACCCCCATTAAAAAATGCCTTGATTATTGATTTTTCTCGAAATGAACTCTGCCGACAGAAGAAGAATTAATCCGACTACGGACTGGAACAAACCGACAGCAGTTGCAAGTGCAAATCTTGCGGATTGAATCCCTACAGAATATACATAAGTGCTGATTACTTGAGCGTAATCCATCACATATGAGTTCTTCAGAACATAAGGTTGCTCGAAGCTGATATTGGCCATATTACCAATCTGAAGTATGAACAGGACGACAATGGTAGGCTTTATGCCTGGTAAAGTAATATGCCAGATTTTACGCATTCGGGTTGCACCATCCACTTCTGCCGCTTCATACAATTCCTTATTAATTCCCGTAAGTGCTGCTAAATACAGAATCATTCCCCATCCGGCATTGCGCCAAACCCCTGCCCCAACATAAGTTGCAATCCATAGCGCCGGTTTTTCCAAAAATGGAATGGGGGAAGCCCCAATTGCCATCAACATATGATTAATCGAACCATTATTGGTTGATAACAACTCGATGGCCATCCCCCCTACAATGACCCACGAAATAAAATGGGGCAAATACATCAACGTCTGGCTAATCTTCTTGTACCACTGCGCCCGAAGTTCATTTAGAAGAAGTGCTAAAATAATGGGAACCGGAAAGGTAAGCAATCCGAGCACGTTCAACATCAACGTGTTTCGAAGTGCCTTATAAAATTCGGGCATGGCGAAGATTTCCTTAAAGACTGCGAACCCTCCCCATGGACTGGCCCAAATCCCTTTAAATATGTTGTAATCTTTGAAAGCAACCATAACGCCAGCCATCGGAATATACCTAAAAATGATGAAAAATGCCATTGGTACGACTATCATTACATATAGTGACCACTGTCTTTTCAAATAGGCAACGCCACCTCCTTTGACTGTAAGAATGGAGGTTGTTGTGCTAGCTTTAGTTTTCATTACATCCTTCCTCTCCATATGGTATACTCACCTATGTGTATTTTTTACATAATCTCGATGGCTTCTATGATTTTTTCTTTTTATACTTAAATTGTAAATTTAAGCGCTTTCAAAATCCATGGAAAAACTTTATACCGTTTGTATAAATTATGGATGACTTTTTATTTCGCTCATAACAACAACGAAAAGAACCTCCGAATAAGTGAGAATCAAAGGTTCTTGTCAGGTTAGAACAACACTATATGTTGTTTAGCGTGCATTTGTTTCAGAAATATAGACTATCCTATTAATATCCTATTGCTTAGGGTTTCAAATTCCTGTCGATCAGACCTACTATTCTCTATCAAAATTCTGGATGGAGGGAAACCTTTTATTTTTTTGAATACCTTACTGAAATAATAAATATCTTCAAAGCCGCATTTATAAGCTGCTTCCTGTACAGTAAATTCACCGCTAAGGAGAATATTCTCAGCATTATTGATTTTCATTCTGTTAATATATTCTTTAACGGATGCACCCATGTATTTCTTAAATAGAGTTCCAAAATATGCAGTGGTCAAGCCAGCAATGGATGCTAGCACCTCAACTTCTATTTGATTTTGCAAGTTGCTTAAAATGTATCTAATGGATCTCTGTATTCGTTTGTCTATGTTCTCATTGTTGTCTTTATAGTATAAAGCCTTGAAATAATAATGAAGGATCATAAGCAACAATGCGCGTGCTTTCATTTCATGACCTTTATTTTTCTTTAACCATTCAAATGTTAATTCATTGTACAGTGAATGTAATTCTTCAGGCTCGCCGATATGAGATATTAATGGAAACGGTAGATTAACATCCTTGCCTTCCTTATCGTAGAGTTGAATATTCAGCGCGTAACTGGTCATTAGATTTGCAGAGTCAGTGGTTGCACTTCGGCGACTGCCCTTAGGGATGCACAGGAGATCTCCTTGATTTACTTCATACACATTTCCATTAATGCAGTAGTAAGCCCTTCCTTTGAAGATATAGGTTAAATCGTAAAAATCTGTTGTCGCATCTTCAATAATCCAATTAGGTGTGGAGTGTCTATTGCTGAATAATTCAATTTGAGGATTAATCCCGAAATATTCCATAGAAATTATCCTTTCAAATATAATATTTTAAAAATAACAGCCCTAGAACGCTCATACTGGAGCGCCCAAGGGCTATTAGTCAATTTGGCCGCTATGATTTGTATCGTAACGTTTATAGAGGTTCCAGTCTAATGAATAAGAAGTTTGATTGTAGTGCTAAGCCAATACGCCTAAATCACCAATTGTAGGAGTTGCGACTTTACTGCCCCAAGAAATTATAAATAACTTGAGAAGCCTCTGCTCTAGTTCCGACTCCTTGAGGTATGAATAAATTGCCCTCTCGACCCTCAACAAAATGCAAAGCTCGCGCATTCTTGACATAAGTCGTGGCCCATGAAGATATAGCGTCTTCATCATCAAAAGCGGTTACCGAAGACATAGCAGCATTACTGTGTTGCTTTTCATAAGCACGCATAAGCATAGCGACCATTTCTTCTCGTGTAATCGATGCGTGAGGTGCAAAAGTCGTTTCACTCTTTCCTTCTACAATTCCTGACTTCACCGCAGTCGAAACCTCAGGATAGAACCAGTCTGATACCGACACGTCCGAGAAATTGCTATTTCCATTATCGGTTAAATGAAGTGCTCTCACCAGTAAGGCAGTGAATTCAGCCCTGGTGATCTGACGTTCTGGCTCGAAATCCGTGCTGCTTGTACCCGTTACAATATGCCGAGAAGCAAGCTCCGTAATCACATTTTTCGCCCAATGAACATTAGGTACATCCTTGAAGTTTTTAGTGTATTCTATAGCAGCGTATTTACTAAAGTGATAAATCTCGGCAGATATTACTCCATTTGCGTAGGTACCCCCTATAAACTCAAGCGTTCCATCATCCGCTATATAATAAATGGAGACTAGCTTAGCATTTTGGGAAGGATCTACTTTGAATCGCAAAGTGATTGGTGTAGTGAAATTTTTCAATGACGTAATCTCATTCCCACCTGTAACTATTTGCAAACTGAATTCGTATACGTTGCCAGATGGCTTTAAATCAACATTATAAGACTGCTGGCTCTTGTCTATAAGTGTATCTGCTTCATTATCTGAAAGAGGTTTCATAGTGAATAAAAGCCTGCTGTCATTCCATTGTTCAAGAGATAAATTACCTCTTAATTGCTGCAGCACCTCGGAAGGAAGCTCCACACTAAGATTTTCCTTCTTAATCTCCAAATGTGTCTTAGGATCACTTCCAATTTGGTTCAACGATATATTCACTTCATTGGCAGCAGCCGGAAGCTCAATCGTTTTTTTACCTTTACCATCATCTGTAATCTTTACTGGTTCACTAATAGGGTCAGTGGTTCCACTTCCACCGCTACCATCGTTACCACCATTACCACCATTACCACCATTACCACCATTTCCACCATTTCCGCTATTGCTTTTCTCAATACTAATCGTTTTTTGTGAAACATCGACTGCATCTGAAGATTGCAATTGAGAATCAATTAAAGTGATCTTAGCAAGCGAAATGTCGGCTGAACCAACAGAAAGACTTTCAAATGTAAGTGTATATAAGTTAACATTCCCATCTAATCCTCTTTTGGGTCCTACACTTGTGTGTGCCAATTGAAGTTGATTTCCGTTTTGTATGGTAGGGACTGTAAATTCATTTTTCACATCGCTTACAGCAGTTATATATTTGAGCTTTGTCGAATCATAAGTAAGGTTTAACTCATAGGCATATAAGTCATTCAGCTGCTGGCCTCGAATAGTAACCTTCAGTTCGCTGCCAACAGTTACTGAGTCGGAAGTTGTTGTCAGAACTAACTGAGGTGAATCCTCCGCATGTACAGGAGATACAGGAAGCAAATACATTGTGCATAGAAACATAATTGCAAGAACACTACCCATCAAACCTTGTCTTCTAAGCATACCTTCTTCATCCTCTCCACCGAAATACCGGAAGGAAGGTATTGAATAACCTTCCTCCGGAAACCATTGCTTGCTTTAATAATTCAGGATTAGTCTTGCGATGAACGCAAGGTCAGAGATGTCAATTCGTCCGTTATGATTATTATCATAACGCTTAATTTCGTTCCAGTCCGATGAATCGGAAGTTAAATTATAGCGGTTAGCTAAGTAGCCTAAATCACCGATTGTAGCTTGTGTAAGAATAGAATTCGTGAAGGTTTGCAGTGCACTGCTAAGCAGCAAGGCCGACTGGTTGACCTGATCTTGTGTAGCCGTGGCATTCGATGCTACTCCTTTTGCAGAGTTAACAGCTGCTTGCAATGCCGTTTTGGAGCCGAATGGATATTGTCCCCACAGAGAACCTACCGTTGCCGCATCGAGACTCGCGACTGCTGATTCAATAGCACCATTTAGAGCAGTTTTATCGATTACGATTGCTTCAATGGTAACGGTATACGGCGCACCGCTATTCACATTCGTAACCGTTCCGATGTCGTCGGATACTTTAACATTTGTCAGGTAAACGGAACTATTTACCGTACTGGATGTAGAAAGTGCCTTAAACTGGAATTGAAGAAGGTCCCCACTTGCGTACACAGCATTCGCTACGCCTTGAGAGTATGCCAGGACACGAACTTGTCCCGGAGCTATAACTTGACTGTCTGCTACGGTAACACCTGTTTTCAAGGATTGAACACCTTGAAGCTCCAGTTGGGAGGCGTTAAAGTTTAACGTTACATCCTGCGCATATACGCCTTGTGTTACGTTTACTAGTCCATAGTTTACGTTAAACGACTGACCAGTAGTAACAGTCGTTGTTCCTGTTAATGCCGCTGAGAATCCTGCTTGCCCAATAATAGTAAAGGCATTTACAGTTATCGTTGAGGTACCTTTCGATAGGCTAAGTACATAATCACCATTTGATCCAAGGATTTGGGCGGTAACCCCAAGTGAAATTAAATTAGCATCATTATTAAGTAATTGTTGAGCTTTTGTTTTCAGTGTTACTGCGTCATCACCGGTTGCATTCGGAACTGTAATCGTAGTACCGATTAGCGTTGCTGCTTGTTCTACTGCCTGTTGATCCGCACTAACATCGCCTGAATTAGCCAATGTCTTCACTAATGTCACATTGGAGAATGTCGCTTGCAAATCTGCTGTAGCACTAAAGTTGGCTGCGTACAATTGCAATTTGGCATCATTAAAGAATTCTGGGGAGAAAGTTGTCGCAACATTTGCTGAAGTATTACCTAATGGTGAGTAGGTTGAACCATTATCCCTTGAATAGTACCCTTGCACATCATTTCCAGTCTTCACTATACGAAGATAATAGTCTGTACCACTTAATGTTGTTTGGCCCGTCGTATTAGAATGCGGCGTGCTGCCTACCATATCCGAATTATTGATTTTAATAGAAGTACTATTCTTTCTTGCATTGATTCGGAAGAATTCACCCGTGGAAGCTCGGCTCATCCCTAGACCAATTTGTGTATTCTCTGCAAAAGAAGCGTCACTTAGTGCTTTATTCACGGTGAGTTTCGCTGAAAGTGTCCAGTTCCCGTTAGCAGTACCCGGGAATTGCAGGATATTATGGCTAATCGGATAATCGGTATCCGCTTTTTGAGTTGCGATTGATGCTCCCGTTGCACTGTAAGTTACAGCACTTTGGGGATTTTGAGGATCCGTTGGGTTCGCTACCTGCCAACCTGTTGGAAGACCATTGGCAAAACTTATGACCTCATTAGTACTAAGTGCTATCTTATAGGTTTTCACATTTTGACCTTTAATAAAACGTACAACAGCAGTACCTTGCGTACTATCCGCTTGAGAAATACTTACTTGTACATCTTTATCATTCGTAGATGCCGTTACAGTTGGAATTGTACTTCCAGTTACTGTGTACGTATAGTCAAACTTATTAGCATCAAAGTTGGAAGGTTGCGCTCCATCAACGAAAACACTGTACGATGGTATCAAATCAGGTGTTAGTGATAGTTGATCTGCATAAAGAATGTTGGAATCCTTCGCATATAGAGCCAAAACAACCTTAGCAGTACCATCTGGTTCACTATAAGTGAATGGTTGGTTAGGTGTCTCATGCCAGTCTGCTATCTTGATATCTACAGGCTGGAAGGAGGTTAAGCTGAGTGGTCCGCCCTCAAGGATGCGGCCAACAAACTGGCCATTATTCCAATAGGCAGGATCCCCGGCCTCACGAGCTGCGTATGGTTCAGGCATATCGCGACCATTGATTGGGGTAATGCCTAGTTGATTACCTAAACTATCGTAATATACCAGTTGGGCTTCCACGTCCCCAGGGTTTTCAGCAGCAATATCATAGCTTCCTGGATTAGTCTTCATGGCTAGGAAGTACCCTTTGAAATTGTACTTTTCTCCCTTGACCAGTTTACCAGTAACATCTTGCCACAATCCGTCATACTGCCCTTGGGCATTGACTCGGTTGGCGATTTTTCCAGATCCAGCTACTTTCGACGTGCTGCTGTTTTTCAGATATCGGGATATACCCGAGTAGCTCTGAATGTTATCCGCTGTTAAAACTGGTCCTGTAACGGTCTGTTCAAACGTTCCATTGTTATAACGACCTGCAGACCAATTGTTTGTATTGGAGGCTGTTGTCGTATCAAAGTCTCCATTAAGTAGAATATTGCCTGGTATGGAAACCGTTGAGTTGTTGGCGGCTGTACTCCAATCGGAATCGTTGGCTCCGAATAAGAAACGGTCTACGGTAATCGTATCACTGGATCCGCTCGCAGCAGCTACGATATAGAGATCCTTATGGCCATATGCGCTAAGATCACCTGTATCTACCATATCCTGAAACTTGCCAAATTTATCATTAGCCGGCACGTAAATATCAGCTACTTTTGTTCCATGAGATAGGATATCTCCTGTGTTGTTCACAGATGTTCCCACAGGCAAGACGTATGCTTGTAGATTGCCACCTTTAGCTGCCTTCGTCTGTGCGGTCAGGTATAGCAAGTGTCTACGAACCACACCGCCGTTAGCAGAACCATCTGCGAAGTTTAGATTTTTGTAGGCTAGGTAGTCTCCATTTCTCAAAGTGACTGCCTCGTTGGCACGACCGGCATTACCTGTTGTAGTACCAGGTACGCTATTGTCATTTCCTTCCGCTTCAAGGGAAGAGAAAATATCGCGCTCGCCATCAAGACCGTTATAAGTGGCAAATGTGCCCTGTGACGGTACAATGGTAACGATGCTAGCGGAAGGGATGTCAATAACGAACTTGCCATTACTTACAGGAATCGTAGCCAGCTTCTTCTGGTTCTCACTGTCCGAGGTACGGAACACAGTTACGCTTGAGGTACCTGCTGGGAAGTCCTTCAATGTGAATTCCAATGGCTGAACACTGTCATCATTCTTCGCGTTTGACACTGTCATCGCAAAATCATTATTCATTGGGTTCTTGAAACCGACAACATTAATATCGGTTGCAGGTGCACGTGTTACATCAAAGCGTACGTCGCCCGGCTTAATAAATCTAGAGAAATGACCATAGCCGTAAAAGCGTTTGAACAAACGGTATTCGCCAGTTAGTGTACTTGCGTGCCCAGCCTTCTGTTGGGAATTGGTGTGTGCGAAGCGAATCAGGTCGGAACCATCTGCTCCGTTGCTATCCCACATGCTCCACCAGACGAAGCCATTGAAACCCGGATTACTGGTAAACATATTGGTCAACAGGTTGGACCAACGAACAGCATCATTGATATTCTGATTGTTATACCTTTGCGTATAAGCACCTGCAGAACCATCATTAGTATCTTGATTCATAAATTCGGCTTGCCATAACTTATATTTCGTCAGATATTCCGGATACTTGGATCCATCCTTGGTATAGTCCAATGGACTTTGGGAAAAGTCACCCGTATGGTACAGTTTCGTGTCATCTGTCCCGATACCGACCGTGCCATACAAGTGAGTCGTAAACGTGTCGAGATATGGATTTTTATCTGTTGCATTACCCGGGTCAGTTTCAGAAAATACTGCGCCGCCTCTGCTTAAAGACGCACTAAGGTTGGTACCATCTACAGCAGCAAGCTTAGGTATGAAATCTATAATCTTACCACTTGGGTTCTTAATATCGTAGAGCGCACCGCCTGGCTGCATCGATTTCTTCAGGGTAGGACCGACGTAGCTGTCAATAATTTCTGTCACATAGGCAGCGCTTCCGCCTGCAAGGTCAACTTCATTAAAGGGATTGATATCGGTAATGGGAATGCCGTACTGCTCCCACATACCTCGGATATAATTGACAAGATAATCAGCAAAAGCTTGGTAATAAATTTTTACTGGCTTTCCATCGATTGTAGCAACGTCCGCTCGAATAATCTTGTTAGGTGCATTGGTTGACGAATTACTCATCCAATATGGCGCAGTCCATGTGCAGGCATAGAATTGATTCACGCCATACTGCTGAGCCTGAAGCATTGTCCATACCTGATCGAAGTCAAAAAGCTCTTTCCGTGTTCGTGGCGTGTTTTTAATGATTACAGGATCTTGGCCTGGCGCACTCAAGAGATTGGTAGGGCCTCCATCGTCATTAGCAATCGGTTGATTCCAAGATGGGGAATCCCATACAAATCCCTCTACAGGTACCAATGTACCTGGGGCATGTTCAGGCTCGTTGGGCCAAATACTATCTGTATTCCCGTCATAGAAACGGTCGCTTGCTTCAATCTTATATCCGTACTGACCGGCCGTTCCTCTCATAGGAATCGGATTATTCTGGATATCGAATCCTGGTTTTGTAACATCGGCAAGCAAGCCAGTCAAAGGGTTGAAGCCTGGGCTAGTTGCTGTCGCATTAGCCGTGGTGAGGCCACCGTTATCGCCGATGATGACACGTACAATATCGTGTCCAGTTCCGTCTTTTTCACTGAATGTCAGATTCAGCAAATGTCTGACAGTATCCTGATGGCCTGCTGAAGCAAGCTGCATCATATGGACGGAATCTGTGAAGGCATAGGCAGCACCTAATCCATCCATGGTCTGATATTGCGTGTACCAGTTAGCTGTAACTGGAGCAGCAGTAACCGCTGCATGAACTGAAGGTGAAACCACCATAGGGGCGATGGCCGAGAGCATAAGAGCGCTAATCAAATTAATTGAAAGCGACTTTCGCCAATTATTTATATTCATTCTACATGTTCCTCCTTAGCTTTTTGAATACGCTTTCACTTACTACATCTTCGAATCTTCGCTAAAGCTCCATGGCAGCAATCTTAAACTGCATTTGTTATAGCCAAAACGTTCCGGAATGCTCGAATTCGATTTTGTTCCCCCTTCTATTTTTGATCAATATATTCTCACCTGCCTGTTACTATAGTAACAACTAGGGAATAAGTAATATATATGAATGATCCACGATTTGTTATAAAATAGACCGAAAATATATAAGTCAGATGCATGACCTGTGAAACGATAATCTACAAACCATTTTGCACGTCTATTAATCTACAAACATGGTAACAGATGGAGAAAATCAGGCTTCAAATTCCGCATTATTTAGCCCAATATGGTCTTGTAGCGATCACGGTCTCTCCTGTTTTTATCGCCTTTTCAATCATCATGCCCAAGTAGTGATCCTGGGAGGCCTCTGACAAACTGTAAAACTCTGAACCGCCATTGATATAGGCAGCCATCTTCGCCAGACAGCTGGCGATAGCAATTTCATCATCGTAAAGCCTAGCAGGAGCAAAAGGATTGTGATACAACCATTGTTCCCCGCAAAGAATTCCTTGCAGAAAGTAACCTTCTGCATTTTCATATTCGCCTCGGTTGACTCGTTTCATTTCCATTTGCAATGGCACCGTGTTCTCCTGCTGAATCAGAATCCGGTTGTCGAAGATTTCTCCCCGCTCTCCCCTTACGGAGAGATGGTTGGAACGAGTCCAAGAACGGTGCTGGTCTTTGGTAAAGTCATAAATCCCCAGCCTGTCTCCGAAATCTAACCACGCCATATCCCTTTGCATCGGAATCATCCTGTCTTCCGTTGGTGGACCGCTCCGCGTCGGACCACTAACCCATCTGGATTCAAAACGCATGGCTTTGATCTTGACTTCTTCAAAGGTGATACCTAGCATTCGACGGATCAAACTGACGGCGTGGTACAGATGGGAGATGGAGACTGTCGTTTCCGTAACAACTCCGAGTTTTCCCGAACGGATTAGGGCCAAACGTGCTTCCTGCACGGGATGAAATTGGTATTGTTCAGCTACTTGTACGCGTGCTCCTGTCAATGTTAACTTGTCATGAAGAAGTTCCAATCCCTGCATATCCGGTGCAGGAGGCGTTTCTACCAAAACCGGAATCCCTATTTCCGCTAGCTTAAACAGGTAATCTAGGCTCTGAGATCCGCTTACACATAGCACAATGAAGTCCGGTTGCTCATACTTTAGAAGCTCTTCTAGAGAAGGATACGCTGGAACTCTCCATTGTTCTTGCATCGTTATCCTTTTAGATACATCTCTTATCACCATACTGATGATCTGGAAACTCTCCGGTAAGGCTTGCGCAATTCGCAAAAAATACTGCGCACGGAAGCCAGCTCCTCCGATAATGCTGATTTTCACTGCCATTTTATTAACTCCTAAATAATTCAATATTTAACTAAATATGTAAATAAATCACATGAATAAAGAATTAAGTCATAGATAGCTTTTTATTGAAACGAGGCGCATGAGCGAGAATACCTTCACGTGTATACAACAGGCTTTCTTTCGTTAACGGCAGCTGAACCGGTAGGGCTGTTATAGCCGCTTCGTAGATGGCAGTCACCAATTCGATGACGTTCCTTCCCTCATTACCATCAATCATGACATCTCGTGAATGATTTTCAATATTGCTTAATACATCATGAATTTGTCCGGAGTGACCCGTAAAAAGCAATGAATCTAACTCGTTATAGTATTCATCGATCTTCTGCTCCAATACGGTGTTGCGTTCCGGAAAACCATTCTCTAGCTGCGTCGAGGCACTTATCTTCCAAGGAGCAGAAACCCTTGCGTTCTCTGCTTGAAAAACAATCTGCTGCTCTTCGCCATGATGATTGACCGAACATGTAATTTGGGCCATGCTGCCATTTAAGTAAGACAAATGGGCTATTGATAGATCCTCTACTTCCGAATTCGGATGCAAAGCATTGCTCATGACAGCTTGTACGGTTTCGGGCATACCCATCATCCACTGCAGGATATCAATATGGTGAACACCATGGTTAAGGGTGCATCCACCGCCTTCCGTCTCCCAGGTACCTCTCCACCACAGATCATAATAATTTTGACCTCTCCACCAGTGTGATTCCACCTTGGCATGGATAATTCTGCCGACCAGACTTGAAAATAACATCGTTTTTAGCTTCATAATGGGATCGAATTAACGGTTTTGCTCAACTACAGACAATATCCGCCCCGATTGGTCCGCCGCTTCAATCATTCTGTCGCATTCTTCCAATGACATCGCCATGGAGTACATGCTTGCCTGCATTGGGCATCAGCGATAGATCCTGTTCCGATAAGAGCAATACGAATCAAGCACTTCCACTCCTTTGGATGCATATATATTATATTTGTCAGTAACTCATTGGTAGAACAGGTAGAGAGATCATAGTTTAATGAGGTCTGTCGGGTTCATGCCTGTCATTTTTTTGAAAAGAAGGCTGAAATAAGGAAAGTTTTTGTATCCAACACTCTCTGCAACCTCATAAACCAGCATATTTCGTTCCAAAAGCAGTTCGCGAGCTTTCTCAATCCTGACACGAGTCAGATAGGTATTGAAGGTTTCACCGGTCATATTTTTGAAAATGATAGACAAATGGTTCCGTGAAATGAACACTTTATCCGACAGAATAGCCAGCGTTAAGTCCTCCGCATAATGCTCATGAATGTAGTGCGTAATGAAATCAACGACCTGACGGTGTTTACTGCTCCCCTTCCACTGTCTGCTGTCGCATATAATGGAAATTTTTTCGGATAACCACTTCTGCAGCTGATCAGGCTGGATCAAGTCCTTTATCTCTTTCGCAATCTGGTCGTTCGTGAATAGATCGTCAAGTACATGTCCAGCCTCATAAAGACAGTACGAGATAATCCCCCATAATTCACTACCTAGCATCTGAACATATTCAGATCTTATCCCCACCTGGTTCTCCAGTTCTCCAATGTAATCAGCAACGAGCTGCTGAGCCTTCGTTTTCTGGACACCCTTCATGGCATTCGCGAGCTCGTAAGAGAATTTCACTGGAAACAAGGCGACCTGCTCCTGTTCGGCTGCCGCTTCCCTCTGATATACATAAAACTCAAAGGATGGGCTTACTCGCAGTTGTCTCATATCGATAGCACGGAATGCTTCCTCAGTTGAATCTGGCATTTGAGTCCAATCGGACTTGATGCTTCCGCTTCCGACTCGGCTCATCAATTTCAGATAACTTGCAACGCTTTCAATAATCTGAATGCTCAAATCTTTAATGGCTGTGTGTGTGTATTCATTGTTATCGGATTCCGGATGTATAATTAATACAGCACGAGTGCTGTGAAGCTCTGTATACTCGACAGATGGAAATACCTTACGGGCCAACTCGTAAACGATATTGCTAACGGCGAATCGATATAAGTTCCAGTCCGATACTGAAAATTTGCGTACCCTTTCATCACGAACTAGTTCAATCCCGATCACTGCATGGTGGGTATTGGACCAGAAACGATACGGCTGAGGCAAGATTTCTCCGCTTTGGTTAGCGCTTTCTAATGTACCAACCACAGCTGAACGCACCCATTCCTTCTCAATAAACGGCTCGTACAGCATTAGCTTGTGCTCCAACTCGCCTTGCTTTATCCGTTTTTCTTCCACATCCATCAGCTCTTGGATTACCTTGTTTAGAATCACTTTTAACGTCGGCATGCTGATCGGCTTTGATACATAATCACTGACGTTATACCTCAGAGCTTGTCTGGCATGTTCAAAATCAGAATACCCGCTCAATATGATAATTTTTCCAGGAAATTCTTCCTTTCTTAACTGTTCAATCATATCTAAGCCATTCATAAGGGGCATGTATATGTCCGTTATAATAATATCCGGCTGTGTACTTCGGATCATATTTAACCCATCGAAGCCGTTCATGGCTTCCCCAACCCACTCTGCTTCCAATTCATCCCAAGGAATGGCACGCTTCATTCCTTGAAGCACTTGGCGCTCATCGTCAATAATCGCGATCTTCCACACCATATTTACCTCCTTTAGCTATTGCATTTAGTAGCATTCAAGAGTAACTAGCCTAACATGTATGACTGGATCCTATGCGCTTCCGACTTCCATCATCTTCATAATAACGACCTATTATAAAGCTTTAAATAGGAATGATGCACAAATTATTATAAAATATCACGATTCCTTCATTCTTTCATTTTTCAATTACAATTATTTGGTCGGAGGCTCGGTCAATAACGGAAGGAATATTTCTACCCTAGTCCCCCCCTCTTCCCGCTCGTACAACTCAACACCGTAGATATGCCGGAAATAACCAGCAATTCTTTCCCTTACATTGCGAACACCGTAACCTCCCGTATGACGTTTCCTCTTATTCTCCACCACTTGTTGGAGACCAATACCGTCATCATCGATGATGATTTGAAGCGAGTTCCCCAAACGGTTCATCTGAATATGGACATAACCGGCCAGCCTTGTGTTAAATCCATGAACGATAGAATTTTCTACGAAGGGCTGCAATGTCAGCTTAGGAATATACAGTTCCATAACATCTACGGGCACATCAATGGCATAATGAAGACCGTTCCCCCAGCGAAGTTGCTGGATTTCCAGGTAGCATTTAATATGCTCCAATTCATTTGCAATCGGAATGAAACTGTCTCCGTTAGATAAGCCGATCCGAAACATTTGTCCCATTAGTTCCAGAATCCGGCTAAGCTCTTCGTGTCCGGCCTCAATGGCCATCCAGTTCAGCTGGTCCAGCATGTTGTAGAGAAAGTGAGGGTTAATATTAGCCTGTAGCGCTTCAATTTCAGCTTTACGCTGCTGCTCATATCGCTGCTGGAGGGATACGTACAAATCCTCGATCCGCTCGTTTTGCTTTCGGTAACCGGCAAATAAATAACCAAACTCATTCTGGTAATCTCCTGGCAAATCCTGATTCTTACCACCGATCGAATAAGAGCTCATGGCAGAGACCAGCATATTAATTGGCTTTGTAAATTGTCTGCTTAAATAGAGGGTCAGCATTAACATCAGCAGTACAGCGGCAACACCAATGATACCGATAACCTCCGCCAAACGGATGCTACTGGCAGTAATCTGATTCCACGGTGTCATCTCGACTAAAGTCCAATTGGAATCATTCAACTTCGAATATACCAAAAGCGAATCTCCCACCGTGGAATTCCCGCGAATATGGATAAAGCCGGATTTCTCCGTTTCCATGTTCACCCTTTGACTCATTTCCAACTGCTCCTGCATGTCACCTATTTTCAAAATTTCCTGCCCGTTACTATCTGTCATAATCCGGTTGGAATCCCTTGAGCGGCCTTTTAACAGGGTTCGGATTTCTTCCGCTTTCACATGAATAACAACGACACCTAAAAAAGTATCATTAAATAATATTTTCCGCCCAAAACTAAGAACTGGAACATTCCCCGTGAAGCTAGGAATTTCATACTCGGATGTCCACGCAAAATCACTCTTGTCCAAATACTGACTCCATTCCCTCCGATTATCCAAATCTTCTATATCCCAGAATTGGATGTAACTGTTTTCTTCTTTTCGGAAAGGACGCTCCATATACAGATCAATACCTTGAATGATCGGAATGGAATACGTAAGATTGGCCATCGCATTCTGGACATTATCGGCTTTTTGGTGCCGATCGAATTCATCCTGACTATTCCAAAGAAGTCTAATCAATTCGTTGTCACGGGAAGTAGACAAGGATATCTGCTCAATCATGGTTAGCCGTGTTGAAATTTCGTTATTCAATTCTTCCAGCAATTGTTGTTGATAATGGGAGGTGTTTTTCACCAGAGCTTTAGAAGAAATATTGTAGCTCGTCCACACAATACTGACTAGAACCAGAAAGATAAGAACAAAAAAGCTGCGGAAAAATAGACTCTCAATACGAAACTTCTTGAAAATGTTAGTCATCTGGGGTATCTCCCAACTTTGATTACTGTGAAAGAAAACGGTAAAGCTACGAAGGAAACTCGTCTCTTTACCGTCCAATTTGCATATTCAAATTAATCTTAACCTTTAATACCCGTTGTCGCAATGCCCTCAACAAAATAACGTTGCAGAAACGTAAATACGATTGTTGCAGGGAGTATGGATACTAGAGACATTGCCAGCAATTGGCCCCATTCTTGAGCTGATTGAGCATCATTGATCATCCGCAACGCCAAACCTACGGTATATTTATCTACCGAGTTTAAGTAGAGCAAGTGGCCAAGGAAGTCATCCCAGTTCCATAGGAAACAGAAAATCATGATTGTTACGATGGCGGGTTGGGTCAGTGGCAGAACCACACGCCAGAATATACCAAACCATGAACAACCGTCAATCTTTGCAGACTCATCAAGATCCTTTGGGATACCTCTGATAAACTGAATCAGCAGGAAGACGAAGAAACTACCGCCCGCTCCACTTGCTACCAAGTGAGGAACCACAAACGGAAGATAGGTGTTTACCCAACCCAGTTGGTGGAACATCGCATATTGCGGAATAATGAGTACCTGTGAAGGCATCATCAAAGTCATCATTAGAATAGAAAACCAGAGATTCTTTAACGGGAAATCTAGACGTGCAAAGCCGAAGGCTACCAAGGTGGTTGAAAAAAGTGTTGCTATTAAAACCATGGCTTCAAGACCGAAAGTATTCAGATAAAAGTCAGTAAATGTGCGTCCGGGAATTGAATGCCATCCATCCGTGTAGTTGCTCCATTTGGGAACCGAAGGAAAGATTCCAGGCGATCCAAGCTCAGCATTGGATTTAAGCGATGCGCCTACCCACCAGATCAAGGGATAGACCATAACAATACTGAACACAATCATAAGGGTATGGCGGACAGTAGAATTCCATTTTATGCTCATTTCCTTTTCTTCCCTCCTGTGTCCGTTTCATAGAAGACCCAATACTTTGAAGTGCCAGCAATAATGGCTGCTACTATAACAATCATGACCAGCATAATCCACGCTAAAGCTGAAGCATATCCGAGTTCATAGCGACTGAAGGCCCTCTCATATAGATACAATGCGTATACATACGTTGAATTCATCGGCCCGCCATTCGTAATAACGAAAGCGGAAGTAAACATTTGGAATGAATTAATAACACCCATAATTAAATTAAAGTAGATAATCGGTGAAAGCATTGGCAGCGTAATTTTGAAAAATTGTAAAACCTTATTCGCACCATCAACGGATGAGGCTTCGTAAAGATCGTTTGGAATTTGCTTTAATCCTGCAAGGAAGATAACCATGGCTGAACCAAACTGCCAAACTGTTAGGAGAATCAGCGTCCACAACGCTGAACCTGGATTCGTGATCCAACCTTTTCCTACTATACCGAATATGGATAGAATTTCGTTAAAGATGCCGTCAACACCAAAGATATTACGCCACAAAATTGATACGGCAATACTTCCACCAATTAGAGAAGGGAAATAAACCGCCGTACGGTAAAAGGAAATACCTTTCATTGCCTTATTTAAGAGTGTTGCCACCAACAAAGCCGCAATCAATTTCAACGGCACCGATGCCAGCACATATTGAAATGTTACTTTGACTGATTGGGTAAATCTCGGATCATCTGTAAAGATACGGGTGTAGTTCCGTAAACCAATCCATTTGATGGGTTCGAGCAACGTATAATCGGTAAGAGAATAATACAATGATAGAAACATAGGATACGCCGTCAAACCAAAGAATCCGATTAACCATGGAGAAATAAACAAATAGCCTGCTAACGGGGCATCCCATCTGCTGAAAAACTTGCGTTTCTTTTTCACTTCAGCCCCGTTTGCAGCAACGATAGTAGAATTGTTCAAGTATAATCACCTCTGTACTTTCTTTATAATCGGTATTTTATAACTTAATTATATAAGTCACTCATCTTTGTCTAAAGTAGGGAAATCATCGAATTATTATAAAATATAACGAAAAACGAAGAAGCTAGCCGTGGCTGCTTCCTCGTATTGCGATACATAGAGAGAATTACTTTAGGAATAAATCAATCGTTCGGCCATGTCGGCAATCCCACTTTTTCTGTAAAAATACGTATTGATCCGATCTCTCCATTCTTTGGCATGCTCCACTTGTTCTTCCATACGCTCAGCAACTTGCTTATGCAGTACCTCATCCATGGTTCCAGCTAGACTGTCCCATTGTGAAACAAGCTGCTCTGCCTTTTCCACACCTTCGAAATGCGTGTCATATATATGCTGAATAACGGTTTTGCCTGATTGAAGAACGTGAGTATAAGGAACATGATGGAAGAAAAGCAAAAGTTCATCCGGGCAATGGGCTAGAGATTCATATCGTTCAAAATTAGGTGAATTGTATTGGGACGTATATCCAGTACCTGTTGCCAGTGTCCGATCTACACCGATTCCATGCCAATCGGCATAATGATAGGTCCCCCATTTGGCGTATTCGTATCCATCTACATCAGGGCCATAGTGCGTATGGGGGGTAACCATAAATCCAACGCCTAGCGGTGCCGTATAGGACTCATAAATAGCTGGCGAACTCAATAGCATGTTCTTAATTACATGGATGATATTTGCATTATCGCCGAACGTAAGCTTGATCCATTCCTCGGCAATATGCTCAGCAGTCAAGTCTGGATTCCAAATCAACCTACCATAGCCATACAAATTGGCTTGCGCCAGCAAATGTCCTGTCCAATTCATGTCATCTCCAATATTCGAAACAGCAGCAATCCCTGCCAACCGATTGCCATGAACCGAACCACTAGCAATTCGCTTAATGGTGGATCCGTTACCTTTGGTGTAGGATTCAAAGTCTAGGATTTCCTTCCATTGAGGGATCAAATAAAATAAGTGTCGTTGCTGCCCTGTATACTCTTGGGCAATTTGGAATTCTAGCACCTGATTTGTGGACGGCATGGCTCCCAGCAGTGGAGATACAGGCTCTCTGACTTGGAAATCCATGGGACCGTTTTTGATCTGCAAAATGACGTTATCCTTAAAGCGACCGTCCAAGGGCTTGAAGTGATCATAGGCGGCTCGAGCACGATCCGTTTTTCTATCGCGCCAATCCTGCTTGCAGTTATACACAAAGCAACGCCAAATAACCATGCCACCAAAAGGCTCTAATGCTTCAGCCAGCATGTTGGAGCCGTCAGCATGATCTCGGTCGTAAGTAAAAGGTCCCGGTCGGTTCTCCGAATCTGCTTTTACTAAGTACCCGCCGAAATCCGGGATAACTGCGTAAACGTCAGCTGTTTTAGCTTTCCACCATTGGCGTACATCCGAGTCAAGGGGATCCGCAGTCGTCAGACCTCCGATTTCAATAGGGCTGGCATAATTAACCGATAGAAATAGCTTGATTGCGTACTTACGGAAAATAGCAGCCAGTTTGGCCACGTCAGGCAAAAACTCTGTAATCAGTTTACTTTCCACTTTATGTACATTCACATTATTGATCACAATACCATTCAGCCCTGCTGAGGCAAGCATTCTAGCATAATCTCGGATACGGCCATGATCTTCACTAATCAGGTTGTCTTTGAAAAAGATGGATTCACCTGCATACCCTCTTTCCACGCTGCCGTCCATATTATCCCACTGATTGATCATTCGTAACTTATTGATCGGATTTTCAACAATATCTAATTCGTTAATATCCGAGCCTGTACTTAACAACCGAAGCAAGTGGAAAGTTCCGTATAAAACACCATTAGAGGTATTTGCACCAACTGCCACACATGCGTTTTTCTTATCCGTTATGATGACATAGCCTTCCTGCCCGATCTGTGCAATTTTCTCCGGAGTTACTAGACGATCTACTATAGGATTGTTGCCGAATGTTCCAATGGCAATGACATGTTTCTCTTGTTCTACAATATCGGGCTTCACGCCTAAGATACCCTCTAGTCCATAGGTTAATTCAGATACTGCGGTTTGGATAACGGCATCCTTTTCCGTTACGTGAATTCGGTTAAAATCCGCATATTGATCAAATTGATCACCAGGTAACAATTGGCGGTATCCTAACCATGCTTGATAGCCGCTGCCAGCTTGTAAGTTAGATAATGTACCCATGTATAAATAAATCCTCCTCGTGTTGTCTTCCTGATTTTCTCAGTTTTTGTATTCCCAAATGTCACCTGAAAGACTTTCTATTATACATCCACTGGCCCATGGCATTAGGCAGAACCAGGTACTTGCCGGCGAGCCGTCGCGATATGTCTCTGTTAGAAGCCCTTCTGAATGACAGAATCGCTCGGACATCCAACCCTTCTTCCCATAATCAAATTCATTATCGTACCGATTATAGGTCTGACATCCCCATTCGATGGTATCCATCATCCGATCGCGGACATAGTGATCGTTCGTGTTCTCCACATAGTACAGCAGCTCATCAACAATGTTGCTGGACATAGGATGGATATGCGGATTCGCTGTAGAAGTGACACTGCCCCCACAGCTCGACCATCCAAGTTTACTGAGTGGCGGTACCTTTATCGGCGAATTATAACAGAACTTGAAGGTAAATTCGTAGTCTATCGCATCCCTCATATGCGCCAAATATAGCTTATCGCCTGTAAGAGCATGCAGGTATCGAAGAGCCTTTATATATGCTAGAATACCCTCCGAGTCTACTGCTTTGTCTGCGTCGAGGGGAGCTCCGTAACACTCCATTCGCTTTACATAGGTATCATAATAATGTCTTTCACTTCTCCGTAAGCTTTCAATATATGTCTTATCTCCAGTCAACCAGCTTTTATACGCCATTGCCGCCATACACCATGTACCGCAAAAAGCATCATATTCTATGCCAGCGCCTGTTGTTTCCGATAAAATGTAAGGGTATTCGTCATCTGTATTTTTTGTTCCCTCCATTTTCACAAGAACTTTCGTTACAAAGTCCAGCCAATCATCATGGATGCATTGCTTCATACGTTTTTCGTACTCATATGCTTTGAGAATATAATACATGGCCTGACCTATCAGGTAAGAGGTATGCCCTGGTGTGTGCATGCCGTCAAACCACCAACCGTGGTTGGACCAAGTGCCATTGTCATAAGTTTCAAATGGGAGCCCCGTAGCAGGGTTTAGGGAATTCTCAACCATATTCGTAATACTGGTCAGAGCCTGAGTTCGCATGGATTCATCATCAAGCCGCAGTGCTGCCATCAGGACGGGTACTGCTACTGACAATCCATTTGTCCAGGTTAGAGAAAATATCTTATTATATCGATATCCACCGTTTTCTTTATCTTCAATAACAAATCCTGAATAACTCCGGTCTTCTGGAAGCCATGCATACTGATAAATTGCCTTTGATAAGTCTGCTACTGTTGTTATTGGATCGCTGGCTTTTCTCGGGCTTTGATGATAGCGATAATAAACCTCTTGAATCGCTGCATTAATGCCCAATTCTGATTCAGCCTCATATGCATATAAGTCCATCGTAAACGCCACGGATTCCCCTACGGCCAACTCAAAGCAATTCTCTTCAAGAGGTGCCCGATCTTTAACTAGTGTCGCCTTAATGAACAACCACGGCGCATTTTCATAACCAAGCGTATAACCGACAGTTCCTTTGGAGAGGGAACACGTATATCCGCCGTACTGATAAAATTCCCCTTCGATCTCAGGCTTCCATTGCTGCTTAATGCCATTTTCATAGATGAAATACGGGCTGGCGCTTAATCCGTATATGTTCCCGTTGTCATATACAAATGCAGCAGGGTGAGAGAGCCGATCACTTCTTACCATCCACCAAGGCGATGCCGGACGTGGCGGATTACCTTCCCTCAATCTCGGAAACTCTTTGGGCACGTTCAGGGGAGCTTCCCCTCGATTTCTGCCATACATGAATGCGGGAAGGAAATAACGAGGCTCTTTTTTCACAAACGGCAATTCCACATGGATCACCCCTGACCATGCAACACTGCCTTCATTGCTTACCAATATCTTTGCCTGGTAGGGATCTTTGGGGCTGCCCGTTCCACCGATTATATTTACCAAAGCGCTTAAACCAGCATCTTGCAAATCCGTATAATCCATGCTTTTTACGCTTCTAGCTGTTAGTATCAGACTTTCCATGATATCCTCCAATCCCCATTCAAAAAGATTAAAAGATACCCTGGAACAAGTATCCGTTCCAGGGCATCTGACTTAGACTACTTTTCGTATGACTTCGATGCAGACTTCAACTGATCAAAAGCTTGTTGTGGGGTAATTTTACCAAAAGTAAGTTGATCACCGACCAACGTCCAATCCTTGTCAATGAAATTGGTCCAGCCGCTTGTTGAATCCCAAGTCTGACCGTCTTTCTCTGTTGCACGAAGCAGATCCAAACCGACTTTATCTTGGTCACTGAAGCTAGCTTGAAGAAGGGCCGAAACGTCCTTGTTAGCAGGCAAACCGCGTACTGTTCCCAAAATTTTAGCTGCTTCAGTATCATTAACGAACCAGTTGACAAACTTCTTAGCTTCTTCCTGTTTTTTCGAGTTTGCACTAACAGCCAAGTACATCGAAGGCTTCAACCAGCCGCCCGGAGCGGAAGCGCGAGGCATGGTCACCAAAGCGTAGGCACCTTTTTTCAAGCTATCATACGTACCGTATCCATTAGAGAAAGCATAGCGTACTAAGATTTTTCCTGAAACCATTAGATCCAATTTAGGATCATTTTCTTTGTCAGAGGCATTTACGTCAGCTGGAGGAACAAGTCCTTCTTTGCGCAATTCTTCGAATTTCTTAGTCCATTCTAGGTAAGTCGCTTGATCTACATTAAATTTGCCATCTGGGGAGACAACCGATCCTTTCCCTTTTGCATACTGATAGGCTGAGTAGACGAAGTAATTACCGCCGTAATCCTTAGTGAAATACGTTCCACTAGGTAATTTCGACTTGGATTCTTTAGCTAGTGCAAAGTATTCATCCCAGTTCCAACCATTAGCAGGATTCTTAATGCTTAGTTTATCCATTGCCGCTTTGTCATAGATCATACCAAAGGCAACAGAACCAAGAGGAATACCGTATTGTTTACCACCGGATTGTCCGCCTGCCATCAGTTTGGCATCAAATTTACTTACATCTACAGTTGGCGTCAATTCAACTAATTGCTTGCGGGCAGCCCAATCAGGCGTCCAGCCCGGGTCAAGCTGTACAACATCTGGCGCATTGTTAGCAGCTGCTTGTGTGGACAATTTGTCCAGATAACCGTCCATACCTGAGTACTCAGGTTCGAACGTTACGTTCGGGTTGTTCTTGGTGTACAATTCAAGAGCCTTCAAAGTTGCGTCATGACGATTCTGAGCCCCCCACCACATAATGCGAAGCTTAACTGGCTCTGTGGATACCTTTGCTGTCTCTGTCGGTGCGGCAGTTGGCGCTGAACTAGTAGTTGCTCCTTTGTCGCTAGCACCACAAGCAGCCAGTGATCCTACCAAAGCAGTTGTTGTAGCCAAAACGGCTAAAGAACGTTTCCATTTAAACATTGTTACCCCTCCTGAATGTCATTTATTGTTTTTATTTCTGTTACTATCGTAACAACTCAGCAATGAGATTGATATATGAATGATCCACGAATTGTTATAAAAAAGACCGAAAATGTTTGGAGCTAGAATCATAGTTATGGTAGCAATGAACTTTCATTCCCCTCTGTCGTATCCAGCATCTAGTTAAAAATTATATCAATTTAAAATGATATCAATTTGGGGTGAAATATACTTATAATGGTTTTGTGTAAAGCGGATTTAACTGACATTGCATACAATAAGGGGGGAGTCGTGTGAAAAAGCAGGGATTGGGTCTAAAACTGCAAAAGTTGCATTCTTTAAATGCTTGGATCATATTGTTTCTGGCAATTAGCGGTATTTTACTTTATCTACCACCCATGCGCGCTTTATTAGGTGAGGGCCGGGTTTGGCTGAAGCAGCTGCATATCGCAGCTGGATTGGTATCTCTGGCTTTAATAATTATATACCTTCCGTACATCCGCAAGCATCTTCGCCTGCTGACTACCCGCAAAGCCCAGCAGGGTAATCTGATGCTTGTACTTGTACTATTGGCAGGCTGGATTGTGTCGGGACTTGTCTTATGGAGATATCGGTCATTTCCTCCAGCTTGGAACAATTCGGCATTACTCGTTCATGATTTACTGACTTGGGTCGGCATTCCATACGCCGTTTACCACTCCGTCACACGAAGTCGTTGGTTGAGAAAAGTCGGCCGGGAAGTTGGTCGGAATCAATATCCCCCCTTGGGCAAACCAATGGAGATCGGTACGTATGAACCGACAACGGGCAGAATTTCCCGCCATATGTCTCGTAGATCCTTCATCAAGACGGGTGTGGCGGCGGTTGTGGTGGCGGTCGCCATGCCCCCTTTTATCCGTTGGCTGAATTCTGCAGTAGGCGGCTCGAACCTCTCCTCACTTCAAGAAGAGGAATCCGTGTTCGCGGATTTTCTACAGCCGACGCCTTTGTCGGATTCACTGCCACCGAAGGGGGGCGGAGCGAAGGGCAGCTTCCGGATCTATACAGTGACAGACATACCCAAGTTTGATCCCGATAAGTGGACATTCACTGTCGACGGGCTGGTTAATCAGCCTTTCCAATGGAGTTGGACCGAATTTCTGGCTTTTCCCCGCCAAGTGCAGGTCAGCGATTTTCACTGTGTCACAGGTTGGTCAGTCAACAGCTGTACTTGGGAGGGCATTCCTCTGAACAAACTGCTAGAGCAAGCAGGAGTTAAGGAGGGGGTGAAGATGGTGAAATTTTATTCAGCTGATGGCGCATATACGGACAATATCACCATTGAACAGACCTGGATGGAGGACGTGATGGTTGCAGTCATGCTAGATGGTAAGCCAATTCCTAAAGACATGGGAGGCCCTGTTCGGCTAGTGGTTCCACAAATGTACGCATACAAATCAGTAAAATGGCTGAACCGGATCGAGCTCATCGACAGTGATCATACTGGCTACTGGGAACAGAGGGGCTATGCCAAAGATGCCTGGATTTGGGTTCCGCCTATGTAATTCGCATTGATTCTCATAATAATTTAAGCAATTCTAGTGAACCAATCTACCATACCTAACCTTCAAATCCCGTTTCGCCACTACTATAAAACTGACCCTAACGATCATCGGGAATTGCTATGGGTTCATTTAAATGGGGGCCCATCGTAGGTTATTATGATTAATTTTCCATATAAGGTAAAATATGATATTCTCCCAAACGATTCAATATTTCTCAAGATCGTCGTATGGGAAATCTCTAATCCTCTGCTCTTTTTCAAGCTGGGAAAGAAACGAGTAACTTGAAGACAAAAAAATCAGGATACCCTATAGGGGGTGCCCTGATTTCCATTTTATGATTTTATTTCTTAAGAGCTATTACTTTAAGAATGACTGAAGTAGCTTCCCCTTTACGAAGCTTTGAACCTCTAATATTACCTATATTATTCCTTGCGACTTCTAACGTTCCCTTGGTCAGGTCGGGGATTTCCACTGCTTTACTGTGAAATAATCAACCATGAAACGGTTAAGTATCATGGCTTTTACAGTCCTATCATCTTCCCTGTAAATTATTAGGTCCCGCAATCAATTAAGATCACGAGACTTTGTAATAATATTTCTACTTCTTTAATTTTTCATTAAACTATTCTGGAGTTAGGTCGCCGTATCATCCCCTTAGTTCTCCAGCAGCTTTGCGAGCAAGGTTAGGTCAGTAGGAGTCAGAACGCCATCTCCATCCAGATCGGCCGGCTTCAAGTGCTGCCAATCTGGATCAACGCTCCCTTTACCCAGGTTAACGGAAGCGACAGACAAGTCGCCTACGGACACTTTGCCATCCCGGTTTACGTCCCCAGGAATAACACGTTCAACGAGAATGTCCATCGAGGCAGAAGCTGCTTCGCTTTCGTTGCCCAGAGCGTCGCCTAGCCTTACTTTTGATACCGTAACATTCGCTATACCCGTTTGTTGAACGTTTTTGGCTTTGAACGAAATCGCGATTATGTCCCCCTCGCCGGTGAACCCACAGCAAAGCCCTTGGCTCGCTACAATGACCCGCAGCTTGCCTTCAGCTTGTTTAACAACTCTTACAATGCTGATGCCTTCCCGTAAAGATTGAACGGAAACGTATTTCAGCCATGCAGGATCGAAGTCGACGATAATATCTTGAGCGTACACGCTTTCCGTTACTCCCTTTAACCCGTACCGTACGACAAAATCCTCTCCCGGACTGACAAAGCCGGCACCGGTTAACATCGATTGTGCAGCTGTGCTGGAATTGCTGCTCTGCACCCTCACAGGAACAGCCACTGACAAATGGCTGTAAGTTGCCGTAATGACCGTCGATCCTACCGACAAGCCAGTTACTTTACCCGCAGCATCCACTCCCGCTATGAGCGGACTGCTATTTGCAAACTCGGCATAAGCCGTCACATCCCGAGATGTGTTGTCTGAATAGAGTGCCGTCACCGCCAGTAGCTGCTCGCTGCCTATGTCAACGGGCGAATAAAGCCCGCTAAGCTGCAGCATTCGCACCCCGATAGCTTCCACCGTCAGCTCGTAGAAGGCGGTTCGCCCTCCGAACGTCGCCGAAATCACAGCCGTTCCCGCGCTTAAGCCTGTTACCAAACCATAACGCGACACCGTCGCTACCGCATTGTCGCTGCTTGCGTACTGCACGTCGGCCGTCACATTGCTTTCCGCTCCATTATCGTAGCTTGCAGCCGCTGACAATTGAACGCGATCGCCCTTGATTAACGGAGCGGGGGAGCCCGCGCTCAGTTGAAGCTCTTGAACCGTTGCCCCTTCAGCTTTCTCCGAAAGCGAAACGATGCTGTTAGGCGCGACCGTTACCGTCACCTCTCCGGCCGTTGAGCCTGCAATGTCCTGTCCCGGCGTATTCCGTGCGAATTCGCCACTGCTGCGCACGGAATACATGCGGCTCCCAACCCCGGTAAGCTTCACTTGACGGGTTTCGGTTGCGGCGTTAATCAGGATGATTTCCATCCTGCTGTCGGGCTTTTCGAACGCGACGGTGTACAGGCCGGAAACCGTCGAAGCCTCTGGCCTAGCCCCGATCATGACCGAGCCCGGCGGTGCCGCATTATAAAAATGCTTAAGCATGTCATAGACGGGGTACCACGTTTTGCTGTTATAGCTGTAGATGACTAAACCTCCGCTATCCGTCGCCGAATACGCGAAGTATTGCAGCAAATTCGCCTTGCTGTAAGTGAGCGAATCGTGAATGGCAACGGCGTTATTCATCGCGCGCGACCATTTATCTTTATCAGTTACGATGATCTGGTCCTCTTGCTCGCCGACATGCAGCTTCACGCCGTAAGTCTGGGCCACTTCCTCATACCGCTGCAGCCCTGCGACAGATCGCTCGTAAGCGTGATAGGAAAGCGTATTAAAAAGCCTCTGCCCTTCTTGATTCGCATAAGCGTCTTCGAACAAGACACTTTCTGCATACTGTGCGGCAGATATGGTTGCTGAGTTCGTATCACCAGCCAAATACTCGGTACGATAGCCATTCGCTTCCAGCTTCTGTTTAAGTTTTTGCGTAAGTGACGCGTATCTTGCTGGCGTAATACCGTTGATATAAACGCCGCCGCCGTTCGGCTCGTTGGCGACCGCGATATAGTCGAACGTCACGCCGTAATGCAGGCGGGCATATAGCAAATAGCCTGCCATGCTTTCCACGTATTCGTCGTCCATATCGGGCGGCAGCGTCATCTGGGCACCAGACCAATTGTACCCTGCCGGCTTGCCGACCATCCAGTTTGGAAACCGCCACGAACCGAGCGTCAGCTTCACGCCCCGGTTATAGAGCATTTGCAAAGCTAACAGCTCCTGATGCACATCTCCTTTGTCTCCCGCTTGAAACTTACTCCAGTCGAAGGTTTGCGAATCACCGTTGTCGTTCACTTCCTCCATTAAATACCAGTAGCTGCGCACGCGTATATTCGTCGTTTTCAACTCATCCAGCATCTTATTCATGTAATTCGGATCGTTCGCAGCGAACAAAGGAACATATTGCGGATATATGTTGCCGCCCCAACCCTCGATCGTCTGGTGCCGTTCAGTTGTATCAATATGTACGGTCTCCAGGCTTGGCCCGGTGCTCTCGTACGCCTCGATCTCGAATATGCGCGCCACTGTATCATATTGACAACCGTCCGTCACATATACGCGAAGCTTCTGCGTCTGAACGGGCGCAAATGTCAGATCGTTAAACTGCCCGAGTTTGCCGTCCTTGGTATTGCTGGAAACCGAAGCTGCCTTCACCCACCTGGTGCCGTCCCAATATTGAATCTCGAAATCAACGAGCTGCCAGCCGGGAGACGTCATGTTGCCGCTCCACAGCCGGACGTTATCGATACTCACAGGAGCATTCCACTCCAGTTGAAGCCACTCCGGCGTCTTTGGCGTGCCTGCCGGCGGGGTTGCGTACCATTTAGAGCTCCATCGGCTCGCATTATTGTCCTTGATCCCATCTATGGCTTTATCCGGCGTGTCCTGGGCTCCGTATGTGCTGGCTGTTACGGTTGCGCTCGGAGCGATGTTCGCACTCCCTGCCGCTTCGGCCAGAAGATTTGACCACGGCGAAGGAGCAATGAGGCCGATCACAAGTGTAACAATCAACATTATGATTACAGGTAATATCCTTCTTTTCATCAGTTAACCTCCGTTACTTTTTAGTCTCCGAATAATTGAAAGCGTTTACTTGCCATTGGAAAGAAAAGGCCCGCCATCCTCCGCTAAGCGACCCGAGCCTATTCCACAATCCAGAAATGCTATTTTTTATCCCCAAATTTCAGCTTGTACTGATCGGCATACTCCTTCAATATTTTTTGAACGTCAGGATCCGCCTTTAGACGGTTCAAGTAGGCGTCCCACTCCTCCATTGTGCTTTGGCCGACGACAACCTTCGTTAGGATCGTGTTGCGGTCCTTGAACAAATCGGCCGAACGCTTCGCATTCGTATCAGAGATGAGCCCCTCTAACGGATTCGGCACGCCTTTGGCCGCGTATTGATCGGATACTTTCTTCTGAACCTCGTTAAACTCCGGTGTCGCTTTCGCATGCAGTGCCTTATTGTACGGATCGTAATAGCCGACCATCAGGCTTGCGTTGCCGATTTCCTTCTTGTACATCTCATCGTTCACTTTCGGAAGGCCGTTTTCCTTCGTATGGTGCTTGCCCTCGATGCCGTATTTCTCGAAATCGACGAATTCCTTGGAAGCAGACTGATCTAGGTACTTCAATATTTTTTCGACTTTATCCTTCGGTACCTTAGAGGAAATCATGATACCTCCCAAGTAACCCGACGGCAGAAAGCTCGCGTCTCCTCCCGGTCCTTTGAGCGGCGGCAGCGTCAAAATTTCTGCCTTCGGATCCGTCTTTTTCGTATTCGTCCAAATGTCCCAAGCCCCGTTGATCGAGCTGCCTACAACTCCGGCTTTGCCACTCTGAAACATCTCCGTATCTTGGCCAAATTTCTGTACGGAATACTCTTGGGTAATGATTTTATCCGCGTACAGTCCCCGGAAATATTCGAGCATATCACGGTAACCATTGGTCATCCACGGAATAAGCAGCTTATCTCCCTCGAACGTCGGCTTATTTGCCCCGAACGCCGAACCAAGCGGCGCACTTGCAGAATTGAGCGTAGCGCCGAACACCGCCAGCCCGTACGTATCGTTTTTCCCATTACCATCGGGGTCCTTCTCTACGAACGCCTTCAGCACGTCGCGCAGTTCCTCCACGGTCGACGGCGCCTTTAAACCCAACTTATCGAGCCAGTCCTTACGAATATGCAGTGATTGATCAGTCAGTCCACGTGGACGCGGAATCGCAAATACCTTGCCGTCAATTTTGGAATTATCCCAAATTTGCTTTGGAATTCCCGCCAGATTCGGATATTTTTTCAAATCTCCGAGGTACGGAGTCAAATCATGGAATGCTCCCTGACGTACCGCCCCGATCGTAACGGGGTCGAACAGCTCCAAATTAACGACGACATCAGTCAGTTCGTTCGAGGACAGCGCCAGGTTCAACTGTTCTTTGTAAGCGTTAAACGGTATCGCTTTGATCGCTAGCTTAACGTTAGCTAGTTTATCTAACTCCTTGTAGTAGTCACTCTGGAAATTAGGCGGCTCGTTATAGAGTGGGGTCGTGAAGCTGATTGCAACGGGTTCCTCCTGCTTTGTAACCACACCTGTCGCAGCAGGAGATGGCGAACTTCCTTTACTATCCGATGGTGTTACGTTCCCTCCGCAGCCAGCTAACATCGAGAGAGATAACGAAACTGCAAGTGATAAGGCCAACACACGTTTTCTTTGTACCATTTTTATTTCCTCCCCTTTTTTAACCCTTAACCGAGCCGAGCAGTACACCCTTGGCAAAATATTTTTGCAGGAACGGATACACCAATAAAATCGGCAGCATGACAACAATTAAGGCGGCCATCTTGATCGTCTCTGGAGGCAGCTTGGCTTCGGAATCGAATTGCGTAGCGTCCCCCACCATACTGCTGTTTGGTTCGAGCACAATTTGCTGCAGCAGCACCTGAAGCGGCCATTTCGTCACATCACGGATATACAGCAAGCCGCTGAAATAGGTATTCCATATTCCCACTGCGAAAAAAAGCGAGAAAGCGGCAATCGCAGGCAGTGATAGCGGAAAAATAATCCGCACGAACACTTGAATGTCGTTACAGCCATCGATTTGCGCGGCATCCTCCAGACTGGGCGGCAAGCTCTGAAAGAATGACTTGAGTACGAATATGCTCCACGCACCCGTCAGCCCCGGCAAAATAAGTGCCCAGAGCGAATTGATCAGACCAAGCTCCTTAACCAGCAAATAGTTCGGCACAATTCCCACGCTGAACAGCATGGTAAACAGTGCCATCAGAAGTAGGAAGCGGCGTCCAGGCAACTCCTGTTTCGTCACCGCATACGCAAATGTTGTCGTAAAGAGTAGATTCAGGACCGTTCCGACAATCGTGATGAATGCCGTCGATTTAAAGGAATGAAAGAAGCTGTCTGTCGACAAGATGTACCGATAGGCATCCAGCGACCATTTGGGCGGCAGCAGTACGAGCTCCCCGCTTACGTAGACACTTTCATCCGTGAACGACACCGCCAAAATATAAACGAATGGAAACAGCATCGTAAGTGCAACCGCAATAAGAATGATGTAGTTGAAAGCATCGGCAGCTTTCGAAACGGCGGTAGTTTTTGACCTAATCATTGATTTCTCCTTTCCCGATCAATAAAGCCCCTCTTCGCCTGAACGTTTGGCAAGCTGATTCGCCGAGACAACAAGCAGCAGCCCGACCACCGATTTAAACAAACCGACAGCAATGCTGTAGCTCAGCTCTCCAGAAAGCACTCCGCGCTTATATACATACGTGTCGAATACCTCAGCGACAGGAAGCACTAGCGGGCTTTGCATCAGCAGCACCTGCTCAAAGCCGACATCCAACATATGGCCAAGCCGGAGAATGAGCAAAATAATGGCGGTACTGCGGATCGCAGGCAATGTAATATGCCAGATCCGCCGCAGCCGGCCTGCTCCGTCTACATAAGAGGCCTCATACAACTGCGGATCGACCCCGGCGATCGCGGCTAAGAAGATGATCGTCCCCCAGCCGATTTCCTTCCAAATACTTTGAGCGGTCAGCAGTCCCCAAAAGTAGTTTGGATCCGACATGAAGCTGATTTTGTCCCAGCCCAAGGCAGCGAACACTTTGTTAACCAGCCCGAAATCGACAGACAGAAAAAAATAAGTAAAGCTGACGACGATGACCCAGGATAGAAAATGAGGCAAATAAACAATCGACTGAATAACCCGCTTAATGGACTCTCGACCGACTTCGTTAAGCATGACCGACAACACGATCGGCAGCGGAAAATAAAATACGAGTCCAAACAAATTGATGAGCAGCGTATTCCGGAACAAGTTCCAAAACTGATTGCTCGCAAATAGATTGGCGAAATGCTGGAAACCAACCCATTCGCTTTGCCAAAATCCACGGAATGGACTGTACTCCTGAAAAGCAAGCAAAATACCCCACATTGGAACGTACTTAAATACGAGAAAATACAACGCCGCTGGGAATGCCAGCATGTAGATGTATTTGTACCGTTTCATCCTCTTCCACATTAGACGGTTGCTGCTTTGATCTCGCCTAGTGGCAATAGGAACGGCTTCTAGTGAACCTGAGTTTTGAATCGTTCTCTCTCCCTTCGTTCTGATTAGCCGACTACGACTACAAACAGCTTAATCCGGGAGTAGAGCGGCTGAATAGGTGCAATTGTTGTCGGTATTGGACACTGCCCGAACTGCCCGTTCTATAAGGCCTTTCCGGCATCGCCGGACAGTTTCGACACTGCTGAATCATCGTCCAGGTAAAAAAATGACCGCCCAATCGGGCGGTATTTTACGTGCGTATGGATGCCTCCATCAACGTTTTACTGCTGATTACGGAAATTGGCCGGCGAATAACCAGTCATTTTCTTGAAAACCCGACGAAACGTTCGATCGTTGTAGCCAACCTGCAGGGCGATTTCGGAGATCATCGTATCGGTGTTCAGCAGAAGCTCCTTGGAGCGTTCTACTTTAAGCTCAGCAATATACTGAATAAAGTTATGGCCCGTATGTTTGTTGAACAACCTGCTGAAATATGCGGCGCTGACACCCGTATATTCCGCCATCGAAGTAAGCGAATGATCCAGATCCAGCCGTTCCTGAACGTATGATTTGGCTGCTTCGATTATGACTTTGCCTCGGTCGTCTATTGCATCTTCAAATAAGGGCAGCAGAACCGGAAACACCTTCTCTTCAAACCATCGCACCATATCTCCGATCATTCGGCAGGATACAATATGCTTCATCGCGTCCACCCCGGACAGCACCCTCGCCTGCTCGGGCGAAAGCTCTTGTGCCTTTCGCCTGAGCTGTACGAATAAGGCATAAAATGATTCATAAACCGACGAAACCGGATAGTTGCATTTAGTAACAACCTGCACGAACTGTTCAAAGTAGTGCCCGAAGCCTTCTCTGTTGCCTTTTTGTAGTTCCTGTATCAACGAATGTTCAATCTCATAGGGATAGATGAGTTCATGCCGAAAGGCTGACAAGTCCGCAAATGCGATTGTCTGGTTTCCACCTGCCGTGATTCTCGTTGCTAATGCTTCCTCCGCTTCCAAATAACACTGGCGAATTCCATCTATGTGGTCGCATACCGCACCAATACCTATCGAGCAATCGAATTTCAGATATGTGTTTACCGAAAGCCGGACCGATTCGGCCAACTGGTTGAAGACCGTCCGGCACTGTGTCGCTTTCGTCTCAATCGGTACTTGCACGACAACGATCAGCCGGACTGCATCCTGACCAAAGACAAAATAACCGTTCACATTGTGCTGCTTCATAAGGTCCTGAAAGATACTGGATATAGCCAATAAAATCAGATGCTTGTCATCCTTCTTAAACCTGCTGTATTGCTCGTAGTTTTCAGGTTCTATCAAGATGACGTCCCACCATGCGTCAGCTTGAATCTCATATTGCAAAGCCATTTCCCTGATCCGCTCTGGCTGCTCGTTATCATAATAACCGTAAATCATTTGCATCATGAACGATTCGCGCAAAGAAAGTGTCTGCTTGCTCGATACATCATGGTATTGGCCGATCTGGTTCTTCAAGTTGCCCCAATGATCTTGTATGAGCGCCCATTCATCTAATTTCGTTCCTCCCCGCGCAGATGGCACTCCGGCTTCCTGCCTCAACAAATTGCGGATTGGAGCATAAAGCTTCCTCGAATTCAAGTAGATAAGCAGCATGCCCAAGATAAGCGCACCTAGACAAACGAGCACAGTCGTCTGCGCAACCTGGTTTTTTGGCGAAGCCATGACCGATAGTGGGATATTGAGAACCGTCATCCATCCGTTCATATCCGATTTTGCGTAAACCGTGTAAAAGCCTGCTTTCGCATAATTGAAAAAGCCCGATCGTCCATTCGCGTCCAGCTTCTGCTTCCAGCCCTCCAAATCACCGCCAAAGATCGATCCAAGCTGAGACTTATCGTTATGGGAGACAACTACACCCGTTTCGTCCAAAAGCATCAGACTTCCCCTATCGAACCTCTCCACTGCACCCAAGACCGAATGAAAAGAACTTTCATCCACCTCGACGGTCAAATATGCGCGTGGCGTATCCGTAAAAATAGGTAGCGGCTGCACAAAGGTAATGACGTCGAGCGAGCCTTTCTTCAGCATCATCCATTTCGGCTTAGACATGGCTCCTACCGCATTGAGGAAAGGATAGCTGTCCCTCATAGCGTCAAATTTCTGATAACCCTTCTCACTGGACAGCACGAATTTCTCCTCCGGCAAAAAAAGATTGACCGTATTCGTAAACTCGATTGACCTTGACGCTGCGGTCAACTTGTCCAACACATCGACCATTTCTACAAAGTCGCGGCGATCAGTCCTGTACAAATATTGCTGCATGCCCGGGTCAAGCGTAATCCCGCGCGATGACTTCGATATGGATTTCAAAGCGCCGTCGACGCGCTCCTGAATCTGTTCGATCATTTCGAGGTTAGCCCTATTTACCTGCCGTTCCAAATGGTCGGAGACGATCGCATATGTCAAAAAAGCGGCAAGAAGAATGGGGATGCATAGAACAATAATTCCGAAGCCAAGCAGCCTCCTGTAATACATCCCTCTTGCGAGAACCGATTGGATGGCATCTCTAATCATACCTATGCTTCTCCTCCCTATTCATTACCGTCATGATTTCCTTTATTATAGCTACAATAAAAACGTTTGCATACTTACTCTTTCAAGTTCGAGACATGTTGGTTAAGTCCACTGCTCTTCGTCAGTTGCTACCTAGTTTTTAAAATGTTTAAAGTTAGGTGTGTTTGAGTAACTCAAACGTCAGTTTAAAACTTATTGACATAGTACGCTTATATGAAAAAAAGCCGTTTCATCTAGTCCAAAAGGATCTAAATGAAACAAGCTTTTATCTTAGATCGCTATTGGCTACCCAAGCTTAGCAGACTCATCAAAGACTTCGCTTCCATGCTGTCTGTGCGAACAAGACCTTCGGAGCCGGCAAAACTCTACCGCATAGCGGAAAGAGCCCGGATAGCCGCCTACACGACGAGCGTTCGCAACCCCGATCCTGCCGATTTGACCGGTATCGATCTGCTGCTTCATTTGCGCATATTCCGGGAAAAAGCGCACGACATGTCCAACGAATAGTCGGACCCCATATTCCTCGCAGCATGCGATCCTTTCTTGAGCATCTTCCAGTTGATGGGCAACTTGCTTCTCACAAATGACATGTTTCCCCGCTCTTGCGGCTTGAAGCACGCTCTCCTTATGCAAGTAAGAAGGGACTACGACACTAACCATGTCAAACGCGGCTGCCGAAAGCATCTCCTCAACGACCCATCTCGAAATCAGCTGATACTCCATCCGTCAATACGCCTAAACGTTCAAATACCACCGTATAATCCCTCTCTCTTTCACGTGTCCAAGCATCTCATTATCCTGGTTTCAATGTCATAACTATATCAACAATGTCCTTCATAAAGTTGGCTTTTCTTTCGATGTAAATTTACATTTTTTACGCTTTACATCGTCTCCAGAGTTACTCAATTCACCTCGTCCATGGCAGGTAAGCGATGATTTTATTTTCATTTACAGTTATTTATGAAAAATAACAGAAAGAAGAAATTGTGATATTCCATAATTAATTAGAAAACGGAGCTCGCAAACCCGCGGCACTCCGTTTTTATTGTTTTTAGGCTCGGTACTAGCTTTCTATGTTTGGTTTTTACCCTTTCTCACCATCCGTGTGTAGTGTGTGATATCTACTATATTAGTTACCTTTCTAGTTAAATCTCCCAAGAAAAAAGATGAGAAAGAAAAAAAGTAACGTTTAGGCACTTTCTTCAAAATCTTAAGCAAATATTTGTGAACAATGGCCGTTGGTTATCAGCTATTTTTACTATTGGTTTCATCTGTATGTTTATTAATTTTAAGGGCACTTTTTTATTTATCAGACATACTGGAGGTTAAAAGCTTCTGAAAAGGATGCCTGATTGCTATCCCTTCTGCTGCACTATGTCTTGCTTCATTCATTACAGGTAGAAAAATTGAAAAAAACGAAAGATTAACGAAGTGGATCACTTTTTTTGGGAATAGCAATAGTAACTGCCTCTCTTGTTGTATCTGGCATGGTTCAATCCCTATGCTGGTTAATTACTTTAATTAGTATTGCAGCATTGGTATTGGTGTTACTCTACCCTGCTTAGATTCCTTAATAACGGAAGGAATAGATAAAGCAGAAAGAGGCACAATAACTTTCATCTATAGTTCTATGAGGTTCATTGGCGTTGCAGTTGGCCCCCCACTGGCTTCAGTTCTTGTGAATTTTTCGCTTCAAGTTATGTTCTATAGTATATCTGGTACTTGTGTAGTTGCTGGCTTCATACACTATTCGCTATTAAACCAATTCAAGAAGTAAAGTCTGCAAAGTAAAGAAGATCTCCAATTATTGGAGATCTTTTTCCTATTAAACATGGAGCTCGGGCATTAATAATTAATGCTAATATATTTAAAGGTAAGTGGTCCATATAGCTCACGACATTAAAAGATCTTAAATCTGGGTATCCTAACATTGAATTCAAATCATGTTAAAAAGGAGACCCTTAATGAGAAAGATTATTATGGTTACAATTTCTACTGTTTTCATATTAACATTCAGTTTTCATGCGGTTAATAGCTTACATATATCAGGTATTAATGGACCGAGAGTTGTTGCATCTGGAACTCTGTGATGACCCCTTTTCCTGCTAAAATCGCAAGAAGAATTCGCAGATATTCCTCTAATTCATTAAGCATAATAATAAATTGAGTTTAAATTTTTGTAGGTGTAGGGTTAATTCATAGGCTTGATTATTTAATTGGTCTAAAGTATTTCCAGCATTAGGAAGCCGTGCTTGATTGAGCAGTTGATCGAATTTAGAATAAAATGATTATCTTTCGTCTCAACAACACTATTTATATCCCTCTTTTATTTCAATACTCTAAATTATGACTATTAGTATGCTACTTTAATGGCAATCGGACGATAGAAGTACCATAGTATATAAGCCATTATAATTGGGAAGTCCTTTTCATAACATCGAAGCATCTGATGTGGTACTAGTACCGTTAAAGAACCAATAATTCACAGAATAAAAGCAAGCTGAATCCTAATAATAATGTAGGCTTCAAAGGCCAACATAGATATTTTAGGAGGAACAATAAAATGAATCAATTCGGACAGCAAAGCCTAAACAATGCATCTCAATCGTCCTATACAAACGGATACGCTAATTCTAATACCTCGCAGGAGCCGGTCATTTCTCATTATGGCGGCTATCAGACTCAATATTCACAGGACAACGCATTTACGCAGAATAATTCACAGCCAGTCATTTCTCATTACGGCGGCTATCAAGCACACAATTCCCAGTATAGCTTTCAACCCAACCATGCATCCCAAACAAATGCTTACTCTCAAAGCACTTCACAGCCGGTCATTTCTCATTACGGCGGCTACCAAGCACACAATTCCCAGCACAACATTCAGCCTAACTATGCATCTCAAATAAATGCTAACTCTCAATATGCATCACAACCGGTCATTTCTCATTATGGGGGCTATCAGGCACAGAATTCCCAGTATAGCATGCAACCCAAGCATGCAGCCCAAATGAATGCTTACTCTCAAAACGCCTCACAGCCGGTCATTTCTCATTACGGCGGCTACCAAGCACAGAATTCCCAGCAAAGCATTCAGCCTAACCATGCATCTCAAATGAATGCATATTCTCAAAACATCTCACAGCCGGTTATTTCTCATTACGGTGGCTATCAGGCACAGAATTCCCAGCAAAGCGGATATCCACAACAAGGATCAATACAATCGTCACAACCGGTCATTGTGCATTATGGGTATACCAGTAACTAACATAGTCGATTAAGTAAATTGAGGGCCTTCACCTCTAGTATTTATGGAGATGAAAGTCCTCTTTTATGGTTTAAGTATGAGTGCCGCAGCGAGTTCACCATCCGCACCTCCATACTGCTCAAGAAGTATTCTAGCCATTCTTGGATCGCGTTTACTAACCTTTACAGGATATTGAAGCTTCTTTTCATAAATCCACATCGACTGACCTCCTTCTCAAACTTGCCATGGCCAAGATGTCTCCTCCCATTGCCAAGGCTGCCTCATGAAGCTATGTCCAAAGGGCATCAGTGGACCAAATTCCATTTCAAACTTTCCAACTATATGCATACGTTTCTGAACAATATGATTGTATTGCTGAATGACGTTTAGATCACCAAAATCACTTATTCTACTTTATTTGGTTAGATTCTCCAGTACCAAAAAGTTAGCACGACATTTAAACCTACGAAAGAAATTTAATAAATTGAGTTAGCGTTCAATTCCACCAAATCCCATAATAGTAAAGTTTCAAATTAATCTTTTGAGGAAATAATTAAATGGGAATTTAGTGGAAATCCAAAAGATGAACCTTTGCACTACGGTGAAAAAGAACTAAATAAGGATTAGATTGTCTTGGCTTACAGATAAAAAAATGAGCAGGATCCCAGTGGGATTCTGCTCGCTTTTTAAACCATGATATAACTAAGGTTTCAAAATTATTTTAATAGCCTGATCCTCCTTCTTATTAAAAATGCTGTATGCATGCTCCGCATCATCCAACTTCAATCGATGGCTAATGATATCGGTTGGGTCAAATATACCTTCTTTGATTTGACGATATAATTCAGGCATATAGTGAATGACTGGAGCCTGACCCATCTTCAGCGTAATATTGCGGCTAAACAAATCACCAAAAGGGAAAGCATTGTAATTCATCCCATAAACCCCAGTAACCTGAATCGTGCCACCTTTGCGCACCAGTTTAGTAGCCATTCGGAATGCCCCAAGTCCACCACCTTGGAGCTTAAGCATCGTTTCTATTTTCTCCACAAAGGCCTTCTCCGAATCCAGTCCTACAGCATCGATGACTACATCAGCTCCACCGCCTGTAAGCTCAGCTAAATATTGAAGCAGATCATCTTGTTTTTTAAAATTAAAAACTTCGACATGATTCGTTTTACGTGCATGCTCCAAACGATAATCCACATGATCGATCGCGATAACACGTTTTGCACCTTTCAACCAGGCAAACTTCTGTGTCAGCAATCCCACGGGTCCACAGCCCAGAATAATGACGGTATCACCAGCCTTGACTCCTGCATGATCCACACTCCAATAGGCTGTAGGAATAATATCAGAGAGAAATAGAAGTTTCTCATCCTCCATTTCAGCATCCTCAGGGACTTTGAAAGGGATGAAGTTCCCATAAGGAACACGCAGCAACTCAGCTTGTCCGCCTGCATATCCGCCGAAGGTATCGGAATAACCGAAATACCCGCCTGTATCTCCATGTAAAAAATCATTCGAATTATCACACTGGCTTTCTAATTGATGGTTACAATACCAACATTGACCACAAGCAATGTTAAAGGGAAGGATGACGCGGTCTCCCTTTTTCACTTTGGTAACATCTGTTCCTATCTCCTCTACAATTCCCATCGGCTCATGCCCAATAATAAAGTCGTCTCGCATATTCGGTATTTCCCCATTATAGAGGTGAAGATCCGAACCACATATGGTCGTAGTTGTGATACGAACCAGAATATCATCCGATTTCTCTAGCTTGGCATCTGGTACTTCTTTAACTTTCACATTTCTAATCCCCTGATAGGTTAAAGCTTTCATTTTTACCCTCCTTTTCAATGATTTCATTGTTCTTCACCGATACCCCCTTAATTATCAAGTAGAAGCGTAATGTAGTTATAACTCCAATAACTGGGCAAGTTAGGAGGTAATGATGGAAAAGCGAGAGGAAAGGAGTTCTGAGAATGCTATAGAAAATAGTTCCTAATTCCATTTTCTCGGATATACAATCACTCCACCTTTTACCGTCCAGTAAATTCAATAATATTCCATATTTATCCTCCACCCTGACGAGTGTAAGATCTCTTGTCCTTGTTGCCATTTCTCTTGAAAGAAAATCAAATTTCATTAAATGATCTGGAAGAGAACTGGTATCTTTACCTTTTAAAGGAGTGGCTACTCTGAACTGCATCACATCGGTTGTTTCGGGGGAGGCCCCCTTGAAGACATTTTTAAGAACGATCGTCTTACCGAAAAATCGAGTAAAATCGACGATCACGTAGTTTCTGGGTAAATTCCCTCATGGTCACTTCATAATACGAACCTTTCTTGTATTGGTCGATCGGGGTAATAGTTTTGGGAATCGGCAGTTTATCGACGAATTTTGAAGTTTTACTTTTAAGAGCATATGAGTGGAGACCTCCTCACGGTTAATACCTTAAGAAAGCGTATGAACGACCGATGTCCCACAATGTTTAATTGTGGATTTCCCCTTCATCTATTACAAAACAATTAATGATTTCATCATTACTTTTTCTGTAATCTTGGAATATTTTCCTTTGAATAGTTGAGCGACGAACCTTTATTACGGAAACGCTACTGAGCGAGCTATCGGCAATAATGACTTGTCCAAAATCCGCTTACGATAATATGTCATTGTCCTCCAAATGCTGTTGGTGGGATTTAAGTAAGACCTCTTTAAACTGTACACGTCTTCATTCCAAGATTATTGGAATGACGTTTCTTCATATTTATTGAGCTATCGTTCTGCGTTAGCAGTACAGGTATATTTTGGAAACCAATAGTTACCTTATTAGAAACAGTAGATCATGTCCAGCACCGTTCCATCTGCGATATTTCAAACAACATATGTCCTTAAATACTATGCCATTAAAGCTTCAATTTTTCGTTCGTTCTTACCGCAGTAACGTTTCTGTTGTCCAGCACCACATTCAATTGTTTGTTCTCGAGGTCGCTCCCCTTCCGTTCATCAGATGTTTCGTCATTTGACTACTTCAGGATGCAACTGCCCGTCGCACAAAGAGACCCACAGCAACGGGCTGCGGGTCTAAGTTTATATTTTAAAGGGGGGCTCCGTCGAACTTTTCATTTGCACTAGAAGCCAAGTTATAATTGATGATCCGCTCGATTTCACGGATCGCTTTATAGTGATAGCTTCATAAGCACCTAGGTATCCGGGAGAAGTTCCGCCCGCTATACAAGCCTGAACGGCGTAGCCGTGTTGGTGCGCCCAAATGATGAAGTCGCGTAGTTTGCCTGGATCGTCCTCCAGGATGTCCATACCGGCAAAAGAGCCGACAGCCAAATAAAATGTTGTAATCGGATCGGAGCCGAACGTCGCCGTATCTTGAGCAAGCGTATCGAGTACTGTCCACGAATTTGGGTTAAGCAGCAACTTGTACGTTTCAGACTCCCAAATCTACATGGCGCGATCCTGCTTAGGCATATAGAATGGCTCATTCGTTTTATCGCCATTCCCATTGGAATCCCAATTGTAAACGTATTCATTTTGAAACAGAACAGTATTCAACCATGCGCCGTTATTGATCCTAACCTGCCAGCTTAACGGAGATCCGAATCGACACTGTACCACTGATGGTTACGCCGTCGGTTGGATTAATGATGTTCACCTGATGGAGTCCTGATTCTGGATTGTTCACATTTACGCTAACCGTTTGGCTCCATACCCCGTAACGCGTGATGATGTCACTGCCTCTGGCGATCACCTGCACTTCGCCATTATAAGAGCTGTTATCAAAATCATAATACTAGCTGCCCGTATCGTCTCCTTCCGGATCGACCATCACCGTGTCGACCTGCTTTTCCCCATTAATAAACAGTTTGGACCTCATATGCTTTCGTATACGTTCCTGTAAAACGAGTGACGCCTTTGACTAGCTGTGCTCTTTCCTTTGGCGTATCGATCGTAACTCCTGGGTCTACAGCCGCACCCGCATGAGAAGGCATTCCCACCATCACAGCCAGCAGAAGAAGGGATATAAGCAATCCTATGTGACAAAGTTTTTTCGGGAGCATGACCAATGTATCCACTTCCTTTAATTTAACATGACTAATAATTAGTAAGATCGGATGCTACTCCTCCAGCATGAAGCTCGAGCCAAACAGCATCCGTCCTATCTCAACAAGTTTTGTCTTGTTGCTAATTGCGGCTTTATTTCGATTTCAATTCGACAGACTCTACCCGTTTATTAGCCGTTTTATAGGTATCTACCAGTTTCTGCACGCCTAGTCCTTCAATTTCCTTAACGTATTTATCCCATTCGCTCAAGCTACGAGAGCCCGTAACAAACTTAGCGAAGTTTTCATCTCGGCTCTTTTTCACCGCTTGACCAGTCACAGCCAATCTCTCGTTCTCCTCTTCCGTAAACGCCGGTTTCGGCTGCATTGCCGGTAGATCGTATTTCACAACTTCCTGATAAGCCGCGCGCAAATCTTTGGAGAACAGGGACAAATGCGCTCCGAAATCGATCCAAGTGTAATCGCCGCTCGTCTGAAGGCCTGTTTTCTTGCGCATTTCCGTTACATCTGTAAATTCAGGCTTAAATTTCTTCTGGCCATTCTCCACCGTGAACGTCTCGCCTTCTTTCCCCCAGCTCGTCAACGTTTTACCTTCCTCGGAGTAAAAGAAGTCCATATATTTCATAATATCTTTTACGTTTTTGGATGTGGATGCCACCGTTAAACCACCCTCCAAATATTGGAAGTATGGATTCAACTGCTTGCCGCCAGAAATCCCGGCCGGAGGCGCCATGAATTGCATGTTATACTCTGAATTGTCCTTTCTCATGGCGTTGTTGAAGAAGTCAATACGGCTGATATAGTCGATCGTGATGAACGAATTGCTATTGGAAATCATGTCCTGCCATTGTTTCGTTTGCGTCGTCAGGAAATCAGGCGGGATCAATCCTTCCTTATAAAACTTATTCCAAGCGCCCAACATCGCTTTGTACGCATCTTCCGTCGGTCCGAATCCCCAATCCTTTTTGTCGAAATTATAGTAGACGTTCTCACCAGTATTGAAATTCGTCGTGAGGTTGGCGTACATTTCGTCGGGAATTTGACCGAAACGCATGGAGAGTGGGTAACTGCTCGGATACAACTCCTTCAGCTTTTTCAGAACAGTATACAGCTCATCGTAGTTTTTCGGCGGCGTCAAACCGTTCTTGCGGAAGATGTCTTCCCGGTACAGCCAAATCATCCGGTTTGTTTCCCCAAAGCCTTGGTTCGGGAACATGTACATCTTTCCTTCCGAGGAGAGAACTGCTTTGCCCTCTTCTGGATATTTCTTCAACCATGCCGACAGGTTCGGCATCTGGTTTAAATAATCGAGAATGTTGACGAGTGCACCTTGCTGACCAAATTTATTCGCGGTCACGCGGGTTGGAATATACATCAAATCTGGCATACTATTGGAAGCCACTACCAAATTTAGCGAATCGCCCAGTTTACCGGATGGTGTCTGTACGTCAAGCGTCACACCAGTTTTTTCTTCAATCCATTTCCAAATTGGCCAATCCTTACTGTACGGAAACGTTGGGTTGCTATCCAACAAAGCTTTGAAGGTTTTCTTCTCCAAGACTGGCGCCGAGGTGCTTCCATTACTCCCCGATGCCGTATTCTTTGTTTCTCCGCTTGCATTCTCCTCCGTCTTGCTGCCAGAACATCCCGCTAAAATCGATAATCCAAGCATCACAGTTAAAATCATCATTGCGTTTCTTTTCATTTTTTTCCCCTCTTCTTCTTTTGGTGGCTGACTACATTCCTTGTGCATTTGTGCGTTATCCTTTTACTGCACCAATCATGACACCTTTGACAAAATATTTCTGGATGAACGGATAGACCAATAAAATCGGCAACGTTGAAACCATGATTGTCGCGAATTTCAACGAATCCTCTACAATGAGATTATCACCTCCAATTCGAGTTACATCGCCGGATGCGACGTTGCCGGCCAATACCAGATTGCGAAGAAGAACCTGGAGTGGAAAGAGATCCGGATCTCTTAGGTAAAGCAGCGGCAGCATAAAATTATTCCATAACCCCACCGCGTAAAACAGGGAGACAGTTGCGATGACCGCCTTCGACAACGGAAGGACGAGGCGAAAGAAAATACCGATATCTGTTAGCCCGTCCATTCTGCCGGATTCTTCAACTTCCTTCGGCATGTTGCTGAAAAAAGTGCGCATAATAATCAAATTCCATGTACTCACCGCACCTGGAAGCACCATGCCCCAAATGGTGTCGACTAAACCCAACGACCGTACTACCAGGAACGTAGGTATCATGCCACCACTGAAAAACATCGTGAAAATGATGAGCACAGTCATGGACTTATGAAACCCCATATCCTTTCGCGACAAGGCATACCCCCCCATAGAAGTAATAATGACGGAAATAAGTGTTCCCAAGCCGACATAGATCAGTGTGTTTTTATAGGAGATCCATATTTTCGGATCTTTAAAAACCAATTCATACATCTTCAGATTAAATCCTTTGGGCCAAAGGCTAATCTCCCCTTTCATGACAAATACATCCTTGCTTAATGAAACGGCCAACATATATATGAATGGATAAAGCGTAACGACAATGACAAGAAGCATGATCAGAGAATTTACTAGGCCGAGAAGGCTGATGCGTTTTTTCATACCGTTAATTCCTCCTTTACCATAAGCTGTTTTCTCCCAATTTTCTGCTAATGTAGTTCGCTGAATAGATAAAGATCAGACTGATGATGCCCATAAATAAATCGATCGATGCCCCGTAGCTAAAATTGCCTTGCTCTAGACCTACTCGGTAAACATAAGTGCTGATGATGTCCGCCGTCGAATAAATGGCCGCATTGTACATAAGAAATACTTTTTCGAAGCCGATTTCCAATACTTTCCCCACATTTAATATAAAGAGGATAACAATCGTCGGCGCAATGCCAGGCAGTGTGACGTTCCACAGTTTTCCCCAGCGTCCCGCTCCATCAATACTTGCTGCTTCATAGAGCTGCGGGTCCACAGCGGTCAGTGCCGCCAAATATATGATCGATTCCCAGCCGATTTGCTGCCAAATATCCGAAGCGACGTAGATGGTACGGAACCAACCGGGCTCCATCATGAAGTTGATTGGTGAGAATCCGAACCTTTGTATAATCTGATTAATCAAGCCGCCAGACGGAGATAGGAACATAATTACCATGCTGGCAACAATCACGTTCGAGATGAAATGGGGCAAATAGCTTACTGTCTGGACAAACCGCTTTAAAGCCATATTTTTCAATTCGTTTAGAAGGATGGCCAGAATAATAGGAGCGGGAAAGCCGAACAACAGCTTGTAAAAGCCCAATAAGAGCGTGTTACGCATCAATAGAAAGAAATCTGGATTTTGGAAAAACATCACATAATATTTGAACCCTACCCATTCACTAGCCCAGATGCCCTTAAAGAGATTAAAGTTTTTGAACGTGATCACCAATCCAAACATAGGGATATAGCGAAAAATGACATAGTAGAGCAAGCAGGGCAGAACCAGCAACCATAAATATTTGTTATGGTTCCATGATTTTCTCAGCAGACTCGTTGTCTTAACCTGATTGAACGATTCGACGGATACTTGCTTCTGCTTCTTCTCGATTGCGTGCGTATTCGTTTGGGTCATGCGCATATCTCCTCATTCAGTTGTAGATGCTTGCCTGCTGCTGGCGCCTTCGTGCAGCGGGCTTTAATATCGTCATTATACACATGCCATTCTCGAGAAATAAATCGCCACATTTAATAGAGAACACGCAATTTATTGGATAAGCAAAGAAAGTGTGTATGAATTAAAAGAAATGAATATTTTCCTTTAGATCACTATCCCGTAGTATAGTTGTATGATGAATGTTACTATGGATCCAGCAGGATTTGCAGAAATCGACATAGAGAACATGGGGGTCTATCGGGTGTTAAAATTATGGCGGTTTAGTTGGAAAACCAATTCCTTATTCGCAAAGTTAATGACCAGTTTTCTTGTTGTGATAGCCGTGCTCGCTGTCTTCAATTTCATATCCTTTTTATTTCTGAAATCGAAAATCTACGAAGAAATCGTCAAATACAACCAATCGAACCTAAATCATACGGTGGACCAATACGAGAATCATTTCAGGCTAGTCAGGGAAACGATTATTAGTTTAAATCAAGATGACATATTTATGGCGAATCTGAATCTTTTGCGGAATGTACAGAAATTAAACGCGTATGACAAAGTAGACAACGTCATGTCGGTGATCAAAGTGCTGATCGCCAACCCTTTTCTTTCTATTGACAATATCATGCTCTATTTCAAAAACGATTCTTATGTGGTGGAAAAGGAAGGGACGAGCGGGGCTAATGACTTGTTCTCCAGATATTATGCCAGCAGTGCATATCTTCCGGAATTTTGGTTTCGCCAGTTCGACGAATCCTATACTTACCGGTTGATCCCTACCTCCTCATTCACGGAAATCTCAGCTAATATCCAAAAGAACAAAGGACAGCTGCTTCCGGCTATTGTTAAGCTGATGCCTTATAAAGACATGTATTTCATAGTCATGCTTAATCCGACTAAAATGTTCAACTCGTACCATTACTCAGATCAATTTGATTTATACATAATAAATGAAGAAGGTGTAGCAATATTCTCTTCGTCTCCTAGCATGAAGGCACCGCTGAACCAATCTTTTGAAGGGCAGAACGGAAGCTTTACCAACAATAATCTCTATTATTTCTATCAAAAAGGACAGTTGACCGGCTTGACCTATGTTAGCGTCGTTCCGATCAAGAGCATTTCTAATCAGTTGTTGCGTTTGAATATTGTTTTCATTACTTTACTGGTAATCATCATCCTGTTAAGTATCATAACGTCTGTGGTACTCACGATGCGATTAAACAGGCCTGTCAAAAAAATCATAGAGGCCGTTCAGCAGCGTCACCCATCAGGCGTGCCGGTGAGCAGTCCTATCTACGAATTTAATATGATTAGCGAAAAAATGAGCAGCATCCTCCGAACAAATGATCAGATTACGGAGGATTTGGACAAAAAGAAAGACGAGCTTCGGTATTATGCTTACACAAATAAATTGCGAAACATCCATATGAACTTAACTGAGCTACGAGAGCTGGTTGTTGCCGATACCCCTTTCACGCTCGTGCTGTATCAGTTGACGATGAAAGATAAATTTGGGGAACTCGATTCCGAGCTCGAAAAAGCTGTATACTTTATCCGGGAATATATTAATATTTTCCTGTCACAGACATTCAAGGACACAATTACGTTCCAAATGGATAAGGATACGGCGATTACTCTACTCTTCGGCCCGGACGAGACGGCAGACATTGAATCTGCGTTGGAGCAATTAATTCAGGTACTTGAAGTAGACCGGGACCTGTTTTTCCTGACTATCGCTGTAAGCCCGATTTACCCTGATTCCGGCCATTTGATTTCAGCTTATGAATATGCATCCACCATGTTACTACAGCGGAAATTGAACGACGAGACTCAACTCATCCGCACGTTCCGTCCTGCGAAAGGTGCTGTACATTTCACTGTACTAGTGGAAGAGGAGTTCTCCACTCGGCTCATGTCCGGGAATGAACAATCGCTATTGGACTGGATTCACCGGCAACTGGACGCCCTCTGCAAAAGAGAAGCCTCCGTGGACGAATTCAGAAGGTTCGCCAAAGAAGTTTACGGACAGTTGAACAAGTCGATCATGAAACTAAATTTGCATCGGGAACAAGGTGAGTTGCCGCCTCTGGTTTTAAATCACCTGAACAGCTTTTACAATATCGAAAAATACAAACAATGGTTCAAACAACTTATATCGCCAGCCATAGAAAGAGTGAATCACAAGAAATCGGAACACGATCGGATGACCTATTTTATCCTTGAGTATTTGGTCCAGCACCTGGAGCAGGACATCACGCTGGATATCATGGCGGACAAATTAAACATTACGTCAAGCTACTTATCAACCTATTTCAAAGAAAAAACAGGAGCGAACTTCAGCGATTATTTGAACGGCTTGCGCATGCAGAAAGCGAAAGAATTACTGAATAACCTGGATCTGAAAATCCAAGACGTCTCCGTCAAGGTTGGCTATCAGAATGTAAATTCGTTTATCCGCATGTTCAAACGCTACTCCGGTATTACGCCTGGTGAATACAGGAAGAGATACGGCACGCTGAGGACGTAATATCACCAAAAGAATCCTCCTACAAGAAGCTTAATTGCAGGAGGATTCTTTCAGGTTATTTACATACTGAACACAAAAAGGAGGAACTATGAAATATCTTATTCAACCTACGTATACGGATTCTCCCGTTTCTTGGAATGCAATTAGCGATTTATCCATCGATCATTATCTTTGGCTAGACAATGGCTACAAGCCGACAGTAAAAGTAAAGCTGATGTACACGTCCGAACGAATTCATCTGCATTATAGCGTATATGAAGCGAACCCCACAATCACCTATCGCACAATAAACGAACCAGTTTGCAAAGACAGCTGTGTCGAATTTTTCTTTCAGCCACTGCCAGAGTCGGATCCCAGATATCTGAATTTCGAGTTGAACGCAGCCGGTAATCTTCTGCTGAAACTGGGCACCAATCGGTTTGACCGGACCTATTTGCTGGACGTTGATTCGGCTCTTTTCCTCATCCATGCATCTCCAGAATGCTATGATCGGATTACCAAAATGCCGTATTGGCAGCTGGAATTTTCCATCCCTTTCCGCTGGATCCAAACGATATTTCCGGATTTCAGTCCTGAGGCTGGCCGCAAGATTTGCGCAAATTTTTACAAATGCGGGGATCATACGCCTATTCCACACTATGGATGTTGGAATCGAGTCACTTCGTCCGTGCCTGATTTCCATCGAAGCTGCGATTTCGGTGAGCTTGAGCTTGGTTAACCTTTAGCTTTCAGCTTTTATTCTACATGCTTGTAGGCAGAGCCCTTATAATAAAGGCTTCTTAGTGGCCAAAGGGGGATCTTCTTTTGACTAAATCTCTGATTTCATTAATATTCATAAAATCAATGTCCCCCCACACCAGCACGACCAACAGAGAGAATTAAGTTATGAAGTACTTCTGAGACAAATAAAAGCAGATAGTTCATTGAACTAACGTTCCCGCTAGTTCAACGAGCATTATGATATTCAAAATTAATGATGCTGTCGAGCCATTTGCATTTCCCAGACACGGCTTCTGGTATCGGTAGGTTTGTACTTTTTTAAGAATCCGTGGTCAAATGTAAAAAAGGCGTAACCATCTTTGTAGCCTATTTCAATGAAATGCTTCCCCTCCTCCACAAAAAGGGATGAATAAAAAATTTCTTCTATAGGCGCATCAGGGAAGAGACTTCTATCCCATTGAATAACTGTCGATTCAAAACGATCATATTCTGCGACCCAACGATGGATCTCCACAGCATGCGGGACCCAATCCGTCTGGTTTCCGACCCATTCAGGGACACCGTCATTGTCGAGATCCATCGGAATGGCCGTATGTCCTTGAAAATCTGTTATCTTCCATGAATCGGTTTTAGGATGATAAATCAGCAATCCATTCTGTGCCCCTATTTCACCAAAAGGGATTTCAATAGCCGCGCCAGACACATCCCCAGTTATGAAATTCATCGGATTAATCCAAGCTTGATTTTCATTAAAATTAGGCAAGTTACCCAACTTCCATTCCGAGTTCTTACCCTTGAGATACCCCGTATATATTGGGGAGGCATCACCACCGCTTTTATAAATATGTACTTCCGCCTCAGAGCGAGTTAGAGCAAAGCTTTTGATAAGCTTCGCCTCAGAAGGAGGAGTCCCTGACTCTAGTGGTTGTCCCAAACCTTCACCGAAGGGAAAAGCTATATTCTCAAGAAACATGTCAGGTCTATAGACCGATTGCTGGTTACTATGTCGAGAGTTTACTGTTGGCATACTAGTATGATGAACCTCATCATTACTGCAAGCGAGAATACTAAGCAATATCGGTATCATTATAGCGATAAACCGCACTATGTTCGTCAATATATAAATCCCTCACTCTCCTATTTGTCTTTATCATTAAATACTATCCTTTAATTTTAAAAAAAGGATGAACTTGCGCGTTTAGTTAAACAGACTGCCGTCGATGACGGCAGTCTGTTAGGGTTTTATTTAATGGCATCCTGGGCTTTATATTCATCTTCTAACTTCATGTATATTTCGTAAGTTCGTGTCCGATCTGTGGAGAACATTGTCCCTCCAGGCAATTTCATTTCGATAGGTGATTTAACCGTGAAGCGAATGTTTGCTGTTTGCAATTGACCGACAAAAAAATAATCTTCATCGTTTTGCCCTCTTTATATTACCATAATCTTGAAATTTGATGTCATCAAAATAGAAATTCTTGTTTTACGCTCATGGATTTTGAACATTAACACAATCTTTTCAATCGTTTGTTCAACAAAACAATAATGTCATTGAAGCGCACCGCGTAAGCGAAGAAGGCTACTACTGGATTAGGGTAAGTGTGACAACAGCCATAGAATTGAATGCTTTGCTCGAAGAACTTTTAATATACGGCAATTACAAATTAAGCCCATCAATTGGCCAAATGAAATAGTGAAATCACTAAAATACTTAAAAATACTTAAATATTACTTTAATTCACTTATATTTTATGATAATCTTACTTATAAGAGGTGATGATGATGTATCAAGAAGAACGATTACTGAAAATACTCGACTATATTAATGAACACCATGCGATGAGTGTAATGGATATCTGCTCTCTTCTAGATGTATCTAGGGATACAGCCCGAAGAGATATTGTTAAATTAGTACAAGAAGGGGTCGTTATTCGTACACATGGAGGCGTCGCTTTACCTCAATTGAAGAAGGAAATAGCCACCTATCAGGAACGTTTAATTGACGAAACAGACAGTAAAAGTAAAATTGGGAAGATAGCAGCTAAACTAGTTCAAGATCGGGAAACAGTCATTTTAGACGTATCAACTACGGTACAGTCTGTAGCAGAACAAATTTCAGCTAAAAATATTACAGCTGTCACACATTCCATAGACATTGTAGGGATTCTCTCAGGACGGGAAGATCTCCAAGTATATGTGCTAGGTGGCTATTTACATACCAAAAATCGGTTATTATATGGACCTTCCGTCATTGATAAACTAAGAGAATTAAGAGCTGATAAGGCATTTATCGGAGCTACATCTATACAAACTGATGGGCTTTACTTTCCTTACGAAGATGATGTTTCTGTAAAAAAAGAGATGGCCCGCAGATCGGATCAGGTAATCGTCGTAGCTGATTTCACGAAGTTTACAAGCAAATCGGTTTATCGTTTAGATTTTGACTTTGTGGATATTTTGATTACCGATCAAGAGGTGCCTAACGAAATAAGAGAAGTACTCCATAATAAAAATATAGCGATTATTCAATGTGAAGAGAAAGACAAATACGAGGAGGATAACATAGATGAGTCTTAAAATTTTGCACAACGTAAACGTGATCCAACCAGACGACCTTGTTCTACCTGCCACACTTTGGATAAGAAACGGAATTATTGAAAAGCTAGAAAGTGGTCTTTCTTCTCTTCCGGAGGGCGAATATGAACTTATGGATGGTCAAGGACATTTATTGATACCTGGTATGATCGATGTGCATATCCACGGTGCTAACGGGTTCGATATGATGGATGGCAGTGTGGCGAGTATTCAGGAGGTTTCGCGTGCTTGTGCTGAAACGGGCTGCACCTCATTTCTGGTTACCTCCGTTAGCTCTACAATTGAAGAATTACTAGCCATGATTCGTAGTGTGAAACGTGTAATCGGGCGTGAAGTCGGGGCCAAAATTGTCGGGCTTCATCTAGAGGGTCCGTACCTGAATCCGAAGCGTAAAGGTATGCAAAATGAACGATTTTTACGACATCCGAATCTTACTGAAATGAAAGAAATTTTTAACGAAGCAGATGGACTGATTAAGATGGTTACAATAGCCCCAGAATTACCTGGCGGGATGGAGCTCATCTCTTTTCTGAAAGAAAATGGCATCATAATCGCGGTTGCGCATTCGGATGCCACATACGAGGAAGCAAAGCAAGCCTTTGAAGCCGGAGCGAGTCACGTTACGCATTGTTTCAATGGCATGCGTCCGATTCATCATCGTGATCCCGGTCTGGTTGTAGCCGCTTTTGAAGAAGAACATGTAAGCCTCCAAGCGATTGTGGATGGTATTCATTTGCATCCTGCGATCGTTAGAATGATGCATCGTCTGAAAGGACCAGATGGCATGGTACTTATCACAGATGCTTTGCAAGCCATGGGACTAGGTGACGGGAATTATGTGTTCGGTGGACATCATGTTACGGTTTCCGACGGTGTAGCTCGACTAGAGGATGGGACTTTAGCCTCCAGTACGGTTACGATGAATGAGGCACTTCGTCTAACCGTAGAAACCGGCATTTCTTTAAAAGACGCGGTTCAAATGGCTTCAACCACACCTGCACGAATATTAAGCCTTGATACCCGAGGCAGAATCTCCACGGGCTTTGACGCTGATCTTGTCTTGTTAAATGAACAATTCCAAGTGCAATGGACAATGATTAAGGGTCATATCATCTAATGTTTGGGTAAATTCTCTCTAAGCAGGAATCATCGAAATCCTCGATTACCAATACGCATACTTCACATTAATACAATTTTCCATACATTGATTATTCGTGGATAAATAAGATTTCCCTGCAATTAACATAAGGAAATGCAATCGAGCCAAAATGACCGACTGCCTTCTCTGGTGTTAAACTATAGTTTTCCTTTAACTGAATTGTATATTCATTAAATGTCTTAAGCCCTCTCTCGACTGTCCCTTTTTATGTCTCGCCGCGACTTCTGGAAACAATAGATCAATACCAAAAAAGTTACAAACCTCTTACTAATTGTTTATTCTTCACGGATTACTACTCCCCTTCAAAAAATAAGCAGACAACTGAGAATTCATCAGATGTCTGCTTATTTTTTATGTTCATTCATTTTTTTGTATAAAAATTCAGTCCAAGTAATTCTGAAACAAAACGTCTAAACTTTACTGCAACAATTCCAATTAATTCTTGAATTTCACAGTGTGAATTGTAACTTGTTTTGTCATTTCTATTGCATTATTTTCGTTGTTATCGTATTTAACTTTTGGCATTTTCTGTATTAATATTTGACGGTTTGCATGAATATTGTAATATGAAACGTCGAAAAAAAATGAAAAAAGACAAACTTACGTTCCCATTAATATCATAACAACGTTCTTGATAACAAATCAATATATTTTAGGAAATCAAAAAAATCGCCGTTTTGTCGGCGATTTCTCTTATCATTAAATCCTATTAGAATTTCAAGTATTTTTGAACAGACTGGTCAAAATAGTAATACCAATAATCTTTGGATGACCAACCATACTTCTCACGAGCAATTTCTTCTGTGGCTCTTTTTCCAAGTTCTTTAAAATATTGTATTGGGTCATTAACAATTATATCTGGTATAAAATTTTTGTTATGTGGAATCAAACCATATTTTGCGAAATAGCCACCATAATATCTTAAACGTCTAAGATTAATACCATGAAGACTACAAATTTGGTTCATCTTATATGACTTATTGATATCTAATAAAACTTTACTGTATCCAAAATTTATTAACTCATCGCACTCACCCCAAACATCCCCGGGCTCTATGTATGCATATTTAACCTAATTTTGTCCTATTCTTCAACTCTACTCGCCTATCTAGATATTGTTGTATACTACTAACAAAACTTTGAGGAGGATATGTTGAATAGAATGCTTCCATAGAAATATCTCTATAAAAAAGTTCAGATAAAATATTATCGAGAGTTAACCTAAATTTCGTTTCAATTCCAACTGCATAATACAAAAGCTCAAAGGCCTGACCACTTTTCCTAGGAGAATAAAAAATGTTTTTATGCTTTAGGTATAATAGTGTTACTGACAAATTTTTGTTATTCTCTGAAAACCTAGATGAAAAAATACTTCTATCAAGCAAATAGAGCCAATCTCGAATTATTTTTTCCTGTTTTTCGTTTACGTTAATATTACTAACTTTTTTCATGTTCAATCTTACTCGGCAATGAGGACACATACCATTAATGATATTAATATCTAAATAAGGAATATCTTTTAGACAATTAGGGCAATTGTCTTGTAAGAATTGATTATGTATGTCACATATATTAATATTTTTAACTTGCCAAATTCTTTTAAAGTAGAACTTCTCACTTAAACATGTAGTACAGAATCTTCTTTTTGTAATACTGCCGTACGGCTTCCTTAACAGCTTCAGGTTCGTTGTCCCACCAGACTATTCGGCTGTTGTAGTTACTTTTATTCTTAAGCCAATTAAAGAAAGGTAATGAATGCCTCTTTTGCAACAACAAACAATCAGGCTATACTTACTCTCAACTCCCTCTGGACAGTAAATATGAAAGAATGAAGCCATTTTCTCCTCCTATATATTCACAAAAAAAATAGACTATTCCGTTTCTCAAAACGGATGTCCATATATGGTGTGTAACACTATAAGAAAATACAGTGGATTCATAGTTAGCATTTAGTATTATAGACAATAGTATTAACCTATTTTGGATACTGTTAAATTCATTTCAGCTCATTGCTAAAACTGAAAAGGGCTTTGCTATTCTTGACGATATGGAGTCCACTACAAGCCCCTATCCAACATTTATAGCGGATTAATCGATTCCAAAAAACAATTTAATAATGTCATTTCATTTTCTACAAGCCTGTTTATTCCATGTCTTATTTTTTCTAACACATCTTTATTCTTAGTTAAGGAGTACTTCAAAATCGAGTTTCTATGATACAATGTTTCTCTTTCAATTATTTGGTATTTTACAAACAAACTATCAGCGTTCTTAAGTAAGTCGTTGGTCCCCATGTATTTTATTCTAGAAAGCATACATTTTTTATGATCCCAAAGTGCATGGAAAGGTCGTTTATCAATTTTTTTATCTTCACCGTGTAGTAGACGGCTTAAATAATCATCTAGATGCTGATATACAGATATACCGTAAATAAATTCGTCTTTATAAGTATGAAGTCGTTTATCGTATTGGAAGGAATTTTTCGAATAGAGATATTCAATTATTGAATTGGCGACAAAGTTTAAGTCAAAATCAACGGAGATCTTCTTGTATTTATACATAGATACTCCTCCCAACAAGTCTTCGATTTGACTAACGCTTTTATAAGCATTCTCCAATTCAGTAAAAGTACATCTAGTGAACATGTACTTGCCATCTTTCAAGGAACCGGCAATAAAAAATATCTCCTCTTCAATGTCGTAGCCATAAACAAAGACATTATGAACAAATTTATATGATTGATATGCATTTGAGTCAGGTATGTAATATTCATCAATATAAAAATAATTATAAAAATCAAGATTAATTGAATTAATTAAAAACTCGCAGATGTTTGATTCCCATTTATTTTTTATTAAACTATTATCGACATGTTGCCGGGGGACAAATATCGTGTCATTATGAGCCCAGTCTGTAAAACCTATCATTAATGATTGTTTATCACAACAGAGTTGTACAAAATGTGAGTGGTACCACGGCAATGTCTCTTCATAATTTGCGATTATTGAAAGTACATTTGACTGGATGCTATAGGAAGTAATCTCTGGATATTTCATCGGCAATATTTTCTTCATTGTTACCTCCATCCATAAAGTATTACTTCATCACTCATCATAGTACCGGAACCCGTATTATGATCAATACCTGCATCAAGAAGTGCCTTGGATCCGTGCGCCACAAGAGTTCTTTAATCGATGTAGATTTTCCATTTGTTAACGTTCCAGTTAACATGAGTGTCGATTTTGCTGATTTATAGCCCTTCGATTTCTCGTTGGGCTATACTCAGAAATACTGGGTAATAAGATAAACTCATCACAAATTATAGAACCTAGCTGCAGTCCCGCCCAGAATGGCTTCGCGATCTGCCTGACTGTAGTCCGCTATCGCGCGATTCGTTTCGTTCCACACTTTGCAGTAATCCCCAGCAAGATTGGCCACAGGCCAGTCGCTGCCGAACATTAACCGTTCAGATCCGAAGACGTCCATTGCATGATTGATATAAGGCTTAATGTCATTGGCTGACCATCGATCCCAGATCGCAGCCGTATTTAATCCCGATACTTTCGCATAAACATTCGGATACTGAGCGGCGATCGCCATGCCATCCGCCCATGATTGAAATAAGCCTTCCCGAATCGGCGGCTTTGCCAAATGATCAATAACCAACTTGAGATTTGGAATGTTTTCTGCCAATGTTGGAACATGTTTGAGGTGTTCGGGGAAAATAGCCACCAAATCGTACGGAACACCGGCTACTGCTAACACTTTCAACCCTTCCATCACATCAGGACGAATCACCCAATCGGGATCTGGCTCTTCGTGGTTAAGATGCCGCACACCTTTGAAATAGGGGTTCTTGAGATACGTTTCAAGCTTTCTCGAAACCTCATCCGGCCGATCAAGAGGAACCCAACCGACAACACCGGCGACCCAAGTATACTGTTCGGCCACCTCAAGCATATAGTCCGTATCCGCATAATGATTCATTGCCTGGACAAGAACGGTTTTGTCTACGCCGCACGCTTGCAAGAATGGCTCAAGTTCAGGCGCTTCAATATTTCTGTAAATCGATTTCGTCTCCGCAGTCGGCCAGTGGTACGGGATACGTTCAAAATTCCAAAAATGCTGATGTGAATCAACCTTCACACAGGTTCCTCCCATCTCTCACTTTTTATAATCGTGAACCCATTGGTTAAGTCGATGAACTAGCGTCCGTGAACTTTCGGTTCCCTTAAGTAGAAACTGCTGGATCTCTGCGCCTGCACGGTCTTGGAATCCAATATAGCCATTAAACCGCGGTCGCATAGAACCAAGCTCAAGCGTCTCCAGCGTATCTTTGAAAAATCCATTTGTGACCCTATTTACTTCAGCATCTTTCCATGCACTCAAATGCCCAGGCTGTCCACCGTTTTGAACAAAAGAAGATTTCTGATAGTCACCGCTTACGGTCATCTGGAGAAAGTTGACAGCATGTTCACGATACTTGCAACGTGAGGAGATGGCCAAGCCGACCCCGCCGATCATACTCCCACTCGGGCTTCCGTTCGAGGAAGGAATATTCGTGCAGCGGATAAGACTAGGGCGGAAAGCTTCTCTTGCATAATTGGAGTACCCATAAATCAAAGGAACATAAGCAATCTCATTAGTCGTTGACATCAATTCGTACATACCGATCGGATCGACTGTGGCCGATTGCCGATGTGAAACAGCCAGTAAATTCATAAGTACGCTAAGCGCCTCTTCTCCAACAGCATATGGGATATCCGCATCCTGGCTCCAGAAGGCTTCACCGCCAATTTGTGCGCATAACGTAAAATAACTGGCATATGCGTGTACAGGTACCAGCGGAAGTCCAATCCGACTTCCTTTTGGAAGCTTCTTAACTAACGCAAACACATCGTCCCAACTGCGTGGTACCTCTAATCCTGCGGCTTGGAGCAGATCTTCACGATAAGCAGCAATCTGGGCCGCAGCATCTGCGGCAAGCGCCCATTGCCTTCCCTCCCAGGTGTAGCTATCAAAGCTTAATCCAACACGATGTAACTTTTGATCGGCTAAATACGAAGGAGATAAAAGATCATCTAACGGCAGCAGCAGGTTCTCGGAAATAGCCGCACCAAGATGAGGATGATCAATCATGATCAAATCATATCGATCAGCGAGAAGCTCCAATGGATAATTTTCAAAGTCCTGTAAAGAACGGGCATCCCATTCAATCTTGACGTCCTGATGCATTCGGTTATAGTCGGAAGCTGCGGCAACCAGTGGATCTACTCCCCGTTCATGCTGCCAAGTCATCCCTCGAATCGTTATCATCTAGATCCTCCATTCTACCCTTGCAACGATTTCTTCCTTACCAATAGTAAATGTTCACATACCAATACAGCGGCACCATGCTGATTGATCACTTCCAGTTGTTCTACGACAATTCCGTGATCCTCTCTCTTCGCGTAAGCTCTTTGTTCTTTGATGGAAATACGTACGTGAATCGTATCCCCGATAAACACCGGTTTGATAAAACGCAGTCGGTCATATCCATATGAGAACGCTTCGGGATTTATTTCTCCGGCACTCATCCCAACACCGACACTAAAAATCAAAGTGCCATGCGCGATACGCTGCTTGAAATCTTGAGTTTTGCACCATTCTGCGTCCATATGGTGAGGATAGAAATCACCCGTTTGCCCCGCGTGCACCACAATATCAGTTTCAGTTATCGTACGGCCGAAGGTTTCTCGGCTAGCGCCAACTTCATAATCTTCGAAAAAAATGGATCGCATGCTCATCATCACCCCTATGGAAAACTTGATATATTACAGTTGGTATTCATTACGTACTTTCAACGTATCCTCGCCAATTCGCGGCGAACCTTTAGCTGAAGGAAGTAACTGACCGTCTATTCGCATCGGACAACGAGTCGTGATCATAGCGGAGCCGTTACTGCGCCTTACTTCTTGCATCATGTTCAACGTTTGAAAAGCTTCCTGCTGCATAAGCTGGTTCCAATTCAATACCTCCGTGCAGGGAAAGCCAGCCGGTTCAAGGCAATCCAACCATTCTCTGGTGCTTTTCCGCAGGAGATGATCAGACACTATTCTTTTAATCTCGTCTCTTTCGGTAAGCCAAGAATGGGGATCCACATAACCTAGCAAACCTTCGCATTGCAGCAGCTTTCCTAACTCCGTTACAGATCCCTGCGCCAATGCAAGAAAGCCGTCCTTCGTCCGGTAAATCCCGTAGGGCGCTCCCATGTACGGATTAGCATTGTGAATCTCACTTCGAACCGGCAAATGGCAGCCATTATTCAGGAAAGTAGTTAGTTCCATAAATTGAAAATCCAGTATCGATTCAAACAAACTAACCTGAACATGGCAGCCTTCCCCCGTAATTCCTCTTCGTAACAGTCCAGCTAAAATACCTTGAACAAGATGGGCGCCTGCCGACATATCGGCAAGGGCCAAGCCAAATGGCGTCGGCGGTTGCCCCTGATTACCATTTAACCAAGTCATACCTGAGAGTGATTGGACAAGCAAATCCTGGCCCGGCATTCCAACCCATGGACCTTCATTGCTGTAACCTGTGATTTCACCGTAAATCAACTTTGGATTTATCGCTTTCACCGCTTCGTAGTCCAAACCAAGTTTTTGCATCACGCCCGGCCGAAAATTTTGAATGAGTACATCCGCTTGCTCTATCAGCTTTTTGACCAGTCGAACATCTTCCGAATCCTTTAAATCAGCAGCAATGCTTTCTTTGTTACGGTTAATAGAATGAAAGAGCGTGCTATCACCATCAAGCTCCAGATTTGATATATATAGCGTCCTGCATATGTCCCCGACCACCGGTCGTTCAATTTTGATCACACGAGCCCCCATGTCAGCTAGACGAAGCGCCGCCGAGGGGCCGGAAAGAAATTGACTGAAATCGAGAACCAGTATGCCTTCAAGAGGTTTCGTAAGAGTAACTCCGCTCATGTTGTCACCGCTCTCATCCATCTATCAAATTGAAGTCCATCTCAATCTTTCCATTGTTTTCACCGATGGCAGGCGCCCATTGCGCGGATTTGATGCGTTCACCATTAATCCGAATTGGACAACGTGTCGTCCTAAGCGGTTGCTGACCGGGACGGCCTACCTCCTGAATCATATCCAGTACTTTGAACCCTTCATGATTCATTAATTTATCCCAAGTAAACACGTCAGAGCTCCAGTAATCCGCAGGTTCTAATACACTAAGCCACTCCTCCGTCGTTCGCTGCTTCAAATGCTCGACAAGAAGTCCCTTAATCTCATCCCTGCGCGTAAACCATTCCTTCGGATCGGTAAACGCCGCCACCTCTGGACATTCGAGCAATTGTCCCAGACGGACGATGGAACCCATCGCTAGTGCGATATAACCGTCTTGCGTTTCATAGATGCCGTATGGCGCACCCAAATAAGCATGGGCATTGTTAATATGGCTGCGCTCAGGCAATTGACCACCATCATTCAAATATGTAGTCAATACCTCAAACTGAAAGTCAAGCATCGATTCTAGCAAACTTACCTCGACAAGCCCGCCTTCATCTGTCCGTCCGCGTCGAACCAGGCAGGCCAAAATGCCCTGCGCTAACTGCGCGCCCGTGATCATGTCAGCTATCGCAAGCGCGAACGGCATCGGAGGCTGGTCACCATTCCCATTCAAATAAGCGAGGCCCGTCAAGGATTGAACGAGAAGATCTTGTCCTGGCTTGTTTTTCCAAGGCCCCTCTTTTCCGTATCCGGTAACCGTTCCATAGACAATACGAGGATTTATTTTCTTCACATCCTCATAGCCAAGCCCAATTTTCTCCAAGGTCCCAGGACGAAAGTTTTCAACCAACACATCCGCTTGACCGATCAGCTTGATGAGCTTGGCCAGATCCTGCGGATTTTTCAAGTCGGCGGCGTAGCTTTCTTTGTTACGATTAATCGTTTGAAACAGAACACCGCCTTCGTCCGTTTCAAGATTGTTCAACAACAGTTGGCGGCAGCCGTCCCCAGACCCTGGCCGTTCAATTTTAATGACCCTTGCGCCCAGATCGGCCAGACGAAGTGTCGCTGAGGGTCCGGACAAATACTGGCAAAACTCTAGCACCACTAATCCTTCCAATGGTCTCATCACTTACACCTCAACATTTATTGAATTTCATCCAATCGGACGGGCCGATTTTCAGCCATGGACCGATAGGCCGCAAATAACATCTGTATCGTTAACAAATTATCTCGAACACTATTCTCAGGTTCGCGATCTTCCTCAATCGCTCTCATCAATTCTCCCATTGTCCCCATGAATGCATGCGGGAACCATTTGCCCTCAAGCGTTGGGCTGAACCAATAATTGGGGTCAATTTCTTTCGAAATAAAGCTGATTGTATCCTCTCTGCCAACAGGATAGTTATACAACGCGCCGTTCGTCCCATTAATGATTCCTTTTGTCCCTTCAAATCGGAAAGTCGCGAACCAATCCTCCACATTTGCCCAGTTATTATGGTTGTCATGAACGAGTCCTCTTGTCTCACCAGGAAATTTCATATGCAGCATCGTTCTGGTCTCGCCTTTCACCCTTTGTCCCGGATACTTGGCCCCATCCGCATAAATATATTCGGGTGTACCCAACAAGAATCGAATGGAATCCATGTAATGAATACTGTGGTACATGACCTCGAGCGTATCGACTTCCCGTAAAAATGACCAGTTGGCAAAATTCGTGTTCACATTCACCTGAATGGTAGCCTGGGTCACTTCTCCGAGCCAGCCCCGTTGAATGATCGAGTGACTCGCTCTTATGCCGGGAGCCCACCGCATTTGCTGGTTGATCGCTCCCTTGACGCCTGCGCGATCACACATGTCGACGATGCTTTTAGCGGAGCTAAAGCTGTCTGCAAGCGGCTTTTGGCATAGGACGTGTTTTCCGGCCGCAGCGGCCATTCGCACGATATCCGGCTGTAAATCCGCGGTTAGCGCAATATCAACAATCTCGACTTCCGGATCGAAAATCAGTTCTTCCACGGTATCGTATACCTTGGGAATGTCATACCTGTTTGCGACGATTTCCGCTTTATTTCTTGTTCGATTGGTAATCCCGACAACATTAAACCCTGCCATACGATAGGCCGGAAGATGCGCTTCGCTTACGATTTCACCAGCGCCCACAATCCCGATACCGAAAGATTTGTTCTTGGGCAGCTTCGGTTTATAGTCTAGATCCAACCATGAAGTGTGATCTTTAACGTCCATGTTAGCCCACCTTTACATTTGTCCGTAGTTGTACGACTAGACCATACTAATGCCTTATCTGTAACCGGCAACCTTTTCAAAAAAATTCGCAGTGCCCACCTGTCCGCCCTTGAGCACTAGTTCAAGACCCTCAAACTGAGGGTCTTTCGCATAAGCACGGCAGAGCGGCCCTCCCGGATCCAGTGCAGCTATACATTCAATCGCATACACCCCTAGCTCCCTCGTCACATACCCTGAGGTGTCTCCTCCTGCAATTAAAATACGAGTAATGCCAAGCTGTCTTACTAGCTCTTTAGCTACAGAGCCTAGAGCCATGCCTAACAATCGGCTGCTCTCTTCCGCCCTAATTCCCTTATCGGCCAAAACCTCGCGTAGGGCTGCGATGCTCTCATCATTTGGACCAGTTGCCGAATACATCATGACATTCTTCCCCTGGGACAGCCATTGCCCAGCTTCCAGCTGCAGCTTTACGCGGGCAGCCTCTTGCGTTTCTTCCATGAGCAGCTCAATTGTTGGTACACGAATCCCTACAAATCCTGCTTCCAAGGCAAATTGAATCTGCTCTTCTGTGACTGGCGAACAGCTGCCTGAAATTACGAGCAGGGGAGATGGAGACACTTGACTACTCTCTCTTTTTGGCGTTTCAGTACCCGCCCCAGCTGATGTCCCTAATGCTTTGCGCCAAATTGCTCCTAGCGCATACTCAACCCCGGAGGAGCCGATGACAAATATTCCTTCTTGCTCCGCTGCCTCATCCGAAATAAGTCTGCCCGCTGCTTCCAATCGCCGCTCATCCAAGACATCAAATAGAAGTAGATCAGGCTTTTCTTGCTGGATGACCTTCTCAAGGCGCTCTCGTACCTGGGCATCAGTGCCGTCTAGCGCCAAAATATCCAATAGAGCTGTTCTCAGAGCAGTCTGTTTCGCCAAATGCTTTCGCAAGTCTGATTCCGCCATTGGCGTAACAGGATGCATGGACATCGTCGGATGGTGGTCTAGCCGATGTACCTTTCCCCCACCCATTGCAAAATGGTTGCCAAACAAAGTATAACGGCCCAAATACGGCACACCGACAAGCATGGGAATGAATCGGCCGCCGAACACATCCCGCCCAATTTCCGCTGCTTTGCCGATATTACCAGTGCCAGGCGAAGAGTCAAAGGTTGAACAAACTTTATAATGCACGACGGCAGCTCCAGCTGCTTTTAATGTTGTAAATATCGGTCGCAGTTCCGTCTCCATTTCCTCCGGCGTTAAGGAACGTCCCACCCCAGCCACGCCGAAGCACGCAACATCTGGAAATCGCTCAAGCACTTCAGGTGCGGGCGGCGCTAAGAACAAGACAGTTCTTAATCCGGAATGAAACAATGATTCGAGTACATCCGTGGAACCAGTAAAATCATCACCATAATAACAGAGCAGCCTTTTCGTCACTGAACTTACGGCATTGTAACCTATTACTACCGGGGATTCGTCCACTAACCCTCACCCTTCCCGTATTTCTCAATCGCCCTTTGCAAAATAGGATGCTGAGCCGCATAGGTGTCAAGAGGGATGCCCTGAACCGCTGCTTCCCAACCTAGCTTCATACTCTCAAAACCTGCTGCAGGACCATCTGGATGCGCCAACATGCCTCCGCCGGCCAAGTGCATGACATCCACAGTTTCCGTTGCTGCATAGGTAGCCGGAGCGGTCCCTGCCCACTGGGCTGAGGATACGACTGGCAGCGAGCTGTAGCCGCCAAAGAGAGGGGAAGTACAAGCTTTTATAGAGCGAACGACCGATTCATTACTCTCGTAAAACTTACTATTTAGACCATTCACGTGCAACTGATCTGCGCCGGCTAATCGGCATAGCTTTTGATAGGCCGTAAACTCTATCCCCAGCAACGGTGAACGAGTCAGCATTCCCCATTGATTGCGATGTCCATGGATCGGAACTTCGCTGAACTGGTTCAAAAACGCAAGCCCCGACAACCCGATGCTAAGGATGCTAACCATCACGCAGGTACCGCCTGCTTTAACGACCAAATCATGATTTCTTTGAAGCTCATCATAATCACCTGTAATGTTAAATGCATACATGAGCTTTTTGCCTGTGGCATCTGCAGCCCTTTCGACAGCTTCCATGACTGCTTTCACTTTATCAGCCAAAGGTGCGCAAGGTGGATTCGCATTCAACTCATCATCCTTAATGAAATCCATGCCAGCTCTCGCCAGCTTCCCTACTAATGTTGATAATTCGTCTGTCGTTAATCCGATGCTCGGCTTCACAATCGTCCCCAGAATCGGTCGATCATAGACGCCTGTCAGCTTCCTTGTTCCGCAGGTACCGAACTTCGGACCCGGATATCGCGCCGTAAAGGCGTCCGGCAGTTCCAAATCCAGTAATCGAAGTCCTGACAGCTCCTGAAGCTCAAATAAATTGCCAGCAACAGCAGACATTAAATTAGGAATGGAAGGCCCGAAATTATGGAGAGGAAAAGATACCGTCACACGTCCACGCCGATATCGACCGTCATGATTGGGTGGCGTCTTAGCCCCTGGAAGTGAAGGGGCGTTCACTTCCTCGAGCGGTTCAATATTCTCTATTTTTGCGCCATATAAGTCCTTAAGTGTCAACGTCTCTCCCGGGACAGAGGTGAACGTCCCGGTTGACTGTTCGCCAGCAATACAAGTAGCTGCCCGTTCCAAGGTGTACGCTGTTTCCACTAAATAAACAGCTGTTACGCGATCTTGACTCATACTTTTTTCGCCTCCAAGGCAGCAGCTAGCAGCGCCTTCACCTGCTCGACGCCCGATCTAGGCGAGGAAAGAACTGGCGTGCTGGTCGCCTCGGCCAGCGCTTGCTCCATACGCGCCATCGAGCCTTGCGCCAATACCAATACATCGGCCGTTTCCGCAACCCGCTTCGCCGTTTCCAGCAATAGACGGTCATGCTCTTCCGGGTTACCGCTGATCAGAGCATCAAAGGCCCCCTCTGCGAGTCCGCTCACAAGCTGCACCTGAGCTCCTGCTTCATCCGCTTTACTCTGAATGAGTCGTAATGTCGGTTCCAAGGTTGACGGCAGCGTTGCCAACACGCCAATCCGCGCATAGCTGGCTACCGCTCTGGCGGCCATCGAATCATCAATTCGAACAATCGGTATCCCGATGACTGTACGCGCATCCTCTGCTACGTCCCCAACAGAGGAACACGTATTGAGAATGACGTCAGCTCCAAGTTCCTCTGCATGCCGATAATACTGAACCAGATGGCGAGACACGAGATCCGGGATGTGCCCTGCACGATTCACATCACCGATTAAGCTATCATCAATAATACTAATAAGGCGAATATCCGGCAGCAGCTCTTGAAACACCTTTTTCAAAGGGTCTGCTAAGCCCTGGCCTGTGTAGATTGCAACTACCGTTTGCATCGTACTCCTCCTTGTGTAATCCGCTCAGCAAGCAGAGCAGACTGCGAATGATTCCATGCCTTACCAGACAAATTCCTTATCCAATCGGCGATAATCCCCAGTACGCATTGGCGCCTCTTCAAACACTTGACGTCCGCTGTACAACGGCTTTTTCTTGCCTTTTGGCGTGATATTCACGACTTCGTCCCCGCGCCATTCCGTTTCAAATGTTTGGCCTACTGCATTCTCTATCGTTGTGCGCAAGCTCAGCGGGAAGGTTACCGTGATTTTCTCCCCTGCGACTGCGGAACCAAGTAAGAGGAAGTGCTTGTTCACCCAGCTGCTCGCTTCGCTTCCCTTCCCCTCGATCACTTCACCATTACGTTCCCGCACATACTTGATTTTCGTAAAGCCAGCCCACTCTGGAATTCGAATCTGCAGCCTTGAAATATCCGTGTGAATATCGAGGACGACTTTCCCTTCGTGAGGCAGGTAGGAGCTGACATCCAGCCATTTCGAACCGCGGTTCAAAAGGAAATTGACGCTGATCGTACCTTTTTTCTCCGTAATCGTGTGACTCCAACCCATGAATAGACCGCGTGTTCCAGAGCCTAGACAACAGATCTGTAAATCGCTCATATGACCGCGCCCTTCGTTCACATCGCAAACAAAATCATTAGGCGCCGAGTACCCGGCAAATGATCCCCGCGTGCGCTCCGCAACTTTATAAAAGCTTTTGTTCGCATGAATGTCACAGGACTTATCGTCTGTTTCCTCCACCCAATCCAGATCTAGCAGTTGGGATTCTGCCAAATGGTTGCGTAAGAACCGCTCCACAGTTCCCCAATATTCCACATAACCGCTTTGCGCTAAAGTAATACCTGTAGCAATCAAATCAACCAACGAGCATGTTTCATGTTCGTAGGCTTGTTCATGCAAGTCTCCTGGTGTCCATCCAAAAGTCGTACATTTGGTCAGCGCCCAATCGTAGCTTTTCTTGACCCAAGCCAGCATCGCTGCGTCACCTGTCCATACACCAAATCTCGCGATTGCATCCAGCGTACCAATGCGTGTATGGAAATGCCCGCTCCGATACGCGAGAGAATCGTTGAAGCTGCCGTCTTGATTAAACACGCCGCTTCGTTCGATGATCAGCGCTGTGAAAAATTGGCACAGTTCAAAAGCATCCTGGTTGCCCGTTAACTCATGATATTTCAATAAAGGCATCACCAATCGACCGCAAAATGCCGCCGGATCGGGCGCTAAACGCAGCTGAATCGCGTTACGCGAAGGCCAACCCGTTTCTTTATATTCGGAAGCCGGATAATACCAAACATCGCGCTCTTTAATCGCGATACGTTTTAAAGCCGCCACATGGCGATCAGCCACTTCTTTCACCTTCAGGTCGCCTGATTCCATAAACCATGACGTCAAGGATAAAATGACAGCCCGCTGATCAATCAAATTAGCATTAGGCTCCCAATCATGCGTTGGGTTAATCTGTCTATAGCTCATGCCGTCTTCCTTAAAAAAAGACAGCAGATTCGCGCGATAGCGCTCCTCAACCTCCTTGCCGAACTCTTCTCCTGACATATGACGAGCCAGGATGAGACCATCGATCATTCGTCCATGCGATGAACCGTAATCCCAATCGCCATGTGTCATGAAGGCAGGTTTATGCATCAAATCAGCAGCAAAAAAAGGAATATAATTATGATCGTGATCCGCCATGCCAATCATGGCATTAATGGCGTGGGCGGCACGTTCCTCCAGCATAAGTGTATCGGGAATTAAACGACGTTCAGACATCTATTTTTCGCTCCTCATCATTTTTTGTTGAACTTTCGAAAATATAACTTCCTGATCCGATCTTTTGTGGCGTCGCTGCTTGATCAGTCATATGGATCGTTGCTGTCGTATTGGCAGGTACATCGACATGTAGTCGGAAGTTTCCTTCATCCGAGAGTTGCCACTCCACCTTAATGCATCCGTACAACGACTCATAGCTTGCCTTGACCCAGCTTAAGTTCCCGCCAGGCTTCGGTCTAATGATCACATGCTGAAAGCCAGGCTGCTCAGGATCCGCTTCAATACCGGCCATATATCGGAACATCCACTCACCAATGGAGCCGAGGGAGTAATGATTGAATGAATTCATCGTAGGGGTCTGGAAGCCCTGATCCTCCGTCCACCCATCCCAGCGTTCCCAGATCGTGGTTGCACCGTGCTTAATCGAATACATCCAAGATGGAAACGCTTCTTGCTGAAGCAAGTTATATGCGACGTCCAAACTGCCGTTGTCCGTTAGCGCTGGCAATAAGTAGCCTACGCCGAGAAAGCCCGTCGACAATCGGTTCCCGCGCCCTTGGATATCCGTTACTAGATGCTCAATCGCTTGTTTAGACTGGTTTTCCGTTAAGATTCCGAATTGTAGCGCTAACACATAAACCGTTTGTGTATCGCCGTGAATGCGGCCATCTTCCGCGACAAAAGCTTTACGGAAAGCTTTAGCGATATCGTCAAATAAAGCCTGGTACTGGTCCGCATCCTCGCTTTTCCCCAATACACCTGCAATTTGCGCAAGCAGCTTCGTGCTGTAAGCAAAGTAAGCGCTAGCCAACACTTCGTTCGGCGTGTCAGCACCAATTGATAGCCAGTCGGCATAATTCGCATAACCTGGACGTACCAGCTCATCGGTCGTGTTTTTTAAATAATTCACCCATTTGACCATGGCCTCGTAATGCGTTTCAAGGATTCGTGTATCTCCGTACATTAAATAGATCGTCCATGGAATAATGACACCGGCATCTCCCCAACCAGAGTTGTCCGGTGCGAACCAATTCAGCCTCGTACTCCAGTTCTTGTACCGAATCCAGCCAGCATCAGGGGCCACATCTGTAAAAGCACCTGAAGGCTGCTGACAATCCACCATATCCCAGACATATTTGCTGAAAAATCGGGATACGTCCATATTGTAAGCTGCGGTACGGGCAAAAATTTGCGCATCCCCCGTCCAACCTAGCCGCTCATCCCGTTGCGGACAATCCGTCGGCACTGATAAGAAGTTACCGCGCTGCCCCCATGTAATGTTGGAATAAAGCTGGTTCACCATCGGGTCCGATGTCTCCAACTTCCCCGTCACTGGCGTATCGGAATGAACGACTTTGCCTTCGATCGTATCCAGATCTGGCTCTCCAGGAAAGCCAATCAACTCCACATAACGGAAGCCGTGGAACGTAAAGTGAGGCTCATAGCTCTCTAGACCTTTTCCATTCAAAATGTAATGATTCTGCTGGCATGCTTCGCGCAAGTTCTCTATATATAAACTGCCGTCCGGATTCAACATCTCCGCATGACTTAATATCAGCTCAGTTCCACTTTCGCCTTGCACCTTCACTGACGTCCAACCGACCATATTCTGGCCCATATCATAAATGTAAGTGCCCGCAGCTGTCTTGTTGATGCTGATCGGTTTCATCGTTTGCGTTATGCGGATCGGTGGTTCGATTGCAGCCACTAGCAGCCCATTATATCCAGCACGAACATCTGGCATTTCCCATGACGAATCATCATAGCCAGGCTCATGCCATCCGATTAATTCCGCTCTTGCATCGTAGGTTTCCCCTTTGATCATATCGGAATATTGAATAGGTCCTCTGTTCGTAGCCCACGAATGATCCGTTATGATCCTTTCCATGGTTCCATCTTCGTAATCTAGGCTTACCTGCATGAGGAAAAAGGGTCTTTCTCCATATACCTTATCTCCGAGAAATCCAACCGTTCCGGCATACCATCCGTCTCCTAAAATAACGCCAAAAACATTACTGCCAATCTTTATTTGATCTGTCATATCTACCGCTTGGACCTGTACACGGATGTTATAATCAGTCCATCCTGGAGCAAATCGATCGCCGAGCCGCTCACCATTCAGATTCAACTCATATACACCTAATGCTGTCGCATAAGCGATAGCTCTGCGTACCTTTTTCTTGACTTCAAACGATTTTCTAAAAAAAGGGGATGGCTGCATGAGCAGTCCTTCCTCGGACTTGCGCCCGATCCACTTGGCCTTCCATTCACTGCGTGATAAAATCCCCATCATCCAATACGCCGTCTCGCTCCATTCAGATCGCCCATCAGCACCGTCCCAGACGCGAACCTGCCAATAATACGCTCCTTCAGAGTGAAGTGGTTTACCCTCATATTGCACATGGGTTGAAGCGTTCGAGCTAACTTTACCGGTATCCCACATGTCGGCTTGGTTATCCTCAAGCTTATCAGGTGAAGTAGCCACCCTAATTTGATAAGCACTTTGCACCACCCCACGGTGATCAACTTGTAATTGCCAAAACAACCGAGGTTTAAGGACATCGAGGCCGATGGGGTTATGTGTATATTCGGTTTTACAACTTGTGACTCGTATCATGATTCGTTAACCTCCAACTCAAAAATAAAAAGATTGCCAACAACTACCTAGGCAGAATTGCCGGATCATTGGCAAACTTTTATGTTATCCCATCCTTATTCCTTGGAAATCATGTGAGCAAAATCTGCAGTGATCGTGTAGCTTCGGCCGGCTTCGGCCGTGAAAGCGATCACCCCATCTTCGACCTGCTCCCAATCTGCGGCTTCAACCGCAATTGGCACTGCTGTGCGCACTTGGCAGCGTCCAGACTGTGAAGCTCGGATAGCTGCACTCCGCAGCTTCCCATCTGCCCAGTCTAGATCGAGCTCGTAGCCACCGCGTGCGCGGATGCCGCTTATCCGGCCGGAAGGCCAAGCCTTCGGGAGCGCAGGCAGCAAATTCAATTCGCCAGCATGGCTCTGCATGAGCAGCTCGGCGATGCCTGCCGAAGCTGCGAAGTTGGCTTCGATTGTGAGCGGATAGAATGTGATTTTCGGATGGCGGTGCGCATTGAATAGGTTCGGAAATGGATTGCCCAGCAGCTTCGTCAAATACGAATGTGCTCTCTCCGCATCTTCCAGACGCGCGTATATGCTAATATTCCACGAATAGCACCAACCGATCGTATCCTCGCCTTCGTGTACGCGACGGCGATCTAGGCTGACACGAGCAGCCTTTGCCAGTTCTGGCGTACCGCGAACCGTAATCTGATTGCCCGGATGCAACGGATACAGATGAGCGGTATGACGATGGCCCGGCTCTGCTTCATCAAAGTCGCGATACCATTCCTGCAATTGGCCGTGCTGACCGATTCGCAGCGGAAGCAGCCGCTCCAGAGCATTCTTCAAGAATTGTCTGAACTCCGCATCCATTTCCAAAACACGCGCAGCTTCGATACAGTTCGTGAATAGCTCTCGCATAAGCGCTATGTCCATCGTTGAGCTCATACTAACCGCAGACCGTTGTCCATCGGGTGCAATAAATGTATTCTCTGGAGATGTCGAAGGCACCGAGACGAGATTCCCTTCGCCATCCTCCACCAAGTAGTCGAGACAGAACATCGCTGCTTCCTTCATAATCGGATAAGCCTTGTTCCTAAGAAATTCCTGATCGACCCCGTACGCGTAATGCTCCCACAAATGCTGGCACAGCCATACGCCGCCCATTGGCCAGTACGCCCAGCTTGCCGAGCCTTGGGAAGGACTCGTATTACGCCACAGATCGACGTTATGGTGCGAAGCCCAGCCCTGACAGTTATAGTAAGCCTTCGCCATACGCTCTCCGGCGATTCGCATATCTTCCAGCAAATCGAAAAGCGGTTCATGGAACTCAGCGAGATTGCAGACCTCAGCAGGCCAATAGTTCATCTGCGTATTAATATTCGTCGTATAGTTGCAAGACCATGGCGGCTTCGTCATGTTATTCCAGATGCCCTGCAGTGTCGTCGGCTGCGTGCCAGGACGCGAAGCGCTAATCATCAGGTAGCGGCCGAACTGGAAGAACAACTCAGTAAGCTGCTCATCCGCTTGACCAGCCCGTACAGCCGCGATCCGTTCATCGGTCGGGATGTCATCGTGGCTTGGCGCGTCAAGCTCCAGTTTCACGCGATCGAAGTACGGCGTGATGTCCGCGATATGGCGTTCCCGCAGCTCGACGTAGCTCAGCTTCGCCGCTTCGTTCAACCACCCGTCGCAACGCGGTCGCGGGTCCAATCCTTCGAGCGCGGGATCGCGGTCGAAGCCGTTAAAGCTGGTCGCAGAGGTCAGCAGCAGTGTTACTGCATCCGCTCCCTTTACGACTAGTCTTCCGCCATGCGTCTCGACAGTTCCACCCTCAAGGATGGCCTGAAGATGAACCTGAAACTGAATTCCTTTATTTTCCTCGTAGACCACTGTATCTTCTGATAGCTCTTTCTCGTGATCCAGCAGGCTTGGCGCTGCGCCAGTCAGGATGATGCGGTCGATGCCAAATTTCTCGGCGCGGTAATTAAGCCGGCTGGTGAGCGCCGCCTCTAGCCCGATTGCTCCCTTACGGTCGGCTTTAAATCGCACCGCCATCACCTGATCGACGGCTGACACGAACACCTCTCGTTTTATGCGCACACCATTCGACACATATTCGGTCTGGCACAAACCGGTGCGCAGATCAAGCTCACGCCGGTAATCTTCCACCGAGGAAAGATGGCTCATCACGATCTCCAGATCGCCCATAGCCTGGAACGCATTGCCGACTGGCCCCAGCATATGCTCCTCAATCACCGCTTGAGCATCGCTGTAACGGCCTTCGAAGATGAGCTTGCGGCTCTCCTCTAAAAAACGCAACGGCTCCTCGCGCTCTCCTCCCCGCTTCGTACCCGACCACAATGTGTCCTCGTTGAGCGCAATCTGCTCGCGCTTGATACCGCCATAGACCATGCCGCCCAAACGGCCGTTGCCGACAGGCAGCGCCTCGACCCATTCTTCAGCCGGCTGGCGGTACCACAGTTTCATATGATTGCCGCCTGTATTGTCTCTCATTGGTTCAGCTCCCCCTGTAGTTGTATATGATCTAACACTTCATGCTTTACACTTGAACGACTGCCAAAATCCGCACATCCAACGCTCCCATTTGCAGCTTGCCCTCATGCGAAGTGCCGCTTAACAAATCAACATAGGTGCCTGCACCTAGCTGAACCTCCGCCACTGCCTCGTTATGATTGAGCAAGAACAGAAAATCTCTTCCGTCTTTGACACGGACGGACGCCTCCACACCGGAAGGCGTATCCAGCACTGGCTGTATGCCGCGCGTTTCACACAAATGTCCAATCAGTCCGCTCAGCATAGATGGCTCCGGCGAGGTCGCTACGTACCATGCTTCACCTGCTCCTCGTCGGTTGCGCGTAAGAGCAGGGAATCCTTGGTAGAAGTCGCGCTCGAATACGGCAAACGACTCAGCTCCTTCCGCATGAACAACATCGCACAGTACACCGCAATCGTACGAACCTTTCAGATCGCCAAGCTGCGATGTCATGACGACGCGATTTCGCTGATGTTCCATCGGTGCGTCGATCTCCTCCACCCATATCCCGAGCAGCTCGCGAAGCTCACCTGGGTAGCCCCCAGGCGTAACTAGATCGCTTTCGTTCACGATACCGCTGAATGTTGTGGTAACCAGCGTGCCGCCCTGTTCGACGAAATGCTCTAAGCGTGTGGCATAGCCCGGATGAAGCAAATACATCACCGGGGCAACCACAATCTCATAATCAGCCAGATTCGTATCCACACTAATGAAATCAACCTGTAGATTCCGGCTGTAGAAGGCGTCATAATACTTCTCTATTTCCTTGACATAGCGTAGGTCCACAGTAAGCCCGCTGGAATGCTCGATGGCCCACCAGTTATCCCAGTCGAACACGATCGCCGCCCGCGCATCAGAGCGCGCGCCTATAAACGAATCGCCAAGCTGCTGAAGCTCGCTGCCGATCTTGGCGCATTCCCGGAATACCCGGGTATTCTCATGGCCGGCATGATCGATCATGGCACCGTGGAACTTCTCGAAAGCGCCGAGCGAACGACGCAGTTGGAAGTACATAACCGCATCCGCACCTCGAGCGATGGCATGATGGCTCCATAGACGGTTTACGCCAGGCCGCTTCACAGCATTGCGAGGGCGCCAGTTAAGCTGGGTCGGGCACGATTCCATCAGCAAGAACGGATCTCCGCCTTTCAATCCTCGCATCAAATCGTAGCGCATCGCCATCTGGCTTGGGGTCATGTCGTCTGCCGGATACATATCGAGCGCAATGACATCCAGTTCCTTCGCCCACTTGAAATAATCTAGCGGCTTGTACGTGCCGTTGCCTTGAAAGTTCGTCGTCACAGCCGCCTCCGGACTTACGTCCTTGATCGCGTCCCGTTCCAGCTTGTAGCAGGCCAGAAAGGCATCTGAATTAAAGCGGTCATAGTCGAGTGAAATGCCTTGGAAGGCGGTTTCATCCGGATTGATCAAACTTATGTGCTCGCTGAGTGCGCTCGGAAGTACGATTTCGTTCCAGTCATAGAACGTATGGCCCCAGAATCGGGTATACCAAGCGCGGTTCAGTTCCTCGAGTGTGCCGTACCGGTCGCGCAGCCATACGCGAAACGCCTTCTCGCAGTTGTCGCAATAACATCTCAAACCGTATTCATTATTAACATGCCACAACAGCAAAGCTGGATGATCTTTGTAACGCTCTGCGAGTTTTCGCGCCATACTCTCCGAATAGAGCCGGAAAGTTGGGCTGTTCGGGCAAGAATTATGCCGTCGTCCGAACTTGCGCTTGCGGCCGTCATACTCGACGATCATGACATCGGGATACCGCGTCGCCATCCATGCAGGATGTGCCGCCGTCGATGTACCAAGGCAGACCTTAATCCCCTGTGCATGAAGCTTATCCATCATCTCGTCCAGCCAGTCGAAACAATATGTGTTCTCATCCGGCTGATTAAGCGCCCACGAGAAAACATTGAGCGTGACAATGTCAACGCCGCCGATCTGGAACAGCCGCATATCTTCATCCCAGATTTCGCGAGGCCATTGTTCCGGGTTATAGTCTCCTCCGTACATGATTTTCGGTAAGTTCTCCGTAAACATCAGCTATTCGTCCCCTTGGCATTAAAGAATAATTCGAGCTTTTACATGTAGGTAAGCGCTATCTTTTCTATTCATTGTAATCGCAGAATGATAGCATTACAGCGTTCATTATTAATGAATTTGCTTTAGATTTTGCACAGATAACCTTCATTGAATGCGAAGCCCGCTTTGTTGAACGACAGATAGCCATTGTTTAGCGATCAAACCGTGTCCTGCCGCCGTCGGGTGAACGCCATCCCAAATCCAGTAGGACGGTTCAGCTAGCATGCAAGCCTCATTAAAAGTGGACTGCAGCGGCACGAAGACGGCTCCGAATTCGTCGGCAAGCTTCCTTACGATATCTTGGTAGCACACGATCCGTTCCTGCCAGATTTCCCATCTATCCGAAACTTGAGGAAGTTTGAGTATAAACGGCTCACACAGCACGATACCTGCTCCCGGAAGCACTTCAGATGTCTCCTCCAACAGATGTCGATAAGCCCTCTCGAACCGGTCCGATGCACCACCGTGTTCTCCGTTGACGATCCGCGCGGCGTCATTGACTCCGACCAGGATGCTTATCACATCGGGCCGGAGACTTAATGCGTCTTCGTTCCACCGGGCGTACAGATCGAAAACACGGTCTCCGCTGACACCCCGGTTAATAAACAAGGGCTGCTTCTCGGCCAGCTCAAGCCCCAACTTGCTGGCTATAATGTAAGCATAGCCATGTCCTAATATATGGTTAAGATCATTGTTGCGTCCCCTGCCACCGTCAGTAATGGAATCGCCTTGGAACAGAATCGTCTTGCATTGCGGCATATTGTTCAGCACCTCTCTTACTTTAGATTTTGCACAGAATTAGCGTGAAAGAGGGAGACCTGGCGCCGCATATCCTTGATCGACATCGTCAAGCACCAGCACCCAGTCGTTCCCAGGTGCGCTTACCGCTTGCGGAACGAACTCTTGCGCTCCCTCGTTATCAACCACACCTGCGGATTCACTCTCACCTGTTCGAGGATTAAACCACCAAACCGCGGCCTGCTTGCCAGAGAATAGACCAAGCTGCAAGGTGATCGACCGACCCGTGTAGGTGTACGCCATCAAATAGCTTTTGCCCAAGCTCACGAATAAACGATCGTATCGGTAACCTTGATCACCGCAAATCGTAGTATCGTCTGGCGTCCGCTCATCATAAGGTCTTGAGAGGAACAGATGCTTCAAATGGACCATCTGCTTCGCGCCGTCATCATCCAAGGCTTCGATCCAGCTTCGCGTGCAGCCGTATGCGCCGACGCCCCGCTCCTCTGAATGAAACTGCATAACTGCATTGTGTCCGTAGGTATGCCCGAATGCGCCTGCGAACACAGCCCAATAGGCATAACGCCTTACGTCGTCTGTCGTCCATCTTGGCGCTTCAAGGTTATGTAACCCATGTGGAATATCCTCATAAGAAGGCTCGCCATCTATCGTCGGCTTCGCCGGTACTTCGGACCAATCCTTTTGCACAAATCGCCAGTTGTCTTCGCCGACTAACGTATCGGGATTGGCCTCATCCATCTGCTCATAGCTACGATGCCCCGACTGAAACATATTAAAATCGAGCCAATCCTCATTATGGAACCACGTCGAGGACTGTGTCCGTCCGTACGGATGGAACGTCATCAGGTGATTGGGAGCAGCCTTCCGTATCGCGCGGCCCATATGGAGCCATGCATCCCTATGATCGCTGCCACGGATATCGCCTCCATTCAACCAGATCACGTTAGGACGGTCCTTGTAGCGATTACCGACCCATTCACCATAACGCTCCGCTGTCTCGGCATTGGGGGAATAATACTCAACAACGCTGCCCCATACAGGGACAAGCGCAACATACAGCCCTTCACGCTCAGCCATGTCGATCACCTCATCCGCATAGGACCAATAGCTTGTAAACGATTCAGTATGTTCCGCATCGGGTTGATCCAAATCGAGATCCCGGAACGGCACTCTCCCGTACGCGTTCGCAGAATTCAAATCATGCACAAGCATAATCTGGATGACGTTGTAGCCCTTGTTCTTCCGGTCACGCAGATAAGTTAGCGCCTGCTCCCTCGTCGTCCGTTTTAAGATCAGCCATGCCGTGTCGCCCAGCCAAAAAAACGGAGTACCGTCAGCATGCTGCAAATGGCGTCCGTTATCCGAAACAATGAGTCTTCCGTTATCCCAAGCTCTATGATTATTCATTTCAATTACCTCCAGTTTCATCTACAATATTCGCCGAAAGTTGAATAATGGCATGCCTGAAGAGCCTGATGCGCAATTACGCTCAAGCTCGTTTTATTAAGATCAAGTGATCATCTCTCTACCTGGTTCCCCAGCCATCGCAAATATACGCCCAACGCCTCGGCATAACTGTCCAGCAGTTTCAGACCATTTATGGAGAGCTCTTTCATGCGTTCAGATCGCCCTTGAACCCCGATTTTGTATAACATCAATAAAAACATCTTCCATTCCTTATAAATCGGCTCAAGCAGGGACATCGCTTCGTGATAGCCGGAACGAAGCACAAGACCTGCTTCCTCCGCATACATCTGTATAAATTCGATATGGCTCAGAATGCAGCCAACACGCAAGCCGTAGTACACTTCCTCACAGGACTCCTGCAGTTCCTTTTTACTCATGGTAACCCACTCCGCCAAATCCAAGATCACATGTCTGACAGCGTTGATCCCCCCTGATTCAAGTGCTCTGTCCCAATCTAGGAACGAAGCGATATGGTCCATATAAGCACGCGTCACCACCGAATTGGGCGTCGTCCGATTGTCGGAAGTCGGGCGGTAAAAGGTGATGCACGTACAGCCTTTTTCCAACTCATCCAATGCGACTGGTCCTTGGTACGTATGTATGCAGCCAGATTTGTCGCGCAAATGAGGGTCAACTACATAGGCCTCATTGCGCTCGACGTCCAATCCATAAAGCGTAACAATATGACCGCGGGCTGCATTCTCTGTATAAGCCCTGTGATAACTCAAACATCGGGTTCGTACTGATAACAACACAGGATATCCTTGTGCCAAACTGTCGGTGCAGTCGTTCACAAGATTCACAGGGTATTCCTGTGAGGTGTTATGGAAGGAAAATTGCGGTTGAATCTGTACGAATGGCGTCGTAATTTGCTCCATCCTTTCAAACCAGAACGTCTTTGGGTCCCCAAGATAAGGAATATTCATGCCCCCGCACAGAAAGAATAGCGCCGCCTCCGTCAGATTACTCCCCGAAACACGAAGTGCCTCCTGCATGTTGGCGTATATACAGTCATTGCCTGTTTTTACCTGAATATCAGCAATACATATATTCAAGCTTGCTCCTCCTCTAGACGCCGAACAAGTGTCGCAATTTGGTTCAGCGTACACAGATTCTCAATCAGCATATCTTCCTCTTCAATCAAGATATTAAACTTCAGTTCCAACGCTACGACGAGTTCCACGGCAGCAAGAGAACTAAAATCATAGTTTCGCAGATCGTCATCCTCGCTTAAACCAAATACTGTCTCCTGATCCTGTTTCATGACATTCGTCAGCAAAACCCTTATCACATCATAATAGGTATGTAGTGAATCCACAGTCATTTCACCCTCCTTCAACGCCATTTGCACGACAGTAAAATACATCTGTAAGGACTACTGCATTTTGTAGTGCTGCCGATATTCGCTCGGTGTAAGACCGCAGTACTTTTTGAAAACACTGAAGAAGTGTCGGACGCTCTCGTATCCAACTTGCTCGGATATACGGTGTAAGGAATCCATCGAATCGCCCAACATCAGTAACTTCGCCTTCTTAATGCGGTACAGATGTAAGTAATTGATCAGCGTCAGCCCAGTCTCTTTACGAAAGAGCGAGGAGATATAATTGGGATGCAAGTATACATGTTCGGCAATTTGATCAAGTGAAATATTTTCCCTATAATGTGTCTCGATATGACGGATAATTTTTTTGACGTTTTTGGACATTTGATCGTAGTCAACGCCCGGGACAGTTTCTTCCCAGTCCGATGAGGCATGAGAGTTAACCTCATCTTCACTTTCCAGCAGCTCGAGCGACAGATTCGTCATCACATCATAAAGCTCTGCCTTATTAATTGGCTTCAACAGATAATCAATCACTTTACAGCGTATGGCTTGGTGCAGATAGGCGGGATCATCGTATCCGGTCAAAATGATGAAGCGATCGCATAGGCCGCGCTCACGGACTTTACGTATCAGTTCTAGTCCGTTCATCTCCGGCATCTGAATATCGGTAATAAGCAAATCAGGACGGAAGTTCTCCAGCTTTTCAAGCGCATCAAATCCATCATGCGCACTGACGATCCGCGAGCATGGTGTCTGCCCTTTCTCAATGATATTAATTAGCCCCTTTAACATAAAGGGCTCGTCATCTACGATCATCAAGTTAAGCATGCTATCCCTCCATGTACATACGGATCGATTCGGTTCGATTCCGCTGTACCCATTATTGGAATTTTATTCTATCTATTTAAGTTTAGCATTCTGCTTAAATTTTAAGCAATATGATCAATTGGTTATTTGTCGGCGTACAAGCGAACGGGACCATACAGGCCGCCGGCCGCAAACGCCTTTTCCCAATGCTCAGGCATTGAATCTGGCTGCCAGTACGACACTTTCGGATTCGTAGATCCACCGACATTGCTTGACGGGCGGCCGATTTCATAATGGGTACCCAACGTGTTCGTCACTCGAATACGCAGATGATGCGTTCCCGGGCCGCAATCAAGCTTAAATCGATATGGGCCCCATGCGCGTACACCGAGCGGTTTGCCATTCAGCCATATCTCCACCGTGCCGCGAACATGCCCCAGCTCTAGTACCGCGTTATTGCCCTCATTCCATTCGAGCATCGACTCATATTCAACTACGCCACTATGATGGGGCAGACACAGTGCAGATCTCCAATCGCCGAGTTCGCCTTGCACCTTCGCAACCTCGAACCGAATCGGAGCGAGCAGCACGTCCGTCTCTGTACTCATATCACTTGGCACGATGCGAAGTGCAGCCATTGTACCGGCCAATTGCGCTTCGAACCGCGCTTGACCGTCACGCATTGCTTTCTGCTCGCCGTCTATCCAACATTCACACTCTCCAGCGCAGATGACCTGAAGCGCCGTGGCTCCAGCCGGGAGTGGGAAGCGCAGCCAGATCGGTTTCCCTAGCTGAGATGTGTCGCGGACGAACGGCAATGGCTGAGACGTCGGTTTGGCATCCGGCATCAGCCAGCCGACATTTGGTAACGGATGAGTGCGGCCTGGGAGCCACATCGTCTCCGTCTCGGCAAACTGCAGCACGGCTTCATGCAGAACCTCGGAGTGCTGTCCCTGTTCATTCAACCACGATGGCCCGGTGCAGAACATGTGGTTGCTTCCATCCACACGCTCGATCACGCCGTCCACCATCGCCACACCTTGACCCTCTGGCATGATAAGCTCGATGGTATTGTCGCCGCCCTGCCAGTACCGCGTCAGATCAATCTCTTCTTGACCCTGCCGGATATATGGATTGAAATCGCCATGCTCAGACATTTGCTTGCCGTTCACATAGAGCGCAACGCGCTCCTTCGCACAGAAGATGACGCGAACGCGACTGACACCAACATTCCCTTGCTCGGAAATCGTGTATGACAACCGCGTTTTTGAATTAGGGCTAGGCGAATAAATCCACTTGGGCAGTGGCTCCTGCTCTTCCGCGCACAAGGTAACCCCTGTGCGGATCAGCCCACCCGCCAACGCCTCCGCACACAGCAGCAACGAATTGGCTCCGTGCTTCAGGCTAACGGCCGATGTCTGCTCCTCAGGACCACCGCTGTATGCGATCCGTTCTCCATTCACCCATAGGGCTATTGCCGCATTGCTCTCCGTGCGCAGCCAGTACGTCCCGGCCTTCGGCGCTACGACATGCGTCCTCGCCCATACCTTATCGCCAAGATCCGCCATACTCAAATTCAAGAACTTGCGGGGGACCCGACCCATACGCCCCGCCCATGTTCGGAACGACAGATCTCCCAGCGTATTGCTGTAGACGACCCGCCATTTGCTGCTATCATCAAAGCTCTGATCCCGAGATGCTTCCCAGTAAGCAGCCTCGCTCCACAGTCGCTTCGTCCAGACCGAATCGTCAAAGTTACTCACATGCCAGTAAGCTGCTATGCCGTCTGCTTCGCTCTCCTCACACGCGACAAGCAGTTCACGGCGCTCGATCGGCGCAAAAGCCGTTTGCCCGCCATGTAAATCAAAATCCCCATAACGATTATCCAGCGTGGGCACTGCGAGTACTTGCCAGTCATTCAGCTCTCTCACCAGGTCCTGTACTGCAGGAAGTAACGGTACTTCTGCCGGCTGCGCCAGTCTGTCCGATGGAGGCCTGGATTGGCTGAACACCTCAGCCTCCTTATGATCCCATGGGCATACGACGAATGCCGCTGGCCAGCTGTCGAACTCCACTTCCAGCTCAACCCATTCACCGTCCCTGCTATAGGTAAGCGGGGATACCTGCCCACTCACCGGATCCCACAGCTGCGGATAGCCTGCAGTGCGCAGACGATAGCGCGCGCTCTGCGGAGGCCGTGCCCCCTCACTTGATGGTTCATGCATCGGCAGCAGCTCTCCCGCTTCCGGCAGCAGAAGGAATATATCAGCGTCCTCTGTCCTGCGCATCAACGGCATATTCGGCCCTTTTGCACGACCCAGCGACTTCGATTCAAGAATATCTAACACTTCTTGGGTGGAGCTGACATAGATAGCTCCCTCTAGCACGGGATCATCCTCTCCACACTGCACAGCAATAACCAGTCCGCCGGTTTCAACCCAATCTTTCACCTTCGCCAAGGCAGCATCATCCATCAAAGTGGTCCCACATAGCAAAAGTGCTGAGAACGATTCGTCGCCAATTCGGAGCTTGCCATCCGACACCTTCGCAATCTCCAAAGCGGAATCGTCCGTCACATCAAAGTCGATGCATGCGGAGCGAAGCGCACCTGGTTGATTTCGCTCCTTGCGATTCCAGCGGCCTGTCAGCGATTGGTAAACCTCTTGAACATGCCCGATTCGCTTATGTGGCACCATGTTGGCGACGGCCATCGGATGCTGGAGTGGCCCTCCGTCTGACAGCGACATCCAACCGCATGCCGCGTGCGAAGGATAATGAACCGCAACATCGGCAACATGCGTTCCTTGCGTTAACAGCCAGCACGCACGGCTGACCGTGTCGGCAAACACGCCGTAATGCTCATAATACGGCTGACGCCATCCCGTGTCGGGCGGCGCCCACTCCCACCATCCGCCACGCGTACTGTAATAGACAGAGTGAGGACTGTAAAGCGTCACGCCAGACTGCAGCCAAGGCACAAGCCAGTGCATCGTCTCCTCCATCGTTCCGCCCCAACCGCTCGTATGGAATGACTCCAGGAACACGCGTTTGCCCCCGTGCAAATGAACCATCGAAGCATGTGGCTTGATCTCGCCATCCATATCACTGCCAGCGGCATTATACCAGCGATGCGTGCGCATATAATCCAGATAAAGCCGTTGCGCACCATGCAGATCGACGCGACGCGCAGGTCCGGCCTGGTCGCAGCACTGCAGCATATTATGGCGCTTGTGCCACTCATATTGCAGTTTGAATACCGCTTCCTCCGCCAGCTCGGTCGCTAGTTCGTAAACGCGCCGGCGTATAAGCGAAGCTCCCTCCATATCTTCAAACAAAGCCGGCAATGCGGCAATCAAGTCCTCTCCATACCGCTGGTCATACAGCTTGGGAAGGCTATCTGTCCATAACGGCATCGATGGAAGCTCATCCTGGAAGCTGCCTCCAATCGTCCGACCTAGTTCATTCGGAAAACGCCTCTCGAACTCGCCGTAAATGCGATCGTACAACTGCACTGTTGCGCGCTTGTCGAGCCAGTTAAATCCTTGCCGAACCGTTATGTACCGGTAGCCGCCACTCTCAGTTAGCAAGGCTGCACCTTCAGTCAGTTCCTCGCCATGTGCAAGTCTACGCAGCTGGTAACCGGCCCATTCCGGATGCTCTGCGACAAGGTGAGCCGGGAAGTTGGTTCCCGAAAAGCCGATTTGGTCGTAGAAGAAAATACGCATACCCAATCTTTGAGCTTCACGCAGAGCCACTTCGAACATCGACCACCAACGCTCGCTAAAATATGGCGGATCGTCGGCAACGCTTCCATATTGAGGGCCCGTCGGCGCAATATTGATGATGCCGATATTGCGCAAGCCTCCGCTGCGGAATTTCTGTAATTGCCATCGAATGCGTTCCGGGGTTACTTCCTCCGCACTCCACCACCAGAAGGGCACTGGACCGAAATCCGGATCCGGTGAAGCAAACCTCTCGCGCAGATTGTTGTAATTCATATTAGGATCCTCCTGAAATTCAAAAATAAATGGCTCGACTCAATGGCCGAAATGCTTACGCATTTCGGCCATATCGGCAAGCATCCACTTTTGTAGCGTTTACATCATTCTACGTTTAAAAGTTTTTCTGATATTCTTTGTATTTCGTCGTAGCCCAGGCTTCCAATTTCGGAAGTCCCATACCTTCGGCCTTTTTCATCATGGCTTCGTAATTCGCTTTGGCTTCTGCTTCGGAAGCCGCCAAATAGATTTTCAATTCTTCGGTCGTGACCATATTTGTGATTTGATTTTCAATCACTTGCTCATCTGTATCCGGCTCTGTAGAAACCAGACCCAGTGCAGGGTTGAACTTAAGAGCGGCCCTATTAGCAAGACCCCATTGCGTCATTTGAGAAGTCGGGCTATAACGTTGTAGTGCTTCGTTAACGCCGCTGCTGCCAATCAGACCCCACCAAACAACACCCATTTTCTTTTGAATTTCAGCGTTGTTGAAATCATATTTCATAACCGGATATTTCTCTGCTTCGTTATATTCCCAATCTTCGCCCTTAATACCGTAAAGTCCAAGCTTTTGTCCTTCTTCACTGTACATGAACTGCAAGAATTTAATTGAAGCTTCTGGGTTTTTGTTCCTTTTCGTAATATACATGCCTGCCCAGCCGGATCCACCCATCGGAACACCCGCTTGGTCGCTAAGCAGTTTCGTCACTTGCGTCATTTTGAATGCTGTCCCAAGTTTTTCCAATTGCGCGTTGGTCGCATCCGCATTACCGTGGCCATGGGCAAAGGCTTTACCGTTCAATACCAATTGATCATCTTGCTGAGCGTCCTTAAAGGTGAAGTTCTCAGCCGTCATATATCCTTTGCGGTACAGATTGTTCATGTACAGGTAGTAATTCAAATAGTTTTTATCTTTCAGGTAGTATTTCGCAGCACCGTCTATGTCCACGAAGCCTTTGGCTTTCTTCAATCCGAAGTTGATACGTAGATTTTGACCGATTTGATCTTTATCCCACACGAGCGGCGTCATATCCGGAAACTGAGCTTTCACTTTGCCCAGAACCGCGGTGAGATCATCCAAGTTATTCAGTGGAGGATTACCAATTTTCTCCATAATATCTTGACGGAAAGTCAAACCGCTCGTGCCTGGTATTGCTTTTGTATTATCTTTCCACTCTTGCTCCGTAGAGTATGCATTTCGTATCGTATAGAAGTTACCGTCTGGCATCGTGTTGACGCCCATACGTTCTTTACTAATTTTGAAATCCGGCGCATACTTCTTGATTAAGTCCCCCAATGGATAGGATACATTACTGACGGCCATGCGCGTCAGATCAGTAGCTGTATATACCAAATCAGGTAAATCGCCTGAAGCGATCAGAAGCGGAAGCTGTTTATCGTCCGTAGCAACCTGAACATTCAGCTTAATTCCGGTTTTCTTAGTAATTTCTTCCGGAACCTTGCCGCTCCAGTCTTTCAGAGACCACCATGGCATATTGACGAACACCGTAAGCTCTACAGGTTTTTGGTCAGCTTTCTTGGCTTCTTGCGTGGCAGCTGGTGCGGTACTCGCCTTGCTAGTTTCCGTACTGTTGCCACTGTTGGCGCTTGAACAGGCTGTAAGTAACATCATCCCTGCAAGCGCTATCAACCCTGTCGATTTAAAAACCTTCTTCATTGAATTGCCTCCTTTTTATCTCTACCTTAAATTATTTATGAAACGGAATAAACCCTCTTTTTTATTTGTGGTTTTATTCCGCGTTCCATCAACGTCATACACTAGAAATCAAACAAATGCTGCTTAACCCTTTACAGAACCGATCATAATTCCTTGTACAAAGTACTTTTGTAAAAAAGGATAGACAAGCAGGATCGGTATAACTGCGATAACCATGGCTGTCACCTGTATCGAAAAGGTTGTCACACCCGTAACGGCCGCAGCGTAATCCGCAGAAGCCATATCCGTTGGAACCATACCCTGATTAATAACTTCCATCATACGGTAGGTTAATGGCCGGAGCGAATCCTTATTGACAAAATAGGCCGAATCCATCCATGAGTTCCATTGGCCTACGCCTATAAACAATCCCATTGCAGCAATCAGTGGTTTGGAGACGGGTAGGATGATTTTCAAAAAAATAGTTAAATCCGAAGCCCCATCTATTCGCGCCGATTCCTCCATCTCCGCAGGTATCTCACGGAAGAATGAGACCGCAATAATGAGGAAGAAGATTGTCACTGCACCTGGAACAATATAAACCCAAAATGTATTGAGTAATCCTATGCTGCGCAGTACAACGTAATAGGGGATAAGTCCGCCCGAGGTGTACATGGCAATGATAAAAAATGAAAAGTAGAACTTCTGAAACACCAGATTACGATACGCCAGACCATACGCTGTCAAACACGTAAAAAAGATCGTGACGGCCGCTCCGATACCTGTCCTTATCACGGAGACCCCAAAAGACTTAATCCACTTCGGATCGCTGAGAAACTTCTCATAATTGTTGAAGGTAAAATCCCTTGGCCAAAAATAGATGCCTCCCAGCGTGGTATCAAGCCCGTTATTGAACGAAATAATAATTAAATAGTAAAAGGGGTACATCGTAACCAGCGCAATGATGACAAGCAAACTAATATTTACAGTGTCAACAATGCGATCTTCGATCGTTCTGCGATGCATAATTGACTCCTTTCCGCTGTTAGAACAAGCTGTTTTTGGTGACTTTTTTGGATAAGTAATTGCTTCCGAATACAAGAATAATAGCGATTACCGATTGTATTAAGTCGATTGCCGTCGCATAAGCGTACCGTCCTTGCGCTAAGCCCATCTTAAACGCATACGTTTGCAATATTTCCGAGCGTTCATTATTAATCGAATTACCGAGCAGGTACGATTGCTCAAAGTTGGAACCAACAAGGCCTCCACCGAGCATGCTTCCAACTGCGAGAATAAGTACGACGATAATCGTGCCACGGATACCAGGCAGTGTGATATGCCAGATGCGGCGCAATCGACCAGCTCCATCCATTTCGGCCGCATCATACAGCGTAGGATCAAGACCGCTGATCGCTGCGAGGAAGATAATCGCCCACCAGCCCGCTTCTTTCCACATGGCCGTCGTGACTGCTAGTCCCCAGAAATAATCCGGACTGGATAGGAAAGGAAGCGACTCCTTCACAATGCCTAAACCCTTTAATAAATCGTTTACAATACCAGAGTTGGTCGACAAGAAGACAACGAGCAACCCGGAAACAACGATCCACGAAATAAAATGAGGAAAGTAGCTGACTGTCTGTGCGAATCGCTTAAAGAGCTGATGCCGCACTTCGTTAAACATAATGGCCAATAAAATCGGCATAGGGAAGGTAAAGACCAATTTCAAAAGACTAATAGCCAGCGTATTCGTTACAATCTGCTTGAAATTGTAAGCGTGGACAAATTCATTGAAATATTTGAGCCCTACCCATTCACTAGTAAAGATCCCTTTAATACCTGTCGAGATTGAATAATTTTTAAATGCCATCAAAATGCCGAACATCGGCAAGTAATGGAAGACGAACACAAACAGCATTCCCGTTAAAACGAACAAATGAGCATATTTCTGTTGGACAATTTCATGCCAGATGGATCGTTTCACTGCCGTGAGCTGCTTTGTCCGCTGTGATGTGCCTACCTTCGTTAGCTGCTCCAAACCATCCTCACTCCTCCCTCTCCCCCCGACTCAAGCTGCCGCTTGGAGAATATGACTTTATTGTATAGTCGATAGTTTGACATGAATAGTGTTGAAAACTTAAATAACAGGGTTCATTTTTAAGGTATTTGTAAGCGTAATCAAATTTCACAATTACCGAAATTGTGAAGTGAATATTATTAATTTTTTTGCTTAATATTCAGAATTAGGACGCTTTCAAAAGTATGATATAGTTATATTTCTCCTATTATTGGTCAGAATTCTTTGCGTTTCTCTCAAGCTTACGTTAGAGGTTTTGCTCGCTAAATCTAAGCAACATTTCAATCTTTATTTCGAGTTTCGCGCGCGAAAAGAGCCGACCGTTTATAACCCGATCGCGCTCGTCAAGGCATATATTGCCGGCACTCTGAAACAGTACATCACTACACGCAAGCTCGATTACGTCATTGAACTGCTGGCACACACCTTCCATGGCGCTTCACCAGTCGCCCACAACGCCTCCAGCGACTGGTGATCTCGAATTGTGTCCATGCAAGACCAAAAACCTTCATGCCGATAGGCCATCAGTTGACCGTCTCGCGCAATGAGATCGAGCACATCGCTTTCTAAGCTGTCCGCATCTCCCTCGATATAATCCAACACCTGCGGTTCTAGCACGAAAAACCCGCCATTGATCCATCGTTCCTCCTGATCCCGTTTCTCGTGGAAAACCTTAACTTGATCTCCCTCGGTCAACATCGTGCCGAAACGTCCTGGGGGGCGCACTGTGGTTACGGTCGCAAGCTTACCGTGCGATCGGTGAAAGTCCAGTAGCGCCCTTAGGTTGATATCGCCGACTCCATCGCCGTAAGTCATCATGAATGTTTCGTTTCCAAGCCTAGGTCTCAACCTCCGCAACCGTCCGCCTGTCATCGTCCGCTCCCCAGTATCGGTCAAATGTACAATCCATTCTTCGCTGCCGTTACCAGACTTACTAACCGCACCTGTACGCATATCAATGGTCAAATCACTCGTATAATGTGGATAATGCAGCATATAATGCTTGATCATCTCACCTCTATAGCCAAGTGCGAGCTCGAATTCACCGAAGCCCTGAGAGCCGTACAGTTTCATAATATGAACCAGTATCGGCAGTCCTCCGATCTCAACAAGAGGCTTTGGCTTCACGTGCGTTTCTTCAGCCAGCCTTGTACCGAGCCCACCGCACAAAATGACCACCTTTGTCATCGTCGTTTCCCCTGCTTTCATATGTTGAATAGAACTAGCGCTAGCTGTTTACGCTGGTATAGCTTCTGATTGCGCGCTTCCAAAGCAATCGGCATAGAACTAAAAACAGTACCGGAGCAATGAAACCCCAAATCATCATATAATTCGGCAGCCTTCCCATTACATAGAAAGGAGACAAATTGGTGATGAGAAATACCGGAAGCAGAAAGCTTCCGACAAACTGGAGACTTTTACTGTATATGGTCATTGGCATATAGTTCATGTCCCATAAAAGAGCAGACGCATCATTAATTCCTTTCGACTGTACCGTCCAGAATGATAACAGCGACGGTAATAATAATAATGCGTAATTAAGTATGACCCCACAGATCGTAAACATCACATACATCAAGACATTATCTATCGTCACAGGCATTTCCAATCGCCGCCAAGCAATCACGATAATGATGATTCCCGCAATGATATTCGTCGATGACAACCCAAAATTTAATTTAGTCAACGTCGAAATAAACTGGAGGGACACCGGCTTGGTGATCATCATATCCAAAGTACCATTTCGAATGTGTCCGGGGAGCCGGGCGAAATTAATATAAAAGAACAAACAATAAATACCTGTCATAAATGTAAATGACCCCACACACAGTAGAATGCCGTCAGGTGTCAAGCCATTAACCGTTACCCCTGCGCGATAGACAACTAGCACATAAAGCAGTTTGATACATAAATAACCAACTTCAATAGACGCCCCAAAAATAAAATTCACACGGTATTCCATTTCAGACATGAAACTGTTCTTGCAAAAAAGCCAGTAAATATACAAGTAGCGTTTCGTCTGCTTCAACAATTCGCTCATCTGTGTTTCCTCCTATTTAGCCTCCAACCGCTTCATATCTGCGCATCCCTGCTTGCCACAACAGTTTCGAAACGAACAGGAATACAACTAGCCAGATCAGTTGGATGCTCATTCCAGACATGATACTAACACCACTTACTTTGCCGCTTAAGATATTGACAGGGAAGTATATGACATATTGAAACGGGAGCCATTGAAGCACCCGCTGTACTGGCGCATTAAAAATATCAATCGGAAACATACTTCCACTAGCTATGCCTGCAAGTAAAGTAAAGGTAGCAAAAATCCCCCATGCCTCGATAACCCAAAAACTAATTGCGCTGATGCAATAATAGATCGAGAAGTTTAATAGTAATGATAGCGGAATCACGATGAGAAAGCCGATAACCGCCTGCCACATGAGTTGAAAGTCAAGCGTGACATGCAAAATAGCAATTACAATTGCATTAATCACAACCAATACCGCAATCCGAATACTTTTGTCGCCAAGAAATTTGAACACACGAAAGTAAAAATAAGAGATCGGTTGCACTATGAACTTGTTCAAACTACCTTCTTTCACATCCGTGGAAATCTCGCGCTCGAACCCTGCAGCTACAACTGTAGAAGTGAGAATCGCTAGAATGGAATAGGCAATCATCTGAGAATAGGTATAATCAAATACAGTAGTGGATGACGAATTGCGGAAAATAGATGTCCACAGATAACATTGGATGACAATCGGCAGCGCGCCGCTAAACAGCCGAATAAAGAAATCAACACGATACTCCATTGCGCTGAGCGCACCCATTTTAAAACATTTAGCGTACGTTTTCCATGGAAGCGGAAGCATCGGTGTTAACTCCTCTCTCGTACAGACGCGCTATGCCTTCTTCAATTGGAATATCCTCTATGGTCAGATCCACTACTGGGAAATTCGCTAACAAAGACTGTGCACATGACTTAAATTGCGAACGGTCCACCTCAATATGGACATAAATACCATCATAGGACTGAATTTTTCCATAGGCTCGGAAGCGGCCCACTTCCACTGGCTCCTCTAATTGCAGCTTGATCACTTTGCGGTCTCCGAGCGTGTCATTCACCCTGGCAAGATCCCCATCGTAGACAACACTACCGTTGTTGATCACGATCGTACGCTTGCACAAAAACTGAATATCCTCCATATAGTGGCTTGTCAAAATAATGGTTGTGCGTTTCGTCTGATTATACTGTTTCAAAAATTCTCGAATTTTGCGCTGAGAGATGATGTCCAGACCAATCGTCGGCTCATCGAGAAACAATACTTTCGGATTATGGAGAAGTGCTGCAATAAGCTCCATTTTCATCCGCTCACCAAGCGACAACCTCCGAACCTGTACATTCAACAAGTCGCGCACGTCTAGCAGCTCCGTTAGATCTCCTAGTGTCCGCATATATTGATTATCCTCCACCTCATAAATGGCTTTATTGAGATGGAAGGACTCACTGGCTGGCAAATCCCACCACAGCTGATTTTTTTGGCCCATAACGATTGAGAATTGACGTTTAAAAGCTTTTTGACGCTTCCATGGGTTGTACCCAAGCACGCTTGCTTCCCCTGCGCTCGGATATAAAATACCGGAAAGCATCTTCAATGTGGTTGTCTTACCAGCCCCATTAGGACCAAGAAAACCTACAATTTCCCCTTCTTCAATTTCGAAGGAAACCTTGTTAACTGCTTCCTTATACAGCTTTTTGCGTGCATACAAGTTGGTTAAAGAGTGGCGAAGACCCACTTCTTTTTTGTAGTATTCAAATGTCTTGCTCAAGTCCTTTACGACAATGGCTGGCACGTGTGTCATCTCCTTCAAAGAAGCCATTTCTATCTATGAATCTGTCATGCCCTTCGGCTAATGTCTTGCAAAGCCGATTGGTAAATGGTATCAGCGATTACGATGCGCTCCTTCACTTGGTTGAACGGTTCGCTTGGTTTTCCCTGTCTCAGCGCATCGCGAATAGCTCTTAATTGATTCGTGTAGTAGTTCATCGGATCGAACTCTATGTGTTCACGATGTCCGCCATCTAACCACTCGATCGTTAGGCGGATCTTGTAGTGTCCGACATTGGCACGGAAGAAATCGCCCAAAGTAACCGTCGCTTGTTCGAAGTGGCAAACATGCTTGGACTTGTATGGCATTTCAAATGAACCTATGAAGGTCGATTTCAGGCCATCGGGGAATGCAGCCTTCGCATGAAAAGTCCAATCGCATCCATTCGGACCTGCGAAATCGGACTGGCCGGAGAACCGGCCGCCTTCCAACCCGTGGATGGCCTGAATGAATTGAAGCCAATAACAGCCAAGATCACGAAATACACCGCCACCTTTGGTAGGATTGCTTCGATAATTTCCACGGAAATTGTCCTTAGGGGTAAAGCTAATCCTCGTCTCCGTCTTTAACAACCGCCCGTATCGGCCGTCTTCGATCATGGATCGAAGTGTGTGCTGCCAAGGATGATGCTGCACCATCAGCCCTTCCCATATTTGTACATCTGCCTCTTCAGCCGCCCGTTCGATCCTCTCCCATTCGGTCAAATTTGAACAAATCGGCTTCTCAACCAACACCGCTTTGCCCGCTTTGGCAGCACGAACAGTCCATTCCTCATGCAGTTCATTGCTTAGCGCGATATAAACAAGATGGACCTCGGGATCATGGACTAATTGCTCGAAATTGTCGTAGACTTTCGCAATACCGTACTCCTCGGCGAGTGCCTTAGCCTTAGACACCGTCCGATTCGCCAGCCCTCCGATTCGAACCCCCTCAACCTCGCGTGCTGGTTGAAGCAGGGCACGTGGCAGAATTGCCGGACATCCTAAAGAAGCTACAACGATCTCCTTATGGTTGAAGATACTCATATATGCTTCAGATTTGCAGAGCTCGTCAAGTAGAGCACACTGCATTTGGAGCAGGCTGGCGTCAGTTCCGTATTTATTTTTCCACGTATCCGGTCGTACTGGTCAGAATGCCATAGCTCACGCAAGCCGCTATTATTTAAATTGCCCACGGTGAATTCCGAGAAAAATTTGCACGCAGAGGCACTACCATCCGGCAGGACATCCACTCGCGTAGACAATGCTAGACACTTATCGGCACAGCGCACATTCATAACCTGTCCGCGAACGAAACTTTCAATTTCATCGGGCTCAAGTCCTGGTTGAAATCGAATGCGCGTTGTCCAGCTGCGGCTTTTAATCAGTTTTAAATCTTCAAGTAAGGCAGGGACATTGTTGGGGTTAATTTGATATTTAAATCCATGCCAGTTGCATTTCCGATCGCTGATATCCGTTAACCAATTGAAGTTTGCATTGAAATACTGATCCATCTCCTGAGAAGCCTCATCCGAAATAAACCAGGGGAAGCAAAGCAGAACGAAATCAATTCCGCTTTCTTCAAAGAAGGCCATCAATTCCGGTAATCGACCAATCATATAATCGTGAATGACGCAGTGAACGGAAATACCGCCTTTAAAGACGCCTTGCTCCCGAAGCTCGGTCAGCTTCTGGATCTGCTCCATGGTTTTGCCAAACGAACCTTTGCCCCTGATTAGGTCATGTTCCCTCTCAAACCCTTCAATCGCGAACAACAGCTCCAAATCCTTACCTAGAGCGAGAAGACCATCCATATGTTTGTCAATCAGCAAGCCATTTGTGCAAATAAGGGTTTCCCTGCGATCGGCAGCCACTAAGGCTAATATTTCACTAAACTTGCGATGGAACATTGGCTCTCCGCCCCATAAGTAAAGCCTCGATTTCGCATCTCTCGTCTCATCCAGAATATTCTTGATGATCTGTACATCGATATCCAAATTTTGCTGTTCATCATCCATATCATGATGATAGCCGGTTTCGCTCCATTGATAGCAATGCTTACAGCGCAGATTGCAACGATTCGTTATCTTGATACCGATAGATTCGGGCATATCCGTTTTGTATAAACTGTCCATCTCCCTGCCTTTGCGCGCCACGACAACGTTGCGAACGGTACGCTTCAAAGAATCAAACAATTCTTTATCCACTTTCAATTTGCTGGTCGGTTGCATGAAATCCCCTCTTTCCATGGAATCGTTTACACCTTACTTTGGCTTTTCGTTGTAGAACAAACAACACCCCTGACAGATCGGAAGCAATTCCTTCTTTAAATGATTACGGTATTTGCTATAACGCGGACCATTCCAAATATCCAGTAAAGGCGTCTCGTTCACATTGCCGAGTGTCAAATCATAAAAAGCGTGACATGACGTCACATTGCCGAGCGCATTCACCTCCGTACTGATCCATGGAAAGACACACCGTTTCTTTACCTTCGACATCTCGTGCCAATTGGCAGTGAAATACTTGCGAATATCTTCAACTGTATTGAATTTTGGATACAAATTCACGAAGATTCCCCTACGATCACACTCTTCCTTGACAGCTTGCACTTGATTGAAAATCCCTTCAAAGTCCATATCCGCAAATTTACTGATATCTTGTACAAACCCTCGGGCAATCGGAGCGCCTTTGACATCGAATTTCTCTTCCAGCAGCTTCACATATTGGTTATGATTCTCCTCGGTTAGGTACGATTGCATTTCAATACTGATACAATCAAGCTTAGATAAGTCAATGCTTTCAAAAAACATACGGGCAATCTGCTTATGGTTAGAAGGCGTCACAACCATATTGAGGCCAATTTCCATATTGGATTCGGGTCTTGCCTCTCTGGCGTCATACAGCTTTTCTATACCTCGTTTCGCTTTCGCAAAAACGCCCTTTCCTCGCTGCTCATCATTGAATTCCTCCGGTCCATCCAGCGAAACCCAGATGCGGTCAACATTGTACTTTACAAGCATTTCCGCTTTGCTCGCTAGCAGGGTCCCGTTTGTCGGCATTTGCACAGTACTTCCATAATGGGTAATCAACGCCAACAACTCTTCGAGGTGCGGATACATCAGTGGCTCACCACCGTATAGATCATAAAATGGCTTTGCGTGACTGCACGATTCGACAATCTGCTTAACGACGTTTATATCCAACTTAGACAAAATCGCCTTCTCGTTGTACGCACCGCTTTCTCCCCATTCATAGCACATTCTACAACGCAGATTACAGCTCTCCAGCAGTTGCAGGAATATCCAACGCGGGGCGGAGTTTCCAAAAGTCGGTTTAGGTGATTCTGCCTCCATTTTTGCTTCGCTCATTCTCATCACTCCCTATGTAAATGCCAGATTTAATTCAATATACGGAGTCCTAGTTCCGCAAATATCTCTTGCAGACGGGTCTCCACAACTAGACAATCTTCTTCCATTCGATAGACAATCGCCACATACAAACGGCCCTTTCCTGGTACATTGAGCGCGCTGCCCGCAAGTAAAGTATTGGCCGACAACAGCACGATACCAGGCATTCCACACTTCGGATCAAATAATAACCTCTCACGACCAAGGCAATCTAGAATCTGTTCATACGATGGCTCATGCGTATAAGAAATACTGTAATACGTTAACATAGATTGCATGCCATGCCTGGCAACGAATGCATCAATCCCATTCTTCATATGACTCATCGACTTGCGTGCATTAATCTCCACGATCGGCATCCATTCATTTCCCTCAAGCCGCATCGAATCTACACAAACATCGCCCCAATAGCCATCTGCATACATCGATTTTCCGATTTGTTCCATGAGTTCCAGGTATCCCGTCGTTTCCATATCCAAGTGGAATGCCTCATTCGGTGTTATGATACCTCGAAAAGCAAAATCACTATTGATCATCTGCTGCACGGATACCAACCGGAAATCACCTTTCTCCGAGAGATGAAATAAGGTGGAAAAATCTAACGTCTTCGGCAGTAATGGCTCTAAGATCAGCCGTGTATGACAGCCCTTCTTCTCCTGTGCAGCCAAAAAGCTGGCAATACGGCGAAGCACTGTCTCTTCACGTACGTGAATGATACCCTTGCCAGATACGCCGTAGTCGTCCTTAATCAGCATGGGACCTTCCTTAAGCATCTCTAGCGCAATCTCTTGCACTTCCTCTGCGCTTGTCGCTATGCTTGCAGGATTAGGAATGCCCAGCCTCGAACGCATATCTGTGGAATAATGTTTGCCGTTCACCCTCCGAATGATCTCATTACCCGGTTCGCCATACGCAATCCCCAGCAACTCTGATAGTTGCTTATGGTGGGGAAGAACGGCGAATGAACTGAACGTACAATCAGACGGCAACTTGGGAAGATTCATCATGTCCATGTTTTCGTCTGCCGTATCGCACACGACATTTTGAAAATCAAATCCGATTGAAGCGAGATAGTCCAAATGCGTGGCATGCATTGGCTGACGTGTCAGCACATAATCGCCAGGACGGGCTAGGCTGAACATTAGTTCATCCATCAAGCCTACAATTCGCTCTGCTTGTTTGTCTGCAACTTGAGGCAGCTTCGACAATCCCTGCTCCCGCCAAAACCGTTCCGCATTGAATACGCCACTCAGCGCTAGAGGACTCTTGGTCTCGCGCAAGCTCTCCATCTTATTCTCGCTCTCTAATGAATGCACAAAAGGCCTCAATTGAACTGAGATGTTCTAGATCAAACTCATCGAAATCGAATTCGACTCCGAACTCATCTTCGATGCGGAGAATAAAGTTGACTAACTGCAGCGAGTCCAAACCTGCGTCTTCCGTAATACTGGAATTGGCGGTTAGTGTTTCGGCCAGTGAAGGATCTTCCTTCATTTCAGCAATAATTTCGGCAATTTTCTTTTCCATTGTCGCTCCTCCTGTTATCTGTTCCATCTCGATTAACTCCTCCTCATTTGGGTTTGCAACACGAATTCCGGCTTTCCCAAGCAATATCGACCGTCGATTACCTGAACACGTTCGAACAACAACTGTCGAGCAGTAAACTCCGGCCAAGCCGTCACCAAAGCGGCCAGATCGCGTCCTTCCAGCGCTTCCTCTAACGAGTGCGCGTAGCGGATTGGGAAACCGTAAGCCTCGCGAAACCGTGATATGGCTAACGGGTCGTAAGCGACAATATTCGTCACACCAAGCTCTAGCAGGTGAGCGATGATATCGGCAGCTGGCGTATCGCGCACATCGTCACTACCTGGCTTGAACGCCAGACCAAGAACAGCAACCTTAGCTTGGGGCCCACCTGCAGCTACGATACGTTCCGCGAACGCCCGCTTCGTGTGGGCGTTCACCGCTAGCACCTCTCTGAGAAGCGCGGACTCACGTCCAAGCGTCTGGGAGTATCGGTACAGGGACAAGGTATCCTTTGGCAGACAGTATCCTCCGAAACCACAACCAGGATACACATAGCTCGCCATCCCCCCACCTTGCCAGCGTCTATCTGCATGAAGCAGCCGGAAAGCCTGCGAGATATCAATTTCCTTGCTGCCTTCTGCGAGCGTAGCTAGTTCATTGGAAAAGCTGATCATCGTCGCCAGCAATGCGTTGGAAGCCATTTTGGTGAATTCTGCAGTCCCAGGCGACACGGAAAGTACAGGAGCACCAAACGGTTCATACAGTTGTTCAAGTTGACGCATACTATATGCGTCGCAAGCTCCGATCACAATCCGATCGGGATGGATAAAGTCCTGCCATGCCCGCCCCTCTCGCAAAAATTCCGGATTATGTGCTAATCCAACTGACTCGCCGACCGTGTGACCGGAGTTCTTCAACAGCGGTTCGATGATTTGTGTCGTTGTCATTGGCGGTACGGTCGACTTGATCACTAGCGTACAGTAGCTATCCTTCCTCATCAGAGGAAGCGATTGACGAATTGCACCTGTCAGCGCATCCAGATCCGCCGCCCCGTCGGGGCGACTTGGCGTACCGACGCAATAAAAGATGATGGAGGTATGTTCTAGCGCTTCAGCCAACGTTTCACAAATAATCAGACCGCTTCCAAGCAGCGCATTCAATTTCTCCTTAAGGCCTGGCTCATGAAATGGCACTTCGCCGTTTCGAAGCTTCGCCCTTAGATTGGCATTCGAATCGTAAGCATATACCAGCCTGCCTGTCTGAGTGGCCAAACCTAGTGCCGTCGTCAGACCGACAAATCCCAAACCAATGACAGCGATCATAATCGAACACCTGCCGCATCCTGAAGAAACGACAGATAACGGCGAACCCCATCATGTACGCTTATGTCGGGTGCATAGCTGAGTACCTTGCGTGCCTTGGTCAAATCAGGGCATCGCCGTTGCGGATTATCGGTCAAGTAATCGCGATCAGCGGCTTGCTCCATACGGATGACGCCACGATACCCTGTCAGTTCTTTGCCTGCCTCGGCATAAATTGAGGCTAGCCCTGCAACTGACAGCTCCTCTGCGTCCATCCCGATGTTGAACGTGTCGAACGCGCTATGCGTCAACACCTTCAAAATGCCGGGTATCGCGTCGGCAATGTAACAGAACGTGCGAGAAGGACGACCGTCCGAATAGATGACGATATCTTCCCCTTGCAGCACATTGCGTGCAAAGTCCGCCGGCAGTCGGCGATCCTCCGGTCGCATGCCAGGTCCGAACACATTGAACGGACGGACAATTCGAACCGGTAAGCCGAATGACGTTGCGTACACATAGCACAATGTCTCGCCAAGTCGCTTAGACTCGTCGTAGCAGGCGCGTGGACCGGTGCATGGTACATGGCCAAGATAGGTCTCAGGCGTAGGAATCGCATCTGCCGAAGGACTGCCGTATACCTCACTGCTGGAGAAGAACAGCAAGCCTCGCAGCGTATCCGACTGCTTGTAGTAATTCAGCAATCGCTCGAGACCATACACATTGGCTTTAATGGTCTCGAGTGGATGTTGTCTGTAGTAAGTCGGAGAAGCGATTGATGCCATATGCAGCACATAGTCTGCGGAAGCAGCAGAGCCGCAGGAGCCTAGATCATCATTGGCAACATCGTAAGTATGAACCTCTAGCTCGGCATGTTCGTTTCGCGCTGTCATGATCCATTCGGGCTCTCCGAACAGAAAGCGATCCAGCAGCACAAGCTTGCGCAGGCGGATTCCCTGCGACTTTAGACCAAGTAAAAACTGCGTTAAGTAAAATCCCAGGAAACCTGCTCCTCCAGTAAGGACGACTGTTCGATCTTGAAATTGGGCAGTCGAGCCGAACTTGTCAAACATGTGGTACAAGTCCTCGCGCAGCACATCTGAAGCAGACAGCGGGCGCAGGCGGACGACTTTCCCGGCTAACTGTGGTTCGTTCATCCTTCACTTCCCCTTTCGTTATGAGTTAAGCGCCGCATAGCGCATTGGCATACTCCTCGATATAATCTTTCGCATTCGCTCTGGCTGCGAGCAGCCGTTCATGCAGTGGAAGCAGTGCTTCGCGCGAATATCCCGCCGCTTTCCAGTCGGCCATCGGGATACCGAAGCCAAGCTTTTGCCATAAGGCTGCATTATGTGCCTCGTGTTTGCCGAACGGATCCAGCATGATAAGCGGCGTTGCTGAAGCAAGCGAATCCATTAGAGTGCCTGCTCCCGGCTTGCTGATAATCCCGCTGGCATGACGGATGACACCATACAATCCGTGATGCTCTAGCGGAGCTTTATATACAGGCGTTTCACCAGGCACAATTTGTGCAAACGGCGGGAAGCCTGGAGTCCTACCAGGAGATATCTCCCAAGCCCTCCATTTCGGATCATTCATAAAGCAGCGATTGCCATTCAATTCTTGACCCGCTTCTTCCTCCAGATAGGCGACAATATCCAATGAAATGCCTAATCGTTCAAGCTCTTCGGCCTCGTTGCGGTAGGTTCCAATGCCCCACCCTCCGCCATGTACAACATAGCTCGGCCTACGAGTGTCATACGAGATCGGATCCTCTTCTCCAACCGGAATACAGCGCTCGATGTCTCCGATCTCCGCACGGTATAGCCAGATCTCCTGGTATCTAGATTTGAAGTCCGGAACAAACTTTTTCATGCTTTTCCAAGATGGTGAGTAGTCCGAGTCGACATACAGCAAATCAACCTGCGGTGCTTTGTGCCTGTTGCTAATGCGATGCTCTCGGTACAAATCGAGAATATATACCCAATTCCCGGATAATGCGATGAAATGCTCGCGTTCCTCGAGATCCCATTGCTCGATCAATCTCTGTGCAGCCCCTACATCAATGCTGTCACGTATATCCTTAGGCAGCTTGGTTGCCAGCTGTGCCGCTGCAAAATGAATGTGATACGCTGCTTTACTGTCATCGATTCGACGCTGCTTCTCCGGATCCAGCACCGATTCAAACACAAAAATATCACTTGATACACCGCGTTTCTCAAGTCCTCTAGCTACAAGGATACCTGGTATATAAAAGCCAAGCCCGAAACCCGAACACAATATCGTTGTATGGCGATTAGTCATGGTTGTCCTCCACTTTACGCAAAATCATCACCGCATCCGTATTAGGGTATTTGAAATTATAATTGGTCATATGGATTAGCCGCTTTTCGATCACGGACTCCAGTACCAAACCTTTAGGCATATTTTGCAGCATATGCTCCTTCAAACTTTCTAACGTGAATTTCCAGACAACGCCGTCGATCGAAGAATTAATCATATAGGCTCCTGTCATTTTCTCGTCTGCACTTGTTTTCTGTATCGACACTGGATCAGCAACGATGACGATACCTCCAGGTTTCAGCACACGCAACGATTCCTCCAACGCTTTGCGAGTACGACGAATATGATGAAAACAACGGGCAAACAACACTACATCGAAACTTTCATCTGGAAACGGAGCTTTACAAATATCTGCATGTACATAACTGTCGAATCGCCCCATGCGCTTACCCAGCTTCAGAGAAGGAAGATTCACATCCAAATTCGTGAAGTGAATGCTCGTATTGTTGCGGTAATATTTGTTTAGTAATCCAGGTCCGCAACCAACTTGCAGCACCTCGCCTGACATTTCGGGCAACACATCAAATACACGTGACGGCTTCGGAAAGTTCTGCAGCAATAGCTCGATTTCATAGATAATCGGATGCCTATACATAAATCGAACAAATTTACTTGTATAAAAGGGATTCTTCATCTTCTTCTTAAGACGCAAGAGATCATAGCGGTTAAGGTAATAGATGGGTGATAGCCCCACAAAAAATACGATGGATGCCAGTTGTACGATAAAAATTCGAAGCGCAGCCCATGCGCCGGTTTCTGTAACTAACGCCTGTCTCGATATGGCTGCGGATTTGCGCCCATCCCCCATGAATCAGTTCCTCCTTCTATATTTTCCTACAATTCTTCTGTGATCTTGACATCATTTCCATTCATTTTTCTCTCGATTAAGCCAGATAGTTTTCTTATCGAAGAAAAGTTTTTAAATAATAGTTCCTCTGGTTTAAAATTAATGCTGAAAATATCCTCCAGATCAACACTCAAAGCCATTAAATCCATCGAATTTAAGCCCAGCGAAGGCAGATCTTCATCTAAATCGATGTCCCCTTGCAACTCTTTGAGTTGTTTCACTTTAATAACAATCTCATCCGCGATTTTATTCATAGTATCCTTCATTAACCTCCTATTTTCATCCCAGATTCGATCCTATCCTTAAACTCATCTAAAAATTAATATAGGGTGTCACCCCAATTTTCATATTTCAAGTGAAATTACGCGCTAGCGCATCATACAGCTCATCCTCGGCGCGTATAATATTTTCCAATAATTCTGTGTATATCGAATCAAACGCCCAATGACCTTTCAGCATATTATGCATGATGAACATCTTCGTACTTTCAATGGCATCTATGCTTGTCTCCAGATACGCCAGTACATTGTTTTTAGATTCATATGGAAAATACCTAACGAAATAATCGCTTAGGATTTGCCTTCTCTGTTGGACTAAATTTAAACCGATCAGAATTTTATTTTGTTCAATCCGTTTAAATTCATCGTTTAACAGAATGGGTTGTGCCTGTGTTAATGATGTCAAGAATAAGCAAGCTTCTTTGTTTGTATAGGTATACCCTTGCGTCGTTTTCTCGACTTTTGAAGCATGGAATTTCCGAACACTATCTTTGATCACACCAGTTACATAATCAGAATGTGAATGACTCATAAAGTCATCTAAGTTCTTCTTATTTACATCAATTGTAGAAATATTCGCCAAAAGATGTAACGCATCCATCACATCTTTTTTATTGATCACGCCAACTTCATGGTTTTCCGGAAACGGTATATAATTTTCAGCATGTAAATCATTAGGACTGTCCACGTAATAGATATGATCTTTATCATGCCAAATTAAAAGGATGACATGTCCTGGCCTAGTATAATCGCCCTCCTTCACTTCATAATTTTTATTGTATCTTTTAAAAAATGGAAGTCTCGATGTGATCGTTCTTAAGAGTACATATTTGCCATTACTTAGATAATATTCAATTTCCGAAAGTGCTTTAACTGAATCCCCTTTATTGATAAGCACATTATTAATCGCAATCACATCAGAAAAAACTAATTCGTCACTATACATGCGAATCTGTTCACCCTGATGATTAGTTGTGAGCTTGTATGTCAAATTTCCTACAAACAATTTGGTTAAATGTGCTTGATCGCCTATATAATGTTGCTTTGCTACTAAATAAATAGCTCTTTCAACGCAGTTATTGACTCTTCCAACAACCGTATCACCTTTCAGAAAATTCGAGTGTATCGCATTTTCCGGCATAACCATTTCACCTCTTTTTATACTTTGTAGAAGCATCGTTCAACTCAAGGAAGCGTTTACACACAAACAATTTCACACCCCTTTTTTTTGGAAATCATGCTCATGTCTTTCTTATGTTGTGATAGTAGCAATATTAAATTTTCTAGTCAATGTTGAAAACAAATGAACAATCTTACTATTTATTACTCTAACATTGTAATTTTCATCACTGCCTGATGCCATGATCGCATGATATGATATTAGTAAACCTTAAATACGAGGTGGACCTTATGGAAAGCAACAGAAAAGTATTGCCAAGAACTGAACCACTCCTCAGTACCTGTCCTGACGAGGCGAATCTGTTATCGATATTGTTAAATTACGAAGAGTCTCACACCTGGGTGTATACGAACTTTATCCAATTGCAATTCATAACGAGAAATTATAATGGGACCTCCTTTCCAATTAAACATTACTCCCCTGTATTAAAAAAAGTATGCCCCTACGTGATTATTCAATCCATTGACAAAAAAGTGATTGATACGTATTTCACAGAAAATAAATTCAGCGATTTTGTCATCAAGGCGATCAATGACGATCAATATGTGCAAACCTGCCTCAATCATACACATATATCTAGCTCGGATTTTAATCAAAGCCATGCCGTTTTTATTTATGGCTATGACAAAAACACAGAAACGTTCCTCGTCGCCGATAATGGCTTCGGGGAAGGTCAATTTGCTACCTCCACTTGTACATTTGAGGAACTAAACAAGGCCTATTATGAAATGAATGCCCGGTATGATGTAAACATTCAAATGGGCGGCAAAGTTGAACTGTTTTTATACAACAAAAAAGCCCCAAGATTCTTGCTAAACTTATCCGCCATTCGTGATCAAATCAACGACTATTTATTTTCGCTGAACTCCGATTCAAGAATTAACACGTTTAGCTGCAATGAAATATACGGCATCTGCATTTACGACAAGTTGCTCCAACATGTGGAACAGGTGAAGGCTCAGAATACCTGGTCCCATTACCGCCCCTTTCATATGCTGATGGAGCATAAATCGCTCATGGTGCATCGGTTAACCTATTTAAGAGATCATCACGGAGTTTCCAATTTGGATGCCATCATTGACGGCTATAAAGAATTGCACAAGATTTGCAAAATTAATGTAGCCTATAACCTTAAGTATGAGTTCACGAAAACTTCCCTGAACTTGGATCGAATCATCAAAAATCTTACTTCAATCATGGAAAATGAAAAAAAACTACTTGAACTATTACTAGACGTGCTGTCCAATCAACACACAGAAGAACCTGTTTCATAAATTTATTCAGGGAGAGATTAAGATGAATGCTATCCATATCGTAACAGCCATTAGTGATGAATATTGCAGGCATTTAGCTGTCATGCTGCGTTCGTTATTCGAACATAAGAAATTGGATTACAACGTACATTTATATATTCTGAACAGCGGACTCTCCGAGAGAGTGACGAATACGTTAAATGATGCCACTCAGGACTATCCTTTGCAGATTCACTATGTCCTTGTCGACCGGTCCATGTATAAGGGATTAGTCGAGCAGCCGCATATTAGTTTGGAAGCTTATTTCCGTATTCACATCCCCGAATTGTTAAGTCAGGATGTAAAGAAAGTGATCTATATCGATCCGGATACGATTATCAAGGAAAATATTTATGATCTGTGGAATATCGACATAAGCGATTATTATTTGGGTGCCGTAGAATGGGCGTTCGGAGACAATCGGATGAGCATATTGTCCATCCCGGAACAATATGGGTATTTTAATGCAGGCGTCTTGCTTATCAATCTCGAGAAGTGGAGAAAAGAAAACGTTGCGCAGCGCGTTTGGGATTTCTTGAACAACAATCCTGACAAAATACGACATATGGACCAAGACGCATTGAATGCGATATTGTATGATAGTCGGCTTTCGCTCGATCCCAAATGGAACTATACAACAGGTCATCTGTTACTACTACGTTTGGATATCGCCCCTGCGATCATTCATTTCAGTGGCCCACGGAAACCTTGGACTCAGGGGCATCCGCTGGAAGAGGAATATTTTAACTATCTGAAAAAAATGAAGTGGGATTATGATCTATTGTTTGGGCTTAAATTGCCCGCTCCCGTCCAATCCTAGGTTTCAACAACAACAAAATCCACCTTGCTTGCCAGATACCGATTCAATATCTGATAAGCAAGGCGGATGCTCGCATTTGTAGCGGAAATCACTCGACGATAATCACTTTTTGTTTGTAAAAAATAAAGCTGCCAGATCCAATCTCAAAAACCGCATCATTCAATTCGTCTCGAAGTTTTTTGACACCTCTCGGCCATACCGCCTGCTCATCTTGCCCGCAGATAGCTTTCGTCACGTACACGATCCCCTTGGCATTTGGCGGAATTGTCACGCTGATCGATAGCTCATCCTTCTCATCTCTCTCCCAGCGCACTCTCGCATACCCTGGACGCAGCTGCTGCCAAGCTTCTGCCCATTTCATATCACCCGGCATATAGGGCTTAATCATGATATTGTAACGATCCGTTTCTGTATCATAGCGGAAATCTATACCTGCCAGACCCGTAAACAGCCATTCCTCCAGATGTCCCAGCATAAAGTGATTTTGCGACTTGCCTACTGTCGGTCCATCCCACGCTTCGGTAAGCGTCGTGGCTCCATGCGCGATTTGATACCCGTAGCTTGGCTTCTCCGTAACTTGCGACATCCGGTGAATGACATCCGATCTGCCAGCCCGGCTAAGTGCAAGCAGCAGATAACGATAGCCTACATCGCCAGCTGTAGTCTGATAGCCGCGTTCGGAAATTTGCCGTACTAGCTTCTCAATCAGCACAGCTTGATGCTGCTCGGGAGCCAGTCCAATCGCGATCGGCATGGAAAGCGCAGTATCACTGCCAGTTGCGTAGCTGATTGCCTGTTCGTCCCAGTATTTCTCCTGAAATGCTGTTTGGATGGATGCGGTCAACTGCTCGTATTGCTGCACATCCGCTTGCTCGTGCAGCAATGCTGCTATTTTCTGCATGACAACGGACATACCATAATAGATCGCTGTTTCTGTGAAAGGTATAGGCGTATTTTGCGAGTGTCCAGGTCCTGCCGGACCGATGTCATACCAGTCGCCCAGCCCCTCGGTGATGATGTACCCCTCCGACTTTTCCGTTAGATATGCCAGATATCGCTTCATGCCCTGATAGTGTTTCTGAATCAAATTAATATTGCCATACCGTTGCAATACTTCCCAAGGGGTTAAGATATACGTTCCGCCCCAAGCCGTAGCGTCACGGAATATTTTCAGTGTTTCACCGAACTCGACATACTCCGGTGCGATCGTCGGCACCATGCCATCGAGTAATTGGGCATCGGAGATGTCCTGCAGCACCTTCTTCAGCATCGCTTCAACATCGTAGTTGAACATAATTGAGGGTCCCATCAAATGAACTTGCTCTAACCAACCGAGCTTTTCTCGATGCGGGCAATCCGTGAATACACTCTTCGTATTGCTAAGTATCGCCATCGTGATCATTTCGTGAATCCGATTAAGCAGTGGATCTGAGCACTCGAATCCTCCTGCGGTTTCTAGCTCAGGATACAGCATTTGTCCTTCAATGCCATACAACACCGGCAAGGAAGACTCTGCTTGGGAGCTGAAAGCTTCAGGAATTGCGCCTTCAATCATCACATAACGAAAGCCAGTATATGAAAACTTCGGACGCCATTCCTCCATACCGTTGCCACTTAAGATATAAATAAACTCGCTCGGGGACCCTGTCCACTTCTGATTAACCAAGCCGTCTTCCGTCATCAGTATTTCAGCACAAGTCAATACAACCTTCGAGCCCGCAATCCCGCTAACACGAATCTTCGGCCACCCGGAGAAGTTCTGGCCTAGATCCACCACGTATACGCCAGGTTTGGGATTGGAAATTGACTTAGGCTCGAATGTACGCATCACCTTAACCGGCGGAGCTGATTGCGCAATAAGTTTGCCTGAAGGCCCCTCGATCTCAACGGCAGGATACCATGAAGCAGCGTTCCCATCTTCTCTCGTCGCGTCGTATTCTTCGCCGCCGTACATACAGGTAAACAGCAGTGGACTATGACTGGCTTGCCAGCTGCTGTCCGTACTGATCCTCTCGCATGCGCCGGTGACATATTCAATAACGATATCGGCCAAGCATGTAGGCGTACCGAACGAATCCTTAAACTTCACATATTTTCCGCCAGGAATGTGATAGAAGCCGTTCCCCAGCTCAATTTGAACGATATTTCCATCAGACTTCAGCTGCGACGTAATATCATAAGTCGTGTACAGAACGGTCCGGTCATAGTTCGTCCAGCCTGGATCAAGCTCATGATCGCCTATTTTCTTACCGTTCAATAGCAATTCATAATGCCCAAGCCCGCTTATATACACCCTCGCGCGTGTAACCTCATGATCGACATTAAAGTGACGCCTAAAGCGGGACGCTCCTTTCGATTCCACGGTCACGTCCGGATTGGCGATCCACTTTCCCTGCCAGCTTCGACTGTCCAGCTGCCCCATTTCCCACCAGGCCACTACGCTGTCATACTGCGTCCCCGCTTCATCTTCAATGTTAACCTTCCAATAATACCTCTGCCTAGGCTGCAGCGCAGTACCATGATAAGGAATAGCCGTATGATCACTGCTGCTGACCATTCCGCTGTCCCATGCATCCGAATCGCCATTCATCAGCCCTGCATAGCTCGTCGCAACCTGAATCCGATATGCCTTCTGCTGAAATGCCAGCGGCAATTGATCAAGGAACGACCAGCTCAAGCGGGGAGCCGTTTCATCTAGACCGATCGGACAAGGCCTGCCTTCTGTCCGCAGAGAACCAATCGCGAGCGGCAAGGACGTCGCAACTGCAATCGTGCGGAATTCGGGAAAAATATTACATGTCGCATCACCTTCCATCGGGCGCCTACATGCAGTATAGAAATGATACAAGATCCCGTTATGGGTAATAACCGACGGTTTATGAGCAAACACGGAATCGATCGCATGACCTTCGCCAATCCGAATGATCGGCTCGTCATATTTGCGCCAGTCCAGTAAATTATCCGACAGCGCAATCCCTTCCTGTGCCACTTTATAATTAAATCCAAAATAAAACATCGTCCAGCGCGATCCGTCACGCAGCACACAAGGATCACTAACGAACCCGCTATCCCAAGCGTTCGGCGTTACTTGAAGAACCGGATTATGCGCATGGCGCGTCCAATGGACAAGATCCTTCGAAGTCGCTAGACCCGTCTGCTCGATCCAAGCGCCTTCATCTTTATCTTTTGCATTGTAAAATAAATAGAAAGTACCCTCATACTCCAACAGACATTCCTTATATAACCCGCCTTTCTCCCATTCCCCGCCATCCTCCGGCACGAGAATCGGATTCTCCAGGCGATGCCAGTTCATTAGGCTCTCGTCTTCTGTCCATGCAAGACCAATCTTGGCAGATCCCGCTTCGTAACCATCACCTGGATAAGAATGATAAGCTAACCAGTACTTGCCGTTCCATTTCTTTAAATAGCCTGGACCTTGGATATCATTGTCACGTAACATCCATGTGCCTGCAATATTGCGAGAATCCCATCCGTTACCTTCTTCATCTCTGGTCAATATGATCGACAGATGCTGCCAATTCAGCAGATCGTCGCTTGTAGCCAATGCAGTCTGATATCCTGTTCCATCAAAACCGACATACATCATGTAAAATCGGTCATTGTGCCTAAACACAAACGGGCAATCTACGGCGTGGCTGTCAAATGCTTCTTTCGCACCTGATCCGACAAGCAAAGGCTTCTTCCATTTGTACGGTGTCAAACAACTAGAAATATCCATTATGCATGACCTGCCTCTTTAAATGGCTTCAGTCGAACCGTAAATTCCGTCGATTCCGGAGCAAGCAGATAGGACGGCAAGGTAGGGGCATAGCCGCAGCTATGATTGCCAATTCCCGATTGTTTCCAATCGGCATTGATTTCCACATCGCCCAGTTGGATTAGATCCGTATGATGTTTGGCTTCGCTCAAATCCTTGGTTGAATATCGGCTTGCACTAACTTGCCCTAGCGGCATCCCCGCTCCAGTAATAAGCAGTCCAACGCCGTTGACGTCCGTGACAGTGGCCCAGCGCACGTCCGCCTTGCTTCCACTCTCTTGCGGCTTGATATAGGGCACGAATTGCTCATCGACTGTCCCTTCGTACACACCAAGCTTTCCACTGGATTTGCGGTCGGCGTAACATTCATGTGGACCTAGGCCGAACCATGAGAAGCGATCGAATCGATTCGGCATCGTGAACTGAATACCTGCTCTGGGCAGAGGCGGCAATCCTTCCTTCAAGGGTTCAAGCCGGTTCTCCAGCTTCACTTCCCCGCTGCTGTAAATCGTATATAGTTGCTCTACTTGGAATAGTGGCCGGGTACCTTTTACGCCGAGCACGGATTCCGTCTTGATCTGAATGACCGAGTGGTCCTCTTGCGTACTTAACTCGATTCTGCGTACGTAGGCGTCAAGTTCGTGATACCCTGCTTCACGCCACTGCTTCGCCAAATGGACGTCATTGTCGATCGGTGCCCGCCACAAATTGATGCGAGGTCCTTGCGTGAGCAAAGATACGCCTTTATATTCCCAGGCCGTTATTTCTCCGTTCAGCTTATCGAACGTCAATGTGAAGACGTCGCCGTCGATGCGAATGAATCGATCGTATTCCGCAGCTGACAATCTGGCCAACACCTGTGTATTGGCGGCAGACTCTGAACAAGCCGAATTGTTCAACGGCACGTCCGCCCATGCCACCTCGTGGCCTGCCTGCGCCCATTCCGTGGAATCGCGCAGGACGAAGCTGACATGCAGCCAATATTCACTGCTGTGATCCGTCGGGCGCGTGCTGAAAGGAATTATGACGAGTTCCTCTCCTCCTGCCGGAATATCTAGCGACGCAAGCGTCCCTTCCTCTAGTAGGATGCCATCACGATACACAGACCAATGGATAGCAAGATGCTTCAGCGAAACCATATCGTACCGATTGCCTATCCGTAATACACCTTGCTCCGGTTGCACCGGATGAACGGTGACCGGTTCGATCGCCTTCTTGAATTCAAGTAAAGCGGGCTTGGGGGTACGGTCGGGAAACAGTAATCCGTCGATGCAGAAATTGCCGCTATGAGGCTCATCACCGAAATCGCCGCCATAGGCGTATTGGAGGCTTCCGTCGCTTGTACGGCGGCGAATCGCGAGATCGGTCCACTCCCATATCAAACCTCCGCAAAGCCGGGGGTATCGGTAAACAGTGTCCCAATATTCCTTCTGATTGCCTAGCGCATTGCCCATCGCATGCCCGAATTCAACCATCAGATAAGGTCGTGACTCCTCCTTCTCCCCCTCGGCGATCAGCATGTCTACGGAAGGATACATGGAACTGATGATGTCGACGATCGGTGCATCCTTAGCCCGTTCGTAATGAATCGGACGTGTCGGATCCGCCTCTCTCGTCCAAGCAGTCATGGCATCGTGATTGTCACCATAGCCCGACTCATTCCCGAGGGACCAGACAATGATGGAAGGATGGTTCTTGTCCCGCTCTACTACACGAACCATCCGATCGAGGAATGCCTCCCTCCACGCAGGATCCTCAGCTAACCGGCTTTCATACGCATTCTTCTCGTCGGGATTGTTGATCCAACGACTGATCTCCCCGAGAAATACACAACCATGCGTCTCCAGATCCGCTTCGTCGATGACATACAGCCCGTATTGATCACACAGATCAAGCCAGCGCTCGTCGTTCGGATAATGAGAGCAACGAACGGTATTTATGTTATGCTGCTTCATCAGCGTAATGTCACGAACCATCGCCTCCATCGTCGTCACATGACCGAGATCTGGATCGAATTCATTACGGTTCACACCGCGAAGGACAATCGAAATGCCGTTGACGAGCAACCGTCCGGCTTCCACTTTCACATCCCTAAATCCAATTGTGTAGCGATGTGCTTCTACTACATGACCTTCCGCATTGGTCAATGTCAGCAGGAGCGTATAAAGAGCTGGTTGCTCAGCGGACCACAGTTCAGGGTTAATTACTGGAAACTCAGCCTGGACGACAGCTTCCGAGCGAGGAGCAAGCGCATCTACGGCAAGCGTCGCGCTTGCGAGTTCATGCGCCGATTCGAGCAGAACCACATGAATGCCGCAAGCTTCACCCCACAGTTCAGATCGATTCGTTAAAGTAACGGCAAGCTCCAATAAACCTTCCCGGTACGTCTCGTCTAAGTAAGTCCGAATGCGGATGTCGAACATATGTACGCTAGGGACTGATAGCAGATAAACATCCCGAAATATCCCGCTCATCCGCCATTTATCTTGATCCTCGAGATAGCTGCCTGTCGACCATTGATAAACGCGTACCGCTAGCTTGTTCTCACCAGAGCGGAGATAAGGGGTAATATCAAATTCCATCCGATTATGGCTGCCTTGACCGAAGCCCACTTCCTCGCCGTTCACCCACAAATGAAAAGCCGCATCCACACCGTCGAATGCGAGAATGACAGATCTGTCGATCCAACTGTCAGGGACGGTAAACATCCGAGTATAGCAGCCCGTCGGATTCATCTTCGGAATGAACGGCGGGTCAACCGGAAACGGATACTTGCTACTGCTATATAAGGGCACGCCATAGCCGTGTAACTGCCAATTCGACGGAACCGAGAGTGTATCCCACGCCTCGCAGGAAAACGATTGTTCATAAAACCGTTCCGGAGCTTCAACCGGGCTCTCCGCGTAGTAAAATTTCCACTCCCCATTCAGACATCGATAATAAGGAGAGGCCGTTCGATCGTTCACGAAGGCCTCTTGTGAATTTGCGAACGGGATTGAAGCGGCCCTGGGACGTTCTACGTTTCGCTGCAGAATGTTTAAATTTTCAAAATCGGGCAAATCGGCAATTACTTTTCCAACATCATCCATATCCTACTTCCTCCTAACATATAAGCTAGCTAATTCAGCAATTGTCATGCCTCAGGTATTGAAAGCTTCAAGGTAAATGTCGTACCTTCGCCTTCGCGACTTTCAATCAGCATACACGTTTGTCCGCCGTAGAACGTACGAATACGTTCACTGACATTGTATAAACCGTGACCAGAATTCTCGGTCTGGAGAGCCTGTCGATCCAGCTCGTTGCCAAGCACGCCTCGAATCAATTCCAAACGTTCCTCCGAGATGCCCGGCCCATTGTCGGAGACACTGATTAGGAGCTCAGCGTTTTCTCGTCTAACGACGATATCAATCACCCCAACCTTGCGAATGCGCCCGATGCCATGGTGGATGCAATTTTCCACTATTGGCTGCAAAATAAACCGCGGACAGCGAATATCGTCGATATTCGTTTGTATCTGGATGGAGAAGCGCAGCCGATCCAACAAGCGCAGCTTATGCATATCGAAATAATGCTGAACATGATCGATTTCGTGCGTCAGAAACGTCTCGTTATCTCCCGAATTCAACGTGTATCGAAGAAGCCTGCCAAACGTATATATCGCATCGACCACTTCTTGATCGTTATTGATCTCTGCCAGCATACGAATTGATTCAAGTGTATTGTAAAGAAAATGAGGCTTGATCTGTGCTTGCAGCACAAGATATTCCGCCTCCTTCTTCATGAGTTCGGCTTTATGAACGGTATTTAGAAGATCATCAATGCGATGAACAAGTGAATTGTAGGATCGGGTCAGAAAGTCGATTTCATCATTCGATGTTCCAACCTCGTAAGAGGTCAGCTTGTTTTCGTCCACATTTCTCATATGCTTTGCCAAACCAATAATTCGGCTAACAAGTGAGGAAGCCGTCGCGTAATAAATCCCCGTCAGCACAGCCAGTGATCCCAATAGCGAAAGCGCGAGAAAGAGCACCTTGGACCGGATGTCGACGAATACTTCATCCATCTGACTGAAGAAGTAGAACGTCGTTGACAGCTCTGGGATCGACAACTTGTTCACAAGCGTCCTCTGCTTGCGCAAATAGGCGTAACCTTGATTGCTTTTTTCGGCCATATCTAGCAAGTTTGCTATCTCTTCGTCGTACAGCCCGATCCCACCGCTGTGGTAAACGGTTTCGCCTCCTTGCGCAATCACTACTTGCATGTTCTGATTGACATCGACCGCCTTGAGGAAATTTCGCAGCAACGAATCATTGGTTATAATCTCTAGCACAGCCAGCGGCTTCGTATAACTATTATTATAAACGCGTTGATAATAGCTCAGGTTCGGAAGTGCGGTGGTGTCGTCTCCACTACTGCGCAGCCAGACACCTTTATCTGCTTTCACATTGCCAAGCATTCCTAATGGCTTCTTATCCATTTCGTTAAGGTCCTCAAGTTCACCGGTGACCGTGTGGACCTCATGCATTATTTTATACAGCTTAATAGACGAAATCTCTTTATGATGCGATTGCGCATAGAAAAATAGGGGTCGAATGTCTTTGAGATAATTGTATACAGATTGTTGCTCAGAGGAATTATAGCCACTAAGATAATCGATCAACTGCTGATTGTTCATGAACAGATCATGAATCGATTCCACCTGGTTCAGACTCGACCGGAACCCATCGCCAGCTTGAATGATTAGCTTCTGCTTTCCTTCCGAAAACTCTGAGGTGACATCCATATAAAACTGATTGTACAAGTAAGCACCGAACACAATAATCGGCAAAATCACGAGCAGTAGGTATCCAAGTGCCATTTTCTTTACAATCCTAAAATTCTTCATTTCAACGGCCATCCTTTGCATCAAGCAGCCCGATTGAAGCGATGTCATTCTGGTATTGGCTCTTAATCCAATGTCTGACCATCCCTGAATTCCAATTGGACATTATACTTATATTGTATAGATGTGCACTTGGGATGAATAGTGCTAAAAACTTAAAAATCAACGAACATTATTAAGATCGCTGTAAGCGCAATCAATAGATTCGTATTTGCAACGCTCAAGACTCATTCTTTCGCAATACCGAAACGACAGCTCTATTCCATCCTGCCCTGTACACATCCCGCAATTTCGGATCTATCAAGGGCGAATAGGTCTGATTAATCGATTTCTCAGTTTTTTTTACTTCCTCTAATGAGGGCCAAAAACCGATGCCGACACCACCGATATACGCGGAACCCATAGGCGATAATTCAGCAACATCTGATTTAACAACTTTTTTGCCAAGCAGATTGGATTGGAATTGCATCAAACCTGCATTCTCAGATGCGCCACCATCAGCACGCAATTCTTGTAGTTCAACCCCTGTTTCACTCTCTATTAGATGAACAGCATCATCGACCTGATAAGCGATACTTTCAAGCGCTGCCCGAATGATATGAGCTTTGGTTGTCCCTCGATTCATTCCAGTAATTGAAGCCCTAGCGTAAGAATCCCAATAGGGTGCTCCGAGCCCCACGAAGGCCGGTACTAAGTACACGCCTTCACTATCTGGCGCTTCTTGAAGTAATGCCTCCATTTCGTCGAAAGTACGGAATATTCCAAGATTATCGCGCACCCATGACAAGCTATCCCCTGAGGTGCGAATAACAGCCTCAACGGCATACGTTACTTTCCCTTCTATTCCCCAAGCGATTGCACTTACCAATCCGTTCTCAGCTTGAACCGGTCTATGACCAACATTCATTAACACGGATGTCCCCGTGCCATAGGTCGCTTTAGCCATCCCAATATCGAAGCATTGATTTCCGAATAGGGCTGCTTGAGAGTCTCCAATGACGCCCGTGATGGGGATACGATTTTCGCCAAATAAAGTAGGGTCTTCTGTGTATCCGAAAATATCATCTGATGATTTAACCTCAGGAAGCAAGGTGATCGGAACCTCGAATAGGTTGCAAAGCTCTTCATCCCATTCTAGAGCATGAATATTAAATAGGGATGTACGGCTTGCATTTGTGTAATCCGTTGCATGCACGTTTCCTTCAGTCAACTTCCATATTAACCAGCTGTCCATGGTTCCAGCCCGAAGATGTCCGGCATCCAGCTTTTCCCGGATGCCCTCCACATGCCCAAGAATCCATCGCCATTTGGCAGCTGAGAAGTAGGGATCCAACATTAAGCCGGTTTTGGATCGTACCTCATCCTCCGCACCTGCCGTCTTAAATGCTGCACACAGATCTGCTGTCCGTTGGCACTGCCATACAATGGCATGATAGACGGGAAGACCCGTCAAACAGTCCCAAATGACAGCTGTTTCTCGCTGATTCGTAATCGTCATGGCGGCAATTTCCTCATAACCAATCCCAGCGGAGTTTATAGCTTCATGTGCTGAGCGTTTGACATTGTTATAAATCTCCATCGGATCTTGTTCAACCCAACCAGGACGTGGATAGAAGGTTGTGTGTGAAACCGTACTGCGCGTTATTATGGAACCCTCACGATCAACGATAAGTGCCTTCGTTCCAGATGTACTTTGGTCAATTGCCAGCATATATAATTTATTCATACAATTACTCCTGTTTACCGAGCATTTCTAACGCGATTTGCCTAAGATTGTTTTTGCTTATGCCATAATACTCGAATACTTCCGAACTTTTCCCAGCAATCGCTGGTTCATCTGGAATCCCGATAATACGCATGTGAACCGGATGATTTTGAACAACGACTTCAGCTACAGCTGCACCTAGTCCACCAAGAACGCTGTGTTCTTCTACAGTGATAATATGTCCTGTTTCTTTGGCAGCTTGTATAATGGCTTGTTCATCCAGTGGTTTAATGGTGTGCATATTGATGACCCTGCAAGATACGCCAGCCTGCTTTAACGCTTCATGCGCATCAAGTGCTACACGTACAGTTTCTCCAGCGGCAATGATGGTGATATCTGTTCCTTCTCGCATCCTTACGGACTTTCCGATAATAAATTCGTAATCGTGTGATTCATACACATCTTCGACGGCATTACGGCCTATGCGAATGTAAACTCCGCCATTATGATTTACAAGCGCTTCTGTCATACGTTTTGTTTCATGTCGGTCAGCAGGCAAGATAACCGATAATCCTGGGATGGCACGTGCAACTGCAATATCCTGCACAGAATGGTGAGACATTCCCAATGCGCCATAACTAACTCCACCGCTAATACCAACCAGCTTTACATTGGTTCCCGAATAGGCTACGTCCACTTTGATCTGCTCAATGCTTCTCATACTCAGAAAGCAAGCCGGTGAAGTCACGAAGGGCTTTTTACCGCTGTGAGCTAGTCCTGCGGATATCCCTACGATATTTTGCTCTGCTATACCGACCTCAACGAATTGATCTGGGTATGCTTTAGCGAAAGGTGCCATGGCTGCTGATCCCCTTGAATCACTAGCAAGTACCATAATGTCACGATCATCTTTAGCAAGCTCGAGCAGTGTTTCACAAATGACTTGTCGGTTAGGGATTGTGTTCATTTAACATACCTCCCCCTTCTGTTCAAACATTTCTAAAGCTGCAGTTAACTCTGCTAGCGCTCTCCCTAATTCTAACTCATTCGGTACATGATGATGCCAGTGAGGGACATTCTCCGCAAAGGAAACTCCCTTGCCTTTCACTGTATTCGCCATGACTAGTGTTGGCTTACCAGCTACTGCTGGAACTGCTGCAAATGTTTCAACCAAAGCATTCATATCATTGCCATCAATTGAAACAACATGCCAACCAAATGCTACCCATTTATCTTCAAGGGGGTCCAGCCCCATTACCTCTTCCGTTGACCCACTAATTTGCAACCGATTTCGGTCAATAATAGCAATTAAATTATCTAATTTATAATGTGCGCCTGCCATAGCTGCTTCCCAAACCGAACCTTCCGCTTGCTCACCATCCCCCATTAGGCAAAAAGTCCGATATGGCGCACCATCACGTTTAGCAGCAAGAGCCATTCCTACCCCGACTGCCAAACCATGGCCAAGTGCACCTGTGTTCATCTCGATACCAGGTACTTTGTTATTCGGGTGACCAATAAGCTTCGTGCCAAATTGGCTGAATGTGGCAAGGTCTTCTCTTGGGAAAAAGCCTCGATCGGCAAGTATGGACCAAAGGGATTCTACGGAATGCCCTTTGCTTAAAATAAACCGATCCCTATCTTCCGCTTTTGGATTCTTAGGATCAATGTTCATAATGCGATAATATAAGGCAGTTAATATATCTGTATTGCTAAGTGAGCCGCCGGTATGGCCTGTTTTGGCAGTCGCAATCATTTGAAGTAAATCCATCCGGATATGTGTTGCTTTGGCCTGCAGCGCTTTGATTTCCATATTTGCCTCCTCCTTCTTACAAGCCCTTGCCTCGCAGCCATGCTTGAATTTCACTTTCTGTTGGATCCACAGGATCCGGTGTCAGCCCCGGAATATATTGACAGGCCTCATATAGAGATGGGATCACGTTAGCATGAATCCCGACCGAATGATGCACATAAGGTCCTTTGACTAATTTTTCTTCCCAAAGCGGCCAATCATTTACTTCTACCCATACATAGGAACCTCGTGTATACGGCCCTTGAATACCTTGAGCACGCCCAAGAAACAGTTGATACTCGCCATGATCTCCGTCAAACCTAGCCAGCGTCATACCGCCGCCTTTAATTTCTCCTTCATGCGTTCCTGGAGCATGATCATCGAACAAAAAGTGCTTACGAAGCTTAGGCTTCTCTTCCACGGAAAGTGATACTGGGAAGTTACCACAGTGGAAGAGCAATTCACCATTGGCATTCTCCGGGTGCCGAACTGTCAAATCAGCGAAGAAAGTTGGCGCTTGATTCATAGCAGCAGCTTGCACCATGACCGATGTAATCGCCCCATGTATGTCTGTCTCGCAGGTTACTGGAATTTGTTCATCCGTCAGAATGGCATTAGCTAAGCAAGGCATAATCCCCATAGCTTCTTGTAAAGAAGACCAACATTGAATGGCAATCGCTGTACTGCCTGTTTGCAAGGCATATTGTTTCATCGCGACTTTTAATGCCGCGATCCGCCTTACGTCCGCTTCCGTCACCTCCGTCCAATCCAGTTTGGCTTTAATGTAATCGATAGCTTGAGCTAATTCAGAGGAATTCCCGTTCTCAACACGCTTGGATGCTCGCTGAATATCTACGAGTGTAATCGGATAAAGCTCAATGCCAAACCGTTCCAACAACTCGCCTTCGTTGCACATCATTGTCCAGAACGAAGATGGCCTTGGACCAATTTGCAGAATGCGAAGTGCGCGGAACTGACGAACAACATTAGCCGCTGAAATAAAATTCGAAAACCCTCTTTCAAACACAGGGTCGTTCACACGTGTATTCGTTACATAGGAAAACGGCACATTAAAACGTCTCAGAACCTTACCAGTAGCAAATAGACCACACTGTGTATCGCGAAGCCTCATCCCGTCTTCGAGGGGCGCCTCATCACGCGGGCCCCACAAAAGCACAGGTTTTCCTAGCGCTTTACCTACACGTGCAACGGTATCCTCTGTACCGAAGTTACAATGCGGGAAGAAAACAGCATCAACCTTCTCCTGACGAAACCGCTCGATAATGAGGTCAGCGTTAATATTGTCGTCGTATAAAAGACCTTCAGAATTAATTCCCTCAAGATCCACGATGTCGATATCGAGCCCAAAGCTTTGGATTTTCTCCTTAATAAGTACTTTGTACTTAAAAGCGTCTTCTGCACTAAAGACAAAGCGTCTTGTAGGTGCGTAGCCAAGTTTTAACTTTTTCAAATTGTATGCCTCCATTTTGTTTAGTATTTAAGTTTAGTTCAATCCAACAAAATTAACTAAACAGATTTTAAGTAATTTAGTTAATTTTCAATTATTTATAACGTAAAACAAATCTAACACGGCGTTTTTCAGGCGTCAATTACAAATTTAGCTTGAATTTAGTTTATTTTTATATAATTTTTAGTTGCAACTATTTTCCCAATTGTACAATTAGTAAATTTGTTATAAACTAAACTAACTAAACAGTTTTAGCGAATGGGGATTAATTAATATGAAAATGGAAGATATCGCCAAACTAGCAGGCGTGTCCAAATCTGCTGTTTCGTTTGCACTTAGCGGGAAACCTGGAATTAGCAATGAAACGCGAGAACGCGTTCTTGAAATCGCACGAGAAAACGGTTATGCACCCAAGCCGAAATTATCAGCCAATGAAGGCTCTGTGAAATCCTTAACATTTTTGGTCTTTACGAATTCAGGAATCGTCCTCGAAGCGTATTACCAACAACCTTTCTTTCGAGAGCTGATTCATTTCATCGAAGAACGATGTCGAGCCAAAGGTTACTCCTTACTTTTTTCAACCATCAATATGGCCTACTTCGAACAAGAAATTCGGGTGTTTTCTGAGGAAAATCAAAGTGATGGTGTCATTCTACTTGGTACTAACCTAACCTCAGTCGATATATTGGATATTGCAAATCGGTTAGGCCCTCGTCTTGTCGTACTTGACAACTGCTTTGATACATTACCTGTTCATTTTGTCGGGATCAATAATAGGATGGGTGCTTATCAAGCGGGGGCTCACTTATGCAAATTGGGGCATCGTGAAATCGGATATATAGCTTCGAATGTTCATCTCCACAACTTCGAGGAGCGAAAAGAAGGCTTTCAGGAAGCACTGAAGGCATATGATATAAAGATCAAGCCTGAACACTTCTTTTCTGTGGCACCTACAATGCTTTCATCGCAGGATGATCTGAAAGCCCAAATCAAATCTTACTTAGATACAGATCGTAACCTGCCAACTGCTCTTTTTTGCGAATGTGATTATATCGCTATTAGTGCAATGAAGACGTTAACTGAGCTTGGTATACGGATACCTGGGGATGTTTCCGTTATTGGATTTGATAACATTACGGAATCACAAATCATTTCACCTGAGTTAACAACTATCCATGTTGAAAAGCAGCGAATGGCTCAATTAGCAGTAGATTTAGTTATTGAATCTATCGAAGTAGGACTAGAAATAACATCCAAAATCAGGGTCGACACCCGGTTTGTTGAGCGACGTTCTTCGCACAAATGAGCTTAATTCGGAGGAGATTATCATGAGTACTCATTGAGTTTTTGGGATATGTTTCGCAACCGTCTTCACACAATCTCGCTGTAAATTTCATATTCAGGGAATTTACAGCGAGGTTTGAGGAATACCTATATTGGAACATCAGTAGGTTTTAGAAAGGGGAATCCAGATGGCAAGCGAATTAAGATTTTTCTCAGAAATCCCAAGTTGGCTAACGATTTCCGGCGAATTTGGAGATATAGAAAATATCAGTAAACTATCTGAGAAATATAATTTTTATGGATCGTTAATATATTTTTTTAATAATTCATTTGATCCTTGGATCCTTACAACAAAAGTATTAAATAATACAGATCATTTAGTACCTCTAATAGCAGTCCAGCCATACTATATGCCTCCTGTAACATCTGCAAAAATTATAAAATCAATCGCGACGTTATATAAACGTAAAGTTTGTTTGAATTTTGTTACAGGGGTTTATGAATCTGAAATAAAGGCAATGTATGAATCCATTGATCCGAAAACAAAATACGCTAGACTTCGAGAATACATAAATGTTGTTTATACTCTTTTAATGTCAGATAAAGAAGTTAATTTCCATGGAGATTATTATAAATTTTCGAATTTAGATGCCCGAGCGTCAATTCCTACTCATTTAATGCCTGAAATTTTTATTCCGGGTTCTTCAGATGAAAGTATACTTCTAGCACAAGATGTTGCAGATACTGCATTATTAAGGCCACATCCAATCGAATTATTCAAAAAATTATATCTACCGAAAATCGAGAAAAAAGAACTAAACCTAGCTATACGCATTTCCATTATTACTAGGGATAGTTCTGAAAAAGCATGGGAAATTGCAAATTCAAAATATATTCAAGATCGACATGGTAAAATGATTACAAAGATAAGAGGGAAATCTTCATCTCACAATACAAAACTGATGGCAAACTTAGCATTATCGCAAGAAATATATGATGATGTTTATTGGATGGGAGCATATCTCTCTGGAAATAAGGTTGATGATCCATATATTGTCGGGAGTTATTCAGATGTTTCGAATTATTTGTGCAAGTATATGGATTTGGGAGTACGTACTTTCTTAATCGGTAACATTGATGAAACAAACGAGGAAGCAGAACATATTTCTGAAATTATGAAAAGATTAAAAACTTATCATACTTTAATGGACAATAATTTTTTGGGGTTGAAAAATCTGAATAACTAAAAAAAATGTGATATTCCATAATTAATTAGAAAACGGAGCCCGCAAACCCGCGGTGCTCCGTTTTTGTTGTTTCAGAAATGTTTAAAATTAGAAGCGGACCGCGGCAAAATTAGCGGTTTGTAGCAGTATTCATTAGGAAAAATTATTTAGAAATAATTCTACATAGGCATATCATTAGAAACCATCATTGATCCTAAACATTTCCTTTATTATTGTTATTATTTTGTTGATATTATGACTGTCTTGTTCGAGGCATCCCATTTGACCTCAGCGCCTAATGCTTCACTGACGAGCCTAATTGGGACAAATGTGCTTCCGTTGATTATTTGAACTTCTGCATCTAGCTCTTTTACTGCTCCATTAATTTCCACCTTTTTAGAACCAACCTGAAGTTTTAAAGACGAATCTGATTTAGTCGCAACAATAGTACGAGTATCATTTTCCCATGTTACTTTTGCATGTAGCGCCTCGAATATTTTCCTCATTGGAACATATATGGACCCCTTAATATTTTGAGGATCTTCTTCAGTTGAATAATCTTGAAGTAACCCATCTATCGAAACAAATATGTGATCACCATACGAAGTAACCACACCGCCAGCTTGTCTTGCTATTAACCAATTCAAAGAATCTTCACTGACAGGATTATTAGCTAAATATATTTCCCAAAGATTGCTTTGATTATCTAAAACTGAAATATCCGATAAATTATTATTAATAAGAGATACCCTTCTCAGGTCCGTTTGTGAGGACAACACTGACAGATTAGAAATACCATTTCCATCCAAATATAGTGATTGTAATTTATTAACTTTTTCTAACGGCAACAAATCAGTTATCCGATTATTTCGTAGTTCCAACGATGATAGTTTAGTTTGACCTTCAATTCCTTTGAGACTGGTGATCCTATTATCATTTAAGGAGAGTGAAGATAGTTGTGGAAGACTCCCTAAAAACTCAATTGAGTTTATTCCATTATTATTTAAATAAAGCGAATACAAATTAGGCATTTTAGTTAATGGATCTAAATTAATAATTGGGTTATGACTTAGATTTAGAAACCATATTTTTTTCAAATCACTGAGTGGTGTAATATCTGAAATTTTGTTGTTTTCTAGATAAAGTGTATCTAGTACATCTGAACCATATAATGGTGAAAGGTCTGAGATTTCATTTGATGTTAGATCGAGCCTATAAAGATTAGTCAGATTCTCAAGAAAACTAATATCTTTTAAATGTTGTGATCCTAAATTTAGATTCGCAAGATTTGTGAGTTGTTTTATTGCAGCCAAATCTTTAATCGGATTGTTCGACAGTTCTAAGCCACCTAAATGAGTAAGCCCATTTAACGAGTTAATATCTTTTATCATATTATCTTGAATACCCAAGTAGCTCAAATTTAGTAGATTTCTTAAAGGAGTTATATCCTCAATCTGATTATCCTTAAGGACAACATATTTTAAAGAATGAAGTTCCGACAATGGGGAAATATCGCTAATTTGATTATCATAGGCAGTAAAGCGTTCTAATTGTTTGAAATCTTTTAGAGGTGAAAGATCAGAAATTAGATTATCACTTAAATTTAATTCTTTTAGTTGTGAAGCTCCTTTAAGGAAACTAATATCTGTAATATTGCTCGCAGCTAAATCCAAAACTTCTAGTTGCTTCATTCTCCCTAATAATTCCATATTACTCAATTGGTTGTATCTTAGCGTTAATACTCTAAGATTTTTCAAGTCCAATAATGGACTAATATCTTTGATTTCATTTACTGCCAAGAATAAATTCCTTAAATTTGTTGCGTGCTCCAATCCATTTAAATTAGTAATCCCTTGCCAAGTTGTTGGCCCTAATGTAATCAACTGATCCATGTCATCTTGGGTTAATGGAGAATCGTCTTTTTTAAGTTGTTTACGAATAACCTTTTCAAGAGCTTGATCTTCAATAGTTACAACATTACTCACTTTTGCAACCGCACTAAAAGGAACAATAAGAACAGAAGTACAAATAAGACTTAGGATTACAACACTCAACAAGTATAACTTTCTCACTTAGTAAACCTCCTATTTAATTAGAAAAGTCATCTTCTAAGTCCATACCTTAATTGGTTTTAATATTAATTGTAGAAGTTGCATCGTCCCAATCCAAGGTAGCTCCTAAAGTTTCTGTTATAAATCGAAGCGGCACCATCGTTGTGTTTTGATACAATTGTGGTTTAACTTCAAAAAACATGTCTTCCTAATTAACAGTAACTTTTCTTATTTCATCGATTAGACTTGCATGCCGCTTCGGCACTATTAGATTGAAATTCCAGAATAGATTAACCATAACCACAATTAATCAAATATCCTCATTGTCTAATTTTTCGTTCTGTGACTGCACAGGGAATTCCATGACCGCTGTTAGACCTCTTTGGTCCATACCACTTGCAAGAATGAGGCGGCCGTGATGCGCCTTCGCAATCCTTGCCACCATCGGAAGCCCCAAACCGTGACCTTGCTGGACAGGCCGCTTTCTCCTTGTTGAAAAGTGCAATTCGGTAATCTCCGCCAATTGCTCTTGTGGGATTCCCCGTCCAGTATCCCTTACGATAAAGCGATACTGAGAGCGGTCATTGGATAGAGAGGCTTTTATTATGATTTTGCAGCCCTGCGAGTTATGACGCACACTGTTCTGGACAAGATTACTGATTGCCCGAAGCAGCAATTTCGCGTCCCCATTGATCTGAACCGCTTCATCGGCTAGTTTCAATTCAATGTCATACCGGTCATCCAAACCGTTATTCAAAAATTCCGTGACAACCTGTCTAGCCAGAACCGATAATCGGATATGCTTCAACTGCAAAGGCTGCATTTCATACTCAAGCATGGAGACCAGATTCAGGTCACTTACAAGTGAGCGCAGCTTCTCGCCTTGGCGCCGGATAATACCGGCCTGATGCCTCTGCTCCTCCGGCAAGTCCGAATGATCCTCCATTTCGCTTGCATAGCCGAGAACGAGCGAGAGAGGCGTCCGAATATCATGAGAAATCCCAGCAATCCAGTTGGAGCGTGCTTCATCCCGTGCCTGCAGCGCGGCTGTCTTGTTCTGAAGTATAGCTGACGCGGAATTAATGCTCTGGGCCAAATCACCGAATATACCTTTAGCGTCCAACTGAACCGCTTGCTCCCTGGATAGATTGTGAACTCCGTCCACCAGAGGGCGTATCTTTCTTATGAGACGCGTGCCAATGACAATAGATATCAGCAGAGCCAAAGCCAAATTACAAAGTAGCAGTAGTACAACCCGCAGGGGCAACGAGCTTATCCAATCTGGAAGAAAATCCAATTGATACTTCCAGTGGCTTTTCTTGGGATACCCTACCACCATCAGGCCATCCTTATGTTCCGACGTATAAACCGGATAATCCATAAGGTAATACCGCGAGAACTTGGCTACATCGACTAGATTGTAGGATTTAGGAACATCATTAGGTAGATGGTAGTCCCATCTCACATGACCTTTTTCACCGAGCAGCATGGCCCATGCATGATTCTGCTGCAGAAGCTCGGTAGCCTGCTCGTCCAGTTGAAAGCTGTCGTCCTGCTTCTCCAAGCTTTGGGCCACTTGCTTAACCATGTCTTTTGGGGACGGATGCTGGTAATTTTCTGTGAACACCAGCGTACCTAGCAGTACGAAGTTAAACATCAGCAAAAATATCGAGATAAATATGGTCGCGGCGATAAAACGGCGTAATATGCGAATAATTCCTTCCACGCTAGCGTGTCTCTTTCACTTGCAGTTTATATCCCAGTCCTCTGACCGTGAGAAGATGGATCGGTTTGGAGGGATCGAGCTCGATTTTTTCGCGTACCCGCCTGATATGGACCATTAATGTATTTTCGTATCCGTAGCTGTCGTCTCCCCAAACGGCCTGGCATAAGGCATCGCTCGTGACGATTCGGCCTTGGTTCTCATACAACTTCACAAGAATCGCATGTTCCTTAGCCGTCAAGGGCAGCTCCTTGTGATTCCTGTACACGACAGCGCTATCCAGATCAATAGTCTGTTCCCCCAATCGGAAGACAGACAGACGCTCTGCCACGGGAGAGGAGTAGAACCGCTTTAGAATCGCCATCAGCCGCAATACCAGTTCGCGCGGTAGGAACGGCTTCACAATGTAATCATCTGCCCCCAAACCCAGTCCGAGCAACCGGTCTTCATCCTCGCCTCGGGCGGAAAGAAAAAGGACCGGCATGTCCGAGAACTGTCTAATGGAAGATAAAAGCGAGAATCCGTCGCCATCAGGCAGCATGACATCCAGAATCGCGATATCCGGCTTGCCTGTGCGGCAGATCGACAGAGCTGAAGCGCAGTCGGCTGCTGTGTAAATCCGGAAAAAGCCCTCTTTTCTTAAAAATCTTTCAATCATAATTCTGATTTCTGGTTCATCATCTACAATTAATATTTTTTTGTTTTTTAAATTCTCCATGCAGCACCCCCAATTTATTATACATGAACAAGGGAATTAGCTGTGTTTTTCTAATTCTATTTAAGGTTGACGTAAGGTTATCTAAAGACTAAGGAAAGGTGGATTCATTACTGTTGAAACAGAGAAGAAATATTTAAAAAGACTTGAATGGAGCTGACTTTCTTATGAGTGCATTAGCTATTGTGCAAACACAAAATCTGTCCAAAACTTACGGGGCAATTAACAGTGTAAATAAGGTTGATTTACATGTTCAGGAGGGAGAAATCTATGGGTTTCTGGGTCCAAACGGAGCAGGGAAAACAACTACGCTAAAAATGCTGCTCGGACTCATCAAGCCTTCTGAAGGGACAATCCAAATTTTCGGGGAAAGCCTGAGCAAACATCGCCCATCCATCCTGCAACGTACCGGATCACTGATTGAATCTCCCTCCTACTACGGACATTTGACAGGGCTTGAGAATATGAAGGTCATGCAGCACTTGCGGAACGTGCCAGATAAAAACGTACATGAGGCGCTTCGTATTGTACGGCTGGAAAATCAGAAAAATAAAAAAACTGAACAATATTCGCTAGGAATGAAGCAACGGCTAGGAATCGCAATGGCACTGCTGGCCTTTCCCAAGCTGTTGATCCTTGATGAACCGACGAACGGACTTGATCCTGCAGGCATTGGTGAAATTCGGGAGCTCATCAAATCATTACCCGCACGTTATGGTGTAACTATATTGCTCTCAAGCCACTTGCTCTCGGAGATCGAACAGATCGCTACCTCAGTAGGCATTATCAGCGAAGGGAATCTGTTGTACCAGGGCAGTATGGCAACCCTGCGGCAAAAAAATAGAAACGCCATTTTTATGAAAACAGGGGACAATGCCAAAGCGGAGCAGCTACTTTACACTCAAGGATACAGTCCAACACAAAGCGGCGGCCGACTTGAGTTGGGCAATCTTCAGGATACGGAAGTGGCGGAAATAAACAGATTGCTTGTTGATCATAAAATCGCTGTCACTCGGATCGAGGAGCAAAAGAAAAGTCTGGAGGATATTTTCCTGGAGTTTACAGGAAAGGAGCGGAGCTTGTGATCAAAATATTAGGACTGGAATATTTCAAAATCCGCCGCAAAAAAATATGGATCATGATTATATTATTTCTTGTCATAGAGATGCTGTGGGCCTTTATATCCATTAGCCGGTCCATTGCGAGCAATCCGGATCACGCCGTTTGGGAATCTATTTTTTTTAGTATATCCTCCATGAATGGCTTTTTTATGCCGATTATTTCAGCCGTTGTCGTCTCACGTATTTGTGATATGGAGCATAAGGGATCGACCTGGAAAATGCTTGTTGCTACCAATGTGGGACGCGGGCATCTCTACGCGGCGAAGTATATATGCACCAATAGTTTGCTCCTGTATGGAATCTTTGTACAGGCCTTATTCATAATAGTGTTCGGACTCATAAAGGATTTTCCCGGTACGCTTCAGATCGATTTACTAATCAGGTTCATTGGGGGTACTCTACTGACGACTCTCGCTGTCACAGCACTTCAACAATGGGTTTCTTTTGCTATTAAAAATCAGGCTTTTGCGCTGTGCTTGGGCATGCTTGGCGGCTTCATCGGAATGACCGCCGGATTATTCCCGGCTGCTATTAGACAAATTTTTATCTGGTCTTACTATTTGGATCTCAGCCCGGTTACTTATCTATATGCCGAGCCTGCGAGCGCCTATCTGGTACAGCCATTAAGCTTTGGAATTGTAGTGGGGGCGTTGATTATGACCGTCCTGTTCTATATCGCCGGGAACATCCATATAAGCCGGCAGGAAATCTGAGGAGGGAAGTTGATGAAACGAAGTATTTCTGCTGAATGTTTTAAACTGCGCCATTCCCGGATTGGTCTTGTAATCGCTATACTTCCAATCATAAGTCTGTTGATTGGATGTGCGAATTATTATTTTAATCAGGGCGCCCTGCAAAATGGTTGGTACAGCCTGTGGACCCAGGTCAGCCTGTTTTACGGTGTGTTTTTCCTGCCTATTCTGATTGCCATCTGTTGTTCCTATATATGTAGACTGGAGCATTTAAACCGAAATTGGAATATGGTTATGACCTCTCCTGTTTCGGTTGCCAGTGTGTTTCTTGCCAAATTGATTGTCGTTAGCATTTTAATCTTGTTGGCGCAAGCGCTGTTCATGGGACTCTACTGGCTTGCAGGTACCTTGTTCTCCTTACCTGGGCCTTTCCCTGTAGAGACTATAGGTTGGGCGATACGCGGATGGTATGCTTGTATGTCCATTAGTGCTCTTCAATTGGGACTTTCGCTGCGGATCCGCAGCTTCGCTACGCCTATCGGCATCAGTCTGTGCGCGGTCTTTATCGGTCTGGGCATGTATATTGCCAAGTTGGGAATATTCTTCCCGTTCTCATTGCTCAACATTGGCATGAGTGTGATGAGTCAGGATAAGTTGACGGTCATGCAGACCTTTCTGTTTTGGATGATCAATTTGGCTTTCATTATTATTTTTGCGTCGATGTCTATTCGCCGGTTGAAGAATAAAGATATTGTCTCCTCCTGATTGCGCTTAGGAGGAATTTAAAATGAAAAAAATATTGCGAGTGCTGGGCTCATCATCGTGATTGGGACATGCTTGTGGATGTTCTTCTTCAGCTCCGAGAAGCTGATGCCTGAAAATTCTGCGGGAAAAACCATCTATTATACGATGATAACCGGCCTCGGTATTCAAGATGAGAATGGACGTTACAACCATGAGCTGACTTCATATAATGAGAAAGGAAAAGAAAAGAAGCTTGGTTTTTCGGCCAGAAAGCAATTGAGAGAAGGAGCTTATGTTCAGCTATATAACACGCTGATTCGGGGCGTCACGCACTGGGAAGAGGTTACCTTCGAGGAACTGCCTGAGGCGGTTCAGTGGCAATATCAACAATAATACGGATGAATTCATGTTTTATTGAGGCTTCAAATCAGGCCTTTTAAAGCGATTCAACAAAAAGGGTTACTTAAGACTAAAGTAATGAGCAATGCGAAATTTGTCATACCGAATTGAATATTGTTAGGTTAATCGATGGGTAAAATATCCCCCTTATACTGGAAATTGTTAAACGAATTTAATTCCGTAAGGGGGTTATCCACTGATGACTGATGTAAATAAAGCAATAATACTTGGCATAATAGAGGGCTTAACTGAATTTTTACCGGTATCGTCTACTGGACATCTTATTTACCAGGCAATTTGCTTGGCTTTGAGGGAGACGCTGCAATAACTTTTAAAATTGTTATACAGTTGGGTGCAGTGAAGGCAGTTCTAGTACTTTATTGGAAAAAAAGTAGATTCAATACATAGATACTTATATTCCGATCTCCCGCATTTTCGCCATGACCTTCTCCATCCTATCCTCAATATCTACACCACTATACTTCGGTAGCCGCATTTCGCTCACGATTTTTCCGTCGCACATAAACATTATACGCTCCGTTTTCGCCGCAATCTTGGCGTCATGGGTTACAAGCATAATCGCAGTACCCGCCGCGTTGATTTCGGAAAATAGATTCATAATGTCTTGCGCAGCTTCCTGATTTAGGGCACCGGTAGGCTCGTCACCAAAAATAATCTGCGGATTGCTCATAAGGGCGCGGCAGATACCCGCACGCTGAAGCTGTCCACCCGACGCCTGGGTAATGTCCCGCTTTTCCAGATCTGCTATGCCCACCTTTTTCATAAGCGTTCTCGCCTGTTCCGTGATTGTCTTGACGTTCCTTCTGTTGTCACGCATGGACGGAAGAATGATGTTATCCAGGATGTTCATATTCTTCATCAACGTAGGCTGCTGAAACACAAAGCCCATTTGGGTTCTGCGCAGGTTAGCCAGCTCATTTTCGCGGAGTGCTGATAAATCCCTGCCGTCAAAAGTAACCTTCCCTCCATCAATACTATCCATCCCGCTCATCGCGAACATCAGGGTCGACTTTCCCGAGCCTGAAGGTCCCATCACCGAAACGAACTCCCCCTCGTTGATACTGGCGGACACTCCGTCAAGAACCTTGCGCCTTTCATCACCCAGACCATAAACCTTTTCTATATTTTCACCGAGTATGAGCTTCTTCATATTCATTATCTACTCCTTAATATTGCCGGATATTGTGATTTGTCCCGTTCCCGATGTGCCAATCTTGGTTGCGATAAGCACTGAACCGATCAGCATCAGCGGGCACAGCAGATACGCCGAAAGCGGATTGACTACAAAGTTGAACGACGATGCTCCAAACGAAGAAATAATTGCTCCCGATAATATCTCTCCGAGAGTGTTAGCCAGAAGCGTCCCGAGAACAATTCCAATAATGAGCAAGAATACCGAACGCGAAAAATACTGTGTGCTCAAATCTGAGATGGTAAAACCTAATGACTTCATAACGGCAATAGAATATCGGTCCTTTGCCACAAGCATTTGCATAAACAACATAGTGACCAGAATACTAATAACCAGCATCGTCACAATTGCGATCAGTGCGGCCTTACCGACAGAGCTAATGGTCGAGCCGAAGGTCTGCGTAACATATTCATTAATGCCTGTTACCTTTGCAAAACTAAATCTGTCTGCATATTCCTTAATTTTTCCGTCAACAAAAGCTTTATCTGAAAGCTCCGCATAAATAACGGACCACATCATATCATCCGAACGCTCTGTAAAAGCAGCCTTTGCAGTCTTCCCGCCATTGGTAATGTCGGAATAAATTCCGCATACCGTGAGATCTTTGGTCTTGCCGTCAATCACTAGCGTAATGATATCGCCAACCTTTTTGCCGAGTTCATCGGCGTTCATTACTGACAGTGCAATTTCGTTGTCTGCGGCTGGTCGTCTGCCTTTGAAATATTCCACGGGGAAAATCGAATGGTCGCCGAGCTCGATTTTGAGCCTCTCCCCCAATCCAACCTCCCTCTTTACTCTGAAGGTTTCAGTTGAAAGCAAGACATATCGCGATATGGAGGTGTCGCTCTTCATGACCCTTGCAACTTCCACTACCTTTGCTGCGATATTGTCGGTCTGTTGAATATCCAGGCGCATATCGCTATTACCTATCCCCATATAGATTACGAAGCTTTTGGAGGAAATCGTGTTGTATAGGTTCTGGGGAACAATCATAATAAATGCAGCGATCACAAGCACAGCAAGCATTGTCGCGTATAGACTATTCCTTGCAAGCACATCTTTGACCCCTAGAAAAATATTCGCGTTCAGCAGCCTGTTTGCGCTCAGCGTAAAATGCCTTGCTCCCACGGATTTGTCCTGTGAAATACCGAACCGTACAGCTTCTGCCGCAGAGATTTTCCGGAAGCGTCTCAGCACCCTGCTCACATAGCCAATGATGGCAAGGAACACTAGCACTACGCCGATTACTCCGAACAACAATGCTAAGGAAGAGTTCTCGCTTCCCCCCATATATAACCTTATATTTTCAAGCAACAGGCCTCTGAATACAAATGAAAGGGCAAATCCAACAATACAACCAAAGGCCGCGATTCCCGTGTACTTCGTAAGATAAATTTTCTTAATGTCAGATACACGCAATCCGATTGCTTTCATAACACCGATTTCGCGGTAATCACTCTCGATGGTGGCAAGGAGCGTAAAACGTATACACATAAATGCGATGGCAACGACAAGCACGCTTACTAGAAGGATGACTGCAATCATAAGTCCGTCAGACATGGCATTCAGCATTTTGAACAGAGGATAAGTGATCGTGGGGCCGTTGGCTTCAAGCCCAGCAGAGGCGTAATCTTCTTTGAATGCCCCGAGCATGGACAAGTCTTTGAGTCTGAACTCAATCAGATATTCTGTGCTTCCGAAGTTCTGTATTTCGGCGTAGTCATGTTCGCTTACAAGAAATCTTTTGGACGAGGCGAGCAGCGAATTCATCTGAGAATCACGAAGAAATCCGGATACGGTAAATGTATTCCCGCCGATTACAGCCGTATCCCCGGCCTTCGCGGTGCCGTCCTTCATATAGCCAATTGGAACATAAAGCTCCCCGTCGGATACCGTGATCATATTCCCATCAAAGTCAAGCAGGTAATCAAATTTCCCGCTCTGCGTGCTGAAGCCGTTGTCCTGAACATTGTCCGCAAGTGATTTGCCTTCAATGATAATCCGCGAGCCTTCAACATTGAGAAACTCAAGCACTTGAAACTCGTCTACCTTGTCGTTCTGCTCCGCAAAAGCTGTAAGCCGCGCATTATCCAGTTCCCCTGAATGCATCTGTAAAAAATGCGGGGTTTTTGCTTGCGTCATGAGTGTATCAATTGCACTCGTAAGATTGACGACAAGTATGGACGACAGAGAAACAAGCATAGCTGCAGCAGCGACGAAGATTGTGGTGGTCAGCGTAATTAGTTTACTTTTTAGCATATCATTGCGGATTATCCTGTAGTACATACGCCACCTCTGTCTTCAAGCCTTCTAATGGATTTCAGGTTATACAAAATGACCGAAGCAGCACTTAACAGTATTCCGGCGATAATAATCAGAAGTCCCGTTCCCCGGCCGCTGCCTGTACCGATGATCCTGCCCACACTGCCCGCAAGTTCTCCGCCTTCAATCAGCAAGGGAGTGAACACATAATCCGCAAGCACTCCCGACAGCATATATGCCGCAATGAATCCAAGCTGTGACAATAACCCGATAAGTGACCAGGCCCTGCCCTGAACGGAATTTTCAATGTTGGTGCGGACCAGAAAATCCAAGCTTGTGTTGGCAAATGGTAGCGTTGCAAAAAAGAGAAACCCTGAAATACCCAGAAGGATAATATTTTCCCGAAGTCCGAATACCGCCATAAATATGCCTTCACAAAAAAGAGAAAGCGAAAGGATTTTGACAAAATCCTTTTTGATCGGAACAGTTCCAATCAACACACTCGATGCAAGCATCCCCAGAGCGATAATGGTCTCAAGCGTTCCTAATACAGTGCTGTCCGAAAAAGCAAGGATCATTGGCATAGTAAGCGTTTCGATGAAACCAAGAAAAAAGGTCATTACGGAGGTCATAATCACAAGTACAAGCACACCTCTATTAATAGAAACGGCTCTCCACCCTTCCTTAAATTCACACATAAACGACCCGGTTTCTTCAGATTTCTTGGAAGCAAGACCCCTGCGTACCGCAAGCGTCGAAGCAACGGTTACAAAAAAGGTGCAAATGTCGATCATAAGCAGCAGCTTCACATCAGAGACAATGAGTAGAAATCCCGCAAGTACCGGAGAAATCAGATATTTGGCTGAACCTGCCACCTGAATAAAGCCGCTTGCCTTCGTATACCGCTCCTCGGTAAGCAGATCCGTAACCGTAGCTTTGTACGCTGGATCAAGCAGCGATGAAAATACCGAGCTTATGGTCACTCCTACGCAAATCTGCCACAGCTGCGCTTCTCCGTTCAGCAGACAAATCAGAATAAATACAAGTCCTAACGCAGAGAGACTATCACCCAGTACCATTAGCATTCTCCGGTCATAGCGGTCCGCAAGCACTCCTGTCACGGGACTTAACAGCAGCGATGGCATAAATGCAAGCAGAGTGACCAGTGTCATGGCCGATGCCTGCCCTGTCTGCTGATAAATATAAACACCAAGCCCAAATGATGTAAGCCCGCTTCCAATCGCCGAAACAAGCTGTCCCGACCACAGCATAAGAAATTTGCCGAAAGCTCCTCCCGGATTATTCATTGCCGTTACCAAACATCTGCATAACGCCCATCAGACTTCCGCTTTCGGCACCAAGCAGCCTTTCTACGTTAAAAATAAACGCCAGCATACGTGAAGTGCGCAATTCGTTCGTCATATCAACCTTATCATCATCAAAAATGGTATTGGCATATACGATAACCATCTCCATACATTCATACGGATACGGCGTGTTGAACTTTCCCTGCTCAATACCCTCGCGGATGATTGGTGTCAGGATCGGCGGAACGCCGCTTATAATGACCTTTTGAATTTTCTGATGCATCAGCGCGTTCTGGGGCCTGTGAATATGCTCCATAATTTCCTTGCCGCTTCCGCTCCCGTTTTCGCTGCTTATGTTCAGTGCCATGACCACGCGGAGAATGCGCTCGATAACGGGTACGCTCTTATCCAGGGCAACTTCCTGCGCTGCACCTAAAAGCTTGATGCTGTACCGTTCAATCAGAGCGTCCATAATATCCTCCTTCGACTTGAAGTGATGATATAATGTTCCCCGTGCGATTCCCACCTTGACCAGAATATCGTTCGTACTTGTACCGTCAAATCCCTTCTGTCCAAAAAACTCATCCGCCGCGTCAAGTATTTCGTTTCTGCGTTCTTCGGCTTCTTTTACAACTCTCATCGTGCATCTCCTTGTTATAAGTCAGGTTATATATGAATAGACCGACTGTCTGTCTGTTATAAGGTAAATGATAGCATATTGTTTGAAGGAGTGGAAGTAGGTATGACATAAATCATGGGAAAGGTTTGGAGTTCATAAAAGAGGGTGTCCTACACAAGCCATAAGTATGCTGGGGGCTTACCGTTCAACCCTGCGGAAAATGCGGTGGACGACAAGCAAAAGGAGTAAAGGGTGTACTACCGAGTCATTTGGAGTAAAAAGAAACCAAAGCCACAACTCCGGCTATTTGCTAGAGTTGCGGCTTTTTAACAAAACAAATAAATTCATAAAATGAGTAAATATACAATAAACCGAAAAACATAACGAGAATGATCACAACTCACGACAATAAAACTCATTTACTTGTGTTAGGTTCACCGAAACATCTATAAAGCGAAATAGAACAAAATTACTTAATGACGACGTATTCCAAGTTAACCAGCTTGGCGTAGGTTACGATTTGGTCTGTCGTCAGGTTCAAGGAAACGATGTATGGTGGCCGCCGCATCACATCATCACATCATCCTATGATATTCCATAATTAATTAGAAAACGGAGCCCGCGAACCCGCGGCGCTCCGTTTTTGTTGTTTCAGAATTCGTTAGAATTATAACTACCCAACGGCAAAAATGAGTGTTTGTTGCTGAATTAATTAGAAAAAAATTTTAGCAAAATTTCTCCGTATGCAAAATTATGCAGGCCTTCAAATTCAGCTAGATAATTTCTCTTTTATATCTTGCATAGTCCACATCTCAATTCTTGGGGTACATTTTTCAGAAAAGTTAAGTGCTGATCCTGTAAACCCTGAAGTAGAGATCAGTATTCCACCTCCAGCTCCATAAGCATGAATTGCTCCTAAGAGTTGCTGAACAGTGTTAATCGAACATTTAGTGCTTAGACTTGTTTTCTTCACCTCAACCAATAATTTCTTCTTGCTGTTATCATAAACCACAAAGTCATATCCGTAATCCCTTATGCTTTGTTTATTTATTACTTCAAAACCCTTTCTTTCAAAAGAATCCATTACTATTTTTTCAAAATGATCATAATCAAATTGCTCGAAATCAATATTATTATTTTCAAATAGATTTAACAATGTATCAATGTCAGCTTCTTTAAATTCGTTTTTATCATAACGAATAATATCAGAATAAATATAATTAAGAACTTTAAATGCAACATCTGAATTATAAGGTCCCCCCTCAAAGTATATTAGTCCTTTTAAATTTGAGGGAATCTCAACATCATATGGGCAAATAATAATTACCTGTTTCCCATTACCAATAGCATATCCAATTTCAAAAAATACATTGTTACTAAAATTATTGATAATTGCTAATACAACATTACTTTTTTTAATATTTCTTTGAATGGTTTCAACATCGTAATTAGATTCATATGGGTCATTAAGAATGTTCATATCTATTTGTCGATGTAGATTAATCTCATTTTGTTTTCTAAGGTTTGAAATCAAGTCATATGCATCATGTTTGTCAGAGTAGGAAATAAAAATGTTCATGTGTGTACCGTCTCCTTCACTCTAGTAAGTGCCCAAAAATCATAAAGAGCTCTAGTTCGTACTTCTTCATCTTCCTTGGTCTGAGGGGCTCTGTCCGTAAAGGACTCCAATACATTTTTTATCTCTAAATATTTCATGTCAATAAGCTCTACAATCTTCACATTCACATTGTATAAAATGTCCTCTTTTTTTGCCGAAATTAAAGTATTGTCAACACCAAAATATTCTCTTTGTAAATGAACATCCCAGCCGTGACAACTTTTGTGATTCCATCTACCTGGACTTGGTGTATATGCTGTTACGTTAATGGAACGTAAAAGTGTATTTATTATCTGTAAAATTTCATGCGCTTTCCATGTTACAGCACCTAATTCTTGCTCGGCAATAGGTAAAGTCTCCATGTCATATACAAATAAATGGCCTTTTTCCTCAAGCCTTATTATTGATTCGTAAAGTATATTTGACAATGTTCTAGGATCAATTTCATGAACTGTATTTGTTAATGTAATAAATTCAAACTTCTCATCCTCAGTTATTATTCGGTCAAAATTATGTATATCTCCTACTTCAAATCTATTTTTTAATTTAAGATCAGCAGCAATTGATCTAGTAGTTCTAGTATTATCATTTTCAATGTCATATCCATTATAAAGAAGCTTTGACATTGATGTTGCATTCAAACGTTCATTTAAGTTTGCTAATATCTGACCCTTACCACAACCAATATCTAACCATTTGTATTGGGACAAACAAGGGTTATCTAAAATGCCTTTTAAAACTGTAAGTATAGCATGATGTTGACTTAGTAGTCTGTCTTTATCGTAATATGCTGTTGCATCAATACTGCTCATCTTGTAGACCCCCCTATAGTAATTACACATTCTTAATTTCTATATAACCAAAAAGTCCAACTATACTTGATTTTTTGATAAAGATAGATATCACAAAGTTAGTAAATACTTTATTAATAAGCAATTACTCTTTCTAGACACTACACGCCCGCAATAAATAATAAGTTATTTCACGAATTTTTGACAACGACTTTAAATGACTAGAGAAATACGATCTGGGTAATGTCAAAAAAGCATGTTGTTTGTAATTAGCATATTCTTTAAATTTTCAAACAGATAGAACTATAAAGTCTCATCGCCGGACTTGATTTACCAGTATATTTATAGATATGATTTCTTTTACTTTTCTCCAGATTCCTTAAGCCATGCAGAGCACATGCCGCTTTAATTCCACCCGGTTCGTTCCTAAGTACATTTTCTTTTATTTCAAAAAAGCCGTATTCCAATTCTGGGAATTCCAAAATAGCTGACTTAACTGATGTAGTAGAGTTTTTATGCTGAAAAATCTTCAAAAGTATATCTGCAGACAAATCATCAAAAGAATAGTGATCCATAACAATTCTAGATATCCAAAAAAGTTCAAATTCTTGAAGAGTCGATGAACCAATTTTATTATTAATTTCTTGCCAAATCTCACCATTATCATCAATATCAGATATGAACCTATATAAATTTTTTATTAGATTGGGATATTTTGATATTACTAATTGTACTAGTTGAAGTGTTTCCTTTTTATCATCTTTCAATAAAGACAGCGCTAGTTCAACATCTTCCTCAGATACGTTTTTTTGATATATTATTTTCTTTAGGTAGTCCGTTTCTTTTGAACTCAACACTATTTCCTCATTATGATTTTCATCATCGTAATTTCTGATCATAGCTCTCTTAGTCAGAAGTGATTTTTTCAAAGTGTCTAACTTCCTCTCATCAAAATCACTCTGTTTCCAGCCAAACTTGGTTTTCTCTGAATTTAAAAATAATCCTCTTTCACCCAATAATCCTTGGACGTATATTACATCTTGCTCTAGACTAACAAGACTGTCAGAAAATAGAAAAACATCATCTAAATATCGAATAATTGCTGAAGAGTTAAGTCCTCGAGCCCTTTCCAAAAAACTAAGGAAAAAGTTTCCGAACAGCTTTGCCGGGTAGATACCTTGTGGAAAGCAGTTAATTGACCTCCCACCTGTAATTTCCCTAAGAAATTTACCAAAGTATCCACCTTCTTGACGTCCTAAATAGTCAGTAGCGAAACTCGCTAGATCATGGTGATAGAAATTATTAAAACAATTCATAATGTCAATCTTTGCAAAGTACTTGTACTTTCGCTTCAATAAGTATTTATTCATACGAAATTCGTGATATTCTTTATAGGAATTTGAAGGTTGATCACCATTAAAATAATATCCGTAGTTAAGGCGCTCTATTGAACTTCTGTCCTTTTGAAATTTCAATTTGTTTCTAAGCACAAAATCATAAAAGAAGTACGTTGATATTGGATCAAGTAAGTGCGTCTTTCGAAGATGAAACTTATCTTTAAGTGCATATACAATAGGTGAAGAAGCAAAAGCTGATGTTTGTTCTGCAAAAATATCTTTATAAACGTATTCTCTTAGTTCAGCTTCACCTTTTTCCAAGAAAAACCTATTACTGTTTAATGGAAATAAACCTTTGATGTTATCTTCTGCTATGAAATCAATTAGTTCCATCATATCCTCCGCAATTCGTTATTATAAGATATGTAATTTAATATTACTTGCAAAAAATTTAAATTAAAGTAAGAATAGCTTTCTTCACGTCCTCATTAAGTTTAACTTCACTAATATCACCTACTAATTTCCAAGTAGATAGTATGTGTGCCGGCGAGCTAAACATTTCACCAAATTCTAACGCTAACATCCGAGGTAAGTTTTTTCTACGAAAAAACAACGAATTGTCATTACTTACTCCCATGTTTAAATATTGTGGTAGCTTTAATAAATGTTGAGGAATTGTTATCTCCCTGCCTGAATCACTTATTATTTTTTCAACTATGGAAATGTAACAATTTGCAATATGAACAATATTCCTCTTACCATCCTGAAGAATATGAATAACTTTTGAAATAGAATTTTGACTATCTCTATTCTGGATTCTAGGTTGCCTTCCAATTCCATGTTGATAAAGAATTGATGCAATTTCAAAAATACTCTTACCATTAACCCAAGCCCGAATAAAATCATTTATAATTTGAGGAGTAGTAAATAATTTATGGACATTATCTACTAAATAACTATTTTCAAGTTTATTAATATTATTCAAAAACCATGTAATCCAATCTCCTTCAGTAGCTGCCTCAAAATCTAGTAAAATGAGGGTATTTTCAACATTAATGCTTTTTATTAATGATTGAGCACTATGTATTGAAATAGCATTCTTTTGTGCAATTTGAAGTACTCTTTGCATATTGATATCATCTTGTGCAGATTGTAGCCATTTATTAGTTTTCAATATTGCCTGATCAACCATATTATCATTTAACATATAACTAGCCAGCGTTTTTTTTATCGTTACAGAATCGATGGATAAATCGCGTGCAGCTGCATGAATTAGAAACATATAGTTATCTGGATCACTATCTTCAAGACTGATTGCCGCATTTACGATCAGATTGGATAAACCAGACCCTACGGGTACTACAGCATCAATTCGTTCTAGGTAAGATGTGTATTCACTTTCTAAACTATAACCCCTTTGATCATAGGTTGAAGGATATTGAGGAACAATTGTTCCAATAGATTGAAAACCCAATCCTGGCCGTCCTGCCCTGCCCAACATGTTAATAACTTCTTCCTTAGACATTGGCCTAGGAATATCATCAACTGTAAACTGTTTAGTGGTATTTACTACCACCGCAGAGGCTGGCAGATTAAGACCCTGTGCTAATGTACCGGTAGAACAGATAACTCCAACCTTTGAGGTTTTAAAAAATTCCTCTACTGCTTCTTGTTCTTCTTCTATTAGTGCTTGTGTATGAATACCGATCCCATTAGATAGTCCGTTTAACAACTCAGATTGGTAACCTAATTCCAACTCAGCAAATGTAAGATATGCTTTCACCTTATCATTCAATTCCTGATTAAATGATCTAATTTGTTTGTGTTTATCAATTTCTCCTATTAAGTGTCTTGTAGTTTGAGAAAACACCAAAACTGGCATACTACAACTTGCTAGCCAGTTACCTAACTGACGGGATATGTCATTACCGTACCCTGTAACATTCCAATTATTATTATTTTTTTTAAACCTAATGTTCAATTTTTCTGGTATTCTAATAGGAAAAGCTGAATTTCCTCCACCTTGATTCCAAACATCTTGTACACAAAAGAACAAATCTGCAGTTATTTGTACGTTATATGAACTTCTCCCGCTTTCTTTTGCCAAACGAATGGCTGCCGTATATTCATTCTTTGGGTGAGAAATAAATCCTCTAATGGTCCTCGAAGGACGCCATCTAGTAAATGTTGTGTTAACAGGCATTTGATTTAAATTGTTAAGCCATTTGGGAAGGATCTCTGAATTATCAATCAGAGCAGATAATAAAAGATACACGCAATTAGTTGCATGGTTAGATATTCTAGATAACAACGAATCTAGTAATGCTCCCCTATGACCCTCTTTTATGTTATGAAATTCATCAACTACACATAGACTCAATTCAGCAAATATTTCAGGTCTATTCGATAATAAGGAAGAACACTTCTCAGGAGTCATGACAAAAATTCGCTTGTTATCATCTTGAAAATCAAATTCTATATTATCAAAATCGTCTACAATGATTGATTGTCCTTGAAACATATTTTGTACATCGCTAATTTTGTTCATTTTGGTATTTATTTGCCTGCATAATGCTAACGTTGGAGCAAGATAGATAATTAAAGAACCCCGCTGAAGTGAAGTAATAATTTTATGTTCAGCTATTAAGCTCTTTCCAGTGCCAGTTGGTATTGCAATTATATCGTTTTGATGGTTAAGTAATCCCTTATCAAGCGCTTCTTTGTGTGGTGGCCAAATTAAGTAATCCCCTTCGTTTATGTACCTTTGCATGTGAACGCCCCAAATGTCAGCTGAACAATCTAAAGGCGCTTTAATTATAGAAATTGCTCTAGAACCATAAGCTTTGTTAGTTAACAAAAGTAGCAAACATATTTGTGCTATCGTATATTCTTGGCAATCTATAGAAATATCATAAAGTCGGGTTATCTTTATTGATACTTGTTCATTCCATTTTTCATGATGATCAAGAAGTTCCGATTTAATTAGTAATATACATTCATTCAGTTCCCAAAAAAGTATTTCGCTTGTAGTAGATTCTAGTTCTGTATAATCATTTGGTACAAGTGTGATTTTAGGGACTTCAAGAGAGACTATGCTGTTTAACTCAAGTGAAATTATATGTTGAAGATTACGAATTAGTTGTAACTGATTAGCAGACTCATTACTTGGAATCGTCAATTCATTTAAGTCTACTATTATTTGTGCCGCATTCGGATCGTAACCAGCAATATAATACAATAATCCTGCTGTAATTCTGTTAAGAATCTCAGCATCATATATTGAATATGCATTAGATATCTGCAATTTAGGAGCTAACGTCTCATATGCTTGTGCACAAACCAATGCAGCACCTTCAATTAAACTCATATCCAACTCATCATCATAAATAAGCCTCAATAATAGGGATTTGGATAATCTCTCCAATACATTACTACTATCTATATTAAAGGCAATACTACTTTCGTATGATTTAAAGATATTAACTCTTGCATTTTCAATTGTAATTCTCAGCAACAATTCTCTTATATCTTCGCCTGAAATCTCATCAAGTAGTGTAGATGCCCGCTTATATTGTTCTTTTGCATATTGATCAAGCACTTAGGTCTACCCCTTTGTTATCAATATGATCTAGGATTATTTGTGACACCTTGTTGTAGAATTTCGTTAATCTTTCTGTCCCAAATGCTTCACCTTGTTTTCTTTCAGCTTCTGTTACATTCTCAAGGTAATTAGTGTAATCTTTGAATTGCGAACCACCATGAGGTCTGACGGATTGATGTTCCAAAGTAATTCTATAAATGTATCTATCTTTCCAAATTGTCTCCTTAGATATCTTTTCGCAAAGCTCATTTCCATTTAGATCTAACAAATCCGCTGACTCTGCTAATAAACTCATTTCTTGACGAATATCAGCAGTTGTACTCCCTTTGCAATGCCTGTTAAAAGCATCAAATGCTTCTTTCGTTCCTTCAGAAGGCGTTTCTCTATTTTTGGCTTCACCAATAATTAAGTAATAGTCTAGTTCTGGTGTACAAGCGAGAGCAGCAACATCAAGCCCAGGTATCTTTGCACTGAGATGTACTTTATTCATAGCTTTCAATGTTAGATTCATATTTGGAGTGTACTCGATGTTGTAAACCATAGTGTATGCTAACACTTCTAAGATAAATGGATTTCTTTCTTTTTGAAAATGCTCTATCCGTTTTTCTGCATCACTATATTTACTCCCTAAAAAGTACGAACTGATCATTTTGTCTACATCTACGTCAAGTTCATCTCCTGGAACTAGCTTATTAAGTGCAGCCACAGTCTTTTTCCATATCCCTCTTTTAATATGATAGCAAATAGATGCAAGATAGTTTGCCTGCTCATCAGAATTTACATCAAAACCATTTGGGATAAATTCAATATGTAGATTCGCCCCTGATTCGTCTTTAAAATAGCTATGGCTTGCTTTAAACAGTTGATATAGTTTTTTTATTTGATCTCCAAGAGGTGTAGTTAAGTCCATATATCCCCCTTATATTTGAATGTATAAATTATGCAATAATAAAACTCTCTAATTTCCTATATTTCCAGTGTTTAACACTTAAAATTCGACAATCTATAGGTATTTCCTCCTATTTCAATTTAATTTAAAAGAATAAGAGATATGTTAAATTATTATTTTCAGCCGCGGCAACTAAGAGATTATTAATGTGCTTCAGGGTGAACAAAGAGGCTACCGATTAGTTTATCGTTAGCCCCACATTTACTTTTTTTTTCTTATTTTTTCTACAACCCGGTAGTTGAAAATTTTATCTAGTTACTATCTCTGTGTGTAGTAAACTTAAAGTTAGTATTGGATCTGTTTAATGAAATCATCAAAAAAACGGTTAACTTTACTAGTTCCTATTCTGTAACCAGTTAGAACTTCAAGATCACTTGGACAGAATAACTTTAAAATATTATTGGGCCAGTCATCTGTCAACTTGAATGAATCCAATACATTCCAGTGAAAATAATTTTCATCACCAATAAACCAGAATTGATTATCTTTTCCTTCATCATAGGTTAAATCAGTAAAACCAATTCCCCCTTTTGAATGATAGTTTAAAAACCATCTAAGTCTCTTAAGAACTAAATAAAAATCAGTTAAAACTAATCCATTCCAAACGTCACCTTCGTTGCGAATATTATCAAACATAAGCATTGAGGAATCTCTATTCATTACGTTGATACATTTGCTTTTACACAATGAAAGTTCTATTTTACATTTGCTACACTGATTAATCGTAACATCCTTAAACGTTGTAAGCTGTAAGCAGCTTGCACAGTAATTTATCAATAATAAATTATGCTTTTTGCAGACAATGATAGGAGCAATCACCCAATGAATCCGATGATATGATTTTTCAAGCAGGCAAGCTGGACAAAATTTGCTATAATTCTGTTTTGGGGACAAATTATATCGAAGTAAACCACAATGGTAGATATAGTAGATTGAATTCCTACTATAGAAAAATTCATTTTCTTCATTCAAAAGAAGTAAAGCACTTTTCAAATCACCTACTCCTTTTTTTAAATGTAGTGAAATATGGTCGGTTATAATTTCAAAAGTAACATAGTTACTACATGCGGCTCTAAACATGTAACCCTCAACCGACTCATCCTCATAAATAAACAATTGATTTTTTAAATTTGACACTCGATATCACTTATCTCCCAAACCTATATTAATTCTCAATGTATTCCATTAGGGCTTTTTTAAATTTTCCTTTTCCATTGCAACATTTAGATTAAACACTTTCTCATCAAAAGGATTAATCACTTTCGGTCTTGTTACAAAAGATAATAAGTCAAATCCTTCAAATAGGTGCTTCTCTTCTAACATGTCACTTCCATCTTTCAATGCTTTTGAAGAAGCATGCCTAAGTAAGTGATAGATTGTCCTAGGCGTACCCAAACTTGCATAGTAAATTTTTCCAGCAAGATATGGATCAAAAATTTTCGAACTGCTTCGATCTGCAAATGGCAACTTTGCCTCGATGCCTTTAAGGTATCCACGAAATTCTTTTTGTTCATCAGGATTAGAATACGGAAATACGTTAAACTCTTGTTTATTAGGGAATCTTTCATCTAACTGTTCATTAGCTGCAAAAATTCTCTTCGCTTTTTCCTTAATTCCACCAAAAACAATTGGTATCTTAACATCATTATCAAATTGTTTTATCCAGTCTGCAGCCTTATATATCACTTTTTGAGTATCTGATGCGACAATATGCTGGGCCTCATCGATGAATACCACTCCAACTTCAGAGTCTTCCATTTGATGTTTAAGCATTCCTGTTAGTACTTTTTCAGATCCTTTGTTATAAAATGGCTCACCTAAACTCTCCAACATTTTTGACGCTACGTTTAAAGGTGATGAATTGGCAGCTAATTCCACTCTAAGTACAGGAACAGATTCGTACCTAATTGTATGCCCATTCCTTATTCGTGTTTTCTTCTGCCTCGGGTAAGCTAATTCATACGTTTTAAATAATGTTGATTTCCCTGCTCCTGTATCTCCCAAGATGACTAACCTATCATTTAAGTGATGGCAGTCACGAATCATGTCGTATAGATCCGTAAATCTCTTATGGTGGACAACAATATTTTCAATATCAAATAACCGTTCTTTGAGGTCCTTCTCATCTATCTTTACTCCATTAAGGCGCTTATATTCTTTATTTCCGTCCACTTTTTCCCCTCCTATGCTAACCTTGAAGTCTCATATGTTGGCAGATCATCATCGATATCTTGGTGCCTTTGAACTGCAGTATCTACTTTTCCCTTTGGCTTGGTATTTACTTCGGCAGTACTTATCATAGTAGACTCGGTTCCTTTTTTGGCTTCTTCTACCGCTTCTTTATCCTGATTTGCATCTTTTCCTTTTTTCGCTCTAAGTTCTTCTTCCGTTAGTTGACCTACATAGTGAAAAGACTCCGGTTCTTCTGGTGCCCCTAGCATTTCATAATCAAAAGCTCCTAGTGCAAGTCCCTCTAAGATACTCACTTCCTCTTGAAGTGTTTGCGGATAACCTCTACGTTTATCTTTATCTTGCTGCTGTTCAATTGAGTGTATATTTGCCATTGCTTGAATTATATGAGTATCATCAAATTCACGTCGTTTGCGCCCTTCTGTTAAACAAATTGCTTTTATCTGCTGATAAGGTATTGGAAGCGAAGGCTCCAAATCATAATGCTTCTCATACTCATTAATTCTATTCGGATCAATTTCAGCTTCAATATAGCTGTAATCATATGGATTTTGTACATATACCTTTTTGACATCAGCAAAATCAAACCTAACCAATACTTCTAAAGCTTCATTACCTTCTTGTTTCATTTTGTTCTTAAGCTGCATCAACTCTTCACTCCAAAACCATGTTTCTGAGAGAGTAACTCCTTCAGATTGAATTTTTCTCTTTTTGCTTCCACCACAAAGAGCTAATTTAATTTCCTTTTTTGTAAAAGGCAATTCCTTAATTAAGCTAGGATCTCCTGCAAATGCTCTTTCCCAAATTTGGTGTGGCGTACCACCTATCCGGCTGTGACTCAAGTTGTGAGAGATAATATCAACAAAAATAATGTGGGCTATATAGTAAAAAGCTTGCAATGTTATACATGCTTTCCCTTTGGAGTCATACATTTTTCTTTTATACATATTAGAAAAAGTTGTCCCCTTTAGAGTATGAACTATATCATTAAACGTTTTTTGGCCTCGCTCGACTGTTCCTTTTTTGTGACCAGCTGCAACTTCTGGAAACAAAAGATCCATACCAAAATTCTCACATATTTCTTCAATGTTATATGAATTGTTCGATGAAGCATTATCAATAACAAGTTCTTTAGGAATTCCGTACGCAGTCCATTCATTGATTACGTCCGGGTATAACTTCTTAAGATAAACCTTCGGTAAAAAGCAGTGAAGCAAACATTGTCTGATTGCAAACGAATCCGGTGCATCGAATGTTATATAGAAACCTAATGGATTTCCTGAAAACACATCAATTGCGTAAACTAACCAAGCTTTTTTTCTCTCCAGTGTTTTAGGATCAACCATAAATAAATCAATCGGAGTCCAATCCAATTCAACACGTTCAAGTGGACGGGTTGGTTTTTCAACCATTGGCTTGGAACCATCCCTTTCAAGCTTAGCTGCTACAGCACCTTCTCTTGCTGCTTGCTGCCGATAATAGTCCCGCTTTTCTTTAACAATACGCCAAATTGTTTGAACTGATCTAATGATTGCTTTATCATCCTCATCTCTCGTCTCATTAATTTTATTAATACCACCTTTATACATCCGATGAATGTCCCTGTATCTAATCTCTTCGCCTGTATATAGTTTTTCCCCCATTATTCTTTCTAGGGATTCAATGACCTCCCCTAATGTCCTTCTCTTGTTAGGGCCAGGCTTTCTTTTTAACAGGTATCTTGCATCACCATATTGCTCCCATAATTTCTTCCAATTATAGAAACTTGCTTTACTTACAACAATATTTTTCTCATCTTTTAGTGTTTTTAAATAATCATCCAATTTAATCTTATGAAAATAACCTTTGATCACAGGGTGAAGAACCTCAAGCTTCATATTTATCTCAGTTTCCTCATCTTCTGTAAATTCAAGATCCATTTTTATTTTATTGGCACGTTCTCCAGTATCTTTAAATGTTAAACGTTCCTCATAAAATGCAACTTCCAATTCAAAAATAGAGTAAGTTTTTCGTTGCTTATATTGTATTAAATCAACAATAATATCTTGTTTTTCTTTCCGAATAATGACATACTCCATGCCATCCATAAGAAAAAGCGTTCCTGATGAAAACTTGTTTCTAGCCATATTTTCATCTCCTATACAACCCATACATAAGATTTTTGTGATAGCCGCTCTTTAACTACTTCAGCTTTAACTTCGTGAGCATAGATAAGTTTATGTAAATTTAGCATCATCATTGAAGATTCAACAATTTCGCATTGCTTTAGTAATTCGGCAACTGATTGAGGACCATAATAAGTTAGAACCGTCTTAATAAATTCGGTTACTGCTGGCGTAGTTTTATGCGCTTTTACTTCAAGTAACAACTTCAGATTACTTTGAAGATAACCTATGCGAATTTGTTCCTCGGTTATAACATGAAAAGTCCATTTTTTTTCTAGACATAGAAGTCGTGCTGCTTCAAATTTAGCCTTATTCAAATTTGTATTCACATATTTAGTCAATTTAACCTCAATTAAAAAGTGTTGCCCGTCCGTTGTTACAATCAGGAAATCTGGAAAATACCTTCTTCTCCTGCCTTTATAATGAAATCTTATGCCAACTGGCTGAAAGAAAATTTTGGATACTTTACTATCGAAATTTGCTATTCGAACATAATCCCTTTCGAGTAAGCTCTCGGTATGAATAATTCTAAGACTTTTAGATCGGCTAATTTTACTCCGATAGTTTCTTCCTCGAGTTGGTCTAATTCGACGAGCCACAAGTTGAACCATAAAAAACTCCCCCTGTTCCTGAATTACTTAGAATTAGTTTTTCCATGATTTGATTAATATAGACCTAAAACAAAGAAAACGCGGAACCAAATTGGCCCGTGTTTTCTTTGTTTTAAATTAAATTTTTCCTTATTATTCTTTCTTATGGTGCATTTACTTTGCTTTACTCTCATTTGTAATCCAAGAAATCTCGAATACAAACTCCAAATCTCAAATAGGGACATTTAATTATTTGAAGTTGTGGACATGAAGCAGCGTAAATGTTTTACTGCCGTGATGGGCCACCTTGATGAATTTAAAATTTTTATATAAGTTTGTGTAACTTAACCCATAAGTTTGCCGTTTTGGAATGCTTATGCTTCCAATTTTCTAAGTACCCTTGGTAATGATTGGGAAATTAAACGCAAATTAATTTACATTTTTCACTAAATATATTCTAATCTTATTAGATAATCGAGTGAATTTTTATAATCTATTTAATTTGATGGATATATTCTGAAGGCTCTTTAGTAATGAATAAAACGTTGTCTACCGATATAGAACTTTTCGCCGCAGCATTATCACAAGTATGTGTTATCGTAAGTAAAGATGAAATGATCGACAACACTGGGATTATTCGTGAATATTGCAAGGATTTCGTGAGAGTCGGCGACTCATGGTTCGCTCGAAATACGTAATTCAATGTAATAACTAAATAAGATAAACAAAGTTAAACGCATAAATTGCTTTGTAATTGCGACACATTGAATATGCTAAAAATAACGACGATATAACTCTCTTCTTCGCTCACCGCGCAGTTGAGCGTAAATTTGAGTTGTAGACGCTTTCTCATGTCCGAGCATACCTTGAATGAAATCGAGCGGTGCTCCGTTATCTAATAATTGGCATGCATAAGTATGGCGGAATCGATGTGGATATACATTTGCAGTAATATCACTCCTTTTAGCAAGCTTCTTCAAAGACCAACGTATTGTTGGAATCGTCAATCGACGGATAGGGTTCGTTTCGGTGACAAACAATGCTTTACAAGTATCATTTCTGCTCTCCAGATACCTCTTAAGCCAAACCTTGCACTCCGTAGTAAAATAAACCTCTCTTTGCTTGGATCCTTTACCATTCACAATAGCAGAACAGTTCTCCCAGTTAATGTCTTCTAAGTTTATTTTCTGTACTTCTCCAACGCGGCATCCTGTGCAATATAGAAACTCTAACAATGCGTGCTCTCGATGTGAGCGACAGGAGATCTTAAGATGAATTACGTCCTCCTCAATCAGAAATTTCGGAATTCGTTTGTCCATCTTTGGTTCTCTCAACTTAATAGAAGGATTCCGCGGAAGATGTCCTTCTTCAAATGCAAAACGAAAAAGGGAACGTACAAATCGAATTCGATGCCCTAAACTACTGGGTTTTAATTTCTCAGATACCCTCGCCAAATAGTCTTTAAGTATGATTAGAGATATTTCCTCTAGCTCAAGATCACCAAGTTCAAGAACTAACATCTTTAATTGTAGAGAGTATGCTTTCAATGTGTGTGAACTAAATCCTAGAATACGTTTATCAGCCTCATATAGCATCCATAGATCTTTTAAATTCATAATAAAAACCCTCCCAAGTTTTGTTGATTCTAGTTTCGCTAGAAATTGGAGGGTTTAATCTTATATTCCAATATTTAACTATCGTTCCTTCGTTAGTTGAATAAGCTATTGTAATTTCTTTATTTTCAAAATTTCCAATTCATAACTTAAATCAGATTGAAACCGTTCATCCCATTCATCTGGATTATTTATCATGATTGGAAATTTGCTTTTGCTTGATAAGTAATGCTTCAATTGCATAAAACTACTAATTGGAAATTCATTCCCATACCATTGTTTCCTATAACCTACAATCCCGTGTTCACTTAAGATTGCCTCTAATGTCAAAACTATCTCATGTATAAAATCATTAAAAATGCATTCCTTATCAATACGCGTCTCAAATGGTAATGTTTCTATTCCATCCTTAAATACATCTATTTTTATTCTAAGTTTACCATTTTCTTTTATTTCTAAATTCCAGCGATGTATGGCAGGTTCTGAATCCCAACTAAAAATTACCATATTTTTAACCTCATCAGGTTCTACACATTCTGGGATTAATGATTCAACAGCCCTTACCAAATCTACAAGTGGTTCAGATAAATAACTCGGTCTAATATAGACTCTAACGTCATCTATTTCAAGTTCAACGTTAGCCCAACCAATGCTATTCAGTTTATATGTGAACTTCATTCAGAATGCTCCGTTTCTTAGAGTTATTGTAGTTATGGTTTATTGAAGTATTTAAGCAAACGTTCTTCCGTTAGGTTACTAGCTACCAGTTATTAAAGAACTTTCTATATCTCAGTTCATGCAACTGTATTTCTTTTGAACAATTTTTACAGTAGTAAAGAAGCTTCAAATGATATTTGTTCCCATAGTAATAAGTACCGCTCATGTTGTACCAACCGCTTTCGAGCAAGGTCTTATCATTCTTTTTAACCAACTTATTCATGCAGTCAGGACAGATCTTCTTAAAGAACAGTAATCGAAGAAGTTCTTTTGGTCTCAACTCAAATTCATATGATGACATCCCAAAATCCCCCAATGTGAGCTCGTCTTCTCACTCCATATTACCACATATTGTAACTATACTGCCTGTTAGTTTAGTAAGTTACAGGCGTATTGCTTATCGGCAATCGGACAATGTTCTTGATCCGATAACTAAAAAAGCCCGCGGTTTATGCGGACCTCATTCGGACAATGTTCTTGACAACCGACACGACAACACCAATTCATATTCTGGTTCAACTAACCTTCCCAATACTTCAAGGTTTCGTAACTGGCTTTCCCCCACGCTCTACTGCCCAATAGCTTAACAGCTTCACGGTTCAT
>NZ_WHNY01000027.1 GCF_013141695.1 Paenibacillus plantarum
CAGAGATAGTCTACAAAACCGACTAACTCCGGTGAAACGGAGCCAGTAGCCCAGAATCCCCTGCCGTCCCATGGCATCGCAAGGCGTTCAGCATTATTTCAGTTGATAAAATCATCAAAACGCAGTATCATTCATTAATAATGATTCTCAATCGCAATTGGTGATTTAAGGAGTGAAATGCGCATGGAAGAGAACGAATTGTTTGATGTAACGGTTATTGGCGGGGGTCCAGCGGGTCTGTACTCAGCTTTCTATAGTGGGCTTCGTGAAATGAAGACCAAAATTATCGAGTTTCAACCGCATCTTGGCGGAAAAATACATGTGTATCCGGAAAAAATGATTTGGGACGTAGGCGGCGTAACGCCGACTCCTGGAGCGAAGCTGATCAATCAGCTTGTCGAGCAAGGACTTACGTTCAGCCCGGAGGTTGTGTTGAATGAGAAAGTGGAAGCTATCGCTAAAAACGAAGAGGATATCTTCGTCATGCGCACAACATCAGGTCAAATGCACTATTCCAAAACCGTGATCGTCGCTGTCGGATCTGGCATCCTTAACCCGAAAAAGCTGGAGATCGAAGGCGCAGAGCGCTACGAAGTTTCGAATTTGAACTACACGGTGAAGTCGCTTGAGCGCTTCAAGAACAAGACTGTCGTCATCTCAGGTGGCGGTAACTCGGCTGTCGATTGGGCGAATGAATTGGAGCCTGTCGCCAAGCAGGTCATTCTCAGCTACCGCAAAGAGCAGCTAACGGGACACGAAGCCCAAGTGAAGCAGTTACAGAACAGCTCCGTGATCTGCCACTTAAATACCTCCATTACGAAGTTATTTGCTGCTGGTGAGGACGCCTCTATTGAACGTGTTGAGCTGACGAATCATGAAACGGAAGAAGTTTCATCTGTGTTGGTGGATGAAGTGATTATCAACCATGGCTATGATCGTGACACGACCTTGCTAGAAAATAGTGAAATCGAGATCGCAAGAGCGGAGAATTACTATATCGCGGGTAATGCGAACAGCGAATCCTCTGTGCCAGGACTATATGCAGCTGGCGACATTCTTCATCATCCAGGCAAAGTGCATCTGATCGCGGGAGCCTTCCAAGACGCGGCGAATGCGGTGAATAAAGCCAAACTGTACATTCAGCCTACAGCAGAGAAGTTCGGAATGGTTTCTTCGCATAATCAAGCCTTTAAGAAGCGCAATAAAGAGTTAGTGAAGCAAATGTTTCAATCGTAATCTGGATAAGCTACATACAGAAAGTTAAACAGGCACCCTGCGGGGTGCTTTTTATCGTTCAATCTCATTGTCGGTCTCCAGACGGAGGTAAATCCTGACGAGTGGCCGTATAATTTCTGTAGAACTTGTCATCGAAAGGGGCATTACGATATGAATGCTGAAACACTCATCGGTTATGGAATCGGTGCTGTCGTTATTATTTTAGTTATTTGGTTAAGAACGCGTGGGAAAGCGAAGCCAATTCGGAATAAAGGAAGAGGCATGCTGATTCCAGTTTTCCTGCTGCTCATTGTGTTTGGGATTAGTATTAACTCACTGACACATATACCGGATCATCCTTTTCATATACCGGCTATTTGGGAGCTGCTATGTGCAGGCGTGCTCGGCGTTGCGTTAGGCAGTATTATGCTGTATCACACAGGATATGAGAAGCGGGAGGACGGTTTGGTCTATTCGAAGCCTAACCCTAATTTCAAATATGTGATCATTGCTGTTATCGCGGTCCGTTTGATATTATCCCAGTATTTCAAGGGTTTGGATCCGTCGGAATTTGCTGTGTTAACGATGGTCATGGCGTATTTATACATTTGCGTGTGGCGGATTGGTAGCTTTCTCAAGTACAGGAGAGTTAGCGCTGGTTAAAAATACATGCGTTTAGGAGCACCCCTAGGGTGCTCTTTTCTCATATCGCAAAATTCCCTCGCGGCCATCGACTTTGCTATAATAAAAAGAACTACATAATAAGCAGGTGATGTCTCATGCTAGTGATCAAGTCAACTGAAGTGCAAGAGCTGCTTGCGATGCCAGCCTGTATTGAAATCATGGAAGCGGTCCTCGCCGATTTGGTGAATGGACATGCTGTGCAGGCATTACGATCCGTTGTTCCGCTGGAAGGCGGCAATGTGATGGGGCTGATGCCGACCTATTTAAAAAGAGATGAGAAGGTTGGCGCCAAAGTGATCACCGTGTTTCCGGGGAATCATGGCAAAGGCTTCCCTTCGCATCAAGGCTTTGTCTCACTGTTCAATTCGACCAATGGTCAATTGGAGGCGATTGTCGATGGCACCCGAATCACTGCCATCCGAACTGCAGCGGTCAGCGCAGCAGCAACGAAGTTGCTGGCGAAGCCCGAGGCCGCGACCCTTGCCGTGATCGGCACGGGCGAGCAAGCCCGCACGCACATCGAGGCGATGCTGCTCGTGCGCCCGATCACGAAGATCCAGGTATGGGGGCCGAACCCGGCCCATGCCGAGCGATTGAGAGCCGAGACGGTAAGCCGCTATCCGGCTGTCCTCGTCTCGATTGCATCCTCCGCAGAGGAAGCCGTGGCGGATGCGGATATCATCTGCACGGTGACGGCGTCGACGACGCCGATCGTGCAGGGGGCCTGGATCAAGGCAGGCGCGCATGTGAATGCCGTCGGCGCCTGCCGAGCCAAAGACCGCGAGCTCGATACCGCGCTGGTGCGCCGGGCTGAGCTGTTCGTGGATCGCACAGAGTCCGCTGTGAACGAAGCGGGTGATTACCTGATCCCTCTCCAGGAGGGAGCCATTAGTGATGATCATATTTTAGCTGAAATTGGTGAGATATTGGTGGGCTTGAAAGAAGGAAGACGCTCCGCCACGTCTATCACGCTGTTCAAATCATTAGGGCTTGCTTGCGAGGATCTGGCAGCGGCCACCTATATCTACAAGGAAGCGACACGCACGAACAAAGGAACCCACATTGACTTCTAGGAGTGAGCATCGATGAATTCGACAGAAGGATTATACCCATTTAACCTTACACCAGAACAAGAGGAACGCGCACGGGAGCTGCATGAGAGCTCGATAATTATTGATCTTTTGTTCCAGGGGCCATTGTCCCCTAAGGCGATTCCGGATGCAGTGTCTGAGAGTGTTCGCGAGGCGTGTGAGCCGTACAAAGAGGATGCATGGACATACAGCGCGATGCCAAGCAAAATCATTCACGACATGGCGGCTCGCGGAGAGATCTCCGAGTTCAAAGACGAGTGGTACCGTTCGGGTATCACGGCTGGTAATCGGCAGTTGGACGTGTCTAGTGTGGATAAGATCCTGATCAGCATGGGCGATATTCAGCGTCAATTCGATGCGAACGAGTGGCTTGTAAAGGCTGTGACGGCAGAGCAGATTCGCGCAGCGAAGGCAAGCGGGCTCAAAGCAGGGATCGTAACCGCTCAGGAAACAGACGGCCTAGGCAAAAATCTTGAGTTGCTCGAGGCGATGTACAATTTTGGGCTGAGAGTGCTGCAGCTAACGTATAACAATCAGAATTATATTGCTTCCGGCTGTATGGAAGAGGCGAACGGCGGTGTGAGCAAGTTCGGAACGCGTTTTATTAGCAAAATGAATGAGCTAGGCATCATTGTCGACACAAGTCATTGCGGTAAACAAACGACGCTGGACGCGTGCCGGCTTTCGAAGGCGCCAGTGATTGCTTCGCATACGGGTGTTGAAGCGATTTACGATCATAAGCGCTGCAAAAGCGATGAAGAATTCCAGGCCATTGCCGCAACGGGCGGCGTAATTGGCGTGTTTGCGATGCCGTGGTTCGTCCACGGGGATCCGAACGATACGACGATTGAGCATGTGCTCGATCATATGGATTACCTCGTCCGACTGGTCGGCGTGGACCATGTCGGCATTGGCACAGACTGGCCGATGAGTGATGTGGCGTGGTCGTTGGTCTATTTTAAAGAGCATATTGCGCCTCGTATCGGCTTTGCCAAAGGGGATGGACCCTCGACGGAAACGGTGAAGGGGCTTGAGAAGTATAGCTATTTTATTAATTTTACCCGTGGCTTAGTGGCAAGAGGTTATTCGGATGAGGATGTTCGCAAAATGATGGGCGGAAACTGGCTGCGCGTGTTTGAAGCGGTGTGCGGATAGGAGATGGCAGAGATGACTACGGGGACGACGGTTTATAAGCTGTATGCGGCGGGCGTGTATGAGGGGACGATTCGTTTTACAGAGAGTGCCATTATGCATGCCAAAGTGGATGCACGTCGGCGGACACAGATGCAGGAGAATGTGTTGGCGGAGCAGGCTGGGTTTATCCTTCCTTTGCACAAAATTAGTGTGAATCAGTCTCATTATGCGGGTGCGGAGTGGCAGGGTGAGGAGGTCGTGCTGGGAAATGGCGATGTGTTTCAGAAGCATATCCAATACACAGGTGAAGTAGCGGGCAGAGAGGTCGTTGGGCAAGTATGGGCATTGCGTAAGGATACTGCGCTCGATATCGTGACTGTGGATGGGGGCATCGTGGCTTATGTGGCACCTAACCGATACGGCATGGAAGTGCTGGTCGTGGAGGGTTATGAGGCATTGACACCGCTTGTGGAGTATGCGGATCCGTTATTATCTGCTGCGCAGTATGGTGTGGATGATCTGGGAACTGATCTGGTGCCGATGCGCGATGGCGTTCGTTTGGCAACGGATGTGTATTTGCCTGAGGGTGTGGCACCAGGTACGAAGCTGCCGACCATTCTGATTCGTACGTGCTATGACCGCAATCTGCGGAAGACGTTTTTTACGCGGTGGGCGAACAAAGGCTATGCCGTCGTCAATCAGGATGTTCGCGGGCGTGCGGATTCCGAAGGGGAGCTTGTGCCGTTCTTCTATGAGCGCGACGATAGCGCGGACACGATCGATTGGATCGTGGCGCAGGACTGGTCCGACGGAAATGTGGGCATGTGGGGCGCGTCGTACTTGGGGTATGTGGTCACCGCTGCTGCGACTAGCGGGCACCCGAATTTGAAGGCCGTCGTGAACGAAGTGAACGTCGGTTCTCCGTTCGTGGATACGGTGCGCAAGGGCGGCACCGTGTGTTCGTGGCCTTTGCTGTGCTGGACGTTGGCGCAGTCGGTGGGGACGCGGACGGATTTTGACATCTTCGGTGGGCGGACAGTTAGCCCCGAGAAGGCTGTCGACGCGAGACCGATCCGCGAAATTCCGCAGCAGATGATCGGGAAGGCTTCAGGTCCGTGGGACATTTGGAGTGAGCATCCAGAGTATGATGATTTCTGGCGCAATTGCACGTATAGCGAGCGCGGAGAGCATGTGAAAGCACCGATGTTTGTGATCTCCGGTTGGTACGATGGCGACAGTGCCGGCGTGTCGGAGACATGGCGGATGCTCACCAAGCATGATGTGCCGAACCGCAAAATCTGGCTCGGACCCTGGGAGCACGGCCCGAATCGTGCCCGTGATCTGCTGGATACCAGCTTCGGTAAGGATGCTGTTGTGTATAACTACGATGTGAACGTGCTGCGCTGGTTTGATCGGTTTTTGAAAGGCATAGCCAATGGCATCGAGCAGGAGCCGCGCGCTAGGTATTATGTGGTCGGCACCAACGAGTGGCGGACCTCCGATGATTGGACGCCGAGCGAGGCGACGGCGACGAAATGGTATCTGGGCAGCGGCGGACGAGCCAACTCGAGCCTTGGCGATGGCTTGCTGACACTCGGGGAACAGACGCAACAGGCTGAGTCGGACTCCTACGTGTACAACCCGGAGGAGCCTGTCGTGGACAGCGGTGAGCGCGAGCCGGAGAACATGCGGAAGCATGAGCTGCGCAGCGACATCCTCGTGTACACAAGCGAGGTGTTGGCGGAGGCCGTGACCGTGGCGGGCGAGCTGTCTTGCGAACTGTACGCGTCGAGTACAGGCGTGGACACGGACTGGGTTGTGACCTTGAGCGATGTGGACCCGAAGGGGAACTCCATCAAGCTGTCCAACTACATCGTGCGCGCGAAGTACCGTGGCGGCTTGGATGCGCCGGAGCTGCTCACGCCGGGGAAGGTCGAGAAGTTTGCGATTTTTATGCAAAATATCGCACATACCTTCCCGGTCGGGCATCGCTTACGATTTACGGTGACTTCGTCTAGTAAAATGATCGCGTTCCCGAACACGAATACCGGCTTGAATCCATATGAGGATCCGCAGCCGGTTGTGGTGACGCAGAAGATCTATCACTCGGAGACATATCCGAGCCATGTAAATCTGCCGATTTTGGCTAACTAGTAGAGAAGAAAAGACACCTTATTGGTATCTTTTTCTATTTCCTGAGGGTATGTTGTCTTAATCGAATAAATTCTAAAATTTGAGTAAGTTCACGAAAATGAGTATTAGGCCCTCTATATGTATTATTCTGAATATGGAACGGATCATGGACGGTAATGTGAGCTGGAGTACGAATCGTTCTAGCATCACTCGCAAGACCCTGTGCACCATTTCGAATTTCCTGAATGATATCTGCAAAGTTTTTTTCGATAAAAATAAAGTTACTCTTTGGTAATCCTAAACTCAAGTGTTTGCCTCCTTAGCAGGTGTTTCCAAACTTGAGCGTCTGTCTCTTCTTCAGGAGTAAGTTCATTTTTAGCGCCGAGAGTTGCTTCATATTCACCATTATATTTATGTTCATATATCGCGATTTGGCGTGTATAGTAGCTTAAATTGTCTTCTTGCTGATGCTGTTGTTCATGCTCTAGTTCTTGCTGTTCCCACATTTTAACCACATCGTCCACTTTGAGTTTTTTTCCGGCAGCTGTAATGTACAAGGTATCTCCAGAAATACGATTATGCTTGTGGTCACCTGCTCGTTCAATACCTTCAAAGCGTCCTTGATCTAACCAATTATGGATCGAAACGACGGAAACTCCGAAATATTTTGATAGCTCCTTTACGCTATAATCTTTCGTCGACTCTGTCATGACCTGTTTGTTTGTATAAGCCTGTGTTAGAGCATGCTGTAATAAGTTTGAAAATTGCTCTTTAAACACTTCTGTATTCTCAAAAATAGACTCATCCAGCGATTGCACGAGCGTAGCATTGTTCTGGACAGAATGTGCTAGGACTTTAAACAGCAGAACACTATTGTCATAACTACGATCAAGGAGCTCAACTACGATTTCTTGTGCATTCTTACTAAATAAGTTTTTTTCCGCATAGGTTATCGGCATTAACATCACCCCATACCTCCATATTAATGCTTTTAGCTATGTTTTCAATTAATTTAAATTAGATTTAAATTAATTTAAAGTTATTGGTTATTATTATTCAAAAAGGTTAAGTTTAAACCTATCTATTCATATTTAAATTGGAAACCTTCCCAGCCACCAACCCTGCCCGATGAACAATCGCAATATATACGATATCCGCAATCGTCACTAACACGCACATGATGGTAAGTAGAAAAGAGTCCGGGTACAACGAGTAGCAGAGGATAGATGCGCACAAGGTGCCGATCATTTTGTAGTAGGCGATGTAGATCGTCTGGCCTTTGAGGCCTTGTGTGAAAGGCAGTTTGATAAACAAGATCGACATCATCAGATTGATGCCAAAGGCCGTGTATTTCCCCTCCTGATCATGAAACTCGACGACCATGCCGACATGGAGCAGCAGAGAAATGACAAGTAAAGAGAAAATCGCAGGCAGGAGCAGACGTGGCGGAAACTGGCGTTTGGCAAAATAGACACCTTGAAACAGAATGACACAGTCCAGCAGAAACCAGACCAGCGAAATGACCATCTGCAGCGGGTGAAATGGCATCACGAATGCGAATAGAAACTCCCACGTGATATTGGCGCATATAGCTGCTAGTGGCATGCCGCAGGCGCGATCCTTGAACCCTTGGATAATGATGAGAATATAGGTGATGGTCCAGAAAATAGCTAGTCCATATTGCAAGAAAAGCTCCATTTGATTAGATAGCAAGTGCTGCATCGCCATAGTGGGAAAGCACATCCTTTCGCGGGTGTCTCTCTCCATTTCTATGTACAAGCATTGAGAAAAAGAAGGGGTCATTGTGGATAACTTTTACCTCAAACATTAATTTGTTATAAACAAGTCCACCGCAACATTCCGTCAATCCACCAACAGCTATCACTACCTCCATCATCTGCAGACCACCATAAACAAACTAGCTAGCTCTAACACCACTTATTCACCATATGCACCTATAAAAAGTAAAAATCCTGCTAGCTCGCATTGCCTCATCAAGCTGCATCCGGAGGATTAGATGGAAAAACTCCATCTAAATTCTCTCAAAAACACTGATTTTCTGTTTTAACTGTAAAATAGGTAGTTAATTTCACTGATATGGGCGAATTAGCGAGAAAAGACTGGAATTAACTGTAGGAAATCCAGTTGTTCTCTCAAATCGGCTAGTTTCTATGAAATTAACTGTAGGTTTTACAGTTAATCGTTCGGGGGTGGTGGTTGCCTCGCGCTCCCTGCCCCCATTTCTATGACCGTTTTGTGACTAAAAATGGAAAAGTGTTAGCTTAACTCATACTGTGTTAATAGATTCTATTGAATTCTCTTTACATTTTACCGATAAGATAGGCTTGGGATACAGAGAGAGAATACTCATAAATTGAAATTTCGGAGGACTTAGATGCAAGCGACAGCTAGATTAGAAGAGTGGATGAGACGTACACAGGTAAAAATGAATTTGAAACAAAAACTGATTGGTTCCTTTGCAGTCGTTCTACTGTTTATGGGTATTTTGGGTCTTACCGATATGGTAAGAATGAAAAATATGAAGCAGGATATGACGGATATTGCTCAGAATTGGATGGTTGGAACTCAGCTGATTCAGGAATTCAGTTATTTGACCGAGCATTTTGCGAAGGATTTAGTAGGTGTTAATAATCAGAAGGATGCTTCAGTGAAGCTAGAGTTAACGCGTGATATTCAAGCGACGATCGTCAAAGGGGACAAGACGATAGACAGCTACGGCAACTCGTTAGCTAATGAAGAAGATAAGAAGAATTACAACATGATTCTAGAACAATGGGGTAATCTAAAAAGCAACTACCTCAAGTACAGCAAGGCAACAGATGAGATTGAATTAATTAGACTCTATGACGAGCTCACACAAAGCTATAATTTCGTACAAACGATATGTCGCAAAATGGTTGCCTTCAACCAACAAGGCGCAGATGATAGTGTGGAAAAGAATGCAGTTGCCTATCGCAGCAGCATCATAAGCGGTATTAGTCTATTGATCGTTGCTGTATTGTTATCCGTTGCGATAACATGGGTGATTGTCCGTAACATTACGAGACCCGTTATTGCCGCATCTCACGTGCTGGATCGTATGGCAGAAGGGGATTTGACGGCTTCGGAGCTGCGTTTTAGTAATAAAGACGAAATTGGCGTCCTCGTTCAAGCGGTAAATGGGATGATACGTCAAATGCGCGAAGTTATGAGCCGTATGCAGGAATCCTCCAGCGCGGTGGCTTCTTCCTCGGAGCAGTTATATGCCAGCTCGGAGCAAAATAGCGAAGCCTCCCAGCATGTCGCTGTGGATATTCAGACCATTGCTACAGAAGCAGAAACGCAGCGCATCAACGCGCTGGAATGTGCTCGCGCAATGGATGAAATCACGATAGGCGTACAGCGTATTGCTGAAACGACGTCAGACGTTTCTGATTTGTCAGTCCATGCATCCGAGCAAGCACGCAACGGTCAAGCGGATGTTCAGCATGTGACGACGAGCATGAATGCCTTAAGTAGTGTGGTTACACAGGCGAATCAAACCATTCGCCAGCTAGCCGAGCACTCGCAGAATATCGGGAAAGTCTCGCAAATGATCGGCGAGGTTGCGACTCAGACGAACCTTCTGGCCTTGAATGCAGCCATTGAAGCCGCTCGTGCGGGTGAAGCAGGCAAAGGCTTCGCGGTTGTCGCAGAAGAGGTTCGCAAGCTAGCTACACAAACAGGGGAGTCGGTTGGTGCAATTAGAGGTGTGGTTACCAGCATTCAAAGGGATACACAAGAAGCGGTTAAAGCTATGGATGCCGGACTAGTTGAGGTGCAAAAAGGCCTTCAATCCGTCGATCGCACGGAACTCAGCTTCCAAGCCATTGTTCGCTCCGCAGACGAAGTGGCTTCCAAGATTCAGGAAACAGCAGCCGCTGCGCAGCAAATGGCGGCAAGCTCGCAGCAAGTCGCCGCAACGGTCACCAACATGGAGCACGTAGCGAAGATCACCTCGGAGTTGTCGCAGAGTGTTGCTGGGGCGACTGAAGAGCAGCTGGCTTCTTCACAGGAGGTTACGTCATCTTCCCAGATGCTCGCAAGCATCGCCCAAGACTTACAAGACGTGATCAATACATACAAAATGAGCTAATATACATACAACAGACACGAAAGACACCCAAGCGGTGTCTTTTCTCATCGCTGCATTTGCGTAGAGCGATCTCCATGATTTAAACTAGCAAGGCATGGAAAAATAACATTAACCAAGGATGGAATTCCATATGAATATGATTACGAATCAGTTTTCGATGAATGATTTGAAAAAGTTTAAGCACGAAATTACACGCTTTATGATGACTTATAAGTTTGCGCTGGATGAAATGGAGACGAGAATCGATATCCTCGTTCAAGAATTCGAGATGCTGCATGAATATAACCCAATTGAACACACGAAATCTCGGTTGAAATCGCCTGAAGGTATTTTTCAAAAGCTGATGAGAAAAGGCGGAGAGCTCTCTTTCGAAGGCATTAAGGGCAGCGTGAAGGACATTGCCGGACTGCGAATTACCTGCTCGTTCGTGTCCGATATTTATGTCATTTCCAAGATGCTGAGAAATCAGAATGACCTTCATATTTTGAGCGAAAAAGACTATATTAAAAATCCAAAGCCCAATGGCTACCAAAGCTTACATTTGCTCATTGAAGTGCCTGTACATATGTCGGACCGCGAAGAGCGCGTCTGTATGGAAGTGCAAATTCGTACGATTGCCATGGACTGTTGGGCGAGTCTGGAGCATAAAATATTTTATAAATTCAATGAAGGCAACCAAGCTGTACCCGCTCGTCTCTTAGAAGAGTTAAAGCAAGCAGCGGCTTCAGCGGCGGCACTCGATTCACAGATGGAACGGCTGCATGCGGAGATCAGTGTGATTAAGGAAGAGCAGGCGGATATCGCCGAAGATGCTTTGAATCAAATCATGATAAGCAATCAGAAATTTGCGTTGCCGAAAGCACTGCTGGCGCTCATGAGTGAAGAGGAGTCCTAGGTGGCAGATGAAGGTAATTGGGTGAAGTGGGTGTTTTCGTGCTATAATAGAAGGATCGGATTGAGAAGGGTGCGAAAACATGCAATCATTTGAAGACTGGAATCAAAAGGTGAAGACAACCTTCAACGCGACTAGCAATGAAGCGGTGCTCACGGTAATGGAAGCGGGTAAAATCTTAGGTTTGTCGAAAGATCAGATGAAGCAATATGTGGACAAAAACAATTTGACGAAAGTGCCGATCATGCGAAGTGTGCACCGTTATCTATTATTAGAGAGTGAGATTACTCAGATTGTGGGGAAATAAGTAGATGAAGGTTCAGAATTATGTCAATCATCGACGTATGCATCCGTTGTATCACTATTTCTTTTCGTTGTTGGCAGTAGGCTTAGTGGTTCTATCCATTATGCAGCTTGTTAGTGCCTTAAAGGCCAACGATCAGGTCCTGCCAGCAGTCATTTTTGTCCTCATAGCTGTTATTGTGGTTGTGATTTTTTTGCTTATCCGTACCTACCCAATCAAGGCTCAGGATCGGGCGATTCGGGCAGAAGAGAACCTTCGGCACTTTGTGCTGACACAGAAACTGTTAGATAAGAAGTTGACGATGGGACAAATTGCGGCTTTGCGTTTTGCATCGGATGAAGAGTTTCCTGCACTTTGTAAGAAGGCAGCTGCGGAGCGGATGACTCCGGATGCGATTAAGAAAGCAGTACGCAGCTGGAGAGGCGACAATTTCAGAATTTAATTAAATGTCTACTAGCGGAAGACACATCTACGGATGATGTCTTTTTTTGTGTGTTCTTACGTCATTTTGTTGAAAATGTAGTTATTTTTTCCTAGGACTTCTGGTACAATTTTAGGAAAGAGTCATGATCGTTTAATTTTTAGAATGAGGTGCCGTGTGAGCAGCAGTATTAGTAAAACGTATCGATCCTTTTTAAATAAAATGAGTGAGGATAAGAAGGAATACAGGAAAGTATTTCTGTTATTTGCCTATTTGTTCTTCGTGGTATCGGCATCAACAATCGGACGAACGGCGGCGGATACACTCTTCCTAAGTCGGTTCGACAATTCCTATTTGTCCCTGATGTACTTGCCACAGGCACTCGTTATGATTACAGCAGGTATCGTGTTCCAACGTTTCTCGCCTAAGGTACGTTTAGAAACTCTCCTCAAGCTGATGATTCCGCTGATCTCGGCTTTCGTGCTGATCTCTAGATTCGGTGTAGGACTCGAGCTGCGCTGGGTGTTTCCTGTCATTTACATCGGATACGATGTGTTCAATTTCCTGATGATTGTCTGCTTCTGGCAGTTCGCCACATCGGTAATGGACCAACGGAAAGCGAAGCAAATGATCGGCCTCGTAGGCAGCGGGGGGATTATGGGCGGGATTTTGAGCGGCTTCGGCCTCAAGGTTCTTGTTCCGCTCGTCGGAACGGCGAATTTAATCTATGTATATGCCGGACTGCAATTACTTGGTCTTGTCGTGGTATTTGTTATCTTGGGCATGACCAAAGATCAGGGTGATTCGAAGCCAGCGCAGGCACGCAAAGCCTCGTCTAAGTCGTCATCTGTCCAGCAAAAAGGCGGCCTTTTCGCGAGTGTGCCTCATCTCAAATATGTCGCGATTCTGGCTGCTGCACTCGTCGTTTCGCTAACCTTAATTGATTATCAGTTCAAGGTCATTCTGCGAGGCACCTTGCAAAATGAAGCATTAGCCGGCTTCATGGGAAGCTTCTACGGCTTCTCGGGGTTGATCGCCCTCTGTGTGCAATTGTTCGTTTCAGGGCGTGTGATTACACGATTCGGTGTGATGACGGCGCTGTTAATTTTCCCGATTGCTCTCTTCGCAGGAAGTCTGGGGATTCTGGTATTGCCGGTCCTGGCTATGGCGGTTGTGGTCAAAGGAAGCGATAAAGTCGTTGGTGACACGATTTACTCCTCCGTGAGCCAATTGGTGATGTTCCCCGTTCCTCCGGAATGGCGGAATAAAGCGAAGGGCTTCTTGGACGGGATCGTCCGTAATGGTGCCAAAGGACTTGCAGCCATCTGCCTTCTCCTCGTTACACGATTCGTAGCCCCTGAGAAGTTGAGTTATATCGTATTAGTTTTGCTCGTTGTGGGGATTTTTGCGGGCATCAAGGTAAAGAAAGCCTACTTAACAACGCTCTTATCCAATCTCAAAACAGGCGGCGACGACCTGCAAAAGGTCGAGCTTAACCTCATGGATTCCGTGACTCGGCAAATCCTGATCGATGCACTGAACGGTTCGGACAAGCAGCAAGCGCTGTATGCTTTCGGTCTTTTGAAGGAGACGAGCTCGTTTGATCTAACGCCGCATTTGGACGGTTTACTGCGTCATGCCATACCCGAAATTCGCTTAGAAGCCTTGGCGTATGTGGAGATGAAGGTGCCGGAAGGTTTTGAGCCTGTTTTGCAGGAACTGATTGCATCGGAACATGTACAAGTCAGAGCCAAGGCTATTATCGCGCTCTCTGCTTATGCGGAAGAAGATTATGTTGATGAGATTACTGTGTATTTGGAAGACCCTTCTGTCGAGGTTCAAGCAGCAACGATTGCGGGCTTAGTCAAATACTACAGTATTGAAGGCATGTTCCGCGCGGTTGGAAAGCTGAAAGACATGATGGAGAGCGGACACGAAGAGGAACGGATCGCCATGGCCGCGTTATTCGGACAAATCCGTGTGAAAAACTTCTACAAGCCACTTATCTCCCTTTTGCAGGATAACAGTCCGTTGGTTCGAATTCGTGCTTTGGAGTCCGCAGCGATCCTGCACGTGCCTCCATTACTTGTACCCATTATAGGTATGTTAAAAGATAGCAAAACCCGGCGCTACGCCATCGACGCGCTCGCTGCGTACGACGAAGATGATGTGCTGCCACAGCTGGCGCCCTATTTGGAGCAGCAGGAAATTAGCTTGTATTTGCCTGCAGTGTTTGAAAGGATCGCTACCCAACGTGCGATGGACATGTTGTTTGCTTGTTATGAGAAATCACCATACGCTTTGCGTGACCGAATCTTAGAGTCATTGCAACGCATGAGTAAGCAATTGCCTCAGCCGGATAGCCGCAAGGTGGAGGCGTACATTTTCCAAGAGCTTGCGCTGTATGCCCAGTTCGCTGAGCATGGCTCATGCGTTGTTGGTGAAGATGACTATGCGGAAATAGAGAAGATGATCGGCGAAATTCGTACGGCCATTACAAGACGTGTGTTTTTATTGTTGGCGCTTCTAAAAGATGGGCAAACCATGCAGGCCGTGTATCTGGACTGGTCGGAAGGAGATTCGCGTCAGCAGGCCAATGCCGAAGAGGTTATTGATCAGACGCTTCAAGGGACTTTGCGTACAGAGATGGCCAAATTCATGGCAGGCTCTCGCAAGCTGTCCAAGGTAGCCGCAAGCAAGGTTGAGCTGAATTTGCATATGAGCTGGCTAGCTGAACAAGGTGATGAATGGCTGACTCAAACGATCCAGTACCACACACTTCGGAAGTCGGATGCAGTGGTGAACGTCGAGCTCGCAGATCTCATGCATCGTGTGCAATTGCTTCGTCGTGTATCGTTATTCCAGGGACTCACGAGCAGAGACTTATCTGTTATCGCCAAGCGATTGCATAAATTGGCCGTCGAACAAGGCGATACGATCATTAAAGAGGGCGATCCAGGCGACTCGCTTATGCTGGTAGATGAGGGCAGAGCTGGTGTCTACCGCGACAAGCAGCTCCTCGGAGTGCTGAATCTCGGCGATTGTTTCGGTGAGATGGCGATTCTGACGAACAGTGCGCGTACAGCAACGATTAAAGCAGAAGAAGACATGGTGCTGTGGCGTCTAGATTCATCTGTGTTCTACGATATGATGTTCGATCAGACGAGCATTGCTGTTGAAATGATGAAGCTGCTTTCGCGCAGACTGCGCTCCGAGTTGGAACGTGGACAGGGGAAAGCGCAGGCTTCAGCGGTGAAGCAGGAGGAAGAGTTGGCTGGAGATCCGGGGCAAGCGCTGGTGGAAGGTCAAGGAGAAGAGCAGGAGCAAGGACTGGATCAAGGTCCAGATGGGGACGAAGGGGCTGCTCTTGCTCAGGTGGAGGCTGCAGCAGCAGCTGTGCAAGAGCCTCAGGCTGCGACAGAATTGACGAGGGATGAAGCGATATTACGCCGGATCCTCGTCTTGCAAAAGATCGACCTCTTCGCCCATCTGGGCCCGAATGACTTCATTTGGTTGGCTCAAATGGTCGACGAAGTTGCCTATGAGCCGGGTGAAGCGATCTGCCGCGCAGGAGACTTCGGAGATACGATGTATGGCATCATCGAAGGCAATATCCGCGTCCACCGCGGCAGTGAGGAGTACGCGCTGCTGGGCGAAGGCGCATTCTTCGGCGAAATGGCCATCATCGACAGCGGCCCTCGATCCGCGGATTGCACAGCGAAGGACCCAGCCGTGCTGCTCCAGCTGCACCGTGACCTTGTGCTGAGCTTCTGCTTCCAGAACATCGACGTACTGCGCAGCATGATGCGCGTCATTGCGGATCGCCTGCGTGGCATGATCTAGACTAGTAAACAGCAAAGGAGTCCAACCCTGGTAAGGGGTTGGACTCCTTTTTTTGGTATCGGGGGACACTTATCAGCACTAAGATAAACTCCCCATCCTTCAAACAATCAGTGAGCTAGAGTCGAACTCGCTGCCTCGTCCGAGCACACTTCCCTATTCATCTGGTTCATCCGCATCAGACACGCCTCCGAACCCCATCAACACCAAATTTCTCTCTTTAATCAGCAAATTAGACACACCCGATCCCCGTCTAGCCCCAACTTTCCCCATCCAATCAGCTCAACAGACACAAACTCGATTCCTCCAGTCCCCACTCCCAATCCAATCAGCGCTTCAGATACGTCCCAATCCCCATCCAGCCCCAATTGTCCCCATCCAATCAGCTCAACAGACACAAACTCGATTCCTCCAGTCCCCACTCCCCCATCCAATTAGCGCTTCAGACACGTCTCGACCCCCATCCAGCCCCAATTGTCCTCATCCAATCAGCTCAACAGACACAAACTCGATTCCTCCACTCCCCATCCAATCAGCGCTTCAGACACGAATAACTGGATTTTCTCCATCTAAATCAGCTCTGTTTCGCACATTCGAGGGATTAGATGTATTTCCTACAGTTAATTCCCGGGTTATTGCCCGATTCTTCCCAATCGGGATGAATTAGCTACATGTTTTCCAGTTATTTGTAAGAAATAGGCGAATACGGGAGAAATAACTGTAGTTTCTACAGTTGAATTCTGAGAAGGGTACTTAGGCATGGCAATTTGTCGCCCAAATCCATCTGAACAGAAGAGGCAACCAAAGTGAGTGCCTCTTCAAGATTAGCTAGTTTGACACAATAGGGGCATAAGAAGCGCAACGGACAATAGGTAGAACTGGGAGTTACTTAAGACACGAATAACTGGATTTCCTCCATCTAATTGAGCTCTGTTTCACATATTAGAAGGTTTAGATGTATTTCCTACAGCTAATTTTCGGGTTTTAGCCCGATTCCCCAAAAGCGCAACGAATTAGCTGGATGTTTTCCAGTTATTCGTCAGAAATAAGCGAATTCGCGAAAATTAACTGTAGGTTATACAGGTAAAGCCCATGAAGGGTACTTATGCACAGGCACTCTGTCGCCAGAGTCCGAACCCACCATAACCGAAGAGAGGCAATCGACGTGATTGCCTCTTCAAGATTAGCTAGTTTGACACAGTAGGAGCTTCTGAAGCACAAACGGATCCAAGGTAGCAATAGGAGTTAGTTATGGATCCTACCGCCGGCGCCGCTCGCGGCGCAGCAAATAAATGAAGTACGGCGTCCCGATGACCGCCGTCATAATCCCCACGGGGACCTCCCGTGGGAGAATAATGACGCGGCCGACTAAGTCGCCGAGCAGCAAGAGATCCGCGCCGATTAAGGCGGCGAGCGGGATCAACCACTGGTGCCGGCCGCCGACGAGGCTCCGCGCGATATGGGGCGCGATCAGGCCGATGAAGCCGATCGCCCCGACAGCCGACACGGAGATGCCGGCTAGCGCTACTGCGAGCAGCAGCAGCCAGAAGCGCTGCCGCCCGATCCGTACGCCGAGCGCGGCGGTCATTTCATCGCCAAGCTGAAACACATTCAGCTTGGCGAAGTTCGCCCATACGATGGGCAACAGCACGGCAATCCACGGCAGCAGACTGTACACGTTGTTCCAGCTGCGGTTCCATAGACTGCCGGAGAGCCAAAGCAGCGCCGCATTGATGTCACTGGGATGGCGAACGATCAGATACTGGATGCCAGCCTGAAAGATGGTCCCAATCGCAATGCCCACTAGGGCCAGATGGGAGGGACGAAGGGTTAACCGACGACTTAACAAGAGCAGCAAGAGGAAGGCAGCGAAGGCCCCAACGAAAGCCGCAATCGGTAAGTAATAGCTTGGCAGCTTAGGGAACAAGAAAATGACCCCTGCGGCCATAAAGCCAGCCCCTTTGGTAATCCCGATAACATCGGGGCTTGCCAAGGGGTTTCGAATGACACTTTGGAGAATGACACCGCCAACCGCCAGTCCAAAGCCAGCCAATATCGCAACCAATATACGGGGCAAGCGCAATTGGTGAACGATGAAATACGAAGGATGCTTCGCATCCGTAAGAGCTGCCCATACATCGCGATAAGGAATACGAACCGCTCCAACATGCGCGTAGATGATCGCTAAGACGATCATCAACACGAATGCAATGATCAACGAAATAATAGGGATCCGCACTGTTTTTAAAGTCATCATCGTGCCCTCCGTTGCTTCAGCGCTAGGTAGATGAAAAACGGAGCGCCAATCAATGAAGTGACGATCCCAACGGGTGACTCAAACGGAAAGGCAATAAAACGGCTTAGAAAATCAGCATATAACAGCAGAATACCGCCAAGTAAAGCCGTTAATGGTCCGAGAACGACCAAGTTCGTACCTACTAATGCCCGCGCAATATGCGGCACAATCAAGCAGACGAAGCCAATGGGACCACATAAGGCAACCGCAGAGCCAGCAAGTACAATGACGAGCAGGACACTGATACCGCGTACGAACGTGATGCGTTGGCCAAGCCCCGTCGCAATCTCATCATCGACAAGCAGCAGTTTAAACGAAGGGAGCATGAACGCAAATAGCAGCATGCCTCCTATAAAAAACGGAAGAATCACGCGCACTTCGGTCCAAGCGGCTTGACTAAGAGAGCCTACTAGCCAGAAAATCATGCTGTCTGTCGCATGCTGATTAAGAATAATGACCCCTTCTGTCAACGAGGACAGGAGGAAATGGATCGTGATGCCAGCTAGCGCAATGTAGACGTATTGTTTGCTGCCAGTTCCAGCGAGCGACCAGACGAGCAAAGCACCTAGCGCTGCGCCGACAAAGGCAAAAGCAATCAACCCCAGGTTGCCGAAATGTGGCAGAAACACAAGTCCAACGACAACCGCTAAAGCACCTCCTGCATTGATGCCAAAAATGTGAGGGGAAGCCAGCGGGTTTTTGGTCGTGAGCTGGGTGAGCAGCCCTGCCAAACCAAGCTGCATCCCGACGATGCAAGCCATGATGGCGCGCGGTAAGCGCAGCGTTTGGATATACAGATGAGCCTTATCACTGCCTTGATAGGTCACAGCTTCGTACAACGTGTGCCAGGACACGGGGGATTGGCCCCATTTTAAACTAGATATAATCCCAATTAGTATCGCTATTAGACTCGCAGAAAATAGGAAGAGCAGAGGCCATTTACGGCTCTGCTTCTCAAGGTTAATGGGTTGGTTCATCGAACTACTGCCCCAGATTCTTCACGATATCGTCGAGGATTTTCTCCGACCCGATCATACCACGGGATAAGGACCAGTCGCGTCTCTCAACAGTGAATACTTTTTTGTTAGCTACAGCATCAATTTTCTGCCACAGCGGGTTCTTTTCCCATTCTTGCACGATCGTTACTTTCTCAGTCGGCATTACGAATAGGACTTTTGGATTCGCTTCAACCAATTGTTCCAAGGTAATCTGTGGATAAGCTGTCGCATTTTTAACCGGATCATTGTACCCAAGCATAGCGAGGAAGGAGCCACTGTACGCATGATCCGAATGTGCGAAGAAGCCTTTTGGATTCACAACTGCAGGGAGAACGCTAATGTTCGCTGCAGCTAGCTTCTTTTTCATCGCTTCAACTTTCGTTTCGTGTTCAGCTAGGCGCTTTTTGCCTTCTTCAACTTTACCAACGGCTTGTGCGATAATGCCTACGTTCTTCAGCATTTGATTGTAGTCCGCTTGGAAGTCATCCAATACAAGGACAGGTGCAATACCTTTGAGCTGTGGAATCGCAGCTTTATGTTTATTAATATCAACGATAATCAGATCTGGTTTGAGGGATGAAATAAGTTCAATGTTAGGCTCGTATCGTGAACCGACGGACGTGTACGTTTTCAGCAAAGCTTTTACGGAGTCCATCAAAAGGTCTGGGGAGCTATCGTCCGCAACACCGATTGGCTGCACGCCAAGAGAGACAAGGATGTCTGTGAAGCCGAATTCCATGGCTACGATACGTTCAGGCTTTTTAGGCAATTCAACCGTGCCTACCGCATCTTGAACAGTTATCTTTCCATCTGCTTTGGCAGCAGGGGTTGGGCTAGCAGCTGCTGGTGTCGTTGTTGCAGCTGATTCGGTATTCGTCGTTTTGCCACAAGCAGCAAGGCTTAGTGCAAAAACGCTGATCAGTGCGATAAGGCTAATACGAGTAAAAAGGGATTTCATTTCAATTCCTCCGTGACAATGATTATTATTCTCAATGAGTATGATACCGAATAATAGAGGGATAGAACATGTCCAATATGCAGATTAGACATGTCTGAGTATTAGATTTTAGGGTGACTAATCATATATTCGGAGGGCGTATAGCCCGTCTTTTTCTTAAATACCTTACTAAAATGGAAGTAATCGATGAATCCAACGCGGCTTGCAATCTCTTTGGCCAGCAGATCTGTCTGCAGAAACATGATCTTGGCTTTCTCAATACGCAAGGCATACAAGTAGCTCATCAGCGTTGTTCCTGTCATATTTTTAAACAAAACCGTAAAATATCCCACACTCATTCCCGCACGACGGGCCAGCATAGGCAAAGTAAGCTCAAGCATGTAATGCTCGTTGATATAGGAGATCGTTCCCTCGATCGCTTCTGAAGCTGACTTTTTCTCATGGGTCAAATCGGATTCGTGCAGATATATAAATAGGATGCGCTCTAACATCATTCTCATTCGCATGATATGTGTCGTGTCTTCCCAGACAGTCAAAGGATCATGGTCCTGCGTTCTTCGGATAATTTCATCGAGCATATAGTGGATTTTGATTTCACTTAAGGTAGTGAGGTGTCCCTGCAAAGTCCAATGGTGATCCTCTGGCAGCATCGTATAGGTGATGATGACGTAATCGACGATCTTCGTTCTGGGTACTTGAATGGTGTAGTCACTTTGATCGGGATGACAAGCATAGGCTTGCGAGCAAATAATGGGTTCATGGCCGGCGAAGTGCAGCGTGAGATGACCTTGGCGGACGATAACGAGTTGATACTTTCTAGGTGAACTTGTAACGGCTAAGGCGGAAGAAGCCACCTGAATATGATCAATTAGCGGAACAAGCGAGATCATTTGATGGAAATTCACAGCACATGAACTCCTTTCTAAGCAGCGTAGGTCGTAGTCTCATAGTGACATAAAAGCAGGGCAGCAACAAGCTTTTCGCAACGAAAAAGCACCCTAAATAGGGTGCCGCGCGCGATTACATCGCATAAACACTTTTACTAATTATTTCTGGTAATTCAGCACGCTGTGCTAGATATTGCTCAGGTGTGATGCTGCCATTAAACAGTCGCAATTGCAGCTGCTCCGTTAGTTCCGCTAACTGGAGTTCAATGACTTTCTGTACATCAACTTGGTTAGCTTTCGCGATATCGGCTAATGAAAATCCGTTAACCTGTGCTAGATAAATATCTTCCTCTGACGATAGCTTGAGGACATGCAGTAAATCTTCTTTGATTGGTTTAGGATCTCGTCTACGAATATGAATCTCCACCCCTACAGATCATGTACTCTATTGTATTCAGATGAAAGCCAAGTGGAATGGGGGGATATCACAGAATTCGGAGGAGTCTAAATATAATGTTGGGATTTAGGTGACTATGGTACGAAAGTATACCATCGACTCCCACATAGGTAGCAGTAATAAACTACTCTTTAGGGCGAGGTCACATTTCGGATATGAAGATACAATATGTATGTAAGCAAGTAAACGCAGCGACGAAGGAGGTCAGGCAGTATCAATGAAACTATTGAAACGTAAAGTGATAATCGTCTCATTGAGCCTATCGACTTTCCTAGTTATGGGAACGGCCTATGCGTATTCAGAGGCTAGTGCACCACTGCAGGTGTGGTTTAAGTCACAGTTAAGTATCAATCAACAAGCGATTGATCATCAACTTCAACAAGATATGGTCATGGCTAGTCAAGCCTTGGACGAATCCAATGAGAAGTCAGTTGCAAGTGTTCGTGTTCATTTGGAGAAGGTGACGGAAGATGCAAGCTACACACTTGCAAGCAGCATTGACGCTACTCGGCAAACCTACTCAGATCAACTAGAAGGTGCAGCGGCAGCGCTTAGCAAGTCTAGTCTGGCGGGTTTCGATACCTATATCGATGCTTCAACCAAGCAAATGAGCAGTGACATCGAGCAATGGGCGGATGAGATGATTCAAGGTTTAACAGCAGCACTAGGTGACTAGTCAGTCAGAGTGATTAAATGGGTTCACTTAAGGTGAGCGCAATGAACAAATAAACTAATTCAAAGGGAGATTGATGAGAAATGAAAGCATTGAAAAGTAAATTAGCGATTGGTGTTATTGCAACAGGTTTAGTAGCGGGTATGGGTACAGCTTTTGCAGCAACGGATGCAGGTGTACAACTTCAAAACTGGTACAATACGGCTTCTACTGCAGCTAAATTAGCAGTTGCTGGTGATTTCGGAACGTATTATGCTACGAAAGCAAAAGCCCTGGATGATAATGTTGACAGCGGGTTAAATGCAGCGCGTGTGAACATTAAAACAACAGGTGAAGCAGAGCTGGCTGGCGTTAAAAGTGCAATTAATACACAAAACTCGGCATATTTGAACCAAATTTCAGATAAAAAAGCAAGCATTACAGGTAGCATTGGCGCTGAGTACGATGCGCTAGTAAATACAACTAACGCAGTAACGAATGCCAGCTTAACAGCAATTGGGATCGCAGACACAATTGAAATTACAAATGGTGTAAGAAACCATGAAGGTGTCTACACAACTAGATTAAATGATGGCGCTAAAACGACGAGCGATGCAGCAACAGCGGCATTGACTAAACAAATTGTGGATACGAAAGCTGCTTTAGAAGTGTTATTGGCTACAGAAAAAGCTACCGCTACAACAGAAGTGAAAGCGAATCTTGATACGAAAATTAGTGCACTTCAAACTAAGCTTACAGAGTTGACAACTCAGCTTCAAACAGCAGCTCAAGGGAGAATTGCAGACCGTGCGGATGTGCTTGAAACAAAAGCTTTGAGTGATTTGGAGAACATTGTAAAAAGCATCAACTAGTCAAATAGCTGGGGGTTCACCTTTGTGGATCTCCGGCTTCTCTTAATGAAACAGAAGGAGCTGCAGAATGAAACACATTAACGAGCGGAAACAGATAGGATCGAAGCGGAAAGTCGTCGCTGGAATTGTCTCTTTAACGGTTATCATTACGGCCTCAGCCGGGATTTCCTATGCCGATACGGATCTTGCTGGCTCTATGACTTCGTGGTTTGCGAAGAAAACAGGGCAAGTTATGCAAAGCTTGGATGTTTCCATACAATCCGAGACGGAAAAGCAAAAGGAATTGTTGAAGAAAGAATTGCAGCTTCGACTCGAAACGTCGGCTAAAAGTTTAGATGCTTTTAGTGAGGAACAGAAGCGATTGCGCATGGAAACGCTGGGCCAGTATGCCCAAAACTTGCTAGTCAAAGTAGATTTCCAATCCGTGCAGGACCGAGAGCAAGTTTTAAGCAAGCTTCAAGCGATTGTAGATAGCGCACAGGCAGGAATGGATGAGTTAGTGGGCAGTTATGTACCGCCAACACTTACCTTTGTACCTACAGCACCTATTGTACAAACTGTGCCGCCACAACAACCATCTTCAGTGACTGGAGATGTGTATGGACAACAGTCAACACCTACTACAGTGACTGAGGTTACCTACAACAACTAACGACAACAGAATTTAGTCATAGAGGTGAATTGATGTATGGAAGAAGTCGTGTCAGCTATACCGGCAACTAGTAAGAAGAAAAGTGAAGTGTGGGGTTGGATCCGATTTCTTTTACTCCTAGGACTTGCCTTTATTCTAATCAATAATATGATCGGGCTTACTAAGGTTTCAGGAAATTCAATGAATCCCTCATTACAGAATGGAAACATCTTGCTAATGAACAAAATTCCGCTTTTTTACTCATCACCCAAATATGGCGATGTCGTTGTTATTAAGGATCAGCGATTAGGTTTTTCCATTATTAAACGTGTAATCGGCGTTCCGGGCGACCATGTACTTATTGCTAATGGCATCATATATGTAAATGGCAGTCCACTGCCTGAGTTGTATACGGTAGGGAAGTCGGAAGATATGGGCGAGAAAATTGTGGAGAACGGGCATTTGTTTGTTGTTGGAGACAATCGGAATTTGGGAGAGAGTAAGGATAGTCGAGATCCTTCCTTAGGTCAGGTTCAATTGAAAGATGTGAAAGGCTATGCGGCCATTTCCTTATTGCCTATGTATCGTATTTCTAAGCCACTTAACTTGAAGTGACAAGAAAGATCCGGCGGAGTATCCCGACGGATCTTTCTTGTGTTAGCGCTGAAGTTCGAACTGAACTAATCCTTTGGAGAGAGCGTATAAGGCAGCTTGTGTACGATCTGATAAATCAAGCTTAGCCAAGACTTGACTCACATGTTTCTTAACCGTGAATTCTGTAATAAACAGCGCGTTGGCGATTTCTTTATTCGAAAATCCTTTACCAAGGGCGAGCAGGACCTCAAGCTCTTTGGGAGTCAGCTCAGAAAGTATTTGTTCCTGACTTGCTGAAGCATCCTCCATAAGGGAACTCACTAAATCAGAATCGTAGTATTTACGCCCACGAGAAACGACCTCAATAGCGTATAAGAGATCTTCGGGAAAGGCCTCCTTTAAGCAGATACCCTCGATCTGTTGGGATTGGGCAAGCTGAAGTTCGCTTCGTGTGATCGATGAGGTTAATATCATGAATTTGCAAGTATGTCCTGCACGGCGGGCTGCTTGGATCATGTCCAATCCATTTTCGCTCCCTAAATTCAAATCAACGAGGACGAGATCAGGTCTAGATTGTTCGAGGAGACGTAGTGCTTCTCTGGTGCTGGCCGCTTCTCCGAGCACATGAATGAGTGGGCTGGATGAGACGATCGTTCGAATACCTTGCCGAACAAGCGGATGATCATCGAGGATAATGATGTTAATCATGTAGTTAACCTCCTATATGAAACGTAACTGTGTTATAGTAATATGGTTCCAATTACCCATGACTTTTAGACTAATTAAAACGCTATTATATAACACATTCTTCCAAATTACCATTAAGATTATATTAAGTTTAGGAGAAGTTAGACATGTTTTTGCAAAGAAAAACGGGCTTATATGTATTCCTTGCCTTCAGATGGGCGTTGCTGCTGATCGGGCTCCTCATGTATGCCAAAAATAATCCAGTTACACCGGAGTTAGTGTTGACGGCTGTACTTTTCCAAACCCTATATAGCTTTGCTCAAATTAGAAACCTTCCGAAGGCAAAATTGCTAACAGCAATAATAGATGTATGTTTTAGTATTTATTTGATTAGCCAAACAGGAGGACTTTCGAGCCCAGTTCTTGTATACAGCTTCGCTGGCTTGATTACTTTCAAAAGGTTTGTAACTTGGAACGTATATTATTCCATCATACTCTTGTATTCGCTGCTTACTCCCCTGCTATTTTCCAGTGCAGCTTCATTGTCGATGCATGAGTATATGATCAAGCATCTTAATTATAGCTTTGTCGTGCTCATCTTCTTTATTTGCATGGGCACGATCCATTACGGGATTAAGGTTGTTCGTAACGAATACAGGAAGCTCATGTTGGTGTATGCAACTAGTTCTTATGCGGCATCAGCTAAAAATCAGGGTGTGATCCCTTATTCGGAAGGTGTGCTGAAGAAGGTGTTGGATGACCGCGAAGTCATTCTATGCTTAGTTGGTGCAAGCGATTCTGAAAAGCTTCAAAGCTGGAGACAGACTTACTATACGAATTATTTAAAACAAAATAGACCTTACTCTTTCAAAGTGTATGCGGACGTGCCTTCTCCGACAGGCGAGGTTTTGCCATTTTATATTGAAACACTTAAGGATCGTCAGGGGAATATCTACGGTTGGTTGCTTGTGCAAGCGGGGAAGGACGAATTGACTGTTCTACATAAACTGTATATTCACTTTCTACTCATCCGATTGGAAGCTGATCAATTTGTCAAAGGGGAATTGGCGCAAGCAGCAGAGACAGCAATTGGGAAAGAACGGGACATCATCGCGCAAAATATTCATGATGGTATCGCACAGGAACTATTCTTTATCTCTATCCAGCTGTTTCAACTAAAACAATCCCTTCCGGCAAATACACGTGAGGAGACACTTCCTTTTGTCATGGAAGTTGAGAAGAAAGTCAAAGAGAGTCACCGTGATATTAGGCGGTTCATTATTGAACTGAAGGATGAGAAAAGAAAAATTAATCTTCATCATGCCATAGAGAAACTGCTGCAACGGGTGACAGAGCACACAGAAGTAAAACCAACTTTTGAGAAGATAGGTTGGGTAGCACACGAACAGCTGGATATCGAGGAAGCGATTTATCATTTGGTCGAAGAAGCGGCGAATAACGTCATCAAGCATGCGCAAGCCAAACATATTTATGTGGAAATTGAGGTTACGAGTGTGCAATGGGCGATAACAATTAGGGATGATGGAGTTGGAATGAAGTCGTCTAATGGGAATTCAGGAGGGAGTTACGGACTGGGAGGCATGGAAAATCGAATTAAATCTTTGAATGGAGCGATCTCCTTTCACTCGGAACCTGGTAAGGGTACTACGATTATGGCTTATATTCCGCGAGAGAGGAGTATGGCTTATGTATAAAGTTGTCATAGCTGACGATCGGAAGATGATTAGGGCAGGCCTGCATATGCTGCTTGAAAGTTGTGGCTCGTACACCGTAGCGGGAGAGGCATCTGACGGTAATGAAGCCGTATTACAATCACTGGCCCTTGTGCCCGATTTACTTCTTACCGATCTCAAAATGCCGGGGCAATGCATCATCGAGGGTGTCCGAATATTAAAGGAGAGATTACCGAATATAAAAATTATTATTTTAACCGCATTCGACGAAAGTGAAGATATTTATCGTGCATGTAAAGCAGGTGTGGACGGATATTTGATGAAAGATACCTGTCCGGAGACGATTCTTACTACAATTCATGAAGTGATGAAGGGGACCTCCATGTTTCAACCAAAGGAGAATTTGCTATGAACATAGTGCAGCGATTCAGTAGACAACCAATTCATCAGCTATGTATGTTTATCATTGGCAGCATGGCTACATTATGCACATTGAGCGGTTTAGGCTATTGGCTGATTAGTCGAAATACAGAGTCTCACTTGTATATGATGGCATCGGCAACAGCCGCCGTATTTGGATGGGCGATGTATGGCTTGCAGCACCTGATGCCCGAACACAACCGGTACTCGAAGATGATTGCTCCCGCTTTAATATTTCTGGTTATCGTTATAACCACTTTATATAATCCGTTAGCGTTGCAACAAATGTGGGTGGCGCTTATTTTTTTTCCAGTTATGCTCAGTTTGTTGGTTGAATTCAGGATTTACATGTATGGCACGCTCTTATTCTTAGTTTACTTTATTAGTTTTCAAATATTGGGCCCAAGCTTTACGTCATATGGGGATACTTCATCTATTATCATGGCGACAACGAAAGGTGTTTATGCGCTTGGTTGTATCATTTTAGGTGTTATTATTCAAACCACCATGTTTCAATATAAACGCGATGCAGAAGCCTCCGCTTTTCAGAAACAGAAGCAGCAGGTGATTAATATGCTCCAATCCTTTATCTCGGTAGGAGAACGGAAAACGCAGACCTCACGCAAAGAAATTGGTGAAATGAGTACGTTGCTGAAGAAACTGGTTCATGCCTATGGCGGTCTAAGTGTTCAGGAGTGGGAGATTGATTTACTTTCACTCATGCATTTTGTGAGCAGGGTGAAATTGCCGGATTATATGTTTGAAAAAGAAGGTAAATTATCGGAATTTGAGTACGAAGTTGTACAGGAGCATTGCTATATGGCGAGGGAACTGTGCGAAGGTATTCCGGATTTCCAGGGAGTAGAGAGGGTATTCTTGTATCATCATGAAAAAATAGATGGCACCGGTTATCCATTTCGCCTAGAAGGAGCTCAAATTCCAGTCCTATCGCAGATGCTTGGTATTGTAGAAATGTATCTCGCGATGACAACGCCGCGTTCCTATAGGAAGGAAACCTCGAAACAGGAGTCCTATGCGGAAATTCAAAAACTGACTAATTTGTCGTTTCAAGCAGACATCGTCGAAGCGTTCGGTAAAGTGATTGATTGAGGATTTACACATAATCTCCTGCCGTGGTGTGGCATATTAGTAACAGTCACAATTGGCTGTAAATTGCCGCAACTCATTACACAAGGCAAGGAGTGCATGACATCCATATGAAAATCTTGCGCATTCTCCTATTTTCCCTAGCTCTTATGGCGAGTCAAATGACCATGGTCTCAGCGGATGGAACCTATCATTTTGGTTTCAAAAAGAGTGTCAACGGCCAGCCGCCATCGATCGATGAAGAGGGATTCAAGGGCCTCTTGAAGCAGCACGGCGCTGTTTTTACAGGCGATCAGACGCAAAAGGAATTGTACTTAACCTTCGATAACGGGTATGAACAAGGCTACACAGGTCGAATTCTGGATGTGCTCAAAGAGAAGCAGGTACCGGCTATCTTTTTCGTGACAGGCCACTATATTCGGACAGAATCAGAGTTGCTTAAGCGCATGGCCGCCGAGGGGCATCTGATTGGCAACCATTCATGGAGCCATCCCGATATGAGTCAGATTCCGGCGGAGCGCATTCAGAAAGAGCTTAATCAAGTGAAAGACGAGGTCGCCGCGGTGACGGGGCAAAAGGACATGCACTATCTGCGTGCGCCGCGTGGTATATTCAACGACCGTTCGCTGGCTGTCAGCCATGGGTTGAACTACACGAATGTGTTCTGGTCCGTTGCGTATCGCGACTGGGAACCTAAGAAGCAGAAGGGCTGGGAGTATGCGTATAAAAATGTGATGGCCCAGCTGCATCCAGGTGCCGTCATCCTGTTGCACTCCGTGTCCAGCGACAATACGGAGGCGCTGGGTAGAATCATTGACGCTGCGCGGGCGCAGGGCTACCAGTTCAAAAGCCTGGACGAGATGAAGCTTCGCACACCGTAAAAGGATAGGAAAACCCCCTTAGCTGCTGTAGCTAAGGGGGTTTTTGGGTTGAGGCTGTCCCTACGTCGCACAGGTTAGCTCAACGCTTGCATGACTCGCTTGGTAGTCCAACGCGCGCACGTCGCGCCTGTTAGCCCAAGTTCGCAGGTTTCGCCTAGTAACTCAACGCGCGCACGCCGCGCCTGTTAGCCCAACGCTCACGCGTCGCCACCGATTAGATGGATTTTATACAGCTATTTTTGCGATAATCCCGTGGATTTTCCAAATAGATGGATTTCATGTAGCTAATTCAAGCGATATTCCCGCCAAAGCCGAATTCCGTTAGAAATAACGGGATGTTTTCCATCTAAATCGAATTTCGAGTGGAAAAGGTTCAATTTAACTACGTATTTTACAGTTATTTCAGTCCGAGGGCATCCGCCGCACAGGACGCAGGTGGCTTTTCTCGCTCTATTCACCCGACGCCATCAGTCCCGCCGGATGCTCACCCGAATTCACACACGTCTCACTAAAGCTAAAACTAGGTTGTCTTAGTCAAATCAGCAAGATTGTTTTCGATCTTTGCTTCGGATTTCTTTTGCTCCAACCAAGTCTGGGAAAGCGTTGAAATCTTTTGATCGACTAACGATTGTTTAATTGTAGCTGTTTTGTCTGCAAGTGTTGGTGTTGAAGCTGCTTTATGATCCGTTACTTTAATGACATCGTAACCTGTTGCTGTTTGTACCGCCGAGCTAACACCGCCTGTTTCCAAAGCAAATGCCGCGGCTTCAAACACCGGATCTCCTTGTCCTGCCGAGATATAGCCTAGATCTCCGCCTTTATCCTTGGTTGCTGCATCCGTGGAACTTTCCTTCGCAAGTGCTGCGAAATCCCCGCCGCTTTTCAACTTCGCTATTATTGCATTAGCCTCAGCTTCCGTTGCTACAGAGATATGAGAAGCTTTGACTTGTGCAGGTACTTTTAATGATTCTAAATTTTCATCATAATATTTTTTGATTTCATCGTCTGTGACCGTGACTTGTGGCTCCAAAATCTTTTTCAACGTCACTTGCGATTGCATGTTTTTCTTCAAATCGTCCAGTGTCATGCCGTAGTTGGCAAGTGCTTGGTTAAATTCATCCTCAGAGCCATATGTTGCTTTGATCGTTTGAATCTCGTTCGTCACATCGGCATCTGTGATCTGAATTCCCGCTTTTTTACTCTCTTGGCTGATAAGCTCTTCTGTGATCATCGAGTCTAACGTTTGTGCCCCGCCACTTGCTACCAACGCGTTATACAGCTTCGTCGTGCTTATTTCAACTCCATTGACCTTGGCAACAGCTTTCTCATCGTTATTTTTAGAAACGGGTGGGAAAACCGAAGCATAAGCGATCAAGACGACCAGTAGGGCGGATGATGTCCACACCCATGTGCGATTATTTTTTGAATTCATGTATATACGTCCTCTCGTGATGTGACTGTTGGTGTCGTTCTCGTTCTGAATCTCATTATGCCTGACCAAGCTGAAGGAAGTATGAGTGGAAGCTGAACGTGAGCTTAATACATAATAGGTACACATCATTTAATTGTACACAATTTAATTGTTGACAAAGTTGATCGTGATTGGTATGATTCATTCATAAGGTTTGCTACAAATTTAATTGTACACAATGTTAATTGAATGGCATCAGCAACTCGGTAGTAAAAAAGGAGGAATTCCTATGCATCACAAAGCAATCATTATCGGAACAGGACCCGCGGGACTAACCGCAGCCATCTACTTAGCAAGAGCGAACATCTCACCGCTTGTTATAGAGGGTATACAGCCAGGTGGTCAACTGACCACAACAACAGAAGTCGATAACTTCCCAGGTTTCCCTGATGGGATTACAGGACCTGAGCTAATGGACAACATGCGGAAACAAGCGCTTCGCTTCGGGGCAACGATTCAGTCGGGGCGCGTAACGGAAGTGGATTTCTCTAGGCGTCCATTTACCTTATTTCTCGAGGATGGCGGGCAATTGACCGCGGACTCGCTAATTATTTCAACAGGTGCAACAGCTAAGAAATTGGGGATACCTGGTGAAGCCGACAATATTGGCAAAGGGGTAAGTACTTGCGCAACATGTGACGGATTTTTCTTCCGTAACAAAAAAATCATCGTTATCGGCGGCGGTGACACAGCAATGGAAGAGGCACAGTTTTTGACTCGATTCGCTTCCGAAGTGCGTGTGGTTCATCGCAGAGATGATCTCAAAGCTTCGAAAATCATGCAGGATCACGCTCGCGGCAATAGCAAAGTAGCTTGGAGCTTAAACCGTACACCACTTGAAGTGGTGGCAGGGCCGATGGGTGTGACAGGACTGAAAGTCCATAACAACGCTACAGGTGAAGAAGAGCTACTTGAGGCGGACGGGATTTTCCTAGCGATTGGGCATACCCCGAATACCGGTTTCTTAGGCGGGCAGCTGCCAACCGATGAGCTTGGTTACTTGCAAGTAATCCCAGGTACGTCCCAAACGTCGATCCCAGGGGTGTTTGCTTGTGGCGATGTACAAGATCGGATCTATCGCCAAGCGATAACTTCAGCAGGAAGCGGTTGTATGGCCGCACTTGATGCCGAACGTTTTATTTCGGAGCATGCTTCACAAGAGCAAGTACTACAAGGAGGAATGAGCTATGTCCGTTAATCATATATCTGATGCTACTTTTCAAAATGAAACAAGTACCGGTACCGTCCTCGTCGATTTCTGGGCGCCATGGTGCGGCCCTTGTAAAATGATCGCTCCGATCCTAGACGAACTATCAGCTGAAGTCGGTGACTCCGCGAAAATCGTTAAAATCAACGTCGATGACAACCCAGAGTCTGCTGCGAAATATAACGTGATGAGCATCCCAACCTTACTTGTTTTTAAAGATGGGCAAGTGGTCGATCAGTTGGTTGGGTTGCAAAGCAAAGAGAAGTTGAAGGCTGTTATTGCAGCGGTTTAAGCTAGGTCGAAATACTACGAAAAACAAACCATTCACATATACCTTAGGAGGACTATGATATGACACAGACACAACTACAAGAACGCACAGGCATCGCTACCCTTGGCGGCAATCCAATTACTTTACTGGGGCCAGAAATCAAAGTAGGGGATCAAGCGCCTGATTTTAAAGTGAATAAGGATCTGATGACTGAAGTTAGCCTGGCGGATTATGCGGGTAAAGTGAAGCTCATTTCCGTTGTGCCATCCGTCGATACAGGGACATGTGACGCTCAGACGCGCCGCTTCAATGTGGAAGCCGACAAACTTGGTGACGACGTCGTTATTTTGACGATATCGGTGGATTTGCCTTTTGCACAAAGCCGTTTCTGTGGTGCTGCGGGGATTGATAAAGTCGTCACCCTTTCCGATTACAAAAATCGCTCGTTCGGTCAAGCATATGGCGTGCTTATCAAAGAGATTCAGTTGGATCAGCGTGCGATCTTCATCGTGGATGCGAATGATACAGTTCGCTATGTGGAGTATTTGACTGAAATGAGTCACCATCCGGATTATGAGGCAGCTTTGAAGGCGTTGAGAGCGTTAGTGTAAATGCGTTAGTGTAAAATGTCGAGATGAAAGAAAAGAGCAGTCATCCCTTGTGGGATGGCTGCTCTTTAGCGTTGGAGATAACTGTGCGCAAGGGCATCAGTCTGGCCGGCGACGGTACGCTAGCGCACAAAAATTGTGCGCAAGGGCATCAGCGTGGTCTGTGGCGGCACGCTAGCGCACAAAAATTGTGCGCAAGGGCATCAGCGTGGTCGGCGGCGGCACGCTAGCGCACAAAAACTGTGCGCAAGGGCGTTAGCCCGGCCGGCGACGGCACGCTAGCGCACAAAAATTGTGCGCAAGGGCATCAAGCCGGTCGGCGATGGCACGCATAGCGCACAAAAATTGTGCGCAAGGACATTAGCCCGGCCGGCGACGGCAAGCCTAGCGCACAAAAGTACAAAAGAATGTTGTATGTACAATATTCTTTTGTTTGACGGCGCATGTAGTAGGGTAATGTTGTATGCTGTACAACATTTGTTTTCGCCGGGAACGACACAATCTAAAGCAGCAGATCAAAATAGCCGCTACCGCCGCGCCAGCGCGATCTCGCGGCTGCCCTTGACCATGCCCGCGCCGCACAGCGGGCACGCCTTCGCCGCGAGTCGTGCCTCCTGCGGCGAAGAGATCCGCGACCAGGCTTTGCAGCCGGTCGCGCTGCACAACCACGCCGCGACCCGCTCGGTCGCGGTCGCAGCACTGCTGCCAGCCACGGCTCTGCCAGTGGCTGACCGCCCGGCCGCAGCTCCGCCAGCGGCCGAGAACCCACCAGCCGGCTTGCTGCGGCTGGTGACAGCTCCTGCGTCCGCGCCAGGGAACGCGGACAGCAAGAAGCGGGAAGGCTCCGCCTTCTTCCCGCGGTAGAACGCCGGCGAGCTGATCAGAAGCTCGCCCTTCGCCCTTGTCACGGCGACATAAGCCAGTCGCCGTTCTTCCTCGAGCGCGGCAGTTCCCTTGTCGCGCCCCGCAACGCCGGCCATTTTGACATCGTCCAAATGGCTTGCATCGAGTGCCGAGGAATGCGGCATATTGCCTTCAATCGCACAGAGCAGGTACACAATCGGGAACTCGAGTCCCTTCGATTTATGAATCGTCATCAGCGAGATTTTATCCGCGAATTGTTCTTTGCTTTGCATCCGCATTTCCGTGCGTTTTTCCGCTACTTCATGGATAAAATAAAGGAACTGCTCGACCGTGTTGAACCTTTTCGCAGAGGATTCCAGTTCGTCCAGCGTTTCCTTCAGCATCTCACGATGCTGTGTAAGCTTACTGCGCTTGTTCGTCTCGAGAAATGCATCGTAGAAATCTTTGCGAATCGCCTGAATGGCTGCGAGCGGTGTCATCTCCACGAGGGATTTGATCAGACGAATGCGGGCTTTCAGCTTTTCTTTCTGAAATTCCTTTAACTGTGGGAGACCCAGCAGATGGATTAAAGGCCACTTTTTCGCCTGAATCGCTTCTTGATCTTGAATAATACGCATGCCTTGGTCTCGTCCAATATATAATGAGGGGAGGACCCCTTCGATCGCTTCGAAATTCCGACGCTCATGCGCAATCCGCAAATGGTCAATAATCGGCTTCACCATCCACTGTTCATAGAAGGAATCATTCGTACCGTAATCGACAAAAGGGAGGTTATGCAGGATTAACGCCTCAATAATAGCCCGACTGTTACTCGCCGTCCGATACAAAATTGCGAAGTCTCCATACTGCCTGCCGCCCTCAGCAACCTTAAGCCGCAGATCGTCGATTAACCAGTCCGCCTCGTCATCACTGTTCGCAGGCTTCACATAGTGCGGCTTAAGTGTGCTTTCCTTGGTGGCCAGAAGTGTTTTCGATTTCCGCTGCACATTATGCTTAATGATCGCATTGCCTAAGCCAACAATACTCGAGGTCGAGCGATAGTTGATATCTAGTGTTACGGTTGTTGCCGTAGGGTACTGCTCATGGAATTGCAAAATAAACTCATTTCTCGCCCCATTGAACGAGTAAATCGTCTGGTCATCGTCACCAACAACCATCAGATTCTGATGAACTGCCGCAATCATTTTAATGATTTCATACTGAACGGTATTCGTATCTTGGAACTCATCGACACTGATGTACGTAAATTTGCGCTGCATCGAGCGGAGAATGTCGGGATTGTGGAGGAGCAGTTGGTACGCCTTGATCAAAATATCATCGAAATCGATCTTCTGTTGTTCCATTTTCCACTGTTCATACTGCAAGAAAATTTTCTTTGCTTCCCGTTCCTCTTCGGTGCCTTCTGGGAGATCTTCGACCTCGATGAGCTGCATTTTGTAAGAGGAAAGCAGGGAAATGAGCACCTCAGGCTGATACGTATCCTGCAAGCCCATACTAAGCATGATCCGCTTGAAAACAATTTGCTGAAAGCGGCCATCGCTCAGAATCTCCTGCTGCAGTCCGTTCATCCGCAGTAATCGCAGGCAAAAAGCATGAAACGTCCGCACCTGCATCACGTTAGCCATACTTGCATGAAGACCAGGCATCGTCGTGAGACGTTCCCGCATTTCTTCAGCGGCTTTTTTGGAAAATGTGATAAGAAGCAGATTCGCAGGCTGTACCTGATGGACTCGGAGCAAGTAGGCGACGCGGCACACAAGTACCGTCGTTTTTCCTGAACCTGCGCCAGCTAGCGTGAGAAGAGGGCCTTTGAAGTGCCTGACAGCCTTGATCTGAGCTTCATTGAGCAGGATACCGTGTTCCTCTAAGTCGCGGAAGAAATAACTATCGGCATCACCATCGGGAACAAGCTTTGTGCTATTCGTAAGAAGCGCCATTTGGGCATGAGGGATCGGGCGTTCTGTAGTTGGTTTTGAGCCTAACGGCGTTGTATACATAGGCATGGTATTCATGTGTCGACCACCTGTTTCATAACATTGTTTCATGCAAGACTGAACCACCTATTTTACCACAATTATAGCCGTATGAAAGGAAAAATAGCCGTATGGTTAAATCTTACGTTAAATTGCTGTGGGGAAAGTTCAATGATCACGATGCCACCGGGCTGGCCGCGCAGTGCGCATACTATTTTTTGCTATCTCTTTTTCCATTATTGCTTTTCGTAATGAGCTTACTCGGCTACTTGCCGTTCTCCTCCGATGATGTCGTCGGCTTGATTCGGGAGTACATTCCGGGGGCTGTGGCAGGGTGGCTCGAGGAAACACTCAGTAACCTGCTCAATGTCAAAAGAGGCGGCACACTCTCCTTCGGTTTAATCTTGGCCTTAGTGAGTGCCAGCGCGGCGATGAACGCCATTGTCCGAGCAGTCAATAAAGCGTACGGGTTGCCGGCTCGTAAAAGCTTCATTCACTCTCGTTTTTTAGCTATCATGCTTACGTTAGGTATGTTAGTCGTGATCATCTCGGCGCTGTTGCTTAGCGTGTTCGGTCACTGGATTGGGGATTGGTTAGCGGAGCACGTGCATGTGGCGGCTGCCCATATCGAGCTGTGGAATCACCTTCGCTGGATTATTAACTTTGTCATCATTTTTGTCGTATTCATCGGCATTTACTATATCGCACCCAACACTTGCTTAACGTGTAAAAGCGTGCTGCCAGGCGCATTGTTCGCCTCCATTGGTTGGCAAGGAACGTCGCTAGCGTTCTCCTTCTATGTCAACAGCTTCACCAACTACAGCGCGACGTACGGCAGTATTGGCGGGATCATCGTGCTGATGACCTGGTTCTACATCTCAGCGCTCATTATCATTATCGGCGGCGAAATTAACGCTTTGCGTCATGTGAAAAATATACACCAGGCCAATGCAGCCCTTGATACGACGGAAAAGAACCGGATCTGAGATTTGAAGTGCACCCCTTATAATGAACATTGGAAAAACCCCCTGGGTAAACCGATGAATTATAAGGGGTGTATTTTTTATGGCGATCAAAGGACAAACGTTTAAGCATTATCCAGAATCCATCAAAACAGAGGCCATTCGGTTACATATGGTGGAGGGATGGAGCTACAGAGAGATCACAAAACATTTGGATATACATGACAAGGGTCGGGTCAAGAAGTGGATGAGGAAGTACCGCGAGTGCGGTGAAGAAAGCTTCAAGGACAAGCGTGGAGTACCGTTTCGGACAGAGACAGAGCAGGAGCGCCTGATTCGACAGTTGCAGCTAGAGGTAAATGTGCTAAAAAAGTGGTTACAAATCTTGAATCGGGAGGTGCGCAAAAGAGATACTACGTCGTTGATGAACTGAAGGAAGAGCAAAGTGTAAAGGGTCTATGCTCTTACTTGGGAATAAGCAGAGGTGGTTACTACGCCTATGTAAAACGTAGCAAGGCAGATCCTGACGGAGAACTGAAGCTCAAAATCCTAGCAATTTATGAGCAACGCAAGAAGATCCTAGGATACCGCCGTATTCAAGATGAGTTGTATCGTCAATACAACCTTATCGTCAATCATAAGAAGGTTCTACGCCTCATGCAGAGCCTAGGAATCAAGTCAATTATCCGACGTAAATATGTTCACCGAACGAGTCATGAGGCAGCTGTATCCGACGGGAGAATCGCTGAGAACTTGCTACAACGAGACTTCCATGCTGATGGTCCAAATCAAAAGTGGGTTACCGATGTTACGCAGTATCGTGTATTTGATGATCGCCTTTATTTGTCCGCCGTAAAGGATCTGTGGAACGGAGAAATCGTGGCTTATCACATCAGTAACCGTAATGATAATCCGCTTGTACTAGAAACGTTTAGAAAGGCATTTGAAACGCAAACAGACGTGACAGGCAACATCCCGGGATTGATCGTTCACAGCGATCAGGGATACCAGTACACGTCTCATGCCTACCACGACATGCTGCCAAAGGTTGGCGCCCGAATCAGCATGTCTCGCCGAGGAAATTGTTATGACAACGCCTCAATCGAAAGCTTCTTCTCTCATCTAAAAGTAGAAGCTCTCTATCCCTATGATATCCGAAGTATCGAGGAAGCACAAAGGAGAATTGAGGAATTCATTCAATTTTATAACGAGGAAAGAGCACAGAGAAAACTAAACAAGCTGACGCCGGTTGAGTACCGACGCCAGCTTGCAGCCTAGGGCTTTTTTTAGTGTCCATTAAATGGGGTCTTGACCAATTATCAGATCCGGTTCTTTTTGATCTCACCAGCTCAAAACCCCACCCTCCAACCGCTTCACACCGCGGATTTTGCCAAGTTGCTCCGCAAGACGAAACAAAGCCAAATCCTTCACCTTCGCTTCAATCATGACGTCGATGCGGGGGAGATCAATCTCTTTGCAGCTTTTGAGAAAAGCCGTGAGCATCTCCGGCTCGATGTAATCCGCGTGGGAGCGAAATTCCTTCTCGCTCTTGGGTGAGGAGACGTGGATCTTCATTGGCAGATCTCCCCATGTCTGTGCGATCTGGGGAAGCAGATCAATGGGGGAGAGGGTGGATGGATTACACCAGTCGTGATGCAAATCCAGCATGCACGGACGCTGCAGCCTCTGACTTACGGCGAGCGTTTCTTCGAGCGTGTACGTTTTGTCATCGTTCTCAAACGTCAGCCGCCGCATTGCAGACTCGGGCACCTTCGGCGCGTTGTCGAAAAGCTTCTGCGTCGCGGCCTCCTTATCACCATACACACCGCCAACATGGATGTTAATGATGGCCGCCTCGTCCAGTCCCATGCCATCCAGAATGGCCGCATGATAATTCAAATCCTCAATCGCCGCAGCAACGACCTTATCGCTTCCGTTGAGCAAGGTAAATTGATTCGGATGCATGCTGAGCCGGATATCGTGCGCCTTCGCGAATTCGCCGAGCTTACGAAGCTCGGCGGCATACTCCCCGGCAACATCAATCCGCACATCCGGATGCGTGGCTAGGGGGATTAGTGCGGACGAAAGTCGAAACAAACGAATGCCATGAGCGGCATTATAATAGAGAATTCGCTGCGTCGCTTGGAGGTTTTTGCGGCCAATTTCAATAGCGCGCTGCATAGCCTCTTCGCGCGGCCGCTCGGAGAATAGCTTGTATGTAAACGTCGAACTCGGCGTGTTATTATAAATCGCCATTGCCGTAGATACGAATCCAAGTCGAATAATCACATGCATCCTCCGTTACTCGAAAGTTAATAGTTACTCTAGTGTACCCCTTTTTCTAGTTAGCTTTCTAACAAATTTCATCTTGGTCAGTAGGCCCACAAAAAATCTCCGACTCCACTAGACAAGTACACTTCTAAAAACTCCCACTCTACTCCAACAGGCCAAGTGAAAATCTACCCCCATCACTCAACAGGATAGGTAAACATCTAACCCATCACTCAACAAGATCTACCCTCCACCACTCAACAGGGACAGATACACATCTAAAAACTCCCACTCTACTCCAACAGGCCAAGTAAACATCTACCCTCCACCACTCAACAGGGACAGGTACACATCTAAAAACTCCCACTCTACTCCAACAGGCCAAGTAAACATCTACCCTCCACCAAACAACAGGATAGGTACACATCTAACCTGCCACTCCACAACACAGGTACAATCTAACCCCCCCTCCACAGGATACAAGCGGAAGGGAGGTTAGTGGTCAGTGTTACGCAGGCATTATAACTGTAAAAAGTACATCTATTTCGTCGGAAATTAGCCGGGAATCGCAAATAGATGGAAAACATCCATCTATTTCTCGCCATTTTGCCGATTATCTCGTTCTTACTCGAAAATAACGGGAGTTTTTCCAGTTATTTCGCTACATGAGCCGTTATCGCCTGAATTAGATGGAGGTTTTCCATCTAATCACTCAGGAGGCTACAGGGAGGCGGGGGCTACGGCAAGGTATCTGCTGATTGCAGTGATGTTGGTGCTGTGCCATCAAAAAACCTCCCAATCCACTGGACAATGGTGGAGGGGAGGCTAGTGGCCTGCGCTAAGTGGCAGTTTAACTGTAAAAAGTACATCTATTTCGCCGGGAATTAGCCGAAAATCGCAAATAGATGGAAAAAATCCATCTATTTATCGCTATTTCGCGGATTATCACGTAATTCCTAGAAAATAACAGGAGTTTTTCCAGTTATTTTGCTATACCAGCACTTATCGCCGGAAATAGATGGAGGTTTTCCATCTAATCGTTCAGTGGGGTGGGGAGAGGCACGGTTTCCCGTTATTTCTCTTCGCCAGTCATAACTGCCGGAAATAGATGGAGGTTTTCCATCTAATCGTTTAGTGGGGCGGGGAGAGACACGGTTTCCCGTTATTTCTCTTCACCAGCCCATAACTGCCGGAAATAGATGGAGGTTCTCCTGCTTTGCAAACCCCTAAACCCGCTCAACCTTCAACAGGTTAGTCGTACCGGACTTCCCAACTGGAATACCTGCGGAGACGACGGTGAGGTCGCCTTTCTTCACATAACCAAGCGTCTCTGCTTGGTTGATCGCGGAGCGAATCATTGCATCCGTAGATTCGCAGAACTCACCAAGAACAGGGATGACACCCTGCACCATGCTCAACTGGCTGATCGCGTGCTGGCTGTTCGTTACCGCGATGATCGGTGCTTCTGGGCGATATTTGGCGATCATTCGCGCTGTGAAGCCCGTCTCTGTTGGTGTTAGAATCGCCGCAGCATGCAGCTTGTTCGCGGAGGATACAACTGCTTGGCACAACACTTCGGTGATCTCGTTATTGGATTGCAGCTGTGCATCAACCAAGGAGCTGCGCACCATGGTTTGCTCGACACGCTCAGCGATGGTTGCCATCATCGTCACGGACTCGACCGGATACTTGCCAGCGGCTGTCTCGCCGGAAAGCATCACAACGTCACTGCCGTCAAGCACGGCATTGGCCACGTCACTCACTTCAGCGCGAGTCGGACGCGGGTTGCGCTGCATGGAATCCAGCATTTGCGTAGCTGTAATAACCGGTTTACCAGCTAAGTTACAAGCGCGGATCATATCTTTTTGTGCAATAGGAACTTCCTCGGTTGGAATTTCAACCCCAAGGTCACCACGGGCAACCATGATACCGTCTGAAGCTTCCAGGATGCCAGCGAAGTTCGTCATGCCTTCTTCGTTCTCGATTTTCGAGATGATCGGTGTCAATCCTGCGCCATACTGCTCTAGAAGGGCGCGAACCTCACGAACATCGTTTCCGTTACGAACGAAGGACATCGCGACGATCGAAATATTTTCCTCAACGCCGAATTTGATGTGCATGACATCGCGCTCCGTCACACCCGGTAAGGATGTGCGTACACCTGGTAAGTTAACACCCTTGCGTTGCTTCAACTGAGCAGGGTTCAAGACGCTGCAAGTCACTTCTGTGCCATCGATCATTTCAACACGCAGCTCGATGGAACCATCGTCGATCAATACGAGATTGCCAGGCTTAACATCCTGCGGCAAACCTGGGTAGTTCACCGATACACGGCTGGAATCGCCGATAATTTGTTCAGTTGTCAAGACGATGCGATCGCCCGTTTGCAAGTCATAGGAAGCATCTTTCAATTGACCGATGCGGATTTCTGGACCTTTGATATCCATAAGAATCGGGATAATAACACCCATTTCTTGCGCAGCTTGGCGAACACGCTGAATACGACCGCGGTGCTCATCCAAATCGCCATGTGCCATATTTAAACGCGCAACGCTCATGCCGGCGCTAATTAATTCTTTCAGGGTTGGGACGGAGTCACACGCAGGACCCATTGTACAAATGATTTTCGTTTTACGCATTGTGAAGGACTTCCTTTCGAATGTAAGAGATTAGTTGGCTTCATTATATGCCTTATCTATGCGATTTTCTATGAACTATAGTATGATATATGTAATATAGTATGATACAAGGAGGCGAGGATTTTATGCAGCTAACTGGCTTTCACTATGATAAAAGCAGTACATGGAACGAGGAACAGCCCATTATGCGTCCGGACTGGACACTTGTTTTCGTGATCTATGGCCGCTGTGTGTACTGGGTCAATGAGAAGAAACAAGTGCTAGAGAAAGGGCAATGGCTCCTCGTCCCGAGAGAAACTCCCTTCTATGGCCGGAGTGTGCCAACGAAAATTCATGAGAAATTTGTGCTGCAATTTGACGCACAAGCAGCACAAGACATCTTTCCGCTGCTGCAACAATCGTCCTACACTTGCCGCCAGACCGGCAAATTCGACATCATCGCTGATCGGCTGCGTTTGATCCATCGTGGTTGGCAAGACAAACAGCCCTATTACATGGCGCTATGTGAAGCGCATCTGCAAGAGCTGTTTGTGTTTCTCCAAAGAGAGTGGGATCAGGCAGCCACAACCTCGGCAACCGCACTTCTCGTGGAGCAAATGAAAAGCTATATCCAGAATCATTACCGCGAGCATGTCACCAAGGACGAGTTAGGCACCTGTATCAGCCGCTCGCCGAATTATGCAGCTTCGCTTTTTCGCCAAGTCACGGGTCAAACGATCAGTGAATTCGTTCACGTCACGCGGATCAAAACAGCCGTCTACATGCTGCGTCACTCCGCCCTGACCGTCACCGAAATTGCCGAGTTTATTGGCTATAACGATCCGTCTTATTTCTATCGTGTATTCCGAAGAATGACAGGTTTAGTACCAACCGAACTAGTTTCAGATCGTGAAACGATTCGGAAATAATTCGCAAATAATTACATCGTTCCGCCGCCCAGACGCACGTTAGCAGGAATTTGCTCGGGGCCTTTGTTGATATAGTCGTGAATGAACGTACCAACACTAGCTTCATCGAATTTGGCGAGTGACATTGTTTTCGTCCAAGCCGTAACCACGACCTCTTGATCGGCCGGCACATCGACATTGGGAACTGCTAGCACACCAGCACCAGCCGTCTTGAAGTGGGTCAAGTAGTCAAGGCGATCTTTCAGTTCCTTCGGTGCATCGGGATGGTAATGGATGATGATATCCCCATGCTCCAAGTTGTGGACAAGCATCTCGTAACCAGGTCTTTCCTTATAGAAACCGAATTTCAAATCATGAGGACTATGCGTACCTGAAGTAGGGATTTTCATCTCGTACATCAAAGTGCCATCTTTATGATCGCGTCCGTAATCCTTATCTGTTGTGACCTGAATGTTGGCATGGAAATTAAGCTTATCTAGGCTATACTTGCCTGCGGAGCTTTGAATAAGTGAAGTACCGACGCTGCCGAGAGCGATAATGAGCAAGGCGTGTGAAAGAAGAAGCCAAGTTTTATGTTTCTTTTTTAAGGCTTGCTTTTCAGCCTTTTTCAACCGCGAGGTGTTGTCTTTGTTTATTCTTGCTGCGAGTACATAACCAATGATAGCTGCAATGAATAGAGCTAGTCCGATATAGAGCAATATGGTCATCATTTCAATCCCTTTCTGCATGTGGAATCATCCACCCTGAATAAGTTTCTTTGTTAAAAAATAATGAGGACACTACAAATTGTAGTTTTTCTATGGGGTGGAAGTCAACTTCTAATGTTATCCTGATTTTGGCATGTTACTAGTGCAGACTGAGCATGGGGAAGCTTCTCTGTTTCTTTGGGAAAAAAAGGATTGCCAAAGAGCAGATAATCCGCTACAGTTAAGCCAAATGAATAGCAACACGGGTGCTTGATGAAGTCAGGCTGAGATAGTGGCCCAATGCCACTGACCGTTAATCTGATCTGGATAATGCCAGCGTAGAGACCTGATGTGCTTTTTTATGCACAAATGTTCAAGCCTGCCGGTATTCCGGCGGGCTTTTTTTGTCCTTAAGGGGCAAAAGAGACCATGTATCCAAGGTTGGCGTGTTCGCCTATCTCATTGACAAATACGAATTGGGAAAAAGGAGTCGAGAAGAAGATGGAGCAAAAGGAAGCAAGTAAAAAAGGGTTGAAGCTGACAGATATTTTGATCACGATTGTCATTTCAGCCGTGTTTGGCGTGATTTATCGGATATGGGGACCGATCTATGATCTTATGAAGCCGCTAGGGTTACATGCGGAACAGTTGAGCTATGGCATGTGGTTCATGGCTGCGACGTTCGCGTTCCTCGTGATTCGTAAACCAGGTGTTGCCCTGTTGGCTGAAGCTGCAGCCGCAACGATTGAGGCCTTGTATGGCGGTCATTGGGGCGTGTCGACACTCGTCTTTGGATTGCTGCAAGGGCTTGGTGCTGAGCTGGTGTTCGCGGCTTTCCGTTATCGTCGCACCAATGTGGGAGTGACGATTCTTGCCGCTTTCGCTTCCGCGATCATGTCCATTTTTGTGGATACGTACTATGGCTATATCGATCAGCTGGCATTTTGGAATTATATATTATTCATTGGTCTACGGTTACTGGGCAGTGCTTTGATCGCAGGTGTATTCGCCTACTATTTGACAGGTGCTTTATCCCGCACAGGTGTATTGAATCTGATTCGTCCAGTTTCCAAAAAAGATTACGACGTACTGGGGTAACGAGATGAGCGAAGGAATGAGCGTTACGAATCTACGGTTAAAATATCCCGGCGATGACGCCCCCCTGATCTTTCAGGGGGTTTCCTTTTCCATCGAGCGGGGTGAGAAGGTACTGCTGTTGGGACCTAGCGGTTGTGGCAAATCGACCCTGCTTCAGGTGTTGAGCGGAATTGTCCCGGACATGATTGAGCTACCGCTCAAAGCGGATGAAATTCGCAGGCCTAGCCGGTGGGGGTATGTGTTTCAAGATCCGGATACACAGTTCTGTATGCCTTATATTGACGAAGAAATCGCATTCGTGTTGGAAAATCAGGAGGTGCCGCGGGAAGATATGCCTGCGCGCATCCGGTATTACTTGGATTTGGTCGGGTTGTATGTGCCTGATGCGCATACGTTGATTAGTACGCTGTCCCAAGGGATGAAGCAGCGGTTAGCGATTGCAAGTGTGCTGGCGCTTGAGCCAGAGGTGCTCTTTCTCGATGAGCCGACGGCTCTGTTGGATGATGAGGGTACGAAGCAGGTATGGGACACGATTCGAGCCATTAGCGGGGACAAAACGCTCCTCATTGTCGAGCACAAAATTAGCGGGATGCTGGATTTGCTCGATCGTTTGATCATCCTGACACCAGAAGGCAAGGTACTGGCCGATGGACCGCCGCTTGCCATGTTTGAGGCTTACAAAGAGCAAATGAGGGAATACGGCATTTGGTATCCCGAGGTATGGGAGGATTACGCCAAGGCGAATCCGCAGGCGACAGTGAAGGGAGACGATGAAGGGAATAGCCAGCCCACAAGTGGGGCAACGCTGACACCCGTTATGGTCTTCCAGGATTTCGTCGGTGTTCGCGGGGGGCAGATCAGGACCTCTGTGGATAACTTTAGCGTTTATCCAGGGGAATGGATCACCGTTGTCGGTGCCAACGGTGCTGGCAAAAGCTCGCTCCTCCTCGCGATCATGCGGCTCATCCCAACCCGCGGAAGCTGTCTGATCGCGGGCGTGAAGGGCAACAAAGTCGAGCACCTTGCGGAGCAAGTCGGCTTTGTGTTCCAGAACCCTGAGTTCCAGTTCGTCACGAACTCCGTGGAGGAAGAGCTGACCTACGGCTTGCCAGAGGGTCAGCCGAGGAACGGGCAGTGGGCAGCGGCTGAGCTGCTGCTCCGGGAATACGACCTGCTCGCGCTGCGCGAGCGGCACCCGTTCCAGCTCTCGCTGGGCCAGAAGCGCAGGCTTAGCGTGGCGTCCGCGATGGTTCGCGGGCCACGCATCCTGCTGCTGGATGAGCCCACCTTCGGGCTCGATGCGCGCGGCACGCTGCGCATGCTCGAGCAGCTGGAGCGGCTGCGTGCCAGCGGGACTGTGATCGTGATGGTGACACACGATCACGAGATCGTCCAGCGCTGGGCAACGCGCGTCTGGCAGGTCGAGGCCGGGCGCGTAACGGAAGTCGCGCACGTACCCACTGTTCATGCTGTCCCAGGAGGTGAGCCGCTGCTATGCAAATAACGTTCAGCTTTCGTGAAACGTGGCTGCATCGGGTAAACCCAGGTGTGAAGCTTATCTTGTCGATTCTGCTATTTATTGTGGTTGTCTTCACCCATAATCTCAACATGATGCTATTCCTGACGATAGGCGCCTTGCTTCCACTGGCGCTATTATCCGGACATCCTACGAAGAGACTGCTGCTCTATGCGTCGCCATTTCTGCTGATTTTCGTGTCCTCCACAGCGGGCATGATGATGTTCGGTATCGGGGAGACGGAATGGTTTCATCTTGGGATCATTCGAATTACCGAGGAAAGCTTCTACCGCGGGATCCATCTTGGTTTGCGCGGCATCCAGGTTGCCTCCGTCGGCTTGCTGTTCAGCTTGACCACGCGGCCTGTCGCGTTGTTCTATGCGATGATGCAGCACTGGAAGGTCGCGCCGAAGTATGCGTACAGCTTCCTGGCAGCGCTGCGCATGCTGCCGGTCATCCTAGAGGAGCTGCAGACGCTTCGCTATGCGCTCAAGGTTAGGGGCAAGCGTCAACAGCAGAATCCGCTGACATCGTGGTATACCACGATGCGGATGATCGCCATTCCGCTGCTGGCTCAAAGCATTCGCCGTGCCCACCGGACGGCGGTGGCGATGGAAGCGAAGCGTTTTTCGATGAGTCGTAAACGCACGTATTATTATGTATCTTCCTACTCGATGTTAGATATATATTACATTCTCTACTGGGTCATGCTCATTGCAGCATCCTATTGGCTCGCGGTTACGTGGCCGCTGCTTAACAGTGTAGATGTGCGTTGAAAGAAGAGCAACCCTACTCGCGGTAACGAGGCGGGTTGCTTTTTTTATTCGCCCCATTTGAGCATGAGCGTGACTCGGCAGCATTGATTTGCGGTTATGCGGGGACCAACCACGAATTGTATGGCACTGGGGGAGTAGCTAGTTTCGATGGTGGAATCACTACCGAAGGTTTTAACAATACGATCGACTTCTTTTTGGTTGCCGTTCTGAGCATTCGTCATTAATTGACGAGCGATCTCTGGGTCTGTGAGCTTTTTGACGACGATAGAAGCATCTTTTAACAGGTGCTCCGAGGCAACGACGGAGGTAGAAAGCATTTTGGTATTAACTGGGGGAAAGTTGCGGTCCCACGCCCAGTAAGGTGCATAGTGGTAGGGGTGAGCAGGATATAAATGATACTGAGCTGGGGGATAGGTATAAAAGGTTGGGTCGTTGTACATCGAGACCGACCCCTTTCTGTAAAATGATGAGCACTAGCAATATATGTAAGAGATGGGCTAGTGTGCGTCCCCATACAAAAAAGCTCCCCGGAAGGGGAGCTGCTGCATTCGTTCAACTTATCTTGTTAGTGTAACGTAGCTTGTCACTTTGACGCCCGATGCTGAAACGGCAGTAAGTTCAAAACTGGTTACATTACCCGTTACCTTTACAGTACCATCAGGATCGACCGAGACCGAGCCAACCGTGGAGCCGGCTTCCCCGCGCACATCATTCGTAATAAATAAAGTGCCTAGAGCAAAGTTATAATTGCGGATGTCGAGGTCTTCATATTTGTTTCCATAGTTATCTGTAGCCGTAAGATCCATGGCTGTGTATGCGTCGAAATTAGCTTTGTACACATTGTCACCAACACTCATTGTCATAGGTTCAGTAATGGAAGTTTCACCCGCTGTCAATGTCTTCACACTCACAGAAGTGCTTTCGACAGTTACGCTAACATGCAGTTGTTTGGCTTCCCCATTCCCAACTTGCACAATAAGACTTACGTCCGTAGTACCGGGTTTGTTACCCAGCACGTAGGCACGATGATCAGAGGTAAGGCCTACTTTAGCAATGCTAGGATCTAAGGAGACAACAGACTGTACAATGCCAGGAGTCGCAATTTCTTCACCAGCAGAGTTTGTTAATTTGATTTTGATCTCTTTGGCAAATTTACTTAGCGTAGGATCTTCGGCAATCGTTTTGGTGATAGTACCTGTAGCGGAGCTAGTCAATCCACTATCAATAACGCTGCCCAAACGGTAATCACCTACAACCGAAACATTGCTTGGGTTAGACGGTGTTACAACAGGCGGTTTCTGAGCGTTGAAAGCATCTTGAGCCCCGTACGAGCTAACTACGAGATCCTCACGTGTCGCGGCTTGATCGCCAGCTTTGCTAGTTGGATGAATACCAAGTGCAGTTGCCTGCTTAACCGCATCGGTGTACCAAGGCGAGCTTGCCATCGAAACCGTTTTTCCTAATCCTTTAAGAAGAACGGTATCTAATTGAGCCGCTGTAACCGATTCACCAGGCTGGAAAGTTGTATCTGTCACGCCGTCGATCAGACCAGCTTTTTTGGCCGCTTCAATATAAGGGATCGCCCAACCGTTAGCCGCGTCGTCTGCATGAACATCCGTGAAGCTGGACACGTTAAGCGTAAGATCAACCGGGATATTGTAGATTTTCGTAGCTACTTTAGCGAATTGCGCACGCGTCATATTTTGTGAGATTCCGAAAGTTGTACCCGAAACGCCTTCAAAAATGCCATCAGCGATCATACGATCGATTTTCGTTTTCAAAGCTGCGTTACTTCCAGCCAAATCTGTAAAATCAGCGCTTGTTTTAACCGCAGCGGAGGCAGGTTGAACAAGTGTCAAAGAAGCGAATAATGAAAATGCCATGGCAGTCGTGGAGATGAGTGTAAGTTTTTTGTTTGATTTCATATAGGAATGGCCCCCTTGGCATAATTAGAATTTTGTGTTCTAGCAATCTAGTGGACTAGTATTTCACGTGCTTGTCTTGTTGCTATAACTATAGCTTGCCTGATCATCTACGTCATTGTCAAATTTCTGGCAGTCTCGATAGAAGAGTGCTAAATTTATGTTGAATTTAAATAAAGAATAGAAAAACAATTCGCGTCTGTGTTATACTCGCCATACAGGAGATGATCAGATGAATGCGAAGGTTTCTTTCCAAACACTCCGCCGTCCCAAACTTGTGGATGATGTTGTGACCCAGCTGCAGAAGAAAATTTCAGATGGCGAGCTGAAAATGGGCGATAAGATTCCGACGGAGCCGGAATTAATGGAACAGTTCGGCGTCGGCCGCTCCACCATTCGTGAAGCTGTGAGGGTTCTTGTGCATGCGGGATTGCTGGAGAAGAAGCAAGGCTTCGGCACCTTTCTAACGGGGCATTCCGATGCAGCGATGCAAGAACCGCTAGTTCACCGACTGCGTCGAGCGGAAATTTTGGAAGTCTACGAAGTCAGAAAAATGCTCGAGCTCGAAATATCCAGACTAGCTGCAGAACGTCGCGACGAAGCCGATTTGGCTCAGATGAGTGAAGCGTTGGATCAACGGTTGCAGGCGCTGGATCGAGGGGATACGAATGCTTATTTAGCTGCTGACATGGTTTTTCATCAGGCAGTCGCGGTTGCGAGCAAAAATAGCATTGTTGTCGATTTGTATCGCTCATTTTCAGCAGTCATGTTGGAAGCTCTGACGAATTTAGTAAAGGATGAGCAGGTTCACGATCACCATCATCTTTATCATGTGAATGTGTATCAAGCGATCCGAGATAAGGATGTTGCCGCTGCGGAGCATTGGACACTTCAGAATCTGGAGAGCACCGTTCAGCAGGTCAAAAAGTTTCTTCAGCAGGACAATTAGATTAAACGTAAAGAGTAAGATTATGAAGAAGAGGGGAGCGGGAGTCATCCTTGCCTTTCCCATGATTTTAAACGTCAGATGATATGATGATAAGGAGTAATGTTCATGCAAACAGCAACAGGTACAGTTTCTGCTACAAATTCAGCACAGACACAGGCACGTACGGTATATGCCATTTTATTTTCGATCAGCTTAGTGCATTTATTAAATGATGCGATTCAATCGGTTATTCCCGCGATTTTCCCGATTTTGCATGACTCCTTGCAGTTAAGCTTTACGCAAATCGGTTGGATCGCCTTCACACTCAACGTGACAGCTTCCTTGTTCCAGCCCTTAATCGGGTTGTATACCGACGCGAGGCCGAAGCCCTATTTACTGCCAATTGGCGTGATTTTCTCGCTATTTGGTATTGTCGTACTGGCCTATGCGGGAACATTCTCGCATGTGATCATGGCCGTAATTCTGGTTGGCCTAGGCTCATCCGTGCTGCATCCAGAGTCTTCGCGGGTCGCCTTCTTAGCTGCGGGTCCTCGTAGAGGGCTGGCGCAGTCGATTTTCCAAACAGGCGGGAACATTGGTCAGGCTTTGGCACCTATTTTTACAGCACTTATTTTTGTACCGTTAGGTCAGTTCGGGATTATTTGGTTTACTTTTGCAGCGGCAGCGGGGATCGTAGTTCAGATATTTGTGGCAAAATGGTACCAAGGCGCGTTAGTCGCACGTTCCGCTGTTCGTAAAACGGCTTCGGTGAAGAAGCCTTTGCCAAAGAAAACAGTCGCCTACGCGCTAGGTATTCTGATCATGCTGCTCTTTTCCAAATTCGTTTATGTGGCGAGTATGACAGGGTTCTACGCGTTTTATTTGATGGACCATTTTGGAGTCACGACAGGGAAAGCGCAGCTCATTATTTTCACCCTATTGGCAGCTGGGGCTGTGGGGACATTTATGGGTGGCCCTTTGGCGGACCGATTCGGTAGACGAAATATGATCTGGTTCTCCATCTTGGGAACAGCGCCGTTCTCTTTGCTGCTTCCATTTGTAAACTTGTTCTGGTCAGCGGTTCTATGTGCATGCATCGGATTCATTCTGTTGTCCGGTTTCTCCGTAATCGTGGTCTATGCGCAGGAGTTGCTGCCTGGCAAGGTTGGTACGGTATCAGGATTATTCTTCGGACTAGCGTTTGGTCTAGGCGGCATTGGTTCGGCGGTGTTGGGGACGTTGGCGGATGCGACAAGTATCGGTTTCGTGATTCGGCTTTGCGCGTACTTGCCGTTGCTCGGACTATTTGCAGCCTTCCTACCTACGGATAAAAAACTAAATATGACGAGCTAGTCGCGAAGAAGCAGTGCCCCATTGAGAATGATAATTATCCTCATTTACTAACTTTTAATTAACTACTTTACAAATGTAAGTGAGTTGGATATAATAAACCCAACAAGATTACATTTGGAGGAGGCAGCGATTATGGGTAAATGTGCATGCGGAAACACACAAAACGGTGAGGGCAACTGCGACGGTTCACACGCTAAAAAAGACAAATAAGGTTTGGCACACATAGAGGATTTACATAAAGACTCCGACGAGGTTAGACTCGTTGGGGTCTTTTTTGTGCGTTTTTTAGGGGGAGGAAATTTTTGGGAGAGCAAGCTTCCCGCGGGTGCTGCACCGTATGCGAGTTGTAGCGGCTGAAGGGAATTGGCGAGGTGAGGATGAGCGAGTGGGCTCCTCGTTTAACTGGAAAATCTACAGCTAATTTCACGTTCTGCAGGTAAAAATCATGATTAGATGGAAAAAGGGTAGTTAATTTTGACATATCCGCCATTTTCGCTGGAAACGAGTGGAATTACCTACATGTTATCCAGCTATTTCGTAAAATCGGGGGAACCGTGCTGATTTAACTGTACGTTTTCCATCTATCCTCGAGGGAGTTCAAATACTAGCTACTTGGACACCATCCCCCCTTGCAACTATCACTCGCACAAGCTAGCTAGGTTATTGACGCATCATGTTGACTATTTAAAGGGAGGCTTATCAAAAATTGAAAATAGCCATGGGAACATGTACATTAGATTTAGATATGAATGGAATGGGAGTGGAACACATGGATGTGAAAGAAGCGATTCGCCAGCGGCGCAGTATTGGGAAACTCAAGCAGGATCCCATCGAGCACGCACTGATTGAAGAGATTTTGGAAGCTGCTGTCTGGGCACCGAATCACGCGAATACGGAACCTTGGCGGTTCTGGGTGATGTCGGGCGAGGGCAGAAAGCTGTTGGGACGAGGCTATGCCGAAGTCGCCATTGCGGAAGCGAAGTCAGGCGCAGATGCTGAGCTGTCTGAGGAAGAAGAAGAGCAGCTGCGCAGCAACAATGAGAAAAAAGCCTTGCGAGCTCCGCTCGTAATTGCAGTAGCCGTTTCACCGGCGGAGAAGCCAGTTGTACCCGTGATAGAGGAATATGCAGCTGTTCACTGCGCCGTACAGAATATGATGCTAGCCGCACACGCACTGGGCTTAGGCACCATCTGGCGGACTGGCGATCCGACGTATCATCCGAAAATGCAAGAGAACTTCGGTCTCTCAGGCAAAGAAGAGATGGTCGGCTTTATCTACATTGGTTATCCGGAAGTTATTCCAACGAAGGCAGCGCGTGTCCCTTTTGCCTTAAAAACGCAATGGGTAACGGAGTAACTACTCCGAAGCAGTACGCTTGTTGAAGGGAAGTGAAACTGTGAATACAGAGCCTTCCCCCAGCTGGCTGCTCACTTCGATGGTCCCTTCATGGGCCAAAATCAATTGTTTGGCGATAGCGAGACCAAGCCCCATACCGCCGCTATTACGGGCACGCGCTTCATCCATCCGGTAGAAACGCTCAAATAGGAAGGGCAGATGCGAAGCATCGATGCCCATACCTGTATCGCGAACGGAGAAATGAAGGTGCTGGTCGCCTTGCCTTTCAATAAGGACTTCGACCTCACCACCCTCCGCATACCGAATGGCATTGGTCAGCAGGTTATAGAACACTTGGGTCATGCGATGAGAATCGACCCACAGCACGGTATTCTCAGCAGTACTATGAAGCGAGAGTTTCACATCTTTACGCTGTGCATCCGGCGCGAAATGGTCAACGACGCGCTCAAGAAGACGAAGCATATCAACAGGCTTCCGCTCTAGCGGAAGCTTTTTGGCTTCTGCCAGCGATAGCTGATGCAGGTCATCAACGAGCCGTGTTAAGCGTATGAGCTCATCCTGCAGCGGTAGTAACTCCTCTGGTGGAAGGGGCCGCGCCTCCTGCTGGAGTAGTTCAAGTTTACCGCTGATGATGGTCAGCGGTGTTCGCAGCTCATGTGCCACATCAGCGGCCATGTTCCGGCGCAAAGACTCTGCTTGCTCTAGCTGTGCAGACATCACATTAAAAGATTCAGCCACCTTGCCATACTCATCCTGACTAGTCACAGGCGCTTGAATGCCGTATTCTCCTTTGCCCAATCGATCCAGCACAGGAATGAGCGCCCGAAGAGGGGCTGTTAGCCGGTGAGCGAGCCAATAGATCAGGAACAGGGAAACTAGCACGAAGACGAAGGTCCCGATGATGAGGAGAAAACGGGTGGAGCTGAGAACGCCGATGCGCAACTGAGATATCACTTCAGCACCTGCATCATGATAAATCAGCGTACCAATCCGCCTTCCGCCCAACATGAGGGTGCTTCGAATCCCGAATGTCTGAACTCTTTTGGAAGGAGTATCCCCACTCGTTAACACAACATGGGAATCGGCAGCCATCAGAATCACACTCACATCTTTTTCCCCCATCATCTTCGGAAGGTGAGCCGCCCAATAAGTTTCAATACCTGTCCAAGTGTCTCCGTTCGTTTGGTAGAACTGTTGGAGAGACTGGGAGATTTCCCCGATCTCATCCTGACGTGAGGCTTCAACCATCACCTGCAGCACATCCCGCATCAAGAACTGCGTGACCACCGCAAAGATGACGCCCATCCCCACAATAAAGGTAATCATCATGATAAATAGCTTACGCCGTACACTCATAGCCGATCACCGAATCGATACCCAAACCCATATACCGTTTGCACAAAAAGAGGGGAAGAGGGATTGTCCTCTATTTTCTTTCTCAGATGACTAATGTGCGCATCTACTGTACGTTCATCATTTAGAAAATCATCCGCCAATGCGCTTTGCAGCAATTGTAGGCGACTGTATACGATCCCTGGTCTTGCGGCCAGAGTAAGGAGCAGCTTAAACTCCGTTGGTGTGAGTGAGATCTCTTGGCCCCGTTTACGTACTAAGCATTTCGCTTCATGAATCGCCAAATCGCCACGTTGAAGCTCTTCGACTTCGCCCTCTTCATGGACTGCGAGCCTTCTCAGCACCGAACGAATTCGCGCAGTTAGCTCACGCAAGGAAAAAGGTTTCGTTAAATAGTCATCGGCGCCGACCTCTAGCCCCACGATTTTGTCCGTTTCATCCGTTCTCGCTGTCACCATGATAATTCCAATATGACTGGATCCGCTGCGCAAACGTCGACAAACCTCGATTCCACTCATTTCTGGCAGCATCCAATCTAGCACCACGAGTGCAGGTTTATGTTCATTGGCAAGTGCCAAAGCTTGCATTCCTGTTGTAGCTGTAACAATATGAAAGCCTTCCTGACGTAAGTAGGGCTCCATGAATTCAAGCACCTGCCGCTCATCATCGACGAGTAAAAGCGTGTGTGTCATGCGAATAATCCTCATTTCCGTAACGAAGTAAGCTTAGTATACCTTTACTCTACCTGCTTGTGGGGACATTCATCCAAATCGCAACGCATCTTCACAAGTTCGCAACATGATGCAGGTATAATGCTCCTTAGTTAACCACTTAGGGAGGATTATTGATGAAAAAATTAAGTCCAGTCGGCATGAAATGGTTGAAAATTGTGCATATATCGCTTGTTGCCTTATTTTTTGGCGGCATTATGAGTTCCTTAGCTTTGAATATGGGCATCCGTCTTGCGACATATGAAGATACGTTAGCTACGTACAAAAAGATTATTGTTCTTAGCGACATGATTATCCGAACAGGGGCGGTGGGGACGCTGCTTGTAGGTTTTCTGTATGGCTTTCTAACGAGCTGGGGATTTTTCAAGCATCGGTGGGTCACTGTGAAATGGATTCTTTTTGTCGGACAGACCATCATTGGCATATTCGTTGTGGATAAGTTGATGCTGGCCAATATGACACTCTTAGAGACAGAGAAAGCGCTGGCACTGACCAATCCGGAGTTTCTGCATAACCAGACGCTGCGTCAATATGCGATCTACTTCCAAGTCGCTGTCACGGTGTTCATACTTTGTATTTCGGTGTTCCGGCCTTGGAAAAAGAAGAGGCAGGCTGTTGCAAGCTAATGTAGCAACCGTCTGAAGGACAGTATGCTAGAGATACGGAACGAGAGGACGCTATTTGTGGAAAAACAGATGTTTTCCTGAAGTTGCGGAACGAGGTTCTGCTATTTCACCACAAACATGCTTAATTAGCCGAAAAAGCTCACAATAAAGCCCTGACGTTCCTTAACTTTCGGAAAAGGACTCATTGTGATCAAATAGCGGAGCTACGTTCCGTTAGATCCCCAGAATTACAAAAAAAACTCGCCCCCCCACACGGGGAGCGAGTCTATTCTAGTTCTTCAGCGCAACCGCAATCCTTGCGGCGGTTTGCGCATTGTGATAAACGAGCGCGATGTTCGTCTCCAGGCTGCGCCCCTCCGTCAGCTGCTTAATCCGCGCTAGCAAGAACGGCGTGACCTTCTTCCCGGTCACGTTCTGCTCTTTGGCCTCATTCAGCGCCTGCTGGATGACGGCCTCGATTTCAGCATGGTCCATGGCGGATTCCGCCGGGACCGGGTTGGCGATGATGGCGCCGCCATTCAGGCCTAGCTCCCACTTCGTGCGGAGCATAGCGGCTACGTCAGCCGCCTCATCGAGGCGGAAGTCTACGCCATAGCCGCTTTCGCGGGCGTAGAAGGACGGGAACTCGCTCGTTTGGTAACCAACCACGGGCACGCCGTGGGTTTCCAAGTACTCGAGCGTGCGTCCAATGTCGAGGATCGATTTCACGCCGGCGCAGACGACAGCGACGTTGGTCGCCGCCAGCTCCGTCAAATCAGCGGAGACGTCCATGGAGCTTTCTCCCTCGCGGTGGACACCGCCAATGCCGCCGGTAGCGAATACTTCGATGCCAGCAAGGGCAGCGCCGATCATCGTCGCAGATACCGTGGTCGCACCGATTTTGCCAGAGGAGAGGATGTACGGGAAGTCGCGGCGGCTTACTTTTTCCACATGGCCGTTCGTTGCAAAAGCTTCAAGCTCCTGCTCGTTTAAGCCAATCTTGATTTTACCATCCATAATGCCGATTGTTGCCGGTACAGCACCGTTATCGCGGATAATTTGCTCCACTTTTTTAGCCATTTCAATATTTTGCGGGTAAGGCATGCCATGAGAAATAATCGTCGTTTCCAATGCCACGATCGGTTTATTGTTCGCGAGAGCTTCCTTCACTTCATCGGTAAAAGTTAAATATGAGTTCATGTGTTTAGTCTCCTTTAGTCATGGTGTTAATCGTAAGGTGTAAGCGTTCCTCGTTCAGTTCACTGGACGTGGATTGACTAGTTTGAAGCGTAATGTGCGCAGCTGCAAGGCCGAATTCACAGGATTTCATAAACGAATGTTGATGGCTAACCCCATAGACAATACCCGCTAAGAAGGCATCACCTGCGCCTGTAACCTCAACCACCTGGGTTGGAATTGAAGGAAAGAAATGTTCGCCTTCTTCTCCAGAATAGTAGACCCCTCGGCTCCCGAGTGTAATGAAAACATGCTGTACGCCGCGGTCTCGAATCGTATTCGCAATTTTGCCATGATCAGGTTCTACATAGAACATATCAATAACGTCCTGATTCATGGATAGTGGTGTGTGGGTGAGTTGGATGGCCTCTTCTAAATTCGGGAAAATAGCCGTTACACCAGACAGATCGGTTGGAAGCTTCTTCGATTTCTCCGAGGAGACAGGATCAATGAAGAGGGGGATATTCTCCTCCTGACATCGACGAATCAGCTCTTCCAAGGTATCGCTCGGTAGATTCGTATCTGCAATCACGAGCTTGGCAGCAGCAATATGGGACCATTTATCCCGAAGCATCGCGGGTGACAATTTATCGTAGATGTCCATATTGGCAAAAGCGAGAAACATCTCCCCCGACGTATCGAGGAGTGCCGTGTAAGTTCCGGTATTCTCGCCATTCAATACGATGGCTTGGCTGACATCGACGCCTCGGCGCCTCGTTTCCTCCAGCACCCATTGGCCTGCTTTGTCGTCTCCAACTACAGTGAGGAGCGACGTTTGACAAGCTAATCCGGCCAAAGCATCAGCAATGTTGCGAGCAACGCCGCCACAAGACTCGGTTACGGTTACAGGGTTAGAGGAAGCTAGGCGGATCGCATGCTTGCTAGTGGCTTTACTGTCGAGATTGGCTCCGCCGATGCAGAAAATCATATGTTCATCAGAGGTGACATACGCTCTGCCGCGAATCGTTCCCTTTTTGGTTAAAGAGGCTATATAACCAGCAACGGCAGAGCGGGAGATCCCGATGATACCGGCCATTTCATGCTGGGAAATGAATGGATTTTGACGGATAAGCGCTAGGATTTGCTGTTCACGATCCATGCAAAGCGTCCCTCCTTCGTCGTTCTCTCCTTATTTTAACGTACAGTAAAACAAAAGTCTATCATGTAAACAAATGTTTGTTTTTCCATGCCGAAAAGCCCGTTCCCCATCAGGAACTAGGCTTCTTTCTTGGCCCAAACAAACTATTTCGAATACGAAGAGTTGGAGCGTGAACCTAGTCCGAGCAAGCCGAGTAGGCCTAATAAACCGAGGTAGCTATACCAAGGTCTCGTTTTATTTTTTGGCGTAGCAGCGACGGATTGAGCTTGCAAGGTTGTAACGTTAAACGCTGTTGGCGGTGTAATCCCATAAGCAGCAGCGTAGCCATTCAAGTTGTTAGAGGGGAGTAACCTTGTTTCCGCCCCTGGCATACCAAAGGGATTGGTTTGATACATCGTGGCAGAGCCACTCTTTAGATGCTGCAGATTGTCGGTCTGTGACACCTGTGTATTGTGATCATGGGCATGCAGGCGATATTGATGTGCACCGAGCAGCAGCGAAAAAGTAAGAAAAGAGATCGAAGCTAATTTGACAGAGCGGGTAACCATTATCCATGCCTCCAAGTATTTTGTAGATAGGGGTCATTCCGTGTAGGTAAGCATATATTCCCCTGTGAATGAGAAGTTATGCATGGAGGAGTAGGCGTGACGTTGGATGCTTTAAAAAGCAAAAAAACCGTTACCCCTAGATAACTAGGAGCAACGGTTCTGAGCATGGATTACTTCGTGACCGTCACTTGAACGGTCGTTTTCATGTTGGCAAAAGTAACGGTAATGCGTGCAGTCCCTTTGCCAGTTGCTTTAATCGTACCATCCTTGACGTCTGCATTCATGATGTTGGAAGTTGTCCAGAGTGCCGGCTTGGTCACATCTTCTTCGGATCCATCTGTATACGTAGCCAAGGCTTCTACTTTCGCTGTTTCGCCTTCTTTAAGCGTAAGTTTAACGACATTGGTCTTCAAATACTTCAAAGAATCAATTTCCACAGGAATGGATACGGTTTTACCTCCAAAGAAGCCAGTGATGGTTGTTTTCCCTGAAGCTGTTGCTGTGAAAAGTCCTTTTTCGATAGTTCCAAGTTTATAAGAAGAAACTTTCCAAGTTGCGCTATCCGTGACGTCTTTCGTTGAGCCATCGGACAAAGTTGCAGTTAATTTCAGTTGTGTTTCAGATCCGCTTTTCGTTACAAAAAAGGATTTATTCGCTGTTAAGCTATCAATCACACCGATTTCTACGGGAATAGAGATTGATTTACCTCCATAAGTTGCTGTGATGGTTGCTTTACCGCGGGCAACAGGTGTAACAAGACCCTTAGATACGGTAGCAATGCCTGTATTGCTTGACTTCCATTCGATATCGGTCGTAACGAGAACATCTTCCCCGTCGTCATTTGTTGCTGTAATTTTGATTAATCTTGTTTCATTTAAATCAAAAACCAAGCTAGTTACATTGGCTTTCAACTCACTAGCCATATCGACTTTTACTGGAATCGTAACTGTTTTGTTGTCCAGTTGAGCGGTAATTGTCGTTTCGCCGGACGCGATGGCTTTTACGACACCTTTGTCAACAGTAGCGGCTTTAACATTGCTGCTTGTCCAAATGACATCCGTAGTTACAGGTTTCTTGGTATCATCGGTATACACCGCTTCTGCAGTAAGGGTTGCCGTTTCGCCCTTTTTCATAGTTAATTTCTCTTGGCTAATCGTAAGAGTCTTCAACTCGCCTACCGAAACTTGCACAGTTGCTTTACGCGTACCGTATTCGGCAGTTACCGTAGCAGCCCCCGTAGCAATACCCGTAATGATACCGTCACGAACCTCAACAACATCTTTGTTGCTTGATGTCCATTTGGTTTTGTCATTCAGTTCGTCATCCGTGCGGCCTTTGAAATTCGCAGTCATGGTGACCGTAGTAGAGTCTCCGACTTGCATATTCACTATTTTCTTGTCTAGTGTGATGTTGGTAGGGACGTCAACTTCAACTCGGGTTGTCGTCGTTTTGCCGCCATAGGCAGCAGTTACAGTAACAACACCAGCTTTATACGTTTTGATAAGTCCATTCGTTACCGTAGCGATATTTTCATTATCTACGCTCCATACGGCTCTATCTTTTACAAGATTGTCTGTTGTGCCATCGGCATAGGTTGCAAATAACTCAAGTTGCTGAGTTTCAGTTGTTTTCAAGACAACGAGCTCGCTGCTCACGACCAAACGACGTGGAACCTCAACATCAACTTTGGCTGTGACTGTTTTATCCCCATACTTCGCAGTGATCGTTGCTTCGCCAATTGCGTTACCGATGAGCTTGCCTTTGGTTACAGAAACGATACTCTCATCGCTGGAAGTCCATTCTGCACGATCCGAAATATCCGTAGGCGTAGTGCTTGTTGGATAGGTAGCATTAAGCTTTAATGTGCCTGTTCCATTTTTCTTTAACAAAATACTTTGTTTATCTAACTCAAGTTTCTGCGTGCTATCCACATCAACCGTAATTGTCGTTGATTTGGTACCGTAGGTTGCAGTTAACGTCGCTTTCCCTACACTGTATCCGGTAATTGTTCCTTTGAGGGCATCTGCCACCTCTGGCTTGTCTGATGTCCATACCGCTTTCGTAGCTACGTTATCTTTGGTGCCATCCGGGTATGTAGCCGTTAATTCAAGCACGCTAGTCCCCTTCAGAAGTAAGGAAACATTGGATTTTTCTGCATCAAGGCGACGTACAACCTCGACATCGACATCCAAAACGATCGATTGATTCATATGAGATACCGTAATGGTCGTGCTTCCTGGGTTTTGTCCTTTAACTAGACCATTCGTCACCGTAGCGACAGAGCTGGATGCGACTGTGTAGTCTGCTTTACTTGTTACATCTGCAGAAGTACCGTCGTCATAGTAAGCTGTTATCAGCACTTGGCTCGTTCCATTGAGACGAAGGTCAAGGGCTTGTTTGTCGGTGGTTAACGATTTTACTTTTTTCGTAACGGTTACGTTAACGATGACAGTCTCTCCAAGATAGGTGGCTGTAATGACGGCTTTACCTTCTTTTTTGGCTGTCACGACACCCGCGTAGACAGATGCTACATCGGTCGTGCCGGAGTTCCAATCGGTCTTGACCGTTGCATTTTCCGTAGAGCCAGTTGTGAAAACGGCCGTTGCTGTCAGATTAGCTGTATCGCCAACCTGCAAGTTAAGCTCATTTTTGTTCAGAACTAATTTCGAAATGTCAGTCGCGGCAAAAGCACTTCCAGTGAAAATAGCCTGACTTGCAAGAATGAAAATGACAACTAGGGACAACCATTTACTTTGAGAAAACCATTTCATGCTTCATTTCCCTCCATTAAAGCTGTTGCTAGAATCTGCTTGTTGAAAATTGATATCTATTTTCATCGGCATTTCTTCGCGGAAAATGAAGGGAAATGCTTATTTAATTTGTTGAGATTTTGTTGATTATGTCGAAAAAGAGAACCCCACCATCTACACGCGCTTGCGGGAAGGGTGCTCAATGGCGTTAACCGCGTTTCACAATTTTGAAATTATCTTCAAGCAGCAGCCAGTTCTGCGGGAACTTGAGTCCAAGCTTCCAATAACTAATACCGCGAAGTCCGAGCTCTTCGATCAATCGGAACTTCGCTTGAATCGAGCGAGCGTCCTCGAACCAGACGGTGTGCTCCTTGCCCGCGTCATCCCAATAGTTAAAGTGCGGCGCTTGTGCCGTGTAGTCATATAAAATTTGCGCGTTATATTTGCGGGCTAGATCAATGGCTGCCTGTGGCGAAATCGCTTTGGCGTAGGCGCCTCCTTGGACAAAGGGCAGCGTCCAATCGTAACCGTACAAATTTTGCCCCATCATGATTTTGGAAGATGGCATTTCACTGCGTGCGTACTCCAACACTTTGCGAACAGGTCCAATAGGGGAAACGGCCATAGGCGGTCCGCCACTGTAACCCCACTCATAGGTCATGATAATGACAAAATCGACAATCTGGCCATGGGCTTTATAATCATGAGCTTCGTACCAGGCTCCTGCTTGTGTGGCACTTGTTTTTGGCGCGAGGGCAGTGGATACGAGATAGCCTTTCCGATGAAAGCGATCTACCGCTTTGCGCAGGAACTTGTTGTAAGCCTCCCGATCCGCGGGCAGTAGATGTTCAATGTCAAAATGAATATCTTTAAACCCAAGCTTATCAGCAGTGGTTTCGATGTTTTGTAGCAAACGATTTTGGACAGCTTCGTCGGTTAAGATCACATGCCCAAGTTCTGCGCTGAATTGGTCATTCTCGAGGTTGGTGACTACCATCATGAGGGTGACGCCATGCTGCTGGGCGATTTCGCGCAAATCGTTAAGCGGCGGCTGGACCAAGGTGCCATCTCGGTTAATGCGGAAGCTGAAGGGAGCTAAGTAGGTCAAATGAGGTGCGGCTTCGCGGGCAGCTTGAACGAGAACAGGTGACACATCCGTGCCTCTAGGTTCGATATAGGCATTGACTTCGGCTTGTTTGCGCGGGGTAGGGGGGATATATAATCGGAAACCGCTGGGCAAAGTTTGATATAGCGTAAGTCCATTGGCAGACGCGAGTGCTTCAAGGTCAATGCCAAGCTTTTGTGCGATTCGATAAAGGCCCTCACCAGGCTGTACCCAATAGTAGGAGCCAACAATCGGAATGACTAATGCCTGTCCGATGACTAACGATTGAGAGGGAGTTAACTCATTCGCCTCTGCGACCTCCTCGACCGACACGCCGTAGGTTTGCGAAATACGATACAACGTTTGCCCTTTTTGGACAACGTGAATTTGCATAGGTTATGCCTCCTTGAAAAAAATGACCGAGCCGCCCTACATGGTAGTCTCAGTGGCTGAAACTGACTAAAGCGCAACTGAGACACCCAAAGTGGGAGGCTCAGGAAATGGGGAGTCGGAAATGACTGTATCCGAGCCTGCTTTTCGATAAAACTAACCTCTTAACGGCGGGCACTCATCCCTGGAATGACCTCGTCAAAGGTTTTCTCATATGTTATTCCGAAGGTAGGCTTTAGGTGAATGTCTTGGGGAAACTTTGGGGAAAAAGAAAAGAAGCTCGCCTCTGCGGCCCCATGTGGGGAGAGAGGCGAGCTTGGTAACGGACAAGAGACAAAGACAACGACATGACACATTTGGATGGGTGGTGGATGAATGAATGGATGAGGGAGCTGAATGAGATTGGCGAGCTTGGTTACAGCCCTTGCTGCCGAAGCAGCTGAGCTGTTAGCTCTGGATGCGAGATCGGGAAATGGTGCGCCGCTCCGATCTCCAGCGTATGGGCGGAGCGAAGCTCCTCCGCCAGGGCGCGATCCTGTGTGCCCCACAGGATCGAAGCCTTCCGCAGCAGCTCCGCCTGCTGCTGCGGAGGTAACATCTCTGCGCGTGCCAGCGCAGAGAGGGTCTCAGCAGTCGTCTTCCGCACACGCGGCGACTGCAGTTCTTGCAGGACATAAGTGACATACGAAGTCGGTATGTCACTTATGTCCACGAAGCAGCGCTGCGCCAGCAGCTGCTTCCGCAGGTCTTTCTCGCGCAGCCTGCGCAGCGCGAGCTGGTTGAGGCGCGCGCTGCGGTACATGCGCGCAGCCGGTTGCAGGGCAGGCTGCAGCAGATGCAGCCTGTGGATCCGCTCCGGCACGCGAGCGTAGGCGTGGGCTGCTAGGAGGCCGCCCAGCGAGTGGCCCACGAGCGTGACCGGGCTGTCGAAGGCGCGGATCGCCTCGACGAGCGCTGCGATGTGGCCCTCCATCACGTCGGCAGCGTGATGGTAGGGTGAGCGCCCGAAGCCTGGCAGATCGACCAGGCAGACGTCGTGCTCTGGAAACTGCGCCGCGAGAGGGAGCAGGCAATCCGCTCCGCTTAGGGTGCCGTGCACGAAGAGGAGAGTGGATTTTTGCTTTATGGGGGACTTGTGTGCCAGTCGTAATTCCGAGTCGCTCCTTACCAAACCCACTTCCGTTGTACGCAGCCCAGTTCCTCTTCGCTCCAGACTAGCCAATGGCCCTCGTTTCCCTCTCACAAACCCTTCTGTAGGCATATGACCATGTACAAGCTGAAAATCAAGATCTGCCATCGTAAAAGGCAGCAACTCACCCTGAACTTTATTCGGGAGCTTATGTTTGTGCAGCAAGCTTTCTTTCGGTGCAATCGGAAAAGGATTGCTCGTTTTCACGATAAATTCTAGGGATTCTTTGGGGATGCCTAACTTTTGTCCTAACGTTGTACCTAAAATCTTACTGAGCCACTTTGGCGAGATGGAGCCATGAGGCTTACGAACACGCAGCTCTTTGGCGATCATGGAAACTAGCTCTTGCATGGAAGGGCTTGCCTTAGGATCGTCCAGCAAATAGTACGTTTGCGTAGGCGGCGGTGATGCTTCTTTGGTTAATACGTTGATGAAGGAGGCGACATGATCGACATGGACAAGCGGCAACCAATGTGTAGAACCACCAGGGACGATAGACATCAAGCCGCGCGCCGTAGCTCGGACAAGAATGCCGAGACCGCCGGTTTGAGGCGTTTCTCCATGCTGCGAACTACCGATGACGACACTGGGGTGAACGATGGAAAGAGGGAATTCCAGCTCCTGAGCGCCTTCCCGAATGCGCAAATCTGCAAGGCATTTCATCAGCTCATACGGCGGACCTTCTTCTAAATGTGCGATGACGGGAGCGGGATTGCGCATGTTTTCGTTCGTCCAGGGGCTTTTGAATCCGACCACATGGATAAAATGCTTTAATCCCCCGCGCAGCTGAATGTCCGCAGCCAATCGAAGCATTTCCTCTGCAGCCTGTAGGAAAACCACACGTGCCTCCGCTTCACTGATCCGAATATCCATCGGCCCGCCCGCATGGATAATGACATCTGCGGTCAGAACCTTTTCCCTGTCAGAGTGACTCAAACCAAGTCCGGACATGCCCAAATCGCCAATGACTGGGCGGATGCGACTTAGGTTTGAATCAGCACTGTCTGACCAACCTAGCTCCTTACAAATATGCTCCCAACGCGAACTTGACCGCACGAGCACAGACACCGTGTGATTCTCTTGGGCAAGCTGCGCTAACGTGTGGGTTCCGATAAACCCTGTACCACCAGTTATAAAAATATGAGCCAAATGAATAACCTCCAATTTGTTTTTTTAGTACTATTTAGTACTAATTAAGGGTAAAAAAATTACTTTAGCAATTGGGCTAAAGTAGTAAGTGTTTGACCCAGCAAAGCTGGATCTTGATTCGCATGCTGTAGAAATAGAGCGCCTTCGAGTGTTGAAACGATAAGCCCTGCGACAGCTTTTGTAGAAAGAGTAGGAGAGAACTCCCCTTTGCGCACACCTTCGAGGAGCAGATCTTCCACTAGCCGCATTTGATCCTGAAAAAACAACCCAACTTTCCGTCGAAGTTCGTCCGCTTCCTGCGGCATTTGGGTATACAAGGTGAGAAAGGGGCAGCCGGCTAAGAAACTAGTTTCTGGGCCGGCCATGCCTTGAAGGAACAGATCGAAACGCTCCTGTACAGGTAAGTCTAAACGAGCTGCGATCTCCTGCATCTGCTGCGTATAAGCCCCGATAAGCTGATCGAGAATCGCTGTTAAGAGCTCTTCTTTACTTTTGAAATAATAGTAAATATTCGTTTTAGACACCTTGCTGATGATCACGATTTCATCCATACTTGTCGCCAAATAGCCTTGAGTCAGAAAGAGATTCCTAGCGGTGAGAAGTACAACATCACGATTGGTTATTCTTTTTGTTTTTGTCATGAATAGTACTATACAGTACTAAAAACAAGGTGTCAAATTGTTCCATGTTATTTAGGCTTAGTCTTAGGAGTAGGTACTATCGAAAGATAGTACTATTTGGAAAAGGTGCGGCACCCTATACTGAGTATCAAGAGCAAGTCATTCATAACGTTGCTTGGCAACGATAGGGGGATTTTAACATGATGAATCAGCGGAAACGGAATACAACGGCGTTTACTTTTATGGCGTGGGCGTCCTTTATTGGAGCTTTCGTAGCAATGTTTATTGGGATATATACACTTGAAGAATCGCTTAGTGTGAAGGGATATTTCGCGGTGTGTGCACTGTTTCTCACCATGTCGGCGTTCGTGCTGCAGAAAGTCATTCGTGATAATTTGGAGGATGGTTACGAATCTCGCAAACGCAATACTTCGGCTTTTACCTTCTTGGCGTGGAGCTCATTTGCCTTAGCTTTGCTAGGCATGTTCATCGGCATCATTAATCTCGATCAGATTCTTTCGGTTAAAGGGTACTACGCCGTCACGGCTTTGTTCCTGACTATGTCCTCGTTTGTTTTGCAAAAAACAGTTCGTGATAATAACGATGACGAAGCGCCTGCTTCTACTGTAAATACACCTTTTCATTCAAATGAAATTAAAGTAGAAGAGTAGTAGTAATTTGCCTAGCAGTCTATAGTTTATGACATATTGCCAACCTCCTACTCATCTAGTAATCTATGAGTTGGGAGGGATTTGGTATGATTAGGAAAATATGCAAAGTAATCTCTGTGTTCATGTTAATAGGCTGTCTTGGCTTTACAGTTCCTGTGTGGGGGGCTGAGCAAGTTGTCACTAAGCCCGGCAGTGTTACGTATGAGATGCAGGATATTCAGGTACAGTATGCGGCCGAATTTACCGCTTATCCGCAAGCCATGGTGGGGAAACCTTCGGTATCTAAGTCAGTCTATGATGCGGTTTACAGTGACACGGCTAAGCCATTGCAAGTGTTGTATGGTGTGGTTAAGTTGACGATGCCGACGGGCTATTCCTTCACAGAGGAGTTCATTAGCGTTACGGATGGCGTGAATATTGCGCGTGGTTTATCTAATGGTGGCGGTCCTATTTACAACTTGAATAACCAAGTAAGAGGGCAGAATACCGAGTTCGTTACAGGCAAAAAGCTAACCGATAAAAGCGTCGTAAAAGACTACTCCGATGGCTGGAAAACGATTAGACTGACGCGCAAATGGGATGATTATGCCAATCCGATGGATTTTACCATTAGTTTCAAATGGGATTTGGTGGGTTCGGTCGATCCCTTTTTCCAAAAGCTAACGGAGACTTCCTACGTGATTGACCTCACCACGCTTCGTCATAAGGGCGCGAATCAGGCGGTGCAGCGATGAGGGGATCCTTTGTTAAAAAGCTGGCTATGACCGTAGCTGGAGCCGTGCTTCTCTCGACATTGCTTGCCGCAGGAGCTTGGGCTGCGGACGCTGAGGTGAAGCACACGGCAGAAGCCGACAGCTTGAATAAGCTGCAGCTGTTCCAAGGCACGGATCGCGGCTACGAGCTCGAGCAGACGCTGACACGGGCGCAAGGCGCCACGATGCTGCTGCGTCTGTTCGGCTGGGAGACCGCCGCCGCGAATGCGCAAGGGCTGAGCTCGCCGTTCACGGATGTGCCGGCGACGCACTGGGCCGCGAAGTCCGTTGGCTTCGCGTTTAGTAATGCGTTGGTGCACGGTGTGAGCGACGTGCACTTTGCGCCGGATGCGAGCATCACCGGCGAGCAGTTCTTGGCGCTGTCGCTGCGCGCGCTCGGCTATGCAGAGGCAGAGCCGCAGACGGCCAGCGAGCTTGCGGCGACAAGCGGGCTGCTCAGCGCGAGTGAGGCGCAGCAGTTCGCGCAAGGCACAGTGTTCCGCCGCGACGAAATGGTCGCGGTGGCGTATCGCGCCATCCAGACCAAGCTCAAGGGCAGCACGCGCACGCTGTTGCAGAAGCTGGTCGAGGATGACAAAGCGGTGAGCGTCAGCGCCGCAGTGGCTAGCGGGCTTTACAAAGCGCCGAGCAGCGACCCGATGGATCAGATCGAAGATGCGATCCGCGATGCATTGAAATAAGCGAGAAATCCCGCCCCAGCCGGAAGGTTGAAGCGGGATTTTTTTGCATAATAGCCTTATGGTTGGGTAGCTAATCGAGCTCGCATCGTCGTGATGGGGACACCTGGACACTTAACTGTAAAAACTACAGTTATTTTTTCACTAATCGGCCAGTTTAGAAGATTAGATGGAAAATCTACAGTTAAAATTGCCAATATCATTGATTTCAAGCAAATGCGACGATTTTAACTACATATTATCCATTTATTTCAATTAATCTGGCATTTAGGGCAAAAATAACTACATAATTTCCATCTAAATCTGTTTGCTTTGTTTCAATAGTTGTTTCAAATGATCTAGTTGGCCCTACATGCTTATGCTATCCGATTTGTCAGTTTCTCCAGCCTGCCAGTTTTTTTATTTTGTTTCATTGTTGGTTCAAGCTACCCGTCTAGTGTGAAAGCGAGGGACGGCGGCGAAGGAGGGACAGCTGTGGCATGTGATGGGAAGGTGGCAAAGGGAGGGACAGCTGTGGCATGTGATGGGAAGGTGGCAAAGGGAGGGACAGCTGTGGAAGGTGATGGGAAGGTGGCAAAGGGAGGATTAGTGTGAAAGGTGAGAGATGGCGACGAAGGGAGGACTGGTGTGGAAGGTGAGGGATGGCGACGAAGGGAGGACTGGTGTGGAAGGTGAGGGATGGCGACGAAGGGAGAACTGGTGTGGAAGGTAGTGAGATGGCGGCGAAGGAAGTACTGGTGTGAAAGGGAGGTACGGCGGGAGAGGGGAGTACTGGTGTAGAGGCTGATGGGATGGCGGCGAAGGAAGTACTGGTGTGAAAGGGAGGTACGGAGGGAGAGAGGAGTACTGGTGTAGAGGCTGATGGGATGGTGGTGATGGAAGTACTGGTGTGGAAGGTGAGGGACGGAGGGAGAGGGGAGTACTGGTGAAGAGGCTGATGGGATGGCGGCGAAGGGAGGCAGGTGTGAAAGGTGATGAGATGGCGGCAAAGGGAGTACTGGTGTCGAAGGTGATGGGAAGGTGGCAAAAGGAGTGACAGCGTGGAAGAGTAGCAAATATTGATGGAGATAAACGCGATTGTACAAAAAGTAATATTGAAGTGGATTTGTAATAGGGATAGTAGTAGTAGTTATTGTTGTTGTCATGGAAACAGAAGCCCCCAGCACCCCAAAAAATCCCGCCCCAGCCCAATGGCTGAAGCGGGATTTTGTCGTCTAGAACAAATTAAGCGTTGAGCAAATATTGATTTACAGTTGCTTTGATCAATTCCAAACGACCGGATTGATTCACAATCGGAGCATTGTTCTCAAGGGCATAAGCTTCAAGTGACTTGAAGTCTGCTTTGCCAGAGACGATGTCTGCGCCGATGCCGGACTTGAAGGAACCGTAGCGTGTATCAAGGATATTGTCGAATACTTTATCTTCGATCAATTTCGCTGCAACTTGCAAGCCGCGAGCGAATGCGTCCATACCTGCGATGTGTGCATACACAACGTCGATGGGCTCGAAAGAAGTACGACGAACTTTTGCGTCGAAGTTCACGCCACCACGGCCGATGCCGCCTTCGTTCAAAAGGATTTCGTACATCGCCATCGTTGTCGAATACAAGTCAGTTGGGAACTCATCTGTATCCCAGCCTAGCAACAAGTCGCCTTGGTTAGCATCGATGGAGCCAAGAATGCCGTTAACGCGAGCTACACGAAGCTCGTGCTCAAACGTGTGACCAGCAAGTGTTGCATGGTTAGCTTCAAGGTTTAATTTGAAGTAAGGAAGCAGGTCGTATTTTTGCAAGAATGAAAGTGTTGTTGCTGCATCGAAATCGTATTGGTGCTTGGAAGGCTCTTTCGGTTTAGGCTCAATCAAGAATTGACCTGTATAGCCGATTTCTTTGGCATAAGCCACAGCCATGTGCAAGAAGCGAGCAAGGTTGTCGAGTTCAAGACCAAGATCCGTGTTCAAAAGCGTTTCGTAACCTTCACGCCCACCCCAGAACACGTAATTTTCAGAGCCAAGCTCTTTCGCGTGATCCAAAGCTTTTTTCACTTGTGCGGCTGCATAAGCAAAAACTTCTGCATTATTGGAAGTCGCAGCCCCGTGAACGAAGCGCGGGTTAGTGAACATGTTGGCTGTGTTCCATAGCAGCTTTTTGCCTGTGGAAGCCATTTTATCTTTGATCAAACCAACGATTTCGTCGAGGTTGGCATTCGTTTCTTGCAGGGTGTTGCCTTCAGGCGCGATATCACGATCGTGGAATGCGAAGTAGTCGACACCTAGAATGTTTAGAAGCTCGAAGCAAGCGTCAACGCGAGCTTTCGCCAACTCTAGACCATCGTATTTGTCCCATGCACGGACATTCGTACCTGCACCGAATGGATCGGAGCCATTAGCGGAGAAGGAGTGCCAGTAAGCGACTGCGAAACGCATATGCTCACGCATTGTTTTGCCTAGAATAACTTGATCTGGGTTGTAAAATTTAAAGGAAAGTGGGTTCGTGGATGTCGGGCCCTCGTATTTAACTGGTTGAACATTGTCAAAGTAGCTCATGAATTCAGCCTCCGTATAAATGAATGATAAGTGCTTATGAAGTCATCATAGCATCATTCCGAAAGTTTGTAAATTCATTAAACAAACTTAGTTGGTGCATGAAAAAGTCTTCTATGTTAGAATCATTTCCATAGCGATGACTCGCAGCATTTGGAACGGTATGGAGGCTAATTATGAAACAAACAGGCGACTTAAACCTCGTGAAAAAGATAAATAAAACAATCGTCTTGCATCACATCCGCACGGATTCACCGATCTCACGCGCTAGAATCGCTGAGATTACAGGGCTGACGAAAGCGACGGTATCTAGTCTTGTGAATGAGCTCATCGAGAGCTCCCTCGTGGAGGAAATCGGCGCTGGGGAATCGAGCGGCGGGCGCAAGCCGATGATGCTGCTTTTTAATGGGATGGCGGGATATGCGATTGGCGTTGATCTTGGTGTGCATGATATGTTGGCTGTTCTCACCGATCTAACGGGTAAAGTGATTCGGGAAAACCGCATCCAGCATCACAATGAGTCTGTAGAGCAGGTTACGCAGTTACTCAAAACGACGATCCGTGAGTTCATCGAAACAGCACCGGAGAGTGTATATGGTGTGATTGGCATAGGTCTTGGCGTGCCAGGTATCGTTGATGAGGAGGGGAATTTGTTGTTTGCCCCGAATCTGGGCTGGGAGAATGTGCCGCTGCAGAGCCAATTAGAAGCCGAATTCGGGCTTCCTGTTGTGATTGATAATGAAGCGAACGCTGGGGCAGTAGGCGAGAAACAGTTCGGTGCAGGGAAAGACACTGCGAATCTCATCTATGTATCTATCGGTATGGGGATCGGTGCGGGCATTATTATCAAAAACGAGCTGTATCGCGGGGCGACAGGTTTCTCCGGCGAGATCGGCCACATCTCGATTCAACATGATGGTCCGAAGTGCCGCTGTGGCAGCTTAGGTTGCTGGGAGCTTTACGCATCGGAGCATGCCTTATTGGAGCAAGCGGGTAAAGAATTAGGGCGAGAAGTCGACCTAGAGACCTTATTAACAAAAGCCGAGAGCGGCGACGCAGGGGTCATCAAGCTTTTTGAACGGCTAGGCTACTACCTTGGGGTCGGTGTGGTAAACATCATTAACGGGTATAATCCGGAATTTATCATTCTCGGAGGTCGGTTGGCCGGTGGCGAGAAGTGGCTGATGAAGCCGCTTTTGGATCTGCTAGAGAAGCGATCTCTACCGCATCCGCGCAAGCAGTTGAAGGTGGAATTTTCGGAGCTTCGTGATCGGTCTACGGTGCTTGGGGCAGCGTCTTTTGCGGTGACGAAGTTCTTTGCTTCGACAACGGTTTCGGTTGAACGGAATTAATCAAGTTAAGAATATGGGAAAAATGACATAACATGGCTTGTAAAGTTATTGACTGACTCTCTGTCTTTTTTGTAAAATGGGAAAGGTCTGATTTAGAACATGAACGGCCTCATGAATCCCATATAGAAAAGGACGGGAGCCAACGATGTTTCTTCGTTCACTTATCATTTGCTGTTATCTGATGGGAGCTTACTGGGCATCCTATCACTTTCCATCGATGAAGATGGTTTTCTACCCAACGCTGGGCGCATTTAGTTTTCTTTTCATGCATCGTGTAGACAACATTAGAGAAATACGTCGCATTATTATCGGAGCCATTATTGCGGTTACGATGGGCAGTATTTTTTATACCATTAGCACGGGAGCTGTTTCCTTTTTCCTGACAGCCCTTGTGACGATTACGTTAATTCAATTTTTCAAATGGAATGCGGCGCCAATCTTGGCGGTTTCATTCATCCCTTATTTCGCTCATCCAGTCTCCATGTGGGCATTGCCGATTGCAGTTCTCGTGTCGCTTACAGGTTTACTGGTATCCATTTGGCTGATTGGCAAGGTCGAGCAGTTCAATTGGTACGTGAGCTTATCGGGTAAACTAACACAGGCACGTCAGTCCATTCGGCCACCTTTTGAGCCATTGAAAAAAGAAGTATAGTCGTTCAAGATATCCATAAAAGCGATCAGCCCCAAGTGTGCTGTCGCTTTTTCTCATTAAAGGGGATACGAAGATGAAATTACATAAAGGAGAAATCCTGTTCCGCCAAGGTGAGAGGGGTTCACTATTCAAACTGCATTCGGGTCTGCTGAAAATTGTTCGTTCACATGAAGATGGTAACACCACCCTTGTGAATATCATTGTACCTGGTGAAACGATTCCGCATCATTCCCTGATTACTCCGAGTGCCTACTATGCAACGGCGGTTGCGCTAGTGACAAGCGAGGTTGAAGTGCTACCCGCTGAGCGTTGGTATGAAGACTTGGAAAGCAATCCAGACCACTTTCGCACCATTGCGCGTCAATTGCAGGAGAAGCTGCGCATGATGCAGCAGCGGATTGATCAGCTAACAGCAGTTGCCCCAGCAGCCAAATTGTTGAAAATGGAGGCATGGTTCCAGACGTATATTGGTACTTTGAAGCTGACCGACGTGCTAATTCAAGAGGAAATAGGGCAGTTCATTGGGCTTCGACGTGAAACGGTGAATCGGTTGTTACGTGAAAGAGGGAGGAAGAGCTAGCGGACCGCACACTCTCCAGCAAAGGACCGCCCCCTCCCTAATGAACCGCGCACTTTCCAGCAAAGGAGCGATCCCCTTCAACAAACGAACCCCACACATTCCGACAACCGGGCCGCTCACCCTTCAATAAATGGCCCGCACGTCCTCCGATAAACGCCTCCTCCCCCCTCCAACAAATTAGATGGATTTTATGATGTTAAATTGGTGGAATCTAGCGCCAAAAGAGGAATAACTGGATTATATGTAGTTATTTTCAGTGATTTCTATCCTGATTGCGAAAAGTAGCGAAATTACCTGTATATAATCCAGTTAAACACCTTTTACGCTCAAAATGAGCTCAATTAGATGGACAAATTCCAGTTATTTGGATTTTCAATCCTATGAAGTGATCCCCGGCATTACTCAGATGCCCTTCAAATATCAAAACGGCCCTGTCGCAACATGCGAGCAGAGCCGTTTTGCATAGGGGGTCCAATTAGGAAAGCGCACCTGAGGGACCGAAGAATTCGTAATGACGGTCCGATTCCGTAACACCCCACGCGATGAGCGATTGGTTCACGGTTTTCATGAACGGCAGGGGTCCACAGAAGTAAAAGCTGCCATTTACAGATGGCACTAGGCTTTGAATCCACGGTAGATCTACATAGCCCTCTTTGTGGTAAGACTGCTCACTGGTATCGGCAGCTGTCGGTTGCGTATAGCACCAAGCAATGGTGACTTGAGGATGCTTCTCAGCCAACTGTTCGACCTCTCTGCGGAGAGCGTGATGCGCCCCATTTTGAGCAGCATGGATGAAAGTAACTTTCCGATTCGGCTGGGTGGTGACGAGTGCATGCAGCATACTCACCATAGGGGTAAGTCCGACGCCGCCGCTTAGAAGCGTAACAGGTCGTGTATCCGTTTGATCTAACGTAAAGTCACCTGCTGGCGCGGAGAGCCAGAGAACATCTCCCTCTTGAACCTGATTGTGCAAAAAGACGGAAACTTTGCCCGCAGGCACAGCTGGATTGGTGTCTTCGCGTTTTACCGAGATCCGGTAGAACGGTTGCCCAGACGCATGGGAGAGGCTGTATTGCCGAATGTGTGTGTAGGCATCGCCGGGGATTTGGACACGAACACTGACATACTGTCCTGCTTCAAATCCAGCAATCGGACCTTGATCCTGCGGCGTTAGGTAAAAGGAGGTAATGACGTCGCTTTCTCTGTCTTTGCGCGCGATGACAAAAGGTCTGAAATCGGACCATCCCCCAGGCTGAAGAGCTGAGTTCGTATACATATCAGATTCAATGCCAATGAATGCACTGGCAATGACCCTATAGGCTTCAGCCCAAGCTCCGAGAATGTCATCTGTCGCGGCATCGCCGAGTACATCTTTAATCGCTCCTAGTAAGTGCTCTCCAACGATGGGATACTGCTCAGGTTTAACGCCGAGACTGCGATGTTTATGGGCAATTTGTTTAACTACTGGCAGGATCATTTCCAATCGATCGATATGCTTCGCTGCCGCATAAACGGCATTCGCTAACGCTGCCTGTTGTCGGCCTTGTTTTTGATTGGCGTGATTGAATAGATGCAAAAGCTCAGGGTGAGACGTGAACAGCTTGTCGTAGAAACGCTTAGTTATCGCAACACCATGAACTTCTAATACAGGCACGGTGGATTTAATGATTCGGATGGTTTGTTCGCTTAACATGTCGGATCATCTCATTTCCAGTAGAATGACTTGATGCCTTCAGTATAGCGAATAAGTGGAGGGAACCCCTGTGATTAGAATCACAGGGAATCGCAACAAAGTGTGTCTATGGGCAGAGGGAAGGATACACGGTATACTGGAACTATCATCCAAAAGAGGAGGCGGCCTATGCCCGATTGGTCGTATCATACGTTATTTAAACCGCTGCTTTTCCGACTTAGCGGGCGGAGGGCAAGAGATCTTACCCTGCATGCGATAGGCGGGCTAAGTCGCATTCCTGGCGGGACCTTCGTGATCCGCACGATGGGCCATATGGAAATGTCGCCGCACCTTGCGAGCGAGCTGGCAGGCGTGCCGATCGCCTGTCCCGTCGGCCTCAGCGGCGGCCTTGACCCGCACGGCACCGCACACAAGGCCCTCGCCCAGTTCGGGCTCGGGTTCATCGAACTCGGACCTGTGACGGTCCGAGCTGTCCAGAGTCATGCATCGATATCTCGCATGACGGAGGAGGAAGCCATCGTGTACCCCGATGGCTATGAGAACGACGGCGCGGACGCGATCGCTGCGCGCCTGCGCAAGGGCACGGGGCATCGACTGCCGCACTTCGTGCGGCTGCGGCCGATGCCGGGAAGTTCGCCGCGCGAAGCGGCAGAGGAGCAGCGGGAGCTGCTCCGGGGGCTGGCGCCGTACGCGGCGGGGTTCACCCTCGATGGCCTCAGCGAAGGCTGGCCATCGGCAATGGCTTTGGCGTACCTCACGGAGGTACGCCAGCTGGCAGAAGCGGCGGCCCCGGGCAAGCCGGTGCTGTTGTATGTGCCGCAGCAGCTCCCGGAGGGGGAGCTGCTGGCGATCATGGACACCGCGCGAAGCTTCAGCGGTGTCGTCCTCGGCGACGCGCAGCGGGAGCCGGGCACTCGCCGCGAGCGCGTCGGCGGCGGCGCTTCGTTGCTCAGCGCGCAGCTGAGCAAGGTCCGGTTGCTGCGCGAGTCGCTGGGCGAGCGCAGCGCAGTTGTCGCGGCCGGCGGCGTGCACCAGCCGGAGGACGCGCTCGCGCTGCTGGCAGCAGGAGCGACTAGCGTCATGCTGCACAGCGGGCTCGTCTACGCGGGGCCAGGGCTGCCCAAGCGGATCAATGAAGCGATCCTGTATGATCGCATAACCGCTTGTGTGGCTTCCACGGACGCTGAGGCTTTGCCATACGAAGTCAGTGTTGACGCTAACGAGCAGGCTTCCAATTCCGATTCCAGAGCGTCTGTCGTTACGTCTTCCGATCCTTCAATGGCTCCCCATCATGGGGAGATCTCCGTCTTACGGCCTTCTTCAATCTTCCCGCATTCACCAGTCTTTCCACCCACCCCTTCCTTCTGGGCGAATTGGGGATGGATGAGCCTTCTTGGATTAGGGATGATGATCGGTGGTGTGCTCGCGTGGTTTATCGCAGCGACGACGGTGTTGTTGCCATATGATGAAGACTTTTTAGGTAAATCACGCAGTGAAATTATCCGTTTCAATGCACATCTCCTACATTTCATGTCTCATGATCGCATTACCTTAGCGGGTACGATGATCTCCATTGGCATTTTCTATTATCAGTTAGCTCATCACGGTTTACGGTACGGGCTGCATTGGGCGCGAACGGCAGTCATATCCTCTTGCGTTGTCGGTTTTAGCAGTTTCTTTCTTTATCTGGGTTACGGCTATTTTGATCCGCTTCATGCGGCTGCAGCGGTTGTTTTGCTTCCAATGTTGCTGCTGACGTTACGTGGCTTGAAGGATCATCCGTCTCGTAAGCCGCCAGGTCTACGAAATGATCGCGTTTGGCTAAGAGCGCAATGGGGGCAGTGCTGCTTCGTGATTCTTGGTTTTGGTCTGGGCATCGGGGGGCTTACGATATCCGTTGTCGGCATTACGGAGGTATTCGTCCCAAGTGATTTGGTTTACTTAGGCGTAACTTCTTCGGAGCTGTCGGCGTGGAGTGAGACCATTATTCCGCTCATCGCCCATGATCGTGCGGGCTTTGGTGGTGCGCTGTTTTCCTTGGCAGTAGCGATAACCGCTTCGGCACTTTGGGGTGTCAATCAAGGTGAGGGCTGGTTATGGTGGACATTCCTCTGGGGTGGGCTGCCCGGCTTCATGGCAGGGCTGTTCATTCATGCGCATATTGGATACACGGATTTTGTCCATCTGCTGCCTGTCTACATAGCGGTGATGCTGTATGTAGGCGGATTATATTTAACTTATCCCTATCTCGTAGGAAAAGGGGGGACTAGTGTTACGACAGCTAGATCCTAATTCAAACTGGTAAAGATGAGAGAGCCTCCAAATGTCCACGTGAGTGGCGCTGGTGGCTTATTTGCTATACTGAGGGGGGGAGTGCTACTTGCATGCTTGTCTTGCCTGTGAATTCTAATTTCCTGTCGACCACCTGTCCCACCTATCTAACGGACACTAGCGACCTTATTCCGCAGAAAAGAAGCCCTTCTTCCACGTAACGGACACCAGCGACGTTATTCATCCATTTTTTATGATTAGCATGTGCCAATAAAGCAATTAGCGACTCTCATGTCCGTTAGCTATGCTAAGGGGCACTTTTGAACCAATTAGGGTCATCTGTGTCCGTTAAACAGCTCAACTCCTGCTAATTAGAGATTGTCCGCTCTACTGAGCTGAGCGGCCAATCCAAAAAGTAAAAGCTGTCCCCCATCTTAGGGGACAGCTCCTTATTAAAACGTATGCGCCAAATCCTTCGCACGCGCAATCGCGTCCTCTTTGATCTGCGCGGCTTTATCAGGGAATTGGTTATGCCCCTCTACGAACAAACCTTGCGTCTCTGTAATCCCGAAAAATGCCATGATAATGCTGATATACCGATGACCAGACTCCATGCCGGCCGCAGGCCCTTCGGAATACACGCCGCCGCGCGCTTGAATGTGGAGTGCCTTTTTGCCAGAAAGTAAGCCAACAGGGCCTGCTTCGGTGTATTTGAACGTTTTGCCAGCCACGCAAAGAGCATCCAGATAAGCTTTCATCACAGGAGGGAACGAGAAATTCCACATTGGCGTAACGAATACGTATTTGTCTGCGGCAATGAACTGCTCGGTGAGTTCACTAATGCGTCCTACCTTGGCGCTTTCCTCGCTAGATAAGGAGGAGAAATCTTGTCCACTGCGCAGCTTCCCCCATCCGCTGAACACGTCCGCATCAATATGCGGCACTTGGACACGATACAAATCAATAGGAATCACTTCGTCATTGGGGTTCGCTTCTCGATAGGCATCGATGAAAGCTTTACCTACGGCCATACTGTAAGACGTTTGATGATCATGAGGATGTGCGGTAATATGCAGAACAGTTGCCAAAGTGATCCATCCTTTCGGGTATGCAGTCTATGAAATCCTCTTCTAATGTGTATTAAAAGCACTTTGAATATGCTGGTAGGTAATGGTGACGCGGCAGCATGCCTTATAGCGAGTTCCTTTCGACAAAGATTTGGTCACAGAACTACCTATTTACATTGAGCGTTGGCGGCTTTTGAGTTATGATGGGAGACGATGTTTTTATTTGAATTTTCCTATGAGCTAATTAACTAAATTGAGATAAAGTGAGATGACGGATGATGACGAAACCTAAAGATGTAAACTATAGCATGCCAGCAGAGTGGACAGAGCACGAGCGGACTTTCATTTCTTGGCCGGTACAAGCCTCGATGGTATACCCAGAGGATCACGCAGTTGTGTCCCAAGGGTATGCGGATTTGGCGAAGGCGATTGCCGAGTTTGAACCTGTTACCGTAATTGTTAACCCTTCGGATGCAGAGCAAGTGAAGGCGATGTTCACAGAGTCGAACGTGGATTTCCTTGAGATTCAGCACAATGATGCTTGGTTCCGCGACAACGGTCCAACTTTCGTCCTGAACGAGCAGCAAGAAATCGCAGCAGTTAACTGGAAATTCAATGCATGGGGCGGCAAATATGCGCCTTGGGATCTTGATGATAATGTAGCTCCACAAATCGCGGAGCACCATGGTGTGAAACGTTTTGACGCTCCGCTTGTCATGGAGGGTGGTTCCATCCACGTGGATGGAGAAGGTACGCTTTTGACCACAGAAGAATGTCTGTTGAACACGAATCGCAATCCAGATCTAAGTCGCGCTGAGATTGAGGATCATGTCCGCAACTTCGTGAACGTAGAGAAGATTATTTGGTTGAACAAAGGGCTAGACGGCGACGAGACAGATGGTCACGTTGATAATATTGCTTGCTTCGCGGCTCCAGGCAAAATCATTCTGCAAGTGTGCAACGATCCTTCGGATGCCAACTATGCGATTACGCAGGAGAATTTGGGAATTCTCCGCAGTGCGACAGATGCCAAAGGCCGTTCATTTGAGATTATCCAAATCGAGCAACCGCCTCTGACATTCTTTGAAGAGCAGCGCTTGACGCTGAGCTATTTGAACTTCTATTTCGTGAACGGCGGCATTATTTTGCCGGTGTTTGGTGGTACAGCTGAAGAGACAGACCGCAAGGCGATTGAAGTGCTTCAAGCGGCGTTCCCAGAACGTAGAATCCGTACAATTAACGGCATGTCCATTATCAAAGAAGGCGGCAATGTTCACTGCACGACGCAACAAATGCCAGCCAGCAAGAAAGGGTGATTTCACGTGAGAAAAGTGACTGTAGCAGCCACACAAATGAGCTGTTCCGATAATATAGAAGAAAACATCGCCAAAGCTGAGAAATTGGTGCGTGAAGCCGCGGCGAAGGGTGCGCAAGTGATTTTGATTCAAGAGTTGTTTGAAACACCGTATTTCTGCCAAAAAGAAAAATCCGATTACTACCGCTACGCAACGGAACTTGAGACGAATAAAGCGATCAATCACTTCCGTGAGATCGCCAAAGAGTTGGCAGTTGTTCTGCCTATCTCCTTCTATGAGAAAAAGAACTACGCTCGCTATAACTCGCTTGCGGTCATCGATGCTGATGGTACTGTGCTCGGCACGTACCGCAAAAGCCACATCCCTGACGGTCCAGGGTATGAGGAGAAGTTCTATTTTAACCCGGGCGATACGGGGTTCAAGGTATGGAAAACTCGCTACGCCAAAATCGGTGTCGGCGTGTGTTGGGACCAGTGGTACCCGGAAGCTGCTCGCGTAATGGCGCTGATGGGGGCAGAACTGTTGTTCTACCCGACTGCTATTGGCTCAGAGCCGCAGGATGGTTCCATTGATTCGAAGGATCACTGGCAAATGTGCATGCGCGGTCACGCGGCGTGCAACTTGATGCCGGTAATCGCATCGAACCGTATCGGGAAGGAAGAAGATGAGGATTCCAGCATCAACTTCTATGGTTCTTCTTTCATTGCAGGCCCGCAGGGCAATCTGATTGAGGAAGCGGGGCGTGACGAAGAAACGGTTCTCGTTGCCGAGTTCGACTTGGATCAGCTCGAGATCCAGCGTATCGAATGGGGGATTTTCCGCGATCGTCGTCCGGATCTATACAAGAAAATCGCTACGTATGACGGTGAGCAGGTGTTCTAATTGCTGATCCCGTTGTTAAAAGGGCTTCTGCTGGGCTTTTCGATTGCAGCGCCGGTTGGTCCTATCGGGATCCTATGCATGCGCAGGACCTTGACGCTGGGCCGTCTGCACGGTTTTCTGTCAGGTTTAGGCGCTGCTACGGCAGATGCCATCTATGGCTTCATCGCAGGGTTCGGTTTGACGCTGATTACCAGCTTTCTTATGGATCAAAAGGTGGTTCTCCAGTTGGTCGGCGGTCTTTTCCTTATCTATCTGGGCGCGCAAACCTTTCGCTCAAAGCCTGCCTCTGAAGCTGCCAAAGCAACAGGGGACACGCTGTTCAAATCGTATGCGTCGACGCTGCTGCTCACCATTACGAATCCGATGACGATCATGTCGTTCGTCGGCGCATTTGCGGGGCTCGGGCTGGGAGATAGCGCGGATGCAGGCTTCACGCCTGCGATCGCCTTGGTGACCGGCGTGTTTGCAGGCTCGGCGCTATGGTGGTTGTTACTCAGTTTGTTAGTTGGCTTGTTGCGGGAACGGCTCAAAGGAGCGGCGTTCCTGTGGATTAATCGCGTCTCTGGTGCGATGTTATCGGTATTTGGTTTGTTTGCAGTTATGGGGCTACTCTTCCGGGGGTAGCCTTATTTGTTATGTTATGGAAGATGACATAGCACCTTATTTTTTCAATAGCATTTGTCGATATAGATAGAATAGCTCGCGAGATTTGTCGGATGAAAACCTCTTAGATGACGACTTAGATGAGAAAAGGACTTTCTTGAATTCAATGGCAATAGAACGATGAACGTTAAGGTAGCGGCTAGAATTCGAAACAAGAAAGAAGGGGTCTTTTCATGATTAAAAATTGGTCATTAAAAACGAAACTGCTATCTGGTATGCTTTTGGTTATTTTATTATTTACAATTGCTGCAGGGAATAATTACTTTAAACTGTCTCAAGTCGAAAGTGCGTTGGATCAGGAAACGCAACGAAATGCGGAGGTAAAGGCTGCTTACGAGCTTAAGAATTATGTAGGTATCCTGTACAGCAATCAAGCCGATGTCATTATCAATCAAAGTGATGAAGCAGCTAAAGCGTACAAGGAAAACGAAGTGAAATTCAGAGAATACCTCGAGTTCATTGCGCTAAGATCGGAGAGTCCGAAGGAAGTAGAGTTGGCTGCTAGTTTGCGAACCGCCAGCGAGGGTTTTATCAAATCATTTGATGTGGTCAGGGACATTAATAAAAAAGACAGTAAACTGACGGCTGCGCAGCTTCGCGATGAAAATAAGAAGGCAGATGATCAGACAGACCAATTCAAACAAACGATCTATACCGTGGCAGATCAATACATTAACAGCTTCAATCAAGAATCTAAGGAGTCAACAGATCAGTTAATTGAGGAAATTCATTCCGTCAATTTTACACTCATTATTTCCTGTATTATCGATGTTTTACTTGGCATAGGCATAGCATTGTTGCTTAGCAGAATCATCATTGGACCTATCAATGTGTTGATGAATGTAGCACAAAGTATTGCTGGGGGAGACTTAACGCGCACGATTACGAGTCGGAGTAAGGATGAAGTTGGGAAATTAACCGATAGCTTCAGTCGAATGATCCTTAATTTGCAAGAGTTGATTAGAGAGGTGAACGCAAGCTCGCAGGATGTAGCCGTTTCTTCGAAGCAGCTTTCGGCAAGCGCTGAAGAAACCTCGGCAGCTTCGAACGAGATTGCGATTTCCATCCAGGCCGTAGCGCGAGGGGCTGAAGCTCAGGGCTTAACTTCCAATGAAAGCGCTCGAGCCATGGAGGAAATGTCAATAGGCATACAACGGATTGCAGAAACGTCTTCTTCCGTGTCGGAAGTTTCCATGGATGCCTCCGAGAAAGCCAAGCATGGCAACAAATCCTTGCAGCAAGTCATTCGTCAGATGGAATCCATTCGGGCGACAGTCGATCGTACAGCTTCCATGGTGCAGAAGCTCGACAAGCAATCCATAGAAATCGGCAGCATTGTCAGTGTGATCTCCAGTATCGCCACGCAGACGAATCTGCTCGCGCTCAATGCAGCTATTGAAGCGGCTCGTGCCGGCGAACATGGTCGCGGTTTTGCCGTTGTTGCTGGTGAAGTACGGAAGCTAGCTGAACAATCAGGCACCTCAGCCAATCAGATTATCGGGTTGATTGAACAAATCCAGCAGGGCACTCAGCTAGCTGTCGAGGCGATGAATGAGGGAACCAAAGAAGTTCATACGGGGATCGTCGTGGTGCATGAGGCAGGCGAGGCCTTTCAATTGATCCTGCAGGCGATCGATCAAGTGGCTGATCAGATCCGTGATGTGTCTGCAGTGGCTGAAGAGATGTCAGCAGGATCCGAACAGGTGACAGCTTCGGTGATCGAATCCTCTAACATTGCCCAGCAATCCGCTTTCGCTGCTCAGAATGTAGCGGGGAGCGCGGAGCAGCAGCTTGCAGCGCTGCAAGAAGTTGCTGCTTTCGCGAACGACTTGAACAGTATGTCACTGAGACTGCAGCAAGCCGTCGGTAAGTTCAAGCTATAAAATGATTTTCCTTAAAAGGGAAAAAAGGGGATTTCTAGATATTTGCCGAATTGAAATAGCGAATATATTAGAGGAGGCCCCCCCTACATGATCAACGATGTATTTACTGCAGCACGTACAGGCGATGTAAACCGAGTCAAGGATTTGCTGGACACGGATCTTTCGCTTGCCAATGCTGAGAACAGCGATGGCCTTACCCTTCTGGGATTTGCAGCGCATTTCGGTCAGAGCGAAGTGGTTCGGCTGCTTTTGGAAAATGGCGCTGATGTGAATGCTTTATCGCATTCTATCGTTAGTTACATTCCGTCGAATACAGCACTGCATGCGGCTATTGCCGGTGAGAGGAGCTTAGCGGTCATACAATTACTGCTCGCTCACCGTGCGAAGCCGACGATTATGGATAGCAATGGGCATACGAGTCTGCATGTGGCCGCCTTTCATAAGGATAGTACACAGATCATTGAGCTCTTGATTAACCAAGGTGCGGATGTGAATGCGAAGTCAGAGGGTGGCGCCTATGCAATTGATCTGGCCAAAGAACAGGGACATACTGCGGTGATTGGCTTGTTACGAGAGCACGGGGCTCTTGGGTAAGGGATCGCGAAGGGTAAATCGAGGACATTCAAATCAGCTAGTGGGCTAGCGGATTATAGAATGTCCTTTTTGGCTTGGAGTTTTTTATTGGCAGCAACTAAACGGTATAGACTAATGCCCAGTAAGACAAGGACTGGCACATAGATAATCAGTAAGGGATAAAAGATCGTATTGTTGATGTTTATCATAAAAACAGGGATTTGTGCGGCAGTAACCGCCGTAAATACAGCGATAAGCCGTTTATTTCGATCGATCATGGAGTCGATGTCTGTGAAAATTTCAGGCTTGGTATGTTGATACGTTTGTCTCCAGATATACCAGCCTGCGCCGCTGTATATTTGATCCCATCCTGTATCCTCGAAAATACCTACATAAGTAGCATCAACCTTCGTTTGGTAATCTACGCAATAGCTCATTTTGCGGGGAGCACCTTTCTCAAAGTGAAAACGCAGGCCATTCCAATTTACACGTTGTAAATGCCAGCCCTGCGCCTCCATATCCTCCAACCATGCTGTAATCGTCTCCGATTGTGAACTGTCCCACCACTTAAACACCTTTTTAGTGTCATTCATATAAAGATCCCTCTACTTTCTTCGCATTTTCGTATAGCTCCGTAATTCTGGCGATCTCCAGCTTGAGTAGTTCTTTACCAGATGCGGTGATTAGGTACAGCTTACGACGCTCTTCTTCAGCTACAGCCTGAATCAAACGATCCTTCTCCATGCGAGATAGGCTGCCATAAATCGTTCCAGGACCTAAGTGAATGCGACCTTGCGTGAGCTCCTCTACAAACTGAATAATGCCATAACCATGCCGAACGTTTGTCAGGGAAAGCAAAATGTAATAAGCCGTTTCAGACATCGGCAAGTACTGACGGTAGAGCTTCTCACTATCCATAAAATCTCCTTTTTCTTATATCAGGCTATGTTGTATCATATCTCGTTGTATCACGTCGTGATATATCATGAGATGAGTATATCACCGCGTGATATAGAGTGCAATAGGCACTTACGAATTTACGAATTGACACTGCCACTAATGTCATCGTTTAAAATGCTTTTATATCCATATAAGGAGATGATTGCATGCTAGTACTAACGTTTCACTACAAACAAGGTATCCCCTTCGATGAAGCTTATTATTTGAATACACATGTTGCTGTGTTATCCAAGAAGACAGTCCTTGAAATGGGGGCCAGCAAGTATGAAGTCAAAAAGGTCCTATCTTCAGCAGATGGAACAACTCCAAGGTATTCGTTCATATTCAGCTTGTATTTCGAAACGAAAGAAGACTTAGAGACGTTCATCAGCGATCCTCGCGTTCAGGAATTGAAGGATGATGTTGCGAACTATTATATCGGGGAGCAGGATATCTATATTGAGGAAGTTGTGGCGTCGTTCCAAGGGGAATGAAGGAAATGCCTCATTGCGCGAATGAATGAATTCTTCCTATCCCGTTGCTTTCGGTATATTAGTCAAACGAAGCCATAGAAGGAGCAACTATACAATGAGAAAAATCGTAGCTGGGCTGTTCATGTCACTGGATGGGGTCATCGATTCGCCGGAGAACTCGCCCAAGAAATGGGGCAATGCGGAGATCATGACGCGCATCGCGGAAGGTGTAGCGAAAGCAGATACGGTACTCTTGGGGCCGCAGACGTATCAGTTTCTGGCGGGATTCTGGCAGCACCAAAGCGATGATGTGCCGATGGCAAAATTCTTAAACAACTCGCCGAAGTATGTTGTCTCGCAAACGCTCGACACGCTGGACTGGCAGCCAGCGACTCTGCTGAGAGGTGATTTCGCACACGAAATCACGAAGCTCAAACAACAGCCAGGACTGAACATTCAGGTCCCGGGCAGCCCGACACTCGTGAGATCGCTGCTGCGTGAAGGGTTGCTGGATGAGCTTAACCTCAACATTTGCCCGGTTGTTGCTGGATCTGGTATGCGTCTCTTCGGAGGGATCGAGGAGTCAATAAACCTCAAGTTGATCGATTCCAAAGGCTATAGTAACGGCGTTCTAGCTGTAACTTACCAGATAGTTAAGAGCTAGCGAATAAACAGCGTATCACCCATTTAGGCTGCCGTGTCTGGAATCTCTATTTCCGCGGACATTAGGCGGTCTTATTTTCGCATTAATCATAGGTAATACCTATCGTTATAAGAAGAAATGATGTATTGTGCAATCGTTTGTCTCGATCTATACTGAACCCGAAAAGAGATGGTAAGTGAAACATTCGCAAGGGAGGATCATGGCATGCAGCATTTGCTTAAACAAGACCCTGTGATCGCATCAGCGATTAAGCAAGAGGCGAACAGGCAACACGATAAAATCGAGCTGATTGCGTCCGAGAATTTCGTCAGTGGTGCGGTGATGGAAGCGATGGGGACGGTATTTACCAATAAATATGCGGAAGGTTACCCTGGTAAGCGATATTACGGTGGATGTGAACATGCGGATACCGTGGAAGAACTGGCCATCCAAAGAGTGAAGGATTTGTTCGGCGCGGAGCATGCCAATGTTCAACCTCACTCGGGGGCTCAAGCGAATATGGCCGTTTATTTTGCTGCGGCTAAGATCGGGGATACGATCCTGGGGATGAATCTCGCGCATGGCGGCCACTTAACGCATGGAAGCTCGGTCAATGCGTCGGGACAATGGTACAATTTCGTCCCCTACGGCGTGAACGAGCGGACGTTCCGCATTGACTATGATGAAGTGCGCAAATTAGCCCACAGATCCAAGCCGCGGATCATAGTGGTCGGGGCTAGCGCGTATCCGCGCACGATTGATTTCGAATCCTTCGCGCAGATCGCCGAAGAAGTTGGGGCCCTATTCCTCGTAGATATGGCCCATATCGCGGGTATTGTTGCCGCTGGACTGCATCCAAGCCCAGTGCCGCATGCGCACTTCGTCACGACCACCACGCACAAAACATTGCGTGGGCCAAGGGGCGGGGTCATTTTATGCCGGAAGCCATGGGCAGCTTCGATCGATAAGGCGGTGTTTCCGGCAACGCAAGGCGGTCCCTTCATGCATACCATTGCGGCCAAAGCTGTCGCTTTCGGAGAAGCCAGTCATCCGGCATTCAATCAGTACATGGCGGATGTCCTCTTCAATGCCCGTACATTGGCGGAATCGCTAATGGCCGAAGGGCTCGATGTTGTGACCGGTGGAACGGACAATCATCTGATCCTGCTTGATCTGCGCAGCATTCAGCTGACAGGCAAGGACGCACAGCATCTGCTGGACGAAGTGGGCATTACCGTTAACAAGAATGCGATCCCTTTTGACCCAACCAGTCCGTTAGTTACGAGTGGTATTCGTCTGGGAACTCCTGCGGTCACCACGAGAGGTATGGGAGCGGCGGACATGCAAGAAATAGCTCAGCTCATAGCACGCACGTTACGCCACCCTAATCAGACAGCCATTCAGGAGCAAGTGCGCAAGAAAGTGAAGGAGATTACCTCGCAATTCACGCTACACGCAAGCCGCAATTAGCTGCTCCATAAAGACACGGCTGGCTGCGCAGAGGAACTTGTTTTTGCGATAAACGATGCCAATTTGCGTCGTGAGCACGGGATTCTGAATCGGTATCGCACGAATATGCGGATGATCCATATAGTCGAGATAAGCCTTCGGCAGAACGGTCACACCGACGCCTTTGCGGACCATTTGAATAATGGATTCTAACGTCGTCATTTCGATGACAGGCTGCACGGTGAAATCAAGTGTACGGCATTGGTCATTGAGGAATTGTCGGATAAAATACGAGCTAGGCAATAAGACGCTAGGTGTTTCTTTTAAAATATCAAGTGATGCGTAGGGCTCCTTCGCAAGCGGATGATCGATTGGCACGGCAAGCACTAGATGATCCGTATACAACGGAATGGTTTCTAAGTCGTTATGCTCCATAGGCAAATAAACGATTCCGAGATCTAATTCATTTTGCAGGAGACCCTCATAAATATCTCCCGTCCGAAGCCCTAGGACAGACAATTCAATTTGGGGATAGCTCTCATGAAATGAAATAACCGTAGGTGGGAGTAGATAATTAACAACGGTGAGCAGCGCACCGATTTTTAATGTTCCTCGCTCCAGTCCCTGAAGCTCGCTGATGGCGGCACGTGCCTGAGTTAGCTCATGAAAAACTTGAAAGCCATGCTGCTGCAAGATGCGTCCAGCTTCGGTGATGACCGTCTTCTTGCCAATGCGATCGAATAGAGGCGTGCCGATTTCATGCTCGAGCAACTTGATTTGCTGGCTCAATGAGGGTTGAGCAATCCCCATTTTCTCAGCGGCACGGGTAAAATGAAGTTCTCGGCATACCGCCATAAAGTACTCTAATTGTTTAAGCTCCATCTTGGAAAGCCTCCGTTGTTCCTGTAACATCAATACGGAATGAATGATAGGTTTTAGCTATCATTATAAACGGAATCATAATGAAATAATAACTATTCCTGGAGATGACCTCATATGAAACCCATCGAAATCCTGTCGATTAATATCGGTAAGCCACAGCTAGTTCCGTATAAAAACAAAGAAGTTTCCACAGGGATTCATAAGCAGCCAACGGAGGGAGCTTTATTTTTATCATGGGAGAATTTCAAGGGGGATGGACAGGCGGATCTCGTTCATCACGGTGGCCGAGAAAAGGCCGTGTGTGTATATCCTTTTGAACATTATGCGTATTGGGAGCAAGAGTTGGGCCAAGCGCTGACCTATGGCGCATTTGGAGAAAATCTAACGATCCGTGGAATCGTGGAGACAGAGGTGTGCATCGGAGATATCTTTGAGCTGGGGGAAGCGATCGTTGAAGTGAGCCAACCTCGGCAACCTTGCTTCAAATTATCGGTCAAGTACGACAGGCCTGATATGCCGCTGAAAGTGCAGGAAACCGGGTATACCGGCTTCTATTTTCGCGTGCTGCGTGAAGGGTTCGTAGCCAAATCCGATGGATTGAAGCGGATCTTCGCACATCCCCAAGCGGTCACTTTGGCCTACGCCAATCGGATTATGCATCAGGAGAAAGATCATCTTGCAGGTATTCGTAAGCTGCTTGAAGTCGATAAGCTGTCAGTGAGTTGGCGGGCAACGTTCCTGAAGCGTCTCGGAGGTCAGGAGACAGATACGCGAGAACGACTAACTGGCAGTACAAGTGTAACGACGGACGCTTCAGACGGCTCTGCGAACTGAGCTTCGTGAGCCCGTCGTTCTTTGCTCTTTGAGCATAAACCGAATATTCATAAGCCCAAATACCAAGAAACATACCCATGGAAGGCCCTGCCAGCCAAGCACATTTCCTAGATCGTACAAATAGCCACCGCCTACGTTTCCGATAATAGCTCCGATGGAAAGCGCAAAGCTGTTAAAACCGAAATAACTGGCAATTTGCTCATCCCCAGCATAGTCTGAAACCATAGTATTCATCATGGGCTGTAGAAAAACCTGTCCAATCATGAAGGTGATAACCCCCGCATAGATCCCCCACATGGATCCGATCATCCCCATTGTAAATAAGCCCCCAGCTAGCAGCACCGTGCCTAATGACATCACGCCAAAAGGCTGTAATTTACGGTTGCCTAATTTGGACAGTGGAACTTGCAGCAAGACCATGACAATGGCGCCACAGCTATAAATGAGCCCGATATTCGCACTCGATGCAAGTTGATGGACACGAAACGGAACGGCAATGTATAACTGAGTGACCAAGGACCACGAGATCATCGTGAAGAGCATGAAGCGTCGGAAGGGGCGATTACGCCATACGGTTTGCATTTGAGACCAGATGCCTGTATAGGCCTTGTGAGATTGTTCACTTTGGATAGCTGGCAAAAAGAAGAGACTAAAGAAAAAGGAAAAAGCGAAAATTAGCGTAGCAGCCAAACTAACGTATTTGAAATGAAAGCCCATGAGTAAGGCACCCACAACGGGACCCACGACGAATCCCATATTGCTTAACATTTCTCGAATGGCATAAATCGTGATCCGATTGCTCGAAGTCGATAGTGCTGCATAATACGCATAACTAGCTGGGTTGAACAGTGATCCGCCTAAGCCAGAGAAGAAACAAGCGATGATGAATCCTGGGATGCTGTCAACAAAGCCGAACATACCAAACCCAAAGGTACGGATGAGTAAACCGATCAGAATCGTGCGCTTATAGCCAAGTTTGTCGGCCAATGTACCGCAAAGGACGGAAAGACCTTGCTGGCTGAAGCTGCGGATAGCGGAAATGATACCAACCATGGAGACGGTCAGCAGGATGTCATTTAATAAATAAGAAGCAAGCAGGGGGATCATCATATAAAATCCGACGGCCATACTGAACGTATTCATAAACATGACCCAGAACGGCAGCCGAATGGAAGTAAGTTTACGTAGGGCTGAAATCATAAGATCGCCTCGTTTCATGCTGTAAGATGTCGATTTCAACACCATACAGGATATGCTATACGTTGTATAGGGCTTTCTTTGGGTGGACTTGGGTAAAAGTTAGTTGAGGCGGTTTGGATGTGTGATGAGGATAAAATTGTAACAGTAACTTCCAGTTGATGGTAAAATGAGTGAGTGGTGTGTTCCGCTTATGCCGCCGATTATCATCGAACATCGAACGGAGGTAGATAGAACATGCTAAATCTAGTTCGGCGAATGCCCAGATACGCTTTGGTGACAGGAATGCTCGTTGTCGTGCTAATCCTAGCCTATTCCGCGATCTATGCGATAGAGAAACCGGGAGGTATAGCGGATTGGCGGCTGTCCAAAGCGACGGGGCAAACAGAGACGCTGCGTTTTCCACTCGAACGAACATCCCAGGAGGCCATACGACAATTTCGAGGATCTTTCATTGAGGATAAATATAAGATCATTCTTCGAGTGCCTATTCACCGAGGCGTTCTACAATTTAGCAAACGGCTGCAAGATAATAATGGGTCAGATTTGAAAGTGGAAATTGCAAAGAAGGTTTGGCTGGGGTGGAAGTGGGCTTCTGGCGGTGGGTACTCCTTTGGCGGAGATAAGATGGACGCATCATCGGAATCCGCACTATCCTATATGATGATGCCAATTCGTTTGGAGGAGCCTAAGGGTGACTTCCTTTTATTCGGAGAAATAGGAGATACGTCTATCACGCATATCGTTGTTAAGGGTAATGAAGCAGTTGCGAGGGAATATACGGCGGAAATTGCAAAAACGGACGAAGGTTATCTCGTTTGGTATATGATTTTAACTGCTTCCGTCAGAGTGCCATTCGACTTGCAAGCATACACCGATCAGAATGTGCTGCGAGCAAAACAGACGATAACTACTGAGCGAGAAAATGGTTCGATCGGGCGATCGTCTATACGCTAAATAAACAAAAGGGCTGTTCTTCAAGTATCAACTTGAGAACAGCCCTTTGCAGTGAAAAAGGTCGTGCACATGCTATGAAGGTTAGTCGCGAACCTGACTTTCAAAATGCCCTTTGTGAGCACCGTTGCAATAAGGTTTGTTCGAAGAGAGTCCGCAACGACACAGGTAAATCTGTTCTTTCGTTTCCATCGGATCTCCTTCGCCATCCATTAACGTAACGCCACTTACAAGCAAAGGACCATTATCAAGAACTTTAATTTCTGCCACAACCATACGCCTCCAATTTGTACCTAAATAGAAGTATGAGTTTTTGGTTCCCGCAATCATCTTTCTATTTGGCGATAATACCTCATCTAATACGCTCACAGCCTTGCTGGGACTAGGGTAGAGGTTTCTCACCATTGTTGCCAGATGCGATTAACTATAATCAATTAGAGGCATAACAATATCAGATGAACACAAACCGAGACTTCCTGCGTTAGATAGGTGTAGAATGGTGGTATATACAGGGTAAATGCCGATGAATGGAGTGATCGCGAAATGAATCCTTCCAAATATGAAAAATACTTCTCTATTGATGGCTTCTGGTCCAAGTTGAAAAAAGGTGCTAAGAAGGCAGGCAGTAAAGTGATTTATAGTGGATTGTTGCTTTTTTACGCATTGGATAGTCCGAAAACGCCGCTCCGCGCGAAGGTTCAAATCTACGGTGCGTTGGGATATCTCATCTTGCCGCTCGATCTCATACCAGATTTGCTGCCGATTGTGGGCTATGTGGATGATCTAAGTGCGCTAGGCTTCGCCCTGGCGGCCGTGTCGAAGAGCATTGATGACGATGTCAGGCGGAAAGCGAAGAGCAAGCTGAGAGATTTCCTTGGCGATGATGTCGTGAGCAGCAAAGATATTATCGATATTGATGGTCACGTGGTGGAGGAGCAGGGGAAAACGAAGGTCGATGACGTGCATGTGGAGAAGTAACGGGGTGGGAAATGGTTGATCGCTTCGTTTAACTGGAAAATCTACAGCTAATTTCACTGCGAACGGGTGAAAATCACGATTAGATGGAAAATACGTAGTTATTTTCCCCGAATCCGCCACTTTCGCTGAAAACGAGCAGAATTACCTACATAATTTCCAACTATTTTACAAAAGTCGTGGAATAGCGCGGATTTAACTGTACTATTTCCAGCTATTCGTCTGGTGGAGCAACTGTAAATGAAGCAGTTGAGGTGTTTGGGTAGCTAGGGGAGTCATTAAATAGCATGAGTAGTCAAATAACCGACGAATAGAACATTCGTCGGTTATTTGCTGCGCAGTTACTGCGCGACAATAGATTTTTAAACCTTTAACAACCAACCGAACGTGTCCGGCAGCTTACCACTTTGAATACCCGTGATCGTTGTATACAGTCGTTCCACAAGCTCGCCGATCTCTCCATGGTTCACGACCATCGGCGTTCCGTTCCACAGCAGGCTGCCAATTGGCGATACAACCGCTGCAGTGCCGGTGCCGAACGCCTCTTCCAGCGTCCCATCTGCATGAGCGCTGACGATGTCATCGATTGATATTTTCCGCTCAGATACAGGGATACCCCATGACTTCAGCAAGTGGATGATGCTTCCACGCGTGATGCCTTCCAGAATGCTGCCGCTAAGGCTAGGCGTGACGACTTCTCCGTTAATTTTGAAAAAGACATTCATACTGCCGACTTCTTCTAAATACTTCTTCTCGATCGCATCGAGCCATAGCACTTGGGCGCAGTTATGCTCTTTCGCCAGCATTTGTGCCTTCAAGCTCGCTGCGTAATTGCCAGCTACTTTGGCATTGCCTGTCCCGCCTTGCACGGATCGAGCATAATAGCTTTCTACCAGGATGTTAATCGGTTGCAGCCCCTCATCATAGTAAGCATCAACAGGCGACATAATGATGATAAAGGAATACTGCATAGATGGGCGTACGCCTAGAATCGCTTCCGTTGCAATAACGAAAGGGCGAATGTATAAGGAAGAGCCGTTCTTCTTCGGCACCCAAGCAGCATCAATACGAACTAGCTCCTGAATGGCACGGACAACGAATTCTTCATCGATTTGCGGGATGCTCAGGCGTTCACTAGAGCGGTTCAATCGCTTAGCATTTTGATCTGGCCGAAATAAAACAACGTCATCGTTCTCGGTGCGAAACGCCTTCATACCTTCGAAAACCGCTTGCCCATAGTGGAATACCATTGCCGCGGGATCATGTGAGATCGGACCGTAGGGAATGATGCGCGGATCATGCCAGCCTTGGCCTTCTTGGTAATCCATCATAAACATATGATTTGTAAAAAGTTTTCCAAACCCTAGATTTTCGTCTAAATTAGGCAGGGGTTTGCCCTTTAGATTTTGTTCGATGCGAATGCTACCGTACATATGTTGTGCCACCTTTCCCATTGAGGGTTCTCACAATCTTTTACCCTTAACTATAGAAAATTCACAATCATTGATCAATTGCGATTTATCAATTAATATCATAGTTAATAGCTATGATCGGGGGGCGTCAGGTGGATTATCGATTATTGGTGTATTTTTTGGCGGTGTGTGAGGAACTTCACTTCACCAAAGCCGCAGAGAAGCTGGGCATCAGCCAGCCTACACTTAGTCAACAGATCCGATTGCTGGAGGATCGGGTGGGCTCTCCACTTTTTCAGCGCATCGGCAAAAAGATTTATGTGACCGAAGCGGGCGAGATTTTGCGCAAGCATAGCCGGAATATTTTTCATGAGCTGGAGCAAGCGCAGATGGCGATGAATGAGCTCCAAGGCATGCAGCGGGGACGGTTGCGGATCGGCTGTTCAGGGAATCATTTGTTGACAGCGACGATCATGACGTTTCATGCCAAATATCCCAAAATCGAGCTATCGGTGATGGAGCTGGCAACGGAGGAAACGAAAGAAAAGCTGCTGAGCAATGAGCTGGATGTGGGTGTTGTTTTTTTGCCTGAGGAGGACGAGCAGCTGCGGTGTGTGCCGTTGTACCAAGAGAAGCTTCAACTTGTGGTGTCGGCTCAGCATGCATTTGCCCAAGATCAGGTGAGGGAGATCAGATTGGCGGAGTTGACCGAAATTCCGATTGCGATGCTGCAACAGAAGTTCTATGTTCGGCAAATGATGGATGATTGCTGTGCGCAAATTGGACTTGCTTGGAAGCCGATTGTAGAGCTGTCTACGCTGGAATCTTTGCTGCAAATGGCGAAAAATCATGTATGCGGAGCGATTCTACCTCAATCCTATGTGGAGGGCATGGGTAATCAGATGCGTGAGCAGAAGCTGTGCGCAATCCCGATCATTGATCCCATTCCTCAGAAGGAAGTGGGGATTGTGTATCGGAAGGATATGTTTTTGTGTAAAACGATGGATACGTTCGTAAAGCAGGTTATTCAGGAATTTGCTTAGTGTGCAGGAAAGAGTGAGGGTTTGGAGCAGATGCGTATGAAACATATGAGTGCAGAGCAAAAGAGTCTAGTGCAACAGAAATATAAGAGCATAGAGCAGAGCGGGAAATATGTGTATGTATTTGCCTGTCATGAAGATGAACAGGCGTTGTGTCAGCTCGAGCTGCGCACCTTGCTGGGCGCAGACGCAGTTATTGAAGCGCGCTACGCCGTCAGCGTGCGCAGGGTGGAGCCGAGTCGCAGCCCATTTCTGAAGCTGCGGATGGATGTTGCCTATGAGGCCGACAGCCTGCCGGAGTTGGCCTCGCAGTTAGAGACGTTGACCGTGCGCGGCGCAACGTTCAAGGTCGTGTTCGCGGAGACGGACACGGCGGTCAGCTATGACCGCCAGCGCAACGTAGAGCGCGAACTGGGGCTGGGGCTGCGCGGCAAGGCCGAGATGCGCAGGCCGGAGCAATATTTCGCCGTGACGGAGCTGGGAGGCCGATGGTTGTTCGGCGAGGGCAGCTACGGCGAAGCCGTGTGGCTTCAGCATCAGCAGAAGCCACAGAACTACTCCACCGCCCTAGGGACGCGCCTCGCGCGGGCGGTGGTGAACATCGCCGTGCCCGAGGTGGCGGGCACGCGGGTCATTGACCCGTGCTGCGGCATCGGCACGGTGCTGGTGGAGGCGATGTCGATGGGGATCGACATCGTGGGCTACGACATCAACCCGCTGGCCGTGCGCGGCGCGCGGGTGAATCTAGACCACTTCGGCATGCCGGATGTGGTCCAGGTCGCGGACATGCGGACGCTCGTTCCGACGCATCCTACAGCCCTGCCAGGCAGTCCAGAGCCCATCTACGATGCGCTGATTCTGGACATGCCGTACAATCTCTGCTCTGTCCTGCCTGAGGCAGAGAAGCTGGACATGCTGCAAACCGCCCGCCGGTTAGCGCGGCGCGCGGTTATTATTACAACCGAGCAGATCGACTCGCTTTTGATCAAAGCTGGTTTTCACATCGACTCGCGCTGCACGGTGAACAAAGGCAATTTCAGTCGGCAAATTATCGTCTGCGTCTAGTCTGTTCTAATACATCATTTTTCCGAGAGGGCCATCCTCTGCAATCATATCCTGCAGCGCATAGACGGAAATCGGGAAGTAGAGGAATCCATAGACATAAGCGGCTAGCTCATAGACTTGAAAATATACAACTAGCGATTTATCAGCGATATAGAAATCCTGATCAGGGCGAATGCTTGTAAAATCAACTAACAAAGGAATATCACGCAGCTTGATCTCAGCTGCAATGATGGCACTCAGCTTAGCAACGTAATCACTGCCAGGTTTGAATAATTCCTTGAGCGTGTAGCTTTTGCCAGTTTCCGTGCTGAAAGTTAACGAATTCTGGATCGTGAGTCCATGGGCTCCGCCTGAAAAAGCATAGTTCATCAGAGATAGGCTTAGCACGCGGCGCTCATTGGTTTTGATTTCATAATAAGCCGTCACATCAGTCGAGGGGTTTTGCGGAAATCCCTGATCATGCAGCTGCTTGTTGACGGCACCTACAATCGTTGTATTGATTTGATGTTGAACCAAAGGGTTCTTCATGTGAATAACAGCAGGGTACATCAGATCTAATTTGCTCTTTAGCACTTTAAAGGTTTGTATACTTACCGGTTGGTGTTCCAAGTCCAAGTCTTGGTCCATGTCTCTCACGTTTCATCATCCCTACGTTTTTGCTACACCATATTCGCTAGCTGGGCGTTTGGTTAATGATTCGAAACGATTTCACAGTATATAGAAAAAGAGCTCTCCCTTCATCACGATTGACGTGAGGGAAAGCTCTTTGGTGTAACTGTAGCGAATTATTCCTGTGAGGTGTTTTCCTCATCACTAGCATCGGATGTTGCACTTTGCAGCGCAGCTGACAATTCCTCAACCTGTTGCTGGGATTGGCTGTCTTCAGCACTCGCTTGTGCAGCATTAATCGCGTGACTGACTACGTCATCATTACTGTTCGTCGTTGACATGGTACGATCACCTCCTTCACGTTTTCGCCAGGAAACTGGCGTCTTAAGCATGAGCTAAGATTCAACCAACTAAGTATGCTTCGCTTGGAGGAAAAATATGCAAATATAACGAAAGTTTTTTGCAGGTGTTAGTCCAAAATCCCCGTGTTAAGAATCTTGACCTTCACTTTTGGTGTAATCGGGATCTTGGGATACTGCTCACGCCACCACTCCATGCCTATAAACAACTTGGGTTGATAGGCTGAAACCTCATGTCCAAGCTGTAGGTAATCGCAATTCGTTTTCTGCAAGGTTGCAATCACGTTAGACACCTTTGTCGTTATATCAGCTGCGATTTGCTTTTCGAGCTCTGCGAGTATGTCTTTCGTATGTTTTTTAGACTCATGTCCTGCTTCGATTAATTTAAGATCCAGGTTTAAGGAGATTTCAATGTCATGAAGACGTTTGTCCTTTTCGTTAATATGGAAATCTCGATGGGCGCTTTGCACCAGAGCTGAGTAATTCTTTCCTTCCAATTTACCTACGATCAGCTGGTTTTTGCCCGATGTGCCATCCAGCAGAATGGCAAACTGGGTATCCTCATCATTCAGATTGACGCCGGTATACTTCCCTTCTCGAAACAACGCGGTGCCAGCTAGACGAACCCCGTTCTCATAAGGCTCGAACCGATTAAGTGCGAAGTCATTATTGAACCTTGCTCCATCAAGTATAAAATGGACTAATTTGTGTGAAGGGATTTTGCCCTTCTCCTTATCCTCTTCTAATAAGCCTACGAGAAATTCCGATAAGGTCTGGTCTTTAATTTTCTTCTTATCCAGCAGCTTCGAAAGATCGCCGTCATATATCGCAAGATAGCCGTATAACGGATTGGCTATAAATTGGCTCGTAATATTCAGATAGTTTAGCGGCTGATCTTTGGCGAATCGGGTGCTTATGAGAAATAGCCTAGTTTCCAGTACTGAGAGGACGCCAGGAAATTCTTTATTTGTTTTACTCACGGCGTCATAGATGTTATCGCCTGTGGACTCCAAGAATATATTGTTCGGGTTGCCTCCCCCCTGATTAGCATTCTGAAGCGAGGAAATCACATAGCTGACCTTGAGTTGCTTGCTGTCACCCTCGTAGTCTACGCCGATCACATCGACAAAAAGCAACTTCTTCAGCTGTAACTGATCCCAGCATCCTGTCAGCAACAGGCAGATGAGAAGTGAAGCCATCACTCTCTTCATATCTCTTTCCTCCCCGCGCCACGCAGCCCGGAAATGATGAGCAGAACGACTGGTAGACCTACGATCAATGTGATGGACACGATATCCTGAATTGCACCAAACTGCAGAATATCGTTACGCTTCGTCATGAAGAAACCTCCAAGGAGACAAATGCCTATTATCGTCCAAACCCATACATGCTGCTTCCCCAAGCCTTGACTGCGTAAATGTACGAATGCTTTAGCGGCCATGAAGAAATACACATAGACCGTTGCCGATACAATGCATACATAAAAGATGAGGAACAAGATGTCAATGCTCTGCAAGATCTGGATTTGATAGTTTTTTAATATAAAAATGATGGGTTCTGGAATAAGTGTAAGCTGCTTTAAGTTGAACTTCATCGTGCAGATCAGGCAAACGGCAATATAAAACACACCCGTGGAGACATTCGCCACTGACATCCAAAGCATCAGTTTTTTCTTGCTTTGGGTCTGTACGTACGGATAGGCATAAAGGAGCAGATCATAACCTACATAAGCGCTAAATGCGGTGTAGACACCCTTCATAATCGGATACCAGCCGCCTTGCAAAACCGGCAGCAAGTTTCTCACTTCTAGACCGTAGATTCCACTTAATACGATTAGCAAAAAGCTGATGTAAGCGAAAACCATAAAGGTTTGCGATACATTCGCAAGCTGTCTCAACGTTGACGTAGCGGCATAACCGCACACAAGGAGAAGCATAAGAATGAGAACCCACCTAGGCGTGAGTTGAAACAGCCACCTTTTTAAAATGTCACTATAAAGTATGGTCAACAAGAGTCCGGAAAGGGTGTAATAGCATCCGAATATGAAGTTGATGCTTGCTCCAATCGGTTTACCCACAATAAGGGGGAGATAAGCATAAAAGTTACGCGTAGGGTATCGGCTGCCAAGCCACCAAAGCAACACGATGCCTACTTGCGCGGCAACTCCGGCAAGCAAAACCGCCAGCCACGTATCTTTGCCTGTAACTCCAGCTCCTACATGAGGCAGGGATAAGACTTCGGTTCCGAGTTGAACCATAACAACTAGCGAGATCAGTTGTCTTCCCGAGATCGTCTCTTCCTTTCTCAACGCTTCCAACTCCTTGGATTTCGTGTCCTTATTCGATTGCTCGCAACCGTACCTAGAGGACGCTTACGCAAGCTCCAAATCGGTGCCCGAAACAGCGTATCCTTCGTATCACGAAAGGAGAAGGGTGGCGTATAGTAAGGGAGTCCTAGTGTTGTCATTTGGCACAGATGGATACAAATCATCATGAAGAAGAAGGCGAGGCCAAATAAGCCGAACATGGAGGAAAGCAGGAGCGCAGGATAGCTTAACAGGCGAACCGCACTGCTCATCTCGTAAGAAGGCAGAACAAAGGAGGCGAGTCCCGTTAAAGCCGTTACGATAACGATTGTATTGGAAACCAAATTGGCCTGCACAACCACTGTTCCGATTACAATACCACCTACTACGCCGATCGTTTGACCGACGGGACTCGCTAGCCGAATGGTCGCTTCTCTTAAAATTTCAAGCATGAACATCATCGAGAGCGCCTCGAGAACCGGTGGGAACGTGGCGAATTTCAGTGAGCTCTGTAGCGTGTTGACGAAATTGATTGGCAGCAGTTGTGGATTAAAGGCACTGACCGCCACATAAACGGCAGGTAGGCCAATCGTAACAAAAAGGCAGCTAATGCGTAAAAGCCGATAAAAAGTGCCTATCAGCCAACTAACTTGGTAATCATCAGGACTTTGGAAGAAAGACCAGAACGTTACCGGTAGGATGATTGTATCTGGTGATCCTGCTGTTCCAATGACGATTTTCCCTTCCATTAAATAGGCACGTGCACGGTCTGGACGTTCCGTGATGAGCAGTTTTGGAAATAGGCTGAATTTCTTTTCCAGGACGAGCTCATCAATAAATCCTGGCGCCTCGACATAGTCAATGTCAATGCTTGTAAGCCTTCTGTCTAGTTCCTCTATGATCGCTGTTTGCGCAATTGACTTGATGTACATGACAGCAACCTTCGTCCGAGAGAGCCGACCAATCGTATAGGTTTTGACGACGAATTCCGTAGAATTAATAAGCTTGCGCATCAGATTGATATTGGTATCTAAATTTTCAATGAACGCCTCGTTCGCACCGCGTAAAACCCGTTCGTTAGTCGGGATATTGATGGAGCGCTCCTTCTTTAAATCCACCCCGAGCAGGTAAAGCTTGCTGTCTCCGCTTTGATAGAGTACGACCTTACCGTACAAAATGGCCTGAACCGATTCTTCCAAACTCTCAGATTCAGCATAGTCAAGAATCGACACTACCTCGCGGATCGAATCCTGAGGACGGAGAAGCAGAGGCTGTAGAATGAAGTCTTGAACGAGAGAGGAGTCGACCAACGTCTCGAAATAAAACAGTTTGAACACGTTTCCTCCAATGAGCAGCTGTTTCGATTGAAAGTCGCTTTGCTCGGAGAACAGTTGTTTAAAATAGGACTCTGCTGCTTCAATCGATGGATGTTGTCTCACGCGTTTTCCCTCCTTCATCATCAGTTCTCCTTACTTTAACCTGAGAATTCCAGAAATATGTAAAAGTTATATGAGAGGGTATAATCAATCATGGACATGGTTGTCTATAGGTAAAACCTATAGAATAGGAATAATTAATATATTTCACAAATAGAGTCGAGGGGCGCATAATAGAAGAAAATGGAAAGAGGTGAGTGCGGTATGGGGAAATCGTTTGAGGCACTGTTACCGGAGCATGAGACATTTATCGCCAAGCAACATATCTTCTTCGTTGGTTCAGCACCATTATCAGCGGATGGGCATGTCAATATTTCGCCGAAAGGGCACGATGTGCTGCGAATTCTATCGGTCAATCAAGTGGCTTATCTGGATTTAACAGGAAGTGGGAATGAAACCAGCGCACATCTAGTGGAAAATGGCCGGATCACCATCATGTTCATGGCTATCGAAGGTCCGCCTCAGATTATCAGGCTGTATGGCAAAGGCCGTGTGGTACTGTCTGGATCTGACGAATGGGATCGGTTAGCGCCGAAGTTCGAATTGCTGCCAGGGGCGCGGCAAATCATGGTCGTTGACATTCACGAGGTGAAGTCATCCTGCGGATTCAGCGTCCCTTTTTACACCTATGAGGGTGAGCGGAATACGCTGCAAAACTGGGCGGCGAAGCAAGGGGATGAAGGGTTGCACGCCTATTGGCAGAAGAAAAATATGACGAGCATGGACGGACTTGCGACACCGATCGGCCAAAAGTTATCCACAGGTGGTATGTGATTGCCTATGCAAATATGGCCAGTGGCTCCGCCGTGTGATGCATGCCGCCAGGTTTTCCAGCCGAGGCGCAGTTCGCTAAGGGAGTGCTCGGAACCGTGAAAGCCTTCTATGATTTTGTGCAGCGAATCATTGTGCAATACCGTGACGACCAGCTGCTATCGAAAGCAACGCTGCGATTTCTGGAACATCATTTTCCAGAGTCCTGTTATTTCATGCGGAAGCTGACTGTATGTATTCCGGATGCGTCGCCACTTGGGAGTTGCCCGCTAACGCGTCCTTGCTGAGGCAGGCCGATTAAGCAAAATACTTCCTTAATGACGCCGGGGCTTCCCGACTTTTGCGCGTTGTGCTGTCCATCGTCACGCTGGTCACAAGGGCATCTGCACACAGTTGACCTTGCTCATTGCGAATCTCTTGGTGCAGCACATAGCTGGTGTTGCCAATTTTTTCGGGGCGACAACTCACGGTCAGGTGCTCCCCTTGCTTGCACTCTTTTCGGTAATTAATGTTGATATTAACAGTCACCGTCTGAATACCGAGGGCACCGAAAGTCTCGTAAGATAGCTCACACGTCTCATACCACTCTTCACGTCCCCATTCGAGGTATTCCAAATATTTCGCATTATTTACATGTCCGTTTACATCAATTTCAGTCGAGCGAACGATGATCGCTAACTTCGTTTCCATAGAAGTGATCTCCTTTGTTTGAATGAGTAGTCTACCTATTATAGCTTTCTTGCTAGCGGGATAACCAGCGGTGACTCATAAGGTTCCAACATTTGGGGAAACTATGCGAGGTGTGTTTATATGTATCTAAGTGTGGGTAGTAGTGGGTACGGTACTAAGTAAATAGAAGTAGTATTGACAGGACCAAGGAGGGAAATTATGACGCAAGACTATCGTATAGAACGTGATACCATGGGGGAAATCAGAGTGCCTGTGGATAAGTTGTGGGGGGCACAGACGCAGCGCAGCTTCGAAAATTTTAAAATCGGTACGGAGCGAATGCTGCCACGCTTGATAAGTGCCTTCGCGCTGCTCAAAAAAGCAGCAGCTCACGTTAACCGCGACCTCGGCGGTTTGCCGCCGGAGAAAGCGGAGGCGATTTCGCAAGCGGCAGATGAAATCGTACAAGGCCGCTGGGACGACGAGTTCCCGCTTGTCGTCTGGCAGACGGGCAGCGGGACGCAGTCGAACATGAACGTCAACGAGGTGATCGCCCACCGCGGCAGCGAACTGCTCGGGGATGGCGCTTCGCGCATCCATCCCAATGATGATGTGAATCGTTCGCAAAGCTCGAACGATACGTTCCCGACCGCGATGCACGTTGCCGGTGTCATCGCGGTAGAGCAAGAGCTGTTGCCTGCGCTGGAGCTGATGCAGGCGACGCTGCACACCAAGATGTCGGCCTTCGCCGACATCGTCAAGATCGGCCGCACCCACCTGCAGGACGCGACCCCGCTGACGCTGGGTCAGGAGATCAGCGGGTGGTGGGCGATGCTGGATATGGCGGCGCGCATGGTGCGCAGCGCCGTGGATACGATGCGCGAGCTCGCGATCGGCGGCACTGCCGTCGGCACGGGGCTGAACGCGCATCCCGAATTCGGCGCCCGCGTCGCCGAAGCCCTGACTCGCGAGACGGGCACGCGCTTCGTCTCGGCGGAGAACAAGTATCATGCGCTGACCAGCCATGATCAGATCGTTTACGCCCACGGCGCGCTGAAGGCGCTCGCGGCGAACTTAATGAAGATAGCCAACGATGTTCGCTGGCTATCGAGCGGCCCCCGCTGCGGAATCGGTGAAATCACGATTCCGGAGAATGAGCCCGGCAGCTCGATTATGCCGGGCAAGGTCAACCCCACGCAGAGTGAAGCGATGACGATGGTCGTGTGCCAGGTGATGGGCAACGATGCGGCCATCGGCTTCGCCGCTAGCCAAGGCAATTTCGAGCTGAACGTGTTCAAGCCCGTGATCATACACAACTTCCTGCAGTCTGTGCGACTGCTGGCCGACAGCATGCGCTCGTTCAATGACCATTGCCTCGCGGGCATGGAACCGAATCGCGCGGTGATTCAGCGCAATCTCGAGCAATCGCTTATGCTGGTCACGGCGCTCAACCCGTATATCGGGTATGAGAAGGCAGCCAGCATTGCAAAGCAAGCGCATAAGGAAGGGCTGACGCTGAAGGAGTCAGCGGTACGCAGTGGCTACTTGACGGCGGAGCAATTCGACAGCTACGTGAAGCCAGCGGATATGGTGCATCCGAAGGCATAAGGCTGGAACATAGGGAAGAGGGTATCCCAAAGCCACGTATGTGGCGGGATACCCTCTTTTTAATCGAATGGAGCTCCTAATCAGACAAGCGTGCAGTCTCTCCACCTCTCCAACCTATTTCTGCATCGGATCAGGAACCATATCGTTCTCAATGAGCTCGCTATTGGTTTTCATATGCTTCATTTCGTTCCCGAGTTTCTTCATCTCATCCATATCCTGAGCCATAGAGCCATTGTTGGCTTCTTCAATGGATTTACCGGTCGATCCGTTACAGATCTGCTCAAGTTCAATTAATTTATCCAGCGCGGCTCGGCGAACTTGAAGGGGAACGAATTGGTTGTCTGCAAAATCAGCCTCATGGAAATGCACGGATGTATTCCCAAGCTCTGAGGTTATCGTGGTTAACGTCAGCGGATAGGCCGCTGAGGTGGCATCGTTATAGATATCAATGCGGTACACGGACTTTTCGACGTATTCCATACGTTCAAGTCCAAGGTCAGTTAATTGTTGATGCAAGGTATGTTTGTCCATCGGAAAGCACTCCTTTATTGGGGATGACCCCTGTACAACTCGTGTTAATTATTTTGAAAGGTTGTTTTCGCTGCCTGGATCGAGTCTGTGACACGATGCTGACTTTCTTTAGCTGTATCGACAAGGTTCTCTGTTTTTTCTTTGGCTGTATCGACAATGTCCTCTGTTTTTTGGCTAACGGTTTCCGCAAGGTTTTTTGAGTTTTCGCATACAGTAGAGGCGATCTCTTTCGTTTTATCCTGCCAAATTTGATAGGTGCTCCAGAGGTCTTTGCGCAGCTTCGACCCCGCTTTAGGGGCAATTAACAATGAGGTGATCGCGCCGACAGCACCACCAATCACTAGACCTAACAATAATCCACCTTTGTTCGTCTCGACAGCTTCACTCATACGTCATCTCTCCTTTAGTTTGGGGTTGGTGTTGTTACACGTCCATACTGGGATGTACCCGTTTAGAAGGAGATTGAAACAGGTGAAGGTACAAATGTTACCCTGCAATGTTTATTTATATCTTGATTAGTGGGGATATTTGGCTAATATAGACAAAATTCTTCATTACCTGATTGAATTGTTTGCGATAGGGTTATAGAGTATATGATAGATTATACCTATGGGACTCTGTTCCTATTTACCCGAAAGGGGTTAGTGCGATGAGTATTGCCATTGTGGATGATAATAAGACGAATTTATTAATTATTGAAAAAATTTTGGAGAAAGCCGGCTACACGGATTTAATTACGCTATCATCGGCAAGAGAGCTCTATCACTTGCTTGGTATGGATACGCCCGATCAGGAGGAAGTAACGGTTGATCTGATCCTTATGGATATGATGATGCCGGAAATCGATGGGGTAGAAGCCTGTCGAACGGTACAAGCCGATGAGCGGTTAAGGGATATTCCGATCATTTTCGTAACGGCGATGGGAGATTCCAATAAGTTGGCGGAGGCATTGGATGCAGGAGCGCTCGATTATGTGATGAAACCGATTAACAAGGTGGAGCTTCTGGCGCGGATTCGTTCAACTCTTCGCTTGAAACAGGAGAAGGATTGGCATAAAGAGCGAGATAAGCGGATTAAGTATGAGCTTGATTTGGCGAAACAAGTCCAGCTTAGTGTACTTAGTCATCCGCTGAAGAATGAGCACATCGAGATTTCAGCTGTGTATAAGCCGTCGTCGGAGCTGGCGGGAGACTTTTATGCATGGTACCCGATTGGGCCAAATCGGTATGGCATTATTTTGCTCGATATGATGGGGCACGGTATCTCTTCATCCTTAGTATGTATGTACATTTACTCGGCATTGAAGGATACGATCATGGGGAAAGGCGACCCTGAGCTGGTGATGCAGGAGCTTAATCGGCGAATGAATCAGCTCCATGTCACGGATAGTCTTATTAATTATTACTTTACCGCGATCTATCTGGTCCTTGATACCGAGCAGCGTACCATTGAATATGTGAATGCAGGCCATCCAACAGGCGTTGCTGTGCTCGATGGCGAAGTGCAGCTGCTCTCTGAAGGGTGCTGTGCAATTGGCTTTTTTGAAGGAATTGAGATTACCAAAGGGTACGCGACCTACGAGAAACAAGCTCGGATTGTCTTATATACGGATGGGTTGACGGAATGGATTGCAGATGAGGAGCATGATGGTATGGCTCAAATCAAGGGCAGCCTCCTGGATATGATGGGGCACGATCCAGAAGGACTAGTCGAAAGGCTTACTCCTACAACGATGAGCGGCCCTTCGCAGGATGACATGTGCTTAGTCATGATCACTGCCTCCTAGCTTGCACAATTCAATGAAACTTGAATACTAGCAGTGGTCTTGGTACGATTTAGACAATAATGACTAGGGAGTGTGGCTTATGTCCTCAGAAAGATTTCAAATTGATCTTGAAGAATCGGAGAAGTCAATACAGCTCATGATGCGTGGGGAGCTTGATTTGGCAGCAGCACAGGCCTTTCGCCAGGCACTTGAGGCCGTCATTCATCGTGAAGATAAGGCATTAATTCTCAATTTGAAGCATTTAGGCTATATCGATAGTACGGGGATTGGCATTGTGGTATCTACCTTGAAAATTCGCGATGAAATCAAAGCGCCGTTCGCCGTTCATGATATTCCGCCAGGGATAAGGAAGTTGTTTGATTTGACGGGGATTACTGGATTTCTGAATGAAGGGATCGAAGGCTGCGTATGAAGGTCATTCGCTTACATATTCCAGCAGCAGCGGAGCATTTGGAGATCGTAAGACTTAGCTTGTATGGTGTAGCAACGAAACTGGGCTTCTCGTATGAAGACATTGAAGATATGAAGGTAGCTGTATCTGAAGCTTGTAATAATGCCATTTTACATGCGAATCCTGAAGACGGCAGCGGTCACATCGACATTAGCTATGAACTTAGTGATGATGCACTCCGGGTGAAAGTGAAGGATAATGGTACTGGTTATGAGGCGGCTAGCGAAAGTCGGCAAACGGGTCCTTTCACGGGGACGATGCCGAGTGAGCTTACCACCGGTGGTCTGGGTATTTATCTGATGGAAGCGTTAATGGATGAAGTCTTGGTCGACACAACGGGTGGCACTGAGGTTACTTTAGTTAAATATGTTCACAGCAAAAACCACGGAATGACGGAGTAACCGCCAAACCGTGGTTTTTCTTTCCAATCCTATTTGCCGAGATAGGCGGCCAGCATCCAACTGTGTTTCTCCAAGGAGGAGCGGATGGTAATGAGCATATCGGCTGTAGGCTGATCCTTTTGGTCTTCGGCCAGCTGGATCCCCTCGGTCAATTCGGAGCCTAACATAGTGAAATCATCAACGAGCTGTTCCACCATGAGATTAGCATCACTTTCCGTCTTCTTAGCTTCTTTAATTGAAGCCATTTGCAGATGTTCTTTCAGAGTGGCAGTCGGGATCGCACGTAGAGAAAGCATTCTCTCTGCTATCGTGTCCAAATGGAGTGTGGTTTCCGTGTACAATTCCTCGAATTTGATATGTAGGGTGAAGAAATTCTCACCTTTCACATACCAGTGATAATTATGCAGCTTCATATAGAGTACTGAGAAGTTGGCGACCTGTTTATCGAGCATGTCTGTTAGCGGGCTAGCCTTCGTTATCGTAGTCGTATTCACCATGATCATTCCTCCACTTAATTGATTTATTTGTGTCTACAAGAAATAAGTACCCTTACGAGGGCGGAGTGAAACAGTTAAATTAAGATGAACTTATTTGTGCTTCGTGTGTTTCAATTATTTCTAACTTGGGTAACTACGTAATAACAAGGCACAATAGGAGGGATTCCCATGTTGCTTCAAATAAGTGTATGTGTTGTAGCAGTTGCGTTTGTGTTTCTGGTTTTTTATTTGATCCAAACCTTGAAATCCTTGAAGCATTCCCTTGATGAGATAACCTCAACAATGGGACAGATGAAAAATGAAGTGACGGAGATCAGTTCTGATGTGAAGGATGTCATTCTCAATACGAATGAGGTTGCGATCGATATGCGAATGAAACTTTCCACACTTAATCATCTTTTTGGAACGGTGCAGGATGTTGGTCAAGTACTTCATGAGCTATCTTCTTCCGTTAAACAATCCGCTTCAGCCCTGATTGCTTCTGTCAAGCCAACTGAAACTTCTGGGAAAACATCTCCGCTGAATGGGAAGTTGAAGGCTATTCTGCAAGGAGCGACCATGACGCTCGAGATTTGGGATAAAATCAAAGTGAAGAAGTCATCACCGCAAGCCGGTACGATGAAATAGGAGGGGTCATCACGTGAACGCTATACGTAAATTTATGTTTTATAAACAGTCGGATGGGAAAGAAAATAGGATATATCTCAGTGGGGAGCTTGATCTCTCTGCAGCGTCTTCGCTAGCGAATGTGCTGGACTCAGTGGTTAGAAAAGAAGATGAGGCACTCGTCCTCGATTTAAAGGAGTTAAAATATATAGACAGCACGGGAATCGGGCTCATCGTCTCCGCGATTAAAGTAAGGGCTGCTATGCACGCAGCGTTCCAGATCGACCATATTCCAGCTAAAGTAAGACGATTATTCGATATCACTGGCGTTTCCAGTTACTTGCATAACAATGGCAGCTTAAGAGAAAATCAACGTGTAACTGAAAGGAAAGAAGAAATCATATGAGCCCATACATTGGCCTGTCCATACCTGCACAAGCGGAATATTTGGATATTGTTCGACTCACGTTATACGGCGTAGCAACCAAAGCCGGTTTCTCCTTTGAAGATATTGAAGATATGAAAGTTGCTGTCGCGGAAGCTTGCAACAATGCCATTCTTCATGCTTATGCAGAGGGGGAGCCAGGCATCGTAGAGATTCAATTTGAGCCTAGTGAGGGCTATATGAAAATAACGGTGAAGGATGAAGGCGATAGCTTTCATTATGTTCAAACAGCTCCCGAAGAATTAACGCTGCACCACAAATCGATTCAAGAAGCTTCGGTCGGGGGACTTGGTCTCTTTCTAATGCAGGCTTTAATGGACGATGTGCAGGTGTTTGCTCGCGGAGGCCAAGGAACGAAGGTCATTCTGACCAAGCAGGTGTATAGAAAAGAGGAGATTGTATGAATGCGAAGGGAACTGTCTCTTCCTCCGACTCTTTATATGATATCTACGAAAAGAAGAAGATTTATAAGGAAACCGGTTGTCAAGAGGCAGCTACCGCATTGCTCTTACACTATGAACCGATCGTTCGAATGGCAGTAGCCAAAATGTCGCGAAGTCGCCCTGACCTCTATGAAGACCTCTTTCAAGTTGGTCAGATGTCGATGCTCAGGTTGTTTACGCAGTATGACCATGCGATGGAAGTGCCATTTGAAGGCTATGCGATGAAAAGCCTCATCGGTCATCTCAAAAATTATTTGCGTGACAAATCCTGGTACATACAAGTTCCGAGACGTATTAAGGAAAAGGGAGCGCAGATGGGGCGTGCGTTGGACGAACTGACGGCTAAGCTGGAGCGCTCGCCGAATGTGGAGGAAATAGCAGCATATCTAGAGCTGAGTTCTGAAGAAACCATGGAAATCTTAGCCGGCCGCGATTATTATCACTACACATCCCTCGATACCCCGCTCACAAGTGAGGGGGATGGGGCCACGATTGGGGATATGATTGCAGGTACCTCTGATGATTATCAAGCCATAGAGCATCGTATGGACCTTGCTGAAGCTATGGATTGTTTGAAAGAAGATGAACGTATCGTCATTGGGATGATCTACCAAGAGGGGCAGTCCCAGCGACATATTGCAGATCAGCTAGGCATCTCTCAGATGAGTGTATCTCGCATTCAGAAGAGGGCGATGATGAAATTAAAAACAGCCTTAACATCGAATGTATAAAGGTTAGCTACCTGCTAGGGGACGAAAATGTGGTATAGTAGGTTAGTATAATGTTATTTTATTACATTTTCTACCAACTGTACCAGGAGGCACTTTCCTATGTTTACTTCCCTTCTTAAAATTAAGCCCAAGATTATGCTTGGTTATGTATTCATTCTTATTTGCCTTGGTCTAGCACTCTTGGTCGTAAGTAGTCGCGTGACCGATCTGCAGAAAGAAGTTAGCTATGTTTCTTCGCATGATATGGACGTACACGATCAGGTGCATAGTTTACTGAAAAACATACTTGATATGGAAACAGGCATGCGTGGCTATGTGATTACAGGAAATGAACAGTATCTTGACTCTTATTATGAAGGCAGTCGCAACTGGCAGGTGACGTATGATCATATTCATCAACTTATCAGTGATAACCCCTCCCAAGTGCAAAGCCTGGATGCGATCGAAGAGACCATTAAGAGTTGGTTGAAAACTAGCGGAGAGTACGTTATTCGTATGAAAAAAGATAACAATACGGCTGCTATCAATGAATTCTTTAAGCAGAATACAGGCAAAAAAACGATGGATCAGCTGCGGACGCAATTGGATACCTTCCTCGTCACAGAGAAAGTGCTTACTTCCACAAGAGTCGAGCAAATCTCCAAAAGCAACTATAATCTTAAAGTTGTTCTTTTTACTATTTTAGGCCTTATTTCGATTATTGCTATAGTTGTGGCTTTGATTCTATCGAATTCGATAACAAACACGATCAAACAAGTTACACGGAAAATACGTGATATCACGGTCATGGAGGGCAATCTGGCCTCACGGATTGAAGTGAGGACGAATGATGAGATCCGTGAGCTGGCCGAAGCCACGAACGAGCTATTGGCGAGTTTGGAGAAAACGAGCTGGATTCAATCCAGTATTACCGAGGTGTCCACCCTGTATCAAGGTATACGTGATATAACTGTGCTGAGTGAGGCTTTTATTCAGAAGCTTGCTCCCCTGTTAGAGGCCAGTTATGGCGTTGTCTACCTGAAACAGTATGAGGGGGGGCAGCTTTCTTATGTCAAAATTGCAGGATACGCCGCTTATGGACAAAATCATGCGAGTACAAGCTTTCTATCAGGTGAAGGCTTGGTTGGACAGTGCGCGGTCGACAAGCGAATCTTCCTCATGGATAACCTGCCGGATAATCATGTGAAAATAACGTCAGGTCTCGGAATTTCAACGCCGCGCAGCTTATTAGTCGCACCAATTCTTGTGGATGGAAGAACAGAGGCTGTTATTGAATTAGCTTCCCTACATCAATTTGAGTCGAAGCATCTGACGTTGATTGATTCTCTGCAAGAGAAATTCGGGACCGCGATTACGAGTGTGCGCAGCCGTATGGAAGTGGAGCGTCTCCTCTCCGAGTCGCAAATGCTGACGGAGGAGCTGCAAGCTCAATCAGAGGAGCTTCAGACGCAGTCGGAAGAGCTGCAGATGCAACAAGAGCAGCTGCGGATGACGAATGAGTTTCTAGAGGAGCAGAACCAGTTTGCCGAGCAGAAAGCGACGGAGCTCGAGAAGGCCAAAGACGAACTCGAAGAGTATTCCTTGCAATTAAAGACAAGTTCACAGTACAAGTCCGACTTCTTGGCTAATATGTCCCATGAATTACGAACACCGCTGAATAGCATCATGATTCTTTCGCAAATGCTAGCAGAGAGCAACGGAGACATGCAAATGTCCGAAGTTGTGGAGTATTCGCGTGTGGTGAATGCAGCGGGTCATGATTTGCTGTCGCTCATTGATGATATTCTGGATTTATCCAAGGTCGAAGCTGGGAAAATTGAGATTATGCAGGACGAAGTTAATGTGACGGAGTTACCGCAGTCTATGGAGCTTATGTTCGCACCGGTAGCCGCTAAGAAAGAGCTTGATTTCCAAGTTATTCTTGAGCCCGATGTGCCGTCCGTCATCGTGACCGATGGTCAACGACTGCAGCAAATTCTGAAGAACCTGCTGTCGAATGCATTTAAATTTACCGAAACGGGTTCCGTTTCCATGCGAATAGCGCTTGCAGAATCGGCACGGATTAAAGAACTTTTCAACCGAGATCCTGAGGGGACGATTCTTGCGATCTCGATTAAGGATACGGGTATTGGGATTCCCATCGATAAGCAGCATATTATTTTCGAGGCGTTCCAACAAGTGGATGGTACAACCAATCGTCAGTATGGCGGGACTGGACTAGGATTATCCATTTGCCGCGAGTTTACGCGATTGCTTGGAGGGACGATCGTTGTGAAGAGTGAGCTGCAGGTTGGCTCAACGTTCACCCTCTATATTCCCGATGGCAAGGAAGCCCTGAGTCACCCTGGTAGTTCTTACGCACAAGATCAGATCGCCGCTTCGAGTGAGCAAGAGAATTCGTATAGGGGAGGATCTTCTTATTCGAAGAGCTTCTTTAGCGAAGAAGGGCTATCCCTAGACGAGCCTATCCACACGGATGCGCAGCTGTTCGAAGGAAAGACAGTGCTGCTTGTTGATGATGACGCCCGTAACGTATTCGCGCTCGTCAGCGCATTGGAAGTAAAGGGAATAACGGTCGTTGTCGCCGAGAATGGCAAGGAAGCAATCGATCTTTTAACGGTGAAGCCAGATTACGATTTGGTATTAATGGACATCATGATGCCAGTTATGGGTGGTTACGACGCCATGAAGGAGATACGGGAAGGTCTGGAGTTGCGCCATTTACCGATCATTGCATTGACAGCGAAGGCGATGAAGAGCGAGAAAGAGAAGTGTCTCGAAGCGGGAGCATCGGACTACATTACGAAGCCGCTGCAGATGGAACAACTTTTCTCGCTGATGCGAGTGTGGCTTACGAAGCAGGTGAAGCAGCATTGACAATTGAACCTCAGGATGGATGGAACGAGCTCCAAGAGCCGCCTGACGATGAGCGGGAAAATATTGAGATTAATCTGCTCCTAGAGGGCTTATATCAAATGTACGGATTCGACTTCCGACATTATGTGCGCTCCTCTTTACGCAGACGTATTCTGAATCGAATGAAAATGGAAAAGCTGCGAACGATAACAGCGCTTCTGGAAAAAGTACTGCATGAGCCGCAATTCGTAGATAAACTGCTAAGCGACATGTCGATTCGCGTGACGGAGATGTTCCGTGATCCGAGCTTCTTCAATGCTTTTCGCACCCAAGTCGTGCCGGAGCTACGGGATTATCCGGAGATTCGTATCTGGCACGCAGGTTGCGCTACAGGCGAAGAAGCCTATGCAATGGCGATTCTCATGCAAGAAGAGGGCTTAGCAGAGAAGACGCGAATCTATGCCACTGACATGAATGAGCAAGCCATTGTGTCGGCGCAAAGAGGCGCTTTCCCGCTGAAGCAGATGCAGCTGTATACGACGAATTATTTGGAATCTGGCGGCACCAAAGCGTTCTCGGAGTATTACTCGGCGGATCATCAGTATGCCTATTTTAAACCGCAGCTGAAAGAAAACATGATGTTTGCCCAGCACAACCTGGTGACAGACGGCTCTTTTAATGAGTTCCATGTGATACTTTGCCGGAATGTGATGATCTACTTCGATCCGAAACTGCAGCAGCAGGTGCACAGTTTGTTTTACAGCAGCTTAACCCCGCAAGGTTACTTGGGTCTCGGGAAGAAAGAGTATATTCTCCACGTACCTGAAGGTGTGGACTATGATGATTTTGTGCCACATGAGCGAATATACCGTAAGAAATCATAGCTGTGTTATCGAAGAGGTGTCCCCAAGGCCATGTATGTGGATGGCGGGGGCGCCTTTTTTCTTTTCGCTGATGAGAGCGGGGGGGATAACTGGAAAAAATACAGCTATTTATGCGAGATTCTCTCGGAAATTCGATTTAACTGTAAAACATGTAGGTAAAACGGCCTCTTTTGATCAGATTGGGTAAAATGGGTGAAAGTAACTACAGGTTTTCCATCTATTCAGCGTTTGATCAGAAAATCTCATGATTTAACTGTAGTAAATCCATCTATTCATCTGGAACATAGGAGAGTTAACTGACCTTTCAGTACTCCATACTCAAACTGCTATATTTACCTCTACTATTACCTCTACTATTACCTCTACTATTACCTCTACTATTACCTCTACTATTACCTCTACCTCTACCTCTCACCCTAACCCCACTCACAACCAGCTTTTCACACATCAGGTCTTATTCAATGACGAGTAAGCTTTGCTTACGCTCTGGGCCACACACACATGAATAACGTACACGTTCTTAATTGATGGCATAGTCGTTTTTGATCAAGTTCGTTTAAGGCCTGTTTCAACCTTAGCTGGTGTGGGTAATAGAAAGCATAGCAAGATGAACACTATCGAAAAGGAAGAGAGAGGTGTTGGGTATGCTAGGATGGGCTATGACGTTTCTGGTAATTGCGCTAGTTGCAGGTGTTTTTGGATTCTTTGGGATTGTCTCAACAGCAGTAGGTATCGCCAAAATTTTGTTCTTCGTCTTCCTTATTATGTTCGTAGTATCGCTGATTTTCGGAAGACGTCAACGCTTCTAGCGAGCATGTGACCTGAGCAACGAACTCAAGGTAACACGGATACACCCTATAAAACCCATTGACGAGGAGGAATTACCATGAGTACGACGTATACCAGAGTAAGTGTGACATCCAGTCTTGAGGATACGCAGAACAAAGTACAGCAACTGCATAACGAAGGCTTTAAAAAGGATCATATTTATGTTCTGACACACAGTGCTGAAGGTACTAATTACGTCGCGGAGTATGCGGGTGCAGAGCAGATTTCGATGGCCGAAGAAGGATTGTTCACGTCGATTGCCAATCTGTTCCGATCACGTGGCGAGGAGCTGAGAGCGAAGATCCTGGCGCTCGGCGTGCCAGAAGCGGAGACGGACAGACTCATAACGGAGCTGGAGTGGGGGAAAATTCTCGTATTAGCTACCCCTCATATGAGTGAGGAAGATACCTTGATGATGTATCAAGGCGAAGCATTTCAGCGAACTATCATATAAGTGGATTACTATATAATAGTCCTATATCGAGAAAAAGCCCTTGTCTCCATTGGAGACAGGGGCTTTTGGGTGCCGGATTCATCGCCTGCTGCTTGTGTTCGATAAGGTTGGGAGCATCTTTAAATCCTTGACCATGGATGAATTGCAAATCGGACATGCGGGACTATCCGCGAATGAAAAGTTATCTCTCATCCAGCAAGAGCACTGATCAGTGCTGCAGGTCCAGATGCTGGTTTGTTCCTCCGGTACTGGTTCCAATGATTTTTTTGAAAAGTACAATCGAACTCCTCCTTGTCATAATTGACTCTGACGCGCAAGCAGTTAAAGCAATATGTGATGAAGGACTACAGCTTGACTACATTTTCAGCTTGCGGTCCGCGGTTACCTTGAACAACTTCGAATTGCACACGTTGGCCTTCATCCAAGCTTTTAAAACCTTCCCCTGTAATGGCGCTGAAATGAACGAATACGTCATTGCCGCCTTCCATTTCGATAAATCCAAATCCTTTTTCTGCGTTAAACCATTTTACTGTACCTGTTTCCATGTGTTCATAAACCTCCAAAGATAATTTGTGCCTGCGCTTCTCATTCGCGGAAGTGATTCCTGCCAGAGAGCTTGTTAATCATTAACGCAGCTTTGATAATATATCCATTAATCAGGAAGCTTATTCCACTTTTCTGAAAAAACATCAAAGTTATTTTCAGACAGCGATAAGCTATTGACGCTTCCTTAGTAGGTGCTCTATACTATTCCTAAATTTAACTAAAGTTTTGTGACAATTTCATAGTTCGTATAACCTCGATAATTCGGTTCGGGGGCTCTACTGGGAACCTAAATCCTAACTACGAACACAATATATGCGTATATTGTGTTTGTGGTTAGGATTTTTTTTGGTTCCCTTATTCTATTTGAGGAGGCTGAAGAGAATGGGTTCCATCTTAATTCAAAATGCGAAAGCGATAGTAACGGTGGATGCAGAAGACCGCGTGTTGGAGAATGCAGATTTGCTGATTGACGGCAATCAGATTGTACAGATAGGGAAGGGGTTATCTCCAAGGGATGCCTCCACGCAACTGATTGATGCGTCCAATATGTTCGTGTATCCTGGCCTCATTAATGTGCATCATCACTTGTATCAGACGTTTACACGTAACCTGCCGCAGGTGCAGAAGCTCGAGCTATTCGATTGGCTCCGCTATCTGTATGAGATCTGGAAAGGTCTTACGCCGGACGCTATCTATCACAGTTCACTAACTGGAATTGCCGACCTCATGAAGAACGGTTGTACGACCGTATTTGACCATCATTATGTGTTTCCCGATCAAAATAGTGAGCATTTCATCGATAAACAGTTCGAAGCTGCTGATCGACTCGGCATACGCTTCGTGGCTTCACGAGGATCGATGACGCTGGGCAAGGATCAGGGCGGATTGCCGCCGATGAGCGTCGTGCAGGACATCCACACGATCCTCGCGGATAGCGAGCGGCTTATTGACCTGTATCACGACGCCAGAGCAGGCTCGATGCGGCAGGTCGTGCTGGCGCCATGCTCGCCGTTTAGTGTGTCCGCAGATATCCTGCTGGAATCTGCGAAGCTGGCCAGAGCCAAAGGCGTGCGCCTCCATACGCATCTCGCCGAGACGAAGAATGAGGAAGCCTATACGCTCGAACGATTCGGCATGCGGCCGCTCGCCTATATGGAAAGCTTAGGCTGGGTAGGCTCCGATGTGTGGTATGCGCATGGCATTCATTTCAACGATGATGAAATGAAGCTGCTCGCGCAGACGAAGACCGGCGTCGCCCATTGCCCCATTTCCAATATGAAGCTGTCCTCTGGCATTGCCAGAGTACCTGAGATGCTGGAGATGGGCATTCCAGTTGGATTGGCTGTCGACGGCAGCGCTTCTAATGATGGCTCGAATCTGCTGGAGGAGCTTCGCGTCGCCTACCTGCTGCACAGGCTTCAATCGAGCGCATTGGCGCCAACCGGCTATGATCTATTGAAGGTAGCGACGAGGGGCGGAGCTGAGATTCTGGGTAGATCCGACATTGGGTCGCTGGAGGTAGGCAAATCAGCAGACTTGTTCATGGTGCACGTGGATCAGATAGACGCTGTCGGAACGCACACGGATGCTAAGTCGTGGTTGGGGACAGTAGGCCTCAAGCGTGCAGTCGATTACACGGTCGTCAATGGCCGTATCGTAGTGGAGAAGGGTAACCTTACGGGTGCAGATGAGGGAAGGCTGTATGAGGACTGTCAGGCCTCCTACCAACGCTTCATCCAGCAATAAGGAAAAAAGCTCGCTCTCTTTACCAAAGTGGCATTGAGGAGCGAGCTTTCAGTTTTTTAGGCAAGCAGGAGAATAACCAAAAGTTCAAAAAGCACGAGTGTAATAATTTGATTATACTGTGCCGGTGTATAGATCGGTCTGTTATGACCTTGATGGTGGCCATGATGGGGGTCCGTATTCAGATACACGTGATGGCCATCTGAATTAATGAGAACACCTTCATGTGTATGCCCATCAATTGTCGTAACACGAATCTTACGTCCCATGTGTGGATGCAGTGCATGCATGACTGCGTCTCTTTTGTGCTTCATCATGTGCTGCCAGTTGGGCTCGGATTGGTACACCACATGATGTCCTTGGTGTCCATGATGTCCTTGCGGCCCTTGCTGATGCATAGGGTTCATATACATAAACGTTCACTCCTTCTCGTTCAGCTGCGCACTCGCAGCAGGCTTTCTGCCTAGGTTCATTACTAGACTATTCAGCTCTACGAAAAGGGTGATCGCCTATATAGAAATTACTTAGTCGCGGTGGATCGTGACGACACGCGTCTCATTGTTAAACGAAACGACGCAGCCAAGTTGCTCAGCAATGAAGCGAATCGGAACAAACGTTGAGTTGTCGGACAATGTAGCGGCACTCTCCAGCTCAGGAACAGCGGAGCCGTTTACAGTTGCTTTTTTGCTATCCAATGTCAAAAGGAGTGTTTTCCCCGTGAGGAAATCAGTAATTGTAACTTGGCGTAGATCACCATTCCAGCCAACCTCAGCACCTAACTGCTCGGAAACAAAGCGAACCGGTACCATCGTCGTGCCATTGGCATTAATGAATGGTTGAGGCGCGTCGTCTTTAGCCCCTGACCCGTCGGTAACCATATTGATATCTTTTTTAGTTACTTGCAGATCGTTTTTAAGCATTTTATAAAGCGTGGATTGCTTATCTAAAGTAGCAAGCACCCTGAAGATTGCCGTAGCATCTGGTTTAAGTTGAAGTGCACCGGCCGTATCTACCTTGCTAGCCGTAACCGGTTTATTCAGATTCCAAGATTCACTCACATAGGAAATCTTAATCGCGGAAGCGCCATTGTTTGATTCTGTCATCGGCATGTTGATCGCAATGTTCTGCTTACGAATTTGTTTGTCACTATCGATGAAAAGATCTGCTTGAAGCGATGCCTTCGCACTAAACATATCTTTCGTTGGATCAATGGAATCCGCCAATCCCGCTAAGTAATTATGGATCGGGGAGTACACAAAGCCGAGCGTCAGATCTTTATTCGTTAGCAGGCCCAAAGTAATGCTTTTATCTCCAGCTGCGATCTGTTCTTGAATCACAGGAGCAAGTGCATCGTACAATTGGCTAAGCACTTTTTTGAGGCCAGCTTCGTCGGCAAGAACGTTAGCTAGCAGCTTTTGCAGAAGGGAAGCTAATTCTGTGCCGCTAAGCTCTACATGTGCTTTTTGTAACGAAAGCGATTCATTATTAACTTTATCTGTTACCGAAGTAATCGCTAGATTAGCAGGATCCGTGGTATTCGCCAAAATAAGTTCAATGAGTCCTGATTTAATCTCAAGTAATTTATTGCCGAATTGCTCTTGGATGGACTTAGGTAAGAAACTTAAGAAAGAAATATCAGCCCCGCCTAAAAGATCAATAACGATCGGCTGTTTCGCACCTTCAATGCTAAGGTTGATCTTCGTACCCTCCATGGCAACGTTGAAAGGGATGGTACCATTACTGTAAATAATCTTCCCTTCAGCAGATAGACGTTGGCTATCCTGCGTTTTTACTGCGAGCTCAATCTTCACATCCTTCAGGGCTGCAAGTGCGGCTTTTTCCCCCGCAGATAGCTTAGACGTATCGCCTGGGACAAGCTCAAGCTGCAAAGTACCTTTCGACTCGGAAGACTTCACATTCGCGCCATTCTGAACGGCTTTCGCCAGTTCCAAACCTTGTATTGATTGACAACCCGTTAGCGTCAACATCATGATTACCAGCGCTGCCGAAATTAACCAAGTCCATTTTTTTGAATGCATGGGATAATCTACTCCTTTTGTTTTAATAGATTTAACGATAAGTCATCGAATGATTATACGCAAGTAGTATGAGAAGGATGCGTTTTGTGTGTTTAAAATTAATGAGGGGGAATTGCTGTCCTTCTTATGTGATAAAAAGGGATTTTTCTTTGAAACGAAACCTTTTATTCCCAATTTCGTCTACATTTATGTGGGAGGTAAAGCTTATGATGACGATGTTTATTGTTTGTTTTTTTGTAGGTCTCGTACTTACGTTGCTCATCACACTTTTCGGTGTGGACAGCTTTGAGCTGCATGGCGATGCAGGTGGTACACATGGACACGGGCATAGTAGCCCATCTTGGTTCAATATGTCCTCATTGCTCGCGGGTTTGACGGTGTTCGGAGGTATGGGGTACATCCTTAACAAAGTTGGCATGACAAGCGGTTTACTGATTCTTCTCTTTGCGATTGCTGCCGGGATAGTGATGGCGTGGCTCTTCTTTCTTTTGTACGCCAAGGTTATTTATAAGCATGATGACAGCATGAAGGAGAGCGATTTTGAGCTCAGTGGTCAGTTGGGGAAGCTTACAGTTCCGATTAGGGGCAAAGGAATGGGTGAAATGGTGTATGTGCTCCAAGGAACCACGCGCTCTATCAGTGTTCGTTCTGAGAATGGCGAGTCCCTGGCGAAAGGGACGAAGGTTGTTATTTTGAACATGAGCAAAGGTGTGGCTACAGTGACGGAATTTAGTGAATTTGAATAGCCAGTTCTTGCTTCAAACAATACAGAGGAATGACAGGGAGGTAGGGCAGGAATGATGTATTCAGTGCTTATCATGGTTGTTGCCATTGTGGTTGTTGTTTTTATCTTACTAGCTTCAATTGTAAAAGCGTATAAGAAAGTGCCGCCGAATGAGGCAATGATCGTGTTTGGTTTAGGGGGCAAAAGAGTCGTGCAAGGCGGCGGGACGTTCGTCATCCCTGGTTTTCAGAGTTACAAAACCATCTCGATGATGCTCACAAGTTTTGACGTGAAGCCAGACCAGCCGATGTTTTCACTGCAAGGTATTCGTCTCAAAATTGAAGCTGTCGCTCAGATCAAAATCCAGAGTGATCCCATCGCGATCGCAACGGCTTCCGAGCAGTTCCTTGATCATTCGATGGCGGAGCGGGAAGCGATGATTTTGCACTCTGTCGAAGGGCATTTGCGGGGATTAGTCGGGCAATTGACGGTGGAATCGATCCTCAAGAACCCAGATGAACTCAATAGTAAGATGAGGGAAACGTGTTCCGAGGATTTGGATAAAATGGGACTCAACCTCATTTCCTTCGTGCTGAAACGGGTAGCGGACGATCAAGGCTACATCGAGAATTTGGGTGTACCTGAGGTGGAGCGGATTCGCAAAAGCGCGAGCATTGCCAAAGCGGAAGTCGAGCGAGACATCCAAATCCGGCAGGCGGATACGGAGAAGGAGTCGGCCATTCGCAAGGCGGAAGCCCATCAACTGACGATTGAAGCGGAGAGCGCGGCGTCGGCGAAGGAAGCCCAGTACCGCAAGGAGCTCAGCATGAAGGAAGCGGAGTTCAAGCAGGAGACGACGAGTCGTCAGGCGGAAGCGGATTTGGCTTATGAATTGAAGCAAAAGCAAATTCAACAGCAACTCGTGACGGAGCAGGTACGGATCCGTCAGATGGAAGCGGAGGCGAACAAAACCGTTCGCCAGATCGAGGTCGAGCTGAAGCAGAAGGAGCTCGAGGCTTCTGTTATTAAACCAGCCGAAGCAGAGAAGCTGGCGGCTATCATGCGCGCCGAGGTGAGCAAGCAACGGCAAATCCTTGAGGCTGAGGCGGATGCGGAGTCGACGAGAAAGCGCGGCGAAGCTACGGCGGAAGCGGAGCTCGCCAAAGGGAAGGCGAACGCGGAGGTCGTGCGCCTAGCAGGGCTTGCGGAAGCGGAGGCGCTGGAGAAAAAAGCCGAGGCCTACAAGCAGTACACGCAGGCGGCGGTGACGGTGGAAATTCTCCGCATCCTGCCGGAGCTGGCGGAGAAAATTGCGGCGCCGCTGAGCAACGTGGATAAGATCACCGTGATCTCACAGGACGGTTCGACATCTGGCGTCAACCGGATCACAGGCGATATTGCCAAAATGATCGCGCAGGTGCCAGAGATCACCCAGACGCTCACAGGCAAAAGCGTGACCGACTTAGCACGCGCGTTCCTTGGAAATGATGCTGACCCGACGTTGAAGCGGGAAGAGTAGGGAGGGGCTGCGCCGGGCGCGGACCAAAAATCGAAGCTACACTCTTAACTGTAGAGTGTGGCTTTTTTCTTTTGCCAGAACAGCGAGCAAGTTAGTTGATTCTACTAGAGATATCAAGCGAATTTTACCAGATTACGGTACAATAGAGGGGATGCGAGTCAACTTCGCAGTGAAGAAAGTTTTGGATAGAGGCGGGTGTTGTATGCTGATATATAGGAAATTTCTACGTGATCTTTTACGAAATTATATGATGGGTTCGGGTATTGCTGTGCTTGTTGTAGGCGGGGTCATTATTTCGACGACGCTCACGATATCGGGCGTTGAATTGTTCCGCCTATTAATTATTATGATTTTATCGTTATGTGTCATGATGTTTGCGGAGTTTGTGATATTTCGGAGGCATATTGGGCCAATTCGCGAAATGATGGGGCAAGAGAAGCCATCGCTGGAAATTATTCGTGCAGCCTATTTACAGACGCATCGCTTTCCAGCTTTATCGGTGATGCGGATCATGGGGCCGCACTTTTTGGGGCTATCGATTCCGGCAATGACCATGGCGAGCTTAGGGATTACGTGGGGTTGGTTGACACTGCCTGTTTTTTACATTGGGCTGGCGGGTATCGGTGCCATACTGATTGCTAGTATGCATGCGTTGCTTGAGTTTTTCACGACGGCGCAAGCCATTCGGCCCATGCTGATCCATATACGTGAGTTAGGGCAGCAGTTTCATGGGGAGGACGTCTCGTTGGATGGGCGCGTCATCGTGTCAATTCAGCGAAAGTTTCAGCTGAGTGCGTTTCTCATCGGCACGATGCCGCTGTTTCTTTTTAGCTTAGCAACGCAGATTCGGTTGAGCACAAGTGTGGACTCGTCCCAGCTGATCGCTGATTATTGGAAATGGGCGGCAATTATTCTGTTGCTGGGCGTTGGCTTCTCGTCATTGGGAGCACGCCTGCTGGCTAGTGATATTCAACAGCCCATTGAGGATTTACATCGTGTAATGAAGCAAGTACAGTCCGGTGATCTCAAAGTTAGGGCCTCTGACTTATACTCGGATGAGTTCTCGCGGTTGATTGCGGGCTTTAACCATATGGTGAAGGGCCTCGATGCCCGTGAAAAAATGAATAATCAGCTCCTGCAAAGCTATTACGCTACACTTGCGGCAGCTCTCGATGCGCGAGATGCTTACACGGCAGGGCATTCAACGCGCGTCGCCAAGTACTCTTTGTTAATTGGACAAGCGGTTAACCTGAGCGAACAGGAGCTGGACTGGTTGTACAAAACAGCGCTGCTGCACGATATCGGCAAAATCGGCGTCCGCGATGCGGTGCTGTTAAAGGATGGCCGACTAACCGACGAGGAATTCGAGCAAATCAAGCGTCACCCGGATCTGGGTGAATCGATTTTGAAACAGATTGAGCCTGCTGAGGCGATGGCTCCCTTGCTTCCAGGCGTGCGCTCGCATCACGAGCGCTACGACGGCGCTGGATATCCGGATGGCCTGAAGGGCCAGGATATCCCGGTGTTCGGCCGCATCATTGCAGTGGCCGATGCGTTCGATGCGATGACGTCCGATCGTCCGTATCGGAAGGGCATGCCTGTCGAGAAGGCGATGGCCATTCTCGCGGACGGGAAGGGGAACCAGTGGGATCCCCGTTTTGTTCAGGGCTTTATGGATGCGTACAAGGACTAGTTGCTGAGAGTGGTCGTCAGGAGGCTGCAGGGGATTAGGTAGCTGAGTGGCTTGTAGAGACAACTAAATGGAAAACATACAGCTAATTCAGCGATATTTCATGGAATCAGACGAATAGATGGAAAAAGTACAGTTAAAATGGCTGGGATTGGTGAGTTTACCGATTTGGGCGTGAATTACCTACAGGAAATCCAGTTATTCTCACGCATGAGTGAAAATCAGCAGAATTAGCTAC
>NZ_WHNY01000028.1 GCF_013141695.1 Paenibacillus plantarum
CCACCGATCACATTCTGAAGCGAAGCTGGAGCCACCGTTTCACGAGAGTAGTCCGACAAACTGTCACTGGTTGTATCATAAATTACGGTATCGCCTACTACAACCGTAGCTTCAGTACCTAACGTTACGCGAAGCGTCGTCGAATTTTGCCATTCTGCGCTGCCGTCTGTACCTAACGTGTGTCCAGAGATCGTTGACAATTTGTTAAATGTCGCTAAATCCCCACCCACCTTGTTCGTCGGCGCATTAAAGACGATATCAAAAGACTGCCCGCTATGACGATAAGTACTAGAATTATAATTCGCATCAGATGCGGTGATCCCCAATAGATTTGTACCAAACGACCCTTCATCAATCGAATGAGAAGCTTCACTAACAGCGCTTGTGCCTGCCGCATTTTTCAAGCCTGCGCTTTGATCAATGGCGATCGCATCACCCTTATACAACACAGCATTTGTATCCAAATAAACAACCAATGTCTGGTTGCCAGTCCAAGAAACGCTAGGAGCCGTTCCTAAAGAACGTTCAGCAGGAAGGGTCAATTTCGATAGCACATTACTAGTGTTAATGGTTTGATTAGTCGCAATATCAAAAGCAATTGTTAATGTATCCCCAGCGCCAGCGCCGTTCTCGGATGCACCCGCTTCCGCTGCCGTGATGCTTGTAATCGCCGGCACTTGCAAATTCGCAAGTGTAATTGCAACATTACCTGCGCTTCCATTAGCTTTACTCGTATCGAAGTAGTTAACAAACATATTGTTGTCAAATGCTGCAACTTTCAATTCCATTGGTGTAACAGACTCATTCGTAGCCGTAGTTACAGGCTTAAAACGTCCTGTGAATACGCCCGTAGTTGGCCCTGTTTCCGTCAAAGTCAAAGTCAAGCCTGCTACGTCGTCCACAGAGGATACAATGACTATCCCCGAATCCTGAACTGCCGGATTCACATCCAAATCCGTATCATCCAATGATACTTCGATAACTTCCTGACCGTTTACGTTCAGCCTTTCATACGAAATAACCCCCGTTTTCTTGTCCTTGCGCTGCATCGTAGCCGTGGAGGTCGCATTCGCAGTGTTGTCCGCCTTATAAGCGTCAGTGTAGGTCACTGTCACCTGCTCCAGATTTGTTACCGCCTGAATAGCTCCAGCGCTGCTAGCCCCTGAAGTAATCGTGAACGTGCCCGTAAATACACCAGTATTGCCAGCTTCCGTTAAAGTTACTGCAATACCTGGAGCATATGTTGCAGAAGCGACATTAACATCGAGTGTTTTATTGGGAGTGGTAGTAATTAGATCCGCGTCGTTCACCGTAATCGTTACTGTCTCGCCTACGACGGCGTAATTTTTATCAAGCGTAACTGTCCCAGTCACATGATCTTTTCTAGTAATGGTTCTGGCAATCGGATTGAGAGTAGGCGAATGCGTGTCCGAATCAACGACAGTTACCTGGTTATTGTTCTGCACTCTGATTTCAGTACGGTTAAGGTCATTCGAATCTATAACCGTGCCTACATCTACAAGTTTCAATGAACCTGTGAATACGCCAGAGTTAGGATCAGTTTCTGTAAGTTTAACACTAATTGTTTGACTATCATCAGGAGAAGAGACGACGACATAAGTTGTTTCCCTAACACTAGAATCAGCGTTCAAATGGACATCGCTGCCAGTCGTATCGACTGTTATCGTCACGCTCTCTCCGGCAGCCGCATAAGAAGCGCTAACCGATAAAGCAGCTGGAATAATAGCAGAAGCATAAGCCGTTTGAACAGGTAAAAGCGGCAAAAGAGACCCCACCGCCATAATTCCTCCAGTGATGACAGCCGTCTTGTTTTTGGATGAAGTGCCCTTACTTCTTCGCTTAAACTTGGCGCTTGGCTGATTGACTTCTTTTTCATCTTGGTTGTGATTGTTGTTATCCGACATGTTAGCCTCCTATAAATGCAATCAAATTTTACTTAATCTATGATAAATTGAGAGAATAACCAGTCTGTATCAACAAGCTACGTTTGGCCTAAGGCGTTGCAGCTGAAGCCAAACGTTACGCAAGCTGTCCTGACGGATGGCATGCATCATCTCTTCAAACATCGTTGAAATTTCTTTTTCAAACTGTATGTAGGGATCCATGTTGCCATAGGCCTGTAAGCCGACACCCTTTTTAACCTCTTCCACAGCTTCTATGAAATTCATCCAGTGAAGATCTAAGGCTGAAATCATCGCCTGCCTTTCCACCTGATGAACACTCTCACCGCAAAGCTCCGTTATTTCCTCGAAAATTAAGGAAATTTGAGATGCAAGACTCACTGTTATGGTGTCTGCCGTCACCTCATCTTGGAATTCCAGCTTGAGGGGCCTCCGATCGGGAAAAACACTTCGAACTGCTGCCATAATCCCCGCAAAATTGAACGACTCCGCTGAGTTTGAAAAGAAGCCCTGAACAATGTTCAAAATCACATCTGGTATAGAGTCTGTTAACTTGGCATGTACCTCTCCTGTTTCCAGAAGCGCGTCCCTGATCGAATACATCGCCAATCTTTGAAGATTAAGCACACAATCGAAGGCTAGGAGTTGTTTTCTCATGAAAAAATGTTGCGATTCTACTTGTTTCTGAGCGTCACTGATTCCTTTGAAAAAACGTTTTCGAGGGATAGGCTCTAACAAATCGAAATTAGCGTTTTCCAATTCATCCAACAGTCGTTCCGGATAATACTGCCATAACATTTCGTCTTCCAACGAAGCATAAAATCTTGAATACCCCGGATCTCCTTGACGCCCGCTGCGTCCACGAAGTTGGTTGTCGATTCGAGAAGATTCATGGCGGGAAGTACCTAAAACATATAGCCCGCCAAGCTCTTTTACACCAGGCTCAAGTTTGATGTCAACCCCTCTTCCAGCCATGTTCGTAGCAATCGTGACTGCGCCATACGCCCCTGCCTGTTCAATAATTTTCGCTTCCTCGTCAATATGCTTTGCATTTAATAATCGATGTGGAATTCCTGCTACGGTAAGCATTGAGCTTACATATTCGGACCTTTTGATATCCGCTGTTCCAACAAGCACAGGCTGTCCGGTTTCATGGATACGTCTTATATCATTTATGACTCTATTAAATTTCGCTTCTTCCGTGAAAAATAATAGATCTCGCAAATCTTTGCGAATGACAGGTCTATGGGTAGGAATTCTCACAACATCTATACCGTAAATATCACGAAGCTCGTCCTTGGATTCCATCGCAGTACCCGTCATGCCGCATATTTGGGCATACATAGCGAAGAAGTTTTGCAAAGTTATCGTTGCAAGGGTCTTTGGCTGCCCTTGAACCAGAATTCCCTCTTTGGCTTCTATGGCTTGATGTAGTCCTTCCATAAACCTTCTTCCTAACATAGGTCGTCCTGTGCTCGGATCGATAATAACGGCTTCCTCGGATCCGTCATCATGGCGGATAATGACATAATCAACATCTCGTTTGAAGACATAGTTTGCTCGTAATGCCTGAACAATATAATGATAGAGTTCCGAATGCTCTTGCTTTGTCAGATTATCAACAGAAAAAAGATTTTCACAATAATCCATTCCTTCTTCCGTTAACACGACATGTTTATGGGACTCCACGATCTGAACATGGCTTTCGCTAAGTTTTTTTATTTTTTCGTCAATAAAAAATAAATACTGTTGCCCACTACCTGGAGGCGCCGAAATAATCAAGGGAGTGCGCGCTTCATCTATTAGGATACTGTCCACTTCATCTATAATGATATCGTATAAACCACGCTGAACCTTTTCACCTGTGCTCAGCACCAAATGATCCCTTAAATAATCAAACCCAAGCTCCACATGAGTGGAATAAATAACATCTTGTAGGTACTCTGCCTTCCTTACAGCAGGTGACATTCCAGCAATGATGCAACCAACGGTAAGTCCAAGCATGCGAAATATGTCTCCCATTTTGCGACTATCCCGCTCAGCCAAATATTCATTTACTGTAGCAATATGTACGCCGTGCCCTTCCAAAGCTTGCAAAAATGCAGGGAACACAGCGGTTACTGTCTTGCCTTCCCCTGTTTTCATTTCAGCAATATGCCCTCTGTAAAGCATAATTGCCCCGTAAAGCTGGACATCGTGCACAACAATTCCTAAGACTCTACGGCATGCAAGCTTGACTAGAGCATATGCCTCAGGTAGCAGAAATTCTCCGGCTGTTCCACTTCGGATTTGTTCGGATAGTTCTTTTGACCGATGTTGCAATTCTTCATTTGCCAAACGTTCTTCCATCGCTAAATACAGATTATTGATTTCACTAATGATAGAGACAATATCTACCGGCAATTCCACTTGATTTCTAGTTATATTTTTGAATAATCGGGCAAGCATCTACCTGTCACCCCCTTCTGTAAAGATGCCTTCTATATTTCGACATTACCGTCATAATGCTACAAGTTAATATATATCTTACAAAAAGATAGATCATTGGTCCTAATTATAACTAACAATGGTTAATATAGCTATCCATACACCAAATAAAATAATCCAAAAGACCTTAATTTTGTATTTAATACACCAATCAGACATGGGTCACACTTACTATTGCTTTAAATTCAATTAAAAATCTTGTCATAATATGTTTTATTCGACACATTTCTTCCCGCGATTCAATAAAAAAAGAAACCTCATTGGCATTTTTTTGCACAAGAGGTATTCATAGAATTAGATGCTATCCTAGTTTTTCTTGTTATTTCTAAATCCCATCAAATCGCACAGCCCTACGAAAAAAACAACGATGGTTGTGAGAACGATTAGTCTGAAATCCCAAGCATTCGGAAACTCATTCATTTTGGTATCTGTCGCACGGAGAATAAGAACAAAAAACAATAAAAGTAAATCGAAAAACATGCAATAAGCCATCCTTGCTGAGAGTTTATGAAGTGGGAGTTTGTCCATCATTTTGCCGAATCCAAATAAATCGTTCCACTTCCCGGATTCAGACTTCGACTTCTGGGGGGTGTTGTCTTTATCCTCTTGTTTATCAGCGATCGGCTTTGGCTCGGTTGACATTCTCCTTGCCAACTCCCTGCAATGACTCGGCTGCATCCTGCCACATCAGAATAGCCCCTATGAAGCTTACACCTGCAATGAAACTCCCCCCCAACGGTGACAATAGCGATGGCTCCCAGGTCAAGATGATAGCTAGAAAGCTTACTACGATTAAAATATAAGCGCCTGTTATTTTCATTGAGTTCCTTGCCATGATCTTCTACACCTCCTCTATTATGAAGCTAAAGTAGTATATGAGAGATTAATAGATTTCGTGTTAGGCAACAATCGGCATCCTCTGCACAGGGAAAAAGACCTAAGGGGTCGTCACCCACTCAGGTCTTTGGCTTCAAGCGTATTCGCCTATCTGTTCAATAAGCTTCCTACATACCGCAGTAATTCATTGGCACAAACTGGGCAGTATCCATGCTCGTCGATGAGCTGCTTCGTCACATCATTAATTTTCTTCAGCTGCTTCTCATCCGGTGTTTTCGTTGAGGTCGTAATCTTCACGATGTCCTTCAGATCTGCGAATAGCTTCTTCTCAATCGCCTCACGCAGCCGCTCGTGACTACTATAGTCGAACCTTCTGCCTTTGCGTGAGTAAGAGGAGATGCGGATTAAGATTTCTTCGCGGAATGCTTTTTTCGCATTTTCCGAAATACCAATCTGCTCTTCAATGGAACGCATGAGGCGCTCATCTGGATCCATTTCCTCGCCGGTCAACGGATCCTTGATTTTACCCCAGTTGCAGTAGGCCTCAATATTATCTAAGTAGTTGTCGAAAATAGTTCTAGCCGACTCCTCGAAGGAGTAGACGAACGCTTTCTGTACTTCTTTCTTGGCAATATCGTCGTATTCCTTACGGGCAACAGAGATGAAATTCAGGAAGCGCTCCCGCTCATCCTTGGTAATCGATGGATGCTGATCCAGACCGTCTTTCAGAGCTCGCAGCACATCTAGGGCGTTAATACATTGGAGATCCTGACGGATCAAGGCACTTGAAATTCGGTTAATAACATACCGTGGATCAATTCCGCTCATGCCTTCTTCTTGATATTCATTTTGCATTTCCTTCAGATCAGCCTCTTTGTACCCCTCGACGACTTCACCGTCGTACATGCGCATCTTCTTGATCAAATCCATCCCTTGCTTCTTCGTTTCCTTCAAACGCGTGAGAATCGAGAAGATCGCGGCCACACGAAGCGCGTGCGGGGCAATATGGATGTGCGACATATCACTCTGTCCGATAAGCTTATAGTAAATTTTTTCTTCATCGGATACACGCAAATTATAAGGGATCGGCATAACAATCATACGAGACTGCAAGGCCTCATTTTTCTTATTCGCGATAAAAGACTTATACTCCGTTTCATTGGTATGCGCAATGATCAACTCATCTGCACTGATCAGGGCGAAGCGACCCGCTTTGAAATTCCCCTCTTGCGTCAGTGAGAGTAGATTCCAGAGGAATTTCTCATCACATTTCAGCATTTCCTGGAACTCCATGATCCCCCTGTTCGCCTTATTCAGCTCGCCATCGAAACGATACGCACGCGGATCCGACTCAGAACCAAACTCTGTAATCGTTGAAAAGTCAATGCTTCCCGTTAAGTCGGCGATATCCTGCGATTTGGGATCGGAAGGACTGAAAGTACCAATCCCTACCCGGCCTTCTTCGGAGACAAAAACACGTTCCACATGCACATCTTCGATACAACCGTTGTACTCCGTTTTCAACCGCATTTGGCACGATGGGCATAAGCTGCCTTCGATTTTCACATTCAACTCGCGCTCAATCTCTGGTCTCAGCTCCATCGGAATCAAATGAAGCGGCTCTTCGTGCATCGGACACCCTTTGATCGCATAGACTGCCCCTAAATCCGTTTTGGCAAACTGCTCTAATCCGCGTTTCAACATGGTCACAATTGTGGATTTCCCACCGCTTACAGGACCCATTAGCAACAAAATACGTTTGCGAACATCTAATCGACGGGCAGCGGAGTGGAAATATTCTTCCACTAGCTTCTCAACGGCACGATCCAGACCGAAAATCTCTTGATTGAAAAATTTGTAGGATTTGTGGCCAACTTGATCGTTGATACCTTGCGAAGCAATCATGTCATAGACCCTAGAATGCGCAGTTCTCGCGAGTCCAGGATTACTGCGAAGCAATTCTATGTACTCCGCGAACGTACCGGTCCAGCTCAATGAATCCTTCTCCGTACGATGCTCTGAAATTCTTTTGAATATGTCCATGGGTACCTCCTTTCACTGCTGCCTTTAATGGCAATAGGTCAGCTCGTGATGGTGAATTGTGTACTACAATCCTATGCACCCAAGAAGGATAACTTGCCCGAAATTTTAAAATGTAACGGATTTCTCTGTTCCCGATTTTTGAAAATGGAAATGACTAGGAATCCAAGTCAATCTTCCCTATTTTCTGAAAATTTCATATGTGCAACCCGCTTCGACTTGAAATTCGATAACCGAATGTTCTCTGTTCACCAAGATGTCTACGCCTCCACTACGCACCAGAACGGCTTCGCGCGTACGGATTCTGCATGTGCCAGAGCCTGCTGCATGGATCACCGCCTCCGATAATTCGCCATCGGACCATTTCAGATCAATCGTATATCCATTGCGCCCTCGCAAGCCGCTCACAGCCCCCTGTGGCCACGCTGACGGCAGGGCAGGAAGCAAACTTAACTCACCCGCATGTGACTGCATCAGCATCTCCACGATACCCGCTGTGGCTCCGAAATTGCCGTCAATTTGAAAAGGCGGATGCGCATCAAAGAGGTTGAGATACGTTGATTTGCGCAGCATATGGTTCAAGTGCGTATGCGATTGTTCGCCATCCTCAAGTCTCGCAAACATATTAACGATCCACGCGCTGCTCCAGCCCGTATGCCCCCCTCCGTTTGCCAATCTGCGCTGTAGGGTTGCTGCTGCTGCCTCAGCTAATTCTGGCGTTCGATGCGGGCTTATTTGCGTGCCAGGATGCAAGGCAAACAATTGTGAAATATGACGGTGACCAGGATCCTCCTCCGCATAGTCCTCCAACCATTCCATGATTTGACCGTGTCCGCCAATCTGAGGCTTAGGCAGCCGCGCTAGCAGCGCCGTGAGCTGTTCCCGCAGTTCTCCATCCACTTGCAGCTGATCGCTGCTCTGGATACAGGCTGTGAACAACTCATGGATGATCTGCGAATCCATAGCGGGCCCCATGGTCAATGCTCCTCTAGTTCCATCTTCCAATACGTACACGTTTTCGGGTGAGACAGAGGGGCCTGTCACAAGCTGTCCATTTGGCGCCTCCACCAAATAATCTACGAAAAAAGCCGCGGCTTCCTTCAAGATCGGATAGGCTCTCCCCCGTAAAAAATCCTTATCTGCCGTAAATAGAAATTGCTCCCACAGATGTAAGCTCAGCCATGCCGCTCCCATTGGCCAAATGACACATGTCGGAAATAAGCCCTCAGGCCGTGTTTCTCCCCATAGGTTTGTGTTGTGATGAGCGACAAAGCCGGAACATCCATACAAATCTCTTGCGGTTTGCCGTCCGCTCACCTGCATGCGTTCAATATGATCAAACAATGGCTCATGACATTCGGATAGTCCGCATACCTCTGCTGGCCAATAGTTCATTTGCGTATTGATATTAATCGTGTATTTGGACTCCCAAGGCGGTGTAAAGCTGTCATTCCATATGCCCTGAAGATTAGCGGGCAAGCATCCTGGGCGGGAGCTGGCGATCAGCAAATACCGTCCATAGTGAAAGTAAAGCTCCATCAATCCAGTATCCATATGCGAATGCGATTCCTGCATCAGCTTCAATCGCTCATCGGTTGCCAAGTCATCTAACGGATCCTGCTCCGTCAGTTGCAGACTCACCCGATTGAACAACCTTTGATAATCCTGAATATGCCGGCGCTCTAGTTCTTCCGTATTAAACTGCTCTGCGGCCGCGATATGCAGCTGACAGGCAGCTAATGGATCCGACTCTCGGAAGGTACTCGCTGCAGCAAGCAGCAACGTCACGGAACTAGCCCCTTCCACAGACAAGAAATCGCCAATAACAGAGACAGTCCCGCCCTCCGTTTTTGCCTTCAGCACACAGGCATATTCGACACCGTGCTTTCCGCATTCGCCGCTCATCCAAATACTGTCGGCCGATAAACGGCCCGTTTCACCCTCGTACGGTCTGCGATTCAGATTCGCAGAGAAGTTCAGTTGACCAGGTTGATCACATGTAAGTCGGATGATAATCGCTTGATCAGGGTAGCTCGCATACATCGTACGACGATAGCTGACTCCATCTACCTTATAGCTCGTCCGAGCTATGGCATTCTTGATATCCAACTCTCGCCGATAGTCTTCAACTTCACCCTTTTGGCCATGAAAATAAAGCCTCAGGTCTCCCAAAGGCTGATACGGATTATAATATTTGGGCGTGGAGAAAAGAGCCATTCGCGTTAATCGCGTGGCCTCCTCCACCTTCCCTTCGAAAAGCATCTCCCGAATTCCCTCCAAATGACGGGAACCATCGGGGTTAATCCCATCCTTAGGACCTCCGTACCAGATGGAATCTTCATTTAACTGAATTCGTTCCTCCTGTACGTGACCGAAGATCATCCCACCTAACCGACCGTTCCCGATCGGGAGGGCCTCCACCCACAACTTAGCAGGCTGCAGATACCACAGTTTCTCACGATTGTTCAAGAATACGCCCCCTATTCACCGCTTGGCTTATCACTCTGTTTAGGCGATGCAGGCATCACCATGATCATTTTGGTCCCTTGCTCAGCTACGCTTTCAATCCGGAGTCCATAGCTCTCCCCATAGACCATTTGAATACGGCGATGGACGTTCAGCACACCGATGCCACCTTTTTTGCCTGCTTCATCTGTTTCCGTATCCGCCAACCGATTAGCATTCAATTTCGCTTGGAGCTGCGTTAATTTAGCCTCCGTCATCCCTGAACCATTATCCTCAACACTGATCCAGAAAATCCCGTCAACAACGCCTCCGTCAATGCGAACGAAGTGATAATCTTCCAACCCGTCAGGAAAGGCATGCTGAAACACATTTTCGACTAAAGGCTGGAGGGTCAAACGAACCATGACATGAAGCAGATACTCCGGTTTTATAGCAACATCAATCTCGAAATCGCGGCCAATTCTGTGCTTCAAAACAACAATATAATACAAAACATGCTTCAATTCGTTAGCAACAGTAATCTCCTCGAGATTCGTTTGAACCGAGTAACGCAGCATGTATGCCAATGCCTTCACGATTTCAGATATTTCTTCTGATTCTTGAATCGTGGCATAGCAAACAATGGTCTCAAGTGTGTTGTACATAAAATGAGGATTGATCTGCAGCTGCAGAGATTGATACTCCGCTTTCTGGCGTTCCATCCGAATCTCAGAGTTGCTGATTTCAACCTGAACCACGCGGTCAACGGCTTCGGATAGCCGCTTCACCATCAAATTGTAGCGCACCATCAACTCAACAATTTCATCTTTGTGAGGAGGGAGTGGAATCGTAGCCCAGTTCCCCTTCTCCGTCTCTCTCATCCCGCTTTTCAACACTTGAATCGGCTTCGTAATCGATTTACCGAATCTGTACGCAAGTAAAATCGCCAACATCAATGTAAATAAACCGACAATCAACGTTGTCGAACGAATGTTCATTAAAGGCTTACGCAGTTCACGCAACGGCATAGATACGACAAGCTGCCAATCCGAATAATCAGACTTCCGACTCACATACATGCGTTCATCCCCCTCACTGCTGTCGATGAAGGAAGAAGTTCCTGCTTTTTCCATCTTTTCTACAAACGCTTTGGGGACATCGGACCCGACTTTCTCCCCATTGGGATGATAGATGTATCGGCCTTTATTATCAATGATAAATAAGTATCCATATTTACCTAGATCAATCCCTTTCCATAGGGCAGACAGATCCGCCGATCGCATCTCAATAGCGAGTATGCCACTCAGTTCAGGCGAGGTAAATCCTCGAAAACGACGAACTAACGTAAGCATTTGATTCTCTTGACCTTCAATGATCGTATGGTTCAAAATACTTAATTTACCGTCAGCAGCTGTATTGGCGAGAAAATATTCGCGCTGCTTCCGCTTATCCTCGGCGTTGAAGGATTGTTCACCTACACCGTTATAGTAATAGATGGCATTCAGTTCATCGCTAATTACATACACGGATGACAACTTTGGATTACGGATAAATAACGGATCGACACTCAGTTCGCGAATCGTTTTCCGAGCAATATAATAGTCATATTCCTCCCGGTCTGCCTTCAAATCTACAAACTCCATAACCTGTCTGTTTGTCAAAAGAGAGACAATCGACCGCTCATAATCCTTCAAATACAAATCCGTGTGATGAACCGCATTTCCGACGATTTGGTTCATTTGATTCTCAACCATCTCAGCTAACTCTCCGGAAGAAGTCATGTAGGAGAAGATGCCAACACTACTAAGCGAAAGAATGATAACAATCAAGAAATAAACGAATATTTTCTTCGTTAACCCTCTAATTTTCATTTGATACCCAATCCTGCACGATATTCAGAAGGGGATACGCCAACTATTTTTTTGAAGGTTTTTGTAAAATGCGGGTAATCGTCGTACCCCACATCTGTGGCTACATCCACGATTCGGACATAGGGAATGGCCAACATTTCCTTCGCTTTCATCATTCTTTTATTAATCCGATACTGAACAAAGGTCTCTTGGGTTACTTTTTTAAAAAGCGAGCTGAAATACGTCGGTGTCAATCCGACCATGGCCGCAACTTGATCCAACGTGATATCCTCAGATAATCTGCTGTCAATATAGCTTTTGGCCTCTTCCATCGGATCTTTAAAGCTTCCACTTCGAACGGCTTGCAAGCCCTTGGCCATTTGAATTAACCCTTTATTGAATATGTCAACAGCTTCCTTCACACTATCTGCCTGCAAATAGGCTTGCGCGATGGAAGGGGAGTAGTTACGGGCTTGGAAGCGCTTGACTAATAGGGCGTAACAATCATCCAATAGTTCTTTAAGTCCAGCCAGCGATAGTTGCACAGAGAGACAATAGTCACGCCAACGGTCGATTAAGCTGCCTAGCTCCTCCATTTGCAAAGCCCATATTTGCTGCTCCATCTGATCAATCCACTCAATATAACGGGAAGGCGGCATGTAGCCGCGTGAAGGCTCTTTGATTAACTGATTCAGCATGTCATGGACATCCGCTGTCGTAACAGGTTTTAACATATAATGACGTACACCATAATTCATACTTTTTTGCGCATATTCAAAATCACTATAACCAGATATCACAACGGTTTTGATTTGCGGGAAATCTTCATGAATGATTCTGCAGAGCTCTAACCCGTCCATTTTCGGCATACGAACGTCTACTAGCACAAGATCAGGCTCGCAAGCCCGAATTCGCTCCAACGCTTCCACGCCATTCTCAGCTGTCTGAATGCGTGAGAACGCAGGTTGGTACATTTCCGCCATCTTCACGATTCCTCTGCGTATGACAGGCTCATCATCTACGATCAATACATGCATGTTCAGACCTCCTACCCATGTCTCAGAATCAATATCCAATTATGATAACTCACCGTGATCAGTTCTTCAACGGAAAGCGCTACAAACGAATTTGTGCGAAGCGCCACGTGACAGTGCTGTAGGCTTGCGGCTTCTCAGTCGGTCCAGTAAGTTGTCCCTCGTAGGAGCCATCTGTATGTTGGATGACAGTTGCTTTCCACAAGCCGCATACGCCGGCCTCATAGTCAAACGATTCCCCATCATCGTCATATAAATTCCCTTCACCTGCAGCATCACCGAAATGAATCAGCTCAAGTGGGACTTGCGTTCCTAGCGGTGGGACATGCGACAGCGCAGGCATCATAGGAATGATTGATCCATTTTTAACAAATACTGGAATCCTCTCTAGACCGCATTGAATCCGAATGATACAACCACCTTCGTATCGTTCCCCCGTCTCTAATCCATACCAGACTCCCGAAGGGAGTAGGACTTCTCGCTCAGTTTCCCCTTCGACAAGTGGAGCAACTAACAGGGCATCACCGACCATGTATTGGTCGTCCCATTCTCTCACTTTCTTCTTGCCATATGCACCATCTGTCGTGTTCAAGGTTTGCTCAGCTGCTTCAGCTTGGATCGCCTCAGCTTCTGCGATTTCTGCTGGAGACATTACGAATGGCATGGCACGGAAAGGTGGGATTCCCTTCTCCCGGTACGCGGCGAATGCCGTATACAAGTAAGGCAGCAGTCTCATCCGCAGCTTGATATAGTGGCGAACTGTATCCTCAACCTCTGGGAAAGACCACGGTTTCGTGCCGTCCCCCCAGGCATTGAGCATCGCAAGAGGCGAGAAGATGACCGTTTGCATCCGTCTGACCCAGTCTTCGGCATTCCTAGCTCTGCGAACTTCCGGCGTCCACAGCAACCCGCTGAAAGAGGCGTTGCATACACCACGAATGAATTGCTTGTGATCGTAAAGATCTGAATACAAGACATACGGCATGGAAGAAGCCGCGGTATTCGAAGCCCTGACAAGCCCATACGTTCTCCGATTCTTACTGCGGTAAAGTTCTGTCGTCATCTTTTGAAACATTAACCCGTACATTTGTCTCATCTGCTCGCCATCAAGACCCGATGGGAACTGAGCGTGCCCAGGAAACATCCATGAGTTGTTGGTCAGATCACTGCCGTCACATTCATCCAGCTTGTAGCCGGCTACCCCGATATTGACATGCTCCTCTTCATGCTGCTTCTTATAAAGCGACACAGCTTCAGGCAGCGAATAATCCGGAGCAAGCCCTCCCCATACCGAGTGACTCCCCGACAGCGGCTTCAAATCCTCATACAACTCACTCTTCGGTGATACAAAGGGATGCTCCCACAGGTTCACACGAAAGCCTTTACGATCCAGTTCCTTTACGAATTGTTCCGGTTCTGGGAATCGGCTCTTCTCCCATTCATAGGTGACCGGGTAGCTGTGGCTGTGCCAACCAGGTTCGAGTCCAATGACATCACAGGGCATATCATGCTGACGGAACTGCTCTGCTTCTTCGAGCACTTGTTCGTCCGTATATAGCGTCGGAACCCGATGCCAGAAGCCAAGTCCCCACTTCGGAGGCAGCGTGCCTCCACCGCAAAACAAATTATATCTAGCTACGACATCGGAGAGGGTTGGTCCGCCAAACAAATAAACGTGTGCTCCTTCCCTAGGCAGTTTGATTTCCACCCGCGATGCGACTAGTGTCGCTTTCCATCCCTTATTGGTGTTGCGATCACGTATATCCTCGCTTAGCGTTTCCTCTTGTCTCATCGTTGAGCCGCAATACATGGTCACGATGCGCGAAGTATCCACCAACACGCCATACCCTAGATCGCTTATATAGAAGGGTACTGGCGCATGCGTCTCGCCTGTATCTTGCTTAGGATCGCTGTTTACCCGCAAATAACGGTTTCTTCCTCGTTGATTCATTCTTAATAATTGTAAGCCTGTCCCATATAGCTTTTCCGTACGATTAAGCGGGATGGATAGTAAAAGATAATCACCAAGGTCCTTGATTTCGATGCTTTCTCTTGTAAAAGGAGGATTCACTTGCGGAAGCTGCTGCAGCGCCTCATCTTTCGGTAACACCCCCATCAAAGAGAGCGGTGTTATGCCTTGCGGATTTCCAATCGTAAGGCGCCATACGCCAGGTGCTGTTTGTTGCCAATTCGATGTTTGCACACTCATTTCCCCAATCCTTTATAGTGTTGGAACCTCAATGGACATCGTTCTGCCGGACTCATTAGCCAGCTTCGTGTAATGAACAAGTGCTTGGGTTTTCAAATAATCCCTGCCACTCGTTTCCGCTTCGCGTCCTTCACGGAGTGATGCCAGAAATTCGGCCAGTGTATCGGTTTCATCAACACCACTTATGTCATCAATAACGTCAACTTTGCCGTCCCGAATGAGGCGAATTTCTTTATCGACGACTTCCATAGCGCCCTCCGTTCCTTCGATTCGCCAATTGCCGCTCCATGGCGTCTCCGTCCCTCTGGCCGAGATGGATGCGTTGTAGCTCACTGTGATACCACCCTCCAATTCAAAGAAAGCATACGCATTAATAAGCGCTCCTTCTTCTTGCCAAGCGCCAATTGGATTGTACAGCTTCGATTGCACGGACGTCCCTTCTCTACCCGTGAAATAGCGGATAATATCTAAGTGGTGCACTCCGATATCATCCAGAATACTAACGGTATATCTCCGCTGAACATGGTGGTATCTGTAGAACTGTATATCCATAGACGAAATACGGCCGATGACACCTTCGTCCAAAAGCTGTTTCATTTTACGAATATAAGGCATCCTGCGGTAATTCTCTGCAATCATAAACGGGAGCTTATCCCTGGCAGCTCTAGCTACGATCTCGATGGATTCCTCATAATCAAAGGAAATCGGTTTCTCGCACAAGACAGCCAACTTATGATCAAATGCCGCATGGTTCACTGCTGTGTGCCGCATAGGTGAAGTTACATTGACTAGAAAATCAGCTTGTTCGTTCTGCAAAGCCTCTTCTAATGACGTGTAAAAAGGGAACGGATCGTCCAGCATCTTCTCTTTCATTGCTAGATCAACCTCAACAACTGCTGCTAATAATCCTTGATCTCTTAGACGTTTATACCAGCTGAACCCGGCTGAACCTAAACCAACCAATATCGCTTTCATGTAACAAATACCCCCTTAAAGTTCCATAGATTTTAGTTGCCTTCATTATAGGAGATTGACCGTCCAAGAAAAACGTATTAACTTACGGCAGTATGTGTTTTTTTACGATTTTCGAAAAGTAAAGACATCCCTCCGCGAATTCCGTTGCGAAAGGGATGCCTCTTTAGACCTGTACTTATTTCGTGTCAATCATAATCGCGCCTTGCTTCTTATTCCAACGCTCTGTCGCTTCTTTAATAATTTCGGTGCCGCCTTTGGATTTATACTCTTCGATGACTTTCGGCCAATCGGAGATTGGCTCTTTGCCATAAATCATTTTGATCATGTGGTCCACGATGATTTTCGGACCTACGTCTGGTTGAGGCGCTGCTAGATCTGGGAATTTAGCAAAGCTGCTCAAATCCGGATAGAATCCAATACCAGGTAAACCTTCCTTCGAAAGAATCTCGTCAAATGCTTTCAAGGTCGATTGTCCATCATCGTTTAGCTGCATTCTTGGTTTATTGTAGGTAGAGTCATGTACCGCCCAAAGTGTTCCGCTGCGGAACCCTTCTTCATCAATTTCTTCCTTCGTTACTGGGAATTTATAGTTAATCGCGCCACCGCTGTCTTTGGTATACGTATCGCCTTCAATGCCGAAGGTAAAGAATGTTTCTGCGTCCTTGGAAGTCATCATCCACTCGAACATTTTGATAATACCGGCAGCCGTGTCTTGCTTCACATTTTTATTGATATAGAACGTTCGAACGACAGGTGAATAGTAGAAGTAACCGCCTTTGCCTTCCGGACCCTTCGGAGAAGCAATGATATCCGCTTTAAAGTCTGGGTTGAGCGCTCTTAGCTTGGTTTTGGCCCCTGGTAAGCCGGAAGCATTCTGCGACCAGATACCCGCTTTCCCCGCATCTAGGCTTTTATTGTAATCCGTTGCGGAAATGGTAGCGAATTCCTTCGGAATCAAACCTTCTTCGTACATGGTTTTATATGCGGTTAGTGCTTTCTGTACATTTTCCGAATCGAAAAATTTAGGAACCACTTGACCATCCACGAGTTCAAATTGATCTTTATACGGCAGTACGTCGTAAGCTCCTAGAAGAACGTCCGCATACTTGAAATTTTCCCTCATTTGATACGGACTCTCGACACCTAACTTCTTGAAAGCCCTTAGGACATTCAGAAACTCATCTACCGTTTTGGGAGCTTGAAGACCCGTTTTCGCTAGCAAATCGGTACGAATGTAAGTGGCACGACGGGAAGGATTGCTCAAATATTCGGGAATGCCATAAATCTTTCCGTTATACGAAACACTCTCCCACGCTGCTTTGGGTACCATTTTCAACAAATTTGGTCCATACTGCTTCAACAGATCGTCCAGCGGCATGAACACACCATTCTCAACCGAACCTGACATCGACTTACTGCCTGGACCACCGATACTGCCAACAACATCGGGAATATCGTTACTTGCGAACATTACCCCGAACTTGGCATCTTCGACAACCCTAACATCCAAATCCGTATTCGTTAATTCTTCCAACTTCAAGACCCACTTGTCCTTGTTTAAATCGGGAATTCGAGTGTGGTAACCTGTGCTGACTGTCGTTGGAAAAAGTAACGAGAACTTGACTGGTGCTGCCTTTACATTGCCTGATGGTTGTGGTGAAGCCGTGCCTGCCACTTTTCCGTCTGAGGAACACGCGGTTAGTGCGGTAGCTGCCATCATGACAGCTAGACTTAGACTGATTGTTTTTTTCATTGAAAGCCCCTTCTTTCTTCATGTACTGTAAGCGATTCCATCGATCTGTGATTATCATAACGATTACGATCCGATTTCTGAATGTATAAATTTAAGACGCTATGTGATTTTATACGATTGAGGAAAGTCCTGAATTTGATTGCACAGTGCCATCACGATCACACTTGTGTCAAACGTAGTGGGTTCTCCATGTTTAGATGGAAAAAATACAGGTAATATTCAGTATTTCGCTGTGTTTTCGCGAATAGATGAAAAAACTACAGCTAATTTATCTGTTTTTTAAAATATCGAGCTCCTACATGAAAATTAACTGTAGAAAATACAGCTACTCCCTCAAATTCGGGGTACTTGGCACAAATAGATGGAGTAAATCCATTTAGATGACTGGGTGACAGCTAGAATTAGCTCGGTATCGGGAAGTCACCGTATGATGAAGGTAACCATATGCCGTAAACCCAGGTGAAAAAAAGACCGCCAAACAGCTTTGGCGGTCTGGGTGTGAATCAGTTAATAAATTGTAACGATTGCAGCATGCGCTTCAGCATTGTGGCCGCTTGTGCGCGTGTGGCAGGCTCTGTCGGTGCGAAGCTATTGTCCGATAAGCCTTGAACAAGACCTGCTGTCAGCGCCTGTGCGACGGCTGCCTTCGACCATTCGCCGATCGTCGAACGGTCGGCGAAGCGATCAATCACTGTGCTACTGGCTTGGATTTCCTTGCCTCCAACTTTCATCGCGCGCATCATCATCGCCACCATCTGTTCGCGAGTGATGTTGGCATTCGGCCTAAAGGTACCATCCTCATAACCGTTAATCAACCCGGCTTGATGCGCCGTGCTGACGGCTCCAGCGAACCAGTCGCGCGGGCTTACATCACGGAACGCATCTGCTTGCTTCTCTACGAGTCCAAGGGATCGAACTAGCATGGCCGCAAACTCAGCGCGCGTAACTTGCGCCTCTGGTGCAAACTGCTTATCCGTGATTCCGTTAACGATCCATTTATTGGCCAGCAGCTCAACATCCGCTTTGGCCCAATGCCCTGCTAAATCTGCAAATGATTGATTGGATTGGATGACCGTGTACGTACTGTTGTGCGGCGAACGAATCGTAACTTCAGATGATCCATTCTTCGTCGTAAGTATGGCTGGTACGAAATGGATCTGATTATTCGCATCGATCCAGAGCGCAGTTACCTTGCCAGGGTCACCTGTCCATGTCCCCAAGTTAAGTGTGCGGTTCACGTAAACGCCACCAAAATCATTCATTTCTTTCCCGTTGACCGTGATCGTAAATTCGATCGGGTTTGCAACGAGCTGCTTCGCGTTCAACTTGTTCACTGCGGCAGTGACATCGTCTCCGGTTTTACCCGAAACTTTTGAAATTACAACGCTTATGGTTGAATCCTTAGCTATATCTTTAAACAATTGAACTGGCAGCTCATATATGGCACCATTCGCTTTAATCTGAATTACTGTGTTGTTATGCTTACTGATTGCGTTCAGGATTGCTTGGCCTGGCAGTTCCACATTTACGATGGAAGCACCGTCCTTCACTTCAATCACGACGACTGGAATCGCTGATGCTTTCTCCAGTTTATCCCGATCTAAGGTGACTTTCGTAACCGTCTTCCCATCTGCCGTTGTTTCTTTGGTCACTTTGGCATCTTTATCAAGATCGATGATCCCCGTAGTTCCTGAACTTGAACTAGTGCCAGTGCCAGTGCCAGTGCCAGTTCCACTACCTGTCCCTGTACTAGGTCCCGGATCCGTCGTACGCTGTGTAACTGTGATTGTTGCTTCTGCCTTCAAGGAGGTGCCCCCAACTGTTCCCAGCACCTTAAAGGTACCTGCCGAGGCATATTGTGAAGCCTCTATATTGCTCCAGACGACACTTAGCTGCTTAGTCGTATTGTCGCTGTAAACCGCTGTAACTACCGTTGGTAAGATAGGTGCTGTTCCAGCTGTTGTCGTTATGTTGATTGGCGAATAGCTGACAATAACAGGTAGTGGAATGTCTATGGCTGTAACTGTAATATTAGCCAAAGCCTTATAAGTTACGCCGGTGACAGTTCCTTGCACGCTAAAGCTCCCTGCTACAGCATATTGAGATGGATCAATAGCGTCCCAGATGACCCCTCTTTGTCCCGTCGTGTTGTCACTATAAACCGCTGTGACGACTGTTGGTAAAACAGGAGCTACACCCACGCTAGTTGTAATGCTAATCGGTGCAATCCCAACGATGTCCGTTGACATGTTAAGTAAGGTCGGTGCCGAAACCATAAACTTACGTGAATACGGGTCTGTTCCTTTGGACCTTACGGTCACTTTGGAGAAATCAGTCAGGTTACTCGGTAACAGATAAGTAGTTGCTCCTGCTGGTAAATCAGCCAATACTGTTGTCTCATTGTACACCGTATAACCTTCGCTTAAACATCGTCAGATGCTGCGGAGGAAGTGGCGCATTGAACACTTGTACTTGTGTCAAGCGTGGAGGTCCCGTCAGATCTGTGCCTGTATTACCACCAGAAGCATTCTCCACCGTTACTTTGAGATATCTGGCATGATAGGTCTTGCCCAAGTTAATAGGGTGCGAACTATCTGCTGAATCGATACCACCATTACTAGTGCCTGTCTCATACGTATAACCTTGGGCCGTCTGCTTTTCCACTTGTTGAAAAGTCATAGTGTTAAAATCAGCAGCCGATGAATGCTCTCCGATCTCATTGGATACAAACACGGTTGCGCCCTTTAACCTCGTGGATTTGGCAAACAGTCTAATCTGGCTGAAATCCATCGCCTGCCCAAGGTCGATGACAAAGCTGCCTTTGCGCTCCCCGTCGGTACCCAGCCAAGAATAATTGCCGATTTGATCCAAATTGGTAACGTTCGTTACCGTCCATTTGGTCGGGTCTTGTAATACGCCATTGGTCAATTTATTAGCATTTCCGTACATATTCGCCGTAGCTGATTGCATCTGAATCGGATTAGCACCACCTGTTGGCCCAACATTGTACGCCTTCTTATTAAGCGCCAAGTTAACAGATGACAACCCTGATGCAACTTTGCTTATGGTGATGTCCGATAGCCCGAGCTGAACGTCATACGCAGAGTTGGTACCGTTAGCAGAGCTGCGGTAGATCCCCCACTTTGGACGCAAATATTGATCAAACGCAGCCGGATACTCGGTCTCAAAGCCACCTGCTCGTTCGGGTCTTCGCCATAAGTCTTTGACACCGTCACCTGTACCTTGATTACCGAAGACTTGATAGACATCCGGACTGTCAAAGGTATATGCCTTGCCCGTCACTTGATCGGTAATCTTAATGGTCAGCCAACCGCTGTCCGAAATGTGAGCTTTGAGCTCAACTTTAATCCAGTGCCCATCGATTTCTCGTAATGGAATTCGCATTAGCGTCTTATCGCCATCATAACGGTTATGATTGACAACTAGATCACGGTTCGTCGTTCCAGAAATGGACATCGCAAGAATATAGGCGCCGTTCTCACCGCCATTATTGCCAACTGGTAAAGTATCAGGAGCTTGGCGATTCGTAGCCTTCAACTGGAAGATATGCCTGAAGTTTGACTGGTTCCACTGGATGCCGTCTGGAATATTCCACATCCACTCATAGGAAACCAAATCGCCTTCGTATGCGACAAAATCGTTATTCGAATCTTCGCTTGGGCGAATCTCAACTCTTTGCCGATCGGTAGTAGCTGCGCCGTCAACAATATAGCCTACACTCGGGTCGAATACACCTTTGTGACCATACTCGCCATCACGCGTTTTATCCAAGAACTCATTATTCAAACCTCTGCCGTATTCAAAAATCTTGAACACATTTTTTTGCAATGTGCTATCCCACACACTCTGGATATGATCATCCGCGGCTGTCGCCCGAGGCTGATTACCATAGAAAGCGTGATAAGCATCTCTAATTCTTTTCGTAACACCTTCTACAGGTTCATCGGTACCCATGGCTCCGCCTAACACATTGTAAGGAGATACGCCTTCGATTGCGTTCATCTTGATCGTCTTATCATTTGCGCCATAACCACGGGCTATGACATCCAATGCAAATAGCGAAGGGGCGCCGCTGTTAAATTGAAACGTAAATTCATTCGTGCCCAGCGGCAACTTGGCAAGGTAGGGAGATGTGAAAGTAACCTTATTGCCGGCAAATGTGTAATCCGTATTTAATAGAAGCGTACTGTCACCATTCGTAATGCTCGTAAGCACTTTCCCACCCAGGTTAATCGTTGTCGATATAGGTGCAACCTGATCCCATGTACTATAGGTGTCCTTAGCTGGCACTAGTGCGGTAGTGTTCGTATACGGATCTTTACCATAAATCGCTAAGGCGGATAGACCCATCATGGAATTGGCATCATTCGCTCGCTTATCGCTAGGACCAACCAATACGGTGTTTATCATCACATAACGTGCTGTAAACGGATACAGAAAACGCTTCGTATCATAGCCCCATTGCTGACCGTTATACGTCACGTAAGACCACAAACCTTCAGTCTCTGTACCACCAGCTAGCGTCCAACCGTTAGCTTTCCAGTCATACTGCTGTGCCCCATCCGAAGCCGTAGGTGCACTTGACCATGCTGCAGGATCATTGGTGTAATAGACCTCAAATCTTGTAGCATTACTTTGAATATTGGCGATGGTGTTAGGAATTTCAAGGTAAAGTTTATCAATCGTTTTAGGCGCGCCTAAGTCAAGACTTAATGCTAGAGAGGATGGCGAATAGTCACCCTTATAGGCATTAGAGCTTGCATTCCGCCAATACCCGCTGCCGCCTGACCGCAAAGCATCTACACCCGGATGATCATTGGCTTCCGAGCTTACCTTGAGATTGACACCAGCCTGCGGTGTAAAACGAGATGGATCTAACAGGTTAACAGAGCCTGTCGGTATAACCGGAATAACCGTTGCCGAAGGTTCACCGAAAACATTGAATACATTCGCTTTAATTCCGCCAGCACTATTATCGAGTGTGACATCGGATACTAGCAATATATATTGCGCTGCAATCGGCACAGCCAACGTATGATTGGCTTTTTCGTTATTTTCTAGTTGTGTCGTTTTTCCCACGCCTGCGATTGGTTGCCATAGGGAACCATTTGCCGTCTCAAGCGGTTTGCGCGTTGCATCTGAAGTCGCTGATAGGGCATTTCCCTCTTTGAGTTCATTAAAAGCTGCAGCATCATTCGCGTAGTATACTTGATAATTTTTCAAAAACTTACTATTACTCGTCCATTCAATTTGAATGTTACTCACATCTATTTTCTTTTCCAGTTGTACGGCCGCCCAGTATTGATAACCATCTGTCTTAGTTAGAGAGCTGTTGGCCTGCCAAGCTGTCGTAGCATTATCATCAATAAAGTTGTTTTTACTGTTGCTGCTGCTAGAAACAACCTTAAGCGTAGCTCCGGGAGTTACCGCCCAGTTTTTATAACTAGAAAGATTAACTTCAATAAATGGTTTAATATGGGTTGAGTTCGTTATACCTGGGCCATTAAACTCACCATAAATCGTATTGATTCCTGTATGATCTGGATTATAGCCCGATGAGCTCCATGTTACATTCACCGGCTCTATTTTCCCCGTGCTCAGGGTGACATCTAGCTTGGAAGGTAAAGTTAAATTGCCAAATGCCGTACCTTGGGAAGCTGAAATCGCTGCTGGCCTTGCCCATGCAACAACATCTTTCGCTTGTGTATTGGGGTTCCAGCCGTCAGGGAAAATATAGCTGTCCTCATCCCGTTTGATTAAGTGTACGTCAGACAGATACATGGTTGCTGCTTGCCATTCATCCGCATAGGCTGCATCAGCCGGGCTGTTATACAACCCTCGGTAAAGCCCCCATTTGGAACGATTTTGTTGACCCGCTTCAACGGGTAAATCCGTTCTTTCGAGTCTGCCTGTTGTCGGATTGCTCACTTCAGGGCGTCTAGAGGTTTCAGCCGTCATCCCACCTTCGAACAGTACATCGCCTGACTCCAGATCGACAAGTTTACCGTATACATAACCTTTATCTGCTGTTAAGATCGTTACTTCAAAATCCAGCCAGCGATCTGCGATCTCTTCAAAAGGAATCGTGAACAATGGCTTAATGCGATCCGCATTGCTGCCATCTGGATTGTTCCTGAATTCAAGCTGCCCTTTGCCTCCGCTGGAAACTAAGGTCAGTGTAGTCACTGGTTGGCCCGCTGCGTTGCCGGCGATTTCTTTCAATTGAAAGATGTGCCAAAACCGGTGCGGTTCAATGAATTCACCTGCTTTTTTCTCACCAACATCTTGTTGAAACCTTAACGTTTCCGATGGGAGCATAAGTCTCCAATGATGGGTCATAATATCGCCGCCTACGCTATTTGCATCGATGTTGGCTGCGCTGGTATTGCTCTTAATCTCCAATCTCTGCCGGTCACTGCCTACGGCTCCGCGATCACCGTCGTCACGGCCTACACCTCCTGGCGTCACAAAAGGTTTAAATTCGTGAAACCGCAAAATGTCCGAGTTGAGCTTAGACGTGCCTGGTACGCCTGCAATGCCATATTTCGTAAGCGCATTCAAATCATTTCGTCCGATCGTTTGCAAATACATATTGTCTCCCAACCATGATTCATTCACAGTCGAAGCCACAGGGTAGTCACCCGAACGGTCATATACAGATTCTGACCATGGTTTCCCACTGTAAGAAGAAGGGCTCGTTGGACCTTCGATGGAACCCGTACCGCTGCCATTGCCAATTTTGGATGCGCCCATCACATCCCATGCGGACTCGCCTGCCTGAATGTTCAGCGGCAAGTATTTGTCATTTGGCCCCATTGGGCCACTTAAAGAAGGCACTGCCGTATCAACCGTAACCGTTATGGTGTATTTTTTGCTATTGCTGCTGTTATTGTTATCGGTTACTACTAAGTAATATGTCGTGGTTCCGCTGGCTGAAAATTGGTCCATTTTCGCATCGCCTTTGTTAATGCCGCTGGCTGCAAAAGGAATCACCGTTGTTTCGTCACTTCTGTATAGAACTGCGTTTGCACCATTTGTGGTTACATTCAGCATTTGATAGATGGTACCATAGGGTAAGGATACGTCAATTGTGGCATCATCGAGATCGACAACTGCGCCCACTGGCTTGTTCACGTGTATGTCCAAAATGCCCAAGCTGTCCTCCTGTGCTGCGTAAACCGTTTCTACTGGATTCATGTTAATTAATGTAAGAACAAGTGCTAAGGAAAGCACTATGCTTACCGCCTTTTTAAGTACTTGTTGCTTCAACATCTTACTGAACATTCTAAAGCCTCCTTAGAGTCAGTTACACCTACTTGAAACAAGGGGTTATCATTCATATTGCAATCGCTTCCATTATAAATGGTAAGATCATCTCCTTCCTCCCCTGCTTGCCTAAGTGTAAATCACATTCTTATTTCCATAGATGGAAAAATTTACGATTGGGGTTGTTTTATTTACGATATGAGCTGCAATCCGTTAGGTTGAAAAAACCACCCCATATACGCTTACGGGGCGGCCGATTTCACACTATTTGTATTAAGATTTCACCGAACCCACCATCATACCTTGGATAAAATGCTTTTGTAGGAACGGGTACACACATAGGATTGGAATCGTAGCGACGACAATGACCGCCATCTTAATTCCTTCTGGAGATAGAAGCTGCATGAGTTCCGAAGATACATCCGATTGCCCCATCTGATCGGTAAATACAATTTCCCTCAGCCGCACTTGCAGCGGTATCCATTGACGATGATCAATATAGAAGACGGCCTCCGCATAACGGTTCCAGTGACTGACTGCATACATAATTCCCATCGTAGCCATTGCAGGCTTAGATAGCGGCAAGACAATATTCCAGAGTATACGGAACTCGCCGCAGCCGTCCATTCGTGCCGAATCCAGCAGTTCCGATGGTAGATTCAAGAAAAATGACCGCATCACGAATAAATTAAAAGCGCTAATCGCCATTGGCAACATTAAAGCCCAGAGGGTATTCAGCAGCCCCAATTGCTTGATCAACAAATAATTGGGAATTAACGGTGCGCTGAAAATTAAAGTAAACAACACCAACATTAGAATTGATTTACGAAACAAATATTCAGGTCTGGACAACGGATACGCAAGCGTTGTTGTCATAAATAAATTAATAAAAGTACCAAATACCGTAATAATGACACTATTCCTGAACCCGATCCAGATCGTCGGATCCTCCAAAATAAGTTTATAGCTGCCTAATGTGAAGCCTACAGGCCAAAACGATACATCTCCTGCATTAATGGCCGTGTTATTGCTTAAGGACTGAGCAATAATGTGAATAAGGGGCAGCACCATGCTCAATCCGAGAACACCTAACAATATAAGGTTGAAGATATTAAAAATTTTATGGCCTCTTGTCATAATCATAGCGATTCACCTCCGGTCTCCTTCCGTATCAGTACAAGCCTTCGCCAGTCATTTTTTTACTAAACATATTACTGATCATGATCAACAGTAGACCCACAACCGACTTGAACAACCCGATAGCCGTCGTGTAGCTGTATTGACGATCAACAAGCCCTGCTCGATACACAAACGTATCAATAATCTCCCCATTCTCATTGTTAAGCGGGTTAAGAAATACGAAGACGCGTTCGAAACCGAAATCGAGAAAATTACCAATTTGAAGCAAAAATAAAATGACGATGGTTGGTAAAATACTAGGAATCGTGATGGAGAACACTTGACGAATGCGACTGGCTCCATCGATTTGCGAAGCTTCGTACAGGTCAGGATTAATGCCTGCAATCGCTGCCAAATAAATGATCGTTCCCCAACCGCTATCCTTCCAAACGCCAGAACTAATGAGAATGGTTCGAATGTAGCTATTTTCCCCCAAGAAATAGATAGGCTCAACGCCGAACAATGAGAGTAAATGATTAACAATTCCCGTGGAAGGGGACAACACCCCAACAACGATGCCTCCGACGATGACCCACGACAGGAAGTGCGGCATATACACCACCGTTTGTACAATCCGTTTATAAGCCATAATGCGTACTTCATTAATGAGAAGAGCCAAGACGATTGGAATCGGAAAAGCGAAACACATATCATAAATACCGATTAATATCGTATTTTTTAAAATTTGCAGGAAATCGGTGTAGGCGAACATGCGTTGGAAATGTTCTAATCCTACCCAGTCGCTTCCTTTAATGCCCTTGAAAATGTTGTAGTTTTGAAACGCGATAACGGAACCGAATAATGGGATATATTTAAATAGTAAAAAATAAATAATTCCCGGTAATGAGATTACATAAATTGGCCAATGTTTTCGTATAAAAGCCCATTTCTGACTCTGTGATGAGAAATTATACATTGCATGATCGGATGGCTGTATTTTGCTGGCCATGATTTCCTCCCCTTCTTGCTTGCTGCATCGATTTGACTTCTTCATCTTACTAGGGTTGTTCCAAGGCAGACATGGTGAAACTTATAGCGCGCTGTGTTTTTTTACGATTAGAACTATGGGAGCGGTGGGAACGATTACAATATCAATGTGCAACCCCGTAGCGCTTCGCTGCACTGTGGTAGAGCCAATGCTCAGCCACATAGATCGCCGTGTCATAATCAATCCAGCCTGCCTGGATCTGACCCCATAGGAAATCGCTCACAATCCGTTTAACAAGCAGAATCTTGCCGTAGCTCCACTCCATGCACCTGGCATCGGATACAATGAGGGAACTTTTTATTGCCGGAAGCGCCTCGAGACGGTACTGCATACTATCGCGATAGGTACTCGCTCGGAAGTTAAACCACCAATGCCCACCTACATGAACATTCGGAAAATTCCATGCCGCTTGCACAATATCCAAATTGTTAAGCTCAGAGGCCACCACGAGTTCAAAGGTGCAGGCATACGATTCAAACAAAGCTGAGAGCTTCAGGATACGAGTGGGGTCATTGACCGGCGTCGCTGTTCCACACCATGAACGTTCCACGCCGAGAAACAGCTGTATGAGAAGTCCCCGTTGCTCAGCAGCAGCCCCTAGTTCGTGCAGAAGCATCATTAGTATTTCATCCTTTGTATTGCCTTGCCCGACCACAACCTTGCGATTCGCTCTAGCTTCATAGCTCGGCAACGTGGTCATAACACCTGCGTAACCAGCTTCCTTATAGGTATCTAATAGCTGATTCAGTTTCTCTCGCACTTGGGCGAATACCCCAGTTGGATTAGGCGATGACTCGATCTCCTTGACCCAGCCCCCTATTCTCCCATCAATTCGCGGGATTAGGATGGCGTTCTCACGCATGCCTTGGAAATCTGCGTGTTCAGGTATATTCACGACGAATCTGCTCACGTTCAGTCGGTCTGCCACCTCTTGCGCCCACGTAACACGCCCAGCACTCTGTTTAACGGCAGCGTCAGCTTCCTTTATCGAGGCCGCGTCACGGATGACAATACCGTATAAATCTCTGAAAATGTGCGTCATCGCCACATTCATCATTGTATTTCGCGATCCATGGTAAGCTTCCAAGAAAGCAGCGATCCGTTCGTCCTCAGGCAGCTCCATGGCATTCGCTGGGTAACCAGCAGCCTGTAGTTCACGAAACAACCAGAAATAGTGGGCAATCTCCCAGAAGTCGCCAGCACAGAGTCGATCCCCCACAAGGTGGGTGTGCGTATCTACAACAGGCAGCTGCATAATCTGCGCCTCAAACTCTTCCTTCCCCTGCTTCATCTGACTATTCATTCTTCTTCTTCCTCCTTCTACACGTCGTATGTCCTGATGGTACATGGATTGTCTGATCTGTTACATGGGATAACTTCCACAGGGTTGTGATTTTTTATGATCGTTTGAAAAGGAAGATAAACCGCCGCTGTCCTTGTACTACTCCGCTCCCATTTCCCCTCCTGTTCGCGAGTTAGTCGATTTTATCTACTAACTCCAAATTCAAACTTCGCAATACCCGATTTTTAGCTTTACATTTATACTTTCATTTATGCTGAAAATAAAAAGCACCGAGTAGACTTCAATGTCCACGCGATGCTCTTAGATTATTTACTTAAAATGCTATCGATCAGATCCAATTCTTCCTGCGTGAAATTAGGCTGCTTCAAGGCCGCCACATTATCATCTAGCTGACTCACTCTACTTGCGCCAATTAATGCGGAAGTCACATGTCCCTTGCGGAGAACCCAAGCTAAAGCCATCTGGGCAAGACTTTGCCCTCTCTCCTGAGCTAACACATTCAATAGACGTGACTTGGCAATCTTTTCTTCCGTAATATCCTCAGGTCTTAGGAACACACTCCCCCCCGCAGCACGGGAATCGGCCGGAATGTTCTCCAAATAACGATCCGTCAGAAGCCCTCTAGCGAGCGGACTGTAGGCGATAGACCCTACGCCTTCTTTTGCCAAAATATCCTGCAGCCCCTGCTCCAGCCGCCTTTCGAACATCGAGTAGTGTACTTGATGAATGATAAATGGCGTGCCAAGACCTTTCAAAATTGCTGCGGCTTGCTCCGTTTGCTCCGCATTATAGTTGGACACGCCGACATACAGCGCTTTGCCCTGACGTACAGCCTGATCCAAAGCGCTCATCGTTTCTTCCAGAGGCGTCTCTGCATCGAAACGGTGCGAATAATAAATATCTACATAATCCATGCCTAGTCGCTTCAAGCTTTGATCAAGGCTCGCGAGCATGCTTTTGCGGGAGCCACGCTCCCCATAGGGACCATCCCACATGCGGTAGCCAGCTTTCGTAGCGATAATCAGCTCGTCACGATACGGCAGCAAATCCTTTTTCAAAATCTGCCCGAACACTTCTTCTGCTGAGCCAGTCGGTGGACCATAATTATTCGCAAGATCAAAATGCGTAATCCCCAGATCAAAAGCATGACGCGCTAGTGCTCTGCTGTTCTCGAATAGATCGACGCCACCAAAATTGTGCCATAATCCGAACGAAATCGGCGGCAGCTTTAGGCCGCTCTTTCCGCTTCGATTGTACGTCATGTCTACATATCTTCCTTCATTTGCTGCATAGTTCATCTTATCGTTGACCCCCTAAATTAAAACTACCGTAATTCTAATCTTTATCTAATGGAGATAGTTGCAAGCCCTGACGCCGGAATCGCAAGCTTATGAATACCTGATCTCCATTCGACAGACTGCTCCTCCGTAATTTCGCCACAACAGTTGCGAATGGTCACCTGCACAATCCCGATTTCACCTGAAACTTCTACATAGAGTCCTTCCTGTCTTCTGCCATTCACAACGATCCATTGAGTCACTGGCACGGTTGCATCAATAGGCACAATTTGCTCATGATAAGCGACAACAATCTCTCGATCCTCACGAATCGCACGGACTAGCGGATATAACAATTCCGGATTCATTGGCGCAATAGTACCATCCAGTAGTAGCGTTCGATTTTCTTTCCAGAAAGCAAGCCAGTAGGTTAGCATCTTCAAATGATCGGAAGGCAGCTTATCCAAAAGAACGGATACCTGCGGCACCGAAAATAAACAGTTAATTAACTGCAAGGCAGCACTTTCAACAGGTTCCTCTGGATGCCACATGATCATATCGGCATGAGCCGCTGTATTTCCACAAATCAGTCTAAGATCCAGTGTTCGCACGCGATTCTGGATGCTGTCGTTTGGACAATCGGAAGCGCGGAACATGTTGCCGTATTTGCGCATCGCAGGACCAATGTACATTTGACGGAACTCGATCATGATACTAGGGTTCAATTCTCTCAATCTACCGATAGAATCCGTCAATAGACGATCAACAGCAGCAGGTATTGACTCATAATCCTTACCTTCCACTGTGGAAGGCAGCTGCAACTCAGGCGAATAGAACGTATCAATGAAATCAAGCTTAAAGCCGTCCAAGCCCCACTCCTTGACCGCTTTCTCATAGGTATTGATGATATATTCCCGGACATCTGGATATCTCGGATCCAGCACAGCGGCTCCGTGGCTTTCATTAAATCGAAGGATTTTATCCTTGAATCGATTCCATGCCTGACTGTATTTACCGATAAAAGGTACCGAGTACCACAGGATAAACTTCATGCCTAACGCATGAACCGCATCCACATGCCGCTTCATGTCGGGGAATTTGCCCTCATAAGTCTCCCAATCTCCGCAATAGGCATACCCTCTGCGGTTATCTGCCGTTTGCCAGCCATCATCCACGATGACGGCTTCCATCCCTAACTTTTTGGCAATACGACACTGTTCTTCGATTTGGACGTCTGTGACATTCTGGTGCATGCTATACCAAGTCGAATACATCGGTTCCTTAGCAGCCTCTGGAACGAACGCCGGGCGATATTCCGGCATCTCGCTCCACCACGCTTGAACGCCATCAAGGCTTTCATAGTAAGGCACATCTCTCGTATCTACGAGGAGCTTCGCTTCATACGATCGGAAAGGCGCCGTCGTCTCTGTAAACAATTGAACGCAACAATGGAAATCGGCGGTTTCCTCACTGATGCCTCCCGAGTAGTGTACCGTGTTCAGGGCATCTGAATAGGCAAATGTTAGCCTATTACGACCCACACTATTAAATAACGCATAAACAGGAGCAGACGCAGCAGCATTGGAACGCAAAGTACGCATCCAATCGGCCTTAAAGCTCTTATTCCGGTCTTGGGCTGGATGCCAGCTGCCTTGAATATCACAGGCAGGATGTGACCAACGTAGTGTGAGCATGGGAGGCGTTAACGCCTCCTCTGCTTCCAGTCGCAACGTGATGACATCGATACCCTCTTGCAGCTTCTCCGTAAACAGCGTGACGGTGAATCCATGGTCCTCACTTGATAATTGAAAGGAATGGATATCCGTGTTTATGATTTTGTTCACACTGCATCCTCCTGTTGTTGATTCTTATGCCGATTCGGGCCTGCATGACACCAGACAGTGACAATCGGGTCATCCTCACTGGAATTGAGATGGTGATCCTCGCCTGGTTCAATAATCACGATATCTCCCGTCGTAACTGGGATATGCTCCCCGTTCATCTCCATCGTTCCCGTTCCCTGCAAAATAAGAAACGCTTCACAATCTCCATGAACATGGTAGTCTCTTCCTTCAGGACCATCATTCGTATGGCTGCGGTCGCCACGTTTCGCGAAAGATAGACCTCCTGACGATAAATAAGCACCTGGTAATACATCCTGCAAAATATGACCGTTCTTCTTATCCTGCAAATCGCTGAAACGCAGCTTTTTCATCTTGTTATTCCTCCATTTGTATGCGGTAAAGGCGGCTTCGGAAATCGCCCTTCCAGATCGGTAAATTAAGACCTACATGCATGAGTTCGTCTCCCCCAAATATTTCCACACGCGTATCCTGATCTCCCGCATCATAAAGTAAATAATTGCTCTCGGGTGCAAGGCCCTTCAATCGCAATTTCCTGAGAGGTGCGTTCGGCTCTGACAGTACTTGAAAAAAAGCGACCAAAGCTTCCTTCTTATCCTCGGAAACAAACATCCAAGCCGCGCTAGCGTTTTCAAAAGGGTTTATCAATCGGTAAAATTCGCCGAACTGGATCAGCGGCCGCAATTGTTTATAGAGTGCGACTTGCTTCTGCACGTCTTCCTTGTCCGCTTCCGTGAAAGTAGTCAGATCAAGTTCGTAACCGAAGTTCCCCGACATCGCCACATGCCCACGCATATCAAGCGGCGTTGTCCGATGCACTTGATGATTAGGAACTGCGGAAACATGAGCGCCCATCGTACTGATGGGATACACCATACTCGTTCCATATTGAATTTTCAGCCGTTCCACCGCGTCCGTGTTATCACTCGTCCATGTCTGCGGCATATAGTAGAGCATGCCTGGATCGAACCGCCCTCCACCGCCAGAACAGCTCTCGAACAATACGTTCGGAAATGCCGAAGTTATCCGTTCCATCACCTCGTAAAGACCGAGCATATAACGGTGTGCCGTTTCTCGCTGGCGCTCTGGCGGAAGCTGGGCAGAACCGATTTCCGTCATATTGCGGTTCATATCCCATTTCACATACGTGATGGGACTGCTCGCAAGTATATCTGTGATGACCTTCACGATGTAATCTCTGACATCTTGACGCGAGTAGTCCAGGATCAACTGCTGCCGTGCTTCTGTCCTTCGCCGGCCCGGCACATGCAGACACCAGTCGGGATGTGCCCGATACAGCTCACTGTCTGGCGATACCATCTCTGGCTCAAACCATAGACCGAACTCTAGCCCTTGCTGTTTCACTCGGCTTACCAAATCCGGCATGCCTTGTGGGAGCTTGTTACGATCAACGAACCAATCGCCAAGAGAACTTTTATCATTGTCACGCTTGCCGAACCAACCATCGTCCAGTACGAGAAGCTCCAAACCGAGCTCCTTGCCCTCTCGTGCAAGCTCTTCAATTTTAGTCGCGTTGAAATTGAAATACGTGGCTTCCCAATTGTTGATTAGAATCGGCCTGTGACGATCACGGAATTGCCCACGACATAACCGTGTGCGGTACAGCTTATGATAGGTGCGCGACATCCCGCCGAGGCCTTCGGCAGAATAAACGAGAACCGCTTCGGGCGTTTGGAAGGCTTCCCCAGACTCCAAGAGCCACGAGAAATCAAAGGAATTAATGCCCATCACGACACGGGTCGTTCCATAAGGGTCCACTTCGGCTTGAGCAACAAAGTTCCCACTGTAAACGAGGCTGAATCCGTAAACTTCGCCGTGATCTTCATCCGCTTGCTTGGAAAGCAATGCCATGAAGGGGTTCAAAGAGTGACTGCTAGCCCCCCGACGGCTTTCAATCACAGATCCACCTGTAGCAAGGGGGCGTCTTTCGATATGACGCTCTCGCGCCCATGTGCCCGATAAATGAAGCATATCGAAATCGCTGTGAGACATATCGAGCCCGAAGCTCAATGCTCGCAACAGCTTGATGGACTGATTACTCTCATTTACGAATCGAACAGACCGGGTAATGGCATCTAAATCACGAAATACCGTATATGTGAGAATAGCCTTTAATCCGATCAATTTATCACTCAATACGATATCGATGCTCTCTGCTTCGCTCTCAACCTCCGTATAGGTTGATGGAAGTCCCTCCAACGGTGCTTTTCCCGCGTAAATCCGGTGAGACTCATAGACAAGTTCACTGACCGTCGTGCCATCTTCCATTTGAACCTGATAAGCAGGAACTCGATAATCACTCCCGCCATATCCCGGAAATTCCTGCGGCAATGTGTCTAATGACAGTGTAAGATCATCCGGATCCGTGGATGGAGAGAAGGAGCATCGACGTCTCATTGCGAGCAACCCGCCGGGATTACTGCCTCGCACTTGGCGCCCCCAATGAACATGAGCTACATATTTGGAATTGATCAGTTGCATGATATAGCTCGATGACTTCCCTTGAAGATGGAAGGTTTGCGAATTCGAATTGTACACAATCCCCATTTTGACGCGTCCCCTTTGTGCGTATTAAACCTTGAGATGCTTCCAAGCCCCGCGTTTAAACCTCAAATAAATCAGATTAGATCGGAGAAACTGATCACTTGCTACCGCACTCCATAAACCGATCATGCCCCAATGGAAGATATAGACAAACAAGTAGCTCAGAACAACCCTGATTCCCCACACGCCAATGAATGTCGAATATAAAGGATAACGGGTATCGCCTGCTCCTCGTAGAGCGCCTCCAAGAACAAATTGCGAAATTTGTGACACCTGAATAAATCCTACGATGCGAAGTGCCCAAGCCCCTTCACGAATAATCGTCTCGTCATTGGTATACAGCCTAAGGATATGCGGTGCTAACAAGATAAAAAGCGCCCCCATACAACCGGCCACGACCATGCCGTACTTGCGGACCTGCCACACATAGCGTTCAGCAAGATCGGGTTTGCTTACACCAAGGGTTTGCCCAACTAGCGTTGAAGCTGCTATAGCAAAGGCAGCACCCGGCATAAACGAGATGCCAATGACGCTCGTTACAATTTGCGTTGCCGCGACGGCAACGGTCCCCAATCCCGCACATATTTTCACAAACGTCATAATTCCTAATCGCATAATCAACTGCTCTAGACTGCTAGGAATGCCAATGCGCAGCATACGACTAATCATAGCTTTATCCAAACGACTGATCTCTGACCAGCCGATGCGGACCGTAAATCTTCCGCTGAACATGACCGCAATAAAGCAAATCATAGCTCCAGTCTGAACAACCAACGTAGCAATCGCTGCACCCGTAATGCCCATTTGCGGTAAATCGAGATGACCGTAAATCAAGAGAAACCCGAGGGTCACATTCACGCAGCCTGCCAGTACATTGATTTTCATCGGTGTTCGAGTGTCTCCCGAGCCTCGCAGAATAGCGGATAAAGCCGACGAAATGGAGGAAAAACCGATCGAGAAAAACATGATCTTCGCATAGGGCAGTCCAACTTGAACGACCTCATCACTAGCGCCCATCAGTTGAAGCAGACTCTCCGCAAAGGTGACGCCAAGTGCCACAATAACGACAGACAAGGCTGTACCAAGCATAAGCGATTGCCCTGCCGCCAAATTCGCATCCTCCATCTTCCCCGCTCCCGTGGAGCGAGCAACGATAACGGTTGTACCCGAATTCAGCGCTGCAAACAGTACGCCCAACAATAAATACGGCTGGCTTGTTAAGCCAACAGCTGCCACCGCAACAGCCCCGAGGTGTCCGACTAGGATCATCATGACCATTTGGGTTGCGTTCATGAGCAGCATTTCCGTCAAAGATGGTCCTGCCAATTTGAAAATCATCCGGCGAACAGCTTTATCATCCTGCGGATTTATGGAGGCGGATTCGCTGTATGTCGCTGCATCTGCACTCATGGCTGACCCGCCATCAGATGTTCCAACCAGGCAAATATGCTTTCGTATTGTGCATCATCTGATCAAACAATACTTCCGCATCATGGATATCCATATTCACTAACGGATCGTTGATAAACGCCTTGAAGGCTAAGTCTTTGTCCTTTTGAAGAGCAGCCTTCAGAATAAGTTCTTGATTCATCGTATGCTGCAGGACCAGATTATTAACTTCCATTGGAAGCTCACCCGCGTAGACCGGACGCAAGCTATTCGCAGAGAACACTGCATTCGTTTCAACAACTGCTCCCAGTGGAATACCCTTCATTTGACCAACGTTAGGAACATTAATATTCGTTACAAATTGCTCAAGTCCAATCAAACCTTTTAACTGCCTAACTTCTTCTTCACCTGATGTCTTAAGCGGTAGTTTCTCCTCGCCACTAAGCAGCTTCCCGTAAAAAAGCTCAGTTGCCGCATGCTTTTCAACACGACTCTGGACCGTCGTTAACCCAAACTTCCAGGATCGAACCGTCTCCGGATCTTTCAAATACCAAGGAGGCATGAACTCTGCCAAGTGGCGATCACCTGCCGCTGCAATAACCCCATAGCGCCGAAACAAATCAAACTTCACGCGGTTCGCCGCCGTATAGGTGTTCGTAACCCAGGCATCTTTGTTGTGTTCAAATCCTGAATCATAGTATTTATCTACAAACTTGCGATACATCGGAAGTAAATCCATATTGTGATACGTGGCTTGATCGATCCAAGTAAAATGGTTAATTCCCAGTACATTCACTTTCACTTGATCACGGTGTACACCTTCAATGCCTTCCATATCGCGAAGCATGCGAATCAATAACCCTTGCACGCCGAAAATTTCATGACAACAGCCAATGGCTTTGATTTTAGGAAATACTTCATACAGCGTTCGCGTACAGAGCGTCATTGGATTCGTGTAATTAAACACCCAAGCATCCGGAGAATATCGCTCGATCGCTTGGGCAATTTCCACATACATCGGGATGGTGCGAAGCGCTCTCAGCAGTCCCCCAGGTCCCGTTGTATCCCCAACGGCTTGGTAAATACCGTATTGTTCTGGCGCATGGACATCGGATTCCATTTCTTCGAAGGTGCCTGGAAGAATCGAGATAAACACAAAATCGCATCCATTCAGCGCTTCTTGAAGCGTCGGATACGCCTTGTATGCCCACTTGGATTTCGTCTCTGGATAATCAGAAACTGAATTCCCCAGTTTTTCATTATTTTTGGCTTTCCCATAGTCAAGATCATACAAGCGAATCGTGCCCGATAATTGACCATCCAGCGCCAAATCGGCAATCAAATTTTTAGCCCAATACATTGAGCCGCCGCCAATATAAGCGATTTGGATATCGCTGACTTTCTCATTTGCAAATTTCATGTTACGCCTCCTTCATGATGTAGAACCGCCTAGCATTAGCTACCAGTATAGAAAACAATTCCACATTAGGGGATGGCAAAAATTAAGTGAGGTTGTGATTTTTTACACTTTTCACGGAAGCATATTGAAAAACGCCAGCCCTCACTCGAGGACTGACGTTTATATGAAAAGATGGATTATCGCGACATTTGGTTGGGAACGAGGATGCGCTATTATGGCTAAATTCGTGAAATGAACAGCTTAAGGGAACTACAGTGCCTTATTTTCCCGAAAGACACCAAAAATTACGAAATTCGAACAAATAGCGTACCTACGTTCCTCTTGGAGGCAATTTCGAACGAAATTGATAAAATAGCGCATCTAGGTTCCCTTCCAACAATGTCATGCTTCTATTCCCCATTGACCTCGTGCTTACAGCAGACGCTGTAAGCGTAAGATCGTAAACCGGTTGCGCACGAACAGCGCATCCTGCAGCGACGCCTCTACCAGCGCGGGCTCCACGCCCAGCTGATCCGGCGCTACAGGCCCCTGCACCGCCGCGAGCCACGCAGCAAGCTGCTCTGGCGGCGGAACCGCCCGGGCGATGCTGAGCACATCGCCCCAGTGCAATGCGATGCGCGCCCCAAGCGCATGCGCATCCCCACCCATCGCCGATGCATTCTCGGCGATGATGGCTTCGGCCATGGCCCCGTAGGCCGCCCGGATGCGTTCCGCATCCGTCTGCGCACTCGGGGCCTGCCCTTGCGCTAGGCGCGCAGCGGCCTCGTCGGCCGTGAGTGCAAGCAGCGCTTGATAGCGCTGCGCCATGAGCACGGTCGCGACGCCGACCTTCGCGCCGTGCAGCAGCGCCCGGCGGCGCTGCTGCAGAAGCACCATCTCCCAATAATGGGAGAGATGGTGCTCAGCCCCGGAGGCCGGACGCGAGTGGCCGACCAAGAGCATGGAAAGGCCGGATAGGATCAGGCCTTCCATGAGACGACGCATGCCCAGCTCGGTGCGCTGCGCAATCTCTTCCAGATGTGCGGTGCACAGCTCCACCGCCTCCAAGGTCAAGCGAGCACTCAGCTCGCAGAAGTGCTCATCCAGCAGCACGCGGCCGAGTGCCCAGTCCGCGAGCGAGGTATGCTTGCCGAGCATATCGCCGACGCCAGCCGCAATCATGGCTTGCGGCGCTGCAGCAAGCAGCCCCAAGTCAGCGAAGATCGCCTCTGGAGCTGAGCAAGGTATCGTCATTTTGAAGCCACGGACGATGAGTGGAGCGCCTACAGAGGCAAATCCGTCAACCGATGGTGCTGTCGGCACGGAAAGGAATGGCCGATTCGTTCGATGACTAACGAATCGCACAATGTCATGGAGCGTGCCTGACCCCACGGCGATCAAAGCCTTCGACGTCAGTGACGTGTCTAACATCAACTGAACGATAGCTTCCTCGTCCGCTGCTACTTCCCCCATCTCATTCTCACGAATGACACAAGTACCAACCTTCACCTGGCCATCTTCCAATAGGGAGCGCAGCTTGTCACCCGCAACAGCGTATGTATTCGCATCCGCAACGAGCGTTACTTCTTCATAGCCCGCTTCCCTTACATAATCAACAACAGTAGCTAAAGCATCTCGTTCTATGACAATACGGCGAATCGGAATCTCATGCTTTTGCCCGCAGGCACACGCAAAGCTTTTACCCAACCACTCATTTAACAACTCACTCATATCTCTCATCTCCTAACCTGTACGTACAAGTTAATCTACCACCTATTCTAGCGCAACCTATGCTATAATAAAAGCCATTCTATCAGACTTTTTGCACGAAAAGAGGAGAAAGAAACCCTCATGCCGATCCAGACTGAAACCGAGCTGTATGCACCGATTAAACACTTCTTCGAACAGCGGGGCTATACCGTCCGTGGCGAAGTTAAGCACTGTGATTTAGTCGCAATTCGAGGCGATGAGCCTCCCGTTATTGTTGAATTAAAAAAAAGCTTTAATATCCCGCTCCTCGTTCAAGGAATTGAACGGCTGCGGTTAACGCAAGATGTCTATGTAGCCTTCGAGCTGCCAAACAAAGGAAAAGCCCCCCACCGCTTACAATGGGAGGATATTCGTCGACTTTGTCGCATGCTTGGACTTGGTATCCTGACTGTCCAATTCTACAAACGCAAACAGCCCACAGTCGATCTCGTCTGTGAGCCTACTCCTTATACATTACGCCCCAACAAGAGGGCTTCTGGCAAGCTAATGACGGAGTTCCATGAGCGCAGCGGCGACTATAATGTCGGCGGCAGTTCTCAGCAGAAACTTATGACTGCATACCGGGAGAAATCATTGCACTGCGCCTATCTGATGCAGCAGCACGGTCCACTCAGCCCACGCAAACTGCGCGAGATGACCAGCAATATGAACGTGAGCTCACTTCTGCAGCAAAACTATTATCGTTGGTTTGTCCGTCAAAGCCGTGGTATCTATCATCTTACCCCCATCGGCGAGAAAGCCTTAGTAGAGTATGCACACGTGGTTACAGCTTTCCCAACGATAATCATCCCTTAGTCTTTACCTTTATTATCTATATAGATTGACCAAAAGTGAACATAGAGTTGTGCCATCACCTTAACAGCCTTCAGAATCGGATTTAGAGAAAAATAAAGTTATCACACAACGCTATTTACAATAATTTAGCGATTATCACCTTATTTTTACCGAATAGCGTTGTGGGATCATCTTATTTCTCGAAATGACCGGGAATAGTGGCATATAGCGTGATGGGAAAACGTTATTCATTCATAAGAGCAACTTTGTCTCAACTTTTTTATTCCACAGACTATCTTACAGTCTCTCTACTGCCTATCGCTACATCTCGTGCTCCCACTTTCTCATCTTCACCCTAAGACCGAATCACAACCCGATGAACATTCGCCTCTTCATTCATTCTAAGCAACGCCTTGTTGATCCAAATGGCTGCCTGTGAGCCTTCCCCCATCGCGATCGTCACTTGCTCCGCATGAACGCCGACATCGCCAGCCGCCCAGACGAAAGGAACACTCGTCATTTTACTGCGAGGATCGGTCATCACGTGCCGATTCTCCATGCGTTCTGCACCCAGCTGACGAGCTAGATCCGATTTCACTTCATTCCCGCCGAAAGCAATAAAGCCTCGTTCCGCTTCAAGACGTCTGCCATCTTTAAGCACAACTCCCTGGAATCGTCCGGGCGAATCCACCACAACTTCATCCAGATCTTCCGTCAAATAAGTAATGCCTTTATTCTTCATTTCCATAAGAAGCTCACTTTTCACGGCCCGATTTTGGTGATTCACATATGTCATTTGCTCGGTTCGATGACGGAGCTTAATCGCCATAGCTGCCCCTGCATCACCAGACCCCATCACTAGGGTATTCCGATCCTTGATCTCATATCCGTCGCAATCGGGGCATACGTATACCGTTAACCCCAAGCATTCCTTCAGGTTCGGGAGTTCAGGCATCCGGTCCATTAAGCCTGTCGCTAGCAGAAGCGTCCTCGCTTCATAGCCTCGGCCACTTTTTCCCCATAGCTCGAAGCCATCACCGATTCTTCCTTTGGCGACAGCCTGCACAATTTCATCTTGGACAAAAGCTACCCCTAATCGCTCTGCTTGCAGCCTGCCTAATTGGCGCAGTTCATCCCCCGATACCCCATCGGGCCAACCTAGAATATTATGATAGCTCCTGCACAGGGTCGAACGGCCGTAGCCTGCATCAACCACAAGTACTTTATGCTCATATCTGCCCAGTTGAATCGCCGCTTGAAGCCCTGCAATGCCTCCTCCGACGATTAGAATATCTACTTTCTCCATATGCATAATTCCCCTCTTCTCCAATTCACTACCATCTAGGATAACCGAATTCTGGGGCAATCATCCTTCTAAAGGTTGTTTAAGAAATACATCTACTTCTAACCTTGCTCTGCATGTAACTTTTGCGGATTTAACAGGATTTCCTACATCTATTTTCGTGTACAACTAGCCTTTACGGAGTTTAACTGGATTTCCTACATCTAATTTTACTCAAAATGTCCCGTTTGACGAAATTGGTTTGAAATAGCGGGAGAAAATCCAGTTATTTTACAAAATGCGATGATTTCGCTTGAATTAGCTGCAGAAAATCCAGTTATTCACTTGGCCAGGATACCCTGTGGTTGCGCCCACAAAACCCAAAATTTTTAAGCTTTCGCTACGCTCCTCATTTCTAGCTTCTTTCCATCTACTCGGTGCTGATAACCGGGCTTAAGGAACTCTCCCTTCTCCCCCTATCGATTCTTAATCGACCAAATCAAACCAAATTGCGTCAAAGCGGCCAACAGCAGGATCCAAGGAATTAAACCGCCATCCAAATCACTCCCAAAGGTAATGAGAACGAGAATGGAAATAACCCGCCCCACATTTAAGAAAAATTCCCGCACGACCACGCTTTCTACCTTTAATTCCCCTTTAAGAGGAAGTCTCGCAATAAGGCTGTAATAGTACCCTGTCATGGTATTCCCTTGCAGCGGTGCAAAGATGGAGTACAGAATCATAAAGCCGACCACAGACCACACATTTAAACTTCCTATAATACAAGAGACACCAACGAGATAACCTACAGTCGAAATGGTCAAATACATCCTTGCCCTGCCCGCATTCGCGTACTTCGAAATAAAGATCCCCATGACGATACTTAGACTCGAATAGAGGACACCGAGATAACCGACCAAATCTTCCCGCGGCAGTACTTTGAATAAAAGAATGTTAGGTAGAAACAACATCGTGCCCTGCAGCAAGCCCATACCGAAGAAGCCAAGCAGCGCATTCGACCACTCTTGCTTTTTCTTCATAATGAGCCCCGTATATTTCAAATAATACACACGGTGATGCCCGCTTGACGCCTTAATTTTCAAAGAGATTAACGCGGCCAATAGAAACATGATGAAAGCAATAGAGAAGACGATGGTGTATCCGCTTAACCCTTCTTTCAATCGAATGATAAAACCAGCAAGTGCTGGCCCTGCAAGCGTAGCCGCTGTGAAAAACATCATATTGAAAGCGAGATAACGAATACGGTTCTGCTCCGTCGACACATCATACATCAAAGTTAAATAACCGACCCAGTAGAAGCTGCTAGCGAGTCCATTAAATATGGCAAAAAGCACGTAATAATCGACAAGCCGTTCCCCAGCAATGCTCACACTTAAATAGAAGAGACCAATCAGTACAATACCTAGTCGGTACGCTACCATACGGTCCTTCTTCTTAATCATATAACCGCCAATAGCGAACCCAATCGGTGTTAAGATGTACACGATTATGTTGTAGGTTCCATTCACGACAACACTATGCGTTAACCGCCACAAATATAAATTGAGAAACACCCCTGACATGGAAGCACCAAATTGAAAAATGGAATGAATAACTAAAGAAATGACTGCTTCTCGTGATAGTCTTTTCTCAAATGGCAGCGTATTCCCTCTGCTCTGCAGCCAAGCTCTGATATTAAGATTCATGGTAAACCTCCAGTCCTCTTCATTGTAACAGCCATTGCCACATCTGTTAAACAGCAAAAAGCCTCAGCATTGGCGCTGAGGCTTGACGTACGTCTAGATTCGGGTTACTTCTTAAGGCTATCCCATGTTTTCTGGAATTCTTCCAACATTTGATCCTTCGTATACTTCTTAGCAACATAACCTTGCATGATATCGCCGAATTTCTTACTGGAAGCTTCTCCACCTGGGAATTTGAACCAGTTCCAGCTCAATGTTTTGCCAGCTTTGCTGTAAGCGATAATGTCAGCTGCTAATGGTCCAAGTACTTTCTCGTCAGCAGGAATAGATTTGAAAGCAGGGATAAACTTGAATTCATCTGTGATATATTTCTTACCGATATCGGAGGTAACCATCCAGTTCAAGAATTTCTTAGCTTCGTCTTTAACTGCAGAGTTTTTGTTGACTACCCAGTTATTCGGTACACCTACGAACAATTTGTCGTTCGCTGTTGCATCATCGCTGATCGGCATTGGCAAGAAGCCAATTTTGATGTCAGGGTTTGTTTTGGTAATTTGAACTTGTGTCCAGTTACCTTGTTGCGTCATAGCCGCTTTACCCGTTGCGAAATCCGTTACTTGCGTATTGTAGTCGGTTTGTAGAGGGTTTTTGTTGCCATATTGCAATTGCAGGTCAAACAATTTCGCCCACTGGTTGAATACTTCGTTGCCAGTAATTTTCGCTGTACCTTTGTTCAAGCCATCGATGAACGCATTCGGATCCTTCTGATAAGCAAATGGAAGGTTTACGAAATGGTTACCAAGTACCCACCACTCGGCATAGCCTGTTTCAAAAGGAGTGATCCCCGCATCTTTCAATTTTTTAGCTGCTGCTTCTAATTGAGAGAACGTTTTTGGAAGCTCTGTGATGCCCGCTTTGGCAAACAAATCTTTATTGTATTGGAAGCCATATCCTTCAAGGTTAAGTGGTTGACCGTATAGCTTTCCACCCTTTGTCATTGGCTCTTTCGCAACGTCGACAAGATCTTTCACCCATGGTTGATCAGATAGATCTTCCAAGTTATCGATCCATTTATCTAGGTCTGTGAAACCACCGTTGTTGAAAATATCCGGTTTGTCACCTGCGTTAAACTTCGCAAGAAGCGCCGCGCCATAGTCAGCTCCACCGCCGACAGTGTCGACTTGGATTTTGACATTCGGATTCAACTTCTGATATTCTTGCACCATTTTACCAAGCTGATCTGCGATCTCAACTTTGAATTGGAAGATTTTAATGGTAACTGGCTTGCCGCTAGCAGCAGGCGTTGTTGTCGCTGTTGATGTACCCGTAGTTGGAGCAGGACTTGCTGTCTCGTCTTTTTTCCCGCAACCAGCTGCTAGTACGGATAAGGATAATACTGCTGCCACTGAAACCATTGTTAATTTTTTCATGTAGGTAATGCCTCCCTTTAACTTGTATCTTCATTTAAACTCGCTTACTTGTTCTTGCCTTGCTTCCTTACATGATTCATTGTAAACACTTACATCCTGGCTTAACACCGAGTATATTGAACATAAAGGTGGAATATCTTGAACTTATTTGCAATTCTGTCATCCTTTTACTGAACCTGCTGTAATCCCTTCTACGATGTGCTTCTGCAAGAACAAGAAGAAAATAACGATCGGCAATACGCTTAATGTTAATCCAGCAAGCGCTAAATCCCATTGTTTCGTATATTGTCCAAAGAACGAGAAGGTAGCAAGCGGAATGGTCCGCAGCTCCGGATTACCGAGTACGAGAGATGGAAGTAAATAGTCATTCCAAATCCATAAGCTGTTCAAGATGATGATGGTGATCGACATTGGCTTGAGCAGTGGAAATACAATTTTCCAAAACACGCCGTACGCTGAACTTCCATCTACTTTAGCTGACTCTTCAATTTCGAGTGGAATGGACTTGATGAAGCCATGGTACAAGAACACATTTAAGGAAACGCCAAATCCATAATAACAGGCAACTAATCCCAGCTTACTATCCATAAAGCCAACTTGGCTCGCTACGCGAACTAGAGGAATCATGATCGACTGGAACGGAATCACCATGGCTGCAACGAAAGCTAAGAAAACAAGATTATTGAATTTACTTGCTTTTCTCACCATGCGATACGCCGCCATTGAGGAAATGACTACGAGTCCTACATTACTCAATACCGTAATGAACAAAGAGTTGAAGAACGCCTTCGGGAACTTCATGATGCTCCACACTTTGGTGTAGTTATCTAGATATAGTGAGCTTGGCAGCTTCGCCGTATTCGCTGCTAATTCAGGAAACGTTTTTAAGGAATTCGCGATGACGAAGTAGAACGGAATCAAGAAGAGTAAGGCAACTAGAATGCCAAGAACTTCAAGAGCGAATAAGCGACCTGTATACTTTTTGACGGAAGCCATTAGACCTCAACCTCCTTGCGCTTGGTGTACATCACTTGGATGGTTGAAATGATGGCAACCACGATGAAGAATACGAGAGCTTTGGCCGTACCTAAACCATACCGATTGTTACGGAAAGCTTCTTGATAAATATTGATGGAAACCGACTCTGTGGAATTGAACGGTCCGCCTTTCGTTAAGGAGAAGTTCAAATCAAAGATTTTGAATGACCACGAAATCGTCAAGAACAAGCATACGGTGACGGCTGGCATGATAAGCGGAACGATGATGCTTCGTAATACTTGCAAGCGGGATGCGCCATCAATATACGCTGCCTCGAGCATATCCTTTGGCACATTCGACAAGGCCGCTATGTAAATAATCATGAGATATCCAGCGCCCTGCCACACACTAACGATAACAATCGCCCAGAAAGCTGTCGGTGAATCACCTAACCAAGGCAATTCGAAGAAACCGATATGCGTGAGATCGCCAAGGGTTGCAAACCCTTTTACAAAGATAAACTGCCAGATAAAACCGAGCAATAATCCACCGATTACGTTCGGCATAAAAAAGATTGTACGTAATACATTCCTCGTTTTCAGCGATTGCGTGAGCAATAACGCCAGTAAGAAGCCTACGAGATTCGTCAGAATCACGTTCGTCACGGTCAATCGAGAAGTAAAGTTAAAGGCATTGCGATAGTCCTTATCATGGAATAGAATTTGTTTGAAGTTCTCCAGTCCATTGAAGGTCACTTTCGTTGTTACGCCATTCCATTCGGTAAACGAATAATAAATGCTCATCAGAAATGGAATCAAGACCACGATGCCAAAAAAGACTAACGCAGGTCCGATAAATACCCATTGCTGAAGCCATCCGGAAAGCATTCTTTTTGTTTTCACTGGGAAGTCCCCCTTACCATTCTGCTACTATACCCCAAGTATAGAGTGCCGCAGTACCCCAAAACACTGACGATCGTGACCCATTAGGTGGAATTTGTTGACCTCTCCTGCTACAATGTAGGGGAAAATCCCATTATAGAAACCGAGCTGATGAAGTCTGATACGACACAGTATTCGTAATAAATTGATCTTATTTCTGCTAATTGCCACTCTTGTACCCTTCCTTACCTCCCTTGGCGTCTCCTATTTCTTCACCAAACAGAAGGTGACAGAAGATACCCTGACCAACAATTCTGCCCTGCTCTCACAAGGTAAAACGAATCTGGTGAACTATCTGGATGGGGTGGTTCAAGCCTCCCTCACGATTTACACAGGAAGGACTCTCTCTGGGCTCGATCTGTTCTATGATATTATTCAAACAAAACAAGAAATCGATTATCAGAGTGATAAAGTGATTAAAAGCGGTCTTCAGGTCATGTCCCATTCTGTGAAGGAAATCAAACAAATTTACCTGTATGCCTCTGTCAGTAATAGTTCTTTCCTAACCAACAATGACATTCAAGTCAGCATGGCAGGTAAATATGAAGGGCTTAAGCCGTTCCCTGAGGGTAAGCTTGTGTATTTTGAAACAACGCACGAGAGCAACCTATATGGCAAGTCACTCTCTGCATATTCTAACCCATCACCAGTTATTTCTATGCACCGTAACATCATGTACTCACCTAGTAATCAATCCATTGGTGAGCTTATTATTGATTTGAATTTGGACCTCGTTTCTAATATTTCTCAAGGCTTATTCACCCATGATCAAGAGGAACTTTACATTTTAGATGAAACGGGACGTATCGTATTCGGTCCTGATCCAAGCAAGTGGGGACTTCAATTAGACGATAATTGGGGGGATGAAGCTGTTCACAGTACCCTTGACAAAGGAAGCTATGAATGGTCGAAAGGCGCTTTTGCAGGGATTAATATGTATGAGAAAATGCGTACAGACTATTTGAACTGGACGATTGTAAAGCGTCTTCCTTATGAGCAGCTCACCAAGAACGCTCGCCAATTGACGTTCATTAACGCCCTCATTCTTTCATTTTCGATGCTGATTGTTATGGCTGGCACGGTATATATTAGCATTCGTTTTACGGCTCCTATCAAACAATTGATTCGTTACATTACACGCATTCAAACAGGACAAGCTGGACTAGGTGATCATCAGAGCGACATTGAGTTGACCCGAACCGATGAGATGGGGATACTTGCGAACCGTTTCCATGGGCTTATGCAGGATTTGAATCAAATGGTGATGCGCGAATATCGATTAGAACTAGCCAATAAATCGAATCAGTTGATGGCGCTTCAGGCGCAAATCAATCCGCATTTTCTGAATAATGCCTTGCAATCGATCGGAACATTAGCCCTGCAACATGAAGCACCTAAGATCTACACCCTCATTAATTCGTTAGCTAAAATGATGCATTACAGCATGAACACGAACGAATCTGTCGTTCCTCTTCGCAAAGAAATTGATCATATTAAAGCGTATTTGGAGCTGCAGAAGCAGCGTTTTGAACACCAATTTGATATTGTCTATGCGATTGAAGAGGGAACTGGTACCATTTCTATTCCTAAAATGATTCTTCAACCGCTTGTTGAAAATTATTTCAAGCATGGTTTTAAACCTAGCCAGTCGCAAGGCGTCGGTCTGTTGCACATCGAATCAGAGAAGCTGACTACTCCTGAAGGAGACTACTTGAAGCTTACCGTGGCGGACAATGGTATTGGGGTGACAGATCAACGACTCCATGAGGTCCGAAGTCGACTGAAAGCATCATCCGTTGCCGATGATTCCTATATCGGTTTACGCAACGTCCTAACGCGTATCCAGCTCTATTTCAATGATGAGGCAACTTTGGAGATTGACCATGTTCATCCCCAAGGTGTGCGGATTGTCATCCATATTCCGATGAAAAAGGGAGTTACCTGATATGAAAGTACTACTCGTAGATGATGAGAAGCACGTGCGCGATGCCATCCGACTACTGGTGAATTGGAAGCAATACGGGATCGATACCATATTAGAAGCGTCCGATGGAGAAGCAGCGACTGCCTTGGTAAGCAGTGAACATCCGGAGATTATTATGACCGACATGATGATGCCCATCATGAACGGTGTCAAGCTGCTTGAATGGCTGCATCGCCATGCGCCTGACGCCAAGACGATCGTCATCAGCGGTCATGACGACTTCTCTTTACTGCGGCACACTGTGAAGTATGGTGGGACGGATTATATTTTGAAGCCGATAGATCCGGATCAATTGAACGAAGCTTTGGACAAAGCGATTCAGACTTGGCTCAAGGATGAGGAGCAGAGGCATGCGAATCGCGAGCTGAATATCGAGGTTAACCAATTCAAGCCTATTTACTGGGATAAGCTGCTTTCCGCGTTAATAGCCGAACCTGGCACCTACGAACCAGTGGCTGACCAACTGGAGCGTGAACTGCATTTATCCAGGAGTGTTGCAACCTGCCGTGTTGCGATTCTCTCTTTAGATACCATGGAAGCTAGTATTAAAAATAAATTCAGTCAAAATATCGATCTTCTCCTCTTCTCTCTAATTAATATTTGCAATGAATTTCTTGTTCCGCATAAGCGCGGCTACGCCTTCCGGCACTTGCACAATTCGAATGAAATTGTGCTCTTCATATGGGCGGCGCCTGCCATGGCAGAAGAACTGTTGGCAACGATTAATGATGGTATTCGCACCGCCTTGCATGCCAGAGTAGATTTCGGGATTGGAAGTTGCCACAGCTTCCCTATTCAATTGAAGCAATCCTATCAGGAGGCGCGAGACGCCTTGCGGCAGCGTAACCTGACAACCAAAGAAACGTGGATTCACACCAACTGGCTCCCGAGCAAGGGATCCCAGCAAACGTTAACTTTTCACCAATTTGATGAGCAAATTCATCTTGCCCTGCGCAGTGGAAATGTTGAGCAGATCCAGGATATCGTTCAGCACTTGATGGATGCCATCAAAAGTTGTGATGTCATTACACCTGCACAGCTCGAGCATTGGTGGGGGGAATATCGGGTGATGATGCGCCGTTGGATCCAGCAATTGATTCCGGATAGCCGTGAGGAAGACATACAGCCTCTTCTTCTTGAGGATAGCGCAGCCGCGATTATTACGCTTGACGAGAAAGGCCTATTGTCCCTAACTCTCTGGCAGCAAGAGCTTACCCGCAGCCTCATTCAAGTGTCCAAGCTTCATCTGGAGAGTCAACATAAAGATAACAATGTCATTTTCGAAATCGCTAGCTTTCTAGAAAAGCATTATCATGAAGATATTTCGCTTGCGGATATTGCCAGTCGGTTCTATCTAAGCCGTGAGTACATCTCCCGCAAGTTTAAACAGGAGTTCGAAGTCAATCTGTCTGATTACTTAGGACAAATTCGGATGAGCAAGGCCAAGGTGCTGCTGTGCAATCCGAATCTGCGCATTTCCCAGGTTTCTGAGATGGTCGGTTACCAGGATGAGAAGTATTTCAGCAAAGTTTTCAAAAAAATGTCGGGGATGACCCCTGGCGAATATCGAAAAACAGCGAATTCTATCTAAAGTTCCGAGAAAATAATGGAATATGCTATACTAGTAGCAAGAGGTGATTTTCATGAGTATGCCCATTGAGAGCGCAACGGCGAATTCTTTTCCCCGCACGTCGAAAGCAACCCGGGTCAAGAAGAAAACGTATGTCTTCCTATTCGTGGGTTGGGTCATGCTGATCGCAGTCGGAGTAACAGCTACGATGATGTACACTGAACATCTGAGGCAACAAATATCGACCGATATCGCACAGCAAACCCAGCAGCAATTACAAGTTATTCAGCAAGATTATCAGAATCAAGTCTCTCAGTTGAAGGATAGTGTATCTACCGATATGAAGACTTTGCAAGCCAAGGTAGATTCATTGAATGAATTACTGGCATTCACCAAGGATAGCGCTAACAGCAAGACCGATAATAGCAATCAACTTTATACCCAGCTCGCTGACGTCAAGAAGAAGCTAGATGAGTTGACCAAAAATCTGGATGTGTTGAAATAATGACAGCGAGTTCGATTCAGCAAATCAATCGTGTTATGTTGCTGGCCTGCGCACCTTTTCTAGGTATGCTGATTTGGCTGCTCTTCGTCTCCCTGGATATTTCCATCCCAGTGAAGTCTCCGGTTACTTCAACACCGATCAATCTAGCGCAAGAGACGACCACTCTGAACAGCATGTTGACACAGGCGAATTCGGATGCGGTCCAAACGAAAACCGTTATTCAGCAGTATTTCCAGCTGTACGAGAAGAGCACGGCAGAAGTTACCGCTATGCTCCAAAGCGCAGCTTCCCAAATCGCCAAACCCGGACTTATCTATGATGCACGGATTACAGCTAAGCTTGGCAGTCCGATCCGCCAGGCCACCTCCGGCAATATCGACATTCAGCTATTCGCTTTGAATGAAAAACATTATTCAGGTTATGCTCTTAAAGTGAACCTCAAAAGCGATAAAGCGATCAAGCTCGTATTGGGGAATGATAAGCTCGGCTCCAGTGAAACCACTTTGGCCGCAGCTTCGCGCTATGGCGCTGTTGTTGGCATTAATGCTGGCGGCTTCGCGGATGATAATCGCGGTAAACGCTATCCACTTGACACAACAGTAATGAACGGGAAATATGTCAACGGCTTCTTCCCCACCAACAATGATACAGCCTTCATCGGCTTGAACAAAGATCGCAAGCTGATCGGCGGCAAATTCAGCTCACAATCGGAGCTCGATAAGCTGAATCCGCTGATGGGCTCGACCTTCGTTCCTGTACTGATGAAAAATGGCAGCAAGACGTCCATCCCGTACCAATGGCAGAGCTCACCAGCAAGAGCAGCTCGAACCGTGATGGCCAACTATAAGCATGACCAGCTCTTATTCCTTGTCACGGATGGCTACGATGAGAGCGGCAACTCAGGCGCTACGCTTGCTGAACTGCAGGATAAGATGCAGCAACTAGGCGTCGTTGATGCTTATAACTTGGATGGCGGCGGCTCAACCACGCTGGTCTGGGGTGGCAGCGTGATCAATCGCCCGTCGGATGGTAGACTCCGTCCGCTTGCTACGAACTTCTTGTTTTTCAAATGACCCAAATTATTCACACAATATTCGTTTCTTTTTTGGGGATGGTTGGGTATAATAAGCCTTAACTATGTGCAAAAATGGTCTTTAACCCTAATAGGGTACGCTTACGAAGTCAGTTTTCTGCCGAAAACTTTTAGGAGGTGCAGCAATGTTCGGTTTATCTACAACATTTTGGCTCGTTAATTCCGTTTTTCTTTTATTCATCGTTGCTATGTTGACGGCTTCCTATAACGAGGACAAAACAAAAGGCCTGTGAGAAAACCTCTATCGAGGTCAATCAATGATGAGCGACCGCGTTTAGATGTAAGTTTTATCGCCAATAAGAAAGCTGTTTTCGTCTAACGAAAACTTATACTTTCTTATGTGGTAAGCCAAGAAAAAAAAGCATCGCCTTCTCCACTTGGAGGAAGCGATGCTTTTTCTTTTTTTAAACTACTAGGCTCTCGCCTTAAGCAGGTTCATTTCAGTTATACAAACGCCGCAAATATAACGATCTTTGAATTCACTGACACTTTCCATGCTACCGCAGAACACACATTTCGGACGATATCTCTCGAGAATGATATGGTCACCCTGCACAAGAATTTCTACAGGATCTCCCTCGTTCATCTGGTACCGCTTTCTTAACGATTTAGGTAATACGATTCGTCCCAATTGATCGACTTTACGTACGACTCCAGCTGGCTTCATCATAGGACTTCACCTCTCTTTTCCCAGACGTTTTCTACACTTCCGGTAATTTCACATCGACCAACATTTCCATATCGAGCTTACCGATACTATTCGCCGTGAATCATGAAATTCCTTCTGCTAAAGCCCCAAAAACTTTCTTTTCTTGTCAAAAATGTCGGTCGAGCACCAATAAACATAGGATGTAAGTCCCCCTACTCGAGACCTACAAACCCTGTTTGGCGTAATCCCTCATATAAAATAATAGCTGCAGAGTTGGAAAGATTTAACGATCTTACCGTGTCGGACATTGGCAACCGGATTAAGGTATCCGGATGCTGACGCAGCAGCTCCTCTGGCAGCCCCTTGGTCTCTTTACCAAACACGAAGAAATCGCCATCTTGGAACGCAAAATCAGAGTAACGTTTGCTTGCTTTTGTCGACGCAAAGAAGAATCTATGCCCCTCATACGCTGCCATCACTTCATCGAAAGAATCGTAGTAGTGAATCTTCACCGAATGCCAGTAATCTAAGCCAGCTCGCTTCAGGGTCTTATCATCGGTGTCAAAGCCAAGTGGTCTCACCAAATGAAGATGAGCACCTGTTGCCGCACATGTGCGAGAAATATTGCCTGTGTTCGCAGGAATCTCAGGTTCTACTAATACAATATGAAAAGCCATCTCTATTCATTCACCTCGTTCTCTATCCTATTATAACCTGTTCTGGAATGCAATTTAACACAGCGTTAACTTTATCTTAATATCGCGATGATAGAGGTAAGTCATAATAGAATTATCCTTCATTAAAAGGAGCATACCTAAAATGAAAAAGAAAATTCTAATTGTTGATGACGAACCTTCCATCTCCATGCTGATTGAATTTAACTTGAAGCTTGCCGGATTCGAAGTACACTGCGTGTTCGACGGAGAAGCTGTCTTCGGTGCTATTCAATCTTTCCGCCCTGATCTCATTGTCCTTGATCTCATGCTGCCCAAAATGGACGGCTTACAAGTATGCCGCAAGCTGAGAAGCCAGAATAACCTTGTGCCGATTATTATGTTAACGGCCATGCAGGATCTTACCGATAAAATTGCAGGTTTGGACAACGGTGCAGATGATTACATGACGAAGCCCTTCTCACCGCTAGAACTCGTCTCCCGCATTCAAGCGATTCATCGCCGCATCCAGACCCTGCCTTCTACGACGGAAGAAGCACCGATTGCCATCGGCCAAATCTCCGTCAAAGCCGAGCAGCGCGAAGTGACGATGAATGGCGCTCCGATCGAGTTGACACCGAAAGAATTTGAACTGCTTCTTTTCCTCTGCAAGCATCGTGGGAAAGTGCTTAGTCGACAACAGCTGCTTCACGGTGTCTGGGACTATCACTTCCTCGGGGATACGCGCATCGTTGACGTCCATATCTCTCATCTCCGTGATAAGATAGAGCAAAATGCACGTCACCCCGAATATATCATGACCATTCGCAACGTCGGATACAAATTGACGGAACCTGCTATTAAGGAGTCTTACGCTTAAGCTTAGGACTCCAACAAGATGGACATAAAAAAGCCTCATCCAGTAGACATCCTACTTGATGAGGCTTCTTTCTATTGACCTTTCAATTCTGCTGCGGCTTGCTCAGCTTGCTTATGCTCCAATGATTCGGTCAAGCGCTCTTTACTCATGAGTACTGCTGCTATGATAGCCAAAGCTGTTGGAATCAGTGCCCACATGAATGTATATGAAATCGAGGATGATAAGCCAGCTGTAATTTTATCAAGTACAGGTGTAGGGATTTGAGCACGCATGTCAGGTGCCAGCAGCACCCTAGGATCACTAAATGCCGGATTGTCAGCCATGTTGCCTTGCCCGCTTCCAGCAAAAATCTCCTTGAGTTGTGCTGTGAAATCATTCCGTTGAATGATTCCGAATAGTGTAATCCCTAAAGTCATACCTAAGGAACGAACGAAGGAGACTGTTGCATTCACAGAACCACGCTGCGATGGATCAAAGTGATGAATCGCCGCATTGGAAAGTACGGAGAAGCTCGCACCGATCCCAACACCAACGACGATCATGCACATTGTCACATACAAGCGGCTTGTATCTGGTTCAAGCTGTGTCAACATGAACATACCCGCTGCTAGAATGACAACAAAGACCATCATAATGTTCCGGTATGGCATCTTATTCATTAAGAATCCGCCGCCTACCGCTGAGAATACAGAGCCTACCATCATCGGCAAGAGTACGAGTCCTGAATTGGTCGCTGTTCCGCCAAGTACACCTTGAATATAAATCGGAATATACACAGATGCCGTGATAAAGCCCATCCCGCTCAATAATCCAAGCGCATTACTCGTCGTAAACAAACGGTTCTTAAACATCGGGAATGAAATTATCGGTTCGATTACTTTTCTTTCAATGAGGATAAAGCAAATCGTTAGCACAGTGAAAGCTGCAAACAGTCCGATAATTAAGCTCGAATCCCATGCGTATTTATTTCCACCAAGCTCAAGGGCAAACATCATGCTGACAACGGCACCAACAAGCGTAGCGGCGCCCCACCAGTCGATCTTCTGCTTCGTATGAATCGGTGACTCTTTGTAGTAGATCGCAATAAAAATAAGGGCCAAAATACCAAGAGGAATATTGACATAGAAGACCCAATGCCAGTTAATATAATCCGTAATATAGGCGCCAAGCAACGGTCCGAAAATACTGGACAAACCGAATACCGCACCGAACAAACCGCCTAACTTCCCGCGTTGCTCGACGGGTACCGTGTCAAACATGATCGTGAACGCAATTGGAATCAGCGCTCCGCCACCGATCCCTTGCAGTGCTCGGTAGATACTAAGCTGTACAATGCTTTCTGCCGTACCACACAAGATGGAAGCGATCAAGAATACAATTAATCCAAAAATGAAAAAACGTTTACGCCCAAACATATCGGACAACTTCCCAAAAATCGGCATACCCGCCATTTCAGCGACCATATAAGCCGATGTTACCCACACAAACTTATCTAGTCCACCGAGATCTCCTACAATGGTTCCCATCGCTGTGGCAACAATTGTATTATCCATTGACGCCATTAACATGGCCAAGAGTAGACCTGCTAAGACGAAGCCTACTTTATTATTTGAACTCGTCATTCGTACACATTCCTTTACGATTTGTTTTCGCCTAACACCCTACACTTACAGACTTATTACAACTTGCGTGATTCTTTCACAATGGCACCCTTCTTCTTCTCTAAGTGTACCTTGTATTCTACTAAATCGACTTCACAACCAGGACCGATGACAACTTGATTGCCGCGAACAACTTTCGCTCTCGTGTGCTCCACGTAGATATCATCCCCTTCAATAACCGATACCGTTACCTTGGCATGTGGTGAGGGTCTGAAGAACAAGCTAAACGGATGAAGTAAACTCGCTTTGCGAATTCTAATTTTCTCGCCGCCAATCTCTTTCGCCGTTGAATCTTGGAAAAGCCTGATGTCGATCTCTCCTGCGTTCAGGAGTCCCCCAACATCAAACATTCCCTTAAGATTAAACACATCGACTTCGCAATCCCCTCCTGCAGCGATATGCCCTTTAAGTGCGATCTTGGTGCCTTGCATATGCCCTTTCACTTCAATCGTCCCTGAACCAGTAAGTGACCCAATTTCTGCATCACCACTGATACTCACCGTCCCCGAATTTTTCATTCTGTCGCTTCGAACATTTCCCGTCAATGCAAAAGTGCCCACAATGCCCGCTTCGCTTGCCTGCAAGTTACCTTCCATCTCTAATGTTCCGATACATTTCAGAAGCCGGCATTTCGTATCGCCTTCAATGATGCCTTCTCCAACAATTTTCATTCGATCATACAGGCCCCCTGCCGCGGTAGAGCTGCCTGTAATTTTCAAATTACTAATTAGCGAACGTTTGTTTGCATCTATTCCCATTGTACCTCAAACCCTCCTCTCTTTGCTACACTTTTTCACTGCGTTTCACCTTAGATTTCTTATCTTGCTCGAGCTTTGCCGTATATTCGATGAGCCCGATCTCACAACCAGGTCCAATAGTAATATCCGCTCCTCTTACGACATCAGCCGTTGTATATTCCAAGTAAATATGGTCGCCTTCGATGGTTTGAACCGTCAAATGATTACCAATTCCCAGAGGCAGAATCTTCAGCCAACTTGCCAAGCCAATCCCCCGCTGCTTACGTATTTGGATCCGTTCTCCGCCGATTTCTGAAATTTTACTATGCCCATGCAAAGTAACAAGAATCGTATCTGCATTAAGCGTGCCAACCTGCAGCTTGCCGTTGGCATTAAACTTCTCCGCCTCACAGTTGCCTGTTATTATTGAAGCTCCATTAATTTCAAGGTTCTCGCCAACATAATTGCCCTCAATCTTGGCTTTGCCATGAATTCGGGTACGCTTGGCTTTCAGATTCCCCTGAATCGTTAGCGTTCCATGCAATACTGCCGTTTCAGATGTAATACTGCCATTCACTTCTGCGCGCCCATTTAGCGTAAAATCGGAACATATAACGTCCCCTTCCAGACGCCCCATGCCGTCTATTTTAACCGAACGAAAGCTACCACCATTAGAAGATCCTATTCCGGAAATCATCAATTTACGCTTCAATTCTGCTGTATGCATAGTGTCACCTCCTCACGTTGTTGTTATTTTCAGCTTCAGTTCTTCAATCTTCTTCGCAACCTGCACCCGGAGTACGACCTTTACGCCCTGCTCGAAGAACAACTCACTGCCTGTCGTAACGAGTAGAAATAAAGTTAAGCCCATCTTACGTATATAAATCAGATCACAAGGCTTGCCTTCGAACTTGGCATATTGCTCTTGCATCGTCAGAAGCAAATGTTTCCCTTCATCCAGGCTCATTTCACCGGATTGTAAGCAATCCTCTAATAGGAACAGAAACAACGTTTCTTCAAAGCTGAATACCGCGGTCCCTCCCAAAAATGGAGTTGCATAGTCTATTGTTTGCAGAGAAACAATGTTTCGTTTGATTAGCTCTAATTTGTCTATTTTCATGTCATTTGGCACCATAGAGAACACATCCGCTAATTCATCTAGCGATAAATCATCCTTCATATTTATAATTTTATCGATTCGCGCCAGCATCTGCCCCTTCGGAAAGAACGTTTCCTGCCCCGTAAACGCTGATTTTCGTATAAACCATTCCTCAGGAACTAAATTTTTGCGTTTCCAGCGATATAATTGACCATAAGATATCCCTGTTAGCTCGAGAAGCTCCTTTTTTGATATCAAATCATCATCCAACGTACATCCCTCCTTCGCCATTTCAGATTAACATAACATTGTTACGCAGTAAATCAGCCTTGAGACTGAATACTCAAACCTAGAATACCCAAACCTATCTCCACCGCCATATACAAATTTAATGGATTTTATGTTGTTATTTTTGCCAATTCTCGGCATTCGAAAGCAATAGATGGATTCCCTACAGTTAATTTCCGCTATATTCCGCCAAACGCCCGATCATCCTCCAATTAGCTGTACATTTTCCATATATTCACTAAATCCAAGGAAAATCAGTCAATATTAGCTCTATATTTTACATTTATTTGAAGATCTAGCTACTCAACTGACCACACTACTTCTACCCTTACAAGTACTCACACTCTATTCGCAGCCAGCATGTCACAAACAGAAAAAAACCACCCAGCAACCGCTGAGTGGTCCATCATCCTCTATATGCTTACATTTTAAAATACAAAGTCATCGTCCGTCAGAGCCTCAACGTGAATCGTGCGCACGTAACCATTGCCCTTTTTGGAGAAAAAGTCATGCTGCTTCGTCTTCGTACTTAGTCCGTTCAATACAATCGGGTTGATATCCTCTTCCGGGAACATCGGTTCAACGCCCAAGTTCATAAACGCCTTGTTCGCGTTGTAGCGCAGGAATGCTTTCACTTCGTCCGCCAGACCCAGCGGTCCATACAGACTATCCGTGTAGCCTTCTTCATTCGCATGAAGCTCTTTCAACAGCGCACACAACGTCGCGTACGCCTCGTCCTGCTCGGCAGGGCTAAGCTCCGCGTAGACTTCTTGTGCCAGCACGCCTATGTACAACCCATGGATGCTCTCATCGCGTAAGATCAAGTCAATGATCTCGCCGCTGCTTGTCATTTTCCCTTGACCAGCCAAGTACAACGGATAATAGAAACCGCTATAGAACAAATAGCTTTCTAGCAGAACTGACGAAGCCATCGCTAGATACAGCTCTTTGGTCGTATTAATATTCTCATAGTAATGTGAAATCTTATTCGCCTTAAACTGCAAGTGTGGATTCCGCTCCACCCATTGAAACAGCTCGTTGATCTCTTCTGTCGTAGACAGCGTTGTGAAAATCGAACTGTAAGACTTCGCATGGATCTGCTCCATCATCCCCATGAAGCTAAGCACAGCTTTGCGCTGCAATCCATCCACATGCTCAAGAATCTTCGGCATCCCGACGCCGCCCTGCATGGTATCGAGCAAAGTCAGACCGCCAAGTACCTTCATATAGAGCTCACGTTCAACGTTGCTTAGTGTAATCCAGGACATTTTATCATCAGACAATGGAATTTCTTCATCTGTCCAAAATTGCATAATATTTTGGTTCCAAAACGTAATCGTGAAATCATCATCGGGCCGGTTCCAATTCACCGCTTTTTTGACGATAGGTTTATTGATCGTTGGTGCACTTGTCATAAGTGGTAGTCCCCTTCCTAATTATACTGAGCAGCTTACACATTCCTCAACAGATAGCTGATTGGTTCGTGTGTAGTAGAGCGATTTAAGTCCTTTGTGTGCCGCATACAGGTATAATCTAGCAAGTTGTCTTGTTGAAACATCACTGTTTACGTGTAAAATGGTCGAGATCCCTTGATCCACATGCGTTTGAATCTCCGAGATGAGGTCAAGAATCTTGAATTGATCCATTTGATAAGCGGATTTATAGTAGAAGAAATTGTCACGAGCCATGAATGGCATCGGATAATACGTTGTCGAATTCGCATACGTACGTGTTTCAATCGGTTCAACAATTGGCATAACGCTGGATGTTGAATTTTGGATATACGAGATGCTTTGTGTCGGCGCTATTGCCAAACGGTACGCATGGTAAAGACCGTGCTTCTGAACGTCAGCTTGCAGCGCTCTCCAATCACTAGGTGACGGAATCGGCATGCCTTCGAATAATGCTTTCACTTTATCCGAGAGCGGACGGTAATCTATTTCTGTATAACGGGTAAAATAGTTCCCATTCGCATATTCCGATAGCTCAAAGCCTTCGAACGTTTGTCCGGATTCTTTGGCAATCTCCATGCTTTTCTCAATGGAATAGAAATTCATCGCTGCGAAGAAGGTGCGAACGAAATCCTTCGCTTCAGCACTTTCATAAGCAATTTTGTTCTTGGACAAATAGCCGTGCAAATTCATAACGCCAAGACCGACTGAATGCAGCTCACGGTTCGCTTTGGCAACACCTGGCGCATTGTGGATCGTCGTCATATCACTCACCGAAGTTAGAGCGATCATGCCTTCGTGCACTGTTTCGCGCAGCTTTTTACGATCCATCACATTGGCAATATTCATCGAAGCTAGATTACAGCTGATATCGCGAAGAATCGTGTCTTCTTGACCGTAATCATTGATTTCGGACGTTTCTTGCAGTTGGAAAATCTCTGTACACAGATTGGACATCTTGATCGTCCCAATCCCCTTCAAAGCATGATCCTTATTCGCATTCGTACGATTCATCATATATGGATAACCGGATTCCAGTTGAGTAGTCGCAATTTTGGTCAGCATATCACGTGCATTCATGATGACTTTCTTCTTTACTTTCGGGTTCGCTAAGAGTTCATCATACATCTCATCCATGTCCAGATCATCCATGTGCTTGCCATAGGCTTGCAGAACCGTGTAAGGAGCGAAAATATGTAGAGGCTTGTTCTCCTCCGCTAACTTATAAAATTTATTCGGTACAATAAGACCAATCGAGAGTGTTTTCAAACGGGATTTCTCATCCGCGTTAATTTTCTTACTATCAAGGAACTCCATGACGTCCCAGCCAAAAATGTTATAATACGCCGCGCCTGAGCCTTTGCGTTGACCCATTTGATCCGCATAGGAGAACGCATCTTCCATCAGCTTAAGAACAGGAATAATTCCTTTCGCCGCGCCCTCAACGCCTTTGATCGTTTCACCGCGCCCACGAAGCTTCGATAAGTTCACGGCAACACCGCCGCCAATTTTGGAAAGCTGCATACACGTTGCTAATACATAGTTGATGGAGTTCAGTGAATCATCCATTTCTAACAAGAAGCACGATACTAATTCACCGCGACGGCTCTTGCCTGCGTTCAAGAACGTAGGTGTCGCTGGCTGCAAGCGCTGCTCCATCATCGATAGGGCAAGTACGCGTGCTATCTCCGCGTTTCCGCGACCCAAGTACAAGGCTACGATCGCTACGCGATCAGGGAAATGCTCCAGGTACAACGTCTTATCATCACTGCGCAAAGCGTAATCTGTATAAAATTTCGAAGCTGCCATATACGATGCGAACTCGAATTGATTGTCATGTGCCACTTGATACACGCTGTTAACTTCATCTTCGGTGTATTTGTCATAAACGTTCTCGTAGAAGTTATTGTCGATCATATAACGAACCTTCGAAGAGGTATCGGGGAATGTGAGGCTTCGGCTGTGGACTTCCTCTATGAACACCTTAACAGCTTCTTTATCCTTCTCTAATTGAAAAAAACCATCCGTACCGCGTTGCATTAATTCATTATTAAGTTCAATGTGCCGCAATTGCTTGTACCCCCTGAACAAATCGTTCTACATCATTTTTAGTGCCGGATAATTCGAATTTGGTTAATACGGGAACATCATACAGTGCTGAGATCGTATCTGCGCTTTTGGCGAAGCCGTCTCCCCAGTTGCGATTACCGCTTGCTGCAACGCCTTGAAGACGAGAAGAATTACTTTCTAGGAAAGAAGCTACCTTGGGAGGAATTTGTCCAAAGCCAGTTGTATACGTCACGAGTACGAATGGCTCGTCCATTGTCATCGCTTCCTCTATTTGAACCGCGGGCATCTGGAGCTTCGCAATAAAACGGCGAACATTTCCAGTCTTCGAATCGTAAGCAATCAACATAGCTTCCGTCTCCTATCATTGTCAATTCTCTATCTTGTGCCATCACTTGAGGGTAACCTATATGTAGTAAAGATACTAATTCTATCGTCTGTCATTCGCGAGTTCGTCTACCCATTAATCGACAGAATCTGCATTTGCTTCACGACTCCGTAAGCGGTCAAAAAAGCTTGGAACCTGCGGTTTTGCTTGATTTTCGGCTCGATTTGAGCCTTCTGCTAGCAATCTCGCAATGCGCTTTTTATCACGACATCTAGTTGATAGATTCAAATTTATATCAATATATTGTGTTTGTCAACGAGCAATACGACCTATTTACAATTCCAAAACACGCAATCCTAGACGGGGCGTGGCTCGATGGGTTTAGAAAAAATATTTTCGTTTTTTACTTGATTTTTTCGGATATGTCGAAATGACTAGGACATTCATCCTCTACTAGATCTAGTCCAAACTCATCTTCCAATTACCGCTTTTAAAGCTGCTCAGAGACTCTCTACAGGCTTCTAAACCCTTCGATCGAAAATACATGCCTCAGCACAAAAAAAGCTATTCACGCGCACACGAGGGTGCCATGAATAGCTTAATTCATTTTCTCAACTGTTGCGTTGTTGGAAATCCGTCATGAAATCAGCAAGTGCTTTACATGATGCGTAAGGAACTGCGTTGTACGTGGAAGCACGTAGACCACCGACACTGCGATGACCTTTCAAGCCAACGAACCCTTGCTGTTCGGTTTCTTTAATGAACTTCTTCTCTAGCTCTTCATCTTGCAAGCGGAACGTAATATTCATCGCAGAACGGCTTCCTAGATCTACAGGTCCACGGTAGAAGCCATTGCTGCTGTCAATTGCGTTATAAATAAGGCCTGATTTTTCTACATTATTCTTCTGAATAACCGTCAATCCGCCTTGCTCTTCAATCCATTTCAACACCAGATTCACCATATAAATGGAGTAAGCTGGCGGTGTGTTATACAAGGAATTGTTTTTGCTATGCGTTTCATAACGCATCATGGTTGGGATTGTTTTTGGCAAATCAACGAGTAGATCGTCTTTAATAATCGCAACAGTCACACCAGATGGTCCAAGGTTCTTCTGTGCTCCCGCATAGATCATGCTGAACTTGGAAACGTCAACTGGACGGCTCAAGATATCACTGGACATATCACCGATCAGAGGAATGTTGCCTGTTTCCGGGAAGGTTTGGAATTGCGCGCCTTCAATCGTTTCATTGGACGTGATGTGCAGGTAAGCTGAATTCGGATCTAAGTTAATGTCACTCAAAGCAGGAATTTTCATAAATTTCTGTTCTTTCGAACTAGCCGCCAGAGAAACTTCTCCGAATAGTGCTGCTTCTTGCACAGCCTTCTCAGCCCAAGCGCCTGTCAGCACATAGCTGCCAACCTTGCCTGGCTTCAAGAAATTCATAGGGATCATGGAGAACTGAGAGCTCGCTCCACCTGTCAAAAAGAGAATTTGGTACCCATCAGGAATACCAAAAATACGCTTCAATAACGCTTGTGTTTCATTGTGCACTTGCTCATATTCCGAACTACGGTGAGAAATTTCCATAATGGACATGCCAATGCCTTTAAAATCAACAAACTCTTCTTGTGCTCTCTGAAGTACTTCGAGAGGTAAAGCCGCAGGCCCTGCGTTAAAGTTATAGGCCCTGTTTCCCATGAGTGACCACACCTTTGCGTTTTGTATTATGGCTATGATAGCAATATTCTGTGCAAGCATCAAGTAAAACCTCAAACAGGCTATACGAGACTTGTCAGAATTCCTCGATAAATCGCTACCATATCTTCCAGCTTCATTCGCACAAGCCCGCTAGAAGACGGACACACATAATCAATAACGCCTTCTACCATTGGCAGCGGTTGACTCCCCCAGGAGATGCCTCTTCGGCTGCTATACTGCTCATAGACACCCTTTCCCACGAAACAAACTACCTTGGGTCGGTAGGTCTCAATTTTCTCTTTTAGAATATGTCTGCCCTCGCGATACTCGTCTGCCGTAATTTCTGCTGCTGTCAAAGAAGGGCGTGCCACAATATTCGTGAAGCCATAACCGATTTCTAGCAGATCGCCATCCTCTTGCGGCTTGTAGAGCCTTGGCGTTAAACCCGCCTGCAACAAAATGCGATAGAATCGATTACTCGGATTCGCATAATGATGCCCGGTTTCCCCTGATCGAATACTCGGATTATAGCCAACGAAGAGAATTTGCATCCCCTCCGCAATATGATCTGAAATTGCCGCTAGTTCCAACCGTGCACCTCCTACAAGTTAAATGAACTTTAAATTTTCATACGTTTTACCTAGCACTGTAGCTGTATCCCCATTTAACCACGAGTTAATTAATGTACTATAGACAGAACGGAAATCAACCTCATATTTCAAATCTCCATTATCTAAGTTACTCAAGCTCGGATAGGCGCCGTATAGACCGCCCTTCACCTTGCCGCCAATGACAAACATCGGTGCCGCTGTTCCGTGATCGGTTCCACCACTGCCGTTCTCTTTAACTCGACGTCCAAATTCGGAGAACACCATCACAGCGACGCGATCCTGCAGCCCCTGTGCCTGCAAGTCCTGATAGAACGCAGTTAGCCCTTCATCGACCTGCGTCAGCATTTGTGCATGCTGCAGTTTCTCATCCGCATGATCGTCGAATCCACCTACTTCTACATTAAAGAGCCGCGTCCCTGATTTGCCAGCCAGCAGTTTCGTTACAAGCTGTAATTCCCTTGCAAAATTCGTATTGGGATACTCAATTTTCTTCGTATAAGTGGCAGCCAGCGATTGGATCGCTTCAACGCTCTTATAGGCTTCCGATCCTCGAGCAGAAATGACCCGCAATTGATTGGGTGAATTCGATGCCCCATACATATCCAAGAACGCTTTGGTTATTCTATTCTTGTCCATCAACGCTGTCTTAGGATCAAATACATGATAGGACTCCAGGGATTGAATCACTGGAAAGCTTGATTGATCAGAGGCGAAGGCTTTGCTGCCTGATCCGCCTATTTGAATCACTTTTAGCGGATTTGGATTCCTCTGTAAGGAAGATTCCGCATATCGTGCCAGCCAGCCGCTGCGGCTCATTTTCGCAGGCTCCGCGGTTTGCCAAATTTCCATAGAGCGAAAATGTGAATGATTAGGCTCTGGATATCCAACTCCTTGTATAATAGCCATTTTACCTAATTTATACAACGCTGCTAACCCTGTAAGACTAGGATGTAAGCCCACGTGAGAATCGAGCGCCAATATTTCCTTCTGTCCATAGGCAAGCGTAGGCCGTGAATCATAATAGAGGCCCTGTCCATATGGAATCAATGTATTGATCCCGTCATTGCCGCCGCTTAACTGCACAACAACCAACACTGGGTCCTCTACGCTAGTTTCGGAGCTGCCTGCCCATAGGGATTTACCCGTTTCTGTGAAAAGTGCACCGCCAAGCCCGAGGGTTGCGAATAACGCCGTACCTTTGATCAGAAAATCTCTTCTCGTTAATTTCACAAGTTTCCCCCCTATTTCATCTGAGCTTCAGGACTAATCAAAACAAGCTGCAGGAGACCTCGCAAGCCGGTTAGTTTTTGCTTTGTTTGGGTTGTATGTACAATAGTGTCATCGGCGTAGGCACGCAAACTGGCTTGTGTTTGTTCGGATAAGTCCGAGATGCCCATGAGCTCTGCATAGCGCTTCGCCCACTCGATAGGTGACTCCGCTTGATTGGGTTGGAACGCTGGCGAATTCAGCTGTTGTCCGTTCATTTGCTTTGCGATGCCCTCGGCGAACTGATACCTTGCCAACAAACAGTTCGTTGTGAGCCAAGAGGCGCCCCCTCTCCAGCCTGCAACATCAGGAGGGACGAATAGTTCCTGCCCCATCTTTCGCATCGCTTGTACATGCCCCTTGGCGACAGAGAGATTGCAGCATTTCAGGATACCCGCTATATAGTCTGCTGGTGTTTTAATAAGCGACATCCGAATGGAATCTGCGTAGAATTCATCGGAGATGAATAGTTCCTGAAGCACTTCCCCCACCGTATTTTTCTGAGTGATTAATCCCGCTAAGGTCTGAATCCAAAGATCCGAAGGTGTATCTGTTGCAAAATAGTTCAACAATTTCGTCGCTAGAAACGTTGGCAATGCTTGTTGATGAAATAAGATATCAATCACATCGTCTGCATCTAATTTGCCGCTTTCCCCGAGCAACGTCTTGGCATCGTTATCGTGCTGTTTGGCGTTGTAGTTGACCTTATGATCATTTTTATTGTACGTCCAGCCTGTAAAAGCGCGCGCAGATTCCTTCACATCCATTTCGGTGTAGTGACCGATGCCAAGTGTGAATAGCTCCATCACCTCACGGGCATAATTCTCATTCGGCTTGCCTTTCTTATTCTGATTCACATCCAGCCAAATCATCATGGCAGGATCTTTGCCGATTTCGACGAGCAGCTCTTTGAAATTCCCCAATGCATATTGACGGAATAGTTCATTTTGCTTCGCCATGAGCGACGCATCTTTCACTTTATAATTCGCCGTCGCGAAATGTCCATGCCAAAACAACGTCATCTTCTCGATGAGCGGCGCAGGTGAGTTCACCATCCGATAAAGCCAGTACATCTGTTGATCTACGAGTAAGAGCGGATCCAAGGCTTTCTTCCCGTCCGCATGAAACTGGTCAAAGGAGGCTAGCTTCGGAGCCTTGTCGATCAACGCTTCACCCGTTACTAAACGTCGAACCGTTTCCTCCCGTCCTAGCGCCAAGCAAGCTGCAACTTCTTCCTTCGTAGAGCCAAATCCCGCACGCAGTAAAAGATGAACAACTTCCTTGTTGGTCCACTGGACGCCCATGATCTCCCCGCCGTTCATTTTTTTCCATACTGTACCATATAAATGTGTCAAAAGTATGTAGAAATACAAATAACCAAGTCTAGTGACTTGGTTACCTAAATTCGTATTCACACGGGATCGAAATGTTACTTTTTCGCTGATCCCACGAGCTGCCCGGCAAGCTGTAGGAAGGATCCAACAACACGTCGTACTCGCTTATCGACATCCGGATGAATGTCTTTGAAGTTGGCGTCTACATGGAAGCTCTTGCGTTGCTCGCCACCAATCGAAATCCATTCTGGACTGTTAATCCCATGTAGGTTTCGGACTGTCGTCTGCATCTGTGTCAGCGAGCTGACAGCAACCGCTCCACCTGAGGAGCTGACGGACAGCACAGCTTTGTTATGGAAGTGATCCTGTCCAACATGATCAAGCGCATTTTTGAGTACACCGGACATTCCACTATGATACTCAGGCGTTGCCAAGACAATGGCATCGGCGGACAACATCGCCTGTTTAAACGCCCCTAATGCTTGGTGATCATTGCCATCATCTTCAGGTGTATAGAAAGGTAATGGCGTCTTATATAGATCTATTAGTGTTACTTCATGTTGATCTTGTGTTGCCAAATACTCAATATATGTGGCAAGTCTTGTACTCGTAGCAGCTCCATGATTGCTTCCTGCAACAATCGCAATTTTCATCGTAAATTCTTCCTTCCTTAACTGTTTATTTACCGATAATTATACCTGACAATTCCAATTTGTACATACTTATTTAGAATTATTATAAGATGATAATTAATATTATAAGAATAAAAAGAAACTGCTCCTCCATAGCGTCCTATGAAGGGGCAGTTCCTATGATCCTATCCTGTAAGTGCTAATGATTAGCAATCGAAGTAAAGGTTGTACTCGTGCGGGTGAATACGGATTGCAACTTGTTTCGCTTCGCCGCGTTTCAAATCGATGTAGTTATCGATGAAATCTTGTGTGAATACGCCGCCTTCAAGCAAGAAGTCGGAATCAGCTGCAAGTGCATCCAAAGCTTCGTCTAATGTACCAGGAACGCTGCGGATTTCAGCTTTCTCGCTATCAGACATTTCATAGATGTTTGTATCGAAAGGACCGTATCCAAGAGCACGTGGATCGATTTTCTTTTTGATACCGTCAAGACCAGCCATCAACATTGCTGCGAAAGCAAGGTATGGGTTAGCTGTGCTGTCTGGTGTACGGAACTCAATACGACAACCCTTAGGTGTCACAGCTGCGATTGGAATACGAACTGCTGCGGAACGGTTACCTTTGGAGAATACAAGGTTTACCGGAGCTTCGTAACCAGGAACTAGACGTTTGAAGGAGTTTGTACTTGGGTTCGTGATCGCGATCAACGCTGGAGCGTGATACAGGATACCACCGATGTAGTTGATAGCCATTTCGGAAAGGTTCGCATATGCGCCTTTTTCGTAGAACAATGGGTTACCTTCGTTGAAGATGGACATATGAACGTGCATTCCGCTACCGTTGTCACCAAATAGTGGTTTCGGCATGAAAGTTGCAACTTTACCATATTCTCTCGCTGTGTTAGCAACGATGTACTTGTATTTAAGCAGGTTGTCTGCTGTTTTAGTCAATGTGTCAAAACGGAAGTTGATTTCAGCTTGACCAGCTGTTGCCACTTCATGGTGATGACGTTCAATGCGAAGACCTGCATCAGCAAGCTTATTACACATTTCGGAACGGATATCTTGTTGAGAATCCATAGGAGCTACTGGAACGTAACCGCCTTTTACTGGAACTTTATAAGCAAGGTTGCCGCCTTCTTCTTTACGAGCTGTGTTCCAACCAGCTTCTTCGGAATCAACTTCGAAATAGGATTTGTTCATACCATTTTCGAAACGAACATCATCAAAGATGAAGAATTCGGATTCTGGTGCGAAGTATGCTGTTGTACCAACGCCTGTTGTTTGCAAATATTCTTCAGCCTTTTGAGCGATGCTACGTGGATCACGGTCATAACGGTCGCCTTCAGGTGTATGGATGTTGCTCATAATAATCAAAGTAGGGTGTGCTGTGAAAGGATCCACATAAGCGGTTTCCGTATCTGGCATCATTACCATGTCAGATTGTTCAATACCACGGAATCCTGGGATGGACGAACCGTCGAAAGCTACGCCATTCACGAAAGTTTCTTCATCTACTTCAGTAGCTGGTAGTGAGATATGTTGTGCTTTACCGGCAAGACCTACGAAACGAAAATCTACCCACTCAATATTCTTTTCCTTGATAAGGTTCAACACGTTTTGAACTGACATTTAAAAAACCCTCCCATTTCCGTACATTCAACGTACTTTGCATGATTAATGTTCAACTTTTGCTTGTTTTCTTTCACATATTATATAGCGATTCCTCTAACACAGTCAATACTCATGTCAGGTATTTTTTAAAGGAGTGTAAGCTATTCTTACACTATTTTCCCACAATTGCCATAAATCCAAAAACAGGCATGGAATTTCTCCTTATGAAGAAATTCCATGCCTATGAAAACCGTATATTACGCCAAAATGGCTTCTTTCTTCGTATCAAACTTCTTACCAAGTAATGGAGCAAGTTTCTCAAGATCAGATAACAAATGGGCAAATTGATCTGGGAACAGCGATTGTACGCCGTCTCCTGTCATTGAATTGTCCGGATCTGTATGCATTTCGATGATTAACCCGTCCGCTCCAGCTGCAACAGATGCCTTCGTCATCGGAACTACCAACTCTCTGCGTCCTGTTCCATGACTTGGATCTGAGATAACCGGCAAGTGACTTAACGATTTAAGTACTGGAATCGCTGACAAGTCTAACGTATTTCTTGTGTAAGTCTCGAATGTACGGATTCCGCGTTCACAAAGCATAACATTCGGATTGCCGCCTGCGAGAATGTACTCAGCAGCATTCAAGAATTCATCATACGTAGAGCTAAATCCACGCTTGAGCAATACCGGCGTTTGAATTGTTCCTAATTTGCGAAGGAGATCAAAGTTTTGCATATTACGCGTACCTACTTGCAGAATGTCCGCGTATTCCGCACATACATCCACGTACTCCGGTGTCATGACTTCTGTAATGGTAAGAAGGCCATGTTTCTTACCCGCTTCCGCCATCATGATCAAACCTTCAACACCGACACCTTGGAAGCTGTATGGACCTGTTCTTGGTTTAAAAGCACCGCCGCGTAGCACCTGTCCGCCAGCAGCTTTCACCAAGCGAGCAATCTCATCGATTTGCTCTGGTGTTTCAACTGCGCAAGGGCCACCCATGACAACAAGTTGTTCCCCACCGATTTCAACACCTTTAATAGAAATAACTGTATCGGCAGGATGGAAATCACGACTAGCCAGCTTGTAGGACTTCGAGATTTTCACAACTTGCTCAACGCCTGACATTTGACGAAGCTGTTCGGCTAATTTCGGATCCGCTTGACCAATGATCCCAATTACTGTACGATCCTCACCTTTGGAAACATGCGCTTGAACCCCTTGCTTTTCGATAAATTGCACAATTTCCTGAATACGCTCATCCGAAGTTTTGTTTGATGTAATTGCGATCATGTGATCCACGCTCCTATTTCATTTATTATTGAATAATTGATTATCATTTCACTAACACGCTTCAACGCTAGTTCGCTTCTACGCTTCTACGCTTCTATGCTTTTAACCGCTAAAGTAAATATACAACGCTTGACGAGATTTCGTCAAGCGCTAATTTATTTCTATTCTTTTGATTCACCAGGAGCTAACTGATCTTTACGTATTCTACGTTTTTCTTTACGGCGATTCGTGTGGTACTTGAGCAGAAGCACGACTGGGAAATAAGCAATAATACCAAGGAAAAGACCTACGACCATCCCACCGACAATTAAATCCAAACCGCTACGAATAATATTAGAGAGGAGATGCGGTAGATGGTGGATCAGATAGATCTTAAAATGCTTCGGCACTAAATATTCCCCGACCTGCTTATTAAGAATGGAAAAAGGTATATAGATGACTTTACCGAACACAAAGCCAATTAAAGCCGCAGGCAAGTTTGCTCTCAGTAGATAAACCAATGGAAAAATAAGAACAAACGCAAACCCTGCAGTCGGTAATGTGAACATCTCAACAAATAGTCCAATCGAAAAGCCTCTTGCTACCATGGAAGGACCGCCCTTGGCACGTAAAAGAAGTAAATATTTGAATTTGAACCAACGTTTAATACTTTTCCAATCGTAGCGAGCTTTCATCATTTTCACCTTCTGAGTACTTTGCATGCTAGTTTCAATCCCGTCGAGTGGAATAAGCAGGAATTACACGGTACTTGCTGCTTTGGATTTAACAGGGGGAATTAGTTTCTTCATATTAATAGTACGTTTTATTTCCCAACTGGTTTCATCTTTCGCATCGTAATTTTCTAAATAAGTAATGACCTCTTTGGTGATCGGTGTGGGTGTAGATGCCCCTGAAGTTACACCTACTTTACGAACATTCGCCAACCATTCTCTGTTTAGTTCAGAAACATCTGAAATACGGTACGCCATGACGCCAGCGATCTCTTGAGAAACCTGAGCCAAACGGTTCGAATTGTTGCTTTTCGGATCTCCAACGACAATGACCAGATCAACTTCCTTCGCTTGCTCCGCGACGGCTTCTTGACGAACCTGCGTGGCTAAGCAAATTTCATTATGAATTTCAGCTTTTGGGAAAAGCGTCAATAACCGATTCATAATATGTTTAATATCCCACTGACTCATCGTGGTTTGATTCGTAATGATGACTCGATTCGACTTCAGATTAAGGTGTTCAGCCTCTTCCAGCTTCTCAATCAGGTGTACATGATCTGGAGCTACGCCAATAGCACCTTCTGGCTCTGGATGTCCCTTTTTCCCGATATAAATAATGTCATAACCGTCTGCTACTTTTTCACGAATCAGATCATGCGTCTTCGTTACATCCGGACATGTTGCGTCCACAACAGTAAGACCTTTGTCACGCGCCAAACGTCTTACCTCAGGAGAAACCCCATGTGCAGTGAAAATAACAGTCCCTGTCTCCACTTGCTGCAAAATCTTAAGGCGATTCTCGCCATCAAGCGTAATGACTCCTTCCTCTTTGAAGAAATCGGTCACATGCGCATTATGAACAATCATGCCTAAGATATATATAGGTCTGGGAAGATTTAAATTTTTAGCAGTTTGCATGGCGAGAGCCATGGCATCAACAACCCCATAACAGTAACCTCTGGGGGATATTCGAACAACTTCCATCTGTTCCACCTACCTAAACCGTTGTATTTCTTCTAATTATATCTGATTATATGGCATGAGGGAAGTTTGCCGGCAGCCAGATTAAAAAGATACTTCCTTCGTCCTTCCGAGTGGTGACTTCGACCGATCCATCATGCTCATCAATGATCCATTTGGCAATCGATAAACCAAGCCCTGTCCCCGTCGTAATCCCTCTAGATAAATCCGCGCGATAGAACCGGTCGAAAATATGAGGAATATCTTCTTTATCCATCCCTATGCCGGTATCTGAGATCCGTATGCCAATAAAACTGTTTCTACGTATTGCATCAATAGTTACAGTGCCTGCCTGCGTATATTTAAATGCATTTTCAATAAAAATGAACAACAATTGCTGCAGGTAATCACGGTTTCCTTGTACAATGGCATCTTCGAGGGCATCAAGATCCCCCACTTGCCATTCAGCCCTATGCTCAAGCAACTGCGCTCTCCTTACGACTTCGTGAACTAGCGGCTTGAACTCAATCGGGTGTTTCTCCATCAGAACACCAGCATCAGCCCTCGCAAGTGCGAGTAAATCATTGACTAACCTGCTCATCCGCTGCGCTTCCCCGGCAATATCGTGCATAGCTTCCAAGGACATCTGAACCTGGTCTGGCGTAGCCAACTCTTTGGTCCCCGACGTTTGCTTCCACATTTTCTCCAATAAATCCACATTGCCGCGAATCGTTGTTAATGGTGTTCTCAGCTCATGTGATGCATCCGATACGAAACGTCGCTGTGCGCGATAGGCTTCATCTAATTCCACATACGTAATTTGAATACGGGATAGCATGCCATTAATCGTATTCGTCAAACGGCCTATTTCATCTAAAGGTCCATCGTAGTGAATCCGCTTCTCTAGATCGTCTCCACTTTCGATTTGATTTGCGGCATCTATGACTCGCTCAATCGGTTTTAATGCCTTACGTGCTAAGAACCACCCTAGGGAGGCAGCGACGAGAATCGTAAGAATCGCCCAAATAATCAGCGTATTACGAAGCGTTACTGCAGTCTTCTCATAACTACCAATTGGTACGGCAGATTGTAAGACACCGATAAGATTTCTCCCCTGTTCATCGGATCGGATACCTAAATGGTAGATGAGAATATCTTGATTTAGAAACTTGGTTTTCTCAAAAAAACCATCCTGTGTTTGCAATTTATTGATAACCGCTTGACTCAAAGGTAATGTTTGTTGATAATTCTGCAAATTCGCTGATCGATTATAGCTCTTAAGCAAAACATTATACAATTGTAAGAAGGTATTCGTAGATAAGAAATCCCTAGCCTCCAACTCTAAATCGAGCGCAAGACCTTTCTTTGAAAGAACGTAACTTGTCTGAATACGCGCCGCGCTTGTGACAGCTTCCTTCTTCAAATCCTCACGAATTTGATCATAAAGGAAGAAGTTCAGAAGGAAATAGAGAACAATGCCAAAAAGCAGCATCGTGATGGCCAATATGCCTGAATACCATAGCGTAAGCCGCAGGCGAAGCGACATCTTAATTTTCCCCTCTCAATACATAGCCTGCTCCTCTGACCGTTTGAATCAAACGTTTGTGGCCAAATTCTTCTGTTTTCTGTCGCAACAAAGCTATGTAAACCTCTAAGACGTTGGACTCACCGCTGTAATCGTAGCCCCAAATCTTCTCCATGATAATATCCCTCGATAGAACTCGCTTCGGATTCTGCATAAATAGATGCAATAAATCGAACTCTTTCGTCGTTAATTCAATTAGCTTCTCATCGCGGAAAACCTCACGTGTATCTAAATCCAAGATCGCATCTTCAAAGCTAAGCCGATTATTCGCCTGTTCAGGTCGTTCCGTTCTTCGACGAAGTAATACTCGCACTCTCGCAAGCAGCTCTTCCAAAGCAAAGGGCTTGACCAAATAATCATCAGCGCCTAGATCCAAACCTTTGACACGATCACTAATATCGTCCTTCGCAGTCAGCATGAGTATCGGCACTTCGCTGCCGCTCTCACGAATCCGACGAACAACTTCCCAGCCATCGATGTGTGGCATCATGACGTCCAAAATAATAAGCTGCGGCTCTGTCACCAGCATTTGCTTGAGACCTTCCAAACCGTTAGCTGCTGTGGTAACCAAATAGCCTTCAAAAGCAAGCCCACGTCTTAACATGGATGTGATTTTCTCGTCATCGTCAATAACCATAATATTCTCTCTCATTGGTTCGCCCCCATTCTATCTTCTATTGTAGCAAAATTACCGATTAGCACAAAGAAGCAGAGCCTGCAAGCTTGAGGCCGCGGACTCTACTTCCCTTCAATTAAGTGTTTGGAACTTACTGAGCTGGTGTCTCAGCAAGTGTATTTTTGTCTCCTACCGTAACTGGAACTTCTGTTTTCTTACCATCACGAATAATACCTAACGTTACTTTGTCGCCAACTTTCGTTGCTTGAACTTTCGTAATCAACTCTTGTGAGTTCTTGATTTTGGCACCATTCAGCTCAACGATGACATCATATTGACGTAAGCCTGCAGTGAAAGCTGGGCTCTTACGTTGAACACTGCCAACCAAAGCGCCGTCTGTGTTAGAAAGCTTCAATTCACTAACCCAATCTTGACCAATATCTTGCAGACCAACACCAATATAAGGAACTGGCTCTTTCGGAATCGTAACATTATTCTTCAAGTTATCTAGAACAGAAGAAATTGTGCTAGTCGGAATTGCAAAACCAATCCCTTGCGCTTGTGAGCTTACCGCTGTGTTGATCCCAATAACTTCACCGTTAAGATTCAAGAGAGGACCACCTGAGTTACCAGGGTTAATGGAAGCATCTGTTTGCAGTAAATGTTTATACTCACGCGTCCCCTTCTCATCAGGGATACTAATTGGACGTTCTTTCGCACTAAGTACACCTACGGTTACTGTGTGGTCGAACCCATAAGGGTTACCGATTGCAACAACCCAATCACCTACGTTTACGTCATCTGCTTTACCAAGAGGAAGGATCGGGAAATCTTTCGTTCCTTCAATTTTCAGTACCGCCAAATCCAAATCGTAGCTGTTACCCAGCAATTTCGCTTTAAACGGCTTCTCATAGCCTTCTACGGTGATTTGAATTTCATCCGCGCCGTCAACCACATGCTCGTTCGTTAGGATATACCCTGTTTTCTCGAAAATAAAGCCGGTTCCCATACCCGCTGGTTGCAATTGTCCGCTTCCTGCGTCATTTTGACCACTCTTAGGTGTCGTTTGACCGCCACCATTATCACCAAAGAACTGACGGAAGAATGGATCGTCGAACAGTGAGTTTCCACCATTGCTGCGACTCGATGTCTTCGGCTTCACAAGTGATTCAACCTTTACAATGGCAGGTCCTGCATTTTGAGCGATCGCGGCAATATTGCCAGGACGAACAACATCAAGAGCAGCATTCTTCACTTCACCGCCATTACTATTCGAGCTGCTTGCTACGGTAGTCGCTGAACTTGAACCAGAAGCTAACGGTTGATTACCTGAAAACATGTTCGTTTTATCCGCTGTAAACATCAACGCACCGACAACGAGCGCTCCTGCCATGAATGCTGCAAAAATGCTTTTTACCGAAGAACGCTTCTTCGCATTAGGATCCCACGCCGCTGGACCTTGAGGTGCATTCTCCGAACCAAAGCTGAAGGGGCGCAACGTCTTAGGCGGTGTTACTTCAACATTTGAAGTGCCTTCCGAACTTGTAGAAGAAGTTGTTAAGGATTGACCTTCACTTTCTTCATTAAAAGCAGATTTGTAAGGCCCATAGGAGTAATAGTAGGAAGGTCTTTCTTTGTTAGGCTCTTGCCCTTCGTTACCGCGGGATTGCTCCTGCTCGTTGTTATCATTATTCTGCGGCTTGAAAAAGTCGCTGTAGTCTTTTTTATTCTCATCCATGGGTCTTACCTCCATAATTAAAGTTATAAGTGCATGTTCTCTTTGAAGGATCATGTTGTTCTCTATGTGTCTATCATGCACTCACAACCTTAAACGAATATTAAAAAACAATAAAATGGAGGTAAAAATAGGACATTTTTTAATGTATCCATGCACTTTCAACTGATTTTAATACGCTTGCGGCTTCTGTCACCCATTTATCCTCAATACTAGCATCGGAATCCAGTGGTGCTTGGAACTGATCAACCAATGCGCCTGCTGTCTCCATGTTAGCTTCAGGATCTAATCCTTCATTATAAACATGTTTCAGAACAAAAGGAGTACCGACCTCAACGACGGCATCCGTCGCTTCAACATCGCCTTCTATTCTGCCCGTGACGACTTGAACGGGAATTCGTAACCAAACTTTATTCGCCTCATCCAGTGATCGATCAAAGTAGCCATGGTCATAATCCCAACCGCCACCTAAATTAAAATCAAATTGTTCTAGCTGGGCACGCACCTTGTCAAATGTTTCCTGTACCTGCTCCAGTGAGGAAGTTAATGGTTTCATAGCGACTCTACACTCCTTAAGCGCTCATATTATTTTACTTACGCATAGAATGTGCCAATTTGACGTTTTTATGTGCTATAGTCCCTCAATTTGTTCGAACTGTTAAACCCATCCTTTTCGATGAGCGAAAATAGCTAATTGTGTCCGATCGTCAAGCTCACACTTCATCAACAGGTTGCTAACGTGTGTTTTAACTGTTTTGATACTAATAAAAAGCTCTTCGGAAATATCCTTGTTGCTTTTTCCCTCAGCAATTAAGAGGAGGACTTCACGTTCCCGCGTTGTTAGCCCTTCCTGCTCCGGTAATTCGCTCCGCTGTCTAATGCCTCTAGTCAACGCTTGCGACACTTCAGCATTCATGACTGGCATGCCGCGGTAGGCACTCTGAATCGCGTGAATCAACTGATCGGAAGAAACCGTCTTCAACATGTAGCTAATAGCTCCGGATTCAACAGCTTCCAGCACCTTGGCTTCCTCCAGAAAAGAGGTCAGCATAATTACTTTTATCTGTGGAAACTGATCACAAATGAGCTTCGTCGCACCAATCCCATCCAACACCGGCATCGTTAAATCCATTAGAATGACATCAGGCAATGATGTAAGGCTTTCTTCCTTCAACTGATCAAAGGCAGATTGACCATTGGACGCTTCCCCCACTACCTCTAAACCAGGCTCCAATGAAATATAAGTACGAAGACCCACTCTCACCATATCGTGATCATCCACGATCATTACTTTAATGTTCGGATTCATTCTTGTTTTCCCCCTGAATGCCCTGAAAATCGCGGAATACGAACGCGCACGCGAGTTCCTGAACCTAATTTGCTATCAATCTCTACTTCTCCGCCTAGCTTTTGCGCTCGTTCTCTCATGGTTGATAGGCCATGGGAAGCAGAAGGAATATCTCTTCGTTCAAATCCTTGACCATCGTCCTGCAATTGCAGCACATATTGATGCTCTCTCTCGTAGATCGCCAATCGAACTTGTTTGGCCGAGGCATGTTTAATGACATTAGCAAGTCCTTCTTGGATAATGAGAAAAAACTGATGTTCTATCGCCTCCGAAATAATTTCAGGCAGCGAAACATCAAGTTGACCCTGAAGTTCATGGGTCCGGCAATATTCCGGGAACCATTTCTCCAAGGCTTCTTGTAAGCTCATGTCTTTTAATTCGATCGGTCTTAGTTGTGAAATGAGGCCACGCATCTGCTTCTGAGCATGATGGGACATCTCAATGAGCTGATTCATTAGCGCTGGTGCAGCCGCTGGGTTTCTTTCTAATATTTTGGGAAGTGAGGAAGCCGACATATGGATCGCGAATAGCTCTTGGCTCACTGTATCATGAAGATCTCTCGCAAGCCTGCGTCTTTCTTCCATCACAGCGCTCTCTGTCAGCTCCTGATCCCGAATGGCTTCGGCTTCCCCTAGCTTTTGCATCAGCTGCACGCGTTCTTCAATGGAAGTTGCCATGCTGTTAAAAGCATCATACAAGTATAAGAAGGGTTCTACTGGCTCCATGTCAATTCGAACAGTGAAGTTCCCTTTTGACAATTCCAGCATTGCGACATGAAGCTCGTCTACCTTGCGCTGCCACCTTCTAGTTGCAATGAAACCTACGGACAAGCTCACTACAAGAATCGCGAAAGCGAACCACAAACGGAACTCCCAAGAACTCAGTTCCTTCTCGTAATATTCAAGTACGATATAAATACCTGAAACCGTTACAACGCTTGAGATTAGAAAGTAATTCAGCAGCTGCCACTTCATATTGAACATTCGCAATTTGTACATGCTCCATCCTTAACCTATCTTTTTAATGGTAATATCGCCAATAAACATACTTGTTGTTACGACGATTTTATGTTCCGCCTCTTCATAATGTGAGGTTTGCGTTCTGATGTTGCGTAGAAAACCACTTTCACGCCGATCAAGAACCTTCATATCCCCAATAAAGGAGCTTGCCATAACTCGAACCTCAACATCCATATCGTTCGGGATGAAAATTTTCACATCGCCAATAAATGCCGTAACATGAATTGTTGTTTCACCACGTGGAATTGATGCACGCGTAAGATCGATAACAGAATCGCCAATAAAGTGAGAGATCTGAATAGGCTTTAATTCCCAAGCCTCTTGGCCAAGGTGAACATCGCCAATAAAACCATGACGGTGTAGAACATTACCTGAATCGAAATTATGAACGAAGCCATCATATTTATGTTGGTGTTTGTGTTGGGAGTCTGTCCATTCCCCATGTTCCTCGTCCTTTGGATACGTGCCGTGGATATCCTTCAGCACTTCCTTTTCTTCAGCAGTAAGGCCGTGTTTCATAGTACTCGCCGAAGTATGATCCATGTGTTCTTTCGAATTATTGGAGAGATCGCCAGACAGGTTCCAATTTCCAGACTCCCAATGTTTCTTATACCCGGAATGTCGTGCTCGATTCGCTTCTCGCCGAGCTTGTCTTTCTTCCTCTTTTGCTTTCTTAATGGAAGGCCACTCTGGCGACTCTTTCTTGCCCGGTTTAAAAATCACATTTAGTCCAAAAAGTATTAAAGCAACTGGCGCAAGAAATTTAAACATTTCTCCAATAGAAAGGTCGGTTACATTTAGATTTTTCAAGAGAAATATAGTTCCTACGCCGCACATCATCAAGCTGCCTATGGATCCACCCCAATGGTACTTTCGCTGTGAGACAAAGCCAATGAGCCCATAAAAAATCAGAATCGCAGGCCAATACGTAGATACTAAATAGCCGATATCAATTTGAATGATTCCTAATTGATTTAGTAAAAAGAGTGCGCCCGCGGATACGAGTACTAGCCCCCAAATCATTCTTTGAAACATATGCGGATTCATACGTTCTTCCTCCATTTGTGTAAAGCGTTGTTAAGATAACTCTAGTTTATAAGATACAAGGGGGAATGAAAAGAGACGGTAGATTGAAGCCGATCTCCGCCTCAAGACCGATATTTCAAAAGCCTTCACTAGCAAACCTAACATGAGTGTCGTATAAGACGAACATTTCGCTGCATATGTCATGTATTCTTACGTGTTGCGTTGACACCCATGTCATCAGAACCGTATAATTGGGCAGAGAACGCAAGTATTATAAGGAGAGATTACAGGAATGGATCAAATCCAACAACTCACTTCTGGCCTAGACACCATTTGGGTCGTATTGACTGCTGCGATGATTTTATTAATGGAAGGCGGCTTCGCCTTACTAGAAGCAGGCTTTGTCAGACAAAAGAATGCCGTCAGTATTATCATGAAAGTATTTGTCGATATCTCATTCGGTGCGCTTATTTTTTACTTTTTTGGATTTGCACTTATGTACGGTAAAGACATCGGAGGAATCATCGGTACAACAGGCTTTTTCATGGGCGGAGATTTATCACACATCTCGTTGACAATCTCACATGATACCTATTGGTTGTTCCAATGTGCTTTTGTTATTGCCGTTATTTCAATTGTATCCGGTGCTGTAGCAGAACGCATTAATTTTCGTGCTTATATTCTTTATACAATAGCCATGACCGGATTAATCTATCCCATTGCAGGCCATTGGGTTTGGAGTGTTGGCGGTTGGCTCGGCAAGCTTGGCATGATTGACTTCGCTGGTTCCGCTGTCATCCACGGACTTGGCGGGTTCTCCGCACTCGCCGCAGCCATGATTATCGGTCCCCGAATTGGTAAATTCTCTGCCGATGGTAAAGCTAACATTGTCCCCCCATCTAATTTGCCCCTAGCCTCTGTAGGCGCATTTATCTTATGGTTTGGTTGGTTTGGTTTTAACTCTGGGAGCACGTTAAGCGCTACCAATACATCGATTGGCCACATCGCGGTTACCACGATGCTTTCCGCCGCAGCCGGTTGTGCGGCCTGCATTCTGTTCACCATGATGCGCTATCGCAAAGCGGACCCGCCCATGGTGATTAATGGCGCACTCGCTGGACTCGTCGGAATAACGGCAGGTTGCGCATTCGTCAGTGATGCAGCAGCGATCTGCATTGGCGCAATCTGCGGGATTGCCATGGTCTACGCAACGGAAATACTGGAAGCTAAACAGATTGATGATCCCGTTGGCGCTTTTCCCGTACATGGAATCAGCGGAAGTATCGGCACCCTCGCTGTTGGCTTATGTGCGAAGCCGGATGCGATCCGCGAAGGAACAGCTGGCTTATTCTACGGCGGAGGTTTCCACCTCCTAGGCGTTCAAGCACTTGGCCTTGTCACCGTCTGCGCGTGGGGTTTCTTCATCACTTGGGTTTTCTTGAAGCTCATTAAACTTATCGTTCCATTACGTGTGAGTCGCGACGAAGAGTTAATTGGCCTTGATGTTGGCTCACATGGGGTTCCAGCGTACAGCCAAGAAGAAGGATTCTTGGATCTACAACACTTGAAGAATAACCAATGAAAATAAAGAAGAGGACACCGCACACGCAGTGTCCTCTTCTTTATTTTAGGATGAGAATATGTCTTCGAATTCCTCTGGAACCGTAATATCGTCCCCAGGCTTAGAATCATTCATAATTTGTCTAGCTTGCTCGATTTCGGCACGGAGCTTTCTGACTTGCTCCATAGGTTTCTTCACATAATGAATATATTCAACAGCTAGATGATGATCAGGCTTCTTACCGGACAACATGCGCCGAAAAGATGACATGGTTTGATAAGCCCGTTCTTCTTTCATTCTCTTCACTTCATATCGCTCAACAACCTGCTCAATTTCCCGAGCTTGCTGCTCTTTCCGCGTAATAAAAGCCTCCAAGAAGGGAAGTACCTCCGCAGCTTTCCTAGTTGTTCTTAAGGGCATACCATCCGATCGCAATGCTTGCAGCATGTTCCATCACCTATCTCTCCGTGTCAAGATTTATAACAGTAATCTTATTTTACACTAAAAAGAGTGGTTTGAGAACTATTAATTTAACACTAAATCAATTCCGACGACACCAATAGGCGTTCCCATGTCATCTATAACGGATTTCGACAACGTGATGCATGGTTTTTTCGTAATAGCTGACACGTATTCTTCCGAAATGAAGAGCTCACCTGCCATTGCACGCTTCCACCATTCTCTTCCCTTGGCATTCACTAGCCCTGCTTCTGGCTGAGAGTAGATAAAGGTGCCATCTCCGCGATTCGACCATATCGCTTCTATCCCTGCTGTTTTCTTCAAAATCCCATGTAAATGCGAGGCATGCTTATCTTCGACCAACGATTTGATGTCAGGTACGCGAACAAGCGCATTCAATAATTGTTTCATTTCTTCAATGTTGACATGAATAGTTCCCTGCTTGCTCTTCATGCCAACAGCTTGTATGGCCGTGATCAGCTCAGCGGAAGAACGATCTAAATTCTGATTAATATGCTGCAATCTCGAAACCTCGTGCCGCTGCTTCTTCATTTGATCCAGCGTATGCTCGACGCTCGACATCGTCTCATTCATCAAATCCACAACTTCTCCAAGAGATGTTCTGGTCCCAGTAACCAAAGAGGACTGGTGTTTCGTTGAACTCGTGGTACTAGCCACTAGGCTGTTCACATGCAGGATCAATGAAAAGATCGTATCGATCTTGCCTTTCATCACCTTCATCTCATCAATCCCATGTGTCACTGAAGCTTTCTCTTCTGCCACTGCAGCGACAACTTGCGCAACCCCACTTTCAATATCAGCAAGAAGCTCAGATGACTTCTGAACGGCTTCATGACTTTGCGCCGCTAGCTTCTTAATTTCTTGCGCTACCACGGAGAAGCCTCTTCCATGCTCACCAGCTCTAGCCGCTTCAATTGATGCATTCAAGGCAAGTAATGACGTTTGGGCCACGACCTCAGTAATGAACGTATTGATCTCTTCAATTTTCGACGTATGCTCGGTCAAATCTTGAATTTTCTTCTGCATCGTATCATTGTTCACATGCAAATCGTTCATTACTTCATCTGTTGCATTCAAGGAGCGGCAGACGTCCACTACGGTATCTTTGGTTTGTTCACTTTCACGATGCATATGTAACGACGAATCCAGGATCTGATCAGCAGCTGCAGCCACTTGCTGTATCGCAGCAAAAGCTTCCTGGAGCTGTCCAGCGGCATGTTGGCTTCGTCCCTTCAATTCCTCTTCTCCTTGAATAGAGGCATCCGCAATTTGGAGAAGATGACCGATGGAACGATTGACCTCTTCTACTGCCGCTGCTAATCGATCCGCAACAACCTGAGATTCTTGAATAAATGTACGGAATTGTTCTTCGTGATCAAGAGCCCCTTGTTCTCGCTGTTTACCAGATGCACTAGTGCTTAGCAATGCCCCTAAGCCCATTAAGATAAAAACAGCGACGCTAACTACGGTAACCCATTTCGAAGCAGAAAATAAAGCGAATACATTTACAAGCATTCCAATAAGTGCAAAACCGTAAAACCAAGCTCTCTGCTTTGAATCCGTCCACATATGCAACCGGAACTCCTCCCAAAAGGAACAAAATGTTAGTTTTTGTTACATTATATCGAATATAGGAGGGCTTGAAAAGAATTAAAAAACGGAGACCCTCTCAGGTCTCCGTCTTTCCAACAACGCTATTTGTTATTTATTTTGGTTTTGTGTGTTGTTTTGTTGCTGCTTATTAGGTACCGCTACTTCAGTAGCAAATTCCGCGTCTTGCGCTGCTTTCTTGTTGTTGTTGTTGTTCTTGTTCTTTGCCATGTCAATCACCTCCTGTATGAGTATCTTTTCCCAAACAGGATTTTTTATGAATTTCTTTTAGCACAAAATTAACCATTAAAGTGCTTTGGCTGGAGCCAATATTTCATCCTTCAGCTGCTTCCAAATGACCTCGGTGACTTTGCCATTCCCTTTTTTCACCACGAATACCTTGACCGTCTTTTTACCCCATTCTTTATAGACCTGATCCTTCGTGTTGAAATAAAGATCAATTTTCTTCCCTTTAATCGCACTTCCAGTATCTGCAACAACCCCGTAACCGTAACCCGGAATAAACAGTACAGTACCTAATGGGAACACCCTGGTGTCTGCCGCAATTGTTGATAACGCCTTATCATCACGCATGACTTTCATGCCCGAATACGTGATTCCATAAGACGGATGGTCCGGATTTTTTCCTGTTGATTCTTTACCCGCAGAGTACCCAGTCGCTGTCACTTCAACTACCGTGTATTTGGATAAATCAGAATCCAAGTTGGGAATAAAGCGATAACTCGCTTGTTGCTGGTGCTCCTGTGCAACAGGGCGTGCAACCGGAATCACCGCACCCGTTTGATTGTCCTGCTGATCTCGTATATGGGTATCGGTATTTGCCGCCCTATAGTTCCCCTGATAACTAGCCTCTTCTCCGAAAAGCACGACCATAACGGTAAGCACCATCCATGCCAAAATCCATTTGGATTGCTTCGAAGTATCGGTTATTTTCATCGTATTAAGCCTCCCCCTACTAATGTAGGCTTTCCATTTCCTTTCATCACTAAACCTCCACATACAGACTCACTGTATAACATGTCCTTCTTTTAACCACTTATTCACATCGAAACGGATTTTTGGGAACGCAAAAAAGCAGAGAAGTGACTAGCACTTCTCTGCTTCTTATAGGAACAAATGGGAGTTACAGTTTGTTTTTGATTTCTTCTTGAATCATGTTGATGACTTCATTGATCGGCTGCGTACCTAGATCCCCTTGACCGCGTTTACGGATGGACAAACTTTCATTCTTCACTTCATTTTCGCCTACGACAAGCATGAAAGGAATTTTCTCCAGTTGCGCTTCCCTGATCTTGTACCCTAGCTTCTCATTACGATTGTCCGCTTCAACGCGAATACCGGCTTCTCTTAGTTTCTCCGTAACTTGATTGGAGAACTCTTCGAACGCAGGTGAAACCGGAATAACCTTAGCTTGGGTTGGCATTAACCATGTTGGCAACGCGCCAGCGAAATTCTCAAGCAAGAAGGCTGTCATACGCTCCATTGTGGAGATGATTCCTCTATGGATTACGACTGGGCGGTGTTTCTGACCGTCTTCCCCTGTGTATTCAAGTTGGAAGCGTTCAGGCAAAAGGAAGTCGATTTGCGCAGTCGAAAGCGTCTCTTCCTTCTTGAGCGCAGTCTTGATTTGAACGTCTAGTTTAGGACCGTAGAACGCTGCTTCGCCTTCAGCTTCATAGAATGGCAAGCCTAGTTCTTCAACTACTTCACGCAGCATACGCTGGGAAGTTTCCCACATTTGATCGTCTTGGAAATATTTCTCCGTGTCTTTCGGGTCACGGTAAGAAAGACGGAAACGGTAATCAGTAATTCCGAAATCTGCGTACACTTGACGGATCAATGTAACAACGCGGGAGAACTCTTCTTTAATTTGATCCAAACGGCAGAAGATATGAGCGTCATTCAATGTCATTGCACGCACACGGTGCAAACCAGTCAAAGCACCTGACATCTCATAACGGTGCATTGTGCCAAGTTCAGCGATACGAACCGGCAAATCACGGTAACTGCGCATGTCACTCTTGTACACCATCATATGGTGTGGACAGTTCATTGGACGAAGGACAAGCTCTTCATTGTCCATGATCATTTTCGGGAACATGTCTTCTTGGTAGTGCTCCCAGTGTCCAGAAGTTTTGTAAAGCTCAACGTTAGCAAGTACAGGTGTGTACACGTGTTGGTAGCCTAGACGTTCTTCCAAATCGACGATATAGCGCTCCATAGTACGTCTTAGCTTCGCGCCATTTGGCAACCAAAGCGGTAGGCCTTGACCAACTTCACGGGAGAAAGCGAACATTTTAAGCTCACGACCTAGTTTACGGTGGTCACGCTTCTTCGCCTCTTCAAGCAAGTGCAAATGCTCATCCAATTGCGCTTTCTTAGGGAACGCAGTCCCGTAAATGCGTTGCAGCATTTTATTTTTTGCATCTCCACGCCAGTAAGCACCAGCAACACTCAACAATTTGAACGCTTTAATGCGTCCTGTTGACGGCAAATGCGGTCCGCGACAGAGGTCAAAGAATTCACCTTGATCATAGATCGTAAGAACGGAATCTTCCGGTAGATCACGGATTAATTCTAGCTTGAACGGGTCTTCCATCTCTGTGAAAATACGAATCGCTTCCTCACGGGAAACAACGCGGCGTGTAATCGCCAAATTTTCGTTTGAGATGCGCTCCATTTCCTTCTCGATTTTGATCAAATCTTCAGGGTTCAGCGGTGTTTCCAAATCGATATCATAGTAGAAGCCATCCTCAATCACAGGACCGATTCCTAGCTTAACTGCTTTATCGCCATAAATACGCTTGATCGCTTGTGCCATCAAATGCGCTGTGCTATGACGGTACATTTCTAGTCCTGCTTCGCTATCCAGCGTTAAGATTTCAACATCAGCATCATGATCCAGAGCGAAGGATAAATCCACGGATTTCCCGTTTACTTTACCGCCTACTGCATTTTTCTTCAGACCGGATGAAATGGATTCCGCTACTTGCTCAATCGTCGTCCCCACTGCATACTCTCTCACTGCGCCATCTGGTAATTTTACTTGTACAACCATCTTCCCTGCCTCCTAATTGTGTAAGTGAATAGTGAATTGAACGCAAAAAAGCACACTTCATCCCATAAAGGGACGAGTGCGCTCAGCTCGTGGTTCCACCCTAGTTCGATTCGCTCTAACCCAAAGGGAAAGTCGAATCCTCATCAGCATTCGTTAACGGGAATGATTCCGGTACTGTATAGTATCGCACCTGCAAGTCAGGTCGAATTCCACAATACGGCTACAAAGGGGTAAACAATCCGATTCGCTGAAGGAGATTGCAGCCTGGTCTCCTCTCTCTGAGCAGTTCATACAGAAAGTTCTTGTCTTTGATACTAACGCCTTCGATCACTATTATAAATGGCGAGAGGGGCAAGGTCAAGGGGATAGTTGATCCTGCTTTTTGGCATCTCCGAGATAAAGGTCGCACGTGCGGCAATAACTGCACACCGATGTACGGTCTTCGAAGATTTGCCCTATCGTCTTAATAATCGTCAATTCAGGATCCCTTGTATGAATGTAAATGTTGGCAGGAGAGACCGTGATCAGTGTACTCACGATCATATCCTCGAAATTGATGTCCTTCTCCAACATCTCCATTCGAAAGCTGGCATCAAATTCATTCGCATCAATGGGTTCCATCCGATCATTCAGAATGACGAACTCATGGCCGCCTTTGTGAATGAGATGCGCTGCAGGTATTTTGGCCTCTTGAATGTAGACGAAATATTGTAGAAGCGAAATAAATTCCTGATACTGGCGGTCCATCATAAACTCATCAATCGCATATTCGGCAATTTCCCTTAGTTCTTCCCTATACTCCTGAATGCGGAATTTGAGGAAGCCATCTAAGCTAATCTGCGGATTCTCCTCGAGCAATGCGTTTATTTGTTCCTTGAGCAGCCCAATACGACGAAGCCGACTTGGGGAGCTATTCATCAGCGGCAACCCTTCCAGCTCACTCTCTTGGATCAAGGATTGCTTACAGTAACCTTCGATGGCCTCAATGTCAGACTGCTTTTCATATTTAAAATCCTTAGTGATCAAGTTACGTAAAATGCTGGATTCCTTGTCCGCTACAATGTGGCTTGCCAACACTTCAGCTAGGCAAGCTCGTACTTGAACCTCATGAATATGTGGATCGTGGATCACACTTCCTGCTTCCGCTTCCACATAAATAAAAGCACGTGTTTCACACCAAGTGTAGGTAGTCGTCAAACCATTTTGGGCGATATGTAAATGCTGCAGCGCTTGCTTCACCTGTGCGCTTAGCGAACGTACATAGGATTCCTCGACATTGATTAGGGCAATTGCAAACAGTTCCATGTGCTCACTCCTTCCATCTATGCATCCTCCTCTTAAGAGTATATGGTCGATGCGAGGGAGATATACAACGAACAATTTGCCATTTGCGTTAGAAGGGAAAATGCAAAAAAGGAGCAGCACATGGCTGCCCCTCTCGAAAGTAAGGATGGCGCGTTACAACTGCTCTAGCAGAGTCTTAACCAGTAAGAATGGGAGAGCACCAATAGAGATGAAAGCAAAAAGGAATCCTTGTACAAAGCTTTTTAGCAGTTTCACAAAAATCACTCCGATCTTCAATCTCGAATTTGTGGTGTTCCCCCATTGTACTCTTATTGACCCGCGGTTACCTGAAGGTAAGCTTAATTTTCACTTAAAATGGTTAAGAAATCGGTGAATACATCGATGATTTTGAGCAGGTGTTGAGTAAACTCGAGTTAGTCGGTTTCATCGACTATCTCCGGGCCCTTGCGCTCCATTTCATCCGAGATAGTCGGTTTTGTCGACTATCTCGAGGCCCTTGACCTCGATTTCATCCGAGTTAGTCGGTTTTATCGACTATCTCGAGGCCCTTGACCTCGATTTCACCTGAGTTAGTCGGTTTCATCGACTATCTCGAGGCTGTTGACTTCGAAGACAAAAAAACGCTTATCCCTACAAATCCCTCATGTGGATTTGATAGCGGAAAAGCGTTATCGTTCTACAATTTAGTTCTGCATCACAAAATCACGATCAATCTTCACATTCTCGTCGTCAAACACACGTAGAATCTGATACTTGGTGTTCCGCTGCGCAGGGATTTTGCCTGCTTGACGGATGATGTCCAGCGTCGAGGATACGTTGACCTTGTGCGTGGTGCCCGCCGCGGATACAACGTTCTCTTCGATCATGGTGCTGCCGAAGTCGTTGCAGCCATAGCTCAGCGTCTGCTTGCCAACCTCAGGTCCCATGGTGACCCATGAGGATTGGAAGTTCGGCACGTTGTCCAGCATGATGCGGCTGATCGCCAACGTTTTCAAGTACTCTTCAGGCGTAACTTTCTCCGCCTTCATATTCGTGTTGTCCGGTTGGAACGTCCACGGAATGAATGCCAGGAAACCTGGTGTGTTCAGCTTCTGCAGCAGCACATCGTCTTGCGCATCGCGGATACGCAACATATGAAGAGCACGCTCTTCCATAGATTCGCCGAAGCCGATAACCATTGTACCCGTCGTGTGCATGCCTAGCTTGTGAGCCGTCTGCATGACATCCATCCAATCACGCCAAGAGCCTTTCAACTTGGAGATCTTGCGACGCGTGCGGTCATCAAGAATTTCTGCTCCGCCACCTGGCAACGAATCAAGTCCCGCTTCATGCAATTGACGAACGATTTCCTCAAGCGATAAACCGCCGGAAACATCTTTCATTTTCATAATTTCAGCGGGCGAAAAGGAGTGCATCGTGATATCGAAGCGCTTCTTAATTTCTTTCAAAATATTCGTATAGTAACTGAACGGTAGATTCGGATTCGTACCACCTTGCATAAGAATCTCAGTTCCGTCAACATCTAAGGTCTCTTGAATCTTCTGGAAAATTGTTTCATCCGGAAGTACATACCCTTCCGCGGAACCCGGTGGACGGTAGAAAGCACAGAATCGGCAATACACATCACAGATGTTCGTGTAGTTAATATTCCGCCCAATCACGAAAGTCGTGATTGGATCTGGGTGCCATTTTTTCATAATCTGATTAGCGGTGTCGCCAATTTTCTCTATTTGATCGGATTCGAACAGCGTAATACATTCTTCTACATCAATTCGTCCGCCTGCTTGTGCTTTATTTAAAATGCGATCGATCGGTTTCATTGCAACTCACTCCTTTACTTTCTGAAGGCTCGTATCCATTAATCGTACCATACTCATGCCAAAAAAGCAGCACAGGGCTGCTTTTTCCAGTCGTTATTCCTATGCAAATATGAATAATTTCTGAATACTACGGTGCTTAACCGCGCAAAGCTTGTTCCAAATCTTCAATGATATCTTCGATATCTTCTAGTCCAACCGAATATCTCACGAGACCATCTGTAATACCGCGCAATAAGCGAACTTCCTTGGGCATAGCAGCATGAGACATCATGGCCGGATAGGACAAGATACTCTCTACAGCACCCAAGCTCACAGCAACGAGCGGGATTTTAACTTTACTTAGCAACTTCTTCGCTTTCTCGCCAGAGCCAACATCAAATGAGACGACAGCTCCATAACCGAGCGATTGCTTCTCATGAATTTCTCTACCTGGGTGGTTAGGCAGACCTGGGTAGTAAACCACGTCGATATCCGGTTGCTCGGTCAGCCATTGTGCTAATCTGCGAGCGCCCTTCTCGGACATTTCCATACGAGCTTGCAACGTTTTCATACCGCGAATGAGCAGCCATGAATCTTGAATGCCGAGCACGTTCCCCATGCCATTTTGAATTTGTTTCATACGACGACCGAGGCTGTCATTCGCTACAACAGCTAGTCCTGCTAGCACATCACTGTGCCCGCCAAGAAATTTCGTTGCGCTATGCAGTACGATGTCAATGCCTAGCTCAATTGGACGTTGATGATAAGGTGTCATGAAGGTATTATCCAACATCGTAAGCAGGTCATGCTCCTTCGCAAAAGCAGCAATCTCACCAATATCCGTAATACGAAGTGTTGGATTCGAAGGCGTCTCGATGAAAACGGCTCTCGTATTTGAACGTAGAGCTGCTCTCACCTCTGCGATGTTCGTCATATCTACAAACGTAGATTCCACACCCATACGATTCATAATCGTAGTTAGCAAACGATAGGTACCGCCGTACACGTCTTCCGTACAAATGACATGATCTCCTTGCGACAACAACATCAACGCAGAAGAAATAGCTGCCATGCCAGAGGCGAACGCAAACCCACGCGTACCGCCCTCTAGCAATGCGATGTAATCCTCTAATGCTTGACGTGTCGGGTTACCAGACCGTGTGTAGTCGTATTCTTGGTTTGCTTCCAAATCAGCCTGATGAAAGGTTGAAGCCTGATACAGAGGCACGCTGGATGCCCCTGTTGCCTCATCAATTTCAGCGCCAAAATGGATCAGTCTTGTGGCGAATTTACCGTGCGGTTGGCGTTTCTCTTTATCTGAGGAAGAATGGCTCATGATTGCGAAGCTCCTTCCAACTCGGCATGCGCTGCATCTAGGGCATTCGACAAGTCCGCGATCAAATCATCAATATGCTCGATCCCAACAGAGAAGCGAAGCAGACGGTCATCGACACCAATTTGCTCTCTAATTTCAAGCGGAATGTCCGCATGTGTTTGTACAGCTGGGTAGGTCATCAAGGATTCAACCCCGCCTAAGCTTTCTGCGAATGCAATGAGCTCAATATGTCGAAGAATCGGTTCAACTAAGCGAGCATCCTTCACCTTGAAGGAGAATATCCCTGTGTTGCCGCTGGATTGTTTATTTTGAATGGCATAGCCAGGGTGTGATTCAAGCGCCGGATAGTACACGTCTGAAATCAACTTGTGCTGGAGCAAGAAATTCGCAATCGCTGTAGCATTCTGCTCATGACGCTCCATACGCAACGCGAGGGTTTTCATCCCTCTCATCAGAAGCCAGCTGTCTTGCGGTCCAAGCACAGCTCCAATCGAGTTATGGAGAATAGCCATTTGCTCCGAGAGCTCTTTCCCTTTTGTAACAATCAGACCCGCTAATACGTCGTTGTGTCCGCCCAAATATTTCGTCGCGCTATGGATAACGATATCGGCCCCAAGCTCAATAGGACGTTGTAGATACGGCGTAAGCAGCGTGTTATCGACGATGGAGACGATGCCCTTTTTACGGGCCCATGTACAAACAAGCTCAAGATCTGTGATCATCATCAATGGGTTTGTAGGTGTTTCAATAACAAGACCCTTCGTATTGGACTGATACGCACCTTCTAGTGCATCCAAATCATTCGTATCTACATAAGTAGCCGTTACACCGAAACGGGACATGATTCTTTCCAATAGACGATACGTACCACCATATAAATCCAAGGAAACAATCAAATGATCACCTTGGCTGAAGTAGGCGAAAATCGTTTGCAATGCCGCCATGCCTGAGGAACATGCAAAGCCTGCATCTCCGGACTCGAGCTGAGCAATAGCGTCTTCTAGTACTTTACGCGTTGGACTTTTCGTCCGCGCATAATCAAATCCTGTGCTCTGTCCCAGCTTAGGGTGGCGAAACGCAGTTGATTGATAAATAGGAAAGCTAACAGCACCTGTAACAGGTTCTTCAATAGAGCCAATTTGAGCAAGACGACTTTCGATTTTCAACAAGAGAATTTCCTCCTCAGGGTATGGGTTCGATTTTACAATTGCGAGCTTGCCAAGCTTTCATTTATGTTTACCGTCAACTCAAAAGGTGTTTCTTGATATACATAATAGTTCAGCCAGTTCGAGAACAGCAAATTTGCATGGGCTCTCCAAGTGTTGTAAGGCAGTCTACTCGGATCGTTATTCGGGTAATAATTGTTCGGAATATCAATCGGCAGCCCTTTGGCCACATCACGGTCATACTCCCATTTCAAGGAACAAGCATCATATTCGGAATGTCCTGTTACGAAAATATGCTTACCATCGCGCGTTGCGACGATATATACACCAGACTCATCGGATTCTGATAAAATTTCTAAATCTGGACATCGCTCAATATCTTCACGATTAATGTCGGTGTGACGTGATTGCGGAACATTGAACACTTCATCAAAGCCGCGCAACAGCTTCGTATTCGGAACACTTACCGTATGTGGGAATACGCCAAATGTCTTCTTCTCTAGCGCATATTTGCGTACGCCGAAATGATGGTATAAACCTGCTTGAGCCGCCCAACAAATATGCAGCGTGGAAGTCACATTCCGCTTGCTCCACTCAAGAATTTGCGTTAGCTCTTCCCAATAATTCACATCTTCGAAATCCATTTGTTCTACGGGCGCACCCGTAATAATCATACCATCCAGCTTATCGTCTTTGATATCATCAAACGTTTTGTAAAACATATCTAAATGTTCCAGGGACGTATTTTTGGAAGTGTGAGTTTTCGGATGTAGCAACACGAACTCCACTTGCAGTGGCGTGTTCCCGATCAAGCGCAACAGCTGCGTCTCCGTCGTTTCTTTGGTCGGCATTAAGTTAAGCAGGGCAATGCGAAGTGGACGTATATCCTGGTGATACGCGACAGATTCGTCCATGGTGAAGATATTCTCTTGGTTTAAAATTTCTTTGGCAGGCAGGTTGTCAGGAATCTTGATCGGCATCCTGTTCACTCCTCTTCTTTAATTTAGGTTTAGTTGAAAATTCTAATAAAATGCAAAAATGACCTTCCCTGGAATCAGAGAAAGGCCATGAAAAATCAAAGTCAATGTCCTTCTCTTATCTCCCAGATTCGCTGTAAACAGCGTTTCCGCAAGAATTAGCACCGTGCTCCCCTTTTTGCAAAGGTTTGTCGGTTGCCGGGTGTCATAGGGCTAGTCCCTCCACCTACTCTTGATAAGAAAACGTAACGTATGCGATTAGCATTATCATACTATAAAATAAACGAAAGTCAAGATGGTTAGACTTGTACATGTTAGTGATCTTAAAAATTTAGTAGTTGTAGCCAAGCTACCATTAAAATGATACAATTTGTATTGTGACAAACTGTTTAAGTTTAGGTACTTAAGGTTATTACTAAGGATTAGCTTTTCGTAACAGATGTTTCTAAACGAATAAGAATTTTTGAAGAAATGAGGGCTATAATGTCAACCCAAACATCGGATAATTTCTCTGCATTCGCCTCCTTACATCGTTATTTTGCCTTTATTGAAACCGACAAACCTACACTTGAGCAAGCCGAAATCGCTGTCTCACAGCTTCATCTCGTTTATGGTGCTGAGAGTGAAGATGATCTGATGAAGCGCGGCGGTCCTGAGATCATTCAAATGTACACAGACGTCAAAAATAAGATTTTAAATGCCGCCAAGTAAGTTTTGGCGGTTTATTTTTTTTGCACAGACTTTGCCTATTCTCCATAAGCTAACTTATCGACAATTCCCCTTATTGCATCAAACTTTTTGGCTTGAAACAGGGTATATGAACAGGTATACTAGACAAGTATTCGACACGGACGGAAAAGGAGGGCATACGCTTGGACGGAGAACCGAGGAGTAGAACCTGCAAGGCGAATAAACAATTTCAAAGTGTAGGAATGAAGTCGGTTAATCCATCATCCAGGGCATTGCTCTTCTAGATGTACTAACCGGCTGATTCCATTCAAAGGGGTGGGCAGATGAAAACACGGTTGGTTCAAAATGGTATTTTTACGTTAGTTGATGATGTTACTGCTGCGCTTACACCTCCAAGCCAAGGCTTCTATTGGATTGATGCGGGGATCGAGGACTTGGAATTACTTCAGCCTCTTTTCCATTTGCATGATTTGGCCGTAGAAGATTGCCTTAGTGAGGAAGAACAGCGTCCAAAGATTGAATTTTATGATTCCCATTATTTCATTGTTATTAATAGTATTCGTTTCGATGATGAAGAAATTTTCTTACGCGCACTTAATCTATTTCTAAGCAAACATGTGATCATTACGGTAACACGACAAAAAATTAATGAGCTGCGCGCACTCAAACCTTTCCTCTGGGAGGAAGAAGTGAACAGTGCCGATCGATTCTTATATCATTTGGTCGATCTCGTTGTCGATAACTATGTGGCGGTCGGTGACCGAATTGAAGCCAAGATTGAGAAACTGGAAGAAGATATTCTGATGGCGACGAAGAAGTCGCATTTGAATGAGATTATCGGTCTTCGTTCTGAAATTTTATGGTTGAAAAAGGTGCTTGTTCCTCAACGTGACGTCATTGGGACGCTCGGAAAAAAAGAGCTCAGATTGATCGATCATCAGCTTCAGAAGTATTTCGGCGACATTTATGAGAATGCCGTCAAAATCGTTGATACGTTCGATACGCTGCGCGATCTGATGGGGAACTTACGAGAAGCTTATCAATCCAGTCTCGCGAACCGCGCCAATGATATCATGCGCGTGTTTACCGCGTTGACGACGATCTTCATGCCCTTGACTTTCATTACCGGTGTTTTCGGGATGAATTTCGATAATATTCTTGGACTGCATCTAACCCCTCATGGGGATGAAATCGTGCTAGCCTTTATGGGCGTCCTCGGCATAGCCATGTATGTTCTGTTCCGTAAGAAAGAATGGCTATGATCGACTCAGATCGATGTATAGATAAAGGGTGACTTCAAGCAGAAACGTAGTAATACTGCTGAGGAGTCACCCTTTTTGGCATTCAACTTACGATAGCTTGATTCTAACAAACTTCCGTTTCCCGACTTGCAGAATATCGCCATCCACTGGTGTAATTTGCCCATGAATATCCGTCAGCTTCTGTTCGTTGATTTTCACAGCTCCTTGCTCCACGCTCCGTCTAGCTTCCCCATTCGATGATTGCAAGGATAAGCTGACTAACAACTTGATAATGGACAAGCTTCCTGATTCCAGATGGCTACTGTCGAGATTTACTTCCTCAATGTCATCTGGCAAAGCGCGCTTTTGAAAAACAGTAATAAAATGCTGCTCCGCCTCCTCAGCTGCTTCCACACCGTGGTACATCTCAACATACACTTTCGCCAGCTTCAGCTTGGCATCTCTTGGATGGATCGTACCCGCTTCGAGTCCTTGCCGCAGCTCTTCGATTTCCGCATTCGACAAGGCTGTCGTTAACTCGAAATATTTGAGCATGAGCGAATCCGGAATGGACATGGTTTTGCCGAAAATGTCATTCGGCTGCTCGTCGATACCGATGTAGTTGCGCAAGCTTTTGCTCATCTTCTGAACGCCATCCAGCCCCTCTAGCAGCGGCATTAGGATCGCCACTTGACCTTCTTTGATCTCATATGCCCCTTGAAGCGTACGCCCCATCAAAATATTAAAAGTCTGATCAGTTCCACCGAGCTCAATATCACTTTCTAAAGAAACCGAGTCGTAGCCTTGCATAAGCGGGTAGAAAAATTCGTGCACATGTATCGGCTGATTCGCCGCATACCGCTTTGCAAAGTCATCTCGCTCCAGCATGCGAGCAACCGTCACTTTACCAGCTAGTCTCAGCACATCATCAAAGCGCAGTTCACCCAGCCATGTGGAGTTATAGTAGAAGGATGTTTTGTTTAGATCCAATACCTTGGCTAGCTGGGTCTGATACGTTTGCGCGTTATGCTTCACGTCTTCCTCCGACAGCTGTTTGCGTGTCTCGGATTTCCCTGTCGGATCGCCGATGCGCCCCGTGAAATCACCAATAATTAGTTGTACCTCATGTCCCAAGTCTTGGAATTGACGAAGCTTGTGCAGGACGACCGTATGTCCAATGTGGATATCCGGTGCAGATGGATCCAATCCTAGCTTTACTTTCAGCGGCGTCCCTGTCACTACCGCCTTCATAATCTTCTTCTTCAGCGCTTCTTCCGGCACGATTTCCGCTGCGCCGCGTTTGAGGATACCCCATTGATGCTCAACTTGTTGCTGCTGCTCCTCCGTAAGCTTTTCCCATGACAACATACGATCCCTCCATTCGATTAGTTATAAAAGAATACAAAAAAGACAACCTCAACGCCCACAAAGGGACGAGAAGGTTGTCTCGCGGTACCACCCTAATTAAAGAGATTGGTTGCACATCTACTGGCATGCCACTTCTCTTTCACTTAGAAAATTAACGACAAATAGTTTGCCGGGTGTAAGCTACTAATGCTTGAATGAAGCACGTTCCCTCCACCAACTCAGAACTGTAATTCGGACAATATGCTTGCATCGGTTTGCACCTTCCACCGACTCTCTGCAGCAGCGGCAATTCTCCTACTTCGGGCTTCGCCCATGTTCGTCATCGCTTTGACGGATATTAGATTATTGACCATTTAATCATATCCCGCAGGCCTTTGTCAATACACATTAACTAGCGGCTTGGATCGCATTTCTTTCCTTCTCTCTGCGAAAACGTAACCGAAGCAAACGAAGCCATTCATAGGCACGGTCTAATTCTTTCCCCTTCAGTTCTTCCGTCCCGATGAGACTCTTGAGAACGGGCTTTAAATAGCGATCACCTTCAGATTCATACGCATTCCATGCTTTAATTTGCTCCTCCTCAGGAATCGAAGAAAGTTCAGATTCCACGAGAGGATCCATATCGTAGCCTTCACGATCCAAATCTTCCACCCACAACAGCAATTCTCGCCGCGGCATCGTCAGATTCGCCTGAAGATCGGCCAAGTTCCCGCCACCAGCAACGATTTCTAACAGCTTGCGTTTGCTGACCTCACGATCAAGCTCGATTCGCAGCTTCTGCTCTTTCTGAGCAAGCAGCCAACCCTCGAACTTCATCGTATCCACAAAGTTGGCAACCCAATCCAACGGAAAACCGTTCGTGCGCGTACACTCGCCAATCCGTCCAAGCAATTGATCGGCGTACTGCGCCGTTTTCTGCTCGCCAAACCCAGGAATTTGCTGAAGCTCTTCCTTGGTCTGCGGCAGGAACACTGAAATCATCCGTAGGACACGGTTCGTAGCAAGGATGTATGGTGCCTTCTTCTCACGTGCAGCCTGCTCACGGCGCCATGCACGCAGTGATTCGAACACCTCTTCATTCGGATTCTCCTCGCAGTAATACGTTAGCATTTGGGTCATTCTCGCTTTACCTGAAAGTCCTTGCGTAAGATCCAATTCCGTGTGTACCAGAGGCCTGAAGCCGCTTCTGATCTTCTCACGCAAGCCTTGACGGAACGCAAATAGCATCTCATCCCAGCTTATGCCTTGAAACCATTCGTCCTGCGTAAGCTTACCCGTCAAGTCAGGTTCACTCCAGTACACACTCCAAATCCCTTGTTCTTCGACAATCGAAACCTGCGCGGAAATCACTTGCTGATCCCCCGAATTCTTCTCTAACGTGTTCAAAAATACAATGTTCATCTCTTTCCATGCCTCCAGACGTTGATATGAAATAGGTTTAAGAAAAACGAAAAAGCACCTATTCTGCCCGCAGGACAGAAAAGGTGCTTCCCATTTCTAATATCCAAATCATACCATGTTTGTCAGTTAGGCGCAAGAACCGTTTTGCCCCCAGACCCTTATCGGTTATAATAGATTCATACTAGAAAGAGAATGGAGGGCCCTCATGTCTGATTATGACTTTTTATATGATCATCAAGAAGAAACGACAACACGTTTTGTCTGTTTCGTTGGCAATGCTTTACACCGTTTTGACCTCGCGATCATGACCACTACCCGTTATTATGGCAAGAAGTTGGTCATCGATTTGCAATCGGGACGCAGTGCTGTTATTGGACCGGACGATTTGAACGAAGAAGGCTATTTAGAGCACGTTTTCAAAATCAATGAAGAACAGGCGCAAGAGCTTACTGAGTTTTTATCGCAAATTATTGGTTCGATTCATTTTACGGATATTTAAGGGATTGTCGGGGGACACTGGAAAAAGCAAAACCTGAAAAGGAGGCTTATCCATGCGTAAAAAGTCACCACACATCAACCATGTAGAGGGATTAGGCTTCCTCTCAGAAGACCGCCTCGCTGCGTACACCGACCTCAAGTCGGTCGAGTCACAGCGTAATGACATGATCCCCGAGGAGTTTCCCGAAGGGGCTTATGGCACAAGTATGTTGTCAGACTCCCTTGGGAAAAGCACCCCTTGGCGAGAGGATCAACGCCCTACCAACCGTTTTGCTTACGAGAATCGTGAGCTGCACGAAGGTATTACAAGGGACTATCCTGGAGCAGATGATGCAATGGGAGAGTCTACCGAGGGCTTGTCCTAGGTAAATGAGAAACGCCACGAACACCCATTAAAGGGATGTTCGTGGCGTTTTTTCACTTCACTATTTACCGAGCAATTCCAAGTGTCTGCCGATATGATGACGAAGTCCTTCTGCAAAGGTATCTTCTTGATCAGCCAACGTTTGGAAGAACTCATCCGCAAACGTGCGGCTTCCGTCTTCATTCTTCGCTTGAAGAAGCAAACCATACGTGATGTGCAGCAATTGACGTGCATTATTTTCTTCCATGTAATCAGGCAGCTGCGCATCGGTTACATTGCTAAGTGGAGCGATCGCGCTGATGTCTGTCGTTACATGGTAGTAAGCTGTCGCTTCTACAAAGTGATCAAGTGCATATTGGTGCATACGGCGATACAGCGTAGGATTCACTTTGGCTACAACACGTACCGCTTCGAGCCAGTTTGTACCCGCGGTTTTGATATGGAATAGGCCATTCGTGTATTGACCGATCAATGGGAACACACTGAATTTGTCACTGCCGGAATGAATGCTTAGCTTATATTCGAAATGAACTGCAATCGCTGCATGACTAGCTAGCTCACGCTCAAATTGCGCGATATCTCCGATGTAGTCGATCCCTTTTTGGAATTCGCCGCAGAAGCGAGGCGCCATGCTGAAAATCACAACGCCGCGATCACGAAGCTCATTCGCTACCAAATAGTGTGCCTCAGGGGAAGTCGGTGTCGCTGTTTCATCGATGGAAATTTCGAAATCAACCGCACGATCAAGTGTAACGATATACTTGCGGTAGATCGCTTCCATGAAATTAATAGCTGCATCATAGATCAATACATCTTTCTTCAAAGCTTCTGCTGTATAGGCAAGAGTAGCTCCTGGTACATTCGGTGCTGTTTGCAGGTAGCGCTCTTCATAGCGGCTGCGCAAGCTAGCAGGCAGTTGCTCATATTTCGCGGCGATTTCTGCTTCGCTCATGGATTCAATCGTGTTGTCGATATTCTCGGAGCAATCTAGTGTCAACATCGTAAAACCAAGACGCAACGCGTACTCGATGTCTTCTTCTTTCTTCAAGTGGTCGCCGTCAGCGCCGTAACCATCTGTGTAGCCCTCTTGCAGAACGGCATAAGCTGCTGCATCCAATACATCCTCATACGTGCGGCCCGTCAAAGCAAGCTCACGAATACTTTGCTGCGCTAGAACAGGACGAATATCTTTGCCGCGGATCGTTTGGATATGGCCAGGACTTGCAATCCCAAGTCGATCGCCTAAACCCATTGTCGCTACTTGTGTGCCGAACGCTTGTGGAGCTGTGTGTGGCAAAAATTGATTGATAATCAAGCGATTTTCATGTGTAAGTGGAGCTACTTTCTCACCATCTACAACTTCACCTTGCAGTTGGTCGAACAATTCGCCAGATCCTACGACGATTAATTTTTTCCCCTCTGTTGTGCGTACCATAAGCAATGTGGTATCTCCCACTTGTGTTAGGGAAGATGCATACACTTTAATAACTTCGGATGAGAACTCGTTTACTTTCCCTGCGCGTACTGCCTCTATAAGTGCGTTCATATTAAATATCCTCCTATTTGTGCAAGCGTTTGCTAATCAAACTATAACTCCATTTTATCGCAAGTATAGAGCGTTTTCTCTTCATCTATTCCTATTTCAAGTAAAAACTATTCATATTTTTCACTAATTTCATGATATACTTCAGTTACCTCATTTCCAAATAAGGAGTTACCCTATATGTCGCGTACCGTTACCTTCGGCAATGAAGATGAAGGTCCTTTTTACATTCAGCATATTCATCGTTCGGGCCCTTTCGAGAGGACTCAGCATATGCATGATATGTACGAGCTGTATTATTTATACGAAGGAGAACGCATGTATTTTATCCGTGATCGATCGTATCTCATTCTCCCAGGAGATTTGGTCCTCATTAATCGACGTGAGCTTCACGCCACCTCAGATTCAGATAAACTAGGTCATGCGCGAGTTGTCATTAATTTTAGCGATAGCCTATTGGACCACACGAAAGAAGAGGCTCCGTTCCTGCTAGATGCCTTCACACATGCTACGCCTGTTCTGCGGTTGGATCTGCCTACTCGAAGACTTGTCGAAGATATTCTTGGCAAATTAATTCATGAAGCGAAGGATCCCCATATTGGACAAACTTTCGCCATCACACACTTTCTAATTGAATTGCTGTTATTCACAGCACGTTTCGTTCGCATACATCCTATCACTTCACCTGAACACGTCTCGCCCTTACACCGGAAAATATCCACCATCGTGCGATTTATCAACACGCATTTCGATGAACCGGTGCGATTGGAAGATCTAGCCGAACAATTTGAAATCAGCCCCGCCTATTTAAGTCGGATGTTCAAAGAAATCACCGGATTTTCACTCGTTGAATATGTGAACCTCGTTCGTGTGCAAGAAGCTCAGAGACTACTGGCAACGACGAAGCTAAAAGTCATCGTGATCGCTGAACAAGTAGGTTTCGGCTCCCTCGTGCAATTCGGACGTGTTTTCCGTCAAATGACGAAAATGACACCGCTGCGATATAGGCAATCGGCTGTTTTGACATAGGTAGGTAGAACAAAACCGTGCTAGTTAGCTCGTTTCTCGACAAAAAAGCCCGCACAATGCGGGCTTCACTTCCAAGCTACTCCAATCGTTTTACACGTATCATCCTACTCTTATAATCTCCACGCAGCATCAACGGAACACCAATATTCATCAGTGTAGAACCATGCCGGACGCAGACTTCTCCATCGTCAGTCTGCACCTGATAGGAGGCATGTGACTCCAGCCCCTGCAACGGAAAATGCCGAACTTCAGCGCCAAAATGCTGCGATTGCAAGAACGTAAACACAACGCTCTCGCTACGCTCCGTACTGTTGTACTGATAAGCCGCCACATTCGAATCCCGCAGCGATGACAGCCGGTACAGGTCGCCATTCAGAATAACCGGCCTGATTTCCTTATATAGCTCCACGTAGCGCTTCGCTTCATCCAATTCCTCTACCGACCATTTGCTAATGTTCGCCCCAATCCCCAAGCCGCCCATCATCGCGCTATGGAATCGGTACAACAGCGGGAGGCTTCTGCCGTTAAAACCATGCGGCGATTCCGTTACCCAACACATCATGACAGCCGGGCTGTAGGCATAGGAAAATCCCTCTTGAATCGCTAACCGGTCACGCGCATCGGTGTTATCACTAATCCATGCTTGATCAGCATAGCGCAATATACCAAGATCGATTCTCGCACCTCCGCCCGCGCATGTCTCAAACTCCACTTTGGGGAATCGCTCCCTCAGCTCAGCCCAAATGGCGTACAAGTGATCGACATGTTTGATCCACATGGAGGCATCCACATCCTGCCCCGAGACAACCGTACCGGGCTCTGTCACGGTTCGATTCATATCCCATTTGATAAATCGGATATCGTATTTCGTTAGCAAGGTCGTCATGAAATCGAGGATAAATTGCTTCACTTCAGGCAGCCCCACATTCAACAACAATTGATTGCGCAGCTGTGTACCTTCCCGCGTCGGAAATTGATACACCCACTCCGGATGCGCTCGGTACAAGTCGCTGTCCGGGTTGACCGATTCAGGCTCTACCCATAGCCCGAATTCCATCCCTAGCCCTTTAACGTGATCGATCAGTTCCTCGAGGCCATTCGGGAACTTCTCCTCATTGACATACCAATCTCCTAAGCCAGCTCTGTCACTATGGCGCTGGCCGAACCAGCCGTCGTCAACGACGAATCGTTCCACGCCAAGATGGGCTGCCTGCTGAGCCAGCTCCTTTTGTCCTTCTACGGTTACGGCGAATTCCGTCGCTTCCCACGAATTGTACAGCACTTTACGCAGCTTGCTTGTCGGCAGCACGTAATCCCTTTGGTACTTGTGCAGGTTGCGGCTCATCTGACCGAAACCACATGAAGTGAATCCACCGACGAATACTGGCGAAGTATACACTTCACCAGGTACAAGGACAAAGGCGCTGTCAAAATCATTCACGCCTCCTACAATTCGCACATGCCCGAATGTTGATTTCTCCGCAACGATTTTCCAGTTGCCGCTCCAGCCAAGTGCGCCAAACCACACATTCCCAGAGGTTTCGTCGGCTTTTCCATTGTCGACAGCGAACCACGGATTGGCATGAGGACCCGTAAAACCTCTGCGTGATTCCAGCACCTTTTTCCCTTCGGACAAGACCGTCGATCTTAGTTGATACTCTCCTGCCCAACGGCCTGTCACATGCGTCATACGGTAGTCAGGCAGAGCCTGCACCGTCCAAACAGCCGCCATGACCTGCTCAATGCGAACAGACTCGTTCAACCCATTGCGCACCTGCACATATCTTTCAATCAGATCGAACTCTGGGATCGCTTTATAATGAATTTCAACATCTAACGGGTAGTAGACATCCGCCAACCGGAGTAAGATTTCATTTTCGCCAATAATTCGATATCCTTCATACCTCAGCTTCAGGTCCCGTACACCGTCTGCAAACGAAACTTTCAGCGCTGGTTCGGCATAATGGCAACCACCCCAGCCTCCATACTCTTCTGTCTCCCGATCGATTTCCGCATCGAAGGAACTATGCAGTCTGCTTTTCAATACATACGCACAATCCTTAGCTTCTACTTGAGCGCCCCAATACAAGTGCTGGATGGTGCCTTTCTCATTGATCCCAAACACATAGGATGTTTGGTTGGTGCGGATTTCAAAGATATTCTCATTTTCCAAATATTGTACAGACACCTCTACCGTCCCTCCTTGTATCTATCCCTTGATCGCACCGGCGGCAATCCCTTTGATGATGAATCTCTGCATGAATAAGAAAAAGATGATGATCGGAATCATGCCCATAACCGCATAAGCGAAAGCAAGATTCAAGTCACTGCTGTATTGACCGAAAAAGAAATACTGCTGCAGGGGGATCGTGCGATAATTTTTGTCCTGCAGGTAGAGCAGTGGAAGTAAGAAGTCGTTCCAAATGTACAATGCGTTCAGTACGAGTACCGTTGCCGTAACTGGCTTGAGTAAAGGCATCACAACTCGGATAAAAATACCCGGTGTCGAGCAGCCATCAATCCTAGCGGCTTCTTCAATTTCACGAGAAATGCCTTTCACGAAACCTGTGTAAAACAATACGCCCATTTGCACACCGAAACCGCCATAGATCAGCGCTAATCCCCAATGTGAATTCACGAGATGGAATGATTTGCCGATTTGATACAACGGCAGCATAATGACTTGAAAAGGAACCATCATACCCGAGAGGAACAAGATAAATATGAAGTTGTAAAATGGCTTGCTTCTGCGCGCAATTGCATACCCAGCAAGTGCAGAAGCGAAGATAATCAACGCAACGGAGATGACGGTTACAATCAGGCTGTTAATTAATGCTGCAGGATACTTGGACGTACTCCACGCATGCATGTAATTCGCAAAATTCAAGCTCGTTGGCAGCGAATAGAAGGAATCGAAAGTTTGCTTCGCTGTTTTGAGTGACATCAGTAAGGCAATATACATCGGAAATACAAACAATATTGCCAGAATTACAACCGCAGCGAATGTGCTAATACGCGTTATTTTCATTACATCTCCACTTCCCGTCTTCTGAAAATGGATAATTGCACAATCGTCACGAAGACCAGTATAACGAAGAAAATCATTGATAACGCCATGCCATAACCTGCTTTGAAGGAATTGAAGGCTGTTTTATAAATGAAAGTTGTAATAACCTCTGTTGCGAAGCCCGGTCCCCCCTGAGTGGTTACCCAAACGAGATCAAACACTTTGAGCGAGCCGGTCAACACGAGCAGCAGATTAATCGTAATGGACGGCGCAAGCAGTGGTAATGTCACATGCCAGAAAGCTCGACCTGCTCCAGCCCCGTCCATTTTGGCACTCTCTACAAGCTCGCTTGGAATGCCCTGTAACCCAGCGATATAGATAATCATAGGTGCACCTACGCCCTGCCATAGGGCAACAAGAATTAATCCGAATAAAGCATGATCTGGATTACCAAGCGGACTTGTCACATCCAGACCGAATAGGCTCAGTAGCTTGGGAAAACCTGTGCTGAAATTGTATTTCCAAATAAATCCAGATAATACAATTGAGAGAATGCTCGGCAGGAAGAAAATCGTCCGAAACACGTTCTTAAACTTCAAATAAGAATCTAGAAGCAAAGCAAGTAGAAGAGATAACCCATTCACAAGCACCATTAGAATAAATGCATATTTAAACGTATTTCCAAGTGCGGCCCATACGTCCGAGTCTTGAAAAGCATGCACGTAGTTTTCCCACCCAATATACGTCAGCTTGCGTGAAACACCATCCCAACTTGTGAACGAATATCTTGTTCCTATCACGAATGGAATGAGGACGGCTAACGTAAATAACAGAATACCCGGAATAAGGAACAGAACATACCAGAACTCACCACGGATCATTCGTTTCATATTTCCCATAGGTTAAATTCCCTTTCTGATGAATAACGGCATAGGCAATAGCCTATGCCGTTATAACGCTGTCGTTATTTGTGGTTCTTGGCAACCCAATCATCGAGATCCTTAATGATTTGATCAGGTGTTGCTTTCTTGAAGAACACTTTTTGAACATATTGCGTGAATTGGTTGGTCCAATCAATCGTCGTTGTAATATAGGATTGAGAATCGTAGGTAAGTCCTTTATCGAAATACGGCTTAAGATCATTGACCGCTGGCGCGATGTCCGTTGAAGCACCTTTGACAAAGCTTAGTGAGTTAATATTTTTCACCCAAGCGTCTCCGCCCTCTTTGCTAGCCATGAAAGCAAGGAATTTCAATGCTGCCTCTTTATTCGCTGATTTGCTGTTTACGGCGAGAGAGGCGTCAGGGTTAAACTCAAGCTTATTCAAGCTTTCGTCGTTGCTGAACGGATACGGGAAGTAGCCCATTCCTGTTTTGTATAATTCTGGATTTTTCTTCTGAATATCCGCTAAAGGCCAAGTTCCCATGTACATCATGCCTACATCGCCTTTAGAGAAAAGGTCTACGACACCATTGTAATCGACACCAAGCTGATCCTTATTACCGAGGTCAAACAACTCTTGCGCATGGGCGATAACCGTTTTGGATGCAGGATTGTCAGCAAATTTCGCTGTCCCCTTTTCCACTTTGGAGAAGAAGTCTACTTGTTTATCAACAAGCACTGTGTTGCTTGGCAGATCTCGGCTCAACCACATGGCTAACGTCCAGTTGTCTTTCCAGCCAAGGGCGAAAGGAGTTTTGCCCGCTTCCTTTATTTTTTTGGCCGCAGCAATCATCGCGTCGTACGTTCTAGGAACCTGAAGGCCGAGATCACTGAATATTTTTTTGTTATAGAAAACGGCAATTGGGGTAGCGTTAACTGGCATGATATAATTTTTACCGTCGGTTGCTTGCGCTTTCAGAACACCTGGATCGAAGTTGGACATGAAATCTTTTCCCGTCAAATCTTCGAGATACCCGCCGTCATGCAACAGCTTCGTATTGCTGCCCGCATTTAACGTAAATACGTCCACGATGTCGCCGCTAGCTATTTTCGTTTTCAAAAGGGTGTAGTAATCATCATATTTAACAGGCTGTACTTCGACCTTGATGTTAGGGTTTTGCTTTTCAAATTGCTCAACAATTTTGGCAACACCATCTGTGACATCACTTTTGAAATGCATGAAGGAAATCGTAACTGGCTTCTCTACTTTTGCTGTTGCCGCGGCAGTTGCAGCTGGCTTATTCTCGCTGCTTGATGCTGGCGTTGTCGTGCTTATCGTACTGCTATTGCTTCCACAAGCTGACAGTAGAAGAGCCATCATCGTTGCCGAAAAACCTATACTTGCAAACTTTTTCATATCTGTTACCCCTCTTCCTCATTTTCGGTTTAGAACAGTTCACGCTCGTTCTGAATCCTATCTTACGCGCTGAAAGAAGGAATCGTAATAAAATAAATTGTCGTTCTAATGTTCAAAATTTTGGTATTCAAGTCTTAGCCGCATACTTTTCTCGGTATTCCGAAGGCGTTTGTCCCGTAAACTTTTTGAACACTTGGCTGAAGTAACGTTGATTCTCATAGCCTACGAGCTCGGAGATCTCACTAATTTTATATTCGGACATGTGCAGCAGCTCACATGATTTTTCCATCCGTTTACGCGTCACATACTCGATAAAGTTTTCAGAGGTCACGGATTTAAACTGTTTGCTTAAGTAACTTGGGTCGAGATGAAAGCGTGTGGCAATGTCGATTAGACTAATGTCTTCAAAATAGTGCGCATCCAAATAGGAAGCAATCTCGTGAATGGAATGAACAGAGGCGGTCGTCCCCTTGCTCGCACGATATTCCTCGGCAGCCTCGGTGAACTGTTCGATGAAGTGGCTGAACTGACTACGATCCACGATGCCCGTGATCGAACGTGTATCGAAAAGCTGCGGATACGCTAGCACCATGTCTGACATCTCTGCCGCGGCCATTTCAATTAGCTTTTTCAATGTTCGCTGCCCCTCACGGATGGTCAATCCATTCATTTTATCCGCTTTGTGCAGGAAATTCCGCAGCAACTCGCGACACTCAGCCCCATTCCCTGCGGCAAATGCTTGCTGCAAGGTCTTCAGCTCAAACATCGATAACAACTCCGATGAAGAAGCTGCCACTGTTGTAGAATGATCCGGGGAGTTCAACGAAAAATGTATCGCATGCAACGCGTTAGTTCTCAACAGTTCACTGGCAATGTCATAAGCCTCTGGCAATCGTTCCAAATTATTGAATACATTGCTTAACCCAGCTACCACTTCAAGCTGCAGCATTTGGTTTATCACGTTGTGAAAGGACGCAAGTAAATGTCGGATATGTGTCTCATCGTAGGCGGACTCTGGTGCATATAGACAAAGACTCATCCTGTCGTCCGACTTATAGATAAGCGGTGCCTCATCCTGTCCGTCAGAGGAGAGTACCTCAGCCAAAATATTTTCGATACTATACATTAACAAATCTGCATTCCCATGGAATTTCTTGATGGATATGTCATGAAAGTTGCGGAACATACAGACAGCAAGCCGAAAGCTGCCTCTAGCACTAGAGATTGCAAGTTCTTCCGCTTGCATTTGAATATCTATGACATTCGTGATTCGGCGGCTAGTCACATGCCCAAGGAACACTTCTCTGCGGAGCTGCCACATATCTTGGGTGAATTTCTTTTGCTGCTGCAGGGTCAAATGGTTGTGGCTGGCCTCCATAGCTTTCACTAACGCGCTTTTCAAATCCAACAGGGAAATCGGCTTCAGCACGTACTCACAAGCTTGATAAGTCACTGCTGCTTTCATATATTCAAATTGCGAGTAGCCGCTAATGACAATCACCTTGATCTCGGCATAATTGGTGTACAAGGCTTCTAGGAACTGCTGACCGTTCATGACCGGCATGTTCATGTCCGTCACAATAATATGAGGCTTACTAATACGAATAAGCTCCAACGCTTCTTCGCCATGTCGCGCTTCGGCAATAACTTCTACGTCAAGAGCTAGCTCACTAATCATTTTGCAGACGGATTTCCTACCCAATGATTCGTCATCTACGACCATTACTTTGTACAAAGCTGCCACCTCCATTATGATTGTACGGAATTCGTATGCGAATTGTCGTTCCGATGCCTAACTCACTCTCCACCTCTAGGCCAAATGGCGTTCCATAAACCAGTCTTAATCGTTCATGCACATTTTTGAGCCCGATGGATACGCCGTAGAAAACGTCGGATGATTTGTTCTCGAACGATGATCGCACTGCATCCAGCTTATCGGTTTCGATGCCAGGTCCGTTATCTTGAACTGTCAAGACAACGGAATCTATTTCCCGCAGTACGTTCACGCCGATCCGCAGTGACTGCTCCTCTTCCCGCTTGCTGAAGGCGTGCACAATCACATTCTCAATAATTGGCTGCATGACGAATCGAATGATCGCACAATCCATCAGACCAGTATCGACGTCAAACTCAATCTGCAGCGTCTCCTCAAAGCGGAGCTGTTGGATGTACAAGTAATTATTCACGTGCGCAAGCTCCTGACCAATCGTTGAAGCGACATTGCCTTCATAGAAACTGTACCGAAACATGTCGCCTAACGCACGGCACATCTCATGAATTTCATAATCCCCGATAAGTACAGCTTTGCCGCCGATCGTCTGCAGCGTATTGTACAGAAAATGCGGATTGATCTGCATTTGCAGCGCAAGAATTTGCGCTTCTTTATTGAGAAGCTGCATTTCGTATTTGGATTCAATCAACTCGCGAATTTTATCTGTCATGAAATTAAAATTGCCTGTCAGCTCCGAAATATCATCACGATAATTGGCATTCTGCGGCAGACTGACATGAAAGTTGCCCTTGCGAACAGTTTTCATCGCTTTTCCGAGCAGTTTGATGGGTCGGGTAATGTAATGTTGCGCGAGAATCGAGAGCAGTGATATGCTCAGCATCACAAAAATAAATGCCCCAACTGTCGTAAGCAAAATGTTCCTGCGATTCTGTTCCAGTTCAGGGTTCGGATACACAATGGCAAGCGAAATATTGCCATAATTGAGTCGAGAGGTAGCTACAAATAAATCCTTCTTTCTCAAAAATTGAATGTTCTTAGGATCATTTTGCGAACTGATCTCCGGCTTTTCGTATTTCGGTATGCTATCCGCATAGTTGCCATTTGTCTGATAAAAGGGCTCGCCGCTGGCGTTCTGCAAGACGATTACGTTCGGCGAATGATTATTTGCTTCAATCATCTTCGATAATTCCTTGCTCTGGATGTAAAAAACAAGCGTACCAAACTTCGTTCTATAGAACGGATCATATATTGGAATGGAATAAACAAAGAAGTCTTGTTGTACTGTGACATCCTTATAGGTAAACATAAGCGCCTGTTGAAATGGCAAATCGAGCATCTCCTTGTAATGAGGAATGCTCTGATCCATTTTGACGGACTCGTAGCTAGCCGCTCTGGACCAAGAATCTTCCAGCTTATTTTCTTTGCCGAAGATCATGATCTTAATAATGTCTTTGTTTTTATTCTGGATCAGCAAATCATAGTTTTTAATCGATTCCCTGAGCAAAATAATTTCAGCATCATTATAATTAGCCCCATGCTCCATAAGATTCAGGATGCGTTCGAAGCCATATACTTGCAGGGCAGACGAAGAAATATTGCTGAAATATTGATCTAAATACCCAGATAAATACTCAGCATTCTGATCCGAACTTCGGAACATCGAATTTTCCAAAGAACGAGTACTCGACTTATAAAAAATCATGGAGAGTACAAGCATGGGGATCAGGGAGATCAGGACACTACTCCAAACAATTTTCGTACGAATGCTCCTATTAATAAATAGCCATCTGATCATGCCATCATCCCAACTTCCCTGTTGTTCAAATTAAAATTGGATCGATTATACCACATTGTAACATCTCTCCTGCTTCTTACAATTCAACTTTTTGTTTTGTTTATGTTCAAATTTTTGGCTCACGAACAACGCTAAACAGGTACCCACCGTCTAAACACTTGTTCAAAGTGTCCAACAATGGGTACCTGTTTTTTTAAATCTCCTGCTACTTTTTATTTTTGTCCAAAATTGCTGTTGCATCCTTACGGAATGAGACAGCCGCTTCTTGAACCGTTATTTTCTTGTACATTATTTTCTCAGCTGTATCTTTTAGCAGCTTCTCGATTTCGATGGAACCAACTGGGTTCGGAGGATCCATTGGCGCACTGTTTTTCTCAGCCCATGCGACATAATCAAAAACTTTAATTTCATTCGGGCTTAACAACGGTTTCAACGCTTCTTTCACTTTAGAAGCAACAGGTACGCCGCGCTCGCCTTTAATAATTTTATTTGCTTCAATATCATTGATCCAGAAATCAATAAATTTAGCAGCTTCTTCTTGTACTTTAGAACTGCTTGATACGGACCAGTACATACTTGGTTTCAAGAATAACCCTTTGTTTGCATCAGGACCTGGCATTGGCTGCAGCACAAGCTCACGTTTCGAGGCTGTAGCTAAACCAATAAATTGATTAGACCAACCATTGGAAGAAATGGAATTACCCAATGTCAACTCGTCATCTTCTGGCGTGCCTTTCTTTTGAGCAGCTTTATCAAGCGCCAGTACACTTCCAGCGTCATAATATTTCTGAGAGCGATTAAAATAGTCAACAAACAGCTTATCGTCGGTATAACCAAGGGCTGTGCCTTCTGCGTTATACATTTTTTGACCTAGTGTACGCAGGTAATAAGGGAAGAAAACATCATCCCGGAAGCCCCCCGTGATTTTACCCGCAGCTTTCGCTTTAGCCGTAATCTCATCCAAATCATTCCATGTCCAGTTCTTCTCAGGAGGCGTAATATTGGCTTTTTTCAACATCTCGAAGTCCATGATGCTGGTCAAAGCATTAACCCCTATGTTCATAGCTACGAGCTTCCCGCCTACTTGACCACCTGAAACTGCATTTGGACTAACGTCGTCCACGTTCAGAATTTTGCTCTTCGTAAAAGGCGTCAAATCCGCCAATTGGTTTCTTCCACCGTATTGTGTCAAATACGAGATATCCATCTGTATAATATCTGGCAGTTGATTCGCAGCTGCTTGAGGAGCAAGCTTCTTCCAATAATCATCGAAAGCCGCATATTCAGCTTCAATTTTCACATTCGGATGTGCTTTCTCATACATTTCGATAACTTTCAGCGTATAATCGTGGCGCGCTTGACCGCCCCACCAGGCCATGCGAAGCTTTACTGGATCCTTACTTGCACTGACAGTTGCACTAGGAGTCGTTGTTGTTGTTGGCGCTGTTGTAGCTCCTCCACTTTGGTTACTAGAAGTACCCGAAGAACAAGCGGTTGCTGTGAAAATCATGGATAATGACATTAATGTGACGACTGCCTTTTTCATGGTTTTTCTCCCCTTTGTACGTACATTTCGGAAACCGTAATCGCTTACATTTCTATTATCTGCTAAAAATTAACATCCGGTAATCAAAAAAACCGTCATCTTTGTTCAATTTTCAGTTTCCGCTACGCTTGAACTCAGCAAACTTACTCCCGCTTCCACTCTTACCTCTACTCCTACCTCTACCTCTACCTCTACCTCTACCTCTACCTCTATCTCTACTTCTACCCTACCTCTACTCCTACTCCTACTCCTACTTCAACAGCCAAACCAATCTCCACCGCCATAAACAAATTAAATGGATTTTATGTTGTTATTTTTGCTGATTCTCACTATTTGGGAGCAATAGCTGGATTTCCTACAGTTAATTTCTGATAAAAACCACCAAACTATCAATCTTCCTCGAATTAGATGTACTTTTTCCATCTACTCATTAAATTTCAGATAAATCGGCAATATTAACTGTATATTTTACATTTATTTGAAAAACTAGCTACTCAACTGACCACACCGCTTAGCCTAAGACCTCAGGTATAGAAAAAGACAGCACCTGATTTCAGGCACTGTCCCTATTTGATGTCTTATCCGATCAATCTTATTAATCCTTTGTACGCAATTTCATCGAATTTGCTAATGACCTTCTCCCGATCCATCGCCCACGCGCAATCTTCAAGCGCACAAGCGACCGGCGCATCTAAGCGAATCGTTGCCAGATCAAGCGAAAGATGCAGCATATCCAGCTCTGCTTCGATCTTAGCCCTTACACCTTTGGGAAGTGCAGCTAAGTTCTCGAGGATCCCATCAATGTTCACGTATTCGTTGAGCAACTTGGTTGCCGTTTTTTCCCCAATTCCTTTGACCCCTGGATAATTGTCTGCAGTATCACCCGTTAACCCCTTCAGATCAATGATTTGCGCTGGGGTTAGGCTTTTCTCCTCCATGAGCGTTTCTAGCGTGTACACCATGTAGTTGGATTGCCCTTTTTTCATAATAATAACTTCGGTATTCTCATCCACGAGCTGGAGCATATCATGATCCCCGGTTAAGATCTGCACTTTTGTGTAGGGGCTGTATGTACGAGCCAAGGTGCCTATACAATCATCTGCCTCATAACCAATAACGCCGACATTCGGAATGTTAAAGCTGGCTGTCACTTCTTTGACCAAATCAAATTGTGGAATTAACTCCTCGGGAGCAGGTCCGCGATTCGCTTTATAAGATTCGAATTTCTCCGTACGGAAGGTCTTGCTTCCCATATCCCAACAACATACGACGTGAGTTGGTTTGAACGTGCCGATTGCATCGAGTAAATATTTCAGAAATCCATAGACACCATTGATAGGCACACCGTTATCGGTTCTCATGATGTAACCACTAGATGATGTAGCATAAAAACCGCGAAATAATAAGGCCATGCCGTCTACGAGCAGCACAGATTCAGATGAATTTTGTGACATTGATAATAGCTCCCATTCCTGTGAAAATATGAATTCATTACAAGTAGTATAGCACGCCACACAGGTTCCCGACACGCAAAAAACCGCCATCAGCAAAAGTTACCAACGACGGGTTTGCGTGTGCTATGTAATTAGCGGCTTGTATGCCATTTAATTTCCTGAATGAATTCCGTTACGGATTCCTTCAAACGCGAAGTGATTTCATCATCGAGAATTGCTTGACCTTGATCGCCCCAAGTCACTTGTTTATCCAATACATACACACCTTGTAAAATATTCTGTGCACCTAGGACAGACAACACTGGTTTGAGTGCATAATCAATCGCGAGCAAGTGCGCGTAGGTTCCTCCAACCGCTAATGGAAGTACGATTTTACGCTCGAGTCCTTTTTGCGGCAGCAGATCCAAGAATGCTTTCAACACGCCTGTGTAGGAAGCTTTGTAGACGGGCGTAGCTACGAAAACAGCATCTGCTTCAGCCACACGCTTACTCGCATCCACAATGGCTTCACTGTCGAACTTCGCATATAACAAATCCTCAGCAGGCAGGTCGCGAACCTTAATCCAATCTACTTCCAAACCTGCTTGCAGAAGCTCGCTCTTAGCAACTTCAATTACACCATGTAATCGGGAGGTTGGGGTTGGACTTCCTGAAATAATTACTACTTTAGCCATTTTGATTCACGCTCCATTAGCAATTTGTGGGTGAAAAAAGAGACTCCGCCTCCATGTATTCGGGTACATAGTGGGAGTCTCCTGCTGTTCGGTCGACTTATTTTAATTCACAGTAATTCACTTGGAATTATATTACCATGGCTTCTAAGAGACGTCAATCCGTCATTTTAAAAGAAGTTCCAGCCCGGCATCCATCTTAAAAAGAAGGAGTATTTCGCCGGTATAATCATCCCCGACAGGATCGGGTAGAATAGTGCGAATAGCACGAAGACAGCGGCTAAGTAGCCGTAGACCCATTTTCTTCGCTGCAGCGGTCCTTGCTCCAAGTAGTCCTTGATGTAGTAGGTCAAGATCAATACTAGGAAAGGTACCATTGCAAAATAGTGATAAATAAACGTTAGTCGCGGTACCAACATCCACGGCAGGTACTGTGAACAGTAGGCAATGAGCAGCATACGAAGCAATTTGTCCTTGCGTTTGAATGCGAGATAGAAGGACATCAGCACGGCAATAAAGCCTGGCCACCACACCAACGGATTACCGAATGAAACGATGCTCGAAAGCATACCCTGCGGCATCAGCTTCGCTTGATAGTACCAGATCGGACGTATCATCATCGGCCACTCCCACCATGGTGAGGAGAACGGATGTGTTGCGACGAGATCCTTATGGTATTTGTACATATGTACCTGATAGCTCACAACATCTTTCAACTGATGTCCAGGACCTGGTACCATCATGAAAGGAATATAGGATAGTGTGTAGACGCCTAACGGCACGATAACAAACATGAGTACGCACCATAGTATGGTAAGCAATGTATTGCGTACGAAAAGCTTTTGTACCCTTAGGAGCTTCGTAGATTCTTCCACCGAGAGCAGATCGTCATAAACTCCCTCGCTCTCCTCAGCTTCATCACGACTGTTCTCCCTCAGTACTCGCTTGGCAAATTGGTACTCTCTGTACCGCTCCCATAGCGAGATGAATAAGAGGACGGCCAAGCCGGCACCGCCATAAATGACGATCCACTTGGAAGCAGCACCGATCCCGAAGAACAAACCGGAAAGTCCCAGTGGGATTAGCGTCGTCCACAGCTTTTCACGGAAGAAGCTCAACGTTGTATACCGATACATGAAATAGAACATCAGCATGATAAAAAACACACCGTACACATCAATCGTGGAGATTCTTGTTTGGGCAAAATGCATGAAATCAAAGCTAAGTAAAAAGGCAGCAATAAGGGCATATTCGGAACGGCCAAACATCCGTTTTGCGAATACATACATAATTGGAATCATGCCTACTCCGAATAGCGTACCGATAATACGCCAGCCGAATGGATTTAATCCGAACACATAAATACCGATGGAAATGAATATTTTGCCCAGCGGCGGATGTGTGCTTTCATAAGGCTCGATCTTATGGAGATGCTCATAAGCCGTTCTAGCATGATAAATCTCATCGAAATACGTGCCATTCATGTAGGTAGGTGTATATGGGACGACGCTTGGCTCATCAAATAAATGAGCTGTATTCCCATTATCGGCGGCATCCACATCTACTTCCTTTAGACTAGCGATCGGTAATGGCGTCGTTCCCCCATCCCCGAAAATCCCAATTTCATGAAGATGCAGCTTCGCACTCTCTTGCGTATCGATCACAATTTTTACATAGCGAGCTTCTTTATTCGCTTCTACGGTATGCCAGGTGAACACCTTCGTGTGATCAGATTTAACCGCCATAGCATCCTGCCACTGTTCGCCATCATTTGAGAACCAATAGGAATAAGCACCTTCCCCAACGCCAGCAAAACTATTAATACGTGTAATCTGATGCGGGCTGCCGAGATCAGCAATGACCGTCTCTCCCCCACGTGATGGCTGCCAGAACGTCGTTGGATCTTTATGCCCGCCGAGATGGAACAGTGCAATGATCGTATAAACCACCATAAGTACACCTAGATACAGGGCATCTTTACGGGAGAAAAAGCGCCCGCGCTTCCCTCTTTCTATATGATCCTCTGTCTTATGGAAAAGTGCCTTCCACGGTGAGGTTTCTCTTAAATTCGTTGCTTTCTCTTCCAGGTCATCTTCCATTGGAAGCACTTCGACCTTGTTGTCGACTAGAGGCATAGTTTCCTCCACAGTTTCATCCCCATCTGATTTCACGAAAAGCCTCCATCCCAATATACAAGCATAGACAAACATCATAACATTGATCGCTGAAACCGTCAGCATCAAAGGATTGTATCGCGGAATGTGATAGTCCTGATGAAAACTCCGCAGGAGTACATCACCAATATTGATAAAATGCGTAATACTAAAGCCGATAAACAGCCATAGAATTCGGCGATCCTTCAAGTATATGAAGCTCGTTAATGCTAGCAATAGGCCATAGTGCAAGTAGCGCTCATGCATTTTGGTCATACACATAAACATAGCCGTGATAAATAAGAACGATATGTATAAGACAGCACCGCGCTTATTCTTACCGAGCCAATAAAGTAGACAGACATATACGATGGACAGAATCATTAATACGACGCCAATCCATTTATAAGACAAATGCCAGAAACCACTGTTGATGTCCACGAAGTTCCCGCCAAGAAGTGCGAACAGATTAAACGCATTGAGCGATGCATACGGATAGGAAGCTAACGTGCCCGAATACAATTCGATCATCCAGCCATAGCCTCTACCCACTGCAAAAGGAAGGGAAAGAACAGCCATTGTGGCTATGCCTGTCAACACGCTAAGCAGCCAAACCATCAACTTGCGTGCCCTTATGACATCGATCAGTAAGAAGATACCGAACAGCAGCGCTTGAGGTTTAAGTAACAGAGCAAGTGCGATAAAGAAGGCGGCTTGCGGTAGTTTGCCTTTCATCTGCATCAATAATGTAGCCACAATAAACAGCATGAAAAAAGAATCTACCTGTCCCCATACCGCGGAATTCGCCCATATGGCTGGGTTGAAGGCAAATAAGGCAGCAATCCACAGCGCCTGCTTCCAGGTACGTGCTCCTTCGTGCTTACTGAACGCTAGTCGAAATAACAGGTAAACTGTCCCAAGATCTGCAAGGATTGATGGAAGCTTAAGAATAAGTAAGGAGCTGCTGCTTTCCCAAGGGATAGACAGCTTATGATGTACAAAGCCCACAACGTATAGGACATACATGTAGCCAGGGGGATAATCCAGAAAATATTCTTTGGCATTCGTATATAAGTCCTTCAGGCCTACCGTATAAGCGCGATCTGCCCACGCCATGAACGTTCGCACGTCCGTATCATAGCCTACCCAATGGGGGGCCAAAACCAGTCTAAGTATGAGGGCAAGCAGAAGCATGAATCCTAAAAGAAAAAATGTATAGGGAGCTACTCCCCGTTGCTTGAACCAGCTGACCATGCGGCATCTCCTTAGCATTGAACTATCCTTATTATACCTGTCCACACTCTTGCAGAAAAGGAAAAAAGCACCGACGGTTAGTCAGTGCTTAGGTTCAATCTTTTCGATGCGCTCACAAATGTCATGCAACCAATCATAATCCCCTGTCAGTGAGGCACAGAGCGATAAATTTTCTAGTTTTAATCGATTCCATACATAAGTCGCGTTCGCTTCCATGCATAGCATTAATTCCTCTTGTTCGCCTCGAGTTAGCTCTCGGGCTCTGCGTAGTGTCCATAATTCCGCCATACGTTGATGAACGGCTAACATCATTCTTAGCCTCCTGCCGGGTGGAGTCGCTTTCATTAACTAGTATAGACAAAGTTAGGAGACTCGAAACAGTGTCCTACTCTCTTTGTCGTCATGGCTATTTATGTTAAAAAGGAAGAAAGCAAGAGAGCTCGTCCACTCTCTTGCTCCTTCTTGCTTTCAGTTGGGTACGATCATTAAGGGATATGAACCACAGCAATTCTATCGATGGCAACAAAGAAAACCGTACCGTTATTACTTGCTAGAACAACATTCCCATGTTCAATACCAAGAAATTTACCTGTATGATTCGGTGTAGTACCTGCGTGAATTGTGATGACCGTACCAAGTCCGATGCGAGACAAAGTAGCAAATACGGAGCAACTCATTGTGTTTTCCTCCCTTCAAGCTTTATATGATATCGTATGCTAGTTCTTTACTTTTGGTATAGACAAATGAATACTAGGATTCGTATATTTTGAGACTAGTAATCTGACGAAAGGTATACAAACGAAAAATAACCCCTTCAGTCTCAATTCTCATTGAGATCGAAAGGGTTATTGGTTTCTAGCTATGCAGAGGATACTTCTTCAGAATCACTAGCGGAATCCGTGCCTTCTAGGAAGAATTGCACGAGCTTCGCATGTTTTTTCAACGATTTCTCGTGGATGAGGTTGATTTTCCCATTGTCCAATGAGCCAAATACATAGATTAACTCTTCATTGTCATGTGACCAATCGAAGCCTTCTAGCAATTGTAAGGACTGCGTCCACTCATCATTATATTCGCCATTCGGGAATAAGAATCGATTCGCATACAGGGCAATACTTTCCTGAATCACACGGTTCGCGGATGTATATTGTGCCAAACCTGGCTGCTCTGGCATCATTGGTAGAATCGTATTGAAGAATTGATGCAAGATTTCAACATACGTCGATGGATCATGTCGAATTTTACGCTGCAGTTCATAAGAAGGCTGCATTCTGCCTGAGAACAGCATCGTCGCCGTTGCATACAACCAGCTGAAGCATGTAAAGTTGCGGTTAAAAGAGGTCAGGTTACTGCGTCTCTCCACACCCGCTGCCTTCAGATACACATTGTGATCCACGACCTGCTGAATAACCAGATTAAGCGGATCAATGGAGTCAAAGGAATGACCGAGTTCTTTACTAACCAGCTGCACTTTGGAGTTGATATCGCCAAATAACTGCTGCTCTTCTTCCTCCGTTAAGCCGATATAAATTTGCACAGCAAGTTGTGTTTCCATCAGGTCCAAACGTCTACCCTCAAGTTGATTAATCGTGCCTTCTGTTTCCTCAACTTCTTGCTTAATCTCCGCGTCGTCACTAAACTTCCGTTGCTTAATCTTCAGTAGAGCCAGCTTCTTCTCGTAGCGTCGTACTTCTTTCTGCATCTGATCATTTACATAACCAAGCGCTAGAATCCGATGTTGCCCGTCAAGAATGGACAGCTTCGAGCCGTGTCGCAAGAGGAATTCCTTCACTCCTTTGGAGAGTTGGTTCACTTCGCGAAGCGATAAGGTTACAGGACCGAAGAACACATGGTCCAATTCGCGTTCTTGCAAATAAGTCGAAATCTTCCTGCGCTGCATGTTACTCAGCTTCCGTTGAACCATGGGATCGATCATCGTATAGTTCAGCAGGTCCTGAACGCGCAAAGCCACAGTCGCGAGACCGAACTTTTCGCAGAAAGGATGGATAGTCATTTTCAGGCGTAATCCTTCCATTAGCTCACGTCCTCCTTATTCGCAAAACTAGCTTTATAGTCTTCTGCATCACTGATTAGGAATGCATTCTGATCTTGATAGAAGCTCTTAATGTGGTTGTAAGCTTTCATGATACGTGTACGTCTTGGGAGACGATCCTTCTCTTCTCCAGCATAAATACTATTCCAGTTGACATGTGGCAATATTTTCAAAGCATGCTCAAGTGCATAGCGATTAAAGCTGCCTGTTTTCGTCGCTTCTTCATGCATGAAGAGGGCTAACGCAATTTGGATATTCTCAGACCACACAATTTCACCCTTGGTCGGTGATGGTAAGTGTGTCAATAATCCGTTAAAGTAGCCGCCTGCCAGCGAAATAAGCTCCTGCAAATCTTTATCCGCATACTGATAGTTGTTATTACGAGCAGCAGATTTCATTCGTCCTTCAAACAATCCCACTAGAATTTCAATCAACAAATGGTAAGAGAAAAGATACTCCGGCGATTTGCCACGCTCTGAGAACATATCGACAGTTAGCTTCTGCATCGCAGGCGCTTTCGCTGCTAGCTCTGTAGCTGCCACATGATAGAACCGGCGTTGATCACGAAGGACAGCCAAGTTGCCTCCAAGCTTACGAGGAAGCTTGTTAATATCGGAGAACAATTGACGTTCCTGACGCGCATTAATGTCTAGATAGGTCATTGTTGAGATTGGGAACGCATATAAACGGCGAAGCTTTTCCGTAATCTCATCCATTTTGTCATATTCACGACGATCTTTCGCTCGTGCCATCTGACTTTGCAACGTTTCCATAATCCGTTGGAAAGCTGCCAAGCGATGCTGACCGTCAACGACATACAATTTCTCAATTGGCTGTAAGCGAAGGGCTTGTTGGTCCTCATCGTAATGTCCTGCGCCTCTTGCTGAGAAAATGATGCCAGGGAAATAGATTGGCTGGCGATCTTCCAAATATAAATTCACATAGTCAATTAACTTAGAGAGGTTACGCGGAATGATCGCACGTTGTACTTCTAAATCCACCTCAAAAATAGAAAATAGTTTGCTAATAGGTAATGTAGCAGCAATTGTCGCTTGACCGAACGTCTGTCCTAAAATTCCGGGAATCTCTACGTACGATGACGGCTTCTGTTCAGCTAAAAGCTCTGATAGTGAAGAAATGGCATCCATATACTTACCCCTTTCAACGTATAAATTTTCTCAATCTTCTACCTAAATATGTCTCTCATTCTCCTATTTTTACCAAAATCTCTAACTTTCATTCTAAGGACCGAAGCCAATCTCCTATTCGCCTTGCTGCCTCAAGTAATCGAGCTTCTTCTTGCACTAAAGCAATACGGACAAATCCTTCTCCTTCAGCGCCAAATGCATCGCCAGGAATGACAACTACACCTGTCTGAAACAACATTTCCCGGGAAATTTGTCGAGATGTCCATCCCTTGGGGATAGGAGCCCAAATAAACATCGTTGCTTTCGGTGGCGGAATGATCCAACCCGCATCATTTAATGCCGAAATAAAAGAATTTCGTCTTTTCTCATACATACTTGAGACAGAATGATCGCTTTCCATATCTTCTTCTAATGCTGCAATACCTGCTGCTTGTATAGCTCCAAATACACCGTAATCAATATTCGATTTCAGCGTCTTGAGCGCCTTAACTGCATCTGCATGACCTGTTAGAAACGCGATGCGACAACCTGCCATATTGAAGCTTTTCGATAAAGAATGGAATTCAATAGCAACCTCCTTAGCACCTTCAATCTCCAAAATACTCATGGGCTTATAGCCATCAAAAGCCATTTCGGAATAGGCAAGATCATGTACTATAAGCAAATCCTGCTTCTTCGCATACGAAATCAAATACTCGAAGAAAGCACGATCTGCAACAGCAGATAACGGATTGCTTGGATAGTTTAGCAAGATGAATTTCGCCTTAGCAGCCACGTCATCTGGGATGTCCTCTAGTTGGGGTAAAAAATGATTTGCTGCACGCAGCGGTAGTAAATAGGGTTCAACCCCTGCCAAGACAAGACTTGCCGAATATATAGGATAACCTGGATCAGGGACAATGGCCATATCCCCAGGATCACAGAGAGAAAGCGCTAAGTGAGCAAGCCCATCTTGTGAGCCCATTAAAGTTAAGATCTCCGTTTCAGGATCGAGCTTGACACCGAATCGATAGTCATACCATTTGGCTACCGCTTCGCGAAAGGCCAAACTTCCTTCGGATGTTGGGTAACCGTAATGAACAGGATTACGAACTGCGTCTGCCATTGCTTCCAAAATACGATCTGAGGGAGGCTGGTCAGGACTTCCTATACCTAAATCTATGACGTCTACCCCTTGGTTCATAACCTCTCTCTTCCATTCTGCTACTTCCGAAAAAATAGCCGAGCCTAGCTGCTGCAGCCGTCTGGATCCTTTAAATGTCATAGATAGCTTCCTTATTATGTGAAATGTGATGTTAGGAAATGATGCCGACCTGATGAACGAGTCTTATCATATAGAGCAAAAATAAAATTAATACCAAATAGGAGATCCCAAACTTCCAGCGAGTTTTAACGGGTACTTCATAATAGCTTTCTTGCATCCCTAGTGGGGAGTATTCCACTTGAACCTGAAGACCAAGGTGCAAGCCATCCTCTTTATTAATGCGTTCTGCTTTTACCAATTGCACTCTCTTAACAATCGCCTGCACAGGCAAGTATGCGTGCCCTTCAAATCCAATCGCATGCCATGACATAGTCAACGTTTGTCGGCCAGCGCCTGGCCCTTGCAATTCCGAATAGGTGATATAGTCCAAATCACGCGTATGGCTCTCACCTGGGATCATATAGCCTTGTTGCAGCAAATGATTGGCTGGAAATTCGAATCGTGTAGCGACAGTTACGCGTTCTTCTTTATGACGATACCGCACATATTTCTTGTATAAATCCCATGCAAACATCGCCCAGATGATCAAGAAAATAATCTTACTCGAAAAGTAACTATCGATATAGATTATGATGATGAGCCCGCCAACTAAACCAACTAACCATAACCAGCGTGTTACGGCTGTTGAGATTCGTCCGCCGTCCAGGGGATGTATAGGCAGCAAGTTGATCAGATTCAGATAAAAAGCAGCGTAGGCAACAGAAACGATCACTGCTGAATCCAAATAAACACCTACACCAAAAGCAGCTACGCCTCCGAGCGTCCCCAGAATAGGGCCTCCAATACCTATGAAGGCTTCTGTGGCTGCATCAGTTGGATTCTTTTTCATCGTGATCAACGCACCGAGGAATGGGATGAAGACTGGTGCCGACACGGGTAACCCCTTGATCTTCGCTGCAAGCACATGTCCTAACTCATGGATGAGGATCATAAGCACCAGACCAATCGCAAACGGCAACGGCGCCAAGTAAGCGTAAGCCCAAATCGTGATAAACATCGAGATGACAGCGCCGCCAACTTTTCCAAACTTCAAAGCGGCAAGCAGCAGCTTGCCTTGTGATAAGAGGACAGCGATGAATCCGCCAATAGCTAGTGGTGACTTTTTGCGTGTTGGTTTCTGGTTGTCTTCCACGTCCCTATCACCCTTTCGCCCAAACATCCTCAAATACATCTTCTTTGAAGCCTACCGTCACTTTATGTCCATCCGTTACAATAGGTCGCTTAATTAATCGCCCATTCGAGGCTAGCAAATCAAGCATTTGTTCTTGTGACATACCTGCCAGCTTGTCTTTCAAATTCATCTCTTTGTAGACGTCGCCTGATGTATTGAAAAACTTCTTAATCTCAAAGCCACTTAACTGAAGCAAATCTGCTAGTTCCTTCGCTGAAGGCGGCGTTTCAAATAAAGCGATGGAATCAGTAATCTCAATATCGTGTGCTTTCAGCCACTTTATAGTACTCCTGCAGGTCCCACATTTATCGTAACCATACACTTTAACTCCCACGTTGTAATAACTCCTTTATGCCGTATGATGATCAAATAGAACTACTTAAAATTTTGGGCTAATTGCCATGGAAAGTCAAGTAATTGCAAAGAAAAACCATCCAGAAATTGGAGTGATTTTCGATTTTTTACCTTTTATTGGCTAACCATTGCTCAAGATCGGATAAATCGGCAGGTAATGGCGCATTAAATTCGGTCCATTCCCTTGTACCTGGGTGTACAAAGCCTAGTTTAAACGCATGCAGCGCCTGACGCTCTAATCGATCGCTGGCTTCCAGTTCAGCTGCAACGTCCCTATACTGTTCCAGTGTGTACATCTTATCCCCTAACAGTGGATGCCCTAAGTGGCGCATATGCACACGAATTTGATGCGTACGCCCAGTTTCAAGCCAAATCCGAACGAGTGCGGCTTTCTCGAATTGTTTCACGACCTCATAATGCGTTACAGCAGCATAACCATCAGGGCGAACGATGCGTACATGAGGCTGCTCGGGATCACGATCAATAGGTTCATTGATCGTCCCTGATGGTAAGGCTACCGTACCCCAAACGAATGCGAGATACTCTTTTTTCACGAGATGCTGAATCATTTGCTCGGAAATTTGCTGATGTACATAAGGTGTTTTGGCAATGGCGAGGACACCAGATGTTTCTTGATCCAGTCGATGTACCGGACGGAAACGGCACGTAATCCCCGCTTGCTGCCAGTGATACACGACCCCATTCGCAATCGTATTCACATAATGACCATGCGTTGGATGGACAATGATGCCCGCATCTTTCGCTAGAATGAGCAAATGCTCATCTTCGTGAAGAATATGCAGTGGAAGATCCTGAGGCAGAATATCCTCGGATTGCTCTTCTTCCATTCGAATTTCGACACGGTCGCCAGCCTTCACTTTGATATTGATGTACTGCCTTTCCCCGTTAACCGTAATCCCTCGCTCCGTAAGTTTGATGCGGGATAACAATTTGCGTGAGACCATCAATCTTTTTTGGAGCACCGTTTTGAGGATGAATCCTTCTTCCTCTGACGGGACAATGTATACTAATGGTTCATAGTAGCTCATGATTTACGTTTAAACACCTCAGCACTGCGTATATATTCCACATCTGCAATCCCCTCTCGGAAGTTCGCTGTGCGAGCAATCGTGAAGAAAAAGTCCGACAACCGGTTCAAATATCGGCGCACCTCGGGATTAATCTCCTGTGTGCGGGCTAGTGTAACGACAAGACGTTCGGCCCTACGGCAAACTGTACGACAAACATGCAAGGTAGAGGATACAGTCCCGCCTCCAGGCAAAATAAAGCGAGTAATATCTGGCGTTTCGGCATCATATTTATCAATCCAAGTTTCTAACGCTTCTACCATATCTGCCGTTACTTTATAAGGACGCAAATCCTGCTTCAGCAGTGCTAGATCTGAACCGCAATCAAACAGCTCATGTTGAACTTGCAGTAAATCAAGCAATAAATCGGGGTATTTCTGCGGATCCATGAAACTCATCGCTTGACCTAGAAAGCTATTCAGCTCATCCGTCGTTCCATAGGCCTCGACACGATCATCATCTTTGTCCACACGACCACCAATCACACCGGTTTGGCCTGCATCTCCTGTACGTGTATATATTTTCATCTTAGAACTCCTCCCGCCTTCGTAGAATGTGTGACTTCCATCATCTCATAAACTCGCTTCATATCCAAGTGAGCTCGTACATGGTCAGCTAATCGATCAAATGCCGCTTCTCGGCGTTCCTTATACCGTAGTCCTTCTAAGATTGGGGATAATCCCTTTTGCAATCGAATCTGGTTCAACCAAGCTCTACGGAAATCATCATTGTGCAAAATACCATGGATGTAAGTTCCCCACACACGGCCATCTAGTGAGACTGCTCCGTCAGGATGAAGCGAAGTTTCAAGAAGCTCCTCTGAATCGGTGCCTAATTGAGGAGCAATTTGGAAAGGAGGTACGATTTCATGCACATATTGCGTCCGTCCCATGTGGATTTCATAACCATCGATAACCAAATTAGCAGCGAAAAGCGTACTGACGCCTTGCACCCTTACAGTTCGTTTGTCTGGCGTGAACACCGTTTCTGTCGGAAGCAGCCCTAAGCCTTCAAGCTCAGCATGCTCTGATTCGTACCTTCCTGGATCCGAGAGTGTGACGCCTAGCATTTGATAACCTGCACAAATCCCAACAATCCAACCTCTGTCCTCATGAGCAAAAGAAATTAATCGCGCAGCCAGACCCGACTCCTTCAGATAGTGCAAGTCTTCCATCGTATTCTTACTTCCTGGAAGTAAAACGACGTCCGGCTCACCCCATTCAGCTAACGAATCGATGTATCGGAAATGTATGTCGGTTTCTTCTTGCAGCGGATCAAAATCCGTGAAGTTCGAAAGACGAGGCAAGCGAATGACCGCAACGTCCAATTGATCTGAATTCTTTCCTTGTTGGTTCGAAGATCTTCTGCTTAGCGTACGTTTGGAATCGAGTGATGCCGAGTCTTCGTCCTCAATGCCAAGCTGCTGCAAATAGGGAATGACGCCAAGAACTGGCTTCCCTGTTCGCTCTTCCAGCCAATCCAAGCCAGGCTTCAGCAAGCTGACGTCCCCGCGAAATTTATTAATAATAAAGCCTTTCACCCGGTCTCGTTCCTCTGGGGTCAAGATTTCAAGCGTACCCACAATCGAAGCAAAAACCCCGCCACGATCAATATCAGCAACCAGCAGAACCGGTGAATCTGCCCAACCGGCTAGACGCATATTGACGATGTCACGATCTTTCAGATTGACCTCCGCCGGACTTCCTGCTCCTTCTAGAACGACAATGTCATATGCGCTGCGCAAGCGTTCTAAAGCATCTTTCACGATAACTTCCGCTTTGGGCAAATAGGACTCTCTATACGCCCTTGCCTCCAAATCGGCATATGGCTTCCCATGAACAACAACTTGAGCCACCATGTCTTGCTTAGGCTTGAGCAGAATCGGGTTCATATCTGTCGTAGCGACAATTCGGCAAGCATCTGCTTGCACACCTTGCGCTCTGCCAATTTCTTTGCCATCGAACGTAATGTAAGAATTGAGGGACATATTTTGCGATTTAAAAGGCGCTGTCTGCCAGCCGTCCCCCACGAAAATACGGCATAAGGCCGCCGTAAGAATACTTTTGCCAACATCAGAAGCAGTGCCTTGAATCATGAGAACTGCTGACTTTGATTCACTCATGGCCGGTACCTCCGCTAGTAGTTAAGTCGTTCATCATGCTGCGTAAGGCTTGTAGTAAACGCTCATTATCCTCACGAAGACGAATGGCAACTCGACAATAACGTTCATTCAAGCCTGCGAATAACGAAGCATCCCTAATCAGAATCCCTTGATGCCCCATATGCTGTTGAGCTTGTTTAACGCTAATCCCACTCGATACAGGAAATGAAAACAACAAGAAATTCACATCACTTGGCACAACTTCCAAACCGATATGACTTAATTGCTCGATGAGCCAAGGCCTCTCGATGCGCAACCATTCTCTAGTGGATTGTTCGAACGCATCATCTTCCAGAACCGCCCCCCCCATCTGTTGAGCGAGATAATTCACACTCCATTGTACCTGCTGCTGTCGGAGTTGCTGGATAAGATCAGGGTGAGCTACCATAAAACCTAAACGAATGCCTGGGATGGAATAAAATTTTGTCATTGAACGGATCACAATCAGGTCTTGACTTGTAGAGGCAAGTTGCAGCATCGAATACTCCGACTCCTGTGGAACAAAATCCATAAAAGCCTCGTCCAGCACGAGCTTACGCCCGCTCTGAAGCAGTTTGCTTAGCACGTTGCGAGGAATCAGTTTACCAGTAGGATTGTTGGGGTGCCCGAGGAAAAACAAGTCCAGGGCTGGCAGCGCTGCTTCGACATCCTGCCATTGTAATTCGAATTGATGCTCAGGGAGTAAGGGGATATTGATTATCCTGCCACCCGTCTTGTGAACAGCTTCCTCATACTCGCTAAAAGACGGCCTAGCAAGCCCCGTTGTGCTTGGCTTCACTACACGAATGATCAAATCGATGAGCTCTGCGGCTCCATTTCCAACTAAAATACTTTCCGGATCAATCTCGTACTTCTGAGCTAGATTTCGACGAAGCTCACGCACAGCAGGATCTGGATATTTGACGATATCGCGCCAGCTTGCTGTTAGAATCTCTTTGACCACCTCAGGAGGCCCAAGAGGGTTCATATTCGAGCTGTAATCCAGAAATTGTTCCTTCGGCCGATTCCAAGCTTCCTCTGCTGTCCACAGATCGCCTCCGTGTCCATAACGCTCTAACATAATGGTCATTCCTTTCACGAGAAGATGACAGCCCCTACCCTACAGGACAATGATGATGACGGCTAGTAAAAGCACGCTCTCCAGCAGCTCATTTAAAGCGCCATACGTATCTCCGGTAAGTCCGCCAAGCTTGCTGCTGATGTAGGCTGCAATACCGCTTCCAACTAGCGTGGTGATGGTCATAAAGCCTAGAACAATGCTCCAGCTCGGTAACGAAGTTGGGTTCGCAGTGCAAATACATAGCGTAGTCGTTAATAGGGCTACTAATAAAGATATCGTGACATGCTTGCTGTTAACGCCACGGAACAGACTCCCTAATCCCGAATTTGGCCTTGCGTAAGACCAAATTCGAATCGCTGCAACCATGAACCAACGACTCCATATCGGCACGATGGCCAGTAGAAGAAGCAGACTTCCTCGGTCCCCTGTTTGGTAAGTATCCAGCAAGGTATAGAGCAAGGAAAATTTTAGTAACAGATGCAGGACACACACAATAACGCCCATTGCCCCCACACGGCTATCTTTCATAATCTCAAGCATTTGCTCGCGGGGACGGTGACTAAGTATCCCGTCTGCGGTATCCATGAGGCCATCCAGATGCAGTCCACCTGTGAGAATGACCCAGATCGCTAGGAGCAAGACAGCAGCCGGCATCGTTGGCAGCACATAGGAAAGCCCAGCTCCTGCCACCATAAGAAGTAGTCCAATCACGAAGCCCACAAGTGGGTAAAATATGGCGCTGCGCTGAAACACGCGCTCGGTATACTCAATCTGTACCGGAATCGGCAGACGCGTTAGGAATTGAAAGGCGGCTGCACAGGCTCGCAGCCCGTCCATTAAAAAATGAGTACGACGCATAGGAGTCCTCCCATCACTACAAAACTGACGCCGTAGAGCATGCGCACGGCGTTCACGATATCCCGCTGCGTTCGCGGACGCAGCGGCCAGCCCAGGCGGGCGCGCTCACTCGCCGCGCCGCCATAGACGTTCAGCCCGCCGAGCTCGATCCCGAGTGCCCCGGCTACCGCCGACTCAGGGATCCCGCTGTTCGGGCTGGGGTGTAGATGCGCGAAGCGGCGAATCGCCGCCGCCGCGCGCGGAGCTGAGAGGCCCGGCTTCGCCAGGGCCACGAGGATCAGCAGGATCCCGGTGAGCCGCGCCGGGATCCAGTTTAGGGCGTCGTCCCAGCGGGCCGACGCGGTGCCGAAATGACGGTATCTGTCATTTCGGTAGCCGACCATCGAATCCAGCGTATTCGATGCCCGGTATAACATCGCCAGCGGCGCACCGCCGATGAGCGCATAGAACAAGGGCGCGATGACCGCGTCCACGATGTTCTCCGCGACCGTCTCCACGACGGCTCGCGTGAGTTCCTCCTCGTGAAGCGCATCCGTATCCCGGCCAACGATGTAGCCGGTGTACTTGCGAGCATCCGCGAGATTGCCTGCGCGCAGCGGATTGTAGACCAGATACGCAGCATCCTTTAAGCCTTTGATCGCCACCGTCGTGGAGATAAGCCAAGTTGACACCGCATACCCTAACCAAGGATGAATATCATTTGCGAAGTGTACGAGCACAAGTACCACAATAAAACTCAGTGTAATTGTAGAAAGCATGAGCAAGAGACCCTTTATGCGCAGCCTTGTGCGGTGTTCATCCTCTTCGTTGCTTGATGCGGCCTTCCTATGGTGCAGTCTATCTTCCACCCAGCGGATCCAGCGTCCAATGAGTATAACGGGATGCGTGGGCCATTTCGGATCACCAATCAGCCAATCTAATGCTATTGCAGCAGCCGTCATCCAGACGAGTTCCTGCCAAGTATATATCCACATAAGGGCTTCACCATTCCGTACTTACTTGTCTACAAATTAACGGCTACGCTGCCCTCTTAAACGTCTCAAATTGTTTATGAGGACATATAGCCGCCTAATCACATGAAACACAAACATTATTTTTCCACAAAGACTCCTAACACACGGGATTTAAGACGGTATTGGTGTTGTTTATAGATTTGAGGGTCGCGTAGGCTGCACATTTGTATTAAATGGAAAATATACAGCTATTTATGAGAAATTCCTTTGAAAACTCGATTTAACTGTAAAACATGTCGTTAATTTCACCTTTTTTTGTTCATATTGGTTAAATGGACAAAATTAACTACTGTTTTTCCATTTATTCATAATGCGCTCGAAAAATCCCCAAATATAACTGTATAAAATCCATCTATTTGCCTCTGGCCCACCGTATATTTACGATACTTTCAGCTACAACTATTCCCTTTCCACTTAACCCGAACCACACAAACTTATCATTTAGATGTCAAAATAAACGGCTACTCGTCCTTCAAGGACGGAAGATTATATAGACAAATATTTCCAACTTATTATGTGTAACATATAAATTCTTTACAAATAAGCTCTACTTTTTAATTCGATCGGGATACCGACCGTAACCAGAAAAACCTGCTGACAGACTTCAGCCACACGCTGATTCATCCGTCCAGCCAAATCTCTGAATTGACGGCCAAGCGGGTACTCAGGCACAATACCGTCGCCCACTTCATTCGTAACTAAAATAAGTTGTCCACTGTAGGAGGACACGGCATCCACGAGTTCGTCAATTTGATTGGTTACGAGTTGAACTGCATTGTTCTCCTGCTCGTAATAGAGCAGCCAGTTCGTCAGCCACAGCGTCAGGCAGTCTACTAATACTACTGCGCCCTCGCCGCTCTCCTGAAGCTGCGTGAGACAGTCTCGCAGCGCATATGGCTCCTCCCTCGTTTCCCAAGGGAAACCAGAGTGAAGCCTCATCTGCTGGTGCAGACTCACCCGCTCCCTCATTTCCTCATCGTAGATGTGGGAGGTCGCAATGTAAATCCCCTGCTGGCAGCGATGCATGGCCAGCTTCTCCGCGAAGGAGCTCTTGCCGCTGCGCGCGCCGCCCGTTACCAGAACCGCCATCGTGTTCGCCTCCTTCTCTCTGCCTGTTACTCCCTCGAAACGCCTGCGCTTTCGAAGGTCGCCATTTCCTTCATGATCTTGCCTGCGGCATCGATCAAGTTGAACACAAGCACTGCGCCTGTGCCTTCACCCAGTCGCATATCCATTTGCAGCATCGCTGCGAGGCCAACCGACTCGAGCACCTTCGCATGTCCCTGCTCCTGCGATAAGTGCGAGGCGAGCATGTAGGACGCGCTTAGCGGGGCTAATCGGCTCGCCACGAGCGCCGCGGTCGACGAGATGAAGCCGTCGACAATGACCGGGCAGCGATGCTTCGCTGCGCCCAGGATCACCCCAACAAGACCGGCGATCTCCAATCCGCCGACTTTGCTCAACACCTCAAGCGCGTAATCACCGCTTGAGCCTTCTTCTGCACTTGCACTTGCACTCGCACTTGCACTTGCACTTGCACTCGCACTCGCGCCTGCACTGACTCCTGCCCCACGCCCAAGCAACCCATTCACATCCAGCGCCGTATTCACAACCGACTGCTTATGCAGCCAAGTCGCATCGTCAATGCCGGTTCCACGACCTACAGCAATACTAGTGTCTAATCCCGTCAACGCACATAAGATCGCTGCGCTCGCCGTCGTATTGCCAATCCCCATTTCACCCGTAGCGAAAAGCCGGTACCCTTTTGCCACCAAATCGTCCACAATTTCACTGCCAGCTACAATCGCTTGCGTCGTCTCCTCCAAGGTAAGAGCCGCTTCCTTCGCCATGTTGCGCGTGCCTTTTCTAACTTTACAAGAGACGAGATTGGGATGCTCTAAATCCGCATTAACCCCCATATCCACACAAACCACATCAGCTCCAGCATGTCTAGCAAGGACATTAACAGCAGCCCCACCATACAGGAAATTGAGCACCATTTGCGGTGTCACTGCCGCCGGGAAGGCACTGATGCCTTCCTCACAAACACCATGATCACCAGCCATGACAATAACCGCTTTTTTCTCAAAAGTCGGCATCACTTCACCTGTAATCCCAGCGACTTGGCGTGCGATATCCTCAAGCTTACCCAAGCTTCCTTGCGGCTTCGTCAACTGATTCAAATGGTCATTGGCTTGAAGAGCCACCTCTTGATGGATAGGTTCAATCGCGTTAATCAAGTTATGTAAATTGTTCATTATCGACTTCCTCCAGCCTTCATTATTTCCCAGGTTGTAATAAAATCTGCGGAACCTCACTCACGGGGTGTTTAAGTACAATCGGCTCTGTTCCATATACTTCAGCTATTTGTGTACTTGTAATAATTTCTGCAGGTGTTCCAATGGCGGTTACTCGCCCCTCATGTACGATCATCAATCTCGTGCAATACTGCGCTGCCAAATTCAAATCATGAAGAACAGCTATAACCGTTAGTTCCGACTCCTGCTGCCAAGAACGAATATAATCCATCATCTGTATTTGATAACCGATATCTAGAAAAGTAGTCGGCTCATCGAGCATGAGCAAGCTTGGCTGCTGAGCCATCACCTTGGCAAGAGCAACACGCTGCCGCTCCCCACCACTTAGTCGCTCAATCGTGCGATCTACGAGCCCTTCCAACTCAAGCTTTGTGATAATGGCATCAATAAGTCCATCCGATTCAGACGTATCTTCCCCTAGCCAATTTTGGAACGGGTAGCGTCCCATCTCCACGACTTCACGAACCGTGAAGCCAACAGGCGGCAACGCATCTTGCTGAAGTACAGCGAGCCATTTGGCCAGTTCTTTGCGCGAATACGATGATACCTTTTTTCCTTTTAAAAGCACATGGCCATGCATGACCGGATCCATGCCGGATAAGAGTCGCAGTAATGTAGATTTCCCGCTGCCATTCGGACCAATGATCCCAAAAAACTCCCCTTGCTCGACCTCGAAGCTTATATTATCCAACACTTGTTGTTCTCGAAAGCTCTGAAAGAGCCCCTCCACTTGAATCATCGTGATCAACCTCTTAACGTTTTCTTATCTTTATGGAGCAGATAGGCAAAAAATGGTGCACCCAGAAACGCCGTAATCACTCCCAGAGGAATTTCCGTAGGACTTAGGAGAGTTCGAGCTAATGTGTCAGCCCATAACACATAAATACCACCGCAAATCGCGGATAAAGGAATGATTAGTCGATAATCCGGACCAACCAACAGTCGCACCAAGTGCGGTACGATCAGCCCAACAAAGCCAACCACCCCTGCGACAGACACCGCAGCAGCCGTGATCAACGTTGAAGCGATGAGTACAATCAGTTTCGTACGCTCAACATGAACACCGAGATGTGCAGCCTGACGCTCTCCTAATGCCAGCAGGTTTAATGATCTCGCATAGCTTAGCAGAATCACTATACCGATTAGTAGATAAGGTAAAATCATATACGTATATGCCCATCCACGCATCGATAGACTGCCCATGAGCCAGAAAATAATTTCATTCACCGTTTGGTTCGAAATCGAAACTAAGAACGATACAAACGCCCCTAGAAAGGCTTGCATCACAACGCCGGATAGAATCAACGTTTCCATCTTTAGCTTCCCATCAATCATTGCTAGCTTCAAAACCAAGAACAGGGAAATAAGCCCCGTCGCGAAAGCCACAATGGGGATCGACCATTGTCCGAACCAAGCGAACTGCAGCCCGAAATAAATAAGAACTGCAGCCCCAACAGAAGCTCCTGAAGATACGCCCAACGAGTAAGGGTCGGCAAGCGGATTGCGCAGAACCCCTTGGAAACCAGCACCAGCTATGGAGAGTACAGCCCCTACAAGAATACCCAGTAACATGCGAGGGATTCTTACTTTATTAATGATTTGTTCCGAAGATTGCGGCCAGTTCACCTCGACATGACTTCCTATCCAAGGAAGATGCTTCGCTAGAATCCCCACGATTTGTGAAAGTGGAAGCTGTGCCGACCCGATGGATAAACTCACCACAATAGAAAGAAGAAGGAGTAGAACGCCTACTCCTCCTCCAAACATCAATTTTCTTTTCATTATTTCACCAATTCAGGATAGATCCCTTTCGCCATTTCCAGTAGTCCATCCGTCAGTCTCGGACCTGGGCGGCTTACGGAGTTCTGGTCAAGACCTATCACACGTTTATTTTTCACGGCGTCAATCGTATCCCACCCACCGCGCGTACGAATAATTTCTTCTAACGGCTTCTTACTCTTGATATCAACAATCCCGTTTGCGAATAAGATCACGTTCGGGTTCTGTTGAATGATTTTCTCTTCACTGATTTCATACCAGCCTGCTTTATCCGCAGCAACATTAATCCCCCCAGCTAGGGTAATTAATTCATCCATGAACACACCGCTTCCTACGGTCCAGCCTGGAGCAAATTCCATGTACACTTTTTTCTTATTCTCTTGCTTCACATCTTTTACAGCATCGACAACTTTCTGACGATCCGCTTTCATTTTGGCGACAACTTTCTCCGCTTGCTCTTGATGATCGGTAATCAGTCCAAACGTTTGAATATTATTGATCGCTTCATCAAGTGTTTTGGGATCTACTTTAAACACGTTAATGTTCATCGCACGCAGGTCATCCACTGCTTTAGCATTCATGGAAACACCAGTGATAACAATATTCGCATTCGTAGCAATGACTGCCTCCATATTGGGCTTCGTAATGCTGCCTAGCTTCGGCTTCGATTTTGCTGCTTCCGGATAATCGTCATAATCCGATACACCGACAATATTCGCTTCTAGTCCAATCGCAAACAGCGATTCTGTCTCTGATGGCGAGACCGACGCGATTCGTTCTGGCGCTTTGTCGAACGTAAACTCTTTACCTGTCGCATCTTTTACTTTCAATGGATACGTCGTTTTCTTCGCAGCGGCAGGAGTTGCCGATGTTACGGGTGCCTTCGTCCCCGCACCACCTAGTTTCGATGGATCCGTAATTTCTGTTTCCTTCTTCGCACATGCCGCTAACGAGATCGCGGTCGCAACCGCTAATGTAAGAATAAGACTTTTTTTGAAATTGCTCTGTTTCATCACTTAAACCCTCTTTTCCATATTTTCAATTTACAGCCAACAAAAAGTCCCCTTGTTCACTAGGAACGAAGGAGACGATAAATCGCGGTATATGGCAACGAACTTACGTGCGCTGCTTCCTGATTTAACGCGATCCTTTTCCTCGAAGGATGTTGTATCGGAACCATAGGCAGGTATTCTGACTCTCCAGACTTTCACAAGTCTGAATTACAGTGGCGGGACCGTGCCGGATTTAAACCGGCTTCCCCTTAACTAATAATGTTCCATTTGGAATATTACCAGTACCTACAGTTGCAAATTATACATTGATGCTATTTGTCGATTATAAATGTTCTCTTATTTTTGCGCAATAATTTGGATAACTTTCAACGCCTCGTCCATTTTTGGAGCATTCTGAGGAATGAACGCGTATAATCCTTTACCTTCAAAGCCCTGCTCTTTCATCCATTTGTTTCCAGTAAGTGGAATGCCGTACAGATGCTTCTCCGCAGCCTTACCTTCTTCTTTGATCTCGATAACCCCATCTGGATAATCCTTAGGGTTGATAATATTATCCAATGAAACGAATCCCGCTTGGTTGCTGAGGCCTTTGAACTGCTCTTCTCCCAAGATGAAGATCCCGTTCCCACCAGCAGCTAGCTCAACAATCATTTTTTCCAATGAAAAAATAGGTGATGTATTCAGCTTCACTGTAGGAAGTTCTCCTACCTTGGATTTCAGAGATACTTCCAGCTTCTCAGCTGCTTCACTTGGAAACCCGTTAGGTCCCATCATAAATACCGATACATCTGCCTTCGGTCCACCACAAGCTGTAAGCATTAACATCATTCCTAGCATGACAACGAATAACCATTTTGCTTTCATGTGTATGTATTTCCCTCCGTCACGTACTCTCTCTTTATCGATAGTCGCCAGAAAAGTCGGTTTTCACCGACTTTTCTTTCCAGATGTCATATATTCATTTATTTTTTGATCCAGTATCGTACTTAATTCAACTACCGCATCAGATGTCATTTCTCGACCTTCCATGACCATCTGTTCCATTTTACGTCTCAACGTATTGATCTCTTCTTCAAGTAAAGCTAGGGAATTTTGCTTCTTGGCATTTCTGGTCAGCCAACGCTGTCCGAACTCTTGCTCGCGAATTTGAAATTGCTTCTGAAAGTTAGTAAGCTGATATTCCATAAAAGCCATGCTCATCCCTCCTTACTCTTAGAATACCAGTTTTCGTCTCCTATGAACATATGAATTTACAAAGAATATTATAATTTCCGTAAGAAATTACCGATTCTCTCTAATGCTTCATTCAGTTGGGAAACACTATAGGCATAAGAGCATCGTAGAAATCCTTCTCCACCTAAACCAAATACATCACCAGGCACTGCAGCTACCTTAGACTCATACAAAAGTCGCTGTGCGAATTCATCCGAAGTTAATCCTGTTGCCACAATGCTTGGGAACGCATAGAATGCACCCTGTGGTTCATGGCATTCAAGTCCGACTTCACGGAAGCCTTTGACAACTAATCGTCTCCGTTGATTATAAGATTCAATCATCCGGTCTTTCTCTTCCAAGCCATTCGTCAACGCTTCATGTGCGGCTACTTGCCCCATGACAGGTGCACACATGACCGTATATTGGTGAATCTTGGTCATAGCCGAGATGAGCTCTCTGTGACCGCAAGCATACCCCATCCGCCAGCCTGTCATTGCGAAAGCTTTGGAGAATCCGCTAACGAGAATCGTCCGATCCTGCATCCCAGGAACTGCTGCGAAGCTCACATGCTTCTGGCCGTACGTCAGTTCCGCATAAATTTCATCGGAGATGACAATCAGATCATGTTCTTCAACAACTTTGGCAATCGGCAGCCAATCTTCATACGTCATAATGCCGCCAGTTGGATTACTAGGATAGCATAGAATTAATATTTTGGATTTTGGCGTAATCGCATCGCGAAGTGCCTTTTCCGTCAATTTGAACTGATCCTTCGCAAAAGTTTCGATCCCCACTGGCACACCACCACTAATGGCCGTGATTGGCGAGTAAGAAATATAACAAGGCTCAGGAATCAGAATCTCATCCCCAGGTGTAATGAGTGAACGCAGCGCTAGATCAATTGCTTCACTGCCGCCTACCGTTACAAGCACCTCGTTCGAAGGCTCATATTTCACTTTAAAGGATGTATACAAATAGTTTGCAATCGCTTCGCGGAGCTCAGGAATACCAGAGTTTGGCGTATATTTCGTTCTGCCGCGCTCCAAGGAATGTACAGCTGCTTCACGAACGTGCCAAGGTGTGGAAAAGTCAGGTTCGCCAACACCTAGCGAGATGATGTCCTCTTTACTATTGCTTACGAGATCAAAAAACTTCCGAATCCCAGAAGGCTTCATTTCACGTACCGCAGGAGCGAGGTAGTCCTGCATCGATTTTTTGCTTGATTGAATCGTAGTTTCATCCTTGATCATAGCGCTACCTCTCCCTTACGGCGAAACAAGCATTCGGTGATCATCTTCCTGATCTTCGAAAATAATGCCGTCTTGTTTGTATTTTTTCAAAATAAAATTCGTTTTCGTAGAAAGCACACGGTCGATTGGCGATAACTTGTTGGAAACGAATGAAGCCACCTGTTTGAGCGAGCTCCCCTCAATTTCAACGAGCAAATCATACGCGCCCGACATGAGATAAACCGATTTGACTTCCGGATATAAATAGATCCGTTCCGCAATCGCATCAAACCCGCGCCCGCGCTCCGGCGTAATTTGCACTTCAATTAGGGCGGTAACCTTTTCGTCATCTACTTTGCTCCAGTTCACGACTGTCGCGTATTTGACAATGACCTTATCCGCTTCCATCTCGCTTATCGCTCGCGCAACATCGGCCTCCGCCGTTCCTAACATGGTGGCGATCAGATCCGCGCTCCTGCGGGCGTCTTCCTTTAGTAAATCGAGAATTTTAAGCTTCAAAGTATCCATGGTTAAACCTACCTTTCTGAGATATGTTTCATTCATCCATTCATCTTACAATGAATTGCTGTCCTAATTCAATTACTGATCGCGGAAGAAAGGCAGAATATTTATATATATTCGAAAATTCCACTAGAATTGGCAAAATAAAAAGCCACTGGATAACCATCCAAGTGACTCTAGCGCCCATTTCCACCTCGTACAAGGGTTAAAAGAGATCCATACTTAAATATCGCTCACCTGTATCTGGTGCAATGCAAAGCACTCGCTTTCCTGCTCCGAGCTTTCTTGCAACCTGCATCCCCGTCCATACTGAGGCTCCAGCCGAAGGACCGACAAGGATGCCTTCCTTGCTCGCCAAATCCCTCATCGTTTGGATGGCATCCTCATCCGCCACTTGCACGATCTCATCATAGACGTTTGTGTTCAAAATAGCCGGAACAAAGCCTGGACTTGTCCCCACGAGCTTATGTGGCCCAGGGCTTCCACCAGACAGTACTGGTGACCCCTTTGGCTCCACTACATAAATCTGGATATTCGGCAAATGCTCCCGAAGCACTTCACCAGTCCCTGTAATCGTACCTCCCGTTCCTGAGGTAGCAACGAAAGCATCCAACCTGCTCTCCATTTGCTGCAAAATTTCAGGTGCAGTCGTAATGCGATGAATACTCGGATTCGCTGGATTCTCAAACTGCTGTGGAATAAAACTTCCAGGGATTTGATCCCGTAACTCCACAGCTTTCTCAATTGCACCTGGCATCCGTAATGCGGCTGGCGTTAGAACGACCTCAGCGCCGTATGCTTTCAGGATATTTATGCGTTCCTTGCTCATATTGTCCGGCATAATCAAGATAGCCTTATAGCCCTTGGCCGCTGCATTCATGGCAAGTCCGATCCCTGTATTTCCGCTTGTAGGCTCAATGATTGTTGCACCTGGCTGAAGCTGTCCTGACTTCTCAGCCTGATCAATGAGATTCCAAGCAGCTCGGTCCTTGACGCTCCCGCTCGGATTGAAATACTCCAATTTCACATACAGCTCAGCAGCTTCCGGTTCCAACAAGCGATTTACGCGCACCGCGGGGGTATCTCCGATCAGCTCTGTGATGCTATTCACCATTTTTGGCGGCATTGGTGTCCCCTCCTCATACCATACTCATGCTACTCACATTTTCAGCCTGAAACCTAGCCGCTGTCAAGACTTGGCTGCAGGTAACTGGTTTCGAATAAATACCCATGAGAAGAAAGTGGAGCTTCCGATGACGAGTAACAGCACATTGATGACAAGGGGCTCCTTACTCCAAGAAATAACACATATGAATAAAAGCACGCCACATACGCGCCCCACATTCAGTGATAACTCCCGCAAAACAATGTACTCTTCCCGTTGTTTGGCACTTTCATCATCCGATCCAATCAAATCAAACACTGCGGATACCATTGGAATCGAGTACATGGGAAAAAAGAGTGCAGAACCAATCCCGAATATCAGCAAGGTGCTGAACGACATTTTCCAAAAAAATGGCAAGATTACAAGAACAACCATCACCGAGCCGATGAACATACTCTTTTTACGAAAAGAAGGTCGAATGAAGCGCCCTGCTGCCCAGAAGCTAACTAACGCTACGGATGAAGTAATTAGAGCGAAATTACCTAAACTTGCTTCACTTGAAGTCGATATGTACACGAGTAATCCAATCATAAATCCAAATACACCTTCTCGCACGCCTTGAAAAAGTAAAGCCAGACTAACTCGCTTCCAAGGTGTTTGAGGTTGCCTAAGGATTCGCAGCGGCAAGAGCCACTCGTAAGTGCCACTCAATTTCCGTTTCTTCAGAAAAAAACTAACCACAACGCCTAATAGAAATATGCCTAACGAGATGGAAAAGATAAGACGATACCCTGCTCCGTCCCCTAATGAAACGATGAGTAAACCTGAAATCCACGGAGCAATAATACCAGCACCTGCGCCCAATAGGCCAACCCAACCATTGAATCGATCACGATTATCTGGATCTGTCACTTCAAAGTAAACAACGTTAAAAGATATCCAGAACAAACCTACAGAGATTCCTTGGACCATACCTAACCAAACGAAGTAATGGACACTGCTAGTCCCCATCCAGAGCACCAGCATGTAAAAACACGCTGATATGGATACACCAATACGCAAACAATTCATTTTATTGTGTTCTTTCACCCACTTCCCGGCTAACCAAAAGGTAATAGCCATCGTCAAATGGGTCGTTAAGGTGAACCAGCCGATTAACGTAAAGTCGTTTTTGGCTTTCCATAAATAAACACCGACGAATGTACCTGATAAGGCATTGGCTCCGCCGAATAGTGCATGAACAACGAGCAGAAGGATCGCTTGAGCGTCCAGCTTTCCTTTGCTTTTCACATTCGTTTGATTCGTTTGCATATTCCTCCTCCTAACTAAGACCGAATATGGGCTCTTGTTAAGCTTCCCCTTTGGAGTGAAAATATGAGGCACATGCATGCAAAAAAAACCGAATCCACGAGGACTCGGTTCCATTTTCAACGATCTTATTCTGATTTGATGCGTTCAACCATCAGCAATCGGTCCGTATCTGAGAGCACTTTCTCAACTCGGAAACATGATGGACACACATAAACATCCGTCGTGAAAGGGCCTGTTAAGAACGCACTTCCCAACGTTTTGGGAATCGTAGGTGTGAAGGAAGCTCCGCTTGTCACTTCAGTTCCAGCAAGCAGCAAGAATTCATGACAACTCGAGCATTCCGGTGCTTCTTCCTGCTCATCTGTTAATTGTTGAACCTTCTCGCCATACTTATCAAGCGGCTCATCGGAATCATCCCAAGCCAATGATAAATCCTCATCGGATTCGGCATATTCTTGCTCATTGAAACGAAGCTTCTGCCCTGTTTGCTTAACCTTCAAATCAATGCTGCGGTAATCATTCAATTCATTAAAACAGTGTGGACACTCATCCTCAGGCCCAATTTCGGGATCCCAAACGATCTCGGTTTGGCACCATGGACATACAACTTCTTCACTACTACTCATTGCGAAATCCTCCAGCTAATTGCATCTATGCATATTTCCATACATAATAAACCCCTGCCGCTACAAACACAAGCGCAATAGCAAACAAGGTTCCCCACAGGTATTTCATTGTTCAAGCCTCCAAGACTATGTATGATACTAAGTTACACAAGCTCCAACCACATAGGATAAGGAGACAGACAACGTTAAGGATAAGAAACCTACCGCACGATTATCCTTCTTAATTTCCTCATCAATTTTGAAATAAGGCGTTAGGAACTCAAAGATAAAGTAGGCAACCAACAACAGCACGAAGCCATATCCGGCCCAAACGAGAGAGTGAATCATGGTGTCATTGTTTAAAATGGCGAAACGGAATAAGTTGCAAATCCCAAAAATTTTCCCACCAGTAGCCATGGCAACCGATAGATTTCCTTTTTTAATTTCAGCCCAATCATCATACTTCGTAACCATTTCGAAGATGGTAAGGAAAACAACAAGCGCGACCACTGCTACAGCAAAAAAAGCAAGCGTTGCTAAATACGGATTACTTAACAAGACATCCACCTCTTCGTTCATATCATCTCCTGCCTTCCTTTACACAAGTAGAGAGACTCGAACTAAATCCCTTATTCCCTATATATGGTAGTAGAGACTGAGTATGACTCAGTCTCTCGCAGGTACAACTAGTATAACATTAGGATTGTTTTTTTTCAGCAAGCTTAGCTTTCATTGCAGCCAATTCATCATTGATTGCACTGCTGCTTGAACCTAAACCGTCAAGCTCATCGTCCAAGCTGCGGTTTTTGGCACGAATTTCTCCGCTTGCTTGTGCTTCGGCTTCCATTTGCAACACTTTTTCGCTCATGCGATCGAAACCTTTAGCAGCATTGTCTGTACCAAAGCCAGACATTGCTTGGTTGATTTGTTTTTGTGCTTTCGCTGTTTCTGCGCGAGCAATTAATAAATCCTTTTTGTTTTTCATTTTGTTGAATTCGTCTTTCATCTCTGTCAATTGTGCACGAAGTTGATCCGCATTCGTTTTGGCTAGATCATATTGACGTTTCAATTCATCATAACGACCTTGGTGCTCTTTCTTATCTTCCAGTGCGCGGCGGGCCAAGTCTTCATTCCCTGCTTCCAGGGCTTTCATAGCCTGCTCTGTACGTTTTGTAACCATTTCTTCGGACTCTTCAAATTGTAGTTTAAATTTCTTTTCGATAGCAATTTGTTTCGCAACTGCCGTCTCAGCTTCCAAAATATCTTCTTCCATATCGCGTAAAAACTGATTTAACATTTTGACAGGATCTTCTGCCTTATCCAATAAATCATTAATTGAAGCCATTGTCATATCACGAAGTCTTTTGAAAATTCCCATCTAAAATTCCTCCTAAGGTTTCATACTCTTTTATATCTATTTCATACGCATTACCAAAGAATGAGTTTCAAAAAGGATCAAAAATTTATAAGTTATTTCAATTCGACAACTGTAACCCCAGCTCCGCCTTCATTGTAATTACCCATCCGATAGCTTTTCACGTGTCTATGTCGACGCAAATATTCTTGCATCCCCGTTCTAAGCACACCTGTGCCTTTACCATGAATTAAATACACTTGGCCAAAATTACTCAAGAAGGATTCATCTAAGAAGCGGTCTGCCTCAATCAAAGCTTCTTCCATATTCATGCCGCGCATATCCAATTCCATTTTGACATTATCATCGCGCGTTCGCTTCAGCGTCGTTGCCACTTTCTGCGGTTGCTTTGACTGAGGCGCATTGCCAGTTTTCTCAAGGTTGGATAACTGAACTTTCATTTTCATAATACCCATTTGAACATTGGCTTCGGTTGTTCCTACTAGCTCAACAACGTGTCCTTTCTGTCCTAATGAAATCACCCTGACTTCATCCCCTGCTTCAATTTGCTCGGGACGCTTCTTCAAAGCACGCACTTGCTTGCTGCGCAGTTCTGGTGTCGCTTGATCCAGACGTCGCTTCGCCTCAACTAGCTTGTGGTCCTTGACCCCTCCGGCTTCTTCCAACGCCATGCGACGCAGGTCCGCGATGACCTCGTCGGCTTCGCGGCGAGCTTTGATAACAGCTTCGCGTGCATCGCGCTCCGCTTTTTCGAGCAGCTTATCACGTTGCTCGTCGAATTTGAGCTGCTGCGTCTCCAGTGATTTGCGCATCGCTTCAGCTTCTTTGCGCAGCTCTTCCGCAGCATAACGCTCAGATTCTGCGATCAGACGATTCTCCTCGAGGGATGCTATCATCGACTCTACGCGCTGATCTTCCTCTCCTACCTGCGTGCGCGCATGTTCAATAATGCGACGAGACAATCCAAGTCGCTCAGCAATAGCAAAAGCATTACTTCGCCCAGGAACACCGACTAACAAGCGATATGTCGGGCTAAGCGTTTGAATATCAAACTCCATGCTAGCATTAATCGTGCCTTGCTTTTGATAAGCATACGCCTTCAATTCGGAATAATGCGTAGTTGCAATAATGCGGCAGCCAATTTGATGAATGTAGTCCAAAATTGAAATCGCAAGTGCGGATCCTTCAGCAGGATCGGTACCCGCGCCTAGCTCATCCAGTAATACTAAGCTTTTCGGTGTCATATCGCGTAAAATGCTTATGATATTCGTCATATGACTGGAAAACGTACTTAAGTTTTGCTCAATACTTTGTTCATCGCCAATATCCGCATAAATGGCATCGAACACGCAAAGCTGTGTCCCTTCTTCGGCGGGTACAAACAGTCCAGACATCGCCATCAGACTCAGAAGTCCAACAGTTTTAAGAGACACCGTCTTACCGCCTGTATTCGGGCCTGTGACGATAATTTGTGAGTAATCATTGCCTAACTCCAGATCGAGTGGCACAACGGCATCCGCCGCGATCAGCGGGTGTCTTCCTCTTTTAATCTTAATAAATCCTCTATCATTCAATCTTGGCATTGTCGCCTTTAATTCTCTTGCTAAACCTGCTTTGGCAAAAGTAAAATCAAGCTCTGCCAACTGATCCACATCCAACACAAGTACTTCCACTTGTTCAGCAACTAGCTCAGTCAATGCCCGCAGTATTTTCTCGATCTCAGCTTCTTCTTTAAATTTGAGTTCACGAATTTTATTATTTAATTGCACGATCGCATCTGGTTCGATATAGAGAGTCGCTCCTGAAGCCGATTGATCATGAATCATACCGCCAAAGCTGGAACGATACTCTGATTTCACAGGAATAACGAATCGGTCATTTCGAATCGTAATGAGCACATCCTGCAGCATCTTTTGGACAGAAGAGTTACGAATCATTTGTTCCAATCTTTCGCGAACTCTACCTTCACCTGTGCGAAGCTCACTTCGAACTCGCCCTAATTCAGGGCTAGCTCCATCCACAACTACTGCCTTCTCATCAATGCAGCTATTAATTTTATCTTCTAGTTGTTTATTTTCTGTCAACAATTCCACTTGCCCTTTTAACATAGGGATCGCATATTCCTCATGTGCAGCAAGTACAAATCGCTTCAATCTACGCGATCCAAACATCGTGGTTGAAATCTCCAGCAACTCTGTTGGATTTAACATGCCACCAATTCTAGCTCTATGCAGAGGCGCACGAATATCTCGGATGCCTCCGAAAGGTGCATTACCTTTTAACCTCTCTACATTTACCGCCTCATCTGTAGCTTGTAAGCGAAGCTTAACGAGTTCGAAATCCCCTTTAGGCTCCAGCTTCTCAGCTGTCTCTTTACCTAATGATGTCGAAGCATGATGAGCTACTTTATGTAAAATCTTCTGATATTCTAATGTTTTTATTATTTTCGGATTCAATGTTCCAACCTCTTTTCTCTAACCTATATTATAAACCAAATAGATCCTGATTAGCTACGGAGACAATGATTATATGGAAGTTACTGCCCGCCATAATTATTACAAAGTTGGTTACACTAAGCCCACGCATCTAATCCTCTGCCAAAAGGAATTGCAAATCATCACAATCAAAGCATTCTGCTCAAAAAATCGTTTTTTTGTCAATGGTTCCATACCATGACAGAAAGAAGGAGGTTCACGACATGCATCTTCTTGGACATCTGGTAAGGTTTATTGTTTCAGCTTTGGTTTTAATGTTTGTAAGCTGGTTAGTCCCTGGATTTAAAGTCGGTGGTTTCTGGAGTGCATTTTTCTTGGCGCTCGTTATCGCAATCGCGGCTTGGATCATTGAAGGAATCTTCGGCAAACAAATCACTCCATTTGGCAGAGGTCTCGTAGGTTTTATTGTGAGCGCATTAGTCATTTGGGCCGCTCAATTTATTGTGACCAATGTGTCTACGAGCATGATAGGTGCCATTTTAGCTGCTTTAGTCATAGGGATCATCGACCTATTCATACCTGTAAAAACCCCTTTCGAACAAGGGCTCACAGGCAGAGAAGACCGTCGATAAACTTGTCAGTTTCCATAACTGATAACTAAGGTAAAGCCAAAAAAAAAGATCGGCCTGCAGCGTTCTCACTCGCCGGGCCGATCTTTTCTTTGTGGTTTCACCAGTTTGTCACTGTAATTTGGAAATAGGTCGTGTACAATAATGAGGATATTATTATGTATACGGAGGGGTACCCATGAAAAAACTTACAATTCTTATGATGGGACTAGCAGTACTTATTGCCATCACAGCATGTGGAAACAAAGACTCCAAAACAACACCAGCAGCAACTACACAAACTACTACAACGCCAGCCGCTACTACGAAAGCTGCAGCAGGTGGACAAGAAGTTGTATTAAAAGCTACAAATTTTCAATTCGATAAAACCGAATACCGCATCAAAAAAGGCGAGTCTGTCACAATCACACTTGACAATTCTCAAGGTATTCACGGAGCATCCATTAAAGAGTTTAACATCAACCTCAACAATGGAAATAAAACCGCTACCTTTACACCAGATAAAACAGGATCATTCCCTATCACTTGCTCCATCATGTGCGGATCTGGCCATGCGAATATGAAAACGACGTTAATCGTTGAATAATTACTAGTGCTTGCTCAATTAAACCTTTTCACGACTTCTGTGATAAGGTTTTTCTTTATTTTCAGACGACTTGAAAATATCGTAAAAAATGCGGATACAAAAACACAGATATACACGCATGCATCCACTTTTTAAACATATCTTCTTCAGCATATTTAACGTCTCTAGAAGTCCTAAACAGGAAGCTTGCTAGAATACTCGTATTCTTCTTAACTCTGATGCTTTTCTCTTCACTCTTTGGTTGCTCAATATTGCCTGCTTTAGATTCTGTAGCCAGCATTTCTGTCTTAAGCTTCCCCATACGGGCATATTGCTTGTGTAAGGCTAATTGAATTTTTTCAAGTATCAACTTAGCAGTCCGATAGTTCACACTAAGCAAATTTGCAAAAGCTGGGACCGAATAGGTCAATTCATCTTGAATCAATATTCGAATGGCCTTGAACCAGAGTAATAAAGGCAACTTCGATTTATGCATGACAGTACCAGCAGTAATAGATATTTGAGTCCGGCACTCCTTACATTCGAGTAAACCGCGTGTTTTCACTTTATAAAATGAATTATGATCGCATCTTGGACAAGAGAACCCATTCGCCCAGCGACTTCTCATTAAGAACTGCTCACACTCTTCCTCTGATTGGAAAGCATTACTCATTGAACCTATTAGATGCATTTCCATTATCAGATCCACCCCATCAATAGAACTTGTGTTCCTATATATTATATCGAACATTTGTTTCCATGTAAAGAAAAAAATGTTTATTTTGGCGAGAGTACTCTGGATTATTATCTTTTCTGAGATACCTACAATTGATAGAGTCCACTTTATTGAAATGTAATTGCCATGCACCACTCGCGGAACTTGTATGGGGGAAAGATCGGTAGCTGCTTTGAATGGAGGAGGAGTCTTAAAAGGCAGAGTTACAGTGTGGGCTTGATTTGGATGACGTAGCGTTTAGATGACTTGTGTAGTTGAGATTGAGAAACTCTTTCGAAGTAGCGTAGCCCAAAGGGCTTGGTTTGGAAAACGAATTGTTTACCTGATTTGTGGGAGAGAAAGTCTTTCGGGGATATGCAAGCAATTATCTATTAGGGGAGAACAGATTAAATCGAAGTTGTAGATACTTCAGAAAAAGTATTTTGCGATATAGATAGCCCGGACGGGTGGACGACTTCCCTATCCCTATCCCTATCCCTATCCCTATCCCTATCCTATCAAAGGGTTTCTCCCCGTAAAACAAATAAAAACTACCCCATTTTTTTCAAATGGCAGTAGTTTCTATAGAGAGATTCCTTGTTTCCACAGGTCATGGAGTTTACCCGCAACCTGCGGCAGCTCGTTAATCAAATAAGGAGCTATAGATGAGCTTGCTAGCAGCTTCTGGGAGCCATCTGACGGGATGATGGTCATGACATTTACAGCAATTACAATGATGAGCAGCGCTTCTGCTAACCCCAGTAATGCGCCGCTCCAACGGTTAATGACGCTTAGTCCTGGCGTTTTGGCAAGAAGATTCAAGGCTCTGCCAATGATCATAAGTGCAAGTTTAACACCAAAAAACAGGAGCGCAAAGGCAATGGCATTTAGAATATAAGTATCTAAATTGAGTCCTTTTACGATGAATTCATATTTTTGATAATTTTGATAGGTTGGTAATGAGATCGCACTCTTGAGTAACGGAGCAAGATCCTTGTAAAAATAAAAGGCAACTAGATAAGCTAGGATCATACCCGAAATAGAAACGATTTGTGAAATAAATCCTCGAAAGTAGCCAATCAACAGTCCTAAGGCAATGACCGACATTAAGACGTAATCTAATAGGTTCACTGTCACTTAGGGCTACCCAATTGGACTATCGGCTTCTACAAGCTCAATCCATTCGTTGTATTCGATTTGAAGCTTCGCATATTCTTCACGCAATTTCCGATATTCCTCTTTGACCGCATGAAGTTCTTCTTGTTGAGCTTCGTCGTTCATACTCAGCTGTAGAAGCTCTTCCTTTTCCTGCTGTGCTTGAGCCCAAATAAGTTCTTTCTCTTCTTGGAACTCTTGTGCTCGTGTTTCTCGTTCTGTCTGCATTTGTGCAAGTAATTGTTCAATTTTCCCTTGATAATGCTGAATGATCGCTGCCTTCTGCTCCTCAAGCTGTTGTTGGAACGATGCTTGTTGTTTGTGATAGTGACCTTCTAGATCACCCTTCGCCTCTTCGAATCTGCGGGTTTTAGCCTCTTCTTCTTCCTGATATAACAACGCGAGCGAGTCGATATCCTCTTTATAAGCGCTTGCTGCTACTTCTAACTCAGCTTGATGTTTCTGTTTAATCACATGAATCTCAGCATGGTGGCCTCGCACAATGGCTGCTATTTCGTTATGATTTTTCGTATTGTTCAAGGTTAACTCATCTCGGTGCTGCTTAGAGAGCGATTCCAATTCATTTTGATGTTTCTCTGAAATTGCACTCAACTCAAATTGGTGCAGTTCCGAAACTGCTTGCAGTTCACTTCGATGGTTCTTTGTAATTACACTCAGTTCATTTTGATGGTTCTCAGAAATTGCACTCATTTCATCTTGGTGTTGATTTGTGAGTGAAGCAATCTCATTTTGATGATTTTCTGTCAATGAAGCAATCTCGAAATGGTGCTCATCAATTTGATTCGCTAATTCACCTTGGAGTTTATCCGTAATGGCTGTTAACTCCGTTTGATATTCATCTGAAATTGTTTCAATTTCATTGAGATGACTATCTGAAATAGCTACTAATTCTGCTTCATGCTCTTCTGTTTTGAGTGCGATTTCCTCTTGTTGTTCTTCAATCAAGATCGCGATTGCTATTTGATGTTCCTCTGCCAAAAGTGTTATTGCAGCTTGATGACCGTCTGTAAGTGTCCCAATAGCAGATTGATGCTCTTGTCTCAAAGACGCTATTTGAAGTTGATGCTCTCGAGCCATGGAAGCTTGCACTTCCTGATGTTGCACGGTTATAGATTTGATTTGTGCTTGGTACTGCTTATGGATGACATCGATATCAGATCCGCTTTGCTTAGATAGTAATGCCAACGCTTCTTGGTGCTGAAGTTCTGCGTTTTCTTTATCTTGCAGATGTAGCTGGATAAGCGATTGTTTCTCTTCTTGAAGCTGTTGGTGCAAACTTTCATTTTCTTTGCGATGCGCGTCCGCAATGGCATCCAACTCAACTTTATGTTGTTCAGTTAACTTTAGAAGCTGTTGCGATTTATGTTGCTGCGCTTGCTCAAGCTGCTTTTTGCTTTGTTGATGCTGTTGCTTTTCTTGATCAAGCAGCTGCTTGCTTTGTTGATGCTGTTGTTTTTCTTGGTCAAGTTGCTGTTTGACTTGTAAGCCTTGGCGTTTCTCCTGGTCAAGCTGTTGCTTGAGTTGATCTATTTGTTTATTTGCTTGCTCTTGTTGTTGTTTCACTTGATCATGCTGTTGTTTCACTTGATCATGCTGTTGTTTCACTTGATCATTCTGTTGTTTAGCTTGTTCGATCTGTTGCTTGGCTTGTTCAATCTGTTGTTTCGTTTGATCAATTTGTTGTTTGGCTTGAGCCTGCTGTTGCTTTGCTTGTTCGAGTTGTTGCTTGGTCTGGTCTAACTGTTGATTACCAAGTTCATATTTCTGTTTCATTTGCAGCATTTGCTGATTCGATTGTTCTTGTTCTTGTCTTACCTTACTAATTTCTTGCTTATATTGTTTTTCTAGTTCTGGGATTTGTTCCAACTTCCCTTTTTGCTCAGCGAGTAAGGCTTGGTTCTTGTCGTCCTCTTGCTTCAATTCATGATACCGTGTTGTTAGCTTCTCGTAGGCGATTTTCGTCGCTTCTTGCTCTTTCTGAACTTTGCTAAGCTCTTCCAAAACTTCATTCATTCGGAAGCACTCATCAGCCATGTTTACTGCGGCTAAAACAGCGATCCGCTGCGAATCCAAACGAGGGTAGCCTTTGGCAATACGGAACATTTGGTCATTCACATATTCTGCAACGGCCTTCATATGGTTGGTGCTTGTATCTGCTTTGAGCTTGTATTGGTGTCCATATATATCAACAGTAATTCTTGTTTTATCTTCAGTAGTCAAATTAAAATCCTCCCTTAAGATGAAAGGCTGGCCCTATCGAGAATAATTTCGATAAGACCAGCCTATATTCCTGCAACCTATAAGGAAAGTTACACTATTTTCTTAACTCTGCCTCAAATTGTTGTTCAAGTGTTGTCACAACTTTGGCGTGGAGGTCAGTTACTTCTTCATCAAGCAAAGTTCTGTCAGCATGACGGTACACAAGTGCGATTGCTACGCTTTTACGATTAGCACCAAGGCGCTCTCCCGTGTAGATATCAAATACCTGAATGGACTCCAACAATTCCCCTGCAACTTTAGAAATCGCTTGCTCCATAAGTCCAACTGGGACGCTTGTATTCACTACTACTGCAATATCACGTCCGATAGACGGATAACGAGGTAACAGCTTATAAACAATCTCCTCGCCAGCAGTTTCCAAGATAGGCGCTAGTTCAACTTCAAGCACATAAGTATCGTCCAGATCACGCTGTTGTTGCGCAGTCGGATGTAGTTGACCTACACGACCAATTACTTTTGGACCTTCAGCGGAAGCTAGTGAGATTTCTGCAGTACGACCTGGGTGGAAGCCTTCTGGTGCTGCGGACGTATATGTCAGTCCCTTAATGCCAAGGTACCCCACTAAACGATCAAAAATCCCTTTGATGTCGTAGAAATCAACAGCTTCTGCCTTCTGAGCCCAGTGAGCTTGTCGGCGTTTGCCTGTCAATACGATAGACAGTAACAGCTTTTCTTGCGGTAGAGCCGTAAGCGCTGCTTCGTCCGTAATAAATGCTTTGCCAATTTCGAAAATGGCGACATCATCCATTGTACGATTGCGATTATAGCTAACAACATCAAGCAAATGTGGTACTAAGCTTGTGCGCAGTTGACTGCGGTCTTCGCTCATCGGCATCGCGAGTGAAATCGGCTTCGCTGCCCGGTATAAACCAGGAATAGCATCGACTTGTGCTTGTGGATTCGCTTCAGCATCTGTGCCACCGTGTGAACGCGGGTTGGTGAAGGAATACGTAATCACTTCATTCAATCCGCTTTGTGTCAAAATATTGCGTGTAATCCGGCGGATGGATTGCTCTTTGGATAGAGACCCTGGCGTCGTAACACCGGTCATCAAGGTTGTCGGGATGTTATCGTAGCCGAAGAGACGTGCCACTTCTTCGATCAAATCGACATCACGCGTAATGTCTCCGCGGCGGCTCGGCACATGCACGAGCAGCTTGCCTTCGCCAGCTTGCTCGAATGTGAAATGCAAGCGCGAAAGGATTTGCCCCATCTCGGTCAAGGAAAGCGCTGTGCCGAGATAGTTGTTCACGCGGTCAGCTGCTAGCTCGATGCTGACCGACTTGTGCGTTCCGCTAGCGGCTTCTACGATGCCGTCAGCGACTTTACCGCCTGCGTATTGCGCAATCAGCGCAGCAGCACGGTTCAACGCCGGAATCACCGATTCCGGGTTCACTTCTTTCTCGAAGCGAAGGCTCGCTTCCGAGCGAAGACCTAGCTGGCGCGATGTGCGGCGCACAGAGCTGCCAGCGAACTTCGCGGATTCAAGGAGGATCCGCGAAGTTCCATCCGTCACTTCGGAGTTGGCTCCGCCCATAACTCCGGCGATCGCCACAGGCTTGGTGCCGTCCGTGACGAGCAGCATGTGCGGTTCTAGGGTCCTTTCCACATCGTCAAGTGTAACGAGCTTCTCGCCAGCTTCAGCGAGTCGTACGTCGATGTGTCCGTTGTTTAGTTTCTCCGCGTCGAACGCGTGAAGCGGCTGGCCGTACTCCAACATCACGAAGTTGGTGATGTCGACGATGTTGTTGATGGGGCGGATGCCCGCAGCCATCAAGCGGTTCTGGAGCCACAGCGGTGAAGTGCCCACGCGCACGCCTTCGATCAGGCGAGCCGCGTAGTGCGTGCACTGCTCCGTCGCTGTGATCTTCACGCTGATGCGGTCCGCAGCCTTCACACCGGCAGTTCCTGCCGCTTGAAGTGCAGCTTCCGCATCTGGCAGCTTAACTTCGCGGCCAAGGATCGCCGCGATCTCGTATGCCGCTCCGAGCATGCTCAAGCAATCGGAGCGATTCGGCGTCAAGTCAAGCTCCATCACTTTGTCGCTAATTGCCAATACGTCTAGAATCGATTGGCCGATTTCCGTATCCTCAGGCAGGACAAGGATACCTTCTTGAATTTCTTTTGGAAGCAGCTTGTCGTTAAGCCCCAACTCTTTCGCGGAGCAGATCATCCCTTGGGATTCAACACCACGCAGCTTAGCGCGCTTGATTTCCAGCCCGCCCGGCAGGACGGCGCCGATCATCGCGACAGGAACCTTTTGTCCAGCATCAATATTTTTGGCACCACACACGATTTGCAAGTCTTCGCCTTGTCCGGCATCGATCACACAAACGCTCAGTTTGTCGGCATCCGGATGCTTCTCGCGGGATTTTACAAATCCGACTACAACATTCGATACTCCTTTATTACGATCCTCGACGATATCCACTTCGATACCGCTGCGGGTTAATTTTTCAGCTAATTCTTCGGCAGTGAAGCCAGTAACGTCAACATATTCCGATAACCATTGATAAGAAACTTTCATGCTTTATACCCTCCTTTTCCTAATGCTTACACATGTAAAAATTGCTTTAAGAAACGCAAATCATTCGTATAGAAATGACGAATATCTTCGATGCCATATTTCAACATTGCGATACGCTCAACACCCATACCGAATGCGAAGCCTGTGTATTCCTTCGGATCATAGCCACCCATTTCAAGAACTCGCGGATGAACCATGCCCGCTCCGAGAATTTCCAACCAACCTGTTTGCTTACACGTACGACAGCCTTCACCGCCACACATGGCACAGCTAACATCGACTTCAACACTCGGCTCTGTGAACGGGAAGAAACTTGGACGCATACGGATTTTGGTTGCTGGGCCATACATTTCTTGTACGAACTGAAGCAATGTCCCTTTGAGGTCACTCATCCGCACATTGCGGTCAATGACCAAACCTTCAATTTGTTGGAACATGTGCGAATGAGTCGCATCGTCGTCATCGCGGCGGTATACTTTGCCTGGGCAGATGATTTTGATCGGAACTTCACCTTTACGCTTCTCCATTGTTCTTACTTGAACAGGGGATGTTTGCGTACGCATCAAAATTTCTTCCGTAATATAGAACGAATCCTGCATATCACGAGCCGGATGATCCTTCGGCAGATTCAAAGCTTCGAAGTTGTAATAGTCTTGCTCAACCTCTGGACCCTCTGCAACGGTGTAGCCCATCCCGATGAAAATATCTTCAATCTCTTGAATAACTTTGCTTAGCGGATGTATAGCACCTTGCTGGGAAGGACGTCCTGGCAACGTAACGTCGATCATTTCAGAACGAAGTCTGTTTTCAGTTTCTTCCTTCGTGTACGCGGCTTGTTTCTCTTCAATAACAGCTTCAATCGCTGCACGAACATCATTCGCCACTTGGCCGATAACTGGTCTTTCCTCAGCACTCAACGCGCCCATGCCGCGAAGAACCTCGGTTAACGGTCCTTTTTTGCCCAAATACTTAACTCTTAAATCGTTCAGCTCCTGCTGACTTGCAACAAAGCTTAGCTCCTGCAGCGCTTCCTGCTTCAAAGCCTCTAACCGCTCTTTCATCGAAATCCCTCCTGATTTAGGCCTCTGAATCGCCCTTTATAAAAACACAAAAAAGACTTTCCGCTCCCTCGCAAGGGACGAAAAGCCGTGGTACCACCCTAATTAGATTCGTCTATGTCCAGTTGACAAATAAACGAGTCTCACTTCATTCCAGATAACGGACGATGTGTCCGGTTCCCTCTAATGAGAAGCTGCTTAGCACTTCTGTTCAAAGGACTGCTCGGGAGCGAACTTCCGCAGCCTGATTCTCGGGGCCAGCTCTCAATCATCGGCTTTCCCTCCCTGTCAAGAAGCACTGCATACTCTTCTCCGTCAAAGCATTTCCACGTATATGTACCAGTTATTATATGCAAGATACAAAGGATATGCAAGTACATCACTCCTTGGTTTTCTGAAATTTTCAGAAATGACCTATTGACTTCATTCATCGACAGGTTTATATTTTACTTAAACAGTTTAACTATTACTTAATTTAATTATTATATTGTTTAATTATTAGACAATTCTAACAATTTATAAGGAGGTTATGACTTGGAAGATGAATTGACTGAATATACCAATCGCTTCCGAACAACATTTGAGTTGGCTCACCGCAAAATCAGTCAAACCGTGCTCGCGGAATTGAATTCCGAGCTTACGGCTCCTCAAATATTCATGTTAGCGATGATCTCGAAGGAAAACACACCGAAGCAATCACATCTTGCCGATAAATTGGGTGTTAAACCAAGTGCGATTACGGTCATGATTGATCGACTTGTCCAAAGTGGGCATGTTATACGTAAGCACCATGAGACGGACCGTCGTATTGTTCTGGTTGAAAATACAGCAGAAGGATCCGCAGTACTTGCTCAAGCCAACGAAGTTCAGAAGAAAGTAATTGCCCGTGGATTATCAAAGCTTCCTCCGGATGAACTTCATATTTTCGTAAGTGCATTCGAAAAATTAACTTCATTTTATTAATTTCATTACAACATAGGAGTGATACACATGGAAAATATTCAAAAAGCAGCGCCTAAGGATGTCTCCGAAGCAGCTGCACCTGAGCTCAAAAATAGGGGGCTCCTCCTCACCGGTTTGATCATTGCCATGCTCTTCGGAGCCTTGGACGGTACGATCGTAGGAACAGCAATGCCGCGTATCGTCGGTGAATTCGGTGGACTCGGACTGATGACCTGGTTAACGACAGCATACATGCTGACTTCCACGGTTATCGTACCCATCGCTGGTAAACTGGCTGATTTAATGGGCCGCCGCGTCATTTATGTAACAGGACTCATCATCTTCATCGTAGCTTCAGCGCTTTGCGGAATGTCTCAGAATATGACTGAACTTATTTTGTTCCGCGGACTGCAAGGTCTTGGTGGTGGTATCATGATGCCAATGGCCATGATTATTATCGGGGATTTATTTACAGGTAAACAGCGTGCCAAATGGCAAGGTGTTTTCGGAGCGATCTTTGGTTTATCCTCCGTTATCGGGCCGCAAGTTGGTGGCTGGATCGTAGATGCTTGGGACTGGCGTTGGGTATTCTATATCAACCTGCCTGTTGGTATTCTAGCTGTTATTCTTATCTCTATTGCCTTACCGAAGCATAAATCAGTAGGAAAAGTTAAGTTCGATGTACCAGGTATCGTCACGATGATTGTCGGTGTAGTGAGTTTACTTCTTGCTCTCACATTTGGCGGTAGTGAGTATGCTTGGGGCTCTTGGCAAATTATTGGTCTGTTCATACTAGCTGTCGTATCATTAGTTTCGTTCGTCTTCATTGAAAGTAAAGCACAAGAACCAATCCTTCCAGTTCGTTTGTTCAAAAATAGAACCTTCTCCACCATAAATGGCGTAGGCTTCCTGATGGCGGTTGGCATGTTCGGTGCTATTATGTTCGTTCCTCTCTTCATGCAAGGGATTGTCGGTATTAGCGCGTCCGCTTCTGGAACTGTCATGACACCGCTCATGATTACAATGATTGCTGCCAGCGTCGCTTCAGGCCAATTAATTGATAAGATTGGTGTTCGCAGACAAATGCTCATCGGTATGATTGTCATGGCTGTTGGCTTTGTTTTACTTAGCACAATGGGTATTTCTACAACGAAGTTGATAGCTTCTAGCTACATGGTTCTACTTGGTTTAGGAATGGGGCTTGTCATGCCAATTCTGACACTCGCTTTACAAGAAAGCTTCCCGAAATCGGAGCTTGGTGTTGTAACGTCTTCCAGCCAATTTTTCCGTCAAATCGGTGGTACCTTCGGGATGACGATTCTCGGCGCCATTATGAATCATAAATCAACCGTTTTACTTGAACAAAATCTAGAGCCAGTAGTGAAACAGTTCCCCGCGGAAGTAGGGAGCCCGTTAATTGATATGATCCATAAGAACCCGCAGTCGCTTTACTCCTCCCTATTAAGTCCTGAGGCGTTGGCCAAATTGCCAAAAGAATTAGTGGAGAAGTTGCCAATCATTAAAGATGCGCTTGTTGCCTCTCTCCATCAAGTGTTTATCTACGGTCTGGTATTCGTGCTACTCGGCGCGGTCCTTACGCTATTCGTTGGGAACATTAAGCTTTCCGACCGTAAAAAGAAAAAAGAAGATGACGGTGAAGATGAGAACCAGGTTTCTCCTCATCTTGCTCATTGAAAAAAGCTCCCTTCCTCTAAATGAGGTTGGGAGCTTCTTTTCTCTTAATCAATTGTCCCGATCTGGCTCAGAGGGAAAATGCGAAATACGGCTTTGCCGATAATATCTTTTTCAGCTACAAAAGGTGTTGCCGGCCACAAATGAGAATCATAGCTTTCGTTGCGATTATCGCCTAAGAAGAAGTATTTTCCTTCGGGCACAGTTACTTGATGGAACGTATACGTCATAGGCGCTTGGATATAGGGCTCGTCTACCTTCGCTCCGTTCCTATATAAAGCTCCATCTTTGACCTCAATCGTATCACCAGGCAATCCAATCAGACGCTTCACATAGCGATCTTCATTCCCCTCGATTGGCGGCCAAAACACAACGATATCGCCGAATTCGAAGTCGGTTAAAGGCTTCATTTTCTCAACAATCAGCTCATCTTTTAATTGAATAGTAGGCAGCATGGAACCTGTTGGAACTGTCATTGCTTGAGCAACATAGGTATTGACGACAAGCGCGATAATAATGGCAAACGCTATAGTAGGCACCCATTCTTTCAATAGGCCTAGCACATATTTTTTGAACAATAGAAACAACATCCTTTCGCCTTAAATTATTCCTATTTACACAGTAACCCATTTATGAAAAGCTTACATTAAGGTGAGATAAAATAAAATGTTGTTGTATAATGAATTTGGATACCCTATATAAGGAGAGTGCTACACATGAAATTTCGTAGACTTGGCAAAACAGATCTGAAAGTTTCCATCGTTGGTGTTGGTACTTGGCAATTCGGCGGTGAATGGGGATTAACCTATACACAAGCAGAAGCAGACGCGATTTTGGATCAAGCTGCTGAGCTTGGTATCAACTTAATAGATACGGCAGAATGCTATGGAGATCATCTTTCCGAGTCATTCATCGGTAATTACTTATCCCGCCGCGATCGCGATAAGTGGGTTGTAGCGACGAAGTTCGGTCATCATTTCCATGATTTATTCACACGCACTGATGAGTTTAGCGCTGAATCCGTCATCAAGCAGCTGGACGCATCTCTACAAGCTTTACATACGGACTATATTGACTTATACCAATTCCATTCCGGACCTGATGCTTTATTCGATAATGATGATCTATGGACGACCTTAGATAAACAAGTACAAGCTGGCAAAATCCGTCACCTAGGCACGTCGATCGGCAGCAATGCCAATATCCATCAGACTGCCGCTTCTACGAAGGTGAATTCCAAAGCAATTCAAGTTGTCTACAACCGTCTGGATCGCGCGCCGGAAGATCAGGTTTTCCAATCTTGTATCGATCAAGACCTCGGCGTACTCGCACGTGTACCGTTAGCCAGTGGCTATCTCAGCGGTAAATATAAGCCAGGTGCTGTATTTAGCAACACGGACGTTCGTCATCGTCACGATGCTGACAGCGTGAGACATAAGCTAGAGGAAGTTCAGCGCATTCAGCAAAACGAAGTGCCTGAAGGCATGGATATGGCCAAGTGGGCATTGGCTTGGTGCTTGAAGCATGACGCGGTTACATCCGTTATTCCAGGCTGCAAAAACCCTGAGCAAGTCATTGCGAATGCAGCTGCGACAGAGCTGATCAGCGACAATCATCCGCAGGCTTGGAAAGCCTAGAGAAGAGGAAGGACTGACTTCGCCATGCCTCACCAACAGCACGATGAAACCTGGAAGAAGCTTCATAGCCACATCGACGAATGGGTTGCTGTTAGTACAACGCATACGTCAGAAGGTCATGTCGCTTCCTATATCCCTGAGCTGGCTAATGCTTCTGGGGATATTCTCGGTATATGCATCATGGATAGCGAAGGGCAAACTATCCTATCCGGTGATTCTGACTTTCGCTTCACCTTGCAAAGTATTTCGAAAGTTTTTTCACTCATTCTTGCGCTCATGGATAATGGCGAAGACGTTGTATTCTCCAAAGTTGGGATGGAGCCGACTGGCGATGACTTCAACTCGATGCTGAAGCTCGAGCTTATCGAGCCAGGCATCCCTTTCAATCCGCTCATTAATGCGGGAGCGATTGCGATCTCTTCTTTAATCGCAGGGAATAGCACGGATGAACAGGTTGATCGGATCTTGCATTTTTTCAGAGATATTGCGGATAACCCTTCGCTCTCCATTAATCAAAATGTGTTCAAATCCGAGTCAGATACCGCTCACCGCAATCGGTCTTTAGCTTATTTTCTTAAGGATAACGGTGTCTTGGACAAGGAAGTGGATGATGTCCTTCGTGTGTACTTCAGTCACTGCTCTATCGAGGTGAATTGCACGGATTTAGCCAGAATGGCCCTCGTACTCGCGCATAACGGCGTAGATCCGATCCGCAAGCAACGTCTCATTCCGCGGCGCTTCGTGCAAATTGCTAAGACCTTCATGTTCACCTGCGGGATGTACAATGCCTCTGGCGAATTCGCCATGAATGTCGGACTGCCTGCGAAGAGCGGCGTGTCCGGCAGCATCCTGACGATGGTGCCAGGGCAATACGGCATCGGCATCGTTGGACCCGCACTGAACCGTAAAGGCAACAGCACAGCAGGTGTGCATCTGCTTGGCATTCTGTCGCAGGAGTTCGACTGGAGCATGTTTTAACGCTTTTAACGCAGCTACCTCCATGCGTACAAAAAGAACCTTCCCTTCTGATTATCTTCAGTCGCAGGGAAGGTTCTTACTTATGTGTATGTGTAATGTTGTATACCCTTATTGCATCGATCTCTTGATTCGTTGTAGGGCTTCTATCAATTCATCAACTTCATGCTCATTCAATCGAATCGTCACATAGTTCGGCGAAATGCCGCCGTCATTGATTTCAATTAGAGCTGAATCATCTTTGTCATCGAGTTTAACAGAAAGATGGTCTTTATCTAGGATTTGAACCCAAGCCATGGTTATCCTCCTCGCATAGTCAATCTACCTTTTCAAACTTAATACACAATGAAGTCTTTGGTATACACCGTCTCATTATCTTCTGTATCCATGACGCGCATTTCTAACTCCCAATTGCCAATAAAAGGCAGGTAAGGCCCTTCCGATTTGTAACTAAATTTAGCAAAACCGTAGGACTCCTCTTCCTTATTATCTGTATAGATCGTTAACGGGATAGAAATCGGTGCAATCTCTTTATCATCCTTATTATGCAAAATCAAAAGAACCTGCTTAGGTTGACCTGATTTTTCAGGCAGCCATACTTTGGCGACGAAGTTGTTATTTCCTGGAATTTTAGGCGTAATATCGACCGAAACATGGACCTTTTCTCCCATCTGATGCCACTGAAGCGGCTCATTCGCAGGAATTGGTGCCATATACGTAAGCAGTCCGACAAGCACAACAATGATGACCATTAGGGATAGATCTAGCTTGACCCAAACGATCGATTGATTGACTTGCTTCTTGCGTAGGAAGAGTCGAATCACGAACCCCAGCACGGCCACAAGCACCACTACGCCTACCTTCACAAGCAGGAGAATTCCCCACGTTGTGTAAGTCAAGTAACGCAGACTCGGTAAGAATAGCAAAACTGACAGGATCCCTGAAACGGTTAAAACAACAATCGAGATCAGTGCAAATTTGGAAAACTTCTGCATGTAACTTCCCAGACCCGTCTTGTTATGGCGCCATTTCACATACAGCAGAATTAATCCGCCAACCCAACAAGCTGCGGCTACAAGATGAATAAAATCGAGCCCAATCGTCGCCCACAGAGGTGAGAAGGAGGCTGCGTGGCCGCTGAAGCTTTTGACTGCCAGAAGAGCCAAAGCCCAACTCACATCCAACCATGCCGCCCTGCCCAGTATTACAAAGCCTATGAATGATAAGACGAGTAGCAGTACCCAAGATATCCCGATATTGGTCGCGCTCAGCAGCTGCCATATTTCATCCACACCACCGCCGCCCAATAGATCCTCAATATGAGTGAAAATGAGCAGTAATAGGGCAACAATATGACCGCGTTGAAGATTGAGCGACCAACTTGAGACCGATTTCTGAGCTTCCTCACCTTGGGTTCTCACCAATCGTAACCAGAATGCCCAACCCGTCAAGGCCAGCAGCATCAGAAACCATAAGCCGCGGGAAGCGTATTGCAGGAGCCCCTTGGTCGTCAGTGGTCCTGCGCTGTGATCGTGTCCTGAATGAGCGGATGGTACATCGAGTAGATCTTCCTGAGGCGGATTCCCAACCGTGATCGGATAACTTCCACCCACAGGATGACCATCCGCTGAGATGACGTGATAACTAATCAAATACACACCTTCTGCCAGCTTCGGCACATCCAGCTTGATACCCATTTGATCCTTATTCATCATCGCTTTGCGATTCGTTACTTCCGCTCCGCTATGATCATAAACCTTAATATAAAAGAGTCCGCTGTCTAATTGTTCATTGAACGTGACGGACACCACAGCTGGCGAGCTTTCAAGCTTTGCTCCCGCTTCTGGTGTCGCTTCAACTAGTGAAGCATGCGCAGAGACGGATTGGGGCGCAAGGACAGCACTCATCAGCATGATCGCTAACACAGTAATCACGCCTAGCGGCAGCCGCAGGAACCACATTTTACTTCGTTGATGTAATATTCCCATTCGTATCCCTCTAATCCGCTATCGGTCTACGACCAGCAAAACCATCTTGCTCGCCGTGATAATAACGAATCTTATCCTCTCCTTGCTTCCAACACAGCAACACTTCTTGTCCATTCATGAACGCCGGGAAATCAACAAGTCCCGTATCGATATCCTTCAGCTCAATGCCCGTCTTTTGAAAGCTTTGAATGAGTCCACGCGCTTCAATTTGAAGAAATTCAAGCGCAGCTTCCATAACGAAAAAGGGATCCTTCTCCGTGCTAGGCTTTTCCGCATATTCATTCTTCTTATGGCGTAACTCCATATATTTGTCCTCAAATTCACGCTTCAAGGCTTGCATCTTCTTCAATTCCTGATCAACAAATGGCAATAAATGATTGGCCTCTTCCAAAGAGAACCATCTCTTCTCCGACATAACGCACCTCCATATCCTTTATTTTAGCAAAAAAATAAACGAACTACGAATCCCACTAATCCGTCTCAGCCTTAACATGAGAGTGATGATGCCCATGATGATGGCTGTGTCCATGACTTTGACTATGCTCGTCCACATGTGTAACAGACAGCTCTGCGTAAGCAACACCTTTTAACACTTGTATGCGCTGCTGCAGCTCCCGAAGCTTCTGAACTTCACCGCGCACGACGAGTATTTCCAAGCATTGCTGATGGTTTAAATGGATATGCATCGTTGAAATGATGGCATGATGATAGTCATGCTGAAGATCCATTAAGGTGATCGGCAAATCACGGCTATCGTGGTCATATACCATAACAATGGTGCCCGCGACCATTTCTGTTGGCTGCATACTGCTTGAGGTCAAAAGCGCCTTGCGTGCCAGATCACGAATCGCCTCCGAGCGATTATCATACCCTTGTAAGGAAATTAACCGGTCGAATTGCTCGATTAGAGACTGCGGCATCGAAATTCCAAAACGTACCAGATTGTCTTTATCCGACATGCATCTTGCTCCTTCATCTGTATCTTCGTCTATCATTCTACTGTATCAGAAAGTGCTGGAGTCGCAAACCTCATTGAAGGGAAATTGAACCACCGACAGCTTACATATGGCGAAAAAGCAAAAAAAGGAGAGGACATGTCCCTCCTTTTCTAGATAAGTTTCATTAATTGTTTGACGCGATTCTCCAGCTCCACGAGTGAGAACGGCTTCGTCATATAATCGTCGGCTCCCATTAGCAGACCTTTCGCCACATCCGCTGCCTTCTTCTTACCAGAAAGCATCAGTACCTTCAGATCCTTGGATCGCACATTCGTATCCGTCTTGAGCTTCTCTAAGATCGTAAACCCGTCAAGTCCTGGCAAGATGCCGTCCAAAATACAAGCATCGAACACTTGATCACTCAATAGCTGCCATGCCGCTTCACCATCAGAAACCTGCGTAATTACAATCGGCAAGTGCTCCAATTGCGAAATCAGAATCGCTCTGAGAATCGGATCATCGTCAACGATCAAGAGCTTTTTCTTCTGCAGCTGGGCGTTCGCATGGGCAACCAACTTCGTGAATTGTGCACCCTCATCTTCTAAGTCAGCCAGAACAATGCGATTCTTACCTTGCTGTTTCGCTTGATACATCGCATCGTCTGCTTTCGCTACCCACTCCGCAATCGTCATCCCTACCTGCCATTCGGCTACACCAGCTGAGAACGTAATGGAGAACGTTTGACCCTCATTCTGCGCTACGGGCTTCATACGAACTTTATCTAAAATATCCTGCATAATAGACCTAGCTTGATCCACAGTCGTATTCGGAAGTGCGATGACAAACTCTTCACCGCCAAAACGAGCCAATAAATCTGTCGAACGCAGATTGACCTGCAACAGATGCGCCAGACCTTGGAGAACCAGATCCCCTACATGATGGCCATACGTATCATTGACGTTTTTAAAGCTGTCAATATCGATAAACACGAGAGAAATTGGCGCTGGGTAGCGCTCGATACGCTGCAGTTCTAATCCAATTTGCAGATCAAAATAGCGGCGATTAAACACACCCGTCAGCGGGTCGCGGAAAGCCAGCTGTTCAAAATTCCGGGTCCGCTTGAGGAGTCCATAGATACGCGCTGCCAATTCCTCATATTGGAATGGCTTCGTCACATAATCATCCGCCCCTAGATGGAAACAACGAACTTTATCGCTGATATCATCACGACCGGATAACACGATAAGCGGCAACCATTTCAGCGTAGGATCTTCTTTGAGAAAATCGAATAGCTCATAGCCTGACTGCGGATGCATCATAAGATCTAGCGTAACCAAATCATACGTATGCTCGCGCAGTAACTTTTTCGCTGACTCCACATCAGCAGCTTCATCAACCACACAATCATCGAGTTGCAATCGTCTAGTCAAATAAGAGCGAAGCGCATCGTCATCATCAACGAGTAAAATACGACTTCTGAGCGTTCGAAGCATGGAGCCTGAGGCAGGATCCTTCTCCTCATCCAGCTGAATTTCCGTTAAGCCGATATCCAGTTCCATTTTCAATTCAAGCAATAACTCATCCGTTCGTTCAATACTCTCATGTACAGGGCTCATCGAAAGAAGCAACTCATTGTCGGGCTTCTCAATCGCTAGGGTCCATTCCCATTTCCGCACCATGTCTTCCGCTAGTTTACCAATTCGTATATAACCAAAGACTGGCGCACTACCTTTGAGTGTATGTGCAATCCGATAGCATTGTTGCAAATCCTCTAGGATCGGCTTCATCTGAACCGCTGTCAGCAAGGACTGCAACTGCTGCAGTTGCTTGTCATATTCACGAATAAACAGTTTTTTTCCTTGTTTGAGGATTCTTGCATCACGATCGGATTCAGAAGCTGAATCCTTGGCTCTCTCTATATTCCTATGGCTCATAGCAGACAATCACCCTTTATAAGCTTAATCTAGCTGATTCCAGCGCATCCATCTTCTCCAACTTAGCGTTGCAATAGCTGTCCGACGGTATCTAATAATTGAAGTGGACTGAAAGGCTTTACAATGTACGTGGTGACACCCGCTGCCTTCGCTTTCTCTTTATCTTTCTCCAGTGCTTTCGCCGTCAGCAGAATCACAGGCAAGTCCTTATTCACATTATCACTTTGTCTCAACCAGGAGCACACCTCTACGCCCGTACGTTCCGGCATCATGTAATCCAGAATAATTAAATCGTAGGCTTCCTTGCTGAGCTGCTCGATCGCTTGTTGACCATCCTCAACCTCTGTGATGAGATATCCCTCATCCGATAACGTCTCCGTCAGCAGAAAGCGAAGTGCCAATTCATCATCGGCTAGCAAAATTTTGTAAGCTGACATGTTCTCTCTCCTCGAGTCCATAAATTAGTACTAATTATAGCATCATATCTGAGGCCAAGATAGGAAAATGTCGGAAAAACTCGAATAAAGTCGCGCCTACTTATTGTGCAGGTAAGATTTCCAAGAGGAGCCATGAATAGCTGGAAGACCGCGCGGATTAGGATAACAATACACCCAACCTTCCTTCTCCAAAGTGGCATCTTTTACCCAAATTCGCTCGTACTCATTATCAGCATGAGCTGGACTGTAGTACGTTTCCAAAATGTCCATAGCGGCCAGTCCCTCTTCGGTCACTTCAATCCATTCCCCTTCAACCACATGCTCATCGTGCGTACGAACTAATGCAGGGTAAGGTCCTACATCATATAAACGTCCATAGATCGTGCCAGGTTGTACTTCCCGTAAATACGGAGAGACAACATGATGATTGCTTTCCCCCACCAGTAACGTGCCATATACAAATACAGATATCATCTCTCTACTCCTCCTATACACTTACATCCTCTGTATGAGTAATTTCGGCATGGAAACTAAGTTTTCCTACAAAAAAAAAGCAGCATCACGAAGGATGCCGCTGCTATGCCTGATTGGCTGTTAATTCACGTGTTTTGACGATAATTTTGCGGATGCTGTCTTCGGACAAATGAAACACCTTGATCAGCTCCAACACCGTCGAACCCGTTTGATACAATCGGAAAATCTCACGATTTCTCCGCTCAATAATGATGCGAGTGCCGTTATTTTCTCCCCAGCCAGCGCGTTTCTGCTCTTTCTTAGGGATATAGACGATTTCGCCTTGGATATATTCTTGTAATTGTTTTAATAGGTTAGGGGGAAGAACATCTTTCCCGTTCTTATAACTCATGGATGAAAACCTCCTCAAATTGTCGCAAAGCTTAACTTTGACTGATTTGCAGAGAGTATCTTCATCGCCCCTTAACCTCCTACCATTCTCAAAAATGGAATAAAAAAAACACGATCATAATCGTGCCTGTCGGTTGTATATGCAATTATACAATTCAGGTGAACGGTTATTCCACGAATGATATTCAGTTAGGAGACGAGTACCTCTGCGGCGGCCGCAACATTCATCGCTACTGTCATTGTCATTGTGTTCATTAAAAAGCACTCCCTTCACCGTAGTTTATTGTTACTGTTGTGTTCACTTTGTGTTCACATTTCTCATTATATGTAAAAAGCTTCTCGCTGTCTACTCGTTCGTAAAAGTTATGCGAGGGCCTAGTGGCCCCCGCTTGGAACAGTGACCTCTGCTTACGCAGAGATCACCTCTGTTTGCGTTGTAATCACCTTGATCACTCCTTTCCGAAAGAATTAGCCGGCCGGCTACATACCTATTAACTCATATTGCCGAGCTGGTCTCAAGTGAAAGAATAGTTATAGGGATTCTTTCCTTGTGAGAGGGAGTGAGGAGTTTCGCCGCTCATAGCTCGCGGCTTCTGCGAGTTAGCTGGAATAACTTCAGCTTAGCGCGGATTGAGCTCGGTTTCTTCATAAGTCGGAGGAAAATCGCAAATTGGCGAGTTAGCTGTAAAAACTACATCTAATTCCCTCATTTTTCGGAGAAAAACAGATTTAACTGGAAAACCTACAGCTAAATTTCGAATTTAACCCGCTTAATGATGAAATCGGATAAATTAGCTACAGGAAATCCAGTTATTTCCCAAGAAAGTGATAAAACCCTCTAATTAGCTGTAGTTTTCCAGTTATTTTACTTTTGAGCACATTTTTGAAATGAGATGGTATCTTATAGAAACGTGCTGCGAATCGCACTCGTCTAGTTGGTTACACATTAAAAAAACCTAGCTTTTACGCTAGGTCCCAAGCGGCTTGACTTCGATGCCGCTTTGGTTCAACAGCGCGCGGATGTCGCGCGCGAATTCCACGGCGTGCACCCCATCGCCGTGGATACAGATCGTGTCCGCGCGCATGCTCAGGTCCTCTCCCGTGAGGGAGAGGACCTTGCCTTCGCGGACAAGCCGCTCCACCTGCGCCGCAGCCTCGGCGGCGCTCTCAAGAAGCGCCCCCGCTTGGTCGCGGGGTGTCAAAGAACCGTCCCGCTGGTAGCTGCGGTCCGCGAAAGCCTCGCTCGCGGTCCGCAGCCCCGCGGCGGTGCCCGCCCGCAGCAGTTCGCTGCCGGGCGGGCCATACAGCGTCAGCTCCGCGCTGACGCTGGCCGTTGCTGCCGCAATCGCGGCGGCTAACTCATGGCGCTTCGCGGCCATGTGGTAGAGCGCGCCATGCGGCTTGACGTGCTGCAGGCGTCCGCCTTCGGCGTGGACGAATGCCTGCAGCGCCCCGAGCTGATACAACGTCAGCTCGTAAGCCTCTCCCGGCGTGATCGCGATCTCGCGCCGGCCAAAGCCTTGCAGATCGGGGAGGCCCGGATGGGCCCCGATCGCAACGCCCTTGCGCAGGCACAGCTGAACTGTGCTGCGCATGGTTGCGGGGTCGCCTGCGTGGAACCCGCAGGCGATGTTGGCGGAGCTGACGTAGTCGAGCAGCTCCGCGTCGCGGCCAAGGCGATAGGCGCCGAAGCCTTCGCCCATGTCACAATTCAAGTCAATGCGCAGCATGACGATTTCACTCCCCATTTAGATGAATGCCACTCAGCATCATTATTCACTCATTTTTTACTCGTTTCATCATTACTCATTTCTTTCATCACTCATTGCATTCCTATCTCAACTTACTCTTACTCAGCTCATTCTTTACTCATCCCACTCCCACTCCGCACATTTCCTACTCAACCCACTGCAAAGTGGAAATATTTTCATTCTTCGGAGTATGGGAGTGGAGAGGCGTGGGGGCACTATCGGCAGATGCATGGGAGTCATTCAAATAAATGAAGATCATTTGCGTAGATTTACGAAATAACTGTATTTTCTCCATCTAATCAAGGAGTATTTGAGCAAATTTACCAATTAACTGTATATTCTACAGTTAATATTAGCCATTTCCTTCCCAACTGGTGATTTAAGGGAAATTAACGGGAGTTTTTCCATTTAAATGCCAAAAACATTACAAAATGCCGAAAATAGCTGGAGTTTTTCCATTTAAGTTGCTGAGGGGGAGGCAGTTAGGGCTCGTCAGACCTCATATCGCTCTTAAAGCTAGTCGGGTTAGCCAGGTTAGCCGGATTAGTCCAGTTAGTCCAGTTAGTCCAGTTAGTCGAGTTAGTCCAGTTAGTCAGCTACTTAGGCTTCGTAGGGTTCCTCGGGCTATGGGGTTCGTAATGTTCACAAACCCCTCAACCAAGTCTTTATCCCCGCCCCAAGTACCTTAAGATCCATCGCCTGAAGCAGCAACTGCTCCTGTGCTTCCAGATGCGTAACCTCCTGAAAACGCAGCTGTCCACCTGGCTTCACCTGCGCCACCAGCGGTAGATCTGCCGTGATCACGTGACCGATGCGTGGGTAGCCCCCAGTTGTTTGGCAATCCGCCATCAGGAGAATGGGTTGTCCACTTGCGGGAACTTGGATCGTGCCTGCAACGACAGCCTCAGAGATCATTTCGTAGGATAAGCCAGCTTCGAGCTCAAGCTTAGGCTCACTCGATAACCGATACCCCATTCGATCGGATTGTGAGGTCACGAGAAAGCTTTGAGAAAGCAATCTCGACCAGCTGTTAGGTGTAAATGAAGAGGCTTCCTTCCCCTTCACGATCCGGATTGTCGGATTGTCGCGATAATAAGGGAGGATCGTTGAACTGACAAACTTGCCGCGTCGTTCAACCTCGTTCACAACCTCAGAAGCCAACCCATCCTTTTCTGCTTCCAATACATCCCCAGCACGAAGTGCCCTTCCTTCATATCCACCAATAGCCGCTCGCTGATAGGTGCTGCGACTTCCGAGTACGTAATCCGCCTTGAACCCGCCATACACAGCTAAATACGCCCTACACCCTTGGGCTGCATAATGGAGGTGCAGCTCATTGCCTGAATAAATTATAAATGGCTGCCATAGTGGTGCTGCCATGCCATCCACTTCTGCTCCCATGTCTGCTCCGCAAATGGCCACCAGCATATCACGCTGTGCAACTAGAATTGGCCCTTGAAGTGTCATTTCCAAGGTAGCGACTTCCGGGCCATTACCAACCAACAGATTGGCTGCCCGGTGTGCAAACCGATCCATCGGTCCAGACACTATGACACCATGTTTTCGAAAACCATAGCGGCCCTCATCCTGAATGGTGGACAAAAGACCTGGTTTAATGACCTCAAAGCTCATGACTCGCATTCCCTTTCTCTAACGCATGAAACTGCTCTGATGTGATCGCCACAAATCTCACTTGATCACCAACCTTGAGAAAGGATGGGGGAACGATGTCCGGACGAAACATACGGAGTGGCGTACGACCAATAAGTTGCCAGCCTCCCGGTGTTTCAAAAGGATAGATGCCCGTCTGCGCCCCGCCTATACCGACAGAACCTGCTGGAATTTGTGTGCGCGGCACTGATTTACGCGGTGTAACAAGGCGTTCATCCATCCCGCCCAAATAAGGAAAACCAGGCGCGAAACCAATCATATAAACGGGATACACACGAGAAGTATGCCAAGACACAATTGCTTCCGTGCTCACCTGATGATAATCCGCTACATCTACTAGATCGGGTCCAAATGCCGCCTCATAGCAGACCGGGATCTCCCTGATAGCTCCTAACTGCACAGCTAATCCCTCATTGTCTTCTTGCCTGTACGCATCTAATAACTGCTCAATGCTTTGCAGGACTTCGTCATAGGGAAGCCAATCTGCTGTCCCATTGGGTCGCCCACTTTTTAACACAACGTCAGAAGAATAGTTATAAATGCGGAATGCATCATAATAAATTGTAATGGTTGTATAAGCGGCGACCAGCTCAATGAAGCCATCCTGCCAGTTATTTTCCAAATAATTCACGACTTGCCTGACCTTATGCAGATTCGTTAACGAAATGTCCGCACCTATACGAATCACGATCGCTGAATCTCCAAGCGGATGGCATTCGTAGGCAAGCTTGGTCATGCGAAATGCTGCTTTTTCAACCAATTCGCGCAAACATTAGGCCAGACATACGCTTCTGGATGATCGTCTGCAATTCCAATGCCGTGTTTTCCTGATTCGAAGACATGCAGGTCGAAAGGAATTTTATTGCGGCTAAGCGCACTAGCAAACAACAAGCTATTTTCAACCGGAACCGCTGCATCATCTGCTGTGTGCCACAAGAAAGTTGGCGGCGTATCTGTCGTTACTTGAAGTTCATTGCTTAAATTCTGTACCAACTCTTCACTAGCATCTGCGCCTATCAAATTAATTCGTGAACCTTGGTGCCCATTCATTCCAAATGAAATAACTGGATAACACAGCACCATCAGATTCGGACGGGAGCTATGATGTTCAATTGGATCCGCGGAGGTTTGATCTCCCGCATCGTAGTGCGTACCCGCTGTTGCTGCCAAATGTCCGCCTGCCGAAAAACCAAGAATGCCAATTCGGTTCGCATCGACTCCCCATGCCTCGGCATGATGTCTCACAGTACGAATAGCCCGCTGCGCATCTTGCAAAGGAACAGGATGTTTATAGGGTGCTACGCGATAGTTCAACACATAAGCGGATATGCCTAAACCATTCAGCCATTTGGCAATAGGCTCGCCTTCATGAGGGGCACGTCTGCCGTAACCACCGCCTGGACATACAATAACTGCTGCACGTAAGCCGTCTCCCTCTGCTGGATATAAGGTTAAGCTTGGGCATCCTTGGTTTTCCTCACCTTGACTGTCTTGTGTAGCTCCTGGCCATAATTCAATCGTTGTCCCTGTATTCAATGTGAAACCCCCTCATGTGATTAACGTACTAAGTTAATAATAGCCAATCCTTACCCAGTAGAAAAGCATCTATTTCAATTCTGAAGGAGCGATTCAACATGATTGTAGTTACAACAGAAAACATTGCAGGTTATGAGGTTACAGAAGTTCTAGGCAGTACCTTTGGTGTCGTCGTGCGGGCACGAGGCATTGGCGGAGATATTATGGCCTCTCTGAAAGGGTTAATCGGCGGAGAAGTCACGCAGTATACGCAAATGGTAGAGGATGGACGCAGGCAAGCTATGGACCGACTGGTCAAGAATGCTGCTGCCATGGGTGGCGATGCGATTGTCATGATGCGGTTCGACAGCGGGGATATTGGTCAAAATATGAGCGAAATCGTCGCGTATGGCACTGCCGTTCGGACGCGAAGGCTATGAGCGGGAATTTCTCCATTTTGCTCGTATACGGCTTGTGGGTTCTAGGCTTCCTTATTTTACTTCTTCTAGGTTATCTCGTTTACGACAAACGGTACAAAACGGATGGAGCCGCGACACCACAATCGCCTCCAAACGGCTTTCTTTCTACACCTGAAGTTTTCATAGATCCCAAAGATGGATTCACCTATCGGGTGTACTACAATCCTCGAACGGGAGATCGTGCTTATATTCGTGAAAAGTAACCTGCTTTTCAGAAACCAAAAGCCTGGCAATAGCTGAGGATCTTACGATTCTCTCGCTCTTGTCAGGCTTTTGTTATGCAAACGAACTATGTCCAAATTACTTTCCAGTTATGGTTTACACTCGCTTCAATGGTACCTCGTTCCATAATGTAGCCTGCCAGAAGCTCTGCAACATCCGTTGGAATATCTTTCACAACTGGCTTATTCTGAAACATGGCGTAGTTGCCCCCGCCTGCAGCTCGGTAATTGTTCATGACCACATCGAAAGAGGCTTCGAGCTTAATCGGTTCCCCTTCATAATCCAGCTGAACAACCCGATCCCCGACTGGACGAGAAACGTTTAACGTGTAGGAGATTCCCTCCCACATATCGTAATTGTAATGGGCAGGCTTCGGTTCCATGAAGGACTTGCTTACTTGCAGCTCTCCATTTTCCGCTAATTCAAAATACTCGGCAGACTGCTCCAAGGCATCCTTAATATCTTGACCTGAGATTCGAATGACCTTGAGCGTGTTCGGGTAAATGTAGTTGGAAACGATATCCCGCATCGTAATATCCGATGGAAATCCAGGTGAAACGTTATCGAATAACGCCGTGTTTGAAATCTGGGCACCTGACAGCTCCATTTGGACCTTGTTAATAAACTCAATCAGCGCGTTGTCCTCTGTACGAATCTCCATAGGATCTTTCACAAGCATGTCCCCCGTAAGCTTTCCGATGGGTTGATCCAGCCATAGCTGTGTCTTTGCCTCGTAAGAACTGATCTGCGTGAGCAGCACCTCATCTGGCTCCACATTCGCAACTGATAGAAGCTCCGATTGCTTGGAAGCAATGCGCCATTTTCCTTCTACCTGCTCAAGCACGATGTCCACCTTCCCAAGCGTAACCCCAGCTGTGCCAGGTTGAACGATGGTTACTCCGTTAATTTGGGCCCCAGCAATGCTTCGATGCTGATGACCTGTGAGTAGAACGTCTATCCCTTCTACTTCCATACATAGTTGGTACCCTTGATTCTCGCCTGTCAGCGGTTCCGTAGGCTCACCAGTTGCGATATCTCTTTCAAATCCACCATGATAGGAAACAACAACGACATCTACCTGTTCCTGCTCCTTAAGGAATGGTACCCATGCTCGAGCGGATGCAATTGGATCTTCAAACCGTAAGCCTACGATATGTTTCGGATCTTCCCAATTCGGAATATAAGGCGTTGTTAATCCAAGAATTCCTACACGCACACCATCCGCAAATTGCTTAACCAAATACGGTTTTCCAAAGAATGGCTCTCCCGTCTCCTCATTCACAATATTGGCACACAACCAAGGGAAATTAGATTCCCGAACGGCTTTCTGGAGCACGTCCATGCCATAATTGAATTCATGATTCCCGAGTACTGCTCCATCATATTTCAAATAGTTTAGACCTAGCACCATGGGATTCATGGGTTCATTATCCAAGCGCGCATGGTGATAGGCGAGTGGCGTTCCTTGGATCAAATCCCCGTTATCCAACACAATAACATGCGCTTCCTTGGCGCGTTCCTGTGTGATTAAGGTGGCGATTTTCGTCAATCCTACATCATTGGGATGGTTATTTGCATAATGAATGGGAAACATATTCCCATGGAGGTCGCTCGTTTCTAAAATCGTAATGTGACTAGTTTTCTCTTGCCCTGCCTGCTTCAAGCGGTTCACTCCATTGCTTTTTATTGTAAAGTTTTACATATCATCTGTCATTTTAACAAATACTTCACACTATCTTCCATATCTCTTGTGATAATGTTATAGTACAACATAAAAGCAAATATTTAAACGGAGGTCAAAAAAGATGAAAAAATTAACAGTACTTAGCTTGTCCATGATTGTAGCTGCAGGTGCACTTGTTGGCTGCGCGAAAAAAGACGAAACTCCAGCTGCTTCATCAACTGCAGCAGCAACAACAGCGGCAAGCGCTACACCAGCAGCAGCGGCAGGCTTCGTTCCGAAAGAACTTAGAGTACAATTCGTACCTTCCCAAAATGCAGAGACACTTGAAGCAAAAGCTAAGCCGCTTGAAAAATTGCTTGGAGATAAATTAGGAATCCCAGTTAAGGTTTCCGTGTCCACAGATTACAACGTTGTTATCGAAGCGATGTCTTCCAAACAAGTTGATGTTGGTTTCTTGCCGCCAAGTAACTATGTTGTTGCTCACGATAACCGTAAAGCTGCTGATCTTCTTGTACAAGCACAACGTTTTGGTGTTGATGATACAACAGGTCAACCAACGAAAGATCTTGTAGATTTCTACAAATCGATGATTGTTGTCAAAGCCGATTCCCCAATTAAATCCGTAGCTGATTTGAAAGGCAAGAAGATGGGCTGGCAAGGTGTTACTTCCGCAGCTGGTTACATTTACCCTGGTCTTGTTTTGAAAACCGCTGGTGTAGATCCGGTTAAGGATGTAACAGGCGTTCAATTCCAAGGACACGATAAAGCGATTATCGCACTTCTTAACGGCCAAGTTGATGCAGTAGGGGTGTTCCAAGATATCCGTACTAACATGATTAAAGATTACCCAGATATTTTCAAACAAACGAAAGTTCTTGCTTTCTCCGATAAAATTCCAAATGATACAATCGCTGTTCGTTCCGATATGGATGCGGCTTGGAAGAAAAAAATTCAAGATGCTTTCATCGCGATTGGTAACGATCCAGAAGGTAAAAAAGTGATCATCGATGTATACACACACCAAGGTTATGTAGCTACAACAGATGACAAATTCAACATCGTTCGTGAAGCAAATAAAGCAATGGGCTTGAAATAATTTCAAAATAATTGTAAATTAAATTACACACGACAGAACAAACCACCGCAGCATGTGTCTAACATCCATGACGCGGTGGTTTTTCCCTTCTAAAATTTACATTCTATACCAGACTTTCCTTGCATATTATGAATGTGGCACGCCCGTCCAAGCTTTTCGTTTACTTTCAACTATCAAACGTTTACTAAGTCGGTCGTGTCATAACTCATTGTGGGGTGAAAAACGGGATGTACGAAATGCTGATCATGCGTAAAACAGAAGTGATTATTCGGTGCGGCACCGATGAAGTTCGAGGCGTCATTGCGCAGTATTACCCAGAATTTCAGCTTTTAAAAATAAACAACATTATGATCCCAATCACCTTAATTGACCAAATTGAAATTACAGGGCCGGATGAACCTCTCACACAAGCCTCGCATCGGCTACGTGAGCCTCGTATCCTCCACTTGGTTGCGCAAGGCGGGGTCATCAGTAAGTAAATGGCTCTTGA
>NZ_WHNY01000029.1 GCF_013141695.1 Paenibacillus plantarum
CCATCCCTAAGCAAATTAATGTCTGATGGTGACTAGACTATTGTCATCTATAACTAATAATCCAAAGAAGGAGTAACCATTAATGTTTCGAATCATGCATAAATCAAAGATTCATGGAGCCACTGTCACAGAGGCGAATTTAAATTATACCGGTTCTATCACCATAGATAAAAAGTTAATGGCAGCTGCTAATATTCGAAATAACGAAAAGGTTCTTGTCGTCAATAAAAACACTGGGGGACGGTTAGAGACATATGCAATACACGGGGAATACGATTCAGGCATGATTTGTTTAAATGGGGCAGCAGCAAGAATGGTTCAACCTGGAGATAAGGTGATTGTAATCTCATTCGGAATTTATACTGATTTTGAATTAGGAGAAGATTTCACTCCAATCGTGATTTTTCCTGATGATCATAACCGAATCTGACTTAAGGTGGGGGCATTGGTATGAGTAATCGTGTAATAGGCACAAACTTAACTGCAAGAAGCCAAGATTTGGACGAAAGGGCATATCTGCAGAATTCACTTGTAGGAAGCCAGAGCTTCAACGGGTTCCCTTATGACTATAATGGTAGGGCTAAATCAGAATATCTAGAAGCAGAATTTTCGATTCCCGTTACTATTCTACAAGACATCACATCTGGGGATGGAGGAGTAGAGTGTGGAATAGAAGCAGTTTTGTTGACCGGTGTTTATTACATGATATACCGTTACTCCCAGTCGGAAGATATTATGATTGGCATACCATCATTTTCATATAGTAAAAATAGCAAGCAGAATGACTATTACATAATAATTCGTAATAAACTCAATGGAATGATGGTTTATTCTGACTTACTTTCAAAGATTAATCAATCTTTTCGAAATGCCCAGGAAAACAAAAACCCTAACTATCAATGGTCGAACTCAACGGATGCGGGTAATAAGCCACCAACCGATGTGATTGTTTCATATAACTCACCTATTAGTATCGAAAGGTTAGAAAATCATCACTTTAATATGGCTTTTTGCTTTGAGATGCGCGAAAGCATGACCCATTGCGTTTTAAAGTACAATGCTAATTTATACAAAGAGTCTACGATTAAAAACCTTACGAAGAATCTTGTGCAGTTTTATCATAATGCTTCTATTAGTGTAAATGAAAGTTTGCACGATATTAATATATTATCCGACTCTGATATTAAACAGTTGTTGGGATGGGGGACGGGTAAAGTCTCCCTTACCTCAGAGGATACAATTCAAGGACTATTTCAAAATCAGGTGAAAAAATATCCTGACCGGACAGCAATTGTATATGAAAACTCCATGCTTACTTACCAAGAACTTGATGATATGTCCAGTCGGTTTGCGGCAATGCTTATGGATCAAGGTGTTCAGGTAAACGATACAGTAGCCGTTATGATGAAACGAACTCATAGTATGGTAGTTATCTATTTAGGGATTTTAAAAGCTGGAGCCGTTTGCTTGCCGATTGATATCTACTATCCTGAAGAACGAATCCAGTTCATGATTAAGGATAGTGGTGCAAAGATAATCGTAAGTAATGATGAACAGGTAAGCAGGAAAGCATATGGTCAAAAAGTAATTTATTACGTTGAAGAAGAAGTTAACCAATATAGACTCAGTCGTATTATTCATTTCAATGCCAACAATCCTGCCTATATCATTTATACATCCGGTTCTGAGGGTAACCCTAAAGGTGTTATACTAAACCACAAAGGGATTATTAATCATACATGGACAAAGATCGATCTCCTTGATTTTAATGTTAACGATGTAATCTGCCATAACATTAATTTAAGTTTCGTTGCATCTATATGGATTGTATATGCCCCATTGTTTGTTGGGGCTAAATTAGTGATATATGACGAAACCAACATGAAAGATATAGCGCTGTTGTTCAATACATTGGATAAAGATGGAATTACGATAATGGAAATCGTTCCGTCAGCATTAAACACATATTTAGAACTTCTTCAAATAGGTAAGAACAAGGTAAAGTTAAGTAAACTAAAATCGTTGATTATTACAGGGGAACGAGTGAGTCCTGAGTTAGTCAATTTATTCTACAAGGAATATAATGTAGAATTAGTCAATGCATATGGTCAAAGTGAATGCTCTGATGACACTCTTCACTATAAAATTCCGTATAATACTCAATCAATATCAGTACCTATTGGAAACCCATCTTATAATACTAATGTATATATTTTAAACGATCAGTTGAAACTTCAACCCGTTGGAGTTAGAGGTGAATTATACATCTCAGGGGTTGGCATTACAGAGGGGTATCTAAATCGGTCGGATTTAACACTTCAGAAATACATTGCAAACCCATTTATCCCTGGAACCAGGATGTTTAGAACTGGTGACTTTGCTAAATGGGGGGAAGACGGTAATGTACAGTATTTGGGAAGAGTCGACCAACAAGTTAAAATACGTGGCTTCAGAGTTGAGTTAGAAGAAATTGAAAGTCAACTTATGAAGCACCCGAAAATCAATCGTGCTATTGTGATAAAAAGAGAAAATGCTTCGCTCGTGCCTTATATATGTGCTTATCTTATAGGTAACGACGTTACGACAGATGAGTTAAGAACGGATTTAGAACAAGTGTTACCACACTATATGATTCCCTCTTTTATTGTTGCGTTGGATACTTTTCCACTTTTACCGAATGGGAAAATTAACAAGAAAGAACTTCCTGATCCTAAAGTAATCAAAGAAAATAGCAATGATATTGTATACTCAGCTTTAAGTGACATTGAATACAGATTATCAATAATATGGTGTCAGTTACTTAATATCCAAAACATAGATCCATTAGATAATTTCTTTTCGATGGGTGGCAGTTCTTTTTCTGCAACAAAGCTAGTAATGTTTCTGTATAAAGAGTTTGGCCAAGATGTTACGCTAAAAGACATTGTTTCCAACCCAACAATCAGACAACTGGGGCAACTACTAGAGAGTAGGGAACAAGCCAACTATAAACC
>NZ_WHNY01000030.1 GCF_013141695.1 Paenibacillus plantarum
CCATCCCTAAGTACACTATTGTCTTGATTTGAGTAAGATGGTTTCGAATTTCTGGATGATTTTCACTTTTGACGACAGCAATAGCGCATTGTACCAAAAGCGGCTTGATGTAGCACCCAGCCTTCGACACTCTTATTGACTTTTTCATGCCGGCACTCTCATTGTTGGTGGGAGTATGCCAAAGATCACAAATGCTTGGCTGTCGGGAACACGTCCATATTAACACCGATCTCGGAAACCACGACTATGGCGGAAAATAGGTTTTTTCATAGACGGAACAGTCAAGATTAAATTCAGTTCCTCGGTGTAGTACTCGTCAGGAGAAAGGATAATAGATTCCAGAGAGGGTTTGCGGGATTCGAAATCCTCGAAGTGCCTTTTGATCACCATTATTTTCCCAGCCTGCTCCGGGGTCATGAATCCTTGAGTGGCGAGTTCCAATTCAAACAGCTTCTTCTTCAAGGAGTTGTGGATAAGGGACTCCAAATCCAAGGAGGTATTCGGCGGATCGTCGAGAAGCGTATCAATGATGTTCATAGAGCTTTTGCCAAAGGTGTTCGAAACCACATTTGCGAGTTGGATATTGGAAACGGTTAAGCTGTTCTGAAGTCGATTTTTCTAACTCGACGAAAAGTTGGTCAGCATAAAGCTATTGCGCATCAAGTCCCAGAGCTAGCGAATACGCAGTGGGGGCATAAAACTTCCAGCAAAAAGGTCATTCTTAAACAAATCGGCAATACATTCCGCATCTTTATTGTCCGTTTTTTAGCCGCGGATTGCTTTAACGTACTACGGATGTGCGAGTGTGATGTTCTAGGACTACTCAAGAACATTGAACACAGGAAATTCCCAGGGATTGATTGCCCAGCGATAAACGAGAATTGATTATACGGGTTGAGACTGCGTGCACGAGGACACACTTATTTGTACTTGGAAAGGTAATACACATTAAACTATGCGTCGTCCCGTCAATGGGACAACCCACTCACCTCCGCGTAATTTGTAGTTTACCAGTATCCCTTTATTTAGGATATAAAAATTTCTCAAAGCGCACAACGATTTTATACCGTTTTGTGCCTTGAGCGAAGCGAAAGGAAAGGATATAACTATGAATAATAGAATAAAAATTATAAGTGGATGTCTTAGACATATAGCATGTACACAAAATCTGAATAATGATGAAGAGGAATACAGAATTAATGTGATAGAGCCAACCAAAAGAATTGCGGAAATGTACGAATCTATAATAAAAACTAATACTGAACCCACCGAGGAGCACATCGAGCAAGTATTAGAGCATCTTATATCAATATTTAAAACGAAGATGGTACCAGAAAATGAACAAGTTGAACGGTTAGAATCTTTGTTTTTCGACGCAGTCAACGATGAAGTCGTTGCAAAAATTTATTCAAATCTTAATAAATCGAGGAATTATTCGATTGTTTAAAGTGAGGAACGCATATGTTGGAATTAAATCTCAATGAGTCAATATTATATGAGATAACAACAGAATCTTCAAAAGATATAGCTATTATTGGTATAGACGTACGGCTGCCTATGGCTGATAACATCGACGAGTTTTGGGAAAACTTGATTCACAAGAAGGATTGTTTAGGTGACTTTCCATATAGCAGAAAAAGAGACGTAGAAAAATATCTTCGATACCGTGATCAAACGGTTAGAAAAGTACATTATGCAAATGGAGGTTATCTAAAGGAAATTGATAAGTTTGATAATGATTTTTTTAAAATTTCAAATAAAGAAGCAAGTTTAATGGACCCGCACCAGCGTATTTTTTTGGAATCTGCTTGGAAAGCTATTGAGGATTCAGGGTATGGTTGTAATAAATTAGTTGGAAGCAACACAGGCGTTTATGTTGGATTTACTCCGAGAGGGGAGTATAGAAGATTTATAGGAGAAGTTGAGCCAGACTCATTAGCCCTCTCAGAAGCAGGTAATCTAAGCTCGATTGTTGCAAGCCGAATCTCTTACATATTAGATTTACGTGGTCCAAGCATGATCGTAAATACAGAGTGTTCATCTTCATTAGTTGCCGTACATCTAGCATGCCGAAGTCTAAGAAATGGAGAATGTGATTTGGCTATAGCTGGTGGAGTTAGGCTTTCATTTTCACCAATAGTAACCGATCAAAAATTAGGTATTGAATCACATCTAGGAAAGGTCTGTACTTTCGATGACGACTCTGATGGTGCTGTGTTTGGTGAAGGAAGTGTCGCTCTCATCCTCAAACCTTTACATAAGGCTGTAAATGATAGAGATCATATCTATGCGGTTATCAAAGGCAGTGCAGTAAATCAGGATGGAGCTTCGGTTGGTATTACTGCTCCGAATTTATTAGCCCAGGAAGATGTAATTGTAGATGCATGGAAAGATGCAAATGTATCACCAGAATCGGTTACTTATATCGAAGCCCATGGTACGGGTACGAAATTAGGCGATCCAATCGAAGTAAATGCAATTAACAGAGCATTTCAAAGATATACAGATAAAAAGCAATTGTGCGGAATTGGCTCAGTAAAGACCAACATCGCCCATTTAGATAACGTTGCAGGGATTGCGTCTTTGGTTAAAGTGGTACTGGCACTGAAAAACAAAAAAATACCACCAACAATTCATTTTAATAAACCAAATCGGCAAATAAACTTTGAGAATTCCGCTGTTTACATCAATGATCGCCTAAGAGATTGGGATATTGAAGAATGGCCTAGGAGAGCAGGAGTCAGCTCTTTTGGCCTTAGTGGAACGAATTGCCATGTTATTCTAGAAGAGGCACCTCAAAAGTGTGTACATCAAACAAATCGCTTTTTTAACGGTATATTTACAGTTTCAGCAACAAAAAAAGAAGTATGTATCAGCATAGTAAGAGCTATGAGAGATTATTTGAGATCAAACAGCGAAATGGATATTGGGGATATTTGCTATACATCAAACACTGGTAGAGGACACTATAATTACAGAATTGCTATAATTACGGATTCCAGTGAAAACTTATTGAGAACGTTAGAAAAGATCTGTAATCAAGGGATCGAACATATACAAGACTCGAATATTTGGTTCGGGGAACATTACGTTACTTCTAATAATAAATCCGATTTGAGCCCTAATGAAATATATGAACATCAGCGTAAAGAACTCAGTAAAGAAGCTAATCAGTATATTTATGAGTATATTCAAAATAGTGGGTTGCAACTAAACGATAAGATGGCAAACATGTGTAAGCTGTATATTCAAGGTGCTGATCTTGATTGGGAGAAGCTCTTTCATACTGGTGATTACAACAGAGTAAGTTTACCTACTTACTTATTCGAAGCGAAAAGATGTTGGCTTTCTATCCCCGAGCGATCAAAAACAAGAAATACTAGTGAAATACAAGTAAAAGGGGAATCCTATGATCACCCTCTACTGGATCAACTTGCAATAAAGTCTATGTCTCAAGACATTTATCTTACGAATTTTAATGTTTCAAAGCACTGGGTACTGAAGGAACATAACATCATGGGTAAATATTTATTACCAGGTACCGCTTATCTTGAAATGTTAACAGAACTAGGATTCGTATACTTTAAAGGTGTAGTAGAATTCCGTAATGTGATTTTCCTTAATTCTTTAGTAGTGGATGAATCGGAAACTAAGGAAATACAAACTATTATTACAAAAAACAAAGACTACCTCATGTTTACCATTGCCGGTAAATCAGAGGTAAAAAGCGGTGAGGACTGGATTGTCTATTGCCAAGGAGAACTACATGAAATGCAAAGTGGTAAATTTGAAAACAAGTTTGATATTCATGCCTACCGTTCAACATGTACTCAAGAAATTACTATCCAAAAGACCCGGGATGGTCTGGAAGATGGTAAAGCTTTTAATTTCGGACCAAGATGGACTGACGTTACAAAAGCAATCTATGTAGGAGAAGAAGAAGTATTTGCAGAGCTTGAATTACCTAGAGTGTTTTCCGGTGATCTAGAAGAATATTTTTTACACCCATCCATGCTTGATATGGCAGTTAATGTTATCACTCAAAGTACGGGAAATGGAATATTTCTTCCTTTTTCTTATGAGTCTTTTAAAGTCTTCGGACCAATTGAATGCTGTTTATACAGTTACGTAAAAAGAATGAGCACGTCTAAAAATTTAGAGACAATGTCTTTTAATATTGAATTGTTTAACGGTCGAGAAGAACGAATCGCTGAAATAACCAATCTTACAGTAAAAAGAGTGAATCAAAAAGCTACGGATGTCCAAAAAGCCCCCTGTTATTTTATAGATTACGAAATGGATGCATACAACAATAGAAAACCATTCTATACCAAGGAGAGTGTACTCGTCTTTTGTGATCAAAGTCGGAGTTCTAAAGGAATTCTTAATGGTTTAATGGATTCAGGAAGAAGAGTCATTCAGGTAAGTATAGGAAAGAGTTATGAAAGAGTAAAAGAAGATGTTTATACGATCAGAAATCTACAAGAAGATTATGATCGAATTTTTGAGGAACTTAAAGTTGTTCATATCGGACAGATTGCACATCTATTGTCTGCAAGTTACTCCGAGGAAAACAATCATATTGAGGGGTTAAACAACGCCATAGACATGAGTGTCCTCAGCATATTTAAGATTTCTAAATCAATCATAAACTTACAAATCAGCGATAATATCGATCTAATCGCATTGGTCGATAAAGTCAATTTAGTTACGAGTGAACAGACTACTGTGAATGCTCATTTTGCCCCATTATTTGGCATGTGCAAAGTTATTAACAAGGAATTTAGCAATCTGAAATGTAGAGTTCTTGATATTGATGAATTCAGCGATAAAGCTACCATTGTAGCGGAGATTAATGCTGAATATGATAATTTTTACATTGCAATCCGTAATAATAAGAAGTTCCTTGAAGTATTTAAAGAAACTCAAATAAACGAGAAGAACGATTTTAAATCCATAATCAAGGAAAATGGAACCTATGTTCTAACCGGTGGTACAGGAGGATTGGGTATCCAATTTGCTAAGGTTCTTAGTAAAACCAAAAAGGTCAATATCGTTCTTATTGGTCGTAAGGAGTGGAAGGAGGTCGTTTTTGACTCAATTGGCTTTGAGGAGATTAGGAAGTTTGGAACAACTGTAAGCTACTATAGTGGGGACGTTGCGGATATCCATGAAATGTCGAAAATACTGAAAGAAGTTCGCCAAATATATGGAAGAATTAATGGTATTATTCATATGGCTGGTGTAGCAGGAAATGGGTATATCGTAAATAAGACTTTAGAAAACTTCAAAGAAGTCCTATCACCCAAAGTAAATGGTACCTTGCTGCTATACAGACTTACTGAAAGTGATAACTTAGATTTCTTTGTTAACTTCTCGTCCATTTCTTCGGTTATTGGATACGCTGGACAAAGTGACTATGTTGCTGCTAACTCTTATCTAGATTCTTTATCCGGTTATGGAAAGTTAAAGAATCAAAAAGTTAAGACTATCAATTGGGCACCATGGAAGGAATACGGTATGGCCGTTGATTATGGTTTAAAAGATAATGGCATATTTAAAATGTTATCGACACATGAAGCAATCGATGCGTTCAAACGTGTAATGTGTTCAGATGAGCATAACGTAATTATAGGAAATCTAAATATAGATTCGATTGTGACTGCTATTGACCAAATTCCTTTTAAACTCTCTGAAGAAATAAGTAGTATGCTGGAATCACGAACAGCGAGTGGGGGTAGACAACCTTCTCAATACAAAGAGAATGTATCCGTAGCCATTAAGGGTAGGGCAAAGGCGAACTACAGTAAATCTGAAGCAGTACTAGCGAAAATCTGGGGCAGAGTATTGGGAACAACTAATGTAGACGTGTATGCCAACTTTATGGAAATAGGTGGGGACTCCATACTCGCTGTTGAGTTGCTAAAAGAAATTGAAAAAGAGTATCCGAGTTTAGTTAGTGTATCAGATGTCTTTTCTTATTCGAGCATCGCTGAAATGGCAAAATTCATTGATGACAAGATTTCGCCAGAGAATAAGACAAAAGATAAGCTAGCCGTCAAAGGCAAAGTTATGAAGTTAAATAATATATTAGACATTCTGGATCAATTGGAAAAGGGAAGTATTTCGATTAATGATGCAGAGGAAATTCTTAAGTAATAGTGCGATTGCTAGATAAACACTAAACGACGAATAGATTAAATCGATAAAGTTATAAGTTATAGAAAGTGGGGGGGGTTGAGCTTGAAGTTAGCAAGAAATTATATATTGGAACAAGTCTTAGCAGGATCTTTAACGAAAGAAAAAGCTGCAAAAATGCTGATGGATGTAAACGATACCGTTTCGAAAAAGAGTCGAGAAGTCGCTATAATCGGGATGGCTGCAAAGTTCCCTAAAGCAAAAGATATC
>NZ_WHNY01000031.1 GCF_013141695.1 Paenibacillus plantarum
CCATTCACTTTAACGCCTTGCCATATATTCTCGGGCACTCTCGACTTGGTCGTTGGAGCATACTTATCCAGAAGTGAGGTGATATCCTTGAAAGCTCCTTTGGAAGCAATCTGGAAATAGTTCAATTCTCCAAAACTTCCGGTAAAGGCGAGATCAAACGGTTCACCCGAGGAAATCATCAAATTCACTTTTTGCGGGTACGCGCTCCAGTCGGTAACGACAAGCTTTAATGTTGCGTTAATTTTTTCTTTAATGATCTTATTTGCCACTCCCATAATTCGATCCATGTCTTTAACCGGTGAATTAGCAATATAAAATGTTAATTCTACCGGCTGTTCATTCTGTTGTCCTTTAACCTGGGCTGTTTGGCTCGGTGACACGTCAGTTTGTTTACCCTGATTCGTGTCTGTCCCACATCCGGCGAGCGCAAGGGACACAATAAGGGATAAAGCTATTACTGATGCAATTTTCTTTTTCTGTTTAAGCATTATGTCCTCCTTTTTTTCTGATCTGCGATTTTGAGTTTCTTTCAATATCATTTAATACATTTCACAATAAGTATACGACGGTTTGTCAAGCTAAGTGCGACACTTCGGCCATGAAAGATTCGTGAGCGGTAATCCAACCTAGACATTTTCGAGGACGGTCGTTAATAAGGCGAATGGCGTCAGCCAATTCCTCATCTGTGACCTTTGCAAAATCGTGTTCTTTGGGAAAGAACTCTCGCAAGAGGCCATTGCCGTTTTCATTGGAGCCTCGTTGCCAGGAGGAGTAAGGATCCGCGAAGTAGACTTTTAATTCGTGAACATTTTCCAATGCGGCATAACAGGCAAACTCTTTTCCACGATCTGTTGTAGCGCTCTGAAAAGCAGCGTGCGGGTATTGGCTGGCTACAACGCCAAAAGCTACCTCCATAGAGTACGCCGTACGGTCTGGCATCTTTAGAGCCACGTACATCCTTGTCTTACGTTCTATAAAAGTGGCAGCACAGGCTCGACTCTTTCCTCGACTCGAAACAACGCTATCTAGCTCCCAATGGCCAAAGGTTTCCCGTTTTTGAACCTCCTTCGGACGCTGGCTAATGGGGGTTCCGACGAGGAATCGACCACGTGTTTCCATTGGTTTACGACGCTTCCCTTTGTGACGTAGGTGCTTTACTTCCACGGCTGCAAGAAGGCCTGCATATAGCCATCTATAGATGGTCTTGAAGCAGACGAAGGCTTTTCCCTCCATCCTCCGCTTTTCAGCTATTTGCTCAGGCGACCAGGTTTGCATTAGCTTCTCTTGGAGTTCTTCCGCAAGCTTATCCGTGAACTTACCGGTAGGTATGCTAAGGGCTCTACGTTGCTGATAGGCCTTTTGTGCGGGTAGTGCTTCATACGATGCTTGAGCGCGAGATCTTTTGATCTCACGAGAAATGGAGCCGTTATGACGCCCGAGTTGACGGCTGATTGCCCGAGCTGAACAACCTAGCTGAGATAAGGTCTCTAGTTGTCCGCGCTCGACTATGCTAAGATGGGAGTAGCTCATGTTGGATTCTCCTGTAATCATGGTGGTGTGGTAACTCCCATTTTACACGATTCCGATCATGGGCCTTTTTGTTTTCTTAGGTGTCGCACTTCATATTACAATCCGTCATACAAAAAAAGATACCCACTGTCTGAACACTATTTCAAATAGTCCAGACTGTGGGTACAAATGTAAAGTGATTCACAGAACGTAATCTTGCTCTTCAAGATTTATATAAACTTCGGCATGGACAAACTTATTACGGATGGCTCCAGCAGTTTGTCAACGCCCTGAAGCGAGGGGCATATTTTAATGATATTCCTTCGCCTTAATTGATTGATGATATTTCCCAACTGACACAAGTCCCGTCGTCATGGGTTATAAGTATTGCTTGAATGATTGGTTCTTTCGGCACTAGTTGTGACATTTGAATATCTGCCGCTCATACTCTCTGAGCGGTTATTTGCGTTATTAGTGATACAAAGGCGGAGTTAAGAAACCACCCTATGGTGGTTAGTCGCAAGGTGGTTGGAAAGTGCCAGTTACAATTTCCATGTATTCAAATATTAGGACAAATACTGTAACAATGCGACATCTTACGAGTTCTGATGAAATCAGAACACCTTCAAATGTTTAGCTATCGTTCTCTCGTCGTATTATGAGATCAACAAGATTTTACTGGTTGACCACTTTTGACTTGGTGATGTATTTCTCAGCAGCCAAGGCAGATCGTTCTTCTGGGGTTCAGGCAATTTATCAAACTGGAGGGTATTTTATGAATCGAGTCATTGGTCTGGATATTTCAAAGGGAAAAAGTGAGGGACATAGTATATGAATTTTCCAGCTAGTTTTGTGAAAGCGCTGTCTAGATTGTAGAGCAATGCGCTATTTGGAAAATTATGTAGTGAACTATTTCTACATTTACAATATTTTAAAATAATCATGTTGTTCCTGCGAATGTAAACACCTCAGTTAGTAGCATACGTATCGTATTGTTATCATAAGCTAAGTGAAAGTATATCCTGAACAACAGAAAGAAATTAATTCTTCAAAGTGTGAAGAACATGATACTACTTTTTTAAACATTCCTCTAATTTCTACGACTAAAGATACGAAGAGAATCCCCGGCAAGCGGCACTCCTTTTGAGATGCCAGCGAAGTTCTGAAATTACATTTGTTAAATTTTCTGCTTACCACGCAGCGGATAGCAACAAAAAGGGGCGACGAATGATTACATTCGACTTGCCCCTTTTTGTTATTATGCATCGCTTCAATTCCTATGGCCTCTGTAGTAGGCCTACTCACGTTTTGTTTTCTCAATCTTGTATTGAGACAACGTTACCCCGTAACGTTTTTTGAAAATGATATAAAAATAATTTGTCTCTTCCAAACCGCACTGAGATAAGATTTGCTTGGTTGAAAGATTGCTGTTGTCCAGCAGTTGTTTGACATGATTCATTCGTACGTCAGTAATATACTCCGAAACGGATTTACCTGTAGCGTCTTTGAATAATTTCCCTAAATAAACGTTTGACATTTGAAACTCGTCGGAGATAATACGTAGATTTAAGTTATTATCACGGTATTGTTCCTCGATCATCTTTATAATTCTTGAAATTATCGAATTGTGTTTATTATGTTTATTTTGTTCCATGACGCGAATGATTTCGGAAAATAGGGATGAATAGGTTTCATGAATTTCTTCAATGGTTTCAAACTGCTCAATATTTCTGGAAACAATCTGAAATAGTTCTGATTTTCGAAATTCATCACTTTCCAAAATGATGTTAAAGGTTGTTTTCAACATGAAGCTAAGCTGCATAATGGACGAAAGCAAGTTTTCATAAGTCGTTCCGGAAAGTTGATTAATAAAATCAGAGTACGCTTCCTCCGCTTTGTCCAAATGGCCCAATTTCAAGGAGTCAAGCAGCAATTTGGCCTTACTCTCGGGAAAGGAAATTACTGTTTCCTTGATCGAGCTTCGAAAAGTTGGAGTCAGGAAGCTGTTGTGACCTGCGACGATCCGATACGAAGATAGTGCTAATGTATCGGAATAAGACTCATAGAGTTGTAAGTAAGAATTGACAGGGATGCTTAGAGTTGCGGAAAACGAGAGCTTCAGGTACTGATTTACAGCTTTTTGTGCTAATTCGATAAGCCTCTTTAAGGCACCTTCTGTAGTTTCAACATTCTCTAAAGGGCTGATTTCCAACAGCAACAGAAGGTGATCGTTTTCCAGGTAAATGTTTTCTAGTTTATATTCCTCTGATACGAATTCATTAACGATGTTAGCAATGCCGAACTTTAAGAGCCAACGGTCTTTTTCATTATATGAGTCTAGAAAATCACGATAGTTGTCCAGACGAAGAAGTAACAATCTAAGCGGGCCATTTAGATTTAAATGTATACCAAGCTCTTTTTGGGAAACTCGCAACGCTTCCTGATCAACATATCGGATACCAAGCAACATATCTTGCAGCCACTTGTTTTTTAAGGGAGCGAGCTGTTCTCTTTGTTTATTTTCCCATTCATTATTTTTCGTAATCATATCATTGAAAACGTTTTGCAGAAAAAAGATGTCATTTGTCGGATGATCCTTATTATGAGTGCTTGTGAGATGTTCTTTAACGGTTTCTACAAGTCTGCCGACAGGAATATAAAGCGATCTTGACATGATGAACGAGAAAAATAAACCGAGACCCAGGATCGTTAGACAAATCCAAAACGTAGAAGTTTTGATTGTATCAACTGTGCCAATAAATGTTGCGTATGAAGTCAAACTAATAAATTTCCAGTTTGGTTTATCGGAGGAAACATAGGTAACTTGATAATCTTGACCGTTCAGGTTCGTCTTAAAACTTCCTGATTCTTGATCGGCCGCTAGTAAAGTTTGGATATACGGTTCTTGTTTCGCGCTATGCAAAAACATGCTTTCTGATGTATGGTTTACAATCGTTCCTTGGGAATCGATCACGATAATTTCGTTTCTGGGGCCTGACATTTTGGCATTTAATGATGCGATCATATCCCGAAGCACACTTGCTTTGATATTGATGACAGTCGCAATGCGAGAGGATGAATTCGTTTCCAGACCGTCGGGCACGATATAGGTGTACACGTTAGCTAATTCCGAAGCTGTTGAGGCTTGGGGGTTTGGGATTTTTCTGGCAATAGGCATTTCGGCAAATGAGTCTTTGTTCACCGTTTGCAACAATGAAATAATGTCTTGATCGTAGAAATCTTCTTTTGTATAAAAATTGCCCGTCTCTGTGGATACGATACGGTTTAAAGCGAGATTGATCGTATATACGGAGTAAACATAATCATGCGGAAGTGAAAGGCTATCGAGGTTGCGGAATGCAGATCCGAGCGTAACCATATCGTTATCCGTATTATTCAGCAGAACGGATGTATAAGGACTCATGATAACGGTATTTATAAATTTGCTAACCAAAGAATCCATATACTTCGTGCTGTAGCTGGTTTGAGAAAGGATAGAGGTATTCATTCGGTTGATATTATCCAAAGAAGCCGTAAAGAAATTTCGATAGAGAAGCGACGATAGCGCTAAAATCAATAAAGTAACGGTTATTGTAAGAGTTAACATCATTTTTGCAAATAAGGTCTTGCGAGGAGATTTAAGCGGGAATAACATGTGAGAGTTAACCTCCTAAAGATAGTTTACTGTACTCCACTCTTCTCCAAGACAGTAGCTTTATCCTTCAGAGAGTATTCAAGATATATAAATAACAATACATTTTGTAGAAAAATGCATTTTTTAATGAAGTGAATTATGTAAACTACTGAAATTACTTTTTCCGTAGAATCCAACAAGAAACGGAACTTTCCCAGATAGAATAAGTTATGCAATGCATCATATAAAATGGCAGCGTGATTCAAAATTTGCAACCCCGAATTTATTCCAGTTGTAAACAGAAGTCAATCTCTGAGTGACCGCTTTAATAGAATAAATTGGATTTCATTTATTGTTACCCTATCCCTTATAGGGTAACAGTTACCTGAAAGATAGGCATTTTAAAAAAAGTGCCCACCATCCGGGTCTTTTGCACTTTAGTAATGAGGTTATAAACAAGAGCGAGGTCAAGGACATGACGAATATCATCAAGTCAATCAAAGATAAGAATCGTAATGTAAGTTATTTGTAACGATCTCTTTTTCTTACTAATCTAATGAACTCATGTGACTGCCAGTATCCCTTTTTCTTATAAAAGCGACTAAAATGTGAAACAACAAATAAAGGATTCGATTACGCATATGCCTCCTAAAATTGGAACCTAATCCAGAATAATAACTTGATCATACCTTTGCTCAAAGTCACCCGGAACCTCATTATATCTGTTATCATATAAGCAATATTTCAAAAGATTTGCCCTCCTTTTCCCACTTTATTACTTTCCGGTCGCTCCGCTTGGAGAGACCGGAATTAAAGGAGTCAGAATGCTTTGATTGAGAACAATACAAGCCGAAGAGCATGAGGTGAGGATTAGTCCAAGCTATCCAATAATGTTTTTATTTGAGGGTTAAGGTTCAGTGCATTCAGAATAACCGTAAGAGCCTCCGAACGTGTGGAGTTGCCATGTGGATCAAATATTCCACCGTACTTGCCACTAACGATGCCCGCTTCAGCCGCATCTTTGATTTGATTCACTGCATAGGAACTAGCGCTTGCCAAATCTGTTAAGTTGCCCTTGGAAGAATCTTTATCCAGTTTACTTAAGTCGACAACACGGGATAAAATGACAACCATTTCCTCACGGCTAATCGTTTGGTTCGGCTTAAAGGTTCCGTCTTCGTAACCGGCAATCACCCCTGCGCTAGCGAGCTTCTCAATAACGTCCTTTGCCCAGTGATTGTCGATATCGTTTAGTTCAACGGAATGATTAGCGCTGCTACTGATATCAAATACGCGCGCGATGATTGCTGCGAACTCAGCGCGTGTAATTTTGCCATCCGGTCTGAACGATCCATCCTCATACCCATCGATAACGCCAAGTTTCACGAATGTACCGATGGTCTTTTCGGCCCAGTGACCTTGAATGTCAGCCAGTTCAATTTTCGTATTAGATGTCAGAGCTTCCGCTACCTTAGACTTAATAACTTGAAGCAAGTCTTTTACATTAACAATATCACTATTAAACACATCATTCGGATTAGTCTGGATCTTGTTTGTTATAATAGCCGAAACCTTACTGTTGTTAGAAACAACAGTAGACTCTAACTCTGAATTCAACTGTTTCACGCTTTCCAGCACAATTTCAGCGGATCCTTGACTAACCGCTTGAAATGTCAGCTTTGCCAGTGTCACATCCCCGTTCTTGCCTGGAGCATTGCCTGTTTGCGTATTCGCAATTTGAATTTTGTTTCCTTTCACAAGAGGACCCACAGCAAATCCGCTACTATCACTAGAACCATCGATATACTTCAAGTGACTGGTATCAAAAGATAAATTGACTTCATAAGCATACAAGTCGCTTACTTGCTTGCCACTCACCGTCACCTGGAAATTATCGCCTGCCGATATGCTGCCATCCGGGATGGAAATCAAATAGGCTGGGCCGGAGGTTGCATGTATACCGATAGATGGAAGTAAAAGCATTATAAAAAAAAACATCAGACTGAATGTGTGTATTTTTTTTATCATCGAAGAAAATCTCCCTTTTATACAACATAGTGTGAGTTGCTTTATTGTAAAAGTCTTGCAAATTGCCGTATAATCCTACTTTCATTTAATCCAACTACCCTATGCACTGGTATTTCTATAATCCCTTGGGGAAACGCCGACATTTTTACGGAAGGAAAAGCTAAAATAATTGGCATCGGAATAGCCAACTTTCTCCGCAATTTCAAATGTCTTCATATCCGTGGTACGTAGCAATTCCTTGGCAGCCTCTATGCGGATATGGCTCAAATAGTTCACGAACGTCATTTTCGTCTCTTTTTTGAAAATACTGCTGAAATATCCCGTACTGATATACAAATAGCTAGACACTTTGTTAATTGTAATATCGTCTTCGTGATAATGGTTCTTCGTGTACTCTTTGGCCAGCCCCACCAGCTTTTTATAAGAATATTGACGGTCTGTGACTATATGATTCATCATCGAGGTACACAGCTCGGCAAGCCAATGCTTGGCTGCTTCTAAGGTAGTAAACTTATTGATCTCTGTAAATGGAATGAAGTTGTCATCGAATACCTCGTCTACATTCAAATTCGAATCCTTGGCGGCCTTTAAAATACAAGTTAAGATTTCAAGCAGATAGATTTGATACTCCTTAACGGAAGCAGCTCCCTCGATCCCCTGAAAAAGCTCGTCTATCGTCTCTCGGATTTCCTGATTCGTCCCTACTTTGATGCAACGCGTCAAGGAGTGTTCCTTTAGGTCATCAAAGCGAAGGTTCTCAACACTGCGCTTTTCTACATCATCTATGCAAATAATCCGGTTATTTCCAAGGATGAGTCGATAATCTAGCGCCAGCATGGCATCATCATACGAATATTTAATTTTGGCGACATCCTTCATGACAGTCCCAATACTAACTGTTATGTTGAACTTCAAATACCTCTCCACATTCTGTCGTACTTCATCCAGTATATTCATCGTCTCTTGCAGTGCGATTTCGCGATCCCCGGTCTCCCTTACGGATAACACTACCACCTGATCGTTATGCATGAAAACAAGACCAAGGCACCGTTTATCGGCAATTTCCGCCGTAATATTCAATAGGGCAAAATATTTCAGCGCCTGATCATCCGAATATTTCAAAGCAACCGAACTTGCAAGCCCTCCCTGTTTCTGCATCTCCTCTTCAGGGATCAGCTCCCCATCAATACTCATTACAGCAACCACGAAGCTATTTCCGCTGAGATCAATGGCATATTTCGCCGCCTTCTCATACACTTCTTCAACGGGAAGCTTGCGATTTATGAGTGTAGCCAAGAAATTGTCCTTCAACATAGGTATGCTCTTCTGAAAATGCTCCAAAAGTATCTGTACAGTCTCCCGGCGGTCCACTTCCTCTTGAATCTGACCCTTAACCTTAAGCAGCGAATGAATGAGCTCCTGCGCTGAAAAAGGTTTCAGCACATACTCGTCGATGTGCAGATTAATCGCTTTTTGAGCATACTCGAACTCATCATATCCCGTTAGAATTATGATCTTAATGGTCGGAAAGCGTTCCCGAATTTCTTCAGCAAGCTGGAGTCCATTCATGAACGGCATCATGATATCCGTTACTACGACATCCGGTTGCAGCCTCTCTACCATTTCCAAAGCTTCTCTGCCGTTCTCTGCCTTCTCAATGACCTCGAAGCCGATCGCTTTCCAGTCCAACTCTCGAACAAGACCTTCCCGAACATCCTCTTCGTCATCCACTAAAATTAATTTGTACATATTTATCCTCCAAAACATTTTTATATAAAGCTATTTACGAAACCGCTTGGAGTTCGCAAGAATAGGACAAATCGCTTCGTTAATGAAAGAAAATGCAAGCAAAGTCATCGTTTAGAAAAAAATATCGGCTTCTGGTCTGCAGTTTCATAACGAAACATTCAGATTTATAAGCCGAATACAATTTAATGAATAGTCATGTCGTTTTCTAAGAATTTGCGGGCATGGTAACCACGCCCGCCCCTTCTTCTTTTTTTAGAGCTTTTAATTCAAAATCTCTCTTGCTACAATGGCAAGGTCTACAATGTCTACTTTGCCGTCATGGTTGACATCCGCTTTCTCATTCCAGCCCTCTTGACCTTGTTCTTTGCCGTAAGCAGCTGCAACTATAGCCAAGTCTCCGATTGTGGTACTTCCTGTACCTCCTGTACCTTCTCCATTGATATCTGTCGTTATTTTCTTGCTTTCGAATACTTGAATTGCCGCTTCCAATGCTGCTTTCGCGCTATCTACCTGCTGCTGGCTGGCATTCGAATCGTTTGCTGCCGCTTTCGCTGCATCGATAGCTGACTGCAATTGCGCCTTGGAACCAATCGCATACTTTCCGTTCTCATTGCCTTCCACAGCTGCATCGTATTTCGCTTGAGCGCTTACAATCGTTGCATTCAAGAGCGATTTATCTACAGGTATACTAGTTACTGCTATTTGTATCTCGTGAGAAGCTTCACCAACCTGCAGTTCATTCCCCTGTGCATTGGCAATCTTAACTTGATCAACGGAAATTGTCGTATTGGTTGCCTGGTTGATAGATTTGGCCGTAAATTGGATTGAGAGCAAATCGCCTTGGGCAGGTACGCTTGCGCCTACGCCGACAGCCAAAATTCGAACAGTTCCTGGCACTGAAACATCTTTATCAATGACTTGAAATCCGTCTTTCACTGATGTTATTGAATTAAAGTCCAATTTTGTCGGATCAAAGTGAAGCTTCAAGTCTTGAGCATACACTTGCTGGTATACGCTTTGTGTAACGTCGGTCAGTCCCATCGTCAGAGTGAAGGTTTGGCCAGCATTTACATTCTCCGTACCAGTTATAACTGTTTTCGGCACTAGTGGCGCTACCGCTGGTTCCGCAAGCACACCGATCTCAGCAGCGGTTGCAAACCCACTGTTGCCCGCTGTTGCTTCGAGCTTGACATAGGATGCATTGGTCGAAGCAAACGTTGCATATTTCAACACATTGTCATTTGCCCAATTTCCATTTGCAACCTTAGTAAAGGATACACCATCCGTACTTACATACACGTTATAGCCTGTAATAATTCCATTGGTTCCTCCTGATTGCCTTGGTAAATATGCGACTTGATTGATATTATAGGATCCTCCAAGGTTTAAGGTAATCGATTGTGGGAGAACGTCGGATCCACTCCACTTTGTATGCCAGATCGTTCCTGGATTTCCGTCAATCGCCATGGAAGCTGCGTTGTTAGCCCCAGCCGTTTCCTGACTTGTCGCCGTAGCCGTCATCTGTGATGAAGGGATCTTATTTACAGTTACGCTAATGCTTGTTGTCAAAGGTACGTTGTTGGGATTTTCTACATCTGTTGGCAGAGCTACAGTTCCATTAACAGTGAAGGTCTGTGCTGTCTTTACAGTGGGATCATAGTTTGTTGCATCTACATTCCATGTCACATTGGCATCGACACTGTACGCATTGGTAACCATGGCTACTGTGTTTGGCAATCCAAGAGCGACCGCTGTCTTTGCCGTCCCGATGTTCAGTCCTGTGATGGCTGCCGGCGCTGTGAAGCTCATGACTGAATTCATCGTATAGTTTTGGCCATACAAGATCAATTCAGCGAACCCTACTCTAAATCCACCACCGGCAAGTATATCCTTTATAGTTACGCGAACATAATTGATATTCTTAAATGGCTTAGCAAAAGTCTCCGGTGTAAATTGTTGCCCCCCTACAGTGTAGTTATCAAGAGCTTTACGCCATACAACGCCATCCGTTGATACTTCTAAATCATAGGTATACCAGTTACTATCCTTTTCCCAGAAAATGCGGCTTCCCGCTATAGTTTGGGGTGTCTTAAACTTAACAGTAACGGACTGTGGCATTTCATTTGATTTTGCCAACCAGCCTGTGCCTATGTTTGTATCTCCATCCCTTAACTTATCCGTACCTCGACCAGCTTCAGTTTCCGATGATGCTATTATTGTGTCGATGGCATTATCAGTAATGATCTCATCCGGGATTTGTTCATCTGATGGTACAATCTTAAACTCATACAGGGATGCCCAGTAATTGTTAGTAATGTTGCCTACAATGGATATCTTTACGTATCTGCCTCTCGTATCTGCCATAGCTGTCTCTCTACCGTTTTTAACTGTATTGGTTGATTTATCGATAACCTTAGTCCAATTCACGCCATCTTTTGAAACTTCAATGTAATATTTATATACAGCATCTGATTTCTCCCATAGCATCTGGAAGCCTTGCAAGTTATAGTTTTTCCCTAGATCAACCTGCAACCATTGGGGCAAAGAACTTCCATTTGCAGTCCATTTTGTAGATTCACTATTGTCTACTGCATTTCTAGCAGGATTTCCGCCTTGCTCAGACGATGCTGTAGTGGGTTTTCCAATGGCAATATTTTTAAAGAATGCCTCTTTAGGCTCTAATTTCTCCACTCCGCCAACCCATGGCGTATGTTGTGCGACTGACACAAACTGTCCTTGGTAAGGTAACGTGCTTACAGTTGTCGTTGCTGAGGTGAGACCTTCTGAAGTAGCAGTTATTTGTATATCCCCACTTATGTCAGAAGCTCTTACGAATGCAAAGCCTATTCCTGCTTCAACATTCTGATCTTCAACGCCAATTCTTGGCATACCTTTACCTACAAGCTGACCTTGTCCTGTTACAGCGATATGAACGGAATTTGCCGCAGTTGGAACTACTGTACCGTTTGCATCAACAACCTTGAAATAGACAGGTATTAAGTCAGAACCATCCGCTACAGGTTTAATACCTCTATCGCGAACTTCAATTTCTAGTTTATTTGCCTGACCAGGTGTCTTAACCGTGTGCGTTTTTACAACTTGTCCATCTAAGATAGCATCGGCTCTAAGTTCTCCCGCAACAAACTGGGACAATGTAAATTTGAATATCGGACTGCCACCTTTTGCTACTGTATTAGGAACATCCGTTGCAGCCTGTGCTCTTGTAATTTCTCTCACTAGTACATTGTTTTGATAAAGCTTAACAGAATCAGCATTGCTGAATACATTGACATTAAGACTTGATGTTGAAGAATAAGAGCTTCCGATATACACCATTGGTCCATATACAGGGTTTCTAGCAGATTGCATGGACTGCAGCCAATAGTAGCTGTATTTTTCATATCTATCTATATCTACTGAACCGGCTCCTGCTGTCACAGAGTTTGACCCTCGAGTATGATCATTCCAAATCCACATGAAATAACCGGCTATTCTCGCATTGGCATCCATCCCGCCCCAGTCAGAATAACCATCACCATTCAGCATTCTCTGACGGTTAAGAAGTGCGGAGGTAATAGCAGCTTCGCCTTGTACTCTCAAAGCCCTGCTACTATCGCCCCAATCACCCCATTCACGTGTTAAGAAAGCTTTATTGGGAGCATAATCCGTCCATTTACTTGGATCTGCTTGCCAATTCGTATTAACTCCCTTGTAATTAACCTCATAGTATTCACCATGAAGCCCATTGTCGTTCGCGGTATACATCTGGTTACCCGGATATTCCGCATGAGCAATTTTAGTTACTGCATCGTTCCATGATGCCGGAGCAGTTGGTGTTTCATTCAACGCTGCTTCCCATAAGACGACTGAGGGTCTGTTCCGATCACGTCTTATCATTTCGCGTGTATCTCTTAATGTTAAATCATAAAATGTCGTGCTGTCTGTCCAGTTCTGCCAACCAGGCTGACACTCTACGACCAAGAGGCCAATTTCGTCGGCTGCATCTAGAAATGCAGGATCATTAGGATAGTGAGCAGCCCGCACCGCATTAAATCCATCAGCTTTCATTTGCAAAGCATCGCGATATTGCATGGAATCAGAAGCTGCATCCCCTATATTTTGATACTGTTGATGACGATTTGCTCCACGTATAAATGTCTTCTGGCCATTGAGATAAAAACCATCCGGCTTAAACTCTATCGTCCGGACACCTACTTTAGTAGTCATAGAATCTACTAAACTCGAATCATTATAAACCTCGCTTACCAGAGAATATAAGTACGGAGAATCCGGACTCCACAAACTTGGATTTGCTACAGTTAAGTTTTGATTGAATTGATTATCACCACTCGCAGCTATACTTGTTGGATTGGTTTCACCTTGTGCAACAACGTTTCCATTCTTATCTACAAGCTTGCTGATTACTTTGGCCTGCGCAGCAACAGTATCTGCATTAACGACGTGCGTTTTCACATTAACCGTTGCGCTTGAGCTTGTTACCTGAGGGTAGGTAACAAAAACGCCACCACTGGCAGTTTTATCGGCCTGTAATGCATCGGAAATATGCAAATTATTCGTAATTCTCATTTTTACATCTCGATATATGCCGCCGAAGTAATGGTAATCAAGACCCGCATCAGGTTTCCCAGGCGGCGTATCAGGATTGTCCACACTGGATACCTTTACCGCCAGAACATTGGTTTGGCCATAATTTACCTTATTCGTTATGTCCACTGAAAAACCAACATATCCACCATTGCGAGTGAAAACTTTCTCACCATTCAAGTAGATGTCACTATCGATCATTACACCTTCAAAATCAATATTTATTGTTTTTCCTCTATACTGCTCATCAACTGTGAAATAATTTCTGTACCAACCTATCCCTTGATATACGGATTGGGCGCCATTTGCATGTTTTTTTTCAAGTCTCATTGTATGAGGAATTGTAATATTTGCAAATTTACTGTCGTCGAAAGCAGGGGCCTCTGCGCCAGTCAAGTCACCTAAGTAAAACCCCCAGTTGTTGTTAAAGTTTAATATTGTTCTTTCATTCGTTCCATTTGTTCCCTGATCAGTGCTTGCGGAAGCCTCTGAATTTGGAAGTACCATTCCTAACACAAGAGTAAGTAGTAGAAGCCAAGGAGTTATTTTCTTCAATGTTAGCACCTCTTTCTTTAATTTTGCATAATCGACAATCACTAACCGCTTCACTTGATGTATTTTCTTAATGAAAAGCTACGAATCACACAAGCTTCATGGAATCAATATTTTGAGTACGCTTACACCCACCTTCAAGAAATTACCGATTAATAAAACCCTCAAAATCGACTTTCTACTGCAATTTTACCTATCTTGTGATAATTTCACCTTAAGAATACTAATGTTTTTAATCGAAATTATCATTTATCCCAAATAATAATCTGATTAATTAGATTTATCCGTTCCTAAGGTCATGGCCACTTTTTTCTGAAGATTGTTGAGATACCGGTAGATTTCAAAGCTAACGATAATTTCTCCCCCGAGTATAATCGTCTATTTACTCTATTAAGTCTCCTCATATCGCTATCATAAGCAAAGTGAACATATATCCTAAACAACAGAAATACATGAATTCTTCAAAGTATGAAGAATGTGCTTCTACTTTTTTTAAAGATTTCTCTAAATTCTGCTGTTGGCCCTATTATGTAACTTTTTCAACGAATCAAATCGATTTAATAAATCATCAAGTTCTTTAGACTTACTCAATACAACCTCTGATTCTAATCCAAAGATCATTCCTACAAGGAGCATTTCCTCTCTTTTCGCTTCTATGGCTTTTTTGATTTTAGAGGCCTTATCCAGTCTTCATACCCCCTTCAGTACAATAATTTGTTGATATGGTTTTGGTATCACGACTTTTTAATTTTAGTTAGATACATGTTTTTATCTGCAATTCTTATTAATTCATCTATGTTTAACGCATCATCAGGGTAACTAGATACACCTATTGATAGAGAAATTTCTAAATTTAATATCATCGATACTTCCTTTAATTGATTTTCAATTCTAATTAAAAAAGCAAATAAATCATAATTATTCGTATCAGGGGCAACAATAAGAAATTCATCACCACCCCAGCGAGTTATAATATCCGTTTTTCTTGTACAATTCACCAACGATGTAGCTATACATTTTAAAACCCAATCCCCCGTATCGTGCCCATATGTATCGTTAATTTGTTTAAACTTATCCACGTCAACTACAAACAAACTTAATTCCTTCTTTTTCTGCTCCATTTTTTGCAAAAGTGAAGATAATGTTTTTAATCCATATCTCCGAGTATATACCTGGGTGAGGTAGTCCTTCTCGGAATAAAACTTCGCAATATCATAGTGCTTGCCCAAGAACCAACCCAATCCTATGTTAGCTAATGCACAGATCAAATAGATGATGTCCATTTTCCCATAAACCTGATAAGAATAAGAATGAACGATTATTAATATCCAACTAAGAAGTGATAGTGTTAGCAATACAATCCTTCCTGTATATTTCACGATTTAACATCCCCTTTACCAACGCCTATCGAATAATGTAGTTAATAATTCTACGAGTCCTAGTAAGGATCAATTACATCGCCCTTCTTGAAAGCGCTAACAATTCTTTGCGGACAAGCTAAAGGAGAAAACACCTATCTTAAAAGGTGCTTCTTCCGATATTCTCCAGGTGACATTCCCATCTGCTTCTGGAACCATTCACTAAAGTAACGGGAATTAGGATAGCCTACAGATTCGCCGATTTGATAGATTTTCAATGTGCTTGATTTCAGCAGTTCAGTAGCCCTTTCTATCCGTAGATCGAAAAGATTGTCACTGAAGGATTTCCCCGTCTCCTGCCGAAACAAGCGACTTAAATAGTTCGGAGTGAGACTTACGTTCCCGGCGATTTCGGAGAGGGTGATATCCTCCATGAATCTGATGCTCATAATGCCGAGTGCCTTTTTGATAAGGTAAGAGGCCTGCTCGATCTTGTCTTCCCTTTGTTTTTCGAAGCTAACTTGATATTTGTATTTTTTTTCAATAAATGAAAATTGGATTTTCAATTTCCTCCGATAAATTTCGTGTATAATCTTTTTAATAAATTGAGGTTCAAATTTTAGTGTTGTGGCAATATTTAAAAGTTTTAACAATTCGTCATCCTATAATGATCGCACAATTTGTCACCTCAAATTGAAATAACATTTAACTTTGGACTAGTTTTCTTTTAAAGCCGGAGATATATCCTAAACGACTTTTTAAGAATGACTTACTTACTCACTCGCTTTGCATCTGATAAATAACGCAACAGAGCCCGTCCAGAATTTATCCTCCTTCCAAAATGCAGTAGTTATCGCATTACATCACCTTTTTGCTATTTCAATTTTAAAATCTCTTCACTATTTCATTCTAAACAAAAGGATAAGTACTTTTAATGAGGTAATTTTATCTTTTATATCGTTTTAGATACAATATTCGTCTTTTTCATATGATATATTACTTCTAGCGCTATTCCCCAATTGACATTCCTAACTTTTTTCAGAACATTTCCGAATAATGGGAATTCGGATGATTATTTCAATAAATTCAGTATCTAATTTTAGAGTCGTGGCATTATTTAAAACAATTAACAATTTGTCATCCTGTAATGACCGCATAATTTATCTTATCTGGTCGATCTTCTGCATCAGTATGTTCAGGCTGCAGTTATCCACGGACAGCAGAGAGATGACGAACCCCGAGACGATAACCCAAGAAATAAAGTGGGGCAAGGTGCCTTCCGTCCAATAATTCGCAATGTACACCATCGGCATGCTTTCCGCATGCTCATGCACGATACCCGGTCTACTTTGAATTTGGTAAAAATAGTAAACGAATTTTAGGCTGCCGAACCGAATCGAGGGCCCCGCATTCCGACAACCGGGGATAACAAACGCGGTTATGGTCGATACCGACCCACGAGGCATCCCCTAACCTTCCTCGTAGTACTGCCAGCCCGGAACTGGTTCGTCGGCCAGCCCGAGTTCGTCGTAAGCGTCAAGAACAGCAGGCGACTTGGGGGAATGCCCAAGCCTCACGAAATTGAAGCCCGCCTCCTTCAGCTTCTTCGCATCGCGATAATACGTATTGCGCACAAATACCACTCTACGCATCAACGAAATCTGCATTCCAGCAATGATCGCGATGTCTCCAATATCGATCCAGTACCCACACAAGTTCCTGATTTACACTATTGGGGGTGCAACTTCTCTGACTTAAGATGCGGAAACAAGGATCCAAAGAGATGATATAAGCAGTCATGACTTCAACTGGCTCCGGTACTTCATCCCAACTCTCTGTATTGAGTCTAAGCCTGCTTCACCATTACAAGAACATTAGTTCCCACATTATATTAAGTGATTCAAATAAAAAAAATGCAATCAGCATGAAAACACAAATAGCCCTACGATTCTCGTAAGGCCCGTATCACGTTAAGTTTTCTATCTCATTTTAATGAACCAATCGCCCATCCCGAAACCTAACAACCCGCTTCGTCTGCTCCGCAACCTGCCGATCATGCGTAATCACAATAATCGTCCTGCCCTGCTCATTCAACCGCCTGAAGATATCCATGATCTCCACGCCAGTTTTTGAGTCTAGCGCCCCCGTAGGCTCATCCGCCAAGATGATCGGCGGATCTCCCGCCAACGTGCGCGCAATCGCAACGCGTTGCTGCTGTCCGCCAGACAGTTCCGACGGAAAATGCTTCCGTCGGTCCAGTAGATCAACCGCTTCTAGCGCCTGGAGTACAAGCGGCTCTCGCTGTTTTCTCCCTAACCCACGATAAATCAACGGTAGCTCCACATTCTCATAGGCACTCAATCTCGGCAGCAGGTTAAAGTTCTGAAAAACAAACCCAATCTTCCGATTCCGAATCTCTGCCAATTGCGAATCCTTCAGCGAGTGAATATGCTTCCCATCTAGCACATACAGGCCTTCGTCCGAAACGTCCAAACAGCCGATGATGTTCATCAGCGTGGACTTGCCGGACCCCGAAGGCCCCATAATGGCGACAAACTCGCCTTGTGCGATGTCTAACGTGATGTCATCCAACGCACGAATCGTTTCGCCGCCCATATAGTAAAACTTACTCACGTTCTCAATCTGAATTAAGGCTGTCATTGTCTTCGCCCCCCATTATTTGAAGCCAAATAAATGAAGAATACGATTCAATTCCAATGAATTCAATTCT
>NZ_WHNY01000032.1 GCF_013141695.1 Paenibacillus plantarum
CCCAAGCACCCCAAGCACCCTAAGCACCCCAAGCATCCCAAGCACTCCAAGCACCCGAAGTCACTCCCCAGCACCCTAGCATTCCAAGCACTCAAACACATCGAGCCGCCCAAATACGCCACGCACACCACACCCTCAACAAAATCCACTCATCCTAGCTCACCTCACGGTGCTCCCCCCTAATCTATCGGGAAAAATGATTTTCTGTGGTATCTACAATAAATAAATTGGATCTAGAAGCCTGCTTTGGAGAGAACGTTATGGTTTTTAAAAGCGCGAGGGGGGGAGCTAGTTTTTCAATTATTTACATGACTCTTGTAGATATCACAGAAAATGACTTTCAGTGAAATAGGCCTTCGAATGGAGCTCGTGATGATTGAGTTGAACAACCCATTCGTGTGCTGAATTGCAGTCATTACGGCGGATTTGCATTTCACTTGTAGATATCACAGAAAATGCCTTTTTGTGAGATAGTCCGTCGAATGAGAGTAAGTAACTGAATTTTTTCAACGGTTTAGTCAAGTTCCTTATCTTCGCGCATATACTGTGTTAGATTCTTATCCACATGCTTGTTCGAAAGGTCGCAGAATGAGCTGAAAGCGATTACGCATCGACATTTACGTGACAAAATTCACAATGATGACAGGCCCTCCAAGGCCTGATCTCAAAACATGCAAGCCACTTCCCCGCAGAAATAGGAGGGTGCAGAGATGCTGCATATTGTCGTCTGTATTAAACAAGTACCGGATTCTAGAGAAATTCGCATTGATCCCAAGAATAATACGCTCATTCGTCAAGGCGTTCCCAGTATTGTGAATTTCTACGATATGCATGGTTTGGAAGAAGCGTTGCGCATTAAAGATGAGCAAGGTGCGCGCATTACAGTTGTTACGATGGGACCGCCACCCGCAGAAAAAGGACTCAAGGAATGTATTTCTTTAGGCGCCGATGACGCCGTGTTGGTGACGGATCGTGGTTTTGCTGGAGCGGATACGCTAGCGACCTCGTACGTTGTTGCTCGAACAATTCGCAAAATTGCGGAAACTTGGGGGCCGGTGGATATCGTATTTTGTGGAAAACAAACGTTAGATGGTGATACCGGACAAGTTGGCCCAGGCGTAGCCTGCCGATTGGATTTGGAACAACTTACCTATGTCAATAAAGTGGTAAAGGTCGATGAAGAAAAACGCAAAGTGCGCGTTCACCGTTTGCTGGAGGATGGCATTGAAGTGGTTGAGACAAGCATGCCAGTACTGATCACCGCATTGAAAGAGCTGAATAAAGTGCGACGAGCATCATTGCCGGGCATGATTCGAGCGGCTAGATATAAGCCTACCGTATGGACTACAGCAGATTTTCCAGATTTGGAGCGGGCAAAGATTGGACTCAAAGGCTCGCCAACGATTGTTGCCAAAACATGGGTACCCGAGATCAAAGCGGTTAAAACGCAAATGATCACTTTCGATAGTCCAGAAACTGGCGCAGCTCAGCTGGCCGACAAGATATTGACGAAGGACATGCAGAGCCTATTAGATTTGGCTTAAAAGTTAGGAACGGAGGATGACACGATGGCAAGAGAAACAGAGCAGATAGATCCATCGATGCCGGACTGGTCGGCATATCGTGGGGTTTTGATCGTTGTTGAGCAGCGCGAGGGCATCGCGAAAAAGGTGTCCTGGCAGCTGCTAGGCGAAGGCAAAAAGCTGGCAGAAAAGCTGGAAGCGCCGCTCGTGGCGCTCGTCATCGGCGAGAATGTCGCACATCTCGCTGATGAAGCCGTGGCCTACGGCGCGGATCGGGTTTACCTTTGCGAAGCCGCGGAGCTTCGCAACTATAGGACCCGGCCATATAGCCGGGTCTGCTTGAAGCTGATCGACGAAGCGAAGCCTGAGATCGTGCTGTTCGGCGCGACGGCGACAGGTCGCGACCTAGCAGGTGCGATTGCAACACACCTGCCGACGGGGCTGACGGCCGACACGACGCAGCTCGACGTGGAGCCGCCGCCGTCGCGGCTGTTGCTGGCCAGCCGGCCGGCTTTTTCCGAGAAGATGATGGCCACCATCCTCTGCAAGCAGTACCGGCCGCAGATGGCGACAGCGCGCGCCGGTGTATTTCAAGCGCTGCCGAAAGACGCGGAGCGCCAAGGCGAGATCATTCGTATCGAAGCTACGATGCGGGAAGAAGAGATTGACGCGCAGGTGCTCGACTTCCTGCGCGAAACAGGAAAGCTGAATCTCGAGGATTGCGAGATTATCGTTGCTGGGGGCCGCGGACTTGGCGGGCCCGATGCTTTCAAGCTGCTCGCCGAGCTAGCGGACGCGCTCGGCGGTGTCGTTGGCGCGTCACGCGCTGCCGTTGATGCGGGCTGGATCAGCCACGAGCATCAGGTGGGGCAGACAGGCGCCACGGTGCGACCGAAACTTTATTTCGCCATCGGCATCTCTGGCGCCGTGCAGCATACGGTCGGGATGAGTCATGCCGACGTCGTCGTTGCGATCAACAAAGACGAGAAAGCGCCTATTTTCCAATTTGCCCATTACGGTCTTGTTGGGGATTTATTCAAAATTGTTCCTGCGATTACAGAGGAATTCAGGAAACGACGTACGCTTTTCGGCACTGAGCATCGGGTGGCTGATGCCTCCATAAACACGACACAGACGCAGTCAGAGGCGGCCTTCGCCCGAGAAAGGAGTGAAGCAAAATGAATGAAAAATTCGACGCGATCGTCGTTGGCGGTGGTCCCGCTGGAGCGGCTGCAGCGTTAACGATGGCCAGAGCGGGTTTATCGGTTGTACTGCTCGAAAGAGGTGAGTTTCCAGGCGCTAAGAATATTTTTGGCGGTGTCCTCTATCGTAAGCAAATCGAGGAGCTTGTTCCTGAGTTTTGGACAGAAAAGAACTTTCCGATGGAGCGCTACATTGTTGAACAGCGAATTTGGATGATGGGCAAAGAGTCCATGGTCACGTTCGGTCATCGTAATGAGGCTTACAAAGAGCCTTACAATTGCTTCACGGGTCTGCGGGTTAAATTCGATCAATGGTTCGCTGAAAAAGCTGTAGCGGCAGGTGCCATTCCGATTTATGAAACGGTGGCATTAGACGTGATTCGGGAAGGTAACAAGGTTGTTGGGGTGAGAACTGACCGAGATGATGGCGATTTATATGCGGATGTTGTCGTCATTGCTGATGGCGTTAACTCTTTGCTCGGTAAGGCCATGGGGATTCATAAGGAATGGATGCCGGATGAGGTGTCTTTAGCGGTCAAAGAGGTTATTGCACTGCCACGAGAGAAGATTGAGGATCGCTTTGGGCTTGAGGGGGACGAAGGTGTCACCATCGAATTTATGGGCGAAACGTCGCTCGGTATGGCGGGTATGGGCTTTCTATACACGAATAAAGAAACGATCTCGTTAGGGGTCGGTGTGATGGTCAACCATTTGCGGGATAAAAAGGTGAAGCCATACGCTGTACTTGACGCGGTTAAACAGCATCCCATGATTCGGAAGTTGATTCAAGGCGGGGAGACTAAGGAATATTCTGGTCATCTTATTCCAGAAGGGGGCTTTCATTCAATCCCAACCCTATCTGGTGATGGCTGGTGTGTCTGTGGAGATGCCGCGCAGTTGATTAACTTTATCCACCGGGAGGGGACTAATCTCGCTATGACTTCGGGCCGTTTGGCAGGGGAGACGATTATTGAAGCGAAAGCACGCGGGGATTTTACAGCCCCAACGATGCATCTCTACGATAATAAAATCAAAGAATCTTTTGTACACAAGGATCTACAGAAGTACAAGGGAATGCACCAATTTTTGAAAGAGCAGGATCCTGAGTTATTATTCGATCGACTGCCACGTGCTGTAAACGAAGCTGCTTACAATATGTTCCTCGTGGATGGGATTACGAAAGCCGAAAAGCAAAGAATGGCCATGAAGCTCATCAAAAATGCCGCTGGCGGTACGGTAAACTTGATGAAGCTGGGCTATAAGGGATGGAGGGCGATGAACGGATGAGCCAAAGTGATATTTCAGATAAACTGTTCACCATTCGTTACAAATGCGATGATAAATCCCACCTTGTCATTAAAGATAAACAAACCTGCTTGAATTGTGTGACAAAGGACTGCAATTATTTCTGTCCTTCCGATGTGTATGAGTGGGAAAAAAAGCTTAAGATCACGACTGTCGCATTCGAAAATTGTATTGAATGTGGTACGTGCCGCATAGCGTGTCCTTCTTATAACATCGATTGGGTGTATCCTAAGGGTGGGCATGGGATGACGTATAAGTACGGCTAATTGAGTAATATTGATGAAAATAGAGCCGAGACCGATTGGAGGTCTTGGTTCTATTTTTTGCGAAAAAACGACATTCCTCCATATGTAGGTGTAGTTTCTCCATAGTTTTGTTTCTTTCAGGACACGATAATAGAGAATAGGAGGGATTTATAATGTCGATTTCTTATGAACCTGTACAAGGTATATTCCATTTGCAAAATAATCAGATGAGCTATGTGATTCAGCTTATTAATGGTTCCTATCCAGCCCACGTGTACTGGGGCCGCTCTATTCGATCTGGTCAACTCGGTACGGTGATTCAATATAAGGAACGAGCTTCTTTTAGCCCGAATCCGGTTAAGGGTAATAGAACGATCTCTTTTGATACACTCCCACAGGAATACCCTGCATATGGGACAAGCGATTTCCGGGAGCCGGCGTATCAAGTTTCGCAACCTAACGGTTCGACGATTACTGAGCTTGTCTATGACAAGCATCGTATCGTTCAAGGGAAGCCAGTACTGGATGGCTTACCATCTACGTATGTAGAAGCGGATCATGAAGCTGAAACGCTAGAAATAGAGCTTGTTGACAAAGTTGCTGGCTTGCGTGCAATTCTGTCCTACACGATTTTCGCCAATCATGCGGCTATTACGCGTTCTGTTCGTTTCATTAATGAAGGACCTGCTGATCTTAAGCTTTTGCGAGCATTAAGTATGAGCGTAGACTTTTCCCATGCTGATTGGGATTTGTTGCAGCTTTCAGGGAGTTGGGCTCGTGAGCGTCATATTGAAAGAAGAGCCTTGGCTCCAGGTAAATTAACCGTTGAAAGCCGACGTGGATCAAGCAGTCACTCACATAACCCGTTTGTGGCTTTACTTGCCAAAGATGCCAATGAAGACTACGGTGATGTATATGGTTTTAACCTCGTGTACAGCGGTAACTTTGCGGCACACGCGGAAGTGGATCCTTTTGCAACAGCACGTGTGTCCATCGGGATTAATCCTTTTGATTTCAGCTGGCTGCTAGTGCCAGGACAACAGTTCCAAACACCTGAGGCTGTTATGGTGTATTCCGGTCAGGGGATTGGTGAGATGTCCAGATCTTATCACCGCTTATACCGTACGCGACTGTGCCGCGGTGAATTCCGTGATCGTGTACGACCTGTCCTCGTCAACAACTGGGAAGCGACGTATTTCGATTTTAATGCAGATAAAATAGAGAGTATCGCTCGTGCCGGAAAAGAGCTTGGTATTGAGCTTTTCGTATTGGATGATGGTTGGTTTGGAAAACGAAATGATGACACGACTTCACTCGGGGACTGGGTTGTCGATAAGGCGAAGCTTCCGAATGGACTTGAAGATTTGGTAGAGCGAGTGAACAAGCTAGGATTGGAATTCGGTTTATGGTTTGAGCCTGAAATGGTGTCGCCAGAGAGTGATTTGTATCGCAAACACCCAGATTGGTGTCTTCATGTACCAGATCGTCGCCGCACGGAAGGTCGTGGGCAACTGATTCTTGATTTTTCACGCGAAGAGGTTTGTGAAGGCGTGATGTCCATGCTGCGTAATATTCTAAGCAGTGCTCCAATCACGTATGTCAAATGGGATATGAATCGGAATATGACCGAAATTGGCTCCGCGGCCTTGCCGCCTGAACGTCAAAGAGAGACAGCACATCGCTATATGCTTGGCTTGTATCGCGTAATGGAAACCATTACTACTGAATACCCGCATATCTTGTTTGAAAGCTGCTCCGGCGGCGGTGGGCGTTTCGATCCAGGTATTCTGTATTACATGCCACAAACGTGGACGAGCGATAATACGGATGCCGTATGCCGTTTGAAAATTCAATATGGTACGAGTATCGTGTACCCTGTTAGTTCCATGGGATCGCATGTATCTGCTGTACCTAATCATCAAGTACATCGCATGTCGTCCTTGGAAACCCGCGGTCATGTAGCCATGTCAGGTAACTTCGGCTATGAGCTTGATCTGACGAAGTTCACGGAAGAAGAGAAGGAGCTCGTCAAACGTCAGGTTGCCGACTATAAACAACTTCGACCGCTTGTTCAGTTTGGCGATATGTATCGCCTGTTGAGCCCGTTCGAGGGGAACGACACCGCGTGGATGATTGTCTCCGAGGACAAGACACAAGCCATGGTTGTGTTCATCCGCGTGCTTGCAGAACCATATGCGCCGTTGAAGACGTTACGCTTAAAAGGACTCAACCCTGCCTTCGATTATCAAATCGAAGGCTCAGAAGGGCTCTTCCCCGGCGACCATCTGCTATACGCCGGTATTCCTGTCGTCGGATTGCATACCGACTTCCAGAGCAAAATCTGGCTGCTGAATGCTAAACAGCAGTAATATATAAGATAATGCGTAACCCCCATTTCCCTTTTTTTGGGAAAATGGGGTTTTTTACGCATATCGGGTGTTTTGCTCAGAGATTAACTCAGCAATAATAATTTTCTGTCATATCTACAACAACAATTATTAAATTGGGGGAACGTGAAGAAATTAAGTTGGATGTAGTTCAACTGCGGCACATAGATACTCTTGTAGATATCTCAGAAAACTGTTTCAGCGAAATAGGAGAGGCGAGGTTGGAGTTCACTGGATTGGCATGAAATTGGTTCCGTAGAACTCAAACTTGAAGAAGATTCATTTTTCGGGAATTTTGCGATATGATAGATAGATTCAAACCATCATATAAGTGAAGGGAGACAATTCTAACATGCTGCAACGACCAAGTCATGACGAATATTCATCCTACTATACGGGTTATATCGGGTTGGTGCCCGATGGGGACTATGTATCCATCTTGAACAGTCAAGAAAAGGCACTCGTATCCCTATTTTCACAGTTAACAGAGGAACAGGCTTTATCTCGCTATGCACCAGGGAAGTGGAGTTTGAAGGAAGTACTGGCTCATATCACGGATACAGAGCGCATTATGAGCTATCGATTACTGCGAATAGCTCGCGGAGACACGACGGATTTACCTGGCTTTGATCAAGATATTTTCATTGCGAATGCGGTGTTCGACGAGGTCCTTTTAACGGATTTGGTGAAGGATTTCCAAGCGGTGAGACAAGCTACGTTAGCGTTGTTGCCTACCATCACTGAAATAGCGTGGACACGCGTTGGGACAGCGAATACGTTCGCTATTTCTGCCCGCGCGATTGCCTACGTGATCGCAGGTCATGCAAAGCATCATCTTAACATCGTAGAGCAAAAGTACTTATAAGTAAAAAAACCTGAAATCCACGGATGGATGGTAATATCCCCTTTAAGTAGACACTCAAAAAAAACCTTATGGTACCATAAGGAAATGAGTACAACTTGGAGGGGATTTTTCTATGGCTAAAAAAGGACAAACATTTAATCAATACACGGAGGAATTTAAGTTAGCTGCGGTTCAGGAATTCATTGAGGGTTCTTCTAGCTACAAGATTGTCGCTGAAAGGCTAGGAATCAGAAGCTGTACCCAACTGAAGGTGTGGGTGAAGAAATGGATGAAAGGTGAGGCCTTTGACGAACGTGCAGTGAAGACTCCTAGCCCTCTTAAAGGACGTCCTCGCACGAGCTTCAATACGGTAGAAGAAGAACGGGATTACCTGAAAGCGCAGGTAGATTACTTAAAAAAGCGGTATCCAAATCTAGTAAAGGAGAAGCTCCAAGTCAGCGAGATATCTATGAAATAGTCGATGAACTTCGAGCTGTGCACGGCATTACACGCCTGTTAGCCATTGCAGAAATACCAAGAGCCAGCTATTACAAATGGCGGGCCACGCAGCCTCAGCGTGATGCCAGACAAGATCGGGATCATGAGATTAAAGAGCATATGATGGCCATCCATATGGCACACCCTTACTACGGGTATCCGCGCATGATGAACGATTTATGTGAGGTTGGTTATATCGTCAATCACAAGAAAGTTTGGCGACTCATGAAGGTACTAGGTATCCAGTCGATTATTCGAAGGAAGCGTAACGTGTCCAATTACACGCCTTCTGTCGTGTATCCAAATCGTTTAAAACGCAAGTTTCACGCTACAGCACCTCAGCAGAAAATGGTTACAGATATTACATACATTTCAGATGGTTCGAAGTTCTATTATCTGTCTGTTATCCAAGATCTATTTAACAATGAAATTGTCGTTTGGCAATTATCTGAACGAAACGATGTAGAACTGGTAATGAATACGATTGAACAGTGGATAAGAAAAAGAGACGTAGCGGAAGCCGTGCTCCATTCGGATCAAGGCTTCCAGTATACGTCTCAGGCGTACAACACGCGATTAGAAGCATTCGGCGTCAAAGGCAGCCACTCTCGCAAAGCAACCTGCCTGGATAACGCATGCATCGAATCCTTTTTTTCGCATCTCAAGACAGAGAAGTTGTATCTTGGGCAGTGTAATTCAGGCGATGAAATTCATCAAGCTGTGGAAGATTATATTTATTTCTATAACTACCAGCGGTTTCAATTAAAATTAAAAAAACGCGCACCGATAGAGTATCGATGCGCGTTGGCAGCATAGCTTTTTTCATCTGTCTACTTGACAGGGGTATGACCAGGATTTCAGGCTTTTTTTTAGTAAAGTGATAGTGCTAACGAGTCTCGTTCATTCAGTGAGTGAAGAATCGCTTCGCACCCGACAATCTCGATGCTAATGATAGAATCCAGACATTTCTTGAGTGTTGCTCTTCCTTTGGTAACTTTGGCCTCAAGTGCTGACTTCAGTAAATTGAACTTCTTTTTATTTTTCTCATCGGAGTATACGGGTACAGGTTTGTTATGAATCGTTATAAACATTTTCATGAGTTCCACCATCCTAAGAATTGGATATAGTACTAGCATATCGGATTATTATTAATAGAACCTTAAAATAGTTTTACAATTTTAAGACAAATAAGAGATTGCTATGTATTTTCGTATATAGATAATACGATTTAGGAGCTGAAATTGTTTCATATATTGGTTAGGAAAATTGAATATTGTGTGAATTTATTTTAAATGGATAGGTTTAAGTGTACTGCATGTTTTGTCGATAGGCTTTGGGTGAGGTACCGAAACGTTGTTTAAATGCGCGATGAAAGTAAGGGTAAGAGCCAAATCCACAGCTTAGAGCAATTTGTTCTAAGGACATGGAGCTATCATGCATACGCTCGACCGCGCTGGATAGGCGTACTTCTGTGGCATATTGGATCATAGTTTTACCAAAATATTCTTTGAACAAATGAACAGCTCGGGAGATACTGAGTCCTACATGATCTGCGACATCTTCAATTTTGAACGCGGCAGTAGCATGTGCCTCAATGAATCGTTTCATGCGAGTGCCAGTGAAAGGGCGACCCTGTACCGTTTCTGTGGCCGCACGTTCAAGATAAAGGCACAGTGCTTGGAGCAAATAACCGCTTAGCTCGGGATTCTCTTCTTCCATTCTGCGCTTCTCTAAGCTTAATTGCCGCCATAGTGAGATCAATCTGGGGTCGAGGTCAATGCGCATGCAAGTGGGTTTGTTGTTGCGTTTCCACCATGCATCAATCCAATCACCTTTGCAAAATAAGTAGTAATCGCCGCTGGCGATTTTCTGATCAGGCTGCGTCTTCGCTTTTTCGATTCGCAACTCATAAGGATCGCCGGGCTTGAACAAAAGCAGATGACCTGCTTCTATCGGGATCATACGACCATCAACAAGGGCTTCACAACTGCCTTCTGTCTGTAATCGAAAAAGATAATAAAGTAGTCCTGATTTGCTATTACTATAAAATGGATCCATATGAAAAGAATACCCGCAAGTTACTAGTTCAGCTTCCATGTCATTTCGCCTTTCGTAGCCAAATAAGAGATGTTTTAATTATATCGTGAATGGTCATAATAGGCTAATCTCGATTATACTTAGGCCAAGATTACTATTTATGATTTCACTATGAGAAAAGAGGAGAACAAATGGGACGTTTAGGAATTGGACTTCAATTGTACACATTGAGAGATGATATGGCACGTGATATGGAAGGTACACTTCGCCATGTTGCGAAGTTAGGATATGAAGGTGTTGAGTTTGCTGGCTATTATGACATGCCTGCAGATAAGCTTAAAGGTTTGCTAGATGAGCTTGGATTGAAATGTTTCGGAAGCCATATCAGCTTGCAAAGATTCCGTGATAATTTCCAAGGCGAGATCGATTATTTGAAAACAATCGGTGCAACCTATGCTATTTGTCCGTATGTTGGTGCAGAAGAGCGCGAATCCGTTGATCAATGGAAAGCTCTAATCGCTGAGTGCCAGGCATTAGCGGTTGAGACGCAAAAACAAGGTTTGCAATTCCTTTATCACAACCATGACTTCGAATTCCATTACAAAGTGGAAGATGAGTTCGTTTTTGACGCGATGTATGCGAATAACGATGCTATTAAAGTCGAAATGGACGTATGTTGGGTACAATTCGCAGGTCAAGACCCACTAGCTTACATTGCCAAATATGCAGGACGTCTTCCATTGGTGCATTTCAAAGATTTCACGAAGGATGCTGACGGTAAACTAGTTACCTTGGAGCTAGGCTTAGGCGATGTTCCTCTAGATAAAGTTATCGTTGCTGCCGAGCAAGCTGGTGTAGAGTGGCTTGTCGTAGAACAAGATAACTGCCAGAAGGCACCTTTAACTAGTATCGAAAACAGCTTTAACTGGGTTAAAGAGCATTATTTAAACGTTCATAACTAATTTATTCTTATAATTGAAGGAGCATTTATCACATGAGTAAAATTAAAGTAGCCGTCATTGGCTGTGGTTCCATTTCCAAACATAGACATATCCCAGAATACGCAAACAATTCAAACGTTGAGCTAGTTGCATTTGTTGATCCCATCATTGAAAGAGCACAGCACTACGCTGAATTGCATGGCGGTAAAGCTTATAGCAACTATGTAGATATGTTGAAAGCTGAGAAAGTTGATGCGGTTAGCGTATGTACACCGAACTATCTTCATGCTGAAATCTCCATTGCCGCGGCTAACGCTGGCGCGCATGTGCTAGTTGAGAAGCCAATGGCTACTACAGCTGCTGAATCCGAAGCGATGATTGAAGCTGCGAAGAAAAACGGCGTATTCTTGATGGTTGGTCACAACCAACGTCTAATGCCTCCACATGTGAAAGCGAAAGAAATCTTGGAGTCAGGTAAACTTGGGAAAGTTCTTACATTCCGTACATCTTTCGGTCATCCAGGTCCTGAGGGCTGGAGCATTGATGGTCGTGAGAGCTGGTTCTTCCGTAAGGAAGAAGCCATTATGGGCGCTATGGGCGATCTAGGCGTACACAAGTCAGATCTTATCCGTTGGTTACTTGCTGATGAAGTTGCACAGGTAGCAGCATTCGTTGGTACGCTTCACAAAGAGGGTACAGACGTCGATGATAATGCGACTTGCTTACTTCGTATGAGAAGCGGCGCTACAGGTTCCCTAGTAGCAAGCTGGACTTACTACAAGGGTCAAGACAACTCCACAGTTCTATGGTGTGAGAATGGTGTTATCAAGATTGATACAGACCCTAACGATCAAGTAATCGTTGAGCTTCGTAATGGTACAATTGAGCGTTACAAAGTAGGTCAAGTAGCAACTAATGAGAAACAAACATCAAGCGGAGTTATCAGCGAGTTCGTTACTAGTATTCTAGATAACAAACCGCCTCGCATTTCTGGCGAAGAGGGTTACCAAGCATTGAAAGTGATTCTGGCAGCATTCGAATCCGAAGCGACTGGTAAAATCATTAATCTATAATTGATAATTTATATAGTTAGCAAGAAGAGCTCATCCCATGAAGGGGTGAGCTCTTACTAATTTTCAGCAGCAAGTTAAGAAAAAAAAGCCCCCAATTCTCAAAGTGAGAATTAGGGACTGACAATAATTTTTTTTAACGTCCGCCGATATCGATGGAAACCGAATTCGATTTACCGACAATCGTTTCTTTGGAGTCTTTAACCTGTACTTGGATATCCCAAAGTCCTGTTTTAAGTAAAGTTCCTTCCACTGATGCGGTAACCGTGTGCTCGTCTTTCCAAGTCGTAGGAATGGCTTTCCCGTTCAAAGTTACGTAACCCAGAGGGGGAAGATTATTACCGGAGACAGTGAGTGTTAAATTCGTGCGACCTGATATATCTTGTGAGTCGGCTTCCACTTTATCTAAGCTAATTGGACCGAAACCGAGCATGTACTTCGGATCGATGATCGGTGTTAAATAGTTCTTGTAAGCGTGTCGATCACCAAAAAGAATATCATATTGCAAAGTTTCGTAATTTTTCAAATCATCTTCTTTAATGTTCATTTCAGCAAAATGGTCTTTAGGCGGGATGACTGGATACTTTTTAGCCAAATCCGTTAAGAAATTTGTATAATAATTACCTTGTTGCTTCGATAATTCGATTAAATATGGACCCAAGAAGGAAGGGCTAATATTCAAATTGTCTTTTCGCTCGGTATCGAAATTATTCCATACAACTAGTGGGACACTGTACATTTTTTTCAAGAAATCAGGATCATTTTTACCGCTAATATATTTCGTGTCAATATACGTTGCGTAATCATCACCAAGCGCAGGCAAATGATCACCCCAGAATGCAATAATTGTAGGCTCGCCTTTTTTCTCGTAGTATTCCACTAGTTCCTTCAACATATTGTCTGACCCATTAATACCTTGAGCAAGGGTTTCAAGCATACCAACCGAAGAGGCGGAGAAGTTGCCTGTTACGTTAAACGTATTTTTCGGGAATTTGCCAGGGTAGAAATGAAAATGATTTTCCATTGTGTTTGCAAACACGAAATCAGAGCCTGCACTTTGCTCAGTTGCATGAATAATATTAGCAGCAACTTCGCTATCCGCGATGTAAGGACCAGAGTATGTCGGTTTGAAATATTCAATCGGAATATATTTGGAAAAGCCGAAATCTTGATAGATTTTATTACTATTAAAATACCAATTATAAAAAGGGCTAATCGCAGTCGAAGTATAACCTTGACGTGCATAAATACTCGCTAATGAATCGACTTCATTTGAAATATATTGATTATAGGCAATGGAACCTTGTGGTAAGAAGCGCATAGAGTTTCCTGTAAGAACTTCGAATTCCACATTGGCTGTTCCACCGCCATACTGAGGTGAAAGCATCGTTCCGCTCGTTCCAGTCTTCTGTAGTTTATGGAAGAAAGGAATCGGATCTTTGTCGAACTTCGCGCCGGGGATAAGGGTTGGATCCCAGAAAGCTTCACTTAAAATAACAATAACATTAGGTTTAATTGGTTTGGTGTTGGAATCTCCTGCTTTAACCGGTGGCGTCGGAGATGCATTCACGATAGCTTCAACGGCTTTATCATTATAACCTTCTTGGCTGTTTGAGAACATTTCTTTGGTATTCAGTACTGTAGCAAGCGCATATCCGTTTGTTTTGGTGTTCTGCACCTGATTCCAAACTGCGGCTTCGATGCCAAACCACTTCTGAACAGGCAGAGGCAGATCCGTATAAACAGCTAGAAACATAACTAAACCAATTCCAGCTAGAATTGCACGTTCTTTTAAGGCTACTTTTTTAATAAACATGGTTGTACGGTAGAGGATGAAATAACTGCCAACAAGGAACAGGAGAATGACAGATAAGACATTAAAAGTCAAAATGTTGGATAAATATTTCACCATATCCGAGGCTTCGCCAGCTACGACTAAATCCCATGGCGTCAAAGGCACGCCTAGAATTTTGAGCTTTACGCCACTAATAAGGGCCAAAATAATGAGGAAACCGGCAATCACCCAATACGCGATTCGAGTACGTCCTATGATGGCAACGAATAACAATAGTAGACTTACTACGATCCATTCGTTGAAAAGAAGCTCTATAAAATGCTTGAAGCTCCAAGACATCATTTCAGTGTAGTTCCCACGGCTCAAGATTTCCATGATCAGAACAGGGATTAGTCCAAGAAGTAAAAGTGGTAGTCTTGGCCGAATTACCAATAACAATCGTTCAATGTGTTGTTTCATAGATTCTCCTGTACAAAAATAAGTTAAAAGTCCTTTGAATACCTGATATTATACCATGCCTTTCGACATTATTCGATGGTATCTCTATGAAAAATAGATTGATTGCAGGAAAATCGTGGCTATATCAAGAATACTTATAAAGAGGATATAAGTTAGGAGGGGATCACGTATGGCTAAAGAACAAATGCAACTAAAAAGAGAAGCAATTATGCAGCTACAACATCGGAAAATGACAAAAAGTGCGTTTTTTCGACGTGGATTATTCTTATTCATCGGTGCCGTTTTAATGTCTGTTGGGTTAGAAATTTTTTTAGTGCCTAATCGAATTATTGATGGAGGCATTACGGGAATTTCGATCATTTTATCGTATTTGACCCAAGGTCCCATAGGTGTGTTCTTGACATTATTAAATATCCCTTTCTTATTCATCGGTTATAAATTGATTGGTAAAACTTTCGCTTTATCTACACTCTTTGCTATTTTAGTTATGTCAGCAGGTACAGCCCTGCTTCATCCTGTGAAAGAACTTACGAACGATCCGTTGCTAGCCGCAGTATTTGGCGGGATCATTCTTGGTATTGGCGTAGGAATGGTTATTCGTTTCGGGGGATCATTAGATGGTACAGAAATCGTTGCGATACTCGTTTCGAAAAAGATTCCTTTCTCGGTCGGCGAGATCGTTATGTTTTTCAACTTATTCATTCTTGGAAGTGCAGGGTTTGTTTATTCGTGGGACCGTGCCATGTACTCGTTAATCGCTTATTTTATCGCTTATAAAATGATTGATGTTACCATTGAAGGGTTCGATGAGTCGAAGTCGGTATGGATTATTAGTGACCATTTTAGAGAAATAGGCGGTGCTATCATGGATCGCTTAGGACGCGGCGTCACCTATTTAGAAGGTGAAGGCGGATTCTCTGGAGATAACAAGAAAGTCATCTTCTGTGTGATTACACGGTTGGAAGAAGCCAAGTTGAAATCCATCGTGGATGGACTTGACCCCAAAGCATTTCTTGCAGTTGGCAATATCCACGATGTCAAAGGCGGAAGATTCAAGAAGAAAGATATCCACTAAACCACTAATCGGATTGCTCCTTCTTGATTTCATTATCCTTTTGTGAAGAACCTCGCTCGAAAATGCCTAAATCTCTTAGCTGCTGAGCAGCATCCTTGCTGCTCGGGCTTCCGAGCTTTTTCAAAATATGCCCAACATGAATTTTCACTGTTCGTAATGAAATGAAGAAGCGGTTCGCAATTTCCGTCTGCGTATGGCCTTGATCGATCATATCAAGAACTTGAAGTTCTGTTGGGGTGATGAGATCCCTCACTTCTTTGATCTTGAATTGCTGCTCCAGCCGTTTAAGTCTACGGAATTCCTCGCGCATCTGCTCAGAAACAGCTGCATTAATCGCGGACTGGCGCGCATGCGCCGCCCGAATAATGCCTGGGAGCTCCTCGAAACGCGACTTAATTTGATAATCGATTGCCCCTGCCTGAAAGGAACGGAAAATGAAATCCTTTTCCTCCATCGAGGTTAACATGATGACTTTGGCTCCCCAAGATAAGAAGGCTTGCTCCGCAAGACTTATGCCCGCGGGTTCATTTTGAAGCATAATATCCATAAGTACGACATCAGCGGAAGGTGTGGCATTCCCAAATAACACTTGAGCTTCTTCTGCTGTAGATCGGCTATCTACGACAGTCATATCTCCTTGACGATTCAAATAATCCTTCAGGCCGCGCAGCCAGTCTAGATCATCTTCCACGATGAGTATGCGAATTGAATCCATTCCGATACTTCCTCTCCTCTGCAAGTCTAACGCTGTCCCGGAAATGTCAGATAGACACTTGTACCTTTACCGGGTTCACTGCTAATTTCCAAACTACCACCGTGTTTTTTCATGACGCTATAGCAATAAGCTAGGCCAAGACCAAAGTTATTCCGATTGCCGCTTTTTGTCGTATAGAAAGGTTCTACAGCTTGCTTGAGGACGGATTTCTCCATTCCCATGCCTGTATCTTTTATTTCAAGTACTATATTTTTTTTGTTTGAAAAAGCTTTAATAAAAAGCTCCCCGCCGCTGCTCATCGCTTCAATGGCATTCATGAGAATGTTCGTTAATGTTTCAGTGACTTGGATCTGATCAAGCTGAAGTTCGAGCCGATCAGGCAACTCAACATGTACTTGGATCTTTCCTAAATAGACTTCTAGGGGCTCTAGCACATCTTGAAGCAACTGAACTACGTCAACCTGTGAAATGCGGAGAGGCAGTTCCTGTGTTTGTTCATGTACACGGCTAATCATATCCTGAATATGCCTGGAGGCGTTCATGACGACATGAATGTCCTGTATAAGCTCGGTTTGCCCTGTGTCTACTGCGTGCTGGTTCATCTTCTCCAGAAATAAGCGCATTTTTCCTACATCATTTTTGATGGCATGGTTAAGAATGGCCGTACCAGACGTAATGGCACGTAGCGTGGAATCCAATTTACGGCGCTCAATGAGCAGCCGGATACCAAGAAATCCGTATTTGAAAAACGTAAATACAAAAAAAGGGACCACAAAGGCCAAAATCCATACATGATAGATCCACAATCGATAGAACCCGAAGCTGGGCATGACATAATTGAGCACGCCAACGCAAAGCATAGGCGGAAATAGTGCTAGGCAGGTGAACAAGTGTGTTCGCCTCATGGCTGGGAGATGTTCTTTTTTGAGTGCAATCAGTAAGGTACCTATAAGGATGTATGGGAAGGCCCAGGTCGCGACTACGCGAAATTCTATGGGCATTTCTTCGGTATACCCTGGCAATAAGATCAGACAAGCAATAGGCGGCACTAGCAATATAAGCGGTAACCATGTACGCAAGAGCGGCTTCTGCCAAGTGGAATGATAGGCTAAGGATAGCATCGCAAAAGCGTAGGGTAAGCCATAATAGGAAAGCAAGGAGCAGATGCTCATCACACGATAAAAGAATGCACTTAGTGATGGATTTGGTGATGTGACCTGAAAATAGGGGATGATATCCGCGGAAATGACTGCTGCTAATGCGCCAGAACCGCCTGTAAAAGCCACTGCGCTCATCCAGCGCATGGTACGTGAACCGGGATCTACAATGAGTAGTCCTGATGCGATGAACCAAAGGGCAAATAGGACAAAAAGCATACGTTCCCCCTCAATCAAGACAATAGATAGTCCTATTGTGGCATGACGTAATCGTTTGCACAAGAGTTTCCTTTCTAATAAATGGGAGGAATTGGGCCTACATTCTCGAATTGTTGATAAACGAAAGGAGTGAAGCGATATCGAAGTGAAGAAGAGAAGATCATTTCCAATCCTCCAGATTGTGGGTAAAGTACTGCTAACCCTCATTTTCATCATCGTCATCACGGTCATTTTATCTATAGCTGCTGCTGTACTTGCCGTGAGGTTAAATCCTGATCTTATCGTGAGTATGGAAGCTGTTACGAGTAATCCCTTTTTTATTAAAGCCTCATTATGGGCACAGATTGTGGGTTTCATTAGTGGTGTTTGTTTGGGCTTTTATATATTTGAGCGTAAAAAGGGATGGAAATTAGGGCTGCAAACGGTTCAGTTCGGCCGTCGGTTCGGAGAAGGTTTCCTCTGGGGGGCCGTGCTGATAACCCTTAGCAGCATAGTGATATGGCTATTCGGAGGCATCGATATTATCCAAGTGGAGTGGAGTTTATCGAAGGGATATGCGATAGGCGGGAGCTTTCTTCTCTTTATTGGGGTAGCGATCAACGAAGAACTATTTGCGCGCGGGTATTTACAAGGTCTTGTGAAAAATCACTTTGGGCCGAAAATAGCTGTAGGGGTATCGACGCTTGTATTCGCCTTACTGCATAGCTTTAATCCAGGGATGTGGACGACGGCGTTACCTTTTATTAATATCCTATTGGCAGGCCTATTAATGGGAATATGTCGTGAGTTGTCAGGTAGTTTATGGATGCCCATAGGACTGCACTTGGCGTGGAATTTCATGCAGGGGTGTGTATTCGGTTTTGATGTTTCAGGGATTCCAATGTCGTCATTCATTACGACAGAAACGCAAGGTACTATTTTCCTGTCTGGAGGAGCTTTTGGGGCAGAAGGAAGTTTAATTACGAGCTTTATTCTTGTACTCGGCATCATAATGATTTATAACTATTATCAAACCCGAAATCGTTTTAGCTACACAAAGCAACCAATATTGAAAGACAACATTTAATAAGGGGGATTCATCTGTGAGCCAGTATGAAGTTATACATAGTGAATGGGAAGGGGAGTCGACGCTCAAACTCGTCGACCACATGAATGAGGCGGTGGCCGAAATCATTCCAGCCGTCGGTCTACACCTGTTCCGCTTCGATGTGCGGAACCACAGCTACATCGCGAAGCCCGACGACTTGTCGGAGCTTCGCGACAATTCCTCGCGCTACGGCGTGCCCATTCTGTTCCCGCCGGGGCGCGTAAGAGCTGCGGCCTTCACCTTCGGCGGCCGCGAATACCGGCTCCCGGCGAATCGGGAGCCTGATCACGCCCACGGCCAGCTGCGCGAGCGGCCGTGGAAGGTCGTTGCCAGCGGCGCAGACGCTGCTGGCGGGGCTTACGTCTCCGCGGAGTTTGACATCGCGGAGACACCGGACATGCTGGCGTATTTCCCACACGCCGCATGCTTCCGCTTTACGTACCGTCTGCAGGACGGTACGCTGTCGCTCAGCGGTGAAATCGCCAACCGAGGCGGCAATACCATGCCGCTGTCACTTGGCTTTCACCCGTACTTCGCGTTCGCGGAGGGCGAAGCCGACCGCGTGCGGGTAACCATTCCCGCGGCGGCAGAATGGCCGCTGTCCGCGGGTGGGTTTGCGGCAGGCGAACCTGTGCCGACAGCGCTCACAGCGGCCTTACAGAGCGGCGAGAAGGTCTCGTCGCTGCCAGGATATCCTGGCGGTTCACAGATGCTTAGCATCGCGCCTGGGGCACAAGTATGCGAGATTGCGTATGAGGCTCGCAATACGAAACTTATCTTTGAAATGGGGGACAAATTCCCAATTCACGTTTTATTCACAGCACCATGGAGCAACGCAGTGTCACTTGAACCGTACACGAGTATCATGAACGTGTTCAATGAATCCTATCCTGCTGAAATCTCAGGTGCACAAAGCTTGGAGCCAGGTGAGACTTTTACTTTCAATTGGGCGATTCATATTGAAACGAAGTAATCTACCAAGGTTCATATCCGAACCCTATTGAGGAATAACCTTGATAGGCATGTTGATGGAGCTCTACAATGATCCCTTCCATTTGAGCGGATTTTGCAAGCGCACCTCGCCTTCCAGTGTTATATAGATTAGGGTCCAGAACACCTTGCAGTAAATGAATATGGGCTCCGTTCTCTACAGCAATTGGCGGGCCAGTAACGCCATAATAAGTATGATAATGACCGTATTTTATCCCTGAAATACCTTGATATTGATGGACATGTTGGTCATAAGAAGTACCGTTTACATTGAAAGTGTACAGTCGCAATAGATGATGATGACCTAATTCTTCTGAAGTTACCGTTGTGAAGAAATGAACGTGAGCTGGTGGAATGCTCCTCATCACGCGAAAGCCCCCTATGAGTAGGATATCCTTCATCCTATTCATAGGGGGCTTTTGTCATGACGATGGCAATGGATAAAGATTGGATTGACCGATTTTCATCTTTTTATCATCATAAACACGCACTTCAACTTGTTGCGACTTACCTAGTTCAATCACAGGATTAGATGAGATATCAACGTACAGCGTATCTTTTCCATCGAAATTAGATTTAACTTCCTGCCCATCAATATACACATTACAGGATGAGAAAAATGGTGAACCCGTTACTTTAATTTTGTTGTCTGCTACCGTGACCTTTGAAATGATAGGATCACCGTATCCTAACGTATATGTGGGTTGGACAATCGTATCTTTGTAGCCTTTAGCTTCATAACCGTACCTGCCCCCGAAAAGATTATCATACTGCAGCTTCTCATAACCAGTGAGATCGCTCTCCTTAATGTTAAATGCCGACCACATGTCTTGCGGAGGAATGACAGGTATTTTCTTGGATAAATCATATAAATAATCCGTGTAGTAACTTCCCTTTACACCTGCCAAATGCAGCAGCATCGGCCCCAAAAAAGAAGGACTTGAAGATAAATTCAGCTTCTCTTGATCAGCAGGTACGAAGTTATTCCAAATGACAAAAGGCGTGTAATGTGTCTTCGTATACAAATCGGGGTCATTAGGCAACACATATTTGGCATCACGATATACTTTATAATCTTCCTCAAAGAAAGGGAAATGGTCCCCGAAGAACAAAATAATCGTCGGATCTGACTTTTTCGAATAATAATCAACCAAAGATTGCAGAGCCTGATCCGTAGCTGTAATGCCTTGTGCATAAGTTTCTAGAATACTTTTCGACTCTGCTGAAATATCACCAGTAACCTGAATCGTATTTTTATTGAATTTATTAGGAGGGTAAGGATGGTGATTTTCCATCGTATTAGCAAAAATAAAATCAGGCCCAGCACTTTTTTCGGTTTCCTCAATAATTTTGTTCACAACAGCATGATCCGCATAATTGGGTCCTGAGAAATCATTCGGGAAATATTCACTTGAGATAAATCGGGAAAACCCGAAATGCTTATACACTTTTCTGCTATCAAAGAAATAACTGAAGAATGGATTAATCGCGGTTGCCGTGTATCCTTGTCTTGTCGTAATGCTTGCTAAGGAGTCGACACCGTGATTCATATATTCAATATATGGAATGATTTTATCGGGTGATTTTCCGAAAAAACGCATCGAGTTCCCTGATAAAACCTCAAATTCAACATTTGCAGTACTACCCCCGAATTGAGGAGATAACATCTTGCCGCCAGTGAATTTTTTTTGTAACTCATGCAAATGCGGAATCGGATCACGGCTAAAAGTGACGTTTTTCATGATCGTCGGATCAAAAAAGGACTCTCCTAGCAAAACGATAATATTTGGTTTTTTGTCATTTATAGCTGGTTTTTCTGAGATTTGATCCAGAAGAGACGTAATTGCTTTCTTACTATAACCATCTGGTTTCGCTACATGTAAAAAGTTAAGCATCTGAACTGTAGCATACAAATAACCATTTTCATCATAGGTAATCGTTTGGTCCCAAGGAACCGTGTAAACCCCATATAGTTTTGTAAACGAAAGGGGCTTATCCGCGTATAAACTAATTGCGATTACAACAGCGATTAGACCGTAAACACTGCGTTCGATCCAATGAAACTTCATTTTGCGATTGCGTAAAATGAGGTGAAACAGACAAGCAACAATAACGATAAACAGCAAGGTATAACCAACAATACGATTATTAAAATATTCGCTCAAAAACTTCCTATACTCCATAAGCTGGTTGTTAAAATAAAGATCCCATGGATAATAAGGTGCGCCAATAGCCTTTAACTTACTACCGCTAATCGCCCCAAGGGGCAACAAAATGGCACAAAGGAGCCAAAACGACAGCCTAGAACGACCAGTAATAGCGATAAGAAACAAATACAAAGATCCAACAACGAAATAAGCAAGCACCATGGCCAAAGGATACGTCGTCATCCAATGATGGAATTCCTTATAAGTACCCCTCTCCAAAAATTCAACCATGCACATCAATACAAAAGGAAGTATAAAAATCATTGCGCGAGTAGGCAGCTGCTTGAGTGCCTTAAGTAAAGTAGTCATTCGTAAAACTCCTAGTTATCAGCTTATAAAAACCCGACTCTCCACGTGGAGATGCCGGGCGATAGTGAACTTTAGATCATGTTTCGTCCGAACCCTCTGCACTAATTTGCTCTAACGCCTGCAGAAACGTAGCTGCGGGTTGAGCACCTGTTAACGCATACTTACGATTTATTACGAAAAAGGGTACACCTGTTACACCGGCTTGCCTGGCAAAAGCAAGGTCATCTTCAACCTGCTCCAGACCTTCTTTAGCAGAAAGTTGAATACGAGTTTGATGCGGATCCATGCCATGCAGACTTGCAGCTTCAAGTAGAATATCGATGTGACCAATATCTTTTCCATCCTCAAAATAAGCTTTGAACAAATCGTCAACAAGCTGCTGTCTGACTTCTTCAGGTGCGATCGCAATGAGCTGGTGCGCTTTTAACGTATTTGGCATTTTCGTGATTTGCCCAAAATCAAAATGCAAACCTGATGCCTGTCCAGCCTGAGTCACTTGTTGGTGCATGGCTTGCAGTTTGCTTTCATCAGCACGAAATTTAGTACGCATAAGTGTCGCAAAATCTGCACCTTCCACGGGTGTCGAAGGATCAAGTTGATACGCACGATAGTGCAGCTCAACAGGTTCTGCTGTAAAATCTTCCAGCGCATCCATCAAATTCTTCTTCCCGATGCGGCACCAAGGACATACTAGATCTTGAAATATCTCTATTATCATCTCGAATAAACTCCTTCAATCATTGCTTTAGCTCCATTCAACATTATAACCCAAAGATGATAAATGTCACCATGAAACA
>NZ_WHNY01000033.1 GCF_013141695.1 Paenibacillus plantarum
CCCGTTACCCGAATAGTGTAAACAATAAGCCGTTAGTTGAGGATCATTCGAGGTGAACCATATCACAAATGACGCAAATTTTCGTAAAGAAGAGGCGGCGAGTCCTTTGATTTAATAGGATTCGTCGCCTCTTCTCTATATAAGAATTATTTAGGTTTCTAGAGGGCCAGCAATTCCTTGTTCCACTAAGAACTCCAATTCGAGTTCTCAGATGTCTCATTCATTGAAGCGCGGCGCAAGCAAGAATGTTTTCGGTCGTACGGATTCTGCCAATACGGGGAAAGATAAGCTTGCTCACGTGCTCATGTTCCGTCTCGCTGAAGCCGGTCATGGCGTCAATCGCGAATACCACCTGATATCCATGGGCGAAAGCTTCACGCGCCGTGGTATCCACGCCGATACCAGACGCGATCCCGCAAAGTACGATTGTCGTGATGCCCCGCCGGCGCAACTGCTGATCCAAGTCCGTTCCATAAAAGGCTCCCCATTGACGCTTTGTAATCAGGTGGTCGGTATCGGTGACTCCGATCTCGGGTACGATCTCATCCCATCCCGGCACCAGATTTAATGCCGGAGGGGCCTGATCTAGCAGCGGACGCGGCATGTCTTTGAAATCTTTCGTGGATACGCGAACAATCCCAACAAAAGCGCCTGCCTCTCGGAAGGTTTGAACCATTGTGGCTGCACGGCTAATGACTTGCTCCTTCGAGTGAGGGGCAAAGTCAGTTCCAAGCCATTTCTGCAAGTCGATTACGATTAATGCCGTCTTAGGGAATTGAAACAATAGTTCTTCCACGATCAATCACGCTCCAACCAAGAAATCGAGTACGCCCTTTGCTTGACCAAAAGTACAAAATATCGGACAAAGGGTCATTTGACTCTATGTTCAATATTTTGTACTATATGTTTAAAGGTGTCAAGAGGGGGTACGCGAGAATGAGCGCAACCAAGCAGGATATCATTCGTTCGGCTTCAAAGATGTTTAATGAAAAAGGATTTTTGGCGACCTCGATTCAGGAAATCGCCCAAGACTGCTCCATTGCAAAGGGTTCGGTGTATAAATATTTTCCATCTAAAGAGGACTTGTTGTGTGCGGTTTTCGACGAGTGTCAGACGGTTTATTTTGATCAGGCTGAGCGCTTAAAAAAAACCGAGATAGGCACTCCCAAAGAGAGCCTCGTCAATCAGATCGTATTTCGCTTTCAGTATTTTATTGAATACCGACACATTATGGTCAACTTCATCGATCTTCCGATTACGCAGTACGAGACTTTTCGTTCACTGAGGAGTCATGTTCGCGCCCGCATGATGGATTGGCATAGGTCTTGGCTGCTAGAAGTCTATAGTGAGCGAATCGAGCCGTTTCTCTGGGACCTAATCTTTATATATCGCGCGATCATTAAGGACTATCTGCAGCGCATCATCAACGAGGTGAAGTCGCTGTCGATAGAGGATACAGCTTGGTTTATCGTCGATAAACTGGATGCGCTGGTCGAGCACATGACTAGGTCAGGTTCAAAGGGGCTGCTTGGGCGAAGTGCTTATGATAAATTCATTCTCTCAGGCTCAGACGACTGGAATAACGAAAAAGAACGACTTGCCGAGGAGATGTTCAGCAGAGTGGTTGCGCTGCTCGAGACTTGGCCTGGCGGGACTGCTCGGCGGAAGGAATTGCAAGAGATTGTTCAGCTGTTAGGGGCGGAGATGACTCAGGCTCAGCCTAGAAAGTCGCTTATTCAAGCACTTTGCGCTTATTTGGAACAAGAGCAAGAACTGAGAAGCTCGGTAATCCAGTTTAAGCAGATTGTTCTGGAAGAGTAGGAGTGAGGGGAATCAGGAAAAAGAGATGCCATTCGCATGAAACGGTCGTTCTTGCGAGTGGACTTAAAACTTGTCGATATATACATATGATGTATCACTTCACAGATGGCGGATATGAGAAAGCGCAGCTGTCTCCAATTTGATCAGCTTCATGAAACGGTTCTTATTTCCTGCTATTTCATTTTATTACCGTGCTTGGCTCTTTGTTCTGAGAAGGCGAATCTATCTCATTATTGCTTCAATATTCGTAATTTTATAGGACTTATTATTAAAGCTGGAACTAGGGTTCCAGCTTTACCGAATCTGAAAAAGTCAGATAATGCAAAAATTCCTTCGAAGAGGCAGGCGCCGCGCTTACGGTTGCATCTCGGTTATCAATTTATGAAACCTCTTATCTAATAACAATATTTCCGCCTTTTGGCTGACAGCATGGTTCCCAAGCTTTACATCAATGATAAAATCATTGCTCAGCATCTGACGATAACGGGAAATAATATCGCTCTCAGGCAGTTCTCCCATTGCCTTTGTTTCAGGTGGGATTACCGGAATTCCGGCTTGCTCTACCAGGTGAATGTTCTGTTTAATATCTGCAGCAATCTTGCTTAGAATCTTTACACTTCTTGCTGTCTCAATATCCACCATTCCGTCATTCGTGTAGAAATGCTTGTTGACGATAGCCAACGCAATATGCGATATATGGAATGCCAGAATGTCTTTTTGGATTTCATAATGCAAATTGACCGATTCGAATAGTTGGGCAAGTTCTTTCACTCTTTCAGTCGTCCGTCCATTTATTTCACCAAAAATGGTCCCTTGATGTTTTTGGGAACCAAATTGGGCGTATAGAACATCCTCTTTGATGTCTCCACCCGCACCCGGGAATCCTGGGAGCAGTCGGTCTCCCACGATTTCAAGCCAGCTGTCATATCCTATGGTGTTGGTCAAGGTGACAATGGTTTTGCTCTTATTGTTCTTGATTGCAGTCAGGGAAGATTCGGCCTGATCATATCGTACGGGAACAAAGATATAATCATAAATGTCGTCGTTCTCAAGCGTGTCTATCGTCTTGACCGATATTTGCTTGATCGTTCCATTGTCGTTGTATGACAGTCCGTTCCTTTTAAGTGCCTCCAGCCTCTTTCCTCGTGCCAGCAAGGTTACGTCCAGTCCGAATTGTGCAAATCGGAGTGCGTATACACTGCCAATCACGCCGGCGCCAAATATCAGAAGTCGATAGGGCTTGGTGTTCAATAGAATCCTTCCTTTCAAATAAATAGTCATAAATGGTTTAAGCAACACTTGTTAGATAATATGATAATACTGCATGCTTGTGATCTCAACCGGCAGAGTTAGTTGAAAGTTGTTTAGGCAACACATTGTCATAATTGATGTTTACCGAGGAGATATTGAAATGGTAAATCAGGAAGATCCGAGGGTGTTGCGCACACGACAGTTAATTAAAGAAGCGTTCAGAGATTTGTTACGGAAAAAAGGATTTGATGCCATCACCATCAAGGATATCGCGCAGAAAGCAACCATTAACCGAGCCACTTTTTATGCCCATTTTGAAGATAAATATGCTTTGCTTGACGAAGTAACCGAACAGGCGTTCCATGAGATGATTCCGGAGCAAGTGGCGAATGCACGGGAGTTTACGGATGAAATATGTGACCAGCTAATCTTGCAGACGCACCGATACATCGTGGATTTTTATCAGACATGCAGAATGGATTCCAAGCCGATGGCTACGCTTATCGATGAGAAAATAAAGAAAATGCTGCTGCAAACCATAGAAAGCATCTTTCTACAAGGAGCTACGCATCTTGGCGTGGACAGGCACCCTATCAAAGTCATGGCGGCCATGACAGGTTCGGCGATCTATAGCGCTGCGCATTATTGGTTAAATGTCGAGGAAAAAGATCGAACCGATGGGTTGGTAGACATTGTTCGTCCTTATGTCATGAACGGTCTAAGGTTGTATCGCAGTGGCGATAAATAGACATGCAGCTTTTGCGATTTTGGACAAGTGAGTCGAACTATTTATGAATCTTGACGGGGAGATAGGAGATGTCCTTTGCGGCGAGCAGAAATCAGCATAGGAATGGCGATCAACAGGCTGATGATGACAGGTATTATCGAACCTTCAAGGCCAAAGTTGCCTCCAGTGAGAAGGGCCGGGCCCGTAACTTCGACTGTGAAAAGTCCGGAGGAGGGGTGGCCTGAGACGGGGATTCCCAAGAGTCCCTCTATTGTATTCCAGAGAAAATGGAGGCTAACGATAAACCAAACATTGCGCCGCCATAGGAATGCTGCACCTAGCAATACACCAGCTTCAATGACAATAGAGAGGGCTCCCCAAGCCGTAGCTCCGGGGTTGCCTAGGTGAGCGGCCCCAAAGAAGAGGGATGTTAAGGTCAATGCAATCCAACTTCCGCCCATTTTTTCAATGGCTTGAAAGGCAAGCCCCCGAAAGATCAATTCCTCTATAAAGGCAGCGACGAGTTGTGTAGCGATGACAGGCCAAACGACAGAGCTGGTGTTAACGTCGGCCCACTCGAATGAATACCCACCGAATAAGACGATGAGGGCTGTTGAAACGATGATAAAGATAAGGCCGACGACAGCGCCGAAAATAACTTCTTTTACCGCACGCCGTTGGAGCAGAAGTTCAGGAACCAGTCGCCGCGCCAGGAACCTCATCGTAAGCCAGTAGATAACGATCGCAGCGGCGCTTCCGATAAGTGCTAACAAGACGTCGCCTAGTGCATTCGTATCTTCTGATAACCTGCTGAATATCACATTGGTGAGGACGATCCCCAGCGCTCCCACGAGCATCCAGATGAGGGGGAATCGGAACAATGTAACAATCGCAGACGTTCTTCGACCACTAAGGCCCTCAATGTTGGATGTCTTCCTTTTTCTTATCATAAGTGATCACATCCCTTCCTTTGACAGATTTACGATATAAGCTTTAATATCACAGGCTACAATTCACACTATAGTTGAAAAAAGTCATGCGTTAGCAGTGCCGTTCAGTCATATCGTGGTCATATGACTTTGGCAGAATAAAAGCCGACATCCGTTGCGATGTCGGCTTTGAGCTGTGCTATGGCATCATTTCATTCTTCCTTAGGGTGTGCTCTTATAGGATCGATAATCATTCCTACTTCCCTGGCCTTATAGGCAGCTTCTCTTCTTCCTTTTACATTCAATTTCGAATAAATATTAGAGATGTAATTTTTAACCGTACCTTCACTAAGGAATAATGCCTTAGCGATATCCTGATTACGTAGCCCTAACGCCAGCTTATGAAGAACCTCGACTTCGCGGGCACTAAGACCGAATTCGTTGTTTTTCTCCAGTATTTCAGGCTTCAAGTCGCTTGTATCCATAGCCGGTGGAACCGTATTTTTCAGCATGCTTTTGATCATTTTGTCTGCCATTTCCGGCGAAATGAGCGTGCCTCCTGTATGAACCACCCGTATGCCGGCGATAAGGTTTTTGGGATGGATGGCTTTGAGCAGGTAGCCTTCAGCTCCATGGCTTAACGCTGCCAGAACATACTCGACTTCCTTGTACGAAGTTAGAATCATAATTTTCGTTAACGGGAATCGAAGTTTGATCTTCTCTGTAGCAACAACGCCGTCCATAATAGGCATATTAATATCCATGAGGATGAGATCCGGTTGAGATGCCGCACAGTGGTGGATAGCTTCCTCACCGTTCTTCGCCAATCCCACAACCTCAATATCGTCTTCCATTTCGAGTACGATATTGAGGCTTTCCAGGATCAATTCCTGATCATCAACGATGAGTACTTTAATTTTCGTCATACAGCTTATCTCCCTTCAGTGGAATTTCACACCTGACTTCAGCGCCGACGACCGCTAAGGCGGAGATGGAGAAAGTACCTCCCAGCATCTCCATCCGATTCTTCATGTTTGTTAGGCCGAACCCGTACTCTACCTTATCCAAGGGTATTCCGTTATTTCGAATGGACACAAGCAGAGCTGATGGGAAAAAGCAGAGACTGAGCTCGATTTCCGTAGCTTTTCCATGCTTGAGTGCATTCGTAAAAGACTCTTGTATCACCCGAATGATCGATTGCCGCACATCGAAACGAAGGATACGTTCTGTTCCTTCCAGCGTGAGACGAATGACAGTTCCGGTATATTCTCGAAAGCTGTCGATGAGTCCCTCGGCGTGGTCTACTAAACTTATATTCTCTTCCTCCCCCATCTTGTGGACGATGCCCCTCATTTCATCCAAATTCTGTTCTGTTAGTCCTCTTATACGAATCAATTTCTCTTTAGCTAGATCCGGTTTTTTGTCTAGAAGCGCAATAGCCGCATCCAGACTCATAATAAGGGAAATAAAAGAGTGTCCTAACGTGTCATGCATCTCCTTGGACATACGATTTCGTTCTTCTAGCAGAGTCATCCGTTCGATCTCTGCAGCATATAGGGTCAACAATTTATTCTGTTCATCAATTTCTTTAGCTAATTGATTCTTCTCATGATAGGCTTTGGCGATGAAGTTGACCCATATCCCGATCAATGAGAAGAGAAGGTTATCTGAGCTTGAACCGAGTGCGAGGTCCCATGTAACCTCGCCGAATACCATGCTGGTAAAGGGTAGTAATAAGAGCACCGGCATAGCCCAAGTGGTCTTCCTAGTCAATAAGTAACCGATCGTAAGACTTGGAATGAGATAATCGACACTCCCTAACTGATCCTCCTGCATGAACGATGTAAAATAATAAGATCCGCCTAGCAATAGTTCAAGGAAGATGAACCATTCCTTGTTCTTCCTTAGTTGTGGAAACCAGAATAGGATGGGAATAATAAAGGCTGCCAAGATCCAAATCATGTTCACGAGCAATCGAGACGAATATGCATTGTCCATTAAAATATGAACGCACAGCAAAACATAATTATAGGACCGGAGCCCAAATATCCCCCAATCCATCATATAAAAAACTTTTTTCATAGGTATCCTTCCTTACTCAGCATAACAAATGGTTTTTCCTTAATTATACATGAAGTAAGGAACCTCAATGGGAATAAAAGGTTTCTAAATCTGATATGCTATCCGTCAAGGGGAAGATATTGAGGGGCTTGGAACGCCTGCTAGCGCTAAGGTACAAGAAATAGATAAAACCCTTATTTGGCGCGGAAAGCGGCGGTTCGGGGCAAAGTGATATGGAATAAACAGCGCGTATCCTAACGGGTAGGGTATTTAAAGCATGTCGACCTGCTGCGCCGTGTCTTGATCGAATCGATGAGATGGCCTGGGATACACTGGCGATGAATGGTTAGTGGTAGCTACTCTTGGAGATGAAATTTCATCTTGTCACCTGTGCCGTTCAGCTAACGGCGAAGTACGACAAGTTCTGCTATAAGCACCAAACAGCGTGAAAAGCAGGAGATTACAGCAGTAATCTTAACTTTACAACCAAGGATGGGAATGACGGAACCATGTATCCTGAAACCATCCCGCCAATACTCCTGCGCGCGTCACGACTAACAGGTCTTGAGGTGCGAAGTTCAGGTAGATTCGACAGAACGAAGGCTGAAGCCATTCTAGTAGAAAAGGTATGCCAACGGATATGTCGCGTGGCTGAAAAACTGGATATGGTGAGAATGTTCAAACAAACTGAACTGACGAACTTCCGAATGTACAGGTCTAAAGTTAGAACATATGGAAACATATGTACCATTAAAAGATGGGGTGAGTGGCGTAAAGTAAGAATTTTTCCTATGAAATACGCTATGCCGAACAATGGCGGCATCTGTCTCACAGGCCTAGAGGAAGCACCTAAGTCTAGAAAGAATAGCTAGGATGTAAGGGACTTGGAAAGCAAGGGACATTGTAACAAGGGCTGTTACCCGAAATGGTTGTTATAAGGCACATGCCGAAATACATTCATCCTTGTGAGGGTAGGGGCATGACTGGTGAAACTCCTGTAATGGGAGTGGAGGAACAGCCCCAAGTCTAACTGAAAAGAAAGATTGTTTTCCAAGCGTGAATTGCACCGATCAGGTAAGAACGTGGGGACATCAATGGATGCCACAGTGGAGCGACCAAGCTTAGGTTGAACGAGCTTAGCAGGTGAGAACCCTGCTTGGAAAGGCGTTAGCCACGCCACCAATAACGAGTCTTGGAGCGAAGATGGCAACATGTTCGTTTAAGCGTAGACAGATAGGGTACAGGCCTGAAAGTGATTGAGCCTCGAAATGCATGCATCGGGAAGGTCGACAGTCTCACTGTTACTGGAAGACAACATCCCTCGCAAGCGATACAGGCAAGCTTGCGAGAGACTTCCCCGGGGTCGAAGAGCCAGGCATGTTCACCAATGGCCGTTCAGCAACTTGGGAGACCCTGACGGCTCTTCCACAAGACTAATACTATTTAGGAACATCTGCGGGAGTATGGCGGCCAAGCGGTAAAGACGTGAGAAAGCCAAATGGCAATCAGGGAGTCGGATCGCCGCGTAGTACCAATGAAACCGGGTAATGCCGACGGAGGAAAGGCGTGCGACACGGATATCGATCTTATTAAGGATACATTTTCTGCACACAGGAGCGGAACCGAAATGGAAACGAAATTAATAAGAATAGCGGAGATAGCCAAGGCCAAACCGAAAGAATGTTTCATCTCTATAGGGCACTTGATCAACGCGGAAGCATTGAAGCAGTGCCACGAGGGGATGGTCACAGGCAAGGCAACAGGAGTAGACGGCGTAACGAAAGAGATGTATGGGCGGAACTTAGAAGAAAATGTAGGAAATCTAGTAGAACGGTTAAAGAAGAAGAGTTACCGTCCGCTACCCGCCAGAAGAACCTACATTCCGAAGGATGAGAAAAGCATGCGTCCGCTTGGGATTCCGGCTTACGAGGACAAACTAGTGCAAAAGGCGCTGAAGAACCTGCTTGAGGCGATTTATGAACAAGACTTTCTAGATTTCTCGTATGGGTTCAGACCAGGACGAAGCATGCACCAAGCGTTAAAGAGGCTAAACCGAGTCATTGAGGACGGAAAGACAAGATATGTAGTGGATGCCGATATTAAGGGATTTTTCAATCATGTAGATCACGAATGGCTGAAGAAATTCCTTGGAGATCGAATCGGCGACCCGAATATTCATCGTCTAATTCATCGAATGTTGAAAGCTGGCATTAAAGAAGACGGAATATTCGAGCCAACGGAAGAAGGCACGCCCCAAGGCTCGGTCGTGTCCCCGGTATTAGGGAATATCTATCTACACTATGTACTCGACCTGTGGTTTGAAATCGCAGTGAAGAAGCAGTGTAGGGGAGAAGCAGAAATGGTGCGCTTTGCCGATGACTTCGTATGCTGCTTCCAATACAAAGAGGATGCTGAACGATTTTACTCAGCGCTTTTGCTTAGGCTGGAGAAATTCAATCTCGAAGTAGCAGTAGAGAAAACGAAGATCATCCGGTTCGGTCGGTATGCGGAGGAGAATTTGGAGGAAAATGGAGAAGGAAAACCGAAGACATTCGACTTCCTTGGGTTCACCCATCGGTGCGGGAAAAGCCGAAAGGGCAACTTTCGAGTCATTCGAGAAACAAGCAGTAAGAAATTTAGACAGAAGGTCAAGGCGTTCAAAACATGGGTCAGACAAAATAGACATATGGGGACGCTAGAGCTGATAAAGATCGTTCGAGCAAAGCTGATAGGGCACTACCGATACTACGGAATTACAGACAACCTTCGCAAGCTCGGAGCGTACCAGTTCCAAGTTCACAACCTTTTGTTTAAATGGCTTAACCGCAGAAGCCAACGCGACAGCTTTACCAAAGAGAAGTTCCTCCGTTTCCTCAAGTTCGCCGGATTACCAAAACCCAAAATCTACGTTAATATCTACGACTAATACTCAACTCTGTGAATGGTAGCTGTGAGGAGCCGTATGCGTTAATTGCGCACGTACGGATCTGAGAGGGGTATGGGGTACAATCCGAGAAGGAGAGGCCCCGCCTACTCGACCAAACTTTACGAAATTGGGAGTATTACGGCATGACGGAATCTTTTACGGATTTGCACGAAAGATCAGCAAACAAAGAAACCTTCTCACATCTATATGAGATCGTCACATCCAGAGAAAATATCTTGCTGGCTTATCGTACGATGAAGTCCAATAAAGGATCAAAGACACCAGGAACAGATGGATTAACCATCAAAGATTTCGAACAACGACCCGAATACGAATTAGTAAGTGAAATCCAAAACAAACTGCAAAACTATCGCCCCAAGAATGTCAGACGGAAGCTCATCGAAAAAGATAACGGTAAGATGAGACCGCTTGGCATCCCGTGCATCCTCGACCGTATCATTCAACAGTGCTTCAAGCAAGTTCTTGAGCCCATAGCTGAAGCCCAATTCTACAACCATAGCTATGGTTTCAGACCCCTTCGATCAGCACACCATGCCATGGCAAGAGTACAGTTTCTCATCAATCAGGCTTCGATGCATTATGTAGTAGACATCGACATATTGGGATTCTTCGACAACGTCAACCATACGTTGCTTTTGAAGCAGCTTTGGAACATGGGCATTCAAGATAGAAAGGTTCTAGCCTGCATTTCTAAAATGCTAAAAGCTAAAATCAAAGGGGTAGGAATACCTTCAAAAGGGGTACCTCAAGGGGGCTTGTTGTCAACACTGCTCTCGAATATTGTACTGAATGACCTCGATCATTGGGTGGCTGGTCAATGGGAACTCTTTCCGTTGAAGAAGCCTTTCAAATCAAGAACAGGAGAAAGAGCTGCGAAAATACGGTCAAGTCTGAAAGAAGGCTACCTGGTGCGGTACGCCGACGACTTTAAAATCATTTGCAGAGATTGGCGATCAGCCCAAAGATGGTATCATGCGGTTGTTCTTTATCTCAAAGACCGTCTGAAACTGGACGTGTCCCCTGAGAAATCTCAAATCATTAATTTGCGAAAACGAGAGTCGGAATTCCTTGGGTTTACAATCCGAGCGATCAAAAAGGGTCATAAGCGAGTAGCGCATACGGGCATTAAATCGGGCAAAACACAGAAAATGAGGAGCGAAGCCAAGAAACATATTCTCAAAATGAGATCTTCGCCTACGGCACTAAACGCTGCACGGTTCAACAGCTTTGTTTTAGGAATTCACAACTACTTCAATCGGGCAACACATGTTAGTGTTGCGTTCTCACGTCTTGCCTACGATCTGCGAGCTTTCATGTACAATCGTCTCAAACAAATCGGGAAATACGAACATCCTGCAAATCCACCGCCAACGTACAGCAAATTTTACAGCTTGGGTTACAGGACATTTAAAGTAGCTGGAGTCTATTTATATCCGCTAGCGAATGTGAAAACAAAGAATACGATGGGCTTCAGTACAGGGCTTTCTCTCTTTACCATAGCTGGCAGAGAACAAATACACAAAAAGCTTCGACCAGATTTACGTCAGGAAATTTACTTACTAACGAAATCTAGCATCCCGAATCAGAGTGTAGAATATATGGATAATCGAATTAGTCGGTATAGCATGAAAATGGGGAAATGCGAGATTACAGGCATGTATCTCTTCGCATCCGATGTTTACTGCCACCACTATATTCCGTTGCACTTAGGTGGAAATGACAAGTTTAATAATTTGCGAATCCTCCACAAAGAGGTAGGGCAACTTATCCTACAAACACATAAAGAGACGATTGACGTACTCAAGAATAAACTAGATCTAACGGAATCGATGATGAACAAGATCAACCAATACCGTGAAAAATATGCATTAGATCCAGTTTAACATATCCCAAATCAATGAGTAACGAGGAAGTTATGATTTATTAAATTCAGTTAGATGGACCGCGGAGTGCTTGGAAACTGGCACGCTCCGTGCGAAGCAGGGGAAAAGCTGGAGATAACATCAAATGCTTACCTATTGCAAACCGATAGTTAATAAACATAAAGAAACGGCAGCCGGCATAAGGACTGCCGTTTTCTCAACAACTAAATGATTCAATTTTCGTTTATATGTATGAGGTGAAAATAAGGTATGAAAAGGATTTCTTTATTGTTGCTTATAGCTCTAAGCATATTTGTAATTTATCAAATTCAAAAACCCATCCTAACTGAAAATAGTGCTATTATCAAAGCAAAAGAATATGTAAAAGTAATCAACGAAAAAACGAATGGTAATTGGGATACGGAGAAACAGGCTGCATATTGTTTACTAGAGAATGATTCATTCTGGAACAAAATTATTGGGAATAGGCAATGGTCTGTTATGATTGATGGTATTGCTGTTAATATAAAGGCTACTTCAGGAGAATTTGTGGAGATGGTATTTCCTTTGGATGGAGTCATTAACGAACTCCCAAAGTAATGGTATCACCATTGAACTAACGAAAGAACGATAGCAGAACAGCGGATGTCGATGCATCCGTTTTTTGTTCGCTG
>NZ_WHNY01000034.1 GCF_013141695.1 Paenibacillus plantarum
CCCTGACCCCCGAACCCGAACCCGACCCCGACCCCCGAACCCCGAACCCCAAACTCCAAGCCCCGACCCCCGACCCCCGACCCCCGACCCTCGAACCTCGAACCTCGAACCCCAAACCCCAAACCCCAAGCTCCAAGCTCCAAGCCCCGACCCCCGACCCCGACCCCGACCCTGACCCCGACCCTGACCCCGACCCCCGAACCCCGACCCCCGAACCCCGAACTCCAAGCCCCAAGCCCCAAGCCCTGCCCCCCCGAAACCATACTGACGCATCATCGAAATTCTTTTCTAAACTACCCTTAATTTTTTACGCGAATCCGTAATATCTACAATCTATTAAATTAAGAACAGATATCAGCAGAAAATTTAATTAACTTACTGTCACTAGTATCGGGGGGAGGGGGAGTATCCCGCCAAAATATAAATTCTGTGCTATCTACAAGTCGCAGTACAGCGGATTGAATTGTGCTATCTATGTAGTTTAACTAAAAATAGCTTATTTAAAAAAAGATTTATAATTTCATTTTTTCTTTATTTCTTCCCGAAATCCCCTAAAATCTAGAACCTTTGAACCATAAATCTTTAGACCCTTAAATCTCCTTAAATTCTTAGCTCTTTATTTCTATGTACTTTATTTCAATGTTTTTATTTCTATCTTTCTATTTTTCTGTATTTCTGTCTTTCTATTAAAATATCATCATAACTTTACATAATTTTTTACTTACTTTGTTTTACTCTTAGCATATTTCTGTATTTACTTATTTGTTTTCCTATTTACTTCCTTTAACTTCCTTGTTTTTTTGACTTGTACATATCACAGAATTTGTTTTATTGAGAATATATAGCCTCCAGATAACGACACTATATATGGAAAATATTATAAAAAAATATATACATGCGAACATTTGTTTGATATAATAGTCTTATAGAACATTAGTTCTCATGAGGGGTGAGAGGCGAATGAATATTAAATCACTTGCTAGTGAAGCGTCATCTTGTGAAACAGAAGTGGCGTGTGAGGATTTTCTTATGAGCTTGCGTTGGTCTAATGGATTTCATTGTCCTCGATGTGATCACCATGAAGCTTTTCAAATTCGTTCTCGTAGATTGTTGGAGTGCAAGGAGTGTAGAATGCAAATTTCGATAACCGCGGGCACAATCATGCATAAATCTAAACTCTCCTTGTTAACCTGGTTCAAAGCTATCCAGCTTTTATGTATGAACGGCGTTGAAGTTACTGCGTACGGATTGTCTGAAATGCTAGGTATTAATTATAGAAGTGCTAAGCTGTTGATTGATAAAATTTGTTATGCAATTAAGGTTGAAGAGAGCAGATTACTTGCATTGCGTAAAATGAGAAAGAAGGCTATTCGTTCTGAATCAATTAAATCAAAGTTTCCTACGCCGAAAATCATCGATGATTGGTGTGATCCATTTGATCTCAAAACATATATAGAAGTCAAATTATCTAAACTTACGCAGCAATCAGTGATGAAAACTTTTGTATCCATTCATTTATATTCAAGATTTCTGAAGTGTTTTCGGTTCTAAAGGAGTTGGAAGTCACAGTCACAGTCGTAGTAAGAGGATTTGACGGGATCCTTATTTTCAGTCAAGATGGTAGTGATAGTTACAACTTTACAAAGAATTAGGAGAATACTGATGAAAAGGGTTGTGCAAGCCCCTATCCATTTTTATCGGAAGTTTATTTCGCCACTCAAACCCCCAACATGTCGATTTTATCCAACTTGTTCGCAATATGCGTTAGAAGCCATTGAGGTTCACGGACCTATGAAAGGTTCTTGGTTATCCGTGAAACGGATTTGCAAATGTCATCCTTTTCACCCAGGTGGTGTGGATCATGTGCCAGCAAAGAGCGGAAATTAATATAGTGAATCTGTCGGCTTGACATGAGGCTGTTTTTTTCGATATATTGTGCTTAAAGATGCTAAATATTGTTTATTTCGATGAACGGATAAGTACAATCAGATGCCTATGAACAGAGAGCCGGGGCAGGTGAAAGCCGGTATAGGAGAATGTTTGGAATATGGTCCCGGAGAATAGGCCTTCGAGCTACTCAGCAGAAGAGTGTAAAGCAAGTGCTTACACAAACTTTGCTAGAGAGTAAGCTGGTCTCGTGTCCCAGCGTTAATGGGCAAGTCGTAATAGACTTACTGAGCCCCGAGCTTGTGAAAGGCGGGGGAACCTGGGTGGTACCGCGTGAGTTCAACTCTCGTCCCAAGATGGATGAGGGTTTTTTGTGTTTTCAACTAACCGCTATTGGAGGAATGAATAATGTCCGAACAAACAAAAACATTTTATATTACTACACCGATCTACTATCCAAGTGACAAGCTGCATATTGGGCATGCCTATTCGACTGTTGCTGGAGATGCAATGGCGCGCTACAAAAGGTTACAAGGCTATGATGTTAGGTATTTAACAGGTACAGATGAACATGGTCAGAAAATTGAACGTAAGGCGCAAGAAAAAGGAACAACACCACAGGCTTTTGTGGATAATATTGTTTCTGGGATTAAAGAACTTTGGGCGAAACTGGACATTTCTTATGATGATTTTATTCGTACAACGGAAGATCGACATAAGAATGCGGTAACTAAGATTTTTCAGCGTTTACTTGATCAAGGTGATATTTATTTGGGTGAGTATGAAGGTTGGTACTGTATTCCAGATGAATCTTTCTTCTTGGAGAGTAAGTTAGTCGATGGAAAATGTCCTGATTGTGGGCGTCCTGTGGAGAAGATGAAGGAGCAAACTTATTTCTTCCGGATGAGTAAGTATGCGGATAGACTCGTTCAATATTATGAAGAGAACCCTGATTTCATCCAACCGGAATCACGTAAGAATGAGATGTTGAATAATTTCATTAAGCCAGGTTTAGAGGATTTGGCAGTTTCGAGAACGACTTTTGACTGGGGAATTAAAGTTCCTGGAGATCCAAAGCATGTCATTTATGTTTGGATTGATGCGCTTTCCAATTATATTACAGCCCTTGGTTATGGTTCTGATGATGAGACAATTTTCAAAACGTATTGGCCAGCAGATGTGCATTTAATGAGTAAGGAAATTGTGCGGTTCCATACGATTTATTGGCCGATTATGTTAATGGCGCTTGATTTGCCTCTGCCGAGAAAAGTATTTGCACACGGCTGGTTGCTTATGAAGGATGGCAAAATGTCCAAGTCCAAGGGGAATGTTGTGGACCCTGTTACACTTATTGATCGTTATGGTTTGGATGCTCTTCGTTATTACCTCATGCGCGAAGTGCCATTCGGAGCAGACGGCACATTTACTCCTGAGAGTTTTGTGGAACGTGTAAATCATGATCTAGCTAATGATTTGGGGAATTTATTGAATCGTACGATTGTGATGATTGATAAGTATTTTGCAGGAAAAATTCCTGCCTATATTCCCGGTGCAACTGAATTTGACGAAAGTCTGTTGGAGACAGTTCGTACAACTGTTGCTAAGTATGAGGAATCGATGGAGAAAATGGAGTTCTCCATCGCGCTATCTGCGGTGTGGCAGTTGATTAGCCGCACGAACAAATATATCGACGAAACACAGCCGTGGTCGATGGTGAAGGACGAAGCCAAGCGTGAAACGCTAGGTTCGGTCATGTATGTGCTGGCGGAATCTCAGCGCATCTCTTCTGTTCTTCTTCGTCCTTTCTTAACGAAGACACCGGAACTGATCTGGGCGCAGCTAGGCTTAGCTGCGGACGATTTACCGCGCTTGACTGCGTGGGAGAGCGTGCAGTCCTTTGGGCATCTCCCTACAGGCACCAAGGTGCAGAAGGGAGAGCCGATGTTCCCTAGACTCGACGTAGCAGCAGAAGTCGCCTACATCGTCGAGGCCATGGGTGGCGGTGCTTCGGAGAGCACCGAAGAATCAAAGGCTGCAGCGCCAGCGTCCGCTGCAACTGCTTCTGTGCCAGCGCCGGAGCCCAAAGAAGAAATCGGGATCGACGATTTCGGCAAAGTGGAGCTGCGCGTGGCACAAGTGATTTCGGCGGAGCCTGTGAAAGGCGCCGACAAGCTTCTTAAGCTGCAGCTCGACCTCGGCTATGAGCAGCGTCAGGTTGTTTCGGGCATCGCGAAGTTCTACACGCCCGATGATCTTGTTGGACGCAAAGTTATTTGCGTCACGAACTTGAAGCCCGCGAAGCTGCGCGGCGAGCTGTCTCAAGGTATGATTCTCGCCGCTTCACATGGCGATCAGCTCACGCTAGCGACCGTTCCAGATTTAATGCCGAACGGTGCAATCGTGAAATAATACAGCCTTATGCACAAAGACCCTTTCCCAGATTTTCTGGGAAAGGGTCTATTGCTTTTTGTGACTAAGTTAAGGGTATTTTTGATGACAAAGGGCAAGCTAAAGGAAACTAACCACGGAGTGAATAAGATGCTTATACAACGTATAGGAAAAGGGATAACTTTAGTAATATTGATCATCACTTTATCAGCTTGTTCGTTATTCGGTGGAGGTCAGAAGAAAAAGGAAGAAGAAAAAAAACAAGCTGAAGCTAAAAATGAGAGTGTGATTGATCAAGAACTGAAAAAGCAGTATCAGATGTATAATGAAGTAATCAAATATCAAAAAGAGCAGGATGCTAAACTCATTAAGGAATCGGAAGAGCGTTATAAGAAGTTGAAAGAAGAATCAGATAAACCAATAAAAGGCAGCAGCGAGGAAAAACAAAAAGCCAGAGAAGCTAAGGTTGGGGAAGAAGGTTCTGGCGATTCGGGTTCAGGTGATTCTGGGGGTTCCGGAAACTCGAGTGATTCAGGAGATTCGAGCGATTCTGGAGGATCTGAAGAATAATCACTCTCGCATTATTATATAGGGAAATTAGAAATGGCCATGCTGTGAACGATGCAGCTGGCTTTTTTGAGTTTCCTCTCCAGATATATTGACTTCAATAAACCCACCTCGTATAATCAAAACGTTAATAAAAAAAATTACGATTTAGAGTGGGTGTTTATTCAAATGACAAGACATGCGAAGCGATATATCTACATAGCTTTATTGGTAATAGTTGCTTGCTGCATTGCGGGCTGCAGCAGTTCGAAAGCTGGATTAGTAGAGGGAAAAGTAAATGTTGTGACTAGTTTTTATCCCTTATATGATTTCACGAAACAAATTGGCGGCGATTATGTAAATGTAATAAATCTTGTCCCGGCTGGCGTGGAGCCACATGACTGGTCTCCAAAAAGCAGGGATATCAAAAATATGTCAGGGGCTCAAGTTTTCGTATACCAAGGCGCAGGCTTTGAAGGTTGGGTCAAAGATTTTCTAGGAAGTCTATCAAGTTCATCTAAAGTGCGTGTCGTAGAAGCAAGTCAAGGTGCTAATTTGATCACAACAGATGAAAATAAAAAAGAATTTGATCCACATGCCTGGTTAAGCCCGTTAAATGCACAAAAAATGGCTAATAATATTAAAACGGCTTTGATTGAAGCGGATCCAGCTCATAAGGATGCGTATGAGCAAAACTATCAGGCATACAACGCTAAATTAACAGAGTTAGACGGTAGATACAAAAAAGAACTCTCTACTACTACAAAAAAAGAAATTGCTGTATCTCATCATGCTTTTGCATATCTATGTAGAGACTACGGCTTGACTCAAATGTCTATCATGGGCTTATCACCGGATGCGGAGCCAACAGCGCAAGATCTCAAACAAATCAATACCTTTATTAGAGAGCATGAGCTCAAATATATTTTCTTTGAGGAGCTTGTCTCGGATAAGCTAGCAAAAACGTTAGCTAAGGATGCAAAGGTGGACACCCTTGTACTTAATCCACTAGAGGGTCTAACCGAAAAGCAAATGGATGCTGGCGAAGATTATATTTCGATTATGGACAAAAACTTGAAAAACCTACTTCTAGCGTTACAATAAAGTAAGTAGGACCATTCTTAGTAAGTCAGGGGTAATCAGATGGATACTAGTAATAAAATGTTATGCCATCAGAAAATCGTGTCAATCGATCAGATTTCATTTTCATATGAAAATAAGACAGTGATTAACAATCTCCAGTTTGATGTGTTTGAGCGTGATTTTGTTGGTGTGATTGGTTCTAACGGTGCTGGTAAAACGACACTTCTGAAAATGTTAGTTGGCCTATTGAAACCAACTAGTGGAGAAATCCGATTGTTTGATCGTCCATTGAGTCAATTCAAGGATTGGGAACGAATCGGTTATGTACCACAGAAGAATTCCTTTAATCCGTTATTCCCAGCGACAGTTAGGGAAGTTGTTCTTTCTGGCATGTATACCAAAAAGAACGTGTATCGCCGACTCTCCAAAGCTGATTTGCAAAAGGCTGAGGACGCGATGCTTGCGATGCGCATCGAGGATCTAGCCGATCGTCGTATTGGCCAACTCTCTGGAGGTCAACAGCAACGAGCCTTCTTAGCTCGTGCGATTGTGAACAACCCGGAGTTGCTCATTCTTGATGAGCCTACGGTAGGGATTGATGCCGAAACGCAGATCGGTTTCTTCCGAATGATCAAGCATATGCACCAGCATCATCATATGACCTTCATTATGGTTTCTCATGATATGGACATGATTCAGTCGTATCTGGGAACTGAGCCGCAGCAAGTGAGCGGCGGCATCAAGTTTTATGTGAAGCATACCCATGATCCCGAGGATTGCCGTGAGACGAATCTAACCCATTCACTCGGCCAGATTCGAGAGATGATCGGAGTTCAGTAAGGAGCGGGCATTTTGGACATATTTACAGAGTACTTTTTTCAACGTGCATTAATAGGTGGATTATTGATCGGGCTAACTGCGCCATTAATGGGCGTTTTTCTTGTTCTAAGACGACTATCTATGATAGGGGACACGCTAGCGCATGTTTCGATTGCTGGCGTAGCACTCGGTTTTTTGATCAATGTGTACCCACTCGGTGTGGGACTTGTATTTGCTTTATTGGCCTCATTTGCAATAGAACGACTACGCAAGGCATATAAAACCTACGCAGAGCTCTCCATAGCCATTATTATGTCAGGCGGCGTTGCGTTGGCAACGTTACTTTTTACCCTTGGCAAAGGGTTTAATATGAATGTCATGAGCTACCTATTCGGCAGTATTTACACGCTAGATTCCACTGATTTATGGGTGGTACTTGTTGTGTGTGTATTAGTTATCGGAGTTATCGCTTTTCATTTCAAAGAATTTTTCTTGATGTTTTTTGACGAGGATGCAGCGAGTGTAAGTGGACTTCCTTTGAAATTTTATAATATGATGATTACAATGCTGACGGCACTTGTCATTTCAGTTGCTATCAAAATTGTAGGCGCCTTATTGGTCTCCTCCTTATTAACAATTCCAGTCGCATGTAGTCTGTTAATTGCTCGTAGCTTCAAACATTCCGTTTTCTTAGCGATTTTATTCTCGGAAATTGCTGTCATCGTTGGTCTTGTTGTAGCTGGGATTTGGGATCTGGCACCAGGAGGGACGGTTGTACTGAGCCTTATCGCTATTTTAATTGGGATTATTTTAAAAAGAGGATTGAGGATATAAGTCATGGATTCAGTTAATGTATGGATCGCCCTATGGGCGGGTATAGCATCTTTCATTTCACCTTGTTGTTTGCCTTTATATCCTTCGTTCTTATCCTACATAACAGGAATTTCGGTCAGTGAACTTAAGTCAGGGAGAACAACTGTACAGGTTAGACGTCAAACCATGCTGCACACGTTAAGTTTTATCGTTGGATTCTCCATTATTTTTTATGCTTTAGGGCTGACAGCAGGCTTTGTTGGCAGTTTCTTTATTGACTATCGGGACTTGCTTCGTCAAATCGCTGCACTCTTAATATTTGTAATGGGATTATTTTTACTCGGTATTTTTCAACCGCAATGGCTAATGAGAGAACGTAAACTGTCTATCAAATTTCGGCCAGCCGGATATGTTGGCTCCGTCTTTGTTGGTATGGGTTTTGCTGCGGGTTGGTCACCTTGTGTTGGACCTATTCTGTCAGCCATACTTGCTTTAGCAGCTACAGAACCAGGAACATGGTTTCAATTAACCACTTCTTACTCGCTTGGATTCGCGATTCCTTTCTTCGCACTATCCTTTTTCATCGGTTCAACCAAATGGATTCTTCGCTATTCCAACCTACTTATGAAAATTGGTGGAGGCTTGATGATCGTCATCGCCATTCTACTTTATACAGGTAAAATGACGCAAATCACCCTTTGGTTGAACTCCATTACACCAGATTTCTTGAAGTTTTAAGGGGTTCATGTAAAATATTCAATCTTCGCTTGAGGGAATTTCTCGAAAATTTGTTCTGTGATAAATTCTCTCAACGCGGTAGCTTGTTCATCTTTGTACACATATTTACCTTTCCCATATTTGCCCCATTTGTACTTTCTCTTATCTTCGTCCATTTCCAGCTTTGTTTTGGGGTATCGCTTTTCAATAATATTCTTGGCTGTTTTCGTGAAACGATGCTGAATCATCTCGAAAGTAAGATCATGTGTGGCTTCAGCAGGCAGGGTGTTGTAGAGTTTCTCAATTAGTGTTGCATAACCTTCCTCCCAGCCTTCATGCCAAATAATAGGTGCAATGATGAAACCAAGTGGATATCCAGCCTTGGCAACTTTGCCTGCCGCTTCAATGCGCTCATGAAATCGAGATGTGCCAGGCTCGAAGTTTTTGATTACATAATCTGCATTCACACTGAAGCGAAAACGGGTATGCTTGTTATGTTTGGCATCTAATAAAGGCTCTACGTGATGGTACTTGGTGACAAAACGTAGACGGCCGTGCTCTTGTTCGCCCATAAACTCAATTAACTGTTTAAGTGAGCCAGAGATATGCTCAAGCCCTACAGGATCTGACGTGCACGCGGCTTCGAAACGAGTAATTTCAGGTTCGCGCTCCGCGATATAGCCCTTGGCTGCCTCGAGAATATCGTCTATATTGACATAGACGCGAATATACGGCTTCGCACCCATCGTTGTTTGCAAATAACAGTAATGACAGTGTCCCATGCAGCCTGTTGCGATCGGTATCGCGTATTCGGCGGATGGCTTGGATGTTTCGAATTTTAACGTTTTTCGTATACCTACGACTAAGGTTCGCTTGGCAATCCGGTATTTATCTAATTCTGTTTCGCCGGGCAAATCGCGGATTTGATTATGCGAGGTCGTCATATGAATCTCAAGGCCTTCTTGTTCTGCCCATTTATAAATTTGCTTACCTTTGGGATAATTCAGAGCATCTGGTTCAAAATAAACAAGCTCTGGCACGAAAATCGTCGTGCTAGGCTGCGGTCTTGTAAGCACCTCAGTAGACATGGGGGCCTCCTTTGCAAATCGAAATGACAAACTATTATTTTAGTGTGCCAAAGTGAAGTGCTTTGAAATCATGGGAGATTTGACCGCATCTGGGTAGATGGATTATGATAGGAAAGCAGTATGGATGAGAAAACCTTTATCGAGGCCACTCGAAGATGAGCGACCGCGTTTAGAGGAAGGTTTTATCGCCAATAAAAAACAGTTTTCGGATACCGAAAACTTATACTTTTTTATGTGGAAAGAAATTCGCACAGCAGGGGGAAATATAGCAATGGCTACGCCAAGTATGGAAGATTATTTGGAGAGAATATACAAGCTTATCGATGAGAAAGGTTACGCTCGTGTTTCCGACATTGCTGAAGGGCTTGAAGTGCACCCCTCCTCCGTAACTAAAATGATTCAAAAATTAGATAAAGATAATTATTTAATTTATGAAAAATATCGCGGTCTTATCCTAACGCCCAAGGGGAAGAAGATGGGCAAACGTTTGATGGATCGTCATGAGCTTTTGGAAAATTTTCTAACGACAATTGGTGTCCATGAGGACAATATATATAAGGATGTCGAAGGCATAGAGCATCATTTAAGCTGGGATTCGATTACGTGTATTGAAACCTTATTAGAATACTTTCGGAGAGATCCAAGCAGAGCAGATGAGCTTATGAATGTTCGTAAAGAATTAGAGGCAGAGAACTAGGCAGAGACCGTTTACGGTACTCTGTCTTTTTTTTATGGGAATAGAAACAAACAGCTCTCGCATACATACCTAAGAAGCCCTACGAAATAGAGCTATGGGAGGATGCAGGGTATGAAGATTAACGGCGTGTTTGAAGGTGGGGGCGTCAAAGGGATCGCATTGGCGGGTGGTGTGAGCGCGGCCATAGAACTAGGATATACCTTTCATAATGTCGCAGGTACAAGCTCTGGTGCGATTGTGGCTGCTTTATTGGCAGCTGGCTACTCGGGGGAAGAAATGAGGGAGCTGATCCTTAGAGCGCCTTTCAAGTCGTTTATGCAACGTTCTCCTATTTTCAACACGAAGATCATAGGTCCCGCAGCACGCTTGTTGCTCAAAAAAGGGCTATATTCTGGCGAAGCCTTGGAACATTGGATCAATCAACAACTCGCGGCGAAAGGCGTTCGCACGTTTGCTGATCTGGAGCCAAACCAGCTCCGGATTATTGCCTCAGATATTACACAGGGCAAGCTATTGGTTCTACCTAATGATATAGCGCAATATGGCATCGATCCTGGCAAGCTCTCGGTTGCCAAAGCGGTGAGAATGAGCACGAGCATTCCATACTTCTTCGATCCAGTTAGAATCCGGCGGAATATAAAAAGCTCCGAGAAGGCTAAGCCATTCTCAGAGCAGTTTAATTATATCGTGGACGGTGGTTTGTTAAGCAACTTCCCGCTTTGGGTGTACGACAATGAAATGCCACGTGCGAAGCTCATTCCTGTTATTGGTTTCCAACTCGTTGGAAAGAGTGATACGCCAACACATACGATCCGAGGACCAATTACGATGCTAGAAGCGCTCTTTAGCACAATGCTTAGTGCCCATGATGAACGCTACATTGAACAGAAGAATCGCTTCCGAACCGTAAAAATTCCTACGTTAGGTGTTGGGAATACACAATTCACCATCTCCAAGGAATTAAGCATGTCACTGTACGAGTCGGGCTTCTTGTCGGCCAAAGCGTATTTCAAAAGTTGGTCGGCCAGTACCTACGAAGAAAATTATGAGAAATATGTGATGCGACCTCCACATAAATCTTTAACTTAGTGGTATTTAGGGAGATCATCCTTATCGGAATCTTTCGTCCCGTTGATAACGCGGAATTTCGCGTTCTTCGTTTTACCTTTTACAGTTCCACGAGGGATGGAAGGTTTCTTCCAACGGGAAGGTGGGAATTTATACAGTAGGAAAATGGCCCCAAGCACAAGGATAGGAATGAATAACACACGTAGACTAACGATCAAGCCTATTGCAATCAAAATGCCTATGGCAATTTCAATCGGAGAAAACTTTCTTCTCATGCCCGTCCCTCCATAATTCGTTTTTCCGCTTCTAGCATGCGGTTAAAAGATGCAATGGACACCTCGACTTGACTGTCTTCAGGTTCTTTGGTTGTAAGTAATTGTAGCCAAAGACCAGGATACCCTAAATAACGAAGAACTGGTACTTCACGAAGGGAATTCGTAAAACGTAATACCTCATAAGAAACCCCGATAACCAGTGGTAACAAAATGAGACGCTGTACAATACGCTCGACCATGCCGTCGTAATGAAGGAATGAGTAGATGACAACACCAATTAAAACGGTAAATACGATAAAGCTGCTTCCACAACGATAATGAAGAGTGTTGAACTTTTGCACGTTGCTAACCGTTAATTCCATACCTGCTTCATAAGCGCTGATCACTTTATGCTCTGCGCCATGATATTGAAACAATCTCCGAATCATAGGTGTAAGAGAGATGAAGTAAATATATCCCACCAGCAAAATGATTTTGATTACACCTTCTATAAGATTATGAAGAATCTGATTGCTAAATACATTTTGAAACAAAAACTGTTCAATAATAGCTGGAACTAAAGTAAAAATGAATTTCCCGAATAAAAATGAAAGGACACCGACAAAAGCAACGCCTAGAACCATGGAGATGCCAGAGAACATGCCAGCTTTCTCTGCTTTCTTCGGCATGTCAGCTTCACCTTCTTGCTCGGCGAATGACTCAGCTGAGAAATTCAGATGCTGTGCACCTTTGGCACTGGACTCAATAATTCCTACAATTCCTCGTACAAAAGGAATTTTCTTAAGTGCTTGAACCCACGGAATCACTTTCTTTGGTACTTCCAAAAAATCAAGGGAACCGTCTTTTTTGCGCACAGCAGTTACATGCACATTTCTTCCTGCGAACATGACGCCCTCGATGACGGCTTGTCCTCCGTATATACTGTTTTGTTCTGCCACAAGATTCACCTTCTCATCTTTCTCGAATTCAGTTTCTCACTTTCTTATTGTAACGGATTCAGGTGTTGAATGCTACCGATTGCGACAGAACATACTATGATTGCCAATGAATAGACAAGCCTTATCGGTAGAGAAAGGAAGATCGCAGATGACAAGTGCGCATACCGCGAAGAAAAAACAGACGAATCGTTGGGTATTTGTACTATATATCGGTTTTTTTGCAGGGTTAATTTGGGGTGCCCTCAAAATCGTGGAGAATTACTTTAAGTTCACAACCATAGGCATTGGTTTTCTTGTTGAACCTTTTTTCAAGCACGATTTTTTTAATACGTGGATGGGATTATTCATGGGGTGGATCACATTTGCTCTATTCTCGATATTCGCGGCTTTCATCTACATGGTCACCATGTGGAAATTACGCAGTCCTTTTTGGGGGATAGGCTATGGTGCACTGTGGTGGGCGATCATTTATCTCATTGTAGGACCAATTACGGGAATGGTGTATTGGATTTCAGAGTTGGAGCTAAATACAATCATCAGTGATGTCTGTTTATTCCTCGTATGGGGGATGTTTATTGGGTATTCGATTGCCATTGAATATACAAGCGCTAGAACGACAGAGGCTATACCCAAGACATGAAAGTTATGGTAAAATATCAAAGGTTAATTAGCCGTAAGCAGCTAGTTGCCTATGACGATTGTTTCGGGAGGATTTCGAATTGAAAAGGGTTCTAGTTTTGAATGGTCCGAATTTGAATATGCTTGGCATACGTGAACCTGGTGTATATGGAACCGTCACACTTTCTTCCATCATTGAAGGTTTGCAAGAGCTTGGAACCGAGCTTTCGCTTGAATTGGAGAGCTTCCAATCTAACCATGAAGGCGAGATTATTGACAAAATTCACGCTGCCTATGGTACAAAGGATGGGATACTTATGAATCCTGGTGCCTTCACGCATTACAGCTATGCGATACGTGATGCGCTGTCTACGGTTCAATTGCCAACGGTAGAGGTTCATATTTCGAATATTCATAAACGTGAAGAATTTCGTCATCATTCGGTCATTGCACCCGTTGTAATTGGTCAAATATGTGGATTTGGCGCAGATAGTTATGCGCTTGGTTTACGAGCATTACTACCCCATCTGTAAGCACTTGCTTACGAAGCTAGTTTTGTTAAAGCAAAACTTATAAGAAGGAATGGTGATTTGGATGCAGGAGAAACGTATTGAACGTCTACGCGAGGCTATGCAGCAGCAGGAATTACCGGCACTACTCATCACGAACGCATATAACCGTACATATGTATCTGGTTTCACTGGTTCATCTGGCTATGTACTGATTACGTTAGACCGTGCCATCTTATTAACTGATTTCCGTTATATGACGCAAGCGCCGCAACAAGCCAAATTGTTTGAAGTGGTTGAACATAAAGCAAAGGCGATCGACACCGTAACAGAACTCTTGCAGAAGCAAGGGATCAAGAAACTTGGTTTCGAGCAAAGCGATGTTTCTTATGGCGATTTTTTAACCTATCAACAAGGACTTCCGGGCATCGAATTCGTGCCAACTTCACGTCTTGTTGAATTGATTCGTATGGTAAAAGACGAAGCAGAACTGCAAGTGATGCAGGAAGCGGCTGATTTGGCCGATCAAACTTTCTCACACATCCTTAACTTCATTAAGCCTGGTGTCAAAGAGTTAGATATTGCCCTAGAAATTGAAGTGTTTATTCGTAAAAACGGAGGCACCTCGACATCCTTCGAGACGATCGTCGCGTCTGGTGAGCGTTCAGCGTTACCTCACGGTAAAGCAAGTGATCGCATTCTCCAATTAAACGAATTTGTCAAATTGGATTTTGGAGCGTATTATAAAGGTTATTGCTCTGACATCACAAGAACGGTTATGCTAGGAAAGCCGACAGATAAACATAAAGAAATTTATGATATTGTGTTGGAAGCACAGTTGAATTGTTTGGCAAACCTGAAACCAGGCATTACGGGTAGAGAAGGCGATGCGTTCGCACGCGATGTCATCGTGAAGCGCGGCTATGGCGATTATTTCGGTCACGGGACCGGGCATGGGCTGGGGATGGAAGTGCACGAATCTCCGCGTGTGTCGAAAACCGAAGATATGATTTTAACTCCTGGTATGGTTGTTACTGTTGAGCCTGGTATTTATCTCCCTGATTTTGGCGGAGTTCGAATTGAGGATGACGTAGTAATTACTGAGACCGGCATTAAAATACTTACACATTCTACCAAAGATTTTCTTATCATTGACTAGCGGAGGGATTTACAAGTGATATCAGTAAACGATTTTAAAACAGGTCTTACCATTGAAGTTGAGCATGATATTTTCACAGTTCTAGATTTCCAACACGTTAAACCAGGTAAAGGTGCAGCATTCGTGCGCTCCAAGCTCAAAAACCTACGCAACGGTAACACGGTTGAGCGTACGTTCCGTGCAGGTGAGAACGTTGGACGTGCTCACATCGAAAACCGTGAAATGCAGTACTTGTACGCAGCTGGCGACGAGTACACGTTCATGGATACGGAGACTTACGATCAGATTTCGCTTGCCCACGAGCAATTGAAATGGGAATTGAACTTTTTGAAAGAAAACATGAACATCAAAATCATGAGCTATCAAGGTGAAATTCTAGGGATTAACCTTCCGAAGAGCGTTGACTTGAAAGTTGTTGAAACCGATGCAAGCGTTAAAGGAAACACAGCACAAGGCGCATTGAAAAATGCGAAAGTGGAAACAGGTCTTAATGTAATGGTGCCACTTTTCATCAACGAAGGCGATGTTCTTTCCGTTGATACAGATGACGGCAAATACCTTTCACGCGCGAGCAACTAAAAAGATAAGCCTTTCGGACTCATCGGAGTCCGAAAGGCTTTTTTTCTTTTCTTACCACAGCCCGCCAAATGTATGCTATAATATTGAATTGTTATGCACTAGTATGCGTTAGGAGTGGGTCAGCTTTGTCTCTTATAGTGATGAAATTTGGCGGTAGCTCTGTCGGTGATGCGGAGCGAATGAAACGAGTTGCAAAAAGAATCGTGGAGCGTAAACAAGCTGGACACAGCTGCGTTGTTGTCGTTTCTGCGATGGGTGATACAACGGATGATTTAATCGACTTGTCCAAGCAAATTTACGATGGAGCCCCACCGGCTCGTGAAATGGATATGTTGTTGACGACGGGCGAGCAAGTTTCCGTAGCGCTTTTATCGATGGCCATACATAATCTTGGTGAACAAGCGGTTTCGTACACCGGGTGGCAAAGTGGCATTTATACGGAGCCTGTACATGGGAAAGCAAGAATTAGTGATATTCAACCTCATCGTGTTCTGAACGCGATTGAGCAAGGGAATGTGGTCATCGTAGCTGGTTTCCAAGGGATGACTGAAGCGGGTGAAATTACAACGTTAGGCCGCGGCGGATCCGATACAACAGCAGTCGCACTGGCTGCAGCGATCAAAGCGGATCTTTGTGAAATTTATACCGATGTTGATGGCATTTATTCAACAGATCCTCGAATTGTGAAAGTAGCTAGAAAGCTTGCTGAAATTTCCTATGATGAAATGTTGGAGCTTGCTAACCTTGGAGCTGCAGTTCTTCATCCTCGCGCAGTCGAGTATGCGAAAAATTACAACGTGACCCTCGTGGTGCGTTCAAGCTTTAATTACAATGAAGGCACCAATGTGAAGGAGGAAGCAGTGATGGAGCAAGGAATCGTCGTTCGTGGCATCGCATATGACAAAAATGTAGCAAGAATTAGTATTCTGGGTGTTCCTGAGAAACCAGGTCAGCTTGCTAAAGTATTCTTAGCACTTGCTGAAGTGCAAATTGACGTGGACATTATCGTTCAAAGCGGTGTGATTAACGGATCTGCGGATTTCTCTTTCACAACGACATTGGCGGATCGTGAGAAAGCGCTAGATGTCATTGAACAAATTCGTGCTGAGGTTGGTTTCCGTGAAGTAACGTCCGAAGTTGATCTTGTTAAAGTTTCGATAGTGGGTGCTGGTATGGTTAGCTCACCGGGGGTTGCCGCTACGATGTTCAAAGTCATTTCTGATCTTGGCATTACGATCTCATTGGTAAGTACATCAGAGATTAAAATGTCTTGTGTCATTGACAATACGAACTTAACCGATGTGATCCGTGCTCTTCACACAGCATATGGCTTAGACACAGCTGAGCAAGCTTATGTTGGTGGTCCAGAAGATCGCAGATAATTTGGAATTCTTAATGAAGTTTGTCTGCAATGAAATAAGCAATCTTCAATAGAAATGCCGTTATTCCGGCAGCCATTAAGGGTCCTACCGGAATGCCACGCATAAATAAGATGCCAAATATAGAACCAAGGACAAGACCCACAATTAATTGTGGGTCTACTTTTAGTAACTCCAAGCCTTTCCCATTCATATAGGTGGCAATCGCCCCTCCCACGAGGGCGATGATGCCAGGCCATGTAGTGAAGACAGAGAGGATATCTTTCATCGAAATACGGTCACTTGCAAATGGAATCAATACACCGATTGTTAGGAACAGCAAGCCGAGCTCAAGACCTCTACGTTCCATGGTAGGGAAATAGCGATCGAGACCAATTAACTTAATGGCCAGTAAAAGACAAGCCGCAGTTGTAATGATCGGCGAACGGCCTATGAGTCCAATAATAATTAGAATAACTAAGAGCATATCACCATTCATATACATAACCCCTTGTCCTCATCATCGTCATTTAAGTTTATGAAAGGGGCTTGTATTTAGAACGCATGGTAAGGTGGACTATCGCCCAAAAGGAACCATCTGATCGTTTTCCAGAACGGGAACGCATTCCGCACTATTCGTCTTGGCACAAAGTTCGACATCCGCGAGGAAGCCGGACTTTTTCATTTTTTTACCATTGCTGCAAGAGAGAATGGTCTCGAGCAAGTGATCCTTAGCTTCGAGATAGCAACCTCGCATTGCTAGACCGAAGTCATTCGTTATCATGTGCTGCTCACCTAGTAGAATCGCGATTTCATTCAGGATGAGGCCGGCACAGAGGCCGTCCTCCAAAGAGAATACATCTTGTGTACCTGCACAGACGATCACGGTGTCCCGTTTAAGGTCGATAGCTGCCGCAGCAGAGGCTTTGCCGTTAATGATGGCTCCCGCAAGCACACGATCGGCTTTAATCGCTTTTTGAATCCCTCTTGTGCCATTAGTAGTCGTCAAGATGATGCGTTTGCCTTGAACGACTTCGCGCGTGTACTCAAGTGGTGAATTGCCAAAATCAAAGCCAGGAATTTTTTTGCAATAGCGCTCTCCACCAAGTAGATCACCCTCTCTCGCCAATTCCTTCGCTTTTATAACCGTATCAACAGGGACTACACCCTTGCTGCCATTCATCAATGCGGTGATGATTGTGCTGGTTGCACGTAAAACATCAACGACAATGACGGTTTTATGGAGAAACTCGTCACTTCTTGCTTCGCCGATGTTGGCGATCACCTCGATATGCATGTGTTAATCCTTTCTGGCACCCAAGGACAACGTATCTGAACGTAGTCCTCTCCTCAAAGCTTCTAACGCAATAACTTCATCTGGGGAAATATTGCCCAAGTGAATATCGGGACCGAGGGAGTTAATCAGGTGCACTTGTTGGCTTTTTAGCGGTGCCTCCCACAAGAGCTTATCACCTGAAATGGAAGCAAGCACGCTTTGCAGTTCCTCATCTTTGCATTTCCCTTCCCCATCGAAAATGCCAACACCCATGCCAGACTCACGCGCTTCAATCGTGACAAGGGAAGCACCTAATTCCGAATCGATTAAGACCGTATCAATTAATTCTGCTAATTCTATGGAGGAGCCCCATCCTTTTTTTCCATACTCCGTAACGACTTCTAACCCTTCATCTAACCCTCTGGTAATTAACTTATTCCGTTGTCTACGATCCATTTGAATGGTGCCGTCAGATATTTCAACGCCATTAAAGCCGAGTGCAAGGATCATGTCAAAAAATGAATCTACTGCATGCTGGGTTACAGCCACTTCCAGAAAAGTACCTCCTGGGTAAATGAGAATGTTATTCTCTTTGGCTAGGTTTATTTTGCTTCGCAGAATGGATTGTGGATAAAGCGGTGAAGTCCCGAATCCAAGTTTGATCATATCCACGTGGCTGCTAGAGGTTTGGAGCAAATCCTGAAAGGCAATCATGCCAAGCCCCTTATCCATCACCATCGTTTTCCCCAACGTTCTTGGTTTCTGTTGCCTTGTTCCTGTAGGGTCGGCTAGAACGGGGTTCCATTTTAATTGAGAGGTCACTTCCATCGGTATTTCTCCTCACTGTCCTTCGAAGGATCAATTATGTGTACAGCATATGCATGAGCACAAATGGAGGTGCCCAGCATGCCTAAAATGAGACGAGCTCGCATAAGGTAGGGAAAAGCGTATGCTTCCGAAGCTAGTTTTGATGTTGCACTAGTCCGCTTCGCTTGCATGAGCTAGAAATCTTTTGGGAGGTGTTATGTACATGAACAAGATTGTACTCACGATGGCTTCCTTGCGGGTGATGTCAGGGAGCATCGAAATTATTGCTGCTATTCTTATGATCAGATTGGCGACGATCGAGAAGGCGCTGTTGGTGAATTCAGCTCTAGCACTAGTAGGTCCTCTAGTACTATTAACTACGACAACAATTGGATTAGTAGGCGTAGCAGACAAACTATCATATGGGAAGATGTTGTGGATCATAGCAGGGGTCAGTTGTTTGTTTATTGGGATTATTAAAAAGTAATCGGTCATATTTCTTTCTAGTAAGCATAGAAATGAATATAGAAGACTGGACAACTTGGAGGGCTGTCTCCCAATGCTAGCGAGTATTACACATTTGTTGCCGCAGAACATCCGATTCATGTTGAGCGAACTTCCTCCGAGCGTACAAGCTAGTGTGGAGGAGATCAGGGTGAGAGAGTCACGTCCTCTTGAAATTAGTTGGGCGGACCGATATGCCTTCATTAGCGAGCGTGGTCAAATGATCACTCAGGAAGCTTTGGCTTACAAACCAACCAGGCAAGATTGTATGACATTACTTGAGATCCTAACGAATCACTCGTTGTACACGTTTGAGGAAGAACTGCGAAGAGGCTATATCACCGTTTCAGGAGGTCATCGAGTTGGACTTGCTGGTCGTACGATTCTCGATCAAGGTCAAGTGAAGCAAATACGCGATGTGAGTTCCTTTAACATTCGGATCGCGCGCGAAATTCAAGGTGTGGGTCAGGAGATTTTACCGTATTTGGTAGATCCGAGCCTGGGAAATATTCATCATACCCTGATCATCTCTCCGCCGCAGCAAGGGAAGACCACCTTAATTCGTGATTTGGCCAGACTGATTAGCCGAGGCGAGTGGGGAGCTAGGAATAGCTCACTAACAGGAAAAAAAGTAGGCATCGTAGATGAACGCTCCGAATTGGCTGCTTGTGTGAAAGGCGTACCGAGATTCGACTTAGGACCTCGCACAGATGTGTTAGATGGCTGTCCGAAGGCTGAAGGGATGATGATGATGATTCGTTCCTTATCACCTGAGGTGCTCATCGTGGATGAGATTGGAAGAGCCCAGGATGCGAATGCGATTCATGAAGCGGTTCACACGGGGATTCGTGTGCTAGCGACAGCACATGGAGCAAGCTATGAAGATGTTCATGGACGACCAGTACTTCGGGAGTTGATGGAGGCAGGTGTGTTTACGAAATACGTGATCCTGCAGCGAAGAAAAGGTGCTTCTGCTTCCTTTCGGATCTTGGATCATCAAGGTAAGGCAATGGGAGATGGATGACGAACGCAAAGGACGATGGGGATGCTGAAATTCGTTGGAGGGGTACTGATCTTCGGAGCAGCGTCGATGTATGGGTTTCTGCAAGCTGCGCACTATGTAAGGCGACCCAAGCAAATTCGTATACTGATTGGCGCGCTTGGCCGAATGGAGACGGAAATTGCCTATGCGCTTACGCCGCTTCCTGAAGCTTTCGCTTCATTAAGCAAGCAAGTTGCTGATCCACTTTCGACTTTATTTCGCTTAATGTCAGAACGTTTACTGGGAAGCAATGGGGAATCGACGAAGGATCTATGGCAAAAGACAGTCAAAGAAGTCTGGGCAAGAACCTCTATGCGGCAAGCAGAGCAAGAAGTGATTCTTGGGCTCGGCCCTGTGCTAGGGCTATCAGATCGAAGTGACCAAATCAAACACTTGCGTCTTGCGATGAGCCAACTTCAATCGGAAGAAACGGATGCCAGGGATGAGCAACAGCGCTACGAGAAAATGTGGAAAAGCTTAGGCGTCCTCATCGGAGCGTTAATCGTAATTTTAATGTATTAGTGGGGGATCATGTATCCGTGCTTGACAAGTTCCTTGAAGGCGGAGTGAGGTGCCAGGAATGAATGTAGATGTGAACGCCATTTTCCAAATCGCAGGCATCGGAATCATCATTGCGATGATCCATTCGGTGCTGAAACAGATGGGAAAAGAGGATATGGCACACTGGGTCACGGTCATAGGCTTCGTGGTCGTGCTTTTTATGGTCGTTAGTATGCTGGATAACTTGTTCAAAGAAATTAAAACTATTTTCCTATTCCAATGAGGTGGTCTGATGGAAATCATCCAAATCGTAGGTTTAGGACTCATCGTCACGATCTTGACGCTCATCATCAAGGAACAGAAGCCGATGTTCGCCTTTCTATTAGCTGCTTTTACAGGCATAGTCATATTCTTGTTTTTAATTGGCAAAATTTCTTCGGTTATCCAAGTCCTTGAGGACTTAGCAGTGAAGTCGAACGTAAACCTCGTTTTCCTCAAAACGATTCTGAAAATTATAGGGGTTGCTTACATCGCCGAGTTTGGCGCTCAGATCGTCAGAGATGCCGGGCAAGATTCCATAGCTTCCAAAATCGAGCTGTCGGGTAAGGTACTCATTATGGTTATGGCTATTCCCATCATAACAGTCATTATCGAAACCGTAGTTAAATTGCTCCCTGCTTAGAAGATTCACCTAAGGAGTGACACGCATGCATCTACTTTATTCGCACCAGAAGCTGAACAACCGGTGGATCTTATTATTTATTCTAACGATGGGTCTTTGGCTCGGTTTGTCGGGTTCCTTAACGGCCGAATCGCCTACTGACATCATCATCCAAGAACAAGCGAACCGCTTGAATACGGAGCCGGTTGAGCAATATTGGGATAAGCTGATGAAGGAATATGGCGGGTATTTCCCGGAGAGCAAACCTCCAACCTTCATGGAACTTCTTCTTGGGACCAAGGGCATTAGCATGAAGAGTATCTTTAAAGGGCTTCTGAGCTATGTATTTCATGAGATTATCATCAATGGCAAGTTACTAGCTTCCATCGTTGTTTTGACCGTCTTTAGCATGATTCTGGAGACGCTGCAAAGCTCTTTTGAACGAAATACGGTCAGCAAGCTAGGTTACACAATCACGTATATGGTATTGATCATCATTGCCATCAATAGCTTCAGTGTTGCGATCGGGTACGCCAAGACAGCCATTTCGTCTATGATTCAATTCATGTTCGCCATCATGCCTTTGTTACTAACTTTATTAGCGTCCATGGGCAATGTAACTTCAGTGGCCATTCTTCATCCTCTGATCGTATTCATGATCCACTCGGTGGGAACAGCGATATATGTGTTTGTTTTCCCGCTCTTGTTTTTCTCGGCTGTACTGCACATTGTAAGCTCACTCAGCGACAAGTTTAAAGTTACCCAGCTAGCCAATCTGTTGCGCACCGTCAGTTTAAGTATGCTAGGCGTGTTCGTAACGGTTTTCCTTGGTGTCATCTCTATTCAAGGGACAGCAGGTGCGGTTAGAGATGGTGTAGCGATTCGAACAGCAAAGTACATTACTGGGAATTTCGTGCCTGTTGTAGGACGGTTGTTCTCGGACGCAACGGAAACGGTGATAGGGGCTTCTCTCCTTGTCAAAAATGCAATAGGACTCGTTGGCGTTGTCATCCTCGTTCTCTTGTGCGCGTTTCCAGCGATCAAAATCTTAACGCTAGCTTTTATCTACAACTTATCAGCTGCGCTGATGCAGCCCTTAGGTGACAGCCCGATCATTGCTTGTCTGCAAACGATTGGCAAAAGCTTAATTTACGTTTTTGCAGCGCTAGCGGCAGTAAGCTTAATGTTTTTTCTTGCCCTGACCATCATGATCACAATTAGCAATGTCTCCGTCATGATGAGGTGAAAGGAGCTAGGCGATGGATTGGTTAGCAGGATGGCTGAAAACCGTCATTATGGTCATTATGCTCGCGACGTTTGTTGATCTTCTACTCCCAAGCAATACGATGCAGCGGTATGTGAAGACGGTTTTGAGCCTATTCATTCTACTGACGCTACTCACCCCTGTGCTTCAGCTGTTCCAGAAGGACTGGGATATGGATCAGCTGCTCAGCCAAGCGGAGAAGGAGCAGAGTGAGAAAACGATGCTTGCGGGTGGTTTTGGCGGCAATCAAACACAAATGAAGTCATTGGCAGCCATCACGAAAGATGCCAATAAGATTCAAGATGCAGAACAGAAGAAAACACAACAATTAGTACAAACACAATTAGCTGGGCTAATTAAAGAGGATTTGCAGAAACAAACGGAATGGCCGGTACAGGAGGTACAAGTTCATGTAGATGTAGACAATAATGGGAAACCCAGCATTACCAATGTGAAGGTGACCCTTGATGATATAGAAACGAAGAAACAAACGACACCGAAGAATAACAGCATAGCTGCGATGGAGCCTGTCAAGCCTGTAGATCCCATCAAAATTGGGTCTACCGCGATAGCACAAGATCGTCAGACATCTGCTCAAGGCGACTTGCAGTCAAACCTTAAAGCATTGCCTAGCGAACAAGAAAAGGATCGACTCAAGCAAGATATTTCACGGAATTGGTTAGTGGATCCTGCCAAAATCGAGATCGAAAAGATACAAAGCAAAGGATGGATGGCGAGGTGAATCGATGGGAACATTGCTGCAATGGATGGAGCACAAATTCGGCGGCGGACCAGGTGGACCTAAACGTAAGAATACGTTGCTTTGGGTCATCATGGTTGGGCTTTTAGGAGCCGCGCTAATGATCATCAACGCATTTATAAATGTCAAAGATCTGGATCCCATCAACACAGGCAGAGCGTCTCCACCAGCGGAAAGTAAAGAAACCTTTGCAGGAAGCGTGTCGAAGGAAAACGCAAGCTTTCATGATTATGAACAAGCTTATGGTGACCAACTGAAGGGCATCCTGCAACAAATTGTCGGTGTTGGCGAAGTGGAAGTGCTCGTTACTATTGAATCTACGGAGGAAATGACCGTAGACAAAAATTATAACGATAATCAGAACATGACGACAGAACGTGACAATGGTGGCGCAACACGCAACATATCCCAGGTAACGCGAAGTGGTGAAGTCGTGATTTATCAAGTATCAGGTGACCAGAAGCCGCTTGTGCTCAAATACATTAAACCCAAAATTAGAGGTGTCATTGTTGTTGCAAAAGGTGCAGAAAATCTCACGGTGAAGAAAATGATCATGGAAGCCGTTGAGCGAGGAATGGATGTTCAAGCGAGTAAGATTTCGATTTTACCGCGCAAAACAGGGAATTAATTCAGCAAATTATCTAACTATTCTAAGGAGGAATAAACAATGAATGCAAAAAGACAAACAATTTGGCTCGTATCGATGCTTAGCTTGATGGTGGTACTATCCGCTTATTATCTCTTTACTGAGGACGTTAACAAGCTGGATCTCGCATCATCTGATGCCATCAAGCAATCGCAAGAAGTGAAAATTGATATGGCGCAAGTGGATCCAGTTACAGGTGCAAAAACGGATGTAAAAGCAACATCTGGAACAGGAACACAATCCGACACGAAAGCGACAACACCGCAAACTTCTACAAAAACAGACACTAAAGCGACTACGACACAAGATAGCTCCAAAACTACGACAAAAGATGCAACCAAACCAACAACGTCCAAAACAGATGATCAAGTGTTGAAACAAGTAGAGGAGCAAGCCAAAACGACTTCTGCTAATGACTATTTCACGAATGAACAAGTAAAACAAAACAACTACTTCAGCAAAGTTTCCACGGATCTGATGACCATCATTTTGGATACGAAGAAAACGCCTGAAGTGGTAGCAAAAGCAACGAACGATTTGTCTGCCTTGTCAGATCTGCAAGATAAAATTGAAAATCTTCAAGATCTTTTGATTCAAGATTTCCCGCAAGCCGTCATTAATCAAGATGGCAACAAATGGAAAGTAACGGTTCAAGCAGATAAATTGGAAAAAAGCCAAGGTGTTTCCATCGTCGACATGGTTGTAAAAGAACTGGGAGCTATGCCAGAAAATATCAAGATCCAATACGTACGTCCGTAGGGATTCTAGTGAAGTTTTTGCTTCACAAATGGGTAGTGGAAAGGGTCCGGATAAACTGGACTCTTTCCATTTCGTGCGTTTATGGGTATAATACATACGTTGCGGCTATGAAAACGCATTTTTTAAGGGTTCACCAACGTCTAAAGGAGTGACTTGAATGTTTAAATTGAGTGAAATCAAAGAGTTAATTAAACTCGTCGATCAATCCTCTTTACAAGAACTTGAAATTGAAAATGAAGGTGCACGCCTTTCTATTCGTAAACCGAATAAAGTGGAGCCTTTGTATGTATCCGCTCCAGTTCAACACACATACGCACCGATTGGTCAACCAAACTACACCAATACAGCGCCAGCAGCAGCTGCTCTAGAAGTGCCAGTAACTGCTAACGGACAAGCCAAGCAAGAGGATTCATCTTTACATAAGATCGTATCTCCGATGGTAGGGACATTCTATCAATCCGCTTCGCCAGGATCAGCGCCATTCGTAAGCGTTGGCTCTAAAGTAACGGACAAGAGTGTTGTTTGTATTGTGGAAGCTATGAAATTAATGAATGAAATAGAAGCCGAAGTGAAAGGCGAGATCGTTGAAATTCTCGTTGAGAACGGACAGCTAGTTGAGTACGGACAACCTTTATTTTTGGTTAGACCGGAATAGTTGCGTTTGCAAGCTTATGCTGACAGCGCAAGCTTTTCGCAGGAAGAGCTCTTAGGAGGGCAAATCATGAAATTTCATAAAATACTTATTGCGAACCGCGGAGAAATTGCAGTTCGTATTATCCGAGCATGCCGTGAACTAGGCATCTATACGGTTGCTGTGTACTCGGAAGCAGATCGAGAAGCATTACACGTTCGTTTGGCAGATGAGGCTTATTGCATCGGGCCAACAGCGTCCAAAGACAGCTATTTGAACTTCACTAACTTGATGAGTGTTGCAACGTTAACGGAATGCGATGCGATTCATCCTGGATATGGGTTCCTTGCTGAAAATGCAGACTTCGCAGAAATTTGCGAGAGCTGCAATATCACTTTCATTGGTCCTTCGCCAGACGCGATCTCCCGAATGGGAGATAAAGCGGTTGCCAAGCAAACGATGAAGGAAGCAAGAGTTCCAATTATCCCAGGTTCTGACGGGTTGGTTGAGGATATTGATGATGCTGTGGTTATTGCACGCGATATCGGGTATCCGATTATTATTAAAGCAACAGCAGGCGGCGGCGGTAAAGGAATCCGGATTGCAGAGAACGAGGAAACACTTGTTCAACAAATTACGGCAGCGCAACAAGAAGCTCAGAATGCCTTCGGTAATGCAGGGATCTACTTAGAAAAGTATTTAACTGGTATGAAGCATGTTGAGATTCAAATCCTTGCTGATAAACACGGCAATGTCGTTCACTTAGGCGAACGTGATTGCTCTGTACAGCGTCGTAGACAAAAGCTTGTCGAAGAGGCACCTTGTCCGATCCTTACAGAGGAAACGCGTAAAGCTATGGGGCAGGCAGCAGTGCGTGCAGCGAAAGCCGTGAATTATTCCGGAGCGGGAACCTTGGAATTCTTGTTAGGTCCAGACGGTAATTTTTACTTTATGGAAATGAATACACGTATCCAAGTTGAACACCCTGTTACCGAAATGATTACGGGGATCGATATTATTCAAGAAATGATTCGCGTTGCTGAGGGGAATCAGTTGTCATTCAGACAAGAGGACGTTCGCATCAACGGATGGGCCATCGAATGCCGTGTCAATGCAGAAGATCCGAATCGGAACTTCATGCCTTCTCCAGGGCAAGTGAAATTTTATTTGCCTCCAGGTGGATTCGGTGTTCGTGTGGATAGTGCCGTGTATCCTGGGTATACGATCCCGCCACACTATGATTCCATGATCGCGAAGCTTATCGTCTGGGGAAGTACGCGTGAAGAAGCGATTAACCGTATGAAAAGAGCTCTTAATGAGTTCGCGGTGGACGGCGTAAACACGACGATTCCTTTTCATTTGAAACTGCTTGAGCACAAGAAATTTATTAGTGGCGATCACGATATTAAATTCTTAGAAGAGCACGACGTGAATGATCCAGAATCGTAGACAATCATTTGTCATATTTTTACCGAAATGTTATACTAATAAATTAAGATGGCTTATCCCATTTATATTTTTAGCTTATGATGCAAGATTCTTACAATCACAAGTTTAAGCTTTTCAAGCCAGTTTTGCTGGCGCAAAACTTTTAGGAGGTGCCACAATGAGCACAATCGCTCCGGATTACGTCAAGACAGACATGGGCAGCATCCAGATTGCCCCCGAGGTTATCGAAATCATTGCCGGATTGGCAACGGTGGAAGTGCAAGGAGTAGCGGGGATGAGTGGCGGATTAGCTGGCGGCATTGCTGAATTACTTGGACGCAAGAATTTGTCCAAAGGCGTAAAGGTAGAGGTCGGACAACGTGAAGCTGCCATTGACGTCTCCATCATTATCGAGTATGGAAATCGTATCCCAGAAGTTGCAAATGATATTCAGAACAATGTGAAGATGGCTATTGAATCAATGACAGGTTTGAATGTTGTTGAGGTCAACGTACACATTCATGATGTTCACTTTAAACAGGCGGAAAAACCGATTGACGAAGAACCAGCGGCTGCCAATCGTGTGAAGTAGGCGGTAAAGCTGAGCCATATGGATCAATTGAAACCCCCTACAGGTTGCAGGGGGTTTCCTCTAACTTAGGAAGGGGACAAGCGTAGTGGGTAAAATTGTGGACAGGCTCTTGCTACTTTTCTATAGCCTGATTATTTTCGTCGCATCGATCTTTGTATTGTTCACAGCATCTAGCTGGATCCCACTCGATCAAGCAAGTACAACGCTTAGCCATTTCTATTACGAGAAGAGCTACGCTTATCCGGGTATTATCATTAGCTTGATTATGCTGCTGATTTCCGTACGATTTTTGATCGTAACGCTTCGTCGTGGACGTTCCCAAGCACCATCAATTGATCAACGCACCGATTTTGGGGATATTCGAATTTCCATCGAGACGGTTGAGAATCTTTCGCTGAAAGCAGCGGGTCGCACGAAAGGTGCCAAGGACTTGCGTGCACGAGTTAGAGTGAATCAATCAGGTTTAGAAATAACGATTAGAACCATTGTAGATGGGGAAAGCTCGATTCCGGAACTGACTGAAGACATGCAAGGTACAGTGAAAAGTTACATAGAAGATATTACCGGTATTCCTGTAGCTTCCGTAACCGTATTCGTAGCGAATATCGTGCAATCTGCCCCAACGTTTAAAAGCCGGGTCGAATAGAGGTGAATCCACATATGTGGAATGAACTGTGGGAATTCCATAGGGGCAAAGTAATCGGAGTGACAGCGGGTATATTTTTCGGTTTCATTTATTTATTTTTTGGTTTTTGGGATATGTTGATCTTTGCATTTATCGTTCTTGTTGGTTTTTATGTTGGAAATAAGCTGGATCGCAAAGAAAGTTTCGTCATGCTGGAAGACATTTGGCGCTATCTCACACAAAAATGGAGAATGTTTCGCTAAAATCCCTGGTTCAACCATGGATTTTTTTGTTTGGATTGGATCCAATTTGACGTATACTAGGAGAAAGAGTTTTTAGGAGAAGGTCGCTTTGCAGGAGTAAAGCACTTAGGAGGAACAGAATGAAACGCAGAATTGCACGTGAAATTGCTATACAAAGCTTATACCAAATCCAAATGAATGAGGCTACTCCTCAGGAGGCTGTTCAAGTTGCGATTCATGAAGCTGAGCATGATAATGAAACGCAACTGGATTTCTCCGGAGATAAGATAGATCCTGTCTATATTGTTGAACTTGTTGAAGGAACTTACAAGAACAAAGTAAGCATCGACGAGTTATTGGAGGAGTATCTGAAGGGGTGGGCAATGGACAGACTGTCTCGTATCGATCGAGAAATTCTGCGTCTTGGTGCCTATGAGATGCTGTATCGCGATGATGTTCCACCGAAGGTTGTTGTCAATGAAGCCATTGATTTGGCCAAGCATTATGGAACTGAAGAATCAGGGAAATTCGTAAATGGTGTGTTAGGAAAAATGATCAAAGAAATCGACGAGCTGAAAGAGAAAGTTCTGCGTACGCTTTGAACAACTTTATTGAGATCAACGGCATAGTTAAATATAAGTAAGGCTTAAACGGCTAAGGGGGAAATAACATGTCAGCACAAGTAATTAATGGGAAAGAACTCGTGAGCTCAATTCGTGAGGAAATTAGATCTGACGTAGCAGTACTTACAGCTCAGGGAAACCAGCCAGGTCTTGTCGTTGTTATTGTAGGTGAAGATGCAGCTTCGCAAGTGTATGTGAGAAACAAAGCGAAAGCTTGCGATGATGTAGGTATTTATTCCGAAGTACACCGTCTGCCTGAAGAGACGACACAAGCAGAATTAATTGCACTCATCCATGGTTTTAATGCGAATAATCGAATTAACGGGATTCTTGTTCAATCTCCACTGCCTAAACATATCAATGAAGAAGCAGTTGTTGATGAAATTGATCCAGCGAAAGATGTAGATTGCTTCCACCCGATCAATGTAGGTAACCTGATGATTGGTAAAGACGGTATGAAGCCTTGTACCCCGCACGGTGTTATTGAAATCCTTAAGCGGACTGGCGTAGAGATCGCAGGCAAACATGCAGTGGTAGTAGGAAGAAGCAACATCGTTGGTAAACCGATGGCTATGCTGTTGTTGCGTGAGCATGCAACGGTATCTGTGGTACATTCCCGTACGCCTAACATGGAAGAGATCACCAAACAAGCTGATATTCTTGTTGTAGCAGTTGGGAAAGCGCATTTGATCAAAGCCAATCATGTGAAACTAGGTGCAGTCGTTATTGACGTTGGGATGAATCGTCCTGCAGACGGCAAATTAACCGGTGATGTTGATTTTGAAGCTGTGAAAGAGATTGCAAGTGCGATTACACCTGTTCCAGGTTGTGTAGGCCCAATGACGATTACGATGCTGCTTCGCAATACAGTTGACGCGGCTAGCCGTGCAGCTAAAGCGAATGTGAGCGTATAGTCACCTTATGGCGAGAAATGAGACCAAGATTTTATCCGTAAAAGATTTAAACCGTTATATAAAGCTATTGCTGGAAGGTGATTCACGACTCCAGGATGTGTGGGTACGAGGCGAAATTTCGAATTTCACGCATCATTCTAGCGGTCATATGTATTTTACATTGAAGGATGCGGATGGTCGGCTGAAAAGCATCATGTTTGCTTCGCATAATCAGAAGCTGGGATTTATCCCGAAAGAAGGTACGAAAGTTATTGCTCGCGGCAATATTTCCGTTTATGAGCGAGATGGTGCCTATCAGTTTTATGTGACGGCGATGCAGCCTGATGGTATCGGCAGCTTGTATTTGGCTTTCGAGCAGCTGAAAAAGAAGCTCGAAACAGAAGGGTTATTCGCGCCAGAGCGCAAGAAACCGATTCCTCGGTTTCCACGCGCCATTGGCGTGATCACGTCCCCGACGGGGGCCGCCATTCGTGATGTCATCATCACGCTGCAGCGGCGTTTCCCGTCGATCCCGATCTTGCTGTACCCTGTCCTCGTACAGGGTACGCAGGCGGCACCTTCGATCGTGAAAGCGATCGAAGCCATGAACCGGCTCGGTGAAGCCGACGTGCTCATCGTGGGCCGCGGCGGCGGCTCGCTGGAAGAGCTGTGGGCCTTCAACGAGGAGATCGTTGCGCGGGCTATCGCAGCCTCCGCGATCCCAATCATCTCGGCCGTCGGCCACGAGACGGACTTCACGATCGCCGACTTCGTCGCCGATCTCAGAGCGCCGACGCCTACGGCGGCGGCAGAGCTCGCGGTGCCGCACCACCTCGAGCTGAAGCAGCAGCTATCGCAGCAGGCTCAGCGCCTGCATTACGGGCTGCTGCAGCAGCTGCGCCGCAAGCAGGAACGGCTCGAGCGCGCGAAGCGCTCGCCGTTCCTGACGAACCCCCGCAGGCAGCTGCTCATGCAGCCTGCGGAGCGACTCGACCGGCTGGCGGAGCAGCTCGGTTATCGCATGCGTCAGCGCCTTACGGAGCTGGCGCAGCATCGATTGAGGCTGGAGCGTCGCTTATCCAGCTTCAATCCAACGGAGCAGGCCGTGATGGCGAGACGACGTTTGGACACGTCCAAACGTCAGATGCTCACGGCCATGCAGACCCTCCTGCGCTCGAAGAAGCAGGAGTGGCAGTCCAGCGTCCGTCATCTGGACGCCCTCAGCCCGCTGAAAGTTATGCAGCGGGGTTACAGCCTTGCTTATGACGAACAAGAAAAGAATCTTGTGAGATCGATAACGCAAGTAAACATCGGTGATCGATTATCCATACGTCTTAAGGACGGTAAAATACAATGTCAAGTTTCGGGGATGGAGGCGAACATTGATGTCAACAAGTGAAACTGAAGTAAGTTTTGAAGTAGCAATTGAGCAGCTAGAGCGTATAGTAAGTCAGCTGGAGAGCGGCGACGTTCCTCTAGAGAAAGCCATTGAACTGTATCAAGAAGGTGTAAGACTCTCCCATATTTGCGGCGTTAAGCTGGAGCAAGTGGAGAAAAAAATTGAGATGCTGGTTGAAGGGGAAGCTGGGGTAACAAGGAAGCCTTTCCAGCCTGTCTTGGAAGATAAGGGGAATTAGTTTGAATAACACGACGTCTACTATTCATACATACATCGCTTCCCATGCTGAATTGGTCGAAGCCGCATTGCGTCAATCATTGCCAACTGCTTGGGAGGTACCGGCTTCGTTACGTGAGTCCATGGACTACTCCTTGATGGCAGGTGGCAAACGACTGCGTCCTATTATGGTTCTTGCTGCTGCAGAGTCGCTGGGGGGCTCCCTGGAGTCTGCTATGCCTGTTGCATTGGCCATCGAAATGGTTCATACCTATTCGTTAGTTCATGATGATCTGCCAGCAATGGATAATGATGATTATCGGAGAGGCAAGTTAACGAATCACAAAGTTTATGGTGAGGCAATGGCTATTCTTGCTGGCGATGCGCTGCTTACGCACGCCTTCTTCTGCGTTGCGCAATCACACAAAAGGTTTGGTGTTCCTGCTGAACGCGTATTAGCCATTACAGAAGAGCTTGCCGTACTGGCAGGAGCTCGTGGCATGGTTGGCGGCCAAGCAGCGGATATGTTAGGCGAGCAAGGTTTAACCAAGTTAGAAGAGCTTACTTATATTCATACTCACAAAACGAGTGATCTTATTGTGTTCTCATTGCGTGCCGGTGGACATATTGCTGGGGCGACCGAAGCGCAATTGGAAGCGCTCAGTGAGTTTGGACATGCACTTGGACTTGCTTTTCAGATTCAAGATGATATTTTGGATATTATCGGAGATGAAGCGAAACTAGGTAAGCCTGTGAAGAGCGATGAGAAGCAGCAAAAGGTGACATTCCCTTATTTTATCGGCATGGAAGCTTCTGAACAGAAAGTGCAAGAGCTGACGAATCAAGCGAAAGATGCCTTAATTCGTTCGAACATACCGAACCCGGAACGATTGCTGCAGATCGCAGATTACCTGATGAAACGGGATCATTAAACGTACGTATACAAGTAGTATGCTGTTTCGGAAGGTAGTTTCACACGAAATACCCAATAATATGATATAATGGTGAAATCTTAGTATTTTCACATTGAAAGTGAGGAAACAAGCGTGCTGCTCGAACAAATCAATCGGCCTGCAGATTTGAAGCGGTTATCCTTGACGGAGCTCGAAGAATTGGCAGGAGAAATCCGTCAATTTCTAATTGAGAAGCTTTCCGTTACTGGTGGACATCTAGCCCCGAACTTAGGCGTGGTTGAACTCACGATAGCTTTACACACCATGTTTCACAGCCCGTATGATAAACTGATTTTTGATGTTGGTCACCAGGCGTATGTACACAAAATATTGACTGGTCGTAAAGACAAGTTCGATACGTTACGCAAATATAAAGGGCTCTGCGGGTTTATTAAACGTTCCGAGAGCGAGCATGATGTCTGGGAAGCCGGACATAGCAGTACTTCCCTGTCAGCTGCCATGGGTATGGCAATGGCACGTGATCTCAAGGGCGAGCATAATAAGGTTGTTGCCATCATTGGTGATGGTGCGCTTACAGGCGGCATGGCATTAGAAGCCATGAATCATATTGGTCACGAGAAGAAGAATATTACGGTCATTCTGAATGACAATGAAATGTCGATTGCGCCCAACGTAGGGGCTCTTCATAATTATTTAAGCAAAATTCGTTCGGACCGTCATTATTTGAAAGCTAAAGAGGAAGTCGAATATTTACTGAAGAAAATTCCTGCCATCGGTGGAACGCTAGCTAAAACAGCGGAGAAGCTGAAGGATAGTCTTAAATATTTTGTTTTAAATGGCGTGTGGTTTGAAGAACTAGGCTTTACTTATATTGGTCCTGTAGATGGACATAACCTCCAAGTACTCATGGATACGTTGAAACAGGCTGAGAAAGTTGCAGGTCCTGTGCTCATTCATATCGTTACGACGAAAGGAAAAGGGTATAAACCTGCAGAGAACGATTCCCATACTTGGCACGGCTTAGGGCCATACAAAATGGAGTCTGGTCAAGTTCTTAAGTCTTCTGGACCGCCAATGTATACGCAAGTTTTCGGAGACACTTTAATTGAGCTTGGCGAGAAGGACTCTCGTGTGGTTGCAGTTACACCTGCAATGCCTGGTGGATCCGGATTATTGAAGTTTGCAAAGCAATTTCCAAATCGGATGATTGATGTTGGTATTGCGGAGCAGCATGCGGCTACGTTATGCGCAGGACTCGCGAGTGAAGGCTTGAAGCCGGTATTCGCTGTATATTCTACGTTCTTGCAGCGTGCGTATGATCAAGTTGTTCACGATATTTGTCGTCCTAAATTAAATGTTACCTTTGCCATTGACCGTTCTGGCTTCGTTGGTCCGGATGGTGAAACCCATCAAGGGGTTTATGATATTTCATTTTTACGAACAATTCCTAACATGGTCTTAATGATGCCGAAGGATGAGAAGGAATTGCGTGATATGATGCAAACGGCGCTTGAATATAATGATGGTCCGATTGCTTATCGTTATCCGCGTATTAATGGCACTGGCGCTAATATTGATGAAGCTCCAAAGGCCATTCCGCTCGGTACTTGGGAAACTGTACGTGAGGGTGATTATGCAGCAGTTCTCGCTGTTGGACCTATGGTTCAAGTGGCAGAGGAAGCAGCAGCTCAGCTAGCGCAAGAAGGTATTGAACTTCGTGTCGTTAATGCAAGATTTATTAAACCATTGGATGAAGCTTATTTGCTGCAGTTAGCTAAGGAATCCATGCCAGTGATCACAATGGAAGAGGGCTCAATCCAAGGTGGTTTCGGAAGTGCGGTATTGGAGTTCTATGCAGAGAAGCGAATTGTTGGTTTGCAGGTTGAATTGATGGGGATTCAAGATTACTTCGTAGAGCATGGCAGCGTGCCAGAACAACGCGAAGAAGTTGGGTTAACTGCCCACCACTTGATTTCCGAAGTGAAGAAGCTAGTCCCACGCAAGGTCTTACGGGCGAAGGTCTAGTAACCGATTTTGAATAGGAGCAACACATTATATATGTCCTCGGATAAAGAACGATTAGACTTATTGCTACTTGAGCAAGGATATTTTGAAAGCAGAGAAAAGGCAAAGGCCGCCATTATGGCAGGCCTTGTTTTTGCAGATGAAGAACCAGCTGACAAAGCGGGGATGAAGATCAGTCGCAAAGCTGTACTGAAAGTAAAGGGTGCTCTCCATCCTTACGTGAGTCGTGGCGGATTAAAGCTGGAGAAAGCGTTAAAGCATTTCGCAATCGACTTACATGATGCTGTCATGCTCGACATTGGAGCTTCTACGGGCGGATTCACAGATTGTGCGCTGCAAAATGGTGCGGCCTCCGTCTACGCTGTGGATGTTGGCTACAATCAATTGGATTGGTCACTGCGCAATGATGAGCGTGTTCATGTTATGGAAAGAACGAATTTCCGTTACACGAAATTGGAGGATTTGAACGGTCCAAGACCTAGTTTTGCCAGTATTGACGTTTCGTTCATTTCGCTTCGTATTATCCTGCCACCACTGAAGGAAATCTTAGGGGATCAGGGTCATGTTGTTGCTTTAATTAAGCCGCAATTCGAAGCTGGTCGAGAGAAGGTTGGGAAGTCGGGCGTTGTTCGCGATACGGATGTACATATAGACGTTCTGACAACGGTGCTTTCATTTGCTGAGGAGCTTGGCTTTCGCTTGAAAGGACTCACTTACTCGCCAATAACGGGTGGTGAAGGGAACATTGAATTCCTTGCGTATTGGTCGAGCAACGAGACGGAAGAGTCATTGGCAGCGCCAACTTCGATCAAAGCCCTTATTGCCGAGACGGTTAAAGAGTCTCAGAAATTACATGGAAAATAAACTCATCTTTGAGAACGCCTTTTGCGGCCCTGAGATGGGTTTTTTCACTTAAAGGATTTCCCTCCCGGTTTCACGAATACTATGGCGAGGTGAAGGACATGGAACAAGGCGATGTAAGAGTCATTTTGTTAATCCTGATCGTTGTTATTTGTATCATCTTTTGGCGATTTCAGAAGTGGTCAGCGGGTTCAAGTCGAAGAAGAGGGCGTATTCGAAGGCATGCGAATATCCCCGAGGACGATGTTGTTGAGCTGCTTGAGGCTGTTGGATTCGAAGTGCTTGCTGGGAAGACCAAAATTCCAATTACTATGACCGTCGGAGAGAGAGAGCAGCTGGAAAGCCGCTTATTTATCGATTATTTTGTGCAAAAGGAAGATGATATTTATCTCGTGAAAGTGGCAAGAGAACGCAAGCCACTTGAGATGACAGGGAGCGCTGTGCGTGACATGCTGCTGCCCTACACGCTCATTTATCCGGAGGCACAGGGTATCCTTTACGTTGATATGACCGTTAGCAAAATCAAAAAAATCACTTTTCACATAGAGGTGTAAGGATGAAGGGTCAAAGGCATGTAAAAATCAGAGAAATTATTACGAATCATGAGATTGAAACGCAGGATGAATTGGTTGAAGCGTTGCGCGCGGCAGGATTCCATGTCACACAAGCGACAGTTTCGAGGGACATTAAAGAACTCCATCTCATTAAAGTTCCGCTAGATGATGGCAGATATAAGTATTCCATGCCGGCTGATCAGCGATTTAATCCTATGCAGAGACTTCGTCGGGCATTAAGTGACCATTTTGTCAGCATTGATTATACGGATAATTTGGTCGTTATGAAATGCTTGCCAGGCACGGCAAATACGATTTGTGCTTTAATTGATAATTTGGAGTGGAATGGCGTTATGGGCACGATCTGTGGAGATGATACGATTCTTGTTATTTGCCGCGGGAAAGAGAATAGTGTAACTTTTGTAAATGAAGTCATGTCCTTATTATCATAAAATCAGGAGGCGTTCATGCTTACAGAACTTTCAATTCGTAATTTAGCTGTCATTGAACATGTACATATTCGATTTAAAGCAGGTTTTCACGTCCTTACAGGGGAAACTGGCGCTGGGAAATCGATCATCATAGATGCGTTAACTTTGATTGTTGGCGGTAGAGGTTCATCGGAATTAGTTCGTTATGGCGCTGATAAAGCAGAAATTGAAGCCATGTTTGACTTACCTGCTTCTCATCCGGTTTGGCATACGCTTACAGAGTTCGGGATTGAATCCGATGCTTCCGAGCATCTCATTATCCGCCGTGAAATTACGGCGACTGGCAAAAGCTCAAGTCGAATAAATGGTCAGCTTGTGAATATGACGATGTTGCGCAAGACGGGAGAGTGGCTCGTTAATATTCATGGTCAACATGAGCATCAATCCCTGCTTCATGTGGACGAGCATATTCATTCCTTGGATTTGTTCGGAGATGCCGAAATTGAGTCAGCGAAAAAGACGTACCAAGCTAGCTATGATCAGTATATGAAGCTTCAAAAAGAGCTGAATGATCTTCAAGAAACGAGCAAGCAGGCTCTGCAAATGTTAGACCTGTATCGGTTCCAGATTGAAGAGATATCATCAGCCAAGCTGAAATTAGGGGAAGACGAGACTTTAGCTGAGGAGAAGCGTAAGTTAGCAAATGCAGAGAAGCTTTATCAGAGCTCGTCCGAAGCCTATGATTTTCTCTATGCTACGAATCGAGGACTCGATGCTGCTGGCAAAGCAGTCTCACGCCTGCAGGATATCGTGCAGCTAGATCCGACGAATTTGAGCCCAATTCTTGAACAGGCGCAATCCGCCTTTTACCAGCTGGAAGACGCAGCTTATCAAATCAGAGATTATCGCGACAGCATTGAGTTCAATTCGTCTCGATTAGATTATATTGAACAAAGATTAGATACCATCACGTCTCTTCGCCGAAAATATGGAGAGAATATTAAAGAGATTCTGAGCTATTTAGAGAAGATCAAAAACGAAGTCGATACGATTGAAAATAAAGATGAAATTATTCGTAAATTAGAATACAAGCTTGTACTTGCTGAGAAACAAGTTGGTGTGCATGCGCTAGACCTGTCTAACCTGCGTAAAGGTATTGCAAGTGATCTCTCAGCTCAGATTGAACATGAATTACGTGATCTTCAAATGGAACGAACACAGTTTCGAGTGCAGATCGCTCATATTATCGATGACCGCGGCGTTGAGGTTGACGGCAATAAGGTTCGATTCTCCAGACAAGGCATTGATCAGGTTGAGTTCCTCATGGCTCCTAACCCAGGTGAACCGCTGCGTGGATTAAGTAAAATTGCTTCTGGTGGAGAGCTCTCCCGTATTATGCTCGCAATGAAGGCAATTTTTGCACGGATTGACCAAATTCCGGTGCTTGTTTTTGATGAAGTGGATACGGGGGTTAGCGGACGAGCGGCACAAGCGATTGCAGAGAAAATGTCCGTTCTATCACAAAGCTGTCAAGTCTTCTCCATTACTCATTTGCCTCAGGTTGCAAGCTTTGCAGATGTTCATTTCTATATTCGGAAAGAAGTGGATCATGAGCGAACATTCACGCGTGTTCAAGATATGCCAGATGCTGGCCGAATTGAAGAGCTTGCGAGGATGCTTGGCGGTGTAGAAGTGACAGAAACAACGCTTCATCATGCGGGAGAAATGCTTACCATGGCAAAAAATAAGAAAGCAAGGGCATGAAAGTATAGATAGTCATCATTTACAGTTATAAAAGAAGGGGACTGGGGTTAACTTATAGGTACGCAATTGACGAGGTTATTCGTCAGGGCTCAAGGAATTTTGAAGGAGCGTGTTGATAGTGCAATCCAACAAAAGAAAAAGATTGTTCGGACTCTTGCTCGTCTTCTTCGTTTGCTTGGTCAGTATGTCCCCGCCTTTTCAGAGCTTCGCCTCCTTTCCACAAGAACTCCGCTTGTTTAGCGGCCAAGGGAAGCAGCTTCAGTTAACGATGCCGGTCAGTGCCCAGGTCACGGTCAAGGATACGGATATTGTAAAGGTAAACGGCAACGCCGAGCACTCATTTCAAGTTAATTTGAACGAACCTATCTCTTTGCAATCCGACCATTCTGGGCAAACGGAAATGAAGCTCAAGCTGTTCGGAGCCATTCCAATCAAGACTGTCAAAGTGAATGTCGTACCTGATTTAAAAGTAATCCCAGGGGGCCAGACGATCGGTGTGAAAATTAAGTCCGCCGGTATCTTGGTAGTAGGTCACCATCTAGTGACTGTTGCCTCCGAACAAAAAGTTTCACCTGGGGAAGAAGCAAAAATTCAAGTTGGCGATTTAATTACCAAAATTAACGGCAAGGATTCTAAGGATGTTAGTAAGGTCGCAGAGTTAGTGGCCAAATCAGGCGAAAGCAAGAATCCTCTTGTTCTACAAATTTTAAGAAACAATCAAGAAATTGTTGTGAAGCTGCAGCCTGTATATGACGTCGTAGATAAGTCTTATCGCTTAGGTCTGTACATTCGCGACTCCGCGGCAGGGGTAGGGACGTTGACCTTCTACGCACCAGATCAAGGCGTCTACGGAGCTCTTGGACATGTCATAACGGATATGGATACTCAGACACCCATTATTGTAGGCGATGGTGACATTGTCTATTCGAATGTGACGTCGATTTCCAAAAGCCATAATGGAGATCCTGGGGAAAAGCATGCAACGCTTTACAAGGACAGCAAGGTGATTGGTAATATTGAGCGGAATACGGCTTTCGGGATTTTTGGGAAAATGTATGGAGCCCCTGATCACAGCTTAGATAAAGAAGCGATTCCCGTTGCCTTCGCAGAAGAAGTGAAAGAAGGACCTGCACAGATCTATACCGTGTTAGAAGGTCAAAAGGTTGAAAAATTCGATATCCAAGTAGTTCATGTTTCCAAACAAGATGTTCCGGGTACGAAAGGCATGGTTATCAAAATCACGGATCCACGCTTATTGGATAAAACAGGTGGCATTGTGCAAGGCATGAGCGGTTCTCCCATTATTCAAAATGGTAAACTGATCGGAGCGGTCACGCATGTATTCGTGAATGATCCGACTAGCGGCTATGGCTGCTTCATCGAATGGATGCTTCAGGACTCTGGAATCATCCTTCGGCCGACTTCGGGTAACACTGACAAAGAACTAAAGGTGAGTTAAAAACCTTTAGTTCTTTATTTCTTTTTAACCTTATTTTACCTGGGAATAGCGAGTTTAGTGACTTCATGTCGAATAATGTTGGAATTAGAAGTTAAATATTATAGTATATAAGAAACTCTAACAAAAGAAAAGAAAAATAATATTCGACAGAAGGATTTTAAAAAGAGCTGTCGAATAGTTTACATAAGAGAGATAAATACCAACTTGTTTCAGTAGCTAAAGGAGGAAATTCAGTTGCAAAAAATTCAGGTATTACTTGCAGACGATAACCGAGAATTCACCCATCTATTGTCAGAGTTCATTGGTGAACAAGAGGATATGGAAATTATGGGCGTTGCGTACAATGGTAACGAGGTTCTTCGGTTTTTGGAGCAACAGCGTGAGCTGCCCGATGTTCTCATATTAGATATTATTATGCCTCATCTGGATGGACTAGGTGTTCTGGAAAAAATGCGAGAGATGAATCTTCCTTCTCAGCCCAAAATCATTATGCTTACGGCATTTGGTCAAGAAAATATTACACAAAAAGCCGTGCAACTTGGAGCTTCCTATTACATATTAAAGCCATTTGATATGGAAACCCTTACGAATCGTATTCGTCAGCTTGCAGGTAATTCTTCAACCACGACTACGACTTCGTCAACGCCTCGTGCGAATGTCGTACATATGCCGAAAGGCAAAAATTTGGATGCTAATATTACGAGCATTATTCATGAAATTGGCGTGCCTGCACATATTAAAGGCTATCAATATTTACGTGAAGCCATTACGATGGTTTACAACAATATTGAAATCCTTGGTGCAATCACCAAAACCCTCTATCCGGCTATTGCTGAAAAATACAAAACGACGCCGAGCCGTGTCGAGCGTGCCATCCGTCATGCGATAGAAGTCGCTTGGACGCGCGGCAATATCGACAGTATTTCCTTCATTTTCGGATATACGATTAACATCTCGAAATCTAAGCCGACTAATAGCGAATTCATCGCGATGGTGGCGGATAAGCTCAGAATTGAGCATAAAGTTTCTTGAGACAGTTAGGAGCTTTATAATATATGTCAAATCAAGGACGCTCGAATTTGAGCGTTCTTTTTCATTTTTTTTAAAATATAAGATATTATATGTTTCACCATAATAAGTCGGCTATATTTCTCCATAAACGTTCTCGTCCCAAGTGGACGACATAGCCGTTTATTTTGATTGCATGAATGAGAGGGGAAGCAGAAAAACTACCTAGACAATCTAGGTAGTCCTTCTGTATTAGTTTTGAATTACCAAACAAATGCGCTAGTGATAATAACCAATAAGATGAAAAGTACCAAGACAGCTGCAGCGGAAGTATGATGATGACCAACGCCAATTCCACAACTCATTCGAATCAACCTCCAATTGGATATTTGGTTTGTGTTTCGAGATAGCTTATGACTATTTCTGTGGAATGTTTGGGCGAAACGACTGATTGTGCTATTGTCCCTGTCTGCTGAAATAAATATGAGGTACGGAAGGGGCAAGATGAAAACTTGGAACCTAGGGATACGTTGTTACGTTATTACATCGTAGCTTATTCTTTTCAACAAGAGATCGTGTAAGCGGAATTAGAAGCATGGAGGAAACGAGAATGGTATTGACGATAGTGATCATTGTGATTCTGATTGGTGTTTATTTTCTTTTTATGAATGTATATCCGGTATTCGGTCTAAGACCTTCTGAAGGTGATATTCGAAGGTTCGCTCAGTCTCCGCAATATGCGCAAAACAAGTTCGAAAATCCAGTCCCAGCGATGATGAATATGAGCTTTGGTACAACGCTTGGGATTTTGCGTGATATGATCAAAGGAAGCCCGCATCGACGTCCTAAGTTCGCGTTACCGATGGAGAAGCCACAGTTTAACGTGAATGGTGATACTAGCGTCACTTGGTTCGGACACTCGGCGAGCTTGTTAACAATTGATGGGAAAGCCTTGCTCCTTGATCCGATGTTCGGAAGAACGCCTTCACCATTTCCGTGGGTTGGTAAAAACAGATACAGCGGCGGAATCCCATTTGAGATTGCGGAGCTCCCGCAGATTGATGCCGTCATTCTATCACATGATCATTATGATCATTTGGATTATGGTTCAATTATGAAAATAAAACATAAAGTGAAACGGTTTTTTGTCCCACTAGGTGTAGGTGCTCATTTAATCCGCTGGGGAGTTCCAGCAGACAAGATTGAGGAGCATGATTGGTGGGAGGAAATGTCGTATGAAGGGCTGGAGCTGGCTTGTACGCCTGCCAATCACTTCTCAGGACGCAGTACGAATGATCGCGGGGCGACCTTATGGTGCTCATGGGTGATCAAAGGCAAGAACACCAGCCTATTTTTCAGTGGCGACAGCGGGTACACGCCTCATTTTAAGCAAATTGGGGATAAATACGGACCTTTCGATCTAACCTTGATGGAATGTGGTCAATATGATGAGCGTTGGGCGGATATTCACTTAATGCCGGAAGAAACGGTTCAAGCCCATTTGGATGTAAGAGGGAAAGTATTGCTGCCTATTCATTGGGGTGCCTTCACCTTAGCGATCCATGATTGGTTTGATCCTGTGACCCGCGCCGCGAAGGCTGCTGAGGCCAAAGGGGTTCAGATGGTCACGCCACCTATCGGACAGACCATTTTCTTAAAGGGATCCGATGTGCAGTCCTATCCGAAAGCGAATTGGTGGGTACAGTCATAGATCGTACTGAACTAGCTACTAGGGATTTCACATGGTATTATAGTTAGGTTAATAGTCAGATGTGAGCAGGAGAGAAGATAAGTCTATGTCGGAACAGAAAAGTGTACGGAAATTTCATTTTCTAGCCGTTGTGCTAGGAATAGCTATTGATAATGTCGGGACGATGTTATCGTCAGGGGTGATTGGCAGTCTATATTTTGCTAACCGGCCGTTGGAAGATCAAGATGTAAATGCGATTTATTCAAATGCAGCTCTTTTACTTTTATTTCTGGTCGTTGGCTTGTTCTGGACGTTCCTAGGTAGTTATTTCACGGCGAAGGTTGCCAAACGAGGCGAACTATTCAACGCAGCGATCATTGGGGTCATTGGCGCAGGGATTGGGTTTGATTCGATATTAACACAGGATGTAATCCCATTATGGTACGAATTGATTGGTTTAGTAGCCATCGTACCGGTATCGCTCCTGGGTGGATATCTGGCATTGAAGAGGAAGAAGACATCCCAATCCTAATTAGCTGATGGGTACATTAGACAGGATGATCTGCTGAATCTAGTGAAGTGAATTGTGCTTAGGAGGTGGAAGTATGCCTAAGTTCGCGAATGAGAGTGAAGAAGCGACGGCATTTCTACGCAAACAGACAGGCAGCAGTCAATTGGTGTGCTACACATATATTGATGCTGAGAATAGCTTAGAGAGTTTTTTTATTGTGAAAACAAGCAATAAGGTCATTCAAGTATCCTTTGCGGAGATTTCCTATGATCCAAGAAATTACCAGAGCTTACTCGAGGGGCTCTATCGTGTTATCTACGAATAAACAAGAAACCCCCTAGCCAATGCGGCTAAGGGGGTTTCTCATGTTCCTGCCAATTACTTAATGAACGTTAAAGCTTGATCAGCGATGGAGAACTTGTAGCGATCAAGGCAATTGCAAAGGTAATCTTTGCGGCAAATTGGGCAAGGTTCTTTCATCAAACGGTTCAAGTCCGTTACGCGGCCGATGCCAGTTTCAGCATCTCTTTCAAAGAAAAGACGGCATTTGTTGCGGTCTTTCAAGGAAACGACAACCTCGAAAAGTCCGTTCTTTTTATTATCACTGACTATTGTTGCATCAACTACCTGCGGATCGTAGGCCATATGTATTTCCTCCTAAGAGTTTGCTCAGCTAGACATTCCACATCGCAAATTCATAAATTAACATGCTTTTCTCTTTGTTTGCTCAGTTGCATTAGTATATTATATAAATAAAAAAGATTTTATTCAATAGGAGGTCATCTGGACATGATCATGGACTATTGTGAACAAGAAATTTCAGAAGGTCAGACATTCATTCACATCGGTTTACAGTTCGAGGATGAGCCAGATTCTTTATATGTGGCAGAGCTTGAGGTTGACGATCAAGGAGTAGTTAAGCATTGGCAGTTATTCTTCAATGGGTTTGATTGCAAATATAATTTCCGACCAACGGAGAAAGAAGAAATGATTCATTACGCAGCTCAACAAGGGATTTCCATTCGAGAAGTTGAAGACCCAGAATAAGAAAAGGAATTATCGCCATGTAAAGTATGGTTCAAATTCCTTGATTTGTGTTTATTCTGTTGTTTGTTTTGAAGTTCTATTCGTGTTGGAGTTGTTCGGGTTACGGGGTTCGTACCGTGCCAGTGCAATCGCTGTATCATAGGATCTAGCTTGCCTTCACGTAGATGGCGTTGACGCAGTTTTTGAGCTTGAGATCGAGACATCGTGATTCCTCTTTTCTGTTTGTAGTGTGTGTATACTTCTATTGTAACAGGTGATGTGGAAGTGGCAATGGAAAGTTTAGATGATAATGAAAAAGGGTGAACGACATGCGTATTCAAATCCAATTAGCGATAGATGGCGAAACGAAGAAAACAGATGTGCTCGAAATTGCCGAGTATAAACTTGGTGAAATGACGGATGATGAGATCGAGCAAGCGATCGAAGTGAAAATTCGAACCTGGGTTGATCGAATGGTTCAGGTGGAGTGGGAAGTTATTGATGAGTAGGACATAAAACGGCCCCGTAGGGATCTACCCCACGGAGCATCAGTGTACAACCTATGTATGTTAGTGAACGATGGTGCCTACTCCGGTCTTCTGTAAAGCATGTTCCCAGCTTGGGTAGTAATACAGGGCGTTTTTCATAAGATCAGGATGCAGCTTCTTCACATTTTTTTTGGCTAGAGATTCCCCTGTGCTGTGAAGCTGTACAATTTGGCCTAACACTTCGTCTGCGCTCATGTTTAGCTCCATAGATGTCCTCTCCTTTCTTTACGAATATAAACCAATGCTTGCCATTCAAAGCTTAAAATATACATAGAATTTTGTGGAATCGGGTAAATTAGATAGGCCATGAGACGACGTTAGGAAAGCTAGGTGTCTAACCATGAATTGGTCATCTTTATCTTTATTTGCCACAAAGCCAAACCTAATTTGCAAAGGGAAAATAGCTAAGAGAACAGATTCATTTGAAACATTTGAACAGCTTTCAAGCGGTCGTATACTCGTGCTTTCGCAGAGTGATATGGAGGAAGAACAGGCACAAGAACTGTTAGATCGAAGAGTGAAAGCCATCGTCCATTGTGGGCAAGCCATGAGTGGTCTATGCCCGACGGAAGGTCCGCTATTATTGTTGCAGCAGCATATCCCCATTATTGAAGTGGATGCCGTTCATGCTGATATCTTTTTGCACGAAGTAGAAATGATCATTTATCAGGATAGGCTCCATGTGGGCGGTCAATCTGTTCCATGCAAGCAATTTACGAGAGAAGATTGGCTGATAGCACAACGGGCTGCCCATGAGCAGGCGAGTGAACGGTGGGAACCCTTTATTGAACACACGTTGGCCTTTGCCATGCGAGAAAAGCAAGCTGTCAGAGAATCTTTACCCCACTTGCCGCTGCGCACACAATTCATGGGTAAACACATTTTAGTAGTGTCCAATGGAAAAGGGAATAAGAAGGATCTGCAAGCCGCTAGTGGATTTATAACGGCGTTTAAGCCGATATTACTTGGTGTTGGTGCAGGTGCGGATGTGCTATTATCTAGCGGTTATCAACCCGATGTCGTTGTTAGTGATGCAGATCAAATATCGAATCGCGTGTGGAAATGTGGTGCAGAAATCATTGTCCACACCTACCCAGATTCTCAAGGAATCCTTGATATTGGTTCACCTGATGGTCTAAGTAAGCATCATCATGTCTTGCCCTGTATAGGGAACAGTGAGGATGCTGCTTTATTGTTAGCCTATGAAAAAGGTGGAGAATGGCTGATTACCGTTGGTGTCCAATCGTATATGAGTGATTTTGTAGCCAAAGGCTTAGCAAATATGGGGAGTGCGTTGCTTGTTCGAATGAAAATTGGAGCTCGCCTCGTAGATATCAAAAGCTTACAAGCACTAACCCTTCAACCAACGGAGTGGCGGAGAGAAGTGCTTTCCACTGTTGGTCTATCTTGTGTTTTCATTGGATTAAGTCTATTGCAGCTGCACTGGATACTTAAACGAGCGAGTCATGTCGTGTGGAAGCTTGTTGGCGTAGAATGAGGGCTTGCTCGAAAAAAAGGACCGGACGCATTGTCCGGTCTATTTGTTGCGTTTTGGTTTGAATCGTGGAGCTAAATAGTTTCGCTTGCGATCTCTGAAAAAGGTCCAGCCGCCAATAAAGGCAACACCGATCAGAAACAATACCAAGCCTAAGAAGAATTTTCCCCATAACATACCGCTATTAGCAACTGTATCAAATTGTGCGAAAAAGGCATCTTTCATTGCGAGAAAGCCATAAGTAGCGGTTATTCCAGGAATAACGAGAAGTAGAATAGCAATAAAGCGATAAAAGGGTGCTTTCATAGTAACTCCTTACCTGACATGAAACATGTTTTTTCTAACATCATACCCCGAAACTGCTAGCGTGTCTAATTCCCCTCATAAGAATTAATAAGTTTCCGGTGCTCGGAAAAACAAATTCTTATTGGCGATTAAAAACAACAATTAAAACGCGGTCGCTCATCCTCGAATTACTTCGATAGAAGTTTTTCTCACAAATAAGACTATGACTTCGATCCCAAAAAAGGGTAATATAATAGATACGCACGTATACATATAACAAGTAATTTTTAATAGGAGGCTTCCCATGCATGAGTGAACATAGATATGATGTCGTGGTTTTAGGTGGCGGAATTGGCGGATATACCGCAGCAATTCGTGCTGCTCAGCTTGGAAAGTCTGTAGCGATTGTAGAACGCGATAAAATGGGCGGTACGTGCCTGCATCAGGGTTGTATCCCAAGTAAAGCTTTGCTTAGAAGTGCTGAAGTGTATGCCGCGATGAAGCATAGCGAGGATTATGGCATCACAGCTCAATCCATCTCGCTGAATTTTGACCAAGTATTAGGACGCAAGCAACGAATTGTCGATCAGCTGCATCAAGGACTTCAATTTCTGATGAAAAAGAATAAGATTACGATTCACCATGGCAATGGACGCATTATTGGACCTTCGATTTTCTCGCCGCGCAGCGGTGCTGTTTCAGTTGAGAAGGAGGATGGAGATATTGAAACGCTCCTTTCAAGCAATTTAATAATTGCAACGGGCTCTAGACCACGCAGTTTGCCAGGATTAGAAATAGACGGTACTTCAATTATCACAAGTGAAGATGCTCTGCGAATGGAAAGCTTGCCGAAGTCGATCATCATTGTTGGCGGTGGCGTGATTGGTGTTGAATGGGCTTCGATGTTAAACGATTTTGGCGTGGAAGTAACGATCGTAGAAGTTGATAAGCGTTTAGTCAGCTTAGAAGACGCAGATGTGTCCAAAGAGTTAGAACGTTTATTCAAGAAACGTGGGATTAAGGTGGAGACGGGTACGAAGGTGCTCCCGGAGTCTGTGAAAGTGGCAGATGGCAAGGTTACGATGCAAGTGGACAAGCAGGGTGAGGTACTGGAACTATCCGCAGAACGAGTTCTCGTTTCGGTTGGTCGTGTGGCGAATGTCGAAGCGATGGGTCTTGAGAATACGGATGTCAAAATTGATAAAGGCGTCATTCGCGTCAATCGCTATATGCAAACAACGGAATCCCACATCTACGCGGTTGGTGATGTCATCGGCGGACTTATGCTGGCACATATGGCCGGCCATGAGGGAATTCTGGCTGCAGAACATATTGCTGGTCATCAGCCAGATGAAATTCAAACGCACCTTGTATCCAAATGTACCTATACAAGACCTGAGATTGCCAGTGTTGGTTGGACCCAGCAGCAGGCGATTGATCAAGGTCGCCAAGTGAAAGTTGGCAAATTTAGTTTCAAAGGAATAGGGAAAGCTCTAGTTTATGGGGACTCCGATGGCTTCGTGAAAGTGATTGCAGATAAAGACACGAATGATATTCTCGGCGTTCATATGATTGGCCCTCAAGTAACCAACAGCATTACAGAAGCAGCGCTAGCTCAGATGTTGAACGCAACGCCTTGGGAGGTTGGACAGACCATCCACCCGCATCCAACACTTTCGGAAGCTTTGGGTGAAGCGATGCTTGCTGTGGATGGCATTGCAATTAGCGGATAAAAATTGTAATCATAAACGTTTGCGTTTATAATATGCTTATAGAGTCAAGTACTAGGACCAGGTATTAAGTTTTAGTAGCCATTTAATCTCACTAAGGAGGCAAACTCCATGTCCATTGGTCAGCTATATAAGCACAGAAGTTTAGGATTATCCGATGATGAAGCCGTACGTATGTATACGGTTATGAGCCTTGTAACTAAATTCGACGAGCGTGCCTTCATGCTGCAACGCGCAGGTAAAATTCCGTTTCACGTATCCGGTATGGGACAGTATGCCGGACAAGTTGGAATGGCTTTTGCGATGCAAGCTCAGAAAGACTATTTTTTGCCCTATTACCGTGATTATGCGTTTGTTTTATCGGTGGGAATGACAGTGAAAGATCTCATGCTCGCCATTTTCTGTAAAGCAGAAGATGTGAATAGCGGCGGCAGACAGATGGCAGGCCATTTCGGTGATCGTAAAAATCATATCGTAACGGCATCTTCACCTGTTACCACCCAAGTTCCGCATGCAGCGGGGATTGCTTTGGCAGCCAAGATGAAAAAACAGGATTTCGTTACTTTCGTCTCATTCGGAGAAGGTTCCAGTAATCAAGGAGATTTCCATGAGGGCTGTAATTTTGCAGGTGTACATAAGCTGCCGGTTATCTTCGTTTGTGAAAATAATCAGTATGCGATCTCTGTCCCACTTCATAAACAGGTGGCAGGCAAAATCGCGGATCGTGCAGTTGGATATGGCTTCCCAGGTGTTCAAGTCGATGGTACCGATGTTTTGGAAATGTACCGCGTAACGAAAGAAGCAAGAGAAAGAGCCCTTCGCGGAGAAGGTCCAACATTGATCGAGATGCTGTGTTATCGCATTATGCCGCACTCCACCTCGGATGACGATATGTTGTACCGTACGAAGGAAGAAGTCGAAGAGAACCGCAAGAAGGATGGCATCTTGAAATTCAAGGAGTATCTCATCGCTTGTGAGCTGTGGAGTGAAGAGCAGGACCTAGCGCTTCAAGAACGTCAAAAGCAAGAAGTCAATGATGCAACGAAGTATGCTGATCTTGCCCCTTATCCGAAGCCGGAAGATACGCTTCTTCATGTTTACGCGGAAGGAGATGGCAAATAGAGATGGCTGTTATAACGTATTTGGAAGCAATCCGCTCTGCGATGCAGGAGGAAATGCAACAGGACGACAACGTATTCGTCTTAGGTGAGGACGTAGGAAAAGGCGGCGTTCTCAACACGACCAAGGGGCTTCGCGATCTATTTGGCGAAGAACGCGTGATGGACACGCCGCTTGCAGAGTCGGCAATCGTTGGTGTTGCCATCGGCGCAGCGATGTATGGGATGAAGCCGATTGCTGAAATCCAATTTGCCGATTTTATTTTCCCGGCAACGAATCAAATCCTAAGCGAAGCGGCGAAAATCCGCTATCGTTCCAATAATGACTGGAGCTGCCCGATTGTCATTCGCGCTCCTTATGGCGCAACAGGCGCTGGTGCTTTGTACCATTCGCAATGTCCAGAATCGGTGTTCTTCGGAACGCCAGGCCTCAAAATCGTAGCACCTTCGAATCCGTATGATGCCAAGGGTCTGTTGAAAGCGGCTATTCGCGATGGCGATCCTGTGCTTTATTTTGAACATAAGAAGTGTTACTTGGCCTTATCGGCTGAAGTTCCTGAAGAAGACTACATCGTACCTATCGGCAAAGCTGACGTGAAGCGTCAAGGAACGGATATTACTGTCATCGCTTATGGCATGGTAGTCAATTATGTGCTTCAAGCCGCAGAGGAGCTGGCCAAGGAAGGTATTTCGGCACATGTCCTTGATTTGCGTACCTTGCAGCCGCTCGATCGCGATGCGATCCTAGAAGCCGCTAGAAAAACAGGCAAAGTACTCATTACCCATGAGGACAACAAGACCGGTGGTGTCGGAGCGGAAGTATCTGCGATTATCGCGGAAGAGATGCTTTTTGAGTTAGATGCGCCGATCGCAAGATTATGCGGCCCTGACGTTCCAGCTGTAGGCAGTAATCCTCCGATGGAGAAGTTTTTCCTTCTGAATGCTGATAAGTTGAAGGATGCTATGCGTCAGCTTGCTTTATTCTAAATATTTGTTCTTATTCGTTGATCTTTTCCGAAATTAGGAGGTACTTGTATGAACCAAACCGGCCGCCTCACCGAGGTTACTGTTCCGCATTTGGCGGAAAGTCTCGTTTCGGCTACAATCGGCAAATGGCTGAAAAAGCCAGGCGATTATATTGAACAATATGATGTTCTTTGTGAGCTATTCACTGAGAAAGTAAATACAGAAATGCCTAGCCCTATTGAGGGCAAGCTGATCAAAATTATTGTCGGCGACGGTGAAACGGCTGCCGTTGGTGAAGCGATTTGTGTCATTGAGGAGCCTGTTAGCTCCTCAGCGGCGGCTTCAGCAGCGCCAGTTGCTGTCACGGATACAGCTGTTGCGTCCGAAGACGCGGATCAAAGCATGCGTGGACGCTTCTCTCCAGCGGTCCACAGACTTGCCCAAGATAACCGTGTCGATTTGTCACGCGTTGCAGGGACAGGCCTTGGCGGACGTATTACGCGCAAGGATGTAGAGACCTTCATCGCATCAGGTGGAGCTAACGCGGCACCTGCGGCTGTTCAAGTAGTCTCAGCAGCATCGCCCGCAGCAGCATCTGTTGTCCAAGAAGAACCAGTTAATCAGCCTGTTCGCAGCTCGGGTATCCATTTGTCGGCGAGTCCACAAACACCACTGATCGAAGCAGAAGGCCACAACTTGGATGCTCGAAACGAGCATTTCATTGATGTAACACCTATGCGTAATGCGATTGCTACGAAGATGCGTCAAAGCGTCACCGAAATTCCACACGCTTGGACCATGATCGAAGTGGATGTAACGAATCTAGTTGTCCTTCGGAACAAAGTGAAGGACGAGTTCATGCGCCGCGAGGGCATCAACTTGACTTACCTCGCGTTTATGCTGAAAGCTGTCGTTAACGCGATCAAAGATTATCCGATTATTAATTCCGTATGGGCTGTTGATAAAATAATCGTGAAACGCGACATTAATATTTCCTTGTCAGTTGGAACGGAAGATTCCGTTATGACACCGGTGATCAAGAAAGCAGATCAGAAGAATATCGCAGGACTTGCAAGGGAAATTGATGAGTTGACGAAGAAAACGCGTGCGGGGAAATTAGCTCTTACGGATATGGTTGGCGGTACATTTACCGTTAATAATACAGGCTCCTTCGGTTCGATTCTGTCGTACCCAATCATTAACTATCCGCAAGCGGCGATTGTGACGTTCGAATCGATCGTGAAGAAGCCTGTCGTTATTCAAGATATGATAGCGGTGCGCTCCATGGTTAACCTTTGTTTGTCGCTAGATCACAGGATTCTGGATGGTGTGATCTGTGGAAGGTTCCTACAAAGAGTGAAAGAAAATTTAGAAAGCTACAACGCGGATACTAAAATTTACTAACTTTTTATGACGTGAAAAATAATCCGGCTGTAAACAATAAACTGGATAACAGCATAACGAAGAGCATAATGTAAATAACGACTTTGAACCATTTCTTATTCTGTAGCACGGGATTCACTCCTTTTTCATCCAAGCTTGTACCGTTTTATTGTAACTCAAAGTGTGTATCGGAGGAAAGTACATGATTCAACAAGATCGTTTAGTCCAAGAATTCATTTCCCTCGTTCAAGTGGATAGTGAAACGAGATTTGAGCAAGACATCTGTGTTGTGCTCAAAGAGAAATTCAGCAAGTATGGCTTACAGGTTGTTGAAGATGCGTCGATGTCCAAGAGTGGACACGGTGCAGGTAACTTGATCTGCACATTGGAAGCGACAGACAGCAATCCGGCGATTCCTACCATTTTCTTCACATGCCATATGGACACGGTTGCTCCAGGGAATGGCATTAAGCCGCAAATCGGTGAGGATGGTTATATTCGCTCTGATGGCACAACGATTCTTGGCAGCGATGATAAAGCTGGTATTGCTGCCATGCTCGAAGGGATTCAAGTTCTGAAGGAACAGAACATTCCGCATGGCCGTATTCAGTTCGTCATTACCGCAGGTGAAGAAAGTGGCTTGAAAGGTGCTCGTGCCATGGAACGCAGCTCTATGGAAGCTGAATATGGCTTCGCATTAGATTCCAATGGAAATCTAGGCGCTATTGCTACTGCGGCTCCTGGGCGTGCAGAGATTGAAATCATTTTCCATGGCAAAACAGCGCATGCTGGTGTAAATCCAGAAGATGGCATCTCGGCCATCCAAGTGGCTAGCAAAGCCGTTTCTCGCATGTCACTAGGTAGAATCGATAATGAGACGACAGCTAATATTGGCAGCTTTTCTGGTGTTGGCCCGTTGAATGTCGTATGCGATAAAGTGAAGATGGAAGCGGAAGCACGTAGTATTGTTCAGCACAAATTGGAAGCGCAGATCGAAGCGATGAAACAGGCTTGCGAATCCGCTGCTAAAGAAGCGGGCACGACCTGTGAATTCCATGCGGATATCGTCTACGCATCCTATATGCATGATGATTCTGCACCGATTGTGCAATTAACTTCACGTGCGATGAGCACGATAGGGTTAACGGCAAGCACGTTCCACTCAGGTGGCGGCAGCGATGCGAATGTTTTCAACGGGATGGGAATTCCTACTGTGAATTTGGCCGTTGGTTATTTAGACATTCATACGGTCAAAGAGCGCATTGCGATCAAGGATCTCGTCAAAACAGCTGAACTCGTCGTGGCGCTTGTGAAAGAAGCTGCTAAGGTTTAGATCCAGAAAATAAATAAAAACCGATTCGTCCGCCAACTGGCGCGGCTAATCGGTTTTCGTTTTTGTTTCATGCATGGATGATTCGAAGTTTATGTGAAGGTCCTTGTGAGGAAGTCTTCTGAGATATGTACATGCCTGCTAAATAATCAACCAATGGTATCTTCGGATCTCCTTGTTGCAGCATTTGCTGAAGCTGATATTTGATCTCCCATGCTTTACCTACAAGTCGAATTTGTTTGGCACTCACATAGCTCTTCATCTCACAAACCCTCTTTTCAGGAAAATATTTGATATAATGAACGATATGCGGCATGTGGACAAGTTAGACCAATTAATGAGGATGAGGTGCACGAATGACGGACCATAAGAAATTTGAAGAAGTGACGATAAGCAGCGAAATGATTTTCAAGGGTAAAATAATTTCCTTGCAAGTAGATCAAGTGACATTGCCCAATGGAGGAACAGCTTCTCGCGAGATCGTTAAGCATCCAGGCGCAGTAGCGGTGATCCCGCTCCTAGGGGATAAAATGATCGTCGTAGAGCAGTACCGTAAGCCGCTTGAGAAGAGTCAGGTGGAAATCCCTGCGGGGAAGCTCGACAGCGGTGAGGAGCCTTTGAGAGCGGCCTTGCGTGAGCTTGAGGAAGAGACAGGTTATAAGACAGATAACATTCGATTGGTAAGTTCATTCTCCACGTCGCCTGGGTTTGCGGATGAGATCATCCATTTATTCATAGCGGAAGATTTAGTAAAGGGTACAGCGAACCCGGATGAGGACGAATTCCTTGATTGTGAAGCGATCACCTTAGAACAAGCTCAGCAGTATATGCGTGAGGGACGTATCAGTGACGCCAAAACGATCATGGCGGTGTATGCTTGGCAGCTATACAAGTTAACGGGTCAAATCTAAATGTTGAAGGATTACTATGTTGATCTGCATATTCATATTGGCCGGACGGAGAAAGGTCAAGCTGTCAAAATTAGCGCAGCGAATAATCTCACCTTTTTCAATATTGCCCATGAAGCTGCGAACCGCAAAGGGATGGAGATGATCTCCATCATCGATACGCACTCTCCGTCAGTCCAAGAGGAAATTATGATGTATTTGGATAAGGGAGACATGGCGGAGCTCGAGGGTGGTGGGATTCGGTATCGGGATACGTCCATCATCCTGGGGAGTGAAATTGAAGTGAGAGACCCTGGAATGGGGCCAGCTCATGTTTTGGCCTATATGCCAAACCTTCAAGTAATGCAGGAGTTTACGGGATGGATGAGCCGGCATATGAAAAATGTGGAGCTTAGTTCTCAGCGCATCTACGTGCCTGCTCGTGACCTTCAGGAAGAGGTATTGGGCCGAGGAGGCATCCTGATCCCTGCACACATCTTCACGCCGCACAAAAGCGTGTACGGCAGCGCTACAAGCTGCATGAACGAGTTGCTTGATGTGAAGCAGATACCTGCCGTTGAACTCGGGCTAAGTGCGGATTCGGATATGGCTGGGTATATCTCTGAGCTCGATGATTTCACTTATATAACGAATTCAGACGCCCATTCCTTGGCCAAAATAGGTCGTGAATACAACCAGATGAAACTTGCTGAGCCAACGTTTGATGAGTTAGTTAAAGCGCTTCGACGTCAGGATGGACGAGGTGTCACAGCCAACTATGGCCTGAATTCGCGATTAGGCAAATATCACCGAACCTATTGCAGCCTATGTGAGGCTGTACTGGACGATGGAGAAACGGCAGTGGAACGCTGTGTGAATTGCGGCAGTGCCAAAATTGTGCGCGGCGTCATGGATCGAATCATGGCGATTGCAGATCGGGAGATGTCTTATCAGCCAGCGCATCGACCACCGTACCATTTTCAAGTCCCCTTAGAGTACATCCCAGGAATGGGTCCGAAGAAGCTTGACCAATTGCTAAGTCATTTCGGAACGGAAATGCAGGTCCTGCACCATGCAACGCCGGAGGCGTTAGCTAGTGTCGTTGGGGACGAGATTGCTGCGTACCTTATAAGTGCTCGAAAAGGGACCTTAAGTCTCGAAGTTGGCGGCGGCGGAAAGTATGGCAAAGTGAAAAATCATTCATAGTTTTACCTTTTCACTCATAAGCTTGTCTTTGTAGAGGTTGTACAAGGAGGGAGTGGCGAGTGTGAATAGGAACTTAACGATGAAACAATATATGAAGGATAATTTGCCGTTATTTATATTCGTCTCTGTGCTCTTTGTTATTGGCGTTGTTTTCGGTGCCGTCATGGTTAATGCGCTTTCCTTGGAACAGAGGACGGAAATGACCCGCCATTTGGGCAGTTTTTTTCATGAAATTAATGAAGGCATCGAAATTGACAGCCAGCAATCGTTTAGTCAAGCATTCGGTATGCATATGAAGTGGATACTATTAATCTGGTTATTTGGCTTGTCGATAATAGGTTTGCCGTTGATCTTAGTATTGGATTTTCTAAAAGGTGTGCTGATTGGCTTCACGGTTGGATACCTCGTGGGTCAAATGTCGTGGAAAGGGATGCTTTTTGCGCTTGTGGCCGTTGTTCCTCAAAATTTGATCGTTATACCAGCGATTTTATTCTGCAGCGTGGCTGCGATGTCATTCTCGCTTTATATGATAAAGCATAGAATTATGAGTCGCAGTGGTAACATTTACCAACCCTTCATGAGATATACAACCATCACTTTAGTGATGGGAGGCTTCCTTTTAGCCGCTGCTTTATTAGAAGGATACTTCTCCCAATACATGATGAAATGGGTAACCCCAATGCTGGTGGGGGTTTATGGGTAATGAAATGAATTGTGATTGTGTTTGACTTTGTCAGCAAGCTCCCCCTATAATGAAAAGAGTGGCTAAAAATGGGCTAGGATGCCCACCTTTCTGAGGGGGAGGCATATGGAAGCAAGGATCGAGAAAATTAAACAACAACTACAATCCCAGGGGTACAAGCTTACACCTCAACGGGAAGCAACTGTTCGCGTTCTACTGGAGAATGAACAAGATCATCTTAGTGCAGAAGATGTGTTTATGCTTGTGAAAGATAAAGCGCCAGAGATCGGCCTAGCAACAGTGTACCGTACGTTAGAACTTCTGAGCGAACTGCATGTCTTGGAGAAAATGAATTTTGGCGACGGCGTGGCTCGTTACGACTTACGTGACGATAATTCACGACATCATCACCATCACTTAATTTGCGTGCAATGCGGAGCCGTAGATGAAATCATGGAAGACTGGCTCGGACCTTTCGAAGAACGGTTAGAGACTGAATTTCATTTCCAAGTCTTAGATCATCGCCTTGATTTCCAAGGCATATGCTATCGATGCAACGAACGAGGGAAACCGGACTCATTGGAGAAATCCCACTAACAGCTGCCGCAAGGAAGCTGTTGAACTTATGAAAATGCCTGTATGCAGACAAATGCATACAGGCATTTTTGTGTTTGCTTCATATGCTACATAGTAGCTAAGAGTTAGCTTACTGTCACATAATTGGCAAGGGAGTCTGGGTACATTATAGACGAATCCGTTTATCTAGAAATATAGCCGATTTATCGTGTGAAACATATAATTTCTTATATTTGAACCGAAGGAAGAAGGTGGCGAGTATGTCGAAACCAAGCCTAGTCGTTGGCGTTCCTAAAGAAATCAAGAACAATGAGAATCGCGTTGCTTTGACCCCGGGCGGTGCAGGGATGCTTCAAATGTCCGGCCATCATGTGTTGGTCGAAGCGGGAGCAGGCATTGGCAGTGGATTTTCGGATGAGGATTATAAGCAAGAAGGCGCTACAATTGTCGCATATGCTGCTGAAGTGTGGGCGCAAAGTGATATGATCATGAAAGTAAAGGAGCCGTTGCCTGCTGAATATGGCTTCTTCAAAGAAGGCCAGATTCTATTTACTTATTTGCACTTAGCTGCAGCTGGTGATCTGGCAGCTCAATTATTGGAGAAGAAAGTGACTGGTATTGCCTACGAGACGATACAACTGCCGAATGGCTCCCTGCCTTTGCTAACACCTATGAGCGAAGTTGCGGGGCGCATGTCTGTACAAATAGGAGCCCACTATCTCGAGAAATTTTATGGCGGCCGCGGCATTCTGCTTGGCGGTGTTCCTGGTGTTCCACCGGCAGACGTCATTATTCTAGGCGGTGGTATCGTAGGCACGAATGCAGCCAAAATGGCACTAGGACTTGGTGCGAATGTCGTTATTATTGAACGAAGTGCAGACCGGATGCGAGCCTTGGATGACATTTTCGGAGGGCATCTCCGTACATTGATGTCCAATCCGTATAATATTGCGAGCGCAGTCCAAAAGGCAGATCTGCTCATTGGGGCAGTGCTCATTCCAGGGGCAAGAGCACCGCGATTAGTGACAGCGGCGATGGTTCAGAGTATGAAGCCAGGTGCTGTCATTGTGGATGTTGCTGTCGATCAAGGGGGATCCATCGAAACAATTGATCGAGTAACCACTCATAGTGATCCAACCTATGAGAAGTTCGGCGTCTTGCATTATGCGGTTGCCAATATGCCAGGAGCTGTTCCACGTACGTCAACCCTTGCGTTGACGAATGTCACTTTGCCCTACGCATTGGAGTTGGCGAATAAAGGCTTCACACAAGCTTTAGCAGAGAACTACACGTTACAACTAGGTGTGAACACGTACAAAGGCAGTGTCACCCATCCAGCGGTCGCTGAAGCGCTAGGAATGCCTTATACCAAATTAATTGACCTGTCATAATCATGGGCCGAGCCTCATATTCTGTTCCTAAGACATGGAATAGACATGGGGGACGGGCTATGATTTTTTCCTATCGGAAATTAATTGTTCGCTTACAGTATATCTTGGTTTTTGTGGCATTGACGGTCATCTTATATCAAGTTCTGTTAGCCGTATCTGGCTGGATTCAGCCTGTGAACAAGTACAAAGCACCGACGGGCAAATCCGTTAAAGTATTCGGACAAAGTGAGCGTGTTTCCTTTGAATCGAATTCTATGAGTGAGCGATTGCGTTTGTTTTATTGGTACGGTGAGTAAAGCGAAAAATAAAGGAATCTCTCTTGTCACCGTGGAATGCTATAGAATGAAAGATATAGCAGGTAAACGAGGGAGAGACTGACATAATGACGAGTGAGCTACAATCCTTCATCCAATTTCTAACGACTGAACGAGGACTTTCACGGAATACACTCGAATCCTACGAAAGGGATCTCCTTCAATTTGTTGCTTATCTTGAGATGCAAGGTGTTACAAGCTGGCGAGATACAGGGAAAGTGCATCTTGTGAGTTATCTCTCACAATTAAAAACGCTCGGACGAGCATCAGCGACTTTATCACGAATACGCGTTTCGTTACGCTCTTTTTTTCAATACATGGTGAAAGAACGGCTCCTTGATTCCGATCCTTCTGTTTTCATCGAGGTTCCTAAGTTGGAAAAAAGGATTCCGAAGGTTCTAACTATTCTCGAAGTTGAAAAGTTGCTGGAGGCGCCTCAATCTGAGCAAGTGAATGGTGCACGGGATAAAGCCATGCTTGAATTGCTCTACGCCACAGGGATTCGTGTTTCAGAACTCGTCGCATTAAATGTAGCCGATGTGAACCTAGAGATGGGCTTCATTCGCTGTATCGGCAAAGCTGAGAAAGAGCGGGTGATTCCGCTTAGCGGCATTGCCATTCGGGTCATTGATACGTATATTCAGCAGTATCGCATCAAGCTGCTCAAAAGATCGGTAGACGAAGAAGCACTATTCATCGGGCACTTAGGTACTCGAATGACGAGACAAGGTTTCTGGAAAATTATGAAGCGCTATGCGTTGGAGACGGAAATTACGAATGAAATTACGCCGCACACACTGAGACATTCTTTCGCTGCACATTTGATCGAAAATGGTGCGGATTTGCGATCTGTTCAGGAAATGCTCGGTCATTCCGATATTTCATCAACACAGCTCTATGTGCAGGTCACGAAGATCAAAATGAAAGATGTCTATAATCGAGCACACCCTAGGGCTCATTTATGATTGTTGACAGAAGGGCAGCGGCACTTCCAACCGGAATTGCTGCTGTTTTGCATTCACGGGTTGGAAGTGGGATAATGAAGGGTGGATATCATTACAATTAGGAATTGATTTGGAGGGACATCGGTGCGCTTTGAACGAATTAGTTTAATCGTATTAGATAGTGTAGGCATCGGAGAATTGCCGGATGCTGATCAGTTTGGCGACCTTGGCGCACATACGCTAGGTCATATTGCTGAGAAAGTCAGCGGCTTCGCGTTGCCCCATTTGCAGCAAATGGGATTAGGAAATATTGCAGACATTCAAGGGATTCCTCCGGTATCGTCGCCAGAAGGGTATTATGGCAAAATGGCAGAGGTTTCCGTTGGCAAAGATACGATGACAGGTCATTGGGAGTTAATGGGGTTACGTATTTCTACACCATTTAAAGTTTTCCCTGACGGTTTTCCAGAAGCCTTGATCTCGCAATTTGAGCAAGAGACAGGTCGGAAAGTAATCGGTAATAAACCGGCTTCGGGGACTGAGATTTTAGATGAGCTTGGCGAAGAACAGATGAAGACTGGCGTATGGATTGTCTACACGTCAGCTGATAGTGTGTTCCAGTTGGCCGCACATGAAGACATTATTCCTTTAGACGAGCTGTATCGGGCTTGCGAGATTGCCCGCAGGCTAACTATGCAAGATGAATTTGCCGTAGGGCGTGTAATTGCAAGACCTTATTTGGGTACGCCAGGGGCATTCAAACGAACGCCTAACCGACATGATTACGCAGTCAAGCCACCTGAGCCTACCGTTATGAATCAACTGAAGGATGCCGGTTGGGATGTCATTGCCATTGGCAAGATTAATGATATTTTTGACGGAGAAGGAGTCACGAAAGCGACTTCAACGAAAAGTAATTTGGATGGCATTCAGCAAACGATTGACGTGCTCGGAACCTCATTTAAGGGCCTAGCTTTTACCAATCTAGTCGATTTTGATTCCTTGTATGGTCATCGACGTGATCCTGAAGGCTATGGAAGGGCGTTAGAGGAATTTGACGCCTATTTACCACAGCTGAAGGCAGGACTTGGGCCGAACGATCTGCTGATCTTGACCGCGGATCATGGGAATGATCCTGTGCATGCGGGGACGGACCATACCCGTGAGTATGTACCTGTTTTACTATATAGCCCTAGCTTCCAATCGCCAGTTTCCTTGGGAATCCGGGGAACGTTTGCAGATTTGGGCGCAACGATCGCTGACAACTTTGGTGTAGAACCAACAAAGAATGGTGAGAGTTTTCTTCATCTTTTGAAATAAATAAAATCGGAGTTACATTAATTTGAGGAGGCATGATGACATGTCAGGTACATCCATGATTCAAGAAATTCAAGAGGCAGCAGCATTTATTAAACAAGAAACCAATATTACACCTCAAATTGGTCTTATTCTCGGTTCAGGTCTTGGCGTTCTAGCTGATTTAATTGAAGAGCCTATCGTAATCGACTATTCCCGTATCCCGCATTTCCCGGTCTCTACTGTTGAGGGACATGCTGGAGAGCTAGTTGTAGGCTCGATTAAAGGTAAGCAGGTCCTCATAATGAAAGGGCGCTTCCATGCTTATGAAGGGTACGGAGCCGAGACGGTTTCTTTCCCAGTACGTGTAATGAAAGAGCTTGGCGTACAAACGTTGATCGTTACTAATGCTGCTGGCGGAATCAATGAAACCTATCAAGTGGGTGATCTCATGGTCATCAGCGATCATTTGAATATGACGTTCCGCAATCCATTGATTGGACCAAATGATTCAGCGCTAGGCGTTCGCTTCCCAGATATGTCAGAGGCTTACAGTAAGCGTCTGCGTAAGTTAGCGCACGATGTCGCGGCTACACAAGATTTTAAATTACAAGAAGGTGTGTATGTGGGGCTGCTTGGTCCTAACTATGAAACACCTGCTGAAATTCGCATGTTCCGCACATTGGGCGGAGACTCGGTTGGGATGTCAACTGTTCCTGAGGTTATTGTCGCTCGTCATGCAGGCATCGAAGTATTGGGCTTCTCTTGTATTTCCAACATGGCATCGGGTATATTAGATCAACCGTTATCCCATGCAGAAGTGATGGAGACGACGGAGAAAGTTAAACCTAAATTTTTGAAGCTAGTTCTAGGTATTATTGAGGCGCTATAAGTGCGTGTTCAAACAACCTCTATAAGCAGATAAGGAGATCTACATGACATTGACTTACATTCAACAAATTAATGAGGCTGCAAGCTTCATCCAATCGCGTTTAGGCGGCGTGTCACCATCCATTGGACTTGTTCTAGGTTCAGGACTTGGTGATATGGCGAATCAGGTTGAGCAGCCAATAGCGATCGAATACAGTGACGTTCCACATTTCCCTGTATCAACAGTTGAGGGCCATGAAGGCCGCTTTGTAATTGGTACTTTGGAAGGCAAGCAAGTTATCGTGATGCAAGGCCGTTTTCATTATTATGAAGGCTATGATATGAAAAAAGTGGTGTTCCCCGTTTACGTGATGAAAGCCCTCGGTGTACAGACCGTTGTGATGACGAATGCGTGCGGTGGGATGAATCGTTCTTTCCATGCAGGTGATTTGATGTTGATAAGTGATCATATTAATATGACAGGGGACAACCCATTGATTGGGCCGAACCATGCCGAGCTTGGTGTTCGTTTTCCTGATATGTCCGAAGCGTACAATCGCGAATACCGCAGCCTTGCTCGTAAGCTAGCAGCTTCCATCGTTGGAGAGGATGGCGTTCCACTCCAGCTGCAAGAAGGCGTATATGCGGGTATTACAGGGCCTACCTACTGTACTCCGGCAGAATTGACGATGCTTGCGCGTATTGGCGGCGATGCGATCGGTATGTCCACAGTAGGTGAAGTGATTGCTGCGCGCCATGCAGGCCTTAAAGTGCTGGGTATTTCATGCATTACAGATATGGCCATTGGTGAGGAACTTGAACCCTTGACGCATGAACAGGTTGTGGCTGTGGCGAATCGAACGAAGCCCAAATTTATTGCTTTGGTGAAAGCGTTCGTTCGCGAGGTACAACTGGGATAAATTGGATTGGGTTATAACGTGATTTTTTGTGAATTTGGGCGCCTTAAGACCTATTCTTCCTATGGGACTCATGATACAATATAGTTAATTAGGACTATATTTAATGGTAATATCTCTGTGTGAGATTACCTATTCCATAGAAGGATGTGTTGGAGCATGGCAGTTCTTGGGCAACTCATGGTGGCCAATTGCCCGCGCTGCGGGAAAGTGTTTCAACGAAATTTACGAAACCAATGCATGGAATGCAGTACAAGTATCAATGATCAATTAAAGGATTGTGTTGATTATCTCCGTAGAAATTACCGATCCACGAATGAGCAGGTTTGTGATGTTACAGGCGTTTCCATTATTCAATTACAAGTTTGGATGAAGGAAGGCAAGTTACATCTTGGTGATTATCCTAATTTGAGTTATCTATGTGCTTCCTGTGCGGAACCAATTCGTGAACATAAACTGTGTGTAAGTTGCAGCACGCGTATTACTCGTGATATTCGAAAGCTTTCAGAGAGTGGTTCCGTACAGCAGCAAATGAAGCAACCTGAATTGAAACCTCAGGGTAACACGGGTGGCTTCAAAATTAGTGATCGTTGGAATCACGTGTAATTTGCCGTGGAATGGGTAATAGTAAGATGGAGTTCAGTTCACAATTCTGTCACGGAATAGTCAAAGTTTTGCCACGGACTAGATATGGGATTATTCTCTGATGTTAGGTAGAATAGATGAAGTGAACACACGATGAGGGGGATATGCATGCAAAAGTGGATTTTCTTTGTACTATTTATACTTGCGGGCGCATTGGGGCTGGGAGTCCTCTTTCAAGATATTTCTGATCGCCAAGAGGCACAGGAAGCTGAGGCTACCGCTGGTAAAATGCAACAGCTAAAATTAGTTGCTTCAAACTGGCAGTTCGATACGCCAGAGTACACGATCAAAAAAGGTGAGCCTACGAAAGTTTCTTTATCTTTAAAAGAAGGCGTACATGCGGTTGAAATTGTTGGGTTGGATATTAAACTTGATAAAGAAAACCCTTCGAAAGAAATTACGTTTGACAAACCAGGTACATATGAAATTGATTGCGTTCTTCCTTGCGGCGAAGGACATGCCAAAATGAAATCCAAACTAATTGTACAATAATCTTCATAGATAACAGATAAGAGGGGGCTTATTAGCTCCCTTTTTTCCATTTTCCTAAATGTGATGTAAGATGGAAGCTTAAGCGGATGCTTACGATATCAGTATTCTGTTGAAAACTCTAAGGAGGTAATATCATGAGAATGGTTGATTTAATACATAAGAAACGTGTTGGTGAAGCGTTAAGTGAGCAGGAAATTACATTTATCATCAATGAATATACCGCGGGAAGTATTCCTGATTATCAAATGTCCGCTTTCTTGATGGCGACCTTCCTAAACGGAATGACAGACGAAGAAACGTCGTTCCTTACACTCGCAATGGCAGGATCCGGTGAAATGATTGATTTATCTGCAATTGCTGGTGTGAAAGTGGATAAACATTCGACGGGAGGCGTAGGAGATAAAGTTAGTCTCATCGTAGGACCTGTTGTGGCTTCGCTCGGAATACCTGTTGCCAAGATGTCAGGTAGAGGTTTAGGGCATACAGGTGGTACGTTGGATAAGCTGGAGTCCATTCCAGGTTTTCAAATCGAGTTGTCGAAGGAAGCCTTTATTGAAGCGGTTAACACGAATAAAATTGCCATTGTCGGACAGAGCGGCAATTTGGCTCCTGCAGATAAGAAAATCTATGCCTTACGTGATGTAACGGCAACGGTGGATTCGATCCCATTGATCGCCAGTTCCATCATGAGTAAGAAAATTGCTTCAGGCGCTGAAGCAATTGTATTGGATGTGAAAATCGGCTCTGGTGCTTTTATGAAAACGGTCGAGGATGCAAGAGTACTTGCTCGTACAATGGTCGATATCGGAACTCGTCTGAATCGGAAAACAATTGCGATGATTACCGATATGGATCAGCCGCTTGGCCGCGAAATCGGAAATGCGAATGAAATTCGAGAATCCATTGATGTACTGCGCGGAACAGGAGACAAGGAGCTAACGGAGGTTGCGATTTCTGTTGCGGCATATATGGCAGTCCTCGGTAAGGTATTTACCTCCTTTGAGGAGGCACAGGAAGCTGTTCGTGACATCATCTCCAAGGGGAAAGCATTGGATACGTTCAAGCGCTTTATCGCCAGCCAAGGCGGCGACTCGCGTGTTGTTGATCAGCCTGAGCTATTGCCAACGGCAGCTTATCATATCGAGGTTACTGCGCAACAAGATGGTTTCATTAACGAGATTCAAGCTGAAAATATCGGTATCGCAGCGATGGTTCTTGGCGCGGGACGTGCGAAGAAGGAAGACTTGATTGATTATGCAGTAGGACTGACGTTAAATAAGAAAATAGGGGATGCCATTCAAATAGGGGAATCCATTTGTACCATCCATGCGAATCGCCTCGATGTAGCTGAGGTTGAAGCGATGATTCTCGATGCCTATAAGATCACGTCAACTCAGCCTGCACCGAAGCAATTAATTTATGATGTAATCGAATAGCAGAGGTAGAAAACAAGCACTTTCCTAACGGAAGGTGTTTTTTTCGTTCTGGGTTATTTTCACCGTCATGGAATAATTTAGAGGAATTTCGTCAACACTGATTAGCAGTCATTCATGCTGCAAAATGCCAAAACTTTCACTTCATACATCACAGGAGGGGTACAATTGCTATGCGAAAAAAAGGGCTAATCAGTTTCATTTGTTTACAATTAAGTGTGATGCTGGTACTGCCAGCGATTTATGCGGCGGAAACCAAGGTACAACCCGTGGATCTAACACCGAATGCGCTATCAGCTGTTCTCATGGATGCAGATACCGGCACGGTGATTGCGGAGAAGAATAAGGATGCCAAACTTCCGCCAGCGAGTATTACCAAAATCATGACCATGCTTTTGATCATGGAAGCAGTCGACAAGGGCACCATTAAAATGGATGAAAAAGTCAGCGTAAGTGAATATGCGGCTTCCATGGGAGGCTCGCAGATCTTCTTAGAGCCTGGTGAACAAATGTCTGTTCAAGAGATGCTGAAGGGCATCGCAATGGCTTCTGGAAATGATGCTTCTGTCGCGATGGCTGAGAAAATTGCAGGATCGGAAGAGAATTTTGTTGCCATGATGAATGAGCGAGCAGGGCAACTCGGAATGAAGAATACCCATTTCTCTAACTGTAATGGACTTCCTGTGGCTAATCACTACACAACGGCGAATGATATCGCGATTATGTCACGCGAACTTCTTAAGCACGAAGGGATTACGAATTTTACAGGTGCCTACCAAGATTATTTACGCAAAGACTCACCTAAGCCATTCTGGCTTGTTAATACAAATAAATTAGTGCGTTTCTATAGCGGAGCAGATGGATTGAAAACGGGCTATACGAGCGAAGCCAAATTCTGTTTGTCTGCTACAGCTAAGCGAGATAATTTACGTGTTGTTGCTGTTGTACTTGGTGAACCAAATACCAAAACGCGAAACGCGGAAGTAACGAAGTTGTTTGATTATGCTTTTGCGCAATATACGAATTATCCATTGTTCAAAACTGGTGATAGTTTGGGAAGCTTCTCGATAAATAAGGGCCAAGTATCGACAGTGCCGTTAGTTGCAAGGCAGAATTATAGCATATTGATGAAAAAAGGGACGGACACGGCAAATATCCGACATGAATTGCAGCTTGATCCAAGCTTGAGAGCACCTGTAAGCGAAGGTCAACCGATTGGTAAAATCATGGTCTACAATGGGGATAATGTCTTAGCTGAATACCCTTTAGAGTCTCCGCAAGCTGTTGATAAAGCTTCTTGGTGGAAGCTGTTTAAGCGAACAACGTCGGAGTTATTTACGACGAATTAATGCGGAAAACAGCGAATTGAAGTTGATGTGATCGTATATTTTGCCTTCTTTTAGCGGTTTTCTTCTAGTTTTGTCGGGTGGCAGGAATTGCCAACTCAGTTGTAGAAACTAGTGTTCATGACCTGAAGGGAGTGAACATATTGGGCATGCAAATTGAGTTTGAGCAAGGCAGAAGAGCGCTGATTGTTAGATTGAAGGGTGAACTTGACCATCATGCAGCGGATAGTGTAAAGGCGAGGATGGAGGATGCCATTGCGAAGGAGCAAACGCATCACCTCATTCTTAGTTTGAAGGACCTCTCCTTCATGGATAGCTCAGGTCTAGGCGTCATTCTTGGCCGTTATAAGCAAATCACAAGCAAAGGCGGCAAAATGGTCGTCTGTGATGTCTCACCAGCTGTTTATCGCTTGTTCGAGCTTTCGGGGATGTTTAAGATCGTTTCGATTCAAGATAACGAACGTAATGCAATGTCCAGTTTGGAGGTTGCTTTATGAGTGAACGAAACTTTATGACCTTGCAGTTTGCCAGTCGATCTGAGAATGAAGCTTTTGCAAGGGTAGCAGTGGCTGCATTCGTTTCGCAGTTAGATCCAACTTTAGATGAATTGACGGATATCAAAACGGTTGTTTCAGAAGCCGTAACGAATTCGATTATACATGGTTATAACAATAATAAGGATGGTGTCATTACCATTTCAGCTGAAATTGATGATGACACGATTCGATTAACGATTGAGGACAAGGGCGAAGGTATTGCTGATTTAGAGCAAGCGAAAGAGCCCTTGTACACGTCAAAACCAGAGCTCGAACGTTCTGGCATGGGCTTTACAATTATGGAAAATTTCATGGACGAAGTGGAAGTTGTGACGGCCGTCGGAATCGGAACGAAAATAAACATGTTGAAGCGAATTGAATCTAAAAAAGCTTTATACAATTAGGGGTAGGATCTATGGATGTTGATCTGAAGCATGCTTCTCATAGTTATTTAGACGATTCGGAAGTCAAACGGTTAATCGCCCTCAGCCAATCCGGAGATGGACTCGCTAGAGAAACACTTGTCAGCTGCAATATCCGTTTGGTGTGGTCCGTGGTTCAGCGCTTTTTGAACCGTGGTTACGAAGCCGAAGACTTGTTCCAGATCGGGTGCATTGGACTGCTCAAGTCCGTGGACAAATTCGATCTATCGTATGATGTCAAATTCTCAACCTATGCTGTCCCAATGATTATTGGGGAAATCCAGCGGTTTCTGCGGGATGATGGTACATTAAAGGTAAGCCGCTCACTGAAGGAGCTTGCGAACAAAATTCGCAAGACGAAGGATGAGCTTTCGAAGCGCTTGGGAAGGCTTCCTACGATCAAAGAGGTTGCCGAGGAGCTTATGATTACGCCGGAGGAGGTCGTGTTCGCTCAAGAGGCGAATAAACCACTCTCGTCGATTCATGAGACCGTGTTTGAGAACGATGGAGACCCCATCACGCTAATGGACCAAATTTCGGATGAATCCGGAGAGAAATGGTTCGAGAAGCTAGCCTTGAATGAGGCGATTGGAACGCTCTCAGAGCGTGAAAGACTTATCGTTTATCTCCGCTATTTCCGTGATCAGACGCAGTCGGAGGTTGCAAGCAGACTAGGCATATCTCAGGTGCAGGTATCGCGCTTGGAGAAAAAGATTCTGCAATCAATTAAAGATCAGATTGCACAATGATTGTTCTATACGTAACAACGCGCTGGAATAAACCGTGCTCCTTATGGGAGGACGGTTTTTCAGTGCATATACATATAGCCGCTAATTTCCCGTGAGTTAGAATCAATCAGGGGGGATGAGCGGCTTGTTCCTTATACACCGAACTCTTTACTAACGTACCGAATAACGGTCAGCCGCATAAAATCTGACGCAGTATATCCCGCATAAACCAACGAGGGAATATACGATACGACTTAACCCTGAAGATTCACGGTGTGAATCTCCCCCAAGTAGAGCAGAAACTAAATCCCATTCGAAAAGCCCAACTAGAAGCCAATTCAGCGCACCAATGATGACGAGTGTTAACGCGAATTTTGCCATGTTATCACCTTCTTTATATGGAATAAGTAATCGTATTCCCTATTTAACATGCCTTGCCATATCCAACTTTATGCATGGAGAATTTACCAAATCTCGAATGGATTACACGAAGGAAAGATTTTGCATACTATTCCTATACATGGATGACTGCAGACAGAATTGACATTGTTAAGCTCTGAGAGGGGTGTACCATGGACCAGGTAATTAATAAATATTTATACATACGTCTGCGCCGCAAAGCGCGCGTTCGCAAGGGGCAGATCGTGAGACTGCACCATATTGCACAGCTATTTGTGGAACCTGAATATGAACAAGCTCTGAACGAATTGATTATTCATCAACCCCAGCAAGAGGATGGAAATCGCGTGCTCATCGATATGCTATTAATCATTCGTAAAGTTAAGAAATGTTTTCCCGAGCTGCAAGTTGAACATTTTGGTGAACCGCACGTACTGCTAGAAATATACACCGATAATAAGAAAGTAAATCCGCTTCTCATCGTAATCGTATGGTTGCTTTTATTTATTGGATCAGGGCTGGCGATCATGAATTTCCATGCTGACGTGTCCATGCTAGCCGTCCATCAGCGAATTTATGAATTGATGACGGGTAAAAAGGTCGATCATCCGCTCATTTTACAAATTCCCTATTCAATTGGCATCGGAGCAGGGATGGTACTTTTCTTTAACCATTTGTTTAAAAAGAAATTCAACGAAGAGCCGAGCCCATTAGAAGTTGAGATGTTTATGTATCAAGAAAACATTAATCATTATGTAATCACAGAAGAATACTCGAAAATCAATGAAGAAGGGGACGCGAAGTGATTACGTTGCTCGGGGAAGCTTTCCTAGCCGCTTTTATCGGATTAGCTGGAGGTATAGCAGTAGGGAGCGGCATGGTTGCCTTCCTAGTCGTTCTGGATATCATTCCTAGGTTAGCCCAAATCACACGATCATTCTCCAAAATCCACGCTTATGAAGCAGCGGTTGTACTAGGTTCACTCTTTTTTACTTGGGTGGATTTCAGCGATTTGCATATGCATTTATTCCCAATGGGCGCAGCGTTATTTGGTCTATTTGCAGGTTGCTTCGTTGGCTTACTAGCTGCAGCGCTGACTGAAATCGTCAATGTGCTGCCGATTTTGGCTAAACGAGTAGGCATGGATTCCTATCGAATTGTGTTATTAATGGCCATGATTTTCGGAAAAGTTATTGGTTCCTTGTTTGAATGGTTAATTTACTAAAGGGCGGAGGAAGGTGGCGCACCCATGAAGTTTATAGTTAGAAATGGTCCACAAAGCGATGAGGAGAATTTGCAAGAATTACAGGAAGACGAGAATCAAGGTAATCAAGAACATAATCAAGAAGAAAAGCTAGCTGTTGATGAGGAAGGAAATTTATCGGCCTATAATCCCATTACGAATATGACACCGGCAGAGAAGGCTCTTAAGATTCAAGAAGATATTCCGAAAAGCCTTCGAGAAGTACAGCGCGTATTGGAAGAACGAGTCGGTTTGAATCGGAGTTTCGATCTTGTGATGAGAGAGATGGTGTTTGGCGCTAAACGCGTAGGCATCTTCTACTGCAACGGGTTCGCGAAAGATACCGTGTTGACGGATATTATCACTCGACTGACCTATGCAGATAGTGATGCGGTAGCCCACCATACGTTGGAAACATTTATCGAAAAATTAATTCCACATATTCAAGTGAAGCATTATACGAAAATGTCTGAGATTGTTGGACAGGTGTTAATGGGTGGGACCGCCTTCTTTATCGAAGGCGTAACAACGGCCATTGCGGTTGATGCAAAAAGCTTTCCAATCCGATCTATTGCTGAACCAGATCTAGAGCGTGTCGTCAGAGGTTCGCGCGACGGTTTTGTAGAAACGCTGTTAACGAATGTTACCCTGGTTAGACGCCGCATACGTGATGAGCGATTTAAACTAGAAATCATGCAGATTGGCAAGCGTACGAAGACGGATGTTTGTATCGGATATATTAACGATATTGCGGATGCGACACTCGTCCAAGATATTAAAGATAAGATGAAACAAGTGGAGATTGATGGATTGCCTTTAGGTGAGAAACAATTAGAGGAAATGATTGTGAATAAGGGTTGGAATCCGTATCCCATGGTTCGTTATTCAGAAAGGCCGGATGTTGTCTCTGCCCATCTACTAGAGGGTCATGTCTGTGTGTTTGTGGATACCTCCCCAAGTGTCATGATCTTGCCGACGACTTTTTTCCATCATGTACAGCATGCAGAGGAATATCGAAATACACCTTTCATCGGTACCTATTTAAGGTGGGTACGTTTTGCAGGCATTATGATGTCGATCTTCTTGCTGCCTCTCTGGTATCTGATGGTGATGGAACCTTCTTTAAAGCCCGCGGGTCTCGAATTCCTTGGCCCGCAGAAGGAAGGTACGTTGCCGCTCCTCATTCAATTCCTGATTGCTGATATCGGTATCGATCTCATGCGGATGGCGGCCGTACATACTCCTTCACCGCTAGCAACCGCGATGGGTTTGGTGGCCGCGATACTGGTTGGAGACATTGCTGTAAAGACGGGACTCTTTATCAACGAAGTGATCCTCTACCTGGCACTTGCTTCAATCGGTATGTTCGCCACACCAAGCTATGAATTAGGTTTAGCGAATCGGATCGTGAGGCTAGCGTTATTAATAATTGTGTCTATTTTTGGAGTTCCTGGTTTTGTGATTGGCTCCACATTATGGCTTGTTATGTTGGCTTCAAAGAAATCCTACGACGCCCCTTACATGTGGCCATTTATTCCATTTAATGCCAAAAGCTTTTTCTCCATCCTGCTTCGTCGTCCAGTATTGGCAAGCAAAACAAGGCTTAGCATTACGAAGCCAATTGATGGTACCCGTCAACCTAAATCATAGCGCATGGAATGGGCTGAAATTATTCAGCCCATTTTTGTTGTTCTAGGCGCATGTATTGTCAAATATGTGTGCGCTATGGTACTTTTATTAGTATGTATGCGACCTCTTTAGCGGAATTTGGCATAGGGAAGGTTCAAGTAGAGAGGGGAAAATATAGCTATGTATTTACATGGTACCAGTAAAATAAATGATCTAGGCCACCTCGAAATTGGCGGTGTCGATACGACGAAGTTGGTAGCCGAATTCGGCACACCTCTCTATGTTTTCGATGAGACACTTGTTCGTCAGCGTTGTCGAGAGTTTGTTGAAGCTTTTGGAGCTTCTGGGCTGAAATTTCAAGTAGCCTATGCAAGTAAAGCGTTTTGCGTGATGGCTATGTGCCGAATTGTAGAAGAAGAAGGTATGTCGTTAGATGTTGTATCCGATGGCGAGCTGTATACAGCGCTTCAAGCGGGCTTCCCGGCTGAACGAATTCACTTCCATGGGAATAACAAAACCATTTCTGAGATGGAAATGGCCATTGATGCCAAAATTGGATGTTTCGTCGTAGATAACTTTATCGAGTTACAAATGTTAAATGCGATTGCAGCTGAGAAACGCCAAAAGGTGAAAATTTTATTGCGGATTACGCCAGGTGTAGAGGCGCACACGCATGAATATATTTCAACAGGCCAGACAGATTCCAAATTCGGCTTCGATCTGGGGAATGGATCTGCATTCCGCGCGATTGAGGAGGCTTCACAGCTTTCCAATTTAGAACTTTTGGGCATCCATTCGCATATTGGTTCGCAGATATTTGAAGTGGAAGGGTTTCGAATTGCGGCTGAGAAAATGGCTGAATTTGCGATTCATGTCCGCACTGAATTAGATGTTACATTCAAAGTAATTAACTTGGGTGGTGGCTTCGGAATTCGTTACGTGAGTGAAGATACACCTCTGCCTGTAGCTGTGTATGTAAAAGCTATTACAGATGCTATTAAAACGAATTTCGGCAGCAACGGCTATCCGCTTCCGGAAATTTGGGTTGAACCGGGTCGTAGCATTGTAGGCGATGCCGGGACAACGCTTTATACGGTCGGCACAACGAAGGATATTCCCGGTGTTCGTAAGTATGTGGCTGTGGATGGCGGTATGACTGACAATCCGCGTCCTGCCCTATACGAAGCTGTATACGAAGCGGGTCTCGCGAACCGCGCTGCAGAGCAGCCAGCTGAAATTGTTTCGATTGCCGGCAAATGCTGTGAAAGCGGCGATATGCTGATCTGGGATGTGAATCTGCCGAAGGTTGCGGCAGGTGATATTTTGGCGGTATCGAGCACAGGAGCTTACAATTACTCGATGGCTAGCAACTATAACCGTATTCGCAGACCGGGTGTTGTTTTTGTCAAAGACGGCCAAAGCGACCTTGTCGTGAAACGTGAATCTTTTGATCAAATCGTTGGGAATGACGTAATTCCCGCTAGAATGAAACAAGTCAGCAAGACGGTTTAATCATAGTATGAAAACAGCAGGAGGCCCCTAGCTACACATGGTTCCTCCTGCTGTTTGTGTAATGCAGCCATTCATAGTAGAATAAGATATTATTTCCTAAAGGAGTGAACCACATAATGGCAAAACAAGCAAAAATTCAACTAGCAGGTGGCGGAGAGGTTGTTATCGATCTTTTTGAGAAAGATGCACCAAACACTGTCGCTAACTTTGAAAAACTAGCAAACTCTGGTTTCTACAACGGACTTGTTTTTCACCGCGTTATCCCAGGATTCGTAGCACAAGGTGGTTGCCCAACTGGAACAGGAACTGGTGGCCCTGGTTACCAAATCAACTGTGAAATCAACCCGAACAAACATGAGCGCGGCTCCCTAGCGATGGCACATGCTGGTCGTAACACAGGCGGAAGCCAATTCTACATCGCATACCAACCGCAACCACATTTGGATGGCGGACACACGGTGTTCGGTAAAGTATCCAAAGGTATGGAGCTTGTTGATGCATTCAAAGGCAAAGACAAAATGGAAAAAGTAGAAGTTGTAGAAGTATAATTTCTGTCATAGGAACTGCTCAGACTTAGGTCTGGGCAGTTTTTTGTATTTGTGCGTGACGCGAGGGGCTGCTGATTTAGCGAAAGCATGGATTTTAGTAGCGCGAGGGGCTATACGCAAATTAAGGAAATGCGCAAACAAAGCCTATTCGCAAATAGATGGATTTCCTGTAGTTAATTATTTGGATTTTCTGAGAATAAGCCAATTAGATGGATTTCCTGTAGGTATTTTCGAGCATTTTTAAGGAAATGAGTGGTTTGAGGAGAAATAACTGTACTTTTTCCATTTAAGTGGAAAAATTGACGGGATTCTTTTGGATTAGATGTATATTTTACAGGTAAGTGTGATGTGTAGGGAGGGAA
>NZ_WHNY01000035.1 GCF_013141695.1 Paenibacillus plantarum
CCGAACTAAACCGAGCATTCTACTCTAAGATAGACTAATAGTCCGATTCTACCGAACTATTAACACCATTTCCTTGGGGGTGGGGCGTTTTCGGGGATTTAGGTACGCTTATTCGGACTAATCCGGATTTGTTGGGGCTAACAATGAGAATAGTTGGGTAATTTCGGACTAATTCTACTAACCTGACAACATAGAGCACTACGAGGCGTTAAGACAGAGCGGGGTAGCGGCATGGGGTGTTGAATGAATTACTCTGGGGGTGTCGGCTGCGGCTACGGCGGGGTGAGGTGGCTGGCGCGCGAGGCGTGACGAGGGCGAATGCGAGGGCGAGGGAGGGGGAGAGCGGGGAGAAGGCCGGGAGGCAACGGCGGAAGAGGTCGACGTGGAGGCAACGCAAACGAAAAAGCCCGAAAGACACACGCTTGACTCCAAGCGTACATCTTTCGGATTCTTCTTATTGCTTAATTGATTTTACTTACTAGCTTGCTTCGGCAACAATCGAGTAATCACCGTAATCGCCTCAGCACGAGTAACTGTGCTAAGCGGTCCGAAACGGTTCTCTGCATATCCTTGCATCAGTCCCGCTTCTTGTACGATGCCTACAGCTTCTAGGGCCCACGCAGGTATGTCGGAGACATCCGCGAATGTCACGGCTTTCTCCGCCGATGTTCCGGCGCCATGCGCGTTCGCCAGCACAACAGCCATTTGTGCTCTTGTCAATGGATTGCCAGGGCGGAACGTGCCGTCCTCGTAGCCTTGAACAAGGTTCGATTTGGCTGCCAGCGCAATGGCTTGCTTCGCCCAATCGCCGATCATATCGCCATCGGTGTAATTCGGGAGCTTCTCTGCCCCAACGTTCGGCTGCAAAGCGTTCATCAGCATGACGATGAATTCCGCACGCGACACGAACTGATTCGGCTTAAATGAGCCGTCCTCATACCCATGTACGATCCCCGTTTTCAACGCTGCTCGAATATCCGATTCTGCCCAATGTCCTGCAATATCACTCAGATTTGATATTGGATCTACGGCAGGTACGACCGTCGTTTGGTTAACAACGAATACAGCATACTTCGTCAAATGGTTCACATCGACAGTGATTTGATCCCCATTTACCTTACCACCAGGGACTTCCACCCACACTTTTTTCGCTTCGTCATAATAGAAAACCGCTGCTTTCTGATCAGCCTTCAAACTATTTTTGTCAAAAGCAAACGTTAGCGTGATAGGCTTACTGAAGTTCTCAGAGAAGTTTTTCAAAATCTCAAAAATCGGACTAGCAAGAACCGCTTTATTGGTTATCAGTTTTGCAGTATCTAGCACTTTGTCTATCGTGACCTTCAGTTCTTTGGCCGAAGCATCAGCCGGGATAGTAATCTTCACCTCATTGTTCAAACTAACCTCGCCCGTTTTACCTTGAGGTAACGTCAACGTACCATTTGTAGAAACAACGTGTAGGTTATTTGAAGTTGGTGTTGAGCCGCTGTTTCCTTGCACAACAGCCTCTGCATCGCGTTTTACAGTCACTGTATACGTCTTACTACTACCGTTCTGTGCAGTCACCACGATCTTAATGTCATTCGTACCTACTTGTAAATTAGCCCATCCACTCGCTTGACCGCTAATCGCTGCAACATCATTAACCGTCATCGTCGCATGACTATCGTACACACTCGCCGTCACCGATAGACGTGAGACTGAGTTAGATACTTGCAAGCTATAAGACAATGTCCCCACTGCAAAAGTAGGAGCAATGACGCCAGTAGACAACGTTAGTCCACTCAAGTCAGCATTACTGCTAACTACAGGCACTTCTGGTGCTCGATTCACACTAATTTGATATGGATTTATGGCAATGCCATCTTCGGCAGTCACCTTAACATTAATAAGGTAAGATCCCACTTGTAAGTCGTTCACCGTGTAGGTATATACGTTACCGGATACGGAACTATAAGTTGCTCCCGTCACTGTCAGCGTTTGATTAGCATGAGCTTTACTTACAGTCAAAATAAGACTAGTAACGCTATTCGGAATTTCCACGCTATATGAAAGCTGCGCAGGATCGAATGTTATTGAACCTGGATCTACATCTAAGTCCGATAGCAAAGCATCGTTACTGATCACTACTGGAACTCCAAGCAAGATAACCTGTGTAACCACAGTATCACCATAATTCGATGCTTTTACCGTTACCGCATGGCTACCCTCACCTAACACACCCGCACGTATCGTGATCTTCCCTGCTTGAATCTCATAATCCGTCGGTGACAACGTCGTTGCGCCATCTTTCACTGCTGTGATGGCAGATCTCCATGCCGCATTCTCTGTGAATGTGATGTCGATTGGGCTTAGTGTATCGTTCGCAGTCACATCTGCTGATAACGCAGGTGCAGACAACTGCTGAACACTTACCATCACAAAGCCATTATCTTTGGTGAAAGGCACTTCGCTGCCGTTCCATAACACCTTCGTTGTGGATGGTGAGTAAGTAACCGTAGTCACAGTGTTGACGCCTGACAGCTCGTTTAGCGTCAGCTGTAATTCATTCGCGTTAACACTCGTTGAGATGTCCACATTCTCCGCTGTTTGTTGCAAACCGTCTACGAAATAATATTGCAACTGTCCAGCGACTTCCTTCTCGCTATTCGAATAGAATAATTGCTTACGACCGTCTTTCATGTCCACCACGATATGTGTTGGATCGGTTCTACGTACGTTCTCGATTTTACTTGTACCTTTGTACGGTTCAAGTACGCTAACGAATTGCGCATTGTTGCCATACACCCGATTGACTACTGTAGGTGTGTAGGCAGCTGTATCATTGCCTGGCCCAGGTGCTTCGCCTACAATCATCGTAGAAGTCGCGCTCGGGGAGCTAGTTAAGCTAAATAGTTTTAACCCATTTCCATTGACGGTATTCCATGCACCTTCCCAACTACCGGACAGCTCCTTGGATGTGCCATTTCGGAAGTAAGGCGTTGAGTCCTTCGTTCCTAGTGGACCTGCGAAAGTGTCCATCGTCGTGCCAGGTGTGAATGCACCAATACCATGCAATAACCAATCATACTGACGTCTCGTTGCTGATTCCAGCGTAAATAGATCAATCATGTAATCCTTGGTCACAGCCACTGTTCGCTCATAGCGACCCATGCCCGCGTAAGCTTTACTTGATGTGTTCGTCATAATATTGAACGGTTCCGATTGCATGAATAACTTCGTCGGTTCATACACTTCCACATTGTTCACAGTCGGAATTGCCTGCGTATCGCCGTCAACCATGACGGTGTTATGAGAGAATGTCGTTTTGTAATAAGATGTGTACATTGAGTTACTGTAAGGAGGAATACCAAGATCCGGGGCTAACCGCTCACCCTTCCCAAATACCTCTAAATGAAGCTTATCCGGATGACCGTGATAACCGCCGTGCACACCATAATCAACAAGTGCGTAAAGCTGCTCATCTCCAGAACCCGCACGCAAAACAGAATGGCCGAGTCCGGTGAAATTCATGCTTTCAGTTGGTAATGTTCCTCCCGTTGGGATCACGGTTTTCCCGTAGAACACCGCTTGTTCGCCAACAATACCCGAGTTTGTATTGCCTGGTATGATAAAGCCGCCTCTGGCCCGCTCTCTATCGTTATAAAGCATACTCAACAGCGTACCGTAATCAGCGTCATTGTACTCCGCATACACGCCTTCGTAATCCATCGGCACAACTCTGCCTGGCGCCCCTAAATTCGTAGGATACTTACCAGAATCGTTACTGTTAATAATGCCGAGGTCCGGGAACGCATATTGCAGTGTAACGTCAAATGTTTTCTTGAAGTTCGGACTAGCAAATAGATCATAACCCATATTCTTCAAGGCTTGAGCATGGAAGAACAACGCTGACTGTGCGTAGAAATGATATCCTATCGCACCCTCATACCAGAAGCCATCGGACAGTACGCTGTTTGCCATTTGGAAATTAAATCCGCTCTTCCCTGTCACAGAGAAATCCATCAGCGTCTTATCTTCCAATGCTGCACCAACAGCACCGATTGCCGCATTGTGCCACGTTTGCCAGTTAGACTTCCCAACATCATAACCTTGTAAAGTTTTAGCTGAAGGGGCAAACAAATTCTGCTCCACATTGTACTTCTCAGCGGCACTCAACAGACCGCTTGGTTCAATTAAGTCGTAGGCTTGAACGAGTTCAATCATCTGAACCGCTTCATCCAGCGACTGATAGTACAATCTGCCGTTTAGCGCTTGCATAGCGTAGCTTGGATATAGCTCCGCATAATTGAGCAGTATCTCTTTGGCTTTCAGCGCATACTTAGCCTCTCCACTCAATGCATACGTTAGCGCAAGATTGCGTGCCGCCTCGATATTAACCGTATGTGCTGTAAACCGCCATCCGGCATCTACATCCGAACCCGTGTATATTTGGTTATCAGTCGGACATAAATGTTCATGAGGCTTGTCATAATTAAATACGAGTGGCGTGTCTCCGCAGACGAATTTCCCACTCTCTCCTGCTGGTTTGGAAGGATAATAGACCGTTTTATTCAACCATCTATCTGCTTTTACTTTAATCGCATCTAAGTAATCTTCAGCCCAACCATAGCTCTGAATCTTAGCCTTCGCCTCATTCAGCTGTGTTTGAGATGTCATAATGTAGGGATGCTGCTTCGTCGCGACCCTTGGCGCCCCTACCTTCGCATTCAATTCAACCGTTATTTCCTTACCGCCTTGAATAGGCTTCACGGTATAAATCGCTTTCTGTACATCGCCCGCCTGGGCGGAGGCAGGTACCTTGACCTGAAGATTCACATCCGTTTCCGCGCCTTTGGCAACGACAGCGGTAGTCGGAGTAACCGTTACATCATAACCAGGTCCAAATACTGTTTTCGGCGAGATTTGATAAGCCGTATCGACATCACTAATATTTTTGAGTGAAAATGTATAGTTCAGCGTGCTATCTGGTAATGTGCTCTTATCAATCTGTTTAATGGATGACTCTACTGCATTCTTAGCAAGTGCAAAACCATCGAAATACAACTTATCCGTCGGATCCGATACATCTAAATTGTACCAATTGGGATGTATGATGACTTGATTGAAATTCGCTAAGTCAGCTAATCCCGTTGAATTCAGCATTTTATTGAAAGGTACTTCAACTTTCTTCCACCCTACCCAATCCACATAAAACGTAGACATGAAATAATCGAAGCCAGGCGTTGGAACGTTACATTCAAGAATGAAATACACTTTTTTATTAGATACTTTCTCGGAATATAACCAGAATTCGATTTGGTCATTTTGCTTCCAAGGCCCTGTCATTCCTGTTATATTAATGGCCGTTGTTGGATCCGTCCACCGCCCCGACTTGGTACCTAGAACTGCTGGTATTTCAGACGTTGCCGTCGTGTTCGTCCAACCGCCGAAAGTCTCCATATTGCCAATCGGCGTACTCGAACTTCCAGACAAGTCCATATTATACGTGTAACTCTTCACTTCACTGACCTTGCCCTCGAATTCAGCCTTCGTCGTTATTGTCAGTGGGTGATCCACTACTAGTGGTGTTGTGTACAGCTTATAGGTGTTATCTACACCTTCAATTTTATAATAGACGGCTGCCCCAACTGTCGGGGATGATAAAGCAATCGACTTCGTTTCCGCATAGGTCCCCGCCGGAAGACTGGCGCTAACGGTTTCAACATAATCACGATAAATAATCGCGTACTGATAGGTCGTTTCTTCGCTTTCTATATTATTAATCGATGATTTCGTAACCAGCGTCACATTCGCGGTCTGTTCACCGTTCGAAGTAAATGTGAGCGGGGTTGTGTAGAGCTGGAATGCACTGTCAATGCCCACACGTTTATAGTACAGCTTCGCTAACGAGGTTGGTGTCGATGCGCTGGATAAACTCACGATCACTTTATTCGTATACTCGCCTGAGGGCTTATTCGATGTGACAGGATGAACCGCTGCATTACCAGTCAACCGAAGGTCATCTAAGTAAATTTGCAAACCCACATCTTGGACTGTCGAACCTAGAGGCTGCGGATGGAATCGGATGTAATCTAAAGGTCCCCAAGCCGCAACGCTTGCAGAACTCTTCTGCGTTTGCACGACGCTAAGCGGAATCTCGATTTCTTTCCATCCTGTCCAATCGAGAAGAACCCGATAATAATAGTAGTTACTATCACCTTTCATGTGAAACCTGATCTCAAATGGTCGATCCGCCTGAGTTCCTGTTCTCGCCTTCGCGGAGTAGGCCCACACTTTAAACGTAGAGTAGCCATTCAGGTCAACATTAGGAGCCAATTTGGGATAAACCGAAACTGTACCTGTGACATCAGCTCCGTTATTGAACGTTAATAACCATTTCTTCGAGCCTGTTCCCTCTTTAATAAATTGGGGATCCGCATTACTTTCTGCGGCCAGACTTGCCGTACTTGTGATATCGCCAGCTAGATTCGTTGTCGAATCCATATTGTTCAACTGTAAAGAAATCGGAAACTCCTGAACCGCCGCACGCGCGGTTTGGAGTGGAAGGAACAATTGCAGCAGGCTTAAGAGTAACAGCGCTGCATGTAAAGCTGACAGCCTTTTCATAAACCGACGAAGCACCATAATCTTCATCCCTCTCCTCTGGATAATACAAAGCCCCGCTATCTCAGGCGGGGCTGTAATCGATGAAACCATTCCTCTGCAACCTTATTTCTTCACTGCTGCTTTCGCACGTTTGTCAGCATTTCTATAGATATTCACGATTTCCTCGTAACCAAGCTTCTTCTGCTCTTCAACGAATTTATCCCACTCGCTGAAGTTGCGTGAACCCATAATGAATTTGGAGAAATTCTCGTCACGATTCGCGTTTAAGGAATCACCCTTCGTATCCAAGATTTGTTGCTCTTCCAGCGTGAAAGCAAGCGTACTATTCTTCTCGCCATCATACTTAGGTGCTTCTTTATAGGCAGCTTGCAACTCTGGTGAAGAAACGGAAATATGAGCATTGAAATCAAACCATGTATAAGCACCATCTGTGGACAAGCCTGTTTTCTTTCTCAAATCTGCGATATCCGCATACTTCGTAGTGAAGGAAGTCCCACTAGCCGTATCTCCTTCTTTCCCCCAGCTAACAAGTTTCTTACCTTCTTCCGAGTAGAAGAAATCCAAATACTTCATCACATCTTTGATTTTGGTCGACTTGGAAGAAACCATGAAGCCTTCTTCTGTCACTGCTGTAAAGGCTGTCTTACGAGGTCCACCTGCCCAACCCGCTGGCGGAGCCATATAATTCATCGTGAACTGTGGATTGTCTTTACGTAATGCACTGTTATAGAAGTCAATACGTCCCATGTAGTCAAGTGTCACGAATGCACGATTCGTGGACACGATATCTTGCCACATTTTCGTATCAATCGTTAAGAAATCTTTCGGGATCAAGCTTTCTTTATAGAACTTGTTCATATACGTCAACATCGTCTTGTATTCGTTCTGGATTGGCGCATATTTCCAATCTTTGGATGCGCTGTCAAAGAACACGGAAGCTTTACGTTTCTCTACTTCTGCCGGTACATTGAAGCCCGCTCCGAAATCATACAAGTAACGCAAGCCATTACGGAACGTCAACGGATAGCTCTCTGGATAGGCCGTTTTCAGCTTTTTCAACGTATCATAGAGCTCATCCCAGTTCGTTGGCGCTGCTAAACCGAGCTTCTTGAATACATCTTCCCGGTACATCCATGTACGACGGTTCGATTCACCCAAACCTTGATTCGGGAACACATACATTTTGCCATCTGACGATAGGACGTTCTGCGCTTCTGTTGGGTACTTCTCCATCCAAGCCTTCAAGTTCGGCATGTCCTTCACATAGTCAAGAATGTTGACCAAAGCACCTTGCTGCCCGAATTTATCAGCGATTGCTTTCGTTTGTGTCCACATCAAATCCGGCATATCACCAGAAGCAACAGTCATGCTAAGTGCATCCTCAAGCAGATTTCCCGGCGGCAATTGAATATCTAGCTTTACGCCTGTTTTCTCCGTCAGATATCCCCATACCTTCCAATTCGCATCATAAGGCCAGCTTGGGTTACTGTAGTCTAGAAACTTGAAGGTTTGTGCTTTCGGTGCTGATGACGCTGATGAGGCTGCAGCTGTCGATGCTGCGGATGGCGTTGCTACACTGTTTTCTTTCGAACATGCCCCCATGACGAAACTCATGCTCATAATTGTTGCTAACATAACGACCGACTTCTTCTTCATACGTTGCCCCACTCTCCCTAATTTTCTTCGAATTTGCTTTCCCCATGCGCTGAATGGCTTCATGCTGCTCTACGGGTTCGACTTCCCTGTCTTCCTTGACTTGCCTTCCTTGCTTCCCATTGTTCTTGTACCTCTATATTAACCTTTGATCGACCCAATTAGTGCTCCTTTTGCAAAATACTTCTGAAGGAACGGGTAGACCATCAGGATGGGAACCGTTGTAATAATAATGGTTGCGTATTTAATGGATTCATCTACGATCATGCTGTCGCCGCCGATATTACCAGCGCCTGTGCCCTGACCTTGCAGCACCATGTTGCGAACAATAATTTGTAACGGGAACAAGTCGGCATCTCGCAAATATAAGAGAGCGGAGAAGAAGTTGTTCCAGATCGCAACGCCATAGAATAAACCAATGGTCGCCAGAATCGCTTTGGATAAGGGTAAAACGAGTCGGAAGAAGATGCCGATATCCGTAAGACCATCCATTTTGCCAGACTCCTCCACTTCCTGCGGCATACCGGCAAAGAACGTACGCATCACGATGATGTTCCAGGAACTAACCAGCGTTGGTAGGATCATTGCCCAGATCGTATCAATGAGATGATAGCTTTTGACGACTAGGAACGTCGGAATCATGCCACCGCTGAAGAACAGCGTAATCACGATCATGATCATGAAACCACGGTGAAACAACATATGTTTCTTGGACAGGGCATAAGCGCCTGCTGCGCTGACTAGCAAAGAAAGCGTCGTACCGAGCAAGGTATAGAAGATCGTATTGAGGTAAGCCCTTCCAATTTCTGGTTTTTCAAAAACGGATGCATACGTGTTCAAATTAAAATCTTTTGGCCATAGGAATACTTGCCCCTTTAAAACTGGCACGACACCACTGAACGAAACCGCTATCATATAAACGAAGGGATACAGCGCCGATAAGACTACTCCCAGCAAACTCACGAATAAAACAATATCAAAGAGACCAAATTTTCTTTTCATACGTGTACTCCCTTCCCTACCATAAGCTTGTCTCGCTCGTTCTGCGGCTAATCCAATTGGCAGTCAGAATGAAGATGAGGTTAATGATACTGCTGAATAAATCGATCGCTGTCGCATAGCTATAGTTCATGGACTGAATACCTGTCCGATACACATAGGTGGATAGCACGTCGGCGGTCGCATAAATGGAAGGATTCAACATCAGAAGCACTTTTTCGAAACCGATATCTAAGACATGTCCAATGTTCAAAATAAACAGAATAATAATCGCCGGCCGAATGCCCGGAATTGTAATATGCAGCAATTGGTGTCTGCGATTCGCGCCATCCACTCTTGCTGCCTCATATAATTGAGGATCAATTGCGCTTAGAGCGGCTAGATAAATGATGGTTTCCCAACCGACATGCTGCCAAATTTCTGATAAAATATAAATCGCTCGAAAGTAGTCTTCATTCTGCATAAAGTTCATAGCGTCATATCCGAACCACTGGATCACATTATTGACTAATCCACTCGTTGGCGAGAGAAACAAGAACATCATACTTACAACAACGACATTCGAAATAAAGTGAGGCAAATAACTAATCGATTGAACCAATCGCTTTAATGTAGCCCTGCGTACTTCATTTAATAGTAGAGCTAGAATAATTGGTGCCGGGAATCCGAAAACAACTTTGGAAATCCCTAGGAGCACTGTGTTTTTGAGCAGCTTCAGAAAATCAGGACTATGAAAGAAGAGTGAGTAGTATTTCAAACCCACCCATTCACTAGCCCACACACCTTTGAAGGTGTTATAGTCCTTAAACGAAATCAAAATCCCGAACATCGGCACATACTTAAATAATAAGTAGTAAATAAGCGCCGGCAAAAACAAGAGCATTAAATACTTGCTGTTATGCCATCTCTTTTGGAATTGCTGCATGCCTTGACCTCCAGTCTGAATATCCTGTCTATGCATCAAACTTTAAAGCAACCAGGCCCCCTCAACAATGAGTCATACTTTCGATTCCTCACTATTTTCTACATTCCCGAAATCGACATAGGTTCTTAAGAAAAGTCAATATTCACAGTTCCAGCAAGATTGGAAAATTCCGCATGCGCATCCACCATCTGTCACTATTTTGCACCCTAACCACGCTTTATGAGGCATGAATCATGAAAATGGAGAACTTTTTAAAGCTCAGAGTATTGAACCCATCCCACTGCTCCGTGATATACTCAATATGGTTAACTCCTACTTAGGAAAGGAATGACACGATGAAGTGGATAGCACGATTTTCGACAAAAATCCAAAATCAAGTTTCACTGTTCTACACCTTGTTCTTCAGCTTCATCGCGATTATTCTATTGCTCGTATCGATTAATACGTGGTCTTATTCCTTCTTCCGCGATCGGATCAAGGATGAGATTATCCTCAATAGCGGTCTGAATTTGAATACGACTGTCGCTAATTATGAGAAGCATATCAAGCTGATTCGAAGCATCATGGTCGGCTATCTGTTCAGCAATGACACAGAAATCTTAAAGAATGGCAATCCGTTATCCCACTACGATATTGTGGTTAAAGCGCAAACTAATTTACAGTACTCACTTAATAATTCCTTGCTCTATTTAGACAACATCCTCTATTACTTCAAAGATAGTCAGTTTGTCATTGAGAAAGATGGTACCCGGAATGCCGAGACCATGTTCAGTAAATTTTATGCCCAGTCATCCTATACGGTCGATTACTGGAACAAGGAGTTGGCTAGCTCACAGAGCTTCAAAATCTACCCTTCCGCCGTCTTCAACTCGGTTACCGCATTTGAAAATAAACCAGTCGGCAGCCTCATGCCCATCCTAATTAAGAGCGCGTATGATACGAATTTCGCTTTTATCGTCTTCATGAAGAGCGCTAAGGTCTATGAAGCCTTTCATCAGTCGCAGCCTGAAAGCAGCCTCCTCATTATGGATGGTAATCACAACGTGATTTTTTCCTCCGATGAGGCTCAACTACCCTCTGAAATCAAGGAGCAATCTGGCAGTGGCTATTCCTTAATTAAGAATACCTATTACTTCTACCACACCAGCGCAGAGACAGGTTTAACGTATATCGAGATCGTTTCCGACAAAGGTCTCACCAAGCAAATTCACCGACTTAACCTCAATATGCTCGTTCTTATCCTACTTTCCCTATTCATCTCACTTGCGGTTTCCTATCTGATTGCTAGGAGATTCCATAATCCACTGGCGAATATGCTTCGCTCGCTGGAAGCGTATCATCCTGCAGGCCTGCAAGGCATTACGAATAGCCGAATTAAGGAATTCAACTTGCTTCATAATACCCTTCACGATCTATCCCGATCGAATCAGGAATTTCATAACGATATTCGCTCCAAGAATACCCTGTTGCAGCAATTTGCCTATATGACACGATTGAAGAAACTGGAAGGCAAAGGCTCACAATTGCATACTTCTATCGACGCGAACAAGCCGTACAAGCTCATCCTTTTTCAAATCGACTTCAAAGATAAGTTCCTCACGGAAATTACGAACGGGCATCAGCGCATTTTCAACACGTATAAGGAACTAATCGAGACTCATTTCTCGCGCTTATACACAGATTCATTAACCTTTCAATTGGAAAAGGATCAGATCTTGTCCATTCTTTTTATCGAACATGAGGAAGATGCTGGGCATCCTGATGATCTAGATCATCTTGTGCGTATGCTGGAAATTGACTCTGCGTATTGCAACTTCACCATTGCACCAAGTCCTATTCACAAGAACTCATCTGACTTTGTGGAAACGTATCAGAATGCGCTAGATCTCATTAAACAACGGCGGCTTGGCGAAGATGTTCAGATCATTACGGAATGGCTTCCACAGCCCGCTCTACTGATTCCTACACCATCTGAGGAGAACGAGCTAACAGCTAATCTACAAGCAGGTTCTGATGCCGTCACGATTCCTCTAACCGATAAGCTGCTCGATCAACTTGCGAAGGCTGGCGCACTCGCCCACCAGTTTCAAGACTTCACCAAAGATATCGTGAACAAAGCGATGAAGAGTATGTACGCCCAAAATATTTCCATCCACACATTCTCAGACAGAGGTTCACCTTACGATCTCTTGAAAGCATGCCATACCTTAGAGCAGTACAAGGATTTCTTGCACTGGTTCTTATCCCGGTCCGCAGCCGCCATGAAAGAGAAGAAATCTGAAACCGACGTCATGACCAAGTTCGTCATGGAATATGTGGAGTCCAATTTCGGAGATGATCTGTCACTAGAAGCGATCTCTGCCAAACTGGGAATTACCGGCCCGTATCTGTCGACCTACTTCAAGGAAAAGACGGGGACGAATTTCAGCGATTACATTTTCACCGTTCGAATGAATAAATCGATTGAAATGCTGCGAGATACCGACCTGAAAGTGCAGGAGATCGCTTCACTTGTTGGCTACTTCACAGCTGCTTCTTTCAACCGTGTTTTCAAGCGGCACACAGGGATTACGCCTAGTGAGTTCAGAAGGCTTAATAATAAAAATTAAATGAAAAGGGAGCAGATACACCTGGATGGCGTATTTGCTCCCTTTTGTTTCCCCTAATTTAGATCCTTCGCATATCTGGCATAGCTCTTCCAACTTTGATAGCCCAACTTACCATAGAAATCTACGAAAGGTGTAGTATCAATAACCACGTGGCGAACGTCACGCTGCAACAAATAATGAATCGCTGCTTGTACAATCGAGATCCCGTATTTATGTCCACGGAAGCTCTCATCGATGCCTAGAGGGCCTATGCCGCCCAATTCTCCCTCGAAGAGCGGCGACCAGTAAATGTTCTGCGCTAACAGGGGAGACTGTGCATCGTTCATCCTACAGAAACCAATGATCGAGCCTTCTTTCTCTAGTAGCACGAATTCCCGGCCCGTACCACCGCGTTCCCAATAGTCACGATGCTGATAATCCCATGTGCCAGGAAAGCAGCGATTCATGAACGTTGTTAAGCCTTCTCGATCATGCCGATTGGCGACTCGGAATGACGCCTCATGGACAGCTGGCAGAGATATGATCTGACCTTCTTCATAAGCGTTCAGTAGGTCGAAAGAATGCTCCAAGAAGGTGTATGTTCGCTTCTCAAACCACGCTTTCGTTTCCTCGAGTTGATCTGGAATCCCCGGAAACAGACGGCCGTGCAGATCATTGCCCAGCATGATCCGCCGTGCTCCGGCGTTCTGCAGAGCCTCTTCAGCTTTGTAAAGTAAATAACTCCCGATTCCCTTGTTTCTATGCTCGGGGTCTACCATCAGCGCCTGAATCCATCCCATATCCCCGCGAATGCCAAAACGCACAGTAACCTCACTAGCCATCTTGGCAATGACGAATCCAACAACACGCCCGGACGATTGCTCTAGCGCCACCCAGGATCCTTCCCTTAGCCAAAGTCGGTCTCCTACGACATTCTGCTCCAACAATCGAAGCCTCATCGGGAACGAGTCCGACAACTCCTTATTCCATAGCGCTACCATATCACTCAGATGCGACGCTTCCATTCGTTCGAAAATCCAGTTCATGCTGCTCCTCCTCTGGGTATCCCCCTGATTACACATACGTAACTTACGGCAAATGGCATAGCCTTACTGAGAAATATAGGACATCTAGGCGATCTCGCCTATAAGCAAATCTTTCAAATGTTTGTAGATGATAAGAATGGCGCCCTTGCCGGCCACTAACTGTATTAACTACATCTAATTTATTGAAATTCATCCAAAATAATCAATTAGATGTAAAAAATACAGCTAATCTAGCCAAATTCCACAAATCCCATCAAACTGAGCTCAATTAACTGTAGGAAATCCATTTATTCCTTTCATCTAGGAAATAATCGACAGATTAGATGGAGAAAATCCATTTATTTCAAAAGATTGACCGCCCAAACCTTACTATGGGAGCCTGACTCTCTACCTAACTACTCTCCTCCCACCCACTCCCCCCAGTTGCGGAGCGTGCTTCCCTCAAGACACACAATCCACACACAGTGCTCAAAAAGCCCCTCCCCCGCCTAAAGCGAGATCGGGGCATTGCTACTTATTGCTTATTTCGCATAAATATGAGGATTTTGGCGTTGGCATTCCTCGATAACCCACAGTTGTCTGCGAACCTGCTGAGGCGTAATCTCCAGCTCTTTCCCCTCAGTCAGCGTGTCATACAGCATTAGATAAAGCTTCTCTGTCATATGCTCGAATGCTGATTTCCCGCCTGGAATCGCAAGCTCCCAGCTTTCCGTTTGCCAAGGCAGCTTCTCACTGCAATAGGCAGGCTTCCCATCCGCCGAAAATAAAGGCTCCCGGATCAGCTTCTGCTCAGGCGCTTCTTCCGATTTAAAATATTTCCACTCCAGCTTATCCCCGTTTCCATGGAGGCCACCGTTCGTTCCTTGAATGTTGAACAGTTCATGAGGAAAGGCGGAACTGGATGAAATTTCCATATCTATCGTAGGGCGACCTTTCCCGTGCATAAGAAGCTTCACATAATCCTCCGCATCACCGAAGGTATTCGTTCTGTCCATGATGCACATCACCTCTGGCTGTGCGTCCGCACCGAACAGCTGCAGTGCCTGATCCAGCGGATGTGGCCCCGTATTCATCAAGCTGCCGCCATTATTGCTTTGCAACGTTTGCCAATCCCAACGGCGGGCAAACCCGTTATAGCTGAAATCGATCTGCACGATGCGTCCCAGCACGCCAGACTCAATCACTTTACGCAGCTGCACGAAGGCCGGTTGATAACGGGATTGTTGGAATACAGCCAATATAGCGCCTGTTCGCTCCGATGCCTCAATCAGCTGATCAACCTCTTCCGTTGTTTTCGCAAGCGGCTTCTCGCACAAAACATGAAGACCGCGGTTAAGCAGCTCCAGTGTAATCGGAAAATGCTGATGACTCGGAGAAGCATTTACGATCAAATCGAGCTCCTCATGGGCCACCATCTCCTCCCAGGAGGCGTAGGCTTGGCATCCGTATTCTGATTTCGCTAGCTCTTGACGCTCTGGAATGGAGTCCGCAACCGCCGTAATCTGGTAATGTTCAGGAAGTTGAACGAGCAACTTTCCGTGAATATCGCGCCCGCTGCGTCCCTGTCCGATAATACCTACCTTTACAATTTTCTTGGTCATCTCAACTACCTCTTTCTTCGTGGGTTTAGGGGGTCTTGCCAAACGTTTTCTTATATTCAGTAGGCGTAATGCCTGTTCGTTTCTTGAATGTTCGGATGAAATGGCTGAGATGATGAAATCCGACCTGGAAGCCAATTTGTGTAATCGTATGCATGTTACGCTGAATCAGCTCCATTGCCCTTTCGATGCGTACCTCATTCACATAATCGACGAAGTTCTGGCCAGTTTCTTTCTTAAAAACCGTACTAAAGTAAGCAGGTGCCATATTCGCAAGGAAAGCTCCTTGCTCCAGCGGAATATCCTGACTGTAATTGTCGTGTATATATCGTTTGACCTCTTCAATTGGATGCTGGCTCGTCGATGTTGATTGTACACTTTGCTTGCGCCTAGCACGCCGATATTCGCGATCCATGATGATGAGCAGCTTGACGAGGCTCGTACATATGGCATATTCATACCCCGCTTCACGATGCTCAAACTCTTCCTGAATATCTTGAAGCAGTTGCTCGACGAGAAGTTGCTTCGACTTCGCGATATGCAGCCACGGCTGAGGCAAGGACGATAGCTCGGGTAATTCGTCAGCATTTTGAAGAAGAGGCTGCAAAGTATCCAAAAAAGGCTTCAACTGCTCCCTCACCAAATACGGGAGAAAATCAATCAGCACCACTTCGAACTCATGATCCTGGGTGGCGCTCAAACTGTGTTCCACCCCAGGAGTGATGATGAACATATCCCCTCTGCTGACTTTCAGCGACTTGCCACGCAGCTGATGGTTGCATACACCCTTAAGCACGTAAGCAATCTGCGTATATTCGTGGATATGCAAGGGCTGCTTCAGCGAGAGGCTGGAGTAGCTGAATATTTTAAAAGGAAATTCCTTTTTCAGCGTTAATTTAGTTTGAAAATAGGACATTCCCTTCCCCATGTTCATACGATTACCACCTGTCCGAAGCCATATTTCCTTCAAGCATATGCCAATTGACGGAATAGAACAACCCTTGTATGCTGACGCGTGGCATGACGCATTGCTTAGATCTTGCAGCTGTCGTCATAGACGAGCCTGCCAGCTTTGTAAGTCTGACGCAAGGGGATGCATCCGTCATCTCGCACCCTATCCAAGAGAACGAAATCAGCCGGCGCTCCTACCGACAAGCCCTCTGCGGCAGGTAATCTCATCAAGCGGGCCGGGCGTATCGAGGCCATTTCCCAGGCAGCCGGGAATTCGGCGATGCCCTGTCTGCACAAATGTGCTATGCCCCACAGCAGCATCTGAGCCGAGCCTGCAAGCAGCCGGGGGTCAGCAGCCAGGTGAAGCTTGCCTTCTGTGGTAAGTACAACATCTCCACCGATGTGCGTCTTGTAGACGCCTGGTTCAAGACCGCTGATAGCTACGGCATCGCTAACAAGGAGCGCTTGCTCCCCTTTCACTTTCAGCACGACCTTCAACACTTGGTCCGGCAAATGAAATCCATCCGCGATCACACAGCTCCACAAATCATCCTGTGCCAATTGCTCCCACAGGTAATTCGGATGACGTGGCAGCATCAGGTGTGCCCCGTTCCCCAGATGCGTCGACATCCGCGCGCCTGCCGCGACTGCTTCGCCAATCTGCGAAGCGTCCGCAGCGGTGTGACCGATGGACACGATCACGCCACTATCGACGCAGCGCTTAATGAACGTAGCACTGTCCGGCCATTCCGGCGACAGCGTCACAATCTTGATGCGGCCGCCCGCCGCTTCCTGCCAACGGCAGAAGAGGTCCCAATCCGGCGGCCTTACGGCATCCAGACGGTGAGCGCCGCGCGCTCCGTCATCCGGTGAAATGAACGGGCCTTCGAGATGAATGCCCGCAATGCCTTGCTCCGTCGCCGGATCCGCCGCGCAGGCGCTTGCAATACTGCCGAGCGCACTAGCGATCGCCTCGGGCGTGTTCGTAATGACGGTGGGGTAACTGGAGGTGACCCCTTCCCGCCATAGCTTGCGGATGATTTGACTAACCGTTTCCGCTTGCAGCGGAAGCTGGTTGAAGTCTAATCCCGCATAGCCATTGATCTGCAGATCGACCAAGCCAGGGGCGACGATCGGAAGCTCTTCTGACTCTGAAGCGTCCAGCTGCAGCACTTCATCAATCCGTCCATCGCGGACGGTAATCGCGACAGGCGCTCCTGTTGCATAGTGGCGTGCGCGAATGACGCTCATTTTATCGGCCATAGGAATCGTGGTCCAGATACATCGTGCAGTCCGGATGCTCGCGGAGAATCGTCGATGGACACTCTGTCGAGATGGCTCCGTTTAATGTGCGCTTCACCGCTTGATGCTTCGTTACACCAGGTACTGAGCAGAACAGATGCGTACCCGACATCAACGCTGGAATCGTCAGTGTTAATGCATGGGTCGGCACATCATCTAAACTTTCAAAGCATCCATCATTCACCTGCTGCTGCCGGCAAACATCGTCCAACTCCACACGTTTAATCAGTTCCGGATCTGCGAAATCGGCAACTGGCGGATCATTGAAAGCAATGTGACCATTCTCGCCAATGCCAAGACAGACAATATCAATCGGCGCTTCTTCAAGAAGTGCGCTATACCGTTTGCACTCGTCCTCTGCCTGGTTCATGCTATTAATCAGATGCACAGTTCCCGGCTTCACCTGATCGAACAAGTGGTCGTTCAAAAAGCTCCCAAATCGCTGCGGCGCGTCTTCACTAAGCCCGATGTATTCGTCCATGTGAAACACAGTGATCCGCGACCAGTCGATGGCTTCATCTTGAGCCAGCGTTTCGAGCATTTCATTTTGCGAGGGCGCTGCCGCGAAAATAATACGGATAGCCGCTTTCTCAGCAAGCAGCGACTTGATTTGATTGGCTGCATCTAGCCCAGCCGCTTGCCCCAATGCGATCCGGTTCTGATATACGTTAACCTTCAACGCATCGATTCGTGTATGCCAGACAGGCTGATCTTGTACTTGTGGCTCGCTCATAGGATCGTTCCTCCAATTATCATATAGTCAGCTGCAGCCCTTCGGCAGCGCTCTTATAAATTTGTTCAACTAGCTGCACCGCGCGCAGGCCAGATTCCCCCGTAACCAGCGGTTCATCGCCGGCTTCGATGGCAGCCATGACGTCGAGCAGCTGGCTTTGATGAAAATCCGACACAATGCTGCGCGGATCGGTAATGCCGCCGTAGGCACCTGCCTCCGCCCAAGTCGGTTCGCTTCGCCCTGGCACTGTCCAATGGACAATCGTCGAGCCTTCCAGCTTGATCGAGCCTTTTTCCCCGTACAGATTAATCGTCGCCGCAAAGCCCGGAGCAATGCTGGTCGAGGCCATGATCGTACCGAACGCGCCATTTTTAAATTGCAAAATGGCTAAACCCAAATCCTCCGCTTCCATCTCGTGCGTCTGAGTAGCCACCTTGCCAAAGACAGTGTGTACGTCTCCAGCGAACCACAGCAGCAGATCCAAGCAATGAATCCCTTGGTTCATCAGAGCTCCTCCATCTTCGGCAATCGTTCCGCGCCATTTCGCGCTATCATAATAAGACTGGGATCGATGAAAGGGGAGTGACACCTCAACCAGCAGAAGCTTACCAAGATCACCTTCATCCAACACCCGTTTAATCGCTTGATTCTGAGCTTCAAATCGCCGCTGAGAGATGACAGAGAGTGTAACATTATTCGCTTTGGCCGCTTGCACAAGCCTTTCTGCATCGTTCACATTCATGCTGATAGGCTTCTCGATAATCAGATGCTTGCCCGCATTCACGACCTCCAAACCGATAGCAGCATGGCTGCCGCTTGAAGTCGTGACACAGACGATATCTACATCAGACCTGGTCAAGATCTCACGGTAATCCGTTGTCCAGGTGCAGCCTTCTCGCTCGGCTACCGCTTGCGCCTTCGCTTCCGCTCGACTAGATACCACGACTAGGCTTGCCTCTTCGATTTGACGAATCGCCTCGATATGAAAATCTGCTACCGATCCACAGCCGATAATGCCGAACCTCCAGTTAACCAACCCTACACCTCCTCAAGCAGAGCTCGAAGCGCATCCAGCGTCATTCGCGTACCTGTCAGCTGGGTTCCGCCTTCTGGAACAAAATGCGTTTCAATCGTATACAACCCCGCATACCCATCCGCTTCAAGCGCCTTAATTTGAGCTGTTATATCTACATTCCCAGAACCAAGAGGCACACATTTCGGTGTTCCATCTTGACGAATGTAAGCATCCTTCAGATGGACATGGGCCAAGGCATTTTTCATGTACTGGTACCCGCTTGGGAATGCCTCTCTGGCGCCATACGCTTCATTACCTGGATCCCAAAGGCCCCGAACAGCTGGAGAATCGATGGCAGACACAAGTGCCGCCACTTCCTTCGCAAAGCCTCCGTTACAGGAAGGCTCATTCTCTAGGAGCAGGATCACGCCTTCGCGCGCTGCAATGTCGCCTGCCCTTTTTAAATAATGAACAATCTCATCACGATGCCGCTCCGGCTCCAACTCTCGCCAAAACGAGAAAATACGGATGCGCGTTGTCCCCAGCAGTTTTGCGATTTCGATCACTCTATCCAGTTTCTTAAAATGCTCCTCTACACTCTGCTCCTTCTGCCCAAACGTGTCCCCCGATTCAACCAATCGCTTCGGATCCAACGCGCATTTAAACAAAGGAGATGCAATGGCGGAGACATATAGTCCACGCTCTTCAACCATTTTGCGGATGCCCACGATCTGATCGTCAGCCAACACGGATACATTCATGCCATTCACAACTCTTATTTCAACATGTTGCAGACCCTGCTCTGCAGCCCAATTCAACGCTTTCTCGAAATCCGGAGATACTTCATCCGTCAGTACGCCTAATCGATTCCAAATCAATGAAAAACCTCCACCTTCGCTTGAGCATGCGATTCTGATTTCTTCTTATTTCCCTAACTATACCAAGATTGTTTGGGTCAAAGTTGACGTTTCTATTGAAGTAAGTTTACATTTTTTTCGCTTTCATTCAGCAGTATCAATATGAGCCACTACATGAAAATCACACCCAGTAAATAAAAGGAATTTGAGTGCATATGTGGAATAGAGTATATACACAATATGAGTCTTTGTAACTAGGAGAAGTAGTTCCTTGGTGCATGAAAAAGGAGGTAATTGTATGAAATCGACAGGAATTGTAAGAAAAGTAGACGAATTGGGACGGATTGTTTTACCTATTGAGTTGCGTCGGACACTCCATATTGAAATCGGTGACGCCATCGAAGTCTATGTGGACCCTGAGCGTATTACCCTCAAGAAGTATATGCCTGCGTGTGTGTTCTGTGGAAATTTCGAGGACATGACCTATTTCAAAGGGAAGCTTGTATGCAGCAATTGTATTGATGAGATTACTTAATAGTACAGCAAGGCTGGACAAAAGCCCTTCAGTGATGACCCTGAGGGGCTTTTTGGTTTATGATGAGCTTTCCGGCAAAATAATATTTGCATAATCTGGTAATAACGTGTAAATTAATTACCTAAGTGCATAATCACGGGAGCTTGGTGAGACCAGGCTGAGAGGATAGTTATAACTATCGACCGTTAAACCTGATCTGGATAATGCCAGCGGAGGAACACAAGATCTCTTTGTATACCAGGAGACCGCCTCTATTAGAGATGCGGTCTTTTTTTTCGCAGCATGAATCCTCCGCTTGATCAAAATCAATTATAGGAGGCATGTCAATGTCAATGGAAACAAGTAAAGAAACCGACTCTTCTTCAATCTCCTCTTTTCCGGGAAGCAAAAAAGTGTATGTCGAGGGCTCACGAAAGGACATCCGTGTCCCTATGCGTGAAATCACTTTGAGTCCTACCACAGGTGCTTACGGTGAACAGGAAAACGCCCCTTTGCGCGTCTACGACACGAGTGGCGCATATACAGATGAAGAGATCCAAACAGATATTCGTGAAGGTATTCCACCTAATCGTTTGAATTGGATTGTCGAACGCGGCGATGTTGACAGGTATGAAGGAAGAACGATTAAACCGGAAGATAATGGATATGCCAAGGGTGAGTACATTGCTGAGATTTTTCCCGGCTTACATCGTCACCCAATGCGAGCCAAAAAAGGTCGTAATGTAACCCAGATGCATTATGCACGTCAAGGTATCATCACGTCCGAAATGGAATATATCGCGATTCGCGAAAATGTATCTCCGGAATTTGTGAGAGAAGAGGTCGCTCGTGGCAGAGCGATTATCCCAGCAAATATTAATCACCCTGAGAGTGAGCCTATGATCATTGGACGTAACTTTCTCGTAAAAATCAATGCGAATATTGGAAATTCTGCTGTATCGTCCTCCATTGAAGAGGAAGTGGAAAAAATGAGATGGGCTACTCGGTGGGGCGCTGACAATATTATGGATCTCTCTACAGGTAAAAACATTCATACCACCCGAGAATGGATTATACGTAACTCCCCTGTTCCTATTGGTACCGTACCTATTTATCAAGCACTAGAGAAAGTGAATGGCAAAGCTGAAGATTTGACATGGGAAGTGTACCGAGACACGCTTATTGAACAAGCTGAGCAAGGTGTCGATTACTTTACCATTCATGCTGGTGTGCTGCTGCGTTATGTTCCTCTTACGGCTAAACGAGTAACAGGTATTGTTTCTCGAGGCGGCTCCATTATGGCAGCTTGGTGTCTCGCCCACCATCAGGAAAACTTCCTGTATACACATTTTGAAGAGATCTGCGAAATCATGAAAACCTATGATGTATCCTTTTCTTTAGGCGACGGTTTACGCCCAGGCTCCATTGCAGATGCGAATGATGAAGCCCAGTTTGCAGAACTAGAAACACTAGGTGAACTCACCAAAATCGCCTGGAAACATGATGTACAAGTCATGGTAGAAGGTCCTGGTCACGTGCCCATGCATTTAATCAAAGAAAATATGGATAAACAACTTGAAATCTGTGATGAGGCTCCTTTTTACACATTAGGACCGCTTACAACGGATATTGCGCCAGGCTATGACCATATCACTTCTGCCATTGGAGCTGCGATGATAGGCTGGTTTGGTACTGCTATGTTGTGCTATGTAACTCCCAAAGAACATTTGGGCTTGCCTAATAAAAATGACGTTCGCGAAGGGGTTATCACCTATAAAATTGCTGCTCATGCCGCCGATTTGGCCAAAGGACATAAGGGCGCCATGGATCGCGATAATGCGTTATCCAAGGCACGTTTTGAATTCCGTTGGCATGATCAATTCAACTTATCCTTGGATCCAGAACGAGCCATAGCGTACCATGATGAGACGCTGCCTGCAGAAGGTGCCAAGATCGCTCATTTCTGTTCAATGTGCGGTCCTAAGTTCTGCTCCATGCGGATTTCCCAAGATATCCGAGACTATGCCAAACTACAAGGCATTGAGGATGCGCAAGCCATTGAACAAGGCATGAGTGAAAAGTCGGAAGCGTTTAAGAAAGCGGGTCACGCCATTTATACGTAAAAATAAGAAGGTTGCCGCTGTGGCAACCCTCTTTTCTCTTCACACTTCTCCCTCATCTGCTAACGCTTCGATCATAAGAAGTTCGTAACTTGCTACAACGCCCCCAGGTATACCGAACTTTCCCTCGTATTCTTCATACATCTTAGCGAACAAACGTCGCGTACTGAGACCCTGCCATGCAATGGCTTCAGTCGTGCTAGCTCCCATTGCTTTTACGGAATAAAGGAAATCTCTGACTGAAGTATACGATTCCTTTCGAACCTCACGCTCAACTTGGATACGTGAATATCCCGCTTCTATAAGCCAATCCTTCCACTGCTCGCTCGATTGAAAAGTCAGTCCATGCCGCTGTGGCTCTAAACCGCTTGCTCGATAAACTTCTTGAAATGACTTGTGCAGCTCATTGAACGTATCGGGTCCGAAAGTGGTGAACACCAGCCTCCCTCCAGGGCGAATAATCCGCCGAAGATGCCCTAGTGTTTGCCTCGGATGATGCAACCATTGGAAACAGGCGTTAGAGACGATGAGATCAAATGAAGCTGATGCCGCATCATCCACCCACGTTTCAACATCCCCAACAAGAAAACGTATACGAGACGATAGGCCGTTTAAAGAATCTAGCTCGTTCCGTCCACGCGATCGGACTCGCTGTTCAGCCTCTTTGATCATCTCCGGTGCGATGTCAAGTGCAGTAATCGACACGGATGACGACCACGTGTTTAGTAAAATTTCTGTGAGAGCACCCGTGCCGCAGCCAATCTCAAGAATGTTGAACTTCTCAGCGTGGACGTCCCCGAGAGATTGTGCAAGCCTGTCAGCCATGCTTCGCTGCACATGGGCATGCTGATCATACAACCCCTGGGAGCTACGATTAAACTGACGACGAATAGCGGTTGTCCTCGTGTTCATGCCACCAACTCCTCATTTTATCAGCTATATCAGTCTCCCTTTTCAAAAATGGGACATGCCCACGATTAGGAATTGTCATTAACTCCGCATACGGCAAATGGTCTGCAAGCTCTCGTGCAGCGCCGTATGGGCAAATCTTATCTGCGGTTCCATGAACGATTAACACTGGACAAATGAGAGTCGGCAGTTCAGAAATAATTTCCACATTTCGTAGAATATAAAGGCCAGAGAGAAGGCCAGGAATTGTCCATTCACCCGGGAGAGAAAGTTCCCCTCCAAGACCTTCTTCGAATTCCAATTCTGTCAAACAGTTTTGTCGAAATTTGGTTTCAACACGTTGTGGATCTTTCTGTAGCTCTGTCATCATCTGTCTAATGGCTGCAACTGACCATCCTAGCTCTTTCTCTTCTGTTGAACGTGTAAAACGAGCGTTTGCTGCAATGACCACAAGACCATCTCCGTAACCTTTGGCTGCTAATCTCAGTGCCAATAATCCACCCAGAGACCACCCGCAGATCAACAGCCTGCCACGATCATCCTTCGTATGACAAGTTGACATGATATGCATGGCGGCCGTTTCGGTCATAAGTAGCATGTCCTCAGGCGAATTCGCCTTACTGTAATCAACAGATAAGTGATGGAAATCTGGCAACAATGCTCGCAGCCGATCGAAAACCTGATCCGACATACTCCATCCAGTCAGCCACAACATGGTTGATCTCGACTCTCTCCGGGTTTCCATAACGTGTGTCATCCTCTCTTCAACACTCCCAGTTGAATTCCAATGTTGCGGATTTGTTCAGTAGCATCCGTCAGTTCCTTTTCTGTGTGGGCGGCTGATACGGAGAAGCGAATACGAGCCGTGCCATCAGGAACAGTCGGCGGACGTATCGCTACTGCTGCAATTCCTTCAGCTTCAAGTGCACCCATAAAGCGTAAAGTCATAGCGTTATCACCAACAATCACGGGTACAATCGGGGAATTGCCGACACTGATCGTGAAACCGGCCGCCCGCAACAGGGAACGGAATAGCTCGCTTAACGCGAATAGCCTTTCTCGGCGCCAGTGCTGGACTTGGACCAAAGCTAACCCCTCCGAAATACCCGCTAGGATCGAAGGGGGTAAAGCGGTTGAGTAGATGAGCGGTCTGGCTTTATTAATCAACCATCGAATAAGCATATGACTGCCGCAGATATAGGCGCCATAGACACCGAACGATTTGCTAAACGTCCCCACATGAATATCCACATCATCCTGCAGGCCGAGCTCGTGGCATAATCCCTCTCCGCGCTTCCCATAAACGCCCCCGCTGTGAGCCTCATCTACCATCAGCATAGCCCCGAACTCACGTTTAAGTGCCACCAACTCACGCAACGGCGCCTGATCACCGTCCATCGAGAACACAGCGTCCGTCACGATTAACTTCCGTCGTTTATCACGGTACTTATGCAATAACGTACGTAAATGTGCCATATCACGATGACGATACCGGGCGTGTTCGGCTCGACTCCCTACAATGCCATCCGTTATGCTCGCATGATTCCATTGATCGCTGAAAACCACATCGCCCCTGCTTACAAGCGCGCCAATAACGCCAGTATTCGTCATATAGCCGTTTGCAAAAAAGAGTGCTGCTTCACATTTTTGCCAAATAGCTATCTCTTCTTCAAGACGTTCATACGGTGGTCGATTGCCTGTCACAAGCCTTGAAGCACCTGAACCTGCTCCTTCTGTCAGCAGCGCCTTCCTCATCCTTTCAATAATTGCAGGATGCTGGGCGAGTCCAAGGTAATCATTGGATGACAAGTTGAGCAGCACTCTTTCTCCTCGCATGATGTAGCCTGGAGATTCGATCACTGGACTACTCCTGCGCAAGGATCGCTCCAGCGAGGCTTCAGCGAGTAACTCAAGTTCTTTTTCTATCCAGTTCATGGTATTCATGGTGTCCACAACCTTAAAGGGCGTTTAATTCGATTTCAAAGCCCAGATCTTCAATGATTTGATGATCAGCCGTAACGTCTTGACCTGCAGTCGTTAAATAATCGCCTACAAAGAGTGAATTGGCAGCATATAAGGATAGTGGCTGCAGAGTACGGAGGTTGACTTCACGCCCGCCTGCCACACGAATTTCTTTCGACGGACAAATAAAACGGAACAAAGCCAGTACCTTCAACGCTTTCATCGAAGGCGTACGGCCTGCGTGTTCTAGCGGGGTTCCCGGAATCGCATTTAGGAAATTAATTGGAATCGAATCTACATTGAGTTCGCGGAGTGCATAAGCCATCTCAACGATTTCTTGATGGGTCTCACCCATGCCGATAATGACTCCGGAACAAGGGGACATGCCTTGCGACTTTACTTGATCCACGGTTTCAACCCGTTGGTCGTAGGTATGAGTCGTGGTAATAGTTGCGTAATTAGCTTTGCTGGTGTTCAAGTTATGGTTGTATCGATGTACGCCTGCTTCTGCGAGTCGTTCCGCTTGATTGCCCTTGAGGATGCCCAGACATGCACAAATTTTGAGCGGCATCGTTTCACGTATCTCTTTAACTGCGTCTACGACTTGATCCAGTTCCTTGTCTGTCGGTCCTTTACCAGCCGCCACGATGCAATAGGTTCCCGCTTTGCGTGCCAACGCTTCACGCGCCCCAGCAAGCAGCGTATCTTTATCAAGCAGTGTGTACTTGGCTACAGGCGCCGTCGAAACAATGGATTGCGAGCAATAGCCACAATCCTCGGGGCATAGCCCGCTTTTGGCATTGATGATCATGTTCAGCTTTACTTTCTTACCGTAAAAATGCTTCCTCACCTGAAAGGCAGCTTGCAGCAGTAGCAGCACTTCATCATTGTCGGCTTCTAGGACAGCGATCCCTTCCTCTAGCGTAATACATTCCCCTTGTAACGCTTTATGTGCAAGCGATTGCCATTTCAAATCAACAATAATTGTATTCATTTCAATCATCCTCCTATGTATGAATGTATTTCAATACCTGTCTGATCGGCCCCAATTGGATGGTTTGTCGAACGGTCTGGATGAACATTTCTGAATTGGAATTGGCGTGCAAACGAGGAAACCTGCCCAAGACTTTAGTACTGCTATACTGTTCGATTAGCTTCGCATTGGTAGCCATGCTCGGGTCGTCAGACGGGTTCGACCAATCCCCATCATTCATAATAATGCCTACAATCGGAACGCCATGAGCCCTCAGAAATGACACAGTCAGAAGCGTATGGTTAATCGTGCCGAGGCTGGATCGCGCTATAATTAACGCTGGAATCCGAAGTTCTGAGATCAAATCCACCATAAGACTATCATGGGTAAGCGGTACACCGACGCCGCCTGCACCTTCAATGAGCAGCGCTTCGTATCGTTTAGTAAGGGGTACGCCAGCTGCAATCAGCTCTTTGAGCGTAAGGATCACACCCGCCTGTTTAGCGGCTAACAGCGGCGTAAGCGGAGCATCGAAGGTAAATGGCGCCACATCTTCAGGTCGCTCATCGATTCCCGTGATTTGCAGCAACCTCTCGCTATCTGTCAATCCGCTGCCTAGCCGTGCACCGGATTGAACAGGCTTCCATACTCCCACATTCCGCCCTTCGGCTCGAAGAGCAGCAGTAATAGCCGCAGTGACCATTGTCTTCCCAACGCCAGTGTCTGTCCCTGTCACAAATAAACCCCGTATCCGTTCAACACTCTCTTTGCTCATAGTCAATGAGCCCCCTCTGTAACGCTAATGATGGATTCTATTAAAATATCAGTCATCGCATCGAGTTCAGCTTCATTAGCTGCAAGCGGAGGGATAAAGACCATCACATTGCCAAGTGGTCTTGTTAGCATGCCAAGTTCTCTGGCACGCAGACTTGTGCGCACACCGATTCGCTCTGACCAATCATACGCCTCGCGTGTAGCCTTATGGCGTACAAGCTCGATTCCGATCATCAATCCCTTCTGCCGGATATCACCGACGTGCGGATGATCCTTAATCGCAGCGAGCTTTCGCTCGACAAATGCCGCCTTCGCTCTAACGCCTTCAACCATGCTGCGCTCTTCCATCAACTTCAAGCTGGCTAACGCAACCGCACAACCAAGCGGGTTGCCTGTGTAGGAATGACCGTGAAAGAATGTCTTCTGCTCTTGATAGTCCGCATAGAATGCCTGGTAAATCTCATCTGTCGCGAGTGTTGCTGCCACTGGCAAGTAGCCGCCTGTAAGCCCTTTTCCAACCACCATCAAGTCAGGTGTAACCTCTTCGAGATCACAAGCAAACATGGCTCCCGTCCGCCCGAAGCCAGTCGCTACCTCGTCAGCGATAAACAGTACGCCGTGTTTCCGGCACAACGCTGACATTTCGCGCAAACAGCTCGGCGGCATAACAACGATGCCGCCAGCCCCTTGCACAATGGGCTCCACAATGAGAGCTGCGATCTCATCCGCCCGCGCCACCAGTAAATGACGCAGTGAAGTGAGTGTTGCTTCCAATACCTCCCTCTCACCCCCATCATGGCGATAAGCGCAGGGATAGGGAATGACGTGGGAAGGAAATAACATAGGGCGGTACACTTCATGATAAAGAGGAATGGCGCCGACACTTACCGCACCGATGGTATCTCCGTGGTACGCTTGATTCATGGTTATAAACCTCGTTTTACCTCGTACTCCCTGGTTATGCCAGTATTGAAACGCCATTTTGATCGCAATCTCGACAGCTGTTGCACCTGAATCCGAGTAGAACACCTTGTTTAATCCTTTCGGCGTAATCTCCACCAGTTTCTCAGCAAGCTCGATTGCTGGAACATTGGCCATTCCGAGCAGCGTGGAATGGGCGACGCGTCCCAACTGATCTGTGATGGCCTGATTTAACTCAGGCACATTGTGTCCATGTACATTGAGCCAGACAGATGAAAAACCGTCCCAGTAGGCGCGTCCATGGACATCAAATAGCTTCATGCCTTCCCCACGCTCAATAATGAGCGGGTCAGCGTTATTGTAGTCTTTCATTTGAGTAAAAGGATGCCATAAGTATTCCTTATTCCGGGCAGCAAGCCGTTCATAATTCGTAAGCACAATGAATCACCATCCGTTAATTGTTTTATTGTCAACCAAAAATCAACGTAAATGGTTGACAATCAACTTTGGCAATTCTAACAAATCGGAGGAACTCTGTAAAGAAAACTTTACCAGATCACGCACAACCAAAAGCCCCTGCGGGAGAAAAGCATTAGCTTTTCTCCCGCAAGGGCTTCTTCTATATTTCATATTTAATCATCCAGCTGCTACTACTTCACCTCAACCTGCACCTGCTCAGGTCGATACACCGCCAACAACTCGCCCGCAGAATTCGCGGCGAACATCACCGTACGCTCGGCTTCCAGCTCGAACGCATAGCTCCGGCGCGTTGCCGGATCCGTCACTTCAACCTGCGTGTCCACGCCGAACTCCGAGACGAAGATGAATAACGAACCGCTATCAAAGCTAAGCTTCCGCCCATACACGCCAGGCAGCTGCCCGCCTTTTACCCACGTTAGTTCCGCATCAACGCCAGCTGACTTAAGAGCATACGCGTACAACTTCTCAAGTACATCGCCGCGCTCTCCCAGCTCCACTGGGAGTGGACACCAGATCAGTTGACCTTTGCCAAGCTCGTAGCTGCGAACGACGCCATGCTGAGAATTCCATTTTCCATCATCCGAAAGTGGAACCTCTTTATTCAACTCAGCGATCCGTGCACCACCGAAGGACACCGGAATCATCTCGCCCTCCAACACCATCGCCTCTTCACGAACAATGTTGCTGAGCACCGTTTCACCTACAATATCGGTCAACCGAGCAACAGGCGCCCAGTACTCATTCAAACCAAGTGGCCCCGTAAACAGCAGCGTTCCGCCATTTTCACGGACATGCGTCGTCAACTTCTCCAAAGCGGCATCACTGAAATTATGCGCACTCGGCACGATAATCAACTTCGGCTGATCTGATGCCAATGCTTCGAGATGATACTCGCTCAACCCGCGGAACGGTACGTTCATCCCATAAGCTAGCGTGCGCGTCATCTTCGCTGTTGCCTCACCGGCTACTTTGCGCGTTGAGAAATCATTCGAATACGGGAACACTGCCACGACATCCTCTAATTTGCGTCCAACGAAGAGATCACGTATCTCACCCATAAAGGCTCCGAAATCATAGGAAACATCCGCCTCCGGCTTCTCTGTCCCATCTGCCCGCAGCGCACCGATATGCGACTCATTGATGTTATTCATATAGAAGTTGATATTCCAAATCCACTGAACAGCACCCGCTCCACCTGTCGAGAAGGCATAGGCATATTTGCGCTCCAAAATATTTCGCAACTCAACCTCCGAACGCTTCGCACGCCCATCTGCCGTCTCTACATACATAATACCCGTTTCTTGAATCAAGCTTGGCTTCGTCGGCGCCTTGGAAAAAATCCCGTCCCACACCAACTGATCCATCAACCACCACGTATGCACCGTCGTATAGTCCACTGCTTCTGCATAAAAGAAAGGCGACGGCCGCTGCGCCCCTAAGCCCTCATCCTGTCCCACAGTCGCCAACTGTGCGGGGTTAATACTGCGAATCGTCGCGATCAATTCCTTCGCCCAACGATTGTGCATGTCCATGGTGAAGAGGGTGTAATCCAGCCATGGGGAACCTTTTTTCTCCACCGTCTCCGTTGTGCTCATGTTCACTTCAGAAGGATCCAACAAACGGACACTTGCGAAGCTCGGCAGCTCAGCAGGAGACATATTCCAGCGCTCTTGCAGCTTGCGAATATCCCCATGACGCTCCTCCAGCCAAGCTACATACGCTTCGTGCTCGAATGCATCATGCGCCGACTGCGGCCCAGCAAAAGGCTTGCTCGGATTGAACATCGACGGCTCATTGATCAGATCCCAATGCACATTCGTCGTTTCCTTATGTCTGGACACCACGGAGGAAATGAACCGCTTCTGCGCTTCCACGCTGCGCGGATCCAAATACGGATTCACGCCCTCCCAAAGCTCAGGTGTAAAAGAGAAGAAATTGAACGTGACTTCGATCCCATGTCTTTTGCAAGTCAAAATAAAAGCATCAATGCTGCGCAGCACTTCCTCATAAGGATGTCCATCTACGAACATGATTTGACGCCACGCTGACCACACGCCAGTACGAAGCAGGTTGATGCCCGCTTTAACCATTTGCGCAATATCGCGATCCCACACGGAAACGTTCGGTAAGAACAAAAACTTCCTCGCCACATCGCTCGTCATATACGTCATCCCAACGATCGGAAGCGGACGTCCGTCCTTCCAGAAGTAGTCGCGATCACAGGACATCGGCGTTCCTTCGCGAAGCAAATCAGCATCATATCCCCAGAAGCCTTGGTTAAACGTGCGCGTTTCCCCCGTATTCGCCACCGCTTTACAAACCGCTGTATAGTAACCCGCTTCAATATCAACAGGTATGTTTACCTTTTTAAAAGAGAGCTCGCGTGACGCACTCATCGAGAAATCCGTCGTCCAGAAAGGCGTTGATGCACCGTCTTTGGATACTTGGACATGGAATGTCCAAGACTCATTCTCAGACACAGCCCCCGTACGATTCGCAAGTGTCTGCAATTGAACCGTCAAAGATGCACGGTCGCCAGGATCATAACAAGCGTAGTTCGGCTTGAACCATATCTCCGTAACGCCTCGTTTCGTATATGCTGCTAACTCACTTACTAACGCCACTCCCCCGTTACCCCAGAAAGTTTCATCAGTAACTACATTGGCGAAAATGTGGCGGCCCCCCGCGAATGCCCCCTTCGTATTCTCAAGAAGCACGATCGGCGCTGCCACTTCACGTCCCTCTTTGGAAATCCCCTTCAGAAGAGGCGTGAAATGCGCATCCATCGGACCACTAGAACCAATTTGCCCTGGATGATCATCGGTCCGTGTCACATGCAGCGCGAATCCAACCGTCGGTTGAATAGCGAACAGATTTTCCTTACCTGCCAGCAATGGCAGCTCAGCATTCGCGGCATATCCCGCAATAGGAGCGTCGTCTACGGAAAGAATTTCATGAATTTGAAGCTGCTGATGGTAGGCTGTCTGCTCGATTTCCAGCTCCCAGCCCTCTGTGCCTAGGTAAGCCGGTACTCGGAAAGGAGCGCTGCCTAGATGTACGAATCCTTTGCCTTTACGCGCATGAGTTAGGATAGATTGCCAAGCCGACTTCGGAAAGTAACGTCCGTGGAGATGAATGAAGTTATCTGCCCCCTGCTGCAGCGCTGCTTCTAGCTCCTCCGCTCCAACCACTCTGCCTATTTCTCCAAGCTGTGCAACAGCCTTGTCATCGGGCCGAATTCCTTCATATGGAAATGTGGGATCGTAAAATATGATCGTTGTAAGCATGTTTTCATCCTCCAAATCGATGTGTGGGTTTAATCGTTATTTTATAAATTTTTGTTATTTTTGTTAGGCTAACAACTCTTAATCATGAACACAATTTACTCACTTTCCGAGTTGAGGTCAATCTTTATTTTGCATAAGACCATGAAATAAACGTAGATTGACAATATCCCCTTGATCAGGAACAATAGATTTGTTAGGTTTGTTTTGAAAAATTAACGTATGTATAACATAAAAGGATGTCACTCATGAGCCCAAAAGTTTCCATGCAGCAAATTGCTGACCGATTAGGTATGTCCAAATATACCGTTTCTCAAGCTTTATCTGGTAAATCAGGCGTTAGTGAAGAGAACCGTCTCCGTATTCAGGAGACTGCGAAAGCGATGGGCTATACGCTCCAACAGAAGCACGCACAACGCACACCAACGCATCATCTATCTGCCAGCCACGTCCCGAATGGAGACATACACGCCCAAGCCGAAATCTCTCCTTATATCTTGGTTTGGATTCAGTCTACCTATTTGGAGGACAACCCTTTCTGGGGAAAAGTTCTCACCGGCATTGCCGCAGCCAGCAAAGAATTAGGCTTTGAGCATCTCATCGTCCCCATCGCGCCTCATCATCAACTGGGACTGCAGATGCCTTCCTATCTCGATCCGTCGCATTGCATTGGGCAGCTGCTAGCAGGCACCTTTCCTACGCAGTCTGTTATTTCGTTGAAACAGAGTGGCATTCCACTCGTCCTCATCGACCATCATGAACCGCTCATCGAAGTCGATTGTGTGCTCAATAACAATTTGGATGCTGGCAAAATGGCCTGTCAACGCCTACTCTCCGCTGGCGCGAAGCGTGTGATTTTCATCGGCGATGACCAATTCGCCGTCAGCTTCAAAGAGCGCTGGTGGGGCTGCCGCATGGCCCTCGAAGATATAGCCGGCCCCGCTGATCACTACCATTTGAAGAAATGGCAAATCGCTTACTCGAGCCCACACATGCTCCATCAAATGGAGCGCAAAGTAGCGGCAATGACGCCGGAAACCATGCCCGATGGCATTGTTTGCGCCAATGATCATCTCGCGCTAGCGCTGTTGCCGATCCTGAAGCGTCATGGCCTCGATGTACCGAGTCAAGTTAAAGTCATCGGGCTGGACAATATCGAAGCAACCGCCTATGCGACTCCTGCGTTGAGCACCATTGAGCTCGGTAAGGAATCCTTGGGCATTCGAGCTGTAGAAACGCTGCTTTACCGGCTACAGCATCCGGGTAGACAGGTGGAGAAAGTGGTGTTATCTGCGCGTTTTATTGCGCGGGATTCAGGTTAAATAAAAAAAGTGAGTAAACACACCAATTAAGGCGTATTTACTCACTGTTCTGTATACCTATTTGAGTTTGTTTAAACACTTGATGCGAAGCTAGCAAGGGGCAATGGTTTTCTGCAATCCATACAGTAATCAATACTTTGCAGCATTCCTGAGTATTCTACATTGTCGAGGGTAACTTTGTTTTCGTGGAGACAAACTTCCTGTAAGTGCTTGTTTAGTTCATCTTGTATCTTATATAACAAAGATATTTCATCCGATATCGTTTGAATTTCGGTTTTCAATTGAGAGTAAGTTTTCATCATTCAACATTTCCTTCCGTTATTAAGAATGTATATATTCTTTATAACGCACAACCGATGAAAATGTTGGAGAATCTTGTCAATCAGTTCATGTAGATTTTTGTCGTCTTCCCTGAATTTACAAAAAAGCGTACAGCCCTCATCATGAACCTGAGCAGCTATACGCTTTTTTCAACGACCTATTTAGATAAATAACTTAACCCTATAGAAATCAGCATGCCCGCAAGCGCAATCCAAAATAAATAAGATCGCCCGATGCGTTTCAAACTTTTATCTTGTCGATCCATAACGGATTTCTTCCGACTGCTGCTTGTCTGCGTTTCTCCCTCAAGTTCATTGGTCACCTGCGATTTCCAATTCACGAATTGAAAGCCAATCCCGCTTACTACAACAGCTATCATCATCAAAATTAAAGAACCCATAAATACCTTGTCCGCAATGGACGCCATGCTGCATTCGACCTCACTATCTGCCTGTAATTCATATATTATACTTCAAATGGGGACACGAATACGAACTATCCATTTCGACAAATCAAGTTTCCGTGTCATTAACCCTGATTGTTGCGGTATCTCCTTATTGGACCACCCGTATTGACATCAGGTATCACTTTACCTTTTTCAACTAGAGACTTCAGATATTTTATGGCCGTATTTCTGTGGATTCCAACTGCTTGAGCTATCGAAACTGGCGAGTAGGCCTTCGTCTTATTTTCGATAAATTTGAAAATAGCAAGTTCCGTTGGAGACAAAGCTGGTTGGGCGATATTGGATTCAATCCCCCACTTTGCTAACGCATGCATCAACTGTTGTTGGCAACGGAGAGGCTGCTCCAGGATGCTATGTAGTGAGAAGCGCAGTACTTTCCAATCGTCGATGATAAGATCATTCTGGCGGAATCGGTCATCTGAAAATTTATACGAATCAGCATTATGGCCATGTGTTCCCTTATCGTCTACTTCGATGCAAATTTTGATACCGGTCGATGGTTTGGCCAAATCGAGGTATCTGTATCCGTCTTTATAATCCATCACTTCGTACTCAGCAAACCAACCCTCAAAACTCCCGACAGCAGGCCAGAGCACATGGATAATGAATTTCTTTAGTGAGAAACTCAGCCCCTTTTGCAGTCGCAACCGCCGATCTCCTGTGGACGACTTGATTTGTAATTCTATCCACTTTTCATACGCAGCACTAAGCTGCAAACTCATCTCATCATTTATGTTTCCCATCTCCTTCCCTACGTTGAGAAAATAAAATAGCCGCTTGCACTGGAAACGAGTTCCCATGCAAGCGGCGTGTTCTTCACGACCTGATCTCATTCATAATTTACTTCAAGTTACGCAAAATTACAATAGTTATTTGCACTTCCATAGCGCTAGCTTGGTGGGGCCGGCGAGGCCGGGGCTCTTGCGCACAATTTTTGTGCGCTAGCCTGCCGCGGCCGGCGGGGCCGGGCCCTTGCGCACATTTTTTGTGCGCTAGCTCGCCAAGGTCGCAGGGGCTGGGGCCCTTGCGCATAATTTTTGTGCGCTAGCCTGCCAAGGCCCGCGGGGCTGCTGCCCCTGGCGATTGCCTTACAACGTCCGATCGCCTGGCTTCCAGTTCGCTGGGCACAAACCGCCAGCTTGAAGTGCTTGAAGCACACGAAGCGTCTCGTCAACCGACCGGCCAACATTCATGTCCGTGACCACTTGATAGCGTAGCACGCCATCCGGATCAATGATGAACAAGCCTCGGTGCGCAGCGCCTGTCTCATCATCGAGGACGCCATAGGCACGAGCTGTTTCTTTGGAGAAGTCACTGACCAACGGGAACTTCACAGGACCAATGCCGCTTTGATCGCGCGGTGTTTGTGTCCATGCACGATGCGTGTAGACGCTATCTACAGACGCTCCCACGATGTCACAATCGAGGTCAAGGAACTGCTCGTAATGGTCGCTGAAAGCAGTAATTTCCGTCGGGCACACGAATGTGAAGTCGAAAGGCCAGAAGAAGAATACAAGCCATCTGCCGCGGTAATCCTCAAGCGAGATTTTTTCCTCGAGCGTTTCCATATTTTTCGTGGAGAGCAGGGAGAAGCTCGGTGCTGGCAACCCAATTTTAGCAAAAGCAGCTTGAGATTGAACGGTTAGTTGTTGTGTCATGGTTGATATCTCCTTTGATGTGTGGGATTAGCTAGCGATTTCGGCTAGTGCTTTTTTGAGTTTGGTGACGTTGAGACCAAGAATTTTGTGTTCACCGATGACAGTGACAGGCAAGGACATGAGACCCATATCGTGCAGTTCTTGTCCGAATTGATCATTCAAATCGATGTTTCTTTCTTCAAAACCGACTTGCTGATCTGTTAAATATTTTTTCAGTTGGACACAATAAGGGCAGTTCGTACTGGAATATACAATTACATTAGACATAGTTGGTCATCTCCTAAAAGGTTGAATTATTTGTATTGCGGGATCAGTTGAGCCCGTTTATTAATGAATTTATCGACCGCCATGGCGGCAATCGCACCATCCGCAGCGGCAACAACAGCTTGTTTCACTGGGGTACGTCTAACTTCTCCTGCACCAAAAACACCCGCAACCGGCGACTGCATTGAGCTGTCCAAAATCATAAAGCCATCGGCATCCAGAGGAACTTGATCCTGCAAGAAATCCGTACCTGGCTTGCTGCCAGAAAGGAAAACGAAGACACCATCCACATCCAACACTTCCTCGCCACCAGAGCTCGTACGAATTCTGAGACCATGAACTTGCTTATCGCCAAGAACCTCGAGCGGTTTCGTCTTATAGAGAATGTTTGTGCCTTTCAATTCTGGAACGTGGTGAACGCCTTGCAGCTCAGGTCGAGGCACAACGAAATGAATGGATTTCGTGAACTTACTGAGCGCCTGTGCTTCTTCCAGCGCTTCTTCCGAATCCCCGATCACTGCGACCGTTTTTCCTTCGAAAAATGCACCATCACACGTCGCACACGTACTCACGCCCCGCCCCATCAGATCTTCTTCACCAGGTAGCATGCGGTTACGTCCCTTAGAACCCGTTGCAATGATGATCGCCTTGCCTTCAAACATCCCATCAGCTGTAAACACGTACTTCGTTTCGCCTTCAACATCCACATCCGTAATCGTCGTCTGGATGAACTCAGCTCCGAAGCCTTTGGCTTGGTCGCGCATCGTATCCAGCAGATCCTTACCTGACAATTCACCAATGACACCGGGATAATTCGCAATTTTATGCGTAATGGCTAGTGCTCCTGTATTGGGTGCTTTGTCGATAACTAATGTTTTCAAATTCCCTCTTGCTGTATATATCGCCGCAGAAGCTCCAGCGGGACCAGCCCCAACTATAATGACATCATACATCGGTGATGCACTCCTTCCATTCGGCCTTATTCATGCCATTGATAATCGATATCAGATAATAATTATTATAAATAAAATAGAAATAAAGTCAACCTTATTTATAATAATTCTAATTAGCTTTAAATTTATTGTTTCATAGCCTGCAAACAGTCTCATATCTTTTCTGACACGAGCTTGCCAATAGATCGGATAATAGTTTATCTGCCGTAGAAGTGTCTCTATGTGGATTAATTCTAGTCTTGTCAAATACAATCTCAACTAGGCAATCATGACTTTCCATTTGTTTTTGTTCTCGCTTGAAAGTGGTAGCTGACAACCTGACCAGAAATTTTCGTCTCGGCTTTACTTTAGCTTTGGATTAGAAGAGTTTTAAGGAACATTTCTCACTACAGTACGAACGGAAAAGAGGCAAAGATTGTGAGCTCTTTGCCTCTTATAATGCTATATGGGGTTATTTTCTTAAGTTAATGACATTGTGATTTACCAAGGTTTCTAAGTTGATATTTTCATATCGTTAGATTGCAAGTACGGAACATACGTTCACTTTAGTGTTCAAATTTTTGGTTTTCATGAAAACTTACAGCCAATTGTATGCTTTACCCCCCTCGCATCTCATGCACACCTGACCTACCACTTCGCGACTACCCTATCCATGTCCATGAATCGGATTAAGCGAGGGGTGTATAGAGTCCTTATGATTAATTTCCGAGGATAACGAAATGTTGACTTCACATGATTGAATAGAGTTGTGAGCACTTTCAAAAGAAGCTACAAAACGGCAGATACTGTTTTACTAGTACCTACCGTTTTCAAGTAACTTTAAATTTCTATTCTACATCCAATGAAAGACCAAGACTGACATTCAGCATACGCAAAATCATAAGTAACGACTCAGATCTCGTAGCCTTAGCATTTGGTTTAAATGAATCATCTGTTGCACCTTTTACGATACCCATTTCGGATAATGTATCAATCTCAGCCTCTGCCCAGTTACCCGAAGCATCCTTGAACTTACTATTTTTCACAAAAGTAGTGTTTATTACTTTGGAAAGCATAGCCACGATCTCCGCTCTGGAGATTGTCTGATTCGGTTTGAACGTTCCGTCCTCGTAACCATTAATAATACCGCTTGTTTGTAATGAAGCAATTGCGTCTGCCGCCCAGTGACCTTTGGTGTCCATAAAACTGGAATCACCTGTGGACGTTAAACCAAGAGCTTTAACTAGCATAGTCGCAAACTCTGCTCTAGTTACCATAGCATTAGCATGGAATGAACCATCCTCATACCCTTTTACGATTCCAAGCTTAGTTGCTAACTCGATTGTTTTAACAACTGGAGAATCTTTAGGTACATCCATGAATGTTACGGCAGGTCTAGAGTTTACTTTTTCTACTAGAACCTTGATTAGATCGATATTTACCTTTTCATTGTAGAAAGGCTTAGGTGTTGGTGTTGGTGTTGGTGTTGGTGTTGGTGTTGATGGTGTTCCTGTTGATGGTGTTCCTGTTGATGGTGTATCTGTTGATGGTGTATCTGTTGTTGCTGCTATTACCGTAATCGTTGCTGTTCCTTTTTTACTTGAATCAAAGGTTGATGCTGCTGTAATGGTATAGTCGCCTGTCGCTGCATCTGCTGCTACCGTCACTAATCCATTCGCAGCAACAACTACTTTCGAATTACTGCTTGTCCATGTTACGGTTTGGTCCGCTCCACCTACTGCTGTTACTGTAGCTGTCAGTTGCTGTGTCGCCCCTTGAACCACACTCGCTGTTATCGGACTTAAGCTTACACTTGTTATGGCTGCATCCTTCTTCTCGATCGAGTAGTCGTCAACCAATTCTCCGCTTTCCGTACGAGCCTGAATTGAGATCTTATCATGGCTAACTTGAATTGCAGAGTATATCGGAACGTGTTCATCATACATGAAATCGAGATAATCATACTTTGTTCCATCGTAGAACTTCCAGCCAGATGTTCCTCCAGCCAAATAGACAGTCCCACGCTCTCCATTCTTCAATGGCTTACCCGCTTTCATCGGATACGTGTGCGAGTAGACGTGATCGTGGCCTTCCAGCACCAAGTCTACTTCCAATTGTTCTAGTATGGGTCCGAAATAGGTTTGTGTATTTTCGATATAATCCCCGCGCCCCTTTTCAGTATGATAAACAGGCTTATGGAACATAACGACTTTCCATTTTTTGTTGCTCTTCTGAATATCCTCGCGCAGCCATTCTGCTTGCTTGGCCATGGTTACTTCGTCACCTTCGGAATTCATCACGATAAAATGCACCTCGCCTGAATCGAAGGAATAGGCGTATTCTTTCATGAAATCCGGTCCGTTTTTAGGAAGCTCCCATCCCTTGGCGAAAATCCCTTTGCCATCACCTCCAACATCATGATTACCCATCGTGTAACCCGAAGGAATCGAGGTTGCGTAGATCGACGTAGATTTCCAGATCTGGGTCCACTCATCTAAGAAATTTCCGTCGTCAACAATGTCACCGCCATGCATAATGAACTGGGTGTTCGGATAATTTGTAAAAGCGTTTGTCATCAGTTTTTGAAAGTTATCAATTCCATTATCACTATTGGCATGCGAATCGGATATGAATACGAAAGAAATGGGCTTATCCTGCGCGGGGTCCGCTGTCTTGTAATCGTACCATGTACTCCAATGTCCTTCGTAACCAACCCTGTAACGATATTTCGTACCCGGCTCAAGACCAGTAACCGATGCCTGATGGAACTTAAGTTCGACTAAGGGACCATTCTTTTCACGATGGATCACTTGCACTTCCGTAAGCGCGTCCTGCACAATCGATTTCGTGGGCTCGCTATCCTTCCTGTACTGAATAGAGGTTTGTTGAACTCTAGGTGCCGTCTGCCATCCTACGTTCATCATTGTTCTCATATCTTCGGCAACAAAGGTTTGCACATATTCCGGTTCGTCATTACCAAACTGATTAACAATTTCCATGTTCATACTTTCGGTGGTGCTTCCGTCCTTGACCGCTTGCAGTGTCCAAGTGCCTATCCCAAGGGTTAAGAGTGGCGTATGAATTTCTCCTTTTGAATCCGTTAAGCCAATGCCTCGTTTAAGATCATTTTGCTGAACATCAGCAGTAGATATATAACCTTTCCTGGATCCATCAGGCAAATACACATTTACAAATCCGGAAGTGCTTCCTGTTGTTGCGATAAATTGCTGATCTTTCTTTACCGCTAGCAAAGATGTCGTGCCGTCGGCGTTTCTATATATATTGGAATTCGCAGCTGTCACGGTTACATATGTCTGAGGACCGTTTGGATCTAAGTACTCGATCGCCGCTCCTGCCACCGGTGCTCCGGCGTGATTGGTAACGGTGATTAAGGACTGCGTTTGCAAACCCGTTCCCTTGATTGCCAAGTTGTACGGGAACGCGATCTTATAGTTAATTGGAGCGGCAAAGGAATTCACCGAAGTGCCGCCCGTATAACCGAAGGCGCCTTCCGCCATGCGTATTTGCTTAAATGTCTCGCCGCGTTCCATCTTGGCCGTTCTAGTGAATTCGAAATCGATACTTGCCAAAGGATTCGCGTTGTCTCCTTGCAAACCATCTGCGCTAAACTCAACATAACCGCCTACATTATCGATAGTGGTCTGCACGTTGCTCAGGTCGGAACGCCCGGTTATTGCTTTCACCTGCAGAGTCGCCGGGTCGAACTTGAGCTTGGTATGTACGCTCTTTGCCGCGCCTACACCCTTTGCTCCGAGCTGTAATCGGTAAATGTCGCTGCTAAGTGATTCTTCCGGTGCCTCCATGGTAAGCCGTGCCCCATGCTCTATGTTGAAAGAATAATCTGCCGTTGCAGGATTACCGGCCATATCTTTAATTGCCGCATTCACCTCATAATAGCCGCCATCAAGCGGTGCATCTGGATGATACGCAATCAATTTATTGACCGGATCGTAGGCGTAGGTCGCCGATGTGACAGACTTTCCATTCACGGTCAGTTGGATCGAGTTTGGATCGATGCCCAATCCAACATCGTCCGCAGACAGGGTCATATTGGATAGCGGTGCGTTCAAAGTCTGATTTGGCGTCGGTGAAGTCGGAGTGATCACGGGCACGGTCATATCTTCACCAACCGGTTCATCATAAATGAGCCTGACGTCGTCAATCCAAAGCGAACCTTTATTCTTTTTGCTCATTTGTCTTTGCTTAACCTGGAAGTAAAACCACAGTGAGCCCGGCACAGACATATCCGGCCCTATTGTAGCTTCTACATATTTCCAACCACTCCAGTCTATACCTGTCTCTTCATCCCTTATATCATAATTTCTAGTCGAACCAGTTGCATTACGAAACTTAACGGTTACACCATGTCCTTCGTTATTGCCATATACCCACATCCCAATTTTCTTGGGAACCCTGCCGCCTGGCAACGGTACTACTTGAGTTTTATCACCCACAGCAAATTGAGAGGGATTATCTGTAACTCCAATAAAATCATAATCAAATCGTAAGGACTTTGCCCCATTACGAACGTATTTGGGATTAGTTTCAAGCGCGAGAGTGACACCTTTATTGCGTATACTGTCCAAGTATAATTCGCTAAAGTCGACATTTTCGAAATCTTCCACCATGACGACACCGCTAGGATTCGCAGGAATCACGGGAGTGGCATAAACAGTGGACGAGGATGAAAGGGATACTGGTATGAACGGGATAACCAACGCCATTACCAATATTCCGATCAAAATTCTCTTAATAAATAGATGATGATCATTCACAAACCTACACTCTCCTCTGAAGCTAAAATGTTATTGACTTGTAAAAGATAAGTCACATATATTAATATAGCGTAATTTTGTTTTCACAAAATCACCTCCAAATATCATTATCGTAAAGATAATTTGTATAATTTTGCCATCTAACGTCATTTATTACTAGTTGCTTAACTTCTGAGTTAGCTAATAAGGGAGATTCTTGTCGCAAAAAAAAGACAAGAATCTCCAACGACATAAACCTTGATTTATCACAATGTCATTAACTTAACGGGTTAGAAAAACAGCGAATGCCCCCTTTGGAAGATTTGACAAGGGGGCATTCGCTGTTTATTAAAGATATTTGCTTTTATGTCGTTAGTGATAGTTTTGGAATTCTGATATTAGAACATAGTAAATCCAGTTAATTATTGTAGCCGTCATCATGTCATGTCGGCTCACTAATAGCTCTTCTTATAACGCTATATGGGGTTATTTTCTTAACTTAATGACATTGTGATTTATCAAGGTTTTAAAGCGGGATTATCCTGTCGTCGTACTGCTGCTGTTGTCTGCAGAGCTACTTGGTTTCATTCGTATAACGTGCCTGCGGGTAAAAATAATATTCCTTTTTTATCCATTTTTGTTATAATAGAATTCGTTTACTTTTAGATGAAAGAGGTGTAAGGCATGCCTATAATGTCTGACAAAACTTACAAGGATCAGCCAGTTCTATTCTCACTCTTCCTCGGCATTGTGCTAACCTTATTAATTTCGGTAGCATCAGCTGCAGCCACCGTGCGAGGCTTGGGAGATACAGGGATGATGATTGCCCAAGGGTGCGCATTCATCGTCATGGCGATAGCTGTTACCATGTATATGCGAAGGAAAGACAGCACTATGGCTATCTTTGGCTTCAAACGACTGGCAGGAGTAAACAATAAGGCGGTGCTGTACTATGTTCCGCTCGTTATCATTGTTTTTGTTCAACCTGTGATTGGTGGATTTAATAGCGAACTGTCCTTAGGCAAGATCGTCTTGATTGTCCTGTTTTCACTTGTGGTCGGGTATACCGAAGAGTCAATTTTCCGAGGGATCATTTGGGCAAAGTTGAAGGATAAAAGTTCACTGTTTTACATCCTGTTTTCTTCCATCTTTTTTGGTATCCTACATATGGCCAATGCCCTAAATGGTCGGGACTGGTTGTCCATTTTACTTCAGATCATAAATGCATTTCTCATCGGACTCATTTTAGCCTTGCTGATTGTCATGACGGCTCGTATTCTCCCGTTAATCATTTTTCATTTTATGTTCGATGCCATGGCCCAGTTGACGAACGCAACAACAACGGCGAACGAAGTATTTGTTGTTGCTGTGCTGAGTATCTGCTACTTGCTCTATGGCGCATATTTAGTTGTCATGCTAACACGCAGACGCAGAACGAACATTCAAATTGCTGCCTGAGTCTAGGATGCAACCCAGAACATATAATTGAAAATAGACCTTACATACAAAAAGCTGCCTAACAAGGAAGGACTTCTACTTGTTAGGCAGCTCTTATTTTCATACAGTGGAGATTATACTTCCTCATCCCTATTTATAGGGTACGGATATGGTGGATATTACTGATTGTACGGCGGGTATGGATATGGGTATGGGTATGGATATGGATATGGGTACGGGTAATAGGGTGGGTAGTACGGTTGTGTCGCCGCACCATAAAGCAATGGAGCCACTACCCATGGCAATACATTGTTAAAGCCGCCGCCATGAAAGTGACCTGGGCCACCGGGAAAATGTCCAGGGCCTCCTGGGAAGTGGCCTGGTCCGCCAGGCCCGTGTCCAATACCCCCAGGTCCACCTATGCCTCCAATACCACCGGGTCCGTGGCCAATACCTCCAGGTCCACCTATGCCACCAACACCGCCGGGTCCGTGGCCAATACCTCCAGGTCCGCCTATGCCTCCGATACCGCCAGGTCCATGTCCTATACCGCCACCATGCCCTCCGACCGGCGGACGAAATTCTTGATCTTCACGCTTCGTCATATCGTAATCACTCACAATCTCTGTATAGTTTGATTTTCTACTATACTGTATGTGTGCGATTGCCTATTCGGTGAATGAAAGCCCAAAAAATGGGCGGGTTTACTTGTTTTTAAGGTCCTTCTCTTTATCAGCTTTCTTTTTCTCATAATCATTTCTATAGGTATCAATTATTGTATCAATTGTTGACCTATCGTAACCATTCGAAGTTAATTTCGTTTCCGTGTCACTCATGATTTGTTCAAACTTTCTATCTGATGTTTCTCTGATGTACTCTCTAGCTTGTGATTTTAAGCTCTCATCATGTGTTGCAAGATATTTAAGATACAGTTCTAGCAATACGCCAGCTGCTTCTGTCTCAAGAGCTGACATTTTCCCCTTAGCCTCAGCTTTAATTGAATCTACAGATACTTTAATGGTGGATCCGCCCCCACCACCTGCCCCACCACCAATTGGTGGTGTAACTACAGGCTTAGTCTCTGGCTTCACTTCAGGCAATTTCACCTCAGGCTTCTTCTCTTCCTTCGTAACCGCGGACACCGTGTACGTTTCCGAATCCCAGTTAATCGTTTTCCCAACAGATTCCGAGAAGAAACGAATCGGAACAAACAAACTACCATCAACAATATACCCTGGCAATTCATCAGATGGACTCTTCTTAACACCATCAAAAACATAATTAATTTTCTCTTTATATACCTTCAAATTACTTAGCGCCAACTTCGATTTATCGAACTTTTCATTGCTTTTCGAAAAAACCTGCGTATTTAATTTATATTCACTAATATTAATTTTCTCTGTCGCCTTAGGCTCTGCAATCGTTACCGTGTAGGTATTCGGGTCCCAGTTGACCGCTTTATCTAGCGAGTAAGAAATGAATCGAATGGGCACATACGTCGTGCCTTCATAAATAAATCCCTGCTGATCCACTGGCGGCGCATATTCCTTCCCATCAAACGTAAAATGCATCGGAACCTGATACACATCCACATCCATTGGCACTTGTGCTGCCGATGCTTGCGCAGAAATCCCCATCACCAGGGCTAGGGATAAACCTGTAATTGCTTTCATTCGTTGACTCGCTTTCACTTTCTGAACACCTCTTCTATGTATTATTGGGAAGAAACCACTTTCTGTACGGCCGCAATTTCTGCCGATGTAAACTTCGTATACGCGATCTTCTTCATCTCTGCCTTCTTCTCAGGCGTCAGTCCACCACTAGCCATTTGCCTAAGTTTATTGAGTTCAGATGCCGAGAATCGGCTCATCACGAACTTCACAGCCTCCTGCTTATTCTCGAATTGAACATCTTCCTTCTTCTCCGTTGCAGTCGACTTCTTCTGTTCATTTCCCGTTGTTGGCTCTTGCCCCTTCACGGTATTCGCAACGTTTACCTGCTCATTCGAGTTCTTCGGGTTCACGTTTCCATCCGACTTATCTTCGCTTGCAGACTTCGGCTTCTCAGCACTCGGGGTAACAGAAGGAGGAATTTCAATCGTATTTGCAACAGCGGACAAATCCATGGAATTCAACCATTGTTGGCTTGTCCCACCATCCAGAACAAGTTGATTGGCTATTTTATCTGCAATCACATTCATCGCATAACTATAAGCCGTATAACCGCCAACTCCTAGCATACCTAGCACAATGACCGTCAGTATGAGCCTTTTTCTCATCTCAACCCCCTACTGTAGTTAGCAACTGTATTTACATTACTTTGTAGACTTCGGTTGCGTTTCTGCATACTTCTTCCCTTGACTTAAGCCATACTTCGCTGCAATTCCAATCAATTGGTTATACTCGTCTTCCGATAGCTTCTGCAGAATAATATCCTTGGCTTTCTTCTTTTCATCTACAGATAAACCATTACCAGCCATCTTCGCAAAAAGTTGGATATCTGACGCACTTAATTTCTTTAGAAGCACCGAAGTCACCGAAGCCTTCTCCTTAAGCGTGATCGCATCCTGGACCTCTTTTGCTTTCTCCGTCGTAATTTGAGCTTCATAGCCTGTCCCATTCTTAGACGCTGCTGGAGATGGTGTCGAGATCTGATCAGCACTCTTAGATTCATTCGACTTCTGCGTAGATGAACTAGTAGCTTGTTTCTCAGTTGGTGTATCTATCGGAATTGTTGTCCCTTGCGGTTTAAGCGTAGGCGTCGCATCATCTAGCTTCTGCACATTGGGAATAGTAGACTCCATCGTTACTGTTGTTGCGTTAGTTTTACTATTAACATCACTAACATCAGAAACTATTAAACTAGTCTCATCTTCAGCTGCTTGACTGATTTCCAAAGGCATGGAGGGAATCATCGAATTCAGGAAATAAGACATAGCTATATTCATGCCAAAATACCCAACTACAAGCAGCAGAGCAGCACTACTTCCTGCCCATACTAGTCGCTTCATCCATTTCTTTTTCTTCATATATTCACCAACCAAGTCGCATAATAGATATGTTTATTATAAACTCTTAGAGCCCAGAAGTCACATATTGTCGCAGAAAACGCAAAAAAAATGCACCTCGAGGTGCATTTTAACGCAAAAATAATCACCCCATAAGACAGGCGACAAATTTCGACATACTTTTTAAATGAAAACGATTATATTAAAGTAATATAAGCCTTACACGGGAGACGATGCACTTGCCTAACTACTACTTTACAGAAGTATGGACCCCTTTGAAACTGCTCGGTATCAAGCTTTTCAAAGATGATGAAGGCGCTATTTGGATCAAATGCTGGGGGTTTAAACGCAGACGTTTCACCGACAGTCCCAAATAACTGTTTGGTACATGCTGCCAATAATTTCATTATACTTGAGGATTCGACATTTGCAGAGGGACCTAGGTCATAGTCAATAGTCCTATTTCTAGCTTGAATCAATACCCGCGGCGTCAATAAGACTACGAACGAAAAAAGCACCCTTTGGGTGCTTTCCTTATGTATACAGTTTAGTACGATGATAACTAATTTTATTAAAAATTTTCGTTCGCTCAACATCGCAGATGCAGCTATCCAGGATAGCCTCGTTAAATCTCAACCAAAAAGAATGCCAAAACTTATCCATCTAATTCCCTCCTCGATTTCACATAAATCACTGGGAGGCACGATGATTCGGAAGCTGGCTGACATACTGGCATAAACCACCTTAGTCCCTATAGCTTTGCGTCACTGATTTTCATCAGCTTTGCCATTATCGTCCGATTTATGTGATTGACTTATATACCTATTGTAGCAAATCCATGAATTGCGGCAATGGTCTATTCGTCGTGATTTTGGGGATGTGGGAGGGGCGGAAGTACTAGAGATAATTATATACAGGCAAACTGTGGTATTGCAAAGTAAGCGAGTCAGATGCAGAAGAATATTCCACAGAAAGTGCGTGAAATTTATTCTCCCAGTCAAGAGCTTCGCAGGAAGGAATCTCCTCTTTCCAAGACAGCAACTTGCCCAACTTAACTAGAATACACATTTTGATCTCTGCTTGCCGTGTGTCGTATACTAACCTGTTTTTCCTGACCCATCCCTACTTACTTTTATTTATAATTTATAAGCAACATCATAAGTACAAATATTTTTTGTATCAAAAATAAGTTTATCCTTTATAAGATCCATATTATTTTTAATATGATCGTGTCCCACCATAATAACAATTATTTCTATCTCATTTAAGAAATCCTCGAAATTCATAAATTGATGATCAACAATTCTTTTCTTCACAAAAGGGTCAAATACTTTAACACCAAATGCCAAGTGTTCATCCATTCGCTCTAACAATTGAAGTGTTGGACTTTCTCTTGTATCGTCAACATTCTCTTTATATGTTAACCCATAAAGACCAACTTTCGATATATCTCTTATATCATGTTCTCTCATAATATCTCTGATTCGGCCTAATACGTGTCTTGGCATAGAATCATTTATTTTTCGTGCTGTTAATATTAGATTAGTTAGGTCAGGATAATCTCCAACTAAGAACCATGGGTCTACAGAAATACAATGCCCTCCCACACCAGGACCAGGAAGTAATATATCAACTCGTGGATGTTTATTGGCAATTCTAATAATTTCATAAACATTCATTTTATCCATACGACAGATTTTTGCTAATTCATTCGCAAATGCAATATTAATATCTCTATAAGTATTTTCTACAACTTTCGACATTTCGGCTGATCTAATATCTGTTATCACTATTTCCGCTCTGCAAAAATGTGCATACAATCCCTTTACTTTTTCACCGATTTCAGGACTATCTGCACCTATTGTTCTTGAATTATGTTCAAGTTCATAAATCATATTGCCAGGAATAATTCTTTCAGGTGCATGTAATAAATGTACATCTTCTCCAAGAACCAACCCTCTTTTTTCTATTTCAGGGCGTACATATTTATCAATTGTACCTGGAGAAATAGTTGATTCAATGATTATTGCTGCACCTTTCTCACAAATATCAAGAACACTGTTTAATGCTGAAACTACATACTTCGAGTCAAGTTTTTTATTCTCTTTAAGATATGGAGTTGGTACTGCAATAATATAAGTATGTGTTTTTTGATATTCTGTAGTAAATTCAATTCCATTTGCAATAGCTTCTTGAAAAAGTTCTTTTATACCTTTTTCTTCAAAGGTCAGTTCCCCATTAATCAATGTAGTTACTAGTTCAATATTATTATCAGTACCCACTACCTTAATTCCATATTTCGCCATCATTAGTGCTGTAGGTAGACCTATGTAGCCTAAACCAATAATGTTAATCATTTAATTAAACCCCTCTATTCCCTTATAGCTTTAACTGAAATACCCTTGCTTAATTTATAAATATATAAATAGAAAATTATATAAATTAATGAATAAGTCGCAGTTATAATAGTTAGGAACGTATATATATCACATCCCATTAATTTGCAAATCATATAAGAAACAACCGATGCTACAATAAATAGATTAGATATATAAAATTCCGCTTTTTGTTTCCCTGAGATAATCAACGCTGGTGCTAATGCTGAAACAATAAACCTTAGACCATACATCGGTGAGAGTATTTGAACATAAACACCCGCCTCATTCCAGCTCCCCCCGAAAACTAGTCTGAATACAAAAGGCCCCATTATAAATAATAGTATTACCATAGGTATTGATAAACACAAAAGAAAAAGGCTTATTATCTTTAACGAACTCCTATAATTACCTAACAATTTATTTTCTTCAAATGCTCTTTGAAAGAACACTTTAGATACATTCATACTAATCAAATTTAAAGGTAGCCCTAAAATCCTGTAGGAAATCGCGTAGAATCCAAAAATTACAAGTCCAAAAAGATCAATAATAAAGAAATTTAAGATTGAGTATGCTGCAGTATTAATAAAATGTGCAGGCATAGAGAATTTTGGTAAATCTTTATATTTAATTAATGAATTTTTTATTCCTGTAAAATTAACTTCCTTTAGTTGAATTCTATTCCTATATAAATGTTTTCCTTGTCTTTTAAACCCAACTAACATTCCTAGTAATTGAGATAATAATAACCCTATTGATCCAAATTTCAGAAGCCCAAAGACCAATACCCCAACATTTTGAGCCAATGTTCTAGTTACTGTTACAGAAGAAATAATTTTAAACTCTTTATACCTATTGTTATAGGCTGTTAAGATATTAACAAACACTGTAAGAAATAATACACCAATTACTAAATAAGCAAATCCTCCAACTTCATCTGTTATCTGTAAATTATTTGATAAATAAATCTTAAAACCTATTGTAATTAATACTAAAAATGTAAAGGAAAAAAAAATACTTCCAACAATTAATTGCACGACTTCTTTTTCATCTTCTGCAGCTACAATTGCCTGATCATATTTCCCACACAAGACTGGCCCAAAAATTGTTACTACAGTCAATATTAAAGTGTATATACCTATCTCTTCAGGCGCATATAGTCTTGTCATCAAAGGTGCTACAATAACTGTTATGATTTGAGCAAGAAAAGACCCTATTGCTAATTGATAAATATATTTAAAATATTGCGAGTCTAGAAGCGCCTTTTTCAGTTTTATTTGCATTTGATAGCAGTTCCTTTTCTAAGTCTTTTATTTTTTTTGCAGGAACACCACCAATTATGCAGTAACCTTCTTTAAAACTTTTAGTAACAACTGCACCTGCACCAATAATGGTACGATCACCTAAAATTACTCCAGGTAGAATTACTGCATTCATTCCTATCCAACAATTTTTACCGATAATAATGTCTTTAGGTTCGTCATGTGCATCTAAATCATATGCATTATGATTTTCAGTAATTAACCCAACGTTTGGCGCAATATATGTACCTTCTCCAATTACAATTCTTCCGCCACTCCAATTCTGAAAATAGCAGCCCATGTGTTGAAAGTTATTTATATCATTTACATTAAAAAAAATGTTATCAGTTTTTCCGATTATGTTATTATGTGATACTGGGTATGGAACATGTCTATTTTTACCTAGCAACTTTTGAAATAATAAACTTCTCCAGCACCATTTCCAACCTTCAATATTGTTATCAAACCAGCGTCCTTTAAGAAATTCATTATTAAAGAATAAAGGCATCATCAATTTTGAAAGTAAAATAAATATTCGATGTATAAACAGTCTCATTCTCTTACTATATCCCCCATCAACAAGTTCCATCATTGATATGTCTCTTATTCTTAAATCTAATTAAATTTACTATAATAGCAAACAGTAGTACCATAATCATGTCATATCTATTGCGGAAGAAAGAATCTAAATCAGCATATGGAACTAAGATAAACAAAATTAGAGCAATTCTTAAAGTAATAAAATAAAACTTATTTGAATGTAATTCCCCTATTATTACATCCATTTTTTTACACAAGATAGCTACAATAACAAAAATTATTAGTATACCAATAAATCCAAATTGCCTAATTCCCAAGGTTATTAAATCGGTTGGAATCCCACCTTGTATATCAGTTCCAGAATAATATTGTGTTATAAAGTAATAACCTGATGTAACTTTCGTTAGACCGAAAATACTTAAAATAGAAGTTGGGATGATATTGATAATCCAAGTAAAATAATCCACTCCCATTCTAAATCCAAAGGCATCATTAATATGATGTACATTTAATAAATTTAGATATGGAAAAGCAAATTCATTTATAAATGAGCCAAAATCAGACGAACTTTCTTTAATATATCCATAACTTAAATAGAAAAAAAGATTATCAAGATGTTTAAGCAAAATAAAACCTAGAATAGAATACACACACATATAAAAAAACGGATGTTTAGATTTTCTAAAGGCATAATCTATAAAAAATGTTAAGCCAAACAGTAATACTCCTAACCTACCTGCGCTAATAAGAAGAAGAAACATACTTGCTAAAATTGATAATAAAAGGAAAAGGATAATAAGAAAGCTTCGTTTAATTCTTAATGCATAAACTAAGAAATAAGTAGAAGCAAGTGAACTAACCATTAAAACTATAGCGAAGAGTCTATTTTGAGGTATTAAGAGTGAATTATCACTTCCGTATGCTCTTAACTGATCTCCCATTGCCAATGCATTCAAGATACCCCCAAGACTATTAGCAATAAGTAACTCAGCAAAAACACCGATACTTAATGAAGAAACACCCGCGAAAACTGCAAACTTATACACGTTTTTTTCTTCGTTTACATTTAGATTCAAAAATCTTTTTTCTCTGTTCTCGGTTTTAGAAAACTCTGTAATCTTATTACTTAGTTTTATTTTAGAAGTAAACCTTATACGATAAACAAACATAAACACTGAATAAGAAATTACAGTATAAGAAAATGCATAAAATATGTCATGGGAGTCACTTAAACTGATCCGTAGTACGAACCCCACTAAACCGGTTGCATTCATGTCTATGTAGATGTGTATAAAAATTGGAATAAAGATATAATACAATATAAATGCTGCCTGAAAAAATATGAAAGCATTCAGGATTCTCTTATGCTTATACTCAGTGAGCAAATTATAAATCGCTATTATCAACAATAAACTGTACAAAGATACTACTAACCAAGTTGCCATTTATTACACTCCAGTTTTAACAATTACTTTTGCGTTTATGTTAATAATTTTACTTACAATATTCTCAGAGCAAAAATCTTCCACTATAAATTTTGTGTTTTCAAATTCTTTATTTTCAATCCGTGTAATTTTTTCGAAGATTTCATTTTTATTATTATCAGCAAACACATAGCGATTATAATTATTAAATGTTTTCAACAGTGTCTCTTTTTGTCCATCAAGTATAAATAAAATTAGCTTATTAGTACCTGAATATTGATAAATTTTACCTGGGATTTGTGTGCCCTCAATATTACTTAGATGAACGAGTACATCGCATTTTTTTTCAAATTCTTTTGTTTTCTCGAAAGATACTCTTGGGTAAACTTTGATTCGATCTGTACTCTCAATATTAATATCGCTTAATCCACATATAATTAAGGAGTGTCTAGAATTATTTATTGCATCATAAAGAGGTTGGATATCTCTTATTTTTGATGAATAATCACCACTGTATAAAAATGTTAAATTTTCTTTAAAACTATCCCTATTAGGATATATCTCTTCCTTCACATACGGAATCGGTACATAATCCATTTTTATAGCATAGTTTGGGTATATCATTTTCTGTTCGTTCAATGTCAATTTTGATACGTAGATTATTTTATTTGCATACTCAAAGAGTTTTTTCTCTTCTTTTTTGATTTTTGAATTCAATAATTTATTGCTTCTGGTTATATCCGACAAAAATGGATCTCCCCAAATTTGAATCCATGGTGTTTTACTTACTAGTCTTCTTTCAAACATTTTTCTAACAAAAAGATGCGATGATTTAGGATCAGAAGAAGAGATAATTAAATCGTATTTATTATCCGTTATATCAATTTTATCCTTTGTTACATAGTCTACTACACCTTTAAGATTGTCATAAATTTCAAAGTATTTTATTAAATTGTAGGCTAGTTTTTTTAAAGGTTGTATTACTTTAAATTTCCTACTGAGTTTTACAATATCTTGTATACCGCCCAACTTAAGATAGCTTACATTTAAGTTACTATATGATAAACTCTGATCATAATTCGAATGATTTTTATCAAATTCGGTCGTAATAAGATCTACTTCATGTCCTATTTTTAATAATCCTTCAATTGTCGCACGGTTTCTTATCGAAGAAGAAGTATTAATCTCTAAAGGTCTGGAAACCACATATAAAATTTTCACCTATTTATCACCTTCCTTTACCTTAAAGCGTAATACATACGAATTCCAACAAACTTTCTTTATAAATTACTGTAAAGATCTATTAATCTCACTTCCATCTCATCCCAACTATATTTATCCCTGTATAAATTCTTCATTTTAGACGATATTTTACTCCATTCCTCTTTCCGTTCAACTAACTTCTTAATAGCCTTCTCTAAACTCTCTCGGTTGTAATCAATTACTTCACCGAAACCATTAGTTATAATAGTATCATCCATCCCTGTGTTCTTCACCATAATAAGCGGCTTTCCTAACATTAATGCTTCGTAGAATTTATTAGGTGCTGAATAATAATGATTTGGTACACTCGGATCATAAATCGCAGTCATTAGATCACAACTACTTTCTAATTCTAATGTTTTATGGTATGGAAGCTTGCCATAAAAAATAATATTGTTACTTTCCAATGCAGCTTTTTCTAAATAATTTTCATACTCCCCGAAACCCCCAACATGAAACTCGTACAAAGGATTTTTCTTTACAAATTCCACAATTTCACGTATAAATCTTCCATCTCCAAGAATCCCAACATAAACTATTTTTGTTATATTGGGATTCAAATTCAGAGCTTGAAAACCCGCTTCCATACTAGCCGGTGTATTATGTATTACGGTTAATCGTTTTGGACTCGTACCTTTAATTTGTTCGCGCCTTTTATCTGAACATATAATGACAGCATCCGCTGTATTTATAATGGCATGGTCTTGATAAACAATATACTTTTTAAGTTTGAGAGGTACTCCAAATGCATCTACATAATAATCGAAAATATCATAAACCAATTTTTTCTTCAATATCTTTGCAACTATATTTGATATAAAAGCAGTATCAAAATCACAGGCATGGATAACATCATACCGATGTTTGTTTCTTAATAACCAATTAAACACCCTATTTTGAAATTTTAGCAATGGTAATAAGTTTTTTCGAATACCACCACCATAAGTGGCAGGTATTCCTAAACGATGAATCTTCACATAACCAATGTCTAATTTTAAATGAGACTCTATATGTTTATATTTTCCGCTTCGATCCCATGCGAGAATTTCAACTTCATGCCCTGCTTTAATAAGACTATTCACTTCCTTTTCCACCCTAGAATCCGGATCGACAGGATTAGAACGTACAAATATAACCCTCATTCATAGACACTCTTTTCTACTGATAAATTGTAATTAAAGTGAACTATATATTTCTCTCATTTTATTTTTTATTATACTTGAATCATACCTTTTCACTTCATCTTTATTCTTCACACTCATGTCCTTACGCAACTTAGCGTCCTCTAAAAGCACTTGAATCGATTCTGAAAATCCATTTATATCATCAGGACTTAAAAGGTATCCTCCAACACCATTTTTTATTAAATCTGTATTCCCTCTTATTTCAGATGCAATAACTGGTAAGCCTGCTGACATTGCTTCCATAACAGAAACAGGTAATCCTTCTTGATAAGAAGGGAATACAAATACGTCAGAAGCGATACAGATTTCCTTGATGTCGTTTCTAAAACCTAGAAATCTGACTTTCTCTTGAATTTCTAAGGAAACAGTAAGTTCCTTTAAGAAGCTCTCCAATACTCCTCTACCACAAATTAAAAGCACAAAATTTTGGTTTTCTAGTTTCACTATTGCCCTAATTAAGGTCTCAAGATTTTTCCGTTTAATAAGTTCACCTATTGAAAGTAATACAAATGTATCATCTGATATCCCTAATTCCATACGCTTCATCTCGCGATTGAGTGCAGTATTATTAAAAGCATCCGTGTCCACACCAATTCCTGGAACGTAGTGTATTTGTCCAGCTTTAAATTCATTAGCTTTTTTGAAATCTTCCTTGTTAATTGTAATAAGATGATCTGTATACCTTGCCAACAATCTCTCTACAGGGTAATATATTGCCCAGTTGATAAAACGCGCCCCTTTATAAAAATGAAACCCATGAGCAGTATATATAACAGGACAATTTCCTACAGCCTTCGCTGCTAATCGTGCCAATACTCCCCCTATTGGGGAATGGCAGTGTATTGCATCAAATTTCTCAGATTTCATAATATGTTTAAGTTGGTAGTATGCTTTAGAATTTTTAAATGAAAATGGTGATCGCTCAATATCAAAATGATGCCTAATAATATCTAAAGTATCCAACCTCTCGTTTACATCATTAAAATTCGCAGCAGCATGGATCTCATATCCTAACGATTTCAGAACTTCTATATTCCCTTGTTCAAACAAATAAAACTGTCTGCTTACCGATGAAACAATAAGAATTTTCTTCATTTTTCCCCCTAACTAACTATTTACATCAATTTTTGATGAAACCCTGCTTGCTTTCAACTAACTCTATCATAAAAATAAATTCAGCCAAATTCACACTCATATACCAACTTTAATTTCCTTTATATTATTGTGAAATGCTACATATTCTAATACTTTGAAAAAACCAGTGCCAATGCCTCTATTTGTCTCTGTGTGAATAATGCTATAAGTTTAATTACAGACACAATACCATTTTCCCGGACCAAAAAAATTTACCTGCTAACTATTTAGACAATACGTACTTATTTCGTCTAAAACCCTAGACTAAATCACATTCCATTATTCCACAAGTGATATACTTGGTGACAACCAATTTGCTTACATCCTACCTTATGATAAAAGTTTATTGCTGCCATATTTCGAACCTGAGTACCAACTTTTATTTCTTTTATTCCGCGCTGGCATGAAAATTCTTCAACCGCCTTAAACAATTCTGTTCCTATCCCACTCTTAGAACTAACCTTAGAAACAGCAATAAGCTCTACCACACAACTATTTTCAAAATACGAATGCAATAAAAATCCGTTTACTAGACCATTCTCATTCTTTGATATTGCAAAAAACTTCTCTGATTTACCAAAAGAATTTATTAACCATTGGAGATACACTTGATCACCGTTCCGGTTGGCCAACTCACTATCCTCAGTAAACTTTGAAAATTGAAAATCCGCCAGCTCGAGAATTTGATCATTATGATCTAGAGCTTGATGTACTACAATATTCGATGATACTCTATCTGGCACTTCCAATGTCTTCACAAATTGTATATTCACATCTACTAGGTATGCTGAGGTATCACTTCCAATTAGTTGTGTATTCACTGGCTCAGAATTTCTATTCTCTATAGAAACAAATTGATATTCACTAAACCTATTTTTTAGTAATTTCCATTCGTTCATTGTAAGCGGCTTATGTAAGATGGCTTTTGCACTAGTAATTCCAAAGAAATCTGTATCCCAAGCTAAATCATAAAATGTTACTGCATTTCCCACTATTGGAACCCCCACTTCTTACAGGCCAATACCACTATTATCTACCTTTTTTGCACTATTCTCTGTTACAAAAACATCTTCACGTTTTATTACAGATACCGCTGTTTTTAAGAAAATTTTAATATCAAGCCAAAAAGATATATGGTCTACATAATAAATATCATTTTGAATTCGCTCTTTCCAAGGAATCGTATTCCTATAATAAGCTTGATTGAAACCAGTAACACCTGGTCTGACTTCTAACTTTCGTTTTTCATTTCCCTCATATAGGGCTTCGTGTTCTGGCAAGTCAGGTCTTGGTCCAATGATACTCATATCGCCATTGATTATATTTAACAATTGTGGTGATTCATCCAAGCTCGACTTACGTATGAACTTCCCTATTTTAGTTAATCTAGGATCATTCTCAGCATTAAAGGTCGATCCATCAGCATTGCGTAGGTCAGCGGCATTCATTTTCATAGATCGCAATTTATACATCATAAATACCCTGCCATTTTTACCAAGACGTGGGGCATTGTAATATATAGGTCCTTTATCTTCCAAATATATTATTGGCCCGACTATACACAAGATAATAATTAAAAACGGTAACGTAAGTATTGCGAGCAAAATATCAATTATCCTTTTGAATACAATCCTATACATCGTGTTACCTCACTTGAAATTCAATTAGCAAATTTTTAAAAGTAGTAGTCACATACTCTACATCATCATTACTTAATAATGTATGAAGTGGTAATGTAATTTCATTTTCATACATACTAAAGGCATTTGGATAATCTTTTATATCAAAGCCTAAATTCTGGTATGCTGTAAACATGGGTAATGGCTTATAATGAACATTGCAAACAATCCCAGCCTCGGCCATCCTAACAATAATCTCATTTCGATCAACTACTCCTATACCAGGTATCCTAGTTATATAAAGATGCCCAGAAGAGGAGAAATTTTCACTGTAATGAACTAAAGTTTGAACCCCCAATGGTAGAAGCGCACTATCATACATTTCAATAATTTCTTTTCGCTTACTCATTAAGTCATCATATCTATTTAACTGAATTAACCCAAACCCCGCCATAATGTCGGTCATATTGCACTTATAAGCGGGATAAATAATATCATACTCCCAGGAGCCCTTTTGTGTTTTTGCCAGAGCATCTTTAGATTGTCCATGAAGACTATAAAGCATATATTGCTTATATAACCATTCATCATCTAAACCAATTCTATCTCGCCAAACAACTGCACCACCTTCAGCTGTTGTCAGGTTTTTTACCGCGTGAAAAGAGAAACAAGTAAAATCTGCAACTTTTCCGCATTTCATTCCATTTGCTTCAGCTCCAAAAGCATGTGCACCATCAGTCATAACTATTACTCTATCAAACAGCTTTTGAAGTTCATTATTTGCTTTAAATAGCTCTTTTTTGCTTTCTATTACTTTGTATATTGTTTCGTAATCGCACATTTTCCCTGCTAAATCAATAGGAATGATCGCTTTCGTTTTTTCAGTAATTGCATCTGCTAGTTTGTCATAATCCATCTCAAAGGAATCCACTGCAGTATCTACCAAGACAATTTTGGCACCAACATGATCAATAATTGAAGCAGTTGCAGTATAAGTGTACGCTGAAGTAATAACCTCGTCTCCAACACCAATCCCTAGAATACGTAGTGTAAGTTCCATTGCAGCTGTTGCTGAATTTAAACATACAGCTTTATTTGTACCAACATATTCTGCTATCTTCATCTCAAATAATTTAGTTCTTGGCCCAGTCGTAATCCAGCCAGACTTCATTACTTTTATTACTTCTTCGATTTCAGCATCCGTTATATCTGGAGGAGAGAAAGGTATATTTCTCATGTTAATATTAATCATATCAGTGTTTATCATATTTTCCCCCTCATTAGCTAAACGTATTTCGTAATATCAAACTTACTAGCAATATCCCTCTAACCCACATTACTAAAACTCGGCACCAAATGCTTCACAGCCTCATAGACGGTTCCATGTTTATCAGCAATTACTTTTTCTAATCTTACAATCTTCAAAGCTAGATCACTTTGACTAATCTTCAAAGGACTTCCCACGAAGATCCGATCGTGCGTGGTATTCCCAAGCCCTTCTTCACTTAAAAGCAGTTCTTCATATAGTTTCTCCCCAGGACGGATGCCAGAGAATTGAATCTCCATGTCGATTCCTGGTTCGAAGCCCGATAGACGAATGAGGTCGGTAGCTAGATCAACGATTTTGACCGGTTCACCCATATCTAGGACGAAGATTTCTCCGCCTTTCGCGAATGCGCCTGCTTGGATAACAAGCTGAACTGCTTCAGGAATGGTCATGAAATAGCGCACCATTTCTGGGTGCGTGACGGTGACAGGTCCGCCTAAGGCGATCTGTTCTTTGAAATGCGGGATCACACTACCGCGACTACCTAGTACATTGCCAAAGCGCACGGCCACAAATTTTGTTTGACTTACAAGGTCCATGCTTTGAATAATTTGTTCGGCAATCCGTTTGGTAGCTCCCATGATACTTGTTGGATTAACAGCCTTATCTGTAGAAATGAGAACGAATCTCTCAGCATTAAATTGATGGGCACATTCTGCAACATTTCGGGTGCCGAATACGTTATTCTTAATAGCTTCTGCTGGATTGCGTTCCATGAGGGGAACGTGTTTATGAGCAGCTGCATGGAAAATAACCTTTGGCTGAAAAGCTTGAAAAACTTCCTTCATCCGTTCCAAATCCTGAACATCTGCGATCACTGGTTCTATGTGTAATGTTGGAAAAAGTCTATGTATTTCTTTCTCGATGACATAAATACTGTTCTCACCATGGCCTAACAGAATTAACTTTTTCGGATGAAAAGGTGCAATTTGTCTACACAACTCGGAACCGATGGAGCCGCCGGCACCTGTGATTAGAACGACTTTACCTTGTACATAATTAGCAATGCCATCTAGATCAATGTTAATTGGGTCACGGCCAAGTAGATCTTCTACTTGCACATCGCGAATTGCATTTATTGTGACTTTGCCTTCAATCAAATCATTAATCCTAGGAATAATCTTCATTTTGGCTTTCGTATGTTTGCATATCGTAATAATTTCGGATACTTCTAGCTTGGAAACTGATGGCATTGCAATAATAATTTCGTCAATAGCATTGGTTTCTACAATTCGAATAATCTCAGTGCGGTCGCCTAAGACAGGGACCCCCATAATGATGTGCTTATACTTAGAAGGATCATCATCAACGAAAGCAACAGGGTATACGGGAGAATTTGAATTATATTTCAATTCCTTCGCAATTAAGATCCCACAGTCTCCTGCCCCAATAATCAGAGCTTTCCGTTGGTTGGATTGTTTCTTATTATATTTATCTCTAACTACTCTCCAAACAAATCGGCTTGCCCCAATAATGAGGATCATATTCTCCATAACTCGGACGTAGACAGCGAAGGGAACCTTGGGCTCATGTAACAAAATCATAATGAAATAAGACAGTGTACAGGTAGCTACGACTGCTTTGAAAATTGATATGACTTCGCCTATACTCGCATATTCCCATACGCGTCTATACATTTTGAAGTAGACTAAACAAGCTGATCCAACAACCATGGATATCGCTGAGTATTCCATCCACTGTCTCATATAGGCAGCAGGAATATGCAATTCAAACCTTAACAAATAGGCAATCAAAACGCTTATCCATATCAGAACCATATCGAGCAAAACGAGTATTGTCTTTTTGCTGCCTAACTTCACGGAAATCCCTCACTCGTAAATAATCTTATTGACTTTCTCCATAATAATAGTAATAGTAAGCATCCTTGTTTTTACGATCCACATTGTTCAGCACAACGCCAAGAATTCTTGCTCGCACATTATCTAGGTTTTGCTTCGCTTTGAGTACAGCTTCTCTCTTCGTTCGATCCGAATTAACAACCAAGATTACGCCATCCGTACGAGAAGCAATGATCTGTGAATCTGTTACAGCAATCGCAGGTGGAGCATCGATCAGTATGATATCATAGCGCTGTTTCAACTCATCGATCGTGCTTACCATCTTCTTAGAAGCAAGGATCTCGGATGGATTAGGTGGAATTGGCCCAGAAGTAATAATCTGTAAGTTAGGAATAAACGTGTCTTGAACTACTTCGCGAATGGTTAATTGATTCGTTAACAGGTTGGTAAGTCCCCATCGATTGGATACATGTAAGGTATGATGCATGGTTGGTTTTCTGAGATCACCATCGATGATCAATACTTTCTTATCTGTCTGCGCATAGGCTACAGCTAAATTAATTAGTGTGGTTGATTTCCCTTCACCGGGACCAGCAGATGTTACCATGATGACCCTTAGCTCCTCATCGATAGATGAGAATTGGATGTTCGTACGAAGGGCTCTGTATGCTTCAGAAATAGGGGATTTGGGATTCTGATGCGTAATAATGGGCCTTTTATTGGTTGAGTTTGACATCCGATCGTCCTCCCACTACTTGTTCGTTAGTTTGTTTGCTATGATGATTTTGGAAATCTTCTGGTCTCATCTTGGTAATCATGGCTAGGGTTGGCAAGCCGAGGAATTGTTCAACCTCTTCCTCTGTCGTCAATTGATCGTTCAAGTATTCCAATAGGAAGGCAATTCCTAGCGCAATCATTAATGACACTACGAAGGCAATAGCTACATTTAACTTTTTATTCGGCTTCACAGGCACAGGATTTTCAATATCTTTGGCCTCATTCAGCAAGGAAATATTATCAACTTTCATAATCTTAGGGATTTCATCTTGGAATACGATCGACACGGCATTGGCAATACTCGCTGCTCGAGCGTACGAAGGATCCTGTACAATTAGTGTCATAACTTGTGTATTGTTAACTGAGCTCACTTTGACCGTATTCACGAGCTGCTCAGCAGTCATTTTCAAATGTGGGTATTCGGCAACGACTTTATCCATAATTCTTGGCGTACGAATAATTTCTTTATAAGTGTCGATGAGTCTGATATTTAAATTGACTGTGTTGATGTCAACTTGAGATAGACCTACTTGATCATTTGATTTATTGACAATTAACTTGGTTGAAGCCTGATAGATAGGTTGCATAAAGAAATAGCTGATAATCCCCGTTGCTACTGTTGCCAGAACCACAATTGAAAGTATCATCCACACCCTTTTCTTGATAATCTTCAAGTAATCTTTTAAATCCAGTTCCATGCCATTCCCTCCGTCTACATGATGTCATGTCTCGCCTTGGCTGTTGGTCTCATCATATTTTTATTAGAAAAGATAAGGAATCCCCCTCTATCTGATAGAGATGAGGATTCCTCCTGAAATATACGGTTTCTATTTGTTCAACAATCGATAGATAACAACCGCGGCTTGAGCACGAGTAGAGTTAGCATTGGGATTAAATACATTGCCTTCCTCGCCAATGACAATACCTTCACTTGCAGCAAGCGCAACGCCAGATTTCAAAGATGCGTTAATTGCATTCACATCTGTGAATCCTTTAAGTGCTTCGTCTACCTTAGCCGGGCTCAAGGAAATCCCTTTAAGTGCAAGCGCTCTGGATGACATGACTGCCATTTCAGCACGTGTGATATTGCCATTCGGATCAAACTTCCCTGCTTCTTTACCATTCACAATGCCATTCTTAACAGCGGAAGCCACGTAGACTTTGAACCAATCCGAATCATTCACATCGGTAAAGTTCTCTGTTGCAGTTGCACTTTCCAAAGAGAACGTTTTTACGATCATTTTCGCGAATTCAGCACGTGTTACTTGACCGTTCGGTACGAAAGATTGATCTGCACGACCTTCTAGAATACCTTTGGATGCAGCAACTTGAATTTGTCTGCCAGCCCACGCCTTAACCGAAGCTGTGTCGCCGAATTCAACTTTATTCTCGACTACTGTATACGTAGAGAATCCTGTACGCAGTGCATTCAGAACGCCATTCTCATAGCTGCCGCCGTAGAATTCTAATTTGCCATCTACGATTTTGGCTAAGGATAACAACTCTGTATCGAATTTGCTGCCGTTAGGAACTGGAATCGTTACTTCAACAGGTGTATTGAAGTTACTGATATGTGTGCCACCAGCTGTAAATTCAAATTCATATACCCCAGCTGCTACAGGCAATTGTGTTGCACTTGTTGCTACTTTGGAATCTTGATTCGTCACTTTAAGTGAAGTATCTGCTCCGAACTCAGTTGGGCTTACGCCTAATGAAAGGCCATTCATGGAAATGGCTACTGTATTTACACCATTCGCAATAGCTGCATCCAGCAAAGCTTTACCTAACGGAATTTCCGTTGTTTTGGCAGTGATTGAACCGAAATCAAGCTTAAGTTGAATCTTCTCAACTGTTGCATTCGGATTCAATTGTTTCAATTGATCATTTAAAACTTTGGCTTTCGCACCAATTTCTTTCACCTTGTCCGCAAGCTCAGTTACATTAAGAGTCGGTTTAGCTGTGTCGCCTTCAACCTTAATCGACTTGCTCAGATCTAACGTCGCTAGTTCTTGAAGTGCATTTTTCACTGCTTCTTGAGCTTTTTGGAATATCTCTTGTTTCTTTTCTTCGGATGCGCCTTCGAGTTCTTTGGCAAGATTGTTCAAATCTACTGTTCCTGGATCAGGAGTAACTGGACCGCCGCCAGTACTACCACTAGAATTACCATCTGTATTACCACCAGTAGGTACCTTCAACGAAACAAGATGATTGTCATCGGAAATATAGAGTAACAAGCCAAAATTGGAATCTCTAGCTTCTACTTTTGCAACTGCATCTGTATTTCCAGTTAGAACGAATGCGCTTGTAGCTTCGTCATAACGAATACCTGAGCCAACTGGTGCACTCCACTCAAAGGAATCGGAAGGAAAAGTGAATTCCAAACTACCATATACTACTTTAAGTAGTGGCTTTTCAGATGAAGTTGTGCTTCCCGCAGCTTTTGTGTACTGAATTTTATCTTTAAGAATATAACGTAGTCCAGCAGATTCGATAGCCGTTCTAGCATCATGAGCAACCGTTGAATTGGATGCTGCGTCTATGTAGTTAGCAATTCGGTTCTGGACAGTATTCAGATCACTTAACGTAATGCCATAAGCAGTTAGTAATTTAGAAATAAGCAATCCACTGTTTGCAGCTACAACATCAGTTGTAACAATCTCATTTATTTCTGCCTTAAGGGCATCGGCATTTCCAGATGCAAATGCACTTGCTGCTGCAATTAATAATTCACTGGTTTTGTTATTAAGAGCAGTCATTGCCGCAGATTGGAAAAGCTCGACATCACTCTTCTTCAGACCATCTGGATGATCAATACCTTCAAGTCCTACTGATGTGAACAGTTCACTAATGGCATCCCTGTAATCTCCATTTGAAAGCAATGCTTCAATTGAAGTACCGGTTTCATCATAAAATAGTTCTAGCCCACTAATTAATTGATAAATAGCGTCATATTGAATACTTGGGGCCTTAATTTTGATTTTATCCCAAACCTCTTTTGTCAGCGCATATTGTTGATCTTTATCTGTTACTGGGTGTTCTTTAACATAGTCTCTAAGTGTCCGAATACTTGCAATACCTGATTCATCTTTCGCAAGTTCAGTATGTAGAGCATTTACTTGATCCAGATAAGATGTTGTAGAAACTGTAGCAGCAGAAGCAATCCCTGCCGTAATACCCAGTTTATTAGCTAGACCTTGCTCACTCAATGGAAGTCCAGCAATGGATGCAAACATGATGCTTGCTGCCAAAGTTGTAACAGTTAATTTCTTTTTCATCGTCATGCTAAAATTCACCTCTTTAAATTAGTTGTCTTGCATTATTTGGATTTCCAAAACTGAAACCATTTTGGTCTCGACCAAACAGGCGATTGTGTCTCAATAGAAAGGTTATGTATGATCCTGTTGGCATTGTTTTGAAAAGAACTCACAATTGCTTGCCCTAGCTCTGAACGCAAAGCATCATAACCTTCGGACAGTGCAAACCCACGATTAGTTAGGTTGTGCGCGTCAGAGGAAATGAAATGAGCTAAGTTGTTCCTGCATAAATCAAACGAGAGTGATTCAATGGACTTACCGAAGTGACCGAGCAGGGAATGAGCCGTCACTTGACTCAAGGCACCTAGCTGCACTAATTCGAGCAACTTCGTAGGATCCTGGGCAATCTCACGATTACGCTCCGGATGTGCGATAATTGGCACGATATCCAGTAGCAGTAACTCGTGCATGACTTCATCTATTCCCGCAGGTATTCGATCTGATGGGAATTCCATAAGCAAGTAGCGTGAGCCATCTAATGTGGTAGTGCGCCCAGCTTCAACATCGTCAATTAATCCCCGATATACGCGAATCTCTTGACCTGGATGGATATGAAGAGAAATATTCCTGTTATTGAGCTCCTCTTGAAACAATTTCACTTGCTCTACAACTAAGGTTGCATCGTTCGTGAATCTACCATTTTCATGATGGGGGGTAGCAATTACTGTATGTATTCCTTGTTCCACGGCTGCCCTTGCCATGTGAACGGCTTGCTCCAGATCAGATGCCCCATCATCTAAATCTGGCAGAATATGACTATGTATATCAATCATAGGAGACCCCAATCACGTAAACAAACGATATAATTTCGACAAAAAATCAGGTTTTCAACCATATTTCTCCTAAATCCATTATTGAAAGTGTAACATATATACGATGTGTTGCCTACCTTAAGGACTAGGTATCAAGTACCAAATTTACGATTTTTATGGAATATTAATCAAATTTTCACCTTTGTAATAGTTCCGAATCTTATGTGCAATTATGGCATAATCTCTATATAATATCCCAGAAAAGTTTATAATGTCTCTCTTTATCATATTATTCGACAAATTAAAACAAAATTATTTTATTTTCGACAATATTCCCCCATCGATTAAATGGTTGAATTTTCTGTAAATTATATCATACACTTTAAAGCTACATAAATTCAGAAAATTTCTCTCAACCCATTAACTAACCAAAATTTATCCATTTTATCCCCCTTTATTGTGAGAAAAAGAAAAAAAAAAGCACCTGATGTAGGTGCCTTCCCTTATGCTGGATTAATTCAAGTACTAATTATAGTTTCAGCTTCTATTTTTCAAATAATATCAACATTACTTTTGCCGCTTGCTCGCGAGAGGCCACTTGGGACGGAGATAAAGTCGTATCAGAGGTTCCACTCAATAAGCCTTCCCGTACACTAAGTGCCATATTATTGGTTGCCCAGTCTGAAATCTCATTTCTGTCACTAAACAAAGTCAGTATTTTTGATGAATCTGCATTAGTCACAGTTTTCGTATTTTTTACTTTTTCCAAAGCGCGCCCGATCATTGTCGCCATTTGTTCACGGGTAATTTTTGCATTCGGCGCAAATTGCTCTGAAGTAACTCCGTCAATGAAACCGGCCTTATAAACGGATGCAACTTCATTGGCATACCAAGCATCTGTCGCCACATCTTTAAATGGCATAATAGAAGAACTAGTAGTAAGGCCAAGCGTATTAGACAGCATGACAGCAAATTCCGCACGAGTTACGTTTGCCGTAGGATCAAATAACGAATCACTGCGGCCAGTTACAATCCCCTTGGCGAATGCTTGCGAAATGTAAGTTTCCGACCAACGGCCCTGTACATCGTCAAACGATTTATTAATTTGCATCAAAGTGTACGTACTAAAGTGACTAACGTTGAATTCAATGGAATTCGTTTTTTCATTGTATTTGCCGCCTGGAATAAGTTCCCATTTTCCTGTCGTAGGGTTAAAATACTGTGGTGCAATTTGATTAACGTCTACTTTTGACTTATCTACTCCATTTAACGACATACTGATGACAATCTTATCACTAAACTGATTGTTTAGCAGCGTTTCGGTATTGTCATCCTTTGTGGAGGATACATTCAAATCATTCACAGGAACATTTATCGTATCTGCATATGACGGTTTTTTATCTAGCAAAGATTTAGAATCAGTTGGTTGACTTACTCTGACTTCGATCGATTTTACTTTATTGGAATCGACAACTGGTAAGGAATTAGGGCTAAATTTTAAAACGACACCATCGATGTTGACAACCAAGTTTACGTTCTTCGTCTTCAAATCACTTAAACTAGAAGAAGGAATCGTAACATTCGTAATGTCTCCAACTGTTGTATCTTTAGACACTTTAATAATCACTTGCTTTTCCAATTTATTTACCAAATCCGAGAAATGATTTTGATTCAGCAAATTTGACAATGCGTTTGTCGTTTGGTCAGCACTCTGAATTTGTTTCTGTAAAGCATCAGCCTCTACAACGATCTTGGTTTCTTTTCCGCTGGTATTCATTTTAAACTGCGTAGAATCTAGGGTTCCAGCTTTTTGATTGACTGAATTCACCAAATCGATGACGGTCGTCATCAGCTTTGAATCATCGGAAAGACCTTGGTCATTCGTTAATTTTCTCACAGACCCAGCTAACGGTATAATTTTCTCCGTCAATGCGATGGATTGATTTACGGCACTCACTTTGGAAGAAAGTGAAGCCATCAATGTGATATTTTCCAGAATCGACTGAAGGACCTGCTTGGATTTATCCGGGTCTGTAAGCGTGCTTAGCTCTGTTAAGATCTTATTTAATTGTTCAGAAGCGGTGTTAATCGCTTCTTGTATCTCTTTGTCTGATGCATTTGAATTATTGATTAATTTAAGTGAATTCGTGATTTTAACGAGTTGATCTGGGTCATTCGTAGTCACAGGACCAGGACCACCAAAACCACCACCACTGCCACCACCAACAGTAGCAACTTTAATCACCATAGGTGTAGCAGTTATGGAACTTGTCGAATTCCCATTTCCGCCGACAACGATCGTATATTGCCCTATCCAGCTTCCTAATGTGAATGTCAACGTTGTATTACCTGTGCTATTGGACTTGGCTGATTTGGCATCTGTATAGAAAATGCTTCCATTACTATCAATAACTTTCATCACAATATCCCATTGGACAGGGGACGTTACAGTTACTCGCACTGTGTCACCTGGGGCATAGGTGGACTTATCTGTTTGTGCTTGCAGATTGACAACAGCAAAGACAGCTGAAGTTAATGTAAATGCGCACACCAGGAGCAAGGTAAGAAACAAACTAAAAACACGTTGGGTAAATTTCAATTGATTTCATCCTTCCCTTGCAATATGAGAGGGAATTCGCGAAAGGATTTCGCAAATTCCCCAGTTCAAATTTATTGTATAACTTTTTCTTCCGCAAGAAGCTTCTGAATTGTGTTTATATTGGTATCTAAGCTATCGTAGATAAACACAGTAACAGAATAGTTGGAAAGTTGACCTGGTAATCCATAAAACTTTTGTTCGAAAGATTGACTATTTTGAGTTAGATCTGCAGTGATTGTCGTAATTTGAACAGGAGTATTACCATTCTTTAACACAAATACAATCACTTCATTGCCTGCATGATCGTTTATCTTGTTGATTGTAACATTGGCTGTGATCAAGCCATCACTAGAGGAACGAACAAGAGCCCCCCCTGCAATCTCATACTGTCTGCCGTCGAAGCTTCCGCCCAACACAACACTTGAATTCGTTACTGCGGAATTCCCAAGAGCGTTTTTCATTCCACTTATTGTTAAATTGGTATTACCATTTGTTGTCAATGTGGATCCGGCTGGATTAACAACTGTAATTGTTAAGACTTTGCCGCCATTTGACCAAACCCCGTTATAATCAGCACCTATTACTTTGCCATCAAAGCCCACAATGCTGTCAATAGCTGCTTTGTTCATTGTACCAGACTTGTTCGTAGCTTGATCGAAAGTAATGGTAATTGTTGAGCCTACAGTTACACCGGACTGAGCAATGTCATAACTGGCTGCAATCGCGCTAACAACGACTGGCGCCGCGATGTGGCCAAATGTGCCTTGAATTTGATATGTGCCTGTCACCATAGCAGTTCCGGTTACATCCATAATACCTAGGGAGTCAAGAGTAATCGTACCGTTATCTTGCAAATTCGGATTACTTCCTAAGGTAATAACTAATGTTTTGGCATTCGTCCAGGTTGCCGATGCTCCGGTTCCTAGAATATTGGACAATGCATTAACTATTGCAGAGCTGTTCGTATCTGAAGCAAACGTGATCGTGAGTTTGTCTCCCGTTCCAGCGCTATCGTTGTTTCCTGCGTCAGTAGCAACCACCGCATTCACGCTTGGAGCCAACGCTTGACCGAAAGTTCCATCTAGCGTTTGTACTAGATCAGTAAGCCAAGCCAAGTTATTTCTATCTTTAATACCAAGATTAGTCAGATCAATTTGATCCCCAACTTTAATTGTAGCGCCATTGGTAACATGGATCGTCAACGTCACTCCGTCCGAACTCCATACAGCTGTTGCACCAGTTCCAAATGTGTGGCCGTTGCTCACTTTAATATCCCTAGGATCAATTGAAGGCTTATTAGTTGCTGTGTTGAAAATAAGTGCAATTGTATCTCCTGCACCTGCGCCTGGAGCCCCACCATTCATCGCTATCGCATACAAGTAGCGAGGAAGAATACCCGGAGTAAAGGTTCCATCTAATACCACCGCGTTCGTGTCTGCCGCAGGTATTGTTCCAGTCACATCTCTAATGCCAAGGCTGCTAAGATCCAAGGAATTACCGATTGCTAAGTTCGCGTATACGGCACTGCTTACCGAGCCATAAGTGGCTAACGTAATCGTTAAAGTCTGCGGTGTTGTCCAGAAAGCTGTTGCGAAATCACCTAGCGTACCATACGTAATGCCTGTAACCGTAACAGCTCTCAGCATCTCTGTTGTAATCACTGCTTCATTCGTTGGACGGTCAAACATGATAACGATCTTATCTCCATAGATACCAGTCGTTCCATCCGCATCATAAGCAATTGCAGAGAGTACTGACGGAATTGATGCTGTGCCAAAGCTGCCTTGGAATGCCATTTCGCTTACTGCCGTCAAATCCTCTTGTCCAGTAGCATCCTTAATTCCGTGGCCGGCAGCAAACGAGAGTGTATCACCGTTTTGGATGGTAGCCGACGAACCCAAAGTTATCGTCAATACGGTGTTCGTGCTATCCCAAGCATACGTAGAACTGGTTACTGTCGCAAGCGTTCGAACGCCGCCATCTACTACAATCTTCGTCGCATCGAAGTGACTGTGATCAACAGCTCTGTCAAATACGAATACCAGTTGGTCGCCTGTCGTTGTAACATTACCATTTGAATTGACCGCATAGATTAGCTTTAAGTTTGGTGCTACGGCTTCGCCGAATGTTCCGCTAATCGTTTTGGTTACTCCAGCCAATTCAATTTGACCCGTGGTGTCTTTAATACCATTGCCTGCAGCGATCACGATGCTATCGCCTATCGTTATAGTCGGACTAGTGCCTAGTTTGATCGTCAGTTGGAGATTATCTGTGCTCCAAGTGAACGCTGCTCCTGTACCGAATGACCCACCGCTCAACGCACTGATCTTGGTCGAATTGAAGCCACTACGATCTACTGGCGTATCGAAAACTAGCACAATCTGATCGTCTTTCGCGATTGCCGCTGTTCCATCACCGTTTACAGCCGTTACGCTGGTTACTTGCGGCGCTACTGCAGCTCCGAAGTTACCGCTAATCGTTTTGGTTACTCCAGCCAATTCAATTTGACCCGTGGTGTCTTTAATACCATTGCCTGCAGCGATCACGATGCTATCGCCTACCGTTATAGTTGGACTAGTGCCTAGTTTGATCGTCAGTTGGAGATTATCCATGCTCCAAGTGAACGATGCTCCCGTACCGAATGACCCACCGCTCAACGCACTGATCTTGTTCGAATTGAAGCCACTATGTTCTACTGGCGTATTGAAAACTAGCACAATCTGATCGTCTTTCGCGATTGCCGCCGTTCCATCACCGTTTATTGCCGTTACGCTGGTTACTTGCGGCGCTACTGCAGTTCCGAAGTTACCGCTAATCGTTTTGGTTACTCCAGCCAATTCGATTTGACCCGTGGTGTCTTTAATACCATTGCCTGCAGCGATCACGATGCTATCGCCTACCGTTATAGTCGGACTAGTGCCTAGTTTGATCGTCAGTTGGAGATTATCCGTGCTCCAAGTGAACGATGCTCCTGTACCGAATGAGCCACCGCTCAACGCACTGATCTTGTTCGAATTGAAGCCACTACGATCTACTGGCGTATCGAAAACTAGCACAATTTGATCGTCTTTCGCGATTGCTGCCGTTCCATCACCGTTTACAGCCGTTACGCTCGTTACTTGCGGCGCTACTGCAGTTCCGAAGTTTCCGCTAATCGTTTTGGTTACTCCAGCCATTTCGATTTGACCCGTGGTGTCTTTAATACCATTGCCTGCAGCGATCACGATGCTATCGCCTACCGTTATAGTTGGACTAGT
>NZ_WHNY01000036.1 GCF_013141695.1 Paenibacillus plantarum
CCGAATTAAAACGAGGTTTACATGTAAAAAAGGAGCTGTAGTCCGATTCTACCGAACTATTTCCGCTTATTTCTTGCCTGCGGAATGTTTGAGGCGATTTAGTTGGGCTATTTCGGACTAATCACGATTTGCTGATGCGGACAGTGTAATTAGTTCGATAAACTCGGACTACTGGGAGCTGGGAGGGAGTGGGAGCTGTGGCTGGACCGGGGCGGCGTCGGTATCGGGGAGTAATACGTGCCGAGTTAGTCGGTTTTTCCGACTAACTCTTTGCTGTCTGCCTACCGAAGAAGACAGCAAAAATCAACAACAAAGAAGCTAAGCGCAACAATCCGCTTAGCTTCTCTATGATCATTCCGTCGTAGACTGCCGATAAGAACTCGGCGAAACACCCAGCACTCGCTTAAACGCTCTCCGGAAAGAATGCGAGCTGTTGTATCCGACACGGGCAGCAATTTCATCTACCGTGTACGTGTCTCCTTTTAACAAATTGGCCGCTTGATCCATTCGTACCTGCTCCAAATGATCCGATAAATTCTTCCCCGTTACCTCTTTGAACAGATTCGAGATATATTTCTCGGGGCGCTCCACCTTTTCGGCCACTCGGTATAAATTCAGATCAGGGTCACTGTACATCTCAGCGATATACTTCATCACTTGCTCCACGGTTTGATTGTGATGATCGTTCTTTTTATTCGCAATTACCCCGCATAAGCTTGCCATAATGTCAGTGATATCTTGCCGAATCGTTTCCATTTCGTCATTGGCCTGAATGTTAGCAACGCGATGTTTCACTGCCTCGAAGATATCGGATTCCTGGAAGGTTTTCTGATAAAGCAATTTCAGGAAAGTCCCCTTCAGCTCCCCAACAAGCTGATGCTTCATTTCAAGTGATAGCTCACGATTTTCAATATTTTGCGCTACAATTGCGTCCAGAATCCTGCTCGCTTCTTCCAGATCCCCCGCTCTAATCGTACTGATCAAACGCAGTTCAATATCTAGCGGATAATAATAGGTGTCACTTTCCAATCTGGCATCAGAGAACCATGATACGCCTTTTCGATTCATGTGAAGGGCATACTCTAGCGCTTGAGTTGCTTGCTCATACGTATGCCGGACCTCCATCATCGTGCTAAAGGGATTGCCCAACGCTGCTATGATTGTAATTTTATATTCCATAAATAAAAACTCGGCAAGCTCATTCAGAATTCGCTCAACCTCTTTATTCACTGTCGCCGTGTCTTCACCAGAAGCAATCCCTTCAAAAATGACCACAACCCGATCAGCACCCAAATCCGTCATATGCACCAGCCACCCTAGATCGTGCAAGGTCTGCTTCATAATTAGTCGAGCCGCGCTTAACTCGTTCAGAATGTCGACACTGTCCATACCGGAGTACCCTTTAATTTGCAAAATACCTGTGTACCCCGTATCCGCTTGTAACCCTGTATTCGCCTGCTCAGCAGCTGCTGCAATCTCTTCCAGCGATCGGAATTCGCCAGCGATAAGCCTTTTCAAGAAAGCATCCCGGATTAGAGGGAGTTGTCGGTTCAATTCATTTTCGAGACGCTTATTATTAGAAATCATGTTCGAGATATTGCCCTGTAGAAAGTCATACTCGTTGCGTCCCACAGCGGCATCTTTGCCAAACTGCTCCTTCATCACATTCAGCAATCGGTGCAGTGGGGAACTATTACGGTAAGCTTGCCATAGTCCCACCAACAATCCCACCACAAGTGCTGCACTTGTCACGGACCAAGTAATATATTTGATTTTATTCGCATTTTCCATTAAAACATGTCTTGGGATTCCCGCTCTATATACCCATCCAGTAGTTTTGGATCGAATCGTAATGACCAGATCATCGTTATAGAACTGATTGGCTTTGGATTGATCAAAGCTAGTGTCTGAAGCTAATTTCGCCGCGTCCGATTCATTTATGCCAAGCAAGCTTATCGTATGCCCTTGAGCATCACTAATGTGAGACCACCCGCCGTATTGATCCTTAAGATCCGATAAGACGCTGGAGATAACTTTCTCATCAATGAGAACAACGACTGTGGCCCGTGCGGTACCACTAAAGCTGTCTAACGGGAGCGACTGTATATACGTAATCACAGAGGATTCCGCACCATTCGTGATAAAGGGTTTCAGCGGTATGATTTCCCTATTGTGCGTCTGCTCTAATAACGTTCGTTTCCATTCATCTGCGGGTAGATCTTTATAGTGGAAGGACTGATAGTAACGTTCAGGCTGGAAATAGGATGAGGCCGGCGTTAAGAGCACATTGTAATTATTTAAATAGATATAAAATTGCTGCAGGAAATCATTCGTCTGGCTAAACGCTTTAATATCATTATTTACTTTCCAAATGCCATACAGATTGACCTTCTCATCCATTCCCTTCTCATTCATAAGAACGCTCAGCTCTTGATTCAGAGCCAATTGCCTTGTGAAACCTTCGACCTCAGCCATCCTTCGCTCCAAAATATCTTGACTCTTTCGAAGCTGTGTCACGTTATTCTCAATAGATACGGATTGTGTTACCGCAATCGCCGTACGGTATGACATATATCCAGCAATGCTCGGAATAAACAAGATTACGATATAGGAGATGAGAAATTTACGGAATATTCGTGAGAACTTCGGCATGAACGCTATCCCCCCAATTATGAAAGCGCTATCTAAATTAGTCTTTATTATACCATGTCTTTTTCTGAATAAAAAAAGGAAAGGCAACTACGCTTATTCCGACTGTAGCTGCCTTGGTCTACTTGGTATTTAGATTTGTTTTATGTTCAAATTACCGTCGATGCCATACGTACAGTTGGGCTCCAGAACGAGCTCGATCTTGCGATCCTGATAACGAAGGAACAATCGGCCTGCTGACAGTGCCCTTACGGTCGCCTCGACCAACTGTCCGTCCGACCAAGTTACATCTACTTCTGCGTTCCCTTTTGCTCGTAAACCCGTGACCTTACCTGAGCGCCATTTGGCTGGAAGGGCTGGTAGCAGGTGAATGCTGCCTGCATGACTTTGCAACAACATTTCAGCAATAGCCGCTGTACCGCCGAAATTACCGTCTATCACAAATATATTCGTTTCAGCTCCAGCGATCCCTGCCTTGGAGTAAGTTAATAAATTGTCAAAACACAACTGACCGATTAAATGCATGAGATGCTTGTAGGCATTCTCTCCATCATGCAATCTGGCGAAATTCGCTGCAAACAAGGCTAACGTAAACTCAACATCCTCTAACATTTCACGATTCATACGATTGACCAAAGTTACCTCTGCCGCCGTGCTGAGCTCAGGTGTACCTTCAGGCGTTATCTGATTACCGGGGTATAAACTGAATAGATGGGCAAAGTGGCGATGGTCAGGCTGTGCCTCTTCATAATCCTCTAGCCACTCCTGTATTTGTCCTCTTTGTCCAATGAACAGCGGCGGAAGAATAGTAATGGCGTTCTTCAACTTCTGTTGAAGCTCTACATCCACTTGCAGCAATTCCGATGCTTCTAGGCAAAATACGAACAAATCGCGAACCAGCACCTGGTCCAGCGTGGAGCCCATGGATAATTGATATTCACTTCTCATCGGATCATTCATATAGAAGCTGTTTTCAGGCGAGTTCGACGGGCCGGTCACCAGCCAGCCATACTTCGGGTGAACCGTCATATAGTCGAGGAAAAATAAGGCTGCTTCCTTCAACACAGGATAAGCTGTCTCTGCCAAAAACGATGGATCGAGTCCGAACTCGTAGTGTTCTCGAAGATGTGTGGCAATCCACAAGCCACCCGTGACGTTCAGCCCCCACGATGTTTCCCATCCTGGTGACGTGAATCCCCAAGCGTTGGAAAATACGTGCGCAACCCATCCCTCACAGCCATAGAAATGCTTCGCTGCCGCTCTTCCACTCCCCGCTAATTGCTCAATGAATCGCATTAAGGGAAGATGGCATTCCGCCAAATTGCTGACTTCGGTCGGGAAATAATTCATTTGGGTGTTGATATCCAGATGATAATCGCAGCTCCATTGCATACGATTGGCTTCGCCGTCATTCCAAATTCCTTGCAGATTGAGCGGCAGCGGCGAATCCGCCCTCGACCCAGCAATCGTTAGATAGCGGCCGTATTGATAAAATAGGGCAAATAAGTGCGGATCATCATCCTGCCCCTTCAGAAAAAGCTGTATTCTCTCGTCTGTTGGTAGATGCGCTTGATCCGTTACACCTAGATCGATGTGGACTCTGTCGTACAAACTCTGATAATCCGCCACGTGATCTTCTCTCAGTCGCTCATAGCCTTTGGCCATCGCATCATCAACTTGGCGTGCCGACTTTGACATCCACTCATCATCGCTACTGCCGTAATCGGTATTCGCTGCCAAATAGATCACCACATCGTCTGCGTTGACTATCCGAATTTGGTCACCGTCTGCGGACACACTACCGCCGTTGGCAATGACTTTCAGTACGCCTTGGCAGCGTACACCGCACTCCCCGTTGCTATGCATGCTTTCTATGGCTTGCCCTTCAAAAACTAACGTATCCTGACCGATTAATGTTGCAGTAAACCGATCGGTTCGCCCAAGGATACCAATCGTTAGAGATACACCGCCAGGCTGTTTGCTGGATAGTCGGGAACCCACAATGCCATCCGCATGAGAAGCCCATACTTCTCTTGTCCGTGTATGTCCATTCGATTGATAGGAAGTCCATGTACATGCTTGATCAAGTCTAAGCTCTCGAACCAATTGATCACCATGATCGTCAAACGCTAGTTGAACATCACACATCGATAAGTTCGTACCGAAATTCCCTTTTTCAGGTTGCAGTGACTGCTTCGCCAGCTCGTCTCCCCGCCTATAATCGCCGGCAAACAAATGCTCTCTCATTTGATCCAGATCCGCTCTGATGTTGGAATGACCAAGAATTGGTTCTGCTTTCCCCGACCAATACGTCACTTCAGTTAGGCTCCATGTTTCATGCTTCACACCGCCGTAGATCATTGCCCCCAACCGTCCATTTCCGATTGGCAATCCCTCTGACCAGTTCGATGCAGGACGCGTATACCATAGCTTCGTTTCATTCATCATTGCAATTCCCCCATTATGATTACGCTTTCTTTATGCTCATTGTAGGGGAGCTTTCTCTGACATAGCTAGGTACAATTGCGGTATCCCACGTACAATTACCGCTGCAGGCAGGGTACATCTCTCATTCCAGCATCCAATATCCCCTTCATGAATGGTGTGGTTCTCGCTGCTAGTTCCGTGAAAGGATAAGCTGCGTTCACATTCGCTAAAAATAGTGGTTTTCGCATGCAATGCTATGGAAAATTAGCCCATATCACTCATGACAGCGAACAAGTTCACTGGTATGCTAGCCTCAAAATACGGATTTACGGTATGAAGGAGGCTAGGCATGTATCCATTGTTGAAAAAAACTTCGCTGCTCTTGACTGCTAGTGCACTGTTATTGACAGGTGTCACCGTTGGGGGAGCTAGGGCTGACGCAGAGGCAGATATTAGAAGCATGAGCCTGCGTCCAATAGGGGGTGACTATCAACATAGGCTTCAATACGTAACCGCAGAGGTTCCCTTCGTCATTATGTACGATACAACCAAGGTTGTGTCTACAACTTCAACCGATACCTTGTTCTATTCGCGAGATAATGGGGTAAGCTGGATTCCACTCACGCGCGGGGAAGGCGGTGCGCTAACGCTCCCGATCGATGCCAGCCTCACCTCTGTTCGGTTTCGCATACACGCTTGGTTCGATCCCCTCGTGGGCAGCAATAGTGAGGATGATTATGAGTCCGCACCATACTCCGTGAAGCAGCCTGGCGCTCCGACCGATGTGAAAGCCACAGCCAATTCCAACGGATCCGTGACACTAACTTGGCTGGACAATTCGAATATGGAATCCCGCTACGACATTACGCGATCAGGACCTGATGGCAAGAAGACGTTCACCCTTTCAGGTAAAACCGATTCGATCGGCCAAGTCTCCTATGTAGATACGCAAACAAGTAAAACCAATAATACTTGGTACGTGTACCAAATTAAGCCCATCATTGACCAATATGCCATTCCCGAGTATTTGGTCCCCGGAGAGGCCGTCACGATTGTGGAATCTACACCTCCACTCGCCGGAATAAATGACATCCAAACCACTGCGCCTCTATTGAAAGGCTCTGGCATAAAACCCATTCTGAAACCAGGTAAAACCAAATTAAACGTCCTCGATGATATTGCGAAGATCACGGTCTCATCTGATCTTATTGCGAAAGTGGACGGCGTTATTACGAATGTGCCGGACATCTTTGCTGGTGCCAGTTCATGGGCATTGCCCGAGTTGAAGCAAGCGTTCGGGCTCGGATTGACGACCAGTGAAACCATGAGCAAGTATACAGAGGCGATCACGAGAGAGGATTTTGCCGGGCTCGCCGTTCGGCTCTATGAGAAGCTAACGGGGAAAACCGTAGCACCGGACTACAATCCCGTGTTCAAGGATACGAATAATGTGCAAGTGAACCAGGCGTATCGGTTAGGGATCGTGAACGGCTTGACGAACGATACGTTTGGTCCTAAGAACCCCATCACCCGCCAGGAGATGAGCGTTATGCTGCTGCGAACGGTAAGACTCGCCAAGTCAGGCGTAGCACTGGATACAACGACGAAAACAACGTTCACCGACTCCAGCTCCATCTCGAGCTGGGCGCAGGATGCCATGAACTTCGTTGTGAACTATGGCATCATGAATGGCGCTGCTGGCAACAAGCTCGATCCGCACGGTGATACCACGCGGGAGCAGGCGATTCTTCTCTCGCTGCGCACGTATTTGGCAACAGCGGTGCTGCAGTAAAGGTAGGCAGCATGCTCAGCCTCACGAGTTTTAAAGAGGCTGTCTCTAAAGTCACTTAGACTTTTAGAAACAGCCTCGGTTTTCGTTAATGACCGATGAGTAAGGAACCTGCTTCCCGCAAATTAACTGGATTTTCTCCATCTATTTGAAGCAGATTTCTCGAGTTCGAAAGATTAACTGTATTTCCTGTAGTTAAATTCCTTCGATTTGTTCATTCCTTCAAATTTCATACAAATTACATGTATCTTTTCCATCTATTCACGAAAATACGTCAGATTCGAGCAAATTAGCTGTAGTTTATGCATCTAAAGATGAATCGGCAGTCTTCTATTTAATTCGTTGCAGGATTACCATGAATGGATCCATGTCGACCATTGCCTGAAGCATCTTGAGCACCATCTCTAAATGTCCAATATCCTGCAAGATCTTCATGGTTTTGGGTTGCAGCATGGTTGTTCATATCTGTTTGGATTTGAGTTTCTGATCTGGCCACTGTCCAGAATCTAACTTCTCCAATCTGTCCTTTGAAGTAACGTGCAGCATGATTTGAATTAGCGGTATCTAAGAAATCTACACCGATAGTCATTGAGGAGGAGTTCGTACTGTAACCAACATTCCCTATCTGGGAATCCAGTACGCCATTTATATACAACTTCATGGTGTGAGAAGTTCCATCGTATAAAGCTGCCAAATGGTACCATCTATTCAATTCAAAGTTGATTACTGAATCAAGATCCCCTCCATCGCTGAAGTTGATTTTATTATAATCATTATAAATAGGTGGACCATCGCTTAATCGAAGCGTAAAGGAAGCCTGATTGTGTTCTTGATACTTAGACACAATTCCTGTCTTCCATTTAAAAGCCTCCGGTTTCACCCAAGCTTCCATCGTAAACGACGAAGAATTATAAATTTCGTCATGCGTGATTTGCACATAATCATCGACACCATCAAAATCTAAAGCCTGATAAGGCCCAGCCTCTGGTTGAACAGGTGGAATCTCTGTAGCTGTCACAACAGACACAACATTCGACTCTCCCGCATGTATGCCACCTATTACATCCAATTTAAATTGATAAGTCGTGTCCGGCATAAGCCCGTTTACGATATACGTCCCTTCGTTAATGCTTAGCGACGATACTGTACTAAAATCATCGTCACTTACTTTCTTCTTAAGCAAACTTACACTTGTCGCCCCAACTGGCTTGCTATACGTAAAGGTCGCATATGTGGCTGTTGTAGCTGATTGGACAACACTCAGATCATCAATAGGATTTACAGCTGCGATGGGGTCAATCCTAGAAAGTAAATAGGCAATCTCATCTTGGGGAACAAACTCATTATCGCCATTCATATCCCATTCTTGATGATCAGGTAACTCTAAAGCAATCGTTGAGATATCTTCGATCGTGAACGCTTCGCTTTGATGAACAACGAAAGGAGGCAATGTGAAATAATGCCAGTCCATACCTACTAGCACTTCTGCCGTAAGCATATGTACGCCATTGCTAAGTTCTGGCAAGGCCATCTTTACAACCGAATATCCCTCAACGTCTTTCGCAATAAGCATCACTTCGCCCTCAAAAATCTCAATCTTGGCGCCTATCGGGGCTTGCATGACGACTTCCGTTGTCGTGTTCGTTATGACTGTTTGCTGAGGTGAGATTACATAAACAGGTGTAGAAGCTGTAACCTGATCTTCATACCCCAACAAAGCGTAGCCGCTGGAAACTAGCAAAACTGTCCCCAGAATTAATCTAGCAAATTTTGTTTTCATTGTGAGCCATTTCCTCCCGGTCGGATAGAATGCTCTGATTTATAACAAGAATTGTGTTTACTTTAATATTGACACTGCCATTTTACCAAACGAAGTAGGATACGAATAGCGTTTTTTAAAAAAAGAAAAACAGACAGCTGCACGCCAGCTGTCTGTTTCTTCATCCGCTTCAAGCAAACCACAGCTTCATCGTTTTAATCTCAAAAGGATTCATCATCACTGTGAGATGATCTCTACTAAACTCCACTTTCGTTTCCTTCGTACGTTCAACCAGATCACATTCCTTCACATCGGCAAGAGACTCGGTAAATGGAAGCTTCGCCACCAGTTGCATATCGAGCAGGTTTTGGAATCGTATGACGTAGGCGTCGCCTTGCTCCGCTTTTTTGAAGGATAACACATGGATCCCCTCTACGCCCTCTTTCAGGAAACGATACCTAACTGGTCCTTCCGGCTTCCAACCTGCTGTCACCTGAGGCGGCATGCATGCTTCGGCGGCTAGCTGCTGAACGCGCCCTGCTTTCCAATCCCCCGCATGAGGTACTATCCGGAAGGCATATTGGAAACTGCCGCTGATCCATTGCGGGAAATTCGTCCCCCATTGATTGTTAAATAAGTTGAAATGTAGGTTTGGCTGTTCAGGAACGTACACTTCTTTGGCATATTGGTAAATCCCCTTCTCACCAATGGAAAATAACGGCGTATCGAAGGGAATAATCGTTAATCCCACTTGATCATCCTGTACATCAACCCATTGACTAGCGCAGTGAAGCCGTGTATTCGCACCTTTCTCAATATCTTCGAGCGGATTGACGACGCTGCCTAATTTCTGAAACCGATAATTCGGCTGATCCGCATTTAGTGCGAACGTGAAATGCCCACTCTCGGCATACGCAGTAGCTGCTTTACGATCAACTACCACTTTTATATCTGCAAAAGGTTGGCCCCCTTCCAAGCGGATCGAGAGGCCGATTCCTTCGCCATTTCCAAACTCCTCGTAACTTTCATTTGGCGTCGTGAAGTCGATTTCAATGCTGCCCCAGCCTTCACCATTGGAGATCCTAACATCTGCAAGCTCCAGCCCATAATGCTTATGCTCGATTCGAGGATATCCCGGTTTACCGAAATCATTCACATACCAATCCATGAGATCATAGCTGTATGCTTTTACAAAATCCAAAATCTCCTCTTTCCCGTAAACATCGTATTCGTATTGCGCGAACTTTCCGTTTATGGCCCATTCCTTCTGATTCTGCTTATCATAAAAGCTGGTTATACAGCCTGTTTGCATGCTGACCACGATGCGTATCGCATCGTTTTCTAGTATCGCGTTCTCAGCGTCTTTCCCCGCGATTGCATCTGCAAGAACGTCGTTCAAGCTTTCCGCATACTCAAAAGTTCGATACCCCATTGATGCCAATTCACCAATATAGGCCTCGCCCGTTTCATTAATGAAATAGGCTTCCCTTGTTTCTCTATCTGTGAGCGTACCCCGCATATGATTATGCAGCGTGATCTTCGCATGCTGCCGCTCCCATGCAAGCGGGTTATACACACCAATGATATTCGAATCTATCACTGTAAAAGGCTGCACTTCGCGGATCGCTTTCTCAGCTTGATCGATGTAGTTTTTCTGTTCGGCCCAAGAAGCCTCCGTCTTAAGATAGGACTCTGGAAACATGGCACGGTCTTTCTGAATCGCAGCTTTCCCAAAAGCGCGCTGGCTGTTGCGGCCAGGCAACAAATTCGATTTAATATCGATTCCCCACGTATGCTCGCCGAATAGCAGCGTGTGTTCATAAGCCTCCGCTATGGCATTCTTATGCTCATCACCAACACGGTTGCCTTGCAGCTGCTCGAGCGTTGATAAGCTTTCTCGTGTTGCAATATCCGAGCGCATCCTCCGTACACGGGACACTTCTTCGGGATACGTTCCAATCCCATGAATCCAGGTATCGGCTAAATCCTTGCGAATCACTGGGATATCTGGATAATCTCTGGCCACAAAATCGCGTGTAAAATCGTCCATCGTCCCGATTTTCACCTCGGTATCCGGATACTTACTCGCAATCTCATCCAACAAGTCTTGCACCACAGAGCCATCCTGTGGACCATAGTTGTCTTGCGTTTGCAGCAGCGCTATCCAAATGGGATAGGGCCAGTCCTCAGGCGGCGTCAGGTCTGTGCCATATGCCCCTTTGGAATAATAAGTTAAGACCCTGCTGCCATCAGGACCTTCCCAATGAAACAGCCGAGGCAAATCCACCGGTGATGAACAAGCATTTACGCCTAGATGCAGAAATTCAATGCCTGCATTTTTCAATAAGGTAGGCAGCATCCACGTATGACCGGGGACATCCGTCATTTTGGCGGAAATAGCCGTGTGTCCATATTGATCACGTAACTTTTCCGAGATGTATAGTCCCCTGATATATTCTTCGGTACCGCAAAACTCCGTATGTGTCGTAAAGGGAAGCCCATGCCAACGCAGTTGTCCGTTCGTTATCAGGGCCTCCATTCTTTCCTTTTTATCCATATCCGGCGTATCCAAACATTCCTTCAGCATCCATGCAGGCAGTGTCCATACATAATGATGATCCGGTCCATCCTTCCTTGTGTCCTCACATACAGCTAGAACGTCGTTCATCATCTCTTCTCTATATTGGGAGACGACGTTGCTCGCCAAATCCGTAAAACCCAAGTCTACGTGAGTTTTAAAAACGACATATATTTTCTCTAGTTGCCTCACTGTTCGCTTCGTATTCATCATCTATCTCCCTTCTTTACTTGCACCAAAGCCGAAATATTTCGAGAAGTGATAGATTGAACGCCCATTTCAATAAAGTGCTTCATCTCCGCTTCTGTATTGACCGTCCAGATGTACACATCAAGACCGTGATCTTTCGCCGTCTGAAGGAGCTCGGGCCCTACAACACGATAGTTCACGTTGAGACCAAAGCAATTCGCGCTCAAAGCGTCCTCGCAGCTGATTTGAACGGCTTCCCTCTCATTTTCGGCTTGAAATAAGGAAGTATTTACGTTCAGCAATTTGCGTAAGCGGTGATCCGTTCTGTTAACTTGTTTGGCACGATCGGTTTCACATCCGCTTAGAAGAATCCTCTCCACTAATCTGTTCTTTTCAACGAATCGGGCAACAGGTTCAATGCAGGCATCCGATTTCACATCCAGATTCATTTTCTTATCGGAAGCTTGCAAGAGGGGAATAACTGACTCCAAAGATAAGATACGAATCGTTTCGCCAGGTGACCCGTTATGGGCTTTGATATCCAACTGACTAAGTTCTGCAAAACGCATTTGGGAAATCTTAACCACGGTTCCATCTAACGAATAAACAAGATCATCATGAGAAAGCACAAGGACCCCGTCGGAGGTGATTAAGATATCTTCTTCCACAATATCTACCCCGCTTTGAAGCGCTGTTTCTATGGAAAGCAAACTATTATCAGGTGTGCCCATACACCCTGTATGTGCCGTTAGTAAGGGATATGTCTTCAACATCTTTCACCTCAACCTAGGATAGTTGGCATCCCCTTTCTAGGAATGCGCCTGACTGACTACTCGACCGATGTTATCCAATGATCTTACATCGGACTCTGTCCCAATTACAAAATCTAAGGCGCGTATCCGCTCCATCGCCATAATGAGTTTGACAGGGTTCTGAACGTTCAGAACGAACTGAATATGCAAGATCGAAGTTTCTCCCAAGTCATCCGTAGCCGTCGCTGCTTCATGTCGAATCATCTTCACATTGACGATTTGAAGTCCCTCTTCTATAAGCGTATTGACGATTTGACCAAGCGCGATCGGGTTATTCCGGGTTTTAATCGACAGCTCTTGATTTCGCCGGTTGCGCATGAGATATTTCTCCCATTTATTCAGGACCAGCAGACTGATCAATAGAAGAGCTGTACAGCAAAAGGCTGCATATTGAAAGCCGGCACCAATGCACAAACCAATGGCGGCTACGACCCAAATCGAAGCTGCTGTCGTTAAGCCGCTGATGACCGAGCCATTCCGCAAAATAGCACCAGCGCCGATAAATCCAATACCGCTGATCACTTGAGCCGCGAGTCGCGCCGGATCTAGCCGAACATTCGGTTCATTCACAAATTGAGAAAATCCGTATATCGAGAGAAGCATGATCGTAGTAGATCCCAAACAGACCAGAATATGTGTCCGGAATCCTGCCGCATGGTTATGCAATTCCCGCTCGATCCCTACGGCTCCCCCCATGAGAACGGCCATCACCAGTCGCAAAAGCAGTTCTCCGTGACTAATGGTCCAAATACTTGCAGTTGCCGTCATGCCGGGCCACTTCCTTCTTGTATATGACTGAATTCGCAAGCCAAACAGCTTCTTTCACTATGAAAGAAGCTTTATCTGCAACGAACTCACTACTTCTTAATTTCCTCAAGCGGCGCGTGATGCCCATAAAACGTCTTTTCCCTTTGAATCGGGGCTGTCCATTTCACAGCATTGGCAATGACGCGTTGCACATCTTTATTGTGGTAGGTAGGGTACGTCTCGTGACCTGGACGGAAATAAAAGATTTTCCCTTGGCCGCGACGATACGTGCATCCGCTTCGGAACACTTCGCCCCCCTGAAACCAACTGACAAGGATTAATTCCTCCGGTGTAGGAATATCGAAATGCTCTCCGTACATTTCCTCTTCTTCCAAATCGATATACGGTCCAATCCCCTCTACGATTGGATGTGAGGGATCCATGACCCACAATCGCTCTTTCTCGTCCGCTTCTCTCCATAGAAGATCACAGGAAGTGCCCATCAGTTTGCGGAACAATTTGGAATGATGACCTGAGTGAAGTACGACCAGCCCCATACCCTCATGTACACGTTTGCATATACGATCAACGACGTTATCTTGAAAGCCCTTATGCTCAACGTGTCCCCAATAAATAAGGACATCCGTCTGATCCAGCTTTTCTTGGGTTAACCCATGCTCAGGCTCATTGAAGGTTGCACAGCTTATTTCAAATCCATCCTGACGAATGCCCTCAGCAATAGCTCCATGCATGCCTTTGGGATAGATCCGAGCGACCTCTTCTTTTCGTTGCTCCTGAAGGAATTCATTCCATATCGTGACTCGGATCATACGAGCTCCTCCCTTTTCACATTCGGATGGTGTGATAAGCTTCTCGTTACACCGTCTTGCGCTGAATCTATAATAGCTTGCAACACTTGTTGGTTACGGTAACCATCGATAAGGGTCGGGAGCGAAGAAGAGTTCTTTTGCTCCAAATAATCTACGAAATCTTGGAGCATCGGCTTCACCGATTTCTCATCCAAGTGAATGACAGATTCGGTCAGTTGAAGATTTTCGCCAGATCTGAGCGTCAAATGAACTTCATTCGGCTTCTCGACTGACATGCGGACCGTCCCCAAGTCGCCAAACAAGGTAACGTTGAATTGATTACCTGTCCCAATCGCATTTTTATGGGTATAAAATGACCCCATCACGCCGCCTTCTAATACACTCTGGAAGCCAGTAAAATCATCCACATCAACTTCAGCGTAGTCCCCTGTTCGCTTATCCAATCGGCGATCCGTGAACGTGGTCATCATACCTGACACCTGCGTAAATTCGCCCACAAAGAAGCGCGCCGCATCCACCATATGCGAGCCGATATCCGCTAAAATGCCGGATCCCGCCATGGCTTTATTAAATCGCCATGTGTATTCCTTGTTAAACATTGGCGCGTTTTCTTCTTGTAAATAATGCGCTGCGATATGTCGGATCCGTCCTAAAGCACCGTCCGTAACGAGCTGCTTCACGTATTGGAAGCACGGTCTATACCGATATGAAAATCCAATCATGCAGGGGATCGGATTTTGCTCATACAAAGCTATTAATTCATCCGCCTCCTCCATGGTTCGGGTAAAAGGCTTCTCCGAAAATATCGGTTTACCGCATGCAATCGCCACTTTCAAGATGTCAAAATGGAATTTATTGGATACCCCTGAAATGATGAAATCGATGTCAGGATCGGCTATGAGGGCTCGATAATCCGTGTATCGCTTCTCAGCTGGCAAATTCAGCCGCTCACCGACCTGTTCCACCGCTTTCGCATTCACATCACAGATGGCGGCAACGTTTGTATTGGTAATTTTCGCAAGATTGTTCATATGGTAATCACCGATACCGCCAAGGCCAATAATGCCTACACGCCATTGTTTAGTACTCATCATGTTCGCTCCCTTATTTGCGATCTTCCTCGTGACCAATCGTCGAGACTGAATTTCGCTCTATAATTTTGCCTTCAACAATGATATTTTCATCATAATCACCTTGCAGCACGCCTAATTGATGCATTAACAATCGGACCGATTGGGCACCTAATTCGGATGGCTGCAAATCCATACTCGTCAAAGACGGGTTCGATTGCACCATCATCGAGTTATCTCCGCATATCACAAAGATAGAGACATCTCCAGGAACACTAAGATTAAGATCCTTAATGGCATTAAGAACACTGAATGCGGTACGGTCATCATCGGCAATAATCGCGGTTACTTTTTTCTTCTGCTTACCGAGAATATCAATCGTCTCTTCATAGCCATAATCCATGTATTCACTCGAGTTCAGCTCAGGAGGCTTATGATGAATCATGTACTCCTCCACATCTAGCCCACGAACCTTCATGGCTTGAATGAAGCTAGCTTTGCGGTCAATAGAAACGGTCATATGCTCATTCGCATTCAAAAACATAATATCTGTATGGCCTTTGCCAACTAAATACTCGCAAATATTGGACATCATCTGTACATTATCGTTATCTACGCTAGTAGAATGCTCTATGTTTTCATTCATCACATGACCCACCGTCACAAAAGGGATCTGTCCCATGTGCATGAGGTTGATCCGTTCATCATTGGCTGTAGGCCTCATCACAACAGCACCATCGATCGGATAACTCGTCAAAAATGGCGTTTTCACCTCATGTACAGGAATGATATCTAACAGGACCCTATACCCATAATAAGCTGCTTCCAGAATGACCCCGTTGATAAACTGCGTATGAAATGCGCTGAAGAAGAAGCTGCCGTGCGGTATGGTTAAGCCAATGGCCATCGTTTTCTTGGTAACCAAGCTTCGCGCAGTATGATTAGGGACATAATTTAATTGTCTAGAAACACTCATCACACGCTCTCTGACTTCGTTGCTTGTCGGTCTTTTTTGGCTAAAGACATTAGAAACTGTCCCTTTTGAGACTTTCGCTAGCCTTGCAACATCATCAATTTTTGCCATGTTCGGGTAAACTTCCCTTCGTTACAATGTCCGTTTATTCCAATTGTGCATTAAGCTTCTCGACCAAGTCAATTAAATCTACCGGATTGCTAATGGTATAGGCAGGTTTTTGACTTTCGTCTTCATGCACCTTCGGATATCTTGACGTCCAGCTCAAGAAGATGCTCGTGATCCCCATTTGATTGGCGCCTTTCACATCACGGCTTAGGTTGTTGCCAACCATGACGATTCTTGAGCAGTCCTGCTCCGTGAGTTCTAACGCACCCATCGCGGCTTTAAACATACGAGGACTTGGTTTCGCGTCCTTAATCGATTCTGAATAAATCATCGTCGTAAAATAATCATACAAGCCATGATCTGTTAGCATATTTTTGAACGATTGCGCTCTACCGTCAGCTACAAGAGCTAGGATATAGCCACGTTCGGCAAGTGTCCTCACCATCACATCAGCCCCAGGAATCAGATCAGCTTTAATCACAATATCATGGTCATCTCTAATTTCGGTTCCTTCATCAATGATGGTATCTCCACAGTCCAGGAAAACAATCAGTTTCTTCGCATTGGGATCAATCGCTATATGATCTTTCGTTGTTGGTTTACTCATTGTACGACACCTCTTAAGTTTAATTGATCAGCGTAATGACAAGCTGCATAATGTTTGTTGCCTAAATCCTGCAGCTTCGGTTCTTCCTTCACACATTTGTCGGTCTTATACATACACCTAGGATGGAAATGACACCCGCTCGGAGGATTGGCCGGATTCGGTACTTCACCTTCTAGAATGATGCGTTCCTTCTTATAATCCGGGTCAGGTTCAGGTACGGCCGACAGAAGCGCCTCTGAATAAGGATGCTTAGGCGATTGAAATAGTGCATCCACAGGTGCTAACTCGACAATCCGCCCCAAGTGCATCACCGCTACACGGTCAGAAATATTTTGAACGATAGATAAATCATGCGAGATGAAAATATACGTAATCTGAAGCTGCTTCTGCAGATCCTTCAACAGATTAATAATTTGTGCTTTAATCGAAACATCCAAGGCCGATACCGCTTCATCGCAGACGATGAGTCTAGGGTTGGAAATAAGTGCACGCGCAATCGCGATACGCTGTCTCTGTCCTCCGGAGAAGGCATGCGGATAACGCTTCAGGTAGCTGACATTCAGCCCCGTCTTTTCAGCAATTAAGGTCACTTTCTCATCCAATTCCGCTTTCGTTAGCTTAAAGTTGGCGAGCAGCGGCTCCGAAATAATGTCATACACACTCATTCTCGGACTTAGTGAGGAATACGGATCCTGAAAGATCATCTGAATATCTTTTCTGAATTTCTTGAATTCTTTCCCGCGAAGGCCTAGGAAATCAACTTGCTCATCGCCCTCCGTATGGTAAATCACTTCCCCAGAAGAAGCATTCATTCCCCTCACGATACAACGGCCTAGCGTTGTTTTCCCGCAGCCTGATTCACCAACAATACTCAGCGTCTCTCCCTCCATAAGTTCGAAAGAAACGTCGTTCAATACACGAACGGATGAAGGCCTAGCAAACAATTTATTTTTGTCTTTGACTTCAAAGTTTTTGATTAGATGGTTTACTTTCAAAATCGGTTTAGACATAGGTACGCTCCTCACCTTCCTTCGTGTAAAGGAAACATCTAACCATGTGGTTATCGGATATGCGCGTTTTGGGAACCGCTTGTTTGTTGCATACCCCTTCAATCCGATCCTTGCATCGGTCATAGAAACCGCACATCGGAGGCATATCGATTGGCATCGGAACGGTACCCTCGATCGATTCTAATCGTTTATTTCTATTCCCAGTTAACTTAGGCATCGAATTGAGCAGGCCTTTGGTATAGGGATGCTTGGGATTTTTAAAAATTTCACCTACGGTCGACTGCTCCACAATCTTCCCTAAATACATGACAGCTACTTCATCGCACATCTCAGCAATGATGCCTAGATCATGCGTGACAAGCAGAATTGCCATGCCAAACTCTTTCTGTAGCCCCTTCATCAGCTCCATCACTTGGGCTTGAATGGTGACATCGAGCGCAGTCGTGGGCTCATCCGCAATTAACAATTCCGGATTACAGGATAAGGCCATGGAGATCATCGCTCGCTGACGCATACCACCCGAGAATTCATGCGGATACTGGTCAAATCTTTTCGCTTCATCCGAAATGCCCACTTTGCTTAACATTTCAAGCGCGATTTTTTTCGCTTCTTTTTTATCTTTGGTTCGGTGGATGAGGATCGATTCCATGATCTGATTGCCAATCGTATACATCGGTGAAAATGCCGTCATCGGCTCTTGAAAGATCATCGCAATTTTCCGGCCGCGAATGGATCGAATCTGTTTACCTCGCGTATCTAGCGATAGCAAATCCAGCTGGTTGAGCGCCTTCTCCGACGTAGAGTGATACACAATTTTACCGGAAGTTTCGCACTCTTTTGGATTAATGGAGACAATCGCTCTGCTGGTTAAACTTTTACCACAGCCAGACTCACCGACAAGTCCAAGCGTTTTCCCTTTTTTTATATCGAAATCAACGCCATCTACGGCCCTCATTTCCCCATTATCCATCTGGATACGTATCTTGAGGTCTTGAACAGACAGTAGGGGTAGTTCGGATTGTGAATCAATAACAGCTTTTGATGTCATGACATTCCCCGCCTTACCTTAGTTTATTTCTTGTATGGATCGGCTGCATCACGCAAACCGTCGCCTAGAAAGTTAAACGTTAATACGGTAACAATGACAAATCCGAGTGGGATTAGCTTCCAAGGATACAAAGCAATATTCTCAATTTGTTGTGCTTCCTGAAGCAATACACCCCAGCTGGTCGCAGGAGATCGTATGCCAAGTCCTAGAAAGCTCATGGCCGTCTCACCCAGAATCATACCTGGGATGGCTAGTGTCGTCGCCACAACCAAGTAGGAGATAAACCCAGGCAATAGATGCTTTATGATAATTTTAGCGTCGCTAACACCGGCGATTTTAGCTGCTAATACATATTCTTCATTTTTTAACGAAATGAACTTCCCTCTCGCAACCCTCGCTAAATCCGTCCAACCGATGAACGCAAAGATGATGACGATATACAGATACATGGTCACTACGGGAACGCGGGCTGGTATGGCAGCGGATAAGGCCATCCATAAAGGAAGCGTTGGAAAGGAACGAATGATTTCAATGAACCGCTGAATCACGGAGTCAATCCATCCACCGAAATACCCGGATATGCCTCCGATAGACAAGCCTAAGACGAAGCTTATAAACACGCCAATGAGCGGGATACTTAGTGAAATTTGACTGCCCAGAACAACACGCGACAATAAGTCCCTTCCCATACCATCTGTACCGAAAAGAAAGATACGACCGGGCTCATCTACACCAAATAGATGCGTCTTCGTTGGGATCAAACCGAGAAATTTGTAGCTTTCCCCTTTTACCAAGAAACGCAGCGGATGGCGAACATTCTCGTCCTGCACGAAAATTTTCCGCAGTGTAACAGGATCTCTGCCTGACTTCAGGTCATTGACGAATGGTCGCATATGAAAATGGCCTTCCGCATCCTTGAAGCTCAATTTCGTAGGAGGCGCGTTGACATATTTACTGTCATAGCTTTGCAATCCATAAGGCGCAATGAACTGCGCAAAGATCGCTGCTAGGTAGAATAAGCCTAGAATAATTAAACTGACACGCGCTAATTTATGTTTTTTCAACCTGCGATAGATAAGACGCCACTGTGAGCTGTAGTAGACATCGTTGTTTTTGGGACGCTTGAATCTGGTCGATATTTGATTTCCTATTGATGTTATTGGTTTCATAGGTCACACACCTCGGAATGCCGTGCGAATTTTGGGATCAAGCCATGCCAACAAAATATCCGAAATTAATGTCCCCACAACCGTTAAGACGGCCATAAATAATAACCACGTTCCTGCCAGATACATATCCTGAGCCAATAATGCGTTGTACATGACTGGACCTTGAATAGGCAAATTCAGAACAATCGCCGTAATCGTTGAACCTGTAAAAATGGACGTTAATGACCATCCAAGGGTACTTACGATCGGGTTAAGCGCAGCGCGCGTCGGGTATTTCAGTAATATTTTCGTTTCTGATAAGCCTTTGGACCGTGCAGTCACCACATTCGGCTTATTCAATTCATCCAGCATTTGCCCTCTCATGACGCGAATCAGCTCTGCTGTATTCGCCAATCCAATAACAATGACAGGGATAATCATATGTTTCAGCAAGTCAAGAATTTTGCCCATCGACCATGCCGCACTCGCGTAATCACTCGAAAATAAACCTAACAAGGGATCACCAAAATACACATAGGACAGATACATCAGTATGATCGCCATTAAAAAGTGAGGTGTCGCCATGCCAAGGAAACCGAATGCTGAGAAAATGTAATCACCGATGGAATACTGTTTGACTGCACAATAGATCCCGATTGGAATGGCCACCGCATACGTAAACACCATCGTCGCCAGAGAGACGATCAAGGTTAACGCCATAAATTGCGATATCACGCTCAAAACAGGCTTGTTATAGCTAAACGAATAGCCGAAGTTAAAATCGGTGAAAATGTTTTTCATCCAATCCAAATATTGAATAAACCAATGTTGATCCAACTTTAAGGTAGCTCTCATTTCAGCAATATCTGCTTGTGTCATGACTTCACCTGCTGCAGACATCTTCGCCGCATAAGATGAAACATAGTCACCAGGAGGTAACTGAATGATATAGAAGACGATTACGGATATAACAAAAACGACGGGTATGACCATAATGATTCTTCTTAAAATATATTGGAGCATCTAGATCCTGTCCTCTCCGGTTAATTCGATGTTCCTCTTGAAACGTACACTGGGGAAATAAATTTCCCCAGTATGTCGTTACCAATGATCTATTGTTTGATAAAGAACTGTGACGGATGTCCATGGCCTAAGCTGCGGAATTCATCCGCATAGATTAAATTCTTAGGCACGTTGCCGATCTTGTTAGATGCAACAATCAGCTTAGGCGTTGGGCCTGCATAACCAATCAGCCATTGATTCTTTTGATTGAGTTTAATGATTTCATTGCTCCATTTCGTAATATCTTCCTTCGTTGTCGAGGATTTAACTTTATTCCAGTAATCCAAAATCAACGCGATGTCGCCTTCCGGTTTAACGCCGTCTTTCCCATTGGATGATGTGTACAAGCCATAATTGCCAAGCCATGGTGTCAAAACACGCAACGGTACAAGTGTATCCGGTCTAAAAGCCACATTCACAAGTGAAATATTTTCTGTCGTTGCTGCAATCTTATTGGCGTATTTGAGATCATTATGCGTACCGGCATCTACAACTTTGATATCTACCTTAAGACCCACTTTTTCATAATATTTCTTGACTAATTCCAAGAAAGTTGCCGTATTCGTCGTGTTCTCAGTAATCGTAATGGTTAGATCAGAACCGTCAGCGTTTAAACGGAAATTGTTTTTATCACGTTTTGTCAGACCTAATTCATCCAGAAGCTGATTCGCACGTGCTTGATCGAATTTCGTCCATTGATCAGCCCATCCTTTTTGGTAGCCAACCAAGCCTTCTGGAACGGAAGCTTGTTGCGGAGCGCCTAATCCGTTTGTAACAATTTCAGAAATCTCTTTGCGGTCAACCGCAACCGAAACAGCTTCTCTAAATTTAATGTCTTGGAAAAGCTTACGCAGATTAGGATCGCTAATCGTTTGATTGAATTGAAGACCCGCGCTCGACCATGCTGCTTGCGTCCAAGGCGTAACAGTGAAATTTGCTTTTTTCTCATTTTCTTTCAAAACCGTGAAGTCTTTAAAGTCAAAATCAAGCAGATTATAATCGCCAGCTAATGCGCCAAGAACTCGTTGTGCTGGATCCTGCACTTTAGTAGCTACGAGACGGTCCATATAAGGCAGTTGATTTCCTTCGCTATCCACTTTCCAATAGTACGGATTACGTTCCATAATAAATTGATCACTATTCGGATCGTTTTTAGCTACCCAAGGTCGTAAGGTTGGGATCTGAGGATTAATCCAATCGTAATAGCCTGTTGCGACCAAGAAAGATTTCACATCGGCAAAGCCCCATTGCTTCGCAATTTCAAGCGCCTTCGCGTCACCTACAAATTCAGGTAGTATCGTTTTTTGGAAATGTGCCGGTGCAAAGAACCATTTGTTATCAATCGCAACACGCTCTAGAAATAGCACGCTCGGATATTTATGCGTAATTTTAACTGTATAATCATCCACTTTAGTCACGGTTGCTAATGCTTTTTCTCCAGATACAGGATCGATGGAGTAGTAGGCATCATAAATCTTTTTACCGAATGTTTCTTTCGTCAGCATATGTTCCCAATAGAACAGAACATCATCCGCTGTAAAAGGCATCCCATCTGACCATTTCATGCCTTGTCTCAAATGGATAATGAATTCTGTTGAGTCTTTATTCACTTCAAAGCTCTTGGCAACGTTCGGCTCAACCGTACTTCCATCCTTATTAAAACGGAAAAGCGATTCTTCGGTCGGTGCACCAACCGTCCAGCGATCATTGGGTCCTGCCCAAGGCATTTTCCAGTCGCCACCGTATTTGCCGATCTCATCCGTTACCTTTTCGACCATAATATCTTCCTTAACAGGCAACCGATCCGTTACTGGCTTAAGCGATCCCGCAGTAACAAGCTTAGCTAACATCGGGGCTTCTTTGAATCCGCTTATCTTTGTAGCCGCTGATGCAACTGGACCTGTTGTTTCTTTCACTGCTGAGCTTGCTTTTGGTTCACTTTCACTCTCACATGCTGCAAAAACAACTGCAAATATCAACATCATCCCAATAAACAAACCACTTCTTTTCAAGCCAATCCCCTCCATAATGTTAAACTTGTTCTTCCTTATGCCTTATCCCTTAATTAGAAATCGGTACCTTTCACCCCCAAGGTAGAATATCCTTAAACCGGTTTAATAAGATATTAAAAAAAATGAGATGTATGTAGTTAAACCGTTTTAATAAAAATGTAAGCGCTTAACACATGGAGCACGAGTACTCTTCCTAAAATGTAAAATTTCCTGTTTCGGTTTATTAAAGTTTATTAAACCGGTTTAATACAATTAATTGTAAGCGTTTGCTTTTTGCTTATTTGTATCTTACATCGGATTTGAATCGTTTGCAACCGTTTTTTTTGGAAGAATGTGGGGGGCTCACTGTGGGAACCGCGAAAGGGTAATCAGGCGCATTGCGATGTGTTATAATTGGGCTAACATTGTCAGTTTGGTTAGAAAGGAATTATCCCCATGCGCAAAGGTGAACAAACGAAACTCCGCATCATTGAGAAATCGGCTGTTCTTTTTAATGATAAAGGGTACACAGGCACGACGATGCAAGATATTATGGACGCAACTGGCTTAACCAAAGGAGCGATCTATCGCACTTTCACCAGCAAAGACGATATTGCGATTGAAGCTTTCCAATACGCTGGACATGTCTTATGGCAGCAGTTCGCTGCGGCCATCGAACTTCAGGACACGGCTATTGGCAAAATTCTAGCGATGTGCGACGTGTACCGTGACACCGTCCATAACCCACCCATCCAAGGTGGATGTCCGTTCTTAAATACAGCGGTCGAAAGCGACCACTCCTTCCCTGTTCTTCGAGATCATGCTGCCCAGGCTTACACCCAAATGTCTGGATTCCTTCAATCTTTGCTTGCTCAAGGAGTGAGCAACGGGGAATTTCAACCAGAGATGGAACTAGAATCGGTAGCTTCTTTTATTTTTTCAAGCATTGAAGGCGGCATAATGGCTAGCAGACTTACTCGGGACAACCGTCATGTGGCTTATTCTCGTCAACATATTGAACGGCTGCTCATGACCTATAAGGCTCATTAGCAGCCGTTTTTCTCTGCGCTTTCAGTGTACTCGCCTGCCTGTAACCTTCGATGATGGCAGCATCCCTGCTTTAGCGGTTCCACTCATGACGTCGCCATGCACCTTTACCTCGAACTTCAAGTTCAGTCTCATCGGCTTCTTGACCTTCTGCGTCCATGTCAATTGACGACCGTCCCATGTGGGGTTAAGGAGTTCGTCAACCTCATCCCCTTGTTTTGCTGTTCCCCGAATGGAACCGTCCTTCATGGAAATATGCAGCATGACGGACATTTTACCAATAGGCGTTGCGATTGTAGTTTGCCATGTGCCTTCTATCTTCGGATCTTCATCAGATGCCGCATCGCCTACAGGGATTACGAGATCTTCGGCAGATGCATCCGAACTCGCTGCGAAGTTAATCGGCACAATGCCTTGTGCACGCCACACCGTCCCGCGTCGTTCATACTCAAATAGTTTCTCCACAGCCGATGCGATTTGGGGCCCTACTTCACGCTCCACCAAGTACAGGGCTACATCAAGTCCTGATGTCACACCTCCCCCACTGACCAAACGATGTCCATCTTCAACGACTCTGGCCTCTATCGGAATTGCACCCGTAGCTCCTAAGGCAGACATCCCCAAATGATTCGTAACCGCATAACGCCCCTCCAATAAGCCGCCCATGGCAAGCACCAAGGAACCTCCGCACACCGTTGCAACCGTGATATGCTCATTCTCCAAAGCTCGTTCCATCAAAGCGGTCAAATCCGACTCCATCGCTAATCTCAGAATGCTAGGAACAGCATCTTCGGAATCTCCCTCTGGCTTGCCTGAACCTCCAGGAACAAGAATAATACCTGAGCGGCTCGGATCTAATGCGGCTTGTGCTTCGATCGCAGGTCCTTTCATGCCGCTCGGTACCGAACGTTTCCCCTCAGCGGACACTAACTCCAACGTGATGGCTCCACCCGCATACATCGCCGCTGCAGCGAATACTTCGTATGGAGCTAGAGCGTCCATGAGATCGAATCCATCGAATAATACCACTTGAACGTGCATATTAGTCCCTCCTTCAGATCATCGTCGTGCTAGGTTTTCTAAAAACAGTTCGAATAACGATCTCCGCAGCTATCATGAGACAGATGATCGATCCGTACACGGCCACGGTGTAGCTGGTTGTATACGTAAGGCCAATCCCATTATGGAGCAGCGCAGTTATGGCATGAATCGTGAGATTCGTAAACACGAAAGCATAACTCCTCGTCATCCACTTGCGATGTTGATTGACCTGTTTTTTCTTGATCTTGACGATTGCGGCGATGGTCATAACCAGCCACACAATATTCATCAAGTTAAACCCCATGCTGCTAGCTTTCCCGCCTGTCGCATAGGGCGCCATATACCCGGAAGTGACGTCAACAATGACCACGGAGAGCAAGTAGAAATACCCGTTCATACGATGGAATTGACGATACTTTTTCAAGATAACTGTAGAGAAATTAGCAGCACCCGACAGCATAGCCATACATGCGAAAATGACGTGTACATTCATCACTTTCAGCCAGACTTCCGTGTGTAAAGCTCGTTTAAGCGTTTCTTTATGGCCTAGAAAAGCGGTTGCTTGCGGATCATGAACAAAGTTGGCGTACAAGACGTACACGATAAATACAACTGTAATTAATAGCATGAATAAGTACGCTTTTTTACTAGTGGACATACCTTCATCCTTTCTAAGGTGAAGCTCTTTATAAAAAACCGAACCGTACGGTCTTTTTTATTATATAACAAAGCCTATCCTTTTTCCTATAGAATTGTTACAAAAATAGGAAGAAGCAAGCATACAAAAGCTCTGCACAAAAAACGACCTCCTCCTAGAAGGGGCCGCTTTGGGTTAATGTGAGGGAATCCAACCTAAGATTTGCAAGATCGTTAATACCACTTCAATAACAATGAGAATCACAACGATCCATTCAACGAAGAGGCCTCGGATGGAGTGACTAATGTTTGAGAAACCTTCCAAAATGTGATACAAAATGTCCGTTTTGCTTTTAAGAATGGTGAACCGATCATTCAATTCAAAAAATTCGATCATCTCATCGTAAAAATGGCCCGCTGAGCTATTTGACCAAGTTAAATCAGGTTTATCCAATATCATGATATACGCAAGGGTGTTATATTCATGACGAACGATTTGTGCAGTCGTCCTTGCCAATTCTTTGTTGCCTACACGAAGCTTCCCTTTTTCAAGTCTATCGATCATCATTTCCAGACTATCATGAATTTTCCCAAGCTGTTCCTCGATCTTTTCGAGTGCAACTGATTTGGCAAGGACGGTCGAGATTAACTCCGGATAATAGGGCTCATATTCAGCGACTACGACATACTTGTCCGTCAATTCCATGTTATCGATTGGCTCGGTGTGCAGCCTGTAATTTTCCGTGTATTTCTCTGCATGTTGAAGATCGATAGCTGGTTCAAATGTCTGAATAAATTTCAAGAAGTTCGTTATTTCTCCCTTGTCTACTTGATTAACGAAGACGACGCTTCCGAAAGAAAACACAAACACTTGTTGAAATCCAACTAAATCTTTTTGGAGAATCTTAGAAAGAATGTCACCTCTTAAACTTAAAGGCTGTTCCCACGTAAATTTTTTGGGAATCCCGCAGTAGGCGGCAATTTTATTCAAATCGATTTCATTCGTTATGGCCAAAGCTTTAAAAGTTATATCCTTCATGGTCACCACTCATCTGTCTGAAAGAGTTTTACTCCTATTTTGGACAGAAAAAGTGTTCTTCAATCCTCACTCGTTGGTACGATGGGCAGCCATGCTAATTTCTCTTGTAGTACAAGATAGAAAAGTATACACTTTTCTATGGATGATAGTTTTCCTTGGTGTTTGATAAAATGAACGAGACTATGGGGAGGCAACATAACGATGGCACATACAGCCGAAATTAAAAGAGTACAATCCTTGCTCAGCCATGCGCAGCAACTATCTGGCACTGGCAACCAAGCGGATGAAAGAATTAAGAGCTTGAGCAGCAGATTAGAAGCGCTTCAACAACTTGCGGGTGAGCATGCAGCTCCAAACGAGACAGCAAGCGACAGCGCTGAAGTAGAAGTAAGTAACGAAGTAAGTGAAGAGACGAATGAAGTGAATGAAGAAGCAATTGATGAAGTCGCTGCAGCCGAAGAACAACCTGCCCCAGATCCACAAGATGAGTAGCTAATCGTTATGAAGGCCATAGTTAACTAATTAATTTTAATTTTGCTTTTTTGAGGATAAGCTTCTGGTATAGCACAATGTATCGATCTAACAACTGACTAACGGATACGACTTTCTCATGTGTTAGGCTACCATTGATCGCTGCTTGATTGATCATTTCGAATCGCAAGCTGTCAATTTTCTGCTGAAGTTTTGATTCCATCGTATCCATCTCCGTTCTAGTTATATAAATTAGTTGTTATCCCAATATCTGTATAGTAAATGAAGACTATTAGATTACTATTAGAAATTGTTTGTGAGAGTGTTAGTTTCATAAAAGAAGAGACCAACCCTAAGTAGAATTCACTACTTGAGGTTGGTCTCTTCTCTTGCAACTGCGACTCTTACACTCGCTTATGCAGCGAACGAAACTCCACGGGCGCAACACCTTCCAACTTGTGGAACAATCGACTGAAATACTTGGCATCTTCATAGCCGCAACCATAAGCAATGTCCTGTACAGATGTTGAGCTTTCTTGGAGCAGCTTACGTGCCTTATTCATGCATAGCAGCGTAAGGTACATGTGCGGTGTGTAACCAAATTGTCTTTTGAATAGGCGTCTTATCTGCGCTTCACCTAGTGGAATCGACTGGATCAATTCTTGCAAGAGGCACGGATCCACATCCGCTATCTCTACCCGTGTCATCAATTGATCCGCTAACCCCGTGATCTCTGCCTTCTCCTCCAATGAAATTGCCATGTGAGGAGGGTCCTGTGCTACAAGCTGATCATACGATACGCGTCTTTCGTCTACATCCACAACAAGATGAAGGAGCAGTCGGCTGAAGGCAGCTTGAAGCTGGAGCGACCTGAACTTGGCGTCAGATTGGTAGGCGTCAACAACTTCATCGATGGCAGCTACGATGTCAAGGCCTACCGCATGAAAGACAACGGCGTGAGGCAGCCAAAGAGAGCCGCGTTTATGGCGAACTCTTCCTGCTTCTCGATCATCCATCTGCTGATCGAGTGCCTCCTGCGCCTCAGGTCGATGTTCCCAATCAAAGTGAATCGCTTTATGCGCTTCAAAGGGGCCAGACAACGTATGAACAGTCCCAGGAGGAATCAGAAGTAAATCCCCTTTTTGATACGGGAGGGATGACTCGCCCACTGTAAGTACGCCATTCCCCTTTTCAATCCACACCAATTCATGATCGAAAATGATACGCGGAACCATATGCAAGGCTTGAAGCATATGATGCGCATAACGGACATAGGGCCGTATGGGTTGTTTTTGCAACAGTTGCATGAATGGCAGCATAAGTGCTCTCCCACGGCCATTGGCCAAGTGATATTAACAAACCTTAAATCGCTATTTCTGTCGTAAATACATACGTCCCTGATCCTACTTGCTCTACGACGTAGTATGAACCGCTACCATCCAAAGCAGCTGTGATTTCTTGCCCATCCATGCGAAGAATATCTCCGCACTTAGGGACATACACGGTTGCTTCAGGACCAACGGGAATGGTTACTTTTAAAGTTATTCGATGATTAGCTGTGTCGTTGATCCAATGCGCGGCAATCATCCCATAATTGCACTTCAAGGTTGCTTCGACTTCAGCCAAATCTTCCGGTAAGTACGGCTTGATCTCGAAGGCGTCATACCCCGGCGCTGCCGGTGAAATCCCCGCAAGTGAACGGGTCAGCCATTCCTTGGCGTGTCCCATCATGCAATGATTTTGCGAACGAGCCATGTCCCAATATTCGGGCAACGTTGTGGCACCTTGGCTTACAAAGTACAAGTAGCTTGGCTGCGTTTTATTCGTGACCATTTTATAGACAATATCATTGCGGCCTTGGTCCGCCAGTACGGTTAACATCTGCTTGAGCGCAACTTCACCTGTACTCAAATGAAAGTCTGTCGCTTCGATTGCTTGGACTAGTAGATCTACAGACCGCGGAACATACTGCTCTTCGACCAATTCACTAAATAACGCGCAAGCATAGCTCGCTTGACTGCCTGAGCCGTAGATCCCCGTCGCCACATCATAATAAGCATGATTAAAAGCTGCCTGAATGTCAGCTGCCAAATCCAGATAGTAAGCTGCGTCTTCAGCTTGCCCTAGGACGCCTGCTATTTGAGCTACGGTATGCACAATTCGGAAATAAGCACACGTAGCTACAAAGTCAGTAGGTGTCGAGGTATCATAAGCTCCCCATTCACCAATCTGAGCATAACCGATAAGCAGATGGTCTGTCGTTTGGCTTTTCAGATAAGCAATATAGGCCTTCATGTTCGGGTAAGCTTGCTGCAGAATCGTCCAATCCCCATACACCTGGTAGATCTGCCATGGCGTCAGGATCAGAGCACCGCCCCAGTTTGGATCTTTGTACAGAAACGTAATGCGCTGGTACTCAGGAGCAATCGCAATCGCTTCTCCACTATCCTCTTGCGAATCCATCATATCCTTGGTAAATTTCTTCATCCATGCCTGAATATCAAAGGTGGACGACATGGAATTGAACATAAACTGACTAACTTCGGCCCATCCTAATTTCTCCATATGCGGGCAATCTGTTAAAACACTGTACATGTTACTCTCTATTGCACGTGTAATGATGGTATCGATCGTGTTAATATCCTCGCTTGACGTTCGGAATGTGCCAACAACCTCATTCTCTGTTCGCAGCAGATGGTTCATGAAATGAGACACATCTGGAACCCAGTCAGCCAGCTCCATACTTAGTTCGACTTCTAAATAGCGATATCCTTGGTATGAAAAAGTTGGCTGCCACCGCTCTTCTCCTTTGCCGCTTAGCACATAGCTATTGTAAACAATTCCCCACTCGATGTATTGTATACCACTATGAGGATCGGCTCCGCCTTCGCACGTTAGAACTTCCGCTGGATACAAGGTAATCTTGCCGCCAGCCATCTCAGGTGTGGTATTGGTTAAAATGATTTCGGGGATCCCGGCGCCATTCCGGCCCATATCCACGAGATAATTGCCACTCGCCAGCTTCGTAACCGATGCAGCTGGAAAGCTTTCAGCTATTGTAATGGGTGGACATTCTCTAGCTGAAAGCTTGCCCATCGGCGGCTCCATGACTTGAGCGGGTTGCCAGTTGTCCCTGGCTATGCCTGCACAATTCCAGCCTGTCACTTCTTTCGTCGCATCATAGTCTTCACCGCCGAACCAACCCGAGAATGTCGTTGGACTCTCCGTGAATACCCAGCTCTCATCTGTAACCGTTGTGTCGACCGAGCCATCTTCATACCTAACTTCTATTTGTGCAATCGTTTTCAATCTTCCGTACAAACCTTGCCACGAGGTACTTAGCTCAATCCCATCTGACTTCGTATAGCGGAGACGATCTCCCGTTTGTGTGCTGACTTCGGAATAATTGCCGTACATGCCGTTGCCAAGCAGAACACCCATCGCATTATTCCCCGACTTCAAATGATCTGTTACATCGTAGGTCACGTAAAACACGGTATCTCTGCAATCACTTTCACCAGGTTCATAAAAGTGGTTACTCACTTTAGTGCCGTTCAAGTAAGCCTCGAACAACCCCAATCCACTGATATAGAGTCTGGCTTGAGCAATTCTTTTACCCGTCGCTGCCTCAAACTCTTTCACGAACATAGGAACCACAGAACGATTACCTTCCCACGTCTCTCCCTGTCCGATCCATTTACCAGCCCAATCGGTTTCATGAAGAAGCCCCGCTTCCCATTGGGAAGCTTCACTCCAGTCTGACACTTCGCCTGCTTCATTCCACGCCCGAACTTTCCAATATACCCTTTGCCTCGAAGCTAATTCGGTTCCGTTATAGAGAATGTTACTAGTCGCGCTTCCCGCTACTTTACCTGAATCCCACATGTCGCCACTATCATCTTGGAGTTTGGCCTTGGTAGACGCCACTAGAATTTGATAACAGCTTTGACGCTGGTTTCGAGCAGAAGCTTCGATAATATAGCTTAATAGGGGAGCTGCTGTTTCCACCCCCAGTGGATTTACCATTGCATTCGTTCTTAGGTTCGTTAGCTGCCAAGCTAGATGCATGCTTGTTCCTCCTTCGTCGTCTCCATTATTCGTACCTCTATCTTATGAGAAAACGCTCAAAGAGAGGGAGAACGATATCGACGGAAAAGGTGGACTTTTTGGACATTCCATTTGTTACAAATGTACATTCACCAACCCACTCTATTCCGATTAGATGCGGTATTAGTTAAACTCACGTTTAACTGGAAAACCTCCATTTATTTCTCTGTGTTTTAAAGAAAAATTCAAAATAAATGGAAAAAATGCATCTAATTCCGGCCATTCCCTTACATTTGCTCCAATCTCGCGATATTAGCTGTAAAATATCCATCTACTCGTTTCAAATCGAGGAAATCACGAAAAATAGATGGATGTTTTCCATGTAAAAAAGAAAAGGAGCTAAGCCTATAAAACCTGCTTAACTCCTTGTCTTTGTCATTCACGTATCCCATTTATAGCGATCCTATCAAGGCGTGACCGCATATATTGCCATCCCCTGCAGCAGTACATCACCTGTCAATCGTACGAGATCCATCGTCAGTGATCCGTCACTGACTGTTGCGGTATAGGGTCCATACCGGGTCCAACTTCCTACTGTACCTGTTGCAACAGTTCCCTTTACTGCGCCCTCAAGCTTCACATCAAAGCTGCGGAAATTGTTCTGATAGTCCTCCATAACCCATAGGAAGACCGAATAGGTACCATTTGTAACGGTTTGGGAAATGCTTATGTTGCCACCTTTCCAAATCTCCGAATGCAGCATAGATGCTGTGTCCACATCTGCGGATGGATTTGGTGTGCGCGTATTGGTTGCCGAACTGACAGAACTGATTGTCATGCCGGAGGTCACTGCCGCGCTTTGCGCGAGCCAGCTATTTCCCTCGATGGTCACGGCCCCGCCGTTAAAGTTGACCCCTTTGGTGAAGACTGGGCTTGGCGCTGCTGCACTTGTCTGCTCCAGCTTCATATAATCAACCCTAATTTTCCCCGCCTGTGTACCGGTATTCGTAAGTCTGAATACGCGATCCCCAGGACCAATAAACGTGTAATTGCCTAAATCAACATCAAAATAGTTGGCTGCAGTTGAATAAGTATTAAATGGCGCCGCATGATCCGCATTACCTATTTTTAATTGATATAGAATAGGGAGGCTTGCTTTATATAGTCTGAGCGTGATTTTGTAAGTTCCTGCGATTGGCACATTTACCTTGTAATCAATATAATCATTGATCGCATTGGCATTGAACATATCGTCTTTGCCACCGCTAGCCGTAGAGCTATTCACAATTGTATGGCTATCCGAAGTACCAACTACCGTAAGCGTCTCTGCTTCAATAATAAATGGATTAGCCATTGGAACAGGCGTTGGCAACGGAACAGCCGTTCCAGTAGTAGCGAACTTCACTTTAAATGACTTGCCACTAGCGCCTACAACACTGACCGAAAATTTGATAGTTGGTGACAGCTGAGTTACGACAATACCGCTGTCAGCAGACAGCAACTGAGTTGCACTTTTATTAACTTCGATGTTTATCGTATCCCTGCCAGCTTGGGTTGGATCTGATACAGATACCTCTACATCATTTGCCGTTTCCTTGGTCATAACGGAGGCTTTCCTGTCCGAGGTCACAAGGCCTACCGTTTTGGTACTATCATTCCAAAAATTAATCCCTACAAGATTGAGTCCATTTTCTTTAACAGCCTGCGCATCTGTAGAATTTTCCAAAATTGTGATATTTGGATTACTTGCATAAGCACTTACCTGTGCACTCGTCTTATTAGGTAAGGTGACGTAGGAATAGCTTGCATTTGCAGGATTGACGCCATGGTTGAGTACCAAACTCAAGTAATTGCGTGTATAAGGCGTCGTTGACGCACCGCCATTGCCGTCAATTTGTTTCCAATTGCCTGTTCTAGCCTCGCGCAGTCCTGTTAGGGCTGTAGATCCTGGGAAATAGTAGCCAATATCTGAACCCGCTACACTTCCAGCTAAATGAATGGAATTAACACCTGTCATATTCTCCGTCCAGCCTAGAGCTGTTGATTTAGTTGTACCGTTTACGGTCAATGCATTATTTCCGCTGCTGTTTATTTTTCGATTTTCTGCAATCGTCTCGACAGCAATGCCATCTGTACTGGTTATCCCAGAACCCAATGCAACAATTTCGTCATCAAACATAAACCAAGATTTTTTAGCTGTTAGCGTTTGACCAGACGGATGTAATTCCATCCCTGTCACCCCATATAACCCCGAGATGTCCGTACCACCAACCCAATCTTTATCCGAACGAACATTTGCAGCAACGGATGTATTCTGCAAAACAGTAGTCCCAGGAAGCTTGTAGGAATTCACAGTAGGCCAGAAATTATCACTAAACTGAGACAAATCGTTGTTATACAAATAGGTCATGCCATCACCGGTATGCCAGCCTTTATTATTCTCACTGTTTATCGCTTCGTAATTGCCAATACGGGTAGAATTCATACTAATTCCGAATCCAAATCCTGGTCTTAGCTGAACGGCACGATCCATGCCCACGAACTGTTTGTATCCAATCAGTTCATCTCTTGGCGTAATGGAAGCATTATTCAGCAATGCTGTTGCCATTTCAATCACTTGAATCGAAGAATCCGTTAATAGATTGTTAAATGTATCTGTCTGCAGCCAGTATTTGATCATACGTTTGAAAGCTGTTGCATCTGTTGAAGGAGCAATCTCAGCTAACAGAAGGATGGAACGCATGGCACTATGGCTAACCATATGATCCTCTGACCAACTTCTAACGATCTCTCTTCCTCTCACCATATCCATAAGAGCGCCTTTATAAATAAGCGGTTCAAATGCATCATAAATCCATTTATATACGTTCAGCTTATCAGGATCCGTAACATCAAATGAAGATCCTCCGAAGAGGTACATTAAATTGCTTACCGATTCAAGCAGAGATAAGCCATAACCACCTGTATATGCAAAAAAAGTATGCTGGATGAAGGAACCATCCGAATAGAAGCCGTCTCCTTTTGTTACATTATCAAATAAAAGACTTAAACCAGCAGTAGCAAGGGTTATTTTGGCACTATCCTTAACAATCATGCCTCTAACTCCAATGACTATAGCTTCCCAGGCCCGATTACCTCCCGTCATCGCTACCGTTGGTTGAGAATAATCAACTGCAGCCATGTAGTTGGTAATTTGTGTTGGCGTTAAATCGTCATACATGAGAACAGTGATATCATTAAGCAACAGGGGTGTCCCTATTTGCCAATGCCACCAATTCTGATACTGCACGCCTCCTGCATAGAAGACGTTCGCATTCATCCAATCTAAACCACCAATGATATCATCTCTTAATGTTGTATTCCCTTCTAAGCTTGAGCCTCGCGTCGCATAGGCAAGTGCCATATCTTTGAGATTCGTATACGCAGCCGTTACCGTCGCTGACGAAGAGCCATTGAAATTATATCCAGTCCAAAGCGTTGCTCGAGTAGGCGTTTTAATCATCGTGTCCCATAACCCCTGAGCTTTCGTGGTTATGGCCGTAATACGGGCAGCAATATTGGGGTCAGTGGGGCTGTAGGTCGCGCTTCCGACTAAAGTGGCCTTCCATTTGGCTCTTAATGTGTCATATTCATCTGCTGCTGAAACTGGTTTGGTATACACAACCATTAAACTTAAAACCATCATACAGGCCATAACGAAACAGATAAATCTTTTAGACGTTGTTCTTAACATTACTTACCTCCCATTTGATTGAATTTTGAAGCAAAGCATGTGCTATATGTCATTCTTTACTTCCCGTGCTTGTTACCCCTTGTACGAAATAGCGCTGATACGGCAGTATCAGGCACACAGGGATAATAATCGCCAAAATGGATGCGGCAAACATTTCATTCCAGTATGTCGCATGTTCCGTAACAAAATAACTCATGGCTACCTGTATCACGCGATATTCTTTGGAACGGCTGACAAGAAGCGGCCACATAAAGGCTTCCCATTGGGAAATGAATATGAGCAGGCTTGCACTGATCGTAACTGGTTTGCACAGCGGAATAGCAACCTTGTAATAAATCCGCCACCAGGATGCGCCATCCATCCGTGCAGCCTCCAATAAGGCGACCGGCAAATCCATGAAAAACTGTCTGTATAGAAATATAACCAAACCACTCGCTATTCCTGGCACGATCAGTCCATAGTAAGAGTCCAGCCAGCCAAAGCTGTCGACTAAGCTGTAAAGTGGCAGTGCAATCACCTCAAAAGGAATCATGAACGTGATCAGCACGAGAAAAAACAGCCCATTTTTTGCTTTAAACGCCATTTTCGCAAAAGCGAATGCAGCCATAGAGTTCACAATGACGCCGAAAAACACATTGACGATTGCTACAAAAAACGTATTAAAGAAAATTCGTGCAAAGCCTCTTTGGGCAAAAAGATTATAATAGGCATCCCAGGTGAAGCGTGTGGGAATAAACGTTTTCCAACTAATTGGAGATACGTAGCGAAACACGTCCTCCAGCGGACGGAACGAAGAGGTTAGAGCAAAGAAAATAGGGAATATGACAATAATCACGAGAAGAATATGAGCGATATACATGACTGGTTTCGAGATGATGGGAGCTAGTTTCAACTAAACTTCCCTCCTTTGCTAATGCTTCGCCCGTAGCAGCATAAATTGAGCGGAAATGATCAACAGGATGATGAGCAGTAAAACAATGATAATGGCAGACGCTCTGCCCATATCGGAATAGACAAATGCACTATTGTAAGCTTCCAACATGAGAACATTCGTGCTGTTCTGCGGGCCGCCGTTCGTTAATATATACATGGGAGCAAACAGTAGGAAATTCGCTACAGTGGTGGAGACAGTGACAAATACCAAGGGTCTTTTCATCATCGGGAAGGTGACATTTCTGAACTGTGTCCATTTACTAGCGCCATCAATCGATGAAGCTTCGTACAGAGAATCAGGAACCTCCTGCAAGCCTGCCAAAAGGAACAGCATCCAATACCCCACGCCTTTCCATGTAGCCAGCAGAATAATGACCCACATCGCTTGGCCCGAACTCGTTAGAAATGGCTGGGGATCTAGCGACATCCAGACGAGCATGGAATTGAGTACCCCTTGCTCGGGGTTCATGATGATGTTGAACATGATGCACGCAATCGGAATTGAAACGGCGATCGGAACGATTTGAATCGTTCTGAATATCGCGATGCCCTTCACCTTCTTGTTCAAAAAGATCGCAAGAGCAAACGATAACGCGATTTGGATCGGATTAATGAGCAAGTTCATCCATAACGTCACTTGAATCGACTTCCAAAAAATCGGATCCTTAAACAAGGAGATGTAATTCCCGAATCCAATGAAGCTTTTTTGCCCCGTCATAAAGATGGTTTGATAAAAACTGTCCGTAAAACCTATGGCTAGTGGATATAATTTAAAAATGGCCAAGCCCAGTAGGGCTGGGAGTAAAAACGAGTAAGGAACTAGTTTGTTCTTCAACATATGGCTACTCCCGTCGATTATTGTGATTAGAAAGGGATTTTCGGAAGCCCGAAAACCCCTGAGATCCCTGCTTACTTCTTGACCGAATACTTAGCTAGTTGGCGGTCAATTTGCGTAACTGCACCATCGAGTGCTTTCTTCGGCTCAGTACCGTTTTTGATATCGCTAAACGCTTTGTCCATCAATGTTTCCCATTCCAGGTAACCAGGCGATTTCGGTCTAGGTACCGCCGTGTTATTAGCCTCGGAAGCAGCAAGCTTCATGATATTTTTCGGAAAATTCTGATAATTAGGATCAGAATCAATCTTGTTCAGCAGGTCGATTCGTGCAGGTACGTCATTACTCGCATTAACCCAAGTCTCCGCTCCTTTGCCCGCCGTGAGGTATTCAATGAACTTGGCCGCTGCATCTTTATGCGTGGAATATTTGGAAACCCCTACATGCCAACTTCCAGTTGGCGTTGCCACCTTTTTACCCTCAAAATACGGATGAGGTGCGATTCCGAAGTTAATCTTGGCATCGGTAAACTTCCCAACATCCCAAGTTCCGCCCACGAACATCGCGACTTTACCTGTCGCAAAATAATCTACGGTTTCATCAGCCGTTATCTTTGGTGAAATTTTAAAGGTATTGTATAGGTCGTAGTAGAATTTGCCTGCTTGCACCATTTCTGGCGAGTTGGTAAAACCGTCCGACTTTAACCCATCTTCACTGATCGCTTTGCCGCCTAGACCGTTGCCCAAAGAGAGTAATTGATAAGGACGGTTGAGCTGCTCAAACGTAAACCCGAATACATCCGGTTGGCCGTCGCCGTTTTTGTCGTAGGTCAGTTTTTTCCCTGCCGCTACAACCTGTTCCCACGTCCAGCGTTTCGCGATATCAAAGTCAGGGACGGTTTCCCCTTTTTCCTTGAAAATATCTTTGTTATAATAGAGCACCTGCGAGGATGTATTCATCGGTGCTGCCAACAGCGTTCCGTTCACAGAGCCCGCTTCCAACGACGACGGGATATAATTCGTTTGAGCTTTCTTGCTGATCAGATCATTCAGCGGCTCCAAATATCCTTTGGCATTATAGTTGGAGACTAGCGGACCGTCCGTAAGTACAATGTCGATTTCAGGAGATTTCGATCCCAGCTTTACCTCCATCGTTTCGAAAAGCTGACGGAATGGATATGACTGCATTTTGATCGAGATATTCGGATTTTCCTTCATGAAATCGGCGGATACCTGATTTATATTTTTTTCCCAATCTGACAGAATATAGAACGTGAGTTCCGTTTTCTCGCCTTTACCCGCGCTAGAAGCAGTTGCCTCTGCAGCTGGAGTCGATTTGGCTACAGATGATGTTTCCTTGCCGGCAGCTGGTGCACTGCCCCCGTCCGTAGACGAACATCCAACTACCAAAACCAAACTTGATGCTACGCATACTAGGCTAATCCCTTTTCTGATTACCATTCTTTTTTCCTCCAGTTCTATTCTCACAACTAATTAACCGTCTTTCTGTATTTGGTCGGAGTTACGCCATATGTCTTTTTAAATAAAGTCGTAAAATAGGCCGCATTGTTGTAGCCAATGCTCTCATAAATTTGCTTCACACCCATTTCAGGATGGGAGATAAGCAATTCCCGCGCTTTGTTTAACCGTAAATTATTGATGTAATCTGGGAAACTCATCCCCATGGCTTCTTTCACTATTCGGCTAAAATATTGGGGGGTAATATTCAGCTCATCGGCAAGCCCGTTCGCAGAAATCCCTGAGTTGGCATAGTTCTGTTCCGTCAACTCTATAATTTTACGCACAATATCCGAAGTTCCTGAAGAATTGATTTGAATGAGTTCCCGGCTGACAGATTCATACACTTCCGCATACCATTCCCTGAGCTCAGACAACGTCTCCATGGTCAGAACACGATTATAAATGAGTTGATAATCATATTCAGGCTTAACAGCTTGCAGAAAAATGGCGTCTTCGAGAATGCAGAGGAGCGAATGAATCGTTTGCGCATTGAGCTTTACAGCCGTTCGATACGGAAGCGCACACAGCAAGGCCAGATACTCATTCACATGCTGCTCATATTCGAATGTAGCCAGCTGTTTAATATCCTTGATCAGCTGTTTCTCAGTTTTACGAATAGATTCGTTAATGTTTTCCGATTCTATTAGCACGGCTGACGTGTATAGAACAGGATCCCTGCCATAATAAAGGCGATAATTCGTAACTTCGCAGGCCTGTTTATATCGGCTGGCGATACGATTGTATTGTTCTTCAACTTCACTTACACCAGCAGTAAATGCAAGATTCCATAGATTCTGCGAGGTTTCTCTTAACTGTAGAAGAACACTCTCAAATGCAACAGGATCGAATCTTCTATCATGCGCATCCACTTGGAGTAAGAAAACCAACTGTTCCTCGTCCACGATGACATAGGTGCTGTTCGTGTCATAACCTAACATCTCGAGTGTTAAATTTCCTAATGAATTCAGCTTTAAAGAAGATGACATCTTCGTATTATGTTCTCGAAACTCGACAAGCCCATTGATGCGAATGACTAGAATGATATATGCATCCTGCGTGCTGTTCACCACTCTTAAATCCAAGAGATGCTCCCTGATTTCCTGTTCATCCATCTCATTGCTTTGTTGCAATAAGGTATGGATATAGCGTGACTGCATCGTAAATATGCTCATTTCTTCTTGGTGCTCCAGCACATTCATCCGTTCAAAGAGTGATTTGGTTGCGTTTACAATCACTTTTAGATTGACAGCTTCCATCGATTCGGAAACACCCGTTTTTCTTGCGGAACGAACAATTTGGCTGAAAATCAGCATCATTGGCAAATAATACCGTTTAGAAACCACAATCGAAATGAACAACAGCATCACAAAAATAACCGATATGACCGCAATAATCGTTTTCATGGCTTTGGATTGCTCTCGGATAATATCATTATCACGAATGAGTGATAGCACGGTCCAATCCGGATTCTCAAAAAAGATATAGTTGGCAATAAGATGCTGCTCATCCTGCATAATCCTTGAACCACTACCGGACAATTGATGATTTTTGGATAGCTGCTCATACGCCTTGTGATATAGCTTGGTAGAACTAATCTCTTCATTACTGCTTAACAGGATTTGACCGTTAGCATCAAATATGGCCGCAACCGAGGTATCTGCAACATTGTGATTGAATACCTCCTGCTTTAACCGATCCGAATCCAACGTGACCAGTACAGAACCAATTTCCTCATCTTTAAATAAAATAGAAATGACATTAGCAATCTTTCCAGTCGTGTAGGGAACGGATCGCACCACGGGAGTAAGATTCTTGATGGATTCAACCAGTTCAATGATTGTAGACTCCTTCTCTGCAACGCCTCTTCCCGTTTTCTCCATGACAATTTGCTTGTTCTTGATAATGTAGATTGAAGCTACTGCCGGATTCGTCAGCAGAATCGTATCGATAAATTTAGAGGTATTGAGTAGATCAGCAGCACCTGGCTTCTCGTCTTCCATAAGGCCTTGGAATTCACTTTGTTTAAATATTTGATAAGCGATTTGATTGGCGTTGGATATAGCGCTATTACCCTTGGCGTGGACACTATTCAAGATTAAACGGTTCATGGCAAGAATATCCTCGGTGCTCTTATTGCCGAACCAGTAATACAAAATTATGGCCAGAACAAGTACGGACATCACAGCTGTTCCCAAATAAATAAGCAATAATTTAATGAAAAAAGTCTTTGCGATGATTTTCTCCTTACTTGCTTTGGTCATACTCATGTACTCCACTCATTCCATAGGAAATTTTACTTCTTGCTGAGATACGATTTTAGTTGCCCTTCATATTCCATACGGATCTTATCAATCCCTGCATCCTTAAGCGCTTTTCTAGCTGCTGGAAAATTCCCTTCAAAATCTAGAAAGCCCCAGAGAATCGGATTTATCTTTTCTACAATAATTTGATTTACTTTCGTTTCCTCCAATTTCACATTCGCATTATCGAAAACGAATCCTGCTGTTTTGGACAGCTTGGTACCAACATCCCAATTTTTGTAGCTATTTGCTGTTTTGTCCGGGATAAGCGTACTGAATTTGGCATATTTCTTGTTATAGAGCATCCAAGCTGGCCAAAGCTCATCCGTGGTGAGCTTTTCAATTTTATCGCCAACATTTTTATAATCCTTGTCTTTCACACCATTGATCATGAAATCGTAATTATCTTGGTTTTCAAATACCCAATTCAAGAATTGCACAGCCCGATCCGCATGCTTGGATTGCGCTGCTACATAGAACATATCGGTAACAACCATCTGCGTATATTTAGGCTTCTCTGGATTTAATAAATATTCATTCAGCTCGCCTGTAGGAACATTCTTCGTTAATGGGCCTATGAAATTGACCGCGCGGTCTCCAGCTGCTCCACTCGTCATGGCATAATTACCTGAATTAAATTCACTTAGCGCATTGCCAAAATTAGTTAACTGGTTATCCTTGATATATCCTTTGCTTCGCCAATCTGCGCGCATGTCACTGATCTTTTTGACTAAGTCCACATTTTCAAATAAAGAATATACGTTTCCATCCTTCTCATCTTCATTTACATAATAATAAGCAGCGTTCCCAATCGGTGTAAGCGAGACATTAGCCGGTGAGAATGCCCTGTAGTAAGGACTCAGGGGATCTACCTCGAAAATTGGCGTGATCTCCGGATGCTTCGCTTTCACCTTAGCTGCAAAGTCACTGATATCCTGAACAGACTTGATTGCAGCCATTCCGGCCTCCTTCAACAAATCCTCTCTCACCAAAAGGGAATGGAATTTGGCTGCAGAAGGTGCTTTAGCAACTGGAAGCGCGTACATTTTGCCATTTAATTTGACCGCGTCGAAATTTTCTTGTGGGAAATATTTTAGAATATTAGGGCCGTTCTCTTCTAAAAGCTTATCTACAGCCATAATGTTTTTCTTGTTTACATATTGAGCAAAATTACTTGGGATTGCCCAGAATAAGTCCAAGTCCTCCCCAGATGCAAACATAAGATTTAACTTATCATAATATTGCGCCCAAGGTGTATAAGTAATATCAAATGCCAGGTTCAGCTCCTTTTTCATCTTCTGAGCAAACTCGGTTTCTAAGAAAGCTTTCATGCGAGAACTCTGGTCCCCAGGCATGACCATATGAATGGTTACCAATTTGGAATTACTGACTGTTCCCACTGATGGCTTGCTGTCTGGACTCACCATAGTTTCATTGTTCTTCGAACAAGCAGTAAGAGCTAACACAACCACTAATGAAATGGTTAGTACAGGTACTCGACTTTTCCAATTTCTCTGCATTCCCTCTGTAGACCCTCCTCTTCTTATTTGTAAATTCACTTATTTCTTGCCGATATCTCCCATAAATCACCCCTCTCAATGAGTTTTCTGCAGTTCGTTAACCTTTAACGGCCCCAATCATTAACCCTTTTACAAAAAAACGCTGAATAAAAGGAAATACCAAGAGAATCGGTCCAATCGTAACCATCGTTATCGCAGCTTTGACCGTTACTGTGGGTACAGCAACTTTATCAGCTGCATGTTGGGACATATTGCTAGCCAACGCTTGTGTGTTCGATAACAGATTATATAACCGATACTGCAGCGGGAATAAACTGTCGTCACGAATAAACAAAAGAGATAACCACCAATCATTCCAATATTGAATCGCATAAAATAAAGAAATGGTCGCAATCCCTGGGAGTGCAATTGGAATCATGATTTTAGCGAATATGTAGAGTTCAGTAGCCCCATCCATTCTTGCTGATTCCAGCAGAGGCTCAGGAATGGTATCAAAGTAGCTCCTCATGACGAATAGAAAGAAAACATTTAATAAATAGGGAACAATCAATGCAGCAATCGTATTGGTTAGATGATAATAATTGACAATGAGAATGTACCAAGGGACAAGCCCGCCATTAAACAGCATGGTAAAATAACAATATAGGGATATCTTGTTTCTATATTTTAGCTTTTTGGAAGATAGGGTATAGGCCAACATCGCTGTGATTAACATGCTGCACACCGTGCCAACGACCGTCACGAATATCGTAACGAGGTAGGAGGACAGAATCCAATCACCGCCACTTCGGAACAAATAAGCATATGTATCCAGCGTAAAACCTTTTGGCCATAACGTATAGCCCGTTTGAATAATTTCCTTCTCTGTTGAGAAGGAGCTGGAAAGCATAAGAAGCAATGGATATAAACAAACCATCATGAACATGGATACGGTCCCGTATGCAAACCAATTAAAAGTGCGATCTGCCAGCGCTGTTTTTATTCGTTTCACCTCCCTAGTAAAGTGATGTGCCATCCCCGATTTTTCGCGCAATCCGATTACTTACGAATACAAGAAAGAATCCCATGACCGATTGAACAAAGCCTACAGCTGTCGACATGCCGATATCATTATAGACGCGTAATGCACGATAGACATAGGTATCCACGATATCTGTTGTTGACATGAGTATGCCATTTTCCTTGACGATTCCGAATATCATCCCAAAGTCACCATAGCATATTCTTCCTATCGCTAATAAGGTAAGAATGGTGCTTGTCGGCATTAACAAGGGCAATGTAATATGCTTAATTTGCTGCCAACGGTTGGCTCCATCTACGGTTGCGGCTTCATAATAGCTAGGATCGATGCTGGTTAAAGCAGCTATATAGATAATGGCACCGTACCCCGTCCACTTCCATATATAAACAAACACCAAGATGCCTCTCCAATACTCTGGATGTGTATACCACTCCATACGCGGTAATCCCCATTGGGCTATTATTTTGTCCAAAGACCCGAAATCCTTAGATAAGACACTATACACTAGTTCTCCCACAACAACCCAAGATACAAAGTAGGGAAAAAAAAGCAACGATTGTGCCAGTTTTTTAAACCATTTCTTCGCGGCTTCGTGTAAAAGAATTGAAACAGTAATTTGTGCCAGTGTACCAAAAATAATGAATAAAGCATTTAAATATAAGGTGTTCAAACCTACCCTCAGCACATCCGATGATGTGACGAATGATTCGAAATTGCGCAAACCGTTCCAAGGACTTCCAAATATGCCATCCACGCGATTATAATCCTTGAATGCAAGGACAAGCCCGCTCATGGGTAAATAAGAAAACATAAGCAGAAACACAATGCCAGGCAGTGCCATGAGATAGCCCCATCTGTTCTTGCCCAGCTCATGCCACATTCCTTGCTTTCTAGCTGACTTTACCTGCACGCAATTTCCGCCTTTCAATCGACATTCGCTAATCACTAAGCTTCTGCTACCTCAAGTTAGCACGCCTTTCGCATAAATAAAATATCAAAGAATGAAACATCTTTTGAATAATGAATAAAAAGTGGGGTTCCCCCACCAAAACGCGCCTTCACCAATCGATATCTGGAAGAATTTATACAATTAATGTGAAACATTTGCTCCGCTGGAGGAGCGTAAGTCGATTTTATCGACTTGCGCTTGCTCTTTTGCCATCAATGGCCCTTCTAATGCAAAAAGACGGCCTTTAATTCAGCATCGAATTAAAAACCGTCTTTATATTTAGCTATTGCCATTTAGCTATTGCCAATCTCCAAGTTACACGGCTGGAAGTTCTCTCACCCGGCTAACTGCAACACTGCACGCCGCTGGCACTCGAATATCGAGTTCTACACTTGCGGGCGCCGTAATAACCAGCGAAGCAATCTCCCCCTTCTCTGCTTTCCAAGCGACATCGATACTCCCGCCTTGCGGCAGCGGAACCGTTCCACTCGCCCAACTTAAATCGCCGATCATGGGTTCGATGATCACTTTCGCCCACCCTGGTGCAGCAGGTCGCACGCCTAGCACATAAGCGCCGAGGAAATATCCGGGAGCAGCCGACCAAGCGTGGCAATGACTGCGCGTCAGATCATTCTCGTTCGCACGATTCATCGTCGTGTGGCCGTACATTTCCCAGCATGTCGTCGCTTCGTTATCGAGCATAAAGCCGAAGTTCTCACGCATGTCATCGAGCATCCATTGTACATTGCCCGATTTCATCAGCGTCTCGTAATAGAAGAACGACATGAAGGGGCTTCCGATGGGTACGAATCCATCTGGCGTGGCGGTCAAGTAGGCATTTAATCTTGCAGCTCGCTCTCCTTCTGTAACGCCGACTAGCAGCGCCATGACCTGCGTCTGCATACTGAAGATCGTCGAGCGGCGACCTCCTGGATGAATACAATCGAGATAGGCGCCGCGTTCCTCACTCCAGAGATGCCGATTAATCGCTGCTTTCACTCTGACAGCGAACTCCGCACATACTGTCCCCTGTTCAGGCAATCCAGCGAAGGCTGCCATGGCTGCGGTTTCCTCCAGGGCCTTCACCAGCATCACATTTTGATGTGTGACTATACCATCATTAGGTTGATCCATCGGTGCCCAGTCAAGCAGGTTCCACCCCTTCATGTCCAATAAATCATCGGCGTTGACACACTCCAGATACGCTTCCAATGTCAGCAGCATTTTCGGCAGCATGTCGGCTGCGAAAGCGCGATTTCCCGTGTGCTCCGCATATTCCCGACAAGCTACAATCCAGAAAAACGTCCAATTCGGAATAACACTCGTCCAAGCACTAGGTACCTGATCGCCGTATAACGGCGTCTGGAACTCGGATCCGGGAACAAGGCGAAGGCATCGCTCAACAATCTCTGTCCCTCCGAAGGTATAATAATTGACGAGCGCTTCGTTGCGACTGTCCCCTACCCAGAAAGCCTGCTCGTAAGCCGGACAGTCAACAAACGTATCCTCCATGCATAGCTTCGTCGTATGCTTGGAAATATCCCAAATCTGATTCAGCTTATAGTCCGAGCTTCGGAAAGCACCGATCTCGGGAGCCGGGTAGTTGCTTTGAACAACCCGGACATCACGGATCAACACCGGTTTCTTCGCACCGCGGACGGTAACAATCACATATCGGAATCCTCTGCGGATCGGGGATGCATAGCGTTGATTCCCTTCGCGCGTCACATACCGAAGCGTATTGTCCAAACCGAACGTATGCTGAACATACGCATCCTTCCGATATTCGATGCCGTACCAATCGATGGTAATCCCCGCTTCCGCTTCCAATTCGAATTCGAGGAACCCGCTCCACTCCTTGCCGAAATCGAGTATGAACTCGGTATCTCCATTCTCAAACACAGGCACAACGCCTGGATCTGTGGAAGCGACAGCGATACGTTGCAGACTCGAAGGAACGGAGAAAGCCTCCGATTCGCGCTTAGCAAATTGCGGCATGAAGGCATCTTCCCCATTCGCCAAGCTATGCGGAATAGGGGCAACGAGATAGCCGCTCGCCTGCAAGTCTTCGACGCTTGCCAAAGGAGCGATGCGATCAGCGAAGCGAACTTTCTCAACTTCCCACGATGCTAACAACTCATCCTGGTCGGTGTAATCGATACAGGAATAAGTAAAGGACGGGCCAATACAAACGAAGGGTGACATTCTCTCACCATTCCCCTCCGACACAAGCGGCGAGATCCACGCAATCTCTGTATCCGCATCAATCCCCACTCGGTTACTATGTCCATGTTCAGGACCGTTCACCGTGTATAGCAACAGATGGTCGCCTGCTGGCAATGTCGCACGAATATGCGTTAGCGGTGGCTCCACTTCAAGTTCGGCTTCCATATAAAGCCGCTCCCCTAGCCGAACGATGCCGAGGCCTCCAACGTGGAACATCACCTTGACTTCAGCTTCTTCCCGCAAGCGAAGGATCGTCGCAAAAGCGCCGCAGAATCGGATATGATTGGCATTCTCTTCGCCGGGAGCCTTCATTAAATGGTACGCGTCGATAAACCCAGTAAGCTGATAGGGAACTACCCTATTCACAGAAATCACGCGTGTAGGCAGAACAGGCTCTTCCGTCAAATACGGAATGTCCCTCGGAACTAGCCGCACCCAAGGCTCCATACCTACTGGCCCAATAACCAGCGCCTGCTGCCATCCAGCATCTGAATAGGCAGTAGACGTCCAGTCCTCTGCCAACTTCCTGCCGTCAATTCGTTCCGCGAAGGCGGTCTGGCAGGACATACGTGAAATAGCCGGATCTTGTCCAGCATGCACGATCGTCCGCCAGTCAGCCCCCGTTTGGACAAGCGTCACTTCGTTGTCACCTACAAAGGCATCTAATTGCGCAAGCAACCCCCCACGTTCTCTTAAATATTGAAAATTAGAGATGCCAAAATGCATCACTTGCACCGCAATCATATTGATCTCGCCACGTCGAAGGAGATGCCCGACCTCATGAGCGTCATAACGAATATCCGTCGGAAAATAACGAACCGGCCCTCTTCCTACTCGCTTTCCATTCACGTAAGCTTCATAGCGAGAGTCCGCTGTAATCCATAAGATCGCCTTCTCCAGCTGTCCCAAATCCTGCGGACAGACGAACGAGGTTCGGAACCAGCGCCATTCATTGCGCGGGCTTTCCTCGGAGCCGCCCCAAATCCAGTTGGCCTTCCAAGGTGTGATTTTTTCGATGATAGACATAATTCTATACCTCCTAGACTTAGTTAACTCCGTTGGCTTAATTCCTAACGGTCACTGATGGGAGGCTCACCATCCAACCAGTTCCATTCGTTGTTCACGATAAAACGGCTGATGGATTCATTCGGTGTGATGCCCCAATTATGAAAGGAACGAATGCACGCAATGAATGCGCTTATCGTTTCCGTGTTCGGCTTAGTAAGCATTGCATCCTGCAATTCCACGTAAGATGCTGGTTTTTCAATTGCTCTTTCCAACGTACTTAGCAATGATTTATGGCAGGGAAAAAGTATTCGGTTATAAGCCAGAATGAGTCTTCCTGCAAATAACGCAACCTGACTAACTGCATGCGATAATAAGTAGGTATTGTTCAAAGTAATCGCCCGTTTGGCAAAATATCCCCCATATAACTCCACCTGCGCATAAAAATCCGTGAAATTTCTCTCCCGGTTAGCTTCAGGATATATCGATATACGGTTAATAAGCTCACTCAAGTTAGGGATTCGAGAAAACGCCACGATCGCTCCATCAAAAGAAGCACGTGTTGGTTCGCTCCCCTTCTCTGCTGCCGCCTTAAGAAAATCATAATTAATCATTTTCCCGTCATAATAACCACCTTCATACTCACAACCATCTTCTGCATAATAAAACAAATGATCTCGCCGTTTTCTCTCCTGAAAAATCTCATCTTTAACAACCAAATAGCAGTCAATATCTGAATCATCTCGTGCTATTCCTTTAGCCACCGAGCCAGCAATAATGACAGCTAAGTAATCGGCATCCTGCCCAATCCGATTTACTAAGTTGGTAATCGCTTTCTTGTGATGTTCTCTGATTCCACTTTTCTTAACATCCTCGTTCATTTGTAACATCCCCCAGAGTTTAGTCATTCTCATCATATCTCATTTCGATCGTTATATTGGGAGGTGTTCACGACATTAACATAGGGCAAATAAGACAAATGCCTGAATAAAAATGTTCAAACATCGACTTCCTTATATGTTCAGAAAATGTCCCTAATCGGAACAACGATCGACCGATTAGGGACATCTTAAGAAAGATCTACACTTTTAATGGGTCACACTAAAGTTATCAAAGTGAGTATGTGCATAATGAGCTCTGAGTCCAATCTTTCCGCTGATGAACGGATTGTTGTTGTCGGTATAGTTGATTTTCGGAGTCGTCATATCGCCTACATAGACTTTGATGTTGTTGCCACTGACAACCACTTTCATATGATACCAAGTGTTGGTCGCATACGTTCCTGCCGTGGATGCCAAAGTCGTCCAGTTGTAATTCTGTTTGCCAAGTGAAACGGAACTCCCCGAAAGGACAGCCAGATAACCTTGGTAGAAATCCGTTCCAAGACCGGCATCATTGCCCGCTCCGCCTTGAGCAGGATTTTGCACCCGAACCATGATGCCACTATTTAATCCACTAATGCCCTTAACATCCGCCTCAACGGTGTAATCGGACCAGCCCGTGCTGCCAAGCGTCTTTTTGCCTACATTATCAATACTTGCTTCTCCGCTTTCAATCGCCCAGTTCCCGCCGCTCCAATTCCAATCGTTGCTGAAAGCCGTGGCGAAGTTGTCTGTTTTCGTAAAGGAGGCGTTATCCGCTGCATTGAACTGTAGGGTATAGAAATCGAATTCACCGGTTACCGTTTCAACTTTGATCGTATGGTTGCCTGCTGGGAGAGTCAGCCCTTTGATCGTGTAGGTTTGCCAGTTATCCCAACCTCCTGTACTTGGAAGGGTAACCACACCGGTTACATCCGTAGAATCTATCCATACCTTCACTTGCGTTCCCGTATTGGTTGTTGCATATCGTAAACCTAAGTTATACGTGCCGTTCGCTTGCACGCTGACATTGTATTTATACCAGTCTCCCGTACCATTCCAGCCAATGTTCTCGCCGCCTTCAGGGTTATCTCGAATATCCACATTGTCACTTCGGATATATTTACCTCCTGCGTTCCCAGTAGTCCTATCGTGATACCCAACACCTTCGCCGCCTGAATTGTAATGAACGGCTTGAATGGTGCCTGGAATCGGTTTGTACACGTCAAAGATGCCGCTTCCGTTCACTTTATTACTTGCGGCTAAATAACCGAAATTCGCTTCGTTATCTGATGACATATAGCCAATCTTACCCGCGCCCAAATTGGCACTCGTTTTCGTTTCCTTTAGCAGACCGTCCACGAAATACTTGTACGTAGCTCCCGACTTCTCGATACGCACATTATGTAACTTAGTGATATCAAAGCCTGTTGGTAATGCCGTATTCACCTGCGTGCCCCATACCCCGCCAACGACCATATTGGTCTCTAGTCGGTTCGTATTGCCGTTTAATACAGCAACTCCGTAATTGTTGGCATCAACGTACCCATATATGGCCCCAATTCTTGGATCTAACGTTCCCTTGGAGACTTGTTTCATATTGTATTCTGCCGTATAATCGCTTGCTGTTGTAAATGTATTCTCATATTGAATATACAAGGCTGTACTGCCTTTGGCATTCTGGTAGAGGAAATTATTCGAAATTCCCCACGTTCCGCCATTCAGGTTCGAGTAGCCAGTACCTATGCTTGCTCTTTGGAATCTGTCCTCAAAATTGGGTAAAGCCGGATTGGGCACAGACCAATTCGATGGGCCATACACCGCCATTTTGTCACCATTCCAACCAATGGGGTCAAAATTAACGTGACGAATCGGATAGCCTGCTGGATCTACACTAGCTAAATTATGATAAACCGTATAGTAGGTATCTAGGTCAGGTCCGATAAAGTTGCTGCTATGACCCAAACCAACTTGAGAGCCTTCTGTTTTCAACAGAATCGGATTCTGATTACTCGGCGTAAAGGGCTGCAAAGGTCCCGTCGTATTGGTGGCTAAATTCACTCTGTAACCTGTACTAAGAACATGATTTCCGGTCTCGGTGAGGTTGTAAATACCGTTTCTTTTGATCAAAGTTGGCGCTTCTGTCCATTGTCCACCGATTTGTGTGCCGCCTAGAACCACATCACTGCCGATGGACGTTGGGCTGCTCATCTGAGCAGCGTGAATCCCGTCCCCTCCTGCACTTAAGAAATACCAACTCGCGTTGTCATCGATGAAGACACTCCCATCAATACTATGGCCCAAATTGCCGGTCACTGCGGTAAATGGCCCTGTTGGGCTGGAGCTGGTCAGAACATAATGACCGGTACCATCGCGTGACGTATACATGTAGAAAGTGCCATTCCAATAGACCACTTCAGGCGCATATCCTTGATAAGTAGCGGCATCCGTGGAACACATGCCTTCATATGTCCAATTCACCGTATCCGTGGAACTCCAGCATTTAACACCGGTTTGGTATTGCCCTGTAGAGCTATACAGATAGAACTTCCCATTGTATTTCATGACAAATGGATCGCCAGTCCCATAATTCGACCATTCATTAGAAAGCGTCATTGGGTTTGTGTAAGCAAAAGCACCTGTCGCTGGTAACAATAGAGCACCTAGGATACCCACCGTGGCTACCACTTGTTTCGTAAATTTTAACATCCCTTGCCTCCTCGTCATTAACCATTTTCATACCAAATCGCGTTCCACAATCATCCCTTTGCTCGTTAGTAGGGGATACCATGCTCATCGTCATCAGTAGGTACCCTTCATTCGCATCACCTCCACGTCGTATTCGGTGAAATCCGCGTAGTTGAAACTCCTTTTCGTCCCGTCAAAGACTCCAAGTAATGCTTGGGTGAAATGCCTTCGATCTTTTTGAACAATTTACTAAAATGATGAATATTGTCATACCCCACCATGACACTGATTTCTCCAACTGAATAGTTGGTTGTTGTTAACAGTTCCTTTGCCTTATCCATGCGGATTTGAATCAAATATTCCAACGGGGCTTTACCAGTCGCCTCTTTGAAAAGCGTTCGGAAATAATTGAGCGATAAACCGAAATCACTGGCCATTTGCCGATAATCCGGCGGAACCTTGTATTGACTTTTCATAATCTGAATGGCTCCTGCGATCGTCTCGCGATACTTATGACGTTTGCCAACCCCGTCGTTTGTCGCAATATCCTTGACTACGGCCTCCAGCAATTGCAGCAGCAAGATCCGCAGCCTTAAATGATAACCATACGCCTTGGATACGAAGGTAGCATGCAAATCTTTTAACGTATTGGCTACGAAAATAGGGTCGCTGGGCTGCATATGATCAGGAAATGAAATTTCATTGAGCACGACATGAGGCCGGTGGGTTAGTTCTTCTTCCCACGGAATACTATCCATATTTTGGTAATCTAGATTCACATAGACATCCTCAGGCGAGAAATCATAATTGTGCCCCATATAGACGAGATCAAAGTGCACAGCGATGTAATTGCAATATTGTCCTTGCGGTACAAAGAAGGAATTTTGCACGAAAGGGGGGATGATGCACAGATCCCCCGCATTCAACACAAAGGAACGATCGTTAATTCGGTAGTTCCCTGAACCGCCAATCATGAAGATCATTTCGTAATCATAAATAATGCGTGGCGGCACTTTGACCGCATATTGCTCCTTATGCTCAAACTCATGCACATACCTGACATAGGGGGCCAAATTGAGGAAATCGACTTGCCGAATGTTACTCATAGGTTCTCCCTCCTAGCGAGGAATAAGATGGCATTATCCAACCTCTGTTTGAGTTCCCACCATGCGTTTGACACCAAACACATCGCGAATCGCTTCTAAATATTTCATGCCGTAACGGGTGTCGGGTTCTAAATAACTTCCTTCTGTCCATTCGTTCCATGAATTAACCGTTAAAATACTACGCTCAGTAGCGCCTTTATCGAGAAAGGTTTTCGCTTCCCGAAGCGCCTTCTCGAATTGTTCGGGTGTATTCCCCACCAAGATAGGTGTGTACGGATAGCCGACACAATCGAATACATCCGTCTGAACCGTACGCGGGCTGGAATCCCACCCCATCGATACGTTAGGAAAATAAGGCAGATCGTATTCATTCGTAAAACGCTCGAAATCCTTCACCGATAACTCCCGATACATGCCGTAATCCGACATCGGAAAGTGTGGAATAGCGTTGTGATGAATCCAGACATACGAAGTGATGCTGTCAAAACCAAGATCATCCAGCACTTTGTTCACATCTTCAATGGCTTTCTCACCAGGCAGGTTCTGCACACCCCAGACGATTGCATTCAAATGAAGTTCACCAAGCCCAGCATTACGTACACGCGTACGAAAATCCTCTAAAATCCGTTTCGTCTCCGTGTAACTTCCGCCTAATCCTTCGATTAGATTCATTAATTCATAGATGGAAAAATACAAACCGCCTTCAACCTTCCAATAATTCGGTTGATGAAAATAATGCGCAATCATGTAATCGGTTGCCGCTATGAACTGCTCCTCCGTCACTTTACCGCTAGCCGCCAAATTACTGCGGAAATTACGCGGTGCAGGCTGAATATCATACCAATCGTGATTCGCCCACATGAGCGAAAATTTCAGGTCCTGGCTATTCACCGCATGAAGGAACCCCCGCTCCAACGCACCTTGCAGAAAGGGAGCATTCTCATACCAATACCAATCGAAGATAAATGATGAAATCCCATGATCGGCAGCCGCTTGAATTTTTTTGGCCATAATCGCCGGATCTGACTCGTCCTCATAACCCCACATTGGAATTTTGGGTTGATCATGCCCTTGGAATCGGGGTCTTGCCGCTTTAACCAACTCCCACTCCGTCCATCCTTGACCATGCCATTGTTCGTTTAGGGGATCGGGGTGATAATTGGGAAAATAATAGACAGCTACCTCGGTTTGTTTCATGATAATTCTCCTTCTCCGATATGAATGTAGGAAGCTTCGTCAGGTTATCCTTTCACAGCACCTGCAACAAAGCCTTTAATTAGGTATTTTTGGGTAAACAAAAACAATACGATTAAGGGTAAAGTCGCCAACACGCAAATAGAGAAAATCGGTCCCCAATCGACACCACGGTCGACTTTAAATTTAAAGATCAGCGTAATCAAAGTTGGTGTATGGTTAATATCCAAATATAACAATGGACTAATGAAATCATTCCAATACCAAAATACAGTCGTTACGAGAATCGTGCCGGTCGCCGGCAGCAACAGTGGAAAAATAATCGACCAAAATGTTCGGAATCGTCCTGCCCCGTCGATCGAAGCCGATTCTTCCAGTTCCCTCGGAACCGATTTGATAAACCCTGAATAAACCATTGTCCCATAAGGGATTCCACCCGCGACATACAGCAGACATAAATACGTGAGTGAACTTTGCATATGAAGAATTTGCTGTAATTTGAATAAAGGAACCATACTCGTCTGAACCGGGATAATCATGCCGGACAGAAATACATAGAATAATAATTGAAAATAACGATGGTTGTTTCTTCCGATGATATAACCCGCCATGGAAGAAACAAGTATATTGATGGCCAGCGTTACCGCACAAATGTACAAGGTGTTGCCCAAAGCCTGAAACAGATGCGTCTGCTCGAATACCTTGGCATAATTGCCGAAATACCAATGAGGAAGCTTCAGCGGCTCGTAGAATTCCGCACTCTTCTTCATACTAGCGCCGAATAAGTAGATGACCGGAAACAGATAGAGCAGAGCCATGACTAGCAGAATCACTTCTAGCACAACAAACCCAGGCTTGCGCTTGGTCGTAAGGGAGGATTGCGTCATAGTTCCACCTCCATTTTGCGGGTAAATCGCAATTGCAGCGTTGTCACGATCAGGCAAATGATCATGAAGACAATCCCGGCTGCCGTCGAATAGCCATACGTTTGATTGACGAATGCAAAATTATAAATCGCTTGTGCGATCGTCAGCGTCGCATCGCCCGGTCCCCCGTTTGTGAGTACAAACGGTAAATCGAACATTTTCAAAGAGCCAACCAGACCGAAAAACGTACAAATCGTGACCACCGGCATGATCAGCGGGATAATGATATAAATGACCTTACGCCAGCCGCTGGCACCATCGATCTGCGATGCTTCCAAGATCTCTTTGGGAATGGACTGCAGCCCCGCCAAGTAGATGACGGCTCCAAAACCGGTACCCTGCCATACGGAAATCATAATGATCATACCCAGCGCATAATGGATACTCCCCAGCCAATCTTGCGTGTACGCACCCAATCCAAGCCCCGTTTGCACCGCGTTCATGACACCGTCGTATTTCAATAAGAAGTTCCACACAATGGATACGACAACCAAGCTAATAATAACGGGCAAATAAAAGGCGGTTCTCAGGATCGATTTCGTCCGAAACGGTTTGTCTAAGAGCAAGGCTAGAAGCAAAGAAAGCGGATTAGAGATGATGATCCCGAAGATGACGATGTACAGCGTATGAAGCCCTCCATGGAGCATAGCCTGATCATGAAACAAGTCCTTATAATTTTTCAGGCCGATAAAAATAGGTTTATTAATCCCGTCCCATTGCGTGAAGGAATAATACAGAGAGCTAATAAACGGATAATAATTAAAAAGCAAAAAAATAACGGTCGCTGGCAGCGTTAACAACAACCCAAAGCGAAACATCCTGCTTTCATTGTTCATACGATTCTCCCCTGATTAGACAGCCAGCAGCAGCCAAGGCCACAACTGGCTATCCTTAGAGTTTTCACTTAGCGTTCTTATTGCTTAGGAATAACGATAGTTCCTTTGTCTTTATCATAATTTTGCTGAGCTACTGCCAGTGTATCGCCGAAATCGCCACCGCCGATGACTTTCAGCACCCCGTTTTGAATCCCCGTCCAAGCCGAGCTCGCTAGGAAATTGCTGCTGTTCACGCCGATTACGGAAGCGCTGGTATTCATTGCATTCATCACGTCCGTCATAGCTGGATTAGCGAAATCCCCTTTAATATTTTTAATACCTGGGAAAGCAACATCTTTGATGTGCACAGATAGAACGTCCTGGCTCAACACCATGGCAACAAAATCTTTCGCCGCTTGCATATGCTGTGTCTTGGCATTGACCGAAATACTGTGGTCAGGTCCAGCTGAAAGCGCTGATTTCCCCTCTTTATTCGGTATCGCGAAGAATCCAACTTCCTGCTTCGGCATGCCTTTATCCTTCACATCCCCGTCCATCATCCCCGGTACCCAGTTGCCTTGAATAATCATAGCTGCTTTTCCTTGCTCAAAAGCTGCCAAGCTGCCCGGCCAATCCAAGGATAGGGCATCTTTATTAAAATAACCGCCCTTGGCTAATTGCAGGAACGCATCTGTCGTAGCTGTCATTTCTGGGCCGGTAAGCTTAGCCTTGCCATTATAGATATCGAATAAATAGTTCGGATTGGTCACTTCGATCATGGAATCGGCGATAACGCCCAGTGTCAGTCCAATTGTCCACGCGTCTTTAAATCCGGCGATAATTGGCGTCACTTTTTTGGCCTTCAGCTTCTCGTTAATGGCGATGAAATCATCCCACGTTTTGGGTGGCTGCACGCCGGCATCGCTAAACATTTTTTTGTTATAAAATACACCGTTCACCGAAACCGTCGCTGCTGCACCGTATAGCTTGCCATCGAAGGATTCCAATGGCTTGGTTGCATCCAGTACATTCCCTGCCCATGGTTCGTTAGACAAATCAGCCAAATATCCGGCTTTCCCGAACTGCGCGACGTTCTGACTCCAGATGACATCGGCCGCGCTCCCTGCCGTAAGATCCGCCTTTAATTTGTCCATATATTTTTCTCCAACCAGCGTATCCCATTGAATCTTCACATTCGGGTATTTCTCTTTAAACTTCTTCTCTGCCACTTGTTTAAAATTGCTGTTTTGGGGCGTATCATCCAAGAACCAGCTGGATACCTTCAAGGTGTAGGCGTCGTTATTCGCATTCTTTGGCGCTTCACTGCTCGCAGTCGTTGGAGCCGCGGACTGTTTCTCACCCGTGGAAGCAGTGCTAGGTGAAGGTGTGGATGCACTGTCTCCACAAGCCGCTAACGTCAAGGACATGGCCATTAAGGCAGACATACTGACTACTAAATTCTTTTTCATATCTAATACCCCCGCTCATAAATTTGTTTTACAAGCTTATTGTAAACGTTTTCTTAGTCCGCTGTCTTTGCTCGATTCTCTTCAGTTTTTGTTCTTTTTTCAGATCTATTTCATCCATTCGCTCCCTTCACGATGAACTTCGAGAAATCCTTCTACCCCTTAACAGCTCCTCCCACAATCCCTTTAATAAAATGCTTCTGCAAGAAAAGGAACGTAATAATGAGTGGCAATGTCCCTAATAAAATAGCAGCAAAAATCATATTCCAACTGTTATTGTATTGACCCGTAAATGTAAAAATCGCCATCGGTATAGTGCGACTTGTTTTGGCTTGCAGAAATAAGAGTGGAACCAAGAAGTCATTCCAGATGGATAAACTGTTCGTGATAATGACCGAAGCGGTCACCGGCTTCATCAACGGGAAGATAATGACGGCAAAGGTACGAAATGGACCGCAGCCATCGATTAGAGCAGATTCTTCCAACTCCTTAGGTATTCCTTTTAAGAAACCCGTATATAGAAATATGGAAAATGGAATCGACATCGCAATGAAAATCAGAATGACGCCTTGATGTGTGTTGATCAAATGCAAGAATTTCAGGAGTTTGTATAATGGAATCATACTTAGTTGAAACGGAACCATAATTCCCGAAATGAAGAATAGGAACATGGTGCTAGTAAATTTTGACTTCACCCTAGCGAGCGGATAAGCAGCAAACGAACTTGCCAGCACTATACCCACAATCGCGAGCCCTGTAATGAGGATACTATTGCCGAATGCCATGCCTAAACTCGCTGTTCGCCAAGCTTCTGCAAAATTGCTCCACATGAAAACCTTTGGAAAACCTAGTGTCGTGTGCAATAAATCCTGAGGCGATTTCACAGTAACCGTTACGAGAATAAGAAGTGGAATACTTACGATTAACGCCCATACAACCAAAATGATAATTTTACTAGCCTTACCTGCCCATGCTAACGCCATTATGCCTCTACCTCCCGTTTGCGAAGAATCGACAATTGGAGAATAGAGATGACGAGAATAATTAAGAACATGACTACGGCAATCGCGGTCCCATAACCCATTTCGTTGAAGTTAAATGCCTTCTTATACAAGAGAATCGCTAACGATTCTGTCGTCGTCCCGGGTCCACCCTTCGTCATCACATAGATGATATCAAACACTTTGAAGCTGCCGATGATGGAAATCATCATGTTGATCGTAAACGCAGGTGCAATTAGCGGGAACGTAATTCGCGTAAATGTCTGCCATTTATTCGCGCCATCAATATCCGCAGCTTCATACAAATCAGCCGATATCGCTTGCAGCCCTGCCATATAGATAATCATGGTAATACCAGCCCATTGCCACACGTTGGTGAATACAACACTAAACATCGACCACTTAGGGTCTCCTAACCAATCTTGCGCGAGCGCTCCTAAACCGATATTTTCCAGCACCGTATTGATGATGCCAAACACCGGATTGTACAAATAGCTCCAAATATACCCAATAGCCAAAGCGCTCAATAAAGCTGGAATCAGATACACCACACGCAAATACCGGTAATACCACCTCGAACCATCCACCAATAGCGCCAATAGTAACGAAAGTACATTTTGGAAAATAGTAACAAGGACGGCAAAAACGACTGTGTTTTTGAGAGCAATCCATACTTCGGCATCATCCATCAACTTCCGATAGTTGTCCATACCGATAAAGGTAATCTTGGGATCCAAGCCATTCCAATCCGTCAAACTATAATACATGCTGCTCATCATTGGTATGACGATAAATACGCCAAATATCCCTAAGGCTGGCAATATAAAAAGCACCTGTACCCACAGTTTTCTCATCCAATCTCCCTCTTAGTAAGAAGTCAGGAGAACCATATTCTCCTGACCGCTTATTTCTAATTATTCGTGTTCCTTATTGCCCTTTTTTCTCCGTGAACACTTTGTCCATATCCTTCAACATACTGTCGATCGGGAAGGATTTCCCACCATCAACCATCACATTCTGAATACCTTTAAACATCGTATCTTGTACGCCAGCTGGCCAATTCTGATCTAGGAAGTTATACGTCCCCACATTCAGATAGGGAACCAATTCTTTCAGCGTTGCATCCAATTCTGGCTTCACATCTTTAAATACGGGAAACGCCTTGGCTTGTGTTAATAATTGGGCATTGTTCGCTGGTTCAGCCCAGAAATCGAGGTACAACTTCACTTCATCCGGATACTTCGTCTTCGCATTGGCACCTAGACCTAAAGCAATTGCCGAGGATACATACACCTGTTTGCCCTCTTCAGCATAAGGGAGTGGGAACATTCCCAGATCCGCTTGCGGATTCGCTGCTAGGATTGGCGGCAGACCCCAGTTGCCCATAATCTCCATAGCCGCTTTACCCGTTGCCATCAATTGAACCATTTGATCGTAACTTGTTCCTAGGGCACCTTTATTAAAATAGCCTTTGGCATCCATCATCGTGTAATCTTCCATCATTTTCTTCCATGGCGAATTAGCAAATGTGGCTTTACCGTCATACATATCTTTATCAAATGTTTTCGAATCTCGATAGATCGCGGATGGTGCCATCGCGTAAGGAATGATCTGTGTCACCCAAAGATCCTTTAATCCAAGGGCAATAGGCGTAATGTTAGCGGCCTTAATGGTATCTGCTGCTTTTAAGAACTCATTCCAAGTTTTTGGAATCGTTAAGTTCAAATCTTTGAAAATCTTTTTGTTATAAATAACACCAATCGCATTCTGATCCAGCGGCAACCCGTATACTTTCCCATCTTTACTTTCCATATCTAGCGCGCCTTGTTGCAATCTGGATACCCATGGCCGATCCGACAGATCCATCAAATAACCAGCTTTGACAAAGGGATCCTTCCAAGTACCTGGGAAAACACCAATAATATCTGGTGCATCGCCTGAAGCAAATCGTGTTTTAATCGTCGTTTGATACTGATCCGTGGGAGCGTTTTCATATTCGATTGTAATATTCGGGTATTTCTCATGAAACCTTTTATTAATATCCTTAAGCGTTGGACCTGCTTCTGCTTCCATGAAGTGAAACATTTTCAACGTGACAGGTTTACCCGTACTTGTGCTTTTACCCGCTGCAGGTGCATCCGTTGATTGACTGCTACAGCCCGTTAATGCTACCGACAACGATACGGCTGTTACGAGTGTAGTTGTTAACATTCCTTTTTTTCTTGGCATGAATGGAACCCCCTCTTAAATATCTTACAGTTCTAATCTTACCTGCTTTGCTCCTTAGGGAATGTAGGGTCATTTTCCATTTTAGGTAGGTTCATTTATCTCTTTTTGTACTCGGCAGGCGTAACCCCGGACCAGCGTTTAAAGGTTTGACTGAAAAATTTGGGATCCTCATAACCCACCATTTGGCTGATCTCAGCTACTTTTTTATAACCGCCATCTAAAAGTTCCTGCGCTTTTCTCATGCGAATCTCCACGATATATTCCGAGAAATTGCTGCCCGTTTCAGCTTTAAACAACTTCGATAAATAACCAACGCTGAGATGATATTTAACGGCAAAATCCTGAAGATGAATCATTTCGCTGTAATGCTGCTGGACATAATCCAAAAGTATCGGAATAATTTGCTTAGGATGGCTCATCTCTGTTGGCTGGCCTACTATCATGCCACTAAGCTTTCCTAATAACCATTCTTGCAGCATGCTGTATGTGTCACAGGTTTTGATAAATTCATAGATGGAGTCCATGCTGAAGGATTCTAGATCATTCTTGCTTAGGTTCAAATTATATTTAAGGGCATAAAAGAAATCGGACAAGAATACCGACAATTGTTTTAAGTGAATGCCAGCTCGTTGCAAGCTCTCCAACATCCGTCGTAATTCCATATTGAGCTTGGCATATTCCGACTCGCGCAGGTGCAATTCGATTAATCTCACACTATCCCAAACAGCGGCTAGCTGTGGAGCTTGATGAATTGGCATGAATGTGGATACTTCGAGTCGAACTTGATCGTCCAACAAGCGCAGACACATGCGGTAAGAAGCATCCAACACATCCTGCTCCTTCTTGATATGATAAACGGTGTGAACTACCGACTCGTAGGTGCAGACATAATCATGGATCTGATTAACCTTCAATCGAAGCTTACTTTCCTTTTCTGATTTAGGCACTGGAAGCATAACAATTCGCATATGCACGTCCATATCTAAGCATTTCGTATTGTGATCCACCACCGTGTAAAGCCATTCTGAGAATCGACTCGCCGTCAACTGACTATTCGCCCACGTATGCTCACTGTTCCAATTGCGCAATAAAATAACACAAACCAACCAATTCCCGCTAAGTGTATCGTCGTTTCTCGCATCCTGATGGGGACTCATCCCACGCATCATCCGTGTTAATGACCAGTCCTTGGCCATTTGCATCTTATGCTCCTCGGTTATTACGGAGGCAATCAAACGATCCAACACCTCATACAATTCCTTCTCAACGACAGGCTTTAAAATGTACTCCTTCGCGCCTAGTTTAATGGCCGCTCGCGCATATTCGAACTCGTTATAGCCGCTTAGCATAATAGCCTGCAGCTGCGGATTTATCAAAGTCAGCCTTTGCAGCGTTTCCAATCCGCTTAATCCAGGCATTTTAATATCGGAAATAATAATATCTGGTGCTGCTTGAAGCGCTCCCTCCAAGGCATCTTCGCCATTCTCATAACAGACGATCGTATGTTGTTCCGCATACGGCTTCATAATGAATAGCAATTCTTCCATAGCCAGCGCTTCATCTTCGATTAGAAAAATCCTCATCATACCCTCTGCCTCTCTATGCCAATTGAAGTGGTACAGCTAAACGAATTGTCGTTCCGCCATCTGGTTTAGGCAGGAATGAAAGCCCATACTGGTTACCGTGAATCAGATGCAACCGTTTCTGAATATTCAACAAGGCAATGCCCATATGTTCGGAATCCGTGTTGGCGCTATGAATATCAATTTCTGCAAAGTTCTGATTGAGCATCTCTTGTGTCTGACGGTTAATACCTACGCCATTATCTGAAACCAGAATCTCCAATGTGTCTGCATTGGCCGTAACTTGAACCGAGATCAATCCCCCCGATTTGCGCTGCTCCAGCCCATGTACCACGGCATTCTCTACAAGCGGTTGAATCGTTAAGCGTATAATTCGTGCATGCAAGAGTCCTTCCGGTATGTGTTGCTCATACGTGAAACGATCCTGGAAGCGGTAGGTTTGGATTTTAATATAGCTTTGGATTAAATTCAACTCTTCGCTTAAGGCAACGTTGCCATGCCAATCATGCAAGCTATACCGAAACAAATGGGCTAACGACTCTGTAACCTCCACGACATCAGTTGTTGCCCCTTTTCGTCCCAAAGACTTAAGAATATTTAATGTGTTAAATAAAAAATGCGGATTAATTTGTGCTTGAAGCGCTAATAATCGTGCGTCTTTCTCCCTCAATTCGGCTACATAGACCCGCGAGATCATGGACTGCATGCTGTCTAACATTTGATTAAACACTTTGCCCAACTGGCCGATTTCATTCCGATTATCACTATGAGAAGCTCGAACGCTGAAATCTCCCCGTTCCACATGACGCATCGTCGTAATCATGGTCCGCAAGGGACGGGTAATCCCGGTTGCAATAAACCAAGCAATGACAATGACGAGGACCAAAATCAACGACTCAATACTCATGACCGTATTGCGGATTTCTTTTAACCGGCTCGTAATGGAATTCATTGGCTTCAAGATTAATGTCGTCCAGTGGGTATCCTCCGAACGGTAACTGCCGTATAAATAGGATTTCCCCTGCCATGTGAGTGAACCTGATGTGCTTTTCCCTATCAAGTCCACTACAGGGATTCCGTCTAACACTTTCCCTGTCCATTCATCCGCACTCGCATAAATCACGTTGCCTTGATCCGTCACAATAAATAAACTCGAATCCTGCGCATCTCCGTATTCTCTGTACGAAACGAGATCCTTCATGACATTAACATCCATATCCATTTTCATATAGCCAATCTTTTTGCCTGTGGGAATTTGATTAATCTGGCGAATTAAGGAGAACACCTTGATGTCTTGAAAATTAGTAATCGTGTTCTCCTTCATGGTAGGCCACAATAAATAAGGAGATTGCGTATAGGTTTCGATATACGGATACCAAGGTTCCTCGGCAATCGTATTGCCTACAAATGGACTTCTTTTGGCCGAATAATACGTCATCCCTTGATTATCCGTGGGGTATAAATAAATCCCTTGAACGGATGGCCAGGGAATGGATATGTTCAACAAATGGGAAGTAATCTGTTGATTTAAACTCGCATCTTCCGCTTCATTGGTTTCATCTGGATGGCTTAATACATGCTGAACCAGCGAATCATAAAAAACGGATAGGGAGAGCTTTTCCATATCTTCGATATACAGCTCTATCGTTCGCGTAATTTGTGTGCTGTTCGTATCGAGCAGCTGCAGTGTCTGCTTTTTCAACTCACCTACGCTGCTATAGTAATAGAAAATCCCGCTTGAAATAATCGAGAACGCAAACAGGAAAGAAAAGCTGAGCACAACTTTGGTTTTTAAATGCCATGCTTTCCAAGGTTTCATCCTACATCTCCTGACTCGCCGTGCATATTGATCATCGTGATTGTGATTGCTATCTGCACCACTGACTCACTCACACTCCTAATTCTCTCTTCCTTTTCATTTCCCTATATCGATCTTGCACATGATTATACTTGACAACTTACCGATCGGAAAGAAAAACAGGAAATTTATAACCAAAACATGCATACCTAAAAAAAACGGCTCCTTCCATGCGAAAATGGAAAAGAGTCGTCTATGTATTTTAGCAAAATTTCAAAGAGCCTCAGTGTTCTCCCTAATTCCAGTAAAACTCGATCTCATAGGACCCTCCTGCCGCACCCACAGGATCAAACATAAGCTGAATCGACCCTTCTTCCCTACCCAGAATTTGTATTCGTTCCGACTGGTGATGTACACCGCTATCCGGTAAATCGATCACCAACTCAACTGGCTGAATCAGCTTCTGGGTAGGATCAGCCACAGCCAGACTCCATCCGGTGTCGGTCATCTTCAAGACAATAGATGCCTGACCGCTACAGGAAACCAACTCACTCTGATGTCGGGCATTCTTCCAGAAATGTGCGGCGAAGAGACCTTGCTCTTCGTCCTCCACCGCATGACAATGATCGTCTTGATCCACGATACGGATCGGAGCACGTTCCGCAAACCTGGCTGTTTCCTGCTCCGTTTGACCCGGCAGAATTACATAAGCATAGTCAGCCCCCGACTCCATCGATGCTTCCCCATGATCAAACCACAGTGTCAAGAAGCTGCGCTTAATCGTTTCAGTCGAACCTTTTAAATTGAGATCTCTCCAACTGCCTTGCCGCACTTCAAGCAAAGCCTGTACAGCACTCGACCTAGGAAACGCATAGCCGACATGAGACTCAGGAACGCTACCCGTCAGATGAATCCAGCGGGGGTGAATCGTTTCTACTTGATCCACATTGGAGCAAATTGGACTTCCATCCGCGAGAATTACAGGGTCACCCTGATCTCCAAGCTTGCGGTTCTCTATGATTGTTTCAACACCGGCTGGGCTTGAGGTCATCAAATTGGATCCAATTGCCACTACGCGATCTCCAAGTAAAAACCAGCTTTTCAACCCCGTTAGTAGGTCATCTTCCTCATCCACCTTATCCGCTAATTCCATGGCAATGGCCCCATATTTATTTTGTAGCACTGCACCACCTACGTAAGATCGTGTGCTTAGTCGACCTTTTCCGGCTCCATTCTCCCGTAACGTATCCGTTACTGTGGTACCAGGAAGCCGATAAGGATTGACTGTCGGCCAGAAAGCATCGGCATATTGACCCATATCGCCATTATAAAGATAGGTCATCCCCTGCGAAGTATACCACCCCTCCAAGTTCTCCCCGTTAATCGATTCATATGAATAAATACGATTCGAGAACATGCTGATGGCAAAAGCAAATCCGGGTCCCTGGAGTACAGCGCGATCCATGTTGGCATACATTTTGCAGAAGACCTCTTCTGAAGTAGGCTGTATGTGATCATTTTCTAGCAAAAGTCGGGCTAGTTCAGTTGTATCCGGCGGTGCGGTATGGAGATAAGATTTATAGGTATCTGCTAGAATCCATTGCTTTACCTTGGATAATAACCATGCCGCATCTGAGACATCCAGTACACGAGAGAGCCGTAAACAGGAGGTGATCACGCTATGCCCGCTTTCATGATTCTGTGTATCCCGCCTGGATATTTCCCTACCGCTTGTCATATCAAACAGCCCCCCTCTAAACATGAGCGGTGCAAAAGAATCCTTGATCCATTGGAAAGTCAAAGAAATTGCATCCACCGGCAGCTCCCATGGTGTGCGATGAAACCAGATTATGATGCGGGTAATATCATGCAGTAGCCCTTTTCCATATCCGCCCGTATAGGCATATTTATCATGCTGAATAAAGGAACCGTCCTCATAGAATCCATCCCCGATCTCGGTATAACTAAATACCGGCAGCAATGCGCTTCGCGCTGCTTGCAGCTTATGCTCATCTCGCTGAATGGCCGCGCTCAGTGCAACAGCCGTTACTTTCCAAGCCAAGTTCGCACCCGTTGATCGTGGCGGATCCGGTCTAAACCACTGCGCATGGAACGCCGGGTCACCTACGTACTTATCTACTGGGCGAAGCAGTTTTTCGATGAAGGCATGATTCAGCACGTTTAGATCCTCTAAGGCGATGATAATTTCGAGCAAGGCAATCGGCACGCCGATTTCCCAGTTCCACCAGTTGCCATAAGGCTGGCACACTTCGTTATATCTATGGTCATATAACCATGCTAATCCTTGCAGGAGTTGACTCTTCAACGTGCTGTCCATGTAAAAGGGAGTTGTAGGTGTACTCACGACTATCGCCATGTCACGAAGTCGAGCTATGATGATGTACGAATCCGAAGCATCCTCTTTGTATGGAACATCTGGCCACAGTAATTCTTTATTATGCAGCACCGTTGCCTGATACGTCTGAACCTGTTGTACAACTTCAGGACGGATGGTATTCCCAGTTACATACTTCCGCCATTTTTTAGTTAATTGGTGCATTTAGAATCCCTCCTTAAATTCCAGCAATTATCGGTTTTTACAAGTATACGACTGTGATCTGAGTATTACGATGATCAATCCTTGCAAAAGCAGGACTTAAGTTCGTCAAATGAAAATAGCCTATTCCCCATTCATAGCTTCCTGATACGGCATTTTAGGTATGGGAAAAAAAACTTTATTTCTTTTTGAACTGCAAGAAGTAGAACACAGTCTAAGAAGTATTGTTTTCAGGAATTGACACATTGGAGGATTTATCAACATGAAGGAAATCAAACAAAATCATCGGCTTTATATGCCTGGATTGGATGGGATCAGGGCGCTCGCAGTTCTTGCTGTAATTAGCTATCATCTCAACTGGGGATGGGCCTCAGGGGGATTCTTAGGAGTAAGTGTATTTTTTGTACTCTCCGGTTACCTGATTACGGATATGCTGCTTGAAGAGCGCAAGAATAAACAACGTATCGATCTAAAAAGGTTTTGGATTCGTCGCATCCGCAGATTGCTTCCGGCAATGGTGGCTATGATACTTGCTGTTGCCGTCTATTTAGCAATTACGGATATCCCGAGGTTAATTTCCATACAGGGGGATATTTGGTCGGCGTTAACATATACAAGCAACTGGTACAACATTTTTCACCACATCTCTTACTTCGAGAGCTTCGGACCTCCTTCGCCTATAGGGCATCTTTGGTCGCTCGCCATTGAAGAGCAATTTTATTTGTTATGGCCGCTGCTTGTCATTGGCTTGAGTCGTTTCTTTAGCCCAACACGCGGTAAGTTTGTTTTACTTACACTCGCCGGAGCCATTCTTTCTTTCGTCGCGATGGTGCTTTTATATGAACCTGGCACGGACCCAAGCCGAGTATATTACGGAACGGACACAAGGGCATTCGGGCTCTTGATCGGTGCATCCCTTGCATTTCTATGGCCAAGTAGTAAACTTGCCCAACCTAACTTACGCAAACATCGTTTGTGGATAGATATAACAGGTGTAATTGGACTATTTATTGTTATCTACATGTTTATGCGAACCGGAGAATACGATCAATCGCTGTACACCGGTGGTATGCTCATCCTTTCCTTCGTATCATCATTCGTTATAGCAGCGGCAGCAAGCCCATCTACCTTGGTTAGCAAAATTCTCGGTTGGAAAGTTCTACGCTGGATCGGTAAACGTTCTTACTCCATTTACCTTTGGCATTATCCTGTGATCGTCATAACGAATCCGATTAGTTCGAATACGGATACTAACTACTTTCTCCTCATGATTCAGCTCACGCTGAGTATCGGATTAGCTGCTTGGTCCTACTCCTTCATTGAAACCCCATTTAGAACTGGTAATTGGGGCATTTGGTCCAAAATGATCAAATTTCGGTCGAATGGGATGATAACGCAGCATCCACTTAAGTTCTTAGTTAGAACCGTACCGCTAGTCATACTTATGCTGATCTGCGTTTCCAAAATCATAAATCTGAGCAGCACTGAGGTCGTAGTCTCTTCCCAAAGTTTGACGAAATTAACTGCGATTGCCTCGCCTGCGACTCAATCACCTGAATTATCGAGCGAAGTCCTGACTTCTTCTCCTGTCGTTAACCAACCGCCAGAAACGACAAGCCCTGTCCCGACATCTACACCTAAAGGAAAGACTTCGGTTGCTTTGAAAAGTCCTGCACCAACAGCATCACCTAAAGCTGAGAATTCACCAGCAAGCACAAGTCCCGTCCCGACGGTACCTAAAGGTGAGAATCCAGCTGCGGTCACCAGCCCTAGCCCTGCCCCAACCGCATCGCCTAAAGCTGAGAATTCAACTGAATTGGCAGGCCCTGCCCCGGTGAACGCTTCTGGCACTTATAACCCTGTTCTGTCAACCCAAAGTGTTACTGCTATCGGGGATTCCGTCATGCTGGGCGCTGCTCCAGTTTTGGAGAAAATGATTCCAGGGATTACCGTAGACGGGAAAGTCAGTCGGCAACTATCGCAAGCTCCTGACATCATCCAGCAATTCAAAGCCGATAACAAATTAAATCCAATTGTCGTTATTCACCTCGGTACGAATGGACCTTTTACCTCGGAACAGCTTGATACTCTGCTCGAGACGATTGGAGAAAACCGCAAGATTATTCTCATCAATACACGAGTACCCAAAAAGTGGGAATATGTGGTAAATGGTACTCTGGCCGGTGTAAGTAGAGGGCATGCGAATGTCAAACTCGTCGACTGGTATTCCTATAGTGCAAATAAGCCGGATTGGTTTGTCAGTGATGGTGTCCACTTAACAGGTAAGGGTGCTGAAGCTTACGCCAAGCTTATTCTAGATGCTGTTACAGCTTTGAGTAATTTAGATCATAGGTAAGTAGCCGGGAAACCTGCGATGGCAGTAACAAAACAAGAAATGCCGCCGCCGTCCTTCAAGGACGGAGCGTTTATGGAGAACTACAAGAAAAGGGACTGTACTTGAGAAGTACGTCCCTTTTGATATACGGCAGCCACGTTGGTGCTCCGCTCTCGTGCAGGGATGCGGGCAGCCGTGGACCAAATACTAGGAGTAACTGTATTTTGTACAGCTAATTTCACGTCTAATTCGTGTTTCAGTGATTTAACTGGAAATTATCCATGTAATTTCAAAATTTCAAGAGAATAGGGATGAAATCCGATGATTTAACAACATAAATTCCATCTAATCGTGAAATTCGGAGGAATTTGCGAGAATTAACTGTATGTTTTCCATTTAGTCGTCAAAAAAAATAAGAGGAGGGCTTAGCCCTACCTCTTATCACAAATCATCATGTCTTCATAAGTCCTTTCAGCATATCCCTGTACATACCCGGCGTGATACTCTCCATTTTCTTAAACGTTCGGATTAAGGTATTGCTGCTGAAGAAACCAACCTGCTACCGTACCACTCTTCCCAGACAATTGCCCATAGGAAATAGAAGACGGCAGACGAATATCTTTGGTCGATGCCAGAACACCGTTCTCTTCATTAAGAATAAAAACAGATCCTTGATTAATCCAGTTTACTTTCTGAATAGGTTCTTGGAATCGTTCCAACTCCGATACGGACACACTCGTTGCAAGGAAATGCCTTTCTCCTATTTGTCCTTCCTATAATACAACGGGGCATGTCCCGTCACCAATTTGAACACTCTGCCAAAATGCGTTACACTCCCGAAGCCAACCTTTCTGGCAATCAGACTCACCTTTAACGAAGTTTGCTCCAAGAGCTTTTTCGCCTCCTTAATCCTGACACTATTCAAATATTCCACGAACGTAAACCCCGTCGCTTCTTTGAAAAATCGGCTTAAATAATAGGGACTTACATAAAATTTCTCCGCCAACAGATGCAGCGGCAGATCCTGCATATAATGGGTGTTCATATAACGAACAACTTCTAAGATTCTTTCATGCATGGGACTAGGAGTTTCCAGCGGTACCAGCGCATTTTGCTTGGCATGCCGACAGCAAATAATGAGCAGCTGCAGCACCAACGTCTGCGCAAACATCTCGAAACCAGGCTTCTTTTCTTGCATCTCCTGCATGATGCTTTGAGCAACCGACTCGATCGCAAGCTTGTCTTGCAGCGGACATTTTATAATGAAGTAGGCTTGCTCAAAAAGGGGCTGAAAGATATCCCGGTAAGCATCATTCACCGAGGTCATCTGGCTCTCATGAATATTCACGATGAGCCGCTCATGCTTCGGCATTTCCGTATTGGTGGTTCGATGAAGAATATTCGGAGAGATGATGACGACATCCCCTTCTTCGATAATCATCGTCCTGTCCTTTATAAAAAACGTCCGTTTGCCGGACATCAAATAGAAGATTTCGTAGGTACTGTGAAAATGGTTAATCGGCATATTGTGACTTAAGGCTTTGCGATAAGATACGGAGAAGGAACCTTCGCCGTTATCGAATTGAAAATCTTCCATGTTCTACTCGCCTTTCACTTCGTTTGCTATTTATTATACGCCTCTCCTCATATCCTGCAAGATATAAGAAGAAATCGCGTATTTCCGCAAAAAATGTACATTTTCCTCTGCTAAGATAAGCTTAAGTAGATTGAAGGAGGAATAAACGAAGATGCAAACTTCAGAAAATAACATCCAAATAAACAGCACCACACAAGAAGCACTGACTCCCCTCCAATGGGCGGAGAAAGCGTGCGAAGCGTTAATGGCCAAATTTGAACCCGAACAGCTTCCCCCAGATCGGTTTCATTATCATCAAGGTGTTTTCCTTTCCGGTATGGAGAAATGTTGGCGGGAAACGAACGACGATAAATACTATACGTATATCAAACGTTGGGTGGATAGCCAGATCCTCCCAGACGGCAGCATCAAGAAGTACAATCCGGAAGAGCTGGATGATATTCAGCCTGGCGTGCTGCTCTTTAATCTGTATGAGAAAACTGGCGATGAACGGTATAAGAAAGCCTTGCACACACTGGTTCCCCTATTAAAAGCATGGAAAACCAATCCATCCGGCGGTTTCTGGCATAAGGAGCGTTATCCGAATCAAATGTGGCTAGACGGCTTATACATGGCGGGGCCGATTGCTACGCAGTTCGGTAAAACCTTCGGCGAAGCTGCGTATTTTGACATGATGACCTATCAAGCTATTCTCATGGAAAAGCATACCAAGGACCCTAACACCGGTCTTCTTTACCACGGATGGGATGAAACTAAAGCTGCAGCTTGGGCTGATCCTGTAACAGGCTTGGCTCCGGAATTCTGGGGACGCGCGATCGGCTGGTATCCTGTTGCTTTACTGGAAATGTTCGAGTACCTTCCTGCGGACCACAAAGATAAAGCTGAGTTAACGAGCATCCTGCAAGACCTGCTCATCGCTTTGATCCCATTCCAAGATGCCGCGACAGGCTTATGGTATCAAGTTGTGGATAAAGGTGACATGGCAGATAATTGGCTGGAAAACTCCTGCACCGCATTGTATGTACATGCCATTGCTAAAGCCGTGCGATTCGGCTATTTGGATGCGAAGTATTTGACCTATGCGTGGAAAGGCTATCAAGGGGTTATTGATACGCTGAAGTTTGATGAGAACGGTCATGTGATCATTGGCCAAATCTGTATCGGTACGGGAATCGGCGACTACGCCCACTACATCGCCCGTCCTACAAGCGAGAACGATTTGCATGGCGCTGGCGCATTTATCCTGATGTGTGTGGAAATGAGCTTAGCGGCGCAGGAGTAATCTCGCAGTAAAAAGAGGAGCTACGCGGCTTAAATAGCGCTTAGCTCCTTTGCTTTTGGTCTCCTCCAGGGGCATGTGGGGATAGTCGGACTACTCCCATACACCCATAGTTCGAAATTGCCGAATTAATCTCACTGTCCGCGCCATTTATTCTTAGTTAGTCCGGAATAACCCAACTAAATCGCCCCAAACAACCTTCACACAAGGAAAATGCGAAGATAATTCGGTAGAATCTGACTATTCGTCCTTTTTCAAATGAAATCTTCGTTTTAATTCGGAGATATCGGACTAATACAGCTTCCAGCAAAGAGTTAAAGTTGTCAGCCTTGTAGTATTGTCTACTAGTTGCCGTTAGCACAGCTAGATTAATGATGTGGTTGATGTACGACCGGCAAGTCGGAGGAACAATGAACCCGCGGTGATAATGATGATAGCTGTCCAAATCCAGTCCACATGCATAAGATCCTCCCCCTTTAAGGATCTATATTCCACGATTTAGCACCGCTTATACCGAAGGAATTCAGAGACTAAATAGTTAATAATTTCTTCACTTCTCAAAATCTAGCATTTCCTTTATACTAATAGACGAACTTATTAACCATCGTTCTATTAATATATAGGAGGAATTTTTAACATGAAAAAAACATTTACTACCCGCCTTACCGCCATGGCGCTTGTAACCGTTCTCACTGGCTCTTTCGCTAGCTCTCTAGCATTTGCCGAAACAACCGCGCCAACTTCACCTGTTGCTATGAAATCCGATATGCGTCTTGCCATTGATAACGGCGTTGTCGAGGGTTACGGAGATACAGACTACCGTGGTACAAATGCCGCTACTCGCGCTGAAGTCGTAACGATGATTAACCGCGCTGCCAAGCTGCAAAGCGCTGATTCGAGTACAGCTACGTTCACGGACCTTGCGACTTGGCAAAAACAAGCAGTTGCGAATGCCGTTGCAGCTAAACTGATTAGCGGCTTTGCTGATGGTACCTTTCATCCGAATGCTGCCGTGACTCGTCAAGAGCTTGCTGAGTTAATCGTGAAAGTCGTAACTGGCGGCCAACTGCCACAAGTAAATGAGAATGTGTTGAACTATTTTAAAGACTCCGCATCCATCGCCAAAGACTCCCGCCCCTATGTCGCTTATGCCGTCATTAGCGGAATTTTCACACCTACGCTCGACGGTAACTTCAATCCTACTGCTGAAGTAACGCGCGATGAAGTCGCTAAGGCGCTTAAACCCATTTTATTTAAAGTGGTTGATATTTTAACAACGAATGATATTCACGGTAAAATCGAAGTCGGCTTCGATAAAAAGCGCAACCAAGGTCAAGGCGGCATCGAAACATTCGGCGGCATCGTCTCCGATTTCCGTGCTGTGAATCCCAAAGGAACCGTCGTAGTTGACGGCGGAGATGCGTGGCAAGGTACGCTGATTTCCAATACAACGAATGGCCAATCCGTGATGGATACCATGGCGCAAGTGCAATATGATGCTGCAGCTATCGGAAATCATGAATTCGACTTCGGCCGTGACGTTCTGATCGATAATATTAAGAGGGCTAAATTCCCTATCCTTGGGGCTAATATTATCGATGCTCAGACAGGTAAACGCGTTGACTGGACACAGCCCTATGTCATTGTTGAAAAAGATGGTCTGAAAATCGGTATCATCGGCTTCGCAACGCCACAAACGACGACTACTACAAAATCAACGAACATCGAAGGCCTTTCCTTTGTAAATCCAGTTCCTTTGGCCAAAGAATTGTCAGCCGAGCTTCGCGCTAAAGGTGTGGATATCATCATGGTTACCTCCCACCTCCCTGGTGAGCAAAACCAGAAATCCGCTGAAATCATTAGTGAGCTTGCTGATCTTGCAAAAGGCACTGGAAATGGAACCTTAGACGCGATTGTTGGTGGTCACTCCCACATGCGTGTAGCCGGAATCGTAAATGGCATTCCCGTGGTTGAGGCGCAAAGCTGGCTTTATGCGGTTGGGCACATTCAACTCTTTGTAGACAAATCCACCAAGCAAGTCGTATCCTCCAATGCAAGCTTGCTAGAAACGTACACGAACTTAACGACAGCTGACGCGGACATTCATCAAACGGTTGAGGATTATAAAGCCAAAATTTCGGGGAAATCCGGCGAAGTAGAAGTCGTAGTTGCAGAGCCGCTAAATCGTAAATCTTTCCGCTTTGAAGCTAATGGCGGGGCTGATCGTGACGGCGCAACACAGTTAGGCAACAGCATCACAGATGCGATGCGTGCTTCTGAGAAATCCGATATTGCTTTCACGAATATTGGCGGTATTCGCACGGATATTGATAAAGGTGAGCTAACTTACAGCGAAATGTTCGAAGTACTCCCTTTTGGCAATTACAACGTAACGGGTACAATGACCGCTGCTCAAATCAAAAAAGCGCTCGAAGTTACGGACAAGTATACAAATCTGCCAGCCATTCAATTCTCAGGTTTGAAGGTTGAGTGGGATAATACGAAGCCGCTTGGTGAGAAATATTCCAAAATCACTTTGGCAGATGGCACTCCGATCTATGTCGATGGCAAGTTCAATACCGACCGTACGTTCAAAGTAACAACTAATGATTTCATGGCTACTGGCACTGGCGATGGCTTTACGGTATTCGGTGAAGTGAAGGATTGGAAAGATGGCGCCATTATGCTGGACGCTTGGGTCAATCACGTCAATACCTTGAAGGCTGCGGGTAAAGAGCTGTCTGTCCAAGATGATGGTCGCGATGTGCGTTTGGATTTGAAGAAATAAGCTATCATTCAATCATTAATCTCATAAAATAAAAAAGGCCTTTTGCCCGCATCCAGCGATGGATAGGGTGAAAGGTCTTTCTACTCTTTAAACGTGCAAATCACGTTTTTTAAAGGAAACATACGTAACAACCGTTAACAGGACAATGAGGACTGCGGAGATAACGACATACACGGCATCCAATCCACCGCCATACATGATATTTTTCGCCTCATAAAATTTAAACGGGGTTACATATTTCAAGAATGCCAGCTTATCGTTGAAATCAATGGCAATGGATAAGATAAACGTAACGAGCATGATGCCAGTTGACAGCGAAGCTGCTTTTTTGGAATTCCGATAAACGGTTGCAATGGAGGTCCCGATGACTAGAAAGAGCAGCTGTAGAATAAACATACCCAGCATGACGATGGAGATATCCCCGTTGACGGCCTCACCTTTACTATAAGCCCCAACAATCAACATGCTCGAAATCCATGACACGAGGTTAAAAATAAGTATGTTCACGAAAGCGCTTAGCAGCTTCCACGTGATGATTTGATGCCTGGATAACGGCTTCACGAATAGGAACTCTGCCGTCTTGTCCCGCTCTTCCTTCGCGATGATATTCGCGCCCAGCATTGCCGCATGGATTGTTGCCATTAACAAGAAATAGAGGACCAGAATCCCAAAATAACCGCTTGCCTTCGATAAATCTAACGCGCCGCCACCCATAATCACTTGGAGTGACTTCGGCATTTCCGCCATAAGATCATTAATCTGTCCGTTCGCTGCTGTTGCTTGATACTTATTCATCCCGCTTGCGATTAGAAAAATGAGTCCTAGACTCCAAAAAATCATCGATTTCCGATACGTTTTCAGTTCTCGCCAAAAAATATTCACGTGCTAATCCCTCCCCTCACCCGCATTTATACGGCATGAACATCCTTTTTCGTGTAGATGAAGTAGCTGGCCGCAATCGAAATGACGATAATCGCGATGGCAGCAATGACATAAGAGGCTTCATAGCTGGCGTGCTCAAGCATGTATGTCCCGCTAAAGTATTTGAATGGCGAGAAATACCGTTTGACCCCCTCCCCATCTACGGCAACGATCATTCCGATAACGAAAAAGGCAAACACCGTACCTAGACTGACGGATAACACGGCTTTGATTTTAGAAAATACGACGGAAATGATGAATCCAATAGCAAGGAACATCAGCTGGATAAACAGCAAAGTGAGGGAAATCAATAGAAATGTGCTCACATCGAAATCAACTGTTTTGACTTGAAGCGCCATTAGATAGGCTGCAACGATGTAAATCACGCAGGTAATGACTAAAGAAGTAACAGCCGCTAATAGCTTGGAAGTGACGATTTTCGTACGTGTTACGGGCTTCGTAAGCAGAAAGTCTGCTGTTTTCTCGCGCATTTCTTTCGAGAGTATAGACGTTCCCAGAACCATGGCTTGAATGGCTCCGCAAAGCGTAATGTACATAAAGATGTACATATAGAATCCAAGCAGGGTACCAAACGTTTCGATTTGAATACCAAGCGCTTTCCTAACCCCTTCGGGATACCCCTCTAGTATGGAAGAGAACTCAGCAAAGTCCTTAGAGACCGAAGGAAAAAGGGATAGGAATAAGACGATGACCGCAATTAAGGAGCAGGTCCACGTAATCGTGGATTTCCGATACGCTCTCAATTCATGAAGGTATATATTCATTCCACTTTAAGCCTCCTTCTCATAGTAGTGCATAAAGATCTCCTCTAAATCAGGCTCTTCGATCCACAGATTCTCTATTTCGATTTCCGCAATCTTTCGCATGACTTGATTAATGTTGCCTTTAAATAAGAAGCTCGTCGTCTGGCCTTGGACATCAATGTTATTGACTCCGGTCATTTTGAAAAAGTTAGGATCAAGCGCTTGTGCCGTATCCACTTTAAATCGCTTGAAATTGTTTTCTTTTAACGTGCTTATCTTCTCAACCGTCACAATCCTGCCTTCCTTAATAATCGCGACGCGATCGCATAATCTTTGAACTTCACTTAATATATGAGAGGAAAAAAGAATCGTGGCTCCTCTTTGATTCTGTTGTTCGAGCAATTCGAAAAACTTCTGCTGCATGAGCGGGTCCAGTCCACTTGTCGGTTCATCCAGAATAATGAGCTTAGGATCATGCAGCAACCCTTGAACGATGCCCACTTTCTTTTTGTTCCCCAGAGATAGATCATCAATTTTCTTCGTAACATCCAGATCCATGATTTCAGCAAGCTCTTTGATTCTCTTGGTGCAATCCTTCTTGTAAAAGCTGGCTGAATACTTGAGTAAGTCGATCACTTTCATGTTGTCATAATAAAAAACTTCGGACGGCAAGTAGCCGATCTCTTTCTTTATTTCAGGCGCAAACTGGATGCAGTCTTTACCGAAAATTTTGGCACTGCCGCTTGTTGGAAAAATCAGAGACAGCAGCGTTCGAATCGTTGTTGATTTCCCTGCCCCATTCGGTCCGATAAAACCAAAGATCTCCCCTTCTTCGATCGAAAAACTAACATCCGTAATACCTCTTGCGTTCCCATAGGTCTTGGTCAAATTGTTGATTTCAATAGCATGCATGATATAGCCTCCTTATAACATTTATGTAACATTTTGGGTTAATGGCATGCAAAAAGAAGCCCTAAGAGCAGAGAATCTCTACTCTCGGACTTCTTTACATAAGAAGGCGAGTGTGCGGTTCTCTCTCAATGCACCTACGAGGTTAGCTGTCGGATTCGGACTTGAGAGCGTCCTACCTAATGCTTGCGAGCATCAGGATTCACCCCATGAAGCCAAGTATTGCTTGAACGGCTTCGATTGGTTCCCCCGTTTCCCCTACTGGGAATTAAGTGGTTTCTTTTCACATAAAATCAACTTGTCGTAATGAATCTTACGCCGTTCTTTATCGATTGTAAAACGTAGATTCGCCTTTAATTATTGCTTATTTGACTTTGGTAGTCGATGAAAGCGCATACATATAAGGGTGTCGTTGATTATCCCATACTTTGCTACTTATTAATGCTCTTTAGGAGATGAAGCTCAGTAGACCTAGGAAACCTACGTGCTGTACAGCCGTCGATACTCCTGTGGTGTCATTCCGGTATGCTCTCGGAAGCGCGCAATAAAGTAGCTGCTCTGAGAAAATCCGACATGCTCAGCCACTTGCTTAATCGTCCATTCGGTCGACATGAGCAGTTGTTTAGCTACAACCAGACGACATTCGAACAGCCACACGACCGGAGTCCGCCCCATTACTTCGTGAAACATTCGACTAAAATAATAGGTACTGAAGCCTGCCTGCTCGGCCATCTGCAAGAGAGTTAGCGGTTTCGTACAGTGCGTACGAATATACTCGGCGACCACTCTCATCCGTGCACGCTTATCCAGAATCGTTACTGTTCCATGCGTCTCCGCACGTAAGGCAAGCTCAGCAAGCAGTTCATAGAGCTTCACGGCCAATTGTACCTCGTTCCGATCATATGGAGATGCCAGCTCCAATAAATCCCCGGTCAATTGTTTGAGCTTAGGTACATCCCTGTACGTAAACAGCCACACAGCTGAAGTTCCTTGATCATTCAACAGCCTGTCGAGTCCCTCACCTGCAAGGTGTACCCAGAATACTTGCCACGGATCGTTTGGATCGGTTCGATACTCCTGTTCAAGGCCCGCTCCGTAATAAAAGCCCTGCCCTGCTTCCAGTGAGAATTCCTTCCTGTTCGCTTTGACATAGCCTTTACCGCTTAACACAATATGCAAATTGGCTTGTTGCAGCTGCCCCTTAAACCGCCGCTCCTGATGCTCAGGGAAATCTGCATATTGACCAATCATATCCGGATAAACCGTGTAGTGTTTGTACATGGGCTCCGGTAATACATAATGAATTTTCATGTGTCCTCCAAAACGCAAGAATATGATATACGTCGCAAAATGATGTTATATACAACATATTATAAAGAAATATAATGAGTACATAAAGGATTTTTAATAACAAAAAATTACTATTTCTATAGAAACGGGGATGTTATGACTCATGGAAAAGACCATTCCGGGTGAGAATTTTGATCTAGGCGTATGCTACTACCCTGAGCAGTGGCCAGAGGGTATGTGGGCGGACGACTATAGGAGAATGCGAGAAATCGGCTTTACCATCGTACGGATGGGTGAGTTTGCATGGAATTTCTTTGAACCAGAGGAAGGAGTATTCGCCTTTGATCTGTTCGACCGTGCGATAGATCTTGCTCACGAGCATGGACTGAAGGTCATTCTCGGCACTCCCACAGCAACGCCGCCTGCTTGGATGACTTACAAATACCCCGAAATTCTGAATGCTAACTTTGATGGTGTGCAGTATCAGCACGGGATGAGACGTCACTACAATTACAGCAGCCCTATTTACCGCGAATACTGTGCGAAAATTACTGAGGCTATGGCGCAGCATTATGCCAACAATCCAGGGGTCGTAGGCTGGCAGATTGACAATGAGCTTAACTGTGAGGTAAATGTCTTCTATGCCGAAGCCGATCATGCAGCGTTTAGGAAGTGGGTACAGGAGAAATACAGTACCTTAGAGGCATTAAATGAGACTTGGGGCACCGTCTTCTGGAACCAGAGTTACTCCGACTGGGAACAAGTTCATTTAACTCGTCCTGCGCCTTCCAAGTCCGTTAACCCTCATCAAGCGCTGGATGAAAAGCGATTTATCTCGGACAACACAATCTCCTTCGCCCGTTTGCAGGCAGACATCTTGCGTGAGTTAGCGCCCACTCAGTGGATTACAACGAATGGCATGTTTGGTCATCTAGATAGCCATGCCATGACGGATGAACTGTTGGATTTCTTTTCTTTCGACTCGTATCCGAACTTCTCAACCATTTGGAACGATGCTGATCGCGAGCATCCGCTCATGGACCGCGGCAATTCCAACCAACTCACCAAGGTGCGCTCGATCTCCCCCACTTTCTGCATTATGGAGCAACAGTCCGGCCCTGGCGGTTGGGTGAACACGATGGGACAATCTGCACCCAAACCAGGTCAAATGCGATTATGGACGTATCAATCGGTTGCTCATGGGGCGGATATGGTCTTGTATTTCAGATGGCGAACGGCAACCTTCGGTACCGAAATCTATTGGCATGGGATCAACGATTATCATAACCGTCCCAACCGCAGGGTTACAGAAGCCGCAACGATTAGCCGGGAATTGGGGAAAATCGGGGAAGTTATTGCCGGTTCTCGTTTCGCTGCGGAAGTGGCTATCCTGCACGATTATGATAATGAGTGGGATGGGGAGCTTGACGTATATCACGGTCCTCTAACGAGAGAAAGCCAATATAGCTGGGGGAAAGCCTTACAATTCAGCCATATCCCCTACGATTATTTGTATGTGCAAAATAAGACTACCCTAGATGATCTAGCTCGTTACAAAGTGCTCGTCTACCCACATCCAGCCATCATGTCGGAGGAAACGGCCGAGCTGCTTAAGCAGTACGTAGCAGCAGGAGGCAAGCTGCTTTTCGGTGCTCGCTCCGGTTATAAAGACCAACGCGGACATTGCCGAATGATTCCATTCCCTGGTCTCGTTGCGGAACTGTGCGGTGTGACAGTGGAAGACTTTACACTTATCGTGAACGAAGCAACGACACCTAACATGCGCTGGATTGATGGCGGGGACGACGCCAGCACGCCTGCACGTCTGTTCAACGACATTCTCCATCCTGAGAACGAGAACGTACAGACACTAGCCTTGTTTGACGGCGACTATTATGCAGGCAAACCGGCGCTTACCCGCAACCCTTATGGCAGCGGTGAAGCCTATTATTTCGGGGCAGCCTTCAGCCGCGAAGTAGCGGATGCCTTGATCCGCCGCCTTGGGATGCAACCTGCAACTGCAGGTTGGGCGAAGCTGCCGCCTGAGGTGGAGGTTGCGATCCGCGTGAAACAGGATCGCCAGTTTGCCTTTATCCTGAACTACACCGACAAACCAGTCAAAGCTAATTTGCTGAAGGAGCTGGAAGACTTGTTGGAAGGTGCCCGGATTGGTGCGGGGGAGCTGGAGATCGCTCCTTATGGGGTGAAGGTTTTGGAACTATGAGAAAAGGTGTTCAGATACCGGAATCCACAGTCGATTGTGTGCTTGGCGGATTGGTGCGTACTGAACTTGGGATAGGATTGTGGCTTGCGAACGCAAGGTGACTGCCGATTCGTGTTAGATGTATAAACTACAGCTAATTTGCTCGAATCTGACGTATTTTCGCGATTAGATGAAGAAAGTACATTTAATTTGGGTGAAATTTGAAGAATCGAGCAAATCGAAGGAATTTAACTACAGGAAATACAGTTAATCCTTCGAAGTCGAGAAATCCACTTCAAATAGATGGAGAAAATCCAGTTAGATTGCGGGAAGCAGGTTTATTATCCATCGATCATTAACGAAAAAAAGAGGCTATTTCAAAAAGTCTAAATCGACTTTGAACGGCACCTCAATTGTTAGTTGTGTCTAACAATTGGGGTGCCGTTCACTCTTGAGACAGCCTCTTTTATCGATAATAGGACAACACCCAGCACACGTCGTTTCGATCCGTAACAATGGCCAGCAGTCCGTTGAACGGCGCTTCATACATATCCACGTTAATAGCCCCACCTGTGGCTAGCTCTCCGTAGATGGTTCGGAACGCTTCCTCTCTCTCGATCGTCACGAACACTCTCACGTAATCGCCTTTCATGACTGGCTTTGCCGCCAGTGTATCCGCAAACTTAAGGATGGCCCCCTCGACATGTAGGTCCGCGTTAAGCACTTCTTCTCCCTGTTTGCGTAAAATCGTGACCTCGCCACCAAAAATACGCTGATAGTACTTGATTTCATCCTTGCAATTTTCCACCACAATAAAAGGAATAGCTTTCATCATGTACATCCCCTCCTCATAGTTACTTACTCGTTTCCGATCAACCCTGCGTCTGCTACTAATCAGTCAAATTGTGAAGCACGATTTTCAGGAGATTTATCATCTTGTCATACTCCTCATCGTTCATACCTTTCCTGGTTTTGTTTTTCACGCGAGCCAGTGCTTCCTGTACCTTGGGTACCACATCACGTCCCGCTTCCGTCAAATATAACAACTGATAGCGATTGTCAGAGGTATCGACTTCCCTCCGTACATAACCTTCTGCTTCTAGTTTGGAAATGGCTTTCGCGGTTGTTGTCTTATCAATGAGCAGCTTTTCGCTCAGTGCTTTCTGCGTAATGGGCTGCCCAAACGCGATGGCCATTAGAAAAATATATTGCCCGCTTCCGATGCGGTATGGCGCCAACTCGGCTGAAATCGCTATCTGCATATGGCGATAAATGGCTGAGATATATTGGCCATGTGATTCTGTGGGTATGCCATCGACATTGTGACTCCATTGTTGATTCATGTTACTTCCCTCCATAAATAGGATGCTATTGCAACTAATTTCAGCATATGCTAAATAGGATGTTATTGCAACTATTATTTTTAAAATGGAACATACATGTTAGCACGTGGATTCTCCGAAAAAATCCCCCAAGCATCAAGCCTTGGGGGACTGCTAGTGAGCATGCGAACATTACGAATGATTACGTTTGGCTTCTACGCCTAGAGCAAGTGATCCTCTCAAGCCTGAATTCGTTCCTAATCCAGGAGGCACAATGTAGCTATGAATATTCTCCAATAAGGATTCAGTATGAATGTAACCATTCAAGATCTTCTGAACATGCGCATGAATTAATGGAAATAAATGAGCTTGCTGCATCACACCGCCACCTAGAATAATCTTCTTCGGTGACATCATTAATATCGTGGAGCTAATGGACTGTGCCAAGTAGTAGGCCTCTAAATCCCAAGCGGGATGGTCTACGGGCAACTCACTGCCTTTCACTCCCCAGCGCTGTTCGATGGCAGGGCCCGCGGCCATTCCTTCTAAGCAGTCACCATGATACGGGCATGTCCCCTTGAAACTATCGCCTTGATGGGGTCTGATCATCACATGACCACCTTCAGGATGAACCAGGCCATGAACCAAGCGGCCCTCCATATATACGCCTACGCCGATTCCAGTACCGACCGTATAGTAGACACAACTATCAAGACCTTGTGCAGCTCCCCATTTCGCTTCTCCGAAAGCAGCGGCATTGACATCCGTATCCCAACCGTAAGGGACATTGAAGGATTCTCTCAATTTCCCCAATACATCATAGTTGGCCCATCCTGGCTTAGGCGTCGTTGTGATATAGCCATATAAGGGGCTGCTTGGATCGACATTTATCGGTCCAAATGATCCGATGCCAATCGCTGACACATTTTTATCTGCAAAATAATCAATTACCTTCGGCATTGTCTGCTCGGGATGTTCCGTCGGAAAACTAACCCGATCCTCAATGATACCTTCTTCATTTCCAATCCCACAAACGAACTTGGTTCCCCCTGCTTCGATGGCTCCATAACGCACGATGTCATTCCTCCTACATGTTTCTATGAAGTCGATTTTACCACATCGTATACAAGGTTTGGAATGCCCTGCTCACTCTAGTCCTTCACCTTCATCAAATCCAAGCATAATATTCATATTTTGAATAGCTGCCCCCGAGGCGCCTTTTCCTAGATTATCGAATCTAGTTGTAAGCAGTACTTCATCATTATGACCAAAAACAAAGATGTCCAAATTATTCGTATGATTGCATTGCGTAAGATTAAAGAATCCGTCTTCCAGATTCGCCTCAGATTCATATGGCATCACGCGTATAAACCGCTCATCTTTATAATACGCGGCGAGCAGTTCTTGAATATCCCTTGCTGTTACCCGCTTAGTAAACAGGCTAGGGAATAAAGGAATTGTAACCGCATCACCCTGATAATAATTTCCGACGATTGGTGTAAACAGTGGCGCTGTGTGTAACCCCGTATATTTTTGCATCTCTGGAAGATGCTTGTGGTTCAGGTTTAATCCATATGGTCTTGGTGCGAAAAGCTCATCTCGATTCGTATTCTTATATTCCGTTATAAGCTTCTTACCTCCGCCACTATATCCTGTGAGCGAATAACAAGACGTACGGTACTCCTTCGGTATAATGCCTTCAGCCACTAGAGGTTGTATAGCCAAAATATACCCAGTCGCATGGCATCCTGGGACGGATACCCTCGACGACTTCCGGATGTTTTCTCTTTGATTTTTATGTAATTCCGGTAATCCATATGTCCACTCTTGGTTAGTCCTAAACGCCGTACTTGCATCAATGATTTTGGTCGTATGGTTCGTTACCATCGCTACGGAATCTCTTGAAGCATCATCGGGAAGACACAAGAATACGAGGTCCGCCTCATTGATTAATGCTTTACGGGTTTCGTAATCTTTTCACTGATCCGACGCAATGGCGATGACTTCGATGTCAGAAATCTTAGATAAGTAATCATGTATTTTTAATCCAGTTGTACCTTCTTGACCATCAACAAATATCTTATATGTCACTTTTACACCCCTAGCGCATTTTGTTATGTATAATAATACACTTTAATGTATATATATTCAATTCTTGAATAACTGCAACCTATTCCTATCACCCCCCGTCTGAGAGATTGTCAACAAGATTGGCGCTACTTTTCAAATATCGGAAGGAGATTTATCGGATGAAGAAAAAACTAACTGTCATATTAAGTTTGGTTGGGATACTTGGCACAACAGCTGCAGTCGGAGCTGAGGGTTTCGTAGAAAAGGTTACAGGCTACTTGCAGAAGGATGTAAAAATTGTTGTTAACGGACAAGACAGCAAGCTAACGCCTGTCTATATTGACGGCAAAGCATACCTTCCCGTACGTGACGCTGCAACTCAGCTTGGCTATACGGTAAATTACGATGAAGCGAACAAAGAGATCGAGCTTGACGAAGCGGAAGAAGCTGCCTTGATGCCTGCAACCGGTGTGATCGTAAGCGTACAGACGAAGGAAGACGGAAATACACGCATCGAGTTGCTCGGCAGCACTTGGGTTATTTTAACCGTAGACAAATCGACTACTATTAAGAGCTTAGACGGTAAAACACTAACTGCAGCCGATCTTAAAGCCGGTACTCAAATCGACGCCGAGTTCGGACCCGCAATGGCGATGAGCTATCCGGGCCAAGCACATGCTGTAAACATTAACGTTCACGCAGATCGTTTGGTTAAAGAAGATACAATCAAAGAAGTGAAACATACCGATGATGGTTGGCAAGTTCAATTAGACAATCTGGTACTTAATGGCGGTAAAGAAACTCGCGTCATGACGTCGCAAGGTGAGTCCCTGAAATGGGAGGATCTGAAAGCTGGCACGAAAGTAAAAGCCTACTACGGTCCAATTGAAACGAAAAGCCTGCCTCCACAAAGTCCAGTGTTCCTTCTCGTTGTTCAGACTCAATCACCTGTAATCGGCACGCCGAAAATGTCCCCAGAGGCAGTACAGGAATACCGCAACTTAGCATGGGCACAAGTGAAAGAGCAAACGTCTCATATTACAACGAAACAAGACGAAGCAGCTGTTCAAATCGTTTCCTCTAACGAAGTAGGCGTATTGCCTTCCACCGACGAGCAGAAGAAATTGCTGACAGACGTGCAAGCTGCACACGGCAATGTCGTGACGGTTACTTACAAAACAGACCAAGATGAGCTGCTTGGACCGTTAACTGCTGTGTTCGATTTCAACACAAAAGCTTTTATCGGCTTCAACATTAGAAAATAAAAGAATTCACAAAAAGCCATGAAATTCAAATTGAATTTCATGGCTTTTCTATTTTGGGTGCAAAGGTGCAGCTACCTTAAACCTCATCTTTATATTTGAAAAACATTAATTTTGGATTTCAACAGATCGGCCTGACATCGCAACATTTCCGAAGATGAAGATAGTTCTTGCATAACAGCCATTTGTTCTTGTACGGACATGGACACATGTTTTGTCTCTTTTGAAATTTGAGTTGCAATCACCGCCACTTCGTTCGTTTTGATTAAGGCACTTCCAATCTTCTGAATCTGATCCGTCACACAACCTACAATATTCTCAACCGTTTGTGCGGTTTCCAAGACAGCCCTGTTGATTTGATTCAGTGCCTTCTTTCCTTCCTCACCTTTGCCAACTTCACGGCTTGCGAGTTGTTCTTGAGCGGTTATTTTCTCTACTACTCCCGCTACATCCAATTCAATCCGAGTGGTCAACTGGTCGATATCCTTCACCGCCCTGGCGCTTTGTTCGGCCAGTTTGCGAATTTCCCCAGCTACGACCATGAAGCCTGCACCATGCTCCCCTGCCCTTGCTGCTTCAATAGAAGCATTTAAGGCAAGCAAGTGCGTTTGCTCTGCAATATCGCCAACAACTCGGGTGATATGTCCGATTTCCTTTGCATTATCGTGTAACTGTCTGACGACGCCAATGGATTCCAGATTGGAATTCGCTAGGTTCAGCAGGCCTTGTACGAGTGAACGCACGATAACCTCGCTCTCCTTAATCGTTTTCAGCGTTTCTCGCGAAATGGTCTGTGAATCTCCTGCTTTGGCGCCGATTTCATCAGCAGCTTGTTTGATCTGCACGACCGCTGTTAACGTTCCTTGCGTAGATGCTGCTTGCTCCGATGCACCGTTCGATATCATTTCTACAGCGCCGGCTGTGAGTTCAATCTGTAGGGCTGCCTGTTCCATACCACTCCGTAATACGCCGGCATGACTGTCCGTAAACGAAACACTAGCCGATATATCCGTAATCATTTGCCGTAAATTTCCGATCATTTTCTCAAAGGATCCACTAAGTAAGCGTATTTCGTCATCCGAATGGTACAATGGAATTTCTACTTGTAAGTTACCTGTAGCGGCTTCGTTTGCGGCATCCGTCAATCGGATAAGTGGTTTTGTAAACCAGGTGGCGCCAAACCATCCCAATAAACCTGTCCAAAAAATGCCAAGCAGCATAATGATAGAAAGGTATAGCCAATCTGCCATACTTGGCGCAATGATGTCTTTTACATAGAAAATAAATAGCGCACTGCAGCCATAGGTGACGATAGAAACAATAACAATACCAATTACAATTTTTTTGACTAAACTCAACTTCATGAATGAGCACCTTCGTTTCGACATAATGTAATCCGTGCATGCGTCTCATTTCTAATGAATCTTTTATTCAACTTTATGATCTCTGGACAATGACTCGTCATCGCTTTCATAGCCCACTATCTTCTCTTTAACCATCGTAACTTTGCCCGCTTTGTTCATAAGAATCGTTTTGACTTCACCTATTTTGCAATCCCCACAGACCCAACTGTTGCCTATCTTTCTTGAGCCATTCGTCTTCCCACATTGTTCGCATGTGATCATTTATCCTCAACTCCTCATCCTATATCTAAAATGTACTCCTATTTCAACATGTTCTCTGTGACAAATGTCACAGGGCCACTACGTACCTTTACCAAAAACAAAAAAAGGACATGCCTCCTTTACAAACAAGGAGACACATCCTTTTATATCTTCATGGGAACGATCAACGTTACGGTAGTCCCTTCTCCCACGACTGAGTCAATTGTGACTTTGCCGCCAATACTCTTTGCTCGCTCTTCCATACTAAACAGGCCTACACCTTTGGCACTGCTGTTTCTGGCAAAGCCTTGACCTCTGTCATCTATTCGAACCACGACAAAGCCATCCGTCTCTTTAACGACAACACTTGCCTCTGATACTCCCGCATACTTGGCAATATTCGTAAGCGCTTCTTGTATGACACGATAGATGGTAGTTTCCTCAAGGGCTCCAAGACGTCTAGGCAAATGGCTATTCAGCTCTACCCGTATGCCATGGTGGTCTGTGTAATTCTCAATATACGTACGAATAGCAGGTATGACGCCTAGATCATCCAGAACGGAAGGACGGATTTGCCAAGCTAGACTTCGTACCTCTTCGATGATCCCAGTTACATTTTGCCTAAGTCGCGTTAGTTCCGTCTGATCGGTCTCACCTTCGCCAATAAGTCGATCCATCTGGATCAACAAGGAGAATAAGCTTTGTCCAATCCCATCATGCAGCTCGCGGGAAAACTTTCTACGTTCTTCCTCTTGAATCTGCATCACCTGTGACATCATCAGCTGAAGCTCTTCTTCCACCCGTTTAAGTTGCGTGACTTCATTTCGAATCGCTAGATATTGATGGATGTGGCCCTGGTTATCGACAAAGGGCACGATCGTTGTGTCTACCCAATAATAGCTGCCGTCTTTGGCTTTATTTTTTATCTCGCCACGCCATACTTGCCCTGAGGAAATCGTTCGCCATAAGTCGGTCATGAAGTCTTTCCCATGATAACCGGAATTAATAATCCGATGGTCTAAACCGAGAAGCTCACCTCGCGCATACTTGGAAATTTCGCAAAATTTATCATTCACATATTGGATTTTTCCTTTATGGTCCGTAACCGCTACAATGGAAGATTCATCGAGAGCAAATTTAACATTGGATAATTGTTTAAGCGACTGTCTCAAATCCTGTTGAAACAACGAGTCCGTGATATGTTCATCAAGACGATTTAATAATTCCGTTACATTTTCGCCGATGACTTCCGGGTATTCCCGGTTCAAATCCTTACTCAAAGTTCAACAGTCCTTTCTTCGCCGCATATTTCACTAACTCCGGTCTTGTCTTCAGGCCTAGCTTCTCCATGACGTTGCTTTTATGTGATTCCACGGTTTTGACGCTGATCACCAATTGTTCCGCGATTTCTTTATTGGAGAATCCTTTGGCGATTAAAGCCAGAACTTCCCGTTCACGTTCCGAAAGTGACCCGAATGTGTCGACATTCTCGCCTTGCTTCAACCGTTCGATATATTCATTCATCAGCCGCTTCGTGGCGGTTGGATATAGATAGGCATTTCCTTCTGCAACAGAGCGGATCGCTGTCAATAACTCCTCGTGCGGTGCACTTTTTAAAATGTAACCGGATGCGCCAACGTGAATGGCTCTAAATAAATATTCATCATCGTCATGCATCGTTAATATCAGAATAGCTAAATCAGGCATTAGTCGCCGCAGCTCCGCCGTCGCAGTTAGCCCATCCATGCCAGCTGGCATATTCAGGTCCATCAAGACCACATCCGGCTTCAGCAGCCCCGCAGCATGAATCCCCTCTTCACCGTCAGCAGCTTCCCCGATGACTTCCATATTATGCTTGCCATGGAGCAGCATCATTAAGCCAGATCTCACTACGGCATGATCATCCACTACAAGAATTTTCAGCGTACTCTCCCCCTTGTAGTCCCATCATAACACATAATAAACGGCTACACCGTCCTCACATGACGGGAGCGTTTATCTAGAAATATAGCCATTTTATAATGTGAAACATATTACATTCTATATTTAAATAAATAAATCCCCGTAAGGGCTGCTTCGGGCGGCTGTAAGTCGATTTTTTCGACTTACACTTTGGCCTCAACCGCGGAGAGATACGAAGTCAATGTGTTCAGGGTATCTTGGACCGCTAGCAACTCGCCGTGTTCAAATCTGGTTTGCTCTCGTTTGCCGATGAAAAGCAAGCCCTTAATCTGTGAGCTAGCGTTAGGCACGAGTGGAAATACCGCCGCCGCCTGCAATTGCTCTGCAAGCATGAGCGGACAATGGAGTCTTTCTTGCTGACGATTAGGATGAGAACCATCCAGCTTCACCCATCTGCCTAAACGTAGGGCTGTACCAGCTAATCCTTGACCTTTTTTGATCACCATTTGTTGATACCGGTCATTACTGTTGCCGATGACATATTGCCAGCGGTTGCGTCCGGTATGCTCTTGAAGAGGCGCTATTGCCACGAAATCGCATGACGTCAAGCTTCGCAATCGTTCTAATTCTGTTAACAAAGTTGTATCGTCTATTGCCATTCGGGCCCCTCCGTTTCGACGCAGCCGTGCAGAATCTCTTTACTTATCATTGTAGATGTTTGCATCCATCTTGTAAGTCAGGGAAAACCCTGATTTCCCTATCAGGAAATCAGGGGATTTCACAGTATGATTCCCTTAGTAAATCCTCAGGGAATTAGGGATTCTTACTGTGATTTTCCTCACAGAAGATGGGGATTATTGTCTTCAAAGATCAGGTGAACCCCCGATAACCAATATCATCCAAAGACGTTATGATAAAGATAATAAGAATCGTCGAGGAGTTGGTTTCCATGGTTAAAGCAAATACTGGTATAATGAATTTCTTTTCTGAAGAAAATTTTGATAGACTGCAAAGCATTATGTATCGGAAGCACGCTGCAAAGGGAGACTTCTTATTCAGAGAAGGCGATCTCGCAGATCGCTTGTATTACGTCATCCATGGCGGCGTGCGGATCACCAAGCTATCTGAAATGGGTAAAAGCTTCATTCTGTATCTTCATCAAACAGGTGATTTATTCGGTCAAATAGATCCGTTTCAGAACTCTTTGCAGAGCTTTAGTGCCGAAGTAACAGAGGATTGTGAATTCGGGGTCATTCAGCGCAAAGATCTCGAGGTCCTGCTATGGCAGCACGGAGACCTCGCCATTGAATTTATGAAATGGATGGGGCTTATGCACCGTATGACAGAAACGAAATTTCGCGATTTAATGATGTATGGTAAGTCCGGTGCGCTCTGTTCATTATTAATACGGTTAAGTAATTCGTATGGTGTACCCCAAGGTGACCATATCCACATTAACTATAAGATTAACAACTCCGAAATGGCTGATATGATTGGGGCTACACGGGAAAGCGTCAATCGCATGTTAAGCGATATGAAGAAAGAAGATGCTGTAGAATTTGATCATGGGCAAATTGTCATTAAGAATGTGACCTACCTCCGTGAAGTCTGCCACTGCGAAAACTGCCCCGTAGAAATATGCCGCATGTAAGTAAGCTAGGTTACAGTAGAGTTCACGGATTCTTAGCAGGGACTGCCTTCCGATAGGTTAACAACTCAGAGACGGTAACAAACCGATATCCCCTCTTTTCCAATTCCGGCATGATTATTTTTAGAGCCTCGATGGTCTGATTAGGTGCTTCCACGTAGTCGTGGAACAGTACGATATCCCCACTGCTCGAATTGTTTAAAACTTTATTTACAATTTTATTGACCCCTGGCTTACTCCAATCTCTCGTATCCAAATGCCATGACCACATGATCATTTTATATCCTTCTTGCTTGGCAATACTAACTAAATTCTCATTATAAAAGCCCCCGGGTGGACGAAATAAATGACATCGAATCCCGGCGGCGGACAAAATGGTTTCCTCTGCTTTATTAATTTCATTTTTCATATTTGTCCGTTTAGAAAGAAAAGCATGGCTATAGGTATGATTGGCTATCTCATGTCCTTCGTCTACTTCTCGTTTGAGCACGTCAGGATAGAGCTTAACTTTATTCCCAACCACAAAAAAAGTAGCTTTTGCATGATACTGCTTGAGCAAGTCCAGAATCATCGGCGTCTGACTCGGATGAGGGCCGTCATCGAATGTTAAGGCAATCACTTTCTCATCGGTTGATACTTCCCAGACGACTTCTCCGCGTGTTTCATAATAAGACCGGTTTTTTTGAGGAGCCGCGTAACTAGCAGATTGAAATAACAAAAAACAAACACAAAAAGTTAGGATCGTTCTCATTGTTGCCTCCTGATTTTAACTCGTTTTTCATTTGCTCATCCCCGTGCTTTCGACTTAATCCAAAGCGCAGCACCTTGAATTGGTGTAATCTTTGTTAATAGCCGGAACGTCATGAGTACCGATACACCTGCTTCAATAGAATATGGGTAGTATAGGTAATTATGGTTAATTTTACTCAAAGGTCCCAGAAAGCGCTCAACTAACGAGGAAAGATAGTTCAATGAAGTGAAACCAAACAGCGCCATACTTTCGGACACGCGTACAAAAGCGTGAACAGAAAGTATGCCGCTGTATTTATACTGAATGATCTTCATCTATGAAAAAAAGTGCTCCAAATCGGTTAACACACGCTCCGTTAAAGGGAAAACAAGCTGCTCTTCCATCGTAAAGTGGTCATTTAAGATCAGACACGCCTGAACGAGATGAGCTGCGGTATCAGCTAATTGCTTCTTCACAACAAGTGGAGTGACATCAATGGCAGCCTCTTGAAAAGACCTTATAAACGAAACGCCAAGTTGATGATCTTTCTCCAAAACCCAGAAGGAGGGCATCATTGAAGGCTCCGATTGACGATGGAAATAGGTGAGGAGGAATGGAAAAAAATCCCGATATTCCCACTCTGAATGCTTTCGCAGCTCCTGCATGAAGTGATTGGTCATGACACGGAGTGCCCGAATCTGCTGTATCCCTTTTTCCGAATCATCTACAAGAATCAACTCTTTAGCGCTCGCTTCGAGTTTCCTCAGCTTCTCTCTCAATTCACCATGTTCTTCCTTTAAACGATCTATCGCATAAGCAAGCTTCGCGGGGTCTGAAGAAGCAAGCCCCGAAATGTACCCATTAGATTGAATCGCCACACAGAGTCCCTCCCTAGGTTCGTTTACATACCGAATTTGAGCACCTGTTCCTTACCAAGTAATAAACCCTTTCGAACCCGGGGCTGAGTTCATAATCATATCCATCAGCGGGATCGTGTAAGCAAACAAGATTAGAAGAATCGATACCGTGATCCATATCCGCCAACGATCCAAATAGGCTGGTGTTGCCTCGGCTGATTCCATCGCTTCAGCAATCGGATACTCCGTCTCCCCTTTTGGGGCACACAGCAAGGCAATGACATTATAAACCATAAGCAGGACACCGAGAAATAACACCGTTCCACCGATTGCCATGAAGACGTAATAGGGCATCCAGCCTGCTGCTGCTGCACTTCCTTCATAGTCTGTGAAAGCAGTCCGTCTTGGTGCGCCGAACAATCCGACTAAATGCATAGCACCTGACATGAAGAACATGCCCACGCACCAGATGATCGTTTGAATGATCCCTAAGGTATGCATGCGGGGCGTTAACACACGACCGGTTACAGCTGGAAGTAACCAATACGTAATCCCAAAGAACGTAAGTGCCACACTCGTTGCCACCGTCAGGTGAAAATGCCCAGTTACCCATAACGTGTTATGGACAACGGCATTCATTTGATTACTTGCATTAATCAGTCCGCCTGCACCAGCAGGTATGAAAATGAGCATCCCCATAAAAGGTGCGAAGAATCGCACATCCTTCCAAGGCAGCTTTTTCACCCAGCCAAATAACCCTTTTGCCCCAAGTGCACGACCATTCAGTTCAAAAGTTGCAAATAAGGAGAATGCCGTCATCAGCGATGGAACGACCACCATAAAGGTCAGAATGACCTGCAAGTATTTCCAAAAAGAGCTAATGCCTGGCTCCATTAATTGATGGTGAAAGCCTACCGGAATCGAGAATAGTAATAAGAGAATAAAGGAAAGTCTCGCGAGCGCATCGCTGTAAATTTTGCCGCCAATGATTTTGGGAATAATCACATACCAGCATATATACGCCGGCATGAGCCAGAAATACACCAAGGGATGGCCGAAGTACCAGAACAATGTGCGGCTGAGCATGACATTAATCGTTTCCACCCAACCGAAAGACCAGGGGATTAGCTGAATCAGCACCTCTGCCGCAACCCCGATGGTTGCGATTTGCCACATCAGAAAAGTCACAACAGACATAAAAGCGAAAAGCGGAGACAGCTTGCCTTCATGCGTCCTTTTCCAATATTTATATTGATAGAAAATCCCCCAACCACTAATCCAGCTCCCTACCACAAGCAAGGCTAATCCGATATAAAAGTAGGGCGATGCCTTCATTGGCGCATAAAAGGTATATAGAACGCTAGCCTTCCCCGCTAATACCATCGCAACACCAAGCGTGGTCCCCGCAGTCATGAGGGAAAATCCAACCCACCCCATGCGATGAACCACCGGAAGCAGTTTGCCGCCAAGGGTATAGGAGACACCGGAATAAATAAAGCCGATAATAAAATACGTTGTAAACACGATGGCCATCAACACTCCGTGAGCTGTCAGCAGCTCGTAATAGCCGATGTTATAGGGTAATTTGATCGTCCCGCTTTTCACCATGGTCTGCAGAAGCCCTGCAATGCCGCCGATAAGCAGCGCGATGAATGCCACAAGGACATGGGCGACAACCAATTTGCCATCCTTGAGATCAAATTTAGGAGTCAACTTCTGGGTAGGTTCACTTCTCATGCTGTCTTCCACCTTTCTTGGCATCTAGGCTACTTAACAATAATCGTTGTTTTCATATACTCGTGTGCACCGCCGCAATATTCATTGCACAGAATCAGATATTCACCTGGCTTAGTAAACGTGTGACTGACATGACTGACTTCGCCTGGAACAATCATCATATTTACGTTCGTACCCGGGATAGCAAAGCCATGTACCACATCTTGACTTGTCACGACAAAGTTAATGGTTGCGCCCAAGGGGACCTCCATCTTGTCTGGTGCATAACCAAACGTAAATGCAGTCATGACCGCCTCATAGGTATTGTTGCCGATGGGATGAAGTCCTGGCTTATCGAAAGGCGCGGTTTCCGACACCTTCGCAGGATCAATCTGATGATGATGCGCACTTGGCGGCTTGGCCCCCATAGCAAATGCGGAAACCCCAAGGACACCTAGAAATACAAACAACATGACGATCCCAATGGTTAACCAGACTTTTTCGAGTTTATGAATATGCATGTTCTAATCCCCTTTACTGTCTAGATATAAAAAGAAGAAATACCGCGACCCAACTGATCACTAAGAAGAGCCCTACTAGCAACACTGAGGCAAATGTACCCCGCAAGGAAGGCTCTGGCTTGTGCTCTGTTCGCTCAGATACTTGTGCTTGTTTGTAATGACTTTTCATACGAAATACCCCCTACTATGTAAACGTCTTGCACTTATTGTAAGAAAATAACCCTGCGTTTACAGTGACTTTCATCACGATCGCCAATCAGAATCATGAACGATTCGTTACTTCCACTGCGTATCCATGTGCTTCATGAGCTGGTAGTCCTCCAAGGTCTTGATCTGAGAAACGAACCTCAAGTCAACGCCATTCTCATGCAAAAACTGATCCCCCAGCTCACTCCAAAAAATATGGTTCAGCAGTGCGGAAACCGAGGTTTGCCCTTGCTGTAGGAGATGCCCGATGTGAGACGCGCATGCGCGATCATAAATACCGTGCAAGGGATGTACCCTACCTGCTACCAAAGGGACAACGGATTCAAATCCATCCCGTTTTCTTTGCAATAACAATTGAGCAGCCGAGCTGGATATGAAGGGCATATCGCACCCGACAACCCAGACGGAAGCATGTTTAGCTAGGGATAATGCGGCATGCATGCCTCCAAGCGACCCGTGTCCCCTGAAAAAGTCCGTAATAATCCGGACCGAACGATCTACTTTGTTTAAATAAGGCTGAGGATCATTCGTTACAACAATCAACTCATCGCATATTTCCCTCATACAATCTAATTGCCGGACTATGAGCGGCTTTCCCTCAAATGGCAGCAACGCCTTCAGTTCTCCGTTCATTCGACGGTTTGCTCCACCAGCTAAAATAACTCCTGAAAGCATACCCATCACTTCTCCTTTTTCTACATCATGTACCTGTCACTTTAGTTCAAAAATGATCATCTGTAAGTGAAAAATGTCACACTCCAAAAAAACAAAAAACCTATTCCCCTCTCGATGGAGAAAGGAATAGGTTTATCAACTATTTACATGGATGCAGAGCTCATCTGAGTTTCGTTTTTAAATGACATAGCTCTAAGAGCTTATCAAACCATCTGTGCAGGTAAGGAAGAATCATATGATCCACACCAAATTTCCCAGCATTCGCTCCAGCTGCAAAAATAATGAACCCGAGGAGAACTAACCATGGATTCGAGCTAACCGTACCAGCAAACATATACATGAAGTTCATCAGTAAGCCGAAGAAAATCGCTGCCGTCGTCAACGCACCGAGCAGTAACCCCACACCAACTAAGAGTTCACCCCAAGGAACTAGAACATTAAACCACCCTACATGCGGAAGTGCGACACTTTTCAAAAAAGCCACATAGTTCGCGTAAACCAGATCCGTCGTTCCACTTTCAAGAACAGGTTTAGCAATGGCCCCTTTCAGATAACCTGCAGCGTCGAAAGCTTTGTCACCGGTGATTTTGTGCCATCCAGCGATCATCCATTCCCAACCGACATACAAACGAATGATTGTCAAAAGTATTGCAGCGTAATGATTTTCTCTTACCCATTTCATCATTTCAACCATCTCCTTCGTCCTTATGATTTCATTATAGGTCGAAGGAAAGTCCGTGTATGTGAGATAAGTCACTCTGATATTATTTTTCTTGACTACCTGATACCTCGATAGGTTCGATGTGAATATGTACATACGATATGTTATGAAGTTCATGAATGCGATTTTCAATATGCTCGGTAATGTCATGGCTTTCGCTTACGTTAAGCTCATGATCTACACCAATGGTTACATCGACCAGTTTATTGTTTCCATGAATACGGGCTTTAATATCAATGACCTTCTCCACCCCGGGGACGTCACGAATGGTTTGTTTAATGGTTTGAAGTTCAGCATCATCAAACCCATCCGTAAGCGCATGAGTTGAATCTCGGAAAATATCCCACGCTGTTTTACAAATAATGACCCCAACTAGTAATGCTGTTAATGTGTCAAGCCACGGTAAACCAAATTGAGCACCAACAATACCGATAAAAGCACCTACACTGACAAACGCATCCGATCGATTATCTTGTGCTGCTGCCATCATGGCATTGCTGTTGATTCTCCTTGCAAGTCGAATATTGTATACATAGACAACGTACATAACAATCGCACAAAAAACAGCCGTCCATGCGGCAACCATATCGGGAGACTCGATATTTGGAGACCGAAACTTAATAAATGCTTGGTAGAGAACCTGAATGCCTACCGCAAACATAATGAAAGAGGCGATTAAAGCGGCTACCGTTTCAGCTCGATAATGACCGTATCTGTGGTCTTTATCAGGTGGCTTTCGTGATATTCTTAGCCCGACTAGAACAGCAATTGAAGCGATAATGTCTGTAGCATTATTTAAACCATCCGCGGACAGCGCTTCGGAATTGGTTAAGTGCCCTATGGTTAATTTTAAAGCTGATAAGCATATATACGTAATAATACTTAACCAGGCACCTTTTTCACCTTGCTTGATGTCATCATACAAATTTTCTATTGTTCCCACCTCACGATCCATGTCGAAGACAATCATACTCGACATAACACGAGTGGGTCTAGAGAAACAGTGTTGTCCACTTCCTTAATTTTAGGATCGAATCAACTAATTTGCATAAGGTGAAAAGTATAGCACTTCAAAATCGGCGACCGGAGGATTATTAAAGGCGATATCGTAGAGATGCCATCCTTATACGAAAAGAGCAGGATAATTGCATTGTGCGGAGAATAAAAATGAGAGGCATCTGAACCATGAGTGAAATGGAGGAATTTCAATGGATGATGGTGAGCTGGAAACCTTCGTGAATGACACGATCATTGCGACTGGTTTGGATATTGACGATGATGAGGACGACTTGGAGCATCATGAATCTTTTAACCGTGGAACGCGTCATGTTTTTAGATAATTAGTTATGTCGATTGATTTCTACATAATTTGCTAAATTTATAAATTGTATCTAAAATAAAGGAAGCGTGCAAATTATTATAATGGAGGCTTCCTATATGAGTATTGGATTCAAATCGTGGTTGCAAAATTCAAAACAAGGCTTAACCGAACAGGTCAAAAAATTCAAGAACAAAGACTTTATGGATGCCGTAGTTGCCGGCTGTGCGGTTGTAGCAGCAGCTGACGGATCCATTGATGCTAATGAAAAGCAAAAAATGGCTGGATACATGAGCCGCAGTGAAGAACTAAAAGTGTTTGATATGAGCGATGTAATTGCTCGATTCAATCACTATGTTGGAAACCTTGAGTTCGATGCCATGATTGGCAAACAAGAAGCACTAAAGTCAATTGCCAAATTTAGTGGTAAGCCTGAGATGGGACGAGTCATCGTTGGTGTATGTAGTGCAATCGGAGCTGCAGATGGCGATTTCGATGATAAAGAGAAAGCCGCGGTTCGTGACATATGCAATTCGCTTGGATTAAATCCTAGTGAATTCAGCTTGTAAGTAATAAAGAAAGAGCTCTTAGCCAATTAAGGGGCTTAAGATGTTTTTTAAAGAAGCCAGCAAACCCTTGGGTTTGCTGGCTTTTTGGTGAAAACCTGGGAGTGTGGCACAGATGACAAAATAGTCCATGTTGCCAAATTGGAATACCTAGACAACTTACTTCCAAGTTACTGACGTGAGCCTTACCACGGTTTCCGAACTCCCCTCTGCCACTACCCGGAGATGAATCTCTCCTAGTCCACTACCAGAACGAGCAGCGAATGAAACCATTTGAGCCGTACCTTCAACGACTGTGGCTCCGCCTATGACAGAAGCGCCTTGAACAAGTATCGTATAGTCACCAGGCTCTTCAAAACCTAATTTAAGCTGTAGTTCATTCGTTTGAGGGGTTACAGACTTCACTTCCGCCGCAGCACTGACACGAATTTCTTTAGCACCAATAGTTGTTTTTACGGTCTGCGGGCTTGTTTTCGAACCAAGCAGCTTACCAAGCAGTTCAGCGCCTTGGTAATTGGGATATAAATAATCGGACGTCTCCCATTTCAACAGGCTGGTCGCATCATATAAATGGCGAGGATACTCAGCATCGGCTGCCGTTGTCTGGCGTGAGCCGCTGACGGATAGCCCCAGGCTGATTTTGTGATAATCAACCCCGCCATTTTGCATATAGCTGTTCCAGCTTCCCTGTTGCTTCATCGCTGCCTCCAACTCTAGCAGCGCAATCCCATAGTCGTGTCCCGACCACTGGACAGGACGGCCGAACCAAGTACCCGGCAGCGGCTTACCGTCGCTGCGATAAATCGACTGCCCGAAAGCGGCAAGAGCACCATAGCGCATAAACGTATGGCTGCCAAACTCCCCGCCTTCTCCGTTGTTTTTGCTGATACCGTAGCTGCCGTCATCCCATACATATACGAATGGTAATCCGCGATCGGCCCATTGTCTAGCGTACTCCAAGTATGCAGCAAGCCCTGTGATTTGATAGGCCTCAACGTTAGCGCGGACAGCGAAAGCAGCCGTTTCCAGCTCCGGAATCATGTTCCGCAGCTCCCAAGATTGTGAACCTCGTGGCAAGGTGAAGCTCGCGTTGATGTAATCAATCGCTGCCTTACCATATACCGAAGCATTGACATTGCCAGTCATCCGGGCTTGGCGCAGCATTTTGAAAGCAAACTCTGCGTTTGAGCCTGGCGTCACTTCATTCGGTGCACCCATATAGGCGCTGACGGGAAATCCTTTTTTCTGGATATAGGTCTGATAATCCCAATATACGCCTGCTGTAACGCTAGAGGGATTTACAAGTGTAGCCGAAGCGACTAATGAATCAACGTTAATGGTTTGAAGTGCTTCCATCGTCTTAGCAGCGATACCATCCAAATAATACGGCAAAATATAGCCATATGTGGAATAATTCGTGCCGATTTGATTCTTTGCGGTTTGTACACGCTGCTCCGCCAGTGCCCTCCTCGTGGCATCACCATAAGGGCCAAGCACCGCGTATGGCATGACAAAAGCAGACGTAATGATAGGTGTGGCGGCCGGACCGATCCGGTTCATCCATTGATTCTGCTCAGGCAGCCATAAATTCTCAAAGCTGCCAAGCAGGGCTTTGCTTTCTTTCTGCATCGTGCCGCTTGCGTACGCAAGAGGTTCAGGTAGCCCATATGTCCTGATCCATCGCCCCACTGTCGAAGAAATTTCCGTATCATGCGACACGAACAACCTTGATTGCAGCGATATAGGTTGCGTTGCTGGCAGGGAGTACGGCTGACGCACTGGATTTTCGTTATTGGCATTAGCCGTCACTTGCTCGTAATAGGCAGGTATCCCCGTGGCAATTGTGGCATTTTCGTTAACCCCGTTAAGAACAGACGGGATGAATAAGCTTAGCTTCGCAGATACCGTGTCTTCCCCTCGTTCCAAACGGTTAGGCAGTGCGAAAAATGCTGCAGGCTGATCGTGTACACCATCCCATGACTGCCGAGCATCCCACATCAGCCCGAATGAAATGCCTCCTTTGCGCAGCGCCATCAGTGGGACGGTAATTTTACGCGGATGAGGCACATAACGGAACGCATCTGACGAATTCAACACCGCTTGTGTATCCGAAGAACGGTTGTTCAGATTGTGGTCGTCAAGCCATTCCAGGCCAGGGAACAAAGCTTCATTCACGTAATCCCCTGTGGTTGACGAGGTCGAGGTGATCACCTTCTGCTGCGGATCCACAGATGCAATTCCCGCTTCCCCCAGCAATAACGTGGGACCGACGATGGCAGCAATTTGCCGCAGAGAGTTAGCTTGCAAGGTGTGAGAGAACTGAAAGTCTCCATACACATCTGATGTAATGGTTACGTTGCCGCTCCATGCCGCTCCTTCAGGATCGGTGAATGACACCACGAAGTTGCCAGGCGACTCTGGGTCCGGTGCTGGTGCATAAAGCTCTCGGACGGCCAACTGATCACCGTAAACGATTTGCTGCACGCTGCCAAGCGAAGGCAGTACGGCCATGCGTACCCAAGCTCCTGCACGTTTCGCTTCCAACCAGCCGAAACCATAACCGTCAAGCCCTGTCGAAGCTGGCGACGGAAATACGAGCCTTTTGTCTGCGTCGCCGAGGATGAGATCATCCGGCTGCCCGCTCTCCGGAAGCGAGTTCGCCACGCTGAACAATCTCGCCGTGTCCCTGGTTGTAGGGAGACCGCTGCCCGTCACTGTCAGCCCTATGCCTCCGGCGCCTGTGCCTGTAACCGTCACGTCATAGACAAGTTGAAGCGTTTGCCCGGAAGCCAGCGTCGTCCCCGGTGCCGGGGATACCCTCGTCACCTCCACGAAGTCAGGGGCATCCAGATGGATGGAGATCCCAGATGCGTCAGCACCGATATTTTCAAGCATCGCCTCTACCTGAAAATGGTCGCCTGGTGATACAATCTCGTGCGGAGAAGACTGAAACTTCGTCAGTCGGATTTCAGCTGGAAGATCCTGCTTGCGCAGCAGCGAGATCTCCTTCACAACAATTTCAATGCCATTCTTCATGCTTGGATATGTGGCCATTGGGTCAATACGCAGCTTTGTAATGTTTCCTGTCCAACCAGGATTGTTACCCATATCGATAATATAACGCTGAAACTCAGGCGTCTCAGCCGCCGTATTTCGGAACGCCACTTTACGTGATTCGCTCAGTTTATTCGTATCTGCTCCCGCATCCGTGGCAAAATAAATGGCGGCATTCGCCGTATGGTTCGTCTTCATCCATACACTGACGTATCGATAAGCCGATGGTATCGGCTGCAGGCCAGCATCATGCGTATCCAAATAAAAATTGGGATTGGATGTCGTGGACTGAATCGGCTCCGATGTCGTGAACAGATGCACGCCGTTCACATCGCGGTACACATTATCGGTAACAATATGATTGGCGTAGACGCCCTTATCCGAATTCACGTCCCAGCCAAGAAGGTTGCTCCATGGAGCCGAGTTTTTGCCATACAGCTCATCTTGCTCCTCCGCATGGAGAACCGTGTTGCTTGTAAAATCCCAAGACGTAACCAGTCCGCTGTTCAAAGCGACTTTGGTATAAGTAGCTGAACGAATCACAGTTCCGGCTACACCACCTCTGACCGCCAGTGCTTGCATATAGACGGAATCTGTTACCGTAATAGTAGCTGCAGCACCGCTGACCATCATCCCGTTGGCAGCCGTATTGGTCGCCGCATTGTATTGTGGAGTCGTTCCATTTACCGTATATATAATCGCATCGGCATAGCTGGATGCGAGTGAAACCGGGAGACTGTCATAAAATACTTGGGAGGCAGACATCGTAACAGGATTCGCGCCAGCCACATACGTCTCTTGCTTGCTCGCTTTGATCTGACCGTCCTGAATGGCTACGGCTTTCAGCGTGGCTGTATGGTCGAGCGTCAGCGATCCGTTAAAGATTGTATCGCCAGTCACTTCCGTCCCATGGGTTACATCCGGTTCAGAGCCATCGAGTGTGTATCGGATTGCATCTGCGCCAATGACCGAGTAATCGATCGATTTGGACGCTCCATAAAACGTTTCACCCGCTGACAGCGATAGCTGCGTCTGTAACGGATTGCCTACATGAACTGTTGCACCTTGGTACATGGTCAACTCGGTATCGACAAGTGTACGATCACTTGTGTAAACCGGCAGCAGCTCGACGCTGTAATCTTTGCCGGCAGTCAAACCGCCAATCCGTGCATAGCTGCCGCGTTCTGCGTTATAAACACTGAGCTGCGCAGCGGTTCCATCCGTTACATTGCGGTAGCGAATATTAAATTTGGAAACGCTCTCATTCAGTTCCGGAATAAAGATATAAAAGCCGTTTGTATCACCCGCAAGTCTGACTTGATCCCGATCTGATACTGGAAGAAGCCGATTAAAGACGAAATTATCCATACGAAATCCGGTAGCAGCGTTCGCAAACACGCCGACGAAGCCTTCGCCTAGCACCGAACTGCGTGTCACATCGATAATCGGCAAAGTGGCATTATTCACATAGGCGCGAATTCGATTCCCCTCAGCCGATAACTTCATCCGGAATGTCCCCCACGGCAATGTATCCCGGTTTAATGCTGGCATCCCGTACTCCTTCAAGCCTCTGTATTTGTTCCCATCCGTATTCGCAATTGAAGTCGAGCCTTCGAACAAATTCATCTTGGCATCAAAGGTGATATGCGCTTTGAGCTGAGCATCCCAGCCATCGCTCCAGCCATTCTTCTGGAATTGAACACCAAGCTGACGGTTTAACTCGCGCTGAGTCACCGTCATATCGAATGAAGCTTCAAAGTCACTGTATTTATGCTCAGGGGCACTCGTGAAGCCATAGTCAAACACGCCCACTGTCGAAGCAGTAACAGGACCGACTGCCAACTCTCCCCCTGATAAGGCTACATTCGCCGTGTCCCCGGCAAATTTGAACGCATTACGTACACCATCGTTATAGGTTCCGTTCGACATCGTGCCGCTGTTGAAATCTAGCGCATACGTGGTTCCATCGCGAATAATAGGAGCACGAGGGGGCGTATCTGCCCATGCAGCAGGGGTTGGGACTCCAATGGCTACAAGACTCGACCAGAACATAGAACAGATGGCCGTAAGGGCGATACCTCTTTTCGCGGACCGAGAGAACGTAAACATGCGAGCATTGGGTTTGCTTATTCGTTTATTCTTCATTATTGGATCACTCCTTTTTCCTTTGCAAATCACGGTATTGTCCAGGTGTCATTCCTTCCTGCTTGCGAAAATAGCGAATAAAATTTTGTGGATTCGTATAGTGCAGTTTTTCAGCAATGTCAGTGATTTTCAACTCTGTATCGGTTAGCATCTCTTTGGCCTGCTTAAGCCGATAATTAGATAAATACTCGCTGAAGTTAACGCCGACCTCCTTGCGGAATACGCCACGGATATAGTCGGGATGATAGCCAAGCCTTGCAGCACAGTCGTCGAGTGATAGCTCGGTTCCCGCTTCATTGTGAATAATGGCAAGCATTTGATCGGAAATACGCGCATATTGCTTTTTACGCAGTCCTTCCAAACGGGTTATAAGGGGGTGGATCAGCGTTTGCCCAAACCACTGCTCCACCTCTCTTACTGTCTTCAACTTGTATAGCTCGTCAATCAGCGATTTCTCGCCCTCAAATACAGCCTCTTTCTCGTCGCCCAACGTCTGTTTCAGACGTACAAGCGCAAGCAGCAACGACGTTAGTGTCACGAAATATTCACGATGGCTGACCTTTTCTTGGAAAACGCTATGCAAATACGCGGACAACCGCTCATTGGCCAGTTCCTCATCGGCCAGCTTTACGGCATCGAGCAGCTCCCGTTCCAGCGTCACGGGAAAGCGAAGTTGTGTTCCCTCCGGCTCAGCATCTTCAATATAAATAACGGAGCCCGGCTCCATACGAATTGCATATTTCAGCGCTTCGTTGGCATCCTCATAGGCAGACCGGGCTTCGTTAATCGTCCCATAAAACCGGCTGACTCCCAAGGTAATGCTCAGCTCCAGAAACTGCGCTACCTTCTGCTTCATTTCAGCACACAGATCGTTGACGATCTGCTTATAACGGTCTTCCTCACCTGCTGCACACCCAATCAGCATGACCTGCTTACGGTGCATGACGACAGGCTTCAATCTCCGCTGCAGCGGTATAAGCTCCTCCGCCATATTATTAATGGAGAATAGCAGTAAATCCTCATCTATCTCTTCATAGCGTGTATCGCGCAACGCATCAATTTGCACGGCGATGACGCACACTTGCGTCCACTTCCGCTCCCACTTGAAAGCAGTAAGCTTCTCGCTGATTTCACGCTGTGCCAACTCACCTTCGTAAAGCTTGATCATAAACAGCTCTTCCAATTGGACCCGCTGCCGCTCAACGATATTTTTCAAATTGCTTTGTACACCCAGCATATTCTTCACCTGGCTGCCAATATAGCCAATTTCGTCGGAACTGCCATTTGGCTTAAGCTCCGGCTCAGCCTGTAAATCGCGGTAAAGCCGGTTGATCGGACGGTACATACGGCTCGCCCCAAGCCAAGACAAAGCTAACGTTATGACTAAAATAATGAAACAAATGGTGTAGGTATACCATTCAATGGCCTTGGAATCTCGTGTGATCAGATCGACAGATGCAATAGATACATAAGCCCATCCCGTATAGGCGGATTTCCGATAGACCACTGCAGCATGATTATTACCAGTCGTACGGAAACTTCCAACCGGTTCCTTGCTAGTACGCACAGTCTGCAACGCTTCCTCGTACCCGGCTGCCTGCGAAATCGCAGAGGGATCGCTATGAGCAAGCAACCCACCTGTTTCACTGACGATCATTGCCTCGCCAAGCTCATTGCTGCCCGCTAGCAAGCGAGCAAGCTCCGCGCTCCGAAATTTGACAATGAGCAACCCCGACGGGTTCAGCGAATGTAAAGGCAGCTTTTTCACCAAATGTACTTGATCGCCAGACACCGAAGGTGCCCAGAATGTGGATTTGTTATCCCGCTTATATCGCTCAATCAGATCGGCATTGCGATAATTTGACAACGGCAATACCTCTGTATTGTTATCGAGCACCCACCCCTGATTGAAGCTGGCAAGCACGATATCATCGATCCCTAGCTCGAAGCTTTGCAACTGATGCAGCCCCTGAAGCAAGCCGTTAACCGTTTCGAACTGTTCCGGTGCCAGCTTCATATTGATCGCACTGACGACCAGTGCTGAATTAATGAAATGAGTGGCTGACGTGTCAGCCGCCCGGAGAATCTGCTCTACCCGTTGCTGTGTTTGCTGCAAATTCAGTTGGTTTCCTTTCGCCACTTTATCCTCGATCATAGCAGACGACTTATTGTACGACAGTACACCAAGCAAGAGGACAGGCAGAGTACCCAAAGCCAAACTGAATAAGAACAGCTTTATTAAGAAACGGGGTGAGCGGATTTTCATTAAAGATCAACCTCCATAAGACAGCGTCTTGTTGTAAACTCCCGCATTCAGCTGAATACTGTGGCTGGAGTCAGTGCTTCTATTGTAACGCAGATGCGACTGTCTCGTCTTGCGATTCACTAGCGCTTATTTTTTCTGCTTGTTATATTGTACGGTATATTCCTCAATGACTTTATCACCGCCGCTTTTACGCCATTGCTCAACCGCCTGGTTCCAGCTAGCCTCGTCAATATTACCCATAATAAACTTGATTCGCGCATCCTGGACAATTTTCGTCAATTCCGAGCCCTTCTCCGCTAGCGTTGCTGATTCGAATGATTCCGCTGGATTGGCGACGGCAATTTCCGTGTTTTTCTGGAACATTTGCTTATACTTCTTGACAATCGGCACATCTTCTCCTGCATCGGTTTGGCTGCCATCATCATAGCGAAGCTGGTAAATGGAGCTAATATCCGTTTCGTACGCCTTACCATCTAGGCGAGCTGGTTTGCCATTTTCCACCTTATAATGCTTGCCTTCGATTCCCCACTCAAACAAGTTTTGCATTTTTTTGTCACCAAGCTTATCAAGGAAGCCAAGAATTTGTTTCAGCTCCTGCTCGGTTTTGATGCTCGTCTTTGGAAACATATAAACCCCGACATAACCGCCGTTGTACAGCATGAGACGCTCGCCTTTAGGTCCAGTAATCCGACTAGCCACGTCAAGAACCGCACTTGGGTTTGCCTTAACCAAATCGTTAAAGCCTGAGTTCACATCGTCCAATGTGCTGATAATGAGTCCTGCTTTTCCTTGGTTAATCGACTCTTGACGTTTCGTACCAGGAACGACGGCGAAATCCAGATTGATCAGCTTCTCATCGTACATCCGTTTATACAGCTTGAGTGCGTCGATGTACTCTTTGGACATAAAATCAGGTACCACCTTACCGTCCTGCACGCCGTATAAATTAGGCCCGCCATACCAGCTCAGAATGGTCTGAAAGCCGTTCATTCCCCGACCCTCGTACATGCCGAAAGTGTCAGCTTTACCATTCTTGTCTGGATCTTTCGTTGCAAACGCCTTCACGACATTGTAAAAATCGTCAATCGTTTTGGGCTCAGTAAGACCTACTGCTTCCAGCCAGTCCTTGCGATAAATAATGCCTTCACGGGCAACAGGCCGGCTGCGATAAATACCGTAAACCTTGCCATCTACGGATATATTGTTCAACACCAGCGGATTCAACTTGCTAAGATTCGGAAAGTCTTTTAAATAAGGCCCAATCTCCCAGAACATTCCGGACTTCACCGCATTAACAATACCGGAAGCCTTATTGCTCGCAATCATCATAATTTTGGGCAGTTCGCCCCCCGCAATGGTGGCATTGATTTTATCGTTATATGCGGAATTAGGCACCCACGTAATGTCGAGCTTCGTATTCGTATGCGCCTCAATCAGCTTGATCGCCTCATTATCCGCCTTTGGTGGTTCAGCCGAGTAATACATATTCATCATGGATAGTTTGAGTGGCTCTTTTGTGGCCTCCGTGGCTGTTGGAGCTTTCGTTGCCGAAGATGCACCTTGATCCCCACATCCTGCGAGGAATGTCGTTAAGGCAACTGACGCCAACCCCCATAGTCGCAATCTATTCCCATTCGTTGTTCTTTCCATCTTGTTTCCTGCCTCCCTTTTATATGGTTAAATCATTTAACCCTTAACTGAGCCTAACAATACACCTTTGGCAAAATGCTTTTGTAAAAATGGATATACGATCAGAATCGGCAGTGTCGAAACGGTGATAACGGCCATTTTGAGCGATTGTGGCGGAAGCGCAATGGCTTCGTTCACTTGACTTGAATCACCGATACCCCCTTCGGACATAATGACTACCTGCCTCAACAGTACCTGAATAGGCCATTTCGTCGTATCGTTAATATATAGAATAGCTGAGAAGAATGAGTTCCAATGCCCAACCGCGTAAAACAGAGAAAACGTGGCTATGGCAGGCATCGACAACGGCAATATGATTCTGAATAATATCATCATGTCATTGCATCCGTCTATCTTGGCAGATTCCTCCAGCCCCTCAGGCATTTGTTGAAAAAAGTTTTTCAAAATAATGAGATTGAAGGCACTTATTGCACCTGGAAGCAGCAGCGACCATAAGGTATTCGTTAGCCCCAGTGCCTTAACAATCAAGAAGGTCGGGATCATCCCGCCGCTAAATAACATGGAGAAAATAATTAACAACATCACTGGCCTGCGCCCAAGCAGCTCCTTGCGCGATAATGGATACGCCATCAGCGACGTAAAGACAATGTTAATGAATGTACCGGCGATCGTAATAATAACTGTATTGAGCAGACTTCGCATAATCGTATCCGTTGAAAAAATATACGTATATGCCGATAGTGAGAATTGTGTTGGTAGTAGAACAATTCCCTGCTTCGCATATTCCTCAGGCGCTGCGAACGAGCCGAGCACCATATAAAGAAATGGCACGACCGTCAACAACCCGAGCAACATCAAGAATGTATAGTTTGCCATATCGAACAATCGGCTGCCTAAATTTCGGCCCACATAGATCCCCTCCTTTCGGCATTAATAAATGCCCTCTTCCCCGAATTTTTTGGCGAGCGCGTTCGTTACAAGAACAAGCACTAAGCCAACGAGCGATTTAAACAGACCCACCGCTGTGCTGTAGCTGAATTGAGACTGATTAATACCTACGGAATAAACGTACGTATCGAAAACCTCGCCTACTTCGCGATTCAACGCATTTAGCATTAAAATAATTTGTTCGAAGCCTGTGTCCAGAAAATGCCCGAGTCGCAAAATGAACAAAATAACGATTGTACTTCGAATCGCGGGCAGTGTAATATGCCACAGTTGTCGCCAACGGCCAGCACCGTCTATTTTCGATGCCTCATACAGCTGCGGATCAACCCCTGCGAGTGCCGCTAGGAAAATAATCGTGCCCCAGCCGGTTTCCTTCCAGATCACCTCAGACATAATGAGCGTGCGGAACCATTCGCTGCTGATCAAGAAATTGATTTTCTCGCCGCCCGCCTTAGCGATCAGTTCATTAACAAGCCCACCTTCAACGGTAAACAGCATATAGACCATACCGACAACTACGACCCAGGAAAAAAAATGCGGGATGTAAATCATCGTTTGAACAAAACGTTTAAATGCTTCCTTGCGTACCTCATTCAGCAGGAGTGCGATAATGATCGGCAGCGGAAAGAAGAAAACCAAATTGTACATCGCCAGCACGATCGTATTGCGAAGCAGCATCCAGAACGTTGGCTCCCCGAAAAAACGGGTGAAATGCTGCATGCCCACCCAATCACTATGCCAGAATCCTAGAAATGGCTGATAATTTTGAAACGATATCAGCACACCCCACATCGGCAAATATTTGAACAAAATAAAATAAATAATGCCGGGCAACAGCATGTAATATAGCCATTGGTCGCGAATGAGCAATTTGGCGATTCGTTTTCTATCGACCGCCGTGGGCCTTACTTTGGTACCAGGGACAGCCTTATGTTGTGCGAGCATGGTGCTCCTCCTCCTTCTGGCATTTCGCCGCATGCAAGATCGGCGAATTTCTATATTTTCTTTAACAACCTTATGCCTGACTAATCTAATCCGCCGTACAGCTCCAACTTATATCCGCATTCATCTCCTTGTACGGATGTTACAATAAATTGTTTTTGAACTAAGTCATAGTCGACCATGGCCATGTGATCGAGCGAGTCGAGTACGATCGAGAAGCGCTTCGTAAATAAGTAGCCACCTATCATAAACCGTCCTCGTTCTGGCATATCAATTGGCGTTGCATGCCTTGCACGATGTTGCTCGCTCCGGCTATGTATTTCCACCATTTGCTGCTGTGTGGCATGCCCCCAATGCTCGCGCGTTCCTACACCTTCCAGCTCCCAGTAATCCAGCCTATCGCTCAAATTAAGACTTTCCAAACGCTCCTTATACATCCTGGCATGATCAACAGGCACACGAATATCCGTATCTCCATGGCAAATAAATAAGGGTGTTAGCAGGTTCGAAGCTAACGCTAGCCCGCTTCGTGAAGCGTAAGCCATTGGATTATCTCGCGGAGGATGTCCAATCCAGACGTCCAGCTCATCTTGAAATTCACCAATCGCGTCATTCTCATACCAGACCGTATAGTCCGTAATGCCGCACATCGCCGTCGCTGCCGCGAAGAAATCGGGAAACTTGGCGATGATTGCATAAGCATTCCCACCGCCACCGCTTCCACCCTCAAAATAGACGAGCGAGCTATCTTCAATGAAGCTTTCATATTGTTGCTGTACATAGGTGACCGCGTCAATCACATCGAACAGCTCCCAGCCGTTGCAATCCGGAGAACCTTCAGAGAATGCACGTCCTCGCATATCTACTTCTACAATTAACTCATCGACGCAAGGTGTATCCATTACCTCGAAAGGCGGTATGCTCATATGCCAGCCATGTGTCGTCACTACTAGCCGCGAAGGCTTTCCTGGCTTCAGCACCCGCATTGCTAATTGAAGTTCGGGATGGCGGGAAGAGTTGTAATAAATAAAGTCGCAGTAGGGTGAATATTGATTCTCCCTAATTTCTACGCGCTGCTTCTCCATCCGAACCCGATCTTCATATTTCTCGTATTCCACTTGTATCCTCCCTTATTCTTATTCCTCCAGAGGCCCTAAATGGATGCCCAGCTCATGGCTAGGCTCTCATTTGCAGCATACCGTAACATCGGCTAGCAACTCTCCGTCCGACTACACTGATCCTATCGAATCGACTTATTACCGTCTACAATCATTACCGAAGGGAATGTGAAATAGCTGCTGATAATCAAAGGCGAGTGAACAATCACAACCGAGTATTCCTTCGGAAAAGCCTGTTGGAACGGCAAAAAACCTCATTTTTCCTCAAAAGGATGAGGAAAGACGAGGTTGTATTTCGATATTTATACTTACTGTTGGGTGACAATTAAGTAGCCTTGGATATCAAGTCTTTTCAAAATCTAAAATAAAAAATATTCGGTTTAATTTTTATGATATACTCATTTAGGAATATTTTACTATGTTTAGGAGGATTTTATTTGAAATATAAAGTGTTACTTAGTTCATTGGCACTACTCATTACTTTCTCTACTACTGCTGCTGCACACTCGGGAAGAACAGATTCTAGCGGTGGTCATAATTGTTCGGCAGCATCCAAGTCTAAAGGATTGTGTTCTGGTTACCATTATCATAACGGTGGAAGTTCTAGTAGCTCTGGAAGTTCAGGTTCTGGAAGTGGCAGCTCAGGTGGTAGTTCTACATCTCCTTCAACAAAAGCTCCAGCAGCCCCAGAAACTAAAAAAGTAGAAGTTGTTGATACAAGTTTAAAAGCAACTATACCCTCCTATAAAATCTTGATAAACGGAACTCAAATCGATAATGCGTATGCTGAATATCCGGTATTATCTTATAAAGATATCACGTATTTCCCGATGACTTGGAGTTACACTCAGGCCTTAGGTGTGGGAGTAAATTGGAGTGATGATACAGGCTTCTCAATAAGAAAAACCGAAAATAAGGCTTCGCTCTTGACAGAAAAAAAGGGTACGTATAACAATCCTTACTCCGAATATATCATCGATCTTCCAACATTTAATGTATTCATAAATGACTCATGGCTTGATAACTACAAAGAGGACTATCCCTTAATTGTTTATAAGGATATTACCTACTTTCCAATGACCTGGAAGTTTGCAGTTGACGAACTTGGATTGACGATTAACTATGATTCTACGAATGGATTTAGTATTAAAAAATAAGCTTTACGAATTAATGACCAGAGTTTTTACTTAGCTCTGGTCATTATTGTGTTAACTTTAATGTTAATAGGTGAAGCCAGCAAACGCAAAGGTCTGCTGGCTTCCATTTGAAATCAATTTACAAATTAAGTTTTGAACTACTTCTGACAAACTACTTAGAGCCTCGCGAACGTAATGTAATCCACTTGGGCAGGCTCTGCCGATTCGATCCGAAGTGCCCGGTTGATCTGTCCCCGGTGATATTGCCCATGTAAGAGGACCTGCAACAGGATGTCGCGGACGGACGTTCGGAACGGAACACCGCTCTGGTTCGCATAGTCGATCATCTTGTCCAACTCGGATTCCTCGAGTTCTTCGATATAGACGCGATATTGCTCGGCGTTTTCTTCGAACATCGCCCGGATCGCAGTCAGGTCATCCGCTTCCTCCCACAACGCATATTGCGCGGTGCCCTTGCCCTGCAATCGGGAAAGCCAGACTCGTTCCGCGACCGCGACGTGCCGAACCAACTTCAGAAGGTCCTTGTTCTTCGTCCCACTTTCCCCGAGCGCGTCCAAGATGCGTCCGTCGGCCCAGATCAGGTGATCCATCATGCTCTTAATCGTCTTCATTTCCGTATCCTCCTCTTCATCTCATCGGTTACTTGAATCTACTAGTATCCGTAAGTTTAATCATTTGGATGAACTAAAACAACCTTTTTTTGGTGAATTCCTTTTTTGCTATAACACGGATTCTACTATCATACCATCAACTTAAGCCGCCACGTCTCTTCGCGTGAACATAAGCCAGGAAATCAGATTAAATGCAAGAAAGTAGACCGCAAGCACTCCGATCGAGAACGAAAGCGTCATTCCATCATGATAGGGTCTCCCACTCAAATACTGGGTGAGGTCGGTATTCGCAAACAACAGGTACTTGCTCCAATCAAACCGGTGTAGCCCCTCCAGCAAAATATTACCTCCAAACAAGGCGACAATGGAGAACCCGATGGCCATGGTGCTGCTGCGAAAAGCGGACGAGATCATAAAAGCCATAGTGACATACAGAATCGTTGATACCCCGTTAAGCAGGTATGGTTTCCACAAGTTAAGAACCATATTCTTCTCGACGATATACCCCTCATAGGTCACTTCGATCAAAGGCAGATTCAAATCTCCAAAGCCGAATAAGACACCGTTGACCGTGACGGATACGAAAAAAAGCGTGAGCAACAAAAGGATGCCAAACATCAAGGAAGAGATATATTTGCTATTAGGATTTTAAGTCGATTAGCTGGTCGGATAAGCAGCAACTTAATGGTGCCAGTCGAGAATTCGCCTGCCAGGATATCTCCGGCGATGATGATAGTGAACACGGTTATTACAAGTACCATAGAGGCTGAACCATTTATGCCATCCCACATCGTACCATCCGTTGTGAGTATACCCTTCTCCAGATGATAATCGATGAGGGCGATCCGTTGTAGGTTATAAGTGCGGCTTTCCTCTGCGAGTTCGGGCTTGGTCAAAAGTTCGTTTCGGTGTTCTTTCTCCTGCTGCAGTTCCACCCGCCAGCCTTCACCTTGCGATTGTTTACCATCAGAATGCCATTCGATAATGTTGACAAAAAGCACCAATGCGATCATAAATCCGACTAGAATCCACGTTCTCGTCCTTCGATAGATCTTCATATTTTCGTTACGAACAAGATTAACCAATCTGCTTCCTCCCTGTACCCGTAATTTCCAAGAAGCGATCTTCCAGTGACAGGCGAACTACCTGGACGCCATAGATTCGAATATGGTGCTGCATCAACCCATCCAGCATGTCCGGAACGCGTTCCCGCTCCGTCGTGACCTCAATGAGAGCCTCATCGAGAAGCTTAATTCTCTGGATTCCTTCCATTTGTCCCAAGACATCCAACGCTTCTTCAATCGGCTGTGCTTCAATCCGATACGTTGGTGTCTGCTCGCTATCCTGGGTAAAATGCCCAATCGGCTTCACGTCGACCAACTTGCCCTGCTGCAGGATGGCGACCCGGTCGCACATAAGTTCCATCTCGGACAACAGATGGCTGGAGACTAGGAATGTTACTCACTTCAAGATCACGAGCTAGCTGATCGATGTTAATTTTTTCACCAGAGGGTATGTCATGGTTGATGATTTGTTCCTTAAGCAACGCATAGATTTCATCCGTTATTACAGAACGATTTAAGCTCTTTTTTCAAATCCATCATCTGCTCTTTATTATATATCATGTATCATGCATGATTTATGATTTAAAATAAAGAGGCGAATTCCATTTCAGAACTCGCCTGTCGATACATTTAATAACCCCTGATATTCAATCCGAACTTCAATATAATACTTTCAAAAGCTAGTCAAATTTAAATTAAAGCTTTCTCCCAAGTGCGTGAACGCCTAAAAAAACTCTTCCTATTTTAATATTCGTCACCCGATATCACCAGATACTACTGTTGGATGACAAATTAGTTTTGAAATACTTTTGACATATCCTAGACTTTCTCCTTGATGTCTGCTTTGACAAATACGTTAGCTAAGTCTCCACTGCAGAGTCCCCTACATAGTGCGTCTCCGCTTCCACTACGTTTGAACGAATACCCACCGACATACTCTTTCACACATAGGGCTAAACCCTACCCACACTTGCACATTTTTAAGAAAAGCCCTACATTCTCTTGATTAAGGCCACGCACCACGACACCAACAGCAAGCGTTGCATCCACCGACCCGGAAATTCCCGAAGCGTTCTTGTACTCAGCACTTCTACGCTTAGGGTACAGTCCAATGATCGACTCATTACCAATAAGAGTAGATCCGTTGCGTGTAGGCGTAGATGATACGACCACCATCAGGATAGGCGTCGGCAAAGATGCGGTGGTACCTCCATTTTACCAATGGTTGATTTCTTTGTTTTTTACAGATTTCAAAACTTTGAAGAGGGTGCCCCTAGAGCCTATGGCTTTTGAGACACCTCATTTCGAGGAACTCTTAAAAAGCCCTTGTCCCCCAGATTCAACTATCCGGCGAGCAAGGATGCCTGCAAGCTATAACGTTAATTTGTCTAGCATACGATCAGCCATTATTTTGTATCCTTCGGCGTTCGGATGCAGGTCGTCCGGCAACTTATCCGCGAAGGCTTGTCCAAAAACGTCCAAGCCGTCTACATAGGCAAGATGCTCATCCCCATACGAGGTTAGAATCTGAACCGCTTCCCTGATTTCCTCCCGCATGGTTACCAAGTTCAACCCGACCAAGTTCCCATCCGTTTCCCTGTGAGGACAATATATCGGAGAGATTAAAAACAGCGGCGTTCTCGGATGCTTCTCCCGAATGATCATTACCATCCCGATAACGGCCGAACGAAACGTCCGGATATTCAAGCTGCCCCAGCCCATGACATTAATGCCGAGACACATGGAGATGATGTCGGCGGGAAGGTCGCGGATGACGCGGGCTACCATTGGCTCCAGATGACATTGACCCCCGTAGCCCATGCATGTCAAGTCCCACCCTTTGCGGCGCGCTACGATCGCCGGCCAAGTTTGAGCGGGGCTTTCAGCTGCAACGCATTGTGTGATTGAGCTACCGTACGTTACCCATCGCGGCCGGTTGTTCGGCAAGGGCAAGGCCGAGGCCCCATCGTCGATCCTCAGCGCTTTCACTGTGACGGCGGCTTGTTGCGACAAATACAGCTCAACCCTCTTCATACGCGCAGGCATGCCTGTAAATAAACAGCTCTCTTCCCCCGCTACAAACGTGCCTGTACCGACTAACTCATCGTCAATCACTAGGTCAACCTGCAGATCTTGCTCCGCTGCTGCGACCTGCAGCTCCATGGAAGTGGAATCACTTGCAAGAGCAACTCGAACACCTGCCGCTACTCCCGCCTTCTCAACCAAGTCAGAGGCGAACAAGTTAAGCTGATGATGAGGCAAACGCCAAGGACGAAGTCCCACCTCTGTCGGTGCTATGGAGACGGCACCCCGAAGACAAGCTTCGGTTAACTTAATCGTTTTCATGCCGGAATTCCCCCTTCTATCTAAATAGCGTACTGGTACCAGTTGGATAGGTTTTCGTTATTTGGCTAAACGTCTTGCCTTCCCCCGCGCCCAGCGTAAACCGAACATAACCCGAGGCATCCGGCTCCAAAGAGCTGTCTTCGGCAAGATCCCAGATGGCATAATCGGCATTGAAGCTTATTGGCTCAGCTTGCATGCCGAAATTCGCAATAACCAAGTAACGTATACCATCGGCTCCCAGAAGCTCGACGCCTCGGATGAGCCCATCCGAGGCGATGCCGTTCAGCTCTCGCACCATTCCTTCGGACGCATAACGATCCGTGTACAAATGCGATTTGCCTGCTTGCAGTACGTACCCGGTATCCAGTATCGTCTCGTTCGGATCTAACGAATGCAGCCCTAGCCGAATTGGACCGCACAGCTCATCGGCATACAGCGAACCTTCCTTCTCTTCGAAGCGCAGCGATCGTTTCAGACCGATCTGCCTTTGTCCCGGCCGGTTTACATGCAGTTGATCCGTGCCGTAGACCGCCAAGACGCCGAGACGATCATCCACGTTGGCCCAAGCCGAGTCCAAGTCAACAATTTCCTGCTTCGCCTCGTAGCCATGAATCGGATGAACGCCATCCGAATAATAGTAGCTGCGATGATTACCATTATATACATCGTTCGGGATAAGCAGCTGCAATCCCTTCACCCCATCGACAAACACTCGGCGGTCTAACGCCTTAGCGTGCTGCAACATAACCATATGCGTGTCATCCGGAATCGCGACGCAAACCAGCTGATTGTGGGCGATGTCCTCCGCATCTCTACCTTCGGCAATCAGCCCATGCGTATAATAAATCGTGCTGCCCCACGTTATGAAGCCGCCTTCGAAGCTTTTTCCCGCGTGACGCTCCAGCCGTTGACCGCTGACTTTGCCCAGCCCGCTTATACTGCCCGCCAGATTTTCTCTCCACTCCGCCATATGGCTTGCATCCGGAGGGAGACACAGCCCCTGCGGCTTCTCTGCCGAATCCCATACCCACGAGGCGACCCGATTGGCGCTTCGATGCAGGTAAGCGCCGTGAAACTCGTCATTCCACGATTGCAGCGGCTCGATGGTCTCTCGCTCGAAGGGTGCCGCTTCGTCTGTCGTCGACGGTCTGCCGGCAAGCTCTGCCCATATCGCACCCATGGACAGCGCCGCCGCTCGATCCGATTCCAGCCGCGCGTAATACAGCGGCGAGGCTTTCGCCAGAGCGCCGCACCGCTTGGACAGAAACGTGCCGTCACCGTTGACGTCCATCTCACAGTGGATTTGCTTCAGCCAACCTTTCTCCATATTGGCGACGTCATCCCCGTACAGATCACGTGCCAGCAGCCATACCGGCACCAGGTATTCCTGGCAATACGTATAACGAGCCCGCGTGTCCCCGCCGATGCGGATCAACCGTCCGTCAGGGAACGTGCAGCTCTTAACGAGTTGCCACAGCTCCTTTACATGATGATACAGAGATTCTGGGGCGGCAATCCCTCTGGCTTTATACGTAAAATGAAGCATCGCCGCATTCGATAAACAGATCACCATGTAGCCGACATTTAAATAACCATGATGGTTTAAAGCCATCGACTCGAAAAAGTTGGCTCCGACGAACCGCGCCGATATCGGCTTCCCGTCCACAATCGCCTCATTGAGTGCATCCGACGGAATGGAGTTGGCGTTGATCAACAGCCCGCTTCCCTTTTCCTTATACCGTTCAACCTGGGGACAATCCGTGTACATCATTGCGGTTCTGTGCAGAAGCGCTCCATTCCACAGATTGCTCTCCGGCTTGTTGCGCCCGTCTTTCGCTTCAAGACCGCCTACAATGTCGTAATTCTCCAATAACCAATCGCTCTCCGAAATAAGCACCTTGCGTAGCAACGCCCGATCCTCCTCCGTCAGATGCTCATCAATAGCATCGATGCCGTGCATCATACGTTCGATGCCAAGCACGCTAATCCAGGTATGTCCCCACTTGGTACCGTCCGTACAACGATGTGCACCTTCGTGATGGCTTTGCAGCGAGAAGCGCAGCAGCGATAGCGCGGTATTCAGGATTGCCTCCCGCGACATGCCCGCCCGTACGGGGTCAAGTTGTTCGTCGGCTGCCAATATCGCGTAAGCGGCGAACGCCTTCTGATTCGTCTGTACACCCCAGCCGTTGTCTCCCGTGCCGTAGCAGGCCAGCCCGGACTGACCGGAAATTGTGTACAAATACGGCGCCGCCCCTTTCATCCATCTCTCCAACAATCGAATATATTCCTTATTCATGCCCGCGCCCCTTCTCACTCATGTAATTATGCTCTTGATCGCTTAAAGACGGACTTCTTGGCCCCGCTTTGCCGATTCGTAGATTGCGCTCAATATTTTGATCATATCTACACCATGCTCTGGGGAATTGATAGGCTCCGCCCGATGTTGGACGCAATCAACAAAGTGCTTTAGATGCTCGGAGTGGGGAGTGTATGTACCGCTCGCCTTGAGCACAGGGTTTATATTAACAAGCTGCCCGGCAGCTTCCGAGTAAATGCTCAATTGCCCGTTCCTAAGCGCGGAGCCTGCCTTTGTCCCCCGAAACTCCACAAAATTATGTTCCTCATTAACATTAGAAGCCCAGCTAAATTCGATTTGCAAGGTTGCTCCGTTGTCAAAACGAATAAATCCCGTTGCCAAATCCTCTACATCAAATGTTCCATTGTCCTGCTTCTCCCCAAATTCGCTATGCTCCGAATCAGAGATTTGGTTTGATGCAAATTTATTATAAATAGCTGCCGAAACCGCGATCGGCTTTGGATTGCCCATTAACCATACGGATAAATCAATATAATGGACACCCAAATCAATTAACGGACCACCTCCGGACATCGCTTTGGTCGTAAACCAACCGCCAAGACCAGGTATTCCCCTTCTGCGGAGCCAACCGCATCTTCCCGTGTAAATTTCTCCCATTAATCCTTCATCGATATATTTTTTCAAGTATTGTGACGCAGGCATAAATCGATTATTTCGCATACACATCAAAATCCTGCCGTTTTTCTTAGCGGCTTCCGACATCCTTATTGCCTCTTCGGGAGTAATGGCATCCGGTTTTTCGCAAAATACATGTTTACCGGCCTCCAACGCGGCAATTGCCATTTCGGCATGGTAACAATTAGGGGCACAAATATCGATGATGTCCAGATCATCTTGGGCAATCAATTCCTCAAAGCTTGTAAATACGCGAGAAACGTTGCTTCCCGCTGCTACACGTTGGACCTTCTCCTCGTTAATATCACAGAGAGCCACAAGCTCCAATTCCGGATGCTCAAGCAATGTCGGCAAATGTCCTTTCTTAAATATACCGCCTGTGCCAATTACGCCGACTTTCAATGTTTTGCTCATTTTCGTTCCTCCATTGTTTAAGTATTCAACTATTGGCAAAAATTTTTCTGTGACGTCGTTCATTCGGAAGCCTTATCGCCTGACCCGAATGAATGCTCTCAATCGCGGCAAATCCGATTTCGTGAACCGTTACAAAGGCTTCATTTGTACAGTGAGGTAAGGAACCTCCTGCAAGATAATCTGAAATTTGATCGTAAGCCTTCAAAAAAACACTGGCTTGCTCGGGCATTTGATAGGCCGACAACTCCTGGACCTCGCCCTTTTTATTAAAGAAAACAGGTTCCGTATACATTCCCGCTTTTATACTGCCCTCGCTGCCAAATACTTGACAATAAAATTCGCCATGTTCGCCATGTTGACCGATTTGCAAACCAGTAACGCCGTTATCGAATTCGATGACCATTCGGTCCAATCTTGGCTCTGGCTCGTATCCCTGAGGTACGTCGGTGTTCGGCACACTTCCGGTTGCTTTAACGGAATAGGCAGACGATCCCGCTCCTGCAAACTGGCAGATCATATCGGTAGCATGACTGGCATACGACAGGACGGCACCGCCACTATAGCTGACGACGGTATGTACTTTGCCCACCAACCCCGCTTGTACCAACTCTTGCATCTTTATGAGCGATGGATGCCAATGCCTGGAATAGGATACCGTAATAGGGATATGCTTTTGTTTTGCGGTATGTAACATGTTGTCCATTTCACTCAGTGAACAAGAGGGCGGTTTTTCCAGAAATATAGAACGCACGCCTGCTTGCACAGCTTCCATAAACACTTTAAAATGATGCGGCCCCCGAACGCAGATCGATGCAATATCCAATTGCTCAAGATGCAACATGTCAATACTCGAAGCATAATAACGAAGATCGGGAAATTCCCTCCCCCATATCCCACGAAAATTTGCCGTTGCTTGATCCGACATTTCAGCTACTGCCGTCAGTTCCACCTTTTCGCTTTGCAGAATTCCCCCGGCATGGCAATACGGATACGGACTTCCCGGCTTCTCATACATAGCGGCTATTTTCCCTAAACCTACAATACCTGCGCGATGCATTTCATTCGCTCCTCCTCTTACAGCTACAACGTAACCTCACCGGTTGCAGACCACTCACAACCGCGGACAAAAAGGGTTTGAAATCCTTGATTCTCTAAGGCGTACATCCCAAAACCTTTGTGTGTGCCGTTAAAGTCATGCGGCCAAACATGCCCAAGCAGCAAATGAAAAATGCGCCCTTTCCCATATTCAAGCGCGATGGCGACCGGCTCGTGCGACCCGGTTCCCTTTTGCTCAAGCGCAGAATAGGCCGTCGCTAAAGTTCGATAAGACACACCATGCCTCGGTACCATCCGATGATATAATTCGTCAAAAGTTAAAAAGCGGGTCAAACCCTTGCAAACGGGATGCTCCTGTTCAACAATATCTACCTCGAATTCATGAAATTCACCGTGACCCGAAACACCTGTCTCCCAAGCCAGTCCGAGCATGCTCTCATAAGCTGTCCAACCTTTAAAAGCATTGTTGCTGGCATGCAAAAAAACAACGCCTGTCCCATTGTTAACGCATAAACCAAAATTCCCCTCCGCAAGCTCTCCCCAGCGCGGGCCGTTGTAATCTATAAGAAACAACCCATATTGTTTAAGCTTGTCCCTGTCCGCCAGCGTTTCGGAAGGATTTTCGGTGACAGTGACGCAGAACCTTTTGGTTTGTTCCAACAGCTCTCTACAGAAAGATGAGGACCTTCTCCAATCATGATTGTTTGCTCCCGTGATCAGCAGTACATTTATCATCCTGTGTATGCTCCTTTCGATAGGTTAGCCTTATATTACTTAGAATGGAGATCATCTCATACTGTCATTTGTCGGGATTTCTATATAAACGGGCTGTAAATATTGTTGTTTATTGCATATCAAAGAAGGAACCCTCCATCATAGAGGATTCCTTCGCGTGTTTGTACTCTTATTACGGATTGGTGGTTGTCTAATTCAGCGTCATGAATTATCCGTTTCCTGTAGTAAAGCTATAGCTGCCACCATCTGCGAATTGTACGTTCTGACTGTTCTTCACAGCAGCGACTGGCAGAGATAGCACGTATTGCGTATTCGCCTGTAATCCATCGACTGGAGTAATCTCCAGTTCATTTCCACTGATGGTCACATGTACGGGAACTGTGGTTCCCCCTGCTGTTAAAGCAATGCTTCCGAAGGTGTCGCCAGATTGAATAGTTTCATTGAAGGCAACAATGATGGGCTCATTTAATTCTTGCACGTTCTGGGCAGCGTTAGCCGGTGTCACTTTCTTCACATAGGGAGATGCCGCAATGTCCGGAGTCATCGTGAAGTTGGAAATTCGGAACGATGTCGGCTCGCCGGGACTCATCGGATTATAAGCAAAGATGCCTACCAAGAGTTGATTACTTAAGAGCAGCGGCACTGCATTTGCGTCCATAACAAATCGTTGCAGGAAATGCCAGTCGTCGCCCGTTCTCTTATAATAAGCCGTATATACATCATCTTCCTTGACCAGCTTGATATCAATTGGGCTCGCGCCTCCCCAATTTGCTGTTCCAGTATACATGGTCGCATTGTCTGATACCCGAAGCGACATCCTAAGCCCATTATCCGCTTGATTGCGAAGCATGATCATTTTGGAGCCCTGCTCCAGAGACTCTCTGATAAAAATCCCTGCTGATACCTGTTGGTTATTCTGGAGCTCAATGAACTCAATCCTAGCAGTCAACGTTAAATTGCGTTGATTGTCCGGAAGATACACACTATTGACGATCGATGCCATGTTGTCCACGCTATCATTAACCTTGCCGGTGCCGTTAGCGTTGGTGATGATCGTATACTCTCCATTCTCATAGGTCACCGATGACTTGGCGTTGCCAAAGTTCACTACTCTAAAGCCATCAGGCAGCTCAGGCTCGGGACTCATGATGTGAATATTGATCAAAACGGTTTGCGTAACGCCTTCCCTGACGATTGTTGTTACGATATCCGTTCGACCTGTCGATATTCCTGTTATTTTCCCACTAGTATCTACAGATGCAACCTGAGGGTTGGCCGAGCTGAAGCTTACTTGGTCCGATGAGAAGTTTGTCACTTCTGTTCCGTCATAAAGCCTTCCCTTAAGAAGGGACTGGATTTTACCGCCGACAGGAATCATATAGGTGGCCGGCCGGTTCGTGATGGACATTAGCGGATTATTGCTCACCTTTAGTTGGATTGTGCTGCTTTGTGTAACACCACCGCTCACGACTGTGCCTGTAAGTTCAACAATTCCTGCAGAAATCCCCGTGACAGTACCTGCCTGATTAACGGCAGCCACAGACGGATTACTGCTGCTGTACGTAATAACCGCTCCCCCCAGATCCATATTCACGCCGCTAAGGGATTCGGCCTTATATACATTCAACGTTACCGTCTGACCTACCGCCATTTGGGTCGTACCCGTTGTCATGGTCAGCTTCTCGAAGCCGTTAGCCACTGAGATATAGATACTGCCCTCCTTCGTCACTCCGCCCGCGATGACTGTTACATGGACCTTGACAATGCCGGTAGATACTCCTTGTACGTTACCTGCAGCATCAACTGTCGCAACGGAAGGATTTTCACTGGAATACGTAATAGTCGCCCCTGCTAAGTCAGCCACATATCCGGAAACGGTTCGACCTGTGATTTGAAGCTGAGCTTGCGTTCCTGTGTCGAGACGGACCAAGGGCTTAAAGCCTGATAAGTCAGAGCCAACAAAAAGTCTGTCTAGCGACTCCGATCCATTGGCATAAGAAAAATCTGCCTTCAGCCCCACGGAAGCATAATCAATATCCACAAAGCCCACGTCATAGGCAGGAGAATCATACTGGAGCCGGTAGTCACCCTGAGCTGGATCCATAAATTGGGGATCCGCTGTAACCGAGTGCTGATCATATTTGCGATTCAGGTAGTTTTTCCAGGAGTCGATGCCATCTACGGAAGTAACCCCCATGGAATAAAAACTATATCTGTCTTGGGGATCATAAAACACGTTGTAATCCGATGTCTTCAATCGATCACCTGGCGCTGCATAAGTCAACTTGTCATCCGGGGCCGAGCCGTTAGTCCAGTTCACAAAGAAGTAGAGGCTTTCTCCATTATTGGAAAATATATTGCGCGTCAGTTCCAGATCTTTATTGGGCTCGTAGTCGGTGTTTTGCTGTTGCATGAACGCTCCTCGCGTTGCCACATTGTCTGCAAAAATATTATTAATCGCTTTATTTCTTGCGCCTTTCATGACTAATGGAGCGTAAAGCGTGCCTTGCGTCAACTTGTTCTGAAGATTGTAAACCAAATTGTTCGAAATGACGAAATCATCTGAACCATCGTCCAGATAGATGCCGAAGCCGAAAGCGCTTGGCGTATTGCTGTCATGGATCATGTTGTTATGGATCGTATTATTGGAAGTCCCCCATGATTCAAGCACCCCTGTGTCATTAGAGTCATAATTGGCATCCGTCAGTTCGTTAAATGCGATGTAATTATACTCGTTATGAATATAGTTTCGGACATAATAAGGAGATTCAGAGTCCAGGCTTCCTTTGTTGCTACCGGATACATTCGTAGTAACCATCTGCCCTGGCCGCTTAGGCGATTTTAAACTGATCGAATATCTTGGTGTATGGTCAACCCGATTATAGGTTACGTTGTTGTATCCAGCATTTGAAATCATAATGCCTGCGCCGCTTCCAACAATAACACCTGTGTTATGAATGTAGTTGTTGGAAATCTCATTATGACCAGCAATATCAGTTAACTTGAGCGAGCTGCCGCCATCAATGTTAATACCGTTTGATCCAATATCATAAATATCATTTCCGTAGATGTTCGAGTAGGAGGAATTGATCAAGTTGACCCCTACTCCGCTGTTATTGTGAAGCTTTGAATTTTTCACCGTAATATAGGTTGTACCTGATAAATCAATGAGGCTTCCGTCTGAGTTGCTGAACGTCATGCCTTCTAAGGTAATATGAGAAGCACCATTCGTAAACGCAACTAATTTGGAAACCTTGGGCGCCACTATGAGTTGCTCGTCAATATTGGCATGGCGCGGCCAGTAATACAGCCAACCCACGGAATCCAGATAGAACTCGCCTGGAGAATCAAGCAGTTCGAGAGCGTTGCGCATATAATACCGATAACCCGCTGTAATGTTTTTGCTTGTCATATTCACATCCGAGCTAATAAGCCTTGACGTGTAATCAATGCTCTTGACCTCGGCTTTATATTGCGACCAGGAAGAATCAGGCGCTCCGCTGCCTCCCCACATGACAGTTTCTAAACCGGAAGCGACAGGGTCATCTACTAACGGAAAGTCCCCTTCATTAAAAATAAAATTCTGGAGCTTATTCATTGGCTCCGGCGGCGCATCAGCAACCTCGTTATATCCGCTGTTCGGATGTCTAGCCAAAAAACTTCTTTCCCCGTTCTCGCTCATGACAAGCTTAAAGTTCCAGTCTGTGCCTACGTAGGCTTTATAAATAGACCCGGAATACGGCTGCCAACCTGTCACGGCCTTGCCTCCGTTAAGCACCGGAGTTTCTCCTGGCATCGCCTTGTAGACCACCTCGAAACCATCCGTTCCAGAATCGGCTGCCATAAATTCCAACGATTGCTCAAAGAAGTATTCGCCTCCACGAATCATCACGGTAATATCGCTCGTCATCCCTCCAGCTTTCAAGGCTTTGACAGTATCCCTTGCCTTCGCCATACTCTTGAAGGGTCCGTCAGAGTCGCCTACAGATGATGAAAATAATCCGTTCCAGCTGTCACTACCTTGTGTGGACACATAAAGAGTCATTGCCGGAACAATGCTGAGGCGGTAGTCCTTGTAGGTCAATCCATCTTGAGCCGTTACACGAATGAGATACAAGCGCCCGGCATGCTTGTCATCCTCATGAACGACTGTGCTCACTGCAGCATTGGCGTCTTCTGCGGTCGAAAGCACGACGGATGGCACCGTGTCGCCGGTGTAATTCAGCACATAACTTGACGTGTTGGCCGAGAATCCGTTAACGGTGATCCCCTCTACTTGCAAGTCGCCTAGGTTGGCATTGCTGCTAGTGCCCGTCCGTACATAATTGACGGTGTAGCTGCGCTGACTAACGCCATCCTCCGCCGTAACCTTTACAGTAGACGTACCAGGCACTACGCTGGCTTGCGAAATGACTGCGGTAGCGTGTAGATCGTACACCTGTGCAGTAACAAAAGGTATGGGGCTCCCCACATTCACATTCACCCTATAGGTTAGCTGTCCCTTATCAAATCCGTCGACCGTCGCGCCGCCAACCTGCAAATCTGCTAATTCAGTATTGTTGCCCGGTAGTACAGTGATGTTCGCACTGCCTTGCTTGGTTACGCCTGCCACAGTTGCCGTTGCCGTGATGATCGCGGTTCCAGGTTCTACAGCAGTAACAACTCCATTCCCGCTAACGGTAGCAATGCTCGTGTCGCTGCTGGTGTAATAGACAGCATCAACAACGCTTCTTTGCGAGCCGTCGCTCATCACATATTGAACACTCAAGTCTGTTGTTTCGCTTCTTGCAATTTGGTTCTGCACTGGTGTAACTTGTACAGAGGATAAGACCGCTTTCTGAGGAATGATTGCCCCTGTTGAGAAGATGAAGTCATCCAAATAAAAATCAGTATTGACACTGGAATAACCCGTTTCAATAAACAATCCTCGAAAGTCAACTATATTCGGGCTGTAAAAGCTTTGCCCGGCAGCTACCAAATCACCATCCAGATAAGCATCGAATGTTTGTGTTGCTGTATCGCCGATAATGGTTACTTTGTACCAGGTTGCTGGAGATACCGCAGCAAGATTGACTTGCGCATTACTTGAATTTCGGTAAACCAGTTTCCCGGCTGCATAATTTACCCCGATTCGGACCGTATTGACTGATGAAGCCGCAGTATTGTTGCCTTTCAAATCGACATATAGCGTCTCGTTGACTGAACCACTGTAGGCATTGTAAAACTTCCACTCGGCTGTTACTTTACCCGTTGTAGCAGTAAATTCTTTACTAACGCGTGCAAGCGTCGGGTCTCCTGCTTGATCCAAAAGATGCAAGCTCTTGTTACTGGAGCTAAGAAAGCTCTTGACTCGCGCTTTCCCCTTTCCGAATTCTGTTACTGTGAAATCGCCCGTAGGCTTGGCATCATCAGCATAGTTGTTAAAGTTAATGTTAACCAAATCGCCCGACGCTGCCTGCGTTAGTTGAGGAGCCAATAGGAGAAATATCAAGATGAATACCAAAGCTAGAGAAGTAACCGCTTTCATTATTTGGAAAAACTTCACGATTCTACAACTCCTTTAAACGTCAGTTTTTTGTATGACCATATTCTCGCTCTCTTTCAATGAAAAAACAGGGCTATGCTCGATGCATTCGTTGCATTCGCTCTATAGCCCTCCCTCTTGCTAAGCTCGTATCTTCAGGTTATTTCTTGCCCTTTTCCTTCAACCAAGCATCTAACTGCTTCTGCTGCTCTGCAAGAATCTTATCATTTCCTGATTTCTTCAGTGCTTCTCTATATTTAGGAACATACTCGTTCGGATCCACCGTGCCTGTTTCAATGGCCGCCATGAATTCTTTGCGAACAGCAGCGACATTCGCTACTTCTGCCTTCACATTTGAACTATCGAACTTGAATCCGAAGATTTCAGGCACAACCGCTGTTTCGTTCATTTTCTTCGTCAATTCCCAAGTATTATCCGCTTGCCCGTCAAGGAGATAACCGTTCATGACATTTCCAATGCGCCAGCCCGTATACACATACCCGCCGTCTTTTTTCACTTTAACCTTGTTGTCAGCCATTTTCTCATAGTGCTTTCCTTCTACGCCATAAGCCAGAATATTGAACAAGGTACTGTCGGTATTAACAAGCTCTAGGAACATCATCGCTCTCTCCGGGTTCTTCGATGTGCGGCTAATCGCTGTCATGGTTGCTTGAACTCCTGTAAATTCAGGTGCACTCAGAGGAATATAGACAACGTCATTCCCGCCATTTTTAAGCTTTTCTTCAAACTCCCCGCCGGGCTTCAACGTTTGATCGAATTTAGAAACAATTTTGCCTGCTGTTAAGTTGGCTGAGTTATCAGCGGTAGCTATGTCCTTATTGATATACCCCTTTGTGTACCAATCATGCAGCATCTTGTGAAACTCCAGATATTCGGGTGTATCGACCAGTTCAACGACCTTATACGACTTGTCACCCGATTTGTAGAATGTCGTATCGTTTACACCCGTGTAACCATACATCTGGTATCTAAAGCTTGTCGAGGCAGTATACGGAATAGCATTCGGTTCATTTTGTTTGATCTTATCCAAGAAAGGCTCCAGATCTTTAAAGGTTTTGATTTTGCTTGTATCAAGCCCATACTTATCTACATACCGCTTCTGAACAGAAAATCCGTATACCTTGGCTGCGATTTGATAATTGGGCACCGCATACAGCTCACCCTGAAGCTTCGAATCTTCCCAAGCCAACGCAGGCAGGCTCTTCTGGAGGTTTGGAGCATATTGCGGAAGCAGCTTGCTTAGTTCAGTAAAAGCGCCCTTTTTGGCATTGTTTTCATATAGAAACGAATAGTTTGCAGTCCATAACAAGTCCAAAGCCTCGTTGCTCGCTAACAAGGTATTCATTTTTTCAGGATAGCTTGCACTTGGAATCATGCTAATTTTCAATGTAGCATTAATTTTCGGCTGAATATAATCATTAACCGCTTTCTCAACGCTGGCGATATCCGTCTGAGGATTTCCAGGCAAATACCAGGAAAGCTCCACAGGCGGAAGTGTCTTCTCTTTCGTAGAAGCTCCTGCATCAGACGGTTTAGGCTGCTCTGGTGAACTAGATGAGCATGCGCTCAAAACGAGAATCAAGCTTAAACATAACATGAAATAACCATACATTCTTTTTTTCATTTCTTTTAACCCTCCTGTTATGAAGTATTGGATGTATTGTTTGATCAATTGCCGCAGCCCTTGCCGACGCGAACTACCCTCCTTTCAATAGACTATAGCTGCACCGTGGACGCCTAGCCCTTTAAAGAACCTACCGTTAATCCTTGGACAAAATATCTTTGAAAAAATGGAAAGATAAACATCATAGGCCCTGCCGCAATTATTGTAAATGCCATTCTTGCCGATAAACTAGGAAACTCGCTTAAATCGATGCCAAGCTGATTCACAAAATCCGCGTTTGTTTTCAAAAATTCGATCTGCTGCATCATGCGCATCAGCAGCAATTGAACAGGCACCAGCTTTTCATTATCGATGTAAAGAAGCGCAGGGAACCAGGCATTCCAGTAGTTAAAAGAAATAAATAATCCTAATGTTGCCATTGCAGGTGTGGATAGACGCAAAATGATGGTAAAAAAGATTCTCCATTCCCTAGCTCCATCGATCTTCGCAGATTCAATAACTTCAAAGGGAATCTTGCTAAGAAACCCTTTCATAAGCATTACATAGAAGGGCGAAACCATCCCCGGGAGTATAAGCGCCCAGATGGAATTCCTCAGATGCAAATATTGGGTGACTAAGATATACGTAGGAACTAGACCTCCGCTAAACAACATTGTAAAGAACACATAAAAAGTAGTAATCCTGTTGTAGCGATAGTCTCTTCGGGAAATTCCGTATCCGATCATGGCCGTAAGTAATAACCCTCCAAGCGTACCTAGAATGGTAACGAGAATGGTAACCCCATAGGCTCGAATCAAGATCATGGGTGATTTAAAAATTAAATGATATGCCTCAAAGCTAATGCTTACGGGGATCAGATTATAGCCATGCTGAATGATGGATTTCTCCTCTGTTATCGAGATGGCTATCACTAATAGCAGAGGTATGATCATAGAGAGACTTACTGCAATAAAGATCAAGTGAATGATCATATTGCCCAGAGAAATTTTATTCTTCAAGATGCTTCCTCCTACCATAGCGAATTTTCAGAGTTCAGTTTTTTTACCACGTAGTTGGCAGTCACAACTAGAATTAATCCGACGACGGATTGGAACAATCCAATGGCTGCGCTCATTCCGACATCTCCAATCGTCAACAAAGCACGGTAAATGTATGTGTCGATAATATCTGTAGTTGGATACGTCATCCCCGAATTGTTAGGGATAAAGAAATGCAGACCGAAATCTCCAGTAAATAGGCTGCCGATGGATAAAATGATGAGTATGCTTATTAGCGGAGTTATCAATGGAACCGTTATTTTCGTTGCCATATGCCAACGAGAGGCGCCGTCCATCCGGGCTGCTTCATAATATTCCTGATTAAGGGCCATAATTGCTGCATAATAAACGAGCGCAGAATAACCAACTCTTTTCCATAATGCCACCACATTCAAGATGAAGGGCCAAGGCCCAGCGGATAAATACCAGTTCACCTCTTCAAAACCAAGGTACACGAGCAATTTGTTTAACATGCCGTTGTTGATATCGAGAAAAGCAAATACGATGTAAAATACAACGACCCAGGATAAGAAATGCGGAAGAAAAAGCGCTGTTTGATAAAACTTAGTGAACTTTCGACTAATCTCATTTAACATGACTGCGAAGGCAAGTGCAAAGATCGTCGTTAGAATAATGTAACCAAATTCATAGAGCACCGTATTTCGGGTTACTCTCCAAGCCGTATCCGAAAGAAAGAAAAATTTGAAATTGCTTAAGCCTACCCAACTACTCCCAAATATTCCCTTGTCATAACGGTAGTCCTTAAACGCGAGAATAATGCCAATCATGGGAAGATAAGAAAATATTAAAATTTTCAATGCCCCTGGGAAAATTATAAAAAACAGTTCACGATTTTTATTGAAATGCTTCCACTCCCGTTTGAAGAAATTCGTTCCTGGGTTCTGTTTGACATTGCTGTGGGTATCTCGAACTACAGGCTTTGAAGAATTCATGCATGATCACCTCTTCGTATTTGTCGATATGTGTTGTTAGCCATATCTTACCGACAGCCTGCTCAAAAGGATACTGTAAGAAGTCGGAGTTGCTTGCTATTGTGATTATGAATTTCGTGGTTTATGTTCAAAAACCGTATTCTCATGTGCTGAAATCAATTGAAATAAAAAAAAAGCAGGAACAAATCTCCTGCTTCTTCATCATTTTATTGTTTATCCACCGATTTTTTAAGTCTGTACTCCTTCGGCGTAGTCCCAAATTTCTTCTTAAACAGTTTAAAGAAGGAACTCTGATTCGTATATCCTACCTTTTCCATAATTTCATTAATACTATAACTCTTACTCTCCAAAAGCGTCTGAGCATGATGGATACGTACCTCATTAATATAATCTGCAACGGAAATTCCTTCACATTTTTTAAACAATCGTCCTAAATAATCCGAAGACAGCTTCAGCATGCCAGAAATGACCTGAAGATTCAAATTGTTATCCTTATAGTTCGCATGGACATAGTCCTTAATCGTTTCAGTTAATAGATCATTGCGTTCTTCCTTAACCTGCTTCTGGTTTTCCATCATTTCGTGAAACATATTCACGAATAGTTGTCTAATCTCATCCAGGGATTTCATCTCGATGACCTTTTGACTAATCATATTTAAATCAATCATAATCGGTTGAACCCGATGGCTGTTCATTTCCTTCAATGCATTTTTTAACACAACTACGATATGCGTAATGGAATATACAATGAAATCATAATTCAGTCCTGAAATGTACGCCATTGCTTTCTCGATCGCATCTTCAAACTGGACCAGGTCGCTTGATTTTAACCCTTCATTGAGTTTCCTCTCCAAATCTGGGGGAAAATGATAGGTCGTATTTTCAATATTATCCTTCACCATACCCGGAAGAAGGATACAATCTTTCCCGTAAACTAGCTGGTACATCGCATATTGCTGCGTTAAGTTATAGTGATGGGTGATGTCTTTAAACTCCTGGATAGACTGACTTAAAGCTATTCCTACGTTTATTTTATAAAATTTGAGAACAACCTCTTGAATTTCCCCGAACAACGGGAGCAGTTCCCTGTAATCTTCGACTCCACTCACCGAACTAATAAGAACAACCAGATCATTGTTTCGCATATCTACTGCTTCACAGCTATAAGATCTGGAGAGAATCTCCTGAGCTATATTCAGAATTGCAAAATTGAAAAGCTTCAGCTCATACGTTGAATTTCTTGAGATACGGATTGAATAATCATCTATTTTCATAACACCCACAAGATAGAAGCCTCTTGGAGCTACCTGTAAATCGTTCTGTGTCAGCATTTCGATAAATGCTTCTGTTGAGAATGCCGTGCTATCCGTAATAAGCTTCCGTATATAGTAGTTTTGCAATATTTTTTGATTATTTTGCTGTTCTTCCTTGGCCGAAGTCAAGTTTGCGCTAATATACTTATACATACTGGATAAATAGGATAGCTCATCCCTATCGGGTAGAAGAGGATCACTTTCCTGATAAGGACTATGCTTGACAAGCTTGATTAAATCCTCTACAGGTTTATATAATTTCTGGCCGATCCAGGCAGAGACGATTAAGGACAACAACAGGAAGGAACCCGTCATCACAATCGAAGTTATTCTCATCTGATATACTTTTCCCAGTACCGCGGAATAGGGCTGAGCAGTAACCAAATATACATCACTAATACTAGTTTTAGCATATGATATAAGCCTTTTTTGTTTGCCAAGTTGATGATAGAAGGATCCTTTTTCTTGACCAAGCTCGACCAGCTTCATAGGGAAAAATTCAGTGAAATCATTAAAACTATTTGATGGCTGATGCTCGAGGTTAAGCAGATGCCCTTTACTATCCGCCAGAAAAGCTTGACTTTCACTTTCCATTGCCAGTCCATTGATCAACGTAATGTTGGAATAAAGCCAATCAGGCTTAATATTTAAGATGAGGGCGCTTTCATTGCCAAACTTGAAATTTAATGAATCATAGACCAAGTAGAGAAACAAATCAATTTCGAGATCACTATTCCCGAAATGAACGGGTGTTAGCTCCATTTTATTAAATTTGCCTTCCTTTAAGAAATCCTTAATCCGTATGGTAGCTATATTCTCCGGATTCCTGAACATCATATTTCCACCTGAATATAGCTGTTGTGTGTAGTTATTGTACACAAGAATGGAGTCCAGAAAGGATGTTGTACGCACAGTTGTATCCAGCTTACGCAGTTTGCTTAACAGGTCAAACACCAACAACTCTTTATTGGACATGAGAGTGATAACTTCAGGATCCCAGAACAAGTTGGTTGCCATTGTATGAACCATTTCTTTCATCGTAGTGATATTGTAGTTGATTTGAGCAAGTATTTTATCATTGGCGTCCCTTTGCGTTTTTAATACAGTTTTCTCAGCTGTCATATACATCGTCGCAGATGAAAACACAATGAAACTAACGATGAGTAAAGAAATGGAGATCAGAATACGCTGCAAATATTTTTTTGACTTGAAAAAGCCTAACATTTTCATAACATTGTCCCCAATCCATGATGCTTGATTACCATAAGATACTATAAATTATAGCCGAACCTGTCTATATTGCAATTTGTGAGCATTTAGAAACAGATTATCTTACTTAGTTAAAAAAGCAGCTCCACTCCCAACCTTTCAGGACAAGAACCGCTGCGATTATTCCTATTTTTTTATCTGTGCAACTCATAACTGAGGTCATCCCAATAAGTATAAAAGTGTCCTGAGGCTAATGTCTTCGTTGTACTAATCTTCTTACTGCCATCGAAATTCGTTTGCCGGATATCCTTCTTGAATGTAGTTGTCATGAAGGACCCTGATTGGACTGGTTTGCGTACCGCTGGTTTTATTAAAACTCATATTATCTTCGACACGGCTTTTGTAGAGTTCATTGATAATCTGATTCCAGGCGATCTGTTTGTAACGCGGGCAGGGTGACTGCACTAAGCACGCACACCGCCAAGGAAACTTTTACTGTCCCGCTCATCATTCTCGTCAATTAATTCAACTCCTTATCATTTGATGCCTTTAATACTTACATACATCCATCGATTAGGCTACTGTGATAAATCGGGATTACTTGTGATTTACGACGAATGAAAGTAAATTTTGATGGCGGCGATCCGACTTCTTTCCCTGAAAAAAATGCTCGATATAGCGCACCGCTTTATCGAGCTGCTTGTTACGATACAATGTTCCATTTCCTGTCGATACATTTCCATAGACGAAAAACTCTTGCTCGTCCCGTATAGATAGATAGATAGATAGATAGATAGATAGATAGATAGATAGATAGATAGATAGATAGATAGATAGGCTTAAGGAAATCAACAAGACAAGTCATTACATTCTGAAACGCAAACTGCTCCTCAATTCCTAAACGCCGCATGAAACCATCCATTGCCTCGTGCGACTTCCATCATCAGCAAACTTAATCTGAAACAAAGGATGCTCCCTTTCCAGTGCTGTGGACATGCCTTGAATTGGGTCTGCGAAAAAACCAATTTAATCTTTTTTTCATATAGATTGCTTTCCTTAACAAGAATGACGCAACGATCGATCATCTCTATATAAGCTCAAAGCTAGCTTCCTTCACCACTTGAGAGCTCGGTCCAACGTAGACTTTGAAGTCACCTGCTTCGGCTTCATAACGGCGGTTTGCCGTGTAGAACTTCAAATCCTCTTCCGTAATGGTAAACTGAACTTCACTGCTTTCTCCCGGCTTCAATTCGATTTTCTCAAATCCCTTCAGTTCTTTCACAGGTCGCACAGTGCTTCCATACAGATCCTGGATGTAAAGTTGAACGATTTCTTCGCCAGCATAATCCCCCGTGTTGGTCACGATGACGCTTATGTTCAGCTTATCAGTCCGAGATAATTGAACTTTGTCCAGTTGGATATCTGAATAGGTGAAGGTTGTATAACTAAGTCCATATCCGAAGGGATACAGGGGTTCATTTGGCGTATCTAAATATTTAGAAACGAATTTCCTCGATTTATTCGCCTCGTTACGAGGCCTTCCCGTGTTGAAGTGATTGTAATACAAAGGTGACTGACCCACCTTATGAGGGAAGCACATTGTCAGTTTCCCGGAAGGGTTATAATCACCGAGCAATACATCCGCAATGGCGTTCCCCGCTTGCGAACCCAAGAACCAGGTTTCGACGATAGCATCCACATGACGATCGAACCAATCCAAGACAAGGGGTCTGCCGTTGGTTAGCACCATAATCGTAGGTTTACCCAGGTTCACGATCGCCTCGGCCAGTTGCTGCTGAACATCAGGAAGCGTAATATCCGCGCGCGAAGCTGCTTCACCGGACATAGCGCTATTCTCGCCTAGAGCAAGAATAACCACATCAGCATTCTGCGCTAAAGCAACTGCTCTATCCATACCGCCTTCTATGCTACTATTTACCCCACACCCTTCAGCATACAACAAATTCTCTGGATCGATTCCGCTCTCCATTAGACCTTGCAGTAGCGTAACTGTATCATTGCCGTATTTTGAAAATTGCCAAGGTCCAAGCAAATCTTTACTGGCCGCAAATGGTCCGATAACAGCAATTTTCTTCTTCCTTGTGAGCGGAAGTACACCGTTATTTTTCAAAAGCACAATGGATTTCTGGGCAAGCTCGCGGCTCTTCTTCAAGTGATCTGAATGGAAATGATATTCAATTTCTTTTTCCGGTCTAATGTAGCGATAAGGATCATCCATGATGCCGATTTTGAATTTATACGTTAAAATACGCCGAACCGCCGCATCCAATTGCGCTTCCTTCACGACACCTTCCTCGACAAGCCGGGGGAGCCGATCGTAGTATAGTCTCGTCACCATTTCAATGTCCATCGTAGCGTCAATGGCCATTTTAGCAGCACCCTCGGCATCCTTGGCAGCACCATGAATTTGGATTTCGTCGATCGAGCCATAGTCGGAGATTAACATGCCGTCAAAACCAAGTTCATCCCTCAATATATCTTTCAATAGATAACTACTACCAGCCACCGGAACTCCTTGATAAATGTTGAATGCGTTCATCACCGATCCAGCACCTGCCTCAAGTCCTGCTTGAAAAGGAGGCAAATATACGTTGCGTAAGGTGCCTTCAGAAATATCTACCGTATTGTAATCTCTACCGCTCTCGGCTGCTCCATATGCAATGAAATGCTTCAAACAAGCAATCAACGTCTCTTCGCTGAACAAGCTGTCACCTTGAAATCCTTCGACCTGAGCCTTGGCAATGAGCGAGCCTAGATAAGGGTCTTCGCCCGCTCCTTCCACCACACGTCCCCAGCGGGCATCCCGGGTAACATCCACCATCGGGCCGTGATTATAGGTGATTCCGGAAGCGGTCGCTTCTTTGGACGCAATGGCACATGCTTGTTTGATCGCTTCTAGATCCCAACTGCAGGACCACCCGAGAGGAACCGGAAATATCGTCTGATGCCCGTGAATAATATCAGCGTTAAAGAGCAGTGGAATCTTGTGTGGTGATTGTTCAACTGCAGTTTTTTGCAGCACAAACACGCGGCTGCTGTCAAAAGCACCCAGAATCGATCCAACCTTACCCTCCGCCACCAACTGCTCGGGAGGCGCAGAAGCTACATATGCGCCGAACGAGAAGTTGGAAGCGATGCATTGACTCATTTGTCCGAGTTTATCTTGAATACTCATTCTTCCAAGTAAGCTTTCGATTTCCCCATGAATTTCTTCATCAGTTCGCTGTGCAATACGATCTTTCCGATAAGGCGCAACGATTGCTATCAATTCTTCCGTAAAGGAGGATCCCTTTCCTCTTTCACCTTGAACTTCTTTCTCCCCAACGAAAGGCAGCTTCAACTTTCCGGTAAACGTATCTTTTGCAAATTGCAGCTCTATGAGGATCGGTTCCGGTGAATATTTGGTCTGTCCCACCGCTGTCAGACGATCTCCTTCAGCTTTGACTTCAACGATTTCAATTGGCATCCAATACGGTTCCACACTCATAGCGAGTTTAATACCATCATTCTCTTCCACATTAAAAACGATTTTCAATTTTAATTGATTCGTGATCACCTTGCAGTTCCATATACCAATCATCTTCTTGTCCCCCTAGCATCCATTCGAATCTCCGACCCCCGCTTTGCACGTGCGAGCTTTACTACATCTTGAGAGAACAACGGTTTAATCAGCAAGTTTTTGAAAATTTGGTTTCTTATTCAGTGAATCCGATTCTTTGTTGATGGAAAGCTTGAACCATATCAGAATCCCGATGGAAAGTAAGCCTATCAGTAACATTAGTCCATACAAATGCTGGTACGACGCTAGTATTTCTGTTTTTTTGTGCGTTTCGAGCAAGACCCCGCATACCGCTACAGAGATTGAACCGCCGCAAAACTGAATGAGCTGCATTAGTCCCATTCCCGAGCCGATGTGGGCTTTAATCAAAATTCGCGACGTTTCATTGTTCAGCGACGCGAGCGTAGCCGAAAAGGCAGGTGAAAAACAAATGTAACCTATGAGTGTAACAATGGGAGAAGCACTTAGCACAGTGCAAAATAAAAGCAATACAAAAACCATTACGGCGTGACCGATAAACAAGAAGAGCAAATTGCCGTATCGATCGATCCATCGGCCGAAGTAGCGAGTCAAAAAAGCAGACAGTATGGCCCCTGGAGCTATCGTCACTCCGATTTTCATGGCCGAAAGGCTGAACACTTTCGCAAGCACCAGTGGCATCAGAAACAAATTGCCGAGATTTAACATTAAAATACAAAATCCTATGACAATGAGTTTGCGATAAGCTGTACTCCTAAATAGATCAGGATTAATGAAAGTTTCTTTCCCTCTGCTCATATGCCAGGCATGAAGTAAGATCGAAAGACAAAAGACCGCTAGCCAAATGACGGAAACCTGTGTCACAGTTAGCAGCAAAGTAACCGCATTGACGACGGTTAAGGATGCACCCGGAATATCGAAGCGGAACCGTAAGGCGTTCTCCCTTGGAAGTAAGCTCAACAAAGCAGGCAGAATGACCAATACAAGGCACGTTACCGCGAATAGTCCGTTCCAACCGAAGTATGCATTGACTAGTCCCCCGATAATCGGACCTAGTCCGAATGCCATCGCACTCCCTGCTGAAATCATAGCGATCGCCGAGCCGCGTCTTTCTTTCGGAATGTAGCGACTAACCAGTACCAGACCAAGACCTGCCATTACACCCGAGCCCATGGATTGAATAATTCGTGCCATCAAGAGTGTGTAGAAATCATTCGCGAAAAAGCCCAATAAGGATGAAAGGCCGAGCACCAAAAGGCCAACCGTTAGCAGCTTTCTCATTGGTACAACATCAGTTAGCCTGCTGTAAATAATAGTCGATAAGGCATAACCCAAGGAATAGCTCGAGATGACCCAAGATCCTTGATCGGCGCTAATATGTAGATCGTTAATAATACTTGGGATTGAAACATTAAACATCGTTGTATTCATAACAACGATAAACAAACCAATCGTCCAAACTGGCAACACCATTTTTTCGTTTATCTACTTTCGCATCCTTTGCTTTTCTATTTTCTTATCAAAGTCAGTGAAGTTTATACGTTCTCTTGTGCAGCAGATGCTTCGCTGAACCTGCTATGAATCTGATCTACCACTTCTTGCGGGTAGCCAAATGATTGCAGGGAGCTCAGTATAGTACGGATTGGCATGCCAAGAACGACAGGATACAGCGGGTTATCTTCATTTATTTTCATCTGGGACATTTGGGAAATTACGAACTGGACTTTATCCGCATAGCGGCCGTCTTTCAACCATTCTTGAAGCGAGTGCAGCAGTGTTAACGGTTCTCTCAAATCTCCGGAAGATGTGAATACAACAGTCCCAAATAGACGGATATCACGGGAAGAAGCGCCGACGAGAATTTGGAATTCGCCGGATTCAACGGCAAACTTGCCAAGATGCTCAACGTAATGAGAGAAAGCGCGTTCATTCACTTCGATCTGTACGGACTTCGTTTCACCAGGAATAAGTTCAACTTTTGCAAAACCCTTCAGTTCCTTGTCCGCTTTCAATACAGTGGATTTCACATCACGCACATACACTTGCACGGCTTCTTTACCGGTACACTCACCAACGTTTTTCACATCCACCGTAATCTTCAGCACATCGCCGTCCTTTAAGCTGCTGCTGGAAAGACGCAGATTTGAGTACTCGAACTCGGTATAAGAAAGGCCGAAACCGAACGGATATTTCACATCCAGCTTCTTCGTATCGTAGTAACGGTACCCGACAAAGATGCCTTCAGAGTATTTCACTTGGTTAATATTGCCCGGGAATGACAGGTATGACGGGTTATGCTCCAATGCCAACGGGAACGTCTCCGTTAGTTTTCCTGACGGGTTTACCTCTCCGAACAAAATGTTTGCAATGGCCGAACCGCCAGCTTGTCCTGGCAACCACGCCTGCACAATCGCCTTTACCTGTGACTCATACGCACTGATATCTATCACAGAACCGCTATTTACAACAATGATCACGTTTGGATTGACTTTGGACACCGCATCAATCAGCCGCGTATGGCTGTGGGGAATGTTCAAGTCTTCACGGTCATATCCTTCACTCTCAATTTTGACCGTTGTTCCGACGAAAATGATTACCGCATCTTGACCCGCTGCTAGCTCGCAAGCCTCCGTTAAAAGCTCATCGTTATCCGTCTCATCATAGCCTGCGCCGTAAACCGTGTGAGCGAATTTGGAAATTTCATCAAGAGGAATATCCAGCAGGGCCGGGTTCATATGAGAGCTGCCGCCGCCCTGGAAACGGGGTACTTCTGCGAACTTTCCTAATACTGCTACTTCAGCTTGCTTGACAAGAGGAAGAATGTAATCCTCGTTCTTAAGAAGCACAATCGCTTCTTCTGCCACTCTACGGGCAATTGCATGATGATGGTCCACATCAATCGATGGGACTTCTCTCTTATGCGCGAGTACCAAATGAATGACCTTCAGAATTCGGCGGACATGGTCGTCAAGCTGCTCAGCAGTAATCTGTTTGTTTCGATAAGCTTCCACTACTTCCGCATTACGGTGGCCTGGACCAGGCATTTCCAAATCAAGACCGTATTGAACCGACGCCACCTTGTCTACAGCAGCTCCCCAGTCAGACATGACCAAACCTTCAAAGCCCCATTCTTGCTTCAGGAGGCCGTTCAAATACTTATCGTTGTTCGCCATGTGTATACCATTTACTTTGTTATAGGAGCACATTATCGTCCACGGATTAGCCTCATTAATTACCATTTCAAATGGAAGCATATAAAGCTCTCTTAAGGTCCGCTCGTCCACTTCAGAGCTGACAACCATTCGATTGGTTTCTTGTTCATTGGCTGCAAAATGCTTAATTGACGTCCCTATGCCACCCTCTTGTACACCTTTCACAAAGGAAGCCCCGATTTTACCCGTTAAAAAAGGATCCTCCGAGAAATACTCAAAGTTGCGCCCGCCAAGCGGAGAACGCTTGCCATTCATACCAGGTCCAAGAATAATTCCAACGTCGTAATATTGGCACTCCTCTGCAATCGCTACGCCCAACTCATGAATCAATGGCTCATTCCACGTAGCTGCCATCGCAGCCTCGATAGGAAAAGCCGTCGCAGGCTGTGTTTTCGAAAGCATCTCGCCTGGCTCACTGGCAGTCGTGAGTCTCACACCGTGGGGTCCGTCGGTCAGTATTATAGAAGGAATATTCAACCGTTCAATCGCTTGTGTACGCCATGACGAGGCGCCGGCCAGCAAGCTGATTTTCTCTTCAACCGTCATTTTACCTATCAGTTCTTCAATGTTCATCTGTTCTCCTCGAAGAATTTATTTAAAGTATAAAGATAGCTCTAGCTTATATGCCTAATCGAACATACTGCTCTGGCGGAGCTTCATTTGCTTCCATAAGCTGCTTGAGCATTCGGATCATGTTTGTTTCGATATGCTGATCTTGGATAGGATGTTTCTGAAACGGATCCTCGGTAACGTCAAATAGCAATGTACCTAATGAGTGGAAATGGCTATACCCGGCTGCCTTGACCTTCAACGTTTGTATCCCCTTCGTAAAAGAGAACGGCTTTTGTAAACTGATCTCCTGCAGCTCTTTCAATGAGAACCTGCTGCGCATATGAGTCGGCATCAGCGTGTAGTTGTATAACGGCGTGTTATCCTTAGAAACCGGAGCCCGCATATAGACGTAGCGGCCATCTGTCACATTCACATGTGCGCCGTGCAATCCGTACAGAGCGACCTCTCGTACCCTAAGGTCACTGGCTATCGTTTCCTTAAGAACCTTCCCATGCATATCCTCAGGAATGTCCAGTCCAAAAAATTCAAGCAGAGTTGGAGCTAAATCGATGGTCTGCACCAAGCTGTTCCTGCGTTCATTGCATTTTCCGCTTCGAGGGTCCCATATAAAAAGTGGCATATGGGCAATCTCGTTATAGAACGGCATGATCGTTTTGGCCCACCAATCATGTTCCCCAAGCAAATACCCATGGTCAGTATTGACAATCAGCATCGTGTCCTTCCACAAGTCCAATTCATCCATGGTATCCAGCACTTTGCCGAGATAGTGGTCGCACATGCTGACCAGGGCTGCATATTCAAAACGGACGTGTTCGATTTCTTCCTTGGTTTCGTTTACTGGACCGTAAGGCGGCCAATCAAAATGTTTTCCCTCGTACTTATGCGGATATAAATCACGGTATTTTTGCGGCGCATAAAAAGGCTCGTGTGGGTCAAATGTTTCTATCTGTACGAACCATCGGTCATCCCTATGATTCGTCCGTATAAATTCCAAGCCCTTCTCCATCGTTTGCGCTTGCGGAAAATCCTGCTCTTCCCGAATATATTTACGGTTCACCCAATCTTGCCGGATCAACGGGTTCATTTGCTTCATGGCGGCCATCTGCGGATCGGCAACCTCACCTTTCCATGGATCGCCTTCCTGCCCGCGAATCAGTTCATATGAGCTGTATCGGGTGTGATAGGTGCCTCCGCCATCTTCCCAGTAGTGTTGGTGATCGGTCACCAAATGCGAGTAAACACCATTCTTCTTGAGCAACTCTGGCATGGAGTCGTCAAATGGTTCTATCGGGCCCCAACTGCGGTGAAGAAAGTTGTATCGTCCCGTATGAATCTCCCGCCGCGCAGGCATACAAGGCATACTTCCCACATAGGCCTGGTCAAAAACAACAGTTTTCTCGGCCAGCCTTGCAAAATTCGGGGCATGAACCCAATCGCTTCCATAAGGAGGAAGCATGTGTCTGTTTAACGTATCAAACATAAGCATAATCGCCTTCATTTCATATCCTCTCCTTCAAAAAATGTCTATTTGTCCGAATGTATCTGGAGCATATTTAATGGCAACCGAATAGAAACGACCGTGCCGCGGCTTTCGAATGAATCCATGCGCACCCCATATTGACTTCCATACTGCAAAACAATCCTGGCGTGTACATTAGCAATACCAAGTGACTGTTGTCTCCCATACCCGAGTTGGGCATTTTCTGAGAGCTGGGTCAGCATACTCTTGATTTCCGCCAGACGGTCAGGACGAATACCCGGCCCGTTATCCGCTACTTCAATCACTAGATCGGTTAGATCGTTAAATGCATTAACAATAATACTGCCTTTTCCTGCTTTAGGTTCTATTGCATATTTCACCGCATTCTCAACAAGTGGTTGGATAATCAACTTAGGGATCAAGCATTTCATAAATTGATCATTTAGGCTGAATTGACTACGAAATGTTCCTGGGAATCGAACATGAATTATCGATAAATAATGCTTCAACTGCGTTAACTCATCTTCCAACTTCACCATCGAATCCGTATCTTTAGCGGTATATCTGTAAAAGTCGGCCAAACTGCGGGCCATATTAACGATTTCCGGCATATCCTCCAAATAAGCCATACTTTTGATTATGTCGAGCGAGTTGTACAAAAAATGCGGATTAATTTGGGTTTGCAGTGCTTTGACCATCGCTTCCTTTTCCCTAAGCTGAAGACTGACTTCCTTGTACTTCAAGGTACTGACGGTTTCAATCAGTTCTTGAATTTGATCAACCATCATATTGAAGCTTCGATTTAAATACTGAAATTCGTCATGGCCAGACACATAGACTGCACGGACGTTCAGGTCTCCTCGCTCCACATTGCTCATGACTTTACTAAGATGAAGAATGGGCCTGACAAAAATCGATGACAAGAATGGTACGGTCAACACAATCCCCAAGGCTATTATCAGAAATGCGGCTATCATGGCATTCGGGGTATTCTTTGTTGCTGATGCCATCTCGGCAAAGGGGACCGTCGAAACGAAGCTCCACCCAGTCGTTTCCGATTTCGTAACGGCTACCAGGGTTTTCCGACCTTCCCACTCTTGAATCGAAGCACTTTCGTTAACCGAAAGATCCAGCTTCCCCAATTCCGTCAACTTGCGATCTACGCCAAGCCAGCTGTATTCCGGATAATAAACAATCGAATCCTCTTCGGATATGATGAAGAATCGGCCTTTTGGAGCGAGCGCTGCCTTTTCGAACGTGCGGTTGATTTCATCCAAATAAAAGTCTATGACCAACTTCCCTAGAAAATCCATGTTTTCAATGCTATAGATGGGCAGCTCTAAGGACAGCACGCGCACGTCGCCGGTGATGTATTTCACAGTATGCGTGGGGATCACTACGGTCTTCTCCTGAAAGCCGTCATAGCTCCAAGGCTCATCGTTAAAAACCTCTTCCGAAGTTAAGGACAAGTTCGACATCGCCAACGTTCGACCATCTGGGGTTAGCAGGAACATACCGGCAATTTCCGGATAGTTGAGCGCCACAGATCTTCTCAGGACGTTTTGAACGTCTACTTTTTCCTTCAAGGAATGGGATTGGCCTTGTTTCATCCACTGTTGAATGAGCTCGTCTTTCGCCACAGATGACGTCGACTTTCCCAACTGGTAAATGTAAAAATCAATATGATGATTCAGCCGGAGTGTGGCCTCCTGGGAAATTCGATAAAAGTCCCGTTTGATCCCACCGCTGTAGTAAGTGTAAGACAGAAATCCCATCAATAAGATGGTGAGCAAGCCTAGGAAAAGAAAGGCAAACGTTAACTTCGCTTTGATCGAGAAACGAAAATGGAAATCGGCAAAAGTTTTTCTCATACGTTTATACACCCATCGATTTTCTGTATTCATTGGGGGATTGTCCCGTATTCTGTTTAAATACACGATTGAAGTGCGGCAGAGAATTAAAGCCGACTGATTCAGCAATTTCGTAGATCCTCAGATTACCTTCGATTAATAGAAGCTTGGCCTGCTGGATCCGGAGCGCAGTTAAATAGTTGATAAAGGTTTGCCCTGTATACTTTTTAAACAACAGGCTAAATTGGGAAACACTGATATGAAACCGATTGGTCATTTCCGTAATAGACAAATCTTCAGCATAATGGGCCTGCAGGAACTCACATGCTTTACGGACGAGCTGGCGCATATCAATGTTGAATATCGTGTTATAATACTGAATCCAGTGTTGCGTCAAAGTATGAAAGTACTGGGTGACCTGCTCCTGCTTAAATCGAGAAATCTCCATACGAGTGAAAGAGGGCTCCATACCTTGAATCAAGTCATTGAATTTTCCGGAGAACGTTTTGAGTACTATCATTTTTTCGCTTTCCTGCAATGTAGAAGTGCCAATAATTTGCTGAACAATATCGGCTTGTTCCTTAAACACATTCTGAGGATCCATATCGGTGATTTTGTCAAAAAACTGCTGAATGCTCAGGAAATATTGTCTCAAATTTATGAATTGCGCTATTCCCTCACGCGCGTTCTGCAAGGCTTTGTTTAGCTCCTCCTCCATCACGGGCTTGAGCAAAAAATCACTGACGTTATAACGCAACGCTTGCCGTGCATATTCGAATTCACTGTACCCCGTCACAATAACCGTAATGATCGGCAATCGTCTCTCGTGAATTTCACGAACCAGCCAGAGACCGTCCTGAATAGGCATCATGATGTCGGTGATAACGATAGAGGGCCACACCGTATATATCATCTGCAGTGCCTCTTCCCCATTTCCCACTTCGGCCACAACTTCGTATTCGCTTCCCATCTGCTCCACCATTTTGGCGATGGCACCGCGTATCCAATGCTCATCCTCAACAATCATGACCTGATACATATATGAGCACCACCTATAGTTGTAATGAATCCACTATGTCGTCCCTTGGAGATCGACATTAATCCTTCATTATATCATGGGGGTCCCACACTGCATCCGGCACGAAGTTGGGTTCACCCTTTTACCGACCCCACAAGCATTCCCTTATCAAAATGCTTTTGAAAATACGGATACATGATAAGCATTGGAATCGAAGCCATGACCACGACAGCCATTTGCACCGGTGGTCCATACTCAAATCCTTTGGCTGACGTTTCCAGCGAATTGCTCGATTCCAATATTATTTGCCTTAAGAACACCTGCAAAGGTAATTTCTGTGAATCGCTGATAAACAGAACAGCTTGGAAATAAGAATTCCAATAAAACACAGCATAAAACATAATGAAGGTAGCGACCGAGGTCATGGATAGCGGCAGAATGACACGCAAAAACATGGTCCACTCCCCGCAACCGTCAATCCGAGCCGCGTCTTCAAGTTCCTTGGGCGTATTCTGAAAAAAACTTCTCATCACGATCAGGTTAAACGGAAGGACAGCATTATTCAAAAATAGCGACCAATAACTATTCAGTAAGCCAAGCTGACTGGTCAGCAAATACATAGGAATAATGCCGCCGCTAAAAATCAATGTAAATAAAACCATAATATTTATCGCTTTTCTGCCCCTGAGCCAAGTCCTGGATAACCCGTAAGCCATCAAAGTGGTAACCGTAATGCTAAGCACGGTCCCTCCCACAGTGATTTGCAGCGCATTCCAATAAGATGTAATAAAGTTATGGTTGCTGAATAAATAGCCGTAGGCGTTTAATGTCCAATCTTTTGGAATTAGGAAAAAACCTCGTGACAACATTTCTTGTTTCGTCGAAAAAGAGCTAAGAAGCACATACATGCAAGGGAATATAACCAACAGCAGGATTAAAGAGAGCAGCAAATAGATGCATATATCAAATAATGAAAATCGTTTCGTGATGGCCTTCTTTTTCATCCTAATATACCCCTTCCTCTCCTATTTTCCGGGATGCCTTGTTGGCCAGGTAGACGAGCACTAATCCTACCAATCCTTTGAACAGTCCGACCGCTGTTGTATAGCTGAATTCCCCCTGGTTAATTCCAACCCGAAACACATAAGTGTCAAACACTTCGGAAATATCAATATTCAGTGAATTTTGCAGCAGTAGGATATGTTCGAAACCCGAATCCATCACGTGGCCCAATCGCAAAATGAATAAAATGATGATGGTCGCCCGCAGAGCAGGCAAGTTAATATGCCAAATTTGTCTCCAGCGGCTGGCACCGTCAACCCGGGCAGCCTCATACAGTGTAGGATCTACAGAAGCAAGAGCCGCAAGGAAAATGATCGCGCTCCATCCGGCTTCCTTCCAAACCACCTGAAACAAATAAAGCATCCGGAAGTAACTAGGATCGGTCATCAGTTCAACACGCTCATACCCCCAAGTAGAAAGAAGAATGTTAATTCCCCCATCTTGAGAGGAGAATAATAAGACGGTCATACTGACAATGACTACCCAGCTTAAGAAATGAGGAACATATAACAATGTTTGCGCCCATTTTTTATACCAACGGATGCGAACCTCGTTCAAAAGAAGAGATAGGATGATCGGAACAGGAAAAAAGAAAAATAAATTCAAAGCGCTAATCACTAGGGTGTTCCTAAAGATCCCCCAAAAATCCGGGTCCTTGAACAGACGAATGAAGTTATCGAATCCGATCCATTGGCTTTGAAGAAAGCCTTCGAAAGGGTCATAGTTTTGGAAGGCGATAATAATGCCGCCCATAGGAATATATTTAAAGACTATGAAATATAAGAAGCCCGGCAAAATCATCAAGTAAATCGGGATTCCGCGCTTCCATTCATCCCATCTGCGAGGCGTGCTCTTGCTGTTTGCCCTAATGGATTCCGTTATCGCAGTACTCAAGACAGCAACCTCCCTTTCTCAATTTGGTAATAAAGCCTGAATGAACAGCTCGATCATTCAGGCTTTTAACGTTTGACAGCCTATTATTTTGTTTTCAGATATTCGTCATTTATTTCCTTAATAATGGTATCTCCTCCGCCGGCCTTCCATTCAGCAATCGCTTTATCTATGGATTCCATCGGTTCTTGACCAACAATAACCTTAACCATGGTATCCATCCATTTTTTATCTATCGTCGGTCCGACTTTGATGGCTGTATCCGAATCAAGACCAAAACCGTCGTTATTCACTTTAAGTTTCTCATTGTTATCGAAATATGATTTTATCGTTGCCGTCTCTTTAGGATCATTCCATTTATAAACCAGAAACAGCGGGTCGAACCGTTTGAAGAACCAGCCAACTAACAAGAACTGTCTGTCCTTTATAGATGCGTCGAGCTGCTCGTATTTATCGGCCGATATCTTCTTGTAGTGGACACCCTCGATCCCATGTTTCACCAGATCATAACCTTCGTCTGAAAGCATGTAATCCATCAGCTTCAGGATGCGTTGTTGTTTCTTAACATCGATCTTAGAATTGATCACGATTTTGTCCGATGCTGGTGTACCCGGTGTCCCGCGTTTCCCTGTAGGACCTGTCGGTGGCAGCAATTGGACAAGCTCCGCTTTCGGATCCAACTTCGTTAACGGAGGTAATGTTTCGATATAAAGCTGCTGCGGATTAACATTGGCAATACCAGACTTTCCGGCCTCCATCTTATTAAGCGAATCACGCGATTTCAGGATCGGAAAATCTTTGTCCAATACTCCCTCTGAATAGGCCTTTTTCATAAATCCGATAAAATCCTTTAACTCCTTACTTTGGGTTTGCATAGGAACCAGCTTGTCTGCTTCCAATTTCCATTTGTTCGCAAGCCCGAAACTGGAAGTCAGGTATCGTGCACTTCCCCAAAATCCGAAATTACCACCAGGGCTAATTTCCACCGAAAAACCCACCGTATCCTGCTTGCCGTTGCCATCCGGGTCGTTTAAAGCAAACGCTTTGGCGACGTTATAAAATTCATCGATCGTCTCCGGTACTTTGAGTCCCAGTTTATCAAGCCAATCTTTGCGAATAGCCAGTGAATCTCTCGTTTCCTGGTTGTAGAACGGTATACCGAAATATTTGTCTTTCGGGTTAAAATGTTTCAGCGACTGCTCTGGAATGTACTTTACAATGTTCGGATACTTGCTTAGCTCCGGTTTCACATCCATAAAAATATTTTTGCTCTGCCACTTTACATACTCTGTATTCGTCATATAAAAGACATCTGGGAAGTTGTTCGATGCGGCCATGACATTCAGCTTCTCTGGATAGTTGGCAGAAGGAACCCATTCAATCTTAAGATCGATATTCAGCTTTTTGTTCAGTTCCTCAATGATGGGATGATTAGGCGGCCATCCTCCTCCAGCGTAGCTTCGCGTCATGAGATTAATTGTTATTTTTTCGCTCAGATCGTCTGCTACAGCATTGCCTTTCTCTGACTCCTTCTTCCCTGTCGCGGAATCCCCACTACAACCTGCAAGCAGTGTAGTCAACATTAAAGCGCTTAACGAGAGCGTTATCATTTTTTTCATTCTTCCCAAGCCCCCTGAATTTATTTCTTCATGAAAAAGAAGTTAGTCCAACTTTATCAAAAATCCCCACCTAGGTCGTTAACGTATAGTCCGTTTTCTTTGCATATTCTCCGAAACCACCGTCAATATTTCTCTCTCTCTCTTATCTCTCACATGAGGGATCTCGTTATCAATGGCTCCTACAATATTTGCCTCATCCGAGTCGTAATAAAATTCTTCCTCGCTTTCTTTTTCTATTTTTCCCACAAAGAACGAGTAATACGTATCGTTAACGGATTAACCGTTTTTTTCATTTCTTCATTTGCGTTTTCATGTGTAGCACTACCTCTGCTCATCCTTCATACCCCCCTAAAGTAAAAAACGCGTTCACCCCATAGAGTGAACGCAACTGCTGACTAAGAAATCCGACTATTTAGAAGCAAATCGTTTGGCAAACGTCACGCACATAACAACGCCAATATTGACAATAAAAATTGGCCAACCAATGGATTCGTGCAAAACAAGAGCCGAGAGCAACAGGCCGAAGAATGGCTGAAGGAGTTGCAATTGTCCGACTGCTGCTATGCCTCCCTGAGCAAGACCGCGGTACCAAAACACGAAGCCGATAAGCATACTGAATAGCGAGACGTAGGCAAGACTCAAGTAGGACGATACCTGGATACTATCCCAGGATTGAGGCATTTTATAAAGCGAGAGCACCAACATCAAGGGAAGGGAAATGAGAAGCGCCCAAGAGATGACTTGCCATCCGCCCAGTCTCCGTGAGAGACGCGCGCCTTCCGCATAACCATACCCACACACGATAATCGATGCCAGCATGAGTCCATCACCAAGTGGAGATGATGTAGCTCCATTAGCTAAAGCAAATCCTGCTACAAGACAGCTCCCTAAAGCGGATAATAACCAAAAAATCGGCTTAGGACGTTCAGCTCCCCGCAACACCCCAAAAATCGCTGTCGAGAGCGGCAGAAGCCCAATATAAATAATCGCATGCGAGGAAGTGACATATTGAAGGGCTACGCCTGTCAGTAGCGGAAATCCCACGACGACGCAAAGTGCCACTAACACTAGCGGAAGGACTTCGTTTCGAACAGGACGTTGTGGTCTAAAAATAAGAAGTAATCCCCCCGCTAATAGCCCGGCGATTGCAGCGCGACATACCGTGAGGAACAACGGATCGAAATCCATGACAGCAAGTCGCGTTGCTGGTAGGGAACCGCTGAAGAAAAGCACACCTAAAAATCCATTGATCCATCCACTTGTTGTTTTGTTCATTCTGCCCACCCCGTGTTTACTTTTGTGCGATATTCTGTATTATAGTAGGCACAGATGTGGGTGTATATCTAGAAAATACACATCTGTAAGGATACAGATTGCAGCATAGGGGGTGTTGTTATGGCGAATAAAAAGCAAAAGGTGATAGATAGTATTCGCTCGGACATCGTCAACAGTTTTGTTAAACCTGGCCAGAGATTGCCCTCGATTCGAGAACAGAGTCAACAATTCGCTTGTAGTCTCAATACCATAATCAGTGCGTATCAGGAACTTGAAAGGGAATACTTGATTTATTCACGTCCGAAAAGTGGTTATTATGTTGTCGCGCAAGAAGCACTTTTACCCTTGCTCCAAAACAAACGAATCGACTTTACATCAGCGGCACCTGATCCCTCCTCTATGTCCCAAATGGACTTGCGACAATGTTTAAACAAGGCGATGGAGCTTTTTGAAACTTCCATTTTCACTTATCCCGATCCGCAAGGATTGTTGTCACTACGCCAGGAAATTGTGAAGCTTTTTCATAAACAACAAGTCTTTTCTTCGGAGCAGCAGCTATTTATTTTTTCAGGTGCCCAGCAGGCGCTTCATCTACTCAGCGGGATGCCTTTCCCAAATGGAAAGACAAACATCTTGGTGGAACAACCGACTTACTGGGGGATGTTGGAATCACTGAAAGCACAAAATCAAACCGTCATCGGGATCGATAGAACTCCTAACGGAATTGACTGGGCTGCATTGGAACGTCATTTTCAAAGCAACATGATTAAGTTCTTCTACACCATTCCGCGGTTCCATAATCCGTTAGGGACGTCCTATACACCAAAGGAAAAGCAAAGAATAGCAGAGCTTGCGCAAAAGTACGACGTTTTCGTTATTGAAGATGATTATCTCGCGGATATGGAAACAAACAACAAAGCGGATCCCATTTGGGCGTATAATGGCTCCAGTCATGTTATTTACCTTCGAAGTTTTTCTAAAATCATGCTGCCTGGATTAAGGCTTGCCGCAGCGACAGTACCGCATTCAATCGTCCCTTCCCTTCAGCAGCTTAAACGAACAGCGGATCTAAGCACTTCGGTTCTATCTCAAGGAGTTCTAGAAATTTTTTTGCAATCCGGTATGTATGAGCATCATGCAAAGCAAATGAAGGTCTTGTATAATCATCGAGTCAGCAAACTAAAAGAAGTTTCAAGCCGACTATTGCCCCATGAGTCCTTATATTCCGTCACGTCTAGCGGAGGTCTTTTTTCAACGATTAATCTCCACAATATTCATACAGAGGACTTGGTTAAGAGGCTACATACACGAGGGGTAGATGTGCTGCCAGCGGACCCGCAATTCCTTTCCTCTTTCCCCAAAATGAACTTGTTACGCATGAGTATTATGCGCACAGATGAACAGGATATTGAAAAAGGCATTCATATTCTTGCTGATGAATTAGAACATGCCAAACAGACAAGCAATTCGTATAAGCCGTTCTTTTGGATTTAAATATTTAGATTATTATCCAGAAATAAAGAAAAACGGGGGTTAAAGGAATATTACCCCAGGTAACCTCTCCTTTAACTCCCGTTACAAAAACTTGTTGCGATATTCGGTCGGCGTCAAACCGAACTGCTTCTTGAAGTTCTCCCGGAAGTGGTCCTGGTCTGTATACCCGATCCGGTCACATATCTCGTAGATTTTTATCGCGGGATCCTTCAGCAGCCGGCCAGCTTCCTCCATACGGAGACGAATGATCCAATGATTGATCGTCACACTGGTTATTTCTTTAAACAGCAGATTCAAATATTTTTCGCTTAATCCGACTGAGGCCGCCACATCCGCTAGCGTCAATTCCCTACGTGTAAATTCTTCCTTCATATACTGAATCGCTTGTTCGACCACTTCGTCTTTTTCAAACTTCCATGCCATTCCCCTTGAGGCAACGTATCCGACAAATATGGCAGCTTTACCTTGGTGGCATGCTCTACGACGGTCAACTTCCGGCGCTCTTCCCGTTCTTTGTGAAGTACTTCGACCGCACGCGAAACAACCTTTTCTATTTCAACCGGATCGATCGGCTTCAGGACATAGTCCAATACTTGAAGCTTTAGCACCTGCCTTGCATGCTCAAACTCACTCAATCCAGATAAAATGATGTAGCGGATGTCCGGATTACGAGCTTTTACGGTCTCAATCAACTCCAAGCCGTTCATCTTGGGCATCCCGATATCAGTTAAAAGCAGGTCCGGTTCCTCACGGTCAAGCCACGCCAACACCTTCGACACAGGTGCCCTCACTTACTTCAACATAACGCAAACCAAACGCCTCCCCGCAATGCAGTTGAATTCTCCGATGAACATTCATAGTGCCGTAGCCGGTTCCACCGCTGTTCGATTTGCCGATAGGATCGCTCACAGGCTGCTGCCGGAGCATGCGGTTTATTTTATCTGCCTCGCAGCCTCGCCCATTATCTTCGACCCTCAGCACAAGCGCTATCCCTTCCAGTCGGGCTGAAATTGTTATCCGGCAATCAGACGGACGGTCGGCAAACCCGTGAATGATGGCATTTTCGGCCAACGGTTGCAAAGTAAGGTGCACCATGTTGATGGACACGAGATCGTCCGGTATTCGTATATCCACGTGCAGATCATCCATCGGGAGGGTAATGTGCCAAATCATTCTTAAACGCCCAGCTCCATCCACTCTCGCCGCTTCATACAATGTCGGATCGATGGCTGTCATCGCAGCCAGGTAAATAATCGCTCCGTATCCATGTCGTCGACCGAGATGACACTAACCTCACTACCGCCTATAACGCTTTTCCCATAAACAGAATTCTTGTCCAGGCCGAGGACCTCCCCAAATAAGACTCACTCCATGTAACCCCAACTCATTGATGGATAAATATGGAAAATCATCATAGCGCACACACGTTCTTATGTAAATGCCGTCTATTGTTTAACTATCGTGTCCGGTTAGCTTAAGTGTACCATTCTTATGTTCCACGAACAGCTTCGAGAAAAGCTCATTAGAGTAATTAATCCTACGCTCAGGAAATTCGCCTGTAAGTATAATCTTCAACATTTGAAGCAGACGTTTACCCGTTAGTTCAGTCGGCCCTTGAGACCATTGTGCCACGCATCAGCGGCATCTGTTTTTACCTTTCGTAGTTGAGATCCTTTTGCCCGTTTGGATTGAAGTGGATTAATTACCATATGGCAAAACCCACTGCGTTCCATGTAAGCCACAAGTCCCCGATGATAATGCCCTGTTGCTTCTAACACAACTACCGGTTCTTTTCCCGTTTCCTGACGCAGTTCTCCAAGCCACTCTCCAAATTCTTCAAACCCTTCCTCCGTGTGGGAGATGTTTTTCGACTTCCCTGCCACTTCATTTCGCGAAGTGAATGCCTGAGCCACACTCGTTCCTTTCGATACATCCAAACCTACAACTGGTTCCATTTCACCATTCCTTTACAAATTTT
>NZ_WHNY01000037.1 GCF_013141695.1 Paenibacillus plantarum
CCTGTTATATGATCTTGCCGTCGTAGAAAAAAAAAGCACCCATCCCCTAGGGATAAGTGCTCTTGTATTATAAATTGTTTTCGTCAAACTCGAAGTCAAAGTCACCAATTTGAATCGTTTGTCCATGTACAGCGCCACGTTTACGCAATTCATCATCAATGCCCATGTTACGCAAAATACGAGCAAAACGCGCGATTCCATCTTGGGTCGTAAAATTCGTCCGCTTAATCAATTTCTCAATCGACGGGCTCTCGATAACGAATACATCATTATCACGACGAATCGTGAAGTCATTCTCTTCGCGTTTCTCAAAGCGATATACTTTACGCTCTTGCGTCTCAGCAACTCCCTCGACCTCAGGGGCATTCGGGATGCTTTCCACGATGTCAGAAATCTTATACAGCAAATCTTGAACGCCACCGCGCGTCAATGCCGAAATCGGATAAACAGCATAATCCTTGCCGTCAGCAGCCAACTGCTCTTTGAACAAAGCCAAGTTATCTTCCGACTCTGGCATGTCCATCTTGTTGGCTACAACGATTTGAGGACGTTGCTCTAGCTTCGCATTATATAGCTTGATTTCTTCGTTAATTTTAATGAAATCCTCATATGGATCGCGTCCGTCTGCCGCTGACATATCCACGACGTGAACGATAACGCGCGTCCGTTCTACGTGACGTAGAAACTCATGACCCAAGCCTACACCTTCATGAGCGCCTTCGATCAAACCTGGCAAATCCGCCATCACGAAGCTTCTGCCATCCCCAACATCAACTACACCTAGGTTAGGCGTTAGTGTTGTAAAGTGATATGCGGCAATCTTCGGCTTGGCTGCTGAAACGACGGACAATAAGGTCGATTTACCCACGCTTGGGAAACCTACGAGTCCAACGTCTGCCATGACCTTCATTTCGAGGACAACCCAACGCTCGACGCCCTCTTCACCGTTCTCCGCAATTTCAGGAGCTGTTACACGTGCTGTGGCGAAGCGAGTATTCCCTCTTCCGCCACGACCACCCTTAGCAACAACAACCTCTTGACCATGACGCGTCAAGTCGGCAATAACCTCTTGCGAATCATCATCTATAATCGTTGTGCCTGGCGGGATCCGAACAACCATATCTTCCGCGTTAGCACCATGCATGGATTTGTTACGGCCTTTTTCGCCGCGGTCAGCTTTAAAGTGCTTCTGATAACGGAAATCCATCAATGTCCGTAAGCCTTCGTCTACACGGAAAACAACATCACCACCGTTGCCTCCGTCACCACCGGCAGGACCACCCTCCGGTACATACTTCTCCCGACGGAAAGCAACTAAACCGTCACCACCGTCGCCGCCTTTTACAAAAATCTTCGCCTTATCAACAAACATTTCTACACCTCAACTTTATATATGAAACGGCAATCGCAGCGTGACACTTGCTTCTTCTTCATGCCAATCATCATTCTCAAGCAAATACTGTGAACCTTTCGATGAAAAACGTGCTAAAACCGATTGCTCAAGTTGTTCCCGATTATAGGGGCCTTGATATACAAAATCAAGCAGTAAGCCATCTTCTTGAACATCAAACTCCAAGCTGAGTGTGCCACTTTCCCCATCTTCGAATGCCGTATGTTCCTGGATGCAGGCCACCATTTGCCGAACCAATCGTTCAATCAGTCCGTGCTGAATCGGGAGTTGTCCAAGATTAATTTCTTGCTCCACTTCCACATTCAGCTCTAGCGTCTTTGACTGCACACGGAATTGAAGCAAGTAAGCAATAAAAGAAGGGATTCCCAGCTTGGAGAGATTGCTTTCCTGCTGCATAGTCATTTTTATTTTTTCCATATATGGCCGCAAATTATCAAACTTCTTCATTTGAATGTAACCAAATAAAATCTGGGTATCATTCATCCAATCATGCCGCAAACGATTTACAACGGCAATCAGCTTTAGATGATCCTCTTGCTCTTGCTGCTTCAGCGTAGAACGCCACTTTTCTTCCATTCTACTTACTTCTAGTCTCCAAGCTGTGTACCCACTTACGAGAATAATTAGTAGAAATGCCACTCGAATAATCCACGGTTCTGTAACCAACAAGCCAGTCAATCCTATGAGCACAAGTGCTAATATATAGACCTGTGCGCTGCCCAATTGCTTCATTATCCGCTCGCCCCGTTCTCTGCTTTGTAACCGTTCATCCAGTATATCATGCTGCCTGGAAAACTTCACCAAACAAACGAGAAAACCCCGCCCCGGGCCATCCGAAATGAGTGATCACGGTTAGAGGTTTTTCCTTGCATATTGAGAAAAAATCCCTGGATGAACTCTCGCTCACCAGGGATTCTAATTACGCTTCTAGAGCTGCAGCTACTGGAGCTACATCAACTGGGTATACGCTCACTTTTTTGCGATCGCGGCCCAAACGCTCGAATTTCACTACGCCTTGTACCAAAGCGAAAAGTGTATCATCCGAACCGATGCCTACGTTCGTTCCTGGGTGAATTTTCGTACCGCGTTGACGGTAGAGAATGCTTCCAGCAGTAACAGTTTGACCGTCAGCACGTTTAGCGCCAAGGCGCTTAGAGTGTGAGTCACGACCGTTCTTTGTGGAACCTACCCCTTTTTTGGAAGCGAATAATTGGAGATCCAATTTCAAAAACATGGTGTTATCCTCCTTTGTGATAGATTGTTTCAATCGTTATATAGTCACCGTAAGTTTGTTCAATCGTTTGTAACATAACGACCATCGATTCTATAATTAACTGCACTTGACCCCAAGTTTCAGGCTGGTTGCGCGCACTATCCGGGATGGTTACATCCAGCAGTCCAGGCTCCATCTCATGAATAGGAATCACACCGGTTAAGGATTCTATCGAGTTACATGTACCAACGGAAATCGCTGATACCGCGGCGCAGACCAAGTCTTTGCCAGGCACGTCATATTCGGCATGGCCTTCAACTACAAAAGAAAGAATTTGAGGTGAATCCGGTGCAAGACGTTCTATGGTCACGTAGATCATAGGCTTGTCTCTTACGCTTGGATTTTCTCTACTACTACTCTTGTGTACGGTTGACGATGACCTTGCTTTTTGTGATAGTTCTTTTTCGGTTTGTACTTATAAACGATGACTTTTGCGCCTTTACCGTGTTTTTCCACTTTCGCGGAAACTGAAGCACCTGCAACCAATGGAGCACCTACTACTAGGCCATCTTCTTTGGAAACCAAGAACACACGATCAAAAGAAACAACCTCACCCTCAGCAGCGTTCAATTTCTCGATGTAAAGAACATCGCCCTCTTGAACTTTGTACTGTTTACCACCTGTTTCAATAATTGCGTACATTTTCACTTACCTCCTCATGTCTCAGACTCGCCTTGTGCAGGTGACGGAACGGAACCAAATCCATTCGCGTACTTCGACCTGTTTCGTGCGGTTACAGCATGCCTAAACAACACACTCCGAGTATTATATCACAGTTATATTTTCATATGCAAACCTTTTATTTGCGTTTCCGAGTCATTTCCAACAAGCCTAACTTGGTCCAACCTACAATGGTCGTCTTAGAACGATCCTTGCGCACAGCTTCCGCCATATTCGCCATGACCTTCGCTCGATTGTCTTCTGCATGCATGTCAATAAAATCAACAATAATGATGCCTCTTAGATTTCGAAGCCGCAAGAGCCTAGGGATCTCGATAGCTGCTTCCCGATTAATATCTGTAACCGTTTGCTCCAAATCAATAGAACCCGTATATCGTCCCGTATTGACATCAATTACAGTCAGCGCCTCAGTCTGATCGATGATTAAATACCCGCCGCTAGGGAGCCAGATTTTGCGACGAAAGCTCTGGTTCAGCTCTTCCGTGACGCCGAAATGATCGAACATAGGTGTTCTACGGTCGTAGAAAGCGATGCGGCCACGCCAACCCGGCTGCTGCTTGCGTAATAAGGTTCTCATTTCTTCAAAAACCTTGTTATTGCTCATCCACACTTCTTGAACTTCATCCGAAATCACATCTCGCGCAAGTTTGGGCAGTAAATCCAGGTCTTGATAAAGCTGTGCGGGAACATGCGTTTCATCTCGCTTCGCTAGAATGGTACTCCACACATCGCGTAAATTTTGCAAATCGTCTCGGATAGCTTCTTCACTTTGACCGATTGCACCTGTTCGAATAATCACGCCTTCACCAGGCATAAGATTACCCTCTGCTAGCTGCTTTAGCCGCTGTCGCTCTGCTTCAAGATCAATTTTACGAGATATGGCAATATAATCCGCATCTGGCATATAAACAATCCAACGGCCCGGAATGGACACGTGCGTAGTCACTCTTGCCCCTTTGGTCCCCTGTGGATCCTTGCTCACTTGAACCATTAGCATTTGCCCAACTTCAGCAATATCCGTAATGGACGGCTTAATCTTAGGTTGCTTGTCCACATGAACGGGGAGGAGATCGTCTATATAAAGAAAGGCATTCTTCGCAAGTCCAATATCGACGAATGCCGCTTGCATGCCAGGAAGTACGTTAACGATGCGGCCCATGTAGATGCTGCCTGCCCGTTGAGATTCAAGCGGATACTGCGTGTCATACTCCACAAGACGTCCATCCTCAAGCAATGCCGCTTGTGTAAGCTCTGGTGCGCAGTGAATTATCAGTTGCTTCATACATGTTCACCTCAACAGTTATTTTACATGAAAAGATCGGAAACTGCACTCCCCGGTTTTTTCCCATCTAAATAACCGCCGACGATTTGCTGTTCGGGAAGCACCGCTTGGATGCGCCCTGCTTCATTCACGACATAAATTAAGTGGTATCGTTCCCGCATAAAAAGCTTCAAAGTCTCCGCCATCGTAAGCTGCTTCGTAATGACAATCGGCTGCGCTCGAGTACCTCGGCTGAGCAACTGCCCTACTCGTAACCCGCGCCCCATTAGGAAACGTAGAAAGTGATAGGGAATCTGCCGGTAGGCGTACCAATTGGATACAAGTAGAAACAGGCCTATAGCAAGAATATTGATTGGCAGTTGCCCTTGTACGAGCTGAATAATTGACATAACAATGATTGATAAGCTTATGATCATACTGATCCAAACTGAATAGACAATGGTGTTATGAAACGACATGATATAACCCAACAAGCCTTGCATGATTTTCCCGCCATCGAGCGGCATCACTGGTATTAGATTGAATAATCCGATCATGAGGTTCGCTTCAATGAAGTACTCCCACCAGTTACCACTTCCGATATCCAGTGACTTCATAATCAACGCAAGCCCTATCATCCATACGTGTTGAAGGGGGCCCGCTATGGCGACGATCAACTCCTCACGAGTAGACGTACTCCCTAGCTCATCAACAATTAAGACACCACCAAAGGGAAGTAATTGCACTTCTTGGACCCTCCAACCGAACCCTTTCGCCGCGGTTAAATGCCCTAGCTCATGGATAAGTACGATGCCAAATAAAGTGATTGCTTCTAGGAAATACCCCGTTATCGCACAGCCAATCATAATTAAGGTGAATAATGGATGAAATCGATATTTCGTCCCAGCCCATTTAATCAAAGGTGATCACATCCACCGGATTGATTGTCACGCCTTCTTTCATGACTGAGAAATACAGATTCCCCTTTGTTGGATCTTTGGAAGAAGCTTTACCTATGGGCTCCCCCACCTTCATCCAATCGCCAACAGCTACAGTAACCTCACTTAGTCCACCATATAAAGATTCCAGTCCACCAGGATGCCTAATCATAATTGTTAATCCCGTATCCGTGGTTGTACCTGCGAAAATAACCTGCCCCGTGTCCATCGCATACACCGGAGCGAACTCAGCCGTGTTCAATTTGACTCCCTTATGGATTGTCCCATCGTAGCTGATCAACACGCTTCCTTTGGCTGGTGCGAACAACGTACGCTTCGAGGTACTCACAATCACAGCTTCATTGCCTGCGCGATTAAAGCTTGGAATAAACGAAGGGGTTCCTCCGAACTTATCGGCATACCAAGCGGACAAAGCCGTAAAGTCATAAGACTGCGTTAGTGCTGCTGTTATGTACAGCTTCCCTTGATTTGCCCATGGCTTGTCTATGTGAAACATGCCGTAAACAGATGCAAATAAGGCACCGCTGATGAGCAGCTTAAAAGCGATTCTCCGCGCTGATGGCGGGGTAAGAATTCCTCTTTCTGCATCATCATTCGCCGTATCCATCATGAGCTTCTGTCTCCAAGCAAATTCAGGGTCCTCCATTCGTCTTCTCCAGTCAGGATCAGCATATAACGGCAATTCCTCTTTTTGTCGTGTTGGCAATAGGAAATCAACCGACGGAGAGGATCTGTGTGAGCCTCCATTCCCGAGTGGTGCTTCTGACGACGATTCTCGCAAATGGCGAAGTCGCTCTAGTCGCCGTTGCTTTACTTTATCTTTTATAACCATAGAATCCCCTCCTCATAGACTTTCATTAGTACAGCCTATGTGCAGATGGACAAGATTATGTGAAAAGTCAGCCTTCGTACTGCTTGCAGCAATAGAAAAAGCCCGCGGCCTTGGTAAGGTCACGGACTTCACATAGATAAGTTATTAAAACAATTCAGGCGCCCGCTCCTGATGCAGCTTCACACTCATGACAAGGCCTAGTGAAAGCATATTGATTAGAAGCGAGGTTCCTCCATAACTAACGAAAGGAAGTGTAATACCGGTTAATGGCATAATGCCAATCATCATTCCAACGTTCTCAAAAATTTGGAATACAAACATAGATACAACACCAACAACGATATATGCGCCAGCAAGCTGAGAACTTTGAATAGAGATCAGAATCATACGATAAATAAGCAAGAAATAAATAAGCAAAAGTACGGCTGAACCACGGAATCCAAATTCTTCCCCTACAACAACGAAGATCGAATCCGAATAAGCGAAAGGAATGAAATTACTGTGAACAGAGGTTCCCTTCAAGAAACCCTCACCATCCAACCCACCAGAACCAATAGCCCTTACCGCGTTGCGTACCTGATAATTATCATCATCCGACACATCCTGCGGGTAAAGGAACGTATCTATCCGATCCATCCAGTGACTGAAGCCGTATCCCTTAAGCATATCAAACAAACTATCATGAAAATGTTTATACAGCGTAAGTGTCAGGAAACCTACTCCGGCCACGAGAAGAATACTTATCAAAACTTGTGTGTATTTGATATTCCCAATCCATAGCATTCCTATCAAAATAATAACAAAAATTATCGCATTCCCTAAATCCGGTTGTATGAGAACAAGCACGAATGGGAGAAGTACAGCTAGCCCTACAGGAATTATATCATTTTTCACCTGAAGCAAATCGCCGCCGCGTCTGGCAAGGAGAGCTGTAATGCAAATAATCAAGATTAATTTGACGAGCTCTGCTGGTTGAAATGTCAATCCTCCGGGAAGTTCAAACCAGCCGCGGGCACCGTGAATTTTTTTACCAAAAAAATAGACGGCAATCAACGAGACAATTCCAATCCCATACAAATACGGAGCAATTCGGATAAGTACACGGTAATCGAATAAACTACAGGCTAGAAAAGCAACGAGTCCTACCCCATATAAAATCAGAATTTTCGAAATGCTGATGTTAATGGTCGGATGATCGACAGATGAGCTGTAGACCATCATTGTACTTATCACCATGAAGGCAAACAGAATGACTACAATTGGAATATCAATGTTTTTCAGTTTGGCAAACACAGAACAATCATCCTATTCCAATAAACTTTTTCATTCGTTTTACCCAGCCTGTTTTGTCCTCTAGCTGCATAAGCGGCACGGTATCGCCAACAATACGCCTAGCAATATTCCGATATGCAATGGCAGCGCGTGATGAAGGGTTCATCACCGTTGGTTCACCTAGATTAGCTGCCTTAATTACGTGCTCATCATCCGGTACAATGCCTAATAAATCTATTGCAAGTACAGAGCAAATTTCATCGATATCCAGCATTTCGCCTTTTTTCACCATTTGAGGGCGAATACGGTTAATAACAAGCTTCGGTGATGATATTTTCTCATTTTCCAAAAGGCCAATAATCCGATCCGCATCACGCACAGCGGCATTTTCTGGAGTCGTCACGACAATCGCTTTATCTGCGCCTGCAACCGCGTTCTTGAATCCCTGCTCAATCCCCGCTGGACAGTCAATAATGACATATTCGAAATCATTTTTGAGTTCCAAAATAATGGTACGCACCTGTTCCGGAGTTACGGCGTGTTTGTCCTTTGTTTGAGCAGCTGGTAATAAATACAGCTCATCAAATCGTTTATCCTTAATTAGCGCTTGCGGCAAACGACAACGACCTTCCGCAACATCCACAAGATCATAGATAATCCGATTTTCCAGTCCCATCACGACATCCAGATTACGTAAACCAATATCCGTATCAACCATGCATACTTTCTTCCCCAGAAGTGCAAGTGCAGTCCCCAGATTAGCGGAAGTCGTCGTTTTACCAACGCCACCTTTACCTGAGGTGACAACGATAGCCTCTCCCATATTCCTCACCCCAGACACAGTTTATATGTTAAAAACAATTATTTAATTGGAGCATCCGGCCAAATCCGATGAAGCTGATGCAGCTTATCGATTTCCATTTTGCCTTCTTTGACATAGGCGAATTCCATGAAAGCCTCCTCGATCCCCCACTCATCTGGAGAACGACTGATGACCCCGGCAATTCGTAATTGTGTAGGCCGCATATGAGACGCAGCAATGATTGCTTTCTCGTCTCCGTCTAACCCTGCGTGAGCCATACCGCGAAGTGAACCCATTATGTAAATGTTCCCTGTGGAGGTAATGATTCCGCCTGGGTTAACATCACCTAAATACAGTAAATCACCTTCGTTATGAAGGGTTTGTCCTGAACGAATCATTCCTCTTAGCGTTGTCATGGATACCTTGGGCTCCGGTGGAGCCTCCACCTTAGGCGGTTCACTCTCGATGGATTGAATCAAGAGATTCCCCTTCTTCTTAATTACAGCACGAATCTCTTCTTTCTGCTCATCGGTGGCCACACGGTTGCCCAGTTTGACATTCACATGAATAATCGGACCCGTTAATATTTGTTGATGCGTTTTCTCAAGCTTATGTTGCAGCTCTTGCAACAGCTCTTGCCAATCGCATGCGTCATTTAGTAAAAAAACTAGGCCATCTTTGACCCCTTTAATCATAACATGGTGCTTCGCTACAGACATAATGGCATGACGACCTCCCAACCTATACATTTCGGCCCTTGTTCTAAATTCTCCTGCTTATCGCCTGGAAAATTAATCTTCCTTCGCTGAAGCTGCAAGTCGTTTGCCTTCAAGCAGTTTGCGGATGGGAACGTAGCAAATCAAGGCCACAAGTAAATTGAATAGAACACTAGGGAGCATGTAATGGGTGAGAGCAAAATTCAAATCAACGGCAATCAGTTTAAATAGGCGGTTGATCCCATAGTTGAGAAACTCAAATATTAATAATCCTAAGCTTGTAATAAGCAAGTTGTAAAAAATAAGATTGGGCTGCTTGCGCTGCGCAAGGCCTGCCAAATAGCCTACGAGCCCCATGCTGAAAGAGTAAACACCCAACATCGCTCCATAGTAAGTAAAATCGTGTAATAATCCGAACAGAAGACCGTAAAGAAGAGCCGCATGACGATGATGAAAAAGTCCAATAAACATAATGAATACCAAAGGTAAGTGAGGTGTTACATAGACGATCGATTGCCAAGAGGCTGGCAGCAACCATACGACTAAACTACCTTGAAGGATAAACAGTCCGAGCAGAATGAGCCATAACACATGTCTATTCATTTGCCCACTCACCTCATTTCACTTCCGGAACTTCAACGACGAACACTTCACGGATTCGGTTAAAGGATGCTTTGGGCTTCACCATTACCTTATACGTAATGCCGAATTCCCCAGGTCCAATCGAAGAGATCGTCCCAACTTCTATTCCCTTTGGAAATACCTGCCCCAAGCCCGATGTAATAATCGTATCACCGATTTTCATATCGTCAGCATGTTCAACCTTATTCATCACTAGTTCCCCAAGCTTGGGATCATAGGATTCAATCATCCCGAATGGCTGTGACTCATTCCCTTTGACTGTGACGGCAATTGCTTTGGAGTTGTTGTCGGTATCATTCGTCTCCGACAAGAGCTGCACGTTGGAGTGAAACCCAAATACTTTACTCACTCTTCCCACTAAGCCATCGACAGTCATAACCGCCATATTCTCCTTAATCCCATCTTTGTCACCCAAATTAATCGTTACGGTGCTATTGTAGGGGTCTGGATCAATCGTGACGACCTCGGCGATTCTGTACGTATAATTGTTAGCTTGACGCTGACGTTCTGTGAAACCAAGCTCATCCAACAGACGCTTATTCTGCGATTCAAGTTCATTCAACCGTTGTGTATCTCGTGCGTATTGCGTGAGCGTCAGCTTCAGTGTCTTGTTTTCTTCATAAATGACACGCAGCTGTCTGATGTCTTCGAAGAAGCCCGCTACCTGCGCAGCGGGCTTATACAAGAGTCCTTGCGTCCATGATATCGAGTCTTTGACGAATTTCTCAGGCCATGTCATCGGCCCTCGATTCCCAAGTGTTAGTCCCATTAGAATAAAGAAACAGACTAAACCGGACATAAGAAAAATAAGTCGTTTATTTCCCATGAATTTAAACAAATTAGCACCTTCTAACGAAAATTAACCCTTATACCTTGAACCAGATCCTGATTTGTTTTTGAATAAGTGAATATTCTCTAATGCACGTCCCGTCCCAATCGCAACGCAATCGAGCGGATTTTCGGCAACCATTACGGGCATACCCGTTTCTCTTGCCAGTAGTCGGTCCAAATTACGAAGCAATCCGCCTCCGCCAGTCAGCACAATACCGCGATCCATAATATCCGCCGATAGCTCTGGTGGACATTTCTCAAGTGTGACCTTTACGGCCTCCACAATGGCACTTACCGTGTCAGACAACGATTCCGTAATCTCAACGGACGTTACACTGATCGTTTTCGGTAACCCGCTTACAAGATCACGACCACGAATTTCCATCGAATCGGCCTTCTCTGTGTTAAGCGCTGAGCCAATTTCAATCTTCAGTGTTTCCGCGGTACGTTCCCCAATCATGAGGTTGTAGGTACGTTTAATATATTGAATAATGGCCTCGTCCATTTCATCACCAGCGATACGAATGGATCGACTGGTTACAATACCGCCAAGTGAGATAACAGCAACTTCTGTCGTACCTCCGCCAATATCAACAACCATACTCCCCGTCGGTTCCCAAACTGGAAGATCCGCTCCGATCGCAGCAGCGAAAGGCTCCTCGATTGTGTAGGCTTCTCTTGCTCCCGCTTGCTTCGTAGCATCTTCAACAGCACGCTTCTCTACAGCAGTAATCCCGGATGGCACACATACCATGACATTCGGATGACGCGGAAATAACCAACGCTGCTTCTGAGCTTGTCGAATAAAGTATCGAATCATCGTTGCGGTCGTGTCGAAATCGGCAATAACACCATCCTTCATCGGACGTACGGCACGGATATTCCCGGGCGTACGACCAATCATCTTTTTGGCTGATTCACCGACTGCTTCTATTGTTTTTGTATCTGTACGAAGGGCGACCACCGAAGGCTCCCTAACGATAATTCCTCTGCCTTTCACATAAACCAATGTATTCGCGGTACCTAAGTCAATCCCCAGATCTTTCGTAAAACCACCAAACATACAAACGGCTCCTTTCCTGTAGCGTGTTCTATTATATTACATAAAGCCTTGTTCCTTCAAACTTATAAATCTCTGATCTCCAATGATAACATGATCCAACACTTCAATACCAATTATTGCTCCAGCTTCTACTAATCGACCTGTCAGACTAATATCTTCCGGACTTGGGGTAGGATCTCCACTGGGATGGTTATGTACACAAATGATCGAGGCACTGCTTCGTTTAATCGCTGCACGAAAAACTTCCCTAGGATGGACAATCGACGCGTTCAAGCTCCCCATAGATAAGGTCTCTTGTGCAATGACGTGATTCTTAGTATTTAGAAACAAGCAAACAAAGTGCTCTTTCTGCAAATAGCGAAGATCCTCGCTCATTAAATTCGCGATATCTTTGGGCGAACGAATCGTTATCCGCTCCTCATATGAGCTTTTGGCTAGCCTGCGTCCTAGCTCAATACCCGCAAGTATTTGAAGAGCCTTGGCATCGCCAATCCCCTTGATCTGCGTTAATTGATCCTTGCTCATATCTACAAGACTGCGCAGCCCCCCACTTTCACTTAAGATCCGGCTTGCCAAATGAATGGCAGATTCCGCTACCGTTCCTGTCCGTAATAAGATAGCAAGCAGTTCCGCATGACTGAGCGCCCCTGCCCCCAGTTGTAGCATTCGTTCCCGCGGTCTCTCTTCGATCGGAACTTCTCGCAGCATCAAACTTGAGCTTTCCATGTTTTCCCCTCTTCCGTAATGTAGGTTATGTTACTTATTGCTATCCCATGCATGCGGGTACAAGCCCTAAAAACAACATAAAACCCCCGGATTGTGAGATCCGAGGGCTTCTAGGATAAAGATTCAGTATTCGATTTCGGGCATTCAAACGCCCTTATTTGTTCTAGCATACTGCCAATTGTATGACCTTCAAAGTAATGTTCCATTTGCTTCTCAGCATCATTGAAAACTTTACCCATCAATTTATCCATTTTGGATGATATCATACAAGGCTTGGACTCATCACCAGAGCACCAGCTCGGCTTCAAAGTACCTTGACATGTCAATCGGTAAATCTCCCCGAGTGTGACTTCCTCAGGCTTGCAACTCAGTATAAAACCGCCACCTATGCCTTCCTTCGTTGACACGTACCCTGCTTTTCGAAGAAAACCCATAACTTTACGAATACGGGCAGAATGCGTTGATACATTAGCAGCAATTTCTTCACTAGTTGCCATATGATCAGGTAAGTGAGCTAACAGAACAAGACTGTGGACGGCAATTGTAAATTCGCTGTTCATGGTAGATACCTCCCAGAAGAATGCGAAGTCATGTCGCTTACTGTTATTGTAACCGTTACAGATTGCTCAGTCAATCTAATTACCCTATTTTGGACTAGAATGGATAGGCTTGGAAATGTCACTACAGAACTTGAATATCGAACGTCAGCAGCAAATCACTCAACAAGGATAGTGGAAGTCCCACAACCGTGAAATAATCCCCCTCGATCCCGCTGATAATCGTTGCCCCTATACCTTGAATGGCGTAAGACCCGGCTTTGTCTTTGGGTTCCCCAGTAGCTATATAGCGCAAAATTTGTTCATCTGTCATCGGCTTCATCCGTACATGAGTCACGCTATGCGAGACTACTTGTTGCCCCGTTGCTGCATCCACACAGGCAACACCACTGTAAACCTGGTGCACATTCCCTTGCAAACCTTTGAGCATGCGGAAAGCATCTTGCTCATCGGCTGGTTTGCCTAAAATTTCCTCGTTATACACAACAACTGTATCAGATCCAATGATAATACCATGCTGATCTTGAACTTCTAGCATTTCTCTGACTGTCCCCGCTTTGCGTAAAGAAAGCAGCTCAACGAGCTCCGCTGGCGTTATTTTTTGTTCGACGGTCTCATCCGCGTCACTCACACGAATAATATAGGGTAGTCCGAAAGATTGGATAAGCTCCTGCCTCCGCGGCGACGATGAAGCAAGAATTAGTCTTTGATGTTCTTTGGTTTGCACGCTCAACAACTCCTATAAATAATAAATTCCCACTGCTTAAACGTTCAAAAACTCACTAGAGTTTCCGATATAGGAGATAAGCTCCTACTAATCCAATAATACTGCATAGGTTTAGCTTCACCAAAAGGTGGAATTCATATTTCACAACTTGTAAATCTGCTTTAGGTTCCCAAGAAATTTGAACTGATTTGGTTAAAAATGCGAGAGCAGGAACGGGCGCCAGCAGCTGGCCGATAATAATTCCAGTAATTAACCCGACGATTAAAAAAATGATCAGTGTAAATGTGCTTTTTTTCATTCCTGTCATCCTCTCCAAGTATGTACAAGCACTATTATACGGGCAATCCCCTCTTTTTTCCATGCAAAATAAGCGGCCGGCCGTTGAATAAACCGATGGTGATTCTTACCTGCTTACAGCCTAGTCCAATCCTAGTATTATAGTTACCGGAGGTAAATTCAACTATGACTCTACTCAAAAGACTGATTCTGTTCACTTTACTGCTCACAATTGCATTCCCTTACCAAGCCTTCGCTTACAAGGTCGTACTTGATCCTGGGCATGGGGGAAGTGATCCTGGCGCAATCGGTGTTGGCGGACTCCGTGAAACAGATGTCAATCTGGACATCACGTTAAAGGTTAGACAAGCCCTTCTTGAACGCGGTTACGAGGTCGTCATGACACGCACCAACGACACCTTCTTATCACTCGCTGAAAGGGTTGCCTTCACAAATGAACAGCAAGCTGACTTATTCGTATCCATTCATGCCAACGCACATTCGAGCAGCAAGGCTAACGGAACCATGGTGCTCTATTATGACAATGCGTACCCACAAGAAGATTACCCAGCAAGCAGTGCGATGACGCAATTAACACCTTACAGTAAAGATTTAGCGCAGCATGTGCAAGATGCCTTACTCGCGCAATCCGGTACCAAAGACTTAGGGCTGACTCCAAGCGCTGTCTACGTAGCCCGAATGGGCACGATTCCGAGTATTCTAGTAGAGACGGCTTTTCTCACGAATGCTAGTGATGCAGCCTTACTTGCCAGCAGTTCTATGCGTTCTAAGATGGCGCTCGGCATTGCCAATGGGATTAGCAGCTATGAACCGCCTCCTTTTACCGACGTGCTTGTGCACTGGTCCAAAGCAGCTGTTCTTCGTATGAAAAATAAAGGCATTGTCGAAGGTGTCGGCAACAATTACGAACCAGACCGTGCGCTCACGCGAGCGGAGTTCCTCACACTGATGGATCGCGTATTTACCTTCAGCAAGCTGCCAGCTGTCTGCAGCACGAACGGAAGTGTAACTTCCAATGTTTATGGCTGCGGGTCTGACGCATCGAAAAGCTATTCGGATTTATCGACTTCTCATTGGGCAAGCACCGTTTTTGCCAAAGCAGCCAAATTAAACTTACTACAAGGGTATGCAGATGGGACGATTCGACCTAATCAGGCGATTACACGCGGGGAAGTTGCTTATTTATTCAATCAGCTTCTGCAAATGACATCACCAACTGCACAACCAACGTATACAGCCGCATTCGATGATGTGCCGAAGTCCATGTGGAGCGCTTCTGCCATTCTATCTTTGAAGGATAAAGGCATCATTAATGGCATATCGGATACTTCCTTTAAGCCTGATCAAACGATGACAAGGGCTGAGATTGCCGCCCTGCTCGATCGTTACCTCACGAAATAACAAGAAAGCCGTGTATCCCGGGCTCCGCAGAGTTCAGGGTACACGGCTTTCTCCTTATACTACACTAATCGTCTTAAGGAGATTTTTCTGAGCAATAATGTACTGCATCAAGGCTGACTGCGCTTGCCACATCAAGGCTTGAGATGGCGTTTTCTTGTATTCTTCCATCGATTGAACGGCACTATTAATCGCACTTGTCATCTTCGCCAGCAACGGCTTAACATCCTCACCTGCTCCGTTAGTCAGTCCTGTACCGAGCGTAATTAACGCCTGATGTGAAGTACGAATCGACTGCAAGGAGACATCCGTAAGTGCTGTGGGCTTCGTCTCCGCCAAATGGACAAGTGTGAGTCCACTCATTGCAGCGACAAGCTTGTCGCCCTCAGCAATATAATTGGGCAGGGACTCGGCCTTTGAGCCAGACCAACGAATGCTGTTTACCGCTGGGAAATCCACATTTTTCATAAAAACCTCGATCGTTTTATCTGCGGCCTGCACGCCTTGTCTCAAGGCAATGGCATCGTCCTTCGTCTTTGCAAAGCCTACAAACACAGTAAGTTTATCGGAATTATCCAATGCGGAAGCAAGACCCTTTTTATTGAGTGAATCCTGAACAGCCTGAGCGCCTTGAAGCGAACTGAACACCCCATTTTGCAAGAAGGTATATGATTTAGCAGGAATTTGCACAGCTGTGATAGCTGCTGTCGTTGCTGGGAGAGCTACATCCCCTGTACCCGTTTGTGTTTTGGTCGTGGAGGCAGCCGATTGTGTATTAGGCGATGGCACGGTAATTTTGGTAGGATTCGATGTGGCTATACTCGTGCTCGTATCTCGATCCGAGGAGAACATGGAGAGCACGAAGAAACCGAATGCGATTCCCGTTACCACTGCACCCGCCACAGATGTTGCTATGCGAATCCACGGCGCACCGGATGACTTCGCATAACGAGTTCCAGTCCCCGGATCCCGGTAAGGCTCCTTGGATGTCCAATTGGACCACTCCTCTCGATTGTCCGCAGGAGCAGGCTCAGGCTCCCTCTCTTGTCGAATAACCGTTGTAGGAATTGGCGCATTCTGCTGTTCTCGAGATATTTGGGTTTCCCGAATGATGCGTTCTACACGCTCTCCTTCGGATTCAATCTGGCTATGCCAGCTCCCAAAATCAGTGGTGAACGTATTCAGTGCATGTGGTTCAAATAATGATTCTACTTGCTCTCTTTCTGCTTGGTCATATGGCGTTACTTCCTTCGGGCTGCGATCTATCTTCGGTTCTATCACTTTATACTCTTCTTGATAGAGTGGAATGACGTTCTCTTCTTGTTCATGCACCCTGGCTGCTCTGCGTGTGGATTCTGCTCCTTCTTTGGGGTCGAAGCGATATGTAATTCTACCTTTGTTCATTCTCATCCCTCACTCCTCATCATATATATGGCCCGAAACGGGTACAATGCCGTATCATCTTGTCCCAATCTTCTGTTACTAGAGTATGAGAGAGAGAACCATATTATGATTTATTCAAGAAAAAAAGACCGCCTCCAGCCTATTGGCTCAAGCGATCTTCTCTCTAGGTATGTGATTCGTATTTCTTGCGCAGCGATTTAGCTAACCCATCCGCAGCCTTCCAGATGTCTCCTGCACCCATGGTGAGAACGAGGTCACCAGGTTGAACATGGTCTATCAAATACGTCAGTACTTCTTCACGTGTGGCAATGTGCTGAACATTCGGGTTGCTGTTGCTGCGTATCAACTCAACTAGTTTAACAGAGTCTACACCTTCAATCCGTTGTTCGCCTGCCGGTGAATAAATATCCGTAATGATTACTTCATCCGCTTCTAAGAAGGAACGGCTAAACTGCTCAAACAAATAGTAAGTTCGCGTATAGCGTTGCGGCTGAAACACAGCGACGATCCGTTTTCTCGTTGCTTTCGCAGCAGAAATCGTTGCTTGAATTTCCGTAGGGTGATGCGCATAATCATCAATGACCAAGATATTTTCAACTTCTCCGAGTACTTGGAATCTACGTTTAGCACCACGAAACTCTTGAATCGCTTCCGCAATGCTCTCGAAAGATAGTCCTGCTTCCAAGCAAGTAATCAGTGTCGCGAGTGCATTGTATACATTATGTTTACCAGGCACTGACAGGCTGACTTGGCCAAGGGATGCACCGTTAAACTCCACCGTAAAGGTTACCTTGCGATCACCTAGTGAGATGTCACGTGCGATATAATCCGCTTGCGTTTCAATCCCGTACGTAATCACTTGACTTTGAATTTCCGGTATCATTTCACGTAGGAATTCATCATCCTGACATACAATCGCTTTTCCGCCAGGTCTAACTTGGCTCAAGAATTGTTTGTATGCTTTCTTCAAGTTCTCGAAATCGCCATTATAATTTTCCAAATGGTCGGCTTCGATATTGTTCACTAACGCGAGGGTTGGGTGATATTGCAGGAAGGTGCCATCGCTCTCATCGGCCTCCGCAACAACGTACTCTCCTTTGCCAGCTTTGGCATTGCTGCCTACATTCATAATTTCTCCACCGATGATATACGTTGGATCCGTGCCGCAAATCTCCATCACCAAAGCAATCATGGAGGACGTTGTAGTCTTCCCATGGGCGCCTGCTACGGCAATCCCTTTGCGCTCATTCATCAGCCTGCCCAGCATTTGTGAGCGATGAATAATCGGAATGTTCATTTGCTCTGCTGCTTGCATTTCCACATTATCTTTGGCTAATGCCGTTGAGTATACAACCAAATCGGCTCCTGATACGTTCGTTGCCTCATGGCCGATAAAGACTCTAGCACCTTTCGCTTTCAGTTTATCTGTAAGCTCCTGTTGTGCAAGATCTGACCCCGAAATGCGGTATCCCATTTCGAGCATGACTTTGGCAATGGCACTCATGCCGTATCCGCCGATTCCTATAAAATGTACGTGTTCTGCTTGACTCACGCCGTTCTCACCATCCTTTTTCAGAATCGGTTTGATAGGTTATCCAAGAACGAACATCAGAGATTAAATACAGCGTGCCGGATACGACCGCCAGATCATCCTGCTCAGTTCTATTTGTTAATAAGGTTAGAGCCTGCTTCCAATCACGTTCAACAACAATGTCAACCTCTAGATTCATCTCTTGAAGAAGACCACTTGCGATGTCGGCGAGCAGGGAAGCATCCCCTTTTTTATGAAAATTTGCTTCTGTAATAATGAGCGTATCCACCAATGGTAGTATATGCCTTAAGTAGCCTGTATGATTCTTCGTAGCTAGCATTCCAATCATCATGTGAAGCTTCTTGTAGCTATACACATTCTGAAGTGCTGCAGCTAGTGTCGCAGCTCCCTCAGGGTTATGTGCCCCATCAATAAGGATGCGCGGCTCCTGTGAAACCATTTCCAATCTACCCGGCCATTTGGTTCCCACAAGCCCCTTCTGCAAATCTACGTCCTCCACGATGGTGGCGTAATATTGGCGAAGAACCTCCAGTGTCATAACCGCTACAGCAGCATTCTTCAATTGGTGTTCACCATTCAATGTAATCGACAGATTCGGAATAGGTCGAAATGGTCCGTTAAACTGAAAGCTTTGATGATCTAGCTCACTGTTCACTTCGGTCAAGTTAAATTGATCACCTAGCGAATACAGTGTCGCTTTCTTTGCCTTCGCCGTTTGATCGATAACGCTCCAAATCGCCGCAGGCTCCACCGCTGTAATAACGGGAACTCCCGCTTTAATGATGCCCGCTTTTTCAGCAGCTACAAGCTCCAGGGTATCCCCCAGAATATCCATGTGATCATGACCGACATTCGTAATCACGGTAACAATTGGATTCACGATATTCGTGCTATCCAGCCTTCCCCCGAGTCCAGTCTCCCATACGACATAATCGGGATAAGCCACTTTCCCAAAGTATAGAATCGCCAGTGCCGTTGAAATCTCAAACATGGTTGGCGGACCTACCTCTGTGGCTGCAATCTCATCCACAATTGGCTTCATCTCATTCACCAAGCGAAGCAGTACATCATCCTCAATATCGGCGCCATTGACTTGTATACGATTCGTATACCGCACCAAGTAAGGCGACGTAAACGTGCCTACATCATAGCCGCACGCTTGAAGCACGGAAGCAAGGTAAGCGCATGTTGAGCCCTTGCCATTCGTTCCGGCCACATGAATGAACTTCATCCTGCGTTCGGGGTTACCCAACTTCTCCATGAGTAGATGCATACGTTGGAGGCCCGGCTTCATGCCGAGCTTCTCCATCCGTCCAACGATCCAATCAATGGCTTCCTGTGCGGATTGGAATTCACCCGCCGTGTTCTTGATTTCATCCATTGTTCTCATCCTCTTTTACTATATGAATCACCATGTAGACGAACCTAGGCAATCGTATAATTTACGTTCTTTAAGCCTTTAACTCCGCTAATCGAGCGATAACTTTATCCCGTTTGTCTGCATAATCAGCAAGCTTGGCTTTCTCTTCTTCGATGACTTTCGCTGGCGCTTTAGCTACAAAACCTTCATTACCCAGTTTCTTCTCGATACGCTCAACTTCACCGTGTAAGGATTGCAGCTCTTTGTCCAAGCGTGCAAGCTCTTGCGTGATATCGATCAAGCCCGCTAATGGCAAGTAAAGCTCAGCCCCCGTAATAATCGACGTCATTGCTTTGTCAGGCGCAGTCATTGTAAGGTCAATTTCAAGCAGGGACGTGTTACAGAAGCGTTTCAGGTATTCTTCATTTTTGCTGAGAATGTCCTGTGTCTCTGCACTAGCTGGTTTGATCAAGAGCTCGACCTTCTTACTCATCGGCACATTTACTTCCGCACGGATATTACGAACGGAACGAATCGCTTCCATCAAAAGCTCCATCTCCCGAATCGCATCCGGCGCTTCGAAAGCGGCATTCTCAGTCGGCCAAGCCGCGAGTGTAATCGTGTCCCCAACATGCGGCAAGTGCTGCCAAATTTCCTCAGAAATAAATGGCATGAACGGGTGAATCAAACGTTGCGTTTGATCTAATACATAAGCTAGAACCGATTGTGTCTGCTTTTTCGCCGCCGCATCCGTCCCATATAAGCTCAGTTTACTGAACTCAATGTACCAGTCACAGAGATCATCCCAGATGAAGTTATAGAGTAGACGGCCGGTTTCGCCGAACTCATAGCTATCAATTAGACGAGTCACATCACGAACAGTTTCATTCAAACGATGCAATATCCAACGATCTGCTGTCCCTAATGGGCCTGTCAAATCAATATCCGCTGCGTTTACACCTTCTAAATTCATCAGTGCAAATCGGGAAGCATTCCAAATCTTATTGGCAAAATTACGAGCTTGCTCAACCCGCTCCCACCGGAAGCGCAAATCTTGACCTGGCGTGCTGCTCGTAGAAATCATATAGCGCATGGCATCTGCGCCGTATTTCTCGATCACTTCCAACGGATCAACGCCGTTTCCGAGCGATTTGGACATTTTACGTCCTTCGGAATCACGAACAAGGCCATGCATAAGCACATCTTTAAATGGAATTTGATCCGTAAATTCGAGTCCTTGGAAAATCATCCGCGCAACCCAGAAGTAAATGATATCGTAACCAGTAACTAGGACACTCGTCGGATAGAAACGCTTCATATCCTCGGAATCATTCGGCCAGCCTAAAGTGGAGAAAGGCCATAGCGCCGAGCTGAACCATGTATCCAGTACATCGTTATCTTGATTAAGATTCGCACTTTGACAATGGGAGCAAGCCGTAGCATCCTCACGAGCTACCGTGATTTGACCGCAATCCGCACAGTGCCAAGCAGGAATCCGGTGACCCCACCATAATTGACGGGAAATACACCAGTCACGCACATTTTCAATCCAGTTCAAATACGTTTTCTCGAAGCGATCGGGTACAAAATTAACACCCTTGCCTGATTTTTGCGCTTCAATCGCTTGATCCGCGAGCGGCTGCATTTTCACGAACCATTGGGTAGACAAGTAAGGCTCAATTACGGCACCACTGCGCTCACTATGTCCAACTTGATGAACGTGCTCTTCAATTTTGATCAGTACACCTTGCTCTTTCAAATCAGCAACGATTTGCTTACGGCACTCAAAACGGTCTTGCCCCTGGTATGGGCCGGCATTCGCGTTCATCGTTCCCGTTTCGTCCATAACCAGAATTTGCGGCAAATTGTGACGCTTTCCTACTTCGAAATCGTTCGGATCATGCGCAGGCGTAATTTTTACCGCGCCGCTTCCGAATTCCTTTTCAACATAATCGTCTGCAATAATCGGAATTTCACGGTTTACAATCGGCAGCAGCAAAGACTTCCCAATGAGGTGCTTATAGCGCTCATCCTTCGGATGAACAGCAACCGCTGTGTCTCCCAGCATCGTCTCAGGTCGCGTTGTTGCAACAACGATCGAACCTGATCCATCTGTTGTTTCATATTTCAAATGGTACAGGGCACCTTGTACTTCTTTGTATTCCACTTCAATATCCGAAAGCGCTGTGCGTGCCGCTGGATCCCAGTTAATAATATAGTTGCCGCGATAAATGAGACCTTTTTCAAACAAGCTTACGAAAACTTCACGAACAGCTTGCGAAAGTCCTTCATCCAATGTGAAGCGTTCACGTGAATAATCGAGTGAGAAGCCCATTTTGGCCCATTGCTCACGAATCGTATCCGCGTATAATTCTTTCCACTCCCAGACTTTCTCCAAGAATTTCTCACGCCCAAGATCATAACGTGTTTGTCCTTGTTCGCGAAGCTTCTGCTCTACACGCGTTTGTGTTGCAATACCAGCATGGTCAGAACCAGGCAGCCACAATGTGTCAAAGCCCTGCATCCGCTTCGTACGAATAAGAATATCTTGCAGTGTGAAATCAAGCGCATGCCCGATGTGCAGCATACCCGTTACGTTCGGAGGCGGAATCACAATCGTGTAGGTTTCCGCATCTGGACGGTTGCCTGCTTTGAAGAATTCATTTTTAATCCAGTAGTCGTACCATTTACGCTCCGCTTCTTTCGGGTCGTACGTGGTAGGCATTTCCGTTTGTAATTTCGTTTCGGTCATAAAAGTACCTCCATATCTGGCTAGTTGTTATAAACACAAAAAAACCTTTCGCCCCAAAAAGGACGAAAGGTATAGCTTCCGTGGTACCACCTTCATTTCATGCGACTTGCCCCAATAGCAAATAACATGACACTTAAACAGATAACGGCTGCGACCGGAAAATGCTAATGCAGGCGAGAAATGAAAACTCGGCGATTGCACTCACATTTACTGCTCCAGGGCGACTTCGATCGGATGTATCCTGAGGAACCTCTCAGCGCTGCAGTTCCACTCTCTGAAGGGCGTTCCGACTACTACTCCCTATCTTTGCAATTCCATATGTTGGTTTGAAAATGAGTTACACTATATGATATCGAATTATCGACACATAGTCAATAATTTCGACGCCTATTCTAAGGATTATTTTCTAGTATTGGGCGGAAAGTCGGAATTTATACTAGGACAAACATAAAGAGCCCCCAGCTGCTATCAGCAGCCAGAAGCTCTTGCCTATGTATCATTATTTATTTGGGTAAATAAATAACTTGCCCCACAACAATATCCTGATCACCTAGACGATTCATCAATTGAAGCTCACGCGTGGTCAGTTGATAGCGCTTCGCGATGGATTCTAAGGTGTCGTCCTTCTGAACGATACATAGTTTGAGCTTCCTGAACTCTTGTGACTCCGATCTGCTCTGAAGGAATAGTCGCCGCCACTCTACCGCATCTATCCGCGATTCCGCCTCAAGAGCCGCTTGCGCCTCAGCTTCCGCAAGCCGCTTGTCGGAAAGATACGTGCCTGCCTTAGATAATAGCGATTTGATGCCATATGGGTTAACCTCCACGGCGTCCGTTGCCTTCTTGCCAAAGGCAACTTTCAGTTCCTTTTTTTCCTCCGTAACGACGGTACTATCCGCATGCGGGGTCACTTTCAGCTCGATTTGTTCAAATTCCACACCGATCGTGTCGTCCCCCGAAAAGGGTTCCGGCTGAGCCGCAACGACAGTTGGTTCTGGTGAAGCTGCTATCAACGTTGGGCTTGGCGTAGGTAAAGGTGTAGGAAGAACAGGTGCTGGTGGTGCTTCAATCACTTGTTGAACTTCTGGAACTGGTTGAACCTGTGGTTCTTGAACATACGGTGCTGGTGTAGGTACAGGTTCTGATACGTAAGGCATGACGGGTTCAGAGCGTGGGTACTCAATTTGATGGACAAAAGTAACCTCTTCTTCCTCTCGCCAGCTTTCTTGCGGCACAGATACCATTTCTACACCTTGCAAAGAAAGTACACCAGTTACATTAAGACTTCGTGCCGATAAAAGGTCGATATCAAAATTCTCGATCTCTACCTGAATATCTTCTACACGATGAATACGATTCAAGGGCAGCGTAATTTCGACAGGAATCAAATGCTCAAGTGTGCGAGGACTGCCGCCTTCTTCACTGAAGTAGTTGCCTGTAAGTAGTAGATTCCCCTTTAAGATCGCTTGATCATCCAGCGTTATTACTTGAATATGCGGAAGCAATTCTACCTCATTCAATTCTTGTATAGCCGCCAAATTCTCCTGCAAATGCACACGTTCATAAATATCAAAGCGTAACCCTGGTTGTTGTTCAGACACCGAATGAATCCTCCCTTCCGTTAATTCGAAACATAAACCGGCTCCGAATTGTTGGGTGATATACTTGATTGTCTCTAAAAGTATATGGGTGGATGAGGCCAGGCATGACTATATTTTTAACTCAATGACATTTGATCCAGTAACGTCTTGAAATCTAGTGGATAAGGTGCGTGCACAACGATCTCATTCTGTGTAACCGGATGATTGAATACCAGCCTTTCGCCGTGAAGGGCTTGTCGATGAAACGATCGCGAAGAACCTCCATATAAGATATCTCCGATAAGTGGATGTCCTAAATGGCTGAGATGGACTCGAATTTGATGTGTTCTGCCGGTTTCCAACTCCACTTCAACGAGTGCACCAGCTTTCATTTGTTGAACGACACGGTAATGTGTAAGTGCCTGATCCCCATTGGGAGCCACTCTTCGCTTCCCTGGCCGATGACGATCCTTGCCGATCGGTTCAGCAATCCATCCTTCCTTTTCTTTGAAAATCCCATGAGCTAGCGCAATATAACGTCTATCGATTTGTTTTTCTCGCATGGCTTCATCTAGCAGGACATGCGCCCATTCATTTTTGGCATAAAGTACAACGCCCGTCGTATCTTGATCTAGACGATGAATATGCCGAACGCCGCATGCTTGTCCTGTTGCTTCATAATAGTGAGCTACCGCATTGGCAAGTGTTCCTCCTTGTCCGGCTTCAGCTGGATGGACAGACTTTCCAGCTGGTTTATTCACAACAAGAGTGAACTCATCTTCAAATAAAACGTCTAATGGGTAAGATTCCGCTTTAAACGCCGCCTTTTCCTGTGGAAAAACCTTAAGTCGAATCGTATTATTGTCAATGCGAACAAGTCCCTGGGAAGCTAATCGCAGGAAATATTTGCGAGGCACCGGGAGATAAGCCGCTAATTCTTCAACAGCGCCCGGTTTGAGCGGTTTCCATTGCTCATTCGGAAGCGGTAACTCCAACCATTCTCCAGTGCGCGACCAAGTAATCATGATTTCATGCCTTTACGAAATGATAGAAAGATTGCTAGCAGAATGAGTAGAAATACAAAAACAATCGCCATAAGGTCGATTGGGAAATCAAAAAAGTAATAACGTTTCATAATTAGAACGAGCTCCTTAAGAAAGAGGGATTAAGTACACTTTATTTTAACAATTACCATTACCAATTGCATGCAAAAATATGATACTATTATTTTGTATTGTTTTTTTTCGACATTTTCTATCAATTTATTAATAGAGCAGGAGAGGTTTACCTTGGGTAGTTCAATTGCAAATCATTTTCGAAATTATAGTTGGTTGAAGCGGACTTTACTCGTTATAGCAGTATGTGCATTTTTAAGTTCTAGCTTTCTATTTCTAACCCCGCCAGGGACATTCGTTCGAGAGTATTTGGCCAAAACCGTCATAACAACGCAGCACCGCGACTGGGCTTGGATCTTCGTAGGCGCGCAGCGTCGTGATCAAATGGTGCTTGAGATGCAGAATTTAACGGAAGTTAACTCCATTGAGAAACAAGATATTGAGGCTGTTCAGTTCAATACAAACCGCCCAATTGAGAGTCTAGTCAAAGTAGAAGATATTTCAGGCACCCTGTGGAAGGGTAAGCGAATGTATGTATATGATCCACGTTCAATCCGTGTTGTCGTTCCTTCCAAACAAGGTGAAGGTGAACGAATTACAGCCATGGTTCAACGTACAGGTGCTGTTGCCGGTGTCAATGGCGGTGGCTTCAATGATCCTGACGGCCTTGGAAACGGATTTGCCCCAATCGGTGCTATTATGTCCGGTGGTGAAATTCTTTATACCGACCAAGAGGGAAGCAACCCGCAACAAATTGTCGGATTCACGGATGAAGGAACACTCATTATCGGTAAATATACAATTAACGAATTACTGAAACTCGGCGTCTCTGAAGCCGTTTCCTTCTATCCGCGAGTTATCGCGAACGGTAAACCGCTAATTACAAGCGGTGATGGCGGATGGGGACGTGCGCCGCGAACAGCTGTTGGACAAAAAGCAGACGGTACGGTTATCTTTATCGTCATTGATGGCCGTCAAACGTCAAGTGTTGGTGCTACACTGAAAGAAGTTCAGGATCTTTTCTTAGAAGACGATGTCATCAACGCTGGATTCCTTGATGGCGGAGCATCTTCTGAAATGGTTTATAATAATGCACTCATTACCAAACCATCTAGCCGTTATGGCGAACGTCGCTTACCTTCAGCTTTCTTAGTATTCGATCATCCTGAGAAAGTCGAAGTGAAGAACATTTGGGCTGGCTTAACGACGATCGATGCAGGCGGTGCTTCAACTCACCCTGAATTCTTGAAAGAACAAGCAGAACTGAAGGCGCAAGGTAAATTACCTACACCAACGCCGAAAGCAACACCTACACCATCTGTTAAACCAGAAAGCACAGCTGAATCAGTTAAAGCTGGAGGCTCATCTTCACCTTCAAGTACCGACTCAACGAAGCCGAACTCGACGGATAAGCCATCAACTGGAACACCAACGAATACAACTAGCCCTACACCAACAAATACAGGCAACCCAACACCAACTCCTATAGCTACGCCAACGCCAAGTAATGGGAATAATACAGGTGGTAACACGGGTAGTACGAAGCCAACGACAACAACTTCAACACCATCTCCTACACCGAGTACTACACCTAGTGCTACACCGAAGCCAGCAACGAATGGAGCGGAGACTCTACCTAACACTTCAACATCAACATCTCCAACAATTAAACCTAACTAATACGTTCTATCATAGTTAATAAACCAGCTAGCATCCGATTTTGCGGATGTGAGCTGGTTTTTTTTGCGGGTGCATCTAATTGACACACGTGCAGCTTTGGGCAAACAAATCATTCAAAACCTAGGAGGAGCAGGGTACTGGCACCACCAAGAAGCTACAAACCCCTTTAACCCAACATCATTTACATCGTCCGAGCGGCGGCGTGTCCGTCTTCTTGTCCTTGTCCTTGTCCTTGTCCTTGTCCTTGTCCTTGTCCTTGTCCTTGTCCTTGTCCTTCTCCGCATCCCTTTGTTCTGCGTCCCATGTACGCTCCCATTTCCGCGACTCTTATCCCCGCATCCATACCGATGCGTACAATTGTACTAACTGGAAAATATACAGCTATTTTCGAGATATTTCCTTGAAATTTGGATTTAACTGTAAAACATGTAGGTAAAACGGCCTTTTTTGTTCAAATCGCGAAAAATGGTCAAAATTAACTGTAGGTTATCCATCTAAACTAAGTTTGATCGGAAAATTCAAGAAGTTAACTGTACAAAATCCATCTATTCGCCTGGAACACATGACCTCAAACAAAGGGGCAGCCCTCACGTAGAACCTTCTACGGAGGGCTGCCCTTTTCATTATAATCGTTTCAAGGCTTCGCGATGAGCCTCGATCGTCGTTTCAATATCTGAATCAGAATGCACTGTAGACACGAACATACCCTCAAACTGCGAAGGTGCAACGGAAACACCTAAATCCAGTAAGTTACCGAAATAGGCATTAAATCGGCCAAGGTCGGATGTTTTGGCTGTGTCGTAGTTGGTGACTGCTATCTCCGTGAAAAACGGGCAAACCATGGAGCCTACACGATTAATCGTGCTGGCAATACCGAATTCAGCCGCATTCGCAGCGAAGCCCGCTTCTAGTCTAGCTGACTTGCGTTCCAGCTCCTCATAAACATTCGGCTCGCCTAGTAAGGACAACGTTGCAAAACCAGCTGCCATGGCAAGTGGGTTGCCCGATAACGTACCTGCTTGGTAAATCGGACCTGCAGGAGCAATCTGCTCCATGATATCTAAGCGGCCGCCATAAGCACCTACAGGAAGCCCGCCGCCAATAACTTTACCTAAACAAGTTAAATCAGGTGTTACACCGTATAGACCTTGTGCACAGTTCTTATGCACGCGGAAACCGGTCATAACCTCATCAAAAATCAACAAGGAGCCATACTGCTTAGTAATGTCACGAAGACCTTGCAGGAAGCCAGCTGCTGGAGGAACAACCCCCATATTCCCTGCAATGGGTTCTACGATAAGCGCGGCAATTTCTTCTCCGAACTTTTCAAAAACAAGCTTCACGGAATCCAAATCATTATAAGGCACAGTAATTGTGTTAGACGCGACGCTGCTAGGTACTCCAGGACTATCTGGTAATCCAAGTGTAGCAACCCCAGACCCTGCCTTGATCAACAAAGCATCCGCATGTCCATGATAGCTTCCTTCGAATTTCACGATCTTGTCGCGCTTCGTAAATCCACGAGCTAGGCGCAACGCACTCATGGTAGCTTCCGTCCCCGAATTGACCATACGAACCATATCAATGGACGGTACGCGTTCAATAACAAGCTTCGCCATCTCCGTTTCAAGCAACGTTGGAGCACCAAAGCTTGTACCTTTTATAGCAGTAGCCTGAATCGCTTCCAATACCTTCGGATGTGCATGTCCTACGATGAGTGGTCCCCAAGAACCAACATAATCAATAAACGTATTCCCATCAATATCCGTTACTCGCGAGCCGGATCCGCTCTCCATGAATAACGGTGTTAAGCCCACCGATTTAAAAGCACGAACTGGACTGTTCACTCCGCCAGGAATCAGCTTTCTTGATTCTTGGAAAGCAGCTGCTGACAGTTTGTCGATTCTGCTCGAATTTACCATAATTTAGCCCCCAATGACGTGATCTTGTGATAAAATGAGGTCATATCCTACCATTAACTACCTATAAAGGCGGTACAACCTATGCTAGAGCTTATCAAGAAAGTTCCTTTATTTGCCCAACTGGGCGAGCATCAATTGGACGCCCTTATTGAAATTTGTACAAGACGTACTTATAAACCAGGCACGATTTTATTTCAAGAAAAAGAAATCGGCTCTGTCTTCTATATGGTACTAAGCGGTTCCGTTAAAATCTACACAACAAGCCAGTCAGGTGAGGAAAAAATACTGTCGATCTGCAAAAGCAGCGAAAGCTTCGGTGAGCTTTCTCTCATAGATGGCAAACCACGTTCTGCTTCAGCTCAAACCTTAGAAGAATCCACACTCCTAACGATAACCGGGCAAAGCTTCCTTGATCTGCTTCGTAATCATTTTGACATTAGCTTAGGCATCATGCAAGAACTCAGTAACCGTCTACGCGATACGAATCAACAAGTTTATGATTTAACGTTCGTAGATGCAAGAACACGAGTCATCAAAAGTTTGATCAAAATGGCGAACTCGCATGGCCTGCGTAAAGGCACGACTATCGTCATTAAGCTTGTTCTTAACTTTGATGAAATTTCTCAGCTGGCTGGTGTTCAGAAAGCTACGCTTATGCAGGTCATTCGTGATCTCGAAGAGAAGAAAATCCTGACCATCTCTGCAAGTGAATTCACATTGGAGTTAACCAAGCTCCGTTAATGCTATTGTCTTAGAACAAGACTGGCAAGCTGATTGGCAGCTTCTTTCCCTTGCCGAATACAATCGGGCAATCCGACGCCGTGAAACCCTGCCCCCGTGACCAGTACGCGCGGCATGGCCGAAGACAGTTCTTTTTTGAAATCCGCGATCTCCTCTAAATGGCCAACAGGGTATTGCGGCATGGAATGCATCAACCTCGTCACTTCAACAAAACCAGGTTCAGCTGTAATCCCAAGCAGATCACCTATATCATGTCGTGCTTTACTAATTAATTGCTCATCAGACCATGCTGGCCATTCCTGCTCACCAGAACGACCAATATAACAACGAAGCAGCACCTTGCCTTCGGGTGCAGCATGCAGCCACTTCGCTGAGGTTAACGTACACGCTGTAATGGTATAGCCCTCATGCTTAGGAACGAGGAAACCGGAGGCATCCAGTTCAAAAGGAATATCTTTACGATCGAACGCCATAATCACATTGGCTACCGATATATAATCAATCTTTGCTAGCTTGCTTGCAGCTGGCAGCTCCGCAAGCAGCCTCGCAGCTTGATACGTTGGCGTCGTCACAATGACACCGTCAACGATTTCACGCTGACCGTCCTCAAAGACAACTTCCGTTTGTCCATCCTCTACACGACGCACGGACTCAACACCAACTCCAGCACGCAAATCCACAGTAGATAACGCGTCGACTAACCCATTAACTAGCGATTGCAGCCCTCGCTTAAACGTTACAAAGACTGAATTGCGAACAGCCGCAGGCAAATGCGCGCTTTCCTCAGACACATTTTTGCGGCTCGCCATCATCCCAAGAATTAAACTGCGCTTCTTCTGCTCCATAGCTCGAAACTGCGGGAAAGTGGACTTCAAGCTCAGCTTATACGTATCCCCGGCATAAATCCCAGCAAGCAGCGGCTCAACAATACGCTCAAGCACTTCCTTACCAAGACGACGCTCTAGAAAATGTCCAAGCGACTCATCTGCGGTGACATCCCGCTTCGGCTTGATCAAGTCCATCGCAGCGCGAAGCTTGCCGAGTGGTGAAATAAGGCCTGTCTTCATAAAAGGTGTCATTTGAGTCGGAATTCCCAGAACCAAGCCAGGCGGCATGCGATGCAGCTTTCTCCCACGAACAATGTACGTTTTCTTCGCTTTCGGATTCGTACCTGTCAGCTCATTTTCCATTCCTAAATCATAAGCTAAATCAATAATCGGACGTTTACGAGCTAGGAAGGAATCTGGCCCCTTTTCAATTACAAAACCGTCACGCTCAATCGTATGAATTTTCCCGCCAAATGATGGTGATTTCTCGACGACAGAAATGCGAAAGGGGGAATCTCCACTGTCGGTCTCTAACTGTTTTTTCAAATAAAAAGCAGCGCTCAACCCCGTGATCCCGCCGCCTATAATCATATAATGAGGCACTTTATTACTCATTTCGAACTCGCTGCCTCTTGCCATTTCTTGTAAACAACATCACTTAAGGTTTCCATATATAGCGGATCCGTGTTGAGCGACTCTGTACGTTCCAAGTGGACGCCTAGCTCTTTCGCTAATCCTTGCGCTTCGATATCAATATCATAAAGAACTTCTAAATGATCGGAAACGAAACCGATTGGACAGAGAAGTATCTTATCCACGCCTTCTTCTTGCTTAATCGTACGCATGACATCCATAATGTCCGGACCTAACCAAGGCATGGCTGTCTGACCAGCACTTTGCCAACCAAACTGCCAATTCGTAAGACCAACCCGCTCAGCAAGCGCCTTGGAGGTAGCCAACAATTGATCCGGATACGGATCCTTCATTTCCAGAATTTTCTCCGGCAAGCTATGCGCTGTAAAGATGACTCTCACGTTATCCCGATCCGCTTCAGCAAATTTCCCCAAAGCTTTCTCTACGCGTGTTTGCAAAGCATCAAGCAGCTTCCCATGGAGGTGATAGTCCAGAACGAAAGTTATGTTAAGTCCTAGCGCTTCTGCCTTATCCTTCGCTCTCTTCACATAGCCACCGACACTCATCGTCGAGTAGTGAGGCGCTAGAACGACCCCTACAGCCTCTGTGATGCCGTCTTTAACCATCTGCTCAACACCATCTTCTACATACGGCTGAGCGTGCTTTAGGCCTTGATAGCAGACAAATTCAAGCTCAGGATGCTCTTGACGAAGCGTAGCTTCGAGTCCTTTTACTTGTTTATTCGTATTTTCACGCAGCGGGAAGAAGCCACCGACAATAGCCTCATAACGCGTCGTTAATTCATGCAATTGCTCAGGGGTCGGCGGATGACCACGACGGATATGCGTATAGTACGCTTCGACTTGATCTAAACTTTCCGGCGTACCGTACGACATCACTAAGACGCCAATGCGCGTTTTGGTCATGTTAAACACCACTCTTTCCAGCTTGCTGAGTTAAAACGGAATGCGAATACGTATGAACAAACGTCGTTAATTCCTTTAATTTCTCAAGCGATGCTTCTGGGAATAAGCCATGTCCGAGGTTGAAAATAAAACCTGGCTGCTTCATCCCTTCATCCATAATGGCTTTCGCTTGCGCTTCAATCACACTCATCGGCGCTGTTAGAATATACGGATCTAAGTTCCCTTGCACCGCGTATCGGTTCTGTAGTCTTTCACGCCCAACATTAATCGGGACACGCCAATCCAAACCAATCACATCCGCTTGAATCGTTGTCAGATACGGCAGCAATTCACCTGAGCTTACACCAGGGAAATAAATTTTCGGTTCTTTCAAATCCGATAGCTCTTTGAAAATCCGCATCATCGTAGGACGTACGTAGACGTCGAAATCGGCTGGAGAGAGAGCCCCCACCCAGCTATCGAATACTTGAACAGCTTTTGCCCCATTGGCGATATGCGCTCGTAGATACGTGATAACCATATCCCCAAGCTTATCCATCAAGGCGAACCAGACTGCTGGTTCAGAATACATCATTTGCTTCGTGCGAATATAGCTCTTGGAGGGTCTGCCCTCGATCAAATAGCTGGCGATCGTAAATGGCGCACCCGCAAACGAAATCAACGGAACCTCTAACTCTTTATCTAAAATACGAATCGTTTGAAGAATGTGGGACAAGTCCTTCTCCACATCGATTGGACGAAGTCGTTCAACGTCTTGTGCCGTACGAACCGGCGTATGTATCACGGGACCGATATCTTTCACAATATCAAAATCAACACCCAACGAAGCCACTGGGTTCATAATATCCGAGTACAAAATCGCGGCATCTACGCCAAGTTTTTTGATCGGCATCATCGTTACTTCAGCAGCTAACTCTGGTTGCTGACAAATTTCAAGCAAGGTGTACTTTTCCTTGATCTTACGGTAGTCCGGGTCGTAGCGACCGGCTTGACGCATATACCACACAGGCAGTGTATCAACTTTTTCTTTCCGGCATGCTTTAATAAAATTATCGTTATAACTCATGAGGCACCTTCCTCTTGTTTCCATCTATTCTCATCCATTATGCCCTAATTATACCCCTCTCACAACCAACGTAAGCTTATCTATTGCGACAAAAGTATGACAAAAGAACCACTCGAACTCCGTTATTGATCACAGAGGACAAATGGTTCATGATCTCCTTACTTTTGCAAGTAGCGAGCGATATCTTTGGCGAAATATGTCAAGATAATATCTGCTCCTGCACGTTTGAAGCTTGTCATCGTTTCCATCACAATCGCTTCTTCATTCACCCAACCTTGCTGAGCAGCAGCCTTCACCATGGCGTACTCTGCACTCACATTGTAAGCGACAACCGGCAAGTCGAAGTTATCCTTCAACATGCGGATAATGTCCATGTAAGCGAGCGCTGGCTTCACCATTAAGAAATCTGCTCCCTCGATGACGTCGCTTGACGCTTCACGAAGGGCTTCACGACCGTTTGCCGGATCCATTTGATACGTTTTCCGATCACCGAATTGCGGTGTGGAATGCGCAGCATCACGAAACGGTCCGTAGTAGGCCGAAGCATATTTAACGGAGTATGCCATGATCGGTGTGTTTTCATAACCAGCTTCATCCAGTCCAGCGCGAATGGCTTGCACATAACCATCCATCATATTGGAAGGGGCAATAATATCAGCACCTGCTTTGGCTTGTGATACAGCTGTACGAACGAGTAGCTCGAGAGAAGGATCATTCGCGACATCTGCTTGCCCTGTAATCGGATGATGATGAATGACACCGCAATGACCTGTATCGGTAAATTGACATAAACACGTATCTGCGATAATCAGTAAGTTAGGGTTGAGCTCTTTAATAAAACGCGTTGCTTGCTGTACGATACCGTCATCCATAAATGCGGATGTTCCGGTTGCGTCTTTATAATCAGGCACACCGAACAAGAGAATCGCTTGGATGCCCAATTGCGTGATTTCATCGATTTCTTCTTTGACACGATCGAGTGAGAAATGATACACACCAGGCATCGAGGCAATTTCAGACTTTACATTTGTACCATGCGTAACAAAGATCGGTTGAACGACATCGTTCACTGTCACTTGATTCTCACGTACAAGATTACGAATGGCTGCATTTCCGCGTAAGCGGCGGTTACGAACGATTGGAAAACTCATGATGGATTTCCGCCTCCTTGAATCATGCTTTGTACCAAAGAAGCCACTGTTGCTTCTTCAGCCGTATATGTAATCGACAGTCCTGCTTGTAAGACAGTTTCTGCTGTTTTGGGACCAATAACTGCAATCTCCACGCCTTGCAGCAGCGATATCGGATCTTCCATACCGAGTTGCTTTAGCGCTTCGAGTAAATTCGTAACGGTTGATGAGCTTGTAAAAGTGATGATATGAATGCTTTGATTTTGCAAAAGATGTATAATCTCTTCTCCGTCATCGGTGGTTAATACATTTTCGTACACATCCACTTCGGTAACTTCGAGGCCGAGCTCCGATAATTTAGACGGTAAATAATCACGTGCTAAATCTGCCGTCGGCAGCAATACTTTCTGACCTGCGTTCAAATCCCCTTGAATGGCATCTAGGATACCTTCCCCATGATACTTAGCCGGTAGGACGTCTGCAATGATACCACGCTCAGCGAGCGCCTCAGCGGTCTTAGGACCTACTGCAGCAATCCGTGCGTTCCCCATTCTGCGAACATCAATGCCTAACTCACGCAATCTGCGGAAGAAGAATTCAACACCATTTGCACTCGTTAGCACAATCCAGTCAAACTCCTGCAGTCTCTCTAATGCATTATCCAATGCTTGCCTAGCTTCTTGACTACTTGGCGGCTGTAAACGAATGACAGGGAATTCGACGGGTTCTCCACCCAAATCATCGATCAGATCCACAAGCTCACTCGCTTGACTCCGAGCTCTCGTGACAAGTACTCGCTTGCCAAACAGCGGTTTCTTCTCCATCCAAGCCAGCTTCTCACGAAGCTTAACTACCTCACCTACGATAATGACGGCTGGAGATTTGAAGTTCGCTTCTCTTACTTTTTCTGTGATATCTGCAAGTGTACCTGTAATCGTCGCTTGATCCGCCCAAGTTCCCCATCGCACTAAGGCAACAGGCATTTCTGGCGGCTTCCCACAACGAATTAACTCACGGCATATTTGCTCTAAATTGGCAACGCCCATCAGGAACACCATCGTGCCAATCGCTTTGGCCAGATGCTCCCAGTTTAAGCTGGAATACGTTTTATTCGGATACTCATGGCCCGTTACAATCGCAACAGACGACGTGAAATCGCGATGTGTGACAGGAATACCCGCATACGCTGGAACAGCAATTGAGGAGGTGATTCCTGGGATAATGTCATACGTTATCCCGTTATCCACCAGCAGCTCGGCTTCTTCACCAACGCGACCGAATACACTCGGATCTCCACCTTTAAGTCGTGTTACGATCTTCCCTTGTAAAGCCAAATCCACTAGCAACTGATTGATTTCTTCTTGCTTTAATATATGTTTATCCGGCAGCTTGCCAACAAAGATGAGTTCTGCTTCTGGTCTACGATGCTTCAATAAGCGTGGATTCGCCAGTCGATCATATACGATGACATCAGCTTTTTGGATCGCTTCCATCCCACGAACGGAGATGAGCTTAGGATCTCCAGGACCCGCTCCAACAAGAAAAACTCTTCCTTTGTTCACAGTCATCACTCCCTGACCTCAGCTAAAATCTTCTCGGCTCCTTGTGCGATGAGCTGCTCTGCGACTAACGCGCCCAACGCTTCCGGATCATTCCCGGAAGCCGTTTCCTTGAGCATGGTCACGCCGTCCGGCGTCCCGACCATGCCGGTCAAGGTCAGCAGCGGAACGTCTCCGCTGCTGTTCTCGTTCACGCTCGCGTATGCGCCGAGCGGCACCTGGCAGCCTCCATTGAGTCTGCCGAGGAAAGCCCGCTCCGCTCGCACCGCGAGCGCCGTTGGCTCATGCTGGAACTTGCCCAGCAAGTCCAGCACGAAAGCGTCGTTGCCGCGGCACTCGATGCACAGCGCTCCCTGTCCTACGGCAGGGAGGCATAGCTCGGGCGGCAAGTAGGCGCTGATGCGATCTTGCCAGCCGATCCGGTGAAGACCGGCAGCGGCAAGCATAATCGCATCGAAGTTCTCTTCTTCGAGCTTGCGCAGCCTCGAATCAATATTGCCCCGGATCGACTCGATCCGGAGGTCCGGGCGATGATGCTGCAGCTGGCTAGCCCGGCGCAGCGAGCTTGTGCCGACGAGCGCGCCCTGCGGCAGCTCGTCCAATGATCGGCCGCCACGCGTGATCAGCGCATCGCGCGGATCTTCACGCTTAGGAATCGCGCCTACAACGAGACCTTCGGGCAGCTCGAAAGGCATATCCTTCATGCTATGAACGGCGATATCAATCTCGCCGTCCGTCAATGCTTGTTCGATTTCCTTCACGAACAAGCCCTTGCCTCCAACCTTGGATAACGTGACGTCCAGAATCCGATCGCCCTTCGTTACAATTTTCTTAATTTCAAATTGACATTCGATACCATGCTCTTTCGCAAGCTGTTTCAACAGTTCCACAGCTTGTCCCGTTTGAGTCAGTGCCAATGCACTCTGTCTTGTTCCTACAATAATCGTTTTCATTTCGTCTCCGCCTCCTATACGTGCTGCCCAATCTCATTGATGAAAGACCAAGAAGGCAGTTCCATCTCTACCTGCTCTTGCGATTGCATCCAAGCTTCGCCATGTAAGGCTAGGTTGAACTTCTCTTTCCAGTCTTCAAACTTTCCTTCACGGATCAAAGGCATGAGGTCCCATGCCAGCATGTCTTTAAAAAGGCCCTGTCTTGCTTTTTTATCCTTAACGCGTTCTTGAATGAATAAGCGAGTTTCACTGAGAAAATCCAAATAGATCTCATACTCATCACCATAGGTTTTGTCGATCTCTTTGGCAATTTTACGCGCTGCTGATGGACTAGCTCCACCCGTGGAGACCGTAATGACCAACTTGCCCCGACGCACAACGGAAGGCAGGATAAACGAGCTTAGTTCTGGTTTATCTACAATATTGACGAGTAAATTATGCGCATTCGCATCCTGTGCGATCTGTCGATTGACTTGTGAATCGTTCGTCGCCGCAATGACTAATGCGAATCGTACCGCACCATGGGCGGTCCATATCGATTCATCATAGGACTGTCTCTTCACGTTCACATTCGGCTGATGCTCCATTTCAAGGATTCCAGCCGTGAACGCTGGACTGACAAGCGTTACCTCGGCTCCAGCCGCAAGCAACGATCGCAATTTCCGTTCTGCTATCGGACCCCCGCCAACAATCAAGCATCGGCGTCTTGCTAAATTCATCATTACGGGAAGAGGATGCTGCCAACCATTTAGCTCCATATCCACCCGTGAAAATCCGATACAAGGTTCGAAACAACGAAATTCAACACGACGATACAGAAAGCTGCCAAATTCCAAACAGCTAGCTTATTCCCCGAAATCTGCATCGATTTATGTTGAAATAAGTAAAACGCATAGGCTGCCAACACGAAGAACGAATTGATTACTTTGGGATCATAGAGAAGATTGCGATTTCCTTCAAGCACAACCCACACCACACCAAGACTTAAAGCCATTAGAAGCAACGGCCCCCCGATAATGACCGACAAATACGTATAATGCTCAATCTTCTCAAGAGATGGCAGTCTCATGACAGCCTGAGAGAAATTTTTGCTTTTCAACCTTGCATGTAAAAATATGTACATCCCTGAAAAAATAGCGGCAATTGAAAAAGCGGCATAGCTGCCAATCGCTAACGAAATATGAATGAATAATAGCTCATCATTGATGTCCCAATCGGATTTGATCGGCACGACATGCGGATTTCCAAATATATTCAGTGCAAGAATCGCAAAGCCAAGTACATTCACAAAAAACACGAACAATTCAATTCGGAAAAAACGGTTGATAATTAATGAAATCGTTACAATCAGCCAAGAAAACATAAAGAGTACGTCAGATCGAACGAAAGCCCATTCCGTCAAATGACCATATAAACTGATAGCCAAGTAAGCGGTTTGCAAAACCCATACAAACAAAAGCAGCCCCGTCCCCATCCGTTTCGCGCTCCGGCTCGCATTGGCGAAATCCGAAAAGTAAAACAGTAGGCTCAGGGCATACATATAAATCATCGCATCAAACAACCAGCTACGTGTAACCATGGCACCTCTCCTAGGCGGTTAGCGCCTTTTAATCAAGATGGGGCTAGAATATCCGCGTTTTGCAAACTACGAACGGACAACTTCTCATTGGGCGTTTGTTTACTTTCCGCTTTGTTAAAACCTGACTCTAGCTCTTGTGCGATTTGATCTGCCTGTTCTTGTTGTTTAAGCGTATCTTCTAATGCGAAAAGCTTGGTGAAAATTTCGAGAGCATCATCGCCATGGCGCTCTCCCGCCATTTCTTTGATCCGCAGGATCGGATCACGCAACACTTGATTCACAATACTCTTCGTTAATTTGCGAATCACCTTAATTTCACGCTCATCCAAATCAGTCAACTTATTCAGCATGTTCTCCATGGTTTCTTCGTGAATCTGATTTGCTTTCGTTTGCAAAGCACTAATCAGAGGGCTGACGCCAAGAGTCTTCGTCCATTGGTCAAAAGCAACGATTTCGGACGTGATCATGATCTCAATCTTAGCCGCTTCTTTCTTTCTCTCCTGCAAATGCTTATCCACGATATGCTCCAAATCATCAATGTCGTAGAGGAACACATTAGGCAAGCCGCTAATCTCAGGATCTAGATCCCGCGGAACCGCGATATCCATCATGAACAGCGGACGTGATTTTCTTTTTTGCACATAAGTTTGAATATCCTTCTTCGTCAGAACGTATCCAGGCGCTCCAGTCGAGCTAATGATTATATCAACCTCAGGTAGATAATTCGGCATTTCCTCAAGTGTGCAAGCCACACCGCTAAATTTGCCGGCTAAATCCATCGCTCTTTCCAACGTACGATTCACAACGATAACTTTGTTTGCACCATTTGCATAGAGATGCTTCACGGTCAACTCACTCATCTTGCCTGCACCAATAATCATAATCGTCTTGTTCACATAGCTTCCGAAAATTCGCTTACCGAGTTCTACAGCAGCATAGCTAATGGAGACTGGATTATTACTAATGCCCGTCTCTGAGTGTGCTTTCTTCGCAAGTGTTATCGCTTGTTTGAACAGCGTATTGAAATAGGAACCCGTTGCTTTCAATTGTTGAGACGCTAAAAAAGCATCCCTCACTTGACCGAGAATCTGAGTTTCCCCGATGACCATCGAATCAAGCCCCGTTGTGACACGGAATAAATGCTCAATTGATTTCTCATTCTCATACGTATATAAATGCTTCTGGAACTGATCCTTCGTCACATGAAACCAACGCTCAAGAAAATGCGTCAAGTAATGACTGCACAGCTGAGGACGATCCACGACAGCATAAATTTCGGTGCGATTGCAAGTGGCAACAATGACACATTCCAAGATGCTTTTAGTCTCTTTCAATTCCGCGATTGCCTTCGGTAGATCTTGATCTGAGAACGCAAACTTCTCACGAATTTCTACCGGGGCTGTCCGATAATTCAAACCAACTGCGATAATATGCATTGTTACCACCTGCCTTTCCGTCTATTTAGAATCATTATAGCACAGCATTTCAGACATTCCGACAAAATATTTGAATAAATTATGAATGCTTTGGTACTGATCGTTAGTTTTAACAGCTCCGTGCTCCTCTATACCTCATGCATGAAGAATCCCCTATTGCAGCCCTTTTTTTCTTAAAAAGGAAGTCAATTCGCGATCTAGTTTCGATAACTCGGTATTCTGCGATGAAATGATATCGCCGTTCGAAGCCATCATTTTCTCATAGACCTCATACATCTTCCCAAATTGCTTTTGAGCTTCCTTCAATATTAATGTCTCATCCGCCTTCAGAGCTCTCACGCCACCGAGCTGCAACCTCTGTATGTACTGGCTTAGTTGGTTCATGAAGCTAAGTGAGCTTAACTCCTCTTTTCCTCCTGCTGCCAAAATCAATCGCTCATGCGTGTATTCCGCTGAGTACAGTGCTCGTCTCACTGGATCGAGCTCATTCGTACTTTTACTTTGAGAGGCTTCTTCGAGACTGCTCTTCAATATTTCCATTTGAAATAAGGATACTTGGAACAGTAAATGTGTGGCATCGTGATCTTCCTTTTGATGACCTAACATTTGGGCGAGTTGATAAATAGGCCAAATGATTAGAAAGAGAACAACGACATACAGCACCAATTTCCTAATGATTTTATGCTTCAAGCTTCTTCCCCCACCTCAAGTGAACTGGACATGTATCGCCAATATCATTGTATGGGTGTCTGAACAAACAAATAACCACGGATTTCTCCGTGGCTACCGTTATCTTTTGCAGAATTTTATTTAACAAGCTCTGCTTGCTTTATTTCAGGAGTTTCTACTTGTAGTTCACCCATTCCGCGAACAAGTTTCTTCGCATAGAATGTTTCTGGTTTTAGTACGGACACCATAAAGTCGATTGCTAATTGAGGGTCGACTGTCTCGCCACATGTATAACAATCAAGTGCGGCAAAACCTCTCTCAGGATAAGTATGAATGGAGAGATGACTCTCGGACAACATAACAAGAACTGTTGCTCCTTGTGGTTCGAATTGCTTGGATTGTACAGATAAAACAGTTGCTCCACATACCTCGGCAGCTTCAACCATCTGAGCTTGCAGCCATTCTGCATTGTTCAGAAGTTCAAAATCTACCCCCCAAGTATCAACAGCAACGTGTCTTCCGAAAGTTGAGTATTCTGTTTCCATCTTTCGGTTCCCCCTTCCTAGGAATAAAATGTGTGAAAAAAATTTCATCCGCTAGGACCTACGTCATTCACTTCCCGAGGGTATAATCTCTCGCAACATTCAATGTCCTGAGTGAATCCTGGTTCCTATATTGTTTCAACGAGAATAAAAATAACATCTATCGACGATAAATGCAATAGTTTTTTTTGTTAAAGGCTAACTGTCACACCCATGCCATATCTAAATTATGTCGTAATGCCTTTGCATGTGCCTGAAAACAAAGAGAGACCCAAAAATGGGTCTCCATAAATAATAGCATGTATGGGTGATTATGCCTCCAAAACGAACAAACGATGTGTAAGCTCATTGAGGCGAATGTCGATCTGTTGGTGTTCATCCCTAGCCTGCAGCATGTTACGCATATCAAGAAGGTGATTGATTTGATCGTAGATCATTTCAATCTCTTGCTCAACTTCTCTCTTCTGGAACATCATCTGCATGAGGCCAATGGTATCTTTGTGCTCATAGACAATTGTCAATAGTTGACCTTTGATTTCCTCGATCTTCACTACGGTTCCGCGTTCATAATAATAAACCATCGTGTAGCTTGGGTAAATCCGATTGACTTTAGCGCTGCCTTTGAATTCCGATACTGCTTTACGCATTAAATTAGCTAATAAGGTATTACTTAATCTGCAGGATCCTGTGCATTCATATAGGCCCGATTTCTTTTCAAATGAGAGGACGATTTCTTGACCTTCGCCATCTTGAAAAACAACTTCTTGATTCCCGTTTTCCAAAACTTTGACTTGCAGTGTCACTTGATGGTCCACAAACATTTGAAAAAACTTCAACATATCGGCTTCTGTTAACTGGAGGCAGGTTTTGACATATTCAGTCGCTAACCTTTGTGCCATAAAAATCCCTCGATTCTTTGTTTTCAAGCCATTAACTATTACCTTGCTTATTATTATACTACAAGAGTCACGAATATTCCTGCCGGCAAATCATGATAATCAGCCAAATATTCTGAAAAATGCTTGATAAACTGGAATGCCATCAAATTTCCCCCAGAATACCTCGCTTTCCCGTATACTTCTTTTTGATTTCCTCTATCTTTGAACGTTATCCTTAACAATACGCAAAAAACCGCCCTGCGATTAGGACGGTTGCGGATCGATTACAGCGCTAGTTAGTACTTCTTCGGTTTGAGGATCCGGCTCGCCATAAGCAATCGCTTGCTCTAGAATTCCCCACAGTTCATCTTTGCCAAGCCCTAGCTCGGAAGAGAACATCAGTGGCTGAACTCCTTTATCCATCCCTAGTGTTTCACGTACAATCTTCAAATGTTTGGGCCATCTGCTCTTAGGAATCTTGTCCGCTTTGGTTGCAACAACAAGAACAGGTACATCCATGTGGCGAAGCCATTCGTACATCGCCTGATCATCTTTGGAAGGCGGATGTCTCAAGTCGACTAACTGCATCACAAGGCGCAATGGCTCACGATTCAATAAATAACTTTCAATGAATTTGCCCCATTGCTCACGCTTGGTTTTGGATACCTTTGCGTAGCCATAACCGGGGAGATCAACGAAATATAAGTCCTGATTAATTTTATAATAGTTAAGAGTTTGCGTCTTGCCCGGTTGTGAACTGGTTCTAGCTAAGTTTTTCCGAGAAATCAAACAGTTAATGAGTGACGATTTCCCGACATTAGAACGCCCTGCCAGCGCTATCTCTGGCAAGGCATCCTCTGGATATTGGCTAGGTCCAACCGCGCTGATGATAAATTCAGCTTGATTGACTTTCATGAATGTTCAACTACTTTCTAAGTCGATCCGACGTTAACCGTCGGCTTATTTTTGATAAGCGCATGTTCCAGCACTTGATCCATGTGGCTGACAGGGATGAACGTCATCTCTGTGCGGACACTTTCTGGAATTTCGATAATGTCTTTCTCGTTGTCTTGAGGTAAAAGGATTGTACGAATACCCGCACGATGTGCAGCTAGTGCCTTTTCCTTCAAGCCACCAATCGGAAGTACGCGGCCGCGAAGCGTGACCTCTCCAGTCATCGCCACTAAGCGTGAAACCGGAATGTTCGTCAAGGCAGAGATTAATGCGGTAGCCATCGTTATCCCCGCTGATGGACCATCCTTCGGAATAGCACCTTCGGGAATATGAATGTGTACATCATTCTTCTCATGGAAATCTGGGGCAATGCCGAGGACATCAGCTCGCGAACGCGTGTAACTGAAAGCAGCTTGCGCAGATTCCTTCATGACATCACCAAGTTTGCCCGTTAAGGTCAACTTGCCAGTACCAGGCAGCACAGATACCTCAATAACGAGCGTATCTCCCCCAACCTCCGTCCAAGCTAGACCAGTAACAGCGCCGATCTGATCCTTCTCTTCTGCAACATTATATTTAAACTTAACAGGACCTAAATAGTCACTTAAGTTTTCTACCGTTACATGAACAGGTGTCTCAGGGTCAGCTACGATCTTCTTAGCTGCTTTACGATTCATACCTGCAACCTGCTGTTCTAGATTACGCACGCCTGCTTCTCGTGTATATTCCCGCACGATCTTCATCAAAGCGGCCTCATCCACGACAAGTTGCTCCTCTTCAAGACCATGATCCCGTTTCTGCTTAGGAAGTAAATATTTCTTGGCAATTTGGAGCTTCTCAATCTCCGTATACCCTGGAATATATAGAACCTCCATCCGATCTAACAGAGGACGAGGAATATTATGCACAGCATTCGCCGTAGTCACAAACATCACGTTGGATAAATCAAAAGGTACTTCAATGAAATGATCGCTAAAAGTGCTATTTTGTTCTGGATCCAATACTTCAAGTAAGGCTGAGGCAGGATCTCCACGGAAATCCATCGCCATCTTGTCAATTTCATCTAATAAGAAAACGGGATTATTCGCGCCTGCATTTTTCATCCCTTGAATAATTCGACCTGGCATGGCGCCAACGTACGTACGACGATGACCGCGAATTTCAGCTTCATCTCTCACGCCACCAAGTGAAATACGGATGAATTGTCTTCCCATGGATCTAGCTATTGAACGAGCAATCGACGTTTTACCAACCCCAGGAGGGCCAACTAAACAAAGAATCGGGCCTTTGAGCTTCTTGACTAGCTTCTGTACGGCTAAGTACTCCAGCACTCGCTCTTTCGGCTTCTCAAGACCAAAATGGTCCTCATTCAATATTTCTTCTGCTTTATCTAAATCCAAATCGTCATCGGTCTGTTTGTGCCAAGGGAGACCTAATAACCAATCGATATAATTGCGGATGATGCCGCCTTCTGCAGAAGTTGCAGGCATTTTCTCCAACCGATCAATCTCTTTCTCAACCTTCTCACGTACCTTATCAGGAAGTTCGGCTTCAGCTAGCTGGTTACGTAATTCATCAACTTCGCCAGCACGACCTTCTTTATCCCCAAGTTCTTTCTGAATCGCCTTCATCTGCTCACGGAGGTAGTATTCCTTCTGCGTTTTCTCCATTTGCTTCTTGACACGCTGACTGATTTTGCGTTCGAGTTCAAGCACTTCCCGCTCATTATTCAAAATATTAAGCATTTTCTCGAGCCGTTCACGAACGTCAACGGTCTCGAGAATATCTTGTTTATCTTTGATTTTGAGCGATAAGTGACTACAAATCACATCTGCCAAACGACCTGGTTCATCAATATCAGATACCGCGGCAAGTGTCTCAGGCGTCACTTTCTTAGAAAGATTGATGTAATGCTCGAATTGACTTAGCACACTTCTCATCAACGCATCAATCTCAGGATCTGAGATTTCTTGCTCTGGCAATTCCTTAACCGTTACTTCGTAATACTCGTCATTCGTCAAGTACTCTACGATTTCAGCACGTAAAACACCTTCTACGAGAACGCGAATCGTACCATTCGGTAATTTGAGCATTTGCCGCACTTTCGCAATGGTTCCGATGCGATAAATATCCTCTTTCGTTGGTTCTTCTATGTTGATCTCTGATTGAGAGCAGAGGAGAATCATGCTGTCATCCACCATCGCCCGCTCGAGTGCTTTCACCGATTTTTCTCGCCCTACATCCAGGTGTAGAACCATGCTCGGATAGACCAGCAGTCCCCTAAGTGGCAATAACGGCAATCTGCGCACCTTCATTTTTCCAGGCCCCATCCTCTGCACCTCCAATAATAGGGATCCTTGAACCTTCGTTCAAAGTCTCACCTTGAAATAAAGTAATAATAGGTTTCACATAATAAATCGGCTTTATTTTTGGATAAACGCACTCGTCCAGAGGACGGTGTAGCCGTTTATTTTATCTATGTGGGATTTTCTCCCTACGTTGCCCTTTACATTTTAACAAAACTCTAAACAAAACACCAATTGAGGGCTAACGCGCCATGTAAGGTAGCGAAAAGCCTCCCTTTAAGAGTCAATTGTATGCTGTGAATTGGCATGTAGAATGGGTAAAGTTGTAGCTGGAATCGTTCTTTCCATAGAGAAAGGTAAAGGAATCACATTATCATGAAGCTCAATGCCGAGTGCTGCAGCTAGCACTTCCTCAATTGTTTCTGCCGCTACAACTTCAACACCAGGTAAATCAACAAACAAAGCTTGCCAATTTTCTTTTGGAATAATAACACGGGTAGCTCCTGCTTGGAATGCCGCCTCTACTTTGGCCACAACACCGCCAACAGGCTTCACTTTCCCATGTATGCTCATTTCTCCTGTCATGGCTAATTTGTTATCTACAGGTATTTTATGTATGGCTGAGGCGATCGCTGTAGCCATCGAAATACCTGCGGATGGTCCATCAATCGGCACCCCGCCAGGGAAATTAATATGCAAATCATAATCCGACGTATTAAAACCTAGCTTACGAAGAACAGTTAATACATTTTCTACAGAGCCTCTCGCCATGCTTTTACGACGAATGGTTCGAGAGCCCCCGCCCATTTCTTCTTCATCAACAACACCTGTTATATTGAATTTCCCTGTACCTGCAACCGCAATTGGAATCGCCGTAACTTCAATCTCCAATAAGGTGCCCAAATTAGGTCCATAGACAGCTAAGCCATTTACGAAGCCTATTTGTGGCTGAGCAGGTACTTTGCGCTCCGGTCTAGGCGGAATTTGTGAAGAATTCACGACCCATTCAATATCAGCTGCTGTGATCGAATCCCGCTTATCGGTTAGAGCAATCCCCGCGGCTAATTGAATGACATTGACTGCCTCGCGGCCATTCGTTGCATATTTCGTTACAACTTCAATGGCGTCTTCACATTTTTTGAAACCAATTTTATCAAGCGCTTTTCTTGCAATTTCTCCTACCTCACCAGGCAAAAGTGGCCGGAAGAAAATTTCCAAACAACGTGAACGGATGGCAGGAGGAATTTCACTCGGCGTGCGGGTTGTTGCCCCAACCAAACGAAAATCTGCCGGTAGCCCGTTTTGAAATATATCATGAATATAGCCTGGAATATTCGCATCCTCAGAGCTGTAATAGGCACTCTCTAAGAATACTTTACGATCTTCAAGCACCTTTAATAATTTGTTCATTTGCGTCGCGTGCAATTCACCAATTTCGTCAATGAACAAAATTCCCCCATGCGCCTTCGTTACAGCACCCGGTTTTGGTTGTGGTATTCCAGCAACACCCATCGCCCCTGCTCCTTGATAGATGGGGTCATGTACGGATCCAATCAGTGGATCAGCAATACCACGCTCGTCAAAGCGAGCCGTTGTAGCATCTATCTCTGTAAACTTGGAGTCAGGTCGAAAAGGAGACTCTTGATTTTTCTTCGCTTCTTCTAATATGACGCGTGCTGCAGCCGTTTTTCCAACGCCGGGAGGACCGTAAATAAGCACATGCTGAGGATTTGGGCCGCATAGTGCCGCTTTCAGTGCCTTCAACCCTTCGATTTGGCCAACAATATCCTGCACAGAAGAAGGTCTCGTTTTCTCAGACAGAGGTTTGGTTAGAGAAATGGATCTCAATTTGCGCAATTTCTCCAGTTCTTTCCTAGACTCTCTATCCACTGCAGACTTGTTCGTCTGTTGATTTCGCAGCAAATTCCAGAAATACAACCCGATTACAACTGCAAAAAACACTTGAATGACCATTAGAATGATACTTAAACTCATGTGTTGAACCTCCTTAAACACGTCATCTTCGATTAGGTACGTTGTCTGTCTAGCCTAACTGTCTTTGCTAATTTCCATTATTCCCGTGTAAAAGAAGGTTAATCCAATCCATGCAAACTTTTGCATCACGTATGATAGTCTCCTCGCGGAAGAAGGATAAGGGTAGTTATTCTTGTAAAAGGATGTGGCGGGATTTGAAGAAATACTTGTTGATTATTCTACTTGCGCTATTTCTTTGCGTGCCTAATTCACAGTTAGCTTCGGCTTCTCGTTCTGATCCCCTTCTTCCTACCGCGGACATCATTCTCGACGTAGGACATGGTGGAATCGACAGCGGGACCATGGTTGGCAAATATGAAGAAAAAGATATGAATCTAGCTATCGCCAAGAAAACATATAAGTCACTTGTTAAAAGAGGGTATCGCGTCATTATAAACCGTACCGAGGACTATGCATTGAGTGATGACAATACATGGTCTTACGGAAGCAGACATCGCAAAGATCTCGCTCAGCGATCTGGCCTAGCCAATACCATTAAACCGAGCATGATGCTTAGTTTGCATATCAATTGGTCCAAAAAATCGAACACACGCGGACCGCTCGTCATTTATCAAAATCAATCTGACAGCATTCTGTTAGCAAGCCTCTTACAAGATGCTTTGAATCAAGTTTATGGGACGGAAGAGCTTCCTGTTCTTGGTAAAAAGTATCATGTACTTAAGTACTCTAAATGCCCTTCCGTCATTGTTGAACTTGGTTTTTTGTCTAATAAATCGGATCGGAAACTCCTTAATGACAGTCATCATCAAGCCAAGCTTGCCAAAGCCATTACACTTGCTGTCGAACAATATTTCACCATGACACATCCGAAATAGTCTACTTAACCATTTGTGAAATAGGAACAAAGGTTGCTTCCTTTTGAATACTTGGAATAGCTTCATTGATGACATGAGCGGTCTTCTTCCCAGGAGGCCCTACATGGCCAATAGCAATCACTTCATCCTTGTCATGCATTAATTTTCTAAGCTTAACCATTTGCTTATTAATATGAGTGTACGTATACAGATCATCAAAAAATAACTGATTATCCGCATGCGGCACGCCACGTGAATCTGCAATCTTGCCAATCAAACTCTTTGGTGTGGTCCGACTGTCCAGTAAGATTAGATTTCGTTCTTTGCAAATCTCGATAAGGATCTTCATGACTCTTTCGTCCGCGGTCGCTTTTGAACCCATATGATTATTAATACCTATGGCATAAGGAACATCGTCGATCGCCGCAACGATTCTTTTATGAATTTCTTCGCTGGACAAGTCCGTTGTAATTGCGCCTGGACCTAACCAACTCTTCTTCCCTCTTACAGGTTCCATTGGAAGGTGCAGAATGACCTCTAGTCCTCTGTCATGAGCTAACTGTGCATCTTGCTTCGTTGAGGGCAAGAAGGGCATTACAGCCACTGTAAATGGAATGGGCAGCTTCAGCATTTCCGCTGTCCCTTCCATGTTGTTGCCAAAGTCGTCAATAACGATGGCTACTTTCTTTGTAATCGCTCCAGTTGGTTGTTGCGGTATGAAATTGGGCTCTGCCTGTGTGAATCCTGGATTCGCAATTAATACAGCACCTGTGATTAGAGTAAGCGCTACCTGTCGATATATTGCAAATGCTGGAAATATCTTCATCCTCTTCTCCTCCTTAAAGTTTCCTTCAGAAAAACTGGCTTCATAAAGCATTAGCTTTTGTTTCAAAGAGACTTCGTACAATTGAGCATGCTTTCCAGTTTTACTCATTATGCTTCACTTCCTTGGCAAATATGCGCTTAGACATGGGTATACAAAAAAACCGTTAAAGACTCATCGTTGAGTGCTTTAACGGTTGTTATTTCGTTCAATTATCTACTTAGTGCTGCTTGCGCCCAGGAATAACCCCAGTCTGTTCGTAGGAAGCCACAATAATATCAATTTCTTTTTTCAATTCAGCAAGCAGTTCCGCCTCAGGCACCTTACGAATCATTTCTCCGTAACGGAACAGCATACCTTCTCCACGAGCCCCCGCAATACCAATATCCGCTTCTCTCGCTTCACCAGGCCCGTTTACGGCACAACCCAGTACCGAAACCTTAATCGGCACTTTGATCTTGGCAATATACTCTTCCACTTCATTAGCGATCGAGAACAAGTCAATATCCAGACGACCACAAGTCGGACAAGAAACCAAAGTAGCGGCGTTCGTAATTAATCCGAATGTCTTAAGCAGTTCTCTGGCAACTTTAATTTCTTCAACAGGGTCTGCACTCAAAGAAATACGAAGTGTGTTACCGATCCCCATATTAAGCAAAGTGCCAATCCCCGCGGCGCTTTTCACAGCACCTGTAAAGAGAGTTCCTGCCTCTGTAATACCAAGATGAAGTGGATAATTAAACGCCTTCGCAGCCTGGGAATACGCCGCAATGGCCATAGGGACATCAGAGGCCTTCAAGGATACGATGATATCATGGAAATCGAGTTCTTCCAAAATGTTGATATGGAACAAGGCGCTTTCTACCATCGCTTCAGGCGTTGGATAGCCGTACTTTTCAAGAAGATGATTCTCAAGGGAGCCCGCATTAACGCCGATACGAATCGGGATGCCACGCTCTTTACATGCCTTTACAACCGCCTCAACCTTCTCACGGCGACCGATATTACCTGGATTAATGCGGACTTTGTCAATGCCGTTCTCAATCGCTGCAAGAGCCAAACGATGATCAAAGTGAATATCCGAGACCAACGGAATATGAATTTGTTTCTTAATTTCCTTGATAGCTTCAGCAGCTTCCTTATTGTTGACCGTCACACGCACAAGCTGACAACCTGCTTCTTCTAAGCGAAGAATCTCTGCAACTGTCGCTTTGACATCAGCGGTTTTGGTAGTACACATGCTTTGCATGATTACTTCGTTACTGCCACCGATCGTTAAATCACCTACCCGAACGGCTCTGGTATCTCGTCTATGGAACATTTTGGTTTCTCTCCCCATGACACCAAACATCCTCCGCTCCAATTCCCAGAAATGGAAATCGGATTGGAGGCTGTGTGTTCATTTATAAAATTATAGGTTAAGCACTTTCTTCCTTCTTCTTACCAGATGGCTGCACGCCTTCTTTGGTCGTCAGAACAGGCGTAATCTTGTTTTGAACCGTTTCTTTGGAAACGACACAAGAAGATACATCCGTTCTTGAAGGAACCTCAAACATCACATCAAGCATAATGCTTTCAATGATGGCTCTAAGACCACGAGCACCCGTGTTCCGTTTAATCGCTTCTTTGGCAATCGCATCAAGTGCTTCTGCATCAAATTCAAGCGAAACGTTATCCATCTCAAGCATCTTCTGGTATTGTTTCACAAGCGCGTTCTTGGGCTCGGAAAGAATACGCACAAGCGCTGCTTCATCTAGCGGCTCTAGCGTTGAAATAACCGGTAAACGGCCTACGAACTCCGGAATTAACCCGAATCTCAATAGATCCTCAGGAAGGACCATGGATAGGTATTCACCTGGTTTCAAGTCAACTTTCATACCATCGGTGCTAAAGCCAATGACTTTTTTCCCGATTCTGCGTTTGATAATTTGCTCTAAACCATCAAAAGCTCCACCACAAATAAAGAGAATATTCGTCGTGTCGATTTGAATGAATTCTTGATGCGGATGCTTACGTCCACCTTGTGGAGGTACGGAAGCTACTGTGCCTTCAAGAATTTTGAGAAGAGCTTGTTGTACACCTTCACCGGAAACATCGCGTGTAATGGATGGGTTCTCGGATTTACGTGCAACTTTATCAATCTCATCGATATAGATAATGCCGCGCTCTGCTTTTTCAACATCGTAATCAGCCGCTTGGATCAGTTTAAGCAAGATGTTCTCGACATCTTCCCCTACATAACCAGCTTCTGTCAACGAAGTTGCATCAGCAATGGCAAATGGCACATTCAAAATTTTCGCAAGTGTTTGCGCAAGAAGTGTTTTACCACTACCTGTTGGCCCTAGAAGGACGATATTACTTTTTTGAAGCTCAACATCTTCAAGCTTGTTCTGGGAGTTGATCCGTTTGTAATGGTTATACACGGCAACAGCCAAGGATTTCTTCGCTTGTTCTTGACCAATAACGTATTGATCCAAGATATTACGGATTTCCTTTGGTTTCGGAACATCTTTCAGATCTAGCTCTTCTTCATGCCCTAATTCTTCTTCCACAATCTCCGTACAAAGCTCTATACATTCATCACAAATGTAAACTCCCGGTCCGGCAACAAGTTTACGAACTTGGTCCTGGGATTTTCCACAAAAGGAACATTTGAGTTGGCCTTTTTCATCGTTAAATTTAAACATGGGATCACTCCTTTATTTCAAGTCGTTTCGAGTGATAACCTCGTCGATTAACCCGTATGCCTTCGCTTCTTCAGCGCTCATAAAGTTATCTCGGTCGGTGTCTCTTTCGATCTTTTCAAGCGGCTGTCCCGTTCGGTCCACGTAAATCTGGTTGAGTTTATTCTTGGTCTTGATAATCCAATCCGCGTGGATTTTGATATCGGTTGCTTGACCTCTAACACCGCCGAGCGGTTGGTGAATCATTACTTCTGCATTCGGCAGCGCGTATCGCTTACCTTTGGCTCCTGCTGTCAAAAGCAAAGAACCCATACTTGCGGCCATACCTACACAAATCGTAGATACATCCGGTTTAATAAACTGCATGGTATCGAAGATACCCATTCCAGCCGTAACAGACCCACCAGGTGAGTTGATATATAAGTGAATATCTTTTTCAGGGTCCTGGGCGGATAAAAAGAGCAGCTGGGCAATGACCAAATTAGCCACATCGTCATCAATAGCGGTCCCGATGAAGATTATGCGGTCCTTAAGTAAACGCGAGTAGATATCGTAGGAACGTTCCCCACGAGCCTCTTGTTCTACAACCATAGGAATAAGACTCATTGTACCAACTCCTTTTGCGGCAAGCGCCATGTTCTCTCACTTGAGATTCAATTACAGTTTAACACGATTGAACAACAATGTCATTTTTCTGAAATTAGCTATGTAGGCGGGTAATACGTATGTACTAAGGCGTTTAGACGTAAATTAGGGTAAAAGAAAGGCACGTTGCTTGCGTACGTGCCTTTACTTACCTTATTTACACGGCTGCGGAAACATGCTTGCTATTTTGAAGCAAGAAATCAACCGTTTTTCTGATAACTAGATCGTTGCTAAGACCTTCAAGAGATCCGTTGGAAGCAAACAGCTCACGAAGTTCAGCTGTTGATTTTTGGTAAGACGGTGCATATTTCTCAAGTTCCGCGTCAACTTCTTCGTCGGAAACTGTGATGTTTTCTGCAGCTGCGACAGCTTCAAGAACAAGGTTGTTACGAACACGCTTCTCAGCATCTTCTTTCATTTGTTCTTTCAATGCGCTCTCGTTTTGACCGGAGAACTGGTAGTAGATCTCAAGCGTCATGCCTTGGGAGCGAAGACGTCTTTCGAATTCTTTTACCATGATATCAAGCTCAGCTTCAACCATCGAACCTGGAATTTCAACCTCTGCGTTAGCAGCGGCTTTCTCAACAACTGCAGTTTCAAGTGCAGCCTCGGAATCTTTCTCTTTGCGCTCTTGCATACGTTTTTGAAGTTCTTCTTTGTACTCAACAAGCGTATCGAACTCACTTACGTCTTTAGCGAACTCATCATCAAGCTCAGGCAGGTTTTTGCGTTTGATATCGTGAAGTTTCACTTTAAACACAGCTGCTTTGCCTTTCAGATCTTCGGAATGATAGTTTTCAGGGAAGCTAACGTTAACTTCTTTCTCTTCGTCCTTACCAAGACCAACAAGTTGCTCTTCGAATCCTGGGATGAATGAGTTGGATCCAAGCTCAAGGGAATACTTCTCCGCTTTACCGCCTTCGAATGCCACTTCATCAACGAATCCTTCGAAATCAATGATCACGACATCGCCGTTAGCAGCTTGTCCTTCTTCAAGAACAACCAATTCAGCATGACGTTGTTGCAAACGTGCAAGCTCTTCATTCAATTCTTCTTCAGACACAGAAGCGTTAACCGCTTCTACTTCGATACCTTTGTAGTCGCCAAGCGCTACTTCAGGCTTAACTGTTACTTTAGCTTTGAATTTCAAGACTTGACCTTTACCAAATTGCTCAACATCTACTTCTGGACGATCGACAGGCTCGATTTTAACCTCTTCAATCGCTTCAACGTAAACTTCTGGCAAAATGATATCTAGTGCATCTTGATACAAGCTTTCAACACCGAATTTAGCTTCAAAGATTGAACGTGGCACTTTCCCTTTACGGAATCCTGGAACATTCACTTTCGCTGATACCTTTTTAAATGCTTTATCCAAAGCATCTGCTACACGTTCTGCCCCAACTTCAACTTCAAGAACGCCAACGTTCTTCTCTATTTTTTCCCAACTTGCTTTCATTTTATGCCTTCCCCTCCAAAAATGTACCATGACATATATTTTTCACGTTAAGCTCATTATAACCATTCTATTATACCATATAACATTTTCATTTCAAGCGAGCTTTGTTCTTAGCCAGGATCCGGGCTAAATTGCTTTACAAAAGCAGTTAGCACGTTGTGCGCGCGCTTCCACTGCAGCGTCATCGCATCCACGATTCCATAAGTTTCTAACAGCTCTTCTCGATCAACCGTACCAAACAATTTGTCTTGCAAAATCGCATGCAGCGCTGAGGCCCATACATCTACCGCGCTTTCTTCTGCCCTTAGCAGCTCCGTGTAAATCGAGGTGCCATAGGCATAGGCAAGAAACTCCTGCCAAGTCTGAGTCGCAAAGTAAACAAAGTCAGGTTGGCTTATTTCACTAATGTCCCCGACTCTGCGAATCATATCACGAATCCGCAATGGAAAATCCTCCGCTGTAAGCGGCGTCTCATCGATTTCGACGAGAACTGTTCGGCCATTCTTCGGAAACTCAATTAAGCCGTGCTCTCCCATTTGCTTAAGCGTCTGTAACGCTTTGAATTGAAGATGAGGATGTCTAGGCCTTTCGCAAAGCCATGTCTTCACAAATTCGCTCACATCAGATTGCTCAATAAAAGCAAGCTGCTCCAATGCGCTTACTTGTTCCTCTAGTGAACCTTCTTGCAGCATGTTTTGAAGCTTCATCACAAAAGCACCATCATCCGAAGCTGATTTCTCATGGATATACTGGCGCAATAGGGCAGACTCTTCCTCCGAATCCTCTTCTACTGTCACGGATGACGAGAACATCGTTTCCGGAAACATGGTGAGCAGCCAGTGCCGCAGGGCTTCCCATTGATCAGACTTATTCGCATCGACATTAGGAAATTGCAGCAAAAAAGTAAGTATCTCCAGTGCTTCTTTATACTGCTCGGAGCGTAACAACTTCATTAGCTCGTCTTCATAGAACTGTTCTGTTTTAGGAAAAAGGATGACATTGTTGGGCGTAGGATCTGATATAGGGATCACCTCTGTTCGTGTGTCTCGCTTGTGCCAGTTTACTCCATCATTCAAATGAATGCAAAAATATTTAAAAATGATGTTGACTCACATTTTACGTTGTGATATATTAACTCTTGCTTCGCCAAACGGATCTCGTCCAGGCGGTAAGAAGTGTCATAGGTCTCAGTAGCTCAGCTGGATAGAGCACACGCCTTCTAAGCGTGCGGTCGGGGGTTCGAATCCCTCCTGGGACGTAAATTTCAAAACAAAAGACCGCGCAATTGCGCGGTCTTTGTTTGTTATAGACTTATTGATACAATTTCTAACATCGGTATTAACCTTCGATTCTTTTAACAAGATGTAATCCTCATCATTTCGTTTATGTTGCTGAATCCACATTGTTGCTTCCACATCACTTGGCCAAGCTCTGTCCCCCAAATTAGATATTCCTTATGGAATTTTATCTCCTAGGGCTGTGAGGAATATGTTGTAATTCCGCCGCAAATTTTGTCGAATATCCACGTTTTTTAGGCTAGAATATGATATAGCACATGTTAACAACTCAGAATTAGCTAAGTTACTTATAAACTTAGAGGAGAGAACCGGATGCAAGCCACAACGAAACAACAATTAGAAATTTTAACATCTATACAAAGCCATTTAGCTATGATTATGTTTGACACGAGCGGCTATGTAACATGGGCAAATTCACTCTTCACTTCTGCCATAGGGTATACGGTGGAAGAAATTATTGGCTTCCATCATAGCAAGTTTTGTTTGCCTGAATTTGCGTCCAGTTCAGCCTATGATAATCTTTGGAAAGAACTACGCAAAGGCAGGGCCTTTCAAGATAAAATTATTCGGGTTGCAAATGATGGAAGAAGGCTTATTTTAGAAGCAACTTACATGCCGATCTATAGCGATGGCCACGTGGATGCGATCATCAAGATCGCTACAGATGTTACGAGTCGTGAAACTGTCCTACAACAGAGTACAGCCGAATTGAAAGCCATGGTAGAGAAGATTACCGCCAACACAGAGGAAGTATTAGAAGCTTCGAAAGTGATCGTTACGCATATGTCAGAGATGAGCAGAGAATCTTCTACAGTTGAGAAGCAAGTCAAGAGTATCCAAACCGTAACCACAATTGTCAAAGAAATTGCTTCTCAGTCCCACCTATTGGGCCTGAATGCCGCACTTGAAGCTGCTCGTGCAGGCGAGCTTGGACGAGGTTTTGAGGTGGTTGCAAATGAAATCAGGAAAATGGCAGGTTCTAGTAAACAATCTGCTGAAGACATATCCGATCAGTTAACTAATATATCGACTTCGGTATCAACGATGATTCAAAGCATTGAGGATATTACAAAGCAAATTTCCATCAACTCCAATTCTATTGAACAATTAAAGAAAGCATATGATCATATCGCTTCGACAACGGAACATTTGGCATCCTCTATTTAAATGATTTACATGCCACAACCCAGTCTTGCCAACAACTGCTTCTATTAATGGAAAAGCACCCCGCTGCTTGTGCAACAAGGGTGCTGCTAGGATTGTTAATTTAGTTAGCTTACACGGACGGCCTATTTGGCTGATGATGTCCAGGCTCCGTTGAATCGAGATTCGACTGAATACGGGATGATTGCTTCGAGTGATCGATCGCACTTTGTGTTTTCTGCATCATACTTTTCTTTTTACCCATGGTAAGCAACTCCTTCTATTTATAGAATGAACGCCACCTTAGTATGGAGGGTTTCCTTACTGACTATGCTGGGTATCGTTTCCTTCACTCTTGCATCAAGCTGGAGAATAACAAAGAGCCTGTAGGGATGCCCCTACAGGCTCTTGCTCATGCCAAACGACGTTAGTGCATCTTATGAGGCAAATTCTTGCCTGTCTGACCATCACCTTGTGTCCTTTTATTCTTCTCGGCTTTCCTCTGCTTCTCATGCAGCTTGCTAATGAAATGACTATCCATGAGCACTCGCCTCCTGAAGAAAGAATGGCATTACCCTAAATAGAATGTCACGAAAGGTCCGTATTTAATCGCATTGCCAAATTTATTATTGCTGCCCTGATTTCCACATCGGACTGTACTTTTTCATACAAAGATTCAAAAGTTGCTCGATTTCGGATAAATTCAGGCTCAGTTTTTATTGCCGTTTGCGTCCAATTAATCAGTACATTCTCAGCCTGTACCAATTCGTTGTAGGCGCGATGCAAGCCAACCTTTTCAATAATTTCTTCCATTTCAGCTTGACCCAATTCTACGCCATCTTGTTTTGCATTTTCAATTCGAATATCTGCTTGCGCGCTAATTTGTAAAAAGTGCTCTTTCGATGCTAAATAATCAACCTGAGCTCTTGAATATTTTATTCCCATTGTCATCACCTTTGTTTATTTATTGGCAGTTCTTGAATTTGATAGTAACAGCCTCGTCAACAAAACACAAAAACCACGATCTGCTTACTTTGGTCCTATTCTGGACAGACATTTAATACCTTCCATTCGCATACCCTTTATCATTATGCTCTCTTCAAAAGAAAGGAAGGAACGTCTATGTGCGGAATAACGGGTTGGATAGATTGGCGGAAAGACTTGACCGGGTACCCGTCCATTCTAGAAAATATGACGGAAACGCTCCAACTGCGCGGACCTGATGCTTCAGGTACCTGGATTTCACAGCATTGTGCCCTCGGACATCGACGTCTAAGTGTTATGGATCCTGAGAATGGCGCTCAGCCCATGGTCCGTAAACAAGGCGACTATACGTATACCATCGTATATAATGGCGAACTCTATAATGCCCCAGAGTTAAAAAAAGAACTCGAGCTTCGCGGCCATCAATTTCGAACAACGTGTGATACCGAAGTGCTGCTGGTCGCTTTTATAGAGTGGGGAAAAGCATGTATAGACCGTCTGAACGGCATCTTTGCTTTCGCGGCTTGGAATGACCAAGAGCAGTCACTGACCCTCGTTCGTGACAGACTCGGCGTTAAGCCTCTTTTTTATTCCCATCAGGATAGTGTATTATTATTCGGCTCTGAACCAAAAGCCATTCTAGCTCACCCTGATTTCAAAGCAGAGGTTGGTGCCGAGGGCTTTGCAGAAATATTCGCTGTCGGACCGGCTAGAACGCCTGGACATGGGATTTATCGCAACATGTCTGAGCTGAAGCCAGGTCAATTTGCTATTTTTGATCGGAATGGCTTATCCATTCGAACGTATTGGAAGCTCGAGAGCCATCAGCATCCTGATGATATCGCCGGTACAGCTGCGCATGTTGGACAATTGTTGAATGATACGGCAGAGCGCCAATTAGTTTCAGACGTCCCCATCTGTACACTCCTCTCAGGAGGACTAGATTCTAGCGCCCTCACTGCGCTCGCTGCGACGCATTACAAGAATAGCGGGCAAGGACCGCTTCATACCTTCTCCGTGGACTACAAGGATAACGATAAGCATTTCAAAGCGAACCTGTTCCAACCGAACTCAGACGCCCCTTGGATCAAAAGGATGACTGAGCATTTGGGAACCGAGCATCATTACATTGAATTTGATACGCCAGAGCTTGTGGAATCTCTGAAGACAGCCGTGATCGCCCGCGATACACCGGGCATGGCCGATGTCGACGGGTCTCTCTATTTATTTTGCCGAGAAATCAAAAAGGAAGCTACGGTCGCAATCTCAGGAGAAGCGGCTGACGAAATATTCGGTGGATACCCTTGGTTCCACAATACAGATGCACTAGAAGCGAACACGTTCCCGTGGTCACTTAAGTTAGCCAATCGGGTCGACCTGCTCGCCCCAGACTTCGTCGATTGGATTAAACCTGTCGAATACGTCAGTAATCGATACCAACAAGCCTTAAGCGAGGTACCACGCTTAGCCGGGGAAACGAAGCAGCAGAATCGGATGCGAGAAATGTCCTATTTGAATATCACACGTTTCATGCCTACGTTACTTGATCGTAAAGACCGCATGAGTATGGCCGTTGGCCTTGAGGTACGCGTCCCCTTCTGTGATCACCGTCTGGTTGAATACGTGTGGAACATTCCTTGGGAAATTAAAACATCCGGAGACAGAGAAAAGGGCATACTACGTCAAGCATTACGAGGTGTATTACCTGAAGATGTGCTGACGAGGAAGAAAAGTCCATATCCGAAAACACACAACCCGAATTATTTAACTGCCGTAAGAAAATGGGTATTAGAAATTCTGGATGATCCTTCATCCCCAATCTTGCCTTTTATAGATGTCAAAAAGATTCGCGCACTCGCCAGCTCCGAGTCCAATGATTTCGACCTCCCTTGGTTCGGTCAGTTGATGACAGGTCCTCAGTTATTCGCTTATTTAGCTCAAGTGGATATGTGGCTAAGAACTTATAAGATCTCGATCCGATAAATGAGATTGCATAGAAAATAAGAAAGACCTGCGTCCACGCATTCACGTGGTTGCAGGTCTTTCTGTGTTTTAGTTCGTTTGATCAGGAAGTTGATCCAAAAACATACGCAAAGCTTTGGCACGATGACTCATTTCATTCTTCTCTTCCATCGTCAACTCAGCCATCGTTCGACCCAGTGATGGAATGTAGAATAGAGGATCGTAACCAAATCCGCTTTCACCACGCTGCTCATGAATAATAAAGCCTTGGCAGACATCCTCCGCTTCGATCACTTCATTCGCAACGGGATCAATTAAACTAAGTGCACAAACAAAGGAAGCCTCACTAAGTAATGGAGGGTGGCCATCCCCGGCACTCAGCTCGATCCGATCTTCCAACTCATGCAAAGCTTGAAGTAGTCTGGCATTATTGTCAGCATCCGTTGCGTTTTCTCCCGCGTAGCGAGCCGAATATACACCTGGATCACCGCCTAGTGCCGTAACACATAAACCAGAATCATCAGCAAGTACAGGTACATGAAGATGGGCAGAGATGATTTGCGCCTTGATCCGTGCATTCTCTGCGAAAGTCTTCCCACTCTCAACGATTTCCGGTAAATCCGAGTAATCCGCTAAACTTCGAACCTTATATCCTTTAGCTCCGAAAAGCTTAGCGAACTCTTTCACTTTACCTTCGTTACGCGTTGCGATGACAACAAAATTACTTTGTAGCCGCATGCCCAGCACCTCGAATACGATCTGCGATCGGCCCTAGCACACCGGCTTGTACGTCGATCATGGTGTTAATCCCCGCTTCTGCTAGCGCCAGCAATTCATCAAGCTCTTTACGGGAAAAAGGGGCATCCTCGCCCGTTCCTTGAACTTCAACGAACTGACCTTGTCCCGTCATCACGACGTTCATATCCACTTTTGCTTTAGAATCCTCTTCATAATTAAGATCCAACTTCGGGATATCCCCAATAACGCCAACACTGACAGCAGCGAGGAAGTCGTTGATTGGGAACTTGGCTAGGTTTTTATCATTAGCAAGCTTATTGATGGCAAAAGCCATCGCTACAAATGCACCCGTAATGGAAGCTGTACGCGTACCGCCATCTGCTTGAATCACATCGCAGTCCAGCGTAATGGATCTTTCACCTAGTGCTTCCAAGCTGACTACCGAACGTAGTGCTCGACCGATAAGACGTTGAATTTCCATCGTACGTCCACCGAGCTTACCTTTTGCCGCTTCACGCTGATTTCGAACTTGCGTCGCCCGCGGCAGCATCGAGTACTCCGCTGTAACCCAGCCTTTCCCTTGACCTTTCATAAAAGGAGGAACACGATCTTCGACCGTTGCTGTACAAATGACTTTCGTATCCCCGACCTCAATGAGGACCGAGCCTTCTGCGTGTTTTATATAATGAGGGGTTATTTGCATAGGTCGCAGTTCTTGATCCGTTCTTCCACCAATTCTCATAAATGTCTTTCTCCTCCTGTAGCTACATCAAAAGCTCTAATCCTTACGCCCCATTGTAACAAACTCATCAAGGAAAAGCATCCTAACACTAGTGAATATGGAAAAAACCGAAAAACCACCAGGGATTCCGTCGTTTAAGAACGTTGGAATCACCTGGTGGAACGTTAGTTATCAATATGATTAAAGCTTGATCGCAGGATTAATATGCGCAGGTCTCAGGACAGGCTTACTGTAGTTTTGATTATCTGTAGACGTAATTTTCACAGCGCCATCCACCTTAATTTGCACTTGTTTAAACGTGGTGTTCTCCGTTAAAGACAAGATGACCGATTGCAACGCATCCGCTGAAGCTTTCTGATCCGTACCCAGCAGCTTGTTGGAGAAGTCTACGGTGATTAAACCCTCGCCTGGCTTAATGCTCTTCAACTCTGTTGTAGCATTGAGGACAGCAGCAAGTCCCTTCTTCTGATCTGGACCTTTAATCAATTGCTCGACAACAGCCTTCGCAACATCGTCCGTTCTCTTTATAAGACGAGTCACAGGGACATAATATTTGTAATTTTGATCATTTTGATTAAGGAAATAGAGAGTAACCGGTGTAGCTTGACCAAATTCGGTATCTTCTGCTTTCTCCAGATTGATCCCCATCGTGCGCGCTAATGGTGCATCCAGTGGTGTTCGACCCTTCGGCATTTCTTTCAAGTCCTTGCCATCTACACGCAGCTGAACCTTATCGATCGTAGGGAAGTTCGTCAAGTTCCACGTGATAGCCTCAAGGAGCTTGCGTTCATCTTTCACATCATAGTTGAGGAATTCTTTCGAGAAATCAACCGTAGCACTTTTGTCTGATTTTACATTTAAACTAATGACCTTAGTCCCCTTCGGTAGAAGCGCTTGAAAACCTGAAGGCAGCTGACTCGTTTCTGGTCCGCCATCCACCATGTACTCTAATGTTGTCTTAGCAACTGAGACTGTCTTCGGCAACGCTAGACTTAATGGTGTCACGAAGCCTTTGGCATCTTTCACATACACCGTCATTTGTGACGTAATATCTTCAGACATGTCGACGGTAACCGCAGCTGAAGTCGTCTTCACATCTACGTCTGTACCCGCCCCAGGAGGTGCATCGATGTCACTCTTCTTTCCACTGCCCAAAATCGAACATCCTGTGGTCAGTAGAACAATCACCCCCGCTAAAGCGGCTGAACGAATCCAATGTTGATGTTTCATTTGCTTATTTCCTCCTTCGATTTTTGCTATTCGCATGGCCTGTACGATGCTTTTTTCGTATTACTATGTATACGGGGCTTTGTCCGATTTATAACTACTTTTTGTCCACCTTTTTATCAATCACAAAAAAACATAATAACGAAGGGAATTATCACCAATCTTCGTCAATTCGAACTCATATGCTATACTGAATACCAGCCTAATAAATGCAATAACTACTTTCTGATATTCGATCAAGGAGGTCTTATTATGAGAACATTTTTGAAGGAAAAGACCCTCATTTTCAATGAATTCCGAGAAGAGGTTTTCAGTCATTATCCACAAGCTGTCATTGAGGAAGCTGTAGCTAGATTGCTTGTTGAAATAAAAGGCATCAAGAAAATCCCCACCGACTTGATCACAACCACGCTGCTCGGGGTATTAAGTAAGACCGAAACATTCAACGTCATGTCTACCCTCATGGAGCTTCAAAAAAAGGTGAAACATGATGCTGAGCTGCTAGCTAGCATGAAAGATCCTGCCTATAACGTTCATCGAACAATTGCGATGTCCATTTGCGGATTATACGGGAGCGGTGCGATCTCACTATTCGGTTTCATCGACTGCAAATTCCGCTTCTTTTTTCCGACGAAGAGACCTAAATCCTTCATCTCCAAGGGGATTTGTGCGATTGTCGCTTCAACCGCAAGTGTCATTATTTCGGATAGCGTGAAGATGGATTACTCCAAACGTAATCTGCAAATGCTTGAGGCACGAGGTGTTCTTCTGGATGATATGGTCGAGATCCTTGACCAGTTGCAACGTCCTTACAATCCTGATATGCCACGCAGTCTCTGTGAAGAGCATATTCTGGCGGTACTTCGCAAACAGCAAACCTTTCATGCGCTCCAACTCGCGATCAAAATTGATACCGCTGTCGAAGCCAAAGAATTCAACCCGCAATACAATCATATTGTGGGGATGGACGAAGGACTTTTCGGCGTCGATGAAAGCATCGCAACTGCCGTCCCTCTCATGTACGGGACCATAGCGCTCACGAATTTCGGCTATCTCGACAAAGCCAAAATTGGTATTATCGAGGAACTCGACAGTGATCACGCAGATGGTAAATGCAATACGTTTATCGATGATATGGTCTGTGGGATTGTAGCGGCAGCTTGTGGTCGGTTAGCGCATAACCATACGCCGACGTATAGTAAGCCGTTGAAGTAAGAGATTGATACGATAGTGTGCGCTTAGAAACAAATGACTTGTTGAAAGTGCGAAAGGGAACGTAGGGGCGCTATTCGGTGAAAATCGGGGTAAGTGCAGGTGTTGAGGAACGTAGGGGCGCTATTTAGATGAAATATGGTGTTTTGGCATCAATTTGAGGGAAATAAGGGATATACGTTCCCCCTTCTGGGTAAAAGTGGCTGTTCTGGGGCAAATAGAGGCTCTGGGTTCCCCCTCGTTAGATCATAGAAAAAGCGCTAACCATGTTGCCACGGTTAGCGCTTTTTTCATTATTTGGATATCGCGACGTAGAACACGCGATCTGCTTGCGGATCCACCTGCTGGATGCGGCCTTCGGCCTCCAGCAGGATCAAGTGCGCGATCGTCTCCGACAGCGCGAATCGCATCTGGTGCACGCTCAGCCGGTCGCCGAACGTCGCCCGGCACACCTCATAAGCGCTCAGCGGCGCGCTTAGCTGCCCTTCCATGAGCGCGAGCCGCTCATGGTGATGGCGCACGAGCTCCTCTGCGCGCGCGCCAAAGCCCTGCCAAGGCTCCCGGTGCCCCGGGTAAGCCATCACAACCGGCAGCCTGCTGATCTCCTGCAGGCTGCTTAGATACGCGCCGAGCGGGTTTTCTTCCACCTGCGGGAGGAAGGAAACGTTCGGCGATATTTGCGGCAGGACGTGGTCGCCGCAAAACATCACCTGCGCCTCAGCGTCGTAGAAGACGAGATGCCCCGCGGCATGGCCGGGGGTCTCGATGGCTTCATAGACGCGGTCGCCGAGGCGCACAGGCCCTTCACGCAGCAGGGTAACCTGCGGCTGCGGGGAGACCAGATCGACGAAGCTCACCATGTGCTTCGTCATCTCGATCAGCCCGGCTTCAGGGAAGCCATGCCGGGCGAAAAGCTCGAGGAGCAGCGGAGACATCGGCTGCTCCGGTCCCCACAGGAGCTGCACCTGCGCGTATCCGGTCTCCGATAGGAGAACCGGCGCGCCCGTGCGCTCCTGGAACCAACCGGCCATCCCATAGTGGTCGGGATGGTGGTGGGTGAGCACGATTTGTTCCACGTGCTCATATCCGATCCCTTGCTCCTGGAGCACTTGCTCCCAGAGCGCCTCCGCTTCCGGCGTATGCAGTCCCGGATCGATCACTGTGTAACCTTTGCTGCCCCGAATCAGGTAAGCATTCACCCAACGCAAAGGGAATGGCAGCGGTACCTTCACTTGCGTAATTTCATCTGTATGTAGGGTCACGACGTTCATATCCCGGTAGTCATCCTTCCTTTTGTCCAACAAAAATCATCCGACTCGACGTTTCTGGTGAGTAAGCCTGACCTTCATAGTCACCATAGACATGATCAATATGCAGTCCAGCTTTGGCCAGCATCGCCTCAAACTCTGGACGCTCGTACAACTTCACCTGCTCCAAATAGTGCCGGTCTGGTTCACCTGCTTGCGAAATCACAATGCGCTTGCGCACACAACCGTCTTCGATCGTTCTCGTCTCACGAATAGTCAAATCCCCTTCCTCCCGTTCAGATTGCGCGACCAAATTCGCCTTCACATACACGGGATTCAGAAAATCAACAATGAATCGACCCTCCTCTTTTAACAATCGATGCATCTCATGAAGCACTTTCTCATTCTGCTCATCTTCATCAAAATAGCCAAAAGACGTAAACAAATTCACTACTGCATCAAACGGCTCACTTAACGGCACATCCCGCATATCACCGTGAATCCATTTCACTTGCGCTTCTCCGCCCAGCTTCACAGCTTCCTGAAGCAGCACTTCCGACAAATCAACGCCAGTTACGGTATAACCAAGCTCCGAAAGCGCCAACGAATGCCGCCCCATCCCACAGCAGAGATCCAAAAGACGAGCCCCTTGCTTAAGCTCCAACCAGTTCATCATTTTTTTCACTTCCGTGTAAGCGCCCTGCATGTCTCTATGTTTATAAACAAGTAAATAGTCATTGCCAAAACTTTCTTGGTACCACGCCATCTTTTCAACACCTTCAGCTTTGTGATTAATTTCTATGATAAAAATGTTATAAGAGCAGCCTTTGTTTCATGATCCGCAAACCCTCTTGCGCTTCTTCCTTGCTAAAATTCCCAGCCTTCAATTGCTCGTCCTCAACCAGAAGCAACTTTTCGTAAAAGAGAAGACCCTGCTTCGGCAGCTCCGATTTCTCCGGATGATCCTCCATATAATGAAACAAAACATCTTCAACCTTCGCATAATTGCTTTGTTTCTCATAATGTAAAAATAGCTGCCTCTGCATCCCTTCTGGAATCTCCCAGCCTTGAAGATGATTCAGACTTGCAACCATTCGAGGGGCAATTTCATCATTAACCTCATCCTCAGGCTCAACTTCATCCGACAAAGACAAATGCAAAAGTAAATCCAAGGACTTCAGGTGCGCCCAATAGGCCTCCCTATCTTCCTCATGCTGCTTCAACAGCTCACCATGCCCCACAAACATATCACTAATGACTAACGCCTTCGCCGTATCAATGCTCCCTTGGTAGGATAGCAATTCCAGAATATCCTTACTGGACAAAGACTGGAGGGAACGAATATTCAAACCCAATAAATGACGACTTGCTTCATCTAACTGTCTCTGCGCATCTTCAATCGGGATATGTTCCTTGTTAAAAAGAATCCGATGCAGCACCACCGTCAATTGTTCAATCTGTCGCATCAAATAATCACGCCTGAACATCCGAAGCAGCCCCTTTTGGTTACAAATACACCTTAATTCAGCTTACCACGCCTAGCGCTGAAACTCAAAAATACATTCCGCCTATTTTTCACATATACCGCACCATTGACAGCAGCCCTTCATAAACTAATTTTGACTGTATCCCTTAACCTTGTAATTCCCAATACCCGAGCAAGGAGGGGTGACACACATCCATGGGCAGCGACCACAAAAACAAATTTTTACTTACGAACCGCGAACGCGAAGTATTCGAACTCTTAGTGCAGGACAAAACGACAAAGGATATCGCACAGCAGCTTTTCATAAGTGAAAAGACTGTGAGGAATCATATATCGAACGTCATGCAAAAGCTGAACGTAAAGGGTCGTTCACAAGCGGTTGTAGAACTGATTAAGCTTGGGGAATTAAAGATCTGATTCCGTCAGCAAAGGGATCCATGCAAGCCACCCACCCTCCAATGGAGGGAAACGGGGGCTTTTATGTTTGTTATCCAACCTCCGACCCCTCACACGAATAACTGGATTTTGTACATCTAAATTCACCCATAACGTGCTGAAATTGAATTTAGATGGATTTTATGTAGTTATATTTGCTCAGTTTAGCATTATCGAGTTAAATGAGATAAATTAACTGCACATTTTCCATTTAATTGGAATTTTCATCGATTTTCTCTCGAGATAGCTGTATATAATCCATTTAATGTGTCTGAGGAAGTTTGTGGTGGCTGGTTGCGGTAGTTGAGATCGGCTAAGTGCAATTTGCTGGGAACTGGTACAGATTGGGGGCTTCGAGTTTCGTGATTTTCGGGGTTCGGGTTGAGGTTGAGGTTGAGGTTGGCTGAGTGCTTGTTACTGAGTACGGGTTGGTGGTTGGTGGTTAACGAAGTTGCGGGTTACGGGGTTGAAGTTGTCCCCTCCAACCCAAACCCCCCAGTCGAATTCCAACTGGGGGGGCCATCTATCTATTCAACTCGCTCAACCTTCACTGCGCAAATCTTAAACTCCGGCATCCGACTCGTTGGGTCCAAGGCGTCATTCGTCAACACGTTGATCGAATGCTCGTCGCCCCAATGGAAAGGCACGAAGACGGTACGAGGTTGAATCCCCTCCGTGACCTTGACTTGGAAAACAAGGGAGCCACGCCGGCTGGTGATCCGGATTTTTTGCTCCACGCTTAGGCCGATTCGCTGGGCCAAAGACGGATGAATTTCGGCAACCGGAACGGGTGCCTTCTTATTGAGAGCTTCGGTGCGGCGCGTCTGCGCACCGCTTAAATAGTGGTTGGCCAGACGGCCCGTTGTGAGAACGAACGGAAAGTCGTTATCAATGGGCTCTGCAGGCATTTTCGGCTGTATGCCGAATATTAGGGCTTTCCCATCCGCATGATGAAAACGATCTTGGAATAATTGCGGTGTTCCCGGATGGTCAATTGACCCACAAGGCCAGAAGATCCCCTTCTCTTTTTGCAACCGTTCATAGGTGATGCCGCTATAATCGGCTTTGCCACCTGCGGTAGCTGCGGCGAGTTCACGAAACACATCTTCAATACCCGCATATTGAAAGTAGGTGCCCCGTCCTAGCGCATCAGCCAGTTCACTGATAATATGATAGTCGAGCTTGCAACTCCCCGGCAGCTCCATGGCTTTCCTCCGATGGAACACACGCCCCTCTAGGTTGGTCATGGTCCCCTCCGCTTCAGCGAAGGATGAACCAGGCAACAAATAATGCGCATACCGTGCCGTTTCGGTCTCGAACATGTCTACGACCACGAGTAAGTCTAGCTTTTGTAAGGCACGCTCTACCATCTTGTTATTCGGGCTAGAAACTAGTGGATTGGAGCCCAGCACGATTAATGCTTTAATTTCACCTTCATCGATTTTCTGCAGCAATTCATAGGCGGAAACACCTTTGCCAGGCAGCTCACTTGGATCAATGCCCCAAATTTTCGCCACATGCTCACGCGCAGCAGGATCTTCGATCAAGCGATAGCCTGGGAGCTGGTCTGCTTTTTGCCCATGCTCGCGACCACCTTGGCCGTTCGCTTGACCAGTCACAGCGCCATAGCCGCAGCCTGAACGCCCTATTTTACCCGTGAGCAGTGCTAGGTTAATGTAATTGAGTGTATTCTCAACCCCATTGACTTGCTGCTCCAAACCTCTTGCTGTTAGTACGATCCCCCTCTCCGCTTTGGCGAAGCCACGTGCGATTGTACGAATCACCGCTTCAAGTACGCCTGTTAGATATTCAACGCGAGCTGGTGTAAATGATTTGACCGCTTCCTTCACTTGTTCGAAGCCACTCGTACGTGATTGAATGAACTTGTGATCAACGAGGTTTTCCTCAATCATCACATGTAGAAGTCCATTAATGAACACGGAGTCGAAACCAGGTTGAAGTCTCACATGAATATCTGCCGTCTTGGAGGTCATCGTATTGCGTGGATCGATGGTGACGATCACGGCGCCTTTTTTCTTTGCTTCTAATAGATAAGGCATCATCGTAGGCTGACACTCCGCAATATTCGTGCCCGCTAGAATGATATATTTGGCATTAGGAATTTCCGATAAAGGCATCGTCATCCCACGATCGATACCGAAAGCTTTATTACTCGCAGCCGCAGCTGATGACATACAATAACGACCGTTATAATCGATATATTTGGACCTAAGTGCCACACGCGTAAACTTACCCAGTAAGTAACTTACTTCGTTCGTCAACGATCCGCCGCCATATACACCGATGGCATCACGCCCATGTTCAGCCTGCAACGCGGTAATCCGCTTCGCAATATCTGAATAGGCATGCGCCCAGGACACAGTCTGCCATTGCCCTACTCTTGCAGCTTCCCTATGAAGCGGCTCCAGAATTCGTTCCGAATGAACGACATGCTCCAAAGCATTCAAGCCTTTTTGACATAAACGGCCTGTTGCAACTGGAAAATTCGCGCTCGGCTTAATCGTTAAACCTTCTGTCTTTTCACTCGGTAGTATCTCCAATCCACACTGCATACTGCAAAAGCAACAATGGGAGGAGGGCTGTTCATCCGATAATGTGACCAGATCTGTTTTCAATGCTCCCACCCCCGCAGATCAAGCTCTCTTGATAGGTATATATAGGTTATATAAGGACTAACAAGCCATTTCATTACTAATCGGAAATCCAATAAAAACCGTCCCATCATCCACTTTAGTCAAATACGTTTTCACGCAGCCAGTATCAGGCGCTTGCACGAGTCCGGAAGGCAAATGGATCTTGCGATCATGCATAGGGCAGAACACATGGTCATCACAGACGATGCCTTCGGCAAGAACGCCCTCTTTATGCGGACAACGATTCTGAATCGCTTGAAGCTTACCGTTTTTCATTTTGAATAAGGCAACCTCTTCTCCTTGATATCGAATCGTCTTCCCCGTATTAACAGCTAAATCCTCATAGGAAACGGCTTGCACCCAAATCATTTGCTCATTTTGTGTTATCATTTTCTCTGCTCCTCCCTATTTATCTCTCTATTTCTACTTCAGCTCAACAACTTCATAGAGGTCACGTTGGATTTTCTTACTATCGATGGCTTGCTTCCATGGATCTTGTGTCACGGATAGCGCCAAATCCATTCGTTCACACAATTGCTTTCGCTCCGCCTCATTCTCAACAACCTCACGGATACGATCAATGCCTAGACGATGTACCCACTCACTCGTACGCTCGCCATATTTCCCTGTTTCGCGGTAGTATTGCAGATACGCTTCTGTATATTCGATGATCTCTTCTTCGGTCTTCACCGTGCTCATCAAATCACCCACGCGGACTTTTACGCCACCGTTACCTCCTGCATACAATTCCCAGCCACCATCGACGGATACGACACCCAAATCCTTAATTCCTGATTCCGCACAATTTCGCGGACAACCCGATACGGCTAGCTTCACTTTGGCTGGTGTATTCAAGCGTTCAAAACGCTTCTCCAACTCGATACCAACACCCATCGCATCTCCCGTACCGAAACGGCAGAAGGTTTCGCCGACACATGTTTTAACGGTCCGTAAGGCCTTCCCATAGGCATACCCTGATGGCATATCCAACGCTTCCCACATGGCGGTCAAGTCTTCTTTTTTCACACCTAGCAAGTCGAGCCGTTGCCCTCCAGTAAATTTCACGGTGGGTACGTTGAATTGTTCAGCTACTTCTGCGATACGTTTGAGCTCTGTTGGATTGGTGACACCGCCATAAATCCGTGGGACAACGGAGTACGTACCGTCCTTTTGAATATTGGCATGCATACGTTCATTGACGAAGCGAGACGTGCTGTCATCTTTATACGTTTCAGGGCTAATCATGCCCAAATAATAATTAAGTGCTGGACGGCATTTGGAGCAGCCTTCTTCATTTTTCCATTCAAGTACATTCATCACTTCACGAACATGAGATAGTCCTTTTTCCCGAATCGCCGTAACGACTTCATCACGTGTATGTGTTGTACAGCCGCAAATCGTTTCTTTCGCTGCGTTTTTATCATAAGAAGCACCTAGGGTGAAAGCTAACAGATCACTGACCAATGGCTTACAACCACCACAGGAGCGAGATGCCGTTGTACAATTCTTCACTTCATCAACTGTCGTTAAGCCCTGATCCTTAATGGCCGAACAAATCGTCCCTTTCGTTACGCCGTTACAACCGCAGATAATCGCGTCATCCTTCATCTCTGCAACCCCGGACGCAGCTCCGCCACCACCAGAGGAATCCGTTAATATGGCTGTTTTTCCCATACCGCTAATATCTGTTTCTTCCCGAATCATTTGCATAAGTCGCGTACCATCCGCTGTATCACCAAAGAGCACGGCACCGATAATTTTATTTTCTTTAATAACGACTTTCTTATAAACCCCTGTGAATTCATCGTGAATTCGAATCGCTTTGGTTCCTTCAGCATCAACGAATTGACCGCCTGAGAAAACATCAACACCAGATACTTTGAGCTTCGTGTACAAAATAGAGCCTTCATACGGGCCGGTTTCTACGCCAGCTAAATGCTTCGCCAGTACGGCACCTTGCTCATAGAGCGGTGCTACTAGACCATACGCAATACCTCGGTGCATCGCACATTCACCAACGGCGTACACATTCGGAACACTTGTTTGCAAGTAATCATTCACAATGATACCTGGATTACACTCGACGCTAGCTTCTTTCGCAAGCGCTACATTAGGACGGATACCTACCGCCATGACGATTAGATCAGCTTCAGCAATCGTGCCATCCTTGAATTTGAGACCTGTTACGCGTTTGCCGCCAATAATTTCGACCGATTGCTTCTCAAGCAAGAAGTTAATCCCTTGCTCTTCGAGTGCAGCTTGCAGCATTTTGGAAGCGGTGCGATCCAGTTGTCGTTCCATAATGGTATCTCCGATATGAACGACATCGACTTTCATACCGAGATTGAGGAAGCCTCGTGCAGCTTCTAAGCCTAGCAAACCGCCGCCGATGACAATCGCTTTCTTGTACTTTTTAGCCGACTCAATCATAATTTCACAATCACGGATCGTTCTGTAGGCCATGACGCCTTCTTTGTCTGCACCTGGCATAGGAATCATGAATGGATTAGAACCTGTTGCCAAAATTAATTTATCATAGGAAACGGTCAGGCCTTTATCGCTCGTAACAGTTTGGGACAGTGTGTCGATGCCTGTGATGGTTTGATTCGTATATAAGGTAATATTATTGTTCGTATACCATTCATAAGGGTGGATCACGATATCTTCCACTTTGGAATCGCCGGAGAGCACATAGGACAACAAGATTCTATTGTAGTTGGGATGCGGTTCACTACCGAAAATCGTAACCTCATATTTATCTGGTGCCAGTTTCAGTAAATGTTCAACGGCATTAACACCCGCCATTCCGTTTCCGACCAGGACTAGCTTCTCTTTTTTGACTGTCATTGTGATCATCCTTCCATCCATTTACTATGGCATTCAATTAAATTCGAGTAGTTGTAAAAGTTGTAAAAAGGGTCATTTAGGAGCACAGCTCCCAAATGACCAATTTGGGATATGGAGCTTGAGCAGTTCGATTGCACTGCAAAGACGCTAGTCGTAACGTCTTTGCCCATACAGCCTGATGAGCAGGCTGCATGAGCAAAAACCTTACTGGGTGTGCCGCTGACCAAGTAGAATCAGCGGGCGTCCCCGGTCCATGTTAAGCTTGAACCGTATCCATGCTGGAAGGTGCTGCTTTTACTTTACCGCCTTCGCCAATCCACGTACGCTTCCATTGCCCTTGAACAACCGCAATAATGATGATACAGCAGATAGCAATTCCACTGAGAATCAGGAAGCCTGGTGTAAAAGAACCTGTGGATAGTTTCAGGTTTCCAAGAATTTTAGGCAAGAAGTAACCCCCTAATCCCCCTGCTGCTCCAACAATTCCGGTCATCACACCAATCTCCGCTTTGAAACGCTGTGGCACGAGTTGGAATACCGAACCATTCCCCATACCGAAAGCCATCATAGCAACGAAGAGCATGACAGTCGTCAATGAAAGTGCAGGAAGCGTCGAGATACCCGCCATCATTAATCCAACAACTCCGTAGAGAACCATTAACATGCGAATTCCGCCAATCTTATCTGCGAGCCATCCACCAACGGGACGGAAGAAGCTGCCCCCGATGACACAAAGAGTTGTAAAGTCTGCAGCACGTACAGGCGAAAGTCCATATTGTGTATTAAAGAAAATCGTAAGATAAGATGCCATTCCTACAAAACCACCGAAAGTTACACTGTAGAAAATACAGAACAACCACGAATCCTTTTGCTTCAATACTTTACCGTACTCTTTAATCGTTTTTGGTGCTGGTTTATTCGGACTATCCTTTGCCAAAATGCTAAATATGACCAGCGTTATCGCGATTGGAATCATGGCAATTCCGAAAACAACGTGCCAGTCTCCATAATGTTGTGCTAAACGATTTGCAAACAAGGTAGCGAAGATCGTTCCACTATTTCCTGCCCCTGCAATCCCCATTGCTAATCCTTGATACTGGGGCGGATACCAGCTGCTAGCGAGCGGCAATGCTGCAGCAAAACTTGCTCCTGCGATACCTAGCATCAAAGCTACGAAATACATATCTCCCATCGTGTTAGCGAACTGCCATCCCCAGAATAAGGGAATTAAGGTTAGCGAAAGTCCAATCTGTCCTGTTCGTTTAGGGCCAATTTTATCCGTTAGTACACCAAGTACTAATCGTAGGAACGCCCCCCCTAACGTTGGTAAAGCAACCAAATTTGCTTTCTGTGCGGCATCCAACCCAAAATCTTTGGCAAGGATGACTGCTAGCGGTCCAAGAAGCACCCACACCATGAAGCTCATATCAAAATACAAGAATGAACTGAATAAAGACCCCTTGTGCCCCACTTGCATAAAACTTTTCCGATCTACCATGTAATCCCTCTCCTTTTACGAGGCTTTTCGCCTTCTTTTTGTCCTATCTTACCTTGTTTGATTATACATTGACAGAAAAGGCCGACAAACATCCCCTATCATTCATAGGATGTTTATCGGCCTCATTGCCACTGCTGCCACTTCCTCGTGAACAGCATGATAGATGTATTTTTTTCATTAAATTAAACATAAAAAGCCTATCCAGTTACGTAATTGTAAGGGGATAGGCGCCATTGCCTTCGTTAGGTGGCACATCATTGTGCCGATTTCTTACCTTGATTATACGACGCGTTTAAATACATGTCAATAAACTTAACACAAAAAAATTTATTAGAGAGCCGGAGTAGCATATCGACAAATTTCAGGTGCGTATGCTATAGTATTGCCGTATAATAATACCAATTAAGCTCTAAACCTAACATGTACTTGTCATGAGTTGAAGTTATTCAAGATGGAGGTATTCCCATGTTACAATCATTCATTCTGGTCGACGAGTTCATGCCAACTCGCTCAGCTACCTCCTCTGAGCCCTCACATGCTGTTCGAACGGAAGACATGCAAGGAAAAGAAATTTCACCTGATGAAATCATGAAGGATTTGGGTTTCCGCATTTATACTTCATCTAATATGAAAGAAATTTCCTTTATCATCCCTAAGGTCGATGCTGTATTATTATCAGTAGGTCCTGAACAAGTCACAGATTGGCGTATACGGTTGCTCGCACAGCGAAGTCTCCCCATATTTTGGTGGTGTAATAAGCTAACTTTTCCTTCTAATGAATGTAAAATGGATGCGGGAATAGATGGGTTGATCGGTCCCACGATGAGCCCACTGGAAATTCATTGTGCGTTGATACTGGGTGTGAACCATTATTTTCAACGAACCGAGTGGCATCAGGAGCGCGAACAACTGCTGTCCAAGCTTGAAGAACGTAAGTGGGTTGATCAGGCGAAGCGAATTTTATGCGAAATCAAAGGTATCTCGGAAGCTGAGGCTTATGATTTCCTCCGTAAACAAGCTATGAATGAACGTAAGCGTATGGTCGACGTCGCAACCTCCATCGTCAAGGTATATCAGATACTTCAGGATCAGAACAAAGGGGGCCGCAAACGATGATATCCTTATTAAAAGAAGTAGGCCGCGGTAAACGCGGAGCCAGAGACCTTTCCTACGAAGAAGCGGCTCAAGCAGCCGAACTCATTCTTACCGGTGCAGCTACGCAAGCTCAGATTGGTGCTTTTCTTGTAGCTGAACGAATCAAGATGGAATCACCAGATGAAATCAAAGCCTTTATTCATGCCTTACGACAACGCATTAGCACTTATCCTATGCCTGGAAGTATCGACTGTGCCGGTCCCTATGATGGTCGCACACGCACATTTATCGCAACGTTACCAACTGCATTCGTACTTGCAGCCTGCGGAGTGCCGACAACCTTGCATGGCAGCCCAAGCATGCCGCCTAAATGGGGCATCACCTTGTCCGATGTGCTTACAGCTATGGGGGTAAATGCACTTGAAGCATCACGTGAAGCATTAGTTTCTGCTGCGGCGCGAACAGGCTTCTTATTTGCACCGACCGAAAGCTGGTGTGAACCGCTTGGCGAGCTGCGCGAAATTCGCAAAGAGCTCGGTTTGAGAACCGTGTTCAATACGGCGGAGAAGCTGCTGCGTTTTACAGAAGCTCCTTATATGGCGGTTGGCGTGTTTCATGGCACTGTTTTTGAGAAAATCACGAATTTGCTCATTGAATTAGGCGTTTCTCGCGGTATTGTGGTGCAAGGTATGGAGGGTTCGGAGGATTTAGGTGTTGATAAACGAACAAGAACCTACCTCATCCAGGACGGGACAAGTGAGTTATTCATTGTAGATCCGGAAATTTATGAGTTAATGGTTGAAGTCCCCGTAGTGGAATGGACCGCTGAACTGCAAGCAGAGACCACATTGTCTGTCCTTCGCGGCGACGCTGCACTCCCTTATTTAAATATGGTACTGCTCAACAGTGCTGTCCGTTTATGGGTTTCCCAGAAAGCTGGCTCCATTGAAGAAGGCATCTATATGGCCCGTCATGCGATTGAGCAAGGTGCTGCACTTCAGAAGTACACAGAATGGACCGAAGCGATTAAACCTGTATCTGCCACATAAGCCTCGTTGAAGCATATAAACCAGTTAACATCCACTTTACGGGTGCTAACTGGTTTTTTTTACAGGCTCAAGTTCTGCCTAATTATTGCATTAACTGGAAAACGTACAGCTATTTACGCGAAGTTTTCTCGGAAATCGATTTAACTGTACAAAATCCATCTAATTGCCTGGAGCACGGAGCACAGGAGATTCACGATACTTCCATACGGCTAATTCACCAAACCAATCTGACTCAGCACAATCCATAAAATGAATAAAAGGACGTAATGAATGCTCACGCATCCGTTACGTCCTTTTCCAATGTCTATTTACCAATAAATTGTTGGGTAAACATTTTACCGCACGGCCCGCCATCTACAATGCCGATACCAATATGCGTGTAATCTTTGCTGAGTATATTCGCTTTATGTCCTGGAGAGTTCATTAGTGCTTCATGCGCCGCTTGAACACCTTGGTTACAAGCAATGTTCTCCCCTGCTGCATTGTACGTAATTCCGAATTTCTCCATCATATCGAATGGTGAACCATACGTTGGTGAATCATGGGAGAAATATTTGTTATCCACCATATCTTGGCTTTTTAGACGAGCTGTTTTGGTCAACTCCGGATCAGCAGTAAGCGCAGCGAGACCAATAGCCGCTCGCTCTTTATTCACAAGATCCAGCATTTGCTGCTCTTCTACCGTTAATCCTGACGTTGAGGGAACCTGCGGTGCAGGTGTTGGACTCGGTGTTTCCGGCGTCGGCGTCGGTGTTGGCACTGGCGTTGGTGTCGTCTTCTTGGGAATCTTCAAATTACCATAAGCCCAAAGAATGGATTGTAAGGTTTGATCGTCAACATTTCCCGTCACGGCCAAACCATATCTACTTTGAAACGCTTTAACCCCAGCTTGTGTTTGATTGCCATAATAGCCTGTAATCGGTCCCGAGTAGTAACCAAGAGATTTCAACATCCCTTGAACCGCGTATACATCAGGGCCTTTTGCACCTTTGCCATACGCAAATACAGTCGTTGTGGAAGCACTGAACAGGACCACACAGATGAGGACTATCCAGATCAACCTCTTTTTGCCATGTAACATGCGTTACGTTCACTTCCCGTCGTCTTCAGTATCTTCGTCACACGATGGACGATAAGGGTAGCATTTCCTTCGAGGTGATCTTTTATCCAAATCATGAAAACTCTATCTACCTTATCCCTCATTTACATATATCAATCAGAAGATGGAATTCTACACCTAAGGGTTTTCTCCGACTGTAAACAGAGTTGAAACCATCCCCAGTGATGAAAGGGAGCGAGTCGTGTGACATGGTTTACGAAATGGGCTTTTAGTAACAAAGCAGCCGTCATTTTTTTGGTGATATTAATTTTAGGCACGGGGATCGGTAGTTATTTTAAATTGCCGATGGAATTTCTCCCAAGCGCAGATTTCCCGCAGATTAGTGTTACGGTCGTCGGCCAAGGCTACGATGCCAAATCCATGCTAGATAGTGCAACTACACCTATAGAGAAAGCTATGTCCAGTGTGCCTGGTAAGAAAGAAGTATTCTCCACATCATCCGACGGTTTCATGAAAGTTGATATGACATTTGATTCGGATATTAAAATGAAGGATGCACAAGCAAGCGTGCAAGAAGCGCTCTCCTCGATTGTTCTCCCTGCAGGGATGTCGAAGCCTTTCGTTATTCGATTAAATACCTCGATGATTCCACTCTCCTGGGTATCCCTGAACTTCAAAGATGGCATTACCAAGCAGAATGTCGAGCTAGCGCAGGAGAAAATTTTGCCTGAGTTTCAGAAAATCAGAGGGCTTGCTAGCGTAGCACTTGGTGGCACATCCGTGTCTCAAGTGATTATTCACCCTGATAAAGAAAAGCTGGCCAATGCGAAATTGCCTGCTCAAGTGCTGATGGGTGTCCTTCAAGGTCAGAACGTGACTGTCAATGTCGGTGAAAGACCCATAGATGGCAAAACAAGTGCCATTAAGGTCGTTGGGAACCTGGACGATCTCGCTACGCTTACTAATTTAACCGTAGCAACAGGCGTCAAGTTAAAAGATGTTGCGACTGTTGAAGTTTCTGCAAACAAAGATACACTGACGCGTATTAACGGCAAGGATTCCCTTACCCTGGTAGTAACTAAGGATGCTAGCTCCAACGCGGTTGATATCTCTAAGGAAGTAGATAAAATCTCAGAAGATATCGCGACGAAATATCCAGGTGCTACGGCAGAAGTGATTTACTCCACAGCTGAATCTGTCGTCACTTCCGTTAACAGTATGATGCGAGAAGTGCTGCTTGGCGCCTTATTTGCGACTATCGTGATTCTGATCTTCCTTCGAAATATTCGTTCTACGTTCATTACGATTGTTTCTATCCCTCTTTCACTTGGATTAACGTTGTTCTTGCTTTCCCAATCCGGTGTGACACTGAATATCTTGACCCTTGGCGGGGTCGCCGTAGCTGTAGGGCGGCTCGTGGATGATAGTATCGTTGTTATCGAAAATATTTTCCGAAGAACCCAGAAGGCGGAGTTCTCCAAGGAATTAATCCTGGATGCAACGCGTGAGGTTGCTAGAGCGATTACCGCATCTACCTTAACAACCGTTGCCGTGTTCCTGCCGCTTGGACTTTTGAAAGGATCCTTGCAAGCGTTTCTGCTCCCTTTTGCCTTAACCGTAACGTATTCCTTGCTTTCCTCCTTGCTGGTTGCATTAACCGTCGTTCCTCTAATGAGCGCTTGGTTACTTCGCAGTACGAAATTAAAGGAACATAAAGAGTCGCAAGGTCTGCGAAGCATCTTATCCTGGAGCTTGAATCATAAGTTCATCTCCATTCTTGTTTCGCTTATTCTGTTTGGCGGTTCGATTGCCCTTTACTTCGCCATGCCAAAAGGTGCAGTCGCAGGTTCCACAGCAAGCCAATTGAGTGTCACGCTGTCCTACGCACCCGAAACTCCGATTTCTACTGTGCGAGAAAAAGCCATGGAGTTAGAAAAATTCATGCTCGAACAAAGTGAGCTTGATCATCTTATTCTGCAACAAGGAAATACTGAAGATAATGCCAAATGGGGCAGCGTCGCGCCTCCAACAATTGCAACCTTCCAAGTATTCATGAAGAAAGATGTGGATACACAGCATTTTATCGACCAGGTCATCTCTCAAAAATCCAAATATCCGGACGCTGATTTGCAAGCAGGCGGCGGTGGCTTCGATGGCAGCAGCGGTTCCGCCATTACCGTTGATTTAACGGGAGATTCCGCTAAGAGTCTAGATCAAGCAGCTGCGGATGTCATTGCGGCAATTAAAGGTATTGAAGGCGTTGAGAAAGTGACGAGTAATCAAAATGTAACCAAACCTGGCTATTCGATCACAGTTGATCCTGCTCTGGCTAAACCCGAGGAAATTGCAGGTACCATTCGCTCCCTTATGAACCCAACACCCATTGGTTCCATGAAGCTGGAGAATAAAGAAATTCCTGTAGTGTTAGATGCTTTGATTAACCCATCGACGGTTTCCGACCTATCGAATATTCAAATTATGACAGCAGCGGGTCCAGCGGCATTGACCTCAGTTGCGAAGATCGAAAAAACAAATGAGTCCAACACGATTCTTCATAAGAATAGCCAACAATTCTTGCGTGTGACGGCACTCGTAGATTCAACTAAACTATCCAAAATCAACACAGAGATCACGAAAAACACCAAAGATCTCAAGCTTCCAGCCCAAGTTGCTTTAACCGTTGGCGGAGCTTCCGCTGAGCAATCCAGTGATTTTGCCGATTTGTTTATGACCATGGGTATTTCCATTGGTATCGTGCTCCTGATCATGGTCATCACGTTTAAATCGTTCCGCGCACCGATCGCTAGCATGGTATCCCTGCCATTCGCGGCGGTGGGCGCCATTGTCGGGATGATGATCACGAAAACATCCTTCGACGTTACGTCGATCTTCGGATTTTTGATGCTGATCGGAATCGTCGTCACGAATGCCATCGTCTTGATTGACCGTGTGAAGCAAAATGAAGAGCACATGACGATTCGTGAGTCCTTGCTTGAAGCCGCGGCTACACGGATGCGTCCGATCTTGATGACAGCCGTAGCTACCATTTGTGCGATGGTGCCGCTTGTCCTAGCCAAAGCTGAAGAAGGTAGCATCGTTTCCCGAGGCTTAGCTGTAGTCGTTATCGGCGGTCTGACTTCAGCAACGCTCTTCACGTTGATTATGGTCCCAACGGTATATGAGCTTCTGCATGCTAGAAAAGCAAAACGTCAAAGAAGACCATTTGAAACGGGTCGATCGTCGCGCTAATGACAACAAAAAAGGCGAGTAAGCTGATAGTCAGCTTACTCGCCTTACCTAATTTCAATTAATAAACGTCACGTTGGTAACGTCCTTGCTCTTGCAAGCCATTCAAATAGGCTTCAGCTTCTTCGCGGCTCAACTTGCCTTCTTTTTCAATAATGTCAATCAGGGTGTTGTGAACATCCTTCGCCATGTTTTGTTTATCGCCACACACGTAGAAGTAAGCTCCGCGCTCTAACCATGTGAATAGCTCCTGGCTATTCTCCTGCATTTTATTCTGGACATACACTTTCTGCGCCGAATCACGTGAGAAAGCTACATCTATTTTGGTCAGTGCACCCGCCAGTTGATATTGCTCCAGCTCTTCCTGATACAGATAATCTGTCGCTGAATGCTGGTCACCAAAGAACAACCAGGCTTTGCCTGCCGCTTTGCTCACCGCACGCTCTTGAATAAAGGAACGGAATGGCGCAATTCCCGTACCAGGACCTACCATGATGATATCCTGCTCCGAGGACTCCGGAAGGTTAAAGTGTTTATTTATTTGAACAAAGACCGGAACGGTATCTCCTTCGTTCAGGCGCTCTGCGCACATCACGGAACATACACCTTTGCGCTCGCGACCGTGCGTCACGTAGCGAACAGCACCGATCGTGAGGTGAACTTCCCCTGGATTAGCTGCAAAGCTGCTTGCAATGGAATATAAGCGTGGCGGCATTTTTCTTAATAAAGCGACAATTTCGTGCGCGGAAGCTTTCCAAGGTCCAAATTCACTTAGTAAGTCAAGCAAATCACGGCCGTCTGTATAAGCCTTCAGCTGCTCCGTATCTGCCACAAGTTGCTTCAAACCTTCATTATCGGAAAATTCAACAGCTTGCTGAACAATTTTCTTGGACAACAACGTAAGCTCGAAATGCTTCAAAAGAGCTTCCTTCAAAGGGAGCGTTTCGTTCTGTTTATTAATGACTACCGACGTGTCCGCATCCCAATTCATAACCTCAAGGATAGCAGCGACCAACTCAGGATCATTGTCAGGAACTACGCCTAAGCAATCGCCCGGCACATACGACAGGCCAGAGCCTTCGAGTGAAAGTTCAATATGGCGTGTTTCTTTGCTGGAACTTTCTCCGTTCAAATTAATATTTTTCAATACTTTCGCTTGAAATGGATTAGTTCTGGAAAACAAGGATGGTACTTTTTCGACATCAGTAACTTGCATTTCTCTTCACCCCAGAAGAATTTTTATTATTTAGAATAGCACATGCCGCTCAACTTAGAAACGATTATTAATTAATCCTATTATGAATTTTTAACTTTTTCAAAAAAATTAAACAATTTGTCATGATAAATCATTAGCATCCTGATTTTTCGTTTAAAATAATTGCCCTACTTTACCATTAAACCCATGATTCATCTTATTATTCTTCAAAATGTATAAAATATAAAAAAAGAAGAAAATTACAGTCCCTAACAAGTCCGCTCCTTCTTTCATGGAAAGCATCGCAACTCGCATTCTTGCAAGAACATTAACTGTTTCTTGCTAATCGCTGTGGTAAAATGACTATATCGATCTTTATGCTGAAAGAGGATATACATTAGAGAACCATTAGGCAAACATATATGTTTTGCGAGCGAATTTCAGAGAAAAGAGGACGACTTGTGGACCCTACAGATTTGCCAATCGATATGATGATGCACGTGCCCGATTATCGACTCGAGCCGTTTCACCGGCATAGTATGTTGGAAATCGGCTGCTGCTTGAAGGGAGAAGGCATTTTTCATTTTGGCCATAAGAGCTATCCCATCAAGCCAGGTGATTTTTTCGTCGTGAATCCGGTCGAACCGCACCGCGCCCAATCCGATCCAGACCAGCCGGCGCAATTTCTGTTCGCATTCTTCGAACCTTCTATCTGGCTACACACCGATAAAGAGCTGCTGTTGCCATTCCTATATCGCCCAGAAGGATTCGAGAATCGCATTCCAGCTTCGCTGGTGTGCGCAACCGGCATGAAAGAAGCGTTTCTGACGATGTGGGACGAATTCAGCCGTAGAGAACCCGGTTTCTACTATATGCTCAAGGGCCATCTAATGAACGTCTGCGCCTCCCTCCTTCGTTACTACAATCCTTCGCCAGACCGGCTAGAAGCGAGCAATGTTCTTAGCGCATACCGCACACTCAGGCCGGTTATTCAGTTCTTAGAGCAGAAATACCATGACGCACTCACAGTAAACGATGTGTCTTCTTTGCTGCATCTGAGTCCCTCTCGCACGCAAGCCCTCTTTCGGGAAGCGGTTGGCATGGGCTTCGCCCAATATCTACGTTCTGTCCGTGTACATGCCGCGAAGAATCTCCTCATTCACACGTCACTGCCCGTGACGGAAATTTGCCAGCAAAGCGGCTTCCAGAGTCAGGCCGCCTTCTATCGTGCATTTGAAGATCAAGTAGGGATGAAGCCTTCTGACTACCGCAACCTATTAAGTGGTATTTTCAGTTGAAATCGAGAAGGTTTCAGTGCATTCTGGGAAGCGGTCCTCTCTTGCTATTCGTTATAATGAGAGCAAAACAACAATGGAGGCCGATTCCAACCATGCTACTATCCCTTCCTTTCCTGAAAGACCAGATCTCTACCATTCTCCGCAATAAATTTGCCCAAGGCAATGACACATCCGGCTATTTGCATCGTCTTGAAAGTTTACCGACGAGCTATGACGCTTATTTCTCATTTGCACAATCTCTCGCACAAATGCCGCTGCGGCAAGACTGGCCCTACTATGAACCCGATACAATTGAAGAGATTTGGAATGAATGTGATCCGACGAGACCTCTGGGCATGCTGAGAGCGGTGAATTTTGAGGAGAACTCACGCCGCTTGGAGACGGCATTTCTCTCCTCCGTGTGCGGCTCCATGCTCGGAAAGCCGCTGGAGGTAAATCCGAATTTGTACGAGATGCGCGAAGCCTTCTCGAAAGTCGGAGAATGGCCACTTCGCGATTACATATCTGACGAAATGCTTCGTGCGCTCGGCAGACGCCACTGGTCCTGGTTCGAAACAGCACGTGATCGCATACACTATGTGGCTCCAGACGATGACATCAACTACACGCTGGTAGGTATGCTCGCAGTAGAACAGTTCGGGACAGCTTTCACGCAGCTAGACCTGCGCAATCTATGGCTTAATCACCTCCCTATCAGCACGACTTGGGGACCAGAGCGCGTCATGCTGCTCCGATCTGGGCTTAGTTACTTGGAGCATGACAAGTCGCCTATCCCGCTCGAAGAGATCGGGCGTTGGGCAGATGTGCTGACGCCAGACAGCGAGCTATGCGGCGCTGCTATCCGCGCCGATGCCTACGGCTACGCCTGTCCGGGCAATCCAGCGCTCGCGGCAGAACTTGCTTGGCGCGACGCGAGCTTCACACACCGCCGGACTGGCGTATATGCAACAATGTTCTTGGCCGCTGCGATTGCAGCGGCTCAGGTGTTGGATGACCGGGTTGCGGTTATTGACACCGCTCTGCAGTTCGTCCCGCAGCGAAGTCGCTTCTACGAATCGGCCTCGACTTGTCGAGACATTGTCATAAAAGCTGGCGATTGGCTTGAAGCGTATGACGCCATTCACACGCGATACGGTGAGTTTCAGCATTGCGGCATCCACCAGGAAATCGGCACACTCATCAACACATTCCTTTTCGCCGAGAATGTTGGCGATGGGATATGCAAGCAAGTCGCGCAAGGCAACGATACGGACAGCTTCGGTGCAAGCGTCGGCTCCCTGCTCGGTGCCTGGTTCGGCCCCGACGGCTTTGACCATGAACGCTGGACCGCGCCGTTCCAAGACACAATCCGAACGGGTCTCGCTTACTTCTACGAGCAGTCGCTGTCCCAGCTGGCGGCCCGCATCGGGCGTTTGCCGCGGATCGTTAGCGAAAGATCACATAAGATCGTGCCGAGCGAGCTTTACAATCAGGAGAACAACGCATAATCCTTCCATAAACACAATAAAGGCGCTGTGAACTACTATGCAAAATTGCACAATAGTTCACAGCGCCTTTGTCTTCGATTTTTAATGCGAAGAAACATGTTGTTTTGCTAAATTGAATACACAGTTTCGTTCCTAAATCTCATGAAATCCCATTACTTAAAGTCATATTCGAGTAATGCATTTAGCAAGTTTTCGCTAATATTAAGCACTTACGCAATATTAGCTTTACAAAATGCCGTACAAATTCCACTATTTATTCAATGAAGTGAATAAATATACAAAAATAAAAACAACATACTGAATAACTAATGTTGTTAAATTAATAAACTAGAATTTTTTTATACGTATGGTAAGACTTCATGATGCAGGAAAATAGAATTTGTTAGTGAACTCCAGTAACTACGTGGTTTTCTCAATGGTTATAAATTTAATTAAGTTCGTTAGCAATATTTATTTTGTAAATTCACTCAATGGTTTTTCTTCATATAATGAAACGCGGCTGTCGAATTGATCTGCCAATGTATTACTATAGTTCACTTTGTCATACTCAATTATTTCAAACAAATAACTCATTTCAATCGAGTTATCTTCACACAAACGAATCATATAACCAATTCGAGACTCATCAATAATTGGCTTTGGCCTTGACATCAACCTTTTAAATAACATGAAATTTTCCTGCCTCTTCTTGATATTACAAATAAAAGATACTTAAACATAGAAAATTATTTCTAAATAATTGGTGATATAAACTCTCAAATAAGATCTAAATTTTAAAAAAATTTGTTCTATCTCTAGTTTTAAATAATATATTTATAATTTTTAATTATTATATATATATGAATATGTTTCTATTTTGATTAATTGTCTACACTCTTTATTGGAGGGTTGACATTATGATTAATATCTTAACGCTAGTAGGTGCTAAAGTTAGAGATATCAGAAAGCAAAAAGGGCTTAGTCAAGAACAACTTGGCGAGAGGTCTGGTTTTCAGTTTTCATATATTGGTAGCCTCGAACGTGGAGAGGCAAACATCTCTCTAAAAAACCTCGATAAAATTGCTGATGGCCTAGAAGTAAATATTCATGAACTCTTTTCATTTTCAACTGAATTAACACATTCAAATATTAATAAAGAACCCTACCTAATCGAAATCATTGAGTTACTTTTAAAGTTAGAAGTTCCCGATTTAAAGAAGGTTAACGTAATCTTAAATGAAATATTTAACTGATTAGCATTTTTTAGTTATAAGAAAGGGACCCCAAATACAAGGGTCCCTTTCTTATCAATATTTTACATAGTTATAAAATCATTTTTACTGCGCATCTAACAGTTCTATCAATTTATCTTCATCTAGTAATAGACCATCTAAATCAAGACTTTCTGCGTCTCTGTACGGCTTTAATTTCTTCTGCGTTATCCAAAGTACTGCTTTTTCAAAAGAAAATCCTAGTTGACGATACTTTGAAATTGCTTTTTTGAAAGTAACTTTGTTAAAATCCCCTACATCCAATTCACCTTCCAAGATTTTATGCAACCTCTTTATTTCAATTAAAGTATATCTCTTTACATTCCCTTTAGTAAACTTTGGGTTTATGATTTTCGCCCTCTCTAGAGATTTGAATTGATAATGTCGAAAATTCAAAAGATGGATTGCATCTTCATATGAAATTGTATCTATATTCATGAAATCATCTGAATTTCGTTGAAGTTTAATTGTAGTATTAGCATAATGTGTTTGAATTTGAGATTCTGAAATTGATTCTAAATAATATTCAAATCGCTTTAACTTATTTATTACTAAGTAATTTAATTGAGTATTAACCCTATTAAATGCCATGTTGAAATTTCTAGGGAAGTTAAAATACAACCATATGCAATTTGCGTAGAGGTGAGATAATGTGGTTTTATCCCAAAAATAATTCTCCAATCTTCCTTCACCTGTAAAACTTGTTAATCCTGTAATAAGCTTCCTACTGTTTAAAATTAGTTTTAAGTGCTCAAGTGAACTTAATTCCTTAAAAAATGGCGCTTTCATCTCTATGATTATTTCATATAGTTTTTTCTGAGAAATTAATTCAAAAGACTTTGAGTCAATTGGAACGGCTACCGCATCTTTATACTTAAAATCACATTTTTTACAAGACTCATACCAATATGAATTTAGACTTATTTTTGCATGGCAATTACAACATCGATCTATTAAAAATACATTATGCTTCAAACAAACTGAAATAGGGATAAATGCCCAATTTCTTTGATGATGAAATTCAACACTTACACACAGGGGGCAGTATTGAACATTATTCTTTATTATTAGTTCTTCAAATAAAACTTCCCCAAAAGCATCAATAAAAAATGAATTTGTCATCATTCTTAAATTAGAAAGACTTTGATCAGTTAATTCACTTAAAACTGATAAAGAGTTACTAGTGAATTCATTTTTTTGTAGATCATATGTTGATAAATCTAAAAATGAGCAGATTGTTGAAGGAAATGAGCAATCATTTCCCTTGGAAATTCTAAATATAAAACTAGCTAGAGTTTCATTTTCAATTTTACTCAAATTTCGATTGAGCAATTTATTCATCTTTTTTTAACCTCCAATCTCCCTAATTTCTTCTCCTTCCACTTTTTCTTCAGTTCCTGAAATGTCAGATAATATTGAATCAATTCACTTTCCTTTAGTTTTATATCTACATCAACTTTTCTAGCTATAACATCCTCACTACCTATTTTTAATATTAGTTGTCCCGACTCATCAAACCCAACCAATGGAATTGCCAAGAAACAATTATTACTACCTGGATGTGCATACCATTTCTCTTTTATTGCTAATGAGCAAGTAAATAATTCACCTTGATAGTTAATTCCTTGTGGGGTAACAAATGCAAAATGATTATTATTCAATGACATTCCTCTCTTTACCTTTTTATAAAAGTATTGACAGATTGCCCCATAATGAAACATATATATTTAATTATTAATATTTATATATTTATTATTTAATTATTCACCCTTTTTAAGATTTTACATTTTAAAATGAAAGAGCTGCGTCTTTCTTTAGTGCTGTTTCTTTTTCTTCGACTGTGGGATTTTAATTTTCATGGTAGTTTAATCCCCCACGCAGGCCTAATTAATAACCCTGGCTTATTAATCACAAAAAGTAATAAGTGTGTTTTGTCAAGTGAAATTCCCTGGATTTATCAACAGCTTTTCCCTGGTATGATCATCGGTTTTCCTCAGCTTTTATCATCAGGAATTCTCTGGTTTTATAATGGAATTCCCTGTGGAATTTCCAGTTAATCGGTCACTTTTGACGCATTAATGCGTGCTTGGGGCGGTAACTTTCTCATTCAAAAACGATGAGTTGGCCGTGATGAGTGAGACAGTCAATAGGCTTCGTCGTTCATAGCTTGCAGTAATCACTTGAAAAAGCAGTTGGGCCTCCTCGCGATCCATCGGTAGATAACCCCACTCGTCTATTATGACGAGATCGGCTTTCTCTAACTCCTTCATAGTACGCTCGAGCGAACCAGCTCTCTTGCTCTCACTGAGTTTGGTACGAGTGAGGCTGCGGTGAAGAAAAAGAAACGCGTGTACATCCCAACTTCGCAAGCCTTCACACCTAAAGCGATGCCAAAGTGGGTTTTGCCCATACTTACAGGGCCGTAGAGTACAAGATTCTTTTTGTCCCGAACGAACTGACGCGAGGTCAGTTCATCCGTTTGTAGTGTGAAAGGAAGGAGTAGAGAATGAAACTCATAGCCCTCAAGTGTCTTCTTAACTGGGAAGGCCGCTTTCTGGAACAGGCGTACATTACGCAGGCGTTCTCTGTGTTCCAGTTCTTCTTTAAATACTTGATGCAAGAACTCTTCCTGCTTCGGCGTTGCTTCCAAGTCGCATAGCCGCAAGGCATTTTGGCTTAGGATGAGTTGCCGGGAAAAAAGCGCAATCTCTTGACAGACCTCACTTCGATCCATAACTAGCACCTCCTGTTGCGGGGAGTAGCTCATCATAACGACTCATATCCGACCCTGGTTCTCCTGGTGTATGGAGACCATAGTGGACGATTCGCGCAGCTACCACGGCGGCATTTTCCGGTAGGCCTTCCGTGCGTTTGCGAACGATCGCTTCCTGCATGCTCGTCATCGCCACGTCTAATCCATATTGGTTGGACAAATCCTTGATGAGTTTGAGCGCCTGCTTGAGGCTGTTCTTGCCCCACTCGTCTTCTTCCATGCAAGCCCGGTCAAGCATGGTCGTCCAGTCGACGGTATCCGTGCGTTCACTGCCGAATTCCCGGTTATGCCAGGATATGGCATCACCGGCCTCGTCTAGCGGTTCGATGAAATGTGCACTGATGTGTACAACAATTTCACGCTCAGCATACATGGGTGAGGAGGAATATGTGTGACACCCACCGGGAACAAATTTACCGTAACCGTTCGATTTTACGTGCTCTTAGCGGCAAGCCTCAAATTCGAGCTTAGGCAATGGTAGTATGGCTTTGCGATCCGCTTCAAACAGCATACAGATTGGTTCATCCTTTTTGTAATGCTCCCCAGAATTGTCGAGCTCACAGACTTGAAACAACTCTGCATTCCATTCAAGGAGCGAAGGCGCAGAACGAAGCGGCACAAAATAGTTTCGCCTTGCGTAGCTAACCTTGTTCTCCACATTGCCTTTCTCATGCCCGTTGGCTGGTTTGCAAAAGGTGACCTCAAAACCGAAATGGGCTTGAAAGCGTTGGAATAACTGCGTCAGTCTGACCACCTCACCACCCCGCCTCCCAGCACCTGTTGCGTTGTTTAGCACTAAGCGACGCGGGACACCATGAATGTGCTAAAAGATATCCATAAGACCTTGAGAAAGGCATTCTGCTGTTTCTCCCAAGAAGCACTGTACGAACGCTGCGTTGCTTTGTGGAAAAGAGAGTACGAGAAAGCGACATGTCCGCTTTTGCCCATTTAGAATGACATCACAATCACCGAAGTCCGCTTGAGCTTCGCCCGGATGCCATTGCAGCTCTTGAAAGCAGTTCTTGATCATTTTACGTTCTTGCTTTAGAGCCGTTACGTAACGATTGACAGTGGGGTAAGAGCAGTCGAACTCAGGATGCTTCTGGATTAAGCGGTCATACACACGTTTACCAGTATGTCGTTGTTTGTAGCGATTCTGTTCGTCCTCTTTTAAGCACGCATCAATAGTAGTTTTGTACGGATCCAGCTTCGAGGGCCTTGTCACAACTACTGACACCTGAGGAGAAAAATCTTCTTTGGCCATATACTTGCGGACGGTTTTCATATCAATCTTTAATTCCTTGGTGATCTGATTGGGTCCCTGTTGTTGAATTTGTAACTCTTTGACTCGGTGAATCTGCTCCATACTCTTCATCATCCTTTCTCCTCCTTGCATCTCTGCAAGAAGAATTGTATCAATTGGAAGACCGAAAGGGGCTGAAATCCATTAGAAGAATTTCCAGCTACACCAGGGATTATGATCATACCAGGGAATTCCTGATGATCATACCAGGGATTTTCTGATGATAAAACCATCCCTTTTTATTTAATCATAAACAAATAAGCGTTCACCCAGTTGCTTGGTCGGATGAACGCTTACTAGTTTACTTAAACACATTATTTGTTACTTAATTTTTTGTCTACATCAAAACCAACAACATAGCATCCCCAAATAAGAGATACGGCCGTCATAACTACAAGGAGAACTATGGGCATAATTATTTGCCTTTTCTTTTTCCCGGTCTCCGATACACTTCTCCCTTCCCTCTAGAAAGGGCACTGCCCCAAGGAAAATGCCCTTTGAAGTTTAGCTGCAGCAGGAAAACTTCGACACCACCGGTTTGGTAGTTGTTGAACAGCAAGAACTCACAGCTTCTGGTTTGACATGGGATTGGTTACTTTTCTCCGAATCGCAGCAAGAATTAGTCTGGATGCTACACACTCCTGTTTCAGGAAGTTCAATTTCCTCTCTCTCAGCTGCCGTGTAATCCCCGACCAGAGCTGCTACAGCGGTCCTAACTTGTTCATATTCTGTGGCATAAAGAAAGTAGGCGCTCTACCATAGCTTTTGGAAACCACTATATAAAAATGTTTCTCTGGTTGTCTTAACTCTTTCTCCCCATTTGGTCTTACTGTGCAGCAACTATGCACAGTAGGGTCGATGAGAGGCGCCAGTTCCACAGTACTCTCCAAGCTAGGATCCGTGATCACGCGGACTTCGTCGCCACCCTGTGCTTTTACCTTGTTACGACCTTTGCGACCCTCACGGAAGCTTCCAATCCAGGATTATGGATATACTGGTGATGGGCTGTAAACATATATCCCAAAGGAATGAGCTCTAATGACGCGAATAAGCCCTACACAATTTTTCTCGATTTTGCAACAATTGAAGTCACGATATCAGTATGGTTAACCATTTCCCCTACCATCGGCCTTTTGCAACAGGATACCTGGATCTCCATGTTTATCGGACTTTTAATCAGGAATGCAGTCACCTATATGGTAGCAAAGGTATGTGAGCGACATCCAAAAAAACAATGGTCGAAATTCATCAGTTACTATATGGTAATTGGATGGGTAAAGTGATTTCTATCTTTTATATAATAAGCTGGCTCTCCGTCACCATTGTCATTCTACGCGCGATGTCGGACTTCATCCAGTTGGTCCTCTTTTTTCATACTCCGACACTGGTGATTTCCATTATGATGATCCTCGTTCTTACGTACATTGTTTATCAAGGCGGAATTACGGCGATCGCCAGGTTTAGTCAAATCGTTGGACCTTTATTTTTACTTGTGATTATCATCTCGCTACTGCTAAACGTCCCTAACCTGCAAGTCGGGCACCTCCTGGCAATTTTCTTGGATCATGGTGCGCTCCATATTGCGAAGGTCTCGATTGTACACATCTCTTTTCTGGCGGAAAGCATCCTTATGATGATGCTAATCCCTCTGTTCAGCAAGCCTGAAAAAGTCGGCAAAGTCGCACTGCTTGCTGTAACTATCTCCTCTTTCGTCGTCATCGTTACGACCTGTATGGTGATTATGACCTTTGGCCCGCATTTAGCCGGGAAATTTATTAATCCATATTTTAATATGATCCGTTTTATCTCAATCTTGGAATACCGCAAATTTCGCAACCCTTGCCCTGGACAATGTTATTCAAAGTACGCGACACAGGTGTTTGTGGATGTTAATGACAGGTGAACCATAATGGTTCGTGCATGTTTTGATAGTACTGATCTGGCAGTAAAGTGAACCCGTGGTATTCTGCACGTTGTATCACTTCTCCGAAGGGCAATTTCTGATTTTCGCAATTCTGCTTGTTTGTGCAGCGGTTACTGCCTGATTCCTTCACGCTGTCATATGTCATTTTATCGTGAATTGTGGGGTGATTGGAGCAGAAATAACATTGGTGTCTTCGCGTTGACATATCGCTCTTCGAGCAAAGTTTACCCTTGTTTCGTAAAAGCGGCACGCGCGATCGGAAACATCATTTCCGCGCTCTTTTGCCTTTTTATATTATTGGCGCACGCCCGACAACCTTTGTTTTGAATGGTCATGTTATGGTACCAAATCGTACGCGTTTTTTGGTGATGGGGACGGCAACGATAAACTAGTGGACTCTCGGTGGTCGTATATTGTGCCTTAGTTGTGAGCAGATCATAACCGCGCACATCAAACGCCGCTTGGATCGTCGCGTAGGGTGTTCGCCGATGGTTAGTAAGCGCTTCATTTGCACATAATTCACACGGATAAGTCGCCATACCCACATTATGCGCACTTTTCTTTTGCAGGAGTTCGGGGTGAAGTGGGCATACAAAATCAAGCACTTGTGAGACATTGCGATAAGCTTCTTCAGGTGTACACAATATCACACCTTCTTCCGTGAAACTAGCTGCCACCTGTGTATAAGTAATGGCCAAAAACCTCATCCTCTATATCGTTCAATAAGGATATACCTAAAAATGTAAACACGCACATTATGTAGAAGTTTCCGTTTTCGGCTGCAAGGCAACAAATTGACTATAAAATAGACGCTCAAACTGAGCACCATCACTCCTCTGCCCGTAAGAAACGCTAACGTCTGTCCAGCCTTAGGACCGTTTGGTCCAAGCTCCGCTGATGCATTTCCGCATTAGGGGCTTGATGCAAATGCTCCATGGTTTATTCTCTTTTATCAATTATAACGACGTAAAACCTTTTCCAATCAGTCTGGAAAAGGTTCCTCATTTAGATATTCTATGTCAATGGATAGCACAATTATTAATCGGTAGGGAATGCGTAACACACCCATTGCGGATCAGATAAATGAGTGATTCCACCTATCTGATCAACTTTCTGTATTTACCCATTCACGGTATGATTTCTTTTATTTTTATAATAGGTCATGCGTGCACGGACATTCCCATTCGTCAAGCTTCTCATCTAATTCGTTAAGTCTCTGCACTTCCAAAATTGGCTTCTTTACATCATTTTCGGCTTCATACACCATGGCCAATATCTTTCGTTACTCCGGCATTGTAAATGGCGCCCATTTGATAATCCCACGATCACGTATGGTCATGCACGATGCCCTCCAATTTTACCTATGCTCCCTCCCTCATACTTGTAGCCTGTAGCACGGAAAATGGCTTTAAAGTCGGATTTATTCTGGATTTCATCCATGACGTACCCTAACTGCCTCTCCTTCATGTTATCTTCAAATAGGTCAAGCTGAATTGTTTTGGCGTTCTATAGATTATGCCAATATGAACATTACGAACGATTTCATTTTTGTAATTAGCCTTAAACCGGTCTTTGCATACTTGATACAGTTTATTAGTAGCGTTTGTCGGTACATCCAAAGTCTTCGTACGACTAAATCCGCCGCCTCCCATATCATGGCTGTATCCTTAAGAGAGGGAAACCGTTCTGCCTGCCATTTCGACTGCTCTCGCCCGCCGAGGGATCCAGAAATATAAAATATCTTTTCTTCAATATCATACCCATACACAAAGAGGTCGTGAGTAAACGAATATTTTTGAAATGCACTAGTGTTAGGAATATAGCATTTATTTACCAATAAAAAACATAATATCCTTGAGCTATACAGTCAACAAGAAACTTAGAAATTTGTTTGTTGCAACTTGACTCAACCAAGCCTTTGGTACTCTGTAACTTTTTGTCCGAGGTGAGTCTATAACAATATTATCGTAAAAGTAAGTTTTCAATACTTTATCACATCTTATTTGTATAAAATTACTAAAAAACCATGGCCTAGTTTCGGGATAGCAAGAAAGAAATGATAATTTATTAGAATAATACCGAACGATGTTATAAGAGGAGTACCTATAGGTAGCAATACCTTACTAGCAATCAATAATTATCAATCTATTCATAAATATTTTTAAGCGATTTTGAGGATACAGTCAACCCAGAATACATATCCGGTTTATTTGTAATAAAATCCTTATTTTAACATATTGTCGCAAATATCATACACGGTCACATTATTAAACAAAAAAGCTTCTATACGCCTTCCCGTACACGGAGTATGGTGAATGCTGAATTATAGAAGCAATTTTTGTAAAAATATGATTTACCGGTTCGATGCCTGATCTACCAATCGATCTAGTTTCCCACTTCACTTGGTCATATAGCGCTGTTTTATTTGTTAAGGTGTTCCTATCTGTCTTATCCGTTTGGGATTGGATGATTATTTCGGCTATGGTGAACGTATTTCCACCTAGTTACGGGAACGATTAAATGAATGCTCCGGTAGTTTTAATTTTTTGATTAATGATTCCTATATAACGTCCACCAATCGATGCTCCCCCATTTATATATCAGTTGCATATCTAGCGATAAAGGGGGAGATTATCAGCATTCTCTGTACCAGTAGCTATAACCAACTCAATCAAGCGTTTGCTGCCTGATACGAATCAATTCCGGTTCGGATATTTCTCCATTTGATAGCCTACCATTATTTGGTCTGTTAATATGATGTTCCACATAATAATCTTGATCCGTGCACCGATCCCTATACCCTATACACCGGAGGATTCTTCGTTGTTGTTCCAAGTTCTACACAGCTTCCTTGGCTTTCATCTAAGTTAGCGAGACTCAGCTTCCTCTTTTTCCTCTTGCGAGGCCTTTTTGACAATGCGGCAGGATTCACTTGATGTTACGACCTGGTATGTTGCTCGCTCTATCTCCGACAGGTACTTTTGTCGGTGCGCTTTTACGCACAGATTTCGCCATACGTAAGCATCCTAGCTACAAGGGTGGCTTGGCCCCTCCCTTGGTTGGACTTGCACCAACTAGATAATGCATGCCTCTGGGCACGCCAAACTAAAAAAGAACTGGAACGACCGTTCCAATTCTCGTATATTTTTTTAACAATCATTTTTTAATAATTGGAATCCAAACTTCACAGAGAATCCCAGTATCTACAGTATAGTATTCCTCTAATTCTGGAGCTTCGGCATGTTCATAACCCATTGATTGAAGCCATTCAGGAACCCGTTTCCATATTTCGCTGATTTCGATATGTTTTTCGTAAATTTCCGATATTACGCCCCATAACAACTTAGGAACATCATAAATCTCAAAATTATCAGGCACTGAGGCATCTGAACATTCTGCTGCTACCATATACCGAAATACACCCTCACTCGGTTGATAATCATATAGCACACCACTTAGTTGCTTTCCTGTCTTACCTACTTTTAATTCATATTGCGCAAGTTCAAACATTTTATCCGTAATTCCTTCTTCGCAACATTGTTTTAAAAATTTCGGAATTGCCCCGTTATTTTCACTGAAATTTACTGTTATTGACTTTCCAAATACTTTAAAGGCTTCTCTTTCAACAATTTTGTAATTCATTTCCTTTGCTCCCCTCAATGTTAAATAAAAATAAAGACGTGGATATGCTTTAAGAACAACTTCCGATTCTCGGGCAAAGGATGGTGTCACTCCATGCAACTTACAGAACGCGCGTGAGAAAGCATCCGGTGATTCATAGCCAAATTTAAAAGCAAGTTCAACTATTTTAATTGAGGAATTTTGTAATGCCTGCGCAGCCAAAGTCAAACGTCTCCTACGAATATATTCTGATAATGAAATATTTGTTAAAAAGGAGAACATTTTTTGAAAATGATACGAAGAGCACATGGATATTTTTCCTAATTCCTCATAGCTAATCTTGTCTTCTAGATTTTGCTCAATATATGCCATTGCTCTTTCCATTCGTTCCAGCCATTGCATAATTCATACTCTCCTTTGCGCACTAAGTATAACATGCAATATAAGATTTCTTCCCGATATTATGTATACAAAAAAAGTAGGTAGTACTTACTCAATTAGAAAGCAATTAAGACATTTTATAGCTTTTTAGAAATGCTCTTTGTCGAGGAGTTGGAGCCTTCATTAACTTCTCCTTCATTTCTTCCATTTTAAAATAAAGCACGATCGAATGTATTTCTGGACTAAACAATACATCGTTATATTCTTTACTCGCCTTTTTTAAACCTAAAGATAGCAGTAGATTGTAACTATCACTATTAATGAATGTATCTGCTAATACATATGTGCATTGTAGTTTTAGTAAACTGTCGAACACAGTTTGCAACAATTTCGTATAAATGAAGGACGACCGATATTCCTTTTTAACAATTAACCTACTTACCTCAGCAGTATTTTGTAAAGATAATTGCTTGTATAAAGAGGGCATAATCCTATCAAAAACCGGAAGTCCTATCTCGTTACAACGTATCACTCTCGCACAAGCAATGATTTCGTTAAACTTTTCGATAATTATATGTTCTGAATAAATGTCATAATGATCGAATTCCATTTGAAGTAGTTGAAATTCCGACTTGGATGGTAAGTAATGCAATTCTTCAACAAAAGCAAAATATCTAAATTCCAAAAGTCTGTATAAGTCTTCTCGCTGTCTGTCGTATCTAAAGATTTTGGTAGTAATCATGTTCTTGTGCCCCCACACACGCAAATATCGAATAATTGACTCCGGAACAAGCTTTACTTTCACAACATGATGCAACCGTATTTTTTAATATCCCAGGTTTCTGTTTTTTTGGGTGATCCATGAATCTCAATTAGAATATTGGACAACCATCTGAAAGGTTCCTACTCCAATTTCTGAAGTGAAGTAATATAAGTTTATTTACTTTTTACTTTTAAAACAATGGAAGTAATATATCGTTCGGTTGAGCTTGTTAAGGTTAAATATATTGCAGATCCTAGTCAAAATAATCGTCAACGAATGCAATAGCCATTTTAACTTCTTCCTCCTTCTAATTGTATATTTTCTCGAAAATTTAGTTGAGAGTAACCACATTTAAAATTTCTTTAGTGAGATTTTTTATAATACTCTGGGGATATCTCTCGTACAAGTTTCAAAAAGCACTAAGCCAGTATATTTAATTTCTGATAAATTAAGCACTTTGACAACGTCTAATATCTTCTTACATCATCCTGATAGATTGCGTTAAGATTTGATATGATAAGATTTTGAAGCTATTTCGATGTTCTCTGATTTGTTATTAACCTCACCAGACTTCATCTTCGTTTTGACCCACCTTAGCGCTGCCCCAGCGAACACAGACGTAAATATAGCCATTAGAACTACAGCAACAAAAATTCGCTCATCAATTATTTTTGCTTCCAATGCAATCGATGCGATAATAATTTCAACAGCCCCACGCGCATTCATACCTAAACCAACTGTCAACGCAGACTTTTTTGTCATCCCTCCTAGCCAGGCGCCGCCCCCAGAGCCTAATATTTTCCCAACACAAGCAATCACAAAAATTACGATACAAGTCCATACCTCGAAATTTCGTGAAAAATCTACCATAAAACCGACGGATACAAAATATAACGGAGCAAAAAAATCCATTGAAATACGACGAAATACTGCTTCTACTGCCTCGTCCATTACATTTCTCATAGTGGCTCCGAAAATAAAAACTGCAAAAAAGGGATGAATCCCCGTCAACTCCGCACACCCTGCTACAAGAAGTATTATCAGCGATACAACCCCGAAATAATTGAATGGCCGCTGCGCTTTCTCCTGGTAGTAACGAAGGATATCTTTAAGGTAATGGGATCCTATTAATAAGAGACAAGGAAACACAATAAACTTAATCGAAATGAGTATCATGTTTAATAGGTTGACCCCAGAATCAATGAAACTGATAAGACAAGCGAACAATATCCAGCATACCAGATCTGTAATTGTAGCAGCAGTAATTATTACTGTTGCTTCCTTACTATCTTTCAACTTCAAGTCCATTAAAATCCTTAAAATAACAGGCAACGCTGAGACGGCAAGTACAATACCCATAAAAAACATAAAGATCCATTTATCTGTAAAAGCGGTATTAATCTGAGGATACATCCAAACTAAACAAATTCCCAAAGAAAAGGGAAAAATTAATCCTAAAATCCCTGCAGAGATTGCTGGTTTTTTATATTTAGAAGCGATAGAGAGATTTATTTCGAGCCCTGCCAAAAACATAAAAAACAGCATGCCAATTTGTATAACCCCACTAAATGCAGAAGAAATATGAGTGACTTCGTTCGTTCCCGGAATATAAACAAGGAATGCTCCTACGACAACCCCTCCGATAAGTTCACCGATGACTTTGGGTTGCCCTAACAGCTTAGATATCCATCCAAAATACATTGATATTAATAGAAAAATAGCGACCTGAAAAAAAAGTATAACTAACTGATAATTTACCACTTTTAAACAACTCTCCCTTTCTTACTGTTTGAATAAAATTCACACAACATTTAACTTTAATTCCTATAAATGAAAAATAAGGAGTTAAATGATCAATTTTCAACGCAAGGGTGATCTCCAAGCTTAACCAAAAAAGGGTTCGAGTAGTCGAACTCAGTCGGATTGAACCGAATCCCAGATTATCTACTGTAGAAAAGTGTTAATATGTCGCAAGTACTCCATTAATATCATCTTGGTCGTTGCAGAATGAGTAAACCTGCATTCTATCCTTTTATCTCTAATCTGTAATTAAGATGTTCACCTCAAATTTAATCACTTTCCCTCAAAGTTAAACTAACGTTCAGCAGTTGCTACTTATTCCAGCTTAATTTTTCAGTAGAAAATCTCATAGGAAGTGCCAATATTATTGGTATATTGTAAATCCTTTATCTCTGTAAGACTTAAATTTAAACGTAGCGAATAGTACTGTGTTTGCACTAACTTTTACCAATTACTTTAAATTGTTGCCAATACTTCAATTCCGACATCTAAACTCATTTCATTCCCCATAAATTCAAGAGAAATTTGAGCCCTTCTCTTGCGTTTATCAATTTTCTTTATAATACTTTCTTTTCCTTTTAAGGGTCCGTTATATACAGTCACATTTGAGTTTTCAACATAGATGGTCGAGTAGTCAATCGTCTCTTCATCATCAATAAGTTGTAAAATTAAAGTCATTTCTTCGTCGTCTATTGTGGAGAATAAGTAATTTTCCAAAACCTCTTCTAAATTGTTTCCGTCAAAAACTTCGTTATTGTCCCTGTTACGAAATCTATTCAAGAGTCTATAGTACCCTGGAATATTTTTTAGACCATAATAGGTATTCACATCCATTTGCGTATTTACAAGGACATAACCAGGAAACAACTTTCTGAAGACCTCGTATGTCCGTCCCTGCTTTTTTTCTTTCAATTTTCGTCTTGGTACGATTGCGTGAACGAGCGATTTATCTAAAAATCTATGAATCATTGTACGAACCAAATCTTCTCTTCCCGTTTCTACATATAACGCATACCACTTCATGCCTCAGTTCTACCCCTTTTTTCCATGTGTAGTGCAACTTTACATAAATTTAATTCTATTATTAATTATTGAACAATCTATCATACTAAATGAAACTACTCAATATTATCTAAATAATCAGATATTTAATTTAAAATTAGATAATTTTTAATATGAAAACTGTGGTAGTATTATGTAAGAGGAATGGAAGGTGCAGAGATAAAAACAAGTATCCTAATTTTTTTCTAACTAGGAAGATGGCTTTTTCTTTAAAGTTGACATATACAGTACTCATGGTCCGTTCACAAAATAAGCAGGTCACCAACTCAAACGTTGGTAGCCTGCTTATTTGATAGTTTAAAATTTATTATGTGGGTATGCCAAGTTTATTCTGTAAACTATAATTAAGTCATAATTACCAAAGTAATTTAGTGAATATAAGATGATCACTCACCAACTATCTTATCGAAGTTACTCCTTTTTTCTTCATTTTTATTAGTTTATCCTTAATTCTTATGCTTTTATTCATATGTAAAAAGTTATGCCTTGTCGTTGGCATAAGAAATAAACCTGCAACTTTCTTTTTGCTCCAATAATCTGCCAACCATTTTGTATCCTCATTAAGAATCTTCTCATCGAATAATCTCAGTATCCGGCTAGCCTGTACCTTTTCTTTAACTTCTGAAGGCTTAAGCGAGTTGACAATCTCTCGAGTCTGTCTTCCGACAGCAATCCTGTATGCTAATAAAGATTCGATATTGATATATGAATTAAATTCTTCCATATCCGCTTCATTCATTTCATTACCAGGAGTAGCGAATCTAATATTCATTTTCTCAAGCCAATTATCAGAGTAAAGTACTTCTTTACCACCAACAGCCAATATATTCATAGTGATATCTTCTACTCTCGCCATATGCCATAGATGCCAAGCAATCGAATTGCTAGTATCAGAACAAGGAACAGGATACCAACGTAATAATTCTTCAGTCATATTTTCCATTAAGATCTCTTCACTATGTACACCTAAATCACCCGCCATTTCAGAAGAATATAATGATCCATGAAGATCTAATAATAATTCCACTACTTTGTCATGTTCTGCAGGTTTCAAAATACTAGCATTTAATGCTCTATGCTTCACATTCCATGCATTCCGTTGTTCCATATTCATATTCTACACCCCTATTTGTAAGTATGATTAGCTCAATAATAAAATTAACATTTTTATCTTTTTATTGGAAGAAATATTTCTATTTCTGAGTTCGAATCATGTGGAGAATCAGCTTTTTTATAATAAGCATAATTGTAATTATAGGCCATTGTTATACCTGATTTTGGAAACCATTCCTTAAATATGTACATATAAGCTCTAAGGATATAAATTGGTTTTCCAGTGTATGTAAAGATTGCGTGTTCACCTGCAGGTAGTGTTTTACCAATGCACCCGTGAGGAATTTCATTAAGATCATCCACCTCAACACCTACCATATACATAAACTTCTCTTTTGAAGGCTCCGATGTCATTCGGGCATCTTTCTCAGACCATATTTCTAACTCATATGTAAAAGGGTAAGCTGCTTTACGTTTAATACTTACATTGTTATTAATGTTATAGAATAATCCCCACACTATAGGTTCTGGTGATCCCATTTCTTCTAACGATGCTAATGTTGTTACTCCTATAATATTCTTTTTATCTAGCATTACAAACTTAGGTTCTTTATTTAGCATGTTTGCCTCCAATACATATAATATTATTAAATTATTAGTTAAGAAGAGATGCTGAAGATGTCTTTGCTATTTTTTCTTCTATACATGTTAATACGCTATGTAAGTTTTCAAATCTACTAATGTCCAACTCCTCATCGGCAAACTCAATACCAAATTCTTCTTCTGATAAAACAACCAGATTGATAAATGAGATGGAGTTAAAACCCAACAACTGTAAATTTGCATTCATGCCAAGATTTGAATCATCCTCCATACCGAGTACTTTCTTTAGTAACTTAATAAATCTATCTTCTAAGGTTACATTCATTGATAATTCCTCCTTTTTTAACAACCATTTTATGAAATGCTAAAGAGTCTATCTAAATCTTCCTGCGTCAAATCTACTGTATCGAAATCAGATGGAGTAAAATGTCTCTTTTGTGTAATACTGCAGTGTTCAACAATGCTATTTATATTCTGCTTATAGTTCATAAGGAATGTATCAATTTTAACCCCCTCGAAGTCAGCACTTCTGTTACTTATCATCAAATACAACTGATTTTTATGTACATAGCAGTTTATTACAGGAGTATCATAGATGCCGACATTTTGTTGTGAGATGTCATCTTCTGATATGCTAATCTCAGTCGCAAAAAACTCGTTCTCCAAATCTTTACTAAAATCACCCAAATAGTTAAATCGTATTTTAACTACATTACAATTTTTTAATCTCTCGTCCTCTAATAAATACTTCATCACACCATAGTCAAGCCCATTGGATGGCACTGTTCTAATTTGCTCTTTAAGGTTCATTATTAACTTATCTAATTTTTGATTCGGAACTGTTAGTCGAATAGGATAAAGAACGGTAAACCAACCTATTGTATTTGTCAGATTTATTTCATCTTGAAAATAATCTCTTCCATGGCTTTCGATCTCTAACCATACATTTGAAGTATCTGATACTTCTGTTAACGTATAAGCCAGTGCAATCATTAGAAGCTCTTCTGTGTGCGTATTATATGAAAAATTCGCTGTGCCCAATAACAAGCTCGTCTTTTCCTTATCAAGAGCCACAATTTGATGGCTTCTCTCATTATACTTTATACTCCTTGAACTTAATGATCTGGGCTCATCTGTGTACTGCGTATTCCTCCAAAACAGAACATTTCGAGTGGGTATATTTTGAGCATAAATATTTAATTTATTCGCCCACTTTCTATAAGAGTGGGTTTTCTCAGGTAATATTAGATCTAGTTTGTTTGATAATTGATGAAGGAGTAATTCTAGATCTTGGATAAATATTCTCCATGATACTGCATCTATAACCAAATGATGTGCAGTAATCAGGACCTTTCGATTATTATCACTGAGTATAAAATAACAAGCTTTAATTAAAAGCCCACTCTCAATATCAAAGCTACTCTTTAGTTCATAGCTTAATTGGGAATATCTTCCCTCTTGTTGTTCCGGGGGCACATTTGAAAGATCAAAAGATTCTATTCTAATTTTCCTAGTTAGATGCCCTGAATTGTAATATAAGGTGTTAGTCTTAGCGCAATAATTTAACCGGAGTGTGTCATGATGCTTAATCATCACTGAGAGAACTTGTTCCATTTGAATAACGGTGATATCTTGTTTCAAATTCAATACGATGGATTGGTTATAATGATTAACATTATAAAGGTTTTGAGCGAAAAACCATAAAGTAATCGGTGTATGCTTTATATCACCATCAAGTTGGTCCTGGTCTATGAATCCCCTAGATTTCTTGCTCATACATAACGCCATATCCGCGATTATGGAATGGTTCATGATATCCTGTACAGTTAAACTGTACCCAAGGTCCCTCAGTTTTGAAGATATCAGAATAGCATGAATTGAATCGGCCCCCATTTGAAAATAGTCATCCTCAATGCTGATGTTTTTGTTTAATATTTGCCGTAGAACTTGGATTAAAGTTTCTTCGTTTTTAGTCAGATTTCTTTGTATTCGTTTTGTTCTATGAATATCTACTTCTGGTATTGGTAGATGGGCATAGTCCACTTTCCCGTTCCTTGTCAGAGGGATACATGGCAAATTTACGATTTGTAAAGGTACTAATTTATCCGATAAACTGTGAGTTAACAATTTTCTGATATCATAAGAATCGGCAGTTTTGTTTCCATCTTTCCATACTATATAAGCGCATAAATAAATTTTGTCTGAATGTTCTTTTTTAACACTAACGACTAGAGCTTCTTTTATTAACTCATGTTTCTTAAGGCGAGTTTCAAGTTCATCTAATTCAATACGTTGTCCGTTAATTTTGACTTGATTGTCTACTCTACCTAAATAAACCAGCGTATTTTGATCGATGAATTTAGCTAAGTCTTTTGTTACATATAACTTTTGTCCTTCCAATAACGGATGATCGATAAACTTTTCATATGTCAAATGTGGCTGATTTAAGTATCCCCTTGCTACCCCCACACCTGAAATATAAATTTCCCCAATAACACCCATTGGAACCGGTCTTAGTTTTTTATCGAGTACATATACTTGGGTATTTGCTGCAGGCTGTCCGATGGGTACTGAAGTGCCCTTGTCATTTTCAGCAGAATATTTATGTATCATACACCCAACGGTTGCTTCTGTAGGACCATACTCATTATATATATCTACCTTCTGATTAAAGTTTTCATATGTTCTCCGTGCGAGTTCAGTTGTGAGATTTTCCCCTCCAACAATTAAAGTCCTAACTGAACAATGATCGAATTTCATATTACTGATCAAGGACAAGTGCGAAGGGGTTAATTTAATAATTGTAACTCTGGTATCTTTGATAATTCTCAAAAGGACATACTCATCGTCCTGATCTTCTTGCCCATACACCTCGATCTGAAGACCACATATTAAAGGGGTAAATATAGAAGTCACTGTTAGGTCAAACGAAAGTGAAGAATAAAAGGCGAAAATCTCATCCTCATCAGTAACATACGTATTTGATGCCCATTCAATATAGTTGACTAAGGATTTGTGCTCTATCAATACTCCTTTTGGTTTCCCAGTTGAACCTGAAGTGAAAATTACATAGGCTAGATTATTTGATTTGTAAATTGCTTGCCTTGTTTTAGGCATTACTTGTTGCCAATCGAATTGATTCATTTCAATGATCTCACAACGAAGTTTTGACTCTATCTTTACGTTTAGACTAGACAATAAAATATTACATTTTGCTTCTTTTATCATATAGCTCAATGTATCTTCTGGACAAGTTGGATCAATTGGCATGTAAGCCGCACCTGACTTTAGAACAGCGAGTAGGGCTACAATCATCTCAATCGAATGATGCATATATATACCAACAATGTCTTCTAGAAGTACACCTTTTTGTACTAAGTAATCTGCTAGTAAGTTTGATTTGTTATGCAGCTCTTGATAAGACATCGCGCGACTTCCATGACGAATGGCTATTCGATCTGGTGTCCTGGCGACTTGTTCCATAAATAAATCTATGACTGTTTTGCTTTTCGAATATTCCTTTCTAGTTTCATTATATTGAAATATAAATAAATCTTCCTCTTCGGTGGTCAGAAGGGAAAGATTTGATAGAAGTTCTGTGCTTTCATTTATCATTTTATCTATTAAGATTAATAGAGACTTATACATGAAATCAATATCATGTTCTGTATATTCATCTATCTTATAATCATAATCAAGAAGTAATTCCTCCTCTTCAGACCAATCCTTTACAACTAATTGCATAGAATATATCTGGTGACCATTATAGAATTCTGTATTTTCAAGTAATGCCCCACCTATCCGAGTACTTAACCTGGTATTGTAATAATTGACACAAAAATTATATAAGTTCTCTATACCATTTTTCTTAAGTTCAAGATCTTTCGCCAATAATTCATAAGGATACTTCTGATGAAAGTAAAACTTTCCTAAGTCCTCGTTTACTTTGGCCAAAGAATCAATAACTGTACTGTTTTCATTTAAAATAAAACGACATGGCATAGCGTTTGAAAACATGCCAATTGTATTTTTTTCTCTTTTTCCAGATCTGTTCAGTACAGGGGTTCCAATCACTATATCAGTAATGCCAGTCATTTTATATCTGAATAATAAATAACTAAAGACAAAGAATGTATTAAGTGATACTTTCTGTACGTTCGCAAATTCGCGTATCCGGTTAGACAATGTAGCATCTAATTGGTATGTCTTCCTTCGACCTTTGATTGAGTTTGAATTCTTTCCTAAACTCACATGAGAAAGGTCCTTGAATAGAACATTCCAAAACTTTTTATCTTTAATAAATCTCTCCGATTCTAAGTACAAGCTCTCTTTAAGAATGTAGTCTTTATATGAATAAACTTGATTAAAGGCAGGTTCTTTACCATCTAAGAGACTCTCGTAACAATGGCTAATGGTTTTCGTTAATAATTGCATTGTCCATCCATCTGCAATAATGTGATGGAACTTTGGTAAATACCCGTGTTTCTCGTCTGATAGTTTAAAAAAAGTAAATTCAAACAAATCATTATCGAACATATAAAATGGTTTTTGGGCTTCATTCTCTACCCACTGCTGATAAGCTTCATTGGGTTGTTCTAGAATACTAAAATCAATCCAATTTGGCTTAATTTCTTTGAATTCACTGATATACTGATAAGCTTCATTATCTTTTACGACGATACGCAAGCGAGAACCCTCGTTATGGTAAAGAAAAAAATGAATTGCGCGTTTAAGAATATTGAAATTAACCGTACCGTGAATAATAACTGGACCTCCTATATTAAACATAGGAGTTCCAGGATAAATGTTCTCAAGATACCAAATTCGCTTTTGAGGATGTGTTAAATGAAGCAATTCGGTATATCCTTTCAGCATGTAGGATAACGACCTCTCTTTTTTTATAATTTGGTACGAAGGTACATGAGTAAATTTTCATTATAATGTCTTTCTAAATCGTAAATGCGGTACAAGGATTTTTGTAAGGTATCAGCTGTAGATTTCCTATAAATGCGAGAAAACAAAGTTTTATCAACAATATTGGCTATTAATTTCCACAATTCGATTATTTCATTTAAATCTTCGAATACTCTTTTGTTAGAAATTAATTTTTGATTCCGATATAATTCTGCGTACTTCGCTCTGAGTATACTTCTGAATGTAAACGATAAACGCTGTACAATATTCATAAACTCAGATTCTTCATTAATTATTTGATTCAATTCTTCCGTAAATCCCTTTATTTGATCAATTCTTTCTATTAGCGTACTTGAGTTGTTCAGTGACTGATAGGCAAAATAACTCAGATGCTTCTCTGCATCTGAACTATCATTATTTGATTCCTTTTTACTAAATTCAATAAACGAGGGATTATTTTTACCCACGTTAAAATTAGCCAATAATCCATCGCAACATTCAACCATTTCTTGATAACTTATTGTCTGCGGTTGGTAATCCAAAGCGTGAATATCACTGTGTTCATAAATATGCAATGATTGGTTATAGTCATCATAGCCATATACTAACAATGTATGAGGCCAGTGTTTTTTCTGATAGGTATCCTTTCGAATTGTTTCAAAATAACAGTCAATTCTGACGATCACGGGGTTACCTTTTGCTAAGGCCCTCTTTATATCCTTAATTATATTTTCACTAGAAACGATCGTATTGGTATTAATTCCACATTTATCAGCTAACTTAAGTACGCCTTCTGCAGGGATAAATTCTACGTCGAGACCAAACGGGTCAACAGCATCCCTCTTACTATAAACAAATGTGTCGTTAGCTAAAAACATCTCAGTATTTTTTCCAAAAAAGTTGGAAATGGAGAAAAATGCATTATAAAAGCAGTCTTTATAAAAGATATCATTGAAAGGCACGAACCCCTTCAGTAATTGTTGCTTAGGTATGAAAGGTCGGGCTGCTTCTTGCCCATTGTCAAAATCATCAATCTTCAATATATAATCCTTACATTTTTCAATAATGGAGGCTACCTCTTGATTGTTGAATCTCATCCGGTTGTAATTAAAATTAATTCTAAGTTTGTTTTCAATAATGATACTGTTAATATCAAAAACATAAGGATTTTGCCAACTATCATCAACGGCTTTTCCGGAGGGGAGATGTGAAATGCTAAAAAGTTCAGTATTAATATCCTGGTCGAATTCTCCAAGATAATTGAAACATAATTCAGATATTGATTCTGATTTTTGCTGACGTACGATATCTTCATTCAAGTATTTTAGTAAACTGTAATTAAAACCTTTGTTTGGTACATGTTCAAGCATATCATTCACTTGACGAACCATTTCGAATAACCCTTGGGTATTGGTTTCAATAATTACAGGGTATAACGAAGTAAACCAACCGACTGTTCGATTAATAATTATGTCATCGATATAATCCTGACGACCGTGGCCTTCTAAATCAACACGCAAAACATTTCTACCAGACCAATCTTTTATCGCTAAACCAATTGCCGCCAAGAGTATACTATCAATGCTCATAAATAACAAGTTCGACGCTTTCTTAATACGTACTGTTTCTTCTTCTGAAAAAATTACTGCCAAATCTGTTCGCTCATTCGCTATATCTTTATATACCTTGTCTCCACTCGGCAACGGGTTAATGACTCTCGACTGTATTTCATTCCAATATGCCCACTCATTACGGACAACCTCCGAGTTTGAATAATCAATAAGGGCTAGTGCCCACTCTTGATAAGAGTTTGTTTTTTGTGGAAACTCTACCGTACTACCATTTTGTCTTAATAAATAGCCCTTAGCGAAATCCTCCAAGAGGATTCTCCAGGAGATACCATCAATTACAAGGTGATGGATGATCATTAACAAGTGGTCACCGTCAGTCGTATGAAACAGGACAGCCTTTACAAGAGAACCAGTTGTAATATCGATAGAGGAATGAGCCTTGGTGGCTTCTTTCGCCGCAAGCTCAGATATATCAGGATCTTTAAATCCTGAAAGATCAATGTAGTCTATGTTACAGTACTGATGCTCCTCCACCCCTTGATTATATTGCTTGATCACACTGTCCTCGAATGAATAAATTATTCTTAATGCATCATGATGTTTAATAATCTCTCTAAGAACATCATTAACTATGTTTACATCAAAACCTTCTTTACGATAAATAAACACAGATTGATTATAGTGAGAAGGATTTGAAAATTTTCTTTCAAAAAACCATCTTTGGATTGGTGTCAAAATAACTTCCCCGTAGACAGGCCCTTGATGAATTGCTTGATATCCGCCCAATTGTATCTTCTCAGATAACTCCGCTATCGTCGAAAACGCATATAGATCCTTAATTTTGAGTAGCATTCCATCTTTTGATAACATTGCGGCAAGACGAATGGCCTTAATCGAATCTCCACCAAGGTTGAAGAAGTTATGGTTAATTCCAATATCTTTAACCCCAAGAACATCTCTCCATGCATTTACTATTAATTCATCCTGTTTATTTCTAGGAGCAACGTACTCAACATGTTCTATTGAATTATTGGTTCTTTCTAAGTACTCTGATGCTACAGCTTCCATTTGAGTCATTTGTGTTAATTTATTGTTTATTTTTATAAGATCATCGTCAGAGAAAATTCGCATCTCGCTCAAACGAACATTCGGATTCTTCAATGTCTCTGTTAAGTATTCAGTTAACAAATGAACAATTTGTTTGACTGAAGCCTCTTCATATGGTCCTTCTTTGTATTTAACTACAAGAGAAAGAGAAGAACGGTTTTGTGAAAAGAAAAAAACCATATCGGCCATACACGAATCCATCCATAGTGTATTATGTATATTTTCAGACATAATTACAGTCTTAAATAGCGGCACACCCTCAAATAAGGGCAAACCTTTATCTTCAAATATACTTCTTATTGGATATCTTTGATTATCGTAAGTTAGAGTAAGGGATTCCTTGACAGAGGATACTAACGATTTAAAAGTATGTTCCGATGCCATGAGGAATGATACAGGGAGAAGCCAATTTACTGAACTTCCACTTGAGTCTACTTGAATGGATGGAACACCAACAAGTAATTTCTCTTCCTTCATAAATTTATGGAGTAAAAATAAAATACCTGATAAAAAGACCATGAAACTTGCAGATTCTGACTGGTTGCACAACATCAACAATTTACTAGAGAGTTTTTTAGGAAACTTATAATGATAACTGGAATCGACAGATAATATGGAGGAGTTATAATCTTCCTGTGGAAAAGCTGAAAGCCTCATCTTCTCATCTAGGGCGTTTAGCCAATACATTCGTTCGTGTTCATATTTCCCGCTGGATATTATAATATTTTCCGTAGACTTATTTATCATTTTTGTAAATGTCTCCTTACTTGTTACTCTCGGTTGTAACATAATCTTCCCCAGCCATCGTACGACTAAGGGAAGATGAGAGTTTCTATAGATTTATAACTATATCACATAACTTAATATTAGGGTTATCGATTCCTACTGTTAAAATATCCATATAAGCTGACATTAGTTTTTGGATTGTTTCATCCTTATACAACCCGCGAGAATACATGAAGCATAGATTAATTAGCTCATTTTCTGCCTCAAAAATATCAAATTGCAAATCAAATCGGGTATTCGTTGGGATATAATAAGGCTCCACCTTGACTTTACCCATCTTAAGCTCGGGATATCTCATGTTTTGCATAATAAACATCGTCTTAAATAGACTATCAATATGAGTTTTGTGTTTTGACCTTAATTTTTCTACGAGTAATTCGTACGGATAATCTTGGTTGGCATAAGCGTTAATTAAATTCTCTTTAGTTTCAGTTAGAAATTCAGCGAAGGTTTTATGACCTGCAGGATAATTGCGTATTGCCAATGTATTGACGAACATGCCCACAATATTTTCTACCTCTTGGAAGTTCCTACCTAGTGTACTTGTTCCTATACATATATCTTCGCTACCTGTCCACTTCCATATTAGTAGATTATAGACTGCGAAAAAGAGCATATTACGTGTTGTACCAGACGACCCGCTGAATTTGATAATCTTCTCTTTTAGATATTCATCAATTTCATGGATTTTTAGTTTCTCCTCAAAGTCTTCAAGAAGGTCTTTGCTGTAATCCGTTTTGAATTCGGTCGAAGGTGTCCCATCTGCAAAAGTATTTATCCAGTATTCTTCTTGCTTTTTCATTGTTTCCGTACCCATAAACTTCATTTGCCAAACAGCATAATCCTTGTAATGTATGGATAAGTTCGGTATTTGTTTACATTCATATAGTTGAGTAAATTCTTTCATTAATATAATCATTGAAGCTCGGTCAGATATGATGTGGTGCATGTCCAGCAACAATGCAAACTTAGTATCTGAAAAGTGAATAATTTTAGCCCTGAAAAGTGGAGCATTCATTAGATCAAATGGACGAACAAAATTATTTAAATGCTCTTCCGTAAATACAGAATCTTTTGTTTCGATATATTCCACTTGGAAATCAACCTTATTATATACTCGTTGCACATATTCTCCCCGCATTACATGGAAAGAGGTACGTAAGGTTTCATGGCGGTTGACTAGCGTTACTAGACATTCTTTCATATGTTCCAAATCAACCTGTCCCTCTATGATTAAAACCCTTGGCAAGTTGTACGCAGTTCCGCCCACCATTTGATTATGAATGAAGAGCCTCATCTGAGCTGAAGATAATGGATAATATTCTGCCTCAGCTGCAGGGGAGATCATCAATTCTTTGACTTCCTCCTCTGGTTTTGTATCCAGATAGTTCGCCAGCTCATCAATCGTTGGATATTGGAGTAGTTCCGT
>NZ_WHNY01000038.1 GCF_013141695.1 Paenibacillus plantarum
CCTGTTATCCGAATAGTGTAAACAATAAGCCGTTAGTGTAGTTAACATCCCTCCTAGAAGCACACGGGAATGCTCGGGAACGAGAGGCGTTTAGGACTACCCGTTTTCCTTGATCGCATAGCGAGAACAAATTCTTCGCAAACATGTATTGGAGGAACCGCCAGAAGTAAGGTACAATCGGAGCAAGATAAAGATTTCCTTATAATGGGAGTGAATTGCAGATGAAATACAGCTATTGTCCAAAGTGTGGGGGGGCACTGCGACTTAACGAGAACAAGGAGCAATCGAAGCCCGTCTGCAGCGCATGCGGATTTGTGTTTTACCAGAATCCAACGGCGGGCGTAGCTATGATTCTCATTCAAAACGGCAAGGTGCTGCTTGGCCGAAAGCGGGGACGCTACAGCGGGCAATGGTGTGTGCCATGCGGTTATGTGGAGTGGGGAGAGGATGTGTATGAGGCGGCAAAGCGTGAAATGATGGAAGAGACGGGGCTTCGCATAGAGCTTACCTCTCTCTATACCGTCAGTTCCCTTTATGGCGAGCCGTACGTAGGCACTGAATGGTATAATCCCGAGCAACAGAGCGTCATGATCTGGTTTCTGACCAAAGAGACCGGCGGGGAGCTTCGTGCGGGAGACGACATCGACCAAGTAGCTTATTTCTCTTACGAGGAGCTCCCCCGAATCGCTTTTCCCGCACATGAAGTCGTGATTCACAAATTGCTGGAGGAGCAGCTCATAAGCTAGCCATCCCTACAGCCGCCCGTCAACCCACAGCCCAGATTACTAACGAGGAACGATAGTTCGGTGGCGAAGGAGAAGGTCATATTGAACCAGAAGGAATTCGAAGCAGTTATAAAGCTTCCAGCAAATATTCGGTATGAGTACTTTATCAAAAAGGTTGCAGATTCGGAAGAAGTTTGGGGCTTGTATGGAGATGGATGGGCAGTGACCGAAGACGATAAAGGTAATTTATTAATCCCATTTTGGCCGAAAAAAATCTTTGCAGAATTTTGTATTTTTGAAGAATGGTCGCATTACAAAGCACAGAGTATTACCTTAAATGAATTTATGAATGACTGGTTACCAGGAATAAGTGAAGATCATCATAAGCCTTCGATCTTTTGGAACAGAAATGATTCGTCTGTTGTAGCTGTCAATGTTCTACTTAACGACTTGGAACAAGAAATTGAAAAATACTAATCCGACGTTACGCTAACTGGGAACGATAGCGGAGGAGCATGCTTCTTGGGCA
>NZ_WHNY01000039.1 GCF_013141695.1 Paenibacillus plantarum
CGAAAATCCCTCATTCCACCAATTAGATGTAAAACATGTAGGTAATTCAGCTGATTTAGCTCCATAGGGCGCATATGGCCAAATTTAGATGTACTTTATCCAGTTAATCCTATTTGCCAGGCGAAATGAGCGAAATTAGCAGGAGAAAATCCAGTTATTTCGGCGGAGAAGCAATGGGGGGGCAGTCACTTCAAACGCAAGCTACTCAAATGACTAAGGTGAAGCAATGGAGCTCGGATGGTGGAAATGGCGGAATAAGTAGAGGGAAATATTAAAAAAAGATAAGTGCCCTTAATTCACGGTATGCCTCTTTCTCGCCGCCTACGGTACACTTCATACATAACAACGACGATAGGGTGATGGAGAAGATGAGCTATTCAGAGGTTAAGCAAGAGCTGAGCAGGCCTCAAGAGCAAATGGCGAGAAAATCAGGGTTACTGACCTACTACAATCGCTACAAGGTGCTGTACCTGCTGTCGATTCCGGGCATTGTTTACTTTTTAATCTTCAAATATATCCCGCTGACGGGGTCCGTGATGGCCTTTCAGGACTACAGTATTTTCACGGGGATATGGAAAAGCGATTGGGTGGGCTTGGACAATTTCCGGCGCATGTTCGAGTACGCGGATTTCTGGCGCATTTTAAAAAACACGATGGCGATCGGCTTCTACACCTTGTTCTTCGCCTTCCCGATCCCGATCCTATTGGCGTTAATGATGAACGAGTTGCGCAACCAGCTTTTCAAACGTTTCGTCCAGACGGCCGTGTACTTACCTCACTTTCTGTCTTGGGTGGTGGTTGGCGGCATTGTGATCGAAATCTTAAATCCGACAAGCGGGGTCGTCAACTATATCGTGACGCTGTTCGGACATGAACCGATTTATTTTATGGGTGAGGATTCCTTTATCCGGACTATTATCGTCAGTTCAAGCGTTTGGCGCGATGCGGGCTGGAGTACCATTATTTATTTGGCAGCGATGAGCGGGATTAATCCAGACTTGTACGAAGCAGCGCAAATTGATGGGGCAACACGGTGGAAACAAACATGGGCGATTACGATTCCGAGTATTTTAACGACGATTACGATCCTCTTTCTGTTGCAAATTGGTAATTTTCTGGATTTAGGCTTTGAACGCGTATTCGTGTTCTTGAATCCTTTGAATAATTCGCAAGGGGACATTTTGGATACGTACATTTATCGCGTGGGGCTCATTCAGCGTGAATACAGCTACACAACAGCCATTGGCCTATTTAAGTCGGTGATCGGGTTCGTTCTTATCGTAACCGCTAATATGTTCAGCAAAAAAGCAACCGGCGAAGGCCTATACTAACCTATCGAAGAAAGGAGACTCCTAGGTATGTCTAAGAGCAAGTCAGCCCTGCATAAATCAAGCCCTATATCCATATTGAATCCAATCGGGCTCATTCTGATCAGCTTAATCATGGTGCTGCCGATATTAAATATTATTGCTCAGTCTTTCAGTGGACCTGTTGCACTCAGTGCGGGGAAGGTTGTATTATGGCCTGTTCAATTCACGGTGGATAACTACGTAACGGTTCTGAAGCAAATCCCGATATGGCGCGCTTTTAGTGTAAGCGTAATTATTACTGTTTGCGGAACGCTGATCAGTCTTATCATGACGGCAAGCTTAGCGTATCCATTGTCTAGAAATGAATATCGTGAGCGCAAATATATTTTGCTGCTCGTGCTTATTACCATGATATTTCATGCTCCGCTAATCCCGAATTACTTGCTAGTTCGTAATCTTGGCCTTCTGGATAGCTTATGGGCATTAATGCTGCCCGGGGCGATCAGTGCGTTTAACTTGTTCGTAATGCGCTCATTCTTCCTATCCATTCCAGGTGAGCTGATCGAGTCCGCACGGATTGACGGTGCTGGTGAGATTCGTACGATTTGGAGCATTATTTTGCCGCTTTCGAAGCCAGCGATGGCGACGATGAGTATCATTTATTCGGTGGCGTTGTGGAACAACTATTCGAATGCGCTCTATTTTATCAACAATCGTGCGCTGTTCCCGCTTCAAGTGAAATTACGTGAATTTGTCGTAACCGATTCCTCCGATTTAGCCAATACAGCAGGGGATATTGCTAATTTATCGCCCGAAGGACTGAAGATGGCCGTCATCGTCATTGCGACGATTCCGATCATGCTCGTGTACCCATTCCTGCAAAAGCATTTCATTAAAGGGATGTTAATCGGTTCGATAAAATCGTAAAAGTTGTATAATAAAGATCAACTGAGCTTAAAAAACACAATGTTCCAAGTTTTTCTTTCACGATAAGATGATCACGAATCAACAACATATCGACTAGGGGGATATACAATGAAAGCTTGGTTGAAAACGGGTCTCGTCTCAACGCTTATGGTTGCGGTTATCGCGGGTTGCTCCAATTCTTCAACGAGTACGACTGGAACTAGTGCAAGCCCAGCAAATCCTGCAAGCCCTGCAAGTTCCGCAAAAGCGCAAGCACCGGTGAAAATCTCCATCTCCTTAAGTGACTCCTTAAATAAATATGCACTCAGCAGCACAGACATCAACAATGATAAATGGGTGAAAAAGTTAGGCGAATTAACGAATACGCAACTCGACCTTCGTCTTGTGCCACATGCGGAGTTCAAACCGAAAACGGCATTGATGTTTGCCAGCACGGATCTGCCGGATGTCATGAACACGATTCAAGGGATGTTCCCGCAAGGGCCAGATATGAGCGGAGCGATCAAAGGTGGATTGTTCATGCCGCTTGATGATCTTCTCAAAGAATATGGCAAAGATTTATTGAAAGCGATTCCCGAGCAAGCGTGGAACGAAGTGAAGTACAACGGCAAAATCTATGCCATTCCTGAATATTTGTCCAATGCTAGCCGTCGCTCCACATTTATCCGTAAAGATTTGCTGGATCAAACAGGGCTCCCAGTTCCGAAGACGGTAGACGATTTCCTCAACGTACTGCGTGCTATGAAGAAAAACGGTGTTGTTGAACCGTATGCCTTCCGGAAAGATTTTGTTTATTCTGATGTGATTTTCGGAGCGTATGATGTTATGCCGTATAGTACGATGTTCGAGAAAATTGGCGATCAAGTTGTCCCGAAATTTTTCAAAGTAGAAGCGATGCAAAAAGCACTGACGGTCTACAAAACGATGTACGATGAAGGCTTGATGGCGAAGGATTTCGCAAGTCTTGACGGTAACAAATGGACGAACAACATCAATGCTGGTAAATCCGGAGTATGGAATCACAACGCAAACCTGCTGATGAACTGGATTAGTACAACGAAGCCTGCTAATGCCAAATCGGAAGTGATCATTATTCCGTCTCCAGTCGGTGATGATGGCAAGGGCGGCATGATGAAATACAGCTACACAGGCGGATTATCCTACATTAATAGCAAGGTCAGCAAGGAGAAAGCCATCGCGATTGTGAAAATGATGAACTACATGGTAACTGAAGCGGGCGATCGATTCTTTAACTTCGGAATTGAAGGCGACACGTACACGATGCAAGATAATAAAGTCGTTTACAAACAACCGACGACACCAGAAGGCTCCCTTGAAGAGCAGTTCCGCTCTGTCATGCTGAGACTTGTGGAAGATACAGCGCTGAATAGAACACTTTTGAACACAACCGAAGATGGTAAAAAGCTAATCACACAATTTGACACCATCGTGACCAAAGAGGGAAGAAACGGAATCTCCTTTGCACCGGAGCTTACAACGACGGCGAAGTTTACAGATGCGGGTCTGAAATTCTCCGACATGCCGCCAGTTATTCTCGACCACATGCTGAAAATGGTGTATGGCAAGGAGCCGATCTCCGATTGGCCGAAAGCGTTGGAAGATTGGAAAGCCAAAGGTGGAAATGAAATCATCAAGGAAGCAACAGAGCGTTACAACAAAAAAGACGGCGTCGTGATGGGCGACTAAAAAATAGCTTGTGCATTGGGTGGAAAGCATTTATTCTCGGGTTGAGGATAAATGTTTTTTGCCATAAAGGGGGGCGGCTGGATGAAGCAAATTCTGATCGTAGACGACGAACCGCTTATTCTAAAAGGTATGGTTATTATGTTGAAGCAGCATGCACATAAATTTGATTCGATACGCACAGCGAGTAATGGAGTAAAGGCGTTGCAAATGATCGAGGAATCGATGCCGCAGCTGCTGTTTACAGATATTCGGATGCCAAAAATGGATGGACTTGAGTTATGCAAGCAGGTGCATGAGAAATATCCGTTAATCCAGAAAGTCATTATTTCCGGTTACGGGGACTTTGAATATGCCCAGGCGGGTATGTCTTATGGGGTCAAAGAATATTTATTGAAACCGTTTACGCCGGTCAAAATCCATGATCTGCTGACGAAGCTGATTTCACAGAGCGGTCATGCGATTTTATCCATTTCGAAGTATGAAGATTGGATTGAGAAAATTGTAGAGGCCATCTGGACGCTGCGAATTGATGCAGTAGAGGCGCATTTGGAGGAATTGCGGTTGTATTGCAAGTCGGCCTCCTCCTCGGATTCTGAGTTCATTCAGCTGCTGCAGGATTGCCTGCCCATGCTCAAAAAGCGATTATCCCTTCGCAGCTTTCAGCCCAAAACCGAAGAGATAACCGATACAACGGATATGATGGCTTACTTCCTGCAGCTTCAGGAGCAGATCATGAAGATGATTGATGAGTTGGCGCTGCAGCGAGGTGGTCAGGATCTCATGCAGAAAGCGAAGATTTACATGGATGCCAACATTACCAATAGTCTCTCCCTAGAGGACGTTGCCGAATATCTGGGTATTACGCCGCCTTACTTGAGCTTGCTATTCAAGAAGGTGTTCAAGGAAACCTTTGTGCAATATCGCATTACCAAAAGAATTGAGCTCGCAAAGCGGATGCTGGAAATGCCGCACTACCGCACGAACGATATCGCGTATGAGATCGGCTATGAGAACTACCCGCATTTTTCCCGGATGTTCAAAAAAGTCACAGGCCTCTCACCGCTAGAATACCGGCATATGATGGGGATCAAATGATGAAACCATCGTTAGCTCGCAGCATTTTCGTCTATGTGGCCGCCATCGTTCTAATCACGGTCATGTCGATCGGTTTCTCCTCTTACTATATTTCGTCGAATAAGCTGAAGGAGCAAACAGAGCAGCATTTAACGGAAATTGTATCGAACGCGGTCAATCATACGGATTTATATTTGAAAAATTATGAGCGTGCCCATCTGTCGCTTTTCACCAATAGCTCCGTCAAAAAGTTTCTCGACGACCCGCCAACAGGCGATTACGAGTATTATCAATTCACGGACAACTTGATGGATAACGTCATCAATCCGCTTTTTATTAAGTCGCCGGAGATTATGACCGTTTACTTAGCTGATTATTTCGATCACTATGTGTATTATGAGAACCCTGCGCTGAAATCAATTGTAGATCCAGTGCCTGCTTTTACGATGGAAGAGCTGGACAAAGAGACCGATGCGCTCGGCAACATGACGATCATCAGCAACAGTGTCTTTTCGGAGAGCAATAATCAGTTCATCACGTTAGCCCGCAAAATTCACGGCGAAGTGTTCAATGAGTTCAAGGGTATTTTGGCCATCGAGATTAAGGCGGACGAGTTCGCAACCTTGTGGAAGGGGATCAATTTGGGGCCGAGCGGATTTTTTGCCATTGTCGATAATGACGGGCGCATCGTGTATCATCCGGACAAGCAGCGAATCGGTACGACGGTGAACAAGGCGCTTATGGCGAAAATAGAAGGGAATGACTTGAAATCCTTCAAAGATTCCTCGTTTGGGGAAGAGCGCCTGGTCGTTAGTTCGAAGTCGGCTTATACGGGATGGAACCTGATGGTGTCGATTCCGACGGCGGATATCAATCGGCCATTATCGAGCATTCGCTACTCCTCCTTCTGGGTAGGGGGCATTACGTTGCTGCTGGCCTTGCTGTTATCCTATCGTTTTGGTCGGATTATTACGAAGCCGATTCAAATTTTGAAAAATGGCATGCGCCAAACGGAAAAAGGAAACTGGGTGAAAATCCCCCAGCTGCAAACAAAGAATGAGCTGGATGAGTTGATCCAACGCTACAATTTGATGGTCGTGTCGTTGTCGGAATTAATGGACACCTTGTATCGAACGGAGCTCAGCAAGAAGGACGCTGAATTAGAGCGACAGAAGGCCGAGCTGCAATCGTTGCAGCTGCAAATCAATCCGCATTTTCTATACAATACGTTAGAAAATATTATCGTCTACGCCGTCATTCAGCAGTCCACTGAAATAACGGAAATTGTGGATGCCATCGCCACAATGTTCCGCTACTCGGTGCAGACACATATCGAAGAGACGGCGATTGTCAATGAGCTCAAGCATGTGCTGAACTATATGACGATTATGAAGCACAGGGTGGGGCGGGAGTTCGAGCTGGACGTAAGAATTCCGCCGGAATTCTTCTTGAAGAAGACGGCCCGGCTTACCTTGCAGCCGCTTATCGAGAATATATTCCAGCACGGCTTCGCGGATGGAATCGAGGAGCATCACTATATTCGGCTGGATGCGTGGACGAAGGACGATGATCTGATTATCGTCCTCGAGGATAACGGCGTCGGAATGACGCCGGAGCATCTAGCTTCGTTAAACAAGCAGCTGAGCGCCAATCAATTGGCGGAAGCGAAGCTGCATAAAGGTGCCGGCAACAGTGGCGGCATCGGCATGATGAACGTGCACCGCCGCATCCAGCTGGTGTTCGGCGAGCAGTACGGCCTGAGCATCGAAAGCGAGCTCGGCGTTGGTACGCGGATCTATATTCGGTTTCCGAATATAGGGACGTAAGGGGAAAGGGGGCATTAAGCTGCTCAGGCCTTGGCTTAGCCAAGGCTTATTGAGCCTGCTTAACCGAGCAGGTCAGCAGCTAAGCAAGCGAATAACTCAGCACCCGAGCATTCCAGCAACTCAGCAACTCAGTAATCGAGCAACTCAGCATCCAGCACCCAGCACCCCAGCAATCGAGCAACACAGCATCCAGCACCCCCCAATCCCAAAGCCTTGCCCCACTAAGGGGGCAGGGCTTTTTTGCCGTGTCCTTTCACCAAGGGGAACGAGGGTGCACTATTCCGGGTAAAACAGACTTTTTATAGCCGGAAGGGAACGAGGATGCGCTATTTCCCTCAAAACCATCATATTCACAGTTAATTGAGGCAAATAGCGCACCGACGTTCCCCTCACCATCGTACAAAGGTTGAATTCATACTAATAGCGCACCAACGTTCCCTCACCTGTTTAAAAAAACACAATACTGCTTAAATTCGATCATATGTTTCATCCTCACACCGATCTATAATGGGTCTTAGCTCAATGAAAAGGATGGTGAATTTATATTTATGAATGAAATGATGGTTAAGAAACGGAAGCTTGTGAGTGGCGTGTTATCCGTACTATTGCTGTTAACCCTGTGTCTGGCCATCATCCCTACTCCTGCAGCCTCGGCAGCAGGATTGCCGTTAACAGAGGATTTTGAAAGCTACGGCAATGCAACATCCGGCTATACCTCACCAGTTGCTAGCACATCAACCAGCACCCAGCCGTGGAAATCTGTCGTCGGAGGCAGCACGACTTGGTCCATGGATGAGGAAGCCGCATCTGGTGGAGCGACACAGAATCACTTTCTAAGACAGACGGATGCAACCACAGGCATCACGTATGTCGTAACGAATGACCAGTGGGGCGCAGCGACACCAACGATCCAGTCAAGCGACCTTACATTGTCTGGCAAACTCAAGGTTACTGGTGCCAACAGCACGTATGCTGGACTCGTGGCCAGATACTCAGGCAGTGGAACGACGGCGACATATTACCGTTTTACGATGAAGAAGAACTCATCCAGCTATCAGTTTTATCTTGAAAAGGTGACAGGCAACACGAAGATTAGCGTGCCCCAAACGGCAGGCACTCCGAATGCTAGCGGTGTTTCCGTCACGAACACGACGCTGAGCACATCTTTCGATAGTCTCGGCTACTTGCCCGTAAAACTGCAAGTTATCCAAAACACGGATGGCAGTCTAACACTCCAAGGTTATTATGGCAGCACGCTCATCCTCTCAGGGACAGACACTACGCCATATACATCCGGTCAAGTTGGCGTTTACAGTTATGCGGGTGCGACAGCCTTTGACGATATCCAAGTGGAACTCAAAACGGCCAAGGAAGACTTTGAAAGCTATGGCAATGCTACTAGCGGTTACACGTCACCAGTTGGTAGCGCTTCCACTAGTGCACAGCCTTGGAAGACCGTTGTCGGCGGCAGCACAAGCTGGCAAATGGGGGAAGAGGCGGCCGCAGTCGGACTCAATCACTTCCTCAAACAAACGGACACCACAACTGGCGTTACGTATGTCCTATCGAATGACCAGTGGGGAGCGACGACTCCTGCAATCCAGACAGGTGACCTCACCCTAATAGGGAAGCTCAAAATAACAGGAGCGAACAGCACCTACGCCGGTCTTGTCGCCAGATACTCGGGCAGCGGTGCAACGGCGACGTATTACCGTTTTACGATGAAGAAGAACTCATCCAGCTATCAGTTTTATCTTGAAAAGGTAACAGGCAGCTCGAAGATCAGCGTGCCTCAAACGGCAGGCACTCCGAATGCTAGCGGTGTATCTGTTACGAACACGACGCTGGGCCTAGCGTTTGATAGTCTCGGCTACTTGCCCGTGAAGCTGCAAGTCATCCAAAACACGGATGGCAGTCTGAAGCTCGAAGGCTATTACGGCAGCACACTTGTCCTTTCAGGAACAGACACAGCCCCTTACACATCAGGTCAAGTCGGTCTTTACAGCTATGCGGGTGCGACGGCATTTGACGATATTACAGCTACGGCAACGAGTGGCTCGACATCATCACTGACAGTACCGAGTGCCCCAACGAATGTAACAACATCCTTACCGAGCACTGGCGCCGTGAACATAACGTGGACAGCATCTTCAACAGCAACGGGCTACAATGTGAAAATGGCGTCCAGTGGGAGTGGACCTTTCACTACGATGAACGCTTCACCAATCGCTGCAACGAATTACACGGTGACTGGCTTATCAGTTGGTCAGACTTATTATTTCGTCGTTAGTGCTGTGAATACAGCGGGTGAAGGTTCGAATAGCTCGCCAGCTATATCAGCGACACCGCAAACCATTGCGAATCCACCTGTTTCCGTAAGTAACTCAACCCAGCTTGCACAAGCCATTAATGCAGCAAGCCCAGGCGCTGTGATTGAGCTGGAGAATGGGAACTATGCAACTTTTAGCATCACGGGCAAACATGGCGACGCTAGCAATCCGATCGTGATCAAAGCAAAGAACAAAGGAATGGCCGTATTCAACGCAGGTCCCATCAAATTCACAGACAGCTCCTACATCACCATCCAAGATATGACGTTCGTTATGGACAGCACGGCCTCGAATTGGATTCGAATTACAGGTTGTAACCATATGCGGATCACGAACAATTATTTTCATTCACCAAGCTCAGCGACGGATGCAACCAAATCCAGCTGGGTGTATATCGATGGTTGGAGTTCACATCACAACCAAGTGGACCACAATTTGATGGAAAATAAAAAGGATCGCGGGAAGTTTATTCTCTTCGACGGCAACCGAGACACCGTTGCGGGTACTTATGAAATTACCCAGTACGATGTGGTGGAGTACAATATTTTCCGCAATACGCTGCCTCGTCAGGAAAATGAATCGGAAGGCATCCGCCTTGGCGTGACGGATTTGGTGCATCTGAATGCGTATGCGACGATTCAGTACAACATTTTCGACCATGTGGATAGTGATCCTGAATATGTCTCAGTCAAAAGCGGCGGCAATGTCATTCGCTACAACTATTTCATTGAGTCCTTAGGCGAAGTGTCTCTTAGATCGGGGAACGGTTCGAGTGTCTATGGCAACATGTTTATTGGAAATGGACGTGAAGTGCTTCCAACAAACCCTGACAGTCGAACGCTAGGTACAGGCGGTGTGCGGGTTTACGGTCAGAATCATAAGGTGTATAACAATTATTTTCAAGGGCTGACAGGGACAGAATGGGATGCGACGATTGCCTTAACGACGGGAGATAACGATAATCTGACACAGCCGATCCCAAGCAATAATCACTACATTGCCAAGAATATCATGATCGCAAACAACACACTCGTGGACAATAAAGGCGGTATTGAGCTGGGATTTGTGCGTTACGGCATGGCTCCGCAGAATGTAACTTTTGCCAACAATGTGGTGGTGGGCGGTCAGCAAGAACTTATTAAAATTATGACGCCAATCCCAGGCTTAAGCTGGTCTGGCAATATCATGTTTCCACAGCAGGGTATGCCACTTATTACGGGGAATTCGGCTGCACTTACTGAAACAGAAGTGAAAGTTGCTTATCCGATGATGAAAGAAGCGGTGTTGAACTTAAGTCAGGCTGACTATGCATGGCTTTGGACCTCAAGTGAGTATGACCGACTGAGATCCATATCTTATAAAAAGCTTGCAGCTAACAGCCCGGCCATCAACAGCTCGATTGGCAATTATGGCAGTGGCGGCGCACTGTCCTTCGTGACGGAAGATGTAGAGCGCGAAGCAAGAGCCGGTGTTCCGGATGTCGGAGCAGATGAGTATACGGCTGATCCCCTGACAGATCTCACGGCACCAAGCTGGAGCTCAGGGACACCGTTATCGCTTGGAACGGTAACTCCACGGCAAGTAACGCTCAGCTGGCCAGCGGCAAACGATGATACGAACATCGTTGGTTATCGCATTTATCGAAACGGAGTGCTGTACGATACTACTTTTGCTAATAAGAACTCGTATACTGCAACTGAGCTTCTGACAGGTACTTCGTATACGTTTAAAATTGAAGCGCTTGACCAAGCGAATCGCACAACAGCAAGTAATACCATCACTGCGGCTACACCAGCTATGACGGGCATTACCATCTCAGGTGTACCTGCGAGTATCGCGCTCGGGGGTGGCGTGAAGCAGCTTCAAGTAACGGCTCATTTCGCAGATTCATCAACAGAAGACGCAACTGAGGCAGGTGCTGCTTTTACAAGTAGTCAGGCAGGTGTTGTGTCGGTATCGAGCGGTGGCGGTATTACTGGCGTTGCATTAGGAAGTGCTACTGTATCGGCATCGTATAACGGATTCACGTCCTCTGCCTTGACCATCACGGTAAAAACACCTTCACAAACGAAGAAGGTTGTGGATGCAGATACGTATGTGGACAGTGTTACATCGACCAATGCGAATACGAACTACAGTACAACGACAACGATGCTCATTCAGACGGATGGCGGGAAACAAGTGGGTTACATGAAAGTAGCCGTTCCGACCTTGTCAGGTACCGTCGATACGGTTCAGCTGCGTTTGTATGTCGCGAGTGCACAAGCAGGTGCTGATCTATTGCTCCATGGGATTGCCACGGATAGTTGGGATCCAACGCTCATCACAGCGGCGAATCAACCAGCTAGAGCATTTACGGATGTGGGTGCAGGTGACCTTCCAGTGACCGCCGGCAGTTATGTGACTTTTGATGTGACGAAGTATGTTCAGACCCAAAGTGATGGCACACTCAGCTTCCGTCTATCGATGGTGTCTGACGATAATCCAGCGACGGTTTATACCAGAGAATATACGGACTTGAACAAAGCGCCAACCTTAATTTTCACAACCATTACACCGTAATTCAAACATAGAGAGAAAGCGTGGAGAGAAGCGATGCTGGAGAATGTAGCGTTTCATAATGTGTCGGAGTTGGAATCGAGAGCATATCTACCTGGTCTTAAGCTACAACGTTTTCCCAAGCAGGTTCGTGAATCGCTAACCGAAAAAGGCCGAACTAAAGCTGCCGAGTCTAGCGGCTGTGAGATTCGTTTTGTGACTGAGGCTAATAACATCAAGCTGACGATGGCTGCGCAAGAAAAAGATGGACGTGTGCTCGTCTTCAAAGGCGATTTGTTCCATACGGCATATGACTTGAAGGCTGGCGTCGTCACCACTTTACAATTGGAAGCACCAGAAAGATTTGCTGAGGTACCGCCTACGTTACTGGATACTGTCGCGTTCACTTCAAACGTGTGGCGTATCTATTGCGACCGGTTTACAGCGATCTTTTATGAGATAGATGCTTATGGCTTCGCGATTAGGCCTCCTGAGCGTCAAGAAATACCGCGATTGACCATGCTCGCCTACGGTTCGTCGATTACACAAGGAGCTGGCGCGTTGAGTCATTATAACGGTTATGTCCAGCAAACAGCTCGCCGACTTAACATTGATGTGTTGAATCTAGGACTCAGCGGGTCATGTTATTGTGAGCCAGAATTGGCCGATCATTTGGCGGAGCGGGAGGATTGGGACCTAGCCTATCTGGAGCTTGGCGTCAACATGAGGGGAACCGTGAGCACCGAGGAATTTCAGCATCGCGTCACTTATTTATTGGATGGGATCATTCGCAATCACCCTACGAAACCGATCTTTGTGACAACGATCTATCCGAATCGGGCAACGTATTTTCATGATACGACACATCCGTTTAGTGTGGCTGAAAAGCAATTTAATGAGGTGCTAAAACGATACGTGGAGAGTCGTCAGCATGAGAATTTGACCCTATTAGTTGGGGCGCAGATTATGATTGATTTTACTTCTTTGACAAGTGATTTGATTCATCCCTCGGATTACGGACATAGTCGGATGGGGGAGCAATTGGCTGGGTTTTTACGACCTACTGTGGATAAGTTACGGGCTGCACAAGGTTGATCAACATATAAAAAACGATTTAATAGGAGGCAGAAATCATATGCATGGAATTACATTGAATGGGAAAATTGCACTTGTAACAGGATCAAACGCGGGGATTGGTCGAGCGATTGCTCAGGCTTTGGCTGCAAATGGGGCAAAGGTTGGCGTGAATTGCCTTTCTAACATAGCTCAAGGTGAAGAAACAGTAGCAGCCATTCGTGCGGCTGGCGGTGAGGCAATTCTTGTACAAGCGGATGTGACGGATCTCGAGCAAATTGATCGGCTTGTGAACGAGGTTGAGCAGGCTTTTGGCGGCTCCATCGATATTTTAGTGAATAACGCAGGTCATTTGGTGCAGCGTGTGCCGAACGCAGAGATGACCGAGGAAATGTACGAACGCATCCTGAATGTGAATTTGAAAAGCACGGTGTTTATGTGCAAAAGAGTGCTGCCCGGCATGAAAGCCAAAGGCGCCGGTCGCATTATTAATATGTCATCGGTCGCTGCATATAACGGCGGCGGACCTGGTTCTAGCATTTATGCGGCTAGCAAAGCTGCGGTGATGGCGTATTCGAAGGGGCTCGCCAAAGAAGTGGCATCAAGTGGCATTACCGTTAATAACGTTTCGCCAGGGTTCATTGGCAACACGATGTTCCACGCCACCTTCACGAGTGACGCTGCGCGTCAAGCTACCATCAGCGGCATTCCGCTCGGACGCGAAGGCACACCAGAGGATGTGGCTGGGGCGGTTCTGTATTTGGCATCGGAGCTCGCGGGCTACCTGACGGGAGAGACGATTGAAGTTAACGGCGGGATGATGATGCGATGAGCGATGCCGTTAAGGTGAGCGAAACGATTCGCGCGAAGGTGCAGCGCTTAGCTTGGGCGAGTGAGGTGGCGAATTCGCTGAAGGAAGAGATCGATCAGTTGCAGGCTAGCGGCAGTCTGATGATTCCCCTGGAGCCAGGCGGCTGGTGGCACCAGTATGTGTGTCCGCAGCACCACACGGAGCTGCTGTTCGATCCTTCCGTAGCCGATGCGACGCAGTTTCATTGTCCGCACGGCTGTGTGGTGGAAGGCGCCGAGTATCGAGGCGCCTGGCTGGTGTATAAGCATCAGCAGCTCGCGCGGGTCGCGTTGCAGGCAGCTGCGGTATATGCGGCGCTGCGCGACTACGCCTATGCTGAGCTGAGCAAACAGCTGATCGTTGCGTATGCGGCGCAGTTTCCGCTCTATCCTGTGCATCCAGATGCGCAGCCTTGGATGCTGAAGGGGCGCGCGTTTCATCAAGCGCTGACGGAGTCGATCTGGTCTACGACGCTGATTCGTGCGTATGTTTTGCTGTTGGATGAAGGGGTTGTGTTCAGCGCTGATGAACAGCGCAAGGTAGATACATTCCTTCATCTGCTGGAAGAGAGCATGCGCGCGTATCGCGGGATATTGATCCACGAGCGGAACAACGCGGAGAACAATTATACCGCGTGGCTGAACGCATCGCTTGCTTGTGTGTATGCCGCCCGCGGGGAGCGGCATGAGCTTGAAGCATTAGTGGAAGCCGAGGGCGGCTTCCGTCATCATCTGTCGATCGGCGTGAAGCCCGATCAGCTGGAGTTCGAGGGCAGCACGTATTATCATGTTTTCGTGCTGCGAGCGTATTTGATCTTCGCTGAGATGGCGAAGCGATGCGATAGGGATCTTTACGCGTGCGAGGGATCGCTAGGACAATCCATGTGCGGCATGGTAGAAGCGCTAGCCGAGCTCGCCGATGACCAAGGCTTGCTGCCAGCGCTGCACGATGGCCCGATGGCGCGGCTGCCTTATGCCCGCGAAATCGCGGAAGTGGCCGAGCTGGGGCTGAGCCACTATGCGGTGGAAGGCCTCGTGCCGATTCTGTGCGAGGCCTATCGCCAGATGGGTTCGGCGGACGGCTCGCGCTGCGGGCTTGAAGCGCTGTTGTATGGCGCTACGGCATCCATAGCGATCTCTGCCGAGGTCCTTACGAAGCCACGTGGCTCGAAGCTTTGGCCAGCATCCGGTTTTGTCGTCGGTAGGCAGATGGACAACCCGCTGTCTTTTCTTGTAGATTTTGGCGAACACGGGGGTGCTCACGGGCACCTCGATAAGCTGCACTTGTCGTTGATGCATAAGGATCAAACACTTACGCCAGATTTCGGCGTAGTTCCATATGGATCCACGCTGCGTCCGTGGTTTGGTGAAACCACCAGTCATAATACGGTTTCACTAGGCGGTAAATCGCAAGCTGAGCATACAGGGCGGTGTCTGCGTTTTGAACAAACGGAAGCGAGCACCTACGCTTGGCTGCAGAGTGATGCGGCCTACGTCGGCTGCAGGCTGAATCGTCATCTCCTTTTAACAAGCGACTGGCTGCTGGATTTGTTTGAAGTTACCCTCACAAGTGAGGAGCCTCAGTCGATCGAGTGGTGGATGCATCCCGTAGTTGCGCCACAATCGAAGCAGCTGAAGGAGCTCTCTTTTGCAGATAAAGTCCAGTATCCACCCATTCACATCCAAGAAAACTTGCCGGATTTGCCTATCGTGGGGCGCTTATTCCCTGAAGAATCGAATGTTAGCATGAAGTATTTACTTTCACCGGATGGTGTTCAGATTCATCAAACGGCGTTGGTGCTTCCAGACCAAGAGCTGCTGACGGTTCGAACGCCGGGCCATTCCATCGATCCAAGCGTACCGCTAACTGCATTGCTGCATCGCCAACCGGGTAAGCAGGCAAGGTTCATTCATGTGTATCGTGTTGGAGCGGGAGCGACGATAAGCCTTCTGGCTGAGGATCACCTTGGTATTACCGCAGAAGGTCGTTTGACGACCGTTCAACTTTTACCAGAGCAAGGGCTGCTGATTGTTTAGCGTCTCTTTTTTGCTTATGGTAGGTACTGTTTTGGTCAAATTTGACACTACTTTTATGGAGTGAGTATGATGGGACTATAAAGGACGGTGTATCCCATGAATACATTGCAGGAGCCTCGCAAGCGAGAAGAACGGCATGTCATTAGTTTTCTTGAAATTGTGGATGTGGGCACAGGGGAACGGCAGGTATTGGCTGAAGTCGATGATTTGATTGAGGCGCCGAACTGGACGAGCGATGGTGAACGTCTCATTTACAACCGGAGAGGGTTGCTCTATACCTATGAAACCGCTACAGGTCAGAGCACAGTGATCGATTCTGGCTATGCGAATTGGTGTAATAACGACCATGTGCTGTCTCCGGATAATAAGCAAATTGCGGTGAGTCATCACACCGAGGAGGACGGTCAGTCACGTATTTACGTGCTTCCGTTGGCTGGCGGTCAGCCTACATTGATTACAGCGATGGCCCCAAGTTATTTGCATGGGTGGTCACCGGATGGGCGTGAATTATCCTATTGTGCGGAGAGGAATGGCGTGTACAATATTTATACGATTCCCGTTCAAGGTGGTGTGGAGCGACAACTGACAGATGTTCCTGGACTTGATGATGGTCCTGAGTACTCCCCAGATGGTCAGCATATCTGGTTTAATTCCACACGATCCGGTTTGATGCAGGTATGGCGAATGAACGTGGATGGCAGTGAGCAGACGCAAATGACAGATGAGCAGAGTAATAATTGGTTTCCGCACGTATCCCCAGACGGGAATACGGTTGCCTATATTGTTTATCGCAAGGGAGATGTCGAGCCTAACGCGCATCCCCCGAATAAAGAGGTTGAAATCCGTTTAATGGCAAGTACAGGAGGTCCCTCTCGGACCTTAGTATCATTATTTGGCGGACAAGGGACAATCAACGTCAACTCGTGGTCGCCTAATAGCCAGAAATTAGCGTTTGTAAGCTATAAATTGAAGAAGTAGGTAGAGCTTTTTAGAAACGGTAAGTCCTTCGATACGTCGAGGGGCTTATTTTTATTTTGCTTTTAAACATGCGGCTCATATAAAAAGCGTTCTGATACCCGCACTGCTCAGCGATGTCCTCGAGCGTCAGATCGGTGTCGACAAGTAAGGCGCGTGCCTTTTGAAGCCGAAGTGTGGTGGCATAAGCAATGGGAGAAAGCTTGTACACCTGTTGAAAACGCCTCGTTAACTGTGAAGCGCTGAGGCCAAGCTCCTTCGCGAGGTCTTGCAATTGAAAGTGAGCTCCGAACGCATGCTGCTCGATATAAGCTAGAGCACGGTAGGTAATCGGGTCTGTTTTGTCCTGCTGGTAGGAAGGGATATAGTCTTGTTCTTTCTCAATTTGAAATAGAAGATCCGCGATTAAGTGGTTTGCGTAGGCTCTGTTTTTATCTGAAGGCTCATCGGATAGTTGTCGCAAATAAGTGAAGGTAGATGTTAAACGCTGAATATCTCGGATCATAATTTTGCCATGGGGATACGTGTGCTCTGAACTGAATTCTATGAAAATAAAGGAGAAAGGCAACGTTACTTTACGTTTTAACAACGTGTCTGGTGGGCAAATGACAAGCTCTCCAACCGACACATCTTGGAAATCTTGTTCAGCGTTGGTGCTTAAGTTGTAAGAGAATCCGCCCGATTGTGGGGCAAGCAGGACCCAGTCCTTATACATATCTTCTTCCATCATAAAGCTATCCCTAATTCCGCTGCAATAGTATCGAATCATTTGGATAGGTGGCATCGTGTTTCACCTTTCATTGTGAAGAATCAAATGCAAAAAAGTATATGAAATATCATAAACCAGTGCATGTGCAATGTAAATAACTCGGAGTACTATTAGGTCATGGAAGCAAATACAAGCAACAAACAAAGGAGATTACACACATGAATAGAATTAACATTCTTACCACAGAGCAGATCCAAAGCTATAACGAGAAAGGCTATCTCGTGCTGCGAAATGTGTTCAGCGAACAAGAGGCTATTGTGCTTCAAGCGGAATGTGACAAGCTCCTCACGCTAGAAGCGTACACAGCACCGAATAATGTTCGAGCAGGGCACAAAGGGTATGCAAACGGTGAAGTGAAAATAGAGCGTCTTGACCCGGTTCATGATATTTCTGCGGTTTTTGCGGATTTGGTGAAGGATGAGCGGATTCTAACACCGCTTCGTGACATTTATTTGGATGAGCCGCAGCTGTTCAAAGATAAACTGATTTTTAAGTTGCCAGGGGCAAACGGCTACAGCATGCATCAGGATGCAGCATGGTGGCAAGGCTTCCCGATCCAGGGGCTGATCAGCGTGATGGTTGCGATTGACGGAGCTACTGTTGTGAATGGTGGGCTGGAGTTGTTCCCAGGGTACCACGAGCGTCTTCGCTCAACGGCAGGGGAGCTGCGGAATATGAACGCGCAGGAAATCGCAGAAATCGACCCTAGTACGGGTGAAATCGTTGAGACGAAGCCGGGTGACGTCATTATTTTCCACTCTTTTACACCGCATCAAAGTGGAACGAATACATCGGATAAAAGCCGCAAGCAGCTGTTCCTAACGTACGCACCAGCGAAGGATGGCGACCTGTATAAGGCGCATTACCAACACTACAAGCGCTATGCTTTGAAGGGCAAGGATTTGAGTCAGTATTATTTCTTGTAGGCGTTGAACTATTTGCACGTAAGCACATATAAGTAGGCCATCCACACGTACGGCGAAGCATGTAGGCAGATACACGTATGGATCGAAGCAAGTACGCCCTTCATTCGTACGGGATACAAATACGCACTTACAAGTGCGCACCCATACGAATGCAGACATATGCCCTCACTCGCGCAATAGATGGAAAAAGTACAGTTAATAATCAAAAATATCGCAGGTTTATCCATTTAAATGGAAAAGATACAGTTAATTCTCATGTTTGAGTGCGATCTCCGAGTTTCTGCCGATATTACATGTAGGTTTTCCAGTTATTTCGCAAAATCAGGTGAATGGTGCTGAATTAGCTACAGGAAATCCAGTTATTTATAAAAATTGTGTAGCGATGGTACCTGCTCAGTAGCCGCAGTATCTAAATAATCAGCACTAGTCATTCACTAGAAATTCCCTTATAATGACAAATAAGTGACGAAGAACGTCCCGTTCCATTCAATCGAGTGGATGCGGGGCGTTTTTCTGTTTATCTAGAGGGGGATGAGAAAATGAATGTTGTAGAAGAGCATGAAACGTTTATTCGGACGCATTTGGACAATCGTAGTGGGGAGCGGCGCGGCAGATTAGAGAGAGGACATGGGCATGGGGAGGCGCTTTTTGCAAAACAAATTTGGTGGATTTTACGTGGTGACTTCGAACATCTTCACCCTGAATATGAGGTGCTCGATTGGCGCGGACGTTCCTACTTTGCGGATTTTGCGTGGTTGCCCGGCTTTGTGAAGCTGCTTATCGAAATAAAAGGCTACACTTCGCACGTTCGTGATCTGGATAGGCAGAAATTTTGCAATGAATTGAATCGCGAAACGTTTCTTCATGCGATGGGGTATCAAGTCATTTCCTTCGCTTATGATGATGTTGAGCAAAGGCCGGAGCTATGCATAGCCCTGCTGCGAATGGTGATGGCGAGATATCAAGCGAGTTCAACACCAGTTCAGCGCGCCCACATGGCAGAAAAAGAAGTCCTTCGTCTCGCCGTTCAGCGTGCAGAGCCGATACGGCCGAAGGATGTGGAGCAGCATTTTGATATTGACCATCGGACTGCGGTCATGATGCTTAAGAAGCTTTGCTCGAAAGGTATGCTCACGCCTGCCTATAGCGGAAAGGGGCAGCGTATCGTTAAGTATGCATTAGCCGGGAGTGGCTTGCTCGCGAACATAGATTAATGGAAAACATACAGTTAATTTATCGAGAAATCATCAATTTATCCAATTAAATGGAAATTATGTAGTTAATTTCAGCGAATACGACTAGTTGTGCTAAAAAGGCAGAGAATAGATGGACATTTTCCATCTATTCTCAATAATCAGGCTAAAGTAGCTGAATTAGCTGTATGAAATCCAGTTACTTCGCAAACTTGTTCAATCTAGCTAGTCACTCACCATCCGCCACGGCCCATCAGAACTCTAAATAATCATCCACACCACCACGCCCACCAGATTTCCCCCTAGTAACGCCCCCTCGCCCCCCTCGCCAAACATGACTCCTCCACGAAAACAAAAACAGCCACCCCAGGTCCCTAACCCCCTGGAGCAGCTGCTCCTATGCACATCACAAACCTAACAAAAACGGTACAACCATATCAGCAATCCGCCGATGGCCAGCCTCATTCGGATGCAGGCCATCCGAAGTGAAGTGAGGGAGCGTCAGCTTGTTTAATCCGCTTTCTGCATACAGATTAAGAACAGGCAACCCATACAGCAAACCAATCTGCTTGATAGCCTCGACATAATCAATGAGGCGATGACCAGCAGCGTTGACATAGAAAATGTCATACTGATCTTTATCCCGCTGCAGCGGCGTCCACAAGCTCAAGCGGCACGTTGGATTTTTCGTCAAAATGTCCTCAATCAAAACGGCATACGCGCCGTGAAACGTAAACACGTCCTTACTCCCTAATTCCCCGATCGGCTTATCTAGTCGATAGTCATTCACACCAGCGAAAATGGTGACGCAATCCAAGGTAGTGTCGATTAACCGACCAACATGAGTCGTCGCACCATAGTCACGATCGCCGCCGGCTGTCATGGGACAGCCGCTTTTGCCATAGTTGATCACACTCGCGAAGCCCAGTGCTTCCTGAACTAGCGGCTGATAGCCGCCAGCTTCGGTAATGCTATCTCCGAGGGTACCCCAGGTTTTTCCCGCCCATTTGTTAAGCAAGGTAGTGAGTCCCCTTTCCATTAATTCTCGTTTTCATAATGAACAGCACCGACAGCAACTTCAAGATCTGCAAACGCCAGTCCTGGATTATCTCCCAGGTAGGCACCTTGCTCGATCAATTTGCGCTGCAATTCTGGGATGGACACATCACGGAAGCCAATATCCTTAACGCTCGCCATCGAAGCAGCAACTCCTGCCGCTTCACCCATAGCGAAGCAGTTCGGCATTACGCGAAGCGAACCTTGCACGGGACGATCCGACGAAACCGAGCGTCCTGCGACGATGAGGTTTGATTTGCCTTGCGGAAGCATACAGCGATAAGGCACGCCGTGGGATTTCCCTTTTGGCAGATGCTTAATCGTCATTGTAGATCCGGCATTCGCCAAATGGATATCAATAAAATAGGAATTACGGGCAATATCGTCCTCGAAAGTACGCATCGAGAGGAAATCATCCACGACAAGGGTGTAGTCACCTTGAATGCGGCGAGTTTCGCGAATACCGATTTGATCGCCAGAATGGACAAGGAAAATGTTCTCAAAGCCAGGCACATACTTCTTCAAGAATCGAATTTGTGTATCAATCAACTGACGGCCTTCGATCGCGGCACGAGTTAAATCCTCTGCTTTTGTTCCGTCGATATTGAATACATGGCCAAAATTAAAGCCAACTACGGAGTTCGAAATCCATGCCATTCCTGATACGCGTTTGCGCCCTTCTGGCAGTTCACCATTTTGCTGGGCTAAGGTCACGAGTTCTTCAAGTTGTGGATGTTGACCTGTCTCAGCGAGAAATTGACTGAAGCGCTCCTTATCTGCACCTGTCACGACATAGCACATCGTACCAGGCTGAAGCTCACCATTATCACCGCCAACTTGAAAAGGGACCCCAGCCAATGCCGCAAGATCCGCATCTCCGGATGCGTCAATGTACAGCTTCGCTTGCACGACGGAACGGCCGGATTTATTGCTAATGACAAGACCGCTGATGCGATCCCCGTCAAGCAGCACTTGATCAGCAACGGTATGAAATAGCACTTGTGCGCCGCTAGCAAGTACTTCGGCATCATAGACGCGTTTGAGCGTTTCTACATCGATCGGAACCCAGTCCAGTAATTGTTCATACCGGTTTAGGAAATCCTCTCCAGCAGCATGCTTCATTTTTTCTAGCAAATCGAGGCCGATACCTCGAATAACAGGCTTCTCTCCATCGGTATACGGGCAAAATGCAGGTACAAGTGCAGCAGTTCCCATGCCGCCTAAATAGCCCCGTTGCTCTATTAGGAGCGTGCTGGCACCATTACGCGCAGCTGCAATTGCAGCTGCAATACCTGTAGCACCACCACCAACAACGACGACATCCGGGGTGTGACTGACAGTTAGCTTTTGAGCAGGTATGGTTACGGTTAAGTTGTTAGTAGATGAGTTAGTCATTCGAATTTTCCTCCTAATGGGTGGACATTAGCCAATCCAAGCTTGGCTAAGCTTTTACGTTTTCTAATGTTGATCGTCTTTGTTTTCATTATAGATCGCTGTAACGAAGGAACTAGTTTAATTTTTGTTTCATCCAAAAAGTAAGCGTGATATAGTGGACATGAAATCAAAAGTGTCTATTATGTAATTTTTCATAAACAAAGTCTTGGAGGTACAATAACCCCATGCCAACCCGCAAAGCAGTCACAATGAAAACAATCGCCATCGAGCTTGGCTTAACGGTACAAACCGTGAATAAAGCGCTGAAGGGCAAGCATGGCATGTCAGAGGCGACCCGCCAACTCATTGTCCAAACCGCCGAGAAGCTCGGCTATTACACAATGGACCAGATCCGCAGTTTGAGACTGGATCATATCGCGCCTTACCCGAATGAGCGCCTGCGTTTTCTGCTTGTTCAGACTGCGGAATCTGTGTCGTATAATCGCCTGCTGCTGCAAGGGTTGCAAGACAGATTCTTCTCCTTCGGGCATCGCATTGAGCTGCTTATGCTGCCGCAGCGCTTAAAGCAAGACAAAATGGCAGTTTGGCTAGAGGAAGCAGGAGTCCTATTTGCGGACGGTATATTCATTGCGCCGAGCATTCTGCCCCAAGACTGGGAAACGGTGTTATTTGATCTTCCCATGCCCCGAATTCTGCTAAGCTTTCCACCATCCGGTGTCAAAATTGACAGCGTGATTTGGGATGTGTACGAAGCGACTTGCCAGGCTGTGGCCTATCTGCGAAGTCAAGGGCACGAACGCATTATGTATGTGGGTGACATCCAAATGCAGCGAGGATCTATTCTGCGTTGGCAGGCGTTTGGCTATGCGATGCAAGCTTCTGGCATCACGATTGTGCCTTCCGAGCATTGCATCGGCCACCGCGACACCAACTTAGAGTGGTATAATGAACTCCTCCACCAAATACAACAACAACAGCCAACTGCCATCATTTGCGGCATCGATCATGAGGTACCTGTGGTTTATGAAACCTGCAAGGCGCTTCAGCTTCGAATCCCAGATGACATCTCCTTAGTCGGCTTCCTCAATGAACAACCCGAAATATTGCCGGAATTTACACGTCCGCTTCTTCCGATCTCACAAACCGGGTATCGTGCTGCGGACCGAATGTTGTGGCGGATTGCCAATCCGACACTGCCTTTTGAACATATTCGCATTCAAGGGGAATTCCATATTGGGCTTACAACAGCCCTCCTATCATCACCTTAAGATCGCACCAGAAATCATAAGATCCTCCTATGTCTCATGGCTTTGTCCAAGTTATAATGAAGAGAACTGCTACTAGGGAGGCCGACACTAGATGTATAAACTTGTCATTGTGGACGATGAACCGACAGTTCGTTTCGGGTTAAGTAATTATTTTGACTGGAAAGCATACGGGATTGAGGTTGTAGGCGAAGCAGATGATGGTGATGTAGCACTTGAGGTGATTGAGCGTGAGAAGCCGGATCTCGTCCTAACCGATGTGCGAATGCCCAATATGGATGGGATTCAGATGTCCAACCAATTAAGTGAACGGTTTCCTCATATCAAAATTGTGTTTGTAAGCGGTCACGATGATGCTGAGTATTTGAAATCCGCGCTGAAGGTTAAAGCGGTTGATTATATGTTTAAGCCTGTCAATTTGGGCGAGTTGGAGATTGTTATTGAACGGTTAGTAAGCGCACTCAATACCGAGCAGCAAGAGCGCAAGCTTATTGAAGATATGCAGGTCAAGCTCATACAGAGCATGCCCCTGCTGCAGGAGAAATTCCTCATGTCGCTGATTCGGGAAGGTGTTATTTACCCATCACGTGTGCAGGATCGTATTGATTTCCTTAATTTGAACTTGCCAATGGAGGGAGCCTATTGGGTTATTGCCATTCGGATCGATGATGCCACTGAGGTTGCGCAGACCCGGTCCGAGAGGGACCAACAGCTGCTTTCCTATTCGGTTCTGAATATTGTGCAGGAGCTGATTGAGCGAGATATTGGCGGTTATGTTTTTGAAAATCAGATTGGCGAATTCGTAGGAATTCTTCGCTTGGCTCAGGAAGAGGACCAGGAAAGCTTGCTGTTCACCCTGGCAGAGGAAGTACGCGAAAGCCTTCATAACTATTTGAAAATCAGTGTTACGATCGGGGTAGGTGAACGGATTTCCAGACTTGCCAGCTTGCCGCAATCCTATTCACAAGCGAAAGAAGCGGCCGACCAACGATGGTTTTTAGGCAAAAACCAGATCATTTCTATGGATAATCTGGAACAATCCGAGGAGAGTGTATATCGATTTGATGCCTCACAGCAAGAGCGTATCGTCTCCTCCTTGAAGTCTGCAGATACGTTGAAAGTGCAAGAGGAGCTAAACGAGATATACAATGCGCTGTCACGTAATCGGACAGATGGTATTGCTTATGGACGTAACATCAGTCTTCAACTGCTGCTTCTAGCCAGCCGAATCTTGTTGGAGTTGCATGTACAGAAGCAAGATCTCGAAAGCAAAGAAAACGAGCTCATGGCCAAAGTGTTTCAGCAAGAAACGTTAGGTGCCCTACATCGTCTTGTTGAAGTGTTTTTGTTGGAAGTATGTGAGCGCATTGGTGAGAAACGAAATGGCAAATCTAAAAATGTGATCGAACGAACGCGGGCGATTATCGATAAACGGTATGCGGAGAATTTGCAAGTAGGCGATATAGCGACGGAAGTATTCCTGTCTACGACGTATTTGTGTTTGCTTTTTAAACAAGAAACTGGGGAAACCATTAACGAATATATGACCAAGGTTCGCGTGGAGCAGGCGAAAGCGCTATTGAAGGATCCCGCTAATAAGTTTTATGAAGTGTGCTATGCGGTGGGGTATTCGGATCCTAGTTATTTTAGCAAAATATTTAAGAAATATACGGGATATACACCGAGCTCCTTCCGCGAGCAAGTCATGTAAAGAGAGTAGGGCCATTCATGCATTTCAAGAACAGAAGCTGGACGTTTATTACAATGATTTTCAAAAGCGTTCTTGCAGCAAGGCTATGGCTGATCGCCTACGTGGTGTTAATTATAATCCCAGCTTCCATTTTTCTATATGCCTATTCCCAGCGATACTCGCACATTCTGGAAGAAGAAGTGACGCGTTCGATGCTTCAAACGTTGAAGCAAGCTGAAATTAATTTGGATCATCAGTTCGATTCCTTGCGGGATACGTCGAATTCTCTTTTTCTGAATCCAAAGTTAATGCAGTATCTAAGTAATTCCACACCTTTGAACGAACAAATCGATGCGTTGAAGGAACTGAGATATTTAATTGATAATGGCCAAACAAATACGAATGTGTTTCGTGTTCGACTATATGTGGATGAGAATAAGCTCTTCTCACATGAGCGAGTAAACTTCTTCCCTATGGATGTACTCAAGACGCGTCCCTGGTATGAAGCTGTCGTGAAAGCGGGTGGTCACCTCGTCTGGACAGGCGTTTATCAAGAGAGCTTTATAGATCGAGATGATACCTATATATACTCGGGTATTCGTCTTCTGCGTGATCCGGATCATTATGAGAACTTATCTGGCTTTTTATCCATTGATGTAGATGCGAAGACGCTTGATAATATAGTATCCAGTATCGTTTTGAATAAAGATCAACGTGTGTTTATGATAGCTCCTGATGGAATGATTATCTACCATAGTGATAAATCTTTACTTGGCCAAAAGCTGGATTCAAATGCCATATTACGGGCCGTTGCGGAAAAAAATGAAGGTGTATCTCCAATTATGGAGGAGGAAAATCAACAATATGTTGTGTATACAACTGTAAATACCACAGGATGGAAGCTAGTCGCAGAAGTTCCCAAGAAGGGGATCAGCTCACGGGCCGCCTCATTAAATCAATTTTCGAGTGTAGCTACTCTAACAGGGGTGACGATACTATTCCTGATTCTTGTTTTCATTTTATTAGCCTTTATCGTTCGCGGGATGAATCGCCGCGTCCAAACGGTTATTTTAGCCATTAAACGTGAAGGCGTAGCTGGTCTGGAAGAAAGGTCGGTCTCATCGGATGGTGATTTTAATCTACTCGAAAAAAGTGTGGACCATCTCATCCATCGCGTGAAAGATTTAATGGAAGAAACCTACAGATCCAAAGTGCAAGAGCGTGAGGCGCAGTTACGTGCTCTGCAAGCGCAGATTAATCCCCATTTCCTCTACAATACCTTGGATACGATTAATTGGATTGCCATTGGACATAAGGCGCACGACATTAGCCAAATGATTGATGGTTTAGCGAAGTATTTCCGACTTAGCTTGAATAAGGGAAAAGATGTCGTAACGGTTACGGATGAGTTAGAACTTGCGAAGGTGTACCTAGAAATTCAACAGACACGTTTTCCCAAAAGCTTCGAGTTCGTCTTCGAGCTGGCAGGGAACGATGAATCGGATGAAGCCCCGAAAGTAGGACTTACATTAGAATCGTGTCTCATTCCTAAGCTCACTTTGCAGCCAATTGTAGAAAATGCACTGCTTCATGGCATACGTAAATCGAAAGGGAAAACAGGTAAAATCACGATTCGCGCCTCTTTAGAAGGGGAAGATCTGCTCCTGTCCGTTTCCGATGATGGCATTGGTATGGATCCTGATTTTGCTCAAACCTTGTTAAGAGAACCTAGACCGGTCATGCGAACTGATGGTTCAGGAAGCTCCTATGGATTATACAATGTGAATGAACGAATTCGTTTGTTCTCGGGCGAAGCCTACGGGTTGAGCATACAATCTCAGCTTGGAGAAGGAACCACGATCACAGCAAGATTTCAATTACAACGGCAAATCATAGAATCAAGCAGCTAGCACCACAGACCTCATAATGCCGACCATCGAAAGGAAGGATATGATTGGTTACGGAGTCCATCCTAAATCAAGATCTGAGACCGCATATTAGATATACGGATTTGTTGCATTTTAAACAGTGGAATACGCATGCAAGAATCATAACCGATTATTTGTTGCTTTATGTGCAAGACGGTTCAGCACATTTAACCATTGATGCGAAAAGATATCTCTTGAAGCCTGGGCAGTTCAGTTTAATCCAGCCTGGCGTCGTTCATCAGTTCGAATCGGAGTCGCCATTGACGGTCATGGCGCTCCACTTTGAGCTGTTTCCATCTGGGGATGGGGAGCGACTACCTATGATTGTGCCTTTGGAGCGTGGCACTCATCCTGAATTAGTCAATTTGCAACCAGACTTAACAACTTTTGCTGATATTGTCGTTCCTGTTGTGTTTAAATCTGCTAGGAATGAGTGGATGGCAGATGTCTTTCTGCAAATTATTGAGCACTGGAACCGTCCACATGCACTGGCTAAGCTTCAAGCGCATGTGTATGCCGCAGAAATTATTCTGGAGTTATTACAAGAGTATACGTCCCAAGACAGCTCTGAACATAAAAACGCCATCTCCTTAAACTGGGTGCCCGCGTACATGCAGTATCGGTTATCTGAACCTCTTTCGGTGGAGGAAATGGCCCGTAAAGCGTTTATGTCCCGTTCCTATTTCTCCATGCTATTCCGAAACCAATTCAATATGGCGCCTCATCAATATTTGCTTAAACTAAGGCTCGATTATGCGAAAGAGCTTTTACGAGGCACCTCTATGCCGCTTCAAAATATCGCTGACAGTTGCGGGTTCTCGAGTGTGCATCATTTTTCAAAAATGTATAAACTTCGGTTCGGATGTCCGCCAAGCCATAGGAGACACGAACAATGAAAAAGACGTTTTGATACATTTATTAAGAGTTTTGACAAAGCCAAACGACTTATTCTCGTCTTATAATGTTGCCATACGCCATACCCATTCAAGCTTAGGATCCAATAATTGAATGAAAGAAGGATGACAATGAGCAACCAACCAACCCAAACTTATAATTTTCAAAGACAGATTGAAACATATGATTCAGCTGATGTCGTTGTTATAGGTGGTGGACCTGCTGGAACAGCGGCTGCCATAAGCGCGGCGAGACTAGGTAAGAAAGTCACTTTGTTGGAAAAATCAGGTCAATTGGGCGGTATGGGTACACTCGGAAATGTCAGTATTTTTATGCCAATTGGTAACGTAACCGGTATTTACCGTGAGATGATTGCGGAAGCGCTGGCCGACCATTTGCCTAAGGATCATGACGTTTCGATCGCACCGCAATATTCGCCATTCGTGTTGAGACAATATTTAAATGAGAAAATGAAGAAGGAAGGCGTACAGGTCATCTATCATGCTGAGTTTATCGGCACGGTGAAGGAAGACAGAAGTGTGAAGGCGATCATCGTATCGACGCGTGAGGGCTTGAAAGCTTTCGAAGGCAAGCAGTTCATCGACTGTACGGGAGATGCAAGAGCCGCACTTGACGCGGGTGTACCTTACACGTCGGGTAGAGATGAAGACGGTATGACCCAACCCATGACGCTGATGTTTATGATGCAAAATACAGGCAAGTTAGTAGAGCAAATTTTGCCTGAAGGCTGCTATCATTATGAAGAAATATCCGATTTACCCCAAGGGCGCAGATTATATTGGGAACGAAACAATGACGGTACACTGCTTGTGAATATGACACGGGTCAAAGGTAATGGGGCTAAAATCGAAGACATCAACTATGCGGAGACCGAGGCATTGAGACAGGTGTTTTCCGTCGTCAATTACTTACAGCGCACAGGGTTTGAAACCTACGTGCTCTCGCATATCGCGAATCAAGTTGGTGTCAGAGAAACCAACCAGATTCAAGGTATTTACACACTAACAGAGCAAGACGTTGTGCGAGGAACACGGTTTGCGGATGTGGTCGCACAAACGAACTACGAGATCGACATCCATAGTCCTGATGGTCAAAAAACGACAGATGAGCGGAAGGTCGATGGTTATGACATCCCTTACCGTTGCATGGTGACAGAGCAGCTGGATAACCTGCTAGTAGCGGGACGATCGATTTCAGCCACGCATGTAGCGATGTCCTCCATGCGGGTTCAGGCTACTTGTTACGCGCTAGGGCAAGCGGCAGGAATCGCAGCCTCCATCGCTACGGACGACGCCTGCGCTGTCCAGGACGTTTCGATTGATAAGCTTCATAGCGCGCTGGGCAGTCAGAATGTTGTCTTTTATAAGCAGGCGTCCTATCAATAAAAATCAAATTGTTAGTTTTCAAGTCCCAGGGCATTTCTCGATCGACGAGGAATGCTCTTTCTTTATGTGAAACACCATAAAATAGTACCAGAAACACAAAGATCACCATCTACAGATGATCATCTATAGTCCTTATAATACAAATATACAACTTGGAGGTGAACACGATATGAGTGTTACAGCAACGGAAGTGAAACAACGTATCGGAACGGAGAAGGTTAGCAAGAACAAGTGGAAGCTGTTTCGAACCAACATAGATCTCTACGTTTTGCTTATTCCTGGACTGCTTTTTCTTCTGCTATTCAAATATACGCCTATGTATGGGATTATCATTGCGTTTATGGATTTTAACATTTTCGATGGGTTTACGGGAAGTAAATGGGTTGGCTTGGCGCAATTCGAGAAATTAATCCATTCGGATGAATTCGTGCAAGTATTTATCAATACACTCTTAATTAGTTTGTACAAGCTTGTGCTGCTCTTCCCAGTTCCGATTATTATCGCGCTACTCCTGAATGAAGTACGTAAGAGCTGGTTCAAGCGCACGATTCAAACCATTATTTTTCTGCCGCATTTCTTGTCTTGGGTTATTATTTCCGGATTGTTCATTACCATACTTTCCCCAAGCGGAGGTTTGGTCAACAATGTGATTCAGTTTTTCGGTGGTACACCGATATCGTTCTTTCTAGATAATCACTATTTCCGAAGTGTGCTGGTGTTTACTGCAGGTTGGAAGGAATCCGGGTGGAACGCAATTATCTTTATTGCGGCGATTGCGGGCATTGAGCAAGAGCAATATGAAGCAGCATCCATTGACGGAGCTGGGCGGATTCGCCAGATGATGCACATTACCCTGCCGGGTATCGTGCCTACGATCATCCTGATTCTTGTCTTGCGTCTCGGATACTTACTCGAAGCTGGTACGGAACAAATTTTGACCATGTATAATTCTGTTGTTTATCAATCTGGTGATGTTATTGGGACTTACGTCTATCGAATAGGTCTAGGACAGCAAGACTATAGCTTTAGTACAGCAGTAGGTTTGTTCAATTCCGTAATTGGATTTCTCTTGATCGTGTTGGGTAATGAGCTCAGCAAAAAAGTGGTCAAGCGAAGCATTTGGTAGGAGGTGCAGCTATGAAAAAGAAAACAATCGGCGATTGGTCCCTAGATATCTGCGTGTATACTGCCCTGTTATTGTCTAGTGCGCTTACGCTAGTGCCAATGCTTAATGTACTATCCAAAGCATTAAGTGATGAATCAGCAGTCATCTCTGGTAAGGTCGGCATTCTGCCTGTAGGCTTTCAACTAGAAACGATGAAATATGTTGTATCTTCAAGTCAGTTTTTACATTCGATCTCGATATCCCTTATTGTCATGGTTGTGGGGACAGTGCTTGCCATTATGTTGACGGCTTTGACAGCTTATCCATTATCTAAGAAGCATCTGCCAGGAATTCCATTTGTTCTGATCTTGTTTATTTTTACGATGTTGTTTAATGGCGGCATCATTCCGAATTACTTATTAATGAAAGAACTCCATCTCATCAATAGTTTGTGGTCCATCATGCTGCCTGCACTGATTAGCGTGTTTAATCTATTGGTGATTAAGAGCTATTATGAATCTTTACCTGAAGCGTTAGAGGAGTCAGCCAAAATGGATGGCGCTCGCAATTTCACAATTCTTTTCCGTATCATTCTTCCGCTCAGTACGCCGGTAATTGCTACAATCGCGCTATTCTATGCGGTGTATTTCTGGAATGACTACTTTCATCCTATGCTGTATATTTCGAAAGCGAGTTTGAAACCATTGCAATTATATTTAAGGGATATTGTCATGGATGCTGACAGCTCGACTGCCCTGAATAGCAGTGTAGACGATATGATGAAGATTTCGCCTGAAGGCATACGATCGGCGACGGTTATTGCTTCTATTATTCCAATGCTGCTCGTTTATCCGTTTCTCCAAAAGCATTTCGTCAAAGGTGTTCTGATTGGTTCAGTGAAAGGCTAAAATGTGCGTTAATGCCTAAGATGATTCATCGCCGGCTTAATGATATGATTACACAATGAACTAGGGAGGTTTTTGTATGTTGACAAAAAACAGAAAGCTGATGCTCGTTTCGCTTACAGCTTGCTTGTCTGCTTCATCGCTTGTTGCTTGTTCCTCAGGCGGGACTAGCTCAAGTAGCACCACTTCACCAACATCAGCATCATCGTCAGCAGTACCAACGGCAGCGGCAGTTAAACCGGAACTAAAGGCTCTGCAAATTTGGCAAAAGGATGATTATAACACGTACCCTGTTGCTACGTATTTGGAAAAAGCTACGGGTTATAAAGTCCAGTATGATATGCTTCCACAGGATAAACCCCAAGATAAACTGAATATCTTGATTGCTTCAGGAGAGCCATACGATGTGGTGACTACAGCAGGAACCACAGATTTTAAAGCGCTTTATTCTGATTATGCGAAAAAAGGGGCATTAGTCGATCTTGGACCACTAATTGATAAATACGGGCCGAATATTAAAGCTGTCATTGATCCTGAAGCTTTAGAGGCTGCCAAGGTAGATGGGAAACTATATGCCATTCCAACGAAAAGTACCCGGACTGTTAATACAGATTTATACATTCGGCAGGATTGGCTGGATAAAGTCGGACTGAAAATGCCGACAACTCTTGATGAACTTGTTACAGTTTTGAAAGCGTTTAAAGAAAAAGATCCAGGTGGGAATGGCGATGCGAATATTCCTTTAACCGTCGGTGGTGATTCATCCTTTATTGCCAATATTGTTGGTGCTTTCGGTATGCCGAATTTCTGGAATGATGTGAATGGTAAATTAACACCTCGTGTGTTGGACCCTGCCTTCAAGGATTATGCAACGTTTCTTGCTGATTTATTTAAACAAGGCTTAATTGATAAAGAATTCGCGGCTAATAAGGCAGCAACGACGAAAGAGAAATTTACAAGCGGTAAAGCCGGCATCCTGATGATGAACTGGTCCGATGTCCCTACGATTGCTGATGCTTTAACGAAGAATATCCCAACTGCAAAAGCAACGTTTATCCCTGCCATGAAAGGTAAAGATGGTAAAGCAGGCCTATCTGCTTCGAAAGGCTTTGACCGTATTTCCTTCATCCCAAAAGCATCCAAGCATCCGGAAGATGCCATCAAATGGATGAATGCGAAGCTAGAGAAAGAAACGTTCAGAACGATGGCGATTGGCGAAGAGAATAAACATTACACGCTCAAAGATGGTGCCTATACACCGATCCAACCGATCTTTACCGATGAGCGCAATCAAGCGAATAACTTCTTAACGGGAACAGACGATACGAACTACCCTATTTACTGGCAAGCACGTGTACGTAAGGATATGCGTCTGTACGATGGCTGGAATTTACTGAATGGATTAGCGCCTGATTCCACCAGAGTAACCGATCTTCTAGGTTACGCGCCATATATGCCAGACTTCTCCAAAAACTTCCTGAATTTAAATACGCAATCTAATGATTACACAACTAAGTTGATTTTTGGTGCTGAATCGTTAACAGGGCTTGATGCTTTCATTGCCAAATTCAAATCATCTGGCGGAGATGCTAGTTACAAAGAAGTCAATGACTGGTATGCAACTGTGAAAAAATAAATAATCATCATGAAATGACAATAAGAGGAGAACTTGCTTGCAACGACTGGCGTAGGTTCTCCTCTTATCTGTGTTTTCATGCAAAGAGAAAGGGGGGGATGCCCCAAAATAAATCTGTTTGTTTTCGTGAAAATGTTAACGCTTTCAACTTTCGGAATGCAAGGAGCTTGTATGACGAACGGAGCTTCGCTCCCTTTTTATCGGTGGGCAGTGAATAATTTTAAGGAGGTATTATAATGTTTGCAATTACAAGAAAATCTGTCAGTTTGTTGGTAGTGCTTGCCATCATAATCATTGGATTTTTACCTCGGACATCTGAAGCAGCTCCGGCCACGATTCAGAATTACCCGATGCCATCCATCTATACCGCATCCAGCATATATTCATTGAAAGCGGATAACCAATCGGTTCCTGTAATCAGCTATAAGGATGACTATGACTATGCTGAATTTTCTTTTTCCGGCACGGTCAGTATCGAAGTTACTGCTAATGTACCGATTACATCTTATTCCATCAGTCCAATGGCCAAAAACATCGAGGGGACGGTCAATGGGAACAAGTTGACGTTTTCGCTTTCTTCCTCAACATATGTGATCGTAAATATCAATGACCAGACGAAGAAGATTGTCATTGCAGCAGATCCCTTGGAGACGAATATTCCCCCGTCCACAGGCGCAGGGATTTATAATGTGACCCAATCGCCATACAACGCGGATAATACAGGGACATCGATGGCATCGAATGCGATTCAGCAGGCTATCGATGCCGCCTATCAAGCTGGCGGCGGCACTGTATTTGTTCCTGCCGGTGTCTATAAAAGCGGCAACCTAACATTAAAAAGCAATGTAACCTTTTACCTAGCCGGAGGCGCTGTCATTGTCGGCACAGGCAGGGGTGAAGACTACGCGATTGATTTTCGGAAGGATTCACGAAATGCGGATGGTACGTATTTTATTCGTACTGCCGTAGACTCCAGCAATATTACCATACGAGGAAGGGGAACCATTGATGGAAAAGGCATAGCGATGCGAGAGCGAAAAATGCCAGCACCGAATAAAAATGAAGGATTCTTGAATAATTTGCTAGTCCCGCTCGCAACTACTAATTTTAATTTTGATGGTTTAATATTGCGGGATGCCGGATTCTGGACGTTCATGGTCGTTCGTTCTGACAATGTTACCATAAAAAATCTCAAGGGATTCCAAGATTTATACAAAATCGAGAATGATATTATTGATATCAACGAGAGTCAGAATGTGCTTGTTAAACATTCGATTGCCATATCAGATGATGACACTTATTCTACGAAAACTTGGTTGCAGACGGGAATGTCTAGCGGATGGCCTGGAGCGCTTGAACATTTGGAAAATGTAGTCTTTGATGACGCTTTTGCATGGACAAGATGCGCAGCTTTCAAAATTGGCCAAGGGGTAGCCCAGGCGCAGATCGGAGTGACCGTCCGAAATTCGTATGTGTATCAAAGCGCAAGGGCATTGCTGATTGATCATGGTTACACACTTAATACGCTTCCGGAGGAAGGTTACGCTCAAAATATTACGTTTGAAAATATCGATATCGAACGAGTCGGTATCAATCAATTCGGGAATCATTGGCTTACTGTTTCTACTAGTACTTCCGGCAATGTAAACAATGTTGTAGTAAAGAACATTAATCTTCGCGAGGTGGGATCTGAGCAATCCAGACTTTCCGGGAATGTCACCAAAGGCGGAATGGTTAACGGTGTCATGTTCTCAGATGTTTATGTTAAAGGCAAGCTTGCAACAAACCTGACCGACTTGAAAGTTAGCGTATTTAATGAAAATGTAAGTGGCGTCATCTTTGCCAATACCAAGCCGTTATTTAGCGATAATTTCGAAGACGGAGATACGACGGGATGGACATCCGTTTCAGGTAACTGGACCGTACCGACAGTCGACACGAATAAAATGCTGTCCAGCGGCAGTCAGACAACAACATCCCTTATTGTCGCCAATCCCGGCGGCTCATGGACGGATTACGCCTATGAAGCCAAAGTGGAAATGGGCATTACCAATGCCAATGCAGGCATTGTCTTCAGGGTTCAGGACGCCAATAATTATTATATGTATCGAATCAATTCATCCAATCAGAAGTTGGAATTGTATAAATCCGTCAATGGACAAATGACGCTTGTAACAAGCACCCCTTTCGCAGCCATTGAGAAACAGTCGTATACCGTTAAGGCGGTTATAGAGGGGAATAAGATTTCCTGCTTTGTGGATGGAGAATTAAAAATGGGATGGACCAATCCTGTAACGGAATTGACCACAGGTGGGATCGGATTCCGCACCACCTCGATGGGCGTCCATTTTGACGATGCCATGGTTTACCCTATCGTCCGATTAAACGATGATTTTGAAGATGGAAATATGACAGGATGGACGACTGCTGGCGGTTCTTGGAGTGTGACAACAGACGGTACGAAAGTTTTGACCCAGAATAATTCAGCCACTGCACTTATAACTGCCGGCGATTCATGGACGGACTATACGTTTGAGGGGAAAGTGAAAATGCCCATCACTAATGCCAATGCAGGCATTGTCTTCAGGGTACAGAATGCAGATAATTACTATATGTATCGAGTCAATGAATCGAATCAAAAGCTCGAGCTATACAAAGCCGTGAATGGACAACTGACCTTGGTATCTAGCACTTCTTTCGCAGCTCAGGCGAACCAGTGGTATACGATTAAGGCTTCCATTCAAGGCAACACTATAAAAGGTTATGTGGATGGCGTATTAAAGACGGAATGGACCAATCCTATAACGGAATTAACAACAGGGAAAATTGGATTCAGAACCACCACGGTGAATGTTTCTTTTGAAGACGCACTGGTTCTTTCTTCTAACTAGTGTAGGTCGGCAATCTAAAAGGAGCTGTCCCTCAAAGCCATGAAACGGCTACGAGGGACGGCTCCTTGTACTGCCTTGTAGGTAACTATATAATTCGGAGGAGAATCGCTATTTCCAGGAGGAACTTTACTTATGACGAAGTCATATCAACAACGATCCTGCGTCATTTATGCTAATTATTTCACGCACATGAAGCCCCACTTCGTGAATTATAAAGACGGGCTGACCTTCTATCTGATTCGGCTTCAGGCAGAAGGAACCTGTCGTGCACTGGTGGATGGGAAGTACGAGACCATCATCCCCGGCGACCTGCTCATTTATCCTCCCGATCAGCCATACGAACTAAACGTACAGCCCCGAAGCGTTCAGGAATCGGGTGCAGTTCAACCCGTCGGAGACTACTTCTTGGCCGGCAACGGGGAATGGCTTGACGAGTGGTGGAAAAACAAAGGCTTACCAACCAAAACGAACATCGGCTTTGACGATACGGTCATTACCTTATGGAAGCATATTATCAGCGAGAAGAAGAAAGTGATGCAGAACCATGACGAGATTATGGACTATCTTCTTAGAACACTTTGTTTGACACTAGAGCAAGTGATTCAAATCAAGCAGCGCACCAAAGGAACCGATACTGCGTACAAGATCAAGCAATTCATAGAGAATCATGCTCATGAACCTCTCAGCTTGGAACAAATATCAGCCTCTGTCGGTTTGAGCGTATCTCGCTGCTCGTATTTGTTCAAAGCCGCTTTTGACCAATCACTGTTCGCCTACTGTATTGACGTTAGGCTAAAGCTCGCACAGCAGCAAGTGCTGTATAGCAATCTTGCGCTGGAGCAGGTTTCCGAAAAGAGCGGCTTCCAGAGCTATCCTCATTTCTGCCGAGTGTTCCGCGAACGATTTGGTCATCCACCGGGAGAATACCGGCGCACATTCGGTTTCCAGTTCAATCATGAGTGATGCAGGCATTAGGCGTTTGCGTATAAGACCTGATTTTCTTGAACGAGTATGGCATGAAGTTGCTCATACTGTACATTTTGAACGATGCCGTCCGCATCCAGCGCTAGTGCGGCTGCGGCAGCAGCCGATTGTCCCAGGATCATAAATACAGGCTCCATTCGGATAGAACCGTAGGCTGCATGGGTAGCAGAAACACATACGGGTACGATTAGATTCGTGCATTCTACTCGTTTCGGCACAATTGCCCGATAGCTTATCGGATAAGGCGCTTTTAATTTTACATAAAAACCGCCCTCTGTGCTTACATGCCCGTCTTCGTTTACATAATATTGGGTGTGGTGCGAGTCCATGGCAAAGGATCCCATTCCAACGGAATCCTCTACTTGGTTTTCCAATCGGACTACATGCTCGGTCACTACATAGTCACTAATCATTCTGCGGGATTCTCTGACGTACAATTGTGGAGTCCAGTGACCAGTCTCGACAAATTCATCGAGCGGCAAGCCCCACGGCTTGTAGACCGCCCGAATTTCCTCCGGCACTCGCGGATGATTTTGAATGGTCCACACATAGCCTTGCTGATAGAGGCGATGAGCATGCCACATAGCTTCCCGCTCAAGATAATTCGCCTCTGCATAACTATGGTTCATTCCGTTATAATCCGTAGAAATACCACTGTTGTTATTGGAATCTGTCTTATCCGAAGTTACCAAATTCAATTTAAAAAATTTCGAACTTTGCCCTTGCTCGATGGCCCGAAACAAAATCTCATAATCGGCTTCGTTATATCCCTCAGGCTGTTCGATCTCCAAGCGGTTATCCGGATTGTTCGTCAAACACATACGAAAATTATAGGCTTGAAGCTTGGTGTCCCCATCGCCAATATTTCCGCCGGGGTGAGGATTGACACGCAAAAGCAAGCCACTCGAGGGCACCCCTTTAATTACATATGGATCGATCCCGCCAGGAAGTTCATTAAGTTCATCCCCGGGATGAATGCCGTTTAATGTCTCCCCGTATTGTGAATTGGACTCCCTGCCGACAAAATAGGATACGCTGGATTTACCCATCAAATCCCCTTCATAAGTAGCATCAATAAACACTTTACCTTGATAAAGATTACCGGATTCCATGCAAATGGAGATAATTTGTGAACCTTTCTTTGTGACCCCGTCTTTTAGCTGTAGCCTTTCCCCGTATATGACTTCGATGTTATGTTCCGCCACCAAATCTTGCAAAACTTCGAGCGCTACTTTAGGTTCAAAAAGCCAACAAGCTCCATCTTGCGAATATTTCTGGGCTACCCGTTTGTAAACCTCCAAGGACAAGCCCCCGATAGCTTCCTTCATCCCGAAGTCCGTATCTCCCAGGCCTCCTGTGGTCAAGCCACCAATCCGCTGACTTGGCTCGATTACGACCGCACTTTTGCCCATTCTTTTTGCTTGAACAGCCGCAACAATGCCCGCAGCCGTCCCTCCATAAATTACAATATCATACTGTTTCTCCTGGTTCACTGTACTCCGCCTCCATCACTATATAGCTTACAAACACTATTATAATCCGCGTACTAGTTTGACGAGAATGATGGATCTTCCTCTTATACTTGATGAATCTTACTGTTTTAATAAAATGCTGCTCTTAAATAAAATGGGTAAATTGTTCGGCAGATTCTGACTATTTGTGCTTTTGTGAGAGATATCCTCGTTTTAATTCGGGAATTTCGGACTAACACAGATTCCGATGTTCGATCGCCTCAATAAGACTTCAAAAGGGTCTTATTTCGTTGCCCTTCCTCAACCTCATGCTCAAACGCGCCATTAACTCCCAATCCGCTATATTTGTGATATAGTAGAACTAATATTTTATGAAAACGCTTTATCAATCTCCCAATCTGTCTTCATTCATCCCACATTGCAAGGAGCTGTTCTATCTTACATGTTCAATATCCGAGCTAGAATGAGCACCATCTACTCACGAATCCTCTTGTTCAACATCTTGCTCGTGATCATTCTTTCATTAGTCCCACAGCTCATTTATATCCATTATTTCTCTACTGCCTATAATCAAGAAATCAATAGACAGAGTACGCAAGATGTCAATAAGCTGAAATATGCCGTAGACGAAACGATCCTAGATCGCGTCATCCGTTTGGTGAATATATACTTCTCGGATATTCCAAGCAATGAAGTACTTGCTTATCCGCTCACGCACGATATTAGCGGCAACGGATACAAGATCGCCGAGGTTAGTAACTTTTTGACGGATATCCCTTACAAGCTGAACTTCTTGCAATCCGTTGAAGTGTGGTATACGGCGGGGAATATCTACATTAATGATAAATATAATTCGTACTTGGATTCCGCAGGCTCTGTCAAAAGTGTGGATGAGGCATGGATTAATGTCCTGCGCACCATGAATACCCCGAATCGGTGGCTGCCACCACGGGTAACCGCGCCATCGAATACGTCGGTCATCACCTACATATCGAATATTCCGCTGATCGATAGCCTTGCGAATCGGCAAGCTGTCGTCGCCATCAACATCAAAGAAAGTGCGATTCATAATCTCATTCAATCTTCTCCGACAGATGGCGAAGTTTTATTTGTTGTAGATGAGACAGGAAAAGTACTCGTCCACAGTGATAACCAACTCGTCGGTCAGAATTGGAATCAAAAAGATTACATGGCTACGTTGCTGCAGCAATCAGACACAGGAACCTTCGAAGCATCGGTTGACGGAGTTCAAAGTGTGGTTTCCTTCTCTAAGTCCAAATATAACAACTGGAAATACGTTTCTGTCATCTCGATCGATACGCTGTATCAAAAATCGCAGCAGCTCAAGCGCTATTTGCTGATCACTACAATCATTCTGCTCACGGTAAGCTTGCTCTTTTCCATTTATATGACCCATTGGGCCAATAAACCGCTGCGCAGCATTATTCAAACCATTCGCAATCTGGGAAGCTCCGATGGTCATGAGAAGCAAGCGAAGAACGAGTATACGATGCTCCATCAGGTGATCGATCGGGTATCCCATACCATCACCGATTTGAATCATCAAATGGAGACGAATAAGCCAATCATTCGCGATAAGTTCATTATGCGCTTGCTACAAGGTGATCTTGATCAGACGGATCCGCAAGTAGCTAATATGGAGGCTACGCTGGAACTTCATTTTGATCGGGAGAAAACGGCTTGTATGGCTCTCAAGGTTTTTGGCGCAGAAGGCATTGGCCTGAAGAATGAGATGATGATTCAGTACAGTATGCTGCAACATGTGGAAGAACTCGGTAACTATTGGCTATGTTCGACCATGGACAACGTAGGACATATCATTGTGATCTTCAATTATTCGCACACATTGGATAAAGGGAAGATTCATAGCAGCATCAGCCAGCAGATGAAAGGGAAATTCGTGCTTGGCTTCGGAAGCGAATATGACCACTCTTACGCCAACATCGCACAATCTTACACCGAAGCTTGCGAGTGCTTAAACTACGCCTTCATTATGCCAACGGAATCCTGTATTTCATATGAAGATCTTGCTATCGCGCAACGTAAAGAGCATGGAAGCGGATTACAGATTATCGAACAGCTTTCTGTTGCCTTGCGTAATCGGAATCAGGAGATGGTATCCTCGATTTTAGATATATTACGCAAAGCGCTCGTGTCAGGCAGGTACCACATTGATTATTGCCGGAACACTGTGTTTGATGCGATCTCGATCATTCGTACAACCGCGATTTCCATGGATATCGATCTAGAGCGATTCCTTGGTTATGACATAAGGGATTATGGCCGGAAAATGGATAATGTTGCCGATTTAACCGATTGGCTCACAGGGGTCGCGGTGCAAATCATGGAATACCACACCACCGATGTGACTGACGATGACCCAGGTACCGCGCTGGAACGCCAGATTCTTGCTTATATTGAACAAAACATCTACAACGAAATATCCCTGTCTTCCCTGAGTGAGGGCATTCATATGAACTCCAGCTATGTGAGTCGGATTTACAAATCGGTCATGGGATCGAATTTCTCCGAGCATTTGGCTGGGATCAAAATGAAACACGCCGAAAGTCTCCTCCGAGAGACAGACTTATCGATTAAAGAGATTGCAGCGAAGCTCGGCTATACGAGTCCTCGTTATTTTGCGAATGTGTTCAAAGAGAACTTCGGATGCACCCCTAAGAGCTATCGAGATAGCCTCGATAGCTAATCTCCCTACGAGAGCTGCGATGCACATATGCATGGCAGCTTTTTCTCACTCACCCCCAGAGCAAAAAAACAACACAGGTAAAAATAACTGTCATGCAACCGCCTAAATGGAGCATTTTCCCACGATTCTCAACAAAACGTAAAAAAAACAGCACTTCCGTAAAGTTATTGGGCGTTGTCGATCTCACCAGATAAGCCGTACGATAAGGGCATCAAATCGCACACAAGTTTTCGGAACAGGAGGCAAGGAATGGAAAGTAGCGCAATCATCGCAGCACGAGAAGTCAAGGAGCATGTGCAACCGCACCAAACGAAAGAGCGTGCCAGCAAGCTGTATTGGAAACAGAAATATTATTTCTTCATGTTAATGCCCGTCATAGCGTATTATCTCATTTTCCACTATGCCCCCTTATATGGGATTGTGATTGCCTTTCAGAATTACTATCCACTAAAGGGCGTTGCCGGCAGCGAATGGGTAGGGTTTGATCATTTTAAGGAGCTGTTCACAGGACTTTACTTTTTACCCGTTCTGAAGAACACCCTGATCATCTCCACGTATAAATTGATTTTTGGCTTCCCGGCGCCGATCATCCTCTGTCTCATTCTGAATGAGGTTCGCCTCGTCTTTTTCAAAAAAATGGTTCAGACGATCACCTACTTACCGCATTTCATTTCCTGGGTAATTCTCGGCGGGATTGTGATTGAATTTCTATCACCAACGCGAGGTTTGATCAATGCCATCATCATGGAATTTGGCTATAAACCGATCCTTTTCGTGACGAGTGAGACGTACTTTCGATCGATCCTGGTACTCTCCTCTATATGGAAGGAAGTCGGTTGGTCAACGATTATCTACCTAGCGGCGATTACAAGTGTGGATCCAGAGTTGTATGACGCAGCAGATATGGACGGAGCGGGGCGACTTCGGAAAATATGGAACATCACGCTGCCATCCATCATGCCAGTCGTAACCATCATGTTTATTTTCGCGGTAGGCGGCATTATCAATGATGATTTTGATCAAATTTATAACTTACTAAACGCTTCGGTTCTTTCGGTTGGTGATGTCATATCGACATATACGTATCAGATTGGACTTGTGAAAGGCGATTATAGCTTCGCAACGACGGTCGGTTTGTTCAAAAATATCATTGCCTTCTTCTTAATTCTCCTCACGAATTATGTAGCTAAGAAAACCAATGACTATTCCTTATGGTAGGTGATCCGCACATGGACATAGCAACAAAACGTAAGAAGAAACGAACCCTGGAAGATGTCTTCGTAGACACGATCGTCTATGTGACGCTCATCCTGTTAACCTTGCTGACCATCATCCCATTCATGCAAGTTGTCACGGTATCCATGAGCCCGCCAGAAGTCGTGAGCAGCTACGGCATACATTTGATTCCACTCAAATTCAATTGGGACGGTTATCGCAAAATTCTAGCTTATCAGCAGATCTGGACCGGGTATCAGAACACCATTGTCCGAGTCATTCTAGGCATTATCGTCTCGATGACACTGATGATCTTAGCGGCATATCCCTTATCAAAGAAAAATTTGGTACACCGCAAGTTTTGGACAATTTTCATGGTATTCACGATGTTTTTCAGTGGCGGTTTAATCCCGACCTACCTGATTGTCAAAGGCGTCGGTCTCTATAACAGTGTATGGGCGCTTGTGCTGCCTGTCGCCATCAATACGTTTACGATGCTGATCATTCGCAATTATTTCATGTCCCTACCCGAGGAAATTCAAGAATCAGCTCGCATTGATGGCGCGAATGAGTTTGTCATTTTGATGCGCATCATCCTGCCGATTTCAGTACCGATACTGGCAACAGTAGGACTGTGGACATTGGTTTACCATTGGAATGAATGGTTCAACGCGATGATTTATCTCAAGGATTCGAAGAAAGCCGTCTTGCAGCTTGTTCTTCGCAAAATTATGTTCGAAGGTTCCGAACCGCAAGCGGTCGAGACTGTGAATACGATTTATGCCAACACCGACACGATGAAGATGGCTGCCCTGATGGTATCCTTGATTCCCTTGCTAGTTGTCTATCCGTTCATGCAAAAATACTTCGTCAAAGGCGTCATGATCGGCTCATTGAAAGGTTAACCCCAGCCCCCTCACAGGGGATGGTTCACTAACATACATGTCTAGGAGGGTCTAAAAAATGAAAAGAAACGTATTTCGTCATGTAGGCAGCTTGGTGAGCGCAGCATTGTTAGTAGGGAGTTTGGCTGCATGTAGCAGCGGTACGGAAAGCACGACAAGTACAGCAGCACCAGCAGCAACGGGGACAACAGCAACGGCAACCGCATTAGCAAAGAATGAGGCACCGGTAACGATCGAATGGGCAGGCTATAACATCAACGATGTAGCCCCAGATCCGAAATCCGAAGTTTTGCAGGAAGTGTCCAAACGTTTTAATGCCAAAATCAATGTCTGGACAGCGGATTCGCAGAAATACAGTGAAGTGTTCAACGTCCGCATGGCATCGGGAGAAATACCGGATATTTTGAGGCTGAAGGGCTTTGAGTTATCCAAGCTCGTTGACAGCGGGGTAGCGGCGGAAATTCCAGTAGATACGATTAAGCAGAAGGCACCTAACTACTACAAATTAATCATGGACAATGACACCGCAGGATCCGCCTTCCGTTCCAGTACGTATAAAGGTAAAAACTATGGATTGTCTGCTTTCAATTTAGATGGCACCTATCCGACCAGTCTCGTTTGGCGCACAGATTGGCTCAAGAATGTCGGCATCACGAAAGTGCCTGAAACTTTAGCTGAGTTTGAGGATGCTATTTACAAGTTTACGAATAATGATCCAGATAAAAATGGCAAAAAAGACACGTACGGCCTCTCCAGTACGGCGATGCAAACGGTGCTTGGTGCCTTCGGACCGATCCCCACGGATGTCATTAAAGGCACAACGCCTTACTCAGCCCTTTGGTATACCGTGAAGGATAAAAAAGTGACGATGGATGCGATTCAACCTGAAATGAAAGAAGGACTCAAGCTACTGGCCAAATGGTACAAAGACGGCGTCATCGATCCTGAGTTCGTAACTGGTGAAAATAAAGGCGGCTATTGGGCGACTTCGCATGCCTTCATTAATAACCGTGTCGGTGTGACGGGTAACGTGATGTACTATCACTGGACACCCCCTCTTACAGAAGGAGATAAAGGTGGACCAGTTTATCAAGAATTCTTGAAAGTGAAGCCAGATGCCAAATATGAGGAAACATGGGCATTCGGCAAAGCCATCAAAGGACCTGATGGCAAAGCATATGGTGCGAACATTTGGGGATATAACAATGAATCACTTGTGATCACGAAGAATGCTGCGAAGGATCCTAGAAAGTTGGACACAATTTTAAAAATGCTGGATGCACTGGTCACGGATAAGGACTATTACATGTTGGCTAACTATGGTGTCAAAGACATAGATTATGTCATTAACTCAGACGGCTCTGTCGCTTCTAAACTCAAAAATCCAAGTGAAACTGCACAACGCGCTGTGGGTACCTTTGGGATGGTTACGAACAATCCGGATGTGGTGAAGCAGTTGTTCAAAGCCAAATTTGCCGTTGCGGATAAAGTTAAAGGAACAGGTACACCGCCATCCTACCTGCCAAGTGTAGAGGCTTCCGGCAAATACACAGCGGATTTGCAGAAGCTAACAACGGAAAATTACATCAAGATTATTCTAGGCGAGCAACCCGTTGATTCTTTTGATGAGTATGTGAAAAAGGCTAGAGCAGCCGGCGCCGACGAGATTGAGAAGCAGTATACTGAAGTCGTTAAATAAGAAGTAACCATTGAATGGAAGACTGTCACATTCGTAGCCAAACTGCAAATGAGGCAGTCTTTTCTTTAACCCCGATAAGGAGGAACTTAGCGACATGAAGTTGACAGATTTCATCAACGTATCCGATGTGGAAACTCATATTTTAGGCAAAAACGTGGCGGGACGCATCTTCCCAGCACGCGATGATCGCGAGGCTTGGGCCAACTTGCCCACGGACTTACAGCAAGCTTGGCTGACGCAAGCAGAGTCCTATCTTGGATATGAATGGCCATCTTTGCGTGCGACCGCATTTATGGCCTATTTCGAAGAGGGGAGCCGTAAGCCGTACGATTCCGTTGAAACAGAAAGACGAAATGCGCTTTGCACACTTCTAATCGCAGAATGCATCGAAGCCAAGGGCCGCTTCCTTCGGGAGATCACGAACGTCATTTGGCTCCTCTGTGAGCAGACGACGTGGTGCGCGCCGGCTCATCATTACTTATCCCTTCAACCGGGGGAGATATTCTCAGATGTAGAAGAACCTTTATTCGACCTATCGGCCGGTGAAACCGCTGCGTTACTTGCCTGGACGTCGCATTTACTGAAATCGCCGCTTGATGAGATCTCTCCCTTCATTAGAGGGCGCATCCGTGTTGAACTAGAACGCCGCATTATTACGCCCTACACCGATCGGAATGATTTCTGGTGGATGGGTTTTGGTGAGCGAGAAGTTAACAACTGGAATCCTTGGTGCAATGCGAATATGTTGACTGTCTTGCTGCTCCAAGAGTTGGAGCCGGAACGGAAATTAATACTTTTCGACAAGGTGCTGCGAAGCTTGGATAGGTACTTAGAGGTGCAATTCGAGGATGGCGGCTGCGATGAAGGTTCAACCTACTGGGCTAGAGCGGCTGGGATGCTTTTGGTTAATCTTGAGCTATTGTACCGAGCATCGGATGGTATGCTGCAGGTCTACGATCAACCCTTAATTAGAAAGCTTGGGCAATTCGTCTACAGCATGAACATTAACGGTCATTACTATGTAAACTTTGCAGATGGCTCCGCGATCGCTTCACAAGATTACAGCATGATCCACTTGTATGGCTCGCGTATTCAGGATGATCAGCTCCGCGCATTGGGGCAGATTGGCTTCCGCAGCTATCAAGTACATGATCGTAGAGGGAAAGGGATCTCCTTTTTTCAAGAAATGATCAGCTTGCATTGCTTCGCAAGCATTCATAAGGAAGCGGCGCTGGCACCACCACGAGTCCAAGATGTATGGCTGCCGAATCTGGAAGTGATGGCTGCAAGAGAATCGGAAGGCTCATCGCAAGGCCTGTTTGTTGCAATCAAAGGCGGTCACAATGACGAAAGCCATAACCATAATGACATCGGTCATTTTGTTGTTTATGTACATGGAAAACCGTTCTTGATAGACATTGGGGTGGAGACCTATACCCAGAAGACATTTAGTCCACAGCGATATGAGATCTGGACGATGCAGTCTGGCTATCACAGTGTGCCGGTCATCCATGGTTTTGAGCAAAAGGATGGCCGCTCCTTCCGCGCGGAGGACGTCGCCTATGCTTACAGCGAAGACGCTGTCCGTTTCGAGGTAGAGCTAGCCAGGGCTTATCCGGCTGAAGCGGGCGTGCAGAGTTGGCATCGCAGTCTAACGCTGCATAGAGGGCTGAACCCAGCCATTGAGCTGCGGGAATCGTGTTTGTTTGCCGAGCCTACCGATCAAGTGCTTCTCCATATCATGTCGAGTCAACGCCCCAAGCATCATGAACAGGGTCAGATACGTTTGCAAGATCATGGGAACAATCAGCTCATACTTTTTTATGAACATGAGCAATGGGAGTCCGTGTTTGAACACATCACGATAACAGACGAAAGCTTGACGAAGGTGTGGGGTGACAGCCTGTATCGCATTCAATTTAAACTTCGTCATGCGGTACAACAAGGCAGTTGGATGTTTCGGATGTCGGAGCAGTAGGATCCACTCATCGCCAAGTGTTCATGAAGGAGGGGAATTATGAAGCTAAGCGTGATCATCTTATTTCTAGCAATTTTCGTGACGACAGGCTGCTCCGAGTGGCAAACTCATTCATTAGTGGGTCCCTTACCCGCAACAGTGGCTTATATCAATGATTCCGCGATAGATGAGCGAGAGTTTCAACTTTTTTTAAATGATGTGAAGGCTCAGACAGCTGGCTACTTTAAGCAAACCTATAATGCGGATGACTCAGCCTCCTTCTGGACTACAAGCTTTCAGGGGGAGGTGCCGATCGAGAAAGCTAAGCAACTGGCACTAGACCGATTGAAAGAGGTCAAAGTTCAACAGTTTTTAGCCCAAGAATACGGCCTTATGAATGACCTTAGCTATACGGCCTTTCTCAAGAATTGGTTAACGGAAAATCAGCGTAGGGAAAAGGCAATCAAGAATAATCAAGTCGTCTACGGTCCTAAGCAGTATGACGAACGCGGCTATTACAGCTATGTATTTTCCAATTTGGTTTTGAAAGTAAAAGCTGTATTTCAAGAAGTGACAGCATCGAAGGGAGGTGATACCGCCAGCAGCGTCTTAAGTGAGGATCAAAAGCAACGCGCGCTGGACGCAAGTTACGGAGAGAAAGTAAAGCAATTGATGGATGCCGCACAAGTAAGGCTTGTGGACCACGTATTCCAAGAAATGAAGGTAAAGTAAGTAAGCGTATTTCTTGTTGGTCTAGTTCATGTAAGCGCTTTTATTTCAAAATAGAGGAGAATGATTAATGAGAATATCAAAGGCATTTCGATTGTGCCTATCGGTCGGCCTAGTTTTTATACTCCTATTGACGGTCATATTATCAATGCCTGCCTTAACGACCACAACATATGCGAACAATTCGACCTACTATGTCGATTCGGCCAGCGGCAGTGATAGCAGCAATGGTTTGAGCACTGGCGCAGCCTGGCAAACGTTAGCCAAAGTCAACAGCATGACCTTTTTGCCTGGGGATAAAATCCTTTTCAAATCTGGCTCTGTCTGGACCGGACAATTGCACCCGCTAGGTTCTGGGGCTTCGGGGTCTCCCATCATCGTTGATAAATACGGTATAGGCAATAAGCCAATTATTAATGGGAATGGACTAACCGGAGGCACGGTGTATTTTTACAATCAGCAATATTGGGAATTGAATAACTTGGAGGTTACGAATACATCCGCTTCAGCAGGTGACCGTTACGGGGTCAAAGTTGAGGCACAGGATGTAGGGACTTACAATCATTTTTACATTCGAAATATGTACATTCATGATGTCACGGGGACGAACACGGATGCTTTGAAGGTAACTGGAGGCATCTTTATTACGGTATCAGGTACGACTGTTCGAACGAAATGGAATGACGTTCTCATCGACGGTAATACCGTTGAGCGCACGGATCGTACAGGGATTAGCAATGGCAGCTCATGGGGGAATAATGATGGCAGTGGCAATTTCGAACCGTATACGAATCTCGTCATTAGTAACAATACGCTGAATGATATCGGCGGAGATGGGATCGTCATGCGGGCTTCCATCAATGGTTTAATTCAATATAATGTCGTGAATAAAGCCCACGCACGGGACACCCATTATAATGTGGCTATATGGGCTATTAATAGTACGAATCCTGTCATGCAATATAACGAAGCCTACAATACGAAAACAACCAACGATGGCCAGGGCTTTGACTGTGATTTTAATTTGACCGGTTGTACAGTGCAGTACAATTATAGCCATGATAATGAGGGTGGATTCCTATTAATCATGGGGAGTGGATCGATCCGGAATGACAATATGATTGTCCGATATAATATCAGTCAGAATGACCGCACACGTATTTTCCAATTCGATAGCAGCTACACCCCGTTAAATAGCCAAATTTATAATAATACGTTCTATATTGGTTCTGGCTTGAGCACAAGCATCACAACAGGGATTGGCGGAAGTAATCCACTCTCTTTTAAAAACAACATTGTTTACAATGGTGGCAGCGGCGGATACGCGGTAAAAGCAAATGATGTATATGATTATAATCTCTTCTACGGTAATCACCCGGCCAGTGAACCAAGCGATGCTCATAAACTTACAACGGATCCTCTTCTCGCAGGGGCAGGCAGCGGTGGTATTGGGATGAGTACGGTGGATGGCTATAAGCTGGGAACAGGTTCGCCTGCCTTGACCTCTGGGGTCCTAATCAGCAGCAATGGAGGCAAAGATTACTGGGGCAACTCCGTCTCAGCTTCGACTTCTCCGAATCGCGGCGCCTATAATGGTGCTGGTATTGTTCTAACGGCTCCGAATACGTGGATTGCCGTGGATGACGCGAATGTAAGAGATGGCACTTACGCTACGACGAACCAAGCAGGAACAACGGCTGTTACGGTTGATACGAAGAACGACTTAATCAGCTACAAACGGGATGGTTATTTTAAATTTGATTTTAATAGTTATAGCGGTACAGTCTCTAACGCAACGATCACATTGAAGCCAATCACAGCTGCAATGAGCGGCATCCAGAACGAGGTTGCACTCGTTAGCGACAACACATGGACAGAAGGCGCCATTACTTGGGATACGAAGCCTGCTTCCAGCACTGTGTTAGGTACGTATACGATCGTTGCTGGTACGTCCATTTCCATTAATGTAACTTCTCAGGTACAAGCGGCGATGTCTACTGGCAAAAAGCTCTCCATCCGCGTTTACAGCACATCAGCAGTAAATTCAAATGGGAATGTCTCCTTTGCATCAAGTGAGAGCATCACCAGCACGGATCGACCTAAATTAACGATAACACCATAATCACATAAGCGCTGAGTGTTTGGAACCGTGTCAACAGGAAGTGACGCGGTGTCCGGTGCTCAGCTTTTATTTTTAGACACGTCTTCCCTGTTTCACTATATGCTTGATCTCATCCGCAATAATGCGTACACCCCTGTCGATACGCTCTTCTGATACGCGTGTGATGCTTAGATTCATGAGTGGCAGTGGTTCAAAATTCGGTAAATAATTGGGTGTAAGGTTTTGAATGAGTACCTGCTTCTTTCGCAATCTGTCCAACAAAACCGGAATCGGCAAGTGAGGAGGGAGCATGATATGCGTATGAACACCGGATTGGCGTGGGGAAGCCACGGAATAGCTATCCTCCATATAGGCATGCAGAGATTCGTGCAACTGTTGTAATCGTCTCGAATAGGCATCCCGGATGGCATGTTTACGTCGTTCAAACATGCCGCTCTGAATGTAAATTTCCAAGGCAGCTTGTGAAAGCATGGGGCTGTCAATGTCGGCTATCTTTTTAAAAGTACCGAATACGTCATCTAGAGCTGATGGGAGAACGGCAACTCCAACCCGTAACCCGGGGAACAGGATTTTAGCGTAGCTTTTTAAATAAATGACGTGAGAAGAATCATAGGCGTAGATCGGATCTGATTTTGAATCTAGTTCCAGATCGGCCAGATAATCATCTTCAACAATATACACATCGTATCGTTTGGCCAGCTTGGCAATGGCTTTCTTCGTAGGCTCAGAGTAGGAGCATCCAAGTGGGTTATGAAAACGCGGCATCGTATAGAAGAACTTTATGTCCTCCGTACGGAAGAGATGTTCTAAGTGATTCAAGTCGAGATCACCATGAGGTGACCGACGAATTCCGTGTACGGGCAGCTGGTAGCTTTCGACTAATTGGATAAACAAATGATAGCTAGGCTGCTCCAACAGAATGCCGTGCTTTTTGTTTGGAAAGGGCATCAACGCCAAGATAGCGAGAGCCTGTTGCACACCAGAAGTGATATGAACGTGATCGGGCTTCGTAAATACCTTATAGTTAGCCAAATGCTTACATAGCAGACGTAATAAGGAGGGCAGGCCTTGCGATGTCCCATAAATAAATAGTTCATTTTTGTACATATCAAAGGCTTTATCCACACAATGTTTAAAATCCAAGTAAGGAAACAGCTCGGGATCTGGTGCAGCAGAGGAGAAGTCAAAGACTGTATTCTCAGGTAACTGCAGACTTGCTCCTCGTTGTTGAACCGCGTAATAGCCGCTTTGTGGAATCGGATAAATGAGATGGCGACTTTCCAGAAGAGTAAAAGCACGAATCACAGTGCTCTTGTTGCAAGCATACCGAAGGGAGAGATCTCTAATAGAAGGAAGTTTCTGTCCAGCTTTGATTTGTCCCTGTTCGAGTTGCTGTTCGATGTCATTCACAATTAGCAAATATTTATACATGAGCGTTGGATCTCCGATCTTCAACTTTTAATTGTACCGGTACAGTTGTTGTGTAAAAGGATTGTTGTGCATGGCTTGCGGATTTATGCTGTTAGTAGAGAATGTTTCAGTCAGTTGTAAGACTATTTGTATTCAATATTGTAAGGAGTTGGAGAGATGACATCTCACAAAGAACGAAAACTTGCTTATTTACTAGCTGTAATCAACGCCATCATCATCGGTATCTCTTTTCTATTTGCCAAAATAGCGCTAGACTACGCGCCCCCCCTCGATACTCTGATGTACCGATTCGCCATATCGTTTCTTGGATTATCGCTGCCAGTTGCTTTGGGAATCGTAAAATTGGGTTTTCGCGGCAAGCCTATTGGCAAAGCACTTATACTCTCATCTATGTATCCATTGGGCTTCTTTACCTTACAAGCATATGGCCTAAAGCACGCAACGGCCGCTGAAGCGGGCATCCTCTACGCATTTACACCTATCGTCACCATGTTGTGTGCATCGATCTTTTTGAAAGAATCCACCAATCGTGCTCAGAAGCTCGCGATATTTTGTTCAGTATTCGGTGTTGTATTTATCTTTCTAATGAAGGGAGCTGACTTAGACATCTCTAATATAACAGGTATCTCCTTGCTAATTCTCACTAGTGTTTCATTTGCGGGATACAGCGTAATGGCACGCTCCTTATCCAAACAATTTAGTCCATCCGAAATTAGTTACCTGATGCTGAGCACTGGATTTGTAGTGTTTCTGATATCCTCGTTATTTACGCATAGGAAGTTAGGATCATTCGAGAGTTTGCTAACGCCTTTGTCTCACCCACTCTTTCTCGTGTCTATTCTATTCTTAGGCTTGGTGTCTTCACTGGTAACGGCTCTGGCGTCAACGTATGTCTTGTCCAAAATCGAAGCTTCCCAAATGAGCGTCTTCACGAATCTTTCCACATTGGTTACAATTGCCGCGGGCGCATTATTCCTAGGAGAGGAAGTAACCCGCTATCATGTTATTGGCTCATTATTAATCATTGCTGGCGTGCTCGGTACCCAATACTACAGTGGACGTATCAAGGAAGTTTCTAAGTTGAAGAGATCTGTTTAATTGCAAAATATCTGGAGCTATAACTGGCGGCCGCTGATGCGAATAAATCATTTTGTAATTGGAAAAATAAAACATTGCCATGTGTTTAACATCCATGCTATATTATCACTTCGGCCGCAAGACAGACAGGCTGGTAACGAAAAAGAATGAAAAAAAGAATTTCAAAAAAAGCTTGCAAATAAAAAATGAACATGGTATATTACTTCTCGCTGCTTCGGTAACACGGCAGTGAACGAAAGAAATTGATCTTTGAAAACTGAACAACGAGTGAGTAAGCACGAACGAGTAATCGTTCA
>NZ_WHNY01000040.1 GCF_013141695.1 Paenibacillus plantarum
CGAAGGTTCGCGAATTTCACAATAACAAAAAAGAACCCCGAAGGATTCTCTAATCACTGCTATTTGTCCCACTGTCACTGCTGCCACCACCACCGCTATCGTATCCGCCACTACTGCCACTGTCTGAACTCCAGCTACTTCCGCTGTCTGAACTTCCTGAGCTACTATTGTCACAATTCGCACGATTGTAGTCCGTTGATGTACCATTCGAATCGTAATTATGTTCTGGTTGATTGTTATTCAACTGATGCTGACTTTGATTATCCATTAGCATGGGATTGATGGTCGTCGTGTGGTTGTTGAAATTCGACTGAGACCTGCGGTTCCCACCACTTGAGCCTGCACCTGGTATGACAAGTGAAGCAATGATGCCAATTATAGCGACTAAGATAAATATCCCAAATATCATCGTGTACATCCTTCCTCATTCACAACATATTTTACAATTATTGTATTCGCTGTTAATAAGATAAATCCTTTGCAGGCTAACTTTTAACTACATTCTCGTTAGCAAACCGTGTAGATACATCAGAATTCAATCATGTAATGAACAGAAAGGGATGCCCTACGCTCAACGTATATAGCATCCCTTCCTTATTCAAGGTGCAAACGGTCCTATTTGTGTACAAATATAGGATTTGTTCACCAATTTGAAATATCTGCCTTTATAAATTTATTGTCAAAAGGTGTAGAATAATGTAATACGTTTTTTTCTAGACAAAGGAGGATCTGTCATATGTCACAGACATCAACTGTTCAAGAAGTACCCGTTTCACTTGTAACTGAACCCAAATCATTAGACGTACTTGACCAATTACTGAAACCCGAGGTGCAAGAATCGTTAACACTTCTGGTAGATAATCTCCCTAAACTAGCTGAAATGGTTAACATGCTTACCAAAGCTTACGATTTCGCACAAAACGTGGCGACGGACAAAGTACTCATTAATGATTTTGCCCAAGGTATTGGGGAGTTCGTTAAGCCCGTACAAGAAAAAGCAAAAAACATCGCATCGGCAGCTATTGAAGCTGGTGAACGGTCACAAACTGATGTTAGTACAACCATCGGTCTATTCGGTATGTTGAAAATGCTGAAAGACCCTGAAGTGCAGAAAACACTTCGATTTGCTCAAGCATTCTTGAACGTACTCGCTGAACGAAAAAATTAATCCGGACAAGGGATGGTAACGATGGCTAAACAAATATTAATTCTTGGCGGCGGGTACGGTGGTCTCTTGACTGCATTAACTGCTCGTAAACATTTATCTGCTTCAGAAGCTAACATTACAATCATCAATAAATTCTCAACGCATCAAATCATTACCGAGCTACATCGATTAGCTGGCGGCACAATTAAAGAACAGGCCGTTGCACTACCTCTTCAGAAACTTCTTGGCGACAAAAATGTTAATATCGTGGTTGACACGATCCAAGAGATTAAGCCGAATGAGAAACAAGTCCTTACAAGCAGCGGTGCTGTACATAAGTACGATGCGCTAGTTGTTGCACTTGGTAGTGAAACGAACTACTTCGGCATTCCTGGATTGGAAGCGAACAGTTTAATTCTGAAATCAGCTTCTGACGCTAACCGGATTCGTACTCATGTTGAAGCTCGCTTGGACGCTTATAAAGCTTCTGGGAATAAGGCGGATGCAACGATTGTAGTTGGTGGCGGTGGTTTAACTGGTGTTGAGCTTGTCGGTGAATTTGCAGATAAGCTACCTGAAGTTTGCCGTGCTAAAGGCATTGATTTCAATGATATCTCCATCTACTGTGTGGAAGCAGGCCCAGCCATTCTTCCTGTGTTCCCAACAGTACTCATTGAGCGTGCTGTCACAAGTCTTGAGAAGCGTGGCGTTACCTTCTTGACGGGTGTTGCGATCACTGAAGCTACGAGTAATTCAGTTTCGTTGAAAAGCGGGCAAACGATCGAGGCGAGCACGATTATTTGGACTGGCGGCGTCAAAGGCAACCAAGTTGTCGGCAGCTGTGGGATCGCGGAAGATCGCGGCCGCGCTACGGTAACTTCGACACTACAATCCACATCACACGAGGATATCTTCTTGGCAGGTGACTGCGCGGTTGTATTCCCTGAAGGAAGCGAAAGACCATATCCTCCAACTGCTCAACTTGCTTGGCAAATGGGTGAGACGGTTGGTTACAATTTGTCCGTTCAACTTAAAGGCGGCGTTATGGATAAATTCGTACCTGTGTTCTCTGGAACTCTAGGTAGCCTTGGCCGTAAAGATGGCATTGGCACAATCGGCGGTAAGAACACACAGTTGAAGGGCTTACCTGCTTCACTTATGAAGGAAGCAAGTAACGTTCGTTATCTTTCACACATTCATGGATTATTCGCTTTAGCTTATTAATAAACACAGATGCCTCGCAGCCTATATGGTTGGTGAGGCATCTTTTTTATTCTCATCGCATTGTTGATCGTTGCTATTGGTTGAGATACGACTCGATCATATATTGCGTTTTTCCCATGTCTTTCTGCAATAGTTCATTGATTTGATTCACAGTCATATGGTTAAATTTGCCCCAAATCAGATTGCGGCACAGATTGTGAGGAAACGCCAAATCCAGATAGAGCAACTTCATTTCTCGCTTAGACAACGTGTTCCTTTTCAGATAAGCTCGCATGACCTTAAGAAAAGCATGATGATTCCAAGCTCTCGACTTCTTGATCATGGCGTATAACAATCGATTGATGTCCCTGGAAGGCAAATCAAATCGAACAAATTCCCAATCAATCATATAAATATTCCCTATTTCATCCAGTAATATATTTTGAGTATGAAAATCATGATGGCTTATCACTACATCAATGTGAGTTTCCCCACAAACATTACAACACTCTTGCTGCCTAACATTCTCTTTTACAAATTCACCCGTTCTCATGTAAAAATCAACATAGGCTAACACAGCTTTGCGCCAGGGTTCATCCACACATGCATTCACATCTCTCCACTTACCCAAAAAATGAAGAGCTTCTTTATACTCTTGCTCCCAGTTTGTCCCCCCAATTCGGACTAGATCTTGGGAATATTGATACTCCTTGGAAATCGCATGCATCCTCCCCAGTAAATCAGCTAGCCGAATTACATGTTCTAAGCTACTCAGAGGATACGGTACGGCACAAATCCACTCCTGGAGGACATAGAAATAGCCTTTATACCTTACGTAATTCTTGTTCTCATTTGTCTGATACACGCTTGGAATGTTAATGCCGCGGCATTTAAGAAATTCTTCAGTTTCCAATATAAATTGCAAACGGTACTCATCCATGTTCATCCTTTTCAAAATAAAGCTGCCTTGATCTGTTGTGATTTTCATGACATAAGAACGTGAAGTGTTACGAATGCGTTCAACCTGTTTGATTGACAAATCATAATTGATCGCTATTTCTGCGAGAAGCCCTTTCCCCATCTGCACCACTCTCTCAATATAGTAGTTCTAGATAGTTTATGTTCCTTGTCCAGAAAGGCATGGTATGAAAGCGGAGCACTCTTTGCTCATTTGAGAGATAATAGAACCATCACGATTCCGTCAGCAACTCAGTGTCGTTACTTGATCCCTTTTTACGTTTATCTCGGAGATCAAAGATATAAAACAAAATGAGCACCAATGTGGGAATCACGACACAGAAAGTAATGTCGAAATAAACATAGTAGGACTCAAGAATCGCATTATATTCCGTAATATTAGGCGTACCCACAACTGTTCCCACGAGCAGCAGCATACCTACCGGTATGGTCAGCATATGACTCTCCTTTAACTGAAATAGTTCTGCAAGACCTGAAGTTAACGAGAAAAAGAGGAGTAACGTTTTGTAAAACACCGATATGAACCATAGAAAAGCCATAACAGCTTCTAACCGCTCCAAAAAATGACCAATCGTAATTTTCTGTGCGAGTACGAAGGTGGGATAATATTTCGTTTCCATTAAATTGGGTCCTAACACAAGGACACACAGGATCACAATGATAAATAAAATGGCACCGCCGATTGCATAACCTATAAAGATTGGTTTGGTTAGTGATGTAGAACCGATTACATTGGATACAAGCATAAGTAGTACAATCATTTCTGTAAAAGCAGTTACAAAAGCCAACATTGCTCCCCGCCCAATCACTCCCATTCCTTCTGCTGCAATAGGTTTCAAGTTTGAGAATTCCACTTGCGGCAGTAATAAAACAAAGAGAACTAGGAATAAGAGCATAAATACTGGAAATAGCAGTTCTCCCATTCGTGCAAACGCTTCAACACCATACCTGTAGGCGATAATAATGACCAAAATGAATACAGCGATGATCGCATTAATAGGTGTTTCTGGCATTAATTGCGTTGTCATAAACTGACTCATTTCACTTAACAATGTTAGCGAACACATATAGAATTCGAACAAAAATAGTACGATGATTACACTACCAATCCAAACCCCCAGATTCAGCCTTAGGAGATTAAAGAGTCTCCGCCTACGAAGTTTGTTTGCGATACCCGCAAAAATACCCGCTGCTACGAATCCAAGGAGTATGGCAAACAACATAGACAACCACGCATCTTGTTTGGAAGAAGCTGCGAGGATCGTCGGCATAATTAGAATCGAATCCCCAATTACGCCAAGAATGATCAAAATCGTAAACTGGCGTACCGATATACTAGCATTGTTAAATGTGTTCATAGGTACCTCCCTGTCACTGCATCCAACCCAGTTAACCCACCCAACCGAACATCCAAGCAAGAATTTTGAATGGATTTGGAATTACAAGTTGTAATGTAAGCAAAATATACAACACGCTAGCAATTAATAGGAACATAATGAAAATAATAAGCTCGCGTCTATGATTATGACGTATTAGCTTAGGCGCTTCTAGCCAGAATGTACCTGCGGCTAACGCAAGAACAGTAAATACAGACGCCATTCCTGATCCAATCCTCTCTACCGCTTCTATTGCATAGTTGTATTCCCAATGGTACCGGTTTTTCTTATAAACAATTCAATTTTATATTGAACAATGGTTTGCGGAAACAAGTCATCATTCCACGTTTCTTTAACTTCTTTCCAATACGCAGGCTGATCCTTACCGAGTTGATTACCGAAACCAATGATATCCGATTTCATTTTCTTCGCTCGAGCAACGGTCGCTTCCGCATTTGACTGTATGATTTGTTTGGTTTCTTGCTCTAGTTGTTTGATTGTTTGAGGATCTGTCAAATCGATATTTCTGCATTGTCTATCCACGATATTTGCTTCCGCACGAATGGACACATCTATCTTAGGTTTCCCGTCTTGTACGCTTGCTTTTAACTTAGAATCCGAGGATGTAATTTCAATTCCCGTATATCTCTGCTCACCACAGGCAATCTCGATAGATGTGCTATCTAAATTGTTGGTGATATCCGTATACCCTTTACTTTCCTGTTCATTTAACCAACCAATTAATTTGTCATCTTTGAAAACTGCAATCCCCGTGTAGCGGAATCGGCTAGGCGGCTGAAAATATTCTACATTCGTTTTCGTGTCGCCAATGGCCGTGTCACCAATTAGTTTGATACCTGTCAACGCGAGTTCGAAGCCTTTACCAGACAGCTTATTCAACGCTTCATCCATCGTCATGGCAACAGTCGGCGCCCATGACTTTTGTGAGGTTTGTAAGGATTGCTGCATACTATAACTAGGTAATTTCTCGACAGGTGTAAATAGTTTCAACATATTCTCTGCCATATCGCCTCTTGCTACAACGATATTAAAGTCCATTCGCAATTCATTATCACGGACTGAATTATCGAGAATATCTTTAATCCCCCGCTTCGCCAATTCCTCTCCAATGATATACATCTGCAAATGTCCCATGTAGACTTTCCGTGGTGCCTCCGCAGTTAATGACCTGGCTGCCTCAAATAGTGTCTTCCCTCTACCTTGATAGAGCGTGCTAGGTGGCCGATCTCCCCCTCTTCGCTGGGCAGATATTTCACTTGGATTAACGACTTGAAAGGACACCAAATATTCGCCATCCTTCCAATCCACACCGACGCCAAGGACAATAAGCAGCTCATTTAATTCACGTCTGCTCCAACAGCCTGTTAGCATGAGTAAACAAAGAATCAAGACAGTTAATTTATATTTCAACCTAAAGCGCCTCCCTGCTAACGCTTTCGTATTCTTTCGCTGCCTTCATCTAGTGATGTCTCAGGACGCTTAAACATAAGCCATCTTGGTAAACGAACCAGCGAATCCTCTAAATCTGCTTTGCGGAATGGTGAAAATGGAGACATAAAAGGCTCTCCGAAAGAACGAAGAGCACACAAATGAAGTAATAACACAAACATCCCCATGGCAATCCCGAATAATCCAAAACTTGCTGCAGCTCCCATAAATACAAACCGAAGCAGACGCACTGGAATCGACATGCTATACGCTGGCAACGTAAATGTTGAAATGGCCGTAACTGAAACGACAATTACCATGGCTGCTGAGACAATTCCCGCTTCTACCGCAGCTTGTCCGATGACAAGTGTGCCAACAACAGATACGGCTTGTCCAATGGCTCGCGGCATACGAAGGCCCGCTTCTCGCAAAATCTCGAAGGTCAACTCCATGACTAATGCCTCCACGAATGCGGGCAACGGCACCCCTTCACGTTGCGCCGCCAGTCCGATTAGCAGTGAAGCTGGCAGCATATCGCGATGAAATGTCGTTATTGCGATATAAATGGATGGCAATAGCAAGGAAATGAACACTGTGCTAAATCGAAGAATCCGAAGCAGAGTTGCATAATAGGCTCGTTGATAATAGTCCTCTGCTGATTGAAAAAAAGTAACGAGCTGCGTAGGTACCAGCAAGATATTAGGTGTACCATCTACGAGAATCGCCACCTTTCCCTCTAATAACTGGGCCGCCGTGGAGTCTGGGAGCTCAGAATTATAAACAGTTGGAAAGAGTGAAAATTTATTATCCTCGATCAATTCCTCGATATATCCGCTATCCAAAATACTATCGATATCAATAGCTTTTAATCTAGACCGAACTAGTTCGATTACGGATGGCTTGGCGATCCCGTTAATATACATGATCGTGACGCCGGTTTTCGTCATCCGACCCATGGATATCGTCTCCAGCCACAGTCTAGGGTCTTTAATTTTACGTCTGATTAACGCCGTATTGGTGCGAAGTGTCTCGGTAAAACTTTCTCTAGGACCACGAACGGCCGTCTGGTTGGTGGATTCAGTGACATCCCGTCCCTTCCATTGACGTATGTCTGCGCGATACGCGTGATGCTGCTGATTAAATAAAATAATTGCTTCGCCTGAAAGTAAATTCTCATACAGAGCTGTCATATCTGCAACGGTTTGAATGGAACCTAATCCTGTTAACAGTTCTTTGGCCAATGTTTCTGTATCCAAACTGTCTCCATGTGCGTCCTGTGCGACATTCCTTACCATCATTTTTAAAACATCGAAAATATACATATTAATAGCCAAGGTATCGGAAAGTCCATCGATATACACAACTGCAGCTGCTACTTTCAAAGTGCCATCATCTTGTATCTCTCGAATGATGACATCGTCGCTGCCGCCTAAATCCATCATGATTCGTTCAAGGTTTATTTCAACATTCGGGTCAATAGGAATCGTTGCATCATCTGGCATGATGTGTATCCCTCCTTATTCTCATCCCTTCCCCATTATGACCATTTGAATTGGTAGATAAACCGTGATGGATGATTTGGCCAATTCTTGTTTGGAACAGCAAAAAGCCGTTACCTAAGGGTAACGACCAGAATTACATAGTACAATAAGAACATATCTCGCCAAATTCGCATGTCGTACATAACTGCGAATATACTCAAGTAATAACTGAACGAATAGAAACGGTATTGACGATCCAACCGCCTTGCGGCGGCGACCGAAGGGGAGGGCGATATTCATGATGATGACCTTGACATCCGATGGAGATCTATTTACAGCCGCGCTATCTCAAACAACGGTATCCGTGTGGCAAACAGATGAGAATGGTGTTTTCTGTGAAGTCGATCGCGGAATCATTGAAGAGTTCACAAGAATATCCATTCGTATGAGTACGATCACTGATGAGATTGCCTTCTATTTCCGTGACGATGGAACGGAGTTTCGAGCTGAAACCTAGAACCAGTTCTACCTGGTTGTTATAGATAACTAATTCGTTTCCCTGATCTAGCCGATTCGTACACATCCATGACGAGATTGAACGCCTTAAAGCCTTCCGGTCCATTCAAACCGTAGCTGCGATCCGATAAGAGATGATCATAGAAATCAGCAATTTGAGTACCATGACTGATTCCCCAGTACGATTTGGCCCCAAGATTCGTCGTTTCTGGTGAAGTCAGCATCGTTTGCACACCATCAATCACCCGATACAACGTATCACCCGTGAGTACGAGTTTCCCTTTTTCAAAGACAAGCTCAATCTCAACAGGGGAATTTATCCCATACGCGTTCGTTGCATAGAAAATAGCCGTTGCTCCGCTTCGATATGTAAGGTGTGCATGAACGGTATCTTCTACTTCAATAATTCCCTCAAGGGAATCCGTCGACATGGTTCCTTTAATACTAGATACTTCGCCGCCTATCCATTGCAGTAAATCCAACGTATGAATAGACTGGTTAATTAGGACGCCACCGCCTTCTGTGGCCCATTTCCCTTTCCACTCTGTTTGATAATAGGACGCATCTCTGGACCAAGTGACAATTCCTTTGAGACAAAGTAACTTCCCTAATTCACCGGATTGGGCGGTTTTCTTCATGATTTGGGAGGCCGGATTATATCGGTTTTGGAAAATAACGCCAAGCTGTACATGCGGATTCGCTTCTGCTGCACGTAACATCGTTAGTGCGGCTTCTTTCGTTTCAGCCATCGGCTTCTCTGTAAGAACATGCTTACCCGCATGAAGTGCATCAACCGCCATTGGCGCATGCTGGTAATGTGCCGTACATATGTGAACGACGTCAATATCTGGATTTTTCAACATTTCGAGATAATCGGTGTAATACGCACAGTCATACGTTTCAGCTGTTTGAGCTGCTAATTCGGCGTTCGTGTCAACTACGGCCACTAGTTTCGCTGTCGGTATTTGTGAAATAGCTTTCAAATGTAAGCCGGAAATCGCCCCGCAACCAATAAGTGCAATGCCAATCTGTTTCATTGGAATCCCCTTTTCTGCTTCGATATTATGGTCCAACTTGATGATACACATGTATATATTAGAGGTTCGCTCATCCTGCACCAAATCCTTTACGATCCTGCATGCGGAAATTGACCACTTATTGCTTTATCATGACTTTCCGCTTACCAGCGTGGTTTCAACGCAATTTCCCACAGCATCTTCTTTTTGGTATATCGATCCATTTCATACTCCTCCATATGCAGGTAAGTCCATTTTTCTTTATCAAAAAATCGTTCTATCTCTTCGCGATCAAAAAACCTTCGGTAAATCCCTTCCGATTCCATTAAATAGCGATCTGTCGTTGGCATGACATTTCCCTTATTACTCATTTCATTGGTTGAATTCAACCTGCATAGTAAAATACCTTCTGTTTTCAGCACGTTATGGAGATCTCGGATGACTTCATGTGTAGTCGCTTCATCGAAATAATGAATACTGAGATCAGCAATTAGGACTTGTACAGAATCTTTTGGAAAAGGAAGACCCTCCGTCATATCCAAACAAAGCGTTTGAATATCTGGAAGGAATGACTTCAATGTACGAATAGCCTCTTCGGAGATATCACAAGCGATTGGCGAAAGTCCGTGTTCTACAAGATATTTGGCGTTATTACCGACACCACAACCGAGATCAACAATAAGATCTGCATCGCTTGTTGTCGATATGTATTCTTTCCAGTATTTGTCCAACCAATTATCGAAAGTTGGTTTGAGTCCGAGCCTTTGATATGATTTATTCCAATAGTGTTCTAGTGATTTCATTACTTTGCTCCATCAGTTAGTCGTTTTTCTTTCTTAACTCGCTTACGGTATATACTGCCATATATACTACTGCAACGTGCAGTAAAATCCAAGGTATGAATGATAGAATATAGCCCCCACCACCACCACTGCTACATATTAAATGGAAAATCTACAGTTAAATTTCACCATTCCGAAGTTTATGAAAGAATAACTGGATAACCTACATCTAATTCCGAGGTTATTCATCGAAAATACAATTATGAGGATGATTAACGACATAATTCCCATTTATTTTCATATTCCAGCGCAAATGGAGGAAATTAGATGTACCTTTTACAGCTAATGGGTTAAGAGTATAAAAATAAGCCGCCCAGAAATGTAGCTCACGCTACCACTGGACAGCCCTTTTGTTATCTCATCAAAATTAATGTGTATCCTTCTGCTTATCTTTCGTCTCTTCTTCTTCCAACAAACCCTTCGTTCCTTGTCTAAACTCCTTGATGGTCGTTCCGAAAGCACGACCTAGTTGCGGAAGCTTCGTTGGTCCGAATAAAAGTAACGCAACACCTACGATTACAATAAGACCTGGTATGCCAATTCCTGATAGCATGTGAGTCACCACCCTTCCCCATCATTGTGAAACTTTAAAATTTCACCATTAACGCAGTTACATACATGATCAAAATCCCAGCTGTTAGTCCACTGAAGTTTAACCAAGATACCGGAGATAAACCTTTTTTCTCAGATTCTTTCAGAATCATTTTCGAAATAACGTAAATGACCTGCAGAATCGCACCCGCACCGATACCGAAGAAGAGTGCAGCTAATGTATCGTTAAATATGAAGCCACCCGCCCATGTACCTATTATAGCAGGTCCGCCGGCGATTAATGCTAATTTGACAAATGTCTTCCACGTTGGGCGATCTTTCAGCAGTGGCGCTGCAATACCTACGCCCTCTGTAATGTTGTGTAGGGTGAAACCAATGATGAGGAAAGTCCCTAATGCTGCCTCCCCCACTGCAAAAGCAGAACCGATCGCAAGACCTTCTCCAAAATTATGAAGCCCGATGCCTGTTGCGATTTTGTTAGCTACACGTTTGCCAGCATATGTTTCACTACTTAACTTACGCTCATTTGACTGGTCGACAGCGATCAGGAATAAACAGCTCAGCAATGCACCGAACCATACTAGCCCTGAGCCTTGGAAGACGCCAGGCGCTTCAGCAGCCATCTCAAAGCCTTCGCCAAAGGTATCAATGACTAGGAAGAACAACAGACCAACGGTCAGTGCAAGAATCGCGTGCATGCCTCTAACCGAGAATCTACGAAGAAATGGATACCATAATAGGCCAAGCCCTACGGGAATTACCCCCACATAGAAACCAATTAACGCGTATTGCCAGAATAGCTTCCCATTCGCTTCAGGCGTAGCAGCAGCCACTGCCACTTCACCTACGAAAATCAATCCATTCGACGTGATGAGTTTCACTTCATGCGGATCTCCTTGAACCCACGGATATGGAATATGAATCATGCCTCGTTCGAATCTTTTTAACGTATCACTAGGTGAGAAAGAAGCATTCCAAAATGCGCCATCAACGACGACTTGAGCGATGGTTACTTCTTCTGGCCCTGAGTTCAGTACTTTCACTTGAATACCGTCATCATTTAGTGTGATTTTTTCGACATTCAAGACTTCGATCGGAGCAGCCGGTTCGTTCTCAATCCCGGTACCTACTTTGGCAATCGTTGTAATAATGGCTAATAGCAAGATCAAGGGCAGAAGGCCCCAAAGAATAGCTTTTATTTTAGAGGAAGATGTTGGCTTACTGGTTTGATTATTGATACTCATATCGTACGTCGCCTCCTTTCTTATTCAGCAATGAAGAATCCCATCCAACCTAGTTCAGCAAATTCGCTTTGATGCGCATGAAACATGTATCTCCCAGGTAGAGGAAACACAATTTCCAGAATCCCACGTTCACCCTGGCATTGCATTATGGTATCGGTGTATGCTGGCCGAGCCTCAGGATCTGCCCCCGTTGCGTAATAGTTGAAAAAGTTCGCATGAAGATGAAAGGAATTTATTAAATCAAATTCAGTCAGATTGCTTAAGTAAATACGTACTAGCTCCCCTACCTTCACTTTAATCGGTTCCTGCTGATAGGCAAAAGCGTAACCATTCACTGTGTAGATTTCATTTTCCCCGTCGAGATCCAGGTCATAGCCATTCATCAGCATGTTGAATTCCTTGGCAGCAGCTCTTGGCTTCTTCGGGTCAATGATGAAATTGCCATAGAGACCTTTATGGATATGTCTGGCTAAGGGAGCCACATGGCAGTGATAAACGTGCATACCAGCTGGTTTGGCTTCAAATTCATACGTAAACGAATCCCCAGAAAGTACAGATTCAAGTCCATCCATATTCGTTGGGTGCATGCCATGAAAATGAATGGAATGTGGATGCAAAGTCCCATTGGTAAATTTCACACGAAGGACATCGCCTTCGGTACAACGGATTGTAGGACCAGGTATCGTCCCATTGAACGTCCAACCAGGAAACTTGATACCCTTCGCAATTTCTACATTAGCCTCATAAGCTGCGATCTCATATTCCCTAAGTGTTCTACCGTCAGGAAGCTTACTCACTTTGCCGTAATCAAAAGCGGTCAGCGCATGTTGCGCCGCTTTGAAACCTTCTGTTACTTCGGTGCTTGGCACATAGCCATGCTTCATACCCTCATGTAATTGTTCTTTCATCGCATGGTGAATATCATGTTTATCTTGCGCTTGTGCGATCGGTGGCCTACCGAATAACGAGGACGGATTCAATAAGGCACTCCCTATCACTGCAAACGCTCCTGTCGTTCCTAACTTCAAAAGATTACGTCTCGATAGCTTTTTATCTGGTTTCTGAAACATCGCTATGACCTCCTATTATAAATTGCTTGTTTACAATTTTTTTTACCTAGGGAAACATTTTGGGTAAAAATAAAGTTTCCAGTGGGACAAAAAGTTTACCAAAGGAAACACCGTGTTTTAACTATATGCGGAATGGTCGTGAAAGTAAACCTATTTGTTAAAAAATTCTAGACAGCTCAATAAAAACTGGAGCCAATACCAGGCAGACATCTGCTTATTTCATAAAATCATATGCGATTTCGACAAAAGTAGTCTTATTCTCATCTACGGTTTGACAAATATTTTCGCCTAGTGAATTTATAATAGAGTTAGGTTTGTTAGTGAGGTTCTTAACTATTGTGTAACCATTTGGGAGGATGATCGACATGGACGAGCAGTTTATTAAAAGATTACACACACTTAATCGTCGCGATTCATTAAGGTCTTTGCTGCTTATCGAAGGTGTTCGCCTCACTCTCAGACGTAAAAAACAAGTAAGCTTGTTCAAGAGACTTTTTAATCGCAAAAAGCAAACCATAACTGCAAAAGGGTGGAAATAACGAACAGAATGATAAATGATAGGGTATTTCTCGCTTAACGCGCCCTTTTATAGTAGAATGATGACTCAGCTACATGAAATGGATACGGGGTGTAGGAATGGCCATTAGCTTTACGAAAACAATTGTTATACAGTTAACAAAAGAAATTGCTGACCTTGAAAGCAAACAGGTCAACGCGAAGAAAAAGAAAGAACAAGCCCAAGCCAAAATTAATCAGATTCAGCGAGATATGAAATTAAGCCAGTCACACAGTGATTTGAGCAGCAAAATGTCACGCGTGAATAAATTGAACGAAGAGATTAAGACTTGTGATCGACTACAAAGAGACATCGCAAAAGAGTTAGTAGCCAAGAAAGCTGCTTTGAAGTTGAATCTCGCTAAAGCGACTCCGCAGGATGAATCCTCATCGTGATGGAATGCAAAGCAAAACACCGCCCTGGTTAGGAGCGGTGTTTTTGATTTCTCACATTGATGACTTAATGACCAGTTCGGGCATATTCGATCTCATATGTTTTATTATCATTTCATAGTGAGTTTTAGCATGAATGAGTTGTTCATTGGTTAACCTATCCATTGCAATAATTTGAAAATGACGTCCTTGCTGGCTATACGTGTAGGTTGGAAGAAAGCCGGGTTTCATGAGCTCAATCTTAGTGGTATTCTCTTTGGTGGTTTTCAACACGTCAATGGTTGCCATGCCACCTATTTGCTTATATAAGTTGATTTGAGCGGATAGAAAGTTGCCCAGCGAATAAACAACAAAGGCTCGATGCCCTTGCTCCCCTTCTACCCAAGCAGGCGGTTGTAAGACATGCGGATGGTTCCCAATGATGATATGAACCCCCATGTTGGCTAGCTTTTGAGCAAGACTTGTCTGACTGGCATCCGGAAATCGTTGATATTCGTTCCCCCAATGGAGTGCAACCACAATGACATCCGACAATTGTTTGGCTTGTTCCACATCCGTACGAATTTGCGAATCATCGATCCGATTGACCAAGAACGGCTTACCCTTCGGTGTTGATATCCCATTCGTCCCGTAGGTGTAACTTAAGAAGGAGAACGTGATCTCATTTCGCTTGACCGTCCGTATATGTTCCCGATCGTTCTGGGATTTAAATGCACCCGTGTAGGGAATCCCAAGGGTATCCCAATAGGTGAGCGCGCTTTGAATGACCTTCTCGCCTCGGTCTAGTGCATGATTATTGGCAACCGTAACAATGTCCACCCCTGCTACTTTCAGAGCATCTCCAATTTCGTGAGGGCTGTTAAATGCAGGGTACGTGGATAGACTCAGCTCCTTGCCACCAATCATCGTTTCTTGATTAGCAACAAGAATATCTGGTGCTTGTAATAAGCTCGATACCCCCGCGAAAATGTGATTAAAATTATACGTCCCATCTTTCTGCTTAGCATCGATATAAACTTTATCATGGATGAGGATATCCCCGATTGCAGCAAGCGTCACCTGAGAGACTTTGCTTTCTGATGCTGCTTGTTCCTTTGGAGTCGAATGATAGGGCTGTATCGGTGGAGAAGATATCTGGACAAAAGGGGTGACTTGCTTCGCTTCCATGTTTGGATCTTTGGGCGTAGCCGTACTTCCTAAGCATCCGCTTGCCAATAAGAATGTCGAAACAATCGCAGCAGTTCGCTTTAACACGACAAACCAGCTCCTTAAAGGTCAAACCTGTATTGCCCAGTAGTATTCCCCCTAAGAAAATCTCTCATGAATGAGGATTTTTACCAATTCATTATTGAACATTTTAATTAACAGCATTAATGATTAATGTCATTAAATTTCATTAGGAGCTTGTAAACCGATCAGTTTCAAGCCATTACGCAACGTAATTTGAACGCATTGGACCAGTGCTAGTCGTGCTTCACGTACATGTACATCCTCTACTAGGATATAACAAGCGTGGTAAAAACGATTAAACGCTTGAGCGAGATCAATGAGATAACGCGATACGATCGAAGGCTCCAGCTTTACCATGGCCTGCTCTACTCTTTCCGGAAATAAATAGAGCATTTTCACAACCGCCATGGCCTCTTTATTTTGCAAATTGGCACCGTCTACCTCGTATGTTTCCTTCGCATGCCAGTCAGACGATATCGCTTTCTTCAACACACTGCATGTTCTTGCATAGGTGTACTGCACGTAGGGCCCCGTTTCACCATCGAAATTAAGAGCTTCCTCCCACGAAAAATCAATATCTTTAATTCGATTTGCACTCAAATCATTAAATATGACGGCTCCAATCCCAACCTGCTCAGCAACTATAGCTTTATTCGCCAAGTTTGGATTTCTTGCTTCGATGACTTCCCTTATTTTCTGAATAGATTGTTCCAGCACGTTCTCCAGTCTAATCACATTCCCCTTACGTGTCGACAAGCTTCCCCCTTCAATGCTCACACGGCCAAATGCGACATGCTCAAGTTTGGAGGACCACGTATAACCCATTAATTCAACAACCTTAAACAACTGCTGAAAATGAAGATTTTGAGCATAATCCGTCACATAGATCAATTTCTCAAATGCGTAATTATCCGCTCTATATATAGCTGCCGATAGGTCACGCGTATGATACAGGGAGCTGCCATCTTTCTTCAGCATTAATGCTGGTGCCATGCCATAGGCATCTAACCTTACTAATAAAGCACCCTCATCTACTTCCACAAGCTGCTTCTCCTTCAGCTCCTGAATGACAGGCTCCATCTTGTCATTGTAGAAGCTTTCCCCCTGAAAAGTGTCGAATTGAACACCTAACAGCTTATAAATCTTCTGAAATTCATTGAGGCTTATCTCCACAAACCACTGCCACAAAGCTAGTGCGTCTTGATCACCGTGCTCCATTTTCGTAAACCAAGATCTAGCTTGATCTTCTAATGTTGGGTCTTGCTCAGCCTCCTCATGAAATTTCACATACAGATCGAGAAGCTCATCGATAGCTCTCTCGTTTACAGCCTCCTTGCTACCCCACAGTTGGTAGGCAACAATCAGCTTCCCGAATTGTGTTCCCCAATCGCCTAAATGGTTAATCCCCACGCAATTGTATCCAAGAAAAGCGTGGATATGATATAACGCATTACCGATTACCGTGGATCTTAAATGACCAACATGGAAGGGCTTCGCGATATTCGGCGAGGAATAGTCGATCACCACCGTCTTGCCTTGACCCAACTTCTGAGATCCATAGCGTTCTCCAGCTTGGCTGATATGATCAATAAGAGACTCAGCAAACGTAGACTTCTTGAGAAAAATGTTTAGATACCCGGAAACGGCATTCATCTCGTCGATGTGCTCGTCTTCTAGGGCTGTTTTTAACTCTTCAGCAATGACTTGTGGTGATTTACTAAGGGTCTTACTTAGTCGGAAGCAGGGTAAAGATAGATCCCCTTGATCCGGATTCGCTGGGTATTCCATCCATGCCATAATGTCCTGGGCCTCGAAACCAGTAAGTAACGATGTGATTTTCCCTGCAAAATAAAGCTTATAATTTAACATAGCGTGTCTCTCCTATCTTTTTCTAGAAAATATAAAAAGCCCCCGTCTCTATAAAAGAGACGAGAGCTGAAACATTCCCGCGGTACCACTCTAAGTGTTAAACCTCTGGTTTAACCCCTCTGTTTCGTAACGGTCGTAAGACCGGATTTACCTACTCCCATTTTCGGCAAACCATTTCCTGGGTCCGTTTCATTCTTAACATCCGTACCGGCTTACACTGACCCGGCTCGCTGTGACTGTCTGTTAGGAATTACTGTCCCATTCATTAATATTTCGATATGAATTTTTCAATATCTTACAAGGGATCCAAGGGAATGTCAAGCCCATATTCGTCGACATACACTGAGCTTGAAGGTTACAGGCGTGTACGAATATCCGAAGATCCATAACTTGTTGCCAAAAAAATTAGACTTCTTCCCCTTTCAAAGCATTTACAATTGTAACCATACTGCATCAGAGGAGGGAAGATAATAATTAAATTGAAAGTTCGACTTATACGTCAATGGCGCAAAAAAGCCAATCAATTCAGCTTCAAAAACACAGCAGCGTCAGACGTCAGCCGGTTGAAAGTAGGCGTTGCAGCTGATGCAACTGGCGTCTACTATATGGATAATGTTTTTATAAGTAAATAAGAGTGAGGCTAGATAAGTGCATGGCTGTCTCAGCCCGAAGGTGCCAGGTTCTTGTGAGATAGTCGATTATTTCGACTATCTCAGCCCAAAGGCACCAGCTTCTTCCGAGTTAGTCGATTATTTCGATTATCTCAGCCCGAAGGTGCCGGGTTCTTGCGTGTTAGTCGATTATTTCGACTATCTCAGCCCAGAGCCGCCGAATTCTTGCGAGTTAGTCGAATTTTTCGACTATCTCAGACCAGAGCCGCCGAATTCTTGCGAGTTAGTCGATTATTTCGACTATCTACACCGTCCTTTATGGACTATTTCCGCATTGGAGCACGATATCTCTGCACCACGCCAATGTTACGGAACGTAGTTCCCTTTCGCAGCTGCTGTGCTTCCGCCGAAACGTTCACCTCACTAAAAAAGACACCCCTCAGGTGTCTTTTTACATTCGCACACTATTTATTGGCGTGTTCTGCAGGCGAAAAGAAAACTAAAGTAGTTAAATCTTCCGTAATATCAAAGAATCTATGGTCCTTATGAGCCTCTACGAATAGAACGTCCCCTTTGCTTATTTGTGTAATTGTATCTCCATTCTGAAACGATGCTTCACCTTCAATGATGAAATAAACCTCATCTTCTGTATGTGGTTTTTGTTTATCCAGTTCACCTTTATTCAATTTATATAAGCCTACACTCATTGACGATACCTTTAGAAATTCATAATACGCATTGTTTTCTACTTCTTTCAACTCATTAAGATGATTTCGTAAATCCATTAATTTAAAATTCACCGCACTATCCTCCTTATTCCTTCAAATCCCCCACATAATAAGCAAACACTTGATCTATCGGTTTAAAATACAAATGACCATCCTCTTCCCATGGCTGAAAATGCAGATCCATCCGCGAATCGTTCCAATTCTCAGGGGTCCCTTTCGTGCTTAGACGCCCAGTCACAACAGGCTCCTCAATGACTTTGGGAAATTCTTGATACCCGAATAGAAGGTTCTCATGCATCGCAATCATTTCATACTTTTCCCCATGGAAAGCACGTTCCTCTTGCAGCTGATAATGATAATAGATGTAACTGCTCATCATCTCAGGCTTCAAATGTGCAACCCTTCCCACCCGGGATAACACGGGCTCTTTTCTCAACCAGTGCTCAGCGCTTGCAGGCTCATTAAAATGAAACACATCAATCATCAAGATCCACTTCCGAGGTTGTGCCTGCCCAGGCCATTCCTTCAAAAAAGGGACAGCAGCTCCAGCCACTTCATCAGGTAACACCTCTCGGCTCATGCACTCATAGTACAGGAATAGATTGTCCCGCCAGACGAAGGCTGCAGCTGTCATTAGCTCACCTTGGGCTACCAGCAATTGTGCTTGTTTGTCTAGTTCTAGTGCTTTTACACCTACTTCCTTCATCCCTGTTTGCCATTCCGCACGATACATCCTTCTTAAAATCACAATGAATTACCTCGACTTTCCGTGTTGGTTTTAGCCTTACATGTGACCTATTTGAACGCATAGTAGAACTGTGCTAACATAAGTACAGTTCTGTCAAGGTGGTGAATTGGATCCATGGCAATAAATAAGATTTCCTTAAATAAACCCATGAAGCTGTTTGTAGCTCTCATTACTGCCCTGTTAGGTGGTTACGTGTTCCAACTTCTACATATTCCCATCCCATGGCTGCTTGGCCCGATGATCGCGGTATTGATTGGTTCCAATGTGTTCAAAGAGCGATATGCATGGCCTACCCCGATTAGAAATGCAGGACTCATCATTGTCGGATACACGATTGGTCTCTCCATGACTGCGACAGCTTTACATGAAATGGCGATTCAACTGCCTTCCATGCTGCTCATGACACTGCTTTTAATGCTACTCTGCGTATTACTTGCCTACGTCATATCCAAGCTATCTCGGATTAACTTCAAAACAGCATTGCTCGGAAGCATACCTGGCGGGCTTACTCAAATGGTTATTTTGGCTGAAGAGACAGAGGGTATCAATTTAACTATCGTGACCGTTTTACAAGTCATTCGCCTCATGATGATCGTTATCAGTGTGCCGTTACTGGTGTTTAGTCCGATTATGGGTAATCAGCATACCGCCCAAACTCTGATTCAATCGGTAACGACAACGACTGCAAGCTGGGGTGCCCTATCACCGAAGATCTTCATTTTCGCCGTAGTCAGTATCAGTTGCGCACTTCTAGGTCATAAAATCAAATTTCCAACTGCCTTCTTGCTCGGTCCTACCTTCAGTACGGCAATCATTCAACTCCTTGGGCTTCATGGACCGGCACTGCCAACAAGTCTAATTAATGCAGCACAGATCATGATTGGTATCCAGGTAGGATTAATGCTCAAACCAGCCCAACTCAACAACAAAGTTCAGATCATTTCGCTTTCAATTGGCAGTAGTCTAGTGCTTCTTCTAGGCTCATTTGGACTCAGTTTTATCTTCATGCAGCTGCATGCCATCTCCAAATCAACGGCTTTACTCAGTCTCGCGCCAGGTGGAATGGACCAGATGGGGATCATCGCTCACGAGATTAATGCTAATTTATCCGTCGTTGTTGGCTATCAGTTATTTCGCACTTTTTTCATATTCTTTGCGGTACCCCCACTATTACGTATGCTATTCAAATATAGCGCAACCAAAAAGATTATCAGAAATAGCCCCTCCTAATCAAGGAGTGGGCTATTCTCATTACCCTTTTACACGATAGGCTTTCTCATGATACTCGGTAATATAATCGAACAATTGTCTCCCGTCCTGCTGTTCGAACGCCCCAAAGCTCATATACATAGCCCGATAGGTTTCAGGAACCCATATATACGTGTGCACATAATCGGTCAAATGAAATCCGGCTTTTTCCCAGAATCGAATCCGATCCGTATTTTCCTTGGAAGTTTCCGCCTCGACCTCAATGACGATGCCCAGGCATCCTGCTTCGTTCTCTGCCCAATTTCGAATGTCACGCATACATGCCAAACCTACACCATGGCCTCGCTGCTCTTGGAGAACCGCAATATAATCGATAATAAGAATTCGTGCTTTGGTATTCAACGCGGTAAGAGCCATTGCAACCACATCTCCATCAAGGCTCCAAGTGTGCATCATACAAATCCCTCTTTCGAACATGCTTCGAATGAGTGCACGATTTTTTCTACCATGTTCAGGAAAGGCTTCATTGTATACGTGCTCCGCTTTCTCCCAAAGCGCTTCATCCCACCGTGTCGTTATCTCATAAATCATGTTCAACATCCCTTAATGCAAAATCAACCGCATATTCAGCATGAATTTTCGTTGTGTCGAATAAAGGAACCGTCGCATCTTGCTGAGCTATTAATAGCGTAATTTCCGTACAGCCCAAAATAACTGCTTCTGCTCCTTCATTAACTAAATCTCGGATGATCTCTACATAGGATTGCTTGGAATCCTCCTTTATCGTTCCGAGACATAACTCTTCGTATATAATATCATGAACAATTTTCCTCGAGTCTGCAGGAGGGACGAGTACTTCAAGATCATATTTGTCTATAAGTCTTCCTTTGTAGAAATCTTGTTCCATCGTAAAGGCTGTGCCGAGTAAAGCAACTTTCTTAATTCCAGCTTTTACGATTTCTATGGCAGTAGCATCCGCAATATGTAGCAACGGGATCGATACGGCGTCTTCAACTTCTTTGGCCATCTTGTGCATCGTATTCGTACAGATGACGATGCAATCCGAACCGGCAGATGCCAGTTTTTGAGCGGAATCGATCATGACACTTGTCGCTTCTTCCCATTTACCCTCATGCTGAAGCGTCTTGATCTCATGAAAATCCACCGAGTACATGAGGCTTTTGGCCGAATGATGCCCACCTAATTTTTCCTTTACCCGCTGATTGATGATTTGGTAATAGAGCAAAGAGGATTCCCAACTCATACCACCAATTAATCCAATTGTTTTCATCCCGATTTCCTTTCATTCTCTATACTCGTTCGAGCGGACGATAGGGCTCTACAGGTAGGATAACGCGGATTTCGTCTCCAACTCGAACTTCGCCACCAGATAACACGATCCCCATCACTCCTGCCTTTCGGATGAGGTTGCCATTTGCATCATGATCCAATACGGCTTGCAACAGCCCCGTCTGGAAATGATCGATTTGCGCGCATGGATTGCGGAGTCCAGTAATTTCAATGACAGCATCCACACCGATGGTTAGCTTTGTTCCAGTTGGCAGTCCAAGTAAATCTATGCCACGTGTTGTAATGTTTTCACCCAATTGACCAGGCTCTACATGAAAACCTGAACCTTCTAATTCGTCGAATAACTCCGAATGAATGAGGTGAACCTGGCGAAGATTCGGTTGATTCGGATTTTGCGCAACACGAGAGCGATGCTTTACCGTCGTTCCCATGTGTGCATCACCTTCCACCCCTAGTCCAGCCAGGAGCCTAATGCCCTCGAAAGTCTGTTTACTAAAAGAATGTGTTGCATAACGACTGGTTGACAGAACTTCTCCAATTTGAGATTCATGGTTTATGGCCATTCCTAACTCATCCTCTCCGATTTGAAAAACTCTTTTCAACCCTATTTTACTTCCAATCTTCCACAAAGCCAACTCGTGCTGACAACGCTTGATCTACATCATACAGAATTTCGCTATAAAAATAATTTGGAATATCCGATGGGCGTATCAACTCTTCCTCTTGGATGTTACTGTAAATGTAAGGGCCCCTCTTCACTTTACCTGCTATATAAAAGACAAGATCATATACCGTCACAGTTTCATCCTCATACCCTGCCGAAGTTCCACTAAAGGTTAAATTCACGCCAACCCCAAGGTGTTCATTCTCTTTGAAAAATTCATCATAACCTCCCCCATCTACGATGGAGCCGCGCTGCCAACCAGCCTTTGTTAACTTCCCTAGTAACGAGAATCCATTTACTTGCACGCCACCAAAGTGCTCAATACGCAGAGATTCACCTTGCTCAGGTCTAAACACCTTACGATCAAGTTGTGCGACAGGCTGAGTAATCTCAAGTTTTTCCAACTGCTCTCTCCATAATTCAAGGGAAGCTTGTTTCAATTCTAGCGGGTGACTAAGTCGAATATAGCTATTCTCTTCCAGAACAACTACACAATGATCCGCAGAAATATAACTCCCGTCATCCAGATAGAGGAAGGTATTCTGCAATTCTTTCCCCTCCGTATACGTCCCCCATATTAAAGAGCGTGCAAAGAAATGTAAGATGGCATTCTCTTTAAAAAGCGATTCCCACGCTTGCTTCGTCCAATATCGCCGCGTAGACATCGCTTGTTCTAAGCGGATAGTGATGGAATCCTTAACAAGCTTCAGCTCTTTCTTCAACTGTTTGAAGTCATCCATTGCTGATTTAATTTGCTTTCCATCCTCATGTTTCCTTGGCGTCGGCAAGGATTTGTAGGTATTGCCTCCTGCATCCTCAATTCGGATTTCCAACTTATTCGTAAGTATCAGCTTCAGCTCTGAATCGCCAAATTGGAATACTTGCTGACCAGTCGAATTGAAACCTAGATTAGAAATGATGCGGTCGGCAAGTTCCTCTGGATCGATATCAAGTTCTTTAGCAGCTTTAGCTAAAGCTTCCAGAGCTGTTTTCTTTAATTGCTTAAACTTGCTCTTTCTAGCCAATTGATCAACAATAAGTAAGCCAGAATTCTTCTTTGAAAGCACTAATGCTTTCACTGTGTCTGCCGCTAGAGCTATTCTCGACTCTAATGGCCACTTCAGAATACAAGAGTGAAGTTGGTTAATCGATCGCTCATCGCCAAACATGGTCGCAAAAGCCATAATCCATTTCTTTTGAACTTCGGCACCTGATTCTAGCCAGTGCTGTAATAGAGACCAAGCAACTTGAGAAAGGTCCTCTGGTTCCAAATGTTCTGCCACCGACCGAGCTTCCCAATTCATAACGATCTCATTCTGAATGGCATACGTATAGAACAAATATTGGCTAATGACAGGTTCAATAACTTGTTGATTCGCTTTTAATCGGATAAGCGGTAATTCATCAAATGGAATCCAGTCTAGTTGTTGAAGCTTAGCATGTATGAGTTTGGACATGCAATAGGATGCGATATCGTCTTGGCTAATCGGTTCTTGATGTGTGATCTCCGGCTTTTCTTTTAAAATATTTAGAATAAGCATTTTGATTTTTTCATTCTTTTCTGAGTGTAGCAATAGCTCGAGCTCTACATGAGAAGGCTCATCATTCCAGCTGCTCAAGAGTTGCACAGCTGACTCTCTGATTGCAGGCTTCTTATGAATAAGATATGGTTTCACAAAAGGCAAAGCTGCAGGATATTCCCTAAGCAAAGTGATACTGGTATCCCTTACCACTTTATTATCATCCTTCAGATACGTGGAAATGAGAGGTATGTACTTTTCATTATTAGATTGGTAAAGCTCTTCGAGAAGAAACTTCTTCGTATATTTATTATCCTCCGAGTCCTGAAGAAGGGCTACTATGACTTCCCCTTGAACCCGTATATAAGATTTTAAATACTGATATCCTGTCTGGTTGTAGGCCTCATCCCCCGAGGAATGTTGTGCATAAGATTTCGTAACAATCATCGGGAGCAAGATGCTGCTATCACCACCTGCGTTAGTCATTCGATCAGCAAGCTCTGTCACGGTGAATCCTTTATCCGACATCCAGCTGCCCATGATCCATAACGTTTCCATGTCGGCATAAGCTAAGAAACATAATCCTCTGTCGAACATCTCGGAAAGGTTGCGCAGATCCTTCAAATCAAGCAGTCTACGATAATTAGACCCTGTTGAAGTCTCATGTAGATGACGTAAGTAACGTTCAACATCACTAAAAGGGATCTCTCCTCGGAAGTAGGCATGTAATTGAGGATCATTCGGAATTAAGCTTTCCAAATAACTTGCAAATTCCCGAAGAGCTTCGCTTAAGTAAGGCTTCTCCTCATCTTTTTCCCAGACGATTCGGCACAAATGAATGGTTTTCAAACCATGTGACATCTCAATTGCTTTCCTAAAGCTCTCCGGTCGATCAGCGAATTCTTCTCTCAAAACATCATCATAAGACCCGTCACGACTTCCAAGACCAGGCTCAGCCAGGTTAATGAGATAGTGCTCACGAAGAGCTCCAAACTCTTCCAACATACCAGGGATTTTACGTAATTCCTTGTCACGATTATGATAAAAGGCCATTCTACAATTAGTTACAAAAGCATTCGGGTCCTCATTAATCAGCTTTTTCAAGTATTCGAATGCAACACGACTGTGATTCTTAACTGTAACAGCCAAATAAACACAATTTCTCAATTGACTTCTTTTATCTGTATCCAAAAGATCAGCAGAGGCAAGTTGGTGAAAATGGTTTTCAAACCATGCTAAAGCTTCATAATCTTCACCGTTATGCTTGGTTAACAAAGCAGCGATATATGGCTGCACAGCAACATCCTGATCCGGATACAACTTGTGCAATAGGTCAGGCTCGCTTTGCGCCAGTAATTCCACAAATTCCAAGGCATACGACTCTGGATTTCCTCGATAATCGACAAATTTGCTCTTCGCTAGCATCCATTCCCAAACGATGGTGTAAGGAACTTCATATTGGGTGACAAGACGTAAACATCCTCTTCGCCACAAGGCGTCCTCCATATTGAAATCGGCGCTAGTTTCTAGAAAACTGTCCTTACCTATGTGTATAAAAAGTGATAAGTATCTTCCGATCCTTTCAGAATCTACTTTCTTCTTCCTCAACGTTGATAGCAATGCCCATGTTTTGCGACGCTGTTCCCGTTGCAGTAATTTGAAATCTTTAGGGGCTACGCTTACGATCAATTCATCTTTCAAGATGTTGCCTTCTATATAGGCCAAACCTGTTAGAATTTCGCTTTCCGTAAAACCACATGCTTGTAAAACCTCTGTCATTTCGTTCACATAACTTTGTATGATCAATGAGATTCCCCTTTAGTTAGCTAAAATGAAAAACAAGGAGCAGCTGCTAACGCAGATTTGCTCCTTCTTCTGGCGTACACTCAAAAAACAAACGATGATCTCATTTTCTTCGCCATCATAGCTTTGATCTCATGCACCAATTGAATCGAAGCTTCGATTTCAACTTTTCGCGTGGAGACACTTTCGACACTGCACCCAATCGGAATCCCTTTTTCCAGGCCAAATTCGAAAATTTCTTCAAATATTTGTAGGGAAACCGATACGGATTTATCCAAGACATCCTGCGAATACTTCAAATCATTTTCCAACCATTTCGGAATGGAGATACCAAGCCATTTCATAAATTCAAGCGTCTTCGTCGAGCCGCACGGCGCAATATTCATGAGGATCGGCACCATATCGAGCTTATTTTCTTTACAATGATAATAATAATCCGATAAGAAGTTCTTCGACGCTTCAACGTTATAGGTCGCTTGGGAAATGAAAAACCGACTGCCACTCGCTATTTTGTTGATCATTCTGAGATGTTCATCATTTTTTTTCATGTGTCTTTCAGGGATGACGACGGCCCCTAAAGTTAGTTTGTCATTCAGCTTTCTGCTTAACGCATACGCTTCTGGCAGACCCATTTGAACCTCTTGTTTACTGGAGGAAGCCCCCACAAATACGGAGAATCGCCCCTCATCAAGATCAGCTTGAATCCATTCTGCCAGCTGTTCCTCTGTGTATTTCCCCACACATCGATAAATAATTTTCGGGACATGTAAATTGCTCAAATACGTCTTACTGTAGGTAGTCGGGTCAACCGTCTGTAAATAAGGAAAAGGACGATCTTCATCGATACGATCACTTTCCTCCTGAACATCATAGAGAATTAAGCCATCTATTTGAAGTTTCTGAAGTCGCTCACACTGTTTGTGTGAAATTTCAGCCATTTTCTCTAGCGAATGTGTTTCCTTAGGAGGTGTCATACCGTAAGTTATGATACCTGGTTCTCTTCTAAGAATTTTATCTTTTAACAAATGCGTCACAACCTTATCTGCCTAATTCCCGAAAAATGAAATCATAGTTAATTACTCGGTATTATATATTTCGACCCCTCTTGGCTAAATCCTTTTCAATTCGATAGGAACACTACATGAACTTCTCTCTCATAAAAGCCAAACTTGCCGCGAATTCTTTCTCAGGATCATGAACTGTACACTCCGCTGAAATCATCCCCGCATAGCCTGATGCTTTCAATGCCGCCGCGAATTGAGCATAAGGATATTGACCTGTGCCAGGTGACAACCGCCCCGTATCCGCAAGATGAATATGCTGGAGCCAATCCTTATTTTCAATCAGGGTGGTAATCGGATCTTGCTCCTCATCCATATGGTAGAAATCTGCCAAAACTCGAATCGTCGGAAGATTCACCTGCTTGGCCAACATCACTGCCTCCGAAACCGTGTTAATGATATTGGATTCCTTACGATTCAAGGGCTCAATGGCTAGTGTAACACCTGTTCCTTCGAACTCATCTCCGATTCGTGCGAGTAGTTGAAGAAGCTGTTGCTCTGCGCGATTACGTTCCCAACCCTCAGGAAAATGACGTGCTTTTCCACTGCCGAGAACAGCCGTTTTGGCCCCGATTTTATTTAAAGCGCTTGCAGCTTTATGCACATATCGTCGGATTCTTTCCTCATCGGCTTCTGGACCGACTACTTTCAAGTCTCCTGGAAAAAATATACTGAATGCCTGTACGGGAAGCGGACTGTTCAAATACATGGGAAGCTTGACGGCGAAATCTGCCTCATCCTCTAAATTTAATGCTACGAGCGCGCATTCGATATAATCAAAGCCCAATCGCCCAAGTCTCTCCGCTTCTTGAATCCCATTGCACCATCCAAATGTGTACATGTACATTCCTCCCTAACGGCGTATAAGTTCATTTCTCCCTATTTAATATACCAAGAAATAACGACGAAGTGGATCTTTTATTTATACAAAAATATGATCTATTCTAAGAAAATCACCTTACGAAACACAAAAAAGAACTACCATAAGGCAGTCCTTTCTCCATACAATCTAAATCAATTATTTAAAATAGATAAATCGCTCTCCCGCGGACATCATATGGAACTTCTGCGCAGGGTACGTGTGGAACAAATAATCAACGAAGTAAGCCGGATTATCACGATTATTGGAAAACATATCAAAGTGGATAGGAATTAGTAGATCCGACCCAATCTCAACGCCGAAATCTGCCCCTTCACGGAAGTTCATATTGCCTACAATTCCTCTGGAAGTACGTGCATAATCGCCTCCATTAATCGGCAGAAGTGTTACATGAGGCTGAAATTTCTTGGCATGCTCAATCAACTCTGGTGTGACAACCGTGTCTCCCGTATGGAAGATTCTCACGCCGTTGATTTCAATAAAATAACCCAAATAGTACTGATTCCCATCCTGATCGGTCTCATACGCTGTGTGCGCTCCCGCAACAGGGGTAATGGTTACGCCTTCTCGAGAAATCATCTGCTCTTGCTTGGCAGCAATGATTCGGCTTGCATCCACGTCAACTTCATGCAATAAATTCACATGTGAAGCTGGTGCCACGAATGTTGTCTCTGGATGAGCCTCAGAAACACCCTTGACCGTAGTTAAATCCATATGATCATTATGGAAATGCGTGAGCAATACGATGTTTACATCTAGCTCCTGAGGCGTAAGCGGCGGAGGAATTTCCCTTTTAAATTCCGTATCAGGATTTTCCAATTCAATTGAATAACTTAGATAGGGATCAATACAAATAACTTCGTCTGAACTGCCGCCTTTAATCAACGCCCCAGCTTGACCCAAACTCCAAATGGCAACCCCATCCACAGGGACCTGCGTACGTTGAATTTCCTTCAACAGTGATTCACCAGCATTGTAAATAGGTCTTAAACGTTCTCTTCCCATGTCGGTTACACTCCATTGGTATCACTATTTTATTTGAAAATGAAAGGAAACGTAAATGCAACAAAAGCAGCCCAAATCCCATAGACTGGCAAATACTTCGTAACAGCGTCTTGGATGGCAGAGGGTCCTGTTTTGTTTCGTAAGAAAAGCAGATATGAAACCATAATCCAAATCAGATTGGCCCAAATCAATATATTGACTCCTAGAACAGCAATTCGGTTAGGCGTAATCCCATAAGAGGAAAGTCTGAACACGATGGCTGATACGGCCACGCTATCAATTATAAGTGCTAGCACAAGTAAAGCAAAGTTTATATAATCTGAAATATTCTTTTTCGCATCTGTGCCACTTTCTGTAATGGAGAAAATGGTAACGGCTAGTACACAAAGCAGTATGCCATTGAAGGAAAGCAAGAAATCCCGATCCATGAACGGATTTTTCCCAACCCCTATAACCGTTATGAGATAGACCAACAAGGTTACCAACACGAGTGGACTGAAAATCTTAGCGATATAAGGCGCGATATTTTTGGCAAGTTTAAGATTGCGAGAAACGAGATAGGTCGCCACAAGGGATAGCGCAACAGCTCCAAATAACACGACATTTTTGAAATAAAAATCAGCAATATCCATGCCCACAAATCTAAATAACTGCATAGTTAAACCTGTTAATAATACACCACTTATGGCCATTGTCGCGTAAAGTATGCCAAGTTCACCATTAAATTTCAGATAGGCTAACCGAATGCTGCCATGTTTATATTCATTTCCTGTAAAAGCTAGCCCCACTAATACCCATAGGAAGATGGGAAGATGAATATAAGATAACAGGATACTGTCATTCTGCTTGAGTGGCAGTATATTCACATAAATGACGGAGACAAGAAACAGCCCTGCAAGTGTATAAATAACATTTCGCCGTGGGGGATTGTTACACACAAAGTAAGTCGCTATAAATGGTAGCACGCCAAAAGCAAGATTGATTGGAGCTATTGTTTCTTGTTCAACAAAATGGAAAATGATCCGTGTGATGATCCCTGCCAGTATCGCCAAAATGCCCATGATAAAGAAATCCTTTTGAAACAAGGACGCCTTTTCTGTATGTACATCTTCTTTGAAGTGCAATCTCTCATTCCAAGTGGCAAGCACCTGTGAATTCGGGTTTTGTTCCCAGGCGTAGGCGAATGTTTTCCTGAATGCTTCAGGTTCTTTTCGAAACATTCGCTCAAGCTCACGGGGATTGCCCATATGTTCAATGATCAGGTTGTTACTGTCCACTAGTATCCCTCCTCCATGTATATTAACCAAACGTATTAGTCTTACGTTTCCTCGTCACTTTTGAATTCTAAGATATCCCCAGGCTGACAATCCAAAGCCTTACATATCGCTTCCAACGTAGATATTCGAATCGCTTTGGCCTTACCATTTTTCAAAATAGACAGATTAGCTAGCGTAATGCCAACCCTTTCCGAAAGTTCTGTCACGCTCATTTTCCTTTTAGCCAGCATCACATCAATATTGATTATTATCGCCATTTCATTCACCTCAGACTATGAAGTCATTTTCTGATTTAATATCGATCGCTTCTTGCAAAAGCCTTTGAAGAACAGCGGCGAAAACAGCAATTACACTGGAAGCAAATATAAAGCTCAAACCAATAACGATGAGACCAGGGGCGTCGTCTCTCTCCGCAATGAGATAAAAGAGCGGCAAGCCTAGCACATATAAGATACTGATTGTGTTTGCACAGTATTTGATATTTTTCAATGCTTTTACAGATAATTCTGAGAAGGCAACGTTCTTATCAATATAACTTAACAGCTTGAAAGCCTGATATAAGGCAAAGTAAAAGGGTATCGCCGTTGCATAGATATCAAGGTAAAAGAGATATTGCAGATAAGTCTTTCCTGGATATAACTCTACGGCATATCTCCCAAACTCCGGTACCACGAATATGCACAGTGCAAGTACAGGGAGGCCAATAAGTACGACTGCGATTTTCAAAAATAATGTTGATCCTTGTTTCACCAAAAGCACCTCTTTCATAATTATTGATTTGAATTTACCATATAATTTATCGTTTTACAATAAAACATTATTGAATTTTAGCGTTTTGTTATTGTTTTATTGCTTTTTTTAATATGGAAAAAGAGTGCCCCGCCACATACTTGGCTTTAGAGGCACTCTCGTATCCAATTATCTTCTACTCCATGACATGGATAGACAACAGCTTGCCATCTACCTTAGATTCCTTGAACGTTATCGGTACAACGCCATCAGGGAACGGTACCTCTAGATGGTAAGCACCAACCTCTTCCTCCTTGTTGTCAGATGTCTCTGTGACTTCATATCCCCCTTGCATGCCTGCCTTTGACAGCAGCTCTAGGAAATTAGGTAAGCTTGCATCTTGATATCGATGATGTAAGTTATCCGTCCACGTCTGGATATCCCATTCAGGTGCTTTCACGTCTACACCGGACTTCCGCATCGTCTCAAGCAGATTAACGACCGTACGTCCATCTCCTTCCTGCATAGCAGCAGCAAGTGCAAGGTAAGCTCGGTTAAACATTGCGGTGTCATTCAATTGGTTTTTGGCAGCCAGTAAATTGAACATGTGATCGGTTCGTTGATCTGCAGTGAACCAATAGGTGTGGAAATCCATTGGATTCACTGGACTGGTTCCTGTGATCACATATTTCCCGTCATCCGAAACCCGGAATACAGGCGAAATATCGAAGCGTGTTGGGTATTGTATAACAAATATTTGACTGCCATCTCCACTAACCATGATTTGTACGGATAATGGCTCACGCGGCTCCACGTCACCTGGCAGAATCGAAGATGAGCCTCTCAAACTAGAATAATAAACATGGCCATCCATAGTGGTCTCTTTGACTAGCCTATACATCAACTGGCTCTTGTGCATGATTGGCTTCACGTCGATTTGAGTTGAGTTCCCTTGTGCTGTACGAATATTCTCATCCATCTGCCACGTGATCTCTGCTATGCCTCGCAATTCGTCAGGCTTACGATCGCCGGTTATATCTGGAAGCTTGATTGCTATCTTGTATTCGGCTGACTGCCACAAATACGCTGTATACCTCGTCTTAGACGCATAGTACACATCGGAGAAACTTGTCAGATACGAAATACCTTCGATCTGTTTTTTACTACCGAAGTCGAACATCCTTAAGTGCTTTCCAGAAGCAGTAAATATTCCTGTAAAGAGTAATACTGGAATTAGCAGCACAACTACAACGTTGACCAAGCCGCGAGTTCGAATTTCATCAGTCGGCTGAATCGTACTCTGCTGCTCAGGGGTAATCCTAAGCTTCTCTGCTAGTATTTGCATAAGCTTATCGATCAACATAGTTCCCACACATGCGTATGCAAGCAACGGTACTGCGTATCCCCACGGTGGTGTTAGTGAACGGAACAAACTCACAAGTAGCGTGCAAATCATCGCAAGCAACGCGAGTGGCAGCATGGCACCAAAATTTCGCCTAAACGTACCCGTAGCCTTTGCCAAAGCAGTACTGAAGCTGATATTTTCGAGAACGATTAAATATGGCGTGAGTGAATAACACATTAAAACAATGATCAAGATGATGCCAATTGGAAAAAAAGCAGCTGCGAAGAAGATCATCGCCGCGCCAGTCACGAATTGAAAAATCGTCCATGCAATCATATCGCCAAAATATTTGCGCCCACTTGCGAATAGTGGGACTTTCCCCTGGTTCAACACCCATCCTTTCAGACCGCCTAGGTACATTCCTCGAATAAAACTTTGTATGCCCATTAAGCCTGCAGAGACTAGGAATGCTGCTACTCCCCAAGCTGGAGTGGCTCCCCTTAGCAGCGAATATGGAACTTTCAAATCAACAAGTGAAGGCATATACAAAGGAATCGTTGCGTTAAAACCAGCTGACTGAACAGCAGCCCCTGATGGAGTTAACGTTGTCAGCGTATACGGATAGATCGAAAATCCAAAGTAAATGCCGAAACTCACTGCCACTGTTATCGTAACTTCAACGAACAGCACCAAAACAATCAAACGGAAATAGGCCATCTTTACCTCCTTCGATAAACAGATTCCATGATGCGTGGTTAACCCTTCCATTATTTGACTCATTTGGTGATTGATTGTTTCGACTTATTGTAATTAAATCTGGGGTTCCGCTCGATAAATTTGAATTAGCTGGAAAATATCCATTTATTTTCTAGAAAATTTCTCGAATAATCGATTTAACTGTAAAACATGTAGTTAAAACTGCCACTTTTGTTGAGATCGGGTTAAATGGTTAAAATTAACTGCGTTTTTTCCTTCTATTCTGTGTTTGAAGGGGAATCCCCTAAATTTAACTGTAAAAAATCCATCTATTCGTTTGGCGTCTCCTCCATCACTCCCTCCCTCCGCTTCACAGCTTGTAACCAGCAATCTACACCTCATCACACAAAAAAAAGAAGTTGCCTCATGGCAAGCTCCTCTCTCTCCTCTTATCACTCAGTTTCCCATAACGAATCTCGAGACAAATTAATATAGGCCAATTGCTCCATTTCATTGAGAAAATCAGGCTTCAGATCCATCATACACATGGCTACGTTTAAAAATCGCAGCTTCTTCAGCTTCATTATTTCGACCGGTAACTCATGAATCGAGGTATATTGTATTGTTAACTGTTCCAGTTTCTCAAGCTCTCCAATTTCTGCTGGTAAGGCGTTCAGGCTGATTTCTTCCTTCGACTTTATCTGAAATCCCGGAGTCGGTCGATCCGAGCTTCCGCATTGTATGCAAAGTACTCTAAGGTTCTTCAACTTCGCGATGGATGCTGGAATATACGCCAAATCAGCTGTTTGGATGGTCAAACTTTCTAGCTTACTTAACTCAAATAGCTCCTCAGGCAAGTAGTAAAGATCTTGTTCAAAAATGACTAGCTCTCGCAGCTCTGTAAGCTCCCGAATTTTCTCGGGCAACTCCGTTACATGATGTCGACTAATATATAGCCTATCCGTTTTATGTTTAATGGCATCGTCTAGTAGACGATCAAAGTTCTTGTGAGCCTCTATTCTTAGAAAAAGTCCTGTCATTTGATCCATCAATCCCATTGCTTCTTCCTCAGTTACATCCATCCCATACTCATCTTCATGGACAATCGAGTACAGGTAGTCTCCGCCACCTTCTTTCAAAAAACATAAGTCTTCCGGAAGTTTAGGGAAGATCCAATCCGACAACTTATTGGCCATCTGCTTCAGCAGATTCCCGCTTTCTCCACAGCATCTATACAAATAATAAGTTCCCGCGGTATAAAAAGCATGACTGCGATATTGTTCTTTAATTTGAATAACATCTTCGATATTCTCGCCTTGGATGATGATTGTTTTCACCAAGTAAGGCTCTAACGCTACTAACACGCTTGTGTATAGCTTCTGCTCCCCATCTGCAAGATGCCATAGTCTTTCGCTAAGTACAAAACATTCCGAGTTTCGTATCGCCAAATCGATGACTTGCGCGTAGGCATCTCCTTTGGGATCTGTATGCATTCTCATTTGTTGAATCTCCATTTCAAATCGTAGTCATTATGCCAACACAATCAGGGATTGTGACTATTTGTTAATTAAACAACCGAGATATTAAAATTGTAATCGTAGGACCAATTACCACGAACCCTAACAATATGGCAACAAACTTCATTGGTGTCGACAACCCTTTTGACGTTTGCAATTGATCGATTTTTTCGTTTAATTTCTTCAATTCTTCCAGTATTTCTTTGCTTAATTCATCAGACATACTAATTGTACACACCTTCCATTTACAAATTTAAAATCCACACAGCATATTTTACCATAATCAGGAATCTATTTTTCGAAAAAAATAGACCCCCGGCTTCATGCTGAGGGTCTCCATTCTATTTAATCCCATATTCCCTTTTAAACCTAAAAATCTCATCAACAGCCTGACGATACCCACCTGATTCTCGAAAAGATTCCCTTATTTGTGCAACAGCAGTCACAAACGATGGCTCACTTAACACCTGATCCACCGCTTCCAATAGTTGCTCAGCACTCAAAATTTGCATTTGCAAAGTCACACCTGCTCCGATACTTTCGACTTGGCTAGCAATCATCGGCTGATCAGCGCTTTGTGGGATGACAAGGAGTGGAACCCCGAAGTAGAGACCTTCATGCGTACTATTCATGCCACCATGTGTGATAAATAATTTCGTGTAGGGCAGCAATTCGGTTTGTGGAACATAGGGTTTCACAGTAAAGTTAGGTGGAATTTCGCCTAAGTCAGATATTTGAACGTTGTTCCCAATGGACATGACAATGGTATGTTCCGTATTCCCCAATGCTGCTATACAAAGTTTATAGAAATCAATGGATCGGTTAAATACGGTTCCCAAAGAGATATAAATAGGTTTTTTAACTTGGATTTCTTCAAAATCATTGTTTTCTGAGCGTAATCGCATTGAGATCGATGGCCCCACGAATTGATAGGACTTGTCGAACGATTCACCATTCGGTTGAAACTCCCTAGTGGTATACACGATTGTAAGCGTTGCTGGACTACATAATACTTCATAAGGAGAATGGATCTCTACATCATATTTCCCCTTCACCATCATGGTCAGGTTTTGAAATTGATCATAAATGGGTTTAGTAATTTCAGCAGAAACGTTGCTTAAGAATTGTTCTATCTCCTGATCAATGGATTCTTTGGACTGCGCAAAAGACGTACAAGAATTAATTGCAGGAAGTTTAAGAAGTTGAGCAAGTATACGTCCACAACCGAACATGGAATCATGAATGATATAATCGAATTTCTCATCTTTGATCTGTTCAAGCACGCTTGGTATAACAATGTCTGCGGTAAGTAATAAACCGTTAATTCTCTCCAACATGTAGTTTCTACCACCTGAGATGAAGGCTTTTATAAACTTTTGGTCGTCAAATGTTCGTACGGTAGCCCCCGTCTTCTCGATTCGCTCTCTAAATGCTTCTATGCAAAAGTACACAACCTCTTCGCCACGGGAAATCAGCTCCTGCACGACTCCGATCGTTGGATTGATATGTCCCTCGGATCCACCATTTATAAATAAAATGCGCGCCATTTCTACCTCTCCTTATGCTAGATGAACAACTCGCTCTTCATAACCATTACTGCTTGGCCTGACAGTAGAACTCTGTTTTCATGTAAAATAATTTTTAGTATACCGCCTCTTGCGGATGCCTGATACGCATACAAATCTGTTTTATTTAATTTTTCGCCCCAATATGGCGCAAGACCACAATGTGAAGAACCGGTTACAGGATCCTCATCTACACCGACTGCTGGGAAAAAACATCTCGAAACAAAGTCATACTCTTTCGAGCGACTTGTCACATTGATCCCTCTTGTTTGAATCGTCCGCAACAAAGAGAAATTAGGACTTAGACGCTTAATGATGTCTTCAGACTCAACTTCAATGAAGTAATCGAATCTATTCCGTCCAACATATAGAGGATCAATTTGAAGTGCATCCACCAATTCGGAAGGATATTCACATGCGTTTACAGGTTCTGACGGAAAATTGAGTTGAATCCAAGAATCATGTTTTACTGCAGTTAATAATCCACTTTTGGTAAAGAAACTTGCTTGTTGGTTCAGTGGTATAATGCCCGTTGCCCACAACATATGCGCGCTAGCCAATGTAGCGTGTCCGCATAAATCAACCTCAGAATTAGGCGTAAACCATCTAAGGGAATACCCGTCTTGAAGAGGAAATAAAAAAGCTGTTTCTGACAAATTCATTTCTGAAGCAATTCGTTGCATTAACTCATCATCAAGAGGATCAGAAGTTAAACAAACAGCAGCCGGATTTCCATTGAATACTTGATCCGTGAAAGCATCCACAACATAGATTGTCAAAGTCAAAATAATCCCCCCATATGTTCTTACACAATTTTCATAAATCTGCTCCGAATTCAAGATGACCTCTGCTCGGCAAAGCCCATCCGACACATCGAATACTGAAAACTCGATTGCTGTATTTTATCCGATAAATCCCACAAATTTGCTAGGATCCGGACTTCGATATTCCTTTTAAAAAGCTCACCGAATAGATCATTTATTTCAAATTGACGTATGGGAACTTGTGATTGTTCACTCACATAGTAACCCGCTCCAAGATCTCGCTCATAGAAATCTGATGAATCAAATTCATAGATATATAATGTTGTATTCTTCATGATTTCAAACCATTTATGCTCAATTGCCACGACGTGTTGCATGACATTTGAAGACAAATAGTGCTTTTTATCTTCCTCTGTAGTTGCCTCATTGGCATAAAAAGTAACTCTCGGACAGTTCCGAGGCGTTAGGAAATTGGGGAAACATTTCTCATCAATCGCCCACACTAAGCCTTTGGTTGGGTCCAGATCTTTTCTTGAAGGCAGTCTAGGTTTGAAAATAGAAATAGCTTTTTCTTCACTGACGTGAAACAATTTCATTTTGCTCCCCCTTCTCGACTTCAATTACGCTAACTTTTCTGCCGCATCGACGGTATGTTTCAACAAGGTGGCTATCGTGACAGGTCCTACTCCTGCAGGAACAGGGGTAATTGCTGATGCTCTATCCTTACAGGCCTCATAATCAACATCCCCAATGTTGCCTTCGTTATACCCCGCATCCAACACGACGGCCCCTTGTTTAATCCAATTCCCTTGCACAAATTTCGGTTTCCCAACTGCCGCTACCACAATATCAGCTAACTGTACCATCTCTGATAAATTCGCCGTCTTCGAATGGCATGTCGTTACTGTCGCATTCCGATTGAGTAACATCAGGGAAACGGGTTTTCCGAGAATGGGGCTTCGCCCTATAACAACAGCGTGCTTGCCTTCCATTGAAATGCGATAATAATCCATGATAGCAAGTATCGCCGCCGGTGTACAAGAAGGGAAATCGGCAAAGCCAAAGGCATTTTGAGCAAATCCAAGCGTTGTTACGCCATCAACATCTTTCTCGATACCAATCGCTTCAAACGCAGCCCTTTCGTCAATATGATGAGGTACTGGATGTTGTAATAAAATTCCATGAACGCTTGGGTCAACATTCAGCTTCTGAATTTCAGCAATCAAATCTGCTGTCGAAGTATGCTCGGGAAGTTCAATTCGAATCGACCTGATACCAAGTCGTTTACATGCGTTTCCTTTCATTTTCACATAAGTAGCTGACGATGGATCTCCACCGACCAGAATCGTAGCCAAGCAAGGAGTGATCCCCTTCCCGGCTAATTGATCAATTCTACTTTTCAGCGCCTCTTTCATGTCTGCTGCCACTCGATTACCATCCAAGATTACGGTTTCCGCGCTCATCTTATCATCCCTCTCAAGTTAAGTTCAAACATAAAGAGGTAAGGGGATTTCCCCTTACCTCTTGCCCAGGCGTACGGCCATTATCGATATGCTCCCTCATGGTTCCCCATGCTCCGCCAGTCACACATCGTTTATTAGTTCCTCTATCATAACAATGAATGCCATTATTTTCAATTCTTTTACACGAACATCATGAAAGGGTTGCAGGTGACATAAAGAATGAATACCACATATTCGTCATGAAAACATCAAGAACTACGAAGTAAAACATCTCAAGTCCAACATTCCGTTCGGTCAAACCTTTTCTCCATAAGCGGGTCAACCAATAAGAAATTGCAGCTAACAGAACAAGTAAAATCAAGCTAACCCAAACTGATTGCAAGAAATCCGGCATTACCTGCAGCGCAATCGGTTGCCGATAATCGCCAATAAATAACGCTTTGACAACGAGATACATCGCCATAGATAGGCCAAAGTGCCGCTTCGCATGCTCGTCATAATGATATTGCCAAAATACACTGAGCACGATTAAATAAAGGCCAGGCAATAGGATCCATTTTAAGCTAATTAGTGCTGTGAGTACGCCAATCCCCCAAAACAACGGTAAATTCCCAGCAGCTTGTTGAATGTCCTCTGTATGAATCCTGTTCATTCGCTCCGCATAAGGAAGCTGATCAGTAGCATAGTAGACACGAAACGTCTCTGCGTTTACAGCATCGAGCCATATGGCTAGTGAACTCCCCTTGTTCGAAGCAAACATCGGATATACGGCAAAACCACCGAATTGGCTAATCCGCGTAGCATTCAACATTTTACCATCCTGAAAGCCAATCGTGTACACCTCTTGACTCGTTTGACGCCTATTTTTCTCATACACGGACGAAACGACAAGCGTTTTTTCACCAGTAGATGATTGCGTAAATGTAGGATGCAAAATGGTATCGGAATCGTTCCCCTTTGTAACAGGCAGATTAAGGACCTCATCCTGTATCTTATCCGGTTGATTCGCTGGGAAAGTGAGCATATGTAAGGTGCTTTTACCAGATTTGCGTGAGCTCGTTGTATACGCGGTAATAAATGTAGAACCATCTACACCTAGCGCCATATCATCCAAGCTGCTCGTTGCATAATCCACGTCCTTCAGTTTCATCTGCACAAGTGGCTTCCAGGATGTCTCTGCTAGTTTCACGTAGTGAAAGGATTCGCTGCCATCTTTACTGACGGCGTAAACAAGAGATAGGCTACTCCCAGAGGTATCCCATACACCATGAACTTGCTTCACATTCGCTATATCAAGTTTCGTCCAGCTAAGCCGGGTATTCGGATGAAATTCACCGACATACAGCGTTGAATCATTGTACGCTAGCATAACGCTATTCCCTTTGGGACCAACCACTGTTTGCACACGAAGGATCTCGTTCTCCATGAGTGTGTTCTTCGAACTCCATGAACCACTCTTCCATTCACTCTCATACAGTTTATTGCCGTCCCCGATCCAAATCATATGATCCTTATCTATCATCTTATAGTCACGGACACTGCCAACATCTGGTAAAGGACGACTCTCCGTACGATTACGTCCCTCTTCATCAATCGTGACGAATTCTAGTGTTTTCCCGGCCATATAGGTGAAACTGCTATCATCAAACATTTGTACAGATTCACCATAGGTGGCCAACTGTGGTAATTCCGTTGCGCGCCCGAATGGTTCTGGATATGGCTTCACATTTTCATTAGCTAACATGAAAGACTGAATGATGCCAATGATAACGATAACTGCTAGAAAAGGTACATAAGTAAGTAGCTTCCATCTTGCTTTTTTCAATTCTTAATACCTCCAAACTTTATTTGAAAAATAAATAGAGATGTTCATTTAATTTCCCAACGGTCAATAACTGCTTATCCCAATGATATCATTGATTCCACCATTATGCTTCACTAAATAAATTAGAGCGGCACGATCCATGATTTATCATGGGACCGCCCGCTCATTCATAGTAAGGTATTCGAATTCTCAATCCGTTATTTCAAAAATAGAATCCACAATAATCGGCAGGTTATCTCTAAGTGAAACTGCTCCGAAGACCGATCGGGCAGATTTCCCCTTTTCACCGAACACATCCAGCATCAGATCCGAACATCCATTCAGCACCAAATGATGCTCTTCAAATTCAGGAACAGCATTCACGAATCCTTGCAGTTTGACAACTTGCTTAACGTGCTCCAGAGAACCTAAGGCAGATTGCAGAACAGCAAGAATCTCGATACCAGTTAATCTAGCAAAGTGATAACCTTCTTGTGTTGTGTACGCCTGTCCCAATTTTCCTTTAGGACTGCCGGATGGACCCTTGCCAGAAACATATAGTAATCCGTTCACTTTCACAACATTCACATATTTCGCTGAGGGTTCACTTGCCTTAGGAAGCGTGATTCCAAGTGACTCTAATCTTTGTTCAATGGTATGTTCCGGCATGGTAAAATCCCCCTATATGAATCTATTCTTCGTGTACCCTTCCATTACTTACAAGCATTCATCCTATTCCTTAAAATCACTGGCCCTAATTTCCCCGTTTTGGAATTCGATAAACGAACTTCCATCGTACTATTCGTTACATCAGCCGTTATATCGTCAATCCTTCCAGCCCACGTCGGACCGCCTTCTTCAGGGGTTGGGAACAGTTTGAATCGCCAGCTGATCTCATTTGGAATAAAAGCAAACCCTTCATACCCATCATATTCTCCAGTCGCAGATAGCACTGGTAAATGATTCGCATGGATGCTAATACTTGTTCGCGGAAAACTTGGCGTTAGCTTCACTTTGTAAACGAGAGCTGCCCCCTTGGCATTCACTTGATCCGCAACGACAGATTCAAGAACGGCACTACACGGCATCAGTACTTCAGCATCACTTTGAACGGGATGAACCACGACACTCCCAACCATGCACACAACCACCATCATCTTCTTCATAAAACCCCTCCGAAACATGTTTGGTGGTTATTTTTCCCAATGTTTCGCGATTTATGAGAGAGCTACCTCGCGGCGGCTAAAAGTATACTTGCTGAAATTATCGCTGAATCACTTGCTCGCGTCTAGGCCCGACAGAAACCGTTGAAATCTTCAAACCGATGGCAGATTCGACGAATTGAATGTAGTGCTTTGCCTCATCTGGAAGGTCTTCCATCCGTTTAACCTGAGAGATATCACATTTCCAACCTGGTAATCGCGACAAAACAGGTTTAGCCTTATCCATCAACGCATTGACTGGAAACTGATCAACAATGGTACCCTCCGCCAATTCATAACCGACACAGACTGGAATTTCATCCAAGTAACCTAACACATCCAGATTTGTTAAAGCGACACTTGTCGCCCCCTGAATCATGCAGCCATACTTGGTTGCAACGACATCGAACCAGCCCATACGTCTCGGACGCTTCGTGTTTACACCATATTCACCGGCATCGCCTCCGCGACGACGTAATTCCTCGGCTTCGCTGCCCACAAGTTCGGAGACGAAGGGTCCTGCACCAACGCAGCTCGAGTAGGCTTTGACTACCGCGATGACCTCTGAGATAGATCTAGCTGGCAGCCCTGCCCCAACAGAGGCAAAACCAGCAAGCGTCGATGACGATGTTGAATACGGATAAATCCCATGATCCGGATCCCGTAAAGCACCGAGTTGACCTTCCACTACGATGAGGTCTCCATTTGCATTGGCATTTTGAAGCAGCGTTGTTGTGTCACACACATAAGGTGCTATTCGCTCAGCCTGACTCAACAGCTGTGTCAACAGTTCTTCGGCCTGGATGGCTTCACGTCCATATAGATGTTGGAGTAGCACATTTTTCGCCGTAAGCAAATGCTCGAGTCGTTCTTTCAAGCGAGATTTATGAAATAAATCAGCAACTTGAATGCCGAGTTTTGCATATTTATCCGCGTAAAATGGCGCAATCCCACGCTTCGTTGATCCATAACTTCTAGCGCCGAGCCGCTCTTCTTCAAGTTCGTCGAAAAGTCGATGTACAGACAATACAACCTGTGCCCGCTCCGAGATGAACAACTTCGGTTTAGGGACACCTCTTGCTGCAAGTTCTTCTAATTCGCCTAGCATGATATCGATATCAAGTGCCGTTCCCGGCCCTATTACATTCGTCACATGGGAATAAAACACACCTGAAGGCAGCATCCGCAACGCAAATTTACCATAGTCATTAATGATCGTATGACCTGCATTGCTCCCTCCTTGGTATCGAACAACATAAGATGATTGTGCCGCTAAGACATCCGTCATCTTCCCCTTACCTTCGTCTCCCCAATTCGCACCAACTATCGCAGTTACAGTCACATCGAACGCCTCCTACACTTGTTTTACCTGACAATGCTTATTATAATTGCCCATATGACATTAGAATAATTGATATAAGTTATACCAGATATAAAGTGAGGTAATGTGAATGGATGTTAATTTGGAGTGGTACCGTGTCTTTTATTGGACAACCCATACGGGAAGTTTATCGAAAGCGGCAGAAGTACTGCATATTACACAACCCGCGGTGAGTCATACGATTAAGCAATTGGAAGCAGCGCTCGGCGGGCAACTCTTTTTTCGTACGGCCAAAGGTGTCACGCTTACCGCTGAAGGTGAAGTATTATTTCGTTACGTCGAGCAAGCATTTCAATTCATGAAAATTGGCGAAAAAGCCATCGCAGACATGCATAGCTTACATAGCGGGGAAATCAATATTGGGGCGAGCGATACGTTGTGCAAGTATTATCTTTTGCCGTATCTAGAGGCTTTTCACGAGCAATTTCCTGGCGTGCGAATCCGCGTAACGAACCGTACAACACCTGAAACCATTGCACTTCTTAAAGAGGGTAAAATCGACTTTGGAATCGTCAGCCTTCCCGCTTCGGACAAACAAATCGACTTTCGCGAGAGTTCTGCCATTCAAGACTGCCTTGTCGGCGGAAAAAGCTATGCGCATCTAGCAGGAACTTCGTTATCGCTAGAAGATTTACACAACTATCCCTTATTATTATTGGAAAATGGAGCAAGTACACGGCGACATCTCGATGACTTCGCCACCTCTGAAGGCGTAACTCTCACACCTGAGTTCGAGCTGGGTAGCATCGATCTCCTTGTCCAGTTCGCCAAACGAGGCTTTGGCCTTGCATTCGTCATCGGCAATTATGTAGCCGAGGAACTCGCTGCTGGCGATTTAATCGAAATTCCGCTAGCTTCCCCACCCCCTGCGCGTCAAATAGGGATAGCCACACTTCGCGGAGTCCCCCTTTCGGCGGCATCGAAGTCATTTCTGGCCATGTTGCCTGCTCCGAATTGACTCACTCCAGGCAAATAAATGGATTTCATGTAGTTAATTTCATCCCTTCCTTGCGAAATTCACAAATAAATGGATTTCCTGTAGCTAATTCGCCATAATACTATCGAAATCGTCGAATATGGCAGAATTAGCTGTAGTTAATCCATCTAAAGTGCGCAATAGCCTAATTCTGCTGAAATTAACGGGAGGTTTTCCATTTATTTGATTAAGGTGGTTGTGGGCAGCTTATTTTCATAAAAGTCCTCCCCTTCGCCTCTTAATGACATCCCCTAGCTTCTGTACCGGTACACTGAATAAGATGAGAACAGCTGCAAGGCCATCCAGCCAAGTCAGCCGCTCTCCCAACAAAATCATAATAAACACAAGTGTTACAAATGGGGCAAAAAAAGTAAAACTCGCGATTAATGACGCTGACGAGTACTTCAATGCCCTGAAATATAAGAAGAATCCGAAAACGATATTACTCAGGCATAACCATAAAACACCATAAAAATCCATCGACTGAAGCAGCTTTCCATGTGAATAAACCAGCATCCCCCCAATGGACAATAGCCAGGCTATGAAGGTCATCACAAAGGTACTCGTGAGCATGTCTTTCTTGTTTTTCTTCACAAGATTCGTAAATAATCCCCAGCACACGGCTGCAAGAATGGCCAACACATCGCCTCTCAGGCTCGTAAAACTGAAATTACTGATATTGCCCTTCGTAATCAGTAGAATTGTTCCCGCAAAACCCATGAAGATGGAGAGGATTTTAAATGTATTCAACCTCTCTTTATGGATTGGAATAGCAAAGATAACGATGAAAATAGGAAATAAATAATTTAGCATGGACGCTTCAACGGCTGGAATGAGCTCTAATGATTTTAGATAGAGAAAGTCATATAAGAACGTACATACTCCGCAGGCGAGCACAAGCAGCCACTCCGAAAGCCTCCAAATCTTGAATGGTTTCCCCCACGTTTTGATAACTAAAATGACTGCAAATATGACCACACCCATGCCGTACATATAAAATAAAACCTGATAGCTATCCAATCGATTTAATACAAGCTTGCTAACTGCTGCAACTGAACCCCAGATCAACAACAAGATGGGCATGAGTACAAAAGGATTCTGGGTCGCGTTTAATTTCTTCTCATCTCTTATCAAAATTGCTTGCTCCTCAAGAATCTAAATTTTCTTTAGAAACACTAATTTTACTTGATTAGAAAAGGAGAATTCAAGGGAACAAGCATTTTAATTTTAATCCAGCGAAACTGTAATAAGCTCATCTAGATCAAGAAGCTGTAATGGTAAGCTGTAGAAGCAACTGTTTACGACTCCGTCGGATCATCCCCCGCACGAACCACAAGCTCAATTGTCACAGTTGACCCCGCATAAGAAGCTGTAATACGCACAGTGCCTTGCCCTATGGCTTCAACCGTTCCATCCGTGCCAACACCTGCAACTTCAGGTTGGTCACTTTCGAAAGTAACCCCTGTAATTGGCTCGATCAGTTCTCCAGTGTCATCCATCGCCTTCACTGTAGCAATCGTTGTCTCACCAACCACCATATCTGCTACCCCACTCATGATGAGTCCAACAATCGGTTGAGCGGAATCATCGGTTTTAGAGAATGTCATACTGCCGTTCCTCGAAATAAGTCCTAAGTAACCTGGCTTGCGAATGGCTTCCGGAGCTGTATCCAAATAATTGAACACTTCTGCGCCATCCACTTTCAGAATAATGCGGACCCCATTCTCCTCGTTGAAAGTCCCGAGCTGAAGATGGCGCTCCTGATTGAAAGGAAGTATCGTCGTATTCGGGATCGCAGGCCCTGCTAAGCTTGTATAATTAGCGATCGTGCCGTAGATCACCGTTCTTTGTCCCTTATTGTATCGCTGAAGCTCAATGCCTGATTCCGAAACAACCATCAGGTAATTGTCTTCATCTCCATGACTATAACCAAGGGTATTACTTTGCTTTCCGAAGAGAAGGGCATACCAGCTTGTCGTGGCATTGATTTTTAGATTGAAATCGATAAACTCGTTCATGAAAGTACGTCCTTGATACACGGCGTGACCACTATTAGGTGTTGTAATTGTGATACTGTCAGTATCACTAGACACGTTATTCAAAGCAGTCGGGTACACATACCAGCCCTCTATATCGTTGATTTCTTTGCGCAACTTGTAATTATCCGTGGTTGTATGATTCCACACCCTCACATGATAATAACCTTCTCGCTGCTGTCCTAAAAAATCTCCCTTCAGTAAGAGAATCGCCGAACCCGCTTGAAGCGTTGTTAGCGTGCCATCACTGCTCACTGTAGCAACTTCAGGTGTTAATGAAGTAAATGACACGTGATCTAGCTCTGTACGATTACCGAATGACGTGTTCCCGTACGCATGAAGCTCGGTTGTCGTCCCTTGCTCGACATGGAGAATATTGCCCGTTGTGTCTGTCAGTCGGATATCCGTTAAGACATCACCGACATAAATATCCGCTTCAAGCTCACGCATAACCGTACCATTCACGATATAGATAACAACTTGGGTACTACCTGAAGAAATGCCTGTAACATGCCCTTGTGCATCCACTGTAGCAATGTTGGGATTCTTGGTTTCGTAATACAACTGACTGCCTTCCAAACTAAGCTGCTGATCTTTCCCGTTTTGCGCATTTACGCTCACCGTACTTGTGGAGCCAACATTGAGACTTAGATGCTCTGTCGACCAACGGCTGACAATACCTGCCTGTATATCCTGATAAGCTGGCTCTATCCCCGCTTGTGCAATAATCGCCTTGGCACCTGCTGGCCAGTTAGCGTCAGGAACGACCGTCGTTCCTTCAAACGTATTGTTGATCCCGTTATTGACGTAATATGATTCTGTCGTATAGTTATTCACAAAATCTAGATCATGGATTAAATTCGTCCATGCCTGCGCCCACCGCTTGGAACCATGCCACGGGTTCGATTCCTTCAAATCGATGACATTGTTCTCGTATCGCCAATAAGCAGATGACTGATCCGCATACAATGCGGCACTATCGTCCATTTGATTGCGGATATAATTGCCGGATACTATGTTCTTATCCTGCGGATTGGCACCATTCGTGCCTAGACTGTAGATGGCTCCGCCATCGCGAATACCTTTGCCCATAAGATCATATATCATGTTATCTTGAATCTTGATATTTTTGGTAATCGGGTCAAAATCCTTATCCCACCCGTACCCAATATGCGTTCCACTATACGGAATGTTGTAAATCTCATTATGGCTAATGTCCATATCAAGCGGAAAACCGGCGGAAATAGCAGATGCCGACTTGAAATCAACGCCGATATCATAAATCAGATTGTTAAGGATATCATCATTTTTCATCACCATGCCGTGATCTGTTGGGTTATAATATAGACGATCCTTCGAACTCGGCTGACCTACCGATATCGCACTGCCAGAAATATCATAGAAGCGATTCCCTTCGATCAGGCTGTTCTGTACGCCATTTTGCAGGATTAGACCTGTAATTCCTAACTTAGCAAAGTCATTCCCAATGAAATTAACCGTATTGGCAAGCTCTACTTCGATAGCCGCATCTGGAAGCTCATCTGACGTTCCCGCATAACGCAAATAGTTATTCTGGGCATCCGAATGTCCCTTATCTGTGCTCGGTCTCATCCAAGTCGTATACATAAATTGCAGGCCTTCAAACTGAAGATTGCGCACCGGTTGATCCACTGATTGCCCAATGACCGCTACTAATTGTTCCAAAATAGGCGCTATGGCTTCAGCCGTAGTTAAATCCTCCCAAGCTCTCGGCTTATAATAGAGATAACCGTCCGATGAGTCGAAGTACCATTCTCCAGCTTCATCCAGTAATTCAAATGCATTCTCATAATACACAGGAACGGTAATAGAAGATAAACCGCGCACCGAAGATGCTGTCCAGCCTGGATCTTTCATCGTAATCTGCGCTTTGCTGCCACTCACATTCACTGACTCCACTTTCACTCGTGAATTAGACCATAAATCATTGAAAACCATTTCAAGATCACTTATCCGATGATAATTAGCAAGGAAAGTATCATCGGACGTGTACCCTGTAGCTGTCTTTTTAGCATTAATCAACCCGCCTGCACTTCTTGCTCGGATCGCACGTACCCCATTAATATAAAGCTGTCTCGTTTGAAATTCCGTTCCGACGAATGCCCGAAACACGTGCCGCTCACTGTCAAACTCGTTCCAGCCTGTAATCACTTGCCCACCGCTAATGACAGGATGTTCACCTGGATAATTATGATACGTCACAAAGTAGCCATTGCTGCCCGAGTCTGACTCATCAAATCGAAGTGTATCGCTTAAGGTGTAAGTTCCCCCACGCAAATAAATATTGATATCGCCCTGCATACTGGCATTTAACGCTCTTGCAGTTGTCTGTGCCTTGGTAATCGTCTTAAAAGGGGATTGCAATGTACCTGGATTCGTATCATTCCCATCCGGCGAGATATACAGTTCGTGTGCGACGGACCTGTTCACAACAGTCACAATTGTCTGTCCTTGTATCGTACCCTCCTTATTGGTCGCATAAATGCTCGTTGTGCCGGCACCTATCGCAGTCAACTCCCCATAGGTGTCTACCGTTGCTATAGCAGCGTTCGTTGTTCCCCATATAATTTGCTGCTCAGTTGTATCAGGAGGTGTGAGCGTAGCATCAAGAAATAACCTGGATCCAACGGGGACATCGCCAGGGACAGCAGCAACAGAAATCCCGGTAATTGGTACCTCATAGACATGGACAGTCACAGTTACTTGTGGAATATTCTCATAAGGTTGTGCTGAGATGAGTGTCGTTCCTGGTTGCAGCCCCTGTACAACCCCATTGTTATCCACCGAAGCAACAGTCGGTTCACTGGAGGACCATACAGCGCTCTGTATCGTTGCATTTGCAGGTGTAAACGTTAGTGGCAGTTGTAGACTATCATCCTTCACCAAATGGATGTCATCTGGACTGATGGATGCGCTCACAGCAGCATGATACGAATACATTTGAAAGTCATCGAAAAAAGCAGTACCGATACTGTCTTTATAAATCCCCAAATACATCACAGATGGCACGCCACCGATATCATAAGGCTCACGAGACAATTTCTGATTTCCATTAATGTAGAAATCGAATATAGCCGCATCCGTGTCCATCATCAGCTTAACCTGGTACCACTCACCACTGGTGAGCGGCTGGATACTTGTCCAAGCGGTTGCCCCTTGCTTCATATAACTAAATTGCCCTGTGTATATAGCGAATTTCAATGCAGTCCCCCCTGTATCCGCCCCCTTCAGAGAGGGCAAATAAATGACGGCATCTGATTGTTCCGCACGAAATTTGTACGTCATGGTTACTTTCGAACTTGCACCTGTGATCGTTTTATCAATACTGTAGGAGGCCGTTGATTTTCCGTTCTTCTCAATCTTTAACAATTTACCTGGGTAATTTGCTATTTCCCCTATCGTTGCTGCCAATATATAAGGAACTGGTGCCGGACTAACCGCCGCTGAAGGCGCTGGTACTTTCCACCCCGTAGGCTTCGTTCCCGTTGTTTCCCCATCAAATGAAACGGATAAGAGATCTCCAACTTCCCCGCCAACCGGAGTAACAGCACTCACGTTCACAACAACCGTTGCATCCGAAATATTGCCCACTGCTTTGGCAGAAAGGATCGCTGTGCCGGGAGCGACTCCGGTAACGACGCCCGTCTGCGTGACAGTTGCAATCGCGGTATCACTCGATGACCAAATCAAAGTTTGATTGGTTGCTGTTGGTGGTGTGAAGATCACGTTAAGTGGTTGAATAGCACCTACATTTACCTCATACACCGCTTGTGTGACTGCAATGGATTGCACCGGTATAAAAGGATAAATATGAAAGTCATCAAAGTAAGCAGTTCCGATCGTATCCTTATAGAGTCCCAAATAAAAGGAAGTTACGGCTCCACTTTCCATCATCGGTTCATTCGTAAGTCGTTTCTCATTGTTAATGAATAAATCAAATGTATCCACATCTGAATTCAGCAGCAGCTTTACCTCATACCAAGTGGCACTTGAATAAGGTTGAATGGTCGTCCAAGTTGACGCTCCTTTCTTCATATATTGGAAATTTCCGCCATTCATCGCGAATTTAGCCATCACATTGCCGCTTTTGGGAGTGGGCAAGTATACGGCTCCTGTCGTTTGTTCAGCTCTCACTTTGTAGGTAAACACAGATTGACTGTTCGTATTTACAAATGCTCGCTCTATCAGTAGATTGCCTGTAGATTTGCCGTTCTTCTCGAATTTCAGCAATGGCGTTGAGTAATCAGCCAGATTCTCGACAGATGCTTTAGCGATATAAGGTACTGGCGCAGAAACATCTGCAGCTGGCGGGTTTCCTGTCCAATTGGCGGGTTTTACACCCAGCGTACTTGTATCAAAATTTTCGAATAATACATCGTCCGAGCTTGCCATGACGCTAGGTACCGCTGCTGGCAGACAAAGTCCTGCCAGTAATGCGAATACTAAGAAAGCGCATACAAATCTGGATTTCAGGATGACTCTTCTCATTATTTCTCCACCTTTTCAAGTATAATGTTGTTTCTGGAAGTAAACATAAGACGCAAAGCCCCCCTTAAGCAATATTCAACTTTCCCGTATATCGCTTAAGGAGGCCAACTAGGCTCTATTCATGAGGATCTATGTGTAAATGGACCTTTTCCATGCCTGCAATGCTTAATTGGATCTGTCTGATTTCTGTGAATTTCGTGCGTGGGACTTTGCCATCTGCATAACTAAGATCTTCAATTCGTACTTCTTCCAAGTAATCAAGAATGTCATCTTGATGAGTAAGGTGCTCAAGGGAAAGAACGGCCCATCCCGTTTCCAACCTGGTTTGTTGAACAAGACCTGCCTCACCTGTGTGCAGTACCTGTCTTAACTTAACTCGTTCCGATTCGTGCACAATCTCTACTGTCATTGCCTGTCTCTCCGCAGCATCACTCGTAATTCCATTCAAAGCTGTGATCGCAATGGTCATATGTGCATATCTCACCAGTAGCCAATGTCTCGCTTCTACCGTTGTAACGATTTCTTCGATGGCGCCAGCATAGCGATGAATTACCCACTCATCAGCAATCTCAGCTACACAGTGATTCACATTCGACATATTGCGAACCGTGAGCAAACAATGTTCAAACTGCGCCGAACGCGTCTGAATGTCGGGAAAGAACGATTCCTTGAATAACGCCGGTGCTAAATATGACGTTCGGTATGATTCTCCTGGATGTGTGCGAACCTCATCACCCAGATCAACATACCAGCGCAAGAATGAAACCTGCTCAGCTGTAACACTGAAGCTGACAGGGAAAGATTGCCAACCAAGCCCCCAATCGGGCCACTGATAGCTGCCAGGGATGACGGGAAAGCGATTAATGCTGCCGAGTCGCGAGCTAGTGCCAATCCAATAGTATGCGGAACTCTTATCGAAAATGGGTTCTTCCCATATCCTGGGAGTTAGTTGAGGGGTACCCTCTCCCGCCCACTCGGATAACTCGTCTTGAAATAAAAGTAAGCTTAGCAAATGAGTCATCGTTAATTTCTGTGGTTGTAACGCCTCTACGTCCACAATGCCCGCAATGGTCCAAATCATATCATCACGTGTGGTTTCACCGCTAAAGTTATAACTGCGGATCGTGGGGACGAATTCTTCGCCATCCTGAAACCTAAGAAACTGGTAGATGTTCTGGATTCGATTGCGAAGTTGCCCCTCAAGCGGATGCTGCTGTCCTGCTAACACTTTAATCGAAATTTGAAGCGCATTTAAGATCACAGACAGATAAACCAAGCTGATATTTTCACCCCAGCCCCAGCCTCTACTTGTCGTATACGCCTCCCACCGTTCAAAGAAACGGATGCCTTCTTCCAAATAAACAGGATTATTAAGTAAAGACGAAATCGCTAGGAGCAGCGCCCCATCACTCACGATTTTATTCGGGTAATACAGAATCGGGTTTTCGCATTCCTTACGGAACCACTCAGCCGCATGGTGCAACATCTCATGAATAACCGTCCGGTGGCTGGCCGGTATAACATCTGGATGGCACATATACAACATGACAAGCGGTCTAAGAATGAAGAAAGCGGCATTCGTATCATTCACGTGCTGCTCTTCCTGATACCACCTGAAACCGCCATAGTGCGGATCCGATTTATTTGTCCGTTGCAGCTTGGAAAGTGATTGAAGAATGTGTAACCCAGCTTGCTCATCCAGTTGTCCCAACAGCATGCCAAATGTATAATATTGCGCGGTTTGCCTGCCTTCATGGCAATAGCCTAGATGAGCAATTTCTCGCGTATGCCCAGGTTTATTGTATCTAACCATACCGTCTTCCAGAATGACCCCGTTATTTTCGTATAAAAAAGTTTCATTCATCAATTTGTGTATATTCGATTTCATGTTAATCAATTCTCTCACCTCTCCATGTCTACGATTGGCTGGATTCAAGCTTAATCCCCTCTGTTATAAGCATCAGCGTAAGCGCCTGACCATACGTCATCGGACATAACGGGATTTCCCGATAAGCATCCAACGTTAATCCCATCCCCGTCCCATATGAAACTTCGGTAACGATACCGTTCTCTTTCGTCCTTGCAAGGACGGCCCTTAAAGCAGACTCTCCCATTGTTCTAAATCGCGGAGGTAAATATCCCAATCGAACGGCTTTCAGAATCCCATACGCGAAGCCTGCCGTAGCCGATGTTTCTATATACGAGTTTGGATCATCCAGAAGTGTATGCCACATCCCATTCTCATGTTGAAGCTTCTCCAGTGCCTCAACCTGTGATAATAACGCATCCAACAGAAACATCTTCACCCCGCCGTTCAGATCTTGGATGATGTCGAGATAATCGACAATGCCTGCTGTATACCAGCAATTGCCACGTGCCCAAAGTGCGTTCGCAAAGTGATGCCGGCCTTCAAACGCCCAACCGTGATACCATAAACCCGTCTTACGATCCGTCAAATATTTGATATGCACGAGGAATTGCCGCACGGATTCATCCAAATAATCTTGTCTACCGAGCAAAGTACCCATTCGCGCCAAAAATAATACCGTCATGAACAATGTATCGTCCCACAGTTGTTGCTCATTGGCTTGACCAGACACGATATGCTGAAGTCCGTTCTCTTCCGTTCTTGGCATATCCGTCATAATCCACTCGGCCCACTCCTGGCTGAGCGCTAAGTACGCCGGATTCCCTGTAAGTTCATAGACATATGTCAATGTCAGCATGGGACACATCGTATTGACGTTTTTCTCGGGGAGACCATCCGCTATGTTACGGTCAAACCATTCAATCAAGAACGCTAAACCATTACCTTCACTAGTCTCCTGATAGTAGCGAAGTAATCCGTACAAACCTACTCCCTGAGCCCATTCCCAGGTCCCCATATCAATGATGCTAATGGGACATTCTTCCGCTATTTGGGTTTCATTGCCAAGTGTCTTCATTTGATGAATAACACGACTTGCGACATCTTTTAACGCCATCATTTGTTTCATCTCGCTTCTCCTCCACACCGCCTGAAAACACGGAAAGTGCCTCAAAGGAGACACTTTCCTTATCCACTTTTCAGGAGATGATCTTATTTGATCTCATACAAATCTTTCATCAACAAGGCTGTTTTCTTGTTAGCTTGATACCACTCATCATAGAAAGCATCGACTTTCGGTCCGCCTGCTTTTTCCCATACAGCCTTCGCTTCTTGAATGAATTGATCCATCGTGTAACTGTTCCCGCTTACGATCACTTTGGTCGCCAAATCGACAATCGTTTTATTCGCATTCGTATTAATCGCTACCAAATCCTGCGGGAGAAGCGGTAAAAAATCACGATGCGTCACACCTGGCATTGGGCGGCTCGGATCGACATACGCGATGCGTCCTTGCTTCAGTACCTCAAGCATGTCTTTCTCAATCGGCGTTGGATTCGCTTTATTTTCAAGACCTGTACAGGAATCCTTCGCTAACGACGCCAGCATGTTCAAGTCAGCAATGTAGCTCACTTCTTTCTTCGTTTTCTCCGCATCTATTGGCTCTGGGCAGCCGTTCGCTCCTTTTTTGTACTGTTCGCCTTCAATCCCATTATTCACGGTAGTTTTGAACGCGTCGCTGGACATGAAATCAATTTCTTTCACAATGGCTGCTGGGTCCTTAGCTGCAGCGTTCACAGCACCAGTGACAGCAATTGGATTATTCAATAACGGACTGAATTGACCGAACTCGCTCTTCGGCAAGGCAATCGAAATAATTTCGGCATCCGGCACATTTTTCTTCAAAGTCTCATAGTTCTTCGTTGGAAGGGAGCTTCCGATGATCCCCACTTTACCAGCCATCCAATCTTGCGCGGATTTGGCCCCATTTTTATCTGTCACAAAATCCTTATCCGTATAGCCAGCTTCATAAATCGTTTTCTGATAAGCAATCGCCGCTTTCAAGCTGTCCCAATCATGAACAACCTTGTCATCCTTCAGATTCCACGGATATTGATCCGTTCCAAAGAGTGTGAAGCCATTGCCAAACATATGGTTCAAAACGATACCTGAAATGAAGCTAAGTCCGATACCTTGCGTATCTTTCTTCCCATTGCCATCTGGGTCATTTTCAGTGAAGGCCTTCGCGACAGCTAACAGCTCTTCCGTTGTCTTCGGTACTTGCAGATTCAGCTTCTTGAGCCAATCGGCACGAACGAACAAGTAATGATTCGGATCCAAGTTATAAGGGCGGCCTAAGAAGTACATTTTGCCATCTGGCATCGTTGTTGCCTTTTTCAGAGCAGGATACTTCTCAAGTCTCGCTTTGTACTCTTTACTATATTTATTAATGATGTCATCAAGCGGCATCAATTGCTTCTGGTTATATAACTGACCTAAATACGATTTATCGAATTCGAAAATAAGATCTGGTGCTGAACCTGAGGCAAATAATACGTTATATTTCTGCAGTGATTCAAACCGTGGAATCGGAACGAATTTCACATCTGCGGGTCCTTTTTCGTTCACCCATTTCGTCCAACGATTGTTAATAATTGTCCCCTCTTCTGCTGGGATATTTCCGCGATCATAAAGTGAGGCAGTGATGGAACCACGCTTTTCCGGTGTAGCTTGAGTTGCCGCACTTGGACTCGTCGTTGACGTTTTATCATCTTTCGTGCTGCAGCCTACGACAACCAGAGCAAGCGCTGTCGCGATCGCTGCTGTTGCCGTTGTATTCCGTTTTGTCCATGTTCTTTGTCTCATTGGTGGTGACCTCCCGAATTAGTATCGCTGTTTACATTCTAATACGTCTTGTCCATTACTGCCATTACCCTTTGATGGCGCCGATCATCACCCCTTTAACGAAATACTTTTGCAGAAACGGATATACGATAAGCATTGGAATGATCATGATGATGACGCCCGCTGCCTTCATCCCTTCCGGTGTCACATTAACGACAGCTTCAGGACCCAGATTATTAATATCTGTCACGAGCGATTGGCTCTTGATCATTTGCTGAATCAACACAGTTAAATTTAACTTCTCAGGGCTGTTTACATAGATCATCACATTAAAAAAAGAGTTCCAATACTGTACGCCGTAGAAGAGCGCGATCGTCGCAATCATCGGCATCGACAGCGGTAAAATGATCCGAAGCAGCAGCTTCCATTCGCCGCAGCCATCCATCCGAGCCGCTTCTTCCAGCTCTTCGGGAATATTTTCGAAAAAGGATCGCATGATGAGCATATTGAACGTACTAACCAAAGATGGCAGCCATAAGGCGCCGTAGGAATCAATGAGCCCCATTTGCTTAATGACCAAGTAGGTTGGAATCAATCCACCTTGAAACAGCATCGTAAACACGATAGCTAGCGTTAGATACTTACGCCCATAGAATACTTTTCTAGATAACGGATATGCTGCCAGCACTGTAAAGATCATGCTCAGAGCAACACCAACAACCGTAATGATCACATTATTCGTAAAAGCTTGGATGATCGGCGTCCCTTTGAACAGAAGAGAATACGATTCCGTAGACCAATCTACCGGCCAGAGCACTACGAAACCTGACAATACCGCATCTTTACCGCTTAAGGATAGCGAAGCCAAATGTATTAAGGGGAGTAGACAGAGCAGCCCGGCTACAGCCAAAATCACATAATTAATGCCATAAAATACTTTTTCACCTGAAGTCGTTTTCATGCACACATCATTCCCTTTACCATAATTGACGGTTGAACCGTTTCGCGATTGCGTTAGTCATCACAACAAGCACAAGTCCTACTAGAGATTCAAACAAACCGAGAGCTGTTGTTAAGCTAAATTGGCCGCCCTGCAAACCCGTTTGATAAATGAAGGTTGAGATCACATCCGAAACATTGGAAACGATTGAATTTTGCAACACGTAGACTTGATCAAATCCAACTTCCATGACATGTCCCATTGCCAGAATGAGCATGAGGATAATCGTTGGACTAATACCTGGAATGGTAATGTGCCACGTTTGCTTCCATTTATTCGCGCCATCCATACTTGCTGCTTCATAGAGGCTCGGATCAATGGTGGTCAATGCGGCTAGATAAATAATGGCGCTGAAGCCCGCTTCCTTCCAAATGCCCGAACCAAGAAAGATGGAAACCCACGACCATTCATGAAAAAGAAAAGCATAGGATTCTCCGAACAGCTTTGTCACTCCCGCGTTAATAACCCCGCTTTGCGAAAACAAGGTCACGACGATTCCCCCAACGATGACCCATGAAAAGAAGTGAGGTAAATAGACGAGCGTCTGCACCATGCGTTTGAACCACATCTTGCGTGCTTCATTCAATAGAATGGCAAGTATAATCGGAAATGGAAAGCTCACGAACACGGTCAGCACACTTAAAACAAGCGTATTGCGAATAATCTGAACGGATTGTGCTTGTGTGAAGAGATGTTGGAAATTCTGCAAGCCCACCCACGGGCTTCCCCAAATCCCTTCATAGAAATTGTAGTTTTTAAACGCAATCACAAGTCCAAGCATCGGCGTATATTTGAAAATGAGATAAAAGGCCGCGATCGGTAGAAACATGATCCAGAGCGGAATGTTTTGCCGAACTCGGCGGCTCATCCAAAAGGTTCGCGCTTTCAATGATGGCTTCTGACTTGCTTTCATGTTGGCATTCGTTCGTGTTTCGAGTATTGGACTTGTCTCCAATGTCATACCTCCTTGTGTCAATTGTGTTATGCCTTTGGCTGACACCAACATACCTTCTCTCAACCACTCCGAGCAATATTCACTTTTCTCGTATACATAACTGCGGTAAATGCAAAGAAACCCAGCCATTGGCCGGGTTTCTAAGATATAAATAAGAAAGTTGATTAGGATAATTAGGTCGAAATCCCCTTACGTTCCTCATACTCTTTTCGATAATCACCAGGTGTCGTCCCCACGATTTTCTTGAATACACGGATAAAGGACATCGGGTACAGATAACCTACTTTTTCGGAGATCACTTGAACGGGATCAGCCGTTTCTTCAAGAAGCTGCTTCGCATGTTCGGTTCGAATCCTTGCTAAGTAATCGACAAACTTCTCACCGATTTCTTCTTTGAAAATACGACTTAATGTCTTCGTGTTGACATCAAAAGTTTCACTAACTTGGGCTAACGACACATCAGGATTGCCGTAATGAGCGCTTAAGTAAGCTTGTACGTTAGAAGCTAATGTATATTGTTCACGATTCATACGCAAATCTTGCAGTTCACTATGCGACTCTCTAAGAGGCGGCAACAGCTTTGCTTGAGCTTCCCCGATCCATTCGAAATCATCTGCTAAGGCATTCATTTGTAGGAAGCCTCCTGCGCGCCACTTCTCCTGAAACTCCTGCGGGAGCTCCTGCATCTCGCGATGCAACTGCATTTTGAAATTACGCAGTAAGCTCGTCATTTCTGCTTTGGTGTAGAAACCAGCTACCATGGTGTCGAACGATTGCTGCAGCAGCATCTCCCATTCTGGATTACCAATGCGGAATAGCTGCGCAGCCTCGCGCAAATCCATCTGCAACGTATCCAAACCTCTTCCTTCGGTAAGCATGTCCCAGCGAGAATCATAGATATGTACGCCATTTGGACCTACCGATATTTTACGGTCCAATGCTTTGCGTGCTTCAAGGAAGGAAACGGGTAGTGTTTCCGTTTGTTTCACGATATTCGCAATACCGATGGTCACCGTAAAGGTCAAATATTGTTCAATCCAGGCCCTCGCCCGTTCGGCCATCGTTTTGATCTTGAGAATCGTTTGTCTCTCACGATCAGCTCCCTCTGTCCTATACAGCAATCCTAGTTGATGGGGAGCTATCCATTCTGTCCAGAGGTGTTCATTTTCTGCTTCAGCAATTTCTTCAACTGCACTGCGCAGCGTAAATTTGAATAAGGATTGATCCTTCTGCGTATAAGCATCGGCAAATGACCGATAATAATCAATCTCAATAACTGCAACAACCAGATGATCAAAAACTTCATCGAGCCCGACAACCGCTAATTCAGTTGTAAGCTTATTCATTGGCAATACACGTGTACCATCCAAAATATCTTTAAACAACTGCGCACGCCGGAACAGCATACCTTCCGCTTGTAATTTATCATAGTTATTCGTATGTTCAATCAAGCTCTCGAGCGATTTGTCGATAAAGGCGAATTCGTCATCCGTATCCTGCCTTTTCACTAAACTGTTCTTGTGCTCGGAGAAGGTGGAAATCCGATTCATCACCTGATCCAACGGACGATAATGACGATGACTAATATAGGTCATAGCGGCAATCCCGCCAACAATGGTCATGAAACCAAGCAACACCCACACATATGAGAATGTAGAAACATAAGCGAAGAGTCCCTCGTGCTTCATCCCAATATGTAGAGTCCAATCTGTATAGGACGATTTGAGCACCGTATCATCTGATACATCTTGCCCAGTATTGACACATTTCCGTTCCATGCCTTCAAAGCTATTCCCGTTCGTGTCAGCAAGACATAAAGAGGAAACGCCGTCAATTTTCATCTCACGTGTCAAATCATGAAGAGAGTCTGCTCTCACATTAATGACGATGAGCCCTTGCTCACCGGAATAATAAGGAACCTTTTTGACCAACGAAATCACACGCTTCGTCTGTTCTTCGTCTTGGAACAATGAGAGTGTCCGAAGATTACTCCACATCATGGGTGATTGAAACGACATCGACGCTTTGACGAACGTTCTGTCACCAAACAGGGACAACTCGGATGAGAAGTGCTGCATAATGATTTTGCCATCAGACTCTCGATATAAATACACCGAATCAATCATAGGCACAGATGCCATGAAGTCCTGAAGAACTTCAGTCACCTCATAATAGTTATAAACGGATTGTGGCACTTTACTGTTAAAATAAGCTGTAATTTTGCTGTTCAGCAGCACATTTTTACTAGCAACTGTGTCTATATTTTTCAATGTCGAATCTAGAATTTGTACAACTTGTCCAGCGAAAACTTCGTTAGCTTGAAGTGTCTGTTTACGAACCATATCACTCATGGTCATAAAAAATAACAGCATCAGGCAAAAAATCACCGCGAAGAAAATAGGAATGTAAGACATAATTAAGCGATACAACCATTTTTTCTGCACGGCACATCTCTCCTGTTGCTGGATAGCATCGATTTTACAACTTATTTTAAAGGATATTCTGTGAAAAAGACATCATCAACTTTCTCGTTAATCAATTCTGCTCATTAGATCCGTTTAAAATCTTCTTGATTTGCTCAGCCAATTGATAAGCCATTCTCATATGTCCATATTCTCCGGGATGCACGAGATCCACAGACAACCCAGAGAAATCATCTAAGATTTCATCACCTTCAATGAGATGCAAGTTAGGATGGTTGAATTTCCTTACATGGGCGCGAAGGACTTCATTGAAGGCGGCATCTTTTTTCGTAGTTTCGCTGTCATTGTAGGTGGCGATGTTCGGATAGATCGTAATGACGAAAATGGGTTTATCCGGATGTTTTGTAATAAGTCTCTTCAACAAGTAATCCGTTGCGTCATGGAATTGTTCCACTGTGTATCGATCCCGCATGTTAACACCTAGCTCCAAGGTAGCGATTTGCCAATCTTGACGATCTGCTAGAAAATCCGCAACCTCTTTCTCGCACAGACAGGAACCGCTTAATCCGCAATTATACACATCCATACTTAATCTTCGCGCAGCCTGCTGGATGTAGGTCATCGGCTGATTATACATCCCATGTGTAATGGACGACCCATAGGCAAGCCACTGCTGTGTTGGCATTTCATTCGGTTGAGGCGGACGAACAGGATACCCGAACGTCTGCAAATGGGAAATGAGACAAGTCGTTCTTCCGAAGAAGATTCGCCATACTTCAGGAGCAAAGCCCGATTGCATGAGATGCTCGCAATCTATGTTTTGAATTCGATTCGGTGCTTCCAAATGAAGCGTGTGTCTGACACCTGCGTTCAATCGGTGCTGCGAATGGAACAGTCCCCCTTTGAAAATAAATACATCCCCGTCTGTTTCCGGTAGACAGAGTGTGATGCGAATCGCGGGTGCCTCAGTTACAAACCTGATCTCACAACCGCTAGCTTCTTCCGATACGATACGTCCTCGATCCCCCAGTACATGGCGTACATGCTTGGGAAATCTATATAATTGCAATTCTCCCGTCGTGGGATGTTTTTCTACCTCAGTCACATTATGCAAATACATGTGTTCTCTGATCATCTGATTCTCTCCTTATTTATTGCTGGATAGCCTGAGAATGCTGGACGCGGATTCGGATCACGGAAACCGGATGTGGATTCCGGATCTCATTAGTGCTTGTATCCAATACTATTAAATGGAAAATATACAGCTATTTTTGCGGAATCCCCTCACAATCTCGATTTAACTGTAAAATATGTAGTTAAAAATGCGACTTTTGTTCAAATCGTGTAAATTGGTTAATATTAACTGCAGGTTTTCCATCTATTCTGTATTTGATCGGAAATACCCGAAATTTAACTACATAAAATCCATCTATTTCATCTTGAACACAGGACAATTAAGAAGTTCGCAACCATCCTGTCACACTTCTTCAGGCCGTTATAAATAAAGGGGTAAGCATCGCTTACCCCAAGTTCACATACATCGTAATGGTCCTGCCGCCCCTTGCCGAGCTTATAATTTCACTTCAGAACCCGTACGCGCTGATTCATAAATAGCTGATAAAATTTGAATCATATGTAAGCCATCTGCTGGAGTGATAATCGGTTGGTCCCTGCCTTGTACACAATCAATAAAGTGATGAAGATGCTCGCCGTGACCATGGTTGTCTTTCGCGAGCTTCGGTGAGATGTCACATAGCGTGCCTTCTATTTCCGTAAAAATTTTCGTTTCGCCGCGTTTAAACGTGAACCCTGCTTTGGTGCCTCTCAACTCAACGAAATTCGTCTCTTCTTCGATATTTGAAGCCCAGCTGAATTCAATTTGCAGCGTTGCCCCATTGTCGAAGCGAATAAATCCAGTCGCCAAATCCTCAACATCGTAGATGCCTTGCTCTGATTTCTCACCGAACTGACTATGTGCCGAATCACTGAGGGATGTATCTGCGAACTTGGTGTAAGTGGCTCCAACAACAGAGACTGGTCTTGGATTCCCCATAAGCCATACAGCTACGTCGATAAAATGCACGCCTAAATCAATCAGTGGTCCTCCACCAGACAACTCCTTGGTTGTAAACCATCCACCTTTACCCGGAATCCCTCTGCGTCTCACCCAACCACAGCGACCCGTATAAATATCACCAGCATGACCTGCGGTTACATACTTTTTGAGGAATTGGATCGCTGGACGAAACCGATTATTACGCATGGTTATGAGCAGCTTGCCTGATTTCTCAGCAGCATTCGCCATTCGACTCGCTTCTTCAGGTGAGATGGCATCTGGTTTTTCACAGAAAACATGAAGACCAGCTTCAAGTGCTGCAACCGCAATATCACTGTGATATTTATTCGGCGAACAAATGTCAATCGCGTCCAATTCAGGATGTTTAGACAGCATTTCCTTATAATCCGTATAAAAATACGGGATCCCCCATTGCTCGGCTTGCTGTTTCGCTCTATCAGCAATCGGATCGCAAACGGCTACGAACTCGATTTCGGGATGCTCAGCAAAGACAGGCGCATGGGCAACCTTGAAAATATTCCCTGCACCTGCGATACCTAATTTCAGCTTATTCTTCATGTTGTATTGCTCCTTTTCATACTAGATTCGTCTGGGAATTCATCGCTAACGCAAGTAGCGTTACGGTGTTTCTTTCGATTTCACCATACAGGGCAGCCCATTCATGAGGCAATATTCAATTTTCTTGTATACTCGAAAATCTTTTCCACGCAAGTATATGATCTTCTACTCACCATATGCCATACGCGAAATTATAATATGACTTTCATATTGCATTGACATTCCCCGAACAATCCCCTGCTACGCTGAAGTTAAACTTGGAACTACAGGAGGGATTCATATGCGTCTTGCGTTGTTTACCGACACTTTTGTTCCTCAAATGAACGGCGTTGCACTCACACTTGGACGTTTCACCGATTATTTGAATCGAAGGGGCATTGAGCATCTTGTTTTTTCGCCAAAAAGCACGGCTGATATGGTCTATTCGGATCCCGTTCGTCCTGTAACGAGCATTCCTTTTTTTCTCTATCCCGAATGTCGTCTAGCTTTACCGAACCTAGCTGCTATCCGTACAGAGCTCGACCGCTTTCAACCTGATTTGCTCCACTTAGCAACCCCTTTCAACCTTGGATTATGTGGTCTGCACTACGCTCGCAAACACCGCATCTCACATGTCGCCTCTTATCATACTCACTTCGATCGCTATTTGACTTATTACCATATGAAAGCTGCAATCCCCCTCTATTGGAGTTATATGAAATGGTTTCACCACTCTTGTGATGCGACTTTCGCTCCCTCTCGAGATACCTTAGACACGCTACAAGAACAAGGTATGGATCGCTTGCTGCTGTGGTCACGAGGCGTAGACTGCTCCTTATACGCACCTGAAAAGAAAAGCATGGACGTTCGCGAAAGATATGGAATTACAGCTCCTTATCTCCTGCTTTATGTAGGTCGCATCGCTCCTGAGAAAGATATAGATACCCTATCCTCGATTATGAAACTGTTGCCAGATTCCGTAAAAGCGCAAGTTCATTGGCTCATTGTCGGAGATGGTCCACAGCTACAAGAGCTGCGTGAGTCAGCCCCTTCGAATGTCACATTCGCTGGATATAAAAGCGGCGAAGAGCTCGCTCAAATTTATGCTTCCGCCGATCTCTTCGTCTTTCCTTCGAGCACGGAAACGTTTGGTAATGTCGTTCAAGAGGCCATGGCATCCGGACTTCCTGTCGTTGCTGCCAATAGCGGTGGTGTACGAGAAATGGTGAGCTCTGGGGAAAATGGCGTGTTATGTGCTCCGCGTCAGCCGCAATCTTTTGTTCAAGAAATCATTTCTTTGGTCGATGACAATGACCGCTTAGCGAAGTTTGGATTTGAAGCTAGGGAGTTTGCTCTTGGTCGCTCGTGGGACGCTATCTTTGATCAATTGCTTCATGATTATGAGATGATTATAGATTTTCGCCGTATTGGCAAGAAATCTGGCTTCTATTCAGCTTGAAGGAGGACTTCACATGCGTTTAACGATTATTGGAACGGGTTATGTCGGTTTAGTAGCCGCAGTTTGCTTCGCAAAGTTAGGTCATTTCGTCACAGCGGTCGATCGGATACATGTCATTCAGGACCTTCGCGAGAATAAATTAGCGATTTGGGAACCTGATCTGCAGGAGATGCTTGAAACTTGCCTTAGTGAGGGCCGTTTATCTTTTGACACCAATGTAGCAAACGCATCCAGGGGTGCTGATGCACTTATGATTGCAGTTGGAACCCCAACTGGCGTGAATGGTCAGACCGATCTTAGTCAAGTTGACGATGTGATAGCTCAATTGAAGCAAGCTGGTGGCGTTTGCCCTCCGTTTATCATTATGAAAAGCACCGTTCCCGTGGGCACCTGTGATGAGCTGGAGGCTAATTTACTTACTGCCGGACTCCATTCGGAAGTCGTGTTCAACCCCGAATTTCTTCGTCAAGGCAGTGCAATTAACGACTTTATGAACCCGGATCGCATCGTTTTCGGATGCCGTTCGCACCTAGCCAAGGCCGCTCTTCATCAACTATATAAAGGGATCAATGCCCCGATTCAAGTCTGTGATCGACGCAGTGCTGAGCTGATCAAATACGCCTCCAATGCCTTCTTAGCGATGAAAATTTCATTTGCCAATATGATCGCGGATGTCTGCGAGGGATATGGCGCGGATAATCGTCAAGTTATGCAAGGCGTTGGTGCGGATCGACGCATCGGTCCTCATTTTTTACGAGAGGGCATTGGATATGGTGGATCCTGCTTTTCCAAAGATTTGCAGTCACTGCTGACTTCCGGCAAAGCCATTGGGCGCTCACTTCCCTTACTCGAAGCAACGGCTCAAATCAATGAGGAGCGAATTCCTCAGTTGTTGGAAAAGCTGATCTCACTTTGGGGAAATCCACGTGGCAAACGACTAGGTGTGCTGGGTATTTCCTTCAAACCGAATACGAATGATATGCGTGATGCACCATTTCTCACTTTGCTGCGACTCTGTTATCTGTATGGCATTGAGGTGCAGATTTATGATCCTGTCGTCCTACCGACCTCAATCGAAGGCGTGATCCAAAAGGACACAGCTTATGAGGTAGCTGCAGCAGCTGATGCGCTCATCATCATGACGGAATGGCCGCAATTCGCTGAATTGGACTGGGTTCTCATGGTTCAGCTCATGCATCAGCCCATCTTATTTGATGGACGCAATGTCATATCCGATGAGACGATATCGCAGTTAATGATGGTGAAGAACATGGTCTATATTCCCGTTGGAAGACCGATGGAACGAACTACGCTTACTCTGGAGCGCGATATCTCTACTCTTCGCCATAGTTACGGGACCTAGATCCGTTTCGCAGCACCGGCATCCTCCGCTGGAGAGGGTTATCTTAACCTCAATCTGGCATAAACTCGAAAAAACCGGCAACCTAAGACTTGAACGAAGTCCTTGATTGCCGGTTTTATTTACTACCTACCACCTGGAAAAATAAATCTAATCGCATGAGGAAAATAAGCATTAAAATAGCTATGTAAATGTAAGCCTTCGGGATCAGTTTCTAGACGTATACAATCCCTTCCGCCAGGAATTTTCTGAGACAATAGTTCGTAAGCTTTCCTCGTATTCGGCACCATGTGCTGCTGTAACGTCGTCCTTCCTACCCCTTCTTGTTCACCTACATAGAGAAAGATTCGCATATCGGATTGTGTGAACACGTGCTGTTCAACGAAATCCATGAAATTGGCATACCATAAGGAGGCGGACATGAGCGCGAAACGGCCGAAATAGGCAGGCTTTTGAAAGGCTGCGTAAAGTGAAATCAATCCCCCGAAGGAAGCACCTGTAATGCCTGTATGAGCAGCGTCTTTAAGGATTCGATAACGTGTCCTCACATAGGGCATGATTTCCTCCGTAACCATTTTCAAATACACATCACCTTCACCCTCAAAAAAACCACCATCATTCACGAGATTCTCCGCTCTCCACGGTGTGTACTCCCGATTTCGCTCCTGTGGTTCAATGCCAATGAAAATGACTTCTTCTGTCACACCGCTTGCAAAATCAGCTTCAAGTGCAGTCATCGAATCTACGAATAGATAACTTCCATCTTGCACAATGACCGAAGGAAAGCGTCTTGCGACATCCAACTTGTAGGAAGCTGGGGTATACACATAGATCGTACGATTTGCGAATTCTAGCGTGTCCAAATTACCTTGCAACTTCATCATCTCCAATTGTGATTCATCAACCCTTCATTCATTGATAATCATTATCATTAGAGATATGGTAGCATAGGAATGCTTTTCTGTAAATCTTAGGAATCAAGCGTATTCAATTTTTCTTTCAAATATCGAAACAACTGTCCACTCGCATAACTTAAAGGCGCGGATTTGTATATGAACCCTGTCAACATATCAATAGATGCACCACTCACTGGAAGTACCTTTGTCCCACGAGGCATCGGGTCTAGTACAATCTCAGGCACTAGCGCAAAGCCAAATCCATTTTCCACATAGGTCTTCAATGCAGTCATGCTGCCAATCTCCATCGTATCTATCGCCACATGCCCTAACTCTTGAAGGATCATTTCCAGTTTTTTCCGATATGGACACGTTGCTGACGTTATCAAAAGTCGATGACCTACGAATAGACCTGGTTCAAGATCCTCATACAGGCTAAGGGGATGATCCTCAGGTAGTAAAGCAACAAATTTCTCCGAGAACAGCGGCTGAAAAAAAAGATCGGTTCCTATTTCTGGTGCCGAACAGCACGCGAAATCGATTTTATCTTGCTGCAAGGACTCGACCAAAGCTGTGGTGCTAGCAATTTCAAGCGAAACACGGATTCGCGGATGTATCGTCATGAACTCTTTTAACAATGGCGGTAATCTATAACTGGCTGTTGGCTCTGTCAACCCGATTCGCACGTGCCCTACTTCACCCGATTGTAGATCCGATAAGTTCGTTTGCAACCTCTCCAACCTTTTAACAATCTCCAAACTTTCCTCGTAAAATAGTCGGCCTGCTTCCGTTAAGCGGATATTCTTCCCGCGTTCTAGAAGTTGAATACCTATATCGGCTTCTAACTTTTGAATTTGCATGGTCACGGTTGATTGGGCATAGTTCATTTCCACTGCTGCTTGATGGAAACTGCCATATTTCACGATCATATGTAAAGATTTTAACGTTTTAATATCCATGCTGATCTCCATTCCTATAATTCAATTTATTTGAATGAAATGTTCAATAACTTCAATTATACAGAACTTAAAACTACCTTTACAATGAACATATAGCAATCATATAGCAGTTAAGGAGGAATTTTGAATGGAACTAACTAATAAAGTAGCACTCGTTACAGGGGGCGGAACTGGCATCGGAAGAGCGGTCAGCTTCGCACTAGCAAAGCGAGGGGTTGCGGTTGCAGTGAACTATTCTCGTTCTAAGGCAGATGCTGAAGAAACAGCACAAAAGATCATCCAAGAAGGCGGTCGTGCAATTGCCATACAAGCAGACGTTTCCAGTAACAACGAAGTCATAGAGATGGTACGAGTTATTGGACACATTTTGGGAGACGTAGATTTATTAGTCAATAACGCAAGTATTACACACCATATTCCCTTACCTGATCTTAACGCTGTAACCGAAGAAATTTGGGATGAATTGTTCGACGTGAATGTGAAAGGAATGTTTTACTGTGCAAGAGCCGTTGCGCCAATGATGAAAACAAGTGGACAAGGGGCGATCGTCAATGTTGGAAGTATTGCAGGATTAACCGGTGTTGGCTCTTCTCTTCCCTATGCCATTTCTAAGTCGGCCGTCCATGGCTTGACCAAATCCTTAGCTCGAGCGCTAGCACCCCATATTAGGGTGAACTGTGTCGCACCAGGAGCAGTGGCCACTCGTTGGTGGGCTGGAAGAGAAGAACAGATGCAGAAACTAGCTCCTAACCTGCTGCTCAAGCAGCTTTCCACGCCTGAAGACATCGCCCAGTTTATTTGTGCAGCTCTGGAACAGGAAGCTATGACCGGACAAATCATTACCGTTGATAGTGGTCAGACCTTATAATCACGATATAAAAAACAACGTTCTTCATCAATTTGACGAGAACGTTGTTTCATCTATCCTATTCAAATGAACTTCGAACCTAAAAGATCGATCTGTTTCTTAACCTCCAACCAATTCGCAGCTCGATATACATAATCATTTGCAATACTCAGATTATACGGCTGTTCAAATAAGATGACTGGCCGCTGAGCCGCAGCTAACTCCTCTGCATAGTGTGGCGCATCATCAATCAGAACATCAACACCGTAACTTGTGCAGGCTTGCAGCTTATCTTCAACCAACAAAATATGATGATAATCAATCTGAAATTTCTCAAGCCATGCCATGGTGACATTCTGATATTGTTGCGGCCTAGCTGTCACGATCGTAATCTGGTGTTGTTTAAATAATTCTTGTAATACCTCAACAGCCATAGGAAAAGGTAATGACCCCCAATGTATATCGTGTCCGAAGCTATCATACACTTCATCCCGTTTGGCTTTATCCCAACCATATAATCGGTATAGATAAAAATCATTAACATCCTTATGGGTTAGTTCCAACCCAGAAACTTTATTATAACAATGTAAATAAGCTGAAGTAGCATCCAGTACGGTGTTATCCAAATCTATGCCAATATGCATCACGTTTCATTTCCCCTCTTACAATTCTAAGCCAGTGTTCCATCCCTATGACGACTGATTTCAAGTACGATGTTCCGTGCAACCGTTTCAGGCTTCGCTAGATGACCTTCTTCATTCTGTTTTCTAAAATAGGCCGCTAACTCGAAATCGCTTTCTCGCGCAATTTGTTGCATACCCGTATTCATCATGCCCGGGTCAATTGTCAGTAAATGAACCGGATTTCCTTCCTTCTTTTGTTCCATCGCCACACATTTCGTGAACATGTTCAGGGCAGCTTTGGAAGAGCAGTACACACTCATACTGCTTGCAGGATACTGTCCCGAGCCTGATGAAATGTTAACAATCACGCGTTTTACAGTCCAATTCGCAGTTTCCTTCATAAAGCTTGAAGTAAGTAGTATCGGTGCAGTTAGATTCAGTTGAATGGACGACACAATTTCATCTGACGAACATGCTTCAATAGGATTAAATGGAGTTACAGTTGCCGCATTGTTAATTAGGGTTATCGTTTCAACTTTGGATGAATCCATGGACTCAATGATCTCCCGCAAGGTAGCTTCTATACGCTCAACCTGAGTGAGGTCTGCTGCTATGAACGCATAGTTAGCTTTTAAATCCTGCGCAAGCTGTTGAATCTCCTTATTCACCGTTCGTGATATGCCCAATACCAGCGTTTCCTCCGACAACAACTCGCGTGATAGTGCTGCTCCTAACCCACTTGAAGCACCAGTTATGATGTAGACGTGTTTACTCATACCATGCATCCCCCTTCATACTGGCAATACAATAATTACCAATGTTTTTCCAAAGCTTCTTCACTTCGAGCGAACTCATTTCTTTCGTAAAAATCAACACTATTCGTACTCGGCCATAAAATAAGAAACTCGACCTCATGTTCTTTCGACCACTGTTCCATTGCTTGATGAATCTTGGTTCCTAATCCCTTACTTCTATAACTTGGCCTAGTGTACACATTCGTCACATAACCAAAGTACGGATCTGGCGATTTGCCAGGTCTCGGTACCTTATGAATCAATTGCAGATACATATGCGAGACGATCTCGCCATCCACTTCCGCAACCCAAACTTTCCAATCACTTCCACTGAGTGCATTAACTAAAAACGCTCTGCATATTAATTGAAACTCCGCAAAATTAGCACCGCTCTTATTGTCTTCCTCAGAGAAATCCCATCGCATTTTAATAAGTTTGTCTATATCATCCAATGTTGCCAAACGAATTATTTCCATATCGTAACCTCGCAATCTCGTCATCCCAGTAAATTCGCTGAACAGCAGTCATTTCCTTTTTTCACCAAATGAACTGCGGATAACTTTAACCCTTCTCCAGAAGCTGCTTGAGTTCGACTTTGCCTAACTAAACTGAGAATTCTATGCTGGAAAGTACTAATAGTCCGGTTATACCCACCTATTTCCCCATTTTGCTAGCGTGAGGGCTGTTTGGGTTGATTTAGATGGGCAAAGTTGAACTAATTGACTCAAAACGTTGCGGACGGTGAGATTAATTCGGCAATTTCGGACTAAAGGTTAGTGCACAGCACTGAAGTAGCAAAAAAAGACCACCACGAAATTCCGTGGCAGTCTCATTCTCACCTTTTACAAACCAATTTTGAAAACAGCAATCTCCGGCGGGCAAGCCACGCGAATCGGTAACAACCGTGAGGTTCCCAGACCTCGATTAATATAGAAATGCTTTCGCTGATCGATACGTTTGAGTCCAACATGATAGTTTTTATAGGCACCAATCGTATGTCCAAACAGCCTAACCTGCCCCCCATGCGTGTGCCCGACGAGCAATAAATCAAATGGCATGTGCGGCTGTAGGGAAGTTTCAATAATACTCGGAGAATGAGCTAACATGATGATCACCTCAAAGCTTTGTAGATCTTCTACACGCATAGTCAGCCGTTCTTTGCCATATAAGGAATTGTCAAAACCGTAGATCAACCACTTCTTATCTCCGATGTCCACAGGAAATTCACGATTGGATAACACAGTAATATTCGCGTCCCGAATGGTTCTAAGAATCGCCTCATAATCTTGATCTGAATTCAGTTGGAATCGGGATTGGACTAACCCATAACGTTCATGATTACCTGGAACAAAAAATAAACGCTCACACTTTATTTGACGAATTTCTTTCAGAACTTTGTCCAGTTGCTCTTTGGTAGATGCTAAATCACCTGTAATCATCACAAGATCAGGGTTAACGTGATTCACCATTTTACTCAGAGAGCCATTGATGAAATGAGTTTGACCATGCAAATCAGTAATTTGCACAACGGTGACCTTCTTGCTAGCTGGATCGCCCATCTGAATAAGTGAATATTTCACCCATAAGGTGCTATATACGATAAATAGTGCTGCGAGCACTAGTAAGACAACTAAACTGGCAATCATCATCACACCGCACTAACCTCGCTTCATAAAGGACATTCCTGCCAATATACCTCTTTTTCAACGCAAATTCCACTTTCACGGGATACCACCAGCTATCATTACCTGAAAAAATAGTAAAAAACCATCAGGGCAGATACCCTGACGGTCCTTTGGCTTTTTCAAGCATAACTAAGTTTGCTGTTGTCAAGTCTTCAAAAAATTTGCTGTCGTGCCGCCATCAACACGCAAGTCAGTCCCCATGAATCGTGAATATAGGGTTATTTCAAGCACTGCTTAATGCAGATGTCGCAATTCTTCCAACTGTCGCAGACCATTGCTGGCTTGTGCCATCATTAGACGAACTTCGCTGCTCCAGCTCAACAGTTGCATGCCGTGCTCAACCCCCGTCTTTAGAAGCGTTTGGTCCGAAGATATAATGCCCGAACAAATCGCATGCCGATGAGCAGCTTTCCCGAGTTTGCTTATAGCTCCGTTGAGATGAGCTGTCGCTACTTCTGTACTCAGCGTATCTCCATCTCCCTGCATATCTTGAAGTAGGTCATTAGGTCCAAGCAGCATGCCATCTATGCCGGATACCGCACAAATCTCATCTACCCGCTCCAATCCTTCTGCCGTCTCGATCTGTCCGAGCAGAATCGTCTCATCATTCGCTTGCCTCATGTAAGCTTCCGCATCGGGAACCTCGTAACCGGCATGCGTCCGGTTTAGGGCTACGCCCCGCTTGCCTATGGGCCTGTATTTGGCATACTCCACTACTCTTTGCAGGTCCTCCGGTCCAGACACCATGGGCACCAAGAGACCGCTAGCCCCCATATCCATGTACTTCAATATACAGGTACGGGACGTATCCGGAATACGCACGATCACCGGCATTCTCCAGCCTTTGGCAACGGCAATCATCTGGGCGACAGACGCGTAATCGAAGTACCCGTGCTCACAATCCACGATCATATATTCAAAGCCGCTAATTTGGAGCATACGGGGAAGATTCGGCGTATTGAATTCTACAGCCATCGTTCCAATCACGATTTCACCGGATTTCAGTCTGTCTTTTAATGCGCTCATGTCACGCCTCCTACTATAATATGGCTTGCAGCAACACTTCTCGTGTTTCGTGTACACTGGCGTACAAGCCTTCGCTTACAAGCGCTAGTCGCAGTAAGCCGTGAAAAACCTCATCACATGCAGGTGCCATGACGGCTTCAATTCCGACAGCCTTCGCAATCGCATCCCGCAAAAAAGCATTTTTCATTATCACCCCGCCAGTAAAAGTGATCTGTTCGATAGCTTCGCCAGCTGTTGCCAGTACATACAGATTACGCTCATAAATCGCGGCGATTTCTTCCATCGCTGCGGCAAACAGGCCGCCCACTTGCAAATTATCGGAATCGATATTGTCAATTGCCCCTTTGTCAGCGACTGTTTGCTTCCCATAAAATCCAACATGCACATGTAGCTGCCCATTACTGGATTGCCCCTTTCCAGTTTTGAAGTATTGTGCCGCTCTGTCTGCTTCTGCTAGTAGCCGCTCCCACAGCGTGTCTTCTGTTAATGCTGTCCCGTAGATCGATTGTCCCACATCGGCAATAAAGCGCACGAGTACGGCCATATTCCGCCCACCCGGCAACTTCGTAATTGTAGGTAGATAGCTACCTTCAAAATAAGGCCGCAGCTCCCACTCGCCGATATGATACGCATCCGACACTCGTGAGATCCAGCCAGCAGTACCCATGTTGACGATGGCCTCGTTCGTCGCATCAGCAAGGCTGCCCAGCACAGATGCCTGATGATCGCCAATGTCGGGATAAACTGGAATGGCTCCCCACCGGCTATGATAATGACCCACAATATCAGTACCAACCACAATCCGCGGGAATTGCAACGCTTGGCAGCCCACAGCGCGAACGATATCTATATCCCACTCACCTGCCCTAACATCAACAAGTCCGGTAGGCGCTGCATTCGTGAAATGGCAAACATGACTCCCCGTCAAGCTCTGAATTAAATAGCCGCCTAGGGTGCACAGTCGCTTGGAGCCTAGTGTTTGTATATCATTCATGGAGACAGGACATGCCGTACCCTGCCCCTCCCACTCAATCTCCATCCCCGAATCCGCTTGCTGCAGCATATGAAATAAACCAACCGCAGCCACTCCAGGCTTCTCCCATAGTCCAGTCCGTCTCCAAGCTTCCTCCCCTACTCGTTCCATCAGTGCGGAGAAATAGCTTGAGCCCAGCTTATCAGCGTACTCTAAGCCACGCTCGTCCTGCCAGCTAATATAAGGGGTAACAGCAACGCCATACTCATCGGTTATAATAAATCCATGCATTTGCGTCGAAATCCATATCCCCTTGCATCCTGGACAACTGGCCAATTGGCGATCAATCAGCCCTTGCATCAACTCAAGCAGTTGAATCGCATTCCATTCCTTAACCAATGGGTTTTCATTGGGAAGCGGTTCGGGCATACGAATTGATTCCATATTCGTAATCGCAAGATACTGAACATCGAGCTGAGCCGCTTTGAGAAATGTACTTCCCACGTCTATCGCAATATATCGCATCCATATTTCCTCCACAAAGAATCTCCATTTAAATCATGCAAAGATACCTTTCATGAATTAAACAACGCATGTCAACTGCTCTTGCCAAAAAGAGTTACAACCCTTTCTAATACCTCTTTATTAAATACTGCCACTCCATCAGAACGCACTTCGATTAAACCCACCCATGGGTTATAGGCATAAGGATTATGGCCAATTTCATATAATAACACGCCTGTCACTCTATGATCCTTCACAACACCTTCGACGAATTCCGCTCGCAAATCATCTCCCTGTGCGATATAGCAATGAACCCACAGCGGTTTGTGCAATGCCGCTGCCCGGTCCTTAATCTGTGTGGACAATGCGTTTCGATAGGTGCCCCAATTATAATCTTTGATCGTAATCTCATCGGCAAGCTCGATCATTTTCTCCCAGTCTGGAAGAACCTTAGGCATTGCCCAGAAGCCTAGTTCACCAAATGAACTGGATATTTGCGGATTTTCATAGCAATCGTGGAAATGGATCTGAACGATCTTGTGATACTCATGCAGCACATGCGCGGCGTCAGTGACAAATTGCAGATAAAATTCGCCCCGGATCCTCATCACATTGAGCGGATCTGCTTGTTCCGTCAGGATATCTATGCCGTATTCTTTTTGATAAGCTTCTACAATCGGTTCATTATAGCCGTAGTTCACATAATCACTAACCATACCCGAGTGATTCTGGAGCCGAAAATCCACGCCATCGATACCTACCGCTATCAATTTCTTCACGACGTCCAACCAATATTCCCGCACTTCCGGATAGGCTTCGCAATGGGTGCCTTTCATATATGTCATCTTTCCCCGTGCAATTCCGTAGCAGGTGCCTCCCATCCAGCCATTGCCCCAGATACCTGCTCCATACCATTCAAATTCAAACCCATTGCGTTTAAAAAGCGACTTAGCTCCGCTATTAATTCCAAAACCAGCACCCACTTTGATAGGATACGTAGCATCAAACCATTTTTCAGTTCCAGGTGCGAATGGTTGGAGGGGATCATCAGCATCGCTGTCCGCATTATTAGTTACAGCCTCGTTTCGTACATAAGGCGTGCAGGTCACTGGAATCTCGCCCAGATCGCCATACACACAAATCATTGAATACGGAATCATCACTACCTGCTCCTGCTCCATTTCCATGGTTATTGCAAGATAGCCAGCATCCGGAGGAATATTCAGATTAGTAACGTGCACTTCCCGACATCGCTTCGGTTCATCAAACAAGGGCAATCCGTTGGCATCAAATAGAGGCTTGACAACCACTTCCTCACGTATTTCCAAGCTTCCTTCATATAGCTCATAAGTTCCATTATCGACACTCGTCCACAATTGAATTCCCGTCATCGGATGATTAATCAGGCTAGTGTCCGGCTTAGAGGCAAACACATCCGTCCGATCATAGCTGATTCTTTCTTCGACTTGATCCAAGCAAAAGCTTAGTGTGAGACGCGTAATGGGCTGAGCGATCAATTGCTCATAATTAGGGATAGGCTTCCGCATCACTCGCATGTTCCCATGGTCAGGCAGAAATGAGTCCAGTCCTACGCGTTCTCCCCCGATGCAAGAAAGGGAACGGTTCTTGAACGAAGCCTGCTTTCCATGAGGAATCGTATAGCCGCCCCCGCCTTCATAGGGTTTCATAACAGCAAAGGCCTCCATGCCTACCCGATGCGCTTCAAATATATGTTCAAAAACAGGATCTCCTACAGATAGAATAGATTCTATGCTGTAATTACCCGCTTGATTGTCTGGATTCATCACGCTCAGCCACGGATTGCTGTACATAGGATATCCGGGCAAGGAGATCACAAGGTAAACGCGACTATAGCCGAGTTGGGCAAGCAGCTCCATTTTATTGCGAATTGAACCATAACGATAAGGCACACCGCATAAATCCGGGAAAATATCGATAACCGGTGCAACATTCTTGGGAAAGCATTTACTCATATTAACTCCATCCCTACCTTGATTCAATTTATAGTAATCGCTTTCACAAGCAGCCTACCTCTATTATAATTCTTGCTTCGACCCTGATCATTTAAAAAATATGTACTAAAACATCAAATTTTAAATAAGCCGGCTCCTGATCCATCCACTTTCATTATAATAATTGTTTGCTTCCATAGGTGAAAAAAGACCTTCAGAATGATTATTCTGACAGTCTTCGCCTATTGTTGTTTATAACACCGTTTGTGGATTCAACGCAGCTGGCTTCTCACAGCTGCTTTTCATCATATAATGCTGCCCCGCATCCGAAGCATCATGGAAACCATGCATCGCCTCAAGCACATGGTAAGCTAACTCGCCATTAGCACGGTGTGCGGAACTGTCTCCTGTGATGAGCGCCTGCGCCATAGCTGCAACACCAAGGCCGCGGTTTGGGTCTTTGTAGCCGTGTGAAAATGGGATCGGCTCCCAATCGGAACCGTTTTTGCGAATCATCACCTGTCCGCCGAACGTATTCGGGTCAGGTACCCGTAAGGATCCGTGGCTGCCATAGATTTCAATGTTCGGCAACCGCGTGCCGCCCATGATATCGAAACTAGTAATCATCGTAGCAATCGCACCGCTATGGAAATCAATCAAACCAGTCACATGCGTAGGCGTGTCTACCTTGATTTTCTGACCACGCTTTTTCTCACTGGAAATCGTTCGTTCAGGGAAAGATATCGCTGTAGAACCTGTCACGCGACGAATTGGTCCCAGCAGCGCTACCAATGCTGTTAGGTAGTATGGACCCATGTCGAACATTGGACCGCCACCTTTGGCATAATAAAACTCCGGATCTGGATGCCAATGTTCATGCCCTTTCCACATCATGAATGCTGTAGCAGCGATAGGTGTACCAATCCAGCCATCCTCAATCAGCTTCACGCACGTTTGAATGCCGCCACCGAGGAACGTGTCTGGCGCACTGCCGATCAATAACCCTTTGCGCTTCGCCACTTCCAAAATCTGTTGACCCTCTTCACGTGTTACAGCAAGCGGCTTCTCTACATAAGCGTGTTTACCCGCTTCAAGAATTTGAATACATACTTCTGCATGAACCGCTGGAATCGTCAGATTAATGACAATATCCACCAGAGGATCACCCAGCAATTGTTCTACTGTGTAAGCATGCGGAATGGCAAACTCCTCCGCACGCGCTTGCGCGCGACTCACATCAATATCCGCACAAGCGTAAAGCTCCAGATGCGCATATCCAGGAATGTTTTTCATATAAGCTGCACTAATATTCCCACAGCCAATAATACCAACCTTCATTTTGTTCATCGTCTTACTTCCCCCTTACGATTAGCGCGTTGCCCATAGCAACCCACGTCGCATTAATTCCAATGTTTCCGGCATACGCACAATGTTAGCTTGATGACCCAGTGAGTTATAGTACACTTTGCCTGCGCCGTATGTTTTCGTCCACACAACGGGCATCTCAACGTCATCGAAGTCTGTCACGGCATGCACTTTAATCGCAGGGTCGACATGCATATAATATTTTTCCGAAACAACGACGAAATCTCCGATGCCCGCAGTCAAGGGCTGCTCGCTATCTTTAATACGAACCGTGTACGTAACGCCACCATTGCCAGGATGAGCCACCCATTGGCCACCAACCATATATTGATACTCCACTTCGTTACGGAAAGAATCCGCCATACCGCCGTGGCAACCTGCTATGCCTGAACCGCCTACTTTAACTGCGTGAATGAGAGGCGCCAGCTGCTCTTTTTCAATATTCCCCATAGTCCACACAGGAACGATGAGATCAACACTCTTTAAGCGCTCCTCATCACGGAAGCTGTCCAACGTATTAGAAACTTCCACAACATAATTCTCTTCCCGCAGCAAACCTGCAAAAATCCCCGCAACCTCCTCGGGTTGATGACCGTCCCAGCCACCCCATACAATCAAAGCTTGTTTCTGACTCATCGCAAACCGCTCCTCCCCATATCATAGACTTCGCTAATTTCCACCCAACGACGCTGCGCGATCGATTGATCCACCGCTTCCAGCACCTCTTGACATTTCATACCTTCCACAAAATTCGGAACCAGCTGACAATCCTCTGATAGAGCTGTCATCAACTCCACAACTTAATGGACAAACGTATGCTCATACCCAATCGTATGACCTGCCGGCAACCAAGCATCCATGTACGCATCTGAGGAATCTGTGGCCAGAACGCGTCTAAAACCCTGAACATCCTCATCATCACTTGTAAAATACACCTGCAACTTATTCAATCGCTCGAAATCGAATTTCATACTCCCCTTAATACCGTTAATTTAAAAAGAATTCGAACACTGGTGACCTAGTGCTAAACGCGTAGCCTCCCTTAATTCAGTTAATAGTAATCGCTTTCACTAGCAGCCTACCTCTATTATAAATCTTGCTTCGACCCTGATCATTTAAAAAATATGTACTAAAACATCAAATTTTAAATAAGCCTTCTCCTGATCCATCCACTGCTTCTTGAATTTGAAAGCAAGTTTGTGGAATACAAATTCCAGTGGGTCTGTCCCAAAAGACAAACACGAGAAAAGGAACCGAGGATACGGCGTAGAATTGTAGCTGGTTTGAGGTTAGTTTGTGGCTTGCGAACGTAAGGTGACTGCCGATGTATGTTTAGATGTATAAACTAATATAAACTACAGCTAATTTGCTCGAATCTGACGTATTTTCACGATTAGATGGAAAAAACACATTTAATTTGTATGTCATTTGAAAAATCGAGCAAATGTAAGGAATATAACTACAGGAAATCCAGTTAATCTTTCAATTGCATGAAATCCGCTTATAATAGATGGAGAAAATCCAGTTAGATTGCGAAAGGCAGGTTTATTAGCTCAGCGGTTATTGAGAAAAACTTCTATCGAAGTCCTTCGAGGATGTGCGACCGCGTTTTAAAGGTAGTTTTTATCGCCAATTATCAAGATGTTTTCGGGAACCGAAAACTTATACTTTCTAATGTGGTAACAAAAAGAGGCTGTTTCGAAAAGTCTGAACGGACTTTTGAGACAGCCTCCTTATAGAACTCAAGCTAAGAACAATTACAGCTTATGAGATCAGATCATTTAATCCAGTGAATGTATTATATGTCTTCTCCAAGTCTATCCGCTATTCGGTGCAAGTTCGTTAAGCTAAGCTTCACGCAGTCCATTGGATTGCCTTGGCACACATCCTGCTCCACAACGTACCAGGTAACGCCATTCTGCTCTCCCCATATCAGAATAGGATCGAAATTGATCACTCCGGTGCCAATTTCCGCAAACGTCCGATTCTCATCGTCGCTCATATCTTTCAAATGCAACGTTGGCATCCGATGGCTGTATAAACGAATAAATGCAGCCGGATCTTGCCCGGCTTTCGCCACCCAATACACATCAACTTCAGCCAATACGGCATTCTCCGCAGAAGGCTCAAGTATATATGCCAATGCATTCCTTCCATTAACAATGGTTTCAAACTCGAAAGCATGGTTGTGGAAGCTGAGCGTAAAACCACCCGGTTGTATCTTCTTCGCAATATGATTTAATTGAGCGTGAAATTGCTGAAATCCTTCCTCGTTCCGTAGCTCATGGGGTACTGTAGGACATATTAAAGTTGACGTATTCAATCGTCTTGCTTCCGTGAGCACGCTCTCTAGTTCACTGTTTAAACGCTCGAACGAAACATGCATACCTGCCGTTTGTAAGCCTGTTTCTTGCAGCACTTCGGCAATCTCTTCTGCCGAATAACTGTGCAGTCCAGCAAATTCAACTCCTGCCCAGCCCATTCCCTTCAGTTCTCTTAGTACGCCTGGGAAATCTTGTTGGCATTCGTTACGCAGGGTATACAGCTGTACAGCAAATTTCTCTTTCATGGTATAGGCCGCCTTCACTATGATTTAATAGGGTTATTCCTTATTCCGTGGGAGGTATCGAATCAGCTGCTCGTAATTTAACAATGCCATTCGCCTCCTGCAGCACAATTCCGAAGTACCCGGATTCCAAGATCGGATTCGTCGTATCTACAAAATCAAATACCGTTACACCATCGATCTTAAATAAAACACGAACTGTTCCGCCGGATTCATTTACGGCCCCCAGTTCTACGTTGTACCATTGACCAGAGGTTAGAATGACATCATTATTAGGCACAACAGCTAGATTTCCATAGCTGATCCCACCATTACGCTTTTGCAGCTCCAACTGGTCGCCCTTAATGACAATAAAATAAGAATCCGTGTTTGCGACTTTGGTTGCTATGACATCTTTGCTGGATTGTCTTATTACAAAACCATTCCATTGCACCAAATCCTCCAAATAGAAATCAAATGTCAGGATTTCGCGAAGATCGACCTTTTCATTATAAACAATCTCAGTAACACTGCCTGTAACCCCCATGGATAATTCATATACGTTTTGAGTAACAGCTATACGGGGCGGTACGGCATCACCGGTTTCACTCCATTTAACGAGATCGATATCGAAAGTCCGGAAGGCAATATTCCTCTGTGAAACTGCTTCCTGTATCGCCTGCCATAGTATTTCGGTTGCCGTGTTCACCTCCTCTTGCAGCTTGGACTCCGCTTCTGCCAAAATCAGCTCTGCATCAGCAATTGCGGACTCAAGCGCAGACTTGGCACCAAATACGTATTGTCCAGGGTCAATTCCTTCCTCTATTGTTCCCGCTAAAGCCACTGCTCGGGTAATTGCGAGTTCCAAATTGGTCGTGTCGGCTTTGTTTGCTGCCAGATACTCCTCAAACGTCATTGTCGTAAATGAATTTGCTTGGCTGTGGCTGACCGGTGTACCTATTCGAGAATTTGCATACGTAGCAGCTGTAACCGTCCAATAATAGGTTTGGTCATATTGGAAATAAGCATCGTTTGCCAAGCGATGGAAAGCCTTTTCTGTATCAATAACTTTCACGTTTTGCGTCAATTCTTCGTCCGTAGCCACCGTAACAATGTAATGATCTGCTCCAGCCGCTGGGGTCCATTGTAGTAAGACATCACCTGAATACACTTCCCCATGACTGCCATTAATAGGACCGTACTGGTTGAAGTCTCCTATCCCCCTCTTGGTTCCGATAATTCCTATTTGCTCGAATGGAATCGGGTTATACTCGAACTCTAGCTCCATGCCACTCTTCAGGGAAAAGTTTCCATTAGCAGAGTCGACAAAAGGATCTATATCCGTTACCAAATTAGGTTCTACCGTATGATTTGTTCCGTTGGCTATTATATTTTTGTGATCATAGGATATATTCCCGATAAATGCGTTGCCATTGGCTTTTACAAGCTCACGTTCCTTGGCCGTTATTACATAAGCACTGCCCAGAGTTGCCCGTTCGGCAAGTACCTCCTGCATCTTATCGTAATAGTCACACAGCGCAGGCTGTCTATTTCTCAAGGCAGCTTTTGCTGTGCTTGACATACTTTGATACAGGTTATAACTAGATTGCAAAAGTGGAGCTCGGAGTAGACGCTGTGGCAGTGTAAAGGTGTCAAAATTAGAGCTTCCCCATATGGAGGCAATTGAATTTGGCCTGCCATGCATGACGATGTTATTCGTCACAACATTGTCTCCACCAGAATTTGTGAAAAATCCAGTGGGAATGTTATTCATTACATTTCCGTATACATAATTCTCAGATGAGCTTTCGTCAAAATAAATGCCATGCGGATTGTAGCTCTCCGATGAAATACCGATGTCATGAATATAGTTGTAGCGATAATGATTGCCTTTGGACACTGGAAAGCCTATGGCGTAAATTGCCGCGCTATCATAAGTTTCTACGGGTCCGCCGACAATCTCGTTATACTCGACGATTGACTCGTTGACATTGGTGGTATAAATGCTGACACCGTAAGTGCCTTGAATCAAATTGTGCGAGACTACATTGCCTACGCCATTTAAGTGAACATATCCGAACTCGGGATTAAGTCGGCCGGTATTGTAAATATAGCTGTTTTGCAGAAAGTTATGATCCGGCGTGAAATCAAAATAATCGGAATCCGTAGTAAAACTCGCGGGATTATTCCCAGTATCGTGAATGGTGGATTGGATTAGTCCACTTTCTTTGCCGGCTATAACGACACCGGTTTGTGCAACATACTGCACGGTGCTATTCTGGACAACCGTCTTGTAATTGTTGTTATCCATTACAATCCCATTTTTGCCGCCGTATTCAATGATTAAGCCATTTAATACGACATTTCGTGTCCCTTTTAATTGCACAATATCATGAGGTTTGGACACAAATGTCACTTTTGCAAATGTTAAATCATGAATCGGATACATATACAAAAGTCCATTCACCGTATCAAGAAAGAACTCGCCAGGTACATCCAGTTCCTCAAGCACATTATAATAATAGTAGGTCTGATCGGGGCCGCTTAATGCACCGAGAGTAGTCCCTCCAGCCAGCTTAATGCTGGATGAACTTTGCTTAATGTCGGAAATACGCAGATTTCGTGTATCCCATTCCGCAAACAATGATCCATTCAGCCAAATGTTGTCATTATCCAGCCATTTAAAGGGTCTATTATTCTGCTCAACAAATTCAATGCCTGTAGAACTCGCATTCGTACCTTGAGCAAAACTGCTGTAACTAGCTGTTATTGGCCCAATATCGAGCACCTTTCCAAGTGGAAGCTTGGTAACATTGGGATAACGAGCCAACCTCATCGCCTCGCCATCCATAAATACCTGGTAAGTCGGACCGCCAGGCCGGCCAGAAACGATAGAGCCGTAGTCAGTAATGCCAAGTGCTCGCAAATCAGCCACTACAATATGATCCAATGCTGTGGAAGGCAATCTTTCTCTTAACGACTCATCTGTTACAGGGGAGAATTCGTCGCCACTTATTTCGACACCACTTGCGATATGCACTTCATCATTCATATACGCGCTTAGGATCACAGGCGATTCGTCGGTTCCAGAATGTTTCTCGCCCAATACAATGGGTTCTTCCGAGATATAAGTACCTTCACGCAGATAGATCACAATCCCTTTAACGTTCAAACTGGCCCGAATCAAGGGAATGTAGCTCAATGCCTTTTGAATCGTACGCAATGGCGCTAATTTCCTGCCGCTATTGGTGTCGCTTCCATTCGGTGCAACATAAATCTCTACTTCGCCTTGAACTGCTGCTGGTACAATGACGTTGGCAGCTTCTGCAGCGTCACCAAGCTCCTCTAACCGCTGTTCATACCGATCGAATACAGATTCGCCATCCAGATCAGCATCATAGCTTGCCGGCAACCCCAAATCGACGTCCAGCGGTGTGCCATCCGTTCCTCTCTGCCCGATCGAGAAGCCATCATCGGACAATTTCCAGTAGACATCGGTTGAACCATCGCCTGGTTCATAACCTAATGAATACTGGAATGGAATCTGCAAGGCAAACAGATTGGCTGTACCGTATGGGGCGGTGATAAGCGGTACATCCATCACATACTGATCTTGCGTCTTCAACACCGAAAGTCCTATCGCCGGCAATGCACCGGGATTAAACTCCAGCTTCAGGCGGCTATCATCCGTCAGCTTTAGACCGTCCAAGCTGCTCCAAAAAGCCGCATTCGCACTACCCAACTTCAAGTAAGAGTGGCTCAGTTTCAGCACATCTGCATTTCCCAGCGTACTCCCTGGACTTGCTAATGCTTCTTCAGTCCCGAACCCGTCCAGCACCACTGTTCTTTCTCCGACGACATTCGCTCCCGTCGCTGAACCATAAATGGATCCTGCTGTTGCATTTTGATAGACAGCGACCGTCACATTTCCAAACAAGGTTGGCGTATAGGACATGTTGCTGCCGCTTGGTGGCCGGACATATGGATTGGCACCATATACAGCAGCTGTCACCGTTCCACCTTTGATGTTGATATCAACACCTTCATAAACGGTCCCCTCTTTATGGGCCCCATAGATATTGCCTACCGTTCCCCCGTTCATGTCAATCTTCACGCTTTTCTGATGAGGATTATCTGTATTCCCCCACCCCGTTCCGAAAATATTGCTCACCGTCCCGCCGTCCATCGTAATGTGGCTGCTGTAATTCTTCGCCCGCAGGATCGCGCCTTGATAGTAGGAACCGCCTCCGTATACATTGTCGTATTTCCCACTTTCAATCCTGATCGATGTATGGTTGATCGGAGTTGCGAGTCCGACATCCGCATTCGTCCCACCGTATATATCCTTTACAACCCAATTCCCCGACGCATTGGAGTTGATGCCTTTTCCAAAGTGAATCGCATGGTATCCTCCAAACAATGTCGCCAGCGCTGAGGAGACGACGAGCTTCTCCAGCTTCGTGTCGCCAAATAGATGCAGTACTTTGTTGTTGAACGCCAAACTCCCGGTGGATGTGTAATCCTCCTCATCGTATTGGCTTGTAAGCACGACTAGCCCCTGATGAGCGGGTAAAGCATAGGCATCTGCCCTGTTCGCCGGTTTCGCCAGCCCTGTGTCACTTGAAATCGATACAGGTCCGGCAATGACGATCACCGCCTTTTCACCCACTTTCAAAGAACTAGCAAATGCTCCGTACGCCTCCGACAAATATTGATAGGCATTATTCCGTGACGTGCCGTCTTCAGCCCCTGATCCCACGCCATCGACATACACCACGTAATCTGCTGGCGATTCGGAAGGGTCGGAGCTTTGAGACAATTGCCAACGGGCATCGGTTGACGCATCGCCTGGTTCATAACCTAATGAATACTGGAAAGGAGTCTGTAGAGCAAACAGATTGGCTGTACCGTATGGGGCGGTGATAAGCGGTACATCCAGCACATACCGTGCTTGCGTCTTCAACACCGAAAGTCCTAGCGCCGGCAATGCACCGGGATTAAACTCCAACTTCAGGCGGCTATCATCCGTCATCTTCAAACCTTCCAAGCTGCTCCAAAAAGTTGCGTTCGCACTACCCAACTTCAAGTAAGTGTGGTTCAGCTTCAGCACATCTGCATTTCCCAGCGTACTCCCTGGACTTGCTAATGCTTCTTCAGTCCCGAACCCGTCCAGCACCACTGTTCTTTCTCCGACCACATTCGCTCCCGTTGCTGAACCATAAATGGATCCTGCTGTTGCATTTTGATAGACAGCGACCGTCACATTTCCAAACAAGGTTGGCGTATAGGACATGTTGCTACCGCTTGCAGGCCGGACATATTGATTGGCACCATATACAGCAGCTGTCACCGTTCCACCTTTGATGTTGATTTCAATACCTTCATAAACCGTTCCCTCTTTATGGGCCCCATAGATATAGCCTACCGTTCCCCCGTTCATGTCAATCTTCACGCTTTTCTGGTGAGGATTATCTGTATTCCCCAACCCCGTTCCGAAAATGTTGCTTACCGTCCCGCCGTCCATAGTAATGTGGCTGCTGTAATTCTTCGACCGCAGGATCACACCTTGATAGTAGGAACCGCCTCCGTATACATTGTCATATTTCCCACTTTCAATCCTTATCGATGTATGGTTAATTGGGGTTGCGAGTCCGACATCCACATTCGTCCCACCGTAAATATCCTTTACAACCCAATTCCCCGACGCACTCGAGCTGATGCCTTTTCCAAAGTGAATCGCATGGTAGCCTCCAAACAATGTCGCCAGCGCTGAGGAGACGACGAGATTCTCCAACTTCGTGTCGCCAAATAGATGGAGTACCTTGTTGTTGAACGCCAATGTCCCGGTGGATGTGTAATTCTCCTCATCGTATTTGCTTGTAAGCACGACTAGCCCCTGATGAGCCGGTAAAGCGTAGGCATCTGCCCTGTTCGCCGGTTTCGCCAGCCCTGTGTCATTTGAAATTGATACGGGTCCGGCAATGACGATAACAGCCTTTTCACCCGCTTCCAACGAACTAGCAAATACTCCGTACGCCTCCGACAAGTATTGAAATGCATGATTCCGTGTCGTGCCGTCTTCAGCCCCTGATCCCACGCCATCGACATACACCACGTAATCTGCTGGCGATTCGGAAGGGTCTGGATCATCGGCATATAGGGCGACTGGAAAAAGTTGAAGCACTAGTATCCATGTCAGCAAAATGCTAACTATCCGTTTGTTTACACGTATTCTCATTCTAGTTTGCTGATCTTTCATCAATATTCCCTCCCCAATATAAAAATGGAGGAAGTGAAGATACTTATTCTCCACTCCCTCGGCTGTTAACAAAAGTTATTTCGCTCCATTATAATAAGTTATTTGTTCCAACGGTCGAAGGCCGCTTGGTATACGTCGACCAGATCTTTTGAACCGATTTTCTGCAAGGTAGCAATATACTCATCCCATTTGGAGATCGGTGTCTCGCCATAAATGAATTTGGCTTCTAGCTGTTCAGCGTATGTTTTGAGATCAGTTTGAATTTTATTGACTTTTTCCGTCTCCGCTGCTGTCAGAAAGACATTTGGATAAATTAGTTTTCCGTAAGGAATCTGGTTGTTCACGATATTCTGTGTTAAGAATATCGAATCTGGTGCTTCCTTATTATTGGCTGAGAACTGATCTGTATAAGTCAAGCTCATATTGGTCACGAACTTCGAACGATAGGTATAGCTGTCAATATCTGCCGGAGCCTTAAATTGCCATGTGTTGTCGCTATTCTTTACAACGCCTGCATCTTGGCGCAGCACACCCACCTCAGGACCAAAGCGAATGGACTGACCGCCTTCTGGCGTATAGGCGTAATCAAATATACGCATGGTAGCTTCAGGATTTTTATTTTTGGACGTAATGGCCATTGAACTAAGTCCACCTAGCGTTACAATGCGTTGGACAGGCCACATTTTCGTATTATTTTGAGGACTGGTTAGTGGCGGAAAGCTCGGATAGTCGGTATATTTCTCTGCACCTACGGAAAGAACTGGTGATGCATCAAAGAAGAAACCCACTAGTCCTTGCTGCGCTTTTCCCCGGTATGCTTGAATATTCTGTGTATAGTATTCCGGATCGATTAAGCCTTCTTTGAACAGCTTATTCATAAAGATCAAATATTCTTTATATTCTGGCTGCTGTGGCGCATAAATAACCTTGTTGCCCGTTTTATCTAAGGTAATGCCATTCCATGACCCTTCTACCAATCCAAGAGCACTTAGAACAATCATGCTCAGCGGGTTTGATGTACTGCCCGAGGCTGGAATTTCATCCGCTTTGCCATTGCCATTCGGATCCTTCTCTTTAAACGCTTTCAGAACTGTATAAAATTCATCCAGTGTGGTAGGCATTTTCAAACCCAGCTTATCCAGCCATTGCTTGTTAATCCAATACCGTCCTATTGAAGCTTCTCGTTTCACCGGATTAACACCGGGAAGCGCATATATGTTACCTTTAGGATCCGTGATCGACTTTCTGATATCGGGATTTGCGTCCAAAAACTTTTTAATATTCGGTGCATACTTGTCGATTAGTTCATTCAAGCTAATCAGTTGTCCCTGCTGCCCATAATTCAAAACATCAGTAGATGTAAATGCATTGTTTGTCATAAAGAAATCAGGCAATTCACCTGCAGCAAAGGCAAGATTCTTCTTTTCATTCCATGAAGCGTCGTCCACTTCCGTTGCAACGATTTTTCCTCCCAGCTTTTCTTCCAGATGTTTAGAAATCCAGAGGTCCTGCCAAGCACCCTGATTTGCCGCTTTTTTCACCATAATCGAGAGCTGTATGTTTTCATTGGATATCGGAAACCCAGTTGCATTAACTTTAGTTTTGGGAAGCTCTGATGCTTGTTTCCCTGTATCCGTAGGCTTAGCGGTATTCTGACTCTCGTTTTCACTATTACTGCTGCATGCTGTTACAATCAAACTCATTGCTAATGCAACTGCCATTGACGTTACAAACACCTTTTTCATTTTCGTCCACGCTCCATTTGATTTATTAAATACCTGTCAAACTTCCCCCAGTTTTTATTCCATACTTTTAGTTTTTTTACATAGACGATCAACTCCCTTCATTCTCCACCAGCTCAACACAGTTTGCAACTACCCTTTGATTGCGCCAACTAAGAATCCCTTCATGAAATACTTCTGCAGGAATGGATAGACAATCAGCAGCGGAAGCGATGAGACAATCACCAGACCGTATTTCATAATCTCCGCCATGTACATCTGTTTCATCTGACTTTCCATTTGATCAGTGGTCATATTAAGCATGTCGTTAACTTGATTAAGCACCAGAATTTCTCGCAGGATGAGCTGAAGCGGGTAAAGATCCCTATCTGACAAATAGATTAAAGCATCAAAAAATGAATTCCAATGAGACACACCATAGAATAAAGCCATCACTGCAATAATTGGCTTCGATAAAGGCAGCACGATACGCAGAAACAAACGTGTATTCGAACAGCCGTCCATATGAGCGGATTCCTGAAGTTCAATAGGAATGCTTGTCTGAAAAAAGGTGCGTGTGATGATAATGTTCCACGTAAATGCCGCACTCGGCAACAGAAGCGCCCAGTACGTGTTTACTAGGCCAAGCTTCTTAACGACTAGAAATGTTGGAATGAGCCCACCATGGAAAAACATCGTAAACACCAATAACAGTGTAAAAAAGTTCCTGCCCACCAAATCTTTTCTAGACAATGAGTAAGCACAAGTTAGCGTAATGAACAGATTGATAACGGTACCGACAACCGTATAAAAAATCGTATTTCGGTATCCAACCCATAGAGGGTTAAATCCAAAGATTCGTTGATAGCCCTCGAAGGTCAGTCCTTTTGGCCATAGCCAAACTTCCCCGAGACTAACCCTGATTGGATCGCTGACTGACGCTGACATAATGAAAATGATTGGATATAACACGCATGCCGTTATTAGCAGCAACAATATGTTATTGACTTTGTTGAACAATTTATCTTTTCTCGTTTCGTAGAACACGTTCCCACTCCTCGCATCATCTATTTTAGAAGTTTAATTCAAGGGGCCACTTTACCAAAGGCTGCTTTGTTTCAAGCTTTTGGCTATTCTATTAACCATAACTAGGAGAATGAAATTGATTATGGAATTAAATAATCCAACTGCTGAAGCGAAGCTATACTGGGATTGTTGAATCCCTCTTCGATAGACATAAGTAGTAATAATGTCGGATGACTCCATATTGAGCGGATTCTGCATCAAATATATCTTTTCGAATCCGACGGACATTAAATTACCAACACTAAGGATAAGCAGAATGACAATCGTCGGGAAAATCCCCGGGATATTAATGTACCAAATTCGTTGCATACGAGAAGCGCCATCTATAACAGCGGCTTCATTGATTTGCGGATCAATTGTCGCTAACGCTGCCATATAGATAATGGAGCTCCATCCAGCAGTTTGCCAAACCCCGGAGAATACATAAATCGTTTTGAACCACTCCGGAGAAGTAAGGAATGGGATCGGACTGCCTCCAAAAAAATAAATTACCTTATTGATTAAACCGGTCTGCGGTGAAAGAAAAAAAGTTAACATGGATACAAGCACGATCGTAGAGATGAAATGAGGTGCATATGTGATGGTTTGCACCGCCTTTTTAAAACGTGCACTTCTCAACTCGTTCATCATAAGTGCCAAGATGATAGGTACTGGAAAACCAATGACCAACGAATACACGGTTATTTCGATCGTATTTCTGAATAACTGCCAAAATAAATAAGAATTAACGAATTCACTAAAATGTTTAAGTCCTACCCATGAACTTCCCCAAATCCCTTGGGTAGTTACATAGTTCTTAAAGGCAATTTGCACACCGTACATCGGCCAATAATGAAATATCGCAAAATACAATAAAGCGGGTAATAGCAAGATATATAATTCATAATTTTTTGTTAACGCTTTCCACTTCATCTCGTCGTCTCCTCTTCTGTTATAAAACGCTTTCAATAAATTGATTATATCGTGGGTTCCAATTGGGAAAATGCTAAATTTCTGCAATAAAACATCAAAAATTTTTACACCATATTAGATCCATCCATTCGTTGACGATCACTCTTATATTCATTAGAATACAAGTAATCCCCTAAGGCGGTGCTGCACTCATGAGTAAGCAGACTAGAACTAATTTAACCGAGTTCCTCAAGTTCATCAAAAGCCTGCTCCATTATTCCTCCAGCATTCAAGCAAAAATATTCATTACCTTCAGCATTATCGTCCTGCTCTCGATTGCTGCTATTTCTGTCACCACTTACCTTAATTTCTCTCGTACCATCGAGAAAAATGCGATTATCTATGTATCTGATTCGGTCAAGCATGCGAATGATAATTTCGAATTAATTCTTGAAGACATCCAGAAAATTAGTACGGTGATCGTGACGAACAAACCTAATGTCATAGATGCGATTACGAGCTCTAACGATCCTGTTTCATTGGAAGGCTTCCGCGAGAAGCAGGAGACAGAGAATTTCCTGTTATCCTTAATCGCTTATAAGGCATCCATCTCGCGTATTGCCATCATTGGTTTGAATGGGAAAATATTCAACACTGGCGGTTCGCTAATCTTCAATTCTATTCTAGACCAGCCTTGGTTTGAAAGCGCCTCCTCCTCCAAAGACAAGCAAATTCTGATTGATGCGCCAGCAGTCGGCAGCGTATCCTTCACTCGAATCATTCGCCAGAATAATCGCCCGGTGGGTGTAGTGATCATTGATTTTGACAAAATCACGATTGAGCAGATGTTTGCGATCAATCCCGTTGAAGGCAGCTTATTATATGTGGCCGATCCATTAGGTAATTTCATATTTCAACCGGAGCACGCTCAAATGCAAACCACACTGCAGAACAGTCCACTGTCGCCCTTCTATACATCAGTAGAGCCCTTAACCTCTCTTTCTAGTTCGGTTTTTGATCTTAACAACCATAGATATTTAGCGGTTCGTTATCATTCCAACATAACCGGTTGGCTGACGCTTGGCTTAATCCCCTACAATGCCCTGCTAAAGGATGCCTCAAGAGTTCGCAGCCAAATCGGGCAGATCGTAGCACTCGTAATCTTTGCAGTGTTGCTTGTTTCTATTGCGCTCTCTCGCCAGATAACGAAAAATATAAAGCATCTCAGCTTTACAATGAAGAAAGTACGGGAAGGGAATCTTCATGCACGCCCTCATGTAGTCTCTAAGGATGAGATCGGCGGCTTGAGCGAAGGCTTTAACCTGATGATGAATAACATTACGACGCTGATGAAAGAAATAAAAATCCAGGAGCAAGGAAAACGAGAAGCGGAGCTGTATGCTTTGCAAGCTCAGATTCGACCACATTTCATCTATAACACTTTAGGTACAATTAAAAATTTGGCACGCATGCAGAATGTGAAAAATGTCGAAGAATTGCTCGGTTCCTTTATCGAATTACTACGGATGACATTGGGCCACACCAAGGAAATTATTACAATTCGTGAAGAATTGGATTATTTAAAAAGCTATATTCATATTCAGAAATACAAGTATCTGGATCGTATTACGGTCATACTGCTGGCGGAGGATGATATTCTGGAATGTCAGACCCTGAAGCTCGTGCTGCAGCCGATCCTTGAAAATGCGATGATTCACGCCCTTGGCCAGTCTGACAAGAATTTGTTCATTACCGTCCGCATCTACAGCGAGCTCAATCGAGTAAAGTTCGAGGTGACAGACAATGGCATCGGCATGACACCTGAACAAATCGACCGGGTTTTGGAGTCTTCCGAGCATGATGAAAGCTTCAACGGTATTGGGATGAAAAACGTTAATGAACGCATCCGCAGAACCTTTGGCAATGAATACGGAATCGCTATCTTCAGTGAGGTGGGCATGTATACAACGGTGGAATTTACGATACCTGAAATGAGAATAAGCAGTAAGACATAGATCGTAATAACTATAAAAAAAAGGGGTGTTGCTCTTGTATACTCGGGTCATGATTGTCGATGACGAGCTGCTGGCTAGAAACCAACTGTGTGCCATGATCGATTGGGAAGCATATGGGTATGTGCTTTGCGGGGAGGCCGAAGATGGACTGAAAGCCCTCAAATTGATTAAGGAATTACAACCGCATATTGTGTTAATTGACATCAATATGCCGTTAATGGACGGTGTTGCGTTATGCCAATATGTTAGCGAGCATAACAAAGACGTGAGTACAATCATTTTAAGTAATTTCGACAATTTCGACTATGTCCGCGACACACTGAACAGTGGGGCTGTCGACTATTTATTAAAGCATCGATTGGATCCAGAAAGCTTACTGGATGTACTGGAACGCGCTATGAATAAGCTCGGGAAAAGCCCAGATACAGAAAATATGCTTGACTCTGCAGGGAAGTTGGAAAAAGGGAAAGCGTCTACCGCTGATTTGGAGTCAGTAATCCAGCAGCTAGCGCAAACTGAGGGTTCTGCTTTACTAGATGAAACCGCTGTTGCGATTCTAAAGCCCTATGCGAAGAATACAGTTGTCCTCGTCATGCAAATGCTGCATAACGTTGTGCTGGCCGAGAAGCATATAGGGGAGGATCGCAGTATGTTCATCCGTTCCATTATAGAACTTTGCCGACAACTAATCGGCGATGTACATAAAGGCTGTGTTGCTTACACAGGGCATGGCTCGCTCCTCTTTATTTTATCTTATCCAGAATACCGGAGCGAAACGCCAATCCTGCAATCGATTCAAACCTTCGCTGACAAGATAAGTCAAACCCTGCAGATGATCTATACAGTTTCTGTTGCCTTCGGACATAGTCCAGTCTGCCATCAGATCGACAAGCTGCCCAGCTATTATCGGCACGCATGTGATGCGATGGATCGCAAGCTCACACATTCACAGATTGAACCAGCTGTTCGAGCTGCTGGTACGGGAGGCGGTGGAAAAGGCTTAGCAGTTGCTTCTCCTGCAGGCTACACGTCAAATCAAGCTAATTCTATAGGCTCCACGCCAATGATGGCACTTACCATCCGTCAAGAGAAAGAGCTGCTTGCTTCCATTCTCATTTGCAACACCTCCCAAATCGATGCCATAATTGATGAAGTGTTTATTGCTTTTTTGGCTCGATCCAGCGGGTTTCCTCAGCTCACCTTTCTTATCGAAGAAATGATCAATCTGGCTCACCGCGTGGGCAAAAAAATGGGTGCTGACGTGCACTGGATTTCCGTGACTACAGACAGTAGCCTGCCTAAAAGTAGCCATGTTCCTGAAATCCAGATTTGGATCAAAGCCCTTTACCATCGACTCGTCGAAGACATCAAACGGCTGCAGACCCAAGGGAAATATTCCAAAAACGTAGAAGAAGCCATGAAGCTGATTCATGAGCATTATTTACAGGGCATAACTCTGGAGGAAGCAGCAGTCACAATCGGGATTACTCCCACCTATCTAAGCCGCATATTCAAAGAGGAAACCGGCAGGAGCTTCACCGAATCCATCAATCATTTCAAAATAGAGCTCAGCAAGCAATATATTGAGAATGGCAACCAGAAGTTCAAAGAAATGTATCATCGTATCGGCTTCAACAATTATAGTTACTTTTTCAAAGTGTTCAAAGACATCGTGGGAGAAACTCCGCACTCCTATGCGAAGAAGTATTTGAAAAATAAGTAAGTCCTGCGCTTTCATTCGTATAATCAATTCAGTTTAGATTCTCATTTATTTTACATATTTACCCATACGTTTGCGGGTTAACACAACGAGGTATACTGCCAAGTTGATCTACAATTGCAAAGCCAGTTGCGTTAGCAACTGGCTCTCACTCAAGACTTTATAAACACAGTTTTGATATCTGTGTAGAATTCAATAGCTGCCTGCCCTTGCTCCCGGGAGCCAGAGCTCGACATTTTCATGCCGCCGAATGGGGCTTGCAGCTCTACACCCGCACTTTCGGCGTTGATTCGCACAAGGCCTGCATCCATATCGTGCATGAAGGTTAGCATTTTCGAGAAGTCCCGCGTGAATATCGACGCGCTAAGTCCGAATTTCACATCATTCGCAATATGAATAGCTTCCTCGAAGGAATCCACCTTAATTAAGGCAAGAACAGGTCCGAAAATCTCTTCCTGCGCGATGGTCATCGAACTTGTAATATGTTCAAATACCGTAGGCGCAATGTAATAGCCTGCATCTAGCGCCTCATCTTGCACTTTACCCCCGCCGCAAAGCAAGGTCCCACCCTCTTCAATCCCTTTGGAAATATAGGATAGTACCGTATGATATTGCTTCTCACTCGCACAAGGCCCCATCCAAGTAGATGCCTCCATGCCATCCCCAACCCGGATTTCCTTAATACGCTGAAGCAGCTTCATTTTAAACACATCATACACATCACTTTGTACGATCACACGGCTAGTTGCTGTGCATTTCTGCCCCGTTGATCGTAAGCCACCACTCACCGTTGCCTCAACCGCGAGGTCCAGATCTGCATCATTGACCACGATAATCGGGTTTTTACCACCCATTTCCAGCTGATACTTCGCACCCTTCGCGAGTGCGCTTTGTCCAACCATTTTCCCAATACGATCCGATCCTGTAAAGGTAATTCCGTGGATGTCCGGATGATCAGCGATCGCTTGACCAATTACATCACCTTGACCAGTTACCATATTAACTACACCTGCAGGAATACCCGCTTCTTCGAAGCATTCCATGACAAGAGCTGCCGTAATGGCGGTTTCCTGAGCAGGCTTGAACACAATGGTATTACCGAAGATTAATGCGGGAGCGATTTTCCAAATCGGAATAGCTACGGGGAAATTCCACGGTGTAATCACACCCACAACGCCTAAGGGCACGCGAGTCGTAAACATTAAAGCCGCACTATCCGTTGATGGAATCACATCACCTGTCTTCCGCATGCCTTCGCCAGCATAATAACGCAGAATCGCGATACCCCTTGCTGTTTCGCCTTTGGCCTCAGGGAACGTTTTCCCCATTTCACGCGTCATCATTTCAGCAATTTCGTCCAATCGCCGCTCAAGCTTATCTGCAACTTTGTACAAATAATCGCCACGTGCTGAACCGGAACATTTACGCCAAGCCAACTTCGCTGCTGTCGCTGCCACGACAGCTTCATTCACATCTGCATTGGACGATTTCTGCACATAGCCCACGATCTCATGTCGATTCGCTGGATTAATACTTCCCTCGACCTCACCACTGGAAGACGCAACCCATTCTCCATTGATATGGTTCAAATATGTTTTCATTTCACCCATATTAATCTCTCCCGCCTCTAAACTCCGTTAATGCCGCTAAAAGCGCTTTTACATAGCCAATCGCATAAGCCCAGCCAACCCAATTCATCTTGGTTTCTGTACTTCGATACGGTGAACGATCCATTTCGAGCGAGGTGATATGATCTGGATTAATACAGCCGTTATAGCCGACTTTATGGAGTTCGAGCAATATTTTCGCCATATTCATATGTCCATCATCCAACATTGCCTCTTCGAACGCACCAGCTGTTGCCAGACTCCCCCGCACATTGCGGAAATGAACAAGAAAGATCTTATCTTTGCGTCCATACTGATAAATTTCATCAAGAACTAGCGGCGTTCCGCCTGCTTCTCCCCGTGTACCTACACAATAGACAAGGCCAACGTTCCTGCTAGGGAAGCTATCGATGACGCGATTCAAACCAAGTCCACCAAATGGTGTGTTATGATATGGCGTGTCGGATGGATGTACAGCTAATTTCATCTCATAGTCTTCTGCAAGTGGAACCAGTTTCCCGAAAACTAAATCAAATCGCTTCCACCAAGCATTCAATTGCTCCACCGTAGGAGGTTGTTTGTCCAGATTGCGTTTCAAAGACTCTCCACGTACTAGCGCTCCACCTCGGTGTACAGCTGTATATTCCTCTGCCATATAAGGAAATACATCCCCTGCAAAACGCTGACGAACGAGCGTAATCCCAGCTTCGCCGAAGGTTTTGATCGCGTTACTGACGTTCTCTAATTGGATCTCCGAGCCAGGCTCCTCCAACATGAAACTACTCGACATATCTGGCAGCGTCACCCGATTAATTTCCATCCCATGTGAACGAACTCTGCGTTTTAGCTGTAAAAGTTGATCAAGATCCGGAAATCCCTGCTCACGAACGCCTGGGAAAGAACCTCCCTGCGTAAAATCAATACAATCAACTCCGAGTTGACACATTTGTCTCAAATCGCTATCCGATAATTCACAGGTGGGAACTTGAATGGATACTTTCATCATGATATTTTCCTCCTAACCGTTATTGGCGATCGCGACCAGGTCTAAACTTCGTTTAATAATAGATTCCAATCGTACATAATGCTCACGTTCCACTTGAACTAGCGGAGTTCGAACTTCGAGACCCACAGGCAATCCAACAATGTTCATGCCCGCTTTAATCAGTGAAACGGCATAGCCTTTGCGCAATTGACGAATCCGGTGGATCGGTAAAATGACTTCTTGATAGATGGAACTGACAGTTGCCTGATCTCCAGCAAGTAAACTAGTATAGAAGGTTCTCGAAACCTGCGGAATGTAATTGGAAATCGCGGATGAGTAGGATAGATAGCCTAGTGCCGAGTAGGCTGGCATCGTTAATTCAGCAAGCGGCATCCCATTCATCCATTGTAACCTTGAACCGAGCGATTGTACGAATTCAATGTTTAGCTCAAAATTGCCTAATCCATCCTTGAAACCAATGACATTAGGTAAGTTAGCCAGTTTTTCCAATGTGCCCAAGGTAAAAATCGCGTTATCACGCTGATAGATAATGACAGGTAAACTTGTGCTCTGTGCCAGCGTCCGATAGTAGTTAAACAAGCCCTCTTGCTCGGGAATGATCAAATAAGGCGGGAGCAACAATAATCCGTCTGCACCGTGTTTCTCTGCAAGTTGCACACGTTCTACCGCTTCTCGAATATTGCCTCCAGCCCCTGCGAATACAGGTACTTTGCCTGCAACCGTCGCAACGCCAACAGTGACTACTCGCTCATACTCTTTGATATCCAAGGATTGATATTCGCCAGAACCCGCGCATACAAAGACGGAATCCAAGCCATTTTCCACCAAAAAATGAATATTAGCTTGTAAAGCTTTCTCATCTATTTGCTCCTGAAGATCAAATGGTGTTACCGGAAAGCCCATGATGCCTGCGAGTGAAATGTTCACATGATTGCCCACTACTAACAGCTCCTTTTCAACTTCTTACGTGCCTATGAAAGTAAGTATAGAAAATGAAGACGTTTTCGTCTTTGTAAAAACATGCCGCTTTTTTTCAAAAAATCCATGATATAATGAACTTCAGTCTACTTGAAAGGAGCCCTCATGCGTGTTGAATCCATCCATTTACTCGCGTAGTAACTTGTATCTCAACCAAAATCTGGTTCAGCTGCAAGGTGCCTCCGCCTCCATATTCGTTCATTACTGGGGTGCGAAACCGCAGCATAAGGGCAATCGTCCGCATACACATTCTTTTTTTGAAATCTGCTACGTTGTCGAAGGAGAAGGCCACTACTTTCACGATGGCATTACCTACCCGCTTCGGCCAGGGACTCTATATTGCTCGAAGCCCGAAAGTCGCCATTCCATCCAAAGCGAGGAAGGCATGCTGTTATTATTTTTTGCATTAGAGCCAGTCGCATCTGAATCGAGTGAGGCTTTCATGCAGGATTTTAGCCAGTTATGCGCTTATCCGCATCTTTTCATACCGAATGCTGAGGGAACAGCTCCCATGCTCATCTGGCAGGCACTTCTCATCCAAGCTTCAGAGACGGGTGATCGCTACAAAGAAACGATTGAACAACTAGCGTATACGCTGGTCATCAGTTGTATCTCCTTGTTTCTGCAGCATTGCCGCTCAGGTGATGCGGGTTCGTCTACTTTTGATATGGAGCTGCAAGGCACACTCAAGAAGGTCAAGGCCTATATTCAGGACCATCTTTCTCATAAAATGGCGCTTAGTGACGTGGCGCAAAGCCTCCACTTGTCTGAACGACAGCTCTCCCGTCTGATCTCGGATGAATTGGGCCAAACCTTCCCGTCTATCGTGAAAACGGAAAGAATCAAAAGAGCCGCCTATCTACTCGGCTACACAGACATCCCATTGAAACAAATTGCCGAGGATACCGGCTTTGAAAGCATCCACTATTTCACACAGGTATTTACCAGAGAAATGGGAACACCACCTAGTCATTTCCGCAAAAACTGTCTAAACTCCGAAACTGTCGACGCTTGGATTCATACCTATCTGGCGCAGGTTGCAACGCGTTATCAGAAGAATAGGTCGTCCAACTCGCCGTCCACCCTCGTCGAAATTTAAATAACTGGAAAAACTCCAGCTATTTTATAGTAAATCGCCGACTTCTGGTGAATAACTGGAAAAACTCCAGCTATTTTCAACCATTTTCTCGCTTTCTGAGGAATTGGTTAAATTTAACTGGAGTTTTTACATCTAATTGGTAAATTTCGCTTTTTCCAGCAAAATTAGCTGTACTTTTTACATCTAATCCAATCTTCACACATATATCTGAACTTATACCTGCTAAATACTCGTCCTATTCTACACTTCCATCGCCGTATTTCGAAGGACCATATGAATATGGTCCTCCCAGACGCCATGAATTTTCAAATATTTGATCGCCAAGCCTTCCTCATAAAAGCCTAGCTTCTGAGCAACCTTCATGGATGCCTGATTGCGCGGCATCATATTCGCTTCAATCCGATGCAGCTGCATCTCTTCAAATGCATGAGCAATAACAGCTTCGATGCCCTCTGTCATCAGCCCCCGATTGAGCAGGTCGCCATCCATCCGATAGCCCAAATGGCACGATTGGAACGCACCACGCACGATATTACTCAGTGCAATCGATCCAATGATGCGATCTTCGTATAGCATCCATACTTTGAAAAGTTGCCCATCCTCGAACAGCTTCATCTCTTTCTCCAACAAGTCTGCGTGAAACTCCGCAATGAAAAACGACTCGTCCCGCACCATTTCCCAGGGTTCGAGAAATTCACGATTGCGCAAAAAGTAATCAACAACCAACTTGTAGGATGATGCGTCTAGTTGAACGAGTGACAGACGATTCGTCTTACGAATGACTTTCATATACGTGCTCCTTACCAAGCGAGGATTAGGAAATATGTGCGTAGGGAGCCTTGTCCGAAACAAGATTCAAGCGAATGCCATGTTCCAGATACGCTTTCAATCCGCATAAAACAATCGTAAATCCTTCGGTTGAATTCAGCGCTTGTTGCACTTTTTCATCCGGACTGCCTTTGAAACCTGAGTCAGTGATGGTCACGAAAGTTTCGTTATCTGCTTGAGCCGTAAAGGTCCACTCGACCAATGTGCCCCAATCCAGCAAAATCCGCTTGTTCACCTCGATTTCTTTGACTTCGACATCTGCGGTTGCCCCATACATAGCCCAATGCCATTGCACCTGTGATCCAGCCTCTAATCTGCCAGTACCCTGGGTAAACCAGAATTTCGACGTAATTTCAGGATCGATAAAAGCTTCAAACACCTCTTGAACTGGTTTTCGAATCAGCATTTCAACTTTAACAATCGGATCTTGAAGAAGCTCCGCCATCGTCTATGCCTCCATTACTTTCCTGTTTTTCACTATCATAGCATAGGATGATGACCAACCAAAAATAAAAGCAGTTCTCACAGAAGCATTCTCTGTGAAAACTGCCCTATTCCCTTGCCCACCCATCAACTTAGACAAAATGATGGCCACATGACGAACAAAACTTGGTGTCTGCCGCAACAACTTTACCACATGTGCATTCTTTTTCATTCCGAACCTCGGCAATCTTCTGCTCAAGCTCACTAATTTCTTGATTGATTTGAGCAATACCTATGCAATACTCTGAAACATTGGCTTCCACCTGTGTGTAGTCCCCGGAGAGATAGGATGTATAAACCGATTCACCGATAATTTTGTAAATTTTATCAATTTCTCTTTCTTTCAATGAAACCTGCGTCTTGAATTTCGTTATTTCCACGGTTTGTTGTGCTTTTTTCGCCGCTTCCGATGCCCCTTGCTTAACTTTATCAAAAAAAGACATTTGCCTTCCACTCCCCAGCCTTTAAGTTATTCGGTTCATAACGAATCATATGCGAATATGTCGGAAAGTAATACCGTGTGACAGGCTAATCTTGTAATCCCTTGCCTTCGAGAATGTGCTGCTCATACTTATCAATTCTTGAAACCCGGGTTTTCGATTGTTTTGGTTCCGAAAAATGAAGTAAGTAGGCTCTTTGCCGTCCAGGTGTCAACGCTTCGAAAGCTGTTTTCAACGCAGGCATTTCTTCAAATTTACTATGTAATTCTTCAGGTACTTTATACTCGGTACTTTTCTTGAAAGTAACTTCTACACCGGCTTTTTCAACTTCAATCGCCTCATAGATATAAGCTTTCAGCATCGATTCTATTGCAGCAATTTCACGAACATTCGTGAATCGCATCTGGCGCCCTGCCTGGACATTCTCCGTTTGTTGGATGAGAACACCATTGGCATCCTGTAACAACGAGCCTTTGAAAAACAGAACCGCACAATAGTCTTTAAATCCATGTACCAATACGATGTTTTTACTCTGAAACGTGTAACAAGGACAACCCCACTTCACTTCTTCGTTCAGTTGACACGCCTGAATAATTTTTCTTAATTCCCCGAATTCATCCTTCCACCTTTTGGCTTTTCCATAAAATTCATCAACCGAAATACTCATTCTACTACTTACCATGAAACTGCACCTTTCTTGTTCATCGTGTAATGCTAAGTTCAATTGTACTACTTTTTTGATAATTTTACAGACTGTCCAATGTATGCGTCGGAGAGATAGTCGATTATTCCGACTATCTCCTCGTTCTCCGCTCATTCCTGCGCTCTACCTGCTTAGTTCAAATCTTGTGCCTTATGCGGTTTACTATAATGGCTTACCCCACCCGAGCCGACAAGTACTTGTCCACCCCGATTAAAAATAATCAGTTTTCTTAAACCCGTGGTTAATAACACGAGAATCTTTGCGTTATTCTTAGTAGCTGTGTACACAACATAACCACTCCTCGTCACGCTTGCCTTCCAATTGTTATCGAATTCCGATCTTGCAACACGATTTGAATACACCTGATTTTCTAATCTGGCAGCTTGTGTTTTTTTCATCCTATTATCTCTCCTTCACTTTTCTAGTATCCCTACTATTCTATTCAGTTTTGAAAATTTGGTATGGATACCCGTAAACAAACAGAAAAAACCGCTCAAGTTTACTTAACCTTGAACGGTTCTGTTCCCCTATACTTTTCCTCTCACGGAATTCGGAAGGGGTTCGGTTCGTGATTCATTATTATTACGCTCCTGCATTTATCAATATTTGTTCAATTTCTGTAAAGCCATTTCGCTTCGCATGTTGAAGCGGCGTAACGCCATCCCGATCCGCAATATTTACGTTCGCACCATGGTCGAGGAGCAGTCTGGTAATTTGCTGATGATTAGGTCCGCCATTGCTCAATATTGTTACTTCAAGTAATGCAGTCCAACCTAAATTGTTAATGTGGTTGACATCCACATCTGTCGTTGAAAGTAACATATTTACATTTTCAACATGTCCTTTTTCTGCTGCTGGTATGAGGGCATTCCCGCCGTAACGATTCGTCAGTTTCGTGTCGGCCCCAGCCTCGATAAGTAGCTTCAATATTTGAAGACGTCCTTCGGCACCTGCGTAAAGAAATGGATTATCCTGCAGCGCATCTTTCAAATTGATATCTGCCCCCGCTTCGATCAATATCTCTACTATTTTAGGATTGTTGGCATGCGTTGCTGCCATGATAGCCGTCCTACCTCTGTTGTCTTGCTCATTTAAGTTGACCCCTTGTTCCAGAAGTCGTTGTAATTCTGCCATATCATTCCGCTCAACCGCAGCAATCAACGCTTGACTCATGATACTCACAACCTTTCCAATTCGAATTTGTATGATTTAGTTAGAAAGATTTTGCAACACGAAATCCAAGATCATCTATGCAAAATGTTGGATGGCTTCGACGACGACAGGTTGCCCCGCAACCCCGTTCCTCTTCAGCCCAGCTGCCGCCACGAAAAATGCGATAGGAGCCGTATACTTTTTCATCATACACATCCCAACACCATTCCCAAACATTTCCCAGCATATCGTACAAACCCCATGGATTCGGTTCCCTTGTTCCTACTTCATGGACTTTGCCCTCTGAATTAATTTCAAACCAGGCGATCTTATCAAGCTCACCATACGTGTAACCTGTCGTCCCTGCTTTACAGGCATATTGCCATTCAGCTTCAGTAGGAAGTCTATACCCATTTGATTCCCAATCGCAAATCACTTGTTCACCATCGGAACTGACCGAGTAACATACCTTCAGTCCTTCTTTCTGCGAAAGTAAGTTACAGAAGGATATAGCCTCATGCCAAGAAATATTAACAACCGGCTTAAGCTCATCGTCACTCGTATGGCGGATTTGCTCATTAATCGTATCGTATTGGCCTACAGTTACAGGATAGCGAGCAAGAAGAAACGGTCGTATTTCAGCTGTCCATTTGATTTTTCTACGATCGTCTCTTAACTCGACTTCTCCCGCTGGTATTTCAACCATGTCCAATTTCAACACCTCACTATCGTTATAGCGTACTAGAATTAACTATATTCTATCTAAAATTACCGCATTATACCAATCCTACCTCTGATTTATCATGTGGATATTGGTAACCATGTATTGCACGTGAAATAGCTTCCGTTATAAAATTGCTAGTAACTAAGGATGACTATGGACTGCGGGAAGAGGAGCGTGTGCACCAATGATTTTTATGAAGAAATATATCAGGAAGCACTGGAAATTGTTTCTGGTGGCTGTGTTTTTCGTCATGCTGGAAGCGCTTGCGGATTTAATGCAACCAACCATCATGTCCCACATTCTGGACGTTGGCGTTGCGGAGAAACGGCTTGATTATGTGCTACGCATGGGAGGTTTGATGCTGCTCATCACCGCGTTCGGAGCCGTCGCGGCTTCGACTCGAAATATTGTCGCCAGCCATGTATCGCAGAAATTCGGCACGGAACTTAGAGCGGATCTATTTGAAAAGATACAATCGCTTTCTTTCACCAATATCGAGCGATTCGAACGCGCCTCTTTAATTACACGGTTAACGAATGATGTGACATTGGTACAAAATTTTGTGAATGGTCTCATGCGTATTTTTGTGAAAGCACCTATCTTATGTATTGGTAGTTTAATTATGGCAATAAGGCTGAATATGCATCTGGCTGTTGTCTTACTTATCGTGGTTCCGCTCGTTGGTGTGCTCGTGGCATTGAATTTGAAGGTGGGTTTTGCTAGATACGTTAACGTGCAGAAAGCACTGGACAACGTCAACCGTGTGATAAGAGAATTTTTGTCCGGCATACGTGTCGTGAAAGCATTTAATCGGTTTGATCATGAAGCCGGCAAGTTTCAGCAAGCCAATATCGATTATCAGGACAAGTCGATTCAGGTGACAAGATTGCTCGCGATATTTAACCCCTCCATCCTGCTGACTGTCAATTTTGGAATTGTTGCCGTGCTTTGGCTAGGTGCCTGGCGGGTTAATCAGCATCAGATGCAAGTTGGTCATATCGTAGCGTTCGTCAACTATATGACGCAAATTTTGTTTGCCTTGTTGACGATTTCAATGGTATTTAATATGTTTGTTCGGGCCAAAGCTTCCGCTACTCGGATCGGTGAAGTTTTCAGTCAAATTAATGAAATGACATGGAACGATACCGCTGCCCTGCCTGTTCAGCGTCCTGGTGGCCGAATCGACTTCACGGATGTATCATTTTCTTATGATGGAGCTGTTGGTGAACCTATATTGAAACAGATCAACCTAACATGCCTCCCTGGAGAAACAATCGGTATCATCGGCTCCACGGGATCTGGCAAAAGCAGCCTTGTGAGTCTCGTTCCCCGCTTCTATGACGCGAGTTCCGGCTCAATCCGTGTGGACGGTGTGGATATACGCGAGTTAGAACCTTACAAGCTGCGTGATCGCATTGCCATCGTGCCTCAGAACACCATTCTGTTTAGCGGCACGATTGAAGAGAATTTGCGTTGGGGCCATGAGCATGCTACGCACGAAGAGGTTGAACAAGCCGCGATTATGGCAGAAGCGCATGGCTTCGTTGCAGCATTCCCTGAAGGCTATGAAACGAGGCTGGGGCAAAAAGGTGTGAACTTGTCCGGAGGACAGAAACAGCGGTTATCCATCGCTCGCGCACTTATTCGTAAACCTGACATTCTGATACTCGATGATTGCACAAGTGCATTAGATACTGCAACTGAGACGAAAATCAAACAATCACTTAAGGAATTTGCCGCAGGCGTGACTTGTTTGATTATTGCACAGCGAATTACCTCCGTCATGGATGCGGATAAAATCGTCGTCATGGACGATGGTGAAATCGTAGGCATTGGCACACACGAGATGTTAATGACAAGTTGCCGTATCTACATGGAAATATGTCACTCCCAATTCGGAAAGGAGCTGCCAGATCATGTCAAAACCGAATGATAACTCGCGACAACAAGCACCTGACGTCCCGATGATCACTGGCCCATTGGGTCGTGGCGGACGTGCTCCTAAGGTGAAGCCCAAAAATTTTAAAAATACCATGCGTCGCCTCTGGTCCTATATGGGTACAGAACGAAAGTGGTTGACCATCGTCTTCCTGTTTATTCTAGCAGATGCTGCCCTAACCTTAGCTGGCCCCTATCTCATTGGTGTCGCCGTTGATGCTATGGCCGGAGGCGTAGTTGATTATAACGTTCTCGACGTGGTGATGATTGTTCTGATTGCCACTTACATTGCAGACGGCGGACTTACCTTTATGCAGAGCTGGGTTATGGCTGGACTCGCACAACGAGTCGTGCGGAGACTTCGCCAAACGATGTTTGCGAAGCTTCAGAAGCTGCCCCTTGCTTATTTCGACGGACGCAGCCATGGTGATGTCATGAGCCGACTATCGAACGATATCGACAATGTAAGCAACTCGATCTCGCAAGCAACCACACAGTTGATGACAGGCTCTATTGCTATTGTTGGTTCTTTCATCATGATGCTTATTTTAAGTCCCACGCTAACGCTAGCTACGCTCATTACGGTTCCACTTGTGTTCTTGCTGGCCAAAACAATTACCAAACGTACCAGCGTGCTATTCAAAGAGCAACAGGCACAGCTCGGTAAACTGAACGGTCATATCGAAGAAACGATTTCCGGCCTGCTTGTCGTTAAAGCATTTAATCGTGAACAGAAAGCGATTCAAGAGTTTAACAGCGTAAATGATCGATTGTATGCGGTTGGGTTAAAAGCGCAAATTTGGTCCGGTTTTCTGATGCCTATCCTTGGTGTTATCAATAATATTGGCTTCTCTTCCGTTGCCATCGTCGGCGGTATTTTGGCTGTTAAAGGTCATATTACGGTCGGAGTCATTGCAAGTTTCCTAAGCTATTCGCGCCAATTCGTGAGACCACTCAATGAGATTGCGAACACCTATAATGTGCTACAGTCTGGTGTAGCTGGGGCTGAACGTGCATTTGAAGTGTTAGATGAAGCAGAAGAAGCGGAGGATGAACCAGGAGCCGTAGATTTGGAGAAACCGATTGGTCACGTTACCTTCCAGGACGTCACTTTCGGTTATCGGCCGGATAGACCGATTATTAAAGAGGTTAGCTTCGAGACAGCAGCAGGCAGCAGCCTAGCGCTCGTTGGACCCACAGGAGCAGGTAAAACGACAATCGTGAATCTCGTGACTCGCTTCTATGATGCGACAAGTGGAACGATCTTAATCGACGGTCGGGATATCAAATCCTATACCCGCAGCTCTCTTCGCCGTAGTTTTGGCATTGTGCTGCAGGATACGTATTTATTCTCCGGTACGATTAAGGAAAACATCAAATACGGCAACCCTGAGGCCACAGATGCGGAGGTAATTGCAGCTGCTAAACTGGCAAATGCCGACACTTTCATTAGTCGGTTGCCCAAGCGATACGATACGCCGCTCTCTGAGAATGGCGGGAATTTGAGCCAAGGCCAGCGACAGTTGCTTGCGATAGCTCGCGTTATTCTAGCCGACCCTTCTATTCTTATCCTGGATGAGGCAACGAGCAGCATTGATACGCGGACAGAGCTTCACATTCAGGAAGCACTCCTCTCCATCATGAAGGGGCGCACAAGCTTCATTATTGCTCACCGTCTGAATACGATCCGGAATGCGGATACGATTATGGTTATTGATCAAGGTAAGATCGCCGAGCAAGGCAGTCACAACACATTAATGAGTCAAGAAGGAACATATTCCCGGATGTTTTCTAATCAATTCGCTCCATCTAGCTCTACGTCAGAATGATTAGCATGAAAAGGGAACTAGGATACGCTATTTGCGGATAAATGTGCGAATGGTGCTGCTAAGGGGAACGACAATGCCTTATTTAGCTCTAAAATGCCAAATGTCACGAAAATTAGGCAAATAGCGTATCTACGTTCCTCTTGTATCCAATTTCATCTAATATCGACAAGATAGCGTATCTACGTTCCCTTTGAAACCAGAACCATCACTTTATGCCTCTTCATTCAATCTCCGAACCATCAAATCCTCATCATAATACGTACCGTTATATTTCAGAGCATGATGTTCCACACCATAAACCTTAAACCCAAGAGAGACATACAACTTCTTCGCTGCTTCATTATGTGACATGACCGCTAAGTTGATTTGCTCAACGCCATCACATTCTTTTGCTCTTCGAATAAGTTCAACCATTAGCCTTTTCCCCAAACCTTGTCCTTGCTGATTCAAAGCCACATACATCCCATAAACATTACCTTTATGCGCTGTCTTCAGACTGCTCTCTCTTACAAAAGATACGGAACCAACTAGCGTACCACGATCATCAAATGCACCAAGTACAAACGTATCCTTCTTGGGTTTAATACGATCAGCTACCATTTCCATCGTAAATTGAACTTCTCGTTCATACGTTGATCCAAATGCTTCAGGACTGTTTTGCAGCGCAGTCAATCTTAATTCTTGATACATCCATGCATCATGTTCATCCAGAACTCGAATGTGCAATGATTTCTCCTCCATATCCAATTCTTATTCAGTGAAATGCCAGAGAACACCCGCGGGATCGATCAGATGAATGGCACGCTTTCCATTAGTATGAATTCCAACTACACTTCAGATTCGATGCCTACTCCATTACTTCCTGCTGCATGACAAATCCATCCTCCAAAAAGTCCTGTTACAAAGAACTTCGTAATATTCGTAAAGCCGGATTCTTGCAGTAACCCTTCGATTTGCTTTTCAGGCAAGAATGAAATTTTCATAATACCTGTATTGACCATCTCGTTGACTTTGGAAGGTGCTCTCCCTGCATCCAACCAAAAGCTTCCCCAAACATGTAATCTGTCCTTTAGTTCGGTACTATCACGATCCCCATAGGCACTAACGAGTACAAATGGAGCTCCTGGTTTCAAATGCGAATGAATGGTTCTGAGCAGATCCAGCTTCTCTTGCACATTATCGATGAAGTGAAGAACCAATATGCAACTAGCCGCATCGTATACCGCGGTATCCTCGGGCAAATCGTTAATCGTTCCATGAATCAGTTTCACACGATTGGACAGGCCAAGTTGGTTTGTTTTATGTTGTGCAATCTTAAGCATTTCTTCTGAAATGTCCACTCCCGTGAAAGTCCATTCCGGGTTAGAAGGCCCCCATGCGGAGAGTTCGTTTCCTCCTCCAGCGCCGATGACCAGCACCGAAGCGCCCTCTCCGCTTAATTCAGCTCGGAAATAAGATTGAACCATCCCAAATAATGCGTCATACGTCGGTATCGAGACTCGCGCGTTCGTTTCATACACTTGAGCCATTTCCGAATTCATTGTTACATTATCCTTCAAATGTGACCATCTCCATTCTTTCTTGCCTATTTACTGTAAACTCACTTGATGCCAATTCTCCATCAGCAGTTCACCGTTAATGCTCATGCCAGCTAACGCACCTAAGGAAGCAGCAGCAATAACTTGATACATCTCCGAAGCCGCATCGCCAGCACTATATACACCTGCAACATTTGTTTTACCGAATTGATCTACGACGACCGTTCCCGCTTCCGTCATCGCACAACCTATTGTTTGCGGCAGATCTGATCCGATCACCAGTTTCGGACCAAAGAATATTCCCGTGCAAGGGAGTTGGGTTCCATCAACTAGCTCAACGTGTTGAACCTGGCCCTCCTTCGAAACAATGGAACGAATCGGTGAATCATAGATCGGTACGTTATGTTGCTTTAGTTCCTCTTTTTCAGTATCTGACATCCCGTCAGGTCCGTTCGTACATAACGTGTACCGACTTGTCCAACCGGAGATCATTTTCGCAAGGTGAAGCGCCTTGGCTCCATTCACGATGAGCACAAGTGGCTGATCCCGTAGTTCCCAACCATCACAATACGGACAAACAAAAGCGCTCTTGCCATATACCTCAGTCAAACCATCTATATCCAAGGGAACGTCTTTTTTACCTATGGCAAAAAGCACCTTTTTACCTTGGTACCTCTCCCCTTGAGCTGTCGTGACTTGAAAATCGCCATCGTTTCCTGTTATCGACACTGCTACATCGGACACAAAATCGACGGATGGATATGCGCGAATCTGTTCAATGGCAATCCGCCGAAACTCGCTTGGCTCAATACCATCACGTGTAAGGAAACCATGTGATTCGCGAGTAACCCTGTTACGAGGTCGCTGCTCATCAATCACTAGCACATTCTTTCTTGCTCTTCCTAGTACTAATGCTGCATTCAGACCTGCAGGGCCTCCACCAATAATTACACAATCATAATTCATACTCATATTCATCTTCCTCTCGCTCGTTTTTATTAGAGACTTAATAGACTCTTAATATCTATAATAGGTCTTAAAAAAAGGACGGATCTTATTCCGTCTTTGCGGGCTTAACCAAATCCGCTATTTTCTTACTAGCCAAATATTGCTCCAACTGTTGTTCAGCATCCATCACAACTTGTTGAATCTGACATTCACTCCCATGATTGAAACTGCATTCAAACAGTGAAGCAATTCCTTCAATGGCACGAATGATATCGAGAAACGAGATGTCCTGCTGATTATGCTTGACGCGATAGCCACCATTAGCGCCAGGTGAAGACTGAATCAAACCAGCTTTGACAAGCTTCGTCATCAACTTGGATAGATAAGTCTGAGAAACGTTTAGCTTCTCAGCAAGCATTTGCACACCAACAGGCTTGTCAGGCCCGGAGTTAACCAGATATAGCATCGCATGAAGGGCATAGTCGGTCGCCTGTGAATATTTCATATAACATGCCTCCATTAAAGACTTTATGAGTCTATAATAGCGTTAATTCGATTGCGTATCAAGTTTTTCTTTTTGGCAATGTGATGATGAATAATGCGAGAAAAGATTTGGGAGAAGCGAAGGAGCTTATGCAGTTGCAATAGCGCTTCAATATTTAAACGCCAATATCTCATAAGCATTAGCGTATAGCTCTGCCATAAGCGTATCTAAATGCTAAGGCTGCCGAATTACTGGCAGCCGCTGACTTGATGAATAATTAACAGAGGGTCCATATTATTGAATCCGGGTGGTTTATTTGTTAGTTCTTCATTTACTTTTCTGCAACCTTATTTGTTTTTAACCCAATTGACGATGTCATTGATGACTTCGGACGGGATGTTACCCTGCTTGAGGTACTCCTGAGGCGTGCTCATGGCTCCCTCTCCTTCAGTATAGAAGTGATTGAGTTTTGGGTACAGGCGATAAGTAACGTCTTTCCGATCTTTCAAGTTGTTCTTCCAGATATCAAGCTGTTCCGGCATGACTTGATAATCGCGCCCTCCCTGTAGGACGAGCATTTTTCCTGTCTGAGTTTTCGCCTTTTCAGCGGGCTCATAGCCGCGTAGGTCCATAAACCAATATCCGAGTGAATATTCTTTCGGAGGGTTGGCCGTGGACAAGTTAGGGTCCTTCAAGATGGCAAACTGCCCTTTATAAAAGTCCAACGATTGGGGAGGCATCTGTTTCAGATCTACGAGATAAGAAAATTGCTTCTCCAATAAGTCGAAAAAGGAGCCGCCTGGCGCAGACATTAGCACAGTTCCTGCAATTTGCTTATCTATATCCGCTTCCACAAGACGCGGCATCATGAAACCTCCTTGGCTGTGCCCGAGTACATATATCTGTTTCGGATCGATGCCTTCGGTGTTGCTCATTTGATTGACGGCGGTAAGCGCATCGTCGAGCGCTTCTTCTTTCATCGTCATATTTGGCAAAAGACTGAGCTGCGCCGGATATTCAAGGCTTCGTTTTTCGTAACGCAGAACGGCAATACCTTGTGAAGCCAGGCCTACTGCTAGATCGCTGAACGGCTTCAGCGCACCAAGCCACTCGTCGCGGTCATTCGGCCCCGATCCGTGTACGAGCACAACTAAAGGATGTGGACCGTTTCCTGTCGGCAGCGTCAGTGTGCCAGGTAAAGCCCAGCGACCTTCACCGATCATCACTTCCTTTTCGTTATATGTTTCCGAATTCGCATAACTCGGCAGTTTATAACCTTCTAGCTTCATTGCTGCGGAAGAATCGAGCAAAAAGTCATCGATCTCTCCTCCATGATTAAATCTGAGGACGAAAGGTATTTCGCTTTTTTCAAAAGTGAGTGTGAGCCTCACATTTTCGTGTACAATGGTTTTGTCGGACGTGAGTTTGGCTACACCTTTATAACTTCCAAGTTGACTTGTTACGTTTCCGAAAAATTGTTTGATACTCTCCGCCGTAGCAACTGACCCCAGATTGGCGCTAAAAAACTGCGTCGAACTGTTTGTCGATGAGCCCAAAGCGGAGGCAATAAAAGCTGTCGCTTTGCCTGTGAGATCCGTTTTGTCAAAGATGATGGCTTGGGCTTGGTCATCCCAACCGATTGTGGTACCGAGTGCTTCATTGAGAGCACGAAGAGGAAAATTAGTGCGTTCTTCTACGAGCTGCGCCGCCGACTGCAATGTAATCGCCTTGCCGTCGATTACGGCTTCATTGCTCCCTATTTTCAAGGATAATGCATGTCCGAGATACTTGACGCTTACAGACGAGCTGGTTTCGTCCCACAACACTTCTCCACCGAGCTTTTCGACAACTGCACGTAAGGGTACGATTTGCGCTGAACGGTCAGCAGCAATTTGGACATGTGAAGCCGGAGTAACCACCAGCGTCTTATTTGACGCAGCACTTGAGATGGTCGGGAGACTGACGGTTAAGGCCAGCATAGCCGAGATCACTTTTAAGGGGATTGTAGAATTCGTTTTCAAAAGTATGTGCCTCCAAAATGAGAAATTTTCACAATAAATAGGGTCGGATAAGGCTTTTAATGCATCGTTCTTGTTGTTCACCTCATTATTATTTTATATTTAGATGATTTCCTAATAATCTAAATATATCATTGTGATTAACATTATTCAAGTTGCAAAATGACTACATATATGCAACTTTCCTGCTTCCTATTTTGGCAAGTACTTAGATGATCCTTTACCGGGTAACCGCTTTAGACTGTCGAAATACTAAATACCGATGTTTATTCAGAGTTAAAGTTTTTTACAGGGTTGTCGCGGTCTAAACCGACAATATCCACTGAGCAATATCTTTTACAACAGCAGAGTCCACTGTTTGCGGGATATAATATTCTTGCCAAATATCTTTCAGTGTCCCGTATATCGCTATCATGAATAGATGGTTCAAGCCGGGATACAGCTTGAAAGAAGCAGATGGATTGTCTTTTAACATCTCGCGGAATAGGTCAAAATCTTTTTCGACCGACACCTGCACATCTTGTTCGCCCTGTATCACGAAAATCGGTTTTTTACTTTGATAGAAATAATCACGAACAGGATGCTGCTTCATCTCTTTAAGATACCAGCCATAAACAGAAGCAAATAACGGGGTTTGCTGCGCCATCTCTTCTGTCATGTTATCGATGGCGTCGAACTTATCCTGTAGTTCTTTGACCTGCTTTAAGGCGATTTCTTTCTGAGCTTCTTCAAGCTGGTTAATGGAGTCTTCGTTTTGATTGAGGATCACTTCTTCAAGCGTTCGAGCTGTTCCGGCTAAGAGTACAAGCCCTGTTAGATCGCCGCCTTCGGCGTCGATTCGGGGAGCAAGCATCCCGCCTTGGCTGTGTCCAATCAAAAATACACGGTTTGCATCAACGCGAGGGTCTTTTTTCAGCATATGGATTGCCATAATAGCGTCCTCGATTATTTCTTCCTTTATGCTAAGTTTGCCGCCAAGTTCTGTTATGACTTCTTTGCCATGGGTATTCGTGCGTTTATCATAACGCAACGAGCCAATTCCTTTACTCGCAAGTCCCTCTGCCAAATCTCGAAATAATTTATTGGCACCGATGGTTTCGTCTTTGTCTAAGGGTCCTGAGCCATGAACGAATACCACTGCCGGAACTTTTTCTTTGGAGTCATACGGCAATGTTAAAATTCCTTCGAGTGGATAGGCAGGGTTTGCCACGACCGTAACTTGTTCTATCATTTTTTAACCTCCTCTACGAATTCACATTCCAATTGCCCTGTTATTCTCACTATATCCTTACTTACACAATTGAGAATTGACATATTTCGGAAGTGGACTGCCCGTTACTTCAATGGACAACGGCAGCCCAGTGTGTGCCGGTTGCCGTAATATCGTGATTAAAACTATAGTACCCGTTTGTTCAGTCCCTTTAATTAGCTTTTGCATTGATATTAAATGCGTTATCAAGATATCTCCTTATGTGACAAATTTATAAATCAATTTTAGATTGATCTATCGAACCTCTATAACAAAGAAATACATGGAACTTCCTTTCCTCCAATTTGCGGAAATCCCGTATATGTACACGCCTTTCTCTTTGGGTACCGTCAATATTTGATTCTTTAGTTGGACAATTTCAGATGTCCCTTCATTATTTGTCCATAACTGCACACCCAATGAATTTTTCTTAGGTTTGATTCTAAATTTGATCGTTATTTGGGATTCTGGTGAGACCACAACGGGATTAAGACCTGCATATTTAGTCAGCTCATGGGGAGCAGGCATATCTGAGCACACTCCGCTAAATAAACCAGACCAACAATTTGAACCTTGCGCGAAAGCAATTTTTTTACCGCCTGCCGTAATCGTCGGTTTAGGTGGTTCGGATCTAAAGAGTTCAGAAATAAAATAAAACCCAATTAATACTACAGCTGCTACGAAAAAAATGGTTAATCGTTTCTTCATAGAACACCCTCCAAACGATCTTCCTTAATTTCCTCTCAATTGCGCTTCCGCATATGAATAGAAGGCCATAGCATCTTCTCCACTGGAGAATCCAGCTTGCGCCAATTTATCGCTGCCGCCGCCTTTGCCGTTGTAGCTTCCTAAATGAGTTTTGAAGAAAGCTCCGCAAGCTTGTGCATATTGGCCACTGTGTGCAAATACGACTTTGTTCTCAGAAGAACTTATGAACAAGATTGGAAGATCAGACTTCGAAATAATCTTAGTTGCTAAACTCTGCATATCCTTCAATGATTTATCAGTGAACTGATGTGCAATAACATTCTGACTTTCCACCAATAACTCCTGCACCAAGTACTCATCTAGTTTCTCTTTAAGCTCTGTTAACTCTGTGTGAACAAGTTTGTGCTCATGCTCCCACTTCTCAATGCGATCTATGATTTCATCTTTGCCCGTATTAAATTTGCCCGACAAGGACCCAAGAATCCTGACATTTTCGTTAAATTCAGTCAACGCGCGAGAACCACAAAGGAAATGAATCCGAGTGTTCCCTTTTTGCTTCTCCGTTTTCAAAAGCTTAATCATCCCAATCGCGCCAGTGGACGCAACATGTGTGCCTCCGCATGCGTTATACTCCACACCATTGATTTCAACAATGCGAATATCCTTCGTCACCTTTGGCTGCTTGACAAGCGGCAGCTGCGCTAGCTCCTCAGGTGTTACGAAATAGCTGCTAATCGAGCGATTCTCGTAAATCTTACGATTCACTTCCGTCTCAATCGCCGCTAACTTACTGGGTTCAAGTTCAAGGGTCTCCACATCGATCGTGCAGTAATCCGTCCCCAGATGAAAACTCACCGTGTTAGCGTCAAAAAGATCTCGGCATACGGCAGAAAGTAAATGCTGACCACTATGTTGCTGCATATGATCGAATCTAAGCTGCCAGTCCAGCTTACAATTCACTTGTGTTCCTTCTGGCATGTTCTCCAGCTTATGTAGGACCACTTCATCCTCCAGAATCACGTCCAGAACAGCTATCCCGTTGATTTCACCAGCATCACAGGGTTGTCCACCGCCATGCGGATAAAACGCTGTCTCCTCCAAGAGGACATAATTACCATCTTCTCTTTCGATCTTCTGGCTGATCGCAGTTTGCCATTCTTTCATATACGCATCTTCATAATAAAGTTTTTTCGTCATGATGTTGGTTTTCCTCTCTGTTCATCTATTTCAAAGTCCTAAGGATAAATCTTCTCCCCATTTTCAAGCATCAAAATAAACTCCTGAATCCGCTTCACACGGGTTTCTTGCTTCTTGGCTGTATGAATCCGGAACGTAATCGCATATTTATTTTGCCGATCCAGCGTATCATAGAAGGCCTTCGCCTCGCTATTCTTCTCCAATTGCAAAGCAAAATCCTCGGGGATTGTTGCATGACTTTGCGGTTCATAAGCTTTCTCCCACTGCCCATTCTTCTTCGCAGCTTCGATCGCCTTCATGCCGGAAGGTTTCATTCGTCCATTTGCAATTAGCATCTCTGCCTTATCTTTATTCACTTTGGACCAAATACTTCTGACTCCGCGAGGCGTAAATCGTTGAAGCCAGCTCTGCTCGTCCGCTTTTTCTTTCTGGCTATCAATCCACCCATAGCATAACGCGCTCTCTAGTGCTTGATCGTAGGAAACCGTTTGGATTCGAGCACCTTTCTTTGCGATTTGCAATCGGATGCCAGATGAAGTGTTATGATTTATCGCAAGCCACTGTTCAAAAGCAAGTTGATCTTCAAAATGCAGTTGTGGCAATTCGTTTTTCGTATTCAAATGTTTTGCCTCCTAAGTTTTTCTTTTCATAAAAATGCCACACAGATAGACGCCAACAAAGTAAATTGGAAAAAGAATGAGCCCTAATCCCGTAATCACTAAAATTTGGAACATTTTATTCTCATCTACATCGCTATATTTGTTAAAACCATAGAACATCCAAATCAACCAAATGGTCACCAACACATAACCAAATCTATACGCTTTCATTATACAGTCATCTCATCCTCTTCACCTAGGAATCCCAAGATTTCAAGCGCCATTCTCAAAATCCCACGATTATTCTCGTAGCCATTCAAATTGTGTTCGGCCCAAACATCCGACGCGCCATGCCACTTGACTCCCCGAATTTCCTCCGTTTGAGCTTTGAGATCATCGCTGAGCGCTTCGACTAAATAATAGTGTGTTTCCTTCTCAACATGTCCATGTTCCGTGTGTTCGAACTGATAATAATTGATAATCAGTGGCTGAATAATTTTCCCATCAATATTCGTTTCCTCTTTGATTTCCCGAAGCGCCGCTTGCTCAATCGTCTCCCCAGCCTCCATGCGACCTTTCGCAAAAGCCAGTTTCCGATAGCGATCCTCGATGAGTAAAATGTGAAAATCATTGCCAATTTGTCGGTAAACGACACCGCCTGCAGATATTTCTTTTTTCATAAGCTCAATACCTCCAATCAAACGAAGCTCACCCTTTCTATTTTACAAATAGTACCAACAAAAAAGCAACCAAAGCGAAGGCTTCAGTTGCTCGAATGGGATTATTTCTTTTCTTGCAGCCATAAAATGCTCGTAACTCCGCGTGGGTAGTACTTACTGCCTGTAATCTCACCGGAAATGATTTGATCACTCCAGCTCCAAATGGACAAGGTTGGGTGCGTCAACCATGCAACATGGGCTGCATCCGCGGCAGCTCCCGTTTCATCCCAAGCTAGATCTAAGATTTCACGTGCGACGAATTGGCACAAATAAATTTTGCTTAACCAGGAGTTATTACTTGTCGAGGAAAGCTTCCATCCACCATCCGTGAACAGGCAAGTACCTTCAACAAGGACTACATCCAAATGTTTTTTCAATGCTTCGATATAAAAGCCGTAACGCCCCTTCACGTCAAGCGCAGACTTATTGCCTGTAAAGTAAGGGAATACCAAGCCTTCGATCGCTGGAATGATTTTGGAATCATTGCCTTCACCAACAACTGCTGGTATGTACCCTTCTTCCGTGACGAAAGACGTTACCGTTTGTGCACATTTTAGAGCCTGCTCACTTGCGATCAGAGCTAGATTTTCTCTGCCATTTTGAGCAAAAATAGTTTCCATCGCCACGTATGCCGCCCAACATTTGCCTGCCATATAAATATTGTTACGCGATTGTCCCAACGAGACATCTAAACTATCATACGTCGTGATTTCTGCTCCACCCATCGTGCGCGTGCTGTCTAACGACATGATCCCATTGCGCAGTTCTGGATTCGGATGATCGCGATGGAGCATACTCGTTAAACATTTTTCGAAAATGGTAAGATTCGCTTGCAGCCATGCTTGATCATCGGTATGCGCTACATAGGTTGCTCCGCATAAAGTCCAATTCACCAATTGCTCATGTGTCATATGGGAGAAACAGTCATCCAAACCATAAAGCTCATAAGCCGAGTAGCCTGGACGAGAAAGTGTATTCGCAACTCCCATATCATGCGTAAATGAAATCCCTCCCGGGTATTCCGTAGGATCGCCTGGGAAACTAACCATGTCTTCATAACTATACCGTTTTACGAACATATCCAGTTCATTACGTACCGTCCAAGGATTCACGGCTAATTCATAAAATAACTGATCAACGGTCAAATCGAACGTGTTCATCATCCGGTATTCGCCTTCATTGACGATCCAGAATGGCTCATCATCCATATCTAGAAGCTGTGTATTTCCGTTATAGCTACGAATCGCATGCGCAAGCATGAACTTCTGATCATCCGACAAGCGTGAATTAGCGATGTTATCGTCTGAGCTTTGAGCTAATGCCGTTAGCTTATCGAAGTTGCCCAAAGCGTACTCAGCAACGGCTTCAATATTGTGGAATAAACGTGCGTACGTATAGGATGCATCACGACCTGCTGTAACAATGCCTCCGCGATGGAAGCAAATGGCGAATTCATACGTGCGTTTCTCCCCCGCAGGGGTGTCAGCGAATAAAGCACCAACAGTACCGAGTCCGAAGGTCAAGTTCTCTACCATTTTCATTTTCAAAATATCTTCGATACTAAAATAGAGACCTGAACGCACTTCAGGATCTTTGGATACAATGGCTGTAATCCGGCCTTGACCTATTCCCGCGGCACCCTCCATCGTATCATCCAACCTACGCATCGCACTGTATGGATCTGTTCCTTGATACCCGAAGAAAACTCTTCTAGATGAGGTTCCATGGGTATTGTCTACGGTAATCTTCGCAAGAACAGCTGGGACGAGCGCTAAACGCAACTCCTCATCACTTGCTGTTGCCGGATCCGGTACAGACTGAACGGGAGAAATCAGACTGAATGTCAAATCACCAGCTTTCCACGTATCTGTGCTGACATAGAAATCTCGTTGAATCTCATCCTGTGCAAAAGGGAATACCGTTTTCTTTTTATTCGGCTTTGGATCCGGATTTTCAATATCATAGCGAAGGCTTTCGTCCTCACTCACGTATTCGAAGAATGGTAATGCATCATAAGTGCCGCCTTGCTTAGTTTCTAGTCCAATATATATATTTTGCTTTGGCGGACGTGCTTGCTCGAGATCGAAGCCCCCGCTTTTGCCTGGAAATCCAAGAGTAAAACTTGCAAATGCGCCGATTGGCGAATGGTGTGCATTGAAAAATTGATTTTTCATATCAGGATGATGCTCCTCTCAGTCATTTGCCCTTATTATACAATGATCGAAACCCTGAACCCATGGGCAATACGTTCATACATTTGGACAAAAGAAACATTTGATTCCATCCTATTTAAGTGAGATAGTTATCGTATCCAATACCGAAAAACCTTCCTAAAGGAGTCTTTATATGAAAGTCTTTCAACAAGAATCGTTACCCGCTGGTCTCGAAAATGTCGTTCATGGCGGTATGCTGCCGGATGTGCAGGCATCTTTCCGGATTTTTGCCGCGCATCTTCGCAAGGTTAACGCGCAGTGGTCATTCCCCGAGCATCAACATCCGATGTTTGAGTTGAATCTTGTCGTAGATGGCTCCCAACGTATGCGCGTTGGCGACAAGCATTTTGTACAAAAGCAAGGCGATTTGGTTTGGATCCTTCCGAATGAAGTGCATGCAAGCTTGGGTGCGGTCGATGGCAATATGATGGAGTACGTGTGTGTACATGTAGAGGTAACGGATCCTTGGTTTCGTCAGCAATTAAGTCAAATTGGGCAAATTGTTCACCCCTCTGGCAGCAAAATGGAGAGCTTACTCCGTCCCATTCTTATGGATCTCGCACAAATAGCCAGAGAAAATACCTCTAGTGGACTGAGTCTAAAGCTGCAAACGATGCATGCTTCCTTTCGAATTTTCACCGCGTTAAGCGAGGTCTTACTCGATGAGGCTGTGGTTTCTAATCAGCAAACAGGAGATTCAGGCTTAGCTGCGCAGCTAGCTGCATTCATTGAGCATCAAGCATCTGCGACAATGAAGGGGCAGGAACCATTTCGAATAACGCTTATTGCGAAGCAGCTCGGGTATAGTCCCACACATTGCAATCGAGTTTTTCACAAAGCTTATGGGGTTTCCCCACGGCATTATTTGAGCACAATCAAGCTGCGTCAAGCCAAGCTCCTGCTCATGGACCCTACGCATTCAATCGAGCATATCGCCGAACAATTGGGATACAAGGATTTGTCGCAATTCAGCAAACAATTCAAACGATGGACGAATTTATCTCCCACGGCCTACAGACATCTTTCTTGGTGATCTTGCGATGGGTATTTCTGAAGAAACAATACCGGAATTCAGGCCTCCTCCGTATATGCCGCGGTATTGCCATTCAGTCAGCAACCGGTGGCAGAATTGTGGGAAGTGAATTTTCAGCTATTTTAAATTGAGTTTCACACTTATTTTCTTTGCTTCTTCTGTCACTAGTTGAATCGAGTAGCTTCCACTCACTCCATTAAACTCGATGAGTCCACTGCTTGATGGAGAGATTACTTTCTCCCATTGTACGAGATTCATGTTCACTACTTGCAGGGTTACATTCCCGGATTCGACCGTTGATTCATAAGGAATACTGACTTTCCCAGCGGTTTTAATCGTATACTCATGAACCTTATACGTACCTTTCAAAGTCCCGATCGTAAGTTTAACGTTACCATTCACATTTGATTTACTAGTAAAAGTCGACACATTATGGCTACTAACTACCATATCTCCACCGAAAGCCACAATAAGCTTAATCGCAATCGCAGCGATGATGAAGATCACAAAACTAAGAATAAACCATTTTATTTTTTTGTTGCTCATTGGTTGAACCCCTCTATCTTTTAAAATCTAGCATATTAATCGTAACGGAACCAGGAGACACTATTTACACCAAAACAAGCAAGATTGACATCGAAAGGGAACGTCAGTACACTATATACTCGAAAACCGCCAAAATACCACGAAAACGGACAAATAGCGCACTCACGTTCCGTTAACTGGCAAAACTAGCATTTTACATAGAAATAGCGTACCTACGTTCCCTTGCTACTCAAATTAGGCATCCCCATGTTTGTTCGACCGCAACTTTTATTTATCGTTGAAACTAAATCGTCTATCGGTCCGATGATTTTATGCACCTCCGGCAGTTGATAAAATGTACTCGTTGTTTCAATATCATTTATCTCATCGTGAGCAGAATACATAAAAATAGCCTTCCCTGCTCCTAATGCAAGTCCTAACTCGACATGGCTTCCCTTACCCGCTGGCAGCATGATGATAAAGAGATCCGCACGCAATACGGCTTCTTTCTCTTTCGCACCGATCGCCGCGAGCTCTTGAAGTGATTCTATACTTGTAAGCGTCGTCCAATCGTAGGTTTGAATATATCCCATAGACTTCAACTGCTGCGCAACATTTCGGACGTTGTCGATGTTTTTGAAACTGGATGCAAGATAGAATTTCAATTGGATCCCCTCTCTTCTTTTCTCCCTACTTACTTTCGCTCAGCTAAAATTTTCAACTGCTCATTCCGATAGTTTAAAAATCGTGTCATATAACTCCTCAACACAACCCTCTCAACGATCCAGCCGACCCAGCCCATCGGGGCCTCAAAACTTAACGTATCTTTCATCAAAGTTTTATCACCTAAATCGATAAATTCGTGCTCATGCCTCATACTTTTAAAAGTACCCTGCAACATTTCATCAACAAAGCGATAAGGTCGAACATAATCCGAAATGAGTGACTTGTGTTTTTGCCTAATGAAGAAATGTCTCGCCTCAAAAGTAACCGTATCCCCTCCACTAATCATGCCTATTGTCGTTCCAGCTATCGCTCGTTCCTTGGTATGTGGCCAAACAGTCCGCGTATGTATATCAATATTCGTTGCCATGTCAAAGCAATCTTCAATAGCTGCTTCAATCTCGATTTCTGTGAAAATCTTAATCACTGGATGCACCTCAATATTCTTTCTATATCAATTTAGATTTTCAGCTACATAATACGATCCTTGCCGATCCATATCATATATAATACCATCACATACAATTAGTAGGTTGGATTTATTGGATTCTATCCATTGTTGCGGAACGTCGTTCCCTAACTCCGTACAGATGACCCACACTGAAGCGTTAATACAAAAAAAACAGCCTCCCCAAGGGAGACTGCCACAATCCACGATTTCACGTAACTTAACTTAATTACTTATAAATTCCTGTACCCACTCACCGTTGTAATAACCCACGCCAATTTGGGTGTAGTTCGGACTCAAGATATTCGCTCTATGACCTGAACTGTTCATCCATGCTGTCATGACAGCATCAGGCGTTTGTTGACCTTTGGCGATGTTTTCACCCGCGTAGGAATAAGGAATGCCATAGGAGCTCATCATATCAAAAGGTGACCCGTACGTTGGCGAAGTATGATCGAAATAGCCGTTATTGTACATGTCTTTCGCTTTATCCAGTGCCATCGCGGTAAGTGCGCTATTGCTGGTCAAAGGCTTCAATCCAGCTTTCGTTCTCTCCTGGTTGACTAAGGTAACCACTTGGCTAGCGAAATTGGATTGCGTCGGTGCTGGCGTAACCTGTGGTTTAGTCGCAACAGTCGTACCCGTGCTTCCTGGGATGTTGAGCTTCATGCCAGACCAAATCATGTTCGGGTTGGCTATCTGCGGATTCGCCTTGATCAGCGAAGTAAGGCTGACGCCATACTTCTTAGAGATTAACCACATAGTATCGTTGCCTGCTACCGTATGCGTTCCCGTAGAAGCAAATGCTGCGTTAGCCCCCATCAAGAAGGTTAAACCTAATGCTCCTGTAACTACAAGCTTCTTGTAACTTTTCACTATAAACCTCTCCTTTTTGCGGCCTGCGAGGTTAGCTGTCGGATTCGGATCAAAGAGTAATCACCCGGCCGCGTATAACGCGACTTCACCCCAAAGATTGGTTCCCCCGTGCTTCAAAAAAGCTTCGGCCTTCTAAGTTTTGGATCCAGCTTGGATCTCAACGATTGTAACATGAGAAATCTGTGAGATCATGACTCAAAATTTACCATCATCAACACGATCTGGATATATCCTCCTCCATTCATACAACTTTTCTCACCATCTCGCGTCTAATCAGTAGCAATACTAACTTAGAAAAGGGTGATGGTTTTGAAGAAATTTGCTATAAAATGCTCGATTGTCATTCTCGGATTAATGAGCGGATTGTTACCGTTACTTCCCATGCAAGCTTCAGCAAGCGTATCTGTGAAAGCATCTCTGCCTTATTTTCCAATTCAAATCAATGGTAAAGACATGGATATTACCCATAGCCAATACCCGTTTCTGGTGTATAAAGACATCACTTACCTACCCATGACGTGGAATAATTTCCAAACGCTCGGCATTGAATACAACTGGAGTGAATCCGATGGATTGCAGATTTGGTCAAATCGGAATTTCCCTCCACCTATTCATCAAAACCCGCTTGAACAGGATCTAACAACCAAGAATAATGCAAATAGTTACTCTGTCCAGGTTTCTGATGTGCCCATCACGATGAATCAAATAGAAATCAATAATAAAACAGAGCCCTACCCTTTTCTAACGTATCGAGATGTGACTTATATGCCTTTGACTTGGCGATTTGTCCATGATCTGCTTCAGATTGACATCCAATGGAGTGATGATGAAGGGCTATCGCTAGTTGGTGGGCAAAATGCTATCTATTCCATCATTGGTGACGATGATCGTTCGTTATATTTCTACTCCTTGCTTTCCGCGGACCGTACAAAATCCATGCTTAAGATGGATAAAAGCAACTATCAAATCGAATGGAAAAACAATGAAGAACAAGATCAATTCATCAAAGGACTTTCTACGTCTCCCCATCCATTTGCTGGTAAACCAGTAGAATTAGTGCGCAAAGATCGTGATTTGTACTACGATAATGTAAAAGTACACACACTTACAGACTCCGATGTATGGGAATCGGCAGACTGGGGAGCACCTGTCCCAACTTACTCGGTATTCCCGGCAGGCGATCAACGGGTGATCATATCCATTAATTTGACCTTGCCGATTGCCGCTATTGGGCCAAATTATGGCACGACGTATACATTTCTTATTCAAAATGGGAACGTGACCCGACTCGGAGATTTCAATCAAAAGCTAGACCGCGTCATTCCGAATCCAGATGGTACTGTGTGGATTGCTTCTGCCAAATTACCTAGTCGAAATGGCTTTATATCGGGTAGTGCCCGTGTTGGCTTGCTGGACCAAGAAGGAACTCTTCACATGGTCAATGAACGGCTTCATGAGTTAGATGTTAATGCATTAGGTATAACAAACCTTTCATTGTCCAATCCAGCATCCGCCGATGGAAGCCTTTATATCGTACTGAATGGTGTTTCGAATAAGGATTATGCTATGCAAGACACGGCAGGGCTGTACACTCTGAATACCAAATTAGAAACAAAACGTTTATCCGACTATGTTTTTGGCGACTATTATTTGGATAAGAACAGAAACATTTTCATTAAACATCGCAACAATACGATTGAGAATCTGAGTACTGGTGAGATGCGAACGTGGTTTGATTATGAATTAGCCAAAATGAAATAAGACTACGCGTTGTAGTGAGAAGAAAGAGGCTAATGGATATGCATCCATTAGCCTCTTTCTAATTTGTGCAAGACAGCAAAAAAAAGCTTGAAAACTCAAGCTTGTCATATGTTCTATTTTAAAATTTGCCTACGGATAGCGCTTGGTATTCCCACAACACATGCTGTACCTCTTTAAATCGTTCCTCATGGCATTGGATAATGACAGCAAGCTCGGGTAATCGCTCTTTTTTGCGAATAACATGTTTAAGTAGCTTCGTTTGTATGTAGCGTGTGATACAATACCCTATCATAAATCCACAAATGGCGCTTATAACTCCCCAAATAATGGGACCCCAATACAGAATGAAGCCGAGACTAATTCCAATGACAGTGACTGCCGTGGATGTTGCCATACCCACCTCAAAGGCCAGCGTTTTCTTGTTCGGATTTGAATTGTAATTATGATCTGGTATGTCCATATAGTTATCCATCATGATTGTCATGATTTCATTACGAGCTAGACCCATCTGTTCAAGTACAGCTAGTGCTTCCTCCACTTCTATCGAGTGCTCAAAAGTACTAATGATCAGCATGCGGGTCATTCTCCTTCTCAAACAGACGTAATGGAAAATGTGGATACTTTTCTGCTAAATATTGCTTCTGCTCTAGACGAAAAAGTCGATTATGATCTTGCGCTGTCATACATGCGTCATATACAGAGCCTCCAATGACTGACGGCATAAATAATAGCCAATGTGGATTTAGTAGTGCAGTCGATTTGGATAACTTACCAAGTATCAGATAAAGGACGGCTTCGTGTGATCGTGACATGGTCATATAAATAAACCACCAGAGTACCCCATAGAATCCTAAAGCAATTCGGTTATTATATAACTGGCCGAGTCCAGGAAAAACAAAGGAACAGACCATAGCTGCCCCAGGTCTTTTGAAGCTAATATTCGTGATCGTCCACGGTTTAATGAGGTTGGACGTAATTCTTGCTCCTTCAAGTTTTGCCAGATGGTATTGCTTATTCGCATCGATCGCTTTGAGATAACTATCCCATATCGCGAACAAGTAAACGATGGCATAGGCAAATGCCCATCTTGGCTCAATAACTTGTGCAGCCAACTCGAATTGCCCACTGAAGGAGTAATAGATCGCCTCATTGATTCTAGCAAGTGAATTGATGGCCACTTCCCATGCTGATAACAGAAATCCGCGTATAAATTGGTGGAGCAGGAAATGACCGAATCCAGGAAAGGAAGCTGACCACCACGCTATTATCTTCGGATCCTGCCAACGCAGGCTGGTTAAACCGTCCAAACTTAATAGAGCCTGCTGTCTCCGTGGCGGATGGTCTTGTAAAGAACTCAAGTTCGATCGATTCTCCTTGTCGATTGAGATTTTTGATCAATCCAATGCTTTTTCAGCTTGGTAAATACAAGAACACACAGCATCTGCACGATGAGATACACGCAAAAGGAATAACTTAGTTTCCAGTGTCGGTACTGAAATACATCAAAATAAACATTCAAAGCTTCAAAGGCTGTTCCTATTAACGAGCAACATAAAATATAGACAGGAATCATCAACCCACGAATACGGAACTTGATGTAGTAATAAGCAAAAAAATAACCAAAAACAGGATATAAACACCAAGTTAGAATATCTGCAAGATCGAAATACGGATAAATATTCGTGTTATAGAGGTCAAACGGTGGTACGGCAATGATCGTGTCCAAACTTTTGGCCGTATTCAGACTGAAAAGCATCATGATGATACTTACAGATTTGGGCATGTTACTTGGAAGAAACCACATGAAACCATAACTTAACACGAGACATACGAGTGTAAATAGCGTATTCCTTTGCAATAACACATCAAGTTGACTCAAATGGTATTCCTTCCTTTCGCATAATCAACCGATACACTAGCAGTGCAAGTCCTGTGCAAATAAGGAGCAAGACGCTTTCCAAATATGACCAAGATACTTTCCACTGTTCAGAGTAGTGAACAATTCCTAAGCTATGCATCCAAAATTTCAAGAACATTTGAAAGATTGAGAAAATAAAGATGGACAACATCTTGTACAATAATCCATGTGTTTTTACAAACTGCTCCATGGCCACTATCACAATAATCGGCGTAACTACTTGTTGAGATACGATTCTTAAGATGATATCCGGTAACCGAAGCGAAGGAATCAATAACTGATAATTCAAGGTGATAATCATAAAGTAGACACCCTGCAGTAAAAGTACAATTAACCAGCAAAAGATCGTTTCGAACAGTTGCAACCTTCGCTTTGTAACGAAAAAGGCAATAGTCGTAAGGATATAACATGTAAGGAGTAGAATATTTCCCATGACTGCAGCACCATTGTCCCCTTCATCAACTCATGTTTTTAACAAATATGCCCAACTTTGCACACATTTAGTACCGAGCAGAAAAAGCGCACCTTGACACTAATCTTAATAGAAATCAAAACATGATATACTAGACTTATTGTTTCCGTTGATCTGTTTTGGGAAAGTTAGGAGTGATGACAACTGTTTGACAAAAAAGTAAGAATCGCTTTAGGTACAAAAAATCAAGCAAAGCGAGCTGCTGTGGTAGCGGCTACGGGGATAGAACCGATTTGTCACGCTGTCCCTTCTGGTGTTTCTGACCAGCCAATGACGGAAGATGAAACCATTCTTGGTGCGATCACACGGGCCAAGAATGTGCTTAAGGCAGAGCCTGAAGCCGACTTTGGACTTGGACTTGAAGGTGGCCTTACATTCGACAGCATCCATACGAGGCAGTGGTACCTCTTCTCTGTTTGCGCCGCTTGGGATGGGCTTCAGCTTTACGTCGGCAAAGGGTTATATTTCCCTATTCCCCAAGAAATTGGAGAGAAATTAATACAAGGTGGAACCGAACTTCGCCACATCATCGATGAAATGAGCAGCACGGTCGGGAGTAATCATAAAGAAGGCGCTTATGGTTTATTTACGAATGGTCGAATTACACGAAGTGATGTATTTCGGGATGCGGTCCTTGCAGCACTGACACCTTTTCAATCCACGTTTTATAAGTAAAAGTAGGCCAAAGTAAATTGAAAGAGGGCTACCCCCAAGTAGATGATTCTACTTAAAGGTGCCCTCTTTGTTTTACTTATAGATGGGTGCAATGCGGTCATACATGAACACAATGAGAATGAGCAAAGCCCATATTAGCTTACTTTTGAATAGGTTTCGTACTCGCTTCATACGTCCTCCGTAGTAATCATATCCGCTTGAGAAACATCCTCAATGTCATCTTCCAAACTATTGATTGTAAGCAAAGCACTAGTCCGTTTACCTACTAGTAATTCGACGGATTGATTGAGATGAAAGTGTTCATATTCTGTTGCTTTTACACGCACTTTCATTAGCTTTCCATTTGGTTTTCGAATATGAATACGGAATTCTTCGATAAATTCTACGTTAGCCACTATTTTCTCCGCGTCTTTTTGGATGAGATCTATACTAATAATGACAGCTAGAATAAGAAATAGTCCCAGACAAAAACTGAAAATAACAATAAAACCAACTGGGCGATGGTCGCCAATATTAATGATGAGTTGTACCAAAGATAAGAAGAAAAACATACAAACACTAACAAGTTGAGATTTTAATGATCGTTCGTATAGTTTCACAGTTAGCCCCCCTCCATAAATAGTATTCGCGAAAAGCCTCCTATTCCCTTTTTATGCCTGGTATGGAACAATCAATCCAAAAAATAAAAAGCCCGCTAGAGCTTCTTAAGCTCCAACGGGCAGCATTCAACTTTTAAAGTTTTAACGAGCTTTCCTTTTCCGCTTATGAAATACAAACCAAGCGACTCCGATCGTTCCAGCCGCGAGCACAGCGCTAAACAAGAGAATGTAACTAAGATGAAATAGTTGCAACGGATCCCCTCCTCTGTCGATCACCCTTATCATTCCTGCTCTATTTAAGATGAGTCACACGATGCTAAACTATCCCTTATTCAAAGAAAAAAGACCCGCACGTCGTACGGATCCCCCTCTTACATCTTTTTAACAAACTCAGACTTTAACTTCATAGCGCCGAAATCATCGATTTTACAATCAATATCATGATCGCCTTCGACTAAGCGAATGTTTTTCACTTTTGTACCCATTTTGATAACGGATGAAGTCCCTTTGACTTTCAAATCTTTGATGACCGTAACGGAATCCCCATCTTTCAATACATTACCGTTCGCGTCTTTGACCACTTTCTGATCATCGCCATTCTCATCTTCGCTGACTGATGACGACCACTCATGCGCACACTCCGGGCACACCAGTAAATTTCCATCTTCATACGTATACGCAGATTGGCATTTCGGGCAGTTAGGCAACTCTTCCATGCTGTCAATTCCTCCATTCAATAGTGCTAATAGTGCCACAAACGAAGTGAAATGACAAGGTAAGTTCTGCCAGAATTATTTTATATCAACCAAAGGAAGTGACCGATTCCTAGCTTTCAAGGCCAAATAACAAGCCGTCAAAATCGCTCCTATTGTTCCACAAATGATGTCTGTCATCGTATCGAGCAAGCTGCCATTCTGTGAATCAAGCCCGAAGAGATGGTCTGTCGCGAACTCATATATCTCCCAAACTCCCGCCATCGCGATGGAAAAGAACAAGCACAGCCACACCGCGACATGCGGTGAAGGTGGTTCAGCCCCCTCTTGATGATTCGATGCTTTGCTATATATCAATAAACCGATGAAACAGAGGATCACGCCCGAGAAGAGATGCTCGATTTTATCTAGATAAGGGATGACGCCGTAATATCCGAATTCATTCGCAAGGAACATCGTGACAAAAATAAACAACAGCACACAGAAACGCAGCGATGTAAACATGGTCGTCTTCGTCCATTTGACGATAAGTCGAATGAGTTGAAGCACAGCCACAATGAGCACCGCTTGGAACATTTTCGCCCCGTTTCCTTTTACAAGAAAGTAAACAAAGCAACCAACTGCCAGTACATACATAGCAAACTCAAAGAGATCATTCCACCGATCTTTGCCCTTCATCTGGTTCATCTCCCTATTGCTTATTGAAAAGGAAGCACCTTTAACGGGTATTTTTCCTATTACTTATTTATCCTATGCCTTTATTTAAATGAAATGAATGACTCTCTAAACACGAAAAAAATCCCGCCTAGCCGTTTTACAGCGAAGGGCGGGTTTCATTGCTGACTATTTTTTGTCTGCAAGCCATGTAGATAACGAACTGATTTCATCATCGGATAGCTTTCCTTTAAAAGCAGGCATTGCACCCTTCCCATTCGCGATGATCGCGGTGAGTTGTTCCTTCGAGTACTTTCCACCAACCTTCTGGAGACTCGGTCCGACTAAACCCTCCAAATTGGCGCCATGACAGCTGACACAATTGGCCTTAAATACAGTCTGCGCATCAGCTTTAGTCGTTGTTCCTGTACTTGCTGATGCTGTTGGCGCGGTTGTTGTTCCTGCACTTGGGCTAGGTGTTGTATTACTTTTTCCGCAAGCCGATAACGCTCCAGCAAGCAAAAGGGTGAGGACTACGATCTTTCTGTTCATGAGTATGCTTCTCCTCACATTCATAGGTTCAAAACCATGGATAGAAATCGGAAACCTACCACTACATTTCCCCCGTTTCCATATTTTCATGCAACTCATGCATAGGAAATACACTTACAGATCAACATATCCATAACTACCCAGAAGTACATAAAATTCCATGGAGGTATGACAAGTTGGCTGACAAAAACACGAACAATCATACGCCTGATCACTCACGTCGCCGTTTTCTCAAGTACACCGGAACTGCCATTGGTGGCGTCGTGGTTGGTGGCGTCATTGGAAGCGCAGTATCTGGAGGGTTTAAGAAAGATACTACCCAGACTTCTCCTTCGCCTTCCGTAAGTCCGAAACCACAAGTCACGGCAGATTACAATCAAGCGCCAATGTTCTTCAATCAAACCCAACTGCAAATTACAGAAGCCGCAGCAGAGCGCATCTTTCCTAAGGACGACAGCGGACCTGGAGCTGCAGAACTAGGCGTTGCTTTTTTTATTGACCATCAGCTAGCCAGTCCTTGGGGTGTGAATGCCCGCACCTATCGGATGGGACCGTTTGTGAAAGGTGAAGTCACACAGGGGGATTACCTCAGCATTCAACGCCATGAACTCATTACAATGGGGCTAAATAGCCTTGAAGAAACAGCCAAAACCAAATATGCAAAAGGCTTCGTAGAAATTAAACCTGAAGAACAAGATGCGATTCTGACCTCCATGGAAAAAGGTGAAATCAGCGTCGTGAATGGGATTACAGGTAAAACCTTTTTCAACCTATTTCGCGTACTCGTGATGGAAGGTGTCTACTCGGATCCCTTATATGGCGGGAATAAGAATATGGCTGGCTGGAAAATGCGTAAGTACCCAGGCAACCAAATGACCTATAGTAACATGATTGATAAGGATCAATTCGTCGTCATGGAACCTCGGAGCTTGCACGATCATTTCGTTCATTAAGGTACAAATCTCACGAAGGAAGGAATATGTTGATGGCTACTAAAATGCCGAAAGTCCCCGTTGTCATTGTTGGAATGGGATGGGTCGGGGGAATTATCGCAGCGGAATTAACGAAACAAGGTGTTAAAGTTGTTGGCCTAGAACGCGGAAAGCCGCGCAGTACAGCAGATTATTATATGGTGCATGATGAGCTTCGTTACGCTTCTCGTTATGATCTCATGCAGGATTTGTCCAAAGAAACCGTCACTTTCCGCAATACGGAGAAAATGGCCGCTGTGCCGATGCGGGAGTATGGCTCCTTCTTGCTCGGGGAAGGTCTCGGCGGTGCAAGTGTCCACTGGAATGGACAAACGTATCGTTTTCTCCCATACGATTTCGAGATTTACAGTAAAACGGTTGAACGTTACGGGAAGCAGAAAATCCCTGAAGGCATGACGATCCAGGATTGGGGCATCACGTATGATACGTTAGAGCCCTATTTTGATAAATTCGAGAAATTGGCTGGTATTTCTGGTGATGCTGAGCAGAATCCACTTGTAGGCAAGCGTTCCGCTCCGTTCCCGACCAAACCGATGGTGAAAACGCCGATCTTGAAATTGTTCGAAGATGCGACCAAAAAACTCGGCTACCATCCCTATATGATGCCTTCGGCTAACTTGTCGGAGCAATATACGAACCCTGATGGCATTACCCGTGCAGCCTGTCAATATTGCGGTTATTGCGAACGGTTTGGTTGTGAGTATGGGGCCAAAGCGGATGTGATCGTGACCTCGCTCCCTATTGCACAAAAATCCGGCAATTTCGAGTTACGCTCTTACTCCAATGTGACTCAGGTCCTCAATGATGGTAAAAAAGCGAGCGGCGTTGTTTATGTGAATACTGTTACGGGAGAGCAATTCGAGCAGCCCGCGGATGTCGTCATCATGGCCAGCTATGTATTTAACAACATTAAGCTTCTGCTCACTTCCAAATTGGGTAAACCCTACGATCCTGCCTCAGGAAAGGGAGTTATCGGTAAAAATTACTGCTACCAAACGAACGGCGGGGGTGCGACAGGCTTTTTCGATGAAAAGCAGTTCAACTTGTACGCCGGAGCTGGTTCCCTCGGCATGGAGATTCCTGATTTCAATGGGGATAATTTCGACCATACGAATCTGAATTTCATCCATGGCGCTGGCATTCGGATTTCGCAAACCGGCCAACGTCCGATTGCGACTAACTCCGTTCCCAAAGGTACACCGGCCTGGGGGAAAGATTTTAAACAGAAGTCGCTGAAATACGCCAACAGTGTATTGTCTGTCTCCCCACAGGGCAGCAGCATGCCATGGAAACATCATTATGTGGATTTGGATCCGACTTATAAGGATGCTTATGGTCTGCCACTGCCTCGGATCACCTTCGATTTTGAAGAGCAGGATCGGCAAATGATCAAATTCGTTGCTGGTAAATCGGCAGAAATTATGAAGGAAATGAACCCAACGACCATTGGGTCATCGGATACGTTAGCAGCATACAACATTGTTCCGTATCAATCGACCCACAATACAGGCGGCGTAATTATGGGGTCAGACCCCTCCACCTCTGCGGTTAACTCGTATTTGCAAATGTGGGATGCCGAGAATGTGTTCGTCGTAGGCGCTTCCGCATTCGCTCACAACAGTGGCTACAATCCAACAGGTACAGTTGGCGCTTTAGCTTACCGCGCTGTGGATGGTATTTCCAAATATTTGAAACAAGGTGGAAGTGTCGTTTAGTGCTGGCAGCCCACACGTTTCATGATAAAGGAGGAATGACATGGAGCAAGAAGATTGGATCTTACATTTGACAGAGGTTCGCAAGCGATTGCTCATCGTGTTCGCCTGGTTCATCGTTACCCTATGTGTGGGCTTGTACCTCTCGTCTGATATCCTTCTGTACTTGAAATCACAGCCATTGATCGGAGAAATCAAGTGGAATGTGTTTTCGTTCACGGATGGGCTGATGATTTATATGAAATGCGCGTTTCTGTTCGCCGCTTTATTTACGGTTCCCGTTGTTCTCTACCAAGCATGGGTGTTCGTGAAGCCAGGTCTTACCGAAAGCGAATCCAGGAGCGCACTTCCCTACATCCCCGTCGCTTTTGCGTTATTCATCATCGGGGTTTCGTTCAGTTATTGGGTCGTTTTCCCGATGATGATGCGCTTTATGATCCGAATGAATCAATCCATTGGCGCTGTGGAGACGTATGGGATTGATCGATATTTTGCTTTCCTGTTTCAAATTGTCATTCCGATGGCCATCGCATTTGAGCTGCCTGTGGTTCTCCTGTTTTTGACGAAAATAGGGCTCTTAACGCCTCAGATTCTGAAAATGTCCAGGAAATATGCCTATATCGCCCTCACCATCACCGGCTCATGTATCTCGCCGCCTGATATGATTTCACACTTATCGGTCACTGTACCGTTAATTCTCCTGTTTGAAATCAGCGTATTGGTTGCCGGCTGGCAATGGCGAGCTATGCAACGTGTTGCGAAATTGAACCTGATTGAAGATTAAGAGAAGAGAACAGTAAAAGAACAGTAAAAGAAAAGACAAAGAAAGAGGATGATCGCAATGTTCAACAATATTGGAGTATCAGGATTAATCTTAATTCTGGCTATCGCTTTAATTGTCTTCGGACCTTCCAAGCTACCGCAGCTCGGCCGTGCATTCGGAGATACGCTTCGTGAGTTCCGTAACTCAACTCGGAATATCATGGAGGAAGGCGAACATGACCATTTGATCGAAAATGAAGGCAAAAAGCCGCCTCTATAGAGGCGGCTTCAACTTAACTGCATCTGTAGTGATGTTTTTCATCACAATAAGCCATGAAATCAAGCTTAGGCTGGTTCTTTTGCTGCTTTAGTGATGTTTTTCATCACTAATGGCGCTGAAATCAGGCTGGGGTTGGTTTTTTTGCACATGTAGTGATGTTTTTCATCACTACAGCAACTCCACCCATGCTGCCGTGGATAATTTCACCGTGCAAATGATGCTGAGGTGCTCAGAACCCCCTCAGATCTAGTTAGAGACTTTCCGCGATCATAATACTCGTATCGGTATACTGAAATTCATGGTCAGGCTTCTTCCCAGTGAAGATGAGATCGTACAATATTCGCAGGGAGCGATAGCCTTGCTGGATCGGATTTTGCATAATGGTAAAATCAATAACACCCTCTCGCAGTCCTTGCTCAACTTCAGGCATCAAATCATTGCATACGATGCGGAGCTGACCACCCTTCCCTGCCAATTTCACCGCATCGATACATGCCCCTGCATCACCTGTTGCCATATAAATGCCATCCAAATCAGGATACCTCTGCAGTGACTCATTCAGCTTGCGAAATGTATCTTCGTAGCGATCATATCCTTCAATGACATCAACAATCTCGATCTCACTCTGGATTAATTTCTCTTTAAAATACTGAACTCGCATGCGATGCGCATGGAATTTCATATTGGCCACGACAACTAGCACCTTGGCTTTGCCTGTGAACATACGGGTCATCAATCCTGCCGCGATTTCACCGCTTTTCCCCAGATCCTGACCCACAAAACAGCTCCGCTTCGAGTTCTCGACGTCAGAATTAAACGTAACCACTGGAATGCCTTGTTCAATCGCCTTATCTATGCTTGCTCGGTTAACTTCATCATCAATAGCTGAGAATAGTATGCCGCTTGCACCATTTGCAATCAGCGTCTGAATGGCTCTCGCACCCTCATCTGGCAGCTGATTATTGATATACACATACTCTAAACAAATACCTAGCCCCTTCAGCTCATCTTCTGCAGCATGAATCCCTTTGCGAATGTCATCAAAGAACGAAATTTCTTTCGGAGGCATCACGATACCTATTTGAATCGGTTTTCTATTGTAAGCAAGTGCCTTCGCAGCCACATTGGGCACATACTGAAGCTCATCTGCAATCGCAAGAATACGTTCTCTAATTTCAGGCTTTACGCCAGATCTTCCATTCAGCACTCGGTCAACGGTACCTCTGGAAACACCAGCTTGCTGGGCAATCTCTCTAATTGTAACGCTCATAGGGTTCTCCATTCACAAGGGATGGTGCAAGGCACGTAACAAGTATGATAGAAATGAAGCTCGATATCAAGTCCGCGGCATTCGCACCTTATGTTTTCTCGCCCCCGTTATACCAATTGAATAAACACCCTGCCTGCTTCAACCTTCGTCGCATAGGTTTTGAGCTTGATACACACAGGTACTCGCTTCGCCTCTCCTGTGGTGATATCGAATCGGCCGTTATGCTTCGGACATTCTATGAGGTTCCCCATCACAAGTCCCTTGGATAGATGAATTTTCTCATGTGTACAATACCCGTCTGAAGCGAAAAATTGCCCCTGTGCGTTCCGATAAATAGCGAATGTTGCTTCGCCGTGGTCAAATCGAATGACATCCTCATCTTCTAATTCATCGGTTGCACATACCTCAATCCATTCGTCCATCATATTTGTTGTCTCCTTAATGCTGATTTTTCTTCTTCACGACTAACGCCAAAATAATAAGGTTGTGCTGTTACGGGTAACGGCTTTACGACCACATAAGATGGGTCATTTTTTTGTAACCGCAGTGCTGTAACGACCTCTTTCAATGCCGCCCATAAGCTCGTGCGTGGGGTTGGGCAGTCAGCCGACATCTCTTGATGCAGTCTAGGCAACGCATGGTACGGCACCATGGGATACATATGATGTTCGGTATGATAGTTCATGTTCCAGTACAGAAATCGAAAGATCGGATTCATATGAATCGTACGTGTATTCAACCGGTGGTCCAGGACATCTTCATAAAGTCCAAGATGCTGTGTCATGCCAAAAAGGAGTACAAACAGATTGCCATAGAAAGATGGCAGAAAGATAAACATGGCGGGAAGCAGGCTACCCGTGTATAAACATGCCGCCGCAACAGCAAGGATGATCAGCATGTAGATGCGCGCTTCGCGAAATACTTTCGGAAACTCGGAAGCTGGAATATAATCTTTTTCCTGTGTTTCCAACCTTCCAATCGTGTGTAGGACAAATCGCTTGATCTCAATCTGGCCGCCATATAAATGAAATATTTGCATTAAGATGATCTTCCAAATCGGTGGTCTCTCCGTCAAAATTTCAGGGTCCCTGCCGACAATAATGGTGTCGGTATGATGCCGTGCGTGGCTCCAACGCCAAGGTGTAGCCGAACGCAATACGAAGAATGAAGCGATCTGATATACCACATCGTTCATCCAGGGCGTTTTAAAAGCAGTACCATGCCCGCACTCATGCCATCTCGAGTCACCTGGAGATGCATAGAGCACGCCATAGATGAAAAAAGCCGGAACAGCCCACCAAGTCCCCCATGATAAATACGCTAGATAGCCGAATATCAGTAATACACCAAACCAGATGATGGTGTCCCGAATCGCAGGTCCATCCTTGCGTTTCATTAATTCTTTCATTTTTGCGCGAGGAATGGGGCTAGCATACCACTCCGCACTAGCTAAACCTCGTTCTTGCGCTCGAATGCTTTCTTGGCCGGTAATACTGTAATCTCTTTTCTGAACAACAATGGCCACATGAACGCCTCCTTTTGGGTTAGAAGTGATTCGGATTTCCCGTTTCGTGCCCGAGCACGAAAATATCCAAAAAATAAAGCCACCATGGCTTAATACGATTTCCCTTTGCCTAACTTACAGTCCCGTGCTCGGGCACAACTCAATTCTAAAACATCCTCCTCACCTTTTCAAGTAGCAAAAAAGCCATGAATAGGGAATCCCCCTCTCATGACTCTGCTTCGATCTTTATTGCATCGAACACTTTTTGTGGCACTACAGGTCAGCATAAATTTGATTTAATTTATCGGGATTTCGGATGACATAGAGATGGTTTGAATGTTGCCGACCCGCAGCAAGCTCAAACAGGATAATCATCAATGGAGATTCATCCTTAACAAGAATCAAGCCGGATTGTCCATTGAACGTTACAGTCAACCAGTCTCCCTCCAGTGCCCCTTTGGTTTGAACACCTTCGAAGAATGCAGCGATGCGCTCTTTCCCGAAGATCGGATGAACGGCAGCGCTTGCCTTCCCGCCTCCATCGGATACCATCACAGCATCTTCCATAAGCAGTTGAACGAAATCATGGAAATTCCCCGTGCCTACTGCGTGAAGAAACTCCTTCACCAGAGGCTCTGTTTCACCTAATGAGCGCTCATCTTCTTCGTCAGAAATCTCATTGATTTTACTCTTGGCGCGGCTATAAATTTTGCGGCAATTCGCTTCCGTTTTCTGAAGCATATCTGAAACCTCTTCATAATCGTAACCGAGTACTTCTCTCAGTACGAAGATCGCACGCTCTACCGCGGACAGCTCTTGCAGCAATACTAAAAACGCATATGAAATCGTTTCATCTTGGATGAGACTTCCTATCGGATCTTCGCGGGATGACGTCACTTGCGGCTCAGGAAGCCATGTTCCTATGTAGGTTTCTCTTTGCTTACTAGCTGATTTCAAATAATTCAAGCACCGATTCGTCACCATTTTAACTAAATACGATTTCAAATTCGTTACATGCCCAGTGTCAGTCTTCTGCAGTGTGATAAACATGTCTTGCAGCATATCCTCTGCATCGGATACAGATCCTAACATGCGGTACGCAACTGAGAATAAAAGTTGTTTATATGTCAGATAGACGGTTTCCAATTCCATGAATGAAGCTCCCTTCCACTTTGTAGTGTAACCGCAACGCACTACCACATACATGGAATATTGAGTTCAAATTAAGATTCACTAAGCGTATTTTTTCTTACTACATAAGTAAGACAATCTGTCTTCAGTAGGATCTGTTTGCCATTGCGCTCTATGTTAAATGTCAACTTCTTTAATGTCGTGAATACAATGTCCCAACCTACATATTGTTTGTTCAACATCTCATGTAAGTGTTCTGTCGTGAGATTTAGTTCGATAAGGGGTGTTAATTCCTCCCCAGTTAACGTATCAATTTCTTGTAGATTCGAATTTACAATCAAACAATTAACCCCATTAATTTTCGTGCCCATAACTATTTGATCTAGAACTCGTTCGAAGGATTGCTCAGAGTCAACATGCTCCAGTGAAGATACGGCGACGATATAATCAAAAGTATCCGGTGCAATTTCATATTCTCCAATGTCGGAGAGATGCGTTTCGATTTGACCACGAACACCAAATTGTTCACTGTAGGCTAACAATTTCGTAAGCGCGGATGGCAGAAGGTCCACACAGACCACTTTACCCCCTTTGTGTTTCAACGCTTCTGCTATAGGAATACTATTTCGGCCAACTCCACTACCTAAATCCAAAACAGCTACATATTCATAAGCGTCAAAATAGGATAAAGCATCCATAACCGTTTTCACGGGTTTTGACAACCATGAGCCTTCTTCAAATAACTTATAGTTCTCATAACACGCATCATGATATTTTCTTTCTTCTTCCCGAATCTTTGAAATTCGTGAGTACTCCATCAACCAGCAATCTCGCAGCTCTCCCTCGTGCATCTCCCGTGCAGGCAATTCCTTCACTTTAGTAAATCCACATCGTTCATAGCATCTAATCGCTCGAAGATTCCACTGCTGCGGGTCCATGACAACGCGATCTGCTTTAAGGACATTCATCAAATAATCCACCATCGACGTTACTAACCGTTTCCCAATCCCTTGATCCCAATAGGCCGTTTCACCAATGAATTGATCCGTGCCATAGATTTTATCCGTAGATTCCGAATAGCCATAAGCGAGACGTTCTTCTTCCTCTATCTCATAAAATTGAATATAGCCGATCGGCCGATCCTCAAATTCGATAAGGCATCTGACAGCTGAATCTTCCTCCGTATAAAAGTGGGCATCCACCAAATCCCCATCGTGAGGGCGATCGCGACCTTCATAGTAGGTTAATACCAAGGGGTCATTCAGCCAGGAAACAAGCAGGTTCTTATCTCTGTGTTCAAGTTCTCGAATCGTTAACAAATCTGTTTGGTAAAGTATCATAGGAATCTCCTTTCCGATTGCTGCCCCTCTGTTGAAGTACTGTGCAATTACCGAAAGCTTGTCCATCCTCAAGAATTAGTCAGGTAGAAAACTTACTCCAACCCATCTAAATGCACAATACAATTGTATTGTAAGCATTCCCAACGGCTCTCCGTGTGACGAATTTTCGTCACGGACGTGTTATGTAAATGTTCCTCAATGTCTTCATGTGGGATCAAATCCATGAGAGTCAGACTAAGCAAAGCGCCGTGACTGACGATCAAAACCTTCTGATTCGGATGTCGCTCGATCACTTCTTGGATGAAACTCACACCGCGAGCCGCAATTTGTTGATGCGTTTCGACCCCTAAATCCAATTGGGACCAGTCTTCTCCCCATTTTGCCACACGTTCCTCAAGCGTTGTTCCTTCGATCTGACCGCAATACATTTCTCTTAATCGCTGATCCGTATTCACTTCCATTTGCTTCACATTTCCAATACATGCCGCTGTTTCTCTAGCTCGACCCAAATCACTCGCATAGATGTAATCCCAATGTTCATCCTTCATTCGCTGAGATAATAATTCGGCTTGTTTCTGACCAAGTTCATTGAGCGGAACATCTGTTTGTCCCTGTATGCGCCGTTCTGTATTCCAATCCGTTAATCCGTGTCTGATGAGTCCAATCACCGTCATTCTCTTTCAACCTCCAAATAATACATCTAGTATTGTGCCTAATGAGCCCGCTTTCTTACTATGTAACACATTCGAATCATACATTTCTACGTATCCACAGTGCAAACAGGAGACAGCTAAGAAATGATGATGCTGAATATCGAATATTTTACTTAAGCCTGTTCCCGTCATCGCGATTTCTTTTATGTGACATTCCCTATGATTACATTTGCAGCACTTGTAGTGGTGAGAGATTCGCTCTTCCAGACTCAGCTCGTCGATCTCTTCATATTCGGTTAGCTCTTCTACATCATTTTCTTCTCCATTTGGATTCAAATGGTTCGTGAGCACCTCCTGCTTGCAAGCAGGACAAACATCCTCAACCAACTGTACGTGTTCATGACACCAAGGACATTCTACCATGGTAAGTCTCCTTTCAGGAACATCTTTTACTATTCCATACATGGCAACAAATCCCTGCTTATTTTCCGAAATGGCATTCTTCCTTGTAGCAACATCAGCGTCCTCGCACAATTAGCATTAACATGAAAATGTACAGTTAAATCTGCCGTTTCCCTACCTATTTCCCAATTAACTGTAAAATGTGACGCTAATTCAGCTGTTTTGATTCATACTAGATCTGATGGGAGAAATTAACTGGAGGAAATACATCTATTGCACACACTCTGCTGTTTTACGCGAAATTAGCTACAGGAAATCCATCAATTTCAAAAGTGGAGTTGTTTCCCATTCTATGCCGGAAAGACAAAAAATAGCTGGAAGTTTCCAGCTATTTCTCCATGTGTGCCTATAGAAATTGTTCCACGCCCGTCTCGGCAGCTCGGTAAACAGCCTCAAGAGCGGCTATGACGCCTCGCGCATATTCGGGGGGACAACTCGTTTCACTTTTCGCCTCAATCGCGCTCAAAAGATCCTTATACTGCAGCTCGAATGGCGTATCCATCGGTGGCACATCGACCTGTTCATAGGCACCGCCACGACTGATCCATAAACTTACGCCAGTAACCAGCTTCAGCATTCCTAACGTACCAATGATCTCTGTTTCATTCCGAGTAGCCCCTGGATAACCGGACTGAGCAATTGATGCGGGCAGCCCTGAAGCTAGCTCCATATAGATGATGCCGCTTCCCTCTACATTTCCTCGTTTGCCATGATGGCTCACTGCAGCGCTCACTTTACGGACTGAACTGTCCATCAACCATTGAATCTTATCTATAGAGTGCGTGCCTAGATTGGCAAGTATGCCACCGCCTGATTTATCTTTTTCCAGAAACCACTGCGGCCTTGTGTCTTGGAAGTAATTCAAATGCCTGACATCATTGATCATGACAATCTCACCTAGCTCGCCACTTTCAATGATCCGCTTCGCATGAATATTCTCTGCTATATAATGCTGTGTATGCCCAATTAAGATGCGTATATCCGCTTTGTTAGCGGCTTCCATAATATCATCACATTCAGCAACATTCAAGGCCATTGGCTTCTCCAGCATCAAATGACACCCATGCTCTGCAGCGAATATAGCTGTTTCTCTATGTAGAAAATGTGGCAACGCAATGACCACGACGTCCGGTCGTTCTTGCCGAATAAGCTCTTGATAATCACGATAGTCCGTAATACCGTAGGTTTCAGCAATAGCTTGGGCTCTCTCCAGTTGAATATCCGCAACAGCACAAGCTACAAACCCGTCTGTACGACGAATTGCATCAAAATGTTGACCAGCAATAGCCCCCGCTCCCAGGACAGCTACCTTTAATTCTGCTTTTTCCATCGTTGTAATCCTCTCCTTGGGCTTCTAAGCGATCACGTCTATAAGTTCACGGTAAGTCCTGTTTCCCGACTCTCATTAGCCGCTTCCATAAAGCGAATGATTTGTAATGTTTCTTCCTCATCAATATCCGGAGTTGCACTCGCAAACATCGTCATAATTTTCTCCAAGAGACTCGCATAATAAGGCTTGGGATGTTTGTTTACATCGACAAATTGCGTATGTGATTCCCGATGTAGAAGTGCACCAAATTGCCCGTTGCCCTTTCGATTGCCGCGAATAGTACCAATAACGCCATTATCCCATACGCCAGTTATCAGATCATGATCTTCTGTAGTAGCCGCAGTCACATGCAAGCAGCCCTTGCCAAGTGCTCTAAAAAGCATTTCAACCGTATGCACACCATACCAAAACAGTCCAGGCTGTGTCGCTTGTAATGCCAAAGGACCGTAGCAGTCCATCCCGATAATGTTACTACTAGTATCTGATGCTTCTAGAGCTATCGTCAATTCCTCAGCGTATCTTAACGAGGAGCAACTCATAATAGGAATGTTATTCTCTTGCGCGATCTTGAAGATTTCACTAGCTTCAGCAGAAGATACGGTCATTGGTTTATCGATAAAAATAGGACGGCGATAGGACGCAACACGGCGGAACTGCTCCAAGTGAATTCGACCATCCACCGATGTCATCAGAATGCCATCGCAATTCGCTGCCACTTCTTCCGGTGAGTCCACAATTGCCACTCCTCGTTCGCGTAGCTGAGCAGTAAAACCTTCAATCCGGGAATAGCTCATCTCGAAATCCGGAGAACCACCAGGATAAGCAATGGTGACCTTGCCGCCAGCAACATGAAAAGGATGATCCTTATCGTTTAACATTTGTGTAAATGTAGGTGCATGCGAGGAATCAATGCCAATGATACCAATTCGAAATGTAGACTGATTCATAAATGGAACAACCTCCAAGACAGTTTAAAATGAATTTGTACTTTAATCTGTGGTCCGCTGGACCCAGAATGTCTTCCCTCTCATCATAATGAACTTCCACATAAGAGACAAGTCTTTTAATCAACCATAAACCTGAATCACGTTAGCCATTCTCATTGAAATGAAATAAAAAAATAAGCCTCCCATTAGGGAAGCTATATCTCATATGCCATTGCTGATCATACTCAGCATCAACCAATAAATTGTGTAAGTACGTAATTAAAGCGATCTCTTTCCTCCCAGAATGCGCCATGTCCGCTGTAATGAAAAGGGACAAGCTGCGAATTTGGAATTCGTTTATTTACCTCGACCGCTTGTTGATAGGGAATCACTTGGTCATGTATACCGTGAACAATTAATGTAGGTGCTCCAATTCGGCTTAGATCAGCTGCCACATTCTCATCTCTCAGCAAACGAATGACTGCCGCGGTGGACCAGCTGGCCGCTTGTAAGCCCATTTGAAAGAACCAATCCGAGAATCGCTCCGTGATATATTGAAAGAAGAACGAATCCGTTACATGTTGCAGCATATTTGGACGATCGTTGGCATTCTCTTGCAAAAACTTTGCTGCCGTTTCATTCGTAAAACCCGTTGGTGCAGCGGCATCAATCAGTACGAGCTTCGTTACTCCCTGGCCGTGATATCTGGCCATATAACGGATCGCGATAGCGCCGCCTGTTGAGTGACCCGCAAGTGTAATACCTTCCAGCTTTAACGACTGAATCACGGCATGCAGGTCATCGGCAAGACGATCGTACGTATAGCCGTCCATCGGTTTATCCGATTGACCGAATCCACGCCAATCCATACCGATACAGCGGTAACCCTGTCCTGGGAGCACATTAAATTGATACTCAAATTGTGTATGTGACAAAGGCCACCCATGTATAAACAGGATGGTCTTCGTCCCTTTTGGATTGACATCTTCGATAAATAATTTCACACCATTTTCAACTTGAACATAGTATCCCACGTTTGACGCCTCCGCTATGGAAATCACTTCTGTCCAATACGATATTCAACTAGGCAAATATCGGTGTCAATGGGTTTAAACTAGCGAGCACTATTCCACTTTTTGATGGTTCGTATAGACACCAATGACAGATAACAAGGCAGCGACACCATTGGCAATGGCATTCGCAGTCTCGTCCGTAATGATATTCATACCAAATGCGTCCAAAATTAATTTGGCCGCACCTAACAAGCCTAATGCTAACGTGTAATAGTTGACTGTTTTCATATCTCTCACCACCCGTCTATTGGAGGATGCTATATCCTATGTGAGAGAGTACGAGCTTGTACAGTCCGAATACAGGGTGGTAAAAGCACAAAAAAAATGCCGCCATCCTCAACGGATAACAGCATGTAACCTATTATTTCAGTTCGCTAGCTTCGGCCTTTACTACATACTTCGAAGACACATACGTCTCAGCCTTTGCCTCCGTCATCACTTGTGCATACATCATGTCAGGTTGTGGCTCTATCAACGAATACTTCACGACCGCTTGACCACCAGGCTCAAACTGGATGCTATCGATGCTAATGCCATAGCCAGGATTCGGCTTCGTACCTCTGGAAAGGGTTACTTTGTTCACATCATCGTTCACTTTTTCAACCGATACCGTAACCTCTTCTACTTGTGGTGGTTTCTGCACATGCGCCTCTAGCACACGAATGGCATTATATAGCCAAGTCGCGGCTTCTCCTCTTGTTAGTTCACTTTTGGGATTAAATTTGCCATTCCCATCCAGCGCCGTAATTTTATACAACAGTAATCGTTGAATGGTGCCTTGATAATCCACGTTAAGCTGATCTTCATCTTTAATTGGGATATACATTTTCACCAGTGGAAATTGACCCTTGGTTTCAAGCGCTTTAACCAATAGATTCCCGAATTGCTCGCGAGTAATCGTGGCATTCGGATTCACATCCTTCGGGATGTCCAAGTTGTGGTAATGCGCAATAATGAATGCATCCGCATACCAAGCATCATTCGGGATATTCGAAAAACTATCGGATGCCAAAGGTTGCTTAATGAATCGCAAATGATCCAAGTTAAGGTTTAGACCTTTGACAATCATTTGGACGCTTTGTGCATAGCTGATTTTACCCTTTGGCACAAAATGCTCGTTATCAAAACCACTAACAATGCCTCGATCTTTCAGCGCTAGAACCGCAGTTGCTTGTCCCTCTTCTAAGTCTGAGAACGCATAAGCGGAACCAAATGTCAAACTACTGCCTAGCAGAAGGGTTAAACTTAATGCTGCTATTTTTTTCATGCTAGTGCTCCTTTCATTTTCGGTTGGTATTTAACACCTTATCGGTTATGGATACTTTCCTAACGTCAGGAGCACGCAGATTGTTGCAGCTTATGCCATTTGTTAACTCAATGAAAGTAATAATTCCCGTAAGGCAATCGCTTCCTCATGCTCTGGGGATTGGGAAAGCGTACGATCTACATACCGTTTAGCTGCATCATCTTGTCCCAATTCGTAGTAGCACACCGCCATCTCATAGAGGACAGTCACATCATTCGCAAGCTTTGGCTGTGTACGCTCGAAGTAAGGGATTGCGTCCTGATACATGTCCATTTGATACATGAGAATCCCACAAGCGAGGGCAACATCCGTGTTCCCGTCCATTGGATAATAATGTGCCCACATGTGATCAATTCCTTGCTGAAGCGCGATCCATTCATGGTCTTTACCATCTGGAATCAGGTCAATCAGACGTTTCGTACTGGGCAGTAGGAACTGAGTATCGTAGCCACTCAAGCGCCACAAGGCTAACAGCTGAGGCATCGTCTTCTGCTCCAATTGAGCGTCGAAGGCTTCCTTTAGATTGAAAAAGTCATCAGGACCAAATCGCTCCACAAACCTATCATACGCTAATCTCGTAAGACCATACTCGTGAGGTTCAGAAAGATTGAGCATACAACCGATGTTTAAGTAGGTATAGGGATGCTTCGTGAATAGTGCTTTGGCCCCCTGAGCTTCGCACACATAGCTAATCGCATGATAATTCGCCGTTAATGAGATGCTTCCGTGATGGATAAGTTTCGGTGGCTCGTTAAATTCCCAGCTTTCTAAGCGATGATCTCCTTTATCAGCGGTGAGCAGCAAGAAACCTTCCTGAGATAAGGCTTTCAATCGGTGTAAACATGCCAAACTTACTTCAGGCAAAAGAATATGTGAATCTGAAATATGCTGACGATATACATCTAATAGCTCACGATAAGGGTAGGACTTGTCATCATACATGTGCTCCCGTTGATAATGATAGCTCCCTATGACCTCTTTCAACTGCTGGGAAACGCTCAGTTCATGTGCACCTTCTGGAAATTGCAAGGATATCCGGCAATCATACACTTGTTTGTCTTCAATATAAATTAATTCCTGTGGCAAGCTGTCAAAAAAGTAATTCGCCAAAATGACTAACGGCTGCGCCAGATCACCCGATCTAATGCGTTCACCCGTATGCAGTAAATAAATCTCTTTATCCTGTACAGCATCGAATTTGGCAAAGTCCAATACGCCTTGCTCCACAAATGGTGTTAAGCAAGTTTGCTGCCGCCAGAACGCTATATTTTTCTCAGCCAAATCACTCATCACGTATCGAAACGGGGGCAGTGATATTCTAGCCAATTGTGTAAGCTTCGTTAACTCTTGTAACACATAAAAAGCAAATTGACCTGAACCCGCTCCAAGTTCGAGGATTGTTACACATGCTGTCAGCTGTCCCATTCTAGCTCGATCCTGCAAGAAACCAAAAATCATTTCCGCATAAGAAATGGCCATTACCCGATTGCTTGTTATGTATTGCGGCACTTCTCCGCTCTGCCAAGCCTCAATCCCTTGTTCCTCATAATAAGCACGCTGCAGCTCCCAAATAGGTGCTTCACTAAATCTGTACATATTCTGCTCCATATGAGCCATTCACGGACCAACTTCCCTTCGAATTCAAATTCTTAGCGCACATTCCGCATCTGGGCATATAGTATATCATCACTAGGCGAGAGGAAGACCACAATGACTTATTTGAACGAAAATTATCAGAATCCTGGCCCCTCATGGCCATACCCTTATCCATCCAATCCCATGCCTGCGAACTGGCCCTATATGCCAACCCCTTGGATCCAAGAAGATGATTCCTCTTATCGTGCCAAAGAACAGCCGCTTACCTTCGTGCTTGTTCATGGTTCCTGGGCGGATGCCAGCTTCTGGGCAGGCGTTGCGGCTGAGCTAAGTAAAAAAGGCCATACCGTCTTCGTCCCTGAATTTCCAGGACACGGTGCTGACCCAAATAAAAATGTGACCCATGGGATGATAAGTAAATCAGTCGCGGACTTCATCATCTCGCATAAATTGCATAACGTCGTCCTTGTTGGCCATAGTTTTGGAGGGTCAGTGATCCAAAAAGTAGCGGAGCTAGTCCCCGATCGCTTGAAGCGACTCGTTTTTCTTAATGCTTTTGTCCTCAAAGATGGCGAAATGCTTGCTGATGAGTTGCCACCTCAAGTCGTTGAACAATTTAAAAAGCTAGGCGCAAGTTCCAAAAACAATACGATTACGCTGCCTTTTGATTTTTTTAGAGAAGCCTTCACCAATCTGGCCAGTCTTAGCCAAGCCCAACAGATCTACAAAAAAGCTTTCCCCGAACCAGTAGGTCCTTTATTCGAGAAATTAGATCTGAAGAAATTTTATAGCCTTCCTATTCCCAAAAGCTACGTACACCTCATGGAAGATAATGTGATCCCGTTTGGCGATCCTAACTATGGGTGGCATCCCCACATGTCCAGCAGGCTCGGCCTTTTCCGATTCATACAACTCCATGGAGATCACATGACGACTGCGCATTATGAACCCAAGCTGGTTGCCAGCAAGCTATATGAAGCGGCTCGAGACTAACTCGAACGTATTAGGATGAACATGCAGGTGCACCCGCTTTGGGGTTAGCTTTTAACCAATTCAAAATATCGTCTAGCGTTCGCACGGGTACGATACGTAGATCACCGGCACCTTTTCTCGCATCTGCTTCATTAGATACAGGAACGAAAAATACATCCGCATTCGTACGGCTCACGGTATAGGCTTTCTGAACGAGCCCGCCAACAGGGCCGACTGAGCCATCTGGTTCAATCGTCCCAGTCCCTGCAACATGATGACCATACGTCACACCACAAGGTGTTAGCTGGTCTATTAACGTTAAAGCCAGCATCGCCCCGTGGGACGGTCCACCTTCATGCAACAAATAGCTATGATAGGTGACAAGATCAGGGATATCGTATCGAAGTTCATTCGCAATCATAATTCCGATGGATGCACGAGCTGGATCATCTGTACTTGCACGCGTGGCTACCGTCAACTCGACTTTCGCTTTATTCCGTAACACAGTCAATCGAATCGATTCGCCTGGTTTAATCACCTTCATTTGCTCACTAAGTTCCTGAGTCATGGTAATCGGCTGACCATTCAGCGCTGTGATGACGTCGCTTGGCTGCAGCACCTCTGCGGCTTTCGTATTTTGCAAAACGGCCGTAATCCGAACGCCTTCCGATAGAATGCCTTTGCCAATCCCCACTTTATGGAAAGCAATCGCACTACCAGCAGCATTCGCATCTTCCTTCATCGTACGGACTTCCTGATTATATTCGCCGAGCGACATCCCTAACGTTTCAATCTTTTCAAAGGTGTAATCTTTAAAAAGCTTCGCATACAACCAGTCCATTGGAAATGCTGGACGTTCGAAAATAAGAACACCCGAAATATCACCATGCTTGGAGCCGCCTTCGGCTTGCGCATACCGGTTCATATTGAGTGTGATCCCTGGATATGTCACCAGATATTGGGTTGGCCATAGCATCACAAGCAAGAGAACGAGTGTCACACCTAACACAATTATACTTTGGTGTGGCACCTTGCGTTTCTTTCTTTCGTGTAGGATGATATCCGTTGCAATAAGAAGGAGACTAAGGACCAACGCGGATGCTGAGAACTCCAACTTTTTGGGAATGGTAACCACGATAACAACACTCACTAAACATACGAAGGCAACTATACCGTGAAATACTTTCATCCTCCGTGTTTGTGACTGTGCAAGATGCAGGAGCGCTGCTACCATCCAGATCAAAGGAACAATGGCAATCGCGTAAATCAACCCATCAATAAGATCTATCCAATAAAAACGAGTCCCCCATCTTAATGGATCTGGCAGCCAGACCAGCTCGCCAATCATAATTAACAGGAGGATTATACCAATTCCCCATACATACAGCTTGTGCCAAAGTGCCATCGCACACATCCTTTTTGTGAAAAACTAACGCTACACGGGGTTGCTTAACTGCTCCACAACTTCATCATACGAGAGTTTCCCACCGAAAATATCAAGGGCACTGCCTACCGTAATATCTAATTTCCCTTGGGAAAGCTGTCTAAATAATGCCAAATCTTCAAATGATCTAGCACCGCCTGCATACGTAGTCGGAATCGTAACCCACGCCGCCAAAGAACTTACCAGACTTTGTTGGATGCCGCTCTGCTTCCCTTCCACATCAACCGCATGGATGAGAAATTCATCGCAATATTGCTCAAAGAACGCTATCGTCTCTTGATTCAATTCCACATCACTTAACTGTTTCCATTGATTCGTTGCCACATACCATTTGCCATCTTTTTCTTTACAGCTAAGATCAATAACTAATTTCTCTTTACCAATCGCCTCAACGATCTGTGTAAGATTATCCATATTCAGCTGTCCATCGCGGAAAATATAAGACGTCACAATGACATGTGATGCCCCTTGCTCCAGATAAAAGCTAGCGTTCTCCGCTTGAATGCCGCCGCCGATTTGCAGTCCCCCTGGATAAGCTGCAAGTGCTTTTATCGCTTCTTCTTTGTTCCCATCGCCAAGCATAATCACATGCCCGCCGGTTAAACGATCTCTTTTGAACATATTCGCATAATAGGTGGAGTCATACGAAGACACGAAATTCTCAACAACAGCTTGCCCTTCGCCACCCAGAGTTTCACCGACAATTTGTTTCACTTTTCCATTATGTAGATCGATACATGGTCTAAATTTCATGACGTTATGTTTCCCCTTTGACATTCGTAGTCCTTGAACGATTTTCCATTCATTATACCATAAAATAGCTGCTTAAACTGGATTCGAGTATTGATGAAAGCTGCCGTGCGGCAGCCCGCGGCTACACTTGCCTTGCGCACAATTTTTGTGCGCTAGCGTGCGGTGCCCGCGGTTTCGCTGACCTTGCGCACAATTTTTGTGCGCTAGCGTGCGGCAGCACGCGGTTTCGCTGACCTTGCGCACAATTTTTGTGCACTAGCGTGCGGTGGCACGCGGCCTCGCTTGCCTTGCGCACAATTTTTGTGCGCTAGCGTGCGACAGCCCGCGGTTTCGCTTGCCTTGCGCACGGTGCCTGCGGCTTCATGGCCCACTCTAAATCACAAAAAAAAGCCCTCCAAGGAGGGCACTCATACACGCTTACTTCTTATCGAAGCCTTCTTCTTCCAAATACTCTTGTACTTCTTCGTATGTCTCAAAGGCACAATCGAGGTTTTCTCCTGCGTAGATATACCATAAATCTTCCACGAAAGTTACACTCAATGTGTTGCCATCTTCATCCACCCAAATCTCTTCTTGAAGGTCTTGAACCTCTTCGACCTTCGGAATCTTAGGACTACCGCCACGAGTTAAAGACTGTATCGACTTCGCAATGATCTCACGAAGCTCGTCTTCACTATAATCCCGAATGTTAATTAAACCTTTGGCATCCACCGTACAACCTGGGATGTATTCGGCATACACGAATCCATTTCCATTCGGGTGAAGATGATAAAGAACTGTAGTCTTCTCATAGTCACTTTCTAGATAATGAAAATTAATTCGTCCCAGTGAAACATCCTTACGCGCAAGTTCCGGGAAGGATGTTGCTATTGCTAACTTTTCGTCTAAACTAAGCATACAAGCCCCCGTAACTTAATCAATCACTTGAATTTTAAACACGTTCTCAAGCTTGCCGTCCGCTCTTTTCTTCAGAGGCACTTTAATATCTCTCCCGAGCTCTTTGAAAAAAGTCTCAACATCACATTGTACATTCGAAAGAACAACTTTAAATGAACCATCTTGGACGATATTCTGATTTGCTTCAGCAGGCACCGTAATATCAACTGCGTACTTCTTCGTTAACGTGTTAATATAACGACTAAAAATTTCAATGAGCTCCTCATTATTGAAATTTTCAATTACCACTTTGCCCTTGTTTGTAAAATTTAAATGAACGTTCACCTTTAAATGTCCCCTTTTCCTGTACACCCTGTATTTGCTTGTGGGTAAAAGCCTACATCGAACGAATAATGCTTCACTTCTATTTTACTTGTTTATAGGGGTATGAAGCAACACCAAAGCCAAATTCATTTTCTGTACACAAAAAGAAGCAGGTATTTCCCTGCCTCTACGGGTATTGCTTCTATACTAATTATGCCACATTTACCTAATTTCTACGCACAAATGGCACTAAGCTTTTTCCGAAATTCGCCTAATTCGCGTCTGAAGACGATTAATCGAGATGATTCGAAATTCGCCAAACGTTAGGATACGTTGACGAACAACTTCGGGAAAGGTTGGATGATACACTTCCAAACGGTCGTCAAGCTCGTTATACCATGGTAATAAATTCATTTTAATGACGAGAACACGCTCACTCACATCCCCACTCCACCTTTTCCACGCAGGTTTACTAAATGATTTGCGTCTTATTGGACTCATTTGCTCAATAAAAATTTGGCATAAAGCATCGGTGTTTCATAAGTACGATAAAAAGTCTTGTTCAAATTCAAATGTTTATATTGATACCGTTGATCTCGGCCATTCACTTCGATTAACCATATCGCACCTTGATGATCAATCCCTATATCCATTCCCACATCCGAGATCGATGGAATTTGTATACTCAAGCTTTCTGCGATTAGAATCGCTGCTTCTTCAACCTGTTTTCTTTTTACCACAGGGTCAAAGCCGTTGCTTAGGAACAACTTTTCACAACGAACAGCCTCTCCACCCTTTGCCAAATTCGTGACATGGCGGCCAACAGCAGCGACCTTCCCAGCAATCCCCGTAACTCCCCATTGTCCTTTATCACCACGTTGTACCGATACCCTTAAGTCATAAGGGCGTCCTTCATACATGGAAAGTGGAATCGCTTTTTGAATCAAATAGCGTTGGCTATTAACTTTCCCATCTATAAAATCAATTGTTTGCTGTTGGGCAAGTTGCCTTGGTAATTGATTACTCCACCAGACTTGCCATACGCCATCTGGCATCGCAGCAACCTTTATTATCCCTTTCCCCACAGAGCTATTGGTAGGCTTTACAAAAAAAGAGTCCTCTCGGTTCATCGCTTTTACCAGATTTTCACGTGAATACTTCACGGTATGAGGAAGAAATACAGAACTATTCGCACTCGCACGCAACAATCGATGTATATGAAGCTTATCATGTCTATTTTGACCATTAAAAACTTGGCTTATCTTGGCAATGGCTTTTAATTTCTTAAGCGAAGTTGGGGAAAGCGTCATCGCTCGATTGTGAATTACCTTTGGGATCGGCAACCGTTTCAATGTGTAATTCTTATTCTCAAAACACAAGCCCAGCGCTGACTTTGTATTTACATGCTTTAAGCACATGTAGAAAGGCGTCATTCCAAGCTCAACGGCCGCTTGATTATAGTAGTCGATATGCTCATATCCAGTTTGATTCCGAAGGATGCCGAGATAGGTTTTAAGATCTAGGAGTATGCCGATCACATTACTCACAATTACACCTCTCCTGCTTGGGTTCATCCTACTATTGTATGCAGAATTGGCATAAATGGTCCAAATTCAACGAAGGAAATCGTGAGAACGGGTTTATCACACTCGGAGTTTGACTCAATGGAAATGAAGTGCTACAATTCAAGCAAATTTGGATTCATATTGTCTGGAGGGGATGGTTGTGAACCCTTTAACACGCAGATGCTGTTGGACAATCATGGTCTGGCTGATTCTCGGACTTTTCGTCTTCCCATTAACACCCCCAATATCCAATCATGCTGCAGCCGATACCGATGTTCTCATTTCAGCCAGTACCACTCAGGTCTTGACTAGTCAACAGCAACCGCCTACTAAGGAAATCATTCATGTTTACGAAAATCAAATTCATTTGCATGACCAGTTTCACAAGCACTATGAAATGACCGTTTTTGTTGTATTCATCGTTTTTTTGACAAATTTAATATGGAAAAAGCTGAAAGTTATTCTACTTGCTTTCCTCAAATTCACCTCACGTTATACGGGCCTCATTCCTTCTTACTCATAAGTAACGAAATTGAATGATTGAGGAAAAGAGGAAACTTTCATGGCTAATTCACAAGCTCAAGCTCAAGCAAATGCACATGCACATGCACAACATCAAAAATTGACACGATTGAAATTCGCACGCAGAATCCTTTTTATGATCATTGGTGCCGCGCTCGTATCCATTGGATTAGAAACTTTCTTAGTTCCAAACCATATTATTGATGGTGGTATTGTAGGGATTTCCATCATTGCATCACATTTATCTGGCTTCCCACTCGGTATATTTCTAGTTCTGCTCAACCTGCCTTTCGTCTTACTCGGATATAAGCAAATTGGCAAAACCTTTGCAATATCAACAACCTTCTCGGTTATTGTCATGTCGATTGGCACATCTTTACTTCACCCTGTTAAAGCCATCACCATGGATCCTTTGTTAGCTGCTGTATTCGGCGGGATTATCCTTGGGATTGGCGTCGGGCTCGTTATTCGATCAGGAGGATCGCTAGACGGCACGGAAATTGTAGCTATTTTATTTAGTAAAAAGAGTGCCTTTTCAGTAGGCGAAATTGTCATGTTCTTCAATCTGTTCATTCTTGCCAGCGCAGGCTTTGTCTTCGGTTGGGATCGTGCGATGTATTCTCTGATTGCCTATTTTATTGCTTATAAAATGATTGATATCACGATTGAAGGTCTTGACCAATCCAAATCCGTTTGGATTATCAGCGATGAATATGTGAAAATTGGGGATTCCATTACAAATCGACTAGGTCGGGGAGTCACGTACCTCAATGGCGAAGGCGCTTTTACAGGTGATGACAAAAAGGTTATCTTCAGCGTCATCACACGGCTCGAAGAAGCGAAACTCAAATCCATTGTCGACGACTTGGATCCCAAAGCCTTCCTAGCCATCGGGAATATCCATGATGTTAAGGGTGGACGCTTTAAGAAGAAAGATATTCATTAATCGGGGATTCGCTGCTAATTGTGCTTAGCGTTGGCGAATAACCTCTAACCAGAGTTTAAAAATTAGAGCGAAAAATCAGAGCGTAAACCTTTGAGCGCCACTTCCAGATGCACGTCGTAGCGAATAACTACATTTCATACAGCTAATTTCACACATATCTTGCGAAAATAACAAATAAATGGATTTCATGTAGCTAATTAGCCTCGATTTCTTCAAAAGCGTCGAAATTGGCATAATTAGCTGTAAGAAATCCATCTAATGTGTTTTTTCAGCTGGATGGAGTGAAATTAGCTGTATTTTTTCCATTTAGTAGGGTGAAATGGAAATGGAAGTAGACCTGCTACACACAGAAAAGCCAACAATCCCACACGTAGTGTGAATTGTTGGCTTTTTTATCATGCTTCGCAGTTACGCTGCTCAGCTCCAATACGAGCGCAGGTCGACCTTCTGGCCTCGCTTCGCACTGTCCAGCGCGCCCAATACCATCGCCATGCTCTTGATATTGTCGCGGCAGTCGGTCTCCGCGCGGCGGCCTTCGGCCAGCGCCGCGAACATCTCGTCCAAGCAGCCGGCATGGCCGCTGCGGCCAGACCAGTTCACGTCCGCGTCCACGCGCGTGAACTCGCGAAGGAACTTGCCGTCTTGCGTGCCGGCAGCGACAACCTCCGCGTACGGAGCTCCCGCTCCGTCCCACAGAGCGGTGCCCTGCTCGCCCGTCACGCGCCAATCCGCCTCCCAGGAGGTTGGCGCACCTTCCGCGCACCAGGAGCCGCGGTAGCAGAACACAGAGCCGTCTGACATCTCGTAGATGCAGATCGCGGAGGCATTCCCGGCATACCAGGAGCCGGGAGGGTTAAATTCTTGGCAGTACACCGAAACGGGGTCTGCCCCTGTAAGAAAACGAGCCTGATCAAACGTGTGGATCGCCATATCTAGAATGAGCGGACTTTCCATCGCATCGCGAAAGCCCCCAAAATGCGGCCCCAGAAAGAAGTCCGCACCAACATAACCTACACGACCAATCGTTCCGGATTGGATCAGCTCGCGAAAGGCGCGAATATTCGCGTCATACCGCCGATTTTGCATAACAGCCAATGACTTTCCTGCTTCATCTGTTATCAGGATAAGCTCCCTAGCCTCGTCCATCGTAGCTGCCATCGGTTTCTCCCCGAGCACATCACACCCATTGCGAAGCGCAGTGCTTGCAACTTGGAAGTGACTCGCTGGGATCGTAATATCCAGTACCAGATTGGCCTCATTGTCACGAATAGCTGCTTCAACATCCGTATACACACCACAAGATAGCCCATGACGCTCCGCCATCGCTTGCGCGAACTCCGTTTTAATATCAACAAGTGCTACAATTTCGCACTCATGTCTTTGTTTCATGTTTTCAACCCATACATTGGCCATACCACCACACCCAACAATAACCACGCGATAGCTACTCATCGATAAATGACCTCCAACAGCCTTTACTAGCGTGTCTCCACACCGCTTATATCTGCTATTCTACCTCTTTTATCATGTCAACGCGCTATCCAATCTTGTCATAAAACAATGCAATTCTGCACTCTGAAAGCGCATACGAACAAGCAGTTAACAAAAGATCCGAAATAAATCAAAAATAAAATGCATAGCCTCTTCCTCATCTTTTCCTCTCGTGAGTAAACGCAGTGTAGTACCTGCCTTGATGGGGACTAGCAGCATGCCTAATACACTTTTCACATCAACCTTATGATGCTTATCATCAAACTGAAAGTCGAGCGTGACATCTGAAATAAAATGAGATGATTTCACAGAAATACCAGATAAATCGCTTCGCTCTAAATCTTTTGTAATCTTAAATTCATGTACGCGCATGCCACTCGACTTCCTTTCCAAGACATTTGGAGGTTTGTGATTTCTCATTATGTGTGGTATTATACAAAGATATTTGTGAAAAGTGAAGTGTTGAATATGCCATTTATTGATAGTTTACTAGATTTATTTAAAAATATCAGCCCAATCCCCCGACCTTAGGTCGAGGGATTTTTTTTCCTTCGGGAAACACTTCTGCAGGAGGTCATCATTCATGCACGTCGACAACAAGTCATCGGTTTGGGCCATTTGGCTCTCCCTCATCAGTAACATTTTATTAACGATTATCAAAATTATTATCGGTCTTATCTTTAACAGTGAAGTACTCATGGCAGACGGCGTCCATAACGCAGGGGACATTATTGCAACCATTGCCGCACTAAGTGCCATGCGGATTTCCAAACTCCCAGCGGATGACGATCATCCCTATGGCCACGGCAAAGCAGAGGTTCTTGGCTCGGGATTCGTTGCATTCATTCTTGTAACAGCTGCACTTTATATCGGATACCATGCAGTAGCGGCTTTATTCCATGAACCGAGTGCTCCAAGTCTAATCGCCTTAATCGCTTCAGCAGTTTCTGTGGTATGGAAATATCTTCTGTATGTATACACCATGCGGATCGGACGTAGTACGAACAGCAAAAGCTTAATTGCGACAGCTCATGATCATATAGCCGATGTGTATGCTTCGCTTGCAGCTGTTGTAGGGATTGGCTTAGCTTTCATTGGCAAAGCTTATGACATTTACTGGTTAGCCTATGGCGATGCAGCGGCGGGAGTTATTGTATCTCTCCTAGTTTTGAAACTAGGCATCGAAATGGCCAAAGAATCCTTTGATATTCTCATGGAAAAAACCGTCGATCAACACATGCTTTCGCAATATACGGCGTTGATCGAAGCGGTTCCTGGTGTAAAACGTATTGATCGTGTTCGTGCGAGAGAGCACGGACATTATATTCTAGTAGACGCTCGAATTTCAGTTCCTGGCGAACTGACCATCCAACAAGGGCATGACATCTCACGTATCATCAAGAAATCCATCATGGATCAGCATAGTGACGTAGATGAAGTTCTGATCCATTTGAATCCATGGTACGAAAACTAATCTCGTTGTTCAGAATGAGCAGGCGGGAGACAGACTAAGGACGTGTACATGCGACGTGGGCTCGTGATCCCACCTTTCACCGGTGTTAGTGGAGTTTCGAGGGGCAGTCGCCTCTCGAAATTTCTATTAACTGTAAAATGTACAGCTATTTATGCAAAATCCCCCCGATAACTCGATTTAACTGTAAAATATGATGTTAAAACTGCCTATTTTATTCAAATCGACCAAATGGTTAAATTTAACTGTAGGTTTTCCATTTATTCTGTTTTTGATCGCAAATTCAAAGAATTTAACTACATAAAATCCATCTATTTGCCTAGAACAAAGGAGATTTACGCAACCTCCATCCGACCAACTAACCAACTAACCATACTGACTCAGCAATAAGTACTTCATTCGACCTTACTGCTTCGCTGCAATCTCTGACTTGATTTGCTCCTTAATCTCCGGCAGTGATCTTATTCCAAGATCACCCTCTCCCCGTTTTCTGATGGAGACACTGCCGGAGATTTGTTCTTTTTCACCAAGGATGAACATGTACATGACTTTGTCTAGCTGGGCTTCGCGAATTTTATATCCTAATTTCTCAGCCCGCGCATCCACTTCTACGCGTATGCCTGCCTCTTCAAGCGATTTTTTCACTTGGAAAGCATAGTCCACATAGCGATCAGAAACTGGCAGCAGTTTCACTTGGACAGGTGCCAGCCACAACGGGAAAGCTCCAGCATAATGCTCCGTTAAAATCCCGATGAAACGGTCAATCGAACCATATACGGCTCGATGAATGACGACTGGCCGATGCTTGAGACTATCATCCCCGATATACGTTAAATCGAACTTTTCGGGCATTTGGAAATCCAATTGGATCGTTCCGCACTGCCAGCTCCGCTTCAAAGCATCGAGGATGTGAAAATCGATTTTGGGCCCATAGAAAGCGCCATCCCCCTCATTAATGCGGTACGCGATCCCTCTTTTATCCAAAACATGCTGCAACGATTTCTCCGCTTGATCCCAGAGCTCACTTGAACCCATATAATCATCTGGTCTAGTCGAAAGCTCAATCCGATATTCGAAACCAAACACGTGATAGACATGCGAGATCAGCTCAATGACTCGGCCGATTTCATCCTCAATTTGTTCTGGCAAAACGAAGAGATGGGCATCATCCTGACAAAAAGTGCGCACACGCATCATCCCATTCAGCGCTCCCGAAAACTCATGACGATGGACCTGACCAAATTCCGCAAGGCGAATCGGTAATTCCCTGTAGGAGTGTAGGTGTAGGCTATTTTTATAAATCAACATGTGGCCTGGGCAATTCATCGGTTTCAGCGCAAACTTCGTATCATCTACATTCGTAAAGTACATATTGTCTTTATAATGATCCCAATGCCCTGATTCCTCCCACATGCGATTATTCATCATCAGAGGTGTGCGCACTTCGTCATATTCTCTAAGGCGCTGCAGTTCTCGAGCGAAGTTCTCAAGTTCGTTGCGCAGAATCATCCCCTTCGGCAAATAAAAAGGCATACCCGGCGCTTCTTCCGAGAACATAAAGAGTTCAAGCTCTTTCCCAAGCTTACGATGGTCACGTTTCTTCGCTTCTTCGAGTCTATGAAGATGGTCATCGAGCTGCGCTTTTTTCAGAAATGCTGTGCCATAAATCCGTTGCAACATAGAGTTCTTCGCATCACCACGCCAATACGCCCCTGCTACATGGAGCAGTTTAAAAGCTTTAATCCGTCCAGTTGAAGGGAGATGAGGACCTCGGCATAGGTCGAAGAATTCCCCTTGGTCATAGATCGAAATCAGCACGTCCGCTGGCAAATCTCGGATAAGCTCAAGTTTATAGGACTCATTTAACTTTGCAAAAATGTCCAATGCTTCCTCTCGGCCGACGACTCGTCTAGTAATCGGAATGTTCTCCTGAATGATTTGACTCATCACGTCTTCAATCGCTCTTAGATCATCACTTGATAATGGTTTCTCAATATCGATATCATAGTAGAAACCATCCTGAATAACAGGTCCAATACCAAGCTTAATGGCCTGAACGCCATAGATACGTTTAAGTGCTTGTGCTAGTACATGTGCTGTGGTATGACGATAAACCTCTAACCCCTGCTCACTTTCCAAAGTGACGATTTCGATGTGGCTATCCGCTTCAATTTGTTGCTGTAAATCGGCCAATTGGCCGTTCATTTTGCCCGCGATGGCTTGCTTTCTCAGCCCTACACTAATCGATTCAGCAACTTGTTCAATCGTCGTGCCTTGTACGTACCTCCTACTAGTTCCATCTGGCAAAATTACTTCAATATCCATGCCTTCCTTCCTCCTTTTCCTTATTTTTGTGAACGCAAAAAAACGCATCTCTCCCAGAAAGGGACGAGTGCGTTCAGCTCGTGGTTCCACCCTAATTCGACTCCCATCGTGCAAGTCCTTATTAGTATCCGGTAGCGAGGATAAATCGGTGTCACTTATTTCCATGCGTTACTTCGCAGTGGGTTCAGCGTCACAGCTACAAAGGGGTAATTTTCAACCGGCAACAGGAGAAGATTTCAGCTAGTACTTCTCTCTCTGGGCAGTTCGTGATGAAAATCATGTCTTTGATCATAACTTCATATGTGATTATGGAACTCATAATACCTACTCAAGCAGGTCAACGTCAAGGGGCATCCGAGGATAAAATAATTATAGCCATTCTCTCCTACACATACTGAACGACCGTGAACATGCCACCTGTCGGCTTCGTCATGTTATTCGATGTATGATGCGGCATATGACAATGAAGCGGCCAAACGCCAGGATTATGCGCTGAAAATTCAATATCGGTGGTGACTCCGCTAGGCACTAGTATCGTGTTGCGCAGTTCTCTATTGAAATGAGGTATCGTGTTCCCATCTGCTGCTGCCACCCAGAACTGATGTCCATGAAAATGGATGGGATGCGCATTCATCCCGATATTCCCAAAGCGAATGCGCACTTCCTCTCCATAACGGACGGGTAACGGAGTTGTATGTGGAAAGCAGCGACCGTTCATCGTAAAAAAGTTAAAACCATCCGACATCGTATCCAGCTCAAATTGCCCCGTCTTCACCACGCCTTTTTCCATCCCTTTTAAGTGAAACTCTTGCAGCATAATGAAATAATCGCGCTGGGCACTGTATTCATAGGGATCCTCAATGATAAAGCCTCCACCTAAGCCCATTAACTCTTGAAAAGCAGCGTCAACATGGGTGTGATACATATGTGTACCTGGTGGATTAACAATTTGAAAATGATAGTCAAAAAACTTTCCTTGTTCGATATAAGGCGAAGGTTCAACGGCCGGCACCCCGTCCATGCGATTCGGCACATCGAGCCCATGCCAGTGCACACTTGTAGCTTCCGGCAGCCGATTGTGGACACGAATTGTCACCCAATCACCGGGAAACACACGAATCGTCGGCCCTGGGATGCTGCCGTTGTAGCCCCACCCTTTCATGAACACGCCTGGGAGAATTTCTTGCACAACTGGCTCAGCGACCAGCTCAAAAAACTTCACTCCCTGCACAATGACACAGCTAAGATCTCGCAGATCCGGTGATACGACCATGGCAACTCCCTCCGTTTCAACGCGCCATAGTTAAATGTATGCGGGAACGGTTGAGACTTACCAGTATAGCCTTACTTCTGGTCGAAGAATCGAAGATAAGCGCCGTAGCCTTCCTTCTCCATGTCAGCCAGTGGAATGAATCGCAATGAAGCTGAATTGATGCAATAACGAAGACCATTTGGACCTGGACCATCATTAAAAACGTGACCCAAATGCGAATCCGCCTCTGTGCTTCGTACTTCTGTACGGATCATAAAGTGACTTGTATCCGTTACTTCTTTCACATGTCCTTCGAATAAGGGCTGTGTGAAACTTGGCCAGCCGCAGCCTGAATCGAATTTATCATAAGAGGTAAATAAGGGCTCTCCTGAAACGATATCCACGTAGAGACCTTTTTCTTTGTGGTCATGGAATTCATTTTGGAAAGGACGCTCAGTCGCATTATTCTGGGTTACCTCAAATTGCAGAGGTGTGAGTGCTTTCTTGCGCTCTTCTTTATCCTTCGCTGTGTTCCAAAATTGGGAGATATACGCATCGCGTCCTGAACCTTTACGGTAGGCTTTGTAGTGAGACGGATTTTTGTGATGATAATCTTGATGATACTCTTCCCCTGGATAAAATGCTTCCGCATCAATCCGCTCGATTTCCGTCACAATTGGACGATCGAATCGACCGCTGTTCTGCAGCGCTTGTTTGGACGCCTCAGCTTTAGCGAACTGCTCATCGCTATGGGCAAATATCGCCGTACGATACGATGATCCCCTATCGTGAAATTGTCCGCCAGCATCGGTCGGATCAATTTGACGCCAGTACGTTTCAAGCAATTTGTCATAAGGGTACAATTCAGGATCGAATGTGATTTGCACAGCTTCCGCATGCCCCGTTGTCTCGGAACAAACTTCTTTATACGTCGGATTGGTCGTGTGTCCACCGATATATCCGGAAACAACAGAAATAATGCCTGGCAGTGACTCGAAAGGCGTCACCATACACCAGAAACAACCTCCTGCAAACGTCGCTTTATCTAAATGAACTTCATGGATGTGATTTGTCATGTTTATTGCCACCTCTTTCTCAAAGTATCCTCTTATCATACCAAAAGTTTTCGGTATAACCAAAAAACACCGTTCATCGGGATGAACGGTGCTCAATTATTGCCGATTTTACCATATATCCTACAGGTTGTTGAAAATGTCTGTAAGCACAGGTACGATTTGTGATTTACGCGAAACAACGCCTTTAAGTACAGCTTTGTTATCTACTAGAGAAACGTTGTATGCTTTCTCAACTGCGTCCGCTTTACGTCCAAGAGCAAGACCTACGGAGTCATTGTTCAAAATGTCCGTAACAACGAACAAGAACAAGTCTAGGTTTTTCTCAGCGATAATCGCTTGAAGCGCCGTTTCGATTTCAGCTTGCCCAGAAAGAACATCGTTCACATCAACCGCGTTGACTTGTGCGATTTCAGCTTTATAGCTGCCCATTTGGAATTCTTTGGCATCCAAAGAAATCAACTGTGCAACCGTTTTGTCGCTAAGATCCGCGCCTGCTTTCAGCATGTTCAGACCATACACTTCAGCGTCTACACCAGCGATGGCAGCTAGCTCACGTGCAGCAGCAACGTCTTGCTCCGTGCAAGTTGGAGATTTGAATAGCAAAGAATCAGAAATGATAGCAGAAAGCATCAAACCAGCGATGTCAGCATCGATGGAAACACCGTTTTCTTTGTACAATTTATTTAAAATCGTTGCTGTACAACCAACCGGCTCTGCGCGGTAGTAAAGCGGGTGGCTCGTCTCGAAATTAGCAATACGGTGGTGGTCAATGACTTCCACTACACGTACTTGATCGATGTCGCTAGCGCTTTGTTGGCGCTCAACGTGGTCAACCAAGATGACATTTGCTGCTTCGTTCGCAACAGTTTGAACTTCACGTGGAGCTGCAACTTTAAACGTATCAAGTGCAAATTGCGTTTCGCCGTTAATGGAACCTAGACGAACTGCTTCTACTTCTTGTCCTAATTTTGTTTTCAGTGCTGCATAAGCAATTGCGGATGTGATTGAATCAGTGTCCGGATTTTTATGTCCGAAAATAAGTGTTTTTGACATTGTACGACTCCTTAAACGACACATTTTAGTGAGAGTGCTTATCATCTCTATATACGATTATACTCAAAAATTCGGGTAAATCCACTATTAAACGCGTAGTGTTCATAAATCCACTTGAAATGCTTGGTAATATCGACACAAAAGCAAGGGATATACCAAATCTCGCTTACGAGGTCGTCGCTTCGGTTACTTGCTGCACCCAGTCTTCGAATGGTTTTTGGCTGTCTACGACAATGCGATGCAGCTTCAGCGGGGGTTGATCCGACGAAGCCCAGCCCTCTAAGGTCGTGAAAGCATAGCGAAATTTAGCCTTTCGTAAAATACTTAACGTTGTGCGGTTGAACTCGCCGTACGGGTAAGCGAACGTATTCGCTGATTTCCCCAGCTCTTGCTCAATCTGGGTGCGCGCAGCGAGTATCTCCTCGCGCTGCGCTTTTTTGCTGAGCATGGGCAGATGAGGGTGCGTCACGGTGTGTGACGCAATATCCCAACCTGCTGCGCTCAGCTGTTTGATTTGTGGCCAGGTAAGGTAACCTGGCGTATTGACAAGGCCCGTCGACACGTACAGCGTCGCCGGAAAGCCGTGTTGCTGGAGGATGGGCAACGCCACCTCCGCGTTATTGGCATAGCCGTCATCGAACGTGAGCAGCACGGGGTGAGCCGGTGACGGCATTTTGTTTGTGATGACGCTGGCGAATTCGGCCAGTGTCATCGGGGTGTAGTGATGCGCGGCCAAATAGTCCATTTGGCGCACGAATGTATCGGGGTGGAGCACGTACGTGTTCCCCGGGGCCACCCCGATGCTGTGGTAGTTCAGCACGGGAATGGCGACCCCGTGCTTAGCCTTCGCCGGCGTGGCGAAGCACGCCAGGAGGATGCCCGCGAGCAGCAACGCTGCGCGGGCTTTCTTATTCTTCCAAAGGTTCATCTTAGGTCGCCTACCTCTATATGAACATGAATGTTCACTGATTGATCTCCTAAGCCTCCCCCATCAACCCTGCGAATATGCAAAAAATCCCAAGTACTTAAGCTACTTATCAACACTTTATCACTGGTGATAACGTTAGCGATGTACTGGGAGCTGCGTTAGTCCGATATTTTCGAATTAAAACGAAGGGTACTAGTAAAAAATGACCATTAGTCCGATTCCGCCGAACTATTTGGCCATTTTCCCCGCGCGAGGGTCTCCCTAACTCGATTTCTTCGACTTAGGGAGGCGCAGTTCGCCATTCGGAGCCCTGTAAATCGATTTTTTCGACTTACACAGCCATACCTCAGCCTTCCCCCGCCAACTGAATCAACTTATTCACCGTCTCCCAATTTCGAGTGGTCGCAGCCATACCAAGCTTCTTCTCGATAAAGTTGTTGCTGAATTTGGAGTCGCCGTAGTTTTTGCGAATGAGCAGATATACGGTCAATCCCTTGACGTGATACTCGTCAACTTCACTCTGCGCAGCATCTAACTTAGCAAGCCCCGCATCCGTCGGAACTTGCGATAAGAAGGTAACGTATCTTTGCTCATTCGCATCCACATTCACAGTCGGATAGGGTGTGTCTTGTACCACCTCTTGCAGCTCCGCAGGGGTTCGAATGATGACCGGAATATCAAACGTCAGCTGTTCCTTCAACTCATGTACGATCCGATCTCGAAGGGTCGCAGCATCTGCTTCTTCAGCATCAAAAATCACGTTCCCACTCTGAATATAGGTACTCACATTCGTAAATGCCATAGATTCGAAGAGCTGCCTAAGCCTGTCCATTTTAATAATTTTCTGACCACTTACATTAATTCCACGCAGCATAGCGACGTATCGCGCCATAGATTTCCCTCCCTAATCACTCATTCTACTCACCAATTCCCACAACTTACCCTACCTCATTTACATGCGTTCCATCGATACAGGCAGCGATATAAACAGCTACGCCATCCTCATCATTACTCACGACGATCTCATCCGCTAATAGCAAAATCTCAGGATGCGCATTCGCGACTGCAACTTTACGACCTGCCTCAAGAAACATGCCTGTATCGTTCAAATTATCACCGAATGCCGTCACATCCTCGGACGTGCATCCAACGAGCTCAGCCCATAACCGCAGACCCATCTGCTTATTTGCTTCGGGATGACTGAATTCAAGGAAATAATGCCCAGCAATATAATTATCCTTCATCAAATGAATATGAACCTCAGAACCCAACACTTCCTGAACCGCAGTTTTCAAAGGTAGAAGCTCCTCCAACAGCCCGATATATGTCAGAATTAGCGTTCGCAATGTTTCCGTACAGTGGAGCTCATCCACCTCTCGAAATCTCGGATCATTCGGTCGACTAGCCAAGAATTGAAGGTCACCAGTTCGCTCCAATTTCTCATGATGTACCCGCTCGTTATCCTGCTCATCGAGTGCAAACAGCAGCGGTGTGATTCCAAAACTTTTGCCCAATTGAATAATCGCATTACTCCGCTCACAGCCCAGCCAACGCCCGCCAATGACCCGCTTCTCCAACGGATCAAACAACATAGCCCCATTATATAAAACTAGTGGATACCGCCATGGTATGTCCGAAACCACAGCCTGCGAGCTCTGATAACTTCGTGCAGTCGCATAACTAATGACAGCCCCCTGCTCAAGCGCTTGCGTTATTACACGTATCGTAAAGTCCGATGGCTTTGCATTGGCGTTCAACAAGGTTCCATCCAAATCGGTTAAGAAAAAGTTAGGATCCTTTTTATGAACAAACATATTCTCCAAGCTCATGGCCCTTCCTCCAAGTCCCCTGTTTTATCTGTCTACATTTTTATCCATTCATTATATCATAAACACATGGAAAATTTGCCTTTGCCTCGACCCTCTATCATTTTCAATCGCAATCAATTTGATTTATACTTAGGTCAATTATTCCAAAACAGAAAGGATACGGATCACATGGCGCACCAGCCAGCAGCGACGAATTATGAAATCGCACAAGTGTGTTTACTCGCGGGTAAAATCATGCTGGAAAACGGCGGCGAAACCTATCGGGTTGAAGATACGATGACTCGTGTGGCTGAGGCTTTTGGTATTCCAAATTCGCATAGCTTTGTCACGCCTACGGGCATCATTTTCTCGATTGATGGGCCTGAGCAGACAACCCGACTCATTCGGATTTCTTCGCGATCAACGGATTTAAGGAAAGTAACGGTCGTGAATGCCATTTCTCGCAAAATCAGTCAAGGTGAGCTATCACCGACAGCCGCCTACCAGGAGCTTGAGGCTCTAAGTGCCGATACACGTAGATATCCCGCGTGGTTACAGGCTTTAGCAGCTGCGATTGCGAGCGGTTGTTTTCTCATCATGTTTCAAGGGACGTGGTCCGATTTCTTCCCGGCCTTCATTGCCGGTGGTGCTGGCACCATATCGCTGACTTTCTTCCATCGTTTAGTCCCTATCAAATTTTTCGCTGAATTTCTCGCATCCTTAATCATTGGACTCATTGCCTATTTAACGGTCAAAACAGGGTTAGGTCATAATCTAGATAAGATTATTATTGGCTCCGTCATGCCGCTCGTGCCTGGGCTCCTGATTACCAATGCCGTGCGCGATTTGATGGCAGGACATTTCGTATCGGGCGTGTCCAAAGGCGCGGAAGCATTCTTAACCGCATTCGCGATCGGCGCAGGAATAGCTTTTGTATTGACATTTTATCCAGGGAAGGGGTTCTAGTATGGACATGTTGGAACAACTCGTAACTAGTTTCATTTCGACGTCCGCTTTCGGCATCATTTTCAATGTACCTCGTAAAACGCTTGTACAATGCGGGTTTGTTGGGATGATTGGCTGGATGCTCTATTTCTCTTTTCAAAAAACGTATCTAGATCCTATCCTAGCCACACTCATTGCGTCCTTTGTTGTCACGATTATTTCTCAATTTTTCGCGAAAATATATAAAACACCCGTCATCGTATTCAGTGTCTCTGGTATTATCCCTCTAGTCCCAGGTGGACTAGCTTATGACGCCATGCGCAATGTCGTTCAAAATCATTACGATGTCGCTGTGCAGCTCGCTGCGAAAGCTTTTTTGCTCTCTGGGGCCATCGCCATTGGACTGGTATTCTCAGAAGTCATAAACGTATTGTTAAGACGAATAAGAGCTTAAACCAACCAAATAAACTAATAACGTTCTAATCATTAATAGTTTTTACCTATAACTCCAGTGTTTTTACATCTTGGATTTTTTCTTATCCGCCCTTTACACTAAGGGTATAGAACAAATAAGCCAGGGTTTGGAAATGGAGCTGAAACCACATGAACGACAACGCGAACCATCACATTTTAACGAAATTCGATGAAATTGCTCAAAAGTATGACAGCCAACGCAGAAAGTTGATTCCTTGCTTCGATGATTTTTACAATTCGGCCGCTTCTTTGGTCCAATTCGACCAGAAAGCACCACGTATTCTTGATTTAGGCGCAGGGACAGGACTTTTCTCATCCTATATGCTGCGTTCGTACCCAGAGGCGCGTTTAACATTGATTGACCTGTCGACAGGGATGCTGGATATAGCCAAAGAAAGATTTGCAGATGCAAGGGCTTCGGAAGTAACTTACCATGTTGGTGATTATTCGACTTTTGAAGATGGAGAGCCTTATGATGCTATCATCTCCTCGCTCTCCATTCATCATTTGGAAGATGAGGCTAAGCAAGCTCTGTATACAAATATTTTTCATTTATTAAAGCCAGGCGGGGTTTTCGTTAATGCTGATCAAGTTTTAGGAAAAACACCCTTCCTTGATGGCTTGTACCGATCGGATTGGATCGCCAAGATTGAAGCAACGGATCTAACTCCAGAAGCGCTTCAAGCCGCCTATGAGCGTACGAAGCTGGACAGAATGGCTCCACTTGATACGCAGCTTGGCTGGCTTCGCGACTCAGGCTTTTCAGATGTGGATTGCGTTTACAAGTCTTATAATTTTGTCGTGATGTTGGCTAGAAAGCTCTAAGTTAGCTAGAAAACTCTAATGTGTAGGTTGCTGTGATGGTTCTTTCCGCCTTACCAGATTGTTGGCTTGGACACCATGAACCACATCATCGCAAGCGTAATGATCACATACAAGATCAAAGCTTTACGCAGCTTGTTTACGAGGAAATTACGATCTTCATGCGGAGCTTTGAGCTGGCGCAACAGTGGTGAGAATGCACGTGCAATGAAGTAAAGCGAAGCGACCATAATCAGGACCGTCGCGACAATCCAGGACGTTTTCCAACTCCAGGCTGTAATCCATGTCAGGATAATACCCGTTGCAACTAACACATGTCCTGCATGCTTCGTCAGTCGAACGGTAATCCGAAACGGCTCTAAGTAATCAGGCAGCGACTCGAAAGGTGCTCTACGAATAAGCGCTAGTAAAGGAAATAGAACGAAATAAGGGCCGATGCTTAATACAACGCTGAAAATATGAATATAGAGCATGATAATATACCAAGACAAGTCGATCATCCTATCTGTAATGTGAATAAACCGTGTGAATCCAAGGATCCACACGGTTCTTTGTGTTATTCGGCTTTTTGAAATTCGTGTACCCATACTTTCATCTGTGGCAGCCAAGGCATACCTGGATGCATTGCAAGAATACTGTCGCGATACTCATCAACGGTTTCGTGACCTTCTTGTTTCGCATGTTCAGGTGTTAGTTCACCCAAAGCTTGCTGATACACGTTGGTTACTGTAAAGGATGTACCTTGCAGATCCATAGTTTCACCAATATCCGCATAACGTCCGTTGCGACGACAAGCCGTTTTTTGGCCAGCAAGCACTTTGCTTACTTCTGCTTCTTTCGTAACTAGTCGATCAATGGAACACGTTTTTGGTGGTAAAGTCTCATTTACGTTCGTTTCACTCATGTTGTTCCCTCCTTTTGCCAGTTTTCATTATAGCGAATCCGTTTCGCTTTGTCGAACTGACACATTCCTTCTCGATCCTATAGGTGCATTTACTCCCTCAAAGCTTCCTTCAGCTTCGTTGACATACTCTCCATAGAACCCGATGCAGGAGGCTTAACACCGCGCAGTCGCGCGATTTCCGCCTTTAATCTCTCATTCTCAGACATCAACGTCTCAAGCTTGGCGATCATCTGATCGCGATCTAAGTGATCCCACTTCCCCATCCTTACCCCTCCTTGGCTCACAAATACCCCCTCCTCGCAAGTCGATCGTCCCATCGGATTCTCTCCATGCATCAAAGGGGGTGCTTCTTATTGCTAATCAAGTAGCAATTATTTCGTGATTTTAATCGGATATAATCGTGCCGTTTCTTCCCACACTTCACCTGGTTCTAAGGAAACAAGTCCAATTTGATCGGCAGGCAGATCCACATTCGGTGCATTAACCAAATTCATTTGCGGCTCAGGGCAGAAGAAGCCTTCTGTTTTGCCATTGTTCCAGATCATCCATTGCTTATAGGAAGTCCCTACATCATAAACCAGTTTGATGCCTTCACGTGCATCTGTCAATGCCATGAAGTTGCGGCTATTTTGCGGAACACTCGTGTAATGATTATCCATACCCTCAAAGAATGGCGACAAACCGCCAACTTTCATCTTCTCTTCATCCGCGGAGAGAGCTTGATACTCACCCGTTGGCAGCATACGCTCGTTCAATGCCCAACGCTCGCCGATTGTCATTTGGAACGTATAATCCGAAGGCTGGCTATTCACAGCAAATGGTGCGTTAATCGTTGTATGGAACGCTAACAAGCACGGCATCGCTTCATTGCCTTCATTATGTACGGAAATCTGTTGGTGCAAACCTTGCTCATTCAAGGTATAAATCAAGCGGATCGTAAAGTCAAAAGGTAAGAATTCATGAACGGAATGCCCTTCTCGCACACGCAATGCTAATGCGACGCGGCTTTCATTGCCATCACTGCTGAAATTCTCAACGGCCCATGGAATATTGTGTACAAATCCGTGTAGATGATTACCTGTCTTAGGTTCATTGACTGGGAATTGGAACACGTTCCCTTTCCAAGGGAATTTGCCATCTTCATAACGGTTCGGCGGGAATAACACAGGAATTCCATGAACGATTGGACGCTCTTTAAACGCTTCCATCTCTTCCAGCGCAGGCTCGCGCAAGAAACGGTATTCTTTCTCTATATCACGGAAAGCAATCAGATTTGCACCAACATCTGGCAAAACTACCGCTTCATAACGCCCAGCTTGCAGCCAAATCGCTTGTTCACCGTTGTACGTTCCTTCATATGCTTTGGTAGACATCTCTTCATTCTCCTCCTAAATAACTGCTTATCCTTGTCCAATATTTGGACGGACACAATGCTTTCACTTTAGCCCATGTGTGCGAAAAAAGTCAATGGACGTAAATTGCTTTTATATCGACAAATGTGACTTTCCATTTACGTGAGAAGAAAAACCTGAGGCTATGTGCCTCAGGTCCATTACATGTATAGATAACTTAGCGTCTCCACACCGCATCATTCCAACGAAGCTCATTACGGAACTGCAAGGTTGATGTATTTTTATTGATAATGACGACTTCAATCCCAGCTAGCTCCGCCCAATCCACAAGTTGCTCTGTACTCACATTGTAAGAGAACACTGTATGATGCGCGCCGCCTGCAAGAATCCAAGCTTCTGCTGAACCACTTAAGGAAGGCTGCGGCTTCCAAAGAACGCGTGCCACAGGCAATTTCGGCATCGCTTTAACCGGTTGCACGGCATCAACTTCGTTAATTAGCAAACGGAAGCGATTGCCCATATCGATAAGTGATGCATTCAGCGCTGGGCCGGAAGCACCGTCGAAAACTAGACGAGCCGGATCCGCTTTGCCGCCGATACCTAGCGGGTGAACTTCGATTTTCGGGCGAGTTGCCGAGATCGTTGGGCAAATTTCAAGCATATGCGAGCCAAGTACGAGCTCATTGCCTGATTCCATATGATACGTGTAGTCTTCCATGAAGGAAGTCCCTTTGTTGTTCGCCATGATTTTCATCACCCGCAGCAACGCGGAAGTTTTCCAATCGCCTTCGCCACCGAACCCGTATCCTTGCTCCATCAAACGTTGAACTGCAAGCCCAGGCAACTGCTTAAGGCCATGCAAATCCTCAAAAGTGGTCGTGAATGCGCCGAACCCACCCTCTTGTAAGAATGACTTCATCCCAAGCTCGATGCGAGCTTGCTCACGAATCGCATCGCGAATCGGACCCGCAGTACGGCCTTCAGGAGTAATATCATACACTTCGTTGTATTCATCCATGAGCAAATCAACTTCAGCTTCAGAGATATCCCCAACACGTTGTACTAGATCGCCTACACCGAACCCATTGATGGACCAACCGAATTTAATTTGCGCTTCAACTTTATCGCCTTCTGTTACAGCAACATGGCGCATATTATCACCAAAACGGGCAACTTTTAGATTACGTCCTTCAATGAATCCCATAGCTGTGCGCATCCAACCACCAATACGCTCCAGAACAGCTGGATCTTCCCAGTAACCGACAACAACTTTACGAGCAATTCCCATACGTGCGCCGATGAAACCATATTCACGGTCACCGTGCGCTGCTTGGTTCAAGTTCATGAAATCCATATCGATCGTATCCCAAGGAATATCACGGTTGAACTGTGTGTGCAAGTGAAGCAACGGCTTCCGGTACTCCGAAAGTCCCGCAATCCACATTTTAGCTGGAGAGAACGTATGCATCCAAGTAATAATTCCCGCGCAGGAATCATCCGCATTCGCATCAAGACAAAGTCTACGAATCGCATCGGGTGTAGTTAGAACGGGTTTGAACACGAGTTTGCTTGGAATGGCTTCGGAACGATCGATACCTGCTGTGATTTGTTTGGAATGCTCATCTACTTGAAGGAGTGTTTCAGGTCCGTACAAATGCTGACTACCAGTAACAAACCAAAATACTTTTTCTGAAAAAGGGTTCATGGGCTTAATGCCTCCTAGGATATGGGGATATTGAATTGCAAATTACGTTCAGTGATTAACGGATCATTATTGACGAGCTTCCTCGCGAATCGAGCGAAGTCGTTTCATAACATCATTGTCACCCCGACCAAAATAGTCATGCAGCTTGCTGTATTCTTGGTACAGTTTCTCGTAAACGGCTACGTTCTCCGCAATCGGCTTGAACGTTTCTTTACGAACACGTGCCATTTGCTTCGCGGCATCAACAATGCTGTCATAGCCGCCTTTGTCCGCACCTGCAGCAACAGCTCCGAACATCGCAGCACCAAGTGCTGGCGTCTGTTTCGAATCAGCGATTTTGATTTCACGATTCGTTACATCCGCATAAATTTGCATCAAGAGATGATTCTTCTGCGGTAATCCACCACATGCATACAATTCTTCAACCTCAACTCCGTTGCTATGGAAAGCATCGACAATTTTACGTGTGCCGAAAGCCGTTGCTTCCAGCAATGTGCGATAAATTTCTTCTGGTTTCGTAAGCAAGGAATAACCTAGGATAAGTCCATTTAACTCTGTATCTACAAGCACTGAGCGGTTACCGTTCCACCAATCCAAAGCAAGCAAGCCCGTTTCACCGGGTTTGTAAGCGGATGCACGGCGCTCCAACCATTCATGTACGTTGATGCCTTCCTCAGCCGCAGCTTTTTCCACATATGCAGGAACACCTTGCTCCACGTACCATGCGAAAATATCGCCAACCGCCGATTGCCCTGCTTCATAGCCTAAGTAGCCAGGAATGATGCCGTCTTCAACAACGCCGCACATGCCTTCTACTTCTTTCTCTTCTGTGCCAAGCAGCATATGACAAATGGAAGTCCCCATTGCCATGACTAGCTTGCCCGGCGTAACGACGCCAACGCCTGGTACAGCCGCATGCGCATCAACGTTACCAACCGCGATCGCAGTTCCGGCAACGAGTCCCATGCGCTCAGCCATAGCAGCTGTCAGTTCGCCGGCTTTTGTACCTAAGGCAACGACATCTCCGCGAAGCTTCGTTTCTGTGACATCTACAAGTCTAGGATCCAAGGCTTTAAAGAAATCTTGGCTTGGATACCCATCTTGCTTGTGCCAAATGGATTTGTAGCCCGCAGTACAACTATTGCGCACGATCTCGGATTGACCTGTCATTTGAGACACAACCCAGTCCGTCGCTTCTAAGAAACGATCGGCTTGCTCATAAATCTCAGGCGCTTCATTCAAAATCTGCCAAACTTTCGCAATCATCCATTCAGAAGAAATTTTACCGCCGTAACGAGGCAAGAAAGCTTCTCCTCTGCTCGCTGCAATCTCATTAATGAGTGTAGCTTCATCTTGTGCGGCATGATGTTTCCACAGTTTCACCCAGCTATGCGGATTCGCAGCAAGTGCTGGTTCGAAGCACAGCGGTTGACCTGCCTTATCAATAGGGAGCATCGTGCACGCCGTGAAATCAATACCCAAGCCGATAATATCTGCTGGATCTACGCCAGATGCACGTACAACTGCTGGAACAGATTGTGTGAGTACATCGATATAATCCTGAGGATGTTGTAAAGCCCAATCGTATTCTAACTTCACACCGGAAACCGGCAGTTTCTCATCAATAACATTGTGTGGATATGGCGTTACGTGATCTGCCACCTCTGTGCCATCACTCAAATCGACCAGAACCGCACGTCCTGATTCCGTGCCATAGTCAACACCAATCGCATATTTCTTCGACATGGGGAGCCTCCTTCAAAATTATACCTGTTTCTTGCTCTCAGTATAACACTTGTACGTACAAGTTGACTACCCCTTTTTTAAAAATTACGGAATGCGAATTGTGGACTCTCGGATAACCAGCTCTGGCTTGTACACTTTCCCCGTTTCACTGCCGATTACTCGCTTATTCTCAATCATATCAATTAATATGCCCGCCGCGTCGCTGCCGAGTTCTGTTTTGGGATGAGAAAGTGACGTCAATTTCACCTCAGTTGCCGTTGCAAGATTCGAGTCATCAAAACCAATTAAGGAGATGTCTTGTGGCACTTGCAGACCAATTGTACGTACAGCTTCAAGCAGATGAATCGCAAGTTCGTCATTGTAGCATACGAAAGCCGTTGGCCGTTCCTCAATTGCACCGTGTTCCAGCATAGCGAGTGCGCTTCTGTACGGTTTTGTCCGCTTTTCTTCCGTCGTATAATGAATAACGAATTCCGGAAGCAGAGGAACCTGATAATGATGATGCGCGCGTATAAAGCCTTTTAACCGATTCACACCTTGTAAATCATCCGTTTTAAAAAAGCCAGCTAACCGTCGATGCCCCAGCTGAATCAAATGCTCTGCAGCCTTAAATCCACCATCTTCATCATCCACGATCAAGGATGGACAATTCATTTCAGGGTATCGCTCGTTTATCATGAGATAAGGAATATGCTGGTAGTCCAATGACAAATAATAGCTAAGATTCGGGTTGCCTTCCGCACTCTTCGTCGGCTCAATAATAAGGCCACTTAGAGGCTGACTCATCATCATATCCAAGCTTTCCCGTTCTTTTGCTTTGTCGTTATCCGTGGAGGAAAGCAGCAATCTATAGCCTCTCGCCCGTAATGTAGCCTCTGCTCCTCTAACAATATGCGGAAAAATATAGTCAGATATATAGGTCGTAAGGATGCCTATCGTTTGTACATCGCGTGATTTTTGCGTTTGTGGCGTAGAGACGAAAGTCCCTTTGCCTTGCATCCGATACAGCCAGCCTTCTTTCTCCAGTTCACCAAACGTCTGCCTTACCGTCTGACGGCTCATCAGGAACTGTTCAGCAATTTCATTTTCGGATGGCATTTGATCATTCGGTTTAAGCCTTCCTGTATGTAACCAGGTCAAAATTTCCTGTTTTAATTGTTGATATTTCGGTAATTGCTTTTCCTTCATGCTTCACCTCAGGGCTTTGATTGTGAACGTATTATATCATCCGTTCAACTTGTATGTACATATTTTATGAAAGGGCATCGTTATGTCGAATACTTAATATTCGCCTAATTTACTCATCAGCAGTCTGATCTTCGTATCGGTATCAGATCCGATAGATGGTGTATATACACTGCATCTCAGATCCGTTCTCCCTTGCACCTGCAAGGTCGTTAGATCGAACAACATTTTCCCCACCTTGGCATGTCGAAATTCAATGAATACTTCAGGCGCAGAACTGACATCACTCTCGTTCCAAATGGCACGAAAATCTTTGCTACGCTCACTCAGTTCCTCAATAAATTCGCTATACCAGTTATCACTCACATATTGACCATAATAAGAACGAAACATCGACAAGAAACCTTTGGCGAAGTCGCTCCAATTAACAGCCAGAGATTTCAATTCTTTCCGGGTAAAAAGCAGCCATATCATATTCCGCTCCCCCTCTGGGAGTTTAGCAAAGTCAAGAAAAACCGCCGCAGCCGCTTGATTCCAACCAACAATGTGACATCGGCGATCCGAAACAATCGTGGGGCAATCATGAAGCTCCGTCAAAATCCGATTCAAAGCCGGACTTATCGTCGGTATTTGATCAACAAAAGTCGCTGGCGCTGGTTGTTCCAACGCTAAACTGAACAAATACTGCCGCTCATCCTCATTCAGTTGCAAGGCCATTGCAATGCGAGCGAGTACTTGTACAGACATTTTGATGTCTCGTCCTTGTTCCAGCCATGTATACCAAGTCGTACTCACACCTGCAATCGTTGCGACTTCCTCACGGCGCAAACCCGGTGTACGACGCCTGCTTCCGCCTAACAGTCCAACTTCTTGCGGCTGGATACGCGATCGATGTGCCATTAGAAAGTTCGATAATTCTTGAAGCCTCTCCTTTGTGTTCACGCAAGGTTTCCTCCTTAGCCTAGTATCATAGAAGCCATTATACCAGTATAAACGCTAACTTGTAATAGGATACGCAGTATGACATTCTATATGAAAAAGGAGGACGACGCGATGAAACGTGTGGTTATAACAGGTATGGGAGTCATTACGCCAATAGGAAATAATGTAGATACATTTTGGGGGAATTTGACAACGGGGCAATCTGGCATTTCTAAAATAGAGCATTTCGACACATCGGATTACAAAACAAACTTCGCCGGTGTTGTCCGGGACTTCGATGCTGAAACCGCTGTTGGACGTCGCGAGGTGCGACGCATGGATCGCTACTGCCAGTTCGCCGTTGCGGCAGCTAAACAAGCCCTCGATGACGCTAATCTCGTGATTGACGCCTCCAACGAAGAACGCGTTGGCGTCTATATCGGCTCCGGCATTGGCGGCATTCAGACCATTTTGGACAACTATCGAACGCTGCTCGCTCGAGGGCCAAGCCGAGTCAGTCCCACCGTTGTCCCGATGATGATTGCTAACATGGCAGCTGCTCAAGTTAGCATTTTGTACGGCGCCAAAGGGCCTTCATTGGCACCCGTTACCGCTTGCGCAACGGGCAACAACGCCATTGGCGAAGCCTTTAAGCTCATCCAGCGCGGAGGCGCAGATGCCGTCATTGCCGGCGGCGCCGAAGCGACGGTCACCGACCTCGCGCTCGCGGGCTTCGGCAATGCAACTGCGTTGTCGACGCGCTGCGACGCGCCGGAGCAGGCCAGCCGTCCGTTCGACGCGCAGCGCGACGGATTCGTCGCCGCCGAAGGCGCCGGCGTCTTGGTCTTGGAGTCGCTCGAGCATGCGGAGCGACGTGGGGCTCGGATCCATGCCGAAATCGTCGGCTATGGATCCACCTCGGACGCCTACCACATCGTGGCGACCGATCCTGAGGGCGCGGGTGCCTACCGAGCCATGCGCGACGCGCTAGTTGATGCGGGGATCGACGCGTCGGAGATCAACACCATCAACGCTCACGCGACAAGCACCGTCGCGGGTGATCTCTCCGAGACGCTGGCAATCAAGCGTCTACTTGGCCGCGGCGCTTACAACGTGCCGATCAGCGCCAACAAATCCATGATCGGCCACATGTTAGGCGCCGCCGGCGGAGTTGAGGCCGTCGCCCTGATCAAAACCTTACAGGACAGCCTCATCCCCCCGACCATCAACTTGGACAATCCTGATCCACAGTGTGATTTGGATTATGTGCCCCACGAGGCGCGACGCGCTGAGCTACAGTATGGGTTATCGAGCTCATTTGGCTTTGGCGGGCATAATGCCGTGTTGATTTTGAAGCGGTTTGGATGAGCGGGGTACGTAATACACTCACCTGAGTGCATCACATCACTGTTCAACAAAGTGAGGAATGACATTTTTCAATAAATGTCATTTGTAAGATGTTACTTGGCGGCTTGGAGAATCGTAATATACTTACACGAAGTCCATCACATCGCTGCTCCGCAAAGTAGGAAATGACAAATTTCAAATACTGTCAGTTGTACGATTTTACTCGGCTGTTTAGAGAACCGTAAAATACTTACCCGAGGGCCATCACATCACTGTTCCGCAAAGTGGGAAATGACAATTTTTAATTAATGTCAGTTGTAAGATGTTACTTGGCTGTTTGGAGAATCGTAATGCAATTTCCCGCGGTCCATCACATCACCGTTCCGCAAAACGGGAAATGACAATTTTCAATTAATGTCAGTTGTAAGATGTTACTTGGGCTGTTTGGAGAATCGTAATGCAATTTCCCAAGATCCATCACATCACCGTTCCGCAAAGTAGGAAATGACAATTTCCAAATAATGTAACTTGTAAGATGTTACTTGGCGGTTTGGAGAATCGTAATATACTTACCCGAAGTCCATCACATCGCCGTTCCGCAAAGTGGGAAATGACAATTTTCAATTAATGTCAGTTGTAAGATGTTACTTAGGAAATGACAAATTTCAAATAATGTCACTTGAAATGTGTCATTAGTCAGTTTCGAAAAAAGTTATATCCTCCCCTAACGCACATCTCATCATTATTTCGGCTATTCTGGTTATCTCCTGACAGAAACAGAACCACTATCCGCGACAAAAACCCGCGCCATTAAGCGCGGGTTTACGTTTATTAACATTTTCGAAAAGATAAGTGTTGAGTTGACTTACTTCGCCAACGTTTCCCGCGCTGCGTTCACAAGCAGATCGAAATGCTCATCTTCTTCTAGCAATTCCTCGACAGCCTCGATATCCTCTTCTTTGCCTGATTCGCGTAAGAAGTGCAGGGCATAGCTCCAGTCGTTTTTGCCTTTGGTGCTTTGGAGCGTGATTTCATACGGGTGCTCATGGCCTTCGATTTTGAATTCGACATGCCCGATGTAACCATCTTCTTTGCTGTGTTCCATACTTGCTTTTAAAATTTCAATCATGTTCAACATCCTTTTCGCGTGTTTGTAGCCATGTCCAGATTGCGTTCATGGTGGTTTGTAAGTTTGATGCATTCTTCCAAATGTAGGGATTGTGATCTCTAAAATAATCAGCATGACTCCCGATGATCGGGAGCATGAGCTGGTGAATCGGTGCATGTTTTACTCGGTTCCAACCGTAAATACCTAATCGAGTTCGGCTCCACCCACCCCATGTTCCTAGTCGGGGAATGGGATCACGTGATTGATTCTGTGGATTCGTGGCATGTACGTATAATACTTTTTGTTTTAATAATGCCGGGATCGCACATCTGGGTGATCCAATTTGGATGACACCTAGGATTTTTTGGCCCTCAAGTGCAAGGTCTTCTGCCGCCATTACCGAGGCTATAGCACCAGCGCTATGTCCGATAAAGATTAGCTTTTGGCCTTGCCCCTTAGTCGTTTTCACGAACTCACGCAAGCTTTTACCGCCATAAACGGATTGCTTCCGATGCGCGTTATGCCACATATCACGTATAATTTCGGTCAGCTGACCATGCTTCGTTCGGTCCCAATCGCCATATGGAAAGTGCACATGAACTCGCACATGTCTACCTGCTCGCTCATATCGCGAAGCAAGTTTTGTCGCAAAGTCATCCAAGAAGTTAGACGCGGTTGCAAATCCAGCTGAAACATATATAACGATGTTTGTGGGATCAGCGTGAATTGTCATGACTTGCTCCGTTCCTTTCTTGGCAAATTGGGTTCAGGTTCTAGGCTTTGCACGGTTCGTCGGAATCGCCGCCATGGGATCATCAGGCCAGTAGTGCTTGGGGTAGCGGCCTTTGAGATCTTTTTTCACTTCGAAGTAGGCTTCGCGCCAAAAGCTAGCCAAATCCTTCGTCACCTGCATTGGCCTTTGTGCTGGCGATAACAAGTGCAAAGTGACTGGCACCCTCCCTTTAGCGATACACGGCGTGTCTGCCAATCCAAACATTTCTTGTAAACGTACGGATAGCGTTGGTGATTCCAAGTTGCTATAGTCAACGGGGATTCGTGACCCACTCGGCACTTGAATATGTGTTGGCGCCCATTCGTCTAACGAACGTCGCTGCTCCCATGTTAGCATTTCTTCTAATAGGCTTGTCAAGTTAAGGCGGCTCAAAGCTCCTTTACTTTTCAGTCCGTACAGATGCGGACCCGCCCACTCCTCGAGAGTTGCTAACAAGGTTTCATTCCTAAGATCGGGCCAATTTTCCGTAAATCGATGTAAAAAGATGCTGCGTTCCTGAAGTTGACGCGCATTTCGCGTCCAAGGCAGTACATCCAAGGATTCTGAACGAATCCCTGCAATCATGGCCTGAAGGACGAGATCCGGATTGGGCTCTTGAAGAGGTTTATCTTTGAGTGTAAGTGCGCCAAGCAGCCACAGTTCTCTCGCTCGCACGGAACCTACAGTACTGTCCCATTCCACAACTTGTTCTTTGCGGATGTGGTTATCAAAAGCTGTGAACAGCTCCTCCTCTTGCAGAGGAGCTGCGAGATAGATGCGGCTCTCCGTTCCGCTGTCGTCCAGCTCTGCTGCGACGATATACCGCTCGTTCGATAGCGGCTGCAGCTCCGGCAGCACGGCCCCGCGGCCGTTCGCGAGCGTAAACCGCCCCACCGACCGTCGCTGCGCGACGCGGTCGGGGAAGGCGAAGGCGAGCAGCAGCCCGCTCGCCGCTGCAGAGCTCACGCTCGGCCGGATGCCGAGCGACTGCATCAAGACCTTTGCCTCCGCCGTAATGCGGCGGCAAAGGTCAAGGTCCACACCCTCGCGCGCGTCGCCACGTTGCGCGCGCCAGAGCTCTTCGATGCGGCTGCGCACATCCGCATCCCGACTTGCGGCGCGCATGAAATCGCGCTCGCTCAGCATGACTGCGAGCTCGCACGCCAGCGCGCCGAGCTCGAGCGGAACGGCTTGCAGCACCATGTGCGCAAGCCGCGGGTGCAGGCCTAACGCCGCGACACGCTTGCCGTGTGGCGTTAGGCCCCCGTTCTCGTGCAGCGCGCCTAGCTGCACGAGCAGTTCCCGCGCCTGCTGATACGCAGCAGCAGGCGGTGGGTCTAGCCAGACCAGCGCAGCGGGGTCTGGCGCGCCCCAGGCGGCAAGCTCCAGCGCCAGCGGGGCGAGATCAGCTTCGCGGATCTCGGGCGTAGAGCTCGGCGGGAGCTGCCGATGCTCGGTCTCGGTCCACAGGCGGTAACACGCGCCTGGACCGAGACGCCCTGCTCGGCCTCTGCGTTGATCGGCAGAGGCAACGGATACCGGCACCGTCGTCAGACGGGTCATACCGGTGCGGGGCGAGAAACGCGGCACACGCATGAGGCCGCTGTCGATCACAACCGTGATCCCCTCGACGGTCAAGCTGGTCTCGGCGATCGAGGTGGCTAGCACGATTTTGCGATGGCCAGGCGTGCGGACGGCCGCCAGCGCTTGGTCCTGATCTTCTATGGAAAGATTCGCATACAGGGGAGCGATCTCCACTGTATGACCTAAGCGCAATGCTGCAAGTCCGTTGGCAACACGATGGATTTCCGCCGCACCTGGCAGGAATACGAGTATACTTCCAGCATGCGCTTGTAACGCTTGCCCAATGCTTGCTACTACAGCAGGCTCTATTCGCCCTACTATCTTCTGTTGCAGATAGTGCGTATCAACGGGATAGGTTCGACCTTCACTCTCAATAATCGGCGCATCATCTAAAAGTAAAGAAATTGCATTGGCTTCCAAAGTTGCGGACATCAGCAAAATTCTTAAGTCATCCCGAAGCAGGGTTTGGGATTGACGACACAAAGCAAGCCCAATATCTGCATGCAGGCTGCGCTCATGAAACTCATCAAAGATGACGATGCCAACCCCATCCAACGCAGGATCGCTCTGCAGCATGCGGGTAAGAACACCTTCCGTGATAACTTCAATGCGCGTTTGCGGTCCAACGCGGGTATCATTTTTCACCCGATAACCAATCGTCTTACCGACTTCCTCACCTAGCAGTTTGGCCATGTAACGCGCCGCTGCGCGGGCGGCAAGTCTTCTTGGCTCAAGCATAAGAATCTTTTGGCCTTGCAGCCACGCTGCCTCTAATAATGCCAAAGGAACCTGAGTTGTCTTGCCCGCACCAGGCTGTGCGACTACGATGGCACACGTTCGTTCTTGTAAGGTATGTACGAGTTGTGAAAGTATTGCGTTTATAGGTAACACGTTCATGCGGTTCACTCCGAGCTCTCTATCTTATTAATGCCATTAAATGTTAGTGCACTGAATGAAAGATCACGATTTGTTCATCTGTTTTCTGTTTGGAAACCTGTTCCTTCGCTTTTCAATCGTGTATACTAGAAGACAATCTAGTCACTAAAGGAGAACTTTAACATGAATGTACATGAAGCGATTTCCAAACATTCGAATGCACAGCATTTGCATCTCGTTCGATTTGCTGAGCTTGATGCGCAGCGAGAGCACGCCATTGACGCGGCTGTCGATCTGTGCAAACGCGGGCTGCCTTTTAACGTTGATGCCATCAACGCGGTTACGGCCCAAATTATCGCCCATGCCCAAAAAGGTATTTCTCCACTCCGTTCCCTTGTTACTGAGGATATGGTTCGTGATTACGTAAACAAAGGGTAAGGAGATACATTTCCATGGGTGTACTAACTTTTATTTCAATGCTTGTCATGGGATCCGCCTTCAGCGCTGGATTCTTGCTCTTGTTTAAGCAAAAAATTGCATGGGGAATCACCTGCATTGGCCTCTCCATCGTGTGCTACATCGCGTATGTCTACGTAGCGAATGCCTATTTCGTCTAAAAAATGCTGCGCACTACGAGAACCGATCAGATTAACTGATCGGTTCTTTTCATTCTTTCATTCTTTCGTTCGTACATATCTTCATGTTCCACTTCATGTCTTCCTTCACTTCTTCACTCACGCCATCACTCTTAACAACCTCAATCCCAACCATGCTCCCCCATCTTCTGAAAAAGAAGTTCAAAATACGCCGTAGGATGAGGAACAATTTCCTTCAATGAAATCGACCACGCGACATCAGCGTACTCGCCGTTACTTCCCATTTTGAAACCATTCGCCGTAATTTCCGCAAGTTCACCGCTAACAAGTTGTTTAAAATTTGAGACAGTCACAGCAAATAGTCCCGTTACCTCATCCGGTTGGAGCTCATAGCTCCGCAACGTTTGATCACAGCGATAGAGGAAAACATGACAGAACTCACGATCAATCAGCTTGTCCGAAATCAGATCCTCCTCCGCAAATACGCCACAGGGGATTAAATCCTCGAAAACCACTGAGAGCCCTAACTCTTCCTCTAGCTCCCTAGTCCCCTCTGCGACAGTTTCACTAGCAGCTAGATGCCCCGCACAAGAGATATCCAGTAAATCTGGGAACAGATCTTTGTCAGGATGCCTTAACTGAAGCAGAAGCTTCGGTACGTTCTCTTCCATGCTGACAATCCAGCATTGGAAGGTCTGATGCCATAGCCCCTTGGCATGAACCTCGGAGCGAGGCGCCACGCCAAGCCAATTCCTTTTCGCATCAAACACATCAAAATGCTCTTCCGACTTCTTCATTCCATTTCCCACTCCAATCAGGCACTCACACGAGTCAATGGACATTATCTCCGAGTAAGCTTGGTTACTTTCATCGCATAAAGATCGTCCTCAAGGACTGCCATTCGGTCTCTGACACCTTTAAGTGCATCCTCGATGGCTAGATTATAAATAGGTGCGGTAAGCTGCTGAAGCATGTAGTCGATCAATTGCTCTGCTGCAATTTGACCTACCGTTACCCCAAGCTCTACATCTAAATGTTCCTGCAAATCACTAATTAGGGCGTCCTTTTCTTCCTTAGGTAATTTCAATACTTTCATCCAGACGACCCTCCTATTACTCGAAAATTTGAAAATCGATTTCTTGGAAGGAGCTAACTTCTTTCATCCAACGCTCAGCCACATACTGGGTATGTACAGGGTGATTATTATAAGCTTCATAAGCAGCTTGATCTGCAAAAACCATAGAGAAACCATAGTCGTAATCTGCTTTAACACTGACTTGGCGCAGCACTTCAAATTGCTCAACACCAGGTATTGTTGTTAGCTCCTCAGCGCTGATTTTTAGGAATTGCTCGGCATTTGCGTTATTTTTGCCTGCATGCAGCTTGAAAACAACCATATGTTTAATGTTTGATGTATTCATCCGTTTTTCTCTCCTTTTCCATACCATCTTCGCTTATTATAGCGGATTTTGCCGCAAGGAACTATATGGACTCTCACTCCTGCCTCTCCATGTATTAAAAAGGGAATAATATCCTTCTCTTTCGAACACATTAACCAAGTACTCTAAATCAGAAGAAAAGGAAGTGCTCTTATATGGTGGAAAATAAGAAACATGAAGACAACTACCCAGGTACTACGAATATGAATGCGGAGAATCAAGATATGGCTTTCGTGAATGATACGTTAGAAAACGCGCCTAGCACATCTTCCATCAATCTTGCGAAAGACGATATTAGTGAAGCAAATGAAGAAGAGCAACTAAACCAAAAATAGTCGACTTCTTACGGTAGAGCAGTTCTTCCAAGTCCTCTTCAGGAGCTGGTGGCTGCTCTATTTTCGCTATTTCGACTTATTTTCACGGGTAATCAAACTTGGCATCTCCCACCTCGTGCGCTACTATAGATGAAGAAGCATGCATTGGAGGAGGTTGCTACGTTGGAACAAGTCATTGTTATTGGTGCGGGTCCTTGCGGATTATCGGCAGCTGTTGCCTTAGGGCGCGCTGGTCTGTCGCCATTACTTATAGAGAAAAGCTGTATCGTGAATGCTATTTATTTATATCCTACGTATTTGCAATTTTTCAGTACACCGGAATTGTTAGAAATTGGCGGTTACTCCTTTACGACTCCGCATGATAAACCTTACCGCCAAGAGGCGCTGGTTTACTATCGTGAAGTCGCCCGACGTGAACAGCTGCGCATGCGATCTTATGAAGAAGCGGTTCGGATTGAACAACTGGAAATTGGATTCAAGGTTCACACATCTGATCAATTTGGCAATAAAGCCACTTATGATACGCTGAAAGTCGTTGTCGCAACCGGTTATTTCGATCATCCGAACATGCTGGGGATTCCTGGTGAAGAGCTTCCGAAAACAACGCATTACTACAAAGAAGCACACCCTTATGCCGGGGCGAAGGTCGCGATTATCGGAGGAAACAATTCAGCTGTGGATGCTGCGATGGATTTGCTCCGCGTTGGTGCTGATGTGACTGTCGTCTATCGCGGGAAAGATTTCTCGGCCAATATTAAACCGTGGGTCCGTCCCTTATTTGAAAGCATGGTGAATAAAGGACGCATCCGAATGTGGTTCGACGCTCAGGTAGAACAAATAGACGAACATACGGTTCAAGTGCGAAAAGGAAGCGAACACGTCACTCTGGAGAATGACTTCGTACTAGCCTTAACTGGTTTTCGCCCGGATCGGTTCCTACTTACGGATATTGGCGTTCAGTTTCATGAAGAAACGAACGCACCGTTGGTCAACCCAGAGACCATGGAGACGAACATTCCCGGTTTATATGTCGCAGGTGTGGTCGCTTCTTCCAAATATGATGCGAACGAGATCTTTATCGAAACGGGCCGTTTACACGGAATTTCCATTACCGAACATATTGTTATCAGTCAGAGCCATCAATCTTAGCGATTGGTGGCTTTTTCTATGTTAATTCTATGAAAATATTTCCTTTTTTTCAGAGATTCCTCTTCCATTACGAACACTTGTTTGTTATAATGAAAACAAGAACAAATGTTCTAATTAGATGAGGAGGTTGTTAACATGATGAACCCAAGTCACAATTTTCGTTTTATCGAGAGAGATTATTGGTATCAGAAGGCATTGTGTGACACTGACCATCTTTTGCCTGCACAGATCGATGACATGCTTGACGAAGCACACACTTATTATGCCGATTACACGTTCAAGTTTTATGACGACGGATCGGTGACAATCATAGATAACGACACGAACAACCGCATTAAACCAAAGGAACTTACTGGCGCTGTTTATGATTTCTACATTCGCAAACGGATTTATATGATCAAGGCCAATTTAATAGAAAAACAACTCCAACATGCCAATTGAAGCACAATAAGGCCATCTGATTCGGACACTTCGTCCTTCAGATGGCCTTATGTTTACTTCAAGTTATTCGTTGTGATAGCGGAAGCAAGCTTGGCTATGATCATTTACCATGCCCACTGCTTGCATGTAAGCATAACAAATCGTCGAACCGACGAATTTGAACCCGCGCTTCTTTAAGTCTTTACTCATACGATCTGAGATGTCCGTTCGAGCAGGCAATTGGCGACTATCTTCCCAGTTATTCTTAATGGGTTCGCCACCTACGAAGCTCCAAATGTACGAATCAAACGTGCCGAACTCTTGTTGGACTTTAAGAAAAGCCTTCGCATTCCCAACAACGGAAGCTATTTTCAAACGATTGCGCACGATGCCGGGATTTTGTAGTAAATCCTGCAGCTTCGCCTCATCATAATTCACAATCACGTGCGGATCAAAGCCATCGAAAGCTTCCCGATAGTTATCTCTCTTCTTCAAAATCGTATACCAGCTTAAACCAGCTTGAGCGCCTTCCAAGTTCAGCATCTCAAACAAGACGCGATCATCATGCACGGGAACTCCCCATTCATGATCATGGTAATCTTGATATAAAGGGTCTTCGTTAACCCAACCGCATCGGTTTGTCATGTTATTCTTTCACCTCATCCAAATATCGAACATGTGTTCTCTTTCATTATAGAGCGAATACGAACACTTGTCCAGTTGGATTATTCAGGCCTCAGGACAACTGGTAGAACTGGTAAGTGTTTTGGAGTAAAATAACTGTCGTCTCTTGCGCGGATTTCCCTTTCAACTCAGCGATTTGTTCAATCACTGCGTGAATCATCCGAGGATGTGTCTCTTCACCCGCGAAGGGTCCTTCAAATGGCCAAGGTCCATCTGTCTCCACCATCATGAGCTCCAAAGGGTAGTTGCGAACGAGAGTTCTTATTTCTTCTTCGTAGAGAACATCAGGCGTGATAGATATATAATATCCAGCGGCTATCATACGCTCCACAGTTTCGTCAGATCCTTTAAACCAATGGAAATGTGCCCTCTTGAGCCCGTACTTCACTAGTAGATCACATACAATCTTTGCATCCTCATACACCGCATGAAGCACAACAGGTTTATCCCACTGGGCAGCAAGCTGTAAGAAGCGCTCCAGAAGTTGAATATAAGGTGCTACGTCAAATGGCTTGCCAGCCTCTTCTACTTCGTGTCGCGTGTAATACGGAAGTCCAATCTCACCTACTGCGATCATATCACTTGCATGCTCAGTCATCCAATCGATTAATGCCTGCAACTTCGTTTCCGTGGGCAGTTCCTGCTCTGGATGAAACCCGTAAGCCGCAAAGATACGATCTGGAGCAAGTGACTTCAATTGCTTTGTAGCTTTACAAGAATCCAAATGTCTGGATACCGCGATCAAGGCCTGCACCTGTGAAGCATCCAGCTCTGCAATAATCGTCTTCGCTATCTCTTCGTCATACATATCGAGATGGATATGCGCATCAATGGCTGACATCATTTGTTTTCTCCTGTCGCAACAGCCCTTGAATATGCTGTCTTAGTGCTATAAACGCTGGTTCCTGCATGATCGCTTCCTGACGTGGTCTTGCAAATGGCACCTTCAGCTCTTCCAAGATACTCGCAGGCTTATTGGAGAGCACATAGATACGATCAGACAGAAAGAGCGCCTCCTCGATACTATGGGTGACGAATAAAATGGATCGTTTATTTTGCTCCCAAATGTTAATGAGCCACGCCTGCATATCCAGCCGTGTTAACGCATCTAAGGAGCCGAAAGGCTCATCTAAGCACATAAGCTCCTGCGGGCTTAACAAGGCTCGCAGGAAAGAAACACGCTGCTGCATGCCACCTGACAAGACATGTGGAAGTTCCCGTTCATAGCCGCCTAAACCAACTTTGGGCAGCCATTCTCTGGCTTTGGCGATCGCTGAAGTACACGACTCCCCTGCCACTTCCTGCCCGAGTGCTACATTTTCCTCTATGGAGCGCCATGGAAACAACGCCGGTTGTTGTGGCATGTAAGAAATAAGTCCTTTTTTCCCCGTCACCTTCTCGTCATCTAACCAAACTTCACCAGACGTCGGCTGAACGAGCCCACCAATGATATGGAATAGAGTACTTTTACCGCTGCCAGAAGGTCCAATGATGGATACAAATTCACCTTGCTCAACATGAAAATGAATATCAGCAAGCACCGAAACGTGCCCCTTTTTATTTGGAAACACATGGTGAATCCCAGAAAGCTTTAATTTGCTCATAGTCACAGCTCCTCCTCTCTTACGAAGAACGTTTGACGTTCCAACGAATGATGAGCTTCTCAAGCCCTGCGATCAGCCAGAAAAAGAGTAAACTTAGAATCACAATGATTCCAATTGCCACAAATTCCCGATCCGCACGGAAGGCAGATTTTTGTAAGATCATATAATAGCCAAGCCCTACATTTCCGCCTAGCCATTCGGCAATAACAGCTCCCATTACACTATAAGTAGCTGATATTTTGAGTCCCGTGAACAGAAACGGCAGTGCATGAGGCAGCTCTAATTTATAGAAAATTTGGCGTTTTGATGCACCAATCATTTGCATGTAGTTGTACATGCTGCGATCCGTCTGCATAAAGCCATCTAGCGTTGACATCGTCACAGGGAAGAAACAAACAAGTGAAATCAATATAAGTTTAGGTAAAAGGCCAAAACCAAATAGAATAATTAACAGCGGCCCCAGTGCGATGACCGGGATATTTTGGGATAAAATTAGCAGCGGATAGAAACCTGCCTTAACAAAAGGAAGCCTATGCAGCACACTGGCAACTAGAACACCACCAATGGCTCCCACACTAAAACCAATGCACATCAAACGTATGGTAGCCCACATATGCATCCACACGCGCGGCATATCTGTGGTACCGTCTCGCCATATTTTGAGCGGGCTCGGAAGCAGCCAATCTGCGGTTCCTCCCCATGTGACAGCAAGCTGCCAAATAAACAACAGAAGGATGACTACCACAAGTGGCGGCCATCCTGCTTTGATCCAGCGATGGATGTTCATTATCTGTACTTCTCCGTTAACTTGTCCATCGAGGCTCCCGACGGATTGAAGTAAATTTTCACCTGAGAAATGACGTTCGGGCTTCCCATGTCAATCATCGCTGTATTCATATCTTGAATAATGAGAAGGAGTTGATCCAATTCCCCTTCCATCGTCGTTTCCAGCGGAGATACGAAGTATTTAACACCTGACTTTGCAATCACTTCGATTGCACGGTCTACATATGGAATGACGTCTTCACCATTCACTGTTTTCGGTATAATTTGAATACTAACAAGTGCATTAGCCATTGGAATTCTCCTCTTTTCGGAATCGGAATTATTTCGTGCTTCCAGGTAAAAATGTATTCGTGAAGGCTGCATCCACATCCAGCTTTTTCTCTAAAAGCTTGTGATCCAACATCCACGTGGCGTAGTTTTCCCATACGGATTTCTTTTGCTCACCCCAACGCGCAGCATCATCCTGATAGCGTGGGCTTAACCATTTTTGACTAGCGACGACCAGTTTAGGATCCAGATCCGGGACGGCTTTAATCAAGATATTCGCCGCATCTTCCGGTTTGGAAATAGCGAATTGATAGCCTTTGGACGCTGCAGCAACGAACGCTTTAACGATTTCTGGCTTCGTTGAGATCATCTTCTCATTTGTCGCCAATACCGGCGTATAATAATCCAGTTTATCCGAATATTTGTTCAAATAAATCATGTTCATTGGCTCACCACGCAATTCCGCATCAACACCTGTCCAAGCATAGTAAATCCATGCGAAATCAATATCGCGTTTGACCGCTGTAAAATAATCCGCATCGCCGATATTAACCATTTTCACTTTCGTGGCATCAGCCTTTTCCGATTGCATCAAGGATTCAATCATGGCACTTTCTGAAGGAGCACCCCAACCGCCATACGATTTGTTCTCGAAATCCTTCGGTGTTTTGATATTCTTCGCGACCGGTGAAGCAAAGCCAGATGTATTATGTTGAATAACTGCAGCAATCGATACTAATGGTACGCCTTGAATTCGGCCTTGCGTAATGCTTTCTTGATAGCTCACACCAAACTCTGCTGCGCCAGAAGCGATCATCGTATCCGCTCCACCTTCGCCAGGGGCAATGATTTGCACGTTTAAGCCCTCTTGCTCAAAAAATCCTTGATCCTTCGCGACATACAGCCCCGTGTGATTCGTATTTGGCGTCCAGTCAAGGACAACTTTCACATCGGTTAGCTTTTTGGCTCCCTCTGTCGGTTGAACTGACTTCGCTGAATCATTACCGCAGCCTGCCATTAACACAGTAAAGCTGACTAGCATAAGTGGTGCAATTTTGTTCCATTTCATACTTGGTTTCCCTCTCCTCTTATCTCTATATAACCATAAGAAAAAGCCCCCGTTATCCGGGAGCGCCATGTGTAGAAAATGATATGTCCAAACGAAACAATCGTTGGATGTGCATTTATATGAGATCTCTACGCTGGCATTACCCAGATCAGATAAACGGTTAGTGACAATGACGGTCACAATCTCAGCCTGACTTCTCAAGCCCCCGTGGTTTTCTTATTTGGTTAGTTTCTAACATACCGCATGTTTCGACAAAATGCAAACAATTGCTAACCGATATCGAATTTTAGCTAATCAATTACTGCCAATGAACTCTGGTTTTCGAGCGTCTCACGACCACTCTCAAGAAAGCCATTTTCCATGGCATAGAGCTTCAAAGCAATTTGCAATTGTAACCGATCATCTGCATCTTGCAGATCCACACCGAGCAGTTCTTTCACTCTTTCCAAGCGATATATGACCGTATTGTGATGTGTATACAGCTTTTGCGCAGTTTTACGAACATTCTCGTGTTGTTCGAAATACGTCAAGAGCGTGTGAATCAACGCGCTTTGGTGCTTCCAATCGTACGTTTCCAGAGGAGCAATCCACTCTTCTCGAAATTTCGTTAACTCACGTCCGTGCGGGAGCAGGTACAAGATTTTATAAATCCCTAAGTCATCGTAGCTAATCCACTCCTGCTCCATGCCGTAAATCTGACTAATCGTATATACATTAACTGCTTGCAGATAGCTGTCGTTCACTTGCTCGGCGGATTTCACCATTTTTCCTAGGCAAAAGGAGAATGAAAACGGGGAGTGTGTGCTGTGCACTTCCTGCAAGGCCGCCCTTAATCGTTGTTTAAGCTCTTTTTCCTGTAGACTTATCTCTGAGTTTAACAACACAACTAATCGATCATCGATGATCGAATATAGCAAATCACGGCTGCGCAGCGATTCTTGTTGGCGCAATTGTTGTACAATTCGCTTGAGCTGGAGCGCGTTTGGAGCTGCTGACAGCCATCGAACGAGGACAACATGGAAATTGCCATGATGATCAATCGGGCATCCGCATGCTTCCGCACGCAAATCCAAGTCTCTTCGCGTACCTATACGACCAACGAGCCAGTCTTGTAGAAACTGATCAATATATTTCGCTTCCACTTCTCGTCTGGCGTAAATGTTCATCATCTCCAAATGAATCAGCACCCCTACCCGTTCTAGCGTCAAGGTGTCTATCGGAGATAATTCCTGGTGCCATTCCAGCAGCAGAAGGAAGGATTCAGCGCCAATCTGTTCTTTGATCTTCGTTACCGTTATTTTTACTTCCCGCTCCCTGATCTTGAGCGAATGCATACCTTGTTTGCTATTTTGCTGCAGCTGTTCCAGCGTCAATCGCTTATTCAAACCCATTTCTTGCGCGAGCTGCGCTGTTGAACGAGATACGTGAAGTTTACCGACTGAGCTTAGTAATAAGATCGGGTTCGCAAGCTCCTCTTCGACATAGGCTAACAGATCTTCTAATCCTTTCCCTTCCAAAAGCAGCTCTGAAAATCGTTGAAATCGCCGCTGCAAGAGGGCCAGCTGGGCAGCTTCATGCACGAGGACACGTTCCATGACTTCACGCACAACCTCCGAGAAAACCGTACCTGGCGGCAACTCTATGATTGGAAATTGGTATCGCTCGGCCACTTCAAGCACGCGCGGTGGAATTTCATCCAGAAACCGTTTTGTTTTGATCCCTAACGCAGCGCCCCCCTTCTCCACAAGTTGAGGAATCAACTCTGCGAAAGCGCTCGGGTCATCACGAAAAGGATATCCCGTTGAGATCAGAAATTCGCCTGGCATGACCCAGTCAATCACATCGGGAACTTCCATGACGTTGACACGTATGACTGCCGTTTCTAATCCAAGACGACCAGCAAGCACCTTGGAGCCAGCTAGATGCGGCATACCAAGCAAATCTCGGCAGATTAACCCATGTCCCGCTTGCTGCACACTCATCGTAATCGGCCTCCTTTATATAACTTTATCGTGATTCAACGCCGCAATCCAATCATCAGCCCAGCCGACCCAGCCGAAAATGCCGCCCTGCTGGTGCACCATACGGATCGCGGCCTCCTGGTCCGCGGGGTCAAAAGCCGCTGTCCCGTCCTCCAGGACGAGACACTCATACCCGCGATCGTTCGCTTCGCGAAGCGTCGTATGTACACAGACGTGCGTAGTCACGCCCGTCAGCACAAGCGATGCGATGCCCCGCGCCTGCAGCAGCGCATCAAGCTCTGTCCGGTAAAAGGCCCCTTTACCGGACTTATCAATGACGAGCTCGCCCTCGGCGGGCGCGAGCTCACTAACAATCTCGTGCCCGCGCTCGCCGCGCACGAGTATACGCCCCATCGGCCCCGCGTCGCCGATGCCTGCCCCTTGAAGCTGGCTGCGCCGCAGCTTCGTCGGCGGACAATCCGAGAGGTCGGGCAGATGCCCCTCTCGGGTGTGCACGACCAGCACGCCATGTTCGCGACAAGCTGCCAGCACCTGCTGCAGCTTCGGAATGATGGCCCGTGTCTGGGAAATATCATTTCCCAGCAGCTCACCGAACCCGCCCGGTGAGCAAAAGTCATTCTGCATGTCAATAACGACAAGCGCAGTGGTGCGCTTGTCGCATTGGAAGTGGAATGGCTTGGCTGTAAGCTTCACATTCTCAGACATTCGGCTTCGCTTCTGAAGCTTTCGGATGTCCGTAGACTGTCGCATCCACAAGATAGGTTTGAAAAAAGCTATTGCTCGGCACATTCGCATCTGCGGGTAAGAAGATGCTGATTTGCTCCGTCGGTTGCGTATCATCATTGGCTACAGAATGAATCGTTAGCGCTGGAACATGAAATGTATCACCAGCCTGATAGCTGACCCACTCACCGTTACACAGCAGTTTCACCTTACCGACAGTGATATGAATGACTTCCACGACATCATGGTAGTGCGGCAGCACCTGACCGCCAACACCAATCCGCTCCCATAAGATGGAGCTAACTCGAACGCCTAAAGCATCCGCGAGTGCTGCATCCATAATTTCCCTGTGGTAGAGTTCCGGATGTGCCGCAATCGGTGTCCATGGTAATGGTTCACCTCGTAAAACGGTTGTTTCTCGTGCTAGCATTGACATCCTCCATTCATGATTGCATCTTCGTACTTGCCTTTGTTTCCTTAGCGGTGAGCAATTAGTGTTACCCCACAACATTCACAATCTTCTCAGAACCTCTATCACCTGTTCAGAGTGCGCAACAGCACCAAACACGCCACCTTGCATCGTAATCATTTTTAAAGCAGCCTCATGATTCCCAGGGTCAGTTGCACCTGTACAGTCCGAAATTAACAAGCATTCATATCCTCGATCATTGGCATCTCGCATCGTTGTATGTACACACACATCCGTCGTAATTCCTGTTAAGATGAGGTGCGTAATGCCTTTGGTACGTAAAAGCAAATCCAAATCCGTGGCATAGAAGCTCCCTTTGCCCGGTTTATCAATGATCAACTCGCCGTCAATCGGAGCAAGTTCCTCAATGATTTGCCACCCAGGTTCACCTCGAATGAGGATTCTTCCTGCCGGTCCTGACGAACCGATTTCCGCGCCAATTTGCTTGCTTCGCCAGCGCTTATTCGCCGGTAAATCCGAGAGATCAGGCCGATGGCCCTCTCTCGTATGAATAACCGTGAAACCAGGTATAGCACGCACTTCAGCCAGCAGCCTTTTGATCGGCTCAATCGTTCGTGCTGTCAATGAAAGATCGTATCCCATACGATCTACATACCCACCTTTTCCACAGAAATCAATCTGCATATCAATGATGAGAAGGGCCATTTTCGCTGGAATCAGCTCATTATCATAGGGCCACGCGTACGGTACGGCTTCAATGTTCATGGGATCAACTCCTTGCTCATATTTCGCTAGATTATTTAGGAATACTGCCGATAACACCCTCAACGAAATAATCCGTCGCTTCGAGTTTATCCAGCTCAAGCTTAGCTCCCGCTTCAATTTTGACAGCACCCTTTTGATCTTTGACAGGTCCATTGAATGGATTCAGCGTGCCAGCGACTAGATCCGCTTTGCCTTTGTCCACGAGCTTCTTCACATCATCAGCCACCGCACTGCCGTAAGAGGTCAACTGAACGACATTATCTTTGAGTTGTCCGCGATATTTCCCATCATATTTACTGCCTTTAAACGTACCTGCTATGCCCGTTTTCACCATATCCACATAGAGATCGGACCAATTCCATATCGAGCCTGTAATCCAGCCTTTAGGAGCGAGAACGGAGGCTTCTGCATGATAGCCAACAGAGAGCGCACCGCGTCTTTCCGCTGTTTCTATCACTGTTTTCGTACAATCCTGATGCTGCGACAGCACATCGATGCCCTGATCAATCATACTGTTCGCTGCATTCGCTTGCTGCGCAGGATCGCACCAACTGCCCGTAAATACAACAGTCGTAGTCGCACTTGGATTAACCGATTTGGCACCAAGCTCGAAGGCGTTAACGTTTAGCAACACCTGAGGAATCGGCACAGAAACGATATACCCCAACTTGCCGGATTTGGACATTTTGCCAGCAGCAATCCCTGCTAAATAGACCGGCTCCCAGATCGTACCAAAGTAGGTTCCTAAATTAGCAGCTGTTTTCAAACCACCTTGATGATGAACAGCACATCTGGATGACGCTTCGCTACATTCAAAGCAGGATCTAAATGACCATACGAAGTTGGAAATATAATTTTAGCTCCATTCCGTATCATCTCTTCCATTACGCGCTCAGCTTCTGCGGTTTCGGGGACATTTTCGCTGCGCAGCACCTTTAAATCAGGAAAAGCTTTCTCTACACCTTGACTGCCAATATAAGCCGCTTGATTGTAGCCGTAATCATCTTTCGCGCCAACGAAGATAAAGCCAACCGCCTTCCCTCCTGTGCCTGCCGCTCCACCGCTCACTGTTGTAGAAGCAGGCGAGGAAGTTGAACTACAGGCCGCAAGGGACACTGATACAATGAGTGAACTAGCAATGAGTCTCAACTTTTTCCCAATGAATCGCATGGTTAAAGACCTCCACTATCCTATTTTTTTATCTAATCCAAACGTTCTCCCGACTCTCTTCCTACTCAACCACCCCCTGCACCTGTGAAAACTTTGGACAAGCCTTCAGGCATCTGACTTCGCTGCTTGCGAGCTACCAAATACAACGCAACCAACGTAATCACATAAGGTGTCATGAATAACAGAAATGGAGAAATATCATACCCTTGTTGTTGTATAACGAGCTGCAAAGCTTGCGCTCCACCAAATAGATAAGCTCCCAATAGTGCTTTGGCCGGCCTCCAGGCTGCGAAAATTACGAGGGCAACGGCTACGATCCCTTTTCCTTGGGTCATATTTTCAACCCAGGTATGCGTGTAGGCTGTAGACAGCTGAGCACCGCCTATCCCTGCAAGAAAGCCACCTGCCATCACCGCACAATACCGAATTAATTTAGGTGAGAAACCATAGGTGAAGACGACTTCCTCCCGTTCACCGGTTGCCCGAAGAATAACCCCAATCCTTGTTTTGAAAATTAGAAACCAAAGTGTAGGTACGAGAAGTATCGAGATGTACGTTAATCCATCATGCTGGAATAACAGCGGTCCTACGAAAGGGATTTTGGATAGGAATGGAATTGCAATGGGCTCGAAGCCATTGATTTGTTTGTTCACGAAGCCCCGCCCCAAGAAGGAAGTTAAGCCGATCGCGAAGAACATGACGGTTAATCCGCTGGCTAACGCATTGGCTTTGCGAGAGATAACCAGAAAGGCGTGAATGAGTGCAAGTAGGGCGCCAAAGAGCCCACCTGCTAATGCTCCCAGCCACGGATTCCCACTCCATACGGTGACTGCAAAAGCTCCCAACGCACCGCCTAACATGGAACCCTCCGTTCCAAGGTTAACGACACCTGCTCTCTCCGCAATCAATTCGCCTAAGCTAGCATAAAGCACAGATGTTCCTGCTCGGATAGCTCCAGTACCGATATCTACGACGTTCATGCTTGCTTCCTCCTGCCGACGGCTAGAATAGCGAATAGGACAAAAGCCATAAGGATCTGCACGGAGGAGGCTGGCAGTCCACTATTCATTTCAAGCGAGTTCCCGGCAACACTGATCATTCCGATGATAAAAGAAGTCGCAACCAGCCATAACGGGTGATTCCATGCCATCCATGAGGCCAAGAAGCCTAAATAGCCATAATTCATACCTGTGGTCGGGCGAAGCCGTCCTTCAATTCCGGTAATTTCAATCATGCCTGCAATACCTGCCAAAGCCCCCGCAGCGATTAAAACCCAGAACTGGATGCTCGTATCTTGTAACCCAGCACGCTTGGCTGCCAGGACATTACCACCGACGACACGAATTTGGAAACCTAAACGGGTATGGGTAATGAGGAACCAGACGACAGCTGCTAGGATGAATGCGAGACCGATACCAACATGTACGCGGCTGGAGCTTGAGAACGTAAGTAAACGAAGTTGTCCGGCGAGTTCTTTGGAGAAAGGCCAATTGAAAGAGGCAGGATCCTTGAGGAGACTATGTACGAAGAAGCCAATCGTGAAGTAAGCCACATAATTCAAAAGCAACGTTGTGATGGTTTCATTCATTTTACCTTTCACTTTGCCAACAGCAGCAATCGCAGCCCAACATGCGCCGCCTAGTGCGCCAACGATAACGAGGATGGGGACGCCAATCCACCCGGGAACGGAAGGCAACAGGTACACACCAACTGCGGTAACAGTGAGAGCGCCTATGGCTAACTGGCCTTCACCGCCTACATTAATCATCCCCGCCTTCGCGGGCAGTGCTGCTGCGAGAGCTGTTAGAATGAACGGTGTGGCTTTGATCACCACTTCCCCAAACCCATACATATCACCGAATGTCGAACGAAGCATCGTGCCATACATCGTGATGGGATTAACACCTGAAGCAAGTAGAAATATCGCAAAAGCTAGAAGCGGTGTGATGACCACCAGCGCGGGAGTAAGAATAACTCCCCATTTGGGCTTTACGGATCGTTGTTCCAGAGGCAAAATCACACTCATGCCGTCTCCCCCTTCAACATGATTTGACCTATCGTATAGGCATCGGTTTCCGAAGGTATAAACGGCCCATGCAGCTTCGCATTGGATAACACAAGCAGCTCATCCGAAAGTGCGAACAATTCTCCAAGATCTTCCGAAATCAACAGTATCGCAGCCCCTTTATCCGCGAGATCAATCAACATATTCTGAATTGAGCGTGTCGTTCCAATATCCAACCCACGACTTGGATAGCTGACCAGAAGTATACTAGGCTCTTTCAATAGTGCTCTCGACAAGATCATTCGCTGCACATTCCCTCCCGATAACCGGTCAGCCCGCCTCGAAGGATCTGCTAGCCCGAGCACCTGTACTTCTTTTCTACCTTGAAGCTGTTCGCGAATATATGACCAATCCATCCCCAACCCCCTAGGCTTCATGGGCAGTCCAGCAAGTACCATATGCTCGAGAATGGTAAAGCCAGTAATGACGGAATCCGTCAATGGATCTTCAGAGACTAGGGCCATGCCTGCGTCGATATAGGCTTTGACAGGCGCATGCGTAAGGTTGATGCCGTTTACCATGATCGAGCCTGATGTGGGTGCTCTCAGACCAAAAAGCACCTCAATCAGTTCTTTTTGACCATTTCCTGAGATGCCAGCAATGCCCACAATCTTTCCTTTCGCAATGGACATATCCATCCCATCCACGATCTTCTGACCATGATCATCTTGAATCGTCATCTGATGTGCTTGCAGCGCATGCTCAAGCTTCTGATCTAAAGCCTTGTAAGGGGTCCGTCTTTCCAACTCTACAAGCTGCTTCGTCCCCATCATACTGGCTACAAGCTGATCTCCTGTAAAGTTCACTGCTTTGGTTGCTGTAAAATGCACGGCCCCATGACGAAGCACAGTTACGCGATCCGCTATGGCCATAACCTCATTAATTTTATGTGTGATTAATAAAACAGCGTACTGATCCTTGCGTAAGCGATCCAACATTTGCAAGAACGCATCGACCTCAATAGGCGTTAATACACTTGTAGGTTCATCAAAAATAATCAGCCGCGTTCCCTTCATCAACAGCACTTTGAGAATTTCTACGCGTTGCCGTTCCCCTAGATCCAACTGCCACACCCAAGCATCCGGATCAACAGAAATACCATAGTGTGTTGAAACGTCAATAATTTGCTGACGTATTTTCGTGCGATTCATAAAGATACCCTTTTCCGTGATGGCTAAGGCAATGTTCTCAAGTACGCTTAGCGCGGGTACGAGGCGAAAATCTTGGTAAACCATGCCGATCCCCTGAGCCTTAGCTTTCGCTGGCGGATGGAGTTGAACTTCTTCACCAAGCCACTTGATCGTCCCCTCGTCTACACCGTACACGCCAGATATCATTTTCATTAAGGTACTCTTTCCGGCCCCATTTTCACCTAGAATAGCATGCACTTCCCCTGTTATAACTTGAAGATCAACCTCGTTGCTCGCGACTAACTCTCCGAAGCGTTTGACCAATTTCTTAGCTTCCAGTAAAAGCTCATGAGGATTAGATTCCAGGTTGGTCTCCATACGACACCTCTTTATTCGTGTTATTTTTCATAACATCATTTATCAATCTATCTGTTGTTTCTTATTATATTACATGGGTAAATGGATGTCGTTAGTAGAAAAAACTAATAATGTAGGGAATCGCTTGGTTAAAAGCACTATATGTCTCCCGATTAATGTTATCTTATATAACACAAAAACCACCTTCCATAGTTGGAAAGTGGTTTTCACTACTGATTTCATATATAAGTAAAGGTAAACTATTTCTCAAGACTCAACTGCCAAGTTACACCGAAGCGATCCCCTACCCAACCGAATCTTTCACTAAAAGGGTACTTATCTAAGCCCATATAGACTTTGCCGTCTTGCGACAACGTTTCAAACACACGATTAATTTCCTCGACCGTATCGCACGTCACAAACAAGGATATCGAAGGTGTAAAGGTAAAAGCATGCTTAACCGGACTGTCACTACACATCATTTGTTGCCCATGAATAGAGAACGTTGCTTTCACAACACTTCCTTCAGGTCCAGGTCCTTGAGGACCGTAGCGCTCAATATTGACGATCTCAGACTGATCAAATAGCGAGGTATAGAAATTCATTGCTTCCTCAGCCCGGCCCTCAAACATCAGAAATGGCTTAACTTTCTGTTTCTCTTCGCTCACTACTTACAACCCCCTAGTGTAGTAACCAATCTTTTAACTGCTGCCCTAGCTTCTTCGCATCTTCATAGCCAAGCTCATGCAATTTCTCCAGCTTACGCGGATCCTTCTCCATTCGCCCAACTTCCACTTTGGTTGAGGGACGAATGATGATAGCACTACCATCCGCTTCCATACGTTCAATTGTTTCTAAGGTGTTATTATAAATTTCACTGCGATTCACAAGCACATTTACTAGTCCATTATATTTCGGATAAAAGCTCTTCGCCAGCCAACGCTGCTTGAACGGCCGTTTGCGGTAGCCTAGCTCCTTCGTTAATACAATGATGTGCTTTTTATTGCCGTCAGCTACCGATTTCTGTACAGGAATCGGATCGACCAATCCACCATCAAATAAGGTTCTCCCTTCAAAATGGATCGGCGTAGCTACAAAAGGCAACGAGCTCGAAGCTTGAACGATGGGCATCGTTTGCAGCTGAAGCTGATGTTTGGTGAAATAAATCGGCTCCCCTGTATGCGCATCGGTTGTTCCTATTGCGAATTGCTGTGAAGAGGCATAGAACGTGTCATAGTCAAATGGCACAAGCCTGTTCGGCAGCTCATTAAAAATAAAATCCATGCCAAATATGCTTTTACTGCGCAATAAATTTCGATAGCTTAAATAACGGTGATCCGCAACATAATCAATCGTTACCTTCTTATTCCGCCCAGGTTGTTTAGAAATATAAGAAACGGCATTGCACGCTCCTGCTGAAACACCCACTACATAGGGGAAATATAAATCCTGCTCCATAAAGTATTCCAAGACTCCCGCGGTGTATACCCCTCGCATACCTCCGCCTTCCAGTACGAGTCCAATTCCTTCCATGGTGACACCTTCTTTCTGTCTGTCTCAAGCCCCTTTCTAGCATACAGGAATTGTAAATTAAAAGAAACGGGCTTCTTTCTTCGAAAATGTGACGAAAACGAAGATTTCATCCTACTTTCTAAGACAAATTAGGGGAAATCCCAGTTCAACCGTATTTTTGCCGAAATTTAACGTGCACGTCAACTTTTCGAACCTCAAATACCGGTACACGTTCCTGAAATTGCCAAAAACCCCTGCTCCGAAGAACAAGGGTGAACAAGTCTTTACAACAATTAAGATTTGTTTTTACTAATGTTATTAAGGCTAGGCGGGAATTCATCCGCGTTCTGTTTCTTCAGGGTTTGCGCTTCTTCCGTGAATTGGGCAGCATTTTGTTGGTTATTTTTTTTATCTGGCTGATTAACTTTAGGCATTCCTTTCACCTCCATCATCTCAACCGTAGTATGAGAAGGTGATCCTGATCTTATGCCAGAAGGGCAGAAATCCTTAAGGTAATTAACGATTTTCTTTATACAATTCTTTGATAACTAAAAACTCGTCGAGGTTGCTTAGAAACAGATCAACAATGACTGGGTCAAAATGCTTACCACGTTCAGACTCCAATAAATTCAATACGCGATCTAATTCCCATGCTTTCTTATAAACCCGATCGCTGCACAGCGCATCAAATACGTCTGCTAAGGCTGTTATTCGGCCATATAAATGAATGTTTTCCCCACTTAGCCCTTGTGGATAACCAGTACCGTCAAAGCGTTCATGATGCTGATGAGCAATAATCGCCGCGGCGTGCAGTACCTTTTTATTTGAATGCTTAAGCATTTCATAGCCTAAATTAGAATGAGTTTTCATAATTTCGAATTCATCCCTAGTTAATGAGCCCGGTTTATTAAGTATGGCATCTGGAATCCCAACTTTGCCTACATCATGCATCGGTGTCGCCAATCGAATCGTTTCAGCTTCCTGCTCGGATAAGCCATACTTCAGAGCTAACAGTCGTGAATACTCAGCCACTCGCTTTACGTGATGACCGGTTTCCTGCGAACGCGTTTCCGTGATCTCACCCATGGTATAAATAATTTCCTGTTGCGTACTCTCAAGCTCATTGTTCAAATAAATATTCTCAAAAGCAACCGAAACGTTCGCGCAATAAATATCTACGAGGTAATGCTCCCATTCACTCAGCGCATTAAACCCGTTCATATAGATCACGTTCTCCATCCCCATCTTGCTCTGAAAATAGATGATGAAACGATCCGCAGCAAAACTGCTTTTACGCGTCTGGAAAGCCAATTCAATTTCCTCAAGCACCTCAACGGGAACCACATCCCTTGCTCTCGCATCTTGATTGGCCGCATAATCGCCGCTAGCTGCAAGAATGTAGATGTCCTCAATCCCTTTCGTCACTGCAAAACTACAATGTATCGCATTCTTATGTAAATTAACGATGGAAGTCATTTGGGTCAGTACACCTGACGCAAATTTCTTCATGGACTGTAATTCAAACAAAGTCGCGGATGACTTAATGATTTCTTCCAGGCCAATTCTACTTTTCTCAATAGTTTTGATATCACGGAAGGAGCGCAGTGCCGTAACAACCGTAGTAAACAATTTCTGCGAGGTTAACTCCGTCTTTTCTTTATAATCGTTGATGTCATAATCCATGATAACTGTTCGCTCAGGTGCTTGTCCCGGTTGTCCTGTCCGCAAAATAATACGTACAGCTTGATTATTCAGTTCTTCGCGTATGTATTTAACAATTTGCAAGCCTGCGTCTTCGTATTCCATAACGACATCTAATAATATAAGGGCCGTTTGCGGTTGTTCTTTCAAAAGTTGTTTCGCTTCTAAAGCCGAATAGGCACTATGAAACGCCAGTTTTCTACCTGCAAATTCAAGGTCCTGTAAGACCATTTTCGTTACTTGGTGTATTTGCTTCTCATCATCAACAATAAGTACGATCCACGGGTCTTGTTCCACAGTCCTTAGATTTGCTGCAATGCTATCTTCCTCAGCAGCAAAAAGAAGCTCATCCTGATCGACAGACTCCACTTCATTTGTCATATCTCAGCTTCCTCCTCTTTGGGGATTGTAATTGCAAATAAACTGCCCTGTCCTCGTACGCTCGAACATTGAATCGTACCATTTAACGATTCTTTTACAAGGTTATATACGATATTCATCCCTAGGCCTGTCCCGCCTTGCCCGCGGCTCGTTGTGAAGAATGGATCAAAAATATGATCCAACACTTCCTCTGACATCCCTTTCCCATCATCGGAGTAGGCCAGCATGACATGATCGGGATAGTCTAGAACTCGGATACATAAGCATCCATCGTCATCATCAGCATCGTAAGCATGATGCAGGGAATTCATAACTAAATTCGTAATGATTTGAGATAACGCACCTGGGTACGTATACAACTTGAGTTGATCATCGCAGTAAACGTCCAGTTTTATATGTGTTTTCTTAAGTGCAGGTTTCAAACTTGCAATAATTCCCTCCACATATTCTTTAAAAAGGAAGGTTCGCTTGATCTCTACACTTTGATCCACGGAAATTTGCTTGAAACTTTTTACTAACGAAGAAGCTCGTTCCAAGTTAGTTTGAACCATCACAATGCTCTCATGGGAAATGGATAGAAATTGCTCCAAGTCGGATTTCTTCATTTTCCCTGCTTCATACAAAGTTTGAAACTGTCTCGCTTTCTGATCCAAGTAACTGATAGCCGTTACACCAATACCAATTGGTGTGTTAATTTCATGCGACACGCCTGCGACTAAATTACCTAGTGCCCCCATTTTCTCCGAATGAACAAGCTGATCTTGTGTAACTTGCAAGGTATTCAAAACCTGCTGCAGCTCCTGATAGCGTTCATCCAAATTGCTGACCATATCATTGAATGCATCAGAAACCTCGGCAATTTCTGGTGAAGCTTTGAAATGCAATTTAGGTAGTTCTCCGCCTTGTTTCACAATGACAGCCGCTTCACGCAACCTGCTTAAAGGCCGGATAACAATGACTCGCAGAATTAGCCATAATAAGATCGATAATATGATTGCGATGGTGAGTCCAACGAACAGAATCAGTTTCGTTCTTTGTTTGAGCAGCAATTCCTCTTCCGAAGAGTCGAAAATAACCTCAACAGCCCCGACAACTGAACCATCTTCTTGCAGTGGTGCCGTTAATCGAACGATCGGCCTATCATTCTCGGCCATCGGGATACGATCTACAATCGTTTTGTCTTGTTTAGGAATCACAATTTTCGCAGCGTTCAGAATCGTTCCTACTTCTTTTCGATTCGAGGAAGCTAAGATTTTGCCTTGTTTGTCATACAGCTTCATATCTATAACGCGATTATTCTTATATTGAATGTAATCGAAAATCTGCTGGATATCGGAGACCGATCTCGATTCTTCATAACGACCGTTGATTGCAATCGTCATACCGCTGATTTGACTTACATATGCTTCGCGGATCGATTGATTCAAGCTGATCGTATCAAACACCATCATCGTTGAGATCATACCCGCTGTAACCGCCGTGACGAGGAAAACAATCCGCTTCTGTAAACTTAGTTTCTTTTGACGAAAAGACATCGACACACCTACTTCACATCAAACGTAACTGTTTTGCTAACATCGTAAGGCGTGTGGTCGTTGTTATGTAAGGAGATCTTCACTTCATGCGGTCCTTTGGGTAAATGTTCCAATACCTTTTGCTTCGTAGTGACTACGATTTTCTCACCCTTGTCTAACGATATATGAACATGGCCTTCACCTTGCACACGTTGTTGATCATAATGTTCTTTCGACAACTTCAGATCCGTTGTCAGATCTAAGGTGACAGTATCATCTTTAACTACGTAAGCGACTTCTAAAGTTGGTGTAAACGTAGGCGAGTTGGACGTTATCGTTTTGGCTTTCCCACAACCAGAAATAACGATTGTTAATGCCGCTAATAAATACAAACCCTTAATTTTATTCATTTGTCATCCCCCATGAAGATGTTTTTCTATCTATACATGCCCAAAAAACTATCCTCTCTAGCTTAAGAATAATCAGTTAATTTGTCCACTTTTATTTTGGTAACATGTGTAAGAATGACCTTCATCGCGATAATAGTTGATTTATTCGAAATTGTCTGACAATTGATGTCGAATCCGCATGATAACGCTCACAATTTGCGCTTACCCAGGAAATAATTTCATTTCCCGAATCCGAATTATTTCCCCAATTTTGGTGCAATGTAGTAAAGTGCTTTTCATAGCTTCTCCCTTGTCTTTACGAACCCTAAGGAGGTTTCCCCCATGACAGGAACCAATCAGCATCAACAACCAGTTCAGCATGCCATTGACGCCGCTGATCATGCGATTCTTCAAGCGCAAGACGCCCAGCATAAGCTGCAAGTCGCTATAACAGAAGCCAACCCGAATGCGATCCAATCTGCTCAAGCGGCACTCGTACAAGCAGATCAACAGGTTTCGCAAGCCCAAAGACAATTAGCTGAATTTGCCAACGATCAGTTTGGACAGCAAATCAAGCAAACGTTCGAACAGTTAAACCAAGCTGCACAGGATATTGAAGCTAATCAAGAAAAGTTTCATACGCCAAAGCAGGTTCGGTAACTGGTATTAACATCACTGTATGATCCAATCTCTAGCCACAGGAGCTAAGCGTTGTTTTTGCGCTTAGCTCTTTTGGCTAGATTCGCATGCCCTCCTCGCTGTAACGATGAAAAACATCCTTACAGCGCCGAAATGGCCTAATTTCTTTGCCTCTTCTTACTGTAACGATGAAAAACAACCTTACAGCGCCGAAATGGTCTAATTCGTATGCTCTCCTCGCTGTAACGATGAAAAACATCCTTACAGCGCCGAAATGGGCCAAATTCGGTTGCCTCCCCTCGCTGTAACGATGAAAAACAACCTTACAGCGCCGAAATGGCCTAATACGTTTGCCTCTTCTCACTGTAACGATGAAAAACATCCTTACAGCGCCGAAATGGCCAGATTCGTTTGCCTCCACTCGCTGTAACGATGAAAAACAACCTTACAGCGCCGAAATGGCCAAATTCGTTTGCCTCCCCTCACTGTAACAGCAAAATCACCTAAAAATGGGTTCCCCCGCAACTCCAACGGCTTTCGGGACACCATCTTTTTATTTTAGGCACACATTATGTTAAACTACGTAGGAAGGTTTTCAAGTTATTTGGGGAGGCACTACATACATGCTCGTGATTGGAATTGCCGGAGGTACCGGTTCAGGTAAAACATCAGTAGCAAAATCGATTATCACAAAACTCGGATCCACGAATGTGACTTTAATTTCACAAGATAATTATTATCTTCATCATAGCGGACTGACCTTTGAAGAGCGGGAACGCATTAATTATGATCATCCTCGTGCTTTTGAAAATGAATTGCTCCTTCAGCATCTGAATATGTTGAAAAGCGGGCAGCCCGTCGACATTCCCGTCTACGATTTTTCGGGGCATGCGCGCTCACAAGAAACGATCCGCATTGATGTTAAACCGATTGTGTTGCTGGAAGGCATACACGTTCTAACGGATGAGGAACTCCGCGGTGCGCTTAATATAAAGGTTTTCGTAGATACAGACCCTGATGTACGCATCCTCCGTCGTCTATCTCGCGATATTAATGAGCGCGGCCGTTCCTTACAATCCGTTTTCGACCAATACTTAACGACAGTGAAGCCCATGCATGATGCATTTATCGAACCGTCCAAGAAGTACGCTGACATCATTATTCCTGAAGGCGGAGAAAATCAAATCGGTATCTCGTTGCTTACCATTTTGACAGAACGCTATATGACGGATCAAGCTGCAAATTATGAAATCGGTTAGCATCCGAAACGGCAAGAAGCCACTTTCCTTTATCATGGGAAAGTGGCTTTTTTCATGCCGTACGTGCTTTGAAAATGAACCCCGAGAGGCCAAACAACAAGTACACAAGGCCAAGAAAGTAGAAAATACTGAACACGCTCAAATAGTGAAGAGCCATCCCGCCTACTAAAGGACCGATGATACTCCCTACACTATATTGAATGGAGGCAATAATATTGGCTGTTGGCAGCAAATGACGCGGTAAAATATCTGCCGCATAGGCCAACCCTAGCGAGAAGAAGGAGCCTACCATGCCGCCTGCTATGCCCAAACAAAGCCCAAGTCCCCATAAGTTTGTCCCAACGAAAGGTACACAACTGAACGCTAAAGCCCCTACGATGGCCGTACCCATGAGAATTGGCTTACGACCTACGCGGTCACTCCATATCCCCAGCGGCAACTGCATGATGAGCCCACCGATCCCTGTTACGGGAAGTAAAAGTCCAATCGTAGACTCCGAAATGCCAATCCGAAGGCCATAGAGCGGGAAGTTGCTATTCATCGCCGCTTCCATGTATCCAAAGAGCAATGAAGTAATCAGCGGAAACCATGCTAAGGAAATGACTGTTGTTGCTCGTTTATGCGCGGCTTCCGCACGTTCAGCTCGCTCTGGCTTTTCATTTTTCAGCCTCGTTAGAAGTAATAAGATTAGCAGAAAGAATGCACTTGTCACCATAAAAGGCACCCAAATCCCCGCTTTAAGCAGGGTTATGCCTAATGGACCGAGACTAAACCCTACCCCGTAGGCCATCCCGTACAGGGAGATATTGCGTCCTCTCTTCTCTTTCGGACTGGAAGCTACTATCCAGAGTTGTGTCGCGAAATGTAAGGCGCTATCGCCAATACCCACTAGAAGCCGCAGTACAAACCAGAAGCCAACCTGTTGCCAGACCGGAAAAAGGCAATTCGCGATAATAATTAAGCTCATCCCGATCATAATGACGGGTTTATAGCCATAACGGCGAACAGGCTTCTCAATGATGAACATCGTCGCAAAAATCCCAATATACAAGGCCGCCGCATTTACACCGTTTGCACCTGTTGATATACCAGAACGATCTAATAATATCGTGAGCAATGGCAAGAGCATCCCTTGGCTCATTCCCGCGACGATGATGACCATGATTAATGTGGTTAATTGATAATTAGATCGCAGTAATTTAAGCGCCATTCCCGAAATCCACCGTTTCCCATCTCTCGGCACAGTCATTTAGCTTGCCATGAAGGGGAACACGGAACTGCGTAAATATGACGAGTCTTGCTTTTTTTATCCATTCTTTGAAAGATGGGTAGGTAACGAAGAGGTTCGCATAACGATCGCTCATGCATATAAAGTGAGGACCTGGGGATTTCTCCGTTAAAAAGTTAAGCGATGTATCGAGTGGCGTATATTTCTTACGCTTCCCCTCCCATTTGTCCACTTCAACTTGGAGATTCGTATCTACATCCTCTAACAGGTGTTCAAGATGCTTCAGACGGGCATAATAGGGCATTTCCGATCGAATATCCATTCGACGGAGTGTTTCCTCATGCTGTGGATAGAAGATGATACGAACGAATTTCCGTTCTTCTGCCCAAGCGATACAAGCGCTCATTTCGTGCTCTGTCCAATCTTCGAATGTCTCAAAAACCAGAACTGTTCCCTTATCTGAATTTACCGGGGGTTCATACCCGAAGGGTACTTTTATTTGATCTCGTGCCATTGCTTCCTCCTCTAGTTGATCTTGCATGTCGTTGGTATGATGGAATTACTTACACATATACCTAGTATACCCCTTCCATCCCCATGAAACCATTGCCCAGATTGGATTACAAGATCACGTTACGTTATAATTTGGGGGTACGTATTTTTTAATTAAGGGAGACCTATAGGATGAGAGATCCAAGATTACAAACTTTTGCCCGAAACATTATTCGATATTCCGTGAGCCTGCAGCCCGGTGAGAACATATTGATTGAAATGATTGGTGTTAAAGATCCAGAACTTGCGAAATGCTTAATTGAAGAGGTTTATGCAGCCGGAGGTAATCCATTCATTGAGTTGCGTGACCCCGCCATTACGCGCAGCTTGCAAATGAAAGGAACGCAAGAACAATTCAGCACATGGTCTGCGATTGAGCTTGCTCGAATGAAACAAATGGATGCCTATGTCGCTGTCCGCAGCGGTGATAACATCACCGAGTCATCTGATGTGCCTGATGAACAAATGAAGCTGTTCCTGAAGTACTTCCAACGTCCAATCTTCGATGAGCGTATTAACAATACCAAATGGGTCGTAATGCGCTACCCGAATCCGTCAATGGCGCAGTTGGCTGGAAAAAGTACAGAAGCTTTCGAGGATTTCTACTTTAACGTCTGTAACCTTGATTACAGTAAAATGGCAAAAGCAATGGAATCCCTCGTTGATTTGATGAAACGTACGGATCGTGTCCGTTTGGTCGCCAAAGGTACGGACCTCAGCTTCTCGATCAAAGGCATCGGTGCTGTTCCTTGCTCAGGACTCCGAAACATCCCGGATGGCGAGGTCTACACGGCACCTGTGAAAGATTCCGTAAATGGTACAATCAGTTACAATACACCGACTATTTACTCGGGCACATCTTTTGAGAACATTGTCCTGACCTTCGAAAATGGCCGCATCATTAACGCGACTAGCAACGATACCAATAAACTGAATGAGATCCTAGATACAGATGATGGCGCACGCTATATCGGCGAATTCGCAATTGGTGTAAACCCCTACATTCAACATCCGATGAAAGATATCTTATTTGATGAGAAAATTGACGGCAGCATCCATTTCACACCAGGTCAAGCTTATGAAACTGCGGATAACACCAATCGTTCATCTGTCCACTGGGACATGGTTCTGATTCAACGTCCAGAGTATGGCGGCGGCGAAATTTATTTCGACGATGTGCTCATTCGCAAGGATGGCCGTTTCGTCATTCCAGAGCTCGAAAAGCTTAACCCAGAGAACTTAATGTAGTTAACTATAGGAAAAGGCACAGACTTAAAAAGCAGTTGAAACTTCCGAGTACGATTCACTCGGTAAGCTTCAGCTGCTTTTTAGCCTAACCAATGGAAGATAGTATTTCCCGCGGATTCTGAATGTTGAGGCAGACTCGTTGGGATCAACTTTGACATTTGACTCACCGGACTAACTCGATTAGATATACGTTCACTGGAAAGTATCTGCACCTCAGCTCCTCTCGGTACGAAAGGAAATAGTTGTTGTATGTCGTCATTCGTTAATCGAATACAACCTAAAGACTTCGATTCTCCGATCGAGCTCTCGTCATAGGTGCCGTGTAACGCGATAGATCCTAGTCCTAAGCCTGCATCACCATAGCTTTGACTTGTCTTTCCTTTGGGCTGCTGCACTCGCTCTATGACCCGATAAACGCCATCAGGTGTGCTGCCATTAGCACCAAGACCAATTTCTTTGTCCCATAGCAAATGGGAGCCGCTAACCAGCTGCAACTGATACGCACGCTGATTCACTTCGAGATGAACAGGTTCATAGGGAACCTCATCTCCTCCGACTACATTCGCATAGAACATATGCGCAATATCTGCCGCTTCGGGATTAAATACCCATCCCCCATCACCCCTATAGGCTGATTGGATCTTATTCGAACCCGAAACAGTTTCAATCGGGATGAAGCTCAAATAATTTAGCGGATAATCCTGCAGGAGTTCATCTATTCGTCCGGGGGCTTGTCCCACATCGTCTCGATAGGATGCCAAAGCTGTTCGAACTAAATTAGCACCAATCGCGCTTAGCGGTTGGTGCTCTTCAAATTCAGCGTTCAGAAAACGGATGTGAACCAATGCATCTGCCTCTGGCTGATACGTTGCGATAACCATCGCACGCCTTATATCATCCTCATTAGTGAGCAGCATCGTTTTCCCTTTATCCACGTTATCCTCGGTGACAATCCCATAGAGGAGAATCGTTGTCTTCGGTATTTCCTTTGCCAAAACCAAGGCTTGTGCATGAAGCTTCTTCTCGATTTCTGCATGTGACATCTCTGGTGAGAGATACAAAATGAAAGGCTTGTCTACCGATTCGTAAGTTACTTGTGTGCCTGCACTCCAAATTTTCATTTTACTAATCGTACGTGAAATAGCATGATCTCCAGTAAAAACTAATACTAAAATGACATTGAGAATCAGAAGGACAAGCAACAACATTTTCATAAATGGTGGTAATAAAGGCTTTCGCTTCTCCGGAAGCGTCTGTTCTAGATTCGCAACGTGAGCGGCTTGCTGCTGATCCAGCATGTGAATGGCACGATTTGCAGCTGAATAGAAAGGCGAGGGATAGGTCTTGAGCACTTCCTTGTAATGAAACCTGGCTCTCTTCCAATTCCCTTTCTCACGAAATTTCTGCCCCAGATTGAAATGGGCTTCAGGCGAATTCGCATCCAGATAGCGAATAACCTTCTCATGGTAAAGTGGATCAGCATGACTAATGAACAAATTCTTGTGCAAATGGACGAGGTGATCATCGAGTTGGTTACGGAATCGTTGGTTTCGTCGGATCATTTGGCTCCTCTCCGTTCATAAATTTAGCTAGTCACACAAGTTGAATGATACATTAGGTATCTCTGATACATAATGTATCATGAGAGAAATGGAAAGACAACCCTTTTTCCGACTTAACATTTAACCTACGTCATCAAATAGTAAAAGACGCCCTCAGCCCCAATAAACAAGGCTAAGAACGTCTTCTACTTAGTGATATTAACTACCTAATGCGCGACTGTATTATAGGTCATAATCCAGATCGAGCCGGCTACGATTGTTACTAGAATGACTAGACCAAATAGCAGCGCCATGATGTTCCACCGGGCATTCTCGCCTTCTTTGACATGCATGAAGAAGAACAATTGCACAGCAAATTGCAGAACGGCCATTACTAAAATCAAAATCAATGTACCCGTTTTCCCTAGCATATGATTCATGACAACAACAAGTGGAATGATGGTCAAAATGATCGATAACGCAAAACCGATGATATACGATTTCAATGATCCATGCGACCCGTGATTGTTTTGAGATTGTGTATGTGGTTGGCTCACTTACATCACCCCCATGAGATAGACGACCGTAAAGACGAAGATCCAAACGACGTCCAGAAAATGCCAATACAAGGAAATGATCTCTACTTTACGTTTCGTAACTGTTGTGATCCCGCGGCGCTTCAATTGAAAAATTAGACCAATCATCCAAAGTAAACCAACGGAAACGTGCAAACCGTGCGTGCCAACTAATGTAAAGAAGGCCGATAGGAAAGCACTCGTGGAGATTGTTGCGCCCTCATGGTTAACCATGGTAATGAATTCTGAAAGCTCTAGTCCAACGAATAATGCTCCTAATATAACTGTCACAATCAACCAACCGATTAATTGCTTCAGATTTCCTTTGTGCATACCCAATACAGCTAAACCGCTTGTAAAGCTACTTGTCAGCAAGATGAAAGTTTCCGCGATGATTCCCGGCATCTTGAATAACTCTTCCGGTGTTGGTCCGCCATTCGTATTTTGGTGAAGGACGATATAGGTCGCAAAAAGCGAGCCGAATAAAATAACGTCTGTGATTAGAAATATCCAAAAACCAAACGTTTTGAGCGATTCATGCTCTTGTTCATGATCGTGTTCATGGTCGTGTGCACCATGTGCTGCTGTGTGTGCCATTACACCTTCACTCCTTTCCAAGCGGCGTCTTCCGTCTTCTTCACTTCATCCGCTGGAATATAGTAATCCGTATCATAGCTGAAGGAACGAGCAATCATACAGATGGCAACACCAATTAATGCTGGAATGGTTAGCCACATCCAATCCCAGACGAATCCGAAGCCTGCAAAAAACCATAACAGCGATATGACAAACGGAATTGCTGAGTTTTTAGGCATATGAATCGGTTCATAGGTAGTTGGCTTCGGTTGTTTCTTGCCATTCTCTTGCTTCGCTTCCCACCAAGCGTCAGCGACTTCTGCTTTAGGCAGCACAGCAAAGTTGTAAAGTGGTGCTGGTGAAGGAATGGACCATTCCAGTGTACGTGCATCCCACGGATCGCCAGTAACATCTTGTTCTCTGAACTTAATGGAGTGAGCAATTTGCCACACTTGGAAAATGAAACCAATACCCATTAAGAAACCGCCGACGGTTGAAACCATGTTAAGCGGACCCCAGCCCATATCCCAGCTGTACGTGTAGGTCCGACGCGTCATTCCGTCTAAACCAAGGAAGTATTGCGGCATGAAACAGACATAGAAACCAATGTTCCACACCCAAAACGCCCATTTGCCCAGATGTTCATTAAGTTTAAAGCCGAACATTTTCGGCCACCAGTAGTAGAGACCTGCGAAATATCCGAAGGCTACACCACCAATTAATACTTGATGGAAATGCGCAATCAGGAAGTAACTATTATGGAATTGGAAATCAGCTGGAGCGACAGACAACAGAACCCCTGTCATTCCCCCAACAACGAAACAAGGAATGAAGGCGATTGTCCAAAGCATCGGCGTCGTGAAGCGAATTTTCCCCCGGAACATCGTGAAGAGCCAGTTAAATACTTTTGCCCCTGTAGGAATCGCAATTAGCATTGTACTTATCGCGAAGAAAGCATTCACATCCGCGCCAGAACCCATCGTGAAGAAGTGATGCGCCCAAGTAAAGAAGGATAATAAGCTGATGATGAGCATCGCGAATACCATCGATTTGTAACCGAATAGTTTCTTCTTCGAGAAGGTTGATACGATCTCGGAGAAAATACCGAAGGCTGGTATCACGACGATATACACCTCAGGGTGACCCCACATCCAAATTAAATTAATATACATCATCGGATTACCGCCGCCGTCCAAGGTGAAGAAATGGGCACCAAAGAAGCGGTCTAAGAATAGTAACGCTAGTGTAACTGTTAAGATTGGAAATGCGAAAATGATCATAATGCAACTTGAAAATACGGACCACGTGAACATCGGCATTTTCATCAACTTCATACCAGGTGTACGCATTTTCAAAATGGTCACAATGAAGTTAATCCCTGTTGCCAAACTCCCGATACCTGAAATTTGAATGCCCCAAATGTAGAAGTTCTGGCCCACTCCTGGGCTATGTGACAATTCGGATAGTGGCGGATAGCTGAGCCAACCTGCATCTGGTGAACCACCGATGACGAATGAAACATTGAATAGCATAGCGCCCCAGAAGAACATCCAGAAACTTAGGGAGTTCAAGAATGGGTACGCGACATCGCGCGCTCCGATTTGCAGAGGAACAACAATGTTGAATAAACCAAACATGAGCGGCATCGCCATGAATAAAATCATGATTACACCGTGCGTTGTGAAAATTTGATTATAGTGATCTGGCTGTAGGAACTGGCTATCCGGAATGGCTAGCTGCAGCCTCATTAGAAGCGCATCTACACCACCGCGGAATAACATCATTAACGAACAGATAATATACATAATCCCAATTCGTTTATGATCGACGCTTGTCAACCATTCCCGCCAAAGCCAACCCCATTTTCGGAAGAACGTGAGTACGAATACCATGGCTACTAACGAGAGCCCGATACTAACCTGGGCTCCCAGAATCATGGGATCGCCCGTTACGAAAAACTCGGATGCAAAATCTTTAATTTTATCCAGCATGAGCAGATCTCCCTTTCATAAAACTCTGATCTATCATCAATTACTTCGACATATTCATCTGACTATGATCCATTTGCGAATGGTCCATGGAGCTTTCTTTCTTTATGTCCTTTGTATCCTTGCTTTCGTGACTAGCCCCATGACCATTGTGAGCAGGCTGACCATTCGTATACTTCGTTACGATTTGTTCGAAAAGTCCATCTGGGATTTCCGAGAAATATCTCACACCAGATTTACCTGGCATTGCTAATTCCTCGTAACCTTCTTTGGTTAATTTCGTAGGGACCTTCTTGGTCTTCGCAATGAACGAATCAAAGTCTTCTCGCGAAGTCGCATTCACATCAAACGTCATGTCAGCGAAATGTTCACCACTGAAATTCGCTCCTGTACCAAAATAATGTCCGATCTCATCCGCTTGCAAATACAACGTCATCGCCATGCCTGACATCGTATAAATTTGCCCGCCTAATTGTGGAATCCAGAATGAATTCATCGGTGCATCCGAAGTCAATTCAAACTTAATCGGTGTATCTTCTGGAATTTGCAAATAATTCACCGTAGCGATCCCTTGCTCTGGATAGGTAAACAACCATTTCCAATCGAGTGATGTCACCTGAATGGTAATCGGTTCTTTATCCGACTTCAATGGTTTTGACGGCTCCAAAGCATAGGTGTACTTCAGCGTAACCACAGCCAATGTGACAATAATGATGATCGGCACAGCCCACCAAACGATTTCGAGTGAGGTACTGTGAGACCAATTCGGTTTATACGATGCCTTATTGCTTTTGCTATCGCGATATCGCCACACAATCCAACCTGTAAGCACAAGAACCGGAACAAGGATGACCCCACATAAAATAGTTGCAATCACAATTAAATCTCTCTGCTCAGCACCAACGGGTCCTTTAGGATCCAACACCATAGCTTGGCTGCAGCCAGAAAGTACTAAGATGATGGCGACCATCATGAAGAGCATTCCTGCTTGTACAAGCTTTCTCTTCTTCATCCACTTAACCTCCCAATCAACAAATCCTGCCTGTTATCAACATATCATCTTGTTCGTCAAAGTTCACCATCACAAAGTCAACTTAACAAATACGTCAACGGTTCGACGTAGTAATGTAAAACAAATGTCACAGAACGTTTGTTGACTCTGCTGGAAAAATATGAACAGCAAAAAGCCTTCCAAGTATTAAACTTGAAAGGCTTGCATAGTATTCCTTCGAACCCTCGTTCTCATTCACTCTTGGAAACATTGCGAGAATGTACCAAATGAATAGCGGTACGAATCACATAAATGTGGACACTTCCGACCATGAACCCAATACCCACCATTAATGTTGTATTGCGATCACTGAAGCTTTCTAAACTAAACAAGCTAAGTACTAAACCTATAGCAAGCAACGCCCATGCGGCAAAAGTCATTAATTTCACTAACGGCATCACATCTCGTTCAACACGCTCAACGGAATTTACGGACACGGCTCTATTTGACATTATCATCACCACTCCTGACTTAAATGTAAGTGCTTTAAAACTAGTATAACACAAAAATCAGATTTTGTTCATATTTTATTCACACGATGATCAAAATTTGGACAAAATTAAACTAGCTAATTATGGAACATAGGTTTGTATTGACATTAAATAAAAATTGTGTTATAATTAAATATTTGTTTGACATACTACACGCCAATGGATATGATAATTCCATGCCTTTTCACACTTATCATTCCAAATTGGAGGGTTTCACATGCAAATTTCTGAAGGACTTTATTCCGTTGACTTATCTATTCCACTCATGGGTCGAATCAACGTCATTCATCCCGCCTTATTCGTTGATGAGCAAGGAGCTGTACTTGTAGATACAGGCTACCCTGGTACCCTTCCACTCCTACAGAAAACATTAGAAAACTTAGGCGTTGATGCATCAACATTGGATTCCGTCATCCTTACACATCAGGATATCGATCATATCGGAGGTTTACCTGCTCTTCTCGAAAATTCCTCCCAGCCCCTAGAAGTATTCGCTTCTGAACTAGAAAAAGCTTATATTCAAGGCGATAAAATGTTAATTAAAGTAACCCCTGAATCCATTGAACGTGCTGTTGCGAATTTACCTGCAGACACGACACCTGAATGGCGAGACGCGTTCCGACGTAACCTTGAGAACCCGCCGAAGGCACCGGTTAACACCATTTTGGAAGATGGTCAGATCATCGACAGATGTGGTGGGATTGTTGTCATTCTTACGCCTGGTCATACACCAGGTCACATGAGTCTTTATCATAAAAGAAGCAAGACCTTAATCGCCGCGGATTCCATGGTTGTCGCTGAAGGTGAGCTTCAAGGACCAATACCAGCTTACTGCGCTGATTATCCCTTAGCCTTGCAGTCATTGCGAAAATTTTTGCAATTCGATATCGAAAGGGTACTTTGCTACCACGGCGGCTTAATCACCGATAATGTGAATCAACGAATCGCTGAAATTGTAAACTCCATAGAAGCTTAGTGAACGAAAAAGGGCTGACTAACCGTAGATGATCTACAGGTAGTCAGCCCTTGCTATTATGTACGTTCTACTTCAGAAGTGTATAACTGCCGATAAACGGAAGGGGTTTAACTTGACCTTGCGCTGCCGCAACAATGCCCAGCACGGCCAAAATTACCAATGCCAAGTTAGCAATCGGCTGCAGGATCCAACCAATGAATGGGATAATGCCGAGAACGACATTCACGATGACCCATGCCAAAAACAAAGTAAGTCCTTGATTGGCATGGTACCACGCAAACTTGGATTCCTTCGCCGCGATTAACGGGATGAAAAACAAAATGTACGCAAGAATCGCCATTCCTTTGTTACTTTGAATATCTGTGGAATCGTACATGGACAGCACCTCATCTTCTCAGAGTTTTCTCTTCCATTATATTCAATTTCCAGCAGCTATTCATCCGCCTACTGGACAAATCTCAAATTATTTTCGGACCAACTTCCACTCGTGCCAAGCCTTCAGCAACTCCTGCTCTCGCTCTGGTTTTAATCCAGCTACTCGAACCATTTCAGTGCCTCGACCTTGATCCCATGCCCGTGTATCTTTCACGGTGTCTACTAGTGCTCTCGTCGTTAAACCCGATTGGAACGCTTTTGCATTGTTTAACTGCAACATACCGATCAAACTGTCGCTTGGAAGCCACAGCGGCAGCTCCATCCAGGGGCCTACCCCTTTTTCGACTAAGAACTCTTCCGTCACCCAAGTAATCGTCGTCTCCACATCGTTATCGGTAGATCTGCAAGCTTCCACGACATCTTCCATGGCATACTCTTTTCCACTCGCATGAATAGTTCCCGTTACGCCTTGTTCAATCAGCAGTATCGTCCAGGCCGCAAGATCACGCACATCAATGAATTGAAGCTTTCGCTCTTTGGGCAGCGGAACTAAAACCTCACCGCCTCGTTGTAAGCGAGCAGGCCAGTAGGTGAATCGGTCTGAGGCGTCATAAGGTCCAACGATCAGACCTGGGCGAATGATGAGTGCTCCAAGAGGAAATGCTGCTTGGACAACCTGTTCACATTCCGCTTTGAGCGCCCCATAGCGCTGCCCAGGATCTGCTGCCTCTTCGAGCTTCAACACAGCTGCTGTTTCATCCAATTGAACCTGCTTTAAATCTGCATAGGCAGAAATGGTTGAAATGAATGTGTAGTGCTTCGCCTGTTTCTTCAACATGTCGGTCGTTGATTTCACAGACTCCGGCTCATAACCACTGGTATCAATTACAGCATCCCAATGTATATCTTGCAGTTTAGCAAGGTCGGTATTCCGATCACCTAGAATGTGATGGACTTGTGGAAATGCAGCAGCATCGTAAAGACCACGATGGAACAGTGTCACTCTGTGTCCTTTCGTGAGTGCCGCTTCTGTCAGGGCTCTTCCTAGAAATTTGGTGCCGCCAAGGATCAGAATGTTCATGTGTGACCTCCACCTCACTCCGGATTTACTTGAATGATTTCATCTAATAAGGTTCTCGCTTTTCTTACCTTCGCTTCCTCAACCGCCCCACTCACACGCCCATTTTCTCTTACAGCTGTGCCAAGGTGGACATTATGCACCCCAGTAGCTTCGACAAACGAAGTCAAACTGTCGAGTGTAAGTCCTCCACCTGGCAATATGTTTAAGTGACTGCCGCGGGTAATCGCCATAAGTAGTCGTATCTGGTCAACAGCATGAAGTACACTTGCGGCGCCTCCCGATGTGAGCACGGATTGAATTTGTTTATATGACATCAGCATTGGCAGAGCTTCTGCTTGTTCTTTTATTTCGTCGAAGGCCCGATGAAAAGTCACAGGCAAAGAAGTAGCCCCTAACAAAATTTCAAGATTGTGGCGATCAATCTTCTTATCCGGCGCCAACACGCCGAATACAAGAGCGCTAGCACCTGCTTGCTCCGCGCCTTGGATCGAATCGAGCATCGTTGCGATGTCCGCCTCTGACATATGAAAGGATCGCGCATGCGGACGAATCATCACGTTCACTGGAATTTGCACAGCGGATATAATTTGCTTAACGAGCTCTAAATCGGGTGTTAACCCTCCCTGTTGCAAATCCGCAACAAGTTCAATCCGATCTGCGCCGCCAGCTTCAGCTCGCACAGCATCTTGCAACGTAGTTGCGATTACTTCCAATAGCATGTTTCGAACACCCTCCATTATCAGATATATGAATTCCCATTTATACTCTAACACAAAGTGGACAACACAAAAAACTCCAATAATCGATTGGATTAAGGAGTTGTGTCACCCTATAGGATATGTAGTCCCTAAATATTCGAAGCCGTTTGCCATTGTTGTTGACGCACTTCGACGAGCTCAAGATTGGCAAATGAACGACTAAGCTTCAACAATTTCTCCGTTGCTGCTAATTTCGGCAATGGTGCACTCATAGGCTTGCCTTTGTAACATACGATAAACAACAATTTCATCACCTTCGCTTTCTAGGATTACAACGTTTCGTTGGCTTTGCTGCTATATCATTCGAAAGACCCCCTCAGTTTTGAGGGGGTCTTTCGACATTTCGACAAATTTCGCTTCAGCTTATATTACACAATCGCCAATTCAGATAACTTTGCCCGAACTTCTTGAGTTAGTTGAACCGCATCTTCCTGACGATTCACGACATCGATGCGATCCATATCCACGATAAGAACTTCAGATGCATGATAATGATTCATAACCCAGTCATCATAACCTGACCAAAGCTGACGATAATAATCAACTAACGATTGATCCTGTTCAAAGCTGCGGCCACGAAGTCCGATTCGGTACATAACCGTTTCGAAGGAAGCCTTCAAATAGACCATCAGATCAGGCGCCTTCTTAGGCAGCTCCGCCAACTCTGACATCATGTTATCAGCCAAGCCCTCATACACATCAAACTCCAATTGTGAAATACGTCCTAACTCGCGGTTCACCTTGGCAAAATACCAATCCTCATAAATACTTCTGTCCAGTACATTTCTGTTATGTACTAATGCCTGTTTAATGGCCTTAAAACGCGTATTCAAAAAGTGCAATTGCAGCAAAAACGGATACCGATGCTTTTCGATTTCTTCCGGTGATGCTGTGTAAAATAGCGGTAATATCGGATTATCATCGACACTCTCATAGAAAACATTCGAATTTAGTTCTTGCCCCAGTAAAGTGGATACCGAAGTCTTACCAAGACCAATCATTCCCCCAACCACAATCACTGCCATTGACCCCTTTCTCCTTCTACCCTATCGTAATTTACCTAATGTCAATTCAGCAAAGCTTACCTATTATACAAGGAATTCAAAAACGAGGGAACCCTCTTTTTTTTTCCTTTATCGTTTGACTTGACTGCCGCTAAAGAGTCCAATCACTTGGCCGTGCAAATTTTCCTCCTTCAACCGCTCATATTCTACCTATTTTAGGAAATCCTCTAAGTAACCAACAAAAAAATTATGAACACAGTGTGATGAATTCATCTGCCATACTGTCTCTATTTATAAGTACCTAACTACTATCCATATGACAGAGGTGTATCGATGATTTACGGAACGAAGCTACTAGATACAGATTCAGAATTATTTGCTGCTGCCCTAACAAAAACGCCAGTGTTCGTGTGGTCACTCGATCAATTAGGCGTTTATTACCAAGTAACTACAGGGATTATCGTCAAATACACGCCAGATCATGTACAAGTTTACAATGAAAATAACACCACAATTTCTACTTGGTATTCAAGAGAAACTTCGGAATTTAGTATTGCATTCTAGAAATGAGAAAACCGCCGATACCGGTTCAATCCGTCGGCGGTTTTCAGCTTCTCATCGTGTTTAAAGCAAGAAAATCAATTATGCTCCCCCGTATACGTTGGCAAGAACACATCAATAGTCGTCCCATATCCCACTTGACTTTGGATGTTCATGGTCCCTTTGTGCGCTTCGACAATCTTGAAGCACATCATTAAACCTAAGCCAGTCCCCTTCTCTTTCGTTGTATAAAAGGGCTCCCCTAGCTGTTTCAATCGCTCCTCTGGTATCCCGATTCCATTATCTTGTGTCCGTACTCTAATCTGATCATTCCCATGTAAGGAAACGATCAATTTGATTTGACCATCCTTCGGTATGGCTTCCATCGCATTTTTGATCAAATTAATGAATAATTGTTTCAAATGCATCTCCGAACACGTAATTTCAGGTATATCCGATTGGAATTCCAACACTAGCTGTACGTTGCAAAGTACGGCTTGCGTATCCAGAAGAGCAATGACGGATTGCAAAATCGTCACTAAATCACTTTTTTTATACGTAATCGCTTCCGGCTTTGCGATTACTAAGAATTCACTAACGATAAAATTGATGCGATCCAATTCAGATAACATGATATCAAAATAATGCTTTTTATCTTTCAGATCGTGCTGGAGAAGCTGTAAGAATCCGCGAAGCGAGGTAAGTGGGTTCCTAATTTCATGTGCAAGTCCCGCCGCGAGCTGTCCAGCGACAGACAGTTTGTCCGATTTTCGGAGAAGCTCCTCCGTTTGCTTGCGTTCAGTAATATCTCGTGTAATACCTGCGAACCCGAAAATTTCACCTTTTTCGTTCCAAATGGGCGTTTTCGTTATACTCACATGGATCAATTGACCATCTTTACGAAGTCGAACCGATTCCATCCCTGATATCTGCTTCCCTAGTCGCAGTTCGTTATACATAGCTTTGCGTTCTTTTTCCAAATAATCAGGATAAATCGGTAATGTTTGATCCGCTAACTCCGCTTGACTCCAACCAAAAATATGCTCATGCGCCGCATTGACTGAGATCACTCGCTCATTCAAATCCAACACACAAATTGCGTCCGTGGTGTTATTAATCACAGATTCCAGAAGCTCTTTCGTTTCTCTGAGCTCAGTTTCCATCCTCTTACGTTCCGTAATATCAACACACGATCCGATAACCTCCACCATGCGCTCATTCTCCATTATGGGGCGCAATGAAGTTAGATAGGTAATCCCCCGAAAGGTAGCTTCAAACATCACATTTTCTTCGCCATTCCATGCTCGATGGTAATAACCTTCTATGGAACTGGCCAAAAAAGCAGGCCAAATATCATGTAACGTATTCCCTAAAATGTGTGATGGCTTAAATCCCAAACGATAAAGCAACTCTCCGTCACACAAAGTATGGATGAAATTCCCATTTATTTCCCTGAACTTTAAGGTCATCCCCTGTTGTCTTCGTACGGTGTCATGGAGATCCTGTTGTGCGATTCGCAATGCTTCTCGGTCACGATTGAATTGTGTAATATCCTTGGCGATTAAATACACGCCATCCAATTTATCATTAACAATGATCGGAACATTTTTGACACCTAATTCTATTTGTTCGCCATTCTCTTGTTGGAACACCAACATATAGTTATCATTTTGCATGAGGATGCCAGCAGCAGAATCGAATCTCGTGTTATTATGCAGAAAAATATGATGGATAAATTGAGAGAGCAATTCATATTCAGAGTATCCTAGAATCCTTTCCATGGCTGGATTAACACCTTGTATGCGACCATGGATGTCACAGGTCAAAATACCTGCGGGATTATGCTCAATTAATGATTTATAGCGCTGTTCGCTTTCCGCCAGTTTACGTGCCATGTCAGACTGTTGGGAGAGGACATTTATTTGAACAATAAAGGCCTGAGGTCTGTTGTCTGCATCTCGAATGATTGACATCCGCCAGTCAACGCACAGTAAAGATAAATTCTTATGTAGAATATTGATCGTTTCTTGATGGGTAGGCATCTCTCCACCAAGTAAATTCTTCATGATACGTTCTATGTGACGCACTTGATTAGGTTCTACTAACGACTTCATTTGCGTTGTAAGGAGCTCCGGCTCCGAGTAGCCGACGATGTCGCACAAGCTGCGATTCATTTTCAACCAATGACCCTCAAGCGAAATCAGAGCCATTCCCATTGTGGTGAATTCAAAAATCGCATCGAACGATGGCTCCATTTCCGAATGCTTATTCATATATTTTCCCCCAGGGTACATGCTTAGATGGTGATCCTCACCGTTTGATAGATTCGACAATCCCACAAACAATCCTGCACTTAGCGCCTTATGGATTGAAATTGTTCACGAAATATGCCCTTGCTTTCCGCCAATATGTTAGAATAGAAAGGTTCATTATTCTTCATCTCACGTTGTAGGAGGATGCTCCCTTGCCCAATATTTGGACACATTTAATTTTCGGTCAAAAAGCGATGAACCAACTAGGCCATACTTCGGTTCTAAACGATAACCAGCAGCGGCACATTTTTTCTCTAGGCTGCCAAGGACCTGATTTTCTTTTTTACCACAACTTTCTACCTTGGCAGAAAGACAAGAAATTAAATGCACTCGGAAGTCTCATGCACAAAGTTTCCTGCGGACCCTTTTTACTCGAACTAGTTCGACGGGTGCAAGGCCGTGGCTTATACAATCCCGCGGTCCTCTATGTTCTAGGTTTTCTGACACATCATGTTTTAGATCGTAATTTACATCCATATGTATTCTATAAATCTGGTTTCAAGAAATGGGATCATCAACGATTTGAAATCATCATGGATACCATTTATGCCAAGCATGAGCGTGATATCCAAACGTGGAATACGCCGGTTTGGAAAGAAATTTTTGTAGGTGAAAAGTTCCCCTTAGGCATTGTACCGGCCCTCACCGCTGCAACCGCAATCCATTACCCAGGAATCGCCTCACAAATGAAGGATTCCGATTGGGACGACGCCTACTATGACATGATCCGCGCACAACGATTATTTCATGATCCGCATGGAATCAAACGAATATTGACAGCAGGTCAAATATCACCATTGGTTTACACGAAGCATCCCGCTCCACGCGATTATTTTAATGAGGCCAAGACAACTTGGAACTGTCCAACGGATCTGAATGAAACCTATACATACAGTGTATGGGAGTTGTTGGAGACAGCAATGGACGATGCCATCCTTGTGCTTGAAGCAGCCATACAAGTCTTGCAGCGAGGTACCGAAGCTGACTACGACGCTTTTCGCGAAGTTCTCGGAAACCGCTCCTACGAAACAGGTAAGAATTGCGAGCTTGACTTGCCGATTACCCATGTACAACCTATATTATAGAATAGCTAGGCAATCTTTACATAGTCAATATATACTATTCGTTTCGGAACGTAAGTTTCGGTCTATACAAATGAAAAAAACCATGAATATTGTCATTCATGGTTTTCGTTATGCCCAATAGTGGGGATTATCCAGTCGATCTCTGTCATTTCAAGTCGATTCAGCGCGGTATTGACAGTAGAAAAAGGCTTGCTGCCAAAGAATCCGCGATACGCTGAAAACGGGCTTGGATGGGCCGATGCTATGATCACATGTCGGGTGGTGTCGATCAAAGATCGTTTGGCCTGTGCGTGGCTTCCCCATAGCAGGAAGATGACAGGTTTCTCTCGAGCACTTAACGCTTGTATGATCTGATCCGTGAATCTTTCCCAGCCCATTCCCTTATGCGAATTAGGGAGTGCCTCACGAACGGTTAATACCGTATTTAAAAGTAGAACGCCTTGTTCTGCCCATGTTTTCAAATAACCATGATCAGGTACCGTACAACCGAGATCTGATGATAGTTCTTTGTACATATTTCTTAGCGAAGGAGGGATCCCAATCCCTGGTTTCACAGAGAAACTAAGTCCATGAGCTTGCCCGCTCCCATGATAAGGATCTTGTCCCAGTATCACAACCTTCGTATCCGCAAAAGAGGTCCATTCCAACGCACAAAACACTTCATCCTCTGGTGGATAAATGGTATGCAGCGAATACTCTGCTTGCAGAAACTGTTCAAGTTCCTGATAATAGGGCGCTTGAAATTCGTCTGCCAAAACCGTCAACCAATCATTCGTTACCGATTTCACGCCTTAGTTCCCCCATGCATTCATTCCGTACCGAGTACGCCTGTAGCAACGTCCTTCAGCACAATCTTCCCCTCTGTTTCTGTTCCATCGTCTAAAACAAGCTTCAACTTCGTCGTTTTCCCTTTTTGAACAAGTGCTTGTACTTGTGTGTCGGTTAAGCTTCGACCGAAGCTTTCCTTCCAAATAACGAAGGAGCAGCCTTCCTTATAATGCGAGCAGCCATAGCCTTTACGCCCCATGAAGAGGGAGCCGCCGCAGCCTGGTCTTGGACACATCGCAATGAACGTGCTAGCTCCATCCCCTGCTGGCTTCGCAGCAGGCGCACGCTTCTTCGCAGTAGCTTTCGGTGCTCCGTCCCCACGAGCGGTCGTTTTCGTTGAAGCTGTTCCACGTTTGCCAGTTGCTTCCGGTGCATTCTCGCCTTCGAAATCCGTTTTCGAAGCTCTAGCTTGCTTGCGCACCTTATCGACAATCAGCGTCGCAAATCGCTTCACATTGTGCATAAACTGGTCGTCCGATGCTGTACCACGGGAAATTTCGTTCAATCTGCGCTCCCATTGCCCTGTCATCTCAGGTGACGTCAACAGTTCTATGCCCGCTCCGCGAATCAATTCAACGACCATTCTGCCCTTCTGGGTCAAAATGATTTTCTTCCCCTGCATGTCGATATAGCCAACCTTCTTCAAGCGTTCGATCGTTGCTGCTCGTGTCGCCGGCGTGCCTAGACCGGAGTCCTTCATTGCATCGCGGAGCTCTTCATCCTCAATCTGCTTCCCCGCGCTCTCCATCGCCTTCAGCAAGGTGCCTTCGTTAAAATGCTTAGGTGGCTGGGTGTCTTTCTCCTTCACAATGGCATCTGTACACAGCACATCCCCATTCGCATCGATGGAGAAAGGTTCGTTGACTTCGACCTCTTCCTCGTCATCCGTGTCTTCCTTTTCTTTCCCTTTGGTCGCCTTCGCCTTTTCCTTCTTCTGATCAGCGTAAATGACCTTCCAGCCTAGCGACAACAATTCTTTGACGGTTGTCTTGAAAAGCTCTTGTTCCACTTCCGTCATGACCGTATGCACTTTGTAGGCAGCAGGCGGGTAAAATTGAGAGAGAAAACGTCTGACAATGAGATCGTACAATTTCTGTTCATCCGGACTTAGTCCTGAAGCCTTCTTATTCGTAGGCAATATGGCGTGGTGATCCTCAACCTTAGTCGGATTACAAATAAATTTATTATTAATATGAACAAGATTGCGATTCGCGCCTTGTACAAGTTCGTTATAAGCCGTTCCTTGTAAGGCGTTTAGCGCCTTATGCATATCCGGAATATTTTGCTCCGTCACATAGTTGGAATTCGTTCTTGGGTACGAAATAACCTTATGCTTCTCATACAAAGCTTGCGCTGTATCCAACGTTTTCTTCGCAGAAAAGGCATATTTCCCATTCGCCTCACGTTGGAGCAAGGTCAAATCATACAATTTGAATGGGAATTCTTTGGTTTCTTTTACCTCGTAGGACTGGATCCGAGCGGGCTTCCCTTTTACCTTCGAAGCAAGTGCTGCCGCCTTCTCACCATCCGTGAAGCGTTCCCCCTGCCACATGCCTCGGTATGGTGTTTCCCCTTGCGCGAAGTGACCCTCTAGCTCATAAAATTTGAGCGAGGAAAACGCCTCGATCTGCTTTTGGCGATCATAAATTAGCGCAAGCACCGGCGTTTGAACGCGTCCCACCGATAGCAACACATTATGTTTCGTCGTAAACGCACGTGAACCATTCATGCCAATCAGCCAATCCGCTTCACTGCGAGAACGCGCGGCGCGCGTCAAGTTCTCATACTCGGCGCCATCCTTTAACGTTGCGAACCCATTGCGAATTGTTTCCGACGTTAAATCGGAAATCCAAAGCCGCTTAACAGGCTGATTGAGCCCCAGGTGCCGCTGGATAAGGGAGAAAATGTGCTGCCCTTCTCGCCCGGCATCGCACGCATTAACCAGTTGATTGCATTTCTTCGCTAGCTCCGCGATCACCTTGAGCTGATCATACGTACGCGGGTTAGGAATTAACTTAAATTCAGAAGGAATAATTGGAAGATGATTAATATTCCACTTTTTATATTTTTCATCATAATGATCCGGTTCCGCCAGCTCAATCAAATGTCCGATTGCCCACGTGATGATATATTGCTCACCTTCTAGATGAGACCTCATATTTTTGGCTTTTGGTTCTATTGCGGCAGCTATGTTTCGCCCCATATCGGGTTTTTCCGCAATAATTAATGTCTTCAACCACAAATCGCTCCTATCATGTGATTCCCGAAGTCATTCTGGAAATCAGATTCTGTCGATTCAGTGTATCCCACTTTATTATCGCCTGCAATATCGATTGCGTGAATTATGACTTTTGGCATAAAAAAACAAACCAGTTAACATCCAATTCCACGGATTCTGACGGGTTTGAACAGGTGCATTGAATTCAAAACTTGGGACTCTGCCCTATACATTGGCATTAACTGGAAAATATACAGCTATTTGCGAGATATTTCCTCAAAAATTTGTATTAACTGTAAAATATGTATGTAATATCTCCATTTTCATTCGAATTAGCTAAAATAGTTAAGATTAACTGTATGTTCTCCATCTATTCAGCATACGATCGAAAAACCCCTTAATTTAACTGTAAAAAATACATTTATTCGCCTGGAGCATAGTCTTAGTCGGGATCGATGTTCTCGCATTGCATGGCGGATATCCACAACGCAAAAAAACCTCTCACTCCACCATAAAAGCGGAGTAAAAGGTTCACATGGATTTAGTTTAAACCAACTTCCCATTCCAATAATAACTATCTTCCCTATATACCTTGAAAGCAATTTCAACCTCAGGAATCCCGAGTGATAAAATATGTTTAGTCAACACTTCTGCATAGGCATCTCGAATTTCCTGCCCTCGCTCGAACCAGCCTACCTCAATAAATGGGTACGTCGCACAGATCTCACCTTGGAAAATGGAGACGGTTGGTAAACATTCCAACATGAAATTGTCTATACCACAAGAACAGACAGCAGCTAATTCGGATATCAGTGCTGTGCTAATAGATTGAATATGAGGAACACTAATCCCTCTTATAATCATATGAGGCATTCTCGAAAGCTCCTTTGCTTGTGCGGTTAAGCTCTCATTAATTCTTTTATAGTTTGCAAGGAGACCCCTGTTTGATGGTAAATTTCAATAAGTGTCGCGCGTGGATTCGTTCGAACAAAATCCTTTACTTTATTCGAATCGTGCAAAACAAGCTGCGAGCAGCTTGTACATCTCTTTTCCCATTTCGTGAGGAAAACGCGCCCACATTTATCACAATTACAAAGTGACATCCTTACACTCCCCTAGAACCGTTGAATGACCTGCTCTATAAGGTCATTCGTAATGTCAGGACGATTTCCGGGGGTACATTAGTAATATTTTTTACAATGTTACGAATTCATTCTCCCACCCCAGCACAAAGGCCTCCCAACGTCTCTCTTCTGGAAAATCTACCAGATTGCCAAAGTGCCTCCCAATCGTAACATGCTGCGTTTGATGAGCTTTAAGTGCAGCCGCCTTAACGGACCATTGCTTCTCGGTGTCAATTAGAATGTACGGTTGGTGCCCTTGCGCACGCAGGAGCGGAGAAAATGCATAGAACAATTTCCTTACACTTGGACAAGCACCACTTTGTACAGCCGCAGTAGTCGCTTTGGAGATCGCGATATGGTCACGATGTCCATTACCGCCATCTTCTGCAAATGTGTAGACATTCTCCACCTCGTGACGCTGAATAAACGTAATAATCTGTTGTACGAGTGTCTCAAAATCAACTTCATCCAATTGACCGTCTGGCCAGCCTAAGTGCTCAATCGTTGAAATCCCTAGGATTTCAGCTGCTGCGCGCATCTCTAGTTCTCGTAGCTCCGCTAATTCTTGCCGATTCTTCGCCCGCTCCAACCCTTGTCTCCCAGCATCGCCACGTGTGGCTAGAAGTAAGACATTGTCTTCTCCAGCATCAGCTAGACGGCGAATGAGGCATCCGCTTAAGAATGTTTCATCATCAGGATGGGCATAGATAAACCCGTTTTGGGACCCCATTGCACGTCCACCTCATCTTTCATTTATGCTAAAACAGCCTCAATATCAGCGCTAATGTCCGCAGGTTCTGTACGCGCACTGTATTGTTTAATTACATTTCCATTCGCGTCAACTAAGAATTTCACGAAATTCCATTCAATGTCGCCAGTAGCATACGGCTCAGGCGTATGGCTTAACAAATACGTATATAATGGATGCGCATGCTCACCTTTTACATCGATTTTATCAAATAACGGGAATGTCACTTGGTAGTTAAGCTCGCAAAACGCTTGGATCTCTTCATTCGTCCCTGGCTCTTGACCAGCGAATTGATTACAAGGAAATCCGAGTACGACCAACCCTTGATCTTGGTATTGCTCATACAATGCTTGAAGCCCTTTATAATGCGGTGTAAGTCCGCAAGCACTAGCAACATTCACAATGAGAAGCGTCTTCCCTTTATATGCTGAAAGTGTTTGTGTTTCGCCTGAAATCGTTGTAACTGCGATATCATAAATAGACATGAATCCCTTCGCCTCCATTATTTAAAATGCATACTTCCTCAGTATACCATTCCTTTCCACAGAAGCCCAAATGATCGCCAATGATTTTCCAGAATCACTTTCTATCTCCCGCTAGGTGTGTTATAGTGTTTACCTGTTTATGACAAATCAATAGACAACATCTGATCTTAGGAGGTAACTGATCTTGGACACAAAGACTCAAAGTGCCTATCAAGAAGAACTTCAAAGGCTTGAACAAACGAATAAGGAAATCGATAAACAACTGGAACGCCTTAGAGCAACTCCTGTTTATTACGGTCCTGATTTAACGGAGCAAGCACTTGAAGTTTTGCGCGAGAACGGCAGGCACAATTTAGCCAAAGCCATTGACGAGCCCTATTTCGGCCGCCTTGACTTCGAAGAAACAGGCACGGGTTCACCCTCACCGCTTTACATTGGTAAAGCCGGCGTAGAAGACGAACGAACAGGTAGACTTCTCGTCATTGATTGGCGTGCGCCAGTAGCAAGCCTCTTCTATTCCTTTACAGGCGGCTTGGACGCAGCTTCCTATGATTCGCCGGACGGTATGATCGACGGCTTAGTCTACTTGAAGCGAAACCTTGTTGTGCGCAAGCAAATTCTCCAGCGTGTTGTTGATACATATGACCGGAATGAAGACTCCCTCTCTGTCGGCGATGAGTTCTTGCTATATCGCTTAGGCGAAAATAAAGACAACAAACTGCGCGATATCGTCTCCACGATTCAAGCGGAGCAAGATCGGATTATCCGTGCAGCGAAGAATACCGCACTTATCATTCAAGGGGTCGCAGGAAGCGGTAAAACAACCGTAGCTCTGCACCGCCTCGCCTTCCTTCTCTATCAATACCGTGAACAAGTTCGGGCAGAGCGTATGATTATTTTCGCACCCAACTCTATGTTCTTGGACTATATCTCAGGCGTGCTCCCTGAGCTCGGTGTCGGCAATATTCAGCAGAGTACATTCACAGATTGGGCGCTTGATGTGCTCGATCATGAAGTGCAAATCGCCGATCAAGAGATCACATTACAACGTTGGTTTGCTCTCGGAAGCAAGCGGCCTCCAGTCGATGACCAAGCGCCAGGGCGCTTCAAAGGAGCTATCAATTTCAAAAGCTACCTGGATGACTGTCTCAATCGACTTGAAACCACCTACGTGCCAACTGCGGACTTCTCGCCTTGGGATGGCGTCAAGCTGCCCATAGCTACCATTCGCGAATGGTTCTTCGTCGAGAATAAGCATTATCCGATGATTAAACGCCGTGAGCGCGTCGTTGTGCGTATCAAGCGTTGGATGGAGATCCAGCTTGAGAAGGTGTGGGAGCAAAGCTTAAAAAAAGAGCTGAAGAAGAAATCCGCCCAGAAGCTGCGTACTTATTTGACAGGATGGCCTGAGTATACGGCATTTACCTTCTATAAAATGCTGTTCACAGACAAAGGTCGGCCGGACAGCTTGCCAGTAGTGCTGCTTCAGAACATGCCCGAGTCCATCGTAGCTGCATCAGCTAAGCTTTTCAAAAAGAAGGAAGTTGGGCTCGAGGATCTAGCTCCTCTCCTCTACATTCATACACGGCTTCATGGCATTTCGTCGGATCGGTTATTCGATCATGTTGTCATTGATGAGGCGCAAGACTTCTCACCATTCCAAGTGGCGGTGTTAGATGCGTACACACGCAACAGCTCATTCACGATCTTGGGTGATTTATCGCAAGGAATACATGCGTATCAGGGTATTCAAGATTGGAAGGAATTTTCCAGTGTGTTCCAAGAGGAAGAAACAGGATATTTCGAGCTCGAGCGGAGCTATCGTTCCACGATGGAAATCATTCAGTTTGCGAATTCGGTGCTCCAACGCGGCGTAAGCAATCCCTTACTTGCCGTTCCTGTCTTCCGCAGCGGGAATAAAGTTCGTGTGCTGCAGACTTCGCACAAAGAGCGGCTGCCGCTGGTGCAGAAAGCGATCACAAGCTTGCTAGCTGGCACCTCCAGCACAGTCGCTGTCGTCGCGCGTACGGAAAAGCAAGCTCAGGAGCTGCATGATGCGTTGACGCTCGCGGGGATTGAGACGAATTTGATCACCTCCAAGCAACGCGTTTATCGCGGTGGCATCTCAGTGTTGCCTGTTTATTTGACAAAGGGCTTAGAATTCGATGCCGTTATTCTCATGGACGTTACAGCGGAGCATTATGAAACAACCCTCATGGATGCCAAACTTCTTTACGTAGGGTGCACACGCGCCCTGCATGAACTATGGCTGCTTGTGACGGGAGATATTTCACCGTTAGTCACTGTGGACCAACCGGATATCACGACAACGGAGTTTCCAGTGTAAATACCAAAAAGACACCTACTCTCTGATCATTAGGATCGATCGGGAGATAGGTGTCTTTTTTCACAACTTAGTAGGCGACTAGGACGCCACCTTCACCAGCATAGGTGCCAATCACAGTGCCCATATTGGAAAATAGTACATGGCGGAACGGATGTTTTTCTAAAAGCTGAGCCATGAATTCGCGCGCCCTCGACTCACAATTGCTATGTGCGATGGCTATCACATCCTTCTCGTAATCATGCTCCTTATCACCCAGAAACGAGAGTAATCGCTTCAAAGCTTGCTGAGAACCGCGAATTTTCTCGACAACCTCAATCGCACCTTCTTCACTTGCTTTCATGAGAAGCTTAATATTCAAGACAGAAGCCACTGCGCCGCGGACGCGATCGAGCCTTCCACCTTTAATGACATTTTCCAGCGTATCTAAGAAAAAGAAAGTCCCTGAGGTCGGTACCGCTTGCTGAATGGAAGCTGTCACCTCTTCATATGACATACCGCTTGCCGCCATCCGAGCCGCCCGATAAACAAGCACACCTAAACCAAGTGAAGTTGTCTTGGAATCGATGACTTCGATGCGGCCGGTATAACCATCTTCCAGCAGCATTTCTTTCGCCATCACAGCGTGATGATACGTAGAGCTTAACGCCGATGACAGACACAGTACAAGAATATCTTGATCAGGACCACCCTTCTGATACTCACTAAGGAAGTGCCCAGGTGATGGGCTTGAGGTTTTCGGCAACATGCTCTCCCGCTTCATCTTGGCGTAGAAATCGGCTAGATCCATATCCGTTGGCATACACTCCTCGCCAAATTGAACCGATAAGGGAACGATCCCAACTCCTATTTCTTCTATCATGTTTCTCGGAAGATCGCAGCTGCTGTCCGTGATAATCTTGATTGTCGTCATGGCTGTCCACTCATTTCTTATTTTTTGGCGAAAACAATACCTAGCGTATGTGGTCCGCAGTGGCTCGAAACGACGCACCCGGTTTCCGAAAGAAATACGTTTTTCACATTGGTATGCAATTCAAATTGTTCTTTCACATAAGCCGCTTCATCATGAGCCTGCGCATGTGTGATGAACATGAAATCCGTATCCATGTCATCTTTGAATGCGAGTGCATTCTGTAGTAATTGATTCAAAGCTTTCTCACGTTTCCCTCTAATTTTGTCCGTTAATTGCATTGCACCTTGGATGACCTGAACGATGGGTCTAATTTTCAAAAGACTTCCAAAGAAAGCCTGCACACTAGAACATCTGCCGCCTTTATGTAAATATTCCAAGGTATCAATAATGAAGGAAACTTCTATTTTATCAATGAACGATGTCACGATCGCTTGAATCTCTGATGGGCTTCGTCCTTCTAATGCAGCTTGCGCCGCCTTAACTACTAGTACGCCAATTCCTGTTGATAGGTTTCGAGAATCGATCACCCTAATTCTACCATCTGGGAAACTCTCAGCGGCAATCCTCGCATTCTGGATCGTCGACGATAGCTCAGAGGATAAACCGATGAAAACAATATCTTCATCCGCTTCGATGAACGGTGCAAAAGCGCGTTCAAAATCACCAGGTGATGGCGCCGCTGTTTTGGGTAGTTTACCTGTATGCGCTACAAAATCAAACAACTGCTCTGCATGAATATCTACACGATCCAGATACGATTGATCCTCGAAAATTACATACAAAGGAACAACTTCTATCTGGTACCGTTGCAGTAACTCCTCTGGTAAATCACTTGTACTGTCTGTAAAAATACGAACTTGAGCCATTCGATCCTACCACCTTATCTACCAGTTTCCACTAATAATGAGAACGTCTATCACTACAGTTGTTTGTGTCTAGTATAATAGAACGATTCCCAAAGCTCAATCCTACAATTTTAGACACGATTCGCCAAAATTCGCAAATAAATCCCGCGCATACCAAATAAAAAATGGTTTAAATTGTCATTATTCTGTGATATGTTAAATATTGTAATGGTATTTATACCCAATATTTCAAAGGAATGGTTAATAATGACTCGATTGTTAATAGGTAAAAAGAAACTAGTAACTGCTGCTATAGCAGTAGGAGCAATTGCCTCAGGCGCAACCACTGCTCTTGCTGGCATTACTACTTCCACGTACACGTTAGATTCAATGGTATCTACGGCAGGTAATTATGCGTGGTTAGGCGATGCGACAGGTACTTACAATTGTCTCGCGTACGCATTAGGCAACTATAGCTCGTGGGACTGGCCATGGGGAGTGAGTAATCCGGATACTTGGAAAGCAGATACCTATTTAAAATCTAAAGGTTTCGGAACTAGTAAAGATATCAGCAGCACGGATGTTGCTGCTTATGAAATTATTTCATACGGAAACATCTATTCCATTACTCATTTCAGTAGAATTGCTGCTTCTAATTACACCAATGCCAAGTGGGGCAATTATGAACTTCTTCAAAGTTATGGCTGGCAACCCTACAGTGCAAGTAATTACGGACCAGGCGTAAAAAAATACGCTCACTAAGGAGAAGTGATATCCAATGAAGAAAATATTAACTTTTTTATCTTTATTTACTTGCAGTTTTCTACTCGTATCCTTTTTAATGAACAACAAAAACGTTTCTGCCGCTGAGAAACAGATTAACGAAAGCTTCGCTGCCATATCCGAACAAATAAATAAGGAAATTTCTTTACAATCAAACCTCTCGTTCAGTTCGAATCCCTATGACTATATCAAAAACAATGAGGATTTTGAAAACATAGTTAATCTAGGTAATGATGCGCTCCCCTACTTAGATAAAAAGTTATCTAATAGTAAGCAAAACGGCTTGCAAGAGTACATCACAGCAATTGCTATGGAACGTATTGCAAAAGTAGATTTAAAAGAAAACGAAAGTAGCACATGGGAAAATGGGAAAGGTTTTGCTGCAAAATGGAATCTTCATCTTACATCCATTCCTTCATCCGTCGATGCGATTCTAACGGATAAACAATCCAATTCAGATGATAAAGTAAGGAAGATCATTAAACTCGGAACACCCGCAATTCCATTTATAGCTGATCAAATTGAGCGTGGCGATGACTCTTTATTTCCTGCACTGATCGCCTTAACGAAAGGCGACGGAAATAACGCTGTTGCCGATGAAACCATTTCTAACAAAAAAGAATGGGTAACTGCTCACAAATCGCAATATAAGAATCTGAAAGACTACGTGCAACAGAGATAATGTAAGCACTCACCACTCACCGAGATTCGCATAAACGATGATTATCTCTTAAGTTCTCAAAGCACTTGTGCTGCCAACCGCAGCACGCAGTGCTTTTTTTTGCTAGAATCCATAAATCGTCATTCCGCCATCTACAAACAGCGTTTGGCCTGTAACATAGTTCGCTGCATCGGAAGCCAAGAATACCGCTGGTCCGACTAGCTCTTCCAGCTCTCCAACACGACGCAGTGGCGTGCGTGCAATAATTTCCGCCAAATAATCCGGTTGATTCAAGATTTTCTCGGTCAACGGCGTTTTGAAGTACCAGGGACCGATGCCATTGACCAAAATGCCATGTTTCCCCCACTCAAGAGCGAGCACCTTGGTCATTTGGATCATCGCAGCTTTGGTTGCAGCGTATACCACACCTGTGCGAAGCGCTACTTGCCCCGCTACGGATGCAATATTGATGATTCGTCCATATTCCCGCTGCTGCATGTGTCGACCAACGATCTGCGAGCACAAGAAAGCGGATTTCAAGTTTGTCTGCATGATAGTGTCCCATTCCTCATCAGTAACGGCCAAAGCTTGACTGCGAATGTTCATGCCAGCATTATTAATAAGAATATCAATGCGATCTGTTTCCCTGATGATAGCCGAAACTGCTGCCTCAATTTGTTCACGATTCGTAACATCGACAGAAAACGGGTAGGCTTGTCTGCCTAAAGCGCGAATCTCACCCGCCACTGCTTCCAAATCCGAGCCAGTTCGAGCAAAGATCGCGACGTCAGCCCCTGCTTCTGCTAAGCCAATTGCGAGTGCACGTCCAATACCTCTTCCAGCTCCGGTCACCAGAGCCACTTTATTATTCAATTGAAATGAGGGTAAATACATCGATTCATCGTCCAATCTATATAGGGAGTCTTCCATGCTGTCAAAGAAAGAAGGGTTGTCTATGCAATATTCCATCAAAGAAGAGAAAGCCAATGCGATTACACACGGTATAGGTGTTGTACTCAGCATCGCAGCACTCGTCCTGCTCATCACGCAAGCCTGCGCACACGGAAATGCTTGGCATATTGTTAGCTTTAGCATTTTTGGCACAGCGCTTGTACTCTTGTATTCATGTTCCACGCTGCTGCACAGTGTTACCGAATCGAAAACAAAGGATATTTTCGAAGTTCTTGATCACTCGGCGATTTACGTGTTAATCGCGGGTAGTTACACGCCCTATCTACTTGTTACCTTACGGGGGGCATTGGGCTGGACATTTTTTGGTGTCATCTGGGGCTTAGCCCTCATTGGCATCGTGCTGAAGCTGTTTTACGTCAAAAGATTCGTACTCGTTTCAACCTTGTGCTATATCGTGATGGGTTGGTTGATTGTGATCGCGTTCAAACCACTTTACGCTCAGTTGCCGCTTGGCGGCATTGTCTGGTTAGTTGCAGGCGGCTTGTTCTACACACTAGGCTCAATATTTTATGTATGGAGGCGCATCCCGTATCACCATGCCATCTGGCACGTCTTCGTGCTAGCCGGCAGCGCCTGTCATTTCATTTCCGTTTTCGGTTATGTGAGATAGCTTCATGTCACACGAACAACTGCTCCAGTTGCTGCAGGGAGACAGCCACCTCTAATTGATTGGCCAATCGCTCGTAGCCGCGTTCATTTGGATGTATGGCATCCTCTGATAAAAATAGTGCCGCTTGACCTACGAATGCGTCGTACACCTGCACGATTTGAATATGCGGTTGCTCTAATTTACGCAGAAATAGATTAAAGCGCTGTACCCAATAAGCAGCATCTGGAATCTGCGGTAATGGATTATATAAACCAATCAAGGCCAGTAAATACGGGGTTTGTATACCTTGCCGCAGCCTTTCAATTTGAGCGATCAATTTACGGTAGTTGGATTCGTACGTTTGTAAGGCTGTTTTGAGCACCGTATTATCGCCGTCATAAAAGAAAGGAATTGCCGCTTGAATGAGATCGTTTCCGCCAGCTGTAATGGTGATGAGAGTCGCTTCTTGAATATCCTTCTGAAGCTGCGGATCAGATTCGATAGTCTCCAGCAATTGCGCAGTCGTGGCACCATTAGTGCCCGCATGACGCAAGGAAACAGGCACATTCAGCAAACATTCCAACCTTTGTCGATACAGCGAAACGAAGCCTTGACCTTCCTCAGCACCATAACCAACGGTTAAAGAATCACCAAATGCCAAATATTGAATTCTTTTTTCCATCGCTATCCTCTCCTCTAAAGCGTGACGTATATTACTATATGCGCCACCGCCCAGTTTGGGAAGGGATACCTACAGGGGTTCATTCGTCGTTTTTTTTGCGCTTACATGGTGATTCACATACTTTTCAATTTGTTCCTTCTCCGCATAGGTGAATTGGAACTCACTATCGCAACCTTCATCGTGCAAAACAATCTGTACAATCTCTCCCTCGATATTGCAAATCACAAGAATCGATGGATCTAATAAGCCTTCTGGAAGCTCTTCTCCCTCTTCCAACTGGATGCCTAAATAAACATCCCGCCACTGACCGCGGCTTTCCTCTTCAAGAAAACACAAGCTAAATCGGTGTTCCTCATGTTCCGCTCCATATTTCATCATGGTCGATCCCTCCAATTTCATATCTTCAAGATTAATCCCTCAATAAGTCCTTATGTCTTTGCATTTGGTAGTTCTCGCTTCTATATACTACAATGGAGTTAAGAACCATTCAACAAAGGAGCTAACAAACCAATGAAATCAATGATCGCACAAACCATAGAAAGTAATGCCGCAAGATTTAAAGACATCTCTCGCTTTATTGGCGCAAACCCCGAGCTTGGACATGAAGAATTCCTTGCATTTGCTCGGTTAACCGAAGAACTAGCCTACCATGGCTTCGCGATTGAACGTGGTGTTCTAGATATCCCTACCGCTTTCATCGCGACGTATGACTCCGGCCGTCCAGGTCCTGTCGTTGCGTTCATGGCTGAGTACGATGCCCTTCCTGAGCTCGGTCACGCCTGTGGCCATCATCTGATCTGCATGATGAGTATCGGGGCTGCAATCGGCCTCAAATCCGTCATAGCCGAAACTGGCGGCAGCATCCGCGTCTACGGAACGCCAGCCGAAGAAACGAAAGGCGCCAAAGTTCCGATGGCTGCTGCCGGGCTTTTCAAAGACGTCGACATCGCGCTGATGGCACACCCTTACTATACGCATGAAAAATCAGGGGAATCGCTCGCGATGGATGCGATCGAATACGAATTCTTCGGCCGCTCCGCACATGCCGCAGCACAACCGTATGAAGGCATTAATGCCCTTGACGCGGTCTTACAGCTCTTCAACAGCATCAATGCGCTGCGCCAACAGCTCAAGTCAGATGCTCGTATTCACGGTATCATCAGCGAAGGCGGGAAAGCACCGAACATCATCCCCGATTATGCCGTTGCCAGATTTTACGTCCGTTCAGCTACACGTACGTACACGAATGAGCTCGTTCAGAAAGTCCTTCGCTGCGCTGAAGGCGCTGCACTTCAAACCGGCTGCACGCTGAAAACATCATTCTACGAGTACTCGTACGATGAGCTCCGTACGAATGAAGCATTGTCGAACGTGTTCACCGATCAATTGTTCGAGCTTGGCATCCAACCGAAGGACATCGAAATTGGCAAAGATCATGGTTCCCTTGATCTCGGCAATGTCTCGACCCAGTGCCCCACCATTCACCCATTCGTGAAAGTCGTTAATGAGCGACATTTGCTTCATACCAAGGAATTCCGTGATCTCGCCATGACTGAACCTGCTTTAGACAGTATGCTCTTCACAGCCAAGGCACTAGCCTATACGGCTTATGAAGTACTCTCCAAACCAGCTTTATTAGCTTCCATAAAAGAGGAATTTGCCGCTGCGAAATGACCGTTCTTCCGCTCTTCTAGCTGTGCAAGAATGGAGTAAAACATCACCATTCCTATCACACCGCTGAATGCAATTAACGAAGCCATAAGCCAAGAAGACAACATGCCGCCTAAGATAACGCCAAGACCACCTAGAAACGTAGCTCCTCTATATACCATGCCATATAAGGCCATATAGGAGCTGCGTGCATGGTCTGGTGCCAGGTTGCCAAGATACGCTTGCTTAATCGGAACATACATCAGTTCTCCGACTGTGGCAATCAACATCGACAGTAAAAGTAAACCAGGCTGATTGCTGTAAGCAAGATAGCTGTACCCTGCTATATAGCAGGCATAGCCAATAAACAGGACTCGGCGATCAGAAAACCTTCGCATCAGGATCCCCATAAAGACCGATAGAACAACCACGAGCACCGTATTCTCCGTTCGTATAAATCCTAACATTTTGAAGCCGTCAATTCGCCACGCATCCGTAACCCATGGAAGAAAAGGCGTATCCACCATCTCTTTGCCTAAGCGAACAGCCACGTAGTTCCCCAGATGAAACTCCACCGAAACCAACAATAAGGAAGCTATTGTGAAAATCAGAAACGTCTTATCTTGCAGAACCATACGGTAATTAGTCCAAATGGAAGGGCTTCTCTTCTTCGTTGTGCTGGAATTCCGGCTTATTGGCGCCTTATAATCATCTTGTATATAGACGTAAGTAATAATTCCCGTTATCAAACCGATCACAGAGAGAGCAATAAATAGTTCAAATAAATACGATTTAAACAAAAATGCTCCCGCCATACCCGCGATGGCAAACGATAAATTATTCATCCAGTACATGATGGCATACATAAATTTACGTTCTTCCGGAGCGGTAACATCTAGGAGCATCGCCTCATTGGCAGGTCCATGGATCCCCCAGAAAATGCTGACAATAATCATAAGTAAGAAGGTAATGCCTGCTGATTCAAACCACGGCGAATTCACTGCCGCCATAAGAGCGAAACAGAGCATCCAGCCTATTTCTGCGGCGAGCATAAGCTTTTTCCGGCCAAATCGATCCGAATAATAACCACCTATGATCCCTGCCACAACACCAGCCATAATGCCCAGAATAACAACCAATCCAGCCAGTGTGTCCCCTAATTTCCCCGAGAAATAAATCGACATAAAGGGAAGCACCATATTATTCGCTGTGCCCGATAGGAAGGATAGACCAATTCGTAATTTCACATTACGATGAAAATCTCGAAACCTCATGCTGTCTCTCCCCTTCTCTACAACTTTTGAAAATGGATCCATACTACTCTTATAGTTGATTGACCACAGTTCAATTAATAAGAAAAAAGAAACCATTACGGTTTCTCATTACTACGTAAGAATAAGGCAACGCCAACCAATAGTAGACAACCTGCTAGAAGCTGCATCGTCGTAATCGTTTCACCTAGTAAGAAATATGCCAAAATTGATGCACCTAGCGGCTCTCCAAGCACAGTCATCGATACCGAAGAAGCTTTCATATATTTCAGTAGCCAGTTAAAGACATAATGACCGAAAATCGTGGAAACAAAGGCCAACAGGAAAAAGATTCCCCATTCTTTCCATGGATAGCCGGTAAACGATTCGCCTGAATACACATTCGTCACCGCAAGTGTCAACCCCGCGAATAAGAAAACGAGAAAGCTGTATACATAAGCGGAAATGCGCTCCCGCAAGCTTTTGCCCAGTAACATATGAAACGCTACAGCGATCGTGCCCACGAAGGACAGCATATCTCCATTGAACGCTTCTCCAGAAAACTGAAAGTCGCCCCATCCGATGCAAATGGCTCCCACAATCGCGATACACATCGCAATCAATGAGGTTCGGCTTGTCCGAACACCATAGAGCAGGAACGCACCAACGAGCACAAAAATCGGCTCTAGCGTTAAGATCGCAGTTGAACTAGCCACCGTCGTATATCGCAGTGAGTCCATCCAGAACAAAAAATGCAGGCCAAGCGCAATGCCTGATATGGCCGTGCGAAGCCAATCTTTCAGTTTGATTCTCTTAAATTCATGGCGATAGGACCAGAGGAATGGCAACATTAATACATTGGTCATCAATAATCGGTACATGGCAATGATGGAGGCAGAAGCGTCGGACCATTTTACAAAAATTGAGGAAAAAGATATCGCGATGATGCCAATTACTAGGTAGATCGGGATTGGGATTTTCGTTTTATTCATTGCATTCATGGATAGGTAACTCCTTAACTGAACGTTTCCGTCATGTTGTCGTCAATAAGTATATAGGAGGATGTTTGGCTTGCCAATCTTTTTTTGACCGTCGTTCATTTAATGAACAGCATGAAAAACCCTCCGTTTCACCTACATCACGTAGACAAAACGAAGGGCCCAATGTGTGACAGAATTAGTCCAAAACCGCGGACATATGTTTGTTCGTCACTGACCAGTGCGAAGTATTCCAGATGGATTCTTTATCTTTGAAATAAAGAATTTGCGGAGACGCATGTTTGATACCTAGGTCCTCAGCAATTTGATTCGATACCGGACGTGATTCAATTACTTTCACCAAAAAATAATCAACAGCCTCATTGTGTGTACCAGCCAAATATTGTTCATATTCATCAAGTGCGCTCGCACTTACTGGACAAGTCGTACTGTGCTTCAGAATGACAGCAGGCTTTTCGCTGGAACGATCAAGCACTTCCTGCCATTCCGTTAACGTCGTTAACTCTTTCCATGCAGACATGTTTCACATCTCCTTTCTCTACTCTCTCTTCAAAATTATAAGGTAACGAATGGGCTTATGCAACTAACTTGTATCCCTGAACTCCTACGTACATTCCTACCAAATCCACTAGCCCTCTACACCAAGCCATTCCCTACCCATCAACACCTACTACACCAACCAAAACTGATCAAACAAATCAAATGACCGCCGCCATGCGTCGGCGACACCGCGTGCCCAGGATTTGCGCGCGGCCCCATCCCAGACGGTCGGGCAGCTGGAGCTCGCGGGACTTGCGGGGGTGGTGGGACTGGCTGGGACTTGCGGGACTGGCTTAACTGGCGGGGGTGGTGGGACTGGCTGGGACTTGCGGGACTGGCTTAACTGGCGGGGTTGGCGGAACTAGCGAGACTGATGGGACTGGCGGGATTGGCGGGGTTGGTGGAGCTAATTGGTAAGTTGGAGTTGGTGGATGTGCGAGTTATGCTAGGTATACTGAATGTGACACAATTGTTGGTGTCTGTTGCTTGAATCTACCCTGAAACAAGTAATAAATGGATATTGTACATCTATTTAGATGAAAAATCCTCGAAAACTCGAAATAGATGGAAAAAGTGTAGGTAATTCTCTCGAAATTGCTCAAATCGGCAATAAAGCTTGTAATTAACTACATAAAATCCAGTTATTCCAAATTCGAACGGAAATATCGAAGATTTAACTACATAAAATCCATCTATTTCACAACAAGAGCAGGACTACTATAACTTCCGCATACAGCTCCACCTATACACTCCGCATCAGCAAACGCTCTACACATAATAAAAAACCCAAAGCGCCAACTGGCAGCCTCGGGTTCTATATTGACTTAAGATCTCACTTGCAAGAATTGACGGAAAAGGAATACCGCCTTCAGCTTCAGAAGATCATTTACTTTTTTGAAATCAACTTGCAGAAGATCACTGATTTTCTCCAACCGATACGTAACCGTATTGCGATGAATGAATAATTGCTTAGCCGCCTCGCTGACTTGACCATCGTTCCGAATGAAGACTTCAAGTGTACGAATCATCTCTTGGGAGTACTCCGGATCCTTCTCTAAAAGAGGACGCAAGATCTTAGCGCAGTAATCCTCCATCATCGGGGACGATAAGTGCTGAAAGAGATGAGCGAATTCAATCGTTTCATAATGTAGAACCCGATCTGGCAAACAGAGCTTCTCTGCCATTCGCCCCGTCTCGCCGCATTCCAAGTACGCTTCGCGAAGCGCCGTTGGCTTCACCTTCAGTGCCGACGTGTAAAACACCATGCCATCTCGATCGGACGCATGACTAGCGTCTCCCTCATATTTACTTAACAATTGGGATAGCTCTTCTTCAGGGAAACCATCTGCTTGAGTCGTCGAGTAAATCGAGAACATGTGATCCTTCATAACAAAATGATGTCCACGCAAGTTACTGGATTTGGAATGAGACTCCATGTATTGCTTCAATTGTTTGAGCTTCTCATTCGCAGCATCTGGAATCAAGGACTCCTTCTTGCTCTTCGCAATCACACATTGGTAAGCACCTGTAAAGATGAATAATCCTCTGGACTCCGCTTGCTCCATAAACTCTTCAAGAGAAGTACCTTTATCCAAATAGCGGATCAAATTATTCTGTAAATCTCTCTCAGCGGAAGCTTCCACATGGGATCTGAACGTATAACTCATATGAAAGGTCAAAATATCAGCAGCTTGTTGGAATAATCCTTCTTCAACGGTTGCTAGCAACATAACATCCGGAATAATTAACAAATGACCTAACGGTTCATCATCTTGTTGTTGCAATCCAACCCGATACGCTCTTTCTTTCCCTGCGTACACCCAGCCAGATTTCCGTTTTTTCGGCCAATTCTGAGCAAGCTGATCTGAACTCCAGTTACTGGTATTATATAAAACTTGACTTCTCGCTCCAACAACTGCCATAGGATACCCCAATATTTCACAGACGAGTTGGAACATCGAGAGCATATTGTCTTGCTTTAGTCCAAATTGCATCAGCTTCTTCTGCTTCTCAAGCACCGTTTGCAGCAGTTCGGTATTCCGCCGATATTCGGCGTTAAAAAGCGCATTCATTTGATCCGAAAATGTAAATTGAAAGGGCATTTCAATAATAGGAAAATGTAGTCGATCCGCTTCGTCCATGACGATTTGCGGCAGCTCCGTCCAAAATCTCCCGAGCTTAATCCCTAGACCTGCGGCTCCGCGGTCATTTAATTTGCGCAGGAGGTTCACGGTCTCTTGCGGGCTGTCTTTCATCGCGAAGGCTGTAGTAAACAGCATTTCACCTGATTTCGTCCAATCTGCAATATCAGGCGCGTCCATGACATTGACTGATTTAACAATTCGGGACTCCCCTTGTTTGCCGGCGACTAGCTTTGCTTCCGTTAAAGGATAAATGGCCAACGCTTCACGAATGGTAAGATGCATCGTGCTTCCCCCCTATGCCTTTTAATCGATTATAGGATGACCGTATGTAATCAGTCAATGCGTTTACGTAAGAATACATGACATCAATAGAAAATATATGAAATTTTCATGAAATTATTAATTTTATGTTATGTTATATGACATTAAACAACAGAAAGAACCTTCATGACCACCATCCTTGTGGTTATGAAGGCCCCATTACTCGAAGATTTCGACTAAATCACGCGAAACGTTCCTGTCCCCATCGTCCCCAAATGACCTTCGCTGTCTTCAACTCGACCTTGTGCGGTAATCATTTTATGTGATTGATGGACAAGTTCCGCTGTGACAAGCAGTCTACCTGCATATAACGGAGACACAAAATGCACATTCAAATTCGTCGTCACAACCTTCTCCTCGGGTCTAGCAAGCATGGCAATGATGCCCATCGCAGTATCTAACAAAGACGATGTTACGCCGCCATGAACCATGCCGATCGGATTCAAATGATGCGGCTTCGCATCCAAGGCAATTGTGATAACACCGTCCTTAAAAGCTACAAATTCACACCCCAGAAATCCCCAGAAGGTGGGCTCCGCTGCTGCTGCGAGTTGCTGCAACTTTCGAATTATACGATCATTTCCATCATCCATTGGACTCCCTCCTTCTTTGTAAGGGCTGCCCCTAAAGATGAAAGCAAACACACTTACTGCTTGACTTCTTCCTCTAGTAATTGCCGCCGGAGCACCTTTCCAATCATCGTTTTCGGCAAAGACTGCCTGAATTCAACTTTACGTGGGACCTTATAGGCCGCCAATCGTTCCCTGCACCAGACGTCTAAATCCTTTTCCGATAGCGTCATACCTTCTCTTAGCACGATAAAAGCTTTCACAGTTTCCCCACGGTATTCATCAGGAACACCTGCGACTGCCGCTTCCAGAATCGCTGGATGCTCGTAGAGCACTTCTTCAATATCGCGCGGATAAATATTAAATCCTCCTGCAATAATTAAATCCTTTTTCCGGTCAACGATCGAAAAGAAACCATCCTCATCCATACGTCCCATATCCCCGGTATATAACCAACCATCTTTGATCGTCTTCGCCGTTTCTTCCTCACGCTTCCAATAGCCCTTCATAATTTGAGGGCCTTTAATAATAATCTCACCGATTTCACCAATCGGCATTTCCTCACCAGAGTCAGAATTCACCACTTTCGTTACTGTATCCGGAAAAGGAACGCCGATGGACATGATTTTACGAAATCCCCAGATTGGATTCGCATGCGTTACGGGAGAAGCCTCTGTGAGCCCATACCCTTCAATTAATCTACCTCCGGTCAATGCTTCAAATCTCTCTTGAACCTCCAAAGGCAGTGGCGCTGAACCGCTTACACAAACATTGATCGAAGAAATATCAACTTCCTTCACCCGTTTATGATTGATTAACGCTACATACATCGTAGGTGCACCTGGGAAGATAGTCGGCTTTAATTTGTGGATGGTATCGAGAATCATATCAATATCGAACTTTGGAATAAGGATTAGCATCCCTGCTCGATACATAGATTGATTCAGTAGAACCGTTAAACCAAAGACATGGAAACAAGGAATGGCACCTAAGAAACGATCTCCGCCAGGCTGAACTTGATAGCACCAATGACTCGTCTGATACGTATTTGCAATTAAATTGGTATGTGTAAGCATTACACCTTTGGATAACCCTGTGGTTCCACCGGTATATTGAAGCAAAGCGATATCGTCATCTGCGTTGACGTCCACACAAATAGGCGCAGCCGAAGCTGCTCGCAGTAATTTCTTGAATGCATACACGCCATCACCATAGGTAACATCGAGCTTGGCGCCATCCTTTTTCATTTTAATCGGATATAAAAGGTTCTTAGGAAACGGTAAATAGTCCTTAATCGAGGTCACGATAACATGGCGCAGAAATGTCCGCGATTTCGCCTTCTGTACGCGATCGAATAGCAGATCCAATGTCACAATAACGACAGCTTCCGAATCAGAGAGCTGATGAATCAGCTCTCTCTCCACATAAAGCGGATTCGTCATCACGACAATTCCGCCCATCATCAACGTGCCGAAGTACGCGATGATAGCCGAAGGACAATTCGGCAGCATAATCGACACCCGTTCCCCCGGACGTACACCAAGATCCATTAACACGTGAGCAAATTGATAAGACGCATGAAGCAATTCGCGATACGATAGCTTTTTCCCCAAGAAATACAAGGCCGGCCGTTCGGGAAATTGATGTGCTGAATCAACCAACAGACGTGCTAGATTATGTTTCGGGTACTCGTAAGTCGGCGCCACTTCCGCTGGATAATGACGCAGCCAAGGCTTTGTCTCCCTCATACAAAACCATCCCCTTCAGGTTCTTGACATCGATACTCATCCGATGAATTTCTCACCCTGAATTACACGTGCGGCGATGTCGCGCTTCAACCCCACCGTATTGACACTGCTGCGTCTGGACAGCTTTTTGAGTATGGATAGTTGAGTCCGAAGCACATCTCCTTCTTCCATCGTACTGAGCGCTTCTTTCGCGTATGCCTCAATTTTGTCAAAAGCCTCATGAATAAATACCGTCGTAATCTGAATCGCATTAGTAGCCTTCGTTTCGCCCAGCTTGTGAATGAGCTTCTGGGTCCGTAACAACCCGCTTTCGGCTGCAAAAATCTGAATCATGATATCCGCAAGATTGCTCAAAACTTCCTGGTTTTTCTCAAGCGCCATGCCATATTTCTGTACAGCAAGCCCGCCAACCATGAGGAATACCTTTTTCGCCATACCTACCAAATGAGCTTCCTCCGCCAACGTACCTTCAAACGTTTGACCCGGCATGTAGGCAAGCAATTCACCTTGCAGTTCTTGTGCTTTTTGCAGCAAAGGCAGTTCACCTTTCATTGCTTTCTTCACTAAGGTACCCGGGATGAGCAAGCGATTAATTTCATTCGTCCCTTCAAAAATGCGATTAATCCGCGAGTCGCGATAGATCCGCTCTACTTTATATTCTTGAATAAACCCGTAACCACCGTGAATTTGTAGTCCCTCATCCGCAATAAAGTCAAGAACTTCCGAAGCGAAAACCTTATTAATGGAGCATTCGAGCGCGTATTCCGATATGCCTTTTGCCGATATTTTGCCTGCATCAGGACTGGAATGGTCAATATCCTTGAGGATCGTATCAAATAAGCCTGTCGTCCGGTACACCATACTTTCTAAGATATACGTCTGAATGTTCATTTCAGCTAATTTCTTACCAATTAATGGGAATCGTGAAATCGGTGTCTGGAATTGCTGACGCGTATTCGCATATTTCACAGCAAGCTCAATCGTTTCCTTGGACGCACCTAGACAACCTACAGCTAATTTGTAACGGCCGATATTCAGAATGTTAAAAGCAATCAGATGGCCTTTGCCAATTTCTCCGAGCAGGTTTTCTACAGGTACTTTCACATCTTCGAAAAATAAGGGACGCGTCGATGAGCCTTTAATCCCCATTTTCTTTTCTTCGGGTCCCATCGTGAAGCCTGGATCCCCTTTCTCCACGATAAAAGCGGTAAAGTCCGTACCATTGATCTTCGCATATACGATGAAAATATCAGCGAATCCAGCGTTGGTAATATAGAGTTTGGACCCGTTTAAAAGGTAGTGCTTTCCATCGTCGGAAAGACGTGCCGTTGTTTTGGCACCAAGCGCATCGGACCCCGAAGTCGGCTCCGTTAAGCAGTAAGCGGCTATTTTGGCACCTGTGGCGAGGTCTGGTAAATATTTCTTCTTCTGTTCTGTGGTTCCGAAGAAGACAATTGGCAGCGTTCCGATGCCTACATGCGCCCCGATGGATAAAGCAAAAGAGGATGCACGCGCTAAATTTTCGCTGATGATTGTCGAGCTAACTTTATCCAAACCAAGTCCACCGTAAATTTCGGGTACATCGGCTCCTAATAAGCCAAGATCCCCGGCGCTTCTCATGAGTTTCACTGTTAAGTCATAATCCAGCTTCTCCAAATGCTCATCATTCGGCATGACTTCCCCGTTTACGTAATCACGTGTTGTTTCAGCAATCATGCGGTGCTCTTCCGTGAAATCCTCAGGGGTTACGATGGAATGAAAATCAAGATCCGATATAACAAAGCTTCCGCCAACGACTTTGTTCGTCATGAGTCAACTCTCCTTATGATTTGGAATTATGATAATGAACACGTATTATAAAGGTAAAATGAGTGCTCTCTTACTCCGCTGCATGCACTTGAAAAACGCCTGCCGCTCCCATACCGCCGCCGATACACATCGACACGACGCCGTACCCTCCGCCTCGGCGCTGCAGCTCGTAGATCAAACTAGTTGAAAGCTTTGCGCCCGTGCATCCAAGCGGATGACCTAAGGCAATGGCACCGCCATTGACATTCACTTTCTCTTCATCTATCCCAAGCTCTCGCACGATATGAATGCACTGCGAAGCAAAGGCCTCATTAATCTCAAAGAGATCGACTTGATCTTGGGAAATACCCGCCATCTTCAGCGCTTTCGGAATCGCTTTGACGGGGCCAACCCCCATAATTTCCGGCTCCACACCGGAAAGCGCAAAGGACAGAAACGTCGCCATCGGCTTCAGCCCGAGCGCTTCCGCGCGCTCTCGGCTCATCAGCACGGCCGCCGCTGCGCCGTCCGACGTCTGTGACGCGTTGCCCGCCGTCACAGAGCCCCCCAAGCTGAACGCAGGCTTCAGCTTGCTAAGCCCTTCCACGGATGTATCGGGGCGAACGCCCTCATCCGTGGCGAACAGGTACGAGCGAACGAAGGCTTTGCCTCGTTCGTCAACTCCCTTCACGCTCGTGCTCACCGGCACGATCTCATCCGTGAAGCGGCCTGCTGCGATGGCCGCCGCTGCCTTCTGATGGCTGCGCGTCGCGAAGCCATCCTGCGCTTCGCGCGAGATGCCGAACCGCGAAGCGACGGCTTCGGCCGTATGCCCCATGCCCATATACACCTCGGGCATGGTCTCGACCAGCCGCGGATGCGGCGAGAGCTTGAAGCCCGTCATCGGGACGTGGCTCATGCTCTCCACGCCTCCGGCGATGATCACCTCGGCGTGGCCGAGCATAATGCGCTCCGCCGCATAAGCGATGGCTTGCAAGCCGGAGGAACAGAAGCGATTGACCGTGATCGCTGGCACGGTCACGGGAAAGCCCGCATAGAGCGACATTGTGCGGGCGAAGTTCAGCCCTTGCTCGCCTTCGGGCATCGCGCACCCGATGATGATGTCCTCGACATCACCTTTGTCGAGACCAGGCACTCGCCGTACAGCTTCTTCGAGTACGGCTTTGCCAAGATCTTCCGCGCGGGTTTGCGCGAAACTCCCCTTTTTCGCACGCCCTACGGCGGTGCGTGTTATGGATACAATGACGGCTTCCTTCATCGAACTCACCTCATTAGGTATAGTTGGGTATTATTTAAGTGAATCTCTTGCGCTTCTTGCGGTACAACGTATGCTCTCAGCCTCTCCCAAGCCCCGTAAGGGAACGAGAGTGCGCTATTTCAGCGAAATCTGCTCATTTTGACGCGAAAGGGATCGTAGGTACGCTATTTACTCGAAATGATGGCCAAATTCTCGTTTTTTGAACAAATAGTGCACCGACGTTCCCCTTCTTCACGAAATGGGAGTAAAAGGAATAATTAGCGTCTCTATGTTCCCCTTCGGAGTTATGTGTTAGGGATTAGTCACCTTAAATCCACTAATTCCTCAAAGCCTTCCCCTTCGACAACATATACTGCATCCGCTGCTGCGTCTTGATCTCACCGCATAAGCTCAAAAACGCCTCACGCTCCAAATCCAGCATATATTGCTCCGTCACCATAGTCCCCGCAGGTACATTGCCACCCGCTAACACATGCGCCAGTTTATTTGCAATCAGTTGGTCATGCGCACTAATGTAGCCGCCTTTCAGCATGGAGTACGCACCAACCTGCATAACCGCCTTCCCGTTCTCGCCGACGACACGTATTTTCTCAATCGCTGGAGGTGTATATCCTGCTGCGTCCATCCTTAGAACCGCTTGCTTCGCTTCATAAATCCGATGATCCGGATTGACAACGACGGAATCTTGCGCTCGCATATACCCGAGACGTTTCGTATCATGACCGCTTGTGGACACTTTCGCCATAGCCACCGTCTCGAACGCTGCATTGATCCAAGGTTGCAGATCGACCTCCGGATCTCTTACTTGTTGACTGGCCAGCAGCGCTAACTCTTTGCAGCCGCCTCCCGCTGGGATAAGTCCAACGCCTGTCTCAACAAGGCCATAATACGTCTCCGCCGAGAAAATCGTTTGATCCGCTGGCATACAGGCCTCCACGCCACCACCGAGCGTCATTTTATGTGGAGCAGCGACAACCGGTTTATCCAGTCTTTTCAGCTTCAGCATCGCGTTCTGGAATAACCGAATGATGCCATCCACTTCATCCCATTCGCCGTCTTGAGCTTCCATCAACAGGAGCATCAGATTAGCGCCAACACAGAAGTTTTTACCTTCATTAGCTACAACCAGCCCCCGATAATTACTACGTACCTCATCAACACTTTGCTGAATCATCGTGAGAATATCGGCTCCGATTGCGTTATTCGGGGAGTTGAACTCCAGGCAAGCAACGTCATCACCAATATCAATTAAACTAGCTCCGCTGTTCGAGCGGATGACTTTGTTTTGCTGTTTAAGAGACGCCAGCGAAATGATTTCTGACCGTGATTCCACCTCGCGAAGCTCCTGGTTCAAGATTGCGAAGGTTCGACCCTCTTTCCGCTCATAGAAACTGTCATGACCCGCGTCAATCCACGCTTTCACCCACTCAGGCACAGCACTGCCTTCTGCTTCCATGCGTTCCACAGATCGTTTCAACCCAATCGCGTCCCACGTTTCAAAAGGACCCAACTCCCAGTTAAAGCCCCACTTGAGCGCATTATCGATGTCCACAATGTTATCCGCGATTTCGTCGCGTTTCTCCGCAGCATACAGCAGAACTGGCTTCAAAATGTTCCACGCCAACTCCGAATACCGATCCTTCGTACCTAGCAAGGCTTTCAGTTTCCCGACAGTCCCCTTTGCCTGTTTCGCAGCCTCCAAGGATGCTGAGCTTATTTTACGGCCTGCCACGTAGGCCATTGTCTCTAAATTCAATGCCTGAATTTCCTTGCCTTCCGCTGTTTTCACCTTTTTATAAAAGCCTTGACCTTGTTTCTCACCAATCCAGCCTTTAGCTACCATCTCTTTCAAAATAGCAGGGGTATCGAAGACATCCTTCTCTACGGGATCCGTCACGAGATCAAACACATTGTTCGCCACATGTACGAATGTATCGAGACCAACAAGGTCCAGCGTGCGAAATGTCGCGCTTTTCGGCCTGCCCATGGCAGGTCCTGTCACCGCATCTACTTCTTCAACCGTATAACCTTTGGCTAGCATTTCTCGTAAAGTAATCAGCAAACCGTAAGTACCAATCCGATTACTTATAAAATTAGGTGTATCTTTCGCCTGCACAACGCCTTTACCAAGCTTCTTCTCACAAAAATCACTCATACTCGCGATAATGGCTGGATCCGACTGCTCACTCGGAATAACTTCCAATAATTTCATGTACCGCGGAGGATTAAAGAAATGAGTTCCTAGGAAATGTTTCTTGAATGCTTCCCTAGCGTTCTCCACCATGGCATTTATGGAAATCCCTGATGTATTCGACGAAACGATCGTACCGGGCTTCCACACCTTTTCAATCCGAGCGATAAGCTCTTGTTTCGCCTGTAGATTTTCGATAATGACTTCGACAATCCAATCCACTTGGCTCAGTTTCGCCAAATCATCTTCAATATTCCCCGGTGTGATGCGTGAGGCAAAAGTTTCACTATACAAGGGTGCTGGGTTTGTCTTTCCGAGCTTCTCCAAGGCACTTACCGCAAAACGATTCCGCACTTTAGGATGATCGAGTGTAAGCCCTGCTGCTTCCTCTTGGGATGTTAACTGTTCAGGCACACGATCGAGCAATAAAACAGGGATACCTACATTGGCCAAATGCGCAGCAATACCGGAACCCATTACACCCGAACCGATTACCGCTGCCGTACGAATAGTTGTCATGAGATCATCTCCTTAAAGTTTTCGTTAGAAAACTAACTTCGAAAGCATCACTTAAGTTTTTCGATAGAAAAACTAACATCGTAAGCACTACTTTAGTTTTTCGATAGACCAAACACCGATTGTGCCAGAATTTCCGCAATATCCCGTGCTTTTACCTTCTCTTCTACTTCCTTCAGCTTCGTGCCATCCTCCACCATCGTCAAACAATAAGGACACGCCGAGGAGATCACCGTTGGTTTGACACTCAGAAGCTGCTCCGTACGCGCCACATTCACACGAGTACCCGCAGTTTCCTCCATCCACATCATGCCTCCGCCCGCTCCACAGCACATGCTGTTCTCACGAGAACGCGCTTGTTCTACAAGTTCCACGCCAGGAATCGCCCGCAACACGTTACGGGGCTCTTCATACACCTCGTTATAACGACCTAAGTAACAAGAATCGTGGTACGTTATGCGTTCATTGACTTCATATTGCGGTGTCAAACGCCCATCTTTCACCCATAAATCCAGCAATTCTGTATGATGAAAAACCTCGGCAGTTAAGCCAAATTCGGGATACTCATTTTTGAACGTGTGATACGTATGCGGGCACGTCGTGACGATCTTCTTTACCTTATACTTTTGAAACGTAGCGATATTGTCCGCACACAGCTGTTGAAACAAGAATTCATTCCCCATCCGACGCGGTGTGTCACCTGAATTTTTCTCCTCATTTCCTAATATGGCAAAAGAGATACCAGCCTCCTTCATTAATTTCACGAATGCATGCGTGATTTTGCGACTGCGATTATCATAAGCACCCATCGAGCCCAAAAAGAACAAATACTCGAAGGTTGGATTTTCCTTTACAGTTCGCACTTGAAGTTCGTCTTCCGGGTCCACCTCTTTGACCCATTTCACTCGATCATTGCGGGAAATTCCCCAAGGATTGCCTTGTCTTTCGATATTTTGAAGCGCGCGTTGACCATCATGAGGCATACTGCCTTGCGTCAGCACTAAGTGCCTGCGCATATCAATGATTTTATCCACATGGTCATTCGCAACGGGACATTGATCTTCACAGTTTCGACAGGTTGTACAAGCCCACAGCTCTTCCTCGGTAATTACACCTCCGATGAGTTCTACTTCGAGTGCGTTCCCCTGCGATTCTGGCGCAAACACCATGGCAGGTACCCAAGGGGACTTCGAAGTAATGGCAGCACCTTTCTCTGTCAAATGATCGCGCAGTTTCGTAATGAGGTGCATCGGTGAAAGCAGCTTGCCTGTCGTATTAGCGGGACACACGCTCGTACAACGACCACATTCCACACAGGAGTAGAAATCCAGCATCTGCTTTTGCGTAAAATCCTCAATCTTGCCAACACCGAATGTCTCAGCGTCTTCATCCTCTAAATTCAGGGATGTCAGCTTACCTGTTGGCTCCGTACGTCGCAGCAAGATGTTTATCGGAGCGGTAATAATGTGAAAATGCTTGGACTGCGGTACATAGATAAGGAAAGATAACAGAATCAACAAGTGCATCCACCAGCCTGCATAGAAGCCCACCGTCGCCGCTGATGTTGAGATCCCATCGAATAAGGCAGCCCAAACGGATGTCAGCGGAGCGAAACCTGAAGCTGGAAGTCCCTCACGAATACGTTCAAACCCACCGCTTATGACGACCGACAGCATCAAGAACATGATAAAAAACACGACAATACTTGGCTTCCAGCCTCGTTTAAGGCGTTTGAGCTTCTCGATATAGCGTCGATAGGTCGCATAGCCCATGGCCAGCACGATCAGTCCGACCGTCACTTCCTGCATGAGGGTGAAGTAGTCATAACCTGGGACAGGTAACCCTCGGTCAATTAATCCTTTTAAAATAAGGTCCAAAGCGCCTAGCTGTAGAATTATGAAGCCATAAAAAATCACGAAATGCATAATGCCGCTCTTTTTATCCTTCAATAACTTCGTCTGGCCAAACACTTGAACCGCAAACCCCTTGAGCCTTAAGCTAGCTTCCTTCTTCAAATCCACCGATTTCCCCAACTGGATGTATAAATATCGGTGATACACAACCCGGCCGAACCCGTAGAGTGCCAAACCCGTAACCGCCAGAAAAAGGAGAAACTGAATCAGTGTACCGGTCATGGAGGACCCTCCTTCTATTTAATTTGTTAACGCTTACATTCAAGAGTCGCAAAAAAGCAAATTCCATGAGTCCCTTTTTGAATAAGAGTAGAAACCTGCTTCCATGTGAAGAGTAAGCCGACAAACCTCCCTACTTGCTTGGTTAAGCGGAATAAGTCGTTGACAAGGCGTACTGCGTATTTTATGATGAAATTACGAAAATGAATGAGTATTCATTCACCGATATTTGTATTCTAACACCGAGGTGATCTCCTTGACAAGTGGCAAAAAACCAGACAAGTATTATGCGATTCTCGAAGGCGCGATGAAAGTATTTGCGGAAAACGGGTTTCATAAATCCCAAGTTTCGCGCATTGCCAAAGAAGCCGGCGTCGCGGATGGCACCATTTATTTGTACTTCAAGAAGAAGGAGGATATCTTAACTAGTCTTTTTCAAGAGAAATTAGGCGAGCTTGTCGAGAAATTCAACCATGCTGTCCGTGAAAGCACAAGCCCAAAGGATGCGTTGCGCAAAATCTGTGAGATTCATTTTAGCGAGCTAGAAAATAACATCCATATGGCCTACCTCACGCAAATTGAGCTTCGTCAAAGTGATTTGGAGCTTCGTAAAGAGATTGGTCTTGCTCTAAAGAGATATATTATCCTCATTGAAAATATATTAGAAAAAGGAAAGAATGACGGCAGCTTCCGTGCGGATCTGGATGTGAAGCTGGTGAGACTTCTTATTTTTGGAGGTATGGATGAAGTCGTCACCTCTTGGCTGATTTCCGGGCAAAAGTATTCATTAACTGCACAGGTTGGTCCTACGCTTGATTTTTTCATTAAAGGCATGGAGTCATAATTCAAGCGTTCAGCAAGCAAGAAAAGGTCTCTATTTCATGTATATTCAGGAGGGAGCCCCACTATGGACATTTTTGTATTATTGAAGCAAACGTTTGATACAGAGGAGAAAATCGTCTTGCAAAATGGCGTCGTTCAAGAGGATGGCGTGAAGTTCGTCATTAATCCGTACGACGAGTATGCGGTAGAACAAGCTATACAACTGCGAGATGAGCATGGCGGTAAAGTGACACTGCTATCGATCGGACCTGATCGCACGGCGGAAGCACTGCGAACTGCTCTCGCGATGGGTGCTGACGAGGCTGTTTTGATAACCGATGATCGAATCCTCGGGGACGAATTCGAAATAGCTGAAATTTTGGCAGCATATTTACGCAGCCAGTCTGTCGACCTCCTGCTTGGCGGTAACTTCTCCGTTGATAACGGTGCAGGTCAAGTAGCCATTCGTCTTGCTAATCTACTTGGACTGCCTCAAGTCGCTTCGATTACAAAGTTGGAAATTACAGGAGACAAAGCACTTGTTCACCGTGATGCCGAAGGCGATATCGAAGTGATCGAAGTTCCTCTCCCTGCTCTATTTACAGCCCAACAAGGCCTAAATGAACCTAGATACCCCTCACTTCCTGGTATTATGAAAGCGAAGAAAAAACCTTTCCAACACTTAACCCTTGATGATATTTCTGGTGCGGATGCCATTATTGCCAAAACGATACGACTGGCCTTATCACTCCCGCCCGAGCGTCAAGCTGGCCGCATCCTCAAAGGTGAGCTTGCACAACAAGTAACGGAGCTTGTTCAAGCACTGCGTAACGAATCCAAAGTGATCTAAAAACACCCCACAAAGTGAAGTATGACTTCGAAGCGTAATCCAATTACTTTGCGGGGACCCCGAGAACAACGATACCCACAACTATAATAACTTAGGAGGCTATATCGATGGCTAAACAATTTCTTGTAGTTGCTGAAGCTCGCAGTGGCAAGCTTCGTCAAGTATCCTTTGAGGCCCTACGTTCGGCACAGCTTTCTGCTGCTGATGGTGATACGCTTGCTGCTGTAGCGATCGGCGGCGTAGGCACGAAAGCGTTAGCTGGCGAGCTCGCTGCTTACGGAGCAGACACCGTCTATGTAGTCGAGGATCCTCAGCTTGAGAGTTATAGCTCTGAGGCATATCTAAGTGCCTTGTTGGCCGTAACCGCTGTTGCCGGACCAAATGCGGTATATATCGGCCATACGGCGATGGGCCGAGACCTTGCACCATTGGCCGCCGCTTCGCTCGCCGCCGGCCAAATTTCTGACGTTACCGCCATCGAACGCACCGGCGATAACGTCTTGTTCACCCGACCGCTTTACGCTGGCAAAGCGATCGAGAAGAAAGCGTTTACCGACCTGGCTGCGCCTTGGGTCGTCACGGTAAGACCCAACAACATCGCGGCCGCAGAGCCTGACGCTTCGCGTCAAGCTGCGATCATCGATGTTGCCTATCCCGCTCCCTCCCTGCGCAGCATCATACGGGAGGTCGTGCGTAAAACGTCCGGCGCCATCGACTTGGCTGAAGCCAAGATCGTCGTCTCCGGCGGCCGGGGCGTGCGCAGCGCCGATGGGTTCCAGCCGCTCGAGGAGCTGGCTGCCGTCTTAGGCGGCGCTGTTGGAGCTTCCCGCGGGGCATGCGACGCGGGCTACTGCGAGTACGCGATGCAGATCGGCCAGACCGGCAAGGTCGTGACGCCGGAAATTTACATCGCGTGCGGCATTAGCGGCGCCATTCAGCATTTGGCGGGGATGAGCTCATCGCGCGTCATCATCGCGATCAACAAGGATGCGGAGGCGCCGATCTTTAAAGTTGCCGACTACGGTATCGTCGGTGATCTGTTCGAGGTCGTGCCGCTGCTGACCCAGGAGTTTAGGAAACTGCTACAATAATATAACCTCGGAACGCTATAACTCCGAATAAGCCCATGCCACTTCCGCATGGGCTTATTCGATTTCAAATGAAGCAGAAGCTTGTTGTCGCTATTCGGGCGAATAAAAAATGAAATAAAGGGAAATATTACAAAAAAAATCACCTTCAGGATAACGATCCATTCGTAGCTGCTAAAGGGGAACACAATATGGATAAAACAACAGGGAAAATCGGTATGGTATCGATCATCATGGTCATGATGCTGTTCAATGGTTTGACCAGTCATGTTATTGCCAATCCACTGGTGCTGGATGCATCGGGTAGAGATGCTTGGATATCCGTCCTAATGACGAGCGTCCTTTATATTCCATGGTGTGCCCTACTTGTTTATATTATGAAAAGAACAGGCCAACAGAAGCTGCGGACATGGCTGTCGAATCAGACAAATCCACTTATTGCTTGGCTGATTCTAACTCCTATTTGTTTAGAGTTGTTTATGATCGGGGGTATGACCGTCATTCATACCGAGATATGGACGGTTACGAATTACTTACCAACAACCCCACCGTTTGTACTGATAATTGCCTTACTCTTGGTTTCCTATTATTCAGCCAAGCATGGCATTCAGACAATCGCAATCAATGCAGGTATCCTGCTCCCAGTCGTTGTTTTCTTGGGATATTTCGTATCCATTGCAAATACATCAGAGAAAGATTTTGCGTTGCTTAAGCCCTTCCTTGAATTCGGTTGGAAGCCTGCTTTGGACGGGATGGTCTATTCAGGAGGCGCTTTAGTAGAAATCATGATTATGCTTATGCTCCAACATCGTCTGAAAACGAAAATCCGTTATTGGCAAATGATACTACTCGGAATCATTCTCGTGTATATCACATTAGGGCCACTTATCGGAGCAATCACGGAATTCGGTCCCAAAGAAGCAGCCAAACAGATGGTTTCTCCGTATGAACAATGGCGTCTTGTCAAAATTGGCGCTTATTTCGAACACGTCGACTTTCTGTCGGTGTTCCAATGGTTATCAGGAGCAACAGTGCGGATAAGCCTCTCTCAGTTTATTTTGGCTGATTTGTTTGCCTTTAACAAAGCAAAATCGCGCAATCGGTTCATTCTGATTTTAACACTTAGCTATCTTGCATTTTCATGGATTGTGACCAAATATATGCCGTTTTATTTGTGGATGTATAAAATCTATTTCCCCGTATTTTTGATTACCAGCCTGATCATAACGATCGTATTGGCTGTAATTGCATGGATGGCCAAAACCAACAAGGAGGGTACGATTTGAACAGTATCCATACTTTAACAAACGATGTATCGAAGGAGCATATGTTGCGGCAATTATTCGCAAATTGCTCCGATGTGCAAATTCAGGTTCAACTCTTTGCTGAGGATGATCCATCATCTGCAATTATGATGATCTATGCAGAAGGATTATGCGATTGCGCTCAAATAGGTAAAGTCATCCTGCCGGAATTGAATACGATATATCGAGATAACGGCTTCGAATATTTGCAGAACGGTTATGCGCTCGGCGCATTACCACTCATTTCCTTTGATGGAGAAGCAACCGAGGAAGAAATGACGGACGCGGTCTTTCAAGGGGACCTACTTCTTATCTTCTTATCATCGGATGCGATGTATAAGCTTAATATTTGCAATCGCCCACAACGCACGCCAGAGGAATCCAGTATCGAAATTTCCATCAAAGGCTCGAAAGATGGGTTCGTTGAAGATCTGACTACAAATATCGCTCTGATTCGCAAACGAATTAGGAGTAATTCATTATGCTGCGAGACGTTCATTCTAGGTAGAAGAACAAGAACGAAAGTCGGACTCATGTATATTCAAGACATTCTTTCTCCAGACATTCTAATAGAGATTCGTTCTCGCTTGAATAAGATCGATATGGATGGCATTTATAGTATTAGTCAGATAGAAGAAGCTATTGCAGATTCGAAATATGCGTTATTCCCTTTGAATGACATGTCTGGCAGGCCAGACTTTGCTGTTAGTTCCTTACTTGCGGGGAGATTTATCATTATTGTCGACGGAAATCCCTTAATTCTAATTGCACCTGCAACTTTTTCTTTGATCTTAAAATCACCTGAGGATATTCATTTCTCGTTTCAAGTTGTGTCGTTTGCACGACTGATCCGTTTTATTAGTTTTTGGATTTCAATTGTGTTACCTGGATTCTGGGTTGCCCTCACTGCCTTTCATCAAGATCAAATTCCTTTTCGACTCATGTCAACCATATCGCTTGCGCGCATTGGTTTACCCTTTTCAGCTCAGATGGAAATGCTTACACTGTTATTCCTCATAGAGGTATTTCGAGAAGCTGGTGTTCGAATGCCCAACGCAATTGGGCAAACTTTAACAGTTATCGGCGGGTTGGTAATTGGTGACGCTTCGATACGTGCAGGGTTGGTTTCACCTTCTGTCGTTGTTGTTGGGGCGATTACCGCGATCATGGGAGCTACGCTTGTCAATCAGAACTTGGGCTCAGTTGTAAGTGTCATCAGATTGATTGTTTTTCTAGCATCAGCAATCATCGGGATGTACGGACTCATTCTGTGCATGATATTGTTGGGGTTCCATATGTCCAGACTCAAATCATTTGGCATCCCATTCTTATCTCCGTTGTCTCCACCTGTTTACAAAGAGTTATTGAGTAGTTTTTTGAATTTACCATGGAGTAAAATGAAATATCGCCCTCAAGAGCTGAACCCGATTGATCCAGATCATCAAGGAAAAGACGCAGAATGAAGAAATTGGGTCTTCTTATTATCATCGCAGTGCACCTATTTCTCCTCACCGGTTGTTGGAATTCGAAGGATATTCAAAATATGGCTTATGTAACTGCAGTTGGGCTAGATTTCGAGAACGGGAAATTTATCACCTTCGTACAAATACTTAATTTTTCTGGTTTGGCCAAAAGCGAGTCAACCGTAGTCGGCAAAAATATTCCAGTATGGGTTGGAAAAGGGGCAGGATTCACGGTTACCGAAGCCTTTAATGAGATTTACGCCACTTCCCAATTAAGAGTATTTTGGGGGCATGTTAAGGCGATCGTGTGCACAGAGAGATTTCTAAAAAATGCAGAAAAAGTCAAAGAAGCTTACGATATGTTAAACCGTTACCGTGAAGTCCGTTATAACGTACTGCTGTATGGCACAAAAGAGTCGATCAATGATATATTTATACAAAAGTCGATTCTGAATATGTCCCCAATAGACTCCTTGTTGGATGCTCCTTTCCAAGTCTATTCTCAGCGATCTTTTATTACGCCGCATGAGGGACTCCGAATTATTTCGGAGATTAATGAAGCAGGTCAGTCGGCTATGCTGCCTACGATTTCCCTTGATAAACAAGCATGGACTGAAGACAAACAAGCGAAATCAATGTTTAGAATCGACGGGGCGTTTTATTATAACCATGAAAAGCTCCTGGGTTGGATGTCCGAACATGAACTTGAAGGATTTCGCTGGGTGCAAGAAACACTGGATCGTTCATCTATCAATATTCCAGATACAGACAAACCTGTCGCAGCACTAGTATTGATTAAGCCGAAAGCGCGTATTATACCCGTTATTCGGGATGGGGACGTGTACTACACGATTAATTTGAAAATCAATGCCTATGTAGATGAAATTGTGAAAGATACCTCTATCCAAGAAATGGAATCAATGGCAAATCAAGTTATAGAGGATCAGATTAGAAAAACCTATGCGATCGGACTTAAGAAGAAAATAGACGTGCTGCAATTAGGCGAGAGGCTTTATCGGAACTATCCGAAAAAGTGGCATGAACTGGACAAAATTAGCAATTTCAATCTGGATACTAATTCTCTCGATAAAGTCAACGTCAAGGTTAAATTGCAGCATACCGGAAAGTACAAAGAAAGAGCGAATTGAGAAAACCCTTCTCTCTCTGCTATTTAAAGACAACGTTGAAGGAGACACTCCTATGTCATTATCACCATTAGAAGTGGTTCGTCAGTTTTTCAATCTCGTCCGTTCCGGCAAGCAGCCTGACGACGCTAAAGATTATATGGCCGACCAGGTTCTAGCCCATCAAATGACAGCTGAAAACGAAACAACCGTCCATCGGACCCCGACGAATTACGCTGATCATGTTCGAGAAATGCTTGACGCTTACGGCACTTTCCAACTAGAAGTTCAGGAGCTCCTCGCTCAAGAAGATCGTGTCTATGTACGCTGGAAGCAAACGGGTATACATATTGGGGAAGTTGATGGCTATCTGCCGACTAGAAAACCAATTATTGAAATCGCTAGTGCTGTTTATCGCGTAGAGCATGGCAAAATCGCAGAATACTGGATACAAATCGATCGTGAAGGCATTCGTGCACAACTCGAACAGAACGCGAAATAGCAACTACTGAACTCCCTCTGTGACTTTTCCCAGCCAACACCAAAAAAGCTGTTCCCACAAGCCATCAGGCCGATAAGGAACAGCTTATTTCACTTTGCGATCCAACTATCTAATCTTGCAACAATATCTTGCATGACCTCTTCGCGGTTAATTTCGTTCAACATCTCGTGCCTGCCACCTGGATATAACTTATAGCTAATATCTTGTATCCCCAGCTTCTCATAGTTCTTAATTAAGCTGCGAACTCCCTTCCCTTGCCCGCCAACTGGATCTTCCTCACCTGAGAAAATATAAATTGGAATTTCCTTACGAATACGAGCCAAATGGTCAAATTTATGTATTTCCACTAAACCTTTAAAGAAATCTCTAAAGTATCCCGATGTAAAAATGCCACCGCAATACGGATCATTGATGTAAGCATCGACCTCTCGCTCATCTCGACTCAACCAATCAAACGGTGTACGATTCGGCTTGAACTTCGCATTAAACGATCCGAAAGATAATGCTGTCAACAGTACACTGCGAAAATGATCTCCTCGTAAAGTTGCTTCCAACGTCGCAATCCCAATTCCAACTTGTAGGACTGGGCCTTCTTTTCCATTCGAACCTGACAATAAAATCCCTTGAACATGTGTCGGATATCGCTCCATATAAGTTCCCATGTAATACTGCGTCAAAAATGACCCCATACTATGCCCTAACATAAATAATGGTAGGTTAGACTCTTCATACCGCGTACGAATTTGTGACGTAATTTCTCCCATTGTATCCGCCATGGCATGAAAACTATCCTTGCCAAACTTACCAAGTGCTTCCAGAGAACCCGCTGTTTGGCCATGTCCCAAGTGATCATTCGCATAGACAGCGTATCCGTTCTCCGTCAAAACTTGAGCTAAACGCTCATATCTGGCGGCTGTTTCTGCCATCCCGTGTGCGATCTGCACAATCCCCTTGAATCCCACGTTTTCCGAAGGTAGCCACTCGTACACATAGTGTTTGATTCCCTGCGCATCTTCCCAAATAAAGTGACCTTTACGCATAAGATTCTCCTTCCAAATCTCGCTTCTACTCCTCCTTAGTATACGTCTTCTGACGAATGAAAACAGCCCCCATTCCAATGAATGAGGGCTAATGTATAAGTGCAATATCATGACTAAACTTTACTCTTTTGTTTGGTCGTCGATTTCACGGCTTGTAATGTGGCTTGTGCTTGCGGAGCAGCCGTCGTCTCAAATCTTTTTCTTTCTGTTTTATCAATCTGTGTAATCTTGCCATCATGAACCACAATTTGTACAGAACCATATTCAAGTCCATCTAAAATTTGCTTAATTCGCTCTACCCAAATTTCATCTAATTCCAGTGGTTTCGCCATCGTCATGCCTCCAAGTCATTTAAATTGTCCAATCGTTCCACTCTTTGTTTCGTTTGTACGTATAGTTCAGCCAATCTCCCGTTTTCTCCAGCAATTCAGTCGTTGATGGTGTCGTCGAGTACGTATGATTTGCTTGATACACGAGCTCCAGGTCACATTGACCTTCTTTGCGCAGCCAGAACATCTTCTGATATAACGGCGCATAATCGACAGGTATGGTTTCGTCTGCTGTTCCATGAAGAACAAATACATCGCCAGTAAATTTACGTAATTGTTCAAACGGTTGATGTTGCGATAAAGATTCGAAGAATCGACTTGTTAGTTTATAGCCATGATGATCGATCGAGCCACCCAGCGGCAATTTCTCGTAATCGTTCTTGCCGACGATTCGCATAATATCGTTGTGTGGATGGGCAACAGCCGACCAAAGGACTAGCGTTTTCACACGATGATCCTTCGCTGCTGTTAACACTGCCGCGGCACCGCCTAAGCTATGTCCAAGCAGAATCACTCTGCTCAGATCCACACAATCAATGGAAACACCATAATCAATAACTCGTCGGGTTTGTTCAATGAGTACATCCAGCCCACCTGCGCCATAATCCCCTGTACTCTCGCCACAGCCACCGTAATCAAAACGAAGTACAAAAAAACCTTGTGCGCTGAAAGTACGAGCTGCCTTTACAAAAAGCCGGTCAACACCGATTCGACTCCCAATAAATCCGTGACAAATGATGATTAAGGGCCAACGTTGACAATCGGCTTGAACCGCTGTGGTTTGCTGTGTAGGGTAATGTAATGTTGCGGCTAATTCGACATCGTCGCTTTGAATCGTGATGGCATGCTCCATGCTGGAAACTCCCTTTCGTTACTCATATTAATCTTATCTATTTACTCGGAATTAAAATGTAAACCAATCTTAGCATGGGATGCTACTTGTGTCAATGTATGTTTTACTTAATTAACCAAACATTTTTCATAAAAATTGTTAAAGATTTTTCTTTCAATGTATGTTCCTATTTCAAAAATGACTTTCTACCATTATAGGAAAAATAAATACTTAACATCTCCTGTTTACCCCAAAATTACTTATTGACAGAATAATCCTGACGCTGTTATAGTCATTTTAATAAAACCAAGTAAGTTGGTATGCTTTATGAGAATAGGTGGTGCTCCATGCGTAACAAGGTTTTTAAAGCGACGGTTCGATCCGTGCTTATAGGCTACTTAATTGTGCTTCTTCTTATCCCCATTGCCACCATCTACGTCAAAGGATTTTCACTCGGCTGGGAACCTTTTTGGAAAGAAGTCACAGGACCTTTAGCATGGAAGTCAATTGTATTAACAGTTAAATTAAGTATTGTTGCAACGGTCATTCAAGCAGTGGTAGGAACGATAATCGCCTATGTCCTAGTCCGATATCGATTCCGGGGACAGAGTATTCTGAACAGCATGGTCGATCTGCCCTTCTCACTACCTACTTCCGTTGCAGGCTTAATGTTCCTCACCCTACTAGGACCACAAAGTCCACTAGGAGCTTGGCTAGACTCGGTAGGAATCAAACTGCTTTACAATCAAACTGCCATTGTTATTGGTCTAGTCTTTGTCACTTTCCCATTCGTAGTACGTACGGTTCAACCACTATTGGAGCAGATTGATCCAGCAGAAGAACAAGCGAGTTTCACACTTGGTGCAAACAGATTCTATACGTTTTACCGCATCGTATTGCCAGCGCTTTTACCTGGTACGATTGCTGGTAGTATGCTCGCTTTCTCCCGATCACTTGCAGAATTTGGTGCCATCTCCCTGATCTCCGGTAACTTGCCCGGTAAAACGATGGTCGCCTCAGTCTATATATATGGTGAAACACAGAACTACAATCCTGAAGGTGCAGCTGCTATCTCACTTGTCCTCCTGACGCTCTCCGTCCTGATTTTATGGGGAATCCATTTATGGACTCGCGGAAAGGGGCGGCTAGCATGAGAAAACTATTGATTGGCATTTCTTTTTTGGTCATATTCCTACTAATCATATTGCCTTTCTTAGGTATTTCCTTTGGCGCATTTGAAGATGGCCCTAGCGCATTCTTTGATGCCCTTGTCCGTCCAGAAGCCCTGCATGCTTTGAAGATTTCTTTGATAATAGTCAGTATCGTTACCGTGCTTAATGCCATTATTGGGGTTTATATTTCCATAGAAATTGTTAGAGGATCCTGGATCTCACGTTGGATGAAACCGATCATTAATGCCTTGATCGACCTGCCATTTGCGGTGTCACCTGTCATTGTAGGTTTAATGGTGATCTTGATATTCGGTCCAAACACAGCACTTGGTGCATTTCTCGAAGATCATAATATGAAAATCGTCTATGCGATTCCAGGCATGGTCATTGCCACTATGTTTATCACCTTTCCTCTAATGGTACGTGAGGTAGTCCCCTTACTCGAGGAGATCGGAACACAGTCCGAAGAAGCTTCAGCAACCCTAGGCGCAGGACCCATTCGCACTTTCTTTCAAGTAACATGGCCGAGTATTCGATGGGGTGTCATGTATGGCTTGATTTTGACAATCGCTCGGTCGCTTGGTGAATTTGGCTCCATTCTTGTCGTATCAGGCAACATTATTAATCAAACACAAACAGCAACGACACTCGTCTATCAAGATGCTGAACAATTTCAGCTCGTAGCAGCCAATAGCGTGGCCTTCGTATTAGGTCTTATCTCCATAACGATTTTATTAACGCTAGAGTGGCTGAAACGAAGAAGCGAAGCAACGAGAAATCATGGAGGAGGATCCCCACATGCACATTGAAGTAACCAACCTGAATAAACATTTCGGCGACTTTCATGCGATCAAAGATGTTAATTTCAAAATTAAAGAAGGGAATCTTGTCGGTTTGATTGGACCGAGCGGCGGTGGTAAAACTTCCATCCTTCGGATGCTATCTGGACTCGAATCCCCAACTAGCGGTGATATTTATTTCGATGGCAAGCTCGCCACCCACCTTCCAGTTCAAGAAAGAGGCATTGGCTTCGTTTTTCAAAGTTATGCCCTATTTAAACACATGACGGTGTTTGACAACGTCGCTTATGGGTTGAAGGTGCTCAAAAAATCGAAAGCTGAGATTCAAGATCGCGTAATGTACCTGGTTAACTTAATGGGACTCGCAGGCCATGAGCGAAAATATCCACACCAACTGTCTGGTGGACAACGCCAGCGGGTAGCTTTCGCTAGAGCACTTGCTCCTGAACCGCGGCTACTTCTACTCGACGAACCTTTCGCCGCGATTGATGCCAAAATCCGTAAAGAACTTCGCGTTTGGCTGCGAAATTTAATCAACGAATTCAAAGTAACGACCCTTTTCGTAACACATGATCAGGATGAGGCGATCGAGGTTGCCGATGAAATCATCTTAGTCCAAGGTGGCAAAATCGAACAACAAGGAAGTCCATGGGAAATTTATACGAAGCCTGCTTCATCCTTCGCAGCTTCGTTCATTGGAGAATCCAATGTTCTTCCCTCCTATTCGCCACTTGTTGGATTCCCTACGCTTGCTGATCTTCAACAAGATGGCAAATGGCTACCTGATGTAAATGTACTAATTCGTCCTGAGAACATCGAAGTTCGTCCGCACAATGTCAGTCATTTGGCCACGGCTGGAGAAAAAGGCAAAGTAACGCATGTTCACTTTCGCGGCGATTCCTGGTATCTAGAAATGGAGTCGGGTTCTAACAAGTTTTTCGCTTATCAGCCCGTGAAAGAACGTATTTATCAAGTTGGCGAAGAAGTGAATATTCTTATCCAACAGATTTCTGTATTTACCCAATCAGGTACAACCTGGATTGATAATCAGGCCAAACAAGATCCACAGCCTGTCTTCATATAACCTAATACCAAATAAGCTTTAGAAAAGAAGGGGAGTTGTTAACCATGAAAAATTTCAAAACGCTTGGCCTAGTTACTGCAGCTTTATTCACAGCAAGTATTGCTCTTACAGCTTGCGGATCCGGTTCGACCAAAACAGCTAGCACCAGTGCTCCATCTGCTGCCGCAACGACAGCAGCAACAGCTGCTGCTAGTACGACACCGAAAGCTGATGGCGGTAAAGTCACGATTACGGTCGGTGCTTACTCCATTTTGAAAGAATCCTTTGATGTAATCCTACCAAAATTCAAAGAAGAATATAAAAAGAAAACCGGTACAACTGTTGAATTCCAAGAATCTTATGTCGCTTCCGGCTCACAAGCTACGGCTATCATTCAAGGTTTTGAAGCGGATATCGCTCCACTCTCTCTTGAAGGTGATATTCAAAAAATCGTGGAAAAAGGTCTAATAACACATGACTGGAAAAATACTCCTCAAAAAGGATTCGTAACAACTTCTATCGCCGCTATTGGTGTGCGTGAAGGGAATCCGAAAGGCATTAAGGATTGGTCTGATTTGACGAAACCAGGCGTTGAAGTCCTTATTCCGAACCCAAGTACATCTGGTGGTGCAAAATGGGATATCAATGCTGTCTACGGTGCTGGACTCAAAATTTCCGAAGCTGCTGGTAAGCAAGACCCTGCTGTAGCCAAAGATCTCGTAGCTAAAATATACAAAAACATCAAAGTTCTCGATAAGAGCGGTGCCGATTCCCTAGCAACCTTCGATAAAGGTGTAGGCGATGCCATCATCACGTATGAGAATGAACTTGTTGCTCGTATTCAAACCGGCAAGAAATATGTTGAAGTTATTCCACAATACACGACTTCCATTGAGAATCCAGTTGCTATTATTGATAAATACGTAGATAAGCATGGTAATCGTGTAGCAGTTCAAGCATTCTATGACTACTTGTTCTCTGCGGATGCTCAGAAAGTATTCGCTGACAAAGGTTTCCGTTCTGTTCTTCCTGAAGTCGCTAAGCAATATGAGAAGAACTACACAACGCCTCCAGGCCTATTCAATATCGAATACCTTGGTGGTTGGGATAAAGTGAACAAAGAGCTTTACGGTAAAGGTGCAATTTGGGAAACGATCCTTGCTGAAGGCGGAGCGAAGTAAACGAATTGCAAAAAGAACCCCCAGAGGCTACGAGCTTCCGGGGGTTTCGCTATTTCATTTACCATTAACTTGCTTTGGATATTTGATCCGCTTCAATTCCGCCACGATGATGATCGTAATAATCACCAACATAAACCACGAACTAATTTTACCCCAATGCACGATTCTCCAAGAAATTTCTTGATCTGGATAGCGCCAAGCGCCAAGAAACGTTGAAATATTTTCAGCCAGCCAAATAAATAAAGCAACTAACATGAAGGATAGGATCGTATGCATGCGATAGGTTTGGGTCGTAACCGTAAATAGAATATGAGATTTATAAAAAAGAATCACGATCAAGGCAATGAGAATCCACCTGATATCAAGCATAAAATGATGGGTAAAAAAATTAGCATATATACCTATCGACACCAGGATCGCCATGTATTTGCTAGGCCAGTTAATGAGATGCAAATCAAATCGTTTCCACGCCTGGCACACATAACTGGAGACACTAGCATACATAAAACCACTATACAGCGGGACTCCAGCTATTTTCGTCAAGCCTTCCTCTGGATAAGACCACGAACCCATGTGCACTTTATACAACTCAAGACAAAGTCCGATGATGTGAAATACCGTGATAACCTTCAGCTCATCAATACTCTCTAACTTCGTCCATACCAATAGCAATTGCGCAAGAATACACACAAGTAAAATGAAATCATAGCGATCTATGAATGGCAGCGGCACTGCTTTGGATACAGCCAAAGTCATAAAGATGATAACAGGAAAAATACAGCATAAGGCTTGTTTCCAACCGAAAATGAGAAAATCCTTCACATATTCACTCTTCATTCGTTCTCCTGAGTACCGTTAGTTTTCATATACTTGACCTCTGAGTGATTCACATTAACCAGCTCTTCATCAACGATAGAATCATCTTGTTTATTTACTTTTTGCCGCCAGATTTCATTGCCTCTGAACCACTTGCTTGAAGTTTCGTAGAATGAATGGTTCTTCTCTTTCACTCGATAATCATATCGATATTCTGTATCGCAGCTTATCGCACCTTCTAAATATGCTTCCGTGACCTCCAGATGAAATTGAAACCGATTCGCGGTTGGATTATAAAATTGCAAATCTACGTAATTATAAAATACACTCGTTCCCGTTCCAAATGGGATTACTCTGCGGTCGTCTGGAAATAGATCAAAGCTGTGATGGTGTCTTTCTTTGATCACAAGCGGCGTATGTAAAGCAAGCCAATATAACATATTCGCTAACTGACACAAACCACCGCCCGTACCTACACGAACTTCGCCATGAGAGAGCATGAGACCCTCGATATATCCCTTTTCTTTACTTGTCACACCAATTAGCTTCCAAAAAGAAAACGTCTCACCAGGATGAATCACGATCCCATCCACTTGTCTTAGTGCTATTTTCAAATTCACGATCTTATTTTCTTGTAAAATGGGATCCGTATTTCCGAGCACCCTCCGTAGGATAGATTTGTGCTTTTTCACTGTGTAAGTTAAGGGTTGATTACTTCTAACATATGCATATTTGATTTTGGGATTTAAATTCCTGATGCGTCGCTGCACGATCAACTGCTGGACGCGGAGCCTATATAAGAATGGAAATCGCTTGCCTATCCGTTGTTTCATCTCAACAAGTCCCACTGATTCTTCATCCTTATCTGTGAAAATAATATGGAGGCATAGTTTTTCTCTTTATTTGACTTCCTAACCACTTAAAAAGTTGTGTAATATGATGAGTTTCCTCTTACTTTGGATTAACGGATACAATCCAGAACCTGCCCGTTTTTTCATCAAAGTATAATTTCACAGTTCCAGATTGATTTTTCTCTAAGCGTTGATACCCCGTTCCCATCCCTGTAATACTTCGCCCAGGCATAAACGGTATTGGATATAAATTCCTATTTGTAAGAAGATCATAGCGTTCATAGGCTATAATTTCTTCATCTTGTGTCAGATTCATGCCTTCTTTCATGTTGAGCACGTTTTTGATAACAATTCTAGTAGAAACTAGCTTATCGCTGATATGTTGCTTACCTGTTCCGATGACTTCCGCTTCTGCATCAATTGGAATTGTAAAGAAATCATATACCCCGTACGTTTGGTCTCGTTTATCAATAATAAGATACTGGTCTGTAAGGCGATATGATATGGCGGCGACTACTACTACGATGACACTTGTAAGCAAAATTTTTATGATTCTTGACTTCATTCGGATGCCTTTCTTGGAAAAAAGTGGGGTACACGATTTCATCTATTCCTAATTATTCAATAACCATCCAAATATCCCTTCCTTTACCAAAGAAAAAGCAGTCCCCTCATTTGGGAACTGCTAGTAGTAATTAAGTAAAAGGAAACCTTATAGTCGTGCTTCCTTACGAAGCTTTCGTGCTGTAAACCGTGCTTCCGCGGATTCGAAGAGCTTTTTCTCTTCATCCGTCTCCGCAATAATGCCTGGGACTGGACACGGCTGGCCCACTTCATCTAAGGCAACAAACGTCAGAAACGACGTGGCTGTATGTTTTTTTTCACCGGTCAGAAGATTCTCGGACTCAATTTTTACATAAACCTCCATTGAACTCCGATGCGTCCACGTAACAAATGCTTCCAACTGTATCGCCTCGCCTAGCTTAACCGGTGCGAAAAAATCCAAGCTATCACTCGAAGCTGTTACCACACTCTTACGACAATGGCGCATGGAGGCAATCGTGGCAACTTTATCAATATATTGCATTACGCGACCACCAAAGACGGTGTTATGGTAGTTCGTGTCCGCTGGCAAAATAATTTCTGTCAACACGGTTCGAGACAGTCTTGCTGCTTTAGGTTCCATAGTGCTTGCCTCCGGATGATGACTTCAGACAGGGATTAGCGTACTTCAGTCATTCAGTTTAGTTGTAATTCAAAGTGAGCTTACTAGCTGCTTCTTTAGCTAGGCTGCGTGCTTCCTCCACTGTTTCCCCAGAACTCAGGGCAACAGCCATACGGCGACCTACTTTGGTTTCAGGCTTGCCAAATACTCTTACTTGCGTATTCGGTACGGATAATGCCTCGTCAATGCCGCTAATTGTATATTCGACTTGCTCTCGATCGGCTTTCAGCGTATAGCTGGCACCTGGCGTCAACAAGCGAACGCCCGTTATCGGGAATCCAAGAATTGCTCTCGCATGCAGCGCGAACTCACTGAGATCTTGCGTAGCCATCGTAACCATACCTGTATCATGCGGACGCGGGGACACTTCACTGAAGTATACGCCATCTGCGGTTAAGAATAGTTCAACGCCATATAAACCATGACCACCAAGTGCATCGGTAATCGTTTTTGCCATTTGCTGCGCATCCACAATTTGCTGCTCAGACATGGTATGCGGCTGCCAGGATTCGATATAATCGCCGTCTTTTTGAATATGACCAATTGGTTCACAATAGGTTGTTCCTGAAATAGAACGAACCGTCAACAACGTAATTTCGGATTCAAAATGGATAAATTCTTCGATGATCACACGCGCGTTCTTAGCACGTCCGCCTTCCATCGCAATGTTCCATGAAGCTTCTACACCCTCAGGTGTTCGGCAAACACTTTGCCCTTTTCCAGATGAGCTCATGATCGGTTTAATCACACAAGGTGTGCCGATTACAGCTACGGCGGCGTGCAATTCTTCAAGACTATTAGCAAACTCATATTTGGCTGTGCGTAGTCCCAGTGTTTCCGATGCAAGTCGACGAATTCCTTCTCTATCCATTGTTAAACGGGATGCTGTCGCCGTCGGAATAACACGGTAGCCTTCTTTTTCTAGTTCTACAAGAACAGATGTCGCGATCGCTTCGATTTCTGGCACAATGAGATCTGGGCGTTCTTTCTCAATAATCGCACGAAGCTGCTCGCCATCCAACATCGAAATAACGTGGCTTCGATGCGCAACCTGCATGGCTGGAGCATTCGCATAACGATCCACAGCAATCGTCTCAATACCGAGTCGTTGTGCTTCAATAATAACTTCTTTACCTAGCTCACCAGAGCCAAGCAGCATAATTTTCTTGGATTTGTTGGATAATGGTGCTCCGTACATGAGATGAAATGCCCCCTAAATGAAAGATGAGTACAAGCTATGAATGATGTTACGTATGTGATTCATCCGATTTGTGTCGGAGTTTGGCGAATTTTACCTAGAATGATCCTGATCTATTGTACTGGATTTTGAGGTTAAAAGATAGATGAGATCTTCAGATTACGCTCTTGGAAATTACACTACCCGTAACATTGCACGTGGCTCAACTAGGATAACAATATTAAAAATTCCCCAGTTAATTCTAGGATTTAGGAGATATACATCTTGAGAATCCCGATAAATAACTGGAGTTTATGTAGGTAATGACAAGTAAATGAACAGATTATGACTGAATCGATTTCAGCAAAAGCTTGCGTAAAATCGGCACAAGCTGTTCATGTAGGCCTTCCACATTCGGAACAACGATACTGCTTCGCCCATACATATTACGCATCGCGTTCCGCTGTGTTTCATGCACGGTGCCATTTGCTAGAAAAACGCTAATCACTTCGACACCCATGCGTCTAGCTTGCAGAACGGCTTCGTGTGTATCCAGGATGCCGACATCGTTGTAGTTGGCTGCCGAAGGCTCCCCATCCGAGAACACGAGGAGGATGCGCTGCCGCTCTGTGCGCCGCAGCAGCCGCTTCATCATCTCGCGAATAGCAAAGCCATCGCGATTGTCCTGCTGCGGCTCCAGTTGCATCAGCGCCGCGCCGCTCCCGACCGCGAGACAGGAGCCGAAATCCACCGCAACCTGGAACAGGTTCGGTGCCTCCTGCTCGGTTACGCGGTCCGCGTCCTCCCAGAATCCCACAATTTCATGTGGGATTCGCAGGTTTCGGAGGGTCTCGTGGAATAGCACGAGACCTAGCTTGGTTTCGTCCATTTTGTCATACATGGACGCCGAGCAGTCGACGAGCAGCGCGAACGCTGCGTCGAGCTGGGGTACTGGCGCGCGCTTCTTATAGAAGAGGCGCGGCAGCTCTTGCGTGATGGCTCGCGTAAGCCGCTTGTCGAGCCGCCCGAACAGCCGATCGCCGCGCGGGGCGATCCGCCTCTGCTCCAGCGTGCGCCGTATCGCACGCTGCAAGGGCTTCGCGAGCGGCGCTGCGCGCTCGCTCAAGCGCCTGAACCCGTCCTCCTGCGCAGCAGTAGGACGTTCAGGCAAGAGCCAGGTCGCCGTCGCATACGCGGCGACCTCGCCCTCCCCGTGCCCCGCGGCAGCGGGCACGGAAGGCCCTTGGCGCCGCTCAGCGGCGGCGCCGGTGCGCTGGGCGCGCTGCGAGCGCCCCTGGGTGATGGCGAGCGCCTGGTCGGCGGCATCGCCCTCACGGGGCGCAGAGCCCTGCGCGGCGGTGCGAGCGCCGCGCTCCAGCTCGAACCGCAGCAGGCCTGGGCTGCGGTCGCTGCTCTCACGATGCCAAGTCGGCATCCGCTCTTGGCCGGGCAATTGACGCTCCCCCGCTTGGTCGGGGAGCACATCATCGTTAGCGAGCCGCTTCGCGCGCTTCAGCTCGCCTTTATAGTCCGCAGGCAGCGGATCTGCGATACCGCTTCCTTGCTGTGTCCAGAAGTAACTAGACACAGCATCACGATCCAACCATGGGGTCAGCGACTCCAACATGTCTTTACACAAAGCCGCAACCTGAGCCGTTTGCCTCGCTTCCTCTACTTGCTCTAACATTACGTATAGAGCACCTAAACGGCCCGTTAACTCGCTGCCAAGCGCAGAAGAGAACGACTCACCTTGCCACGACTTTCCAGTGAACCAACCATATACGATCAACAGCAACGCATCCGCCAACTCACCTTTGCTCACATGCGTTCGTAGCTTATGCCCAAAATATCCGCCTAAGATATGATGCCGATGTGCAAAGACAGCTCCCATTCCAGGACGTTGACTGCGGCAAATGCGCTCCAAACGCATATCCTCGCATAGTGCAAATAAGCTATTCGCCAGCTTCGGAAACTTGACACTCGAACAGTAATGAAGGTAGTCGGTCACTGCCACCTTACCTGTAAACCAAGCGCTGCCAAGGCAGCGCAGATACACATCGCTTTTCATACCCGCTGTTTTGTCACGAAGCGGATAATCCCACCAAAACTGACTCACCGTCATTTGCAAAGCAGTTTCATCATAATGCGCATGAAATCCAGCCTCGACATCCAGCTTTCCACGTTTCGTAAATAAACGAGCCAAATCCACCAACTGCATATGGAGCAGTGCATCGATTTTATCATCCAATCGGCTAAGGCTTCCTACGAACATGGTTTTACAGTAACGTTTCAGCCGTATTCATCACAGCTGCACGTTCCCTTTCATCCTCTAGCTTATCCGCAATCGCCCGCGTAACTGCCCGCATCGGTGGTATATAAGCTGCCAAATCACATGCATCTAACAAAGCCCTAATCGAACCGGCTTCATCGGGCAGTTGACCCATTTCAATCAGGGAAAGCAAATCAGCGGATAGTTGAACGAAGGTGCGTAACAGCTTATCATCCCGCAATACGGAACGACTTTGTAACAACTGAAACAATAATTCACCTTGCAAATAAGGCACTTCCACCGTGACGAAACGATTTTTCAGCGCTTCATTTAACGGAACAGTTCCAATGTAGCCTTCATTAATCGCTGCGACAACTCTGAAATTCGGATGCGCAGTAATTACTTCGCCTGTGAATGGGTTTGTTATCGATCTGCGGTGATCCAGCACGCCATTGATAAGAGGCAGTGTTTCTGGCTTGGCCATATTAATCTCATCAATATAGAGAAAGTGCCCCTTGGTCATCGCTTTCATAATTGGACCGGGGATAAAAGCAATTTGACTCCGCCCTTGCTCATCATGTGTGAGCGTTTTGAAGCCAAGTAGCGCCTCCGCATCCAAATCCGTGGAACAATTCACGCTGTGCATGGGCTGATTAAAAACAGCGGATACGTGCTCCGCAAGTTTCGTTTTGCCCGAGCCTGTCGGACCTTTTAGGAGTACATTTTTGCCTAGAAATAGAGACAAGATTGTATCTGTAAGTAATTCCTCTGTGGGGGCTTCATATGCCGCAATTCCGATTAACTTGCTATCCTCGGCGGTATGGAGGACCTGTTTTTGCTCCTCCAAACGCGTACGGACCTCGGGTGGCAATGCATCTATTTTCAAAACATCTGTCATCATCGCGTCGGTATTCCTTTCCTGATTGCCGTATTCTCTAACTATTATCAGGAAAGCGCGAATTGTCAAGCTTCATCAGATTAACCAAGGCTCCTCAATGGCGGAATGAGCATAGAAAGCCATAGCTTCTCCACAAGTTGGGCAGCTTGGTTTGGAAGATAATTCGTTGTATACCTCCGCCAAACTATAAGCCGTCTCATAATTAATCGCGATCATCACATCTTCTTTGTGGACATATTCACATATTCTCGAGCTGCAGTAGGCACGAACCTTGTATTTATTACTCATTTGGGACTATTGAATGTATATTGCACCATCGTATTAAACTCGTGCAAGTACATATCCATGCGTTTGTTTTTTCGTTGCTGCATGTCGTAGTACATCATCCGGTTAACGAACAACGCATTCGACGAAATGAAAATATGCGAATCCGGATAAATACGTGTTAAGACATGACGAATCACATTGAGGCTGTCACTAGGTAAAGGCTTCGCAGATACCCAATCCATGTGAGCGCCCATGCCTGAGCCGAATAATCCCGCTTCCGTCGCAGAATCGTTATATTTGCTTAATCGCTTAACTTGATCATGCATACCTGGATCTTGAAACTCTCCCATATCAACAGCTACGTAGATATTCGTATCCGTCATTGCGATTGAAGTCGTGCCCAAACGAGCCTCTTGCATCACTTGATCAGCTACTTCGCGGTTCATGGAAAGATATGTATTGCGATGAGGATCCTCTTCCTCTATGCGTGTTTGATCTACCTTTCTGGCAGGTGCAGCGACTTTCATAGGGTCTCGAAGCTTCGCATCTCCAGAATCTGAAAGTCCGACACTTTGGATTGACAGCGATGCCTTTTCTAGTTTGTTTGAGTGAGTTGCTGAACACCCCGTCAACCCGACGAAGGCAGCCGTCATTATGACTGACATTTTCACAGCTTTCATCGTCATTCCCCCTATTTCTCTCTATATTTCACTTGCTTGAAAGCCCATCCGCTTCCTTGGTATACGCAATTAGCGCAATTTCGTACCCTAGTTCCTCTTTCATCCGAGTTTCTAGATTGCGAAGATCTTGCATTAACTCCTCATGAATACCTAAATTTGCAAAATGATACGATTCCATTTCCATGTTCAATTGCCCCCTTTCTACACTTCAATCAACACTAGTGTTAATATGGTCAATTTCCATTATTTTTACTAACCGTCTCGGTGAAAATTTGACAGTTCTTCTCCTGACAACCCTATCTCCCTTTAGAAAATGAGAATCTGCACTTATTCTTAGGCGTGGCCCAAAAAAGGCTACTCGTGTAAATAACGATGTGCGATAACGTTATATTCTCCAACGTTTCACCTACGACGGTTAGGTGAATCACAAAAAAACCTCTATCGCCGCCACTCAAGTTGAATGGTTTGGTAGAGGTTCATTTCGCTTTCAATCATCTAATCTTCTTTCTTCCTGGTCTCATCCATATCTTCTAACAGCTTGCGAACAGCTTCCGGATCTACATTTCCTTGATCATGAAAAGCTCTAAGCTTCTGAAGGAGATCAGCAGCAATAGCCTCATCCTCGGATTGTTCTGCCTCGTGTGAAGGGTCAAACCAGATGTAGAAACCTTCTGGTCCATTTCTTAAGAAGGCAGCATTCCAATGCTCTGGATAGGCATACCCTTGCTCGCCAAAAATCATGCCAAGCACATCATCATTCTCAATTGGCATTAAGTAATGGAAGGACTCCGGCTCACCTGTATTGGTGAAATCTCGGTGCATATAGGCGTAATGCAAGTAATGTTCACCAGTCTCTGAATCCTTCGATATTTCATACAGATCTAACTCCGTTTGCAACAATTCCTTCACGGAAATAATACGAGTCGCAATTGTTTCAGCTGATATTTTCTGATGCTGCGTTAAAGATGCTTCCATTTGCCTCTCCTCCTATCTCCAAGCGATTACCCTGCAGGTGAATTGGACTACGAATCCGATCTTCGTGTAGATTCCACTAAAGTATCACGCAAAGAACGTTTCGGCAGCTTCCATTTGTAGTTAACTGAGAACATACGTAAAATGATGATAAGTGCAAAAAGAATAGCTAACTGCCATGTGCCCTGTGACCAGCCAAGCCCAACTAACGCTCCTGCTAACATACCCCAGACCGCATAAATTTCATCTTTGAGCACCATCGGTTTCCGACCTGCTAGCACATCGCGGACCATACCTCCGCCAATCCCAGTGAGTACCGCGGCAACGATAATGGCACTTAATGGATGGCCCATATTCGTCGCATATAGCGCCCCTTGGATGGCGAATGCCGCTAAGCCAATGGCATCGAAGAAGGCTTCCCAGGTTTTCCACATTCGAATATATTTCACTGGCATAAGGAAGACAGCTGTCATCGCAAATAAAGCGATTTGAAAGTACATCCCTTGCTCCCAAAGAAGTACAATCGGTTTTCCGATAAGCATATTGCGAATGATCCCACCGCCAAACGCGGTAACAAGCCCAAGTACATACACACCTAAGATATCATATTCTTCTTCCATCGCCACGATCGCACCACTAACTGCGAAGGCGATCGTCCCAATGATACTAAATAACTCCCAGTTCACTTGCTTGCAGCTCCTGTCTACTCGATGTCCCAGTTCAATTTCACTTCATTGCCCGTTTGCGATGAACGGTAAATCGCATCTAGGATCAAATTATTCGTATAGCCTGTCATGACAGAAGTTAACGGCTGAGAACCACTCGAGATACTAGACAAGAAATGCTGCACCATACGTGCACGTGGATCATCATTCGCTGCAGGAGCCGAAAGTTCCGTCTCCACGATCCGATCGAATTTTTCAGCAAAAAGTTTTCCTTTCGCACCTTTCAAATAGGCACCGCCTTCAGAACCAAGCAGCTGCACAACTGGCAAGTTATCCGTTTCGAGCAAGCCTGCCCAGCTGACATCCAAGGAAAGAGTTGCCCCATTTTCAAATTTAATCAAGGCTGTCGCTAAATCCTCAACATCAAATTTCCCTTCCCAGTTCGGAGCTCCCCATGTGCCAATCCCTTGCTTGCGTGGTCCGAACTCTGCATAGGTTGATCCATACACCGAAACTGGCTTTGGATTCCCCATCAAATACATGGTTAGATCTAACATATGTACGCCAAGATCGATTAAAGGACCTCCGCCTGATTTATCCATTTGGGTGAACCAAGTTCCCCAGCCTGGAATGCCCTTACGTCTCAGATAGCTCGCTTTCGCATGATAAATGTGACCAAGCGCACCTTTCTCCACTTGCTCCTTCACTGCTATAGACGCTGCTTCCCAACGCATTTGGTGCGGAATCATCAGAATCTTGCCCGATTTGCGCTCTGCTTCAACAATTTGACGAGCAGATGCTAAATCAATCGCCATCGGCTTTTCCAGCATAACATGCTTGCCAGCCTCTAACGCCTTAATCGCAATTGGTGCATGCCACTCATTCGAAACCGCTATGACAACGGCATCAATCGTAGGATCCTCTAACAATTTATCTGAATTTGCATATACTTGTTCAATGTTATGATCTTTCGCTCTCATTTCAGCAAGCGGCAAATAGACATCTGTCACACCTGCAAGCTGCGCCCATGGTATTGTTTTGAACGTCTCCATGTGTACATTTCCGATATTTCCGGCGCCAATAATCCCAATGCGAGTTGGTTTTGTTACTGTCATTTCTGTGACCCTCCAGAACCTGTTAGAATACAATCTTATCTATTATAAATGGGGATAACCCTCCCCGCAACCACGAATCTGGCCCTCTAAAATTTATCTTAGCGGAACTAGCCCTGTAGCGCTATTATTCACATATAATAAATTGCTAAAACTTTTTTAATAGTTGCACGCAAACATATTTAACATTTGAAATGTATCCTAAATAGTGTAAGGCAGCAACAAAGCAGCATTTACAGTGTAAAGGAGGGCTTAAACATGCAAGCAAACACAATCCGTTTCAAGAATAAATCGATCCCTGTGATGAATTTTACTCATAAACGTTCCCAAATGGAGTTACTCTCAACTAAATTGAAGGAATACGAACTTCATTTTGAATTTCGCAGAAAATTAAAAATGATCTCGATGATCGAGATCATTGGTGATGTCGCTATTTTCAAATACAATGATGGTACCAAATTGTACTTAGAAGTTTCCTAATTGGACGGTGGAAAATATTCTTTATTCAGCTGATCAAGCTCCTGCAGAGAGCGTCGGGCCCATGCTTCCATGTCTGACAGCTTATCGATCTGAGCCAATAGCGCTCTCTTCAGAGACACTTGGTAATCTGGCACCTCACCCGCATAAGGACGGATCGTTGCAATCGGCATTAACGCAATCTCTTGATGAGATAATGCCCTTCTTTGATGAAAAAAAGCTACGCTTGGATCCATCGGATTATGTAAATCTCCTTGTGTTGGGTGATCCTTCACGGCAAGAATACGAACAGCCGCCTTCATGCTAGAGGACATCTCTACAACCTCACCATAATAAACCCCTGTTTTATACTCAGCGATAACGCGGTCTCCGATTTGAAAGCTCATTGTATACTTCACTCCTATTCTTATTCTACTAACGGCATTAGTCTGCGGTATAGCTCATCCACGGATTGCATCCGATATATATATTGTTTCTCTTTTCCAGGTTCGATAACGACAACACAAGGGACACTTGCAATTTGCCATTCTTGACTGATCTGAGGCAAAAAATTAATGTTACATTTCACTAACGGCATGTTCGGCTTCATCGTCAGTATAATGTCCAGCATGCGTTCTGTTACTTTGCAGGTACCGCATAGCGGCGTGTACATAAAGACTGCAAACGATTTGTCCTTATCTTGATTTACTTTGAATTGTAATTCTTGTTGAGATAATTCCTGCATCGCTATGCCCCTCTTTCATCCAGCCATACTAGGCTTTCAAACGCATAGTCGATCAAATCAGAAAAGTCATCGAGGTGACTCTCATCAATTTTGCGCCCAAAGGATAATGTAATAAGATTGCGGTACTCCTCTGGTTGTTCTCCAAACAAATACGATATTTGCTGGGTTATACGAGGCCGTTGTTCCCAAATGGCGTTCAATTGTGCTTCTATCATCGGACAGTCGATTTCGGGGTCATCCACATGTGTATGAAGCTTAATTAACAGCGTGCAACCCGGCTTAGCCGTAGGATTTTCTAGAATCTCAGCTGCCAAATCACTCAAATGTACATGTAAGTGAATTTCTGCTTTATTCGGTAACCCCACTTGTCTAGCAAATTCAATAGCAAATGTGCGAGACATCGAGGACAAGTCAATTAAATCTTCTCTTCGTGTTATGATGATTTTACCTTCCAAATCCAAATCATAGACTGCCCCTTCGAGCACAACTTTGATATTGTCATAGATCGTCGGATCAAACATCCCCACACACCTTCTTTCATCTTTTCTTTGATTCGATTATACTATGGATATACCACGTAAAGAAGGTGTTCTTATGTCAGACAAGCCTCAAGACCAGCAAGCCGACCAGGTCGAACCACAAGGTGTCAAAAAAGTCAGTTTAGCCGACGCGATCAAAGCCAAACTAGCTCAGAAACAAGCGGATCAAGCCGCAGCACGCGCTAACCCGAAAGCAGCAGGAAATGCGAATCAAACTGCGAAAAGCCAAATGACCAAAAAAGTAAATAACCAACGCCGTCGCACCGGCGGCAGCTAGACAACACTTTGTGTAGCTAAAAGCGCCCTGAAAGTAACACTTCAGGGCGCTTTTTAGTTTATTCTTACGCGTAATGAATTTCGCGTTGTTTTTTCACATCTTCGCTTTCCAAATACTCATCATACGTAAACATTTTATCGATGAGACCTTTTGGCGTAAGCTCCATAACGCGATTAGCAATCGTTTGGATGAACTGATGGTCATGGGAAACGAATAGCATCGTACAGTCAGTATCAACAAGCCCATTGTTCAGCGCCGTAATTGACTCCAAATCCAAATGGTTGGTAGGCTCATCAAGGATCAATACGTTGGCTCCGCTTAGCATCATTTTGGAGAACATACAACGCACTTTCTCTCCTCCGGAAAGCACATTCGCTTTCTTCAATGCTTCTTCACCAGAGAACAACATACGCCCTAGGAATCCGCGAAGGAATGACTCATCTTGATCCTTGGAGTATTGACGAAGCCAGTCTACCAATGTCAGATCAGAGTTGAAATAATCTTGGCTGTCTTTCGGGAAGTAAGCTTGAGAAGTCGTGATCCCCCATGAGAATGTACCACTGTCTGCTTCCATTTCGCCCATCAAAATTTTAAACAGTGTCGTTTTCGCAATGCCATCAATGCCAACGAAAGCAACTTTATCGCCTTTATTAATCGTAAAGGTTACGTTATTTAATACTTGAACACCATCAATTGTTTTGGAAATCCCCTCAACAGCAAGCAACTGCTTGCCTGCTTCACGCTCACCTTTGAAGTGAATGAACGGATATTTACGGCTGGAAGGACGAATATCTTCAAGTGTAAGTTTCTCCAATTGCTTTTTACGGGAAGTCGCTTGCTTGGATTTGGAGGCATTCGCACTAAAGCGCGCGATAAAGGCTTCCAATTCTTTTCGTTTTTCTTCGGTTTTCTTATTCGCATCACGTGTTAAACGAAGTGCCAATTGGCTGGACTCATACCACCAGTCATAGTTACCAACGTACATTTGGATTTTACCAAAGTCGATATCTGCGATATGGGTACATACTTGGTTCAGGAAGTGACGGTCATGTGATACGACGATTACAGTGCCTTCGAAACGGGACAAGAAGTGCTCCAGCCAACGAATGGACTCTAAGTTCAAATGGTTGGTAGGCTCATCGAGTAAAAGAATGTTTGGGTTACCGAATAAAGCTTGTGCTAAGAGCACGCGAACTTTTTCGTTTCCATCAAGATCCTTCATTTTCGTGTCATGCATGGATGTTGGAATACCTAGACCGATCAAAAGCTCTGCTGCGTCGGACTCTGCTTGCCAGCCGTCAAGATCTTGGAATTCGCCTTCAAGCTCAGCAGCTCTCATGCCGTCTTCTTCGGAGAAATCAGCTTTCGCATACAAAGCGTCCTTCTCTTCCATAATTTTGAACAAACGGGAATGCCCCATAACAACAGTTTTCAAAACTTCGATTTCATCAAATTCGTAATGGTTCTGTTTCAGAACAGCCATACGCTCGCCTGGTGTGATGTTAACTTCGCCTGTGTTAGGCTCGATCTCACCGGAAAGAATTTTGAGGAAAGTCGATTTACCTGCACCATTTGCTCCGATCAAGCCGTAGCAATTTCCTGGTGTGAATTTAATATTGGCGTCTTCGAACAGGGCTCTCTTGCCGTAACGAAGCGTCACGTTATTTACACTAATCATGGAGTATATATACCTACCTTTTTGTTATTTTCTTTTAACTACTTCTTCTATCATAACTTATTTCGTTCAATTTCTTCTACTAACTCTGATAAATAAGTCCATCTTTCCATCGCAGCTTCAAGTTCCGCCGTGGTTTGCAGCTCTTGTTCATAGAGATCACGAGCGAGATCAAAGTTACTGCCAGAGCTCTCGATTTGTTTTTTCAAGCTGTCGACTTTGTCCTCCAGTGTAGCAATGGTATTCTCGATTTCGTCCCATTCTTTCTGGTCTTTAAATGATAGTTTCTTCGGACGATTCGTGGCTGGAGCTGCGCCTGAATTTGAAGGTGTAGAAGCAGGACTACCGCTAGTCGTCTTCGAGTTCGCTTGGCGCACGATTTCTTTCCGAGCTTGCTCCGCCTCTTCTTGTTCCCGTTTATCTTCCAAATAGTCGGAATATGTTCCGATGAACGGCTCGATCCCACCATTTCCATCGAAGGCAAATAAATGCGTCACGGTTCGATCCAAGAAGTAGCGATCATGAGAAACCGTAATAACAGCCCCAGAGAATTGATCCAGATAATCTTCCAGTATCGTCAAAGTTTGGATGTCCAAGTCATTGGTCGGCTCATCGAGGAGCAGAACATTCGGTTCACCCATAAGCGTTCGCAATAAATAAAGTCTACGACGTTCTCCGCCTGAAAGCTTGCCGATTGGCGACCACTGCAAATTAGGAGAGAATAAGAAACGCTCAAGCATCTGTGCGGCCGAAATGGTTTCACCATCCGACGTGCGAATCTGCTCTGCAGCTTCCTTGATATATTCAATCACACGCATCTTCTCGTCCATCTCGACGTTCTCTTGTGTGTAATAGGCCAACTTGACGGTTGTACCGGTCTCGATCGTGCCGCTGTCGGGCTGAATACGCCCGGCGAGCATGTTCAGCAGCGTCGACTTACCGCTGCCGTTCGGACCAATGATGCCGAGACGATCCTTCGGCATCACGATGTAGCTGAAGCCGCTGAGCAGCTGCTTCCCGCTGTTGAAAGACTTGGTGATGGCGTCCAGCTCCATCACCTTTTTGCCAAGGCGGCTGCCTGCCAGCGCCATGTCGAGCTTGTCAGCGGGACCGTCTACTTTGCGGTCCCGAAGATCCTCGGCGCGGTTAATACGCGCCTTCTGTTTCGTCGTGCGCGCCTTCGCGCCGCGACGGAGCCAGGCCAGCTCGCGGCGGAGGAGATTCTGCCGCTTATCTTCACTAGCGGCTTCGGAATCCATCCGCTCCGCCTTCTTCTCGAGGAACCACTCGTAGTTCCCCTCATAGCTGTAGATCTTGCCCCGGTCCAGCTCCAGAATGCGGGTGGTGACCCGCTCTAGGAAGTACCGGTCATGGGTAACGAGCAGCAAAGCGCCGCGCCATTTGCTGAGAAACTCCTCGAGCCAGATGGCCGTCTCGTTATCAATATGGTTCGTCGGCTCATCCAGGATGAGCAGATCGGCGGGCTGAATGAGCACGCGCGCCATGGCGACGCGTTTGCGTTGACCGCCGGACAGCTGGCCGACGGGCTTGTCGAACTCGCTGATGCCGAGCTTCATCAGCACGGTTTTGGCCAAGGTGCTGGCTTCCCAGGCACCTTGCTCATCCATACGCGCCTGGGCAGAGAACAGGCGCGCTTGTTTCTTCTCGTTGGAGGAATCCAGCTCCAACTCTGCAAGGGCTAGCTCATAGTCGCGCAGCGTCTTCATGAGCGGTGAATCACCGTGGAATACTTGCTCAAGCACCGTGGAGTTCGGATCGAACTCTGGGTTTTGCGGCAAGTATTCCACGCGGAAATGGTTCGCGTGCACAAGCTTGCCGCGATCCGGGGATTCCAGACCCGCCAGCATCTTCAGCAGCGTGGACTTGCCTGTGCCGTTCACGCCGATGAGGCCAATACGCTGCTTCTCGTTCAGTGTGAACGAGATATCGTCGAAGAGCACTTTGTCTCCATAGGTTTTGGTAATATCGACTGCGCTTAGAATATTCATCCTTGCACCGGCTCCTGGATGTACGCAGCAAGCAGAGCTGCTGTATTCACTACAGCATCCATATGCGTACGCTCCATGCTATGTGACGCATGAACTCCTGGCCCAATTAACGCCGCCCGAATGTCGCGGCCGCCTCTAAGCGCTGCGGATGCATCCGATCCATAGCGCGGATAAATGTCAACAGCGTAGCCGATTTCCAGCTTCTCGGCATGTTCAATCATTTTCGACGTCATCGCATAGTCGTAAGGACCTGACGAGTCTTTCGCACAAATGGAAACATCGCGCTCGCTTCCACTCAAATCATCACCAAGCGCGCCCATATCAACCGCGATAAAGTCTGTAATATCTTCTGGAATAAAAGATGAGCCGTGACCCACCTCTTCATAGTTGGAGAAGAACAGCTTGATCGTATAGTAAGGTTGAATGCTTTGTTCTTTCAACCATTTAAGAAGACCAAACAGGGATGCCACGCTCGCTTTATCATCCAAATGGCGAGATTTCACATACCCATTTTCCTTTACCTGTACACGCGGATCGAAAGAGATAAAATCGCCGACACGAATACCAAGTGCTTGCACATCTTTTTTGGAGTTCACAAGTTCATCAATCCGTACTTCCATATTCGCTTCATCGCGCTTGTACTCTCTCGCATCATCGTATACGTGCACGGATGGTCTTGACGTAAGAATCGTACCATCATAAACACGCTCATCACGGGTATGAATTTGCACATACTCATTCTCGATTGCGCCCATCATAAACCCGCCAAGTGACGTAATTTTCAATGTGCCATTCTCTTTAATTGAACGAACCATAGCACCAAGTGTGTCCACGTGCGCAGAAATGCCAATCACACGATCAGAACTCTCGCCTGGAATGGTCACGATGCCGCAGCCTTTATTCGTATAAGAAAGCTCAAAGCCAAGCTTACTCACTTCTAGCTCAACTTTTTGCATAATGTGATGCGTATATCCTGTTGGACTAGGAGTCCGCAGCAGCATTTCTAGAACTTCTGTCATGTAAGCTCTATTTAAATTGGACTTCACTTGGATTCCTCTCCCATGCCTATGTAATTTCGCACCTGCGCTAAACACACAAAAAACAGTGCAGCCTAAGAATTTTCGCTCGTCCCTGACAACGTCAAGAACGAGCCTCTTCTAAGGATACTACACTGTTCTCTTATGTTTTTCAAACATGGGTTAGCTTACAAAATCAACACAGATGGACGTTCCATCAAGAACTGTTTTCATATGAGCTTTGACTTGTTCGTGCACAGGGTGCGTATCGTAAACCTTCAAATCGTCTAGGGAATCGAATTTCGTAATGAGTGCGATATCGTAAGAACGCTCTAGATGTAAAATATCAGTTCCAACCTCGATGTGCTTTAAAACCGGGATTTTACCTTCCATGTTCGTAAGAACAGCTTTGGTTACTTCTATGGCTTCTGGACTACGATCTTTGAGTTTAAAAAACACGACATGCGTTAACATCGTTATCTCCTCCGATTTGAATAAATTAATTGGTTACCTTGGCAGACCATTCCTCAACGTCCCACACGCGTGTTACCCAGCCTTCATAGAACTCAGGCTCATGGCAAACAAGTAGGACAGTACCCTTGTACTCTTTCAGAGCACGCTGAAGCTCTTCTTTGGCTACGACGTCCAAATGGTTCGTCGGCTCATCGAATAACAACCAATTGCTTTCCTGCATAAGCAGCTTGCACAAACGAACTTTCGCTTGCTCGCCACCACTTAACATGCTCATCGCTCGCGTGATATGCTCATTCTTAAGTCCGACTCGCGCAAGCGCTCCTCTGACTTCATTCTGAGTCATGGAAGAGAATGAATTCCATACATCATCAATCGGAGTCATGCTTGGTGCTTTGACCTCTTGTTCAAAGTACGCAGGACTCAAATAATCACCACGATACGTCTTACCGCTGAACGGTTCTATTTTGCCAAGAATCGTCTTCAATAAGGTGGATTTACCAACCCCGTTGCAGCCGACGATCGCAATTTTCTCGCCGCGTTCAATCGTCACATTCATTCTTGGAAGCAAGGCACGATCATAGCCAATCTCCAAATTTTCAGCTTCAAATACGATTCTACCACTTGAACGCGATTCTTTGAATACGAATGTAGGTTTCATTGCCGTTTCAGGGCGCTCAATGCGGTCAATTCGATCCAACTGCTTCTCACGGCTCTTCGCACGAGTTGAAGTTGAAGCACGTGCTTTATTCCGTGCGATGAAATCTTCCTGCTTCTTGATATACTCTTGCTGTTTCTCATAAGCATCGATATGCTGCGCTTTATTCATTTCAGCCATATCAAGGAATTTCTCATAATTCGCCGTATACCTGGTCAACTTGGAAAACTCCAAATGATACACAACATTGACGACTTCGTTCATAAATTCCGTGTCATGTGAAATCAACATGAACGCATAAGGATAATCCTTCAAGTACATTTTCAACCACTCAATGTGCTCAACATCCAAATAGTTGGTAGGCTCATCGAGCAATAGTACAGTTGGTTTTTCTAGCAAAAGCTTAGCCAAGAGAACCTTCGTTCTTTGTCCACCACTAAGAGACGTTACATCACGATCTAACCCAATCGCATTTAAACCAAGACCATTACCCATCTCTTCGATTTTCACATCAAGCAGATAGAAATCACCGATCTCCAAACGTTCTTGAATTTCACCCATTTCCTCAAGAAGCACTTCAAGCTCCTCAGGCGTGGCATCTCCCATTTTGTCGGTAATGGCCATCATTCTTTTTTCTTCTTCATACAAAGGAAGGAAAGCATCACGCAAAATATCACGGATTGTGCGACCCGCGGCCAACACGGAATGTTGATCCAAATATCCATAGTGGACTCTCGGTGTCCATTCTACCTTGCCTGTATCCTTCAAAAGCTTGCCTGTTAATATATTCATCAACGTGGATTTCCCCACGCCATTAGCTCCTACGATGCCAACGCGTTCACCAGCAAGCAAGCGGAACGAAACATTTTTGAATAATGTGCGATCGCCAAAGCTGTGGCTTAAATCTTCAATTGTTAAAAGACTCATTTTGTAAAACCAAACCCCTGTCTAGTTCTAAGATAATCACGTTTTTTACTCGCGACTTCTTATTATACCACTGCTAACGGCAGACAGGAAGTAGAACTATTTGTATTAGAGCCGAAAAGTCAGTTCTTGTCGAATAATTCGCACGATATCCCCATCTTTTAACGGATATCCTTGATAGGTAACGAGGGGGAATTCATTCAGAAACGTGCCATTCGTAGAGCCAGCATCTCGAAGTTGAAAGCCGTTGCTAGTTTGAACTATTTCCGCATGGATTCTGGAAACACCTACATCTTCCACTACATAATCGACTCTGCTGCTTGAATCCCCTCTGCCAATTGTAAATACTTCATTTTTAATAGAAACCGTTCGACTGACTCCTTCAACTTGAATCTCCAATCGTGGACCAACTTGATCTCGTTTGGGAGATTTCCCAAGCAACACAGTTGCATTTGAATGTGATGGACTGAGCATGGTTGTATGTAAGGACAGATTTTGATAGTAGTGTTGGATATCCAGAGGATCCGTCGTATCACTTGAACTGTCATCACGCATGACTTCCTTATCAGGATCACTGATATTGTGAGCGTTGGAGGAACTTTTCTGATTTTGATTCATTCGACTAGACAAGATAGGGCGTCCTAATAAGAGCAGAACGAAGCCCACATCGCCTAACAACAGCGTGATTCCAGCTATTATTTGCAGCAGGCTTGCCCCAGGGTGAGCCAAATATTGCTGCCACAGAAAAGCAAATAGAATGATGATAAGAGCTATTGTCATCCATCGCCCCCGTTGCTTTAGAGGAATGAAGGATAGTGGGATCAGTTCAGGTTTAGACAAGATGGGATTTTCAGTTTTCGGTTGGATGTGTATCGCTTCATCACGGTTCCAATGTGCTTTGGGTAATCCTAGTTCTGGTAATGGGGATACAATAGGCTCGGAATGTATTGCAGCAATTGTTTCTCGTGTAAGAATCGGCTCGTCCATCAACTTTAATAACGCTTCCTTATAGGCGTGAAAACTTTTTTTAGCTACATGTGTTAGCATCCACGCTTGTAGTTGAACTTGTTCCTCTTCTCCAAGATGTAAGATAAGCTTTTGGAGAAGTGCATCTATCGAAGGAAAGCTCTCATCGACATCATGAGCTATATCTAGTGGCGCATATGTTAGGTAAACATCCGACCAATCTTGTCCTATGAAAATAAAATTTTCTTTCAATACGAAATTCATTTCACTCAGCATATAATTTTTGCTTTCATCCAGTGTACAAACGATCGCGTACATCAACTTGGCAAGTAAACGGATCGAGAGATGCTCTACCTTCAAAACATGTGACAGCATTCGTTTGGAGGACAATCTATACAGTAGTCGAATGTTTGAATCCACCTCATGAATGTCGAGAGGCAGCAGCCTCGGTACTTGATTGGCTTCTAACATGCGCACCTGCAAATTCGAAAGCTCACTTGCTTCTAAACCTCCTTCCTTGAACAACTCCATCAGGTGTCCATGTCGATAAACAAATTCATAACGAAGTCCGAATACTTCTTGAGTCATACTAACACCTCATTCAAAGCAAAGAATAGTAAATCGTTACGGCTACAGCTGGAAAAACGGCGTACATAAAGGGGAATTTGATGTTTTTTTGTTGCTTAAGTTCAAAAAAAGTTTCAAACTTCTTGAGCGCCAATATAGAGAACAACCAACCTGCAAGTTTACGACTCGTTGTTCTTATTTTTCTTTGAATAAGTAGAAGGAATAGCCCGATTAAACCTGCCCATAAAATCGCATAAACAAGTGTTTGCATAACAAACATAACGCCCATTATTGCTCCGATCGCAGCAAAAAGTTTGACATCACCAGCCCCCAAAGCTCCAATTACATACAACACAAATACAATTAGAAAACCTGTACATGCACCAATGAGGGAAAAAAGCAACCCATCCCAGCCTTCTGACCATGTGTGGAACGATAATCCGAATATCGTTCCACTCATAGTCAACTTATTGGGGAGCTTTGAATAACGCACATCAATGATTAAAGCCACCGTGATAAAAATAATAAATAGACCAAGACAAACAAGAATAAGGCCACCCCTCCCTTCCATTAAGCTCCTACCCAAGCACGCTCATATGCTCTTTTTTTCAAGACAATCGTCTGGCTCATAAAAGGGATTGGCAATTGATAGATCAGTTGAGCTTCAACTCCAAAAAACGCCTCCCCGCCTTGTATCAAACTCGGCAACGTTACGGAGATGACTTTAAAGTTCCTCTTTTCAATGAACTTCGCATCACAAAATGCGAACACAATTGGTGTAAAGACTGCCAGCATCCGCGGCATAACGTGCGTATTATAAAATCCAATCAACTCTTCTTGTGCCATACCTTCGCCTAACTCTCGCTTCTCTTTTTCCCAGCGTACGAGCGCTAACAGCGAATCTGGTATGTAAGCCGCGTATTCATCAGCGATATCCTCTGTACTCGTTACGTTTTTCCTTGCCGCTTGGACTTGATCCACGACAGCGTTAAGCATCTCAGCGGCACGACTTTGATCATATTTCGATTGGGCTTCTTGAACTAGTATCCTCACGGGGTACAGTTGACCCGCAATGGACTTCGTTGCCTCGGATACGCCGGCCTGCAACGCCATTTCCACCAAAGCAATTTGAATGAAAAGAACAAGACCTACTACGAAAGCAAGAAACATTGGCAGAATAAGCGAAGCCTCCAGGACGATGCCGCCTTCTTGCTCTTTGTGCAATTTGAGAAGCAAATCCATATCTCCTTCCTCAATACGAAACGACGGTAGCGCGATTCATTTGACATTGTGTTCCAACAACTTTACACCCTAAAAGTCCAGTCCCATCCAGCAGCTTCATGACTTGAGGAATAAACCAAAGCCTTATTTCACTCGTTGCATTCGCTTGGATATAGGAGGTTAGTTGATTGAGATCTTTACCCGTCTCTAATTCGTGCAGGGCCTGCATTCGGGACATCAGCTTGGTATTGTTGCTATGCAACATAAGAAATAAACGGAGATAGTCTTTGTACGTCAATTTGAGTGCTGATGAGATGAGCTTTGACGATAATTCAACAGCATCTCCTTTCACCAAAGCGTTCATGTCGACGAATGCCTCTGCTGCACCTTGAGCCGCAGCAGCCAGAAAAACGAGTAACGGGGAGCCTATTTGGAGAAGTTCTTTTTTAGGATCTAATAGCGCTTCAACGGTACGAATCGCTAAGCGTAAAGAAAACATTTCTGCATAGGCCGAAGACATATTAGCCGCGCAGGAAGAGAAACCATACAACAAATATTCAACCTCTTGATTTACTAAAGCGTGTGTCCCAGGATCAATTAGCTCATTCGATAATTTTGCGTTACCACTTGGATCTTTCTCTAATCCATAGGTTCGGAAGTTAAATTTCGTTAGCCCATATTCATTTACGTAAAGTTCATCTCGGAGAACTTCCGCCGCGCTATTTAATACGCCAAGCATATCCATTGCCCTCATGCTAGCAGGTTCTGCTTTCTCCATATCATAGGCAACATCGTTCCCGATCATTGTATCTTGCGCATTCGCTTGACGGTATTTCTGATAGTAACCTGATTCACCTTGGAGCTTACTATAGGAAACCGAATCACTAGATTGCGTACTCGTCAGGCTGCAACCACCTATAGCTTGCTTCGCCTTATCCATAATGGCTTGGATTTTATTCTTTTGTATCTGCTTATTCGTCGTTGTAGCTTCATTTGTATCCATTCTGGATTTTTCTAACAGACTTTGTTTGGCATGAAAATCATTCGCGACTGCTAAGTAGCTGTCGTTAGCTCGATTGACCTCACTTGTATGTGCGGAAGTATACAAAATGACACCCTCGACAGAAGATCGGAATGATGTAAATAAAGCAGCAATGCTTGCAGTCGATGTTTGATATTCGTAAAAATATTCATCACCAATTAAGGACACGTGTTGAAACACAGCATATGCAGCAGAATTTCCTTGAGCAGATATGTTAGAGTTTCCTGTCAGCTTTCCACGTATCTCGTCATTTTTTTGCTTAGCAAGTCGCAAAGTCGGCTCAATCACCTGCTGGTGTTGTTGAATCACTTTTTCATCTGCAGCCACCTCAAGTTTCGTAGAGACGACAAGAGCAGTGTAAGTTATAATTTTCTGAACTAAAGCCTCCAGCTCATTTAACTTTTGCGAAAGCATTCCTGCGTGCTCCTCAAGCCTGCTTTTCGCTTCGGCAAGTGATCGGATACTTGCTGCTGCTTCAGGACCTGCTTGAACAAGTGATGCTAATGAAAGATCCATATTCCTTATGCTCGCTGTAAGAGAACGCAAATTCTCTTGAACTTGGCTGATTTCGCTGCGAACTTCGTCAACTGTATGTAGGCCGATTTCAGCAGCTAATTTGTCCAATTCAGCAACTCTGGTTCTATAATAGCTATGAAATTCAGTAGTTCTGGCAAAGAGCTCCTCCGCGCTCCTCCATGCATCATCTAGCGAGTCTTCCCGCTGTTCGATCAACTTTTCAAGTTCTGACGCTTCCTTGGCAAATTGCGAACCCATCTGAAAAGGTTCACGGACGCCGCTCTTTTGAAATTTATCAACAATTTCGAGTGTGTATTCAATCGGTGCTTTTAATTTCATATCCTCAAGGAGCTGCCCCTCCAATATGACATGACTAGCAAGCGTATACACAGGTGTAACACGTAAAGCTCCATCGACAGCTTTGGTATTAATAAAGTGAAAAGCATTCGCGGAGACGCCACCTGATAAGTTTTGGACAAACACATCGTTAAGTAATTTTTCTGCCGCTTCTTGAGAGAGACCCATGCCATAAAGCCCTCTCTTCTGCAGCTCGGGATCAAAGGAGGACATTACTGATCGTGCAGCTGCATGTAAGGCAGATTCCGTTTCTTTCTCCGCTACTTTTATTCTTGCGAAATCAATGAGTACCGCTTGAAATAAAAAAATCGGCACAATAACAAGAATCAAATAGACGGATACTGTGCCGTTTTCTGCTTGTAAGAATCTTTTCAATGGCTCCCCTCTTTCTAATTATGAATAACGACTACGATCCCTTTACGTTCGAGTTCTTTGCGAAAAGAGGCAGTGGGCATCCCTTTGCCGCTGGCATCCTTCTTAAAAAAATGCCAAACGATACCTTTTACAGTCGGATCATGTTCGAGCAGTTCAACATCCTTCGGGAGTTGCTCAGTGCGTAGCTGAGCTTCCGTCAAACTATAAAACGCTTGATGCCCAATGCCTCTTGCGTCTAAAGCATCAATTTTTCTGCTTTTACCAGACGCAGTCGTCCGCACAACCTCTGTCCCTCCCACAAGTGACCTCAAGTAGGAAGATGCCTGTCGTTCAGATTGAATAGTGACGCTTGGCCCAGATAAATCGCTTTTGACCGGATCTACAAGTGCCGCCTTCGCTTTCTGTGAAGATATCCGACCTACTAAAGTTGGCAAATAGCTGCGTGTCAGATCTGTGGTTCTGATCAGCTCTATAGAATCAATAACATGTACGACAGCTTTACTTTTCGTTTTCGTCGCATGCATCCACCGAGTAAGTATTGAAGGCATGATATAAGACTTGTTCACAGTTACCTCAACCCGATGATCTACTAAATAATTCGAATATGTCGCCGTTCCAGTAACGCCATCCGGAAGTAATACCCCGGCTTTGGCCAGTTTTTTCTCGACTAAACCATTTGCTTGATTGGTGGGAAGTACGACACTAGCCCCTGAATTACCTTGTAACAAGCCAAATAAGTCGCTTACATTGTCTTGCGTCAGACGCCAATACAAACCGTCCGTTTCCTGCGGATAATAACTTCCTGTATTTATCTCTTTATGGCTGTTCGTCCAAGTAAAAGCTAACTTTTCAGCAGCTGAGCGAGCTAATTGCCCTATGTAGACATGCTGATAGGCAAACATGCCTACAAACAACAATGTCACTGTGCAAATTAATATCACCGGAAATACTAGCGAGGCTTCTAACGTAAAGGTACCCAGGTCATTGTTAATGAACTGACGAAGTCGACTACGGCGCACAACTCGTGGTCGGGCTCGGCGCACAGGGGGCAACCGCACTGTTATCCTTCAGGTCGGAGTTGGCATCACCGATCAACTTCTGAAACCACGAAACAATCCATTTTCTGAAAATAATCGCTATCGCAACCAACACCGCTACAATCAATAAAATTTCTAATGTTCCTAGCCCGTCTTCCTCTTTCCACACACGCTTAAAAGTTCCCAGTAATGTTTTCATTTCAACATCCCTCTCCTATTGGTTCATCATGAGTAACGCAGGTGCAGCAACAATCACCATCACCACAACAAAAATTAACACCATCGGGAATACAAGCTTAGAAGATGCTTCCTCCCCTAGTGTCCGCGATACACTCTTTCTCCGCTGCCACAGCTCCAGCGAAAGCGAATGCAGTGAAACGGCAAAGTCATTGCCCCCTCTTCTATAGTTCAAACCTAACGTTGATGCAAATAATGACACTTCATGTAACGCGCAACGTTTACTGAAATCCTCTAATACTTTCGTGAAGGAGATGTTCATCTCCAGTTCATGCACAGCTACAAGCAGCTCTTTGTAAAGCGGGGAATCCGGCATATTTGGCTTTGCTTGAACACAACGAATCCAAGCACGGTTGACAGTCTCTCCAGCATTTACTAGGAGCACGATTGTACTCAAAAATTCAGGCAGCTCAAGAATCATCCTTTGCTGTTTTTTACGTATTTTGCTGTCCAAATCACGAACCATCATCACTGGTGTCGCTATTGCAGCAACCACACCAAAAGCAAGCAACGAACTATCTTCACCTGCTAGAATAGCAAGTATTGTAACGACGAATAGGCACACCATGCCGGCGGAAATAAGTTCTGCCATGAACCATTTACTGCCTTGCGAAGATAAACTTCTTCCATACAAGGTCATACATTTATGATGGATTTTTGAAGTGAAATCGGGGAACTTTTCTAGCAATTGGAGCTTATCGATCACAAAGTAACTTGATGGTAAGAGCATTTTCATCCGAAAAGGGTACGTTTGTTTCTGAACCTGACTACCGTATTTCTTCCGTCCGATCACCTGTAGAGACATACAAAACGCAATTTGCGCTAAGCCAAATAACCATATCCACATCCTACACCTTGATATTCATTATTTTTTGAGTGAGTACATAACAAGCGCCAAGCAATAACAAGCAGACAGTCATAATGAGAATCCCGCTCCCACGATATAGTGGAACCATATAATCAGGCGAGGAAAACGCCAATACAGCAACAATGAGGATGGGTGCAACAACAAGTACTCTCGATTCAAAACGTTTTTGAGCGACCATGACTGAAATTTCCTGGGTTATGTCTAACTTCTCGGCAATGACCGTCGCTGTGCGTTTCATCACCTCAACTAGATTTCCTCCCGTACGCTTACAGGTCAGAAAAACATCAGAAAAGCTGCGAATATCTTCTAAATGACTGCGATCTGCAAAATGTTTAAGCGCTGTCTCGATCGGTTCACCATTTTCGACCTTACGGCAAATCAGTCCAAACTCAACGACGATCAAACAAGCTGGATCAGGATACAGCAGCTTCAAGTCCACCCATGCCTCTCGAAATGCTGATTCAATGGATTTCCCCACCGTCATAGAGGAAGAAAGACAGCTGAGAGCTTGCTTAAATTGTACATAGAGCATATTTTTACGTTTTTGGATTAATTGCAGCCGACGAAAGCGAGGAAACAGAAAACCCGTTGATGCTAAAGCGGCAGCGAGGATAACATTTTGGTAGAAAATATAACCGATCATGAATGCCGGTAAACCTAGCATGAGTATGGCTGCAATTCTCTCTTTGGTGGACAAGTGATACTCGTTATAATCGATGAATACAACCGGGTGGATTAGCGGTGACTTGTGTGTTGGCGGGGGCTCGCTTTCTTTACGCGGGGATTTTCGTCTTTCAAGAAATAGTAATAGAAGCCAACTCGCGCCACCCATGAAAATGAGCAGCAACCACACACTCATCTCACATCACCTCCTACACTGCAATTAAACCAACTAGGCAGTTGCTTACCTGCCATTTGAAGTTTGTACTGATTAGCAAGTGTCTGACCCGTATATCGGAGTGTTCCAAGAAGTTTCCCATCTGGCGACTCTCCGCTCTCCTCGAAGAGAAACAGCGGTTGCAGCTGAACTTCGCCATCCTTCATGCCAACAACTTGATGAATCTCTGTCACTTTGCGTGATCGATCCCTCATTCGGGAAATATGTACAATGACATCAAGTGCTGAGGCGATCTGCTTACGTATGACTTCAATGGGGAGTGGAGCCGCACCAAGTACCATCGTCTCCAGTCTACTGAGCATATCCTGCGAGGTGTTCGCATGCCCGGTACTTAAGCTACCATCATGCCCAGTATTCATTGCAGCAAGCATATCTAAAGCTTCAGCTCCACGTACTTCACCTACAATAATGCGATTAGGACGCATCCGCAGAGAAGATCGAATTAATTCTCGCATCGTGATCGCTCCCTTCCCTTCCGTATTCGCATTTCTCGTTTCCAATCGAACTAAATTAGGTACAGTTTGGATCTGTAGTTCAGCTGAGTCTTCGATTGTAATTACTCGTTCATGCTCAGGAATCCAAGCACTCAAAGCATTGAGAAACGTTGTTTTACCAGACCCTGTTCCACCGCCAACGAATATATTAAACCCCGATTCAACCATGATCCGAAGCATCTCCGCCGCTTCACCAGAAATACTTTCCATACGAATCAAATCCGACATATCCAATGGCTTTGCAGGAAACTTTCGGATCGTTAAGGTTGGACCACTAAGCGAGGCTGGTGGAAGCACGATATTTACGCGCGAACCGTCTTTTAACCTTGCATCCACAATTGGAGTGGCTTGATTAACAATCCGATTCACCTTGGAAACAATCATTTGGATTAAGTCTTCAAGTTTCTCTGAGCTTTCTAGCTCATATGGGTAACGTTCAACTGCCCCCATCCGTTCGAAGAAAATACAGCTATGACCATTAACCATGATCTCTGTCACCGTTGGATCGTCGATTAACGGTTGGAGAATATCTAACCCCCTAAAGCTATCGAAAATACGCTTAACACCGACGTGCATATCACTTGAAGTCCAGCTATGCGCACTTGCAGCGCGAAAAATGGTTTCTTCGATGTGCCCCAATAACTGTGCATCACTAACCTCATGTGTGAGATCGAGATTTTCTTTAATCTCCTGCTTTAATTCGTTAAACAGCGCTTGATTCAAGATAAGAATGCGCTCCTTCCTTAGAATTTCTCTCAGTCTCATTGCATACAGCTTGCAACATGACATACACCTGTTCGGAAAATATATCCGATTGCCAGACTTGTTCTGCCGAACTCATCACCTTCCAATCTGGAATATAGGGAAGTTTGAATGTTACTTCTTTACCTAAGAAATTGAATGCATTGGTTTGTGTCCCTCTAAAGCTCGTCATGACAAAATGGATTTGAGGATATGCACACATTTGTTTTAATAGTGTTTTGGTTCGGAAAGCATCCTTCCAATCATCTCGAATTAGCCAAATGATCACATCGCTGAGCTCTAAACTCTTGACGATTCTCGGATGAACAGACGTTTCAAGATCCACGATAAGGGTATCGTAGACGGACAGGCCAACTATGGAAGCTAAGAGCTTCTTCACTTGCTCACCACTCATTTCTTGCATCTCGCGAATTTGCTCAAGTGGTGTTAAATAATCAAACCTTCGAGTGGCATCATGTGATTTCAAAAGAGCCAACTTAGCTCTGATCGACTCTGAAGAATCTTTCAAATAATAAAGGAGCTGTGATAATCGCCCCGATTCTCCCTGCAACCACTGAGAAGCAACACTAATAGACTCCAAGCTGAGATACAAAACACGTTCCCCACGAAATGCCAACTGTTTCGCCATATGAACAGCTGTAATCGATTTTCCTGCATTGCCACTGCTGCTATACACAGATATCACACGTGTGCGATTAACTTGTGTTCGACCAGAACCGGACGGGGATCTGTCCGTGTATATGGCATGAATGTGTGAGATCAAATCGTGAAGTGGTTGAAAGCGGAATAAGAAAGGATGGACAGTTTCTGGCGGATCGGAATTTCTAATATGTTGACTCAAAAAAATTTTACTTAATGACGTACGATGATGCTGCAATAACGGATAAAAAGCATCAGATATTAATAGCACTCCACTAAGGTTAGGTTCCTCTAACACCTGCAGTAGGAGCTCAACTTGCGAAAAAAGCTTTACTTGCATACGTTCAGCGAACTCCGTCGCTCGGATGAATATGGCTAACCGTTCGGCATAAATCATGTCGTCATCTAAGACAAACAATTGAAGCTTCTTCATTGCAGCACCCACTCTCACAAACTTTCACTATCCAGCAAATTTCGCGTACATACCATTGCCAATGAGTACACAACCCATAACAGCGAGCACGATGGCTATTCGCGTTATCGTTTCCGCCCTCATACTTCCCCTCCTATCTGCTCCGGAAAAACAAAAAAAAGCACGCGCTGACTATAGAGATTATTCCTCTACGATCAGCGGTGCTTCCGCTTGTCCGACTTTCAATTACCCAAATTGTACCACATTCTCCTAATAAATCAATCCCTTATTCCCAAGGATATTTCATCGTGAAGAAACTAGCGAGCTTCTTACTTTCCACACGGCGGATACGTCTCATCTCAGCGCGGTGTGGAGCGGATTCGTGGAGCTTCTTCTCTTCTTCCGTTTCGGGAATGACATCTGGCACTTCCACGGGCACCTTATTTTCATCTAAAGCGACAAAAGTTAGGAAAGAGGTAGCTGCAATTTTTCTCTCCCCAGACTTCAGATCTTCGGTAACGACCTTAACGAATACCTCCATCGAGCTTTTGCCAGTCCAGGTCACGAAAGACTCTAAACAAACAGAGTCCGAAGTATGAATCGGTGACAAAAAGTCAACAGAATCCGTTGATGCCGTCACAACTGACCTCCGACAATGCTTATGAGCTGCTATGGAAGCAATGTCATCGATATAAGACATCAATTTTCCGCCAAAAAGCGTATTATGGTTGTTTACATCAGTCGGAAAAATACGTGATGTTTTGAAACATCTAGATTCTCTGGAAAATCGTTGCTCCATGTCTGTTTCCCCCTCTTTATCTCATGCAAAATATGACTCATCATATCATACTTTTGGCTGGATTTGGTTATAACTTATCCCAAACGTGTAATATAGTAATACAAGCTCACTCATAAATAGGAGGTGTTTGCATATGTTTACGTTTATCACTGTGTTCTTGATTACCTATGCACTATTTTCGATTTCAGGCGTATTGTTCCCAACAGATCTGACCTACTATGCCACTCTGAAAAAACCAAGCTGGAATCCACCAGCTAAGTTATTCGGAATTGTTTGGGCGATCTTATATGCATTAATTTCTGCATCTGTCGCTATTGTTTACACGAAAACCGATGGCTTTCAAGAAGCGGGGGGCAGCTATGTTTTGATATTATTAGTAAATTACGTGGCTAACCAAGCCTTTACCTTTTTTGAATTCAAATTAAAAAACTTACGTCTTGCTTTCCTTGACTCTGCTATTGTGGCTATCACTACGTTTTTATTAATATACGCAACAATTCCTTATTCCAAGCTAGCTGCTTGGTTATTGGTTCCTTATTTACTATGGTCTTGTTTCGCTACCCTACTAGCTTGGACAATTTATCAGTTAAATAAAAACACTAACCGCGCTTATTGAATCGGGAAAATATCGATTTTTTGGGTTGTAGAGCGAATTGATTGAGGCTTTCGTCCGTGAGAATCTCGCTGAGGAATGGTTTCAATGCTTCGTAAAAAATGTCCAAATATTGCGGCTGATCTTGAATACAATCACCTTTCCACACAGCTTGCACGACTTCGGATCTTGCAATTATGGGCAAGGTACACAGTGGTTTAGATGGAAAAGAGTCCTGCCACTCCATTCGATAATGCGAAGGCAAAGCACCATTCGCGATGTAATGCACCTTCTTCCCTCGCTGCTGGTAGGATGTGAATTGCGCTATTCGCTGGCGCGAACGTGGGCGATCACATTTGCCAGGCAAACTATCTACAATAACGATTATTTCATCTGCACTATAACAAAGTTCCTGTACAGCAGGATGCTCCCACTCAGTCGATACATCCCATAGGATGATCGGCTTTTTGAGCATGTGTAGAAGCTTGAATGCATGAGAGGCCTGCCAATTACCTTGAAAACCATCAGGATTAATGGGTGCCCAAGTGGTAAAACCGTTGATCCATGGTGTAGTGAAAGTAGAAGATGGGTCACATATGTGATCAGAGGGAAACATATAGGGGCTTGGTGCATGGCGATCTCCATACAATAACATATATAAATCAGGTTCAATCGTCGGCTGTTCAACAAGCGCGTTGGGGATTTGGAGAGCATGCATTAATCTGGCTAGTGTAATAGCTGTGAAAGTAGCACCGACACCTGCAAATAATCCACCAATGACAATTAATTTATCGGATGTATTTGATTGTTGTGAAGCAACTTTCAGCCCAGATTCGATAACAAGTTGATCGGTTTCAGGGGATAAGGAACGAAGTCTTAGCTTCACTTCCATGGCGGTTTGACAGCGGTTCTGAGGTTGATCTTGCAGGAGAAAATGAATCGTTTTGCGCAAGGTTTCAGGGATCTCATCATGCCGTAGTTCCAGAGGCTTGGCCTTGCTATATACATAGTGACCGCCTGACAACAAATAATATAACATAGAACCAAGTGTATAAAGATCTGTTCGGGCGTCTGTTTGCAGACCTAGATATTGTTCCGGAGCAGCGAACCCGATCGTTCCCATCTGCATAGTATCGGAAGTTTGTCCTTGTTTAAATTGCCTAGCTACGCCAAAATCAATTAATCGGACTTGATTATGTTGGTTAATCATGACGTTGGACGGCTTTAGATCGCGGTATATGATGGGTCGGGGCTGAAGTGTGTGTAAGTAGTGGAAAATATCAAGTAACTGAAAAGCAATTTGAACGATTAACTTAATTGGTAGTTCACGTTGACTTTTTTCGAATAAATCCTGTAGTGTTGGACCCTCGATATAGTCCATGACCAGATATCCATATCCACCCTCGGTAATAAAATAATCCACTAACTGTGGGAGCTGTGCATGCCCTAGCTTGGCGAGCATTTCTGCTTCTTCCAAGAAAGCAGTCTCATCGGAACCTACGCACTCAACCTCTTTCACTGCCCAGCGCTTGCCCTTTAATTTCTTATCCCTAGCGAGATATACCTGGCTCATGCCGCCTTGTCCAAGCATGGACACGAGTTCGTATCTCCCTCCTACAATTGACCCTTGCCACTGTGGTCTAGGCTTCACAATTAGTAAAAACCCCCTCTTATATCCAAGCCATATTGCTCTTGATTATAAGGGAGGGCTATTGGAAAATCTAGCTATTTTTCCGTTTTTATATTTTTTGCAAATAAAGTGTCAATTCTTCCCGATTATGAAACAACTGCTTCGCCTTCAAGAGAAAAAGGGAGTCTTCGAAAATACGCAGAATATCACGAACCGTTTGGAACGGTTTTTTATGCATAAGCTTCACGGTAATGATAGCTGTCCCGCCACTTTGCAGAGAGAAAAGCAAATCCGACACAAGATGTCCCATCTGCCGCGGATCCCAGCTCATATCACAGACTAGTAAATCAAACTCATTCTCACGCAGCTTCACATCATTCGCATTTTTCTTCAGGAACGTCAGCAATGGATTGCCTAGTAGACGCGGGTTCATCGCAGCCGGGTCAATCGCTGTAACTTTCAAACCGCGCTCTAGCAGCAAAGACGTCCATCCGCCAGGTGCAGCTCCAATATCAATCGCTTTACGAGCGATACTGAAATCAATCCCGAACCGTTGCTCAGCTTCCAAAAGCTTAAATTTGGCACGTGAAATTTGATCCTCTTCTTTCATGAAACGGATAGCACCACCTGACCAATCTGATAAGTTATCACTTGGTTTTGAAATACCGATATAGACCTTTTTGGCGCTTATGTACACCGAAATAATATGATCTGCATAACGAACAACAGGTTCACCACCACATTCAGCAGTGAGGATTTCATCTATGGCTGCCTTAATAGCAAAAGGTGCATAAGGAACATCTGCCCGCTCTTCCTTCCGAATTTGCGTGGCAATTTTCTCTCCGTAACCAAATAAACCAGTGGCATACGCTTCACGAAGCCAAGTTGTCAAATGTGCAATGTCAGCATCCGTACGGCTAAGCTCCCATTCTTGATGAACAGGTTGAACATGCCGTAGAAAGATGGGTTCATTCTCTTGCAATGTAGAAATGACATCTGCAGTATCTTCAGGCACCTGAAAATAGAACACTTCTGTCGGTACCAGTAAGGTAAATTTGGTGAGTGGAAATAACTTCCGAAGTTCGTCTTGCGCATATTGTGCGAACCCATGATTCGAGGTTCCAATATAGGTCGTTAATTGTGTCATAGCCGCATCCTTTTAGTAATCTACATTCTTTTTTAGGCTAACTTACTAAATAAGCCTATTTGTCCGCAATAACCTTGATCCATGGGCGATCTTGGAACCATTCCAAGGCAACATGAATTCCGAAAGCCTTATGAATATTCTCAGGTGTCAATACATCTTCCTTGCGTCCAGAGGCAATCAGTTCACCTTGCTCAATTATCGCAACATGCGTAAATAAAGGCATGATTTCTTCGATATGGTGGGTGACATATACAACCGTTACATCCTGTTTACTAAGCTCGTTTACGTCAGATAAGAACCGCTCGCGCTCAAACAAATCCAAGCCCGCAGCAGGCTCATCCATAACGAGGATCGCTGGCTTACTCATCAAGGATCGTGCAAGCATAACCTTCTTACGTTCCCCTTGTGAAAGGCTTCCCAGAGGCTGATCAGCCAGATGTGGAATGCGTACACGAGTAAGCATTTCCATTGCTCGGTCTTTCACTTCCTGTGGAATTTCTTGATAAAACCTCAGATAAGCGTACTCACCAGTTGCAACGACTTCAAGGACTGGATCAATTAAGCTTAATTTTTCGAAAAGAGATTGCGATATATAACCGATCTTCTTACGAACTTCCCGTACATCACATTGACCGTAGCGGTTTCCGAGCACATCGACTGTGCCACGGCTTGGAAATTCATAGCCATTCATCATTTCAAGCAGCGTTGTTTTGCCAGAGCCATTTCGGCCCAGCAATACCCAGTGTTCACCGGATTCGATATGTACATTCACATCGTTTAAAATATGGCGTTCTCCACGTATAAAATGAATACCGGATAAATGGATCATAAGTTCGTTTCCTTTCACATTACGGTTTACTTGGATAGTTTTTTTTGTGCTACCTTCATCAATACTTCATCAGGCATACGATGCGCGTAAAGCCTCATTCCAACTGGCTTGACAGCATCAAGCATCTGATACATCTGTGTGCATGCGGAAGGGCTAGAGGTATGAATATAAATCGTTTTTGGAAATTTACGCTGCTGGGTCAACCAAATGACAACATCCATGCCCGTTTGCTTCGACATCCAACCCAAATCATGATCCAGAGATAAGATGTCTACTTCACATTCCTGAAGCAATGCAATACATTCTTGCGCATCTTTGGCCAAAACAAATCCTTGGGGACAAGGACGCGAATCATCTAAGTATACATGAATCATCCTCTTATTTCCTTTCCAACAACGAATTTACGAACGCAATCTCTTCCTGATGCGTGCCATCACGCCTAGTACCTGTCTCAAGAACAATTGGAATGTCTCGTAAATAAGGAGAGTGTAGTAGGCTTTGAAAATTCGAAATACCAATGTGACCCGAACCAATGTTGGCGTGCCGATCACGACGTGATCCCCATGGATATACCGAATCATTCAAATGAATAGCTTTCAGATGAGGTAAATAATCTAACTGAACACCCTTCGACTCCAGTTCTGCCCAATCCGTTCCTTGCCAAAGTCGACTAGCAAAAGCATGACAAGTATCTAAGCAAAAGCCAATTTTCTCCGGTGAATCGCATAGCTTACGAACTTGAACCATTTCTTCAAAAGTCAGACCAAGTTGGGAACCTTCTCCTGCTTGATTTTCAAGCAATATGAAAGAAGCTCCCGTGTAACCCTCCGTAGCACTATTCAAACATTGTATTATATTTTTGTAACCTTGTAACGGGTCTTTTCCCGTATATTTACCAAAATGCACGACAAGTCCAACAGAACCGCAGGCATTTGTAATGTCCAGGCCATTTTTTAGCAAGTTAACCATGACCACACGTTCAGGCTCGTCTGCTGCGGGATTTAAAGCATAAGGAGCATGTCCAATGGAGAGTATGCCATGTTCCCTACATAACTGAGCACATGCGTTCGCGTCAATTAGATTAACAGCTTTCGTAGCCAAACTACGCGGATTCATCGGAAAATACTGAAAGGCCTTTGCACCAATTGAAAGGGCGGTTTTGGCTGCATTCAAATAACCGCCTCGGGTTCTTACATGGGCGCCGATAAACATGTTCAATCCGACCTTTCACTTCTGGCAATGGGCACAATAAAAACATTTACGGCTCGAGACTTCAGTTTGAATGATAGGGTTCCCACATCGCAAACAGGGCTCATCTTTGCGATCATAGACACGACATTTCGGATTATATTGACCAGTTAGACGGTCACCCACGAATAGAGGTTCTTCCATATAACCGCCGACCCCAATCGCTTCACGAAGTAAAGCCTGCATAGCTTGATAGAGCTGAAGTTGCTCAATTTCGGTAAGAGAATGTACCTTCCGCAAAGGAAGTAAGCCCGCTTCAAAACAAATTTCATCCGAGTAGCAATTCCCTATTCCAGAAAGAAAGGTTTGATCCACCAACGTTACTTTTAGATTCCCCCGTTTAGGCCGCAATACATTTCGGAATTGATTAAAGTTAAGTTCGAGCGGTTCTGGTCCAAGCTTTTGTAAGAGCTTATTGGTTACCTCTGGGGTATGAAGATGCAAGTAACCTAAACGCAATCCAATAAAGTACAGACTGTTGCTCCCTAAATGAATGTCCACTTGAATCGTTCGATCTGGCTTCTCTTCCTGGGTACCAAAGAACATCCAACCGCCAAGCATGAGATGTAAAAGCAGGATCTCACCTGAGCCCAAATGAAACAGTAGGTGTTTGGCTCTGCGCTCAATCCGCACAATCCGGTTACCGATAAGCTTACCCGCAAATTTGTCTGGATCTACATTCAACGATTTCGGGCGTGTCACATCGACTCCTGTAATCGGTACTCCTATGATGAATCGTGTCAACTGTTGACGATACGTTTCCATTTCCGGAAGCTCAGGCACGAGAATCACTCCTTGCCATTTTTATACCTTGTATAACCAATTGGCGGATTGCGTAAACGCGTACCATAGGGAGACTGAATGAGATGTGATGATTATCCTTTAAATTAAACCTTCGCTCACGTAAGTGGGTTTTGGTGTTTTTTTGTTTCTTTTCGATATTACCATTTTATCCGAAGATGATGGATACGAGTCTGCTAGCGCTCGTAAAGTCATCTCTTTCTTTCGCATTTTCTGCTTCAGACGTGCAATCCGCTTTTCCCAAGCCTCTTCAATCTCGTTGATCTTGCGGTCACCTCGGTGAAGCGCACGCCGGCGCCAAAGTCTCGCCCACGCTTCCTCTGCATAAAAGACGGCTTGACCCAAGTCCTTCTCACGGTGTTCGTAGTACATCGCAAGCTCTAAATAAGGTTCCAGCTGTAACGAAATACTTGCAGGTTTTAGTAAAATAGCCTGCTTCCATAGCTCGATTGCACGGTTATATTGACCAATTTTCTTATAGTAGGTTGCTAATTGTAGCAAGACAGTTTCTTGTTCAGCGGACTGGACAGTAGACTCACTATTCATTAGTTTCTCGTGTAAAACATTGAAATATTGTTCCGCCTTGGCAGGCCTTGCCATTTTGTCGAGCCAGAGCCCTGTCCGAAAGAGTTCTTCGGAGTCAATGTTGGAAATGAGATCGGGATTAGGATTAGAAATGAGATCGAGATCAAGATCAGGGTTAGAAATGAGATCAAGATCATTCACAGCAGGACGCAATAGCTTGCCAAAATGGATCGTCAACGCGGCCAATGTCACAATATCGTGCTCATTATGTATAAATACGCCTTGAAGGACATCAGGGTCTTTCTCAGCCAAATATTGAAAGTACAACGCTGGCGCCATTGACCCAGGCACATCATCTATACGTTCAAAGCCTAGTCTACTCTCCTCCACTTTGCTCAACCGACAGGAAGGCAGCGTATTACGCCACAGACTGCGTGAAGCGTACAGAAGATCGAGTTGAAGCAGCTTCGAGTCATCTAGTTTAAGACGATTCAGGACGAAGCGATTCTTGAGAATCGGCCAATCGAACGTACGGCCGTTATAAGAGACGATATGCGTGTATCGTCCTAATAGTTCTTGTAAGTACACCAGCATCGCATGTTCTTCTGCCGGGTTGCGTATCATGAGCTGTTCAACCGTGAACAGCTCGCCCGTGTAGTAGCCGATGCCGACCATGAATGGCACGTTGCCAGCACCGACGCCGAGTCCGGTAGTCTCCGTATCGAAGAAGAGCAACTCTTCGAGCCGGACGACGGCGTCTCCGTCGTGGAAGCAGGACAGCTGCGCTGCCACATCCGCGAGCTCACGCAGCCGATAGATGCCGTGCACGCTGTCCGCGCCGTACTGGCGGCGCCGCATGACGAACGAGCCAGCTGGGCTCGTCGCAATATGGGCGCCGAGCTGCGCCCATTCGCCCCCTGCCTCCGGCGGGGGCGGCGGTGTTACCCCAGCCGCTGCGGGTCCCCGCAGGCGGCCGAGCCTTTCGCGGAGCCCGCTCATCGGGCACCGCCATCGAGCTCTGCGAGCAGCTCCAGCGCGAGCTTCTTGCCCAGCAAGCCGACCTCTTCGATCGGCCCTACACAGGCCGGGCAGCCGCTGATGCAGCCGCAGCTCTTAATCAGGCTGCGCGCCTGATCCATCAGCTGTCCGTGGACCTCGTACAGCCGATCACTAAGACCCACGCCGCCCGGGTAGCGGTCGTAGAAGAATACGGTCGGCAGCTTGCTGTGCACTGCCTTCACTTGTGGGACGACCCGGATATCCATCGGGTCGCACATCAAATACAGCGGCGCTAGATGCGCCAGGACGTTGGCAATGCCAAGCAGCGCATGCTGCATGTCATTTGCCGATCGTCCCGCCGCCATCGCCTCGTCGAAAGTGAACCAATAGGAGCTCGTATGCAGCTCCTCTTCTGGCAATCGAATCGGCCCCGAGCCGATATTCTCATGTGTGCGCAGACGGATTTTCTTGAAAATCGTTGGCTGCGCATTCACCGTCACCTCGCCGAGTTGACGAAGTAGACCACCAACATGACCCTCCCGATTCACGTGAAGCACCTTGAGCTGTACAGCCATACTCGCATCCGTGAAGTAGTCTACACTTACTTGCCTCACGAATGCTTTCTTCTCTTCGTAATCCAACTTTTCAACTTGGAATTGTATGCCTTCATGTATATAAATAGCCTCTTCATGAATCAAGGTTGGCGCACTGAAACGATCACATTCCCCAATCACGCGATGACCATTGGTCATATCAATAATGATGAAATTCTCTTGCGCCGCAGAGCGCAATGAAATGTTATGAGCAGGGAACGACTGCTCCATCCAATACCAGCGATCGTTGACTTGGTGCAGCACCTGCTCTTCAGTCAAGTACTCGAGAACATCGGTGAGCGACTCCTCACCGAACTTCTCATTCGCTTCGAAAGGCAACTCATAGGCCGCACACTTCACATGATCCACGAGGATGATCAGGTTATCTGGATGAATGCGCGCCTGCTCTGGCGGACGCTCGAAGAAATAGCGCGGATTCTGGATCAAATACTGATCCAGCGGATTACTGCTCGCGACGAGAATCGTCAGCGAGGTCTCCTGCCGCCGTCCTGCTCGCCCGGACTGCTGCCAAGTGCTGGCTATCGTGCCGGGATAGCCATTAAGCACGCACGCTTGCAGCTGGCCAATATCGATGCCCAGCTCCAGCGCGTTCGTGCTCACAACGCCGCGGATTTCCCCGCTGCGTAAGCCTTTTTCGATCTCCCTGCGCAGCTTAGGGAGATACCCGCCGCGATAGCCGCGGATCGACTTGCTGCCCAGCTCGTGACTAACGAGCTCTTGCAAATAGGTCAGCAAGATCTCCACACGCACGCGGCTGCGGGCAAACACAATCGTCTGGATCCCACTCCGCAGCAACTTGCCTGCAAGCGTACGTGTTTCCAAGACGGAGCTTTTACGAATCCCTAATTGTTGATTCACAACAGGCGGGTTATAAAATACAAAGTGCTTCTCGCCAGCCGGCGCACCGTTATTATCAATCAACGCAACGGTTTCACCGATCAGACGCTCAGCATGCTCCTTCGGATTATCTATCGTAGCTGAAGCACATATAAACTGCGGATTGGAACCATAGAAGCGGCAAATCCGTTTCAATCTGCGAATCACATTCGCGACATGACTGCCGAATACACCCCGATAAGAATGTACTTCATCAATCACAATGTAGTTTAAATTCTCGAACAGCTTCACCCATTTGGTATGATGCGGCAAAATCGCTGAATGCAACATATCTGGGTTCGTGACAACAATATGTCCTGCGTTTCGAATCGCTTGCCGAACTGTAGGCGGTGTGTCGCCGTCATACGTATGCGTTTTAATATCCACATCCATAAATTCAATCATTTCCTGCAGCTCTGCGACCTGATCCTGTGCCAGCGCTTTAGTAGGAAATAGATAGAGAGCTCGCGAAGCGTCGTTTTCCAAAATCTTCTGAAGAACGGGCAGATTGTAGCAAAGTGTCTTCCCTGACGCTGTCGGAGTTACAGTAACAACGTGATTGCCTGCCGTCACTTGGCGGAACGATTCCGCCTGATGCGTATATAATTGCCCGATGTTTTTATGTCGAAGCGCAACACAAATACCCTCATGCAATCCTTCTGGAAAATCAGCCAGTTTCGGATCTCTTGGGGGTATCGTATGCCAATATGTAACTTGTTGCATGATTTCAGGCGATTTGCGCAACCCGTCAATCATCTCTATCATTGAAGAAACCTTACCTGTGAAAGGATTCATAAACTGAATCTCCTTACCCATTTCGTTTCTTCCATTTTACAGAATATACGTTCGTATGTCTACATCAAATCAGCTGAATCATCATAATCGTATCGTATGCCATCATGGTCACTAGTGATCTGAGCTGTAACCGACAGCGCTTGGTTGGCACTCTCTTGCATTTTGAACAAAACTTCTTGATAGTCTCTCGAACGGTGCTCTTCTCGATCATGTTTCATGGCAGTTCTTAAAGCTCTTTCAATAATAATGACATCATGACTCGTGAATTTCACGGTTTTCGCACCTCTTCTTGGTCCATCATGTTCATAACAACTAGCTTTGCCAAATTGCGCCAATGACATACAAGATAATGAAAAATTGAGAAATTCGTAAACAAGCTCATAATAAGGTAAAATTAGGATGAGATCCAAAATAAGGAGGAATAAATAATGTCCACATCATTACCCAATGAAATTGAAGCTCATCGTCAACCTGATCATGAAATTAATCCACAGTTTCTTGAGCGTTGGTCCCCTCGTTCCTTCTCGAATCAAGAAGTATCGGAAGACGTACTGTTAAGTCTATTTGAAGCCGCTCGTTGGGCACCATCGGGGAGTAACAATCAACCTTGGCGTTTCATCGTTGCCCGTACACCTGAGCAACTTGCTAAATTCCATACGTTTATTAATCCATTTAACCTTGTATGGTGTGAGAAAGCTCCTGTACTTACACTCGTTATTTCACACACCAAAAGTCCAAGAGGAACAGACAATCCTAGTCATGCATTCGATGCTGGCACTGCGTGGGGATATTTAGCGCTTGAAGCGAATAATCAAGGGTTAATCACACATGCGATGGGTGGTTTCGAACGTGAACAAGCACGCGAAGCACTCCAAATTCCTGCTGACTACGAACTTCACGCCGTTATTGCCATCGGGTACCGTGGTCCTGCTGATGCCCTTCCTGAAAATCTGCAAGAACGCGAAGTTCCATCCGGTAGACGTGAAATTAAAGAGCTCATTTACGCTGGACAATTCGAGTAATTGGTTTTTTAAAATAAAAAGAACACTTCAGCATTTTGAAAAATAAGTGACTGAAGTGTTTTTTATTTTACGCAATTATGCACTCACACAAAAGGCGGATCCCAAGCCTTTTTGTCCATACCAATCCGATCACTCACAACATTCATATCCTGATCCAGATGCACATCGACACCGAAGCTCAGCTTGCGTTTATGCCAGAAACGCATATCCCGCCACTGTACTTCATATCCACCATTCTTCTCTTTCCAACACACATAAATGTGCTGAGCAAATTGTAGAAAAGCGCGTACACCATCTGTCCCCATCGATGCTTTCACGATTGGATGTGATTGCTGTTGATTGTAATCCTTCTTACTATATTGCTCAAGAACGACCACCTGACCATGACGAAGCTCTCCTAAATAAAAGCTGGTATCACTTTCAAAGACAAACTGCCAATAGAACCAACTTAAACTCGGTACAAGGCGACATACACCTGTTGGAATATTCAACTCACTATGCACAAGCTTAATGAGCTTATTTCTTTGAGATTTTTGGAACCACACATAGATAAGCGATGCTGCAAAAATAAGAGCAAACATCTCCCCGATATGACTTCCGGCCATGCCTCCCCATACTGCAAACCACAGGATCACCCCGCCAGCATGAAGCGTGAACAAGAACGGATCATACAGACACAGCGTATCCAAATGCACCCATTTTTTCGTAAAAGGCCGTAAGCATTGCACACCGTATACATTAAACGCATCCAGCCCCACATGACATACAACAGCTAGGAACGTCCATAGGAATAGATGAAAGAAATTCTCCCAAACGCCGAACACAGCCGCGATCGGTAAACTTATCACTAGTGGCCAGATCAATAGCGCTGGTATTGAATGCGTCACACCTCGATGTAAACGAACATAACTCGCATACCCGCGTAATCGGGCTAATGTATCTAAATCCGGTGCATGGGATCCAATCAACGTTCCAGCGAGAATAGCGTGACTTAATGCAGGTTGCTCCGTAACCACCGTTTCTAAACAAGCTAATCCTGCAAGGCTAACCCCAAACAATAAGTGGCTTGCTGTATCCATTTATCGATTCCCCCGTCCTTATGTCCATTATGCTTCCTGAAGAACGTTTTCCCAACGTTCATGAACGTTAAACCAGTAAAACCAAGAAGCAGGCTGCTCCCGAATAACCTGCTCTACGAAGCTATTCAATATCAGATTGGTTTCAACCCTTGCAGCTCGACCACCACTATTATCGTTGGCGTATACAGAAAGTGGCTCACCCACTACAAGCCGGTGCTTGAAGCCATGGGAACGGAATCCATAGAAGGGTACGATAGGAATTTGCAGCTCAAGTGCCAACATAGCTGTACCTTCAGGAGTACGAGTCACCCTGCCGAATAGTTTCGACAATGGAAAAGAAGGCCGCCAGAAATCGCCAAGCAAGAAAACAACGCCTCCGGATTGTATATGTCGTTTTAAGCTGCGATATAATTCCAATGAGGGAACGCTGTCATAATCTAAACCTTTGCAACCTAATGCGGCAAACTTGTCATATAAGGGCTTGAGTTCAGGGCTCCCCGCTGATGCGACAGTAAGACAATCGAACCTTCTCGAGAAATACCAATAATAGTTAAAAAAATTACCAACATGAGGCGTGTAAATAATAAACCCTTTTCCGCTAGCTAACTGTTGCGCGGCATGCAAATGCTCCTCACCTTGCAACTTGAATTCACTCGTAGGCAAACGATCCGAATGGAAACAAATTTCGAACAGCGAAAACACAACATTTCGTACATAATCCTTTGTAAGAGATCTGACTTTACGTTCCGACATCGGTCCTAAAACATCTGTCAGATTGTGTCTCACATTCTTTAGAAACCCGTTTCGTGAAATGAGATACCATATTGAAGCTATTCCCCAACAAAGGAACGACAACATCCATAATGGAACAATGGGTAACATTCGCACCAGAAGTCTTCGTTCTCCTTCACCTGAGGTTAACTTTGCGATCCATTCATACAAGTCAAACCCACCTCATCTCACTCTGCATTGAGAAAATGACGTCTATATCGACGCGCCACCTTATCTTTTTGCAATATGATAAAAAAATCTACCGTCCTAAACAGCTCATCATACGCAGGATCACCACCAATTTCAGCTCCAAGCCACTGATATCCTTTCATCAAAGGTGGCAGTTTGCGAAACATTTCTTTCTCATTACAAGAGAGATCAATTTGAGCGAGGCCAGAAATCCGATGTGTTTCGAGGGGTTTAATCCCAAATCGATCCGTCAACACCTGTTTCTGCTTCAGCATCGAATAAATTTCATTTAAATCCTCAATCGTTGAAAAGTGTACACTCGCACATCCGATTAAATGAGTGAAATTGCGCTCACTAATATAGCTCGCAATCCCTTCCCATAACATTTGTATAGTCCTTCCGCCGCGATAAGCTGGAGCAATGCAACTGCGACCCAGTTCCAAAGATTGTTGTCTCAGTTCTGACATTGCGCTTAAATTAAATTCGGTTTCGGAATAAAATCCAATCCCCTCGCTTGCCCGATCACCAGGCAAAAGTCGATAAGTACCGATCACTTGATCGGTTTCAAGGTCTTTGACAATTAAGTGATCACAATAAGGATCATAAGCATCACGTTCCAGCTTTTGTTCATTCATCAACCGTAAATTTTTCTCTTCCTCCACAAATACTTGATATCGCAGTTGCAAGGCTTGCTCAATTTCTTGTTCATGCTTAGCAAGCTTTACGATCAGTTTAGCAGGTTGTGGCGCCGTCAACAGAGGTACTCCATTCATTTTTTCCTCACGCCCCTCGACTAGAGTTTACAATTCCAGATTAGCAAAACTTTATTTTCTGCTGATTTGCTGGTTGTGAAGGTTTTGTAAGCATCGTGACATTTGCTGTGAAAAATGAAAAAAACACAATTCCCCAAAGGAGAATTGTGTTTATAGGACTCATCAATTAATAAATTGTAAATAGATTAGCAACCGTTTCAACATGACAGCCGCTTGCGCTCGAGTCGCGAAGGCATTGGGATTAAGCTGTGTCTCCGTGACACCCTGGATTAACCCTGTTTGCAGGGTAAACGCCATTGCTTGCCTAGCCCAGTTGTCGATGGCATGTTGATCTATAAATGGATTAAGAACTGTATCTTGTGCATAGCTTTCTTGCTGGCTACCTGTGATTTGAATCGTTCTATTGATCATTGCAGCCATCTGCTCACGTGTCACTTGCAGTAGCGGTCGAAAGGTTCCATCTTCAAAGCCCTCGATTAGTCCTGCTTTAGCCGCTTTATTGACCATGTGCGAATACCAGTCATTGTCCTTAATATCCTTAAAACCAGAGGTTCCAGGAACGGATTCGTTCACTTCCATGCCTAGGGCACGGATGAGCAATGTAGCGAATTCTGCACGGGATATTTCCTTCTCAGGTTCGAAATTTTGTTCATCTACCCCAGAAATGATCCTTTTGGAAGCAAGTTTTTCTACATCCTCACGTGCCCAATGCGTCCTCATATCTTCAAAATGCTTATCTTTCTGAATGATGGAGTATAACCCGCCATATTGGTCTTTAATGACCATCTTCCATGCTCCATCGCTACCGGTTAAGAGAGATGGAACGAAGGCTATCTCACCGGACCCCGCATTTAATCGTACAGCGGTCACATTGGTCGTGTAGGAAGTGCCAGGAAGAGCGATTGATCTCTCCACGGACATGTTCTCATAATGATGAATCGCAACGCCGCCTGCTTGGATTTCAAACTCAATTGGATTGGTCAGCAGCAAAGCAGTTTGTTCAGCGTTTGTTTTTTCTTTCAGTGTTTCTGCAAGTTGACTTGCTTCATATCGGATAATCACGGAGAAGAGCCCATTCGAACCTTCAGCTTCACTTACATGATTTTTGAAAAGAAGCAATGGAATTGTAAACTGAATCGTGTTCATATCCAATTGAATACTCCCATTCCTATCCTGTAAATCATTAAAGACGTTGGATGCGAATTCGACGACTGTTGTATCGTGATCATCTTGAATTTGTAACAGCAGAGATGAGGCCGAACCTTCATTTATTGCGTTGAAAGCGTCCCTTAGCTCACCTTCATCAGCATGAAATTTGGAGAGCATCCCGCCGTCAGGTGCCGCTTCACGGACACGCTGGCTCGAAATTAGGAGAGCCTGAGAACCTATTGACTTCAAAGTACCTGTTAACGTGTAAGTTATGCCGGGTCCAGTAGAGGACCAATTGTCTGCTAAATCTCCCGCTTCCACTTTAAAACTCATGTTAATGCCCGTAGCTAAGCCTGATAATTGCGTAGTAAGCTCACTTCCGCTCACCGTAGTTAGTAGTTCCGAATTTTTGTATATCTGGTAGGAAGTGACCCCAACGTTGTCCGTTGCTGCCGTCCAGGTTAATGTGACAGAAGAACCTGAGCTTGGTGTAACCGTTACATTGGCACCATAATTCCAGGTAGGAGCTACTATGTCTTTGAACCCTACTGTGACATAAATCGTTGTCGAGATCCCATTATAAGTCGCAGTAATGATTGCACTCCCTGCGCTGACTGCTGTGATATAACCATAACTACTTACAGTAACGACAGAAGAATTTGAACTTGTGAAGCTCGTATTCGAGGTTACGTCGTTGACATTATACTGCGAATCATAAGCATTAATTGTAAGATACTGTGTCCCATTTATCTCCAAGGAAACTGTACTTTCATCTGCTTCTATCCGACTAACGGTGGTTGTCACACTCACACTCGCTGATGCTGTGAAACTACCATAATATGCTGTAATCGTCGTTACGCCAGGCGAAATGCCAGTCACCAAGCCACTTGAATTTACACTTGCCACTGCTGGATTTGAACTCGTGAAGGTCAGGCCAGTTGTCAACGTTTGTGTGCTGCTGTTATTTTTATAGCCAATCACGTAGGGAGACCGCGTTGAGCCAAATTGAAGTGAATACGAATAGGAGTCGAAAGCTATACGATTCAAATTCCCCAAAGTAGAAGATACCGTAATGTTGGCTGAAGTGGATTTGCCGTTATAGGATACTGTTAAAGTTGTTGAACCTGCAGCAACTCCCGTGATAACGCCATTCGCATTGACTGTTGCCACAGCTGTATTTGCGATTCTGTAGGTAGCTCCAGATTGGATCGTAAATGTATTGCCATTCGCATAAACACCTGTTAAATAACTGGCAATCGTTTCAGATGGTTGCAGGTTATAACCTTCATCATCCAAATACACGCGAGTTAGCGTCTGGCCATTGGGATTATTGTTCAAACCACCATCTGGTCCATATATTTGAAACTCTCCAACGCTAGCATACCCTCCAGAGGCGACGCTCGTTGTTGTTAATCGAAAGTATCGTGCCGTGACATTCCCTTCATCCACATAACGCGGATCTCCCACCTGCATATTCCCTGTTCGATCGGTAAAGGTATACCAGATGATACCATCTATTGAAAAACCAATTTTGTAACCATATATATCTTGGATATTGGAATACGTCGTCTCAAAACGCTGCACATTGCCGAGTTGCCCCAGGTCCACAACCAGCCATTGCGGTAATGATGTGCTACTGGGTGCCCAACTGGATAACAATTGACCATCCACAGCCTTATCAGAGCCCCAAGAACCCGAGAAACTTGATAGTGCAGCCGTTGTCTTATTCTGTGAGAGAAGTGTCAGAGCCTCACTCGTTGAATATACGCGAAAATCAAACACACTGGCTTGTTCTCCCGGTGAGCCAACGCCAACTACTTGTAATCTGACGAATCTTGCTTGAACATCCCCACTGTCCGAATAAAAAGGGAAATTGATGGCTGTATTCGCAGAACGGTCTGCAAAAAGGCTCCAATTGATGCAATCCATCGAGGATTCAATCTTGTAAGCATACGAGCTATTCGCATGCTCAAACACAGTTTCAACACGTGCAACATGTACGTTTTGCGAAAGGTCTACGGTTAACCATTGTGGAAGTTGTGAATTAGTTGCTAACCATTTGGTATGAATGAAACCGTCCACGGCTTGACTTGCACTATATGTAGCTCCTGTAACAGATGACGCTACAGCAGATTTCCCCTGAGAAACTGGTATTTCAGAGGCATAGGTATCTCTTGATAGACATAAAATCCCAATAATGACACAAACAGAAATGAGTAAGGCAAAATGGTATACAGTTACTCTGTAAACCGGATACGTCATGTCCACCCCCCCCCAGTTATTAAGCGTTTACAACTATTTTATCAGAAGCCCTATCAGTGCGTATAGGGCTTTAGATCTAATCTTCAAACTATTCTGAATCTTTGTACGACTTTCTAATTTCCTTAATCATAATGAAAAAGATCGAGGATATAAAGATAGAAAGTAGCACTTCACCGAGTGTAATTCCCATACCTTCACCTCGATTTCCGTTGGTTTTGTTTAGTGTATGAGGTGAATGCAAGAAATTGACGTAGGATACAAAAATAAGCTTCTCCCATTCGTAATTAATGGGAGAAGCTTATTTATTTTACACTTTGCGGGGGATATCAAAGCTCCAGAAATCCCTTGCTAAGTGACTATTGGCGTGAATTTGTTGTGCCTGGTGAAGCAGTTCAGTTACGCTATCCCCTTGATACCGCGAGCTAAGATGCGTCATGATCAGCGCTTTCGCGCCAGCCTCCTGTGCGGTTCGTGCCGCATCGGTCGATGTCGCATGATCGAAGGCATAGGCTAGCTCTTGCTTATCCATGGCAAAGGTCGCTTCGTGAACGAGAACATCGGCACCGCGAGCAAGGCGTTTAGCTCCATCGCAATAGCGCGTGTCACCCAGGATAACAACCACACGGCCTGGAACAGGCGCACCTAAGAAGTCTTGCCCATGAATCGTCCGGCCATCCTCAAGCTGTACCGTGTGCCCTAGTTTCACTTGGCCATAGATCGGACCTGCCGGTATTCCGAGTTCCTTCAGCTTTTCATTTAGAAGCTTACCAGGTTGATCCTTCTCCACGATGCGAAAACCAAAACATTCAATACGATGCTCTAAGCGAGCCGTTTCCACAAGAAAGCTTTCGTCTTCGAAAATAACTCCCTCTTCATCAAGCTCGACAAGGTGAAGTGTATAACTCAGATGTGCTCCGCTGACTTCCAGCGCAGTTTCAACGAATTGCTTTAGCCCCCGCGGTCCATATAAAGTCAATGGTGTATCGCCACCCAAATAAGAACGACTCGTCAATAATCCCGGGAGACCATACAGATGATCACCATGTAAATGCGTGATGAAAATTTTCTCCGTTCGTCCCAGCTTCACCGGAGAGTTCAATATCTGCTGCTGCGTTCCCTCACCGCAATCAACAAGCCAATATGTTCCCCGTTCGTCTAATAAATTCAAGGCAATTGAGGTGACATTTCGTTGCTTGGAGGGCATACCTGCCCCCGTTCCTAGAAAATACAAGTCCACAAGCCAAACCCCATTCTATCTCAATATCACATCGGCAAAACGGAAAGCGAGGATGCAGCGGAACAGGATCGTTCACACGTGCTACCTCGCTCTCGCAATCTTATCCTACGTTAAAATAACGTGCTTCTTTATGTGCAAATACAATCGCAGATACGGAAGCTTCCGGCTCCATCATGAATGACTCCGTCAGCTCAACGCCGATATCCTCAGGTTTCAGCAGATTAAACAGCTTCGCTTGATCTTCGAGATTAGGGCAAGCTGGATAACCGAACGAGAACCGTTGTCCGATATATTTGGCTCCAAATCTTTCTTGCATCGTCATATCAACACGATCTGCAATACCAACAACATCGCGCATAATATGATGAACGCGTTCTGCAAAGCCTTCCGCTACTTCAAGCGCCGTCGCTTGCAACGCATGGGATTTCAAATAATCCCCTTTGTCACGCCATTCTTTTGCCAATTCGTTAATATCATGTCCAGCTGTCACGAGCAGGAATCCTACATAGTCCATTTCGCCGCTCTCTACGGATTTCAGATAGTCAGCCAAGCAGAGGTAAGGCTCTTTATCTTGACGAGGGAATGTAAATGTCTCAAGCACCTTGCTCGTATCCGCTGGATCATACACGATGATATCATTCCCATTCGATTGTGCAGGGAAGAACCGATACATGCCGTGAGCTTTAATGATACCGTTATGCTGCGCAGCATATAGGATTGAGTCTACTGTGTCTTTCAGCTGAAGTGCTTTGGAATCCTTATCACTCAGTAACTGCTCTACTTTACCCTTTAAACCAAGGTGATGACCTAGCAACATCTGCATGTTTACATAAGGCATCAAATGACTAATCGGGTAATCGCGTAAAATATGACGATCGGTGTCTTGTGGTACCTGAACAGGCAAATCCTTCGAAACTGCAGAAGAACTCACACGCGTAAGCTGTGGCATCTTCTCTTCCTTTTTTCCTGTGTCCATGACATCGGATTCCAGGCTATCACGAAGCTCTTGAATCAACCGTTTACGCTGCTCAGGGTCACTCAACTTGTTCGCGATATCCAGACCATCCATTGCATCCTTTGCATAAAGAACAACACCTTCATATTCTGGTTGAATACGTGTCTTGGTGAATTTCCGTGTAAGTGCAGCTCCACCGACTAGAATCGGTACATCCACGCCTGCAGTACGTAAATCCTGCGCAGTAATAACCATTTGTTGCGCGGATTTAACTAACAATCCAGACAGTCCGATCGCATCCGCTTGCTCTTTGCGATAAGCTTCAATGATTTGCTCCGGCGGTACTTTAATCCCTAAGTTGATAATCTTGTATCCATTATTGGATAGGATGATTTCAACGAGGTTTTTCCCAATATCGTGAACGTCCCCTTTGACGGTTGCCAAAATAATTTTACCCTTCACCGCAGTCTCGGACTTCTCCATGAACGGCTCCAGGAAATTAACCGATGCTTTCATGACCTCAGCGCTTTGAAGCACCTCAGCTACGATAAGTTCGTTGCCATTGAACAGACGCCCAACTTCCTCCATTCCCTTCATAAGTGGCCCATTGATGACCTCTAGAGGTGAATAGGTTTGAAGTGCAATCTCCAAATCCGGTATTAAGCCTTCTTTCGTGCCTTCAACTACATAAGAGCCCAGTCTTTCTTCCAAAGATAGGTTCGAAATCTTCTCCTTCTTCTCGACCTTCTTCTCACGGAAATGGGCAACGAACTTCGCCAAGGTATCATCGTTCGTATTATAAATGAGTTCCTCTGCTAGTTGACGCTCTGTATCAGGAATCGACGCATACCGTTCTAGTTTCTCCGTATTTACAATGGCATAATCAAGTCCTGCCTTCGTACAATGGTACAAATAAACAGAGTTCAGAACCTCACGACCCGCATCCGGTAGACCGAATGAGATGTTACTTAGTCCTAGAATCGTTTTGGCGAGAGGATACTTTTCCTTGATCAGCTTAATCCCCTCAATTGTTTCTACGGCAGAGCCAATGTACTGCGGATCTCCTGACCCTACTGGGAACATATTCGGATCAAAAATGATATCCTCTGGATTCATGCCATATTTGCCAGTAAGAAGCTCATACGAACGAGTTGCTACTTCGATTTTGGCTTGACGGGAAACCGCCTGCCCACGCTCATCAATGAGAATACAAACAACTGAAGCCCCGTAGCGATGAATCAGAGGTAAAATCCCTTCGAATTTGCTCTCTCCATCTTCTAAGTTAATCGAGTTAATAATCGCTTTACCTTGCGAATATTTGAGTCCAAGCTCAATAATGTGATCATAAGTCGAGTCAATCATCAATGGAACTTTGACCTTTTTCACAACTTCTTGCATGAATTCTTCTACCGCGTATGCTTCATCAATGTCCGTATCCTGTAGATTAATGTCGATGACATGAGCGCCATTTTTCACCTGGTTACGAGCAATTTCGGAGCCTTCTTCCCATTTGCCTTCTTTAATTAGGCGCTTAAACTTCCTAGATCCGGAGATATTCGTCCGTTCTCCAACCATGATTGGTCGATTTTCCGGCTCGATATAGACAGTCTCAATACCTGAGATTGCAGGTGGATGAGAACCGTATTCCCCTCTTGGTTTGTAATTCGCAAGTGTTTCTGCCATTGCCCGAATGTGTTCAGGCGTCGTTCCGCAGCAACCACCGGCAATATTGAGCCAACCTTGCTCAGCAAAGCCAGCCATCTTTTTGGCCAAAGAGTCTGGAGATTCATGATAATGTCCGTTCTCATCCGGCAACCCTGCATTCGGATAACAACTGATGGCTGTATCCGCAATTCCAGAAAGTGTACGAATATGATCCCGCATAAATTCAGGTCCTGTCGCACAGTTCAAACCCATCGAGATAGGCTTCAAATGCTCCAGAGATATATAAAAGGATTCAATATTTTGACCTGCTAGCGTTGTCCCCATCGGTTCAATCGTACCCGAGATCATAATCGGAAGCTCTACACCTAATGTTTCAAAAGCTCTGCGAATCCCGATACTTCCCGCCTTTACGTTCAGCGTATCCTGAGATGTTTCGAGAAGCATCGCATCAACGCCTGTTTCGACAAGCGCAAGTGCTTGTTGATAGTAGCTTTCTTCCAGTTGTTCGAATGTCACGCCACCCGTCACAGACAAGGTCTTGGTCGTCGGTCCCATAGCACCTACAACGTAACGCGGCCATTCTGGTGTCGAATATTTCTCAGCGGCAGCAATCGCCAATTTCGCAGCGGCGATGTTCAACTCCCGATGACGGTCTTGTAAATCATATTCCGCAAGTACGACACTCGTCGTCCCGAACGTATTCGTTTCTATCATATCAGCGCCAGCGGCGAAATAAGCTTCATGAATTTTTTGAATAACATCTGGGCGTGTGACACATAAAATTTCATTACACCCATCGAGGTCATCACTTCCGAAATCATCAGCCGTCAAGTCCTCTTGCTGAATCATCGTACCCATGGCACCATCTAGGATCATAATCTTCTTCTTAAGCTGTTCTTGAATCGGTGGTTTCTTCATGGCAAGGCTCCCTTTCAACTTTTCCTAAAGCAGGATTAAAAAAAAACGACAAATTATGTTAAGATTTAGTGTAACAGAATACGGCTTCTATGAAAAGATTTTGAATTATGATTTAATCCTATAGGTTTTATCGGAAAAATTTATATCCTTCCATCGACAGTTAGCTTGATATCCTCTATAATATGGTTATATTTATTAATGAAAGAGGGATGTAACGTGGCACAAATTAGAATTCGAAATACCAATGAACGTATCGAGGGCGAAGCAGAAGTTAAAGCCTTCTTAGATAGTCAAGAAGTCGTATACGAACATTGGGATGCGAACAAGCTTCCTGTAGCACTTCGTGAGAAATTCATTCTTAGCGATGAAGAAAAAGCAGAGATCATTTCCACTTATGAAGCGGAAATTAAAGATCTAGCTGCTAGACGCGGTTATGAAATTTGGGATGTCATCTCCCTATCTGATGTAACTCCGAATATTGAAGAGCTTCTGAAAAAATTCGAACAAGTACACACGCACACTGAAGATGAAATCCGCGCTATCGTTTCTGGAAAAGGGATTTTCATTATCAAATCCGAAGAGCTTGGCTACTTCGATGTTGAACTTGAGCCAGGTGATGTGATCTCTGTTCCTGAGAACACGAATCATTTCTTCACCTTGATGGATAACCGTGAAATCGTTGCCGTTCGCCTTTTCATCGAAAAAGATGGCTGGGTAGCTTACAACATTGATGATCCTGACTTTATTAAAGCTTAATTATTAAGTTAACACAATAAAGCCCAATAGCACTTCAGACCATTGCGTCCAAAGTAGCTGTTGGGCTTTCTTTTTCTATTTGAAATTAACCGTTATTAATGATTGGGAGAATTTCTTGAAGACGCGTCACTTCATAAGCAGGTACGATCTCATCGCCACTTTGAAGCCCGTGATGATTAATCCAAATGTTACGCATACCAATGCTTCCTGATCCCAAAATATCTGTCGTCAGTTTGTCCCCGATCATAATACCTTCATCCGCACTAATCTCAAGCAGACCCAATGCATAATTGAAGATAGCCGCTGCTGGCTTCCCTTGTCCAAATTCTCCAGAAATCACGATGTGATCAAAGTAAGAAGCAATCTCAGGAACCCCTGCTAATTTTTCTTTCTGTAAATCCGGCGAGCCATTCGTTAAAAGAAGAAGCTTGTATTTGCCTTTCAACTCATCTAGTACACGGAATGTTTCTTCATATACATAGGGACGACTGCGGCGTTCGGCTGCAAACAATTCACCCAGCTTGAACCCTAACTCACGATCTTCGATCCCCAGTCCTGCAAGTCCTCTAGTCCAAGATTCTGTACGATAGCTAGGTGCTAGCTTCTCTAATTTACGGAAGTTTTCGTCCTCACCTTGCGTGAAATTGGCCCATAGTCCTTCAAACGGGTTAATCCCGATCATTTTGGTAAATGGGAACGTCTCGAAGGATTCATATAAACTCCTTGCTTCCTTACGAACAGATACTTCTAATTCCTCCAGGTTCAACCCATTGACTTGCTTCGCGGCTTCTGCGCATGTTGCAGTAAAAGCTTCCTCCACACTACGATCGTCCCATAACAGCGTATCATCCAAATCAAATAGCACAGCTTTCAACGTCATCATTCATTTCCCCTTTGAATGTAATATCTATGTGTATAGGCTTATTTCTCTTCGTCAGTAAACTTAATGGAATCTAGTTGAACTTTCAGGTTACCCCTGAATGCATTAATATAGATTTTCCTTAGCTCATTTCGCTCATCGATCTCTGCATCCGTTAGGCCAACTGTCTTCGCCTTTCGAGCTAGTTCATTGATTCGCTCAATCGTCTTATCCATGCTGTCACTCATTGTAATCCTCCCAGTCAAAATTTCAATATGAGTATTACTTTGCCATCACCGAATAGGATTGTCAAGGATACAAAGTAAAGAGACATAGCAACAGACGGCTATGTCTCGAACAAACATCTATATAGTGAACTACGAATTAGCTCATTATGGTAGTAATAGAACTTGCCCCTCTTGAAGTGAACTGTTCGTTAAGTGATTAAATGCTTTCAATTTCTCGACATAGGAACGCGTGTTCTCACTCTTCTTTTTGTGAGCTTCTGCAATCCCCCAGAGTGTATCACCACTTTGAATAACAACTTTCTCGTTTTGAGTAGCTTTCGCTAGTGGTTGTGCGGAAGTGATTGGAGTAGACACGGTAACAGTACCATCACCTGCATAGGCTTGTACGATCGCACCGAACGAAAACACAGTTCCAAGAATTACTGCTATCAGTATGAAACGAAGAAGTAGCTTCGCATAACCGCGTTTAATCGTCATCCCTTTGGATGCATGAGCAGTACCCCGAAGTGTTGTTGTTCCGTTAGATTGTGAATAAGCCATATACATATAATTCATCCCCCAAACATTTGTTCTGATATCAGAATAACACGAACACATGTTTGAGTCAACCATTTTTCGAACTTATGTTTGTACGAACTCGGGTTCTATGTTATACTTTGGGTAATGATTCCCAGTATTGGAGTGATATCTTATGAGTAAAATTTCGCAGCGTCAACAAGCAATAATGGAATTCATTAAGAACGAAGTGAAAGATAAAGGCTACCCGCCTTCCGTTCGAGAAATCGGCGAAGCAGTTGGACTAGCCTCTAGTTCTACTGTGCATGGCCATTTGGAACGTCTTGAGAAAAAAGGCATGATTCGTCGAGATCCAACCAAACCGCGTGCAATTGAAATTCTAGGGCTTGATGGTTCTGAATCCCAATTCGCCGTTTCCGTCGCTCGTGTTCCCCTTGTTGGTAAAGTAACGGCTGGTGTTCCTATTACAGCCACTGAGAATATCGAAGATTATTTCCCTCTTCCTTCAAGTATGGTTGGTGATAACAACGTGTTCATGCTTAGCATTATGGGTGACAGTATGATTGAAGCTGGTATTCATAATGGCGACTATGTCATCGTTAAACAGCAACAAACAGCGAATAACGGTGATATCGTTGTCGCAATGACAGAAGATGATGAAGCTACTGTTAAGCGTTTCTACAAGGAGAAGGATCATATTCGCCTTCAACCGGAGAACTCCGCTTTACAACCCATTCTATTAAAGAATGTGACGATCCTTGGACGTGTCATTGGCTTATTCCGCGATATGTAACAACGGCATACACCACAAAAAAGCAAGGCTCTCAAAGTGAACTTACACTTGAGATCCTTGCTTTTTGCATTTTAAAACGTCAATACCCAGTTCCCTGCACGGAAGATCGGTTCGATCGTCCCATCAGCAAGTTCCCCATCGATTTCAAGTTCTGCAGAACCAATCATAAAGTCCACATGAATCAAGGAGCTATTCCCTCCGCGCGCCTTTAACTCTGCATTCGATAACTTGGTACCATCCTTTAAATTAATTGGGTAGCAGCTACCCAACGCTAAGTGACAAGAAGCATTCTCGTCAATGCCAGTGTTGTAGAAGATACGATTTAAATTCGAAATCGGAGAATCAAAAGGAACAAGTGCTACCTCACCTAAATACCTCGCACCTTCATCCATATCAAGTAAACGTGCCAAATGGTCATAACCAACCTCCGCTTGGAAGTCAACAACTTTACCCGCTTCGAACGTAAAGGTAAATCGATCCACTAAGGCGCCATTAATATTCAATGGCATAGTACTCGCTACCGTACCACTAACACCTGTTCGGTTAGGAATGGTGAACACTTCTTCTGTCGGCATATTCGCTACATAGCGGATACCGCGAGCGTTCTCATTATCCCCACCTAGCCAAATATGTCCTTCAGGCAGTTCGACACGCAAAACCGTACCAGTAGCCCGATATCGCAAAGCTTTATAGCTTCTTTCATTCAATAAGCTATGCGTGGCCTTCAACGTATCCAAATGGGACTGCCATGCTGCTACGGGGTTCTCTTCATACACACGGTTGATTTGGAAAATAGCATCCCACATCGCAGGAATACGCTGCTCCTCTGGCAAATCCGCATACACAATCGAAGCCCAAGCTTCTGTAGGTGCTTTGATCAAACACCAGCTAAACTCGCCTGTTCGTACATAGTGCTGATACTTGGCTCTTGCCGTTGATGCGGCTTTGGAAGCTCTTGAAATTAGACTGGCATCAATACCATCGTATAAATTCGGATTAGGTACCTTAATGTTCAATAAGGCTCCTCCGTTTTCAACAAAACGTTCGAGCATCGTCGTATACCACTCCGGGTAGTAGTCCACTGAATCTTCTGATGCATAATCAAATTTATTCCGCGTAACAACATCATCTTGCCAATGCACGTGGACAAAATTTGCGCCAGCCTCATAAGCCTTCTGAACAATTAATCTTGTTAAATCCAATGTTTCTATGGGAGCTTCAACCAACAAATCTTGGCCTTTATTCAAGTTAACCCCAATTCGAATCACTAACTCTGCATACTTTTCTAAATTTCGATTGAAATTGTCCATAGTTCAATTAGTCTCCTTCGCGTTAAAAAGCCCATCAACTCATGCTATGCGAGGCTGACGGGCATTAAGTATGTATTTGTCCTTATTATCATACAATACCCCCTTATCGGTTGGCAATGTAGCATGAACTGCATTCGATAAGGAGACTTCTGTCAAAGTAGCTTGTGGACACGTGTTCAAAACTTGTAGTAACTGGAAAATATACAGCTATTATCGATGAATTTCCTCGAAAACTCGATTTAGATGGAAAACATGTAGGTAATTCTGCCACTTTTGTTCAAATCGAGTAATATGGTTAAAATTAACTGTAGATAATCCATCTATTCTGGATTTGATCGTAAAATCCAGAATTTTAACTGTAGATAATCCATTTATTTGCCAGAACACGAGAGAATTACGAAACTCTCTCCCAGCAACTCTACTCGCAACAACCAACCTGTCACAGACTACCACGCCACATGGGGAAGCATCGCTCGCCTCAAACCGTGTCAAAAAGAAAAACCCTCAACGCTTACAGCGCCGAGGGTTTCGATTATTTTAGTACAGAGACAAATATTGATCTCTTTCCCATTGGTGAACTTGCGTCCGGTACATATCCCACTCAATTTCTTTCAACTCATAGAAATGCGCTAGCGCATGCTCACCAAGTGTGTCACAGACAACATCGTCACGAAGCAACTCGTCTAGTGCTTGTTTCAAGTTAAGAGGCAAGCTAGGAATGCCTTCAGCTTCACGCTCTTCTTCCGTCATCACATAAATGTTGCGATCTGTTGGCGGAGGAAGCTGCATTTTGTTCTTAATGCCATCCAAACCAGCTGCAAGCATAACAGCAAGTGCAAGGTACGGATTTGCCGCTGGATCCGGGTTACGAACTTCAACACGTGTGCTTAGACCGCGGGAAGCTGGAATCCGAATCATCGGGCTGCGGTTACTAGCAGACCAAGCTACATAGCAAGGTGCTTCATAACCAGGAACTAGACGTTTGTATGAGTTAACCGTTGGGTTCGTAATCGCAGCGAAAGAACGCGCATGACGAAGTACACCAGCCATATATTGTCTTGCAACCGTGCTCAAGCCTAATTTGTCGCTCTCATCGTAGAATGCATTCGTCTCACCTTTGAACAAGGATTGGTGACAGTGCATACCAGATCCATTCATTCCGAACAATGGCTTCGGCATAAATGTTGCATGCAAACCATGCTGTCTAGCTACCGTTTTAACAACAAGTTTGAATGTTTGAATTTGGTCAGCAGCTTTAATTGCATCTGCATATTTAAAGTCGATTTCGTGCTGGCCTGGCGCTACTTCATGGTGAGAAGCTTCGATTTCAAATCCCATTTCTTCCAGCGTTAGCACGATATCACGACGGCAGTTTTCCCCAAGATCCATCGGTGCCAAATCGAAGTATCCACCTTGGTCATTCAATTCCGTTGTTGGATTACCTTTATCATCTGTTTTGAACAAGAAGAATTCTGGCTCAGGTCCAACGTTCATGGCTGTGTAGCCCATTTCTTCTGCTTGCTTCAACGCATTTTTCAAAATGGCGCGTGGATCTCCAGCGAACGGCGTACCGTCTGGCATATAGATATCGCAGATCAAACGAGCAACTTTGCTCTCCGTTACCCACGGGAAAATAACCCATGTATCTAGATCGGGATACAAATACATATCTGATTCTTCAATTCGCACATACCCTTCGATGGAAGATCCATCGAACATCATTTTATTATCAAGCGCTTTCTCAAGCTGGCTCAAAGGAATTTCTACGTTCTTAATACTTCCCATCAAGTCTGTGAATTGCAAACGGATAAAGCGAACGTTTTCAGCTTTAGCGATGCGAAGAATATCTTCTTTGGAATAGTTAATGTTGTAGCTCACGTGTGCATTCTCCTCTCAACTGTTAAGCGATTTGACAACTGATTTTACTTGTAGAATCTGGACAACTGTCCTTGAATTAAGGAAACCTGATCTGGGCGTTTACCCCCGCCAATCAATTGTTGCTTCAGCATTTTGTGCAATTGAGAGTCGGTTAATTCTTTCCGTTTCACTTCGGTGTGCTCGTTTAGAATCGTTGCATCCTCTGAATCCTTATCCACTGGGATAAGAACTTGCTTGATACCCGCAATGTTCACACCTTTTTCAATCAAATCTTTAATCTCAAGAAGACGTTCCACGTCATTAAACGAATAGAGCCGTTGATTTCCAGCTGTTCTAGCTGGGATAATTAATTCGTGTTGCTCATAGTAACGAATTTGTCGTGCTGTTAAATCTGTCAGCTTCATGACGATCCCAATGGGGAATAACGCCATATTTCTACGTATTTCATCACTCATGCTAATCACTCCTGGTCAGTAAGTACCTCACTATCATTGTACCTTTCTAACAAAAACGTGTCAAGGAGTGTCAGGTTTGTTCACAGTTTAAATTTTCACAGTAATCCCTTTTCTTCCATATGTTGGATAGCGGTTAGTACACCTAACTTGCAATGTGAGTAGGTCAAGCCGCCTTGCATATAAGCGATAAAAGGTTCACGAATTGGCGCATCCGCTGACAGCTCTAAGCTGCCACCTTGAATGAACGTCCCAGCAGCCATGATAACTGGATGCTCATACCCAGGCATGTCCCAAGGCTCGGGTACGACATGCGAATCGACAGCAGACGCCTTCTGGATGCCCTGCACGAACGTAATCAAATGCTCCGCGGACGTGAAGCGGATCGCTTGAATCAAGTCCGTTCGCTGCGCATCCCAGCGCGGTGAGCTGACGAAGCCGAGGTCTTCGAATATCGCTGCCGCGAAGACCGAGCCCTTGACGGCTTGCCCCACCAAATGCGGGGCAAGAAATAGCCCTTGAAACATAGCTCGCGTCGCGCCGAGCATGGCCCCGACCTCGCCCCCAATGCCGGGGGCGGTCAATCTGTACGCGGCGAGCTCCACGAGGTCGCGTCGCCCGGCGATATAGCCGCCCGAAGGGGCGATGCCGCCGCCGGGGTTCTTGATCAGCGAGCCGGCCATCAGATCGACGCCAACCTGCGTCGGCTCCTGCGGCTCTGTGAATTCACCATAGCAATTGTCCACGAAGACAATGAGCTCTGGGTTGATCTTTTTCACAAATCGGACCATTTCGCCGATTTGTTCGACCGTGAACGACGGCCGCCAGGAGTAGCCGCGTGAACGTTGGATGCCGATCACCTTCGTGTTCGGCTGAATGGCCGCTGTAATTGCCGGCCAATCCGGCGAGCCGTCTTCCAATAGCTCCACTTCACCGTAGCCAATGCCAAAGTCTTGCAAGGAACCTGTGCCATCGCCAGGCTTTCCAATGACCTTGTGCAACGTATCATAGGGCTTACCTGTGATGTAAAGTAGATGTTCGCCAGGACGCAGTACACCGAACAAAGCCGTACCGATCGTATGAGTCCCCGATACAAAGTGTGGACGAACTAGTGCTGCTTCTGCTCCCATAGCATCTGCATAGACGAGATCAAGCACTTCCCTGCCTCGATCATTGTAGCCATAACCCGTGGAAGAAGCAAAATGATAATCACTTACTTTATGTGTTTGGAAAGCACGTATGACCTTCCATTGATTGAGATCGATCGTTTTCTCAATTTGACGAAAAGCGCTCTCTACACGCTGCTCCGCCCTTTCCATTCTAGCCATAACTTTTTCCCCGAAATGCATCTTAGTTGCTCTCTCCCTCGTTCTCATCCTGCACTTGCTTCGATACTGATTGATCATAATCTACCAGTAAATAAGCTTGTTTCACATAATCTTCCGTGTTCACTCTTACCTTGAAGACCATGTCTTCCCCATCCACATCCGTCTCCAGCACCTCACCAATGCGATACATCAGTGCGATAATATCCCCTTTGTTGGCTGGAATCCGGAACTCTTTGCTATCGCCCATGAGCTTATCTTCAATGGTAATGCGGAGTCGTTCCAAATCTTCAGGCGTATAAGCACTCATTTTCATGAATTCGCCTTCCGTTGAAAGCATCTCCAGATCCGCCTGAGGACAAAGATCAATTTTATTGAAAATGGTGATTTGTTCTTTCTGATGAGCGCCAAGTTCTTCTAATACTTCTTGAACAACGCGCATTTGCTCGTTACGCATATCCGTAGAGCTATCCACCACATGCAGAATCAAATCTGCCTCATTCGCCTCTTCTAACGTGGCACGGAACGAAGCTACTAGATCATGAGGGAGATTTTGAATAAAGCCTACTGTATCTGTAAGGACGATTTCTTTGCCGCTTGGCAATACCATTGTCCGAGATGTCGGATCTAGCGTAGCGAATAGTTGGTTCTCAATATAGACGTCTGCTTGTGTTAATTGTTTCAATAACGTAGACTTCCCTGCATTGGTGTACCCAACTAAGGCAACTTGAAATACACCACTTTTCTTACGACGTTCACGATGCAGAGTACGATGACGCACAACTTCTTCCAGCTGCGCTTTCAGTTCGTCAATACGTCCGCGAATATGCCGACGATCCGTTTCCAGCTTCGATTCACCGGGACCTCTTGTCCCGATACCGCCACCTAAACGCGACAAGTTTTTGCCTTGTCCAGACAGTCTAGGCAAGAGATAGCTTAGCTGCGCTAATTCTACCTGGATAATGCCTTCACGTGTTTTGGCACGCTGTGCGAAAATATCCAAAATGAGCTGAGTACGATCGATAATTTTCACATCAAGTGCTGCTTCCAAGTTACGAACCTGTGCACCCGACAGTTCCTGATCGAAGATAGCCGTATTCCCGCCAAGCTCTTCCAACATCAGCTTTAACTCTTCGACTTTCCCTTTCCCAATAAACCACTTGGTATCCTTAGCTTCTTTGTTCTGTGTCATTGTGTCCAGCACTTGAACGCCAGCCGTTTCTGCCAGTTTCACAAGTTCTTGCAACGAATATTCTGCCAGCAGCTCATTTTTCTTCTGCTTCTGTGTAATCAAACTGACGAGCACCGCTCTGTCGTCGATTTCTTTTTCTACCATATGTGAAGTTGTTTTCATAGTCGTCTCCTTTACTTCCCTCAAAATGCTTAAAATGACTGAAATAAGGCCTAATTGGCCTATTCCTTCATCATTGTGGAGGAAATGATTAGGAAAGTCAATTTGAGACACGGGAAAATTCAATTATAACGGTCTTGCCAACAAAAAACAGGGCAGTCGCGCAAGTAGATCGCTCTACTCGCGTAACAACCCTGCTCCTGCTTCTTTATTTCACTCAAACAATGTCTGCCCTAAGTACGAGCCTTTCGAAGAAACACCAGGCAATACAGCAAAATAACCGCCGCCAGTCGTATCCGTATAGGCCAGCATTTGATCAGGCATCTTAGGATTCGTTAAGCGTTTCTGGATCGATTCGAACTGCGTTTGGATATTCCGATTGAAGCACACAAACAACAATCCGGCATTGATGCGACCTACGCTGTCCAGGTTATCCATAAAATTATATCCGCGTCGCAAAATACGTTCACGCTCAGAATTTTCACCAGTACGTGGGTTAGATAACCGTATATGCGAGTCCAAAGCCGTTACCTTGCCTTCGGCGTCTGCGGCAAACTGCGGCGTATCGAATTCAGCTTTGCCGTCCATGGGTGCTCCAGATACCTTTTGACGGCCAATGATCTCTTCTTGATCCGAATAGGTTTGTTGATCCCATGTTTCGATTCGCATATGAATGCGACGAACAACCATATAGGTTCCGCCTGCTAACCACGGTGCGCTGTCCTTATCGCTAGCATCAATCCAGACGTTATTTTTCATAAAAGTCTCATCTTGTAAGGCAGGGTTAGCCGTACCATCCTTAAAGCCAAATAAATTACGTTTCGTTCCTTGTGACTTCACGCCAAGTTGACCTGTTTGCTGCCAGCGCAAGTGAGCAACGCCTCTAGCCGCCTTCGTTAAGTTGCGAATCGCATGAAAACAGATAATCGGATCGTCAGCACATGCTTGAACAACGATGTCCCCATGAGTCAATTGCTCTTGAAGTGAATCTTTATGAAAGATCGGCATCTCGGTCAATCCTGCCGGTTTACGGGAGCGAAGCCCGAAACGGTCAACACCTTCTTTTTCAAAAAAAGTGGCACCTAAAGCAAACGTAAGAGTTAATTTCCCCGTATCAAGACCAAACTGCTCGCCGGTATCCGTTGGTGGAAAAGCCCCATCCTGCGGCTCCACAGCCAACGGTTTACCTGCCATCAAGGTGGCAGCCATCTCCGTCCACTGCTTCATAAGTGCTTGCAGTTCTTTCACATCACTAGTCGTGACATCGAAAGCCGCCACATTAGCAAAATTTTGTGCAGGAGTGACAACTCCCGTTTGATGGGTGCCATAGAAATTCAGTGTCTCATTGGTCGTGGTAGCGGCAGCTTTATTCGTTGGCAGCGCGACTTGCGCCTTCCCCAACAAATCTCCCAAAACAACGCCCGCCGCACCCGCAGCGGTCATTCCTAAGAAGGCTCGACGATTCATTTTGTCCGACATACCACTTAACCCCATTCCTCTATTTACTTAGCGTTCCCGGCATTTTCACAAGCGGTTCAGCCAAAGCTTCTAATTTATTTTTCAAATCGACTTGTTTGGCTTGTTCTAATTTACCGAAATCATTCCATGTTGGGCCAACAGGTGAAAGTGTGTTCATCGTTTCGATAACGGTTGCTAAGCTCTTGCTGATTTTCTCATCCAACGCTGCGTCTTTCTTCTTCAACTCAACTTTAACCAGATCATAGATTGCTTGAGCGCCTTCTACATTTGCACGAATCACCGGCACAGTCGCACCGCTCCAACGCTCTTCTTCACCTGTAATTTTGCTGGATTGCGCTTCTTCCATCAATTCTCCAACGCCTGCGATGAAATCTGTAGGAGCAATCGTTGTTGCTGCAATCGCTTGTTGCATTTTCTTACCATCTTCAAGCAAACGCGCTGCAAATGGCTCGGCATCCTTAATGTTTTTCTTCACAAACAATAGGTATTCAATTCGGTGATACCCTGTAAAAGCAGGATCCTTCTCATTTTTAAAATCATCTACACGCGCATCCATTACTCCATCCAACTCACTGAACGTTTCGATGATTGGCTCTATTCTCTCATACGGCATACGAGCTAGTCCATATGCTTCTGTCGCTTTTTTCATATCACCGCTTTTAATAGCTGTATTAAGTTGATCGAGCAATGTCACCAGTTGATTGCCTTGGTCTTGCACATATTTATTGTAGGCTTTGGCAGCATCCTTCAGCGCAGCAGAAGCTTCAATGACATCTTTATTAACTGCACCTTTGTTATCTGCAAAAGAAGTTGTCAACTCCGTTAACGCTGCTTTTAAATTCGTATTCAAAGCCGTTAACGTAGGGAAGTCCAGCTTATCTTCTTTCAAGCCCGCTTCAAGCGGCGTCAAAAACTTTTCAACTTTAAAATATAATTCAGGGAATTTAGGCTTTACTTCATCCTCAAAGCTTGCCCATTGATCTTGCAGCTGATCGGCAAGTTTCTTGGCATCCTTGACTTTCGAAGCATCTAATTGACCCTTCAAACTATCGACACTAGTTACTAAAGTCGTTGAACCCTCTTTAAATGGCACTTTTGCGACCTCAGTTGGCTCTGATTTCCCACAACCTGCGAGTACAAGTGTAGTTGCTGCTGCTAAAATAATAAGTTGTTGACTTTTTTTCATGGGATATTCCCTCCACTTTTCTTTAAATTAGGATTTATTGTTTAATGTCATATTTCTGTTAGAAATGGTTTTAAGACGATCCTTGATCACTGCAATGAGGGCCAGGAGCAATAAGAGGAACTGTGGAATTGCGCTCTCTAAGGTAGGATATAGAGCAACGGCATCCCAGCTTGGCAGCCAATCGGCTGTAGTTGCGGGCAAATAACCAGCTAATTGAAGTCCATGAACGCCCATCCCTGCAAATTTGAAACATAAGTAGAAAACAAAAACACTTGATATCAAGAAAAAAGGACGCATCGGTATACGCAGTCCGATCTTCAGAATTAGAAAGGCAATAATGAGCAGCAAACCTACACCAATCCCAATTCCGCCGAGCAGCGAAGCCAATGAAATGGAGGATGCCATCCCGATCATAAAGAGGACCGTCTCTGTCCCTTCACGGAACACAGCTAGAAAAGCAAGTAAACTAAGCGATGCTAAACTTCCAGTTGCCAACGCCTTTACACTTTGATTACGAATGTAAGATTGCCAGTTCGAAATACTTGACTTGCTATGCAGCCAATAGCTCATATACAGGAGCATCAGAGCAGCAAAAACTCCGGTACATCCGGCAATTAGAAAGTTGTTATTCCCAAACGCACTCGCCGAAAATAACTGTTGCACCACAATGCCCAGAGCCATGCTGACAATGAGTCCCCCATATACGCCAAACCAAATCCATTTTTTCTTGTTTTCGTGGCCAGCCTTTTTGAGAAACCCAAGTAACGCAATAACGACAAGCAAGGCCTCGAGCCCTTCCCGAAGGATAATCGTCGTGGCATCAAGCATGGAGTAGCTTGTCTTTGCTGCCAAAGGTTGTAAATCGGCATGCATCCGAGTAATCGTCACAGTGGCATCCGCTATTTGAGGCGGACTAGCGGAAAGCTGTGCGTACGCTGTTACCATGTCTCGCTCCATGGAGGTGTACACGGCTGAGGACTGTGTCAACACGATTCCCTCAATAAGTAACCAGGAATTACGCAGGGTTTGAATACTTTCGGAAGCTCCCTCTATATCCTTCTCCTTCAGTTGATCTGATGCTTTCTCCAATAAAGTAACTAACGATGCTACGGTTACATTACTATCACTTTTCGCTGAAGCTCCAAACGCACTGAGATTGCCTTCTACGAAATACGTGTTCAACGTATGTAAATCCTTCAACTTCGCAGCTAGCTTCTGAGCATCAACAGGCTGCTTCATCATTTGCAGCGATGCTTCGCCCATTGCACCTTCGATTTTCTGATAGGCAGCTAGGGATTGCTCTTTAATCCCATCTTCATAGCTAAGCCAATTGATTTGAAAAGCTTCAAACAACTTCGTTGCTTGCTCGATATTTCCGCTTTCTGCAGCTTGAATTGCACGTACGATGCCTGCATCTTCTTTGGCTAGATCATCCTGAGGCTTGGCACTGGCGATTAATGGTACTGATAGAAACAATAAAAGAGCGATCCAACTGGCTAAAACAACCTTCCGCATACATGACAACTCCTTTGGAGTAGTGAACATTACACGCTCCAACATTTATTTAGAAACAATATTGATAATCATTATCAGCAAAATAATTACTCTGTATATTTTACTCTGATCCTCTAAACTGTCAATTACTTTCCCATAAAAAAGAGCCAATTAACTTAAATAAGTTAATTGGCTCTTTGATCTGTCATTTAAATTTCACATCTTCCGGACGAATCGACATCAGCTCAAGTTTAGACGGTGCGTTCACATATTGACTTAACAATCGTACGGCTTGATGCCGCATCGCTTTCTCCAAAATATTCCGAACATACCTCGCATTGCTGAAAGAACGCCAGGTCATCGCCTTCTCCTCGGCTAAGTGTTGCTTAAGCTTCGCTAATGTTTGCGGCAGCAGGACATATTCCCGATCCTTCGCCATCAACTCCGTAATTTGGATCAATTGATCAATGGCATAATCCTCGAAATCAATTTGAATCGGAAACCGTGAAGGAAGTCCAGGGTTCGTTGCTAGGAATTGCTCCATTTCTTCACTATATCCAGCTAGAATGAGGATGAAATCATTTTTCTTATCTTCCATTCCTTTGACCAGCGCATCAATCGATTCCTTGCCAAAATCTTTCTCCCCACCACGTGCCAAGCTATATGCTTCATCAATAAATAGGACGCCGCCCATCGCTTTTTTCATGAGTTCGCGCGTTTTTAGTGCAGTATGTCCAATGTATTCACCTACGAGGTCTGCACGCTCCACTTCAATGAAATGCCCTTTACTCAGTACGCCCATCGCATGAAACATACGACCTAACAATCGTGCTACCGTCGTCTTCCCCGTTCCAGGGCTGCCCTTGAAAATCATATGGTACACATGAGCATTGCTCATAAGTCCGGCTTCAACTCGAAATTGAGAGATCTGCAGCAGCGCATAAATTTCATGCACGAGCTCTTTAACATTTTCTAAGCCAATCAGCCCATTCAGCTCTTTGAAAACATCCGATAGCGGACCTTCCATTGGCGTCCTTTTGCCAGAGATCATCGGTTCGGCGTCGGCAAGGGGTGAAGCGCCTGACTGCCCACCTGATCCCTCAACAGTTCGCCGCTGACTGCCCGGTTCCGGCTGCCGTAGAACGATGTTGATTTGTCTGGATGGCAAGCTTCTACCACTCATGAGGATCACCTCGTTTACTTGATGGTTTATTAGTGCGTATCCACCATCCTACGCTTGTAAACGCCATTTTAGACCGCAACCTCTGTCCGAATACAGTAGTCTCTGCTTATTTACATGGAATTACGTTTAAGTCAGCATAAGTAAGGCCACGAATGTCTCCTTGTCCAAAGCTCCGAAATAGCGTCTCAGTTCCACATCTGCCAATCGTTCACGAACTGCACTTTCCTCATACCTCGTGCCAACCAGCATTTGTTCAAGTTCAGCGACATCATGGGCACCGAAGAAATCACCAAATATTTTAACATGCTGCAAATGACCTTCTTCGATGTCTAAACGAATATCCAATCTGCCAACGGCTTCAATTCTTTTGGCATGCTGAACAGTGCTTTTAGGTGATTTCCCATAATTCCAATCCCAGTTCTGATAGCGTTCTTCCGAAATCTCATGAATCTGTGCCCAATCTTCCTCTGTTAGCTTATAGCTAGGTACATGTTCAGCATCAACTCCGAAAATAGAACTAAGCAACTTAGATCGAAACTCTGCCATCGTAATCGGTTCTCTCAGAAATTCCACAATATTCGCGACCCGACTTCGGATCGACTTAATACCTTTGGATTGAATTTTATCGGGATCCACGCGAAGTGCTGAAACGACATTCTCTATCTCCGAATCGAATAAAAGTGTCCCATGACTGAACATTCTTCCCTTGGTTGAAAATTGCGCATTACCTGAGATTTTGCGTTCACCAACTTGGATATCATTACGTCCTGTTAATTCAGCTTGAACCCCCAGTGAATGCAACGCTTCAACCACTGGCGCCGTAAACTTCTGAAAATTATGAAACGAATTCCCGTCATCTTGGGTGATGAAGCTGAAATTCAAGTTCCCTAGATCATGATAGACCGCACCTCCACCAGATAATCGCCGAACCACATGCAGGTTATTCGCTTTCACATACTCGGGATTAATTTCTTCCAGCGTATTTTGGTTTTTGCCAATGATGATCGAAGGTTCGTTTATATAAAAGAGTAAATAACTCTCTCCCGCTGGGAGCTTACGCAAGGCGAACTCTTCAATGGCCAGATTAATTCTCGGATCCGTGATTCCTTCATTATCTATAAAAAGCATAGGTAATCTCCTTCTATTTTTATAAATTTGTCGTAAGGGTGCGGTTTAATGTCTGCATGCCAAGGGATGCATAGAAAAGCAACGCTCGTTCATTAAATTCCCAAACATTTAACTCAAGTGATTCGGCTTCGCGTGCTCGTGCCCAATCAGCAGCAGCCTGATAAAGTTTCTTGCCAATTCCTTGACGTTGATGTGTGGAGGCAACGGCAAGTTCATTTAAATAAGCATACTTACGCGGTACAAGCGCTTCATAGTTTGGACTTTGCTTCATCTCTAACATAGCGACACCGACTACTTCCTGCCCAATCTCTGCAACGATAATCTCTTTGTCCGCTCGATCCGAGAAGCTTCGATACCAGCCCATCGCAACAACATGATCAAGTTTGGCAAATCGATCTGGCAATGCCTCGGCATGTTCTTCCTGACCTTCACGGATGATCGTATTCACTGCATCATAGTCCTCCCATGTGGCCGTTCGCAATCGTAGTTCCATCGTAGTCTTCCTCCCCACATACACATTGATAAAATGTTCGCAAGTTTTTCAATTTTTCAATTGAATTTTTATGCACTAAATTGTATATTTATGTAATAACTTTTGAGGATGGAGGCACTTTCCATGCAAACAGAATATGATTTTTTCGAATATCTTGATCGTGTGGCTGCAAATACTTGGCCTGCTGAAAGTAATACAATGGTTGATCAATGGCTCATTCGAGCATCCAAAGGAATAACGAAACGCGCAAACAGCGTGTTTGCTATTGGCTCTTTCCCTCGTGATGACAATTGGTTATCCCATGTTGAACAATTTTACCATAGTCATGGGTTACCTGCTATTTTTCATGTTAGTTCTGCCTCTCCTGATCAATTGGACAATTTGCTGCAAGACCAGGGCTACGAATTAGATACTCCTTGTTACATGATGACAGCTAATTCCCAGCAAGTGGCTTCATACACGGAAGAACGCATAAAGAAGCAATATCCTTCAGCACTCGATCTTGAATTAGAAATTACACAATCCGTAACGAAAGAATGGCTAGATGCTTTCCTCTTCTTAGAGCAGTACCCGGAGGAACGTCGAAGCTTTTATCAAGGATTAAGTGACCGCATGCCGGCCACGAAAGCCTTCGTTACACTGAAAGATCATGGCCAGATTGTCGCACTTGGCACAGTCATCGTTGAAGGAGAATGGGCTGGCTTCGTGAATGTTATCGTGCACGAAGAGCACCGCGGCAAGGGATACGGCTATGCCATTCTTCATGCCATGACGGCATGGAGCATCACAAAAGGCGCAACACAGCAATATTTGCAAGTAATCGCCACCAATGTGCCCGCAGTTACGTTATACGAGAAACTTGGGTACCAAGTGAAATATGGCTATCATTACCGAGTGAAGTATGATTTGGCTGAACTTGTATCATCCTAACTAAGAATTTCTTAGGATGAAAGGAGCCGATTGCATGACTGCCACTAAGGAAAAACCTGTTTTTCCATCACAGCATCAGAACCATCAACCCGGTATCGAATCGGAAATGAAGCCACTTCCCGAATTTGAGAATGCGAACTATAAACCCGCTGGTAAACTGAAGGATAAAGTTGCCATCATCACTGGAGGTGACAGCGGCATAGGACGCGCTATTGCCGTGGCTTACGCCAAAGAAGGTGCCGATGTGATCATCGTCTACCTGAACGAGCATAAGGACGCAGAAGAAACACACCGTCATGTGGAACAGGCGGGTCGAAGGTGCCTACACGTCGCAGGTGACATTGGTGAAGAAAGCTTTTGCAAACAAGTCGTTGCCCAAGTCGTCAAAGAATTCGGGAAGCTCGACATTCTGGTGAACAATGCCGCTGAGCAGCATCCTCAGAAAAGTATAACGGATATTACATCAGCGCAGCTTGAACGAACGTTCCGAACGAATATTTTCTCCTACTTTTATATGACGCAAGCCGCACTTCCTCATCTAAAGCCAGGTAGTGCGATTATAAACACCGCTTCGATTACTGCTTACCATGGTCACGAACAATTAATTGATTATTCATCAACAAAGGGAGCGATTGTCACCTTCACGCGCTCGCTTTCGCTGCAGTTGAACGCCAAAGGCATTCGAGTAAACGGCGTTGCCCCTGGTCCCATCTGGACACCGTTAATTCCGTCTACATTTACAGCGCAGGAAGTTGAGGTCTTCGGCTCTACGACACCGATGAAACGGGCTGGACAGCCTAGTGAATTAGCACCAAGCTATGTATTCTTAGCTAGTGAAGACTCGTCTTACATGGCAGGGCAAATTCTACATATCAACGGTGGTACCATCGTAAACGGATAAATAAAAGAAAGCATGACAAGCAGCGGCATTCCCCGCTATCCTGTCATGCTTTCTTCATTTCAGCCCGAGCTTCAATTGCAGTTTGGTTAAATACCAATTTGTGTAGGCTAGTGTTTCTCTTGTATCATGATACGGCATGAAAAGCACCTCTGACTTGGTAGAGGAGACTAGCGGATCTTTGAAACCAATCGTTTCTGCAATATCAAGTGAACGAGAGCTATGAAACTTATGTGTGATGATAATTGAGCTAACAAGAGACTTCTCGTCCATAATTTGCTTAGAGAAAAGTAAATTCTCATAAGTACTCGTTGCCTTAGGCTCGAGCAGTATGCTTGACTTAGGTAAGCCATTCTTTACCAAATAGTCCCTCATGCCCTCAGCTTCTGTCAGCTTAGAACCATTATGATCCAAACCACCTGATACTATAAGCTGCTTGAAACGCCCCTGCTTGTACAACTCCACAGCCAAATCCAGCCGCTCTTGTAGCCCAGGACTTGGGGTATCATTACGCAGCGAAGCTCCCAATACGATACCTACATCAACTTGCTTAGGCAAGCTCGGCTGATTTGGGCCTAACTGTACCTTCCACTGGATAAACACAACCCAACTCACCAGCAAAGCAAAGGAGATCAACACGAATTGAAACGTCCTTACAAATAGGCGGTACAACCTAGATGGTGTTTTTACTTTCGAAGTGTTGGCCTTCTTCTTCGTTGGTGCAGGTACGATGGCGCGTTGTTTTTTGTTCATGCTAGGCTTTGCCGGCATCCTTCCTACTCCTTATCCAGAAATGTACTTACCTGCCGAAATAAGGCTGGGGCGTCCTCGCTCAAACAGATTAAATGATCTGATTTGGCGTGCCAGTGAAGCTCTCGCTGCCCTCTGAGCTTGCTATATATATACCGTGCACTCTGCGGGTGAATCACTTGATCTCGTTCCGCTTGTGCAATAAGGGTAGGCTTATTGACTAGACTGAGCTCCGGCTTCAGATGTCGGACAAGCCTCGTAAACTGCCAGGTCGCCACCAATGGTGTTGATTTCCCCTTGATGAAACTAATTTTACGTTGATACTTCCATTCCTCACGAAGGACGTTCAAGAGCCGGCCTGGGCTCACATAAATGACCGCCGTATTTAGCAGAATGAGTTTACGTACAGGGTAACGAACCGATAAGTAGGCTGCCAATAGACCTCCCATAGAAAATCCAACCATATCAAAGGAGCCATACGTCTCTGTCATCTTGGCCGCATGCCATTCGGCTGCCTGCACCCATTCTTCCCAACGCGAAGCGTGAAGCTGATGACGGCATTCTCCATTCCAAGGTAGGATTGGCACCTCACACAGCTGTCCACGCTCTCGTAAATGCCGAGCTAACGGCTCAACCTCATAAGGTCCACCTGTAAATCCATGGAACAATAGGCACGGTTGTTTCATGAGATCCACTCCTATCTTTTTATGAAAGCTTTCTTTATGTTAGTTTATTTTTCTTTGATTACAATGGTGTTAATCGTTACCTTCTCTTTTGGCTTACTTGGGGTAGATTCTCCACCCATTTCCACTGGTGTTTCTGCGATTTTCGTAATGGTGGCCATACTGTCTGCTGTGACTTTTCCGAAAATTGAATAATTCGGCGTACTGTTCAAATTCGCGCAATCCGTACCCGAACAAATGAAGAATTGGCTGCCATTTGTATTCGCACCTGAGTTAGCCATCGCCACAGTACCTGGTTCATACTTATGCGTTGTTTTCAATTCATCAGCAAATTTATAGCCTGGGCCCCCTCTGCCTGTCCCTTGCGGATCTCCCGTTTGGATCATGAAGGTTTTGATAATACGGTGAAACGTCACATTGTTATAAAAGCCTTCTTTGGACAGAAAAACGAAGTTATTCACCGTTTTCGGTGCTTCTTTGGCGTACAAGTCGATTGTAAAAGTTCCTTTCGACGTTGTTACTTCTGCCTGATATGTTTTGTTCGTATCAATCATCATATCTGGGGCTTTGCTCCATTGCTTGCCTGCTGTTGCCGATGTCGATGCCGCAGGTGTTGCTGTTGCTGTTGCGGATGATGTTGGAGCAGTAGTGCTAGTACCAGGCGTTGCCGTGCCGCCAGTTGTTTCCGTAGGTTTATTGCCGCACGCGGATGCGATCAGGGTTAATGCAAGCAAGGAAGCGGTGATTAGCATGTTGGACTTCATGGATTTAGTGGCTAGTTTCATTGAATGGTCCTCCAGTTTGATTTTGTTTTGTGATGATACGTGCAGATAAGGTCTAGTCGGTCGAGAAAGATTTTATAACGCCTTTTTCGGGCGTTACGGCTTGTCCGACACTAGCATTCCAATCTTTAAGGCCCTTTTAGGGTCTTAAAGTGCTCACTCAGCTACATTTCAGCGAGAAAATGCCTTTGTAACGCCTTTTTCGGGTGCTACGGCTTGTCTGCTTCGGCCCGCTGGAGCTATAAGGCCCTTTCTGGGCCTTATTATGCTCACTCTGACAGCTTACGTGCCATTCTTCGGTTTCTCGTCAATCGGCTTATTTACCGGTGATGGCGTCGGCGTTGGACTCGGCGTTGGACTTATGGATGGGCTAGGTGTTGGCGTTAGTGTTGGTGTTGGTGTTGGGCTTGGACTTGTTTCCGTTCCTGTGCCAGGTTTAATCGTTGCTCCTGGGGATGTCGCAGGACCTGGCTTCCCGCTCGGTGATGGGGATGGATTAGGATTATTCCCCCCGTTACCTGGTGACGGTGACGGCGAAACCGATGGGGATGGTGACGGAATACCACCATTCGGAAGCGAATCATCCTTCGGAATTTCAACAGTCGCGATATTCGACTTCGCCCCCGGTGTATTCGATTCGCTCGCCAGCGGTACCACATAATATTGATAGGTTTCACCGCTATTTATCGTCGTGTCCTCGACCAGCACTTTAGGTGTTTGAACAATCATTTTCGCTTCAGCCTCAGTAGCGCTTTTACGATACACTTCGTAGCTAACTTTCTCTCCGAGAGATGTCCATGCAATCTTAACACGCTTTGACTCTGGTACATAAGTGGCCGTAACATCTGAGATTCCACTAGGCGGTTCCTTCAAATCGTCTACATTAGCAGGCTTAACGAAGTTTGTAATTGGCTTGCCGTCTAGAGCTTTAGACATGACGGTCTTGAAAATGTTGGCCGTACTGCCGCTCCCCACCGTCACATAATGTTTGGAATCGACCTTATCGAAGCCTTCCCATACGGCCGCAGTCCATTCAGGGGTATAGCCAACGAACCATACATCTCGATCGTACTGTTCAATGCCCTTAATATCAAGTCCTGTTGACCCTGTTTTCCCAGCAACTGGACGATTGAACTTCGCTTTCACACCCGTACCACCCGTCTCCACAACACCTTGCAGCAGCAGGGTCATATAGTAGGAAGTCTTTGGCTGGATAACTTGCTTTTTCTCAGGCTTATACACGGCAACTTCTTTACCTTGAGCGTCTGTAATGCGTAAAATCGCATGAGTTTTATTTTGCATACCTTGGTTTGCAAAAGCTGTATAGGCTCCAGCCATTTGCAATGGCGATACACCGTCAGTAAGCCCGCCTAGCGCAATCGCTAAATTCTTATCTTTCTGTGGATTTAATGTGGTTCCTAGTTTATTCGCAAATGCAATCCCCGTATTCACACCGATTTGGTTTAATAACCAGACAGGTGCCAGATTGTAGGATTTCTTGACGGCTTCAAACATGGTGACCTGCCCATGTGTTTGGCGATCATAGTTTTGTGGTGTGTACGAACCGAAAGACGTTTGCGTATCATCTAACAACGAATACGGTGTATATTTCCCACTATCTAAAGCGGGTGCATAGACCGCAATTGGTTTAAATGACGACCCTGGCTGTCTTTTGGAATACACACGACTGAACCCTTTGGTTTTATAATCCCGGCCACCGATTAATCCCATGATGCCACCGGTTTTATTGTCCAGTATAACCATGGAACTTTGAATTTTCTGACCATCTGTTGCATCCTTTTGGAAGAAACTCGGATCCGCGTAGGTTTGCTCGATAGTTTGCTGAGCTTTAATATCCATCGTTGTGTATATACGGTATCCTTTGGTTAGTAGCTCATCTTCTTCAATACCGTACATGTCCTCTGCTTCATTAACCACATAGTCCACGAACGAAGCATACTGTTTCGTCCCTCCCGTACTTGTCGATACAGGCGGCACGTAATCGACATCAGCGGCTTTGGCGCGCTCAGCCTCCGTAATATAACCCTGATCCGTCATCAGCCGCAGGACAACTGCTCGACGTTCTTTCGATAAATCAGGGTGGGTTAATGGCGAGTAGCGAGAAGGTGCTTTGGGTAGTGCGGCAAGTGTCGCCATTTCCCATACTTCCAACTCGTTCAAATTGGATTTGTTAAAGTAAACCTTGGCTGCTGCCTTAATCCCGTAAGCGTTACTTCCGAAGAAGATTCGGTTCAAATATTTCTCCAGAATTTCATCCTTCGTAAACCGCTCATCCAACGCAAATGCGATCGACATTTCCGTACCTTTCCGGAAGGCTGTTTTCTCTGAGCTTAGGAATACGTTCTTGGCAAGCTGTTGCGTGATTGTACTGCCACCTTCAACTGCAGACATATGAATAATATCTGTGACAAGCGCACGCCCGATGGCTCTCAAATCAACACCTGAGTGTTCATTAAAACGACGATCCTCCGTGGCGATAAAAGCTTGCTTCAGCCGTTCCGGAACATCTTTGATATTGACGCTTTCCCGATTTTCACCGCGATAAATTTTGGATATCTCAGTGGCAGGTTTTTCTTTCCCATCCTTATCTTTCCCTTCCTCTTGCGCATAAATAAGGGTAGACTCTGTTGTGGAAATAATTTTATCAATATTTGCATCCAGGATTTTGAAGCCGCTCATGATGACAACAATATAAATCCCCGTTGCGCAAATCACAGCGACAATTGCGGCAATGATGGAACCCATAATGAGCTTACGTGCATTGAATTTTTTCTTCTTGGGGCCCTTTTTCTGGCTTGGTTTAGACTCCCTTGGCTTGGTTTGCGGCGCGGATGGATGTCTCGTAGGTTTTTTATCCATATTCACCAACTCCCTTACGTTTCGTTTCTCTCTAGAGCGATAGTCGATTTATCAAGTCCAATGAAAAATCGACTAAATTTCAACAAAAGAACAACCTTTATACAAGGTTGCTCCCAAAAGTTTCTATTCGGTTAGACGTTTCAGTCCATTAAAAAGTTGCAAATTGAAGCGATATACAGATTATTCCGTTGCTTCTGCAGCCGCCATTAACGAAACAGCACGCTGTGGTGTGAAGGTAGAGATCGCATGCTTGTACACCATTTGTTGACGGCCTTCGCTGTCAATGATGATCGTGAAGTTATCAAATGCACGAATAAGTCCTCTAATTTGAAAGCCATTCGTTAAATAAACGGTTACGGGAATGCTTTCTTTACGCAGCTGATTTAGAAAATTGTCCTGAATATTAATGGATCGGTTCATCAGTATGTCCCCCTTAATGGAATGAAACTTTCGCCCATACGGCGCTATTTTCTACCACATAGGAAAGTTTACCTTTGTTAAGCAATAAAGTGCGTAACAAACTTTCCTATTGGCGATAAAAACAACCTCTAAACGCGGTCGCTCATCTTCGAAATGACTTCGATAGAAGTTTTTATCATTGGTGATATTTGTTAATTATATTCTATTTTATGTACAAACTTTCCTGCTAGTATATCACTAATCATTTCGAAATGGGCAGAAAAATTTGCTGTATCTGTCACATCAACCCAATCAATGTCCTTCATGTGCCTAAACCAAGACAATTGACGTTTCGCAAATCGACGTGTATCCCGCTTGAGCAAGATTACGGCATCTTCGAAACTGAGCTCATGCTCCAAATAACTGACGATCTCTTTATAACCAAGTGCTTGCATCGAAATGGCTGACTTTGGGGTGCCAGCAGCAAGTAGCGCTTGTACCTCTTCGACCAACCCTTCCTGAATCATCGCATCGATACGTTCTTCAATCCGCTGATAGAGCAGGGCTCGGTCCATCGTGAGTCCAATGATACATAGTTCGTAGGGAGATTCTTTTTTCTGGGAGGCCAAATGAGCGGTCATGGTTTCCCCAGATATATGGAAAATCTCAAGTGCTCGTATGACGCGCCTGCGATCATTCGCGTGCAGACGGCCCGCACTCTCAGGATCAATTTCCCGCAACTTGGCATGCAGGGCTTCTTCCCCATGCGTATTTGCAAATTCTTCCTGCATTAATCTGAATTCCTCATCCATGCTGACATCCGTGAATTGATAATCATAGCATACCGACTCGATATATAATCCTGTGCCACCAACGATAAAAGGCAGCTTGCCGCGCGAGTGAATGTCTTGAATTAATCCTTTTACTCGCTCTTGAAACTCGGCTGCAGAAAACGAATACGATGGATCATGAATATCAATTAGATGATGCGGGACGATTTGCTGCTCCGCCTCGCTCGCTTTGGCGGTTCCGATGTCCATGCCACGATATACCTGCATCGAATCACCAGAAATAATTTCACAATCGAAGCGCTGAGCAATTTCCAAGCTGAGCTTGGTCTTGCCAACAGCGGTTGGACCAAGTAGCACGAGTAATTTCGGCTTGGCTGATGGGGCTAACACAATCGAATCACTCCATACGTTGTTTTCGTTGTTGAACGTAACACATGCTCGAACCCGAGCCGAGCAAACTCAGAACTGTCACGGTTTTCCTTAAGCACAATACTTTTGCGTGCAACGCGTCTTGCTTCAGCGATCGAAGCCAAGCTAACGGCTTCATCGTTCGCACGATGCCGAAGTGGGGATATCGCATGCGATTCCTCAATCGGACTGCGAAACATGGGATCAAAATAGACCACATCCACACTCTGCGTGTCTAATTGCTGCAAATAGGATAGGTGATGCGTGTGCCTAACCTCAATGCGTCTCATTGCAGCATTCAATTCCGGTATTTCCGATTGATACTGCACCAAGCCTTCTTGAATCAGCATGGCTGGGATCGTTTCACTTTCAAGCGCTGTTACACGCCCTTCCATACCGACCACATAGGAGAAGACGATAGCATCCGACGCAAGCCCCGCTGTACAATCTACGATACGGTCGCCGGAAACGGCTCCTGATGCCTCTATGAGTAAATCAGGCTCCCCCCTCTGCATCCGTTTGACACGAACGAGAGACATACTTGGATGGAAAAAAGTTGCTGGGTGGTCTTCTTCATAGTACCTGATCTCTTCCCTTGTCACAAGCAGAACAGAACTATCCTTATAATTTCTCCTAAGATGTTCCAAAGAATACTTCTTACGGGGCACATTTCGGCCCCCATATAATACGGATAAGCGTGCGGCTTCCGCCACCAATTCAGCGGACGGGTTATACGAAGTTGTTACTAGCACAGGGTTACATCACTCGCTTAAACATTTTTTCTAACTCATACGTTGTAAAACTTACTACGATCGGTCGTCCGTGCGGACACGTATACGGATTCCGGCAGCCTGCGAGACGATCAATTAATGTCTCCATTTCCAGTATACCAAGGCTTTGATTAGCTTTGATCGATGCCTTACACGAGCACATAATCGCTGCTTTCTCACGCAGTTTGGCGATATCCAAAGCTTTGCGATCCGAAATAATGAGCTCACACATCTCTTCAACGATAGCCTTCTCTTCCCCTGAAGGGAACCAATGAGGATGCGCACGTACGAGGAAAGTGTTGCCGCCAAAGGCTTCCATATACACGCCAACTTGTTCAAACAAGGCTAGCTTATCCGCAATAACCCCCGCTTCAGAAGGAGTGAATTCCAATGTAATCGGAACGAGCAATTCTTGGCTCGCCTCAGCAGGATTGCCAAAATGCTCATAATAATATTCATAATTAATACGTTCATGTGCGGCATGTTGATCGATTAAATACAACCCTGTCTCATTCTGAGCAATCAAATAGGTGCCATGCATTTGTCCGATCGGATCCAAACGAGGAAACGTTGGGAGCTTAGGTGCATCACTGTCCTCATTCGAAGGCATCAAATCCATAAATGCCTCATTTGTTCGACGTTGCTGTTGAATAGAAGTGTTTCGAAATGATGCATCGCGCACAGGCGTGTAACTCTGACTAGCCGTTGGTGTTCTTTTGGTTGCAAATCCACTTTCTGTAGGTGAACTGGCACTCGAAAATGATACCTCAGGCTGCGGCTTCTGCGAAGGTAGTGTCGAAGGAAATGACGCTGCCTGACGGTAATCAGGAGCAGTTTCTTTGATCTGAGGTGGCAACCACTGCGAGTCATCCTTCCTCTGATTAGAACTTGTTTCCTTCAGACCGTCCAAAGCATTCAAACCCTGCAAACCCTTCGAATCTTTCGAATCCTCAGCATCCTTGTGATCCTTATAAAACTCCGCATCCAACTCCATCGACGGACTACGGGTTTCCTTTGGCGGCTCTACAGTACGTGTGAGCTCTAGTTGCTCCTGAACGTATGCGCCTTTTGGCACTGATGACGCTTTGACTCCCGTAGGAATCAGCACTTGTCTGCCGAATAGCCGCTTCACCTCGGCTTCGATCAATGCCGTAAGCTCCGCTTCCTTACTGAAGCGGACCTCCAGCTTGGATGGATGTACGTTGACATCCACAAGCGCAGGGTCCATCCCGATGTGCAGCGCAGCAACGGGAAAGCGATTGATCGGCAGCAGGGTGTGATACCCCTGCAGCAGGGCTTGATTCAGCGCGAAGTTGCGCACATATCGACCATTAACGATGGTCGATATGCCACCGCGATTCGCGCGCGTCATTTCGGGCTTGGCGACGAAGCCCGAGATGGTATAATCCAAGCTTTCCACTTGGATTGGAAGCATTTGCTTGGCAATCGCCGTGCCATAGATGCCAGCAATGACTTGAAGCAGATCCCCGTTGCCTAACGTTTGGAGCAATACATTGCCATTATGCTTCAAGGTGAAAGCAATACCAGGATGAGCGAGCGAAAGACGATATAAATAATCAGAAATATGCCCAAGCTCCGTCTGGATCGTTTTCATATATTTCAATCTAGCTGGCGTGTTATAAAACAAATCACGTACTGTCACTTCTGTACCACGCGATGCGGCTGTTTCTTCCACAGCACGAATCGTGCCGCCCTCGATGGTGATTTTACGTCCCAACCCATCATTCGTCGCACTGGTTACACACTCAAGCCTGGAGACAGAAGCAATACTTGGCAGGGCTTCACCCCGAAAGCCTAGCGTGCGGATCGAGAACAGATCCTTGCTCGTTGCAATTTTACTCGTAGCATGCCGCTGGAAAGCTAATTCACAATCCTCAAGAGCCATGCCTGAGCCGTTATCAGATACCCGAATTAAGGTTAATCCACCTTCTTCAATCGTGACGTCAACACGGGTACTCCCCGCATCAACCGAGTTCTCAACCAGCTCTTTCACGACCGATGAAGGCCGCTCCACCACTTCACCTGCTGCAATTTGGTTCGCAATATGCTCGCTTAAGAGCTGAATTTTCCCCATCGTCTTAATTCCCCTTTGTAGCCTGAATTGAAACGTTCTCCCCTTGATGAGTGACCTTCAGCTGTGGAAAATACTCATCAAATACATCAACATTCACATAGCTCATACCGTTGACAATCATCAACTTATCGGAATCAATCGCAAACGCATGTGTTCCCTTGCTATCAGTGATATCCACGGTGCGATTCTGATCATTCCATGTAATTTTGGCCCCGATAAGAGCAGCTAGCCCACGTGCCGATGCATAGAACTTACCTTTTTCACTGAAGCTGCCGAAGCCATAGCCAACGTCAACACCGTTATAAGTAACATTATGCTTTGTAAACGACACTTGAATATCCGAAATACCTGTTTCATGAAGTGCTGTAATAAGCTGTGCCGATACGCCATCAACTTTCAAGTCCGGAGTAATGCCTACTTTGTTCACTTTTCGCATTTTGGGTGTTAAGTATTCTTCAACGGTGACCTTCAATACACTTTGATCGGGAAGCTCGAAGAGCTGCTGAACGCTTCCTTTACCAAATGTTTGCATACCAATCACTTTCCCAACTCCGTAGTCCTGTAAAGCACCCGAAAGTACCTCTGAAGCACTTGCACTATTCTCATTTGCTAAAATATAAACTGGAATCCCCAGCGGACTTCCATCCTGAAAAGTCACTGGATCATCCACACCATCACGGTTCTGGGTATGAATGAGGACGCCTTCTTTTACAAAATGCTTAGCAATATTACGTGCCGTTTCTAGATATCCGCCGGGATTATCACGAACATCTAGGATCAACGACTTCAGTCCTTTGGCTTGCAGCGCACTTAGTTGTTTGTCAAATTCTTCATCCGCTTCATCTGAAAAGTCCGTGATTTGTACGTAACCAACGCCATTTGTAAAGCTTTTGCTATACACTTCGGGCGAATTTACAGCTTGGCGAGTAAGTTCGAACGTTAATTCTTTATCCCCGCGCAATACGGTAACTTTTACTTTGGTCCCCGCGACGCCAATGATTTTACTCCGAACAGCATCAATTGAAGTCGTCGAAGCGGCAACACCATCTACAGCTCGGATATAGTCATCAGGCTGCAGCCCCGCAGCTTCTGCTGGGGAACCTGGGATTGTTCTCGACACATATACACCCTGGTCATCAAGACCAATAACACAGCCAATGCCTTCAAAACTATTTTCAAGGCTATTCGAGAATTGACCGTAATCCTGAGGTGTGAAGAGTACCGTATACGGATCCTTCAAACCAGCAATCATCTGCTCAATGCTCTGATTTGCCAAAGACTCTAGGGAAACGCCGCTCACATGGTTTTCGACAAGTGTCTTTCGTACGAGAACGGTCTGTAGATCCTCATCTGCCATGGCACTTGCAGGCATAACGACGGCTAGTGCCGATGCGAGTGCCAGAGTTGCTTTAACTGCTTTCTTATTCAATGGTGAGAAACTCATATGCATATCTCCGTTCCAGTAGTGATATAAAGTCAAATAATGAAGTGTGCAATTAAAAATAACTGAAACTGGCGACTTGGTTTACTGTAGTTTTTGCTTCCATTCATAGACTAAATTGAGCGCCTGTAGTGGCGTCATATTGATGAGATCAATCCCCTTCAACTGGTCTAGAACCAGTTGGGATTTGCCGTCAGGCTTCTTCTTTACGGCAACTTCAGCTGGGCTCTCCTCCTCGAAGAGGGACAGCTGCCGGATCGGCGTTGCCACGGGTGCTGCAATTGTGGCAACCGCAGCAGTCGCTGCGGCTTGCGGCACAGCTGACGCTGCCGCGCGCTCTTCAAAGCCATTCAGCAGCACATACGAGCGCTGAATGATTGCATCTGGCAGCCCGGCGATTTCGGCACAGTAGATGCCGTAACTCGTACTTGCTGCCCCAGGGATGAGCTTGCGCAGGAAGGTCACCTGCCTGCCGCTTTCTTTCACGGCCATGCAGTGATTGCGCAGATGCACAAGGCTCTCTTCCAGATGTGCGAGCTCATGGAAATGCGTCGACACGAGCGTCTTGCAGCCGATCCGATCGTGAAGGAATTCGATGACGGCCTGAGCGATCGCCATGCCTTCGCCTGTCGAGGTGCCGCGGCCCAGCTCATCAATGATGACAAGGCTTCTGCTCGTCGCCTTCTCCGTCATGACCTGGATGTCCATCATCTCGACCATGAACGTACTCTGACCGCCGATCAGATCATCAGCAGCGCCGATCCGCGTGAAGATCCGGTCCGTGACCGGGATGCGCGCGGAGCTCGCAGGCACGAAGCAGCCGATCTGCGCCATGAGGCAGATCACGGCTACTTGCCGCATATACGTACTCTTACCGGCCATATTCGGCCCGGTAATGAGCAGGATGCGGCCCTGCTCTTGCAGCAGGCTCGTCCCGTTCGCGATGAACGAGCCATCCTGGATGACAGCCTCCACCACCGGGTGGCGTCCGTCTTCAATCGCAAGATCGAAGCCTTCGCCGATCTCCGGCTTGCGGAAGTGATGCGCCGCGCTGACCGTCGCCAGCGATTGGTACACATCGGCGGTGGCAATAACCTCCGCCAGCTTCTGCAATCTGGAGATATGCTTCGAAATCCGGTCGCGCAGCTCCGTGAACAGTTCATACTCCAGATCAATCATTTTATCCTGCGCTTCCAGAATGAGCGCTTCTTTCTCTTTGAGCTCTGGCGTCACATAGCGCTCGGCATTCGCAAGCGTCTGTTTACGCTCGTAGCGCCCTTCCTGCAGAGCGGACATGTTGGCTTTCGTTACTTCGATAAAGTATCCAAAAACTTTGTTGTAGCCGATTTTGAGCGTCTTAATGCCCGTTGCTACGCGTTCTTGACGCTCCAGCTCGGCAATCCATTGCTTCCCGTTCTTGCTAGCTTCACGAAGCGTATCCAAGTAAGGCTGATACCCTTCGCGAATCATACCGCCGTCACGAATTGATACAGGCGGTTCGTCCTCAATGGCATTGGCAATCCAGGACATGACGTCATCACAGACGTCCATATTCTCAACGAGCTTCCGCAGCGTTTCGGATCCCGATGTCGCACATAACTGCTGCAGCATCGGTACTTGCTGCAAGGAATGCTTCAACGCAATCATATCGCGGGCATTGGCATTGCCATAGGAGATTCGAGCCACCAAACGCTCCAAATCATAGACTTCCTTCAGGGCTTGCTTCACATCTTCTCGCACAATCAATTGATTGTAGAGCAGATTGACTGCTTCTAATCGTTCCTCAATTCGAGCCACGTTCATAAGCGGCTTCTCAATCCATCGGCGCAGCATTCGTGCACCCATGGCCGTTACCGTTTTGTCCAACAGCCACAATAACGACCCTTTTTTGGCACGCTCACGAACCGTTTCAACCAGTTCTAAATTTCGACGTGTAAACGGGTCCATCGTCATAAATTGATCCGGTTCATAGATGCGAATGTGCTTCACGTGCGTTAGCGCTCTTTTTTGTGTTTCTTTCAAATAAGCAAGCAACGAAGCGACACCTTGTCGACTGATGCTAGATAAATTCAATAACGCGGCATCTTCTGCAAAATGCTCATCAAGCAGCGTTTCATCCGCTCTGGTCCACTCCGTTAGCACCATATTCCGGCCCCACGCAGCACCAGACTCGCGAATCGTTGTCAGCAACGCTTGACTGGTCACAATTTCAGATGGATTATAGACATTCAACTCATCAACGACGAGCTCCCAGGAATTAGCAAGCTGTGTAGTATAAAGCTCCCCTGTTGAAATATCACAAGCTGTAAAGGCATATCCATCTGCTTGGTTTACCAAAGAGACGATATAGTTGTTGACGGATTCTCCAAGGAGTTTGCTATCCATCACGGTACCTGGCGTAACGATCCGTACGATTTCTCGGCGTACAACGCCTTTGGCCTCAGCAGGGTCTTCCACCTGTTCACAGATGGCAACTTTGTAGCCTTTCTCAATTAACCGAGACATGTAGTTGTCCGCTGCATGATGAGGAACGCCGCACATCGGAATTTTCTCTTCACCGCCGCCTTCACGGCCTGTTAACGTAATCTCTAATTCGCGTGATGCATTAATGGCATCTTCAAAAAACATCTCATAAAAATCGCCCAGACGAAAAAATAAAAAAGCATCTGGAACCTGTGCCTTCACGGCTAAGTACTGCTGAATCATCGGCGTATATGTAGCCAACTTGTGTTCCTCCAACCTATTCCATAATTAAAGGTGAACTCTTTGAAACTATCATTCTTATTTTCATCCATACACAGATTAATAGAAGTCATTCTGCTTGCAGCATGCCCAATTGGCTTAAGCAAGCAGAACAACGAAATGCGTGTACAGCTTTCACATCCCACTCATTTTCCAACCAATTTCCAACTACTAATCATCTCTTAACTATCACTAACTCTATGATGAGATAGATAATCTATTATAACATGATTCCTTCATCAAATGCTTCTTTCAGCACCCCGGGTGCAATTTTCCAAGCGGTCCGAATGTCCGCCATTTCGTTCCACGACGTCAAGGAAGTCATTTGTGAACGAAGACCTTCCAACAATCCAGCATGGACCTCATACCCCTTAAGCTGCTCTAACTCCTTCCATAGCTTCGCTACTTCATCCTGCAGCCTCCGCTTATCGCCGCTGTAATACGCAGCTTGAATATCTGGTTCTTGCAGTGGTTTCTGCGTTAATCGCCAGTAGTTATTCACGATCAGCGCAGCCAATGCGAATACACCGCGCGTGATGACGGGAGAGGCCAGCCAACTCGGCAACGTACGGTACTCGAATCCCCCATGCGACTTCTTCCGGAAGTCGCCTAGATAACCATATCGGGGGCGCCGACCACGCGTGGACTCATCCTCGATCAAGATCAGCGGCAGCGCGAGATAGTTATCCAGCGCACGCAGCAGATGCCCATTCATCCAGCAGCGGCTAAAATGCAGGTGACCGCCCAGCGGGTAGCCGCGCACAGGCATGCCGCCCGAGCACCAGGCGAGGCTATGGTCTGTGATCTTCCGTGCGGCAAGCCCCATGGTTACACGCACGTTCTTTGCGAGCTGCAGCGGGTCCACGCTAGGCTGCGGGCGCAGCTCTGCGAGCGGCAGAATCACGCGATGCCCGCTCAGTACGATGGCGTCGCTGCCTACAGCGCCATCGCGGGTGAGGAAGCGGTCGGCGAAGACGACCTTCCCCTGCGAGTTGACGAGCAGGAACTCTGGATCGCAGCCGAGCATCGCTCTCTCTTTACGTTCTAGCTCTTTCTCAAGCGATTGATCATATTGATCGATCGCTTGCGCGAAGAGCTGCACCAATCTCCCGTTCAGCTTCGGAACGGGATCGACGTCCAGCACGAGCGTATGCCCCGTTGGCGTGATGCCGATGGTCACGAGGCCATAGTCTAAGCCAAGGGCATAGATGGCTTTGACGGATTCACGGCTCGCCCTCCGGGAGTGGAAATTGATTTGAGATGGACCTACTTCTATGTAAGCAGCATTCACATTCACTTGTCTTTGCTGCTGTAAGGACTTCTCCGAAAGCAGAACCGTCTCCTTTTTCTCATAGATAAGAAGTGATTGGAGATGAAACACCGCCACTTTATATTTATGTGTAAAAAGCACGGGTTCCAGTTTCCCTCGTGCTGAGGCAGCCTGTGAGGCGACCGTTTTCATACCGTGAAGTTGTAGCAGCGCATCCCGCTTCCTTCGATTCTGAGCGCGCATGATCGCTATAATAGGCTGCAGAGCAAGCTTCTGGGGATATTCATCATGTGCAGCTCCCCAATGAATGATGAGCTGCCCTTGCCAATCCACGGGAAGACTGCTTCCACTCGGAATACGGATTCGTTCGGCCAGCTCCCGTGCATCTTTCTCCTGTGCGTGCAGGAAGAAGGTTTCCATTCTAACACCTCCTGTTCACCTATGCCCAACGTTCTTGCCGCTTTATATACGCGAATGCCCAATTGTGCGAATACAACAAAAAAGAGGGCAAATGCCCTCTGCCGAACCTCTTTAGCCCGCATATAATGGCGTATAAAGATCCCCTAATCCAGTTCATCCTCGAGCAGCTCGGCGTCCAGATCCTCAAAATCACCATCGCCACTGTCATCGAAATCCACGTGCTTGTCGTCGAAGTCATTGCAGCCGTTGGTGCAAACGACTACACAGACTTTCGTTTCGGCAATGAGCTCAACTTGAAACTCGCGTTCCACCCGAATGATGACGCTGTCGCCGCTTGAAGAGATGCTGGCCTCTACACAGTTCGGCTCTTGCGTCGCGACAGCTGAAACTTCGGCTGTCGTCGACTTATGTTTTTTGTCTAAGTAGCTTAGTCCAACGATTTCTACATACGATACGGTTTCTTTTGCTACGTCTGTTTTGGTGTTACGATCGTAAGAATACCAGATGTTGATATCGTAAGTACCAACTACCTCTACGCCCTCTCCAGAAGAATGGACAGCCTCGAATTGGTTATTAATAATCCAAGCGCCCAAAATACTGGTTGGAGAATAAGGCGGAGTCACGGTATGACTTACATGAGAAAATTTGCGACCTTTACCGCAGACAGCCTTTGTAATGATCTCTCTGCATTGCAAATCTTTATCTAATGACATCCTTTCAACCTCCTCCATACAATCATTCATTACAAGTGTATGCAGGACAGTAGTCTAGAGTGACAATTATTTTATATTATTTTTGAGATTCGAAAATACTGATATCTGTCAGAGTCAACCCGCTTCAGGACGGTGTTTTTTTTGTTTTTTGGCAATAGCTAAGTACTGCATTAACTCTCTGTTAAGCTGTAAAATCGCTGATCTCACTTCGAATTCTTCCCGGCTCTCGGGCAATGGCATTCCCTTGTAGCGAGCGTTCAGCTCTTGTAATTCTTTCTCTGCTTCCCCTGTATAATAGTCTTCCTTCACAGATTGGCTAATATCTTCGAAGATCGCAGCGACCAACTCACCTTGCGGTAATGTCTGATACACGCCGGCAACGAGATCAATCATCCGGTGTATGGATTCCAGCTGCTCGCCTCTCATGTAGAAATACACACGCCAGTATGGGTCCCAGCCAAACAACAACGTATTTTCCATCGACCGTTTCGCCAAACTCGCCCCGCGTTCAATTTCCTCACTGACTTCGAGAAGTTCTTTTCCATCCCAAATCACCGTATTATCCCGAAGATGCTTCGCTATGTTGACAAAAATGTCGGAAAACAATCCCTCGATTTGTTGTTTATGTGCGATAAGTGTGGAATCAGCCTTCGGCATATAAGCAATATTAATCAAAGTAGCAGAACCTAGTCCAATAACCAGCAAGATTAGCTCATTAAGTACAGACGGCCAGTCCGCTGATTCATAAGCAAAAAGATGCAGCATCACAACCGCGCCGGTTACAGCACCCTCGGTAATCCGCAACCGAACTAGCACTGGAAACACGATCAGAATAAATATACTAACGACCCAAATATGGAACCCAAGCAAGTTAAATAAGACCGAACCGATGAGTAGTGCCAGAATGGATGCCGCGATACGGTGCAAGGCACTTTGGATGCCTTTCTTCTTCGTCACTTCAATGCCCAGAATGGCAAGAAGTCCCGCTGCTCCGGGCGTATAAACCCCTAATATATACGCCAGATACATAGCGATTATGACCGCAATAGCTGTTTTGAGCACACGAAAGCCCATAGTATTTTCCCCTCTTTACAGGTTTTTCTATGGGCTCATTATTTCATTTTGCATGGGTGGTGGCAAGCCTTTCTTAACTATCGATGCTTCGTTAATTTCTTCTCTAGTTTGGCTACGAGCTGATACATCACCGTTGCGACGATTGCGATTACGAACAAGGTAGATATCACTAAGGTGAAATTAAAGACTTGAAAACCATATATGATTAAGTATCCCAGCCCCTTCTGGGACACTAGAAATTCGCCAACGATGACGCCGATCCAGGCCAAGCCCACATTGACTTTCAGCGTAGAAACGATAGCAGGAAACGATGATGGCAGAATCGCTTTGAGAAATACTTTTCGCTGATTGCCTCCAAATAACTTAACGACCTTGATGTAGTTATGATCTACTTCCTTGAAGCTGCCATAAACAACAAGCGTCGTAATAATGACCGTGATCGACAGTGTTGTTGCAATAATAGACAGTAAGCCAGGCCCGAAACCGACAATAAATAAAGGTCCCAGTGCAACCTTAGGCATGCTATTCAACACGACAATGTAAGGATCCAGTACACGCGACAGAAATGGCGACCACCAAATCACAACCGCTAATGCGGTTCCCATAATCGTCCCCAAGAAAAATCCAATAATCGTCTCCTCTACGGTGACCGCTACATGTGGAAGCAGCGTACCGTCGAGCAGTTTCTCCCATAGCAGTGCGAATACCTTAGTTGGATAGCTAAAAAGCAGGACATCAATCCATTTTAAGCGTGAGGCTAGCTCCCATAGAGATAAAAATAGAACTAAAATAGCCGCTTGAAAAAGTCGGACCCACTTCGTCTCTCTCTTCCTCGCCTTCAGAAAACGCTGATGTACGTCCAGCTTTAATTTCTCATTCGGTTGATTGGTTTGGATGGACGGGTGGTCATCACGATTATCCATGCTGCACACCCCCAAACTCCTGCCAAATTTGCCGAAATAGTGTGTGAAATTCAGGCAATTCTCTCGCTTCAAAAGGCACAGCAGCCCTTACCGCCTCTGGCATTAGGAAGGACCTGCGAATACGCCCTGGATTCGGAGCCAGTACGATAATGCGATCACTCATCGCAATCGCTTCTGAAATATCATGCGTGACCAGAATCGCTGTTTTTTTCTTGGCGCGCAACGTCTCTACAACCAAATCTTCTAGCTGCAGCTTCGTTTGATAATCCAGTGCCGAGAAAGGCTCATCTAATAGAAGCAGCTCGGGTTCTGTTGCCAACGTTCGAACGAGTGCTACGCGCTGTCGCATGCCACCAGACAACTGTGCGGGATAATAATCTTTGAATGCCAGCAGACCCATTTCCTCCAATAAGTGAAGCGCCGCCTGCTTCTTCTCTTTCGTCAGCGTGCCTGCGATTTCCAATCCCATACAAGCATTAGCTTCAATCGTACGCCAAGGAAATAAGTAGTCCTGCTGCAGCATGTAACCCACTTTGGGCGATGGTCCCTGAACGTGTTGCCCTGCCACGATAATCCGACCTGATGTCGGTGGAAGGAGTCCCGCAATGATGGATAAGAGGGTTGTTTTGCCACAACCACTAGGTCCAATCAGACTGACGAACTCGCCATTCGCGATGTCAAACGATATTCCTTGAAGGGCAAGTGTTGCCCGCTCCTCAGTTACGTAAACCTGTGTGACATCTCCAATCTGAACAGCTGTGTCCATGGCACCTAACCTCCTCTTATCTTCATCCTGTGGTGACTAGATCGTTCATGTGATTATTTCTTAACGGTTGATTTCGCTTTTTCTGCAAAAGAGTTATTCACGAGTTTGCTCCATGCCACTCTTTCTTTCAGTTCTCCAGCTGATGTCATCACGTCAAGCAAGTTATTCCATTCTTTCTCATCCACTATCCCATCCGTAGCGAAGGAGCCTTGATCTTTGTACCGTTTCACAACATTTTTCACAATCGCGACATCGATATCTTTAAAATAAGGCAGTACCGCTTCCGTGATTTCATCTACGCTTTTCGCTGCAACCCATAACTGCGCCCGTTGAATCGCATTCGTGAACTTCTGGATGGTGGCCGGGTTTGCTTTGATGAAGCTTTGCTTTGACATAAACACGGTATAAGGCAGCTGCCCGCTCTCCACACCGAAGGATGCAAGTACGTAGCCCTTGCCTTCTTTCTCAATGATCGAAGCTTGCGGCTCGAATAGCTGTACGTATTCACCAGTTCCCGAAGCATAGGCCGATACGATATTGGCAAAATCAATGTTTTGAATCAACTGCAAATCCTTCTGCGGATCGATGTTGTGCTTCTTCAGCGTGAACTCGCCAGCCATTTGCGGCATGCCGCCTTTACGTTGCCCAAGGAATACTTTCCCTTTGAGTGCATTCCAATCCAGCTTATCGACTTTTGTTCGGGCAACCAGGAAAGTGCCGTCCGTTTGAGTCAATTGTGCAAAATTAATAACGGGATCATCCGAGCCTTGTTGTGACACGTAAATCGATGTTTCTGACCCAACAAGCGCAACATCAATGGCATTCGAGAGCAGCGCGGTCATCGTTTTGTCTCCGCCAGGTGTTGTTGTCAGTTCTACATCGAGCCCTTCATCTTTGAAAAATCCTTGCGATAGCGCGACATACTGCGGTGCATAGAACAAGGAACGCGTTACCTCACCAATGCGCACCTTCGTTGTTTCTTCCGTTTTGGTTCCACACGCTGAAGCGATTAAGCTTAAGAGCAGAACGACGGATAATGTGAATCCCCATCTTTTCCGATTATTCATAGGACGTCCCCCCGAATTGAATTGTAATGTATCCTATGCAGGAGCCCAGACGTCGGTTAATGGTTCTTCCAGAAAAGCTAATGGAGTTGATAAAATTTGGGATTAATGACGAAGATGCCGATCTGTTTGTGGCGTGCGCACGAAGACATGTTGAGGAAATGCATGAAGTGTTTAAGCGTCTCGCAATCCTAACGCAAAAACAGCTTCTCCCGACGAAAAAACCGTCAGGAAAAGCTGTTTTATCTCACACTCTTATAGACTAGACCATTGAGCACTGTTATTACTAGATACCGTAGACTTCCGAATATTTCTCTTCCAGATACGCCACCAAGTAATCCGGATTCAACGGCTCGCCCGTCACTTGTTGAATGATTTCATTCGGTGTCAGCAGCTTACCGTGCTGGTACACCTTCTCTGTTAACCACTCTTTGATCGGTGCTAAGTTGCCTTCAGCAATTAAGCTATCAAAGTTAGGCAATTCTTTGCGAAGCGTGTTCGTGAATTGCGCCGCGTACATATTCCCAAGCGCATAGGATGGGAAATAGCCGAACGCACCGCCAGACCAATGTACATCCTGCAGGACACCTTCGCCATCGTTCGGAGGCGTAACACCCAAATACTCCTCGTATTTGGCATTCCACGCTGCAGGTAAATCCGCTACAGCGATCGTACCGCTGAATAACCCTTTTTCCAGCTCATAGCGAATCATGATATGTAAGTTGTACGTAAGCTCATCCGCTTCAATTCGGATCAAGGAAGGCTCGATATGGTTAATCGCACGATAGAAATCGTCTACGCCAACCTCATCAATTTGTCCGCTAAAAGTCGTCTGAAGTTCACCGTAATAGCGATCCCAGAACTGTTTGCTTCGGCCAATGACGTTCTCCCAGAAGCGAGACTGCGACTCGTGAATCCCCATCGATGTACCCGAGCAGAGATTCGTACCGACGAGGTCAGTCGAAATATTTTGCTCATACAGCGCGTGTCCGCCTTCATGAATCGTTCCGAATAAGGCTGATGTGATGTCATTAGGCAAGTATCGCGTCGTAATCCGCACATCTCCAGGATTCAAAGCTGTTGCGAACGGGTGAACCGTTTCGTCCAAGCGACCCGCTTCAAAGTCATATTGCATCTGTTTCAAAATGGCGAGCGAGAATTGCTTCTGCTTCCCAATATCAAATTGTTGATCTAAGAAGGAACGATTCGGCTGATTCGCCGATGCACTAATCCGCGTAAGGAGTGGCACAGCTTTTTCTCGGAGGGTACCGAATACTTCATCCAGCTTCTCAACGGTCATCCCTGGCTCGTACATATCCAGCAGGGTGTTATATTTATGCCCTTCATAGCCCCACAGCTCAATAAACTCCTGTGTAGCCGCCACGATTTTCTCCAAATATGGCTGAAAAGACGCCCAATCCGAATTATGCTTCGCGCCTTCCCATGCGGATTCCGCTTGTGAGGTTAACACGACATATGCTTGATATTTGTCAGCTGGAATCTTTTTGCTGCGATCGTATTCTTTTTTGCATTCCTGCACCATTTTGCGGGAAATGGGATCTAATTGCTCCAGCTCAGCCGGCTGCATGAAGAAATTGACATAGTCGCCCATCTCTTCCGATGTAGACATGCGAAATACTTCGGTAGAGAGCTCACCGACAACCTCAGAACGCGTTTCGATCCCTTTTTTCGGAGCACCTGTCCGCATGTCCCAATAGATCAAAGAGATTGCCTCTTCGTACTGCTTCATTTTACGAACATAAGCTTTGAACGATGCCAACTTGGCATTTACAACACTAACACTCATGTGCTCATCTCCTTAAAGTTTTTCGTAAGAAAAACTAACTTCGGAAGCAATCGCTCCCAAATGTTTCATAAATATCATACTTCCAACGAGGGTTAGAATCAAATTCCAAGCTGAATGTGGTAGAATAAGGACTAGCCTTCATGTAACAGGCTGTTTGTATGCAACTAAGTGAGGAGATGACTTTATGAATATTACATTTACCGATACAGCTAGACAACGATTAACTCCTTGGATGGAGCAAAATAACACCTTACTTAAGCTCGTTTTTGATACCGAAGGCTGTGGCTGTTCCGTGAATGGTGTACCTACTTTGTGGTTGGTTTCTGAGGCAAATGCTGATGATATTTCCGCTGTAACCGATACGTTTCCTTTGATATATAAAGCGAAGGATGAGATCTTTTTCGAAGACAACATGAAAATCGACTTCCATGAAGGCAATAAATCCTATATACTGAAGAGTAATAATCAGATATACAATGCGGGTATGAGCTTAGTCGATAAACGATAAAGCTGCACAAACATAGACATGCAGCACATCAACTTACTTGGAGGGAATACCATGTCTTTAGTCAATGAGATTATGAGCTACAACAAGGATTTCGTAGAAACGAAGCAATATCAAGAATTTCTAACCACGAAGTTTCCAGACAAGAAAATGGTCGTTGTCACATGTATGGATACACGGTTGGTTGAATTACTCCCTAAAGCCATGAATCTACATAACGGGGACGCCAAAATTTTGAAAAATGCCGGTGCCATCATTTCTCACCCCTTTGGTAGTCTGATGCGCAGCATTATCGTCGCTGTTTATCAACTGGAAGCGGATGAAGTATTCGTCATTGGGCACTATGATTGCGGTATGACAGGTCTTAACTCGGAAACAGTCATTGCCAACGCAAAAAGTAGAGGAATCTCGGACGATGTCATTGAAACATTGGGACATGCTGGTATTGATCTTAAACGCTGGCTCACTGGTTTCGAGCATGTGCGCGAAGGCATCGAGAAAAGTGTTAATATCATTCGGAATCATCCTTTACTTCCCAAAAATTTACCTGTGCACGGCATGATCATCGACCCAGAAACAGGTCGCATAGATCTTATCGATTCGGCATATCCGCTCGTATCAGAGCAAGAATAGAAAAAGAGTAGATCCAGTTACTTACTGGACCTACTCTTTTTTATTTGCAACCGTTATGGCTTAATCGTACGAATCAAGCGTTTCGCTTCACCATTTGGCGTGGTAATAACCTCATAAATGTTGAAATACGAGTCCGAAGTAATTTGCTCAGACCTAATATTGTTAAATTCGAGGAACTGAACGCCGGACAAAATACGTTGCTGACCAGTGAAGGTCATTGGTTTGGAGCTCAGTAGACGTCCTTCCGTATCCACAACCTCAAACACAAGGGAAGAGAAATTCGCATCCGTGATGACTTGAGCTTGTCGCTGTACATCTAGATCTAATCGCAGACGATAGCTATAGGAATTATCTTTGCTATAGGTAGCGCTTAGTGAGTAATCGTCGAAGTCGATCGTAAATGGATACACAGAAATAGGTCCTGTTGCTGGGATTGGCTGCACTTCCGTTTTGTATGAACCGATTGCCAAACGATTCGTATCATAGAGATTTAATGCAAGTTTATCTGCATCCTCACTATCTGGCACCATATAGGAGTAATTCAACACATAGCTCGTGTTTGGTGCAATGTTTTTGGCCACATTGGTTTGACGCACACCTGTATAGGTGTAGCCATCTTCATTCGTCAGATCAGTTTGGAAATCCGGCAAAGTCAATGTTGTCGTGCTTTTATTCGTTAATTTATATTTCGCAACAACTGTCTTATACCCGAAGTCTGTGTTCACACTCATTCCTAGCTCAACGAGCGACATGTCCATATTCGAATCAATGCTATTCGTCGAGGCTAGCTTAAATGGATCACCGATCTTATACGCTGACGCAGCAGCATAAGTTGTCGCTTCGCCAGCAACGCCTGCGCCTGCAAGTGAAGTCACGGAAACGGGCAGCGATGCAACTTGCTTCGAATTATCCGTGTTACCTGCTGCACCAGCACCGGTGCCAGCGCCAGTACCTGTACCTGTTCCGGTTGTTGTCGAAGCAGCCGCGCTTTGCTTCTCCAGCACAACCAGTTGTAACGCGTCTGCATTTAGCGAAGCGGGTACAACACCTTGGAAATGGAACGTCGTCGACTCATTCGGAGATAAGTAGGCAGAACGAACTGCATTGTCGCTCGATGTCACACCTACATTACTACGACTCGCCTGGAATTCTCCAGTCAAGTTAGGAACTGTAACAATGCCATCACTTTCGTTCGTCAAAGTCACATTCGCTTGCACATGTAACCCATCTGTTTGCTGAACAGCTGATGCCCATGAGGTCGACATAACTAGTCCGTTTAAAGCATCACTCGCATCTTTATTCGGGTAAGCAATCTTATCATTAAGACGGCCTACTGAGAAAGTTTTCGCTGCATTCAGTGTACCCAGAAGTGTCGTTTTCACTTTTCCTTTTGGAGAGAAAAGCAATGACAAGTGATTCGTATCCAGTGAAGCAGGAACAGCTGCTTGGAGCGTTACTGTCACAGGTTGTTCAGGAAGCAAGGCGCCTACGTTAGCAACAAATTGAGCGCCATACGTCAACCCTTTGTTATCTTGGAAATTGAGTTCTAATCCGTCAGGCAGCTTCACGCTGGCATTGCTTTCATTGGACAACGTCAGATCCGTATATACCATCCACACGCCATCTTTGTACGCCTTATAGCTTTTTCCTAATTTAGCGGTAACTAACGTTTCCTCAACAAGCGTCGTATCAATCTCTTTTAAATTAATAACAGCTTGTTGTTCCAACGTTTGACCTGTTTCGACCATCGCTGATTCGACAGAAAGCGCACCGATATCGGATGTCGAGTTATTATTCCATCGGAAAATATCAACTTTCAAATCGGAAGGTGTCAGATTGCTCGGAACTTCCGACGTAAATTTAAACGTCCCCGTCTCTCCTGCCTTCACACGCGCAACAACCTTCTCATTTAGCTTCGCTGTATACGTAATACCATTACCACCAATGACTTTTACGCCATAGTTATTGAAATCGACGATCCCGTCACTATGATTGTTCAAGCCTAATGAGAATCGAAGCGAGCCATCCTCGGCGCCAACCGATAACGACACTTTATCCAAAGTAAAATAGACGGAATCACTGAGAAATACCCCTTCCTTGCCTGCGAAAGCTGATGTTGCCAGAGGAAGAGTTAAGAAGCTTGCAGCGGTTAGCAATAAAGCCGAACGGCTGAGCAGTCGTTTCATCTTACGTTGTTGGATCACTTGGAGTCCTCCTTGTAGTTACATTTAGTCAGAACGCAATGCGTCGATCGGACGCAGCTTAGATGCTTTGTTTGCTGGATATAAACCGAAAATCACTCCGACTAATACCGAAAATAAGAAAGAATAAAGGCCTACATTAAAGGAAAGACTGGTCGATTGCTTCGGACTAAAATATGGCAAGGCATAGGAGAATCCGATACCTAGCAGCAGTCCAATTAAACCACCCATGCCACTAATAACGACCGCTTCCACCAGGAATTGAAGCAAAATATTACGACGCTTAGCGCCAATTGATTTGCGAATCCCAATCTCACGTGTTCGTTCACTTACCGTAACTAACATAATATTCATGATTCCAATTCCACCGACAAGCAAGGAAATCAAGGCAACCGCCACTAATTGATTCGTAAGGGTATTCGTTGCTTCAGTCCGTGCTTTCAACAGTTCGTCCTGATTCGTTAATACAAACCCAGTATCGCTCTTGAATTTATACGTCAGGTACTGCTTCATCGTCTCTTGCGCTGTATAAATATCGTCCTTCGTAGGTGCTTCCACATACGTTGTTCGAATTTGACCCAGTTTGAATTGACGTCTAGCAGATTCTAACGGCACGATCACAGAGCTGTCTACGGAAGCTCCACCAATATTGGATCCCTTTTCCTTGAGTGTACCGATCACGTTGAAAACAACACCATCAATGTTGATATTCTCGCCAACTGGATTCAATGTCCCAAAAAATTTCTTCGTGACCTCACTGCCCAGAATGGCTACATTCGAACGAAATTCAAGGTCTGTAGGCGACAAATTTCGACCCTTGTCAATTGTAGCTTTGATGATGTCGAAATAGCGGTCATTCGTTCCCAAAACATTATATTTTTCTTGCGTACGATCATATTTGACATTCGAACCATTCTTGGACATCGTTGGCGCAATGGATTTGAATTCTGGGAAATTCTCAAAATTCATCAAATCCTCGTAACTGAGCTGTGTCGCACGCCCATTCCCCGTCGCCGTTACAACGAGCAAATTCGTTCCCATATTCTCGTATTGCTTCGCAATAGCTTCCGAAGTTCCCTGTCCGATGGAAACGAGTGTGACAACTGAGCTTACGCCAATAATAACGCCAAGCATGGTCAGAAATGTACGCAGCGGACTTGAAATGATCGTCCGAAGCGACATCCGGATCAGTTCACTTACCTTCATACGCTCACCTCTTGCTGCAACAGAGCCTTCTTCGCGTCATTCCGGTAGTCATCGACAATAACGCCGTCGCGAAGGGCAACGACACGTTTCGCATTATCCGCAATATGATGATCATGCGTGATGAGAACAATGGTGTTACCTTGTGCATTCAGCTGCAGGATAAGCTCCAGTACTTCCTCACCTGTCCGCGAGTCCAAAGCCCCTGTCGGCTCATCCGCTAGAATCAGCGAAGGTGAAATGGCCAACGCACGTGCAATGGCTACCCGCTGCTGTTGACCGCCTGACAGCTCACTTGGCCGGTGATGACCACGTTCGCCCATGCCGAGCATTTTCAACATCGCATTCGCACGTTCCTTACGTTCTTTCTTTGAAATGCCAGCATAGATCATCGGGAGCTCAACATTTTCCATCGCGGTTAGTCTAGGAAGCAGATTAAATTGTTGGAAAATAAAGCCGATTTTCTGATTTCTAAGCTCAGCCAATTCATTATCACTCATACGCTCCGTTACGACACCGTCCAGAGTATAGCTGCCTGATGTAGGCACATCCAACAAGCCGATCGTATTCATTAATGTCGATTTGCCGGATCCACTGGGACCGATAATGGCAACGAAATCGCCATCGGCAACTGTTAACGATATGTTACGCAGAATGGGAAGATCTTCCTCACCGCGCCTATAAGTTTTCGTTATATCTTTCAGTTCAATGATATTCTTCAAAGCAATAGCTCCTTTCAGGGGCAGCCTTATCTGTTACCGCCACCAGCATTACCGCCAACTTGCGTACGCTGTGCAGCTCCGCCTCCGGCATTGCCACCACCGGCAGCTCCGCCTCCGGCATTGCCACCACCTTGTTGGAAGCCACCAGCTCCACCACCGCCAAAGCCACCTGCTCCACCGGCACCGCCGCCTTGCTGGAATTGCTGTCTTAAGCGATTGATCTCATCTGTACTTAAATTTTGCTGTCTTTTAACAGCCGCAGGCAATACGACTTTATCGCCTTCTTTAAGACCATCCGTGATTTCAATTTGTGTTGTCGAACGAATACCAATTTTCACTTCATGCTCTGGTTCTGATGTTCCATCCGCTTTCTTCACCGTTACAACACGTTTACCTCGTTGCAGCTGAAGCGCTTCTGGCGGGATATAAATAACATCTTTCTTATCTTGGATCAGAATTTCGCCTGTTGCCGTCATCCCATATTTCAACACATTATCTTTATTTTCTGTGGCTAGGATAACATCGTAGAACGTTACACCATTCGTCGTTGTACCTACCGTAGAAACTTGTGTCACTTCTGCTGGGAATGTGCGACCTGGGAAGGAGTCAACTTTAATTTCCGCCTTCATTCCAACTTTAATGTTCGGCAAATCAAGCTCATCCACTTGGACAGGAAGCTGCATTTTAGCAAAACTTGCTACTGTACCAAACTGAGTTCCGCTTGTAACCCTTGTTCCTGGTCGGAAGTTGCTAAGAATATCCACTTTTTTATTCACGAAATCCGTGGAGAATACACCATCGAAAGGAGCGAGAATTTTCAAAGCAGTTACGCGATCCTGTGCCGCATCCACCTTCAGCTTCTGACGTTCTAGCGCAGCTTGCGCCGTCGTTATATCATCGTCTAAAGTATCATTCAGGAAGGAGGCAAGCAGATCACCCTGATGTACAATTACCCCTGTTTTGAAAGGCATTGTGGAGATACTTCCTGTTGTACCAGCCAATATTGTAGCAACCTGCACGTACTGAAGTGCGGCTTTCCCTTGAGAATCAACCGTACGTCCGCCAATCGTTGCAGATCCCATGGCATTCAATCCTGCATCCATGGAATTGTCATTCTTAATTTGAATATCGATATCGACAAGCTTGCCACCCTTACCATCTGATTTCGGGTCTTTGGAAATGGCCGCTATCGTTCCTGTTTTGGTAATCATGAAACCATCTACGGTTATGTCTATGATATCGCCTTTATGTAGTTGTGCAGCATCCTCCACAAAAAATGGCAAGGTTACTGTTAGCGTACTTGCATCGCCAATCGTAGCGATTTTCGTAGATTTATTAATCGTTGCGCCAACATCAATATTGGCATACGTTAATTTCCCGCTTATTGGCGCCGTTACGCCAGTTATTCCTCTTTGTTGCTCCTTCGTTTTCAAATCCTTCTCCAATTGCTCATAAGTCGTTTTGGCATCTTGAAGATCATTTTCCAAATTTGAGCTTGTCAGCTCGATCAGAACATCTCCCGATTTAACCGTTTGATTACGAGTCAGGTTAATCGATTTTATGAGAGCATTTTCTGTAGACGAAATCGTTTGGGTATCCTTCGGCTCAAATTGGGCAGTTCCCGAAACGGAGGAGCGAATGTTCCCTTTTTTAACATCAAATGTAACTTCTTTGGTCTCTGCTGCTTTCGTTTTCTTCCCTTTGGCTAGATACGCATAGGAACCACCAGCGCAAACGAGAATTGCCACAATCAAAATGAACCATTTACTGCGAAAAAATTTCATTCTGTTACTTCCCCCTTAGCATTTGTGCGCTTGTACATGACCTTACAACTTCGAGATCAGCAAATCGATTAATTGCTGTTCAATACTGGTCCCCATTCCTCGTGTATCCAGAGATGGCACAACATTGTTTACAGTCTCTGTCACACCAGCTTCAACCCGCTGCTCAGACTTCCTCCTTTTTTCGAAAGCGTTTACAAATCGTTCCCTCTCCGCCGCCGATAACGCTTCCTTGTGAGTTTTCACTCGTTCCGCGATACGTTGCCTCAATAGTTTCGATTGTTCATCCAGGTAAGCTTTCTGTTCATTCGTTAATACTTGGATGATTGCTTTACGTTCGGATTCGTCAATGCTGCCTTCTTCTTCACTTTTGCGTACGATGGGCAAAATGGATCGAGATTGCTCTGCAGTCAATGCTAATAACGGTTGTCGATCCATCACGATTAACCCTTGAAATAGCATAACCAGCCGCTGTTCTGTTGCATTCTGTACATCTTCAGCCATAGGGAGCTCTTGCGAGACTTGGGTGGAAGCAGGCATAGTCGGGTTCCCAGTTGCAGAGGATTCGGCTTGTCCAATATCCTGTTTGGTACAACCGACTAACAAGAAGGTCGTGAGGATCAAACACAGCAAACTACTGCGAGTACGAATGATCAACCAACATACACCTCCACAAAAAAACCTATCCATCAGCAAAAGGATAGGCGAAAATTGTGTATGAAGTATGATACTATTGTGACGATTTTGTGAACATTTCTTTTTTCCTTGGAAAAACGATTCGAAACTCCGTTCCTTCCCCAATTCGGGAGCGAACGGAAACGTTACCTTTCATCCCCGTGACCAGATGTTTGACGATGGTAAGTCCTAACCCTGTTCCCGAAATAGCATCCGAATCGGATGTTCTAGCTTCATCCGCTTTGTAGAATCGATCCCAGATTCGTGATAATTCGGTTTCCGTCATCCCAGTCCCTGTATCTCTAATATACAAATGGACCGCTTTCTCATGCTCTTCTAATGCGACAGTTAAAGTCCCGCCTTCTGGGGTGAATTTCAACGAATTATACATTAAATTACGAATGATTTGGGCAAATCGATCGGGGTCTAACTGCACGAAACAACCATCCGTATTTTCGTCAGGCAAAATGAGATGTAAGGAAATGTTCTTCTCCGCAATAGCAGGCTTCAATAACTCGAGTGAGTCCTCCACCAATTCGATGATGTCAACAGGGCGTAATCGAAATACATCCACCCCATTTTGTATCTGAGCAAGGTCCAGAAGATCTGTGACAAGTCGCTGCAGCCGCTGTACCTCTTGATCACAAATATGTAAATAATGCGGATACTTCTCTTGCGGAATAATATGATCATTCATGGCAACGATGAAACCACGTAAGGAGGTCAAAGGTGATCGGAGCTCATGAGAGACATTAGCCAGAAACTCTTGCCTCGTCTCCTCCCACTCCTCCAATTTCTCCACCATAAAGTTAAAGCTTCTAGCCAGCTGCCCAACTTCATCCTGTGAATTGACAGGTACACGCGTCTTGAAATCTCCATGAGCCAATTCTAAAGCTGCACGGTTCATTTGTTGCAGCGGCCCGGCAAGTTTCCTGGAAACAACGAACAGGATAATGCCAACTGCGATGAGAGAAAACAGTAAAGGTAACCAGAGGTTCAGACGTACGGCAGAGATAACCTCACGAATATCACCTGCAGGGAAATGAAGAATGATAACCATCGGTTGTTCATTCAATTGATAGGGCGCATAGTAAGCAAATAAATTTCGCGTCCCATCCGGCGTTACTAAACTTATCATGCTATGTCCCGAACGGCCGTGCAAACCATCAATGAATAAAGCATCCATCTGCTTCGGAATCGCTCTTCCTTCACTATCCGAGGAACCAGTAGAAATGTTCCCTTTCTCATCTACGAGCCAGACTTGTCCATTAATACTTCTAGCTAAAATCCGAACCGTATATTTCAACTCACGTGTAGAAATCGTACCATCCTGAACCGAATCCAATAATCGGATAATTTCCGTATTTCTTTTGTCAAGAAGTTCGATTTTATCCTTATAGAAAAGATCCGTAAAATAAGAATTCCAAAACACGAAAAGCCCAATAAAAAAAAGCACGCAGGTCGCGAGAAAAGAGAGGAATAGTTTAATATATAAGCTATTGTATTTCCCCATGACCCAACGCTTAAACATGCTGGACAACCTCAAATGAGTATCCAATCCCCCATAGGGTTTGAATATTCCATGTCTCATGCTGGCCTAACTTCTTCCTAAGGTTTTTCACATGTGCATCTACAGTACGCGTGCCCCCTGTAAAGTCAAAATTCCACACATACCCCAGTAAATCTTCACGAGTAAATACACGACCAGGGTTGCTCATTAAGAAAAACAATAGTTCAATCTCCTTAGGCGTTAATTCAATGCGATTGCCTCCAACCGTAACACGATATTGCTCTAAGTCGATCATAATATTACCCATTTCCAACCATTTACGCGGAGAGCTTTGCGGACCTGTCATCTCAGCAGGCGGTTGCATCGTTCTCCGAAGTACGGCCTTAATCCGCGCAATGAGCTCGTTCGGGTCAAAAGGCTTCACTAAATAATCGTCTACACCCAAATTAAAACCTCTCAGCTTGTCCAGGGACTCCCCTTTCGCAGTTAAGAAAATAATCGGAGTATGATGAAAAGGAGCGTCCATTTTTCGAATTTCCTCACACAACTCGTAGCCTGAAATATCCGGCAGCATAATGTCAAGCAGCACCAAGCTAGGTCTCTCATTTGTGATGGTCTTCAGTACTTGACCGCCGCGAAACAATTGAATGGCTTCAAAATTCGAATGCTCCAAATATAACTTAACAACCTCAGAAATATTGGGTTCATCTTCAACGACTAAAATTTTACCTTCCGAATTCATCGGTTTTCACCTAATTCCTTTCGAATAACTTGTTGTCTCGCTCGCTCTTCAATCACTTCGGACCGATCTCTTCGCGTGTGCTTATGAATAATCATCTCATCAGACATCAGGCTTGGCGTTTGCCAGTTCCACCCTTTGAGCTGACATAATTCTAAACATAAATTCAACAGCTCAGGATCCGCTATAGGCAAATTCATATCTTCAAATTGATAGTTCTCGGTTCCGATCGCTTGCCAAGCCTCCGCAATACGTGCCTGGAGCTCCACTTCGTCTAGTCCCAACGTGCGAACATCCTCCGCTTGGAGGTTATTTGCTGCACTTTGCAGCATTTTCACAGCACCCGCATAATTCCCTCTTCGGCTATGATACATCCCCACGGCGATTTGAATAAGCCCAACATACGTTAATCTTGCTGGATCCTTGGGATGCTCTTTCCAGTACTCTTCCATCACTTCATGACATTCGAAATAATCCCGCGCTCCGTGAAAATAACATAAATAATCGGTGTATGCCTCTGGATATTGCGTCATTTGTATTCCCCTCACCTTAAGTTCATCACGGTAAACCAATATCTCTCATGTTACTAAAAAGTCGGGTCACCGTCCAATTTCGCGCGGACACCCATGAACTTCCAACTAGTCGGAAGCGCAACCATTCTACTAGTTCATGCGTCCAATAGAGTAGCTTACTAGAAAGAGGCGAAAGAATGAAAATCGGAAAATGGTTACTTAGCGGTACTTTACTTCTCTCCATGACGTTACCTTCAACCGTTCTTGCAGCTAGCAATAGTCCTTCCAGCATAGACAAAACGACGAAATACCGCGTCTACCAGTACAATCAAGTCCTTATGGAATTTGCAACGTATGGACAGGCAGAAGCGTATGCCAAATGGTTTTCGAACAGCCACGTAGAAGAAATAGGCTCACGGACTTGGGTTTGGAGCAATCTCCCTCGTTATCAGGTATATCAGCAAGATGTTACCCTGCCGGAGTGGCAATTCGCCACACTGAATGAGGCCATCGCAGAAGCCAAGAAATGGACCAACGCAAGTGTTCGGGATTTACAATCCACGGGCTGGGTGTGGAACAATTATGCGCGGTATCAACTCTATCAAAATGAAATTACGCAGGATTCGTGGAAGTTTACGAGTCTCACAGACGCCATTGCGGAAGCCAAAAAGTGGGGAAATGCGCATATTATCGATTTGAACTCGAACGGATGGATTTGGGATAACATCTCCCAAGATGTGAAAGAGGCCAATCGTTCAGGCAGCCTAGTATATACAGTATATCAAGGTACATTTTCAGCTCCAAATTGGGGATTTGCTTCCTTAGAGGATGCGATTCAAGAGGCTCTCAAATGGGGAAATTCCACTGTCGTAAATAGTAACTCCAAACAAACGGTTTACAGCAATCTTAAACCATATAAAGTTTTTCAAAATGACGCTTTTCTTCAGGAATTCACATCCATTGATGAAGCCATTAGTTATGCAAAATTATGGGGACACAGCGCCATTTACCGCGAAGGCCGTAAGATTTGGAACAATTATGCTTCTTATCAAGTGTATCAAAGCGCCAATCTAATTGGTGAGTTTAGAACCCTTCCCGAAGCCCTATCCTACGGGAAACTGTACAGTAATGCTTCCATTCAAACGTTGGAGAATCGTACACTTTGGGATAATTTCAAAAAGCTGCAAGTCTGGGGCTGGAACGGCAGCTCTGGTGCAGAGGTTATTAAAGCTCATGTCTCCAATACGATTGGACTTGATGTCGATTCTCCTTCTTATTTCGAGTTGGCAGATAACACAGGTAATTTGAAGGATACGTCGAATGCTGATACGGTCAGATGGTTGCAAAAAAGCGGTTACACCGTATATCCATTGGTTAGCAATCAATTCAGCTCTACCTTAACTACACAATTCCTTGCAAACAGTGCTGCGCAAGATAAGTTCATAACGGCTTTGGTTAATCGCTCCGTGCAATTGGGGGTTCCGGGGATCAATGTCGATTTCGAAAGCTTAGCCGGTTCTGATCGCAATGCCTTTACGGCGTTTATTTCCAAATTGACAGACGCTGCGCATGCGAAAGGATTAGTCATTTCCATTGACTTACCGCGCGGCAGCGTGAAATGGAATCATCTTTCCGCTTTCGATCATGAGAAGCTTGGTGGCATTGTCGATTACATGGTGATCATGGCCTACGATCAGTTCTGGAAAGGAAGCACCTCACCTGGTTCGGTCGCTGGTATTCCTTGGGCCGATGGTGGCGTTCAAGAGTTCCTCTCCTACGGTATTCCGCGGGATAAAATCATTCTAGGCATCCCGTATTATGTACGCGAATGGCAGTTGGATGCCAAAGGAGCTTTAGTCGGGAATCGCACCGTTCTCATGAAAGACATTCCTGCGCTTATGGCTGCCAAATCGACCACGCAAACGTGGGACAACGAATTCGGGCAATATCGGGTCGAGTACAAAGAAAATGGTTATACGTACGTATTCTGGTTGGAGAATCAGACTACCGTCACGGCTCGTATGGATATCGCTAAAAAGTATGATATCGCCGGTGTCGCAGCTTGGCGCCTAGGTTATGATACACCGGATCTATGGCAGGCTGTGTTGCAGAAGAAGTAGGTAGGAAGACAAAGGAACTGATTGGTAGGAAGACAAAAACCTGTTAGGTAAGAAACAAATAAACCTGAGCTGAGGACTTCGTCCTTGTCTCAGGTTTTTTATTCAATGAAACCCCTACGCCATCTAGATGAGTCCCAGCTGGCTGAACGTCGTTTCCGTGCCGCAATCCGCACAGTACTTGGCATCCGCCTTATTAACCTTATAGCATCCCTTATGCATAAGGGATTTCTCTTTGGTGCATTTGTTCTTGAGCGGCGCCCCGCAACGTATGCAATACCTGTCTTCCTTCACAGCAACGTATTTGCATCTGACACAGGTTTGTAACTCATTCTTCTCGGCCATCTCTTCATCCCCTTGAAGTTCGTTGATGCGTTACTTCAAGTATATTCGGACAGCTGGGACATTTGTTCCTGTACCTTGTCGCTAACTTACACCAAACAATTTCCCCCTGCCCATCAGCGTCAACTTAGATTCTACTCCAACAAATTTATATGTCTAAGGGAACGTCGGTGCACTATATTAGGATAAACGAGAGTTTGAGCGGTGAAGGGGAACGTGGTTCCTCTATTCGTTGGGTTTTAGTGCTTAAGCCGTGTATTGAGGAAAAATAGAGGAATGACGTTCCCTTTCTCGTTGGAATTCGCTCTTTTCACATAAATAGGGGATTTACATTCCCTTCCCCAAAGTTATTTGTAGCGCTATGTATAAAAAGAGGTCTCTTTCGCCCACCCTAAGACGTAAGGGAGGTGAAAGAGACATGGCAAAAGATGTAATGTGTGAAGTGAATTCCTGTAAATTCTGGGCAAATGAGAACAAATGCAAAGCTAGCTCGATTTCAATCGTGAGCCACCACGGTAGTGATCAAGCGCGCAATTCGGAAGAAACGGATTGTAAAACATTTGAATCCAAGGTTTAGATCATCGGTGAGATAACTAAAGAGTTGAGAAGAGAGTTTGAAAGAGGCCTTAGGGCCTCTTTTTATGTATCTAATACTATTGTAACCAATAATGATAATTATTATCAGTCATCGGAGAAGAGATTTTCAGTGGAGATTTCGAGTGAGGAAAACATTTCGAGATAAGAGAGAGTCAAGAGAGATTTTCAAGCTCCTCCACATCTTGTGTTGGCGCTTGGCAGGCAAAATTCTCGCAGACATACGCTGTTGCTCGGCCTCCGAGGGGCAGTTTGTCTTGTACCAGCGGAATGAGCTGGCGCACCTCTTCGCCTGCCGCACCCGGCGGATGAAGCACCACCAGCGCATTCGGCAGGTACTGCCGCTGCACCGTGCGCAGCATGTGCTGTGTCTCTGGCTTCGCCGGGTCGCCGGCGATCACGATTTCGCTGGCTGCGCCATAAGCGAAATCAAGCGCGGCCAGCGTTAGCGCATGGCCCGGCGGGTACTTGCTGACAGCTCCGGCGAACGCCTGAAGCTGCTCTTCCGCTGCCTGCGACAGCTTCGCGTCGTAGGTCAGCCTGGACAGCCGCAGCATGTTGAGCGCGGCTGCACCATTCCCCGACGGCATCGCGCCGTCGTAGATCTCTTTGGGGCGGGTGAGCAGCTGATCGGCATCGCTGCCGTAGAAGAAGAGCCCGCCCCTCTCTTCGTCTCCGAAGAGACGAAGCATCTCTGCGTTCAGCTGGACCGCTTCACGGAGAAAGCGCAGCTCGAACGTGGTCTCGTACAGCTCGATCAGTCCCCATACGAGGAACGCGTAGTCGTCCACGTAGCCCAGGAACGCAGCTTCGCCATCGCGATAGCGAGCGAGCAAGCGCCCATCTTCGCGACGCAGCTCGCGAAGCAGGAAGTCCGCGGCCTTCGTCGCGGCGGCCGCGTAGGAAGGCTTGTCCAAGGCGCGTGCCGCCTTGGACAGCGCAGCGATCATCAGACCGTTCCACGCGGTCAGAATCTTATCATCCTTGCCCGGGTGAATCCGTTGTTCGCGATGCGCGAACAGCTTGACGCGGGCCGCCTCCAACCGCTGCTTCAGCTCATCCAGAGGAATTTGCTTCCGCCTTGCCACAGACGCCAGCGTCGTGTCGCGTAAATTCGGGATATTTTTCCCCTCAAAATTCCCCGACTCCGTCAAACCATAGATCTCGCTATAGAGATCTCCCTCGTCCATGCCTAACACGTCCTCAATTTCGTCCATCGTCCAGACGTAGAACTTGCCTTCCTCGCCTTCCGAATCGGCATCCTCCGCGGAATAGAATGCGCCGCCTTCGTCCGTCATATCACGAAGAACATACGTAATAATTTGCTCGGCAACCTCGGCGTACTGATCTTTCCCAGTCACCTGATAAGCTTCCATATACGTCATCACCAGTAGTGCGTTATCATACAGCATTTTCTCGAAATGCGGCACTAACCACTGGGCATCAACAGAATATCTGGCGAATCCGAACCCAATATGATCATACATACCCCCACGATGCATAGCGTCTAGCGTTTTTTCAACCATGTCAAGCGCCTGCTCATTCCCCGTCTTCTTATAATACCTGAGTAAGAAAGACAAATTATGGGAGGTTGGAAACTTCGGAGACGTACCAAACCCACCATGTTCAGCATCAAAATTGGACACATATAAGCGAAATGCCTCATGTAGCGTTTCTTCTGCCAACGTGCCTCCGGTTTGATTCTCTAGCAACCGTTGTGACGTTTCCGTAGTCACTTGCTCACCAAGCTCGCGAACTCGTTCAGGATCCTCCCTCCACTTGCTTGCAAGCTGTGCAATGATCTCAACCATGCCTGCTCGATTATATTTGCGACTGCGTGGAAAATAAGTCCCTGCAAAAAATGGCTTCTTCTCTGGTGTTAGGAACACCGTCAGTGGCCAGCCACCCTGTCCGGTCATTGCTTGGCACACCGCCATGTAGATATGGTCGATATCGGGGCGCTCTTCCCGGTCTACTTTGATCGAGATGAAATCTTTATTTAACATATTGGCTATCGTTTGGTCTTCGAACGATTCGTGTGACATGACATGACACCAGTGACAGGTGGAATAGCCAATAGATAAGAACACAGGCTTATTCTCCTGCTTCGCTTTTTCAAAAGCTTCTTCTGTCCAAGGAAACCAATCGACTGGGTTGTATTGATGTTGTAACAAGTAAGGAGATTTTTCCTTGGCTAATCTATTAGGTTTGTTGTGAGTTGTCATGGGGCAACACCTCCTTGGTTGTTGGACAATATGGATGTTAATGTGCTCCGTTTAGCATACAAAAGAAAGATAATTAATGCTACGCTAGCAGTTGAGAACATTCTCCTTACAAACCTACGGAATCGAAATCCAAGCACGCTGATTCTGCCATTTCACTTCTACTGAGGTCTCAAAGAAGGATGACAAACTGTCACTTGTCAGCACTTCACGCGTATCTCCTTTGGCAAACACACCGCCACGACGAATGAGTAATGTTTGACCAAACACCGGGAGAATCTCCTCAATATGATGGGTGACAAATATCAAAGTCGGAGCATCCGGCCCCACGGCCAGCTCGCTTATACTGGATAATAAGGCTTCTCTTGAAAGAAAATCCAGGCCGTTCGTAGCTTCATCCAAAATAAGCAACTTGGGTGATGCCATTAATGCTCTGGCAATGAGCAGTTTTTGCTTCTCTCCCTGCGAGCAGGATTGATAAGTACGATCATACAAATGCAGGCAAGAGAGCCGCTGCATAAATCCCCTTGCTCGCTCGAAATCTTCCTCACTCGGTTTATCGTACAACCCAATAGACGCATGTTTGCCACTGATAACGACGTGCTGTGTTTTATCTGAAGCGTACAATTTTTCCTGCAAGGAGGAACTGACCCAACCGATCGATTTACGCAATTCCCTTATATCTACGCTGCCAAAAGGATGCCCCAAGACAGACAATTGCCCTGTCGTAGGCCAAATATAGCCATTAATCATATTGAGGAGCGTTGTTTTACCTGAACCGTTTAGTCCAAGTATAGCCCAATGCTCGCCTTTGGCAACATGCCAATTTATATCGTCCAGGATGATTTTGTTGTCCCTAGACCAACCTATTTTGTTCATTTCAATCACTTGTGTCATTTAATGATTTCTCCTTCCAATTCCTTGTACATTCATCCTATCATCAGATGTTTATTTGCTCAAGGGGTTTACCATACAATACGGAAATAGAAGCTGCGAATACATTCGCAGCCTCCGTGTTTGTTTTCCTTTATAAGTAAGTTTAAGTTCCTTTCAAGTTCCCCGTATTTCGAATCGATGTTGAAACTTCCAAATCAGTTTTTAGATTTGGAAAATATTTAGTTCGCCAATCCTCCAATTGAGACCGCGTCAATTCATGACGGAAATATTGGCCTATCCCAAGAACATCAGCTCCGCCGAGCCTAATTTTCTCAAATAATGTTTCAAATCGTTCAATCACTAACTTGCTCAGTTCATCCTTAATAGCTGCTGAGGATAGATCACCTTGCGTATCCAGTAAGATTACCTTTAATCTTAGCTTGGTTTTCAACAGAGGTTGGTTATTTTCAAATGAACTTCTGTAGCTCAGCTCGTTACTTACAATTTGAATCGTAGCCTTGCCCATCACTTCGATTTTACCCTGTGTTTGCTTCCCATTAAACACATTAATCAGCAAGGTTTCTTCATTCGTAAGTCGCCCCACCATTTTGCCATTCTTCATAATGGCCGAACCTGTGCTTTCAATAGCTGTCGTTTTGCCAGATTTGATAATCGGAATCACAACATCATTCGTGAAGGAATGAATACTCCGAAATATTTTCCACGTTTGCGTGTAGGCAATCTCTGGGCTTAAACCACTATTCCTTTGAAAAAAATCATAAATCATGGTTCCATCATGGGAATCTTGATCCATTTTATGAAAAAACCGTTCTGGCGATTCATCGCAGATTACGAATAATGTTTTCGGGGAGACATGTCTCGAACGAATCAAACTGGCAACACCATCATTGAGACCGTGTTTGGCGAACTCTTTATCGACGATAATGATTTTTAAATGAAGTAGATCGATTTCGCTTTCCATGTTCATGCTGATGTGATCAATGATTTCGTTAATGGTGTCCCCACTTTCCGAAACAACTTGGATACTATCCTTTTCACTTACTTTTGGAATATCTAAAAAAACGGTATAGTTGCCTTGATTGTACGAAACACCCATTGCAATCGGTAAAGAACGATGATTAATATCCTTGTTGTCCCAACATCCGCTAAGGATAAATAGCAAAAGTGTAGCAACGATCCATTTCAACATGCGTTTCACATCAACTTTCTCTGACTTGTTTATGCTGTCGGTACCCTATTATGAAAATAACAGACGGAATAACAAGGGAAACATATAACCGAAGAATTGAATTCCACTGCAATAGTCTTTCAATGTCCTCCCACTCTGGAATACATAAGCAAATGAGAAACACGACAAGTGCGATGGCTGATAAAAGGTACTTGTTCGGCATTTTTTGTGCATTAGTCCTAATTAAACAGGCAATTTGCCACAGAGTTAACGCGATGAAAAGCATGACAAACGCAATGAGACTCAATAAAAAAAATATCGTAATCCGGTCAAACATCAGCCAGTTTATTTCTATCGTGTCTATTGCGAAAATGAATGGGAAAGCGAGCTGCCGCGAGGTTTCTCCACCTAATGTCATTATAGGAATATAGATGGAAAGAAGAAAAAACAGGAAGACTGCTACGCTGCTGATATAGATGGTTTTGGGTTTAAACGTCAAGGAAGAAGGAATAAAACCCAAAAATAGAAAGCCACCTGCAAATGCAAACAAGCTTTTATAATAGGAGAAATGGGTTAGAAATGAGAAAAGCTTCGTAGGATCCTTTGGGATAATTGGAAGCGCATAATACATATCAACGTTTTGGAAAGATGACACCATGACGAAAAGCATGGGCGGCAGAAATAAGATACCTAATAATACCCCAGTTCTCAATAGCGCTTTAATTCCTCCATGCATGACCATAAATACAGGAACACCCAGTAATAGACACATGAGGAGCCAGATCGGCGTATCCGCAAGAATCACAATCGAAATGATTTCCGCATAAGCCCTTATGGTAATCACGATAACCAATGACAAATATAGAAAAGCTGGAAATAATGTCAGCCAAGCAATGACTTTATTCTTGTTGATCAAAATTTGAATGATGTTTTGGTTGCCAAAATAGCTAAGTCCCTTCAGATAAATAAAAACAACGGTAATATGAATTACGTACCCTACTAAGACTGGTGCCCAATGTGCTTCCTGGGTACTCGCTATGATATCCGTTGGATATAGAAAGAAGATCAATCCGAGATGCGTAATGATATAAACGACTGCAACCTGCATATTTTTAAACATTCATTCACCTTCTGGATGCTTGAATTGCAAATAAGGAACGCCAAGTGATTTGACGCCTGCTAAATAGGAGCAGATAATGACGATCCCGAATAAAAGACCCAGGACGCCAAAGATGGCAGAAAGGACTAATAACACATATTTAAACAATCGGATGGATAAACCATTTTGATATCCAACAACTGTCGCACTGGAGATGGTCGTGGCCGCTAAAACGATGATAAGTAGGCTACTAACTAGTTTCGCTTCTACGACGGCTTGTCCAAGTACAATCCCCCCTACCATGGTAAGTGTCGGTCCAATACTCGGGGGAAGTCGAACAATGGCTTCCAAAATTAATTCCAGTACAAACAACAATATCAAGGTCTCTACGATCGCAGGATAGGGTACATCTACACGACTTCTTGCGATTGAATGCGCCAGCTCGAACCGAAGCACATCCGGATTTACAGAAACTAATGCCACATATAAACCAGGGATAATTAGGGTTATAAGCGCTCCTATTATGCGGATGAAACTCAGCATCATAGCAAACACTGGCGGATGATTGGAATCATCTGCTATCACGAACAGATCTGAAACAAGACTGGGTAATACCAATGCAAAGGGCAATCGCTCAATGAAAAGTACCGCTTTACCATTTTTCAAAGCTCGTGCAGCACTTTGTGGCAGCTCCGTTGTATTGTAACGAGTAACTAGCGTAAGGTTTGAGAATCCAAACATTTTGGATAGTTCTTGCACATTACTAATCTCCACATGTAAATTCGACTCGATCGCGTTAATGATAGATTTAAGAAGTGTAGGATCAATCTTTTTATTTAGATAGGACAAAACCACGCAATTTTTGGATACTTCCCCAAATCTATACGTCGCAATCTGTAAATCACTTGAATTAATATGCTTCCGAAGCAGGCCAACATTGAGTTCAATATCCTCGTTAAAAGCGCTGCTTGACCCTCTAACTACATTTTCCGTTAATGGCACTGTTACTGAACGATTGAGCGGTTGTGCAACTGGTATGATGCTAATATAAGTGCCAGATGGCTCATGAATGGCAATGAGCATGCCATCTAATATTTCTGAGATGAGTTCTTCCAGTGTGCAATTGGAAACATTGTGACCAAGCCCTTTCAGCCTATCTTGTATCGGTTGATCTATATCATCTACTGTGTGAAGCTGTTCGCGCACCATGGTAAGTGATCTCGGGAAATTAACGAGTGTCCTTAGTCCTAGAATGAGTATAGGATCACTGCCTATCCATATTTGGCGTGAAATATACTCCCTGTCTTGTTCAAAATGATATTTCAACCTGGTCACGATAGACAAATCAGTTCCTCCCTTCCAATTATGCTAATAGTTCTCAAGTAGTATTTGCATACTTTTGACTTGTTAATCATGATAAAAAAAGGTACAGATTCTCAATAGCTGAGATCTGTACCTGATATTTAGACATCAAATTCCAATTGCTTCTTAGCCAGCGTTATAAACTCCAATGGGTTGGGAATTTCCTTCGCATCATATTCAATCGCGCCCATCTTCAAGATAAGCTCGACTCGGTATTTCTCCCTAAACTCATCCCGGTTTCGCTCCTCCACGCTATTTCTCAATCGATCAATGACAATAGAAGCGCCCGGTCGATCTGTGAATAACAGCATACCCCACATTGGATTTTCCTTATTGAGCAAATAGAGTGAATCATTCGTACGGATGCTGGTCTGACTCATTTGTGACAGATCAAGTACGGCCTCCATTAGTTGCTCTTCTCCAATAATACGCCGAATTTCATCCCAGTATTTCACACTGAAAACCAGAAGTGTTAATGGGATGTGATAACGAACTGACAGGGCCATGAAGATCGTTGCATCGGATTGGAACGAAAATGTATTCTTTAAGCTCGTTTTGGCATCTACTGTTGCGAGTGACTTGTTCGCCTTCTGCAATTGTTCATTTTCCAACTGAAGCTGGCGATTACCATAAGTAAGCAGCCACGTTGAGATCGTAAAAAGTGGCGTCATGATGAGCCAGAAATAATTCTGAGGTCCGACTACTCCGCCCACTACCACCGTTTGATACAACGTGAACGTGCCGTACCCGAAGATGAAAAGGATATTTAAAATCAATCCCGTTGTCACGTTTGTAAAGTAGGTGACGATTGAAATTAACAACGCTAGGTTCAAGAAAATAATATTTTGGATATAGAGATTGGGGTTACCCGCGGTAAATACGATACATACGAAACAGACAATAATCAGGAAAATAAATGCGCCATCCGAAACCATATTGCTTTGTAAACGCCTCATCCACGATCCCTCCGCTTCTTTCGGTATTTACGAATGAGCAGGATAAGCGAGAGAATAACCAATAAGGCAACAAGGACAACAGCAACCATGAAACCCAGAACATCTTTGCGATTCATGACATCGTTCAATACTGTCGTTGGCTCAGTTGTCGTTATTTTTTTAAAACGAAATGCATGAATTTGCCCGTCAATGTCCGTTACAGCTCCATCGCCGAATACTTTCCACAACGTCCCTTCCGAACCGATAAGTTTAGAGGCCAAATAAGCGTACTCTGAACTAGCTCCTGTGACGGCGAGCAGCCCGAAGCCATTCCCATAAGGTGAATCGATCAATTGAAGCGAGCCTATGCGAGTGCCATACTTCGCTTCGATACTCATTTTTTCATTGGAGACGAAGCCTGTGCCGCTTTTATCATATTGAAAATACAGCTTCTCATTATTCGTACGGATCACTTGATTATTCAGATAACTACCGATAGCGATGATCTCGCGGTTCTTCAGTTGTGAAGCCGCGACATTATCTTGGTAAAAGAGCACTTCCCCGGTATTGGTCTGCGCGTAACGCCCTAACAAATTAAAAACGTTCGAAATCGTTTGGTATATGTATGTATCATGCTCTTTGGGCAGAACGACTGCCAACTGATTGTAGCTGCCATCTCGCAGAAATGGATAAGGGTAATTGTTAAACAGCATGTCCGCTTTATCTTTGGTATTAAGCTGTAACATAGAATCCTTATCAACAAATGCCCATGGCATTTGATCCTGATTCTCAATACAGCCTGCATTTTTGAGTTCCAAATCGAAAGCAACTTTCACTGTGAAATTCCCGCTAATATTTAATGTTTTGGGGATTGTAATATCAATATGATCATTGTCTGCGAGCTCTGTAGACAAGCGCTTGCTGCCAATTGGTGTATCATTGATGAGGATCGTAACCATAGAACGATCGAAATCTAGATTTTTCGCGTAACGATACTTAATGCTGAGCTTGCTCGCATCCGCGATTGAACGATTACCTGGAAGTGAGACGAAATAAAATTTCTCACGATGACGGTCACCAACGATTTTATCGCCTGTTTCCGTTAATGTTATGTTTCGGCTAATATTCACAGTCGGGGATTCTACCTCTGTAGTGGCGTCGACTACTTTCGTATCCGTGTCGAGCTGACTAAGCAACGACTGATTGCCTAGTAATCGTCCTGCTTTCACCAGTAAAGCAGTATCCAAAGAAGTGACCACTAACGTCGGTTTTCCCGCAAAGGTAACCAACTTAATGTAGGCTTTATTATCTAAATCATCGGTTGGAATCGTTGACTTCACTTCTTGAGGCAGATCATTATAGAAGGAGATGAGAATAAGGGCTTGCTTTGTTTTCATACTATCCGCACTGTATGCGACAATAGGAATCCCTTTATCCGAAAGAGGATTCACCTTAGCGAATCCAGAAAGCGCGTAGGTAGCCGCTTCAAGTACAGCCAAGTTACTTTCCCCTTCTGTGACCAGGATCGCATTCAGACCTTCTTTGATCGTATCCAATCCGATAAAATGATCATTGAAATCCCGGATATTCTTCTGAATTGCCGAGTTTGCATAATTCACTGAGATACGGGAGGTTTTGGATATTTGCAACCAATTATCTCGCGTAGCTGTCGGCAAACAAGCATTCACAGCGAGCGGCGCAGTTGTTTCGAAATTTCCTTGAACAGTTAGCGTATTTACGTCTTTCACGAGATACGAAACAGGAACAAGGACGGTCAACTGCTGTTGTTTCGTTTCTTGAATGACCGGACGAAATGAGTGAAACGGCTTTCCGTTTATCGATAACGTTACACTTGATCGGTCATTCTGAAGTAGGCGTGAAATCTCATAATCGAGATGAACTTCAACACTAGCTACGTTCCAATAATCCTCAATCTGAAAGTACTGTGATGTATAAGTTACGCCGCCGAGTAACGACGTATCTGCAAAATTAGTTTGATATTGTTTATTCCCAGTTGGTGAAAGCTCTTCCGCCCCTGCTGATGAGCTTAACGATGTAAACAGGGATAAAAGACAAACGGTCGTAATCAACAGCCATCGTTTCTTCATAAATTCTCCCCTATCTAATACCTTTCGGTTTTATACCATTTGGCTTCTCGCTTGAAAACCAAATCCTTCAAAAAGGCGTACATACCATATGCTGCAACAACCATCCACATCTGGCAGTAAGAGACGTACATGAGCATTATAATCCAAACATTCGAAAGCTTCATTTCACCCTTTTCTGTTACTAACGTAATAAATGTCCCAAGAATAAATAAGATAATGGCAAGCCCCCACAAGAATGAGCTAAAACTAGCAATGGTAGTACTTACATAACCCAAAGCATGCAATATGAGAAGTAAATCGGACATGACTAACGAGGTTAACAACAATACATATATCGAGAGATAGTATAAAATATCAAAATGAATGTTTCGAGCTGAACGTTTGAATAATAAGGGGATGTTTTTGACGATGACGTAAATATTTCCCTTCGCCCATCGCGTTCGCTGCTTAAACCATACTTTAACTGTTTGTGGCTCTTGCTCCCATGTGACTGACTTAGGCTGGAACTTTATCTTGTATCCCATTAAATAAATGCGAAAACTAATTTCCGTATCCTCTGCAATTGCCTTCACATCCCAACCACCCATTTGCTCGATGATCGAACGCCGAACAATAAAATTCGTACCAGGAATCGTACACAGCTTGAATAACTTCCATCTCCCCGCTTGTGCCATCCATTGGAATGATAATGTTTCAACATTAATAAAACGAGTCAAGAGGCTTGCATCCCGATTGCGTGTTCGAAATTTCCCAATGACGGCTCCTAAGCTAGCATCATGCGTTATTTCGGAAACTAGATACGTCAAAGCCGTTTTCTCCGGGGTATTGTCTGCATCATAGATGGCAATAAGTTCACCTTTGCTTAGTTTAAAACCCAAATTCAAAGCATTGGACTTCCCTTTCCCACCTATCACATTATCCGTATTTAAGATGATCAAATTGCGGTTCGGGTACTTCGTTTGGAGATTCCCTAATAGGACACTGCTATTATCAGAGGAATTGTCATTGATGACGATAATCTCATATCGATCATGCGGATACGATAGCGCGAGTAAGGATTCCACCGTTTTTGTTATTACCTTTGCCTCATTGTGTGCCGGAACCATGATGCTAACAAATGGATACTCACCTTCTATAGGTGCAACCGGTTTGTTCTCAATTTGAATATAGTACAAGTAGCCTGCTACGATTAGAATCACATTAACCAATAACAGTGACCAAATACAGATGACGGAAATTAGCATCAAAATATCTGCAACTGTCATAATGACCTCTCCTGATGGGTGAATTTTCGTTTGTACATGCGATACCCAATGATGAGAAATACCATAAAAATAAGAAGCGTCGTTAGAATAAGTACAATGAAGATATTATTTTGCACCGAAAATAAGGTCGTAAAGCTCTTCTTCACTTCTTGCACATAGGTGTGAGCAGAGTCGATCTCAGCGATCGTATTGTTTAAAGCGATAGGTTGTCCATTGATTTGCAAATGGCCGCTATGTGAGGTTAATTCGTTCTTTTCCGTACGCACACTATGCTCTTCATTCTTATAATCGGCAAATGTCGTCCAACTTGTTAATAAAGTGTCTAATGTTTCTTCCATTTCTTGACGATTTATTGGAAAAGGATAAACAAATGCAGTATTCATTGGTAGTGATTTAAGTGACTGATTTGAATTTATATATTTGTTTAAATCCTTACCCTTGATTGTATACATCGCGGAATTAAATACACTCGAATTATTTCTTTGCGTATGGTGTCTGATGTTTTGATTATCATAAATTATGCCTGAATCAAAGATCGATAAGCCAGATTCCGAATAATGTTGATCATACGTCCAATATAATTCGGAACCAATACCAAGTGGAACAATTTCGTATTCAGCTAATGCATCGAGAAAAGAACTCAACTGTGCTTTTAATCCTGCGATGTCGGGGCTAATTGTTGAAGCTACTACGGGCGCATTCACCACGATACTTCCATTTCGAGACTGAATATGTTTAAGTGTCTCCAAATATCGTTGCATCGCGGGGAATTGAAAATTACTAAACACAGGTTGCACACTTGCAATAAATGGTATGCCAGCACTATATAAGCGATCTGCAACTTCATTAAGTAAATCCAAATCAGAGAATGGGTAGATTTCATTTAGTACAACAAAGTTCTGTCCTGTACTAGTCACATGCAACCAATCCTTCAATACGAAGGAAGCGGCCAGCTCGCTTAAATTCCCTTTTAACAAATAAGGGATATAAGCATTTTTACCGTGAATGATCCCATACGGATAGCTCACTTTCCTATTTTCAGAAAAAATAGTACCGTAGGAGGTCCCCTTGAACTTTGTTGTATACGAGATATTACTTGCAATTATGGATGCTTGAGTGAATTGACCGATTGAAATTTTCAATGTGTCCGTAGCTTGCTTTTGAACCTCAATACCCATATCTTGTTGAACATGCTGTGGGAGTTGATACCCTATATGCATATAATCCCCAAAGTAGCCATTCATATCACGGTTAAAGATTTCAGGTGAATGCGAAACATCTTCCAAATTACTAATGTTAATCACTTTATTGAATTTGGCGAGCATGCCAGCTTCGTATTTATCATAGGAAGTTATCGTTACCTGGGCATTTAATGAAGCAAGGATACGTTGTACAGCATCTATATTACCTTCAAAAGGTGTTCCATTTGCTAAGCTATCGTAAACAACTAGCACAGGCGTAGTCTCAGCTTGAGCGGCAGACGTTATTTGGGGAAAGCATATGAAGAACAGTAGATTGACTAATAATAATAATGAAGTACCTATTTGGTATCGTTTAAACATACCTATTCCCCCTCTCCCGCGAAATCAACCAAGTAAAGGCTCAATTCTCTTGGCTCCATAACCTCTTGGAAATGAGATCTATGATGGTAATCAATGATACTAAATCGAAAATTAGTGTGAATAAAAACTCATGTTTGGCAAGATCCGCATCCCCAGCACCAATAATGGATACAAAAATTCCGGAAAGCCCAATCCCTATAAGCATCAAAATTAACGGCAACCTAATTGCATTTCGCCATAATCGTGACCGAATCGCCATGACAAATGAAGGTAGATAGAGTCCGAGAATCGTTAAAATCCATAATAAAACAAAGCCAAACGTTTTAGGAGCAATGGCTTTCTTTAACAAACTGTAACCCGAGAAGAACACGGTTTGTTCGCCAAAAGGTTTGCCCACAGAACGTTCATAATTCCCCATTGCGTTAGGTCGGATACTGAAACCGTCACGTGCAGCCAAGTTCAACATCTGACCAGCTTGGTTCGGATGCATCATATAATAGGTCAAAATGGAGACGAAACCGTATTTACTATAGAATTCGTCTTGTAGAATATCCGACTCCACATTTACTGTTGTATAAGCATCGAAGTATTCCGTTTCATTTAATATGGCATATTGCTTATCGATGTCAAAGTTCTTTAAGGTCTTCTCTGGATCCACCGCGCCCATAAGTACGCCTCGCGTCATGGCATGGTATTTGTTAATATTGACAAATTCTTTCGGAATGAGCATGTACGTGCCAACACCAACTCCGAGTAATGCAATAAGCAAAATCGAAGTGATAGAGCGATACAGCGTATTTTTCCGTATATAAATGAAAAAGACACCAATCGGTGCAGCGATCATACCAACAGGAGCATTTTGCTGTTTACTAGCCGTCAAAATCATGGCACTTAGGATAAATAATATCATCATAAGGTAATCATTATATCTTTTCCGATAGAGCAATAAGCCAAATGAAACCATGTAAACACTCATAATAAGTACAACACTCTCGCCATAAAACGAGCTAAAATATGCCGTGTATCCAGTATCGCCTAATACGAAAATTACGATCGCGGCCATTGCATAGCCTAATTTCTTTGACAATTTCCAAGTCAGTGCTTCCACTAGTAAATAAATGGCGCCTACATAAAGTATCAAGTACATGCCCGCTTGAAAACGAATATCAAAGGTATCTTCTCTATAAAAAAGTTGATTAATGAGAATTGCAGCTTTCATGAAAAATGTTTGTGTGGAAAATATGGAGGCACTATTCTCATTATAGTATTGAAATATACCAAAGGTTTTGACAAAGTAACCAAAGTATTGGCTTGTATAGTCCGCATCCTTCACGTAAAGTCCATTCAAAATTCGAGCATAATCCCCATTATCAGCCATCCCAATATAAGGAGGCGTAAATAGTGCGATCACTGTGATCAAGAACACCACGATGGCAGCGAAAGCAGCTGGGGACATCTTGCTAAGCAGCACTTGGATGAAACGATTGTTCCACATGTGATCGCACTCCTTTCTGATCAGTACGTGTAGGCTAGAAGTGCCATCAAATTATCGAAGGAGTAGGCCTGCGCGGCATTGACATCTCCGAAGCCGCCATTCAGCGGACTCTGTGGATTATGGATTTGAAATTCATTCATCTTGTGAATACTATCGGCATAAAGCTCATGATCCTTAATAACCGATCCAATCATGGCTGATATTGCATAGATTGCAGTTGACCTTACATCGTTCAGTGGTTTCCCTTCCCGATCATATTGACCATATAAGGTTCCTGCTTTAACCTGATCTTTGATATAACGGATACTGGCTGGCTGTTCCAGCTTAACTTCTGCTAGGTTTAGAATAGTTAGTAACGATTCTACGGTGTTTATGCTTTCAGATTGATAACCCTTCTTATCAAAATCATAGCGAGTTTGGTAAAATGGAAACGAATCCGACAAATAGCCATCTTGGACAATTTGCAGCATATTAGCTTCAAGTGCCGCCTTCTTTTTCCGTGATAGCGGTACAAGCTCCAACGAGGCAGCGTCGATATAGCACAAAGTTAGGAATGAATTTGTCATTTTATATGTTGGATCGTAGAAGTCTCGCATTTGTCCATTCACAACATTATATTGATAGAGTCGCTTGCCGTAAGTTTCCGCTTCTTCTCTGTACTTCTTTATTCCAAAAGCGACGGAAGCTTCATCGAGTGCCCGAATGATACGCAAATCATCTACAATGGCATTCATCGGATACTGTTTATTCTTTTTGGGACTATACCGATAGCTGAATCCAAATGGGGTATCAAATACTTGCTTGGCTTGCTGCCACTGCCCATCAAACTTATCTTTCTGACCCGTGAGAGCGTAATAACGCATCAAGAGACCCGCGGATTCACTCAGAACTTCATGACCAGAAGCAGCAGCACCCAATTGATCTGTATCCTTCAGATTCGTATTAATACCATGCTTGCTTGTAAGCTTGTCCTGTATAAATTCCACTAATAAGTTGCGATTTTCTGTCACTTGCATGGTCTGACCGTATTGACTGCTTGATTGCCGCTGCAATCTCGGGGTGTCTCCCAGCATAAAGTTTATCCCATAATAAATCACATAAATGCCAATTAATCCGAGGATGATCAGTCCTATATTCCTGAAAATTTTCATGTATTCCGGCAGCTCCTAACACAATCATTTCCAGAAAAAACGTCGAATGGTATGATAAAAAGACTACACACTACATCTGAGGTGGAATCTTTATCTAGAAGTCGTATTTTGCGCGCGAGTGGGCTTAGTTAGTTGTAGTTTATCACATGAAACTATTCGATCAAAAGGTAAATCCTCCCTAAATCAAATAAAATGTCGTAATAATAAGAAGGATGTCATGAACTTTTCAAATTTATTAGAAGAACTAGAACCAGCCAATCTTGTAAGCTGCCTTATTAGTCAAAGGGGTCAAATTACTTTCGAGCAATACCGAGAACCGCAGTTAGCTGAAACTATAGCAAAAATCAATTCCTGCACCAAAAGCATCCTCTCTGCACTCTGTTGTATCGCTATGGATCAGGGACTGTTGCCAGCTCCTGCAACAGTTGCATCCGTTTTTTTTCCTCAGCTTGCGAAAGATCCAGCATCACATAAAAGTGAAATAACGCTGCTGCATTTATTAACGATGACATCAGGCCTCGATTGGACAGAATTTGGAGGACAGAATTCGTTTCCACGCATGACAAGAACACCGAACTGGGTTGATTTCGTGTTGGATCAACCCTTATCCGATTTGCCTGGTACGAAAATGTCATATAATTCTGGCGGCTCTCAATTATTATCTGCGATCCTGGTCCAAGCAACAGGCATGTCAGTTGCTCGTTATGCTGAGATGACTTTATTCGAACCGCTTGGCATTGAATCGTATAGTTGGGAACAGGACCCTCAAGGTATTCATACGGGCGGTTTCGGATTGTCACTTCGTCCTATAGATATGCTCAAATTTGGCCAGCTCTATCTCCAACAAGGAAAATGGGGAAATACTCAGCTTATTTCCCAAGAGCTTGTCACTCTTTCCACGCAACCCGCGATACGAGCGGAGGCACCTCGCCGCGGCAGCTATGGCTGGCATTGGTGGACAGATACTTACCCAGACCGTGCGGAGAACGACTCACCTATTCAATCGTTACATTACTTTAATGCGTATGGATTCGGAGGCCAGTGCATTTATATCCTGCCTTCTATTGAAACCGTCGTTGTATTGACCAATGACCAACGGAAAAAGAGCAAAATTCCTCTCCATGTGTTCCGCCAAACCGTGGCCCCCTATCTGTTGGAACAAGTTAAATAAGAACTCTGGAATAGCTGGTGTTTTGGGGGCTGGATACGTTTGATGAAGGAGTTCGCAGAGGATGATGAGGTTAGTTTGACAATGAGTTCGTAGAGGATGGTGAGTTTAACTAGTTTCCTTGGCTTGTTAAAATTAATAACTGGAAATTGTACAGTTAATCTCACGAAATCCACCCTAAATTTCATTTTAGATGGAAAATATGTAGTTATTTCTCCTTCATTCGGTCATTTCGTCAATAATGTTTGAATTTAAATGGATAAAATCCATTTATTTAGAATAAATGAGGAAATTCCCAACGATTAACTGGAGAAAATACATCTATTTGCCTCCGAGGTTAGAGGAAGAAGCTTCTATCGCCAAATAGTCAAAAGCTTGCCACCTCGGGCAAGCTCTCCTACTACTTTTTACATGATAATAGAATAGACTAAGAAACCGCCTAACGGCACAACCCAGAGAAGCGGGATACAATTCCAGATCAATGATGCCTTGTAACGCCGACGTGAAAAGGTTACCCATCCGCCGATAATTGCTGCGAGTAGTCCAACTGGATATAGCAAGATAGCGATGAAAATAAGCCATGTTGTTGCGTGGCTGATCGCATCGGGATCGTCAAACATCATGACAGACATCCCCGCGATAAACATCCAAACAAGTACAAATATGACGTACACGAGTTGTGACATAATTAATGTCCACAACATTTTGTTACGATTCAATAAAATCCCCCACTTCCATTCAGTACGTATATATGATGAATGCAACTCCTCAAACAGCCTTTATTTTAACATAATCCAAGTATGATATCTCTATGATTCAGCCAAGTTTCGTTATTTCACCCAGACTCTGACTCTGATCAAATGCGAAAAGGGTCTGGAGCAGTTATCCCTGCATCCAAACCCTTTTAAACATCAATTAAACACCATATTTTTCCCATAGAAGATCTCATCCATCTCCCATTTGACGCTTTTCTCAATTTCCAGCTGCTCTTCCTTGCTGAGCGTATCTTTCGTGTATCCGAACAAATAGTTATTCAGATCAAACTCGCGAAGCTTGCATTTCGTATGGAAAATATTTTCTTGATACACGTTCACATCGATCATCTGATATAAATCTTGAATTTCCTCCGGAATATAATTTTGAATAGAACTGATCTCATGATCGATGAAAAGCTTGTGCCCGCTAATGTCGCGCGTGAACCCTCTGACTCTGTAATCCATCGTCAGGATGTCGTTATCGAATGAACGAATAAGAAAATTCAATGCTTTAAGCGGCGATATTTCTCCACACGTTGATACGTCAATATCTGCTCGGAAGGTGCTAATTCCCTCATCCGGGTGATATTCTGGATACGTATGGACAGTAATGTGACTAGTGTTAAGATGCATGACTACCGCGTCTGGCAAAGGCCCTGGCGACTCTTCGAACGATTCGTTCGGTTCTTGCTCAATAGGACCTTCAGACACCAGCATGGTTACACTTGCTCCTTGTGGGACATAGTCCTGCTTCGCGATATTCAAGACGTGAGCTCCAATAATATCGGCAACTGTATTCAATAAAGCTGTCAAACGATCGGCATTATATTGCTGATCAATATAAGCTATGTAGGCTTCGCGCTCTTCTCTTGTTTTGGTGAAACAGATATCATACATATTAAAACTTAGCGATTTGGTTAAATTATTAAAGCCATGCAGAGTAATCATCTGCTCCGAAGTTAATTTCAAGTAAATCCCCCCTATGTGTATACTGTAAACTGCTTACACAAATATTAAACAGCTACACATAGGATGGTATGTCGGAGTCGCTTTTATTCCATGTTAACAAATACATCAACTACGAGCATCGTTATATTCCTGATACATTTGACCCCAATAAGCCTCATTTAACTCGTCTCTCGACAGTTCCAGACTCGTCGATTTGCCTAATTGTAAAGCATGATACCGATAAGCATTGAAAAAATTTCTTTCCGCTGTGCTAATCCGACTTCCGTTATAGATGGCAGATTGCGTCGTAAACCCTATGCTAACAAGTAGAGAAACAACTGACGCTAAGATGCGAGAGACCATGTAGGAGGCAACACCAGCCCACCCGGTCAAAACGAATCCAATCACAACGGCAATGAACGTCGGGAGAAAGAGTCCATATATGTGCGAAAACATAGCACCTAACTGAATAAATGGGAACCACACGATGCCACTAAATGTGAGTAGAATGCCAATCGTCATAGCAAACAACGTACATATGGCAATATTCGAAGGGCTTAATTGCAGCGCAAAGCACAGGATACCTGTGACAAAACCTAATGATGACGTCATCACACTGATGGATTCCGTGGTTTTGAGAATGCTATACGGTTTAATATCTGGATACAATCTCGCCATAAGACCAAAGCTTGTTGGTACGTCCAGACTTATTTTAAGCCCCTGTGGCGTGTAAATAGCCATACCTTGTCTCTCCTTTGCGCCGCCATCCATCAAGCTCTCTTCTTCCTCGTTACGACATCGAAAATAACGGCAATTGCGAGTACCGCTCCACGAATCATGTACTGATACGAAATGCCTATTCCCATAAGGTTCATCCCACTCGATAGGGAAGCCATTACAATCGCGCCGATAATGGAGCCTGTCACTTTACCAACGCCGCCTGCTGCGGAAACACCGCCAACATAAGCCGCAGCGATTGCATCGAGCTCGAACAAAGTACCTGCCGTCGTTGTAGCGGATTGCAGCCGCGCCGTAAAGAGAATCCCGGAAAGTGCGGATAGCATACCCATCGATCCAAATACGATATACGTGATCTTTTTCACACTAATTCCGCTCAAATTCGCTGCCTCTGGATTACTGCCGACGGCATAGATATGTCTGCCTAATACTGTTGAAGTCGTCAAGAAGTGGTACACAGCCACCACAATCATGACTACGATAACCGTCCAGGAAAAGCCGTTATACCCAGCTAGAATCCATGTAATATACGCAATGATCGCCGAGACGAAAATAACCTTGACGGTGAAAATATTAGCAGAAACAACTTCGAAATTGTATTTCAGCTTGTTATTTCGTTTTGAAAATTCACTGTAAATATAAAGAATAATCATGACGGCTCCCAAAATTAAGGAGAGTAGATTTAATCCCCCTACCTTGGTAATCGCGGGGATGAAACCATTTCCGATCGCGTTGAAATTCTCATCTTTTACGATAATTGTGCCAGTTTTCTCGGTTACACGCAGCAGCGCGCCTCTGAAAATCAACATGCCCGCAAGGGAAGCCACAAAGGACGGAATACCGAACTGAGCGACCAACAACCCATTGAATAACCCTACGATGATACCTAGCACGAGAATGATGGGAATGGTGATATAGAACGGAACTCCCGCTTGTGAGAGAAGTACAGCAGCAATGGCGCCTAGAAACCCTGCCGCAAATCCGACGGATAAATCGATATGTCGAATGACAATGACGAGCGTCATGCCCACGGCTAGAACCGCAATATACCCCGTTGCGTCAATCAGATTACTTATATTTCGTGATGACATGAACAAGCCATCTGTCATGATGGAGAACGTCAGCATGATGATGAATAGGGCGATATACATCCCATATTCTCGGATATTCACTTTAATTAGCGATTTCGCTTCACTATAAAATTGCACGGGTCTTCCTCCTATTGCGTCGCAAGCTTCATAATGATTTCTTGATCCGCATCCTCGATGGATAGCTCGCCTTTGATTTGACCTTCAGCCATGACATACACGCGGTCACTCATGCCCAAAACTTCACTAAGCTCTGATGAGATCATGATAATGCTCATTCCTTCACTTATCAGCTTGTTCATAATCGTATAAATTTCATATTTGGCCCCGACATCAATGCCGCGCGTAGGTTCATCTAAGATGAGCAGGCTCGGATTCACAAATAACCATTTGCCGAGTGAGACTTTCTGTTGATTTCCCCCGCTCAAATTACCTACAATTTGTTCCACGGAAGGCGCTTTAATATTTAATGATTGCTTGTAATGATTCGAAATTTTCACTTCTTCATTATGATTAATGATGCCGTTCTCCGAAATCTCATGCAGGTTGGCAACAGCAATGTTTTGCTTGATATCTTGGATAAGGAACAATCCGTCTCCTTTACGATCTTCCGTTACATAGGCAATACCCGCCTTGATGGCATCCTTCGGATGGACGAATGTTTGTTTAGTACCTTCCATAAGGAGGTCTCCGCGAAGCTTATACGCTTTGGGATTTCCAAAAATACTTTGCGCTAGCTCCGTTCGACCTGAACCCATCAACCCAGCAATGCCGACAATTTCACCCTTTTTAATATGCAAATTCACATCTTTCACGACGTCTCGACCCAATTGAGGATCATACGCCGTCCAGTTTTGAATCTCAAGAATGTTCGTACCGAATGACTTCGTCATTCTTTTCGGATAAATATCGTCGATCTCGCGACCTACCATGTTTTTGATAATGACACTTTCCGAAATCTCACCTTTTGCAGCATCCAGCGTACATATTGTCCTACCATCTCGTAAAACCGTGAGTTGATCGGCAATCGCCGTCACTTCTTTGAGCTTATGAGAAATCATAATGCTCGTAATGCCTTGTTTTTTCAACTCTCGCAAGAGTTCAAGTAGATTCTCGCTTTCTTTCTCATTAAGCGCAGCTGTCGGCTCATCCAGAATGAGCAGCTTCACATCCTTGCTTAAGGCTTTGGCAATTTCAACGAGTTGTTGCTTTCCTACGCCCAAATCTTTAACAAGAACCTCTGGGTTTACATCCAGCTTCACTTTATGAAGCATATCTTTGGCCTGACGAATCGTTTGATTCCAATCGACCATCATGCCTTTTCTTACTTCGTTGCCTGCATAAATGTTCTCATACACTGTAAGATCCGGAAATAGCGCTAACTCTTGATAAATAATGGCGATGCCCGTCTTCACACTGTCACTGATCCTCGAGAATTGCTGAACCTTGCCCTCGAACACAATATCTCCTGCGTAAGTGCCGCTTGGGTATACACCGCTAAGTACTTTCATTAAGGTGGACTTGCCAGCGCCATTTTCACCCACCAAACAATGAATTTCGCCTGTATTCACTTTAAAATTAACGTTCGCAAGTGCTTTCACACCCGTAAATTCTTTGGATATATTGTTCATTTCTAAAATATATTTACTCATCATCAAGCGCTCCTTAGCCAACCGACTCTCGGAATAGAGGAATAGTGATAGACGCATCTATCACTATTCCTTCCAAGCTATGTGATCTTACACCTACAAGCCTTTGAAATCGGATGCTTGATAGTACGCAGAATCCACAAGTGCAGATTTCACATTTGCTTTGTCAACGACGATTACATTCGTTTGTTTTGCTTTCACGTCAATTTTGCCATTGTTATATGATCCTGTAGTTTCAGGTGTTTTACCATCCAGGATGGCAACAGCCATACCCATTGCATCTTTAACGAGTGTACGAACATCTTTGAACACGGTCATGGATTGTTTGCCGTCAATTACGTATTGAATCGATGCTTTCTCTGCATCTTGACCCGTAACTAGGAACTTCGTAACCGCTTTATCTGAAGCAAATACATCCGCGATAGAGCGAGCTGTTCCATCATTTGGAGCTAGAATGGCAACATCGCCCTTCATGTCTGCTGCTGCAGCTGTCAAATGGGTTTGTGCTTTATTTTTCGCTTCGTTCGCATCCCAGTTCGTCGTGACTTGCCCGATAATTTTACTCATTTGCTCACGAGTTAATTTGGCAGTTCCTTTCAAAGCAGCAGCCTCACTGGAGTTTGCAATTTTGAATGTGCCATCGGCAATTTTCGGTTGAAGCACTTGCCATGCACCTTCGAAGAACAAGAACGCATTGTTGTCAGATGCAGCACCTGCGTACAAGTACAAAGGTTGACCTGGTTTCGCTTTATCTACTAAGTATTGTGCTTGTGCTTTACCAACAGCAATACTGTCGAAAGTCACATAGTAGTTAACCGCATCTGTTTTGGTAATCAAACGGTCATAGGAGATAACTTGAATACCGGCTTTCTTAGCTGACTCAACAGCAGCTGCTGCTGCATCACCGTCTTGCGGACAAATGATTAACACTTTGATTCCTTTGGCGATCAAAGCATCAACGTTTTCTTTTTCTTTCGCTGAGGAGCCTTGGCTGAATAAGATTTCCGTTGTATATTTCGAACCTTTCAAAGCGTCTTTGAAACGTTGCTCATCTTGAACCCATCTTGGCTCGTCCTTGGTAGGCAATACAATTCCAACGCTTACTTTCGAGCTGCTGGAGTTCCCACATGCTGCAACCATCACGGCTAGAAACATTACCACTAACATCAAAGAAATCGCTTTCACACTTCGCTTCATTTGTAATACCCCTCTCATTTGTTTTGGCTGTGCGCCAACTACAAATTGAGTATATCACCGGGATTTTCCAATGTAAGCGGTTTATATTAGCACTTTTTTTAACAATGCTATACTATTTTGCTATTTGCCCTTGATTCACGTTTTTATATACGTCTTCTCTCAAATGGAAGCCATCTGAAATGATCGTGGCATCCATATTCGACTGATCCACAGCAATCGGTTCGAGTAAAATGGATGGCACATCTATTTTCTTATTGTTTACTTTTTTATCCGCATGAACATTTTCACCCTTCGCCATCTTCACAGCAAGCTCAGCAGCGGTTTCTGCAAGCTTCTTAATGGGCTTATACACTGTCATTGTCTGTGTGCCTTCGACGATTCGCTGCGCAGCTGCAAGCTCTGCATCTTGTCCAGAAACGGGAATGCGACCGGCCATCTTCTGAGCTGTTAAGGCTTGAATCACGCCACCTGCAGTCGCGTCATTCGCGGCAACAACCGCGTCTACGCGATTCTGATTCGCGATCAAAGCCTGCTCCATGTTCGCCAACGCATTCGCAGGCTTCCACTCTTTCGTCGCTTGATCATAAACGATAGTAATGTCCCCCTTCTCGACGAGAGGCTTCAGAATGTTCATTTGACCTTTTTTGAACATGTGCGCATTGTTGTCCGTATCCGCGCCTTCGATTAAGACATAATTGCCTTTAGGAGCCTTCTTCACGATCGCTTTCGCTTGCAATTCGCCAGCTTTCTCATTATCGAAGGAAATATATAAATCGACATCCGAATTGACAATCAATCGGTCATACGAAATAACCTTGATACCCGATTTGTGTGCCTTCTCCACAATCGCTGCGGATACCTCTGCGTTGTGAGGCACAACGACGAGTACATCTACCCCGCGTGATATCAAGTTCTCTGCTTGCGCAAGCTGCAAGGCATCGTCGCCATTCGCGGCTTGAACCTCAATACGCGCACCGAGCTTTTCAACAGCAGCTTTGAATAAATCCCGATCCTTCTGCCACCGTTCTTCCAACAGCGTATCGATCGATAAACCCACGACCACTTTGTTGTCAGTTTGCATAATCCGATTGGGGCTTGGCTTACTCTCGATTGGCGGGCTAGCTTTATCCGTTGGCGCACTGTTCGTTCCGATGAACGAACAAGCCGATAGCACGAAGGCTATAATCACGGTGAAGCCAACCACTTCACTACTCTTTCTGACATGTTTCAGCGCAAACCCCTCCTAAAAGTTTTCGTCAGAAAACTAACTTCGTAAGCATGTATTCAACTATGCTTCTTGTTGGTTGGTCGAATCAGCATCTTCCGATAATCCGTCGGTGAATGTCCAACTAGCTTTTTAAATACACGGCTGAAATAATTCGGATCGTTATATCCCACTTCAAACGTAATTTCTTTGAGACTTTTATCCGTTTCCTGCATCAATTGCTTGGCCGTTTCGATCCGAAATTCCGTCAGAAAGTCAATATAATTCATTCCGAAATGTTCTTTAAACAGCTTACTGACATAGAAAGGATTCCGATCAACCGTAGCTGCAATCCGCTCCAAGGACAATTCCTCATGAGCATGCTTCTGGATATATAACTTCATCGTTTGGAGTAAATCTGTCTCAACGACGTCTCCAACCTGAACTAAGTTTTGAATTAATTGCCGGGATTCTGCTTTCAATTGCATATAGCTTGTCGTTGAATAGGGAAAATAAGGAGTATGGACATCCATCCCCATTTCCTGCAACATGCGGGTCACAACGATTAACACTTCAAAAACTCGTTGCTGCGATAATCCAACGCCTTGCTGAGCACCTTCGAAGATATCAATGATTTTGGCAATCTGATCGCCAGCTGCTTCAAGATTTCCGCGTCTAATCTCTTCGAGCACACGCTTCTCCATCTCAATGGTACGACTGCCAATTGCCTGGATATCATCTCGTGTGAGATTCTCAAATAAACTATAACGAGCAGGCAGTGTGTTATCCATCGATGCCAACAACGCTTCATGATAGGATTTGCGCAAGTCCCTCAGGTCCTTGCATAATCCGCCTATGCCAATAAAAAGACGAAATCCACCCTTCGTATCCAACGCTTGGATCCATTTCTTCGCTACGCTTATAGCCTGTGCGCGATAGGAGAATTCACCATCCATAAAGACAATTGCTGGTACTTGATTGCCTGACATTTTCCCTAGCCAGATCGGATTGGATACATCCAGATGCAACTCACTTACTTGTAGATACATATCATCGTAATCCCGTAAATGCGAAGGTTCCGCCATATCATGCGAGAATTGCAAGGTCATCACAAAACCGTCTCGCCCAGATGGAAGCCCAATTAAGTCAATCATCTCAGCAAGTGATGCCGATTGCACATAATCAAATAGCAGCTGCTCCACAATATCAGCCTCCACTAGAGGCGTCATCTTCTGCAGCCGTACTTGCTCTAAACTTCTACTCGCCAACTCCTGTTGAATCATTTTAATCTCATTCGCTACCCGGCCAATTGTCTCCAGCACGACAGAAATTCGGCTTGGTTTCAACATATAGTCATAGACGCCTAACTTAATGGCTTGTTGAGCAAATTCAAACGTGTCAAATGCAGTGACAACAATAAACTTAACCGCCTTGTTAGTCTCTCTAATCTTCTCTATCGCTTGTAGTCCATTGATGCCGGGCATCTTAATATCCATCGTGATCAGGTCTGGTTGTAACCGCTCTGCGGCTTCAATGGCTTCTCTGCCATTCGCGGCCTGGCCTACGACCTCTACATCTGGAGAACCTTCTTCGATAATTCGTTGCAGCGCAATTCGCTCAATTGGTTCATCATCCACGATTAACATACGAATCAAACGACATGCCCCCTCGGCAGCTTCAATGTAATACAAGTGCCAGCTCCTAGATGGGATTCTATCTCTATGATCTCTTCAACCCCATAAAATAGCTGTAAGCGATGAATCACATTCCATATGCCTATCCCCGTAGAATGGCCTTTATAGATGGAATTTTCCGTATGAGATAATAATCGATTTAACTGCTCTTCATCCATGCCCTGACCTGTATCTTGTACCTGAACAAGGATGTGTTTCTCTTCCTGCTTGACTCGAATCGTAAGCGTGCCACCTTCTTCAGCTGGTTCAATCGCATAAATAAACGCATTCTCTGCAAGCGGTTGCAAAATAAGAATAGGAAGCTCAATGCCTAATGCATCCTCATCAATTTCACGAACGACTTGCAAACGATCACCGAAGCGAGCCTTCTGAATCGTTAAATACTCCTCAAGTACTTCGAGCTCGTCTTTTAAAGACACTCGGCTATCCAACTTGCGGAGATTATATCTAAGCATACCGGCAACCGAGCTAATTAATTCGCTTGTTTTTCCCGCGCCTGCCAAATAAGCTTCCTTCGACAACATATTTAACGTATTGAAAAGAAAATGGGGATTAATCTGACTTTGTAAGCTCTTCAGCTCGCTCTCCTTCAGCATGAGCTTATGTCGATGAAGATCATATTCCAATTGGGCTTTACTTTGAATATCATCGATAAAATGACCGATCTTAAGTCGCATACTGTCCAGCGTTTTAGCCAAAAAGGATATTTCATCGTTATTGCCCAGATCAATGGGATTTTTAAAATTCCCCCGTGACAATTCTCGCGCAGACAGCGTTAATTTCAGCAATGGCTGTGTCACACTATCCACAAATCGATAGGAAAACAGCAAAAGCATCAAAGAAACGAGCGCCAACGTCCAGAGTCCCATCTTCTTAATATTTTCACTTCGCTTAATAATTTTTCTATAGAAGGCATCGTAGGTGTTCTGTTCACCACTAATTAAGGTGAGTGTCGCTTCTGAAATATATTTGGAGATATTGGAGGCTTCGTCAAATTGTTTCGCTGCGTTTTCTTCATCATTATCTTTCTGGAAGCGAACGGCCAAATCCATCGCCTCTGACTGACTTTCCAGCATATTCTGTAAATTATCGAGCAGCATCATGTTGCTTGCATTTCGCAACCAACTCATCTCTGTCTTGGTTCGAAGTAGGCTGCTGTTATCTGTGACATATTGATTCAAGCTTTCTAACGTAGGTGACATTCGATACTTATTCAGAGTGGTTAAAGATTGTTGGCTTAATTGCGAGGCTTGATTCATTTGCATATAGCGCTGAAGAATTTCATTATACTTTTCGACGGTTCGCTGATTATAAATGCTCATGGAGAGCCAAATAATCGCCATAATTACCCAGATCAAGATCGACAGCATCATCATTTTACTACGAATAGTTTTCAGGGCGCTTTCTCCTCTTCTCCAGATGAAGTCACCACGCTAATTGGCGTGAAGTAGCTATTCTCAAGCGGCAGCTGCGCAGCATCTAACCAACGTTTCATCAAATTAACACTGAGAATACCCATATCTTCATAATGCTGCGAGAGCCCAGCTTTCACCTGTCCATTTTTAATAAGCATCATGGTTTGGGGAGAATCATCGAATTGAAAAATCGGATATTCTTTGGTCCGCGAGCGCGAATGCGCCGCTTGAACGATACTCTCTCCCGATTCAGACGACAGTCCGATAAAGGCCTTCACATTCGGATAGTGATTCAAAATATCGTTCGTTTGCATCTTAGGTTGAGTCATATCAGGATCATTAGCTGCAATTACGACCCTTAGTCCTTCATATTTTTTAAAAACTTCGGTCAAACCTTTCAAACGCAAGTCATCTGTTGATGGTGAGGATATGCTCTTAATCACACCGACTTCGCCTTTTCCATTCAACTGGGTCGCAATGTACTCCCCCATAATAATCCCTTCTCGATAATGATCGGAACCGATATAGGACTTGCGCAAGCTGCTCGGAGCATCGGAATTAATCGTAATGATCGGTATTCCTTTCTCCGTCGCCTTCTTCACCATTAGATTAAAATCTGGATGATCCACACCTTCAACAACAATCCCACTCGCTTTGGAAGCGATTGCAATATCGATTTGCTTAATTAACCCTTCCAAGTTCGAACGGTAAACACCCCAGAAATCAATTTGGATATGATGTTCTTCTGCGGCCTCACGTGCCCCTTTTTGAATGGCATTCATCATAAAGCTGCCTTGCTCCTGTGAGATGATCACGATGCGTTCGGCATGTTCATGCTCCATAGGTTCCCCTGCAGTCGACATACTCAAATCGCTTTGGTAAATCTTGAGCATATAGTAGAACGAAAATGACAGCGTGACAAAACTACTGGCTATGATCGCAATCAGAATCAATTTTTTCATACCTTCACCCACAGACTCTTCCAATTTCCAGTAATTCTATCATGATTTCGGAGATTCGAATAGAATCAAAATAAAATCCAGCAACAATTACGTTGCTGGAAGTAGGATTTGTGCAATCTGCTGTAAAACACGCTCATGATTGAAGGCCGTATGTTCATTCCAAGGTGATTCCCAGCCAGCATACCCAGGAGTTAAATGTACCTGCCCCTTCTTGACTGCCGTTAAACCGCGCCAATCCCCCTGTTTATTTAGGTTAGCCCAAGTCGCTTGGGAAATTGGATCCTTACAAATATTCACAATCAAATGATCAGCCTCAAAACCTGCCAACTCTGTTACTTGAAACGGTTTCGTCCAATGAATATCACGCAATTGACTCGCTGGGTTTAGTTCCAAATCATCATACAGGACCGTGCCGGCAAGTCTCCCCAACACCAATAAGTCATTGTGATGGACAATTACGACTACTACTTTATCATCTTTCATCTTCAGCTTGACCTTCTCTCTTACATCAGCAGCTTTCATGTCGTAGGCTTGAAGCCACTTCACTGCCTCCTTCGATTTCCCAACGAAATCACCGATTAGGATCAAATGCTCGCGCCAATTCCGATCCCATGGTAAAAATAAGGTCGGGGCTATTTCCGATAGCTTCATTTGCTCATCTTTGGGAATCCATGCGTCAATTCCTATAATGTAATCAGGTGACGACTGCTGTAAGGCTGTGAGGTTGAACTCATAATGATGACTCAATGGGACCGTTACATCATAGGCATATTTATTCCGATAAAAATCAGTCCAATAATGATCCATAGGTGCGGCATATGGAATAATTTGAAGCGCCAGCAACTGTCCAATATTCACCCAACTATAAGCGGCGACCTTCATCTTCGTATTTTTCAAATAAACAGCAGGCGCCATCCCCATATGCTTCTTGAAATTATTGCTGAAATAGATTTCATTCTTATACCCGACTTGGAATGCAATTTCTCGAATTGAGGCATTCGGGAGCTCACGCATGAGTTCCTTTGATTTACTTAAACGTAATTCTGTCACATATTCAATGACGCCTTTACCAAATTTCTCTTTAAATAATCGCATAAAATGGAAGCGACTTAAACCAGCTCTTGCCGCCAGTGCTTCAATCGTAATTTCTTCCGTATAATCCCGCTCCAGCATGAACTTCGCATATTCCAAAGCGATCGACGTTTTGTGTTCCTCATTTTGTAAGACTAGACTGAGCAGTTCATAAAATCCCGCCTCTGCCCGGAAGCGATCCGCAATTGTACCATTTCCCCAATACGTCACGATCATTTTAACGAGAGGAATGACGGTCGACACGGCAAGATGAATGGCCTCACCTTCACCTGGGAATGTGTTGACAGGCTGAATATTAGCCTCTATGGTTTCCTTTTGCAGAACCGTTACTGCTTGAAACCTAAGCACATAAACGCCGTGATCCTCGTCTTTAGGCAAACCTACTTCAATCAGTTGTCCCGGCTTGCAAATAAATACTGTGCCTAATCGAAGCGGGTAATACTGACCATTAATGACCAAACGGCCATCCGACGTATCTGAAACGACAAGCATGAGCGAGTCCGCCTTAATGAAATCTCGTTCAACCGGCCATTGCAGATCCTTTATCACGATTCGTTCAATGGTTGTCAGCTTATACCACATCGAGTTCAATGAACTCTCGTCCTCTACTTCCGGCGGAGTAACTTCTTGCTTCATATTTTTCCGCTCCTATGTATCTGATTTAAACACGGAAAAGACGAGGGAATCCCCCGTCTTCACTCGAGCTATTTAACTAAATTACGTAGTACATCATCGATAATTAATTGATTGGCCACTACGTTTTGATTGAACCAGTGACCTGAATCTACCTCATACACATGACCTTGCTTCACCGCGGGCAGTTGCTGCCATAATGGATTATCCACAGGAGGCTTCGCACGACCTTTGCCAGAGAGGACGAAAATGTAATCAACATCATCCAGTTGTGCTAATGTTTCCAAGGAATACGTATCATAGTCACCCTTTAGCAATTTCGGCTGTTTGAATCCAAAGCCTTGGTACAATAACTTCCCACTATAGAAATTCGCTCCGAACAATTTAAACCCTTTTTCATTTGCGGATTGGAATAATACGGCTGATTTGTCCCCTACAGCTGTTCGAATCTTATCTTTGGAAGCAGCTAGCTTCTCATCATATTTCTTAACGGCTTGTTCAGCTTCCGTTGATTTGCCCAACACTTCACCTAGCTTGGCAACATTTCCACGCCAGTCGGTCTCATCATTAGACAAGACGAAAGTAGGAGCAATTTTGGAGAAATCTTCATATGTGCCATTCTTCATATAAGTAGGAGCGGCAAGAATTATGAGATCTGGATTATGACTTAACGTTTGCTCTGGTTTGAGTCCACCTTCCATGGCCAGAACAGGAACACCGTTCAACACATTTTGCAAATATTGCTGAGGTTCACCAGCCGCTGACCATTGTGCAACTGGTTTGATGCCAATAGCCGTTAATCCATCTTCTAGGAAAGGTGCAATCACACGCTTAACCTCGCCAGGGATTTTCACTTCATGTCCCATTGCATCCTTCAGGACACGCTCTTGCGGTGCTTTTGCTGCCGGAGTCACTATGGCTTGGGTCGTACTTGCAGGCGCGGCTCCATTTTTCGTATCTGTACCGGCACCACAGCCGGCTAGAAATAAAGAAGACACGAGTAGTACTGCTGTGAAATTAACTAATTTTCTTGCTTGAATCATAATAAATCCCCCTAGATGATACTGATAATCATTATCGATAATTAGGAGTATATAGGACAATTCCTTATTTGTGAATACGCAAAAATGCTGACTTTTCTTGTTGCAACCGCACGATTGCATAGTTTGGAGTAAGATGTGCGCTAGCAGGCGATGGTCGACCGGGATTCTTCTCTTGCGCAAAATTTTTGTGCGCTAGCGGGCGATGGTCGACCGAGATTCTTCTCTTGCGCACAATTCTTGTGCGCTAGCGTGCGATCGTCGACCGAGATTCTTCTCTTGCGCACAATTTTTGTGCGCTATCAGGCGATGGTCGACCGGGATTCTTCTCTTGCGCACAATTTTTGTGCGCTAGCGTGCGATGGTCGACCGGGATTCTTCTCTTGCGCACAATTTTTGTGCGCTAGCAGGCGATGGTCGACCGGGATTCTTCTCTTGCG
>NZ_WHNY01000041.1 GCF_013141695.1 Paenibacillus plantarum
CGCCGAACTAAATTGCCCCAACCCCCCCTCACACAGGGGAAAAGGGAAATTAGTTCGGCAGAATCGGACTATTTACCATTTTTCAGCAGGAATCCTCGGTTTAATTCGGAGAAATCGGACTAACACAGCCTCACCTCACAATTCACACCACTTGCCAAAAATGACTAGATAAACGAAAAAGGCAGTCCTTACTTCACAGTAGGGCTGCCCTTTTTCATCAATGTTTCCATCTGATGCTCTTCACTCACCCGGTTCATGAACGCATGAAGGTCCCCCTCTGTTTCACATACGGCAGCATGTTCCAACCAAATAAAGAATTTCTTCTTAAGAATGGCTGATGCATGCAGAGGGTATGTGTCCCGTGACTTGATAATATACAATCCTGAGGAAACTTCATTCCACGGTGAACTGAAAATCGTGCGGATCGATAATCGAGTCCGAGTCTCCCAATCCTGCTTTTTTTGCTGGTTTCTTATCGACTCATACATTCTTATAACGATCTGATGATCGGATACTGGGGTCCATTTTGATACTCCGGTTTGGATAACGTTGTGAGTGATCTCGGACTCTTCTTTAGTAAACCAGTACCCAACAATAATAGGGAAACGATTATCTTCTTCTAGCCATAAGACACCGAACCATTCGTAATCTAAATCAATCGGATTCAACAAATGTGGTAGTATCCCTAAATAATATCGGGGGGAGGAAGTCATGGCAGTTCTCCTTTTTGACGTAATCTCAGAAGTCAGTAGTGAATGAATATATGACATAATTGTATGTTTGAGCCATATAAAAAGGGGATAAAGAATGAATAACAAACGTATAAAAATACAATAAAAATGAAATTCCTTTCGTTTTCTCAATGTCGTTGGGGCATTGGGGTATGCCTGAAAAGTAGCAAAAACGGGAGTAAGTCGAAGTATTTCTATTGAAAATGCATGCAATTTATCATTGGGCGCGCTTTCATAAACGATAGATGCCACAGATTGCGAAATAAGAATCTCCAGAACATTTTACATTCATGATCAATCGGCGTAACATTCGGTTCAACAACAGATCATGTTAAGCAAAACGCTGAGTTCCCGTAAGGGAAACGGGGGAACCAACCGGAACCGAAGGGATGTAGAATCGGTTTCTCGGGGTGAATCTAAAGCAAGCATAGCTTGCAAAGGTAGGGCACTTCCAAGTCCGAATCCGACAGCTAACCTCGTAAGCGCATTGGGAGAGAACCGCCTTCTTTTCGTGCCTTCCACAGTTCGTGTATTCACGCTGTTCCGAAGCTCGAGAGTAGAGATTCTCTGCTCTTTGGCTTCTTTTTGTTGTTCACAAATTGAGGAGAGTGAATCTATTATGTATCCCGAACCCCTGACTCTAGTAAGAGAGTCTGATGTATGTACGAAGGAATGCAAGATTACCCGCATTGAATGTTTTCAATTCGATTGCGAGCTATCAGATAAGCTGCTGCCTGGGCATGGTACGGACTGTCATTGCGGTTTACTGACGATTTCTACGAATCTCGGAACATGTGGTTTAGGGCAATTCGTGATTCCATGCGGCAACCTGAAAGGGGATTTTGTTCAATGGGCGTCAGTTTTCCAGAAGCTCAAAGGTCTAACCCTTAAGGATGGTTTGCAGTACGTTCATCAGAAACAAGAGGCATGGGGAGAAATACGATCTCATTTAATTGCATCTGCACTAACGAATTTATCTGAAAAGTTAGAGAACTTATCAACTGCAAGTGAGCAAGAACTAATTTTCTTATCTAATCGCACTTATTTATTTGAGCATTCTGGGGCGTATATCTCTTTCTAGTGTCCCGAATATTGTAAAAAAGCACCTTCAACCACTGTCTTTTGAGTGGGGAGGTGCTTTTTTTTTGGCTTCCGTATATCCAATTTTTATACTTTTTTTATACGGACCACACAGATTCTTTACCCCCTTTTTATACAGATCGGCGTTACAATGTTTCAGGAAAGGGGGCAGTGATCATCATGTTTAACGATGTAACTATTATTTTATTATTTGCAGTAACCTTTCTAGGATTTTGGGGATTTGCGAAATATTGTGAGAAGGCGTAAGCGTATGCTTTCAAAAGTCGTTTTTCAAGCAAAACGTTAGGAGGCAATCATATGATTGTTATTGGATTAATTGGATGTGCCATCATGGTATATCTTGGTTTTGTTTTAGTTAAACCAGAGAAATTTTAATTGTAGATTATGAGCTTACGTAAGCAGGGGGAGAGCCTACTATGGGTATGGGATTGTTACAAGTCGTCGTTACACTAGGGATTATCATGCTTTTGGTAAAGCCCGTGGGCAGCTACTTGGTTAAAGTATTTGGCTACGAAAAGAGTGGCCTTGATCGTGTTTTTGGTCCGTTCGAGCGTGTATCTTATCGCATCATGGGCGTTAAAGAAGACGAAGCCATGGGGTGGAAAAAGTATGTAGGAGCTGTCCTGTTAGTTAACTTTGTCATGATGCTTCTTATGTATGCTGTGTTTCGGCTTCAAAAATACTTACCACTTAATCCTGATGGCATAGGTAATATGCCTCCGGCACTCGCTTTCAATACAGCTGTTTCTTTCATTACGAATACGAACTGGCAAGCTTACAGTGGTGAAAATGCCATGTCCTATTTGTCACAAATGGTGGGACTTACGTTCCCGATGTTTACTTCGGCAGCAACTGGATTTGCTATTGCCGTTGCCTTCACACGAGGTTTAGTTGGCCGTCAAGATAATCTCGGGAATTTCTATGTGGATATAACGAGGGCGATTACACGCGTATTCCTGCCACTTAGCTTCATTGTTGCTTTGATCCTAGTTTTTCAAGGTGTTCCACAAACCCTACTAGGTGCCGTACAAGCTACAACCATTGAAGGTGCTGGGCAAACCATTACTCGTGGTTTAGTTGCTTCTTTTGAATCTATTAAACACATAGGCACCAACGGTGGTGGGTGGTTCGGTACGAATGCCGCGCATCCATTTGAAAATCCAACGCCTGTTGCGAATTTAATTCACATTATTTGTATGATGCTCCTGCCTACATCGCTGGTGTACGCATTCGGACTCATGATCAAGAACAAAAAGCAAGGTTGGACGATCTTTGCTGCTATGGGGATCATCTTCATCGTGATGTTATCCACGGTTTTTTACGCCGAATATAAAGGAATTACGGCAATTGATGCGATGGGTGTCCATAGCAATATGGAAGGCAAAGAAGTCCGATTCGGACCTTCCCAATCTGCTTTATTTACAGCCGTTACCACAGCTGCAACAACAGGCAGTGTAAACAATATGCATGAGTCACTTACACCGCTTGGAAGCATTGTACCTTTTGCAGAAATGATGTTGAACAATGTGTTCGGTGGTAAAGGTGTAGGCTTGTTAAATGGCTTGCTTTACTTGATTTTATCCGTGTTTATCTGCGGGTTAATGGTAGGGCGTACGCCAGAGTTTTTAGGGAAAAAGATTGAAGGCAAAGAGATTAAGCTTGCGGCCATCGCGATTCTTACCCATCCGCTCATCATTCTTGCACCGACAGCCTGGGCGCTTATTCGACCTGAATCGATTACTTCCATAGCCAACCAGGGCACGCATGGTCTCTCAGAAGTACTGTATGCCTTCACATCGGGTGCAGCCAATAATGGATCGGCCTTTGGTGGCCTGACCGCGAACACGAACTTCTACAACTTGGGCATTGGGTTGGTGATGCTGTTCGGCCGTTACATTTCGATCGTCGCGATGCTAGCCATTGCGGGTTCACTTGCGACGAAGCGAGTCGTTCCTGTTACGACGGGGACACTGCGAACGAATACGCCTTTATTTATGGGAATTATGATTATGATTATTTTAGTTATTGGTGCTCTAACGTTCTTCCCGGCGCTGGCATTGGGGCCGATTGCTGAACATTTGGCGGCGCGTTAAAAGGTAGACGTAATAGAGATGGAGGATTGATTGGACTGTGGAACGTAAAAAAACATTAACGAAAGACATTATGAATCAAGCAATTGTTGATTCGTTCAAAAAATTAAATCCTTGGATTATGATCAAGAATCCGGTTATGTTCGTTGTTGAAATCGGTACGCTGATTACACTACTGCTTTCCTTAGCACCAGAGTTATTCGGCAGCTCAGAAGTAGGGCGTGGTTATAATATCGCGGTATTCCTGATCTTGCTGTTCACCTTGCTATTCGCTAACTTCGCTGAGGCGTTGGCGGAAGGTCGAGGTAAGGCTCAGGCTGATTCCTTGCGGAAGACGAAATCCGATACGATGGCTCGCTTGGTTCAAAAGGATGGCTCTTATAAGCAAGTATCGTCGACTTTACTCCGTAAGGGAGATGTGGTCCGCATTGAAATTGGCGAGCTGATCCCTTCAGATGGCGAAATCATTGAAGGCTTAGCCTCTATTGATGAGTCTGCGATTACAGGTGAATCCGCTCCGGTCATTAAGGAAGCAGGCGGCGATTTCTCATCTGTGACAGGCGGTACACGGGTAGCTTCGGACTATATCGTTGTCAAAGTATTGACGGATCCCGGCGAATCATTCTTGGATCGCATGATCGCACTCGTCGAAGGTGCCAAACGGCAGAAAACGCCGAACGAAATTGCGTTAACGACGCTGCTTGCTGTATTGACGCTGATCTTTTTAATCGTCATTATGACCATGGTTCCGATGGCATCGTATTTAAACGTGAAATTAGAAATTTCCACGTTGATTGCACTGCTGGTATGTCTCATTCCGACGACAATTGGGGGACTCTTGTCAGCGATCGGTATCGCCGGCATGGACAGAGTGACGCAGTTTAACGTGCTGGCGATGTCTGGTAAGGCGGTTGAAGCAGCTGGCGATATCGATACCATGATTCTGGATAAAACGGGGACGATTACCTTCGGTAATCGGATGGCTTCCGAGTTTGTGCCCGTGGGTGGTAAATCCGCGAAAGACATTACCTTTGCAGCTCTGCAAGCGTCTGTGAAGGATGAAACACCAGAAGGACGCTCCATTGTGGAACTTGCGAATAAACTTGGCGAGTCTTGGCAAGCTGATCACTACTCGGATGCTGAAGTGGTGGAGTTCACCGCAGAAACGCGGATGTCCGGGCTGGATTTAGCAGACGGTATCAAATTCCGTAAAGGTGCGGTAGATGCGATCAAAAAATATGTAACTACGCTTGGCGGGAAAATTCCAGATGACCTAGAAATGATTACGAACAGAATCGCGAAAGCCGGAGGTACACCGTTGGCTGTCACGATTAACGAGCGGATCTATGGTGTTATTTACCTCAAAGATACGGTAAAACCGGGCTTGAAGGAACGATTTGCGGAGCTTCGCGCCATGGGTATCAAAACCGTCATGTGTACAGGGGATAACCCACTTACGGCTGCAACGATTGCACTCGAGGCCGGTGTGGATGAGTTTATTGCTGAAGCGAAGCCAGAAGATAAAATTGCGGCGATCAAGAAAGAGCAGCAAGAAGGTAAGCTTGTTGCGATGACAGGCGACGGCACAAATGACGCGCCTGCGCTTGCGCAAGCGGATGTAGGACTCGCGATGAATTCAGGGACGATGGCGGCCAAAGAGGCGGCTAACATGATCGATCTGGATTCTGATCCGACCAAGCTGCTATCTGTCATCTCCATTGGTAAACAGCTGTTGATCACTCGTGGAGCTTTGACGACGTTCTCAATCGCCAACGACATTGCTAAATACTTCGCGATCATTCCTGCGATGTTCATTCTAGCTATGCCGCAGCTGCAGTCCTTGAATATTATGAATCTGGCGTCGCCAGAATCGGCTATTTTATCCGCTTTAATTTTCAATGCCATCATCATTCCGCTGCTGATTCCCATTGCGATGAAGGGTGTGAAATACCGCGCAATGTCAGCAGATCGATTGTTGTCTCGCAATATTTTGATCTATGGTATCGGTGGTGTGGTTGTGCCATTTATCGGTATTAAAATCATTGATATGGTGCTTCACGGCTTAAATATTGTATAGAGAGAAAGAGAAACGAGGAGATCACGTTATGAAATCGGTTATGATAGCTGTTCGTGTGTCGTTATTGTTCATGATCGTCTGTGGACTCATTTATCCACTTGCTACGACAGGAGTGGCTCAAGTTTTATTTTCCAAACAAGCAAACGGGAGTCTCATAGAATCAGAAGGTGTCGTGATTGGATCTGAATTACTAGCGCAATCGTTCGAGTCCCCGAAGCTATTTCATCCAAGAGCTTCTGCAGCCAAGTATGATCCTACAGCATCATCTGGCTCTAATACAGTGGTAGCTTCCAGCGATTATGCAGCGGCGATGGCAGAAAAAATTGCGGCCTGGAAGTTAGAAAATCCGAAACTAACGGATATCCCAGCGGATATCGTCACTGTTTCCGGATCTGGATTCGATCCAGATTTGTCTCCAGAAGGAGCGAAAGCCCAGGTCCCAAGAATTAGTAAGGAAACGGGGATCACCGCAAACGTGCTCAATGATTTAATTGACCACATGTCAAAAAAGAGACAGCTAGGCATTTTCGGTGAACCTAGAGTCAATGTAACTGAATTGAATATGGAACTGCTCAAACAAGTGAAATTGTGAGAAATTCTTTATCGAGCAGGCAACCACTCTCGTTTTTTTGAGAGTGGTTTCTGCACTTTTTAGAGACAGGGGAAGAGGTTGCAAGTATGGATGGTTTCAAAAGAAAAACACCAGAAGAGATCCTATTATCCATCTCCAAACTGCACCGCGGCAGCTTGAAAATTTATATCGGGGCGGTCAGCGGATCTGGTAAAACCTATCATATGCTACGAGAGGGACATAATCTCAAAGGGCAAGGGATCGATGTGGTGATATGTGCGGTTTCGACTCTCCAACGACCGGAAACTGTGGAACAATTAGGGGATTTGGAGCGGGTACCCAGCATTCATTGGATGAAAGACGGCGTGGAACAAAAGGATCTGAATTTGGATGCCTTACTCGAAAGAAATCCTGAAGTTGTTCTCGTTGATGGTCTTGCTCATCACAACCGGGATGGCGCGCAATTTCCAACTAGGCTCGAAGATATTAAATATTTACTCTCGCATGATATTAGCGTGATCAGCACGGTGAATGTCTATGAGTTGGAAGGGGCGATGGAGGTTGCTCATAAACTGACTGGCATAGAAGTTGGCCACTGCGTCCCCTCTGATACATTAGAGCTAGCTGATGAGGTGAGACTCATTGATGCAACGCCGGAAACGATTTTAACTCGGCTAGGAGAGGGGCATTTAAAGGGGAACAGAGATGCGGCCTTATTTAAACGCGGTAATTTAGGTGTGCTCCGAGAATTGGCCCTGCGACTTGTTGCCGAAGATGTGAACGATTCTTTGGAGGCACATCGTGAACAAATGGGGTTCCAGGGGCCGTCAGGAGCGACGGAACGTATTCTGGTTACAACCCAATATCACTGGAATGGATCCATTTATGTACGCCGAGGTCAACAAATCGCGAAGCGATTGAATGGTGATCTGCATGTCGTCACGCTGCGTAAAAAGGGCAAAACGCTTACCAAAGAAGCGGCTGCATTTCGAAGGTCAATTATGAAGCTTGTAGAGAAAGTAGACGGGAAATTTGAAGAGCTCCCGATTTCTTTTCGCCGCTGCATCCCTCAGATTTTAGTTGACTATGCGAATGCCAATCATGTTACACGTATTATATTAGGGCATTCCAAACAAACGAAATGGCAAACTTTTCTGCAAGGCTCGGTTATCAATGGGGTGTTAAGAAGAACAAAACATATCGATGTATTTCTGGTGGCCGATCGAGCTTCTCAGGAGGGAGAGCGCATTCTGCCTGCTCATATTCACACGCCCAAGGAGCCTTACAAATTTAGACGTCTGAGCAAGCAGGAAGTGGAAGCGAAAATTGAAAAAATAAAACGCGGCAGATTCAAGGTTTATATTGGCGCTGCGCCTGGTGTCGGTAAAACGTACACGATGCTGCGGGAAGGTAATGATCTGCTCAAAAAGGGGATCGATGTGAAGATAGGTTTGCTTGAAACCCATGGAAGAATAGAGACGACCCAGCAAGTGGGTGATCTTGACATTGTGCCGCGAGCTGTAAACCAATATCAAGGTATTAACTTGATGGAGATGGATACAGAAGCGATCATTCGTCTGCGACCTGAGGTGGTTCTGGTTGATGAACTTGCGCATTCCAATGTACCAGGAAGTAAGAATAAGAAACGCTATGAAGATGTGCTGGAGATTCTAGAAGCAGGCATTTCGGTTATCTCGACTGTCAACGTTCAGCATTTGGAAAGCCTGAATGATGCAGTTGAGCATATAACGGGTATTCGCGTGCGGGAAACGGTTCCAGATAGTATTTTACGTGCTGCAGATGAAGTACAGTTAATTGATGTTGCTCCAGAAGCGCTGCAGCTTCGAATGAGAGACGGCAAGATTTATGCGATGGTCAAGGTGGATCAGGCGCTGAACAACTTTTTTAAAACAGGGAATCTGATCGCCTTACGTGAATTAGCGCTGCGTGAAATCGCGGATGATGTTGATGAACGATTGGAATCCATGGAGCGTAAGAGCTCTCTGCGTGGTCCGTGGCGGCGGAAAGAAGTCATTTACGTCTGTGTGACGGAAATTTCGCAGGCCGATCGCTTAATTCGGAGAGGGTTTCGCATTGCGCATCGGCTTAAAGCAGTATGGCATGTAAGCTTTATTGTGGCTCGGCATACGCATGATGAGTGGAAGACAAAGCTAGAGACGCTAGAGAAGCTAACCATTCGCTTGGGAGGCGAATTTTCGTACCAAGAGGTAGTGAATCGCAACCAAATTCCACGTGATTTTGCAGCAAAAGCAAAGAATGCCGGAGCTACGCAAATCATCGTTTGGAAAGACGCTATCGTCAAAAAGCTTATACCGCATGCAAGCACAATGGATGTGCTTATTGTTGCGGGTTATGACTCGTGGCAAACTTCCCGAAATAGGGTAAAATAAGCCTATGGAAACTCAAAAAAATGAACATGCAAACTGGCAATCGTATGGTGTGACTGCACTTTTTATCGTCTTGTTGACGATATTTTTACAAGGATTTGAACTATTCTTTGATCTTGTCAATATCGCGCTTCTCTATTTATTTCCGGTTTTGTTTAGTGCTGTTCGATGGGGAAGGGGGCCCTCTTTCTTTGCTGCGGGACTAGGGGTGTTAGCTTTTGATTTCTTATTTGTTCCACCCACTCTCAGTCTAACCGTTGCTGATTTACGTTATGTCCTAACCTTTGTTGTGTTCTTGTGTGTGGCTGGCCTAACGTCAAGCCTTGCTTCAAAGCTTAGAAAGCAATTCCAACAAGCGCAGCAGAAAGAGGCGAATACCGCTGCCTTGTATGCGTTAAGTCGCAAGATTACAGCCATTTCGGATTTAGACATTTTGCTGGAGCAGATTGTTCAACATGTTTCCGATACGCTTAATGCGAAGGCTGCGATCATTTTGCCAAACCCAGAAGGTGAACAGCAGGTAGAAGCTTTTTCGAAGGATAGTGGAGAATGGGCGGGCGAGGAAGCCCACCTATCTATCGCCAAATGGGTGAGCAGCAACAATACGATTGCGGGTCGAGGGACTCGCACATTGAGTGAATCATCGGATCTGCATGTCCCCTTAGCGACAGACCAGCAGGTACATGGTGTGCTTGCTGTCCAAGTTAGCGAACGATTAATGTCCGATATGCCAGAGCTTATTCGGATCATTGAAGCGCTCTCGGATCTTGTGGCCGTTGCAATTTCCCGGGTTAAGCTTGCGGATGAGGCCAAAGTGGCACAATTGACTGCCGAGTCGGAGAAGCTACGTACGGCCTTGCTGGATTCGCTCTCCCATGAATTGCGCACGCCGCTGGCTACAATTATTGGCTCTGTTACGGGATTACTCGAGGGGGAGGACGTCTTTGGCCCAGAAGATCGGCGAGAATTATTGTTAACGACGCGCGAGGGAGCTACTCGCATGAATCGACTTGTGGGGAATTTGCTCGGTATGGTTCGGATTGAAAGCGGAATGTTACGCTTAAATAAAATGTGGTGCGGGATCGAGGATGTTGTCGGTGTTGCCTTAACACAGTTGAAGGATGCCCTGCAGTATAGATTCGTTCAGATCGTGCTGGATCCGGATCTGCCATCCGTTCCGCTAGATGAAGTTCTTATGGAACAAGTGCTGATTAATGTGATCAGCAATGCCATTAAGTATTCGCCTGAAGGCAGCGAAATCCGTCTTGAAGCTGAGAAGGATGGCGATTGGTTGCGCCTGACCATTACAGATGAAGGAGCGGGCATTCTCCCATCTGATAGGGAACGGATATTCGAGAAATTTTATCGGGGAAGTCGTACTAAGCATATTCCTGGTACAGGGCTTGGACTTGCGATCTGTAAGAGCATCGTGGAAGCGCATGGTGGTTTGATAAGCGCTGGTGCGAGGGGCGACGGCAGTCAAGGCACTGTTATCCAACTACAATTACCTTTATCTCCGTAATCGCTTGTATCACAATTCGCTAAGAGGGACGGAATGAAATATGACAGCCACAGGGGCGAAAATTTTAGTCATTGATGATGAGGCACAAATACGAAAGTTATTGCGGGTCACCTTGACCGCGCACGGTTTCGAAACGGCAGAAGCTGCAACAGGTCAGGATGGTTTGCTGCAGGCGGCGATGTTCCGTCCGGATCTCATCGTACTAGATTTGGGCCTGCCGGATCTGACTGGCATGGAGGTGCTGGACGGCATTCGTGAGTGGTCGAATGTGCCCATCATTATTTTAACGGCGCAGGATCAAGAGCCAGACAAGGTTGCTGCCTTGGATCGCGGCGCAGACGATTATGTGACGAAGCCATTCGGCATGGGCGAATTCATGGCCCGCATGCGCGTGGCTCTTAGGCATATCGCCAAAGCGCCGGATGAGCCTGTGCTGAAGCTCGGCCAGCTTGTTATTGATTTGGCCAAGCGCAGCGTAGAGCTGCATGGTGAGAAGCTGAAGCTAACGCCAACCGAGTATGATTTGCTCAAGGTGCTTGGCGTAAACGCTGGACGTGTCATGACACATAAGCAGCTGCTTAAGCAAGTGTGGGGTGGTCAGCAATATGAATCTGACAGCCAATACCTACGCGTATATGTAGGACATTTGAGAAAGAAGATCGAAACAGATCCTGCGAGACCTCAATATATATTGACGGAGCCAGGGATTGGGTATCGGTTTGCTTGGCAAGAGAATTAACGAAGTGGAGCTCAACGATAAGAGCTTCTAACAGGCAAGGACAAAGCTTCTACTCCCACGATGGCGCGGGGGAGGAAGCTTTTTTAGCTCTTTGAGGCTGTGGGTTAAGCGAAGTTTCCCACAGATTAATAGGTCGCAATAATGCTGGTTGTGAGTAGAGTGGGGTTGGTCGAGAGGAAGTAGTGTGCTGCGTGTTCATTTGAGTAGCTAGTTTTCAAATAAATGTAAAAAATACAGCTAAAATCGCCGTATCTCCTGAGATTTATCGAATAGATGGAAAAAGTACAGCTAATATGAGCGAGATCGGCTGAATGGTGGATTATTGTGAAAATTAACTGTAGGAAATCCATCTAATGCTCCCAAAAGGTGAGAATCAGTAAAATTAGCTTCATAAAATCCATTTAATTTGTTTAGTGGGCGTTGGAGACAGGCTGGATGGTCGGAGCGGCATATGGAGTAGAAGTAGGAGTAGTGTGCTGCGTGTTCATTTGAGTAGCTAGTTTTCAAATAAATGTAAAAAACACAGCTAAAATCGCCGTATCTCCTGAGATTTAGCGAATAGATGTAAAAAGTACAGCTAATATGAGCGAGATCGGCTGAATGGTGGATTATTGTGAAAATTAACTGTAGGAAATCCATCTAATGCTCCCAATAGGTGAGAATCAGTAAAATTAGCTTCATAAAATCCATTTAATTTGTTTAGTGGGCGTTGGAGACAGGCTGGATGGTCGGAGCGGCATATGGAGTAGAAGTAGAAGTAGCAAAAAAACCAGTTAACATCGCTAAACTCGATGTTAACTGGTTTAATTTGTCTTGAAGAATTAACAAGTAAAGGAGTCAATAAAGCGCAAATCAATCCCAAAGAACATCCAAGAGAATCCGGTCCAGCGGAAGCCAGAAATGGATGTCCTTCCAACGAACACTGGGAAATACCAGTATTGTTGTCCGTTGCTTTGCCAGATATATGTGAATCTGAACAAGCAGCGGGAGATACCGCCTGGATCTACGGCGTAAACACCAGGTGCTTTAAGCGGCTTAGTGGGAATCTGGGATGGGGGCGCAGAGGTTGGTGGTTGATATCCACCTTGACCTGTTCCAGGTCCTGGAGGTGGAAATCCTGGTCCGGGTCCACCTGGGAAACCGCCAGGTCCGCCAGGGAATCCTCCTGGTCCACCGGGGAAACCGCCAGGTCCACCCGGGAACCCTGGTCCACCTGGGAATCCACCTGGTCCACCGAAGCCGCCTTGCCCACCTGGGAAGCCTGGCATCATGCCGCCAGTCCCTGGGAAGCCCGGTCCACCGAAGCCACCTAGTCCGCGCGGATCATAGGCAGGTACCCAGCCGTAGTATTGAGGTACGGGATAGCCGTAAGGGTATGGCGTATCTTGTGGATAATAAGCAGTTGGATAGTTTGATTCCGGTGCTGCGCTTTGTGAAATCTCCGTATCAAGCTCTACGTCACGCAGTTCTTGTTTTTTGTTCGAAGCCATTCGTGAAGTCCTCCTTAGGTAAAAGCGGATTGTCGATACTTACTATATGCAGGGGGATAGACGGATGTCACGGATAGCAAATAACAAAAGTAAAGGATCGCTAGTCCTATATGGAATGGTATAATAGAAGTAACTGGGAAAATTAACCTAGATAATTTTGTCGAAATATAGGTTATTTCTCCCATATATGCGAAGGCACATGTCGTATATAATAGAAATTGGTATGATTTTGAAATTAATGGAGCGGGATTTCTTGAGAGACCTATTGGGTGAAAGATTAAGATATGATGTGACAACAAGCTATGGGCTAGTCTTAGTTCCTATCCATACCGTTCTCAATCAAGAGCATTTGGACTTATTTAAGCAGCATCGCATTGATACGATGGATATCGTAACCACGACTATGCCTGATGGCCAGACGCAAGCTACACCTGCTCATGACGCAAACCGTCTTGTTCAAAAAGCGACGGAATATGCCAAAGACTTATTCGAACGTATTCAGACGCAAAAGAAAATACCACTGCTTGAGATTAAGTCAGAATTAATTCCTATCGTCCAGCAAGCGGCAGATAATCCGGATCTCTTTCAATTATTTCAAGCTGTCAAAGCGAAGGATGAATACACCCATCAACACAATATTGGTGTGGGCATTCTTTCGACACTCATTGGCAAATGGATGGAGCTCGCAGATACAGAAGTGGCGCTTTTATCTTTAGCAGCGACCATGCATGATGTGGGTAAAATCAAAATTTCACAAGAAATTCTAATGAAGCCAGGCAAATTAACGACAGAAGAATATGAAGAAATTAAAAAGCACACCATTCTAGGCTATAATATGCTGCGTGAAACGGTAGGCATTAACTATCGTGTAGCTCTGGTTGCCCTGCAGCATCATGAGCGAGCAGATGGGACGGGATATCCCCTGCAGCTGCAAGATAGTCAATTGGATAAAATGAGCCGTATTGTAGCTGTTGCAGATGTGTTCCATGCGATGTCATCGAAGAGGCCCTATCATGAAATGATGCCCTTTCATGAGGTTGTCAGTCGCTTAAGGAAAGGTTTCTTTGGCGAATTAGATCCGCATATTGTTTCCGTATTTTTGCAAAATATCATCTGCAATCTTGTCGGCAGGCAAGTGCTTCTCACAGATGGCCGTTGGGGCGAAGTCGTCTATATTAATCCAACGGATGATACGAAACCGCTCGTGAAAATCGAAAATACCTTTCTTGATCTCAGTCGAGAAAGACACATTCATATAAAGGAAGTTGTCATATGAAGCCAATGATCTCAGAAAAGTCAGACGTTTTACTTCAATTTTATTCCAACTATGGTCTAACTCAACGTGAAACCGAAATCCTTTCTTTACTTGCTACATATGGGTATACCAACAAAGAAATTGCCGAAAATTGCTGTATTAGTGAGAAAACAGTGAAAATTCACCTTGCCAATATTATGGGTAAAATCGGTATTGGCTCCATGCGGAAGCTGCTAGCATTATTGTTGCAGCAAGCTCTGCTAGTTTCAAGATTAGGCGCGGGTGAATCCGTCCGCGTAGCATCGATGGGAATGAGATAATCAGGGAGTTTTACCTAGTAAAAGCAGCCTATCCTCTAGGGGGAAAGTGCTGCTTTTTGCATTCTACAGCTTGCTTAAATTTGATACGATTTGGAACTATAAATTGATAATATTGTGTTGACATGATACGAAAAGTATCTTAAAGTAAGAGTAACAATTAAGATACAAATAGTATCATAGCAAACCGAAATAGACTTCTATTGGAGGGGAATTATGGAAATTAATTTCAAGGAATATCTGATGGTTATAAAGAAGCGATGGTGGCTTATCGTTATTGTCGTTTTTATTTGTACCTTCCTCACAAGTATGTATACAACTTCGAATTATGTTCCGATCTATCAGGCATCAACGAAATTAATCGTGAATAAAACATTTGAGCAAGATCAACTGGGAACGGAGCAGATCGATTATGGTGCGATCGGTGTGAATATGGCACTGATCAATACCTACAAAGAAATCATTAAAACACCAGCTATTATGGACAAAGTCGTCCAACGTTACCCTGATTTACGAGTATCGACAGATCAATTAATTTCCATCGTCAACGTGACCAATTTAAATGATACGCAAGTTATGTCGATTGTCGTCAGACATTTCTCACATGAAAGAGCTGTTGGTATCGCTAACGCTGTCTCCGATGTGTTCCAAACAGAAATCCCTCATATCATGAAGGTTGATAATATTACGATTCTGAATCGAGCCAAAGTTCAGGACAATCCTACCCCAGTGAATCAAAAATCGAATCAATACATGATCTTAAGCTTTTTTGCTTCCTTGGCTGCTACAATTGGTATCATTCTGCTATTGGATGCGTTAGATGATACGTTGAAAACAGACGCGGATATCCGAGAAGTATTCGAACTTTCAACCTTGGCCCACATACCGAAAGCTAAGTACGGAAAGTTGAAAGTGAAACGGAAAAATAAATTAAGTAAAAAAGCAGAGGATATTCCATATGCGAAAACTATCTACTAATTCGACAACAGTCGCCTTGAAGCAAATTATACATAACTCCACGACCTCAGAAGCATATCGTTCATTGAGATTTAACATTGAATGCTCCGTATTCGGTCGAGAGGCCAAGACCATTACGATCACTTCGGCAAGTCGGGGTGAAGGCAAGACAACAACTGCGGTTCAATTAGCTGTCGCCTATGCTCAGATTGGAAGTAAGGTCATGCTGCTTGATGCGGATCTACGAAATCCATCGATTCACTCGGTATTTGGTGTTGAACCTAGTCATGGGTTAACGAACTATCTGGAAGGGCAAATTTCCATTAATGAAATCGTACGAGAAACGATCGTAGAGAATCTCGAATTAATCCCGTCGGGATCGAGGACGCAGAATCCTTCGGGATTGTTAGCCTCTAAGTTAATGGATACCCTACTCGCATCGCTGAAAGAGAACTACGATATTGTCATTATTGACTCCTCCTCGTTACTGACAATTACGGATGCGAAAATTATGGGATCCAAGAGTGATGGTGTCCTGCTTATTGTTGAACATGGCAAACTCAAACGTGACATTGCGAAGAAAGTGAAAGAAGAGCTCATGTTAACGAATATGAAGTTGATTGGCGTTGTACTTAATGAAGTGAAAGACCATCAGGCAGATGCTTATCTCTAATCAATTCTTTTGAAAAAATAAAGTAAGGGGAGAGAGTTTATAGCGAATGAGACAAAAAAGAAGAAAGCCACAGTCGCGAACTGTAAGAATTGCTTCTATTTTAACGCTCAGTATTGGAATTTTGGCGGGATGTTCGGATACCGCGATTGTGAATACAGACGCAAATTCAGTCTACACGGATCAATCGCAACAACCGGTTAGAGTGTTCAAAGTGATTAAACAAAAAATTGGAGACTCGCCAGAGCGCGTCGCAGAAGTACAATTTTCTGCTCAATTTAAAATAATGTCTAAAGCTACCGGTGAAATTGAGCAAGTTATGAAGAAGCGCGGCGATATGGTTCAAGAGGGCGATGTCATTCTGAAGTTGAAATCCAGTGAAATTCTTGCAGGGCGGGAAGCAGCTGCTGCAACCGTTCAATCGCTGCAGGACGCGATTGGAAAAGCGAGAGTAAGAGGACAGAAGGAAACGGAGAATCAGAAATCTGAATTAAGTAATAGCATTCAAAAAATGGAACTGGGGATGACCTCGCTCGTCCGCAGCTACAATAAAATGAAGAATGACTTTGATATTGGACTCGCAACCAAGGCTCAGCTATACCAAATGGAAACGCAGATGATGAATGCTCGGATGGATCTAGATCAAATGAAGGTTAAATTACAAACATTTGACCCCATTGATATGACATCGGAAATGGATTCGCAACTAAAAGCTGCTAAGCTTACCTTGCAGCAGGTTGAGCAATCGATCCAGAATCTTGAAGTAAAGGCTACTGTCAGCGGTCTTATGACGGAGATGCCATTTGAAGCCGGAATGGGCATTCAGGCAGGAGCACAGATTGCGATGATTCAAAGGTTGGATCCTATCAAAATTAAGTCTCAGCTATCAGATGAAGAGATGAAGCTAGCCAGTGGGAAGACAGAGATGTCGTACTTACTTCCTAACAACAAAACCAAGTATCAAGGGGCTATTAGCTATCTCTCGAAAGTCATCGATCCTGAAACGAAAGCCTATGAAATTAATCTTGAAGTACCTAACAAGGATCTTAGCTTAAAGCCAGGTACGAAGTTGAAGCTGCAACTGTCGGAGGAAAAGGATCTTATTGTGTTGACGGTACCGACCTATAGCATTGTTAGAGAAGGCGATAATGCTTATGTATATGTTGTTTCGGGAGATACCGTCGAGAAACGAAATATTCAACTTGGCAGATTAAACGAACCTAAGCAAGAGGTGCTTTCTGGTCTTAAGGAAGGCGAGATGGTTGTGAAATCTAATCCTAGCGCTTTAACGGATAAAGCGAAAGTTCAAGTAGCGGCAGTTGAAGAGCAATAAATAAAAATGGAGTGACTTTATTTGAAAATACATTGGAAAAAAACAACGATAATGTTCATCCTAGCCGTTTCTCTGGTCATTCCATCGGCATCCTTCCATGTTGCTGCTGATGAGAAGTATTCACAATCCTACACGCTTAGTCGTTACCAACTGACGGAATCTCTACAAGTTGATGTTAAAAGCGTATTAAATGAACCTACTTCAGAGGGAACCAGAATCGGCGCTGTTGTTCGTTACTATAACGCTGGTGAGCGCTTAGTCGGTGTCCCTGAGTATGAAGTTCGTGTCAAAACGAACGAGGGTTTGGAATACATTATGCGTCCTAGTCAAGCAAATGCGAGGAATATTCAACCGAAGGAAACCATCGAGCTCAGCTATTTCAATGTCGTAGATCGATATGACGTATTTGCCTTAGATGAGCTATCATGGTCGGATGTGGATGAATTCGTCTATCCGAAGGTGGAAAAGCGAATTATCTCACTGCCTATCGCGGATCTGGAGTGGAAAGGGGATAAAGCGAACCTTTCAGACCCAGCTCAAATCAAGCAGTGGCAGGATACATTCACCATCCCTATGCTTACGGACAAAATCCAATATCAACCTGTGAGTTTGAATGAACAGAATACGGCCAATGGGATCAAAACAGTCGTCGGATTCCTTGCAACCAACATTGGAGACAAGCCCATCACCGTACCTGATTTTCGAATAAATGGGAAGTCAGGGAATAAAGTATTTATTGGTGAAAGACTAGAGCACGATGAACTTATACTTGATCCTGGTGAGAAGAATTATGTGCACTACGCCATACCGGTCAAGAGCCGAGCGGAGTTGAAAAACCTAACGGTGCTAACGCCGGAGGATTTTGTAGCAGATGATAAAACGCATATCTCTTACACGATTGGTAGATTGATGATCAATCTAGTAGGTGCAACCAATTCAACTACATTACTAAATCCATTAGGGTCCTATGAGTTGAATAAGCCGATTCAGTTCGATCCCATCAGTCAATTGATTCGATCGGATATTGAGGTATCCATGGTTGACCTGAATATGAGCGAGAGCGCAGGCGGCGGTTTCAAAGCCGTGGTTGCCAAGTTTAAATTACTGAATAAAAGTGGCGATTCCGTCCCAGTTCCTTCCTTCCAAACGGTGCTGACAATTGCTAACGGTAAAAAGTTCTCAGGTACTAGGCAGGATACGAAGGTAGATTTGCTGATCCCCAATATTAGCTACGTTATCTACTATACGTACATTGTGCCAAACTCAGAGACGGGTGAGCGTCTAACGATGGAGATTCTTGATGGCAAAAAGGTTGAGCCCTATAACTTCACCATCGCTGCGTTCAAGACGAAAGTTATGGATACAACAGACAGCACCCTAGCTTTCTATCCATTTCAGGTTAAAATAAATGACACGTCATTGCAAAGAAGCTTCAATCTAGGAAACGGACCTAATTATTCCTATAAGTTAGGTGTGGCCTTTGATATTAAACTGCAGGATGAGATTGTCGTGGATCAGAGCTTTTCCAAGCTGAGATTAGAGGTAGCGGATGCCTCAAACCGAATTATGACATCGAAAGTATATTCGTTCGTGGGCGAGAAAAAGCTGGTGACCGGTACAGAAATCCTGACCTTCGATGCTGATACTTTAGAAGCTACGTTAACCCTTCGTTTCTATGAAGTGATAGATACCCCATTCGGAGAAGTAAGAAAACTAGTTCAAACGTTGAAAGAATAGGAGAGAAGAAAAGATGGAAAATGAGGATATGAAACAAAAAGTGTATTCTCCACCCATGGTGTTAAGCCAGCAACCAGTCAGGTTTGAAACAGCCCAGAGTTGGAATAAGGGTCATGGTAATATAAAGCATCCCGGAAACGGTAATGGTGGTATTAACTATCCGAATCCTCCCTACACAGGGCCGCATAATGGAAAGGGTAATGGAAAGCACTAGAAAAAGCTATTCTGTGGAGGTCAATGAGATGCTATATGGAGCAAGTTGGCCTCCTCTATTAATGAAGTTTCGAGGGGTAGAAGCATGGAACACATATATACGATAATTGGTGAGCATTGTATTCAAGTGCAGAGTCAGTCGAAGAAGATCATAGATTGGATCCGGAGAAATTTCGCAATTATACCCGCGTCACCGTCTTCCCCTCATCTAAGGGTTAGGCTTCATGAAGGATATGGTGTTCCGTTTGTAAATTATGAGGTATCCATCAAACAGGAAGAGAACAATCAAATTGTCTATCGAAGGTCTGATTACCTCATCGTGGTTGATAGTGATTATCGTGAAGCATCGATCTCTGTGCACAATGAATTAGCATTAAAGCATGCGTTCATGAATCTTTACAGCTCATTTCTCGTGCATACGCAGTGGGGACTACTCATTCATTCGTCTTGCGTGATCGAGAATGATAAGGCTTATTTGTTCGCTGGTCACTCTGGCGCTGGCAAATCAACCGCAGCGAAATTGTCTGATCCTCGTGAGCTCCTCTCCGATGAAGCTACGATTGTCAAAATTACACCAGGGACCATAACGGTGTTTGATTCACCTTTTCGAAGCGAATTATCTAGATCAGGTTGTATGGAAAAGAGTTCACTAGCAGGTATCTATTTATTGAATCAAGCGACCTCTAATCACAAGGTAGCACTTAGCAAGTCAGATGGTTTTCTACAACTCGTTGATAAAGTGTTTTACTGGGCACATAGCCTAGAAGAAACGGTTAATATTTTACATATGTTACTGGTATTGGCCAAAGCAGTCACGATTAGTGAATTGCATTTTCAGAAAAATGATACTTTTTGGGAGTTGATCTCGTAATGACGCAATATGTACGAATGAATAATTATGAGTCTATTGAGCTGGATATGGAATGGATTATTCTCAATACGGATGAGTATACGTTAACGAAGCTGAATGGTGTGGGTGGATTTTGCTGGTCTCTTCTCGGCACGGCACAGTCTATAGACACAATTGCTGATGCGGTACGTAATGAATTTCAGTCGGTTCATAGCGATGTTGAAACAGATGTCGAAGTGTTTTTGCATGATATGATGAATCGGGGTCTTGTTCAGCTTGCTGGATCATAAGGACATCGATCAGGTCATTGCACAAACCATGGAGAAACGAGGTTGGATTGATCTGCCTGCGCAGGGTATGAGCATGTATCCTTTTATTAAGAAGGGGGATATTTGTAGATTTGTGCGCGTAGAAGCATCACATATGAAAAAAGGGGATATTCTCTTATTTCGCGCCCGAGACGGTCATTTGATCGCCCATCGGTTGTCCCGTATCGTGATGAACAATCAACAACCACAATATCTGTGCAAAGGTGATACGAATGTAACGTATGACGAATGGATTGGACAGGATCAGATCATCGGAAGAATGATTTGGAAAAACCGCAATGGCCGGCGTATTCAAATTACGAATCTAGCTTCAAGTACATGGGGCTGGGCTATACTTACACTCCCTCAGTTATCGCGATTAGTTCAATTCTATTTGGTTCGAAGCAAACTGGCGAAATCGTAGAATGAGTAATGGAGTGTCGATGACATGAACAGTTTATTGAAAATGAAAGAAACTCGCAGAACGTATAACGTTTTGAAGCCCTACATCAAGAAACATCGCAGACCTTACATAGGTCTCCTCCTCTTACTCTTCGTTGAAATTATGCTAACTATTGGATTCTCATGGTTTTTTGGTTCGATTACAGATGCAGCAATTCATAGTAACATCTCACGGATGAAATGGTTAGTACCTCTTGGTATCGCACTTGTTCTACTTAGTATTACCTCCACTTATCTGAATACCCTTTGGGAGACGATTGCCACCAATGCTGTTAAAAGGGACTTCTCCGAGCACCTATTCAAACACATTTTACAATTACCAGGCAAACAAGTAGATCGTATTCATTCTGGCGATTTATTAGCTCATTTCACGAATGATATTCATAACTTAGATGGCATTATTGGCAGCAGCCTAATAAATTTGATTAAGTTACCTTTTACTTATGGTGCTGTTCTCATTTATTTACTGCACATCAATTGGAAACTAGCGCTTATATGTGCATGTGTAGCACCAGTGGCCATGGTTTCTGGGGTTATCTTTGGCATATTACTGCGAAATAATAATCGGCGAATTCAGAATTTGGTTGTTCAATTTAATGTGCTGTTAAATGAAACATTTCAAGGCTTTTTCGTTATTCGCTCCTTTCTTATGGAGAAAGCCGTATTTACGAAATATGCGATTAAAAATAAGAAGCTCTATGCGTTGGAACTGAACAATGCCAGGCTGCGTGGATGGTTTTATGTAGGGAGTCAAGCTGCCGCTTCACTAACATTTCTAGTCAGCTTATGTTTGGGTTCCTATTATATCTCCATGGGTCTGTTATCTGTAGGAGCTTTACTAACTTTTATCAACCTCGTCAATCATTTGGTGTATCCATTAACCGAGTTCGCCGGACAATGGGCTGGCTTGCAGAAATCGATGACTGCAATGGAGCGAATATTTAAAGTATTGGAGATCCAAGCGGAATCAGATGATTTCCCAGCAGCGATGAAAGTAGAACCCTTTGTGTCCTCCATTGCCTTCCACGATATTACGTTCCAGTATGAGGGGCAAGCCACTTTATTTGAACATCTGAATTTACACATTCCAGCTGGGAAAATCGTTGCCATCGTAGGATTAAGCGGAGCTGGGAAGACCACTTTGTTCAATTTGCTCCAGGGTTTCTATAAACCGCAGGCGGGTGAGATTTCAATTAATGGACGCCAAATTTCATGCCTGTCGCTTTCTGAGCGAAGAAGTCTGTTCGCTCATGTTTCTCAGGAAACGATGCTGTTCAGCGGTACAATAAGAGATAATTTGCTAGTTGCGCGGCCTGATATTACCGATAGGCAAATGATCGAAGCGACTAAAATGGCGGGAATTCATGCCTATATTTCATCGCTTCCTCAGGGCTATGATACAGAAATTGGCGAAAACGGGATGAAGTTTTCGGGTGGACAACGACAACGGTTGGCGATCGCAAGAGCGATTTTGAAAGATGCACCTATACTTTTATTAGATGAGGGCACGTCAGCCCTAGATAGTGAGACGGAATACCATGTGAAAGCGGCATTGGATCGCCTCATGCATAATCGGACCACGCTCATTATTACACATCGCCTAGCTTCCATTCACAAAGCAGATTACATTATCGTGATGGACAAAGGGGAAATTGTGCAAATGGGACGACATGAGGAGATGATGCAAAAGGAAGGGATATATCGTCGTTTACATGGTATGGAATCAAAGAGGGGGGAGTGGGACTATGCTGATGCCTTTCATCAAAGCGTTGTATGATCCCCAAGCTTCTCTTCCGCAGGAGTCGATGTTGTATGAGAAGGCACTCGAGGAAATCAAACGATATTCCATTGGCTCACAAATGCATGCTTTAATCCATCAGCAGGGAAAATGGGCCCAGGTTCCTACTTTTTTTCAGGAACGTTTAAAGCAGTTTTCTGATGAGACGCGTTGTCTTAATTTTTTTATCAAAAATCAACTTGACCAAATCCTTCGACAGTTTGAGACATCGCATATTTCCATTATTCCGTTAAAAGGTGTTCGATTTGCTGAAAAGTATTTCGGTCATTTTGGCGCTAGAGCGACTTCGGATATTGATGTATTAATCCAGAAGTCCGATTTGGATATCGCGATTCGATGTCTAAAATCTCTCGGGTTCGACATTGAGGAGCTGAGGTCTCCAGCTCATTTCCATTGGAGTTTCTCCAAACGATTGCCGTCTAGTCCGATTCCATTGACCGTTGAGCTGCATTGGAATGTACTTGTGGAACAAACATCCAATATCAATATGAGTGAATTCTGGGAGCATGCGACGCCATTCGCATCGTATCAAAATGTGAAGGAACTATCCGTCTATCATACGTTCTATATGATTTGCTTGCACGGTTGGAGTCATTACATGGACTCGCCTAAATATTATATGGACATTATGCAAATGCTCCATCGGCATCCTGATGACATTAACTTTGAAGTGCTCTTTAAAGATGCTGCTTCTCATCAAACATTAAGAAGAATACACCGAACCTTAGTGAACGTGTACGGCCATTTCCCTCATCTAGGGGATATTAAAGAGCTGCCTGTCTCTTATAAGAAGGCAAGTAGTACGTCTGGCAGCCGTTATTGGGTGGCTTTAGCGAATAAGATTCATAACAAATTCTTTAACTTTGATTCGGCTTCGCATACCTGCGCTGCGCTGATCCATGCCTTCTATAACTTGGGAAATTCAAGGTTTTCTAGCAGAATAAAAAAGTTTTAATAAGCAGTTGACAGTGAAGATAGAAGATGATATTCTGAGATTGTTCTTGATAAAGAACGATATGAGAGCAGATAGAGAACGCACAGAGAACGACAAGAGATTGCTCAAGCGAGCTCCATTCTTAAAAAACTCACCAGTAAATGTTCTCTAATAAGAATATTTACCAAGAATATGAACTTTGAGATTTGGCTATGTGGAGGGAAAGTATGAGTGCAATAACGGGGATCTATCACTTCAGTCAAGAGCATATAAGTACTGAGCATGGCCAAAGATTAATGCAAGGATTACAGAAGTATCCATCTGATGATGTTCGGACATGGTATGAACAGAACGTTTTCCTTGGCTGCCATTCGCAATGGATTACACCAGAATCAGTGGGAGAACGCAATCCATATTATGATTCAGCAAGACGATTAGTGGTAGCCGCTGATGCGATTATTGATAATCGTGATGAATTGTTCCAGCTATTACATGTAGAAGCAAGTAGGCAGAAATCGATGACTGATAGCGAGTTGATTTTACTAACTTATAGCAAATGGGGCGAGGATGCGCCTAAGTATTTGATTGGTGACTTCGCTTTTATGATATGGGATGAGAGAAATCAGCTGTTGTTTGGTGCAAGAGATTTCTCGGGTAGTCGCACGCTCTACTATCATTGTAACAAGGAACGTTTCGCATTCTGTACGGTTATTCAGCCTTTGCTAAGTTTATCCCAAGTGGATAGAAGTATAAATGAACATTGGATCGCAGAATACTTGGCAAATCCAGGTGTGATCGAATGCGTTGACGACACGTCAACTGTGTTTAGAGACATTCAACAGTTGCCTCCATCTCATTCCATATCGATCACTAGTGAGAGAGTGACTGTATCGAGATATTGCAAAATCACGCAGCAGGAAGAACGATTGAAACTGAAGTCAGATAAAGAGTATGAAGAGGCGTTCCTGGATGTGTTTCAACAATCTATCCAATCTAGGCTACGAACGCATCGTCAAGTTGGAGCCTTCTTAAGCGGTGGACTTGACTCGGGCACAATCGTCAGCTTAGCGGCCAAAGAATTAAATAGGAAAAATAGTAAATTACATACGTATAGTTATATTCCAGTTGAAGATTACATCGATTGGACACCTAAAAGTGAAGTAGCGGACGAAAGACCGTATATCCATTCGACGGTTAATCATGTTGGGAACATTACCGATAACTATTTAGATTTTAAAGGGAAAAGTGCATTAACCGAGGTAGATGATTGGCTCGAGATGTTGGAAATGCCCTATAAAATTTTCGAAAATTCCTACTGGATCAATGGCATATATGAAAAAGCGCAAAAGCAAGGTGTAGGGGTACTCCTAAGTGGGGCCAGAGGAAACAATACAATCTCATGGGGACCTGCCTTGTCCCATTATGCTTCTCTATTGAAAGAAATGAAATGGATTCGCCTCTTTAGAGAAATGGAAATGTATAGCGCCAATAATGGCGTGAAAAAAACCAGGTTCATGAAGGCTGTCGCTCAAAAGGCATATCCCTTCATGAGTCGTAGGAATGGTCAGCAAGATGCGTATCACTTCCCTACGCTGATCCATCCTGATCTTGCGGAACGAACAGATGTTTACAGGAAGCTACAAGCATACGATATATACTCAAATGGGTTTACTAGTCCATCCAATATCTTCGAGACTAGAAAAAAACATTTTGAACAAACGTTTGTATGGAATCTAAATGGTACTTGTGGTACGAAATCATCGCTACGCTATTCCGTTTGGAACCGAGATCCAACGAATGATTTGCGAGTGATTAAGTTCTGTCTCTCTGTTCCAGAGAACCAAACAGTGAAGGATGGTATGGATCGTGCTTTGATCAGGAGATCAATGAAAGGATTACTACCTGATCAAGTGAGATTAAACCAACGAATTCGAGGTATTCAAGGGGCCGATGGTATTCAGCGCATGGTACCAGCCTGGGATTCATTCATTCAGGAATTGCAGCAGCTTGTTGAAGATCCTCAGATCTCGTCGTACATTAACATTCCGATTGTCAAGGAAGCGATAGCCAAATTCCAGGGTACCTCGCGGCCGAGTAATCCATTCGACGCAGATTATAGCATTCTAATGCGAAGTTTAATTATGTACCGATTCTTACAAAAAAATGCTTGAAGGGAGGTGAGTATATGAACAAAACATGGGAAAAACCAGAATTAGAAGTACTTGATGTGAAAATGACAATGACAGGATTTCCGGATCAAAAACGGGATTTCTTAGACACAAATCAAACAGAACACCTTATGGGGCCTAGCTAGGTTCAGGTTATCTAATACTTATAATTCCTGTGTTAAAAGCCCTTATACTGGAAAGTATGAGGGCTCGTTTTTTACTACGTCCTACAAGAAAAAGCTTGGAGTGAGTAATAATGCTAAGTACTTTAAAAGACATGTATTATCAAGCGTTTGGATTTACCGTGGTAAGTGCGATTCACTTGCCAGAGCTAGTACAATTACATGACATTCAGGGATCCCCTGATATTACCATTGAGATTGCTGATCTATCAAAATTATGGGTTAGTATGGAAGCGGAGCTTGGGAAATATACAGTGCGTGAGGAAAGAGTAATCTTCCAAATCCCTCATTTAGGTATATTTTGCATTGAATATGGAAACAAAATTCTCATTTCACCCGCCATTGGCTCAGACAAGGATGAAATCAGGCTTTATATATTAGGATCTTGTATGGGGGCTTTATTGCTCCAAAGAAGGATTCTTCCTTTACACGGCAGTGCAGTGGTTATTGAGGGAAATGCCTATGCTATTGTTGGAGATTCAGGAGCTGGCAAATCGACGCTTGCATCCGCCATTATGAAGGAAGGATATCCATTATTAAGCGATGATGTCATTGCAATTTCCTTCTCATCAGATCAACAAACGGCTTATGTGACACCTTCTTATCCGCAGCAGAAATTGTGGCAAGAAAGCATGGCACACTTTGGGATGGAAACAGCTGGCTATCAACCGTTATTTAAAAGGGAAACCAAATTTTCAATTCCTGTTGCTTCCAATTATGAGTCAAAGCCTGTACCGATTGCTGGAATTTTTGAATTAGTCAAATCAGATGGGGAGCAAGTTGCGATTCAGCGGATTCCTAATTTAGAGAGTTTATCGATGTTATACCATCACACATTTCGTAATTTCCTAGTTCATCGATTGAACCTGTCATCCTGGCATTTTAACATGACGGCTAAGCTCGTTAATAAGCTGAGTCTATATCGATTAGAGCGTCCTGTATCTAAATTTACTGCACCTGAACTCGTATCTACGATAATTACAACGATTAATAGGAGGAATATATCATGATATCCAATCAAACCATTGAGATGACACAAAAAGTTGTTCAGAAGGACGGTCATATCGTAAGCGATATGGGTGGAGAAAAGGTCATGTTAAGCATTGAGAATGGTAAATATTACAACTTAGGGTCTATGGGTGGGATCATTTGGGACATGATTCAAGAACCTATGCATGTAGAGCACCTCATTAATAAATTAATGGAAGAATATGATGTTGAGCGATCCGTATGCGAGGGGCATGTAGTATCCTTTTTAGAGCATATGGCTAAAGAAGGCCTAATTCTTCGTATAGAAACAGGGGATGTACGTTGAAAGCCATTATTTATTGGACAAAAAGGTTGTATGTCAATACAGGGAAAAAGTTGTATGTAAGTCTTCTTGGTATGATCCTCATTAGTCTATTAGAAGGAATTGGTATCATTATGCTGATTCCAATGCTGAATATGAGTGGAATCTTTGACTTAAATGTTACGCATATTCCGATATCCGCTACCTTTGATTTTTTACGAGAATTGCCACGTATCTGGGGATTAACCATTATTTTGGGGATTTATATTCTACTTGTACTCGGTCAAGGCGTGATGAAATGGATGATTACCGAAGGAAATACGAAGATTCATCAGGGTTTCATGCATCATGTTCGACTGGATACCTTCAGCTCATTGTTGCAGGCGAAATGGGACTTTCATTTGAAACGAAGAAAATCAGATTATGTAAATTCATTGACTGCCGAAATAGCTGGTGTCAGTGGTGGGATAAATGCCCTATTACAGCTGGTTACTTCACTCATTTTTACCTTGCTTCAAATTGGTCTAGCCTTCTGGTTATCTGCAAAGTTAGCCATTTTTGTCTTGATTTGCGGGTTGGCTGTAGCCATTCTCTTCAGAAAATTCGTCCATAAATCGCAAGTAATCGGTCAGCATACCATGGAACTGGGGAAATCTTATCTCGCAGGTATAACTGATCAATTGAACGGGATAAAGGACATTAAGAGTAATATGCTAGAGCATTCCCGGATGAACTGGATGAAAAAGCTCGATAGCCAAATACAGCAAGAGCAGCTCGCGCACGTTAGATTGAAGAACACATCTCAATTCGTGTATCAGACGGCAGCGGCAGTTTTTATTGCACTGTTTATATTCCTTTCAGTGGGTATCTTTCAATCACAGTTAGAGCAGCTATTATTAATTATTCTCATCTTTTCTAGGTTGTGGCCTCGTTTGAATGGGATTCAATCGAATATGGAGGGCATAGCCGCATCGGTTCCTGCTTTCACAGCACTGAAATTGCTTCATGATGAGTGTAAAGAATCGCAAGAATTCACCATGCAAGAGGCTGGTACTGCGATCCAATCTATTCTTTTAAAAGAAAGTATAGAATGTCGGCAAGTTTATTTCCGTTATAACCGAAAACAATCCGCATACGCACTCAATGACATCAACTTGCAAATCCCAGTTAATCGAATGACTGCTATAGTAGGGCGCTCGGGAGCAGGGAAAAGTACATTGATTGACATTCTAATGGGTCTTATGCTACCAGAAGAAGGGCAAGTTTTGGTGGATGGCGTACCCTTAACGCAAGAACTCTTATTATCTTTTCGTGCATCCATTAGCTATGTATCTCAGGATCCCTTCCTTTTCAATGCAAGTATAAGGGAGAATTTGTTGTTGGTTAAACCAGACGCTACCGAAGACGAAATCCATGAGGCGCTTGTGTTCTCTGCATCAGCCGAATTTGTTGCGAAACTCCCTCAAGGCCTGGATACAACAATCGGTGATCGTGGGGTTCGATTGTCCGGAGGCGAGCGTCAACGACTTGTATTAGCTAGAGCTATACTTCGCAAACCATCCATTCTTGTATTAGATGAAGCGACGAGTGCATTAGATACGGACAATGAGACGAAAATTCAAGAAGCGTTAGATTTATTAAAGGGTAAAATGACAATTATCGTGATTGCCCATCGCTTATCAACGATTCGGAATGCAGATCAAGTTCTTGTCATTGATCAAGGGGCCATTGTTCAGAGGGGGATTTTCAGTCAACTTGCCAATGAAAAGAGGAGTTTGCTGAATCATCTAGTTGATGGACAGAATGTGACAAGAAAGAATGGCTAGTTGGAATCCTAATGATTATTCGGATGGAGTCAATGATAGGAATGATAACCATAATGCGAAAGTTCTTCTCCTTAAATAGCAAGACGATGTTTCTATTTATAGAGGCATTTGTTTATTTGGCTTGGGCTAGAATGCTCATATCGGTTCCCTTTGCCAAGATAGCACCTTCGTTAGGTAAAGCTATGGAGGAATCTGCGCAAGATCAGCCTAATATCCGGAAAATAGAACTCATTCAGATCCATGATGCGATTCTGATCATAAGTCGACATACATTATGGGATAGTAAGTGTTTAGTCAGGGCGATAGCAGCTATGAAAATGTTAAAGAGGCGCGAAATTTCCAGTACGCTTTATATGGGAACGCGTAAAGATGAAACGGGTAAAATGATTGCGCATGCCTGGCTTCGAAGTGGTCCGTTCTTTATTACCGGCGCGGAGGGGAAGGATGGGTATATTGTTGTTGGGAAATTTGCAAATCATTGTAACAAGTAGAATGAGGTTGGGAGGATCGAAATGAGTATCAGTTCGCAAGCGGCATCAACATTATTTTCAAAAGAATTGAAATTGCTGCTATCACTTATGAATATGCCATCAGGTGAAAAGCGGATCAATATTTGTAATGAAAACCTCAAAGACATCGATTGGGACGAGTTGCTTGTGCTGACTAGACATCACCGTGTATATCCGAATGTATATGAAAAGCTTAGGCAAACAGATGATGAGCGCATTCCGTCGTATGTAATCAGGCAGATGCAGAAGGACTATCAACGTAATACGTTCTCCATGTTGCATTTAAGCTCGGAGATGGGGAGCATTGCCAAACAATTCGATGAAACAGGCATTCGTGTCTTAGTTCTAAAGGGGCCTGTGCTGGCAGATGATTTGTATGGTGATGTGTCACTTCGAACATGCAGTGATTTAGATATCCTTATTCCTATTGATAACCTGATGCAGGTAGAAGAAATGCTTATTGAACTAGGTTATGTGAAAGAGGAAGTCTACAAAACGATTCTTGGTGATTGGAAATGGCGGCATCATCACATCACGTATAAGCACCCTCAGAAGGGAATTAAACTTGAAATTCATTGGAGATTAGGACCAGGCCCAGGGAAAGAACCTACTTTCAATGAACTTTGGGAAAGTAAGCGAATGTGTTCCATTACCAAACATCCTGTCTATTATTTAGGAAGAGAGGATTTATTTATCTTTCTTGCTACTCATGGCGCTCGCCACGGCTGGTCACGATTACGCTGGTTAGTGGATATCGACCGGATCCTTAGACAGGATTTGGCGCACGATAGGCTTACGTATCAACTGAAGAAATATAATCAGACGCATATTGCTGCACAAGCAATCATACTAGCTGTTAAGCTGCTTCAAACACCGCTTACCAGTGAACTTGAGTCTTTAACAATGGCTAAACGAGGGGAACATCTCGCTGAAGATGCTTATTTCTATATTTATCAAAAAGTAAATCTCCACACGGATCCTGTGCCAGATCATATTTCGAAATATCATAAGCGTCATCTTTTTTCCCTAATGACGTACCGGCAAAAAGTATTGTTTATTTTAAGCTTTCTATATCCGTATCCTGAGGATGCAGAGACATTAAAATTACCTCAGCCACTACATATACTCTACTTTCCATTACGTCCCCTCCTGTGGACATGGAGGAAAACGAAAAAACATGTGTTGTCATAGGCAAACTATGGCAATGGAAAGTCATATGTAAACGTTCTCTATGAAGTACAATTGTATTGACATGTTCTTTATAAAGAACTATACTTGAGATAAGTAAAGGTTCTTTATTAAGAACTTTTTATTGTTTCTCGAATTAGGAGAGAGGTTAACCATGACAATTCCTAAGATTATTCACTATTGTTGGTTTGGACATAATGAGAAGCCAGATATCGTGAAACGATGTATTCAAAGCTGGCATCTTCAACTACGTGGATATCAATTCATAGAGTGGAACGATAGTAATTTTGACCTGAACAGCAATCCCTATGTAAAAGAAGCTTACGAAGCAGGCAAATACGCGTTTGTTAGTGATTATGTGAGAGTGTACGCGCTTTATCATCATGGTGGCATATATGTAGATACCGATGTAGAAGTATTCAAAGCATTTGATGATTTATTGCATCATGACTCCTTTTGGGGATTTGAACAAGAAAATTTTATTGCCACTTCCACGATCGGAGCGGCCCCGCAAAACAAGTTAATCCAAGTCTTCTTGGATTCTTATACGAACAAAAATTTCAAGCGTGCAGATGGTACCTATGATTCACTAACCAATGTGGCCTTGATTACAGAAATACTTAGCGACTGGGGAGTTATTCCCAATGGTCAATATCAAGAGTTAGAAGGTATTGCGACTTTTTATCCCCAGACCTATTTCTCTCCCTATGACTACATCAATTGCAGGAATTATATCACGAGTGATACCTATGCCATGCACCATTTCTACAAGAGTTGGCTGCCGTTGAAGGCAAGATGGAAGGGTCAAATCAAGATGCAGCTGGCGAAAGTGATTGGTGGAGATAATATAGCTAGGTTGCGCAAGCTGCTTAGTTAAACTGATTATTGAGGAGAATAGGCATGCTGAACGTAGCTAAAAAAGTACTGATTACACTCATTAATGATGGTCGCGGCAGGGGTTTCTACTACATGTTTATCATGAATTTATCGCATGCCATGGGAATTCTGAGAGCCTACTTCAATAAGCTTCTCTACTATAGGAACATTAAGTCATCCATCTTCTCTTTGCAGACGAACAGTAGAATTGATGTATTTAGCAAACATGCCAGGATCTATATTGGCAAATTCGTATTTATTAGAAAGAACGCAAGTATAAGAGTGGATCATTACGGAGAATTGATTATTGCGGAGAAGGTTTTTATCAATGATCATTGCAACATCAATTGTGTCTACAGAATAACAATTGGCAAAAACACTAAAATTGCACCTCATGTAAGTATCAATGATCATGATCATAACTTTCGTGGAAGTACGGGCGAACACCTAATAAAGGGAGAGATTATTATTGGTGAAAATGTGTGGGTAGGTTCGAATGTTGTAATCCTTCGAGATACGGTTATTGGTGATAATGCTGTTATTGCCGCTGGAAGTGTTGTAAAAGGGAACGTGCCTGCGAATACCATATTCTTAAATAAAAGGGAAAAGAGCTACATTCAATATGCGTAAAATTCTTATTACTGTGTATGACATGGAAATTGGTGGCATCGAGAGAAGTTTGATCAACATGCTGGAGAGTTTCGATTACAGTAAATATGAAGTAGATCTATTCATTTGTAAACATTCAGGAGATTTCTTGAGTTTGATTCCTGATCAAGTAAATCTTTTGCCCCAGATAGGTAACTATACGGTATTTCGAGAATCGATGATGGATTGCTTAAAGAAAGGGCATCTCCTAGCTTTGAGCATTAGAGTGTTGAGTAAAATGATTTCGAATTGGAAGGCAAGGGTTAGGAAGTTAAGAGAAGGCTCTGGGTACATCCAGATGCAGCTTGTTCTAAAATATACAACGTATTTCTTACCGAAGATAGGGAAGCAATATGATTTAGCCATTAGCTATGCATGGCCACATGATATTGTTGCGAGCAAAGTGAGCGCGGTGAAGAAGATTGCATGGATTCATACGGATTACAGTGAATTAGAAATTGATAATAAAATAGACTTGGCCGTTTGGCGTAAGTACGATGCAATAGCTTCCATATCCGAGGCGTGTACAGAAGCATTCATCAAGACATACCCCTCCTTAGAAGAGAAGATTCGATTAATAGAGAACATTACATCTCCAGAGTTTATAAGAAAAATGGCAGATGATCACATTCACCTAGAAGCTGAGCATCAGGATAGTTTTAACATCGTATCCGTCGGCAGATTGTCTTACGTTAAAGGATTTGATATGGCAGTTAAAGCTTTGAGGTTACTTCATGATAAAGGATTAACTTCCATCAAGTGGTACGTTGTAGGGTATGGGGGATATGAGGAACAGCTTAAGCAGTTAATTGTGGAGAATAGCTTAACGGATAGCTTCGTTTTAGTTGGTAAGCAAATGAACCCATATCCGTATATAAAACTTTGTGACTTATATGTACAACCATCTCGCTATGAGGGAAAAGCAGTGACAGTAACTGAGGCCAAAATCTTAGGTAAACCCATTATAATTACCAACTATCCAACTGCGAGCAGTCAGATTGAAGATGGTGTGGATGGTATGATCTGTGAACTAAGTGTAGAGGGTATTGCGGAAGGAATTGAACGGATGTATACACGAAGTGAACTCAGAACAGACTTCATGAACAATAATGTAGGGCGAGATTATAGTAACACTTGGGAATTAAATAAGTTATACGGAGTGATATAGACATGAGTACGAAAGTAAGTGTAATTATCCCTGTCTATAATGCAGAGAAATACTTAGTACCATGCATAGAATCACTTAGTAGTCAGACGTTAGACGAATGTGAATTCATTTTCATTAACGATGGATCGCAAGATGGGAGCGCAGGCATAATAGAGCAGTTTGCGAAACTGGATGCGAGAATCCGACTCGTACATCAAGAGAATCAAGGTGTAAGCATGGCGCGGAATCATGGAATAAGGTTAGCGATTGGTGAGTATGTAGGTTTTGTTGATGCGGATGATTATGTGGAGAAGGATATGTTTGAAACGCTTTATCTTACGGCTAAAGAAGAAGATTATGATGCAGTTATTTCTATTTTTGAAACAGAGCTTGCAGGTCGTAAGGTTACCACTACATATCCGTTTCCGATGGATACCAAATTAGCAAGAGGTTTCATTGAACAAGAGATTATTACTTATTTATTAAAATCAGACCAAATGAATACAGTATGGAACAAACTGTATAAACGAAGTTCAATTATTGATCATGAAGTTGAATTTCCTAAGAATATGCCATTAGGTGAAGATGGGTATTTTAATATGAGCTTTTTCAGCCATGCGCAGCTTGTTATTTCGAAGAATTATATGGGATACCATTATCGAGAAGTAGCCGGCAGTGCAACTAGAAATATTTTGGAGAAGGATTACTTCAAACGTGCCTTAGAAGTATATCTCCAGGATACTCCCCAAATAGATACCCTGATTAAGGACCATTATAAGGTTAAACAATTAAAATCAACGAAATTAATGAGAAGTGTCATGGCTAATATTCATGTATATCTGAATCCTACCCATAAGATTAGTTTCCATCAAAGGTTTCGTTATGTCACAAAGATGGTAAATCACCCAATCGTATCTGAAGCTTTACCGCTCTTTTACGAGCAAGAATACGATAACTTAGGCAGATACGAGAAGTTTATTACCTATTTAATTCAGAAAAAATCAATAGCCGGTCTATACTTTTGCACGAGATACAGCAAGTTAAGAAGTAAATCTATTTGAAGGGGATTATACAAATGAAAATTATGATGTTTGCTCATGATGGTAGCTTAAATAGAGGATGTGAGGCAATCGTAAGATCCTCAACACATATTATTAAGGAACGCATTCGTGGATCCAAAGTGTATCTTGCCTCAGGTAAACCAGAGACTGATCGTTTGATCACTAAACTAGATGGTATTTATGATGGATCGACTCGGGAGTTAAAAAAGTATTCTTACGACTGGTTACTTTCGTCTCTGCAATACAAAGTATTTAGAGACGACTCGTACGCGCTAGGGAAGATACATGATAACATTGTCAAACTTATTCCTAAAATGGATGTGTATCTCTCCATTGGTGGTGATAACTATTGTTATGGTGAACAACCTGGCTGGTATGAAATTAATAAAAGAGTGAAAGCTGGCGGAAAAAAGTTAGTCCTATGGGGCTGCTCAATTGGACAAGAAGATATGTCTGAGCGGAAATTGGAAGATCTAAAATTATTCGATCTGATTCTGGCTCGAGAAACGCTAACGTATAACATGCTCAAGAGTAAAGGATTAACGAATGTTGAATTGTGTGCGGATGCAGCATTCACGATGGAGAAGGAAGAATTAGAGCTTCCAGACGGTTGGCAAGAAGGAAATACGCTTGGATTAAATTTCAGTCCTTTAGTAATGAAGCGAAATGTGAATTCTCAAATAGCAGTTAGGGAGTTAATTTCACATATTCTTGAAAAGACAGATATGACTATTGCACTAACCCCCCATGTTATCCAGGCAGGCAATAATGACTATGTAATTCTTGAGAATTATTTCGAGGAATTTAAACATACGGGTAGAGTGATCTTGTTACCAAATAACTTAAACGCGATTCAATATAAAGGGTATATTTCAAGAATGAGGTTCTTTATTGGAGCTAGGACTCATGCAACCATTGCGGCATATTCCAATTATGTTCCAACCATGGTACTAGGATATAGTGTGAAGTCCAAAGGGATTGCTCAAGATATTTTTGGGGAAGAGAAACTTGTGCTGGGAATTGAAGAAATTTCTGATGGCAGCAAGCTAAAGTCTAAATTTGATGAAATGTTTGCAGAGGAAGATGAAATAAAGCAAACACTGCAAGCAGCTATTCCACGAATTAAAAAAATGTCCTACAGGGCTGTTGAGTTACTTCATCAATTAGTTTAATGAATGAGGTGGATTTTGGTGAAAAAACTTATCTTTATCATGCCTAGTTTAACTTCTGGTGGAGGAGAAAAGAGTCTAGTTACCTTACTTAATAAACTTGATTTTAACAAGTACAGTGTGGATTTATTTTTATTATCACATGAAGGATTATTTATGGAGTTTGTACCCAAGGAAGTACGAATATTACCTTTACCTAAGAACTTTACGATATTTAGTTTACCTTTATTGAAATCTATTTGTAAATTCTTACTAAAAGGTAGTGTGATTTTAGCATACAACCGGGCTATGTTTACATTTAGAAATAGAAACCTAAAAAATGTAGCTTTAAGAGAACAATATAATTGGAAATATATTTCCAAATCATTGGGACTGATTGAGGGGCCATATGATGCTGCTATTGGATTTTTAGAAAAAACATCCACATATATTTGTATAGATAAAGTCGATTCAGCTACTAGAAAAATAGGTTGGGTACATATTGATTATGATCAATTAGGAATGGATCCTTCGTTTGATCAATCCTATTTTAGTAAATTAGATCAAATTGTCACGGTATCAGAAGAGTGTGCGAATATTTTGGAAAGCAGATTTCCAGAGCAAAGAGATAAGGTAAAGGTCATTTATAATATCGTGTCACCTTCGATCATTAATAAAATGGCTGAACAAGGTCAAGAAGAATTGTTTGGTAAAAAAGAGAATCAGATTGTTATTGTCTCAATTGGACGATTACATTATCAAAAGAATTTCGTTATGGCTATTGAGTCTTGTAGAATACTGATCGATCGAGGATATAACATTTTGTGGAATATTATTGGAGATGGTGAAGAAAAACAAAAGCTCATGGAATTAATAAAAGAATATGGGTTAGAAGAAAATTTTAAGTTGTTGGGACTTAAGTCAAATCCGTATCCCTATGTCAAACAAGCCGACATTTATTCACAGACATCAAGGTTTGAAGGTAAATCAATCGCAATTGATGAAGCTAAGATTTTGAATAAACCCATTATCGTGACTAATTTCACTACTGCGAAAGATCAGATTAATCAAGGAGTAGATGGCATTATCTCAGAAATGAATGCGGATGATCTTGCAAATGAAATTGAAATACTAATTAATGATGTAGATTTAAGGAAACGCTTATCGGATACACTAGCCAAACAAAAATTGGGAACTGAAGATGAAATAGAGAAATTTTATGAGTTGATTGGATAGGAGGAAGCAATGAAAAAAAAGGTGCTTTTTATTATGAATAGTTTAACCTGTGGCGGAGCAGAGAAAGCTCTGATCTCCCTTTTGGAGACGTTGGATTATTCAAAATACGACGTTGATTTATTTTTACTCAAACATGAGGGGATATTTTTCAATAAAATACCAAGTGAAGTCAACTTGTTAAGAGAACCTCAGAATTATAAATATTTTGAAATGCCAATGGGAGCAGCCGTACTGGACTGTCTTCGTAAAGGGAGGCTTGGAGTAGCTGTTGCAAGAGTGATAGCTGGGTTCATTTATAAAAGTGAGAAAAACTCGGCTAGATCTGAGCAGAGAGCTTGGAAGTATTTATACAAAGCATTGCCTGATATCAATACGAAATATGACGCGGCTGTCGGATATCTCGAGAAGAATCCGATTTATTTTTGTATTGATAAAGTGAGGGCAACTAAAAAATTAGGATTTATCCATAGTGATTATAACAAAATGGGCATGGACGCAAAGTTGGACAATGGATATTTTAGGAAGTTAGATCACATTGTGACCGTCTCGGAAGAATGTCAGCACATATTAAAAAAGATATTCCCAAAGTATATACAAAGAATTGAAGTCATGCATAATATCGTATCCCCAGCAGCTATACGTAAGCTTTCACTAGAGGAAATTCATTTAGGTGGTCAAGAGCTGAAAATTGTTTCCGTAGGTAGACTAAATTATCATAAAGGATTTGAGCTAGCCATTGAGTCTTGTAAGGAACTTGTAAACACTGGATATCAGGTGAAATGGTACATTATCGGAGAAGGCGAAGAACGCAAAAACCTAGAGAGAATAATCGATCACAACAAATTGAACGATACGATTAAGCTTGTTGGTATAAAGGAGAATCCTTATCCTTACATCAAAGCTGCTGATATTTACGTTCAGCCTTCTAGATTTGAAGGGAAATCAATCGCTATCGACGAGGCCAAAATACTATATAAGCCGATTGTCGTAACTGACTTTGATACAGCAAAAGATCAAATCACAGATCAAGTGAATGGATTAATTGTTGGAATGAATCCGAAATCGTTATCCGCAGGCATTGCTAGTTTAATAGATAATCCGTCCCTTAGGAAGCAATTCTCGCAGAATCTCTCGACTGAAAACTTAGGAACGGAAGATGAAATACATAAACTATATGCGATGTTCAATTAAATGAGAGAGGTTAACTAGTATGATAATTCAGCTCATAGGTTATACATTATTAATTCTCATTGCCATCATTATTCTTATTGATCTTCTTCCGATATTCAAGGATTGGCTAAGCAGGATTCATATCGGAAGATACGACAATCAACAAATATGGAACAAATCAATTACAAAGCTGGGGCTCAAGTGGCTGCATGCCACGCCGAAAATAAAAGTGACTGATCATACCAGGTTAGTATTTATTGATATGTTGAAGGGTAACTATACAAAAGCGGCCATTCAACATTGGCAAGAAGCAGCGTTGCTTTTAGGAATGTCAGAATATTTAAAACAGAATGATGACAGCGATGTAAAGCAACAACTGGGTAAATTCATGGCTCAGAAATTTAATGAACAAGGTCAATGGAAACATACACCTAAATATGTTGATGCGGCTATTCTTGCGTACGCAGTTATGAAGTTAGATTTTATTGAAACAGACAAGTATAAACCAGCCCTGGATGCTGTATGGGAAATGATTAGAGGACATATTGGTCAGGATGGTACGGTGCAATATCGTAGTTTTATGAAGGAGTACCGTTATGTGGACACGATCGGTTTCATTTGTCCTTTTTTAGTGGCATATGGCCTACGATACCACAAAGAAGAGTGCGTGGAGTTGGCTGTGAAACAGATTACAACGTATGAAGACAAAGGTATGCTAGAGGGACACCATATCCCAAGTCACGCTTATGCGATTACGGAGAAATTACCACTAGGATTGTATGGTTGGGGAAGAGGACTTGGATGGTATGCTATAGGACTTATTGATGCATGGGGTGAATTACCTAACGATCATCCCAATAAATCGATGCTGACAGATAGTGTTAGACGATTTGCTGAAGCAGCCGTATTATTCCAGCAGGATCAAGGAAATTGGAATTGGACCGTGACTAGAGGAGAAAGTCGGCCAGACTCATCTACGACAGCTACACTAGGATGGTTCATGTTAAATGCCTCGCAAATTGAGGGAATCTCAGAATCGTGTCTAAACAGCGCGAACCGAGCAGCAGCCTATCTCATGAAGGTTACTAGAAGAAACGGCGCTGTTGATTTCTCGCAAGGAGATACCAAAGATATAGGTGTATATTCAACATTGTTTAATATTTTGCCATTTACACAGGGCTTCTGTATTCGAATGATGAATTTCAATCACGGTTATAAGGTTGTGAAGAGATGATTTACACCGTATGGATTATGTATCAAGAACTCTCAAATGAAATTGGTTTTGTTCTATGAGAACAAAAAGTTCAATCATTAATATTTCAGTCGGATTAGGTAATCAGTTAATTATTACTTTCTTAAGTTTCTTCTCAAGAACCGTCTTCATTCAAACACTAGGCATCGATTATTTAGGTGTAAATGGATTATTTACGAATATACTTGCCATGCTCTCCCTTGCGGAGGCAGGTATAGGATCCAGTATTATCTATAATCTCTATAAACCAGTTGCTGAAAATGACAAAGAAAAAATGATCATGCTTATGAAATTGTATAAGAAGGCATACTTAGTCATTGCGCTAGTCGTCTTGGTGTTAGGACTTTCTATTATGCCTTTTCTAAATTATTTTGTGAAAGATACGAATGTAGCACATATCCATCTTATTTATTTTGTATTTCTAGTGAATACTGTTACACCGTATTTGTTTCAATACAAGAGTTCTTTTCTGAATGTAAGTCAGAAGGGATATATTGTTACGGGGATGTTCTCAATTTCTTCGATTGTTTCAACTTCTTTAAAAATAGTTATTCTGTATACGACTCAAAACTATGTGGTGTATTTAATTATTGACAGCTTGATCACGTTAATTAATAGTTTCATTCTGTCGTTGATTGTCGATCGATTATATCCGTTTCTAAAAGAGAAAATAACGAAACAAATTGATCATTTAACAAAGAGTAACTTAGTTAAGAATATAAAAGCAATCATCTTGCAGAATGTAGGAACTTACTTAATATTTGGAACTGACAATATTATTATTTCCTACTATGTAAGTGTGGCAGCTGTTGGGCTATATTCAAATTATTTCATGCTAATCGACATATGTCGAACCTTTGTAAATCAAATCTTTAATAATATTTACCACAGTATCGGTAATCTAGTAGCCAAGGAAAGTAAAGAAAAAATATATCGTGTGTATAGAGTGACTATGTTTCTTAATTTCTGGTTGTACTCGCTGCTTGCGATTGGTTTATTTATCATGATCGAACCATTTATTAGACTCTGGATAGGGCCAACATTCCTAATGGACAAACTAGTACTGATTGTATTAGTCGTTACGTTCTATGAAAGAGGTATGAGGAACTCGATTAGTACGGTTAAAACAACCGCAGGTATCTTTCATGAGGATAGATTTGTACCACTATGCCAGGCCGCGGTGAATCTGGTATTATCGATTATTTTAGTACAATATATAGGAATTGCTGGTGTATTTATTGGAACATTGATAAGCGCAATTGTTGTTCCATTTTGGACAACACCTTATTTTGTGTATAAGAAAGTGTTTCATAAGTCGATCTTCCGCTATTTTTTACGCTATTTTTACTATGCGGCTGTAGGATTAGGAACTTGCTTAATAACTTCATATATAACCAATTTAGTTGTTGTCGAGAATATTGTTTCATTAGGGCTGAAAGCACTTCTTTGTTTGTTTATTCCTAATCTTATTTATATACTCTTGTTTCGTAAGACTGATGAGTATAAGTATTTATTGGGGATTGCGAAAGGGATGTTGACTAGAGTCCAGAGGAAAGTTACACCGAAAGGAAGTTCAGAATCTTTTTGATTCACAGGTGTTCTTAATTGGGAACAATAAAGGAGTTTGAATTGTGATGGATATGATCCCATGTAACCCAGAAACCATAGCGTTTCTATTGCAAAAACGTGCGAGAACGTGTGCCAAAGATGTTGCATACAGCTTTCCGGAAATAGAGCAGCACTATACATGGGGAAAGCTATGGAATGAAGTTCAACTTATAGCCAAGGGCTATTTAGAACTTGGCATACAGAAGGGTGATTCCATTGCATTTCTTATGACAGGAAGAATGGAATTGATCATTTCCATGTTTGCGGCCGCCTGTATTGGCGCAGTTAGCGTACCATTGAATACGTATTCGAAGAAAGCGGAAATTCGCGAGTTTCTGAAGGGCGCGAGTCCAAAAGCTATGATTATTGGAAAAGAAGGACATCAGCAACAATATCCTTCCATGCTGATCGATATATTCCGTGATTATGAGTATAGTGATAGCCGCCCTGCTTGGTTACCAGCCCATATCTTCATCGTTGAAGGGGATGACTTAGAAGTTCAATCTCCTATGCGACCATATTCAGACCTATACACGATTGGAGCACAATCGAATGATGATGCTCTTCTTCGTGCATGTTTATTGACATCCATCAACGATCCGTTAATTTTGTTGTATACTTCCGGTACGACTGGTTCACCTAAAGGTGTGGTTCGATCAACGGCTTCATTCCTTGCAACTGCTCCTAAGTATACGAGTAAGAAGGAAGCTAATCCTATATTGCAAAAAATGACAGATGTGATCGCTAGGCGTTTTTCTGTAATTAGCTTGTTACCGTTGTACCATCTTGGGGGATTTGGCGTTATTTTTACAAATTTGAGGGTTTGTAATGTAAGAATGGTATTGCTTAGTCATTATCATCCATTAACTGCAATAGCGGTTGTTAAGAAGGAATCATGTCGTGTATTAATTGGCACACCTTACATGGTCCAGCGTATGATGTCTGTTTCGCAAGGTAATTATGCAGCACTCTCCTCTCTCATTGGTATTTCGTTTACTTCTGCTGCAGTTAGTAGTTCATTACTTCACAGGGTAAAAAGTGAGCTTAAGCTCCTATTTTTTATGGTTACCTACGGTTCTACGGAGGCTGGATCCATAGCGAATGGCACCTGTTTCACAGGAGGGGAGAGGAATTTGATACTTTCCATACTTTTTAGACTAATGAGAAGAGCTAACTTATTGAGCGGGGCTGTTGAGTACAAACATTTCGAGCAGAATAGTTACAGTCTTGCTGGGAAAGTTGACAGAGGCGTAGAGATAAGAATTCGCGATGTGGTTACGGGAAATGATCAATCAGTTCTTGAACAAGGTGAAATTGTAGTTCGCAGCCATCGTGTCATGAGTATGCTCAATAATCAGTCTACTTATTTGGAAGAGGATGGTTGGTTTAGAACGGGAGATCTTGGTTTTATAGATAGTCATCACAATTTAACAATATCGGGAAGGGTTCATCGATTAATATCACGTGGCGGAGAGAAAATATCACCACTTGAGATTGAGGGAGTATTATTGATGAACGAAGATATAGAAGACGCCTTCGTATTAGGTGTACCGGATGCCCTCTATGGTGAAAAGCTTTGTGCTTGCGTTGTAGCAAGGAAAGGCTCGAATCTTTCAGCTGAAGTATTAATAAGTAGCCTTGCTAATCAAATATCGGCTTTTAAGGTACCTGAACATATTGTATTTCTCCCAGAATTGCCTTTATCACCTACTGGAAAAATTTCAGTTGTTGAAATTCGCGCCATTGTTATGAATGGGTTAAGTCGGGAGATACGCTATGCGTAGATATTATCCTGGCATTACAATCTTTAAACTTGTCGGTTGCCTATTGGTTTTATTTGCCCATTTAGTTATTAATCGTTATATGGTCTCATTACCGAATCATCAACTGCGGTTTATCTCGCTGCCACTTGGTGTGATCGTTACTTGCTTTTATGTTGTTGCAGGGTTCCTAGCCTATAAGGGATGGACAAATGCGAGCGATTCACATCACTATATCAAAAGGTATGTAAACCGGATATTGATGATGTATGTGCCATTTTGTTTGCTTTTTATGTTCGAATTTATCGCACCTGAATTGTTTCGCGGCGGGTTTTCATTTGCCAATCTCGGGCTTCAAGCTAAGATTCTTACTGCAGCTGTCATCTTGAATGGACCATCGGTCCAGTTATGGTTTATTCCTCCATTAATTTTCAGTCTTTGTGTTTGTTATTGGCTTGTTGAGAAAAGAGGCGTACGCTTCGCTCTTCTAGCAGGGATGATCGGTTTTCTAATGAGTTTACTGATATCGGGCAGCTTGCGCTCTTTAATGGTTGATCATTTAGAAAGCTATCTATCAGGAGGCTCGATTCTAGTCTATATAAAATTGTTCGTGTATAGGTACTTGGGACTTGGTTTCACATTCGTACTAATTGGAGTTTTGCTAGCTAGATATGAAGAAGAATTCAATCGTGCAAAGGTTTGGCCAATACTTGGAGCAGCACTCGTGGTTTCGGCATTAGAATTTGTTTATTTATGGCGATACATCGAGTGGAATATGGAATATAAGATCACATTGAGTATTATTCCTAATACCATACTTGTCTTTTATGGGATACTTAGAGTGAAGAGCCAGATCATCCAAAAGTATCATAGCTTCATCAATTTGTTTAGCATTGTGACTTTCTGTGGACACATTTTGTTTATGAGACTTAACCTTTTGTTGCTCAACTGGGAAATAACGGAGCTAAGCAATCTACAAAATATCGTCTATGTAGCGTCCACAGGTATTGAATGTATCCTTGTAAGTATTGTTTTGTATAAATGGAAATCAATTTTTTCGAGTATGACTTTTAATAGGTTTAAGAGAATGAGTAGAAGTACTGAACGATAGTAGGGATGACTTCCCGTAGAAATGAAAGGATTGATATTTGTTCATGTCTAAATTGGTTTTACTTATTTATGTCTTGATTCTCTCCTTGTTGCCAACGTGGTCTAGTAGTACAAGCTCAAGTTCAAGTTCCAGTCCGAGCCTCAGTCCAAGCCCAATTGTTACTGCTAGCCCTAATACTAATCCTCCTTCTACTTCCACTAATCCAACAACAGTCCCAATCGATGTACCCAAAGATAAGATTTATGAACTCAATTTGTCACAGTGGCATATTTACAATGATAATTCACATGCCCAAGAAACAACAGACGGATTGAATAATGCTCTTATTTGGGCACGTGATGCGGGCTTCACCGTGTTTAAGGTACCAGCTGGAACGTATCTCATTGCCAAAGGGACCGATGGAACATGGGATTCACGTGGCCGGATTAATATGGTTAGCGATATGACCTTCTGGCTTGATGATAAAGCGATTATTCAAAAAGAAACGAATGGCTACGAGGGTTATTCAACTTTATTTATTGGAGTAGGCGTCCAGAATGTCCAAATCATTGGAGGTACTTATCGCGGGGACAGAGAGACACATGATTACTCAAGTGGGGGCACCCATGAAAGTGGATACGGCATTTTAGCAAAAGGTGCATTCAATGTCACGATTGACGGAGTTAAAGCATTAAATTTCACTGGAGACGGGCTTTGTGTTGGAGGTGGAAATGGGACTATGCAGGATTTATACGAAAAAAGTTTTGAATCAGGAAGCATTGATGACAATGGAAATCAAGTTACTAGTGCATCTAAAATTAGAACCAAAACGAGTTGGCAACTTACTCATCCATCATATAACTTGACTAATACTCTAATAATCGATAATGGTCAACATCTCCCAGCAGAATATGATATTTATTTCTATAAAGCTGACGGTTCATTCCTTACTAAACTGAAGCAACAAGGACAAGGTAAATACATTTCCATTCCTGAAGGAGGACATTCTATTCGATTAGTGTTTAATAGCACATTGTTAAAAGATCAATATCTTGAAATATGGAACAGAGTTCAGTCTACAAATATTGTCGTTCAGAACTCAGAATCTTCCTTTAATCGCAGGCAAGGATTAACAATCAATGGCGGAAAAAACGTAACCGTACAAAATAGTATTTTTCATGACATAGGTGGCAAAAAAGGCACTGCACCAATGGCAGGAATTGACGTTGAAGGCGGTGCTGGTGAAAATGGATACATTAATGAGAATATCTCAATCAAAAATAATAAATTCTACAATAACAGTAGATATGACGTTATTTTCTACGATGGTCATAATGGTATTTTGGAAAATAACCATTTAGCTTCACGTGGAGTGATTGGTCTAGCTGTGTCAGAACCATTTACAGGAGCAGTAATAAAAAATAATAATTTCGAAGGAACTAGTATATATGCTTATCATGATGTTACATTCCTAGACAATCAGATGAGTGATTCAATCACACACCTCGAGGGTCCCAATATTAATATTAAGGGTATGACATTTACAAACGCTAAATTTCTGATAAGCAGCTCCACCCCCTTTGGGGTGACTGCTTCTGATATAACAATTAATTTAACCAACTCGAATGTAGACGGAGGCCTAGCGATTTGGAATAACCCTGTACATTTGACTAATGTAACAATTAATGGAGCACCTGCTTTGAGGGCTATAACAGGTGGCAATGTGGAAGGAAATATTTTTGATAATCTGACTGTAACTGGTTACAACTCAACTTACGGACTTGATCTGCCATTAGGTACATATAACAATTGTGTATTTAAGGGACCAAGCGATGAAGGCAAAATGGGGCCGGGAGCTGGAAAATCAGGTAAGTATATTTTTAATAAATGTTCATTTACAGGAAATACCGGACTAAGTTCTGGAAATGTTAATTTGGATCTTACAATCACCGATTCTACCTTTAATATTCTAGGTAATATGTCTGCAATTTCTGTGGATTCAGCTAGAATGGTGGACATTAAGAACAACATATTAGTTATGAGTGGTATTACGAAAGGAACTACAGAAATTATCAAATTAAACGACTATTGGCAAAGAAATGATCCTAATGACATTTTAAATGCATCAATAAGTAATAATACCATTACTTCAAACATCGATTCAGTAGGTATTTCTACAATTTATGTAGGACCAGGATCGAGAGCTTTTTCAATTACAAATAATGTATTAAATAAAGCAAAGCTTAGATTAAAGTCAAATGATATAACAAGTAACAATAAAGAGTTATAAGATACTCGGTTTAATTTTGAATAATTTGAAGAGGACTGATTATTATGAGCAAAGTGAGTGTAGTTGTCCCCATATATAATCCCGGTAATAAACTCCGTAAATGTATAAGCTCAATATTAAATCAATCATTTAATGATTTTGAATTAATTTTAGTTAATGATGGTTCTACTGATGATAGTTTAAATGTTTGCATGAAATACCAAAAGGAAGATAATCGAGTAATAGTAATAAATAAGTTAAACGAAGGCAGTGTTAAGTCTAGAAATAGGGGGATAGCACGTTCCAAGTCTGATTACATTATGTTTGTAGATGCTGATGACTGGATTGACAAAAACTATATTGAACTACTTTACAATGAATCAATTAGAAATAGCGTAGATGTTACAGTTTGCAACATATATAAAGTAATAGGCAGTGGTATTATTAAAAAGAGAAATGTATCAAGTTATTTTAACGATGATAGGATCTATAGGGATGAGGAAGTGAAGAATGAAATAGTCACTTCTTACCTTCATGGACATTCATTTCCATCATCTCTGTGTGCAAAGATGTACAAAAGAGAAGTGCTAGTAAACTCAGGAAAGTATTTGGAGAGAATTCACTACTTAGGTGATGACTTGTTTTATAACATGGAGATATTTTTAAATGCCAATAGTGTAAAAATGCTGAATAAACCACTCTATTATTATAGAGTGGGTGGTTTCACTAGTAAATATATGCCTTTTCTATTCGATGATATGGTTAATGGATATGAAATACAAAAAGAAGTAATCGAACAGTTCTTCAGTGACAACCGTGAAAGACAATATTATGGTATTAGTTTGATGCTCCTAAACACATTTAAAACTTGTTTAAAGAATTTGTTTTTTAGCGAGTTAAACCAGATTGAGATAAAAAAAAATATTGAAATTTACCTTTCGAATCGATATGTAATTGAATGTTTAGATAATGAAGGTAGCAAGAAATATTTCTCAAATGATTATTTAAATGCAATTAGATTTAAAGATGTAGAATATCTGTTTCAATTAGGTCAATCATTATATAAAAGAAGCCTACCGCGTAGGTATTTGACAAATTTTTTGTCCCTAGTATAGATTTAATATTATTCCGAAAAAAGAATAAAAAACAAAACCTGTAATTACCTCGATTACAGGTTTTGCTTTTGTAAATTCTTATTATTGTTTTGCTATAAGCTGAGGTTTTCAATCATTCTTGTATTTGTGTTTATATCTGCAGTTACATTGTTGAATGTACATCTTGATATGGTCATTGATTTTTCACGGGTTAACCAACGTAAATTAATTTTTGTATTTTCTAAATAGCTATTGTTGATTAAAGAAATATTAGCATTGTCAGTTTTTCCGATTAAAGAATTAATGAATGTACTCCTATTATTAATAACGTTTCCATTGAAATTAATCCCCACATTTTGAAATATACAATTATCGACTATTGCTTTTCTTGTATAACGTATGTCATTTGAACCAAATGAAATATCACCGCCAAGTATTCCAGTTTTTATTCTAATAAAGGAACTATTGCTTAAATTACAAGATTCAAAAGCAGCTCCACCTTCAATTATTGCTATCCCATCAATAGTTGTCGGTCTTCCTGCATAATTGGCTGGTGTTCGGATTTCCAGTTCATAGTTCTTAACGATAATATTCTTAATAACACCACCTGTGAGAAGTAGTTGGAAATTTGGTGTAAGCGCATTATCAGCCCGCCAATCCCGTTCAACCGTAACATCGGAGATGTAGCATCTACCGTAATTAAACCGACTAAGATTAAATCCAGAAATGCCAGCATCGGTAATCTTTACTGCAGCGCCATTGAGACTCTCAGAAACTTGAAAACTGTTGGGTTTGACATTAATGATATAGTACAGCTTATCAATACTAATCCCCGCAGGTACCCTTCCAATCCATTGCTCGAATGCAACCTTGGCTCCGTTTCCTGCACCATGAGCTGCAGCAAAAGTGAAAGTACCACTTGCAATATCGACAGTAGGCGTTCCCCAGTAACCGTAAACACTTGAGCCATAGAATAGGCCATTGGTAATCTTACAATTGTTAATCACGGCTCCGGTCACATCTGCAATTTTGATGTTTCCATTGTTGCAGATCGCCCCGTTAACGAAATTATCACCTTTCACAATAAGTTCACAATTAATCATCGTGTTATTAAGATAATTGACATACATATTATTGGGATACGAACTAATCGCTCCAACATTGTATCCCTCAAATTTGTTGTTTTCTAATGTGACATGAATCGCATCTGCATTAACAAAATGCCCGCGGCTATTGGTATAAATGTAGTTTTGAGCAATATAAATACGTGTGTTTAATTCCAAGCCAGCTTGATTCAGTTCAGGTCGCCAAGTAGGGATATTTGATTCTGACCACATAGATTCCAAGTCAATACCAAACATGGGAGCCGTTCCGTCTTCTGTTGTTCCGTCATCAGCCCGACCAATATGATGTATTTTATTGTTAATAATACTTACATCATTCGGCCCTGCAATCGAAATTCCCTGTCTCCTACAATGGTGAAGATTACAGTTGTGAATCGTAATATAGGACCCCATCTGTTCTTGTGTATAATCAGCTGCGTTTGCTTTGTACTCAAGCCAAGATGCGAAGACAGCATCTCCTGTACAGTTACTGATGTCCACATTTTCTATACGAAAGTTGTTGACACCTAAGAGATTAATCCCATGCCCCCACTCATGCGTGTAGTTCTGAGCATCTACTTTAGCAGTAATTTGGGCAATCTGAGCATCCGTTAGAGGAGAAGTCGTAATGTCGATGGCGAAAATCATTTTATTGGCGTTGGCGATATCAGCGAACCAGCCACGTCCAGTTGGTGCTGCGGGCGCAAATTGCCCATTCGTTCTTGAACCGGCCAATGTCGAGTTAGAAATCGTGTCTTTGTACTGGAAAAAACTATAATTCGTGTTTGTTATTCCATTAATCGTCCATAATCGGAACAATTGAAGTAACCCTGGATTACTGTACCGATCAATGACTTCACTACGGATCCAATTAGGATTCGTATTTAGCGAACCATCAGGATTAACCCCACCACGTACAAATTTTACACCTAACTGATAAATATGTGTTTTCTTATCACCAATAACGGTTCCACCTGAAATTGCTGCGTCCGAGACACCCTTTAAATAAAAAATGCTGTACCAAGGAGAAGAATTCGCTTCCAATTGTAGGATGCAACCATCGACCATTTCGAAATGCATATTGCTTTGCATGGTAATACAGGAGTAAATGGTGTTGTCGATTTTTAATGCATAGGTGCCTTTGGGCAATATGCAATGTGTAATGCCTTGTGATTTAGCCCAAGCGATTGAATCATTGATGCCCTTCGTTGTTGCCGCGGAATTCGTTCCATCGTTCTTAATCGACCATTTGACTAAGTCAATCACGTAGGAAGCTGAGGAGTTAGAGTTCGAACTAACGGGAGCTTTAGGAACCCAACGTGCTTGTGTACTGTCATAAGTCAGAACATCATTTGTAGCTGGGAGCTTGGTTGTTACATTAATATCATCTAAATCACCCAGATTTGCATGAATCATACAATCTCACCTTCTTTCTATTTATTTTGTCGCATATATTAGTTTATGAATTACTAGTTAAATACGATAAGGATGAAAGACTAGGAGCCAATAGTTTATTTTGTTATTGACACGTTCTTTATAAAGAACTACAATGAAAGTAATTTAAAAAAACATTTTCGAAGTCTATTTTTTTTAATCTAAATGTTCTTTATAAAGAATATTTATCAATAAAACGTTCTCTATACAAATTAGTAAGCAGAGACGTCACTTGTCGTTCTTTATAAAGAACTTCAATGGTCATATATCTCTCTCGGTAATGCCTCCTTACCGTTATCAACGGAGGTACTCGATCATGCTGTGGGTTTGTTTGTAGGACCTTAGACGCAAGTCGTCAAGAGTGTGGTGCGAGGAGGGGTTAGATGCCCTATTGATTAAAGGGTTTAATTATAAGGTCTTTTCCAAAGGCCCTATACTTAAGAACTTTAAAGAAAGGGTGGATTTATTTGTCATATAGCCAACGGTTATCACTTTTAATTATAGCGGACTCCTTTATTGTATTAACCTCTATTTTCTTTAGTCGATTGTTATTGAGCGCAGATCTACGGGTTATCACTTTGCCATTAGTTGTAAGTGCGATCGCTTTGTTAGTGAGTCATCATGTGTTTTCACTCCGGTATAAACTTTATAAGAAGGCATGGGAATACGCGAGTGTAGGCGAGTTGCTTATTGTTTTTAAGTCTGTTTCGTTCTCTATTATTGCTGCTGCGTGTGTTCAACAGATTGTTGTTCATGATATTTACTTTCGGTTACTCGCTGTTACATGGATGCTGCATATTCTGTTAATCGGCGGCTCGCGCTTCTGTTGGAGATTACTACGCGGTACTTTGATAAAGAAGACGGACAACAAGAAGCGGACATTGATAATTGGTGCCGGATCCGCCGGTACGATGGTAGCTAGACAGCTAATAAAAAATAGCGATACCGAGTTGCTGCCAGTCGCATTTATTGATGATAACGTGCGTATCCACAATCTAGATATTATGGGGATTCCGGTTGTTGGAGGGATAAGTCGGATTGAGAAGACCGTTTCTGAACTGGGTATTGATAGCATCATCATTGCAATTCCTTCCTTAGGACGGAAAGAGCTGAATACGATTTTCCAAGAATGCGCCAAAACAACAGCCAAAACACAAACCCTGCCCATGTTAGAGGATCTTGTTACAGGGAAGCTTTCGGTCAATCAATTCATGGATGTTCACGTTGAAGATCTACTGGGTAGGGAACCAATCGAGCTTGATATCGCAAGTATATCGGAGTTTGTTACCCACAAAGTGGTATTAGTAACCGGTGCGGGAGGGTCGATTGGCTCTGAAATCTGCCGTCAGGTTTCTAAATTCCAGCCTAGCAAGCTCATCTTGCTTGGGCACGGCGAGAACAGTATTTATTCCATCGAAATGGAATTGAAGGACATTTGTGAGTACGACCAAACGGAATTCATTACCGAAATTGCTGATATTCAGGACTCACGCAAAATGATGGCCGTAATGAATCGACATCGCCCTGATGTCGTGTACCATGCGGCAGCCCATAAGCATGTACCGTTGATGGAACGCAATCCGGAAGAAGCGGTTAAGAACAACGTGATTGGTACGATGAATGTGGCGATTGCAGCAAGCAAGTATGAAGTGAATACCTTCGTCATGATCTCCACGGATAAAGCGGTGAATCCAACGAGTGTCATGGGGGCCACGAAACGAATGGCCGAAATGATTATTCAAGACATGGATAGAAGCAGTAGTACGAAGTTCGTAGCCGTCCGATTCGGCAATGTCTTGGGAAGCAGAGGCAGTGTCATTCCAAGGTTCAAGCATCAAATTGAAAAAGGCGGTCCTGTATCGGTCACCCATCCGGATATGATCCGCTACTTTATGACGATCCCAGAAGCCTCTCGGCTCGTTATGCAAGCTGGCGCATTAGCCAAGGGTGGAGAAATTTTTGTCCTCGATATGGGGGAACCTGTAAAAATTGTTGATCTAGCTAGAAATCTAATTAAGCTTTCAGGCAACTCTGTGGAAGATATCGGTATTGAATTTACCGGAATGCGGCCGGGAGAGAAGCTGTATGAAGAGCTTCTGAAAGCTGATGAAATCGAAGAACAGCAAGTATATCCGAAGATTTATATCGGAAAGACTGCGGATTTATTCATGGATGAAATCAAAGAAACTATTTCCATGTACAACACATTAGATAAGGATAGCTTGAGAGAGCATTTGCTTAATATTGGGAACAGCAATGTTCTTCTTTTATCCAAGAAACTATCATCTGTAGGCTAAAAAGGAGCAATCATTTATGAAAGTTAGAAAAGCCATTATTCCAGCTGCAGGTCTCGGGACAAGATTCCTACCAGCAACGAAAGCGATGCCGAAGGAAATGCTGCCCATTGTTGATAAACCGACCATTCAATATATTGTTGAGGAAGCTATCGAATCGGGCATCGAGGATATTATTATTGTCACGGGTAAAGGGAAAAGAGCCATCGAAGATCACTTTGATAACTCCTTCGAGCTTGAGCAGAACTTATTAGAAAAGCAGAAGTTCGAGCTGCTATCGGAAGTGAAAAAGTCTTCAAATGTAGATATTCATTACATTCGCCAGAAGGAGCCTAAGGGCTTAGGGCATGCGATCTGGTGTGCACGTAAATTTATTGGCAATGAGCCATTCGCCGTATTGCTTGGGGATGACATTGTTCGAGCGGATAAGCCATGCTTGCAGCAATTGATGGAACAATATGAGTACCACGACGCATCCATCATAGGCGTGAAGCACGTACCAGACGAAGAGGTGTCCAGATACGGGATTGTGGATGGTTTTGAGCTGGAGAACCGACTGCATAGCGTCAATCATCTTGTTGAGAAACCGCTTAAAGAATTAGCGCCCTCCAATTTAGCAATCATGGGGCGATATATTTTAACGCCCAAAATTTTTGAGATTCTCAACAATCAGCAACCAGGCGCTGGAGGCGAAATCCAGTTAACGGATGCGATCGCACAACTCAATCGGATTGAATCGGTGTATGCATACGAATTCGAAGGTACCCGTTATGATGTTGGGGAGAAAATGGGATTCATTCAAACGACGATCGAATATGCGTTGCAGCGTAAAGAGTTAAGATACGGTCTATTGAAATATCTTTCCGAACTTATGGAGAAAGAATTAATTAAATAGGTGATGCCACGATGTCTAGAAAAGTATTGTTTTGCGCAACGGTTGATTATCACTTTAGTGCTTTTCACCTGCCTTACTTGAAATGGTTCAAGGAGCAGGGCTTCGAGGTCCATGTTGCTGCGAGTGGGAATATTGAGCTTCCCTATGTCGATATGAAGTTTGAAATCCCGATTCAGAGATCACCTCTCCACCGTAAGAATCTGGATGCTTATGCCGCACTGAAGTCCATCCTTGCTGCGAACAAGTATGATATTATCCATTGCCATACCCCAATGGGAGGTGTGCTGGCTCGTTTAGCTGCACGGTCTGCCCGCAAGCAGGGGACGAAGGTAATTTATACCGCGCATGGCTTTCATTTTTGCCAAGGTGCCCCATTGTTCCATTGGCTAGCCTATTATCCATTAGAGAAATTCTTATCATATTTTACGGATTGTTTAATCACAATTAATGAAGAAGATTACCTGCTTGCTAGGAAACGTGGATTCCCGGCGAATCAGATCGAACATGTGCATGGCGTTGGCGTTAATACAACACGGTTTCAACAGATCGACGAACTGCATAGAGCTGAAAGAAAAGTATCCATGGGTTATCAACCAGCGGATATTCTTTTATTTTATGCGGCAGAATTTAATCAGAATAAGAATCAGCAGCAGCTCATACGAGCATTAGCTCATATTCGAAACGAAGCGCCTCATGTCAAACTGTTGCTTGCTGGAGAAGGAGCACTACAAGTGCAATGTCAAGAGCTTGCTAAGGAGCTGCAGGTTGCTCAGCAAGTGGATTTCCTTGGTTATCGCAAGGATATAGATCACGTGCTTCCTATGTGTGATATTGCTGTTGCATCCAGTCTGCGTGAAGGATTGCCCGTGAATATGATGGAAGCGATGGCCTGCGGACTCCCTATCGTTGCAAGTGATAACAGGGGTCACAGAGAACTTGTGCATGACGGCAACAACGGTTGGCTGACTTCTCCTCATGATCATATAGGAATGGCAGAGAAGCTTCTGCTCTTAGCTGGTGATAAAGAATTGCGAACCCAGTTAGGCTCGAATGGGAGACAAATCGTTGAAGCCAAATACGCCATTGAGCAAGTATTACATCAGAAAAGTGCAATCTATTCTCGATTTATGGACGAAAAGGTGGAGGTCATGTGGGCGATGCAATAAGAATTCTGCATGTCGTTGTCAATATGAATAGGGGGGGAGCCGAGACCCTTCTTATGAATTTATACCGAAATGTGGATCGTACGAAAATTCAATTCGACTTTCTAACTTGCAAACCAGGAGCCTATGATTCGGAGATTACCGAGATGGGAGGGATTATTCATAGAATCCCCTACGTGTCGGATAGTGGACACGCGAAATATATCCAAGCCTTAGATCAATTCTTCGTTCATCATGCAAATTACAGGATTGTTCATGCTCATATGGATAAAATGAGTGGTTTTGTATTACGTTCAGCCAAGAAGGCTGATATCCCCATTCGCATTGCACATAGTCACAATACAAGCAGTGAAGGCGGCGTAGCGGCTAAAGCTTATAAATGGTTTGCAGGTACATTCATCGCTTCCTGTGCCACTCATTTTCTGGCTTGCTCGAATATGGCAGCACAGTGGCTATTCGCTAGACAGCGGAGCAAAGTGATGTTGATGAAGAATGGGATCGAGAGTGAGCAATTTGCATATTCACCAGTGGTAAGAGAGCAAATAAGAGGTGAGCTGCAGCTTCCTCCGGAGTCGTTCGTACTCGGGCATGTTGGCAGATTCAACCATCAGAAGAATCACACCTTTCTCATCGACGTATTTGCCCAATTGAATCAAGAGAAACCCAATACAATGCTTGTACTTGCAGGGGATGGACCACTCCGAGAAGAGATGGAGAGAAAAGTGAAGTCTCTTGATTTGCAGCATAAAGTCAAATTCCTTGGTGTACGAAGTGATATTGCACATTTACTTCAAGGATTAGATATGTTTGTATTTCCCTCTTTACATGAAGGCTTGCCGGTGACGCTTATTGAGGCACAAGGTGCAGGATTGCCCTGCATGATCTCGGATGAGATTACGCAGGAAGTGGATATGGGTATTCGGTTGGTAGAGCGATTGCCGCTGGCTGATAAAGAGATATGGGTTCATCAAATGAAGGTTGGGATGGCCAGAAATAAATCTAGGCGCATACCTGCTTCATCCTTATCCAACCAGGGGTATGATATCCGCAACACGGCGGCTTGGACCGAAGGTTTTTATCTAGGTATTTCGAGGTGATGAGATGACCAAGCTTACTGTTTTTACACCAACATATAATCGTGCGTATTGTCTTCCGATTTGTTATGAGAATTTGAAAAAGCAAACCTCTAAAAATTTCGTATGGCTCATCATTGACGATGGCTCTACAGATGATACAGAGCAGGTAGTAGCTGGCTGGATCGCAGAAAATGCAATTCAGATCCGATACCACCGGCAGAATAATCAAGGAATGCATGGTGCGCACAATACAGCCTATCAATTGATCGATACAGAACTGAATGTATGTATTGATTCGGATGACTATATGCCACCGAGTGCGGTAGAACACATTCTCACTTTCTGGAAGGAACACGGCAGCGAGCAGGTTAGCGGTATGATCGGGCTGGATTCCTTTACAGATGGTCGAATTATTGGCACGAAACTGCCAGAGTCACTCAAGCGATCAACGCTTTTTGAACTGTATAGTAAGCACGGCGTGACAGGTGATAAGAAGCTGGTGTATCGAAGCGAGTTAACGCGAGCTTATCCGTATCCCATTTTCGAAAATGAGAAATATGTGGGTCTAGCTTACAAGTATTATAAATTGGATCAACAGTATGAAATGCTCCTCTTGAACGAAGTTCTCTGCTGTGTGGAATATTTACCTGATGGCTCTTCATTAAACATGTTGAAGCAGTATTCCAAGAATCCCAAAGGCTTTGCCTTCTATCGGAAAGAGCTCATGAAGCTGCCATTTGCCTCTTTGTCCTTTAAGTTCAAGCAGTGTATTCATTATGTGTCTAGCAGTATCATTTGCGGCAATCGTAGATTTATGAAAGAAACACCTGCTAAACTCCTTACATTCCTTGCGATCCCACTGGGCTGCATGCTCTATTGGTATGTAAGTAGAAAATCAAGAATCTCTTAAGCTATCTGGAAGGGACTTAATATGGCTATATTATGGCTTAACTTGGTCGTTGTTTATATTGCCTCCTATTTCTCTAGGCAAATAGCAAAACCTGTGACTGTGAGCTCAGGTCAGTTATGGATGAAGCCTAATCAGTGGCTGACGGCTATTGTGATGGTGACATTCGTAATCATTGCTGGATTGCGCAACAACATAGGAGATACTTTCTTCTATATGTATTCCTATAAGTTAAGTGACTTTACTTGGGAAGAAGTGAAGGCAGAGAAAGATATTGGCTTCGGTATCCTACAAATGATATTGAAATCATTCACGAATGATCCTCAGTTATTAATTTTTATAACAGCCTTAGTGACCAATGTGCTCATCGTCTATGTGCTGTACAAATATTCCAAATTATTTGAACTAAGTATCTTCATATATATCACTTCAGGTCTGTACATTGTATCCATGAATGGAGTTAGGCAATTTCTTGCTTCGGCCATTGTTTTCGCAGCTACGAAATTTTTATTTGAGGGGAATTGGAAGAAGTATTTTCTTGTAGTTGCCTTTGGTTCCTTATTTCATGGTAGTGCTCTAATTCTTATCCCCATCTATTTCATAGTGAGAAGAAAAGCTTGGACATCCTCTACAATTGTCCTTTTAACGCTTGCAGTCATTTTGATACTTGGTTATAGCGTCATATCAGACGCCATTTTCACAGCTATTGCAGATACCCATTATAGTGAGTACCAGAATTTTCAAGAGGGTGGAGCAAGTGTAATTCGAGTGATAATTGGGGCAGTTCCTTTAGTATTTGCCTTTATAGGAAGAGATAAGCTCCGGGAAATATTCCCCTATGGTGACTATGTCGTTAACATGTCGTTGTTGAATTTTGTTGTCATGGCTGTAGCTACACAGAATTGGATTTTCGCGAGGTTTACCATCTATTTTGGTTTATACAACGTTATCCTCATGTCGTGGGTGATTAGCTTATTTGCTAAGAGACAACAGAAATTTATGTATTATATCATTTTGGGATTTTACCTCGTTTATTTTTACTTTGAAAATGTGGTTACGTTAAACATTATTTATAAAAGCGATTATTTAAAATTTTGAATGAATGATAGGGGGATATCACGATGGCAATTCTCGTGACTGGCGGAGCGGGCTACATTGGAAGTCACACATGTGTGGAGTTATTGAATGCGGGGTATGACATCGTCGTCGTTGATAATCTAAGTAACAGTAGTGCAGAATCCTTGCTGCGAGTAACGGAACTCACGGGCAAAGAATTCGAGTTCTATCCCATCAGTTTAAACAATCGACCGGATATGGAGGGCATTTTTCGAAACCATAAGATTGAAGCCGTGATTCATCTAGCAGGGCTTAAGGCAGTTGGCGAATCTGTTTCTGTCCCTCTACGCTACTATCATAATAATATCTCTGGCTCCATTGTCTTATTCGAAATTATGCAAGAATTTGCAGTGAAAAAGATTGTGTTTAGTTCTTCTGCAACAGTTTACGGAACAACGGAACAAGTGCCAATTACTGAGAATACGCCGCTTGGGGCAACCAATGCTTATGGTCGAACGAAGCTCATGATTGAAGAAATAATGAGAGATCTGCATGTATCTGACCCGACATGGAGTATTGCCCTATTGCGCTATTTTAACCCAATAGGGGCTCATGAGAGTGGTAGATTAGGAGAAGATCCGAATGGGATTCCTAACAATCTAATGCCGTATATTACACAAGTAGCCGTTGGTGGGCTGAAGGAACTGCAGGTATATGGCAATGATTATGCTACGACAGATGGTACAGGTGTAAGAGATTATATCCATGTGGTAGATCTAGCACAAGGACACTTGAAGGCGCTTGAGAAGGTTATGGAAACAACTGGCGTTGAAGCTTACAATCTGGGAACGGGCCAAGGTTACAGTGTGTTGGAAATGGTTCGGACTTTCGAACGTGTAACGGGCAGGAGTGTCCCCTATAAGATAACTTCACGCAGGGCTGGTGATATCGGGGTATGCTACTCAGATCCAACTAAAGCTGAACGAGAATTGGGATGGATCGCGCTGAAGGGTATTGATGAAATGTGCCTCGATTCGTGGCGTTGGCAAACCGGCAACCCGCGTGGCTATTTAGTAGAAAACGAAATGCTTGCAAATATATGAGGAGGAATTAATCTGTCAATCATTCGTGCAATGGACTTTAGAAGATTTCGGAATTGGTATGCGCTGTTGCGGAATGGAATGATTGTATCGTTGTGGTCGATTACAGTATTCGTTTCAGAAGGTTTTATTGCTACTGAACCTCATAAACAGAAGTTGGAAATACCAAGCCTTCAAGCATCCGATATTACGGATGTACCTGCTGAGTTTGTTGCTGATCCCTTCATCATGCAGCATAACGGAGAATTTCTCCTCTTCTTTGAGATTCTTAATAAAGCATCGGGCAAAGGGGAAATTGGTGTAGCAACCAGTTCCAATGGGATCCAATGGCATTATCGGCAGGTCGTGCTGCGTGAGAAGTTTCACTTGTCTTATCCGCAAGTGTTTGTCCATAATAATGAGATTTACATGTTGCCGGAAACGGCGGAATCGAACCGTATTCTTCTATACAAAGCCACGAATTTCCCCTATGACTGGCAAGTAACGGCGGAACTCATGGAAGGTAATTATCTGGATCCTTCCATTGTGAACATGCATGATAAATGGTGGATGTTTACAGGGACGAGTGTGGGGAATCTTCATATCTTCTATGCAGATCAGCTGGAGGGGCCTTGGTTGGAGCATTCACAAAGTCCCATCATCTCAAACAATCATACAATAAGTCGTCCTGGCGGGAGACTTATTGTTTCTGAAGGTGTGCTGTACAGATACACACAAGCTGATTATCCACATTACGGAGACTCCGTCAGAATGTTTAAAGTAAATACGCTCTCAGCAGATACGTATGAAGAAGAGGAAGTTTCTCTTGTCTTAAGTGGTTCTAAGGAAGAGTTGGATTGGAGAAAAGATGGGATGCATCATATAGACCAGCTAAAGTTGGATGAGAATCAGTGGCTGGTAGCTGTTGATGGACATGAGTTTAAAAAAGTGAATTATGTTACATGGAAGTTTGACCGATTGAAGTCAAGTTTCCTAGCAAAGCTGAGTGGGAGTAGATCAATTATGAAAAGAGTATTTGATTTCAGTGTTGCCATATTATTACTACTGCTATTTCTACCGATAATCGGTATCGTTGCCCTTCTAATTAAGTTGAAGCTTGGATCGCCGGTCATCTTTAAGCAACAGAGACCAGGTTTACATGAAAAGCCAATCAACATATTAAAGCTGCGATCCATGACGGATGCCAGGGACAGTGAGGGTAATCTATTACCGGATTCAATGAGATTAACTCCTTTTGGCAGTTTTCTTAGGAAATTCAGTCTGGATGAATTGTTACAATTGATCAATGTGATCAAAGGCGATTTGAGCCTAGTCGGGCCAAGGCCGCTATTAATGGATTATTTATCCCTGTATTCCGAAGAACAATCGAAACGTCACCTTGTCCGACCTGGGATTACGGGGTGGGCGCAAGTCCACGGTAGAAATGCGATTTCGTGGGAAGAGAAATTCAAACTCGATATTTGGTATGTCGAGAATAGAAGCTTTATGTTGGATCTCAAAATATTGGTATTAACGGTTGGCAAAGTCTTGAAATCAGAAGGTGTTAGTCATGGGAATCATGTAACGATGGAGAAATTCTCGGGGTCAAATTTGTCATGAAGCGATGTGGACTCCTGTGAATATTGTTGTGATTGGCGAGGGTGGTCATAGCAAGGTTATCAAGGAAATTATTCGATCCAAGCAAGCAAATCAAATCGTAGCTATGCTAGATGATAAGTACACGGCACTCATGTACAAAGATGGCTTGTATAAGGGGCCAATCTCCTCAGCTCATCACTTGATTGAACTCGGTCATGAATTGAAATGGGTGATAGCCATTGGCAATAACGAACGAAGAAAATCTATTTTTACGAAAATAGGCTTACCTCATGAGGACTACGCCACCCTGATCCATGAGACAGCCGTCATTAGTCCGAGTGCATCGCTAGGTCATGGTTCCGTCATTATGGCTAATACAGTTATTAATGCAGATGCCCAGATTGGTCACCATACCATTATTAATACAGGATCAATCGTTGAGCATGACTGTCAGATTGCAGACTATGTTCATCTTGCACCTAAGGCGACGTTGACAGGTGCTGTTGTGATTAGAGAAGGAAGCATGATAGGGGCAGGAGCGACAATAATCCCAGGGAAACAGGTTGGCGAATGGGCCACAGTAGGAGCGGGAGCTACGGTTATCCATGATATTCCCTCATGTCGAACAGCAATTGGGACCCCAGCAATACTTATTCAAAAAAAGAGTGAATGAAAGGTGTGGATGAATGTATGTTTACCAACAAAAAAAGAATCTATCTTTCTCCCCCACATATGAGTGGTAATGAAATGGCGTTTATCCAGGAGGCTTTTGATACAAATTGGATCGCTCCGTTAGGTCCTCATGTCGATGCCTTTGAAAAAGAGATAGCAAGTCATGTCGGCCTTGTTGATGCGGCAGCAGTTAGTTCGGGTACAGCGGCCATACACTTAGCATTGCGACTATTGAATGTTGCTGAAGGGGATACCGTCTTTTGTTCAAGTCTAACGTTTGTAGCTAGCGCTAATCCAATTGTTTACTTGGGAGCAACACCTGTATTCATTGATTCAGAGCCAGAAACATGGAACATGTCTCCACAAGCACTAGAACGTGCATTCTATGAAGCCGCGCTTAATGGTAAATTGCCCAAAGCGATCATTGTCGTTAATCTATATGGTCAAAGTGCTAAAATGGACGAAATCGTGGCCTTGTGTAAATTATTTCATGTCCCCATTATTGAAGACGCGGCAGAATCTTTAGGATCAACCTATAAAGGAAGAGCAAGCGGTTCGTTTGGAAAGTTTGGCGTCTATTCCTTCAATGGGAATAAGATCATTTCTACATCAGGCGGAGGCATGTTGGTGTCGAACGATGTGGATGGGCTGAATAAAGCACGCTTTCTAGCTACGCAAGCACGAGATTATGCCCTGCATTATCAGCATAGTCAGATGGGTTACAACTATCGAATGAGTAATATATTGGCGGGAGTTGGCCGTGCTCAGCTTGCGGTTTTGGAAGAAAGAGTGGTCGCTAGACGCGTTGTATTTGAACGCTATTATCACAAATTATCCCATTTGCCAGGCATTCAATTTATGCCGGAGCTACCGAATACGCGATCGAATCGATGGTTAACAGCATTGACAGTCGATGCCAAAGAAGCCGGCGTCTCCGTGGAGACGTTAATAGAACTCTTGGCGGAAGAGAACATCGAGGCTCGTCTCGTTTGGAAGCCGCTGCATATGCAGCCGCTATTCGAAGGGATTGCCTATTATCCGCATAGTGATAATGACAATGTGTCAGAGCGGTTATTCCAATCAGGTTTATGCCTGCCTTCGGGCTCTAGTATGACAGAAGAAGAGCAAGATCGGGTCATTACCTGTATTCAGAAATCCATCCTTAAAGCCAAGAGTATCAGTGCGTAACAAGAGTAGGCCTAGGAATTTTCGTCCATTTTCGTACGATGATGGATCATTTTCTGGAATAAAGTTATTTTCATAGAGATATCGAGACAGTCGTGATAGAGGATATAGGTGTAGTCATGCATGAATTTATGGTACCTACGTATCACTTTTCTCCATACGTTTATCCAAAATGAAGTCATGGCATGAATTCCTCCCTTCTGTACAAACGTATGAATAAATAGACAAATCTATTCAATTATTCCTAAATATTGCCTTGTTGTTCTTTATTGAGAATTGAGATTGGGGAGGTATGCGAATGTGCGGAATTGTGGGATATATCGGCAGTCAGGACGCGAAGGAAATATTGGTTAAAGGTTTAGAAAAGCTAGAATATCGAGGGTATGATTCTTCAGGTATCGCTATTTTAAACGACAGTGGCCTACATTTGTATAAAGAAAAAGGTAGAATTGCTGCGCTCCGAGAAGTGATTGATCCGGAGCAAGGGGCGCGGATGGGAATCGGTCACACGAGGTGGGCGACGCATGGCAAACCAAGTAAACGCAATGCACATCCGCATCAAAGTCACAAAGGTAGATTCACGGTCGTACATAATGGTGTGATTGAGAACTATCAAGAGCTGAAAGAGAAGTCCCTTGCTCATATTCCATTCTCCAGTGATACGGACACTGAGGTCATTGTACAAAAGATGGAGCAGCTCGTAGAAAGCGGATTATCTGTCGAGGAGGCTTTCCGGCAGTTACTACTAGCCATTAAAGGTTCATACGCTGTTGCTGTATTAGATAGTCAGGATACGGAAACCATTTATGTTGGCAAAAATAAAAGTCCTTTGCTCATCGGGCTTGGAGCCGATTTCCATGTGATTGCGAGCGATGCGATGGCGATGCTGCAACTTACGAATCAATTCGTCGAATTGATGGATGAAGAGATGGTGATCCTTCGCCAGCATACCAAAATAATTAAAAACTTAGATGGTGAAACGATTCAAAGAAGACCTTTTCAAGTAAAACTGGATGCCGGCGATATCGAGAAAGGGTTATACCCGCACTATATGCTCAAGGAGATTGACGAGCAGCCAGTGGTTATTCGCAAAGTAATCTCCAAATATCAGGATGGCCAAGGAGGGATCTTGATTGACCCGCAGTTGCGTGAACGCGTGACAATGGCGGATCGCATCTATGTCATTGCCTGTGGAACCAGTTATCACGCTGGATTAGTTGGCAAACAACTGATCGAGAAGATTGCGAATATCCCAGTTGAAGCACATATTGCCAGTGAGTTTCTGTATAACAGGCCTATTCTGTCCGCAAAACCGCTGTTTATCTTTATTTCGCAGAGTGGTGAGACGGCAGATAGCCGAGGCGTATTGGTTGCGATTAAACAGATGGGTTACCCTACCGTCACGATAACGAACGTACCAGGCTCGACGTTATCTCGAGAAGCCGATTATACGTTATTGACGCATGCAGGACCAGAGATCGCTGTAGCTTCAACGAAAGCGTACACGGCACAAATTGCTGTATTAGCGTTGCTAGCCTTCGATAGTGTGAGAGAGAAAAGCATGGAGCAGTTACATGGTATAAATCCTTTCCATGAACTGAGTATCGCCGCGAACGCGATGGAAATTATGATTAATAAGAAGGAGATGATGGAAGAGGTCGTTTGGCAATATCTCACTTCCTCACGAAATTGCTTTTTCATCGGCCGAGGGGTAGATTATTACGTTGCATTAGAGGGCGCGCTAAAGCTGAAGGAGATTTCCTACATCCAAGCCGAAGGGTTCGCAGGCGGGGAACTCAAGCATGGCACCATTGCCTTAGTTGAGGAGGGGACACCTGCCATTGCTCTCATTACACAGGCACATATTCGTGCGAATGTTCGAAGCAATGTGCAAGAAATCATGGCACGAGGTGCCCATGTGTGCATGATTACCATGGAAGGATCCGAGGAGAGAGGCGATCAGATTGTGCTGCCTGCCGTTCATGAGCTGCTAACCCCACTGGTGTCAGTGATTCCATTGCAATTAATTTCTTATTATGCAGCTAAATATCGGGGCTGTGATATTGATAAGCCCAGAAATCTTGCCAAAAGTGTCACTGTGGAGTGATGATAACGATGATTGGTCACAATATATCGAGCATTCGTAAGCAAAGGGGGTATACATTGTCCGAGCTTTCGGAACGGACAGGTATTTCCAAGTCGTATTTAAGCAACATTGAGCGAAATTTGAAACAGAATCCTTCCATTCATGTCATCGAGAAAATTGCTTTGGTTCTCAAGGTTGATCTGAAAATACTTCTGAAAATTGCTGTAGAAGTAGAAACCAATCAGCAACTTGATCAGGAATGGATGGATTTTATTGCGGACTTAAAAAAGTCAGGAATTAAAAAGGAACGGATCCATGAGCTGAAAATATTGATCGAATTTATGAAATGGCATAATGACAAAATAACGAGTGTGTGATGAGATTGTAGGAACTTATTCATGATAGATAAGCCAACACTAGCCCCTAAGGGGGTTAGTGTTGTTCTTTATTGGGAACAATATTTGTTCTTTAATAGGAATTCTGTTATACTAATAGGAGCAACTATTCCATTTTAAAGGGAAGATCTAATATGATTGGTAAACGCGTACAACAATTAAGGAAAGAAAAGGGCCTGTCCCTCACAGAATTAGCTGAGCGGGCAGGTGTGGCCAAATCGTATATTAGCAGCCTAGAGCGTGACATCCAAAAGAATCCTTCTATCCAGTTTTTAGAGAAGATTGCAGCTGTATTAAAAGTGCCTGTCGACCGGCTTATTGATGATCAAGAAGAGACTGTTGTAGGTGAGCGAGAGTTAGATGAGGAATGGTATGAAATCATTAAAGAAGCAATGACCTCTGGTGTAGATAAGCAGCAATTTCGGGAGTTTTTGGATTTCAATAAATGGAGAATGAAACGGCCTAACGATGAATAGCTAGCTTTGCTATGTGAACTTATGGGGACATACAAGGATCATTTTCATTTGTGTTTTGTGTTAGTTTCTTGGGTTGGAAGGGGCTTCTTAAGAATGCGCGGATATCTTCCATAGTAAGTCCCATCTTACGAGCGCTCATAATAAGATTGATCCACTCTGCATCATACTCTTCTATATCCATTTGCTTTAGCATATTCACAACCGACCCCTCCAAAACTTTCTGCGTAAGATACGCTTTGTATCGTTATATGTATTATCGCATGTTTTTTCTCCGAAATCAATCCCGTTAACATTAAAATTATACAAACTGTATCATTAATTGAGAAGAAGATTATGTATTAATTTGTATGTGATACAAGTCTTTAGACCTAGTTAGGAGGCGGACGCAGCATGGACGATACCCCCTTAAGTCGCAGGTCATTCCTCAAGCATAGTCTATTGGCGGTTGGTTCTCTAGGGATATTAGCGGGAATGAGCGGTGCATATGGTATTTTCGGTGAGCCGAATTGGATCCAGACAACGACGGTCAAACTATCATACAAGCGTTATCCAGCTTCGTTCGCGGGTATGCGAATTGTACAATTCAGCGATACCCATATTAGCAAGTATTATGGTTTAGCTCATTTAACTAGATTGGTCCAGCTGCTGCAGCGTCAAGAGCCTGACATCCTTGTTTTTACTGGCGATTTATTTGATTCCAGACAAGGCGAAATATCGGATGACGTGATTCCAGTTCTATCTCAGCTTCATGCGGCGTATGGGAAATTTGCGGTACTAGGGAATCATGATCTGCGTATGGATGCGGCGCGAATAACGGAGGTATTGGAGCAATCTGGTTTTAAAGTACTCGTCAATGAAAGCCAAAGAATAAGCCGTGGAGATGAAAGTATTCATATCGTCGGTGTGGATGAGATGTTCCATGGTAACCCTAATCTACCACTCGCCCTAAAAGGGATAGACCAAGATGAATTCGTCCTCTTGCTCGCACATGAGCCCGATTTTGCCGACTTGGCTTCGAGTTATCCAGTTGATTTACAACTTTCCGGCCACAGTCACGGTGGGCAGATTCGTATTCCTTTCTATGGAAGTGTATTCACACCAGACCTGGGCCAGAAGTACTCGATAGGTTTGTATAACTTCGACGGAACGGAGTTCCATGTGTACACCAATCGCGGTATTGGTACGACTTTACTACCGATTCGATTTAATTGCCGACCTGAGATCACTGTATTCGTCCTCGAGACGAATTCCATATAAACGCAAAAACTCCGCGGCACAATGGATGCAGCGGAGTTTTCTATCAATAGCAGAACCACTTTTTCCAGATATTATAGGAGTCTTCGCATTCAATATCTTCGAAATCGAAATCATCCCAACAATCATCCCAATTATAATCGTCCCAGTCGTTATTGTTGTTGTTGTTGTTGTTGTTGTTGTTGTTGTTGTTGTTGTTGTTGTTGTTGCCCTTATCTTTATCCTTATCTTTATCCTTATCTTTATCTTTATCCTTATCTTTATTCTTGTCTTTGTCGTTGTTGTTTTGATTGTTGTTATTATTGTTGTTATTATTGTTGCTATTGCTGTTGTTATTGCTGTTGTTATTGCTGTTCGTGTTGCCATATGTATTTGAATTGAATATTTTACTTAAATTATTCATGAATTGAGATAGTAGAGTATTCTTCTGTGAATTTCCGTTATCATAGCCTGAAGCAAAGGCTGATGCAGGGAATAGAATGGTAGTCAAGAGTATGACAATAAGAGGTATTCTTAGCATTTTTTTGAACATAGATGGCGCGACCTCCTTTCTTAATAGTATACTAGTGTAGTAATATAGTATTGTTCTTTATTAAGAATTATACATTAAATTTTCGGGTTTGAGAACAGCGAAAGGCATAGATCATTTCTTAAATTTATGATACAATATGTAACATAATAGATGAAAAGGGAGTGGTATGCCAATAAAATGATAGCTTCACATATCAATAGATACATATCGTAACATATCCTATGAAACTAATTAAGGTCATGTGAGGTGCTACTCATGCAAGTTGTTCAACCAATTAGAGAACAAGAGAAGATTGAGCAAATCCAGGAAGTGTTGAAAGAACAATCGGTTCGTGACTGGCTGCTTTTCACAATTGGAATTAATTCAGGGCTCCATCTTAGTGATATTCTCTATTTAAAAGTAAAAGATGTAACCGATCGAAATATTGTGAGTGTAAGAGAGGAGAAAACGGGGAAAGTAAAGACATTCCAGCTTTCTTCGCAGCTGAAGGCTTATATTAAGGAATATGTCCAATATATGGATGAAGACAATTACTTATTTCCTTCTCAGCGTACGGGTCACCCTATTAAGCGAATTCGTGTTTATCGGATTCTTAATCAGGCTGCAAAGCAGGTAGGCTTAACAGATATAGGTACGCATACCCTTCGTAAGACCTATGGCTATCATTACTACCTCAAAACGAGAAATGTCTCTGTACTTAGAGATTTGTTTAATCAGTCAGCACCATCCGTGACTTTAAAGTATATAGGTGTCAATAACTAATGGAAGGCTGAGCGTTGAGAGCAGCTACTAATTACTCTAATGAACGCTCAGCCCTAACAAAAGCAATAAATCTTCTTGCTTCTTCGGCAGATAATCGTTTTCCATCCACTGTTAATGAAAACTTCTGTAATATACCCTCGTCTGTTAAATCGAGATTTTCGACAAAGTCTCGCACTTCTTCGTCCAAGACCGTTTGTTGATGGTTCGTGCGGCCTAGTAAATAATCAATAGAAACATTGAAAAAATTTGCAATCTTATTAATAGTTTCATAATCAGGTTCCCGGCGATTGGTCTCATAGTGAGACAGGGATGCTCGGGAAATACCTATTTTGACGGATAAATCCTCTTGGGTTAGTCCTCTTTTTTCACGTAAAAGTGCAATTCGATCTCCGTATTTCAGCTTGATCAGTCCTCACTGTTCATAATCATTCACTTATTATATCCACTATCATTAACGAAATATACCAGAAGATAATTATAACAAAGCAGAGATTCATTTGACTAGATACAAAATGTATTTGAAATAATTAATAACCTCTTGATAAGTTACGAAATGTATCATATAATGAATATTATATACATATTGTAACAGGTTACGACATTTAGTCATACATTAAGGGGTGGGAATAGATGATAAATTATGAAAAAGTATTTTGTGTCGAATGCAATGCCATGATGGATAAGTGCTATGCCAAAAAGATTTTTAAGACGGGCTACTACCATACAACAATTCCATTGGCTCATTGTATGAAGTGCGAGACTATGCAACCTATTTACTTTCCGAGCTATGTTGATGGAATGGCTGTTGCGAGTTGGATTTGATTGGATAAGGCGGGAGCAACATGAGAGACATGAAATGGACTTGTGATCACCAATAAGCCACGTTCTCTTAGTTGCATAAGAGACGTGGCTTATTATTTGTTTTCTATCTTGTATTTCTATGATCTCGATGATACAATACGTATCTAATAAATAGATAAGTTAAAGGAGTGACTACATGCGTCGTTGGGTAGTGTACACTGCAGGCTGTCTTTTTGTTGGAATCATCGGGGGGGGATTAGGTGTTTATTGGAAATATGAGCCCGTTCATCACTTTGAGCAACTAGACGTGCCAGTTTTAAGTCGGCCATCGATTCCTGTTGAGGAAGGAGTGACGGCCATTAAGTCTAAAGCTGCTGTAGAGCCAACGCCTCAAGTCACACAGCAAGTACCTGCTAAACCGATAAAATCATTCAATGTGCTTCTTCTTGGGACGGACGCAAGAGGTGATGAGAATTCTAGATCGGATGTTGTTATCGTTATGCACATTATTCCCAGCACACGTAAAATCAATATGATTTCCATCCCCAGAGACAGTCGCGTCTACATAGATGGTGTGGGGTACACCAAAATAAACCATGCTCATATCCTTGGTGAGATGCGGGGAGGTAACGAGGAGGGGACGAAAGAAGCTCTTCAAACCGTATCCAATTTTCTAGATGTACCGATCAATTATTACATGAAGACTAATTTTAAAGGGTTTGAGGATTTCATCGATACTATTGGCGGGGTGAATGTAGAGGTTAATAACGATATTTATTTACTTCATTCTGGGGTGACACTACCTCAAGGCAAGCAGCATATTGATGGCAAATTGGCGCTGAGTCTGGCAAGGGAACGATATGCTTTTGCGAATGGAGATTTCGACAGGCAGAGCGAGCAAACACAGCTACTAAAAACGATTGCTACAGAAATTTTGAGACCAGAGCATATTGGAGAAATCGCAGGTTTGCTCACAAAGGTCAAGAAAGATATCGTGGATACGAATTTCCAAGATAGCGATATCATTAGCTTAGCCTGGCTATTCAAAGGAATGACTGCGGAAGATTTTACAACCAAGCAAGTACCTGGCCAAAGTGGCTATGAGATGGATCCGTTAGTACAATCACGGCTATATTATTGGATTCCGGACATGGTGAAGGTGAAGGAAATCAGCGCTACGTTATTTAAAGATTAAGCTTTGCAGTCAAAAAAGAACCAACTTTCGCACTTTGGATACGTTTCGTATCTGAATAATTGGAATTATTTTTTTTCGAAATGACATCGTACGAGAGCCGCTGATTCTATCAGACTTGGGTGCGCTTACAAGATTTCTTGCCCAAATCAATACAGGATTCTAATCATATCCGAGGTTTTACGGGCATAACTTTGAAAACAGATGATGTAATTTTCACACGTGCTATACAAGTCTTTGAGGATCTATCGATCTTTCTTATTTTGTGAAATCCTCTTGACAAGATACGAGATGTATCATAAATTGGAAGCAGATTTAAAGCGAAATGTCATAAAACATAACATGATCAGGAGTGGTGCTCTTTTATGGAAAAAGATAAGCCAGTTACACTTGAGATTAAAGATGTTTTAAGACATTTAGGACTGGATTTGCAGCAGTTTCTGTTGTGGAAAGAAGACCAGTCGAAGAAAACCCTCCAAGTTCATCCAAACAATGCTCCCCTCACTCCCGAGCGATAACACACATCGCATCGCGTCCAAACAATCCCCTATATACTCATTAACGTATGCCACACTAATCGCACATGAAAGTCAGCACCTGTTGTAGTCAGGCTCGAGATGATACATATCGTAACATTAAGGAGGGGAATAGATGACTACATCTTTTGCTGAAGGATCAGAAATGGTTTTGAAATATCCTTGTTATGGTTTGATGAATATTAAACAGATTGACGGGCGAATGCTGGATTCCAAGTATACGCCGTTCAAAGTGATCGACATTAGTCCTTCGCAAATGGGCTTCACTTCTTATTTAAGTCTACCCATCAATGAAAATGTGATTTGGTGTTTCCAATTTAAGTTTCATAACGAAGACATAGCGATATGCGGCGTGCTTCGTGAAAGAAGCCAGTTTGAGAATGGCTATGTCTATGCCGTGGAGTGGTTGGAGGAAGAAACCTCGATAGGCGCCATCGTGCTGCAAACTCTCCGTTACTGGGAGCATCAATTTAAGAATGAATTTGAGAAGGCTGTGCGTGGCTATGTCAATGCCATGGAAATAGCCAATAAGACAACAATGGATGTTTCATGCTGATTGATTAGCTTGAGACGCGTCGTATTCCCGTCCGTATCCTTCCAGGCCAAGAAGTTAGAGTCTCTAAGGGACTCCTTCTTGACTTGGATGTATGTTTGCAAATTTTTTCGTACTTGGAAAAGATTCAGGGTCGTAAAGCTCTGGAGCAGTATTCCATTAACGCGGCATGTGTCATACGAAATGAAACGATCATAACGGAGACCTCTCCGTATAAACGGAGATTGTGGTCTCTACCATTACATTAACTATTGGAGGTCACAATGGAAATTGAACTCAGGCAATATTTGACCATTGTTCAAAAAAAGATAGGGTTGATTGCAAGTATTGTGCTCCTGTCAAGTATAGTTACCGGGCTTGTGAGCTACTATTTGATTGCTCCGCTGTATGAAGCGAGTTCTAAGATCATCGTCAATAAAGCGACGGACATTCAAGGCAGGGATAATCTCGATTACGATTCCATACGGACGAATGCATTGTTGATTAAGACCTATAAGGAAATTATTTTAACCCCTGCCATCCTCGATAATGTGGTTGCGAAGTATCCTGAGCTTGGTTTGACAAGCGCTGACCTCATGGACATGATTCTTGTGAGCTCAACGGTAGATACGCAAGTGATGACTATATCGATTAGAAGTTCCTCGGCAGAGAACGCAGCTAAGACAGTGAATGCCGTCTCAGAAGTATTCAAGAATACAATACCTTCGATTATGAAGGTGGATAATGTTGTAATTTTGAATGAAGCGAAGCCTGAGGATAATCAAGGACCTGTTTCACCTAATCTGATCATGAATGTAGCGATCGCATTCGTTCTGTCCCTCATGTTTGCTGTTGGCCTCGTGTTTTTCTTGGATTATTTGGATGATTCTATCCAGTCTGAAGTCGACATTGAACAGTATCTTGGCTTACCTACACTTGCCACCATTTCTAGAGTAAAACCAGAAGACATGCTAAGCAAAGCTCCTTGTAAATCACATAGAAAGGTAGGTGATACGTTCTATGCGAACGCTAATCAATAAACATCAGCTCATTACGGAATTGCATCCTAAATCACAAGTGTCTGAATCCTATCGAACCTTAAGAACGAACATTCAGTTTTCATCGATTGATCGCATCATGAAGACGATTTTAGTTACATCAGCGCAGCCCGGTGAAGGAAAATCAACAACAGCAGCTAACTTATCCGTTGCCTACGCACAAGAGGGGAAGAAGGTACTTCTAGTTGATGCCGATTTGCGCAAGCCGACCATTCATCATTATTTTGGGGTGTCGAATCGGTATGGGTTGACCAGCGCAATTGTGAATCGAACGCAGTTTGATGAGTTTATTAGCGAGACGTCGATCGAGAATTTATCTCTGATTACCTCGGGTCCGATTCCTCCTAACCCATCTGAATTGCTCATGTCGCAGAAAATGACCGCTTTCCTGGAGGAAATGGGAGCCAGATTTGATGTTATTATTATGGATTCACCGCCAACCTTAGCTGTGGCCGACGCACAAATTTTGGCAACCAAATGTGATGGTGTTGTCATGGTCATTAGTGATGGGAAAGTCAAACGAGATATGGCGAGAAAGGCGATTCATAACTTGGAAAGAGTTCAGGCCAAGATTCTAGGTGTCGTCCTCAACAACAAACGCCATAGGAAAAGTGACGCTGATTACTACGACTATTATGGACATAAGGAATAACTAGCCTTAATAGAAGCTAAATAGAGAAGAGAGATATTAGGAGGAGTATGGGATGGAGAGAACCGTAAGGAAAGCAATTATTCCTGCAGCTGGTTTAGGGACCCGATTTTTACCCGCAACAAAAGCGATGCCGAAAGAAATGCTGCCCATTGTCGATAAGCCGACCATTCAATACATCGTTGAAGAAGCTGTTGAATCAGGAATTGAAGACATCATCATTGTGACGGGGAAAGGAAAGCGCGCCATCGAGGACCACTTCGACAATGCCTTTGAATTAGAATACAGCTTAGCGGAGAAAGGGAAGTTGGAGCTTCTTGAGGAAATTTTGAGGCCCGCCAAAGTAGACATACATTATATTCGTCAAAAAGAAGCCAAGGGACTTGGCCACGCTGTTTGGTGTGCACGTCGCTTTATTGGTAACGAGCCCTTCGCTGTGTTATTGGGCGATGATATCGTAACGGCGGACGTACCTTGTTTAAAACAATTGATGAACCAATATGAACGGACGCAATGTTCCGTCATCGGCGTGCAGCCTGTTTCTGAGGAAGAAACCAGACGATATGGCATTATAGATCCAGTGAATCGGAATGGGAAATTGTATCAAGTTCGCAATCTTGTGGAAAAGCCACAGCCGGGGACAGCACCTTCCAAGCTTGCTATTATGGGACGTTACATTCTTACACCAGAAATATTTGAATTTCTTGACCTTCAAGAGCGTGGTGCCGGCGGAGAAATTCAATTGACGGATGCCATTTCCAAGCTAAATGAAATACAGAATGTCTATGCTTACCATTTTAATGGGATTAGGTATGATGTGGGTGAAAAGCTTGGCTTTATCCTTACTTCGTTAGACTTCGCTCTGCGGAACAATGAGCTTAGGGTGCCACTCTTACAGGCGCTCAATGAAGTGCTGAAACGTGAAAAGTCACCTCGCGCGATTGGTTAGGAGGGAAACGAATGTCTAAATTATCCAACGATTCATCGGTGATCGAAGCAAACCAATACTATCCTAGAACGAGATGGAAAAACACAGATAACTCAATGGTTTACTATTTAATTGCTAAACGATTATTGGATATTCTAGGTGCATGTTTTGGACTTCTTTGCTGCTTGCCCTTGTTCATTGTGCTAGCGATACGCATGAAGGTAGAAGATCCGAAGGGACACATCTTCTTTTATCAGCAACGAGTAGGTAAAGACGAGAAAATATTCAACATGTACAAGTTTAGATCTATGGTTTCGAATGCGGAGGAACTTCTGGAGGATTTACTCGATAGAAATGAAGTGGAAGGTCATATGTTTAAAATGAAAGATGACCCCCGTATTACAAAAGTAGGTAAATTTATGCGGAAAACAAGTATGGATGAACTTCCCCAATTATGGAATGTGTTGAAAGGGGATATGAGCTTAGTAGGGCCAAGACCACCACTCATTCGTGAGGTTGAGCAGTACAGCGTCTATCATAAGCAACGTTTGCAAGTTACTCCTGGGTGTACAGGGTTATGGCAGGTTAGTGGTAGGAACGATGTTGGGTTTGAGGAAATGGTGGAATTGGATTTAACGTATATTCGTGAGCGGAGAATGTCATTTGAGTTGAAAATCATTCTGAAAACATTTGGCGCTTTGCTCGGTTCGAAAAATGCTTATTGATTGAAGTCTGATTTCGCCCATTTGAATGAGGATAACTGGTGTGAGCTGTGTATTCCCCAGTTATCCTCAAAAAGGAGAGAGCTTAGATGAAGATTTGTTTAGCTAGTTCTACTGGCGGACACTTGGGTGAATTGAAGAAGATCATACCAGCAGTTGCTGAACATAATTACTTCATTATTACAGAGCAAAGTGAGATGAGTCGGAATCTGAAAAACCAAGAACGGGTTTATTTCTTAGCACAGCAGGAAAGAAAAAATCTACTTCTTATCATCCATTTATTCCTTAATTTGTTGATGTCTATGTATATCTTAGTGAAGGAGAGGCCAAAGGTCATTATAACTACCGGAGCGGGCGCTGTACTTGGACTCTGCTTGCTAGGGAAAATGTTCGGGTCGAAAATTGTGTATATTGAAAGCTTTGCTAAGGTGTATACGTCGAGTGTAACTGGTAGGTTCATTTATAAAATTGCCGATCAATTTTACATTCAATGGGAGCAATTAAGAGACGTTTATCCGGAAGGGACGTACAGGGGGAGCTTATATTGATTCTGATAACGGTAGGTACGCAACGATTTCAATTCAATCGCTTATTGCGATCCGTAGATCAATTAGTAGAAGAAGGCGTACTGACAGATTCCGTCATCGCTCAGATTGGATATTCCGACTATAAGCCCAGACATTATACGTATTCCGACTTTTACAAACTAGATGACATCAATAAATTAACGAAAGAGTGCGACGTATGCATTACGCATGGTGGAATCGGATCGATTCTAAACGCGCTCAATTGTGGTAAAAAAGTTATTGTTATGCCTAGAAAAAAGATATTAGGTGAACATGTTGATGATCATCAGTCCGAAATTTCAGCTGCCTTTCAAGAAAAAGGATACATTCAGGTTGCAGAAAATATGGATCAATTACGGTTTCTAATTTCAGAGATCGATGATCTGCCATTCAACACATACATACAAGAGGAATCCAACCTCCTTGACGCAATTAAGGCCTATATTGAAACCTTAGGTTAGGAGGGGAACTAGATGAAATCTAAGATACTTGTCGTAGGTTCATCGTTAAAGGATATGGGTGGAATTGTTACGGTCATTAGAAATATTGAACAATCGAATCTCACCGAACAGTATGAGTTAACCAGGGTGGAAACGTACATTACGGGGAGCGTACTAGCTCGTTTACACATTTTCATAGTAGGTCTGATTCGCTATCTCTATCAGTTGCTATGGCATCGGCCAGATATCGTTCATATTCATATGTCCAATGGAGGCAGTTTTTACAGGAAATCGATCATGGTGATGATTGGGAAAATAGTCAGAGTACCCATTATCCTGCATATCCATGCAGCAAGCTTTGATGATTTTTACAATCACAATAGGTTTCAAAATAGGTATTGTCAGTTCATCCTCAATAGTGTTGATTTATTAGTAGTTTTATCGCAAGAATGGAAAACATATTTCTCTACCATTGTTCCACATCGGAAAATAGAGATTCTTTATAACGGGGTTTTTAAAATGGAGGAGCAATTTAGCCGGACGAATGCTACACCGACTTGTCTTTTCCTAGGAAGATTGGGAGAGCGAAAGGGCGTTTATGATCTGCTTTTAGCCATTAAAAATTTGAAAGAAAAAGGGGTTGCAAGTAAGTTCCTATTAGCTGGTGATGGGGAAATTACGGAAGTGAAACAACGAATCAAAGACTATCATATCGAGGATATGGTTGACGTGCTGGGTTGGATTCATGTACATGAGAAGGAAGAATTGCTAAGAAAAGCAGATATGCTTGTGCTGCCCTCCTACAATGAAGGGTTGCCAATGGCCATCTTAGAAGCTATGAATTTTTCATTGCCGGTTATTTCAACTTACGTAGGGGGAATACCTGAGCTTATTCAACATGGGGAAAATGGTTATCTGATTGAACCCGGTGACATCAAGGGACTGACGAAATCATTGGAAATGCTAATAAATGATCAGCACACGATTGCTAAAATGGGAGAGAAGAACAGGAGATTGATTCATAATCAATTCGATATCAATATGCTGATGAAACAATTATCTCACATGTATCAACGACTCATTTTAAAATGACAAATAGCATCTAAAAGGAATGATTCATAATGAGCTTAACGATGAGATGTATCTTATGCTTTTTTTTATTCATGTTTGCTCAGGATCTGATAACCATCCAAATGAACAGCACTTTAGGCAGCTATTTATCTTACATAGACGAATTCTTCATTTTAGGAAGCATTGGTATCATTGTTGTTAAATCTAATTTTAGAATTAGGAAAAGTACATTGATCTTGTTGCTAGTCACGATAGGGGTGCTGTTTTTTGGGCTATTATCAAGTGCGATTAATCAAGTGCCCATAAGTACGACATTAGCAGGTGGATTATTAACGATTAAAGGTTTTTTATTATTTTTCATTTTTAAAAATCTAACGATGAACGAAAATAATATTCGGCATTTGATACGTTTTTTTAAGGTGCTTGGTGGGTTGGCAGCTGTTTTTGCGCTTGTTGATCTCTTGTTCCATGAGCAGTTTCGAAATCACTTGCATACGAACAATTTAGTAGATGCGAGATCTAATTTAGTCAGTGTGCAATCCTTTTTTATTCATCCAGGTACCTATGGCTGGTTTATGGTGTTTGTAGGTTTGTATTATTTATCGCATTATCTCGTTCACAAACAAAAGAAATCACTCATCTATATGATTGTTTTCTTTATCCTTGCTTTTCTTTCGCTGCGATTTAAGGTGTTGCTGGCGATAGCTGTTATCTTGGCTTTAGTTGCCATGAAGAAACGCATCTATACGGCAGCACTTGCGTGCGTGGGCATTATTATCTACTTGTTTTTTGGAGATATGATAAACAATCTGACTATGTTAACCATAGACAGATACATCTCTGTAGACTATATGGACTCAGCGCGTAAGGCCTTGTATCACACGGGATTTACTATTGGGCTTCATGATTTTCCGCTAGGTGAAGGATTCGGGAGATTCGGAAGTTGGATCGCTAGAGTGGACTACAGTCCTGTTTATTATGAATATGGTTTACAAAGCGTATACGGTTTGAGCCCAGATGATCCGAAGTGGGCAACAGACACGTACTGGCCATCCATTATTGGCGAGGTTGGCATTCTGGGAACTATCCTATTTATCTCCTTCTTTATCTACGTCATGAGAGGGATATATGTGAAATTGCATGATGCAGGAGTTAGCAAGAATGGGAAGGTCTTTCTCCTCTTTTCTTTATTTATCATGATTCAGAGCTTGGTAGAATCGTTAGGGGAGCAAATATTTAATGGCTCTCCACAGTATATTTTTATTTTTGCGGTCATGGGAATGGCAGCCTCTCAAGTTGAACAAGGAGTTCACATACGAAGTAGCCAGGCAAGCGTACAACTCTATGCTAAAAGGAAGTATTCCTATGACTCGAGTACTGTTTAAAACGGGGCTAGTCTTATTTTTGATCACAATAGCAAGTAAGTTACTCGGATTTACAAGGGAAATATTGATAGCCAAAAACTATGGGACTTCTTCATTGGCAGATGCTTATTACGTTGCGTTAACGCCAACTATGCTAGCTATCACATTCTCCTTCACACTTAGCAGCGTGTTTCTTCCCTTATTTGTTAATTTTGCTTCGGATAAAAGAAAATCGAATTTATTTACGAACAATGTGTTATTCCTGTTTTTTGCTATTTTTATTGTGGCCTATACGTTGGTAATCGTATTTACACAACATTTTATTCATCTTCTTGCGCCTGGTTTAACAGAGGAAGCGGAAGCCATGGCTATAACGCTGGTGAGAATATTATTCCCTCTCGTATTTATTGTCATCGCCATTCAGATCTATACCTTAATGTTGAACACATTTCATGATTATATGGCTTCAGCTGCTAGCATCCTTCCCAATAACCTCATTATTATTGCCTACCTTTGGTTATTCGCAGATAAGTATGGGATTGTTGGTGTCGCCGTTACAACGCTGGTCTCCTATGTCCTACAACTTGTCATACTTTACTTCCTGATTAAGGGTCATCACTATAAAGTCGTCAGAAATGTGGAGCTTTGGAGTTCAAACTCTAAGACATTCTTGCTATTGCTCTATCCGATCCTGATTAGCTCTGGCTTCACACAATTTAATTCCGTCGTCGACCGGATATTGGCTTCAGGCATTTCAGAGGGGGCCATTGCTGCACTGTCCTATGCCTTTAATTTAAGAGGGATTGCGACTGGCATATGTATCACTCCTGTCATTACACTTACATTCCCTGAACTATCGCGGCTTTCCCATAACCAAGATTACGAGAAAGTTAGCACACTTACGCACAATAGTTTGTTCTCACTGTTTATCCTCCTTATGCCTCTTACCGTCATCTTCATGTCCTTTAGTCATGTCATCGTCCAAACACTTTTAGAAAGAGGGAGTTTCGATGCGCAAGCCACGGCGATGACTTCTGCTATTTTCTGGGCCTACTCCATAGGGATCATTGCTATTGGGTTTAGAGAGGTCACCTTGAGAGCCTTCTATAGTTACGGAGATACGAAAACACCCACCTATATTATGATTTCTGGCACATTGGTGAACATTGTACTCAGTTTCATTTTAGTGAAAACCATGGGGATTATAGGGCTCGGGTTATCAGCAAGTATGGCATTTATTATCACAGCTGTTATTACGGCTATTTTACTACGAAAGAAACAAGCTTCCGTATGGTCGAAAGACTTTATCCGAAAAATGATGAAACTATCCGTGGCCATGGGAGGATGTGGATTAGTCATCTATTTATTAAAGCTAGTTCATGTGTTCGGAAGCTTATTCGTAATGAATGCTTTTTACACGGTCATTGGATTAAGCTTATACACGCTGTTCGCTTACTTCATTTTTATAGTTCTATTACTCGTAATGAAAGAAAACGACATTATCATCTTAATGAAGAAGCTACTCTTTCAAAGGAAAAAGGAGATGAAGCTAGGATGAATATCTTAATTATTAATGCTCATTCCTCCAAGAATAAAGGAGATGCAGGTATTGTGCTTTCGATGATTGATGCGATAAAAAAACACAATATCGATTGCAGTATTCGCATTCATAGTAGATTCCCGGAGATTGACAATGAATTTTATGAAGAACAGGTTACTTCTTGTGTGGATAATGTTTCGATTGACCCGGATACTTCGAAAATAGAAAAGATTGGATCGGTATTGAGGCTGCTGCCTTATTTGAAGAATCTAAGAAAAATAAAATCAGATGATTATGAATGGGCGGATGTGGTGGTCAGTTGCGGAGGGGGATTTTTACTTTCCCATCGATTTAGTGTAGCGCTCATGCAGCATTTGGTTCAAATTAAAACCGCTTTTAACTATGGCAAGCCCGTTGTTATTTATTCGCAATCCATTGGGCCTTTTTATAATACCTATATGCAAAAGTTGGCTAAGGAGATTCTCGATCAGGTAGATCGCATCTTTCTGAGAGAAGCTGTTTCCAAACGGTGGCTTGAGAAAATCGGGTGCAGCAATGAGAATGTGGTATTAGTTCCTGATTCCGCATTTTCTATGCAGGAGGTTAGTTCTCCACGGGTAGATCGCATTATGGAGGGGATTAAGGAGTCACACGATGGCCCTATTATTGGGTTCACGGTTAGAGATTGGAATTTTCCGGAGATGAAGGATACACAATTATATAGGTCCAAGTATGTAGCAAGTATCAGAGAGGCGATTCAGTATATTCATGAGGCTTATCAGGGGAAGGTATTGTTAATGCCTCAGGTGCTTGGGCCTAATGCCTTTAATGATGATAGAATCATCAGCAGAGAAGTGCTAGAAGGAATAGACGCTGGGCATGCTGAGTTATTGGCGTTTGATTTTCACCCCAGGGAATTGAAATATTTGTATTCTAAAATGGATATGTTTGTGGGGACTAGAATGCATTCCAATATTTTTGCCCTCTCCAATCATATTCCCACTGTGGCCATCAATTATGAACATAAAACGAGAGGCATTATGGAAATGCTTGGTTTACATGACTATGTGGTAGATATCTCGGATATTGAACCTGAGTCCTTCATACAGATGATCCATCATTGTTGGCTGAATAGGCAGGAATTAAGAGCTAAACTTGCCAAAGAAATTCCTCTTGTAGTGGAAGAAGCCGAGTTGCCAGCCCAAATTCTTAAAGTGCTATAAATGAGCTTAACCAAATGGATAGATAAAGGGGTGAGATGCCTTGATTACTTATTTAAGAGCTGACATTCATCGTTATGTAAAAGTAGGAAACCATATTAGTTTATTATCGAAAATGAAAATGCTAATTCTTCATGAGCCGATGTGGTATCTCATCATCTATCGGGCAGGGAGTTATGTGAAAGATCATGTTAAGATTCCTGTTATTAAACAATTATTATATATCATCTTATATATCCTTCATAAATTCTTTTCAGTCGTGATGGGCATTCAAATTCCGCTAGGAACCAAAATTGGCAAAGGGGTCTATTTACCTCATTATGGTACGATCGTGGTTCATCAGGATACCATTATCGGTGAGAATTGCAACATTGGACAAGGCGTTACGATCGGGATTGCCGGCAGGGGGGAAAAGAAGGGAGTGCCACAAATCGGAAATAAGGTGTATATCGCACCTGGAGCCAAAATTATTGGGAAAATCGTGATTGGGAATAATGTGATGATTGGTGCTAATTCGGTCGTAACGAAAGATGTACCAGATAACGCCGTTGTTGCTGGTGTTCCGGCCAAAATTATTAGTTACAAGGGATGGGAATAGACTCACTCTCGTTCATAAAAACGAGGCTGTCCCAAAAGTCCGTTCAGACTTTTCGAAACAGCCTCTTTTTGTTAATAACGGATGAGTTAATAAACCTGCCTCCCGCAATCTAACTGGATTTTCTCCATCTATTTGAAACGGATTTCTTGAATTTGAAAGATTAACTGTATTTCCTGTAGTTATATTCCTTGCATTTGCTCGATTCTTCAAATGATATACAAATTAAATGTATTTTCTCCATCTAATCGCGAAAATACGTGAGATTCGAGCAAATTAGCTGTAGTTTATACATCTAAACACGAGTCGGCAGTCACCTTACGTTCGCAAGCCACAAACCAACCTCAAACCACCTACAATTTTACGCCGTATCCTCGTTTCCTTTTCTCAGGTTTGTCTTTTGGGACAGCCCCGTTTTCTTCATTTTCTAGTTCAATAAATGCTTGTACGCGCTGTAATCAATCTTTTGCTTTTCGAGAAAGCTCGTTAAGCTCCGATAATCTCGTTTCGGCGTTGCAAGTATGTAACCTTCGATACAGTGATCTCTTGTGACCTCATTTGCATTGGCCTCTAGAGCTACTTGTCCGATACGCGCGGCGATGGAATGCTTGGCAATGTCACGGAACGCTGTCGGTACCGGTGATACCAATTGGTCTAGAAATGCTTTGGAATCCGTGGTCCATAGATGCCGTGAGCTGTCCACATAATGATTTTGCCAATCGAGTTTGGACTTGCCGTCCTCTTTGGGGAGTACCTTAATAAACTTGCGAAACATGAAGAACCCGCCGATGGACATGAATGCCAGCAACACGCATACCCAGAAAATGATGAAATACATAAAGAAATCATTCGCCATTTATTTGTCACCTCACTAATTGTCTTCAATAAAGATAGTAAGAATTATACCTTATTTCTAGATTTCTTGCGACAATACGAGTAAAATAGGAGGGTAGCAGCTACTAATAAAGGAGTTATGGACCATGCCAAAAATTGGATCACACGTTTCGTTCTCAGATAAAGGCTTGTTAAATGCAGCAGAAGAAGCCGTTTCCTACGGATCATCCACCTTTATGATATACACGGGCGCACCGCAAAATACGCGCCGTAAACCGATTGAAGAGCAGTATATTGAAGAAGGCAAAGCCGTGATGGACAAGCATGCGATGAATGAAATCGTCGTTCATGCACCTTACATTATCAACTTGGGCTCTTATAAGGAAGATACGTTCGAGCTTGCCGTACGTTTCCTTCAGGAAGAAATCCGCCGGACGGATTACATTGGCGTTCGCAATATCGTGCTTCATCCAGGTGCTTATACGGACAAGGATGCCGACTATGGGATTGCCAGAATTGCTGATGGCTTGAATGAAGTGCTCGCTGGGGTTAAAGATACGAACGTTAACATTGCGCTGGAAACGATGGCTGGCAAAGGGACCGAAATCGGCCGCAGCTTTGAAGAGATTGCGGAAATCATGGAGCGCGTAGAGTTCAACAATAAGTTGACTGTCTGCATGGATACGTGCCATATTCACGATGCTGGGTATGATATCGTAAATGATTTGGACGGCGTGCTGCATCATTTCGATCGTACGATCGGTCTTGAGAAGCTCGGTGTCATACATTTGAATGACAGTAAGAATCCACGCGGAGCGAGCAAGGATCGCCACGCACCACTCGGTTCAGGCTGGATTGGCTTTGAAGCGATGAATAATATTGCTAACCATGAGAAGTTGCAGCATTTGCCGATGATTCTAGAGACGCCTTGGATTGGAAAAGAAGACAAAACACAGCGTCCGATGTATGAAGCGGAAATTGCGTTGCTTTCCGGCAACTTAAGCGGTCGTTTTGGCGGCGAATTCCTGGACCAAGTGGAGCGAATTGACTTTTTGATGAACAAAAAAGATATTCACTACCGTGACTTCGTTCTTAAAACATGGGAATTGCTCAAGAATGATGCCAAAGCGAAGAAAGCGGATGGACGCGAGCCGCTGGAACGTTTATATGATATGCTTCATGAGGAACGCCTTTTCGCTGATCTGAGCGAAGAACAAATCAATCAACGATTGATTGTCTGGCTTGCTGGAAATGACATCTTGAAGAAGGCTTAAGTTTCACATAGACAGAAATTGCTAGGGGGATACAGATGGAAGCGGGAACCACGAACAGCTCAATTCGCCGGGAGAGCGAATTGATGAATAGAGCAAGAATGCTAATTTCTTGCCCGGATCAGCCGGGTATTGTAGCAGCCGTATCGCAATTTCTCTTTGAATATGGTGCGAATATTGTGCAATCGGATCAGTACACGATGGATCCAGAGGGCGGCATGTTTTTCATCCGAATTGAATTCGATTTAATGGAATTGGCGAGTCGCGTAGAGACATTAAGAGTGGATTTCTCCACTCTTGCTGAGAAGTTCTCGATGGACTGGAGCCTATCCCTGGCAAGTCAGAAGAAGCGGATTGCGATCTTCGTTTCGAAGGAAGACCATGCCTTGCTCGAACTATTATGGCATTGGCGTGCGGGAGATCTCAAAGCAGATATTGCGATGGTAATCTCTAACCACAATGATATGCGTTCTCTGGTGGAGCCTTTCGGGATTCCATTTCATCACATTCCCGTTACCGCGGCAACCAAAGCAGAGGCGGAACAGCGCCAGCTTGAGGTTATTGGCGATAGCGTAGATGCGATTGTTCTTGCTCGCTACATGCAGATCGTTTCCCCTTCTTTTATCCAAAATTACGCAAATCGCATCATCAATATTCACCACTCCTTCTTACCTGCTTTTGTAGGTGGTAAGCCTTATGCGCAAGCGCATAACCGCGGAGTCAAGATTATTGGTGCGACAGCGCATTATGTGACGGACGAGCTAGACGCTGGACCCATTATTGAGCAGGACGTTCAGCGTGTGAGCCACCGCGATAATGTCGATGATTTGAAAAGAATCGGTCGTCACATCGAACGAATCGTTCTTGCACGCGCAGTAGCGTGGCATGTTGAGGATCGGATTATCGTTCACAATAATAAAACGGTTGTTTTTAACTAGTGTAAAGCAGGTTGTACCCAGTTGTGGGTACAGCCTATTTATGTACCACATAAGAATTTAATAAATTCCTGTTTACAGGGAATTAAAAATTCTTATTGGCGATAAAAACCACCACTAAACGCGGTCGCTCATCATCGAACTACTTCGATAGAAGTTTTTCTCATAGGTGAGAATTTAAAGGGTTATTGTGGCAAAGCCTTAAAGCAAATGGTACAATAATGCAAGCGAGTAAAGTCACTTGTATGTACAAGTTAATTGGCTGATGAAAATACAGAAATGATGGAGGTAATATCGAATGACAGCATCAAACAAAACAATTGAACAATTAGCCGTCGACACGATCCGTACTCTCGGTATCGACGCGGTTGAGAAAGCCAAATCAGGCCACCCAGGTATGGTAATGGGAGCTGCGCCAATGGCATACGTGCTGTGGAAACAGCATATGAAACACAATCCTTCGAATCCTAAATGGGTAAACCGTGACCGTTTCGTTCTATCTGCAGGACACGGATCCATGCTTCTATACAGCTTGCTTCACCTATGTGGCTATGATCTGCCAATGGAAGAGATCAAGAACTTCCGCCAATGGGGAAGCAAAACCCCTGGTCACCCAGAGTACGGTCACACAGCAGGTGTTGATGCAACGACGGGTCCACTTGGACAAGGCGTTGGTATGGCTGTCGGTATGGCGATGGCTGAAGCTCACTTGAGAGAAACGTACAACAAAGAAAACTTCCCAGTTATCGATCACTACACGTACGCAATTTGCGGCGATGGCGATATGATGGAGGGTGTTTCCTCTGAAGCGGTTTCCCTTGCAGCTCATTTGAAATTGGGCAAATTGATCATGATGTATGATTCCAACGATATTTCGCTTGATGGCGAATTGAATATGGCGTTCTCTGAAAACGTGCAAGCACGTTTCGAAGCTTACGGCTGGCAAGTTATTCGCGTTGAAGAGCAGAATGACCTTGCTGCGATCTCCAAGGCGATTGCTGAAGCGAAAGCTGATACAACGCGTCCTACATTGATTGAAGTGAAAACGACAATCGGTTTCGGTTCCCCGAACAAAGGTGGTAAAGGTGGTCACGTTGGACCTCACGGATCCCCACTTGGCGGCGACGAAGTGAAATTGACGAAACAAGCATACGGCTGGCCGGAAGAGCCGGATTTCCTTGTTCCGGATGAAGTTCGTGCACACTATGCTGAAATTGGACAAGAAGGTGCTGCAGCTGAAGAAGCTTGGAGCAACCTGTTGAATGATTACATCAAAGCGTACCCAGAGCTTGGCAACCAATTCAGTGCTGCTGTGAATGGTGAGCTTCCAGCTGGTTGGGATGCTAATCTTCCTACATACACAACAGAAGACAAGCCTATGGCTACGCGTGTTGCTTCTGGTAATGCGATCAATGCAGTTGCAGGCAAATTGCCGCAATTAATCGGGGGGTCCGCGGATCTAGCGAGCTCGAACAACACGATGATCAAAGGCGAATCCAACTACAGCGCTAGCAACTATGCTGGACGCAACGTATGGTTCGGTGTTCGTGAGTTCGGTATGGGTACAGCAATGAACGGTATGGCGCTTCATGGTGGTGTTAAAGTCTACGGAGCAACATTCTTCGTGTTCTCCGACTACCTGCGTGCTTCCATTCGTCTTGCAGCACTTATGCAGCTTCCTGTTATTTATGTTCTAACACATGATAGTATCGCTGTTGGTGAAGATGGACCGACGCATGAGCCGATCGAACAACTTCCGGCACTTCGTGTGATTCCAGGCATCACAGTCATTCGTCCTGCTGATGGTAACGAAACGTCCGAAGCTTGGCGTTATGCAATCTCCGAAGCGAAAGGTCCAGTTGCGCTTGTCTTGACTCGTCAAAACTTGCCGATCCTTCCAGGTACGGTTGAAGGCGCTAAAGCGAACCTAAGCAAAGGCGGATACGTGGTATCCGATGCTGCAAACGGTCAACCAGATGCACAAATCCTAGCAACAGGTTCCGAAGTGCAACTCGCTGTCGCGGCGCAAAAATTGCTGCAAGCCGAAGGCATCAACGTTCGCGTTGTCAGCCTACCGAGCTTGGAGTTGTTTGAGAAGCAATCCAAAGAATACAAAGATTCCGTTATTCTACCAGGCGTGAAGAAACGTCTTGCTGTTGAGATGGCGTACCCACTTGGCTGGGAGCGTTATACAGGCGACGAGGGTTCAATCCTTGGCATCTCCACTTTCGGAGCATCCGCGCCAGGGGACACGGTTCTTAGAGAATACGGCTTCTCACCTGAGAACGTAGCAGCACGCGTGAAAGCATTGTTAGGTTAATCTAATGGCAGGGGCTCAGCTCGTCTGAGCCTCGGCTTGTACTTATTCATTGCCATTTTAGAGGGGGAACTATTAACCATGTCTAGCTTTGAAAATGTAACCGTACTTACGAAAGCCAATGTTTATTTCGATGGAAAAGTAACAAGCCGCACTGTGCAATTCGCAGACGGCACGAAGAAAACACTAGGCATCCTGCTTCCAGGTGAATATGAATTCGGAACAGATGTGAAAGAAATCATGGAAATCCAAGCTGGTGAGCTAAACGTATTGCTTCCAGGCAGCACAGAGTGGATTACAATCAGTGGTCAAGGTGAGTTCACCGTGCCAGCTAACGCAAAATTCAAGCTCGAAGTGAAAACAGTGAGCGACTATATCTGTTCGTATATCGCTGAGTAATATCTCGGGGAATCGAACGCTTTAAAGCCAAAAACCATACATCGTAATTGAACAATATGTTCAATGGATGTATGGTTTTTTTTCATTTGGAAGACCAGCTATACAAAGAGCGGATCTCCATCTGCAGCACCTCTTCGATGTCGGTCATGCGAATCCATAATTGCTGGATCGAAGGGTGCTCATCGAGTAGGAGAGTATGTCGTTGTTTTATTCGAGAGAGGCTAATCCCAAAAGACGCAGGACGTGCAGGATTGACGATGAGATCCTCAAGCAGCACGGTGATGCCGGCTTCTAAATCGAGGACTTCTTCGAAATGAAGCTGCTGAAATGGAGCGCTTATCGGAATATAAAGAGTGCTTTTACTAAAATCAAGCTCGTTAGGACGGAAATGCAGCGCCATGATCGATGGCTGTATACGCTCTTCATGAAAGTCATAAAAGACGGCTAGCTTGACGATCGGTCATTCCTCCTTTGCGCTTTAACTGCTCGAGTTTGTTCATGATCGCGCGGGTTGCATCAGACCAGTTGTCTGGGCTATATGTGCTCAATTGACTTTGTGTAAATTGCTGATATTCATGATCCAGTATCCCTTGCAGGACGCGCCGCTGGATTTGTTCAATCCGTTCATTGGCAAGTCGATAGGTCACCTGAAATTCATCAGAAAGAAAGGCGACCATTTCATTCTTTTGTTCAGGCAGCGATAGTTTCTTCAGCATGGACATAGGAATAGCCGCGTAGAGCTGAAACGCAGATGCATCCTGCTCTTGCCAATCGACGTAGCGATCAGGCATCACCATCTGGTTGCCGGAATGACGAAGCACATGACAAAGCTCATGGAGGAAGTCTTCCCATTGTTCTTTGACGGATAATCGACGGTCAACATTGATGCTGAAGAGTCCATCTTTTTCAATGGCCATGCTGTTCATATCCATCGTATAAACCCAAATATGCAGCTTAGCAGCCAAGTTCGTCACGCTGAGCTGAGCTGGTGATACGATGCCAAGTTGACTATATAAAGCCTCTACCCACTGTTCAAGGGAGGTCGTTTGGTAATGAGTGAACAGGTGAAAACACCTCGCTTTAAGAATATATGTTCGTATATTTGTGGTAAAGAAAAGCCCGTCAGGGCTTAGCTTTACATTATTAGAAGAATACCTAGATTACTGCTGGCTGTCAGGAGTTCGGTTCTGCTGCTGCTCCTTGATGAAGTTCCAGAAACGGAGCATCTCATCGCGGCGCTCTTTGGGAGCGTTTTTGAAGTCTTTAAAAAATAAGCTGACATCAGGGTCATCGACTTCATCAGGAGCAGCCGCAGAAAGTCCGTCGAGTGACTCTTCTTCCGTCGGAGCAAAGCCTGCGAGCAGAAGCAGCTCGTCCTTCTCAGCTATACGAAGCGCATCAGCTAAGGAGATAACCGTTTCCCGCGAGGGATTGAAGCGGTTATTTTCTATGGAGTTAATGAACGAATAACTAACACCGGACCGTTCGCCAAGTTCTCTGAGGGAAAAATTGTTCATCTTCCGCAGATCTCGGATTCGGATGCCGAATTGCACCATATCTTTCATCGTTTGATCACCTGATTCTATTGTAAATGGTGAGCGGTGCAAAAAACAAGGGGAGATCTCCAGAAAGTTTTGCATATCAAAACTTTTTGTGTTGAAATTTTAAACAAGACAACGTATGATGTGTTTAGAATTTCAAAACAACAAATTTTAGGAGATGGTCGAGTGATGGTAGAACGTATTTTGAATATAGAGCAAGAACAGATTGATCGCCGAGCAACACGCAAAAGGGTGGAAAGTGTACTTGAAGCCGTGCGCAAATATCGAGCAATGGGCTGCTTGCGGAGAGAAAATGGAGCAATTTCGAATAGGAATGAGTTGTTCAAAGTGGCGGAGCGGGAGGCTATCTACCCTATGAGTTCAGAGGAAAACCTGCTAGGTGAGTGCGGTGAAGTTGAGCAAGCGATCTCTCTGCTGGATGAGCAGGAGCAGGGAATTATCCGGGAACGGTATCTAAAAAAGGACAAGACGTTTGACTTTCTGCTGTTTCATGAGCTTAATTTGAGCGAGCGTACCTATCATCGGATAAAAGCCAGAGCCATTGAACAATTGGCGTACATGTTGCGTCTGGAAGTGAAGGTGCAATAAGGTCCGCCAGAATTGGCAGTTTTTTGGCAATTCATTCTGAATATGGCATGGTAAGATCGTTGTGTAGCCAAGCAAGGGAGGCGATGGTGCTAAGCAGATGCATAAGAAACCGTTCCGGCGGAGGCGTAAGGAGTGAAGCTTTGTTTTGAAAAGAAAAAAATGTTTTGAATTTCAAAACAAAAGGAAAGCCAGAAAGGAGGTGAGAAAAGTGAATGATGAATTTGGCACAGGAATTAGCTCTATACCTCCAGTCGAACGCAGTAGGGACGCTTGGAGCTGACCTCTTCATTGACGGCGTGCCGACAACACCAGATGAAGCGATATGGCTAAGCCATTTAGGCGGGAGTGCAGAGTTCAAATGGGATGCGCCGGATAGTTGGCGTAAGCTCAGCTTGCAAGCGAGAAGTTCCACTTCTGCTGGTGCACATGAGCGAATATGGAGTGCCATTACGAAGCTGCTTGAACCAGATGATGGTGTTATCGAGGTTGATAGCAAGTTGTATACGGTGCAAATTACGGCTCTGCCTGCGCTGCAAGACAAGGATGTGGCTGGCAGATATCTGATGAGATCTGTTTTGATTCTTCGACAAGTTCAACCTGTTATAGAGTCGTGGTTAGGTGCAATTTCCCAATTCACGGAAACGGCACTCGGACCGTCATGGCGGGTATATCGAGGATTCAACGGCACATGTCGACCGGCTGTTTCATGGCAGTGTACGGGTTGGCAGCGTGCATCAGCTTCCCAAAATACTACTCAGCTTACCAAACAATACGTTGGGCAAATTGCTGCAAAGTCGGCAAGTGAGTATCAGTTAGCTGCTCAGACTTTATTGGTAAAGCTGGCCGAACAGGTTAAATTGCCAGTTGAAGATGCGGATGGCAGATGGTTAACCGTAGTTAATTCGAATATTGCGATGCGTTTAGGAGATTTATCTACAGGTCATCTGACGGTTGCTTTAACGGGCGTAGTTACGGCTCCACAAGGTGTATTCCCGCTAATGGCAGCGGTGCAAACAGAAACACAAATTCATAACTGAGGTGATTGATATGAAACAGAGTACAAGTCTTACGAAGGGTCAAACAGAAGTAAAAGCAGCAGCTGAAGATGTTAGTTATATAAGGGAAGAGTTGATAAACCATTCACAGGAACTATTCGGTTGTCCTCCGGAAGTGCTCATTGGGGCACTGCATGGTATGACAGAATCAGCATTCACGATTACTGAAACGAAGCAATTCATTCAAAACTTTTTACAAAGGAAGGTGCAGGAATAATGGCAGGTGGAACATGGAGTGGGACGGATCGTCCGGTATTGCCGGGCTTTTATATGAATTTTGAGGCGGCTGCATTAAGCGCGATTGAGCTGGGCAGTCAAGGTACAGTGATCATCCCAGTGAAGGCGAATTGGGGAACTGTGCGGAAATTTGTGGAAATTACGAGTGAACAAGGCATTTATGATGCTTTCAGTACGGACCAATCTGGTGCGGCGACAGCTCCGGCTGTGTTGAAACTGGCTTTGCAGGGCAAGCCGAAGAAAGTATTAGCTTATCGAATCGCTGATGCAACAGCGGCTAAAGCAAGTGTTACGTTAAAAGATTCAGCAGCAGCGAATGTATTGAAGCTCGATGCGAAGTATGAAGGAACACGAGGGAACAATTTCTCGGTTATTGTACAAACGAATGCTGTGGACAGCGCGAAGAAGGATCTCAAGCTGCTTGAAGGCACATCTGTGTTGAGAATATTTACGTTCTCAGGAACCACGATTCAAGCTGCTGCCGATGCGATCAATCAAGATGTCAGTAACATTTGGTTGACGGCAAGTGTACTTGCTCCAGGTAACGGCACGCTGGCCCCCGTTGCAGGGAGCGGACTTACGGGAGGTAACTCCGGTGTAAGCGGCATTGTCTCAACCGATTATGTGAATGCCTTAAGCGCAATGGAAACGCAGGATTTCCATGTGTTGGCACTAGACGGCATTTCAGATACAAGCATCCAAGCTTCGGTCTCCGCTTGGACATCACGATTACGGAGCGAAGGCAAGGGAATCGTGACTGTTCTTGGAGGTTCTTCCGCCGATGATACGGCGGCAGATGCCATCAGCAGAGCTACGGCAAGGAGTGCAGTCTATAATCACGAAGCTATCGTGAATGTCGGAACGGGTGCTATTTTAGCGGGTACGAGCTATAGCTCGGCGTATATTTCCGCGTATGTGGCAGGCCTCATCGCTGGTCAGAAACTAAGCGAATCGACAACTTACGCGGTATCGCCATTCAGTGATGTGACCCGCCGCTCGACACGCAGTGAACAGGAAAGTGCCGTCAAGAATGGCGTGTTCCTATTGGTTCACGACGGGCAGAAGGTGAAGGCACTTCGCGGTATGAATGCTCTGGTCTCTTTGCGCCAAGGCCAGAATGCGGCTTGGAAGAAGATTCGTACGATTCGTGTCATGGACACGATCAATAACGATTTATTGCGCACAGCGGAAGACAGCTATATCGGGAAAGTAAACAATACGGAAGAGGGACGTTTGGCGCTCGTTGAAGCTGCCAAGCAATATATGCAGGCACTTGCACAGGCTGGCGTAATTGATGCTCAGGGATTCGATGTGTATCTGAACCCTGTCTATTATGGTCAAGGAGCCGTACTCACGCCTGCCGCTGATCAAGTTTACATCAAGTGGGAAGCACAATTGACGGATGTCATGGAACAAATTTTCGGAACATTTATCGTAAATTAAGGGAGGCATAATGATGAGTTTAGATGCGAGTAGAGTTATTTTGGGAACATATGGAAGTGTATTTATTGGTGGTGAATGGCAAACGAATTTCAATCATCTGGAAGCCAATGTTGAGGTTCAAAAGAAGGAGCTTAACCTGGCAGGTGATCCATGGGTTCGCCATAAAAAAGGGGCTATGAAGGGGACGGGCACGCTGAGCGGTTTCAAAGTCACAAGCGATATGATTGCCCGCGGATTCAATAAATTTAGTCTCGTTTCCAAACTTGGTGATCCAGATTCCTATGGTTTCGAGCGTATTACCCTGAATAATGTGATGCTGGACAAGCTTCAGTTAGCGAACTGGACGGCTGGCGAAGAAGTGAAAGAAGAAGTTTCGTTTACGTTCGAAGGATACACATTGAATGACCCAATTAAGGCGAATTAATCTCATCTTAACCATTTTGAAGGAGGACATACCTAATGTTGACTGATGAACAAATTTTGCAAAAGCTGCTTGAAGCGGATCAATTGCCAGAAAAGACGTTAACCCTTTCCCGGGTTGGCGTCCCCATTATTCTGCGTGGATTAACGGGGAAACAGGTGTTTGCGCTGCGTGAACGCTGCACGGAACGCTCGGATCGTCGAGGTGTCCAAACCGATCGACTCGACGAAGAGCAATTCAACGTCGCGTTGATTGCTGCCGCCACGGTGTCTCCCAACTGGGGGGACTCCCGATTGCTCACGAAGTACCAGGCCAGTTCTGGCGAGGAAGTGATCAAGCGAATTTTGCTTGCTGGCGAGCTCTCGGCGCTTGGGGACGAAGTGCTCGATTTGAGCGGTTTTAACACGACGCTGGATGAAGTAAAAAACTAATTGCCTCCGGGGGGCTACCGGCGATGCTCCATGCCATGTGGACGCGTCATCATTTGCGCCCCGGAGCATTCTGGAAGCTGCCTCGCGGGGAGCAGCTATTCATGCTGGCCAGCTTGGAATTAGAGATGGAGCAGGAACAAGCGCTGCAGCGAGAGCGTGAACGTGCAAGGAGGTGAGAGCCATGAGTGACATGGCGATGGCAGGCAATTTAGCAAGAGTGACAGCGGCGCAAGATGGATTGCGAAGAGCTGTGGATCGGACAGGATCCGCTGTACAGCGGCTGTCAGGTTTATTCGACAAGGCGGGGGAAGCTAGTGCGAGGCTGAGTCAAGTGACAGCCAGACCGACGATTGCCGTGCGGGATTATTTTTCCTTTGTGATTGACCGGCTTCTGCTGCAACTGGCGGATTTGGGTAATACGAAAGTCGATGTGAAGCTGGTTATCAACGATCAAGTGATTGGCGCAGCGAAACAGCTGCGGCAATTGCTGCAAGGGCTTGGCGGGACGTTATCCGTCGGCATACAGGGCGGCGGGGGATCGGCAGGAGCGAAAGCATCTGCCTCAGCATCCGTGTCCATGGTTACTGTGAAGGCAGCGCCTGAGAAGAAAAGTCCGATCGATGTTTGGATTGACCGCTTAGCTAGAATAGGTGAGGCGCTGAAGCTATTTGGCGAAGCTTTTAAAGGTTTAGGTGATGGATTCAAAGGTATAAGTGAAGGCCTTCAAGGGATAGGCGAGGCATTCAAAGGCATTGGTGCAGGCATAGGCGATGGAATTAAAAGCATCGGCGCAGGCATAGGTGATGGACTCAAAAGTATCGGCGATGGAATTGGTAGCATAGGCGACGGAATCAAAGGTATAGGTGCGGGAATTGGTAGCATCGGCGACGGGTTTAAAGGAATAGGCGCTGGAATTGGCAGCATCGGAGATGGGTTTAAAGGAATAGGCGCTGGAATTGGCAGCATCGGTGACGGAATTAAAGGAATAGGCGCTGGAATTGGCAGCATCGGAGATGGGTTTAAAGGAATAGGCGCTGGAATTGGCAGCATCGGCGACGGATTCAAAGGAGTAGGCGCGGGAATAGGCAGCATCGGCGACGGACTCAAAGGAATAGGCGCGGGAATAGGCAGTATTGGTGATGGAATCAAAAGCATCGGCACAGGCATAGGTGATGGACTCAAAAATATCGGCGATGGAATTGGTAGCATAGGTGCCGGAATTACAAACATAGGTGACGGAATCAAAGGAATAGGTGCGGGATTAAGTAGCATTGGCGACGGAATCAAGGGGATAGGCGATGGGATTAGAAACTTCGGCGACGGAATCAAAGCAGTAGGCGAGGGATGTAAAAGCTTCGTTGAGAGTTTCAAATCGATCCCGCAAAGTTTGAATTCAATTTTCAAGTCTATTTCAGAGAGCTTCAAATCAGTTGCAACTAGCGTTAAATCTATGGTCGAAAGCATTAAATCTTTAAAGGGGTTATCCTCGGGAAAAGGCAAGCTCGAAGGGAACGGTACGAAATGCTGCCCGAATGCGAGATCTAATGCAGGCACGAAAACGGAGTCCAACACGGGTGCGACAACCAATTTGCAAACCAATCGTACAACACAACCAGTAGGTAACAGGAGGACGAGACCCATTGCTGCTGAGGTTGCGTTAGATGATAGTAGTCCAGGGAGAGTCGCTGCACAGGGACAACCTGACGGACATCCGCCAGTTTCTCCGAAAGGACGATTAACCAAACTGCTCAAAGGCGGCTCCAAGCTGCTGAAAGGAGCGGGCAGAGTGGCAGCACCGCTTGGCATTGGAATGGCAGCTGTGGATGTACTTACTTCCGAGAACAAAGCGGGAGCGGCCATTCAAGCTGGAGCAGGTGCGGGTGGCGCTGCGCTCGGTGCTGCTCTTGGATCAGCCATTTTACCGGGATTAGGAACGGTTGCTGGAGGGATGTTAGGCGGCTGGCTCGGGGATAAAGCAGGATCATTTATTGCGAATAAATGGTTTTCAGGGAAAAAGAAGCCTGTGGAGGAAACAGAGTCCAAAATGTCGCTTGTACCTCAGGGGCGCGAATCCTTGGCAGCTGATCCTGCTCAAGCTGTTTCTGCGATGAAGTCTTCGGCAACGCAAACTGCCCCTTCGAACCAGTATGAAGTCAAAGTGGATGGCGTAGCGGTTCATTTTCCGAAAGAGGAAGTTGATAAGGAGAAGCTAGCTTTCACGATCGGGCATCAAATTGTGTCGCAAATGAATGCTGCCATGCAAAACCGCTCAGAGAATGGGGGTAGCGCGTATGCTTAATGAAGCTATGGATTTTACACTGGAAGATCCAAGCGGTTTGAAATTGCATTTTCCGGTAAATCCGACAGAAGTAAACATTCGCCGGGATAAAAGCTTTGAAACAATCACGATTATTCAAGGTGGGGAACTGGATGTGCCACAAGGTGTGAAGGTGAAGGAAATTGCCTTCTCTTCCTTTTTCCCATCGCAATATGACGCTAGTTACTGTAAGTACCAGCCATTGCCCAATCCGCAAACCGCGATGAATCAGCTGAATACATGGATGGAGAAGCGCGAGCCGCTCCGCTTGATCATTACGGGTACGGATGTGAATGTGCTTGTCATGCTGTCGGCCCATAATAGCAGCTTCAAGGGGGGCGAGCCGGGAGATGTATACTTCGATGTGACCTTTCGTACTTGGCGGGATTACAAAGTGAGGACGCTGGCGGAACGCAGTGGTGCTTCTGATGGAGAGGCACGACCTGACATTAAGCCTGTCTCGGCTACTTACACGGTCAAGTCAGGAGATTCTTTGTGGGCGATTGCGAAAATGAATCTAGGTTCCGGCAGCCGTTGGCGGGATATCTATGAAATGAATCGTGCGTTAATCGGCGATAACCCCGATGTTATCCAAGTCGGACAAGAGTTGGTGATGCCCTGATGGATTGGAGCGGCGGATCTTACGATATTTGGCTGGATGAGCAATATGCTTTGCGGGATTTGATTTATGAAATGACTTTGGAAGAAGCGCTCGATGAAATTTCTTATCGGGCGCAGGCGACACTCGTGGTGACGCCGGATTTCCCTGGGATGAAGCCTGGGCAAGCGGTTCGTGTGATAGGTATGCCCTATGGCGGGGGAGAGCAGGTGGATTTGCTGCATCCAGCCGTTGTGTGGCAGTGCGAAAACAGCTATGAGCGAATGGATCGGCTAACGGTGACGATGTATGATCGCACGATTTATTTGGCCAAGTCCGAAGATGAGTATGTGTTTCCTGGCGGAATGACGGCGAATGAGCGCATACGCAGGTATGCAGAAGATTGGAACATCCCGCTTGGGAATTTGCCGGACACAGGTATCAAGCTTGCCAAAGCGATGTACCGCTCCGACACCATGTACGCGATGATCATGAAGGATCTCAAGGAAACGGCCAAGAAGGGCGGTCCAATGTATCGTCCAAGGATGACAATCAACGGGCTGGAGCTTGTGGAAATTGGCAGTAACGCAACGGTATGGTCCTTGGAGCCGAGTGAGAATGTGATGAACATTATGCAGAAAAGGACGCTCGAAGGGGCTGTTACCAAAGTGAAAGTGCTCGGCACGAAATCAGCAGGAGATGATGCTGCGGCACAGGTGTTGGTGGTAGAAGAAGGGGATATTGCTGAGCTAGGCACGTTGCAAAAAATCGTCCAAGACAGCAGTTTTCAATCCGTAACCGAGGCCAAAGAGGCAGCGCATGCGTTGCTCATGGGTGTACAAGAGACGATTAGCGTTACTTCGCTGGATATTAACACCATTCGTGCTGGAGATAAGGTGGATTTGGCAGGAAGCGGGATGGAGCTTATTGCGATGTCGGTCAGACATGAGTTAGGAGATCCTGGCAAAATGGTGCTGGAGCTAGGCAGCTCCGAGCTCGTCAGAAGGAGGTATTACATGAATGAATCCGTATAACAAGCTGGCTTCCCTATTGGATAATCGGATGTCTGGGCATGCCGCTTCAGCGGTTTCTGGTTTACACGCGGAACTGGGTACGATGACGGCCGGCGGGCTGAAGCTGGATCGTTTTAAACATGAAATTGCTGATTATTATGTAGCCGATTGGATGGCCAAGCTTCATTTGCCTAGCTTCTCGCTGACGGGCACGGTTTCAGGGTTGAATAGCGGTGGTGTTCCCGTAGCGGGGCAAGCAACGTTTGCTTTTGCTGAGGCAGGTGTCGAGGATGTGCGAATGGAGTTTCAGCATGGCTTGAAGCCCGGTGACCGTGTGCTGGCGATTCCGATTGATGACGGCAACGATGCCGTGATTTTGTGTAAGGTGGTGAAATAGATGCCGAGTTTATTTCCGTTGGTGGGAGCGAGTTCTGGGTCGGGATTAGGAGCAAGAACAGGAACAGGAGCCATTTTGGCTTCGGGCAAAAAGGGGCCGATCTCCTTCGGACGCAGTCCGAAGTTTGACCATTCCGTGGGCGAGTTCGTAACGACTCCGACGGGTAAAATCGCGGAATGCGAGGGCACCGACGCATGGCTGGAATGGTGCCAAAAAGCGCTGCGTTCGCGGCGCTACACACATTTGGTATATTCCCGTGCCTATGGCCAGGAGTACGACGATTTAATTGCGCGGCATTTGTCCCGTCAGGCGAACGAAATGGAGATTTTACGTATGACGACGGAGACCTTGAAGGTCGACCCGCGTACGGCGGATGTGCGTCATTTTACATTTGAGTGGGAAAAAGATCAGTGCTCGTTTCAATGCGAAATTGTGAATGTGCGAGGCGAGCAAAAGAACCTAAAAGGAAGTGTGGTGATCAGTTAATATGGCAAATTTACCCGATTATTTGGTAGAACAGACCGAGGAAGAGATCCGGAGCCGGATGTTAAACAGCTTGCCTTCCGATTTGGACAAGTCAGAAGGTTCCTATATCTGGGATGCATTGGCCCCTGCTTCGATAGAGTTAGCGCTTGCGGCTCTGCAGTCGCAGGAGGTTCTGCGGAGAGGATTTGCGGGTACTACATTTGGACCATATCTAGACTTGCGTTGTGCGGAGCGGGGAGTTACTCGCAAAGAAGCGATGAAGGCTGTCGGTCAAATGAAGTTCACAGGTGTTGTCGGGACGGTCGTCCCTCAAGGAACGCGTATTGGTACATTGGCGGATACCGTTCAAGGGACGTCGTCGGTGATGTTTGAGACACTGGATGCGGCAGTTGTAGATAGCTCAGGATTTGTGATGGTGTCGGTATCGGCAGTGGATGGTGGTTCTAAAGGCAATGTGCCGAGCGGGGCGGTTACTCTTTTGGTAACGCCAATCGTAGGCATAACGAGTGTGACGAATACTGTGCCAATGACAAATGGAGCGGACGTAGAGAAAGATGACTCACTGCTCAATCGTTATTACGCCAAAGTTCGTTCCCCTGGAACAAGTGGGAATAAGGCCGACTATCTGAACTGGGCGCTCGATGTGGCGGGGGTGGGTGCTGCGCAGGTGCTGCCGTTGTGGCAGGGTCCTGGTACTGTCAAGGTCGTCATCATCGGCACGGATAAAAGAAGTGTTTCTGCTTCTGTCGTCACAGCCGTGCAACAGTACATCTACACTACTCCACCATTGGTGGGAAAGGCTCCTATTGGAGCAGTTGTAACTGTCGTGGCGGCTACCGAAGTCGCAATCGGCATTCAGGCTGTGCTTACATTAAACGGATCAAGAACGTTGACACAGGTGAAAAATGATTTCACCGTGGCCGTTCGCGCCTATTTATCCGAACTGGCGTTCTCGAGTGATCCAGCAGTCCGCTATGTGCGCATTGGCTCATTATTGTTGGACACGCCGGGCGTGCAGGATTACGCGAACTTGCAGATCAATGGCGGCAGCTCTAACATCACGATCAACGTGGGGCAAGTTGCCGTTACTGGGGTGGTGTCGCTCGTATGACGCAAGTAACTTCACTAAGTGGCAACCGCATGCTGGGTTACTTGCCCGATTACTACGAGACATCGCGTGTTATGGGCTCTATCCTGCAAGCCCAGGGGGCTGAGGTCGATCAACTGCGTGTCTCCTTGGAGGAGACATTGGGGCAGTTTTTCGTCAGCTCCGCGACGTGGGGGCTGGACGCGTGGGAAGCCGAGCTCGGCATCGCGTCAGTGCAGGGCAAGCCCGACGATCAGCGACGGTCGGTGATCAACGCCAAGCTGCGCGGTGTCGGCACCGTCACCGTGGATTTGATTAAGAGCGTGGCCGAGGCCTATGACCGCGGCGCAGTGGAGGTTACGCAGCAGCCGGCATCGTATCAGTTTACAGTGCGGTTCGTGGATACGTTGGGGACGCCGCCGAACATTAATGATCTGAAGGCTGCAATTGAAGATATCAAACCTGCCCATTTAAACGTTGTTTATTCCTTCCGTTACCTAATGCTTTCAGATATTGAGACACTGACAATTTCACAAATTGAATCAACAATGCTCGACAAAATCGCATGGGGGTGATTCGATGCCGAATCCAAAGACAAGTAACTTACAGCTAAATAAGATTGATCGCAGTTCGCCTTCAACAACTGCGTTTAACACTAAGCCGATCATTGATGACAATATGGACATTCTGGATGTGGCGGTAGCTGCGAAAGCTCCATTAAACAATCCTACTTTTACAGGCTTGGTTACATTACCAGCAGACCCGACTGCAGCGTTGCATGCAGTGACGAAGCAGTATGTGGATGCGCAGGTGGCTTTAGCTAAGACATACGCGCCATAGAAACGAGGTGATTAGATAAAATGGGTGTTTATAATAAGGCTTCTATAGCGGTTAATAACGCGAACACTTATCATACGGCAGTTGTCATGACTGATAACGGTTATATGTGGTCAGCACTTTGGAACAACAGTAATCCAAGAATTATGAGGTCAACGGATAACGGGCTCACATGGACGATGTATTACCAACTTGCCGCTGAATATTCATGGTATTACAGGATAGCATTAGGAGCCAAAGGAAATAAATTATTTTGGTTCTTCTCAGAAGGTGGGCTTATTAACTTCCTTAGTTTTGATACAACGGTAGTGCCGCAGGGATTATACGGGTATAACGTTTACAAGTTTAATAGTCAAGCGGGAATGCGATATTTTCAGATAGGTGATGATAACCCAGCGCCCCTTTCTATTTATATAACGAGTACAGACCAAATTGCAGTAAGTTACCAACGGAAAAACGGAACCGATCAATACATGATTAAGTTTTTTGATGGCGCACTAACTAAAGAACATGCTGGTACAGGTAGCGGAACTAATTACCCTGTAGTGGGTTGGGCTGAATACGGTGGATATTTAATAGCACATGGGGCTTCAAATGGATTATATAAATATTTATATTCTTCGACAGCAGTTACAACCACAAGTTTTACGTCATGGGCAGGAAGTGTAAATCTTAATATAAATGCCGTAGCATTAGCGCATCCGAACGGATATTTGTACATAGTTGGTTGTGCGGGATTAAATCAACCGTTATACATTGCAAGGACGACAAACTTGACGAATATAGAGCAGTACGACACCGCTACAGGTACTTGGAGGTTTTCAAGTACAGTATTGACAGCAGTATCGGCTATAACTGGTGCTCAAATTCAATCCAGATTGATGCCAAGCGGTAAATTGGGCGTATATTCTTATAATTCCAGTTCAAAAATATTAATTTTGTCTGAGTTTGATTTAACAAATCCAAACGCATCTCCTGTTATTACGAATGTGCTAACAGGTGTAACGGCAACCACTACTTATCCTGTCTTAGCTAACGGTACAACTGCAACACAACCTTCAGCTTCAGCGGGTACGATTTCAAAATTTGCGGGCATAACTTATGCTGAAGATGGTTCGCCATATAACATTTATGCTATTACGTCTATGCTTAATACCGCACCTAATGCACCAACAATAACAAGCGGATCAATATACAATACTTCAACCCCAACGTTTACATGGACGTTTAGCGACCCAGACTCAGGAGATACACAAACGGCATACTGGATTGATATTTACAACGCGGCAGGGGACACAATTGTAAGACAATCAGCGGGGTTCATATCAACAACGGTAGGTTCTGGAACACATTCAGGTACGGCGCTTCCAGATGGTACGTATCAAGTGGCGATATATGTACGAGATAGTTCTAGTGTTCAGTCAGCACCATCTACTAAAGCTTTCACTATCGACACTATAGCACCTACAATGACAAGCGTTTCGGTGCAGCAATACACAACAGGCACGGCAGCACGAATATGGGCATATGGTGTAACGGATTCGAGAATAGGCATAGGGACGGTATATACCAATATTAAAAAGCCAGACGGCTCAGTGTACCTCAATAGCGTTGTAATGACCAAGAACGGTGCTACGAATGACTATTACTATGATTTCGCAGCATTAACTATCGAAGGAAATTGGTTGTTTGATTGTTATTGCGTAGATGGCGCAGGAAATTTTCAGGTCGGCGGATTAACGGCGAAGGTTCATAAAGACACAATCGCCCCAACAACCCCCACACAAACAAACGGCATACTTTACGCAACGTCAAACGGCGTATCCTGGTCCGCCTTTAGCGACGGCGCTGCAAGCTCCGGAAGAAACACAACAACGCTTCATTTGCAAAGCTTCAACGGAAGCACTTGGAATAACGTAGCGGGGTTCCCTTTATCCGTAGGTGCAGTTTCCAGCTACAACTTCACGGGACTTATACCTGCTACGCAATACCGCTGGGGTGTCGTCTTTACAGATAACGCTAGCAATGCGAATGTGTTAAACTACACGACGTTTACTACGAATTCCTATGCTATATCGACAATCCTAAACCTAGCATCCACTGGTTATCTATTGAATCAGAAGCCTAAGATTAAATTCTCAGTAACCGATGCGAACAACGCGACGTTAACAAATTTTCAAATACAAGTAAGCACGGTTAATACGTTTGCTTCAACAGTAGTAGATACAACTTCAGGAGCGAACGCATTAGGCTGGGGAGCAACTTCTCTCTCTACTGGTACTACGAACAGTTACACACCACAGAGTAATTTTGGAACGGGGACTTTTTATGTAAGAACTCGGGCGTACGATGGGATTGAGTGGGGAACTTGGAGCACGACTGTCAGCTTTACCATTAATGCAACCACATGGCCAACAACAATAGCAGATACCCACACGGCCATAAGCAAAAGAACAATCGATAGCATTCGAATTGCTGTCAATAATGTTCGACAGGCTCGAGGGTTGGCCACAATCAACTGGACAGATGTAACAATTAATGATTGGAATAGTCCAAGTAGGACGGCTATTCGGGCTGTTCATCTTACGGAATTACGGCAAGCCATAGGGGATATTTATATCTCCCAAGGACTTAGTGTTCCTACCTGGACAGATACGACGATAGTATCCTCTTCAACACAGCGTAAGGGGAAACATTGGAGTGAACTAAGATCTAATATAATTGGTATTTAGGTGGGTCCAGGGACCCAACCAATCCCTCAAGAAAGGAGCAAAAACGCATGAACCAAATCTGTTTTAACCTGATTACAGCTGTTCTCGGAGCAATAGCGACTTACACCTTCGGTGGGTGGAGTGAACTTATTAGTCTCTTCCTCATGGCGATACTCGTCGATTATGTGACTGGCATTGCGGCTTCGATCAAAGAGCAGCAGGGCCTCAACAGTCAAGTTGGTTATTGGGGTCTGGCACGCAAAGGACTGATGCTGCTTGTCATTATGCTGGCACATCGCATGGATATTCTCTTGGATACGGACCTGATGATGACAGGCGCGATCTATTTTTACTTAGCGAATGAGTTTATTTCTATTACTGAAAATTATGGGCGTTTAGGTCTGCCTCTTCCTGTCTTTTTGAAGCAAATGATTCAAGTATTGCGAAGCAAAGGGGAAGGGCTATGAGCAATGAAACTTTTATTAAGCAAATTGCGCCTGCCGCACAAGCAAATATGCTGGCATTTGGTATTTTAGCTAGTGTGACTATCGCACAGGCCATTCTGGAAAGTGGTTGGGGGCGGTATGCCCCGGGCAATAATTTATTTGGGATCAAAGGAAGCGGGCAACAGCAGACTACGCAGGAATTCATTAATGGCAAGTGGCTGCAAATTGTAGATGGGTTCCGTGTATACGATAGCTGGAGCGAAAGTATTCGCGATCACTCTATCCTACTCGCAAGTAATTCAAGGTATGCCATGGTACGAAATGAGCAGGACTATCGGAGAGCTAGTCGGGGACTGCAGCTAGCAGGGTATGCAACAGATCCACTTTATGCTGACAAGTTAATTCGAATTATTGAGGGAAGTGATCTGACACGTTTTGATCAAGTTGAAGAAGAAAGGGAGTATATGATGAGTTCGGATGATGCTAATAAAATTATTAACTTTTTATCTGCGGCTTGGACGTGCACAGATAATGTCGAAGCTAGAGAAGAGTTCCACCGGCTAGCCAATGAGCTCCGTAAAGTGTCAGGCCAGATGTGAACCAAACCACCTTACCGTACAATTTAAAAAGAACACCACCACTTCCATTTACGGAAAGAACGGTGTTCTATTTTCTATTTTAGTAAGTTCTACACCGCACTCGCAATATGATCCTCAATATACTGCTCCAGCTTAATCCGCACATACGGCGGCAAGCCGGACAGCATACAACCATAGCGGAAGCTGCGTCCTTCGGTCACGATGCGAATGACACGACCCGTAATCGGTGGTAATCCAGCTTCCTGAGGGAAGTGGATGACGACGAACATATCCGGCGCAAGCAGCACATCGGTTGTGATCTGCAGTCCGCTTTCGGATAAATCGAAGAGAGTTCCGTCAATATTTTGCCCGGAAAAAGAGCCTTCTTGCTCCCATTGGTAAATGGACAATTTCAAGTTAATATCCAGCTGAACCCGTGTATTCTTGCGACGTTCGCGACCCGAGAGCGGGGAAGCGGCTTTCACCGGTTCCGTAACAACAGGTGCACTAGGATTAACAACATCTTGTCCCATCCATTCCTCGTAGCACTTAATGACAGCGCTAAGATCTTCTTCACCTAAGCCTTTACTTAGGCCGATCTGGAACAGATTGGTAGCAGACTGCAGCATGGGCGTCGGTAATTGGAACTTACTCGTTATTTCTTGCGCGAGCAGCAAATCTTTCAGCATCAGCTTCAAGGAGAATTGATTGCTGAAATCGCGATCGAGAATTTTATCGCCTTTGAGCTCAACTTGCTTGCTATTGGCTCCGCCTGAGCGGACGATTTCTAAGAATTGGCTAGGGTGAATCCCAGCTTTCGTGGCAATTGACAGGCCTTCGGCAAGTCCCGCAAGATTAATCCCGACCATCGTATTATGAGCGAGCTTGGCATAAGAGCCAGAACCGCTCGGTCCTAGGTAAAGGGCTTTGCTGCCAAGTACGTGGAACAATTCTTGCTGCTCCTCGAATACTTCCTGGCTGCCGCCAACCATGAACGTAAGCGTACCTGCTTCAGCAGCGGGCTTCGTACCTGTAACAGGCGCGTCGAGGAAGTCGACGAAATGCGCTGCGAGCTCTTCCGCGAGCTTTTGACTTGTTTGGGGAGATACGGTGCTGGTGTCAATAATCGTGAGTGCCGGGTGAATACCGCTCAGAATACCTTGCTCACTGTAAAATGTTTCGAGAAGCGCAGCATCATTGCTGAGCATTGTAAATAAGACATCTGAGCTGCGAGCGACTTCAGCAGGTGTGAGGCCAACCTCAGCCCCCATTTGCTCAAGCTCGTCCGCTTTGCCAGCTGTACGATTATACACAGTTACCATAAAACCTTTTTGAATAAGGTTAGCAGCCATGGGCCTACCCATTGTGCCAAGTCCAATAAAGCCGATACGTTTCATGTCCTCACCTCTGACTTCATTTTAGCATGGGAATTAATACCTGTGAATTCCTTTCTCGCTTGCTTTTAGACAAGCAAATAAGTATGCTAGGAAAAGGTGAAAAATAGAGATGGAGGCGAACCTATTGAGTAAAAAATTACAATTTGATTACAGCAAGGCATTATCCTTTCTATCCCAGCATGAGGTCGATTATTTGTCGGCTCAAGTGGAGCTAGCCCATGATCAGCTTCATAACAAAACAGGCGCAGGCTCTGATTATTTGGGGTGGGTAGATCTTCCAGAGAACTACAACCGTGAGGAGTTTGCCCGCATTCAAGCGTCCGCGAAGCAAATTCAATCGGATTCCGACGTGCTTGTCGTGATCGGTATTGGTGGTTCCTACCTAGGTGCGCGTGCTGCGCTAGAAATGTTGTCTCATTCTTTTTATAATATTTTGCCAAAAGATAAACGTAAAACACCTGAGATTTATTTCGTAGGAAATAACATCTCTTCTACATATGTCACGCACTTGCTTCAATTGCTTGAAGGCAAAGATTTCTCCGTGAACGTGATCTCCAAATCCGGTACAACGACTGAGCCAGCGATTGCTTTCCGTATTTTCCGCGAATTATTGGAGAAGAAATACGGTAAGGAAGCCGCTCGCAAACGTATCTACGCAACAACGGATCAAGAGAAGGGCGCGCTCAAAACTTTAGCAACAGCAGAAGGCTACGAAACGTTCGTTATTCCAGATGATGTTGGTGGACGCTACTCCGTGCTAACCGCAGTTGGATTGCTTCCTATTGCGACAGCTGGCATTGACGTTGAAGCAATCATGAAAGGTGCGGCAGATGCGCAGCAAGAATTCTCCAATCCGAAGTTGAGCGAAAACCAAGCCTACCAATATGCAGCTGTTCGTAACTCCTTGTATCGTAAAGGTAAAACGATTGAGATCCTCGTGAACTATGAGCCATCCCTACATTTCGTTTCGGAGTGGTGGAAGCAATTGTTCGGTGAAAGCGAAGGGAAGGACTACAAAGGGATTTATCCTGCTTCCGTAGACTTTTCAACGGATCTTCACTCCATGGGACAGTTCGTTCAAGATGGTAATCGGATTTTGTTCGAAACGGTTATCCAAGTTGACCAAGTGGCTGATCATATCACGATCGGTACAGATAGCGATGATCTGGATGGTCTGAATTTCCTTAGCGGCAAAACGATGGATTTCGTGAACAAGAAGGCATTCCAAGGCACGATGCTTGCGCACACGGACGGTCAAGTACCGAACCTGATCGTAACATTGCCGGATATGACGCCTTACTCTTTCGGATACATGGTCTATTTCTTTGAAAAAGCATGCGGCATCAGCGGCTATTTGATGGGTGTGAATCCGTTCGATCAACCGGGTGTTGAAGCGTACAAAAAGAACATGTTTGCCCTCTTAGGCAAGCCTGGTTATGAGAAAGAAAAAGCCGAGCTTGAGGCTCGTTTGCAGCAATAATGTTCAACTTAAACAAAAAGCGATCAATCCTATCGGATAGGTCGTTTTTTTGCACCTATTTTTCCATTATTTGTGTGGTAAATTTTCTTTCTATATTGTCGAAGTCCAAGCATGTGTGTAGAATATAATGAAACAGTTGTTTCCTTCTATCGAGAAAGGTTGGCTATGCTAGCACATTATCGCACAATCCATTCGTATGGTTCGTCTGAGATTATCATCAAGAAGTCACGTTTCATCGGTCATGCTAAACCCGTAGAGTCAGAAGAAGAAGCAATCCAGTTTATTGAAGCGATCAAGAAGGAACACAGAGCGGCGACGCATAATTGCAGTGCGTATATCATTGGTGAGCGGGATCAAATCCAGAAGCAATCCGATGATGGAGAACCCAGCGGTACCGCAGGGAAGCCGATTCTGGAAGTGATGAAGCATCAAGGGCTCAAGAATACCGTTGTCGTAGTTACTCGTTATTTTGGTGGCATCATGTTAGGTGCTGGCGGACTTATTCGCGCTTATACGGATGGGGCTGTGGCAGGCATAGAAGCAGGAAAGCCGATTTATAAAGTAAATCATCAGCTCGTGCTGATTGAAGTCGATTATACATGGTATGGCAAACTGGAAAATGAACTGAGAAATCAAGGGATGCTGTTAGGGGATATTGGGTTCACAGACAAAGTAACCGTTCCTTGTTATCCTTTAGCGGCTGAAGCGGAAGCATTCATGAATTGGGCAACTGATGTTACACAAGGTCAAAGCTTGATCGTCGCGGGTGAGAACGAATATATCGTTCACGAGAGCTTGCCTGAATAGGCAGGCTCCCAGGAGACCCAACAAATTTCATATGAGCTGAGGATGCGGAGGGATAGGAATGGCTAGGAAAGCAGTCGCGCAAGAGCTTAGCAGAGAACGAATTCTTACAGAGGCGCGGGAATTATTCGCTACTTTCGGCTATCGCGCTTTAACGATGCGAAGCATTGCTAAAGCAATGGGGTACAGTCATGGTGCGTTATATTACCATTTTAATGAAAAAGCTGAGTTATTTTATGCACTAATTAAAGACGATTTCGCCTTACTGCTGCAGAGTCAGCGGGAAATGATTGTTCGTGAGCATGGGTTTAGCGTGAATTTGCTTCAAAAGTTAATGATGGAATTCGTCTGGTTTGGTTTAAGTAATCCGAATCACTACGAAATGATGTTTATGATTAACGAGCCAGAACTACAGCAGTACTCGCGTACCGAACAGGCTCAGTGCTTGGACATGTTTGCCATTGTGATTCGTGAAGTGATGGTAGATCAGCCAGGAGCTGAGAGTCGGAAGTTTACACTTCCGTGGAATTTGTTTATGTCTTTACATGGCTTTATTTCCTATTGTATTCAGTTTAAGCTATCATACGAGGATGCACGTAGATTGGCTGACGAGCATATTCGCCTTATCTGTGTTAGTCTGGATGTCGATTCAGCTGAATTGCAACGTCCGCTAGTCAAAATGGTTGGGCCGAATGTACTTAAATCAATCGTGATATAGAAGAAATAAGGAAGCGAGACGTTCTGTCTTTGCTTCTTTTTTGCATAATGAGACAAACTGTATTTTACATTACCCTGTATGTGCTTTAAAATGATGAAAAGACAGCGATGGAAGGATGATTACATTGGATTTGAATACATGGTCGGAAGCGAACGTTGAATTTATGTTTGAAGGTATTACGAGAAAGCTGCGCATGGCAACAGGAGGATCCATTAAAGCCTCCAACGTGAAAGAAGAAATGTATGAGGATTTGAAGGATCTTTATGATATGGTCACAAGCAAGGATCGTTTCAGCATTAGCGAGATTGATGCGATTACAACCGAGCTTGGGAAAATTCGCAAAGCCTAGTAGATAAAACTCACCCGATAAGTCTGCCGCTTTTCTGACCTTGTGTTGGAGGAGCGGTTTTTTGTTGGGGTATCACAATTTCCTACTACCTCACACTACTCCACTTTTCCAACATTCTGCTCTTTATCCTCACTACTCTCCTATTCCCCTTCAATTACTCTCCTTACCCTCCTGTCCCGTTCCCCCTTGGCGGCCCGAAGGCATCCTGATCGAGTGAATAACTGGATTTTCTGCATCTAATTTAAGCCAAATCTCTGAAATTTGGAAAATAACTGGATTTTCTCACGTTAATTTCGGCAGATTTGATCAAACTGGTCATTCTGAGCACAATTAGCTGTAGGAAATCCAGTTAAACGCCAACAATGCTAGATTTCCCCGAATTTAGATGTAGAAAATCCAGTTAATCAATCAGCGCAACCCAAGCAACCCAAGCAACCCCAGCAACCCAAGCAACCCCAGCAACCCCAGCAACCCCAGCAACCCAAGCAACCCCAGCAACCCCAGCAACCCCAGCATGAACCCCACACTAGCAGCTACTAACCTGATTTCTACGTTTCGCGATACTAGTGACCGCCAAATGCTAGATACTGCAGTTAAATCCCATCAATCGGCATTCGGGAGTTATCAATCGCCAATCGCCAATCGTTACATTGCATGAAATGTCCAGGTGGATACTCGAATTCACACTCGCTCATCAGCGTAAAGTTAAGCTTGCGACACACAGCATTCGATGCTGGATTGTGAATGGAAGGGAAAGCATGCATCCACTGAAATTTGGCCTCTGATCTCGCATGGGAAATAGCTGCCCGTAAGGCGCTGCTTGCTAGCCCTCGCCCTTGAAAGCCGGGAAGCACACTCCAACCGACTTCGTAAACATGCTCCCCTTGCCAATGGCTGTCCCAGTAGCCAATACTACCCACGGCTTCAAGATTAGGCAGCAGTACGATGCTAAACATGTGCCCCTTGCCTTTCTCGCTGATTTCCAGATACCGTTTGTGACGTATTCGAAGCTGCTCATCTGTTTCCGGACCACCAAGATCCTCCATCATCTCAGGAGCATTAATCAGCCGCAGAAGTTCAAGATCCGATTCGGACCAAGGCTCGATGGTAACCTGTGAAGCGCTCACGTTCTCTGACATTTTCTCACTCCTCATATAATTAGTACTCTCGCAATGAGCATTAGCTGTTTCTATTATCTTATCGGAACATATGTTCCGTGACAAGTCATCATCCATTTCCGATACATACAATTCCCCCACCAAGGACAAAATAGGTAGAAATTGGCACATAAGGAGAATGTGAAATTGACGCAACATGGAGAGGTTTCCGCTGTTACTTTACCGCAATTCCCCAAGTCATTTTGGCTTGATTCTGTCGACAAGCTCCCTCAGTTTCCCCTACTATCAACCGATCTGAAGACCGATGTAGTCGTCATCGGCGCAGGTATTACTGGCATCACAACGGCCTATTTACTCGCCAAACGAGGCGTTAAGGTTGTTGTTCTGAATGCCGGTCCAATCCTAGAAGGCACGACGGGACACACGACCGCTAAGATTACAACGCAACATGGACTGATATATCATGAGTTTCTTTCCCATTTTGGAGAGGAGAAGACTCGTCTTTATTATGAGGCCAATCAAGAAGCGCTGACGCTCATTAAACAAACGATTACTAAGCTAGACATCGACTGTCAACTTACCGAAGAAGATGCTTATCTCTACACGAGTGATGATGATTATTTAAACCAACTACAGGACGAATACATGGCATATGGGCAGATGAATATCGGTGGTGATTATCTGGAATCCACGCCTTTGCCTTTCGCGACGAAAGCAGCCATCCGCCTAAAAGGGCAGGCTAGGTTCAATCCTGTGCCTTACCTGATCAGACTCCTTCAGGAAATTACGAAGCTGGGTGGTCAAATATATGAGGGAACAACCGTCGTAGGTGCGACCCATGAGCAGCCATCTATTGTCAAAACAAAGCAAGGGCATCGAGTTACATGCAATTATGTGGTCACAGCCTCCCATTATCCGTTCAACGACATCAAGGGTGCTTATTTTACCCGTCTGCATGCAGAGAAGTCGTATGTTATTGCAGCGCGCACAGAGAAAGCATACCCAGGGGGGATGTACATCAACGTGGAGCAGCCAAGTCGCTCTCTTCGTGCTGTCACCATCAATGGGGAATCTGCGGTTCTTATCGGCGGTGAGGGTCATAAGACAGGGCAAGGTCTATGTACGCATCAGTATTATGAAAATCTTCAGAAGTTCGGCGAGGAGATGTTCGGTCTACAGGAGATTTTGTATCGTTGGTCGGCTCAAGATGTGTTCACTCTGGATAAAATGCCCTATATCGGACAGCAGTTTTCCGATGCTCCTAACCTCCTCATGGCGACTGGCTTTCGCAAATGGGGAATGACGACCAGCATGGTAGCGGCGCTGCTGAATACGAAGATCATTCTAGGGGAGAAGAGCCCCTACGAAGAAGTATTTACACCGCATCGTTTCCATGCTGATCCTAGTATCAAAACATTTGTCATGCAGAATGCCAACGTGGCCAAAGAGTTTGTTGCTGGCAAGTTTGATTTACTGCGTAAGCACCCCGAAGAACTGTCGCCTGATGAAGGGGCTGTCGTTAGTGTGAGGGGGAAGAGAGCAGGTGCTTACAGAGAGCCGAATGGCGAACTGCACATTGTTGATACGACTTGTACCCATTTGGGGTGTGAAGTCGATTGGAATGACGCGGAGCGCACATGGGATTGTCCATGTCACGGTTCCAGATATTCGTTCCAAGGTGATGTCATTGAAGGACCTGCGAAAAAAGCATTGACCAAGCTTACAGTAGAGACATGAGCGTATTTTTGCTCGAAAATGGACAGCTATCCATGCGATGTTACCCCATAAGCCATACACTGTAGAGCAATGTATCTCTGTTGGGTGAAGGAGTTGGACGTTCGTGGCATCCAGAATTCGTAAAGAAGAAGTTCGCAAATTGATCGGGAAAGAAATTGTGGCTCTTAAGAAAGATGGTACACAAGTAACGGGTAAATTGGTGCGGATCAGCGGTAACACGTTGATGGTTGCTCCACAAAACGGAAAAAAAGTGCAAGTAAAAGCGATTATTCCGTTGGTTTTATTTGACCTGTTAGCGATTGGCACTACACCTTTTGGCTTTGGTGGGTTTGGCGGTGGGTTTGGTGGAGGCTTTGGCCCTGGCTTTGGTGGGTTTGGCGGTGGCTTTGGCCCTGGCTTTGGCGGCTTCGGTGGTCCAGGACTCTGGTTCTGATCATCGCGCTCGAAGAAGACTCTTTCCTTCTGGGAAGAGTCTTTTCTCATTTGGAGAAGCATCTGCGAAAGGCCGCACCATTTCCCTGCTCACTGAATAGGCTAAGATACAGGTTTACGGCGGGGTCCCGAGCATGAGGGAGCAGCCCTAGAACCAATCGCGGACAGGGAGTGAGCAGCATGCCGAGTTCCATCGTGTTTAACATGATCAATATTAATAATCAGAATACGAATGCAACGATCGGGATTGGTGAGAATGCACAATCCAGCTGGGATTCCCATAGCAAAAACAATTACGGCACCGGTGAATTCATCGGTAATTCGATCGCCTGCAACTTCGTCAATACCATCTTTGATAATGACTTTATTGATGCACCAATTAATGATCAGGACTTTAAACCAGCCATAACGAATCAAGTCTAAATGAAGGGTGGGTGTAAGCTGTGCTGAATCTACCCGGACCGTTAGACCCGCCATTGATTCAATTTGATTCGATTCATGTCAATTCGATCACCGATGCTTCTGGCATATTCATTGGTACGAACGCACAAGTAAATTGGTCAACGAGCGGTAAAATCAATAGTGGCCTTGGTGAAGTAAGTGGCGAACATAATGTGGTGTGGAACAATATAAACACCGTGTACGATAACGATATCATTGATGCACCATATACCAAGGGTGATTTGATCATTGGCCGTGTTTGAAAAATAAAGCTCCGCGGGCAGCCTTACTCGGCCGTTTGCGGAGCTTTCGGCGTTGCATCTGTTGGAGGTGGAGAGGCAGCCGCTGTGGTGAAGCCCGATGCTTGTGCTTGCACGGTTATCATCTCTTGCAGCCACTCAGGCGTATCATTATCACCGACATTGAGCATGTCGAGGAAGTCGGAATCGTTCAGCATCGAACGGGTACCGACCAACTGATTATGGTCGCCTTCGACGGCGCCAAAGCCTTGAACTGTTTTTTGATTACTTTGAAAATCAGTGGGCCAATTATTTCCCATATTGATGCAGGATGCGCTTTCCACGGACCCAATCCGGATCGAACCGATGATAAAGGTTGGAGACATGAATGATGACACAGGCAATCACCTCATCTTTACCACATTAGAAAGGATAAGTTTTCGGTTCCCGAAAACGTCTTGATATTTGGCGATAAAAACTACCTTTCTCGGGGTCCCCACAAAGTAATCGGAATTTGCTTCGAAGCTTATCGTCACTTTGTGGGGTGGAATAGTGGTCGCCCTTCCTCGAAGTACTTCAATAGAAGTTTTTCTCATACTTTTGACGACTGGGGAGGGGTATAGCGGTAGCCGGTTGAGGTTCGCTCAGGACCTGGACCCTCTTGTTCGGGTGACGATTTCGAGAGATCGTCTGACCCGCGCTCCTGTCGCGGTTCTTTGGTGACCTGAGAACGCTGGAATGCCTTATCCACGGCCTCATCCTGCGCTTTCCCATTCGGTTTAGCACCGAAATTGTTGCCCAAATTCAACGAACCGCTAAGCTCCTTAATGTCGAGATGATCGAGTCGAAACGTTAAGTTTTCGAGAACAGGCTGATGGACGTGCAGATTATCGATATGAATGCGCGGGTGTTTAGCAGAGAGGTCGGCTAACTGTTCTTCCAATTTTCGAAGCCGCTGTTCCAATAAGTGAACGGTTTGTGTATGTACGGAAGGCGGCAAAGCTTCTGTTCGCATAACTGATGGCGGTTTGGGAGTGGCGTTAGAGGGTCCGGTTGGAGGCGGCGACGTTTTCTTTTTTTGAAACCACATAGGTTAGGTCAGCTCTTTCGTGTATTCGGTTTAACATCAAACGTATCATTATCCAGGACCGTATGCTTCCCGCCCAACACAACATTACGTTCACCATTTATGGCCCCAAGCCCTTGATTCGTCTTGACAGAATGTCTTCTGCCGCTGATCCGATTACTGCCCTTGTTAACGCTAGAGTTTTCCGTTATGTCATCGATATGAATGGATTGAAATTGGATCCGAACCATGGTTATTCCCTCCAAATCATCGATTTTAGCGTCTCCTTACCATGTATATGGGGACAAACGCAGAATCATTTCTTTTTTTGCAAAACAAAAAGATCACCGTAGCTCCTCCTTCATAAAAGGGAGTCGGCAATCTTTCTTCAACCGTTGTCTCATGTAAACTGTATGGGAATAACCTTCTCGCCATCAGGCGGAGCTAGCGGAATACGAATGATAAGCAAACCGTTATGATACTGTGCTCGCATCTGATCGGTCAAAGCTCTGCCAGGCAAGCGGATCGCTCGCTCAAATGTGCCAAAATAGCGCTCAGACAGTCTCATTTGCTCATCACTGACCTGATAAGGACGAACGAGCATCCCTCTGATTAAGAGGGACTGGTCGCGGAAGGATAGCTGAATGTTCTCAGGGGATGATAATCCTGGAACCTCAGCCACCACAACGAGTTCCTGCGGCGTTTCATACATATCAACTCGGGGTCCGGTTAGCGGAATAATACTGGCAATGTCCTGCCAGAACTCGGGGCCTAGCACATCGCCGGCTTGCGCCGATAGTCCCTTCCAATCGGGTTTTGACGAACGATTGCCTGGAGGATTCATCTGCCATCATCACCTGACTTCACCATTAAAAGTAGAGCTGCAAGCAGCTTGCTACTAGTTTATGTGGGGATGCGTCGGATTATGGCTGGCATCTACATGCGGGACATGCTTATTGCCCAGGAGGCCGCTGATTCGCCATCTGCTGCTGTGCCATGCGTACGAGCTCTCGTACCATCGCGCCGCCGATTGGACCGCCGACTCGGCCGGCGTCTTCTGAGCTGAGGTGCCCATTATAGCCTTGCTGCAAAGGGACACCAAGTGTGCGGGCAACCTCGTATTTGACAAGATCAGGTCGTTCTGGATTAACGGCATAGCCTTGATTTTGCATAACATGGGCCTTGAGAAGCCCTAAGCCATGTTCGGATCCAGGCACCATAGCCCGGTTTCTTCTTCTTCGTGACATCGTCTATCACCTCTTAGGTGTTAGGATGCCCTGCCTCATTTCGGATCATGAGTACGAAAGGTGAAATATTTATGCCCAACATAATTGCCAATCGTGTACAAGCCATTCCCTACCAGGATGGCACCGTTATGGAGCCAGTTCGTGCTGGCATTTGGGAGATAAGAACTGAGCGCTTCGGCCAGCAGCCAGCTGATCCCATAAGAAAATCCATAACAGACGAGTATGACCAGTCCGAACTTCCACCAACTGCTGCCGATGCTGGCTTTGGAGCGAAAGGTAAACGTACGGTTCAGTACATAACTCACTACCGCACCAATCGTATTGCCGCCAAAGGTCGATAACCAGTAATTCAGATCTAGTAGGTTATAAAGTGCAAAACTGGCGGATAGACCCACCAGCGTATTCAACACACCAACGAGTAAGAAACGCGCGAAGCTGCCTGTTAGCAAGGATTTGAGTGTAGTGGAGGTCATCCAATTACCGCCTTGCAGAGGCAGGTTGGGTCGCCTGCGAAGTGAGGGTTGCCTGCTCCTGAGCTTGCTCGGTTAATTCCTTTTCGATAACGAAAAGCGGGCGCTGCTTCACTTCTTTATAAATTTTACCTATGTATTCGCCGATCAAACCAATTGCAAGGAGCTGCACACCACCGATGAACCAGACAGAGAGAATAAGGGAAGTCCAACCCGTAACGTTCTCGCCAAGTAATTTGCCTACAATCGCATAAATAGCCGCAACTACACTAAGTGCGAAGAGCAGAAAGCCCATCACCGTAACCAAACGTATGGGAGTTACACTGAAAGATGTGATGCCATCGAAGGCAAAAGCGAGCATTTTGCGCAGTGGATATTTGGATTCACCAGCAAATCGTTCCTTCCGGTCATAATAGACCTGTGTAGAGGGAAATCCTAGCAGAGGGACTAAGCCACGGAGGAATAAATTGACCTCTTGAAACTTCTCCAAATTATCGAGCGTACGCTTGCTCATTAAGCGGAAATCCGCATGATTATATTGAATTTTTACACCTAGTGAGGTCATGAGTTTATAAAAGCCTTGTGCCGTAGCTCGCTTGAAAAAGGTATCAGCTGAACGATCCTGGCGGATACCGTAGACAATATCGTAGCCTTCATGGAATTTAACAAGAAATTCGCGAATGACAGAAGTATCGTCCTGCAGGTCCGCATCGATGGAAACGACACAGTCGGAATACGCTTTCGCTTTCAGAAGTCCAGCGAGTAGGGCGCTTTGATGACCGGCATTTTTGGCCAGCTTAAGCCCAGTAATGAATGGATTGGAAAGGTGGAATCGCTCGATTAGCGACCATGTTGCATCTTTACTGCCATCATCTACAAATAATACCGTACTGCCCTGGGCAACCAATTGATCTGTTATGAGGGAATCTAATACTTCACTGAGTTGAAAAACAGTTTCGGGGAGGACTTCTTCTTCGTTATAACAAGGGACCACAATGGTCAAAATCGGTTTAGACACAGTACCTCGTCTCCGTCCTAAATAGGGAATAGATGAAATTCATGCTTAAGCTTTTATTATAGCTAAAAGGACTAGAAAAAGTAAGCGGCCGGAACGGAATCACCGTCCCAGCCGCTGTCATGCAATTTATATTACCAACCAAACCCGAACGTAGCAAGAACGATAACCAAGAGGACGTATAGAACGAGGACTACTGCAGTGCTTGAGTAACCTACGCCGCCAGTTTCGCAACCACAACTCATGTCAATCCCTCCCTTCACAAAATTACTATATGTCATCTGACTAGAAGGTGTATGGATGAATGACCCGCATGCGGAATAAATAATTGGGCAACGTGTCCATTTTGTGGGACTGGTAGGGGGTGAATACCTAAAGTAGGGGGGAAGAGATAAAAGAGGACAGCTGAGGAGACAAAGGGAAGGGAATATCGAATGGGGAAAGTCAACGAACAGGAAAGTGATGAGGGTACATGAACGAGAAAGGAGGTAATGAGGCGCATGCGTTACGAGGAACGTCAACCGGATGAGACATTGCAGCGTTATATTAAGTGTTATTGGTATTTGGAGCGGGATTACAGCGCGGCGGAAGAGGAGGAAACACTGTGGCCAGATGGCTGCCAAGAGCTGATCTTTCATTATGGCGCCGATTATTCTGCTGGGGAGCAAGTCATGCCTAGGGCGTTTTTTATAGGCGCACTATCACGCTATCAGCCGCTTACCGCGGAGGGGGCCATCCGTTTATTCGGTGTGCGATTGTTACCATGGGGCTTGCGCGCCTTCAAAGAGATGGATCATCGTTCATTGATCGATAAGTTCCTGCCTCTCACTGATCTATTTCCCGAACAAGAACTTGCTGAGTTGGTTCCTCAGTTGGCAGAGGCAGATTTGGACGAAGGCATCGCTTTGCTGACGGCTTATCTCTATCGTCATTTCCAACCAGAAACCAAGCATGCCGCGATGATTAATATATTGTCCAAACTATATCGAACACCGATGGAGCAGGATGTTCCCATCAGCGTCGTCGAGAGTGGATACTCTCAGCGGCATTTTGAACGGATTTGTTCAGAGCTCGTTGGCATGTCACCCAAGCGATTAAATGCCGTATCCCGTTTTAACTTGGCTCGACTGCAAATTTTCTTCAACCCAACGATTGATATCGCCAGCTGTATGGGTCAGTTCGGCTATCATGATTACGCGCACTTTTCCAAGGAATTTAAGAGGTGTCTCGGCGTTACACCGACGGTGTATAAGAAGTGGTTGTTGGGGCTTGGGGTGGTACGTTAATGGTTTATGAGTGACAGCTGATACATATCGACCCAGCGGACACAAGCGACGTAATCGATGCAATCGACACACCAGAAACACCAGAAACACCAGAAACACCAGAAACACCAGAAACACCAGACACACCAGACACAGAGGAGTAGGAGGAGGACAGGCGGACGGACACACACACACAGAGGACACAGAGGAGGAGAGGACAGGGGACGGACACACACAGAGGACACAGTACAAGCGACGCAATCGATACAGTAGATCAAACGACACGGCTTCGGAACAGCAACCCAACAGAATCGAGCAACCCGACACCCCCGCCCCCCTCGATCCATCTGACTTTGCAAAAACACATGCCTTCAGATGGCCGTTTAGAAAAATAACTGTATTTTCTCCATCTAATTTAGGAGTATTTGGGCTAAGTTGTGAAGTAGCTGTATTTTCTCCAGTTAATATTGGCCATTTCCTTCTACAGGCGAGAAATAGATCATATTAACTGGAGTTTTTCCATTTAAATACCAAAAACTTTGAATAGTGTCGAAAATAGCTGGAGTTTTTACAGTTAAAGTTGCAGGGGGGAGAGGTGGGATTGCTAAAGAGTGACAAGACTGACAAGAGTGAAGTACCACGAATTACGAAAGTGTTTCCCACTTCGCCCACATTTCCCTAGGGTTCAACTCGTAAACTTCACTTTCCCGAAACATAAACTGGTGCATAATCAACTCGCGGCGCAAGGTAGCGAAATCTGGATGATAGTTTTTGAGGAAGAGGTTAAGCTCTTTTTCGGCGTAGGAGCGGCCTTTTTCTAGTTCAGTGACTAGATGCTCTAGGACAATTAGTTTTTTCTTGAGCTGAGCTGGGATATGTTTGAGCTTACCATCGAGCGTGAAAAAGTTCCGTAAAACAGACTTCTGAAGATTTGCATTTTTGTCTTCCGTTTCCATGGATGCGGGAGCCTCCTTTTTGTTTTTGAAAATCAGGTCAGCGGTCGTCTGACCGTAGCTACGAATGGAAGCGTCATTCAAGGTGAAATAAATCGTGTTTTTGTCACGGCGTTCATGAATCAAGTTGGCTTCGCGAAGTTTTGAGGCATGATGGGTAATGGTCGCGGGAGTAACGCTCAGCTTCTCAGCCAGAGTTTGCCCATTCGTTTCGCCGTCCGCCAACAAAATAAGCATACGAATACGCGTAGCATCCGACATGGCTTTGTGATAGGTGATGATTTTATCTAATTGCATAGACGAGAACAACTCCTAATAATCTAATTAGACATTAATCTAATTAGATAATAATTAAATTAGTTTGGCGTGTCAAGCGTGAAAGTTTCCTTCTAGACAGGGGTCATGTAAAATACAAGTAGGGAAGTCAAAGCTTAAAGGGGAAGAATGATGCGAATACTCGTCATGACAGCAGTTGTTCCTGAACGAGATGCCATACAGCGCGGTCTTGGTCAGGATAGCAGATTTGAATATGCTTTAGCCGGTGTGGGGCTTGCAGCAGCGGCGGTGAATGGTGCCGTTGAGCTTGCCAAAGCCGATTATGACTTATTGATTATCGCTGGTATTGCAGGTGGTTTCGTGGGACAAGCGGACATTGGCTCGCTTGTTATTGCGAGCGAAATCATCGCAGCCGATCTTGGCGTGGAGCTGCTGGATGGCTTCAGCAGCTTGGACGAGCTGGGCTTCGGCACCACGCGCATCAGCGCGAATACCGAACTGGCCCAGCGTGTGACGGCGGCGCTGCAAGCCGCCGGTTTGCAGGCGCTAGCGGCGCCGGTGCTGACGGTGGCCACGGCCACCGGAACAGCGGCAACCGCCGCTGCGCTGGCTGCGCGCGTGCCTGGCGCTGCCGCCGAAGCCATGGAAGGCTTCGGCATAGCGACAGCTGCGCAGCAGCGCGGGGTGCCCGTGCTGGAGATCCGCGCGATCTCCAACGCGGTCGGCCCACGTGACCGAGACGCCTGGCGGATCGGTGATGCCTTGAAAGCTTTAGAAGCAGCAGGTTCAGTCTTAGCGGAGGTGCTTTAACATGAAAATAGCGTTCTCACCTTGTCCAAACGATACCTTTGTTTTCCATGCCTGGGCGCATGGCTTAATTCCAGGTGCACCAGAACTCGATGTCCTCTACGCGGACATCGATATTACGAACCGTCTGGCTGCCGAAGGCACTGGTCCCGACGTGCTCAAAATCTCCTACGCAGCCCTCCCATGGGTGCTGCAGGATTACGCCCTGCTGCCCTGCGGCGGCGCCTTGGGCAGAGGCTGCGGCCCGCTTGTGCTGACGCAGCCAAACGGCAATGCCACCCCCGACCCGGCTGCCCTTAGCGGCCGCCGAGTAGCCGTGCCAAGCGAACGCTCGACGGCGTACTTACTGTTCCGCCTATGGGCAGAACAGAACGTGCCTGGCGGCGTTGGCGAAATCGTGGTCATGCCGTTTCACGAGATCATGCCCGCCGTGCGGGACGGCCTCATCGATGCCGGCCTCGTTATTCATGAAGCGCGGTTTACTTACCCGTCGTACGGGTTAGCGCTTCTAACAGATTTGGGCAGCTGGTGGGAGTCCGACACCGGGCTGCCAATCCCACTGGGCGCCATCATTGCGCGGCGCACCATGGATTTGAAGGCGCTCGCGGGCTGGGCTCGCGCCTCCGTTGAGTACGCGTGGGCGCATCCGGAAGCTTCGCGCGACTATGTTATGCAGCATGCGCAAGAGATGGACCCGCAGGTCGCGCAGCAGCACATCGACCTATACGTCAACGAGTTCACCGCTGATCTCGGCGATAGCGGCTATGGCGCTGTCTTAACCTTGCTCCAGCGGGCAGCGGAGACAGGTCTTGTGCCGCAGATGGATTATGCGGCTTTACTGAAATAGCATGGGTATGGAACTAGGCTGTCTTCCTCGTAGTTGAATCTACTTGGATAGACAGCCTTTTTGTGTTCTTTGTATACTCACGTAGCTCCGCGCAATACTCCTCATTTACATTTTTTTACACACTCAAATATAAAGTAAAGTTAAAGTAGATTTGTAGTCATCGAGCAATCATAATTGGCGTATGCAAGAACACTTAGGTTATGAGGTGAATGATTTAGCATGCCAACGAAGCTATTTTTATCTTTACGGGGCAAGTTCATTATTTTATTTGCTTTGCTCATTACGGTTCCCTTCTTTATTAGCGGGTGGATTACCTACTATCAATATATCTCGAATGTTGAAGAGGATTCCCGCAGATATACGCGCCAAATTATTGAGCAGGTCCACATTAATCTTGATCGATATATGAAGGACATGGATCGCATTACGATGGCGCCTTACTATAACCAAAACGTAATGAATATTCTGAGAAAGCACCCAAGGCAAAGTAACTCCGTATTTGTGACTTCCGATGAATACAGCAAGATGAATTTGATGATTTCTTCACTCACCTTTGATAGAAGTGAGATAAGGAGCATCTTAATTTTTGCGCTTGACGGGAACTTGTTTAGCAATCTGGAGACTACCATTGATCGTTACTGGGAAGCTTCAAGCAACCCGTGGATGGCAGATGTTCAGAAGGGGGACGGTTCAATTGTTATATTGCCGCCTCATGACGCAGGCTACTATTTGGATGGCAAAGAAAGGGTCATTTCCATTGCACGTGTTGTTAGAGAAATCTCCACCAATGAATATTTGGGGATCGTGAAAGTTGATCTGACTGAGATGGGCTTCAAAAGCTTGTTAGATTCCACGAATTATAACGGCAAGAGTCAAATTTATATTTCGGATCGTAATGGTGTTGTGATCTACCCGATTGATGGGGGGGATATGGATAGTTCATTGAGTTGGAAGGAAATTAACAACAGCAAAGAACAAATTTCGGCAAAAGTAAGCTCTGAATTTACGGGTATGCAAGTGACGGGCTTTATTCCGAAAAGTGAGGTGACCGCGGGGGCTCGCAAGCTAGTGAGGTCTACGATTATCGTTTCGGTTATTTCGATGCTAGTTGCTTACCTCCTAGCCGTTGTAGCTTCAAGCCGATTAGTGAAGCCTATTCGACATCTTCAGAAGAAAATGAAGAAGGTGCAGATGGGTGATTTCGGGGAACGAGCTGAAGTCGCCTCCCATGATGAAATTGGCCATCTGACAGGCGGCTTTAACATGATGGTAACAGAAATCGAGCGCCTGATTAAAGAGGTGTATGAAAGCAAGCTTCGTGAAAAGGATGCCCAGCTATCGACGCTCGAGAGTCAAATTAATCCCCATTTCATCTACAATACGCTGGAATCGATCAACCTGATGGCTCTGGAGTCGAATCATCCTAAGCTATCAAGTGTTGTCGTCAGTTTAGGCAGGCTGCTGCGATTTACGGTAGATAAGGATGAGCGCCTTGTCTATCTGAAGGACGAGCTGCTATTCGTGGAATCCTATATTCAGATTCAGTCGTATCGATTAGGTGGACAGCTTCAGATGGAGCTTGATGTCGACATGGGGCATGAGGAGTATCTCGTTCCCAAATTAATGCTTCAGCCTCTGATCGAAAATGTCATTGAGCATGCCATGGAAGAGGACCCTGTCATCGTCCGAATCGCCACATATGTAGAAGAGGATCACTTTGTCATCACTGTTTCAGACGATGGTAAGGGGATTAGCGAGGAAAGAATGAGGCAGGTAGAAGCTCATATCTACAAGGAAAGCAACGAACACGGCGCAAGGGATGGCTTCGGATTCAAGAAGAAAGGCTTCGCACTGCGAAATGTTCACTGGCGAATCCGACTATTGTTCGGACCGGAATATGGGTTGTTTTTGGATAAAACCGATAGGCAGGGCACTCATTTTATTGTGAGAATTCCATTGCAGTGGGAAGGGGAATGACCAATGCTTCGAATTTTATTAGTTGAGGATGAGATTAATCTTCGGAATGGTTTTCGTCATTTACTTGAGTATATCATAGGCGGCGTTCAGGTAGTTGGGGGAATGTCCAATGGTGTGGAAGCGATTGAATGGCTGAAAACAAATACGACAGATGCCGTCATTACGGATATCCGTATGAAGGAAATGAACGGGATTGAGATGATGCGGAGGCTTAGTGACCAATACCCTGAACTGCCAGTTGTCATCGTTAGCGGGTACAGTGATTTTGAATATGCACGGGACGCACTAAGGTATCATGCTGCTGATTATTTATTGAAGCCTGTAGACAAGGCCGAACTAGCCATTGTTATAGATCGATTAAAGAAGGAGCTTCTCAAAAATAATCCCCTGCAAGCCGAAATTGCCACTTCTGCAAAGGAAGGGCAAGAGGAGCGGCAAATCATAAGAAAAGTTAAGGAGCTTATCGATAGTCATCTAGATCAGAACATCTCACTGCAATACTTGGCTGATCAGGTTTTCTTAAACCATAGATATTTGTCCGCATTGTTCAAGTCGGAAACGGGACAGAACCTATCGGAATACTTGACGCAGCGCCGAATAGAGAAGGCCAAGCAGCTATTAAAGACGACACATATGAAGGTTCAAGACATCGGAAGAATGTCGGGATATCCCAATGGCAAGTATTTCATGTCATTATTTAAGCAGGTCGTTGGGTTAACGCCATCAGAATTTCGAGACCAATAGGAGTACGAATATTCATGCAGATTTTAAAACCAATATCGATACAATTCGAACCTATTCTGAATTTTAGGCCATAAAAGAGCGGGTTCGTTTTCTTTATAATAAAGTTTGTAAACGTTTCACTGAAGCGGTTACATAATACAAATTAAAGGGGAACCCGAATATGAATAAAAAGTTTAGCTTACTTATGGGCACGCTGCTAGTCACAACATCAGTAGTAACTGCCTGCGGTACCAAAACAGATACGCCGGCAGCAACCGGAGCTGCAACAGCACCAAGTTCGTCAACAGAGGTGAAGGCGCAGAAGCCTGTTACACTGAAATTCAGTATATGGGGCAACGATACCCACAAGAAAATGTATGAGGATATGATTGCTAAATATAAAGAGAGTAACCCGAACATCAGCGTGGAGATTACGATCATTCCTTTTGCTGACTACCAGCAGAAACTATCGATCATGCAAGCATCGAATTCAGCTCCAGACGTCGCATGGCTCGCAGAACGTATGATTCCGCAATTCATTCAGGGCGGTCAGCTTCTTGAAGTAACTTCTTTGAAAGCGGATACGGCGTATAAATTTGATGAGGTATATCCGACAACGCTTGAATTGTTAACCAAAGACAGTAAAATCTATGGCATTCCATTTTCTACACCTACATCGATGATCTACTACAACAAAACGATGTTCAAAGCAAAAGGACTGGCAACGCCAACTGAGCTGTATAAGCAAGGGAAATGGAACTATGAGGAGTTCCTCAAAGCGGCCAAGACATTAGCTGACCCTGGAAAGGGTGTATATGGAACGAATTTTGTACGCAATGGCTGGACCAACTGGCCGGATGCCCTGCAAACCGTATTTAATTCATACGGTGCCGAACTGTTAAGCAAAGATGGTGCGAAGTTTACTTTGAACTCCAAAGAGGGCGAGCAGGCGCTTCAGTTGTATTCGGATATGATCTTCAAGGATAAAGTGCATCCGAAGCCAGGGGATCAAACGACGTTCGACACGGGGAAAATTGCCATGCAAAAGGAATTGTTCAGCTATATGGGTAAAGCTAAGGCGATCAAAGACTTCGAGTGGGATATCGCGCCATTGCCTCAGGGACCTAAAGGTGCGGGCACTACAATGGGATATGCTGGCGTTGTCGTTATGAAGGACAGTAAATTCCCGAAAGAAGCAACAGACTTCTTAAAATATATTACGAATAATGAGAATATGAACATTACGAGCCAATATTTCGTGCCAAGCCGCAAGTCGATTTTGGAATCGGAATCATTCCTGAAGCAAGGGCCATCACCTGAGAGTGTGAAGCTTGCCGTCATCGATCAAATGGTAGGCGCTACTACGTTGCCAGCTCACAAAAATTGGCAGCAAATTGATACCAAGATGCAAACGATTCTTGATTTGCTCTATGCGCAGTCGGGTACGGTGAAGGATGTATTGACCAAAGCCGAAAGTGAAGTAAGCCCGTTGCTCAAATAAAGAAACGTCACGGTAGTGGAGAAGTTAGAGGAGAAGGAAGGTCTGACCGCGAGTGATGACCGGATTCTGACTAGATGCCTGAGCATGAGTCACATCCCTTTTACTCGAAGCTTCTTGCACTGCTATGGATTTCGTGCGCTTATGGATCGAATAACTTACAGAGAACGGAGAGAAACAACATGGATTCCGCAGGTGCGAAATTGACCCCATCCCTGCAGACAGGGCAACCCGTTTCCATCAGGAAACGTGCCAAGAGCCGCCTTGCTTCAAGTGGGGCATGGTATGCATACTTATTTATTTCTCCGATGGTACTCGGATATATCATCTTCTTATTGATTCCAATTGTGGCTGCATTTGGCATGAGCTTCACCAATTACTCTCTCCTTCACGATACGGAATATGTAGGGTTGGATAACTACGAGAAAGCATTTCTGAACGACCCTTTATTTTGGAAGACGGTTTGGAACACATTGTACTTTTCGGCGGGGCTCATTCCCTTGAATTTGATGCTCGCGCTTGGTTTAGCACTTCTGTTAAATAGAAAAATACCAGGAATCAGCCTGTTTCGAACCGCTATATTCACGCCGGTAGTGACTTCGATCGTCGTATGGGCGATTGTGTGGAAATACATTTTTGCGACGGATGCTGGCTTGATCAATCAAATACTGCTGTTATTTAACATACAGGGACCCGCATGGCTTTACAATTTTGGCTTGGCGATGCCAGTAGTTATTGTAGTTAGCGTATTGAAGAATGTAGGTCTGAATATGGTGATTTTCCTTGCTGCGTTGCAGGAGGTTCCCAAAATGTACTACGAAGCTGCCAAGATTGACGGAGCCTCGCGCATGAGAACCTTCTGGAATATCACCTTCCCGATGATCTCACCAGCGTTTTTCCTGGCGCTTATCCTAACCTTAATCGGTTCGCTGAAGGTATTCTCCCAAATCCAAGTCATGACGGACGGTGGTCCAGGGACTAGCACCTATGTGCTTGTGTACTATATTTATCAGCAGGCGTTTAAGCAATTTGAATTCGGTTACGCATCTTCAATCGCTTTCATTTTGTTTTTCCTAGTGCTGATCTTGACCATCGTGCAATGGAATATGAGAAAGAGGTGGGTGCATCATGAACAATAACCAACAGGGTATACTTCGAAACCTGCCTATTTATACAGCGCTTTCCCTTATATCACTCGTTATCTTGTTTCCATTCCTGTGGATGATCACGACTTCACTTAAGGATCCGACTAAAATATTTCTGTTTCCGCCGCAATGGATTCCTGATCCCATTTCTTGGTCCAATTTTAAGCAGGTTTTCGTTAAACAGCCTGAGTTTCCTCTTTATTTCTTCAATAGCGCTTATATAGCCATCGTGGTTACCATAGCTACTTGCTTGTTTGCGGCACTGGCTGGGTATGCGTTTGGCAAGATGAATTTTCGTTTCAAAAATATCATCTTCCTCATCCTCCTGACCGGCATGATGATTCCGACGGAAGTAACGGCGATTCCGATGTTCGTGTGGATGTCTAAGCTGCATCTGACCGACACACACTTCCCGTTAATTGTTCCTTCCGTATTAGGTGCAGGCGGAATATTCGGCGTATTTTTACTTCGCCAATTTTTCATCATGGTACCCGATGAGCTGGAGGAAGCGGCGAAAATTGATGGCTGCACACCGTGGACAACATTCTGGCGTATCATGCTGCCGCTTTCTACGCCGGCGTTATCCACGCTCGCTATTTTTACATTTCTTCACAGCTGGGATAACTATTTCGATCCATTAATCTACATTAGCGATAATAAATTATTTACTTTACCTGTTGGACTCAAGTTATTCACGGATACGGCAGGGACAGATTGGCACTTATTGATGGCAGCCTCCGTTATGGCGACTGTTCCCCTATTGCTTGTGTTCTTTATCGCCCAGAAGCGATTTATCGAAGGTGTAGCATTGACTGGTTTGAAATAAGTAGAGAAGACAATCTACCATTAAAAAGGAGCAAGACTGATGCTAAAAAAAGCGATAGCCAGTTTGATATGTTTTATCATGGTGCTGAGCATTGTAGTCGTTGTTAAACCTAAACCTGCATCCGCTTTAGCGGGTTTTCCAATTTTCAAATATCAGGGGCAAGTCTTGGATCCACTGAAATTAAAGTATAATCCGACAGACGAGATTATATTTCCGCAGGTTATTAACGCGAGGGAACATATCGCGAATCCGTTAGGCAATTATTATTTGTACTATGCTCCTCACGATGCGCCAGGAGGAATTAATCTGGCTTATTCCGATTCCTTGGACGGGCCCTGGACGGAATACGAAGCTAACCCGTTAATTTCCAATGTTTGGTCTCCTAATTACAGTGTGTCGCATGTGTCCTCACCATATATGATATGGAACGATGCAGCACAGAAATATTACATGTATTACCATGGGGAAAATACGACGACAAGGGTTGCCTCAACCTTAGACGGCATCAACTTTACGTATGAGCAAAAAGCGCTTGGCACTAGTGATTTTGTTGGCTTGATGGAAACCTCCTATGCCAAGGTGTTCAAGTACACGATTCCCTCCAAAAATAATACTTACATCATGCTGCTGATGGGTAATACCACAGCGAATAAAAGAAACATTTATCTGGCATGGTCGAATGATGGTCTCAACTGGACAACACAAAAGAATCCATTGATTACTTCCAATGCATCTGAAGGAACCAACTTGTCCGGTCCCACTTATTTTCCATGGAATGGCAAGCATTATGTAGCTTACCATGCGTCTTCGGGCAATGTGCATATTACCGAGGTTGGTGCTAATTTTGACCTGGAGAATCATCTGGGCATACTGCATGACTCTGATGACGTGATTGACCGGGGACGAACAGCCTCGGCTAACTTTGTATATGACGGCGAAGACTTATACATGTTCTATGAGCAGGGCGACCGATTAGGCGGGGTGCTTGCCTATGCCAAGATGGACCCGAATGCAGTTGAGCCTATAGACGAGATACCTCCACTGCCGCCAGGCCCATTCAAATATTTTAATGACGATATGAATAAGTATTCACGAGGCTGGTCCAAATTGGTCAATGGCCCTGGTTCCGTAACGCAGGACAGCGGGAATGTGAAAATTATAGACGCGAGCACCGGTTTTTCAACGTATTTACTGAAATCCGATTTCACACCTATGGTGGGAGCCTTCACTGTAGAGTATAGAGCCAAGGTAAATGCGGCAAACACCATAAACGAATTTACAATCAGAAGTGGAAATTATCAGATTGGACTTTATTTAAAGTATGGCGCACAAGGTACGGCACAAAATAAAGCGAGCAGCCCAACAAAGACAACTACTTTGGATACAACCGTGTATCATGATTACAGAGTAGTTGTTCACGCTAATTATACCTATGACTTATACATTGACGGTCAACTAGCCTGGGCTGGAGCAGCCAGTTTAGGTACCGGCGGCAATGTGATGAAAATTGGCGGAGACACGTCTCCGATCGCTGATATTACATTGGATCATGTCAAAATGGGCAGTGGAGAAATCATTCCAGGAACAGCGGTTATTAATGCGGTATCACCCGTGGACGTGAATACGTATGTCAACGTTGCTCCAACATTGCCTTCAACCGTTTCTGTTACGTATAGTGACGAGTCGGTCGAAACGCTGCCAGTTACGTGGGACAGCCTAACACCTGTTCAATATGCGGCAGAAGGTACCTTTACTTTACAAGGAACTGTAGCGGGGACAGCCATACGAGCGGAGGCGCATATCACAGTAGGAGCTAGTCCGGCTGCTATTGTCAGCTTCGAGCCTAAATTGGTTACGACCGCTGTAGGTACAGCGCCAGTATTGCCTACTCAGGTGACTGCCGTGTATGATAATCAGTCTCAAAAATCACACCCTGTCATCTGGGATACTGTGGCACCCTCGCAATATGCGCAGGCAGGAAGCTTTGTTGTGTATGGTTCAGTAGAGGGGACAGATGTGAGAGCGGTGGCTCAAGTCACAGTTAATCCTAACCCAGTGATTGTTAGTATCCATCCGATTGGGGTGTTAACAACGAAAGGCATAGCTCCAGAGCTTCCTACAGTAGTAACAGTCGTGTATGATGATCAATCTACTTCATCGCAGTCCGTTACATGGGATTTCGTGGAGGCTTCCCAGTATGCTGGGGCAGGCTCGTTTGTCGTAAATGGGGATGTCGCAGGCACAAGCATTCGTGCAGTAGCGAATATTACGGTAACGGAAATTCCGGCTGTTATTTTAGCGATAGAGCCTGTTGCCGTAAGCACGACAACCGGGATAGCGCCGATATTACCGACGGTTGTAACGGCCGTATATGATAATCAGCTAACCTCACAGCTTCAGGTTGTTTGGGACAACATCGCTCCAAAGCTTTATGCACAAGTAGGTGCCTTTGTAGTTCAAGGATCAGTATCCGGAACTGCGCTGCAAGCGACTGCGAATATAACGGTGACAGCCAGTAAAGACAATGGGGGAAACACGGATGATGGCACGGACAATACGTCTAACGGATCGGGTAGCGGCGGCGGTATCATAACTGTACCTGTCAAAGAAGAGCCCAAGGATCCGAATACATCTACAGTTACCATCCAAGATCTAGACATGGTTAACGCCATTGAGGGAGCTACGAACGGAACGATAAGCTTAAGCGTTCCAGCAGAGTCGACAACGAAGAAGCTTGTCATACAAGTTCCCGTTGCGTTGCTGAACAAAGCGGATGCAAGCCAAGTGAAACAGATCGCATTCCATGCAGGGACCTCTAAGGTCATCCTACCTATTCAAGCATTGAAGCAACAGGCAGGGACAGATGCGAAGAATATTCAGGTTGTCGTAACGAACGTTGAACAAGGAGTGCTTTCCGAACAGGTAAGGCAGTCCATTGGGAGCGGCAGTGTATTTCAATTTGACTTGCAAGTGGATGGAAAGTCGATTAAGGATTTGCGTGCCGAGGTTGCCCACATAGCCCTCAACTATAAGCTGAAACCGGGTGAATCTCCAGAGAAAGTAATCGTAAGCTATGTGAACGCATCAGGGAAGTTAGAAGTTCTTGTGAATGGGGCATACAATGCAGCTACAGGACAAGTGGAGTTCTCAACTGCAGCGTTTGGCAACTATGCTGTATTCTACAAGGATGTTACCTTCCAAGACATCAGTGAAGTATCTTGGGCGCAAGCAAGTATTGACGCTTTGGCAGCGAGAGAAATAATCCGTGGTGTGAGTGAAACGAGCTTTGTACCGAATAGCCCGGTTACAAGAGCAGAATTCGTGACACTGCTGATAAGAGCCTTCGGCTTCGATCATGAACAAGCTACGTCAAACACCTTCTCAGACATTGATCAGGAAGATTGGTACTACAGCTCTACTACGACAGCTAGGCAGCTTGGTATCATAAGTGGCAGAGAAGATGGAAGCTTTGGTGCAGGGGATGAGATATCCAGACAAGATATGGCGGTTATGGCTTATCGCACCTTACTGGCGCTAAACGCAAGTATCCAGACGAATGCTGGCTCCAAGGTCTTTGACGATTGGGCTGAAATCTCGGATTATGCGGTAGAAGCAGTCAGCACCATGCAAAAAGCAGGTATCCTTGAAGGAAGTGATGGCAGCTTTATGCCGAACGAGAACACGACAAGAGCGCAAGCGGCTGTGATCATTTACCGTTTATTGACTAAGATAAAATAATAGAACGATCGACAACTAAAAAGGACTGCCGCCAAAGCTTCGAATTCACGAACCTTGGCGGCAGTCCTATATGGATTTGAATCCATGTTGTGTATTCCAATTTAAAAACTTGGGAAGGGATGCTAATCCCAACCCTACCCGATCACATTCACCGGCCGACCCTCTGCAAAACTCTGCGCATTACTGCTCGCAACAGCCATCAACCTAGCTCTAGCTTCCTTCGTTGCCCATGCGATATGAGGCGTAATGATCACATTATGCGCATGCAGCAAGGGAGTATCTGGCTTTGGCGGTTCAACTGTTAGTACATCAAGTCCAGCGCCTGCTAGGCGACCTTCATTCAGCGCCCGAGCCACATCCGCTTCGTTAAGCAATCCACCTCTGGCCGTATTAATCAGAATGGCCGACGGTTTCATCATAGCAATCCGTTCCGCATTGATCAGCTCATTCGTTGCAGGTGTCAATGGACAATGCAGACTAATCACATCAGCACGCTGCAGCAGCTCGTCAAGTGTTACCCATTCAATGCCTTCCACGGGTTGTGGCACAGTGCGGCCACTGCCAGTTGCAATGACCTTCATGCCCATCGCCCCAGCAATAAGCGCCGTTTGCTTGCCGATCTGGCCGAGACCAATCAGTCCCATCGTTTGACCGCTTAACTCTATGAGAGGAGAGACACTATAGCTGAAATCAACCGACCCAGCCCACTCCCCTTGAAGCACACTATCACTATGGCGCTGCACCCGATGGCAGAATTCCAATACGAGTGCAAAAACCAACTGTGCAACCGAATGCGTGCTATACGCAGGAACATTGGTCACTACAACACCGCGCTCTTTCGCGGCTTGGACATCTACGATATTGTAGCCAGTCGCCAAAACACCGACATATTTCAGCTTAGGAAGCTGCTCCAGCGTTTGCGCGGAGAGAGGTGTTTTGTTCGTTAGCACCATGTCAGCATGTGCGGCGCGTTCTACAATTTCGGACTCAGAGGTACGTTCATAGACCGTCAACTCGCCAAGCGCTTGTAAACCACTCCAGTTCAAATCGCCTGGATTTAACGTATAACCATCAAGTACAACAATGTTCATGACTCTACTCCTTCGTCGGTTTGCTTAGAGTACTCCCAAACTATTTTCTACTTCTTCACACCAGGCTCTTTAAAAGGGTTCAAAAACAGCTTCGGTATATGCGTCTCAAAACGCATTAACTTACCTGTCGTCGGGTGTAAAAAGGCCAGCACACGCGCATGCAAACCAAGTCGATTGATCTCTTTCGAATTGGAGCCATACTTTTTATCCCCAGCAACGGGGTGCCCGATATCCTGCATATGAACGCGAATCTGGTTTTTGCGGCCGGTCTCCAAATTCACTTCAAGCAGCGAAAAGCTCTTGTTCGCTTGCAGCGTTTTGTAATGTGTGACCGCATGCTGTCCGTCGTTGGGGTACGGTGTAGAGAACATTTTGAGCGATTTCGCATGTTCTTTGAGCCAAGAAGAAATCGTTCCCTCTGGCTTGCGCACCATGCCTTCCACTAGAGCCACATACGTCCGCTCCTTGACGCTCTCTTGCCACGTGTTTTGCAGGTGCTGCTGTGCCTGTTCGTTTTTGGCAAACATCATCACACCAGATGTGTCCCGATCTAGCCGATGAACGACAAAAATCCGCGCCTTCGGGTCATGATTCCGCACATGCGCCGTAAGTTGGCGATACGCCGTAATTTGATTTTCCTGCGTATCCGTTGCAATGGATAGAAGTCCTGCATCCTTTTGAATGACAATGACATCGTTATCTTCGTGCAAAATCGTCATACCAGCGAGCGGAATATCCTCGACGACTTTATCCTTGTTGATCGTGACCGTCATCTCTGGTTGCAAGGGGTAATTATAAGCCGTTACCGCTTTGCCATTCACTGCGACTTGTCCACGAGCGAGGATAGCTTTGACCGCATTTCGACCTAGACTTGATAGCTTTTCTAACAAAAAGGGTAGAAGCTCTGCAGCTTCCTTCACCGTATACTGGCGAGTGCTCGACTCCTGACCACCCTTAACTGCGCCTGCTTGCAACGAGTGGGTCTGCGCTTTCTGAGCACCGAATTTGGGCTTATGGCTAGGACTTCCTTTTGGACGTGAACCTTGTTTCTTTTGCATTAAAATACCTCCTAGTACGATGGCTTACCTTCCGGTCAGATCATTCGACCTCCAATATACCACGTTCATAAAAGCAAATGAAATGATCTACAGCTTTTGTAACGTACTCCCCGTGAAAAAATCCCCCTGCAGCCGCACATGCTCAAAAGGTAAATGCGGATTGGCAATCCGCCATAGCATGCGATCTGCTGCGCGATAGCCGGCCTCTCGAATCGGCAGCTGAGGGCGAGAACAGAGCGGCAGCGTATCGCTTTGCTCATTCAAGAGGGCAACCAGGGAGCATTGCTGAGGCACATTAACCCCTAATCGGCGAAGCGTGTGATAGACAGGCGCGGCTTCTTCATCAATGCCACAAATGACTGCCGTTGGCTGACGCAGCTGATACTTGCTCTCAAAATCCTGCAGCCACTTCTCCGAACCATCCCGCTCTACCGCGTGCTCACTCGGATCCACCGGCAAGCCAGCCTCTTTCATCGCTTCGGCAAAAGCCTGCCACCGAATAACGAATCCGCGTTGATCCTTCGTATCACCTACATAAAGGATGTTCCTGTGGCCCATTCGCACCAACCTTCGCACCGCCTGATAAACAGCCTCGTACACATCCCAAATGACACTGTCGACCCTAGACTCCGGTGGAGGAAAGTTCAACAAAATCCGCGGCAGCTGCAGTTCTAACAGTTTTTGCTCCAAGAGATCCCAATTCATCCTTGGTGCGATAAACACCCCCTCCGCATATAACAAACCTTCTTCTTCGGCCCAGTCATCAAATTGCGAGGGCTTCAATTTAGGTGGCATAAGCAGCGGTTGAACCGTGTGGCCAAATTCCATGAAGCGTTCATGCAAGCCTTGCAGCAACAAGCGATTGAAGTTCAAAGATTGCTTGTTCTGGACGAGCACGAACCTGCGTTGTACAACGGGATACGGTGAGATGAGATCTTGCTGAAGTGTTTGTTTCTGATCTTTGGTCATGTAGCCCAGCTCGCGTGCGAGTTTGAAAACTTCACTTCGTGTCTGCTCTGACATGCCAGGCAGTCCGCGGAGCGCTTTGGATACCGTTTGTATCGTTAAACCGAGCTGTGCGGCCAAATCGTGGAGTGTAATTCGTTTGCGCATACTTCTTAGATGCTCCTTTTCTGCTACCTTCTGTACCTCCAATTTTAAACTAAATTTAAACTAAAAAGAAGGTTAATTTTAAACTACACTAAGAGAGAAGCAAGGCATGGAGGACGCATTCGGAATACCAAACAATGGACCTAAGGGAGCGAAGTCAGATGATCAAACAGATAGAAGCAGATGTGGTTGTAGTAGGGGGAGGCCCAGCGGGTGTCAATGCGGCGATTGCAGCAGGGAGAAGCGGAGCCAAAACCGTTTTGATAGAGAAATACGGCTTTATTGGCGGCATGTCGACGGCTGCGTTGGTGTATCCTTGGATGACGTTTCATACAACGGATGGCAAACAAGTCATTGCAGGGCTCGCGCAAGAAATTATTGACCGCCTCATGGCGATGAACGCATCCCCGGGACATCTTCGGGATACCGTTGGTTTCGTGAATACGATCACACCGTACCACCCTGAAATATATAAAGTTCTTGCTGTGGATATGCTCAAAGAAGCGGGAGTTAAGCTGCTTTTCCATAGCTTTGTCGATCATGTGGAGACCGTGGACAATCGCATTCAATCGGTACAGTTGACGTCCAAATCCGGCCGAATTGATGTAAGTGGCAAAGTGTTTATCGATACAACAGGTGACGCTGATCTCGCGTATCTGTCTGGTGCGCCATGCCTCAAAGGGCGTGACGGCGATAAAGCAACACAGCCAATGACGATGAAATTCAGAATGCGGGGAGTGAATCTGCCTGCCGTGAAACAATACATGATTGACCACCCGGATGAGTTTTATAAAAAGACGCCTTTCTCCGAGCTCGCTGATCTCCCTCTTTCTGGTGTACTCGGCTATTTCAAACACTGGAAGGAAGCGAATCTTCCGATCAATCGCGATCAAGTGCTGTTCTTCACAGGTCCAGAGGACGACGAAGTACTGGTCAATACTACGCGTGTGCAGGGGCTGGATGGCACCAATGTGGAGGATTTGACAGAGGCCGAGGAGCTTGGTCGCAAACAGGTGTTGATGGTTGCTGAATTTATGCGCAATAACCTGCCAGGCTTCGAAAAAGCCTCCATCTCCAACGTTGGCGCACAAATTGGTATTCGTGAAACACGCCGGATCGATGGTCAATATGCGCTGCAAGTGGATGATGTTGTGCAGGGCCGTCATTTTGATGACGTTATCGCACGCAGCGGCTATCCGATCGACATCCACGATCCGTCCGGCAAAGGCGTAACCGCAGCTTGGGTCAAAGGGGACGGTGCCTACGACATCCCGTACCGCTGCCTGCTGCCGCAAAAAATCGAAAACCTGCTCACCGCAGGTCGCTGCATCTCCACCACGCATGAAGCGCTGGCGACTACGCGTCTTACGCCAAGCTGCATGGCCACGGGCCAAGCCGCAGGCTCTGCAGCAGGGCTCGCTGTGAAGCACGGCGTGCTCCCAGCGGAGATCAATGTAGCAGAACTACAGGCTGTCCTCGAGAAGGACGGAGCTTTGTTGAAGTAAGTAAGGCGTCCCGTCAATTTTAGCGTGAAAATATACAGTTAATTTCCTGCATATTTAGATTGAATCTACTTTAAATGGAAAACCTCCAGCTATTTTTCGGGTTCCTAGCGCTTTTGCGTAAAATCCCCGAAATTAACGGGAAGTTTTCCATTTATTTTACATTTTCATTCGAAAATTGTGAAATTAGCTGTATTTTTTCCAGTTAATCCTATGCCAGGACGGGACGGAGGTTGGGCACCCGAATACGCCCCCTCAAATCAGGGAACACTAGCACGTACATATCCAACGTGAGAGGCGGTTTCCTATGCTTTTATACCAATTAACGCAATGGTTCGAAGAACGCACCAGCCTACAGCAAGCGCTGCAACGTGAACCGGCAGAATCGGCCGGCGAAATCAGTAAGAAAATTCAAGAGGTCGAGCAGCAGCTTTACTCCCACGCCGAACGCTGGAAAAACGCCATCGAAGAAGCCTCCTACCTGCAATTCCCTTATGAAGTCCCCCATTTGGACGACGACATGGTTCTTTAATGATTTGTTATTTGCATAATCGCCACTAAAGTCGTCCCGCATGGGAGGGCTTACCTTTGTATTTCCGCGGTTTTCGTGTAGAATTAGTAGAGGTAGTTCAAATAGTCCACTTTTGAACACGAATTAGAAGGCACGATAACCCAGAATAGAACGAGGTTTTTTCCATATGAACGTACTTTTATCCACACTGAACGCCAAATTCATTCATACCTCCTTGGCTTTACGCTATCTGAAAGCGTTCTGCGAGAAGGATTTTGATGTTGAAATAACCGAATATACGATTAAAGATCCCGTTATGAATGTGGTCTCTGACATCTATCAGAAGGCGCCAGACGTGCTGGGCTTTTCCTGCTACATATGGAACATCGAAGAGACGATCAACATTATCAAAATGATCAAAAAAATCCGTCCCGAACTCATCATCGTCCTTGGTGGACCTGAGGTTTCTTATGACACGGATTACTGGATGGAGCGCATCCCTGAGGTGGATTTCATCGTCATGGGCGAAGGGGAAGAGACCTTCCACCAGCTGCTGACAGAGATCTCAACAACGCGCAAATACCACTTCGTCTACGGCGTTGCCTACCGCAAGGAGCAAGAAGTGATCCTGATGCCGGGCAGACCGAAGTTGAAGCTGGATGATATCCCGTCGCCACATCGCTTCAAGGAAGATCTTCCGAGTTTAGCGAATCGTGTTGTCTACTTCGAGACGAGCCGTGGTTGTCCGTTTTCCTGCCAATTCTGCCTATCGAGTATCGAGGTGGGTGTGCGGTATTTTGACATGGAGCGGACCAAGGCGGATCTGCTGTACCTGATTGATTCGGGCGCAAAGTTGATCAAATTCGTGGATCGTACGTTTAATATTAAACGGGATTATGCGATGGAAATCTTTGAATTCCTTATTCAAAATCACCGTGGCACTGTGTTCCAGTTCGAGATTACGGCGGACATTATGCGTCCTGAAGTGTTTGATTATTTGGCTGAAAATGCTCCTCCGGGTACGTTCCGTTTCGAGATCGGCGTGCAATCGACGAATGACACGACGAATGACCTCGTACAGCGGAGACAGAACTTCTTCAAGCTGAGCCGTACCGTGTCTAAGGTGAAAAACAGTCTCAAAATCGATCAGCATCTCGATCTGATTGCCGGACTGCCAGAAGAGGATTATAACTCGTTCCGTAAGACATTTAACGACGTTTTCGAGCTAGGACCGGAAGAGCTGCAACTTGGCTTCCTCAAAATGCTGCGCGGAACAGGCATGCGTAAAGATGCTCATAAATATGGCTATAAGTATATGGATCACGCACCTTACGAGATTCTCGGCAACGACATCTTGCCATTCACCGACTTGATTCGCATCAAGCGCGTGGAGGATGTGCTCGAGAAATATTGGAACGCTCACCGGATGGATTATACGGTGAAGCATCTCATCGCGAAAGAATTCGCATCCGCGTTCGACTTCTTCCAAGAATTCGGCGACTTCTGGGAAGGCCGCGGCTGGCAGAAGATCGGGCATCAGCTCGAGGATCTGTTCACTCGCTTACGTGAGTTCCTGTTGCATCGCGGCACTACCAACATGCACATCATCGAAGGCCTGATGAAGCTTGATTACTTCCTGGGCCATAAATATAAGCCGCGCAAAATCTGGTGGGACTTCACCTTGGAGAAGTCTGAACAGAATGCGTACCTCAAACTGCTTGCGGAGCAGCCTGAGCTCGTCAGCGGAGATTTCCAGAGCCTCCGCATCAATGAGAAAGACCTCCACAAGCATGCAATGCTTGAGGTATTGCCGTTCGCTTTGCAGACGTATCTGCAAAGCGGCCAACTCGACGAAAGCAGCAAGGAGCTGCTTGTCGTTCACTTCCCGCCGGATGCGCAGAAGCCGGCGTCCTACTACACGATGCCGCTGCAGCAGCTGGCAACGATCTAACCTTCCATTCCCCTTCACGCCTAGCGTGAGGGGGATTTTTTCGTGGGAAACGATTGAACACGCGCCCATATGGGTAATCTAGGGTAGTTAAAGCAGTTTGAGACTGAGAGGAGAGCTGACTATGATCGAAACGAAAAAAACACAACTCGAAGGACAAATCATTCAAGTGCTGAACGCCAATCAGGTGTGCTCCTTTGCGACGATTGACGGTAATAAGCCGAAGGTGCGGTATATGGCTTTGTTTCACGATGGGCTGGAGATTTATTTAACGACGAGTAAGAAAACAGATAAAGTTGAAGAACTCCAAGATAATCCCCATGTGCATATTCTTGTGGGATATGACGGTAAGTCTACGCCGAACATTTTGCAAATCCAAGCTACGGCTAAGATCTCTTCGGACAATGCGCTGCGCGAGAAGTTGTGGAAAGATGATATGAAGGAATGGTTTGAGGGGCCGCACGATCCTAACTATGTCGTGATGGACATTTCTCCGTCCTATATTGAATATTCGAGCAAAGGTTCTGAGCCCCAAATTTGGACGAAATAACGCCTTCTCGTAGCCTACTGAACATTTCCCTAAAAAATCCATTGACCACAGGCAAGGTTCAGTGATAAGATTATAAAAATTTACCTATGGATCAATTAAAGGAGAGACTTTGAGCATAGCTCAAAGATCCCTATATTTAGGAGGAAATGTAAAGTGGCTACGTATTATATGGAACCATCGCGTACGTTTAGTGAGTTTCTGTTGATTCCTAATCTAACGACGAAGGATTGTACACCGGCAAATGTTAAGCTGAAGACTCCGTTAGTCAAGTTTAATAAGGGTGAGGAGCCTGCCATCTCCCTGAATATCCCGTTTTCTTCTGCTGTCATGCAAGCCGTATCCGATGATGGAATGGCTATTGCATTGGCGCGTAGTGGCGGGATTTCGTTCATTTTTGGCTCTCAGTCGATTGAAGAGCAAGCACTGATGGTACGCAAGGTAAAAGGGTACAAGGCTGGTTTCGTCGTAAGCCGCTCCAACCTGACGCCTGAGCATTCGCTTAGTGATGTGCTAGCTTTGAAAGAAGAGACAGGTCACTCGACCGTTGCGATCACCGATGATGGCACAGCGAGCGGAAAATTGCTGGGGATCGTAACAGGCCGTGACTATCGTAGAAGCCGTGATCTGCTAGATCGTAAGATTTCGGAGTTCATGACACCTTTTGAAAAATTAATTTATGGCAAGTCCGGCATATCCCTCTCGGAAGCTAATAATCTGATCTGGGATCACAAGCTGAACTGCTTACCGATTGTGGACGATAACGGGAATCTCGATACGCTTGTATTCCGTAAGGATTATGACGAGCACAAAGAGAATCCGATGGAGCTGCTTGATAAAAATAAAAGCTATATTGTTGGCGCTGGAATCAACACGAAGGATTATTTGGAGAGAGTACCGGCACTTGTTGAAGCGGGCGTAGATATTCTTGTGATCGATTCTTCCGACGGTTACAGCGAATGGCAGTATGAGACTGTACAGTATGTGAAACAGAATTTTGATGTGAAAATTGGTGCCGGTAACGTTGTTGATCGTGAAGGATTCCGGTATCTTGTAGAGTCAGGTGCTGACTTTATTAAAGTGGGGATCGGCGGCGGTTCCATCTGTATTACGCGGGAACAAAAGGGTATTGGCCGCGGCCAAGCTTCCTCTGTGATGGAAGTTGTTGAAGCGAGAGATGAATACTTCAGAGAAACAGGTACGTATATTCCGATCTGTTCCGATGGTGGTATCGTACACGACTACCACGTGACACTTGCTTTGGCGATGGGTGCTGACTTCGTTATGCTGGGCAGATATTTTGCTCGTTTCGATGAGAGTCCGACAAGAAAGCTTAAAGTGGGTAACAACTTCGTGAAAGAATACTGGGGCGAAGGCTCCAATCGTGCCCGTAACTGGCAGCGTTATGATACAGGCGGCAAGAGCAAGCTTCTGTTCGAAGAAGGCGTGGATTCCTACGTTCCTTATGCGGGAAGTCTGCAAGAAAACTTGGACAAAACGTTGGGTAAAATCAAATCCACGATGTGCAACTGTGGTTCCTTGACGCTGGACGAGTTGAAAGCTAATGCGAGAATTGCTCTCGTATCGGCAACCAGCCTAGTTGAAGGCGGAGCACATGACGTCATCCTCAAAGAAAGCAGCCTTTCGGAAGAATAGGTTAGCTGTGATAAATAAAAAGCTCTCTGACAGTGTCCGTCAACCGCGGCTGCTATCAGAGAGCTTTTTTCATTTTAGCTTACGAAATTTATGGTAAGTAGCTGCGAATCATTGTCATGTTGCCCTCAAGTGAGTAGCTGCCTAGATCAGCTGGAAGCAAGAAACAGTCACCAGGCTTCGTCGCAATTTGACCATCTGCCCATTGCAGTGTCCCGTTGCCATCCGCGATGACAAGAATAACGAAGCTGTCTGGCGTAGTAGTAAGCTCCCATTGCGGTCCTACAAGACCTTTTTCCACGGTGAAAAAAGGAGAAGATGCGAGCGTCAACCATGTGCCTGCTTCCGCCAAATCCGTCTTCATACGCGTGGAGCCTGATCCTTCATACGCGATGACATTGAGGGAATCCTCGATGTGCAGCTCACGCATTTTGCCATCCAAGCCTGGACGGTTGTAATCATACAAACGGTACGTTGTGTCCGAGTTTTGTTGAATTTCTGCTACGAGTACCCCCGCACCTAGTGCGTGGACCGTACCAGCAGGTATGTAGAAGGAGTCTCCGGCTTCGACAGGAACTTCTTGCAAGCAATCCATAATGCGGTTCTCCGCAATCGCTTCTGCAAGGCTTTCCCGTGTTACGCCTTCTTTCATGCCATATATAATTTTAGCGCCTGGCTTAGCATCAAGAATGTACCACATTTCTGTTTTGCCAAGTTCACCAGCCGCGAGGTTCTCGTAGTGATCATTGGGATGAACTTGTACGGATAGATCGTCTTCACAATCTAGCAGTTTAATCAATAGTGGAAAACGGCCATTTTTCTCGGAAAATCCTTTTGAGCCGAACAGCGTTTTGCCATATTTCTCACGAATTTCGTCCAGACCTAAGCCAGCTAATTCGCCGTTGATTACTTTCGTCGTTCCGTTTGGGTGATCGCCGATCATCCAGCCTTCACCGATCGCGCCTTCTGGCAGCTCAAAGCCGAATCGTTCGAGGGTTCTGCCTCCCCAAACACGTTCTTTCATTTCAGGTTGAAATTGCAGCGGGTATGATTTCAAAACAATCCCTACTTTCTCCTAGTCTATTCTAGCAATCTGTCATTTATACCACTCTAGCATTATATCATGCGACTATCTTTTTTCTAGAGCCAAGAGATACGGCGCGGAGGCGCTCCGATTGGCAAATTGATACCGCAGCACTTGAAACGCTGCGAGCGGCAAGCTCTCCGCCCAGCGCTCGACCGCTGCGGCTTCTTCAGACCCGCCATCGTGCCCACTGTACAGCACGATGGTCACGATTCCACCTTTGCGCAGCAGTCGGAGGGCAGCTTCAAGAGCAGGGATCGTCGATGCCTGCTCTGTGATGATGGTTGTATCGGCTCCTGGCAAGTAGCCGAGGTTGAAGGTGACCGCGGCGACCTTGCCGTGGCGGTCTTGCGGCACCGCCGCTTCCATGAGCGCATGGCTGCATAAGCTCATGGTTACTCGGGCGTCTGGCAGCTCTTTGGCCAGACGCTGCTGCGTTTGATCCAGCGCGGCCTGCTGGATATCGAAGCCGTAGACGCTGCCGCGAGCGCCTACGAGCTTCGCCATGAACAAGGCGTCTACGCCAGTGCCAAGCGTGGCATCAATAACGGTATCACCAGGCCCGACACGTTGTCCGATTAGTTGGTGTACATAACTCAGAACTGAAACAAATCCCATGTATAGAGTGCCTCCAATGATTGCTTACTAACGCATGTCTCGACAATTTCCCAGGAAATAAGGAACGAGAGGACGTTGTATTTCAGGCATGTCTAGTATGCAGTAACGCCTTCAACACTTTCTTTCCCAGCCCAATACTTCCCTTGCCATGTATTTCGCTCCGTCAGTAATTTATCAAAAGCGTTCAACACTTCCCACTTCTTGAGGCTCCACATCGGTCCGATCAGCAGATCCCGCGGGGCATCTCCTGTGAGTCGATGAACGATCATCTCTGGCGGCAATATTTCCAACGTATCCACGATCAGCTTCACATACTCATCTTTCTCCAAGAACTGCAATAAACCAGCTTCGTATTGTTTCACCATTGGTGTTTTGCGCATGAGATGCAAAAGATGGATCTTGATACCTTGTACATCCATTTGAGCGACAGCTTTCCCTGTATCTAGCATCATCTCATGGGTTTCTCCAGGCAAGCCATAAATAATGTGTGCACACACACGAATATTATGTTTGCGCAATTTGGCTACAGCATCTAGATAACATTGGGTATCATGGGCGCGATTGATGAGCACGGAAGTGGATTCATGGACGGTTTGTAGCCCCATTTCCACCCATAAATAAGTGCGCTGATTCAATTCAGCTAGATATTCAATGACATCATCTGGCAAGCAATCTGGCCGCGTGGCGATAGACAAGCCGACGACGCCAGGCTGCTTCAAAATCTCTTCATAATACTCCCGCAGCTCTTCAACGGGCGCATAGGTATTCGTGTAAGCTTGGAAATAGCCAATATAGTTGGCTTCGGGCCATTTTTGATGCTGAAGATCACGGATCTTGTTAAATTGTGTGACCAGATCGTCGCGGCGACTTCCTGCGAAATCTCCTGATCCACGTGCACTGCAGAAGGTGCATCCGCCTGTTGCAATTTTGCCATCGCGATTCGGACATGTGAAACCAGCATCCAGCATGACTTTGAATACTTTACCACCTAGATTCTCGCGCATTTCATAATTCCATGTATGGAAACGTTTATCTCCCCAAAGCTGAGGTGATTCCTGAATCATTGTAGACATAGGACATGTATCCTTTCTTTCGTTGCTTCGCTTTCTTTCAACCTATATTGTAGCGAAATTTACACATGAAAGCGACCCCTGCCTTTCCAACAAGTTCCCCGATAAAACCACTCAACTACGAGCATGATAACTTTGCACCACAATTTCGAGCTGAGAGGGGAAATGAACTACATGAAAAAGTTTCGTACGATAACTTTGGCGGTAGCATTGACAACAGCTTTAAGTATGGGGGCAGCAGGTGTTCAGGCAACGCATATGGATACCGGTAATGCGGTCGGAACGGGAGCACCAATTGGGACACTGGGGACTGGGGCAACGGGGACTACGGCACCAACGGGCTACACAGGAAGCAACTATGATGCCACTTCACCAGGAATGGGGCTTGGGACGGGCGTCAGCAGTTTTAGCGGAAATGGGACGAATGGTGTTTATAATGGGAATCTAACGACTCCTAATTCGTACTCTGGCTATGGAACAACCGGGAGAGGCACTGGCGTTATGGACCATATGAATGGATATGGAACGAATCCAGTTGAAAGAGGGGCTAACGCGGTTGAGAGAGGTGTCGAACGCGGAGCCAATGCGGTTGAGCGGGGTGTGGATCGCAGCGCCAACATGGTTGAAAGAATGAGCACGAAAAGCATATCTACAACCCCTCCAAACACTTATGGTAAAACTTATCGTGCGACTTCAACGACAAGTACTTCTAAGGGTATGAATTGGGGTTGGTTAGGTCTAGTAGGTTTATTGGGCTTAGCGGGACTACGAAGCAATAACAGAGGAAGAGACGAAAGCTACAAATAAATATCTTCTAAGAGCGAAGCACCTTCCATTTCGGAGGGTGTTTTCTTTCATTCTTCCATTCATCTACTAGAGGAAAGTTTTGATTTTTTTTATAGAATCGTCTATGATTTGTATTCGAAAGCATGTACGTGTAGGAGGCAAATGAAGAATGCGTTTACGGGGCAGAAAAGGTATCAGAGAAGATATAGAACGTCAAAAAGAACTCGTTGTATTAAATGCCAAAGATTATAAGGGCAAATGGTCCGAGTTGTTCGGAAACAATAACCCGATTCATGCCGAGCTAGGTATGGGCAAAGGGCGCTTTATTAGTGAAATGAGCAAGAAATATCCGAATATCAATTTCATTGGTGTGGATATGTATGATGAATTGATTCGCAAGGCAAGTGAGAAAGCTAAGGTTGCACATGAAATTACCGTGGAAAATGAAGAAGATGCGGTGCTTAGCATTCCAAACTTAAGGCTGATGTTGTTCAATATCGAGCATATTGAAGAAGCATTTGCTGAAGGCGAGCTAGAGCGCGTGTATTTGAATTTTAGTGATCCATGGCCCAAGAAGAAGCATGCGCGCAGACGTCTAACGCATCCAGGTTTTGTTGCCAAATATCAACAAATTCTGAACGCCAAGGGCGAAATTCATTTGAAAACCGATTCGCAATCCTTATTCGAATTTTCCTTGAATTCTTTTGCGGATATGGGACTAAGAATGCGCAATATTTCGCTGAATCTTCACGTGGATGGCATTCATCCGGATCATGTGATGACGGAGTACGAAACGAAATTCGCAGGACAAGGCATGAATATTCACCGTCTTGAAGTTGTGATCGGACAAGAGGCATTGTCATCACATCAAGAGCAGTTGAAGGAAGCCGCTGCATCCGCCTTAGCCGCTGAATCGAAAGAATCAGCTGAATAAGATTCTAACCAAAAGAGACTATCCATGCTGCCATTGAGCAGCAAGATAGTCTCTTTTTCATCCTAACAGTTGGAGAATGACTTCTGAACCATCACCCACAGGCAGGTGACTCTTCTTATGTTGATTGGAAACGCGCTTGGCCTGCACATCCGCATAACGACTAGCCAGCATGGACAACCAATGCGAGATCGTATCAGCTGACTGAATCGATTCTCCGAAGCCATGTCTAGTAAAATAATGTACGTTTTCTTCCTCTTGGCCTGGAATGGGATCATAGAATAACATGGGAATCGATTTGGCCAGTCCTTCTGAACACGTCATTCCCCCAGGCTTTGTAACGAGCAGGTCGGAGACTTCCATCAACTTGCCAATCTCTTGTGTAAATCCGAGCAGGTGAATGTTGGGATGCTGATACCGCGGATCTGCCGCTAGTTTCGCAATGGCCTTGTGGTTATTTCCTAAGCAGAAAATAAACTGAATTTGGTCTCTCCACGTCAGTAAATGCTCACTCAATGAATCGCCGCCGATAAGCCCCCAACCTCCACCCATAACCAATACAGTTGGCCTCGATGAGAGATTGAATTGCTGTCGAATTAAAGTTCGATCATGGACTTCTCTGAAACTGGGATGCACCGGGATTCCCGTAATTTCGACATGCGCGGCCGCGATGCCATGAATGATGAGCTTATGTTTAACATCCTCGGAAGACACCATGTATTTATTCACCTCACGGCTGACCCATGTCCCATGAACATCGTAGTCAGTGATAACGGTGCATAAGGGGATATGCAAACCTGCTCTTTTCAATCTTGAAACAACGACGCTGGGAAAAGGATGCGTACATACGATGGCTTGAGGCGCCCAATGCCTGATCATAGCTGCCGTTTGTGCATAGAAAATGCGATGAAGGGCCAGCTGCGTCAACGGATTAAGCGATTTTTGATATTGAGCACGGTACAAGCGACCGTACAATTTAGGCTGAACAGCAATAGTTTTCTTATAAGCGCCTAGAATCCAAGGTGCCAGCGTGGGATGTAGGAATGAGCCGAGCTCCACAACACGCGTTTCGATCGTAGAGCAGCGCTGTTCTAAGCTGCTGGCTAGTGCGAATGCAGCTTGCGTATGGCCGGCACCGAAGCCTTCTGATAGGATGAGCACTCTTCTTTTTCGCGATACATGTTCCATGTTTTACCCCCAGAATGCGACTGTCACTACCGATACCGTCGTTCCAATCAAGCAACCTACGATACAATCCGATGGATAATGGAGTCCTAAGTACATCCGCGACATACCGACAACTAAGGCAAGAGGGATTAGTAAGAGTCCTAGCATGGGTAAAGCATATACGCAAGGGATAATTACCGAGAAAATAGCCGTGGTATGCCCAGAGGGAAATGAGTGATCCGTTAGAGGGTTTTTATGTGTAATGGTTTGAGGATGGACAAGATAAGGCCGAAGTCTAGGGTATCTCTTTTTCATAATGGCAACAGGAATATGGCTGATCGTTAAAGCCAACAGGGCTTGAATTCCAGCTACACGCAGGGAACCTTGCCCAAAAAAAGCCAAGCATAAAGAGATCATAATGGATGCTGTGGCACCGCCCAAATGGGTGATCTTCGTAAAGAATTGATCCAGAAAATGATGTTGGATCCGTTGATTGACGAAGTGGAATAGACGTGTTTCATGATCTTGAAGCCAATGGACAACTTTGCTGCTCATGAGTAACCGCCTCCTTCTAAACTTGGAAATGCTGCTCGCTACCTTCATCATACGATGTGTTTATTAGAGGAGGATTAACTGGATGATAAATATTCATAAATTCAAATTAATGTTGCACTAATCTGGCATTAACATTTGTATGATAGGATGGCAATTATCTTCAACCTGCCTCAGCCAAGTTCGTAGGTATGTATGGCTAGTGTTTCCGAAATTTGGAGCGGATATGCCGCCACAACTAGGCTTGATATGTCCTAATTGTGAACGACGGACTCTTACAGACTTTGTTATGCGAATGTTTTTAAGGTGTGTAAAGCTATCCATTAACAGGGTATTTAAGCAAAAGTTGTCAGCGAATAGCTGAGTAATTTATAATAAGGACGTCACCAGATAGAAAAGGCAGTGTTCGTCTAAATGGTGAACTTTTGGTACACAATATATGAAAAACGATGAAAACAAGACATTTTCGACCTGATTTCAAGCGCATGCTCTATTCGGTGTGTGCGAACCTCCCAAAAATCAAAGAACTGACGCTTTTTCGAAGTTTGCAGACTTTGACAAACAGGGGGAAAGAGAGGAAAATCAGAAACGATTGTTTCACCGTTAGTTTGTAAACATGAATGACCTGTACATAAACGCACTAGGCATACAAAAAGATAGCTGACGTGCACAAAAAAAGGGGGACTTTGCTTCATGCTAGACAAGATTATGCTTTCCGTTCAAGTCTTTTTGGCATTGATCGGTGCGTATCAGTTGTTTTTAACGTTTTTTGGTTGGTATCGTCCCAAAAACAAAAAGATGTTTGCTCCACAGAAATCGTTTGCAGTATTGGTTGCGGCTCATAATGAGGAACAAGTCGTCGGAGCTTTAATTGAGAACCTGAAGACCTTAGATTATCCGCGAGAGCTTTATGACATCTTCGTGATTTGTGACAACTGCACGGATAACACGGCTGACATTGCCCGTCACCACGGGGTGTATGCAATGGAGCGCCATAACCCGAACCTTAGAGGAAAAGGGTATGCGATTGAATGGATGCTCAAAGAGTTATGGAAGCGTGAGCGTCAGTACGATGGCATCGTGATGTTTGATGCGGATAACCTGGTTAGTCCAGATTATTTGATTCACATGAATAATGATCTGTGTTCAGGCTCCCGCGTGATTCAAGCTTACCTAGATACGAAAAATCCGAATGATTCATGGATCACAGGTTCGTTTGCGATCTCGTTCTTCTATGCGAACCGTTTTGTCCAAACGCCGCGTTCCAATTTAGGGCTTGCCAATTACCTTGGTGGGACGGGCATGTGCTTCGACTCCGCTTTGTTAAAGCAAGTAGGCTGGCGGGCAACAAGCTTGGTTGAGGATCTTGAGTTCTCCATGATGTGTGTGCAAATGGGGATTAAACCTACGTATAACTACGATACGCGTGTCTATGATGAAAAACCGTTAACGTTCAGTGCTTCTGCTAAGCAGCGTCTGCGTTGGATGCAAGGTCACTTTGAAGTGGCGAAGCGTTTCTTCTTCCCATTACTATGGCAAGGTATTAAGACAGGTAGCTGGGTGAAAATTGACGCGGCAATCTATTCGGCGAATGTATACAATTTCTTCTTCGGTGCCATTCTAACGGTTATGCTGTGGATTCAATCCATGACTTCTCACGGCACAGCTGATTCAGCACTGGTTCATGTCAACCCTGTGCTTATCAATTCAATCAGCTTGGCGATCTATGTGCTGCTTCCGATGGCGATGTTAGTTGAAAAGGCAAACAAGAAGACTTATAAGTACTTGTTGCTTTACCCGATTTTCATGCTGTCATGGTGGCCGATTACGTTCTATGCGTTCTTCACGCAAAACAACAAACAATGGAGTCACACAGAGCATACGCGTGTTATTCGGTTGGATGAAATGAAAAGTAAACAAGTGAGTTGACTTTTCTAGAATGAGATGATAATATGTTTCAAGTAAAGCAGAAGCGCCCGCTTCTCACCTGACTAACGTAACGTTGGCTGGTTTGAATGAATCATCATGTATATTCAATAGGTTTGTCTTAAACCTGTTATTGATGAAGATGTGGGCCCACTGTGCCCGCATCTTTTTTATATTTGGAAGAGAGTTACATACTTTATGGAGGTGGAACACGATTAGCAAAGACCATATGATTAATGACGAGATTCGTGTGAAGGAAGTACGCCTTATTGGGGCGGACGGAGAACAACTTGGTATAACACCAATTCGCGAAGCTCTTCAAATTGCACTTGACGCGAACCTTGATTTAGTAAACGTTGCACCGACGGCGAAGCCGCCTGTCTGCCGCATTATGGATTACGGCAAGTTCCGTTATGAAACGCAGAAGAAAGAAAAAGAAGCACGTAAGAATCAGAAGATTGTGGATATCAAAGAAATTCGCCTGAGTGCGACGATCGATGAACATGATTTCCAAACGAAGCTTCGCAACGCAGTTAAGTTTCTTGGTGAAGGCGATAAAGTTAAAGCAAGCGTTCGTTTCCGTGGTCGTGAAATTGCGCACTCGGAGATTGGTCGCAAAGTGCTTGAGCGCCTTGCTACAGAAACTGCTGAAATCTCCTCGCAGGAGCGTGCTCCTAAGCTTGAGGGAAGAAGCATGATCATGATCTTAACGCCAAAAGCGACAACTTAGGCGAGTATACTAAATTAGGAGGAACAAACAACATGCCGAAAATGAAAACACACAGCAGCCTGAAAGGCCGTTTCAAAATCACTGGCACAGGCAAAGTGATGAGATACAAACAAGGTAAGAACCACTTGCTTTCTGGTAAATCATCCAAGCAAAAACGCGTATTGTCCACGAACCCAACAATGGCTCCTGGCGATGTACGTCGTTTGCAACAACAACTGTCCCTTATCAAAGGTTAATTGTAACGCAGCATAAAATTCGAACATCATTTATATATCCCAGGAGGTAGTTCACAATGGCAAGAGTCAAGGGCGGATTTATTCGCGCTCACCGTCGTAAGAAAATTTTGAAATTAGCAAAAGGTTATTTCGGTTCCAAACACCGTTTATTTAAAACAGCTAAAGAGCAAGTAATGAAGTCATTGGTATATGCATACCGTGACCGTCGTCAAACAAAACGTAACTTCCGTAGACTTTGGATTACTCGTATCAATGCAGGCGCTCGTCAAAACGGCTTGAGCTACAGCAAATTGATGCACGGCCTTAAATTGGCTGGTATCGAAGTTAACCGTAAAATCTTGGCTGACCTAGCTGTGAATGATTCCAAAGCGTTCAACGATTTGGCAACAGCTGCAAAAGCGAAAGTAAACGCGTAAGCAATGCTTCGCGCCTAAGAGCTTGTCCCCTTCAGGGGGCAGGCTCTTTTTTATCTAATGGAGAATTGCCGTAGAACTCACATGTCTGATGTGGCCTGTGGGGCTGGAAGCTTCCGAAAACGGATCACGATAAACATGAGTAGGGGAATGATCACCTGAAATAACGGGTAAAGCTTCACGCTAAACTTAAGTCCTAGCCAAACGTGCACAGAATAGTTGGGTTCAAGGAATGAAGTGATGAAGATGAGGCAGCCCACAATAACAAGCCAGGTAGCTTTCCGTAAGAAAGGAAAGATGTGCGCGAAGGCATAGACAGCTCCCCAGAAGAAGGTTGTCATTTTGACAAATAGGCCAAGAAAGAGCAATAACGTGACAAGAACATCGAGGCGTTCAAATATATCCCCAACCTCAATGAGCTGGACAGTTTGCAGGAAGGGCAAAGTGCTGTTGGCAGACAGTGTGGTGCCGAGTACAGAAATGTTGATGATATTCATCAAAATCAAGAAGAGAGATACGATGGTGTAAGCCGTAAGACTTAGCTTTTTCACCTTCTTTTGTTCGGGCAGCATATGCCAAATCATGAAGAAGATAATGGTTTGCCCGAAAGGGAAAGAGACCATGTCCGGAAAGGCTGCTCGAAGGACGGGTTTAAAGCCATTTTCTAGGAAGGGCAACAAATTATCGAAATGAATCAAATGGGCGATGCTAATGAGGAAAATAAGTAAACCATAGCTGATAGCAACGATAGGAAGCAGCGCTTCTGTCACTCGAAATAGGGTATCTACCCCCATCATGATCGCGTACGAGGCTAACAGTAGGATGATGAACATGGTGATGTATTTAGGTGTTGTGTTCAGTAACGTTAAATTCGAGATTTCTCCGAAATCACGGACATTTCTCATGGACTCATAAGCAAAATAGATCGCAAAGGAAACTCCGAGGACACTGCCGGCGACTTTGCCGAAACAGATCCGAAGGAGTCCGATGATGTCCTGCTCAGGAGCTCGTCGTTGAATGGATACAAACATTAGCATTAAGAAGAATCCGGCTGTTGCTGCTGCCAACATGGCAAGCCAAGAGTCCTGCTTCGCACCGCTCCCTAGCGCGAATAACGGAGTGCTCCCGATTTCGAATAGGATGATCATAACAACGAGCTGATAGTTCGTAATGCGTTCTTCCAAGACCCTCTACCTCATCCCACTGTGAACTAGAACAGCTCACTCACCTGTTTCTTTGGACATTTCCTTGAAAGCTTTACCACTCATACCGATTCTTGTGATCTTCACTTTCACATTAGTTGCTAGTTCAAGTTTGGCGAAATGCTCCCCCCAATCGGGTTTAACCTGTTTCCAAATCTTGGGGTCGTGCTTATGTATTGCATCTGCGAAATGGAAGACATCTAGATTGTTCTGAACAGCGACTTGAAAGGCATCGGCCATGAGGCGTGTGATTTCGGCACTTGCGATTCGTTCCATGGTATGCAAATCCTTAGGCTGCGTAGGGTCATTCGGACAGCCATTCTCATTCAGGGTACCACTTGTATACACATCAACATGCATAACCAAATGGCCATCTTCAGAGAAGAAAGGCTTCAATTTGCTTTTACTCTGATCGACACGCAGTGCTGCTTTAATATCTTTGCTTCCTTCTGTACAACCAAAGAACAAGGTCGTCTGTTGAATGGTATTCCGAATCCAACTGATGCCATATTCCTGTTCGGCTGTAAACCAGCCAATTAGTTTGTCTTTTTTAAACACAGCCATTCTGCCAAGCCTAAGCTTATTGGTGAAGGATGTTTTCTTAAGCGTGGCAATTGTCGTATTCTCACCTTCACCAGAGATCACAATTTCGGGGACAAGTGTGAAGGGGGCGTCGCTTGCGATCCCCATCATCATTTGATACATGGAGACTTGTTGGAAATTAGAACCGTTTTCAGTCTCGTTGTGAATCATATTTTTGATGGCAGCTCCAGGCACTTTCTCCAGTGGAACAATTTGTTCCAGAATTTTGCGCCCTTCACCACTTGTCACTAGAATGCCCACCGTTTCGCGTGAATCTGAATTGCGCAGGTAGACGTCCAGTAACTGGGAAATACCTTCTTTGGCGGCCTTTTCACCGATGACAATCACACGATTATGTGCAAAAAAAAGAGATCTTGGCATCTCTAAGCTCGATTGCTGTACAGCCCCTCGGATCGAACCGCCGCTTGTAGAGAAAACCATGACAGGCGCTTGCTGCCCAGGGCTTCCCCCTGTATTCGGGTTGGCGATGGATTGCGGGATAACAACCTGATAGGAAACCGTCCAGACCTTTCCGTCCCAATCGATCGCGGTCGCTGAGGTGATAGCAAGTTGGTTCAGTTCTTTGCGATCCCAACAGCCTGTTAGCAGCAAACAGCATAAACTGAGGGTCATCAGACTCAAGTAACGGTTGAGCTTCTGATTCATGTCGATATCCTCCCAGAGCATGTCTTAGACGCGATCTTTTCTAGGTGGAGATGGCTTATCATAGGGCTTATTTCTGGTTGTGTTAGACCGGGTAAAAGGACGTAAGCCTGTTAACCAACGTGGCACCCGTATCAATGTGTCCTTGAGTGAACTCACAGTGAGTGGTGCGACAGGCGTCAAATAGGGAACACCAAAGGAGTGTAGCGAAGCCAGATGGATTAAGATGGCCATACAACCTGTCAAGATGCCGAATAAGCCAAATGAGCCTGCCAACAACATCAGCCCGAAGCGAATTAATCTGGCGGCAACAGCCATATTCAGTGCGGGTGTCACGAAGTTCGAAATCGCTGTAAAGGAAACGATGATAACCATGGCGGCAGAAACTAATCCTGCTTGAACAGAGGCTTGCCCAAGTACAAGCGCACCTACAATCGAAATGGCGGATCCAATCACGCGTGGCATACGCACGCCTGCTTCACGGAGCACTTCGAAGGTAATTTCCATAAGCAGCGCTTCTAGTAAGGCTGGGAAAGGAACGCCTTCGCGTTGTGCGGCCAAAGAGATGAGCAAGGTCGTCGGCAGCATTTCCTGATGAAACGTCGTGATCGCGATATAGAGGGACGGAAGCAGCATCGAGACGAAAAAGGAAATATAGCGAATAGCTCGTATGAACGTTGCAATGTCGAAACGCTGATAGTAATCCTCACTCGATTTCAAAAAGCTGAAAAAGGTAACGGGCGCTTGTAAAACGAAAGGCGTGCCATCGACAAGGATCGCAATCTGACCTTCGAGAATACCTGCGGCTATCGCATCAGGTCGTTCAGAATTCATGATTGTAGGAAACGGGGAGTAAGTGACATCCTCGATATATTCCTCAATAAATCCGCTTTCTAGGATACTGTCCGTATCAATTCGCTCTAATCGCGATGTGGCTTCTGTAACTACCCGTTCATCGGCAATACCCTCCAAGTAGCAAATGATGACCTCGGTTTGGGTATACCGGCCAATGCGCAAGGAAATAAATCGAAGATCAGGAGATCTAATTTTTCTCCGTATTAAAGAGGTGTTCGTACGAATATCCTCCGTAAAGCTTTCCTTTGGGCCACGTACTACAGTTTGCGTTTGAGGTTCTTCAATAGCTCTCTTGTCCCACCCTGAGGTACCAGCGATGATAACTTCTTCATAGCCATCCGCAATAAGAATGGTATTACCCCCTAGGAGGGCAGCGAGGACAGCGGTTCCTTCCTTACTCAAGGTTAGTTCACTGATCGTGATCGCCTGACACAACAAATCATGGAAGCAAATATCCTGCTCCCAATAGGATGTATTCTCATGAGCGGTGAGGAGAGGCTTTGACACGTGTTCATTCAAAATATCATTTTGGACAAGTCCATCAATGTAAAATAAAGCAACACTATTCGTTTCTGGATATACGCCAATTTCTAATTGTCGATAGTACACATCCGAACTTTTGCCTAATTGATCTTGAAGCCATTTGACGTTGTCTTGCAGCGATGTGGTCATGGGGAAAGGGACTTGCAGAGACGTTTTCATTGTAGGCCTCCTCAGAACTTTCCATAGAATTGGTATTATCTTCTCTCACTTTCCATTGTTTTATTCGATCTACCTATTGACTATTGGCTTTCAGATGCATATAATAATCTTTAATCATATTTGATATGGTGAAGCATACGAATGAATCGCTATGAAGAGGAAGAAGTAATAAGGGCACTTATGCGCAGAGAGCGTTGGACTTGCTGAAACCATCGCCTTAATCCCTTACGTACGAAGTCACCTCGGAGCTGTTTTCCTGAAACATGTGCATTATTCACACGTAGTAGGGAGAACCGGAAGAGCACACGTTATCGTGCTGAGGGTAATGTTCGTTCATGAACATTCCTGCTAAGGTTATGTGCTGTGAGGCATATAGCAAATTTGGGTGGTACCACGGAAGCTTAAACCCCTTTCGTCCCGTTGAACACGTTTAGTGCGTGTCCGGGATGATAGGGGTTTTTCTTATTTTCATGGCATGGTAGAAGATAACACGAATTGACTTTTCGAGAGGAGGATCACAATGAATGTTCAAACTGAACCAAAACGCTCTAAAGAAGAACTAATTGAGAAGCTGACGCAGCCAGACCTGATTACAGGCTCCGAGATTTTGCTAAGAAGCTTATTGCTGGAGGGTGTGGACTGCGTCTTTGGATATCCAGGCGGCGCTGTACTGTACATCTATGATGCGATGCATGGTTTTGATGATTTCAATCACTTGTTGACTAGACATGAGCAAGGCGCAATTCACGCAGCTGACGGCTACGCTCGTTCAACTGGCAAAGTTGGCGTATGTATCGCAACTTCCGGACCGGGGGCTACGAATCTAGTCACAGGTATTGCTACAGCATATATGGATTCTGTTCCTCTAGTCGTTATTACAGGTAACGTTGCAACGAACTTCATCGGTACGGATGCTTTCCAAGAGGCTGACATTACAGGTATTACAATGCCGATTACGAAGCACAGCTACTTGGTAAGAGATGTTAATGACCTGCCGCGTATCATTCACGAAGCATTCCATATTGCGAACTCAGGACGTAAGGGCCCGGTTCTCATTGACATACCAAAGGATGTCTCCGCTCATAAAACGATATTTAAGCCTGCAAAGGATGTAAGCATTCGTGGTTACAACCCTACGGTACAACCGAATAAGCTGCAAGTTGATAAGCTGATCAAAGCCATCGAAGAGGCTGAACGTCCAGTAATCATTGCAGGGGGCGGCGTTGTTTATGCGGATGCTTCCAATGAATTGATCGAATTTATTAATAAAACACGGATCCCAGTAGCCACGACTTTGCTTGGCTTAAGCGGCTTCCCAAGTGCACACGAGCTATGGCTTGGTATGCCAGGGATGCATGGAACGTTTACAGCGAATACAGCGATCCAGAATGCAGATCTATTGATTTCTATCGGTTCCCGATTCGATGATCGAGTGACGATGAATTTGAATGGTTTTGCTCCAAAGGTAAAAGTGATCGCTCATATCGACGTAGATCCAGCTGAAATCGGCAAGAACGTGAAGACGGATATCCCATGCGTTGGTGATGTGAAAGCCGTTCTGGAGTATGCGAATACGAAAGCGAAGCCTGCGAATAACGCTGCATGGATCGCTGAGCTGCAAGAAAGCAAAGAGAAGTTCCCGTTGAAATACGGCGAAACCGAAACTGAGCTTAAGCCGCAATACGTTATTGAAATGATCAGCGAAACAACCAAAGGTGAAGCGATCATTACAACGGACGTTGGTCAGCATCAAATGTGGGCTGCGCAGTTCTATAAATTCAAAAACCCTCGTTCCCTAGTAACATCAGGTGGACTTGGAACGATGGGCTTCGGATTCCCTTCGGCGATCGGCGCTCAAATGGGGAACCCTGATAAACTAGTTGTTTCCATCAATGGAGACGGCGGCGTTCAGATGTGTGCGCAAGAACTTGCGATCTGTGCGATCAACAATATTCCGGTTAAAGTTGTTATTATCAACAACCAAGTGCTTGGGATGGTTCGCCAATGGCAAGAAATCATTTATGAGAATCGCTATAGTCACATCGACTTGGCAGGAAGCCCTGATTTCGTGAAGCTTGCAGAAGCTTACGGCGTAAAAGGCTTGCGCGCAACGACGAAAGAAGAAGCGAGAAGAGTATGGCAGGAAGCCCTCGATACACCGGGGCCTGTCGTTATTGATTTCGTCGTACCGAAGGGCGAGAACGTGTTCCCAATGGTTAAAGCTGGCGATACAATTAGTGACATGTTAATGGGGGATTCGGAATGACAACTAAACATACAGTTTCCGTACTCGTAAACAATCAGCCTGGTGTCCTGCAACGTGTTTCTGGTTTGTTTGGACGCCGCGGCTTTAACATTGAGAGCATCACTGTAGGAGAGTCCGAGGAAAACGGACTTTCCCGGATGGTTATCGTAACCACGGGTGATGATAACACATTGGAGCAAATCTCCAAGCAATTGTACAAGTTGATCGACGTTATCAAGGTTGTGGACTTGAGCTCCAACCCAATGGTAGCTAGAGAACTTGCACTAATTAAAGTAAATGCTGAACCGCTTATGCGTCCTGAAATTCTAGGAATTGTTGAAACGTTCCGCGCGGCAGTTGTTGATATTGGTCCAGCTTCATTGATCGTGCAAGTTGTTGGAGATTCAGATAAAATAGATGCTATGGTCGAATTGCTTCGTCCTTATGGCATTCGTGAGCTTTCCCGTACGGGCGTTACTGCGATGATTCGCGGTTCGGTTAAATAAATTTTTACCAAGAAAAACCAAGTGTTCTACCAGCAATAACTTCTCCTTGAGTGGGGGTTTCAGCGAAGTACCACGGTAAATCGTTGAAACACCCACTCAAGGGGTAGACAAAACGGATTCATTATATCAAAGGAGGATTTATTCGAATGGCAGTTACTACTTACTATGAAAAAGATGCAGACTTAGCGGTACTTAAAGGTAAAACGATTGCGGTTGTTGGTTATGGTTCCCAAGGGCACGCACAAGCACAAAACTTGCGTGACAGCGGGTTGAACGTTATTATCGGACTTCGTGAAGGCCGTTCATGGAACGCAGCTAAAAACGATGGTTTCGAAGTTGTATCTGTAGAAGAAGCAGCACGTCGCGCTGATGTTATCCAAATTCTAATGCCGGATGAAACGCAAGCTCGCGTTTACAAAGAGTCGATTCAACCGAACATGAAAAAAGGCGCAGCTATCATGTTCTCCCACGGATTTAACATCCATTTCGGACAAATCGTTGCTCCTGAAGGTACAGATGTATTCTTGGTAGCTCCTAAATCCCCTGGTCACATGGTACGTCGTACGTACGTTGAAGGCTTTGGTGTACCTGGCTTGATCGCAATCGAGAAAGATGCGACTGGCAATGCAAAAGCAATCGGTCTTGCATATGCAAAAGGTATCGGCTGTACACGTGCAGGCGTTATCGAAACTTCTTTCCGTGAAGAAACAGAAACTGATTTGTTCGGTGAGCAAGCTGTTCTTTGTGGCGGTGCTTCTGAGCTAGTTAAAGCTGGTTTCGAAACATTGGTTGAAGCAGGTTATGCACCAGAAATGGCTTACTTCGAGTGCTTGCACGAATTGAAATTGATCGTTGATATGATGTACGAAGGTGGACTTGCTTCCATGCGTAGTTCCATCTCCAACACAGCTGAGTACGGTGACTATGTAACAGGTCCTCGTATCATCACAGCTGAAACGAAAAAAGCGATGAAAGAAGTTCTTTCCGACATCCAACAAGGTAAATTCGCACGCGATTTCATCTTGGAAAACCAATCCAACTTCGCATTCATGAACGCTACGCGTCGTAACGAAGCTCAACACCCAATCGAGGTTGTTGGTTCCCAATTGCGCGAAATGATGCACTGGATCAAAAAATAATCTTAGGCATTATTGAATCTTATAGGCTGTACATTCCACAGGGAGTGATTGAGGAGAATTTCCCAATTGCTCCCTGTGAATACTATAACGACATGGAAAAAATATGTTAGCAAATGCTTGCGAAGCAAGTTTTCTATCGAAAACTTTTAGGAGGTGACACGGTGCGTAAAATTTACATTTTTGATACAACCCTTCGTGATGGTGAGCAGTCACCAGGTGTGAACTTGAACACTCAGGAGAAGGTTGAGATCGCCTTGCAGCTAGAGAAGCTTGGTGTGGATCGTATGGAGGCTGGTTTTCCTGCGGCATCCCCAGGGGACTTGGCAGGTGTGAATGCGGTCGCTAGAGCGATTAAGAACGCTTCTGTTATCGGCTTGTCCCGTGCAAGAGAGAATGATATCGAGGCTGTGCGTGAAGCCCTTCAAGGTGCACAAGATCCATGTATTCATCTTTTCCTTGCTACGTCTCCGATTCACCGTCAGCATAAGCTGCGGATGGAGAAGCACCAGGTGCTAGAAACGGCTGAAGCGGCGATTAAATATGCGAAGAAGTATTTCAGCAAAATTGAGTTCTCACTCGAAGATGCTGGTCGTACGGAGCTGGACTTTATCGCGGAAGTAACAAGCATGGCGATTCGCGCTGGCGCTTCTGTCGTGAATATTCCAGATACAGTCGGTTATATGACACCGTATGACTACGGTAATATTTTCAAAATGCTGAAAGAAACAGTCCCAGGCATTGAGAAAATTCAATTGAGCGCGCACTGCCATGACGACTTAGGCATGGCGACTGCAAATGCGCTAGCTGCTGTTCTGAATGGTGCCGATCAAATCGAAGGCACAATCAATGGAATTGGTGAGCGCGCAGGGAACACCTCGATCGAGGAAGTTGTCATGGCGCTTGAAACACGCCAAGACTTCTACCAAGCGAAGACTTCACTTGTGCTGAACGAGATCTACCGCACCAGCCGTCTAGTCAGCAAACTGACAGGCATGGTGGTTCCAGGCAACAAGGCGATCGTTGGCGCTAACGCCTTCGCGCATGAGTCCGGCATCCATCAGGATGGCATGCTCAAAGAGAAAACAACATACGAGATTATGTCTCCTGAAACGATTGGCGTGAAGGAAAGTAAGCTTGTTATGGGCAAACACTCCGGTCGCCACGCGTTCCGTGAGAAGTTGATTGATCTTGGATACGAGCTCGGCGACGAGCAAGTAAACGCAGCTTTTGCCAAGTTTAAGGATTTGGCAGATCGCAAGAAGCAAGTAGAAGACGAAGATATCCGTGCTCTGATCGAAGAAAAATTGATCGAGACACCGGAAATTTTCGCACTTGGCACGCTTCAAGTTGCTTATGGCAACCAAATGACGCCAACCGCAACAGTTCACGTTCGCTTCCAAGATGGCAGCGAAGTGGCTGAAAGCGCGGTAGGTAACGGTTCCGTTGACGCAATCTACAACGCGATTGATAAAGCGACGAAGGAAAACGTTGAGCTTGACGACTACTCCATCAAATCCGTTTCGCACGGGAAAGATGCGCTTGGTGAAGTTCACGTGGTTCTGAAACAAGATACGATTTCCGTACAAGGGCGCGGTATTTCAACAGACATTCTGGAAGCAAGCGCGAAGGCTTACCTAGACGCTGTGAACAGACTCATTGAGAAACGCAAAAACCCAACAAGCAACAGAAGCAACGTTACGTTAATATAATAATCTCTTAGCTTTCATGGCAACCCGGATAAGCACCTCACCTCCACGATTCGAGGAGGGGTGCTTTCTACAAATGCGAAAGGATGCGTCCCTGTATGAAATATCGATTTTCTAAATCGTTGGAAGGCTTCTCATCGTCAGCTGTAAGAGAAATTCTTAAGCTAACTCAAGGGAGCTCGATTATTTCCTTTGCTGGCGGATTGCCTGCTGAAGAGTTTTTCCCATTAGACGCGGTTAGCGATGCGTTCACGAGAGTTGTTGGCGGCGGGAAGTCTGCGCTGCAATACGGGTTAACAGAAGGCTACAAGCCTTTGCGCGAATCCTTATGCAAGCGGATGGCAGCGAAGAACATGCTGGTTACACCAGACGAGATGCTGTTGACGACAGGATCGCAGCAAGCGATCGATCTTTTGACCCGTGTATATATTGATGAAGGCGATGTCATTCTCGTTGAAAGTCCAACGTATTTGGCAGCGATCCAAGTGTTCCAAGCCAAAGGCGCAAAGATCTACTCCGTTGACAGCGATAGCGACGGGATGATCATGGAGGATTTAGCGGCTAAAATTGCGAAGCATAATCCGAAAATGGTCTACGTTATTCCAACCTTCTCGAACCCTGCGGGTCGTGCATGGAGCTTGGAACGTCGTCAAGGCTTGCTGGATATTTGCCGCGGCGCGGATGTGCTCATTCTGGAAGATGACCCGTACGGGGAGATCCAGTTTGACGAGAGCGAAAGCTACCCAACTGTCTACTCGTTAGGTGGAAAAGCGGAGGGTGGAAATGTTGTTTACACGAGCACCTTCTCCAAAACCGTAGCTCCTGCTTTCCGTACAGGTTGGGTGATGGGCGACGAGTCGCTGATTCGTCAAGTTGCACGCTTCAAGCAATCCGCGGATCTACACTCCAGTACAATTGATCAGCAAACGCTGTATCACTTGCTCGATCATTTTGATCTGGACGCACATATTTCCTTAATCCGTGAACAGTATTTGGATCGGATGAAGTTCATGTCAGGACTGCTCAAGGAGCTGAACTGGCCTGGTCTGAAATGGGAAGAGCCAAAGGGCGGCATGTTCATTTGGGTGGAACTTCCTGAGCAAATTAACGCAGCGGATTTGTTGAAAATCGCGGTCAAAGAAGGCGTAGCCTTTGTTCCCGGTGCTACGTTCTACGCGGAAAATCCACAGTACAACACGATGCGCTTGAACTACACGCATACAGATAAAGAAACGACCGTTCTGGGCATGAAAAAGCTCGCCAAAGCGATGGAATCGTATTTGCAAAACGCATAAAAAAGAGATGCAGCACCCAAGGCCGTTGGCTTTGGGTGTTTTTTTTGGCGCAGCGCGGCGGCTGCGTCGGGCGGGAAAGGAGGAAATAGCGGCCATTTTGGGCGCTATTTCAGTGTGTGCGGCGCCGATGGGCGCGGATAAGGCCCGAAAAGGGCCTTAAAGTGCAGCGCGGCGGTTACGCC
>NZ_WHNY01000042.1 GCF_013141695.1 Paenibacillus plantarum
CGCCTCTGCCAGCCATGGACCAAACACTAGAGTAACTGTATTTTGTACAGCTAATTCCACGTCTACTTCGTGTTTCCGTGATTTAACTGGAAATTATCCATGTAATTTCAAGATTTCAACAGAATACGGATGAAATCCGATGATTTAACTACATATATTCCATCTAAACGTGGAATTTGGAGGAATTTGCGAGAATTAACTGTATATTTTCCATTTAGCCGGGTAAGAAAGCCGAAATCAGATAGTGAAGTGTGGTTAAACATAAAAATAAGGGAAATCAAAAAAAAGACACTTCTAGTAGAAGTGTCTTTTTCATTGCAAGATTCATATGATTATTGAGCTTGTACGATCTCTCTACCCTTATATGAACCGCAGTTTTTGCAAACATGATGCGCTTTTTTAAGTTCAGCACATTGTTCACACTTCACCATTCCTGGCACAGCCAGTTTAAAGTGAGTACGGCGCTTATCGCGACGTGTTTTGGACGTTCTCCGTTGAGGAACTGCCATAGTCAAAACACCTCCAGTTACTTTACTAAACAACAAGAGATATCATAGCCTTCCCGAGCCCGTTTGTCAATGCTAGAACCCATCTTTGAGCTGTCTATTGTCGAATAATTACGATTGGCGTCTTGCCCTAATCATCAGCAAACCTGCCCCAATAACTAAGATTACGGCCACTTGCAAGAACTCTAGTAGATGATACCGAACCAATCGATGATAAATCGCCTCGAACAAAGCCCATTTATTCGTAAACGCCATCGTATCCATCTTGTCTTTTAAACTCACATTCTCAATCGGATCTGCGCCTTGCCCCATCTTACTCAATTCTGAAGTAGCATCGGTAAGCTTCTTCGTTAAGGAACAAGAACTTGTTTGCAGCATATTCTCTTTATAATCATAGTCATAGGCAAAAACAAGATAGGTTTCTCCCAACCCAAACGTATAGCCACACGAAGGTTCGCCTAAGTTGGTGAGGACGATGGCTTGCGTCTGATTCATCCCTTTCCACGACTTCTCTACAGCGAAATGAACGGCGATTTTATGATCAAGAATGCCATTGATATCTAGCACTTTTGGTTCGATAGCAAGTACTTTGCCCGAAAACACAGCTTTAGATTGTTCCACAGCCTTTATCGGATCTGGCTGCATCGCGCAGCTACAAGCATAGCTTTTACTCGGCAATACTAGGCCCATAGAAATTAATATGAATACAACAGAGAGAGCCATCACAAATCTGTTCACAAGCTTCGTCCTTCCATTGGAAATCTCCTAAACGAACAGACGTGAATTTTCCAAATAATGTTTCACTTGTAGGACTAAAACAGAAAAAAATCCTCCTACCCCGAAGGGCAGCAGGACTGCTGTTACTTTTTAACGGCTGAAATCAATAGGAAGATGGGACGGCGCGTTTCGTCTTTCATATCTGGGTACTTCTCCAAAGCTTCTTGCGTTGGTTGCGGCTCAGCGATCTTCATAATAAGGAATCCCGCTTCAATTAACGCGTTCATATAGGAAGCGATCGTTCGATGATATTTGACGACATCATGATCTAGAAACCTCGCTACCCGCTGACCCTCCTCCTGATAGTCGTCGACAGGCCAGTGCATACGCTCGCCTCCGGGACCGTAATGCCAGTCTTGCGCAGCACGTGCGGTAAAGATCGGATGCTCCACAGAGAGGACGAAGGTGCCTCCAGCGGCCAGACAGTGCTGCACCTTACGGCAAACCGCATCAAATTGCTCAACGTAGTGAAGAGCCAATGAAGAGATGACAACGTCAAACTCGTCCGCCGCGAAGTCGATGTCTTCAATCGCCAATCGCTGATACGTGATACCCGAATCGCTATGATTCGCGCTGGCGTAAGCCAGCATTTTCTCGGAGAGGTCCACACCAACAACGGACGCAGCCCCTTGCTCACGGGCATACTTGCAATGCCAACCGTAACCGCACCCGAGGTCAAAGACACGTTTGCCTTGAAGTGTGGGCAGCATCGTACGAAGCACAGGCCATTCCCCGGCTGCGTTGAGACCGCCAACGGAACGAGGCATCTCGCTATATTTTTCATAAAATCCAAGCTCATCGTATTTATTCTGTTTCATGGCATCCAGAACTCCTTATTTGAATTTATGGTATGATTTATAGGTCAGAATCCATTTAGCTCTATGAACTAGTTTACAATACAATAAGTTTAAAACTCAAAGAATGACCAGAAGTGGGTGAATTCCGTTGTTTACAATCTTACTTATCGAAGATGATGCCACCTTGTTCGCAGAGATCAAAGAGCGCTTGGCCCAGTGGTCCTACGAGGTGCATGGCATCGCTGATTTCAATAAAGTACTTGAGACCTTTATTGCCTTGAAACCGGATTTAGTCATCATTGATATTCAACTGCCGAAATTCGATGGGTTTCATTGGTGTCGCATGATTCGGACGCATTCCAATTTGCCGATCGTCTTCCTCTCTTCACGTGACCATCCTACGGATATGGTGATGTCCATGCAGCTTGGAGCGGACGATTTTATCCAAAAGCCCTTTCATTTCGACGTGCTGATCGCAAAAATTCATGCCATACTCCGCCGCGTCTACAACTACAATACGGAGCAAATCAAGCTCAAAACATGGTGCGGCGCTACGATCGATTTCGAGAAAAATATCGTTAGTCATGCTTCCGGATCCATTGAACTGACGAAGAATGAAATCTACATATTGAAGCTCCTCATCGAGCATAAAAATACGATTGTCAGCCGGGAAGATATCATCAATAGCTTATGGAATGACCAACGTTTTGTAAGTGATAATACCTTGACGGTGAATGTGAATCGGCTCAGAAAGAAGCTGGACGAGCTGGATTTAGGACGTTTTATCGAGACAAAGGTCGGGCAAGGCTACATTGCGACGGAAGAGACAGCCCATTATGATTAAAACGTATCTCAGAGAGCGAATAAGTTGGCTTGGAATGTTCCTTTTCGGTCAAATCCTCCTGCTGCTTATCGCCTATCTCGATCATTCGATTCCATTCCGATCCGTTCTGTATATTGTTTTCTTATCCACGATACTGTTCATCATCTTCTTGATCATTCGCTATCACAAGGAGACGGTCTTTATTAAGCGGTTAAATGACTGGGAAACCAGCCTTGATGTATCCGGGTTCGCTGATGCAGCAAGTCCATTTGAGAAGATCATGGAAGCTGCCTTGGTCAATCAAACCGAGCAGCTCCATCAGACTGCCTCGCGGCAGCAAATCGCGCTGGAACAAGAGAAAGACGAACTGCTATCTTGGATCCATGAAGTGAAGACGCCTCTCACCGCCATGCATTTGATGATTGGACGTTTGAGTAATGATAGGGCGAAGGCTTCTATCACCTTTGAATGGCTGCGTATTCATCATCTTCTGGACCAGCAGCTTCATCAGCTGCGACTTCCCTCGATTGACAATGATCTCTACATTGAAAAGGTACAGATCGAAGATCTCCTTTATTCGGAGATTAAATCCCTGCAATCTTGGTGTATTCAAAAAGGCATAGGGTTTGACGTTCTCTTGGACGCAACTCAAATCCTCAGTGATGCCAAATGGCTCGCCTTCATCCTGCATCAGCTCTTGACGAATGCTGTGAAATATAGCGACAGCTTCTCGCCCGATATTATCGTGAGGAGTTTCATCGCACAGGAGCGTACCGTCCTCGAAGTAACGGACTTTGGACGCGGCATTGATGCCAAGGATCTTCCCCGTATCTTCGATAAGGGCTTTACCTCCACGACCTGGCATCAGGACAGCGCCGCGACAGGCATGGGCTTATATCTAGCCCGTAAAGCAGCTGACACGCTGCATGTCCAGATCACTGTGCATTCCGAGGTTGGCGTTGGAACGACGTTCACGCTCGCTTTCCCACAGCCCAACGAACTCGTGCGAATAACAGGCATGTGACAATAATGTCACATGCTTTTCTACTTTGTTCGTCCAATCGAAGGATAAATGCGGCCTAGCTTTTTATAATAAAGCTAATCGTATAAAGGAGTGTGTCATTCATGTCTATCTTACAAGCCGTTAAAATTCATAAAAGCTTCGGCAGTAAACATAACAAACAAGAGGTACTTCGTGGCCTTGATATCTCGATCGAAAAAGGGGAGTTCGTCAGCATCATGGGCCCTTCAGGCTCTGGGAAAACAACTCTGCTCAACGTGCTTTCCTCCATCGACAAAGTAAGTCATGGTTCCATTCAGATTAATAAGGCAGAAACGACGACTATGAAGGAAAAGCAATTAGCTGAGTTTCGGAAGAATCATCTCGGTTTTATATTTCAAGATTATAATTTGCTAGATACCCTGACTGTGAAAGAAAATATCCTGCTTCCCTTATCGATAACGAAGATGTCCAAGGTTGAAGCTAATCACAGGTTTCATGACCTTGCGACTGAGCTCGGCATTTATGCGTTGAAGGATAAGTATCCGAACGAAATATCCGGTGGGCAGAAACAGCGAACGTCCGCTGCTAGAGCGTTTATTCACGATCCTGATATTATTTTCGCGGATGAACCAACGGGTGCACTCGATTCCAAATCTGCCTCCGATTTGCTTAATAAACTCAGTGAAATGAATGTAAGTCGCCAAGCGAGCATTGTGATGGTCACACATGACCCCGTTGCCGCCAGCTACAGCAGCAGAGTGATCTTCATTAAAGATGGGCAGATTTACTCCCAAATTTATAAAGGGCAAGAAACGAGACAAGCCTTCTTTCAAGACATTATGAAGACCCAAGGCGTCCTGGGCGGTGTGCACAATGAGTATTAATCAGCTCATCCTCCAAAATTTGAAGGCTAATATCAAGCATTACTACTTATACGTGTTGGCCCTCATGTTTAGCGTTGCGCTCTATTTCGCTTTTGTCACGTTGCAGTATGACCCTGCTTTAGATGCGACCAAGGGGAGCATTAAAGGCGAAGCTGCGCTGAAGTCTGCCTCGGTCCTGCTTATCGCCATTGTTGCTATCTTCAATTTATATGCGAATAATATTTTTGTGAAAAGACGCAGTAAAGAAATCGGTCTTCTGCAACTCATCGGCATGACGAAGGGGAAAATCTTCCGCATCCTAAGCACCGAGAATTTCATCCTATACTTCGGATCGCTTGTCGTTGGGACGTTTATCGGATTCTCCGTGTCTAAGCTCATTCTGATGGTACTATTACAAATCACAGGGGTTAAGGCTAACGCAACGCTCCACTTTTCGGTTCAAGCGTTTATCCAAACCATTGTTGTTTTCAGTGCCGTTTACTTGTTAATTCTATTGGTCAATTATTTGTTTATTCAAAGGCAGACGATTCTCTCGTTGTTCCATGTCGCTACCTCGACTCAAGCCAAAGTGAAACAAATGTCGAAACCGGAAGCAATCCTTGGATTTATTGGGCTATGTCTTGTTTTACTAGGCTACTATGTATCCTCAAAGTTATTTTCCGGAAGCATTATGACAGCACCTGCATTATTGAGCAGCATGCTTTTCATTCTTGCCTCCGTGATCATCGGTACTTATCTATTCTATAAAGGGTCTGTCCGCTTGATTTTGAACCTAATCCGTAAAAGAAAGAATGGCTACTTGAACGTGCAGGAGGTGCTTTCCCTCGCTTCCATCATGTACCGGATGAAATCCAATGCGTTGTTGTTGATGGTGATCACGACGGTATCTGCCTTAGCGATTGGGTTGCTCTCCTTGAGCTATATTACGTACTATTCCGTTGAAAAAACAGCCGAAAGGAACCTTCCTGCTCACTTTGCCGTGACAGAACGTCAACATGCTGAGCGCTTTACGAAAGCCTTAGACGCGGGCGGTATTAAACACCGCGAGATAACGATTGAGGTTATTCAAATTAAAGCTAATCTTAGCCAAGTGTTAGATATGAAAAATGAACTATATATGAGCCTAGATGCCGGTCAGATGGCCGTTATCAGCGATGCCGCTGCAGGATCAATCGATGTGACAGCTGACCAAACCTTTTTTACCGGGGCTAACGATGAAATGCAGAAATTTCTTCGCTTCAAACCGAACGGTCTAGTCCAACTAAGCACCCAGAACACCGTCATCCCGCTAACGTATAGCGGCATCGAGGAACAATCCTACATTTCGAGGCGCTTCTCGATGGGCAACCTGCCTGTTGCCGTCGTAGATGATTCCGTCTTTCAGCGTCTCAAGCAAGATCTCGACCCTAAAATTCAAGGGAAATCATCACTATATATCGGTATTGATATCGTGAATGAGAAGGAACGCGAGAAAGCTAATCAACTTTTTCATGAAGTCGAATCTGATGAGCAAGCTTCCCGTGAATCTCGCCAAGACATGGCTAGTGAAGCGAAAAACCGAATGGGTTTGATCATGTTCATCGTCGGTTTCCTAGGACTCACCTTCCTGATCACGTCGGGCTGTATTCTTTACTTCAAGCAAATGGATGAGAGCGAAGACGAGAAGTCCTCGTATACGATTCTACGAAAGCTTGGTTTTACGCAAGCCGATCTACTCAATGGCATTAAGGTTAAACAGCTATTCAATTTTGGCATTCCCTTGGTTGTTGGGCTGGTTCACAGTTACTTCGCCATCCAATCGGGATGGTTCTTGTTTGGAACGGAGCTGTGGACACCGATGATGATCGTGATGGGGCTGTACACGGCACTCTACTCTGTGTTCGGGGTGCTGTCCGTGCAGCATTATCGGAAGGTGATTAAGAGGGCGTTGTAAGGCAGGTTTAAAGATAAAGAGGCTGTCTCTAAGGTCAATTTAGACCTTTTGAGATAGCCTCTCTTTTCGTTAATGATCGATGAGCACACCTGCTTTAAATCCACTGTGGCTGCCGAAATCTGAATACATGGTGCATGACATTGTTTCAAAGGGGAACGTAGATGCGCTATTTCACCGATATCGGTTGCAATTGGCTCCAAGCGGAACGTAGATACGCTATTCGCCTTATTTTCGCGTTTTTTGGCGTATTTGAGCTAAATAAGGTACTGTCGTTCCCCTTCGATGCCCATATCATTCATTTATCCATTAAATAGCGCATCCTCGTTCCCTTTCGTCAGTGTTGTCTTTTGGGACAGTTTCTTTTTAAAATTCTTCTTGTTCATCGCCTAGCAGTCTAGCATTTAATTTCGAGGCAATCGATTTAATTTTGGGTAGATATGGAGAGTCCTCCGCATCCCCGTATGGCGGATATGGCAATGAAATCAAGCCATTTGAGTATCGAAACATCACATCATGACCATCATATATCCAAACCGCCATCCCAATACTCCTCATAGTAAGAATCTGTCCATCAGGGAGTGTTTGTGATATTTCCTCTTGCAGATCTAATTCAGGATCTAATGCAACATAAGCTTTCCATTCTTCTAGCGTTATTGGATTTTCCTTCGCTTCAAATGTAGATCTTGCTCTTGTAATATTTAGATTGTATCCCACAAATATGTCTCCCTCTATTATGAGAAAAACTTCTATCGAAGTCCTTCGAGGATGAGCGACCGCGTTTTAAATGTAGTTTTTATCGCCAATAAGAATTTGTTCTTCCGAGTACCGGAAACTTATAAATTCTTATGTGGTAAAAGAAGCCCACAGATCCGCTGCAGACTTCTCTCAAATCTCCCTATGTACATCTCACCCTTACGTTACTTTACTCACAATTTTCAAAACCGCATCTCGCGTCAACTTGTTGCCGCCAGCAGCTAGTAGATTAACCGTAGCATGCGCTAGTGCTAATGGGACTTTGCAAAATTTCAACGCTGGCCCCTGCTTCAGGTCGGCAATATAGCTATCTGCCAGTTTCAAATTGCGACGCGTGTATTGCTGCATCTCCTTGAATCCCCAGCCATCCGGAAAGAAGTTCACGCCGCGATTCGCATCTTCCAATTTATTGCGGAGAATATTAACCGCCTGCAGCCCTCTTCCAAAGGCAATCGCCTTATCGCGATCAGATTGCGTTCCATCATGCCATAGCCACAGCTCTGACAGCATCTCGCCAACCATACCAGCGACGCTATACGTATAGCGATCCAAATCTTCTTCCGTATGAATGTTCCAGCCATTTTGAACCCATTCGGACATTTCCAATGACATTTTAGCAATATACTGCTTAATGATTGGTGTTGCCGTGGGCGGACAGAGCATCAGCCATTCATCCAGTCGCATCGAAACTTCCGGTAAATCCTCTTTATGAGGCGCCAGCAAGCTCTGAATGGAATCGATAATATCTGGGGACTGAAACGCTTCATATACCCCGGACAAAAGCTCTATTTTCAAAGGGTCAGCGAGTTCCTCATGATCCTCGATTTCATCGATGGCCCGCATACATAAATAGGCAGATGTGACAGCCTCTTTTACTCCGAAATCCAAATTGCTAATCGGTATATAAAAAGTTCGGCTCGTTTGCTTCAACATCGTCATTGCATCATTCAGCGTATCGGTATTAATGGTAATTACCTCCAAGTATAAACTTGCCTTTAACTTACATTTGTGTATGATACCTAATGATAACATACTTTAATAAATTTAATCCAAATCAATCCGCCACTAGTTGAGTAAACTGCGCTTTCTTACACAAAAGTGTCAAATATGACGATTCGTTAGGTACCTATCACTTCCCACGAAGCAAACAATTACCCCTTTTTCTGGATATTATGCCCAAAATGAAAAGAAATAAAATAATTTCACTCAAAATTCATCATTTTCTTTCATGAGAAAAGGCTGCCGATTGGCAGCCTTTTTTTTACCTAACAGCATACGATACAGTCGGTTAAACAATAACGATTTCCCCTCGTTCATTGTTTCACGATTCGTTCCACAGTGGTGCGGTACATGCCATCTTTGCCCCGAACAGGCTCTGCAGTTTTCTCCCCATTGGGTGCCTGCCATGATGCCCATTTATTGCGTGCACGATCATAGATAACATACGAATCAACCTGCCTAGCAAATAAGTCCTCCCCGCTAGCAAAGATAAAACTGCCCTCTGGCAAGGGAGCGATCTTCTTGGCGGCTTGGCCTGGTTGCCACAATATCCACGCTGAGGCTTGCAATTGATATTCCCCTTTTTCAAATTGCTGCAGGTAGACGCCTTGCTTCGTGACGAGCCGAGTAATCCCTTTGGCGGTGAACTTTGCCCCAGAATTACGCTCGTAATCCGTGTAGGGAACACCATCTTGTATACGTGTCCAGTAGGTTCCATCAGCCGTTGGGGAAATCGTCATATCCAATGCGGAGTATTTGGCCACCTCAACAGTTGTTGTGTAATCTTGTGTTCTTTGGGGCATGGAATCTCCTGATGCGTAAGTGAGGCGTTCCAATCCACTCGTTTCATGTCGGTTCTCATAGGTTAAAAGGTGAAGCAATCCTCTCGTCGTATCATACGAAGCGTAATTGATATTATGAGCTTCTTCTGGATCAGCCTCATGAAGCATGCGCTTCTCACGTTTCTCAATATCATAGGCATACACGCCATAGTAGGACGCATATATCAGGGTTTTGTCATCCATCCATTGGATGGGCTGGTTATCTGGCTCTATCGTGGAATAGAACACATTCTCGATGACAACAGGTTCCTTCCCTTTTTGCTCCAAAATAAAAGCGTAGCTAGTTCCGTCCCCATCTCCCATGGAACCTCCTAAGCGAACAATCCCGACATAGGTTTGTCTATCGTCAGATACAATCAATTGATCGTAAAATAGATCCCTTGGACCTCCCCCAGCGGTCTCGCCTGACTGGAAGTAACGCCACGTAGTTGACGGCACTTGTTGAACCAAGAGATTCTCGCGGCCCGCTCCCAAACGATTGCCGCCTAGGTCCCTTAAGTTATCCATTCGCAGAAACAGCTCTCTCTTTCCATTCTCTCCGGCCCTCATATTGTCTAGTTGGATCAACAGATGTTTAGTGTCTACCCATTTGGCTGCTACAGGTACACCTTCCATCGTCATCGGTAAGTCCTCGCGCATCTCTTCTGAGAAGACTAACTCCACCGATCTTTCCCCTTCTGGAATCAGCAATCGAGGTGCATATTCCTGAGCCCACACAATCAAATGCGGGACATCGCAACCTGCGCTTGGGTTGAATGCATAACTCACAGGTTCCTTTCGAACGAATGTCATGGCTGGGAGATCCCCTACGCGCAGGACAAATGGGGTACTTCCCTGATGAAATCGAATGCTTAATTGATTCGTGGAATTCCCGCTCTTATCAACTTTCCATTCCACGTTGCCATCAACGCGAATATGATCGGTTAATTGATTTCGTTCCTCTTCGCTCAAGTTCGCAAAAGTCGCATTCACACTGACATCCTCTAGCTGATACACAACTTGGAAAGGTTCCTGAGGTACATCCGCTGCTTTCCATTCTTGGAATACCCTGCCCTCAGAACTATTTTGTTCACCGAAAATAAGGTTTTGAAGCTTAATCCGAACCCAGGATTGAACAGACTCGACGGGCGCAGTGGAAATGATCGCCGATGCTTCCGGAGAGGTTGGTTGTGGCGATACGGATACGGCAGAACTCTGGGTTACATCTTCACACGCGCTCAGCAGCACCATAACAGATATTAGAAATCCAAAACCACATAATCTCACCATCACGCACACACCAATCCTTGGGTCTACTTTCGTTCAAAGGAAAAGCTACGGCCCTTTTATACAGCCCATTACTCTGTAATTGGCTTCAAATCACTAAACTTCAGCAATACTTCTCTACTCGTATCCAGATAGATTACTCTAATATCTAATTCCTCGTCGTTAAGCTCAAAGGCAAGAATCATACATTTCCGACCACGATTCTTAGTCTTTCTTGGGTTATCTGGTGCCACAACGTAGGAGCCTCCTAGGCTCAAACTTACGGTTTCGCTCATAGTAATCTGTTACCCTCTCATGTTGTTTTTAGGATCATCCTATCAACCTAATCTTCTTACTTTTTCCTCAATTATACATTGATTACTCTCATCCCACACAACCGAAATTTCAAAAGTTCCCGACTCAAAAAATAAAGGAAACCTCCGCTTAAACCAATCTTGCATCGGCATCTGTAAAGCTTCGTCAATATCTACCCAGGCTAACTCGCCTTCAGGTGGATCGGTTAGCAACTCCCCGGTAAATGTCCGAGTGAGATAATTAAACACCATATATCTATAGTTTTTCTCGGGAACTAGATATTCGTCGACGCCCTTGTATATCAGGTCTTCCGGTTTCACGACAAGTCCTGTTTCTTCCCATAATTCTCGGACGGTTCCTTCCGTGAAACTCTCCACCAAATCCACCTTGCCACCTGGGCCCAGATATCCGGGAAATCCTTTGGACGCGGGACGGTTGATCAGAAGCACCTTATTCCCATCTTGGACTAGGCACATTGTGTAGATGCCACATTCAACTTTACTCACTTATGCCAATCCTCCTACTTTTCAATCATTCAAAAGGACTCTCCAACAAAATAACCTCATTCGTCCCCGGGTTTAACTCCACTCGCCCACCAAGAGGCAGGATCAATTTCGGATCCGTATGCCCAAAGTCGAAATCAACAACAATCGGTACACGATCCGCTCCAAACTCTTTTGCAATAATATTCACGAGGATCTCTCTAAGCTCTACATTCTCAGCTGCGCTATAATCCTTTGCCCTACCGAATATGACGCCTTTAATACGTGAAAAGATGCCCTGCATGCCATAATTCCTCAGCATATAGCCCACTTGCATGGGCGATGGCTTCTCTTCTGATGTTTCGAAAAATAAGATCTTATCCTGCCAGAAATCATCCTTCGGCCAATAGATCGTCGACTTCATAAACTCTAAAACCTCAATACACCCACCCCACAAGTACCCCTGCTCAATCGCTTCTCCCTGTATAAACGTCCACCCATTCTCGTTCGCCATAAACGGCTGACACTCACCCAGCGTCTCTAGTTGGCTCCAGTCTTTATAGCCGTTCGTCCATGATTGATACGGCGCATAGTAATAAGGGAACTGCTCTTCAAACAATATCGCTTTGAGATGCTCGGTATAAGTGTTAGGGAGACTTCTCAGCTGGGCTAATCCCGCCATAACAGATGGACCATAGAACGTTACCATCCCCCAATTATTTAAGTACGTTAAGAATGTCGTCGCATCCGAAAATCCCATAATGAATTTAGGATGATTCACAATAATGTCCTTATTCAAAAAGGGTAGAATCCTCACCGACTCATAGCCGCCGATCGAAGTGATGATCCCATCTATGTCTTCATTTTTGAAACAATGGTTAATATCCTGAGCACGCAGCTGCGGATTCTTATACAATTCCTCTGGTGACATCCTTGCCGATGGCATTTCAACAACTTCCAGCCCATAAGCCTCCCGCAGATGCTTCAAGCCCAACTCGTAAATATCCGGGAACAAATAAGGCAGTCCATTGGAGGGAGAAATAATAGCTATTTTGGAGCCTGACTTTAATCGTTTGGGTTTGATCATGTTACCCCTCCTAGTAATAACTGCCAGACATTTTCAAAGTCCTCCTCCATGCTCCCCATTCCCCATTCCCCAGCATGTGATGGATGATGGAAACGTGAGGTAGCTATGAAAATGGCTCTAGCAAGCGATTCCGAGTCACCTGGCTTCAACTCTTTACTCGCCATCCCCTGCTCAATGATCTGTTCTAATTGCTTTATTAAGCGATACATATGGGTGCTAATCATTTCAACTTCAATAACCGTAACATTGGCATACATCGCAAACATTTCCGCATCTTCCGCAGCGAATCTCCGCTTGGTTTGAATCAACGTGTCTAACCACAATCGCAACCGCTCTATGGCACTTCCGCCAGTCCCACTCGCAATAGCTTCCAAAGGAACTGCGATGCTCGTATGCAACCAACGTGATGTCACAGCTTCCCTTAGCGCAGCTTTGCTTTCAAAATGCCGATACAACGTCCCATGACTCACTTGCAGCACCTTGGCTATGTCTACCACGGACGTTTTGTCCGGTCCATACCGCCGCAACACTTGCTCCGCTGCATCCAAAATCTCATCCTTCGATAATGGCAACTCACTCTTCGTCATCTTACACAAAACCGCCATTCACACGTAGCGTTTGTCCCGTTACCCACTGCGATTCCTCAGCAGCTAGGAACAGTACGACTCGCGAAATATCCTCCGCTTCTCCTAAGCGGCCGAACGAATTCATATTAGCTATGGCTTTGATTTGTTCCTCTGATTTCCCTACTGTGAACAATTCGGTATTTACCGGTCCTGGTGCAACAGCATTAATCGTAATGCCTTTGGGTCCTAATTCTTTGGCTAACTGACGTGTGAACTGCTCTACAGCGCCTTTCGTTCCCGCGTAGGAGCTGTACCCAGGGAACATTTGCCCATTAACCGACGTAGAGAAATTGATAATCCGACCATTCTCCTTCATATGCAGCGCCGCTTGCTGAATCGCAAAGAATGTCCCTTTCACATTAATATTGAACTGCCTATCGAAATCCTCTTCGGTAATGGAGAGAATCGGTTTCGTAATCATAATCCCCGCATTATTGACCAAAATATCAACCTGCCCATACGCCTCCAGCGTCTTCTGGAACAAAAGCTCCACTTGCGCCACTTGGCTAATATCCGCCCCAATCGCGATCGCTTCCCCACCTCGTTGCTTAATGCCGTTAACGACCTCTTCGGCTTTATCTGGACTGCTCGCATAATTCACGACGACCTTAGCCCCGTGCAGCGCAAGCTCTTCTGCAATCTTCTGACCGATCCCTCTCGATGCACCCGTAACCAAAGCTACTTTACCTGTTAATTTCCGCTTCATGTACTATCCCGCCTTTTCGATGTAATGAGAAGGTAGAGTCGCCTTCCTTCCCCGAACCTTATTACCTTTATTATAAAATCACGAATGACAAAAATCAAATATTGTCATTTGATTTTTGTCATTCGTGATTTTTGTAAACCAATAAGAGCTATCCCCCGGCAAGGGTGACAGCAACATTAAAACGCAGCGAAACGCATAGAGGCGCTTGATGCCAGGACTCCCATCCCTACATCAAGCACCTCTGTTTCACATCCTACTCCTCGGTCACTCTGCTAGCTAACAATGTTTCTCCATGCTTTAACAAGCGCAGCAAGCTTGGGTCGAGACCTCTCCGCTGCCAATCCGCCAGCAACCGATCCAATGCCTCTTTGGGCGTATCATCTGCAAGACGAAATGCCCCATAATGCATCGGGATAAACTCCTTTGCCCCGACATCAAGAAACGCCTGCACCGCTTCCTCCGGGGAAACGTGCTGCATCCCCATGAACCACTCCGGCTCGTAAGCGCCGATCGGCATCAACGCGTAGCGAATGTCCGGAAACCTCGCTCCGATTTCCCGAAACCCGGCGAAGTAACCACTATCGCCAGCGAAGTAAATCGCAGGAGGATCCTGCTCTCCTTCCCACGCCGTACTCCGCTTCACGATCCATCCGCCCCATAGCGAGGTATTCGTATCGGTTAACGTACGTCTTGTCCAGTGCTGCGCAGGAACGAAATGAAACTCCAGCTGGCCAACGGTCTGACTTCCCCACCATGGCAATTCATAGACCGTGCGGAACCCCAGCTTCCGCACCTTAGAGCCAAGCCCCTCGGGCACAAGTACGTATGGCGTGCCGCGCAGCTTTTTCAACGAACCCACATGCAAGTGATCGTAATGCGCGTGAGACAGCAATATAACATCAACAGGCGGGATCTCTTCTATTGATAGACCTGGCTCCTCGAGCCTTGGACTAAAGCCCATTCGTGTGGCCCATACGGGGTCGGTTACAATCGTCATTCCACCCACTTGCAGCAAAAAGGTTGCATGCCCGATCCATGTGATCGTGACTTCACCCTGATTATTCTTCAGCAGATCCAGCTGCTTATGTTCGGATTGGCCGATCCGGAAGCTCAGATCCTTCACTTTACCCTTCCGCTCTTTCTGCCAGCGACGTACTTCTTTCCATGTTTTCGTCTTCGCATTTGGATCTAAGTTGCTATATCGCTGCCGCGCCATACGTTCATCCCCATTCATCTTCTTACAATCTATATCCGTTCTAACCCAGCTCCAGCGGATGCAAACTCCCTTTAGATCCCTAGGAATCCTCCGTTACACGCGTAAAATCTTATCTTTTAGTATATCAAAAGAGAGCAAGACATTGAAATCCACATCTCCGAATCAATTGTGTCATGTTTACTAACATATGTATTTATATAATCACAATTCACTTGCCTATTTTAATGAAAAACACAATCCACCTACCAGATCATTGACTGTTTCGAGCGAACAGACCTATAATTCAGTTAACAAATTGAACTAACGTCATATTATCTGACATAAATGAGGTGCAAAGGTATGGAACCTGATTTGATCATCCGATGCTTCTCCAACCCCCAGTTCGGCACCTTGATGGATGTCGGCATTCGGGATGGGAAAATTATTTACCTTCAGGAGCATCTCCCTGGCAACCCAAACGCTCTCAGCGCTGGACAGCTAATTGAAGCCAACGGGCGAGTTCTACTCCCCGGTTTAATAGAACCACATATTCATCTGGATAAAGCCTTTTTACTGAATCTCATGACGAAAGACGCCAACTCGATCCAGCAAGCGATCGCCTCTACCTTGGAGCTTAAACACGCCTTCACCTCAACAGATATCGAGGCGCGTTCGATCCAAGTCATCCAACAAGCCATTGCCAATGGTGTGACTCACATGCGTTGTCATGTTGAGATTGATCCTATCGTTGGCCTAATCGGTTTCGAAGTGATGTTAGCGCTGAAAGAACGCTACGCCAATCAGATCACCCTGCAAATCGTCGCCTTCCCCCAAGAAGGCATCGCCAAGCAGCCTGGAACCGAAGAACTGCTCACGCAAGCCCTACAACTTGGCGCCGATGTCGTCGGTGGAATCACGTATCAGGATGCAGATTTACAAGCGCATCTCAGCACTGTTTTTAACTTAGCCAAAGCTTTCAACAAATCTATCGACTTACACGTAGATTTCTCTGACGATCCATCCATGTTAGCCATTCTCAGCATCATCCGCATGACGCATGCGTATGAGATGCAAGGGCGCGTAAGCGTGGGCCATCTGACTTCACTTGGTTCACTCCCTTATGAAGAGGCCCAAGTCATCTGTACAGCTATTGCGGAGGCAGGCATCCATGTCATGTCATTACCCGCAACAGACCTGTATTTGAACGGACGCGGAGACGATCACCGTCACAGACGAGGACTAACCCCTGTGCCTCTCCTTTTGGAGCAAGGAGCTAATGTGATCTATGGAAGCAATAACATTCAGAATCCTTTTACACCTTTCGGCACAGCAGATCCACTGGACACAGGCATGTTGCTCGCACATACCACGTATATGGGCTCCAAGCAAGACGTTGTCACACTTATCGAGATGGCAACAACCCGTGCGGCAAAAGCATTAGAACTTGAGAATTATGGTCTGCACGTCGGAGCGGATGCTGATCTCGTGCTATTCGAGTCAACGAATCTACGCAGTGCCTTCTACGAAAGAGTACCTAGACGCTACGTCTGGAAGCGAGGACAACTGGTTGCCTCAACTGTGAAGCAGACGACCTTTTATAATGAACAAGTGAGCTCCTAATGAGGAAAGGCGGGGATTAGATGCACCTGACCGTTGAAGAAGCGTTAACCATTTACCCTTTGTCACGTGCCAAATTAGTTGCTGGAGAGAAAGGTCTGTCACGTATTCTGCGATCCGTCAATGTCATGGACGCCCCTGATGCGGGCGATTGGATCAAATCCGGCGAGATGCTGTTTACGACCGCTTTTGTCATGAAAGATCACTTGGATATGGCCCTATCCACCTTACGGATGTTGGATGAGCGAGGCGGAGCAGGGCTAGGTATCAAGGTTGGCCGATATTGGGATCAAATTCCACAAGAGCTATACGACGAGGCCAATCGACTGGAAATGCCGATCCTAGAGTTGCCATTCGAATTCACTTTTTCCGATCAGATGGACGCTTTATTCAACGCGGAGCACACGAAGACAACCAAGAAACTGCAGACTGTCCTAGAAAAACAAAAGCAACTCATGCAATTCGCCCTGCGCAATAAGGAATCCTCGGATATTTTTCATATGATCTCAGGCATCTTGGGGCAACCCATCGCCGTATTCGGTCAAGGCGGCAATGTGCTTTTTCATAACACTTCTTGGTCGGAGGAGATCATCCTTCACCAATGGCCATGGACGAAATCTCCGCAATGGGAAGGCTTCGGAGACACCCGATGCTTCCGCATCCCACTGATCGATTCACTAGGCTGCACGGGCTTTTTCAAGGTGTATGTGAATTCTCCGTTGATGTTAAAGGAAGAGGAAGCTTTGTTCCATCAAGCCGCCGAAATCTTAACCTATCATCTTGGACTCGATATTCAAAAAGCCAAAGACCCCTCACGACAGCACGCGCTTAGTCAAGTGTTTACGGATTTTTTCCAGCGAGAGCTGTCCTTTCACGATTTCATGAAAAGCTGCAAAAGCTACCATCTCACCGTCATATCCACCACCTACCAATGTGTGCTTACGACGATCCCGTCGGAACAACTTGGTGCAACTAGGCTCCTTAATGAGGTTCGCCAGTTGTTGATCTATCATCCGCAGTTGCAGCAATATGAATCGGAGCATTTCTACTTAGCTGAAGGATTGTTCTCAATCTTCGCTCTTCCGGAGGAACAAACTTTTCATAAGAAAGATTTCCTATCTTCACTAAATTCCTGCTTATCGCAGCTAACTTCCAAAACCTCTGCCGCTGGTCTGCACTGCTGGGTCAGTCGTGTGAAAGCTCAACCTGAATTCATCTACAATGCATTCAACGAATGTTTGGAAACGCACCACGCCGCTGAGCGACTGCGTATGAGTCAAACTGTCCTGCATCATGATTCCATCGAGCTATTCTCCCTGTTCCAGCATCTGTCCGAGGAAGCCATGCGAGGGTATTACAACTATGTATTGGAGCCCATTTACGGTAAGAACAAGCAGGTCGATCCCGAGCTGGCGTTAACCTTGGAAGTATATTTTGAGTATGACGGATCGATTAATGAAACAAGCCGCTATCTCTTTGTCCATCGCAATACGGTTTCGTACCGACTGGAGAAAATCGCAGATTTATTGCAGATGGATTTTAAAAAGATGAGTGATCTCCTGCGCTTGAAGCTAGCCTTCCTTTTCCGAAATTATCTGAAATAAAAGTAGCCAGATAAGTAAAATAGACACCACGCTTTCCCGCTGCGAAAGGAGTTATCACGATGGAACAATGGCTAAGTAACGTTCTTGTAAACGGCGCCCTACATAATCTGCTATTGAAACAAGGCGTTATCGCCGAGATCGTACCTGCTGCGAATAGCGAAGAAACTCCCTCTTGGGACGCACAAGGCATGCTTATGGTGCCTACATTCAAAGACTATCACGTGCATTTGGATAAGGCATTCCCTTATGATGAGTGGATTTCACGAAACAGAGTCGCTTCTTTATACGATCAATTTCAAATGGAGAAAGACCTCCTGGCTCCTCTCAAAAATGGGCAAAAGGATAGAGCCCGAGGCATTTTGCGGCAGATGCTGGCCTTCGGAACGACCCGACTCCGCGTTCATGTCGACATTGACCCGGAGATCGGTTTATCCCATCTCGCCATGGTGCGGGAGCTTCAGGAGGAATTCTTAGGGGCATTAACCATCGAGATCGTCGCGTTCCCGCAGCAAGGGCTGATTCGTTCACAATCCATTAACCTCATTAATCAAGCCCTTCAAGAGGGCGCCACAATTGTCGGCGGCGTGGATCCTGCTGGCGTAGACCGCGATATCGAGGCTTGCTTACGTGCCATCTTCGAAATGAGCGTGGCTCATGACGCCGAGGTTGATATTCATTTGCACGACCCTGGGCACCTAGGACTCTTCACCTTGGAGCGCATCATGGACTACACCCAGCGGACGGGTAAAATGGGGAAAGTCGCCGTCAGCCACGCTTACTGCTTAGGCGAGGTATCCGAAAGCGAATCCCTTGCGATAGCGAAGCAGTTAGCCGTATTGGATATCGCCATCATCACTAGCGTGCCGATCGATTCCGCTATGCCTCGCGTCGCGCAATTAAGAGCTGAAGGCGTGCGAGTGTACCTCGGCTCCGATCATACCGGGCTGGATGCATGGACACCCTTCGGTTTCACCGATCAGCTCATGCGTGCCCGAAGAATGGCGGATATGTATCGTTGGAATGACGATGAACGCCTACGTTCCGTCTATCCGCATCTTGGCTCTACCGCTGGGACTTTCCAAATCGGCAACCCTGCCGATTTCATCCTCCTAGCTGCGGTAAATGCTGAGCATGCTGCCGCCGCAGCCCCTCCGCGCGAGGTCGTTAGTGTTCGTGGCGTTCCTGTTGCTGGCAGACAGTTGCAGAACGCTTGGAAGATATAGATAACATGACATACACATTTAAAGGGAATGGGGAGATTTCGAATGACATTACTGGGGAAAACAAAGGTAGCTACAACCGCAATTGCAACAGTCCTTCTGCTCTCTGCTTGTGGAACGAGTACATCAACAACGTCAGGAACACCTGCAGCATCAACAGCTGTGTCAAGCTCGAAAGCGCCAGACAAAGTAACTCAAGCCATGAGCTGGTTTGCCCAACCAGAAATGGGTGGACACTACGCTGCGCAGCTGGCGAAGATCTATGAGAAAGCTGGCATCGACATTACGCTTCAACAGGGTGGACCACAAGTTTCCAACGTTCAACTTGTTGCTGGCGGCAAAGTGCAATTCGCGATGGCCAATGCCGATGAAGTTATCCTTGCACGTAAGGAAGGGATTCCCGTCAAAGTTATCTATGCCAATCTGCAAACGAATCCTCAAAACCTGATCTTCCATAAAGACTCTGGCATCAAGAAAATCGAAGACCTCAACGGACGCAAAGTGTATACCGCTGTCGGCTTTCCTTTCTGGCAGTACATCAGCTACAAATACAAGCTCGACAAAGTACAAATCCAGAACTATACGGGCTCCCTAGCAGGCTTTTCCGCAGATAAAGATTCCATCACCCAAGGCTTTGCGACCAACGAGCCCTACGTTCTGAAAAAACAAGGCGTCAACGTCGACTGGTTCCTGAACGCAGACCTTGGCTACAACCCTTACGGCAACGTCGTTATTGCCACAGATGACTTCATCAAGAAAAATCCCGACTTGATTAAGCGCTATATCAAAGCCACCAGCGAGGGCTGGGACTACTACTACGCGCACGGCGACGAAGTCAATAGTGCCCTTAACGGCGTTAACAAAGACTATGACGTCGATCACCTGAAGGATGCGCAAGCCGTTGCCAAAGACTTCATCTTCGGCGGCGATGCCAAAGCCCACGGTGTCGGTTACATGTCCGACGAACGCTGGAAAACGCTCGTTAGCCAAATGAAAGAAGCTGGCATGATCAAAGAGGATATTCCGGTGAAGGATTTGTATACGAATGAGTTTTTGCCGGTGAAGTAACAATCACGCAGCACCTGCCTATGTAATGAAAAAGACCACCCGAAGGTGGTCCTTTTCATGTAAGCGGGCGGCGGGAATACTCCAAATTCGGATTTAAGCTTCCTACGGAAGCAACTAGTGGTATATTTGGACGCTCGTCCTACTAAGCCTATTCAATGAAGTGTTCACGGACGGTCGAACCTCTGCGGGCTCTCTTCCCTGCCTGTGTAATGAAAAAGACCACCCGAAGGTGGCCTTTTCTTTGTAAGCGGGCGGCGGGAATCGAACCCGCGCGATCAGCTTGGAAGGCTGAAGTTCTACCATTAAACTACGCCCGCGTAGTTTGTTTAAGCAAAGATGGCGCGCCCTGAGAGATTCGAACTCCCGACCTTTTGATTCGTAGTCAAATACTCTATCCAGCTGAGCTAAGGGCGCATCTAAGTTGTTAAAATGCCGAAGACCAGACTTGAACTGGTACGGTAGTCACCTACCGCAGGATTTTAAGTCCTGTGCGTCTGCCGATTCCGCCACTCCGGCTTATATATAAAGGCGCTACCCAGATTCGAACTGGGGGTAAAGCTTTTGCAGAGCTCTGCCTTACCACTTGGCTATAGCGCCGAAATCTTTTTCTCAACCAACTAAATGGTGGAGGCTGACGGGATCGAACCGCCGACCCTCTGCTTGTAAGGCAGATGCTCTCCCAGCTGAGCTAAGCCTCCATGTGATAAATCTTTGTGAGAATTGATGGTGACCCGTAGGGGACTCGAACCCCTGTTACCTCCGTGAAAGGGAGGTGTCTTAACCACTTGACCAACGGGCCTAGAAAGAATGGCTCCCCGAACAGGACTCGAACCTGTGACAACTCGATTAACAGTCGAGTGCTCTACCAACTGAGCTATCAGGGAATAATGGTGGAGCCAAGCGGGATCGAACCGCTGACCTCCTGCTTGCAAGGCAGGCGCTCTCCCAGCTGAGCTATGGCCC
>NZ_WHNY01000043.1 GCF_013141695.1 Paenibacillus plantarum
CGCTAGCGTGCGACGAGCGACCGGGATACTTTCCTTGCGCACAATATTTGTGCGCTAGTGTGCGACGAGTGACCGGGATACTTTCCTTGCGCTTAAATATTTTACTTTCAATTATTTTGAGAAAAGGCTGCCAATCATGCTGGCAGCCTCATCTCGGTTCTCTATGTAACTCTCGTTTTTGAAGCAACATATCCAATAACGCAGACTTATAGCAGTAGCCAAAGCATGAATATAGTGTCATACGCATATCAACTAACTCACGTAAACTGTTACTATCTAATATATATATTTCATATTCTCATATCCATCAATGACATCTGCTATCGTGTTAATGCTGATCGGCTTGCTGATATAGGCATCCATACCTTCAGACAGATATTTCTCACTGTCACCTTTAATGGCGTGAGCTGTCACTGCCACAATGTACGGGCGTTTCTTACCCTTAAACATGTCATTAATTAATTTCGTTGCCGTTAATCCGTCCATCCAAGGCATTTGAATATCCATAAAGATGATATCATAAGGATACCGCTTAACAGCTTCCACGGCTTCTTTTCCGTTATGTACTAAGGTCGTTTTGTGCCCGAGTTTCTCTAATATTTTCTTGATCACAACTTGATTCACTTCATTGTCTTCAGCAATCAAGATTTTCAAGGATTGTTCCATTGAATTTCCGACAATGTCATCCTGTTGGGGCCACATATCATAGTGTGATGAATCTGCATGATTCGATTGGACCCCCAAGTTGGCCGTGAACAGGAAAGTTGATCCTGTTTGGTCTTTGGATGCTTCATGCCAGATTTCACCGTCCATAAGTTCAACAAGCTTTTTGCAGATAGCTAGTCCTAATCCGGTCCCCTCTGTTCGTCGAGTCATAAAGTGATCAACTTGATAAAAGGGGTCAAATAAATGACCTACTTGTTCCTTCGGTACGCCGATACCTGTATCCTTAATGGCGAATTGAAGGCGCACTGAATTCTGTTCTTGCGACACAGGTTCAACACTGACCGAAATCGCTCCGTTCGGCGTGAACTTTATGGCATTGCTGAGTAAATTCATCAAAACTTGTCTCAACTTCGTAATATCGCCATGAACCAAGTTAGGAACCTTAGGAGAGATCGATGTCGTGATCTCCAGATTTTTCTCAAGTGCTTTAGACATGACCAAATTAAGCGTTTCTGATAAAATATCTTTCACATTTAAAGGTTCTTCCATTAATTCGGCTTTGCCGGATTCGATTTTGGAGAAGTCCAAAATATCGTTGATAATCATGAGTAGCGTAGCGCCACTCTTTTTAATAATTTGGACATATTCAATCTGCTCTTCATCCAATTCCGTCTCAAGAAGCACATCCGTCATACCGATAACCCCATTCATAGGCGTACGGATTTCATGACTCATCATGGCTAAAAATTCGCTTTTGGCTTTATTCGTCTTTTCAGCTGCTTCTTTCTCAATGATCAACTTCTTCTGCTCCGTCATGTCTTTCGCTATGATGTAAAAGCCCTTCGTCTGGGTCTGGATGATGATTGGAGCTAGCGTTACCAACACTTCAACGGAATAACCATCCTTGTGTTGAATCAAATTGATTTCTTTTTCAACTCTTTCGATTTCTACATGATCGTTTAAAGCTAGAAGCAAATTCGTTGAATTTTTTTCACCAATTAGTTTGGACATTCCACTGCCGATTAACTCTTCAATGAGATATCCAGTCATGTGTTGTACCATATTATTGCCATTGATAATAATGCCGTCCAAACCAAAAGAAATAATAGCATCGTGGTTGTATTTCTTTAGCGACGTATACCGCTCAATACTTTCTTGCAGCTTTAGCTCTGCTAGCTTGTTCTTGGTTACATCGATAAATTGAGTAATATAGTATAAAGGCTTCCCGTCATTCTTATCACGAACTAATGAAACATAGACGGAGGTCCAAACGATATGGCCATTTTTATTATAGTACCGATTTTCTAATTCAAATGAAGGAATTACGCCATCCAACAATTCTGTTAGTAAACCTCTGGTATTGTTCTTATCATCAGGATGTCGAATATCATCTGGCGTAAAGTTCATGAATTCTTCTTTCGAATAGCCGAAAATATGGCAAACCGCAGGGTTAACATTCATCCATTTGCGATCCAGAGAGATTAAAGCGATCCCAATCGGTGCATTTATATATAAATGCTCAAATAAAGCTTCAGGGTCAAATAATTTTAGATCCTGCATCAACGTATTCCTCCTTTTGAATTAACGCGATAGCAGCCTCTTACTTTTCCCTTGGCAGCTACTCTTATATTAACATAAAAGGAGTACCTGTCCGTTAGCTTAATCTATGTAGGTTCCCTAGTACCTCATATACGCATAAAGTTGTGCCCATAGGCCTAGCCCCATTTGTGAGAGTACCCGATATCCGCTCTGTTGCAACGCCATTCCTCCTGCATTATGTTGGGCAACGCCTCTCAAAATGCCATCAGGTGTCAAATAAGTAGATAGCTCCAGGAAATTATGCCGGGCAAGCATCATGTACTCGTCCGGCAACAATTGACGACTAGCAGCCAATGCAAATGCAGCCGAAATCCCCGCTGATCCCGAGGTATCAATGCCTGTCGTGGCATCATCCAGGAAACAAGACCACAACCCGTCAGGCTGCCTCCACGCTGCGGCCACCTGTGCAATGCGAATAATTTCAGCCTCTAACTCAGCCATTCCTGCCAGATTCGCGAATTGAGTATCTTTCAGCTCGATGCAGGTTTTGACCAAACCTAGGTAATACCAAGCAACAGCCCTCGCCCAGCTGCGAAATGTATGTTCTTGTGATTTCCGCTGATAGCGCAGGAACACATGCTGCTCGCGTGCCAGGCAATCTCGTCGTAGCAGAATCTGCGCAATGGCTTGCTCCGCCATATCTTGACGGTTGAATTGTCTCGCCATAACGGCAAGCGGATACGCCACCGTATACGAGCCTTCTGCTGTGACCATATCCTCATCAATGACAGCTCCACCGTTCCTGCGACCTGCTGCTTCAAAAAATTCAAGTGCTTTGAGAATCACAGGATGATCTCTGCGGTATTTCGCAATGACTGCAAGCGGCAAGGTTGCCTCAATGGTTGTAAACGTACCGTCAGCCTGTTGTCCGTGCAAGTCCTCATAGAGCAAATCTCCCTGCTCGTTAAAAAACTGGCTGAAATGCAAATCCAGGATGGGATTCACTCGGTCTTCCCCCAGAACCGGCTGTAAACTGTACAGCCCATCTAACACACATCCCTCCATCCAACCAAAGGGTTGTATCGAGGATAGTGAAAGCATCGTATTCAACGCTTCTTCGACACGTGAATCAGGTTCTCCCATCACCAAGTGTGGAACGAATAGCACACGTTCCGCCACATCATCATGTGCATCAAATACCCAAAGCGGCTCCTTGCTACCTATGAGTTCCAATCGCACTCCCTCATTCAGCACGGCTGCAGTCTGTTCCTCCGTTAGCAGCAGCTCAAAAGGCTGAAATACATAAGCATACCGAATATCTATGGCTCCGATTCTTTCATCCGATTGACGCAAGATCACATCAACCTGTTGGGCATCCCGATAATCTAATGCGACGGTAATCCGCAAACGACTGCCTTGTCCTGCTGCTTGCTTTAACTGATCCTCTTGCAGCTGCCATGTTAAGGATAGTTGCTCCAGACCTTCTCCCAGGTGTACCGCACGCCACCCTCTCGCAATCTGTTTACCCTCAGGCAGTAGAGTCTTCGACTCGCTGATAACGAGTGCCGGATAATAATGAACCTGTCTCATCTTCGATCCCGCTCCCTATTTGAATTGATCACGATATTGGCTCGGTGTAACTTGTACAACCTTTTTAAAATTCCGATTGAAGTTGGAAGCCGTGCTGTACTGCAGCCTTTCTGCAATATCCGCAATCTTCATATCTGTCTCTTGTAACCAACGTTTCGCAACTTCTATGCGATGGTTCGACACATACTCAGAGAAATTCACACCGGTATCCTTTTTAAACACACGGCTAATATAACTAGGATGGTAATGAAACCGCGCGGCAAACATCTCGACACTTAAATCCTGATCAAAATGCTGCTCGATCTCTGAAATCATCAGCATTGAAATATTCACATCTTGCTTACGTTGACGCTCCTCCGTCCATGCAAGAAGCGGCCCAATAATCTGTTTCCAGAACCACTCCTCGATCTGCTTGGCCGCATGCATGCGAACCAATATTTCTGAAGTGAAAATCTCCTTTTGGAAAACTTCTTGTACGGATTCACCTGCATCCTGAACAAGCCCCGTTAAGTTGTTAAATAAACGTCCGATAAAATGCTGATAATCGTAGTGATTCATCTGATTTTTCAGAAAATCTGCAATAATCGCTTGTAATCTTTCCTGCGCCTGCTCTTCATTCGACTGCTTGATTGCCTCCATAATCTGAAATTCAAGCTCTTTCGGATAACGGAACATCTGTGCTTTATTAGGCTCCACTTCGTCAATGAACAGAATGGACTCCGATCCCAGTCTAACGCGATAAGCCAAGGCATCCAGACTTTCTTGATGGGCGAGCGGTGCATACATAAAATTCGAGTACCTCCTGCTAATCCCTATGCTTATTTTCAGATTCAAATATTGCTTAATGCTATTGCGTATTTCTTCCGATTTGTTAAAGACCTGCACTTTTAATGGCGTATCATCTTCTAGACCGCCACCTAAGAAAAGAAAGACTCCCTGGTTCTGAACAATAGAGCTAAGACGCATGGACTGAGGGACAATTTCTTCGATCATATTATGAATGGCGTAAAGCATCAGATCCATATCCTTTTCGGTATAGCGCGTCCCTTCCATCGTATCAATTTGCAAGGCAAGTACACACCAATGATCCCAATTGATTGGAAAATCATGGCGTTCTAATTGATCCTCCATCGACTCTAGCCGAATATCGCCAGATAGCAGCTTAAACACAAAAAATTCACGCGTTTGGCTATGCAGAAATACCATTTCCTCTTTGAGCTTCGTACTTGATTTCGTCAAATGAGTCAAATGTTCACTGATATAGGTCAACTCATTATTCTGCCTCTGTTTGTGATCCGGCTGAATAGAGCGATAGATCCGATTAATTGGTGAATATAACTTATGCGAAAAAAAGAAAGATGTAGTGATAACAAGCGTGATCAAAATGGCTACAAAAATAATCGTATAGAACTTGATGCCATTCGATTTGCTCATCACATACTCCAATGGGGTAATGGATGCATACATCCAATTGTTATATAGCGCATGATTATAATGAATGACAAACTCCTGGCCATCCTGTTTATAGAAGAAAAAACCTTCCTGCTCACCGCTTGTGAGCATTCGTTGATAATAGTTCTCGGCCTTCACGTTCGTTCCGATGTCATGATTGTTCAGGCTGGCGACGATAGATCCTAGTTCATTGATAATCAATGTACGTCCTTTACTGACATCACCAGCAAGACGCTTACTGAGCTCTTGCAAAGGAATATTGATCGAAATAATGCCGTCCGGGTTGATCGCATTCAACGGAATATGCTTAATTAGCTTAAATACATAACCGGACTTCTCATCCTCAGTCAGCTTCCAATAGGAGCGACGAGAATCATCTCGATAGGAGATCAGTAACTTTTGCAAATCATATAGACGTTTATCATGCGTCTCGATCAATGGTCGGTCTATCATCGGATAAACAGCACCGCCCTCAACAATCCAATCCTGACGGTAACTCATCAAATGCACATCTTGAATACCCAATTCAAACACTTGAATATGGACGAGCTCATAGAGCAGATTTTCAAAGAGATCATGGTATTCGTAGTCAAAAGGTGCATCCAATACCGTTTGCATCGAAATCGCATTCGTCATGGCGGTTCCGCTAATCGTTTGTGTCGCTAAAGTATCAATCGTTTTAAGCAAATATTCGACTTTCTCCTTGTTCTGCTTCAGGATGAGCCTATTGCTGGCAATAATCTCTTCTTCCAGGATGGCTGATGATTTATTAAAGGAGAGATAGCCTAGAAGCACGACAGGAAGTATCCCGATAATACAGCTGAGCAACACTAGGTTTTTGAAAAATCTGGATGTCTGAAATCTTCTCATTATGAGTCCCTCACTCTTCCCCATACTCCTTACACGATTCATCATACCATGGAAGTGAGTAAAGGGGCTGCATCCTTAGATACGCCCCTTTAAGCCTTGCTTACTTTTTCTTGTAAAGCTCGGATAGTTCTTTGGCTACTTGATCGCCGCCAATTTTTTTCCATTGTTGAACAACTGCATCGAAGCCTGCATCATCGATTTTGCCCATAATGTACTGTGCTCGCGCATCAGACAAGAGGGTTTTCAACTGTGCATCCTTCTCTGTTTGAGTTGGAGAGATCAGGCCCATGGATGGATCCTGAACGCTTGCGTCGGCAAGCTCTATCATCCGCTTTTTCAACATTACATCCGTATCTGTCGTACCTGTTGGGTAAACAATCGCATCTGTCGTAATCAAGTTTTTGAGGTCGTCCACATTAAATTGCTCAGCCGCTGGTTTTTTGTCATTCTCTTGGGAAATACGGAGAAATTCAGCTTTGGCTTCATCACTATTCTCTGTATTGAAATAACGAAGAACCTCACGAAGTTCTTTTTCTGTCTTGACACTCGTCTTCGGAATCAAAGCACCGCCGAAATGTCCAGTAGTCGCATACGATTTACCGTTGATAGGCGGACTTACGGTCATAGTATACTTATTTTTGGTATCTGCCATTTGGAGATAGTAGAACGGTACGACAGCATCAATGGATTCGATACTGATACCCACTTTATTATTGTATAAATCTTTTCTAGCTTCATTTCGCACAACGATAGCAAAGTTTTTATTAATTAGATTCTCGTTATACAATTTACGTAGGAAAGTCAAACCTTCACGATACTCTTTGGTTTCCACATCTCTGATGAAATTCCCATTCTTATCCACCATCCAGTTGTTCGGAGCGCCAAACCATGCGAAAATATCAGCTGGGATACCATTTTCATAGAGCATGAGGCCATACGTATCATTGACACCATTTTTATCCGGGTCCTTCTCTTTAAATGCTTTCAAAACGTTGTAAAATTCATCGATCGTCTTCGGTTCCGCAAGACCCACATTATCCAGCCAATCCTTGCGAATGATCGTACCTATACGTACAAGTGGGCGTGGACGCGGAATCACGTAGTATTTCCCATCAACAGCCAGATTGTTTAAGATATTCTTATCGTATTTTTTCAAATTAGGAAACTCGTTTAAGTATGGCGTTAAATCCCAGAACATACCAGATCGTATACCGTTAATAACCGATGTAATAAATGGATTTTCGACCATAATCGACTGCGGCATCTCCCCGGAGGTCATGGTGACATTCAATTTCTCGCTGTATACATTGAACGGCACATACGTAATATCCAGCTTCGCATTCGCGATGCGTTCTGTCTCTTTGACAACAGGCCCGTCTGCTTTCGGAGCCGTGTTCGAAAAATACACGTTCAGCATCGACACTTTAGCAGGTCCTGTCGGTGTAGCTGGGCTCGCAGCAGGTCCGGAACTTGCACCTGCACTTGGACTTGATGTCCCCGACGTGCTGTTTGATGTCGTACAGCCCGATAGTATAGCCGAAATAGCTAGAACCATCGTGAGTGATAGCCCCCATGACTTAACCACTTTGTTGTTTTTCAAAATTACTCCTCCTTAGTTGTTGAACATGTTTATTTAAGGCGGCTGTATGTCTAGTATAGCCGCTTTGAAACCATTACACCCACATATAAATGCCATCTGCCTGAAATTCCAGCTCCGCTTTCTCTAAGCTTTCCTGCTCAGCGCTTGTACTATCTAACTTGCCTTGACGAAGTTTGGTCTGAGGATCTACTAGATGCTCCCCAGTAGTTAGATCGAATTCCCAGCCATGCCAAGGGCACCTGACAATCTCATTTTCACGCCCAAGCTTATACTCGTAGACGAGAGAAGGTAGACGCGTCCCCGTAATGACTCCTTTGCAGACGGGAGCACCGAAGTGCGGGCACGCATTGCGCCATGCGTAATATTCGCCCTTCACCTTATAAATGCCGTATTCGGCATTTTTCACTTTAACAATTTTACAGGCACCTTCCATAATCTCATCTTTTGCAGCTACCCAAACCTTTTCCATTCGATTGTGTTCCTCCTTTCGACTATCCCTTCACAGAGCCAACTAAGGCACCTTTTGCAAAGTATTTTTGTAAAAATGGATAGACGACTAAGATCGGCATAGTTGCCACCGTGATCACGGCCATTTTCACTGTTTCTGGGGGGATCGCAGATTCCCCGGCTATCGAACCTTGCTCAACAAAGCCTGCCTGAGAAACCATGACAATCTGTCTGAGCAGCACCTGAATAGGCCATCTCTCTGTATCGTTAATGTACAAAACGGCATGCATGTACGTGTTCCATTGAAGTACAGCATAGAACAATGTCAGTGTGGCAATCGCCGGCATGGAAAGCGGAATAATAATGCGGAAAAGCATACGCAAGTCCCCGCAACCGTCGATTTTCGCTGATTCTTCAAGCTCCTCGGGAATGTTCTTGAAGAAGTTAATCATTATAATGAGATAGAATGCGATAATCGCTCGTGGCAAGATCAGCGACCAATACGAATTCAACAGGCCAAGCTCCTTCACGACGAGATAATCGGGGATCATGCCTCCCTGGAAAATCATCGTCACTACTATAAGGAACATCAGGGTACGTCGGAAGTGAAAACGGTTCCTCGATAACGGATACGCAAACAACGTCGTAAGCAATAAACTTGTCAGCGTACCAACAACGGTGATGAATACGGTAATTCCTAAGCTTTTGGGCAGCGCATTGGTTGTAAAGATGTACGCATAGGCCTTCAGTGAGAACTCCGTTGGAAACAGCAGGAACGATCGTGAGTTGTACTCGGCCACAGAGGCGAAGGAACTGGAAATCACATGGATAAATGGCACAACCGTAATTAATGCAAACAAGCTAAGCAGGATGATATTGATTCCATCAAACAAATAATTTCCCCAACGTTTATTCGTCATTTAGTAGAGACCCTCCTCGCCTGATTTCTTCACAAGCCAGTTTGCCAACACGACAAGGATTAGGCCAACAACACCCTTAAATAGACCAACTGAAGTCGCATAACTGAGTTGTCCGTCAACTAAGCCCACGCGATACACATAGGTATCGAATACCTCGCCCACATCTCGCGTCAGTGAGTTGACAATATTGAAGACATGATCGAAACTTGTTTCCAAAATATCACTTATTTTCAGCAAAAGTAGAATCACAATCGTACTGCGTATGCCTGGCAATGTGATGTGCCAAATTTGACGAAAGCGTCCAGCGCCATCCATTTTGGCTGCCTCATATAACTCTGGACTTATTGCCGCCAGCGCAGCTAGATAAATAACGGTTCCCCATCCGCTATCCCGCCAGATGACTTGCAGGATGTACATGGGACGGAATAATTCGGGATCCATCATGAGCGAAAATTTTTCGAAGCCTAACGAGGCAATCCAAGATTGGAATAAGCTTTGTTCGGATTCAAAGATAACAAAAAACATCGCGACAACAACGACCCAAGACATAAAATGCGGAATATAGACGAGCGTTTGAATCCAGCGTTTGAACCACTCACGACGTAATTCATTCAGCATTAAGGACAATAGGATTGGCGCCGGAAAAGCAAAGACCAATTGATAGAACGAAAGCATTAACGTATTGCGCAACAGCATGAAGAAATCAGGATCTGAGAATAAGCGATGAAAATGCTTCAATCCTACCCATTCGCTTCCGAAAAAACCTGTGAATGGCTGGAAGTTCTGAAAGGCGATTATGACGCCGCCCATTGGCCAATATTTAAACAAGAGAAAATAGAGAATACCTGGCAAGGCCATGATGTACAGCCAGTGATCACGTCGTATATCTTTGAGCAATGTTAATCTGATTCTGGTTGCCTTCACCGGTAATCCCCCCTCACTTCAAAATCTCCTTCTTATGCAAACCGTATAAGGCTGCCGCATTTTCACCTTGAACTTTCTTGCGAAGCTCCTTAGGAAAAGCAGAGAGCACCATCTTGGGATGATCGAAATCCCAATGCGGATAATCACTTGAGTATAGGATGCGATCCTCCATCTTGCACATCTGAATGAGTTGTACGAGATGCTCCGGTACCTCCGGTTCCTCAATCGGCTGTGTCGTTAAATAGACATGTTCCCGAATGTACTCCGAGGGCAGCTTTGAGAGCCATGGCGTCGTATCCCGCAGCGCTTTGTAGTTCTTATCCATTCGCCACATCAGATGAGGCAGCCAAGCGATACCGCCTTCAATCGCGACCACTTTTACACCCGGAAATTTCTCGAAAACCCCCTCACACACCATGCTATTGATGTGCGCCATATAATTGGTCGGGAGAATATTATGCCATTCCATGTAGCGTGATGGATAACCGGAAGGTGTCGGAGCTCCAGCTATACCGCGTCCCTCTGTTCCTGGATGGATGGATACAGGCAAGCCCATCCTCTCTGCAGCTTCATAAATAGGATGAAAAAAACGATTCCCATATAAACGTGTACTGCCGCTGCACATGATCACTTCGACAATATCCGGATGCCCGCCGATTCGCATAATTTCTTTTGCCGCGTACAAGGGATCCGAATGGTTAATCACCATAGCGCCTTTATAGCGATCATCTATAGATAACCAATGATCAATTAAATAATCGTTATAGGCGGATATCACTGCATTGCCATAATCGATATCGGGATTGAGCGACATTTCCAGGGCATTCTGCCCTGTTAAAATCACATAATCAAAGCCATAACGTTCAATGTGATCCTTCACCATGAAGACCGGGTCACTGCCAGAGCTAACCCCCTCTTCAGGAATTGCATCTTTTCTCAGCACGCCTACTGGTGAGTAATAAGGTGTACCTACACCTGTCCCAGCGCCGATCCATTGCTGATGCCACGGTTTATCTAAATAAGGAAGCAAATCTTGAGGGTCTCTAATCCCATTGTGCACATCGGTATCAATGAGCATCGACTGTGTAGGTACATGTTGAATATCGTTGTGATTCATCTGTTTTCACCTTTCCTCGTCGTTGTGATGTCCTGCTTGCTATTTATCTTAGCCCGTCGTTTACTTACCGCCTATAATCAATACCTGACAGTCCAGAAACGTAAGCGGCATAAGGTTTTTTAGACGTAAGTAATCCCTACCTTCACACGAATAATCATTACGTGACTATAAGACATAACAAAATAAACCTGAGGCTCTGCCTCAGGTCCTTAGTAATTACCCAATGTGATGTGTATAGAGAGGGTTGTCTATGGTTCAAGGTAAACAGGCGAGCCTATTCTTCCCAAACCTAAAGAGTATCGCGAAAAGAGGATGGTTGAATTTTCTAACGGACATGACAGCCTCTAATAGCTAAAAATGAGGCCGTTTTGATTTTTAATGGACACCAGAGGCGTTATTGACTGATTTGTGTGCCAACATGCGTGGCAAGGGACTAAATAACCGCCGTGGCGTCCGTTAGCATTTGGACTCCCTGCTTTTCTTATTAAATAACGGCCCTCCTGTCCGTACCTCAGAAAAAATGAAAGCTAACCTTGCATCACAACGGGTTCCCCCCTCATCTGCTCTTATCCCAACAGCAACGGTTAACCTAGGTGAAGTCTTCCTACTTCCCATTTTATGGAAAGGACAGATCGCTTTCACAACACCCCTAACGTGATTCTCGTAAACCCCAAACATATAAATTCTTATCTTTCAAAAAAGGGCAGTTGTACTCCTCTGCCCTTACATTCGCGCAGGTTACTTTACAAAATGCCCATTCTTATTGAACACTATCATGCACGTTGAGAAAGGCTGTCGGTTCTCTCGGCAGCCTCTGATTTGAGGGTTGCTTACGTATAGTATCTCTGAAAGCTCAGGAATAGGACATCTCGACAGTAGCTATATATCGTTAGGCTTCACTTCATTTGTACTTTTCAGAATCATTGACTTTTTCTTTGGATCATAACTGAAATGATAGATGGTAATGAAATCCTGTCCCGCCCCATAACCGCCAGTCACAATAAATTCTCCGCCTACAACTTTGAATGGATGGTGCGGCAATTGGCTTATAGAAGCCCAATTTACTCCTGGTTTTATCTCAAACGTTATCGGAAAAGCCTTCCTATTACTTACTCCGAAAAGGTAAGTTTCGAGACCATGACAATCGGTGTAACGAGGAACATAAGCGAATATATCCATATCTTCCAGGGTAAATGGCTGCATGATGACTGGTGAGTCATTTGGTTGTACAATTTCGAAGTCTATTGGAAATGTACTAATTTGGGTTGTAATTCCATCAGATTTGGATTCCCATACCACCTCATAATCTCCTGTCCAATGGGAATCAGTCTCCACCCCATAACAGCTAGGTGCCCCCAAAGGCGCTACGCTCGCTTTGTTCTCAGGTTTGACGAGTAGTTGTCCATCCGAATGCGCACCTATTGCTCTGATGGAGTCATCTTCTTTCGCTACGTTTGCCTCTGTAGTTAGCGGAGATGATACTGGCGTTGAGCTGGGAGGCAATTCAGTTGTTGCGGGCATTGGGGAATGGGACGTTACAGACGTATCTGCACCATTCCCGCTGTCCCCACATCCTGTGAGCATAAGTACGAGCAATAAATAACCCCAGGGGGATCATGTTTTTCATTCTATTGCCTCCTCTTGGGCTGGATAAATCTCCAGAAGCATTCTCCTCTTGCTATTGAGCTCTTGCACACATTAAATTAATAAATTTTAATGAACGGTTCCCAAAAATGATACAAACAGCTCTTTCTTCTTGTGGTAATCAGGGGAATCAGAGGGCAATAAACCACATGCATATTCTATAACTACTTTTCGACCCCACAGCGTTTTTTCTGAGGTTTTAGCACCACAATCTTTGCAGTTAAACCCACATCCGTCCTGTACGTTTTTCTGATTCCCTCCCCTTATAATATCTGACGTACTCGCCATGTATTTGTTTCGTTCATATTTAATCATTAAACATACACTTTTTAAACTGATCTCACATAAAATTTTAATATTGACTGTCGAAGGTGGAGATTCCTAATGTACGCTAGATTAAGTATGTTTAGATTAAGACCTGATGCCCCAATATCATTCGCAGAGCAATGGGCTGAGAAAACGAACATGGTCCATCAAACATTAAAGGGATTTAAAGGTATTACATTTTTGGGAGAAGATGTAACTAATGAGTTCTGTGCCATAAGTTATTGGGAAACGAAAGAAGACGCTTTAGCAGCCGGTGATACGATTGAGGTCAAAGTTTATTCCACCTTATCCAAAACTTATATCGAATCCCCGCCTATGATTGCTATATATGGAGTTTATGACCTACCTGCGGAGAAGGGTGAACTCCTATTTTTCGGTAAATTTAACTGGTAGTAATTCTCAGATGGAATAGCCGTCGATAAAACTAGCTAGTTAAAGTAAAAATGGCCGCCACGCGGGCAGCCTTGAGATTAATCTATCATTTTTCTTTCGATAAAAACGTGGAAAAAGCCGGTGTCCCGACTCACTCCACGTTATCCCATGCAGGATTCCAGACTATCTCCCACAAGTGGCCGTCAGGATCGAGAAAATGTCCTGAATAACCTCCCCAGAAAGCGTCATGCGCAGGATCCGCAAGAACAGCCCCTGCCCGCACAGCTTGTTCCATGATTGCATCCACTTCTTGTTTGCTGCCGACATTGTGTCCGATTGTCATTTCGGTTGAGCTCGGCAGAGAAAGAGGTACTTTCGTCTCATGAGCGAGATCTCTACGGCTCCAGATAGCAAGTTTTACACCAGCCTGCAAGTCAAAAAAAGCCACCGCACCATGTTCAAACTCTTTGCCCACGATCCCCTCGGTCGGAAACCCTAATCCATCCCGATAGAACCTCAGCGATCTTTCCAAATCATCTACTCCCAGTGTAAGTACGGAAATGCGTGGTTTCATTGTTTGTCCTCCTGCTATAAAGTTGGTTTCAATGCATGAAGGTATTATCTCTCCAATAGTAGCATCTCCGCTTGTAAAAAACGGACAACTTCAAGCCCAAATCTGATTTGGCACCACTCCGTATAGTCGTTTAAAGGTGTGAATAAAGTGAGATTGATCGTAGTGCCCATGACACACAATGCCACTCGCAGCGGACTCTCGAATTCATATTCATTGCGAAGAAGAACATTCTGCAGCCTTACTTCCAGTCTTACAATGGCATCAAGCAGCGTCTGAGCGGATCTTAGTTCATTTGCAACCAGGTCGGCTTCGTTTCCCCATACGTCCTCTAGAAGCACTTGATAGCCGGTAAGCTCTGAGACGGGATACTTGATAAAATAGCGCATTTTATGTGGATAAAAACGGATTCCGAACAGGGAACAGTCTGACGAGAGATTCATCGTTTCAAAAGAGGTCATCAGGCCAGTTACAAATGCACCTTGGGATGTAGAAGCGGGATTCATATCGATAATGATATCCGCGCATCCGTCAGGTATGATCCGATGTAAGAGATCCTTGCCATCATCTGTGCGGAAATCAAGCTTCCAATAACAAGCGATGTAAGGCACTAGCGCCTTGCTTGGCGCGTATTCTCGGTATACATAATTGGGGTTAGGCGTTTCCTTGAGAAATACCGGAGGCTGAATTGGGCAATATATTGGCATATCCTTCCACACTCCATGTGAATGTCTTTCCAGTTATTATACTATGTACGAAAAGGTGGGTGTGTATTGTCCCAGGCAAAATCACCCAGTATTCTCTGTTCGCCAACTTTCAAGAGAACTGTTACCGCCTCTGTTCTCATCGCATGATCTTGCGGGGGGAATAGGTCGGACATTCCCTTTGCAGTTAGTCTCATCATAATGGAAAGTACGCTTGACATTGATTACATCGCGCGATATACTCCTCTTATGGAAAGCTAGCTTTCCGTATGGAGGGAGAACGCATTGAACAACCGTTTAGAAGAAATCCGCAAGCAACGCGGAATTAAGCAAGAAGAATTAGCAATGGCTCTCGAAGTGTCAAGGCAAACTATCGGTTCGTTGGAAAACGGACGTTATAACCCATCTATCCTTTTAGCGTTCAAGATTGCTCGTTTTTTCGGTATGACAATCGAAGAAATTTTTATATATGAGGAGGATGAACATGTATGAAAAAACCGACTTCGTCTTATTTTATTACCGTTGTAGGCTTAGCACTATTTGCAGGTGGTCTGTACTTCATCAAAACAATGGAAGATCCACAAGGTATGCTGCGAGCGTTGCCTTATATCTGTTTTGGGCTTGGCTGTAGTATTTTCGGTCACGGCATGGGAGAAATAGTCGTCCAACTCGCTGTGAAGAACAATGCTACCGCTGCCAAGCAGCTAGAGATTGATATGAAAGATGAGCGTAATTTGGCAATTGCTAGTCGGGCAAAAGCGAAAGCATATGACATGATGGTCTTTATGTTTGGAGCCTTAATTATCCCATTTGCCTTGATGGATATAGATTTAACAATACTTTTGCTATTGATTTTTGCCTATCTGTTTATCCTTGGATATTGCTCGTATTACCGTTTCAAGTACTATAAAGAGATGTAATAAAATTCATGTACTTCCCATTCAATAGAAAACGGCAGCCGATTAAATACCAGTTGCCGTCAAATCATAATTGAAAGCCTCATCTAAGCTTCCCGCCAAGTAGCCCAACTACAGCACCTGAGCAATCTCCCATACATGCCCGTCCGGATCAGCAAAACAAGCCGTCCGCCGCCCCCAAGGGCGCGTTATCGGTCCATTCAATAACTTAACGCCGCGTACTTCCAGCTCGTCGCATACCTGGTCAACATCTGAGACTTGGATCGTGAACTGAAACCGCGCGCCGTCTCCGGGGCGACCTACCTGCGCCGGCTCAATCAACTCGCGTGCATTCGATTGATTTAACAGATTGATGCTTGTATTCCCATAATCAAACACCGCACAATTTTCATCTTCATATATGATCGCAAGTTTGAACGTCTCTTGATAAAATGCCTTTGACCGATGCAGATCTTCAACAAATAAAGTAATTTCGGTAATTTTTTTCTCCCAGTCTGCTGTCGCCATCCATATTCAACCCCATTTACACTTTTTTACAATCCTATTTGGTTCATACGAATTGTCCGTTCCATTGTCAATGCTACTTTGACGGTTCATTTAATCCAAAAATTTGGCAAAGCGTTCCGTGATTTGGATGCCTCTGTGCCAATCGGTTCCTCCGTCTTCAATCGTCCAGCACGCCTCCAACACACCTCGTGCCACACCCCACATCGCGATTCGTCGAGGGTCAAGACCAAGTCGATCAGCCATAATCGCTATCCTGTTCCGCAGCACCTGTTCGCAGTCGCCACCCCGATCCTCGTAGTTAAGCAGATACTGGATCGTATCAAAATGGATGTCACCGATGATTCCTTTGGGGTCAATGACAGCCCATTTCTCTTCGTCTTGGCGAAGAATGTTATCATGATGCAGATCGCCATGCAGTAAGAGATTCTCATTCGTGGTCGCGATGAGATATTCCAGACATTCTTCGGCATTCTCCACCCAGCTCGGTGGCAGTGGTCCTTCAATTTCCATGTCTTTGATTCGCTCTCGGTAACGCTCAATTGCCGCAAAATGCTGTTTCATTGACGGGTACAGACTCCCCGGTGGTGGCGAAAGGTGAAGGCGGCGAAACACATCGCAAAAGATATCCGTCGCTAGTGCATCATTCTCAATTGTCGACAAAGGTTTGCCAGGCACGGCACCCTCCAGTAGTGCAACTCCCCATTCCTCATCTGCATCTAGCACATGAATTGCCCCTCGGCCCTCAAAGGCACGAAGAACACTAACTTCTCTAGATAGCTCATCCTTCTTAAAAGATAATTTAAGGACGACTCGTTTCCCATCACTGCGCGTTGCGCGGAGCACGAAGTTATAGGATAAATTAGGAAATGGAACTTCAGGGCTACAGTCGAAACGGCTTGCACAGTCCGCGATTAGCCTTGGCAGCGCCTCCGACCAGGCGACACCTCGCTCACCGTGGAGTTCGTGCATTCTTTTTATAAATGTATCGGGGATCACAATCATGCCGGAATGGCTCCTTTCAGGTTAATGATGTGTACTAGTTCTCAGCCTACAAAACAAAATTGCTATAAATATCCAACAGATGGCACCCATTATATACGGTAAAAGTCTAAAGTTATAATTGATCACATCATCCATTCCTAGAAGCAGTTTAATAGGGAATTGAATGTTTGAAAATAAGTTAGCGTATATTTGGTATTTTCCTTCGGTTACTCCCCTTTTCCATCCTAATTCATCAATGAACCACGCTAAGATTGTTAGAAGTGTATAAAGTGATAAAGAGGCCATGCACCATTTTACATATCTCATTTAAAAATGAACTCCTTACTTATAGCGCGTTAATTATCAGCAATTGATTACACCCATAAATCTCTCAATTGCAACAGCAACACCATCGTTATCATTCGAATCGGTTACGTGCGCTGCACAATTTTTCAGTTCAATAATCGCGTTCTCCATTGCAATTGGAACTCCGCACATTTGGAATAGTCCTAAATCGTTAAAGTCATCTCCGAATACCATTACATTTTCTGGCTTCACCCCGATATCGTTAAGCACCCATTGCACAGCTTCTTCCTTTGATGCTGATTTTTGCATGATTTGAATTAATGCCCCGCCATCGGTTGCGATTACGTTCACATGGTCACCGAATTGCTCTATTATATCCCTCCATGTGCTATAACCTTGAACCAAAATTTTGGTTGGGGAGAGTGAACTAAATAAATCGTTATTCATAATCTCGGGGTTCGGATCATTCGTACGGAGGCCGAAATGAGTACGTTGCGAGTCCGGAATAGGTGTACATGCATACCAAGAATCATTAACCTCATATGAAATGAAGGATTGAGGAGCTTGTAACTCGATGAATTGGTTAATCTGTTGGCAAATCTCATTTGGGATACTAATGTGAAGCTGAGTTTGCTTAGACTTGCATGTTACTAGAGCACCATTATAATAAACCAAGTAGTCTACAAAAGGAAAATTTTGTACAAATTGATTAGCTGCTCTAGGCGGTCGCGCCGTGGCAACAATAATAGGAATCCCAGAATCAAAACATCTTTTAACACTCTGATAATTTCTAGGTGATATGGATTTGTCACTACCGAGCAATGTTCCGTCCAAGTCTAATACAATTGCCTGTATGTCCGACATCTGCATCTCTCCTCACAAATAATTCTTCCAAATATAACCTAATTACAGGAGAGAAGATAGACTCAATTTTGAATTAATTTGCCCGTCCCCTATTTATTCACATAAAAAAGCTGCATAGAATTAAATTCTACGCAGCTTCTCTCAACTACCTCTCAATATTCATGTTGTATGAATAATATCCAAATTACTGCTCCTAATTATGACTCCGACATTTGCAAAAGCTCACTAACCGTTACAAGTCGATAACCTTGGTCTGTCAGTTCCTTTGCCAAAATTCGGACGGCCTCTATCGTTTGAGAACGATCTCCAAAACCATCATGAAAGAGTAAGATGCTCCCACATCCGACCTGCGCTCGGGTTACCTCAAGAATGTGGTCAACCCCAGGCATCTCCCAATCCCTTGTGCCTCCGTTATTGGATCCAATGACAGGGTAACCCATTTTGTCAGTAATCGCTTGAACCTCCTCGTTGAAATCCAAGTAAGGTGGACGCATGACAACTGGCTTAGTTCCTGTTACCTCAGTAATTAATTCGTCCGTAACAAGAAGTTCTCTCTCACATTCTTCCAAGCTAATTTGGGTCATAAAAGGATGAGAGAAAGTATGGTTCCCAATTTCATGTTTCCTGACATGAACATCAAGCGCGGTCTCGGGATATAGTTCGATTTGTTTTCCCATCATAAAAAAAGTAGCACGACCGGAAACCTCATCGAAAATATCTAGCAATTGAGGCGTATACTCTGGGTTAGGGCCATCATCAAATGTAAAAGCAACAGCTTTCTGTGTTGTTGAAACTTGTTGAATGATATTCATGCGTTTAGCCCTCCATCTGTTTGAACTCTACATTTCCTTCGACGCCATAGGTACTTATGGCAATACCAACTTCAACTCCCCGAATGCCGACGTACTCGACCAGTTATTGGATGTTCCTGCCCATACTGTCTGGCTTTGTCGACCGTTCCCATCATCCTCGTCATTGTTCGCCACGTCGAAGCCGATCGTCATCCCCGCTGATGGTGTAATGCCAAGTGAACTCCACGGAATTGCCATTTCCACACTGTATCCAGCTGGTATCGTGGCCCATGCATGCTGCACGCCGTTCGTGAGGCTTCGAGCCTCATACAGAGCGGAGTCGTTCCAACCTTTGATAAATTGCCGGTCATAGCTGTCATATGTTGCGCCTTGGTTATGATTACCGTCAATATAAATCTCAACGGAATCGTCGGAGTAAGGCTCCGCCGAATTGTTATACAGATTTCCGTCGGTGACGATGACCCCGACATACAAATAAGTATCATCCCATAATACCCCAAATTGCGCCTGGTTGTTAGAAGTTCCGATCACGTTTTTGTTCACTTGCTTCGTTATGGCCCATGTTGTTTCGTTCAGCGAGCCATCGACTAGGATGGTGGAACTCGTTTTAGTAACAGGGATCAGCGTGTAAGACGCATCCATTGTGACGCTGACTGAGTTGCTCGCCGCCGACACATTGTTTTCCGCATCTTTCGCTTTTACAGTAAAACTGTAGCTAGTTCCCGGCGTTAACCCGGTGACCGTATAAGTCGTCGAAGTTACCGTTGCAACTAGGTTTCCGCTGTTATAAATTTCGTATCCGGTAACACCTACATTATCAGTAGAAGCCGTCCAAGACAATACTGCAGTTCGGTCCGTGTGTGAAGGCGATGTCAAATTCAATGGAACTGTAGGCGGCTGTGTATCCCCAATGGAGACCGTGGAAAGCTGCAGGCTTCCGAATGCGGACGTATTCGTCCAGTTGTCGTTCGTTCCAGCCCACAACAGCTGGCTTTCCCTGCCGGTTCCGGTGTCGGTGTCATTGTTCGCGACGTCAAAGCCGATGGTCATGCCGGCAGATGGTGTAAGGCCGAGCGTGCTCCAAGGAATCGCTAACTCCACGCTGTATCCACCTGGAATCTGCGCCCATCCATGCAGCACTCCGTTTGGCATCACTCTCTGCAGCCAGAGCGTGCTGTCGTTCCAACCCTTGACATACTGCTGGTCATAGCTGTCATAAGTTGCGCCCTTATTGTTGTTGCTATCGATATAGATTTCGATGGAGTCATCATAATAAGGTTGCACAGATGTATTGTACAACTTACCGTCGATGACTTTGACTCCTACATACAAATAAGTATTGTCCCAGAGCGAGCTGAATTCCGCCGTATTGTTCGGAGTGCCAATAATCGGTTTCTTTAATTGCTTGAACGTGGACCATACTTGTTCGTCCAGGGATCCGTTAACGGTAATGGCGGTAATGGATTTCTTTGCTTGAAACAGGTACGGGTCTGTCGTGACGCTAAGCGGAGCGCTCACTCCGGACATGTTGCCTGCTGCATCTCTTGCCTTTACGCTGAATGTATAAGCGGTGTTCGCTGCAAGATTGGTTGCGGAATATGTGTTGGATGATACAGTTCCTATCAATGCTGGACCTTGATACACCTCATATTGGGTTACACCAGTATTGTCCGAGGATACATCCCAAGACAATTCTGCCGTAGTCTCGCTTTTTGCCAATAAGCGCAAATTCCCAGGAACTGTCGGCGGCGTGAAATCGCGATTATGAACGACTTTCACATTGTCAAATTCAACACTCGTCTTGAAGGCATATAGGCCGATTTTGCCCGAGACATGGCTCGTATCCGTAACGGATAATTCCTTGAACCCATTCACATATAACTCGAGTGTGCTGTTGTTTAATACTGCGGTGAACGAGTAAACTTCATTCGTCGTCATCGTATAATTTTTCTGAATCAGGATCGTGACGGTTCCGTTCACCGATTTGCCAATCTGCAGCTTGCCTGCTTTGATTCGGAAATAGTAAAAATTGTTCGGATCTTGATAACGAGCCGTAATACCTGCTGCCAGGTCAATATCATTTTGGGTAAGTTTGATATTCGTTTCCACGCTATAATTGGTATATGTGCTGGTGTCGACTGTGCTGAACGCATTCGTCCCCAGCCAGGAAGATTGCTTATAAACTTTGGATCCGCCTGATGTTACGACAGACCATGTACCGTTCGCAGGCGTCCAACCATCCGCTACCCCATCCTGAAAATCGTCGCTGAAGGCAAGCGTGCCTGGGCCTGACGCAGTTGTCGCAGCCAGTGTGTTGCTAGCTACTGACGCGCTCCCTGCACCGTCTACGGAACGAACTGTAACCGAGTATGTTCGGTCGGGCAACAATCCCGTGAGTGTATACGTCGTGCCCGAGGTAGAAGCCACCTGTTTGGTTCCGACGTAAAGGGTATAACCAACTACGCCAGAAAGATTGGATGGCGGACTCCAACTCAGACTAAGCGTAGTGAGTGACGCGGATGTCGTTATCAGATTCGTCGGAGGTGCCGGCGGAGGCGCTGTTGTCACACTCAGCGCATTGCTCGAAGCTGAGAGATTGCCCGCTCCATCTTTGGCTTTCACCGTAAACGAATAGGTGGTGCTAGGCGTTAAACCGTTTACAGTGTAGTTTGTACTCGAAAGCGTTGTCGTGGCACCGACATAGACGCCTCCGTTGTAAATGTTGTACCCCGCTACACCGGTGTTATCGGTTGAAGCTGTCCAAGAGAGGTTAACGCTCGTAGACGTATGCGACGGGGATGACAGGTTCGAAGGAGCTGTAGGCGGCTCCGTGTCGGTTCCTTCGCTCATCAAAGTGTCACCGTAAAAAACACCGGTTCCGTTCGTTCCGATATAAACACGCCCCCATGTTTGACGGTCGCCTTCCATCGTATTGGCTTCAGCGCCAATCGCCGGATCGATGACGTCAATCTTCACCCAGGTCGTGCCGAAATCATCGGATCGGAAAATACCCACACTATTATCCACCTTGCCATAGACGAAGACAGTGGGATCCTGAGAACCTAACTTATTCTTACCAAATGCAAACAATGTCGCCTGCTGCACATTCGGCAGCTGCGTCCAAGAATCGCCGGAGTTGCTGGAACGCCAGAGACCTCCCCCATCCAGGCTAACCCACACTTCTCCCGCCTTACCCGGAGCTGCCTTGACACTGAAATACGCGGGAGTTTTCGCCGGAATTGTTGGCATCGTGGACGCAACATTCCAAGACGCGCCACCGTCTGTGCTGCGGAATAGTTTCCACGTGTTACGTTCCAATAGATAGAACGTATTGCTATTGACGCGATCAGACGCTAGCGGCTGGTACCAGACCCAGAAATCGTGTACGGTTCCGGATGGTGCACCTGTTCCCGGTGTCCAAGATTGTCCACGGTCGGTTGAATATAACGGACTTCCGTGCTGCGGAACCCAGACCATCGTTTCGCTGCCAGCCGATACGGCGATGCGGCCAGCGATTCCGGGCGGATTGGGAAATGCCGTCCAGGTTGCCCCATTGTTGGTACTGTAGCCGCCACCCCCTGAGCCGGCATAACGGGTGGAACCTACCCGAGCGATGAAGTTCGGATTACTCTCTTGAAAATCGATGGAAACCGTATCACCTAGTGACGGACTGCCTAATTTGCTGCTTGGATACGTCGTGAGCGACGTATGACGCATACCATCGACATCCGCATGCCCGCTAAGCAGCGGTGCACCGATCGGCGTACTGCGTAAAGCGAACGTCACCACTTCCTCGTGGCCCTCTTCGTACGTATACCAGTGGGACGGACTTGCCGTTATATCATCTGTGCGCCATGTGCCGTAAAAGTCGGTTAACCATACCCGATTTGGAAAATGGGGATCGATGGTCAAGGTCGATGTATTAGCAGCAAACCAATTACTCGTCCACCAGGGAACATTCTGATGTTTGACGAAGGTGATTTGCGACCAATTCAGGCCTCCATTGGTCGACCGGTAGATCGGCGCTGGCGTGTTCGAACCATCTTCTACAGCTGTCATCACGATGTTCGGGTTTGTAGGGTCTACCGTAATGCCGTTGTATCTCCCTACCCCCGGGGGCGAAATGTCGGTCCATACGCCGTTTGCAAACTTAGTGACACCAGATTCATAAGTGACATATAGGGTGCCGCCATCCGCCAGAACAGCCCGACGTGGAGTAAGCGGGCTTCCATTCATCAGCGTCCATGTTGTCCCCCCATTCACACTCTGGTAGATACCAGTGCCTTTGACCCCGACATAGATGGTTTGTGTCGAAATGCCGGGAGATCCTGTACTCTTATCAAATAAAACAAAATTGAGACCAGTCGGAGCAGCACCGATGCTCGGGAAGTTAGCAACTTGCTCCCATGAGCCTACGCTGGCCCCCGATGTGCTTTTCCACAGCCCGTCATAACGAGTTCCCATATAAATGATTTGGCTATTATTGGGGTCTACCGCAAGCCGTTCACCCAAATCTCGTCCCGGCCCGTTGCCATAATGCCTGGGAGCGAACCCGGTTGACGCCCATGTGACTCCCCGATCTGTTGATTTCAGAATATCCGCAGGAGCTCCTACATAGTCGAACTTGCCCGCTGCAACGTAAACCACATTCGGATCTGCCGGATCAAGGGCGATGCTGTCAATGCCGTACAGATTGTATTTCTCTCTTGGAAGCGCATTCAATAATGGAATCCACTTCTGATTAACGGAGTCCCACCGTAAGGCTCCGCCGACGTCGGTGCGAATATAGACGAGATTCGGCTCAGTCGGATGAATGGCAATTCCAGTTACAAATCCGCCACCACCGATGCTAACATTTTGCCAATTATAAGGCTCTTGCTGAGCGGCGTTGACGGAAGATGCGGTAAATAGCAGCATACCGATCAAAAAAAAGAACATCATGAAACCGTGCAATTTCCACCTTTTCGAAAATTCCAAAGCAATCATCCCAATTCCCTCCCATAATGGATATCATCTTGCTTGACTTACAGCATTCATCCCCCCTTTACTTACTCATACTTTCATAAAGGCACAGCGAATGCGGCAGCCTGCACCGCCTAAGCGTTATCGTCAGACTGCCGCACTGCATTATTTACGAGTTGTCGCGTACCATGTGTTGATTTCGTCGTAGCTCGTTTGGCCGCCGGCTTTTTTGAATTTGTCTGTGAAGGCGTCAAATCCTGTAAGCTGCTCGCCGCCGACAATGACTTTGACGGCATAATCATTAACCATCTGATTCAGCTGCGCATTTTCCTTGGAGTAATTCGGGAAGTACGGCGCTAAACCGAGCGGATTCTGCTTGAATACTTCCGGCTTTTGCAACTTGTTCAAGAATTCCCAGCCCTTGTAGAGGCGGTCATCTTTACGGACGCGTGCTTGCCAATAGATCGGATATTTGGTTTCATCGATACCTGTCAAATAGTTGCTGGCAGAGCCGCGCTCGTCATTGAAAATCGGCAAAATCGGATAATAATTTCCTTCTTTGACTGTATGGTGCGTGCCCTCTACACCGATCGCCATGTTTTTGAACGTATCCGGTTCCAGCTTGGCGTCCATCCATTTGATCGCATCTTCCGGATGCTTGGAAGCTTTCGGAATAAAGGTCAGCCTATCAAATCCCGAAGACTGTGCCAAACCTGCCTTGCCGTCTTTGCCCGTCAGCGCAGGAATGTACGCATAGGTGGCGCTTGGGAAATTTTTCTTCAGCGCATCGTCAATCGACGGAATGTCTGCCCAATGCAACACGATGGCGCCTGCCTTACCATTTGTAAACTTCTCTTTCACAGTTGCGTCCTTGTTGATCGCAAACTCTGGATCAAGCAGCCCTTGCTTATAAAGATCGGTCATATAAGTCAAATATTCCTTAAAAGCAGGATTCATCGCGCGAGGAACCAACTTGCCACTCACATCGTTCCAATCGTTCACCATGCCGAAAGCGCCGACGAGGTTGTCGACCAATGGATTGTCGCCTTTAATAGCCATCGGAATATTTTTGGCTCCGTTACCACCAGGATCCTTCTCCTTGAACGCCTTGAGTACAACCAACAGCTCGTCAAGCGTTGTCGGGACTTTCAGACCCAGCTTATCCAACCAATCCTTGCGGATCATCAGACTCGTACCGACTGATTCGAGGGTTCGCGTCGGAATGGCATAGATTTTACCGTCGACTTTGGCCATTTCCAGTGTCTCTTTGGACAACGATGCTTTGATGTTTTTACCGTACTTCTCAATAAGCGGAGTCAGATCGACCAATGCGCCTTTTTTGGCATAGTCGGCATAGATCGCTTTGGAACTGCTGTCCCCAGCTGTCGAGACGATGTCATAAGGCTCCGAGGAAGCAATCAGAAGGTTGAGTTTGTCCTCCGGCTTATCGACCGGAAGTGCTTCGTAATTGACTTTGTACCCGGTCTTCTCTTCCAACATCATGGCGATCGGGTCTTTAGCGAAGTTAGGGCCCAGTCGCATAAGCGCTTTCAGTTCAGGCTTGGGGCCCGCAGTCGCTGGCTGTGTGGACGGGGCCGGGGTTGGGGAGCTGCTTTTCTCACCTTCGCTACTTGCGCCACAAGCGGTAAGCAGCATCAGGCTGACTGCGACAGGGAGCGCAGCCCATTTCATCGTTTTCTTCATTTTTTAAACCCTCCTATATATGTTGTGAAATTTATCATTAAGCAGCGGTGGATTCCGCCGGCGTTAATGCAGCATTAGCCTTTGACGGAACCAATCAATACACCCTTAATAAAATACTTCTGAAGGAACGGATATACGAGAAGGATAGGCACAGTAGATGCGACTACGGTAGCGGCACGGATACTTTCCGGTGACATATTCATCAGATCGTCTGCCGACTTGTTGAGCGCGTTCGCCGTATCGTTCTCCATCACGATATCGCGCAGATGCAGTTGGAGCGTTTTCAATAATGGATCGCTAATGTACAGCATCGGACTGAAGTAATCGTTCCAAAAACCGACGGCATAGAACAAGGCGATCGCAGCGAGTACAGGCATACTGAGCGGTAGAATAATGCGGAACAAAATCGTATACGTTTTGGCTCCATCCATCCGCGCCGATTCTTCAAGTGCTTCGGGAAGACCTTCATAATAGCTCTTGATGACCAGCATATTGAAAACACTGATCATGGCTGGCAAAATGAGCGACCATAAATTGTTAAGCAAATGCAGCTCACGAATTAACAGGTAATTCGGAATAAGTCCTCCGTTAAATAGCATGGTGAAAACGAACAATACCATGATTCCCGAGATACCGGGCAAATGCCGCTTAGATAGCGGATAAGCTGTGATGGCGGTCACCAATATGCTCAATAGTGTCCCAACTACAGTCACGATAACCGAAATGACGAATGCTCGGGCAAATGTGTAGGAGGTAGCGACTTTTACGAGCGTATCCAGTTGAAAGCCTACCGGGAGCAGATTCACCCGTCCCGATACAAGCGCCCAGTCCGAGCTGACGGATTTGGAGAACACGTGGATCATCGGCAATAAGGTAATCAGACCTAACACAATCATGAAGCCGTAGACGAAACTATCTAAAACCCAGTCGCTGAATGTTCTTTTACGGATTTGCATGCCAGGCCTCCTTACCATATTCCGCGGTTCAGCGTTTTTTTGCTGAGCCAGTTGCCGGAGATGATGAGAATAAAACCGACGACCGAATTGAAAAGGCCGACTGCCGTGCTGAAGCTGTAATCCATCTTTCCAAGACCCATTCGGTAAACAAAAGTACCGATAACATCGCCGGATGCGTAGACAGTAGGGTTATACATCGTCAGGATCTGTTCTGTGCCTGCATCCAGCACCATACCAAGACGGAGAATGAGCATCAGGATAATCGTCGGCACAATGCCGGGAAGCGAAATATGCCACATCTGCTGCAGGCGATTCGCTCCATCGATAGAAGCCGCCTCGTACTGCTCCTGCTCGACACTCGCTAAGGCAGCGATGAAGATAATCGCGTTCCAGCCGATCTCCTTCCAGCCTGCCGTGAACACGACGACACTTCTAAATACGTGGTTGTCCATAAAAAATCGTATGGATTCGCCGCCGAACCATTGAATGACGGTATTGACAAGTCCGTCAGAAGGGGACAAGATCGTCATGAACAAGCCAGAGATAATGACCCAGGACAAGAAGTGAGGCATGTAGATAATCGTCTGGATGGTCCGTTTGAACGCTGGGAACCGAATTTCGTTCAGCAGCAGAGCGATCAGGATGGGTATCGGGAACAGCAACACAATCTTGTAAATACTGATGAGCAATGTATTCGTGAACACTTGCATAAATTCTGTCGATTGCATGAGCTTTCGGAACTGCTCCAATCCGACCCATTGGCTTCCTCTGATCCCATCAAAAATGTTGAAGTCCTGAAAAGCGATTAAGACTCCGTACATCGGTGTGTATTTGAACAATAGCAGTAGAAGCAGCCCAGGCACCAGCAGTACATACGTATCGAGGTTCCGCCATACCCTTAGCCATCTGCCTTCACGCTTGCGAGAAAACTTGGCCTCCCCTGCCTTTCCATTCAAATGTGTGATGATTTCGCTCATATTGTGGTTGCACCTCCTGCACTTATGGCTTTATTGTACCTACAGGAGAGTGCGTCATGTAGTGGGTAATCCGACACTTTCTAGGTGTATCCTACTTAATTCTCTCCTCGTTCATTGCCTTGAGACGAACGATCACAACAGTACCTTCGCCTAGACGAGAACGGACCGTTAGTCCATAATCGGAACCAGCCATAAGCTTGATTCTCTCGTTCACATTGTATAGACCATACGAGCTGCCGTTTCCTTCAGCATGCAGTAAAGGGCGCGAAGTAGACAACAGACTGGAAGCTAGCTGCTCATCCATGCCAATCCCATTATCTTTGATGGTAATCTCAAGCACGTCTCCGCACCGCTTCGCGTGAATGTTAATGATGCCGATTTTGCCTTTATTCTTGCGGATACCGTGCAGCAGCGCATTCTCAACGATGGGTTGCAGCGTCAGCTTCGGAATGACGCATCGACTCGCCTCCGGATCCGCTTCAATGAAGAACTCAAATGTGGAAGGGAAGCGGTTCTGTTGAATCTCCAAGTAGACTCTCGAGAGCTCGAGCTCATCCACTACGCAGACATGATCCTTCCCTTTATTCAGGCTAAGCCGAAAATAATCAGACAGACTCTCAATCAGATGGCTGATATCGTCGGCATCGCGAGAGATCGCCAACCAATTAATGGTATCCAGCGTATTATAGAGAAAATGGGGATTGATCTGAGCTTGCAGCGCACGAAGTTCAGCCTCTCGCTCCAGCATTTTCGAACGGTAGGCCTCCTCCATCAAATCCTTCACGCGATGTACCAAATGATCGACAACTCGCTCAAGCAACCGAAAGTCGCCTCCCGGCTCCTCCAGCCCTTCGACACCTTCCGTGCGGATCGTCTTGACGACCGATTTGATTCGCCGGTTCATCCCGTTAATAACGAACGCCAATAACATGAACACGAGAATCAAAAACATGATCGTCATGCCTACAACCGTCGCGATGCCAGACCACTGACTTAACGTGGTTGTACGATGCGTCAGGCCGGTCTTCGGCACCTCCAGTACGAGACGCCAATCCGCAGCTCGGATAGGTGCACGCACTTCAAACACCTCTACACCGTTTTCAGACCGTTTGATGATTCCATCATCAGATTCTCTCTCGAGGGCAGTCTTGGTGCCGATTACCGATTGATCCGCGCTGTAAATGATAGTCCCACTGCGATCCACGATATATACACGACTTTGAGCTGGGAAATTAAGCTCGGAAATAATTTCAGTTAGCATCTTCTCGGGAACGTCAAGCATAAGCACACCAAGACTCTGAGCAAAATTTCGCGGATGTCTCAGCAATCGAGCACAGGAAAGAATCCGTGCAGGTCCCGAGTCCAGATAGTTTTCTTCGTAGATGCCCGTCCACACGATACTGCCGCCAGCGTTCATGACCTCATTGTTCCATGGGCGAACTTTCAAACTATCTAGCGGAAAAAGATTCAACAAATCGAATCCGTATAAATTCCCCGGATCGGTAAAAACACGCGCCCTGACAATGTCTGGTGCCGATTGGACCGATTCGAGCAAATTGCGCAGCTCCTTTGACTGAGCGATGCGCTCGATAATCGGAGAAGCGGGATCCAAATTTTCATACAGTTTATTGTTCATAAATATAGAATTGGATGAATTCTGCACATAGTTGAGCCGCGAGCTTAAATTAATACCTGCCTGTTTCAATGTCTGCTGCATGGTCTGGGTCACCTCCTCCTGCAAAATTCGGGAGGACTGTTCATAATACACGAACAACATCATACATACTGGCAGGAAAATCATCAGACCGTAGGCGAGCATCCACCTCCTGGCCGCCACAACGCCTTCCCACAAATTAGAGGGACGGATCCTTCTTTTTTGCAAAACCCCTCTCACTGGATCAACTCCTTTTGAATGCTAAACACTTCTTCTCCTATTGTTGGTCCCGATAAGCGCTTGGCGTAAGTCCGGTCATCTTCTTGAACAGCTTGCTGAAATAGCTCGGATCCGTATAGCCGACTAGCTCGCACACTTCGTAGAACTTGATGCGAGGATCTACCAGCAATTCCTTCGCTTTCGCAATACGGACTTTCATCAAATATTCGTAAATCGTCTCGCCAGTCTCCTGCTTGAACAATAAACTGACGTAAGTTTGACTGAGATAAACGTAGGCGGCGATCTCCGCGATGGCCAAGTTCTTGGCGTAATTCTCAGAAATAAACTTCTGAATCTGTTCGATTACATTACTCGATCGTCCGCTCCGCTTCTCCTGAATCCAGCAGCAGATGCTATATAGGTAATCGCTTACAAAGGTTTTTAACTCGGCCATCGTTTCCAACTTCAGGAGTCGATCAAGCGCCCAAGCTTCCTCCTCTTCTTTCTCACGGGTTAGCAAATTAAGGTCAAGCAGCAACCTGCCGGCGAGAGCGATCATTTGCAGTCCTACCTGCCGGCCGTACTTAAAGCCGTCCTTGCGAATTTGCGCCAGCGGCTCGAGAATGCTTTCCATTTCCAACTCCAATTGTTGCTTTTCCCCCGATTTCAGCACGGATACCAGTCGCTCACTCTGACTGCTATCGAACCGAATCGAACTGGCAGCTCCAACTTCTAAACTGTCCATCGTAATCACTTGATTCTTGCCCATGTACCACTTTTGGTCAGCCGCATCGCGTGCATGCCGAAAAGACGCTGGAAGCATCCGGATATTATCGGCACGTTCGCCTACTCCAATCGTAACGCTGATATTCAGCCAGCGCTTCAGATTGTCACGAATCTCCTCTGCCAGCAAAAGCAGCGTTGCTTCCGGGTCTTTCATCGGATCATCAAGCACTAAGAGTCCAACGAATTCAGCAGCTCTGTTCTCAAATGCATACCCATGCAGGTACTGATCAATCAGTTCTTGAACGACGTTCAAGAGTGAGTACGACAACAACTGCTTGTCCCTCTCCGAACGACTACCTAGAACCTCCCTGGCATCGTCAATGGTTATAACGAGTACGAGATATGGCGTTTCCAGCGGCAGTTCCAGATTGAGAAACGCAGCTCTTTCCCGCAGCACCTCTGGCTTTGCGTCCCCGTCTTGGATCAATGCCATCAGAAATTTCTCCCTAAGCAGTGGCATACTCTGGGTCAATTTGACCTCCATGTCTTTGAGGCGTTGCCGCTCCTTCTCTTCCGAACGCAAGTCTCGCACGACACCTTCAATAACCTTTTGGAGCTCAGTTCGTTTGACTGGTTTGAAAATATAATCGGCAGCATGCACCTGCAAGGCCGAACGCAAAAGGTTTGCTTCATTGTGACCGCTTATAAATACGATTTTCGTTTCAGGGAGCCGCTCTCGAATCTCCCGCGACATTTGGATCCCGTCCATGACCGGCATCATCACATCTGTCAGTACGATATCGGGTTTTACTTGCTCGATCAGCTCCAACCCCGTATCTCCATCGTCCGCTGTTCCGGCGAGAACAATCCCATAGTCGCTCCACTGGACGAATTGACTGAGCCCTCCTCGGACGGCAGGTTCATCGTCGACAATGACCAGTTTATACATAATTTCAGTCTCCTTATCCGAAATTGGCAGAACGATATTGAATAAAAATTACCTTCTATTATAAGAGTTTTTCGGTAAATACTGCAGGGGGGATCCTACTATTTCTAGTCTGATGTGACTGAATTTACGATCTTTTTTTCAGATCAGCCTGTTTACATGGAAAAGGCAGCTGATCGTCAACGACCAGCTACCTCGGTGTCTATATGTATCAATCGTTCATCGTATGAGGATCTATCATGTAAGTAGCACTTTCCCCTGTTGGCCCGATAGCTCGGCTATCTGCACTGCTTTTGTAATTTCGATTAACTTGTACCTCGCTTCAGCCCTTCCTAAGATGAGCTGTTTTTGACGAAGCAATGCAAAAATCTGTTGAAAGGAATTTTGCCAATCATCGACTGAGATCCTTTGTAGCCATTGTCGCAAATGAAAAATTTTCGATTGAATATCAAGTTCAATTGCAATTCTTTGCCAATCCACTTGCAGTCCTGATAGCAATCCAATGGATATAAAGAAACCTCCTCGTCGCACAGCACGTGCAAGTTCATAGCCTTCTTTTCCACCGATAGAATCAATCGCAGCATGAACACCTTGCCCACTCGTTACGTCCATCACCGTTTTATAGACATCGCTCTGTGAACAGTTAATCACATGCCAAGCACCTAATTGCAACAACTCTTCTGTATACGCTGAACTCCGCACTACGGCTATAAGCCTATATCCAAAAACAACGGATAATTGAGCAAAAATACGGCCGATTGCAGAATTACACGCATTAACTAATAGAAAAGAATTGTTGGAGCGTTTAAACAACTCCTTACAAATAATCCAGGCAGTGAGAGGATTGATATAGGATCGAGCAGCCTCATCGTCAGAGATGAAGTTTGGCACTTCAATAGACAACGAAGCAGATGTTTTTACATATTGCTGCCAAGTCCCCTCTCCTCGGAGAGGTAATACACGCTTACCAAGCATGGATTTTGACACGTTACTACCGATATCGATCACTGATCCTACGCCCTCATAGCCAGGAATACATGGCAACGAGATACGGTGTCTATAAGCACCGCGAATCGGAATCAAGTCAGAGGGATTTATCGGACGAACAATCATTTCTACCAAAATCTCATCAGGCATTAGCGGCGTAACTTCTCGCTGTTTTACTTCTAAGACGTCTTGTGGTTCACCGAATTCATGGAAACAAATTGTTTGTCCATACATAGGATCTGTCCCTTTATTTCTCCCAAAGTTCGATCAATCGTCCATCAGGATCTTCGATCCAAACAAACTTTCCATAGTCACTACTCTCTTTTTTCTTGGCAAGAGGTACCCTCATATGCTCAAGATGTTTAATCGTCTCGTCTAGATCTTCTACTTGGAAATTTAACATCACTTGTTGATCTGTTGGAAAATAACTGTCATTCTCGGCAAAGAAAGAAAAGATGGTCTCATTTCCTAATTGAGGTTTTATCATAGTCCCATTCCAATTTTCTATTTCAAGCTTCAACACTTCGCTGTACCATTTTTTTATAACTTCAAGATTCTTTGTTCTCCAAAATATTCCTCCGAAACCTTTTATCATTGTATCTAACTCCTGTCTGTCATCATTTTATTAACCTTTCAGATTACATTAGATATTCGAGATTTACATTCAAGTTCCTTTTTCGACTATACTGCCCATTGAGAAGGTTCTCAAACCAAAAGTGACGGCAGCCTTAGCAAATCTGTTAATCCATTTGGATATAGTATCTTATTCCCTGATACTACTTCTTCTTTCGAAACCCATTTTGCATAAGTAACCTTGTCCCCTTCAACTACAGTAAAATGTTCTTTCTCATATAAGCTCTTATCTTTAAAATCAACTTCGTATATCTGAGTTATCTCGTGTCCTATATGATCATCTATTCTGAAGATATTTTCTAAACAGGTGATGTATCGTACTATCATTACTTCAACACCCATCTCTTCATTAAATTCTCTTAGTAACGCTTCATCTGATCGTTCTCCAAGTTCTATTGTTCCACCAATTGGACGGTAGTAATAACCTATTCCTTTGGAATGTCTTCCTTCTTTCTCCTCCAAAAGAATATAGTTATCTTTAATAACTAAACCTAACGTATTAGCTCTTGGATGCATGACATAGGCCCCTTTACTGACAATTTATTTTGAAAGCTGACTAATAACCACCAAAGTTCAAAAAAAGACCCACAGCAACGGGCTGCGGATCATACTAGACTATCTCCTTAAATCAAGCTCTTCATGCCCCGCAGCCACTCATAAAAACCATCATCAAAAAAGAGATCCGGGATGTACGTCTGCGTATACTTGCAATTAGGGCAAAGAAGAACCAACCCTTGTTCAAGAACCTTAGGGTATAATTTCTCGTGTTTACTGTTGTTACCGCAAGTGAGAGCGCGAACTCCATCTGCCTGCTGGTAATCCTTGATACGTTGCTTGATATCCTCTTCGTCCATTATTATCCCCTTCAATTTCTGCCCATCTATATGGGTATAATTATACACGATCTGCTCCATCACAACACCAAAATAATCTAAGCACAGCAAGGGTTAATCCAGTCTTCTCCTATGATCTCTTTCTCTTAAAAACTATTGAAAAAAATCCACTTATTTACTAGTAACTATGTACAAGCAATTGTTAAAATTTTCCTTATACTATATAGATTTAGTATCTATATTTTAGGAGGTGTTTATGATGTTAAAGCGTTCCTGGGTCGACGGTGTATTGTCTCTACTTGATATCGAGGATATCGAGAAGCTCAAAGCAGAGTATTATAATGGTGATGAATCAAAATTATCATTTGATGAATCCCAGAATGAAGCAGAAAGAGTAGCAATGCTAGCGGAGTGGTTAGACAGCATCAAATGGAAATTTTTAAAGGAGTTTAAGATTGAACTCTATGACGGAACTAAATATAAAATCAAATTTTGTGACTAACTTGTACCTACATGAAACGTATTCACGTTGTTAATTACAGAGATGGCATAATTGTCGTCTCTTTTTGTTTTCCTACTTACTGAACTCAAATCCGTTAAATGAGAAAAGGCAACCGATCCAATTGGGTCAGCCGCCTTCTTAACTTCATATGCACTTGTCACTATACATGCTCGTTACACACCCAGCAAATTATTAAAAATGCCTCTGAACTGATTAGCCACTGCTGAAGTGCCTTCCTCCAGCTCATCGGCGCTGAAATAATAACGGTGATGGGACTCATCCATATCCAGCATTTCTGCTAGGAGTCCGCTAAACCCACGCGCTTTGCGGTCAAATTCCAGGAGCACTTTAACCCCGTTTTCATCCGGGTAGAATACAAGCTCCAGCTCTTCAACAGAGCGGCTAAATTCGCTATTTTTATAGGGGACAAATTCAAAATTCTGAATAAAGGGCAGGTAATAATTATGTTTAGGAAAATATTCATTTTCTGCTTTATGTACATAAAAGCCCAATTCCTCCAACGCTTCGAAAATAGCAGATGTGTGCGGATGAGCCAAAACTTCAATATTATCACGATCTGATGGATCAACCGCGTTGTCAATATCCATGCCTGTACGAATCCAGATCTTGCTTACGCCAATAGAAATCGGTGTCTCATGCGGCAGCACGAATTGAAAAGGAATTTCGATCGATTCTCCCGGTTCAAAAACAAAACTCTCGCCCAACAGGATGTTGGCTATCACAACCGTTTCTGTCACCATACGATTCGGTTCGTTATCAATGGGTGAGGGCTTGCGGTATTCGGTCATAATTTGAAAATAGATTTTGTCCACTTTCTGCTCTACACTGCCGCCTTTAGCAATAATAACGCCCTCTACCAGCTCGCCTGGAATGAAAGCCTCCGTATGGAACTGTGTATCGATATCAATATTCCCGATCCCTACTTTAGCCATCATTTTCTTAAAAAAAGACATCGTTATTCCTCTCCTTTATTATGTTTATTTCCCGATCCGAAACCGATTACATATCCATCTAAATCTTGAACCGAGAAATCTTTCCAAGTACCCCAATCATGTGCTGTTTCTTTAGGTTCTGAAACAATAATTGCCCCATTGGTTTTAAGCTCTATGAATAAAGCATCCAATTCAGCATGATTTTTGATATAAGCATATGTATTCCAAGTACCTTTGTTAGGTCTAACGTCTTCTATATGAGTTGCTTGAATCAACTTAAATCCTAATCCAAAATTGTCTCGAATGGCCCAAAACTCGTTTACTTCACATCCAAGGGCATCTTCATAATACTTTTTAGACTTTTCATAATTAGATACCAATAAGACTGTAAGAGAACTCTCAATCTTCGTTTTGATAACTTCCACATGATCACTCCCTTGGCTATTGGGAAATCCACCCATATAAACAATAACGAATGTACGTTCGTTTGTAAAGAGTCTCCACTAAAGTTTATATCACTTTACTTTGATTTCTTTTTTCTAATAAGCTTAATAAGTAAAGTCAAAATTGCGACCGTGAATGCTACTGATATCAGTTGGATAATTGCCGTACTTAATTCAAAATGCAATGCAATCCCTCATTTCAAAAATAACTTCAACTATTAAAATCAAGCATTCCCAGACATCTCCTGAAAATAAGCGACCACAACTTCACGAAATTCCTGTGCAGCCCGGGAAATGTACCGACTTTTGTGCCATAATAAAGCAATTTCCCGCACCAATTCATGATCTTCGATGTGTAGGTAGGTAATCTGTTCACGTGAGTTCCTTGCTGAGCTTGGTAGGAAAGCAATTCCGATCTCGGCTTCCACAAGTGAGCTTAATCTGGCAGGTTCATTTCCCTCATACACATACTTCGGTTCAAATCCAACCGAATTACATATGGAGTCTACTAAATCGCGGGTACCGTAGCCTTTCTTTACACCGACAAACGATTCATTCTTGAGCTCGCTTAAGGAAACGCTGGTTCTGGCTGCTAGCCGATGCCCCAATGGAACAGCTAAGAGGATCGGGTCCATGCACACGATTTGACATTCGATGTCTTCCCCTTGAACCGGTGGTGAGGACAAGCAAAAATCAACCTCACCGCGATGAAGAAGCGTCACCATTTCCTGCGTGGACAGCATTTGTACATGAAATTGGAGATGGGGGCGCTTTTTCCTGAACGCTCGCAGGATATTGGGCAAGGTGCTTGCGGCAGTAACAGCCAATTCGAGCGCACCATGTTCTGGACTTGATAAATCACTTAACTCCTGCTTCCCCTGCTCCAATTCAAATAAAGCTCGTTCAGCACGCTGTAGGAATCTGCTTCCGAACTCATTCAATCGCAGCTTCCTCCCGATTCGATCGAATAGCGGAACACCAAGGTCCTCTTCCAAGCGTTGAATCGTTTTACTCAGAGACGATTGCGTAACATGTAAGCTCTGCGCGGCCTCGGTCATATGTTCCAATCGAGCCACCGTGATGAAATAGTGCAATTGAAGTAGTTCCATTGTTCACCGCCGCCTCCGACTCATTCCTTCTAATCAATGAAATCATAACATAAAAGTCATTGGAATAAATAATGAATTTCAAGTACGATGACATCAGTTAACAGGGGGGTGTCAGACATGAATAATCGCAGCAAATGGTTGTTGATTTCAGTTGGATTGGGGGTGCTGTTGAACCCATTAAATTCTTCGATGATTGCTGTTGCTATCGCAAGGCTGCAAAATGTGTATCGTCTTGAATTTACTGAGGTGTCCTGGGTCATTTTTGTATTCTACTTGGCGAGTGCTGTCGCGCAGCCTGTCATGGGAAAGGCTAGTGATTTATTCGGTCGCAAGAAGATATTTCTTGCCGGGCTGGTTATCGCCTTTATTGCTTCCTTATTAGCTCCGCTATCGCCCTACTTCGGGTTGCTTCTTGTGTTTCGTATCATACAAGCGATAGGAACAAGCATGATGGTTGCAGTTGGCATGGCCATTGTGCGGATTCATATAACGGAGAAACAAGCGACTGCTCTATCCGTCATGTCCATCTTCCTATCTGGAGCTGCAGCCATTGGCCCTTTCATAGGCGGTATCCTGATTCACTGGTGGGACTGGCAGGCCATCTTCCTCGTCAATATTCCGTTCGTCTTGGCGAGCTATCTACTTGCGTGGAGGTTCATTCCCAATGATCATCAGGCAACATCTCTTACACAAAAACTATCTTTTCGAAAATGGTTGGCTTTGATCGATGCGCCTGGGATTCTGCTTTTCACAGTGGGGCTAGTTGGGCTGCTCGTCGGGTTGCTGTCAGCCAAATCAGTTGGACACATCTCCATGAAGCATGTCATCGTCGGTCTGATTGGGCTCGTTTCACTGGGGACTTTCGTACGACATGAGTTAAGAACAACAGCCCCCTTTATTCCTTTGCGCACATTCGCCAAATATCCGGCAATGACAAGGGTCAATGTCGAATACATGCTCGTTAACGTACTCTTCTACTCCCTCTTTTTCGGGCTTCCGTCCTATTTGCAAATGGTACGCCATGTCAGTGAGTTCCATACGGGGCTTCTCATGCTTAGCTTAGGTTTATGTTCACTCGTCGTATCTCCCCTAGCAGGTCGATGGATTGATAAATCTGGCCCTCGACCAGCCTTGCTGCTATCCGCGATATTGATGACACTTGGATCCATATGGATCGTGACATGGCATCCAACCACTCCGATGATCAGTGTATGTTTGGCACTAGCCGCGTTCGGGGTTAGCAATGGCTTGAATAATGTTGGGATGCAAGCTGCTTTGTTTCAAAGCTCACCGAAAGAAATCATCGGGGTAGCCTCCGGATTGTTCAATACTTCCAGATACCTAGGAACCATTCTTTCTTCCTTATTGATCAGCATTGTAATGGGAGATACGTTCAACGCGGGTGGTTTGCGAATACTCGGGATCATTCTTACTGTGATTGCCATGTACTTAATCATTATGAATCGGAAAAGCGTGGCATCCACGCCATTGGAGGCGTCTATGAATTCCTAGACGTTGTTTGTGAACATACAAAAGGTTTGCCCGCTATGTCCTTCAACATAACAGGCAAACCTTTTCCCTATTCAAGAAGCTGCAATTTCAATTCTCTCACATTGCCGCAATGTTATTGGTTGATAACGACATCTACTAGGTATATGATGACATTATCCTAAACCAAGTAAGGGAGTTCCTATGCGTAGACCTGATATGCATGTTGAGAAAGGCGAAGAGTTTTTTGAAAATGGATTTGCGATATACGTCAATAAAGTTTACGAACATTTCGAACTTCCTGAACATTTGCATGATTTCTATGAAATCAGCTATGTGTGGGAAGGGAGTGGATTTCACTACATCGGAGATCAAACAATTCGCGTCAGCAAAGGCGATTTATTTTTCATTCCAATTGGCATCTCCCATATTTTCCGGCCCTCCTCTCCACATCCGAATAAGCCGCTGCGAATAGGCAACTGCATCTTCGACGCATCGCTATTTCATTTTCTTACCTCCATTCTGCCAGAGCAGTACCATATGTACAGGTTCAATGATCTGGTTGCGCATGGCGGTCAATGGCTGCAAATGAGAGAACAATCGGGAGAGTTCGAACAACTGATGTCATCCCTATTCATTGAATTCCAACAGAAGCGGACTGGCTACGAAACCATGATGTGCGGGCTACTCCTCCAGCTGCTCATCGTCATGGAACGCGCCATAGATCACAATGAAGCTTCATCCTCTCCCAATCAAGACAGAATGGAAGCTGTCCTGCGGTCGATTAGAAGCCGATTAGCTGATAAGATTACCTTAGCAAGCTTAGCTAAAGAGGTAGGAATTGGTACGAGACAATTACAACGCATTGTTAGCGAACATACCCGTGCGTCCTTCTCGGAGCTGCTCTCCCATGAGCGAATTAACCAAAGCTGCCGTCTATTGGTTGATCCTTCCAATCGTGACCTATCCATTGCAGATATCGCCGCAGCCGTTGGGATTCAGGATCCGAAAAGGTTCTATCGTTTGTTTAAAGAGAAAACGGGTGTGACACCGGCTACGTATCGCAGGAGGAATTGAATGGGACGAACTTGCTCGGACGTATTGGGCCTCCTAGACCGGCTAGGAGACAAACGGATGTTGCTTCGCTTACTACGAGTTACCGTCAGGCTGCACGAATCGTTATATCCTCTTATGTCATCCCATAGTCATCTTTACTTTCACCCATTGCCCCTTCGTATAACTATCCAATATGGCTTCCGTAATCAACATCGAGCGGTGCCCATCCTCAAAGGTCGCAAAGTTAGCCTGCTCTGTTAGCGGGTCTTTCCCTTCCCTAAGGAAAGAATAGAAGTGTAACATCATATGCTTGATCGTGTCTGGCCAGCCTTCGTTATGGCCCCCAGGATGATGGATGGTTGAACGTGCTTCTTGTAAAAAGAGGGCTGGGTCGGCCAAAAGCACTTCATTCGCTTGGTCCCGATGGCCGATCCATAACTTTTCGGCTTCTTCTTGGTTCCAAAATGCAGACCTTTTGCTGCCATTTAGTTCAAAACTAAGCTTATTCTTTCTTCCCGCACTCACTTGTGAAACCGAAAAGACGCCTTTGGCCCCATCATCAAACCGAAGTAGAACAGATGCATAGTCTTCCGTTACAATCACCTCATCCTCGTAGTCGACCGCTTCGCCACCTTGAGCAGCATATGTCGTTACTTGGTGAATAGGTTTTTTCCTTATCGGAATGACCGTTGCCAAATCGGCAAATACTTCAACCACTTTTTTACCTGTGACATATTGAATGGTATCGCACCAGTGAGAGCCAATATCTGCAACAGCTCTAGATGCACCGCCAATTTCCGGAGCAAGTCGCCAATTATAGTCCGTTTCATAGAGCAACCAGTCCTGTAGATAACTTCCATGAATAAGATGAATATGCCCTAGATCATCCCTTTGAATCATAGAGGCAAGCTGCCGGAGAATTGGGAATTGTCTATAATTGAAATTGACGCCATGTACAATCCCCTTGGATTTCGCTAGAGCCACTAGCTCCGCAGACTCTACACTTGAGATCGCCAAGGGCTTCTCTGACAAAATATGTTTACCAGCTAAGATAGCCTCCTTATTAATTTGAAAATGAAGATAATTAGGCGTGCAGTTGTGTACAACCTCAATATCCGGATCCTGTAGCAGTTCTCGATAATCTCCGTAAGCTTTTGGAATGCCTAACCGATGAGCTTTCTTCTCGGCTGAAGCGAGATTAGATTCCGCGATAGCCACAACTTCTACGAATCCCAGCCTTCTTATCGCTTCGATATGAGCAGGTCCGATAAATCCTGTTCCAATAATGCCTACAGTAATTTTACGCATATGTGCCTCCTTTCAGCAGTTAACACGCCGAAATCTAAACGTTTAGATTTCATTGCGTGATAGCGCATCCAGAATCATTTTGAAAATGGCAAGATCTTGCTTAGAATCCTCTGGGGTCGTCTTCGGTGTTAAGTCCTGCGTAATAACGTCGTACAGGTATTGCAATTCTAAGGTATACGAGTCTGTCCAAGTAGGACGAATCACAGATTCTATATAAGTTTCGCCAACCGTTTCATGCACATGGAGCTTCGTTGGAAGATGGCGAATATAGGGTGTATCGTACTGAACACGGACGGATTTATGCGTCGCATACACTTCCAAATGAGCATCGAAGCGTCCCTGAGCGTCGGTCCCCGTTTCGAACGTAACTGCAAACTTATCATAATCGAAGATTGCCGTCAAAAATAAACTACCATTGTTCGTTACTTTTGCACCAACGATCCCTCTCGGCATACCAAGCGCTTCACGCATAGCGGAAAGATCATGGCTAGATAAGCCACACAGTAGGCGATATAACTGACCATTTGGTGATTTCGCGTCTACCCCCGTCGCTTCTTTCACTAATTTTTCACTTCTATGAAGCTTATCCGCCTTCAACGCTTCCGGAATATCATCAAAGGAAACGACATGACTCGTTGGCTTAACAAATAGGCGATTCGGTCCAATGATATCCCTTACTCTTGCATATTGGATATTCTCAAAGCCACCAATTTGCTTTACCGCTTCCACGAAAGAAGCCGCGTATCTGCGCATATAGCCAACCATAATTTTCACCCCATTGCGTTGTTGAGCTTCAATAATGGCGTCAGCTTCGCTCTCCGTCAAACACATCGGCTTCTCGATCAACACATGCTTCTTATGATTCGCTGCTGCAATCGCACATTCCGCATGGTATTCATCACTATTCAACACGAAAACGATATCCAGATCCGGTTGCTTGACTAGCTCGGCAGCATCTGTGTATAGGTGTTCAACGTTATATTTGTCACCTAAATGAGCTACTAGCTTAGGCGAAATATCGCATAAAGCTGCGATGCGGAACTGCTTAGGAAGCGTCTCTAGTACGGGTAAATGAATCACTTGCGCGACTTCTCCAAGACCGATAATGCCAACATTTAACGTTTTCATAGTCATACGTAACTCTCCTTAGGGATGATGGAATTTTCAAAGATGAAATCTAAACGTTTAGATTTTAAATTGAAAGCGATACAATTAGTTCTTGTATCCGCCTTTTGGGGAGATGGAGCTTTCGCGAACGACCACTGTCATTGGGAATCTAATTTTTCTTACCATGGATGGTCCGTCGGGCTGTTCAATTTGTTCAATGAGTGCTGCAACCACTGAGCCTGCCATCTCACCAATCGGTTGCTTGACTGTCGTAATAGATGGACTATAGAGCGCAGCCATAGCAATATCATCAAATCCTGCGACAGCAACATCATGCGGAACGCGAAGTCCTGACTCCTGCAACGCTTTGATCGCACCAATCGCAATCAGATCATTCGCACCGAATAAAGCCGTGAATTCGCACTTCTCCGCAACGAGCTGCTTCATTGTATGATAGCCATACTGACTGAAATTGTGTACATCCTCTAATTTGCCGTTTCTTACAAGTGTTTCATCGACTGGTATTTCTGCGATAGCTAACGCATTCCGATAGCCCAGCTCGCGACCAATTCCTGTAGATATAGAACCGATGTAGGCAATTTTCGTGTTGCCTTGTTGAATAAGATGTTCAACTAACTCTCTGGAGCTGTTCAAATTATCTCCCCACACGGAGGTGACCTCCTTATGGATCTGACCAATCGAAACAAGCGGAATCCTACGCTCCATAAACATCTGAATATAATGATCATCAGGAACACTGGCGATTCGCCCACTTAGAATAACCCCATCCACATTTCTTTCCAACAGCGAGTTGATCGTAAGCTCTGCCGACTTCATCCCAGCCGTGCAAATCATTAACGTATATCCCCGAAGAATAAGTTCTTCTTGAATTTGTTCAGCAAGCTCAGCCCAATATTCGTTCGTAAGAAGCGGTACGATTAAGCCGACCGTCTTTGTCTTCTTCTTGATCATCGCACGTGCAGCTTGGTCTGGGACATAATTCAATTTCTGAATAGCGAGCAGAACGCGTTCTTTCGTATTCTTCTTCACCTTGTCGATCCCATTGACGACGAAAGAAACCGTGGCAGTAGATACCTTCGCCTCTCTGGCTACATCCTTGATGGTAGCTTTCATTCACTCACACCTCAACAAATTCTAAACGTTTAGATTATGGTCGCACATTCTTCGTTTGAAGTCAATGATGAGTTTAAAATACACCTACATGTGCATAATGAGCCAGAGTCGAATTGTCCGTCTAATGATCCTCCCTCTATTGCGGCTTATAGGTGATCAGCATTTGATCGACCATCATTTTGAAAATCGTCAAATCCTGCTTATAGTCTTCTGGTGTCGTCTTCAAGCTCTTATCCTGCGTAATGGATTCATGGAAAATTTCCATTTCGATGGTGTAAGGATCTTTAAACGTTGGCCGATGGACTCGCTCCTCGTAAGCTTCTCCTACTGTTTCACCTATATGTAAGGTCGTCGGCAAATGCCGGATATAAGGTGTATTGTACTGTATTTTCAACTGTTTCGTGGATCCGAACACCTCGATATGGGCATCAAAACGTCGGTTCTGATCTAGCCCCGTTTCATACGTCGCGTAGAAGCCATCGTATTCGAAGGTAGCTGCCATACTCGAGCCCCCTTGCCATTGCACAGCGGAAACGACGCGATTCGGGACACCAATAAGCTCGCGCATTGCGGAAATGTCATGTGATCCTAAACCTAGCAGCAACGAATAGGCATTATAGATCTCCTGCGGAACCTCACCAATCGCTTGCTTCATCAATCGTTGATGGATGGTTTTGCGTTCGATCGCAGCTTCAGCCGGAATGTCTGCAAAGCGATGAACGGTGCTTGTTTGATTCGTAAAAAAATGATTCATCCCAATAATGCCGCGAATAACCGCATATTGAATGCGTCCCATGTCTCTGACATCCTGGACAGCCTGTGTAAATGCCGGTGCATAGCGGCGCATATAGCCGACCATGACCTTCACACCATGTTCATCTCGTGCTTCTATGATGGCATCAGCTTCTTGCTGGGTCATCGTCATCGGTTTTTCAATAAATACATGTTTCTTCTGCTCGATTGCAGCAATCGCACATGCCGCATGATACTCGTTGCTATTTAGGATAAAAACAGCATCAAGATCAGACTGCTTAACGAGTTCCAATGCATCTGTGTACTGCTGGTGAACACCATATCGAGATCCTGCCCACTGCACTAAACGGGGAGATATATCACAGATCGCAGCTATTTCATAACATTCGCTTAGTGATTCTAGGATCGGTAAATGAATAATTTGAGCAACCTCACCAAGCCCGATGACCCCAACTTTGAGTTTCTTCATGTCAACAACTTACCTCCGATTAACATCGTAAATTGAACGCCACTTCCCCTTAGAACGAGTAGTCGATTGTGGAAGAGTGGTATCTACCTGAACAGTACGCTAGTTGAGCGTCGGTGTATATTTCAATTTGCGTCGTTTACTTCGAATCGATGTGATATCCCCTAGCAAGAACACTGCAAAATGAGCCGAAATCTTCAATATCAGTTCTGATGTCCTATTATTGGGACGGCCCCCCTTCTTTGCGCCATGCCGAAGATACGGAACGTGGTTCCCTTTCGCAGCACCGCGATCCCATACTGGAGCGTTCACCACCTTACTCCCCAACTAAATAAGGACAAAAAAATCCCTGCTACATTGAGCAGGGAAAGCGCTTGATGAAATGCTTCTCAGGCTTGATCACATTCATCCCGAGTTGAATCCCTTGTGTAACCGAAGAAGAATACAATCGGAAATCCTGATAGGGCGAATAAGCTATTCGACACGAGGTAAGTCTTCCCCTTTGGCATGCCTGATACAATAAAATGTGACTGTTCCTTACGTCATCCTCGAAAGGGAACTAGGATGTCCTAATTACAGATAAATAGGCAAAATCACCATCGAAGGGGAACTACAATACTCTATTCTGCCGAAAAGCTCGATAAAATCACTCCAAATTGCCATTAACGCACCTAAGTTCCCCTCGGAATCGATTTCAGCCCATTTCAGCCAAATAAGGCATCTAGTTTCCCCCTGCGCAAAGTTATTAACCCATTTAATCACCGAAGGAAAGGGTGCCAAACTGTACGCTACATAAATAAAGCCGTCCTAAAGTAGAAGAATCTACTTATGGGACAGCCTCATTTTCATTCGTTATCGTGCCGGAACTATTTTATCGACTTATTTGTCTGAATGAAACCCGTATAACCGCCAAGGCTTATGTCCACCGAAGTACCGCACAACCTTGTCCCTGCCTCCGACCGGACGAACATGGAAATCAGGAATCTCTTCACCTGGGTAGAGAACAGCCTCTTCACCTTTCTTCAACTCCAGTGATAGTTCATCGTGAATAACCGATTCACCAGTCACTCGCTCCTTGCCATCCACGCCGAAGATCTCCCATCGAATCCGTCCCTGCCAGCCCGTCTTGATCAGACAAGGTTCTCCCGCCAAGCTCTTCACTCTAATCCACTGCGTAGCAGCATCCTTGCGGACTGCGCTGACTAAGAACGCGCCTTCCCCTCGCAAGTCATGGAAGGCCAGTTCTGTCCACGCTTCCGGCACAGCCGGAAACACTCGCAGCTTGCCGCCCCAGCTCTGAAGCAGCATATCCTGGATCGATTCTGCACCGGCCAGCGGCGTTTCGATCACCGGTCCCGCTTCCTTGTACATCGTATTCGGCTTGATGATGAGCAGCAGCGATTGCAGGAGCCGCATCGCCTCATCTCCCCAACCAAGAACTGCGGCAATGGATGCCGCTCCGGTCATACTGAAGCCGCGTAGATCGCCTTCTTTCGCCAGCCAATGACGCAGAGAAGTTGCGATTAAAGCCCGCTCTTCCTCCGTTTCTCCGTTGATCAGATGCAGCGGGAAAATCGCCAGCAAGTGACTAAAGTGACGATGGCCGTAAGCAAGCGGCATATCACGCCCCACCATAAAGCCAGTCTCATCGACTGGCAGCGGAACCAAATGCTCCAGAATGTCTTCCCATTTCGGACTGAGCGGATCGTTAACGCTCAACCTCTTGCATATCGCAAGCAAGGTCTCACAGCCCCAGTGCAGCAAGGAAAGATCATAATGACAGTCCGGCACCGTTGTCCGCATGAATGAGCCGTACTCGGGAGATATCGTCGGAGGCAGATGCAAGCAGCCGTCCTCCCCCTCCTCCAGCAGATGGATATAATAATTCACACTCCGCTTTAAAATCGGAAATAATATTTCCTCCAACATGCCATCATCCATTGTATATCGGTAGTGCCGCCACACGTTATGACAAATCCACGTTAAATTGCCAACCTCATCCTCTACATTCGTCTCCAAGTCGAAGCTGCAGCTCCGTCCTAACCCAGCCGAATCGTGCTGGAAACGTTCAGGCACATTGCGAGTCAGCTGGTTCCTGTTCGCATGCAACGAACGAACAAGAGATTCCCCCATTTCCAAACGATTAGCCGTATAAACTGGTGAATAACTCATCTGTACATTCATGTTAAACCAAACACCAGGCCAAGGCGTCGATGTAAGCCAAGGACCTTGATTATCAATCAAGGGTTTATCTACTCGCGTAGCTGAAGCCAACTTATACATTTGTATCCAATAAAAGCTTTCCAATCGTCCATCCGGCAGCGAAACGAAGCTTTGCTGGTAATATCGGTGCCACCATGCTCGGTGAGCTTGAACCCATTCTTCGAAATTCGCCGCTGAAGCCTGCGCCACCGCCTCTACGGCTTCAGCCTTTGCCGATTCACCATGCCCCCGGGCAATGGACAGCCAACAGATGCGCCGATTCGGCGAAACCTGCACGTCCTTCCAAGCGGTTACGCAGCCATCTTCGCCGGAATACCCTTGGGTACACACGCGAGTGCCATCCTCATCTTCCGTATACGCTACTTCCGTCTGCGGCACATATTGATTTAAATTCACGCCGTCTGCATTCTTCAGAACAGGATCGACTTCTGGAAAAGGGTACCACGCAAAGCGAGCGCCACTTTCTCCCTCTGTCGTCTCGATCTCTATAGCGATCACGGGATCGAGACTGTGAACGAGTGAGCGCAGCTTGACCTCTCCGCTTGTTGTCGTCAGCGTAGCTTGCAATTCAGCGTTCCACAAGTTAATGCGCATCTTTGTTGGATGATAGATCTTCCCTTCCAATTCCAGATCCAGTTCACCAAGCTGAACGCGGGGCGGGAATCCCGGTTTGTCCGTACGGATGGCCGTGACATCCGTGCGCCCGGTCACCATGCGAAGCACATTTCGCTTACTCGCATGCTCCTCCCCATAAACCATCGTGCCGAGCAAGCCATTGCCGAGGAAAGCTCCTTCATCCCAGCTAACAGGCTTAACTACCCATTCCATATCGTTATTGGCCATGTAGGCTTCCCAATCGACCTCTAGTTTAACCGCAGAGCTGTTAACTTCTTTCACGCGAAGATCCCTCCTCTATCCTTTGACGGCTCCGATGAGAGCACCTTTCACAAAGTATTTCTGTAAAAATGGATATACGAACAAAATCGGAACCGTCGCAACGATGATCGTCGCATACTTCAAAGTAGCGGCCAGCATGGCAGCATCGTCATCGGAAGCACCTGAATTGGCATTGGTTTCCCCTTGCAGCAAAATCCCCCGCAGCACAAGCTGCAATGGATAGAGCGAACGCTCCTGCAGGAAAATCATCGCATTAAACCAGGAATTCCAATGGCCTACGCCGTAATACAGCAGCATGACAGCGATCACGGGCATCGAGAGCGGGAGCACAATCCGAAATAGAATAACGAAGTCGTTCGCCCCATCGATTTTGGCCGATTCCTCAAGTGCATCTGGGATCGCTTCGAAAGCTGTCTTCATTAGAATCAGATTAAAGGTATTGATAGCAGTTGGAATAATAAGCGACCATAAGGAATCGATTAATCCCACACCTTTGACCGTTAAGTAAAGGGGGATCAACCCACCGCTAAAGAACATTGTAAAAATGATAAACAGCATGAGCGGCTTGCGGTACCGCAAGCTCTTTCGCGAGAGGGCGTAAGCCCCGAACGCCGTGAGCGTAATGTTCAGCACCAAGCCCGCTAGTACGACAAACAGCGTATTGCCGTAGCCTTTTACAATCATCGGATTGCGGAATACATTCGTATAAGCATCAAGTGAGAATCCGAGAGGACGCCATAACATACCCTTATAGCCCATCAGAGTTCCTGCGTCACTTACAGAAGCAAACAACACATAAATAAGTGGATATACGGTAAGCAGCATCATTAAAATCAGCAGCAAAACATTGAACGTATCAAAACATATTTCTGAAAAGCTCCTCTTGTTTACCATCCTCACGCACACTCCTTTACCACAAGCTTGTATCGTTAAATTTGCGGCTCAGCCAGTTGGAGGAAATGAGCAGGGCAAAGTTGATGACCGAGTTAAACAAGCCCACCGCTGAACTGTAGCTATAATTGAAATCCTGCAGACCAACGCGGTACACATAGGAAGAAATGACGTCTGCCGTCTCATAAGTGCCCGGATTGTATAGCAAAATAATTTTCTCAAACCCGACATTCATCATCTTGCCAATGTCGAGAATAAGCAAAATAATGATGATTGGCATAATCCCTGGCAGCGTGACGTGTGTCATTTGTTTCCATCGACCAGCGCCATCGATTCTGGCTGCCTCGTACTGCTCTTGATCTATTCCGGTTAAAGCCGCCAAAAAAATAATCGTTCCCCATCCGATATTTTGCCATATCCCGGAAGAAACATAGACGGTACGGAACAGACTAGGTTCAAGCAAGAACGTTGACCGTTCTCCTCCGAAGAAGGCAATGATATCGTTGATGACCCCATCACTAGTTGTAAAATCTTTCAGAATCCCACAAATAACAATCAAGGAAATAAAATGTGGCATATACGTCACGGTTTGCACAATTCTTTTAAAGAAAGCATGCCTCAATTCATTCAGTAGAAGCGCCAAAATAATAGGTGCCGGGAACCCGAACAACAGCTGGTAGAAGCTGATCAGAACCGTATTCTTAATCGTTCGCCAGAAGTAGGCTCCATTAAAGAAATTAACAAAATGCTCGAACCCGACCCAATCACTCCCCCAAATACCGATTCTTGGGGAGTAATCCTTGAAAGCAATCAGGGCGCCATACATGGGCGCATAATGAAAGACGACATAATACAGCAGAACAGGCAGCAACATCACATATAGCAGTTTGTTTTTACGTATATCCAGCAATAGCCCGAAACGGAATACTTTCCGTTTGTCTTCAACGGCGGAAACTGGCTTCGTTTTGGAAATCATGGTGTTCATCGCATCACCTTCTCCTGCCACGGCCCAATTCTTGCGGAAGGTCAGAACAGTCCTGTCTACCTCCCGCAAGATGTACCGTAAACTAATTATCTCTTATTGTATCGATCCAACGCTTGTTGATAAATTTGGGTTACCTTCTCGATCCCCATTTCATTAATCCGTTTGACATACTCATCAAATTTGCTGATCGGCTCTTTGCCCATAACAAATTTAACAAACATTTCTTCTTTATAGCTCGTAATCGCTGTACTCAATTTAGCCAGTTCTTTACTTTCTTCCGTTGTTGGCGTCAAGAAAGGAGGCATCACATGCTTGACAGCGTCCGTTTGCTCCCAAATCCCGACAGCGTCATCTTGCTCTTTGTACGTATTGAAGCTCTTCCGGCTGTCACCCAAGAACGGACCGTTCGGCTTTGTATATTGGGAAACCATTTGTTGCAGGCTGAATTTCGGATCTTTGGTGATTTTATCAGTGAACGTAGGCACGCCATTGTTCATCGTATAGCTTTCGCCTTCAATACCGAAGTTGAAGAGCAATGCGCCTTTCTCGCCAAACGCATAATCCATCCATTTGACAGCCAGCTCCGCATGTTTGGAATCCCCTGCAACAGCTTTACTTACAGCTGGGTTGTATTTAAAGTCACGTTGACCGATGAAAGCGCGTTCGCCTTTGTTCAACGTCGGGTATGGAGCAGCTACAAGCTGGTAGTTCGGGTTCGTCTTCTTACCCGTATCCATCCATTTACCAACGGCGCTAAGTAAGCCGACTGTCGCTCCAGAAGCATTGCTTAGTAATTTCGTATCCTGCGATTTGGAATCCGTATTCAATGCAAAATCCTTATCTAGCAATCCTTCCGCATACCATTTGTTCAGCAGCGTCAGAGCATCTTTGAATTGAGGATCGATCGGTCCGAATTTCACCTTGCCTTGATCATTGATGTAGAATCGGTTGGCTGTTTTATAAGCGCCAATGAAGGCATCCTGAATATTCAATTCATTGCTGTACTGAGCGGTCAAAGCAGCGGTAGCTCCTTTTTTCTCCTTAAACGCTTTCAATACGGTGTACCATTCATCAATCGTCGTAGGCACTTTGAGGTTCATCTCATCCAGCCAGTCTTTACGAAGCATCGGTCCACGGAAAACCAGGCCGTTGTCCGGACGAATCATTGGAAACGCGTAGTAGGTACCGTTGTCCGTTTTAATCATTTTGTCCAGCTCTTTATCCTGTTGCAGCAGCTTCTTTAAATTTGGTGCGTTTTTATCGATCAAGTCGTTGAGAGGAAGGATGACCTTGTCGGCAATCGCCTTCTCTGGTCCACCTGGATACGCAGCTGTTCCACCGCCGCCCCAATTGTATTCAATCACATCGGGCAAATTATTCGAAGCAATCAGCAAGTTGAATTGTTCCTTCGATTGACCGTCAGCAGGATGTGTATACTTGACCTTAACGCCGGTTTCGCTCTCCAATCTCTTACCAAAAGGGGAATCGCCTATATTCGGAAATAACGTTGTCAAGTTCGGGTTAATCTGCTCCCAAGATGTTAGTGTTTCTTGCGTAGCAATTGGATATTTGCCTGCTGCCGCAGTTGGTGCTGTCGTTGTTGTAGCAGTTCCCGTTTCACTTGGTGACTTCGTTGTATCTTTGGAACATGCGGCGAACATACTAGAAGCGACCACTACGCTTAGTGCCAGGCTTATGGATTTTCTTTTTGAACGACTGCTCATGTGGAATCCCCCTCATATTGTCTAGTGCGATTGATTTCGTTGCAGCACTGTAGCTTTAGTATGGCTGGTAAAGCACCCTTTTGAATATCGTCAAAACTGCAAATCACTATTTAAAATCCGTAGAAAGCAATCATCAGAATCCAAAATCACTATGCAAAAAATGAAAAGTCGCGCAAGCAAGCTTGTACGACTCCATGTCAAACGGTTACGTATCACTTTAGTTCTTTGTATTTCCCTGGTGTAATGCCCTCAAACTTCTTAAAGGTCCGATTAAACGTATTGATATCTGCATACCCAACCTTCCGCGCAATCTCCATAATAGAGAGCGATTGTTCGCTTAGCAGCTTCTTGGCCTCTTCGAGCCGTGTTCGACTTATAAAATCAAGCAGTGCATCGCCGGTTTGTGCCTTAAATTGTTTGGATAAATAAGAAGGCGTGATTCCGAACTTCTCTCCAATCATCGAAATGTTCAAATTATCTTCCGCATAGTTGGCTTTCACAAAGGAGCTCACAAGCTCGCCAAGCGGGCTGTACTCCTGTTTGCGCTCAGCTTGGATGGACTGGCAGACCTGCCCAAGAATCGAAAGGATTTCCCCTTTCATTTCTTTCATCGTTTCGCATCCGAAAAGTCGTTCCACAGGATGAAACTGCTCGATAAAGGACGCTTTATTACTTTGCGAGCCGATTTCATTCATCGTTTTCAACATCGTGCTGGCTAGATCAAACATGAGGCACTTGCCAAGCGGTACGGACAACACCGCATTGGATGCATTTGTTTCTATAATTTGCTCAATGATAGAGCTCGACTTTTCATAATCGCCTGTTTTGACAAAATTAATCAATTGCTGCTCCACATGTAACGGGTAATAATAATTTCCGGCCTGGTGGGCAGCTTCGGAACTCGGTAATTCATCGTATCGAATGATCTCTCCCCCTCCTACCACAAGTCGATAAGCCATCGCCGACAGCGCTTCTTGATAGGCCCCGGCAATCCCGAACAACTCGGTATGAATTCCGCTAATCGACACCGTCAAATGTACATGGAAATGGTCAAGCAAGAACAATTTCACCTGCTCGGCAACCTGCTGCAGGTCCTCGGGGTCCTGCCCCATGCCGAAATTAAAAATACAGGCCTGCATGTCGTCAATTTCCGTTACGAAACCACGATGCTGGCTGCCGATCACTTCTTCCACCACATTCATCAGGATGAATTGCATCAACTTCACCTTCTGTGGATCTACAGTGACATCTTCCTGGAATTTGCCAAAATGATCGATATGGAACAAGAGTACAGCAAAATGAGCGGATGACAATCGAATATCGTGCGCTGAGAGCGATTCATGTACAGGAATGTCCTGCTCCAGATTCCCCTTTAAGAGCCCTTGCAGAAAATGCGAGCGAATAGCATCGCGGTGCTGATGCAGACGGCGATCAACCTGCTCTTTCTCCGCGAATGTATTGTTCAGCGCATCTTGCAGGAAGCCATACTCATTCGTTCCCTCGGCAAATGAAATCCCTGCTTTCATGGAGAAACTGCGGATGAGCAGATTAATCGGATTGTAATTTTTGCGAAGGAACAAGAAAGTGACCACCCCGCCTAGCAGAAGGCTGAGCAAAATGCTAGCATACACGAGCCTTTTCATATATCTCATCTTGTCGTCAAAACGCTCAGCAGGAATCATCGACATGTATTTCCAGCCTGTCCTAGCTGACGTGGTATAGGATACAGCGACCTGTTCTCCGGCTACATCCCCGTAGAAGAGTCCATTTTCGCCAGTAAATTTGTCATAAGTAAGAAATTGCGGCCTTTTCTCAAGACCACTAGAAGCAACTAGTCGGTTTTCTTTATCCAACAGCGCAACAGATGTCGCTTCCGATGGCGGAAGATTGGCAAGCAGTTTCGTATCTCTCATCACGAACAGGAGCACTGCTCCTGGCTGATCGCGATTCGCCAATGACACCGATTTAGCAAATAAAACAGCTTTGTACGAATTGTCATTCTCTTTCATCGTCACGGGCATATAGGCCTGAACATAGCGTTCGTCTAGAAACGACTTCCAAGCATCATAACCTCTCAAGGTTTGTCCGTCCAACATCTGAAACAATTGGCGCCCGTCCGTCCGATTACGGGTCGATATGACCGTATCGCTATTTTTGTAATACAGATAAATTTGTTCAATGAACTCATTCGCTGTCTGGTACACCCGCAAATCATTCGAAATGGTGACTAAATCGTAATAATCGTTATCCGAAAGCGGCAGTGAGGTATTGATAAACGCATTCACCTGTTTATTGAGGGAAATTTCCAGACTTAATCGCTCAATACCTCCCAAACTGTTATCTATCGCTAATTCCATCTGCTTCAATGCGTTCGTGTTGGCACGATTTACTTCCGATTCGACCACATGCCATGAAGCCGCGTATAGAATTCCGCTTATGATGATTGGGACGAGCAGCACGGAAATATAAGAAGTAAACCAAGTAAACATTACGCTGCGTTTATTAAACCGGATCCGATTAAACTTCATTAGCACTAACCCCTTATCCCCATTTGTCACTGTTTTCATATATTATAGCGAAAATAGAGGAACCCGTCTCTGTTTTAAGTCCCTCATATCCAAAGCAGCGGCTGCCTAATCGCCATATTCCGCCGCAGTTCTGCTTCTTTCGGCTTTTGATCTAATGTATGCCATAAGGCGAGTAGCCTATCAGAATCATAAGCCAATCCTGCAAGCAGTAAAAATGACATAGCTACAGGCCATTGCGCATCATATTCGACATCTCGGCCATAGGGCCAAGTTTGCTTATTTTCAATGTAGGGAAGTAAGAATGCGATCCCTTTCTCTATACCTCTGCCATCCGACAGCTGAAATTTCCATAAATTATCGTCTGGCGTAGAAAGTAGATGCGTAAGCGTAACGAAATTATCGAGTGTAAAGAGGGAGTAGGCATAGGGCTTCGTACGGGACAATTCCCGCGGAAAACTGCCATCTGTGGCCATCTGTTCGACCAGTAGTTTGGTTTTGTATTGTTCTCTGCACCAATCCAACATCGTATGTTGACCGGTCAACCGTGCAAATGCGGCAGCCTGCACATACCAGCATACCCCATGATTGTTCGGTTCGTTTCTTTCTTCCACCCCTTGCGGATGCTCATTCATCCATTGCAAGTATTCCGCGAACCATGTGGAAACATCCTGTAGGACGAGTGAATCTGCTACCGACAAGTGACTGCGTTGTAGCATCTGAACAGCTGCTGCCACATCAATCAAATGCAGCGTATCGATGACACCGATCCCTCTTCCGTCACATACGCCAGGCACTGCTTGCGCGTAAAGCAGATGCGGATTCATTCGTGTGCTCTCATTGACGAAAAATGCATCTAGCAGCCGAACTGCGTGGGAAGCGTACCTCTGCTCACCCGTTATTCGATATGCGGCAACCAGACAAGCAACCCTAGATCGCATTCGGCGAAGGAGAATCCGATGTGCATGAAAATTACCTGGATTACTCTCACCATCTCGGCGCACATACGGCAGTCCATCTGGCGTATTGGGATTTGGCCACCAGTAATCGCCATTTGAATAATAGTCATGAGCGCTTCCCGGACTATGCGGGGCTATCTCATCCGTAATCTGAACAGGAAGTGACGTCAGGCAAACATCAGCCTGTTGGATGATCGCGGTCAGATCGATATATAAGTTCCATTGATCTTTATTAACTTGTCCAAAATGTTCCATATTATTGTTCCCCCTTCAGGTGTGCAAACAAAGCACTAAATGCAGCAGGCCAGATCCCGAAAAAAACGGGATGTCAGGCCTACTGCATATGATCTACCTTTTATACGTATTTGTGCATGAGATATGAGATCAAAATAACGTTAGCGATCCAATAACCGCATAATAATCGTTACGGCTTCCGCCCTCGTTGCCTTAGCTAACGGCTCGAACGTATTTTGCTCACGTCCGGTTACAAGCCCTAAGGAAACAGCTTGCGAAATGGCTGGCAATGCCCAAGCTGGAATTTGGGAACTGTCGCTAAATGACACTTGGGATGAAACTCCCCCTTGCTGATTATAAGCCCTTATTAGCATAGCAACCATTTCTGTTCGGTTGATCGGGTTATTCGGCCGCAAGGATTCGTCTTCATACCCTTGAAGAATACCAGCTTTCAGCGCTGCCCCCAATTCGAAGACAGCCCAAGCTGGAATATCTGCTCCATCGGCAAACTTCGTCGTTGACGTTTCAGCCTTCAAACCAAGAGCTCGAACTAACATAGCTGCAAATTGCATTCTCGTCATGGGCTCGTCAGGCTTGAAGCTGCCATCCGCGTAACCGTTCACGATGCCTTTGGCAGCTGCGCGAGAGATAACCTCCGATGCCCAATGTTTCGGCACATCAACGAACGATTGCTGTTTGGACGGATCTGTAGGACTTACAGGCGGTTTGCTCGGTTCCGGTATTGGCTTCGGCGTTGGTGTTGGTACAGGCGCTGGAGTATAACCCGATGAGGAATCCGATGAAGACGAACCACTTGCCGCTGGACGCTGTGCCCGTATCGTGTACGTTTTATGTACACCGGAAGGCATTGTCACATCCAGCAGAACCACACTGCCGCTAGCGGCAATGGCGAGCGTTCTGCTCTCGCTGCCACTGAGAACGGTTTGCTGCGCACCACCGTCTACGCTAACTTGAATCGCAGCCCCCTTAGCGAGGGAAGTCGGCGTCAACGTCAAGCTGTTGATCCCAGTTGGGACCGTCACTGTGTAGTAAGTGATCTCCGAGCTGAATGCCGGTGAGATTGTCAGATTCGAACTGATTTGAATGCCGCTTAAAGCTGGCTTCTCCTCTTCAGCTGGCACGTTCCGACCTGCAGTTGGCCCAACATCGGCCGACGTTAACGGCCGTTGCGTCAGCACGCTCGCAGGCACATACTCATCCGCACCGACGTCAACCGTATTTGTCCGTCTTTGACCGTCCATATCATCCCTCGGCAGGTACGGGCCTTGTGCGGCGTCAACCGCTGGACTTAACGGCGATAAACGGATCAATCCGTCAATGCCACGAACCAGCTTCAAATCACCTTTGTACGTGGCGCTTACAACAGTCGCAGCTGCTGACACAACCGCAAGACCGTCGGTCATGTTGCCGACATAGGTCGGTCTGCCATCGGTAATATCTTTTTCATTGAATATCGTTCCCGCATTGCTGAAAATCACATTGTTATACACTTGCGTCCCCGTCGGCTCGAATGTCCGTTTCGCCATTTTCAGCGCGGAAGCTTTGCTGGCTAAATTGACGATCGTATTGTTAAAAATCTGTACGTTATATTGCCGCCAATGTCCGCGAAGCAATTCCGTCTGTCTTTCCTCTGACAAGCTCCGGAGTGGAGCCACCTCATTCACGCCGATCCCCCAGTGGATCATCGGATTCGCACTGCCATCCGGTCCCGCATCCTCCGTGCCGCCATCAACTGTAATGGCATCGTCAGTCAAGCCTTCCATGTAATTGTTATATATTTGATGGTCATTCCCATAAATACGGAAGCCACTGGTACCTTCTTTTTTCCCGTCTGCAATAATAAAGTTACCATAGAAGCTGTTACGATGACCATGCCGAGCCACCATGCCTCCAAAGGAATTCAGAATCGTGTTGTACCGAATCGTATTGTCGCTGCTTTTCACCGACACGATCTCATCTTCGCCGTTCAAGCCATCGAACAGGTTGTATTGCACGGTCACATGGCCGGGCACCAGAGACAATCCTGAGAGTCCGAGACGAATCGCTTCCATCCCATTGGAGACCCGTGGACCCATATCGTGGAAATAATTGTACTCAATCACGTCGTATTGCGAAACCATATCTTTGCCATCGTACGTAATTGCAGCGCCAAAGCCGGTCTTCGGTCCAATATCGTTGTAAGCAATCCGGTTATGACTGCCGTTGCCCTCTACCCGGATATAGTGCCGATCCGTCCCACCATCCGTTTGCAGCGTAGAGCCCGGTGTATGCGACGTTTCCCCTGTATAGACGGCGTTATTAGCGTTATATTCGCTGCCATAACGGCAGCTGTTCTCCACGCCGATGACGCACCAAATGATCTGCCCACCTTTTGTAAACCTGTATTTCTGCCCCGTTTCATCTAAGGCAAATGTGTTGCGCAGAATGGAGACATTGTTGGTGTCATACAGTTCTACACCAGGGTGCAGCTCTTTCAATGTTTTTAAGAAATTGTCGTCAACAATACCTCGACTTTTCAACGAATCTTCGCTATTCGCCGACCCGCCGCCGGAATGGAACGTAAGCCCTTCCACGCTGACGTAGCTGGCATTGTGGATATACATATAACTGTCCCCAGCGATAATCGCCTTCCCTTGCTCCACAGCCACCACCCGAATCGGTTGCGCAGCCGTTCCATGCTTATCCTTAATGATGAATGCCCCTTGCTGCTCGTAGGTGCCATTTTGCAACTCAATCGTCGTACCAGGAGCAGCCTGGTCGAGCGCAGACTGCAACTCGCTTGCTGTATTCACACGAACAACTTGAACCGGCGGCAGCGGATCTACCGGTTTATCCCCCGCTTGCGGCGGCCCAGTTGGTCCTGTCGGCTCAGTCACTTCTGGTGGTGTTCCCGTGTACAGCTCAACTTCGGTTATACTGTTCCAACTGCTTGAGCTCCCTGACGCACTATTGCCATACCCAACCAACCGTAAATAGCGGTAGGCTCCAGGCTGACTCAGCACATAGGGCTGCAAAATACTGTCGCCGACGCGAAGTGCCCGGCTGCTTCGTTTGGATAACAGCACCGTCGATTGCTGGAAATCCGCCTGATTCGAGCCTAAGATTTCAAAGGAAGACACCCGGTCAATCGCATTCAGGAAAGCAATGTTCAAATAGGTTACTGTCTCCGGCTGCCCCATGTCAAACTGCAGCCACTCCCCTTGTCCCGACGCCGACCAACGCACATCGCCATCCCAGATCCCGTCCACGACATTGGCCGGAATATTCGTTGTGTTCGGTTGATACGAACTGCCGGTCACCGTGGTAGCGTTCATGGGAATACGGCCGTTCGTTCCTTTGGCCGACAACCGATACGCTTGCAAGGTATACGTATTCATCGAGCTGCCGCTGGATGCGTTCACCTTCATTTTGTTAATCCCAGGTGTCATGGCAATTTGGTTCATATCGCCCACCGGCTGGTTCGCCACCGCATTGTTCGTCAGCGTCGCATCCACGGAAATCCCTGCGTCTGCCTGCGAATCCAAGCGGATCGTGTCGGCATCCTCAGGGACCGTCACCTCATAACCGTCTAGCTTGGTCGGTAAGAAAGAGGGGGTCATCCCCAGATGCTGACTGCCCGCCCAAACGTCCAAGGCAGATAGCTGAATGTCCGGCAATTTTTCTGCAAAGGTAAAATACGAACCATTGGCAAGCATCGCATCCGCTGAATAATAAGTCTCCCCATGCAGGTTAACCTGGGTTAAAGGCAGAGACACGGCATCGCTGAAATCACCGCTGCTGCTCGTTAACAAAAGTCCGCCTGACGGAAGCAACCCTTGCGGAAATGCGACCTGCACAGTGCCAACATTACCTGTATTCTGAGCCTTCCAAGTTCGTGTCAATCGCTTGAATCCCGACCCGTATGGTGTCGAAGGAGCGGTGCTGCCGTTATCTCCCCAGAGTAGATACTGTTTATCGACCATCGTTTGTTTTGCACTTATGATGACCTGTGAAGATGCAGGACCTTCACTGCTTCTGCTCGTATCCAGAGCTAACGCGCCTTCCTGATCCTTGGCAATTCCCGCTACGTTATTGTTAAATGCTGTGTTAAGTGTGGACGGCCACACCACTTGCGGAGACACCCCTGCCGAGACGTAATCCTTCCCTTTCAGCGGCGTTCCGAATTTGAGGGCCATATACGTCTGCACTTGTTGATGCTGCGTAACTGTCAGTGCATCATTAAATACAATCATTTCGCCTAATTGTCCGTCGTAACCGGAGCCTCCACTGATAGCAGAGCCAAGGGTCATCGAATTGCTCCCTACTCCTTTCATCGGAAGACGTGAAGCTGTTGAAGTCGCATACGATTGACCGTCAAGCGTAACGGATTGGTAGACGTTCCCTGTCACTGGCTGCGAATCAAATTGAAACCCCCAACTGTTATATTGACGAAGAGGGACGCTATACCCCGTTGTAAGACGTGGATTGCTACCCGAGGCAAGGTCGCCCGCATCCCATAAAACTTGAGAGTTAGGGCTAGAGTAGAATGGAAGGTACGCCCCCAATTTCCCTTTTCCTTGTAACGTCTCATAAAAAATTTGCGACGTCTTAGTCGTTTCCGACAATCCGCCAGCCATCACATACACACTTGCACGATCTACGGCTTCATCTTGGGCGAACAGCCCGTCACCGTCTACTAAAAGACTGCCTGTGCCTGCGCGGATAAATTGCACCGCAGGCTGGAAATTCAGCGACGGATTAGCTGCCACATATTTAGGCTTCGTCCGGGGACTAGAAGTCCCCACTGTTCCATCATTAATAAAATCATTCCCGTTAGGACTGCTGTCCTTCCATACCGTAACCTCGCTAGCCCCATTCACGGTTATACTGGCCGAATCTGCTTTTAGCCACAATTTCAGCAAGCTCTCATCTACGCCCCCCGGCGTTCCTGCCACAGCACTATCTGCTTGCGCTTTGGGGAAGCCTGCAGGCAACCCTCCTAACGTTAAAGCGCTTGCAAGCAGCAAGCTGATTAACCTTTTCGCATATACGCTTGATCCTTTCTTCAATTCAACATCACCTCTTCGTTATGATTGCGCTCTTCGGCAACAGGGCTGATTAGCGTACAAGCCATTACACTCATCATATGGAAACCCTTACAATTAGGAAATCGTCAAAACCCAAACTCATCATCAAAATCTGGAATGGCACTGATCAATATGTAGAATGAACGTGCAAATTGAGGATTCGATCCCTGCAGCCTATCCACTCATACTAGCTTTCTCACAAACATCACGCTTTCTTAACAGAGTTATGTTTAACGAAAAGAAAAACCAGTTACCATCCGATTAGGGGATGGTAACTGGTTTTTGCAGGTGCAGCAAATCGCACACTCGTAGTTTTGGCTCAACAAACTAGTTCAAAACTTTTGGCTTGGTGATACCTCGATATGGACTTGCGGAATGAGCGTGAGATGCGGACGGATGTTAGTGGTAGAGTTAAAAGGGTTTTGAATAGGTTGGCACACTACCAACTTGTATTAACTGGAAATTATACAGCTATTTATGAGGAATTTCCTCGAAAGTTCAATTTAAATGGAAAACATGCAGTTAAAACTTTCTATTTTGTTAATATTGGGTAAAAGAGATAAAATTAACAGCAGGTTCTCCATCTATTTTGCGTTTGAGCGGAAAATCATAAGACTTAACTGTACAAAATCCATCTATTCACTGGGAGCACAGACGATTTACAAAAATCCCATCTGACCAAGTCACTATTCTTACTCAGCAATCTCTACTCCTACTCCTACCTTTCCCTCTCTTCACTTCTCTTTCCATAATAATTCACTTAACTCTACTCACAAGCAACATGTCACTCATCGTTTCGCCCGACCAAAAAGCCTTACGAAAAATCGTAAGGCTGATCCATTTAATACATTCATATTCAACTTAATCAGTTGTTGTATATTTTTCATTTCTCAAGTACCGCAAAAAGTACGATAAGCACAGGCCGTTACATCAGCTGGACTGATATAATCGACCTGTTCAGGAGAATACGCGAAGGGATTTGAAATAACCTCTAACAGCCGCTCCATCACCGTGTAGTCTTCATGTATGACTGCGGATGTTAAAGCTTCTTCTACCCGATGATTACGTGGGATGATTGCTGGATTATGTTTCCTCATTAATTGATGCGAGTCAGCTTTTGTTTCATGCTGATTACTTAATCTAGCCTGCCATCGTTCATACCACTGCCTGAAATCGGATTTGTCATTCATGAACGTTTCCTCAGGTTTATCCAAAGTTAAAGCACGAAACGTATTCGTGTAATCTGCGCGATACGTCTGCATCAAATGGAGCAGCTCTTGAATCAGTGATTCATCCCCATCTTCTTCCTTCCATATCCCCAGTTTGAACCTCATTCCCGTTAGCCAATTAGTGTGATACCGCTCGAAAAAGTGTGCAATCGCATCCGCGATCACTTGGGCACCTTGCTTCGCATCCTCATGCAGTAAAGGTAACAGCGTTTCAGCGAATCTACTGAGATTCCATGCGGCAATGTCCGGCTGTTTGCCATAGGCATAGCGTCCTTCCGTGTCTCTGGAACTAAATACCGTCCCTGAATCATAAACATCCAAGAAGGCGCAAGGACCATAATCAATGGTTTCTCCACTGACTGCTATGTTATCCGTGTTCATCACTCCGTGAACAAATCCAACAAGCTGCCACTCGGCAATTAATTGTGCTTGGCGCTTAATCACTTCTTGAAGCAGCGCTAGATAGCGGTTCTCAGCACCCATAGCCTCTGGGAAATGTCTGGCTAACGTGTAATCAGCTAGCGCTCGTAGCTCATCCACCGTGCCAAATTCCGATGCATATTGAAAAGTTGCAAAGCGAATATGACTAGCGGCGACACGGGTTAGAATGGCACCCGATTGTTCCGTTTCTCGAAGGAAGGTTTCACCTGTTGAAACGACAGCTAAACTTCGGGTAGTTGGAATTCCTAGCGCAAACATAGCTTCACTAATGATATACTCGCGCAGCATCGGTCCAAGTCCCGCTCTCCCATCCAAATAGCGAGAGTATGGTGTTTTACCTGATCCCTTCAGCTGAATATCAACTCGTTCTCCTTGGGGAGTCAACTGTTCGCCAAGGAGATGAGCTCTCCCATCACCTAGTCTGTTAAACTGTCCAAATTGATGACCCGCATAAGCTTGCGCAATGGATAGTCCTCCATCGGGTACCTGGTTCCCTGCAAATATAGCTAAGCTATCACGACTTCGCAACGCACCCTCATCCAACCCCAAGGTTGCTCCCAATGGAGCATTCAGTATAACTAACTTCGGAGCGCTCACAGGAGTTGGATTCATCTTGGTATAAAAGAAATGAGGCAACCGCGAATAGCTGTTGTCGAAGTTCCATCCCGCATCTTTCTTTGCTTTTTTGTCTGACATCATGTCTCCTTCTCATGCAGCTTTACTACTTCAATTTACAAAGGATAATGGCAGGCCGTCCAGTGCCCTTCCCTGATTTGCACTAAGTCGGGCTGCACTTCTTTACAAGTTGCAGTTGCCGCTGGGCAGCGCGTGTGGAATCTACACCCAGACGGTGGATTCGCAGGAGAAGGAATTTCCCCTTCGATCTCGATCCACGCTCTTTTCTGCGAGGGATCCGTCGATGGTATAGAAGAAAGCAAACCCTTCGTGTAGGGATGGGAAGGATGGAGAAACAGCTCCTCACTAGGTGCGATTTCAACCAGTTTCCCCAAGTACATCACGCCGATTCGATCAGATAGATGGCGAACAATATTTAAGCCATGGGCGATAAATAAGTAAGTTAATCCCAGCTTTTTCTGCAGATCCTGCATTAAATTAACGATTTGAGCCTGTACGGATACATCCAACGCAGACACAGCCTCATCCGCGAGGATAAACTTGGGATTGAGGGCGATGGCTCTAGCAATACCAATGCGCTGTCGTTGACCTCCCGAAAACTCATGAGGGAATCGGTCATATATGGAACGATTCAGCCCAACTAACTCCAATAAGTCTTCTACTTTTGCCCGCTTCTCTACCTTGCTTAACGATTCATGGATATCAAATGGTTCACCAATAATATCGCCAACCTTCCAACGCGGGTTCACAGAACCATATGGATCTTGGAAAATGACCTGCATGTCTCGGCGTGCGTCTTGCAGTCCTTTGCTCGAGAGTTTAGATAAATCTTCTCCTTCGAACAGAACCTCTCCCTCGGTTGCTTTCTCCAGCTGCAGCAGCACTCGCCCTAAAGTTGACTTGCCACTGCCAGATTCACCGACTAAACCAAAGGTCTCCCCCTTCTTAATCGAAAAGGAAACATCTTCAACCGCGCGAATGTAGGACTTCGAACGACTGAATGTTCCTTTCCCTATGGGGTAAAATTTGCTTAACCCTTTCACCTCGAAGAGCGTCTCGGTAGTTAAAACCTGTTCGCCAATGACATCGGACGATTGTTGATCTTTCCTAGCAATATCTGTCTTTGTATCTACAACACCTGCATGTTGCTGCCAATCTGCACGCTCAACTAATTCTTCCGAGTACCAACATGCAGCAAGACGTTCATTCACGTTGCGTAAGGGAGGACTATCTTTCACACAGCGTTCGGTCGCAAAAGGACACCTTGGATGAAATCGGCAACCAGACGGCAAATCCGATAGATGGGGAATCGTCCCTTCAATCGAGAATAATCGGGATGACCGGTTGCTATCCATCGTCGTAATGGAACGAAGTAACCCTCTCGTATACGGATGATGGGGCTTAGCGAACAATTGCTCCACACTTGCTTGTTCAACGATTTGTCCCGCATACATCACGATGATTTTGTCTGCCATCTCAGCAGCAATCCCCAAATCATGTGTGATAAGAAGGATCGACATATTGAATTCTTCTTTAAGTTCCTGCAGCAAGTGAAGAATCTGCGCTTGAATCGTTACATCAAGCGCAGTTGTTGGTTCATCCGCAATAAGCAGTTGAGGACTGCATGTTAGCGCCATGGCTATCATCGCTCGCTGCAGCATCCCGCCAGAAAGCTCGCCAGGATATTGGTTCATTCGGATTTCCGGCTCTGGGATGCCTACACGCTTTAATAAATAAACTGCTCGTTCCCAGGCTTGTTCCCGATTTCCCTGTTTGTGCTGAATAATGACTTCGGTAATTTGACTTCCTATGGTAAATACCGGATCGAAAGCTGCCATGGGCTCTTGGAAGACCATAGCCATCTTTTTCCCACGTAATGCCCGAAGATCTTTCTGTGACAACGTCGTTAAATCATCGCCATCGAGAATGATTTGACCACCGGAAATATGACCATTTTCATAATCGATTAAGCGCATGACGGATTTCGACGTAACCGATTTACCGCTGCCGGATTCTCCAACTAGACAGATGGTTTCACCTACACCAATTTTCAATGATATGTCTTGAATGGCCGTGAACGACCCTTTATTCGTTGTGAATTGTACACTTAAGTTGTCAATCTCAAGCAGTTGCTTCAACTTGCGCCGCCTCCTAGCTATGCCCTTCTCTGCTTTGGATCTAGGGAGTCACGTAGTTTATCTCCGATTAAATTAACGGATATGACGAATAACGTAATCGCGAGACCTGGAAATGTACATATCCACCAAGCCACTGTCAGGTAACCTCGACCTTGCGAGAGAAGCGATCCCCAATCCGGAATCTCTTTGAGTACCCCTAATCCAAGGAAACTTAGACCTGCACTAACTAGAATCGATGCACCTAAACCGATCGTGGACATGACCAAGAGCGGGGACCATGCATTGGTTAAAACATGGCGAAAAAATATACGCATAGAAGAAGCGCCTATCGATCGAGAGGCTGTAATGAAGGATCGATTCTTTATGCTCAGAATCTGACCTCGCATGACCCTTGCGTATTGCGGAATGGAGGCAGCTGCAACTGCAAAGATCAGATTAAATAAATGTGGGCCAAGAGCAGCAGCGATGGCTAGTGCCAACAGAATGCCAGGTATCGTCATTAATACATCGATAATGCGCATGAAGATCGTGTCAATAACGCCGCCGATGTAGCCAGATAGCGCACCGATACTTCCTCCAATGATGCCTCCTGCAAGTACAGAGGAGAAACCAATAACGAGAGAATCACGACTGCCATAGACGACAAGACTGAACACATCTCTGCCAAAATAGTCCGTTCCAAACAAATGAGATTTACTTGGCGCATGCATAATCTGATCAGCGAGCATCGCTGTAGGTGCATACGGAGCAATCCATTGCGGAAAAAGCGCGCATCCAATAATAAACAAAGCCATGATCGCTGCTAGATAAACCAGAATCTCTGAAGCATTCCATGTTCTGGGTATCTTTGTGATTCGAAGATGCCACTTATGTCTTAGCCCAATCGTTCTCGCAGAAAGAACATCTTTCATCGTCACCTTTCTCCTCTCCACCGTGCTTTCATATCCGAATTATTGTGTCCGGCGAACCCGTGGGTCAATAAATACATACGAAATATCAACTAGCAAATTAACAATGACATAAATGATCGCTGAGAAAAATACGACACCTTGCACAACAGGCAAGTCTTTGGACATAATGGCGTCCGCTAGAATTCGGCCAATCCCTTGTCTGGAGAAGACGGTTTCGATCACCACGGTACCTGCCATCAAATCTCCGATATGAATACCAATGATCGTAACGGCAGGAATTAAAGCGTTGCGAAGTGCATGTCGATACATCACTAATCGTTCCGATAATCCTTTGGCACGCAGTGTCACAATGAAGTGCTCATTGATGACTTCGAGCATCGAGTTACGTACCATCCTAACGATAAATCCAGCTCCCACGAATCCGAGTGTAAGTGAAGGAAGGACAAGTGTGATGAATCCCTTTGACCCCATTGCCGGAAACCAGCCTAAAGATACTGAAAAAATAAGGATCAGCAGAATACCGGACCAGAACGTCGGCATGGATATCCCGAACAATCCGACAATACGAGCTAACACATCGATCCATCGATTGCGGTGTACGGCCGAGAGAACTCCCAGCCCTACACCAATAATCGTGGAAATGAGCGTACTAGCTAATGTGAGTGCCAACGTTGCTGGGAGATGTTTAAGAATTTTGGGCAACACAGGTTCACTGTTAAGTAATGATTTACCGAAATCCCCATGGATCATGGCCATGAAATAGTGTCCAAACTGGACATAGAAAGGTTCATTTAGCCCGAGCTGATGTCTTAAATTTGCAATCGCCTCCGGTGACATGGAGGAAGGATCAATCATGGAAAGCACAGGATCTCCTGGCAGCACATACAAAATACAGAATACAAGGATTAAGGAACCAAGAATGACCAGCAATGAAACTAGAAGTCGTTCCGTTAATATCCTGCTCATATCGATTAGCTCCCTGCTGCATTATTTTTGAATAAACGTATCATTAAAGAGTGGATAACCTAGCGGGTCGAATTTCAACCCTTTTACAGATTTGGATGCGGCTACCGTATACGGGAACACATAAATAGGAATGATGACCGCATTATCGATAATGGATTTCTGTACTTGTTTGTACAGTTCCGCACGTTTCTTATCATCAGGCTCGATAGCCCCTTGCTCCAGCCACTTGTCTACTTGCGAATCTGCAAGACCTGGAAGAGTTGGCCGAGCTTTGGGATCACTTGTATGATAGAAGGCATAAAGCGCGTTAGGATCCGAGTTTACCTGGCTGTTCCCATAGATATCATAATCACCTTTGGTATAGACAACATTGGCCGTATCCTTCGTAATTTCCACTTCAACAACAATTCCCACTTGTTTCAATTGCTGCTGAATGATGACGGCAATATCATTACGTTTCTCACGGTTAGGTGATCCATCTACATAATGCAAAGTAAGTTTCTTGCCATCTTTTACACGAATGCCATCTGCGCCTTTGAGCCAACCGAGTTCATCCAGTAGTTTGTTCGCTTTCGCAAGATCAGGTTTAACCCCATTTTCCAGTGAGGCATCATACCCGAAAACTCCAGGAGATAAAGGCGACCAAGCACGTGGATATGTCCCCAGATAAAGCGTTTTGACAATCGCGTCTACATCAATCGCTGCTTGCAGCGATTGTCTAGCCTTCACTTCACCCCAAGGCGCTTTGCGTTGATTAATAAATAACGTATACGGCAATCCATTCGTATTGACTTGATGAACTTGAATACTGGAATCTGACTTCAACGAAACAATATTTTGCGGAGGAATCGTCTCGCCCGCAAGAACTTGCTTACTTTGAACACTGCCGATCCGGGTCGCTTCTTCCGGAACAATACTAAAAGTGATTTGATCCAAGTAGGACTTCCCTTTATTCTCCACAATCTCAGGCGCCCAGTTATAATCAGGGCTACGCTTAACTTGAATGGAAGCATTCTCTTCCCATTTCACGAAGGAAAAAGGACCTGAACCAACCGGATTTTTGCCAAATTGATCCCCATATTTCTTAGCCGCTGTTGGTGAAACAATCCCAAGTAACGCTTGACTTAGGTTTCCTAGAAACGCTCTGGATGGTGTCTCGAGGTTGATTTTTATTGTAAACTCATCAATGACTTCCGCAGATTTATAGGGTTTAAGCAATGCTACTGAATTCGCCGCTTTCGTTGCCGGATCGAGAATCCGATCATAATTGAATTTCACCGCTTCTGCATTAAATGGCGTCCCATCTTGGAACTTTACATCTTTCCTTAATTTGAACGTGTAACTAAGACCGTCAGGAGAAACCGTCCATTCGGTGGCCAGCCACGGTTTAATCGAACCATCAGGTAATTGAACAACCAAACTATCATAAATGGTGCGAAGTACCCTTACTGCTACGGCAAGCCCGCTGCGATGCGGATCTAGAGAATCAGGGGAAGTTGCCAACGCATAAGTAAGCTCTCCGCCAACTACCGCTGTTTGTTTGCCTTCTTGCTTCGGACTCGCTGATTGCGAGGCATCCGAACTGCCATCGTTTGTTGAACCACACCCTGTTAACACGAGGGCAATGGCTAACGATAACGCACTAAACTTGATCCAACCTTTTGATCTATTCATATGTAACGCTCCCCCTTGATTCGTAAATCGGATTAGTTATTGACCGTCTCTTTCACATAGCGATTGGTTGGAAAAGGAAGCCCCAAATTCCCTCTAAGCGTATCCGATTCATATTCGGTTCGATAAATGCCACGTTCCTGTAGAATAGGAATGACCAGATCTACAAAATCGCTCAAACCATTCGGAACGCCTGATCCAACTATAAATCCGTCTGCTGCGCCGCTCTCATACCATTCTTGTATGCGATCTGCAACTTGTGTTGGGGTACCGATAAATAAAGGTCTTGGTGTTGCAGATTGCAGAGCTACTTGACGTAGGGTTAGCCCTTCTTCTTGTGCATGCTGTTTAATGCGATCCGTCGTACTTTGGAAGCTATTTTTACCCAACTCACCTAAGTCTGGGAATGGGGCATCCAAGTCATATTGTGTGAAATCATGATGTTCAAAGAATCGGCCCAAATACGCAAGTGCTTCTCCGATCGTCACCAAATTGGCAACATCCTGATATTTCCGCTCCGCTTCTTCTTCTGTAACACCAATAATCGGACCAATACCAGGCATAACGACAATCTCATCGGGATTTCTACCGAAATGTGCAGCTCTTCCTTTTACATCTTCATAAAAGCGTTTCGCATCCTCCACAGTCGGTTGACCTGTAAAGATCGCATCCGCCTCTCTAGCGGCTAAATTTTTCCCATCCTCCGATGATCCTGCTTGGAAAATAACTGGACGTCCTTGCTTCGATCTACCGATATTAAGCGGTCCCTGTACGGAGAAAAATTCGCCCTTATGATCCAAACGGTGGAGTTTATCGGGATCGAAGAATTGCCCTGATTGTTTATCCCTTGTAAAAGCATCATCTTCCCATGAATCCCATAATCCTTTGGACACCTGTAGATATTCAGATGCAATTCGATATCGCTTAGGATGATCAGGATGATCCTCCAACTTCTTATTGTAGTTCAATGCCGATCCTTCCAGCGGGGAAGTGACCACATTCCAACCTGCTCTGCCATCACTGAAATGATCGAGCGAGGAGAATTGTCTCGACACCGTGAAGGGTTCACTGTAAGACGTAGATAGCGTTCCTACCAGACCGATTTTGGAAGTTACGGAAGCCAGTGCGGAAAGAATAGTAATCGGCTCAAACCGATTCAAGAAATGGGGAATCGACTTCTCATTGATGAATAGTCCATCAGCGATAAATAGTAAATCGAATTTACCAGCTTCTGCTTTCTGTGCTTGCTCTTTGTAGTACTTGAAATTCACACTCGCATCTACAATCGCATCTGGATGTTTCCAAGATGACATATTGCCACCAACTCCATGAATGATAGCCCCAAGTTTTAGTTGTTTTTGTTTCGGCATCGTAATTCCTCCTTCGTTCAATCGACGATAATTCCTATTGGTTTAATTGGTATTAATCTTAATACTTACTGTATCATCGGCTTATAAGTCGGTCAATCGTAGATAAAGATGTTCTATTGATGAATAGAATTGTTCTATTTAGCCGTTTTTTTCCAATCAAATTCTTGCAAAGCATCCAGAAGCATGTCGGAGAAATCGAGGGTGGATTCTTTCAAAGTAATGAGAATGGTACGTAAAGAGAGACCTCCTAATGCCTGAATATCAATAGGTACAAGACGTCCCTCATTCACTTCTTGACGAACACACAGTTCCGGCAGAAAGGAAATACCCAAGCCTTTGGCCACAAGCTTCTTGGCCGTTTCCAAATTGTCAATTTGGTATTCGATTTGTGGAGGATGATCCAGTGTTGCAAAAAGCCGATGGATCTTCACCCAATCCAGTGATCCGCACTCAAAAAAGACTAGCGATTCGCGACCTACATCGTGTATAGTTAATGGTTTCTTTTTCACAAAAGGATGGCTTGGATGGACGAAAAGGCGAATAGGATCCTCGTAGAATCCCAATATATCTACATGTGGATGAGTTACATTTCGGACAAAGCCGATATCGATTTCTTTATTCAGAAGCATCTCTAGAATGACCTCTGTTGGAGCTGTCGTTACTTTGATTTGAAGATGAGCATGTTTGTTTTTAATCCATGGAAGAATTTCGGGGATCATATAATTGGAAACAGATACGGTGCAACCGACCCTGAGCTCATTGTAATCCTTATTGACATGTTGAAGCTGTTGCTTCCCTTTCTTATAAGATTGGAGTATTTGCCCCGCAAAGGGAAGAAACTGCTTTCCTTTATCTGTCAGCGTGAAATTTCTACCCTCTCTTTCGAAGAGTAGCGTGTTCAAATCACGTTCCAACGATTGGATTCGAGCTGTTACGGAAGGCTGCGACAAGAACAAAGCATCCGCTGCCTTGTTGAAACTGTTATAATGAATGACGTAGACAAAAGCTTCAATATTTTCAATATTCATTTGACCATGACTTCCTCTCCGACTTACCCATCAAGAACTTCGAGAGTACGTTGTATGTAAAGCATCATCCTGATTTTGTAAATAAGTAGATACACCCTCGAACGCTTCCTGTGCATCGATACCTTCAAGTTGAAGAGCAATGGTTGATTGTTCTCGAAGTGACATACTCCAGGATACGATGCCTAATAGTCCTTTCGCATTCAACTTTTCCCCATGTGCACCTAAATAAATCTGACTTGCATATTGATTAGCCTTGGTCACAAAATCCAATACGCGATCCAGAGTCCAAGGTTGATCCAACGTGAATATCCAATCTATTTTCATAAGAACTCCTCCTCTAAGCTATAATGAAAAAAAGAGACACAATCATCCCATAGGATGAAGCATCTCCAGTTATCTGGTTGTTTCCGATAATTCCGATTAATTTACTTGTATTTAAATTATAGTAACTAAGACAACCTTTTGTCAACGGTCGACATCCAAAAATTCATCCGAGCAACTTCTGGTCCGTATGCTTAGCGTGGCCCACCTTCCTCTTCCATGCAGCTCCAAGCAGCGTTACACCTGTTAGGAGGAATATGAATGGAATGCCAAGCCAGCCCCCCATGAACCCACCTAGTAAGGGACCAACGACAATACCGAATTGACTTGACGATTGGTTCAGACTCACGGCTCTTCCGCGGAAATCCGCTTCTGTATATTTGACGATAAGCGCATTCAGAGCTGGAAAAACAGCAGCAAAAAACAATCCATAACTAAAACGAAGAATGCCAAAGCCAATAAGATGATGAACGCCGAGCTGTAGCAGATTGCCAATACCACCGCCTATCAACCCAATGAACAATACCTTCTCATAACCGATTCGCCCGCCGATGATACCCCACCGAGGACCCATAATGACCGTGGCTACGCCCACTGCTGAGAATACAATTCCTGAGCTCAGAGTCGCTTTATCTACACTTCCGCCGATTTGCACCACGTAGAGTGTCAGCAGCGGCTCCATAATCATAATTGAAGTAGAGACTAGTAAAGTTAGCCCAAATATCCCCATCAGTTTCGAGTTGCCAGCCGCATGTTTAAGATCCTTGAAGACACTTATACGAACTTCATCTTGTCTTTTATGAACTTCTTTCACACCTACAAGTACGATAAGAGCAGAAATTAACGTAATAATGCCCGAAGCAACGAAGCACACTCGCAGTCCCATCCAATGACTCAGGACACCTCCGACAAGAGGTCCAATAATTCCTCCGGCTGCCGTTGATGTTGATATCACACCGAGCGCGTATCCGACGTGCTTCTCCGGTGTATTCGTACCAACCAAAGCGATGGAAGCAGGACCGAAGCCTGCCATAAGTCCTTGAAATATCCGTACAAGAATGAAAGTGAACAAATCATATACGAAATAATTGGCAAAATGAGCCAAGGCTAAGCCAATACCTGAACGAATTAACATGGGTTTCTTCCCAAACTTATCCGCTAGCGCCCCCCAAAAAGGCGCACACAACCCACTAATCAGAAAGCTAATGGAAATGGAAATACCAGACCACATTTCAAGCCTATTCTGAATACCTAAATCATTTTGCAAGAAAATTGGAAAAAACGGTACAGATAGGGTATATGCGATATGGCTAATAAATAAACCCAGCCATACTATATGCAGATTGCGTTTCCAATAGCGTTCCATTTGTCACTCCTTTTATAACCTCCGAACATGAAAAGAACCTCACAGCGGATGCTGTAAGGAGATCCAATCACGATTTAAATACGTAATCAGGCTGAATGCTCATCGAAACATCCCTCCAGAAATGGTTTTCATACCGAACAGCAGGATCAAAACAATGGTACCCTGTACTTATCTCCTTGCTCCGAGTAGAGAATAGCCTCCGAGTTATACAAATCAACTTCCTTAAGAGGAGTTTGAATGCTCCCTAATGTTAGTTTATTCGTCTTCAATGCATGGAGCAAAGAAGGAATGTGTTTATGATCCGTACCGATTAAATTCACATTCACCGTTTCTTGATTGAATAGGATATTGGTTTTATTAAAACTAACCCAACGATCCTCTTGATTTAAGCTTGTAAGTTTTAAAGAGTCCAATAATACGCCCATTACATATCCACTCCTCTTTTTAAAATAAAATAAAAAATAGCATGGATTCAATGATCCATGCTTCCGGATGACCAGTCAGCTTTTAATTCCGATTAATTCAATGTGTTTTATAAGCTTTAAACTATCATTGTTTTCCGCTATTGTCAACCCATGCTGAAAATATTTGTTTATATATGATATCTTGAGTTAATAGGCAGTGCTATTTCAACGGTAGTCCCCTGATTAATTTGGCTCAGAATAGACAATTTACCACCATGCGCTTCCACAATTCGCTTACAAACCATCAGTCCTAAACCGGTTCCATTCGCCTTTGTTGTGAAAAACGGCTCACCTAACTGGGCTAGTTTTTCTTCAGAAATGCCTATACCTTGATCTTTAACACAAATAATCAAGTCTTGATTCCATCGATTTCTGCACGTTATTTGTATCTCCCCCCCACTTTCCATAGACTCTATCGCATTCTTCAAGACATTAATTAATACTTGTTTGATTTGGTCAGGTATACAAGTTATGACAGATATTTCTGGGTCCATTTCTAATTGTATTTGTACATTATACAGAAGTGCATGCGGTTGTAAGAAACTAACGACACTTTGAACAAGCTCTATTACCCTGCTGTCTATGTAATGACTTAGATGTGGCTTGGCTAGCATCATAAATTCATTGACAACATAATTAATATGTTCAAGTTCTTCCATCATAACGTCAACATAGTCTGTATTTTTATATTTAAGTAATTGTACAAACCCTTTCAAGGAAGTCAATGGATTTCGAATATCATGTGCGATACCAGCAGCCAATTGACCAATCAAAGCTAATTTTTCAGACCTAATCATCGTTTCTTCCGCTTTTTTCTTTTCGCTAATATCCCTTTCCACACCAACAAACCCAATGACCACCCCATCTGTATCTTTCACAGGAGAAACAGTTACACTCGCATAAAATGTAGATCCATCTTTTCTCAGTTTTAGAGTTTCGAAATCCCTGATTTGCTCGCCGTTTATTAAAGATTGATATAGTCTAAGCGCATCTTCTTTGTACTCGTCAGGAGTCATCGGCAATACTTGCCCAATAGCCTCTTCCCTCGTCCACCCGTGCAACTCTTCAAATTTCGTATTCACCTCTAACACTACGCCATTTAAATCAACAATTACAATCCCATCAGAGGTTAAGTTCATTAGGGAATTGATTACATATTCTTTCAGTCTCATAAGTAATCGTCTCCCATTTATTCTATTGATTTTGGATTGTATTCTTCTCCAATTGGCAAAATCCTCTATTCAACATTCATTAATTTATGGGTTTGTTTGAATTGACAAAATCAGACAGTCCATCTACCTTCTGCAAACAAAGAAAAGAGGCAGCCGATCTCACGGCTACCT
>NZ_WHNY01000005.1 GCF_013141695.1 Paenibacillus plantarum
AAAGCGGCCCCGACGGCCGTCGCGCGCCGCCCTTGCTTGTGTTTTTGTGCGCCCAGCATGGGCGATTATTTTATGTAATCTGGCAAGATAACCTCGCGGTTCGTACCATAAAATATATCATCATGTCCGCTTATTCGTTGACAAAACTGTTCGAATTTATCCCATGAATTATGGATATCGAATTCATAACTGTGCCCCCATATATAAAAAATTTGCGGCTTATCAGGCTTTAAGGCAATAAAAGCTTCCGCAAGCTTCTCCATTTGCCCCCATTCTTGATGGTGATAAACAGTTGGATTAAATCTAAATAGGTTGTCTTGCAGGTCAAAATGATAGGTAGATGTTGTTGTTCTTGCGTATTGGATGGCTGTTTGGTTTCTTATGACATTCGCAACGTAATCATTGTTGTTCACGCCCCCGCCTGGATAGGCCATACCAACCACATCATATCCCACGATTGCTTCCAAATTTCTACGATCTTCTTCCACCTGCTTCACGATCTCGGTTTCATCCAATTGAGTAAGAAGTGGGTGAGTTAAGGTGTGCGCTGCGACTTCATGTCCGAGGTAAACTTCTCTTACTTGATCTCTTTGAATTTTGGTATGATTAACGGTTTGTCCTTCCCTGATAAGGGCGTTGTCCAATCCAAGGAGTTCCGAGTTAAGATTAAAAGTTGCTTTAAGTCCGTACTTATTAAAGATTTGAATCAAACGTATATCTTGGGTCACACCGTCATCATAGCTGAATGTAACAGCCTTCATTTTTCCGTTAAACATGTACATCCTCCTTAACTTCTTGCGTATTTCTCCGACCGTATCATCGAAAGAAATCACTGTCAATCCTAACTTTCCATTAACCTCCTAATTAGGTGAGTAGTAAGTAAATTTGTTACTGATGATGAGTAAATCTATTCCTTACTTTATAGGCAATTCATAGGTCATAATGGATTACAACCAAATGAGTGCTCGAACAAACGCACATGAATTGCAGCGTTCTTGGAGCCTTTAATCAAGGAGAAAGCTGAGTAAGAACGTTCGATGTTTGGTAGCAGGGGGGATTTGAACATTGGATTATTCAATCATGATAGATTGCTGGGATAAATCATGTCTCATCCAAGGAAATTGGTTTCCGTCCAAGCTCAGAGGGAACAGGGAAAGAGATACAATTTACTCAATAACTGCTGGAAGCTCTCTCTTTTTTGTACCACGATTAGAAAATTCTGGTGTCTATAAGGTATCCGTTTACGTAATCAAGGCATTCGGGGAACAGCACTATGAAATCATTCATGATGGTACCAGCACTTGGGCAACAACTTCTTCAACTGCTGGTGAAGAGGGCTGGACAGAATTAGGTAGGTATATGTTTAGAGCTGATGGCAGCGAGTATATCAAATTGATCTCGCAGAACGGATGTACACGGGGGACGTCGATTATGCTGGAACTCACCGAGGAAGTGAGGATTTTGGCTAATATGGGTGAATTTATAAGTAAACCTTCATCAGCTAAAGGAGTTCCGTCCCCAGATTTTTTTAATATGGCAGGTGAAATTCTAGACTGTACAACCGCCACATACACGGAGTCGGGATGCTGGCAAGATGCACTACTTGAGAATTATAAGGGTGAAAGCAGGACCAGAATGTCTTCGACACGGGGAGATTCCGTGAAATGGTTCATAACGACACCAATGCTATCTGCACAAGAAGAGGGCAATTTTGCTGTGTATGTTTGGATGCCTTACGGGAATAGCAGCGGGGCAAGTGTAAAATATTCGGTTCAAACATTGAATGGTCTTTGGGTCAAGGAACTCAGCCAGGAAAAGCACTATCGAGGCGGTTGGGAAAAATTGGTAACTGTGCGTGCATCTGGGGACACAGGTTTTGGGGTCATCTTGGAGGTATTGTCTGAGACGGATACCTATGCGTCGGCCATTAAGCTAGTTCGGACGGAAGCAGCGGAGGATGCCGCTGCGAATATGATGAGTGAAGCGGATACAGAAACGGTCGCTGTTCTTGTTAATCAATCCGGATACGATATAGGTAGAGCCAAGAGAGCAACGATTGTGAATATCCCTGACGAAACACCATTTTTTATCAAGGATGCCCTGACAAATGAAACGGTTTATACAGGAAAAGTCGTCAATCATCTCGCAGATTTTTCAAACCTGAATCCCGATAGCAAAAGTATGTATTATGTGGAGTCGGGCGGGGCTGTATCGTATACGTTTACAGTGGCAAATAGTTGGATCCAGCGCGTATCCGTTCCTGCTGCTCTTGCTTTCATGAACCATGCTAGGAATGATGCCTGGCTTCCTGGGCTTACTAGTATTGCCTGGCGCGACAGCCATCAATTTTCTTTTGAACTAGGCTCTCTGGCAATGTTATATATGTCGAATCCGTCATTGTACGACAACATGTCGCGAACCATTGTCCAATTAGATCTGACGATGTTTGAGAACTTGAAAACGCAGAATGAGCCGGATATTATTTGGCTGATGAAGTTCGCTGCAGAGCGATATTATGACTTGAAGGTGAATCATTCGCATGCTTTACATCCTCTCATTAAGGAGCAATTATCTTATTTTATCTATATGTTTCCTCATATTAAGGCGTATGTGTCGGAGGAGGAATACGTAAGAATCAGAGATTTTACAATCGAGGAGTGGACTTCGTCCGATCAGACAAATACGCTGAAATGGTACGACATTGCAGGTGAAAAATATAACCTCATGGAGGTTCAGACTGCATGTGGAGGAATTAAGGGTTCTTTCCCACCTGGGCATGCCATCGTCCCGAACCTGTTGATGTACGAAGTAGTCAAACGGGATCGACTTGGCGGAGAGGAGCTGTATTTCGAGGCAGCTTATAGAAATTGTGAATATATACTTGACCATATTGATATAGCAAGTCCTTATTATTCCAAAGGTCAACGAATGAGTGAGCACATCGTCATGGAAAATCTAGCTTACTTTCAGGAGATGTACCCGCAACAGGCGCCGGCAAAATTGATAACTGAAATCAATCGTTGGGCGAAAAAAATGATCGCGCGCTCCGCAAACATGTGGGATATGAGGATGGCATCTTCTGTCTCTGCTGGCGATGAGCAGGATTTTTGGACAGGAGCGGCATACGCCAAGTCCAATGACCCTCAAATAACGGCGCTTATGAACGAGCCAGGAAGTGAGGCGGGGATTCAGGCAGCAATGTTTGCGGCTGCCAGAGTTATCGACGACCCACAAGTGGCCGGACGGCTGAAAGAAATTGGCATTGCAGGAATCGATCATATGTTCGGACGTAATCCTTATGGCAGAATGTTCTTTTACGATGCGAAAAGAGATATCGAAGGGGCTCATTCAGGATGGTTCTCCAAACATGAAGTTGCTGGAAATGGTCGACTTGGTGATGTTCCCGGGCGAATTGACGCTTCTCCGAAAGAATCGGCATACCCCTTTAAACCAAAAGCAGATCCGGGATATGTTGAAGGCTGGGTTGCTTTCAACTCAGCTTGGAATTGTTCCATTGCATATAGCGCAGGAGATGACATAGAGATTTCGCTCAATAAGGCCCGAGCAAGAGTGGGGGAATGGATTCAAGTCCGCTTAAGGGCACCTATTCATATGGATAGTGAAAAAGTAGAAACTGCAACGATACAAGTGACGGATTCGATTTCAGGCAAATGTGATTGCTTAAGTTTAAGAGAAGAGATCCAAGACAGTATGCATTTCACTGGAGTGTACCTTGTTCCGGAAGGCATGGGTTTGGAATTTTCGTACGGATATGGATTGTTTAAGAAAGTGGCAAAGTTAAAGATTATTTCAGAACTATAAGACATCGGCATAGGAGGTATAAAGAAATGAGTAATGCAAAGGCACATTGGCGTCTCTGGTATGATCGTCCCGCTGAACAATGGACGGACGCGCTACCGGTAGGAAACGGCAAAATCGGAGGTATGATTTACGGAGGCATTCATGAGGAACGAATCGGACTGAACGAAGAAACGGTGTGGTCGGGTAAGCCGCATTACGACGCGAGCCCTAGTGTGCTGCAAACGATCGACCAAGTTAGAAACTTGCTGTTTGAAGGAGACTACCGCACAGCGCATGAGTTGGCGGAACAATCGATGAGAACACCGCTTAACCCGTATTACGGCAATTATCAACCGTTGGGAGATCTGTATATCAAATTGGACTTGCCTCCTAGGGATATAACGAAGTATCACAGAGAATTGGATATCGACCAAGCCATCTGTAGAACAAGCTTCTATGTAGGAGAAACTTGCTATACGCGGGAGGTTATTTGCAGCAACCCTGATCAAGTTATGGTAATTCGCTTGGAAGCCAGTGATACCCCTTCTCTAAGCGGCTGTCTTCGGATGGAGCGTGAATCTGGAGCAAGTGTATATCAGAATGGCGCAAGCGGGCTGGCTCTTCGTGGCGAATGTGAGTACGAAGGTGTGAAATTCGATGCAAGTGTGGAAGTGCATTCCGAAGGGGGAATATGTTATTCAACAAGTGATTCCGTCATATTCAGGGAATGCAAGGCCATTACGGTGTATGTGACCGCAAATACGACATACCGCCATAAGGACCCTCTAGAAGTAAACAAATCGCTGCTTCATTTGGCGGGCATGAAATCATGGGAACAATTGAAGACGGATCATAGTAGCGACTACCAATCCTTGTTTCACCGTATGGATATCGATTTGGGTGCGGACCGGTACCAAGAGCTTCCAACAAATGAACGTCTATCCCAATTGAAATTCGTTCAGGATGATCTCTATTTGACGGCACTGTATGTTCAGTATGGCCGTTATCTGTTAATTGCCAGTTCACGGAAAGGAACCCTGCCTGCTAATTTGCAAGGCATTTGGAACGATAGCTTTACACCGCCTTGGTTCTCGGATTATACGATAAACATTAATGCGCAGATGAATTATTGGCATGCCGAAACGTGCAACCTATCCGAGCTGCACGAACCGTTGTTTGATCTCATGGATACACTCGTTGAGCCAGGACGCAAGGCTGCCAAAGAGCGCTACGGCTGCGGCGGAGTGGTGCTCAGCACGCGGACGAATCCTTGGCTTAATACGTCGCTTCGGGCAACTTCTTCACTGCTCTGGCAGGAAGGAGCAGCTTGGCTAAGTAGGCATTATTGGGATCATTATCTATTTACAGGCGATATCGAGCTGTTGGAGCAAAGGGCTTATCCGTTCATGAAGGAAGCAGCCCTGTTTTATCTTGATTTCATGGTCGAGCATCCGATTTACGGATGGCTTGTCACTGGTCCGACAACATCGCCGGAGAATAAGTTTTTAGCTGCAGACGGTATGGTAACTGCACTCGATATGAGTCCAACAATGGCTGTTCAAATTATAGACGATTTGTTCGAAAACTGTATCCGGGCAAGCGAGGAGCTTGGGTTGGATTATGATTTCAGGGAGCTGCTCATTCGGAAACGTTCACAATTGCCTCCGATGCAGGTCGGGAAATTCAGGCAACTGCAAGAATGGCTTATGGATCATGAGGAGACAGAGCTAGGGCACCGGCATATTTCACATTTGTTCGGTTTATTTCCGGGGCACAGCATTAGCTACAAAACACCAGATTTGCTCCATGCTGCCCGAACTACGCTCAATAGAAGACTTAGTCACGGAGGCGGACATACGGGTTGGAGCTGCGCTTGGATCATTAACTTATGGGCGCATTTGGGAGAAGGAGAACTGGCCAACCAGTATATCAAGACGCTGTTTACCCACTCGACGCATAACAACCTTTTTGACAACCATCCGCCTTTTCAAATCGATGGAAATTTCGGGGCGGCGGCAGGCATCGTAGAAATGCTTATGCAGAGTGATGAAGACGAAATTCGGCTACTGCCTGCGCTTCCTGCTGAATGGGCGAACGGAAGCATTCGCGGTATTTGTGCGAGGAACGGATTTGAGTTAGAACTTCACTGGAGTGATAGTGTTCTTGATAAGGCGGTCATCCATTCCAAGCTGGGTCGCCGCTGCCGGGTAAGGTACGCTTTTGAAGCGGGGATTGAAGTACAATGTGCGAAGGAGTCAATTCCAATTAGTATCGTAAATGGGACACTGGCGTTTGACACACAACCTGGAGAACAGTATCGCCTTTTGTTTTAATACAGAGAACCTTTGCCTGAAGAAGGCAGAGGTTTCTTCGTGTCTAGGCGTTGTTATCTCAATTATTCAGCTGGAAGTAAGTAAATTTGTTACTGATGATGAGTAAATCTATTCCTTATTTCTAGGAGCCTTATAGGTGATAATTGAGTTACAGCCAAGAAATAAAGGAGGTCTTGTAATTGGCAACATTATGGAAGAATAGAGTGCTCTACATCATGCTTTTGCCACTGGTGGCGTGGTATATCATTTTCAAGTACGTGCCAATGTATGGCGTTATCATCGCATTTAAGGATTACAGTATTATGTCAGGGATTGGCGGATCCGATTGGGCTAATCCATGGTACAAGCACTTCAAGATGTTTTTTGACTCGCCTTATTTCGCGCAGTTGCTCACAAATACACTGTTAATCAGTTGCTATAAGCTGGTATTTACCATGGCGCCGTCCATCATACTGGCCATCCTGCTGAATGAGTGTCGGAACGTTTTCTTGAAGCGATGGGTGCAAACGTTGAGCTACATGCCTCATTTCTTGTCTTGGGTCATCGTTTATGGAATTGCTTTGGCGTTTTTTTCCGAGACTAACGGACTGGTCAACCGCTGGATCGGGGATCTAGGGCATAACACAATCCCTTTTCTTAGTTCGCCGGATTGGTTTCGTTCCCTTCTGGTCGGAACGGATGTTTGGAAGGACCTTGGCTGGGGAGCGATTATTTATTTAGCTGCGATAGCCGGCATTGACCCTTCGCTTTATGAAGCGGCTATGATGGACGGGGCGGGACGCCTTCGGAGAATCTGGAACATTACTCTTCCTGGAATTGCAAACGTTATCGCTTTGCTCTTGATTTTAAGATTGGGACACGTTATGGACGCTGGGTTTGAACAAATTTATATTTTCTATAATGTTCGGGTCTACTCTGTAGGAGATATCATCGATACTTGGGTGTATCGTACAGGGCTAGAGCAGCTGAACTTCAGTTTGGCAGCTGCAGTAGGTTTGTTCAAATCAGTAATTGGCATGGTGCTTGTACTTAGCGCCAATAAGCTTGCAAAGAGATGGGGTGGAAGCATATGGTAGTCAGTCGCGGGGAACGTGTATCGGGTGCAGCTATTAATTTGATTCTTGGTTTCGTAGGAATTATAAGTCTCTTTCCGCTGTTATTCGTAGTATCGATGTCACTGACGCCTTATGGCGAAGTTATTAAAAACGGAGGATTTCTGATTATTCCTAAATCCATTACGTTTGAAGCCTACAAATATCTCTTTCAAACCAAAGAGTTGCCGCAAGCGATGCTGGTTTCCATCTTTACGGCTACAGTAGGGACAGGGATCAACTTGTTGCTTACAATGCTTGGTGCGTACCCGCTGAGTAGGAAATCGCTTCCGGGCCGATCGGCTATACTGTTACTGATTGTATTTACAATGCTGTTTGGCGGCGGCTTAGTACCGACTTATTTGTTGGTCAAATCCTTAGGTATGTTAAATACCCTATGGGCGTTGATCATTCCGAGCGCAGTCGCAACGTATAACCTTTTGATTATGAAAACATTTTTCGAAGGACTCCCTGAGGAATTGTTCGAGTCCGCACGAATCGATGGCGCTAGCGATTTAACGATTTTGTTTCGTATCGTCGTTCCGTTGTCCGTGCCCTCGTTGTTGACCATCGGGTTATTCTATGCCGTATCCAATTGGAACAGCTTTTTCTCGGCTGTTATCTACATCACCGACCCGAATTTAAATCCACTGCAAATCGTTGTACGTAAACTATTGCTCTTGAGCAATTCCGTCGAAAATACAACGGATATCGTTGTACCAACGCCGACTTTGCAAATGGCGGCAGTCATCATAGCCAGTCTGCCCGTACTCATGGTGTACCCGTTTATACAGAAACACTTTACAAAAGGTGTATTAATCGGAGCTGTCAAGGGATGATTCGTTGTGTACCGCATTATTTTCGCGCTAAGAGAGGGCGAACCGTTGCGTTCACATATATAATAGTCATGAAAGAAGGGGTAACATGAAAAAACATATGAGAAAAAATGCAGTAGTAGCCATTATCCTATCCACTAGTTTGCTAGCAGCATGTTCGAACACCAGTCCTTCAGCAGAAACAACATCAAAGGGGGAGGCGTCGAGCAAACCGTCCGCGGCTCCTATGAAGATTGAAATCATGCAAGATGAGACGGTCACCTCAGCAGATGGTCCTGGTTTTCCAAAGGATGATTTCGTCAAGAATGAATTGAATAAGAAGTTGAATATCGACTTGACGATGACCTTGGATACGAGCGATTATTTGGCCAAACTGAACACGAGAATGGCAGGTGGAAACTTTCCGGATGTCATGCTGCTTATGAAAGAGCAAGTTCAGCAGTACGCCCAGAACGGTGTATTGCTTGATATGGGGCCCTATCTCGATAAATTGACCGATTATAAGAAATTCGTAGGTGCAGACGATGTGAAGAAGGGGGTTGTAAGCGGCAAGCAATATGCGCTGCCTAAGGCACCTGGATTTGCAACGAATACGTATTGGATTCGTAAGGACTGGCTTGATAAATTAAATTTGGCTGTGCCTACTACGGTCGATGAACTGTTTAATGTGGCGAAGGCATTTACCGAGAATGACCCTGACGGAAACGGCAAGAAGGATACACTCGGCATTACGGGGGTCGGCATAGATACATTTGGTCCTGTTTTTGGAGCTTACGGCGTCACGGCAAGTGCTGCAACGCTAACGGTTTTGAATAAAGATAAAATTGTTAATTCACTTTATGATCCAGCCATGAAAGATGCTTTAACGACAGTTAAAAAATTTATTGACGCCGGCGTTGTTGATCCTGAATTTATGAGTAACAAGCCTAATACTTCGAAAGATAAGGCATTCCAAGGGAAGATCGGCATTATTTTCGATGGCTGGAGCGGTATTATTAAAGAGGCGACGGTTAAGATCTGGAAGCAAGCAAATCCGAATGCTGATTGGGTACAGCTCTCCGCACCGAAAGGACCTAACGGACTGCAATATGTTAGTAAAGTCGATATCGCTTCAACAGGCAAGATGCTTGCATTCCCGAAGGCACTAGAGAAACAACCAGAGAAAATCAATAAAATCATTGAGCTGCTCAATTACGTCTCGACAACAGAAGGCAACCGCTTGGTAGATTACGGACTCAAAGATGTTCACTACAAGGCCGATGGCGATAAGATTACCATTACGGATCAAGGCCTAAAGGAAAGCGGATATACATTCGTTTATCAATTAACAGGCCGACCAGAACTTGCCTACCTGCAAACCAAATTCCCGGGGCAAGCGAAGTATATCGAGTTTGAAAAGAACTTGCCGCGATTGCAGGTCATTGACAAGTTTATCGATATGCCGAATGGTTACAACAAAGCCGATGCAGAGCGGTTCATTCAGGAGGAATTAACGAAATTCATTTATGATAAAACACCAATCACGGATTACAGTAAATTTCTTGCTACTTTAGAAAGTACATTTAGTTATAAGGTTTATACCGACGCTGTGACCAAGCAAGCGAAGGATCTTGGGCTCACGAAATAAAATGAAGATCCCCCATTGTGCATGTTGCAATGGGGGATTTCATTCAGAAGCAAATACTGGTAAATGTTGTGAGTGAGGAGATTATCTTTCACGACAAAGGGGGACATGCTAAGATAATTCTAAAGGCACACGTTGAATGAGGTGAAGTTCGAAAGGGGAAAGTGCATGTTTCAAACAATTAAAAGACTATGGCCAGCCAAATTGCAAAATCGCATTTTCCTAAGCTTCCTAGTAGTGATTTTCTTTCCTTTCTCCATTCTACAAATTCATAATTACAATCAAATAGAAACGATTATTGGAGCGAAAATTAGTGAACAGAACGTTACTCAGCTAAGCCAAATGAAATTCCAACTTGAAGAGGTACGTCGAACCGCCTTGAATTCGGTCTTACAGCTGGAGCGAGACACCAGCATTCGGGAATTGATGTCCCGAGCTCATAACGTACCGGGAGCAGAATCATCTCGCATTGTCGAGGAAAAACTGGATGCAATGAAAAGTACATTTTTACCGAATAGTGTATTTATTCAATATACATTTGTCCAAGAGAACGGTGATGCATACACATCTTTGCCGCATGCCGAGAACAATGAAGGCCCACTACATGCTCAATTGGCTGACGAGCTAACTGCTAAACTACCAATCGGAAGTCAACTGTTGAAGTGGGAGTTTGAACAAGTGCGCAACGGTCTGCAGTCGGAGCCCGAGACCAAAAAGGTTTTATCCTTATACTCGCTTTCAAATGCTACTGGAGGAGAATGGCTGCGCGCGCGAGCGAGCATCGATATCGATGGGTGGTTGCGAAATTCGGCAAACAGTATTCAGATCAAGCAAAACTATTATGTATTGGATCAGCAGGGCGCCATTATTTCTCAATCGAACCCGGGGTTCGTCATGAATCCACTTATTACATCAAAAATTCTCAATCAGGCGAAATTGTCGCCGAATGCTTATATCATAGATAAGTCTGGAACATTCGTTTTTAATGCTATTTACATTCCTTCCATTTCAAGTTATGTTGTCAGTCAGTTTCCACTGGATTTCTACTTTGGCGATATTCAAGCACTCAAGCAACGGGTGTTCGGCACCTACCTGCTGTTTATTGCGTTTTTCATAGGCATCTCCTTCTTGACGCTATCCACCTTGACTCGTCCGCTTCGGCTCTTGGAGGCTAGGATGAAGGAAGCTGCGGAGAAAAGGATGAATATCAAGCTGTCCGAGGAACCGCATAGGGGTGAAATTTTGTCATTTGTTCGCGCGTTTAATGGGATGGTCGACGATGTCACAAGCTTGATTGGGCAACTCAAATTAGAAGAGAGACAGAAGGAATCGATTCGGTTTCAAATGCTTTTGAACCAGATGAACCCGCATTTTTTACTCAACACGATCAACACGATTAAATGGAATGCCAGCAATTTCGGTGATGAAACGACAGCGGAAATGTGCAAAGCGCTTGCCAAACTGCTGGAAAGCAGCCTGAACACAGATAAGGATCTGGTTTTTCTGCATGATGAATTGAATTTATTGCGTTCCTATGTCTATATTCAAACGTTTCGGTACGACCACCGTTTTGAGGTACAATATGAAGTCCAGGCTGGTCTGGACTATGCGCTAGTACCGAAGCTAAGTCTACAGCCGCTTGTCGAGAATGCCATCCAGCATGGGCTTGTATACCGTAAGCAGGGGGGCATTATAAAGGTCAAAGTGGCATGCGAGGATCGCTTTCTTATTATTGATGTTCAAGATAATGGTGTGGGTATGCAGAAACAGCAAGCGGATGTACACCGAGTTCGTAAAGGAATCGGTCTAAGCAACCTGAAAGAGCGTTTATCTCTCCTCTACAAGCAGGACGGCAGTTTGCAACTGATTCCGCAAGAGGAAGGGATGCATGTTCAAATCACTGTACCTTTGTTGTTGTCTAATCCCTATCAACTTGAAGAAACTGATGTTTGATAAAGAAAAGGGGGACAAGCGATGTGGAACCTACTGCTTCTGGAGGATGAACCATTCGTACGCCGGTCTATTCGGCAAGCCATCAATTGGGAGTCATTAGGGTTCAGGGTAGTGGCAGAAGCTGAGGATGGAAACGAGGCTTGGGAATTCATGCAAGCCCACCATGTGGATGTGGTGTTGTCCGACATTATGATGCCTATCATGAACGGAATTGAGTTAATTCGAACGGCCAAACAAGCTGGTCATGAGGCAGAGTTCATCATGCTTACCTGTGTGAATGAATTTGAATATGCGAGACTTGCGCTCCAGTATGGAGCTGTTGGCTATCTGCTCAAAGCCTCTATGGATATGGAAGAGTTGAAAGGGCTCCTGCTAAAAATAAAACATAGTTTAATCAAGAAGCGCGATCAACGAACGAAAGCGCCTATGTTTAACTTATATCATAACATTTGGAGATCTCTACATGGCTTAGAGGAGATGGAGCAAAAGGAGGATGAAGAAGAATTACTTCGACTTCCCACCTATGTTCGCCTATTTGTTGGTTCTGCCAATAATGCCTCATTAGTGAATGATCGGATTATGAACCTATTCGACATGAACTGCCGTGACAAATTACTCGTACATCCTTTTATCAATTGGGGAATTACGACTGTATTAGTCTGGTCGGATGAACGCTATATTCCTATAACACCAGTACTTACGGAAGTATGTTCTACGACATGGTTGACATCTGATGAGTTGAAAGCGGGATGGGAGTCATTGCTTCAAGGCATCGGACGTATCTGGTACGATCTGGATCCCTCCATCCCAACAATGAGGGAGTTGCAGCTTGAGAACTTGGCTTGGAAAAAGGAGTCTCTCATTCTGTCGCAATTCGAAGCTGCACAGTGGGTGGAATGCGAGAAATCTTTGCAATCGCTATGGGATTACTTCAAAGAGCGGCAACTGGCTGTGGTGATGGTCAAGGAAGCTGCTGACCGTCTGGACAGGGCGTTTGCCAGGTTATCGAATCAATTTCCTGCAGGGAAGGCGGTTTGGGCGGCAGTCGAAAGTCATAGGCAAGCATTGGAACAGATCGTAGATCGGGTTCACCATTATTCTAATCATCGGATGAAGGAAACCCTTACGGATCATCCTGAGATAAATAAAATCATTGCATATGTGAACAGACACTATGATAAGGAGCTTACGCTCAAAGGGATGGCTAAATACGTAAATATGGGCGAGCAGTATTTGAGTGGTTTGTTTAAGAAGAAGACCGGCGAGCAGTTTATCCAATATGTACAACGTATTCGAATCGAGCGGGCTTGCTATTGTTTGGCGGAGACGGAATTGCGCGTAGCGGAAATATGTGAGCAAGTAGGTTTTGTTCATATGAATTATTTCCTTAAGCAGTTTAAGAAGTGGACAGGGCTTACCCCGTCAGAATTCCGTGAAAGTAAAAAGGCAGAGCGGAAGAAACCGTTAGACACGGAGGATGCATAAAAAAGAAATCAAGGCTGTCTTGAGCCCCGACATGTCGGTTAGCTTGAGCAGCCTTTTTGCGTTCTCAAGTCGCTTTAACACAGCAGGGTATAATAAGTGAGTAACTTTGTTACTGTTGATAGTTAAATCTGTTACTTATATCGTAAGCGCTTTCTAAATATGATTAGTGTGTAAAAACAGTTCCTTTCTCCGATATGAGCAGATAATTGAAAGCGTCGACAAATTTTTGTGTGGAGAGTTAAAGGGGGAGGCGGAAGGAGTTGGGGATAAGAGTTCCGATTGAAATTTCTTCAATAATAACTTGATGCAGGAATGGAATCACTTAGTAAATAAACGAAGGAGATGTATGTTATGGGTAAGTTTAAGAAAATCGTATTTCAATGTTTGATGTTTACATGTTTATTTTTTTCTCTCGCTGCGGTTAGTTTCGCTGCCGAGATCATTATTGATAATGGGGACCCTGGTTACACAGAAATAGGCACTTGGAACAACAGTAGTGTAACAGGATATAACGGTAGTTCAACAAGATATTCCAATGTAAGCAATAGCAAGGCTCAATGGAGCCCCACTATTTTAGAAGCTGGAGACTATAAAGTATTTATTTATAAGGTTACTAATAGCACAGGGGACAATGACGTTGATATTAATGTCGTCTATGATGGTGGAACCATTTCAACCGAACAAGATTGGACTACAGGTTCTTCTGGTTGGGTGAGTTTAGGTACGTACCCATTTGCTGCCGGAACGTCAGGCTATGTACAAATCACGAAAGAATCGACTTCTTATACCCGTGCAGATGCCGTTAAATTTGTATATGTACCCGTAGTGAATTATGCGCCTGTGGGTACTTACTATGTTGATTCCATTAATGGAAATGATGCAAATAGCGGAACAAGTGAAAGTTCGGCATGGAAAACGCTAGATAAAGTGAATGTGTACACCTATCAACCAAGTACAACAATCCTGCTTAAATCAGGAAGCTACTGGACAGGGCAGCTTAAGCCATTGGGATCCGGAAGTGCTGGTAATCCGATTATTATTAATAAGTATGGAACCGGCAATAAACCTATTGTAGATGGGAATGGCATAACCAATGCGGGTGCGGTACAACTATATAACCAACAATATTGGGAAATTAACAATTTGGAAGTTATGAATGACGCACCAGCAGCTGCTACAAGATTCGGGATCTATATACAACTTGAAGATTATGGAACCGCGAATCATATTTATGTTAAAGATTGCTATGTGCATAATGTGAAAGGCGACAATTCTAATCCACATAAGGGCGTTGGTATCTTTTACTTTGTGACAAGTGCAGATTCCTCGAAGTTCAATGATATCCAGATAGAGAATAATACCGTCAAGTCGGTCGACCGATCCGGAATTATACTTAGGAACCCAAATGAAACGTACAGTACAGGTGTAGTAATCAGAAACAATTTTGTTGAAGATATCGGTGGAGATGGGATCGTAGCCAAAACGAGTAAGGCGCCGTTGGTCGAATACAATATTGCAAAGGACACCTCTGCTAGGGCTAACAATGCTAACGCTGCAATATGGACTTGGTATACGGACGATGCGGTTGTTCAATACAATGAAGCTTATAACACAGTGCGTCTTCCGAATAACTTGGATGCAAATGGTTTTGACAGCGATTTCAATAACAATCGGAGTATCTTCCAATACAACTATAGTCATGATAATGGTGGCGGATTTATCTTGGTTATCGATCCCGGGGCTAGTTCTTATAATGATACTACAATCGTCAGATACAATATCAGTCAAAATGACAAAGAAAAAGTAATTAATTTATTGGGAGATATTACGAATGCCCAATTTTACAATAACACCTTCTATTTGGACAGTGCTTCGACTGCCAAAATGATTGAAGTTAGAAACTTCTACGGCATTCCCAAATCAACAAGTTTTTATAATAACATCTTCTATAATTTGGGAAGTGGTGGATTCGATCTCCGAAAAATAGAAACCTCCGTATTTGATACGAATATTTTTTATGGCATGGCTGCGCCTTCTCCAACAGCGGACGCGGACATTGCCGTTATTAATGCGATTACAGCTGATCCGAAGCTGGTTAACCCAGGTTCTGGTGGAACGAATATTAATTTTAGTGATCCAAACAGACTTAGTGGTTATAAGCTGCAAGCCACTTCGCCAGCTATTAACACGGGCTTGATCATTGCGAACAATGGAGGCAAAGATTTCTGGGGAACTCCGTTGTACACGGGACAACCTGATATAGGCGCTTATGAATCCAACATCGCATCAGACATTATTATTGATAATGGCGATGCGAACTATTCGGAAAGCGGAAGCAACTGGCTGAACAGTTCTCTAACCGGCTACAAAGGTACAGGAACAAGGTACAACTGGCAGGATTCAGGCGCATATGCAAAATGGACGCCTACGATCCCGCAGGCTGGAGACTACAGAGTCTATATCTATAAAGTTGTATATCCAACCAGTGACACGAATGCCAAGATTGATGTTGTCTATAATGGCGGAACTTCCACACAGTATGTCAACTATACGTTGGGCACATCCGGATGGGTTGATCTAGGCGTATTCAACTTCAATGCTGGTTCTAGCGGTTATGTCAAAAATACGAGATCAAATAATTCAGCCCGCGAAGATGCCGTGAAATTTGTAAGACAATACTAGTGGTTAGGAGAGGTTGATTAGCAATCAACCTCTTATTTTAATCTACCTAGAAGGATCATAGGAGAGTGATCACTTTGAACAAGAAACGAATCCTACAAGGGTTCATAATTATCGTCGTACTGTTATGCTGCACGGCTTTTTTCTACAGTAAACCAATCAAAGATGACCAAATCGTTGCAACCGTTAATGGCGAACCGATTCGAGTTTCCGAATTTATGCTCATTATGAACAACAACTATGTGGCTAAAACATATAACTATTTTACAAATAAGTATGGTGTTAAAGATTATCAAGACTTTTGGTCTACTAGGTATGGCAATGAAAAACCAATCGACTACGCCAAAAGTTTGACACTAAAGGAATGGATACGAATAAAATCAGAGCAAATCTTGATGAAACAATATGGCGTGGTCAGTGATATGACCTATGAATCCTTTCTGAATGAGCTGGAAAAAGAAAATAACAGGCGAAAGACGGCTGTCGAGAATAAGCAGGTCATCTACGGGCCAGTCGAATATAGCGAGTATCAATATTTTTCTCACATTTTTACTAATGATGTTATAGAGCTTAAGAAAATACTTGGCAAAGAGAAGTTTAAGATGACAGAAAATGAGTTGAAAGATGCCTATGAGCAGTTAAAAGAAAAATATTTTAGGGAGTCATATGATATAAAAGTAGAGAAGATAAGCATGAAGAAGAGTGAGCATGCAGACGAGATCATGAGAGAATTGCAAAGAAGTTTAGGGCAGGCTGATTCCTTTGAAAAGCTAAAAAGCAACGATAAAGACATTGTGTTTGGAACACAAACTTTTAATGAAACCACAGCCAAAACGGATTATGATGTAAATCCACAATTACTCATCGAAGCGCAACAATTAAGTGTTGGTGACATAAGTGACATTATAGAAGAAAATAATACGTTAACGATAATTAAATGTATGGAGAGTAAAGAGAGAGGGTTTCAAGAGTATGACCAAGTTAAGGAACAAGTAAATGACCGAATCTTAGAAGAAAAGTATGAGGATTTGGTTCAACATACAATTAAAAATGCGAAAGTGAAAGTCGTTGATAAGGTTTTTAATCATGGCCTCAAGATCCTAGGCGCGCAGTGATTATTCACTTTCCTATTGAACTATAATACGAGCTTGCCCGTCTAAATTCTATACAACATACAGATAGCACTTACAGGAGGAAAGAGAAATGAGATTCAACAAAGACACAGCAAAAGGCATCGTAGCAGGTACATGTTTTACCTTAGCTTTAATGGCAGGAGTGGGCAGCGTATCCGCTGGGGGATTTACCAAAATGTTACAAGTTACATTTAACGATATTAAAATAAATGTGGGAGATAAAAGTCTGAATTTGGTAGATGAATCAGGCGCTGCTATAGAGCCATTCAACGTGGATGGGACGACTTATTTTCCAGTTAGAGCCATTTCAGAGGCGTTAGGTAAAAAGGTGGAATGGGACAGCGAAACGAACACGGTATATGTTGACAAATCACAAGCACAAAAAAATAACGACATTCACGTGCTGAAACCTGAAATGGTTAAAAACGCAGATCTGGAAAAGGCGATCATGACGACGCTTGAAATGGATGATAAGGACGCGAAAGAAACCCAATACTACTACAATCATATTGATTTAAATGGCGATGGGAATGAGGAGGTATTCGTTCAATTGACGGGACCTTATACCAGTGGATCGGGCGGAGATACCGGTTTACTTTTCAAACAGGAAGATCACACTTTCAAATTTCTTCAAAAGTTTACCTTAATCCGTAATCCAATTATCGTAAGTACGGAACAAGCGAATGGCTGGAATAATCTCATACTTCAAGTGTCTGGCGGTGGTGTTGCCTCCCACTATGTTCAACTGAAACATGATGGTACCCAATATCCCAATCCGTCAGATGCTGTTGAAATGGATACAAACGCAAAAATAGAAGGTACAAGCATAATTAACATGGATGATATCGCGTATGAGAATAGAGAAGGATTGCATTTAAAATAAGATAAACGCTCCCCACATGGAACAGTCAATTATGGTCAGATACGACCATGATTGAACTGTTTTTTTGTCACTCCCGTTTTCTCAACAAGTGAAACGATTGGTTTCCTTTCTTGTTCATGTATTGACCCATTTGGAGCAAGTGCTACAATGAGTAAAGATCTCATCGGACCTGAAAGGATACCATTATGTTTGAACTAAATAAGTTAGCTAAGCTTTCATATAATCAGGATAATCCCAAATCTCCTTACCTATTTTCGGGTATTACAGTACAGATTCAGCAAGCGGAACGTATCGCCCTTATCGGTTCATCAGGGCAAGGGAAAAGTACACTTCTACGTACCTTGGCCTTACTGAGCTCACCAGATGAAGGAATGATGCTATTGGAGGGAGCCTCCTATCAAGAGGTTGGGGCACGAAACTGGCGGAAACGAATTTGCTATGTTGCTCAGCAAGCGGTCATGCTGCCTGGGAGCGTTGAGGACAATTTGCGTACAGCAAGCCGACTGCATGGCACATCATATGAAAGCAAGCTAGCTGATGAATTGCTAGAGACATCGGGACTGAGCGAGTTGGATCTTCAAAAGAATGCCCGTGAATTGTCTGGTGGAGAAATGCAGCGGATTGCTTTAATTAGATCTATGCTACTGCGCCCATCAGTACTTCTTCTAGATGAAGTGACATCTTCCTTAGATGCGATGAATACAAGGGCTGTCGAGCAATTACTTCAGAAGTGGCATGAGAAAGAGGGAACTACTCTGATAGGGGTCACGCATGAGCTTGAACAAGCGGTGCGTTCGAGTGAACGTGTATGGTTTATGTCAAGCAATACGATACTTGAAGATGCGCCAACAGTGCGTTTCTTTAGCGAGCCATCTACAGAGGCAGCGAGAAAATTTATAGGGTTAATTAAAGAAGAGGTTCAATTATGACGATGTTGTCACTTAGCTTTACCTTACTATTCATACTCGCAACGATGTTGATATCATTTTGGCAGAAGCTTGGATTGGAAAAAGAGATCGCAATTGGCACGATACGATCGACTCTGCAATTATTATTTATTGGATATGTGCTGCATTACATTTTTCAATCGCAGCATGTTGTGTACTTGATGCTCATTATCACGCTTATGATTTCTGTAGCCTCCTGGAATGCGGCTAAACGCGGCGGCGGCATGCCTGGCATTCTATGGCGAATCGCCTTGTCGATCATGACTGTGGAGATTCTTATGATGGGTATGCTTCTGGGGCTGCATCTCATTGAAGCCACACCGCAATACATCATACCGCTAAGCGGCATGACCATCGGAAATGCTATGATCGTATCGGGCTTGTTTATTACTCAACTCAAAAGAGAAGTTCTTGCATCGAAAGGCGAGATTGAGGCCCTATTATCACTTGGAGCTTCCGCAGGACAGGCACTGCAAGACGTTAGGAAACGAGCGGTTAAATTCAGTATGATCCCGACCATTGACGGCATGAAGACAGTAGGGCTTGTTCAGCTTCCAGGGATGATGACAGGTATGATCGTGGCTGGAGCTGAGCCAGTGGAAGCTGTGCGTTATCAAATTTTAATCGTATTCTCCTTTACCGGCTCCGCAGCAATTACTAGCATACTGTTAAGTGTCCTCATTTATAAGTTAGTGTTTTCGGAACAGCTGCAATTAAAGGTTTTTCACGACGGAAGATAAGTAGTTAGTGTTTGCATAAAATAGACAGAACAAGAAACCTGAGAGATTGCTGCCCTCAGGTTTTTTATACATGCTGGTAAATCTTCGATTGACGTAAAGGTGTAAACCGCCTATACTGACCATGATTCTCATTCTCATGATTGTATTTAACTTCATTCCAAAGAAGGTCTCAACATATATGCTGACAAAGAAACGAATGATCCAATCTATAGCGATCTTCCTGGTCGTTTGTTCCATTGTTATCACATGGCAATGGTTCGATTCGAAGGAATGGCTTCGTGATGTAGGACTGCTCTTCCACCAGCCCAAATGGTTGGTCTTCATGGTAATCGCCTACCTAGCTTCCTTTCTTCTCAAAGCGGCAGCTTGGCGAATTTACGCGGGACAAGATGTCAAATTCGCGGTCTATTTTCATGCGATTAGCTACAGTTTGCTCGTAAACCATGTGCTGCCGATCAAGGTGGGAGATGGGGTGCGAACCGGTTTATTAATGAAAAATGGCGGAAAGTCATGGGAGGATGCACTCCATTCCGTAGCGGTTATGCGCCTGTTGGATATGCTTGTGCTGGCGGTCATTGGAGGCATTGGTATCGTCCGCATGGGTCTTCCTTCTTCTTGGATGTGGGTGACGCTGCTGGCATCTGGCACAGCGATTCTCGCAACGGCACATTATTTACCTGTGATTCGCAAATTCCCATTTGTCGCCAAACATTCTGCCTATTTTCATCTTAAAATGCTTTCGGGCAAAGGGCTCGCCATTCTGGGCTTCATCACATTCAGTTGGGTGCTAGAAGCGGGGGTCATTATCGCAGTCTCCCAAATTATTAATTTGCAATTAGGAAGCCTTTCGCTCGTGTGGGCCAATAGCATGACGATTGCTGGGCAAATTTTTCATATTACACCTGGGGGCATTGGCACCTATGAAAGTACGATGAGCGGCTCACTTGTCTTATTGGGTGTGGATGGGAAAGACGCCTATCGAGCGGCGCTATTGTCACATACGTTTAAATTTCTATTTGCCTATGCGTTAGGTGGCTATTCTTTGTTGCGGATGCCGCTGCACGTTCGAGAAATGAAAGCTTGGATTAGCCGAGTCACAAGTCAAACTAAATCACAATCCTATAACAAAGTGCGGAAGGAAGATTAATATGAAAAAGGCATCATCTTTTGAGATTGTTGCAGCACGCTGTTGGAATCTGTTGAATGAGGGGAAACCGTTTACACCAATTTTCGTTGTCGGCGTTTTTCTGCTGTACCATATCGGTGTATGGTCTGATTCTAGCTTTTGGAGCGCGGCGGGTCTAGGGCTAGTGATAACCATGCCTCTATTTGTACTATATTATTGCTTCGATTTTCCGCTCTTTTTACGCAATTATTTATGGTTGCCACTTATTGCCGCACTTCTTATTTGGGAACGAAATGAACTAACTCTATATGTGCTGGCGTTAGGGTTGTTTTATTTCTTTACGATTTATTTCTGGGGCACGTTTTACTATCATTTGCGAATTGGAACGACCTGGTGGAATTTCACACGCTTCTGGAAGCTTGTCCTGAAGAATAGTGACTCTACAAGCGGCAATGCGCAGGAGCAGATGCCTAAGTTTCTGCTGTTGCTGTTTGTATGGAGTCATTATTATGGTCAATTCAAGGCGGATGTTTCGGCTGATGTGGGTACAGGGCTGCTATTTGCAGGCGGTTTGTTGATCTACAGTTTCATTCTGCACCGTAACTTATTCGATTGGAAGCCATCAGAAATTCCAACGTATACACGTGATTCAAGCCCTGTACAAGCAGGCAGTAAAGCATTGAACCAGAAGGTGATCGTTATCGTTGTGGATGGCATGCGCAAAGAACGCTTTGAGGAAGCGAATGCCCCATTTATGAAGAAACTGCGAGCAGAAGGCACCGAATATGCGCAAATGGAAACCGTATATCCAGCGCGTACCGTTGTCTGCTTCTCCTCGATGTTTACAGGTACATATCCACGTGAGCATGGGATTCGCTCCAATATGGTGTGGAGGTTGGGTATTCGGGTTGAGAGTATTTTCGATTCCCTGCGTAAAGTGGGCAAAAAAGGTCGCTTGCTGGGCATTGCACACTTGATCGACTCCATGGGAGACGATGTGGAGAGTGTGACGGCTGTCATGCACAATGATTTGGCAGATCGTAATATCATCGAGCGAGCGAAGAAGATTATGGCAGAGCAAAATCCTGACCTACTCGTTGCCCAATTAATTGGAGTTGACCAAACAGGTCACAGCCGAGGTGTTCTCTACGATGATTACACGCAAAAGATTGCCGAAGCGGACCAACTTATTGAAGAGTTCGTCGGTTGGCTCGAAGAGCGCGGCATGATGGCGAACACGACGTTGATCATCTGTGCGGATCATGGTCAAGCAGACGGCATTGGCGGACATGGACATCTCGACGAAGGCGAGCGTTATGTGCCTTTCTTCCTGCACGGTCCGACCATCGAAGCGGGCCGCCGCATTGATGAGAAGCATTCACTCGTCTCTATGGCGCCGACACTGGCTTATTTGCTGGGAGCACCCTTCCCAAGCCATAGTCGTGGACCTGTTCTAACGGAGGCTATTAAACATCATGACTAAGAAAAAAATCATCGTTTTCATGCCTGCACATAATGAAGAAGAGAATATCAGCGGGGTCATTGCCCGCGTTCCGAGAGATTTTCACCCGCAGTATGAGGTGGAAGTACTCGTAATCGACGACGGGTCCAAGGACCTCACCGTCCAAGTTGCGCGCGAAGCGGGGGCCGACCACATTGTGTCGTTTCCGCACAATCGGGGGCTCGGCGCAGCCGTTCGCGAAGGGCTGAAGCAATGCTGCCTGCTCGGCGGCGACATTGGCATTATGATCGATGCGGATAATGAGTATCCGCCAGAGCAAATCCCGGACGTCCTTGCGCCCATTATCAGCGGGCGCGCGGACTACACCTTTGGCTCACGCTTCAAAGGCAACATTCAAGGGATGAAGCTGCATCGCCGCTTAGGCAACTATACGTTTACCCTGCTGCAGGCGATCCTACTGCGCAGATGGATTTATGACGGCCAGTCAGGTATGCGCGGATTCTCGCGCGATGCCATGGAGAACGCCGTCATTATCCATGACTACAATTACGCCCAGGTGCTCACGATTAATCTGGTTCGTCAGGGCTACCGTTTAGAGGAGATTCCGATCTCGTACCAAGTACGGACCAAGGGCCAATCCTTCATCAAGTTCAGACAATATGTGTCTTCCGTAATTCCAGCGATTTACAAAGAAATGAGACGTCCCGTCTCCCGCAAGCGCCAGGCCACTGTCCAAATGCATCGAGATGAACCGAGCTTATGACACGTAACGCGTTAGTAATGGCGCTTTTTGCAGCTGCGGTTATAGCCAGTGTGATCTGCCTTAGTCTGCTATATGCGAGTCCTTATGTGCGTACATGGGACGAGGTGGACTTCACACTCGCACTGCATCGGTATGATTTACTGGCCATGCAGCCTCATTTTCCTGGATATCCTTACTTTATCCTGGGTGGTTGGTTTATTAACCAATGGATGAATGATCCCGCTATAGCCTTATCCGTCTTCAATTCCTTAGCAGCTTTAAGCTCTGCGATTCCTATGTTTTTATTGGCACATCGACTGACGGGCAGCGGCATCAAGAGCCTTTTGCTGCCCGCACTCGTTTTAAGCAGCCCCTACATTTGGCTCATGTCCTCGCGTCCCATGTCGGAATGCGCAGGCATGGCCATGCTGTGGTGGTTTCTTTGGAGTATCCGCTTTGCGATGGATCGTCCGCACGCCGTGATGCGTCACGGGCTAGCGCTGCTGATGTTCAGCTTCTTAATGGGGATACGCCTATCCTTCTTTCCATATGGTTTAGCCTTAGTTCCCCTTTGGTATTCGCTTTGGCAGCAGGGGGCTACCCGTTGGAGGAGATGGCTCCGAGTAGGAGGTTCAGCTCTGGCAGCAGGGCTGTTTCAATTGATTTGGGTAGCCGGCTTGGTACTTTCCGAAGGAAATGTGGCTGGCTTCTGGAAGTTGTCCCTAGCTTTCGTAGAGGGACATTTCTCTGAGTGGGGCGGTGGCGTGATCTCAACGCCGATGCCCATGGGGGACCGAATCATCCAGCTATTCGGGAAAAATTTGCTAGGTTCTGCCCTTTTTGGTGGTTCCATTCTCATTGGCATGAGTCTCGCGATTTTGGTTGTCATAACGTTGGTCGTGCGAGGATTCGTCGCATCTCCAAAGCAGCTTAATAAAGAGAACAGGCACTACTTACTTTGGTTGGTCGGCTGTGCTGTTCTTTATTCCATATGGGCGTTAATAGGTCAAAATATTGAAAAACCTCGACATATTGTTCCGGTCGTTACGCCAATTTTATGCCTCCTATATGTCTATATCATTCGAACGGCAGGTGCAGTGAAAGCCTCAGATCCTAAGTCGCGTCTGTTGAGACTAGCACCAAAGTTACTTTACACGCTCTTCATTAGTCTCATCGTCGTACAGGTTTTCTATGGCTCGCAGCTATTAAAAAGGCAGGCTTTGGACGAACCAGCGATTTATCAGCTGCATGACTATATGAATAGCTTGCAGGAACCTCTCATCCTGTTTACATGGGAAGAAACGAGAGTCCTACAGTACTTACAAGCAGATTACGAACATGAGCGCATCTATACGTATGGGTATTTTCAATCATTAGCAGGAGCAAATTCGGATCGACGCGTTTTTCTAACCGATCATGTTGTGCAAGGTTTTGCGGCTCAGGGGAAATCGGTGGAATCGCATTTAAAACAGATTGCCGAGTTTACATCCGATACGCTGTTTGACCCTGCCTATGGACACGTGACTTTATTTGAATGGGTTCGTTAGTTGCCACTATGAACGGACGATGAACAGTGTGTGATCAAATTGTAAAATAAAGGTTGACATAAAAATGGACAATGATTATCATTATCAATGACATTGAAGATCGAATTCATTTGCAGGGGTGAAGATATGAAAAGATGGCTACTAGCCGGATTGACTCTTGTGTTTGCGGCATTATTAATTTTGCCGACTTCCGCGCTGGCCTACTCTTATGGTGATGCGAATACCGAAGATGTAGCAGAAACCTTTAAACTGGTGCAAACCAGTATTGGAGATGGTGCAAATGATTGGGGAGCAGCAGAAGGTGCCTACAAAGAGAGAAGATCTGAAATTGTAGCACACTTTGGTGAAGAAGTTGGAACTACGTTAGATGCGAATTTCCAGGCTAAGGATAATAAATTAGTCATTTCTAATTTCAAAGCTGTCCTCGTTATGAACTTAGATCGCCGCTTTACCTATGCTGGACAAGGAATTGATGACTATGCGGGAGCAAAGCTTCTATTGGCTAAGGCCAAAGCAACTTATGATACCCTAGAGCCTTATATGGGATCAGGTAAAGCGGAAATTGATAAAGCATTTGATGCTGCTCTTGATGCATTAGGTAATCCAGGATTGTTCGGCGTAGGGAAGAAGCCTGTACAACCTGCCGTATTTAAGGAAAAGGTTGATTTTATCTTTGGTAAGGTAAAGCCGCTATTTCCTTATAAAGCCTACAGTGCACCAGCACCAGTTGCCACAAGTACACCGGCGCCTACCGTTAAGCCGATAGAGACGACAAAGACAGAACCCGTTGTGAAGGCGGAAGTTAGCCCTAAGCAAGATCAGCCTGCTGCAACAACGGAGGCCAAACCAGTAGAGACGAAGGCACCAGACGCAGCGGCAACAGTTGCGACAAGTTCTCCTGAACCATCTGCATCAGCATCAGCGAGTCCAAGTCCAACACCGACTACCGAAGCTGCTAAGCCTACTGCAACAGTAGAAGCACCTGCTAAAGCTACGGAGACAGCTAGTACAGCCGTGAAAGCTGAGCCTGTAAAAGAAGCAGCCGCTCATGCACCTATGCAACGCACAGACAAAACGAATCCATGGGTCAGCGTATCCGTGATTGGTGGAGTTATCGTTATACTGGGCGGGGCCGTATGGTTTGCTCGCAAAAGAAAGTGGATTTAACCGTTAGGTCAACCCAAAAATTGAGATGAATAGAGGAGAAAATTATTATGCGTAAATTTCTATCTGTCGTATTAAGTGCTTCAATCGCTCTATCTAGCGTTGTTACTGTTTCATCCGTTGCTTTTGCAGAAACGAAATTCCAAATCAAAGAAGATCAAACGATCTCAGCTAGCCTTAAATCTTTCACAGATATTAAAGCACTTTTCACAGATAAAACCGATAAAGCCGTTCTTGCTGATATTAAGAAATTATATGTAGATAAATTCCAAACTGATGTTAAACGTCTGGATGTCAACATCAAAGCAGATGATCCTAAAATGGATGCTAACATCTTGCTTATTTTGGATGCTGCGATTAAAGGTGACTTGCCAGTAGGTCCAGCGAAAGAAGCAATCGATAAAGGTTTGCAATGGTATTACTTCTTCGCACTTCGTGATTTGATGAGTAACCAAGTGCGTCCTGCATTGACGAAAGGCGACATCGCTGGAGCGACAGCTGCTTTCGATAAAGTTGTTCAAATTTATGAAGGTGCTCTACAAGCTAACGTTGTAAAACGTGATACGAAGTATAACTTGAACATGGTACCACTTTTGAAAGCAACCATTGAGCTAATTCAAAAAGATATCAAAGACAACAACGTGAATGACTTTAACTTCCACCGTCAAATTCTTGACAAAACATTGATCAAAAACTACGCGCTTGCAACATATACATATGCTGAAAATGTTGGATTGGCTGCTGCAGCTGACCAATCTAAAGCAATCACAGAAGGTTACTTCCTTTTCATGCCTGTTTACACATACCTCAAAGGTGGAAGCCCTGCTGATGCTGATTTCGTGAAGAATGCCTTCGCTTCAGGCGATGCTAGCAAAATCAAACAAGCTGAAATCGGCGATGCCCTGCAACGTACAATGATCGGTAAAGTATCCGAATACCTTAACCAAATTCTAGTTAAACAAGAAGCTGGGGACCTACAAGGTGCACGTGGATATGTTGCTGAAGGTACGATGTTCCTTGCTAGCCAAGAAGTGTTCTTAGGTAAAGAGAAATTTGCAGCTGCAAGTGTTGCAGCTACGAAATTAAATGAAGCTGTTGATAAATCCGATGCAGCCGCTACGAACGCAGCTATTTTTGACATCGTAAAATTCCTCGTTGATAAAGATGGTTCCAGCTTAAAAGTGAACGACAAAGGCTATAAAGTAAATGGCGCTGCTTTCACAGCTGAGAATGCTCCGTTCGTTAATCAAGAAAGCGGCCGTACGTTAGTGCCGGTTCGAGTTATTGCTCAAGCGATTAATGCCCAAGTTGAATGGGTTGAAGCAACGCAAACGATCGTGATCACGAAAGATGGCAAGAAAACAGAAATCAAAGCTGGTTCCGATCAAGTTGTTGAGAATGGTAAAGTAAACGAGAAAGTTAAATTGGATCAGCCGGTTGTTCTTCAAAACGGCAGTTCATTCATCCCATTGCGTGCAGTAGCTGAGTTGTTCAGTTATGGCGTATTCTATCAAAATGGTGAGATCATCATTCTTCGTTAATCATCTCGTTCGGAAGGGAGACACTTGTGCTGTATAAGCACAAGTGTTTTTCAATGTTCAGATGCAAGGAAAGAGAACAGGAGGCAGATCATGGATTTACAGGCATTTCTCATTACGTTTCGTGAAGCACTGGAAGCCATTCTCATTGTAGGTGTCATCCTTACTTATTTGACTCGTATTGATGCGATCCATTGGCATAAATGGGTATGGGTTGGCGTGTTTTTTGCCATAGTTGTCAGTTACGGCTTGGCTCTTGCCTTCCAGGTTTTATTAACTGGTTTTGCAAGTATGGGTAGTCAGAATTATTTGAAGATCGGGATTATGCTTGTTTCGTCTGGTTTATTGACACATATGATTATGTTCATGGGCAAGCAAAGCAGTGAGATGCAAGGCAAGGTTCAGAGCAAGGTTGCTCATATATTGACCATTGGCGGCGCTATTAATATGATTGTTCATTCCTTCTTGGTTGTTGTGCGCGAAGGTGTGGAGACGGTCTTCTTCTTCGCTGCTATTACGGGTGGCGACATTCAGAAAGCGCTTGAAAGCTGGGGGGCTTTATTCGGTCTGGTGCTAGCCGCAGTGGTGGGACTTCTCTTCTTCAAAGGGACCAAGAAGATTCGTTTGAGTACGTTCTTCCGGATAACCGCTGTCTTCCTCATGATGATTTCGGCTGGACTGTTTGTTCAGGCGATTGGGATTATGCAGGATTTAGGAATTATAGGCAGCCTATATCGAACAGCTGGTCACCAGATTGGTGAAATTTACAATATTACAGCCTTTATGCCAGAACATCCTATTGACGGCGTACAATATCTGCGTGATTATGGAAAAGAACCGCTTATTAACGGCCAAGTCGGTATTTTCTTTAAAGCTTTCCTTGGTTATACGCAGAATCCTTCACTGGAAGAGTTCGTTGGTTACTGGGGATATTACTTCTTAGTATTCATTCTTCTAGCTGTTCAGAAGAAGCGTCAGGAACAGCAACAGCTCCAAGAAGATAAAGTGGCCGCGTAATACATAGGGGAAACGACTATTAATTGATTTTCAACATGAGGAGCGAGGATAACGATGAAAATAGGCATTGTTGGATATGGCCATGTAGGCAAAGCGATTCACGCCTTGTTTCCCAAGGCTGTTATATATGATGGACCTCTACAGATGGGCAGCCAAGATGAGGTGAACGTTTGTGACATGGTGTTCGTTTGTGTTCCGACGCCCTCGCTTCCGAATGGTAAATGCGATACATCTATTGTGGAAGAAGTTATTGTATGGCTGGCATCTGAAGTGATTGTTATTCGTTCTACTGTACCAGTTGGCTTCACGGATGAGATGAAGGAACGCACTGGGAAGAGAATCGTTTTCCAGCCCGAATATTACGGGGAAACCGTGGATCACCACTTCGCGGACTTGCGTCACCGTACGTGGCTTACACTGGGCGGCGCATCTGCCGATGCTAGCCTTGTGGTTCGTGCGTATCAGCAGGTGTATAACGCGGAAGTGAGAATACGATTAACAGATGCCCGTACAGCGGAAATGGCGAAGTACATGGAGAATTGCTTCCTGGCGCTGAAGGTGTCATTTTGCAATGAGTTTTATGATATCGCTGGCGCTCACGGCATTGACTACAATGAATTGCGTGAGGTATGGCTCGAGGACCCTCGAATCGGGCGAAGTCATACATTTGTCTATGAGGATAATCGCGGTTATGGCGGCAAATGCCTGCCGAAAGATGTTAACGCACTCATCAGCTTCGCTGAGGATAAGGACGTTAATGTTGATCTAATGAGAACGGTACAGCAGAAAAATAATCGACTTCGGGATTTAACGGATTAAAGAAATAAAGGGGAGCTTCTCATGAATATCCAAGCGTACTTGAAAGAAACACGTAAAATCATTGGTGTGGGACCGAACTTCAAAGCTTTTCGCGCTCAAAAAGGGATCACCCATGAGGAGGATCCCTTTCTCTTTATCAAGTCTCCGCAGAGCTTAACCGTAGAGACCGATATTTATTTGCCACCGCAGCTTACGGAGTTCATCTGTGAGGTGGAAATGGCGGTCATTATCGGTCAAGAAGCCAGAAATATTGCGGAAGAGGATGTGGCGTCCATTGTCGCAGGCTATGCCATTGCCAATGACATTACCGCGAGTGCGCATTTTGATACGGGAAGATTCAAGATGTTTGATCAGATGACCCCGATTGGTCAGATGGTTTCCCTTGCTGATCCACATCAGGTTGATCTCGAAATGTGGGTGAACGGCAATCTTATTCAAAAAGATAACACAGTGAACCTGCTATTCTCTTCGAACTGGTTGATCTCGCATATTTCACGCATGACAACCTTATGTAAGGGGGATATCATCTTAACAGGGACACCGTCGAATCCAATGACTTGTCAGATTGGCGATGTCGTTGAGATGAAGAGTCCGCAGCTAGGCAATCATCACTTTACGATTCAAAAGGAACTATGAGCCCATCATAGTTCCTTTTTTTGTGGAAAAAGCGAACACTTTGACAGCCATTTGCAATTGGAAACGAATATCAGGGTCTTTCAAATCAACCCCTAATAAGGTTTGAACTTTTTCTAGTCGATAGACAATGGAGTTGTAATGGCAGAAAGAAGCCTTTGCGGTTTCCTTAATGTTTCCTCCGAATTGCAAGTAAGTAATTAACGTATCAACGAGCTTGGCGTTATTCTCTTTATCGAATGTGTATAGGGGCTGAATATACTGAAATAGCTGTTTTTTGATGGATTCTTGATCAGAAAGTACATGAACAATCGAGTACATACCGAGTTGGTCGTAGTAACATAGCGTTTCATGGGGCTGAATGAAGTCCCAGAGTTCTAGCGCCGTTACGGTTTCTTTGTATCCCTCGTGTATATCGGATAATCCCTTCGTACTGCTGATGCCGAGGCGAATACTGGATTGTTTCAAGCATTTATGGAGCTCGGATTGGAGCTTGAGGTAGGCATTCTTCTGGTTAGCCAGCGGCTTTGGAATAAGAAAAACCCATTCATTCCCCATAGAAAGTAAGACGATGCCTTGAAGAATACAGTAAGCTTTCACATTCATGAGTTCTCGTGATGAAAAAGGTGGGAGCGGTGAGGTTAGACAAACATTGTAGCTAGTTTGCAGCTGAAGTCCGCATGAGGCCGCCTGCAGCGCTATGGCCTGTGGATCGGTAATTTCACCTAAGATCCAGGTTTTGAGAAAAAGATCTTTCTGATTATCCTCTAAACTGCGCAGCGAATGCTGTTTGCTAAGGTGCAGTGTCAGTAAGTTAACCGTATGCTGTAGCAGGAACTGCAACGGCTCCCATTCCCCGTCCTTACACCCCCAACAGACAAAGTAAGCCATCGTTTCGTTATTTTTCTCAATCGGCAAATAAATTGTGGTTGTGTCATCGTCCAGCCAATAGGAAGGCAGTGCTGTGGTAGATGAATGCGGCGCAACGGGCCGAAGGTGCCTAGCATCAGGCCATTCCTTCTTGAACGCTGGATCAGTGGCATACATATCAGATTCATAGGTAATCAAGGCAGCTTGCAAACCTGTGCTTTTGGAAAACGTCTCAATAAAGGTTTTGCTGTTCTCGCCCATAATTAGCGTACTGGTAAGCAACTGTATCTTATGATGCTGTTCCATGAGCCAATTCGTTTTCTGGTTGAGAATTTCCTCAAGCACTTCCGAAATGGTCTGGGAATAACCGATTTGATAGGCCAGCTCCAAGATGGGCAGCCCATATTCATTGGAAAGAGTAACCATTTCTTCTGGAACGGTTTCGAGATACCGCTTGGTTTTGATACCTATAGCGGCTATTCCTGTTGCAGCAAGTTTGGGGATCAGCTCATTCTGAGCATTGGGGTTATCTTTAATAGAGTATGCGGTGGTGAGGAGGAGATCGCCATGCCTTACCCAGTTGAAAACATCCGGTACTTCCATCACATTAACATTGGTAATGCGACGGTTTAAGCCGTTGGCGCCACTTATGATAGGATCATCTCCAAATAAGAAAGGTTTATGAGCAATTAATTCATTCACACTGATGCCATTCATGGCCTAACCTCCTCAATTTATATGTTAATAAACCTAACATAAAATGAAGGTGGAGGAAAGCACTGATTTAGTAGAAATCACTAAAAAAATCTTTCGTATATGGAGGGAAAGTAGAATGAATCGTTGAATACTACCAGTATGAACGCAGAATCTTTGTGAAATGTTCACAATGGGATCAGGATAGATTTGTGAAGCAACTCTAATGTAAATCGGATTTTTGTGATATATAATCTAACATATAAAGACAATATACATTACGGGGAGCTGGGGAAAATGAAACATGGTAAATGGATGAGCAAGGGCTTGGTTATTGCATCGCTTTTGTTAGTTACCGCTTGTGGAAGTAAGGCAACGACGACAGGTACAACGGCTAAGCCTGCTGACCAGTCAGTAGCATCTACAACTCCAGCCATGGCTGCATCAAGTGTGCCTGCAACATCAGCAACAGTTCAGCAAATTAAAAAGAACGGCAAGCTCGTGATTGGAACAAGCGGAAACTTCCGTCCAATGACCTTCATGAATGAACAAAGCCAGATCACAGGACTAGATATCGACATCGGTACAATGATTGCAGAGAAACTTGGCGTTAAGGTTGAGTTCGTGCCAGGAAACATCTCAGGCTTAATCCCAGGTCTCGTAGCAGGGAAATTTGATCTCGTGATGTCGGCTCTTTCGGAAACGGATGAGAGAAAGAAGAGTATTGATTTCTCCATTCCTTATGGCAAAGACGGCACGGTAGCTGTAACGTTGAAGGATACGACCAAAGTAGAGGACGTAACAAAGCTGAGCGGTCTGATTACAGGCGTGATTGGCGGTTCAGCGACACATACCGTTATTAAGGAATTCGGAGGCTTCAAAGAGCTGAAGGAATACCCAGGGAATGCGGAAGCCTTCACAGACTTGAAAGCAGGTCGAATCGATCTTTACGCAGTTGGTAATATTGCAGCGAATGATTACATCAAGAATGATAAGAGTGATAAACCACTTAAATTAGTTGGTAAAGTAGCGGCAGTGAAAAATATGGGTGTGGGTATGCGTAAAGATGAACCGGAATTAAAAGCAATCATTGATAGTCTGATAGACGAGAAAATGAAGGACGGAACGATTGATAAACTCGCTACCAAATGGGTAGGAGCACCGCTTCCGAAGTAACCTAAAATAAACAGAAAATGAGTGATTGGCATGGACTGGGAAATTGTATCCAATTATATGCCCCTCTACCTTGAGGGGGCGCTGACGACTTTCAGAATCTCCATACTAGCCATCTTGTGCGCAACAATACTTGGCTACTTTATTGCTCTTATGAGGCTTTCCAGTATCAGTGTAGTTCGCGGCATTGCTTTCGTTTATGTATGGGTATTTCGAGGAACCCCGTTAATGCTTACGCTGTTCTGGTTGTATTATGCCACACCATTCGGTCTAAAGCTTCCCGCGTTTATCGCGGGACTTGCGGCCATGTCGATCAATTCCGCTTCCTTCAAGTCGGAGATCATTCGAGCAGGCATCATGTCCGTGGATCGAGGTCAATTGGAGGCGGCGGATTCAATTGGGATGAACCCTTTTCAGAAGATGATTCGCATCACCATTCCGCAAGCAATTAGACTGCTAACGCCGCCTTATATTAATAACTGTGTCATTATGCTGAAAGAGTCAGCCATCGTATCCATTGTTACCGTGCCGGATTTAATGCTTGGCGCACAACGAGCTTATAACAGTACATACAGTGTCATCGAGACGCTGGGTGTGGCAGGCGTTATCTACTTAACCATGACCAGCTCGATCATGTTGCTGCAATTCTTCATCGAAAAGAAGCTGCGTATTGCGAAAAGGTAGGAGGCATGAGATATGATTCATATTCGTGGACTAAATAAACAATTTCATGAGAAAAAGGTACTAGATCAAATCAATCTCGAAATTCGCGAGGGTGAGGTTGTCTCGATTATTGGACCGAGCGGTGCGGGGAAAAGCACATTGCTACGCTGTATGAACCTGCTAGAGGTACCGACCTCTGGGGAGATTTACGTGGATACGCGCAAAGCCGAATATAAGACGAACGCTCGCGGCCGCTTAACACTGCAATCGTACATGAAATTGACCTGGCTTCGATCGGAGGTCAGCATGGTCTTTCAGCAATTTAATCTATGGCCGAATAAAACCGTACTGGATAACGTAACCGAGGGACCGCGTATTGTGAAAAAGGTTCCGCGTAAAGAAGCAGAGGCCAAAGCGATTAAGTTGCTTGAGAAGGTTGGCTTACAAGAGAAAATTAATGAGTATCCAACTAATTTATCGGGTGGTCAACAACAGCGTGTGGCGATAGCAAGAGCTTTGGCCATGGAACCGAAGGTTATTTTGTTCGACGAGCCGACGTCCGCACTTGACCCTGAATTAGTCCATGAAGTGCTCGATATCATGGTCAAACTTGCGAAAGAGGGCATGACGATGGTCGTCGTGACACATGAGATGAATTTTGCTCGCAACGTATCGGATCGCGTTCTTTTTATGGAGGATGGTCAAATTACGATGAGCGGGAAACCAGATGAAGTCTTTCATATGAAAAATGCAAGGATGAATCAATTCATGCGCAAGATCACCCATGAGGTCGAACTGAGAGGAGTTAACTAAGATGAAGATTGCCAGCAGCCAGTTTCGGGCCAAAAAGCTAAGATCAATGAAAGACTTTGAGGATCATGTTCGTTGGCATGTTGAATCAGCCGTAGCACAAGGGGCGGAGCTGCTCTTATTGCCTGAGTTTTTCGCGATTGAGCTGCTCACGCTGCACCATTTTGACATCAAGAGTACGGAGGATGTCACGAAAATTTTCGAGTGGTTTGGCAAGGAATACACAGCAGCGATCAAGCAATTATGTGCCAATTTGGCCAAAGAGTATCAAATCACACTCGCTGCGGGGACGCATTTCGCCTATCAGCCGGATCGTAAATGCTATTACAATACAGCGTATGTCTTCACGGCTAGTGGTGCTGTTTTTGAACAGAATAAGATCCATCCTTCCTATGAAATGGTGTATAACAAAGAATTGACCACGCCTGGCGATAAGCTGGATGTTTTCGAAATAAATGGTGTGACCTATGGCATCTCCATCTGCTATGATAACTCCTTCCCCGAAGTAGCGCGTATCCTTAGTCAAATGGGGGCTGATATTATCCTCGCGCCGACTTGTTGTCTCGATGAATGGGGGCAAAGCCGCAATATTCTATTCGCTCAGGCAAGAGCTTCGGAGAATCAGGTCTACGTTGTGAATAGTCACATGATCGGATCGATTCCGTTTCCAACGCATATTCCTTACGGATTTACATTCACGGGTAAGAGCGGCATCTATTCACCGATTCAACCGATGATTGGTACGCCAAATGCGATTGTCAGCCAAGGCGAAGCGAATGTGGAGATGGTTGTCGTCGGAGATATTAATCTGGATTACTTGAAATACATTCGAGAAAATGGACATAATCGGAATCGTACCGATATGCGGCCTTCTTTCTATCAACAATATGCCTTTCAAACAACCTGAATGAGAAAGTAGATGGCGAATGTGGACATTCTAGCAACCATGCTTCTTATGGGAATGATCTTAGGCTTTGCCGGGACGGGGGGCTCAGGTTTTATTATTGGGATTCTTCTAGCCGTGTTCCATGTCCCTGTTCATACGGCGCTGGGTACTTCGATTGCAGCGATGGTATTTACAACCTTATCGGGTTCAATCAGTCATTTCCGAGAAGGGAATGCTAGGCTTCGCTCAGGCCTCATTATTGGGGCTTTCGGAGCGGGTGGTGCGTATGCTGGAACCTTCGTGGCTCGCATGATTGCAGCCGATCAGCTCATTTGGCTGACCAGTGGTATGTTGTTCGTCTCTGGGCTTCTTATTTGGCTTCGGACAAGCAAGGTGTTTTCCTCGAAGGAGCGGGTGCTTGCTGAGGAATCCGACGAGTTAAAAAAGGTGAAGTTCTGGATGTTAGCGGCGGTTACGGGTATAGTAACGGGATCACTCTCTGGAGTCTTTGGGATTGGATCGACACCATTCATCCAGCTGGCTTTGCTCATTCTATTCGGGTTTCCACTCCGACAAGCGGTGGGGACGACAATGGTCGTTATTCTACCGATCGCTTTGTTCGGGTCGATTGGATTTTTCCAAGCGGGATTCTTGGACTTTGTATTGCTCGCTCAAGTCGTTGCAGGGACGATGATCGGCTCTTATATTGGGGCTAAGTTTACGAAGAGAGCTCCGAAGCTGCTGCTTCGCTCGGCGATGATCATGACACCGATAGCAGGATCGTTATTGATGCTAGTGAAAACATAGGATGTGTGAGGACTTCACTCGGTTGAAACGGTCATATTGGCAAGGAGGAACCATACTTGATATTAGGAGATTTCCACAAGTGGTCAGAGGATAAATGGTTATACGCTGAGCGGCTTGCGCAGCATTTGGACTACCTGTCTACCTGCACATTCGATGAAATCGAGGATGGGGTATATCCTGTGGGAGAAGACGGTACCTATCTGGTCGTGAAAACGACAGCAACGATCCCCTTCTCAGAGGCACTGCCAGAGCGACATCAACGATATATGGATATTCACTATATCCTTGCCGGATCAGAGACCATTGGATTCGCACGGGATAGCGAGAAGAATCAACCGGTTGAGGTGAGTCCAGCCATTGACGATCATACCTTTTTCGATGCTGCGGAAAATGAGATGGAGTTGACGCTGTGTCCAGGGCAGTTCGCCATCTTTATGCCATCAGATATTCATAGACCTTGGTGCAAGGGGACTAAGTCCGACTTTGTCAGAAAGGCCTTGTTGAAGGTGATAGTCCCTAATTAATGCTATAGTACCGAAAAAGTTCATAATGAAGCCCAGTAAATTAGATAGTTAATTTACTGGGTTTTTTGTGCGATACAACGGAATGAAGCTAATAGCTAAATCATTACGATTACTGCAAAGAATGATTACTTAAGGGTTACTCATCCGCTAAACGCCTGTCATGTAAGGGTTTTCAAGGTCGAGTAAAAGAAGTTAAATGAGTACGATAGCCTGATATTCATTTCATAACTTATGATACGAGGGAAGCCAAACACATACCAGTCAGGAGGAAGTCGAGTGCCGCAACCCTTGGAAGCACGAATGCAAAGAGCTCGATTAAGCTCATTTAAACGATCACAGCTAGTGCGGGATCTCTTAAGAGATCGATGGATGTATCTACTTTTGTTTCCCGGGATCTTATATTTTGTCATATTCAAATATGTTCCGATGCTTGGTCTGGTCATGGCGTTTCAGGACTACAAGCCTTTTACCGGATTTATAAACAGTCCATGGGTTGGCTTTAAACATTTTGAACGATTCTTTATGGAGCCCCAATTCTGGTCACTATTTCGAAATACTTTGTTGTTAGCCATCTATAATTTAGTCTTCTTTTTTCCGCTTCCGATTCTATTAGCTCTTATGATTAATGAAGCGCGAAGAGAGATGTTCAAACGAATCGTCCAAACATTGCTCTATTTGCCACATTTCATTTCGTGGGTAGTTGCTGTAGGTATATTTTATGTGTTATTTACGACAGAGGGTGGCGTCGTTAATGAATTGCTGGCACAATTCGGGTTTGAGAAAATCCCATTTATGCTAAGTGAAGAATGGTTTAGACCCATGATTATTGCGCAATCGATATGGAAAGAGGCTGGTTGGGGGACGATTATCTTCTTAGCTGCTTTGTCTGGGGTCGACTTGCAATTGTATGAGGCTGCTCGGATGGATGGGGCTGGTCGCTGGCGTCAACTCTGGCATATTACGATACCTGCGATCCGCAGTACGATTGTAATTCTGTTTATTCTACGATTAGGAAGTTTCCTGGATACAGGCTTTGAACATATCTTCCTTATGTTGAACTCGATGAACCGTGAAGTGGGCGAAGTGTTCGATACCTATGTGTATATGAAGGGTTTGACACAGGCGCAATATAGTTATAGTGCTGCAGTTGGATTGTTCAAATCGTTAGTGGGGCTGATACTTGTCCTCGGTGCGAACAAGCTAGCGAAGAAGTTTGGCGAAGAAGGCGTTTACTAGGAGGTGTAAATATCGAATGCCAACGAATGACAATACATTAAGCAATAGAATATTTGATTGGGTTAACTATGCCTTACTAACTCTTGTTTCTTTGATTACGATTATACCGTTTGTCTATATTGTTTCGGTATCTTTTGCAGCCCCTTCGGAGGTAGTTAAAGGGGGTTTGCTCTTGATACCTACCAAATTTACGTTTAGCGCGTATAAATACATTTTTTCAACAGACACCATGATTAGAAGCATCGGAGTATCGATTTATGTAACCGTTTTAGGAACATTGATCAATCTCATACTCACTTCGTTTACAGCGTATCCATTAGCTCGGGCCACGTTGCGTGGGCGTAAAACCTTTATGCTATTAATCCTCATTACGATGCTTTTCAGTGGCGGTATGATTCCCACCTACTTCGTCGTCAAATCGGTTGGTCTAATTAATTCGTATTGGTCTCTTATGATTCCAACAGCCATTAGTGCCTTTAACTTGATCGTTCTGAAAAACTTTTTTCAGCAAATTCCAGATGGATTGGAAGATGCTGCGAGAATTGACGGCTGCAACGATATCGGGACTTTATTCAGAATCGTGCTGCCCTTGTCCATGCCAGCTATGGCGACTTTCGGACTGTTTTACGCGGTGGGACATTGGAATACGTTCTTCCATGCCATCATTTATATCAACGATTCTGAGAAATGGCCCGTACAGGTTGTGCTTAGGCAAATTGTGCTCATGTCTCAAGATAAAATTGGCGATTCGACCTCACAGTCCGATCCGACGGATTATTTGCCTCAAACGATTCGGATGGCTTCGATTGTCGTCGCGACAATACCGATAGTTCTCGTCTATCCATTCTTACAGAAGCATTTCGCGAAAGGCGTTTTATTAGGTTCGGTAAAGGGATAACCTATAAGGGTTCATCTTTGCATATGTACCATATTATTCATAATCATGGAGGGGTAAGAATGATGAAAAAAAGGTATATGGCTTTACTTTGCTCCATCGCGTTGACAACAGGTACACTTGCAGGTTGTGGAAATAGCAAAGATCCGAAGACAGAAGAAAAAACGGTGGATAACACACCATTAGAGGTAACCATTGCTACGCCGCAGGTAGGGGAAGCGCCTAAAAAGGGCAGCGATATCGAGCTGGCGATAGAGAAATATACGAATGCCAAAATTGATATTCAATGGATTCCAGATGCTGCTTTTGAAGACAAAAAGAACATCATGATTGCTTCTAGCGAAATGCCGAAGGCTTTTAAAGTGAAAGCTAACGCTTCGACCCTAAATGCCATCCAGTCCGGTTTGTTCTGGGAAATTGGCCCCTTATTGAAGGATTACAAAAATTTATCGGAGCTTAGTCCGATGTATTACGACAACATTAAAGTAGATGGCAAGCTGTATGGGCTGCCGTTATACCGAGACATTGGACGTGCAGGCATCATTTATCGTAAAGACTGGTTTAGTGGGCTCGGCTTAAAGCCTCCGGTTACACTAGACGATTGGTACAACATGGCGAAAACAGTGGCAGAAAAAGATCCTGATAAGAATGGTCAAGCGGATACGTACGGCTTCTTCTTGGATAAAAACTATAACGATCCAGTGCTTAGCAGCAGCTTTTTAACTCGTCTATCGGTTCCGAATGGAGCACCTAATAAATGGGGGGTTGAAAATGGTAAAGTCGTAGCTGAATTTATGACGAAGCCATACATGGACTCCTTGAAGTTATTGAAACGTTTGTATACTGAGAAATTAATTAATCAGGATTTCTCCATCGTGCAAACGGCAGATTCCGATAACAAATGGAATGCGGGTAAAGTCGGTATCCGTGTTAACACGGTAGCAACAGCTGCAGCACTTTCTTTTGATAATGTTTCGAAATCAACGCCAAGCGCAGTTGTGGATGTCGTGCCCTTTGAAGGGCCATCAGGACTTAAAGTTCCGGCTGAGTCTGGAAACAACGGTTTCTTCCTATTCCCTAAATCAAGCGTGAAGACGGAAGCGGAATTGAAGCGCCTATTAGGCTTCTTCGATAAGCTGCTAGATGCTGAAATGTCAACGCTGCTGACAAGAGGGGTTGAAGGCAAACACTTTACCAAAACAGAGGATGGCAAGGGTCAAATTAAAGATTTGACACTGTTCAACCTTGAGGTTAAACCGTACCGTGATAGCTTGCCGTCATTTGAAACAGCTGGAAAAGGACTTCCGTTAAAGCAAAACGAGCTGCAAGCAAAAGGTTCGAAGATCGCTCAGGATAATCTGAAAAGCGTCGTTCCGAATGTGGCCCAGACATTTAATTCGAAGACGTATGCTGAAAAAGGCGTTGAGCTCGATAACATGATTCGTGATGCCCAAACCAAATACATTATGGGTAAAATCGACGATGCTGGCTGGCAGGCTGAACTCGATAAATGGATGAAAGCAGGCGGCGAGAAGGTTATTGCTGAGTACACGGCAGAATACGCGAAGCAGAAAAAATAGAGTGATTCATAAATATAGAGTCTGAGAGACGGAGTGAGTACATGCTTACAAATGTAGATGTCATCGAAAAAACCGCTTATATCAATGGCTGCTGGGTAGAACCCGGCAGCCGCCCTTCTAAGGATCATTACAGTCCGCTAAATACGGAGTTGTTAGTAGGACGAAGCCTCCAATTGAGCAAGGAAGACGTTGACTTAGCCGTTGTTAGTGCTAAGCGAGCGCTTCCAACTTGGTCTAGCTTGTCAGGTACACAAAGAGCTGCCTATTTGTTTAAGGCCGCACAGAAGATTGAGGATCATCTCGAGGAATTGGCACAACTTCTTACAGCTGAGATGGGGAAACCGATCGGCGAGGCAAGAGGTGAAGTCAATCGCGCTGTCGTACTGTTCCGGTATTACGCAGGTGAGGGACTACGCAGCATTGGTGAAGTATTGCCGTCCACAGACGGAGTATCCCACTTATACACGACGCGTGTACCGCTTGGCGTCGTAGGTCTGATCACACCTTGGAATTTTCCTGTTGCCATTCCCGTATGGAAGATGGCACCAGCCTTAATATTCGGAAACACCGTTGTATGGAAGCCTGCAGAACATTCTACCATTACGGCATCTAAGCTCATGCAGCTCTTGGAAGAGAGCGGCTTCCCGCAAGGCGTAATCCAGCTTGTTAGCGGCTCAGGCTCCGTTGTCGGACAACGAATTCTAGATCATCCTGATGTGACGGGAATCTCATTCACGGGCTCAGATGCTGTCGGCAAGCAAGTTTCGCAAGCCGCATCGTCCCGTCATGCGAAATATCAATTGGAGATGGGCGGGAAGAACGCGACCATTGTGCTTGCGGACGCCGATCTGGAGAAAGCGGCTGATGTCATCATTAGCGCTGCCATGCGATCTGCTGGCCAGAAGTGTACGGCAACTAGCCGTGTTATCGTCGAGAAGTCTGTAAAGGAACAATTGACCTCCTTATTGATCGAACGCGCGAACCAGATTAAACTGTCTAATCCGCAGGAAAATGACTGTTATCTTGGACCCGTTGTGTCCAAACGTCAATACGATTCGATTCTTGAATTTATCCAAATCGGTATTCAAGAAGGAGCCCAAGTCCTTGCTGGAGGGAAAGCGAAGATGGATGGCGAGTTTGCCAAAGGCTACTATATTGAGCCTACGATTCTGGATCATGTCGACCCGCAATCCACGCTCGCACAAGAGGAGATTTTCGGTCCTGTTTTAGTGATTAATGAGGTTGATCATATTGATCAAGCAATCGATATGGCAAATAGTGTTCGTTACGGATTGGCTGCTGCCATTTTCACACAAAATCAAAAGCATGTTCATCACTTTGTGAATCGTATTGAGGCAGGCCTGATTAAGGTGAACGGTGAAACCGCTGGTGTGGAACCGCAGGCTCCTTTCGGTGGGATGAAGCTATCCAGCTCCTATTCTCGTGAACAGGGACGCGCAGCAATCGAATTTTTCACACAGGTCAAAACCGTCGTGATTACACCATAGTCGTGGGAACGAAACGAAAGGAAGAGAACTCAGATGAATTATGCTGCATTCAGTAAAAGGCTGGAAACGATTTCAGCTATCAATATTACACCTTTTGATGAAGAGACGCGCCGCATTGATTGGGAAGGACTGGAAGCGAATATTGAGTTCTTGCTGGCGAATGGTACTGAAGTGATTGTGCCGTGCGGAAACACGGGCGAATTCTATGCGTTAACGCTGGAAGAGGCCAAGGAAGTCACCAAACGGGTCGTAGAAATCGTAAATCATCGTGCCATTGTTATGGCTGGTATCGGATATTCGGTTGAAACCGCGGTAGAGCTTGGTAAGCATGCTCAGCAGGTGGGGGCGGATTGCGTTATGATTCATCAGCCCCTACATCCCTACATCACAACGCCAGGTGCGGTGTCCTATTATCGTAATGTGATTGAAAGCTTGGATATTCCGTCTATCCTTTATTTGAAAGATGCTCATGTTTCGGACGATATCTTGTTTAGTCTAGCACCGCTGGATAAATGCGTGGGCGTGAAGTATGCGATCAACGATCTTCCGCGTTTTACCGAAACGGTGCGCAAGATCAGCGCAGCGTTCAACATCGCCTGGATCTGCGGGACAGCTGAGAAGTGGGCACCTTACTTCTACAATGCAGGCGCAAGGGGATTTACATCGGGCTTAATCAATGTAAATCCCGGTATTTCACAGGGGATGCTGCAAGCATTGCGCGATCAAGACTGGCCTACCGTATGGAAGCTGTGGGAAGATGTTCTGCCTTTTGAGAACCTGCGTGCCAAATATAATGCCGGTAACAATGTGGTCGCTGTGAAGGAAGCGATGGAACAATTGGGACTTCGTGCAGGTGTTACGCGCGAACCTGTAGATCCTTTGAATGAAGCGGATAAGAAGGAAGTAACGAACTTACTAAACGCATGGGGGCTGCTAACAACATGAAAATTTCAGATCTTAGACTTACGGTTATCGCAATGCCACGTAATACAGGGTTTGTCTGCAAGCATGTCATCGTGGAGATTGATGCGGATAACGGATTAACAGGTATTGGTGAAATGTCGGACTTCTCTCATCTTCCTCATTATTCATTAGATATTCAGGACATGGCCGTGGTGCTCAAGTCCATCCTATTAGGCCAGAGCCCATTTGATATTTCTCTACTAAATAAGGAGCTGCTCAGCAATTTTCCAGAAACGATGTTTTATTATGAAAAGGGTAACTTTATCCGTAACGGGATTGATGCGGCCTTACACGATCTTTGTGCGAAATCGCTGGGCATTTCCGTAGCTGAATTTATTGGCGGCAGAATCAAGGAGAAAATTAAAGTCTGCTATCCGATCTTCAGACATCGCTTTATGGATGAGGTAGAAGAAAATCTGGCGATTGTACGCGAGAGACTGAGTAAAGGCTTTGATACATTCCGACTTTATGTTGGCAAAAACCTGGATGCCGATGAAGCATTTCTGGATGGCGTGAAAAAGGAATTCGGATCGAAAGTGACGATTAAATCGCTGGACTTCAGCCATTTGCTGGACTGGAAATCGGCGTTGAAGGCCACGAAGCGCTTGTCACAATACGATTTCCAGATGGTAGAGAGTCCAGCGGTTCAGAATGATTTCGAGGGACTTCATCATTACCGAATGAACACGGAATACCCAGTAAGCGAGCATGTATGGAGCTTCCGTCAGCAATCCGAAATGATTAAGCATGATTCTATCGATATTTTTAATATTTCGCCTATATTTATCGGTGGAATTACCGCTGCTAGGAAAGCGGCTGCTGCGGCGGAAGTCGCTGGCAAATCGTGCTTGATCGGCACAACTCAGGAGCTGTCGGTAGGCACAGCGGCTATGGCACATCTGGGAAGCTCGCTTGTGAATTTGAACTACACGTCAGATCCGACAGGACCTGAATTGTATATTGGTGATATTGTTAAAAATCCAGTTCAATACGAGAATGGCTATCTGCTTGTTCCAGGCCGCGAATTACCTGGTCTAGGTATGGAGCTGGACTGGGATCAAATCAACAAATACCGCGTAGACGATCTAAGCTGGGGGAACGTATCTGTTCATCAACTTCAGGATCGTACCTCGCAAACCAAGAAGTAATCATGCAAGCAGCCGTCCGCACAGTAACACCGGACGGCTGGTTTTGGTATAATAAGGGTCATTGAAACGAAAGTAAACAGAAGTGAGGAATAACATTGCCCACCTATTTATATCGCATGATCCTATTCGCTATGTTGCTGGTTGCCATTCCAGTCACGACAATCGGAATGATTTCTTATCATATTTCCTCCCAGGATATAGAGAAAAAGGTTAAAGAAAGCAATTCCCAAATTTTGCTGCAGAACCAGATGAGAATTGAGCAAGTATTGAAAAATGTAGAAATGGGTGCCGTGCAATATTTAAATTCACCGCTTGTAACAGACAACCTCTACAATGCGTTGACACAGGATGATTTCCAAACGATTACAAGCCTTGCCAAGGGTTTATATAATTTGCACTCTTTATCGGGCGTAGCTGACACCCACCTCATTAACCTGGAAAAGGACTGGATGATCAGCAATTTAGGCTTCACCCGTACGGCGGATTATTCCGATAAAAAGCTTTTTCAAGATTACGCAAAGAATCCCAAAAATTTATTCTGGTTAGCTGACGAATATGGGATTCGTATGATTGTAAAGCTCCCAATGATTGCTCCGTCGGCAGCTCCGAAGGCATTACTGATCATAGAAATGTCGAAGACGGAACTGGAAAAAGGGTTAGCCCAAACGAAGCAGTTGGGAGACATCTATGTACTGAACCGCGAGCACATCCCATTCTTAAGTAACGCGGGAGCAGATTACATTTCTGATTCGATTTTGCAGCCTTTGAAAACAGTGACAGATACTAATGGCTATTATGAAGGCAAAAAAACGGCTGTGAATTACAGAGTATCATCCAATAGTTGGATCTATGCTTCTGTTGTTTCCATTGATCAAGTGACGATGGAATCGAAGAAGATTGCTCTCGTTACAATTAATGTCTGCTTGATCGTCTTCCTTGTGATTGCATCTGCCGCATTCTACGTGAGCAGACGGATGTATTCTCCGATCCGACGTTTATTTCAGACGATGGAGCAATACGGCGGCGAAACGACTGAGTCTCGCAGGAAAGATGAATTTGCTTATATCGAGGATAGATTTAATGCGTTATTCCGGACACGGAAGCAGTTTCAGCAGCAGCTTCAAGGTCAAACAGGACAGATGAAAGAGTTCTTCCTGTTGAAACTGTTCATGGGTCAGGTGACGGAGAGCGAATTTGCATTCAAGTGTGAAACCTACGGCTTTGCGGAAAAAGGAAAGCCCATGGGTGTGATTGCGCTGCAGATCGATTCCCTTCAGGATACGAGATACATGGAAAGCGATAAGGAATTGCTGTTATTTGCTATCCATAACATCGTCAGTGAGCTTTTGCCAGCTAATCGTTTACTTGGGTCGTTATTGCTGGATCAGTCTCAGGTATCCCTGCTAACTGGGGATGTCGAAGATCTGCAGGAACTGCAAGTGAGTTTTCACCAGGCGGCCGAGGAAATTAAAGATAAGGTTCACGAGCTGCTTCAGCTGAAAGTCAGCATCGGTATTAGTCGTGTATTTTCCCGATACACGGATGCCATGAATGCGCATGCAGAGGCTTTGGAAGCGCTGAAGCGAAGGATTCGTCTGGGAAGTGATATCATCATTCATTATGATGATATTGAAACGGTTCATGAGAACAGCAAACATCTGGCAGCATCGCTGAATTATTTGGAAGATTATTTCGTAAACGCATTAAAATCAGGTGATTCCACATCTACGTTTGAACATTTTGATAAATACGTTGCGTTGATCATGGAAAGAGAGATCCGGTTTAACGATTTTCAATTCGTAATGATTGAACTGATTACTGAGATTCATGGCCTAGTCCAGCAACAAGGCGGTAAATTGGAAGGCTTAATTGATACGAAATCCGTGCTCCATTCTTTTATGAAGTTGAACACGGTACAAGATATTACATCTTGGTTTAAGACGGATTTGCTTCCGCCTGCACTCGCTTTCTTCAAAGGACGGGCAGATTCGCAATATATCAACCTCGCGCATCAAATGCTTACAATGATTCATGAAGGATTCGAGCAGGATATTACACTTGAATCGTGTGCCGCGCAGCTCAAATATCATCCTGTTTATGTCAGTCGTGTTTTTAAGAAAGAGATGGGTGTTACTTTTATTGATTATTTAACCAACTATCGGGTTAACATGGCGAAGAAATGGTTGAAAGAGACAGATATGAAGATTTCGGAAATTGCGGAGCGGCTTAATTATGCCAATTCTACAGGTTTTATCCGGACTTTTCGAAAGCTGACAGGCATGACACCTGGACAATATCGGGACACCTAAGTTAACCATGTTAACCATTCGGGAGAGGATCATATGACATATCAATTGCTGGATCAACTAAGAGATCACTATATGGAAAGCGAAGGAACATGGTTTTCTTTGCGATGGCACTATATTGAGAACTGTATTCTCAAATCGTATATGGACAGCTATAAGCAATCGGGTAAAGAAGACTATTACCAGTTCGTCAAAAGCTTCATCGACCGTCTATATGATGAGAATGGCAGAATCCCAGCCATTGATGTGCGTTATTATAGTATTGATCAAATCAGACCAGCGACTATTCTTTTTGACTTATACCAAAGAGTGAACGATCCCAAATATAAGCATGTGCTTGATTTGATGTATGAGCAATTGAAAACCTATCCAAGAACAGCGTCAGGAAGCTTTTGGCATAAAGAAAATTATCCAAGCCAAATTTGGCTGGATGGACTTTACATGGGACAACCATTTTTGGTTCGTTACATCAAGGAGTTCGAGGAAAAGAAGGACTATTCCGATACCATACATCAATTTTTAAACGTCAAAAAGTTTATTTTTAATGAAGAGAATCGCCTGTACTACCATGCTTACGACGAGAGTAGAGAGATGTTTTGGTGTGACAAAACGAAGGGCATGTCTCCGAATGTCTGGGGGCGTGCTGTGGGCTGGTTGGTGATGGCCTTGGTGGACGTGCTTGAACTTCTAGAGGATGAACAGGTGGACAGTGAGCCTCTGAAAATGATGTTGCAGGAAACACTAGACGGTATGTTACCTTACCAGCATAGCGGGGGGATGTGGTATCAGATCGTTGATATGGGGGACCGACCTGGGAATTACTTGGAATCTAGCGGAACCTTGATGCTGGCTTATGCGATGTTAAAAGGTTCGCGCCTTGGCTATCTTGCTAGTGAATACACTGTGCGCGGGAAGTCTGCCTTTGACTGTACTGTCCGGCAATATCTCCGTGAGGAGAATGGAGAAGTGCTGCTTGGTGGCATCTGTCGAAGTGCAGGACTTGGCACAAACCCTGATACGGGCAAGGTTCGTGATGGAACCTTTAAGTACTATACCGAGAATGAAATCATCGTGAGCAATAATGGACATGGCGTAGCACCGCTGATTATGGCGTATACCGAGGTTAAGCTTTCAGAGCTTTAAGTCATGTTAGGAGAGAAGCCAATGCTGAATAAATTAAATAAGAGCCTGGAGAAATGGCTTCCGCTGATTACTCCTACGAGTGTTATTCTAGGAATTATTTTGACAGTATGGTTAAAGTCCTTTACTTACTTAGTACCATGGATCTTCGGCTTTATGACATTTACAGGCAGTTTAAGTATGAACTTTAAAGATTTAAAAAGAGTCTTAATTCAGCCGTTCCCGATTTTCGTCTCGCTGCTTGCTCTGCATGTGTTGATGCCTGCTATTGCATGGATTATCGGCAATGTGTTTTTTCATGATGATGTTTATCTGAGAACTGGACTAATTCTAATGGTCGTCATTCCTACTGGTGTCGTCAGTTTCATGTGGGTTTCCATCTTTAAGGGGAATATTGCGCTAACGTTGTCGGTTATTTTGATTGATACACTATTATCGCCGTTTCTCGTGCCTTTTACGATGGATGCGTTTCTCGGCGTACAAGTGCAGATGGATGTGTTTGGTATGATGAAAGGCCTTTTCTTTATGATCGTCCTTCCGTCCTTATTGGGTATGCTGCTAAATCAACTTTCGCAAGGAAAGGTGAAGGAGAAATGGGGGCGTCCCTTATCTCCTTTCTCCAAAATAGGGTTGGCTTTCACCATTGCGATTAACAGCGCTGTGGTGGCACCTTACTTCACAAAAATTGACAGTAAATTAGTCCTGACAGCTTGTGCAATTGTCGTCATGGCTTCATCTGGCTATCTGATTGGTTGGCTGATCGCCAGGTGGCTAAAGTGGGACCGCGATATCATGGTTACCATGGTGTTTAATACCGGGATGAGAAATAATAGCGCTGGTGCCGTGCTGGCCATTTCGTTTTTTCCGCCACCTGTCGCAATGCCTGTTATTATGTGTATGCTTTTTCAACAACTGCTCGCTTCTTTGTTCGGGCAATTATTATGCAAAGCCCCCGATTCGATAAAACGGAAGCCTGTCTCACAAAAAGCGATATAAGGGGAAGCCAGGTGTTCACATTAATGAATGCGTTTTACACACCGTACAGCGTTGGGAAGGCTTCCGGTAATTTGCCGGATTGATGCTATAGGAACTGAATCGGTCGATCTAACCTGCACATTTTGTGTAGGTTTTTTGTATTTTTAAAGCAATCTGAACATTACTAGCATGAGCCCAGTCCTTTTATTTTATAAACACAAAGAAGGAGATGTACAAATGAAAAAAATCATCGAAGGCTCGATGCAAAGAGCAATTCTCGTCATAGTCTGTATGTTGCTTATTCTGGGATGGGGAGGCATCTCCGCTTTTCAAATGCAGCGTGATTATTTGCCAAGCATTAATAATACAACTCTCCTTGTTTCGGTACGCGCCTCAGCTTACCAAGCCGATCAAGTCAAACAAAATGTAACACCCAAACTGGAAGACGCCATTCGCTCTTCGGATGGTTTGATGGATGTAGAAACGAATTCCTATGACGGCGGACTTTTAATGAATTTGTACTATCCGCTGGATTTCGATATGAAACAAGCAGAGAGCGAGATTAAACAAGCACTAACAAGTGCCGTCCTGCCGTCTGACGTTGGAGCGCCAGTCGTAACACGTGTAACGACAAGTACTTTTCCGATTTTAAGCTATAGCTTAACTTCAAACAATGCCAAAATTGACGAAACTGCACTTCGCTCTACGGTTGAAGCGGATATTGTTAAGCAGCTGAAATCCGTTCCTGGCGTCGCCGATGTGCGTGTTACAGGTGCTGCAAACAATGGCTACGTACTAAATATTCGCATGCAGGATTTAATCAAAAGTGGATTATTGATGGATGATTTGAATCAATCACTAACCGCCGCGCTGCCGAATTGGTTAACTGGAAAAGTGTCAAACAACAAAGACTCGTTTCCATTAACCGTGAATGGTTGGAACTTAACGGACCAGGAATTAAACAATATTCCAATTAAAAACAAGCAAGGCACAAGCGTCCCGCTATCGAGCGTGGCTGATCTATCCCACTCTTTGACAGATGTTAAAACGGTCTCACGCACAAATGGGAAAGCAAGCATTCTTCTAGATGTACTAAAAACACCGTCATCGAATATTACGGATGTGGCCAAACTCGTCAAGGAGCGCGTCGCACAAATAGCATCAATTAAAAATAACGATGTATCGTTAACCGTGATGCTTGACCGTGAACATGAATTAAATGCTTCCTTATTGGGACTTGTACGCGAAGGACTTTTGGGTTGCTTGTTCTCTATGCTGTGCGTTTTCTTTTTCTTCCGTAATGTACGTTCAACGCTGCTCATTGCGGTGTCTCTGCCTATTTCATTACTTGCCACAACGGCTGTTTTGAAATCGATGGGGATTACGCTTAATATTTTGACTGTATCCGGTCTGATTGTTGCGATGGGTCGAATTGTTGATGATTCCATTGTTGTTCTTGACAATATGTATCGTAAATATCAGGAGAATAAGGATCAATCCACCCTACATGTGCTTTCATCTGCTGTAAAAGAAATGCTGCCCGCTATTTTTGCCTCGACCGCAACGACCATCGCTGTTTATGTACCTATTGCTATGGTTGGCGGTGTCATTAGCGCATCATACTCTGGCTTTGCATGGTCTGTCGTGATTGCGCTGACGGTATCTTTCTTTGTTGCGATGCTTGTTGTTCCAACGTTTGCCTTCATGGGCTGGCGAAATGACACATCGAAAGCGGTGACGCTTGAACCGATGATGAAACCGGTCCTACGGTTTGCGTTTAGCCATAAAAAATGGATTACATCGATTTCATTACTAATTTTCATCGTTTCTGCGATATTTGCAACTACACTTCCAGTGAGCCTGCTGCCTACGGCAAATTCGGGAGATGTAGCGATTCAAGTTGAACTTCCGAAGGGTAGTGCACTTCCTGAGGTGGATAAAGAAGTCCAAAAAGTTGAAACCGTGCTGAAGGGAAATCCGAATGTTGCTTCGTATTCAGCCAATTTCGGATCTACCATGATGCCGCAGGCCGATGATGTATTTGATGCTGGTGGTGGATTTATTCAGCAGCCGAATATAGCCAACATGACTGTTGCCTTAAAGGATAAAAATAAGGTAGATGCCGTCATTTCCGATTTGCAAAAATCATTACCAGCAATAAATCAACAAGTGGTTTATACCGTTTCGAATCAAAGTATTGCTGGTGATGATAAGCAGATGAAAATCATGCTTTCTGGTGCAGATCAGAAAATACTGGACGACGCGGCGCAACTCGTTAGAAGTAAGTTAATGGAAGTGCAAGGACTTAGCGTGCAAGGAGCAACGGATCTAACAAACGGTACGCCTAAATATACCATTACACTTGATCGAGCTAAAATTGAGCAATCTGGCGTCAATGTACAGGACGTTACAAAAGTAATCGGTCAGTACATGATAGGTGGTAAGGACTTTGATATTCAGGTGAATCATAAGTTGATCCCAGTGGATATGTACATCACTCGGGTGGCTAAAGAAAATGCAACGTCAACCGATGTGCTCGCTGCGCTTGCTGCTGAAACAGTAAGTGGAACAGCTGGGCAAAAGATCAGAATTGATCAATTGGCGACGATCGCGCCTAATCAAGCTCCATCGTCCATACAGGAACGTGATGGACAATTATTTTCAACCGTTACCGTACAAATCACTTCTAAAGATATCAGTAAAGTTTCAAGCGCTGTCTACCAAAAACTTAAGAGTATCTCTTTACCAAGTGGAGTAACCTATTCCATGGGTGGTATTACCGAACAGGTTAAACAAATGATTGTGGACATGTCCATTGCCGTTGCATTTTCCATTTTACTCGTATTACTAATTACCAGTGGAGTCTTTAAGGGTTGGAGAGCTCCTCTAGCCGTACTATTAAGCATCCCACTTGCTCTTAGTGGTGTTGTGCTTGCACTCATACTTTTTGGTGGCGAATGGAACCTAGCCGCGCTAATTGGTGTCTTGATGCTTACCGGCATCGTCGTCACGAACGGCATAGTATTGATTGATAAAATTGAGAGGAACCGTAAAGAAGGGATGGCTTTCAATGACGCGATTATGCAAGGCAGCCTCTCTCGGGTAAGACCGATCTTCATGACCGCAGGCACGACCATTTTAACGCTGTTGCCGCTGGCATTGACGCATAGCTCTGATACTGTAATTTCGCAAACACTTGGTATTGTTGTGATTGGTGGTATGATTACATCAACTTTAAATAGCTTTCTTGTCATTCCAACGTTTTATGAGTGGCTGGTAAAAGGGAATCCTAAAACAAAAATTGATCAATCTTAAATGTTGATCGAGGGCAGTGCGGGAGGAAGATTATGTGTGGATCATGAATTAAATGACATAATCGGTAAAGCAATGAGTGGTGACAAAGAGGCTTTCGCCTTACTCGTATCACGATTTAAAGATAGTGTTTTTCGTTACGCTTATGGGATGCTTGGAGATCGTATGGAAGCGGAGGATGTTGCTCAGGAAGCATTTATTAAAGCTTTTTATGCCATTTCCAAGTTAGATAATAGTTATGCCTTTACATCCTGGTTAAAGCGAATTATATCGAATTTGTGTTATGACCGTATCCAAAAGCAAAAGAAAACGAGTGCCGTATCTGGAGAATTGATCGAAAAACAACGATCAAATAATGATATTGAACGAACAGACCTCCATATAACGATTGAAGAAGCGATGAGCAAATTAAGTCCTGAACACAGAGAAGTCATTATTCTAAAAGATGTTGAAGGTTATTCCTATGATGAGCTTGCGGGGATGCTACACATTCCGCTTGGAACTGTAAAATCACGTATTAATGCAGCGCGACTGCTGTTACGAAAAGAAATGCTTCGTGAAATGGAGGAGTAAGATGTCAGACCATATAGAAGATCTGTTATCTGATTACATGGATAATGAATTGGATGATTTGGACCGACAACGCGTCGAAGAACATCTGCTGACATGTTCGGCATGCAGTGCGTTGCTGAGTGATTTATCGGCATTTAAAAATCAAGTGTTTACTGCTTTTCATGCAATTGAGGCACCGGTTGGATTTGATGACAAGGTGATGCAAGCAATTAGCTTGAATCCATCGCCCGAACATGCTTCTACAGCGAGCAAATGGCTTTTGGTTCCATTGGTTAGTGCCTTTTGTTTCATTATGCTTGTTTTGGCTGCTATGGGGCCTTTCCTATTTAAATTAGGATCCATCTTGCTTAAAGTTACTTATAATTTAATGAGTGTATTTGGAGATATCCTAGGCTCAAACACGTATTTAATTGTAGGTTTGACGGGGTTTTCGATCATTCTCATTGTTGCATCTAGCCTTTCGCTCAAACATTTGCTCAAACCGAAAACGTATAAGGGGGCTAATCGGTGAAAAAGAAAGGGTTTATTTTCATGGCGATCCTGTTTTGCACCCTTTTGTTTACGATACCTACGAGTGCAATGGCAAAGGGTATATTCGAACATCAAGATACGGTTGTGCCTGCGAATCAGGTGGTTGATGATGTTGTGGTTGTCGGTGCAGATACAACGATATGGGGAACCGTGAACGATTCGGTTATTGTTTTTAATGGAAACCTACAGCTGAAAGCATCTGCAAAGGTAAATGGGTTTGTTTTAGTCGTTGGTGGGCAGATACAACAAGAGGAAGGTGCGTTCATTGCTGATGAAATTATCAATCTATCCTTTGATAAGGCTACTCAAAATAGTCTGTTGATAGGCGGAGGAATCGCCATAGGAACGTGGTTGTTGCAATTAGCCATCAGTATAGTTTTGATTGTACTGCCCGTTTTGACGGTTCTGATCTTCAAGAAACGTATAGATCCATTTGTCGATCATGCTCGGCAAGCATCTGGCCGCTTATTCGCGATTGGTTTTTTCAGCAGTCTCATCCTGATAGCACTTACCGTGCTATTACTTGTTACAATTATTGGAATCCCAGTTGCTATTGTGTTACTCGTTGCCGTATTCTTGGCTTTCATCATCGGATTGGCTGCTTTAAGTAGGGTAGTCGGTGAAAAAATACAAGGAACGCTCGGACGCTCTAACTGGGTTATTTCTTTAACTGGTTCGATTCTATTGGTGTCACTTATGAATATTCCACTAGTCGGAGTTATTATTTGTTTGGGGATACTGGTGTTTTCCATTGGTATCTTAACGATTTGGATGTTGGAAAAAACAACAAAAGGCAGCCTTCCTTAATGTAGGAGTGGCTGTCTCTTTTTTTTGGAGTGAGATCACATCACGCCTCCCGTTTGCGATACACTCTCTCAGGGCGACCCACGACGCCATATGTCAGATCGGCGAAGACTTCGCCCGAGGAGACTAGATGCTCCAAATATCGGCGTCCAGTCGAACGACTGACGCCTATTTCTTTGGCGATTTGATCCGCAGTCATCCCGTCTGCCGCGGTAGAAATCGCCTGAACGATTTTGACTAGCGTTAATTTGTCGATGCCTTTAGGGAGATACGCGATCTCAGCGCGGGAATCCTTTTTACTCGTTCCCAAAATGAGGCGATCGACATCGCTTTGATTAATAGAGCCAGTATGATGAAGTCGATTCAACTCGCTGTGAAAGTCTAGATAACGCAGGAGCGTTTCCTGCAGCCGGTTGAAAACAAGTGGTTTCATAATATAATCGAAAGCTCCGCTGCGAACGGCTTCCCGTATAGCCTCGACTTCTTTGGCAGCCGTGATCATAATGACGTCGGTATCTCGGAAATGTTGACGAATATAGGAGAGCAACTCCAAGCCATTGGAGCCAGGAATGTAAATATCCAGCAGAACTAAATTTGGGCGTAAAATGTCTAGCTGTTCCTTGGCTTGAACATCGTCTGTCGCGATACCGACAACGTGAAAGCCGTCTACTTTTTCAATAAACCTTCGATTAATTTCGGCGATTTTCACATCATCTTCGATGATCAAAACTTCAATGTTCGGTTGTTGGTGTTCTATCATCAGAGGTTGAACTCCTTTCTGTGGACATCGGATGTTTCGGTATGGCGACGGTGAAGAGTGTGCCGCATTCCGGGTTTTTATGGAAAGTGATATACCCGTTAAGCTTATGGACAGCGTGCTGGACTAAGGCTAAACCGATACCGCGATGTTCACCTGCTTTGGTTGAGAATCCCTTCTCAAATACGGCATTGCCTAACTCGTCAGGAATACCGACGCCGCAGTCCTCGCATTCGATAATCAAATCCTCGCCAAGATCGGTTAAAAATAATTTTACATACGGCGTTCGCTGTACCTCAACAGCCAGAACCGCTTCCATGGCGTTGTCAATCAGGTTGCCGATGATGGTGACGAGTAAATTTCGATCAATTTCCGCGGGGATATCTCGAAATGAGCTTTCACGGTCAATTTCAAAAGTTAGCTTTAGCTCCTGCGCATGATTGAATTTGCCAATCAGCAGCCCCCCAATCATGGGATCAGGGATTTCGGTCATGATGAACTGCACCCAGTTCTGATGCACGTCTGATTCCTTGGAGATGAGATCGACAGCTTCTTGATACGATTCCAGTTGGATGAGCCCAGAGATGACATATAGCTTGTTGGAGAACTCATGCGTCTGAGCGCGCAGTGCTTCAGCGAAGCGTTTCACCTGAGACAGCTCCTCGGCCAACCGGTAGAGTTCGGATTTACTTCGAAAGCTTGAAACGGCACCAGTGACACCGTGTTTCCGGCTCACAATCGGCACACGATTGACGATGACATCATGATCGCCGATCAGCATTTCATGGTCAAATTCGGCTTCGCCCGTACGTACTACTTCATGTAATCGCGTGTTCGGGATCACATCTTCGATGTGTCTGCCTGTGATTTTCGCACTGAGGGGCAGCTGCATAAGCTGCAAGGCATAGCGATTAGCCATTGTGATGATGCCATCTCGGTTTACCGCGATAATTCCCTCACGGATAGTTTGTAGAATGGCCTGTTTCTCGGTATACAGCTCACCGATTTCCTTAGGTTCAAGTCCATGGATGGAGCTTCGAACATTACGTGCGATTAAGACGGAACCAATGAGCCCAACGACAAGGACGATGAGGGAAATGAGCTCGATTCGCGACTGATACGTGAAGGTAATTGAATTGATATCTTTTGTAAGAAATCCGACGGACACAATGCCGATGACATTGCCTTGATCATCAAATAGGGGCGCTTTACCGCGAAGCGAAGGGCCGAGTGAGCCGATGGCCTTGGAGATGATCGATTGTCCTGCAAGCACAGGACCGTTGTCCCCGCCGACCATTTCTTTCCCAATTCGTTCAGGGAGCGGGTGTGAGTAGCGAATGCCTTCGCGGTTTCCTACAACGATATACTCGGCATCGATTTGATCTCGGATCTTCTCGACGAGAGGCTGGATGATCTTGGACGGATCCGAAGTTTGAAAAGCCATCCGAATATCCGACATATTTGCAACGGTTTCAGCCACCTTTAAGGCACGAGTTCCGATTTGATCTTCTAATGCTGTGGTCATCATGTAATAAAATATACTGCCTAAACTGATGATGACGATGGAAAGGAACGAACAAATAATGAGGATAAGCTTGGTCTGAAGCTTCATTTTCTCACGCAAGCCTCCCCTTCTTGTTTCATTTAAAAGAATGTATGTGTTTGGTATTGTAACATAAAGCGCTCTCATTTTGATGGTTATAGGGTCTCCAGATCCGTGAACAATATGAACAAAATGGTCAAAAAGCTGTTATTACAACTAATCGCCATAAACTTCCCAATAGACACAAGAGGGTGTTATTCTGAAAGCGCTTCAAAGAAAGCGTATACATGATAAACCAAAACCAAATATGGAGGGGTTTCATTTGATAAAACAAGTTTTTTCAGCGTCTTGGAAAGTAACGGCGATTAGTGTGCTTGCAATCAGTTTGGCGGCTTGCGGTAATGGCACAGCTAAACCAGCTTCGAAATCCAATTACCCAGACAAAGCACTTAGCATTATCGCGCCATCAGGTGCTGGCGGCGGCTGGGATATGACAGCGCGTACCATCGCGAAAGTATTAACGGAAACGAAAGCAGTCGATAAGCCCGTTTCAGTTGAAAATAAACCAGGCGGCGGCGGTACGGTATTTATGGCGGAATACGCGACCAAAGATATCAAAGATAACTACAAACTGTTCGTCAGTTCGCCTCCAATTCTCATTAATCATTTGAAAAAAGAAGGAAACACGCCTTACGGATACAATGATACGACGCCGCTAGCGCAATTGACCAAAGATTATGGCGCGGTCGCGGTAGCCGCCAATTCGAAATACAAAGATCTGAAGTCGCTGCTGGATGATATGAAAGCAGATCCTACGAAGCTAACGGTTGCTGGCGGTTCGGCACCTGGTTCCATGGATCACTTGGTATCGATTCTACCCGCGTTCAAATATGGGATTGACCCGAAAAAGGTGAAATACGTGTCCTATGACGGTGGCGGCGAAGCCGTAACTGCCTTGCTTGGTGGTAATGCTGATGTTTTAGGTACAGATGCTTCTTCCTTAGATCAGTACGTGAAAGCCGGAAAAATCCGCATACTTGCTGTTGCAGCACCTGCTCGTCTTGGTGGCAGCCTGAAAGATGTTCCGACGATGAAGGAACAAGGCGTTGATGCCGAATTCCTGATCTGGCGCGGTTTCTTCGGACCGAAGGACATGTCAGCGGATGCCAAAACATACTGGGAAGATACGATTAAGAAAATGGTAGATTCCGATGCTTGGAAAAAAGAAATGCAAGCGAACAGCTGGCAAACGGACTATAAGAAGGCAGATGATTTCAAAGCTTTCTTGGGTCAGCAAGAAACACAACTGAAAGACATGCTGACAGCGCTTGGTATGCAGAAATAAAACCTAACGAGACAAGGGAGAAGAGGACCTCTTCTCCCTTGCCCTTAGTAGGGTAGGAGGCAGAGAAATGAATACAACGTTTGATCGATATGCAGGCATCGTCTTTTTCGCCATTGGCCTTGCCTTTGTGATCGGTTCCTTAGGGATTTCAACAAGTGCTTATGGTAGTAATGTGGGTGCTAATATTTTTCCGATGATTTTGGGCTCGTTCTTGTCTTTGATGAGTTTGCGTCTTATTTATGAGACGTTCCGTAAGCAGCGTGCTGAGAAGGGCAAAGAAAATTTGGATTACAAACGATTTCTCATTATTTTTATCGCGGCTGTGTTATATGCCTATTTCCTTGAAGATATCGGGTTCGTGATCTCCACGTTCCTGTTCCTAATGATTGGATTTCAAACGATGCAAAAAGGTAGAGTATGGGTTTCCTTGCTGATCGCAGCTTGCTTCTCATATGGCGTGTATTACTTATATGTGAATCTGCTGGATGGATCGCTTCCCGGATTTCCAACATGGTTAGGGGGGGCATAAGATGAGCACGTTGGATTATGTGTTGAATGGTTTGGGCACGGCGATGCAGTGGCATAATGTTATTTTTGTATTTTTGGGCGTATTGATTGGTACGGTAGTTGGCGTACTTCCTGGGATTGGTCCGATGAGTGGTGTTGCTCTCTTGATTCCGATCACGGCAACAATGACAGCTGGTTTAGGCCCAGAAGAGGCCGCTACGAGTTCCATTATTTTGCTGGCAGGCGTGTATTATGGGGCGATGTACGGAGGTTCGACGACGTCGATTCTATTAAACACACCAGGAGAATCGTCTTCAGTCGTCACAACACTCGATGGCTATCAAATGGCCAAACAGGGAAGAGCCGGAGCAGCGCTCGCGATTTCAGCAATCGGTTCCTTCGCTGCGGGCATTATTTCACTGATCGGTCTCATTTTCTTGGCTCGTCCTTTGTCGGCAGTCGCGATCAAGTTCGGACCTGCGGAATATTTCTCCTTGATGGTGCTCGGTTTGCTCGCAATCAGCGGACTGGCTGGGAAATCGATGGTGAAGGCGCTCATGATGACGGCATTTGGTCTGTTGTTAGCGACGATCGGTATCGATAACGTGTCAGGAGTGGAACGATTCACATTCGGCATTCCCGAGCTATATCAAGGCTTGGAATTCCTGACTGTGGCCGTGGGTACATTTGCTGTCGGCGAAGTATTCAAAACCATCCTTCAGCGCGAAGGAAACGATGGTGAGATTGCCAAGATCAGTCGCATTCTGCCGACAAAACAAGATATGAAAGACAGCGCGGCACCGATTGCTCGTGGTTCTGTGCTTGGCTTTTTCATCGGCTTACTTCCTGGCGCAGGCGCTATTCTTGCTTCTTTCTTCGCTTATATCGTGGAGAAGAAGATTAGTAAAAACCCAGAGAAATTCGGCAAGGGAGCCATTGAAGGGGTAGCTTCACCGGAGGCTGCGAATAACGCGGCATCGGGTGGCGCGATGATTCCGCTGTTGACATTGGGGATCCCATCCTCAGGAACGACGGCTATTCTGATGGGTGCTTTCATTATGTACAACGTCCAGCCAGGTCCATTGCTATTCCAAGATCACCCACAGCTGGCATGGGGCGTTATTGCAAGTATGTTCGTCGGCAATCTCATGCTGCTGATTCTTAATATGCCGCTGGTCAAAGTGTTTGCCAAAGTCATTGAAACACCTGCTAAATATTTAATTCCATTAATTATCGTCTTTTCCGTATTCGGCGTGTATGCCGTACAGTATTCGACCTTTGATTTAATGCTCATTATGGGCTGTGGTCTTGTGGGATACTTCTTGTCTAAGAACGATTATCCGCTAGCACCACTCGTACTTGGTCTTATTCTGGGGCCAATGATGGAAAACAACATGCGCAGAGCACTTACCATTTCAAATGGTGATTTCATGATCTTCCTGCAAAAACCGGTTTCGCTTGTATTTCTCATCATCGGTCTGATCTGGATTACCATTCCACTAATAATGAAGCTTAGAGGTAAAAATGTACTTGTGAATGAGGAAGGGTAACCAATATGAAAAATACGATGGCTGGCAAAAGTATTATTTTACGTCTGGAATTGTTAACTGAGCAAATCCATTTCGGTCAATTAATTACGTTAATTACCGAAAACGGCGGGGATGTAATCGCGATTGACGTTATTCAAACCGGTGCGAATTGGACGGTTCGAGACATTACCGTATCCGCTTCCGAACAGTCCCAGCTGGACAGTATTGTCGCTAGGATGAAGGATCTCGCTGGCGTTCGACTCGTTCACGTATCGGATCGCACATTCCTGCTTCATCTTGGCGGCAAAATTGAGATGAAGCCCAAATCACCGATCCAAAACAGGGATGATCTGTCCCGCGTGTACACGCCGGATGTCGCCAGGGTCTGTATGGCTATCCATGAAGATGAGACTAACGCCTATAAGCTGACGATCAAGCGAAATACGGTCGCCGTTGTGTCCGACGGCAGCGCCGTGCTCGGACTTGGAAACATCGGACCCTATGCGGCGATGCCTGTCATGGAAGGCAAGGCGATGTTGTTCAAGCAGTTTGCTGATGTGGATGCCTTTCCAATTTGTTTAAGCACGCAAAGTACCGAAGAAATTATCGCGACCATCAAGCATTTGGCACCAGGCTTCGGTGGAATTAATCTGGAGGATATCTCCTCCCCGCGATGCTTTGAGATTGAAGCGAGGCTGCGTGAGGAACTGGACATCCCTGTGTTTCACGATGATCAGCACGGTACGGCTGTTGTGTTGTATGCAGGACTCATCAATGCGTTGAAAGTAGTCGGCAAGCAGATTAGTGAAGCTAAAGTTGTCGTCTGCGGTATTGGCGCAGCGGGAATGGCTTGCTCCAACATTTTACTGGCTGCAGGCGTGAAAGAACTGATCGGGGTTGACCGAGAAGGTGCGTTGGTACGTACGAAAGAGTACGCCAACCCACATTGGACGGAATACGCGGAGCGGACGAACCCTAACCTGCGGACGGGCTCCCTGCATGACGTCATCGAAGGAGCAGACGTGTTCATCGGCCTCTCCGCAGGAGGCTTGCTGAAGCGGGGGGATGTTGAGCGGATGGCGGCTAAGCCTGTGGTGTTCGTGATGGCGAATCCAACGCCTGAAATTCATCCCGATGAAATCGAAGATATCGTAGGTGTCGTTGCAACGGGGCGTTCGGATTTCCCGAATCAGATTAACAATGTGCTGTGCTTCCCAGGTATATTCCGTGCAGCCTTGGACTGCCAAGCCTCTACAATCAATGAAGAAATGAAGCTGGCCGCTTCCGCTGCGATTGCGTCGGTTGTCACACAGCAGGAATTGAACAAGTTATATATCATTCCAAGTGTGTTTAATCAAGAAGTGGTTAGACGGATTCGTGAAGCCGTCATCCGTGCGGCTATTCAAACAGGGACAGCACGGCGGATACCGCGTGAGTTTCGACAGACTGAATGAGTTTTAGTTAAGACAGCCCAGATTTCGGGGCTGTCTTTATCTATTTGTGAACATTTGTTGACAATACCTACAGATTATCTAGGATAAGCTTCGGTTTTGGGTTGCAATGTGGATTTACTGTCGGAGAATATGAGAGGACAAGGGCTATCTTTGCTTTCGCTCTCTTCGATGATTCCGTATACGTTCGTGCCACCGTTTGTTTTGTATATGAAGGATCAGATTCCATGACAACGTTGTTACTGATATTTGCAGGTTTGGGCGTGATAAATATCGGTTTAGGCATTCGCTTATTCATGTCGATGGGCCAATATACACCAATACAGGAAATGAAGGAACCAGATTTACAACCCCTCCAGGGTAAAAAGGTGTTTCTCACGTGTTGTTTCCATCCGTCATTATGTTACTTGCTTCTGTTGTATTCAGCGTTGCTCCTACGTTTTTGCCCTTATATTTGGAGAGTCAGGGCATGCACTCGGCTCCGTTATATTTTTTGACGGAAACAGCAGTGCTGATTCTGATTAGGTTCTTTGGGCGAAAACATATTCCATCGTCTGACACGTATCCCAAATGGCTTGTTGTACCGCTCATTGTCTGTTTTACGCTGTCTCCTGCATTACTTGCGATATCGATATCTACGCCTGTGTTTGTTTGCAGTGGTCTTGCGCTTTCATTGCTGTATCCAACTTAAATGACCTATATCTCGTTCATTGTTCCTGCACAAGTTCGAGGATATTCGATCGGCTGGTTTATTGCTGCAGCGGATTTCGGAACTTCATCGGGCGCTTTTCTTATGGGCTGGTTAGCGGAATCATTTAGCTTTGAGATGATGTTAAGCATAGCAGCCGGATTGGGAGGCGTTACCATCATCCTTGCTTTGTCGCATCAGGGTAGGAAGAAGGTGGCGCATTGAGTCTACTCGTGGTTGATCGCATATCCAAAACCTATAGATCATCCGGCTTTTTCCGAACAAGCATGAAAGAGGGAGCAGGCATTCGCGATGTGTCGTTTACGATTGAACCAGCCATGTGTATGGGGATATTGGGTGAGAGTGGAACGGGTAAGAGTACGCTGGGCAAGATCATTCTAGGTATTCTACGGCCGGATAGCGGCAACGTGAAGATGTTAGGTACCGATCTGTATGGTGCTGATGTGAAAGCACGGAAGGGCTTACGCCGCGATATACAAGTTGTTTTTCAAGACTGTTACTCTGCGGTAAACCCTCGATTTTCAATTCAACAAATTATTGCTGAGCCATTACGAAACTATGAACGGTTATCGCCACAAGAAGAGATTCGAAAGGTATCCGAGCTGTTGGAGATTGTCGGTCTTCATGCGAACGATAGGCATAAGCAGCCGAAGCAAATGAGTGGAGGTCAACTTCAACGGGTGAATATTGCAAGAGCCATTGCGCTGGAGCCCAAGCTAATCGTACTGGACGAGCCTGTAAGTAGTTTGGATATGGTGGTTCAGAAGCAAATCCTGCTTCATCTTAAAGATTTAAAGGAGAAGAAGGGACTATCCTATTTGTTTATTTCGCATGACGTCTTGGCAGTAAGTTTATTAGCTGATCAAGTAGCTGTTCTTGACGGAGGCCAGCTTGTAGAGCAAGTGGCAACAGCCAACTTACTTTCATGTGCACATCCTGCTTCAAGAAGGCTAATAGATGCTTCATTTTGAAATGTTCGCTAACGTTAAATGATCGAATGTAAGAAGAGGCTGTCTCCAAGGTCAAGTTGGACCTTGGGGACAGCCTCGTTTTTCGTTAATGATCGATGAGTAAACCTGATTCAAACCCATTGTGGCTTCCGAAATCTGAATACATGGTGCATGACATTGTTCAAAAGGGAACGTAGATGCGCTATTTCCCCGATATCCGGTGCAATTGACTCCAAGCGGAACGTAGATACGCTATTCGCCTTATTTCATCTGATTTTGGCGTATTTGAGCTAAATAAGGTACTGTCGTTCCCCTTTGATGCCCATTTTGTACATTTATCCGTAAATAGCGTATCCTCGTTCCCTTTCACTAATTAAGTTCGGAAATCAAAGCTTCCAGCGATGCTTTAGAGGCAGTAACATCTGGATGTACAGCACGGACTTGTCGCAATACTTTATCGATGGCATTGTCAATCGTATTCCACTTCGTTTTATTTATTGGCTTCAGCCGGGCCGCAGCTTTATCCCAAGCGGTCTCCAAATCAGTCACGCGTGTCTTTGCGGCTGAAGGATTTCCTGCTTGAACAAGACTTAATGTATCTTCCGTAATTTTACGGAAATTCGAAATGTCATCTTGTGGGAATGCTTGCGTGACGGAGCTAGAGGAAGACCCCTGCGGTAAGGCATCTTGGAGACTATTATGCCGTAAATAATAGCCCGTACCTGCCGCGATCACTAGCATAGCTACTACCACGACAACTTGCCACAAAGCGTTGGATCGTTTGGGTTCCGTTGCTGTCTTGGCTGATATTGATATTGTTGGTATCAAATCTCGCTTCGTGACAGAAAGGTAAATGACCAATAGCAGAATCGCTGCAATGAATATTGCGCTTGTTACCGTTGCACCTAAGCCTAACCCGCCATTATCTTGTGTTTGGGAAAGGAAATCCCCGATTGAAGCACCCAATGGACGCGTCATGATATAAGCAATCCAGAAGGCTAGCACAGCGTCAAGCCCCATTCGCCACGCGACAGTCATGATGGCAATAACCGCACAAACGATGGCGCCTGTTACGACATAACCAAGTCCCAAACTTTCTGCCATGAGGTCTCCAGCTGCCGTCCCCAGTGCAAATGTGAACAAGATGGTTAACCAATAAAAGGCTTCCCTTCGCTTCGTAAATATGGAGTGGATCGAGAGTGTTTTCTCGTTGGCATACCATAAGACAAAGGTCAATACCAAGGCTACACTGAAAACGATCGTGCTTACCTCAAGAGGGATTCCCAAGTTGTCTGTCAAATTATCGGTAACAAGCGTACCAAAGATGCTGATCAAGAATACCGTCAACCAATAGATACTAGGTATATATTTCTTGGACTTAAACTGAACATACATGGCTGCAAGCAACAAGACGCCAGTTACAATGGAGGTACCCGTTAATCCGAAATTGAGATTTACGTTGAGGAAATCAGCAGCAGTTTCTCCGACTGTGGTACATAAAATTTTTATGATCCAAAAATAAATGGTGACCTCTGGGACTTTACTTAACATCCGCTTTATTTCATTCGATTGAATTGTTTTCATCTTCAATCCCCTTTTTCAAGATTTTTTAAACCCCTAGACTTGCTTAGTCTACTAGCTTCAGATGAGAAGAAAATGAGAAATCGTTTTATGGACGAGTAGTTATCCGATCTGATGTTCATAGCAAAATGAAAGCACCTCAAGTCATACACAATTTCTTCAGTTTTTAATCTTGCTTTAGTAAGCTTGCAACCAGGTGAAAATAACGATTGAAGGAGTTACTTATGAATTTAGCTCAATTAGACTACCAATGGTTTCAAACGTCTCTATGAATCCATTGAACTAAGGTATGGAAGCCTTAGTAACATAGACAAGCCAGGACAGAGAATGCTCAGTCCTGGCTTGTCTTATATGCCATATCTCTTACTAAATTCGAAAACTTAATAATTAGTCCGTAATAGTAAATTGAAATTTGTAGCCTCTTGTAAAAATCAGCTAGATCTTTCTACCAGTTTATAGTAAAACGAGTGGTATCTTCTTGTACAAGTTCATCACCTAACAGGACTTCCATCAACTCAAGATTGGTAACTGCCTTGATTCCATGTTTGATGCCTGCTGGAATCTGTAAAGCTTCGCCAGCCACGAGCCTATACAGTTTGTCCTCCATAAGGATTTCCGCGCTACCTGACAAAACCGTCACGATTTCTTGGCGTTTGAGATGCAGGTGATAGCTCGTAGAGGTTCCTTTGGTGAGACACACTTTCTTGATCATTGTTTCAATGCCATTATCATTTTTCCAATAATTCAGTACTTGATAGGAACCCCATCTTTTCTCTCCATACATCGGTAACTGAGGCACTTGGGAGAGTAAATCCTTGATTTGATTAGCTTTATCTTTATTAGCGATCAAAATTCCGTCAGAACTTGCAGCAACAATGATATCGGGAACGCTAATAATTTCAATGGGATAGGGAAGTTCGTTGACGAGATGGGAACTCACGGAATCTTCTGATATCCGTCCCGATCCGATAACTCTATTTTCAAAATGACTGCTAAGCGAGGTCCAACTTCCCAGATCAGTCCATTGCCCTTCATAGCCCATGACAACAACAGGCTGTGTGTGCTCAACGACTTCTCGATCAAAGCTTAGATTTGCATGGTTTTCGTAATTTGCTAACCAAGACGCAACTTTGACAGGATGTCCATTGTCTTTCAAATACCTCAACATGAATGCCAAGTTGAATGCAAATACACCGCAGTTCCACAAAGCGTGATGCTCAATTAATTGGCTGGCAGCAAGTATATTAGGTTTTTCAATGAACTGGCGCACGAAAGCATATTCGTCATTCTCCTTTGGTAGAACTGGAACAATATATCCGAATTGATCAGAGGGTTGATTTGGCTTCGTACCAAGGAGAGCAAGAGCTGCTTTAGAATGTGAAAGGACTACAGGAAAGGAGTGGAGTAGCCGAAAAAAATCGGTATCAACATAAGTATCTACTGGAAGAATACAAATGGTTTCATTCGGATCCACTTGCATGATCTCATGATGATAACAGACAGCTAAAGCGACTGCTGTAAATGTTCCTCTTTTATAAGGTTCTTCTATGATCGGAATGTGTTCACCAACATAGTTACGCGTAATTTCAACTTGACTTTGATGAGTGACAATACATGTGGATTGTAGTAGGCCCACCTCATCCAATTGTCTGCATATTCGCCCAATCATCGATTCGCTGGCACCATTTTCGGTTTTCAAAAGTTTAAGAAACACCTTGGAGCGAATCTCGTTGGATAAAGGCCATAGCCTTTTTCCCGAGCCCCCGCACAATAGTACTATACGCATGCCAATTTCTCCTTCCTTGGGGAACATCACCCTGCATTTTTAATTATTAGATTGCATTACTTTTTCAACCGCACGCTTCAGTAACTTTCCCGCTCGATCCCATGATAATTGAAACATATCTCTTCTGCCTTGGAGTCCTTTTGCTTTGCAAAGTCCGGGATTCTCATATGCTTTCCTCATGATCTTCTTCAAGCTGTGTAGGTCCGGTTCCGCCCATAGTTGTCCTTTTTGCGCAAAAAGATTTCTGAACTTTCTAGAAATGGCACGCGGACTGTTCATGCTGACGGATGGGCTCCTCAGCTTAAAAGGAATTAGAAACGAGTTGGAGGGTGTAAGGAAGTCCATTTGCCCGCCCCAACCTGTTGCGATAACCGGGACACCGCTCGCCAACGCTTCTAGAAAAGGTAGTCCGACACCCTCACCACGAGTGGGGAGAACGAAGGCATTACCGAGCGTATACAAACCCTTCAGCTGGCTTTCACTGAGTCGCCTGCCGATAATGACAACAGGGGCTGTATCTTTGCGGATACCAAGCCTTTTTTTATATGTCGATATCTGATGCTTAATCCATTGCTCATTCTCATAAGCTGCATATCCATTCGTTTTGATTACAAGAATAACGTTGTCCTTTGATGAAAATTCTTCCCAGTAAGCCCTCAGCAAGCCTTCTGGATTTTTACGATGCTGGAAGCCAAAGACAGACACGAATGTAAATTTTCCCGCCGCACGAGGCAAAGCCATCTTCTTATTGTTCGGATGAAACTCCATGGTGTTAACACCATGAGGAACATTAAAAATCGGTATTTTTACACCGCTATTCTTTAATGCCCTTTTATTATGTTGTGAAGGTACACAAACCGCATCAAATTTGTTCATATGGGGACGCCAGCTTTTGGGGATCCTACTTGTTTCCCAAACGGTATTCAAAATAATTCGACCATAAAGACTTCGCTCTTTCTTCCATTGAATATGACTAGGAATATGATGATAAATAAGTGCTTTTCGTCTTTTTACCGTTATGCCATGTCTTAAAGTACCAACTCCAACAGTAACACCCTGGCGCTTTAGTGATCGGACATACGCTCTGCTTGCACGACCAAGACCGCTTCTTTTGTGTACAGGACCTTTCCAGACAACATAATAGGGCTTCATATTGACATCAGCTTGTTGGATTTCAGATAGCCTTTACGATTGTGAACCGTATTTTCATGAACGAATCTACACCGCTTTTTTGAACAAATCACCAGAATTCGTTGGACTAACACTTCAATTTGGTTTGTCACTCGCTCATCTCCATATAATCAATGTATTTATTATGATATGTCGAGAGAAAGAAATGGTATGGAGTAATTAGTATTAATTTGTACTCATAATTTAAGTGGATTGGAGAAGGGAATTGATAGAATACATCGTTACTCAAGACTTTTGAATGAATGCTCAGTTCTACTGTTAATCTTCCAGGGTTCAATCGGTAACGAAGAGTCATAAGTGGTGATACAATACGATAATCAAGTCATGTTACATATAACCTTTTCAGAGCGGACATACTACTTTTCGACGGTGAAAACAGCGAGGTGTCGTGTCCCAGAACATTCAAAGATAAAACACCAGGGAAGTTGTTTTTGAATCCATATTGAAGCGAGGCGATGTGCCGTGAGCTCATTAATGTAGTCTTGTACTGCAATAGTGTGATGAGGTAGAGACCGAGCAAAGTAAGGTTCAAGGCAAAAGTACCATCAATTTATTCACCGTCGAAAAGGACTCCGAAAGGAGTTCTTTTCTTGTTTTAATTTTTAAATACCAACTGAAATAAGGAGTTGAACAGCACGCGGCTCCATGTGCTAATTTATCATTATTCCATAGGGACGGGTAGATATTAATAAGACTATGATTAATTTAGAAATATTTTTATAAAGCCAAGTACCAGACGCAATTGGTATCATCGTATTTATCGTATTGCTAGGAATAAGTTGGCTGCTAAAAGGCAGGCGAAGATGTATCTCAAATCGGGCGTGAGTTTGGTAGATATCCATAGGCTGGACACTTTGAAAAGTGATCAGCCTATGGATACTTTTTTTAAATGGGTTAACTTGCTTTCATGCACGCATCCTGCTTCAAAAAGGTTCATCTATGCATTGCGCAAACGAAGATACTCTTCATAGTTTTTGATGATAGGCAATGAATCTGGCACACCGCTAGCAGCATATTTCATGGCGTGCGAAGTATTAAAAAGGACTACGGAATCGGAGGGACTTAGCCAGCCGCTATCACAAAGGGTCAATAAGCCTGCCCAAGTCGCTGAGCCTTCAGGCGATGAGGAAATACCCTGCGCGCCTAAGGTTTGACCGGCTTCAGCAATTTGTTGCTTGGATACAGCGATCGCTGTGCCGCCGCTTTGTTCCACAATGGACAGAATGAGGTCTAGATCCGGAGGATTCGGTACGCGCATTCCCGTTGGACTGGAGGTGATTCCAGCTTGAACAGACGGAAGCGCATTTCGATCAGCACCGTTTCTCCGCGATCGGAGACCCTCGACAATCGGTTGGCAGCCTTCCTCTTGCACACAAACGAATTTAGGCATGTCACATTGAATCCAACCCAGCGCTTTGAGCTCTAAGTAGGCTTTCCACATGCCAATAATGCCTGAGCCGCCACCGGTTGGATAAATGATGACGTCAGGAAATGTCCAGCCTAGTTGCTCGGCAAGCTCGATCCCCATCGTTTTCTTCCCCTCGACACGGCCTGGCTCCTTCAATGTGCCGACATTCACCCATCCCTGATCCTTTTTACCTGCTTCGATGATCGCAGCAGCATCATGAATGAATCCATCTACAAGGCATGTTGAAGCACCATAAAGGGGACATTCCTCTACAATTAATGAAGGACAGTCTAACGGAATAAAAACGAAGGATGCGATCCCTGCCCGACTTGCGTAAGCTGCCAAGGCACTTGCAGCATTGCCATTAGATGGAACGGCAGCTTTAGTCACCTTAGACTCCTTCAGTAAGGAAACTGCTACAGAAAATCCCCTCGATTTGAAGCTGCCAGTCGGATTCTGTTCTTCTCTTTTGATCCAAAGCTCACTTAGCTGTAGCTTCTGCTCCCAGTTAGACATACGCAACAATGGCGTCCACCCCTCGCCTAAGGAAACTACGCAATCTGGATCGCTGACGGGAAGCAGTTCCTTATATCTCCACATCGAACTGCTTCGATGCCAGAGAGCCTCTTTGGTCATTGTTTTGGCAACAGATTCTAAGTCATAGTGGACCAATAAGGTACCACCGCATACACATTTCATGTCTTGATATCGGAAAGGAATTTGCATGGAACATCGTGAGCAATAAAGCCCCATTCGAGTCATGATCTGAGCCTCCTCTGCCTGTGCAGTAGGGTAAGAGTTAAATTTTCCTACTCATATGAATGGCTTTGATCTTACGGAAAGTTGACTTATCTTTAAGTTTGAGGAATAGTTCAAGCATAGGAGCGAGGTTGACTTCAATGATCCAAACGCGTCCTTTCGTATCGAGAGCCATATCGAAGCCGAACGTATTTACCCATCGATAGGAAGGACCTAGTTTAGCTGCACCATGTAAGGCAACTTGATCTAACTTTCTAAGCAGTTCAGTAGTTTTCAGAGTAGGAAGATTGGATAGCTCGATCGCTTTATTGACCGTAATAACGTAGCCATGACTTTTGGCGGTATTCGTTACAATGAAGCCTTTCCCAGCCACTTTCGCCAATTTGCCAGTCACCTGCCAATGTGAATTCGGACGCCGCTGTACCATCACTCGAAGGTCAAAAGGTTTGCCATTCACGGTAGCGAGGGCGATTCGTTTCTGTACAATATGACTCCTGCTAAGCTTCTTGCTGATGAATTGGTTCGTTTGAAGTTTGGTTAATTTACTTTTTCTAGCGCCATCATGAATCTCATAAGTCGCCATCCCGATGTGTTTAATTCGTATGACCCCATGTCCTCCAGAACTACTTGTGGGTTTAATAATGACTTCGCCATACTTGGCGATCATAAGCCAGAAGCTGCTGGCAGTTAACCATCTGGTTTCAGGTAAATGAGGTCGAGTGGAAGCAGACTGACTGAGCAGTTTGTGTTTGCTCCATTTACTTGTCTTAGAAGTTGTGGGTATTTTCTTTTTATTAACATGGTTAATCTTCCAATTTCGATGGAGTGAGTGCATGTGGAATTGCTCCTCTACGTTCATAATGGACAGTCTTCATAGTTTATGATGACCAAGTATCGAACGAGGCAGCTAGTTGCCTATTTCACTGGAAAATGAGTAATAATTAACGCATTGTTCTAAGATGGGTTATTTTGCATGGAATACGTTCAGAATACAAGGGGAAGGAGCGGTTCATTTGGGGTTTTTAACAAATTGGTTAGAGCAATATGGCTATTGGGTGCTCTTTTTTGCCCTTTTACTTGAAATGCTGGCTTTGCCGTTTCCCGGTCAAGTCTTGATGAGTTATGCAGGCCTACTTATCTTTCAAGGGAAATTAGATTGGATCGTTGCCATATTGACAGCTGGTGCTGGTGTATCCACCGGGGTGACGCTATCCTACTGGATTGGGTTTCATTTAGGCACACCATTTTTCAATAAATACGGCGCTCGCTTTCATGTTGGACCCGATAGGCTTTCCCAAATATCTAATTGGTTTCAAAAGTATGGCAATAAATTGTTGCTTGTAGCTTGCTTTATTCCTGGCGTTCGGCATTTCACTGGATACTTTGCTGGGGTCACGCGGATCCCTTTCCGGACTTATGCTTGCTATACCTATACTGGAGCTTTCATCTGGGTGACGGTATTTATATCGCTCGGCAAGGTATTAGGTCCACAGTGGGAGCAGTACCACCATACACTTAATAGATACCTGATTTATGTAGGGATTACCGCGGCTCTCATATTTCTGCTCGTATACGTCTATCGGAGAAATAAGATTCGGTTTATTGAACTGCTGACAAGCAGCCTTCAGAAGGGGATATCTCATTTTCATTCGATGGGCAAAGTAAAGTTTATTGTCATGGCTGCTTTTACAGTGTTTGCTGCTTGCTTATCGCTCATGATTGGCATGATTCAGGAGTACTTAGAGAATGAATTCAGGCTTTTTGATGAAGTCGTTAGCTTTATCATTCATGAGGCGTTTGACCCGAGCTGGGGGATCTGGATGAATCGATTTGCGCTTCTGGGATCTTACTATGTGTTCACGCCATTGATTGGACTAACCATAATTTTGATTGTATGGAAGGGCAAGGATCGCATGCTTGAATTGATGTGTTTTGCCTTCGTTATTTTGGGAGGAGAAGCGCTGGATGAGGGGTTGCGTATGTTATTTCAGCATGTTGGACCTTCCACAGGTAGTCATGAATTTCCCTATACATTTCCTAGTGAGCAAACCTTAATTTCCTTGACGGTATGCGGCTTCGCAGCTTACTTGCTAGTCAGACATAAAGGGAATCTAAGCATTCGCCTAACAGTGACCTTGGTAGTAATTACGCTATGTTTACTAGTCGGGATCAGTCGTATCTTCTTTTATGTCCAGTATCCAAGTGATGTTGTCGCGGGTTATGTATTTGGGGGTATATGGCTTAGCTTGAACGTGATCCTTCTGGAGACTCTTCGTATGCTGCGCAGAAATATAATTAGAGAATTTAACCATAGTAATCTATGAAACTCGCCCTCACATCTATGAATCTAAAGAATAAGATATATTAACTCATTTGAAAGGAGTTGATATATGATGCTTTTTGTTAACCAGTTTTATGGCATAGTTTATAGAAATGCTAATGGAACAACCACCGTTTTTAATGCGCGCGTCGTGGCAAGAGGGTTACACAGAATAAGAATTAAATTCATGAATGAAAGAGGTTTTATCGTGTTTAGATTTCTTTTCCTTCGTCAAATTCTTAGATTTGTCTTAATTTAATAGCATTACAAAAAACTCCAATGCCATGTTTACATGGATTGGAGTTTTTGGGTTTACTTACGTCGCAGATGTAAGAACCGACCGTTTGCTCGCGCGTAATGCAGAGCTTTGAAGAACATCCTTTTATCCTGTAGTTGGTTGAAAATAAAGGGATCCGGTGATGTATTCACTTCTAGTACCCATGGTTTCAATTTTTTATCGATGCCAATGTCGATACCAATCTCTTTGAATCTCGGATAACTCGTCTGATAATGCTTAGCAATTCGATATCCTAAATTTCGCAGGCTATGGATATAATCCTTTTTCTTCTGTCCATTTACATAGGAACTAAGCAGCAATTCTAAGGGTAACGGTTTCCCGCTATTATGAAAGTTCGTCACTATTTTTTTGGGATGCGCGACTCGACCGATATAACCAGTAGTCTCCCAAGTTTTCATCTGGTTTTTTTGCACCATAATACGTATATCGAATATTCGCTTGTGATGGGTTAGAAGGTGAATGCCTTGTTGAATGAGGTAAGATCGTTTTAACTTGGCTTTGTTCAGAGCAGCGAATAAGCTTTGAAACGTTCCAAATGATTTAGCAACTTTACCGGCTTTTAAGTGGTATTTATCACTTTTCACCACTCGAATAATGCCATTCCCAGCCGTACCATGGTCGGGCTTCACATAAACCATCTTATGTTTGATTAACATCTGAAGCAAGTTGGTTTGACTGTAGATCCTTGTTTCCGGAACAAATTTGCGAAGTTCTTTATGGCGTAATAGAACTTTCGTTTTTACCCATTTACTTCCTACTGTTCTTGCACGATTCATTGTCAACACAGCACCTTTACTTGGGAATTGGCTTGGATCATACCCATTATCATATTCAAATAAGGTGGAGCGACTTGGAGTGGAGTCTAGTAGGAAATTAAATTTTTGAAACAATTCTATTGTGGGGTTCACATATGATTCTCATTTTTTTCTCATCTTCATCACGTAATGTTGATAACTAATGATGCCTTTGTTCTTACGGGCACTGAAATTTTATGAAAAAGGGAGCGGCACAGAAAATGAGGACACTATGGACAAAAGATAAAAAGTGGGTTTTGTTAAGTTGCGCAATTACGCTTGTCTTCGTTATTTATGGCGCATGGAATATGTATCATTTAACTTCTTCACAATGGCACGATCGTGCATTCAAGGGTCTATATAAAAATTATGGATCTCAAGCAAGGATCCTTTTGTTCGCTGTATTGGCTTATTACATTTTGAAGACATTGCTCCAAAAACGATGGATGAGTCAAGGCTCACTCTTAAAAAAAGGTGCGATTTTCCTTACTGGAATCATGAGAAAATGGCATTCGCCGCTCGCTATTCTTGCAATTGGACTTATCGCACTTCATATTATTGGAGCTTTTCTGTATGAGTTCAAGATAGATTTTGCCCATATTAGCGGTCTTGCAGCTGGAGTTGTTTTACTGCCTGTACCTATCGCGGGGGTGTTTCGTTACCGAGGACTTGATCGGAAATGGCATATGCGGTTTGGGCTTATCTTTGCTATTTTATTTTTGATTCATGCATTTCTTTGAATAGATAGCAAACCTCAGGGGGGAGCAGGTTACGGAAAAGGCCTTCATCTTAGAGCATATTCTTATCATTCCCGGAAAGTTTAGAGATTATGAAGCGAAGAATCTACTATGATGTATGGCAAAGAGACCTCCCTCACTAATGAAGTGAAGGAGGTCTTGTTATTTGGGTTAACGTTATTTAATTACGCGGCGAGCCGTTTTGTAATGCGTGCTCCACCAACCGGAATTCATATCCGTAATCGTTACACCTGGGCTGCCGTACGTATGCATAACCTTGCCATTCCCGATATAAATACCGACGTGATGAATAGGGGAATAGAAGAAGACTAGATCTCCTGGTTGTAGTTGATTTCTCGGTACATAAGTACCTACTTGTGACTGCTCTTTAGAAGAACGTGGCAATGTAATCCCATACTGACCATAGACATATTGCGTAAAGGAGGAACAATCAAATGTGCGTGTAGTTCCTTTCTGAGAGCCGAACTTATAAGGAACTCCAAGGTATCTTTTACCCAAGCTAATGATACTGCCAGCCTTGGTAGAGGCCGAAGTTGATGCCGTAGATACCGTATTAGATGTAGCTGCGTGAGCCGCATGTGGAGCAGCCATGACAGTCATAGAAGCAAATAAGGAAACACTAAGTGTCATTCCTAATAGCGACTTTCTCAGGCGATTCGTTTTCATAGTATTCATGATTGGATATCCTCCTTAAGGATCGTGTATTAGGCTTTCACTTGGCCTGGGATAACCTTAACACACTTATAACCTCCTAAGGATTACTAACTAGCGCTGTAATAGAGGGCTCATAAGGCTAGAGAATGGTTTATTAGAAAACGATGAGAGTTTCCTGCGCATAAAATCATTGACATTACAAAGAAGGCCCACAAACGCTAGTTCATGTATCCCGTTTATGATAACATTCTAATCTAACTTCGTAGGTAGCTACCGTGATGGCTGAGATCGCAGGGTCATATACTGTACCATAGTTCATATCTGAATGGTGGTGCACCTATGCTTGATACGGTTGGTATCTTAGTAGATCGGCAAACATTTAAAGGAATCCCTAGCAGAAGAACCGGGAACGAGCGGCTTGCTCTCTATAATAAAGCGGCAAAGCAGCTTGGTCTGAAGCTCTTTTATATGTCACTTGATCAAATGGGGAGAAAATCAGCATCAGGTTTTACGTATCGCAAAAAGACATACAAGCGCGAACGCCTTCCTATTCCTGCGGTGACACATAACCGCGTCATTACCTTTTCTTCCAAGGAGAACGGAAAGCTCAAACAATTGTCGCAAACTAGCTTCTTATTCAATCGACAAAATCGATATGACAAGTATAAGATTTATAAGTTGATCTATCAGAACCCTAAGCTGCGAGCCTATTTGCCAGTATCCCTGGTATTTACAGAAGCTCAGTTACAATCGGCAATGAAGAATTATTCCTCTCTATATATCAAGCCAACGAATAGTAGTGTAGGTGATGGGATTATGAAACTTAAAAAGCATAAGAGCGGGAAATGGCTGTTTTACTGGAAAAAAGGGTCACCCAAGTTGCTATCTAGTAAAAAAGCTGTCTCTACGATCACGAGGTATGTGGGGAAGATGAGATATATGATTCAAGAAGCCATTCCGGTAGCAACCTACGAGGGAAGACCCTATGATTTGCGCGTAACTGTACAGCGCGGCAGCACGGGTAGCTGGCAACTTATCGGAATGATTGGCAGGATTGCTGCGGCAGGACGACACGTTACGAATGTAGCCAAAGGTGGAAAGGTAAAAAAGGTCAAGGAGTTGTTCCAAGCGAGCGGATTCGAGCCGGAACAGATGGAGGCTGCTGTCCGCGAAGCTTCGTTACAGATTATGTGGTATTTGAGTGAGAAATTGACTCATTTGGCGGACGTCGGTCTAGATATCGGCGTAGATCGGCAAGGTGCTATTAAATTAATAGAGATCAACGGGCGAGATCAGCGCTATTCCTTCAAAAAGGCAAAGATGAAATCAACCTTTTATCGGACCTATGAAACGCCAATGAAATATGCGAAGTATGTATTGAATCAAAATAATCAAAAACCCTCTAACTCGTAACGTTAGAGGGTTTCTTCATGGGGAGGGAGATGATAACTTCAGTTCCGCAATTCTTATCGCTGTTCAATTGGATAGTCCCACCATGCAAGGTGACGATCGATTTGGCTATCGCTAGGCCTAAGCCAGATCCACCTGTTTGCCGGCTCCTAGATCGGTCCACGCGATAAAATCGGTCGAAAATGAAAGGCAAAACTTCGGAAGGAATACCGATGCCATCATCGACAATTCGGATACAGACATGTGATTCCTGATGTTCGAGGTATATGTCTATATGTTGATTCGCATATTTCAAAGCATTATCCAAGGTAATTAGCAGTACTTGTTTGATCTGTAAACGATCCGCTTCTATGAATAGACTTTGATCAGCCGGGAAAAGCAGGATCTTCTTACTTGAGAGTGGCTGCAGAAGCTGAGTAGTCTCTGTACAAAGTGAGATGAGGTCAAAGTTACAATAGATGAGCTTCGATTCATGTTCCAATTCGGCTAATTCGAGCAGTTGATACGTAACATGCTTCATTCGGTTACTCTCTGCATGAACAGCCTCAAGAGCTTCTTGATGAAGCTCCATATTTTCAAAGCCCCATCTTCGAATAAGGGAGGTATAGCCTTCAATAATCGTAAGCGAGGTCTTAAATTCATGAGAGGCATCGGAAGTAAACTGCCGCTGTTTCCGCATGCTACTCTCAATTCGTTCCATCATATGATTAAACGTCTCTGACAGTTGGTAAAGCTCATCATTTGACTTGGGATTTAAGGGCAATTTCCTAAACTCCAGACTCGTTTCAATCTCTTTCATAATTTTTATCACGCGAGAGAGGGGTAAGAACAGCAGTCTAGATAATAAGAAGCTTCCTGAAAGTGATAGAAGGATCGCGCCTAATGCAACATAACCAATGATTAGAATTAAGCGATATAAGCTTTGTTCTAACTCAGTTGGCGTTGAAATGATCTCCAAGGTTCCGATAATCTCTGTCCCATTGCGAATAGGTTCTCGAACAATCATGACTTTTTCTCGGTGATAAGTTGCTAAATAAGCCTCTTGGATATCCGCGTGTTGAGGAGGTATAGCGAATAATTCAAAACGGTTTGAAGCTTGGTTTTTTATCACAGATGTCTTGTCAATGGCGCGAATCATCGTGTGATTCGGGAGATAGGAATTCAGAAGCAGGTTATTCTCCTCGAATAGCAAGTCTATAGATGATATGTTTTTGAAGATTTCATTTGCGGAATGTTGTAATCTTTCCGTTTCTTCCTCTTTTTCGAACTGTGCGTACAAATAGTAAATAACAAAAGTGAGGGGTAACAAGATACCGATTAACCAAACGAAAGACAGCAGAGCGGCTTTTGTTTTTATTTTCATAGGTTACATATCCAAAATATAACCAACGCCGCGAATGGTTCGGATCGCAGGGAAGGAGGCATCCAGCTTTTTGCGGACATAGCGGATATAGACATCCACCAGATTGGAATTCCCGAGAAAAGCATATCCCCATACATCTTTCATGATTTGCTCTCTACTGAGAATTTCATTGGGATGCTCGATCAAATAAATAAGAAGCTGGAACTCTTTGGGGGTCAAATCGATCTTAACTCCGTTCACTAAAACTTCCCGTGTCCGAAGATTCACAAGGGTTCCTCGAAGCGAATACATATATGTTTCATTGTTCTTGTTTTCTTTATAAGGATCACGCGGCCGTTTATGATGGCGTATGCAAGCACGAATACGTGCTAATAGCTCCTCCATATGGAAAGGTTTAGTCACGTAGTCCTGCCCGCCAAGATCAAGGCCATTCACAATATCGGCAGGCGTACCGCAAGCAGTTAGTATAATGATAGGTGTTTCTGTATTCACTTTACGGAAGGAAGTAATGAATTCAAATCCATTCATGCCAGGTAACATAATATCAAGAAGAATAAGACTCCAATCGTCATGCAATGATTTCTTTAACCCATCAGAACCCTCATTGGCAATCTCAACTGAATATCCGGCATGTAGGAGTTCTAACTGTAGAAGCCTTGCTATTCGCTCTTCATCTTCGATGACGAGTATTTTGCATGTCATGGGATACCACTCTTTTCTACCTATCGCTATAAACGCATTGACCATGCATTTTATGCTTCGGAAAGGTGGTAGGTTCGTTTTCTTTTTCTCATAAGATTCTCATGATTCATCTTTATAGTAAGGGCAGTAGAACGGCGTGTGAGTATGAAAAGGGAGGCTTGTTGTCATGGCAAAACCTATTCTTCAAATCATAAATTTGACGAAGCGAATCGGGAATAAAACAATCATCGATAAATTAAATATTAATGTGCCTAGAGGCGAAATATTTGGGTTTCTGGGGCCAAATGGGGCTGGAAAGACAACGACCATTCGGATGATGGTTGGCCTAATGAGTATCACGGATGGGGATATTCTCATTGATGGGGATAGCATTACAAGGAATTTTAATAACGCGATCCTCAAAGTAGGGGCGATCGTTGAAAATCCTGAAATGTACAAGTATTTAAGCGGGTATAAGAATTTGATCCATTTTGCCCGAATGGTGCCCGGTGTGACCAAGGAACGAATCGAAGAAGTCATTCGATTGGTTGGCTTAGAGAATCGCATCCAAGATAAAGTTAGAACCTATTCGTTAGGTATGAGACAACGGTTAGGTGTCGCACAAGCGCTTTTACATAAGCCATCCCTGCTCATTCTAGACGAACCAACCAATGGCCTGGATCCCGCGGGGATTAGAGAGTTAAGGGATTACTTGTACACCTTAACACGTGAAGAAGGAATTTCCGTTCTTGTGTCTAGCCACTTACTTTCCGAAATGGAGCTTATGTGCGATCGTGTAGCGATTATCCAAAATGGCAAATTAGTTGAGGTGCAGTCTATTAAGGATTTAATGCATGAGGGGCTCCTCAGCTCGGTAACTTTCGAAGTAGACAACTTAGATGCAGCTGTACAATCACTTACTGATTTCCCAGAGGCACAGGCCAAGAAAGCGGAGGACGGATTAGTCTGCTGGCTAGAAAGAGAGCAAATTGCCTTGGTGGCTGAACGTTTAATGAGAGCTGGCATCAAGCTCTATGGGATTAAGAAGAACTCTCCTACGTTGGAAGATAAATTTTTGAAAATGACAGGCGGTGAGTCCATTGGTTAATCTGCTCTTAAATGAAAATATGAAGATATACCAACGATTGCGTACGTGGTTATTAATCATTGGTCTCGTACTCACGACGGTTTGCTTCTTGATTGCCCAACAATACAGTGTAAAGCCTACCCAAGTGGCTGATGCGAACTGGAAGGTCAATATGCAGCAACAGATTCAAAACGATACCGTGCAATTAACTAATATGAACAGAGGACCTGAATGGAAAACACGTGTTACTTCGCGTATTAATGTGAATCAGTATCATATTGATCATAATATTCCACCTACGGAAGAAACCCTTTGGGGGAACATGCTCAATGCTTCAAGTCTTATGATTGTGGTCACCTTGATGACAGTTATTATTGCAGCCGATAGTGTAGCAGGAGAATTCACCGATGGTACGATCAAACTTCTACTTATACGGCCCTCATCTCGCTCCAAAATTCTTCTGTCCAAATATATATCTGCATTTACTTTCTCGATTTTGTTATTTGTTATTTTGTTCGCTACAGCTTTCTTAGTATCAGGCCTCTTGCATGGATTTAAGGACATAAGTGCTCCGTATGTCTACGCATCAAGCGATACGATTGCTCATGAAACCAGCATTGTGAAACATGCCATCAGCACCTATTTATATCAATGTATTCAAATGGTGTTGGTTGTCACGTTGGCCTTTATGATTTCTACGATTTCACGCAGCAGTTCGATCGCCATCGCGCTTTCTATCGGTATTATGTTTGCTGGGACTAGCATCGTTGGATTCTTGAGCCAATATAACTGGGCGAAATATTACTTATTTGAAAATACGGATCTAACACAGTATTTGAACGGTGCTCCCAATATTGCAGGAATGACACTCGCTTTCTCAGTCAAAGTTATTATCGGCTACTTTATCATTTTCAATGTTTGCTCATGGCTTGTATTTAGGAAAAAAGACGTTACTGCATAATGGTATAAGAATTTAGCAAGGGGTGGCTTATTTGCATCAAATGATTGATTGGATTTCTACACATGCGACTTCGTTAATTGAAAGCTATGGGATTTTTGGTATTTTCATCGGCATGTTGTTGGAAAGTGCCTGTATTCCAATTCCAAGCGAAGTCATTATGTTATTTGGCGGTTTCTATATTCAACAAGGTTCGTTTAGTTACTTCGAGGTTGTGAGTGCGGGTGTAATCGGAAATCTAGTGGGTTCTATGCTCATTTATTGGGTAGGGGCTACAGGTGGTAGAGCATTGCTTATGAAGCATGGGAAATATGTCTGGATCAAGCCTGAGCATGTAAATAAAGCAGAGGCATGGTTTAGCCGGTATGGGGAATGGGCAGCTTTCTTTGGGCGCAATTTGCCCCTAATACGTACGTTCATATCCTTGCCAGCCGGAATCGCAAGAATGGAATTCTCACGATTCGTCCTCTTTACTTTCCTAGGTTGTTTGCCGTGGAATATGCTGCTAACCTACCTTGGATTTAAGCTCGGCGAGAATTGGCAGCAAGTTGAACCTTATATTCGACCTGTCAGCTACATCATGCTTGCCGCGATCATGATCTTCATCGTTAGACACATTTATAAGCTGACTTTCAAAGCGAGAAGATCGTAATCTTTCTCATCGTCCAGATGCACGAACTCTTTTATCACGATTTTCCATATACCATTGGAAGATCCAAACACTAAAGGTGAACCAGAATCCACTGGCAAAATAAGCGCCAACAACGTCACTCGGATAATGGACGCCGAGATAAATTCGGCTAATACCAATCATAAGTATCATCAGAATACTGAACAAAATGACGATCGTTCGGCCGCGTCTTGTAGGGACATGTCGCCACAGTAGAAAAGCAAGTGCGGCATACAGCGCAAAAGCCTCCATGGAATGGCCGCTGGGAAAGCTGTATCCCGTTTCTTGAATGAGCCTGTGAAGAGAAGGGCGCTCTCTTTGAAAAATCATTTTCAAAATCAAATTCAAGATGGCCGTCCCCGCCACAAGGATTAGAAATAGAACTAACTCTTGTCGGTGATGCAGGAATTTGAAGAAGAGAAATAGGCAGACTATTGAAATGACGATAACCACTGGCGTAGAGCCGATGAATGTAAAAGCATTCATAGCGGAAGTCAGCCAGGGTCTTTCCATGCCTTGAATCGAAGAGATCACGCTGCTGTCAAATTGTGCAATCGACTGCCCTTTTAACAGGGAAGCCACAACGGCAAAGCAAAGAACAGAAATAATGCTTAGAATAAGGAAAATAGTGACTTTTAATTTTGAGTTCATTGCCAAGTAAGCTCCAATTCTCTGATAAGTAAGATAAGGATAGTATAGCAAATTCAAGTCGTTAATATGTCGCCACGTAATATTTTGGGAACTTCAAGGGTAAGGAGAGATCAATAATGACTAATTCTACATCATCTACATTTAATCACATGAAACAATTGGCTGCCAAGGTTCCGGAAATTACGCTCTATTTTTGGATCACCAAACTGCTGACAACCGGCATGGGAGAAGTCGCCTCTGACTACCTGTTTGAGCACTTAAATCCACTGATTTCAGCTCCGCTTAGTGTTCTTATTTTCGTAGCAGCTATGATCTTACAGTTCAAAGTGCGCAAATATGTGCCAGGGGTTTACTGGCTAGTCGTCATCATGGTTAGCATTTTTGGCACAATGGCCGCGGACGTTGTGCGAGTAGGACTGGGCATTCCCTATATCGTTTCGACCATCTTCTTTGTAGCGGCGCTAGCTGCTATTCTCATCACTTGGTTTTACAAGGAAAAAACGTTATCGGTGCATAGTATTTTCACGCGTCGCCGTGAGATTTTCTATTGGCTGACGGTTCTAACGACATTTGCTCTTGGTACTTCTGCAGGAGATTTGACCGCGACGAGCATGCACTTGGGATACTTCACTTCCGGGCTGCTATTTACAGGTATGCTTGTCATTCCAGTTGTGGGGTATTTCATGTTTGGGATGAAAGAAATTTTCGCATTTTGGTTCGCGTATATCTTGACGCGCCCAGTAGGAGCCTCGTTTGCTGATTGGTTATCGGCCTCGCAAACTAATGGAGGAGTGGGCTTCGGCAGCGGTTCAGTTACGTTGGTATTAACAATATTCATTGTTATCTTAGTTGTATTTCGTGGCGGTTCTCCAGCGCTGTCACACGAAACCAAACCAGATGTCAAAGTTGCCTAAACATAATCAAACGACCTGCCATCATTAGGCAGGTTTTTGTAATTTCATTGTATTCTCATTTACTTCAGCTATAGTAGACAGAATAGTACGTGAAGGGAGATGCCGCTAATGAAGCGCATTTTATTAATAGAAGATGAAAAAAATCTCGTCCGATTCATCCAATTGGAACTCGAACACGAAGCTTTCATGGTGAAAGCTGCTTACGATGGGAAAACGGGCTTAGAACTGGCCCTTCAAGAAGATTGGGATCTGATACTTCTGGATATCATGCTGCCTCAAATGAACGGAATTGAGGTCTGTCGTCGAATCCGCGCTGCTCAAAAGACCCCTATCCTTATGCTTACAGCGAGAGATAGTGTCGAGGATCGTGTTTCTGGTTTAGACAGCGGTGCGGATGATTATATTCCGAAGCCTTTTGCCATTGAAGAGTTGTTAGCACGTATCAGGGCTATCTTTCGCCGCATGGAGCTTGAGGGAAATGTACAGCATGCACAGCTTACTTTTCAACATATAACGGTGGATTTGGATGCGAGGTTGGTTTATAAAGATAAGCAGCTCGTTGAACTGACGAAGCGGGAGTTCGATTTATTAGTCATGTTTATGAAAAATCATCATCTCGTTCTTACGCGTGATATGCTGCTGGACCAAGTATGGGGATTTGATTCCCTGGTGGAGACGAATGTGGTTGATGTGTATGTGAGATACGTACGCAACAAATTAGATCTAGATGGCGAAAATAGCTGTATTCAAACCGTTCGGGGAATAGGATACGTGATGCGATGAGAGGACGTTTAACGAGGTCAATTCAAAGTCTTCCTATCAAATGGAAGCTCATGCTGGGAGCTGCTTTGCTGATCTTTCTGCTATTTGCCTCCTATAATTTTGCGCAATATTTAGTACTGAAGCAGTGGATGATGAAACAAGAGGAAGATAAAATCCAAGTCAATATGGTACAGCTCCAAGACTATTTCCAGGATAAATTAGCTGCAACTAGCGACTTTCCTATTGCGGACAGCCAACTTTATATCGAGAAAATGTCGGGAAAAAACCAATTGGTGCGTATCCTCGACAAAGAGGGGAAGCCGCTAGTAGCCGTAGCGAACCATTTTGTAACGAACTGGGTTGTACCCAAGTCAGTGGTTATTCCAGAGCTTTACGACACGACGACGCACAAAGAAGATCATATTCTCATATACCGCAGTCCGTTAGTCGCGGGGAGTTTCGTTGGAACCATAGAGCTGGCGAGTAACTTGGAAACGTTCGATCACTTCAGTGACACCTTGCTATGGGTGATGCTGATCGGTGGTATTTTGGCGGTGTTTATCAGCGTGATCAGTGGTTTAGCGATTTCTAGGCAGTTTATGCGGCCGATACGAGCACTGGCGTCAACGATTCGCAGCGTCAAAGAGAAAGGACTTTCCGAACGTGTTACCGATATTCAAAATGGTGACGAGTTATCTAGCTTAGCCAAGCTATTTAATGAATTGATGAATCAACTTGAATTTTCTTTTCTTCAGCAAAAACAATTTGTAGAAGATGCCTCACATGAGCTGAGGACACCGATTACGATCGTGGAAGGCCATTTGTCTCTATTGAATCGGTGGGGGAAATCAGACCCTGCTGTTCTTGATGAATCCTTGGAGGCTTCCCTTCAAGAAGTTAGGCGTTTGAAAAAGTTGGTACAAGAGCTATTAACCTTAACGAAAGTAGAAGCCAATTTAATAAGTGATAGCATCACAGCAATCCAATTGGAGCCGCTCATTGCGGAAACGTTGAAACGCTTTGAAGTCATGCATGCTGAATTCGAATTTATTGCGAACACGGAAGCCATAAGAGACGTTATGCTACTGATGAATCCGTTGCATGTGGAGCAAATGCTGATGATCATTCTAGATAACGCAGTCAAATACGCGAGTTTGACGAAACGGATTGTAATTGAAGGGATTCGCCTGAAAAATGAGGTGCAAATCAGCGTACAAGATCATGGCATTGGGATTCCTGAAGCTGATTTACCATTCGTATTTGATCGTTTCTACAGGGTCGATAAAGCGAGAAATCGTGAGATTGCAGGTACGGGACTTGGTCTCGCGATAGCGAAGCAACTCGTTCTCAATTATCAAGGAAGCCTGGCGATATCGAGTGTGGAAGGTGAAGGAACACGTGTACAACTGACTTTCCCTCTCCATCAAATAGTAGATGCTTAGTTTCTCATTTTCCTCTCATGTTCATCAAGTAAAGTTTAGACGAAATAAGGAGTTCTCTCCTGAAATGTTGATGATGAAAGGTGGTTTCCATTTGCATGAACGCTAATCCTCGTGTACTAATTCTTACGGCTAGCTACGGGAATGGTCATCTACAGGCTTCCAAGGCCTTGTATCAGCAATTCATAGAGCAAGGAATAGAGCATGTGAAAATCGTTAACCTCATGAAAGAAGGGCATCCGTTCATCAATTTAATTACGACGACACTGATTAACACCAGTGTGAGAAGTTCACGCTTTGGTCTTGATTACTATGGCTGGTGCTATTACTTAACTCGTGAAACGAAGCAGACCGCGCTCTTTCAGAAATCGATGACCTATTTAGGTCAAAAGAAATTAAAAGAGCTCATTCAGGAAGAGCAACCTGATGTGGTCGTTAATACATTTCCCTTTGGGGCGGCTCCTGAAGTGTGCAGCTCCATGGGGATTCAGAACTTCACCGTACTTACGGATTATGCTTTGCATGCGAGTTGGCTGCATCCGAGTGTCGATAAATATTATGTGGCTACAGAGGAATTAAAGCAGCAAATTGTTTTTCATGGCGTTAATAAGGAACGCGTAGAGGTAAGTGGCATTCCAATTCGTCAAGAATTTGCTATGGAAAGTTCAATAGCTCGAGGTCGCAAAGGAAATCTCATTCTCATCATGGCAACCGATAACAGCGTAAATGGCTATATGGAGGACATGATTAGCGCCCTAGCCATGTTTGCTCAATTTCGTTTGGTTGTCATTTGTGGTCACAATGAGAAGTTACGTCAGAGACTACTTGAAATATTTGCAACGAACCCAGGTATTTGCATATTAGGATATGTCGACAACGTGCACGAATGGATGTCACAAGCTGCCTGTATCATAACGAAAGCGGGAGGATTGACTATCACCGAGGCCATTGTCCTTCGGTTGCCACTTTTCATTTATAGGCCGCATGCAGGACAGGAAAAAGAGAATGCTTTATACCTCTCGAGTCGGGGAATGGCCTCGATTTCGAATAGCCTAGAGGAATTAGTCTCGAATATGGATTATTTATTCCGACATCCAAGCCTATATGAAGAGGTAAGAAAACGTATGGCAGAGATGCAACGAAGTCAAGCAGCTGCTCATATCGTCAGTGATATTACACATAGATTGGCTAGGGAAGCGATCCCATTGTCGATCTAGAAGTTACGTAGGAGGGCCCAGATGAGGATACATGTACACAACAGCCATTATGGATCGCATATCATATGGACGATACTTATCGGACTTCTAGTCTATACAATTATACCGACAGCCATTGTTCGATTAGGTGGTTTTAGCGCTTATCGTAAAGGGAAGGGAGTAACCGGGATTGCGCTGACGTTTGATGATGGGCCAGATCCGGCATTCACACCTCAACTTTTAGATATATTAAAATTACATGGCATTCAAGCGACTTTTTTTATACTTGGTGCTAAAGCGGAGAAATATCCGGAAATCATCAGAAGGATGCATGCAGAAGGACACTTGATAGGCATTCATAATTATAGGCATTGGACCAATGCTGTACTGACCCCGAAAAAGGTAAGAAAGCAATTGCAAGATACCGTAAACGTGATCGACGCCATATTGGGAATCAAGCCGATCTATTATCGACCGCCGTGGGGGATTATTAACATATTTGATTTTCTGCGTATGAAACAATTTCGACTCGTATTATGGTCCTTAATGGTTGGCGATTGGCGATGCAGCGGTGGGACAGATAGGATCAAGAAAAAGCTGTTTGCAAGGCTGCAAAATAACGACATCATCGTGCTGCACGATAGTGGACAGACATTAGGGGCGAATCCATACGCACCGATGTACATGTTGGAAGCATTGAAGGAATTCGTGGAAGAATGCAGAAAGCAAGGTATTCCTTTTATGCGAATTGATCAAAGAATGCAGTTGGATGATCAAACGACGATTCACCCAATAGATCTATCTAGCCTAAAAGCTTGAGTATCCCCTTCAAAATACGAATATAAAATAACGGCAGACTAGACCTTGTAAAGGCCATAGACTGCCGTTTTAGTTTTTTTGGAAGCTATGTTAAGTCTCGTATAAAATGCGTCCTGTCTGCGATAAATCATATCCTTGGATAGGACGCAGCTCTTTATGGAAGGATTCCGATTGCAAAATTTGCTTGACACGTTCAATCCATGCAAGGTTTTGTGGTTTTTTTAACATGACAAGATCATATCGCTCTTGAATAAGCGGAATGAATTCAACGCCATTAACCATAGAGGCAGCTTTCTCTATCCCCACACCGAAATCAGCTTCACCTGTAGCAACTTTACCAGCCACGCCTAAGTGATTCGATTCCTCCTGCTCATAACCATGTAGCAGTTGTTGTGGAATTCCATGAAGTCGGAGTTGTTCATCTAATAGAACACGTGCACCAGAGCCTTTTTCACGATTTACCAATCGAAGTCCAGGCTTCTTGAGATCAGCCCAACCATGTAATTGTTTAGGATTTCCCGGTTGAACGTATAGACCAGCCGATCGTGACAAGAGATTCACAACAATGTACGAAGAACCAATCAGTAATTTTCGGATAAAAGGAAGGTTATACTCACCTGTGTCTCCATCCAGCAGATGCGTGCTGACAATATCGGATTCGCCCTTGTACATGGAGATTAGACTGTCCATACTACCAACAAACGAACGAAGTGGTCTGTAATGAGATATATTTTTTTCGATATGTTTGGCTAAAATGTCCAAGCTAACATCTTGTCCAGTTATCACAAGAGAGCGACTGGAAGATGAAACGGCTTGGAAAGAAGGATTAGTAATTGGTTCGACATACTCACTTTTAATCGTAGAGACCATACCATCTTTTGCACGTGTTTTATAGGCTTCAAGATCCGATGCATCCACACGCATCTGTTTGCCAACACGGTAAGCGGGTAGATCGCCTTTTTTTATTAAATCATAAACAGTTAGTTTGGATATTTTCAAAAGTTTAGAAATTTCTTCCGTTGTATAGGACATGTCAGCTGTCATTGTAAACCTCCATAAGCTTGTCTTCTATAAAAGTAGCGTAGATTTACTCCTGCATCCGTACGGAACCACCATCATCTATCATAAGCTGATAAATAGGGTATTTCAATCCTGTTGTTTACTAATTAATTCTGGTTTTATATAATGATCAGTAATTGTATAATTCTATTTATAATCAAATAGATATAAATTTAACCTTGGAGGGGACGTAATGTTAAGTTTAAGAAGGTTTAGTTATGTTTTATCTTGTTTTGTTGTCGCAACCATGATCATCACAGGTTGCTCCAGCCAAAAGGAACAACCCGCAGTAAGTACAACACCAACACAGGCAACTGTGGCACCTACAGCAACACCAGTGCCGGCCGAGAAAGTAGAGCTGACTATATCGGCAGCTGCAAGCTTAACGGATGCATTTAAAGAAATTCAAACCAACTATGAGACCAAAAACAAACAAATTAAACTGAACTTTAACTTTGGAGCTTCAGGGGCGCTGCAACAGCAAATCGAACAAGGTGCACCTGCGGACTTATTCTTTTCGGCAGCAACCAAAAATATGAAGACCCTAGTCGACAAGCAATTGATCGAACCAACACAACAAAAAAACTTGTTAATCAATGAACTAGTCGTCGTAGTTCCAGCGGATGGTAAAGTAGCCATTCAAAAAGCAGAAGACTTAACAAATGAAAATATCAAACACTTGGCAGTTGGAGAACCCCAGACCGTTCCTGCTGGCAGCTACGCCAAAGAGGCTTTGACTAACGTGAAACTGTGGGACACACTTCAAGCCAAAATCGTACAGGGCAAAGATGTACGCCAAGTACTTACCTATGTAGAGTCTGGGAATGCGGAAGCAGGTTTTGTTTATAAAACGGATGCGATGACTTCCAAAAGTGTCAAAGTAGCATTCAGTGTTGATCCAAAATCGTACACACCGATTGAATACCCAGCTGGTATTGTAAAAGCAACAAAACATAGCAAAGAAACGGCTGACTTCTACGCTTATCTTCAAACGAAAGAAGCACAAGATGTATTCGTCAAATACGGATTTTCTATTCCTAAATGAGGATGGAACAGATTAATTGGACAGAATTTGTTTCACCGATCCTACTTTCGTTAAAGGTATCCGTTGTATCCAGCATCTTCGTTCTGTTCATAGGGGGAATAGCAGCTTGGGGAATGTCGCGGCGTAAGTTTCGTGGAAAGACGTTGCTTGAAACGGCCATTCTTCTGCCGCTAGTGCTCCCTCCGACAGTTGTAGGCTTTATCTTATTAGTCCTATTGGGCAAAAAGAGTTGGATTGGTTACCTAATGGAGAGATTTTTCGATCAGTCTATTATATTTACATGGGGGGCTGCTGTGATCGCATCGATCGTGGTGGCTTTTCCATTAGTTTATCAAACGATGAGAACAGGGTTCTCACTAGTCAGCAAAGATTTGGAGGACTCGGGGAGATCCATCGGTGCAAATGAGTGGCAAGTTCTACGCTACATAACCTTGCCTTTGGCGTGGCGTTCTGTCACGGCAGCTTACATTCTTGGATTTGCTAGAGGGCTGGGGGAATTCGGTGCCACACTTATGATTGCGGGCAACATCCCTCACAAAACCCAAACTTTGCCTACCGCCATCTATATCGCTGTTGAATCAGGTAATCAAACTCTTGCCTGGTGCTGGGCAGCAGCTATCATATTCATCTCATTCGGGCTCATGTTTATCGCAAACCACAGAGCTAGAGATTAATAAGAAAATGAAGTTGGATTTGCTTCGCATAGCCTACGGGGAATTTAATATGAAGTAATTCGGCGTTCACTCAAATGAGTGAACTTTTTTCATTCCAAAGCTTATTTAGCGCTTCATCGTTGTGCCGTGTTCAGATTTCGCATATGCGTGGAAGGAAACCGCCGATTTACACGCGGGTAGCCGCTGTTCTACACTTTCTTATGAATCACTTTGACAGAGTAGGTGTAGAAGAAGGGGGAAAGACGAATGACTATTTTCAGTTTTGAAAGCGGTATCCCAGCTTGTTTTGCCTGTGACAGGCATTCTCGCTTGTCCATTACGAATCAGTACTATAAGGATGGCAACTATAGCTTGCAGTGGGATTATACAGAAAATTCATCCGTGATCGTCACGGAGTCGATAGGGTATCGTCCATTTCAGGAAGGTACGAAGGATCAGGCGCGCGACTCGTTTACGATCTGGATCTATAACGCTGCTCCAGTAGAGGGCGAACTTGTATTCGAGTTCGGGCGCGGTGGGCAAGCGGTAGACTGCTCCTTTCAATTTGGGTTGAATTTCAGTGGTTGGCGAACCGCTTGGGTTGCTTATGAAAGGGATATGACGGGTATCCCTCACCCAGAAATGGATACGGTTACAATTCGTATGCCAAGGGGCGTACAGCCAGGAACGTTGTTCATCGATCAGATGATGTTGAACACGCCGATCGATCCTAGGTTTCATACAAGGGATTTCCAGGTGCCGTTGGTAAACCTTCGCGCCGATGTATCTGCAAACGCACACTGGCTCGCGTTATGTGCGTTTGAACATTTGGCTCCGAAGCATGCGATCCCTTCAGCGGTCATGCAGGAAGAGAAAGAGGCTTTTGAGCTGATGAACGAGCGATTCGAGGCGCTCTTCTTCAAGGAACGGAGCGTGTTGAAGGATGAGATCGCGTTGCTTCAGCAGCGTTTCGCCGAGTATGGGATCGCGCGCAAAGGTGGAATTCTCACAGGCCGTCCGATCGAGCTGTTCTTCGATCATTATCCGCCTCCGTTAAAGGAGGAGCTGAAACTCCTTTCCAACGGTGTACCGCTGAGTAAGATTACTCAGTTCCTGCTGGAAACGGCTGTCTGTTTCCGGTCTTGCGAGGAGGCGGAACAGCGAGCTGATCTGCAGGCAATGTTTATAACAGTACTGGACCATATGGAGGATCAAGGCTGGACGTACGGCAGCTCGCAAGGAACCGTCCATCATTTTGGCTATAACTTTCGTGATTATTATCCTGCCGCTTTTCTTATGAGAGCTGAGCTTCAAGAGGCGGGAATCCTGGAGCGTACACAGCGGACGATGCGCTGGTTCAGCGGCGTGGGCCGCACACATACGCCTCTTGCAGAAGTAGAAGGCAACATCGACATCTACAACACGACGCTGCACGGGATGCTCGCTTCCTTGCTTATCATGGACGACACACCTGAAAAAGTACGGGACCTGAAAGCGTTCCGCGATTGGCTCTCCCAGTCGTTATTGCCTGCTCCAGGTTTGCGTGCAGCGTATAAAATCGACGGGTCTGCCTATCATCACGTGAATCATTACCCTGCCTATGCGGTAGGCGGCTTTCAAGGCGTGACACCGTTGATGTACGTATTGAAAGGTACCCCGTTCCGTATAAGCCAAGAAGCACATGAGACGATACGCAAAGCCCTTCTCTCTATGCGGCTGTACAGCAACAAGCGGGAATGGCTGATCTCCTTATCTGCACGACATCCTACAGGCAAATGGGCGCTAGATCCGGAGCCTTATGCTTTTCTAGCTGAGAGCGGCTCACCTGATGGTCGCAGCGAGGTAGATACAGAAGTCGCTGCAGCTTACCTGCGGCTGCTAGACCCAGGAGAGCGAACGGAAGCGGCACATCGCTTTAAAGAAGCGGGTATTGTACAGGAACCAGAACCGAACGGTCACTGGACGATGAACTACGCCGCGCTGGCCATTCATCGGCGTGATTCCTGGCTTGCCGGCATGCGCGGGCACAGCCGTTATTTGTGGGCGAACGAAACGTATGTGAACGCGAATCTGTACGGCCGTTACATTTCCCACGGTCATCTCCAGATTATGGGCCGTGGGGAGCCGGTCAATCATCAAGATAGCGGCTATCAGCAGGAAGGTTGGGATTGGAATAGATGGCCGGGGACGACAACCGTGCATAAGCCGCTAGAGGAGCTGCGCGCTAACGTTTGCAATGTAGATACATTCAGCGGCTTTGAGGAAATGCTCCTTTCGGATGAGACCTTTGCAGGCGGACTTCATTTGGAAGGGCACAACGGGATGTTTGCCATGAAGCTTCATGAGCATGCCAAATATGAGGGAAGTCATCGAGCGCGCAAGTCGGCGTTTTTCTTCGATAATCGCATTATTTGCTTGGGTTCTGGCATCGAAAACGATAATGAAGCCTGTGTGACAGAAACGACGCTGTTTCAGAATCATTTGCCTATCATGGAAGATCCGCTCTGGATTGACGAAGCGGCGCCGATTTATGATTTCCCTTATTTCCAAAAAAAGCAATTAGACAATCCCGCATGGATATTGGACAATAAAGGAAACGGGTATTATGTGCCAGCCGGACAGACGGTTTCTGTCTCGAAAGCAACACAACATTCCAAGCATCAATCAACAGATGTTGATACACAAGGTGATTTTGCTGCAGCATGGCTGGATCATGGGACTTCACCGAATGAGGGCAGCTACGAATACGCGATCCTGGTTGATACGGATTGCGGACAGGTTCAGCGCTTTTATGAGCAGATGGCGCATTCGGATACAGCCCCTTATAAGGTGCTGCGTCGGGATCGATCAGCACATGTGGTGTTCGATGCAGAGAGCTGTACAACTGCATACGCGCTGTTCGAGGCGGACGATTGTCTGGGGATCGGGTACGTGATGGCAGTTGATACGCCTGCGATGGTCATGATTCGCGAGGAAGGCGGAACATTGACGATGAGTGCGGTAGATCCGGATCTTCGTTTATATGAAGGAATCGAAACGGATCAATACGATAGAAGCGGGATTCAGAAAGAAGTCAGTGTTTATTCACGCAAGTGGGTGCATGCAGAAAGCATAGCCCATGCCATGAGAATTACGCTAAAAGGACAGTGGATGCTTTCGTCACCTGAACAGGGGATTCAAGTTCTGACAGGTGAGGGGGATTGCAGTGTCGTTGAGCTAATTTGCCAAGATGGAATGCCAAAGGAACTTGTCTTGGTTCCATGCGTTTAAACGTTTAGGAACGGTCAAACAAAATCGAGATGGGGGCGAAAAGATGAAAACGGCAATTAACCAACTACCGGTCTTTTATCGTTATCTTTTTTCCTACATGGCGCTATTTTTGCTTCCGCTGCTTGTATTAGGGGTGACTGGCTACTATCAGCTGGTTCATATCGTTGGCGGCGATGTAGAAAGGAATAATCAGGCGCTTCTTAATGAATTGCAGGATGGGATGGATCAGAAGATGATCCTGTTGAATCGGATTGCAGGTCAATTAGAAGGTGTATCTGAGCTATCTCCCTATGTACTGACTCATGATTATTTCAACGTTTATCAAGGTAAGAAAGTGCTGGAAAGCAAGGTTGTAGATGAGAGCATCCGAGAGATTGCGCTCTATATTCGGGGGACCGATTTTCTGCTTTCATCGACAAGTATTTATAAGGTCAATGCATTCATTGGTGAATTTTATCAGTATAAGCAGTGGACCTCCGTGCAGTTTAACGATGACATGAATCTTTTGACAGCCCCTCGGCTCAGGCCAGCGGAGGACGTTAAAATCTCAGGAATTCCCGATCAGCGGCTTGTTAGCTACATCGTGCCGATTCCGATTAACAGTCTACACCCTTACGGTACGGTACTTTTCATATTAAAAGAAAACGAGCTGCTCAAGAGTCTGCCGGTACCGGATGGCAACGCCATTGTGTTCGACCAATATGGGCGTGTCATAGCGGCTCAAACGCCTACTGACTACTTGCAAGATCCCGATTTCTTCGGCCAAATCGTGAATGGCAATGCCAAATCTCAGGATGTTACGATTCAGCATATTACCTATGCAGCCTCTTACAAGAAATCGGACAAAAGTGGGTTTACTTACGTCACGATGCTTCCTAAATCTACCTTGATGGCGCCGATTAACCGAGCCATTTGGCAGTGGGGAACCTGGATGGCTGTCATTTTCCTTGCAGGCTGTGTGCTCGTCTATGTGCTCATGATCTTTAATTATAATCCGGTTAAAAGGCTAGCTGCGCTTGTGGAGACGATTCGGGGTCAGTCACTCCGCAGAGCGAACGTCTTTGAAATGATCGGTAACGTCATTCATGATATGGCTGATTCGAACCGAAACCTAGGGCTGAAGCTGGAAGCCAATCGTTCAGCTGTTATGGAGCACTTGCTTGCCAGTTTATTGAAAGGCGAGTTCGCTTCAGTCGAAGCTTTAAATGTACAGGGGCAAGAGATTGGGTTCCTGCTTCCTTACCCAGAAACCGCTGTGTTAATGTTGGAATTCCCGGCTTCTTTTGTACCGATGAAAGGCAGGCTGCATGAAGAGGTGGAAGCCTGGTTCGGCGGGCAAATTGTCGGGTACCGCAAAGAAAGTCTCGAAGATCGCCGGATGCTGTTTATTGTATCCTCAGGCTGTTCGCCGGAAGCTTGGAGGGAGTGGCTGGATCAGATGCATGAGCATCTGACAGCCGTGTTCCAAGCTCCCATCACGATGGGAGTGGGCAACCGATATGCGGAGTTGGTGCAAGCGGGCCGTTCGTATCTGGAGGCTTCAACAGCGATCGATTATAAACTGATCAAAGGCAATCAGCGGGTCATTTTCTTCGATGGACTGCTCGTGCACGACCATGCCGACCTATTAAGCCCCAGAAGAGTGCTGGAGGACTTGGAAATCGTGCTACAGCATGGAAACGCAGGCCGAGTCGCCGAAACCGTCCATCAAATTGGCATGCGGATGAAACAGAGTGGACTTACGCTGTTTGTTGCTAGAGAGCTCTGTTACGATATGATTCGTAAGTTTATTGCCTACGCGGATAAACGCAATTCAGGCGGGGCAACCGCCAGCTTTCCCGACGTGCTGACGCTGACTGAGTATATGACATTGGATGAAATCGTGGATCTTCTGACGACCGCCTGTGCGACCTTCTGTGATTTGCTTGAATCGAAGAAGCCGGCGAATCCATCCGCAATGATCCAGCAAATCACGCAGTACATTTCACGGCATTGTGGGGAATATGATTTTTCTGTGCAGAGGATCGCCGAGCATTTCTCGTTATCTTTATCGTATTTGAGCAGATATTTCAAGGAACAGACGGGCAGGACCATCATGGACTACATGAATGAGGTCCGAATCGATCATGCCAAACGACTACTTAAGGCAGAGGATTTCTCCGTCAAAGATATTGTTCAGCAAATTGGCTATAGTGATGTGTCTAGCTTTATTCGCAAGTTCAAACAGACCGTTGGTGTCACACCGGGTGAGTATCGGAAACAGCATCGATGATGGCATGATCTTCACCCCGGCTAAATGGAAAACATACAGTTAATTCTCGCGAATTCCTCCGAATTTCACGGTTAGATGGATTATATGTTGTTAAATCATCGAATTTCATTCGTATTCTCTTGAAATCTTGAAATTACATGGATGATTTCCAGTTAAATCACTGAAACACGAATTAGACGTGAAATTAGATGTACAAAATACAGTTACTCTAGTGTTTGGTCCACGGCTGCCCGCATCCCTGGAGAAGAACGCCAACGTAGCTGCCGTATACTAAAAGGGACGTACTTCTCAAGTACAGTCCCTTTTCTTGTATTTCTCCATAAACGCTCTGTCCTTGAAGGACGGCGGAGGCGTTTTTTACCATTTCGTATTGAAATCGGCATATAGACAAGTTAAAAATGACTTATTCTTGGCCGAATTAGGCCAATATCAAGAATGGCATAGTCCATGTAGCGATCTCACTTATATACGGACGGTCTAAAAGGGTGGTACAAATGAGACATGAAGAATGAATATTACCAAATGGTCAACAGCTAGCGGAGGTGAATGGACAACATGACACAACAACAAATTTTTAAGCGTATCATCCGTAACTATGATTTATATTTACTGCTTTTGCCTACGCTGGCCTATTTCATTATTTTCCACTATCTCCCGATGTACGGGCTCCAAATTGCTTTCAAAAATTTCAACCCGGTAAAAGGCATCATGGGAAGCGCGTGGGTAGGATTCGATAACTTCGAGCGATTTTTTGAATCGTACCAGCTTGTTACCATTATTAGAAATACGCTGGGCATTTCTATCTATGAATTGCTTGTCGCATTTCCGGCACCGATCATTCTCGCACTGATGATCAATCAGTTAACGAGCGAAAGATTCAAACGTTTTGTGCAAACGGTTACGTATGCGCCACATTTCATTTCTACTGTTGTCGTAGTCGGTATCGTATATCTACTGCTATCACCTAAAACAGGTGCGGTCAACAGCTTACTCGGGATATTTGGCATCAAGCCAATCTTCTTTATGGGGAGTGCTGAATGGTTTAAAACTGTTTTCGTGTTCTCTGGTGTATGGCAAAGCGTTGGTTGGGGGACGATTATTTACTTGGCAGCCTTAACTGCCGTCAACCCAGATCTGCATGAAGCGGCAACCGTTGACGGTGCGTCCAAGCTGCAGCGTATCTACCACGTGGATATTCCATCCATCATGCCGACGGTTATCATTATGCTAATCATGAATATGGGCCATATGATGAGCGTTGGATTCGAGAAAGTGTATCTGATGCAAAATCAGCTCAACATTGACTCGTCGGAGACTATTCAGACGTACGTCTATAAAGCCGGACTTGTACAGGGGCAGTACAGCTACTCCGCAGCCATAGGGCTGTTCAATACCGTGATTAACTTTATTCTGCTGATCAGCGTGAACAAAATCGCAAAATCGTTAAAACAAACTAGCTTGTGGTAAGGAGGAGAACCGATGAAACTGGCGAGAACAAGAGCGGATCTCCTGTTTGATATCTGCAACTATACGCTCATCTCTATTCTGGTGTTGTTAGTTTTGTATCCGCTTTATTTTGTGTTGACCGCGTCTGTAACAGATCCTGATCTGGTATATTCCGGGAAGCTGCTATTCTTTCCTGAACATATAACCTGGGACGGTTACAAACGGTTGCTTGCCGAGTCCTCCATCTGGATGGGCTTCAGTAATTCGCTCTGGTATACAGTTACTGGAACGGCGATTAACGTCGTGCTCACGATCACGGCAGGGTACGTACTGTCCCGCTCGGATCTAATTGGTAGAAATGTGTTTATGTTCTTGCTTGTATTTACGATGTTCTTTGGCGGCGGACTTATTCCCAGTTATTTGCTTGTCAAAGAGCTGCACATGCTGGATACGACTTGGGCGATGATCATTCCGAATGCGGTTTCGGTCTTCAATGTGATTATTGTAAGGACATTTTTTCAAACCAACATACCGGGGGAATTGCTCGAGTCAGCTCAAATGGACGGGTGTTCTAATCTCAAATTTTTCTGGAAAATTGCTATTCCACTTGCCCTGCCGATCGTAGCGGTGATCGTTCTCTTCTACGCTGTAGGACACTGGAATTCGTACTTCCAAGCACTCATTTATTTGAAAAGCAACGCCAAGCAGCCGCTGCAAATCATACTACGTAATATCTTGATTATGAATGAGGGCTCCGATATGCAGGGTATGCTCGATGGTTCGCAGGAGCAGCAGAAACGGATGGAGTTGATGAAATACGGTATTATAATCATATCCAGTTTGCCCGTTATGATTTTGTACCCGTTCCTGCAGCGGTATTTCGTCAAAGGCACATTGGTCGGTTCAGTCAAAGGGTAATCGCGTTTTCTTCGCTTACTATAGGCAGGTTCATTTCTTGCATTTCTTAATCAGAAAGGGGAAAAAAAGATGAAATACAAATGGTCAAAAGCTTCACTAGGATTAGTGTTAGGCATGTCAGTTGCGCTTGTAGGCTGCAGTTCAGACAAAGGTACACCAGAGGCAAGCGGCAAGTCGGAAGGATCTGTACCGTCCAATATGAACGTGAGCGGCTTCCCGATCGCCAAAGAGAAGCTGACGCTAAATATTGCGGGGTTTAAGCCGCCTTCAGGCAAGGATTTGAACGACTACAAGCTATTCCAGGATATAGAGGCTACGACAAACCTTCATATTAATTGGAATTTGACCCCGGGCAGCAGTTGGACAGAGAAGAAGAACCTCTTGTTCGCCGGCGGCGAGCTGCCTGACGCTTTCTATGCGCACGGTATTCTCAGCGAAGACACGGATATTGTGAAGTACGGTTCTCAGGGTATTCTCATTCCGCTTGAGGATTTGATCGAGAAATATGCCCCTAATATGAAGAAGATTCTGCAAGATAATCCGACCTATAAAAAGCAATTAACCGCGCCTGATGGGCACATTTATTCGTTGCCTACGATCGACGAAAGCTATTCGCGGACGAAATCGACGATGTTTATCAATAAAAAGTGGCTTGATCAATTAAAGTTGCCTATGCCGACAACGACCGACGAGCTTTATAAAACGCTAAAAGCTTTTAAAGAGAACGATTTAGGCGGTAACAGCAAGAAGGATCAAATCCCGCTATCGTTCCTACAAAACTGGAACAGTGATGTCAATTCCTTCTTCGGCGCCTTCGGACGAATTGATCGCGATGTACATAAAGCGGGCAATAATCACCTAGCTGTTGAAAATGATAAAGTTATTTACACGGCGGTACAGCCGGAGTACAAGGCGGCCATTGAATATTTCAACAAGCTTTTCGCCGAAGGCTTGGCAGATCCAGAAAGCTTTACACAGGACGGCAAGGTGCTCACGGCCAAAGAAAGCAAAGGGCTTGTAGGCGTCGTGTTCGATTGGAATCCAGCCAACCAGGACTATGTATCGCTACCGCCGCTGAAAGGACCTAACGGTAAGGATCCGGTATGGGCGGAATATGCAAACGGTATTTTGCTGCGAGGTTCATTCGCCATTACGAACAAGAATCAACATCCGGAAGCAACGATTCGCTGGATTGACTACACCTATGATCCGAAAATTTCCATGCAAATGAGCAGAGGGGTTATCGGAGGCGACAGCTTAAAAGAGCGCTCGGATGGTAAATACGATGCGATTGCCCTTCCGCAAGGAGCTAACTCGGAAGACTTCATGAAAGTGCCGCCAACCGCTTATTCTGTCTGGGCACTCACCAAATCTGTCAGCGATAAGGTCGTGCCGCCTCCACAGACGTCAATTCGCTCGAAGGTCGACATCGACAATCTATACGGCAAGTACCTGGTTGACAATGCGTTCCCGAAAACGTATTTCACGGCAGAAGAAAGCGATCAGATTTCCCGCTACTTGACGGACATCGATGCCTACGTAAGTAAAATGTACGCGAAATGGATGCTTTCCGGTGGTATCGACAAAGAGTGGGACGATTATGTGAAAAAGCTGAACGACATGGGTATGGATAAAATGGTAAAAATTTACCAACAAGTTTACGATCGGTATAAATCAACGAAATGAGTGGGAAGCCGAACATCATTGTGATACTGGCCGATGACATGGGGAGTTGGGCTCTAGGCTGCGCGGGCAACAACGAAATTCACACTCCGAATCTCGATCGGCTTGCAGCCGAAGGGATGCGATTCGATCATTTTTTCTGCACGTCGCCGGTATGTTCGCCGGCGCGTGCTTCTATATTGACTGGCCGTATGCCGTCGCAGCACGGCGTTCATGACTGGATTTGCTCGGGCAATGTGACTCGGAGTGAATTGCGGGAAGAGGTGCAAGGCAAGCCGATTTTTGCTGACGAGCGTACAGCTATTGAATATTTGGCTGGTCAACTGACCTATTCGGAGCTGTTAGCCGAAGCTGGTTATGCTTGTGCTTTGAGCGGGAAATGGCATCTGGGCGCAAGCGCGGTCCCGCAGAAAGGCTTCGAACGCTGGTTTTCCATCGCCAGAGGCGGATGCTCGTATATGAAGCCTGATATGGTGGAAAATGGCGAGGTTACACTAATGGATGGCTATGTGACAGATTTGATTACGGATCGGGCACTGGACTTTCTGAATGAAATTTCCCAGCAAGACAATCCTTTTTATTTGAGTGTTCACTATACAGCCCCACATTCTCCTTGGGATCGCTCTGAGCACCCAGAGTCCTATGTGTCCATGTATGAGGACTGCCCGTTCGACTCTGTTCCTGAGCTGCCGCTGCACGTGAATCAAATCACTTCTGCACCGCATGGCGAAGGTGAACGCCGTAAGGAGTTGCTTCGCGGCTATTATGCATCTGTTACGGCTATGGATGATGGCATCGGCAGAATCATCGCAAGGCTGGAGGAACAGGGATTAAGGGAGCAGACACTCATTATTTTTACGGGCGATAACGGTATGAATATGGGGCATCACGGCATTTGGGGTAAAGGCAATGGAACGTTCCCACTCAATATGTTTGATACGTCCGTTAAGGTTCCCGCCATCTTCAGTCACCCTGGCGTAATCCCTGCCGGAGTTGTTCGTAGTGAACTGGTTAGTCAATATGATTTGTTTCCTACGCTGCTGGCCTATGCGGGATTATCCAATCCCGATCCGTACCCGCTGCCGGGTCGCAGCGTTCTTTCGCTATTGCGAGGAGAAGAGGACGACGGCCATGAGGATATTGTCATTTATGACGAATACGGACCGGTTCGTATGATCCGCACCCAAGCTTGGAAATATGTGCATCGTTATCCTTACGGTCCACACGAGTTATATGATTTGAACAATGATCCGAATGAGGATGTGAACCGGATTGATGATGCCGCATGCGAGTCGGTGTTGAAAGATTTGCGACGAAGACTCGGGGAATGGTTCGGGAAATACACAGATCCAAGCAAGGATGGCCGGATTGCACCCGTGACAGGAAACGGCCAGTTAGCACCGCTTGGGGTGGGGATTACCGAAGGCAGCGCCTTTAAGTAACACAAGTGGGAGAGATGCAGCAATGAAAAGACCTAACTTGGTCTATGTGTTCCCAGATCAACTGAGGCAGCAGTCACTGGGCTTCATGCATGCGGATCCGGTCATCACGCCGAATCTGGACGGTTTTAGCCAAGAAAGCTTGGTGCTCGATAATGCGCTTAGCAACTTTCCAATTTGCAGCCCTTACAGAGGCATGCTATTTACGGGGAAATATCCGTATTCTACTGGGGTTATTGCAAACTGCAACAGCAACCGAAATGTCTACGGCGTATATCTGAAAAAATCCGAGCGTTGCATTTCCGATGTGTTGAGTGAGCAGGGATTTGAGACGGGCTACATTGGGAAATGGCATCTAGATCCTGTAGAACCATCCCAAGCGTCTCTGACAGAGGGGTTCAGAGAAGACGGCGTGCTGTGGGACTCATATACGCTGCCAGAGCGGAGACACAATTTTCACTTTTGGCATGCTTACGGTGCTAGTGACAATCATCTGGATCCGCACTACTGGGAGAATGAAGATGCTATTGAGGACAGGCGGAAGCCAGGCGAATGGTCCGTCAAGCATGAAACCGATGTAGCTGTTCAATATATTAGGAATGCAGATGGCAAGTATCGGGATAACGATAAGTCCTTTGCTCTATTCGTTGCTTATAATCCCCCACATCCGCCCTTCGATCAGGTACCTGACAACTATGTGGCAATGTATGAAGGAAAAAGCGCTGAGGATTTATTGGTTAGACCGAATGTGACCGATCAAACGCCGGAAGCGTTGTCACGTATCGGATCCCGTCCCCACGATGGCTTGAAGTATGGCAAGGAACATGTTAAAAATTATTTTGCGGCCATTACAGGGGTTGACGATCAGTTCCGAAGAATCTTGGAAGCCATCGAACAAAAGGGGATAAAGGACGATACGATTGTTGTCTTTACATCAGACCATGGTGATATGATGGGGAGTCATAACTTAGCTGGAAAACCACATTGGTATGCGGAGTGCTTTAAAGTCCCTTTCTTGATTAGGTATCCGGGGAAAATTAAACCTAGCCGAGCAGATTTTATTTTCAATGTTCCGGATATTATGCCGACTTTGCTAGGCATGATGGGGCTTGCCGATCACATCCCTGATGATTGTGAGGGAGATAACAAGATGGGCTATTTCTACGGGGTCGAGCATGGGGAGACAATAGGCTTATTCATTAATCCGTTTACGAATATGCGGGGTTTGAAGACTAGGCAATACACGTTTCTAGTTAGCAAAAACTATGCAGAGCAAGAATCTTATCTGTTATACGATGATTTGAGCGATGAGTATCAGTTGAACAATATCGCAAATGAACAGGAAAACATCCATGTTGTACAGGCGTTAAGAGATCAACTGGATGTTGCTTTGGCAGCGACTCGGGATATATGGAATGATTAGTCCACCTAGGCACGCTGCTGATCCAATTCGTTACCCAAGGAGGAAAGATGGATGTTAGCTAACCAAATGCTGCCCTCGCCACGATCAGGTGGATTCCGAATGGATGACTACTGGGTATGGTGCGGTTCTGTTGTGAAGGGCGAGGATGACCGCTATCATATGTTTGCTTCCAGATGGCCTAAATACCTGCCGATGCATCCGGGCTGGCTAGTCGCGTCAGAGGTGGTGCGAGCCGTTTCGGACACGCCTGAAGGACCTTATCAATTTGAAGAAGTGGTTCTTCCTTTCAGAGGAGCGGAATACTGGGACGGCAGAAGTACGCATAACCCGCATATCGTGAAGCATCAGGATACGTATATTTTATACTATATGGGGTCCACGCACCCATTTATGGATGTATCGCCTGAAGAGGCAGAGACCTATGATCTTCATGATCCAAGATGTATCGTAGCGCGAGCCAATAAGCGGATTGGCATTGCTGTTTCCAAGAGTGTATACGGGCCGTGGGAACGCATGGACTCTCCTATCTTACAGCCAAGACCGGATAAGTTCGATAATTTCTTCACCTCTAATCCTGCGCCGTGCATTCATGAAGATGGATCCGTACTTCTGGTGTATAAGACTAGAACCTACAAATCTAGGCCGTATTCTACCTTTTTACACAGTCAAACCATGTCGTTTGGGGTTGCGAAGGCCGATCATTACAGGGGACCGTATACGGCTTTAGCAGATGAGACTGTGTTTCCAACAGATAAATTCTGCTTGGAGGATCCTTTTATTTATCAGGTGCCCGGCGGCTATGAAATGATCGCGAAGGATATGATTGGCAACATTTGCGGTGAATATCATGGCGGAATTCTGGCAAGTTCACAGGATGGGATACACTGGGAAGCTCTTGAGGGAGAAAAGTCATACTCTCGGAGTATCAAGTGGGATGATGGCAAGGAACAGGTCATGGGGAGCCTGGAGCGGCCGTTTATTTTATTTGAAAATAATGAACCCACCCATATGTTTTTTGCGACAGCTGACGGCCCTGGAGAATTTACAAGTGCCGCGAATACATGGAATATGGTCATTCCTTTGAAATAGGATGAATAAGGTTAGGGCATCAAATACTACATACAAATCACATAAGAGCGTTGAAACGGCAGCCAGCATTGGCTGCCGTTTTCCATGGGAAGCTGATTTGGTTATGAGAGTGTCATCATATACCTATCGGATGTCGTTATAAACCTATAACATTGCTCGCGCCATTTTTTATAATTAGAGGAGAATGAAGAATCAGGAATGCTAGGAGGTTTACTAGGATGATGTTGACGAATTGGCAGGCAAAGTGGATATGGGGCGAAGGGGAAGAGAGCCCGAGGAATGAATGGAGATGCTTTCGCAAATCGTTCACGGTTCCAGCTGGTGAAGGTGGAAGTGACGGCTATTCACTCCGAATTACGGCGGATTCGAGATACGTTCTTTATGTGAATGGCACGCAAGTCGGGCGGGGGCCGGTTCGTTCTTGGCCTTTTGAACAGTCTTATGATACGTATGAAATTGGACATTTGCTGCAACCAGGCGAAAGCAATACGGTAGCAGTTTTCGTGAACCATTTCGGCGTTGCAACCTTTTACTATGTGCGAGGGCGCGGTGGATTGTTGGCGGAATTGAACGATTCCGAGGGAAATGTGCTCGCAGCGACGGATGCTACGTGGATCACTTCTTTACATCAGGGGCATCATACCCGCTCATCGCGAGCATCCTGTCAGCACGCCTTTGCGGAATATGTGGATGCCTCATTATGGGATTCGGCATGGACAGGGCAGGTGTATGACACGGCAGACTGGACGAGTTCCGTTGTGCTCGGCCCTGTCGGCATGGAGCCATGGATCGCGTTAAAGCCGCGTGACATACCGCTGCTGACAGAGGAAATCATTGCACCCGTTCGGGTTGAATCACTTGCGAAGGTAAAGTCATTTCAAGTCACTGCGACCCTTGATGTCCGTAACGCTTGGATAGACGGAAGTGAGGATCATGCGAATCGCATTCGATTTCTAGGCTACGCAGCAACCTTGATTCGTTCCACCCAAGCGGGTCAGGCAACTATAGGGTTCTTTCAAGATAGGGAGTGTTTAAAGGCACTGTCTCTGAATGGCGAGTGGATCGATAGTGCTCAGATGTACGGCTCTGCTCCAGAACGCTATGTCGATATCGACCTGCAAGCAGGAGACAATCTGCTGTTCATCGACGTGTCGAGTGATATTCATACGGGTAAGCTCCAGATCGGCTTATATGCGGAAGATGACAATGTAGTGTCGTTTCAAGCACCTGCCCCATCAAGTAGCGAGCTGACTTCGGAATGGCTGCGAATTGGACCATTTGACGCTGTTGAGCTGCTGGATCACCAACACGTGCGTACACTGGATTGGGAACATCCTGCCTATCTGGAGTTCCGCGACAAGGTGAGAAGTGTAGAAGATTTGCGCGCATACCAAGAGTGGATCAAGCCGATAGATTCTAAATATGTGTCTGAGGTTGATGTGTTCGTTCTGAGTGTTTGGAGAAAAGAAAACATTCGGTACGCTGTTCCTGCCCAATTGCAGAATGCGGTCATTCCGCACGCTGAAGCAGCGATTGTACCTGTATTTGAAGGATATGATACCGAGGTACTCTTCGATTTAGGGAAGGAATACTCCGGTTACTTAAGCTTTGAAGTAGAAGCGGATGAGGGCGTTGTACTGGATTGGTATGGCTTCGAATATATGTCTGGTGAGTACAGGCAGGATATGTTCGGGCTTGACCATACGCTCAGATATGTATGTAAGGCTGGCCGTCAGCGTTATGAAACACCGATTCGCCGAGGTTTCCGGTATGTTTCTCTAACTGTACGGGGTGCGCAGAAACCGATCAAGCTCTATAGCGTCAACATGATACAGAGTAATTACCCTGTAGCGGAAGTAGGACAGTTTACGTGCTCCGATGAACTCCTGAATGATATCTGGGAAATCTCCCGGCACACGACGAAGCTATGTATGGAAGATACATTCGTAGACTGTCCGGCATATGAGCAGGTATTCTGGGTGGGGGACAGCCGGAATGAGGCGCTTGTCAGCAACTATCTATATGGGGTGCAGGATATTCTCAAGCGCTGTTTGAGGCTTGTGCCAGGTTCCAGTCACCAAACCCCGCTATTCGCGGACCAAGTACCGAGCGGGTGGAGCAGTGTGATCCCGAACTGGACGTTCTTCTGGGCGATTGCTTGTGCGGAATACTATGAACAAACTGCGGATGAAGCATTCGCTGCAGAGATGTACGGGCATATCCAATTCACCTTGCAACATTATCTAGCGAAGATCGATGATCGGGGTCTCTTTGCAGTCAAAGGCTGGAATCTGCTCGACTGGTCGCCGATCGATCAACCAAATGACGGCATTGTGTCTCATCAGAATATGTTTCTCGTGCATACCCTTAGAGTTGGAGCTCGTATGGCTCGAATATCGGGGGATCAAGCGGGAGCATCTTCGTTCGATGAAGCGGCACTAAATCTGGAGACAGCGATCAATGAACATCTCTGGGACGCTGACAAATTGGCGTACATCGATTGTATCCATGCCAATGGAAGGCGCTCCGATGTGCTGAGTATGCAAACACATGTTGTAGCTTCGCTAACGGGTGTAGCACAAGGTGACAGGAAAGCGATCATTGACAGCTACCTTGTGTCCCCGCCGGACAATTTTGTCCAAATTGGCAGCCCGTTTATGTCGTTCTTCTATTATGAAGCACTAGCTAAATTAGGAGAAGTCGAACGTGTGCTTGGGGATATTCGTCATAATTACGGTATGATGATTCGAAATGGGGCGACAACTTGCTGGGAACAGTATCCTAATTTTTTCGAAAATCGTGCGAATCCCGACATGCTTACGCGCAGCCATTGTCATGCTTGGTCTTCCGCTCCGGCGTACTTCTTGGGAAGGGAAGTGCTTGGCGTACGAAGTCTCGCACCAGGTTGGACAGAGGTGGAAATCGCGCCAGTACCAAGCGGTTTGACGTGGGCGAAGGGCAGTGTCCCGCATCCTGCTGGGGGAAGAATCGACGTGGCTTGGACACTGGACGAATCCACCAAAACGATAGTACTTCACATCAGTTATCCAGAGAGCATAGCTGTTCGTGCTTCTGTGCCTGAAGGCTACACAGGCATCATACATGAAACAAAGCTAGCGCTTCTATAGCAGGCAAGGGGTTGTCTCCTATGTATATTACATAGGGACAGCTCTTTTTTTGACTAAACTTTAACGCTTCGCGAATGATAAGAAAATAAGATTTGGTCCTCATGCGGGAGCACCTGTCTGTGTAGGATTGGTCAGCGGCACGAGGCTTCTGTCCAATGTCTACGAATACGAACTCGGCTGCGAGGGCCGGATCCTTCGCTGTCCTTGGCACGGCTGGGAGTTCGATCTGACGAACGGCAAGCATTTGGCGGACCCGAACGTGAAGTTGCGTGGCTTTGAAGTACTCGTTGAGGTCGGGGAACTCTATATAATGTTAGCATCATAGTATTGAAATAAACTGTAGAGGTCAGAAAAAACCGGAGCCCCATGAGTACTAGGGGGTCCGGTTTAAAAACTGAAAGCCAGATACATGTGGTTACTATTTTATCTCCGTCTCCGTTTTCTCAAAACCGATATAGTTGCCGTAAAGTTCTTCTAACGCAACCCCTACATGTTTGTGAGACTTTTGACCTTTCAAATCCGATTTTGCACCGTCACGTAGAGATCTTGCTCTCATGGACGAAGCAACAACTAGCGAATACTTGCTACCAATTTCAAGTAGTTTATCAATTGAAGGATATAACATTCAATCTACCTCATCCATTGTACGATTTTTTCGCTACTTTAATCATTATGTCCTCTTTAATAGCTATTTAACTTCCTTTTTCAACTTCGTCGTACATTTTGCTTCTCTTGTATGCTTCATATAATGAGCCTCTAGGTTGGTTCGCGATTTTTGGAACACAAAAAAAGAATCTAAAGATAGATCTTTAATTCTTTTGGGAGAAGGGAGTGTATTTTCAGAAAATTCAAAATAATATCCCGTTATCACTATAACATGACCATTTTTTCTTGTCAATTTATTGACTCCCCCATACATACCCTGTATATTTATGGAGGGGGTGTATGTGTGTCAGTCATACGCAGTAAATTAAAAGAAGTCATGGAAAATCACGATCCTAAATTATCGATACGTAGGCTCGCTAAAGAGATTAACTACCACTTTGACTCCGTTCGTCGTATGTATAAGGATGAGATGGTACAGTATCCTAGGGATTTATTGCTAAAGCTTTGTCTGTATTTTAATGTCCAGCCTGGGCAGCTCATTGGCATCGAAATGGATGAGGAAAGTGATTGGACGATAGATGCTTCGATGGATTATCAGGAGGACGTCAATGACAAGGAAATCGATTAAAATGGAGAGAAAGTCATATTAGGAAGAGTTGAGGAACGGGATAGTGAGTTCTATCAAGTCTTCTTTTTTTACATGCAAGAATCAGATTTGGAGTCCCCGAATAGGAACGAATTGGTTTTCATTAAAGTTTGACTAGATTTTATGGTCATGTTATAATCAATTTGACAAGAATTTATGGTCAAAGAGAGCAGGAAACAAACAAATGAGTAAATTTATTCAATTGAACAAGCGCACTGGTGAAACAAAGTCCCACATGAATCAAGCAAGAAAACAGGGACGCATCCCCGCTGTGTTGTATGGGATTGGTAAAGATACTTTGTCTGTAGAAGTAAATGAAAAAGAAATGCTGGATATTTTGAAAAAACATCCACGAGCTATCCTACAAGGCAATACATCCGATGAGAAAGTAATTCCGGTCATTGTTCAGAGCGTCCAAAAGGATGCGATGTCGGGCAATCTGCTGCATATCGACTTTCATCATGTGAATATGACTGAAATTATGGATAGCAAAGTTACTATCCAGTTTTCTGGAGAGGCAATCGGGGTTAAATCCGGTGGGGTTCTGCAGATCGAAATCTATGAAGTAGAAGTGCGTTGTATGCCTGGTGATTTGCCGACTTCCATGGAAGTGGATATCAGTGGCCTTGATACTGGCGACAAGCTTCTCGTTTCCGACCTGATCTTCAAGGATGGCATTGAAGTGTTGACGGACGCGAATACGGTTATGATTCAAATCAAAACCGTGCACGAAGAAGTCGAAGCAACAGCTTAGAAATAATTATCCCCTTACCGCGGAGAGTATGTAAGTTCATGAGGAGCTTACATACTTCCTGCTGTAAGGTTTTTTTGTTTTTTTTACCTCATGTTTCTTCTGAAAAGCTTAATTTACATGGGTTTTGGTGGACATATCAAAGTTAACATCTTCAATAAACTCGATAATTTCCCCATTGGGACTGTGAATGATAGCGTTCTTTATTCGAAGAGGAGGCTCACCAAGAGAAAGATGTGCCGGCTCTATAAAAGCCTTTGCTCCATGAGCAAGGGCTTTTTGAAATATTTCATCTACATTATCCACATAGAATGCGAAATGTAATAACGCTCCGTGAGCGATATCTTCTTCAGAGGAAGCTTTTTTCCCTTGGGCGGGAATGACTGCATCGTTATCAAAGACCTCAATACAGGTTCTTTGGTCAGGTGAAACCAGCATGGAAGCTTCTTTAATTTGAAAAGATGGCAAACTCCAATGATGACCTAACTTGAACCCTAAAACTTCAATATAGAATGTAATAGTTGCTTTATAATCGTTGGCTTGGATTGCTACATGTGAAAGGCCTTTTACGCTCATCTATCATCGCTCCCTTATTTGATAGATTAATTATAGTTACAATAAACCAAGATATACATACAGAAGGTAAGTCTTTTGTAGTAATATGGTTATTGAATATAAGGTATTTTGATTAAATTGGTTTATTTTATTTAATTGGTTCAGGGGGTTCTTGAGATGGATTATCTTATCGATGAAATGGATAAAAAGATCATGGCATTACTTCAGCACAATGCACGAAAGTCCATTTCTCAAATCAGCAAAGAGGTTTCGATGTCGCAGCCATCCGTTAAAGAAAGAATTATCAAGTTGGAAGAAAAAAACATCATTTCTGGATATAACACTGCTTATAATTTACGGGTTATGAATCGAGGTACGACCACATTTATTCTAATAAAGACAGAGCATTGCCAAGAGATTACTAATTTTTGTGAAAATGCTAGAGAAGTGACTGATTTATATCGCATTAGTGGAGAATATAATTATCTCATTAAGGTACAAACCTCATCTATTGAGGAACTTGCTGAATTCCAAGATTCCCTTATAAAGTTCGGACCTTCAAAGTCTCATATCAGTTTGAAAAATATACTTGAGAACAGGGTTATGCTCTAACGACATGAATATTTCGAAGAACCCAACTTCCTGCTCAATCCTTCGCTCCGTGCACAATTCTCCACTGGTTCACAAACGCGTCCTCGAGAATAACATCCTGGTTCACAGCTTGCAGCACGTAGTTTCTATAGTCTGAGGCTGTCATGCCCTCTTGAGCTTGAAATAACCGAGATAGATAGGGCAGACTCCAACCAACGCGGTTCGCGATCTCGCTGACAGTCAAATTCGTAAACTCAAGCCACTCCTTTACCTTGAGCAGCCGAACATTCTGATGATATCGGATCGGCGTCATTCCCGTATGGTTTCGGAATAGTTCGATAATGTAATGGGGATGAAAATTAAATTGATCGGCCAGTTCTTGAAGGGTGATTTGGCGTTCTAGGTTCTCCTCCAGATAAGAAGCCATCCGAAATGGCTCATGTTTACCAATCACCATGCCGCTCACGGATGGGGAAGGAACCAGCAGGCCGAGTAGTATGCTTTTAAACCAAGTATCGATGCGTAGTAAAGAAAGTGGGTCTAGGGTAATCTTCATCCCATGCTGTTTCATGGAGAGTTTAAATATTTGTTTCAATTCATGCAAAGTATCTTTGGCGTATTTTAGCACCTGTAAGAATGGAGGCAGAGCCTCAGAGAGTCGTGGATCGGTTACAGCAAATTTGAAGTCGAGTGTAATGGTTTCGCGTTCGAAAAGAAAACCGTGCTTGGTTCCTGCAGGGATTAGGCAGCAATCTTGCTCGCTCAGTTGATGCAAGGAGTCATCCGTCGTCAATTGGATCGCACCTTCCAGTACGACAAGTAACTGGTTAAAGTTTGTATGAGCATGTTCGGAAACGACGCTGTTTTTGGCATAGTCGATCCGTGCTGTCCATAACATTTTGATCTGGCTGTCGCGCAACGCTTCACTCATTCTCGGGTACTCCCCCTATGGAATTGCCTCATGACCTGAATATCGGTTAAACATACTTGAATAAACGGCATGGAGGCCACATCCGCACTTATACTACAATAAAAGTGTAGATTTGCCAATGAGCTGATGAAGGTGAGGGAACGGAAATGGTTAGAAAAATGACAGTGCCGTTAATGGAGCTAACAGATGAAGTGGGAACAGGAACGCAACAATGTGCAGTTATGGAGAATATTGGTGAAATCGTAATTAAGCGTGCTTATATACCGGAACCTGCGGATCATGAAGTGCGAGTTAAGATTAAATGGGTCGGGATATGCGGCAGTGATGTTGAAGTATTCAGAGGAGCCCGGGAACCGGAGTTTATTTCTTATCCGACTCGTCTCGGTCATGAAGTGGCCGGAATTATCGATAAGGTCGGTAGCCGAGTTATTGGTGTAAAAGAGGGAGACCAGGTTGCCTTGAGGTACGTTTGGGGGGCTTTCGCCGAATATGTGTGCTGCAGTCCTTTCTCCGTCAAAGTGCTTCCCAAGGATTTCCCTCTTCTCGAAGGCTCGCTAATCGAGGTGCTGCCAGGTGTGCTTCACGCCGCTGAGCTAGGTGACATCTCCCCGAACAAAAATGTGTTGATCATGGGACAAGGGGTCAGCGGCCTTGTGATGACGCAAGTTATCGCCTTGTTCAGCCCCCGTAATTTGGCTGTAACCGATCTCTTCGACGAGAAACTCGAGCTAGCCAAAGCTTACGGAGCCACGCATACGTATAAGCTGACGGACGAGCATGCGCGAACAATGGACTTTGCCAGCGCTGATTTTCCGGAGGGCTTCGATGTCGTGATCCCGTGTCTTCTAGAGGGAGACGGGATGGTGGATGCCATCGATGCGGCCGCTCAAAATGGCAGAATTGTCATGTACGGCTGTATTGGAACATGCCGGAAACCGGTTGAATTCTTTAAGGTGCACAAGAAGCGGCTGGACATCTTTTCGACAGAGCCGAAGCGGGACATCGATAATCGGAGATACTTCGAGGAAAGCTTAAGGCTCGTTCTAGATGGGCTTGTGAACACAAAAGACATGATTACGCATGTATTGCCCTTGGAGGAAATCACGCAAGCCTTTAAACTGCGCAACGAGCATCGGGGAGATATTATTCATGTCATGGTCGATTGCGAGACCGTGGGTAGACAAGAATAGACATGTCATGCTCTTACGACATGAAAATACCTACAACGAAACCTTGTTAAATCCAAGGTTTTTTTGTGCTTATGGGGATATTACGCTGAATGCTCCAAGCGTCTAGGTCAACCATAGCGTTCATATCAGCCGAATTTTTGATGATATATTTGCGATTGGCATCTGCCGTAAAATAGACTTTGCCTGTATTCGACTGGATAAATAACGATTGGAGAGGGGGAATATGAAGGACTTTGCGCCAGAGATCAGGCGAACACATACGTACAAGTTGAAAAGGAGGAGAGAGCTGAACATGGTCTTAACACAGCGAACGATGAAGTGGCGTTGGTTTGTTTATTTATTGATCTTATTTCTAATATTCAGCGGCATGACGTTTGGGCCGAGGGCGGCTAGCGCATCCACCGCATCGTTTATGGGCACAGACACGACTACGAAAGGCAATTGGGTGGGCGCTTACGGCAGTGAAGGATATGTACTGCCCTATTACACGACAACTGCGATGAACTACAGGGAAACGCCGCCTGCCGCCGACGTCGCGCAACTGCCGACATATGTGAGCGCTTATGCAAAATCGGGCTCTAACTATTGGGTTTCTGGCAATCAGGCCGATCCACGCGGCCTGCAATCGCCGGATGGCAGCACGCGCAAACGATTCACAGTGTATACGTACGGCACGATGTCCTTTTCGTTTACGCTATCTGATAACGAAACACATCAATTCTCCGTGTACACAACCGATTTTGGGTCGACGGAGTCTATTCAGATGGGGTTTGAATTGCGCGATGCAGGCGGAACGGTTCTCGATTCCCGAACGGTTTCGACGATCAACGGCGGTAAATACGTGACTTATCGTGTACAGGGCAGCTTCAAGCTGGTCGTTACCTTGCAGGCAGGTACGCAGGCAAATGCGCAAGGATTTTTCTTCGATGCGCCGGGGCCGGTATGGCCTGAAGGAGGAGCGGCTTCGGCCACAAGTGTAAGCGCTACCAGCGCAACTATCAACTGGCCTGTGGCAATTGACCCAGATGGCGTGACGGGGTATCGCATTTACAAGAACAACGCACTGTTGGATACAGTCAGCGGATCGGTCTATGCCTACAACGTGACGGGCTTGTCGCCAGCCACCACTTACACGTTCGCTGTCGAGCCCGGCAATGGCAGCAGCTTCTGGGGCAGAAAGTTGGCGGTGCCGGTGACTACGGCCATAGAATCAGATTCTGTAGCGCCTGTCTGGCCGTCCGGCAGCGCATTGACCGCATCGCAGGAGACCCCTGCCGGGGTTCATCTGGCCTGGAACGCCGCAACTGACAATCGAGCTGTTACCCAGTATCGTATCTACAGAGACGGTACGCAGCTTGCAACTGTCGGGAGCGGTGTCTACGCCTACGATGTAACCGGCCTTGCGCCGGAGACCGCGTATACGTTTCACGTGCAAGCAGGTGACTCAGCCGGCAACTGGAGCGGTGATGGACCCTCCGTAACGGCCATGACTATGCCTGCTCCGACCTACTACTTGGGACAGGATACGGTTAGCAAAGGGAATTGGATCGGTACCTATGGCGGAGACGGCTACATTCTGCCGTTCTTTTCAGCAACGTCCGCATCTGGCAAAGACGCGACGACGCCAGCCCACATCGCCAGTCTCCCATCGTATGTGAGTGCTTACTCGCTCGGAGGCAGCAACGGCTATAATGTCGTGCAGAATCCATCTACCGACGCGCGTGCGCTCCTGATGCCGGACGGCAGCATCCGCAAAATGCTGACGGTCTATACGTACGGGACGTTGACGCACTCGTTTACGCTGACGGACAACAATCTCCATCAGGTAAGTTTTTATACGACTGACTTCGGTTCACAGGAAGTGAATGTAGAAAAGTTTGAACTGCTAGACGGAAGTGGAAATGTATTAGATGCTCAGACGGTCGATACGATTAACGGCGGCAAATATGTCTCCTATCTAGTGAGAGGCAGCTTCAAACTGCGGTTTACGAAGCTTGCCGGAGCACAAGCGAATGTGGAGGGGATCTTCTTCGATACGCCGCTTGCGCCAACCGTGTCAGATCTGCAGGCTATGAACGACGGCATACGTCAGGTGGCATTGTCTTGGGTGAGTGCCGGAACCGACGATACGATCGTTCTCCGAAAAAAGCAGGGCGATGCTGATTTTGCTCGAATCGCGAAGGTAAGTGCAGGCGTGCACGGGTATGCCGATTCCAGACTAGAACCTGGCGTCGTCTATCAGTACGGACTACGCAACATCCGCCAATACCGCTATTCAGACATTGCGGTGCGCGCATCAGTTACTATTCCCGCGTACCAGGCGACAAGCCTGACATTTGAAGACACATCGCTCGTAGTCGATCGTCCGAATGAAATCGTTCAGCTACGCGCTGTGCTGAAGGACAGCATAGGTGCTCCACTTGTAGGCAAGCCGGTTGCGTTTGAGTTAGCAGGCACTTATGTCGGCTCACATATTGATCCCAACGCTGGCTCCGGAGTAACGGACGAAAACGGTGTGGTTACGGTCGAGTATACGCCGTTGTTTGCTGGTTCTTACACGATTAAGGCTGTTTTTGCCGTCAACGATATTCTGTTGCTAAACGCGAGCACGGACACGATTCCTCTGCTCGTTCATTTGGAGGATTGGGAGCAGCCACCCGTTGTGCTGCGCTTTTCTGACGCGGTCGTTCCGGGCACGCTGTTTACCGTTTCCGGCTACGGCATGACGCCATCCGCCGTCGAAGTCGCCATCGACGACTACGCGCAGCTAGGCGCCAGCCCGCCTTCCGCAGGTGCCCGTACGCTCGATATCGTTCAGACGGACGATCAGGGAGCCTTCGTCGTATCGCTTTTACCAGAAGATATGGCCCCGGGGTCATATGCTGTATGGATTCGCAACGAATACGGCTGGAGCGAAGCGAAGCCGCTTAACGATCCGCGTCCGCAGTTTATTTCCGAACGGGAAGCGTTCGAAGGGCAGCAGATCAAGCTTGTTGGACGCAATTTCGACGCGAGGGAGTTTGGAGGTGCGTCCGCTGACACAGCTGTTAGACTGAAGAGTGTTGCTGGCAGCGTATACGAAATGCCGATTGTTGAGCTGAACCCGTTCGCCGTCACCTTTGCCATCGATCAGGCTCCGCCGCAAGTATATTGGGTCGAGGTACGCAACAGCGTAGACGGTAATTGGGTGCGGTTGGGCAATGGCCAACAGCTAACCGTTACAGAAGCTGGCGACGATCCACTGGGCCTTGGCGTCGCTTGGGCAAAGAATTTCCAATGGAGCAATGTGTACAATGTGGCAGATTACGGGGCGACGGCCGATGACACAATAGACGACACCGCTTCGGTGCAAAGCGCCGTCGATCAGGCGCATACGGAAGGAGGCGGGGTCGTATGGTTTCCGGACGGTACATACCGGATCGCGAAGATTTTGCTGCCAGCAGGCGTTGTTCTGCTAGGGGAAAGCCAAGAGAACACAGTGCTTGCTTATTCCGGCACGAGCACCGGCATGTTGATCGTTTCGTCCGGCGACGGCCAAACAGCCGGTCATGCGGGTGTAGCGCGAATGAAGCTGGATGTCTTCAATCCGTCCGTGTATCCCGATTTCTTCATCTGGCTCGGGCACTCATGGGGTGCTGCCGTTACGGACAACGCCCTTCGAACCGCCAGTGAGCTATTCGTCACGGAAGTCACGATCGATGCTCCCTTGGAAGAGCAAACGGGTCGGGCGAACGGCGTCGGATTTATCGCCAATGAACGCACGTTGTTCGTCGGCAATTCCTTTAAAGGCAGGGCGGCGACAATCGCGACCGGCTACGTCAACGCCTACAGCCAGGTTCGCAACAACATCATCGAATATGCGAGCGGAGCAACCAATATGCTCGCCCGTTACGTGATCGTTGAAAACAACCGGCTCATCGGGCATCCGGAGCAAAATACAGATACACACGGGGTCAACGTCAAATCGGATTACTATGTGTCGAACAATGTGATTCAAGGTATTGGAACGCTGGATCACGCGAACAACGACGGCGAGATGGTACTGAACGAATCGCCTAGCGGTACCTTTAATTATGGTGAAGTTTTAGGCGCTTCGGGCACGGAGCTGAAGGTGGCGACCGTCGTCCCGCTCAGTGTTGGGGCGACCGTGACTGGCAACGTCTATAGCTTCCCGCATCGCTACGGCCGGTTGGCAGTCGTTATCATGGCGGGACGGGGAATCGGGCAGGTGCGTGACGTGGTGCAAGTCACTGGGAACACGATTTCTGTCGAAACCCCTTGGGACATCGTGCCAGATCGGACGAGTAAATTTTCGTTCATTGTTCCGAACGCCAGAGGGACGGTTTACCGAAATACAGGCATGGACAGCGGAGGACCGATCTCACTGTATGGTAACTCCTTTGATAACGTCGTAGCTGACAATATGCTGACCAACACAGGCGGAGCAGTCACGTTCGGCTTCAACTCACTTGTGCAGCACCGTTTAAACAACACCTATTTCGTCAGGTTTGACAATAATACCATTATAGATGCGTTACCTGGAGCCGTCTTCGGACTCGGTCTGCAGGCTGATAATACCGGCTATGCGGTAATGGCATACGGCAGTGAATTCCGCAACAATCGAGTTGTTGCCGATCAGAATGCCGATGCGTCAGGCTTGTTTATCAGGACAGTGAAAGGCAACACATTCGACGTACCGGTCGTCAGGAATACGCTGATCGAAAATAACCAGTTTGTTGATTTGAAAACTGGTATTTCATTGACGCAGGCGATCTACGGCCAGGTACTGAGCGGAAATAGCTTCGTAAGTGTCACGACGCCGATCGTTGACGCTGGCTCGCTCAACACGGTCACAACCGGGAACGCTTATGCGGACGTGAGGGCGCCCTATTGGTCGGCGGGCAGCAACGAACTGTCTGTCATTGACGTTACATCTACGGAAGCGCAATTGATTTGGCCATCGGCGACCGATACGTCGGGTGCGGCGATATCGTATCGCATCTATGTAAATAGTTTGCTTCAAGATACCGTATCGAACATCAACACTTACACGTTCAACGACTTGCTGCCGGGCACGGCCTATACGTTCCGAGTAGAAGCCGTTGACGTTGCAGGAAACGCAGTTCGTGACCAATTGACCGCATCCACTGTTACGCTTCCTTGACCTTAAGACAGCACCCCCGTACTTTCGGTACGGGGGAAAGCTGTATGTGCAGCGGTTCAAAAAAATGATGATTGAAATGAAATCCGGCTTCACTTACGGTTGAATGCGGATACAAGACTGGAGGAGGAACAGAAATGTCGCGTAATTTGGCTACTATAATCGGGCAGGTCTCGCAGGCGACGAGGCGGATGCCAATGGCGGAATGGAACTGGAGTGAAGGCGTTGCACTGTATGGTTTAGTTTCGTTGTGGAAGGCAACGAAGGACGATTCGTTGCAGCTGTATTTAAAAACGTGGATTGACGATCAATTGGAGCGAGGACACGTGTTCGAAACCGTCAATGCAACGGCGCCTTGCTTTTCGTTGATCGAGCTATATGTCGCTTCGGGCGAAGCACGTTACGCAGATATCATCAAGTCGAGGACTGACTTTCTCCTGCGCCGTGCAGAGCGGCTTGCGAATGGTGCGTTTGAGCATACGCTCGTGGAAACGAATTTTGGCGGGCAGATGTGGGTGGACACGCTGTTTATGGCTGGTCTATTTCTTGTGAAGGCAGGGCTGTTATTCAATGATCGGGAAGCGGTCGACGAAGGACTTAACCAATATTTCCTGCATGTGCGTCATTTGCAGCAGGAGAACGGTCTGTATTATCACGGCTGGGATGAGCGCAAAAACGGCCCAATCGGCTGCTTGTGGGCGCGGGGCAACGCGTGGGCGGCCATTGTGTCAGCGGAGCTGCTAGTTCTGCTTCCGGAAACAGAGCCTAGACGGAACGCGATTAAGGATTCCTTGGACCGGCAATTGGCAGGTTTGTCGCGCTACCAGGATGTCTCCGGTTTATGGACGACGGTGATCGACGATCCGAAAACGTATTTAGAAACATCTGCAGCCGCCGGCATTGCCTATGCTGTGAAGCAGGCGCTTCGCTACGGCAACGTGGAAGAAGCGTACGTGGAGATGGCTAATCGAGCTGCGCGTGCCGCGCTTTCACACGTGGATTGGGAAGGGGTGTTTCGCGGTGTGTCTGCCGGAACGGGGGTACAGAAGCATGCTGGCGAATACCATGTCATTGCGCAGCACCGCGCAGAAGGCTACGGGCAAGGTTTGTTGCTGATGCTGCTGTCGGCGATGCTGGAAGAAAGCGGTAGAGCACCCGAAAACCAACGGCAATAGGGAACGTACATGCATATTGCACGGTCTAAACAGTGAAGCGCAAGGAGATTCCCATATCGAATCCAACAAAGAGTCCTGGGTTTCCTGGGCTCTTTGCTGTTCATAGCGCCCGGAATCGGCATCATCTCTGTGTTATCAGTCAGACTACTGATTCCGAAAAGATGACGATGCCGATGAAAGCGTTCTTTTGGTATAATAAAGCCGAAAAGCCCATCCATTTTGGAACTAAGAACGGTGATACGCCTATGAACCTTGTTCGTAAACTTATTCGACAACGACAAATCGCCTTACTTTTGCTCTTTTCTATTATACCAGTGCTCGGTTTCGGGACGTTCAGCTACTACACGAGCCTTCGCCTAATCGAAGCGGAAGTGAAGCGGACGTCTGAAGTGGCAATCGCCCAGATGAAGGAGCAGGTGGACCAGTTGCTTCGGCAGATCGAAGAAGTAACGGGACAATTCTCGCTGCAGGCGGGCATGCTTCAATTTGTCAAAATTCAAGAAACTCCGTTGCTCGGCACGCTGCAATCGGTCAACGAGCTCAGACGTGAGTTAGCGAATTTCTCATCTTCAATCCATGCGGTCGACTCGGTTTATCTCTATCACCGAAAGCAGCAGCTTGTGCTGACGTCGAATTTACTGTTCGATCTGAACAGTTTTCCTGATTCGTCGTGGTTGCCGACGTTGCGGCAAGCGGGGATAGAACGCAAATCAAAGCTGTGGATCACGCCTCGTGCAATGGGCGGCGATGCCGGCAAAAGCCTGGAAGCACTAACGTATTTGCTCCCGTTGCCATACTTCTACGAGGAGCCCGATGCGGCACTTGTCGTCAACGTCAAGACTGGCGTGATCGCCGACATGATCCGCTCGTTTCCGTTTGACAGCCGGGGCGGCTTGCTCGTCTTTTCGCCAACGGGACAGACGATCGTGGAGGCAGGCAAGCTGCGTCTTACGAAGCCCGACGCGATCGGCGCGTTACTGGCTGCCGGGTCTTCGCCCGAAGGCAGCCTGCCGGTCAAGCTGGACACGGAGGCCGGTGAGATGTACGTGACGACCGAACGGTCTGCGGCATACGGCTTTCTCTACGCTATGCTGATTCCCGCGGAGGCGGCATCACACAACGCGCAGCTGCTCAAGATCTGGATCGTTGCCGCTACCGTGGCGCTATCGTTATTGTCGCTGTTTGTCGCGTATTTTAATGTTCGGCGATTTCAAAGTGGCTTACGGAGCATCTTCCTAACGCTGCGCGGCAAGGGCGAAGTGAACGGAGATGAAGATCAAGAATCGTTCGACGCTGACTATGCCGCGGGCTTTACTCGGATTGAGAGTGGCATTGCCGCGCTACTCAAGGAAATGGGCGACGTGCGCTCACAATGGAGCAGCCAGCTGCCGGTGCTGCGCGACCATTTCCTGTTATCTGCGCTACTCGGTAACAACGCCGGCATGGACCCATGGCTGCGTCAGAAGCCCGTCGAGACGCCTCTCTTTCCGGATCCGGTTTTCTGCGTGCTCGTGGCGGAGATGGACGCGACCGGCGAGAACGCCCGCTTTCGCAGCGGTGAAGATTCACGGCTGTTTCTGTTTGCTGTGGCTAATATCAGCCAGGAGTTGATGAAGGACAAGTTCGCCACGGAAACGGTCGTCTCTCGCCAGCATGTGGCCGTCATTCTAAACATGCCGCAGCATGAGACCGAGCGAGAGACGGTCCGTGCGGCGGAGACGATTCGTTATGCAGTTGCGTCGTACTTGAAACAAACGGTGACGATCTCCGTTGGCAGGCCTATCACCGATTTCGGTGAGTTATCTGTTTCGTATCAAGACGCGCTGCATGCGCTGCAAGAAAATTGGCCGAAGGCAGGCAATGAGGTAGTACGTGGAAGCCAAGAGCAGGAGGCGCTTGTCCCCGTACCGTATCCGGCAGAATGCGAAAGCGCGTTGCTGGCGGCAATCCGCGAAGGCAACCGAGTGCAAGCTGCGCAGGAACTGAACGCCTTCTTCGATGGGCTGAATGGCAGTCGTCTTCCCTTTGCGCTGATTAAAACATATGCAATGCAATTGCTCGTTTCCGTGATCCGGTTGCTGCAGGAGTATGACCCCGACCTTACGAAGACGTTTCCGGGACGGAGCCTGTACGCCGAATTTGCCCAGTTGAACGCTTCCCCTTCGATGTGCGAATGGTTCAGCGAAACGGTCTTTGCACCGGGGATCGATTTTCTGAATGGGCTAAAGCGGCTGCGGATGGAAATGATCATGGAGCGGACGAAGAAACTGATCGAGGAACGGTACGCACAAGACTTGTCGCTCCAGCTTGTTGCTGATCAGCTCAGTATCAGTCCGTCGTATTTGAGTGAGCTGATCAAGCAACATTGGGGGGAAACGTTCATCGCTTATGTCACACGCTACCGGATCAGCAAAGCGAAAAGTCTGCTGCTTAAAACCGAGTTGAACATCGCCGACATCGCAGTTGAGATCGGTTATGGCAATGCCACGCATCTCATTCGGGTATTCAAAAAATCGGAAGGTATGACGCCGGGCGAATATCGCTTGCAGAGCCGTTCCTGATTGCGCGAAATGCGCCGCAGCCGCCAAGGCTTCGGCGCATTTTCCGTTTCAGTGGTCACGAAAATGTGACGATTGCGTTGATATCGTAAGCGGCCGTAAGCTGATGACATCGGCAACCAATGGACAACTGATGCGGCTGTGGGTCAAACGTCCGCAACTGGCATTTCCGAGCCGTATGAGGAACGAAAGGACATCGCAATACACGCAGGTCATACAAAAAGGAGGATCAAACGTCATGCAAAAAGGAGGATCGAACAATATGGAAATACGGCGCGCGATTCTTAAGACCCGCGATCCGGGAAGGGAAGTCGGATGGCAACGGCAATGGCGCATTTACAAGCAGCACCGTGCGCTTATTGTTATGCTGCTGCCTGGACTGGCACTATTTCTGTTGTTCAGCTACGTGCCGTTGTATGGCATTGTCATTGCGTTCAAGCATTTTCAGATTACCGAGGGCATTCTCGGCAGCCCATGGGCTGGCTTGGAGAATTTCGAGCGATTGTTCAAGGGGAACGGCTTTCTGAATGCACTACGTCATTCGGTGCTGATTGCTTTCTTGAAAATGGTGTTTGTGTTTCCAGCACCGATCGTACTGGCGTTGCTGCTGAACGAGATCCGGCTGACTTGGTTTCGGCGGACGATTCAAACGGTGACATATTTGCCGCATTTTTTCTCGTGGGTCGTGCTTGCGGGCATCTTGTTTCCGTTTCTAGGCAGTGAGGGTGGATTCAATAAACTGCTCTCCCTGTTCGGCATCGCGGAGCAGTTGTGGTTGCTAGAGCCGGACTATTTTTACGGTGCGGTCGTACTGACCGACATTTGGCAATCCGCGGGCTGGGGATCAATCGTCTATTTTGCGGTGCTGGCTTCAATCGATCCAAGCCTCTATGAGGCTGCGATCGCGGATGGAGCAAGCCGCTGGCGGCGAATCTGGCATATCAGTCTGCCGTCGCTCGCGCCAACTGTCATCATCATGTACTTACTATCGATCGGCCACTTCCTGTCGGTCGGCTTCGACCAAATTTACAACCTGATGACGCCCCCTACCTCAGGAGTAGGGGAGATTCTCGATACGTACGTGCTACGTCGGTTGTTGACGATGGATTACGAGCTTGGCACCGCTGCGGGGTTGTTCAATTCAACTGTTGGGCTGACGCTGGTGCTTGTCGCTAATGCGTTGGTCAAGCTATTCAACAAGGAGCGAGGATTATGGTAGCGAGAAGGGGGGGGAGAATGTGAAAACAACTTGGGGCGAGCGATCGTTCGACGCGCTGAATGCTGCTTTCTTGACGATTTTCGGGCTTGCGACGCTGTATCCGCTGTTATACATTATTACGCTTTCGTTCAGCACGCCGGCGGATGCGCTGGCGATGAAGTTTTATTGGTTCCCGCTGCATCCGACGCTTATGTCGTACGAGAAAGTACTTGCGCATCCTGATCTGTTGTCGGCTTACGGTAATACGCTGATCCGAACAGGCGTCGGTATTGCGATTTCGCTAACCATGACGGCGATGATTGCGTATCCATTGTCCAGGCGCACGTTTCCGCATCGGAAGCTGATCATGAAACTCTTCGTCTTCAGTATGCTGTTCAGCGGCGGCACGATCCCGATGTTTTTGTTAGTGAAAAATCTCGGCTTGCTCAATACATTGTGGGCGCTTGTTTTGCCCGGTGCGGTGTCGGCGTTCAACATGATCGTGATGCGCAACTTCTTCGAGGGTATCCCGGCCGAAATTATCGAGTCAGCGCGCATCGACGGCGCTTCCGAAATGCGAGTACTCATGCGCATTGTGTTGCCGCTGTCCGTGCCAGTAATGGCCGTCATGGCGCTCTGGGTCGGCGTCGCGCATTGGAACCACTGGTTTGATGCACTAATCTACACAACGGACAACCGGTGGCAAGTGTTGCAGCTGTTCCTGCGCAGAACCGTCGTCGATGCGACAGTATCGCTGACTCCGGGCGAGGATATCAACCGGATTAACGAGGAATATACGCCGGAGTCGCTCAAAGCGGCCACGATCGTGGCAGTGACGCTGCCGATTCTGTTTCTGTACCCGTTCATCCAGCGGTATTTCGTCAAAGGCATCATGCTGGGTTCAGTCAAAGGCTAGGTATATAGGCCTTGCGGTGCGAACTGGGTATGCCGATATAATACAATACAATTTCATGTAGGAGGTTACAGGATGAATGCAAAAATAGGGGTAAAAGGGTGGTCAGTGCTGGCGGTTGTTTGCTCGTTGGCACTTACAGCATGCTCGAATGGAGGGGGAGAAGTCGTATCGTCCACGGCTTCGCCGAGCGCGGCAAGTGCGACGCCGGCAGAGCCAATGGAAATCAAATGGATGGTACCTTCAGCGGATTTGACCGCCAACTCCCGTACAGTGCAGTATTTGCAGGAGAAATTTAACGTCAAAATCAACTATTATTCGATTCCGCAGGCCGATTACGTGCAGAAGCAGCAAATACTGCTTACGTCTGGTGACGTGCCTGACGTTATGTTCGTCTACGATCCGAACCAGTTGTTCAAATATGCGGGCCAGGGGCTGATCGCTGAGCTACCGCTCAAAACGATTGAGGAGAACGCGCCCAAAACGAAAGCGGTGCTGGACAGCTTCGCCAATCAAGGCTGGTACTATACGAACCTGAATGGCAAAAATTACGGCTTGCCAACCACCTACTTTACCGGTCAGTTCAACACGAAGCAAGGATGGCGGGTGGACCTGCTGAAGAAAGCGGGCGTCGATAAAATTCCAGAAACGATCGACGAAATGACAGCCGCGTTCGCCAAGCTGAAGCAGATCGGCGTTTACGGCATGTCGACCAACGGCAATTCGTACTACCTCCAGTTCTGGTCGATATTCGGTGCCTACGGCGTTATGCCGACGCAATGGATGCTGAAGGATGGCAAGGTGGTCAACGGCGCAGTCGTGCCGGAAGCGAAGGAAGCGCTGACGGTGCTTGCGGACTGGTACGCCAAGGGCTATATCGATCCTGAATTCGTAACTGGCAAAGACCTGGACAAGAAGCTAGTCGAAGGGAAAATTGCGTATTCGCACAATACGAGTATAGGGTCGTTCGACGCGAACAACCCGCAATCAGCGATCAGCGCGATGAAAAAAATCAATCCGGACGCGGATCTCCAAATAGCCCCTCTGCCAAAAGGGCCGCGCGGCCAGCAGGGCGGTTGGGCATGGGGAACGGCGGGAAACCTCTTCGCGTTCGGCAAGCAGATGGAGAAGCAGCCGGAAAAGGTCAAAAAAGTGCTTGAAATCATGGAGGCAATTCGCAATGACGAGCAAGTGTTTCTGGATGCTGGCGTCGGCGTCAAGGGCAAGCAGTGGGATTACAACACGCCTTCGGATACGCAAAGCGGTATTAAGTTCCTTCCTCCTTACGACGACAGGGCCAAGCTTGCGACTGAAGGTCTGAGAAACAACTTCGACACGCTGTTCGCCGGTGGTCCGGCTCCTACAATTTTTGAAAAGGCACTCGGAAAATCGAGCGTTGAGCTCCTTGACAAGTATAACAAGCCGGTATCGGATATCTTTGGCAAGTCTGATGTGTTGCCGTCATCAGGGAAATATTGGGGCGATCTGACGAAGCTGAAAATGGATGTATACGCCCAGATCGTGCGCGGTGACAAACCCGTTTCGTACTTCGATGAATTCGTTAAGCAGTGGAACGACTTGGGCGGCACTGAGTTAGAGAAGGAAGCTAACGATCTTTATAAATCGGTACAAGGCAGCAAATAATGAACGGCGATAACGGTGGCGCGCGGAGGTGCGCCGCCGTTCGCGTTCCGTCGGAAGCGGCGGAGCGTGTTGCCTGAGCGCAAGTGGGGAGGATGAGTACGATGGAATGTAAGCAAATCATAATCGAGGATCAGCTAAATAGGGTCGGATATGCATGGCCGCCCACGCTGCTCGGTTTCGTCCGGCAGGATGAAGAAGCGGCGATGCAATCAGCCTGGCTCGCAGACAGTAACGGCGACGCTGTTCCGTTCCAATGGCGGCGGACAGATACAGAAACGCGGTTATGCCTGGTTGCCGATCTGCCGACGGGAGCCGAGAGACGATTCGAATGGCGCAATGGGATGGCGCCCGCGCCGGCAACCAAGTACGGCCGGGTGACAGTCATGCGGGATAACGGAGGCGTGCAGGTGGATAACGGACGGCTTTCAGTACGGTTCACGGAGGGCCAGCTCGTGAACGGCGAGCTGTTTGCGTTGCGCATGGCCGGCTTCACTGCGGAGGGCGTCGCTCGCATTGACGGCGGCAGCCGCAAGTTGCTTACCGCGGAAGGGACGGTAACGGCGGATGGACCAGTATTTGCTGAATACGAGTTTGTATGCCAATTCGAAGGTGAAGCGGAGTACCGTGCGACCGTAACGGTTGCCGCCGGCATGGACTATATCGAGCTGCGCGAGCGGATGTCCGGCTTTGACTCTGGCCAAAGCGCGATGCTCGCGATCGAGTGGCTTTCGTTTGCCCCCACTCACCGGTATACGAAGCCTCGCGGCGTGGAGCCGATCGATCGCTACCTGAACGGGAACGGTGAGCTGCCCTTCGGGGTAAAGCCTTACGATAACGCGGTATGCTGGCAACAGGCGAAAGCGGCGGCCTTTGCCGACGAAGCGGTCGCGGCCGCCGTATTTGTCAAAGACAGCGGCTTCTGGGACGACGGCGAGTATGCATTATGGGGCTCGCCGCAGTCGCTGGCACTCCGCTTTCGTTGGTCGCGTCGCCACCAAACACTAAGTTGGGAGTATCCGCTGGCTGCGGGTACTCGCTGCACGGCGGTTGCGCTGTACCCAGCGCAGCGGCAAATGGCCTCGACGGGAGGATCGTACGTTGACGAGCTGTGGTTATGGCACGAGTTCCTTTCTCTCGATAAGGTGAAAGACTGGACGCTGGCATGGGAGGAGCAGCAGGCTGACTATCCGCGCCTGTTCCGCGAGGAGCGGCTGCCGCAGCGGATGCACAACTGGTTCGGCTACACCGCGACGAAGCCGTCGCCGGGCGACATGGAAGCGATCGTAGACCGCTTGTCATTTTGCCTGCATAGGCCGGGAGATCTGAGTCCGGTGGCGGCACGCGAATTTTATACTTGGGCGTCCACGTTCGATTTGGCAGCCCCGACAATGACGCCCGGCCAGTTCGACCGGCTGAAGGCTGCATGGGCGTTTATGGCATACGCTCACAATGAGGAGTGCTTCATGCCGGTGTTGAATATGCTCGCCGGACATCCTAACTTCCTCGTCGACGTGAAAAGCGTCCCTGCTCTAATGGCCGCGCTGTTTCCCGCTCATCCCGACGCGCGCTGCTGGAAGGACGATTTCGAACGGGCAATGGCGCTGAACGCGAAGTACCATGTTCGGCCCGACGTACCTTCCTGGGGAGCTAAGGGAGGGAGACATACGGAAAATTTGGCTTGTTACACACTCTATAACTTGAAAGCAATGTTGTATCCAGTTATGGCGATTCAGCGGGTATGGGGAGAGCATGCGGTCGCTTATCCGAATTACGCCAAGTGGTTATCATGGCTGCTGAATGCGCTGACAGCCCCGGTCGAAGGTGCGCGTCACGTACCGCCGCAAGGAGCTCACGCTGGCGGACACGTCGACGATTATGCTGCGCCGCTGACACTGCGCACAGCCGCGTTCGGCTTGCAGTCCATTGAGCCACTACTGGCCGAGCATCTGCTCCATGTAAGCCCGGCCGATGCGCGGGGCTACGCGGAGCGCGAGCCTAATACGGATATTTGGCGGGGCGCAGACGATGCGCCGCACGACGGCAACACGGGCACGCGGCCGACGCTCCGCTCGGCGACATACACCGGTTACGGCTTCATCATGCGTGCTGCAGTTGGCGAACCAGTGGAAGCTTCCGTGCACCTGCAGCAGATTGACGAAGGTCCGAATTACCGCTGGGGGCGCTCGGGACAAGGTGGCTGCGGCGTCATCACCTACTACACAGATGGCAAGCGACTCAGCTTCAACCGCAAGGAGGATGTCGGCGACGACAATATGGGCGACGTGCAGGCTTGTTGTAATTTTGGCGTCCTGTACGGGCACGAGTTTCGTAGCGTCGGGCGCGGTGAGTTGACCGAGCCACTGCTCGATCTCGGTTTTGCCCAATTCTCTCAGGTGATGGCGGGCCCCTACGCTAGCCCGGCTTATCATTCGCGCAGCGTGCTGATGTCCGGGAGCGATTATATTCTCGTCTACGATCAGGTCGGCGACATGCGGGTGAGGGGGAGGTTTGCCTGGTTCGTGCAGGAGAGCGACACTTTCCCGACGATATGCCAGCTGAAGCCGGGCGTACCCGGTTATGACGTCGCTCCCGGCATTCCGGCTGAGCTTGGGCCGGGTGCTTATCGTAACGTCAACGACGAGTCGAAGGGGAAATATTACGACGGGAATGGCCACTTCCTGACGCTCGTTTCTCCTCACCGAAAAGGCGATTACGGCTACTTGCTGGGCGTTGAAGCGACAGCGTATGGAGCTGTTGTGACGCTCAACGACCGACGCGACTTCGTGTTCCGTGATGAAGCTGCCATTTCGTTCGATGAAGGCGGCGTTTCATTCGTTGGCCATGCAGGTATTGTTCGGCTGTACAGCGCGGAGAAAGCGGAAGCGGCGCTGTTCGTTGGCTCGTGTATCGGCGCCGCTGGCGTTGTCTTAGAGGTAGCTGATATTGCCGATGAATCGACTGATGAGCTGCGACCTACAGGTCTATCCTTCGTCCGCAATGGTACAGAGCTTAGGGGCGGGTATGCTGGCGGGGGGGCCATCATGACGCTGACCTTGCCGGAACCGCTTCACAGTACAGCGTATCGACTATACGTCGATGGCGTTTTGCTAGAGCCGCAGGGTGCAAATGGGGGGAACGTCTCTTTCCGCCTGCCGGCAGGGAGCGGGAAGTGGGAATGGACGGATCAGTTGCCGATACCGGCAGCTGTGCAAGTAGCAGGTTACCGGGCCGCGTCAGGCTTGGCTGATCTGATTTGGGAGCCGGCTGCAGGGGCAGAGAGTTACGAGATCGCCGTTAGCGATAATGGCGGCGCGAATTGGACTGTCGCGGTGTCGGGCATCTCCGGCGAGTCGGACTCGGAGCTTCCATTGCACTGGCGGCTTGCCGGGACGAACGGCACAAAGCGCCATGTGCGAATAAGGGCTGTCAACCGCGACCGAAAGGGGCCATGGAGCGATGATTATCCCGTATACTTTACGGGGGAACCTCCGCAACGAACGGACGGTCTGCGAGTTGCGCGAACAAAACGAGGCTTCCGGTTGACGTGGGGCTGGCAACTCGGGGCAACTGGCTATAGGTTGTACCGTCGCGCGCGCGACGAAGGTGACTTTGACGTCGTCTATGAAGGTAAGTTACCCGCATACGACGATGAGACCGCCGATCCGGCGTGTGTCTATGAATACTGCGTCGCCGCTTGCAACGGCAATGGTGAGGGGCAAGCTTCACCGCCTAGGGACACGGCGCCTGACGGTCTGGCCGATTGGGACCCGCGGCCGGACGAACCGTTCCGCCGTTACACGCGCAGTCACGAATACGGTTATAACGGGTTTGACCATTGGTCTAACGATAGTAAGCTGGTGCTTTCCTACCCGGGGGCGGATGAATGATAGCGCCATTCTAGGCGGTGGAAAAGGAGATGAGCTAACATCCATGGATATGGGCTCCCCATATGAAACGATTGTTTATAAAGAAGCGGCTGGGTATCAGCTTCGGCTGTTGGTATGCCGGCCGGACGAGTGGAGCGCTGCTGACGCAAGGTCAGCCGTCGTCTGGATTCACGGCGGTGGCTGGCGGGGGGGACGGCCGGAAATGCTGCTGCGCCATTGCCGTTTGTTTGCAGCACGCGGCGCGGTGACGTTTAGCGTTGAATACCGGCTCATGACGAATGAAGGACATGATGTGGAGTCGGGAAAGGCGCATGGCGTAGAAACGTGCATCGAAGATTGTCGCTCGGCAATGCGCTTTATACGCCTCCATGCGGCTGAACTTGGTATTAATCCAAACCGAATCGCGGTTGTCGGCGACTCCGCCGGCGGCCATCTGGCGTTGAGCCTCGCCACGATTGATTGCTATGATGCCCCCGGTGAAGATACTTCCGTAACAGCAATGGCAAATGCTGTCGTGAACTGCAATGGCATCGTCGATTTTACTGGCCGTTGGAAAGCGGCAGTACCAGTTGTCGATGTTGAGAAAGTCGGTGGAGACCCGGTGCGGGCCTGGATGATACGCCACGAGCAGGCAAAGGCGCTGTCTCCGCTGAATCACGTGAGCGCAGGCCAGCCGCCGATGCTGATTATGCAAGGCTTGCTGGACGTAACCGTCGTGCCCGAGGAGGCGGTACGCTTCTACGAAGCGTATACAGAGGCGGGCAACGAGGCTGAACTCGTGCTGTATCCTCATCTAGCCCATGCGTTCGTCCTTTTCGATTACAAGACGGAAGAGAAGGAAGTGCTGAAAGTCATTGCCCGCATTGACCAATTTTTAACTCGATATGACTATTTGCCGGCTCCCGTTCTGTAAGCCGTGTAGGAAAGGTGAAAACCAACTTAATTATATTAAAAAATTTGAAGACTAAACTAACACAGGAGCGATAGCTCAATGAATTAAAACGGGATCTGCAGCTGCGGATCCCGTTTTAATTGTTATTCTGGAAGGTATCACATTATTGCAGAGGGTACTTTGAAGCATTTCCTTGCAGTTGGGGCAAAAAACGCCCTCAATTTGGCCGCTTGTGCTCAAATAATGGCGTTTTTTTAGTTTACACTTTTATATAAGATCTCGTCCGCTATCACTTTCTGTATAGATCGATATAAGTACGATTGCCGTCTCTTCCCCTATATTTCTTACCAAATGGGGTGTGCATGCGTTCCAACTGAACGAATCGCCCTCTCCGAATTCAGCCCCATCCTCTCCCTGCTCTGCGTAAATGCTGCCTTTAATAACTAAATGGACCTCTTCACCTTCATGTGCATGAGGTGTATCTCCTGTAGAGGCTCCGGGGGGGAGCTCTACAAGCATCATTCTAACGTTTTTCGTAGAGCTCAGGTGCTCCACCTTCAGAAATTCGGAGCCGCTTGTTGTGGTTCTTCGTTCATTCTTTCGAACAATATTCATTCGATCTTCTTTCTTTAGAAGCAAATAAGCTAATGGCACATTCAAAGCCTGCGCTATATGTTCCAACGTTGCTATAGAGGGGGAAGTTTTATTAGTTTCAACCTGACTCATGAAGCCTTGGGACAAGCCGGTTTCTTCGCAAATTTGAGCGATGGTGATATTTTTTCTCTTCCGAATCGCTCGAATAGTTGAGCCGATATCCATCCTAATGCACTCCTTAAATATTAGTAATAAGAATTATAATTTCATATTAGCAATTTTCGTATTGACAAGTCAATGAATTCTGCATTAAATTAGTTATATAAACTTTATTTCTTTATTACTAATATTTTATGAAGGGGAGATTACGAATGACGAAAACAGCAGTTATTTCAATCATTATGCGTGTGGTGATAGGAATCATATTTATAATGCATGGAATCGACAAACTTCAAATGGGACTCAGCAATGTTGAGGCGTGGTTTAGCTCGATCGGTATACCGGGATTTGTAGCTTATTTCGTAGCAATACTTGAACTTGTCGGCGGTATTATGCTGATTGTGGGATTGTTTACTCGTTATGTATCTGGCTTGTTTGTAATTATGTTAATGGGTGCAATTGTAACAACGAAGCTTTCGGTAGGACTTCTGGGAGATGGGCAAATGGCTGGTTATGAATTGGATCTTGGATTTATGTTGGTTTTGTTGTATCTGGTTGTTGGTGAGCAATCGACGCTCTCAGTCGACCGTCTTATTATGAACAAACGCTGAGCATAACTTACAATTAAGGGGAATCATTATGAAACCATTTTATCAATATGACATTCATTTACCGCTCAATATGGACCCGGACAAGAAATATCCAGTCGTCTTTACCCTGCATGGCAAAGGCTCCAATGAAAAAAATATGTTCGGTCTGGTCGCTCCGTTGGCAGATGATTTCATCATCATTGGTATCCGTGGCAACCTACTACTTGGCTCAGGATATCAGTATTATGATTTGAAAAGCCTAGGCAATCCCATCCGTGAGATGTTTGATGAAGCGGCAAAACAACTCGAAGCTTTCATTTATTATGCGACAGAAAAGTATCCGATTGATCCAGGCAAACGCTATCTACTGGGCTTTAGCCAAGGCGCGATCCTGTCGATGACACTAGCACTTACGATGGGAGAGGAGCTGAAGGGAATTGTTTCCCTGAACGGGTACGTTCCTGACTTTGTGAAGACAGAGTATCCGCTCCGAAGTGTGAAGGATGTATCGGTATTTATTTCACATGGCGAGTATGATTCCGTATTCCCAGTTCGGATCGGTCATGAGACGGCGTCATATTTCAAGAATCTAGCGCCGCGCCTAACATTTAATCTATATCCTACCGACCACGGCGTTTCGGAAGAGAACCAAATTGATTTTCTGAATTGGCTTATGCAAGATACTGGTTTGACTACAACTAAGGAGTGAGAAGCGATATGATGCCTTCCTATTTTTTCGCGCATGGCGCACCGTCGATCGTGCTTGAGGATAACGAATATACACAATTGCTTAAAAAATTTAAGGACAATAACCCTAGACCGAAAGCAATCGTGCTCTTTAGCGCTCACTGGGAAGAGTCGGTACAGGCGGTCAGCGCTGCTGAGACGTATGAAACCATCTATGATTTTGGCGGGTTTCAGGATGAACTTTATACGATGACCTACCCGGCTAAAAGCGATCGTTCACTAAGCGAGCATGTTCGAGCGCTGTTTGAAAAACAAGGCATTCAGAGTGTTCTCAATGAGAGTAGAGGACTTGATCACGGAGCTTGGGCGGTTTTGAAGCTGCTGTATCCGGAGGCGGATATCCCGGTTGTCGCTTTATCCGTGAATCGTCATCTGAGTAACGAGCAGCAGTATCAGATCGGCAAAGCGCTGGGGGAACTTAGGGAACAAGATGTTCTCATTATTGGAAGCGGAGGAACCGTTCATAATTTAAGAAGATTGAATTGGCAGTCTGAAGGAAACGACGATTGGGCTGAGCAGTTCGATAACTGGCTTCAGAATAAGCTTGAGTCATGGGATACAGAAGCGTTATTTCAATATCAAGAGCTAGCTCCCAATGCCCAAGCAGCCGTGCCAACGAGCGAACATTTTATTCCGCTGTTACTTGCAATGGGATCCGGGGACTCCAATCGTCAGGCAAAGCTGCTTCATCGCAGTTACCAATACGGCAACCTAAGCTTAAGCTGTTGGCAATTTAGCTAATGAAGCTAAATGAAAGAGGCCGGATCGGATGAAATCCGCAGGCAAAGCGGCAATGGAGAGGATGATTATTTTCTCCATTGCCGCGGTTTATATTGTTCAGCAACTGACGCAACTGGAGATGCTAACTCCTGTGCTGGGAAGCCTTGTCTTTTTGGCAATCGCACTATTGTTGCCGAATCTTAAGGGGGTAACTTTCTGGCTTACAGTATCCTTTATGGTTGTCGGAATTCTCCTCATGTTGTTTCAAAAAGTGGAGACTTCTGTTTGGTTTGAGTCAGCGGGAATCAACGTGACGATCGTAACGCTTTTTCTATTCGCGCCGTTGTTCGGGATTCCAGTCCGGATTCCCGAATACGTCGAAGCGCTGAAGCGTTTCTACGAAGAAAATTTTCGCAGCAAAGCAGCTTTATTCATAGGAACGCAGTTTCTTACACAAATTATGGGTGTGTTTATCAACGTCGGTTCGATTCCTGTCGTATATCAAATGGTTTTTGTTAAGCCGCAACCCGGTATGTCTCGGCTGCTTACCAATGCATTAAACAGGGGATTCGCGGGGGCGATACTATGGTCACCGTATTTTGCTGCGATGACGCTTGTGACATCGGCGCTTGAGTTGTCTTGGTCTTCCGTTCTTCCTTATATGCTCGGTTTAGCTGTCCTAAGTCTTGTCGTAAGTTTGGCGGTCGATTTCCGAGAGCTACGGGCGGCTGAAACGGAGCCACCTCAACAGGAAATGGCTGAGAAGCAGGGTAGTGCGGTGTTTCCGAAAGGGCTTGGCATATATTTAATATCCGCAATAATTGCCATATTGATATTGGAACGGTTAGTCCAGTTGCCAATGGTGTTGTTAATTTGTATGGCAGCGGTATTATTTCCGCTAATTTGGTGCATGGCTAAGGGAGCGATGCCCGTATACAGACAAGGGTTGAAGAATCATATTACCGTTACGCTACCCGCCTTGCAGAAGGAAATCACACTATTTTTGGCTGCCGGCTTTTTCAGCGGCTCAATTGGCGCAACCCGTTTCGGCTCCTCAATTCCGGCAATGCTCGAGCAAATACCACTGTCGGTAACCATAACATTCTCGCTATTCACGGTTGTTCTCATTGCGGGATCATCGTTAATTGGTCTTCACCCGATTGTGCCGGTAACCATTCTTGCAGGCGGCATTGATCCGGTGAGCGTGCAGATAAGTCCGTTGTATTTCGGAGTGCTGCTGCTCGGAAGCTGGAGCTTGTCCAATCCCATATCACCAGCCTCGGCCGTGAACAATTTACTGGCGGGTTTGTTTAAGAAGCCGGTGTTTGAGGTGGCTGCGCCAAATTACAAATTCGCAGGCTGTATGGCAATCGTGCTCATTATTTATTTGATGGTTGTGTTAGGGAATTAAGAAAGATAGATGATCATGTGTCGGAAATCCCAATTGCAAATTGAAAAGGAGAAGTATCCATGCCAGTGGCTCAAAGATTTGATCCTAAAGTGATTTCACTTCTACAAGAGAAAATAAAACTGATCAAAAAGGGCGAAGGGGCGGTATATCTTGTCGGACCCATTAAGCTGCCGGTTAACTTATTTGGGGAGACCATCCAGTTTAATTGGTACTGCTGGCTCAATTGCAATGAAGTGACGGAAGACTTTGAGCGTATTGTCGCCAAATTATCTGCTGCTAATTTAGCGGAATATCAACAATCGAGTGTACTTGTTCATGGAGATTTTCAACATTCAGATCATGCCTTGATTCGGTTTCACTCCATCTGTCATACCGGAGATATTTTTGGCAGTAAGCGATGTGACTGTGGATATCAGCTTCATCAGTCGTTGAAACATATTGCCGATCATGGAAGCGGCGCGTTATTTTATCTGGCTAATCATGAAGGACGAGGTATCGGGCTCTTCAGCAAAGCGCTTGCCTATATTTTACAAGAAAACGGATATGATACCGTGGATGCCAATCTTCAGCTTGGTTTTGTGGATGATTCACGTGATTATAGCGACGCTATTAAGGTGTTAAAAGCACTTCGAACGAAGCCGGTCACTCTGATCACAAATAATCCCAAAAAATTAGATGCGCTTAGTAAAGCGGGTCTGGATGTAGAGGATCGCGTGCAGCTTTGGGGAGATGTCTCCGAGTATAACGAGAAGTATTTGAAAACGAAAATCGATCGGTCCGGGCACTTGAATGGAGACGAAGGCTGTTGTAATAATGACTGACCACAGGTTAGACAATTCCGAATATGTTTGTTGGATCTGTCATTGCTCAAACACAAAAAGAATGATCCCCCTCAAATCGAAGGAGGATCATTCTTTTTGTCGTTAGACTAGCAGCAGCAAGCAGAAGAAGTAGCCGTTTTTAATCAGTTGACAAAAAATCCTTCCTCCCGTATTATTTAAACAGTTGTTTTAAATGATTGTTTAATAAAAGGAGTGGTACAAATGGGATCGTCAATAGCGGCTTTTTTGAAGCCTGCAACAACCAAGGTAGGGATTATTACAGCGATTACGTTTCAGTTGCTGTTTAGCATCATATGGATGACCGGGTATTCGGGAGTTTCGGATAATACGAAGAATTTGAAGATTGCGATCGTAAATGAAGATCAAGCTATGGGTGGCAAAATTGTTCAAAACCTGCAAAGCAATCTCCCTTTCCAAACGGAGGTTATCGCGTCAAATGAAGAAGCTCAGAACAAGCTAAACCTGCGTGAAGTGCAAATGGTTATGCACATTTCGCCGGATTTTTCGAAAAAATTACAAACGCCAGGACAGACTGCACCAATCATCTATACGGTTAATGAGTCAAATCCGTCGATGACGAAGTCGATCATGCAGGCTGTGGCAGGGAATATTACAGCAACGGTAAATAAAGAAGCAGTAGCCGCAGGGGCATCGGCTGTTTTGACACAGATGAACCCTCAACTTCCAGCTGAGCAAGCGACTCAGATTGCACAAGGGTTAGCGAGTAAAGTGAGTTCAGATATCCAAAGCACCAATAAAGTAAAGGATATGCCGAATCAAATGCTGCCTATGATGCTTGTGCTAGCTTCCATCGTGGGTACGATGATTATGGGGATGAACTTCAGTGTAACGACAAATCTTCTAGGTGCTTCTCTGACTAAAACACAAAAAATGGCTGCACGTATTGGGATTACGGTGGTTGCTGCGATTGTCGTTGGACTCATCAGTGCCATCATGGTTGTTTCGTTGGGTGGGCATGTAGATAAAGGATTTGTTGCTCTTTGGGGCTTTGAATCGTTGTTCTTATTAACGTTTGCTCTGGTTGCTCAAATGTTTTTGACTTTGTTTGGGAACGCAGGTATGCTATTTAACATTGCTATGTTATCCCTGCAGTTGGTCTCATCCGGTGCGATTGTACCGAGAGAGCTTCTGTCAGATTTCTATCATTCGATCAGTAATTTCTTCCCAGCAACGTATGCAGTGAACGGGTTGATGAATATTTTGTTCGGTGGACCTGGTGTTGGCAGCGAAGTTGGCTTTTTATTCGTGATTGCCGCGGTGGCACTTGTTATTGATATGGTGGTTGTATTTGCGAAAAAAGTAAAGACAGCTCCAGCGGTAGGTCGTGTTCCATCAAACGCTTAACTTAGAATTAGGAGGGCGCTAGGCATGGTTCATCAAGAGTCAGATATGAAAATGAAAATTCTATTGGCCGCGAAAAAGCTGTTTGCACAGCATGGATATGATGCGACTAGCGTACGTCAAATATGTGAGGAGGCCGGGGCCAATGTGGCCCTGGTTTCCTATTATTTTGGTGGAAAAGAGAGCGTTTTCCATGAAATATTTAAGCAGTTTTTTCCTATTATTAAACTAACTGAGTTTTATGAAGTGGAAGATCCACTTGCTGGCATCCAACAGGTGATTAGAGAAGTTGTCAAAATCCGAAACGAAGATCCGCAGCTGATTAGCTTGATTCAAATGGAGATTATCACGATTACACCGCGAGTGGATAAAATGAGGGAGCTTGTTTTCCCACTGTGGAAAAAGGTTCGTGATTTATTGGACAAGGGTAGACAAGAGGGACTCTATGAGTTTGAAGGGCTGGATAGTACGCTCATGTTTGTGTTGGGAGCTATGTTTTTTTACAAGCAACGAGAGTTCTTCGAACCGATGTTTACAGAGGAACGTCCAGACATGGAGACGCTGATTGGGCAAACGACGGCATTCATCATGCGCGCGCTCGGGTATAACAAATAGCAGAGCGCTTTCATTTGATAATGTAAATAGATGTTGAAATTTGGAAGTTTATGTGATACTTTTAGTGTATTGTTTCGAACTGATGATCATATAGTTTGATTTGCGAAGAACGCAAATGTCGGAGATGAATTCTCCGGGGTTTGCGTTTTTTCGTTGTGTTTGTAGGTGGGCGGAAGGAGGTGATTAATTGAATCGCAGGAGAAGCCTGCTGATTAGTGTGATTGCAGCATTGCTGGCTGGATTGCTCGTATACGGGGTATATGTGTTGCAAGTGAATCAGGTCGAGCTGCAGCAGACGGTTCAGGTTGTGGTGCCGAAGGATTTTGTTCGAGCGGGTCAGTTTATTCATGAAGATATGGTCGAGTTCAAGGCGATTCAGAAAGGCAGTTACACATCGAGTATGATGACCAAGCTTACAGATGTTATTGGGCAGGAATCCATGATTCCTTTAGGCACACAGGAGCCTATTCTGAAGTGGAAGTTGAATCGTTATCATCTCCTTCCTAATGAGCAACAGGCCACTTTTCAAATTCCCAAAGAGTATCTGCTTACGGTTTCGAATGGTATTCGTGCGGGAGATCGTGTTCGTATGTACGTGTCAGGGAGCGATGGCAGTTCACGCAGGTTGTTCGGTGACAAAGAAATTACGGTGGCTTCTGTGAAGTCATCCGCTAATGTCGAGGTAGACAATCCGAAGAACTCCAATTTGCTATCCAAGGCTCAGGGAGATGAGCAGAAGATGTATACCTCCAGACTGGAAGCTAATGGTGCTATAGATCAGATCAATTTGAATTTGACGGAAAATGAGTGGCTCCAGATTGATCAATTATGCTCAGGAAAGAAGGCTAAGCTGGTCATTGCTTTTAGTTCCACGTCAATTCAAGTCCAAGAGTAACATGAAGTTTGGCAAAAAGAGAGGTGAAACCAAGTGCAAATCGGACTGGTGTCGAAAGATCAGCGATTAATAGATGAGCTAACGAATGTGGTGTATGCCAAACCGTTCGGGTGGCGAATATTTACGGAGGCGAATGATTTACAGTCTAAATCATTGGAGCAGTCGTACTCCCATGTCATCCTTTCGGATCGGGAGCTCTCGTACGGGGAGCTGGAGGAGTTCCTTGAAGTCATGCAAGGGCAAGAGCCAACGATGAAAATCATTGTGATGCTTTCAAATTATCACGATGCCTCAATCAACGAGAAGTATGTGAAAATGTGTAAGCTGATGAAGTTGGATTATATCCTTCCAGGGCGCAGTACGGCTGTGATTGCGGATGAAATCCGCGCCTGGGTTGATGGGTCAAACGGGGGACAATTGAATCAGGCGCTTTCTGGTAAATTAATTACGTTCGTTGGCTCTACACCGAATATTGGTACGACACTGGCTTCTTATGGAGTTGCCTGTATGTTAGCGATGGAGACTTCAAAGAAGGTAGGTTATCTCTGTTTAAATCTCAAAAGTTCAAAGCTCCATCGGTATTTGGGGCGTGAAGAGTACCTTTTTACGTTAGATGGATTGAGGGCGGAACTGAAGGCTCAAAGCTTAACGCCAGAAAGGTTGCTCCACGTTTGTGATAAGCCGAAAGAGGCACATGGCCTACATGTTCTTTATGGCAATATGCTGCGTGAACAGGCGGAATTCTTCACGCCATCAGAAATCATTCATTTGCTGCGTGTGGCGCGAGGCGCTTTTGACATCTGTATCATTGAAGTTAGCGCGTATTGGGATAATGCAGCGACCGTAAGCGGGCTGCTGGAAGCTGATAGCAAAATTGTCGTCACGACAGGGGATATTTCACATTTTCAGGAGGATTTCTCGAGGTGGATTAGGCAGGTTGGATCTGTATTCGGCTTGCAGCCAGATGCTTTTGAGCTTATGGCCGTACAAACGGATCGGCATGCGAAGCAAAGCGAGTTCACGCTCAAAGATATTCGCAAAGAAACGCAGCTTCATTTAATTGGACATGTCAGTCGACACGGGGATGCGCTCGCGCGTTGCAACCAAGGCAAGCTGATGGAACTGTTAAGCCCGACCCATCCCATGCATCATGAGGTGAAGGCAGTAGCGCGGAAACTTGCTGATTTTTACAAGCTGTCTCAGAAGACGAGTGTGCGTGAGGAAACATGGTTCCAAAAGCTCATTGCCGGCAAACGCGCGGTCAGCTAAATCATGATCAGGAGGGTAAGGGAGTGAGTGGGAAAAGGTTTTCGATGATTACCTACATGCATGAACGTAGGACGGAAGAGGCTGTGTTGGGATTGGGTCGCTACCCGACAATACACACAGCTGACGCTAGTGATTTGGGCGATAGAATGGTCGAACAGGCTAACGGAGTGCGTGGAAATGGCAGCGTTCAGGATCAAGCGGGTACAGGTGAGGAAGCTTTTTTCCAGCAATGGGTGCAAGAGATTCGCAGTGAGCTGGTTGCCTTGAAAGGTAGATCAGAGACTGAAAAACAGCTGTATAACGAGACGCTAAATCGCGCAATTCTAGGCTATGAAGAGGATCGTGGCAAGCTGCTAGCCATTATTCATGATCTCGTGTCGAAAAGGAGACTTTCGGACATTCCGCCTCGAACTAGTGGGTATACGACGCTTCCTGAAGCGATTTTTGCCGAAATTATTGGCTTAAATGTCCTTGAACTCGTCCTCAAACAGAAGGAAGGATTGGAAGAGATTCAGGTTGTGGGGAGGCAGATTTTTGAAGTGCGTGGAGGAATGGCGACACCGTCATCTTACGAGCTTCCATCCATCCGAGAATTAGAGCGAATTCAACAAAATTTAGTGTTATTCAACCACGATACCCTCAATCCTAGAAAGCGTTGGGCGGAGGTTGTTCTGCAGGATGGATCGCGTGTGACCATGACTGGTTTTGGATTTACAGCGGAACCCACCTTAACGATACGCTTTTATACGGTAAAAAGATTTGATCTAGCATCGCTTACTTCCCCAGATTTGGCCACGATGGATTCCCGCATGGAAGTGTTACTTCGTTGTTTCATCCACACGTATTTCAATTTGGTCGTCATTGGACCGACAAACTCCGGAAAAACTAATCTGATCAAGGCGCTCATTGCCGAAATGGACGATAACGAACGAATTATCACGATTGAATCCCGATTCGAGTTGAATTTAAAGCGAGATTTTCCCCATAAAAATATCGTCGAATACGAAATTGACGAAGAAGATCCGAGGCATTCGGGTTTACAGGCTTTTAAACTGGCATTGAGGCAGTCTCCAAAGCGCATCTGTCACGCAGAAATTAGGGATGAAGATGCCAATTTATATGTTCGTGCTTGTACACGTGGCCATGAGGGCAGTTTGACGACGGTCCATGTGAGTGAACTGGAAGATGTACCGGATGCGATTACTGACATGTGCATGCTGGATGGCAGAGGGATGGATTCGAAGCGTTTGACGAAAAGGATTACGGAATTTGTGACACATATCGGCATTGAAATGCAGGTTGTTTACGGGAAAAGAAAGATTGTGCGAATCGTCGAATATCGCTATGAAAATGAATGCGTATTCGTCACGGATTTAGCACTTTATGACAACTCGACAGGCAAATGGACATTTCCCGGGAAATTGTCGCTTCATGCATCGCGAAAAATAAGGAAGGGAGATCGTAGACAGTATTCGCTGTTGAGGGAGCACGGATTTCTTGATTATGAAGGGAAAGAAGGCGGTTTTGAACCGTGATTGTCGCCAAATATGTCTTTCTCTTGTTGTTATTTGTGCTCATTTATGTCGGTTTTCGTGCTCTGTTAGAGCTGCTTATTAGACAACGCAAGGCTAGGATCAGGCTGCACTATGTAAGAAATGCCACCGTTAGTGCGAGAATCTCCACTTATTTGGAGACATTTAGCTGGCTTTACAAGCATATGAAGGAGTTGCTGGAATCCGTCGAATCTAGACTAAGCATGCAAGCCATGCTGACGATCAGTCTAATTGGGTTGTTATTCGGTTTGTTGGTTGGTGGCGTTTTTTTTCAATCCTTCAAAGGCGCACTTATTATGACCTTGATTGGTGCTTCGCTGCCGTATTTGCTGCTTCGGGTGAAGCTGGTAAGCGTCCGTTTGCGAACGAGACTAGAGTTTCTTCCTGCTGTTGAGGTGTTTTTCCAGTCTTATATGATGGACCCTAATCAAAATATGAAAATTGCACTGAAGTATTGTATAGAGGAAAATCGTATTTTGTACCCGATTAAGCCTGTTTTCGAGCAATTATATCGTCATTTAATGACGCAAAGGGATACCGAGGAAAGCTTGCGCATTTTCAACCTAACGCTGGGGCACATCTGGGCGGACTATTTTACAGGAATCATGCGAGTGGCCTTGAAGGAGGGGAGCTTTGTCGGAGATAGCTTGAAGGAACTGATCACCGACATGCGGAAAGCACAGCGTTTTGATCAGATGGAAAGAAATCGACTATTGGAAATTCGCATTGCCAATTTTACACCAATCGGATTTATGGTCTTATTCATGTGGATTAACTTTAAGATAAATGCGGATAACGCCTATTTATATTATGTGATTGATCCTGCTGGTCGAAATATGATTTTGGATGCACTTATATTGATTTTTGTATCGTTTCTGATGGGAATCTACTTGTCTATGCGAAGAATGTGAGGAGGTGAATGCTATGGTTATGGTCAATACCCAGCTGTTGATGCTGCAATACGCTTCGCGTTTTCTCTTATTTATACTTTTTATGATCATGATTTACCAGGGGTTAAGGTACATGCCAGTACGAAAGAGAAGATGGCGATCTTTACGGGTAAAAAGTGCGCTAAGAGAGTTTCAAATACCGCCTTGGTTATATAAAATGCTTGGGATGAGCACGAAAGCGGTGGAGGCGAAGCGCCAATTGTTGTTGGGATGCGGAATTTGGCTGAATGCGAACCTGTATGAGGGTGCGAGAAGATTACTTTTAGCAGGAACAATGTTGGTAGGCTGTATGGGATATGCGGCTTTCGAGCGTCCTTGGATCACTGTGCATATGCAGCCTGCGTATGTGTTAGTTGGTGCGGCAGTCGTGTCGATTTTTCTTATATGGGATGGCAAAGTGCTTGCACAGCTCAAAGAAAAGCGATCTCAGCGCATCGTGCGGGATATTTATGCGATCAGTCGACAGCTCTTGTACTATAATGATTCAAAATTAAATTTGCATGACAAATTGTCTTTATGTGTCGGTCAGACGACATCGACTCGAGCTCATGTTCAGCTGCTGCTCAATGAATGGTATCAAGGGGCTGAAGAAGCGATTTCCCATTTTAAAAAGAGACTAGGAACGGAAGAAGCTCATAGCTTTGGTGAAACGCTGAATGCGCTCAGATTGAATGAACATGGGGGCTATTATGAGCTGCTAAAGCAGCGCATTCAGGATTACAAAGAAAAGATGGAGTTGATTCGCGACAGCAAGAAGGAAACGGTATCTTATGTGCTGTTTGTCCTTGCAGGTCTGCCGATTCTGAATACGTTCCGGGTGTTTATGTACCCTTGGATCGCCGAAGGACAACGATTATTTGATGCAATTAACTAACATGCGATGGGAGAGAAAGTAGATGAGAAATATTTTGGTAACGGTGATGATGTTGATTGTGGTGGCTTTATTATTTACAACGATTATTAATGATGGATCAACAGGAATGAGACGAAATATCGGGACCCATGGGACGACAGCGAATACGAATATTACAGCACTTACACCATAGAGATGGCAGGTCATGTATGAGGTCTATTCTTGTAACAGTGCTGTTGATGATTGTTGTTATCGGCATCTATATGGATGTTGTTGGGGGAAGTACGGGAACTCGCAAGCAGGTTAGCGATAGCGGGGCTAGAATTAGTGGATCCATTGAGCGGATTAATCCATGAAGCAGATTTTGGTGTTTATTCTTTTTGCGTCTCTGCTCTGTTGGTTCATGTTCGCGCCAGTGTACAAGCATATCATTATTGTTCGGCAGGCGGTGTTGCAAAAGGAAGTCGATTATTTGCTCGAGGTCGGAGCGAATGGCAGCCATGGGTATATCAATGCAGCGATGATAGCCGAATCCAAGGGACGTATGGCGGAAAGAGGTTTCTTGGTTGATGAGCTGGCCTATATGGTGGCTACCAACTCAGGCGTTGGTGGCATGGATGCAAGTGCACCGGTCTGGCGTGGAACGGGCTTGCGGTTAACGATTACATATCCGTATCAGCGGCTTTTTGTCATTGATCAGCTGGTCGGCATTTCGGTGCCGATGGCTTCCGATCGAATGGGTGCGACGGGTATGAAAATGAGTGAATATGTGCCATGAGAGTTGAGGGAATGGCGTGTACAAGCTGCTATTAATGGTGTTAATGAGCGTGGTGTTTATGTCGCTCTATGGGCTACAAACGGATGAAGAGTTGGCCATGCATACCGTGTTTCAGGGAAAACATGGGCTGAACAATGCTGTGCATGCGGCTGCTCAACAAAGTGATGAAGCGAAACTTGCACAAGGAATTCATGCGATTGATGATACGAGAGCAAGAGAGGCGGCAATGGCGTATCTGCAGGCCAATTTACGATTAGATGCGGACAATGAGCCCTTGCCGGATACGTTTTTGCAGAGCGCGGTGGTGGTTGACTTATTTAAGGTTGTTAATGAGGGGGAAATATTTCCCTATACGTATCGCGATGATGCTCAGGATTACACGGTCACGCTGGAACGCCCTGGTGTCATTATGTTTATTCGGTTGGTTTTTCCGCGGACGTATGCGGTTTTGCAACCGATTACGTGGACGATTAAGGCGTCTGCGGAGATGGTGTATTGAGGGATGGGGATCGGCTCAGCTAGCGCCGTTTAACTGGAAAACATACAGCTAATACGAGTGGAAATGATGAGTATTGAAGTATAGATGGAAAATGTACAGCTAATTTCCTCGTAATCACTCAATTAGGTAAAATTCGAGGAAAATAGCTGGAGGAAATCCAGTTATTCTGCAAAAGAGCCCAAAAGTGGACAAATTAGATACAGGAAATCCATTTATTTTCGTTGAAGTTGGTTGATGTAGCTAGTGGTAGAGTGCCGGTAGAGTGCGGTTAGAGTAAAGAGTAGGGGGGAGAGGTAGAGGTAGAGTACCGTTAGAGTACTGCTAGAGCGGTAAAGGTTATTTGGATGTATAATGGAGGTGAGGTGTGAATCTACGGCGTATAGGAGTCGATTTCTATGACAATTTTTGAGCAAAGGCAGCAGTGGCTGCAAAATGAGATGCGTAAGCGAGGGTGGTCAGGCTTCCTGGTCACGCACAATGTCGATATATATTATTACTGCGGCTCGATGCAGACGGGGTATTTGTTCATTCCGACGGAGGGCGAAGCGATCTATCTCGTCCGTCGAAGCTTAGTACGAGCGGAGGAGGAAGCGGCAGCGGCCGTCGAAGCGCTCGGCTCATGGAAAACGCTCGGCGAGCGGCTTCGCGCTCGCATTGGCGGTGACGCAGCGGCGGGAGATCCGCTGCGTATAGCGACAGAGCTGGACGTGTTACCCGTCCAGCTGTACATGCGCTTGCAGACCGCGCTGCCCGGCGCGGTCTGGGAGGACGGCTCGCTGCTCGTGCGAGAGCAGCGCATGATCAAATCGCCGGACGAAGTCACGGCGATTCGGGAGGCAGCGCGCGTCGCGGACGGCGCGCTGGAGGCGGTCATCCCCCACATTCGTGAGGGGATGGCAGAATTTGAGCTGATGGCGCTTATCGAGCATCAGCTCAGGCTGCGCGGGCACCAAGGGCTGATGCGCATGCGCGCGTACAATTCCGAGTTAATCACCGGAATGGTCGCGTCAGGCGCATCGGCAGCGGTGCCCACCTATTTTGACGGGCCGGCCGGGGGCACGGGGCTCCACCCGTCCAGCCCGCAGAGCTCGGGCCGCGCGCTGATTAAGCGCGGCGAACCGATTCTCGTCGATATTGGCTGCACCATCGACGGGTACTTGATCGATCAGACGCGTACGCTCGTGATCGGAGATCTGGACCCTGAGCTGCAGCGAGCTTATGATGTGGCGGAGGAGGTCCTCCGCGCCACGGAAGCCAGGCTGCAGCCGGGCACCATCGCCGAGCATCTGTATCTGCTCGCGCTGGATCAAGTGCAGGAAGCTGAGCTGAGCGCCCACTTCATGGGGTACGGAGCTGACCAAGTGAAATTCCTTGGTCATGGCATCGGGCTCGAAATCGACGAGTTGCCCGTTCTCGCCAAGGGCTTCAAATACCCGCTGGCGCCCGGCATGGTCATCGCGATCGAGCCCAAGTTCACCTTCCCTGGGCGAGGTGTCGTCGGTGTAGAAGATACGTATCTGATCACCGAAGATGGATACGAGAAATTGACGGTATCCCGTGATGGGATACGGCGTCTATAAGCTGAACGAAGTCTTGCGGGACTTCGTGTCGGCGTAAGGCGAACCCTGCTGCCCTGTTTCTTCGGAAACGGACAGCAGGGTTTTGCATTTTGTGCCAAGTGAGTGGGGGAGGGTATAGCTGTATGTCGGTCGTGATGGTGACTATCACCACTATCCCCTTAACTCAGTTCAGCCAAAATCGCCCCCTATCCTGAGCCAAGGGGATAGTGCTCCTAGCAGAATCTATCCCCTCTATCCCCCTCAGCTCAGTTCCACAATGAACAATAAGACAAATGTGGAATTATTCTTTTACTATGTTAAAGAGATCTGCGTGGTTCCTATCACGCGGGTCTCTTTTTTTCTGAATGGACAAGTCTGAACGGACATGTCAGCTGGGGAATTGTCATAGCATGATAGCGATTACAATTTATTTAGGAGGGATAAATGAATGATGCTCAGGAAGAAGATAGGCAAAAAAATAATAAAAAGTGCATGGACACTCTTCTTTGTCGCGGCGCTCTTGTTTCCACAAGCCTTGCAAGCACCGAAGGCGGAGGCAGCTGATTTTCCAGCGAATCCAATTAATAAGCCTGGTTGGATCTTAGACACGAACGATGAGTTTAATGGCACCAGTTTGAACCAGAGTTTGTGGATTCCTAAGTTTCTAGAAGCTCGGACGACAACGGAACGCTCGCAAGCCAACTACATATTTAGGGATGGTGCAATTGTGCTTCAAATTCTGCCAGATCAGTTAACCTATAAGGCAGGCGGAACGACCAAGGTTTCTTCCATTCAAACGGCGGCCAAAGATTATCTGCATTTGGATGATCTATCAACACATCCCGACAGATATTAAATATGCGACGCAGTATGGTTATTTTGAAGTCAGAGCTAAGTCTCAGAAAGGTAGCGGCATGCATACTGCTTTTTGGGCAACAGGTGTAGAAGATGAGGCGTGGCAAGAGCTGGAAGTGGATATCTCGGAGCATCCAGGCAGAAATGCACAGCAAACTTTGATGAATTTCTACAAATGGGATGATCCAAATGCAACGGATTCAGCCGGATCTGTGAATGTAGGATTCGATATGACGACGGAGTATCACATTTATGCGATGGAATGGGATGCCTCAGGGATCAAACTTTATGTGGATAATCAACTTAAACGCACGTATTCTTATTCGCCGAATTATCGGATGAATTTCTACTTAGGTATCTATGAAAATGCGGGATGGACGGGGCCACTGGATACGACGATTGCCTATCCCAAGGAGTTCGCAGTTGATTACTTCCGTGCGTACAAAAGAGATCCGAACGCCACACCACCAGCTGATTTGCTCAGAGATAATTTTGAGGACGGCAGTGCAACAGACTGGACAACGGGACTTGGCAGCTGGAGCGTGGTAACGGATTCCTCCAAAGTCTTTCGACAAAGTGCAACAACGGGTGAGGGAATTGTTACGAATGGCAACACACTGTGGCACAACTATTTCGTCGAGTCTAAAGTAAAAATAGCAACGGCCAACGGTGGGGCGGGGGTGATCGGACGGTATCAAGATGCCAATAATTATTATATGCTGCGCTTAAATAACACGGGGGATAAGCTCCAGCTGTACAAAAAAAGTAGCGAGATATTTACACTGCTTCAGGAGATCGCCGTTACTGTGAATTTGAACACCTGGTATACGCTCAAGCTTGTGATGATTGAGAATAGCTTGGATGGCTATTTGGATGGTGTGAAGAAAATCAGCGGAATCACCGATAGCTCGATTTCCACAGGCAGTATCGGTCTACGCACGTTTAACGCGGATGCCAAATACGATGATGTCGGCGCAGGCCACAATTATTAATGCTATGAAATAAAACGAAAGACTACCAAAGGGGGTTAGCTCTTTAGTAGTCTATTTCATTTTCGAAAATATTCGTTAAATCCGCGTAATCACCTTATCGATCAACCCATATACGCGTGCATCTTCGGCATCTAAGAAGTAATCGCGATCTGAGTCTAGCTCGATCTTCTCGATTGGTTGTTTGGTGGTTTGGGAAAGGATACCGTTGAGAACTCTGCGCGTTTTGAGAATATGTTGAGCTCGGATATGAATATCACTCGCTTGCCCCTGTGCGCCTCCCCAAGGTTGGTGAATCATGACTTCGGCATTCGGCAGCGCAAAACGTTTACCCGGAGCACCAGCTGTTAGCAGAACAGCGCCCATGGACGCGGCCATACCTACGCAGATCGTGGATACATCGGGTTTGATGAAGTTCATCGTGTCATAAATCGCCAGACCAGCTGACGTAGATCCGCCTGGTGAGTTGATGTAGAGCGAAATATCTTTCTCAGGATCCTCTGCGGAAAGGAACAAAAGCTGGGCAATAATCGCATTTGCAACTTGATCATTAACTTCTGTGCCAAGGAATACGATGCGGTCTTTCAGCAATCTGGAGTAAATATCATACGAGCGCTCTCCACGCGCGGTTTGTTCGACGACCATAGGTATGAAGCTCATTGAAATCATCCTTTCTATAATGAAGATCGATTTATTTTGTTTAAGCTGCTAAATGGTTTAGCCCATTAAGCGGCTTTGCATTGGATTGTATTGGTATGCACGGTGGTCTTCTGTCCAAATCCAGAGGAAACCATGATGAGTCGAATAGGTTCTTCATTTTGAAAAGAAGGGAACTCGCGAACCGTAACGGTTGCTTCGGAATCTATGGATGCGGCATCTTGTCGGCGATAAGATTCAAGCTGAATGATTTTGCTTTTGGAGGAATCGCTTGATTTGGCGGGGGGCTGTTCCCAAGCGATGACAGGTGATACGGATGATAGAGCAGTATCCTGCTGTGGTAGACTTGTTTGTTTCTCCTGTGCTTGCTCATGCTCATACTCATGATTCATGGTAATTGCCTCCTCATTCCTTTGGCTTGGGATAAACGGTCAGTAATACCTGATAGGTATCTTGAACGTCTCCTCGAACACCTGCGTAGCGTTGCACTAACTGCTGGGCCATTGCCGTGTATTCTTCAATGAATGCATGTCGCTGTTGCTCCGTGCATAGCTGCACTTGAAGCTGCAGTGTCGCGCTTGGAATCACTTCACCGACATCCGACTGCTCCATGAGCAGCATAGCATCTCGGCGGATTCGCTCGGAAGTCGTCACGAGATGGGCGAGCGAGCTCTGATCCTTCAGTTTTTGCAAGGTTTCAGGCTTCATACTGAGAGATTCGGCCAGTACAAAGGTCTTAGCGATTGAACGGTAAAGCACCTCAACCAGATTGCGTACTTGGCGTGTGCCTACGCGCGTAACTAAGCCGGCTTTCTCCAACGCTTTCAGATGATAGTTGATGCGTTGGGCCGTCTCGCCTAAGGTGCGTGCCACTTCCGCGGCGGATCCCGGCTCTAAGAGCTGCGCGATGATTTCTCCGCGAAGCGGGTTAAGCAGCACAGTCGCCTGCTCAGGGGACTCGATGTAGTAGCTGTCTCGTATCTCTTTGTCTTGTGGCATGGAGTGGATAGCCTCCGTGTACAAATTATATGTTACGTACAAATATTTTATTACGTGGAGATGGGAAAGTCAATGGGCGGGGAACAAACCACCTTGTTGGATGACAAATTAGTTTTGAAATTGACAATAAAGTTTTGAAATGACAAACAAAGTTTTGAAATGACAAATAAAGTTTTGAAATAGGAGGTTTAGCTGGTGATATTTGAGGGAAAGATATTATTAAACCATTAGAGCAGCGATACTATTCTTCGAAATTAGTATCGAGTACACCAGGGCCCCGACCAACAATTTGGTCGGGGCTTTTGTTTTTATCCTTAGGAGGAGAGTGAAAACATGACTAGAGGTAACTCTGTAAGAAAATATCAAGAAAATAAAATGAAAGATGGACGCGGTCAAGGAACTGGAAAAGATTATATCCCTTTTATTCAAGCAAGTGATAACAAGACTCCAGGTGATGGCTATCTCACTCGATCACTCGGTTGGAAAGCTGAAAGAATTCATCACACTCTTTCAAAAGTAGAGTATAAATATCTCATGCTACTAAACTGGATGGATGTCGTAATGGACATAAGAGAACAGTATCCTCTTCAAATCGAGAGAACAATAGAAATAGCTGAGCAGTTGCATATACCACATGCACATATTGACAATGTTCCGGTATATCAAACAACAGACTTTATCATAACTATTCGAACATCGACGGGGTTAAGGGATATTGTAAGAACAGTTAAGGTAGTAACTGACTTAACATCAAGAACACTTGAGCTTTTTGAAATAGAGAGACGTTATTTTGAGGAACAAGGTATTGAGTGGGGAATTATTCTTGAATCAAGGATACCTTCCATTATAGTTAGAAATATAGATTGGATCTTTGATGGAAGATCTCTTGAAAGTCGCATTGGATTAGACATTGAATTGGTAGAGTATATAAAGAGTTCATTTATTCAACTTCTTATTGAAGATGCAGCCGCGACTCCCATTCAGAAACTTTGTTTAAGTGCGGATATCAAATATGGCTTAGATTCGGGTTCTTGTATGTTTATTCTAAAACACTTGTTAGCAAACAAAGTCATTCATACAGATATGCAAAAATTAATAAGAAATGCCTACCCTCTATATATAAGTAAGGAGGCTGTGAAATGATATATGTAAATACCGTCATTAAGCTTTTAGCAGGCTTAGGTGAAAGTAATACATTTATTCGTGTATGTTGGATTTCTCCAAATTCAGAAGAGCTTTTTGTCATTAATATTACTAATTCGAAGAAAATGGAATTGCCGTACCTTATGAAAATGGAAGATTTAAAAAACGATTTGAAAGATTCTAAAGCGGAAAAAGTCGAATATGAACAAGATTTCCATATCATTAATCCTTCAAATGAATACCTAGAGAAGTATGCAAAGAAGTTAAACGATAAATGGAATCTAATTAAGGATACCGTATATGTAGAACCGGATATATACTTTTCAGCTGAACGAATGAAGCTTTTCCAGAATATAAAAAATAAAACAGGAGCAGGGTATAACGTCCTTTATGATCTCTTAAAGCGTTATTGGTTTTATGGGAAATGCATTAACGGTTTGCTGCCAAATTATTTCGACTCCGGTGCTGAAGGTGAGGTTAGGGAATATAAAACGAGACCTGGGCGCAAAGGAAAGAATATTAAAATTCTAGATGATAAAGACTTTGTTAACTTTCAAAAAGCGGTAGAAAAATTCCGTATAGCTGAAAAAACAGACATAATTGAAACTCACCAAAGGATGTGTGAGCATTATTATCCAGATTCTTATTATAGAAAAAGAGGAAAACTGTCACCACTAATTGATGAAACCAAAGCTCCTTCAGAGAAGCAGTTCCGATATTGGTACAATAAAAACTACTCAGTTAGGGAAAGAAAAGGACACTCACTAGGTCAACGAAGAATGAAAAAAGATTTTAGGGCATTATTGGGGAGCAACAGTATGTACATTGAAGGCCCAGGTTATCTCTACCAAATCGATTCTACTCCTGCGGATATATCATTATTAGCAATCGATAATAAAACACCTATTGGTAGGCCAATTTTATTTATTGTAAAAGATGTCTTTTCTCGAAAAGTAGTTGGGTTCAATGCGAGTGTTAATCATGCAAGTTGGGTTGAAGGGGCTATGATGGCACTGGAGAATGCAGTCACAGATAAAGTTGAGTTTTGCAAAAAGTACGGAGTCGATATTGATCCTGAAGAATGGGATTGCTACCATCTACCACGGAATATTGTTGCTGACCGAGGTGAGATGAAAAGTAAATATCCGAATGGACTAGTAGGTATCGGTGTTGATATTGCTAATACGCCCTCATACCGGCCTGATTTGAAAGGCGTAATTGAACAGCATTTTCATATAACTAATAAAACGATTAGGGATTTCTTCCATAATTACGGTGCAATTTTAAAGGATAAACGCGAACCAGGTGATTCTAAGCCAGATGATACTGCGGCAATAACTTTAGATACTTTTAATATATTTATGATCGAGCATATCATTGCTTTTAATAAAATGTCACTCCCTCGTGAGTTCGTAGTAAGTCCAGAAATGTTCAAGGAGCATGTTAAACTTACGCCTAACGGACTCTGGGAATGGGGCACTAGTAAGAACTTACTCCATGAGCGTCCTAAGAATTTGATCCATTATACGCTTCTACCAAAAATGACTGCAAAAGTTACTCGATTTGGTCTGGAGCTAAAAGCAAACACTAAATTATGTTATACGTGTAAAGAAGGGGAAGAAGTAGGATGGTTCGTAAGTGAATCGATAGAAGGTAATAAAGAAATTGAGGTTTCATATGATCCACGAGATTGTAGTGTAATATTAATTCGTTTAAAAACAGGTAAACTATTGTACTGCTCCTTAACGGAAAAATTTAACGAATATAGGGGATTGAGTCTTGACGATGCTAAAGCAATTTTTGAGTTTAGGAAGCAAGAATACAAAGGACTATCTAATAATAATAAGCAAGCAAAGGCAGATAGACGTGCGATGGTAAAGCCACATATTAAAGCAGATATCGAAGCAAAAAAAGCTGCAAAAGCATCAGAGACAGATAAGCCCATAGGAAAACGTGAAGCCAGAGTCCAAGAAGCGAATTCTAGGAAAAGAACCGATGCGTTTACAAATCAATGGCCAGAGCAACCTCATGAAGTTGTTAATAAAGTATCAGAAATTGTTGAGAAGGCTGAAAGCAATACTCAATTGCCTTCCGAGAATAAATTAAGTGAGTTCTTAAGGGGCAAACATAAAGAAAAGAATAGGAGTTTACATGCGTGAATAATCTTGAAAACGAAGATTATCTTACAGGTTACCACTGCGATGCAGAATACAATGAACAGGTAATCCCGGAGAATCAAGGGAATGCCCTTATTGAAGCAATACCAGATCGTTTAAATGCAAATAAACTATATGAGGCGCTCTATAGTGCCCCCCAATATAAAGGTGATGTTTCAAAGTTAGATATTGAAGACCGTTTGGCTTTGGTTCAGCAAATTCGAAAGAGTTTTTGGCTCCCATTATCCTCACACTTTTACCGGTATCGTCAATATTACAATATGTTAAAGATAGGATATCAGTCTAGAAATCCATACTCACCAAGCTATAACAGGCAATACGCTCTCGGTTTGGATAAAGTGTTCGCTGCTGGAATTGATGAAGATGGCAGAAATATTGCAGGAGTGAATCATACAGCTGAAGGGTTTGCAGACATTGGTCTTAGCGGCATGGGGAAGAGTGTGACGAATAAGAGAATTTTGCAGTTGTTTCCTCAGGTTATTCATCACAAGTCATACAAGGGAAGACAATTAACGAAAACTCAGGTTGTTTGGCTTCATATAGAGTGCCCAAGTAGTAAATCGCTTGCCCAATTAAGCAGGAACTTCTTCGCGGCGGTAGATAAAGCTTTAGGTCCTGGAGCGAATTTTTATGAAAAATTCGGAGAGAAAGGGGGGACAATCGAAGTTCTTGCACAGCGGATGGTTAAAGTTGCCAACCAAATACACCTTGGAGTTCTAGTAATAGATGAAATTCAAAAAGTGCACCGCGCACATTCAGGCGGAGATGAAAGAATGATTGAATTTATTACAGAGCTTACTAATACGATAGGCATTCCTGTTGTAATTGTGGGAACCCTTAAGTCCTTATATTTGTTTAAAAGTTCTCTGGCTAACACAAGGAGAGCAATACCAGATAGCTACGTGGAGAATATTACTGATCGGATGGTCGAAGGAGAAGTATTTGAGAATGGGGAAAAGGCAATAACAGAATGGGATGATTTTATCGAAGCTTTGTGGGATTTTCAATATACCCTTTCAAAAGTGCCTTTGACCGAAGAATTCAAATCGTTAATGTACTATCATTGTATTGGTATTCCAGATATAGCAGTTAAATTATTTATGCATGTACAGTGCCAAGCAATGGTAAACGGAGGTGACGAGCGAATCACAGAGAGTTTAATTAACTCTGTGGCTAGTAAAAGTTTGAAACTGCTTCAGCCTATGTTTGATAGGGTACGTAGAGGAGAATCAGCAGTACTAATTGAATTCGAAAATGTAGAGTTAAACTGGACCGATCTTAATGAGTATTTTAAAAATGCTGCTCACCGAGTTTTTGTTCATGGTAAACTTGCTCAAGAACATGAGCGTGCACTTCAACAAAAGAATGGAAATAGCATTTTAAAAGATCTAATTGCGTTTGCCAGTAAAATGTCTAATAGCATTGAAGAGGCCGAGTCTATTGCTCAGAAAGTTTATGACTCAAGTAATGGTATGGGAGATTTAAACTCCATGTATCAGCATGTTGCAAAAATGGTAATGGAATCTGAAGATACTAGCTCTCGTAGTCAGAAGAAAAATAAGGTAACACAGTTCCCTAAATTAAAAAAGAGTAAGGGAGAACTCCCGCTAATGGAGGTATCTGATATTCGATATATAGTTAAAGTCGGCGAGCAAAAAAAAATGTCAATTGAAGAGTCGCTATTTGGTACCGGTTTGATTAAAGACCCATTAGAGTTCGTTCATTAATAGGAAGGTGAGAATATGATCTCATTTCCAGAAATGCTTCCAGATGAGCTTTTTTATAGCTGCTGCGCGCGTTATCATAACGAGAGTGGAAACGAAACTACTAGTCAAACAATGAAGGATCTTTTTGGAATTGCTGGTCTTAAAACTAGATGTATGTTGCCTTCCCACCTTGATAACTTTGTCAAGAGATATAACAATAAGTGGGGTATGTTGTGCAGTAACGAGATTCTTGAGAAGCATACAATATACCCATTATTTCGATCGTTTTTAGAGGACGAACAATCTAAAATCATTCTTCAAATGATTAATGGAACATTAAAATATCTACCACATTTTATTTTAGGTATCAAAAATAATTTGTGGCAACAAGGATTAAACTTTTGTTCAGATTGTGTTAGAGAGGATGATTTGAAGTACGGGTTTCCCTACTGGCATAGACTACATCAAGCTCCTGGGGTTCTATATTGTCCAAAGCATTGTAAAAGATTAAAAAAGTGTTGTCCAAGTTGTAATTTCAGATTTGAGACACAAAACAATTTTATAATAATACAGCGCTTTTGCAAGTGTGGGCATGATTTTTCACGCGATATAGTTAGCCAGGTTGTGTCCTTAGACGAATACAGGGCTCAATTAGAGTTGATAACAATAAGCCAAGACATTACATACGTTTTTAGTGCAATTGCTACTGGGCATCAATGGCAACAGCTATACAGAGAACGCATAAGTAAAACCAAATATTGCTCATTGACTGGAAGGTTAAATCAGAGTGATCTTGTTAATGATTTTATTAGCTTCTACGCCAAGCCTACTCTCAAACTACTAGAGTGTGAGTTATCTAATATTAATTGGGTACAACATTTTTTTAATAGTAAAAAAAATGTATCCCATCCTATTAAACATATATTATTTATTCGGTTTATATTTGGATCTATTACTAACTTTTATGATGAAGTTCGTGAGGCTGCTTAGAAATTCAATGAATATAAGTACGTATTTTAAACTAATACCTATAGTATTGATTTTTGACATTTTGTATATTAAATATAATGCTTCCAATACTTATTAGTAGGGAGGTGGTTTTATTAAATTCAATAATCTTTAACCCCTTCTAAAAATATTAGGAGGGGTTTTTATTTTAAATTTACCAATTCAATTCCCAGATGAGGATATACGTAGTCTGGTATATAGGTTCCATGTTGAGAGCAGCAATGAGAATTTTTTTAATTCTGCTACTGAGTTATTTTCCGTAAAACCTAATAAGAATAAAATATTTCCTAAGCTAGACTATTTTTTGGATTTATCCTATAAAGATAAAGAAAGTAGAGGGAATTTTATAAGGTATCATACGTATCTTCCATTTTTAATGCCATTTATAGAACGTTCAAAGTGGGAGACTTTAATTAGTAGACCTACTTCTTTCATGTCTGCTTGGAGAATATTTCATGATAAAATTAGATATTGTCCGGAGTGTATGAAAATGGACGATAATGAATATGGCATGTGTTACCCCCATCGGGAGCATCAATTACGGTATATTGATATTTGTATGATTCACAAATGTAACCTAATTACATGCTGTGATTTGTGTGGTGAATATTATTCATCGAAAGGGGACCTAAGTTTAGCGCTAGTGCCAAGGTGTACTTCTGGACATGAGGTTCATAACAATGGTTTACAAACCGCTGAACCTGATCCTTCTATGACCTGGATAGTCGAAAGTTTTAGGTTGATGATTAATCATTATGGCGAGATTGATGCTAAAAGTTTAATTGAGAAGCTAGTTCCTGTACTAGCAAAGTTAGGATATATTGAATTTAAGGGAGCAATACTTAAGAGCAAGGTAATAGAGGATATGGTAGCATTTTTTGGTAAGGATTTATTACATAAATATGGAATAAATAAGGATGATCTTTTAGAACGAACTACTATTGGTAAGCTTTTTACTCCAAATAACGTTTATATTAATATTTATTTGTATTTGTTTCTTATTAAGTTTTTAATTGGTGACTTTAAAAAGTTAATAGTGTGTAATTTTGAATATTCAACAAAATTACCCTTTGATAAGGGGCCGTGGTTATGTATGAACAAAATCTGCCCTTCACACAATTTACCTGTGATAAATGAATGTATTAGAACTGTTAAACAGCATATTTATGGACGGTTTACATGCACTATTTGTGGTTATTCTTATGTTCAGCGATTTGAATCCTATAAAGATAATTCTGCCAAAAAGTTTAAAATAGTAGATTTTGGCTTTCTTTGGAGGGAAACAGTTACTAAAATGCTTTCCGAGAACAGGTCGCTACAATCTATTTCTAAAAAAGTAGGATCGTACACACAGACAATAAAAAAATTCAAACTAAATATTTTAGATCCGGCTCGTTGTAAAACAAAGTACAGTGTAGAAACACTTCAAAATGAGTTTGAAAAATTCATGTACAAAAAAAGCTTTACATCCAGAGGTGAAGTTAGAAAGGAATTTGGTGTAGGAAAATACGATAGGCTAATGAAGATTAAAAGAGATTGGATGGAAAATCTGCTACCTCAATGTAAAGTAAATTTATTTAAATATCGGAACTATGATCAATTGGATATTGAAGCGTATGATTCTGTATTAATAGCATATGAGCAATTACGCGTTGAAAATTCCGTTCAACGGATTACAAAGATAGTTATTTTGAAGCATACATCGAAGTTGATATTTTGTAGGCTTACAGGTATAAAAAAAAATTGCTTTATTAAGACTAACAAATTATTACTAGAATTATCGGAAAATCAGGAAACTTACCTAAAGAGGATATTTCCGATTATTTTAAACCGTTTTGAAAATTCTCCCCGATATATAACTCTTACATGGTCGTTAATAATTAATCGATTACATCATGGTTATAAAAATGCTTCCCCAGAAGTTATAGAGTGGGTGATGCAAAAAATTGAAGACTACCAAAGCGACAGAAACATTTAAAAAACGTTTGAAAGCTGTGTCCTCAGTTATAGAGGATACAGCTTTTTTGTAATAAAGTATTGCGGTAATGATGCAAAAAAGTATTATTAGTCTACTTTTTGGTAATACTATAAATATCATAGATTAATAGGGGAGGTTATAAATGTGGAACAAATTGATTATATGCTTTGCGATGAAGCAATTATTACAACAAAGGGATTTTTATTTAAAGGAAACTACTACTCTTGTCGAATGGCTTTAAAACAGAGATTATTCAACCCAGCAAACTGCATAGAGGGGGGAAAGAAAGTGGAGGTACTTTACGAGCCGCTATTGTCAAATAAAATTCTGGTTAAACTTGAAGGTTGGAAGTATTGTTATGCAAACATAATTCAAGAGGATCTAACGATGACTCAAGAAGAGATTCAAAATTATCAAAAAAACATCCAATTACTAAAGCGAGACTTTAAACTGCATAAAAAAAGAAAAATTCAACGTAGAGTTATAGTAAGTAATCACAATAACTGTAGTTGAATTTATGTTAGTGCAGCTTATTTAAAAGTTTTTAATACTTCTCTTAGAATATTCCTAAACATCGTGATTTCATTATCATTAAGCCTTTGTAATGTACTTGTGATTTCATGTGCCGCTGCCTCATGTAATGAAGTGTATGTTTTTTCATCATTGGATTCAGCAGTTCGTAATAAATCAGATAATGTGACAGATAAACACTCTGCCACTTTCTCTAAGTTAGTTAACGAAATATTACGTTCGCCTCTTTCTAATCCACCAATGTAGGTAAAATGAAATCCAGACATTTCACCTAACTCTTCTTGTGAAAAACCTTTTAGTTTCCTCAAATTGCGTATAGTTTCACCTAAACGAATTAGTAAAGTTGACATTAGTATCCCACCTTTATTTTAAAGTGTAGATAAGGGATACGTTTATAGTAATAGGTTAAAAAGCACTATTTATATAATGTAAATAAGTATCAAGATTTAATTCATCAAATGAATCCAAAGTTATACTTTTTAAAACAAGGAGTTTTATATGGATGAATTAATAACCAATGTGGAAAAAAGCATTCACACACTTAATTTAAATATAGAACGTAATAAAAAGTATTATGACTATCCATTTACTAATAACTGTGATCACTTTTATCGCTTAAATCAAATGCACAAACAGCTAGAGTGTTGGAACCACTTTTTAGAAATGTTAAGAAAGTTTAAAAACGACCGCTGTTGCATTCTTATGAAGGAAAGCTCTGTATTTGAAAAGAAGATTAATGTTGAAAGAAAGACAGTTCCAGGATTTGTTACACATACTACACTGCAAGAAATGATTGAATATATGCGAAAGCTTGAGTGGAAGGTAGATGGAATGAATGGTATTTGGAAGGAGGAGGAGGCAAGTTAGTCACATTATCCACAAGCAAAATGTTAATAAAATTTGTGTAGATTGTGGATATATTAATATGATGTCAAGTATTTCAAGATGTTTGTTGTGGTGATAAATAAAGTTCGTTAGTGGTTGTTCACTTTTGTGAACAACCACTTTTTTTCTAGTCTAGGGGTTCGTTAATTAACCAGTTATCGCTACGGAGGTAACAATTCGTGAGTATGATAGCGAGAAGGAATAACTTTTTAAATAAGCTAGGAAATCTAGTTTTAAGTCCAATTTGCTTACCAATAAATTTAACTTCTTGAATTGACCCCATCTTAAGGCGTGATATAACAACTCTTCCCTGAATACAGGATAGGATCGTTTCCAAATGCAGCTACGTTACATGCTGTCCCATTGTAGAAAGTACGGTAAGTATAGTTATCTGCCGCCCCAAAAGCAACGGTCCGGGGACCGGTAAAACTGCAAGTACCATTCTCGACAGCACAGAGTGTACTATAGCCGGTGGGGGCTCCTGTTCGGACATAACACGCTTTGGCGACACCGCTAATTGGATCGGAACCGAAAGCAACATTATCACAAGTCGTTGTTCCTGTAACCAAAGAGGCAAAAGCACCTTTCGCACCGTACAACACATTCTGGGTACCGGTGACAGTACAAGTACCAGCTTCTGTAGCACATTGTGTCCAATCGCTTGTCGGCGCACCAGAAGGTGCGAGGTAACAGTTTTTTGTCAGCGAGGGTAACGGGTCATTGCCGAATGTAGCAACATTACATGCGGTCCCATTATTAGCGATTTTATAACTGAAAGCTCCGTTTGCTCCAAATGCCACCATAGAAGGTCCACTGAAAGAACATAGTCCATTCTCCGCTGCGCATAGAGTGTATCCACTTGGACCTCCTGATGGTGCTACATAACAGGACTTCAATAATCCGCTTGCTGGATCACCAAACGTGGCAGCATTACATGCTGTACTGGTGGTCTTATTAAGAAAATTATATTTGCCTGCTCCGAAGGCAACTGTGGCGGTACCACTAAATGTGCAAGTTGCTCCTTCGGTACCACAATAAGTAAACCCAGCTGGCAGTTCGTCATTGTTAGGCCATGATGTTCCTGTTTCATTAAAACTCCATGTACCTGGACTAATTTGGAAATAAACGTAATTGTTATCCGCGCTTAGATATGTTAATCCCGAAATGCTGCCTGTTGGAGCGCCGCCACTATACACTGTTGTTCCGTTTGCTGTGATTGTATTATTGTTCATTCCAAATTTAGGTATTGCAATGGATGCTGTCGTGCCTCCTGGTGAAGTAACATTCATTGCAAAATGACTTGGTTTATCATGAGTAAGACTCACAATAATGTTACCTTTAATGGTAGGCACTGTTGATTGAATCGTTTTAAGGCTGCCCATTTGGGGGGTTATTTGGTAGCTTGTATATCCCGGCTGAGTTGGACGAACCCCAGAAGCATAAGCGGAGAGGACATACAGTGGTCCGCCATTCCAGCCATGATTATCCGTTCCCCAACCGCCTTTAGTCCAAAATTCAAATAATGTGTATCCCGGATCACTTACTTGTCCTGCATAGCGATCTTTCATTCTAGCAAGCGCACTATCTACAGACCCCATCTTATATAATGCTTCCAATACATAGAACTCCATGTAAGGACTTGCATTCTTGTGGACGTTCAATACATTCGTTATAGCAGCATACTTGCTTGTATCAGCTAACCCCGCGACTACAGCCATTGCATTCGCACGATCATCTGTATCCCCTGTATAACCGGGTGAACGGTATTCTTGATTAGTTGTATTCCATAATATGTTATTGAAGTTATTTGAAATACTGTTCTTTTTGCCCTGCCAAAAGGCGACGTCCCCTGTATTTCCTGTTAAATTAGCCAATTTAATGGTTGTATCTAATGCGAGATAATACAGTGAATTATCTAATACTCTTGCATCAATATCAGATCCCCAATCTTCCCAATCCCAATCTCCAGGTCGGTGATTGATTAAGCCATTAGCATCTATCGTCCAAAGGTTCATGTAAGTTTTTATGCTATTATAAGTTGAATTTATCGCACTTGCATCCCCAGTATACATATAATATTGCCAAAAAGTCCAAATGGAAGCAAGCATTTGTGGTGGCAGTTCATTATTGAAGCCTTTAGACGGAATGGGAGCATATAATTCGCCTGTAGGCTTCTGCCAATTGACTAACTCCGAGATCGCCTTCTTACCGAGAGCGTAAGAGTTAGTATCAAAAACGTAGAAACCCTGTTTCATCTCGTTTACCACATCACCCCACCATTGTGCCCTTTCGCGAGTTGGAGTGTCCATATAGTTGTCCCGCATATTGAGATACATCGTTCTTGCAGATTTATTCCATAAAGTATTAAAAAATGTGTCATCACTTTGAAAGGATCCGACAAAGTTAGTGTTATAGCCACTTTCACGATACTTTAAACCAAGAATTTGCACATTGCTTGGAATCGTATATTCAACAGCGGTTCCTGACATCCAACCCAACGATTCGAATTCTTGTATACCTCCTGTAGTAATATAGGTCGATCGTACATTAAAATCTGTTCCATTGCCGCCATCAGCATAGTGATCTGTCTGAATACCTATTACAGCCCCTGCTGGCGCGTTAACCTGCAGATAAGGAGTGACTTGTAAATTGGATGGCAAATTCATCTTAATGGGGGTGGTACCTGTTCCATAAGAAGGAGTAGCGTTTGTATAGGGCATTAACCCTGTATATTTAAAGAAAGGAATGGGGCGCTTCACTAAATTACCCCAAGGCGAAACTCCTACTGTACCCTTTTCTGTAGCTGCAACCCAGGAGCTATCATTATAACCACTGTTCATCCAATTCGACATACTCGTTGCATTTTGAGCATTGTAATAAATATTACTCTCTGGTAAACGATAATTTGGTTGACCACCACTAAGGTCTGTGCTATATCCCGGATGTGGCTTCACTTTCCAACTTGCATCCGAGTTAACCGTTGTGGTTGTGCCCGCTACGATATTGGATTGAAACATAAATGCTGCATCTCCGCTGTCGTTATAAGAAAATCCAGTTTTACCATAGTACCAAACTAGAACAGCAATCGTATTGGTACCTGCAGTCAAATAGTTTTTAAGATCAATCTCGTCATAATAGGAATCCGACGGATTAGGTCCCCGCTTTAGTCCACCTTCAAAAACTACTAAATTCCCGTTCACATACAACCAATATTTCGTATCCGCAGCAATCTGAGTTATGGCTGAGGTCGGTGCAGAAGATAGTGTAACTGTTTTACGAAACGAGGCCCATTGATTATAGACATGTGTTGAGTCCCAAATCCACTTAGCAGTCCAAGTTGCGGCCTGAACTGGTTTTGGTGAAACGAATGTAGGCAACATAGAAAATAATAAAAACATACAGATAAATAAGTTTAGTGAGATTTTCATTTGACGTCGATGATTTGAGGAGAATAATTTCATCATAGAACACATCCTTTTCAATTAATCCAATTCTGAATCCTTACTTTGAAATTTCGAAATAATTGCATCCTTTAATAACAAACTCTCGAACTAATGTAAAATTAAAACAAAATAATTTATTGACAATCATCACCTCCTTTATAAGGATATAAATATTACAAAATTACTTGAAAACTGGAAGCGTTATCATTTTATTCTAATTATTATTTAGCTATCTCTAACACCTAAACTCGATAGGATTTCAGCTTATTAGTATCACACTGTGAATTATATAGTGCAGTAAAGAAGAATTATATTGGACTCTCTTTGTATTCGTTGACCTTTTTATAGATGTTTTCTAATTTTTTGGTGATGATTTCGAGCTTATGCTAGTCGAAGTCGATGGGAAATAAGTTTGTTGAGATAGAGCAGGGAATTATGGTGAACATCGGTAGTCGAGATAAAATTAGATTAGGTATAGTCGGATAAGTTCTAAAGAAAGGGCAACAAATCTAAAGAGAAGGTCAGTGATTATTCCAGAGTTTTATAATACAATTTTTGTGAAGAAGCATTTATTGTGTTTCATAATAGGAGGAATAGTGTAGTGACCAATAATTCAATTAAACCAGGACAAGTTTGGCTGGACACCGAAGGGAAAAGAATACACTCGCATGGAGGATCCATTATTTATATTGATGGTACATTCTATTGGTATGGAGAAAACAAGGAAAAATCGAAGCCTGGTAGCAACATTTGGCATTGGGGGGTCCGAGCCTACGCTTCTCAAGATTTGTATAATTGGGAGGACAAAGGGTTGATCATTCCACCTAATCTTGAGGATGAAAGTTCTCCCCTGCATCCTTCAAAATTTCTTGATAGACCACATATAATTTACAACCGCTTCACGAAGAAATATGTTTGCTGGTTGAAGATCATGCAGCCGGACGCGTCTCAGAAATCGACAGTTCTAGTCGCAGACGACTTTTTAGGTCCATATACGATTGTAAAAGAGGGTATCAAACCTCTTGGTATGAGTGCAGGGGATTTTGATATGGTTGTAAACCCGAGTGACGGTAAAGCATATTATTACTTCGAGAGAGTTCATAGTGAGATGATATGTGCCGATCTTACCGATGACTATACGGACGTTACCGGATATTATTCGACGCACTTCCCGCAGTCCCATCCTCCATATGTAAGGGAAGCACCAGCGCACTTTTATCGTGATGGGCTACATTACCTAGTGACTTCTGGAACAACAGGGTATTTCCCAAATCCTTCCGAAGTAGCATGCTCTAGCCTTTATCATGGCCCTTTTGAAGTGTTGGGGAATCCACATGTGGGGGATGCGACGAACACTTCATTCGGATCCCAGATTTGTTCGGTATTCAAGCATCCACTCAAAAAGGATCTATACATTGCCCTAGCCGACCGCTGGGTAACAGAGCATACACCAGGAAATCCGACTACGTATGAGGAAGCTGCAGAGAGGTTTGACAGAATTTTCAACCCTAAAAAGGGAATGGATCCTACTGTAGATCATTTTAATCCGGTGGATACAACTAAGTCGGATTTTGTGTGGCTGCCATTCCGCTTTGACGGGAAAATGGCTTATCTGGATTGGCATGATGAATGGCGCATTGAAGACTATGAATAAATCTAACTCTTAATAATAAGGCATAGAACAGCAACAGCATCCTCATCTTTCGAGGATGCTGTTGCTTAATTTGAAGCCTATAATTCACAAATATAAGGCAACGTTTCTTCAAAAAGTGCTATATACGCTAGGAGTCAGTGATAATATACTGACAAAGAAGAAAGCGCAAACATTTCTTTGCAATCAAATTAGGAGAACATTTTTGAATAGGGGGTAATAGTGGCAATAGGGTCGGATAGCATTGCTTAGATTTGCATGTGCGGATGAATAGCCCAAAAATACGGAGGTGTAATATGAAGAAGAAAGCAATATTGTCATTAAATTTAGTATTTACACTTGCATTTTCCATGTTAGCGATTCCAGGGACTACAGCACTGGCAAGCGGGAGCGGGGGTGCAGTGCAAGTCACTTACAGCTCTTATAATAACAACTCTGGAAACTACAAACTTTCAGTACAACCGAGCAAGACGTTAGCTCAAATCGACAATACTGCCGTTGATGCGACGATTCAGGTTGACCCGTCCATCACGTACCAATCATTTGTTGGATTTGGCGGAACGATGCTTAATTCTGATGTCTATGAGCTTAATCGACTTAGTGCAACTGATAAAACGAATGCTTTGAAAGCGCTAGTAGATCCAAATGTCGGTAACAATTACAATTTGATGCGCCTTACTATTGGCTGTTCCGACGCATGCTCGTCTTTTGACACTACCAAACCAGATAATGGTTTCTGGTCATATGACGACAACGGTGGCATAGCAGATCCTAATCTAACGAACTTTTCGATTCAGAAAGACATAGATGCCGGAACGATAGCGACATTGCAGCAAATGTTGGCAATCAATCCAAACCTCAAGTTTTTTGCTTCCATTTGGTCGCCACCGGGTTGGATGAAAGACAATAATTCTATGATAATTACGGATCAACAGGCGCAAAATGGCCTCGGACACGTGCTTCCTCAATACTACGGTACTTTGGCTAATTACTTTGTGAAATATATTCAGGCTTATGCCAACCTGGGTATTCCAATTTATACAGTTTCTCTAGCTAATGAGCCGAATGTTCCGAGACTTTATCCAACTACTCTGTGGACAGCTTCGGAGCAGGCAGACTTTGCTGTCACATTAGGGCAAGCATTTGCAGCGAATGGGATTAAAACAAAAATCTGGTCTCACGATGACAATGAAACGGATACCTTCAATTTTGCGGAGCCTGTTTTGAAGAATGCCAACGCGAGTGCTTATATTGACGGCGTCGGTTTCCACAATTATGGCGGACAAGTACTTGTACATCCTTCCATGATACATTATCAATATCCAGACAAGACGTTACACGTAACGGAGATCACAAACGGATCGGCGCAACTCGTCGAGTATTTCCGTAATTGGATAAGCAGCTATGACTACTGGTTAAGCTTCGCGGAGTTCATGCCTGGACCTGGACCTGGTTTCTGGCAACAAGTCTCTAGCAACGACAACCCAGACTTCTGGACCGATACGCAACTTTCGTGGGCTGGAACACCAGGGAACAGTACTTTCAAGCTTAACGCCTACTACTACACTTTTGGGCAGTTCTCCCGATTCATTCAGCCTGGAGCGGTCCGCATCGACAGCTCAGGTACGCAAATCGGCAATATCTCTAATGTCGCGTTTAAGAACCCAGATGGTACAATTGTGATGGTTGTAGTTAATCGGATTCCAGATTCGCATAATAGTACATTCATGAACACCCCAGCTAAAACGATTAAAATTGCCACTCCGGATGGTCAGATTGTAGATACGATACCTGGTGATACGGTGGCAACGTATCGCTGGACACCAAATACTGGAGAAGCTTTGACACGTAGCGGATGGACAGCGTCAGCAAGTCTAACTAACAGCGCTTATTCTGCAACGCAAGCAATTGATGACAGTACGGAAACGCTATGGAACAGCGGTGCAAATCAAGCAAATGGTCAATCATTCTCGTTGAACCTGGGTTCAGCTCAAACCTTCGACCAAATCAGTTTGAATCAAGGTTCTCTATATGGAGGCGACAGTCCGGGCAGTTACCAAGTGTTTACGTCAAATGACGGCGTCAACTGGGGCAGCGCAGTAGCCAGTGGAATAGGTTCTAATGGAATGACAAATATTTCTTTCGGCTCACAAACAAAGCAGCATATAAAAATTCAGCTGACGGGAAGTGCAACTAGAGGTTGGACGATCGCGAATGTATCACTTTTTAATAGCAAGAATGGTATTCTTCCGACAAACGGATGGACGGCAAGCGCCTCGTCGACTGAACAGAACGGTTCTGCATCTAAAGCGCTGGATGGCAATTTGGAAACGCGCTGGTCCAACGGTACCGCGCCCGCGCCTGGACAATGGTTCCAGGTTGACATGGGCGCTACGAGAACGTTCAACAAAATAGATATGAACACAGGACCTAGTGTTGGTGACTACCCTCGTGGATATAGTGTTTCTGTATCTAACGACGGCGTTAACTGGGGGACTCCAATTGCTACAGGAGTAGGTATCGGACAAGATAACCTAGTTAGCTTCCCATCTCAGACGGCACGCTATATTAAAGTTACCCAAACAGGTAGTGCTAGTAATGTCTGGTGGTCGATTGCAGAATTTCATGTTTATAATCAGAATCCTTTACTGTTAAATCGTTCTGGATGGACAGCAATTGGTTCACCAGATCCTAATAGTTCTGCTGCTAACACGCTAGACAATAATTTAACAACCCGTTGGACTAACGGATCTGCACCCGCCCCAGGACAATGGTTCCAGATCGATATGAAGAAAATTAATACAATCAGTGGAATTGAGTTAAATGCGGCGACATCGATTGGTGATTATCCGCCTGGCTACGAGGTAAACATCTCCATGGACGGAACCAACTGGAAGATGGTAGCCAAGGGTTCGATCCCAGCACAGGATAACGTCATCAGCTTTCCGGTTGATACTGCGCGTTACATCAAAGTAACGCAGACCGGAAGTTCTACAAACTCATGGTGGTCGATACATGAATTCAATGTATTTGGAGTTCAGATGGCACCTTCTGTGGGCAATCCAATTAATCACAGCGGTTGGACTGCAACTGCGTCGGTTTCAGGAAGCGGGTCTCCGTCAAATGCGATTGACGGCACATTAGGGACAGCATGGAGGACCGGATCCAGTCAAGCCGGCAACGAATTCTTCCAGATCGATCTAGGCTCGACTCAATCATTCAGCATGGTTGAATTGAACGCAGCTCCTCTAGTTGCGGGTAATCCGAATGCCTATCCAACGGATGCACCGGCCAATTATGAGGTATATGTTTCGAATGGCGGAGCCTGGACGCTTGTTGCTCAAGGATCTACCACAGGGCAACCGATCACAAGAATTAAATTCCCAACACAGAACGCACGATTTATTAATGTCCACCAAACGGGGGTAAATGCTTGGCACCAGTGGACGATTGGTGAGTTTAATGTGTATCATTAAATAAGAAATAAGGCAGTGGCGTCAGACTAACTTGACGCCACTGCTTTTGTCCTTTCAATATGCCGTAAAAGGAAGTGATTTGTTGATGAAGTTTATCAGGAGAATAAGCAGATTGCGTCTGCTTCCAAAGCTGATCCTAACGTTCCTGCTGGTCTTAAGTCCGCTGTATTTCATCGGCTTGAAAATGAATGTGTCAGGCTCTGGAATCGTAAGAAACGAGATCAGTAACTCTCTATCTTCTCGGGTCGACCTGTATATGGAAATTTTGGAGAGTGATTTTAGCCGAACAGTCGGTCTTCTTCAACAATATGTCAACGACGATGATTTGCTTAAGCTGAGCACGTCTGCGTCATTTATGACGGATATTGAGCGAATGGACAGTATTCTCAGACTGAAGAGCAGGCTGGATCTGCTGAAGAGCTCTAGTAACTTTATCGCTAATGTCATCGCATATATCCCGGATATAGACCGATCCATTACTTCCAATGAAATTGATATCACAAACTTCAACCGAGTGGAATTCGAAGCGCTTCGTCAGGCGAATAACCGATTTCAGACACCATTTATCGTTTGGCAGGATCGGCTGTTTATTAGCATATCCTATCCAGATCCCTCTATTAACAAGTCACCCCGCTTTGTAATGGCAGTGGAAATCTCACGGCAAGCTTTAGAGACTACGCTAAGTCGCTTTACAAATGAGGGAGGAGGCGCTGTTCTTACCGGGAAGAATTCACTATGGACCGTATCGGGTGCAGTCGATGTGCAACAAGGAAAGAAATTTTTGCAGCAAGTTGAGAATGAGAGAAAACAAATAACAAGCGAAATCGGGAATGTAAAAATTGACAATATGACATTTATGGTCGCACAAAAGGACTCTGAAACACTGAATGCTACCTTGCTGATGTTTGTTCCTACACAGAGTTTGTTGTTACCACTTCAGACGTATCGAATGTGGCTAATCATCCTATCTCTGTCGGCAGTTGCAATCATGTTCGCATTTTCATTTTCTATTTACCGTATGATTCACCGTCCGCTTCGAATTCTCGTTGCCGCTTTTCGTAAGCTGGAGCAGGGAGATTTTGAAATCTCGCTGAAAGCGCCCTTTCAAGATGAATTTGGTTTTCTGTATGAACGATTTAATGCTACAGTTCGGCAATTAGGTGTGCTAGTTCATGAAGTATATGAGCAACAATACCGCGCTCAATCTGCGGAACTTCGGCATTTGCAATCGCAAATTAACCCTCATTTTCTATATAATACCTATTTTATTCTGTACCGAATGGCGAAACTACACGATAATGAAAATCTTATCCACCTAACGAAGCATTTGGGTGAGTATTTCCAGTATATAACTCGTGATGGCAGCGATAAAGCCCCTTTTGACAAGGAAGCACAGCATGCAAAATCTTATATGGAAATTCAATCAATTCGCTTTCGTCAGCGGATTAAGGCTGTATTTGAGCCGATTCCTCAGGAAGTATCAAACATCCTGGTGCCGCGCCTCATCTTGCAACCGATCATCGAGAATGCATACAACTATGCTTTGGAGCAAAAGGCTAAAGACGGTCTACTAATCGTCAACAGTGTTGTACAGGATGGGAGACTACTGGTTGTTGTGGAAGATAATGGCGACCAAATCACACCGGAGTCTTTAAAAAAGCTGCAGATGCTCCTAAGTAATGGTGAGCTTGTCGCTGAAAGTACAGGGTTAGTGAATGTCCATCGAAGACTTCGCATTCAATATGGCCCCGAAGGTGGCATTCAGTTGGATATTGGGAGCTTGGGTGGCTTGAAAGTGACAATCATAATTCCATTAGAAAGGGAGTAGGAACGGAAATGAAAGTACTTCTTGTTGATGATGAACCTTACACTGTAGATGGGTTATACGAAATGCTTACCGAGCATAATGAATTGGATCTTAATATATACTGTGCTTACTCAGCGGAAGAGGCGACACAACGGATGCTGCGGACGAAAATGGACATCGTCATTAGTGATATGAGGATGCCTGGGATGAATGGGCTTGAGTTGCAAGCCTGGATTCGAGAGCGCTGGCCCAAATGTCAGATCATTTTCTTAACGGGTATTCGTGATTTGGATTTCGCACAGCAAGCCATTCGTGGCGGGGGGAGCGACTATATTTTAAAGATGGAAGGAGATGAAGCAATTGTTCAATCTTTGAAGAGGGCAATTGCTGTTTTACAAGAAAACTCGGATAGTGAGCAATTCTTGCAAAAAGCTAAACACCAGGTACTTCATGCGCTACCTGTGCTGCGTAAAGAGTGGTTTCTTAGTATGTTAGATCAGAGGGAATTTCATTTCCAGGTTTCGGATAGACGATTCGCTGAACTAGGTGTGGTTCTCTCCAATGAGAATAAAGTGTTGCTTCTTGTGGGACGGATTGACGGATGGAATGAAGACTTTACTTCCATGGACAAGGCCCTGCTATTATATGCTATACAGAATATTGCCGAGGAGCATCTCCAACGTTCTGTATTCTTACCGATCATCCTTGAAGGCCCTGAATTTGTTTGGCTGATTCAATCTGAAAACACAGAAGCGGATGCTTCTCAGGAAGAATTAATACCTTATGTGCTCGGTACTCTTGAAAGCATTCAAGTAACTTGTCGGGAGTTGCTCCGATTATCAATTTCACTTGCTACTATGGGCCGTTTAGAGTTGTGGGGGGACATTCCAAATTCCTATCGCAATCTAAAACAGCAATTACTGCTTGGTTTCGGAAATGGGAAGGAAATGCTGCTCACGTATGAGGGACAAGAGCACAAGCATAATAACAGTCAGGAACTTGGTCGTCATTTGATTTCCGATTTGGAGCGAGAACTGGATGCAGGATCTACGTCGGAATTTGAAACGAAACTAGAGTTGTTTATTGCTCAAGGAATGACCTACAGTGAATATGCTTATCGATACTACTGCGTTGCGTTAATTCTGTTGGAACGTTTGCATCGGTTGAATTATGGCCATGAAGGGGCCAATAGCATGGATACGGAACGTCTGATGAATGTTGCTTTCCATGAATCCAAGTTGGCTGCCCAACAATTCTTGGTAGAGAGCGCCAGAGTGATATGGGGCTTGAAGAAGCAGACTACCGATGACCGGACAAAGCGACTTATCCAAGATCTTCATGACTATATTCAGCTACATTTAACCGAGGATCTATCTCTTGATACGTTAGCTGATAAGGTTTTTTTAAATGCATCGTATTTATCGAGTTTGTATAAACAAGTGACAGGTCGAAATATTTCTGATTACATTACCGGACTGCGTCTTGATTTGGCGAGAGATTTACTCGCACAGCCTCACATGAAGGTTCACGAAATTGCAGAGGCTTGCGGGTACAGCATGGCGGGTTATTTTACAAGATTATTTAAAAAGCATCATGGCATGACTCCGCAGGAATATCGTTTGATACTTCCAAACAAAAGGCAATGAATCTCGAAAGAGTGAAATATACGTGAGGGTAACTGGACTTTATACTAAAAGTATAACCAACAGATATTCAAAGGGAGGTTCAACTACATGCATATCAGAAAAAAAATGATCGTAACATTAGCAACTTGTCTCTGTGTAAGTTTGGTAGCAGTAGCTTGCAGTAGTGACAAAAACAATGGTTCGGAATCAGCAACAGCAACGAAGTCCGACAATGGTGCAAAAGCATCAGATAAGCCGATTTCAAGTTCAAGTAGTGAGAAGGACACAGCGTTCGCAAAATACGATACTCCAATTGAGTTGACAACGGTGCGTTCACTTGGTGATAACCTCAAATTTGCTCAAGGTGAAGACCTAGATCACAATATTTGGACAAAGGACATGCTAGAGCAGTTGGGTATTAAAATCAAAAATAATTGGAGCGTAGCACGCGCCCAATATGATGCCAAGCTTAATGTGACAATTGCGTCAAACGATTTACCAGACTTTTTCTATGTGAATGCGATTCAATTAAAGCAATTGGCTGAAGCGGGTCAGATTATCGATCTGAAAGGTTTAGTAGATAAATATGGATCACCAATAGTTAAGCAATTTGCACAAGATACTCGTAACGGCTTGGCATCAGCGACGTTCGACGGCAAATTAATGGGTTTAGCGGCAGGAGGGTCAACTTTAGACCAGGCACCAATGGTCTGGATTCGCAAGGACTGGCTGACGAAGCTCAATTTATCGGTACCGAAAACGATGGACGATTTGATTAAAATTTCCGATGCTTTCACGTCGAAAGACCCGGATGGTAATGGAAAGCCAGATACGTATGGACTTGCCCTGCAAAAAAATCTTTACGGAGGCTTCGGCTCACTGGATGGATACTTCAATGGTTATCACGCCTATCCAAAAATGTGGGTCAAGGGAAAAGACGGTAATCTGGTATATGGTAGCATTCAGCCTGAAATGAAAACAGCGTTGGCGAAGTTGCAGGAGTTATACAAGAACGGACAGATCGACAAAGAGTTTGGCGTAAAGGATTCGAACAAGGAAGGCGAGCTTGTGGCATCTGGCAAGATAGGGATGACATTTGGTCAAATGCCAATTTCGCTCAGTCAACTTGGTGACAACCGAAAGAACGATCCGAAAGCTGATTGGCAGGCGTATCCGATCGTATCTGTAGACAGCAACCCGGCTATGGCACAAATTCCTGCCATTGGTGTCTCCATGGAGGATCCGTCCTACCTCGTTGTGAGTAAATCAAATAAGCATCCTGAGGCAGCCATCAAGTTGTTGAACCTAGTTGTAAAATATTTGAACGACCCAAGTACATCGAATGATGTATGGACAGCTCACTCCAAAGCCAATGGGAATGAGGTATGGATGTATCCGCCTGTTTCTGCTGGACAACCAGAAAAAAACTTAAAGGTACATCAAGATGTTGTAGCGGCTCTAGACAAGAAGGATCCATCTGGACTGAACGCAGAAGAAAACGATGCTTATAATCACAGTGTTAAGGCAGCTCAAGGGCAAGGCGATGTGGCAGATTGGGGCTTTGATAAAGTGTTCGGTCGAGAAGGATCTTATGCAACTATCAATCAATACGTGAAGAACAACCTACTAATGCCAAGTGAATTCTACGGAACACCGACTCAAACAATGGGCGATAAATTTACTACACTACAGAAATCCGAGCTTGAGACGTTTACCAAAATAATCATGGGTGCCTCTATTGATTCTTTTGACAAGTTCGTAAGCGACTGGAAGAGCTTAGGCGGGGATCAAATCACGAAAGAAGTTAATGATTGGGCGAAGTCCAAGAAATAACAAGAGAAAGGGGGCTGAGGATTCTCCTCAGCTCCTTTCTCTTTAACGAAAGTGAGGCGACTTACAATGAGTGAAAAGGTTATTAGAAAGGAACACACATTACTTACAGTCAAAAAACTAAGAGGTAGTCTGTTCAAAAAAAGAGAAATTCCACTTCATTTAATGATATTTCCAGCGATTATTCTGCTTTTGGTGTACTCCTATGGCCCAATGCTGGGCATGGTGATGTCCTTTCAGAAATTTATTCCGGCTAGAGGATTCCTCGATTCCCAATGGATTGGATGGGACAATTTTCGCTACATCTTCGCTATGCCGGATTTCCATAGAGCATTATGGAACACGCTATTAATTTCATTTATGAAAATAATAGCTAATCTCATTGTACCTATCGCGATAGCGCTTCTGCTAAATGAAATTCGCAAGGAAGCTTTTAAGAGCTATGTACAGACATTGATTTATCTACCACACTTTTTATCGTGGATTTTGCTTGGTGGTATTCTAATCGATATCCTATCGCCAACGAATGGAATCGTTAATCAAGTTTTGGGATTTTTCGGTGTTAAACCGATTTATTTTTTAGGAGATAACTCATGGTTTAGGCAAACACTTGTAGCTACAGATGTATGGAAGGAATTCGGTTATAACACAATTGTGTATTTGGCTGCATTAACTGGAATAAATCCGGCTTTATACGAAGCGGCTATTGTGGATGGAGCGAGCAGGTGGAAGCAAACACTTTATATTACAATTCCCGGTATGGCCCCTATCATTGTGCTACTGGCTGTCCTAAGCATTGGAAATGTACTCAACGCTGGGTTCGATCAAATTTTTAATCTATACAGCCCGGCTGTATATGAAAGTGGAGATGTCATCGATACATTTGTTTACCGGATAGGACTCATCGATGCTCAATATTCAGTTGCAACGGCAGTCGGCATGTTCAAATCAGTCATTTCTCTCATATTAATTTCTGGATCTTACTTTATTGCCTATCGGTTTGCCAATTATCGCATTTTCTAGGGAAGGGGAGAGAAACACGTGGTCATTCGAAAAACGTTTTCAGGTAAGCTTTTCACCTTGTTCAATTTTGTGCTATTGTCTTGTATATCTTTGGCCTGTATTCTCCCCCTCGTCCACACGCTTGCACTCTCGTTTAGTTCGAATGCTGCTGCAGCGGCGGGGGCGGTGAAGCTAGTTCCTGTTGGCTGGACATTGGACTCCTACAGCTACGTCTTGAAACAGGTTGCTTTCTTCCGATCGATCCAAGTTACTTTAGAGCGCGTAGGTCTCGGTGTTCCGATAAATATCCTGATGACAATTCTCGCCGCATACCCGTTGTCCAAAGAGGTTCGCTCCTTTGGAGCGCGCTCATGGTATGCCTGGATATTTGTTATCACAATTTTATTTAATGGAGGACTTATTCCCGTTTATATGGTGGTTAAATATACGGGGATTATGGATACGATTTGGGCTTTAGTGCTTCCCACAGCAGTTCCTGTTTTCAACATCATTCTTCTGTTAAATTTTTTTAGGGGTTTACCGAAGGAACTGGAGGAAGCGGCATTCATCGATGGAGCTGGACATTGGACGACTGCATGGCGCATTTACGTACCATTGTCGTTACCTGCACTTGCAACGACAACCTTATTCGCAACAGTCAGTCACTGGAACTCGTGGTTCGATGGCCTGATCTTTATGAATTCAGCTGAGCACTATCCGTTACAGAGCTACCTGCAAACTATTGTCGTCCAGCAGGATATTACGAAGTTGGCTGCAACCGATCTGAGTCAATTACTGAATATTAATGAACAGACGGCGAAAGCTGCACAAATCTTTCTAGGTGCGCTACCGATTCTGCTGGTTTATCCGTTCCTTCAGCGTTTCTTTATTAAGGGAATTGTCATGGGGAGTGTGAAGGAATAAAGATTGTAAGATGAGAACTAAGTACGCTTCAAAAACATAGCGCGTTCGCCCTTTGGTGATCGCGCTATTTATATTCTCATTTGGGGATGATCTCACGAAAAGTTTTCTGCCAGGTATTGACTGTAGTATTATCAATCCGCCTTAGTCTTATAATCACTTGGACTAAATCCAGTATACTGCTTGAATGCCTTACTGAAATGAAAGGGGTCCAAATAACCAACATGCTCGGCGATTTCCTTAATCAAGACAAATGGATGTTCCTTAATAAAACGACCGGCTTCCTCCATTCGAATTTTGACAAGATAGTCGGGGATGGAGGTATGATACGCTTTCTTGAATAACCGGTTTAAATATGCCTGATTCAGCTGTAAGTTGTCTGCAATACTTGTAAGAGAAATGTTTTCATTGTAATAGTTATGGATGTATTGCTTAGCATCCTTAGCCCAATCTCGGTAGGTGGTTTGTTCGGTTTCAGCTTTGAAGAAATAAGAACACCATATTTCCTTTATATGGTGAAACAATTCATTTATCTGCCGTATTCGCCATACTTCCTCGCTTAATTCGGCTTCCATTGCTTGCATGGTTTCGAAATTTGTTGAGAAATAATCTTTAGATTGATTGTGTAAGGAGTGGGAAATAAACAGTAATAGCTGTTCCCAACCTTTTCTAGTCTCTGGAACTTGTAGGGTTTGCTCTCCAGCTATCAACAACTCTAACTCTTTGCAAAACAACTGTTTCTGTTGTTTAATGATAAATTGGGCCAATCGTTGTGTAATGGGCTGGTACGGTTCGAGAAGGGGTTGGATATTCTCGGGTGTTGAATCGGACAGCCAGAAACAACATCCTCCAAATCGGCTTTGAACCCTAACTTCTCTCTTACATTGATCAAGTAAGTCCGGAATTGGTTGTATGCCTATCTCAGATAAGGCCATCGAAATTGTAAGACCAGCTTCGGTGACAATTAAATTTTCAACTGCTTTCGTCCATTCTTTCTGACGTCCAGGCGAACAGGAGTGGACCCCGAATAAGAGAATTCGTTCATTTCCTGATGTAGAAGGAAGTGAGGTGTATTTTTCACCTTCATTGAGTAAGTTTTCAAATCGACTTTCAATTCCAGCGGGTATATCCCCTTGTGGTTGCCAAGCATAGACGAGTATATAGTGACCATGATAGAACAATTCTTTTGCAATTTGACTCCAGTCTGTTAGAGAACTGCCTGGAGCCGTTGATACACCACTGATTTGACTGGCTACCTCGCCCTCTAGCAACCTCTGATTAAGAAAGATCTTCTCCTTCATCTGCTCCAATAACTGTTGAATATCAGAGTCGGACGCGGGTTTGAGTAAATAATCCGTTACACCTAGCTTTATACCTTGTCTTAAATATTGAAAATCATCATGGCCGCTTATAATAGCACACTGTATTTCAGGAAGGTTCTTTTTGACTCTGTGAATTAGCTCAAGTCCGTCCATAACCGGCATGCGAATATCCGTTATAATGGCATGCGGCTGAGTCCAATGTAGCTCGATAAGCGCATCTTCTCCATTATCGTAAGTGCCAATTACTTTAAAATCAGAGCTGATATAGGTGATTTTCTCTTTTAAATGTCGTAAAATCCGTGGTTCATCTTCAACAATAATCATACGGAACATGTTTATGCTTCCCTTCTTATGGATATGGTAAATTCCATACCTCTCGAAAGATTATTAAGAGTAAATTGTACCTGTCCATTCCAGAACAGATGGCACCGGGTAAGTGTATTGACAATTCCAATATGCCCTAGTCCTTGGGCTGATAAGTTATCTAATTGCCGAATCTGTCCATTATTAAGCTCTTGGATTAAATCTTGGGTTTCTTTAAAAGCAGCATTCGAAAACCCGGATCCATTATCTTTAATTCGAATCAACCAATATCCGTTCACTTCGTTGCTCTCAACGGACAATTCTATTTCCCAAGGAGGTCGAGCCTGCTGAAAGCCATGAGTAAATGAATTTTCCACCAAAGGTTGGAGCAGGAATTTGGGAACAGGTTCATTGTCGAAAGATGAATCAACCAATAGGGTATAGGAAAATTGGCCTTCGTATCTGAATTGCATCAATTCTAAATAGTCGATTGTATATCTGATTTCCTGTTTAAGAGAGACTGAATTGTTGACAGATTGAGTTGCATATCGAAGCATATTACTCAGTTTCTGGGAAATTCTGGCGTGTTCCGGAAAACCCGACTCTTCAGCGAATGAAGCCATGGATGTTAAGGTATTAAATAAAAAATGGGGATTCATTTGTGCATACATGGCTTGTAAATGAGCTAGGTTTTCCCGTTTTTGAGCTTGAAGTACCTCAGTAAGGGAATCGTTAAGTCTGGTCCTCATATCTTCAAATGTCGAATAAAGTGATGCAATTTCTTTCGTGTTCCGGAGTTTCTTCGTTGTTGAGATATTCATATTATCAAGGCTCAATTTATCTAGACGAGTTTGTAGATATCGAATTGGGGAAGCAATACCAGCGGAAAGTATATAGGCAATAACAAGTGATATGCATTCGCCTAATATTCCTAAAAGCCAAGTCATTTTTTGTAAGCGAATGATGGGCTCCATAACTACCGACTTGGGCTGTTGTATGAGGATGGTGAGTCCACTATAATCGGATCTAAGTTTGATCCATATATCTGACTCATTGCTTTTCGCTCCCTTAATCTCAGTAACCTTCCCACTCAATTTAGGTATCTCCGGTTGCTCTTTATTTTCTTTCTTATTGGGATAGAACTGTTTCCCACTATCATCAATAACGAAAACTTTTGCTTGTGATTCTTTATTTTGTCCTAGTTCCATTGTTTCTGATAGTAACTCATAGGGTTGTTGTATTTCTACAACAGCAGGTGTTAAGGCAGGTGGGAAATTGAAGCTTCGTACCAATGAAAAAAACAATTCCTGGTTCTCTTGCCACTCGTTAATACGAGGTGTTATAAGAAGTTTTTCACCCTCCAGTTGCAGAGCTTCTTTTATCCAGTGGACCTTTTCTATTCGCTGTTCGATATCGGGTAAGATGCTCATGTTTTTCCCGTAGGTAAGAAAAAAGCCACTTAATGAAATTAAATTGATTTGTGATGCAATAAACCAAGGACCGTTAAACGAGGCCAGTAAATCCTCATACTTCTTACGTTTTGTGAAACTTAGAAAGCTTGAGGAATCTGTTTCATTAACTTCAATTAAATAGTTCTTGATATCTGTACTATAAATGACCTGTGCCGATATACGGTCCATGTCTTGAACGATATGATCTAACGCTTCTTGATAACGATATAATTGTTGCATATTTGTTTCTTCCACTCGGTCCAATAAATCCTTTGACGTCTGTGAGAAGTATAGATACCCACTACTGGAGACCAAAATAGAACTAAGTAATGTAAAACCAAGGAAAAGTCGAGTCTGTATTCTTAGCTGCATCTACTGCACCTCCAGAATCGATTATATCATGGATGAAAAGTCCATTTCGTAAAGGTTCATTATTTACATGTCCGAGGTTCATTATTTCCATTCCTGAAGTTTGGGTAATGACCTAATATAAAGAAGAAATCAACCACATATATGGAGGGGTTTAAATATGGCAAACGTTAAAAGCTTGGCCGTAGTTCTGCTGGCTTCGGCCATTACACTATCTGCATGCGGGCAAAGTAGTAGTAACACAAGCACGCAAACAAATGAACCGGAAAAAACGGCAACTTCTCAGCCAACGGACAAGAAACCCGTAACACTTAAGGTATTGGTAGCAAGTGATTGGTTGAAGGAAAAGAAATGGCAAATTGTATTCGATGACTGGCAACAAAAGACAGGGAACAAGCTTGATATCCAAAGCGCGCCTGTCAACAACTATAAAGACTTAGTAAATACCCGACTTGCAACGAATGATGCACCTGATTTGCTCTTTTATTGGAGTAATGAAGGGGCAGTGAAAGCATTACAACCTGAGAAAAATTTGCTCGACCTTAGTAACGAAAGTTATATTTCACGAATTAATCCAGCCACGAAAAAATATTCTTTTGGCGGAAGTGGTAAGACGTATGGTATCCCGGTTACTGGCATGAGTGTATCCGGTGTCATCTATAATAAAAAGGTTTTTGCAGATTTGGGTCTTTCAATTCCTAAGACATATGATGAATTTCTGGCGATTTGCGAAAAAATCAAAGCCGCTGGAAAGACTCCTGTCTACGAGGCTGGAAAAGAAGGCTGGCCGCTTCAACTATTCTCCTTTAGTGCGATGACAAATGTCATCAAAAAGCAGCCAGAGCTTATGGGAAATATTAGTACTCGCAAAACGACTTTAGATCAAGTACCTGAATTTGTAGACGCGCTTCAAAAACAAAAGGATCTAGTTACAAAAGGTTACCTAAACAAGGATCTTTTCTCAGCTACTTACGATATGTCTCTTGAACAAGTGTCTTCTGGTAAGTCAGCAATGATCTTCCAAGCAGATTGGGCGATAGACCCGCTCTTGACTAAGTACCCGGATGCTCAAATTGGGATGTTCCCATTACCATGGGATGGGGATCCTTATGCAGGTGTTTCCGATCCTAATGGACTTTATGTATTCAAAAACTCTAAGAATCTCGATGCCGCTAAAGATTTCTTGAATTTCTTCAGCAGCGAACAAGAATTAACGAAATATTTTAACACTGTTAAATCTATTCCTACTTGGACTGGTCTGACAATTAGTTTAAATCAAGGAACAGCTGATATGAAAACGTACGTTGATGCGGGTAAAGCTGCTCCGTTCTTCAATAGCTTAACACCAGTTGAAATCGGTGATTATCAAGGACTTTTGCAACAGATGTATGGTGGTACGATGTCTCCGAAAGAAGTAGCTGTAGGATTGCAGGCTAATTTAGATAAAGCAGCTAAAGCTGCAGGAGTAACTGGCTTCTAGGTATTTGACGGAAGGATAGTGGAGAATATGCTGCAAAAAAAGATGTATCCAGTTTGGTTTGTTTTACCTGCCCTATTAATGTTTCTGGTGTTGTACGTTTATCCAACTGTTTCTGGTTTTTATTATTCACTTACAGATTGGTCGCCATACAAAGATCAAATCCGATTTATTGGATTTGAACAATACCGAGACTTATTTAAAACCAAAAGCTTGTATCTGGCTATGAAACATACTTTGATTTACGCTTTCATTGTAACCATCTTTCAGAATGGGCTGGGAGTTCTCCTAGCCCTTTTCCTTAACAGTAAACTATTGGGACGTAATTTGTTCCGAAGCGTTTATTTTCTACCGTGTATTTTGAGTGCAATGATTGTAGGTTATATGTTTACAACCGTACTACATCCAGAGGGAATCTTGAATCAATTACTACGAGCTCTTGGCCTATCTAACTGGGCTAAGGACTGGATTGGTGATCCACATCTAGCATTATTCTCAGTTGCTGCTGTAACTGTATGGCAGTGGGTTGGTTCTTCTATGGCTTTATATCTTGCAGGTCTACAAGGTATTCCCAAGGATATGATCGAAGCGGCCATTATTGATGGTACGACATATCTACAGAGACTTCGCTTTGTAATTCTGCCTATTCTTGCACCAGTAGTAACGATTAGCGTTGTTCTCGGCATGATTGGATCCATGAAAACCTTTGATTTAATTTATGTTACGACAGGCGGGGGACCTGGTGGCGCTACGGAAGTGATGAACACATTTATCTTGAAGCAGTTCAGCCAAGGCTTATACGCATATGGTACTGCAGCGAACGTCATCCTGTTCCTATTGGTAACTGTTGTTTCAGTTCTTCTCTTCAAGCTACTTCAGAAGGGGGAAACAGCCGAATGAGTAACCGATATGGAATCATTTTACGCACAATTCTAGTTAGTTTGGGTAGTCTGTTGATATTTATTCCACTTGTTCTGGTAGTCTTAGGGTCTTTGAAGAACCCTGCTGAGGCAGCAAAGTTAGATTTGAGTTTACCTAGTCAGTGGATGTGGACAAATTATAAGACTGTTTTTATCGAAGGAAGATTACTTAATGGTCTTAAAAATAGTGTTCTTATTACGTTCTCTACTGTTATCTTAGCCATATGCGCGGGTTCTATGTCAGCCTATTTTCTATCTAGACGTGAAGGCAAATGGGTTCAGTATCTGTTCCTTTTATTTTTCTCAGGGCTTATTGCACCCCCATCAATGATACCAACAATTAAATTATTGAAGTTCCTTCATTTATCAGGTGAATATATTGGCCTCATCCTATTCTTGACGACACTTATGCTGTCATTCACTATCTTTATCATGAGCGGATTCGTTAAAACTCTGCCCAGAGAGTTAGATGAAGCGGCTACCATAGATGGTGCTGGAAGCTTCACAACTTTTAGTCGAATTATTTTCCCATTACTTACACCGTCGATTGCAACTACTTCTGTATTCGTTGCGATTTTCACTTGGAACGACTTCATGAACACTTTATATATTATAAGTGATACCAGCATGTGGACACTTCCATTCACTGTATACAATTTTGTTTCACAAAAAGGTACGGAATGGCAACTTGTTTTTGCAGATCTGCTTTCCGTCATGCTCCCTATGTTGATCGTCTATTTATTCCTTCAAAGGTATATTATCGAGGGTATGACCGCGGGTGCTGTTAAAGGGTAAATTTCAACGGAATACGCTTTTTAAAAGTGAAGCACCATGGGATCTAGTATGCCCATGGTGCTTCTTTTATAAAATGTTCTATTGATTTGTATATAAGTACTAAAAACGTGCAATATTATTTCATGGGATATGACTGGTATACCCAACAATTATTTGAGATAAAACTATTTGGTAATTTTTTACCTTTGCTCAACACGTAAAATGTTGCCGCCTTCAAATAAAGGCGGCAATTATTGTATCTACAGGAACCGAACATCATGAATTGATTTGGATTACCTGTTTCTATAGCTTTGTGGCGTGTAGCCATAGTATTCTTTAAACAAACGAATAAAATATTGCGTCTTTTGGTAACCAACCTCACAGGCTATATCGTAGACCTTTTTATTCGTCGAAGTTAGCAAGAGTGCTGCTTTCTCCATTCTAACCCGAGTGATGTAAGATGAAAAACTTTCGCCCGTTGCTTTTTTGTACAATCGTGAAAGATATACCGGGTGCAAATAAACATGTTCTCCGATCACCGTAAGTGACAAATCCGATTGAAGGTTTTGTTCGATGTATTCTTGAATCTGCCGCATAATTCGGTTTTGATTACCTAAGCTATCGTGAAGCGATACTCTGAACTGTTCTATTAATGTATTAGCCCAACTGCGAATAGCTTCAGTAGAATGGAATCGTTGCAATTGGTTGGATAAAGAATTTCCTAACAAATCGATAAAAGAATCGCCTTGTCTATGTGCTAAATAGGAGAAGCAGTTGTACAAATGGTAGACAACTTCAGTCGCATGTTCTTGGGTCTGGTAATCCGGCATGTTTAATTCTGCAAGTACAAATTCCAGTCTGTGAACGGCCTCATCCCAACGTCCTGACTCAAACAATTGCATGAGAGATGGGGTTTCATATAGACGAACTAACGGCCTCATTTTCGTTGTAGTTGTATTTAATTGTTGATCGAGTGTGAGCATTACATCATTTCGTATTCCTATTAAACTCCAGAATTGATTCAAAGCTTGGAGATATATTTGGTCCAGTTTTTCGTTTACAAACAAGGGACGGCTTACAAGAATCGAAACTGTTCTCTTTATATATAGTTTGACTGCATGATGAAGTTGATTAATTCCCTCAGTAATGTGACCTAAACCACCTAGATATTCTAATGGTAACATCATGATTAAATAATTGTGGGAGTCACTGCAAGTCCATAAATTTGGTTGGGGAATTCCTTTCTCCTTAAAGATTTCTTCAGCTATATTTACAATTGCGTAGTGAAATAACTCCAAATCCTCAGCGCTGGAATCTGAAAGTTCGGTTTCAATCCGAAGAAGAGCTAGTACACATTCATCTCCAGAAGTGATCGACAGGCGCAAGGATGAGAGTTGTTGATCTAATTCACCATTGGGATAGCGTTTGCCTAAAAGCAGGTCCAATAAGAGATGTGTTCTCATACGAGAAATACCATTTCGGAGCACATCTTCAGCTGCTAATATTTCTTCCTTATTCTTATTCTCGTTCCCTATTAGTGTTAACAGATTCTGTAAAGAAATCTCTACTTCCTCATTGGTTACAGGCTTTAGTAAATAATCAGCAGCACCATGTTGGAGTGCTTGTCTGGCATATTCAAATTCTGAATAACCCGTTAGAAGAATCACTTTTATATTGAAATTATTTTCCTTAATTGCTGATAATAGCTCCAAACCGCTTTTTTCCGGCATTCGGATGTCGGTAATCGTAATGGAGATAGGAATATGATGGATGATTTCCAACGCTTCGTCGACGGAGTTTGCCCGATATAGACTGGTAATTCCAAAGGTCGGCCATTTTATTGTTTCCTCTAAATAATCCAGTACATAATCTTCGTCATCCACCAATAATACGTTCATTTGTCTTCACCGTCTTCTCTTCTGATATGGTAAGGGTAACCTTTAAGCCACCCCAATCGTTATTCGAAAATGCTACTCCACTCTTATTGCCATATCGGTTAACTAACCTCTGATGAATGTTTAACAGTCCGCAACTCATCTCATTGGCAGACGACTCAGAGGATGAGGGAGGGTTATAAACGCACCGTTTGAGCTCCTCGAGCTCCAACGGTGACATTCCTGCTCCATCATCATCCACGGTCAGAATATATTGTTTATCAATAGAAACCCCATTAATCAAGATTTTGCCTGAAAATCTTTTGCGTTCTAAACCATGAACAATAGCATTTTCAATTACCGGCTGGAGCAACAGTGTTGGAACTGGAAGTTCTAGCATCGGTGCCGGGATATGTATTTCATAAGACAGATGTTTGTTACGAAGGGACTGGACCTCTAAATAGGATTCTACGAGTTGAATTTCATCAGCAAGCGTTACTTCAAAACCTACTTTGCGTGTGATGTAACGGTAGAAATGGGATAAATTTTTTGCCATCGAGATTACGGCGTCAGGTGATTTATGCGCCATGCTTACGATGTAAAATAAGCTGTTATATAAGAAATGAGGATTAATCTGTGATTGTAAATGCTTATATTCCGCTTCGCGTGCACGAACGCGCTCCTCGTACACATTCTCAATTAGGGCTTTTATTCTAGAGGCCATTTCATTAAAGCGATCGAATAGAAAATCAAATTCGTTATTTACTTTAAGAACAGCTCTGCTATTTACATTACCGGAACCCAGTTGCTCGAGTTTTTTTACTAAGTAGCTGAAAGGCATACGAAAATGGCGATATATAAAATATACAAATGTTAACCCAGTTAAAAATAGTAGAAATAAACTTACATTAACAAGACGGTTCATTTTTTGGAGCGGGCTTAAGAAGTCACTTAATTTAACATAGCTGATAAGTGTTCCTTGGAGAGATGGGCTGTAAATCGTCTGTATTAAATAGCTTACTCCATCAATTTTCATAGAATTACGCAAGGGTCCAGATCCTTGCGTCTCCTGCCTTTCAAGCATCTTTGCCGATTTCAGCATTGGGAGAAAGTTGTAATCGTTTTGATGGTTACTGATCAAAGGCATGCCTTCAAAATAAAAAAACGAGGTACCGTTTCCAGATAAATCCATTGTTTGCAGAACAGATTTCATGTATTCCAAGGAGACGGAGGTTTCTACTGCGCTAGTTACGTTGTTGAAATCTTCAGAAGGAAATGTTGGGTTTGTGAAAATTAGTCGAAAGCTAAAACGGTCATCTTGTATGTGTTGAAACCATTTGTTTTTTGGTGCTTCTATCAGTTGTTCTTCGGATAAAGTCACTAATTTTTTGCTAGAGATCGATTCGTGTAGCGTTGGGAAGTACAAGGTTAAATTATAAATCATGTTGTTCACTTCGTTATGAACAGTCAATTTATCTTCTATGGTTTTACGCAGTAGTAAGTGGTCTACGTATTCGGGAAATTGAAGAGACGTGGAATATGATTTTATGCTGGAATCGTTTAGCAGAAGCAGGGACTGTGTTTCAATTTGCCTTAATGATTTTTCCAGACTATCCATCGTGTATTCCAGCTGTTTGGAGGCGGAGCTTTCCAAGGTATTCTGAACTACTTTATTACTGGATCGGTTGGAATAGCTGAACAATAACATCGTTGGTACAAGTAGAACGACAAGCAGAACGATAAGATTCTGGAAGATTTTATATTTTACCATCGATACACCGCCAAAGTTATAGAGTGAAAGGAATTGGTTATGGATAGGGCTATAGATGTTAAGACCTTATCATAGGTTAAGGCGAATCTGATGGCTATAATAGTATCATAAGCGATTATAAATGCAACTTAGATTTTTGAGAGGAGATAATAGTTTTGAGAATAACCGATGTTAAAGAAAACGAGGTTGTCATTCGATTGCCCAACAAGAAGGTCAGGTTCAGGGGTTTTAAAAAAACTTGGCCTTTACATGTTCTAATCTTCCCGTCATTGATCATCGCAATAATATTTCACTATATACCTATTCTCGGTTTGGTGATGGCTTTTCAAGACTATAAACCTTGGCTAGGATTCTTCAAGTCGGATTGGGTGGGACTAAAGCATTTTGAAGCACTCTTCATGTTCGAGGGGTCCAAACAAGTCATATGGAACACCCTAGTGATATCAGTATTAAAGATAGTCTGCGGTTTTATCGTTCCGATTGTGTTCGCTTTACTTCTCAATGAAATTCGAAGAAATGGCATTAAACGTTCGATTCAAACTTTTGTTTATCTCCCGCATTTTTTGTCTTGGGTGATACTTGGAGGGATTCTAATCGATATACTCTCCATTAAAGGTGGATTAATTAACCGCGTAATTGTGGACGGATTCGGCTTAGATCCCATCTTTTTTCTTGGGCAAGGTGGATGGTTCCGTTTTGTTTTGGTTATCAGCGACATCTGGAAGGAATTTGGATATGGGATGATCATTTATTTGGCTGCTATTGCAGGGGTAAATCCTTCACTCTACGAGGCTGCCGAGATGGATGGGGCTACAAGATTAAAGCAAACCCTCCATGTGACGATGCCGGCTATGCTTCCAATTATTATCGTTGTTGGGACACTTCAACTCGGGAATGTATTAAATGCTGGATTTGATCAGATATTCAATTTGTATAACCCGCTAGTTTATGACCAAGGGGATGTCATTGATACTTTCGTTTATCGTTCAGCGATGATTAAGGGAGATTTCAGCTTCTCTACAGCGGTCGGGCTGTTTAAGTCAATCATAAGCTTTATCCTAATTGTTACATCTTATAGACTGGCATACAAATTCGCTAACTATCGGATATTCTAAATTCGAAGAGAGGAGAGGTAAAACTTGTATCATAAATCAATAGGTTACCGCTGGTTTAATGCTATCAATCATGTTTTTTTAGTTATCGTGTCACTTATTTGTATATTGCCGCTTGTTCATATATTAGCCGTCTCTTTTAGTAGTGCATCAGCTGCTACGGCGAACATTGTAAATCTTTGGCCTGTTGATTTCACCCTTGAAGCTTATGCCAAAACGATAAATAACTCTGCTTTTATACGTGCACTATTGGTTTCGCTACTTCGAACGGTACTAGGAACAGGAATTGGCATGGCGGTTATCATTTTATCGGGATACGCCTTATCTAAGTCATACGCTGAATTTAAAAGTCGGAATTGGTACATGTGGATTTTCGTGTTTACGATGCTATTTTCCGGAGGTCTTGTACCGAGCTATATACTAATTACTAATTTACATCTGGCGAATACGATCTGGGCTTTGGTTCTTCCTAGTGCGTTTAGTGCATTTAACATGATACTTCTTATGAACTTCTTTCGTACCATTCCAGCGGAGCTGGAGGAAGCAGCTCTGATCGATGGGGCGGGAATCTTTAGAATACTCTTCTCAATTCATTTGCCAGTGTCTTTGCCCTCCGTTGCAACGATCACATTATTTACTCTAGTGGGTCATTGGAATTCTTGGTTTGACGGGTTGATTTATATGATGAATCCCCAAAACTATCCACTTGCGACATTTTTACAAACGGTCGTTGTCCAACAGGACTTCAGCAAAATGAGTCTAAATCCAAAAGACATGGAAAATCTCTCTCAGCGGACCGTGAAAGCAGCTCAGATCTTTATTGGAGCTCTCCCGATTCTTATGGTTTATCCTTTTCTGCAAAAATATTTTGTTAAAGGTATTGTAGTTGGTGCTGTGAAAGAATAACGATCAAGGAAGGGATATGAAAATATGAAAAACGGAACATGCTGGCTAGATACAGAAGGGAAATTAATTCAAGCGCACGGCGGAGTTATAATTGAGTATCAAAATAGGTTTTATTGGTATGGGGAAAATAAAGATGCTGATACGCATCTAAACCGAGTTCCCTTCCTGGGCTTCTCTTGTTATTCCTCCAAGGATATGGTCAATTGGTCAAACGAAGGGGTAGTTCTTAAATCCGTGAATGATGACCCTGAGCATGAGCTAAGCTCTACAAAAGTAGGGGAGCGACCTAAGGTAGTCTACAATAAAATGATGAATCGATTCGTAATGTGGTTTCATTTGGATGATGCTACCTATAACTATGCTCGAATTGGAATTGCGGACGCTGACGTTCCAACTGGTCCATTTACATACAGGGGGAGCCTGCGGCCGGATAGTCAGGGTAAAGACAGTAGGGACATGACTTTGTACCAAGATGATGATGATAGTGTCTATCTATTTTGCAGTACGAATTGGAATGCCACGACTTTGATTTGTCAATTAAGTGAGGATAATTTGTCTTTAACCGGCGAGTCTAAGCTTTCATTAATTGAGCAGTATCGGGAAGCCCCGGTCATTATAAAGGAAAACAATATTTATTATAGTTTCACTTCAGGCTGTACGGGTTGGGATCCGAACGCTATGTTATATGGTTGCGCGAGAGAAGTAATGGGAACATGGAGATTAATCGATAATCCATGTACCGGTATGAATTATCGGAAGACCTACAACGGACAAACCTCAAATGCCTTTAAGGTCAACGGCCAATGGTATCTCATGTTAGATCACTGGAATAAGGATGACCTTAGATCGTCAGGTTATAGTTTTCTTCCGGTTCACATCAATGGTTATGAGGTTGAAATTCCATGGAAAGAAGAATTTCTAGGTATTAAGGACACAACTGATTGAATCTATGGATATGCATGTTGATTCTCGGGCATATACGCTATAAGAAAGCAGCTAGTACAATAAGAACGTAGGAATCAAACAACGAGAGGGGAATGAATATATGAATAAAAGAAAAATATATGGAACAGCACTGAGCGTTGTAATCGCATTCACAGCTGGATGTTCAGGAAATGGAGAGACTGCACAGTCTACCGACAACAAATCAAATTCTACCGTAATGATTACCACAGCACGTCCTTTAGGTGGGGACACGAAGTTCATTAATGGTGAGGATATTAATAACAATATCCATAATACATGGGCGAAAAAGACACTAGGGATTGAATTTAAAGATTTGTGGAATTCAGCAGATCAAACTGCTTATCAGACCAAATTAAGGTTGTCACTTGCTACGCAAGACAAATTGCCGGACGTTTTCATCGTTCAAGACACAAATCTTGTTGCGGATCTTATACAATCCGGTAAAGTAAAGGATATTCAAAAAGATCTCGACACTTACGCTTCAGACAGGTTGAAAAAACTCTACACTGACAATAGCTCAGTACTGAACCAAGTCAAGAGCGACGGAAAGTTGATGGGATTGCCTATCCTCTCAGCTGGCGACAGTACCAATCCGGTGTTATGGGTCAGGCAGGATTGGCTGGATAAGTTGAAACTACAAGCTCCGACGACAATTAAAGAATTTGAGCAAGTCATGGATGCTTTCACCAAACAGGATCCTGATGGTAACGGTAAAAACGATACGATCGGATTTAGTTTTGCCGCAAGGAATGGTTTCTCTAATTGGATGTCTGACTCCAGCTTTATCTTCGGTGCCTACACTGGCAAGTTAATACCTGGTACTTGGCAGTTGGACAAGGATGGAATAATGAAATATGGTTCCGTTCAGCCTGGGATTAAAGATGGTCTTGGCAAGTTAAGGGAGTGGTTTGCTAAGGGATACCTGGATCCTGAGGTAGGGGCCATTGATGAAATGAAAGCGACGGAGAGCTTCGTTCAAGGAAAATCGGGTATGATAGTAGCACCTTACTGGGCAAATGGTTGGCCTCTTGGCGATGTTAAGAAAAGCGCTCCGAATGCCTTGGTACGTGCTTATACGTTACCTACTGGCGAGGGTGGAAAGACAGCTCGTTACACTGGTTCTTTAAACGAAGATAGAGTCATGATGTTCAGTAAAGATTTCAAGAATATGGATAAGTTCTTCTTGTATATGGACAAAATATATGATAATCAGTTCGGTACTGGGGAGTTTAAGGACGGTTACTTTGAGGGGTATGACTATGCAATGGTGGACGGCAAGCCGATTTATGATCCAAAGAAATTTCCGAAACCACATGATGATGTCATAGATCCTGTTAAGTATTCAATGTTCTGGAACACTCCAAAAATACCTTTTAAAGAATCCAAGGATTTTGACTACGTCTACAATGGCGGCCAACCAGAAACGAATGCACAGAAGGTAATTGCCTCGGGCGATAAGGAAGCCATCCGGGCAGGAGCTTTAAACTTCAAAATGAAAGCTAGTAACGCTCCTAACGAATTTCTAGGTGCACCAACGAAGACGATGAGAAGTAATCAAGACAGCCTAAAAACTATGGAACTTATGACTTTCATCAAGATTATCTATGGCGAAGAGCCTCTGGACAAGTTCGATACCTTTGTAGCCGATTGGAAAAGCAAAGGTGGAGATCAGATCCAGAAGGAAGTCAATGACTGGTATAGTAGCGTGAAGAAGTAAAGTCAAATAAGCATCTACATGAGTCTCCATCGAAATTTCGTGGAGACTTTTATGTATACTTATTGAACGAAGCTACCATAATAATGGCGGCTATCTTATTACTTCGGAAGCTTATTTATCTTTCGATATTTGCTTGGACTGGTTCCAACCACCTTACGGAACAATTCGTTAAAATGCCCCGTATCCCGATATCCTACACTTTCTGAGATATAAGCGATCTTATAATCCGTTTCCAATAATAATTGACAGGCATATTCGATCCGTTTGTGTTGGAGAAATTCTGAAAAGCCCGTTCCTGTTGCTGATTGAAATAATCGAATGAAATGACGGGTGCTAATACCGAACATGGCCGAAAGTTGTTCAATAGTTAGCCTTTCCGTGAAATGGAGTTGTACATAATCCAAAATATTCGACAGACTCGACTTTAGGTGAAATGGTTCATCTTCTTCCATTGAGGCTTCTCGATACCAAAGTCGGGAAATACGTACGGAAAGTTGTAATAGCCCTCCAAAAATGGATGTTGCAAAGCTGGGTTGATTCTCAGAAAACTCCCTATACATGTGCTCGAACAAGCTCATTAGTTCCATGCTTTTGTCTACAAGAGCAATATGGGTACCGGGTTTTCCCTTAAAAATAGAGAATGCTTGGTTCCCAGAACCATATTGAAACAACCATACTGAAAGCTGATCCAAGAACTCTTGGCGAATACAAAGATTGTAAACAAGGAGTTTGTGTTTGTTAGATGCCCCACTCGGGCGAAACACGTGCGATGTCCCAACAGGTAATACGTACAAGCAACCCTTATATGTTCGTTCAACGAGATCTCCGACATAGTGGTAGCCCTCACCAGCCATGACATACACGATTTCGATATAATCGTGATCGTGCTCCCTAAGTTGGAAGCCTTCCTCCCATCTATTTAAGAAGAGAGGAAATTCATCTCTAAAATGCTCTGAAAGAATAGAATGATGTACCGATGATCGAGTTACCGGCAATGAGCAAGTAGTCTCTTCTTTGGCATATTTACCGTCCATGTTCGTCACTTCTTCCTGTGTTTTTGCCTATTTGCATATTATACAATCAATTTATAAGAACCGAAAGGGGTCAACCTCGACATGGAAAAAAACACAAAAAGTTATACAGCAACCTGGATTTGGTATCCAGGTGATTTTGAAATTCGATTGCATGAGAAGATGTCAGTCGTACGTCGAGCTCGCGGCGTCATGTATCCAGCTTATTGGAGACTTGATCGCAATTATTCGAACATTAAGTTTCGATACAGATATGAATTGGAGCAAGAGGAGCAAATCCACGTTATGGCTGAAGGGACTTTTTCCTTCTACCTGGACGGTAAGGATAACTACCGCTCAGCCGACTCCGTCATCACTATACCGGCAGGCCGACACGAGATTAGCATAAGCGTCTTCAACGATATTGAAACGCCGGCATTGTTTATCAGTGGCCCTACAGTGTGGACAGACTCAAAATGGGAGGTCACTTCCTATCAAAACGACTGGAAGCAAGCAGGATCCTGGACGTTTGACACGCCAGATAATCCCCCATCGCGGTTCCGACTGTCGACGACCCCGCATGAGCCCACAAGCGTAACAATACATGATGGTTACCCGCTGTTGGATTTTGGCCGTGAAACGTTCGGATACTTACGCTTCCACAACATGAAGGGCACAGGAACGGTACGAGTGTACTACGGTGAGTCGATGGCGGAGGCGCTTTCGCCAGAAGAATGCGTTACGCTAGATCGATTTGAAGCGCGTGATGCATCAAAAGGCGGCGAAAACGAAATCTATACGCTGAAAGAGGCGAAAGCATTCCGTTATGTGTGGATTCATGCTGACCCTGAGGTTAGTTGGGGACACATCAGTATGTTATATGAATATGTGCCAGTAGAGTACCAAAGCTCCTTTGAGTGCTCGGATCCGAAGATGAACGAAATTTATGAGATGTCGCTGTATACGTTGCATTTAAACACAAGAGAATTTTTTCTGGATGGGATTAAGCGAGACCGTTGGGTATGGTCGGGAGATGCGTACCAAGCGTTTTTGATGAACTATTATAGCTTCTTCGACCTTGATGTGACTCGTAGAACGTTGGTTGCGCTGCGAGGCAAAGACCCGCTCACCATGCATATCAACACGATATTAGACTATTCACTGTATTGGTTTATCTCGTTGTACGACTACTATCAATATACGGGCGATTTCGAATTCATCCAACAGTATTATGATCGGGCTGTGAGTTTAATGGACTTCTGTTTGAAGCAAAGGAACGAAGAAGGCTTGGTGGAAGGCAGACAGGAAGATTGGGTGTTCGTGGATTGGGCGGACTTCAATAACGACGGTGCTGTGAGTACGGAACAGATTCTGCTCGTGAGGGGTCTGGAAGCAATGTCACTGTTTGCCTCATTAATGGGGGAGGACGCGACAGCCAAAAATTACAGCGTCTTGGGGGAAGAGATTAAATCTAAAACGCTCCGTCTTTTCTGGGACGACGAAAAGGGCGGATTGCTGCATCATAGGGTCGAAGGTGAGACGAAACCGACACTAACCAAGCATGCGAGTATGTTCGCGATGACTTATGACTACTTATCTCCAGAACAACGCGATTCCGTCATTCGTAATGTCATGTTGAACCCAGACGTGCCCAAGATTCGTACACCGTATATGAGGTTCCACGAGTTGGCGGTTCTCTGTGAAAGTGGGGCTCACGATTTCGTTCGCAGGGAGATACTTTCATACTGGGGAGGAATGATCGAGCTTGGTGCGACAACGTTCTGGGAGGAGTACGATCCTTCGTTGGCGGACGATGCGCACTATGGAATGTATGGCGTGAAATTTGGAAAGAGCTTGTGCCATGCATGGGGAGCTGGTCCGATTTACATTCTCGGCAAATACTTTCTTGGCGTCACGCCGACTTCACCAGGCTACGAGACGTACCGCATCGCTCCTAATCTTGGCGGCCTTGAGCATATGAAGGGGACGTTGCCGACAGGTGCGGGGCAAGTATCGGTGGAGATGGATTTGAGCACGATAAGTGTCGAAAGCACGTCAGGTACAGGAATTCTTACGTTTAGCAGTTCGGAGAGTCCCGTATGTAACGAAGGTGAGATACGGGAAGTTGGTAACTGTTCCTATGAGGTGACCATTGAGGCTGGTAAGAAATATCGGGTTTCTTATCAACTAATGAAATAATGTGTTGGTTTAGTTTGAATTTATCCAAAAGGCGAGTTTATCATTGATTATAATCGCCATATATAAGTTGTATTAAAAAATCCCTTCTATTATATATGTTTAAATCGCTATATAGTAATAATGAAAAGTAGCTGTCGAGAAATATACTCGGCAGCTACTTTTTTAGTTAATGTGTTGCTAAAGGAATTGTGCAAGAGAAGGTATTCCTGATGTTAGTATCAGGTTCAGAATTTACATGCTCTAGGTTCAATATCTCCATTCCACAATTCCTTTCGAAGTTCTAAGATAAAAAGGAAATATCTAGAATATGCAAATGGAGGATGTGAAAAGGTAAGCTCAGTGTACATAGTGAGGGAACTGACGACTTGGTTGTTTAAATGGGAATGGATCTCTTTAGTGGCTCTTTTGTAAGCGCTTTAACATTATGTAATCCACTGCTTTGAATTTGGTAGTTAAATTGTGAGATTTGGAGAAAGGATTGATATCTTAATGAGTAAAAGAAATACCTCCATGTTTGCAAGTAAACTGATATCCTATACGCTGGTCTGCTCGGTAACGGTCGGCCTATTCACCAGTAACGTCCGACCTATCCAAGTACATGCGGCAGATGTGCCTCCAATGTTCAAAACGCAAGTAGGTGGTATATTCGACGGTATGCCACTGTTTGACGGTGTGCCTGATCATATGGAAGAGTTTGTGGATACTTATTTCAATTATACGGGTTTAGAAGGACCTGCTGTATACGTAGCAGGTGCAAGAAATATCTTTACATTGACTCGAGGTTCAAATGTAGGGAAAAAAATTCCTGGTGCATTATCTGCGTCGGATAACGATCAAGGTGTCTCTACAGATTTCCCAGCGTATGTGGGCATGGGACAGTCCTGGAATAAGAACCTGATTGCTGAAATCGGAAATGTAATGGGAGAAGAGAAACTTAGCAAGCTTAGAGTAAAGCAAGGAGAGTCCAATATCCAAGACGGTGCTAATGCCTCTCTTTCCGTAGCATTTACTGCTACCAGTGACTTAAGAGTTAATCCATTAATTGGCCGATTTGATGAAAGCTTCAGTGAGGATGATTACTTAACTTCAACCTTAGTGGATACAATGGCCACGGGACTTAGTGGTATTGATCAAAAAGTTAGTACAGATGGTTTTTGGATGCGTGCAGCTGTCGGGACAAAGCATTATTCGGTTTATAATTCCCAATGGTTCCGAGGAACCACAAGTAATAGCGCAGGTGCCCGTTCAATTTATGAGTACTATACCCGGAGTCCTTTAAAAGGATTTAAAAGTGGATCACTTGCTGGAGCTATGACATCATATGGCAGGACAAACGGTATCCCAAATATTCTTTCTCCATTTCAAATCTATGCCAATAATAATTCTAAATATGGGGTGTACAGCAGTACCGACTTTTTCAGCGACCGTTATGTTTATAGTGATCCGTTTAAGCCTGGAGCTGAGGGTCAAGGGAACGGTTACGACAAACAATACGCCATAGATAATACTCATGCTTCAATTTTATTCACTTTAGCAAAGTCAGGGGACGGACTACAAGATGTTCAAAGTATAGTTAATGCCGTAGAAAATGGATTATATGACGTCACAAAAGAGGATTTGATTGAAGCCGCTCGGTCGCATGTTAACCAAATGGTTCGTCTGGGTATCTTTAATGAAGTTGATGAAAAAGGGATCCCTAAATACTATCCATTTGCAAGTGGTGCAAAAGATGTTTCCGTAACTGAATCTACCTATGCGGTAGTGGAACATCAGGAGGTAGCATTGAGAGCTGCACAAGAAAGCATTGTGTTGTTAAAGAATGATGGAGCTCTTCCATTGGCGAAGGATAAAAAAGCTGCGATTTCTGGGATATATGCGGATTCGAGGTTTAAAACTTCTAAATCTTTAGGCACAACTCCGGGCTTGCCAAATTCGGGAGAAGCGCCTCTTACATCAATCATAAAACAAGTAGGTTCTGCTAACGTTTCATACAATACAGGAAGCAAAGTAATTGCTCTAACTTCCAAATGGAATGGTGGGTCGGTAACTTCAAGTACATACGATGCTGGGGCAAAACTCGTAACGAGTGCAGGAGAGTTAAATACTTCCGATCCTAGACAACTATTTGAGGTCTTTGATTGGGGACAAAATGGCGTTAGTTTACTTTCGTCACAAAATAAAAAATGGGTTACTTCTCCGAACACAAGTAATGCTACGGTTGGAAATACGGACGCAACCAAATTGAATTTGACAAGTAACGACTGGAATGGAGAACTGCTGCAAGGGAACACTAGCACTATTCCTCCAACCCTGAGAGTGGAACAAAACAGTGATGGAACAGTTTCTTTGGTAACTGACTCATTTCATCTAAGTTTCTTCGGGAATTTTTCAAACAAATATTATACAAATGGCAGATTGGTTCTGACAGGTGATGATGGAAGTTTAAAAACATCAAGCACGACATTAACTGATTCTGCTACCGCTAGTGAAGCCAAAAAGGATAGTAGGGCGAAGTTTAATTTAACCGTGACAAAAGAGGTAGGCGCTACTGCTGCAGCAAGAGCAGAAACTGACGATTACGCCATCGTATTCGTCGGGTCTATTCCGCGTCACAGTGCTGGTGAAGGAAATGACAGATCTAGCCTTTATATGGGTGATGATGACTATAAACTTGTAAAAGCCGTTTCAGACGCTTTTGCTGCAAAGGGCAAGAAGACAGTAGTTATCGTTCGATCGAGTTTCCCGGTAATTATGAAGGAAATTCAAGATAATCCTAATGTATCGGCAATCTTGTACCAACCCTACGGTGGTCAATACGATGGTGAAGCACTAGCTCAAGTACTCTACGGCGATTACGCACCAACTGCCCGCCTCACGTCCACCTGGTACGCGGACATGTCAGCTTTACCGGCTATTTCTAAATATTCCATTCCAGAAGGTAATACAACGCAAACGTTGTCGACGACAGACCCACGGTATACGATTGATATGACTGCTGCAGACCCAATTGAATCTAAACTAACCTATATGTATACTGAAGCGCCTGTTACATATCCTTTCGGGTATGGCTTATCTTTAAGTAGCTTCGAATACAGTGATCTAACTGTACCACAATCCATTAACGACAAAGACCCGTTCATAGTTACAGTTAATTTGAAAAACACTGGTCAGGTGAATACTTCAGAGGTTGTTCAGTTGTATATGAAGAATAATGATTCGGCTTACGGTATAAATGCACCTTTCAAAAAGCTGGTCTCATACGAAAAAGTGGCACTCCATGCAGGAGAAACAAAAAATGTAACGTTAAAGGTCGATCCCAACGATATGGCTGTTTGGGATGTCAATAAAGGTGATTTACATGTAGAGAGTGGGGTCTACACGGTTATGGTAGGCGCTTCATCTCAAGATATCCAGCTTCAACAGGATGTGCAAGTCACGGGAACCCCTCTTCAGCAGCTTAATATTTACAAACCTTTTAACGTGTTCGACCACTCCTTTACCTCGAATGATATCATTTACTATGAGGTAGCCAAGGAGCGAACGGCAGTCAATTTGAAAGAGAAGAAAGTTGTAGCTGGCTACTATGCCGTGGGGTCCAAGAAAAATGGTTCATGGACAGCCATTCCAAAAGTTAACTTGACGGCAGCCAAACAGATAACAGCACGTGTTGCTTCCAATACTTCTGGTGGTGTAATTACACTGCATGCTGATTCACCGACGAATGCACCAATAGCTGTTCTTGATGTACCGATTACTGGACCAAAATCCTATACCATTGTAAATGCAAACGTAGCAGTTACTGAACTCGGATATACGGATATAACAGTTGATTTGAGCAATACGACTCTGATTGGAAATCACGATCTGTATGTTGTGTTCAAAGCCCCAGATCTTCGTATTGATACGCTTTCGTTCCAAACGAAACCGGCTGTTAAGGCGGTTGGTCATATTACAGCATCCCAAAATAACCCGAAAGTTGACGTAGAGGCCGTCGAAGCACCATTCGGTATTGGTGCTACTGAATTAAAGAATTGGGCGTTTGAGTCAGGAAATAGTGGTTTGACTCTCGGATCCGTTACAGTAAACGAAACAGGAACTATGGCAACCCTTCAGTTGTCGGGGACTGCATCGTCAGGAGGCACGCTTTCTGTTACTCCTAAAGCAGATGCTTTTAATGGTAATGTTATTGATGGAAATGTTATTACATTCACCATCGAAAGCACCAGCTCCAATTCGGGTACAGACACATCCCAGACTTCCACGCCAATTGTTGGGAATCAGGGCAATGGGAAACCTACAACTCCACAAGCTATAGTTGAGAAGTTAACTGACGAAGAAAGGCGCAAAGTAGAGCTAGTCAAGGCGCAAGGAGTAACGCTCTTAGGGTCACCAATTAAAATTTCTATTGAACATAAGAATGGGCTATATGTTGTCGCCAAAGTAAATGTAACTCCTGCAATCGGACAAATCATTACCACTTTGGCTAGGGTTAATGATGATGGAAGCTTGTCACCTGTACCAAGTATGATAACTACAGATGCAAATGGAAATACGGTAATACAGTCTATGGTTTCCTCAGAAGGTTTGTATGTGCCGGTTTCAGTTCAACGACATTTTACTGATGTACCGGACAATGCTTGGTATGCAAAGGATGTTGCTGAGGCAAGTGGTTTGCTCTTGATCAACGGGGTGACAGAGACGACGGTCGATCCATCCTCGGCAACCTCGGCTGCTCAGACATTAATGGTAGCACTAAATGTACTCGGCGTATCACCAGAGAAACAGTCAGGGGATTCGACATGGTTTGAAGCTGTCGTTAGGACCGCAAACAAGCTAGGTTTGATTGAATATTCCTCCCTTCCTTCGGATAAACCAAATTCCCGAGGGGAAATGGCCCTTGTACTCACTAATGTTTTAAAATCTGCAGGTATCGATGTGTCATTATCTGATAATGAAGTAAATGCTTTACTCAATGGTTATTCTGATGCAAAAGATGCAAATGCTGAACATCGGAAGGCGCTCGCAGTTATGTTAAAGCAAGGGATACTTATAGGAATATCTGCGAACGAGATTGCTCCGAATGATGTTCTAACGAGGGCACAGCTTGCAACGGTAGCGATACGTACCCGCAATATTATAATTAAGAATGTAATTCAGTAATTTAAGCGTTCTCCTTGTAAGCAAAATTCAGTTGACCCAATGCCAGATTGGCATTGGGTTGTTTTATACTTATTTGTTGATCAAAACCTAGTTAAAGTATATATTATAAATAAAAAGTATACTTAATAAATAAATTATTTAAGAGGAGCAATTATTATGAATCAAATTTGGAAATCAAAATGGATTTGGATCGACACACCGGAGTATACGCCGAATGTTTATGTTGAAGCGCGTACCGTATTTCCTCTTAGTGTAGATTTTCAGTCGGCTACATTACGGATATCCGCTAATCAAGAATATAAGCTTTTCATAAACGGTAGGTTGATCGGATCCGGACCGTCACCTTCGGATAATGCTTGGAAATATTTCGATACTTACAATGTTCTAGACGCTTTACAGAAAGGCGATAATTGCATTGCTGTCCTAGCCTATAATTTCGGTGATCGTCAAATTGTCACCCAGCAACGACAAGGTCCGGGTGGTTTGATTGCCCAACTGGACATCCGGACCGATGATGGAAACATGAGCATTCTGACAGATGACAGTTGGAAATGCCGCCGTTCCCCCCGGTGGGTACACAAAGTCTCCAGAATGCATTCTTGGAGTGGGTATAAGGAGATCTACTTGGCGGATAAAGAAGATAGTTGGGAAATGGCGGATTATGATGACTCTTCATGGGAGAAGGCAAAGGTAATGGCAAAAGTGAATGATCCCGACTCCGCCTGGCCACGCTTGATTCCCCGTGAGATTCCGTTCCTCTCTCGGAAAGAAATTAAGCCCAACTCTGTCCTTAGGACAGAGGATAATAATGGCCTTCTGAATGGGGCGGAGCAGCTCGTGGAGGGAATGAAAGGTAGTATGCTCTTGGATGCATCCGTACCTGGTTCACTTCCTGGAGTTGTATTTGACTTCGGTGCAGTCACGGTTGGTTATCCAGTAATTGAGGTCATTGCGCCAGAAGGTGGCGTACTGCAGCTGTCTTATGGAGAGTCCTTGGAGATAGTGCAACTGGACACTTTCAAGCTAAAGAAAGGTGTCAACCGATTATCCCCATTCGGAAGGAGGGCATTCCGTTATTTGCAAATATCGGTTCAGGCAACACCTGCCTCGATTTATATCGAGAACTTCCATGTAGAGTCCGTCCGTTACCCGTTCATGCAAGGGGGATCTTTTGAGAGCAGTGATATGTTGCTAAATCGGATATGGGATATTGGACGGTACACGACGAGTGTCAACAGTCAAGATCATTTGGAGGATTGTCCTTACCGTGAGCAGGCACTTTGGGTCGTTGACGCTGTGGTCATGGCCAAGGTCATATTCCAAACATTTGGTGACACAGCTCTCGTCCGGAAGTGTCTGCTGCAAGGGGCAAGGATTCAAAATGAGGATGGCTCGATTCCAGGGACGGGACCCGAACGCAACAGCTTCTTGCTTCCCGACTTCAATGCTTACTGGTTATTAGGTGTACATGATTACTGGCGGTACTCAGGCGATGATAAGATTCTTTCGGAATTGAATGCTCCGATTCGTCGGTTGATTGAGTGGTTCATAAATCAAGAAGATGAAAATGGATTATTTGCTAGGGCAGATAGGGACGGGTGGTGGTGTTTCGTCGACTGGGCAGATTATATTGACAAGCGGGATCGGGTTACTGCCATCTCGTGCTTGCAGCACAAGGTGCTGAGAAGTGCTGCGGACATGGCGGTCGCTTTAGGTGATACCTCTTTTGCTGAAGAATGCAATGTACGGGCGGAGCGTCTGCGCACATCGATTCGCAATTTGCTCTGGAATTCGGATAAGGAACTGTTCGCAGATTGCTTAACAGATAGCGGTTTGTCGGATAGTTTCACGTACCAAACGAATTTCATAGCAATATGGTCCGGGATTATGACAGAAGATGAGGCAGATAATTTCATTAATAATGTGTTCATCAAAGGCCAATGCCCCGAGTTGAAAGGCGCATTCTTCTATCATATCGTCCTGGAAGTTTTGTTCAGCCGCGGAGATGTGAAAATGGCTCTGGACATTATTCGTTCGTTCTGGGGGGAGATGGTCGCCAGGGGAGCAACCACATGGTGGGAGACTTTCGATCCTTCGTCTCCGCATTGCACCATACCAAGTCCATATCAAGGGAATACGCCGACGTATCTAGCTGACTCGATACCGGTCAGTCACTGTCACGGATGGGGGGCATCCCCGACTTACCTCTTGACCGAGCGGATTTTGGGTATTGATGTGAGCGGTATCTCATCAGGGGAGTTCGGGTTCCAACCTGCCTTGGGTGATTTAGATTGGGCGAAGGGAATGGTACCTACTGCTTACGGCTCCATTCATGCAAAGTTTATGCGTGAGACCGATGGTGTCGTAGACTTGGTAATAGAATACCCGGCAGCACTTTCAATTCGACCATCAGTGACTATTGAGCAGACTGTAATGGAACATATAGGTGAAGTGGTTGTTTTACGCGGCAAGATGGCGCTTTGAAGAAGAAAAGGAAACCTATTGATTGGATTGTCTTCATTAAAGTATACTTAAGCAATTAATATGAGCGGAGTGTGCTTTCATTGAAACAAGGAAAAACCCCGAAGTATCAGACGATAGTGGATGATCTAAAACAGAAGATTGCGACAGGTAAATTCGACCCGAACGAACCGTTGCCGACCCAATTGGAATTCGCAAAGATTTACAATACCAGTGATATTACGTCCCGCAGGGCCTTGGTTGAGCTAGCGAATGAAGGGTACATTTATCGTGTTCGAGGGAAGGGTACATTCATCCGAGCGGTATCAAGTGAGAGACCGGAGGCCAGAAAGGCCACCTTGGATAAGATCTATCTTGCACATGTATCAATGCCACTTCGGGCATTTGGCCATCGCTTTTACTCAGACTTAATTGCTGGCATTCAAGAGGTTTGCGAAGAGCAGAACATAAAGTTCTACTTATGGGACATGGGGCATAAGTCAACTCTTCCGGAAAAGGATGAGTCAACAGGCTTTGTTCTGTTGCCGAGCGCGAATACGGATCCTGAGCTTTTTCGAAGCTGGAAGAGTGAGGAGCGCAAACTTGTAACTGTCCACTTCTTTTATCCGCAGCTCCAAATCCCTTATGTCATCGTCGATAACTTAACGGGAGGATTCTTGGCGACGCAGCATCTTCTTTCACTTGGACACCGCCGAATTGGGATCGTGTTGACGGGTAAGTCGTTCTATGAGATGAACCAAGAGTTTTCACTACGCCTTCAAGGTTACCGCCTCGCATTGTCGCAGTATAATGTAGCTTTCGATCCAGAGCTAGTTTGTATCATTGAAGAAAACGAGGAGTCGGAGGAGATGGGGTACGCGGGTGCGAATAAACTAATATCGCTTCCGAAACCGCCATCAGCGATATTCGTAACGAGTGATTATAAAGCGGTAGGCGTGATACAAGCCGTTAAGGACCATGGAATGCGCGTTCCTGAAGATATAAGCGTGGTAGGCTATGACGATACATTGGTTAGTCCTTTCATCGAGCCTTCACTTACGACGATAAATCAAAATACCTTGTCCGTAGGCCGACGAGCAGCTGAGTTATTGATCTTTGATTGGACTCAATACGAGGAAGGACACTTTATTAAGGATGAAATCGTTCCGAAATTAATCGTGCGTGATAGTACGAGGAAATGCTTTGAAAAATAATCTATAATCAATTGGTAGGACTCGCATAAGGAGCTGAATTCATTTGAGTATTGTTCCAAGGTATATGGAGATAATCGTTTTTTGACATGATGGTGTGGACAAAGACGTGTTAAAGTTATAAGTGTGGAAGTAACTGATAGAAAACGATCATTTTTTTAATAACACTGCCATGGCAAATTGCCATGGCTTTTCTATTGCCTTCACATTTAGTAATGATATTCTTGTCGCTGTTACAGCTATATCCTTGTCGTTTACTACTTTTCTTTTGGGAGCCGTAAACAGCATTGGCCGAAACTCTGACAAATTCCATATTACTATTTAGAACGTGCCGTGAAAGTCTCATCTGAAATTTTCGACACTTATTTTTGCGTGAGTGGCTCTTTTTCGTATTTTTGATTCATGGCAGGAAAGTAGATTTTGATGACCTTGACATAACAAGTTGTCTAACATATAGTTGTCTAAACAACTATATGTTAGAGGGGGTATCAAACATGCCAAACGAATCCCGGAAGTTGCCGATCGGATTTGCGATGGGCGTTACGTACCGGAAGCTGGCGGCTTTATTTCAGCAAAGACTAAGCGGGCACGGCATTACGCCCGAGCAGTGGTCTGCGTTGTATCAAATCGATCGCGCTCAAGGTTTGATCCAGCGTGAAATCGCCGAACGGACCAGCAAGGACAAGCCGACGACGACGCGGATTTTGGATCATTTGGAGAAGAAGGGGTTTATCTATAAGAAAGCGGGCAACCGGGACAGGCGATCATTTCTCGTATATAGCACGGAGCTCGGACAAGCGATCATCCGCGTAACGACGCCAATCGAAGACAGTGTGACGGCGGAGGTAAAAGCATGCATTTCGGAAGAGGAGTACGAAATCATGATGGAGTTGCTGCTGCGCATTCAACTGCATATCGGCGGGAAGATCGGAAATACGGAGCTGATAGAAGACTAGTAACATTTGATTAATGCTGATTGGAGATGATGCTAAAGTGCAGCAAGAACAACAACAAACTCCATTATGGACGAGGCAGTTTATCGCTTTGACAATTTGTTTTTTTCTGTTATTCCTAAGTTTGCAAATGCTCCTTTCGTCCTTCCCAGCCTACGTGAAAGATGAATTTCACGTAGGGAATATTCAGGCAAGCCTTGTGACGTCTGTATTCGCGCTCGCAGCCATCATATCGCGTTTCGCGACGGCAGCGATCATGCAATACGTTTCGCGGATGAAGCTGTTGCTCGCTGGTCTTATTGTCGCTGCGGCAACGAAGGCGCTGTACTCTGTGGCGAGCTCTTTTGCCACATTATTGTCGCTACGCATTGGCTACGGCATCGGCTTTGGTATGGCGAGCACCATTCTTCCGACGCTGGTATCCCGAATCATCCCGTTGCGCCGAATGGGTGAGGGAATCGGTTATTTCGGGTTGTCAACGAGTCTAGCCATGTCGATCGGTCCGTCCATCGGGCTAAATGTGATGAAACAAGCTGGCTTCTTGCAATTGACGATGATCGGATTGATTACATCCCTGGTTATCTTCCCGGTCTTGTGGCTGTCGCGTTCTAAGCGGGAACAAGCCCCTGTGGAGCAAACGGAGCCCATTCGGCAAGTGGTTCTACCTATAGCCAGAACTAAACCAGAATTCAACCGAAGACTGTTGTTTCCCGTACTACTGAACGTTTTTCTCTCCATAACGTACAACATACTGTTCGCCATACCATACTGCTCCGGTTTCGAGATTCGCAGCATCCAGGCTTGAATCTTAGGCTGAATGGCGCCGAATCCGACTCCATATAGTAGCGCTGACACTATCAGCATCGGCATGGCATGCGTATTCGACAGTATCGCCATGCTGGCCGTGACGAACAATCCCGCGGGAATGAGCACCAACGCATGTCCGAATCGGTCGAAAATGCGCCCCGAGAATGGACGTACGAGAATTATCGTGACGGCGTTGAACATGAAGAATAAACCGACCTGTTTGATATGTACGTAATCGCCGAACAATGCGAGAAAACTGATCTGCCCTTTCGGGAAGTTAAATGTTGAAAATTATCTCTTAAAGAGTCGCGTATAACGTGGCTCTTTATTTTTAAACATAAATTTTTGTTGTTACAAGCTAAATGATAATAACTGGATGTATTTCCCTTAGCATCTGGTACCGAAGGAGGGTCTATTCTAGACGATTAATTAATCGATCAAGATATTTGTTTCAGTCCATTGCCTTACATCCTGATTAAGTTCTTGGAGATTTGTTTGACTTGCTTGACTTGCTTTCACAAATTAGGAGGAATATGACTCAAAGAATAGGAGTAATAGCTTCGTATTTTCTTTACACTCTATAAGGACAATACAGGCAAGCTTTATTGATGTAGATTTCCAATGGCGATTCAAAAAATATAATAGAACGTAAATTTAGGTTTACAAAGAGTCAGGGACCTGCTGTTTATGACGCAATAAAAGCAATCTCAGAACAGCGAACAGCAATCTTGTTTACTCCGAATCGACTATACTGGACTCATATGGGGACAGCAATCGAAGAGGAGGATTTAAATTGCACACAGAAATACAACTGAAACGGACAGATGTTACAACGGCATTGGAAAAGGTATGGGGCAAATTAACCAGCAAATCGCAGGATTTTGGTGACGATCTGCATTACTGGGAGTGGACACCAGGCGTGGGAATGTATGGTGTAATTAAAGCGTATGAGGGGACAAAGCAGGAGCGATTCGCAACATTTATCAAGCAATGGGCTGTAGACAATTCGAGTAAAATTAAGTTCGGTTCGGTCAATTGGGTTGTGCCAGCGAATGTGCTTCACAGCGCTTATCAGCAGACTGGTCATATCGGCTACTTGAAGAGCTGTCAAGAGGTTGCTGATTGGTGCGTGCATCGTGCGTTACTTACTTCCAACGGAGGGTTCGCCCATGTATGGGGGGAAGGCGCGGGAGGGCTCGATGATTACAAAAATCAACTTTGGATTGATACTTTATTCATGGCAGGTGTGTTCATGCTTCGTTTCGGACTGGCTGATCAGAATGAGGCATGTATTGCCGAAGCGCTGAAACAGTTTGATATTCATATCGAGTGCCAATTTGATAGGGAATATAACCTCTTTTATCACGGCTATCATTGTTTAGATGGCAATACGCTCGGCGAGCACTGGGGGCGCGGCAACGGTTGGGCAGCAGTCAGTTTGGTTGAGTTGCTCGGATTGTTACAAGATCATCCTTATGAGATTAGTGGGTATGGGGAAATCTTCCAACGACAAATGGAAAGCGTGTTTGAATTGAGAAGAGATGAAGACGGCATGTTGCGTACGCTGCTCAGAGAAAAAACGTCATATTTGGAAACCAGTGCTTCAGCACTTTTCGCGTATGCAGCACTGAAGGGGCAACGACTTGGCATCTTAGACGATAAATTCCGAATCTGGGGCGAACAGATGGTTTACGAGATCATTACTCATCATTTGAGTGATGAAGGTGCCGTGCTGCATGCTTCGGGTGGAACAGATTGTCAGGAGAAGGAAGGTTACCTGAAAGTACCGTACCAAATTAGACAATATACAAACGGCATTATGCTGATGTTGTTGACCGAGGTGTTGGAGCCTGATAGAGAGGCTACTAGTAAAACGATTTGATGAGGAACGATTGCATGGAAGAAGTAATGAATACAGGGACTGTCCAATTGGACAGTCTTTTTTGCCATGCTCAATCAACTGTTATAAACAACGTCACATTGATGGTTTCGGAATATGGTTTATCTCCTGAAATTAGTTTATTGTTCATTCGTCCCTGCCCCCGTATAGTGTTGGTAATCACGATAGAGCAATCTTGGAACATTCGGAGGCAATTTCAATCTTTGAAAGTGATATATAATGAACTCGGCTGCTAGAGGAGGCAAGCGAAATGTCGTTGGAGGATGATTCACTTGAAGGGCTTCATTCAGAGGCCTTCATGATGGAACATAAAGATAAGGATAACTATCCGGTGGCGTTTCATACCCATATCGGGTATGAACTGGTGAGGGTGCAGAGCGGAGAGGCGTGGGTTATTTTAGAGGATGAGGTGATCTCAATTGGGCCAAATAGCTTACTCCTGTTTCAGGGACATATCATTCATAAGGTTAAAAGACGGAGTACGGAGCCCTATGAGCGCGACATGATTCACTTTCTTTCCGATTTCGTACCTGATTGGGACGAGGAGGGGAGTATTTCCATCCGGGATCAACTCGCACAAACTTCGGTACCATATTGTCATCTTCGGTTGTCCGTAGAGGAATCTGAGGTTTGTGAGCGGTTGTTCGCTTCCCTGTACCATGAGCAGAATGAGCCTCACCAATGGGGATGGCGCAAAGCGATTCAATTGCATTTGATGCATTTGTTGCTTCTCATATTCAGGCGGGACAGCAACAAACAGGCGGAAGAGCCTGAACAGCGTTTTATTACGCGAAGCGCGGTCCCTCTCAGCCAGATTATGAAATGCCTAAACCGTATGTGGCGTTCGCCATGCACGTTGGATGCCATTGCAGACGAATTGCATATGAGTAAGTACTATTTGTGCCATTACTTTAAGCGAGAAGTCGGGATGAGTATTCAACAGTATTTGATGCAGCGCAAAGTCAATGAGGCTATGCGACTTTTGTTGCAAACGCATTTAACAATGAAAGAAGTCGGCTATCAGGCAGGGTTTCAGACTCCTTCGCATTTCAGCAAAAAATTCAAGGAGGAACTCGGTCAAACGCCTGAGCAGTTTCGTAAGAAAGCAAGAAAATGGTAGAAATAATAGGGATAGAGGAGGAGATAAGATGTCTGAATTCAATTTGCACTGGCTGACTCCGAGAAAAGCTTCAGAAGCCGCGGTCAGCTTTGGAACACCTTGGGTGAGAGGCGGTTTACTGCCGGGAGAGAGCATCCGATTGCTGGATGAGGCAGGGAACGTAAAGCCAGTCCAGACAAAAATCAATGCATACTGGCCGGACGGCACAGTGAAGTGGCTATTGCATAGTGCTGTGCTGGATACCACGCAGGGGCATCGTATGAGCAAAGGAGAGGGCGCACCTGCAACAAAAAGCCTAATAGCAAGTCAGAACCTCGACGGTACGGTAACTGTGGAAAGTGAACTACTCTCCTGTACGATGGCGACGGGAAATGAGCTGATATCGTCCATAACGCGGAAAACTGAGGGGCAGAGTCATCTTTCAGCACAGTTAATAGCCTTCATTGAAAATAGAGATGAGCAGGAGGATGCAGAGACCGTAACCATTCATAAACTGATCGGGGTTACGAAGAGAATTACTTTGGAAGAGAGCGGGCCTTTGAGAGCTGTTGTGAAAGCAGAAGGGACTCACTCGTACATAAAAGATGGTATGCAGCGCTTTCCTTTCACGATCCGGTTGTACTTCTATGCGGGCAGCGATGAAGTCCGAATTGTGCATAGTTTTATCTATGATGGAGATGAGAACATTGATTTCTTAAAAGGGCTAGCCGTTCAATTTCACATGCAAGCTGGGGGGGAGCTATGGAATCGCCATGTTGGTTTTACCGGAGATACAGGCATGTTCTATGAGGCCGTACAGCCAATTTATATAGGAAAAGACGTTCATCCGCTGTATGAAAAGCAACAAGTAGATGGACAATTTATCACCATCGATCCAGTAAAGGATGAAAAGCTACTGGAGCACGCGAGGGACAACGCTTATTGGGGTAGCTTCCAGTTGCAACAGGATTCCTGTGAGCATTATAGTGTCGTAAAAAGGACGAAGCCAGGTTGTGCCTATATTCCTGCGGTGCAAGGCAATCGCTCCAAGGGAGCGGTCTTCTTTGGCTGTGAGCGAACAATTGTGGCTGTGGGAATCAAGGACTTTTGGCAAAAATGTCCGATGTCGCTTGAGGTCACTGGTGCGGCAGACGATCAACCTGTTCTAACGGTTTGGCTACGGAGCAAAAATGCAGAGGCATACGATTTCAGAGCATACGATACGGTTTCGCATCAGTACTCGTACGGCGATCTGGATAATCATCCACAAGGCATTGCCAATACGAATGAAATGGTGGTCAAGTTGTTCGATTGTATGCCTGGTAAGAAAGCAATACTGAATTTTGCTGAGGATGTGCAGACGGACGCATTGCTGATTACGGACGTAAGTGTTTATGAGCAGACGAATGTCTTTGGCACCTATTGGTGCCAGCCGAAGGAAGAACGCTATCGAACGGAAGGGAACGAGCAGGCGGTGCTCGGTTTTATAGATTTTTATCGACAAGAAATTGAGCAGCGCAAATGGTATGGTTTCTGGGATTATGGCGATGTCATGCACACGTACGATCCAGTGCGCCATTGCTGGCTCTATGATGTGGGAGGCTATGCTTGGCAAAATACGGAGCTATGTAACACGTATGTGAACTGGTTGGCTTTTCTACGAACTGGTGATTATGAAATTTATAGATTTGCCCGAGCGATGACGCGTCATACGAGTGAGGTGGACACCTATCACTTAGGCAAATACGCGATGCTCGGCAGCCGTCACAATGTGCGTCACTGGGGTTGCAAATGGAAGGAAGTTCGGATATCGATGGCTGGCCATCACCGGTTCTTCTATTATTTGACCGGGGATGAGAGGATCGGGGATATCATGGATTTTGTGAAGGATTCCGATTTAGCTCGGCGAGATGATCAGATCGAAGACGAGCTGGGACGCATTCAGGCACGTACGGGACCAGACTGGTCATCCTTCGTGTCCAACTGGATGACACGTTGGGAGAGATTCCAGGATACGGTCTATCGGGATAAAATTTTGACAGGAATACGTAGCCTCAAGAATGCGCCTAATCGGTTATCCTCCGGCTCTCATTTTCTGTACAATTCGCAAACGAGCGAAATGGGCTATATTGGTGAAGGAACCTACCAGTATCATATGGTCGTTTGCTTCGGCGCTCCAGAGATTTGGTTCGAGCTAGTGGAGCTTATCGAAGATGAAGAATTTAAAGACATGCTGGCTCAGTTCGGCAATTACTATGCTATGACACCAGAGGAGCGGCAGGAAGCGTCGTATGGCTTATTCAATGAGAGCAATGACCATGCATGGCGAGGTGAGCGATTTGCCATCCGCATGTTCGCATATGCCGGTTATTGGTACCGTAATGCAGGGCGAATGCAACAGGCGCTGGAGATGCTGAGCCAAGCAGCGGATTCGAGCTCGAATACCCCCGGCCACTTTGACGGAAGCGGCAAGCCAGTGTTCACAATTGTCGCCAACACTGAGTATGTACGCTCCATCCGGGAGGTGAAATATGTAAATACGAACGGCATCTCTCAGTGGAGTTTGAATTATATAGAGACAGCTAGGCTCCGGGAGATGATTGGTGAACAGCAATAAAACAGTCATTTCACTGAATAAAGTTTATAAAACGGAAAATGGTTTATTGTTTGAAGCGTTTACAATAGGTAATTAAAGGTCGGCCTTGACGGGCCGTCTTTTCTATTAATAGGGTATAAACCGAATTCCTGTAACAATACTATTTCCGATTCAAATGGTCGAAAGCCTGCTGTATCAAAGTTTCGGAAATCAGTTTACCTTCTGAAATTAGTTTGTTGTGCAATTGCCCTTGCTCCTCGTATAGTGTGATTATTCACCTGATCCTGATGTCAGGAAGTGCAGGAATATATGACAGCATGAAAACAGAAAAGGAAGAAGGGAAACATATGGATCAAAGTATGACCACACAGCCAAAATCTCAACACGTCATAAAAGTGGCCGTTAAGCGTCGGCGAAAAGGCGCATTCATTAAAGATTACCAATTGTACTTACTTATGATTTTACCAATTGCATATTTCATTCTATTTAAGTATGTACCGATGTATGGAGCAGCAATTGCCTTTCAAGATTACAACATTTTCAAAGGAGTAACTGGTAGCGAATGGGTAGGCTTCGATAACTTTCGCGAACTGTTTGCCATGAGTCAGTTTTATACAGTTGTAAGAAATACATTAATCCTAAACTTGCTAGATCTAATATTTTCCTTCCCTGCCCCAATTATTTTAGCGATATTGTTAAATGAACTACGAGTAGTTTGGTTTAAAAAAGTGGCACAAACGGTTCTTTATCTTCCTCATTTTATTTCCTGGATTATCATTGGTGGGCTTGTTTATCAAATGTTTGCTACAAAAAACGGCTTGATCAACAATTTCATTGAAAGCATTGGGCTTCCTGCTGTTCCGTTTCTGACCGAAAAAACCAATTGGCTTTTCGTCTATCTCGGAACTGGGATCTGGCAAAGTGCAGGCTGGGGAACCATTATATATTTAGCGGCGTTGACTGGCATAAATAAGGAATTGTATGAAGCTTCCGATGTCGATGGTGCAGGACGTTGGAAAAAAATATGGCATATTACGCTACCGGGCATCCGCTCAACGATTGTAGTGATGCTGATTATGCAGCTTGGACATATCATGACAATTGGCTTTGAGCGTCCGTTTGTAATGGGCAATACATTAGTTATGGACTACGCGGAAGTTATTTCCACATTTGTTTATAAAGCGGGTCTGAAATCGGCTCAATTCTCGCTCGCAACAGCAATGGGATTATTTCAGGCTCTAGTTGGACTTGTCTTTGTTGTAGGTGCAAACGCTATAGCTAAGAAGTTTGGAGAGGAAGGATTATGGTAGGAGGAACAAACGTGAAAAATGTGACAGTAATAAATAAACCGAATCGTTTTCGTGTGACCGACGCTTTAATTATGCTGGTTATCGGATTGATACTTCTGGTATGTCTAATGCCTTTTCTACACATTATTGCCATGTCGCTGAGTTCTAAGCATGCAATTCTATCGGACTTAGTGACACTTTTTCCTAGAGAACTGGATTTTAACGCATATGTCATTGTATTCAAAGACGCGAGAATGTTGTGGTCAATGGGATTGACAATTGTTCTGACGGTTACCTTTACGGTAGTGAGTATGATCATGAGCATTTGTGCAGCGTATCCTCTAACGAAAGAACGTCTTAAGGGCAGAAAAGTGTTCATGCTTCTCATTGTGTTTACGATGTTTTTCAGCGGCGGCTTAATCCCCGAATATTTACTGGTAAAACAGCTTGGGATGTTGGACAGTTTGACATCGTTAATCGTTCCGGGTATGATCTCAGCATTTAATTTGATTATCTTACGTACATTTTTTGCTTCTGTACCTGCTAGTCTGGAAGAGTCAGCCTACCTTGATGGCAGCTCACATATTGGGACATTAATTCGCATTATTCTACCACTTTCCATGCCGGCGATCGCCACTCTTAGCTTATTCTATGCAGTGTCAAGATGGAACGGTTTTATGGATGCTTTGTTCTATATAACGAAACCGGAATTATACCCAATCCAGCTTAAGCTGTACCAAGTTGTAATGAACAGTATGGTGACGGATTTAACTGCTCAGGAAGGTGCTTCCCAGATTGAATCTGTACCTGAGAGTATTAAAGCAGCAAGTATTATGTTCGCGACGGCACCAATTTTAATTGTGTATCCTTGGCTTCAGCGGTACTTTGTTTCTGGTGTGATGATTGGAGCGGTGAAAGGCTAAGCATTATACAATGGTGTGAATGGGAAGGAAGTAACAAAAATATGCTGGAAATGTTGAAAAAGGAATTTATGAATCCCCCAGCAGAATTTGGTCCAATACCGTTTTGGTTTTGGAATGATGAATTGTCAGAGAAAGAACTTCTCAGACAGCTCCATGAATTCCATGCCAAAGAAGTTAGCGGTGTAGTGATTCATCCCCGCATGGGATTGTCTCGTGAAACACCATATCTGTCAGAAGCTTATATGGCACTGGTCAAGTCTGTTGTTGCCGAGGCAGCGAAGTTAGGAATGAGTATTATACTATACGACGAGGGGATGTACCCCTCTGGGTCTGCATGCGGACTTGTGGTGAAGCAGAATCCTGCTTACGCCAGTAGAGGTCTGAGAATGGAAGAGCATCCTTGTTCAAGCCAAGGCATCGATCTACCCCTAGTTTGTTCCCAGGGTGAAGTGATTGTTGCTGCGCAAGCTGTACACAAATTATCACAAACTGAGATTGCGCAGGATTCTATAATAAATTTTAATCTTAAACAAGATCGACTTACCTTTATTCCCGCGGATGATGGTGAATGGTCAATACTCTTATTCATTGAAACCAATTCACAGGGAACGATTCGTGGGGTGCATTTCGGACAAGATGATGGAGAGGCTGATGCGCCACTAGCAGCAGACTTATTAAATCCGGAGGCTGTTCAAACGTTTATTACGATTACACATGAGTGTTACTATAAATGGCTTGCACCGCATTTTGGCAAAACGATATTTGCATTCTTTACCGATGAACCTGACTTGCTAGGCCGCGGGCATTTACCTGATTTGAAGCCTTGGACGCACGGTTTTATCAATGAGTTTCTTGCTGGAGGCAACGCATTAATTGACCTGCCTGCTCTTTGGTTTGAGGCTGGTCAGAGGACGCATTGCATACGCAGCACATTCGATGGGACAGTACGGAAGCGTCTTGCCCGTACTTATTACAAACAACTAGCTGATTGGTGTGAAAATCATGGAATTGGTCTTACCGGTCATCCAGCAGCCAGTGATGATATTGGATTATTAGAACATTTTCATATACCAGGACAGGATGTTGTTTGGCGGTATATTGCACCTGAAGTAGGCAATGCCTTAACTGGTCCGCATAGCACGATGGGGAAATGCTCGTCCGATGCAGCACGCCACCGAGGGCGTAGAAGAAACTTAAATGAATGTTTTGGTGCATGCGGCAAAGAAAGTGGTTGGGCGCTAAGTGCCGATAATATGAAATGGTATTTGGATTGGCTGTTTGTTCGTGGTGTCAATATGATTGTGCCGCATGCCTTCTACTATTCCATAGTGGGGGAACGACAGCATGAGCGACCGCCAGATGTTGGGCCTAACAATATTTGGTGGCCGGTTTATAACTCCTTTGCAAGGTACATGAAACGAATGAGCTGGTTAATGACCGACAGCTTCAATTTAGCAGAGATAGCTGTGCTATCACAGGCTGATAACTTGCCATGGCGAATCGTTAAACCATTGTATGAAAATCAGTTGGAGTTCAACTACCTGGAGGAAGAACTGCTTCCTTCGTGCAGAGTTGAGAACGGAATGATTCGATTGGGGAACCAGTTCTACAAAGCCATTCTGATTGAAAATTCAGCTGCATTTGATCCGAAAAGTTTAGACTGGCTTGAGCGGTTTGCTGAGCAAGGTGGTTTTATCGTTGAAATGTCAGACAGTAAGCAACTGGTCAATATCGGACAGGTGCTTATCACGGAAGAGAACGAGTTGGTAATTACACTTAGTTTAGCATTCAAACGAAACAAATTACTGCAACCAACATGTCCAGACATTCGCATCAGCCAAATTGTAAAAGGTGACGTTATTTTTTACGTAATCGTCAATGAGGGCGAAGTTCCATACTTTGGAGAGTTGCATACGGAAATTTTCGGACACGCGGAGATATGGGATCCATGGACAGGTGAAACTTTCACTGGGGCAACCACAATAATGACAAATGGCTGTCGATCCATTGCCTTTTCCATTGCCAGAAGAGGGTGTTTAATCATTGCGATAGATCCTTCTAAGGAAGCTGTTCAAAGAATTAAACCAGACCAGCAATTGGATCACCTAATTGAACAAATAACGATTTCTGGACGTTGGGAAGTACAAGGCGAGCTGATGAATGGTGAGTTACACGTATTACAGTCATGGACAGAATTTGAAGGCATGAGTCAATACTCAGGTAGAATGACATATTCGGCCAACTTTGAACTTCATGAAAATATACAGGACTCTCAGGTTAAACTAGATCTTGGAGATGTACATGAGTTGGCTACAGTATGGGTAAATGGTATAGATGCGGGTACGCGCATGTGGAAACCGTACACATTGGAGATAGGTCATATGGTTCGAAAAGGCATAAATACGCTTCGAATTGAAGTAGTCAATAGTTTGGCGAACCGTCATGATGGTTTGTCGTTACCATCCGGTTTACTCGGTCCCGTAACGATACAGGTACTAGGTAGACAGGTATAGGCGGAATAACATCTCATTTGGTTTTAACCTCTGTAAAGGGGAAAACATATAAAAACAAACATGTAAAGGGGAATTTGTCTATGAAAACATTACAAAGTAAAGTACTAGGAGCTTCTTCCGCGTTGATTCTGCTTGCAGGTTTACTGTCGGCTTGCTCCAGTAGTTCCAAAGATGCATCCTCTAGTCCATCCTCCAGCCCAGCCGCAAGCGCTGCTGCGACGAGCAACGCCAGCAAAGAGCCAGTCACTTTAAAAGTGGAGATATTCGATCGTGGAAATGCACCTGCAGGTGCAGGTCCAGTTGATAACAACTTTTGGACACAATGGATTCAGAAGAATTTCGGCGATCCGAATAACATCAAGCTTCAATTCATTCCGGTTCCTCGAAACCAGGAAGTGGATAAATTAAACGTTTTGATGGCTTCTGGGGATGCTCCTGACATCGTATTCACTTACGATACAACAACCATTAACAATTATGTTAAAAGTGGCGGTTTGACTGATCTTTCCCAATTGATCGAGCAGAATGGCCCGAATTTAAAGAAATTCCTTGGAGACGATGTATTAAAGTATGGAATTTTCAGTGGCAAACAATATACAATTCCAGGAAAGAGAACGCTTCAATTTACTCAATCCTCATACATTCGTAAAGATTGGTTAGATAAATTGGGACTGCCCGTTCCGAAGACAACGGAAGAATTTAATGCAACTTTGAAAGCGTTTAAGGAAAAGGATCCTGGTCAAACAGGCGGCAAAGTAATTCCATACGATTTCAGTGCATTTGACAGTAATGGTATCACATCATCGTTCGTACTTATGAACTCATTTGAGAAAAAAGTTTCCGAGGAAGATAATTATGCACTCTCCACGTCAAACTTTATCCCGGAATTGACTAAACCCGGGTTCAAAGAAGGCGTTCAATTTATGAACAAACTGTATTCAGAAGGTCTAATTAATCCTGACTTTGCACTAGATAAGGACGAAAAGAGTTTCCAAAAAGATGTATCTAACGGACTAGTCGGTTCATTTACGGCTCTAGCTGCGCATAATAACCTGATGGGGAATGGTCAGGTATTTGATACACTTAAGAAAAATGTCCCTGGGGCAGAGTACGTAGCTATGGATCCATTCTTGAATGACGAAGGTAAGTCAATTAAGTCGATCTATGATCCGATTGGTGCCTACCTTATGGTTCCAAAAATGAGCAAACATGCTGCTGAAGCGATCAAGTATCTTGACTGGATGTCTAAACCAGATGTATTGTTCACGTTGCAGAATGGGATAGAAGGCCAACACTATACACTTGAGAATGGCTTCCCAAAAACGATCACAACGGATGAAGCGAAGAAAACGTTCTACAATAACACGGATATTGCAATGATTTCCAACGGGAAAGACTTCGGTTCCAAGGATAAAAATATTGAAGCAGCAACGATTCAATATCCGAACTATAAAGAGTTAGCAAAACAAACAATCATTAACGGATTAAAAGATGGTTTCACGTTGCCGCGTTTTGATCGTCCAATTGATTCCGAAATTAAGTTTGGTAAAACGCTAAAAGATAAAGGTAATGAAGTTGTCGTGAAAAGTATCTTGGCTAAACCAGGAGAATTTTCTAAAATATATGATGCCGGTGTTCAAGAATACCTGAAAATTGGTGGTCAGACTGTTATTGATGAGCGTAGAGCGGCTTACAAGGAAATGAAAAAATAATAATGCGAGAGAAGCCCCCATTCTGAATTGGGGTTTCTCTCTATCTACTCTCGACACATTAGTGAGAAATGCTTAAGTTATTTTTCAAGAGTTTAATAATTCATCAAAATGGAAGCGATTTCAAGTTTTGGGGGAAAATCATTTACTAATAGGATAAACGAGATTGAATTATAGGAGATGTATCTATGTTTAAAAAGATACTTTCATGTTTGCTCAGTGTATTGATTTTGTTTTCAATCATTTCTACGAAACCAGTTGCGACTGTATATGCACAGGAAGATGCTTCAGGGGATGCAAACCTAGGTTTCGAATCAAATTTTGATGGATGGAATGTAACTGGTAATGTTACGAATCAAGCTGATGGAGGTAAACTTGGGAACTATGCTCTGATGAAATCCGGTTCTTCTTTGAAGAAGACAATCAAGGGTATTCCTCAAGGTAGCTACACAGTAAGTATGTGGGTTAAAGGTGCGACCAGTAGCAACTCTGCCAATTTAACAATTAAAGATACTGGCGGCCCTGATTCCGTACTTAAAATTGATACCTTTTTAGACACAAGTACTTGGCGGCAGATCGCTCATAGAAATGTGCTGGTCTACAACGGGCAAATGACTTTAAATATAAATGCGGGATCGTCAAGCGGACTGCAAATTGATGAGGTTACAATAACGCTTGATTCAAACGATAACAATCCGGTGAAGAACTGGGATTTTGAAGGTGGATTGCAAAACTGGGTCACTAAAGGCAACGGAGTTCAAATTGACTCAGCTAATGCCGATACAGGTGGGAATGCAGTAAAGCTAGCGGCTGACTCTGAAGTTAGTCAAAAAGTAACAGTAAAGCCTAATACGGACTATATTGCGACAGTTCGTATGAAAGTGGATAAGCAAGACACGTACAAAACAACCAAACAATACAATATAAGTAATACGAACGTGATTGGTGTTTTGGTTGAGAGAGTAACATTGGGCAATCGTGTTAATCTCGGCGTTAGAGGATTGGATGGCGTTGTTCTGCGTCAGGCTCCTGCCAGTACCGAGGGGTATGCACTGGTCACAATCGCGTTTCATACAGGCGTGAATCAAACAGAGGTTGAGTTGTATGCAAACACGATATTTGATCAAAACTATGTCAAATCTGTTTCCGTCCATGAAAATAAAGATACGGATAAGCCCTATCCAAATGGATGGCAAAGACCCAAATATGAAGAAATTGAAAACGCGCACCCAGCAGATGAATGGACTTCAAATGGAAACCAATTTGCTTATGTTGATAATCTGAATATGTTCGAAATATCTAATGATTATATTAAAGGTGCAGACATGACATTTCTTCAGCCTATTGAGGATGCTGGAGGAAAATATTTCGCGAACGGTGTGCAGCAGGATGCATTGAGGATCCTGTCCAATCATGGTGTTAATTCAATATTGACCACGCTATGGGTCAAGTCAGGAAATCTTGTTTATGACTGGTCTACCTTAACACCTTTATCAACAGAAACAAAAGGTTATGATGGAGAAACGGTTACAGGACGGCAAACGATCCCTGGATATTTCGATAAAAAGCATAGTGTTGCGATTGGCAAACGCGCTAACGAATTAAATATGACCTATACACCTAGTTTCCACTACAGCGACACATGGATAAGTGCAGCCAAGGCACATATGCCGTATGAATGGATTCAAAAAGATTACAATGGGAATCTGTCGAACCCCGATATTCAGATGCTTGAAACTGCAGTGTATAACTATGTACATGATACCCTTTCTGAGATGAAGTCTGAAGGTGTCAATGTAATATCTGTAAAGAATGGAAATGAGCAAGATGGTGGACTTTTATTCCCTGTAGCCATGGGTTCAAATTATAATCAGCATGCTGCAATTATAACCGCTTCTACGCGAGCGGTAAAAGAAATTTACCCTGGTGCTATCGACACCATACACACAAATACAGGATACGATCCTGCCCAAATCACAGGCTTTTTCCAAGCTTTTGCAAATCGTGGAGCTGAATTTGACGGGATGGCTTTTTCACTATATGGTGGGCGAGAAACCACGAACCAATTTGTCATGATGAACGCAGCGATGCAAAATAGTGCAACAAAGTACTATGACTATATTAACGTAGAAACGGGCTTCACATTCACGACATCATCTCCTATAGGTGACACCGAGAGTACCTTGACAATGCCACAATACTATAATGCTACTCCAAATGGACAGTACAATTTCTTATTGGATTATATGCAGGCCCCTCTTGATATCCCTAATCCTTATGGTACAAAAAGAGGATTTTATTATTGGAATACAGAGGCGATTGCCATCTACGGAGCTGGCGCTAAAGCAGGAGAAGGCCCAGGTGGCAGCAAACGTACGATGTTCAACAATGGAACAGATAGCATTAAGGAAATGGGGAGCACTCTGAACGGTAAATCAGGTGATATGATGGATAGTATGTATGCTTACCTCATCAGGGGAAACACAAAAAAAGCATCGAATACCATTTATAATCCACTGCGATACAACGGAACTAATTACGATGTAGGCGAAGCCACCAACTTATCATTTCTAAATGCAAACATATCACTGAAAGTTGGCAAGGTAAGTCGATTACAGCCTACAATCGCGCCATTGGATAAATTACTCAAAGATTATACGATTCATTACACTTCTAATAATCCTAGCGTGGCTGAGATATCTGACACTGGTTTTGTTACAGGCAGATCTGCAGGAACAGCCGTAATCACTGCGACAATAGGGAATGTCACAACAACAGTGTCTGTGACAGTTAGTGATGCAGATACGACAAGTGGGATGTCTATCACCTATGACATCATTAGAGGTGGAAGCAGTGTTGGTACTGGGACAATAACACCAGGAAGTACAATCAATGCAAAACCCTATGATAAGATAAAGTTTAAAAGTGCTTTTGCGGGTAATCCCACGAAGAAGGCAGTTGTATATACGGTATCGGATCCCAATATTGCCTGGTGGTACGGAGATACTTGGCAGACCGATGACAGGACAATGCGTACACTTTCAGATAAGCTTTCAACCGCCAATTATGAACCTGTTGTACAGCTAAATCCAATTAAAGGCGGAACGGCGACTATCACTGCTGCATCAGATGATGGAGCAAGCAGTGTGAATTTCAATGTAACCGTAACTCAAATAGATGTTACCCAAGTATCGATTAGTGGAGGAAATCGTTCTGTTCTCGCCGGTAAAAGCTTACAGCTAACGGCTTCTGTAACACCTAATGATGCCTCATTTAACAAGGTGTACTGGAGTAGTAGTGACGAAAGTATTGCCAAAGTGGATTCAAAAGGATTCGTTACTGCCATTAAACCTGGCACCACAGCCATTAAGATTATATCTGATTCAAATCCTGCTATAACAGCTTCCATAACCCTTACTGTAACTGACGTGCTAGTTGAAAAACTACTGCTCTCAAACAGCAAAATAGGACTTCCTGTTGGAGGTACTAAGACCCTCGTCTATTTAGCGCAGCCAGATAATGCCGTGAATAAAGCTGTTACATGGAGTGTGAAGCCAGGTAATGAGGGTATTATATCTGTAGATCAGCATGGCGTAGTGACGGGGCTTCAGGCTGGTACCGGAACAGTAATTGTTACTTCGACTGACGGTAGTCATGTGACTGCAGAATGTATTGTAAAAGTCGTGGAAGGATCGATAGCTGCAACTAGTATGGAGTTGTCAAAAAGTGAGATATGGGTTAAATCCAACTATTTCTCTCCCGATTCTGCTGTAAAAGGAGACAGTAAACCTGTAAATAAGCTGGAAGCCATATTTGCACCAGAGGAAGCAACAAATACAGGTGTAGTCTGGTCTTCGAATAATGGTGCAGTCGCAACTGTTGATACGAACGGAATTATCACAGCACATAAACCAGGCGTGGCAGTAATAACTGCTACTTCTATAGAAGGTAGCTTTTCGGATAGTGCAACAATCTATGTACCCCAAATCAGTGAGGATTGGGAAAACTATGGCATAGCTTCTAAGGGTGGATTTACAGATGGCAACACGTTTACTTATCAAGTAGTTGACGCATCTGGCAATAAAAAACTTCAGGCGGCTGTAAGTAGTAAAGCAGGATCTGCGACTTCTCTAAGCCGTAGAACGTTCACTCCGGTAAGTGGCGATGAAGTTGTTGTAGATTTTGATTGGAATGTAGGTTCTTTTACGGCGGATAACCGTTCCAGAGGCGCAAATATTTCAATCGAGGATACAAATGGGAATACGTATCTGGCATTAGCAACATTCCCTGCAGTTTCTGGGACTGATTATGAAATGACGTATTACTTCAATAAAACGAATAACTCAACGGCTATGCCAACAAAGAATAATGATGTAAATGGAAGTTTTAACTACATTCACGGTGGCGGCGGAGTTGGTGGAACTTATTCGGATACTATAAATGTAGGTACGGGCTTAAAAGGAGCGAATAAGGAGTACAATGTAAGGCTGGTTCTGGATTTTAAACATAGAACGATAAGCTTTACAGTGACAAATAAGAATGACCCTAGCATTACTTCTACCGTATCGGGATTAGCAATGGATTCCAGGGTAAGTTATTCAAATAGCTTTGGCGCGATTGCATTTTCACATTATTTCAACTCTTCTGCATCATGGACCACGACGATTGATAATTTGTCGGTGTACAAGACATCCATTCAAGCTGAAAAGATTGACCTTGATGTGGAGGGGATAAATGCGAACGAGAGTCAAGGAATAAAACTGGTACCAGTCAAGGATGCACTGAGTGCTACGGCGAAGATTAATGCTCGTGTGCTTCCAGCAGCAGCTGATCAGCGTATGTTATTTACACCGTTGGGTGATTTAGCGGGTACTGTATCTGTTGATACTTATGGAAATGTATCCATAAATCCAACTTCATTGGTCAACTATGGGAATTATGAAGCTATTCAAAGTGCTACTGGCTACATTCGAGTTTCATCCGTCAGTGCGCCTGACGTATATACTGATGTTAAACTCACAATAGGTAAGCCAAATGCATCTGAAATTCTTCAAGTATATGTGGACGGCGAGGAGTATTCAGATCCAGTAGTATTGGAGCAAGATGCAACTCCTACATTATCCTATATTGCCTCTGGTGGGGATGGGGTTTCAGATGTATATGCTTATAACTGGCAGGTTACATCAGGTAATGCTCAGATCGATGTCAACGGTAAGTTATCTGCAATGACACCTGGAAATGTCACCGTTACATTTACAATTGACTTATTCAGGAAGCAAGAAGTGCGTACATTAGAATTTAAATATGCAGAGGCAATCTCTATTCCATCGGTTCCTACAGATCTAAGTGCTACGGCGACGAGTATGAATAGTATCGAGATAAACTGGAGTGAGGCCAGTGGAGCTGTGAGCTACAATGTATATCGTTCAACTTCTGCTGATGGGAACAATGTCAAGTTGAATAGTGTTCCAATAACAGGAACGATTTATACTGATTCAGGCTTAACTGCAGACTCGATCTACTATTATAAGGTTTCGTCAGTTAACACAGCAGGTGAATCTGTTAAGTCGTCTGTAGTGTCTGCAAGGACTTTATTGCTACCGCCAGTCGTTGTTAGTGTGACAGGTGTTAGTGTGATATCGCCAATGGTAATTCTGTTAGAAGGTGAGACTTCCCAATTAACAGCTTCACTATCGCCGCAGAATGCAACCAATAAAGCTGTGACCTGGAGTTCTAGCAACACAAACATAGCGGAGATTAGTCCCAGTGGTGTCATAACTGCAAAGCAAGTAGGTACAACGGTTGTAACAGTTACTTCCGTTGACGGCTCTTACACTGCAACTGCTCAAGTAACGGTAAATGCAGTGCCTCCTGTAACTACGACTTCATATCGATTGACAGGGCCGAGTTCCATACAGACAGGAGAAACCTTCCAGCTTACTTACGGGCTAGCGAATGTCATTGGTAACGTATATGCCAAGTCAGTTACGGTTAATTACAATCCGAATGATATTGAGTACGTAAATGTGAGTTCCTTGCTTAATGGCTTTAACGTGGTGGGAAGCACGAATGGTTTAGGCACAGTAAAAATCATCGAAGCTAGTACTGGTTCGACAAGCGCAGTTACTGGCACGTTGGATTTACTCTCACTTACATTTCGGGCATTGAACCAGTCGGTTACTACCAATGTCTATATGAACGGCATAGTCTTGGGTGATCAATTTGGGAACGAGATGACGGTGAGTAGCGGTAGCGGACATACGATAAACATCGTTGCTCCAGCTCCAGTGAACAAGGCAGATTTGATAACCATCATGGCGGATGCTACTAATACCATCACAAACGCTAAGGTTTTGAATCCGGCGGCACCTCGTTTTGGTTATTATTCACAGAGCGCTATTGACGTACTTAACGCTGCAATCGCGACAGCCAAAGTGGTATTTGATCAAAGTAATGCCACTCAGACTCAGGTGGATCAGGCACGAGATGCACTCTCTCAGGCACTGACCGGGTTTCGCGCTTCGGCCAGTCAGACTGCTGGAGTAGGTGATGTAGCATTAATTTCAGCAAATTATCATGCGACTAGTAGCTCCGCGAATTGGCAATCGCTCCAAAAATATGATTTAAATCAAGACGGAACACTAGATTTATTTGACCTTGTCTCCATGGCACAGCGAATACTGAACTAACAACATTTAACGGATGGGAGAAGATAGATGTATCTCCCATCCGAAGCTTATTTTGGGGGATCCAATATGAAACGTTATCTTCAAGTGGTTTGTCTTGCTTTCTTGTTGTTGGCATCTATGCTACCAGTCTCGTATGCAGAACAAGTATCAAATACATTCGAATTGCAATCATCCTCGGGTAATGTCCAATCAGGAGAAAATATTACGATTACCGTTAGGGGGAAATCACTCGCGGATGTCTATGGTGCTGAAATGGAGCTTGCTTATGATAGTGCAAAGTTACAGTATACAGGGTATTCCAGTGCTTTAATTGGAGAGGCTTTTGTAAGAGAGCCTGAAATTGTTAATAATAAGATTAGTCTTGTATTTACACTTACAGGTCGCAGAGCAGGGCTAAACGGAGATAAGGATTTGTTTACAATTACGTTCAAAGCAGTGGGAAATGGTAATGCATCCATAGGCTTGCTTTCATTGTCCTTACTGAACAGTCAACCTCAGCCGCAGTCTTTGGTGGGAGTGATGGGCGGGGAAGTTAAGATAACTGTAACATCTACAAGCCCAAGCCCAAGCCCAAGCCCAAGCCCAAGCCCAAGCTCAAGCCCGAGCCCAAGCCCAAGCCCAAGTCCGAACTCTAATTTGGATGTCATCACGCTTGAAGCGGAACCTACGGAAAAGGGAATTATTTCTGTAGGTGTTAAGCCAAATGAACTCCTTGAAGCATCCGAACACGCGAAAAATGGATCCGTACTCATTGACATCGTTTCGAAACCAAAAACTAGAGAAGTGCAGGTTAGCTTACCAGCAGCCGAGTGGCTCCAAGCAGCCTCTCAATCAGGCCATTCAGATTCGATAAAAATACAAACAGGCATGGCGACGATAATCTTAGAAAGCAAGGTGCTTCAGAACGTTCAGGTTTCCGAAAGCTCCAATCTAGTGTTCACAGTAGCCAAAGTAGATCCTGCAACGCTTTCATCGGAAGTGAGGCAAAAAACGGGCTCTCAGCCAGTCTATGATTTTAATTTGATGTTAGATGGACAAAGGCTGACAAGCTTTAATGGCGAGGTTAAGGTTGAAATTCCTTATGTACTTGGTCCAAGCGAGAAACCGAATCAAGTTGTAATCTACTTCCTTAGAGATGATGGCAAGCTAGAAATTGTACGAAATGCTAAATATAATGCGTCAACACACATGGTTACGTTTAAACCAAATCATTTTAGCAAATATGTGGCGTACCATTCTACGGCGTTTTTCAAGGATATGGCCGGATATGCATGGGCTAGTGAAGGCGTTCTTGGATTGGCTGCACGTGAAATAATTGATGGCAGAAGCGAGGGGTACTATGTACCTGAAGGTCAGGTGACAAGAGGGGAGTTTGTAAAACTCCTTGTCCAGCTATTCGAGCTAGAGGATAAGACAGCTACTTCTGTTTTTTCGGATGTCGTGCAGAATGCTTGGTACTACAGCTCCATTGCCTCTGCCCAAAAAGCAGGTTTAGTACAAGGTAAGGATGATGGGACTTTCGGGGTAAATGACCAGATCAGCCGTGAAGATATGGCTGTGCTTATTTTCCGGGTTTCCAAGCTGTTAGGAATAGCAAGTGACTTACCATTAAGCATGAACAACATAACAACTAAATTTAAAGATTTGGATTTAGTGTCCGACTATGCGAGAGATGCCGTCTCCGCGTTACAGTATTCAGGTCTAATGAACGGGACGACCGAGGGTTATTTTACTCCCAAGAGCCCATCTACTAGAGCACAAGCTGCAGCTGTCTTGTATAGATTGTTTCAAGACAATAATTGAATTTCAAGAAATATGATAAAGAATTATGGTGCAACCCGTAAATTCTTTGCGGAGACTGGAATAACTTAGCGGCCTTAGTCCTCAGTTTCAATAGACTGAGGCCGTTTATATTTGTAGCAAAGTCGAAGAAATTAAGTTTGATATCCAAACCTTTCATGTGACGGAGAACGGACATTCCCTGTTTTTTAATTTATGAAGGAAATGATTGATAACAGAAAAATGTTTGTCCAACAGAAAGGAGTTTATTGCCAAAATAAGTAACTTAATCCTATAGTTTGAAAGTGCGCAGCAGGATCGACACCGAGGAAGCCTAGCCGATGCGCTCATCTTTATAAAGAGAGGAGGGCATTGTAAGGATCAGAAGCAATGATTCACTTTCATTTATTTAATAATTTATTAATGGAGGGAAGAACAAAATGAACCAAGGAAAGAGCTTACAACAACGTGTACCTTTCTTAAGCTTCCTATTTCTCTTTATGATGGCATGCTTCATCGGTGGTACGTCTGCTAGTGCAGCTAGTCAAAAGTTGACAAATGATGTTTTTTGGAAGGATACATCAGGAAATCCTATATATTCACAGGGCGGTGGAGTTCTCAAAGTCGGCAGCAAGTATTATTGGTATGGTGTGAAATATAATGGTGCCGTCACATATTACAATAATCCCACTTCGCTCAACAGTGATGCGAGTTTTAATGCAATAACTTGCTATTCCTCAACAGACTTGGTGAATTGGAAATTCGAAGGTAATGTTGTGACAGCAGCGTCAGACGGTTCGACTTGGGACACCGATTGGGTGGGAAGAATTGGTGCTGCGTACAACAGTACGACACAGAAATACGTATTGGTTATGCAGTATCAAGGTCCTAATGGTAAGGGGACAGCATTTGCGACTAGTAGCACACCTACGGGGGCGTTTACTTACGACCACGTGCAAACGACCATTACTAATGTTGTAAATGACCGTACGGGCGATCAAGCGGTGTTTAATGACGATGACGGAAAAGCTTATCTTGTGTTCAGTAATGCAGGAGGTCGTGCAAACGTATACATTTCTCCATTACGCACCTCAGATTATCTAAACGTGGAACCGGCGACTCAGATTTTTAATGTCTCTGCTGGGCGGGAAGGTAATGCTATGTTTAAATATAACGGTGTTTACTACGTTTGCGGCTCCGACCTACATGGTTGGAATGCCTCCCAAACGTACTGTATTTCTTCGACGAACATTTATGGTCCTTACTCAAGCGAGTTTGTTATGGGTAATACAAACAAGGATTTTTCTCATGTGACTCAAACGGGATTGTTCGTAAATGTACAGGGAACAGCGGGGACGACTATTTTGTTTGGAGGAGATCGTTGGAGCGACTTTGCTGGGAATGGAATTGGTTATAATCAATGGATGCCTCTATCTTTCAACGGGACAACGCCAAGTATGAATTCGTTAAGTGAATTTAATATAGATGCAGCGACAGGAACTTGGAGTACAAGCAGCGGAAATAACTATGTACTAAATCCAAGCTATGAGGCGGATCGCGTTTCTCAAAATAGTTTGGCGGGATGGCAAACGTGGACAAATGCTTCAACGAATCCCAATGCGAATGTACTCGGTGGACACTCGGGTCGGTGGGCTGCGAAGCAAACCGGATCTGCAGCGTATAGTGCCACCCGTTATCAGGACATTACCAATTTGCCGAACGGCACGTATACACTCAAGACATGGGTAAAAAGCAGTGGAGGCCAGACGAGCGCTTACATTTATGTAAGTAACTATGGTGGGTCGGAGCTAAGATACAATGTCAACTCCGTGATTAGCAGTTGGATGCAGATTACGATCCCGAATATTAACGTTACGAACGGATCAGTACGGATTGCTCTTTACTCAGTCGCAAATGCAGGGAATTGGGTTTCTGCTGATGATTGGTCATTAATTAAGAACTAAATGGTTATAATAAGAGCATCTGGTTTGCTTAATGTGCAGACCAGGTGTTTTTCTATTAATAAGTATTCCTCCAATGTCTATTTCTGAAATTGGTTAATCGAACAGAAATCAGTTTATTGCGTTAAAGCTTCTCAAGTCGTATAGTTTAAATACTTCTAGATAACTACTCGGAATAAGCAGAATCGAACTCATGCTGCCTGATATGTTATAGTATTAAAAAAAGCTGCAAAACAGGGTGAGCCAACCATGAAAAACAATACCTATATCAAACGCATGATGTTTTCATATCTTCCGATTTTATTTTTAACAATTTCAATTTTAATTTCTATTTTCGTGACTGTACTTAATGAACTCAATGTTCGTAATGCTATTCAAGCTAATAAGGTTACCACGGAATATATTAGCAATATGATTGATAATACGCTGAAAACGATTGACGCAGATGTCCGTAAAGTTATTCAGTCGAATAGTGATTTGCAAGCGTTTTTAGAGATGCCATCTGATCGTCTGCTCAATTATTCAGCCTCGAATTTGCTGAGAGATATGATGGTTTCGCATAATTTTATTGATTCAATCTACCTGTATAGAGCGAAAGATCGTTTTGTGCTGGATCAAAGCATGATTCGTTCCATGGATGTATTTCCCGATCAGGGATATATTACGGAATTATTAGAACAGCCTTATCCTATTAATTGGTCTTCTCCTAGAGTAAAGAATAATGACAATAAGACGAAACTAAGGGTAATTTCGTTAGGACGAAAAATCCCATTGGAATCAGCAAGCCTTGGCTATATGATCATTAATGTTAATTTAAATGCTGTGAACAATTTTGTCGATAGTATGCTTGATCGTACGATTACAGATGCTCAAATATATGATGCGCAAAAACAACCTTTTTTCACAGACGTTCATGTTGAGGGTAAGGATACTACTCGCGTACGCGGAGAAATTACTTCAGATTATACAGGTTGGACATACCAGACTGAAATTAAAGGCAGCCGATTGTACAGCGTGCTGCTTCACGGTAATATGGTGTGGATTTTTGCTGTATTAGGTGCAATTGTCTTAGCGATTGGCTCAACCTTCTATGTAACGCGTAGGAGCTACAGGCCAATCGAAGCGATTTTACATCGTATTGACCGCTTTTCTACGACAATCATGTCGAACGACATCAATACCGATAAGAATGAGTTTGCATTTATTGATCAAGCAATTGAGAGACTGATAACGAATAATATGGTATTTCAAGAAAAACAAGAAGAGAACTTAACTATTCGCAAACAACAATTCTTACAAAATTTGTTAAATGGCGAATATGCAGAAAATCAGGCAGTTTGGAAGTTGGAAAGTGAACGGTATGCAATAAGAGAAGACAGTCGATTTATCGCTGCTATTCTTGAAATTGATAATTATGTCCATTTTTGCTTGAGATATAATCCTAAAGATCAGTCACTTTTTAAATTTGTGATCAGCTCTGTCGCAGTGGAGTTTTCAGAACAATGTCAGCAACAAGTTATAATTGAGTGGGTATCCAAGAGTCGTCTAATATTACTCTTTTTTTCGCAAGAGGAATTTGATTTTGAGCACCAAATGTTAAAAATGATGGAACAGATTCGAGCTTGGATTGAAGGGCATCTTGATTTTACCGTAACGATCGGCATTGGGACAATGGTCGATGATGTTGCTCTGGTTCGCCAAGCTTATCAGGAGGCAGGACTAGCAGTTAGCCGCAAAGTTACGCTTGGTACGAATCAAATTATTGACACAGTTGATGGCGGAGAGAAATTAACAGATGAGTGGTTCGCCTATTTGCAGTTAATTCAAGGGACTGTGCTTCAACTTCGTATGGCAGAAAACGGATGGAGCAATAATTTCACTAAGCTGTTTGATGAAATGAGAACCCACCAATTGCAGAGAGAAGATATTCAACGTTTACTTGAATACTTCATTTTTCAGTTAGAACGAGAGTTAGTAGGGATGGCCTCTGATATTAGTTCATACTGGCGAGACCATTTGAAAGTAGTGATGTTACAAAGCTTGGCGGAAATAGAGACACTACAAAAGATTGAGGTGGAGTTTCGGAATGCATTGCAGGGGCTGGTTGAGCAACTGCATGAGAACTCACAAAATCGCAGGCATCACGCCTTGCTAAAAGACATTCGCAGTTACGTGGATGAGAATTTTACGGATCCTAACTTATCTTTAACTTTCCTGAGCGATCGTTTTCAAGTAAATTCCAAGTATCTTAGCCAATTGTTTAAGGAAGAACTTGGCGAGAACTTCAGTGACATTCTGATATCGCTTCGAATCGATTATGCGAAAAAGCTTCTGGAAGAAACGCAAGATACAGTTCAAGATATATCGGTTAGCGTTGGCTATACAAATTCCATATCTTTCAGTCGTATTTTCAAAAAAAGCGTTGGCTTAACCCCTGGCCAGTATAGGGATTCGCGCTTCTCGTAAATGCTGTAGACGCGACTGACTTGAATGTTAGAAGTCCACCAACAGCTGTGGGATTTTTACTTATTATCAACATCAACAATGATTAGTAACAAACCTTAAAGAGACCCTCATCCGAGGGTCTCTTTTTATAAGGGTAGTATTGTATAAATACGAGGTGCGCGAACGTATCCTTCGAAGTCGCTGCGGTTGCTGCTGAAAAATTTCACAGTTGGTATCCATAATAGATCCAGTAAGTGAAAGTAAGTTCTATTAATTATAACCTAAAACTAAAACCGTAAACCTTCATTTATGTGGAGGTTATTTAACTTGGAGATATGGATGATTTACGGAAAAATGATAATAAACGGAAAAAGGTTTATTGAAATACACAAAATTTTATGTCTTAATTGGTATCGAAGTTCGATACAATACGGGGTGGTTAGTTTTGTTGGTTATAAAATGAGACGATCAAAGAGTATTTGAACAACGAGTCAATTTGATTGTTACATTTTGAGGAGGTGATGGAATAAATCAGGGTTTATAATGTTCCTGTTTTAATTGTAAGCGCTTTTAATAGAGGAGGTAAGAAAATGAGTAAATGGATTTTTAAAAGAGCTATATTATCGTTAATTGCATTTGTAATGGTTTTTAGTATTTTGGTTACTATTCAACCGGAGAATGTTAGTGCCGCAGATACAACTTATACATCGACTTCTGATTCGTATGTGCGATCCGGGGTATATGCAAGTACAAACTATGGAACAGAGACGCAATTATTTAGTAAGAAAGATCTAACGTATGCAGATAATAAACGGATTAGTTATATCAAATTTGACTTTACTGGAGCATCTTCATTCAACTTAGCTAAATTGAAAATTACAACATTATCTGCAAATAACGATCATGTACTTCATGTTTACGGCCTGAATAATGATTCATGGACAGAGACAGGGATTACTTGGAACAATGCGCCAAATAACAATACAGCTGGATATGGATTGACTGGGACTGGTATAACGGATATTGGTTCTGTAACAAATCTTTCCATCGCAACTTATGAAATCGACGTAACCAACTATGTCGTAGCACAGACCGATAAAATCGTTACATTTGCGATCGTGACAGATACTACTGATGTAAGCTATGCGGATGCGATTACTTCTAGAGAAGGATCTAATAAACCGGCACTTATATTAAGTACTGTAACTAATCCTCTATCCTACCATTTAGATATAGCACCAGGAAATTATGATGTAACTGTCGTTTTAGGTGACAGTACGTCTGCGGGTTCTACAGCCATTCAAGCTGAAGCCCGTAGAACTATGATTAAGGAAACGGTGACCACTGCTGGAAGCACTTCGACGCAAACTTTCACGGTAAATGTTAGATCGCCTGAAGGACAACCGTCAAGTAGCTCTGGAACTGAGGGACTTGATCTTGTATTCACAGGTTCATCTCCTAAATATAAGAGCGTTAGTGTTGTGAGCGCTGCCAGCCCAGTTGGTATTTATTTAGCTGGCGATTCGACTACCTGTGATCAAAATACAGCACCATGGGCAGGTTGGGGACAAATGTTTCCACAATATTTTAAGAAGGGTACATTTATTGCAAACTATGCGGACTCCGGTGAAAACGCTGGCAGCTTTCTTAACGGAACCCTCTTTTTCAAGGCATTAATCGCTAAAGTGAAAGCAAATGACTACGTGTTTATTCAATTTGGACATAATGACAAAACCACAACGAAGGCAGATTATCAAGCCAATCTAACGAGTATGATCAACCAAACAAAAGAGAAAGGCGCTATACCTGTGCTTGTTACACCACCGGTCAGAAGATTGTTCAATAGCGATAATACAACCTTGAGCACAACAGCGCTACATGTTAACAGTCTTGGTGTTAATCTTCCTGCGGCAATGAAAGAAGTCGCGACTACGACTGGTATCAAGCTTATTGATTTAACAGCAAAAAGTAAGACTCTCATTGAGTCACTAGGTGTAGAAGGTTCAAAGAAGATTTACATGACAGTTGAAGCGAATGACAATACACATTTCAATGAATATGGAGCCAATGAAATGGCAAAGCTTGTTGTTCAAGCTATCCAAGAACTGAATATCCCGATCGAAGCTAATATTCGATAGATAATTATGTTCTTCCGAAATCAAACGAGCAGTATGCTTTATTGCAACACGTATATTGAAATTTATCGACTGTTGGGATAGTTTGCGCCGCTTAAAGATCGGCAATATAGACCTCTACCAATCGCACCAGTTTTATAAGACTGCGTGGAATAAAGCTTTAACCTAATAAAAAATAGTACTATAGCTATTAGGGAATTTTATTTGATGTATTGGCAAGCGATATTTTGCTTGCCTTTTTATACATTTCAGATATAAAACGATATGAATATATGAAAAAAAACCAAGAGTTGCAAATGTTCGAGGAAAATAATGTTTTAGACTGGATGTTTGCGTTAACGGGTAACGTTAGTTAAATAAGAACAGCGGTAGTCTAAGACTTTATTTTTTAGTCTTGGTCCACCGCTGTTTGTTTTTTATTGTCAGTCTAATACTTATTTTCTGAAGTCTGGCGACTATTATTCTCAGAAACCGCGTTAAGTAAGGCACCTCAGTCTAAAACTTTATTTTCACTGGACATTAAAGATTACTTTCCCTGAATTTTTGAAATTTCTTCATAATACTCCCTTATGCTTGCGATAAGCACGCGGGGAGAGGCCAGATAATTTTTTGAATACCTTGCCGAAGTGGGAGAAGTTTTCAAAGCCACAGAGTTCGGATACTACCGTTACGCTCAATTTTGTATCCTTGAGTAAGCGCTCTGCTTCTTTAACCCGAGTAATATTTACATATTCAGTGAATCCAAAGCCTGTAAGCAACTTGAAGATACGGCTTAGATGGCTTTTACTGATAAAGAATTGTTTAGCAATACTGTCTAGCTGCAAAGGATCTCCGTAATGCAGATTTATATGCCGGACAATACCCGTTACCTTGTGTTGGATTGGTGAGAGTTTGTCGTTCGCTTCGGATTCACGCTTCAATATGTTGCGCGCAGTGAATAGCAGAAGCTCGACTGCCACGTTCCGGATGTACAGTTGATAGCCGGGAGGTTGGTTAACTATTTCGCTCAGAAGGGATGCAAGCTGTGTCTCCACATACATTTTCTCCTGCAAGTTTAGCCTGATATGTGGATTTCCATCTTGATAAGGAGAGATGAGCAGTTCTTTTTCGGTTTGTGTGAATTCATTAAAAAACATTGGAGCGAAATTAAGAACAATACGTTCATGATTAGGTGCAAGCATATCAGAAGTTTTGTGTATTGCGTTGGAGTCAACAAGTACAAGGTCACCAGAATGGACTCGATAGGTAGAGTCTTTAATGAAATAATTGCGCTCTCCTTGAAACAAGTAATAAATTTCATATTGACTATGATAATGGTTGTTATCCATCGTGTAGTAGCCTATTCTACGATCGAATTCAATCCAAAATAGATCTTTATCAGAGCCGAAGCGAAGAGTATTGGGCAATGAAGAAATATTCACGTGTATGCTCCTATTCATCTCATTCAGTCTAGTCATATTATAATAGCAAAATAAGCGTGATTTGAGAATATATTGCTATTATATGAGGGGAATTAGATTTTATTTTGTGGTATTCTTTTTGAGAAAGATAATGTGAACGAAATTAATAATAGCTTAAAACTATTGCGTTTCCTTAAGCCTAGATCAGGTCTTCAAAGACGATTAATGCAAGAAATGCTAAGGGATCTTGCCAAAAGAAGCATCTTTGAAGCGGATGTCATCTTTTTCTCAACTAGGAGGGGAACTATCGTTGTATAAGCTATTGATAGTAGATGATGAGAAATGGGTGCGAGATTCATTACGTAATATTATGAAAGAGACCTGTATGCCGTTCACCATTGTTAATGAGTATGATCAAGTTAAAGATGCACTAGACTGGCTTAGTAGTCATCAGGTTGATTTAGTGCTAATCGACATAAACATGCTGTATAGGGACGGGGGAAACTGGATAGTACAACTGATAGAAGAGCATGCAGAGTGCAAGGTAGTTCTGATGAGCGTATATTCTGATTTTGAATATGTAAGGCACGCGGAGCGATACGGTGTGAATGAATATTTATTCAAACCGATAGAGTATGAGGAGTTAGAATTGTGTCTTCAACGATTTTTAAGAAAGAAGGAGTAGTCGTTTCTGGTGAGCTAGCAATCTCCGAAGATACGATTAAAAAAGGATAAGTACAATTAGTCTTATCAAAGAAAGGTTGAATTACTATGGAAAAAAATAATAAATACGATATTGTTCCTCTTAATCTAAAGTCACCACCAGCCTCTCAAACAGATACAAGTATAGCGCTTATTTGGGATAAACCATCAGATTCATTGGAAATCGTTTGTTATCATGTATTTGTCAATGGGACTATTCATGGGATCTCAACAAGTACGGATTATACGATTTCAAGTTTAGAATCCTCGAAGGAATATGAAGCTTATGTATGTTCTGTCAGCATGAACGGCATTGTATCTCCGTCAAGTCTTACGATAAAGATTTCAACCAAACCAAAAGCAGAGATTTTTGATATTACTGCATTTGGGGCAGTAGCTGACAACTTAACAATAAATACAAAAGCAATTCAGGCTGCTATTGACGCATGTGCACCTGGTGGCAAAGTGTATGTTCCTAAGGGGACATTTGTTACAGGGGCAATTTTTTTGAAGAGTAATATGACCCTTTATGTAGAGAAAGAAGGTGTATTACTTGGAAGTGATAATCCCTCCGATTATCCGGTTATGACATATAGATGGGAAGGCAGAGAGCAATTATGTTACGCTAGTTTAGTAAATACAAAAGATTGTCAGGAAAGCCGACTAGAAAATATTACGATTGATGGCGAAGGAAAGATCGATGCGAACGGCTCTGCACTGTTTATAAACGAGATGAGAGAAATGAAGGGTTACCGTGGGAGAGCAGTTTGTCTTAGAAATGTCGATCATGTATACATGAAGGATATTACTGTTAGGCAATCTCCCGCGTGGTGTGTACATTTAATTTACTGTAATCATATCAGTGTCAACAATATTGAAATACACACCAAAAATGATGAGTATGGAAAGAGATATGAACACATTTTTAATGGAGATGGCTTGAATCCAGATTCATCAAGTGACGTTTATATTTTCAATTCTATGATTGCCAGTCAGGATGATTGTATAGCTATCAAATCAGGCCGTGATGAAGAGGGGAGAAGAGTCGGCATCCCATCTGAAAATATAAGGATTACGAACTGTTCGTTTAAATGTGGCTTCGGAATTGCAATGGGAAGTGAAATGGCGGGCGGCGTAAGAAATGTTCTTATTAAGGACTGTACCTTTGAAAATTCATTCAGTATTGCTACTGTAAAGGCACCAAGGGGAAGAGGTGCTAGAATCGATAATATCCGTTATGAGGATTGTAAGCTAATAAATTATGATCTTGATCATGAGGACTGCAAATGGTTCAGAGGTGCAATTAATATTGATCAATTTTACAGTCATGACGAATATGACCCTGACTTGAAAGAAGAGGTCAATGAAGGTACACCTGTTATTCAAAATATATTTTTTAAAAACATAGTTTTGGATACTTATGGAGGGAATGCAATTTTTCTAGCAGGTTTGCCAGAAAGTCCTTTGCAGAATATTTATTTGGAAAATGTAACCGCCATTGGTAAGTACGGGCTTAAAGCATATAATGTACAAGGTTTTGTTATGAAAAATGTGTTAGTCAATTCACGTAATGATGAAGCTTACATGTTCCATTCTGCAGAACTGACGAAGGAATAGCAATTATGCGAAAGCGCAGGTAAGAAATCAAAGTGTGAGGTGCAGGTGATGCATCTCTTTTTTTATACCTCAGAAATCGAACGATTAAATGTCTTCAATGTTTGATAAATTGTTTAGGTGTGTCGCCATAGGTGCGTTTAAAAATTCGAATAAAATAACGGTCTCCATACCTAATTGATGTGCCACTTGTTCAACAGTGATACCTGGATTCTCTTGAAAAAGCTGAAGTGAATTTGCTAATTGGCTGTCCGTACTGAAAAATGATAAGCGCTTGATTGTAGCAGCCGTAGGAGCCGCGCAAAAAGTAGCTGATTACATACAAGGCAAAGCTGTGGAGAAGACGGAAGAACAGACCATCGCCAGCTAATGACTACGTTCACATTCATGGTTATTACTACAGTATCAAACTTTGAATTGCCGCCCCTGGAGTAGGGGGGCAATTCAATTACCATGGATGTTGTTTATCGATTAGAACTTGAAACGAACTCATTATTTAGTCAGTTTACCTAGTACTTCACTTTGTAGCGAAATTATAGACTGGTTTTTATCATCAGGTTTAACAATCTTAATGTTGTTAATTAATCAATACTTTCCATCTGCCAACTTTTCTACCTCTTCAAAAATATACGAGTCTTTATATGTATTTATAAGAACCATCTTCTTAGAATCAATAGTCGAAGTTAGATAGACAGATTCCTGAAATGCGTTTAAATGCCCAAAATAGCTAAATAAAAAGCATAAATAAGTAATTAGGATACTTAGAATTGCTAAAAAAATTGCAAAAAATGATGTGCTGCTATTTCTAGCATGCTCAGTAGCAATATCAATGCCATGATTAATTTTTAGAAATATCCATCTTCCCAAATAAGATAAGATTGTAAGAACAACTGCTACAAAAAAATAAATCCCATATGTTCCCCAGGTGATATCTCCATCTCTTAAGAAAAAGGCAGTTAACAATATAATAAATAGAAATACAATGAATAAAATGAATTTAAATTTATCTAACAATATAATGGCGCTGCGGATAATAACTCCACTTCTTATTGATATAAAGAAGAAAGTTGATAATGTAATTATTGTTGAGATTATTCCGACATAAAAAACGTTCTCCAGTATGCTAGTCATATTAATCTCAATAAACATATTAGGTATTGAGTAATAAGAGTAGAATCCTTCCTGATACTTGTAAGTGAATAAATAAGACAGGAAAGTAAACACAGGTACAAAGATTACTGTTATCTCACCAAGTATTCTTCCTATATGTTTCGAGTTATTTCTTTGATCTTCACTATTATTTGATTGTGTATTTTCGCTATCCATTAAGTCCCCTCCGTATAATTGTATACGCGAAGTATTATCTTTTGTTTCAATAAAAATCTTAAAGACATCTTGATTATATTTGTAAGCAATGAATCTAACAAACTATTAAAAAAGAATATTTTACTTATTTTTGGGCATAGTAGTAATGCAATAATAATTGAAAGGAGAGAGATTGCTAATGATTAGCTCAGGGAATTATACTGAATTTTCTAGAAAAGTAGAGTTATTTAGAAGTTCAGATCAGGATATTCTTTATGTAATTGGTGATTCTGGAGCTGGTAAGACAAGTGCTGCGTTAGAATACATTAAAGAAAATGGAAACAATCATGGGGTATTATATTCAGTGTTACCTCTTACTCCGACTCTTAAAACCTTTGGAACTGAACTATTATCAAGATTTGATATCCCTTCTCAGAAACATATTAATACTAATCAAATTATTGAGAGAGTCGTCATGGGTTTTAAAACAAAAGGGACAAAATTATTGATTATAGATGACTTCCAAAGAGTGCTAGTAGATCATAAGGTATATTCAGAGGAATTTATTAGCTTTATTAATATTTTGAGTGGAATTTCAGAGGTTAAGATAGTTTTACTAGGTCTTCCTGAGATTCGTAGGTTTAGTGGACGAAGAGAAGTTTTTGAACTGAATCAAATGATAATTGCAAGCAGTTAATCATTAAGTTGTTATTTCTCGTCAGTCCTGTAAAGTTAAAATAGGGATGGGCGAATGTTTGTTGTTTATATTTAAAAAAGTCAGTATGCCGCGGCATACTGACTTTTTTACAAAGAGTCGCTCAAGAATGAGAGTACCTTTATATTGGAGTTAAGGAGGTGCTAAGTAGCTGTACTTAACATTTTCTTCAAAGATAGAACAGGGCCTTCACAAATTAATTTCATCCTACCTTGTTCTAATGAATGAACACCGGAGAGTACACCTTGGCATAAATCATGTAAAAACACAGAATCTATAGCTGTAATATAATTATCAGCTAATCGATCATGAATATCTGAGCCCTTATAAAAATCGTGACGATACTGAGGATCTAGTTTAATTGAGTGATTCACGATTAGAAGTGCTGGAACATCAGTTGTTTTGAATTCACGCATATATCGATTAATATGTGTTTGAAGGTCTTGAATCATTTTTTCATTTGCACCTCTTTCAGTTGACTTAACTTCAACTAGTGCAAAGTATTGGTCATAATGGATACGGAAATCCTCACGTTTACGTTCTCCATCAGGAATTGTCTTATCCATATCAATTACATCAAAACCTAAAAATTTAAGAGCAGCAGAGACTGAAGCGGCAAATTCCTCGTCTTTACCAGTTAAAAGTATATCCATCCAAAAAAAATGTTCGTGTTGATTCTTAGACTCTTCTTCAAACATCTGAACTTTCTTTATAGCTTCTTCAAGATATTCTTCTCTATGTTGATTAGTTATTTTTACTGGATATGGTAAGTATTTTTCTAACCAATCATGATTAGGTTTTGAAAATAGATATGGTTCATTTTTCTTGATATCCTCATTTAATAGATCAATTATAAATTCTATCGTCTTATCATTAAAATGAGGGACTAATAATATCCTACCTTTTGTAGATTTCCCATTGAAATTTTCTATTTCTAAACAGAGACAACCGCGATCCGTACTTCTATCATCAGTTACAACCCAGTTTTGACACGATTGTATGATTTCTGCTCCGTTAATCTTAATATCTTTTCGCACACTAAATACTCGCTGGTCAGCTTTTGTAGCATAACGATTGTAGATAGATGATATAGAATTTCTTTCGTCCAACAATATTTGATTGCCTTTATATTCTGGGAAAGTTGGCAAAGGTGCTTTTTCTTTGCCTATTTCATCGATTGCAACTTTTAAGAAACTAGATGGAATATATCGCCTATTAATATTTAATACACCTGTATTATTTATCCCTAAGTATTCCATATCGGATGGATCTACATCTCCATCAACGATCAACACAACTACACCTCCCTTATTCCACACCTCCATTGTCAGGGCATTGAAGCAAGGAGACTCTTCTATTGATTCTTTAGATTTCTTTCTAAGTTCTAACCCATGGAATGTTTCCGGTCTAAGATGAATTAATAATATATCGACATCATTAATTGAACAAGGAATAGAAAAGAACCCCTTTTGACTTTCAAGGGAACCTGTCTGTGCATCCTTAACTGAATAACCAGCGATCCTTAATTTATCTATGCTTTTTAGTGAAAAGTCCACTGTTAGAATACGTGGCATTTCGAATTCAACCAAAGCTACAGGCTTTATCATTTGTTTATAAACGTTCCTTTCTTGAACAAGCTTTAGAATTAACATTACAGTATTTATTTGAATAAAAAAAGAAAGAAAATTCTCCATTATTCTTAATATGAAGTTTAGCCATTTCTTCACCCATACTTTCAATTGCGTACAGTTTCTTATGTCTAAGTTTTCATGTACCGTTTTATAGCTGGCTGATCTCTTCAGATATTCCTGAACAGCAGTTAACTTAAATGCCTATGTGTACTGATTAAATATTTGCCCTTTTATCCATAGAAAAATCCCCTCCAAGTTGCACTCACCTCCTTATGGTACCATAAGGTTTTTTTAGAATGTCTACTTAAAGGGGATATTATTTTATGACATCAAGTTCTTCAAGAGCCAATGAAAAGAATCTTGATGTTAGTTCCTACGGAACAGCTCTCAGCAAACTATCTTAATCTAATGACATCGAAAAATTACAATTCATGGTAAAATAATTGAGAAGATGAGTGCTAAACCAAGCTTAACTGAGAGTTAAATGCATTTGAATTTATCGATGACTGAACAAAAAGAAGCGAAACCAAACACATTTTGCTGAGAATTTATTTAAATATTAATATTTGAAGAAAGTATCTTCGTAATGGGGAGTTGAAGAAATGAGCGTGTTTTCATCAGCATGGGTTGATGGGAAAATAAGTAATATTGATAAGCTATTATCCGAAAATAGTGATAGAAAATTTATGTTTATCCTAGATACTAATTTTGCAATAATGTCTAGGTACTATATTACGGAAAGAGAACAATTTAACAAGTACTATGCAAATCAAATAAATGATTTTTTAAATGTAATAAACGTAATTAAAAATAAAGCCTCAAGAATTGTTTATACCTTGGCTTGTGAAGAGGCATCGAGATCAAAATTGACTGGAAATATTGACGTAGAAAAGTATAAGTTGATGGTAGAATGTGTAGGAAAAGTATTTGATATAGATTTTAGGAGTGACCTTATATCAAAAAACGAGTTAATTGAAGAGGATGTTAGCATTAGTAAAACACCCATTTTACTAAGAAACGGACTGTTTAAAGAACATACTGTGATAACATATACTACTTTGTTAAAGGCATTTTTATTCAAACAATTTGATAGTAGGGCAAGTAAAATAAAAATCAAAGAAATGTTTCATTATTTGGCTGATGAAATAAATGTATTTTCTCCGACAAGCATGTCATTTGTCATTCATTATTTAGGGAATGAACCTTCAATTTTGAAAGGGGTTAAACCCAATTTAGGCATTAAAGAGATTTTAAATAAATTATATGCGGCTTCAATAGATATGATTATGCCTACCCAAGCATCTCAACTTGCAGAACTAACTGATTATCAAGAAGTTCCTTTGTTTATTACTTTCGATAAAGGAATCAAGTTATTATTCGATTCATTGCTGATCATAGATGAACATTATCTAGGAGAGGGAACAAAGGTGCCAAAATACTCAACCATGATTTTTTACAGTTCAGGTTGGAAAGATAAAGATATTCATGAACTATATGGCTATGCCGAACAAGTACAAAAAGCCAATCGGAAAAAAGTAATTGATAAAGATTTTGAGTTGCGTAGACTTAATAAATTAGCAGGAAGATTAGAGCAAGAGTTATTACTTAAGATAGAAACACTTAATGAAAAAGAGTAATTAGTATATATCCTTTATCCATTAACACCTTTTTGCCGCATTGACTGTACAATCTTAACATAACATTCGTAACATGCTTGTGTGTTACATCGACAAACTGTCCTCATCTTTGAAAAACTGACTAATCCATTCTCTGTCTTCCTCGTTATGTTCAAACTTATACTCATTATCACTGATTTTAGTCCAATATTTATGTGTATCAAAGTAATCATAAAAAGCAAGTTCGCTTGTTACAAACAAACACCATATACAAATTTTTATCATGTTTAGATTTATTGTTAGTGGTGGTGTGATTTCTGTATGCTTTGTAATCCCATTTAGATCTGAATGCAATGAGCTAATATGTACAAAATGATTACTTAATAATCCCTGCAATTGCCCTAAATTAGGTATTAATTGCTTACCGTATTTAATAGTTTTGTTTACATCAAGTTTTCCATCTAGGTAAACCTGATAACCGTTCGATTCCATCATGAAATAAGCTATTGTACTTATGGTTTCAATGGCCGATCTAAGCAGCATACATGGTTGCAATGTGTACCCAATACGTAATAATTCGACTGATGCCTGAATTGTACTTATGGCATTCATTAATAATTTACTGCATGTTTCTTTCACTCTGTCTTCATCGTGGCTTGCTCTAAAAAAGCCGTTACTTATTAGATATGTAGTCTTGCTAAACAATTCCCCCATCTGTACCAATTCATCACCGCATAGTTTATCGAATGATTTTCCAATTACAAAAGAATCTCTTTGTATTCTCTTTTGGAGCATGTCATTTGAATATACACGAATTTGATTGTTTATATTGTCAACCACAGCTCCTAGAAAATTGCCTTTATGAATTCGTCCATCCAAAAACTTTTTTTGTTTAGCTTTTCTATTCTTCTTCATTCTTGTCATATTAATCTCCTTCAAAAATGATTTAAAGTGATTGTTCGGATTGAAAATTGTACAAGGCTGCTTCTTGGAAATTCGCTATTTAAATTATTTATCCTTTAATAATACGCACCATATAGTTTGTATTGATATGAAAACAGGTAACCTAAAAAATACATTTTATTCTGTTTTGGAGAATTGAGGATAGCTGCACTACTGAGAAAAAGTACAGGAATTTATAATCTTGTGCTTTTAATTTCGACAAAAACCACCTGTAATCAACACGTGGATGGTATAATTATGCTATAAATCCAAAATGGGTAAATTGATATTGTTTTATTCATCCCATACAAATAGATAAGGGGATTGGGTGATCTTGTGGAATTTAATATTTGTAAAATTGTAACTAGCAGAGAAAATTACATAGAGTTTTTACAAGAGAAGGATATGCGTAGAATTGGCCAACCGCAAATATATATTAGTCGCAAACTTGTTAGTGACCAAGAAGTAGTTGCTCAAATTACAACTGATTTTTTCTTTAAGACAGATTCAGAAGAAGTGGAGATTGAATGGATAAATTATTGGGGTGCTTTTTTTGGAGATGGCTCAAATAGAACAAAAACTGTTGAATCTACTTTCGGCATGATTATTATTCAACTGGATGATATTCTTTATGCGGTATCCCTAGGAAGAGCGCATAGTTATGCTAGTAGTTTATCAGATATGGACTTTGGATTTGATATTGCAGAGGTAATCCATGATGAAGATTCAATTGAGGTTAAGGCTGCAAAGTTTTTTAAGCAATCAAAAAATAAGTCTTTAACTCAATATAACAGAAACTCGTTTGTTACATCTGAAATAGGTGAAAGTCATGAGTTTTTGATTAGCAATATAACGTTAGATGCAAAATATTCTAATTTTCTTTTATACAAGTATGACGATAAGATGAAGTTTGGGTCATCTGTAAAGTTTGAAGCCAGCGCATACCAGGCCAGGGGATATTTTAGAGATTGTACATGAACTACATTACATTTCGTTACACGAAGAAAAGTCTGGTAAATTGCCGAGAATGTACTTTATAAAAAATAATGAAGATAATCAACCTGTGTTAGCAGATTTGAACAAAGAATTACTTGTGTCTGTAAAGGCAAACGATTCAAAAGTTTCGCTTGCTTACTTCATAGAAGATGATGGCGACATATTAATTGAACCCACTAAAGATGATGAAGTGGAAATTGTATATTCTAAAAGCTATACACTTGAAAATTACACTATAGAGTCAATCGCTAATAAACTTATTGAGATAGAATGTGAAGATATATCTAAAGTTTCAATAAGACCAAAATCCCATAAAGATAAGCAGGTTAATCTTGTTAGGGTATTAGATTTTAGCACTTACTATCGTAGTAAAAATTATTGTCTATTCAAAGGTAAATGGGCTATATTTAATAAATCTTATATAGAATTTATTAAACGTGAAATTCTTAAGGTGAATGAAGTTGCAATCTACAACGAAGAATACCATCTTAATAATCTTGTTCTTGAAGAAGGAAGAAAGATTCAGGCTTCTGATAAAGATGCGTATGACCAAGTAACTTATGCAGAATATCCTTTCAATATTTTTTTGCACAATAAATTCAACTATTTCTTATTGGATAGGAAAAAAGGGCAACAGTATTATAAAAGTGTAGAATTTGCAGACCTATTCGAAGAAGAAGAGAAAATGTTAATACATGTGAAAATAGGGGATACAGCCGATTTGCGGTATTGCATTCAACAGTCGATTCATAGCGCTGAAATATTTAATACACAAAGTGATGCGTTAGAAGTCCATGGTATCGATAAGGTTAGGATAATTTCGATGCTGTTTGTATTAAGTTCACCAAGTGTTATATGTGAAGACGGGTCAATAAATTTTCTTAATAACAAATCAATATACTTCCAAATTGAAATAATCGAATGGTTAATTAAAGTAAGAACATTAGGCTACATTCCACAAATAATTACTGCAAAAGATCTTAGAACGTAATCAAATCATAGAATCTGAAAGTGTGTAGAAGAACTTAATAACTTATATTGCAAAAGTGTTCTTTAGGCTGCATCTAGTTGAAAACACTCGGTTTACCGCTACAATTGATATATACAAAAATACCGTAATAATTGAATAGTAATTTAATCACTTGAAGCACACCGTAGGTAACCGCGCGGTTACTTCCATCGACGGTATGACTGCCGACTGGGCGCGTTTCCATCGGATGTGCTGGAGAAAATCCCGGTTCATATCGTGAACGACATTAAGTCCAAACCGCCTGCTATAATCGAGTTGGAATAGGCTGGGTCTGTAGATTTGTGCTTTGGGATTTAAGATTTAACGCTTCCGAATCATTAATAAGAGGGATCGGTTTGATAATGTAACTGAGATTTTGGAAGTTCGTAAAGTGACAAGTCGTCAGACTTCCATCAATTTGTAAGTAGTTTTTCAAAACTAATTTGTAATTTAAACAATTTAGGCCGAAATCTATTTCAAAACTTTATTTGTCATTATGATTTTCACGAAAAGGTCAGCAAACTCTTGTGTTTGCTGACTTTTTACATTTCAAAACCAATTTGTCATCCAACACACCTGTCGGGTGACAAATAAGTTTTGAAGTAGACAATAAAGTTTTGAAGTGACAAATAAAGTTCTGAAGTAACAAATAAAGTTTTGAAGTAACAAACATAGTTTTGAAGTATACAATACGTTCCGTTGGTGGCGAGATTATACAGTAAGAAATTGTCCTTATTAGTCAGCAGTTGCGTTCACTCTATTGGGTGAGCGCATATTTTATTTAGTAGTAGTTGAATTGGTTTGGCGCCCCTATCCAATTATTATTAAGGAGCTCATCTATTCTCTCTTCACAGCCGCCGCCGCAAATACGACTTCAAAATAATACCTTATTTGGGAATTATAATAAAATACTGGAAGAATACACTATACTGTATATTTGACAATATTTTAAACGACGAAGAAAGATCTCTTGCTAATACTGTGTTTTTCTTACAATGGGAAGGTATTCACCTTTTGAATAATAAAGAAAATATGTTGATGTTGGAAATATGTTTATAGGGTAATCATTGAGATTTTATGTGAACTGAATATAAAGACTTTATAAAGACTCTGGACCTTATTTAATGCATATGACGACTTCTTCTATGCTACAATGAACACAGGCATGGTACTACTGGATGAAAGGACTAAAGCGATGAGAATAATGGAGCGAAAAAGGTCCGTAAAAAATAAGTTTTTAGTTTCATATCTCATAATTTTAATTCTACCTTTGTTGCTGCTTGGAACGTGGGGCTATTGGTGGATGAGTACAGTTATCAAGGAGCAGACGGAAAAATTTTACATCAGCACGCTGAAGCAGGTCATTGATTCGATGGATAACAGCTTTCAGGGCATGAATGCGATGACCCAGACGTTATCCGAATCGCCTTGGGTACAGCGAATCGCTGCCATGGAAGGAAGCAACATCGATTATAGTCGTGTCACGCAAGAGCAACTGGCCGACTATGCAACCTACTTACAAAACTACCAGTCGATTAATACGATGATAGAGCGGATCGCTATTATTTTTAATACGAAAAAGCAAGTGCTGACCTCGAAGGGTTTGGACTCTTTCGATTGGTTTTTTACGAAAGATTATGCGTATGCGAACATGACTGTGGCTGAATGGGAGAAGTCCGTTTCGCAATATACGAGCGGTCAAATTTTAAGTGCGCGGCGTTTGAGCAGCTACGAACGGATAGATAATGTGGTAAGTTACGTCAAAACGATTCCGACATTACTGGATCAAACCCCGAGAGCAACCATCTTAATCGGCATCAAAGAAAGCCGTATTAAAGAACAGCTTAACAATACGTTTCAGCTGCCAGGTTCCTCGATTTACATTATGAACGGGCCTGATTCTTTCCTTACTGGCCAGAACATGCAGGAAAGCATTCAGAGAAAATTGGAATACAAGACAGATAAGAAAGTCGTTGTGGAGCAGCTCACGATGGACGATGGAAGCGCTTCCTACGCATTTTACGCTCCATCCAAGTTTAATGATTGGTATTACATTACAGTTGTGCCTAAAGCCGTCGTGCTGGATAAAGTGAATTATTTTAATTATGCAACGTGGATTTTGATCGCATTGATTCTCGTTTCCGGCATCATAGCCTCCTACTTCATGGCGTTTAACAATTATCGTCCAATACGAAGATTAATTGACAACGTTCAGGGAGAGCTAATTAGCGGTCAAAGAAAAGATGGTAAAGGTACTGCCAAATCCTACTATGAGTACGATGTCATTAAGTCGACGTTCGATCAAATGAAGTTGACTCGCCAAGAGTTGGAGAGCAAAGTGAACGATTATTTGCCGATGGCGGTCTATTCTTTGTTCATCAAACTGCTTTATAACACGTTAAGCTCTGACCAAATCGAGTACACGATGCGAATGATGCACATTGGAAACCGGAACAATAACTGGACAGTAGCTGTTATTTATTTGCCGAACGCTCAGGCGGATACGACGAACCTGCGGCAAAAAATTTCACAATGGACAGCTGCAGAAGGGGAAGAACTCTATATTATCGAGTTGGAAAACGGCCGGTTTGCTGTTGTCGTGAATACCGACAATGGGGACGAGATGAGGAACGCATTAAAGGAAATTAAGAAAAAAGTGTTCGCGAATGAATCTTGGGCTGGAATTGTTACAGGAATCGGGAGTCCGTATAGCGGGCTTGAAGGAATAAGCGCTTCTTATAGGGAAGCTGTAATCGTTATTAACCACACACTAGTCACGTCGGATAATTCGGAAGCCGTGCTTTCATTTAACGACATTTCCAGCAATAACGAACTCCGCTATTGGTTCCCGGCTGAAAAGCAACAAGAACTCCAGCATCGTCTTCGAATGGGCGACTTTGATAAAGTCGAGCCCATTCTCGACCAACTGCTCCGAGCTAATTTTGAACATCCGTCTTTCGGCGCCTTGCCAGCCCAATGTCTATTATACGATCTCATCTCGACGGCATTAAAGGTGCCGGAGAGTCAAGGGATGGGGAAAATGGTGCTGAATGACGAAGGACAATTCCCAGTAATAAGTACAGTCAACGAAATCAAAGCCTACGTCTATCAGCTGTACAAAGAGATCTGTACGATGTTTAAAGAGAGAAGAAAGCTGGAGTCGGCTAAGGCACATCAAGATATTCTTGATTATATAGACCTTCATTATTGCTTCAGTGAATTTTCGTTAAATGCGTTGGCCGAGCATTTCGGTATGTCCGCGTCCCAGATGAGCAAGTTATTCAAGGAATTGACTGGCATGACCTTCGTCGATTATCTTACGAAGAAAAGAATTACTACCGCCAAATCATTCATGGCAGCAAACGAGCTTACGCTGGAGGAGCTTGGCAAAAAAGTGGGGTATGAGAACACGTTGACGTTCAGAAGAGCATTTAAAAAAGTAGAAGGTGTGAATCCGAGCGAATTCAGAGACATGTCGGACGAGTCACAGTAGTTTACTTTCCTTGCGTTGCAAAGACCCCTCATTAATCAAAGCCTGTAAAGATCGCCTTGCGACCTCTACAGGCTTTGATTTTATTCGTTTTGAAAAATATGAACGCTCCTGAAAAAAGTGATCCTTGCCTGCCAGCAAAAAACGATGGCTTGCATTCGAATTTGATTGCAGCTCTTTTTCAAAAATGATCCTAAACACAAATAATGATCGTTGTGATTTGTCGAAAGAAACTTTAAGTTAGATTATGCAAGCGCTATCTTAACTGGATTTCAGGTAGCAAATGCAAGAATGCCCTTATGTCCTTTAATTAAGGAGAGGGAAGCTAGTCATTCAAGGGAGGGTAAAAGTAATGGTTAAAAAATCGTCACTAAGTTTGCTTAGCAGCTGTGTCGTACTGAGTATCGTTATGTCCGGATGCAGCAGCGACAACAAAGAGAAGAAGGTAGTCACATCGGCACAACCTTCAACAGGTGCGTCAGAATGGAAGCTGCCTCTAACGGATTCGGGAGAGACGCTTCGTATCGCGACACTGGATAATGAGGTGCCTGACTTATCGTTTACTACGGGCAACTATCCAGTTTTGCAGCAGATCGAGCAACGTACAGGTGTAAAATTGAAATGGGAAGTCAACAAAACGGACTATGACACGGTGATGAGAACACGTATCGCTGCGGCTTCCAACTTACCAGACATTATCATGCTGCCGAAGGACGCGGATCCTCTCCAATTAAGTGAGAACAAAGTGATTTTGAAGTTGAATGATTTAATTGACCAGTACGCCCCTCATTTGAAAAAGTTTCTAAACGACAATCCGGACGTTCGCAAAGCGTTGACAGCGCCTGATGGTTCGATTACCTATCTGCCGGGAAGCGTAGACTTCTACGCCAATGATTATAATGTGCTTGGGCTGGCGTACCGTCAGGACTGGGTCCAGAAACTGGGTCTTTCCGAACCGAAGACGATCGATGATTGGCATACTGTGCTGAAAGCATTTAAGGAAAAGGACCCTAACGGTAACGGTAAAGACGACGAGGTACCATTCGTTGCAGGCGGCATTGATGCGATCGGGTACTTCACTCAAGCTTATGGCATGGCACCTCGAAGTCAATGGTTCTCCGTAGATGCCAAAGGGAAAGTCGAATACTCGTGGACATCTCCGAAGGCAAAGCAATTTTTAACTGAAATGAATAAGTGGTGGAAGGAAGGTTTGATCGATCAAGGCATGATGACTGCCCACTATGACAAGGCGAAAGCGTATGTAGTCAGCAATATCGGGGGAGCGACAAGTGGATGGGCAAACCGCAACGATGAGAACAACAAGTCGATGCAAGGCAGCTATCCCGGCGCCAACTGGGTGCTGGCGATGCCGCCGAAAGGCCCGGAAGGCGATCAGGCCTATGAAGTCGATTATCCAGTGAAGGACAACAAATTCTCAATAACAAAGGAAGCTAAAAATCCGAAACTGGCGATTGAGTGGCTGGATTACATCTTTGCTAGCGATGAAGGCAAGCAACTCTTCAACTTCGGCGTCGAAGGCACGAACTACTCGCTCGTGAACGGCAAGCCCGTGTTGAACGGAACGATTCTCAAAAACGAAAAGTATCCTAACCCATCCGTTGCTTTGGCGGCATTAGGTGCATCACGACTTCCAAAGATAGTCATGAAGGAAGCGAAAGATCAATTCCAAGCAGCACTGTCTACGTCGGATTCGATCAAACTGGTGCAAAATACGAAGCCGTTTTATAAGTTTGTGTTCCCGCCAGTCATCAGCACGTCAGCTGAGTCGAATGCGATTACCTCAAAAATGGCGGATATCATGACGTATAGCAATGAAATGCAAGTGAAATTCATCATGGGGGCGGAACCGCTTTCGAATTACGATAAGTTTGTGGAGAAACTGAAAGCAATGGGAATCGATGACGTTGTGAAAATCAAGCAGCAGCAATACGATCGGTGGAAGCAAAACTAATTACATGCGGCCTTTGGAAGGAGCGCTTTATGAAAATGGATGCGATTACAGGCGCGCAAGCCAAACATGGCCAAACGAAAACAGCAAAATGGGTGACGCACTTCTCGAAAAACAAATATCTGTATGCTTTGCTGCTCCCAGGAACGATTTATTTGCTGATTTTTGATTATATCCCGTTGGCCGGTTTAGTTCTGGCATTTAAGGACTTCTCCCCAGGAGATTCATTCTTCGGCGGTGAATGGGTCGGTTTGAAATGGTTTAATGAGTTTTTTAATTCTATTTATTTTTTCCGTTTACTTAAAAATACGATCCTCCTGCACCTTTACGACCTGTTGTGGGGGTTCCCGATTCCAATTGTTTTTGCTTTGCTCTTGCATGAGCTTAGGCGGCAGTATTTCAAGCGGTTCGTGCAGACGGTCAGTTACTTTCCGCATTTTATATCGACAGTGATTATCGCGGGATTGATTGTCAATTTCCTGTCGCCTACGGATGGCATTATTACACGCCTCATCCATGCGTTGACGGGAAGTGAGACGAATCTGCTGGGAGATCAGGGCTGGTTCCGTACCATTTATGTCATATCGAATGTTTGGGCCAGCTTCGGTTGGAACTCTATCATTTATTTGGCCGCTTTGACGGCGGTCGACGTTCACCTTTACGAAGCGGCCGATATGGAAGGCGCAGGACGTTGGAAGAAGATGACCAGCATTACGCTGCCTTCTATTATGCCGACGATCGTGACGCTGCTAATTTTGAACATGGGGAAGCTGCTCAGCGTCGGTTATGAGAAAATCATTCTGCTTTATAATCCGGGGACATATGAGACGGCGGATGTCATCTCTACATATGTGTATCGGCGCGGTCTGCTCGGAGCCGATTACAGCTTCGGTGTAGCCGTTGGTTTGTTCAACTCGGTCGCAAGTTTCCTGATTTTAATCCTCATCAACTATATCAGCAAACGAGTCAATAATGTATCACTGTGGTAAAGGAGCATCACGTATGTCACGAAATGCAAGCCGAATTGGATGGGTGGAAGGCGTCATTATCCTGGTATTGTGTATCCTGGCGCTTGTGACGGCGTATCCATTTATTTATGTCGCCAGCATGTCGCTCAGCGATCCAAAGGCCGTCATCGAGTTGAAGGTATGGTTATGGCCGAAAGGTTTTTCGCTCGAGGCGTACGGTTTAATCTTTGAAAATTCTCGTATCTGGGTGAGTTATTATAACACAATTTGGTATACGGTCGTCGGCACGGCACTGAATATCTTTTTGACGCTTACTTTCGCTTACCCGCTATCGAGAAAAGACTTTTCCGCCCGTGGCATTTTTATGATTTTGCTGGCCGTTACGATGTTTTTTAACGGCGGGCTAATTACAAACTTTCTGTTGATTCAAAAGTTAGGGCTCTACAACACCCGCTGGGCGATCGTGCTTCCCGGCGCAATGGGTGCGATGAACGTGATCATGGCGCGCGTCTTTTTCCAAACGTCCATCCCGGATAGTCTTACGGAGGCCGCCAAAATCGATGGGGCTACCGACATTAAAATATTGATGCGAATTGTGGTTCCGTTGTCGCTGCCCATTATTAGCGTTGTAGCGATTTTCTCATCAGTCGGCTATTGGAACAACTACTTCAATGCCATGATTTATCTGATTGATAAAAATCTTCAGCCGTTACAAATCTACCTGATGGAAGTGCTCATTCAGAACAACGTCGATATCACTTCGGAATACAGCAGTTTCTCACAGCGGGAAGAACTGGCTACCCAATTGAAATACTGCATTATTATGGTATCGATTATTCCCATTATGTGCTTCTATCCAATCCTTCAAAAGTACTTCGTTAAAGGCGCGATGATCGGCGCGCTTAAAGAGTAAATGCTTAACATGTCTGTCCATCTATCGTCATGGGAGGTATTCCTTTGAAAATTAGCGTTGTCTGGAAAAGAATCTGTACGATCTTCTTCATCTTGTCTCTTCTGTTGCCAGTTCTTCCATTAATACCATCGGCTTCTGCAGCTGTACCGCTCTGGAGCGACGGATTTGAAAATGGGTTTAGTGAATGGACGACCGTGTATGGCACCCCGAGTGTAAGTACAGTGCAAAGGCATGAAGGCAGCAACAGCTATATCCTTAATGAGGAACGCGACGAAATTAAGAAAACCTGGACGTCCGCGTGGACGAATAAAGTCCTTTCCGTATGGTTCTACGACAATGCGGCGGATAACAGCATGCAAGCGGAAACGGTTGTACAAGAAAAAGCTTATCTCGGCGTTCGGACGCAGACCAGTACGTTGAACTACGCCTACAAGCTTGGCGGCAACGCATGGGCGGAATCGTCCGTGCCTAGGACAACGGGGTGGCATCAGTTTGTATGGGATATGCGTTCAGGCACCTCGTGCTTGCTGTATATCGATGGTACTCAGGTAGCGTCGACTTCGCTGGTGACGAACTTCACTGTGCTTCGCATCGGAGACGATACCAACGATGGCAGATCGGGGACCGTATACATTGACGATATTTCGATTCTTGATGAGTTGCCGTTGACGGTATCTCTGAACAAGACTGAAGGGACGGTCATAGAAGGCAGCACGGACACGCTCTTCGCAACGGTTGCTCCAAGTACAGCGAGTCAGTCCGTGATTTGGTCGACAAGCAATAGCAGCGTTGCGACAGTCAGCGGCGGCGTCATTTCTGGCGTATCACCAGGGATTGCGACGATAACGGCGACCAGCAGCGTCGACTCTTCTTATTTTGCCTCCTACACAGTCACGGTAGAAGCGCTTCATCCACCCGTAGGTGGTGTTCATCTGAACAAGGGAACAACCTCCATCATGGTAGGTTCCACGGACTCGTTGACGGCAACAGCGAAGCCGGCCCGTGCGGATCAGGATGTTGTTTGGTCGACGAGCGATAGCAGCGTCGCCACTGTTGCAAATGGCGTCGTAACCGCAGTTGATGTCGGCATTGCAACGATCACTGCGACGAGCGTTTCGAATGCCGTTTACACGGCTTCCACGTTCGTTGCCGTTACCTCCCCGATGTCGGGTACTAGCGACGTACTGCTTCAATATTTGGTGCCAGGTTTCGTGCAGCCGGCTGACAACTACACAGTCAAGGTGAATGGTCAGCCGGTCATTGTGCAGAAGACAGTCGAGGGCGGTTATGCGCACTTCGCTTTCTCAGGCACGGCTGATATTACGGTGACGGTAGCGGACGCTTCGGATTTTGACGACGACTGGACGCTCAGCCCAGAGAGCTACGAAATCGCGACGACGCAAAGCGGTCGTGATATCAGCTTCTCGATTGATCGTCCGATGCAGTTGCTGCTGCAAAAAGATAAATCGTATCACTACGATGCTCCATACGCCGACGCAGCGTCCGCCAAGGCGGCGAACGATGCAGATGTAATCGATAGGATCCGAGATAAGTTGTATCTGATCGCGGATCCGTTGGAGGATGGGGATACACCGCAGCTTGGGGACGCAGACGTGGTAAACGTGCTTGACTACGGCATCGACAACACGGGGGTTGTACCTGTCGCCGATGCGGTCTCGTCTGCCCTGACTTTGGCGACGGCTGACAGCAAAATACTCTATTTCCCTCCGGGTGTGTATAACTGGAGGAAGACGGTTTACGTCCCTGACCATGCGAGAATTTATTTGGCTGGCGGTGCTTATCTGTTCCTCGACACAGATGCGCTTCCGATTGTGGATGGGAAGATTCAGTTTACGGGATTTTTTGCGGTAGGCGGGAAAAGCGATGTCAAGATCTACGGCCGAGGCACGCTTTTCGGCAATAATCATGCGCGATCAGATGGCCTCTATTTCAGAACGGCCGCCATCAACGGTATCAACGAGTCGAAAGCTGAGGCGCTGTCCGATGACGTAACCATCGAAGGAATTACAATCACCGAGTTCTCGGGTCTTCCGGCCTCCATCCGAGGAAGCGACACGACGATTCGGAATGTTAAAGCAATTTTGGCCGCCAGAACGCACTTTGACCCTGTTGGTAACGGCCGTGATCGAACAGAGGGCTACAACTTCCAGGGAGGTTCATCCAATGTCTTGGTCGAGAACAGCCTCATCGTTGGCGAAGATGATGGGATCAACTTCTCGAATTCTATCGGCAGGGAGTTGCCGAACGACGGGTTGACGGTCCGCAATACGATCATCATCAATGGGTCGACGGGCAGTCCGATCAAGGTGATTGATCCATATGGAGGCTATATCCGCAATATCGCTTTCGATAGTGTCGATGTCCCGTACGCGGATCGAGCTGTGTCGATCTATTCGTGGCCTTCAAAGAACGCTGGCGATATCTATGACGTTTATTTTAAAGGGTATCGGGTTGAGGAGATCAGCTATAAAACGGGGAATGAATTTTTTGGAATCAAGGATTCAGCCCAGTCAGCCACGCCTCCGATTGTAGTCGGGCCTCTGCATGATATGTACTTTCAGAATACAGAAGTGGCACGAATTTCTGATTATCCGACACCGCAGAAGCTGTGGTTATACGGTTATAACAATGACGCCAAGACCGAAGACATTCATTTCTATAATCTCAAAATCAACGGCCAGACGGTAACGGAAACGAACAAATTTACGACGGGTAAGGTCAACACCTCAATGCCTTATACGACAAATATTACGTTCGAGGAGAACGATCCGAACGTTGTCTCGATTGAAGCGACTGACCCGTATGCCGGCAGCACTCTCTTAGATACTGGAGAATTCACAGTTAGCCGGACTGGCAGCACGACTGCAGCGCTCACGCTCCATTACCAGATCCGGGGCTCTGCCATGAACGGCACAGACTACACAACGATAACCGATTCCATTACGATACCGGCAGGACAGAGCTCCGCTGCAATCTCGATTAATCCGCTCCTACTTGGCAGTGGAGAGGCGAAGTCCGTGTATCTCAGCTTGCTCGGCAGCGGCTATAACCATGCGTATACGCTCGCTCCGAAATCGGAAGCCGTCGTGACGTTGGCACCATAAGCAGATCATGAAATCCGGCAAGGGGCGCTGTGAGCGACTCTTGCTGGATTCAGCCTGCCCGATATAGTGCGTACATACACGGCAACCAAATGTAAATAAGGGGGACATAGGAAGATGCATATGCAAAATGAACACGTATCTGAGCTTAAAATCGCTTATATCGGTGGAGGTTCTCGAAACTGGGCTAGGAAGCTAATGTGCGATCTGGCTCTTGAGCCGCAATTATCCGGCGTCGTTTCGTTATACGACATAGATGGGGGTGCGGCTGGGCATAATGCGCAGATTGGCAATACAATTACGGACTCAAACGAGGCAGTAGGCAAATGGCGTTACGAAGCGGCTACGACCATGGAAGAGGCGCTGACCGGTGCTGATTTTGTCATCTTGTCCATCCTGCCAGGCACATTTAAGGAGATGGCGGTGGACGTACACGCGCCGGAAAAGTACGGCATCTATCAATCCGTAGGCGATACGGTTGGGCCGGGCGGTATCCTAAGAGCTCTGCGAACCATTCCTCTCTACGTGAACTTTGCACGTCAGATTGAACGTTATTGCCCGACAGCCTGGGTTATCAATTACACAAATCCAATGACGCTCTGTACACGTACGCTTTACGAGATTTTTCCTGGCATTAAAGCATTCGGGTGCTGCCACGAGGTGTTCAGTACGCAAGAGGAACTATCCGCGATCCTTGAGATATTCGGAGGTGTCAGCGGAGTCGAACGGTACGAGATTGAAACGAATGTCAAAGGCATTAATCATTTTACCTGGATTGATCAAGCTTCTTATCGAGGCATTGATCTGTTTGAGCTCTATCGCGAAGCGGCGCAAAAATTCGATGCAGAAGGCTACAGGGCGAGCAAAGAAGGGCGGGCAACACGGCACTATGGCGACTGGCGCTGGCCCAAACCGCTGCACTTCGAGCTATTTGGCAGGTATGGCCTGATTCCAGCAGCCGGAGCTAGACATATGGTCGAGTTTATGCCCCACGACTGGTATATGAACCAAACGGATCCCGTCACCTTAAAAAACAAGTGGGGTTTTGAGCTCACTACTGTTCACAGCCGAATTGAATACCAGGATAAACAAATAGAAGAGACAGAACGCATTATTGCAGGCACTGACAGGGTTGAATTGAAGCCTTCAAAAGAAGAAGGTGTGCGCATTATCAAAGGATTGCTCGGTCTAGAGACATTCGTAACGAATATCAACTTCCCGAATCGGGGACAGTTGCCCGATATACCCGAAGGGGCGATCGTCGAAAGTAACGCACTGATCCAGGCAGGACGCATCACACCGGTCCATGCGGGCGAGTTACCGCTCGATTTGCTTAATTGGGTAGTGCGTCATGTCTATAACCAAGAGCTTGTTCTAAAGGCGGGCATCAGTCAAGACTATGCGCTCGGGTACAAAGCATTCGTGAACGACCCGCTTGTCGCGATGGATTTGAAGAGCAGCAAGGCGCTTTATGAAGAGATGCTGGAGGGTACCGGTCTGTTTCGGTTGTGAACTTCTGAATGAGGTTTATGTTTAGATGACACCGAAGACAAGGAGAGTGATCTGGATGTGGAATATAGATGAAGTCAAATGGGAACAGATTGTCGCCAGGCTTCGAGAGGATCTCACCAACGCGCTAACACTTGGCTTGCATAACGTCGACGGACGCCGATGCCTGACAGGTTATAGCTACAGCGAGCTATTTGATTGGGATCTTTACTTTGAAAATATCGTTTTATCCTATTTTGGAATTTATGAATTCGGTAAATCCGGCGTCGCCTTTTTTTTGGATCGGCAGCAGGAGAACGGCTTTATTTCCAGAACGGCTGGCGTCGTATGGCCTAAGAGCGGACAACATTTTAAACCGTTTCTCGCGCAAACGGCATTGTTGTACGTCAAGCAATCGGACGATGCCGATTGGCTGAAAGCCGGCTATTTTGAAAAGCTGGAAATGTATCTGGCCTATTGGCTCAGCAACGAATACGACGCGAATCGAAACGGATTGCCCGTGTGGAACAGCGCGGATCATAGCGGTATGGACAACCAGGACGAGCGGGCGGGGGCAATCGACGCATATGTTTGTGAAGGCGTTGATCTGGCGGTTTTTCTCGTTCGAGAGTATGACGCAATGAGCCAGCTTGCTTCAAAGCTGGGCTACATTGTCGAACAGAAGGCCTACCAGGCTAAAGCGGAGGCATTGAAAACTAGGATTCAAACGGACTTTTGGCATGAAGAAGACGGATTCTTCTATGACATTAATGTCAGAACGGGGCAGCACATCCGTTGTAAGACGGTTGCCGGATTTACCCCTTTATGGATCGGAGCGGCTTCCGCAGATCAGGCGACAAGGCTGGTAACAGAGCACTTGACGAATAAGGAGCGGTTCTGGCTGGCCTATCCTGTTGCGTCGATGGCGAAGGACGAACCGGGATACCGGCAAGATAAGTACGATGATGAGACGTGCTGCAACTGGAAAGGGACGGTTTGGGTACCTTCAAATTATTACATTTTCCACGGGCTGTTGAACTATGGGTTCGACGGAATCGCAAGGGAGCTTGCCGAAAAAACGATGGAGCTCCTCTTGAAGAACGAGCGAACTCGCGAATATTTCAACGCGGAAACAGGCGAGGGAATGGGTTTGGATCCATTTTGGGGCTGGAGCGTTCTAGGGTATGTAATGCTGATGGAATATGAGAAGGCGTACGATCCTTCCGATCCAGCCACTGAAATCATCGTACCCTATTTTAAAGACATATTAGAGCCAAGGAGGCAACGCAGCTAGTGAAATCTTTTATACATGGCAATACCTATTATAGTCACGCGCATCCGCCTGAAGAGTTAGAACGTAACTTTGTCAAAATGAGAGAAATGGGAATTAACGCTGTCCGAGTGGCTGAAATTTGGCCTGGATGGTCGGTCATCGAGCGCAAGCAGGGAACGTACGAGTACGGTCTACTTGACGATTTCGTAGAAAAAGCGGTCAGAAACGGGATACAAGTCTGCATGGGCGTCGGTATTAACGATACGCCATTCTGGTTGTTTGACAAGTATGACGACCTACGCTGTGTGAGTTGGGAGGGGAAAAAGGCGGCGAGGCGAATCCACTCTGCATGTGTAGATCATCCAGCGTACCGACGGCATATGGAAGCATTTATTGAAAATATTACCAATCGGTATGCAGGATATGAGGGTATCTTCTCCTGGCAGCTTGGTAACGAGATTAGATGCGGGCATGCCTACTGTGACTGCGGCTCCACGCGGATACGATTCCGACAGTGGCTGAAGATGAAGTATAGTGGCAATCTGGCAGCTTTAAATCGGGAATGGGGAGTCGAATATTCCGCTTGGGAAGAGATCTATCCGTACAAATCATCGGAAGGAGCGCCGACGGAGGGCATCATCGGTCATTATCTAAATACGATGGCATTTACGAATTGGTCGTTGGAGGAGCTGTTGTCGTGGGGGGTTGCCATAATGCGGCCTATTACAGATCTTCCGATCTTTCACAATCATTTTCAGCAAGTCGGCAGCGGAAACTATTGGAAGCTGACTGAACCGTGTGATGCTTCTGTCATGGACATCTACGCTGTGACTTACGACGAACCCGGCATTTATAACGGTTATTTGCTCGATATCGCTGGCAGCATTGCGAGGCAGACGGGGAAACCGCTGTGGATTGGCGAGACGACGGCGGCGCAGTATGGTACCTTTCAACGGATTCCGGTCGATCAGCGTTTGATTGAGAACTGTGTCATGGAACAGCTAGGTGCCGGAGCGAAGGCGATTTTCTATTTCAGGCACAAGTCGCCGATCTGGGAGCAGCCGCATAAATTTACGGGTTCACAAGCATTCCTCCGCATTGACGAATCGGAAACGGCGTATGCGCAGACGCCTCGCAATGTAGAGCGGTTCCTACAATTGCACGAGGAGACTATTCTAAAATGCAGCCCGGTGGATGCGGAAATAGGCCTCTATTATCCGGAAGAGTCGCTTCTGCTTGGCAGCGAAGCGGGATTCCGAGAGGATGCCTTGAACAGCGCTTTTGGCTCTAGGGCAATTTGGGCGGGGGCACAGCTTGCGGTGGAGTTGCTGGACACCGACACCCTGATCGGAACTGATCTATCGCGGTTCAAGATCATTCATCTCCCGCTCGCTTATTTGCTTCCTTCCAAAGTAGGTGAGGCGTTACGGAACTATGTTCGGGAAGGCGGCACCCTCATTAGCGAAGGCAGACTCGGCTATGTCAATGAATTCGGGCAGCTGTACGACGTGCAGCCAGGAGCGGGATTGGATGAAGTGTTCGGGGCGCGGGAGGACTTATTTTATAATACGTCGCCGTTTTTGGCCGATTATGAGTTGGAAGGAATGGAAGGCAGGGCAGAGTTTCACACCGTCAAGCAGACATTCAGATTGCAAGGCGGTCAGCCGTTTATGAAGAGTGAGGATGGCGAAGTGTGCGGCGTGCGTCATACGTATGGCAAAGGAACGGCCTATTTGCTCGGCGTAGCGCCTAGCTTGCACTTTAAAATCGGCAGCGGCAAGTATGACCGTGCCTCAGAAGCTCGCGCTCACACGACGGCTGCTCAGCGTGAAGCGGTATGCCGATTATTCAAGCATATCGCACAGCTGCATCATATGGAGCCGCCGATCACGATGACGGGCGGGCATCCGAACCTGACCGTTCGCTATTTGCAAGAAGGGAAGTCAAAGCTTGCCTTCTTTGTGAATTATAGCAAAAAGGAGAAAACGGTCATTTCACTCAAACACCCTGCTATGCGGTGCTTCCAACTCGATCATGAGGGTCAACACGCGCTGCGAGTTGGCGAAGACGGCCAAACCGTCCTAGAAATCGATGAGATGAGCTGGAAGGCAATTTTAATAGAAGGAGAGTGAGCGTACGAATGAGGACACATCACTATGATATCATCGTCGTTGGAGCCGGCATTGGCGGAATTTGTGCGGCTTTGGCTGCCGCCAGGCAACAATGCTCTGTTCTGCTAATTGAAAAGGACGAGGAGATCGGGGGGACGGGCGTTCACTCTCCCGTAGGTTTAGTCTGCCGGTTCTGGGACGCCAACGGCCGTCCTGTTGTAGAAGGTATCCACCGGCAATTATTTCCGGAAGCTTACTCGATTTTGGAGAATCAGAGCAGTCAGGTGCCCGTTTATGACGAGGCTGAGCTGAAGGAAACCTACATGCGGCTCCTTCGCCAAGAAGCGTCATTGGACATATGGTCCGGAACAGAGGTGACGCGGGTACACGTTAAGGACGGACGAATCGTCGCGCTGCAGACCGAAGGCGGATGGTGCGCAGAGGTAGCTGCCCAAGTATTTATTGATGGGACTGCTGATGGCAATCTTGCTGCGCTAGCCGGGGCTTCTTTTCAAATGGGGCGTACGGAGGACGGCAAAATGATGTCGGCTACACTGACATTTAAGCTGTCGGGTTTTGATAAGACGCAGCTTCGGAATCCGGATATTACCGATTGGCATGGCATCAGGCAGCTGCGGGAAGAGTTGACACCTTATTATCTCAAGCTGAAATTGAGTGGCGGAACTCGCAATACGAGGGATAAAGTATTATGCTTCCCATATCCTGGCGGGGAAGCATTGCTATTCAACTCAACTGCTTTGCTGAATGTGGATCCGACGCAGCCGGAGACAGTGAGGGAGGCGCTGGAAGCTGGCAAGCAGCAAATTGAAGAACTCTTAAGCGCAATTCGTGTGCATCCAGCATTTGCTGAATCTAGTGTAGACTTCGTTTCCAGAAAACTCGGCGTTCGTGAGGGTCGAAGGGTCGAAGGGGATTATCGGCTAACGGGGGAGGATTGTATCCGCGAGGCAAGATTTCCAGATATGATTGCAGCCGGTGCTTATGACATTGATGTGCACGACCCCGAAGGGGGAAGTGCGAAACCGATGGGGATCCCGGGATCCGGATACTATCATATTCCGTACAGGAGCATCATCGCGAAGGGATTCCACAATTTGCTGCTGGCTTCACGCTGTATCAGCGGCGATTTCGTGGCGCATTCCTCTTACCGTGTGATGTCCAACATCAGCGGTTTTGCGGAAGCGGCAGGCATTGCAGCGGCCTTAACAGTCCGAACGCAGCGGCGCGACGTGAGGGATGTACCGGCCTCCGAGATAAGATATATGCTGCGACAGCAGGGGCAATTTATCGAGGGGGAAACGGAGCCTCCCCTAATGAGCGCCGAATTCGCCGAGGAGGAGAAGCAGATAAATCCGGTGGCATGGCCCAATGTGTGGGGGCAGGGCAGTTTGTTTGCGTATTCGGGACTTGATGGGGAAAATACACATGGTGACAGCCTGGTAGGTACCTTATGCGGGGATCGTCTCGGCGTCATTTTCCAGCGAGCAAAGAAACAGTTGTATGTGATGCCGCATCAGATCGGAAATATCGCGTACAAGATCGTAGCTTCGGATGTCATACATGCCGTTCTGCACCGTAAGGGAGATGCGCATGCGGAGGATCTTATCCTCGTGTTCTCCGCTCAGGATATAGTGATCGGTCAGACCGCGGCCTGGGCTGCTCCGATTGTCGATAGCATGGGTGAAAGGATACACGTTGTAAAAGACTGCGAGTTGTACGAAGCGGAGGGAGAATACGCAGCGTTTTGTCGAGAGCAACGCGACGGGCGGGTTTGCTTTACATTCGCCTTTAGCTCACTTTCTGCGGAGGATGCGGTGGAAAAGGCGAGGAGCGCTCTGCAGATCGACGCTGAGCAGGCACTGGCGGCCAAAATGGATTTTTATAATAACCTTCCCGTGCCTGCAAACCTCGATCTTCCTACGATGAGAACGCTGAATAAATGTTATTCGGTCATGAAATCTCAAGTCTACACGCCCGAAGGTCGATTCAGCACACGCTGGACCACACCCGATCGTCTGCCGCATCGCAATTTGTGGCTCTGGGACTCGGTATTTCATGCTCTCGGTAACAGGTTCATGAATAAGAATCTCGCTTGGGAGACGATCGAAGCCGTATTCGCTACGCAACGGGGGGATGGTTTTATTCCCCATATGTCGACTCCGTTCACTTCCTCGGATGTGACCCAGCCTCCTGTACTGGCCTGGGGAGTCTACCAGTTGTACGAAGGAGAGATGGACAAGAAGCAAGTAAAGGAAATCTATCCGAAGCTAAGCCGATATTTACGGTGGAATGTCGACAACAGGGGCTCTAACTTGAACAACCTCTTCGAGTGGTATGTGGAGGCGAACAGCGTTCATTGCCGATGCGACGAGTGCGGCATGGACAATTCGCCTCGGTTCGATGCTGTGACGCAGATGGCGTGCATCGACTTCTCCTCCTTTATGGCGAACGAAGCTCGGCATATGAGCAAACTTTGCGATATTTTGAAGCTTCCTGAGGATAAAGCCTACTGGGATCGGTTGTACGAGAGCATCAAACTCGCCGTCAACACATGGCTGTGGGATGAGGAAGACGGCCTTTACTACGACCGGCTTGTAGAGGGGGGAGCTTTGATAAAAGTTAAATCGGTATCGTCTTTTTTACCTTTGTTTGCTGGCATCTGCGATACCGGGAAAGCCGAGAGGCTGGCACGCCATTTAGAGGATGAAGCAACATTCGGCTCAGCGTTTTCAATACCGAGCATAGCTGTCGACCAACCGAGCTTCGGAACCGACATGTGGCGTGGGCCCGTCTGGATCAATTATAACTATATGATTGCTAAGGGGCTCACCGAAAACGGATTCGATGAGGCGGCTGCAGCGCTTATCGACAAAACAATCGACGTTATTACGTTCTGGTATCTCCATGATGGTGTAATCTATGAATTTTATGATAGTACGAACCGCGTTTCCCCCAGCAAGCTGAATCGCAAAGGGAACGCCGTTGCCCCTTACCAAATGGAAGTTAAGCTTCAAAATATAAGAGACTATGGGTGGACATCCGCACTTTTTGTTTCTATGGTGATGGAAAAGTGGGGGTGAGAGTAAGGATAGCCTGGTTGGGAGAATAAGTGGAACGTCTGTAACGCTTGGGTCTATTTCTTAAGGGATTCTCATTATTTATATGGAAAAATATATAATTTCTTCCAATTGATATGGTGCTACTGATAATTGCCGACGTTGCTGTAGGCAAAGCCCAGTATTTTTTCTAATAGTTTATTGGTAATACCGGCCACGATCCTGTGTAATTCCTTACACCGTATGCTGGGTGCGTGCCGCTTCTTCATCTGAAGGACACGATGCTGGACGTTGATCAGGCTTCGATAGAAATCGGCGCGGATGTACAGATATGGTATCTGTTCTAGAGGGTGCGAAGCATCCGGTGTGGAGAGGTACTCGTCGAGCAGGACACCTGATTGGGTTCGTCGATCAGATGCATTTGTACAAGTCTGGTGAGATTGACGTGGCTGGTCAAATAATGGAGGATGGAATTATGAGCACTCTGTATCGAATTGGCATCGCTGGCGCGGGCGGTATCTTCAAAGAGGCGCATTTACCTGCCTGGCTGGAGCATCCGGAGGCAGAGATCGTTGCCATTTTTGACGCTAACGAAGTACGTGCTCACGAGATGGCGGTTCAAGTGGGAGCTTCTCTTGTTTACACGGACTATAAGCAAATGTTGGCGGAAGCAAATCTCGATATTATCGATATTTGTACGCCGAACCTGTATCATTCCGAAATTGCGATTGCCGCTTTGGAGGCCGGTGTTCATGTCATTTGTGAAAAACCGGATGCCGTGTCCCCAATTGAGGCGCAAAAAATGGCTGATGCCGCTGCACAAAGCGGAAAATTGCTGATGGCGATTCGGAACAATCGCTTCCATCCGAACGTGCAGTTTTTACAGAAATTTGCGCAAGAAGGTGGGCTTGGCGAGATCTATACCGGTCGCTGCGGCTGGATTCGCCGTAGGGGGATTCCCGGCAAGGGCGGCTGGTTTACGACGAAGGAGTTGTCAGGCGGAGGGCCTCTCATCGATTTGGGAGTTCATTTTATCGATGTTGCGATGTGGGTGATGGGCAATCCTAAGCCGGTAGCCGTCAGCGGGGCGACGTACCGCAAATTTGGCGATGCGCAAGCCGAAGGGATGTTCGACGTCGAGGATTTGGCGACGGGCTTCATTCGTTTCGATAATGGAGCGACGCTGCAGATCGAATTCAGCTGGGCCTCCAATATTGAGGAAGAAGTCAATTTTGTTGAACTGCGGGGAACGAAATCCGGAGCAAGTCTTCGTATGGGCGAGCTAAGCTTGTTCTCGGAAATCAATGGGCAACTGCTTGACATGAAGCCTTCCCGAATCAAGAGGAAGCCGGCTAAAATGCACAACGAGAATATCAATCACTTTATCGATTGTCTAGCGGGCAGAGCTGAACCGATTATTCGTCCGGAGCATGGCGTCGATATGATTAAAATATTATCGGCCATTTACGAGTCTGCTGAAACAGGCCGGGAGCTGCGTCTCTGAACGGGCGAAGCGTAGTCGCCTTTTGTAGCATGTCAGCAAGCAGTTTGCAATAGTAGCGATGTTTACGGTGAGGAAAAAAGTTTATTGCAAGAAGCGCTGAGTTTTACACATGCATTGCAAGAGGGAAATAAGTAGACTCGGAACACAGCGGTGAGCGTTGTAGAAATCTGTGCCGGTGCTGGTAATTATTTTACCTATCACGCTACAGGCTACGCGAATTGGAGTGACTACGACGGTTCCATTGCTTGGGAAATCAACATTTTCTAGTCCAATACGGACAAAGTAACTCGAATAGATTTTTTAATTCTAAATAATTTGTCAGAATCACTTCAAAACTAATTTGTAATTTAGACAATTTGCCTCAAAAACCACATCAAAACTTTATTTGTCATTTTAATTTTCACGAAAAAGCCAGCAAACCCTTATGGTTGCTGGCTTCTTGCACTTCAAAACCAATTTGTCATCCAACACACCCACCACCACAAACAGAATTATCTATCTATCCCCGTAGTATTGGTTGACAAATAAGTTTTGAAGTGACAAATATAGTTGGGTGAACGCATATTTTATTTTAATACCTTGTTAACTCAAGGTTTTTTTATTTGTATGGATATTTTTGTAGTAGTGCTGCTAAACGATTGCCGTTCGTAGTGTAATCTATTTTTGAACCCGATATCATTCTGATGGATATAGTGATGCCACATATGGACGGGCTAGATTTGATCGCACAATTAAGCCACTGTTCAAAGCTTCGGTGTTTATTATGTTTTTCCTCAAAGACCGGCAGTCTCATTGCTCAGACTTCACCAATGGAACTTATTGTAACCTAAACAACCATAGACAAGAAAAAGACGAATACATGAAACCTTGACCCATTCGGATCAGGGCTTTAATGTATTCGTTTCAAACGACAACCTAATGAATAGAAGTATTCAGCTTCAAAGGCTTTCTCTTGCAAAGCTTTTAGCTCCTATCCCTTTAGCGAGCCGGATGTGATGCCGTTAATGATATATTTTTGCATGAAAATGTAGAACAGAATGAGTGGTGCAACCGCCATGAGCATCATTGGGAAGAAATTCGTCCAGTCGGTTGAGAATTGTCCAATATTGCGGAACACTTCTAGGAGCAATACACCCTTTGAACGGGATTGCAGGAACAACAATGGCGTCATGAAATCATTCCACACACCAAGTGTATTCAAAATCGCTACAGTGGCAATTACCGGCGTAAGCAGCGGAAACACAATCTGCCAGAATGTTCTCCAAATCCCACAGCCATCTACTCTTGCCGCTTCTTCCAGTTCAAATGGAACGGTAGTGCTGATAAAACTTTTAATTAAAAAGATAGAGAACGGAAGGCTGTAACAAATTTCTATTAAAACAATGCCCGTTAAGGTATTCATAAGCCCAAGCTGGGCTACCTGTTTATAAAGTGCTAAGATCCCCATTTGGTACGGTACCATCATCCCCACCATGAATAAAAGGAATACGATCCGGTTGAAGAGATTAGTACGTCTTACTAAACTGTAAGCAGCCATCGCAGAAAACAGAACAATACCCGCAACGGAGGAAATCGTAATGATCAGGTTGTTTCCCAACACATGCATGTAGTTCATTGCCTTAAAGGCGCGAATGTAATTAACGAACGTGATGTTGACTGGAAGACCCATCGGATGAGAGACCGCATCTGCTGGCGTCTTAAATGTCGTGATGATCAAATAGTAAATAGGGATCATAAAAATCGCCGCTAAGACGAGCATGAGAATTTCAGTGACGGCAGTTTCTTTTGTGTATCGATTCATGATTACCGCCGCTCCCACATCTTAATTAGTGAAATGTGAATAAAGGTGATGATGCCAACGAGGATTACGAAGACGATACCGAATGCGGCCCCGTAGCTATAGAAACCCTCACTGAGCCCTTTCTTCAGCATGAGTGATACGATCGTTTCCGTAGAATACCCAGGGCCTCCGCCTGTCAAGGCATAGACAATATCAAATACTTTCATACCGTTGATCATCCCCATAACCGTATTGAAAGTGATCGCCGGAAGCAGAAGAGGAAGTGTGATGTAGCGAAACATTTGCAGCCCACTCGCTCTGTCAATCTTCGCCGCTTCGTAATAATCTGTTGAGATGCTCTGCAAGTTGGCCAAATAAATAACCATTGTGTAACCAACCCACTGCCATATGGAGGCGATGATGACCGAATAGAGTGCAAGATGAGGATTTCCGAGAAAATTAATGCGTTCAAAGCCAAGAGCGACTACAAGTTGATTAATTAAGCCAAAGTCGGAGGGTGAGTACATAAAATTCCAGAGAAAACCGATAACCAATACGCTGAACACCGCAGGTAGGAAGAACGCAGCCCGCAGCAGATTTTTTGTTTTTAATTTTTTATTGAGAAACACCGCTAATGGAATGGCTAGTACATTCTGTCCAAGCATCGCGAGTACCGCATAGGTTAACGTATTTTTAATACCTGTCAAATAGATTGAATCTTTAAATAGAGCTATATAATTGTCTAGACCAACAAATTTGACAACAACCGGATGCACATCCGACCAGTTTGTAAAGCTGTATAAAGCGGTCTTTAACGTCGGAATTATGAAAAAGGTACAATAAATAAGTAAGGCAGGAAGCAGAAGCAGAACATAATTGATTTCTCGTTTGAAAATGTTTAGTTTGTTCATGTGCAACAACCTTTAACTTATAGGATATACAAGGGGCAAAGCGATTTTCCCCTTGTATTAACACGGCCTATTTAGATTTCTCCAGCAGTTCAGTCGCTTTCTTGTCTACCGCTTCTAACACTTGATGAGGCGTTTTGATACCAGCTACTATTTCTTGAATACCTTTTCCTAAATCTGGGAAAGCAGCACCAGCAACGCCCCAATTATTAACAGGGTACATGACATTGCCCGCCTTGAAAGCTTCTTGAGCACTGTTGTACTCTGCTGGCATTTCAAAAGTAACCCCTTTCAAGAAAGATGAACCGCCTTTATTATCAGCCCAGTAAGCATTCTGACCTTCTGGTGTGGATAACAGATCAAGCACCTTGTACGCTGCATCTTTGACTTTGGACTTTGCATTCAAACCAAACGATACCCCTGGACCGCCAACCATCCAACCTGGACCGCCTTTTGTGCCCAGGTTAGGGAACATATCAATCTTCATGTTAGGCGCTTTTTGCTTAAAGGTTTCCATGTACCAAGGTCCTGCTTGGAACATAGCTGCCTTGCCGCTTGTAAATTCATCAATGGCTTGTTCTTCTTCAAGCCCAAGCATATCTTTGGTGAAGACACCATGTTTCAAGTATTCGGTCCAAGCCGTCAAAGCAGGTTCCAGCGCATCGACCATTTTCGCGGTGCCTTTGCCGAAATTTTCATTCCATTTTTTCCCTTCTGTTGTGCCGATATAATCATTTAATGCCAAACCGAGGAAGGACTGGCCCGCTACGTTAGCATTCTTTAGACCGATTGCTTGGGGTTTGATGCCATTCTTCTTCAGCACGTCCGCTACTTGGAAGTACTCATCAAGCGTTTTTGGTATTTTTAGGTTATATTTGGCGAATAGATCAACGTTATAGTAAACCCCGTTAAACCAACTAGCTTGCGGCAACCCGTACAGTTTATTATCAAAGGTTACGGTGGATGTGCCGGTTTCATAATATTTGCTAGCGTAGCGTTCTGTTAAATTTTCGAAATAACCTGCCTTGACGGTATTGGCGTCTATGATTCCACCGATAATGTCAGGACCTTCGCCTGCTGCAAGTTGTGTTTTGATAACATCAGGGTAAGTTTTGTTATCAATAAATTGATACTCCACAGTTACATCGGGGAGTTTATCTTTGAATAATTGCAGAAGTGTCTTTACACTGTCTTCTTTGTTCCAATACGATAATCTGACTTTTACTTTCTTTGCCGGTTCTGGATCTTTGGTTTCTTTCGTTTGCGTTGTATTCTTTGGTGTTACAGGTTCCTTTGTGCTGCTGTTGTCCGTACTGTTCGTACTGCAGCCTGTAAATAGGATCGACATGGCGAGTATAGCGGTAGTGGAGACTGACCATTTTCTCTTCATACAAAGACCTCCCAAATTTAGATGGTTTGTTTCTCAGTTCTGATATCATTGTAGTATAGATGCCATATTAATCGAAATAACAGATTTTTTCGAAAACTAACAGAATTTATCTGGAAATTGGCAAGAGATCGTGTGATTCATGCAAAGTGGTATGAATTGGAATACCCGGTGTGCTATGCTTTGAATAGCTCTCATATGAACGGATGGGGAGGAAAATATGTATCATATACTAGTAGTCGATGATCAACAAGCAGAAATCGATGCCATTGAATGGCTTATTCAGAAGTATGCTCTACCATTTTCTGTTGCTCAGGCCAATGATGGGGAAGTAGCGCTGGAATATATAAGGGGTCATCATGTCGATCTGTTACTCACGGATATTCGCATGCCATTCATGGATGGTCTAGAGTTAATTAGGCAGGCAAAAGTAGTCGTTTCGGATCTTAAGGTGATTATTTACAGTGCTTATGGGGAATTTGAATATGCTCAAAAAGCGATTCAGCTTGGGACGGTTAATTATATGTTAAAGCCGATCGATGTGAAGGAATTCCTTAAGGTGTTTCATTCCATAATCGCTATACTAGAGGACGAACGACTTCAGAGGGAGAAAGATAAGCTGCTGATCAAAGGCTTTCATAAAGGAGTGGCTTATGAGAAAGAAAAGCTCCTGTTCGATCTCCTTCAAGGCCGCGAGAGAGACGCTCATTACGAGGAACGGGCAGATTTTGCAGGTCTAAGTCATCTGGTAAATAAGCGGATGTATATGATTATGATTGGATTGCTTCATCATTTTTTTGATCTGCATCATACTGAAGTGTTCGAATTCCTTCAATCGACTTGTAAACATGAAATGCTACTTCTAAATATGAATGAGTATCAAAGCATCATGCTAGTCGCAATGGAACCAGCTTCAACGATCAGCGATAATCAGCAAGAGCTTATGGCTTATGGGCATTGTATTAAAGAATGGCTGGAGACTCGCTTCGATCGGCGAAGTTTCATTATTGTTGGTAGTCCGATCGATAAGCTAGATGGACTTCATGACGAGTTCACCCAAATGGAAGAGTTAATGAATTCTCGTTTTTTTATGGATAGTAGTGTCGTTTGTTCCAAAGATGATGAAAATATTCATGACCATTTAGATGACGAATCGATAGAGCTTATGCTGAAGGATATTTATGCTTCCATTACACGAAATGAATTTCGTTCACTTGAGCATCAAATAGAGTTTCTCATTGTGAGTATGCGCAGTAGTAAGCGCTTTAGTTCTTTCTATGCCAAACACTTATTTACAGAAATATTGAAAAAAATAGTAGAGCTTCAAGGCAAAAAAAACAGCAATGTACTGAAGGCTGGTTTGGAGCGAATCGCACTTTGCAATTCGATTGCTGAGTTGAGGCAAGTCATTTTATCCGTTTTTCAGGAGCATTTGGTGCGAATCGAACCGGCGACAGATGATCAATGCCGCAAAGTAATTGAAGATGTACAGACGCTCATCCAGATGGAATACGGGAGTGATATTGGGATCGGCTATTTAGCTAATCGCGTCTTTTTGTCGCCAAGTTATTTAAGTTTTCTGTTTAAAAAAAGTACAGGCCAGAGCCTAGTCAAATATATAACAGCCGTTCGAATGGAGCGAGCAAAGGAGCTGCTGCGTGATTCAACAATTAAAGTTGTTGATATTGCCAGTACAGTTGGATTCTCGAACACGTCCTATTTTAATTTAATGTTTAAGCAATATAACAGCTTGACTCCTGTTCAATATCGAGAGCGTGGTGGAAGGAGTTGACTCTGCTCAAATTTATTCGTAATCTCCGCCTGCGCCAGAAATTATTACTTTCTTATGTGATTGTCATTTTCTTGCCAACCATTGTACTGGGCTTGTATGCCTACCATAGTTCCAAATCTTCATTGGAAAGCCAGTTTTTGCAAAGTGCGGATAACGAGGCGAAGAGGGTCACACTAGAAATCGGTTACCGACTTCAGAGGCAGGATGTGTCAATGAAATCGATTGTTTTCCATCCTGCGCTTATTGATTTGATGAGTAACCCAAATCAGGATGTGTACACACAATTTAAGACGATGAATGATAAAATTGAACCTATTTTTTTTAATCTGATGTATATGGTTAGAGATATGAATGAGATTATGTTGTACTCCGAGAGTGGGCTAACTGAATTAGGAAACTTCATTACTCCTTCTACAGCAGTTAAGGATAAGGATTGGTATCTAGAGACAAAGGGCAGTGATACAACCAAGTGGTGGTTCGAAGATGGAAAATTGTTTGCCACACGAGTGATTTACAATATCGAGTTTCAGACCGTGAGCGGTGAACTTTATGTCAGGTTTGATTACAATAAAATCTTTGGTGATTTCATTGGCAAGGTGAATGAAGGGTATGGCATCATTATTACCGATAGACAGAATCGGCCCGTTTTAACAGAGCATGTTGGGCAGATGGATGATGATCAACTACAATCACTTTCAAAGGAGGGTACTTCAAAAGCGAGCATAGGCGGCGAATCCTATTTAGTTGTAAACAAGGACATTCCTCAAACCGAATGGATATTGCATTATTTGGTCCCTGATAATCAGTACAAAACAGGCATTGGCAATATATTAAGCGCAACGGGTATCATTGTACTAATCTGTATGGTTTTCCTCAGTATCATTATCTTCTTGTTCTCAGAAACGCTGTTAAGAGGAATCGAGAAATTAAACGCCAAAATGAAGATGGTGGAAAATGGTGATCTTACTGTTGTTGTATCAACGAATTCGAAAGATGAAATCGGGCAGCTTACCGATCAATTCGGTTCAATGCTTAAACAAATTAATCAGCTCATTTCGGAGGTATATCAGACAAAGATTACTCAAAAGTCAGCCGAACTCAAAGCGCTGCAAGCTCAGATCAATCCCCATTTTCTATACAACTCTTTATCTTTAATTAATTCAAAAGCGCTGCGTATCGATGCCCAAGAAATTAGTGATTTGGTGAATTATCTTTCTAGTTTTTACAGAACGACGTTAAATAAAGGGAAGCAGATTATTTCAATTCAAGATGAATGGACAAACGTCCAAGCGTACATACATATTCAAATAGCTATGCACAATACAAGATTTGAAGTAGAATTCGATGCAGACGAGAGGGTATTTCAATTTGAAATGATCCATTTGATCTTGCAGCCGATTGTTGAAAATGCGATTATGCATGGCATCGATCTGAAGCGTGAGGGGCGAGGCAAACTCATCCTGCGGGCAAGTCTCGACGGTGAGGATATTGTTTTTGCCGTGGAGGACAATGGCGTCGGTATGGAACCGTATATCATTGAGCGTATTTTTAAACATGAAAGTACTGGTTATGGCATGAAAAATGTGCAAGATAGATTACAGCTCTTATTCGGGTCCGAATACGGGATCATTATTCATAGTCAACCTGGGATTGGCACTTCAGTACTCGTACGCATACCGCAGTATCGTCACATTAGAGAAGAATCATGATCATATAAGGGCCAATGTTCATAAGAGCATGGCCTTTTTTCTTTGTTCGTTTTTTTGTTTCCAATCGAAAACTGTTAGATTTCAAAAAATACTATTATTTTGCAGGGGTTCAAATGATAATACAATGTAAATAGGAACAGATGGCATCTCCAACCGCCATTGCAAGCGCTTTAAATGATGGTTTCTGACATTAAATAAAGAACGAGAGGATTGTTGATCTATGTTCAAACGAACAATGTGTAAGATGATCTGTTTTATGATTCTAGCAAGCTTCTTTATTCAAAACAATGCTCCTCGTATCTATGCTGATAGCGGCCAGCTGGACGTGTGGGTGGTAAATGCATTGAAAGCCGTATATAGGACCAGCACGATCCCCGCAAATCCTGGGAACAGCATTGATCTTGTTTCAGCGAAAAACGAATACGAAAGTGAACAAATTGCTGTAAGAAGCACTAGCAATTTTGAGATTACGGGAATTGAATTTTCCGATCTTTTATCTTCTGGCAATACGATCTCAAACAGCAACTTAAGCTATCATTTTGAAGAATACGTGCTTGAGGATACCGTGCAGCCCAATCAGTATCGACCGGATTTGGTAGGCACGCAAATCTACCCCTTATCCGAAATTCCTGACCCGCTGTCCAACGATACATCTATACAAGTGGCGGCAAATTCAACTCAGCCCATCTTAATAACGAATTATGTCCCTGCCGATGCTGTTCCTGGCCTCTATCACGGTATGGTTACGGTGAAATCGACTTTGGGCGATTATCAAGTACCAATTAACGTTGAAGTAGCTAACGCTGAAATCCCTCAAACCTCTAAGGCTAACTTCGTTAATTATCAGTGGTCGATGACGAATGGTTTTATGATTGGAGGTTCTCCACCTGAGATTGCTGATGATCCTCTAACTCAGTCTAGTTATGACGTTGGTCAGAACTACTACGGAGTGGAGACGTATAGCGATGAGTGGTTTGAGCTTATGGATAATTTCGCCAAAACCATGACCGACTATCGTCAGAACATGATTTGGGTTCGTACAGACTTATTATTAAACGCAAAGGGTACCAAGATGGTGTCTTTTAAAGACGGGATACCGGAGAATATCGACTGGTCTTTGTTCGATCGATATGTTCAAACCTTTATGGATAGAGGAATTACTCATTTTGCGAACATTCACTTGATCCATGCCTTAGAACAAATGCCACAAAGTGAGAATCCAAACAATGATCTTTGGAAAACGTCCATACCCGATTCACTACCTGTTACAGATGCTTATCTTACTAACTACTTGACGGCATTGCACGATCATTTAGAGGATAAAGGTTGGCTTAACGATAATGGTTTCACTTGGTATCAGCATACGAAGGACGAACCCAACGGTGCTAGCATTACAAACTATATGACGTATATCGCTAAAAAAGTAAAAGGGATCGTTCCGGATTTCAAGACATTGGACGCTGATGCGGCCGGTACTCTAATGAACGAAACCATCAAACCCTATGTGGATGTGTGGGTCCCGTTAACGCCGGTTTTCCAGGATAAGAAAAATCAATATAAAGCGGAGCAGGCGCTAGGCAAAGACTTGTGGGTGTATACTTGCGATGCCAATCCGGCTCCGTGGTTGAACAGATTCTGGACGCAGCCCATATTGACTGGCAGGTTGTTATTCTGGAATCTTAGTCAAGACGGTGTACAAGGACACTTACATTGGGGTTGGAACGTTTGGTATGTCCCTCATTATGGCGACTCCACAATCGTATATCCGGATAAGGAACATCTGACGGTGAAGAGCTCGCTGCGCTACGAGGCCCAAAGGGACGGACTTGAGGAATACGAACTAATGTACCAACTTAAGCAAACCAATCCTGATCTTGCCAAACGTATAGCGGACAGTGCTGTTAACCCCTCTGATCCGAGAAAATATACCCTTGACCCTGAATATATCAGCATGCTTCATAATTATCTGGTTAAAGCGACTGCCGGAGAAACTGCGGGTGCAATTCCTGTGCCAACTAGTCCCTACGATGGGCAGGATGTACCCAAGACCTACATGACTGATAACGCGACCGGCGAGATCACCTTCAATGGTGAATGGTTTGCCAAAAGCCGGAAATACGCTTATATGGGCGGTGTTCAAGGCACGTTGAAAGCGGATGATGATTTGACCTATACCTTTACAGGGTCAGGTATTGATCTCATTGCGGAGAAAAATGAAGGCTCCGGTACAATTGCCGTATCCGTCGACGATTCCGCTCCGGTAATTATAGACCTATATGAGAAAGTTCAACTCGATTCCGTATCGGTATACAGCAATCACAATCTATCAGCAGGCAAGCACACGATTAAAGTAGTCAACCTGGAGAACAAAAACCTATTCGTTGACGGCTTTAGAGTAAGCATATATGAAAATCAGATGATCTATGACGGAACGCTGCAAAGTTTGGAGCTGACTAACGCGCCTTCGGTTCTTTTTAATAAAAACAATATTAATTACCAGGCCATCATTCCCAACGATGTAGACGTGATCACGATTACGCCAACGCTTGCGGATGCAAATGGCACCCTAGATGTTAACGGGCAACGTTACGGCAGTGGTAAGAGGCTTACATTCAACATCCCTACAGGTAAAAGTAAGATACTTATTCGGTCTACCGCAAGTGATGGGGAAACCTCGAGACTCTATACGTTGAACTTTCTCAAAGGCAATGTAAATCAACCGACCACCAATATTGCAAGAAGCTATTCAGATATTACAGCAACAGCTGCCAGGGCAAACAATAGCGGTTATGGTGTTGCGAATATGGTTGACGGCAGTTACGGTTCCATGTTTGCTAGTATTAGCGGGTATACGAACACCCATCCGTTCCCACATGAGATCAATCTTACTTGGGATCAAAAGCAGACATTTAATACGATTGTCATGGCGACGCCATCAGGGTTATTACAGGGGATAACAGATATTGATGTTGAGGCTACTTCAGATGGAACGAATTGGATCACAATTGCGAAGAGGGTTCCGATTCAATGGCATAGCAGCACAGACGACAACATCATGGAATACGCGTATGCGAATATCCCTACAGTTACTAACGTGTTGAAGCTGAGGTTAAAGATCAATGACGCTAACAATACGTATTGGGGCATTTATGCTTTATATGAGCTAGAGCTTTATAACCTGCCAGACAACGGAGAGATAAGTCCTGTAGCTGATGGAACGCTGAAGAATTTAACAATCTCTAATGTTCCTTCCTTTACGTTTGACAACAGCACGACGACCTTCCAAGTCATAATTCCTAAAGATGTCAACACCATCGCGGTTACGCCAACGCTTTCGGATGATGGGGGTACTCTGCAGATCAACGGAAAGCGGGTCGCCGATCACACAGATCAGACGATTGACATTCCAGTCGGTAAAAGCGTGGTTCATATCAGATCCACCGCAAGTGACGGGACGACTACAAAGCTCTACACGTTGAACTTTCTCAAAGGAAATGTGAATGAGCCAGGCACTAATATAGCCAGAAGCTATTCTACTATTTCAGCAACAGCAGAACGCGAAGGCGAAGACTATAGTGCCAAGAAAATGGTCGACGGCATTATTTATACCATGTTCGCGAGTTCGCGAGGCTATAATACCGATCATCCGTTTCCGCATCAGATTAATCTTACCTGGGAACAACCGCAGAACATTAACACGATCGTCATGGCTACAACTTCTGGATTAATTCAGGGTATTTCCAATATCGATGTGCAGGCTTCTACAGACGGAATAAACTTTGAAACCATAGCGAGTGGGGTACCCCTCCAATGGAAAAGCAACACAGATGACGGCATAATGGAGGTCACCTTTGCCAATATTCCTGAAGTAAGAGATGCACTTAAGCTGAGAATACAGATCAATGATGCCAACTATTCGACATGGGGCATGTACGCTGTGTATGAGCTGGAACTATATAACCTCCCGGAAAACGGAGAGATTGGTGATATTCATACAAACACGATCATAGCGAGCGCGGGGGAAAACGGAACGATCAGTCCGAATGGAGCCGTTGTAGCCAATGAGGGTGCTGATCAAACCTTTACATTTAATCCGCACAATGGATACGAAATCGACAAGGTGTGGTTAGACGGTACCGCCGTGTCGGTGACCGGAAGCGTGTATACGGTTGCCAACATAACCGCAGACCATATGATCAATGTTACTTTTAAGAGAAAGGTCACTGGTGGCGAGAACACTAACACGATCACAGCGAGCGCGGGGGAAAACGGAACGATCAGTCCAAACGGCGCCGTTGTAGTCAATGAGGGTGCTGATCAAACCTTTACATTCAATCCGCACAATGGATACGAAATCGACAAGGTGAGGTTAGATGGTACCGCCGTGACGGTGATCGGAAGCGTGTATACGGTTGCCAACATAACCGCAGACCATATAATCAATGTTACTTTTAAGAGAAAGGTCATCGATGGCGAGAACAGTAACCCTCCCACTGGTGGTGGAAGTGGTACAGTCACTGGAAATACCGATGGCCATACGCTTGTATTGAAAACGGATGACCTTACCACTCCAGCTTCCAACGGAGTTGTGACGATCATAGCCAAAGATAAAGAGAAAATTGTACTTCCTGCTAATGCAGCCGAGCTGCTCGGACATAATCAATTAGTAATTCAGACGGGGCCATTTACGTTGGAAGTACCCACTGAATTGCTTAAACAGTTGGCAGATAAATTGTCCGCAAAAGATAAACAAAACAGTTCGATAGCGTTGATCATGACTCCCTTATCCGAGTCCGATGCTAACAACCTTCTAGCGATAGGGCAATCTTCCACAAATGCACAAATTAAACTTTCAGGCAATGCGATCAATTTTAGCTTATCGATTGTCGGGAAAGACGGTAAAGTGACAAGCTTGAGCAGCTTCGATAAACCGATGACGATTCGATTCAAAGTGGATCCTTCCCTAAATTCGAAACTGACGGGTATTTACTATTTGGCAGACAATGGTACGTTGGAATATGTGGGAGGCTCGCTTATTAACGGAGAAATGGTCGCCAAGATTCACCATTTCAGCAAATATGCGGTGCTCGAATTCAAGAAATCATTTACCGATGTTAAGTCTACTCATTGGGCGGCAGATGCAATCCAACAGTTAGCAGCGAAGCACATTATTGACGGTACTAGTGCTGCAATGTTCGAGCCAGAGCGTACCATAACAAGGGCCGAATTTACAGCAATGCTTGTCAAGGCGTTGAACCTGACATCAATGGGCGAAGTGAAATTTACGGATGTATCGAAGGGTGCCTGGTACGAGGAAGCGGTTTCCAAAGCGAGTAAAGCAGGCATTATTAATGGAACAAGCACAACGACTTTCGATCCCGATGCGAGAATCAAACGTGAAGAAATGGTCACCATGATGATGCGGGCGTACGTTATCTTGAAAGATGTTAAGTTAGATGTAAATACTGCTTCTTTCTTTACTGACGAATCTGCTGTGGCAGCCTGGGCGCTTGATTCAGTTAGAGCAGCGGCGGCACTTGATTTGATTAATGGACGCGATGCAAATAATTTCGTTCCGAGCGGTATCACATCCCGTGCAGAAGCAGCAGCTTTGCTCAATAGAGTCTTACAGTAATCTCATTGAAAACCTGCCGCTGTAATTTGCTAAAACATTGGCAAATTACAGTGGCATTAATATTCCGGGAATCCGTTCAAATGCTGGTAGTGATTGAGTTAATAAATTGTGGAAAGTCTGCGACAATCGCAATAATTTCAATTCGATGTGACGCGGAGAACCGAAGGAGGCAACCCGATGAATGCTATGGAAATCAAGGAATTTCAGCAAGCAGAAGCGCAGGAAGTGAAAGAAGGCATCCACGGTTACAGCAACGAGACGAATTGGGTGAAACCGGAAAATCCTATTACACTGGAAAGATTGGAATGGTTCAAGGATCAGAAATTGGCCCTAATGATGCATTGGGGACCTTATTCGCAGATCGAGGTCGAGTCATGGATTCTCAGCGACGAAGACGGTGATTGGGCACGTAAAGATGTCGACTGGACGAGCGACTACGAAGAGATGAAGCGCGAATATTTCGGTCTGAACCGCACGTTCAATCCGTTTCGCTTCCAGCCGGAGCTATGGGCAGAAATCGCCGCCGAAGGCGGATTCAAATATTTGATTTTTACGACAAAGCATCACGATGGATTTTGCATGTGGGACACACATACGACGAACTACCGGATTACCGGCTCCGAAACACCGTTTCATGCACACCGCTATGCCGACATTTGCAATCATGTTTTTGACGCTTTCCGCAGCAAGGGGCTTGCGATCGCTGCTTATTTCTCGAAGGCGGATTGGCATTCGCCGTATTACTGGGCGCAAGGAATGGAGCGGAGCCGCGATACGTGGAGAGGGCCTTCATACTCTCCCGAGGAATATCCGTGGCTTTGGGAACAATTCGTCGATTTCACCCATGAGCAAATCATGGAGCTGATGACCCGTTACGGCCGGATCGATATTTTGTGGCTGGATGCGGGCTGGGTAAAAGATAGTGACCAGGTTAGGCAGGACATTCGGTTGGGTGAGGTCGTCGAGCGCGCCCGTCAAACGCAGCCGTGGCTGCTGTCCGCGGACCGTACAGTCGGTGGGCCTTACGAAAATTATGTGACGCCAGAGCAAACGATTCCGCAGCGTCCGCTAAACGTGCCGTGGGAAAGCTGCATTACGATCGGCACACAGTGGGCCTTCAAATACGATGACCAGTATAAATCGGGGAGGGAGATCGTTCGCATTCTGATGGAAGTCGTATCAAAAGGCGGCAATTTGGCGCTGAACGTAGGTCCTCAGCCCGACGGACGTTTGCCGGCCGGAGCGGTCAAGAGCATCAAGGAATTGGGCGCATGGATGAAGGTTTACGGCGAAGCGGTATACGACACACGCGTGTGCGGGCCGTATTTTGCCGGTTCCTGTGCGTTCACCTCGAAAGGAAATACCGTGTACTGTACGTACTTGTATGAAAGCGCAGATGAAGCCGTCTCCAAGGTCGTTCATATTCCTTATCAGGAGCCCGTTTCTAGCATCGAGCTTGTCGGAAGCGACGCCTTGCTGCAGGTTGAGCGTACGCCGGAAGGAGTCTCGATCACGCTTCCGGATTGCGAATTGAACGGGCAGGCTCCGATCGCCCATGTTTTCCGTATGCAGAAGGGCGAGGAGGCAAAGTAAGCAATAAAATTCCTTTGCTTTAAGCTGAAAAACGGGCAGCCCATTTTCTCTCGTTTTTGACCGTCGAAGAGAAAATCAGCCAGTTGCTTCAGCGTTGGGGTTGAACGGAGGAATGCTTCGGAGACTGCAAAGTGAGCGTAGAATTTTTAAAGGATTTAACCCCCTTGTCGAAATGTAGTGAGCATACCATCCACCGACAGGGGATTTCCAATTGTTAAACAACATGAGTCATTATACGATATCCGAATGAGGTCCGCGAAAACCGCGGACTTTTTTAGAGTTATCGGACAGCTGCATACCCATTTATTTCATAGCACCAATTACCGCGGTGATAAGCCGATACTTGAAGATCAAAAATGGAAAGATTCGCGAGGAGACATTCCGCTAACGGGAGGATAGTGTAATCACTGCAAATAAAGAATCATATTACATCGAATATGGCTGATATTGCAGAACTTAGACCACATATAGGTATGGGTGTATATTCTGAGCTTTACATTGAAGAGTTCTTAGTTCAATTTGATGTAGTCACAAAAAAATGAATCAACGATTTAAAAGAATACCAGAAGACTGCATTTGAATATTATTCACCTCGAAATTGGTATCCACACTGTACTTTTGCTATTCAACTTGATAAAGAAACACTGTTAAAGCACTTCAGTATTCTATAACTCATTTCCAGCCGATTTTAAAAATCAGGAGCGCATAGGATATTGTTAATCTTTAAATTCAGGAAAAGGAACATCTGACTATTTTACAGGCACGGTTCGCATCGATCCATTGTTTGAAGCTGCGGATCCTGCGTAGCTGGAGCTAGCGTAACGTCTGAGCCAGATACAAGGACAGCACGGCATACATATCCACTAGGGCAAACACTTATTGTAACGGCAGGCCAAGGAAGGGTTCAACGTTGGGGAGGCCAAATTGAGGAAATTAATCTCGGTGACGTGGTTTGGTTTCCGCCGGGCGAGTAACACTGGCATGGAGCTTCACCTACTACAGCAATGATACATACAGCCATTCAAGTAAGGTTTGACTATTAAGGTTTGTAAAAAGTACTTCAAAACTTATTTATAATTCAGCTTTTTTGTCCAAATCACCACTTCAAAACTTAATTTGTAAATCACTTTTATAAGAAAAGCCAGCAAACCCTTGTGTTTGCTGGCTTCTTGCACTTCAAAACTTATTTGTCACCCAACAACAATATCGGGTGACAAATAAGTTTTGAAGTAGACAATAAAGTTTTGAAGTGACAAATAAAGTTCTGAAGTAGTGGGTGGGTGTGGTGGTGGTGCTAACAGATCATCAGACGTTGTAATAGCATAGGTGTCAGAAACGACAGGTTACATCACAGTAGGGCAGCAACAAAAGCAACATTCCAGCATTTCAACCAAAAAGATCGATACAAAGAATTTCATATCAGTAGTAAGAAATGACTGAGTTTTGTTATGCCAACCGAGAAGTTTTCACCCTACTTGCCTTTTCGACACGGTGCTATATTTGAGTTTGATAGGTACCGAAAGGAGAAGCGCGAGCTATCCAGGGTGGTGAGATAACCGAACTGATGTTTTGTACAAAGGAGAGGATAACGAAATCGTAAATGAAGGAAGTTAAGCCCATTAACAAGAAGATTTGGTTTTACGGACTAGTTCTTACTTTATTGTTTCTCCTCAATATGTTCGCTCAAAAGGCATCCGCAGGAGTCGTCGAAACAGTACTGATCGACAACGGGACCCCCGGCTATATAATTGGCAAATGCCGTACGCCCTTCGTCCGTATACGGTGTGCTGTTCTGGTCATAGAGCGGATTGTTCAGTCCGAGCGCGCCAATCATTTGGACTTGATTCTGGCCAAGACGAATCATCTTATCCCGATAGTCTTGATTAAATTGGTATTGATCCAGAATCGATTCAACTGTACCCCAGTAAAATCCGTCTCTCACCGACTTCTAGATCGGCGACCAATCCACATCCTAGTAGCCTTTTTTGTATTCGTTTGGAGAAACACCTGTTTGCTTCTTAAATGCAACGTAGAAGGCCTTATAGTCGGAGTAACCAACCTCTAGCGCGATTTGGACCCATGTTTTATTAGTAGTGGCGATCATCTTGCAGGCCTCATTAATCCTTATCTGACGCGTATATTGGGACAGGGTCATACCTGTGGCTTCTTTGAACAATTGGCAAAAATAATTTTTGCTGATGAACGTTTTGTGCGCTAGATCACTGAGATTGACAGGCTCATGGTAACTATCGTTTAGGTGTCGAATAGCCGATTCGATGGCACTGGCTTTCTTTTGCTGCTGATAATCACCTTCGCTTCGGCGGTTAAAACCACGCATGATTTTAACGATCAGCTCAATCATATAGGCGCGGATGATCGCATTATAGCCCTCTTGGCGCTGGTTGTATTCATAATCCATCTTTTCAATCAATTGATCGAAGTCCAGTTGTTCCGCAACACTGAGCCGCAAATCAGAACGTATTAAATGATCGTCCCATTCATTTTTGAATAGGTAAGATAGGGCCAAACTTGAGAAATCATGGAAAGCGAGCAGAGATTCATCAAGGAAGCTAGGCTTGAACAAAATATTATAGGTCACGAGTTCCTCATCATCGGCTTCTCGGTAAAAAGCATGAGTAATATCATAATTGATTAAGAACAAGTCGCCCTTGGATACCCGATATTGTTTATTGTCAATCGTATGGTAGCCAGAGCCAGAATACACATAACAGATCTCGACAAAGTCGTGAGAGTGAGACTGTTTCTTCTCTTTGACCGCTTCGGGAAATTGAATAATGCAGAAGGCTTCCCCTTCCCGAAAAAAATTTTCTCCACGATAGACGACTTCCGCTAACATACCTGTTGCCTCCAGTCCAAACGTTGACTCTCAAGGATCGTACATTCGACCATCTTTTCCTTAATATACACCATGGGATGTTATAGAAAAAGGGATTACGATGGAAATAAGGTTAGGGTATAATCACATGACTTTGCAACGGTAGAAAGGAATTGCACTTATGTATCCAGCCATTCGTGAGTAGAGGAGAACATATATGCTGACAATGAAGGCACTTGCTGTTACTGAAATAGGCAAAAGGGCGGAACTGATTGAGATGCCGCGTCCGGAGGCAGATGATAACTCAATCGTGATCAAAACAGTCTATTCGGGCGTCAGCATAGGGACGGAAATGTGGATTGCCGAGGGACGCAGATCAGATTACGGAGATCCTCCGTTTATTAACGGATATCAAGCGAGTGGTCACGTAGTAGAAGTAGGTGCGAACGGTGTGGGACAATATCAAATCGGTGACCTAGTGACCGTTTTTTGTAGCGGCGCTCACGCTGAATATGTCAAAGCAAGCCTATGGATGGTTCATAAACTAAGCAAGGTTGAATCGCTTAAAGTTTGTTCCATGTTTGTGCAGCCATCGGTTGCGGCGAACGCGTGGAACATGGCTGGCGTTAATATGGGTGATGTTGTGTATATTGCGGGACAAGGGCTGATTGGTCAGTGTGCAGCAATGATTGCTCGGCTGCGTGGCGCCTATGTCATCGCTAGTGATATTTCCGCGGATCGTATCAGGCGCTCGCAAGAATACTGTACGGATTGGACAATAGACGCCTCCAAGGAAAACGCGCTTGACGAGTTAAAGAAACATTATCCGAATGGCGTTGATATCACGGCCGAATCGTCAGGTTTTGAAGCGCTGCTTGATGATACGATGTCGGCAACTCGAAATAAGGGGACGTTTGTCTTTCTTGGCTGGTATCCTGATCGTGCAAGTTTTTATTTTAATACGCCACATTCCAAGCAGCTTAATGCCATTTTCCCCTGCTTCATTGGTGAGCGTCCCGTACGGGAGGGTGTCATCCGCCTTATGGAATCCGGCACACTCAACATGTTACCGTTGATTTCGCACGAGGTGAGTTGGGATGAATCTGAGGGTGTTTACAATACGCTCTTCACGAAGCAGCGCAATGAGTATAACGGAATCGTCATTCGTTGGGAGCAGCCCCTATGAACATATTAGTTACTGGAGCAACCGGATTTGTCGGTGAACGATTGTGCCAGCGTTTGGCGGAACGGCATCAACTGATCGGCATGTCCCGCAGCAAGTTTACTGGCGTTGATTTCGCAATTAAGGGAAACTTCGACCGGTTTGAGGATCTCAGATTGCTGGATGAATATAACATCGATATCGTTGTGCATTTGGCAGCGGTCACTGGCGGCAGCAGCGAGGAGGACAGTTTGGCGGTTAATGTGCAGGGAACGAGGCGCTTATATCGCTATCTGCTCGACCGCGGATGCCGAAGATTCATCGCAGCAAGTTCCATTGCGGCCGTCGGCGGTTTGGATAAAGACTTCGTGCCACAGGCGCTGCCGATGCCGGACAACCATGAATGTCTGGCGACCGATGCCTACGGATGGAGCAAATGGTTGATGGAAGATTTGAATCGGTATCTGCATCGTAAGACATCTGACGCCGACTTTGTCAATCTACGCTTAGGTGCGGTCGTACCGGACGACTGGGAGCCTCTTTACGTTGATGGGAGTACGCAGATGAATATTCCTTTCATCTTACTAGGCCGAGTTTACGCCAGCGATGTAATTGAAGGAATTGTCCGTGTGATCGAAGAGCCTTCAAAGCCGAGAGCGACCAGCTATAATCTGGTCGGTCCGGATATCAGCTCGAGCGTACCTGCGACCGAGATATTGCAGACATTGCTGCATGCACGTGGAACAGAGCTTGATCTCAGTTATTATAGGCAACCGGGTAATGAATTTAAGCCGATATATAGCATGGAGCGGATGAAAGAGGACTTCGGTTTCGAGCCGGTCCGTTCGGTGCGTAGGGCTCGGCCGTGAGCTAGAAATGATAAGGATCGCTCTCATCTTCCTTAAGGTGGGAGCGATCCTTATATGGAGAAAATAGATGAAACGAGTTGCTAATTTACTTGGTGAGATTCCAATCACTAGCCAGCGTCGACTGCTTATCTGCCTCTAATTGCTGATGCTGGCGACGATAAAGCAGCGGTGAGCAATTCTCCATTCGTTTAAATAACTTAATGAAATAGGAATGATTGTTAAAGCCGCATTGGTAGGCGATATCTGTTACAGGCAGCTTCGTCTCGCGAAGCAGCTTTTTGGCATGATGCAAGCGCTTAACTGTAATTAGTTTAGTGAGCGTTGTGCCGGTGTATTTATGAAAAATGCTACTCACATACGACGGATTCATATGGACAAGCTTGCTTAGCTTATTCAGCGATAATTCGTGTTGGAAATTCGCACCAATATATTGCACCAAATACGCAATTTCTTCTGGCAAATCGTTGGGTGCCGCTATGCCGCCGCTTAATGCAGATGCTTCGTGTGCCCGGTAGCAGCGAATGAGAAGTTCGCGGATGGCTCCTTGGACGACGCTCGCATAACCAGGACCGCGTCCCGTCAATTCCTCGTTTATGACTGCGTATAGCTGTCTGATCCGCTCGCGCTCGCGCCCGTGGAACTGCATCCTCCAGCAGTCGCCCTTAAGTAAACTTAGTGGGTTCGGCAGATCCTCTTCCCAGCCCTCACTCAGCAGCGCTTCCTTCCACATCAGTACATTTCGGCACAACATTCGGTTCATGTCCGTCTGCATCACCTTATGCAGCGTGAAAGGCTGGATCATCATGAGAGTGCCTTCCTGCAAGGGGTAGGCGTGGTCACCGACCAAATACCTGCCTTGTCCATGTTCGATATAATACATCTCTATGCCGTCATGGCTCTGAAAGCCGGGAAAGGGCGCAATCGAATCGAGCTCGTAATAAAGCAGAACAGGAGATTCCCGGAAAATGAATTCAACCTCGCCGCTCAGTTCCTCGGCCGTTTCAAACGATGCTTGCATAAAGCTCGCCTCCCTGCTTACCGGCCAGACTGCCGGTTGCGAGATCAGTATACTACAAATCCTAAATTTTGTTTGCAAAAAACCCAAAAAAAAGACCATCACTTCGCGCCGCATCCTGATAAGCTTAACGTATGGCAAAGTAATAAAGACGGCGTGTGAAACGTTATGAAACGCAAACGAAATTGAACCTGGCGTAATTTTTACGCACGCTGCAAATCAAAAACACCGTGAACAAAGGAGGGCCATTCTTTTATGGCGGCTATCGATAAAACCGTAGAATGGAAGCGCAGTCATCCCGACATCGTCGTCTATATTCCGCAGGAGGACGCCTATACGGGCGACAATGAGCATTTTCTCGTATTTGAATCGCCAGAAGGCAATGAGCTTCTAGCGCTCTGGACGCAAAGCTCGGTCGAGGGGCATGGCGACAATCATCTCGTGCTGGCACGCAGCCAAGATCTGGTAACCTGGAGCAAGCCGCAATATGTCGTTGGAACGAAACGCGGCGCTCGCGGTGACCAAGCGAGCTGGGGATTTCCCGTCGTCTCTGCGCAAGGGCGCATCTACGTCTTTTACACGAGAGATGTGGGCGTTCACGACCTTGACACGCAGACATCGGGCACGATGGGCTGTGTCTATTCTGACGACAACGGGCACACTTGGACGGCCGGTGCGGACGTGCAGATGAAGCGGAACCGATACGATCACCCGGATCCGAATGTGCCACGCAACTGGATCGTCTGGCAAAAGCCGATTCGAGACAGTAAGGGGCGCTGGATAGTCGGCTATACCCAGTGGAGCAGCCCCTTTCACGCGACAGAAACGCCGCTTGGATGGTACAGCAAGGATTCACGTGCAATGTTTATGCGTTTCGATAACCTTGACGAAGGGCCGGATCCGGCTGAGCTGCGTATCACGTGGCTGCCCGATGACAACGAAGGGCTGGCCGTGCCATTCCCGGACAGGCCGCATCTTTCTGTGGCGCAGGAGCCGGGTATTATACGGCTGCCAGACGGAAGAATCTTCTGCGCGATGCGTACCTTTACCGGCTACATCTGGTACAGCGTATCGTCTGACGACGGTGGAAGCTGGTCAGAGCCACAGATACTGCGCTACCGTGATGGCGGCGAACCGATTAAGCAGCCTATTGCCTCCTGTCCGTTATATCAGCTGGCAAACGGTAATGTGCTTCTTGTGTTTCACAATAACGACGGCCACCTTGGCGAATACAAGCCGCAGCATGCGCTGCATAACCGTCGTCCAGCGTTCATCGCTGTGGGCGAATATCATCCTGAAGCGGAGCAGCCGCTCTGGTTTTCGAAGCCACGGCAAATTCTCGACACTGACGGCGTGACTTTCGGACCGAAGGGAACGAGTGAGATCGCTACGTATCCAAGTCTGACGGAATGGGGCGGACGGCGCGTGCTATGGTATCCGGACCGGAAACACTTTTTGCTTGGCAAAGACATACCGGATGCCTGGTTGGCAGATGAAGAGTTATAGACAAGAATCATTACTCATTTTAATTGATTCATACGGTGTATAAGGTGAAATATACTTGCGCAAAGGAGTCGGAGCTATGAACGAGGAAACGGTCAGCGAGTGGCGTGATGCAAGAAATATTAAATGGGGGTTGGAAATTCCGTGTGAATTTTATTGCGATCAGCCCTATATCGTTGTGACGGAGCGGGGCGAGTGGGTTTGCGTCATGACCACGGGCCAGGGTGTTGAAGGCGAGCGGGGACAGCATGTCGTTTCGACGATTAGCCGGGACCAGGGACACACGTGGTCTGAACTGATTGACATTGAGCCGGCAGATGGACCCGAAGCTTCGTGGGTGATGCCGCTGCTGGTGCGGGGTGGGCGAATCTATGCGTTCTATACGTACAATACCGATAATCGTCAGGATGTCATAAGCGACTCTGGTAAGCTGATTTCGCGTGTGGATACGCTCGGAGATCTGACCTTCAAGTATTCCGACGACGATGGGCGCACTTGGTCGGCTGAGCGATACAAGGTGCCGATCCGGTCTATGGCGATCGATCGCAACAATCCGTACGGCGGGGAGCCGCAATTTTTTTGGGGTGTCGGCAAGCCAATCATTCACCACGACGCGGTATATATGGGATTGGCAAAGGTAGGCAGCTTTGGAGAAGGCTTTATGGCATCCTCGGAAGGTATTTTTATGAAAAGTAAAAATATATGGACGGAACACGATGCTTCCCGGATCGAATGGGAGACGCTTCCGGATGGCGATTACGGTATTCGAGCACCGCACGGGCGAGTGGCCGACGAGCACAACCCGGTGGGTCTCGCTGACGGCAGTCTGTACTGCACGTTTCGCACGGTCGAGGGACATAATGGGCATGCTTACAGCCGTGACGGCGGGCATACATGGACGACCTCGCAGTATGCCGAATACCGCCCTGGCGGGCGGAGGATCAAGCATCCACGAGCAGCGAATTTCGTGCGTAAATTCAGCAACGGCAAATTTATTCTGTGGTTCCATAACCACGGCCGGGATAACCGAGGAACACCGTCACTGGCGTACAACGACCGTAATCCGGTCTGGATGTGCGGCGGTGTTGAGAAGGATGGCTTCATTCACTGGTCGCAGCCGGAAATTGTGCTGTACGACGACGATCCGGCGGTTCGCATTAGCTACCCCGATTTTATCGAAGAGGGAGGGGAGTACTTTATATCGGAAACGCAAAAAACAATTGCCCGCATTCATGAGTTGGACAGGGCGCTGCTAGAAGCCATGTGGGGACAGCATGATTTGAAAGCGGCCAAGCGAACGAAGCGTGGTTTGTTCTACGAAGCTGAGGCCGCTGCGCTTGCCGGTACGCCGACGAAGCTGCCGAAGCTGCCGAAGCTGCCGTCCTTGCAGAACGGCGGAAGCTTTACGGTAGAGCTGTGGCTGCTGGCTGGAAGCCGCAGCGCAGCTGGTCCGCTTCTCGAAACGCGGGGTGCGGACGGCAGAGGGATTGCCATTGAACTGACGGTGCGCGGAACGCTTCGGCTGACGATGAACGACGGTCGTTCGGAATGTTCTTGGGAATCAGACGAAGGGTTGCTGCAGCCGAACCGCTGGCATCATGCGGCAATCATCGTCGACGGAGGTCCTCATATCATTACGATGGTAATCAACGGCGAGTTATGTGATGGCGGCACACAGCGCCAGTTCGGCTGGGGCCGCTTCTCGCCTCAATTGCGTGAAGTTAGTGGCAGTGAGCTGGCGCTCATCGGCGGCGCTCAGTCGGTAACTGTCGGAGCGTTGCGCCTTTACGACCGTTATCTGCTGACGTCGGAAGCGGTTGGGAATTACCAATCCGGGAGATAGAGAGGAGCCTATTATGCAGCAATCATACCGTGATTATTTTAAGCTTGGCATTAACCATCATTTGTTGTTCCCAGCCAGTTTCGATTCGGAGGAGGTGCATCGCTTATCGCTGCCCGAAGTGCTGGCATATCCGGAATTTGAGGTTATCGATCTGTTCGTGTCGGCCCAAGCGGATATCGCTGCTGAGCAGATACGACAGGTGCGGGACAGCGGCCGTGTTCCGGTGTATAACTGCCCACTGTTGAACGGACCGCGGCTTAACCCGAACAGCCCAGATGAGACCATTCGCAATGAGACGGTTCTGGCAGCAGTGTCTCATTTACAGCGGGCCCAAGCGATAGGCGCTCGCAAAGCAGTTATCGCAAGCGGCCCTAACCCGGGATCTGCTGCACAAATTGCGGAGCAGACCGATGCCTTCGTCGATTATGTCGCGAAGCTATGTGCTGCGGTGCCTAATCTAACCCTGATGATCGAGCCATTCGACCGCTCAATCGGCAAAAACTTGCTGATAGGCTCGACCCGCGAGGCAGCCGAGGTTGTGCGACGTGTTCAGGAGATGGGCATACCTAATATCGGCCTTCTAATCGATATGGGGCATGTGCCATTAATGGAAGAAACTTTTGCGCAAGCAGTTTCCGATTCGAGCTCGTACATCCGACACGTGCATCTGGGTAGTTGTGTAAAAAATGATCCAGCTAATCCGCTTTACGGCGACATGCATCCGCCATGGGGTTATCCGGGCGGTGAGAACGACGTACCGGAGCTGGTCGAGTTTATGAAGGCGCTATTTGCATGCGGATATCTTGGAGCAGGAAATGAGAGACAGACTGTGACGCTAGAAATGCGCCCGTATCCAGGCCGCACCGAACGGGAAAGTGTTGACATCTTTTTGGATAAGTTGGAAGAAGCCTGGAGAGCCATGTAACTTGGAGGGAAGCTGCGATGAAATGGATGATTCGCGTGGATATGGAAGGCGTCACCGGTGTCGTCAATATGAAACAAGTTGTACCGGGTGCGGCGGATTATGAATTCGGCCGAGGTATGCTTATGCACGATTTGCTAGCTGTACTGGACGGTCTGCTGCAAACACCCGACGATGAGGTCGTGCTGTACGATATTCATTTTTTCGGAACGAATATTGACCTGCACAAGCTTGACTCACGCGTGACCGCAATTTGCGGCAAGCCACATTATACGCCAGGCAATCGGTCGTATCTCGATGAAAGCTTCGACGGCATGATTTTGCTCGGCTTGCATGCAAGGGCAGAGATGCCGGGTTCACTACTGAATCATAACTATGAACATGACATTCGTACGATGAGCATCAACGGAGTTGTTGTCGGGGAGATTGGTCTTGAAGCGCTGATGGCCGGCGAAGCTGGCGTGCCGCTTGTAATGGTGACAGCAGATTCGGAGGGAGCGAAGGAAACTGCCGAGTTGCTGCCGGGTACAATTACTGTCAGCGTCAAGCAGTCGCTCGGGGATACGGCTGCGGCCTGTCTGCCGCCAGAGAGGACGGCTGCGCTGCTTAAGGAAGGCGCGCTTCGATGCGCGGCTGCTGCAGCCAGGCTGCAACCGTACCGACTCGACGGTCCGATTGAGCTGGATATGCAGTTCAAGCCAGGAGAGCTGCTAAACCGGTTGCAGTCTCGGCTGACGGAATGTTTTGAGGGACCTAATCGGTTGATTTTGCGCGGGGCATCAGTACTAGAGGTGTGGGAGCAGTATTTAATCGCCAAAACGGAGTAACCACGCCAGTTAGAAGCTGACAGGAATTCAGGGAATATAAGGAAGCATGAGAAGGGAATACAGCAAATTTAGCGAATTGAAATGTAAAGCATAGCAACGCCAAAAGACTATAAACCATAGCAGAGCAGCGTGCCCTTCGTCGGTGCGCTGCCGCCTGTCGTTCGGATATGCTATCATTTTACTGGCCTGGCCGGAAGGACGCGAGGTAAAGAATGAATCGCAGAATCAGTTTTCAAACGAAGCTGTTTATCGTCTTTTCCATGCTAATCGCCGGTATTATTATTAGCGCTTTCTCCGTGTTCTATTGGTATTATCAGAAGGTAAACATCGAATCGATGGTTAATACATTTCGCGGAGAATCGCAGAGCCTAGCGCAGCAGCTCGACAATTCGATCTATACAATGGATCGACTCGTCATGCAGATGAAATTTAACCCGACGATAGCCAATACCTTCTACTATCTTCCGTTTACGGCGAATGCGCAGACGTATTTTGACGATCAACCTGAGGCTGCCTACAAGGTGAAGGAAGCGATTTCCTCGATTGTTGGCGTCGATCCACAAATTTTCCACCGGGTATCGATACTAAGTCGTTCGGGTGCATTTCTGGCTACCGGCGCTTATTACGACCGATTGACCGTTCGAGATCGGCTGCAAACAATCGATTGGTTCCGTCAGTTTGAAAAGTCCGAATATCGGCTGCTGTTGCCGCCGCATCGCGACGACTGGGATAGCGCGGGCAAGCTGGTTGTCTCTGTGATTCGTAAGCTTGGCGAGGCGACTGCGCCGAATGCGTTGATTGAAATTCAACTTCCGTACGACTACATTGAAACGTTGACGGCTAAGTCGCAGATGGGTGGTAAACGTGTGCTCATTGCTGGCGGCGATGGCCAAACGATCTATCCGTTTTCACCCGAATCTGGGTTGTCACGTGTTAGGGACGTACTAACTGAGCTTCAGGCGCAAGGCAAAGCCTCGGAGGGAGAGACGTATGTGCGATTGCCGGATCGCTCCCGACAGCTTGTTGTTTATGCCCGGGCGCCGTATTCGGGCTGGACAGTGATGATTGTTCAACCAGAGGGCGAGCTTCTGCGCCCGCAGCGCCAGGCGGGGTATTTGTTCGCGGCCACAGGTCTGATCGTCATTGTGCTAACCATGCTAACTTCCTATTTTTCCGCCAAAATGCTCGTAAAACCGCTGCGTCAGCTGCGCGACTCTATGAATAGGGTTCAGCTCGATTCGCTTCCAGACGCGCATGAGCGGCTGGCTATCGGGAGTGTCATCCCGACCAATACGCATAACGAGCTCCATCATCTCCATCATTCTTTTCGTAAAATGCTAGATCGCCTCGAAGCGTCGAAAGAGGAAGCGATTCTTTCGCGCTCGCGTGAGTTGCAAGCGCATTTTACTGCGCTCCAGGCACAAATTCATCCGCATTTCTTGTATAATACACTTTCTCTGATAGGTGTGCTCGGACAAGAGGCAGGCAACCGGGAGATTGTGCAGTTAACAGCGATGTTGGCGGATATGTTCCGCTACATGACGTATTCGGCAGAGCAGACGGTTACGCTGCGAGATGAAATTCAACATACGAAAAATTATTTGAATATTATGAAATTTAGATATGAGGCGCATTTGCAATTTACAATCGACATTCCCCAAGAAATGCTGGAGCTTCGTCTACCCAAGCTGTCGCTGCAGCCATTTGTAGAAAATTGCTTTAAGCACGGTTTCGCTTCCAAACGGTATCCATGGCGTATTGACATCCGTGGGGCGTTGCTTGAGGACGGCCGCGTTGCGATAGAAATTCGGGATGATGGCGCGGGCTTTCCCTCGGCTCTGCTAGAACGCTTCGGGCGTGGCGAAGTTTCCGAGGTGGGCATGGAGGCGCTTGGCGTAAGCGGCTTGTACAATACCTACTCGCGGCTGCAATATCAGGCGGGTGGCCTGCTAGAATTCAGTCTGGACAACGATCCTGACGGCGGGGCAATCGTGCTTATCCATTGGCTGAGACCGGATTTGTCCGGCGAGCGTGCAAGGAGAGAAGAAACATGAAACGGAGGAGGACGGAGGATGCCGACGGTACTCGTAGTTGACGATGAAATCCGTTTTTGCAGAGCGCTTGGTCGATGGATCGAGGCGACTGATACGCGTTTCCGCGTCGTTGGTGAGGCATATGACGGCGAGGAGGCGCTGGAGAAGATAGCTGAATTGCGGCCGGATGTCTTATTTACCGATATTCGGATGCAGGTCATGGATGGCTTGCAATTGATCGCTGAAATGAAGCGGCGATATGCCGATGTGGTTCCGGTTATCGTCAGCTCGTACGATGATTTCGATTATACGCGAAGGGCGATCCGGCTCCATGCCGAGGATTATTTGCTGAAGCCGCTGCGTGAGGAGGATCTGCGAGAGGTTCTGGAGCGGGTCGCGGCAAAGCTGCACGACGCCGAGCAGCGGCGCGACGCCGTTTGGCTTCAGGAGACGGTGGATCAAGGGGGACCGCTGGCCGGGCAAAAAGTTCCAGAGGGCTTAAGCTATACATCGCATACGCTTTCGCTTTGGTGTGCGGGTCCGTACTGCGCCTCGCCGGACGATGCGCTGCACCCAGGCAAGGCGTTCTGGGCCTCGGCGCCATGGACGTCGAGCTTGCCTGAGCCCAATCCAGGCCAGCTCGGCTGGTGGGTACTTGAGGGCGAGCGCGCCAACGAGCGGCTGCTGCTGGTCGGGGGAAACGGCGGGGAGCTCCATACTTCTTCGTACGCGGAGGCCGTGTCGCATGCACTGCTGGCGCATGCAGCTAGCCGGCGCATGCCGCTGACGGTTGTCGCCGGCAGCCTGCAAGGACTTGGCGAGCTCCGTCGCGTCGCCCAGGAGCTGCGCAGCCGGCTGCCGCTGGCGGCAGGCATCGGCCGTTCGGGCTTCGGCCATCAGGCCGAGCGCGGGCGGACGGAAGCGCCCCGCGACGATTACCGCCGGTTAGCTCAGGCCGTGGTGCGCCGGCAACCGGAGGCGGTGCGCACGGAGTTGGAGCGGCTAACGAAGATATGGGAGGCAGAGGCAGCGACGCAGCTGCGTGTGGATATGCTGCTGAGGCAGACGCTGTACGATTTGAAGGAGCATTGGCAAACATTCCGCGACGAGACGTTCATCCTCGCGAGTCAGGAGTTGGACACGCTCCTGTCTCACTCACTGGATTACGGCGAGCTGCGCGAAGGCGCTGCCTCCCTGTTCGCGGAGCTGATGAAGCTGAGTGAGGACAAGGACGTGTCGCTTGAAGCTCGTTTATCCGCTCATCAGGAGGAAAACGTCACCCGCATCGAGCAGTACCTGCGCGCGCATTACGCTTCACCGATTACGCTTCAGCAGTTGTCTCGTCAGTTCGGGCTGGTGCCGAATTATTTGAGTGCTATGTTCAAGAAGGCGCGCGGCGTGACGCCGGGCGAATACGTGACGGTATGGCGCGTACAGCAGGCCAAATCGCTGATGGCGAGCTCGCCAGAGCTGCTGCTAAAGGATATTGCCGACCGGGTTGGCTACTCCGATTCGCTGTATTTTAGCCGTGTTTTTAAAAAGGTGACCGGGCAATCGCCCTCGGAATTTATGAAATAAGCGTTTTTTGTCCGAATCATCGCAAAAGCCGTCGATTTGTCCATATCGTTCTCGGATTCGTCTATTCTCAAGGCGAAAATCCGAAGCGTATACTTGCCATGTAAGCGATATCATTTTACATGGAGGTGCAATGGATTGAACAGTAAACGTCTAAGATTCACAATGGGAGGGGAGCGCAAGAGGGAACTTCGGCTGGTATTGGTCTGGCTGCTCGTCTGGACAATGCTGCTGCCGGTCTTCGGTTTACAGGCCGCCTATGCGGACGGCGTGACTGGTGACCCCCCGTTAGTGGACGAATCGTTCGAGTCGATGACGGTTGGCTCGACGCCGTCGGGTTGGGGCGTGTCGGCCACTGGCGATTCTTATGTGCAGGTGAAGCAGGAGAGCAGTGGTAACAACTATTTGCAAATTTACGATGCCAGTCAAAAGAATACGCAGGGTATCCAAAAGTCGTTCGCCTCGCAAACCGGACGGGTTACCGTTGAAGCACTAGTGCAGCTTCCGCCTGGCGGCACGTCCGGCAAAGAAAATGTGCTGTTCTATGTGCTTGATTCGACGGGCAAGGCGGGAGTGGCATTGAACCTTATGCCTACCCGTATCTTATCGTACCGCACAGTGGGCGGCACGACGACCAGTACGACGCTGGCGCAGGGGCTAGCCATGTCGTCTTGGCAGCATATCATCGTGTCGGCAGATTTATCCGCTAAGACATTCGATTTTTACTTGAATGGTTCGTTGGCAGCAACCGGGGTTTCGTTCCGTTATGACGATGTAACGAGCCTCAGCCGTTTGCAAGTAACGGGCGCGTATTACAACGAGACATCGAACCCGGTTCGCGTGGTCAATTTGGATGGGGTAAAAATATACACAGGTGATGTAAGGCTGCTAACGTCGCCTGCGCTGTCGCCCGATACGACGTCAACAGTTCCTGGTCAGCCGATCGAATTAACGTTCACGGATGATGCGGCTTGGCGGGCGGCAATCACGAAAGTGACCGTCGATAATGCAAATGTAGCTGCCTCGGTGTATGCAGCCTCTATCGGCAAGTTAACACTGGACGCATCGCTGTTTCCGGAAGGCAAAACATATACCATCGCGGTACAAGCGGACGGTTATTTAACCACAACGGTACAACAGGTCATTTATGCTGATCTGCTGGAAGAAACGTTCACTAGTATGGCGCTAGGTTCGACTCCTTCCGGCTGGGGCGTGTCGGTGACCGGTGATTCGTATGTCAAGGTAAAGGAGAAGCTCGACGGCGATCGCTATCTGCAAATTTATGATGCTAGCCGTCAAAATACGCAGGGGATCACGAAGACGTTCTCGGCGCAAAGCGGCACGTTTACGATTCAGGCCGATGTGCAGCTTCCGGAGGGTGCGACGGCGGGTAAAGAAAATATCTTGTTTTATGTGAATGATACAACAGGCAAAACCGCTGTGGCGCTCAATCTGCTGTCGACCAAAATTACATCGTTCCACACGGTCGGCACAACGACGACGACTACGGATGTAGCGACTTCTCTGTCGACTCACGCTTGGCGTAATCTGGCGATCGCCATTCATCCCGAGACGGTAACTTATGACGTCTATGTGGACGGCACACTGAAGAAAAGCGCAATTCCATTCCGTTACGACGGAACGGTTAATCTGTCTTCGCTTCGGGTAAGCGGTGCTTACTACGGTGACGCAGCGAACTATGTGCGCATCGCCAATCTGGACAACGTTCGCATTTATCAGGGAATGCCCGAGCTTCCTGAGGCGGAGCAGCCAGTCGCTCCTCCTGCGCCTGGCACAGAAACGAATTCGTTCGATAGCTATTCGAGTGTCTTCCTGTCTTCCCGCTGGTGGCGGACAGACGGCCAGGACGGCCAGCTTGGCACACTGGACGTGCTAAAGCGTTTTATGGCGACGGATGACAAGTGGACGTATTTGACGGAGCAGGATAAAATCTCGAATATCGTCCGGCTCGGTGTCGGCTTCCAGGGGTCGCTAAATATGAACAACGGCACTGGAGGTCGGGCCAAATATTATGACGGCACCGACATTGTCGCTCCGTGGATGACTTGGGGCGCAACTTGGGGCAGTATGAGTGACCCCGTGTATTACAACCAGGTGCTGGCGACGGCCAAAAGCGCCATTGACGCTGGTGCGTCGTCATTTCAATTTGATGACTGGGTGGGCAGCGTGGATGCCTACAAATTCGGTGGCGACTTCTGCGCGCCTTGCATGACCGCATTCCGGGATTACCTACAGGAGCACTATACAACTTCGGAGCTAAGCGGCTTTGGCATCGATAATATTGCGACGTTCAATTATAAGACGTTTTTGCAAACGACGCTGGATGTGGAAACCAATGCCGATTATATGACGAAAAAGGCGCTTACGCCGCTCGACAGCATTTTCGGTGCGTTTATGAAGCAGGAAGCGATTAACTTCCATACCCGCATGCGAGAGGATATGGAGACGTACGCCGGACGGCCGATTGAATATTCGAATAACGCTTCGTTTATTCGTGATGCCAGCACTCAAACGCATTTCATCCACGATTTGTTTGATTATGGCATGGGTGAGCATAACGAGGGTGCGATGAGTCTGAACAATATTGTGACGAACGGCACGATTGCCTCCGGGCTCGGCAAACCGCATATCATGTCGCCGCTACCGTTTCAAGTAGGGAATATTCGGCAATCGCTTGCCGCTGCCTACGCCCTTGGCCAGTATATGCTTGTGCCGTGGGACGCGTGGCTGGAAGGCTCGACTCGCTATTTCGGAACGGTCGAGCAGTACGGGGAAATGTTCCATTTTATCCGGCAATATCCCTTCTTGTTCGACGGGCACGAGCCGCCGGCTAAGGTGGGCATTCTGCTGAAATGGAACGAATTGAACGGCAATACACTGACCGACTTGTCAATGAAGCTGTTTAAGGCAGGTGTGCCGTTCCGTACGGTGACGGCGAACGACAGTCTGCCGCACTATGATTTGCGAGCTCAGACGCTGGAAGGTCTGGACACGCTGATCGCTTATTCTCCGGTGTCGTCCTTTGACTCGGATGATCAGCAGCGCATTACGGATACAGAGGCTGAGGTAGTGTCTGTGCCGACGATCGACTCAGCATGGCTTGCCGACCATAGTGCAGTGAGCGTCAGTGTCGTCGATCAGGTGTATGCGATCGTTCGCTCCTCTGCAGACGCCAATGCGCCGAAGTCGGTGCATCTGCTCAACCGTAAGGGTGAATCTGTTACGGGTGCGAAGGTGACACTGACGGATACGGATTTCTTTGGTGGCGCTTCGCTCCAGGCGGTGCTCTACCGTCCGGGTCAAGACCCGTTGCCACTCGCGGTGACGAGCGCGGGAAGCGGCAAGCATGAGCTAACGGTGCCGGAGCTGGCCGAGTGGGGCATCCTGCGCATCGGCAGCGGCACTGCGGCATCGCTTACGGCGGAAGACGACTTTGCGGTGCAAGCGCCATGGTCAGGGCTTGCGATCGGCAACCCGACGCGAGACGGCGGCGTTACAGTGAGCGGCGTGACGTACCAGCTCGCGAGCAAGGGGAGTGGCCTGCATGTCCCAGTAACGGGAGATAACGGCTCGATGGACCAATTCTCTTATGTTTATCGCCATATTGATGCTACACCACTGCAAAATTACGAATTATCGGTTAAGCTGGAGCCAAACGCTAGCGAGACGTCTGGTGCCTTGTCAGGATTGATGGTTCGCGAGACGTCTGCTTCCAACGCCAAGTTTGTAGCGGCCGCTTACGCAGAGGGCAGCGGCTGGAAACTTTACTGGCGCGATGAGGACAACGGCCAGGTTGGCGCTGTAAATCTTGATGTAAGCGCCACGTCCGGTTATTTGAAGTTAGCGCGCGAAGGTGGTCGGTACCATGCTTATTATTCGGCTGACGGCGTTACGTACGGTGCGTCGCTCGGCTCGCATGAGCTGTCCATGCGCATGCCGCTCGGCGGAGGCTTTGCAGCCGCAGGCAAGCAAGCCTCAGCGTTTACTGCGTCCTTAACTGGACTTGCGTTAAACTATGGCGGACTGACGCTGCCTCCAGGTGAGTTGACGGAAGTGAATCTTAGTGGCTTGCCCGAACCGTTCGTGCTTGATGCCAGTGCACCTTTGACGGTGAGTGCGTCGTTCAACGATAACGGGACGGTTGCGGAAGCGGAAATTACCGGTGAGCATATCGTCTTCACCAGCTCCGACCCGGCGGTCGCCACTGTGAATGCGGAGGGCGTCGTCCGTGCCGTTAGTGTCGGGGAAACGACGGTGACGGCGCAGTTTACCGCTGGAGGCGTGACGGTGACAGGCACCCTCGCGGTCGAGGTGACCTTGGCCGATCCGGTGCTGCTGGACGAATCATTCGACAGCTATGGCGAAACGGACGTGCCGTTGCACTGGACATATAAGCCAGTGCTGGATGGCGGGTCATATATTCAGATCTCCGAATTGCCTTCTGCTACCGACAAAAGCTTAAACGTCTATGACAATACAGGTGGCAGCTTCCCAAGCGCGACAGCGGAGTTCGTGAAGCAAAAACGTACCGTGACGATCGACTTTAATTTCCGCATTAATCTTGGCACGAATCCGGCGACGGGCGGCGGTATTGCCGTGTACGTGCAGTCGCAGGGCAGCGCTAACGCTGTGTCCCTGCTTGCCGATCAGACCGGTTTCTGGTATTTGGACGGTACGCAGACCGTTGTTGCTGCTCCGCTGGCGTCGGATCAGTGGTACGCGGTGCGTCTGGTTGTCAATCCGCAGACGCAGAAGATGGATATGTATCTGGATGGCACGCAGGTTGTGTCACAGGGCAATTTCCGTCAGACGGCCGACGATATTACGAAGATCATGGTCGGTGGCAGTACGACCGGTGTGAATACGCAAATTTATTGGAACAATGTGAAGGTGACCGCAGGGGCGCCGGAGTAAAGCATAGGCGCGCATGCAGGCTCCGGTCTCTATTTTTACAGTGAACAAGAATCCAGGGGGCCCCTCAAGGCCCCCAACTTCTAACCTCCAGCTCCAACCTCCAAGCTCCAACCCCAACCCCAACCCCAACCCCAACCCCAACCCCAACCCCAACCCCAACCCCAACCCCAACCCCAACCCCAACCCCAACCCCACAGTTGCCAGGTAGATACTATTGGAGAGGGACAAAGTGAAGGAATGAGAAGTAAGAGAAGATTATGGAGTAACTCCTGTCAAAGATGCAAAATTGCTTTTCTTTTATTCATCCATAATCGTCTTCGATTCGTCTATTTCCCCCTAATGAAAGCGCTTATATAATAAAACTGTAAGCGTAACCGAAATGAACCTAAATGTACGAAGCGTAGCTGCATTGGCGGCCGCCTAGAAGGAGAGGGTTATCGGAGAAAGGGAGGAAACAGAAGCGAAATGAACGACAAACTGGAAGAGAACAGGGCGGCCGCTGTACTCACTTCTCCGCTGGAGAGGCGGAGGGGTGTGGGCTGGCTGCGGGAACTGCGACTTAGCGGGAATTTGTATTTAATGGTGCTGCCTGGCGTGCTCGGGTTTTTGTTGTTCAATTACATCCCGATGTACGGCATTATTATCGCTTTTAAGCAGTACGATCTTATTCTCGGATTTGACGGCAGCCCGTGGGTCGGTCTCAAGCATTTTCAGAGCTTCTTTGCTGATCCGTATGCTGTGCGGGTCGTCAAGAATACGCTGCTGCTTGGCTTGTATAGTCTGCTTTTCGGCTTCTGGCCGCCGATTTTACTGGCGCTATTGCTGAATGAGCTGACAAGCAAGTGGTGGAAAAAGTTTTTTCAATCCGTTAGTTACCTGCCGCATTTTATCGCGATGGTCGTTGTCGTCGGGATGATGATGGAGCTGCTTGGCGCGAATGGTCCGGTCAATTTACTACTCGGGTCGCTCGGTATGGAGCCGATTGCCTTCTTCAACGAATCGTCGTACTTTCGTACGTTGTTCGTCGGCAGCGGCATCTGGCAGGGCATCGGTTGGGGCTCAATTCTGTATCTGGCCGCTCTTACCGGCATTGATCCCGAGCTATATGAGGCGAGCTACATGGATGGTGCGAATCGGTTTCGCCGTATCTGGCACATCAGCTTGCCGGGCATGCTGCCGACCATTACGATCCTATTTATTTTGCACGCCAGTGATGTAATTAACGTTGGCTTCGAGAAGGCGTACCTCATGAGCAATCCGGCGATCTACGAGGTGGGCGATGTCATTCAGACGTACGTGTACCGCAGGGGGATCATTGACCGCAATTTCAGCTACGCTACTGCTGTCGGCTTGCTCAACAGTGTCGCCGCCTTCCTTATTCTGTACGTAACCAATCGCGCCAGCCGCGCTCTGAAGCAAAATTCGTTATGGTAGGAGGAATCTGCACGTGAAAAATACTGGATTCGCCAACCGGCTGTTCAATACGGCTAACTTTATTGCGTTGCTGCTGCTGACGCTGTCGATCGTTCTGCCGTTTGTGCATATGTTCGCGATTTCGATAAGCAATCCTGTGCCGGTTGGCTTGTTCAAGGTAATGCTTCTGCCGCAGGGCATCAACTGGGAGGCTTACATGGCCGTCTTGCGGGATAACCAAATCGTGTTGGCATATTGGAATAGTATTCGTTATACATTGCTCGGCACGTTTCTTGTATTGCTGATCGGGTGCCTCACGGCGTATCCACTGTCGATCAACCGATTTCGGGCACGTCGACCGCTGTCTGTACTGTTCACCTTCACGATGTTCTTTAGCGGGGGCCTTATTCCTAGTTTTATGCTCATTAAAAACATCGGGTTACTCGACACGATGTGGGCCATTACGCTGCCGGCCGCATTTAGCTTCTGGAACATTATTATACTGCGTACTAATTTCCAGGCGATGCCGCAGGAGCTGTATGAATCAGCTTTTATCGACGGTGCGAACGATTGGCAAATTTTGCTCCGCATCGTCATTCCGCTCTCCAAGGCTATTCTGGCAACAATTGCGTTGTTCGCTTCGGTCGGACTGTGGAATGCTTACTTCGGCCCGCTCATGTATTTAACGTCGCCGGAAATGCAGCCACTGACCATAATTCTCCGACGTATTCTCGTCGCTAACGAGGTACTGTCCCAGGGAGCGCTCGACCAGGCGAATACGCTTGAGGTTGATCCAGTCGCTGGCGCAGGGCGGATGATCAGCATACGTATGGCGACGATCTTCGTGACGATCGGCCCGATCGTGCTTATTTACCCGTTTGTGCAAAGATTTTTCGTGCAAGGCGTGCTTGTTGGTTCCGTAAAGGGCTGACATAAGCGAATCAGAGCATCGTATTAAGGCAAGGAACAGCGTTGCTCCAAGTGTGTACAATTATATTTTTATAGCATTCGTATAAACGATTCAGGAGGGGTTCTTAATGGGCAAAACTATGAACTGGCGGCTGACAGCCGCCGCCTTATCCATCTGTATGACAGTGCTGGCCGGTTGCCAGAGCACAGAGAAAGCCGCCACGCCTACCGCTTCAACTGGGGACGGCAAAAGCGTTGCCGGCGAAATTCCGACGGTGGAGGTCCTGACACCTTGGGATCCGGGACTGCCGATCGGCAGCGACTTGCCAGTGTTCGTCGAGTGGGGCAAGAGGACAGGCGTCAAATTTAACGTGAATAGCCCGCCTCGCGACGCGTTTAAGGAAAAAATGAACATCGTGCTCAGCTCTGGGCAACTGCCAGATATGATGAAATTTTTCCAAGATGACCGCACGTTTAAGGATTACGGACCGCAGCTGTTCGTGGCACTCGATGATTATATGAAGGCCGGCAAGTTGCCGAATCTGGAAAAATGGCTTAAGAAATATCCAGAGGCCGACAAGGTGATGCGCCATCCGGAGGATGGTAAATTGTATGCGTTTCCACTCGTGCAGGATTTCGATTTTGCCACAACGCTCTGGCTCGTGCGTAACGATTTGTTGAAGAAAGAGGGACTGGATGCTAGTCAGATTCAAACAGTCGACGATTTCAAGAAGGCTATGCTCGCGCTGAAGAAACAGACGGGGGACTACATTACTTCGTCACGGCTTGGCTTCGATTATTTTGCGGAACGGACGCAGATGTATTTTGGCATCAATGTTAATAACGGTCCGGGTAACGGAATGATGATGGACCCTGAGACGAAAAAATTCGTTTTTGCACCAGTCGACTTTAAAGATCGTTACAAGCAGTGGACAGAGCTGATGAGTTGGATGTATTCAGAGAAGCTGCTGCATCCAAATTTCTTGACGATGAAAGATCAGGAGCTGTTTGCGGGTTATGAGAGCGGCCAGTTCCCGCTAATGATGGAGCAACTTGCGATGTCGAACAATCTCAATCCGAAGAAGGATCCAGCTCGCGACATTCAGCCTATTTATCCATTGAAGATTGATGGCAAAACTTATACCCAAAATCTTGATCCGCACTATAACATTGCTTACCGCTCGCCGATGGTTATTAATAAAAAATCGAAGTACATCGATCAGATTATTAAGGCTATGGATTACACCTACAGCGATGAGGGCATTGAGTTCTTCATGCTTGGCGTTGAGAATGAGACGTTCACCCGTGACAAAACGACGCCTTCCGGATATAAGCTCGACAAAACCCAAAGCGTCTGGACCGTCGGAGCGGATGGCAAATACCCTGAAGGTATGAAAAAACAAACCGACTACGGCTATGGTAGCTGGTGGCTAACTGGTGTCATTCCGTCGTACAATCGCTTCGGTCTGCTCGGCTTTAAGGCAGGAGAGGATCAACAGGCCGCCATCATCCCAGACCGGATGAAAAAACTGAAGGAAATGAACGCACTGCGCGATCCCGAGCCTTCAATTAACTGGTCCAAGGACGAATCGTCGAAACTCGCCGAAATTACAACCCCGTTGAAGACGTATATGAGCGAAAACCTAACGAAATTTATTCTCGGTCAAAAGCCAATGACGGAATGGGATGCTTTCGTTGACGGCTTCAAAAAGCTGAAAACCGACGAGCTTGTCAAGATGTACAATGAGAAGTACGCCAAGTCTAAGTAGGCGATCCGATTCGCTTTGAAGCTATTGGCGCTACCCCTTTCTTCGTAAGAAGAGGCCGTCTCAGAAGTCTATGTAGACTTATTGAAACGGCCTCTTCTTGCGTTGTTCACCTTATGACGGATGAATAATAAACTGACTTCCTGCAATTTAACTGGATTTTCTCCATCTATTTGAAACGGATTTAGCAAATTTGGATGATTAACTGTATTTCCCGTAGTTAAATTTCTCCAATTGTATCGATTTTTCAAATTTCGTTGAATTTACCTGTACATTTTCCATCTAATTACGGAAATACCCCAAATTCGAGAACATTAGCTGTAGTTTTTACATCTAAATAAGATTCGGCAGCGGGACAGCCCCTTTGGCTCTTCAGAACTTAGTTGTCACCCAACAATTCTTTGATAGGCTGCTTGCTGCTGGTTAGGGACGCAATGTATGCCTCACACATACCTGTACACCGACCTGCGGAAAGCACTTGGCGTGCAGCCGACGGTTTTGCGGAAAACTCGGATAAAGTAGTTATAATCCTCATAACCGACATGATCTCCGACTTCTTGTAGGGATAATTCACTTGTGCTGAGCAGTCGCTTGGCTTCCTCCATTCGCACCACATGATGATACTGGAGCGGGCTAAGCCCTGTATGCTTACGAAGGCAGCGTGCAGCGTAGTCCTCATTGAAGTGCAGCTCCTGTTCCATGTGTGCAGCATGATAGGGTTCTCGAAGGTGCACTTCCAAATAACGCATTACCTGCGCTGCAAGCACGGAAGATCGGCTGCCTAGCCGGCCAGACCGTAATGAAGCTTGCAGTTGTGACAGGAGTCGGCCTAACAGTTGTTGCAGATTGAGGGCATACTCCATCGTCAAGGAGGACCTGAGCCGAAGCATTTCCTCCAAAATCGGCTCCACCGCCACCTGATCATAGGAACTGAATTTAGGCACATAAAGATACTGTTCTTGAGGCGCCAGATCGCTGTCTCTTCCTTCGCGCACGGGCACCGACCAGGAGATCTGATGGTCCGGAAGCCTAGAGATCGCAGGTTCATGCTTAAAATGGACCCAGTAAATCTCGGTCGGCTCCTCGCAAGCTTTGTGGCCGATGTGCGAGATGCCAGGTTCAAGCAACAGCATTTCGCCAGGGCCTACATCATATGCGTGCGATTCTTCTGTCATATGCAGCATCCCACTGCGAACTAATAGCAAATCGTATACATCAAAGGTTCGTCCAAAATGCTGGGCACCAACTGGCCAGATTGAGAAACCGATGGTGAGAAATTGCGGCAAAGGCGGAATGCGAAGTTGCAAGCAGTTCGTCATTAGTTGGATCTCCCATTGGTCGGAAATGTGCTATTTTAAGTCGTTGCTATTACTATATCATGTTTATCTTTCAAGCTATAGTTAAAACAAATACAGATTTAGGAGGCGACAGTTCTATGCGTTTTCGTCAAGTTCACCTTGATTTTCATACGTCGGAAGCAATCCCAGGGATCGGGTGCGATTTCGACAAAGAGCAGTTTCAGGACATGCTTCGCAAAGGCCACGTGGATTCAATCACCGTTTTTTCCAAATGTCATCATGGTTGGGCCTATCATCCTTCCGAAGCCAATGAGATGCATCCTCACTTAACATTTGATCTGCTTGGGGAGATGATTGAAGCAGCGCATGACATTGGCGTCAAAACGCCAGTCTATCTATCTGCAGGCGTAGATGAAAAGCTGGCGCGCCGACATCCCGAATGGCTAATTCGGGACATCAATGACAAGACGACGTGGGTGGATGGCTTTATGAAGCCGGGGTATCACTCTTTTTGTATGAATTCACCGTATCTGGACGTGCTTCTACGTCAAATTGACGAAGTGGTTCGGCGCTATGATGCGGATGGTATTTTTCTCGATATTGTCGGGGTACGCAAATGCTATTGTCACAAATGCGTCAGTCAATTACTGTCCGAGGGGAAAGATCCCCGTAACTTGAGTTCTGTGATAGATCTAGGCGAACGCACATACGCTAACTACACGCGAAGAGTCCGAGAAACGATTGACGCCGTGAAGCCGGGGCTGCCCGTGTTCCACAACGGCGGACATATCCGCCGTGGACGTCGTGATTTGGCTGCCATGAACTCACATTTGGAACTGGAATCTTTGCCGACAGGAGGTTGGGGCTATGATCATTTCCCACTTTCGGCCCGCTATGCGCAGGGGCTTGGGATGCCGTTTCTTGGCATGACAGGAAAATTCCACACGTCGTGGGGAGAATTCGGCGGCTACAAGCATCCGAATGCGCTGCGCTACGAAACAGCACTCAACATCGCGAATGGGGCAAGCTGTTCTATAGGCGACCAATTGCATCCGGAAGGTCGAATGGATCCTGCGACGTATGCGATTATTGGCGCGGCTTATGCCGAGGTGGAGAGCAAGGAACCATGGTGCGCCAATGTGCAAAGCATTGCTGACGTCGGACTATTCACGGTAGAGGCGGCAGTCTCACGGCCAGAAGAGGGTGAAGCCGATCGAACAGGCCATGCTGATGCCGGAGCAGTTCGCATGCTGTTGGAAGGTAACATTCTGTTCGACGTCATAGATATGGATAGCGATTTCCACCGCTATCGCGTTATTATTTTGCCGGATCGTATTAGGATAATTTCGGAACTTGAAACCAAGCTGAACACTTTCATGGCGCAAGGTGGAAAGCTGCTAGCTTCGGGGGAATCGGGGCTAAACCTAGAGGGATCAGCATTCTCGATTGATCTTGGGATGCGTTATGTCGGGATGAATCCGTATAAGCCTTCTTATTTTCACCCGCATTTTGCGCTGGAAAGCGTGCCGGAAGCATCCTTCGTCTTCTATTCCAAGGGTCAGCAAGTTGAATTGAGCGGGGATGGAGTGATGCTAGGGCACCGGGAGAATCCTTATTTTAACCGTGACGTGTATACGTTCTGTTCGCATCAGCATACCCCAAGTGCTCTCCAGTCGGACGGGCCAGGGATGGTTGAAAGCAGCGGCGGTATTTATATAGCGTGGAATGTCTTCGAGGAATATGCGACGGTGGGCAGTCTCGTTCTCAAGCAAAGCGTTCTGTACGCACTGAACAAGCTATTGGAACCTGCAAAAACACTGTCGACGAACTTGCCTGCACAGGGGATCGTTACGCTTATGGAGCAGCCGACAGAGCGGCGCTTTGTCAATCACCTATTGTATGCCGTGCCTGTCAAACGCGGGAAGAGCATCGAAGTAATTGAAGATTTAGTGCCGATTTTCGGGACCAAGGTGTCAGTGCGGTTGCATAAGCCGGTCAAAAAGGTGTATCTGGCCCCGCAGATGACAGAGCTCGCTTTCGTAACAGATTCAGATGGAACGGTGCATTACGAGGTGCAAAGGATAGATTGCCATCAAATGGTCGTGATGGATGTATAGACAAAAGAAGCCTGCAGTTGCAGGATTCTTTTGCTTTGGTTCCTTGCGTTATTGTCGGAGAACGATGATATCGATTGGATTGAACAGGATTTCATGCGATATGGTGAGATGAATTTATTGTGCAGTCAGGATTTGTGGACCCCCAGCCAGGATGGCAATCGTATGCTCGTATTGGGCGGCGAGCTTACCATCGATCGTTCGCGCGGTCCAGCCGTCCGGATCGATCGTCATGTAATAGGAGCCTTCGGTAAGCATGGGCTCGATCGTGAACACCATGCCTTCCTTGATTCGGAGGCCTTTGCCGGGCTTGCCAACATGCATATAGTTCGGCTCTTCGTGCAGGTCCCGGCCAATGCCATGCGCGAGAAGGTCGCGCACGACGCCGAATCCGTTCGATTCGGCATGTCGCTGGATGGCGCTCGTCACGTCGCCGAGCCGATTGCCGGGCTGCGCCTGCGCGATGCCAAGGTCCAGGCATTCCTTCGTGACGCGCATCAGCTTCTCGGCAGTCGGGGAGATCTGCCCAACCGCATAGCTCCAGGCGGAATCGCCGAGCCAGCCATCGAGCTCCGCGACGGTGTCGATCGTCACGATATCGCCCGCCTTAAGTGGCGTGTCTTTAGGAAAGCCATGCGCGATCACGTCGTTGACGGAGGCACAGGTGGCATAGGGATAGCCCTTGTAGCCCTTCGTATAGGGCTTGGCACCGTTTTTAAGAATGATTTCCTCGAAGATGCGCTCAATCTCGTTCGTCGTAATGCCCGGTTGAATGAGCGGGGCGATCGTACGATGGCATTCGACCACTACCTGGCAGGCTTTGTGGATGGCCTCGATTTCAAGTTTGCTTTTTAAAATAACCATGTTCGTATCAGGACTCCTTCGTAAAAGCTTGCATAGCGAGCTTGGCGATCCGATCGACGTCCAGCTCGGAAGTACCCGCATAGTAGTGTAGTCCGCAGCAACCAACCAGTACGGCAAGCATATGGTCAACGCTGTCGTCTTCACGCTGGACGATGGATTGGAGTGGAATGTACAGCCGTTCCATGAATCGTCTCTTGGTAAGGTTTCGATCTTTCTCAGGTAAGCCTGAGTAGTGTTCCGCTGCCATTTTGTAGACGAGATAGGCTCGGGCGTCCGACTGCCATAGAAGGAGCAGATCCTTGCAATACGTCAGCAGTTGCCCTTCGTTCGGGTTGTTGCCGCGAGTGTTTGCCCATTGTGCCAGGGCTTGCTCACAGCGCTCGAATCCGCTATTCAGTACATCTTCTATTAATAAATGTCGGTTGGGGTAATAATGGTAAACCGTGCCGTAACCGATCTTGGCTTCGCGGGCAACGTCACGAATATCAAAGCTGCCGCCAGTCAGGAAGTAGGTGCGCGCTGCAGCATCTAGGATTTGTTCACTGCGCTGCAAGCGGATGAGTTCATTTTGTTCTTTGGTACGGGGACACAAGGATGGGATAACCTCCTTTTATAGACATGCAAATTTGTCGATATAAAGATTGTAACGTAGGGGGCGCGAATATGCAAACCAATTCTTCAATATTCAAAGACAAACAGGTGTGTTATATGTTTGGAAGTCACTTTAAAAAGCCGTTCAAAACAAGCAACTGACTTCAAAGTCACACACCAACGCGAGATTGAGCAGCTTAGAAGGTTTAATCGACATATGAAACAAACCCTATTAAATTAACGTTGTTTTCGCAATTCTGTAGAAATATGCTTAAAAGATTTAGCCAATAGGCTAAGTCTTCTTTAGTACCGCTTATGCAATCTGATGGAATAGATCCACTGTCGTTGTGGATAGTTGCCTATATTAATTTAGTCCGATTTCTCCGAACTAAATCAGGGATTACATGCGGAAAAGCATGAATAGTCCGATT
>NZ_WHNY01000002.1 GCF_013141695.1 Paenibacillus plantarum
CGGAGGATGCCTAGGCACTAGGAGCCGAAGAAGGACGTGGCGAACGACGAAATGCCTCGGGGAGCCGTAAGCAGGCTTTGATCCGGGGATGTCCGAATGGGGGAACCCAGCTGTGGTAATGCGCAGTTACTCTAAAGTGAATACATAGCTTTAGTAGAGGCAGACCCAGGGAACTGAAACATCTAAGTACCTGGAGGAAAAGAAAACAAAAGTGATTCCGTCAGTAGCGGCGAGCGAAAGCGGAATAGCCCAAACCAAGGAGCTTGCTCCTTGGGGTTGTAGGACCTCGACATGGGGTTAGTTTGGTAGGCGAAGTGATCTGGAAAGGTCCGGCATAGAAGGTAAAAGCCCTGTAGCCCAAACTGAACGAATCCCCTAGAGGTATCCTGAGTACGGCGGGTCACGTGAAACCCCGTCGGAATCCGGCAGGACCATCTGCCAAGGCTAAATACTCCCTAGTGACCGATAGTGAAGCAGTACCGTGAGGGAAAGGTGAAAAGCACCGCGGAAGCGGAGTGAAAAAGAACCTGAAACCGTGTGCTTACAAAAAGTCAGAGCCCTCTATATGGGTGATGGCGTGCCTTTTGTAGAATGAACCGGCGAGTTACGTTCCCGTGCGAGGTTAAGTTGAAAAGACGGAGCCGCAGCGAAAGCGAGTCTGAATAGGGCGCTTTAGTACGTGGACGTAGACCCGAAACCGTGTGATCTACCCCTGTCCAGGGTGAAGGTGAGGTAACACTCACTGGAGGCCCGAACCCACGAATGTTGAAAAATTCGGGGATGAGGTGGGGGTAGCGGAGAAATTCCAATCGAACTCGGAGATAGCTGGTTCTCCCCGAAATAGCTTTAGGGCTAGCCTCGGATGTTGAGTTGTGGAGGTAAAGCACTGATTGGGTGCGGGGCCCGCCAAGGGTTACCAAGTCCAGTCAAACTCTGAATGCCACAAACTTAAATCCGGGAGTCAGACAGTGAGTGCTAAGATCCATTGTCAAAAGGGAAACAGCCCAGACCATCAGCTAAGGTCCCCAAGTGTGTGTTAAGTGGGAAAGGATGTGGAGTTGCACAGACAACCAGGATGTTGGCTTAGAAGCAGCCACCATTGAAAGAGTGCGTAATAGCTCACTGGTCGAGTGACTCTGCGCCGAAAATGTAACGGGGCTAAACACGCCACCGAAGCTATGGCTTGCACAATGTGCATGGGTAGGGGAGCGTTGTATGTACGTTGAATTCTGACCGTAAGGACAGGTGGAGCGCATACAAGTGAGAATGCCGGTATAAGTAACGAAAAGATCAGTGAGAATCTGATCCGCCGAAAACCTAAGGGTTCCTGAGGAAGGCTCGTCCGCTCAGGGTAAGTCGGGACCTAAGGCGAGGCCGAAAGGCGTAGTCGATGGACAACAGGTGGAAATTCCTGTACCACCGTAGCCGTTATGAGCAATGGAGTGACGCAGAAGGATAGTGACGCGAGCTGATGGATGCTCGTCCAAGCAGTGAGGCTGGTGTGTAGGCAAATCCGCACATCGTAAGGCTGGGCTGTGATGGGGAGGGAAATTTAAGTACCGAAGGTCATGAGTTCACACTGCCAAGAAAAGCTTCTAGCCAGGCGAAGGTGCCCGTACCGCAAACCGACACAGGTGGGTGAGAAGAGAATTCTAAGGCGCGCGGAAGAACTCTCGTTAAGGAACTCGGCAAAATGACCCCGTAACTTCGGGAGAAGGGGTGCCTCGGTAGGGTGAATAGCCCGAGGGGGCCGCAGTGAAAAGGCCCAAGCGACTGTTTAGCAAAAACACAGGTCTGTGCGAAGCCGCAAGGCGAAGTATACGGGCTGACGCCTGCCCGGTGCTGGAAGGTTAAGAGGAGTGGTTAGGGGCAACCCGAAGCTATGAATTGAAGCCCCAGTAAACGGCGGCCGTAACTATAACGGTCCTAAGGTAGCGAAATTCCTTGTCAGGTAAATTCTGACCCGCACGAATGGCGTAACGACTTGGGCGCTGTCTCAACGAGAGATCCGGTGAAATTTTAATACCTGTGAAGATGCAGGTTACCCGCGACAAGACGGAAAGACCCCATGGAGCTTTACTGCAGCTTGATATTGGACTTTGGTACGATCTGTACAGGATAGGTGGGAGCCTTAGAAGCCTGAGCGCCAGCTTGGGTGGAGGCATCGTTGGGATACCACCCTGATCGTATCGGAGTTCTAACCTAGTACCGTGATCCGGTATGGGGACAGTGTCAGGTGGGCAGTTTGACTGGGGCGGTCGCCTCCTAAAATGTAACGGAGGCGTTTAAAGGTTCCCTCAGAATGGTTGGAAATCATTCGCAGAGTGCAAAGGCATAAGGGAGCTTGACTGCGAGACCTACAAGTCGAGCAGGGACGAAAGTCGGACTTAGTGATCCGGTGGTACCGAATGGAAGGGCCATCGCTCAACGGATAAAAGCTACCCTGGGGATAACAGGCTTATCTCCCCCAAGAGTCCACATCGACGGGGAGGTTTGGCACCTCGATGTCGGCTCATCGCATCCTGGGGCTGAAGTAGGTCCCAAGGGTTGGGCTGTTCGCCCATTAAAGCGGTACGCGAGCTGGGTTCAGAACGTCGTGAGACAGTTCGGTCCCTATCTGTCGCGGGCGTAGGAAATTTGAGAGGAGCTGTCCTTAGTACGAGAGGACCGGGATGGACGTACCGCTGGTGTACCAGTTGTCTCGCCAGAGGCATAGCTGGGTAGCTATGTACGGAGGGGATAAGCGCTGAAAGCATCTAAGCGCGAAGCCCCCCTCAAGATGAGATTTCCCAGTATGTAAGACCCCTTGTAGACGACGAGGTTGATAGGTTCGAGGTGGAAGTGCGGCAACGTATGCAGCTGACGAATACTAAT
>NZ_WHNY01000044.1 GCF_013141695.1 Paenibacillus plantarum
CGGTCAGAATAGCGTGGTGAATGATGAAATAGGTGGGGCTCGAGACTCCGTTTTTATAACAGTCTAGTACCAATCAAAAAACCGATGAAGATGGTAATCATTGGATACCTGTGATAATGATTGATGAGAATCATCAAGGAAATGGTTATGGCAAAGCAGCAATGAAAATGCTGATAGATCTTATGAGACAAAATGGTTGTAAAAGATTAATGATCGGACACAGACCCGATAACTTGATTGCTGGGAGCCTATATGAATCCTTAGGGTTTCAAAAAACTAGTGAAGAAATAATTGATGGTGAAATCGTACGTTTACTGCGGCTTTATTAAAAAGATGGCTGTCAGTGTATTACTGATAGCTATTGAATGCCATTTGGATATTCGGATTTTCCGAGTTTGGGAAATTATTGTGTAACGGACCGAATTTATTTTATTCACCCTAAGAAGAATATCATGTTTCATATGTATGATGACCGTCGATTGGACATCTTCACAGTCCGTGCGGGGAGGATTTAATGAAATGTCGGTTGACATGAACATTGTCCAAATGAAGTCCGCGTAAACCGCCGGCTTTTTTAGTTATCAGATCAAGTGTTACCGATAGTTTAATTACAATATAAAATAGGCAGCCATCCCGTTTTGATTGGTTGCCTTTTTCTCAAGTAAAGAGCAGGGTAATTAGAGAAACTTCAAAGAATATCTAGAATAAAAAGTGAAGTAGTATGCCAGCTGATCAACACAATGGGAGTAATTTATTTTGAAATTAGAGGAATAAAAAAGCGAACATCAATCTCCAAATGGATACAAGCATTTACTAACTTATGGAATGACTGAACTTTATACTGATGAGGAAGCATTTGGCGGTGAATAAGGCGGAGATTGGCGCGTGGGCGAAAGCGAGCGTGGCGTTCGTAAAACAAGCGGGCATTGTGCAAGGCAAAAGCAATAACCAATTCGCACCTAAAGACAATGCAATCAGAGCAGAAGCTGTAACGGTGCTGCTCAATCTGCTGGAGTTGAAGAACAATTAATGTAAATTTTGTAGGGAATAACGCAGCCCCATTGTCGATTGGGCTGCGTTTTCAATTTCCGGGTGGTGTCATACCTTCAACGTATACGCATGCTGATGGAAAAACCAGAGAGTTTTATCAAATTGGTATCAGTGCAAACGATAAAACAACTTACGCAGCCGGACACGATCGGCTGCTTTTGTCTTTTAGTGCAACAAAAGTTCTAATATCCCTTACTAGATACAATCTTGATTCAGAAGAATGAAATTTAAGGAAAATTTAATATATACCCTACTTTTTATTAAACAGTTTTCCTTATTCTTATATGTAGCTTTCTTAACATATACAGAAATAGGTGATTTATTATTGAGAATATCCTCGGAGGATCACAATTAGCTTTCATGTTGAAAAGAATAATTAAAGGGCTGGATTTCATTATTTTGTTGCTGCTACTCATCTTAATGATCATTAGTATATTCTGCATCTACAGCGCAACACGGACTAATCCAGATTATTCTCAATCATATATTAAAATGATGTATTTTTACGGTTTAGGGTTTATGGTCTTATTTATTATGTTATTTTTTAATTATAAACTCCTATTGCGCTTTTCGCCTATGTATTATTTCATTGGGGTAGGATTGCTGGTTTTATTATTTTTCAAAGGGGATACGATCAACAATGCTCAGGGGTGGTTCATTCTTCCTGGTGGGATTGGATTTCAACCGGCAGAGCTGTGTAAGCTTATTTTAATCTTGTTTTTATCCTATTTTCTATCCAAAAGAGAAGTCGAGACGCTTAGGCTTTTCAAGGAAATACTGCCAATGGGTGTTATAACATTAGTTCCTTTTCTCTTGGTTCTCATGCAACCAGATCTCGGTAATTCCATTGCATATTTGGTTATTTTTATTGTGGTCTGTTGGTTCGGGCATATAAACTACAAACATGCCTTGATAGGTTTAGTAATTATGATAATCGTAAGCGGAAGCTCTCTCTGGAGCTATATCGAATACCATGCGGAAGTAAAACAATTCATGGCATCCAAACATAAAGAATACTGGTTGGATAGGGTGGATGCCGTGCTTTTACCAGAGCAAGCTTCTGAAAAAGCAACTTATCACATGAAACAATCGGTAAAAGCAATCGGATCAGGCTCGTTAGAAGGAGATGGCTATCTGCATGGAACTTCAGTCCAGAGTGGTCAGGTTCCATATACCTATGCAGACTCTATATTCGTTGTAGTGGGAGAAGAATTTGGATTTATAGGCGCATCTGCGTTACTCTTCCTTTATTTTCTTCTCATTTATCGAATGATCACTATTGCACTTAACATTCGAAGCCAAACAGGCATTTATATCATTGGTGGAATTTCCGCTATGTTTTTGTTTCAAGTTTTCGAAAACATCGGGATGCTGATCGGTATCATGCCGATAACGGGAATCACACTTCCTTTTATAAGCTATGGAGGCACCTCGCTGTTGATTAACATGGTATCGATAGGCTTTGTTCTAAGTATAAAAATTTATGATGACATAGATGTTGAGGATATCATAATGCGTTAATGTTTGAAGGAAGAAATAAATAATACATTGGATTTCATTCACCTAACGGGCGGTATACTTCCAATATGTGTTAATATTAAAAAGTTAACAACTGTCTTTGCAAACACATAATTTTGACACAATAAATGAATGAAAAATAGAATCGGAGGATCATCATGGACAATAAGATCTTAAATCTTCTGCTCCAATATGACATCGTGAATCCCGAAGCTACATTGATCAGGCACAATGAAAATCGGACATATAAAGTGATCGATTCGTCAAACGGTAGCGTCTATCTTCTTCGAGTGCATGATCCTTTGACATTAAATCTTGGCGGCATTCAACATACAAGACAAGGGGTTGAATCCGAGTTACGATTGTTGGAGGCGATCTCAAAGCGTACAGACCTCATGGTTCCGGTGCCTGTAGTGAATCGGTACGGACAACTCGTAACCGAGTTTGAATTAGATGGAAGCACATTATGCTGCTCACTACTTCACTGGATAGAAGGTCGCAATTTGACTAAAGAGGATTTGTCTAGCCCTGATGCAGCATATAATCTAGGCGCTCAGGTGGGTAGTCTGCACACATTTTTCGCTACTTACGACAAGGTCGTCCCTGCGGATCGTCCCGATTATGGTATTCGAAGAACTGATAAGATGCTCAAACAAATTCGACGCGGGGTCGAACTCGAATTGTTCTCAGAAGAGAATTTCCTTATAGTCGAAAAAACACTAACACGCATTGTTGACCGACTTCGTGCAGGACAACCTGAAACGCTAAAGCAGGGGATCATCCACGCGGATTTAAACATGAGTAACATACTTGTTACTCCGCTAGGAAGTTATGCTTTTATCGATTTCTGCCTCTTCGGCTTTGGTTACCTACTTTTTGATGTAGCAATGGCTGCTTTAAATACCCCAAAAGAATATCGGGAACAAGTCGTTACAGGATATTATGGTAAAATGCTACCGTACGAGGAGGCTTATTCAGTAATTGAAGGTTTCATGCTTTCAGCGGTGTTAGGCTACTACGCTTTTGTGATGGAGAACGATGCTGCCCATGCATGGATTCGAGAGAGGATGCCGCAGTTTTGCCACACTCGGTGTACGCCATTTCTCAACGGCGAAAGTATTTTCCTTAGCTTCTGATTAGTGAATGAGCTTATAACTGAAGAAATTGATATTTGTCCTGAATTCAGTATGCGAATTGTTAGCAGAAATGTTTGAATTACAATAAGGGTAAAAAGGGGGGAAGTCCTGCATGATTACGCTCAGAAAAATCACTCTGGAAAACCGGCGTGCCATGTTTAACTTGGAAGTTTCAGAGAACCAACGGCACTTTGTTGCGTCTAATTTGTCCAGCGTGGCTTCTTGTTATGTCCTTTTAACCAATGGGGGACATCCGTTCCCATTTGTCATTTACGCGGATGATCAGCCCGTCGGGTTTGTTATGTTGGCTTATGGAATCACTGGATACGAAGAACCCTCAATCGCAGAAGACAACTATTGCATCATGCGACTAATGATTGACAAGCAACACCAGAACCGGGGTTATGGTCGGGAAGCCATGCAAAAAATCTTGGAATTTATCCGCACCTTTCCAGCAGGGCCAGCAGATTACTGCTGGATTCCGTATAAATCTGATAACTACGCTGCCAAAAAACTTTATGAAAGATTCGGCTTCCGTGACAACGGTGAAGTTTTTAACAACGAATCAATAACTGTTTTGCGACTCTGATTTGCTATTAAACCATTAAGCGAGCTCAAAGGAAGAGCCGTTCCGCTAACGAAAAACGTTACTTCTATAAATTAATAAATGAAAGGGCGGCTCAATTGAATCTGCCCTTTTTTTATTTCATCAAAAATCAGGTCAATAATTTTAAAGAAAAGGTAAAATAAGTTCGTTGAATTTCCAATATATAGTATATAAAATGAAATTATAACATTTAAATTAATGAGAATGGAGGCTTTAATTTGAAAATTAACAAGAAAGCATTCTATATGATTAATTTTATTTCTGCTTTATTGGGTGTTCTAGGAATAACAGGTTTATTTTTCTCATACAAAGTTACTTCTTGGGTTAAGAATATAGAGCAAATAAAGTTAGGGTCCTTAGAAATATTCAAGATACATACACTAACAATAAATATTTTCGCTGTATGTTCCCTTATTCTATCTTTACTTACAACTCTTATTTTAATAAGAATAGTTCGAAGTAATACAAGAAAATTAATAACAGTACTATCATTAACTTTATCTATACTAATTGGCACATATTTAATCATTTGCCTCTTTTTTTATCAAAATCTGGACGAACTTATCAAAATTAATAATCTAGTTTACCAACCTAAAAAGATTGATCAATCAACTGCTGAAAAGATTAGGTTGCTTTATAGTGATGCTGAAGAGATTAAAATCAACACATCTGACAATATAAACTTGTACGGATGGTTTATAAAAAATTCGAATGTTAAAGCAGCTCCGCTACTTATCTACTTTGGCGGTTCTGCGGAAGAAGTATCTGATATGTTATCGATTGCTAAGGGTTTAGATGGATGGTCTGTAGCATTGATTAATTATAGATCGTATGGACTGAGTGAAGGAGAACCAAGTAAGGATCGTTTATACAATGACGCTAATTCAATTTATGATTATTTTTCAAAAAGAAGTGATATTGATAATAAGAAAATAGTCTCGATGGGATATAGCCTAGGAACGGGAATCGCTGTGAACTTATCAAGTGAACGCTCAACAGTTGGCACAATTCTAGTTTCTCCGTATGATAATTATTCTAAATTTAAGGGCAAATCAATCTCAAACGCTTTACAACTACATAATATGTTTCCGCTCTCTTATTTTATTAGTGACTCTTATAATTCAATAAAAAAGGCTTCTTCAATTAAAACCCCGTTACTATGCTTAGCAGGGGACTTAGATAAAAATATACCTATAGAATATTCTAAAAACCTTGTAGCTAAATGGGGAGGAGAGAAGACAATGAAGACAATTCATCGTGGTGATCACTCTTTCATATTCTCGAGCGGGGATGCATGGAATGAAATAAAGAACTTCCTTAAGGTAGTATAACTTAACGTGCATGGCAGTGATTAGATAGAATATCCAAGGATAATTGACAGGGGACGGACTCAACCATGTGTTTCTATCATTTTGTCGTTTTTGGATTTCCGATTCTTTATCATGCCAACGATAGCGGAACAGCGGGTGCCAATGCATTTTTTTTGTTCGCTGAGGGACGGGTATGATAGTTCGATTATACGGAAACTTTCCTAATCTTGCGTCAGAAATCGTAGTACTATTAATTTAAGTAATAGACGTAAAGGATGAGGTTACAAATTGAAAATTAGGACGGAACGATTAAGTGACTATGGTGAGGTTTATAATTTGAATTATTTGGCTTTTGGGAATAGAAATGATGAATCAAGACTAATTGAAAGGATAAGATTATCCGAAGGATTTATTCCTGAATTATCGCTTGTTGCTGTAGAGAATGACCAAATAGTAGGTCATGCTTTATTTAGCAAAGCAGAAATTGTTGAAGACGACAATCGTAATGAGATCATCGTCCTAGCTCCTATTCCCGTACTGCCATGCAATCAGAGAACAGGGATTGGTGGTAAATTAATTCAAGAAGGTTTGAAAAGAAGTGAAGCATTAGGTTATGACTTTGTGTTCTTAATAGGACATCCAACTTATTATCCAAAATTCGGATTTAAACCAGCGAGAGAACATGGATTTAACCTGAAGCAATTTAACGTCTCTGATAACATCTTTATGTTCTTTGAACTCTCAGAGGGGAAAATGAAAAGAATTAAAGGTGAGTTGAGGTATCCGAATTCATTTTTTCAATAACCAAATTGATAATGATACAATCACATCATCATGAGAAGCGTTAACCCATTCTTAATAATAGGGATGGGTTAGCGCGTTTTTTGTTTCAGCAAAAATAGAAAACGGAGGAATACAGAAATGACAATCATGACAGATGCAAAAGGGAATATTTTCTTGGAATTCTTTGAAATTGAAGAGGATCACCTCAATACCACCGAATTCGATGCCCCACTGACACATGCATTAATTGTAGTGGATTACCAAGGAAAGTACCTATTCATGCATAATAAATGGAGAGAAATCTGGGAATTACCTGGAGGTGTTATTGAAGATGGAGAAACTGCTAAGCAATGCGTAATTAGGGAATTATTTGAGGAAACCAATCAAAAAATCGATGAGGTTTACTTTAAAGGTTTAATGAAATTTAAGCTTCAACCAAGTTACCATGGCCTTGAAAGGATAGAGTATGGAGCTTTGTTTTCAGGTCAACTAAGTCAACTTGATGATTTTGTTGAGAATGATGAAGCTAGGTGTATTATTTTATGGGATGGCACATCGGATATTGGAAAGATTAGCGAGATAGACAAAAAACTGATTGAGTTCGCCTAACTTATCATTGCGCTAACGGGAACGAGAGAAGATTAATGAAAAATAAGGCATCTAAAGGTTCCATCACTCAATTAACAGGAAACTAAAGCTCAAAAAACCAAAATCTTAGATATCAAAGTACTTAATAAATTCCTGTAAAATGATGGAACTTTCGTGAATGTTGAACGTCTAAATGATTAGTAGTAATTACAGGAAGATGTTTCATGAATGTGTTGGTTGTTATAATAGCTGGCTTTTTGGTGGCGATTTTCTTTTGGTCAAAAATCAATAACAAGGAGTTTCGACATGAAAAAAAGAGAGCTATCTGTAGTAGTTATAGCTTTATTCGCGTGTATGGCGGCAAGGGAAGTCTTCGCAACAACAACTATAGCTATCGAGGATTCATCTCCAGCGAAGACAATTACCTTATTTGAAAACACTACTATATTAGGTGAAAACGGGCAGTCAATCGGAATCATAGCTCCCCAAACGGTTACCATATTGGACAAAAGTCAACGGAGAGTTGGACATGGGGAAGGTTATTTGGTTCCGATTTACTTGATTTCTACCTGGCTTGGAAATGCATGGATTATACCAAATAACGCGCTTCTGGGAAATCAAAAGTCAGTTGATACGAGATTGGAGATTTTCGGTGTGGAGTCACTCTATAGCGATCCGGGTCTTACCAAGCCTACAGGGATGCAATTGGCGCCTCAAACTGTAAAAGTGAAAGCAAAGTGGGATAGCCGCTACTTGATTGAGACATTGAACGGAGAAAGATGGATCTCACCGCGTTACACGGCTTTATTCGAGGTGAGTGAGGTCCGGCAGGAAGTCCAGTTAAAGAGTACGACGAAGCTTTTTCGTTCTCCAGATGGTATGGAAACGGGAGCCAATTTAAGCCCCCAAAGTGTGATGGTGAATGAAGTCTGGCGAGACTGGTGCCGAATAGATTCCTGGTTAGGGCCAGTCTGGATCGAGCTTAAGATTGCTGAGTAATATTATGACATTACGGGAAACTATAGCTTCTGTAGCTATTGATAAAGAGTCCGATATTGTTGAGTGAAGTTATTTTTACTTAGAATATAATAATCAACTACTTGATATCGGACCTTTCCACTTTAAATGGGATAACTTTCCTTGTGTACAACTCATTATCTAAAATCGGTATTCTCCTAATATCGAAGGTCACCTTGTTCTGGACTCAAACGCTTCTGGCTTCGTTGCTCCTCCAATAAGCGGACCATATGCAATCGGACATGTTCTGATTCCGGCGTGGCCCAACAAGGGTGAGCGAGATTACGGGTTTCCAACGGATCCTCGGTTAAGTTGTAGAACTCGTATTGCTCAGGGACCGGATCGGTTTTGCAAGTAACATGACAAGTGGGAGTTGCTGTTTGTTTGGGATCTGCACATGCTTCACCAAACACCTGAATCGTGAGGTCTCGCACTCCCGGTTCGCTCCAGAACTGCTCATTGTCGAAGTAATGGGAAAATTTCCATAGCTGATTTGGCTGTCTGTGCTGTCCGGGTAGATCGGCGATAATGGTCTCGATGTGGTTAGGCTGAACAACGGAGGTGTAAGCTCTTCCTAATGGATTGAGTTGATGCTGGCCACGTGTTATATCATCATCGGTCATGAAATAAACCAGATCCTTACGAAGGGAGACTCCCCCAAGCTCTTTGCGACCGAGTAAGTAAGGTGAAAGATCGCGGCCAACGAAGGGGCGGACTTGGCTGAAGCGGCTCTGCATCCGGAATTGAATTCCAGGAATGTCTGCATCCGCAAGTCCAAGCATCGTAGGCAGAAGATCGACATGGGAGGTTAACTCTGAAAAGCTTCGGCTTTGCGGGAAGAGGCGCTTGTTGTGAATGAGGAAGGGCACATGCAGAACTTCTTCATAAGCGCAGTACATTTTCTGGTGCAGATTGCCGTGGGCGCCCAGCAGCTCGCCGTGATCTGAAGTGAAAATGACAATAGTGTCGTCACTGAAAGAAGAGCGGTTCAGCGCTTCTAAAACTTTCATTATTTGCAAGTCGGCATTTTTTTGCAACTGATAGTACAGCTTCCGATAAAACGACTCATTTACGATCGGCTGCAGGGCTAATGGATAAGTATCCCGGTAGCTAGCCTGGCAATTTGGCTTCGTATTCAGAAACTCACCGATCGTTGGCGGAGGAAGGACTTCCGGCATCCGATCGACCTGGAAATGAAACAAGTTCGGTAGATGATCGGTCAGCGTACCATACAGTGTAATATCATGCGGGTTTACAAAGGAAGCTACGACGAGCCATGGCTTTGCATCAGAGTCGGTACGCTTTTGAAGATCCAGCGCTTCAATCAGCTTAACAGTCTCAGTGCCATAAACGACATCCCTGCCGCTCAAGCCTGTAGCTGCCGATGAAGCGGAATTACGAGGATTGCGGCCATGGGGTTCAGGCCCGATCCAAGAAGAGAAGCCGAAAGCATTCAGCGGATCTGCGGACAAATAAAGTTGTTCCCGCTGCGGGTCCGGCATACCAGTTGCAGGATTGTAGCTAGGCATATCATCTTTAGTTCCAGGAACAAGAATATCTTCATACGAAATATGCCATTTGCCTTTATAGTATGTTTGGTACCCTGCCTCGCGAAAGTAATTGCCCATCGTAGGCACAGTATTCGGCGGCAACCAGTACATATCTGAATCGAAAGCACTTTTCGCGATGCCGTTCGTTTGCGAGACACCATGGAGTGAGGGGTAATGGCCGGTAAACATCGTAGCCCGGCTCGGACAGCACGCAGCGCTACCGATATAGTGACGGTGAAGTTCCACGCTATTCGCGCGTAATCGTTCGTGGGCGGGGAGATTTGTGAGCCGCCAAGCTCTAATCTCGGGGCTTTCGTAGATAGGAGGATACCGCTCCTCATCGACAACAATCAGGAGGAAGTTCGGTTTATTTATCATATACACACCCCCGAATTAACCTGCTCTACCCTAGATTTATGCAGGGAAGGTAATCATCATGCTGTTTAAAATAGGGACTCTAAGTGCTTAGAGGGAGTTAAGCTAGGGCAGGAAAAAATGGAAAGATAATAATCCTTATGTCTATGTAGTTATTCCAACCCGAATTAAGTTTGAACCAAACTAGTCTGAAACGGACTACTAGTTGCGTAATTTGGCTACGCTACGGAAACTCTGAGGATCTTGCTACACTGCAAGCGCCTTTTTTGATTATTGAAGTACCGGCCAAAGCCGGTACAAATTTGTTGCAATTAGTGCTGCCAGAGCGAACTCAATCGTACCGAAAGATTCAGTTTTATTAGATGAAGTTGACTATCCACGGAGAAATATATTCATCTTCGATTCACTTGATATGCCGATTACAGCAATTAGTTTCAAAGCGTTACATCATATAGATTAATTAGAGATTGACAATTTGTCATTTTTCAATGATTAGTATTTAAGGATAAAGACAAATAGGAGAGTGAGTGATTTATATATTGACGAACACAGTTCGGTTTATCGGCATAATGATACCGTTATTGCTTAGTATACTCGCTTGCAGTAATGATCAGGTTTATCATACCAGTATGCCAACAGCAAACACTCAACAAAGTGAACAGCAATCGGTCTATAGACCTGACTTGTTTCTAGAGAATATAGCATTTCCCTTCGGTGAAGGTCTGGGACAACCACTAGAGTCAGGCGCTCCTCCTTCTGAGGCGAAGCTTATCAAAAGCTTTGTTCTATCTCAATCTGAGGCGGAAGTTCATATTTATAAAAGTGGTGGTGATGCCTCACCAATATATACGGGGTATCTCAAGGGTAAGAACTCGGAATGGAAGTTGGGTAACTTGACTAATTACAATGAAAATCAAGCTTGGATTAATCCAATGAATTTCTTAACCGGGGATGTGTCTGGCGCGTCTATTGAAATCCCTTTTGGTAAAATAGGTGCAAAGAATGGGTTGGTGATTTATCATCACAAAACCGATTCATGGAAGATAATGGATTTTCAAGGACATACCGTCATTCCGATGGATCTCGACAATGACGGTGTCCCTGAATGGGTCGGAAACCAGACGGATTGGGTCCCGCCTGCTGTGGAGATCCATCGTTGGGTCGCAGAATATGATCGTTTCGAATCGACAGTTATTCAATGGGATAGTAGTCTCTTCCCTGATGGGGCTAAAGAAGAAGTATTTTACTCATCCCTTTTTGAGGAGGAGGGGAAGCATTTCATTGAAATTGGCAACAAAGATGGCTATGCCTTTTTTACATTTGACCACGGGTTCTTAAAACAGTACAAACCCCCCGACACTAGAAGCCGCGTCTTGGAAATGCAAATGGCTCGACTGCATCATTAATTTTGAATATCTAGAGGCTACCAGCGTAGTTGTTGGTATCAACGGCAGAACTTTGTTACGCTGACGGCAAACTATAGCTAAATAGACATCAGGAGAAGGCTGCCGTTTACATAGAACGGCAGCCTTCTCAATTAACGGGCAGGATACTTCCAATATGTGTTAATATGAAATTGGCACTTAACAGTACGGAAAGAGGTAACCTAATTACAATATATTCAGTTCGGTAATCTAAATATTAAGGAGTATTCCCAGTTTAAAGAGTTTTTTTGATGCGATTTCTATTTATTTACCTATTTAAAACAAGGAATATTTTGAAGAAAAACATAAAAAAGTGCAGCCCTTGCTGCAATAAGCCTACTTGGAAAACAAGCATGGCTTATATGTCTATACCCCGAATTAGACAGAAAGCTTCTTAATGCCGAGCAAATTTATGTGATTTATTTTGCAAGTTAGTGATAAGGGGGAATATGCACATGTCTATCGTTTCATATTTGCGGAACAGAAGCTTTTCGATATACACGAAATTGTTAGGTTCATTTTTAATTGTGTTAATACCAGTATTTACAGTGGCACTCATTGGTAACAATGAAGGGGCTCAGAAAGTCAAAACAGAGATTGAAAAAACGACAAAATCAAAAGTCGACGACTATCTCAACACGTTTGACAGCGAGATGCTAAGAGTTATTAACTTGCGAAACGAATACATATTGGACAAAGATCTGCAGGATATCAGCATGCTGTCTAGCATCATGTCTCCCTACCAATTTACTCAGTCTGTTAGTCGGATCGTAGACAAACTAAATGTACTCAAATCCTTCAGTTCATATGTAAGTGATGTGGAAGTCGCCATCCCCAAACTTAATCGGACGATCTCGACCACATCCTACAAAAGTTCCTTTGATGAGAATGCGTTTATACAAGCCAAAACTGTTTTGGATGATTCAATCATTGAAGCCTTCAACGAGTATTATATTTACGGCGTATATCCGGTATCTCTTCCAGAGGGTATTGAACCGCTATACGCAGTAAAGATTTTATTATCTCGGGAAAAAATTATGCAATCGCTCACTGAAATGGTATCTCGCTTACAGGGAGGGGGATTTCTGTTTGGCGCAAAGATGGACTGGTTCCTCCAGAGTGGTGCGACTGAAGATATGCGTACTGAATTCCAGCCTTATCTACAAGCATTTGTCGCACAGAATAAAACGGAACAAAATGAGTGGATCACAATCGACGATGTTCGTTATTTCGTCGCCATGGAGCGCTCGGGACGGACGGGTACTACTTTGCTATTCTATGTGAAGGAAGATGAGATCCTTGGACCGTTGAAGGAGAATCAAACCTGGTTGGTTGCTTTGTCGATCGTATCATTATTTGTCGTGGCGTTGTTCGCCTATTGGATTCACCGACTTATTAGAAAACCGATTAGGATTATGGTTCTAGCACTGCGTAAAGTCGAACAAGGCCACACCGGTGTAACCATTCAATATCAGTTCAAGGATGAGTTTAATTATATGTATAATCAGTTCAATGAGATGACAAATCGGCTTGAAGTATTAATACACCAAGTTTACGAGCAACAAATTCGTACTCAGCGGGCGGAACTTAAGCAGTTGCAATCACAGATCAATCCGCACTTTCTGTATAACAGCTATTTTGTGATGTACCGGCTCGCACATATGAAGGATCTCGATAATGTTCAAAGGTTAGCTAAGCATCTGGGTGAGTACTTCCGCTTTATCACCCGAAGTGAAAGTGAAGATGTCTCGCTGTTGGAGGAGTGGAACCACACGCAAGCGTATATCGAGATCCAGATGTTTCGGTATAAGCGGCGAATGAAGGCGGTCTATGACTCGCTGTTACCAGAGCATCATCAACTGATAGTACCGCGCTTGCTCCTGCAGCCGATAGTCGAAAACGCTTTCGAGCACGGGTTACTCAATAAGCAATCGGACGGGCTGGTCATGATTCGATTCAACACCGTGGCTGATGGAGTTGTAATTACTATTGAGGATAATGGTGAAGAGCTCGTTGATGAGCAGATTGTTCAGCTGCAAAGAAAATTGACTGGATACAATGATATAACCGAAACGACAGGGATGATCAATGTCCATAAACGCATTGGGTTGAAATTTGGTGAACCGTTTGGTTTACAAGTATTACGTGCTTCGATTGGTGGATTATGCGTACAAATTTATATACCTGGAGGGAAGAATTGAAATGTACAATTTACTGGTTGTGGACGATGAGGAGTATATTGTTGACGGGTTGATCACCTTGTTTGAGGAAACTTATCAGGAGTCCATTCATTTATTTCGTGCGTACTCTCCGTTTGAGGCGTTAGAGATGCTGGAAAGAATCAGAATGGATATTGTTGTATCGGATATTCGGATGCCGGGAATGACGGGTTTGATTTTACATGAGCAGATTATTCGGCTTTGGCCGAGTTGCAAAATGATCTTTTTGACTGGATATAATGATTTCAGCTATATTCAGGCTGCTCTGCGTAATGATAGCATCAATTACATTTTGAAGACGGAATCTGACGAGGTCATAATTCAGGCGATAGATAAAGCGCTGGAGCTGCTACGCAGTGCCGATGAAGCGACACGATTGATAGAGATAGCCAAGAAACAGCTGCAGGCATCGCTGCCCATTTTGCAACAGCAATATATAGGTGAACTATTGAATGGAGCGGTGGACCAAGGGGATTTGAAAGGACAGTTTCTTAATTTGGAGCTGTCACTTGATGCGGATATGCCTGTATTAATGCTTCTGGGACGGATAGAAAATAGGGGTAACAGCGGCAATATTGCTGTTCACGGTTCTCAAATGTATGCCGTGAGAACAATCGTCGATCGTTATTTTCAAGGTTATGCACAATTTTATGGTTTCTTCTACGAACAGACCAAATGGGTGTGGCTGATCCAACCGCAGTCCGAGGTATGTCGGAACAGTGTGATCGCTAGAGACAGTGATTCCAGCTGGGAAACGCTCAAGCGTCGCGTCGCAAATAGGCTGACCCATATTCAGTCGGATTGCATGCAACATTTAGAACTGAAACTTTCCTTGTTGGCGGCTGGTGAGCCGGTCAACTGGGGGGATTGTAGCGCAGAATTCGCCAGAATGAAAGCTATATTTTATACACAATATGGCATGCAGCAGCAGATGGCGGCAGTGGAGACAGACCTACCGTCTGGAAACTTTAACTATGACAGCAAACGCTTCTATGAACTTCGGCCCAATAATTGGATGCAATTGCAAAGTTATCTAGAGAAAGGTCAGATTGAACTGTTCCATGAGCTGTTCCAAGAAGTGACCGGGCGGGTCCCAGCAGATCAGGTCAGGCAGGACGAGCTTTGGTTGCAAATCTATCATTCACTGCTGTCCATTTTTTTCTCTCACTTTTACCAGTCGGATCAACGAGAGAGTTGGTCGACTTGGTTCGAATATGACCAATTGGTATATGGAAATCATCAGACCTGGGGCGATATTTCAGCGAAGCTGTGGCAGTTGGCTGCGTCAATCTTCCATATGCAGCAACATCAATTCGCAAACCGTGAACGGGAAGTCGTCCGGAAGATCAAACAGTACATTCAAAGCAATCTGGGGGGGGTTCTCTCATTGGAGCACCTCAGTAAAATTGCTGGATACAATCATTCGTATTTATCGCGACTGTACAAGGAAACAACTGGTGAAGGACTGTCTGAGTACATTACAAATGAGCGCTTGTCGGCAGCCAAAGTATTGCTGCGCGCACCGGGCCAGCAAATCCAGGAGGTGGCTGAGTCTCTTGGTTTTGATTCACCCACTTACTTTACACGTTTCTTCAAGAAGCATACCGGGATGACCCCAACTGAATATCGTGAGTTTTTATAACCGTCAGTTAATGTGTAAAGAAAAGTTGAGTATGTAAACAACGTCCGATTGAGAGTGGTTTCAGTAGATACTATACTGAAACCAAGCAATAAATTAAAAGTTACCAGGAGGAAAGCAGATGGGTATAAAGGGGTTCCGAATTGGTTTTTTGTACATGCTAATCGCTGTTCTAATCACGATTACTGCATGCAGCAAGGGTGAGCAAGGAGATGGAGATGGAGATGGAGATGGGCAGAAAACATCACCAACTCCTGCGACTAGCGATACAGTCAATTCTTCAGATCAGCCATTGGGTAGAATGAATCCAACAATTGAAGTTACGGCTGCTCGCGATGTAAGCGGTGTCAAGTTCCGCGACGGGGAATCTCTGGAAAACAACGTGTGGAGCCGAGCATACGAGGAAATGCTAGGTATCAAGGTCAAGTACGTGTGGACGATGCAGGGGACGCAAGGAGAGTATGATCAGAAGCTGAACGTTTCGATTGCTTCTGGAGATTTGCCAGATATATTCGCTGTAAATAGTACACAGATGAAACAGCTAGTCGAATCCAATCAGATCGCTGATCTTACTGAGGTTTATAACAAATATGCTTCGGAGCTGACCAAAAAGATAATGGGTATGGATCCTTTACAGATGAAGTCGGCTTCCAGTAAAGGTAAATTGATAGCTCTTCCTAAGGTTGGTTCTGCTTCGGACTCAGCACAGGTACTATGGATACGTCAGGATTGGCTAGACAATCTGGGACTCAGCGCTCCACGCACTTTGGCAGATGTTGAAGCGATCGCGAAAGCATTTGTTACCCGTGATCCGGATGGTAATAAAGTAGCTGACACATTGGGTATTGCGGTAGGTCAGCAGATGACCAAAGCCAGCTTCGCATCGTTAAAGGGCTTTTTCAACGGCTATCATGCTTATCCTAATCAGTGGTTCCAGGATAAAAATGGAAAGTTTGTATATGGAAGCGTTCAACCTGAGGCCAAGGCTGCGTTGGCAAAGCTAAGTGAAATGTTCAAGGTGGGTCTGATTGATCCCGAGTTTATCGTGAAAGCGGGAGATAAGAATATTGAGCAATTGGCCGGTGGTAAAGTAGGTATCGAGTATGGTGCTTGGTGGAACCCGACTTATCCGCTGCAATCCAATATAGATAAGGATCCGAAAGCTCGTTGGGTCGCTTATGGGATTCCTTCTGCCGACAGTACACCTGCAAAAGCGCAATTTGAATTCCCAGTTAGCAAATACATTGCAGTGAGAAAGGGTGCAGCCCATCCGGAAGCTGCAGTTAAAATGCTCAATCTGATGTTCAAAAAAGCATATGAAGATTTCGACGTAGAAAACTACTTTATCGCCAAAGATGGCTTCCTATACAATACTTATCCGTTGTTGTATGGTTCTAAACCGAATGGAAGTTTAGATATTCATCTTAATCTGATGAAGGCACTAGATTCGAAAAATGCTAGCAGCTTGAATGCGGAAGAGGCAGGTTATTACGCGAAAATACTTGATTACCAAAAAGGCGATTTGAAGCAATGGTATGAAGAGGGCATGTATGGAAAAACGAGTGCGTGGCCAAGCGTGAAGGAGAAGATTGATCAGAACCTAGTGCATAACCCGGGATTCTATGGTCCAGCAACGAAAACAATGTCGCAAAAGGGCGGTGTGTTGACCAAGATGGAAGACGAGACGTTCACAAAAATTATTATGGGCGAAGTTTCTATCGATGAATTCGATACCTTTGTTCAGAACTGGCATAAGCTTGGTGGTGACGAGATCGCTAAAGAAGTAACTGAATGGAATTCCAACCTATAAACGATTAGGTAGAGGAGGGGATTTCCCTCCTCTTTTCAATAACTGGAGAACGACAGACAGGAGCGCTTTTATGAAGAAAAAGTTTTCTCGACAGTACCCGTTACATGTAATGCTTATACCCGGGATATTATTTGCGCTTGTATTCAGCTATACGCCAATGGTGGGGATTGTCATTGCGTTTCAAGATTTTATACCAGCAAAAGGTTTGTTCGGTTCGCGCTGGGTCGGGTTTGACAACTTCAAGTACGCATTCTCACTTCCTGACTTTTCCATTGTTATGCGCAATACACTCACAATTGCTTTGATGAAAATTGTAGCTGGTATGATCGTGCCGATTTTTATTGCATTATTGTTAAATGAAGTGCGAAATAATTTTCTTAAGCGCGGCTATCAGACGTTGATTTACTTACCGCATTTTCTGTCGTGGGTTATTCTGGGCGGTATCTTAACGGATATATTATCACTAGATGGGATTATTAATCAGTTTATGCATGCAGTCGGTATTGAGAAGATCTCTTTTCTTAGCCGCAATGCCTGGTTCCCCAGCGTCCTTATAAGCACAGATGTGTGGAAGGAATTTGGTTTTAACACGATTGTGTACTTGGCGGCAATAACTAGTGTTAATCCTTCCTTGTATGAAGCAGCAGTGATTGACGGAGCTGGACGCGGAAGACAGATGTGGCACGTGACGTTACCTGGAATGAGGACGATCATAGCACTGTTGGCGACATTAAGCCTTGGAAATGTGCTAAATGCAGGATTTGATCAAGTCTTTAATTTATATAATCCGGCAGTGTACGCAAGCGGTGACATACTCGACACCTTTGTGTACAGGATGGGCATGATTGATTTCCAGTACGGTTTGGCTACGGCAATTGGTGTGTTTAAATCGGTCATCTCGATGCTGCTAATTTCCATCTCCTATTGGACGGCATACAAGCTTATGAACTATCGAATCTTCTAAGGAGGCACTCATGCTCGAACGAAAAACATTCAACAAGTATACTTTTCAAGTATTTAATTTACTTTTTTTAACGATAGTTTCCATAAGCTGCGTACTCCCGCTTATTCATATTTTGGCTATATCGTTCAGTAACAGCAGCGAAGCAGCGGCAGGGGCGGTCAAGTTATGGCCAGTCAAGTTCACTACAGATTCTTATTCGTTTATTATGAATAAACCCGAATTTCTTCGTTCCATGAGTGTGACACTGATTAGAGTGGTGCTGGCCACAGCGATCGGGATGGCGCTAACGATTCTTTGCGCCTATCCGTTATCCAAAGAGAAAGAAAATTTCAATTTTCGCTCGATTTACGCATGGTTCTTTGTGATTACGATCATCTTCAGCGGTGGATTGATTCCGACGTATATGACAATCAAGTACATTGGAATTCTGGATAGCATTTGGGCGTTGATTCTCCCTTCGGCATTGCCGGTGTTTAACATCATTTTGCTGTTGAACTTTTTCCGTGGATTGCCTAAAGAAATAGAGGAATCGGCTTTTATGGATGGCGCTGGTTATTGGCGCGCGATGTGGAGTATTTCCCTGCCTTCTACGAAACCCGCACTAGCAACGGTTGGATTGTTCATGATCGTCACACAATGGAATTCCTGGTTTGATGGTCTTATTTTCATGAATTCTCCGGATAAATACCCGTTGGCTACATATTTGTACTCTGTTATCAAAGGAATGGATCTGACTAAACTAAATGGAAGTGATTTCCAAAAATTGACTTCAATTAGTGATCGAACGGCAAAAGCAGCGCAAATCTTTTTAGGGGCGCTACCCGTTCTGCTGGTATATCCATTCCTACAAAGATATTTTGTGAAAGGAATCGTGCTCGGGAGTGTGAAAGAGTAACCGTAATCGGACTTGTAACAAAATGAGGGAGCGAGATGAATGAAGATTTATGATGTGGTCACTTTCGGAGCGAATGGCACTGGGATTGTACCCGCAACGCAGGCAATTCAGCAAACAATCGACGTTTGCGCAGCGGAAGGAGGCGGAACGGTTCTCGTACCGTCAGGACGGTATTTGATCGGAACGGTCTACTTGAAAAGTTATGTATCCCTCGTTCTGGATGCAGGTGCGGTGTTGCTGGCTAGTACAGATCGCAACGAATATGAGATGGTAAATGTTTATCAGAGTACTGACAATCCTACAGCGTATCCCGCTAATATTTGTGCAATCGGCGTTTCGGGAGTCACGATCAGCGGTCGGGGTCGACTGGACGGGCAGGATCAGTCGTTCTGGATAGCTAAAGAGGGAGTAGGTGACAGCTCGGAATCGACACTGATTACCTACAAGCCCAAGGAATGGCGACCGATGTCTATATTATTCGAGTATTGTGATGATGTGTGGATTGAAGGAATTACAATCAGTAACTGTTCCACTTATGCGGGCTGGCTGATCGACTGCAATCGTGTGAATATCAACGGAGTGACGATTAGCAATGATTTACGAGGACCGAATTCCGATGGTTTCCATCTAAGTTCCTGTCAATATGTAACGATTGCGAATTCACATTTTCAGACCGGAGACGATTCAATCGCCATTGATGCTAATGGATCGCAAGAGGCCGGATATATGACGATCACAAATTGTACCTTTCATACTTCTGTCAATTGCTTTCGGATTTACACAGGACTGGATCCGTGGCTTAAGAAGCGTGTGTTTACCCGAGTAAGTCAAATCGCCATCTCCAATTGTTCAGTCTCTGAAGCAGCAGGATTTATCAACCTGACTGCGGAGGATGGGGAAATCGCAGGTATCTTGATTACGGGGATTACATTGCAGATGAACATCGAGGGTGTGCCGATTTTTCTGATGACAAACCGAGGAAGCATCCGCCGGATTTCAATTAGTCAAGTGATTGCTGAAGCAAATGGAGTCTGTACGGTAGTTGGGCAACCTGGAGACTGCATCGAACAGGTACAGATTACACAGTCGCAATTTGAAATAACGCCGAGAAAGAAGAAATATGGATTGGGGATCCCTGAGAATATAGCAGGATACGCTTATCATCATTTTTCTCCTTATTTTATTTATATCCGACATGCAGTATCGATTAGTTTTGATCAGGTGCGTGTACGTTGGACAGAAAATACGCTGTCAGATTGTTGGAGTCTGGTGCACGCTGAACATATCGGTCAGCTCTCCTTGCATCGCGTTCAGGGAGCGGCATATGGGGATAATCCTGATGTGCCGGTGATCACATTGCATCAGGTGGGAGAAGTTGAAGTAACGGAAATGAAAGTCGAAGCGGCGGCAACCGTATTTATATGTCTGACTGGGGACCAAGCTGAACAAACTCGAGTGCGATTAACAAACAATCATCTAGAATTGATCAAAACAGAGGTGCAATTTAACTGAATGATTAATTTATTTCAAGGAGATGAAAGTTATGTTAAATGGAAAGAGAAATCATTGTTTTTTTGTAAGCATATGCTTAGCAATATTATTGACTTTCTCAATCTGGCATTTAACAACTAATGTTGCTCAAGCAGAAACAGCAACTCCTGATCTAGAAGGGGGCACAGTAACCGGATCGGTCTATGGGGCTGACAGTATTCCGCTAAACTTAGCCACTGTACAAGTGAGTGGCACTGGACTGAGGGCTGTAACGAATGCAGAAGGAACCTATACGATACCTAAAGTGCCAGCAGGCGGGTACACCCTAACAGTGATTAAGCCGGGAAACGTTAACAAAACTTCCGATCAAATTGAAGTTCAAGAGGGCGGAACGGCAACGATATCCCTCACTCTTGCTGTGGAACAACTACTGAAGAACGGCGGCTTTGAAGCAGTGAATAACGGCATTGCTATGGATTGGATGCCAATCCAAAATGGCTGGAGTAGCTACTTGGATGTCACTTCGGAAGCGGCTCGGACGGGATCGAATGGGCTGGTTATCTCCACGAATCAAGGCAATAATCCATGGGTCATGCAGCCAATTCCGGTAGAAGAAGGCGCGACCTACAACTTGACCTCCTGGTTCAAAGCGATTGGAGTGACCGGAAACCCCGGTTACAAAGTTGAGTTTTATTCGGGAATAGATAATACACTTGAGAACTGGGTAACTGGCTACAATTCAAAAGCTCCGGTGTCCCAAAACGATGGTCTGTGGCATGAATTGAAATATGAGATTCAGGCTCCACTAGGCTCTAAGTATATGTATGTTTTTTTACGCTTATATGGGACTGGGACCGTATATTACGATGACGCATCCGTAGTTAAAACAATAAATCCGGCACAGCTTCTGGGCTTAGAAACGGATCAAATTTTTTACTATCCAGATGTGACGAATGGTAAAATGCTTGCCAAGCTGCGTCCGGAAGACGGGATCTACAACAATAAAACAGTGGATGTCCGGATTTCTCTTGAAGGTAGTCAATCTGCCGTATTCCAGCAACTGGGCTTGCCGGCTGCTGCGGAGGTGAATGTCCCTTTCGATCCGACCGTTATGGATTTAAAGCTGCCCTATCAAATTACAGTGGAATTGAAGGATGCGTGGCTGCAACCGATCGATCAGCTGAAGAAAACAATCTATCGCTGGCCTCGGCCGACGACGTTGCCGGAGAATGGCCCTGTATCTGTAGAGGGTCAGCCGTTCTTCCCGGTCATTGCTTATCATGCGAATGTTGAAGATTACCCGTATCTGAAGGATATTGGAATCAATACTGTGCAAGGCAAGAATACAACAAGTACAGCAAGTATGGAGTTGCTGCTCGATACTGCGCATGCTAATGGATTGAAAGTGTTGGCGCCACTATATTGGGATATGAAGGTGAAGGAGAACTACGAGTTGACCCGCGAATTGGTCACTGCGCTTAAAGATCATCCCGCTTTGCTTGGGTGGATGATTATGGATGAGCCTGTGTTACACGGCATAGCTCAGTCGGAGCTGGTGGAGGCCTATAAGCTGATCCGTTCAATCGACCTCGATCATCCGACCTATATGGTGGAGTATGACCATGGTGCATTCCGTTCGGTCGGTCAGGCAACGGATATTCTTACAACCGATGTGTATCCTTACAGAACTAATTTCATGCAGCCGATATCTGCGGTAGGTAGCAGTGTGCGACGAGCAATGGCGAGTGTAGACGATGTGAAGCCGATCTGGACGGTTCTGCAAACTTTCCGCCTTCAGAATTCCGAATATAACTATCTTCCAACCATTACTCAAGTCAGAAATATGGCGTATCAGTCTTTTCTAGCAGGGAGCAAAGGTTTAGCTTATTACTCTATTAATGATCCAGGATGGAAATTAAAAGATTCAGAATTGTGGCCAGGGCTTGTTTCGTTTAAGGAAGAGCTACAGTTGATTGGCGATCTTAATGCTGAGGGAACGAAGCTTCAGGAAAGCATTGGAAGCAGCGTGCAGTGGGGCGTGTGGGAACATGGGCAGGAGCGCTATGCTGTGGCTATCAATCTGACGAAACAGGAACAGTCCACGAGTATTCCAATTAATTTGCAAGGATACCAGATAGAACCCATGTATGGGGATCAACAAATGAAGTGGGCCAGTTGGGAGAATGGCATCCCTGTAACTTTGGCTCCAGAACAGACGCTTGTGTATCGTATTGAATCGTTTACTGCAAGCGTAGACGCAGCGATGGGAGAATTGCAGTCCGCCAGGAATTCGATCTCCAACTTGGACTGGAGAGAAAAGTCTGATCTGCTTATTGGACAGTTACAGCAATTACAGCAAGCATTGAGCAGCACGAATGACACGATAAATGAGTCCTTGGAAGAAGCGAATCTTTCACTGCAAGATTTAGACCTATTGATAGAATGGACGGAGCAACAAGCGGATAGCACGTTGGAGGGGAACAAGGCAGAACTGCTTGATTCTCTGAATAGGGTCCGCTCCTCTATTGAGCCCATTGTTCAAGTCGTGTATAACGGCGGATTTGAGAAACAAGCTTCCGGTGCTGTAAAAGCGGACGGATGGTATATGGCAACGAATACCTGGGATCGAATTGTGGCGCATACTGGATTAGCTTCTGCTCGGTTAGACCCAGATCCCGCGAACAATTGGAATGTCCTTAGTACCGCTTATGATAGAAGTATTCCCGTCATTGCAGGCAAGAAATATGTTTTGTCCGGCTGGGTGAAGAATAGTTCGTTAAACGGGCTAGTGCAATTAGGCATAAGACAGGTAGATGCTGCGATGGGTACAGTAGGCTCCTACACATGGGGGAAAGCGAATAATAATAGTGGATGGACACGATACGAAGTGTCGTTCACTGCTCTACCACAAACAAAAACGTTTCAGGTTTACTTCAAGGCGGATCCGTCTGTTGATGGTCAGGCTTGGATAGATGATGTGCAAATTCAAAAGGATCTGAACCTGTTTCTTAATCCTGGGTTTGAACAATTGAACGCTGGAAAGGCTACAAACTGGAGTTACTATTCCACAGCGGGAACCAGTATCGCAACAACGAGTGAAAGCGCCCGTTCAGGTAACTATGGCATAGCGTTGAAATCAGTGACAACAGCCATGAACCCGGTGTTAGTAAAACAGGGGATGGTCGTTGTGCCAGGCAAAACGTATGAAGTTTCGGCTTGGATTCGAGCAAATAATCTGCAAGCCTTGGGCTTCAAAATGTATGCAGATGATTATAACGGCACCACATACCTGAGCTCGCAAGCTGGAAATTATGTTAAACCAGGTCCAGGGATTTGGACGAAAGTTACCTTTCGTTTTACAGCCCCTCAAGGGGCAAATAATGCTGTTGTTAACTTTAGGTTGTATGGAATTGGCAATGTTAACGGTACCGATCAGATTGACTTGGATGATATCGCAGTGATTGAAGTTGATAATTAAAGTTAACCGAGGAGATGAAAGTTATGTTAAATGGAAAGAGAAAGCATAATTTTTTTGTAAGCTTATGCTTAGCAATGTTATTGACTTTCTCAAGCTGGAATTTAACAACTAATGTTGCTAATGCAGTAACACCAACACCATCGGTTCTGGCGAATTTTCAGAATAATGTTGTTTATGGCAGTTTAGGTACCGGTAACGCGGAAATTTCTAATCCAGCAAGTGGTTACACGATGAATCCTAATTTTGCAGATGACTTCAGCAGCTACTTTAATCAGCAATTCAATGCACAGCCACTGCCGCTTGACATTGTGACGCCAGGTTCAGTAGTGGCAGGAAATAAATCTATTTCACAGAATAGCAGCAGTGTGGCTTATCCAAGTCAGCTTTATACCGGCAGCCTTACAATTTCGAATGTTTATGGAACGATGTCCATTGGTGATTCCACAACTGTTGGGACTACAGTGCTCTATGGTGGAGACTCATGCACGATAGGCGCGACATCAAACCTTACAATTTACGGCGATGTCGTATGTAATGGCCCGATTACCTTTACAGGTAACATCACTGGGTTGACCATACATGGGAATGTAATTGCCGCTGGAGATATCACTTTTAATTCAAGTGTAGGATCTTTTACGGTTGATAAAACCATGAGTGCACAGGGGGGAATTGCTTTTCAAGGAAGCAATATTACAGTAGGCCACATAGGTGGCGACCTTATTGGGGAAGGAATTAGCTTTCACGGTTTCTCTTCTCTTTCTGTAGCAGGAAATGTGAGCAGTACGTTGGACTTTATGCCCAGTAGCGGTAACTATACAAGCTTCCTTATTGGTAAGTCCTTGTATGTAACCGGCAAATCTCAATTTTCAACTTTCAATGAAGTAACGATTCAAGGTTCATATTATGGAAAAGGCAATATCGATATGCATGACCAAATTTCCACAAATGGTCTTACCGTGGGAGAATCTATGCTTTCCAATGGATCTATCGACTTTCATGGAATTGGTGCACCGGTGAATGTAGGCCAATTTCTGGGTGCCTTAAATCAACTTAATTTTAATAATAATATTTCGGACCTTGTAAGTCTTGGTGGCATAACAGCTGGGCAAGTCAACATATACAATAACTTTGCCCCAGCTAATATAGTTATCGATTATAATCCGCCGGCTGTTGCAACAACGCCTATACTGGTAGGAGGCACGGTTACCGGATCGGTCTATGGGGTTGAAGGTATTCCGTTAAAATCAGCGACTGTACTGGTGAATGGCATTGGACTGAGGGCTGTAACGAAAGCAGAAGGAACCTATACCATACCTAATGTGCCGGCAGGAGGGTACACCCTCACGGTGATTAAACCGGGATACGTTAACGGAATTTCCGATCAAATTGAAGTTCAAGAGGGAGGAACGTCGACGGTATCCTTAACTCTTACTGTGGAACAACTATTGAAGAACGGCGGTTTTGAAGCTGTGGCCAACAGTATTCCCACGGATTGGAAGGCATTTCAAAATGGTTGGGGTAGCTTCATGGGAGTCGCTACAGAAGCAGCGCGTACGGGAGAATACGGGATGGCTATCTTCACGAGTCAGAGCAATAACCCGTGGGTCATGCAGCCCATTCCGGTAGAAGAAGGGGCGACCTACAAGTTGACTTCCTGGTTCAAAGCGATTGGAGTGACTGGAAACGCCGGTTATAAGGTTGAGTTCTATTCGGGCATTGAAAATACAGTCGAAAACTGGGTAACTGGTTACGAATCAAAAGCCCCGGTGTCCCAGAACGATGGTCAGTGGCATGAATTGAATTATGAAATTCAGGCTCCACTGGGCTCGAAGTATATGTATGTTTATTTACGCCTATTTGGCACCGGGGACTTATATTACGATGACGCATCTGTCATTAAAACGATAAATCCCCGACAGCTTGTCGGCTTAGAAACGGATCAAATTTATTACTATCCAGATGTGACGAATGGTACTGTGCTTGCTAAGCTGCGTCCAGAGGACGGTAGCTTCAATAATAAAACAGTGGATATCCGGATTGCGCTTGAAGGAAGTCCTTCTGCCGTATTCGAGCAAACAGGTTTACCGGCTGCTCTGGAGGTGAATATCCCTTTCGATCCGACAGTCATGGATTTGCAGCAGCCTTACCAGATTACAGTGGTTTTGAAGGATGAGTGGCAACAGTCAATCGATCAACTTGAAAAAACCATCTATCGTTGGCCTCGACCGACGGCATTGCCGGAGAATGGCCCTGTACATGTAGATGGTCAACCATTCTTCCCAGTCATTGCTTATCATGCGAATGTTGAAGATTACCCGTACTTGAAGGAGGTTGGAATCAATACTGTACAAGGCAACAGTATAAGAAGTGTAGAAGATATGGAGATAATCCTCGATACAGCGCAAGCCAATGGATTGAAAGTGCTGGCGCAGCTATATTCGGGAATGAAGGTGAAAGAGAATTTCGAGTTGACCCGTGCTGTGGTCACAGCAGTTAAGAATCATCCCGCTTTGCTCGGGTGGATGATTATGGATGAGCCGGTGTTAAATGGCATCCCGCAGTCGGAGCTGCTGGAGGCGTATAAGTTGATCCGTTCAATTGACCCCGATCATCCGACCTATATGGTGGAGTATGATCCGGGTGCATTCCGAATGGTTGGTCAGGCAACGGATATTCTTGCAACCGATGTGTATCCTTACAGAACCGACTTTATGCAGCCGATATCTGCGGTAGGTGAAAGTGTGAGGAGTGCAGTGGCGAATGTAGACGATGTGAAACCGATCTGGACGGTTTTGCAGACCTTCAGACTTCAGAATTCTGTATATAGCTACCTTCCGACCATTAATCAAATCCGTAATATGGCCTATCAGTCTTTTCTAGCAGGGAGCAAAGGTCTAGCTTATTACTCTATTAATGATCCAGGATGGAAATTAAAAGATTCAGAATTGTGGCCAGGGCTTGTTTCGTTTAAGGAAGAACTGAAGTTGATTGGCAATCTTAATGCTGAAGGAACGAAGCTTCAGGAAAGCATTGGAAGCAACGTGCAGTGGGGTGTGTGGGAACATGGGCAGGAGCGCTATGCTGTGGCTATCAATCTGACGAAACAGGAACAGTCAACGAGTATTCCAATTAATTTGCAGGGACACCAGATAGAACTCATGTATGGGGATCAACAAAAGCAGTGGGCAAGCTGGGAGAATAGTTTCCATGTAACGTTGGCCCCTGAACAGACGCTCGTGTATCGAATTCAATCGTTTACCACGAGTGTGAACACAGCAGTGGAACAATTGCAGGATGCCGAGGAATTGATTTCAAATATAGACTGGAAAGATAAGACAGGATTACTTATTGGGCAGTTACAGCAATTACTGCAAGCATTGAGTGGTGTTACTGATACGGTAGATGAATCTTTAGAAAAAGCGATTATTTCTCTACAAAATGTAGAGCAGTTGGAAGAATGGACGGAGCAACAAACGGATAGTGCGTTGGAAGGGAAAAAGGAACAGTTGATTCATGCCCTGGATAAAGTCCGCTCCTATATTGAACCTATCGTTCAAACTGCGCTGCAAATTGATCTGCATTTCGATTCCGAACAGACTGTTCAAGGCGACGAGCTGGCGATAACAGTTCAAGTTCGAAATACATTAGATGCGGCTATACAGAATGCTATGATACGAATATCGTTGCCAGATGCAACGGGGATCGCTCCAATAGAGAACAATATTGGTGATATGAGCAGTGGAGCTAGCGATACATCGAGCAATTCATTCGATATTCCTATCGAACTGGAATCCGGCGTCTATCCAGTGACGGCTGCCTTACAATTGCAGTACAAGGGGAAAGACTTAACACTGTCCACAACGAAGTTCTTGCAGATAGAACCGCTTTTGCATGCTGCACTCATCTCGGACAGTATGAATTTGCATCAAACCGGAACACATTCGTTTTCAATCGAGTTGAAAAACAACTCATCGCAATCGATCACGGTTGACTTGTCGCATGCAGCGCTTGAAGGGATCGATGTTGATCTTGCTCCTTCTGTCCTGCTAGCAGGCAAAGAAATGAAACAGATAACAGGAACATTAACGATCCCAAACACGGTAACGGAAGGTAATTACCAGTTGGAGGTTGAAGCGAAGGTAGGAAATGCAGTTCACATTTCGATGCCGCTCAGCGTTAGCTTAGATACAAATCCCGTGTATAACGGAGGATTTGAGAAGCAAGTTTCCGGTGCTGTGAAAGCGGACGGATGGTATATGGCAACGAATACCTGGGATCGAATTGAGGCGCATAGTGGATTAGCTTCTGCTCGGTTAGACCCAGATCCTGCGAACAGCTGGAATGTCCTTAGTACTGCTTATGATAGAAGTATTCCCGTTATTGCAGGTAAGAAATATGTTTTGTCAGGCTGGGTGAAGAATAGCTCGTTAGCCGGTCTGGTGCAATTAGGCATAAGACAGGTAAATGCTGCGATGGGTACCGTAGGCTCCTACTCATGGGGAAATACGAATAATAATAGTGGTTGGACACGATACGAGGTGTCGTTCACTGCATTGCCGCAAACAACAGCAGTTCAGGTTTACTTCAAGGCGGATCAGTCTGTCGATGGTCAGTCATGGATAGATGATGTGCAAATTCAAGAGGATTTGAACCTATTGTTGAATCCAGGATTTGAGCAATTGAACGCTGGAAAGGCTACAAACTGGAGTTACTATTCCACAGCGGGAACCAGTATCGCAACAACGAGTGAAAGCGCCCGTTCAGGCAACTATGGCATAGCGTTGAAATCAGTGACAACAGCCATGAACCCGGTGTTAGTAAAACAGGGCATGGTCGTTGTCCCAGGCAAAACGTATGAAGTTTCGGCTTGGATTCGAGCAAATAATCTGCAAGCCTTGGGCTTCAAAATGTATACAGAGGATTATAACGGCACCACATACCTGAGCTCGCAAGCTGGAAATTATGTTAAACCAGGGCCAGGGGTTTGGACGAAAGTTAGCTTCCGTTTTACAGCCCCTCAAGGGGCAAATAACGCTGTTGTTAACTTTAGGTTGTATGGAATTGGAAATGTTAACGGTACCGATCAGATTGACTTGGATGATATCGCAGTAATTGAAGTTAATAATTAAAGCTTGGAGTTGCCTGATAGGTGAGGTAATCATTGACGGAGTACTCATCCTATCAGGCGTGTTTTATTGATGCGGTCATCACCAATGCAGAATTCTATGGAATATTAGGAGGCTTAAAGGGAAATGGAATCATTGCAAGCGCTATATTTGAACAAACATCAGCCTGATATCTGGGGGGAAGGGATTTTATTTGCCTATTCCGGGTTAGATGGCACGACAGATTCGGCTGCACAATTTGTAGCTACTTCGGGCAGCGGGATAGGACAGTTTCTAATTCATACCCCAATTAGACGCAGATTGAATATAAGTATTCCACAAACTAGTCATGTACGCGTCATAACCGGAGATACGTTCGTGGCAGATTGGGAGGAGGGCCATGTTATCTTAACCTATGCCGAGTGGCATACATTAGTCGGGATAGCTCCAATGCATCTATTGATTAGCGTTGAGAAAGAACTGAATGGGGGTGAAGTAAGTCCTGATGTAAGTAAGCTGGGCTCTAACCCTGAGCATGGCAGTGAAGTGGTGTTCCTTAGAAGGCTGGATGGCCAATTTTCCTTGTCATACGGGAGAACATTGGAAGAAGCGGGGAACAGAGCTCAACAAGGACTTGAAGTTAATGTGCGTCATACAGCGGAAAGACATTTGCAATCATACGATCTTCTCCCGGAACTGTCTGCAAATCAAGTAGAACAGCATTCAGACAGGCTGCGTTTATTGAAAAAATGTTACAGCATTATGCGTGTAAATACATTGTCGAAAGAAGGAGCCATACAACAGAGATGGTCAACGCCTAATCGCGTGCCACATCGATATATGTGGCTTTGGGATTCGGCATTTCATTCCTTTGGGATGAATGACGCTCATCCGGATGCGGCATGGGATTTTTTGCGATCGATGTTGGAGATGCGGCAGGAGTGTGGCATGATTCCGATTACAGCTGTTTGGACAGGGGAATTTGTGTCCGTGACGCAACCGCCGCTTCTTGCCTGGGCAGTATGGAACAACTTTCTGCGTAACAAAAAAAGTGAGAATTTGGCCTATGCGTTCCCCATTCTTGAGAAATATTTGGCTTGGGATCTCGCAAATCGAGATGAAAATAAAAATGGTTTACTAGAATGGAAAATTGAGTTGGATACAAATTGTCGTTCTGGTGAGTCAGGGGCTGACAACTCTCCGCGTTTCGATAGTGGAGAACAACTGGATGTTGTTGATTTCTCCGTGTTCGCCGCAAACGATATGCTTTACACTGCGTTAATTGCAGAAGAACTTGGCGAAGCAGAGCGTGCAGAGACTTGGAGAAGCCGCTCGCAAAGTATGTCTTCAGCAATTCATCTTATGTTGTGGAATGAAGAAGAAGGATTTTATTATGATCGCAAGTTCAACGGAGAGCTTTCAAATGTGAAAGCAGTTAGCGGATTTCTACCGTTGCTGTTACTTGACTTGCCTTCGGAGCGGGTGGATCGTCTGATTTCAGCGTTGCAGGATTCCAGTCATTTCGGCAGTGTGGTACCTGTTCCATCGGTCTCGTTATCCCATTCGTCCTATTCCACTGATATGTGGCGCGGTCCGACATGGATAAATATGAACTATCTGATTGTTATAGGGCTTACGCGACAGGGAAGACTTGAAGAGGCTCAACGGTTGAAGGAACAAACAATTGCCCTAGTGGATAAATATTATAAGCAATATGGGGTATTGTTCGAATATTATGATTCATCTGATCATACTGCGCCCGTTCAATGTGATCGAAAAGGGCTGTTCAAGGAGCCTTATGATATCCGTCAAAAGGTAAATGTAATAAGAGATTATCATTGGACTGCGGCGTTAACGTTTAGTTTATTAGTAGAAGGTTACCGAGTATGAACGGAGGTTTTGAAGCTATGCAGAAACAAATTTGGGAATGGACAGGATACAACGCGATGACAACTCGAACCACTGAGCGAGAGAGATCTCTGGAGAAGGATCAAGTTGAAGTGCGAATAAAGTCCATTGGCATTTGTGGTACGGATCTTCATATTATGGAGGGGCATACCGGATTTAGCCAACCTCCGCTTCCGCTTGGCCATGAATTGGCAGGTGTGGTGGAACGAATTGGTGACGGGGTTGTGAAATGGAAAGTTGGCGACCGTGTTTGCATTGATCCTTTGATAGGCTGTGGTAAATGCCAAGAATGTTTGGTCGGTCATAAACACCGTTGCAGGGAATCAGGAGAGATTGGACTTCAATTTCCCGGAGGCTGGCAGGAGTTCCTTGTTATGCCGTCGACGAATCTTTATAAACTGCCTGATTCCATCAGCTTTGCTGAAGCGACGCAAGCCGAAACCATCCACTGTTGCTTAGGTGGAGTGGATAAGTTGACCATTCAGCTAGGGCAGAATGTCAGTGTGATAGGGGATGGTCCGACAGGGTTGTACTATGTGCAACTATTAAAAGCGGCGGGTGCGGGCAAGGTGAGCTTAATCGGCATGCGGGAAAAACGGCTTGAGTTGGGAATAAGGCTGGGTGCAGATGCTATGTTCAATTTGCGTGCTCATGCTGCTCCTCTTGCTGCAGAAACCGAAGATATTGTAATTGATGCGGCAGGAACGGAGTCATCTTTGCGACTTAGCATTGAATTGTTGAAAAAAGGTGGACAGCTTTTATTATTCGGATTACCGGGTGAACCCATCTTGGTCGATATTCAAACCGTCGTCTTGAAGGAATTGACATTGTTAGGTTCAACAAATGCTCCGCAGGTATGGCTGCGGGTTATCGAAATGATGGCGTCCGGTAGCGTGCAGGTAAAACCCTTAATCACCCAATATTATGAGTTCAATGAATTGGATAAAGCCGTTGAATTTGCACGAAACGAACCTGATGAGGTCGTAAAAGTGATTGTTAACCACAAATAATTCAGCGATTGCGAGTGAAAATAAAGAAAACTTGAGGAGGAGTCGCAATGAAAATCACAGCGGTTCACACAAAAGCCATTAAAATCCCTTTTTATAAAGGAGAAAAATGGTCCGGAGGTACGCGCTACAGCGCACCCTCATTAATTGTTCAGATTGAGACAGATGAAGGATTAATTGGGATCGGTGAATCCGTAGGGCCAACCATTCCGGTAATTCAAACGGTAGTTGACAAAGAATTTGCGCCTTTCGTGATCGGTCGCGACCCGATGGAGTTGGAATCTATTCTCCATCAGCTCGAGGAATACAGTGTAAATTGGAAGGAAATTGGTTATTACGGTATGGCAGGCATTGAAATGGCCTTGCTTGATCTGCGGGGGAAAATTCTTAATACACCCGTCTATAATTTATTAGGCGGGAAGGTCAAACGGGAAGTAGCTTTCGCGGGCTACATTTTTATCGATAAACCAGAAAATAATGCCGAAGAAGCGCGGAAATTTGCTGCAGCAGGGTATTCCGAATTGAAGTTGAAGGTTGGGCGCGATATTGATTTGGATACCTTGCGTGTAAAGGCCGTGCGTGAAGCAGTTGGCCCCGCGATGAAGATCCGAATAGATGCCAATCAGAATTGGAGTGTACCAACGGCCATTAAGGCCATTCGCAAAATGGAGAAATATGATTTGCAAATGGTTGAGCAGCCCACTCGGTATGATGACGTGGACGGTATGGCAGCTGTAGCCCGTGCAGTAGATGTACCTATTATTGCGGATGAAGGCTGTGCTACTTATGAGGATGCGCTCCGCCTGATTGATAAAAGAGCATGTGCGTGCTTTCTAGTCTACCCATCCGAAGCAGGAGGCATCTTGAAAGCGAAGCAAATTGTCGATTTAGCCAATCATGCCGGAATTTGGTGTGTGACCGGTAGCTGGGCGGAAACGGGAATAGGAACTTTAGGTAATATTCATATGGTGGCTTCTTCTCGCAATTTCCCTTTTGCAAATGATACACATCTTAAGTTCATGAAGGGTGATCTACTTCGTGAGGAACTTGTCTTTAATCAAGGGAAAATAACTGTGCCCGATCGACCTGGCTTCGGCATTGATTTGGATATTACCAAGCTGGATCACTTTGGCACCAATTTTGAACGGGAAATGGTTTTCTATGATCCACAGGATCCGCAATTCCAACCGCGTATTGGTCAGATTTTATAATCCATTTTGAGGTGGTTTAATACATGAGGATTTTGGCAATTGGCGCACATCCGGATGATGTTGAGCTCTGTTGTGGAGGAACTTTAGCGAAATATGCTGGACGAGGCGACCAAGTGACGATTTTGATTGCAACCAATGGCAATGTGGGATCGCCGACATTGACCATGAAAGAAATCGCGGATGTACGTTATAAGGAAGCCCAGGCTAGTGCTGATGTGATCGGTGCGGATTTGATTTGGCTGAATTACGATGATGAATTCCTGTTTCATAACCGCGAATCAAGAATGACTTTTATCAATGCGATCCGCAAAGCGAATCCTGATGTGATGCTTGTACATAGCAACAATGACTATCATCCTGACCATCGGATCTGTTCGGAAATTTCAATTGACTGCCGCATACCGGTTACCGTCCCCTTGATCGTTACTGAATATCCGGCAATGGTTAAAATTCCACATGTATTCATGTATGACAATGTGGGCGGTATCGATTTTCAGCCAGAAGCTTATGTCGATATTACCGATACGATTCAAACGAAAGCCAAGATGCTTAAGTGTCATGCAAGCCAAGATATTTGGCTGCAGCATATGTACGGTTCCGATATTGTTGCCAATATGGTCAGAACCTCGAGCTTCCGTGGTCAAGGTCCGGGTGTTAAATATGCGGAAGGCTTCCGTAGTCTGCCCATGTTCCCGATTCCAGGAGGAGCACATCTGCTTCCATAAGCTTACGCTTCGCTCTCAAGCTTGTTAGTTTTGAGGACACTATGCTTACTATGGATTGAGGGGGGATGCAAATGGATGCGCCGTTGTATAGATCGCGTGCTTATACTGCACCATCTGGCTTTACGACAAGTATTGAGGGACCAGTTTGTGATAGGGAGGGCAACCTATATGCTGTCAATTACGAACGAAGACATACGATTGGACAAGTGAACCCGCAAGGGGAAAGTAGTCTTTGGATTGAGCTTCCGGAAGGAAGTACAGGCTGCGGGATGAGGATGAATGCCCAAGATGAGATTTTCGTTGCCGACCATACGGGTCATAATGTGTTGAAAGTAGATGTAAAGACGGGTGTTGTATCCGTATGGGCTCATGAGCTGCGCATGCATCAGCCTAACGATCTTGCCATTACTTCGCAAGGTGTACTGTTTGCAAGCGATCCAAATTGGAGTGATTCTACTGGACAATTATGGCGGATCGACACGGATGGTAATGTGAAGCTGCTTGAAGCTCACATGGGGACGACCAACGGTATTGAGGTTAGCCCGGATGAACGGGTGCTCTATGTCAATGAAACGATTCAACGTACCATTTGGGCATATGATCTTTCGACTGATTATGAGATTAGCAATAAGCGTATATTTATCCAATTTCCTGATTATGGTTTGGACGGTATGCGCTGTGATGCACAGGGGAACTTGTATGTGACCCGTTTTGGCAAGGGTTGCATTGCCAAAGTTTCTTCAACTGGAGAGCTGCTCTTCGATATTCCACTAATTGGGCTGAATTGTACTAATCTGACCTTTGGCGGGGAGGATGGGCGCGACTGTTACGTCACCATATCGGATAACGGAAATATTGAACACTTCCGGACAGAAGTCCCAGGTAGGTGCTGGACGATGTGGAGAACTGATAGGTAAGCAAACCTAGTTAAGCTCGATTACGATAAATGATGAGGTGAGTGAATTTGCAAGCTTTAGAAGGAAAAGTAATTTTAGTAACGGGTGCACTGGGGAAGATTGGAAGAGCCTCGGTAAAATGCTTTTTAGATGAGGGTGCCGTCGTGGCGTTCTGCGATCAACTAGAGCTGGAACTATTTCCTGATATGTTTCAATTAAGTAAGGAATATGGACCATCGCGCCTGCTCTTCATCCAATCCGATGCGAATGATGAAGCGCAGGTGATCCAACTGATCGAATCCATACGCAGCAGCTTTGGCCGATTGGATGGATTACTGCATACTGTATACACGCAGGTTCAGAAAGCAGCGCTCGATTTGTCCCTAGAAGAATGGAATCATGTTTTGCTTGGTTCCTTGACTAGTACGTTTTTGGTGAATAAATACAGTATTCAACTGATGATTCAGCATGGTGGAGGTGCCATAGTTAATACCTCTTCCGTATTGGGCGAGACTGGGGCTGTGGCCAATTTAGCTTATGGGACGGCAAAAGCAGGTATGAATCAATTTACCAAGCTTATTGCTTTTGATTATGCAGACCAAGGGATTCGTGCGAATGTAATTGCTCCCGGGGATATTAAAACGATAGAACAAATAGCTGCAATGACGGAAGAACAGCTGGGGGCTATTCGCAAGCTTACACTATTGAAGCGCAGCGGTACACCGGAGGAAGTAGCTAAGCTGTCCGCTTTCCTGCTGTCTGATGCATCCTCATATATAACTGGAACGAAGATTACGATTGATGGGGGATATAAGCTATGATCAGATCTCATCTCTTTCATGCATTAACCAGGGATCAGATCACAGCATTCGCCAAGAGCGGAGGAGCAGTCGTCGTACCCCTTGCCGCAACGGAGCAACATGGCCCTCATTTACCTGTCTATACAGACAGTATGATCTGTGAATCGGTTGTCACCAAGGCTGTGCAGCTTGCAGCGGAAACCGTTTCGCTGCTTATGACTCCTATGCTCTCCATAGGGTGCTCAGAGCATCATAAGAACTTTGGGGGGACGCTTTCCTTCACATCTACAACCTATTTGCAGATGCTCTCTGATATTGGAAATAGCCTCGTTCAATGCGGCTTTAACAAAATTATTTATATAAACGCGCATGGGGGTAATGAACCTCTCATGCAACAAGCTGCGAATGACTTGGCAGTAAAGCACGCTGTATGGACTGCATCTGCTTCATACTGGCGTATCGCAAGTGAAGTGCTGCATGAATATCGAATGACGGAAGCCGGGATTATACCTGGTCATGCGGGAGCATTCGAGTCGTCCATGGTGATGGCAATTCGTCGGGAATGGGTCGATGAGATGAGCTTTAAGAAGGATCATCCGAGTGTTTCTTGGATTGGAACTGGAGTTCCCGGCACCTTTGTTGGTAAGCATGGCATACTGACAGGACATGATGGATACACAGATTCACCAATAGGGGCTTCGGAAGAAAAAGGGCAAGTATATATAGAAGCGATTACGAGTTCCTTAGTTCAGTGGCTTAAAACGGTGCTTCATACTATGAAGGAGCCCCCTGATGAGCAATAAAAGCCGGCGTAAACGGGTAGCTGCGATTATCAGTGAATATCGTTTCAATTCCCATGCGGAGCTGATCATCGGGAGATTAATCGGGGAATTTGGCTATTCCCCCTCAATCGATGTGGTATCTATCTATGTGGATCAAATACCTCGTAATGACTTGAGCCACTATGTGTCTAATTCCTATCATATTCCGATTCATTCCACGATAGCCGATGCTTTAGACGTGGAGGATCTAGATGGCGTTATTCTTATCTGTGAGCATGGCAACTATCCATTTAATGAGAAGAGACAGAGGATGTATCCAAGAAGAAAGTTTTTTGAGGAAATATTCCAAGCCTTTGATTTCCAAGGGATCACGATCCCAATTTTCTCAGATAAACATTTGGCCTATGATTTTCAGGATACCGTCTGGATTTATAATGAGCTTATGCGGAGAAATATCCCATTTTTTGGTGGCTCATCGTTGCCTCTTATAGCAACAGTACCGCCTATTGCCTCGGCAGAGATGCAAGAGCTTAATGAGATTCTTGTTGTTAGTTGGCTGCATCCTGAATCCTATGGCTTTCATGCGATGGAAATCATGCAGAGTGTTGCCGAGCACCGCTGTGGGGGCGAAACTGGGGTTGAGTGGGTAGAAGCCATAGAGGGGGAAGAAGTATGGAGTTCCTTGGAACGTAAGGAATGGCCTGACGATTTGCTTCAAGCTGCCCTATCGGCTAATCCTTCGACGTTAGGTCAGCATCCTCGTGTATATATTCCAGATCCGGTATTGTTCATCTTTCAGTATAAGGATGGAACGAGAGGATACGTTGTTCAATTGCAGGAATTTGTGAACCAGTGGTCGATGGCAGTCCGAAGTAAAGATCAACCCATACAGTCTGCGATGATTGATTTGGATACATGGCGGCCATTTGGGCATTTCGGGGTTTTGACACGGGAAATAGAAGCACTGATGCTCAATCACGTCTCAGCAGTTCCCCACGAGAGGACCTTTCTCACCTCAGCGATGGTCAATCTCGGTATGGAGGCCTTGTATCAGAAGCAGCGTGTTAGTATGTCAGAGGTAGATTTGTATTTTAAGCATAATTATAAGGGGAGATTACAATGAACAAAGAAATTACGTTGCCTTATCCAAATACGAAACCATTCTCTTCTGCGATACAGACGACAAATACATTATACATTTCAGGACAAGGCTCCATTGATCTGCAGACAGGAGAGATCATTGGAACTGATGTACAGACCCAGACGATAAAGACTATGAATAATATTGGGGAAATTTTGAGCGCAGCTAATTTAACGTTCCAGGATCTGGTCAAAGTAAATGTGTATTTAACCAATCGAAGCGACTATCAGGAGTTCAATGAAACGTACAGACAGTTTTTTCAGGCTCCCTATCCGGCAAGAACGACGATCTATTGTGATCTTAACTATGATCTTCTCGTAGAAATCGATGCAATTGCAGTGGGATATCCCACGGAATGATGGCCATGAAGTAATTTATGGGGGATATTCCTATGAACGTACTGAGGATAATGGATTAGGCGGTATAAATTGTTTTATAATCCATTATTTTTCAGTTTATTCATTCCGCTCACGTTGCTTGGCGACATAACGAGATGGCGGGTATCCCATAATACGAGAGAAAGCCTTGCTGAACGATTGGATCGTTGCATAACCGAGCATGTCGGACACTTGACTAATAGAGATATTGCCGTACTTGAGCATTTCCAGCGCCTTCTCAATCTTTTTGTGATTAATATAGCGCTGCAAGGTCATGCCTGTTCTTTGCTTGAATACGTGGGACAAGTAGGTGGAGTTGTAGTTTAATTCTTGGGAAAGCGTCTTGATGCTTTCAAGCCCAACTATATGATTCTCGATGTAGCGGATGACCGAATAGACGGTATGCCCAACCGATTGGGGAGACTTTTCCGTCGCATAGCGTGTCACATTTTCAGCTTTATTGGTGAAAGACCGGTAGGAGGAGACAATGATTTCTTCCAAGTAATTCCGAATCATTGTGCGGGAATAGGGCTTTTGGGAATAAAATTCATCGATGACGCGCAAGAAAGGAATAAGCAGATCATGCGTATCTTTGGAGAAATGATAAGGAGCCGACTGGAGATATGCCTGAATTTCGGTAAACGCCTTGTCAGTCTCGTCATTGAAATTAAATCCCATGTATAGGTAGCGCAGCATATTGGAGCGGTCGGCTGTAATTGCATGAATATGTCCGACGTTGTTGAACACGATATCTCCCGCATCCACTTGGATGCGGGTATCGTCGATATGGAAATAACCACTTCCTGATACGATGCAGCTTATCTCTAGACAGTATTGGTTATGTGCCCGAACGACATAGCCGCTTTCACAGCAAATTTCCCCGATCTGGAAAAGCTTAACACAACCGTATGGTTCCTGATCTTTGGCAAAGAAATTATCAAAATGAAACAGACAGCCAGCTTGCAACGCATCTTTTATGTCCATTAGACTTATGGCCTCTATTCGCAGGATTTACTCGGTAACTCGATCCAGTGATACGGCGTTTGTGCAGCTAATAGCCCATACTCGATCAGAGTGATGACCTCAATCGTCTCCGCCGGTTCAACCGTTGAAATACCTGTACGGAAAAATTGTACCAGATTTCTAATGAAAGAGGCAAAGAAATCTGATTGAGCTGTTATTCTTGCGGAACTCCCGTCTTCAAAATGCATGGCAAGAAGGAATGGACTGCCTTCTATATGATGAAGCGTTGCTTGCCGCCCGTGAGAAAAACCGATTAATAGGGCAGGGGTTTGCCTCGTCCCAATGGACATAATCCGTTGGGCTTCGGTCCCCATGAGAGCTACGATTGGCTCGATCTGATGAACGGCATAGTTAGCGTATTGACCTGGGCCTTGGCTGCACAGTGTATCGATCTCCTTACCACTCGCCTCCACATATTCGGGAGCAAATCGTAGGGCGGAGGAGGAATAGAGCGGCGTGCTGTGCTTCGCTGCTAACTGGAAGAGCTTAATTGCCGTCAGTCTGTTGGGAGCAAAGGTCTTGTCGACGAAGGTCGGTTTTCCAGACTGTAGGGGGAGCAAACTCAGCGCTTCATGAAATTCTGGATGGTCCGGCGAGAGAACAACCAAATAATCGCTGTTCTCCACGACAGCTTCAATCGTAGGCAGTAGCTCGATGCCCATTTCTTGGCACCAGGTAGCATTGTCCCGCCCGTTCGGTGCATCCTTCATGCCATAAGCGTAGGCTACCTTCATTGTTCCACCGGATGCCTGTTCGATCCATTCCGGATATTTATTTGCATGCCATTCATCGAGAAAATAGTCAATAAAACCGATTTTTTTCATATTTTCAACCTCCATAACTGTGTTAAAATGCAATCTCTCTATTTAAATCGGATGAGTCGTATATCCCTTGGATAATTTGCGAGGAAAGAATCACAGTATCGATATGGGAAGGTAGCTTCTCACCGGTACGGATGCAATCGAGGAACGCATCGATCTCACATTGGAACATGTCAACGGGTCTAGTGGAAGGGGTTGTCTCCAGCAATACACCATCCTTCGCGTTGTAAACTTTAAATCCTTTGCCATATTGAAGGCGGATCCCTGCTTTGTCACCGATGAAGTCAATATACATTTCGTTTACGCCAATATTCTGTGCCCATGCACCGTTTAAGCTTATTGTCGGTCCTTGGGTTCTGATCATTGCCGTAACGAAGTCATCCACGTCATAGGTGCCAGTGAAGTTCGGAGGACCTGACCACATGTTTAAATACGAATAATTCGGTATGTCAACACCCAATTTGCTATATGCTTGTCCGGAAACCGTCTTAGGTAGCGGATCACCCGCACAATACATAACGATATCGAGAAAATGGACACCCCAGTCGATCAATGCACCGCCTCCTGCGATAGACTTGGTCGTGAATGCACCACCTAATCCCGGAATCGAACGATGGGAACGGAAGCTGACGTATACGTGGTATAGCTCTCCAAGATCGCCGTCTGCGATCATCTTCTTAATCAGATTAACTTCCGTATTAAATCGGTTCACAACACCAATATTCAACACAAGTCCGGTTTCATGCTGAACCTTCTGCATCTCCAAAGCTTCTGCGTAGGTTCTTGCAGCAGGTTTCTCGCAGAGCACGTTCTTGCCCGCACGTAAGCAATCAATGGAAATGGAAGCATGAACGTGATTCGGTGTACAGATGGAAACGGCTTCAATCTCCGGATCATTCAGAATAATACGATAATCATCAATAGCTTCCCCGCAACTATTGTCGATCACAGCTTTATCAGCCTTCTCCTTAATGAGGTCGCAGAAATACTTGATCTCTGCGTCGGGATTGGCCATATAAGCTTTGATGTGTGAGGAGCTAGCAATCGTGCCGCATCCGATAATAGCAACCTTGATTTTGGACAAAATAATAACCTCCTATGGATTCTAATTACCTAATTGTAGCGTAACTGAGGGATTTTTAAAGGTTATAATCCTATTAGATGGTTATCTCAATTTGTCTTTATCCGATGAGGTGAACAGAAGACTGAATTCCGTTTCCAGTTAAATTAGTTGTCTAAGAAATTGTTAATTCTTCTGATGAGTTTGGTTATCCATTCGGTATTTCAAAGGATTTGTTAAAACTAATTTCTTGAATGTTCTGTTGAAATGAGTAAAGTTGTCAAAGCCTACGGCTGCAGCAATTTCACTCATTTTTTGATTGCTTTCAAGGAGGAGATGCTTGGCATGCCTAATTCGAACATGCTGAATGTAACCAACGAAGGTAAATCCAGTAATAGCTCTGAAATTTCGGCTTAAATAGGCTGGACTGATAAATACAAGCTGGGCAACCTGTTCTAAGCTAATCTTTTCTGAGAAATTCGCATCAATATATTTTACGACATGTGTAATCCTGCCATGTAGTGAGCTAGGATTTATCTCCGTTAGCAATGGATATTTATTGTCGAGTCGTTCAGAGAATAGTAACAGTTCGGTTAGCAGGAGTCTTAAGTAAATTTCAAATCCAGCTTCCTTGTTTTCAACCTCATGTGCCATTCTGTTGAATAAATATCGAACGTAATCGATATCATGTGGGCTAAGTCGATAAAGATTAGACGTGGATTGAAAAATATTCAAAAGTGATGGAGTCTGATAGAGATGGCTTATACCTAAATAGGCTTCGGAGAAATTAACAAGCACTCGTTCATGCTCAGGCTGAAGATGGTCTACAGGTAAGGTTTTATGAACATCATATTTGTTGATAAAAATGATATCGCCAGCTTGCGCTAAATAAAATCGATCCTTGATAAAATAGTGGCGATTGCCAGAAATGAGAAAGTATATTTCGTATGCTGCGTGATAATGATTGTTTCGTTCAAAATGTGATTTACGAGAGAGATGTTGGAAGTAAAATCCCTCCAATTCGCTTCCGTATTCAATCGGAATTTTCGGATTTTTCATAACGCAGAGCACCTTTCAATGGATAGAATAGTCCGATCGCAAATCGCAAGATAGGTTTATTTTTATACCATTTTATCATATTAGGTCAAGACAACAATCTTAATTTGTCCTATTATAAGGCTACATAGAGTTCCCAATTGATTGGAGGTAATGGCAATACAACGAACAATACAGGCAAGGAATGTACGAAATGATGAATGGTTGAATATTACATTGGAAGAAGATTGTGTTGTGAGTATAAACAGTTTAGGAACGTTCACTCCATCCAAAGATACACTATGGGTTTCTCCAGGATGGATAGACCTTCAAGTCAACGGGTATAGAGGTTATGACATTAATGGAATGAATACGACTAATGAAGATATTGAATCACTCACAGATATCATGTTTCAGCATGGAGTTACCAGCTATTATCCAACTATTATTACAGGAAGCTATGAGCGCATCGTTCAAGCATTACATCAGATTAATCTAATGTGTAATAGGAATGAGTGTGTGAATAGAGCCATACTTGGCATTCATCTCGAAGGTCCCTATATATCAACTGAAGACGGACCAAGAGGGGCTCACCCCCTGCAGTATGTGCGAGATCCGAGTTGGGAGGAATTTTGTCGGTTTCAAGAGGTAAGCGGTTACCGAATTAAACTGCTTACATTGGCTCCTGAGCGTGAAGGGGCAATTGATTTCATCGCTAAGGCTGTGGCAAGTGGCGTGGTCGTTAGCATCGGGCATACCGCAGCAACAGCAGAACAGATCCAAGCAGCAGTTGAGGCTGGTGCTACCCTATCGACACATTTAGGTAATGGTTCCCATCCAATTCTGCCTCGACATCCCCATTATATTTGGCATCAATTGGCTGAAGATCGGCTTTGTGCTGCTTTCATAGCAGATGGTCATCATTTGCATCCAGATGTTCTGAAAGTAATGGTTCGTGCGAAACAAGACAACTTTCTACTTGTGACGGATTGCGTAGCATTAGGGGGGCAACCGCCTGGTCGCTATGCAAGTCTGATCGGTGGGGAAGTTGATATACATGTAGATGGACGATTAACAGTAGCCAAGGATGCAAGAATATTAGCAGGATCGGGTGTAACAATGCCCCATAATTTAGAAAATATCATGCAATATGTTGGAATTCCTTTAAGGCAGGCTATTGAATCGGTTACGATCCAACCTTTGAAAGTAATGAAATTGAAAACTGAAAGGGGACTCGTGGAAACAATGAGCGATCTCACCCTATTCAGATGTATGCCTGACGGCAAGATTGTAGTCGAGGAAACCATTCAAGCGAGTAAATCGGTCTATAGGAGAGATATATCTAATGGAAATGATTATTAACGACAATTCAATTGAGCTTGGTGAAAAAGCAGCAAAACACGCTTCAGAAGTAATTATGGAAGCCATTCAGAAGAAAGGCAAAGCACGCATCATTTTATCAACAGGGGCTTCTCAATTCGGTTTCTTTCAAGCGTTCGTCAAACTGAATATAGAGTGGAGTCACGTTGAAATGTTTCATCTGGATGAATATGTGGGGCTGTCAGAGCGGCATCCCGCAAGCTTTCGCAAGTATTTAAAAGAGAGGTTTACGGAACATGTACCGATTAATGAAGTTCATTTTGTAAATGGTGATAGCAATATCGAAGAAACGATTCATACGTTAACAGAACAGATAGCCAAAGCGCCCATTGATCTTGCTTTGATCGGCATTGGCGAAAATGGGCATATTGCGTTTAATGATCCGCCAGCGGATTTTGAAACGAGAGAAGCATACATTGTCGTTAATCTGGATGAACAATGCAAAAACCAACAAGTCGGCGAGGGATGGTTCCCCGGTTTGGAAGAAGTTCCCAACCAAGCAATCTCTATGACCGTTCATCAAATCATGCAGAGCGACTGTATTATCTCTTGTGTGCCACATCGCATCAAGGCAAATGCAATCCTTAACGCAATTGAAGGTGAGCTGTCACCGATGAATCCCGCAAGTATATTGAAAAGACATTCAAACTGGCACTTGTACTTGGATAAAGAATCGGCATCACTTCTTGTTTGATAGAGACAAATATAAAATTTAAGCCAAGTGAAAAACGCGAATACTACGCCAATTAGTAAGTTTTTGGATACAAAAAGAGAAGGCTGCCGAGATCAATTGATCGGCAGCCTTCTCCGTTAACGGGAGTTTAGCCTGGTGGTAGCTTGAGATTTTGAATATTTATGAATCTATTAACTTCTTGGAGCCCATAGCATGATCGACACGCCTACAACGCAAACAAAAGCGCCTATCCAATCGTACATATCGGGTGTTTTTTTATCGACGAACATACCCCAGAGTACAGCAAGAACAACAAACACGCCACCGTATGCTGCATAGACGCGACCAAATGTTGGGAAACTTTGCAACGTTGGGATAATACCATAAGCAACAAGGATGAGGCTTCCGATGATACCATACCAGAGGGGCTTTGATTCGCGCAACCATAGCCATACCATGTATCCGCCGCCAATTTCGGCAAGTCCTGCAATAATAAAAATAAATATAGTCAACAACAAAATCATTTACTCCTTTCGCTATATCACACTAACCATAACTGCCACATATGTTACCACTGCAAGAATAAGACCCATACAGATGACCGCCATTGAGGCTTTCTGTCTTTTGACAAAAACAAAGAGCATTGTGAAAATAAGCAGTGCCGCTAGCAGCAGGAGAACAACACTCCATAAATTCACCCCGATTTTAACCATAAAATCAGCAGGAAGTTGATTAAACAAAGTAAATAAACTAGATGGTTGTGTCAATTTGATTGTATTTTCAATACTTAACTCATGGGGTGGATTCTGTTGTCCCATTACTGAAGTTGCCGATAGAACAAGAATGGCCATTATACTTTCAGCGCGGATCCAAGGTTTTGGATCGTAGTTCGGATTTGATACGAATTTGCGCTTGGTAAGGAATCCATTCATAAAAGCAATAACGAGTAGAGGAATAATCAATACATGTTTGATTAGTAATGTTTGTCCATATGTAATCATCCAGGAATTTAAATACTCTGGCACAATAAATTTCATCAGAATAAGTCCTGCAACAACTGTTATAGATACACAAACTAGGGCAACAGGGCTAAACCATTTGAAGAAAGCTTGCCAATGCTGCTGATCTTTCGAGAACCAAGCTGCGACTAGCAATATGCCGATCCAAACGGAGACAGCAAGAAAGTGAGTGCTATGTGTTATAAATCCTTTTATGGCAAAGTTCGATGCACAATGACTAGCCCAGCCAAAAGCTCCAATCAACCCTAGAGTGAATATTAAGCCAAGGATATCTACAAATGGATCTTTTTTGGATCCACGCAGAACCCTAATAAATATTAAAGCGCAAGAGAAAAAGAGGGTATATAACCATGCATGTCCCATTTTAAAATCAAGAAGAACGCCTTTTCCGATAACCCAGTAACTCTCTCCAAAATCCTTGGCAAAGAAATCAATGATTTTAAATACAGGAGCAAAAGATAATAGAGCTATTCCAGCTGCACATACAATGATCAGCCAATTGGGGATTTCGATTGTAGGCCTTTTATCTTCAGGCACCAGACTTAAAATTTGTCCCCCAGTAAGGATGCAAAAACAAACGTACAGTAAAGTCTCCGTTACATATATCATTGAATTCCGTTCTCCTATTAGTCCATTTTTTAACCGTTTCGAACATATTATATCTTACTAATATGATGGTAAAGTCTATGAAATCATACAATTTAATGAACATTGGCTAAAAATGGCTGCGCCACATAGAAAATGTGATATATTAGAAAAAGCTAATATATGAGGTGAAGCAATGAAACATTCGGTAAAGAAAATGATGATTGTATTATCTATGGCGGCAGTACTTACTGCATGTGGTTCACAAAAAGTTACATCAGACGAAGACCATTCAGAACACCAGGAGCATGCTAGTGGTGATCTACAAGAGAAAACGGCATCAGTCAATGTGTTGCCAACCTTCTTAAAAGGACAGACAGAGCAAATTCGATTAGTCTATGAAGCTTCGGGACGGGCAACTGATATATTGAAATGGATACCTTGTTATTGTGGATGTGGAGAAAGTGCTGGGCATACCAGCAATATGAACTGTTTTGTAAAAGAGGTTAATAAGGATGGTTCCGTCGTATGGGATGACCATGGTACTCGCTGTGGAGTTTGCTTACAAATTGCTGTCCAGTCCATAAAAATGAAGCAGGATGGAAAATCATTAAAAGAAATTCGTGAAACGATTGATAATACTTATAAAAAGGGATATTCAAGTCCAACAAAAACGCCTATGCCAATATAAATACCAAACCCCCATTCCAAAGATGGGGGTTTAATTTGACACATATATTAGAGTCAGCTAATATGATGATGAATAATCATATTAGTGAAAACTATTTAGTTGGAGGAAACCAAAATGATTCAAAATCAATTAGATGTTAAAGCCAAATTCATGCGCGGGTTTAGTGATAAAACTAGGCTTCAAATCTTGGATTGCATCAAAGATAAAGAAAAAACAGTCTCCCAAATCATTGAAGAAATTCAAGGAAATCAATCAAATATCTCTCAACATCTTACATGTTTAAAGGGCTGTGGAATTATCGTTGGAAGGCAAGAGGGGAAATATGTGTATTACAGCCTCAGAAACGAGCAAATCAAACAGTTTTTAAGCATTATGGAAGATGTTTTCATGCAAGTTGAAGAGGAAGTAGCTGCTTGTGATAAAAATGATCAATTGGATTGTTGCAGTAATAAGTAAAGAGGTGGACAAAATGAGTGTAGATAATGAGAATAAAGATTCTTGTTGCTCAGATACAAACTGCGAACAGATAATGGGTAAAGGAAAAATCTATGTCATCGAAGGAATGGATTGCAGTTCCTGTGCACGGACGATAGAAAATCATCTAAAATCTCTTCCTTCAGTCACAAGTGCAAGTGTCAATTTCTCAACCGGTAAAATGATAGCTGAGCATGATATCTCCGTAGAAGACGTCATTAAAGAAATATCAAAAGCCGGCTATAAAGCATCCCTTGTTTCGAGAAATCAGAAGAATACAGTATCTAAAAAAGATAACTCAGGTAGGAATCTAATTGTATTTTCAGGAGTTCTACTTCTTTTTGGTTGGATTGGCTCTTACACAAATGTATCACCAAACTTTACTACACTACTTTACGGTATATCCATTATCATCGGTGGTTATAAGCCAGCCAGAAGCGCCTATTATGCAGTGAAAAGCCGATCACTGGATATGAATGTATTGATGACAGCAGCTGTTCTAGGTGCCGCGGCAATTGGTCAATGGCTAGAGGGAGCTACAGTTGTTTGGTTGTTTGCACTAGGAAATGTACTGCAAACAATGTCTATTGAGAAGACCCGAAATTCAATTCGAAGTTTAATTGATCTGGCCCCTCCAGAAGCGTTCGTAAAAATGGGTCAGGAGCTTATCAGGAAACCTGTAGAGGAAATTTCTATTGCTGATGTTATTGTTATTAAACCAGGGGATAAAATTCCGTTAGATGGACTTGTCATTGCTGGGGAATCAAGTGTCAATCAGTCGCCGATTACAGGCGAATCCATTCCAGTCGATAAGCATATTGGCGATAGTGTATTTGCAGGTACAATAAACGAACATGGATCATTGGAGATTAAGGTAACTAAACTTGTTGAAGATACGACCATATCCAAAATCATTCACCTTGTAGAAGAAGCGCAAGAGCAGAAAGCTCCAACAGAAGCATTTGTAGATACATTTGCCCGTATATATACGCCAATTGTGTTTATTCTTGCACTTGTTGTGATGTTTCTGCCCCCACTACTTGATTATGGAACTTGGGGAAATTGGTTTTATAAAGGGTTAGAATTGTTAGTTATCGCCTGTCCTTGTGCTTTGGTCATTTCAACACCGGTAGCCATTGTTTCAGCCATAGGAAATGCAGCTAAGAATGGGGTACTGATCAAAGGTGGTGCATTTTTAGAAATAGCAGGAAGGATTTCAACAATTGCCTTCGATAAGACGGGTACGCTAACCGAGGGAAAACCGAAGGTATCTCAAGTTGTTCTAACAGGAACAAGTGAAAACGAGTTGCTTGCGATTGCTCGAACGCTAGAAGAATACTCGACTCACCCTATTGCCAAGGCAGTTGTTGAGTACGCCAATGATAAGGGTGTCCCTGTTCTTCGAGGTGAAACATTCAGAAATATCGTTGGCCAAGGTGTCAGCGCATGGATTGGAGATAGTGAATACTTTGCAGGAAACATGAAATTGTTCAAGGAACTCAGTACTACTTTAGAAGTGCTGGAACCACAAATTTTATCCCTTCAACAAGAAGGAAATACAATTGTGATTATAGGGACAAGCGAGACAATAATAGGTGTTATTGCTGTTTCGGATGCTATTCGTAGTACATCCGTGAAAGCTCTTAAAGGACTCCAAGCTGTTGGTATCCATCAAGTTGTCATGTTAACAGGTGACAATGAAGGGACAGCTAACAAAGTTGCTTCTCAAACGGGAGTTACCCGTTATTTTGCGCAATTAATGCCCGAGGATAAAGTCAATGCTGTCAAAAAGCTTCAAAAAGAAGGACACATTGTCGCCATGGTTGGAGATGGCATCAACGATGCTCCTGCACTTGCAACTGCATACCTTGGAATAGCGATGGGTGGTGCTGGTACCGATACAGCTATGGAAACAGCCGATATCGTACTTATGGCGGATAATCTTGAAAAATTACCACATACGATTCATTTAAGCCGTAAATCCGTACAGATCATTAAACAGAATATATGGTTTTCTATTATAATAAAAATCGTAGCTTTGCTTCTTATTTTCCCTGGGCTTTTGACATTATGGATGGCTGTTTTTAGTGATACGGGGGCAGCATTGCTTGTTATTTTAAACAGCTTACGATTGTTACGACTGCGGAAGTAAGTAGCTAATATCAATTCATATTTGGGGGATATCTAATGTTCACTATTCAAAGAAGTAGCCTTTTTGCAAAACTAGTCATGGTATTGAGTATTTTATTTGTAAGTTTGACTTTATCTTTTTCAAATCCTGCCTTGGCTCATACGGGATTTGATAAGTCGAATCCTCCAGCAAATGCAGTGGTTACGGATGAATTAAAAGAACTCACACTAACATTTGAAGGTAAACTGGAGAGCTTAAGTACATTTAAGTTGTTTGATAGCAAAAAACAGGAGATTAAATTAGATAAATTACTGCTTAAAGAGAAGGTTATGACAGGGATTTTGAGTCAACCATTATCAAACGGCACTTATGAAGTACAGTGGACCATTGTCGGTGAGGATGGACATCCGATTCAAGGGAAGTACTCTTTTTCGGTGCAAAGAGAAGGGGACAAGCAGGCACAAACAGAATTAAAGACTTCACCTTCACCGTCTGCAACAGTTGTACCTACTAGCACACCGTCTCCAAGTGCTACAGAAGTTGAGGAAGTATCTACATCATCCAATTATCTAATTTATGTAGGAATTAGTGCATTAGTAATTATTGCGCTTGTTATTCTGTTATTAGCTAGGAGGAAAAAGTAGTTGCTCTATGTATTATCGGAAGCTCTGCTTTATTGCTGCTACGCAATCCTTACTGGTGTAAGTATTCTTGCCCTTTTACCTGACAATAAAAAGCCCCGTTATCACATCTCAGATAATACCTTGACATGGGTTTTACTTGGAATTGTCTTACTATCGCTTGTTCAGGTGATAAAAATCATTGTTTTCTATAAGGAAATTCTAGGGTATGACATTCCCTATTTACTCTTTACGGTGCTAAGTGACTATAAAATTGGTAATGCCTGGTTTACGACCGTGATAACCGCTATGGTAATGTTACTTTTCTTGGGTTTAAAACCAAACTCAAAGGCGATCAAGTATAAATGGAAAGCGATTCCCATTTTAACATTGATTTTGCTTATTGCATTTGGATATGCGAGCCATTCCGCCTCTTTGTATGGATGGTCTGGCTTTGCAGCGCATACGACCCATTTTGTTAGTGCCATGGTTTGGATTGGTGTACTTTTTGTTGTGGGGTGGTTTACAGTCGAACTTAAGAACTGGTCTCCATTTCTGAAGTGGTTTTCACCAATGGCAATTGTATGTGTCTCTCTAAACATCATAGCAGGGTTATTGTTAATGAGCAGACTATCTCCCTATTATGTAAGCTCTTGGATTACATCGTTCGGTCAAGCTATGCTAATCAAACATCTTTTAATCGTTCCGATAATTGCTTTGGCACTCATTAATACATTTTTGTTACGTAAAGAAAGTAATAAAACATTGTCCTGGATGAGAGCTGAAAGCATTGTTATTATTATATTGCTCGTAGTTACAGCATTCATGGGTCAGCAAGAGCCTCCTCACGGGGATCTAACAACAATTCTCGATGATGGGCCACCATTGCCTTGGTTTACGTATATAAGTGGTTTCGATGTGAGCAGAGGAGAAGACATGGAAATTATCCCGAATGTGGCAAGCCTATGTCTTGCTGCAGCTGGGATCATTGCAATTTTAGGTGGTTTGCTCTGGTCTTGGAAAAAGAAGATGGCTATTTGGTCAGTTTCAGCTGCGTTGTTTTTTGTTATTTGTGGTTATTTGGCTTTGATGTTTTCGATAGCATGAGGTAGGCAATTACACCTCGTTTAATCGGATTATTGGTTAGAAGACCATTATATTGCTTTTAGTACAGTTACAGGGGGTCTATATTTGAAGTGCATAATCGTTGAAGGGATGGATAGAGTACTTCTTATAGGAATTATAAAATAACAAATAGGGTGTGAAAACTTGAGTATTACTTGTCGCTCAGATATTCCTAGTAAAGCTGATTATTATAACTTATTTCAGACTACTGGATGGAATTCAAAAGGAACTTGGAATGCTGACATACTTTATGAAGCAATAAAGAATAGTTGGCATATCGTAACTCTTTACGATAATGAGAAGCTTGTAGCATCTGGTCGCCTAGTATCGGATGGATATATACAATGTTTTATTTGTGAGATGATTGTTTTACCTGAGTATCAAAATAGAGGAATCGGCAAAAGAATTATGAACGAACTTTTAGAACATTGTAAAACCAATGGTATTAGATGGGTTCAATTAGCCTGCGCAAAAGGTAAAAAAGAGTTTTATGAAAAATTCGGATTTCAATCTAGAGAATCTGATGCTCCTGGAATGAATTTATTTCTTTGAGTTAAAGGATAAGAATAGTGGAGGAGCTTGCCTAGCGGCTGCTCTTTTTTTGTTCGTTCAAGTATAGATTGAATTAGGGAACATTCGTTTTGTATGATTATACATATACCTAATTACTGGGAGGATTCTAAATGGAGATCGCCTTAGAGCTACTTGAAAGTATGCTAGTTAAATTTAGGTCAGAAAAGAAATGGACACTTCAAGCCATAGAACAATTGTCCCAAGAAGACATTACATCTTCACCGACATCGGAAAGTAACAGCATCGCTAACCTAATTGCCCATATTAGAGGTGCGGTTCACTCTCGAGTCGAAACTATTCTGCTGGATATTCCAGACATAAGAGAAAGGGATAAAGAATTTGAAAAAGGGTTAGAAATGTCTAAAGAACAAGCTTTAAAAAAGATCATGGATGCTTTTGATATACTTATAAAATACCTTGAACATCTCAAATCCAGACCTGAGTTATTAATGTCACAACCCTTCATTAATCGTCCGCCTCTTACATATAGCCAGGTAAATAATGAGACGACAGCTCTTAATCTTATGATGTCAATGTTTAGAGAGGTCCATTTTCATAGTGGGCAAATCATCTATGCTGCCAAGATAAGAAAGGGACGGCTCATTTGGAATTACGATTAATGCAGTATAGTAACAGGAATCCTTATGTTATTGGCTTTCAATATAGTGGAAACAGACTAAACTAACGGTGAATATAGCGCGGGAGCTGCTTCGATGCAGCTCTTTTTTGATCCCATTAATTTTTAACTTTACAAAATCTGGGTTTCCCTTTAAGGTAGAGAATAAAAAAAATTACTAGAGGGAGTAGAACCATGGACGAAAAAATACCGCTGTTTATAGTGACAGGTGCAAGTGGTACAGGGAAGACAGCAGTTTCTATGGAACTGAGAAAATTATTACCAGATGTTGATGTTTTTGAACTCGATTCTATTCTTAGAATGGTAGGGGACGATGACTGGAATAAAGCTCAGAATATTTGGTTTCGTGTTGCTAGAAATGTAGCTGCTAGTGGACGAGTATCTATAATATGCGGAACGATAATGCCATGGGATGCTGAAAAGTGTGAGGATTTTCAATACTTTAAGGATAATATTTACTTTTTGAACTTACATTGTAACGATGAAACACGTGATTTACGATTACGTGCAAGAAATTGGTCAGAGGATTTGATTCAGGAACATAAATCTTTTGCAAAGTGGTTGCTTGAAAATGCTGACAAAGCATACACCCCTCCAATGCCGACAGTCGATACTTCTAAAACGGTGGTAAAAGAAGTGGCTGTCCAAATATGTGAATGGGTGCATGGACATATAATCAACTAAGCAAACTGGTAACTATAGCTCAACCAGAAGCGAGGCTGACGATATAACTCCGTGGTAGATACATATGAAGTTAATTTAACATTTGATGATGGTAGTAAGCGTTGGAGTATTTTATACACTCCTGAACGTCTAAAAAACATTCTTTCTCGAGCTGGTATTCACCCACCTGGGTTATTCATTCCGCACATGATTCTTATTAGAAGCTACAAAACTAATGATGTTGAACTTGCACTGAGATTGAAGGGGCCGGATAGTCGAATACCTATCTAGTTTGGTGGAGGAATAGATGACACAGTTTAAGGTTACTCAAACATTAAGTACTGAAAATCCTTTAATCATCAAAGGTAAGCTGTTGGAGGGACAAATACATGAAGGAATGGAAATTCAAGTAACCAAAGGAGTACATAATGAGATCTGAAGCCAAAATTCGCACACTTGCATTAGTTACAGTTTTTTTAATTTCAATATTCCCACTTGTAGTAAACTCATTATATCTATTTATAACAGATAAGGTGGTTTCAGAGAATAGCTCTGATTTGCAATTTATTACTAGTATTATATGGGAAATAGTTTCATTGGGAGTACTTTATTTAGTTTTAAAAAACTACGACTGACCAATCAGCTAACAGGG
>NZ_WHNY01000045.1 GCF_013141695.1 Paenibacillus plantarum
CGGTCGCTCGTCGCACGCTAGCGCACAAATATTGTGCGCAAGAGAAGTATGGCGGTCGCTCGTCGCACGCTAGCGCACAAATATTGTGCGCAAGAGAAGTATCGCGGTCGCTCGTCGCACGCTAGCGCACAAATATCAAAATGGCGGCGCACGCCGCCTTTTCTTAACGGGCAGATCAGCTCCAATATGGTAATATAAATTTAAAGGTTAGGGAGGCAATAACAAAGTTGTAATGGTAATTAAACATGTCAGGAATCCTAGGGGTATTGGTACCTTATGAAATGATGGACTAACTTACTTGTGCATAAAAAGTTGCGTAACGAATTCGATGTTACTTTATACTTCGATTGAGAGGAGGGAAAGGAATGGATTGGCTTACGAGGATGAATCGGGCAATAGATTATATCGAAATGAATATATCTGGAGATATCGACCTGTCGGAGATTGCAAGTCAAGCTTGCTGTTCCTCGCATCAGTTTCAAAGACTATTTTCCTTCATTACGGATGTAACATTGGCGGAATATATACGGCGCAGAAGGCTTACTCTGGCAGCGATTGATTTATTAAATAGCGATGCAAAAGTGATTGATATTGCCCTTAAATACGGTTATGATTCACCGGTTTCTTTCGCAAGAGCTTTTCAATCGATGCATCGTATTAATCCGGCTATGGCCCGTCAAGAAGGCGTCGCTTTGAAAGCCTATCCTCGGCTTTCCTTCCTTATCTCAATCAAAGGTGCTGAAGCGATGAATTATCGGATCGAGACCAAAGAAGCATTCCAAGTATTTGGCATTGAAAGAGTTTTTCAAACTAGTGGGAGTGGGGAAGGATTGACTACCCCGGGGGGATTTTGGCAACAATGCCACGCCAACGGTGAGGTAGAGAGACTAGCTGACAATGCAGGGGAATTGCCTGTAGATCTGAGCAAGGATTTATTTAAAGTACATGCAGTTTGCAGTTATCGAAAAACCGAAAAAGATACGTTTCCATATATGCTATGTGCATTCAAGAGCTATTCCAGTAAAACAGATGGATATTTAGAAATCGCGATCCCTTCACACACGTGGGCTATATTCCCATCCGAATTGTTTACATGGAATCAATTTAACGATTCCATCGAGTCGTTATACCGCCGCTTCTATTCGGAATGGCTGCCAACGGCGGGATACGAGCAGGTGGAAGGGTTGGAATTCGAAGTCTATGGTGGCAGAGATGGAAGTAACTACGTTGAATTGTGGTTCGCGGTAAGAAAGATTTCCTAATAACGAAAGGACCATCCCAAAATGGATGGTTTTTAAACTTGCCTTGCAGATAGTAAATAAGGAGTGAAAAGAAATGGAAATTGCTATCGCAACTAATTCTGATTATGGATATTTAAAAGAACATGACCATCACATTCTACAGAGCTTAATACTGCACAAAATTAAGAGAAATGAAATATATATTCTTCGAGATGAAAATGAAAATAATATCGGATGGATGAGGTACGGGTATTTCTGGGACAACACACCATTCATGAATATGATATGGGTTGATGAACAAAATCGAGGTCAGGGTTTAGGTAAGCAAGTAGTTCTATATTGGGAAGAAGAAATGAAACATAGGGGTTTTAAATTGGTAATGACCTCTACTTTGGCTAATGAAGGGGCACAACACTTCTATAGAAAATTAGGTTATCGGGATTCAGGCTGTTTGTTACTTGAAAACGAGCCGTTAGAAATCATTCTAACTAAAAAAATTATGTAATCAACTTATTGAAGGAATATTTATGAAGATTGCCGAATGGATTAACGTAGCCAATCTCAATAATAATAGTGAGGAAGTAAATGAATATAGTTCTTATAGGTATGTCTGGAGCTGGTAAAAGCACCTTAGGTGTTTTACTTGCAAAAGCTTTAGAAATGGATTTCGTGGATACAGATATTGTTATACAACAACATGAAGGAAGGTTGTTACAAGATATAATCAATAATGATGGCATCCAGAAATTTTTGGAAATTGAAGAAAGCACTGTGTCTGAATTGCAACTAAAAAATTGCATTATATCTACAGGTGGAAGTGTTATATATTCAGAAAAGGCTATGAAGATTCTTAAACAGGAAGGTCAGATTATTTATTTACATGTCCCATTTGAAGAAATTCAGCGGAGACTAATAAATGTAACAACTAGAGGCATTGTTATAAAGAAAGGAAATAGCCTTGAGGATGTTTACGAGGAAAGAGTTCCTTTATATATTCAATACAGTGATTTTATTCTGAATTGCTCAAATAAGAATATAGAACAATGTGTTAGCGAAATTATAGAACGATATACATAAAAAAATGAGGCTGCCGGTAGAATAGTTGGCAGCTTCTTGGCACATGCTTAACAGCTAAGCTGCACCGATTAGGAGATTGATGACATGGCTTTCGGAATATCCAGACATGAACTGAATGAATGGAAAAGCAAATGCTCACAGGGAAAAATTGCCTTTTTGACGCATTATTGGGTAGAGCCTCGTTTTCCAGGAGTGAAGACGATCACGAAGGTGGGCTGCTGTGATCTAGAACGATTGAAGGAATGGTGCTTGACGAATGGTTTAAATCCAGCGTACATACATTTTCGTGAAGAATATCCACATTACGATCTAATAGGGAACAAGCAGATTGAAATCTTAAAGAAAGAACATTTGACCGATCATTTGCTCAGATTCAAGCTTGGGTAACGAGTCAAGTCCTTAACGTCAAGCGGCCATGATTTTCAGTAAATGGCCCTAAGCATAACTGCTTAAAGCCATCGCTTCTTGAGCCAGACGCGGTAAACAATGTAGACGGACGCCAAAAAAAGGACATACACGCCGACGGAAAAAACGAGCTTGCTAGTGCCTGCAAACAGATTGCTGCCGATGAATGCAAATAGAAGCATAGCAGGAATTTTGCCCAATGTAGACGCAACGGCGAATGTAACGACCGGAATGGAGGTAATGGCAGGAACGACATTAACGACAGCCTGTGGGATAACCGGGATCAGTCGAGCCAATAAAATAGTCAGGAACGGATTTTTTTCAATCGCGGTTTGGATCTTTTCCACTTTCTCGTACTTGGACAGGTAAGCACGGCCTTGTTTTTGAAATAAGTAGCGTGCCAGCCAAAAAACAATGACAGACGCGACAGAAGCAGCAGTCCAACTAATCAAAGCGCCCGTCAATGGTCCGTACATAAACCCGAGCATGCCGATAACTATTTTATAGGGGATGACCGGTATGATAATAAACCCAAGCGCAGCCATAAAAATAAGAAGTACGGGTGCATCCCCATACTGCATCCAATGCAAAATTTCATCCTTGAATATATAGACAATGAGTATGAGCACGAGATACATGCAGATGGTGTACCATTTCTTCATTTGGTAGGGCGTCTCCCTTGGTCTGAGTCATTTTTCTAGCCGTGTTGATCATACTTAGTGTAACATACAAACATTCTTCGTTGGTGTAAATTGTCCGCTTGACGAGTTTGAGCGATGAGTTTGAAATAGAAGGGTCAACAGAACAGCGCGGCCACCGTTCATACCGGCAGCCGCGACTTAATAAGCTATTTGCATGAGCTAGATAAGGAGAATGGCAACAATACATATGCTATAACTGGAATCTCATGAATTTGCTCAAATTCAGCCCCATTAAGCCATTTCCTCTCTACTCACCAACACTTTCTTCTCCCATGCTCTGCTCCGCCAGCGCAATAATAACAGAAGTCCTCTCAACCCTTCGTCCATGATGAACACGCACCACATCCCTGCCAACCCGTACCCCAGATGGACACCTATCCAATAAGTTAGCGGGACACACAGTCCCAATATGACACTTGAGCCGACAAAGAGTAGAAATCTCGCGTCACCAGCAGCTCGAAGAGCTTCTCCAATGACAATATTCAAACATCGTACAGGTTCTAGAAGAAAGCCGTAGGTCAATAAAAATGCACCTAAAGTGATAATTTCGACGTTGTCCGTGAACATACCGATCAGCTGTTTTCTGAACAACACGGTCAACGTAACCGCGGCAAGTGATAGAAATAAACTAAGTATCAAACTTCGGAACAACTGCTTGTAGGCCTCTTCTTTTTCACCTGCACCCACCAATCGACCAATGATGATTTGCGTCCCACGTCCCAAGGAAATGGCCAGCACCATGATGAATGTCATGATATTTTGCGTGTAAATCCGAGTGGAAAGCATCTCAGCACCGAGTTGAGTGATAAAATAGGTCGTCATCAATTGGCTGATTGCATATATGAGCTGGCTCCCTGCTGTGGGAATACCGATGGATAAGATCTTTTTTATTTCAGCAAATCTTGCTTTATAAAAGTCAAGGAAGGATAAGTTTAATCGAACGATTTTCGTTAAAATGATGCTATAGATAACCAGTCCGAGCAATTGGCTGAATACAGCTGATATGGCGACACCTGGTATGCCGAGCTTAGGAAAGCCGAAAGGACCGAAAATAAATAAAATGCTGCCGGTCAAATTGACCAGATTGATTCCCAAGCTGACCGTCATTGTATATCTCGTATAACCATGCACCTGTGTGATGGCCGAAATGGTCAGATTGATGGCTTGAATAAATAAGGAACATCCCACTATCGATAAAAATATGCGCGCCTGCTCCAATGTTGCAGGTTCCAAGCCGAAGGGCAGCAGCAGCTGCTTGCTGAAGCAAACGATACATACGCTAATGAAGAAGCCGAAAATACAATTAATCGAAATAGCTCCAGCGGCAAACTTCTTTACATCTCTAACTTTATTCGCGCCCAAATATTGAGAAATGACGATGGCTGAACCGGTTGAAACGACTTGAAGCAGTAAGAATAAAAAGATAATAAGCTGGTTGCTGACGCCAACTGCGGCGACGGCTTCATCCGACACATGACTGACGATGAACGTATCAGAGGTTCGCATAAACACGAGAAGTGACGATTCAATAAATAAAGGCCATGTAATAGCAAACAAACTTAACTTTTTAGGATTCGTCATGGGGATGGAACTCCTTCGATAGTCCTCGATATGGATCTCTTCTTTATTTTGAGGTATAACGAAATCGTTTTCATTGCGAAATTTGCACAAATGAATGCTTAAATTGATGGGAATTCGTAATCGATTGCTGGTTAGGGAGGGATTGCTGGGATAATCTAGAAATTTAAATAGTAGAAAAAGAAAGGTGCTGTGATGACGGATGTATTTAGTTAATTCTCGTGCAATTATTGAAAGAACCTTTAATGGATCCATCGAAATTGTGGTTCAGACACGAAATAAACCTGGTGAATTGCATCGGATTGAACTTCCTGGAGGGAGAATTGATCAATACGAATCATTAGTCACAGCACTTATTAGGGAAGTAAAGGAAGAGACTGGACTTGATGTAGTAGAAATTGAAGGTGAGGATACAAGGATTGACACCGTGGGTATGGATCCAAGCTTTGAAGTGGAATGTATTCAACCATTTGGAGCGTATCAAACCATTAAAGGTCCTTTTGATTCGGTAGGTGTTTACTTCCGTTGTAAAGTACAAGGGGAGTTACTACAATCTGGCGATGAAACGAAGAATCCTAGATGGATTCCTGTAGATGAATTAAGACAATTAATGCATGATGATCCCCTACAATTCTCGAGTATTGATAGAGCAGGAGTATTATTTTATTTGAAATATATGGAGCAGAATTAAGAAAGAACACCTTTTACAAAAGTGGGGGATCCATCTGAACGGGAATATTCCGAGGAAAATACATATAATAGGCTCAGTCGGAAGCGGTAAAACCACCCTTGCTAGAAATTTATCTCGTACATACAGCATGCCATATTATGAATTAGATAACGTAGTTTGGAAGAGGCATAAGGATGAAGATATAAGAAGATCTGACGAAGAAAGAGATGATCTTTTAGATAAAATAATATCTTCCGACCGATGGATCATAGAAGGTGCTCATCATCATGATTGGGTTTCGAGATGTTTCGAGAATGCTGAATTAATCATTTTCTTGGACACACCGTATGTGGTACGAATAAGTAGGATCATAAGAAGATTTATTTTGCAGAAACTTGGAGTCGAAAAAGCGAATTATACACCAACTTTTAAAATTTTCATTAAAATGTTTGAATGGAATGCGGGATTTGAAATGAAGAGTAAACCTAAGATTTTGGATATGTTCCGTCAGGATAAAATGAAGTGTTTGATTATAAAGGATAATCGTAGGATAGACCAATACTTAAATGAAGTTTAACAATGAGGTGTTACCGTGGAGGGAATGGGAATGAAAATAACGAAGCTCATTGGTTTACTCGCTTCTATTGCTTCTATGTTCCTTTGGATAATATTCGCTTTGTTCAATCCATATACCCATGAGCGTGTCGAGAATGACGTTATGGTCATTACTTTATTTACGCTTTTTATTCCAGCAATTGTAGCATTGTTAGGGTCCGTTATTAAAAGGCCAGCACTTATGTTTATAGCATTTGTTTGGTCACTTCCTATAAGCCTATATACCGCAATGACACCAAGTTTGTTTAAAATGTTTGGCATTACTTCAGTTATGTATCTGATTTCGGGTATTTTGATGATGAGGGATGGTAGGTCTCGACATAGATAAAAGGAGGAGGACACAAAAATGGCCCCAAAACACTTTCTTTCTGCAGCAACAATTATATGTAATGATCGTAACGAAATTCTATTAATCAAAGGTCCTGAACGAGGTTGGGAAATGCCAGGTGGCGTGGTCGAAGAAGGAGAATCGTTAAAAGATGCAGCGATTAGGGAAACTAAGGAAGAGAGTGGAATTGATATCGAGGTAACCAAATTTTGTGGTATTTTTCAAAATGTCACTCAAAATATTTGTAACACGATGTTCTTAGGTAGACCGATCGGAGGAGAGTTGACAACGAGTTCTGAGTCTCTTGAAGTAGGCTTTTTCCCAATTGAAAAAGCCTTAGAGATGGTGACTTTTCTGAATTTCAGGCAGCGCATTGAATATTGTTTAAATGAAGAGAATCATCCGTTTTGTGTGGACTTTTCAGAAATTCCGCTGTAAGTCGGGGGATAATCCCGAGGACTGATGCGGGAAAGACAATCCTCGGGGCCCTTCTTATGACTATTATTTCATTGCCTTTCAACAGGTTGAATCGATATCTCCGCACGTGGCAAGCAGTCACTTATGATCAACGCCAATCCCCCGCTGGTTTGAAGCGAGCTTTGTACGTTACAACCCGTGCCAACAACCGAATATGATACTCCCTCGGCTAAATTGACCAGCATACTAAATGCCTGTTCAGCTTCCCCAGCATAGTGAAATTCCGCACGGTATTCCGTGAATTCTTCATTGAAGTGTTGTTGCAGCATCCACACGTTGAAGCCAATCGTAACTTTGCCTAGTTGATAATAGGAAGCGAACCAATTGATGACAGGAGCCGATAAACCGCTGAAATGATGCCATCCTGCGCCACGTCCTGTCTGTACGATAAAATGTTCATAACAGTTGTAAGTAGCCTCGGTCTCACGTTTCCAACATTCTAGAGCGGTATTAGCTATGCGGAAAGCATAGTCCGGGCGACCCAAGTCGAGCATTGTTTTCCAGAAAAACCATTGATGCGGCATCCAGACGGCACCGTTCCAATAACCATCCGCTCGATAATAAGGTGCGCTTTGGTCAACAGTTGATAAGCCAATTGGTGTCCAGAAGCGGCTTTCATCAAACAGTGCAGTAATTAAACGGGTTGCACGATCTCGATCACAGACACCAGCAACCAACGGGTAGAGACCATCCATCCCCATGTTGTAATTAGCCCCAGAATCATGACGCAGATGGCCCAAAGATTCGCCTTGCTGATTATGCACAACATAACCGTAATAACTGGCTTGTTCGTCCCATGCATGGGCTTCCAACGCACCGCTCCATAGCCGAATATCCTCCTCGTATCCCCGAATATCCTTTTGCCAATCATCAGACATTGCTGCTGCCATCTTAAGAATTTTGGCGATTCGTATCGCCTGACTCGTTGTAATGATAGGAGCAACTGTAGCATCCAATTTATGCTCATGCACGTATTTTTGTGGTGGGTAGTCGTCCCAGCCTCCCGAGTTATAGAAATAATCCCATGTTTTCAGTAGGCCGGTGCGTAGTGTGTTGGTCGTTGAACTGCTGGTTTTTCCAGCTAAAAATAAGTAATATTGCCGCAATCGCGGGTAAAAATGTTGCAGAAAGTCAGGAGATTGTCCGCGATTCCACAACTCCTGGAACACATAATGCTGCACAGGTACGGGGCTGCCGTGATGAATGAAGGCGGCTTGAGAGTCACCTGGCTCCGTCATATAAGCATTCAAGCAATCCAGTGCTCGCCGAGTATCGATATCGGAGAAGCCAAGTCCAATAAACCCTGAATCCCACGTATACAGAGAATCCCACCATCGGCCAGGTGTGCTGTGCCTTATATAGTTTCGTTTCGTATAGACAGGGAAGACCGTATTCGTTAGCAAGGTAGCACGCATGAGCTGTTGGCTGAACGCGTAGCGATCACCGGATGGATAGGAAGGAGGCGGATTCAACTTGCTACGTTCAGCTTGGTAGATAGACTCGCATTTATCATAGTCAAGTGTAAAGTTGGACATGTAGCCATGCACTTCTTCGTAAGTCCCATTGCAAACCATACCGTGAAGAATCATAGAGGAATCTGGGACCAAATGAATGGGGCGCATAAACACATTGGTGTAATGTCCCTTTCCATTTCCCTGTATAATGTCATCGACATGATTATGCACGGTATGGCGGGCAAAGCGATCCAGCTCATCATTTCGGAACTGTCGAATCTGGGCATCGGAATAGTCCCACACCAGGCCATAATAACAAGGACTGTCCGGATAACGAAGAATAAGACTGCTCGGAACAGGACCTGCAAGTAATTCAGGCTCAATCTGCCAAGGACGATCAACAAAAGCGACGTCTTTGCAAGCGCTGCGCTCAATAAGTGTGAATCCATCAATGATCATTGGACTAGAGCCCGAAGTGTGCATGCTAAGAGTGACTTTGCCAGCAGCAAGTATTCCCACAGGAAGTTCTGCAATGATTAAAGTATTGGACGGCTCCAAGGAAAAGCGATATCGCTGATGCCCAAGCCCAATCTCAAGTTCTCCACCTTGCGCCGCTTGATAGCGTAACAGTAACATACCATCCTGTAAGGGTGTTGAGAGAGTCGGCTCATAACGCAGCATGTCTCCAGCATCCCCTCCGAATTGGCATCCGATTGCCGATCCGCCTGTAAAATGCTGTCCACGAATTTCTCCACGTACAAATCCGTCATAGACCAATCCATCGGATGGTCGCTGTTGTGCGAATGTCAATTCGCTGTAATCTACCCCATCCACCCACTTGGCGCCTTCAGGAAGCTGTGCATCAGTGAATACATGTACTTCACCGTGTCCCGGGAGTCGAGGCGGCTGAAGGGAAGCCATCCAGTGCAGAACTAGATTCTGCGGATGCTCCGTTTGATTGGCCAAAGCAGCACGGATGAGACGGCTCTGATCGTCGATCCGACTGAACGAAATATCGGCGAAGACGCGATCTTTCCATTCCAGTTCATGACGATGGGCAAAGAAGCTGTAATCAGGCGTAGCTTCCCACGGATGATAGCCGGACTCCCATAGGACACTGGGAATATCTATTTTTCTTCGATAGAAGCCTGGCATTAAACTTAGATCAAAGCGCACACCTCTTGATTGATCATTAATATGGGAGATCCCCATATATTGTTTGGTGTAAGGTCCCCAAGCAGGCAGTCTTAGGTCATGGTCAGTGGGGAGATTCTCACATTCATGCATGGATTATCGCTCCTTTTACAGATGTCATATTCTCTTTATTTTAAAATAATTGAAGGCTAAAAGCCTCTTGATAGCGGATCATTTTGTCTTGAAAACGGACATTCGTGATATGATAGCAGGAGTATATGAAAGAAAGGACAATAACAAAATGGCAGTGAATTTGACCGCTTACGATAACGAACAAGTCGATTATGCAGACCCGAATTTCAGGATGAAAATATGGACCATTCGTCATCCAATCCAAGCGTCCATTCAATACGGTCCCTGGCACTACCATGAGGAAGTAGAGTGGATCACAGTTCTGAAAGGCACGATGACCATTGAGACAACACAGCAAACATACACATTGCAAGCCGGCGATGTGGTGATGTTAGGCTCGAACGAGCTTCACCGATCTCACAAATACGTACAATCTCAATTGATCTACATCGTTTGCCATGTGGATATGTCCGCTTTCTTAGACCCTTCGTTGCTGACCTATCAGGCAGCTTTTACAGGTAGATCAGCCAATTTAACACGACTGAATGACGCGTTGCGGAAATATCCGTTAAGCATTCAACTCATCCATGAGCTCCTTAATCAGATGCTTCGAGAAATAACGGTTAAAGGGAGAGGCTATGAGTTTGCCGTAAATGCTAGTTTGAAAAAACTCCTGTACACGCTGATTCAAATTGACGATGAACAGATCATTGAACCAATGGATCATCAACTAGCCGTGAAATTGCGTCCAGCGTTAGCCTATATTGAACAGTTGTTAGAATCGCCTTGCCAGATTACTGATATCAGCAGCAAGCTGAACTATAACAGTAGTTATTTTGCGAAGCTGTTTAAGAAAGGAATGGGCATGACATTTACGTCCTATGTGCAAATGCGTAGAATGAAACGAGCAGAACAGCTCCTGTTGACAGAGACATGTTCGGTAACAGAAATAAGCGGTAAAGTCGGCTTTACAAGCCCTGCCCAGTTCTATCAGTTGTTCAGAAGGCATTTCGGCTGCAGCCCGAGACAGTTTGTTGAGAGAAGGAATCTGCAAAAAATGTGAATAATGCCTTTACATATATAATAGCCCCCAGCAAGGTGGGGGCTATTTGACGTTTCTTTTTAATTCAAAAGTTAATTTATTACAAAATTAATTTAAATTAATACATTTTATTAAAAATTCAGGCGAGTATAATTTTTTACATGAGATATCCTGATTTGTAGCGCAAATTTGCTTACCAAAACAACAAAGTAGTGGGAGGGATGATATAGTTGAAAGCGGTTTTAGGAAAGTATCAGGACAACATGAATTTAAGAAGAAAGAACAGTATCGTATATTATTTCAAAAGAGATTTTCTACTATATTTGCTCTTGCTATTGCCAATGGCCTATCTAATCATATTTAAATATGCGCCAATATACGGTGTAGTGATGGCATTTCAGGATTATAACATGTTCGAAGGAATTAGCGGGAGCGAATGGGTTGGGCTTGATGTATTCAAATTCATTTTTGAACAAAGTAGTTTTTACCGTGCGCTTAAGAACACACTTGTTTTAAACTTTCTAGATTTGATAGCAGGTTTTCCGGCACCCATTGTACTTGCCATTTTGTTGAATGAAATTCGGCATGTCAGATTTAAAAAAGTGACGCAAACCATTCTTTATTTACCACACTTTTTATCCTGGGTCATTATTGGCGGTATGGTCTACCTGATGTTTTCTTCAGGAGGAATGGCAAATAGCGTCTTATCTAGCCTTGGTATTGGTCATATGGAGTTTCTTTCACAAAAAAACAACTGGTTAATGATGTATTTAGCAGTTGGGGTGTGGCAAAGTGCAGGATGGGGTACAATCATCTACTTAGCATCCATCATTGGCATCAATAAGGAGTTATATGAGGCTGCCGATATGGATGGGTGCAGCAGACTTCGTAAAATATGGCATATTACTTTGCCTGGAATAAAGCCGACCATTATTATTTTGCTTATTTTGCAAATTGGAAGAATGCTCTCGATTGGGTTTGATCGGCCTTTTGTCATGGGGAATTCTTTGGTAAGTGAATACTCCGATGTCATCAGTACATTTGTATATCGGATCGGGATTGGGTCTGGGGATTTCTCGCAAGCAACAGCTGTTGGATTGTTTCAATCGGTTGTAGGGTTAGTGTTTTTAGTGACAGCGAATTTTATTGCCAAAAAAATTGGTGAGCAGGGAATATGGTAGGGAGTGTGAGTTTGTTGAAGAGGAAGCAGAAAACTAGCTTCGTTGATTTAGTTATTATTGTATTCATCATAGGCGTATCCATTACCTGCCTTGTTCCATTTCTATATATGATTGCGCTTTCTCTGAGTTCCAATAGTGCCATTGTTTCACAGAAGGTAACACTTTGGCCGGTAGAATTCACACTTGAGACCTATAAAACGATCTTAAGTGATGTAGAAATGATCTATACGCTGGGGTATTCTATTGTACTTACCATTGTATATACACTTATTTGCATGTTTTTAACGATATGTGCTGCGTATCCGCTTACAAAGAAGAGATTGAAGGGAAGAAGCTTATTTCTATCGATTTTGGTCATTACCATGTATTTTAGCGGTGGATTAATACCAAGTTATATGTTGGTGAAAAATTTAGGCATGATGAATTCCGTATGGAGCTTACTTTTGCCTGGTGCGATGAGTGTGTTCAATTTGATCATATTAAAAACCTTCTTTTCATCACTGCCAGAAAGCTTGGAAGAATCGGCATCTATGGATGGTTGTAATGAGCTAGGGATACTTTTTCGAATTGTTCTTCCGCTTTCTTTGCCGTCGATCGCAACTATAAGCCTCTTCTATGCGGTAGATAGATGGAATGGATTCCAAGATGCACTCTTTTATATAACCGATAAGAATTTGTATCCCATGCAATTAAAGCTGTACCAAATCATTACGGCGAATCAACAGTTAGACACCCAGCAAGGTGAAGGTAGTGTTGGTGCGTATATTGTTCCAGAATCATTGAAAGCTGCAAGTGTCATGTTTGCCACAGTTCCTATCTTAGTGGTTTACCCTAAACTTCAAAAATATTTTGTTGAAGGTGTCATGACGGGGGCCATTAAAGGCTGAGAAATAGGTTGCTCAAGCAAGTTGTTTGTTGAAAAGCATGAAAGGTGGTGATTCTGATACCGATCAGCTAGGATTAGATCATTATGTGAACGCTATTCGAAATGACTATGAGATAAAGGTGAGGTTGAACAATGAAAATGAAAAAAATGTTCGTTATATTACCAGTCTTGACGCTGCTAACAAGTGGATTAGTCGGATGTGGCAGCGATAATAACAATGAGAGTAAAGCAACGTCAGCGGCGACTGCAACAGAAGCGGCATCTGCAAAGCCAACAGGACCACCAACAACACTAACCGTTGAAGTATTTGACAGAGGCATTCAAGGACAGCCTGATCTGAACAATAATACGTGGACAAGGTATATCAATGATAATTTTGGCAAGGCGAATAATGCTATTGTTAAATTTATTCCAGTTCCTAGGTCACAGGAAATTGATAAGCTTAACGTATTGATGGCAGCGGGTGAGGCGCCTGATATTTCGTTTACCTATGACAGTCCGACAATCTCAAGATATGCTAAGGTGAATGGTATCCTTCAATTGGATGATTTGTTAGCCAAGCATGGTAAGGAATTAACGAATTATCTGGGTAAGACTGTTCTTTCTTATGGCGTTTTTAATGGGAAACAAATGGCGATCCCTGCTAAACGAACTTCACTGGCATGGGGTGGTATGTTCATTAGAAAGGATTGGCTGGATAAATTAGGGATGCCGATTCCTACTACGAGGGATGAATTATATAATACGCTAATTGCGTTCCGAGATAAAAATCCTGGCGGCGTAAATGGTGTTATTCCTTGGGGGTTGGCAGCAACAGGTTTTAATTATAACACTGGAAATCTAAGTGAATCTTACTGGGGCAAACAGACAGAGGAAGAATTCGTTACATCTCCGGCCTGGTTAAGACCTGGAAATAAGGATGCACTAAAGTTTCTCAACAAGCTTTACAATGAAAAATTAATCAGCCCTGATTTTGCGTTAGATAAAACAGCTAAGCAAGCGGATGCAGATGTTACCAACGGTAAAGTCGGATTCTTCAGTGCAAACTGGGATTATCCATTACGTCAAAATATTAGTGTGCCATTAAAAACAAATGTGCCTAATGCAAACTTTGTACCCATTGATGCTTTCAAGAATTACGAAGGGAAGTACAAGAAAATTGCGTACAACGAAAATGGCGTGAATGTGTTTATTCCGAAGAGCAGTAAAAATGCCGAATTGGCTATTAAATATCTCAACTGGATGTCCGACCCCAAAGTATTATTCTTCCTGCAATACGGTCTAGAAGGGGTTAATCATAAGATGGTCGATGGCATTCCACAGGTTATCAATCAAACAGGTGACAATATGCAAACCAGCTATCTAAATCTTGATCTTACATTGGTTGTAAATGGTGTTGAGCTTGGTGATCAACAGAAGAATATCAAAGCCTTAGCGGCATCGGCTCCAGGACTCGAGGCTGTTGCAGAGCAATCTTACAAAATAAATACGACGGACACGTACACGGGCTTCTTCTATGATACCCCAAGTGAATCTAACATTAAGTTTGGCAAAACGCTTGGGGATATGAACAAACAAATGACGGATAAGCTAATCGTGTGTAAACCTGCAGAATTCGATAGTTTGTACGATAAGCTCGTTGCAGAATATATGGCAGCAGGCGGGCAGGCCGTTATGGATGAGAATGTGAAGATCTACAAGGATATGCAAACAACTAAGAAATAATAAATTTGCTTAATAGCGTACAAAGCCTATGGACATAACGGCGTTATTTCCATAGGCTCTTATTATGAAACGTCTACAGTAGTCAACTTGTTATCTCGCTACCAAAGAGTTAAAATTTTATAACGATCAATGAAGCTGACACAGGGGGCACTTATGAATCGTGTTATTATTGTAGATGACGAACCATGGGCGATAAAAGGAATACGAAACGCATTTAACTGGACGAAATACGGGTTTGAAATTATAGGCCAATTTACCAGTGTCCATAAAGCATTTGAATTTATCTGTGAGGATCGTCCTGATTTGGTTTTTACAGACATCAGAATGCCTGAGATTTCTGGCCTTGATCTTATGAGAAAGACCAAAGACATGGGATTGGATGTAGACTTTGTTGTTGTAAGCGGTTTCGCAGAGTTTGCATATGCGCAGGAAGCCCTAAGGTATGGTGCGCTGGATTATTGCCTAAAACCTTTAGATATTGAGATGGCAGATCCATTAATAGAGAAACTAGCGTTGCACTTTTCTACGAAGAGAAGTATGCAAAATAACCAGATTTTAGAGGCACTAACCTCATCGGATAAAAGTGAATTGAATCGTTTAACTCAGTTATTTGATCAATCAACGGACGACTACTTCCGTGTTTTTATCATGTATTCAAATGGTGAGAAAAAGCATGATCGTAACATAAGTGTTTTCAATTTTAAACCTACATTGGAAGTTAATTTAGGATCAAGAAAGACTTTATATATTCTTAAAAGTGACAACAGAACGGATTTGGATGTTAGTTTTGATTCGGCCGTTTTCATTGACTTAGATATAAAAACGGTAGGAATCAGTAGCATTTCTAATCAGTATGACCATATGGCTAAGCTTATTAAAGAAGCAGATATCGCAGCGTCTACCGTATTTTTAAATGAAGCCAATGGTATTTTTGAATATGAACAAAAGCTTAATTTGGTTAAGCCGTATATAGATGGAATTTGTTCTATTATTCAAGAGAAAAAGTTTGAAGACATGGACGACATCATGGATGGACTCATCTATTTCTTTGATCACAACAAGTTAGGGATGGGAGAGGTCGTTTATTTATGGAATCAAGTGGTGAGTAGCTTGGTTGGCAGTTACTACGAAGAGCTAAAAGACATGGAACTTGATTTCCTGAACTACTCTGAACTGAAGGAACGTTTTGAAACCTTTGAATCAATGTGCAGTTTTTTATATGACATTATGATGTATATAAAGCAACTGAACTATCAATCTGCGAATGAAGGGGATAAAAATTCCTACTTTGCCCAAATGGTGAAATACATCGACACTAATTTTCAGAACGAGCTTTACCTTAAAGATTTATCAGTGAAGTTTTTAATCAATCAAGTCTATTGTTGTCAACTATTTAAGAAAAATTTGGGTAAAACTTTTTCGGAATATGTCACTGATTTGAGGATCAAGAAAGCTTGTGAGCTTTTGAAACATACCGAATTGTCCATTGATGAAATTGCAGCAAAAGTAGGCTATATGGATTACTATTATTTCAACAAAGTATTTAAGAAACAAAGTGGGATTACGCCTACGAAGTTCAGAAAGAGTTGAGGGTCGGGGTGAGGAGTTTGCAGATTAGTAGACTGAAACTAAAGCATCAGATATTACTTATATTTTTATTTTCGGTTATCATTTTCTCAATAATGGAGTTTTATTCCTATTATAGTTTCTATAATTTGACGCAGAACAGAGCTGCGAATTACGGGAATAAGATCATTGAACAAACAAGCCAAAAGATAAATTCCGTTTTTAACGATATAAAAGTTAGTACCAAAATAGCTGTTGATAATAAAAAGATACAAGAATTTACGATTGCTGATGATGATTATAAGCGGAGTTTTGATATAGGTACATATGTAATTGAACTTATGGAATATATGAGATCCTTTAATTCCTATGTGAATGGCATTGTTATTAATGATAATCAAGGACGACGCGTCCATAGTACTGGAAACGGTGATATTTTTTATTCGAAACAATACGAAGAATTTGTTAGCACCTATAAAAATGATAGTAATTCTGTTGGAACAGGACAGTTTACAACCCTTCTAAAAGACGAAAAAACAGGAAGCGAATATTTCTTTTATATAGCACCCATTATTGAATCGATTGGCGGGGTTCAATTCTCTCAGAGGACAGGTTATTGTTCCATTATGGTGAACACGGAAAAGTTGAAGGAACTTGTTCAGAATACGGAATTAACGCCAAACTCTACGTTGTACATTTTAAACAGTCAAAATGAGGTTATTGTATCCAATAATACAAATTTCCGCGGTATTTTGTACGAGGATATCCTTTCCGTAGATCGGAACCGTTTAACTAATGGGGTAAAAACAACAATTAATGATGAAGAAGTAATCGTCCAGGAAAAAGATTTGGAGCAGGCTGACGGCTGGCGTATTGTAAGTATTATTCCAGTGCAAGAGTTGACAACAGACATGTATGCCATTAAGAACATTAGTATCATAGCAGGAATTGGTATCATTCTGAGTATGCTTATTCTAGGATATTTTTTCTTGAATAATTTGACGCGGCCAGTCATGGGGCTTATCGCAGATATGAAAAAAATTGGTAAAAGAGATGTAGGCTTTAGAGTTAAAGTACGTTCAACGAATGAAGTCGGCGTGTTGGCCTATGATATTAATAGCATGATTGACAAAATGGAAGAGATGACTAGCAATATTTTCCATACACAGGCAAGTTTATATGAGTCTGAGCTCAGCAAAAAACAGGCTGAATTCTCTGCCTTACAAAGTCAAATAAATCCGCATTTCCTTTATAATACATTAAATTGCATAAGCAGTATCGGGCTTGAATACGGCAGCAAGGAAATAGCGCTGATTACTTCATCCATGTCAAAGATTTTTCGATATAGTATTAAAAAAGACGATCTTGTGATGATCAGTGAAGAAATTCAATGTATCCAAGCGTATCTGAAAATTATCTCAATTCGCTATGAAAACAAGTTTGATATGGAAATCAATGTGGATGAAAAGATGCTAGAAATGAAAACACCTAAAATGATCTTGCAGCCCATTGTTGAAAACTCCGTTTATCATGGACTTGAAAGTATGGACGCAGGCGGAACACTTCGGGTGAGTGGGCATCTAGATGCGAATGGTGATGTCTGTTTTCAAATATGGGATTCTGGAAAAGGGATCGGTAAAGATGAGCTCGAAAGCCTGAAAGCGAAACTAAATATGGCCTTTTCGGAGAGAGTGGAAAATAGCTTTGTTGGGAACAGTATTGGGATTTCCAATATAAATAACAGGATTCAACTGCTGTTTGGAGAAGGTTATGGGGTAGGGATTGAAAGTGAGATTGGTTACGGTACGACGGTGATTGTTAAGATTCCATGTATGTGAGGAACATACTTGAACTTGAACCTTTTTCCACTTTCTGGCGTCTTTATGATGCTTGATTGTTGTGAATCTGATACGTGGAGTGATCTATCATGCCTTGGCCTATGGTGCATTTTAGCATTGCAGAAAAAATATTTGATCATGATCCATCGCCAGAATTTTTGTTGGGAAGTATCGCCCCAGATGCCATTCATATGAGAGCGAATACGACTAGGCAAGATAAAGGTAGAACGCATTTATGTGAGGAAGACGGCACGATGCCCAATCTTCAGACCTTCTCTGAGTTTTGTAAACGACACTTAACGCACAATGACCTCGATACTAATCAATTTATACTAGGATATGTCTCACATCTGTATGCTGATTTAAGATGGACGGAGACCGTTTGGAATGACTATGTCGGGAAAATTAACCTTGAGATGGACGGACAGAACCAATCTATTAAAAGTCGATACAATGTAGAGGTTTGTCAGATCGATTACAATCTATACAGGAATGAAGTTTGGTCGAATAAGATTTTCGACTCCTTACTACAGGCTAGAGAATATGCAATTCCTAATTTACTAACTGACGAAGAAATAACTCAGTATCGTGTACATATCATACAGAATCTTAGAAATGAAGGAAAAGAGCCTGGTATTGTACCGATCTATATTACAGATGCCATTGTTAAATCGTTTATTATCGACACTGTAGGTGAGCTGAAAAGTCTAATAAAAGTTTGGATGAACGATTACGAAATAAAAGCCCGCGGTGTTAGGCGATAGTTGATATTACTTTCTTTCAAGACAATAGGTTATAATTGGAGACAATGTGGCAATGTGTTTGGGGCCTTGTTTAATTTGAAAGGAGTATAGGAATGGAATTTTTGTTATTATCCAAAGAAATCACACAGCAGTACTGCCGGAAAATTTTGATGCCCGAAGGCGCAACCGAAATCTTGATGAACATCGTCGATCATATAAATAATGATCAAAAACTTTTTGATATTTATATGGCATTTTATAAGAATAATATTGAAAGTGGCTATTGGACGACCGTTTGGGAACCGCTGGCGATAGATCCTTATGTGGAAGAAGTACTCGGAAATTCGGCTTCCCTGTTATATCTGCATGCAGCACTGCAAAGACTGCCGATCGCCGAGCAGAAGTATGCCGAAAGAGGACTGAGTGAAGAGTTATTTGTAGAAACCTTAAGGGATATCGGTGTTTGGGTTCAAAATGCCTATAATTTAGTCGGCTATTATGCCATTAGAAATTTCAGTTGGATCTGGAGGCATCTGGAGGCCAGAATGTTCCGGATTGGGGGTATGCAGTTTATCGCAACCAATTTTTCTGGGGTCGTCAAAGGCTTTTACAATGCGAAAGAAGATCGTATATTGCTTTTATGCAGCGCCGGGATGGAATTAAGAGCGAATGGTGATAAGCAAGGCGTCTGCAATAAAGAGAAGACTACCGATGGTTTTGTGACGGAATATGAGGAAACAGAACAATATTTCATTGGAAATCCTATTACGCCTGACGGCAAAGGCTTAAACGAACCCGTTAAGCTCATGAGGGATGAATGGGAAAAAGTATTGGACAAGGATGATACGATGCTTGAGATTCATATCCCGAGAGATACGGCTTTTGATATGGATCAAATCAAAGACACGTACATTCAGGCCAAGGAATTTTATGCAACCTATTTTCCAGAAGTCCAGTATAAGGGTATGGCATGCCATACATGGCTGTTTACGCCACAACTTCGGGAGATGTTACCGCCTACCAGCAATATCGTCAGGTTCCAAGAGCAGTTTTATCTCTATCCGACAGCGGGTTCGGTTCGTTTTTTATGGAATTTCGTATTCAATGAATTGACCGAGGTAAAGGATGCTAAACCGGACACATCGTTAAGGAGAAAGGTCCTTGCGTATTTGGAAGAAGATAAAGAGATCTTTGATATGAATGGCGTATTTCTTGATATAAGTGGTGATTTCGGAACGGTAACTTATCCAAAGGAAGACAAATAGGGACACTATCGAGAAACGATAGTTGGAGGAGCTTGCCGCGGCAATGCTCCTTTTTGGTTTTCGCTTGATTTGGTGATTGCGGTCTCGGCTTCCGGCCCCGGGCCCGGACTTCCAGCCCCCGGCCCCGGCCCCCCGGACCCCAGCTTCCGGCCCCGGCCCCGGGCTCCTGGACCCCAGCTTCCGGCCCCGGCCCCGGGCTCCTGGACCTCAGCCCCAGCTTCCGGCCCCAGGCTCCGTGCTCCCAGCCGTGCTCCCAGCCCGTGCTCCCGGCCCCGGGCTACCCCCTCCCGGCAAATAGATGGATTTTATGTAGTTAAATTTTAAAATTTTCCAATTAAACGCAGAATAAATGGATAACCTACAGTTAATTTTAACCATTTCACCGGATCTGAGCAAAAGAGCCGATTTTAACTACATGTTTTCCAGTTAAATCAAATTTTCGAGCGAATGACTCGTAAATAGCTGTATATTTTCCAGTTAGTACAAGTATGCAGCGTACTGCAACGAATGTGGCGAGGAGGTTTTAACCAATTTATATCGAAATAGTGGGAAATACGACTAGTACGATAGAAGCAGCCTGCGTATAGGAGGAGGAAACGAATTGGAGAGACAATGGACGATTTCACCTTGGACTAATGAATGGAACCAACAATTTGAGGTGGAGTCCAACGTTTTACAGGATATTTTTCAATCAGAACTTGTTGATATCCATCACGTTGGAAGCACCTCGGTGCCCTCAATCGGGTATGCGAAACCCATTATCGATATCTTGATCATCGTAAAAAATATCGAGCAAGTGGATGTAGGTAACGAGCAAATGATCGATACGGGATACCGAGTAAGAGGGGAGAACGGCATTCCGAATAGACGATACTTCTCCAAAGGGGATCTACAACGTACGCATCACGTTCATATTTATCAGCAGGGGGATTCAAGGATACTGACCTATTTGGATTTTAAGGCCTATTTGCTGCAACATCCTGCTGAAGCTGCAAAATACGGCCAACTCAAGCTGGACATATTAGCGTCCTATCCGAATGAGCAATACCAACAAGTGAAAGAAGATCGCATCAATCACTTGGTTGAGAAAGCTCTGCGATGGGGAGAAGAGGAAAGGAAACGGTTGGAATGAGTTGTTCGCGATATATCCAGCAATTTCCATGGTCGAGCAAATCATTAGGCGAAAAGCATAGGGACACAAGGCGGCAAGCATATTTATTGTGAGTCATCACTTGCCGCTATACATAGAAGTAATGTTGTTCGCCGCTTCTAGCAGAGCTTCACAGAGCTCTAATGGTTCCAAGACACGAACCATGGTTCCAAAGCCAAGCAGAATTTCGCATGCGGAGCTCAGCGTGTTGAACGCTAGATCAGCTTTGCGCCAGACCACGGGAACATTGGCTTTTGCCGAGCAGGTTGCTTCTTCGTGTTCCTCGTGCCATGCGGCTACACGAACGAAGCGGGTCATCTCGAGCCGAGTGGAGACGCTCGGATGCACGAGTGCTTGCGCTGCGTAGTGTGGAAGTCCGCTGCGGAACAGGTCGACCGAACGCTGCCAATAAGCAGCGAGGTTGAAGTGATCCGGGCGCACAACCGGCTCATCCAGTATGGAAGCATCCTTAATGCGTGATACACGATAGGTGCGGGGTTCCTGCTCGACACCACTGGCGACGAGATACCAGAGTGAACCCTTGAGGACAAGTCCGAGAGGGCTCACGACGCGTTCGCTTGCAGCCGAGTCGCGACCTGAGGCGTATAGCAGTTGCAGTTTTCGGTCTTCCCATACAGCCTCCTGCAGGAGGGATAACCACGGTAATTCTTCGACATTTTGATGCCAGCCTGCCGCATCCACATAAACCCGTTGGCGCATATAATCGGCATCGCGTCGCAACGAAGGAGAGAGCGAAGCCAGCACTTTCAACACCGCCGCTTCATAAGCATCTCCGAAACCGAGATCGGTTAAATGTCGATGAGGTTCAGCGGCTAGTAATGCTAGCAGCTCATCTTTGTGCAGCCCAGCCCAATCCGCTCGATATCCTTCCATTAGCCGCCATCCACCTGCAGATCCGCGTTCCGCATAGACGGGAACTCCCGCTGTGCTTAGTGCTTCCATATCCCGATGGATTGTCCGTTCCGAGACTTCCAGTCTCGCGGCTAACTCTCGCGTTGTCATGCCGCCGCGTGTTTGTAACAGCATCATAATTTGCAATAACCGATCCGCTCTCATCTGCATCCCCCTTCATGTAATTTGATTCTAGCACACATATATGACAACAGGTGACATGATTCATTGGCTACAATAAGACTAAGTCTAAGATATTACAGTCTACTATTTAAACATTGAAAGGAGTTGGTTCCATGACTACGAAAAATCAACCATTACACAATCAAATTGCCTTAGTGGCAGGAGCGACTCGGGGAGCTGGGCGTGCGATTGCAATTGAGCTCGGCCGTGCTGGCGCAACAGTCTATGTGACAGGACGTTCGACGAGGGCGAAACGATCGCCGATGAACCGACCAGAGACGATTGAGGAAACGGCTGAACTTGTAACGAAAGCAGGGGGCGAAGGCATCGCAGTCTGCATGGATCATACGAAGGAAGAGGATGTTGTAGCGCTGTTCAATCAAATTAAGAGTGAGCAGCAGGGGCGACTGGATATTCTTGTGAATGATCTCTGGGGAGGGGACCCGCTTACCGAATGGGGCAAAGGATTCTGGGAGTCCTCTCTCACAAACGGGCTGTTGATTCAGAAACAAGCTGTCCACTCACATATCATGACTGCCTATTACGCTGCTCCTTTGATGGTCGAACGTAAGGCTGGGCTTATTGTAGAAATTACAGACGGTGTCGGCTATCACTATCGGGGTAACTTGTATTATAGTTTGGCCAAAATCGGAGTCTCTCATCTGGCGCAGGCGATGGCTGCTGATCTAAAACCGCACGGTGTGACCGCACTTGCAGTAACGCCAGGCTTTCTTCGATCTGAGGCGATGCTGGATTATTTCGGGGTGCAGGAGGAGAATTGGCGCGATGCTAGCGAGCAGGATATACATTTCTTACAGTCCGAGACCCCCTATTTCCTTGCTCGGGGGATAGCCGCACTCGCTGCTGATCCGCAAGTGGCGGAGAAATCCGGGCAACTGCTAAGTTCCTGGTCTTTGTCCGACGATTATGGCTTTATCGATATCGATGGGCGCAGTCCACATTGGGGAAGGTACGCTCAGGAGAATGGATTCTGAGTTTGCTTCCCTTTGCAGATGGCTTTTTTTCTTATATGATGGATGGGTACAGGTGACAGACAATCACCGAATGTGGATAGGGAGCGCTAATTGCCGAATTAGACTCGCGAAAAGGCGGATCAGCTATGAGTGATGAATTTTTGACGAGTTTCACACCGAGAATTATCGATGTTGTGGAGCGGAATCCGGCCTTTTGGGAGGATTTTAATTATTTATTACTGCGCGATAAAACCAAATTGCATACCCTGTCCTACGTGTATCAAGGTGCAGGAATACTTGAGATTGACGGGGAGAAGTATCCACTTCAAGCAGGACATTTGTTTCAAGTCCGGCCTGGCGTCAACATGCGAATCACAATGAATCCCGAGACTCCTGTTTGTTTTATTTCGTTTCATTTTCTGTATCGATTGGTGCGATGGGAAAATGGCGAAATGTTGTCCGTGGACAATACGGCGAAGTTGCCGATTTGTGGGGATGTTTTTCCAATAGGCCAAATAAATATCGAAGAATCGTTTCGCAAAGCGTTCCATCTATGGCAGTCCAAAGGCAGGAACTATGAATGGCTGGTTAAGCTAGAGTTTCTGAATAACGTACAGGCCGTGAATGAGCTTGCTAGTAGGGAACTAGAGCAGAGCTCAACAGCAAGTGTCATTGAGAAGGCTTCAGCGTATATACGAACCAACTATCAAGAAAATATCACCCGGGAAATAATCGCGGAGTATGTTTCGTTATCTCCAGGCTATTTATCCATTACATTTAAAAAGCATACCGGAGTAAGTTTGACTGAATATGTGACCAAAATCAGATTGGATCGGGCGAAATTTTTACTGAAAAGTACGAAGCTGCCAATTAAACAAATCGCGGAGGACTGCGGGTTTACGGACTCCTTCTATTTCTCGCGTATTTTCTCCAGAGATACAGGAATGAATCCACGGGACTACAGAAATGCATAGATCAGCTGTTACACTATGAATAAAGCGACATCGGAAGCTTCAAGTGGAAGCTAGGATAGCGCTTTTTCTTATGAAAAAATAAAATTATTGACTTTCATTGGATGGTATGCAGGTACTTGACTGCCGTGTGCTATATTAAAATAATTACACTTAGGAGGCAGCGCATGTTTCAGCAAATGAATCAGACTTATTCAGGAGTTAACTTTGGTACACAAGATTTAAGATACGGCGAGCTGATTAGTTGTATATTTGATGGGTGTTCGTTTGCGAACGGTTCTTTAGATGAAATTAATACCAGTAACTGTCGCTTCATTGCATGTGACTTTCGCGGAACTTCGTTAAACGGCTCCCTACATAAAGAATCCGCTTTTGAAAATTGCATCTTTAATGGTGCCAATCTGTTCGTTACCAAATTCGATAACTGTAAAATGATGGGATCAGATTTCTCGAACGCGAATTTAGATGGGATTACGATTAATCGCGGGGATTGGTCTTACACGAATTTGAGGCATAGTCGATTAGTAAGACAGGATTTGCGCGGGGTTAATTTTCATGAAGCTGATTTCTCCGGATCTAGCTTGGAAAAAGCTGATTTAAGAGATTGTGATCTAACCATGGCGATCTTCGCGAAAGCCAAGCTACAAGACACTGATGTGAGAGGTGCCCAAATGGCTGGCGTCGATTTCAAAACATTTTCCATTACGGGCATGCGAATGGATCGAGAGCAAGCTGTCTTATTTACAATTTCTCATGGTGCTAAGATAAATGGATGATCCCTTTATGGTATAATGTCTGTGCACAAGAGGAGGCGATGGTAACGAATGGCGATCTTTCATTACAATCAGGAACGTTTATATCGGAAGGATCCGGATCTACATTTGTTGCATTGGGGCAAAGAGGATTGTAAACCCGGTCATACCGTAGGGCCAGGGGTTCGTGATATGTACAAGATTCATTTTATTCATAAAGGCACGGGACTTGTCCGTATCGGAAATGAGACACATCAGCTGCATCCAGGACAGGGATTTCTCATATACCCACATGTGATTAGCTATTATGAAGCCGATAAGGCAGAGCCTTGGACGTATTCGTGGATTGGCTTTCAAGGGATACAAGTGGAATCGATCTTATCTCGAACACGATTGTCGCCGGAGCAGCCTGTTTTTCCAATGGATCGGAAAGTCATGCCTAGCATGTATGAGCAATTAACGGAAGCGAATGCGCATGCGAATAGCGCTGACTTACAGCTGAAAGTCATCTTGTATGAATTTATGACGGCACTGCTTGATGCGGCTCCCGCCTCTTCGGTTGGTGAGGTACTGCCTACTAAATGGGATAGTTATATAATCCAAAGTATGGAGTTTATTCATGCTCATTATAATGAGCCAATTTCGATCGAGGGGCTTGCTGCACTTCTGAAGCTGGATCGTAAATATTTTTCAGCTATTTTCAAAGAGGCGACAGGGCTGCCTCCCCAGCAATATCTCCTGCAATATCGGATGAATAAAGCAAGTGAATTACTGGAGAGGAGCAACTATGCCATAGGGGAAATTGCGAACTCGGTCGGGTATCAGGATCAATTGATCTTCTCCAAAATGTTTAAGCGCGTAAAAGGCGTATCCCCGAAACAATTTCGGAATCAGACATAAAAGAATGCATCAAATTCGCCGAATTTTGTGTTAACTTATGCATTCAAAATCCCATCGATAAGGTCTAATTCTTCTTGGGTAAATGTAGCAATCTTCAATGCATCGACCGCATCTTCAATTTGGCTTACTTTACTCGCACCGATAAGAGCTGATGTGACACGACCACCGCGCAATACCCATGCTAGTGCCATTTGAGACATTTTCTGGCCACGTTCAGCTGCAAGTGTGTTTAATTGTCTAACTTTCGAAATTCTTTCTTCATTGATATCGGATTCTTTAAGAAATACGCTTGAGCTTGCTGCTCGTGAATCCGGAGCGATACCGTTCAAATAACGGTCTGTAAGAATTCCTTTGAACAAGGGTGAAAAGGCGATCGAACCGATTCCTTCCTCTTCCAACACATCCTGAAGACCATCCTCAATCCAACGGTTCATCATGGAGTAACTCGGTTGATGAATCACACAAGGCGTCCCAAGTCGCTTCAAGATACGGGAGGCTTCTTTGGCTTCTTCAGGCTTATAGTTAGAAATACCAACGTAAAGCGCTTTGCCTTGTTGAACGATTTGATGCAAGGCAGCCATCGTTTCTTCAAGCGGTGTATTCGGATCTGGACGGTGATGATAAAAGATGTCGACGTAGTCGACTTGCATCCGCTTCAAGCTTTGGTCCAAGCTGGCAATCAAGTTCTTCTTGGAACCCCATTCCCCGTAAGGCCCCGGCCACATGTAATATCCTGCTTTCGTCGAAATGATAAGTTCGTCTCGATAGGCAGCAAGATCACCTTTGAGCATCTTCCCGAACATTTCTTCTGCCGAACCAGGTGGCGGCCCGTAATTATTCGCTAAATCGAAATGCGTAATCCCCAAATCAAACGCTCTCTTGAGCATCGTTCTGCCATTCTCAAACGTGTCAATCCCGCCAAAATTATGCCAAAGTCCTAACGAAATGGCTGGCAGCTTCAGGCCGCTGCGACCACTTCGGTTATAAGTCATGGAATCATATCTGGATGTACTAGCTGAATAACTCATCTTTGAACCTCCTAATGGTGTGAATACGTTTCATTCTAGAGATAATTGATTCATAAGACAATGTTCACAAGGATGTTGTTTATGTCCTAATGTCCGTTATTAGGAGCCCGTCACTCGCTAGCACGTAAAATGTGATATTGCAACTTTGATGAAGAGAGGCTACAATTTTTAGTAAATTCGTTCTCGGACTGGATGGTGAACTTGGTTTGAAAATGCCTTTCCTTATACGTCTTTTCAATAGTCGCAAAAGTGCACTTTCAACGATTATCGCCTCCAATTTATTTATCTTATTGATACCGCTTGCAATGGGGCTTTTTCTGTACGCGAAGGTAGAACAAAGCCTAGAGAAGAGCTCGACAAGATCCAATGTCGCCATGCTGGAGCAGCTGAAACTGTCACTCGATAACAAATTATCGGAAGTGGATACGTTAATGCGCCAAGTCGTGTTTGATCCGAAGCTGGATTATATGCTTAGAATTCCCGCAAACTCGACAGATACGGATAAGTACGAGTTTATCCAATTCATGCGGGACAAGATGAGCAAGTATCACAGTATGACTAGCAGCTTCATTTTAGATTACTATGTGTACTTCGCAAGCAGTGATTCGATTGTCAAATCGGATTTGGTGACGAATTCGCGTATCTTTTATTCACTCTACTACTCCTACAAGAACATGTCGTACGATGGCTGGCTTCAGCTGTTGGATCAGGAACATCGTATGTCGTACTTGCCGCTCAGTTCGGTATCCAATGGATCCGATCAAACACCGAAGGATGTAATTACCTATATACAGTCACTCCCGGTTCATTCGCAATCTCAAAATCTGGGAAGCTTTATCGTTTTGATCGACGTCGATCAGGTGAAGCAATTGTTTGCACAGATGGAATCGGCAAGCCATAGTTTAGTCTACATTATTGATGATGCAGGAAAAACGATTATGAGCAACAGTGAGACCCCGTTTCCGTCTGATTTACTAGCTCGTATACATGGCGGTACAGAACCATTTGATTACCGACTCGCAAGTGTAGATCAAGTGGTATCCGTTACCTCTTCGCAGAAAGCAGGATGGAAATACGTATCCATTATGCCAAACGATGTTTTCATGCAGCAGGTGAATCAAATCAAGAGTTGGTCAGTCGGTCTATTCATAATCTGTTTGTTTGCCGGACTCATTGCCGTCAGCGTCGGGGTCTATCGTACGTATAAACCGCTGCAAAAAACCGTGAATGCGATTATGTCTGGAAAAGAATTGATCAAGCGTCCTCTCTCGAATGAATATGAGTTTATCAGGCTAACCGTTGAAGGCTCTATCCATGAAGAGAAACATCTGCGAAGTACCTTGGCACAGCAAGCACCTTTCATTCGAGCCAATTACTTGTCCCGGCTTCTGAATGGTCACATGGATGTGGATATCTCCGCTGCAAATGGAGAGTCGCTGCAGTTTATGGATCTCAAATTTATTAGTGACCGTTTTGCAGTTCTTATCGTGAAAATCGAGGATATTCATTTACTAGGTGAAGATGAGCAGCAATGGGCCCATGCCAGATTTATTGCCTCGAATATTGGTGGGGATCTCATCGCGGCTCATCATCGCGGATTCTCCCTTGAACTCGACCGTGATCGGATTGCACTCCTCATGAATCTATCGGCAAATCGGGAGAAATTCGCTGAAGCGGATATTCGGGAAATTGCTCATTCGCTCTTCACGATCACATCTCAACGCTTCCAAATCGGTATCACCATTGCTATTGGTGGCATTCATGAAGGACCCAAAGCCATTCGCGATTCATATCCAGAAGCACTGGCGGCGCTTGAATATCGACTTATCCAGGGGAAACATGCCATTATTTATTTCGAGGAAATTGTTGATGGGAAGCAGCACTATTATTATCCGTTGGAAATCGAAATTCAGTTAATTAATTTTGTGCGCAGCGGCGATGCCGACAATGTAGGGAAATTGCTCGATAAAATGTATGCGATGAATTTCGATGCCAATCAGGTCACACCAGAGCTAGGTAAAGCCTTGTTTTTCAATGTGACGAGTACACTGTTGAAAATTATGAACTCGACGAATACGAATCAAGAAGAAGTGCTTGGTGCAGACTTTGATCCGATCAGAGAGGTATTCAGCTATCCAACGGCACAGGGCATGTATACGAAAACGAAGGAGCTGTACGAGACGCTTACCCGTTCGTTTAATCTTGATCGTTCGGATCACAGCTCGAGTAGACTTCAGGAAATTGTCGGTATCGTGCACGATCATCTAGGTGACTCCAACCTAGGGGTTGCACAGATTGCGGAACGTATCCAGATGACACCGCAGTATTTGTCCACTTTTTTCAAAAAACATCAAGGGCAGAATCTGCTGGATTACATCACGACGAAACGGATTCTTCAAGCGAAGCAGCTCATGCAGAACAAAGAACTGACGATTGTCCAGATCGCACAGAAGGTTGGATACAACAATGATGTCGTCTTCATCCGAGCTTTCAAGAAGCTTGAGGGCGTAACGCCAGGAAAATATCGTGAAACGAGCTTAACGGAGAATACCGGCTCAGACACATAAAGAGCAGCCTTATGGGGCTGCTTATTTTTATAAAAATAGCTACTGCCGATTTCTAATACGGGCTGATGATTTCTCAGAACATCCGTATTTCTTAGGAAAATACAATGGAAATGACAACTAGGCGGTATTCATATTCGGACGGGAGAAGCATACTTGGGAACAGGTACTGATGACGATGACGAGATCATCGGTACCCATCAAGCGAAGCGTAACGCATATTAAAGGGAGGCTAGAAAAATGAAGAAAAGTTTCAAACAAGTCGGATCTATTGTATTGCTTTCTGCCCTAGTTATTTCAGTAACCGCATGCGGCGATGATACGGGCAGCACGAACTCATCTTCAACGCCGCAATCAAGTGCGAATGCCCAGCCACCCAAATTGACGAAGTTATCGTATTGGGTATCGAATCATGCTGCAGCCTCCGGACAGATGAAAACCTATGCGGAAATGGGGATGTATAAGGAACTTGAAAAAGCTACTGGCGTAAAAGTTGAGTTTCAGCATCCTCCGCTCGAGGTTCCACAAGCCCAAGAGCAATTCAACTTAATGATCGCGACAAACGAACTTCCAGATGTGATTGAGGCAAGCTGGGGAGCGACAAGTGGTGCGGTCATTCGATACCCTGGCGGACCAGAAAAAGCAATTTTAGATAAGAAAATCATTAAGCTTAATGATCTCATCGATAAGTACGCGCCGAACCTGAAAAAACTGCTTGCTGATCATCCCGACTGGAAAAAGCAAATTTCAACGGACGAAGGAAGCATCTACGCATTCCCATTCTTACGTGGTGATGACAAGGTCAGAGTGTTCTTCGGTCCATCGATTCGCCAGGATTGGTTGGATAAATTGGGGCTCAAAATGCCGACGACCATTGACGAATGGTACACCGTATTGAAAGCATTTAAAGAAAAAGATCCGAATGGCAACGGAAAAGCGGATGAGATTCCAATCTATCTGGATAAAAATCTCTTCTCGACAGATGCACCATTCCTCGGAGCATGGGGGATCAATTACAGCTTCTATCAAGACAGCGGCACAGTGAAATACGGTCCGATTCAGCCTGAATATAAGGACTTCCTAGCTACGATGAACAAATGGTACAAAGAAGGCCTACTTGATAAGGATTTTGCAGCACCTAACGATAAATTATTCGATAACAAAATGACGACGAACCTTTTGGGTGCAACCGCATCTTTCAATGGGGGAGGCATCGGTAAATTCGCAGGACTCATGAAGGATAAAGACCCCAAATTCGATTTGGAAGCGGCTCCTTATCCCGTATTGAAAGCAGGCGATAAAGCGATTTGGGGACAAAAGGATTTTGCTTATAACGGCGTAGGCGCAGCCATTTCGGCCGTTAACAAGAATCCAATCGAAACCGTTAAATGGCTTGATTACGCTTACAGCGAGAAAGGCGATTTGTTGTTTAACTACGGTGTAGAAGGCACAAGCTACAAGATGGAAAACGGTAAAGCGACGTTCCTTCCTGAAATTTTGAATCCGCCAGCAGGTACCAGCATACAGCAATCCATTGCCAAATATAACCGTGCAACGTGGAGTGCTCCATTTGTCCTTAGCGATAATTTCCAAATGCAATATCTCGCGTTGCCACAGCAGAAGAAAGCCTTGGAAATCTGGTCGAAACCAACAGCTGAGCGTAAGATCCCGCTCGTTTCTCCGACACAGGATGAAAGTAGCAAATTCGCATCGATTGTGACAGACATTCAGACATATCAAGACGAAATGCTGTTGAAATTCATCATGGGCGTTGAACCGATTGATAACTTTGATCAATATGTGAAAAAGATTAAGAGTATGGGTATTGATGATGCCATCAAAATCCAGCAAGGAGCTTTGGAGCGTTTCAATAAACGCTAAGGCACGGTTGAACTGGGGGTGAACGAAAGTTTAGTTTATCTCCTTTTTCTAAATAGAGACATTGACTGAAAGGGTAGGGGAAACGATGAGGCAAAGCCATGCACCTATTGAGGCCGCACAGGCCGTAAATACAACGAAAACCTATCGCAATCCGACTGTTCTGGCAACCATACGTGGGGATTTGAAACGGCATTGGTCCATTTATGTGATGGCCATTCCCGTTATTGCGTATTATTTGATTTTTCATTATGGACCGATGTACGGATTGCAAATTGCGTTTAAAGACTTCTCCCCAGCGAAAGGGATTTTGGGTAGTCCATGGGTGGGCTTTAAACACTTTGAAAGCTTTTTTAACGGGATTTACTTCTGGCGATTAATCAAAAATACGATCTTAATTAACCTTTACGATTTGCTGTTCGGCTTCCCTGCAGCGATTATTCTAGCACTATTGCTTAACGAAATCCGCCAAAGCGTGTTTAAAAGAGTCGTGCAGTCGATCTCCTATTTGCCGCACTTCATTTCGATTGTTGTCGTGGCGGGGATGATGATTGACTTTCTAAGCCGCAATGGACTTATCAATCAAATCATAGGCAGCTTTGGCATTGAACCGATTGACTTCTTGCAAAAAGAAGGCTGGTTCCGTTTTCTGTTCGTTTCCTCTGGCATCTGGCAAGGAATTGGCTGGGGCTCCATCGTTTATTTGGCGGCGATGTCTACCATCGATCCAACGCTGTATGAAGCGGCTAGGATGGATGGCGCAAACCGCTGGAAGCAGACGCTGCATATTACGATTCCAGGCATCATGCCGACAATCGTTATCTTATTTATTTTGCAAATGGGAAATATGCTGACGGTTGGCAGTGAAAAGGTGCTTCTGCTTTACAATCCACTGACCTACGGAACAGCAGACGTGATCTCGACCTATGTGTATCGCAAAGGGGTACTTGAAGCAAGTTATAGCTTTACAGCAGCTGTGGGTCTATTCAACTCGGTAATCAGCTTTGTTCTGATTGTAGCGGCCAATAGCTTTGTTAAGCGGATTAGTGAGAACAAACTGTGGTAAGGAGATTTGCATATGAAACTAACCCGTGGAGAGCGCACATTTGGCTACATCAATATGTTATTCATGCTCGTACTTTGCGCGGTCACCTTATATCCCTTCTTGTACGTGGCACTTGCCTCGCTGAGTGATGCGACATCCCTGTTGCAGCAACGCGGTATTATGCTCAAACCGGCAGGCTTTGATCTGGGCGCGTACAAAGCTGTTTTCCAGAACCCGATGATCGTGAAAGGGTATCAGAATACACTCATCTATGTGATTCTCGGTACGGCGATAAACCTACTGATGACGGCAATCGGCGCTTACGTATTGTCCAGACCGAATCTCTATTTTAAAAATATCATCATGTTCTTTATTGTCGTGACCATGGTGTTCCATGGGGGACTTATTCCTAGTTACCTGCTCGTGAACGATCTCGGCATGATGAATACCATGTGGGCCATTCTCATCCCAGGTGCGATTAACACGTTCAATATGATTATTATGCGTACTTCGTTCCAGGGCATCCCAATCAGTTTGGAGGAGTCCGCTAGAATGGATGGCGCAGGAGATTGGAAGATTCTGTTCCGAATTGTCATTCCGCTTTCGATGCCCGTCATTGCCGTCATGATTTTGTGGTATGCGGTAGGGCATTGGAATTCCTACTTTAACGCGCTGGTCTATCTGCGGAATAGGGAAGCCTATCCCCTCCAGTTAGTGCTCCGTGAAATTCTGATCTCCAACAATACGGATTCGATGATGTCAGGTGGAGGAGACGATAAATATGCCATCGGAGAAACCATTAAGTATGCTGCGATCATGGTCTCGACACTGCCAATCATCTGTTTGTATCCGTTTCTTCAGAAGTATTTTGTTCAAGGCGTGATGATTGGAGCCATTAAGGAGTAGATACGCTTAGTATCACCACAACAGATAGACTGAAGGAGAGATAGGTGTGAGAGGCGTTACATTCGAGAATGCTCCGAGCAGTTGGAACGAGGCATTACCGATCGGCAACGGACATTTTGGCGGCATGGCGTATTTCGAGGATAACAAGCTGACGCTAGCGCTGAATCATTATGAAGTTTATTATCAGAAGCTCCATCGTTACAGTCAGAAGTACCGCAATGGGGAAGGGCCTGATTTCACGCTGCAATATGGACGGACATTTGACGAGCTGAGCACGCTGGCTGCCGAAAGGTATCGCGATCCTGAGCAGGACCCCGTCTATCTTTATGGTGATGCGTTATCTGGCAACAGTATGTACAGAAAATATGGCAAACCCTCTGGTGGCACATCGCATTATCCGACGGGTGAAATGGGGCTCTTTCCTTCTGACCGTCTGGCAGAACCTGATCATTATTCCCTAGAGCTTGATGTGGAAAAGGCTGTTATTCACTTGCGAGTGAAGAAGGGACTCGATCAGCTGGATGTGAAGACGAGAATCGCTCAGGACGGCGACTTGGTCATTACCGAGATTAAGCAATCAGCCTCATCTTTGTTACAATCGGTTGCCATGGCAGTTCCCCAAGGGCGATATGTCGATATGAAGGTGACCTATCATGGGCTGGATGATACGACCTTCTACTACGAAGGCAGCTTTTATCCCGATGGTGAGGACAAGGAGCAATATGAACCTTTTACGTTCATCGTGATGATGAAGATCATTGGGGCGAAGGGACGTGTCGATCGTTCCGCCGGTTCTCTCCGAATTGTACTTGAGGATGCAGAGGAAAACATAACGTTGCTGGCAACTGTGGTGACGGAGGGGGAAACGAAGGAACTGCTTCCTACTGCTCAAAGGAGACTGGATGAGGCATCATCCCAAGTTCAGGAGCGGATAGCCTATCATGAAGAACATTGGCGCAGCTTCTGGTCGCGTTCCTCTATCCTTTTGCCGGATAAAATGGTGGAAGAACTCTGGTATATCAATGTATATGCGATTGCTTGCTGCAGCGGAAAAGGCGGCAGAATGCGCGAGCAAGCATGCGGCTTGAACGGGCTATGGGATATTAAACAGCCGACCAAGTGGGGTAGCATGTGGTATTGGGATGTGAATATTCAAGCGGCGTTCTGGCCGCTTTATACGGCTAATCACCTCGAAGTTGCGGAAGCTTTCAATGAAGGGCTGCTATCCTATGTTGATCTAGCGACACAGATGTCGAAGCAGTTTCATGGTCAGGAAGGCATTGCCGGAGATTACCCGCATGCGTTGTATGTCAGTATTTGGCCTTGGTGTGCGCAATTCCTGTGGGACTACTATCGATACAGTATGGACCATGAGTTCCTTAAAGTTAAAGCGTACCCGCTGTTTAAGCTGATTGCACGTTTTTTCGAAGACTACTTGCAGGTGAATCCGAGGTCAGGACTTTATGAGATCTTCCCGGATATTTCACCGGAACAGGGGCCTTTGACTCGAAACTCAACCTGTAGTCTGTCTGCGGTCAAGTATGTGTTGAAAATAGCTGTTGAAGCGAATGCGTTGCTAGGTGAAGATGAGGAAGATCAGCTGAAGTGGAAACAATTGATAGCCAATTTGGCGCCATATCCAACAGCTGATTCCAAGCGCTATGGGGATGTCCTGCGGGATTCCGAATGGGCACCTATTGATTTGCATTTGCGGCACCCTTCGCTGCTTATGCCGATTTATCCGATTGGAGAAATCAACAAAGTTAGTGAGATTTCGTTGAGGAAAAGAGCAGAGAATACGCTTCGCTATGCCGAACATCAGACGGAATATGGCATGTTTCAGTTCGGATGGCTTTCCTGTGCGGCCTCAAGATTGGGTAAGGGCAATACGGCGCTAAGACTACTGTATGAGCAAGGCATCGACTTGTCCCTCAGGTGCAACGGTCTGTTTGCAGAAGAAACCGAACGTTGGATGAACTACTGCAACATCACGAACGAACCTTTGTACCATCCACACATGATGGAGGCATCGGGAGAAATGGTAGCTGCGGTGAACGAAATGTTGCTGCAAAGCTATCAAGGTGTGATAGAGGTGTTCCCTGCACTGCCTTCAGGCGAACCTGAACCAGATCGGTCGATTGGTTTGTATGACCATGCGGTCGAGACGAAGGTCAAACAATATGAGAAATGGCGCGATTGTTCCTTTCAGAGATTGCTGGCCGTAGGCGCATTTGAAGTGAGTGCCGAGATGAAAGACGGTCGCACGACTTGGGTTATGATCCGAAGTAAGGCAGGGAACAAGGTTGTTCTACGTAACCCATTTGATACGGATAAACACTTCGTAGTTTCATGTAAAGTCGGTTCAACGTGGCGTACCATCGATGTCGTGCAGGATAGAGAGCGCATTTCATTTGAGACCGAGCAGGGAGGGGAGTACGCCATATATCCGCTGATGGCATCTTTCCAGCCTGAGCTGTATCCAGCGGAGTCCACTAGTTTAACGGTCAAGAGGAACGATCCTTTGGTTCATGTAGCTGATACCCACCGGCGAGTTTTCCTCGGCAAAAACCGAGACACACAGCACTACCGAATGCTTGACCATTTTACGTTCGATTATTATTCAGGTAATCATCGAGAATCCAGACTAGCTGCCTATCGGCTTGATTTTGGTGTAGCGACACATGTATTGGAGAAAGTTTACACGAATGTGCTGCCAAGACAGGTCCATGTGGAAGGCGTTCTCGGTCAAACGTTTCGTAAAATAACGCCAGAAACCGTGTTCCAATCTTTTACCGGGATCGGATGGGAAAGCTGTGATCTTGAAGCGATGGATCGTGGAGAGCCTGACGAACTGCGCAGGGACTTCATGGGCGGTATGAGTGAAGCAACGTTTATCGTGGAGCTTCCGAAGGGACGTTATGATTTGTTATTCGTAACTGGCGACAATGATGCACCGTCCTATACGGAGGTTGAAGTCGTAGGGCAAATTACGTGGAAGCCTGAATTGGCGCTGAAAGCTGGCGAATTTGCCACGGAGATACTGCCCATCACACAGAGAAAGGACGGGTATGCGAGAATCAAATTCAACAGCTGCAACGGGATGGCGTGGCGAGTAAACGTGTTGATTATCAATAAAAATTACACGTATTTATAGAAGGGATTTCTGAGAGGGGGTGAGTTATTTCTGATGTAGGTCAAGTGATTGTTGCAGGACAAATAGGACTAAAATGGAGGTTACGGTATGCGTGTTTATAAGAAAGTGACATTAACCAGATCACTTGCTATTCTGACATTCCTAACGGTTCAAGTATTTGGGGGATTACAGTCAGCGTCTGCTGCGACAGAGAAATTCCCAACGTATGTACAGAATACAGCCGTTCCAAATCTCACGTCGGGTAGAGCTGATATTGCTGGCTCTGCGTTCGTCGACAAGGACGGGGAGTTTCATTGGATGTATTCACTAGCCGACTACTCCGCATCGGACAGCGGAGGGTCATGGATTAAATACAATACGAATACGGACATGGGAGCCTTAAACACGAATTGGGGCACGACAACGATTTATAATTCGTATTGGAATCGACCGGGAACCTTCAATTATAAGATAGATGAAACCTATGGCATTCCAACGCCTTATCAGGATGACCATAATGATGGCATCGGCGTCTGGATAGATCCAGATACAGGATACTGGTATGCACTGATTAATGATGAGTATCAATTCTCGCCATTTGCGACGAATAACCCGACGAACAATGAGCGGATTGCCACTGGTGTCCATAACAATCGGGTTCTGTCCACCTACTCGACAGATAAAGGAGCTACCTGGCAGTTAATTGGGCAGGTTGCCACTTCACCATGGAACGATACCAATGAAGCTGCAACCAACACAAACTTTCCGGGCTCTACTTGGTCGTATGGCGTAGCGGGTACACGCTTTTTTGTTGATAATGTAAACGGGTACTTCTATGCACTCTACAACAATCACATTAATTGGAAACCAGGATATAGCAACATCCTCACCTACTTTAGTCTTGCTCGTTCGCCAATTAGTGCCAAAATGGCTGAAGGTTCTTGGGATGTTTGGTACAACGGGACATGGACTCGTTCCGCACTGAAAGGTTATGCAGGCTGGATTGGAAGTCCAATGGGTGCTGGCAGTGATCATAATCTGACCGTCAACTATACACCTGCTACGGACAGTCTAACTTTAACCGGTACGGGCATGGACGGTTCCGCCTTGAACATAACCTATACGAAGCTAACAAGCAGTGGGGATTTTACTTTCCAAGATCTCGCAGGCAACACCTACACAGCCAATAAAACCAATGGCACGATTAAAAACGCAAGCGGAACCAGCATTCCCTCTGTTTCCTACTCGGATCCGGCACTGGATGCTACAATGACGATTTACATTAAAAACAGCCAAGTTTGGATTGACCAGGAAAACAACTCGACGGGCTACCTGACTTCCATTCAAGCGGGGTCAAGCGGCAACGCCGTATTTAAAAATACAGCGACACAACGTTTATTCCTCCCCGTCAATACACAGTACCAAAATGCCTTTTCCTACAATGCCTATAGTGGCAAATACCGCTCTGTCGGGTATGACGGGTACGTTTACGAGACGGATAATTTAGGCGCTCCGGACACGTTTAAAGTAGTAGGGAAACTTCCTTCTACGGTAGGCAGTTATTTGTCACAACTGGATACAGGAAGCCTAACAAATCAACAAGTGAGTGGGTACTCCTTCCGAACGATTTCCGATTTATCGGGTTCTCAGAAAAATTATTCCATAGCGGTACCTACCGCTGGCCAGACGTACTATTCAGGATATAATCCACCAAAAGATCAAAATGGCACGGCGATTTCGACGTCTGCAGCTTACACCATCGCCATTGGCGGAAATACCCTCCAGGATGGGACGGCTGGGCAGTGGCAATTCATTCCTGTTCCAGATGAATTTGATGCTTCCAAGAACAGCGGGTTCTATCGCTTACAGAACATCTCCACCGGTAAGTATTTGAAGGTAGCCGGTTCGATGGCGCCAGCAACGCGGGCGATAGGTGCGGCGGTGATGACTGGTGCAGCCGATGCCAATGCCAATCCGAGCGGAAATGGCGGCAATGGCGCTGCAAGCGGCAGTGATCAGTGGTATCTTTTGCCTATCGGAAACGCAAATCCAGCCTATCTCACGCCATCTTCCTCTGCCTCCACGATCACAGCGGCAACGAATACAAGTGTAAATGGTATTACATCCTATCGACTAGTTAACCGAGCAAGTGCGCTTGGTGTCGAGTTTACCTCAGGTCAAGCAAGCATCAAGAGTATCAAGTTTGGCCAGAGTAACCCGCAAGCAATGAGCATTACACCGGTTGCATCAAATCCAAATTTGCCAGCGATGCCAACGGGTTTACTTGCGACCTCGGCCTCGATGTCTCAGATTAACGTCAGCTGGAATAATGTCACAGGAGCTACCGGGTATGACCTGATCGTTGATGGCGCTTTGGTAAGTAACGTAAGCAGCCCCTATACACATACAGGACTTTCGGCTGGTACCACACACACGTACACGGTAAGAGCGAAGAATAGCCAAGGTTCAAGTATGTGGAGTTCATCTGTCAGCACGACTACAGGTACAGGTATTGTCTCACAAGGCAAAACCACGACGGCAAGCTCCTTCCAAACTGGCAATGAAGTAAGCAATGCCAATGACGGGAACACGACATCTACCCGATGGGCAGCCGTTACGAATACGAATCCGCAATGGTGGAAGGTTGATCTAGGCAGCTCTATGCCGATTTCCAAGCTCGAAAGTTACTGGTACAACAGCTCGTCCTATCCTAGATCCTACCAGTATAAAATAGAAGGCAGTCATGATGATGTGACGTATACAACCATCCTTGACCGGACGAGTAATACGACACAAGGCTTAACGACAGATACATTCAATGCCACTTACAGGTATGTCAGGGTCACCATAACAGGCTCCAGTTACAGTGGTGGAAGTGCTTCGGCCTATGAATTCAGAGTATTTGAAGGTAGCAACCCAACAGGGCAAGTTGTTTCACAAAGCAAGACAACGACAACTAGCTCTGTCCAAACTGGCAATGACGCAAGTAATGCGAATGACGGGAATACGACAGCTACCCGGTGGGCAGCCGTCACCAACACGTATCCGCAGTGGTGGAAAGTCGATCTTGGCAGCAGCATGGCACTTACCAAGCTAGAAAGTTATTGGTACAACAGCACAACTTATCCAAGGTCGTACGGGTACAAAATTGAAGGCAGCAATGACGATGTGACCTATACGACCATTGTTGATCGAACTGGTAATACAACGCAAGGAGTAACCACAGATACCTTTAATGCCACTTACAGGTATGTCAAAGTTACCGTAACGGGTTCTAGTTACAGTGGCGGAAGTGCTTCGGCCTATGAGTTTAAGGTATTTAATTAATACAACAGCGTTTCCGACGCGAACGAAATGAAAAGAAGAGGCTGTCTCAAAAGTCGAGTTTGACTTTTTGAAATAGCCTCTATTTTCGTTAATGACCGATCAATAATAAACCTGCTTCCCGCATCTAACTGAATTTTCTCCATCTATTTGAGATGAAATTCTCGAATTTGAAGGATTAACTGTATTTCCTGTAGCTAAATTCCTTCGATTTATTCAATTCTTGAAATTTTGTACAAATGAAATGTACTTTTTCCATCTAATCATTATAATACGTCAGATTCGAGAAAATTAGCTGTAGTTTATACATCTAGACACGAATTGGCAAGTGTAATCTGTGCGATCTGCTGCTCATGCACCGCTTGATGTCGGAAGGGGAGTAGGATTCATGTGTGGGAAGAGTCCTCGGTATCCCTGTTCGAAATCAGAAGTGGGTGAAAAAAATACTTCAAGCGTGGTTATTGAGGTGATATACTTAAGTGAAACCATGGTTTTATTTTGAAAGAGAAGGTGAATGGATGCAAGTGAATTGTAGTTTAGTAGTTTACAACGGTACGCTAATTACAGCTAACAGGCTAATCCCAAATGGGGTCGTTCTAATTGAAGGGGGCATCATTACCGATTTCGGGGAAGCGGGAGAAGTAGTGGTGCCAGCTGGTCTGCCTGTCGTGGATGCGAAAGGCGCCTACATTGCTCCGGGTTTCGTCGATATTCACTGCCATGGCGGCGGTGGAGTATGGTCGTGGGAACATCCAGATGCGTTTGCGCTTGCGCATTTGAAACATGGAACAACAGCTATCCTACCTACATTTACTTACAATGAAAGTCGGGAACAGGTACAGGATGGGCTCCAGACAATTCTACAGGCCATGGATTCAAGGGAGCCGTTCGCCAATGCAATAGTCGGTATCCACATGGAGGGGCCCTATATTAATAAAAAATACGGTGCCATCACCTCGCCAATCCGTCCCGTTGATCCCAATGAATATAAGGAGATTTTGCGCGTAGCTGGCGATCGCATCAAGGTATGGACACTCGCTCCGGAGTTGGAAGGCCAGGAAGACTTTGTGAACGAGGCAGAGAAATATCAGATCTCGTTGTCTGTCGGGCATTCCGAGGCGACGGCGGAACAGATCTTCCGCTTCGTTCCCCAAGGGCTGCGAATTGGCTGCCACTGCACGAATGCATGCGGTACGACGCCTTCACCGTCCAGGTATGGAGGTACCCGCGAGGTGGGAGTCGACGAGGCTGTTCTCGTTCATGACGATATATATGCCGAAGTTATTCCAGATGCTGAAGGTGTACATGTTCGTCCCTTGATGTTAAAACTGATTCACAAAACCAAAGGGACAGACCGTGTGATCATTATTACGGACGCCATGCCTGAGGCTGGTGTGAACAATGGAAATGATTCGGACTTGAATTGGAACCATCTCGGACATTTGGCGGGTAGTCGCCTAACGATGGATAGGGCTGTTCGCAATATGATGAGACATGCCGAGGTAGGGCTTGTGGATGCTTTCCGCATGGCCTCACTCAACCCAGCAAATGTCATTCATATGGATAATCGGATGGGGAGCATTGAGCGAGGCAAACTGGCGAACCTGATCCTTATTGATGGAGAAATTAACATCCAACAGGTGATTTTACGAGGTCAACTCGTGAGCTTATAGAAAGTAGCTATTTTTTAGAATTCGTTGAGAAAAAATGCTAGTCATATCCTTGGAAGATTTGATATAATGCAAATAAATGGAACTTAGGTTTTATTTGGTGAAACCAAAAGGCGGTGCACAAGTGAGATTGGATTCATGGCAGGAAACGCTGGATACCCCATCGATTGTCATTGATCTTGATCGATTGGATGCTAATTTGAAGCGAACGGCTGAACTAGCTGCTACAGCGGGTGTCCGATTAAGACCACATACGAAAACGCATAAGAGCATTTGGATCGCACAAGAGCAGCTGCGACATGGGGCTTCTGGCATTACGGTTGCGAAGCTCGGCGAAGCTGAGGTCATGGCGGAAGGCGGCATCGATGATATTCTGATCGCTTACCCGATCGTCGGGCGATTGAAGCTTGAACGATTGGGAAGGCTGCTGCAGCGAATCCAAGTGTCTGTCAGCGTGGATAGCTACGAGGTGGCCAAGGGATTGTCGGAACTCGGTGAGCATCTGAAGCTGCGTGTGCCACTTTACATAGATGTGAATAGCGGATTGAACCGCTGTGGCAAGGAGCCAGGTGCAGAAACAGCGGAGCTTGCGCTGGCGATTGCGAAACTGCCGGGCATTCGGCTGGCCGCACTAATGACCCATGCGGGTCAAGCTTATAGCAAGAGTCATGCCGACGATTGCTTCGAAGTAGCGCTTGCCGAGGCGGAAGCGCTCTTGGAATCGCAGCGCGTGCTGCGCCGCTTGGGCGTAGATGTGCCGGACATTAGCGTCGGCTCTACACCGACATCCAAGTTTATCGGCGCCCTCGCTGGCGTAGGCGTAACCGAGATGCGGCCAGGGGCTTACGTTTTCGGCGATGGCTCTCAGTTATATACGGGCCTGATCGGGGAAGAGGAATGTGCGATGCGCATCTATGCCACAGTCGTTAGTACACCGAGACCAGGAACAGCGATCATAGATTCCGGCTCGAAGACGCTATCGAACGATAGCAGTGCTCATCGCAGAGGCTTCGGCATGATCCCGGAGCTGCCTGACATTTATGTCGAGCGGCTAAGTGAAGAGCATGGCATTTTGTCCGTCCCAGAGGAAATCAAGCTGCACATTGGCGATACGGTCGCCATTATCCCCAATCATTGCTGCGCCGTAACGAATCTGCATGATCGGCTGGTCGGCATGCGGAATGGGCAGATTGAGCGAATCATTACCGTCGATGCAAGAGGGAAAGTGACCTAGCGGGCGTACCTACATCTTACCTATAAAGGAGGATCATACGAATGTCACAACAAATTCATATGAACCTCGCACGTCGTTGGAGAAACGATTGAAGAACACAGATTGAAGAACACAGATTGAAGAAACGCTGGCAGCGGTCGATCGAGTGCTAGCTTATCTATAAGGGGGACATCACATGAGGCTGAAAGACTCGATTGCTCTCATAACTGGCGGCTCGACAGGCATCGGCAAAGCGATAGCTGTCAGGTTCGCCGCAGAAGGCGCCAAGGTGGCGATTACAGGCCGAGACAAAGCAGCGCTGCAAGCGACAGCTGAGGAAATTGCGGCCCAGAACGGAGAGGTCATATGGATCGACGGAGACGTGCAGCTGAAATCGGACGTCAATCACATGCTCGATACCATACTGAGTCAATGGGGCACCATAGATGTACTGGTTAACAATGCGGGTATTTGCAGCCCGGCTGCTTTCCTTGACATCGAGGAATCGGAGTGGGATCGACACATGGCGATTAATTTGAAGGGAACTTTTCTTGTTGGGCAAGCGGTTGCTAAAGTGCTGGTTGCACAGGAAAAAGGCGGTTCCATTATTAATATGTCCAGTGTGAACGGCTTGGCAGCGGAAGGTGATCAAGCCCATTATAACGCCACGAAAGGCGGCATTAACTTGCTCACCATGTCTATGGCGCTGGAGCTTGCACCGCTTGGTATTCGCGTCAACGCACTGTGCCCAGGATTTATCGAGACACGGCTCACGAAGCCTTTGATCGACAATCCGACTGCTTTTGCGCCTTATTTACGAACAATACCCATGGGTCGTGCTGGCGTCCCAGAGGAAATCGCAGATGTTGCTCTTTTTATGGCGACCAATGATTCGCGCTACATGACAGGCCACTGCCTCGTCGTAGATGGCGGTCAACTCATCAAGCTATCTTAATAAAAGGAGATCAAGCGAAATTATGAGCAAGGATACAGGAGAGAAACAGGAACGCTATACGATTCAATCGATTGACAAAGCACTGGATTTAATTGAGTTGTTGGCCGAACACGGTTCCCTAAATTTATTGGAATTAACGGATTTGCTGGATCAGCCCAAATCTTCGACGTACCGGATCGTGTTAACGCTTGAGAATCGGGGATTCATCAGCAGAGATGACGAGAACGGTAAATACTGTCTTGGTTATAAACAATTGATGCTGACGCGAGGCATGTTAGAAAGAAATACACTGCGATCAGCAGCACTTCACGAAATGAAGAAGCTTTCTGAGATGTATGGCGACACGATTAATTTGGGTGTGCTCTTGGAGGGCGAAGTGCTGTACGTCGAAATTCTGGAAAGCACACAGCCACTTCGGATGACCGATACGGTGGGATCCAAATCACCTTTCCACGCGACAGCGATGGGAAAAGCGATGGCTGCTTTTTTACCAGAAGAGAAGGTGAAAGAGCTGATTACACTTCAGGGACTGCCTGCACTAACCAAAAATACGATTGTTTCAGAAGCACAATTTCAACTGAAGCTGCAGCAGGTTCGTGAGCAAGGTTTTGCTTTGGATGATCAAGAAATCGTGGAAGGTGCGCGTTGCTTGGCTGCTCCGATATTCAACATGTACGGAAACGTAGAGGGCGCAGTTAGCATGTCAGGTGCAATGCATCGGTTTGCAGATGAGGTCATTCCTGAAATGGCCGAAAGTATTAAAGCTGCTGCGAATCGGATTTCTCGAAAGCTAGGGTATGAAACTTTGCATTGAAAGGCTCGCAGGAAAAAGCAAGCTCTTCCATCCTGATGGTGGAGACTTGCTTTTTCCCTGTTCACCCACATCAAATTACCAAAGGAAGTCATCAAAGCCCCCTAGGAAGATCAGAATGGGTATGTTATTTTCTATACCAAACACTTACAAAGGGGAGCTTATGTCATGACTGATCAGGATACTGCCCGATGTTTAGAGCAGGTAGAAACGCGTATTGCTAGCGCGAAAAGGTTGTTAGAGAACAATTGGGAGCGCTATATCAACGTTCCTTATGACTTGGCTAGACATCATCTAGCGACAGCCGATCAGCTGCTTGAAGAGGCGCGAACGTTAGCATCTACCGATGCAGAGAGATGTCTATCCCAAGCGTCACTTGCGTCAACGGAGGCATGGGAGGGGTACTTACATTCTCTGCCCAGTCGTGTAGCGGAAGCGCGAGGTGTTTGGTATCGTCCCGTAGAGAAAAGTCGGGAAGAAGTGGGCCGCACCTTGGATCGTGTACAGGCGGCTGGTTTCAATGAGCTATATCTGGAGACATGGCTATGGGGATATACAATTTACCCGAGTCATACGGCCATGATAAACGGTATAGAGGCGCAGCATCCAGCGTTTCAAGGGTATGACCCGTTGGAAGCCTTCGTTCAGGAGGGGGAGTCGCGGGGGATCGCTGTCCATGCATGGTTGGACGGGTTTATGGTTGGTGTTGACCCGAAGGGGGGTCCCGTGCTGCGAGCTTATCCAGAATGGTCTGCGCTTTCGCACAGACAGGCTCATTCACAGAAACCGCTACCTCAACAGGGGACAGGTTACTTTTGGCTTGATCTGATCAATCCTGCTGTACGTATGTACTTCTTGGACTTTGTTAAAGAGATCGTTTCTACGTATAATGTTGCTGGTATTAATCTGGATTTTATGAGGTTTCCGCATACGGAGGAAGATTGGCAGGATACCTATTGTTACAGCTTGTATGCCCGTGAGGCTTTTCAACGTGAACATGGATGGGATCCGCTTGAAATTTCAAGTGAACAGAGGGAGCTTTGGACAATATGGACGAAATGGTTGGAGCAACAAGAGGATGAATTTGTATCCCAATTGTACAAGGAGTTGAAGCAGATCAGCCCGAATCTAATTGTATCGGCTGCACCCGAACCAGGTGCGGAGTCTACGAAAATTGGCAACTGGTCGCAGCACGTCGATGTTGTTATTCCGCAGGCTTATTATGCAACAGCCTCTGAGGTTCGACCCTCTGTCCATTTGCATAAAAAAGAGCTCATGCCTGGTAATCTTGTATACAGCGGCATATACCCGATGTACGCACAATTAGGCGCACAGGAAACGATTGAACAGGTGCTTGCAGCGCAGGATATTGACAAGGGGACGGTCATCTTTGCCTTTGGCCAAGCGACGGACGAAACGATTCGTGCCCTGCGATTAGGGCCGTGGCGTAACGCTGCGAATTCTACAGGGATGTATCCACTACGCGCAATTCAAGCCTTGTTGGAAGCAGTAAAAACAGATATGGAACACATTTACCTTCCACGACTTGCGGTTCATGAACAAACGGCACTTGCTATCACAGCGATGTTGGACGTGTTTCTTGATGCTTTGCAAAGTGAAGCGGGAGAAGAGCTAGCTGTTGTTTTCGATCAGAAGATAGCGGAGTTCAAGCCATTTCTGCTTCAACATCAAGTGGATGAGAAGATTCATCCTATTGTCGTGGAACATGTGAGGAACACATTAACAGACATACAAGAGCTTCTACAATACGCACAGAGTAAGCAAGTGAAGTAAATCCGAGCGGGGGTCTCATAATGAATTTATTAATTGTGGAAGATGAAATCCGTCTCAGAAATGCGCTGGCTAATAATATTCCATGGGATAAGCACGGTATCGAGGTCGTTGGCCAAGCTGGTAACGGAGCAGAAGCCCTTAGAATTATTGATCGTAAAAAGCCTGACATCATTTTGCTGGATGTGCAGATGCCAGAAATGGACGGATTAACATTAGCAAGACATCTTCGCCAAGTGGATCCTTTGTTGAAAATCATCGTACTTAGCGGACATGATGATTTCACTTATGCACAGGAGGCGCTGGGGCTTGGTATTATGAAGTATTTGTTAAAGCCAGCTGGTGATGAAGAAATCTTGGGGACCGTGCTCGAAGCTGCAGAGAAGTTGAAAAGCGAGCTTGAGCAGCGTCATAACGAAGATGAGTTGAAAATGAAATGGAAGCTCCATCTTCCTTACTTGGTCAATGAATTTTTTCAAGGCTTATTGAATGGGAAGTACGAAAACTGGGAGATTGGTCAGAAAAGTAAGGATCTACAATTGGATTTGCAAAATGATGCCGCTTATGCGGTTACCATCGTGGATATGGACCCGATCTCAGAGACGGACACCCGGTTTAGCAGGAAAGACATGTCACTGCTCCAATTCTCGCTTAGTAGTATCGTGAAAGAAGCTCTAGCGTCTAATCTCTGCTGGGTATCTACCAACAATGCGGGATGTACGGTCATCATTTTTCAAATGGATCGTGAAGAAGAACCCAAATTGGCCTTACAAAAAATCAATGCTTTGACCGAAAAACTGTTATTTACGGTAAAAAGCTGTCTCAAACTTAGTGCAAGTGCAGGGATTAGCGGGATGACCGGCGGCTTAGCGGAGATGAATAAGCTTTATGTTCAAGCTGTGCGCGCACTCCAAGATCGAATTGTACTAGGCCATGATCTGGCAATTCCCTACCGGGCGGAGCAAGGGAGAGAGCCGGAACTGACGTTTCAGCCGAACCATGAGAAAACGCTGGAAATTGCCCTCGAGACCGGAGACGGGGAGAAGGCATTAGACATGTTAACCGCGCTTTGGAACAGTGGTATGGCGAAGGCGGAGACCGTAGATGAAATTAATGAGCATATTCTGTATTTTACTTATTTATTCGTCGGGATGATCCAAAAGCAGGGGTGGCCAGTACGGGAAGTAGCCGGCGATGATTATATCTATTTTCATAACCATTCGGAACTAGCAACCAAGGAACAGATCTTGTTCTGGCTGGAGCGAATGATTAAAGCGTATCTAACCTATGCAGGCCATAGGCGCAAATCAACCAGTCATGGCATGATCAAGACGATTCTTAGTCTGGTAGAAAATGAAATTGATCAGGAGATGACCCTGCATGCTGTTGCAGACAGAATGTATGTGAATTCCTCCTATTTAAGCCGTTTATTCAAGCAGGAAACCGGTAAAGCTTTCTCCACCTATGTGATGGAACGGAAAATGGAGCGGGCCAAAGCGATCCTTCAAGAGGGCTCACGCGTGTATGATGCCGCATCTGCCGTTGGGTACAGAGATGTTAGTTATTTTACAAGAGTATTCCGTAAATACTGGGGTGTCACGCCTGGGGAAATACGGAATTGATAGCAATTCAGTCATTCGGCAGCCTTCTCGGATTTCTCGGGAAGGTTTTTCATTTCCCTATTCGAGAAGTTATGAAAGTACCAAAACAAGTAATATTCCTCTAATTCGCAAAAAAACGGGGGATGATACACTATGTTTAGAAAAAGAATATGAAGGGGGAGGCACCTTGAGCGAAACAAACACGACGAAAGAAACAGTCCTAACCATCAATAAAAATGTTGAAAAAAGATATATGCGTCAATTGTGGATCGATGTCAGGAAAGATTGGGATTTGTATCTCGCACTCCTGCCTGGCATCGCATTTCTCCTGCTGTTCAAGTACACCCCGATGTACGGAATTATCATTGCGTTTAAGGATTTCAATATTTTCGATGGGATGGCAGCTAGTCCTTGGGTAGGAATGAAGCATTTCGATAAATTGATTTCATCAGCCAGTTTTTTGCAGGTATTCCAGAACACGTTGCTCATTTCCGTATATAAAATTGTGTTCCTCTTCCCCTTGCCGATCGTCATTGCCATTCTTCTCAATGAATTGAAAAACATGGCGTTCAAGCGAAGTGTACAAACCGTCGTCTACTTACCTCACTTTTTGTCTTGGGTTATTGTCAGTGGATTATTCATTGATTTACTCTCCACAAATGGTGGTATCGTGAACAAAATCATTGTCGCCATGGGCGGTGAACCCATTCGCTTTTTCTTAGACAGTCAGATATTTCGTTCTGTACTCATTGGGACGGCAGGTTGGAAAGAAACCGGTTGGAATACGATCATTTATCTGGCTGCGTTAGCTAGTATCGATCCTGGTTTGTATGAAGCAGCTAAGATCGATGGTGCCAATAAATGGAAGCAAATTGTACATATCACACTGCCTGGCTTGATCCCAATTATTTTACTTATGTTCATTCTTCGTCTTGGTTATGTGTTGGAAGCTGGAACGGAACAAATTCTCGTTATGTATAATCCAAGTGTTTACAATGTCGCAGACGTGATTGGTACATATGTGTACCGGATCGGGCTCGGCGAACAGGATTATAGCTTTTCAACAGCTGTAGGGGTTTTCGAATCCATTGTTGCCTTTATTTTGATTCTTACGGGTAACGGGCTGGCCCGAAAGTTTTTTGGACGAGGTATCTGGTAACCGGTGTATCAAGCATAAGGAGGATCTGAGATGAATATGAAAAGCAGTTTACAACCTAGGTCCAGCAGGAAGTCCTCAGCCATCCCGTTATCGCTCGGCGAGAAAATTTTCACTGTGGCCAATCACATTTTCTTTATTCTTTTGGGCTTATCTACCATTTTTCCGTTTATTAACCTGATTGCCAAGTCACTAAGTAGTGAGGCGGCTGTTGTTGCGGGGATGGTAAGCCTATATCCGATTGATTTTCAAATAGGGACTTATACGTATGTGGCAAGCAATTCCATGTTTCTGAGTGCATTTTCGATCTCCATCACGGTAACGATTGTTGGATCACTCATCTCGTTGTTTATGACGACACTTGCCGCTTATCCACTCTCCAAACCTAGACTAAGGGGACGTAAGTTGTTCATCCTCATATATTTATTTACGATGTTGTTCAGCGGTGGTCTGATTCCAACATATCTACTCATGCACAAGCTGCATCTCATTGATAAGTTGCCGGTTCTCTTCCTGCCTTACATGATTAACGTCTACAATATGCTCATTGTCAAAAGTTACTTCGAAGGCCTGCCTGACAGCCTTGAGGAATCGGCCAAAATGGATGGGGCCAGCAATATGAGGATATTTGCACAAATTATTCTCCCCCTTTCCATGCCTGTACTTGCGACGATTGCCTTGTTCTATGCAGTCACATTCTGGAATGATTATTTTACTTCACTTATCTATATCAACTCCGCAGATTTGAAGCCTTTGCAGCTGTATTTGAAGGAATTGTTCGTCTCCTCGACAGATACATTCATGCGGACGAATGTCGATGCATCGTTGAACGTATCACCGCAGTCGATTCAGGCTGCCTCGATTATTCTAGCTACACTTCCGATCGTATGCGTGTATCCATTTTTACAAAAATATTTTGTTAAAGGCGTGCTAGTAGGTTCCGTAAAAGGATAAAGTCACAAGCAAATTACGAAGGGTGGTGGTGGGCCAGCTCTACAAGGGTTCCATGATCGTTGGTATATGGCAGTATCCATACTCAAAGGGAAAAATAGGGAGGCTCTTACATGGTAAAAAAAATGTTAGTTCTCATGTCCATTACAGCGGTGACAGCGGCGATTACGGCTTGCGGTGGAACCAGTCAGACCACTAGCAGTTCTACAACACCCGCTGCATCAACCGCTCCTGTTGCAACTGTAGAAGCGAATAAACCAAAGCCAGAATTCAAAGCACTGCTGCAATACGCGCGTTTTGATCCGAATACCGAAGTCGTAGCCAAGTTCCTGAATGAAAAAACGGGCTACAAAGTGACCTACGACATGCTGCCAGTTGAAAATCCGGATGACAAGCTCAATTTACTGATGGCGAACAAAGAGAAATATGCCTACATGCTGCTCAGTGGACCTCAATATTCGAAGCTTGCTGCCTCAGGTGCACTGGAGCCGATCGATGAGCTGGTCAACAAATATGGTACGAATATGAAAAATGTGATTTCACAAACCTCATGGAACGGAGCGAAGCTGAACGGTAAAATTTTCGGCATACCGCAAACGGGATCAGGGACCATCGTGAATACACAGCTCATCGTCCGTCAGGATTGGATGGATGAACTTGGTCTGAAAGCACCTACAACACGTGATGAATTGTATACGGTCCTGAAAACGCTGAAAGAAAAGAAAAATGTCATCGGTATGTCCGGTGGGAAAAGCCCACTTCTACCTGAGGTGCTGCCAACTTTCGGTATCCCGATGGTTCAGGGGACTGCTACGAGCGGTTGGCAGGATGTTAATGGTAAATTGGTGAATGCCATTGAGAATCCGAACATGAAGAAATACTTGGAATTCATGAAAAAGCTATACACGGAAAAACTGATTGATCAAGAATGGTCGCTGAACCAAGCGAATAAAGTCATCGAGAATTTCACAAGCGGTAAAGCTGCGATTATTTCAAATGCTTATTTTAACGCGCCAACTGTACAAAATGCGCTATTGAAAAACTCGCCAAATGCCAAAATTGGCAGCTTCCCTTACTTGAAAGGGGATGATGGCAAAGTCCAAGTTATGGGCAGCGCAGGGATTAGCTTCTATGTGGGGATACCGAAATGGGCAGATAACAAAGAAGATATTATTAAATATTTGGATCTTAAGCTTGATAAAGATATTTTCAAAGAAGCGGCAATTGGTAAAGAAGGCGTTCACTATAAGTTGGAAAACGGCAATTACTTCCCTATACTGCCGAAATTTAATGATGAATATAACAATGCTTCGACGTTCTTAACAGGTGTGGATGAGAAAAATTACCCGATCTACTGGCAAGCGCGTGTTCGCAAAGATCCGATTTTAACAGATTCCTTTACTAAAATTCAAGAGGCAGCCAAAGGCAACATTGTTCTGGATCCACTTGCTTTTGCACCACCACTAGAAGCGATTGGTAAATACAACTTGAAACTGCAAAAGCTGATGGAAGATACGTTCTTGAAATACATCACAGGTGCAGAACCGCTTGAAAACTATGATAAGTTCGTAGCCCAATGGAAAGCGGATGGCGGAGAAGAAATGACCAAAGCGGCCAATGAATGGTACGCAGCAAATAAGAAGTAGCAACGAAATCCCCTGCGGTGATGCCGTGGGGGTTTTAATTCTAAATAAGCGCACCTACCTGTCCAATATGGACGGTAAAATCGGTTGTTTTGCCCAAAAGGAGTGGAATTTGAGATGAAGAAGATCGGGTTTATTGATTATTTTCTAGATGAATGGCACGCAGAGAAATACCCAGCCTGGATCGATAAGGCGTCGAGTGGACGTATGCAGGTTGCGTATGCGTATGGGAAAACGAATTTGGATGGGAAACTTAGCAATGCGGAATGGAGCCAGAAGAAGGGGATTCAGCTGCTTGATTCCATCGAGGAAGTTGTGGAGCAAAGCGATTATTTGGTCGTTCTTTCGCCGGATCATCCCGAATATCACGAAGAGCTTGCAAGGGTGGCCCTGCAGTCGGGCAAGCCAACTTACATTGATAAAACGTTCGCTCCTGATCGAGCAGCTGCCTTACGGATGTTTGAGCTCGCGGAGAAGCACCGAACTCCCATGTATTCGACCTCGGCGCTGCGATTTGCAGCGGAGTATGCAGGCATTGAGAAGCAAGGGATCGAGTCCATCATCAGCTTAGGGCCAGGGATGTTTGCTAACTATGCTATTCATCAGGTGGAGCCAATTGTCGCCTTGATGGGGACGGATGTGAGACGTGTGATGTGGGTTGGCACGGACAAGACTCCGGCGTTGTTAATTGGATATGGGGATGGCCGGCAAGCGGTGTTTCATCAATACGGCTGGGAATGTCCATTTAGTATGGCTCTTTATTATGATGGAGGGCAGTCAAAATTTCTAAAGATTGAGTCGGACTTCTTCGGCGCATTTATCGAGAATTTGGTTGGGTTTTTCGAGTCGGGCAAGCCGCCGGTTTCTCATGAGGAAACGATAGCGATTGCAACGATTCTGGAAGTCGGCATGAAGGCTGCGAGGACGCCATATCAGTGGCTGAAGCTGCCGTAGATGAAAGATCCGGCTTCTTCCGTGGTAATCTTCAAAACTTAGCTACTCCAACACACCATGCCATCCAAACTGCACTCCTCAACAAACGATATATGAATGAGCTACATAAACAATTTTTACTCATCCACCAGTAGCTGGATTTGTTGGGGTTGAGGAGTAGGGGAACGTGGTTCCCCTATTTGTGTAAATTCCTTGGATTTCTCGGAGTAGGGGAACGTAGTTCCGCTAAAATCGTGAATTTGAGGGAAATGGGCTGAAAACGGTGAAATAACGGAACCACGTTCCGTTTCTCACCGGAAATAGCCGTTTTCGCGGAAATAAGGGAACCACGTTCCGTTTGCCCCTACAATCATACAAAAGAGCCCTTTACCCCCACCGAATGGTGGAAGTGACGAGGCTCTTTTGTTCTTGCTCGATGCTATCTGGCAGAGAAGCTCGCAGTTGTTGTTGTTGTTGTTGTTGTTGCCCTCGTTGCCAGCAACTTCGTTCCGGCCAACTAGTTAGTCTTCACCTGTAACTAATTGGCTCACTCCAACATGTCAACTTCATCAGTCTCTACAAATTCACTTTTGTCCTTATGGCTATTGAACACTTTAATCTTGATGTCAGCCTGCTTGCCACGATAGGAAGCTTTAATTGTAGCAGACCCGGGCTTCACTGCTGTGATGATGCCGTCGGATGTAATGGATGCCACTTTATCGTGGGAAGAGCTGTAGGTCACGCCTTGATTGATGTAGCCAACTACGCCGTCGGTGTAAGTTACTTTAAGCGGTGCTTGGTAGGTTTCACCTTTGACAAGACTGTGTTTGTTTTCGTCGAAGCTGAGACTCGCCACGTCCGCGACAGTTACGACAGACTTAGCGGTTTTGCCCTCGAAAGTAGCCGAAATTTCCGCAGTTCCTGCTTTCAATGCGGTAACCTTTCCATCTGCAGAAACGGTGGCTACCGACGGATTACTAGAGCTGAACACAGCTCCAGCAACAACGGCGCTCGACTGATCCGAATAAACGGCGGTCGTTACGGACGCGTGCTTGTCACCAACAACAAGGCGATAGGCTGCAGCATCAAGCTGAATACCTGTGATGACAGGGGCTGTACGCGTGATGCTTACGGTTTTCTCGTTTGTTTTGCGACCGTCGACATAGACCGAAACTTGTAAATTATTAACGCCGATGGCGAGCTCCACATTTCCGATAAAGTCTCCGTTACTGGACACCTCAGCGGGTACACCATTAAGAAGAACACGTGCCGTCCCTGTACCAATTACATCAACATTGCCCTTGATCTCTAGATTGCGCAGTGCAGTACTCGTATTCGCATAATCCAAATACCCTCTCAGCACAGCCGAACGCACATCATCGCCAACTTTGTAAGTTCTTGCGACCAACTGTCTTCTCGTTCGTACGCCAGAAGCATCGAGCGCAGAGATTACGAAGCCGCCTTGTGGAATCACACTGTTATTCGGCGACATCGTGGTCCAGTTCCAGGTAAGTGCCTGCTGCTGGTTAACGACTTTCGTGACTTTGCCGGAGTTGTCTACGATAGCCTCCACGCCGAACGTGCTGGTGGCCGTGGTTTGACCAAAGTCATCTGAATAAATGTTGAGATTATTCTCGTTCCGGCTCACATTGAAGAGATCCGCTTCAAGGAACGACTCAGGACTACCTGGTATGCTCGAGCCGATTTGATAATCCTTCACATATTCCACATTATGGAGCGATGCCTTCACCACGGACCAGTTGACTTGTGAAAGATCGAAGAGCATGAGGCCATTCGATTGCGACAAGCCAGCTTGGAACACGGAACGTTGCAAAGGAGGGTCTTGGATGTTCGCCAAAGCAATACTAGCGTACATCGGGACTTCACCGTTCGTTACGATATTACCCAAGGTAATATGGTGTTCGATTTCCTTTTGTGTTGTTTGATACGTACCAATCATGAGGAAATCGATGTTGCCCGCATAACCAGTCTGCGCATAGGAGTCCGTATAAAGGCTGTCATCCGGCAGTTGCAAACGACTGTCGTACTTGAAATTCGGACTGCCCCAATGGACGCCGTTCAAATAGTAAGACTCAAACCAAGAACCCACATAAGCGGAGGAATAGACCTTATGACCTTTCAAAGCGGAGTAACGGTCGGTTAGTGAACGAACATCATCGGTGAACGTCTTGATCGTTTGCGAGCGGAACTCCCACCAGTCATTGATGAGCGGCCCCGCTTGGCGAACATTGTTTACATAGCTGAAAACATCCGCAGGCCAATTCGTCAGCTGCTTACCCCGAGTAGCGAGAAAAGCCTCAAACTTCGCACGCGTCAAGGGGCTGAAATCGGCCGTTTCGTTATCATAACGGGTACGATCCAGAACAACGCCATCTACATCGTAGTTCTTAATCACTTCTTCCATGTTTTTCAGCTCAAAAGCTCTTACATCATCGTTGGCTGGGTTCACAAAAGTAACAAGGGACTTGCCCGATGTGTAGTATTTGCTCTCACGCAGACGCAAAATTTGTCCATTATCCTCGGGACGATACACATGCTCTTCCCAATCCAGATGCTGGTTCAACAATCCATATTCGTTATGAGCAGGTGATCCTTCAGCAAAAACGTTGAAGGCGGCATGGATTTTAATACCAAGCTGATGTCCGTACTTGATAAATTCTTCCAACATATCCAGATTCGGATTGGCACCTGCACGCGTAGGTGCTGTCATTTGTGAGATGTGCGGACGATTCGTCAAATCGTTCTTCTTATAGTTGGCGAAGCCTTCGACGCCTTTGACATCAAGCGCAATGGCTGTCACACCAGCATCTTTGGCTTTGGTCAGCATATCACGGATATTCTCAGGCGTTTGCAGTTTGAAAATATTGGTGCCTTGGTCGACCCAGAGGACGACTTCCTTGGCAGCACTCGTTTGTTTTTTATAAAACACAACAAGCGTCTTTCGATCATTCTCTACGCCATTCTTAGACGCGACGACATCTAGGTAATTCACGCCTTCAGCGAGGCTAAACTCACTCTGGAAAGAGCCATTCGCTTGCAAAGCAACCGAAGTTTGGTTAATGCGAATCGCATAATTGACGCCAGACTCCAAGTTTTCCAGCTTGCCGGAAACCGTCGTTTTCGGCGTAGTTACCGTAAACCAATCGTCATTGTCCAGTTTAAGGCGCGCTTGAGGTCCTTGACCCGTCATGAGAGCGGAAACGGGGATCACTTCACCATTTTTACGCAGCTTAATGAGGTCGCCAACCTTGAAATTTTTCGCCAGATATTGCTTGAAAGTTTTATTCGCCCAGCTGTCATCATTGGCGACAAGGATGAAGCCGCCTTGCGGGATCGTCAAGGTTGTTGGTCCTGTCCAGACGGGCACACCGCCGTTAACGGATGGGTTGACAACCCGAGTCACATGATTTGTCGCATCGACGACAACGCCGATGGAGGTGGTGCCAACGGTAACGGAAGTTGCAAATTCTGTTGTGAATAAAGCGACATAATCGGTGATTCTACTCATATCCGTATCAACGGCATTGATTTGCTTGCGTGGACCTTCAATATCGATAGTGATATCGACGGGTGCTGCTTCTACTTCAATGAAATCAGTGGGGCTGGTTGCCGCAGATGCGGATATGGACCAAGAAGATGCGAGTAATGTAACCAATAAAGTCATGATTAGCCATTTCGATTTATTCAATTGGTTTCACATTCCTTCCCTAGAAACGGATTTCTTCACCTTTTTCGCTAGATTCATAGACACCGCATAGTATTTTCATCATCTCAACCCCGTCCTGTACAGGTGAAAGGGTCTCTTTTTTACCTTGGCAGACTTCAATGAAGTAATTAATTTCATCCTGAAAGCCGGCAACAAAGTCGAATGAAAGGTTATTAATCTGCGGTGTGAGGTTCAGAATGGTGTCATACTTCTCTGTGATGATGGATAGCTGCGGCTCCAACTCGGCTCCGCCTTTTTCACCAAACAGCTTCACCGTTAATTCGTCTTCCTTAGCATGAAGCGTAAAGCTAACATCAACTAGTATGGAGGCACCGTTCTCGAATCGAATCAACGCATTGGCCAAATCTTCGACGGTATTGTGTGTAGGGTCATAATCAGCAGCTTTATAAAAAGCAAGGTTCTTCACATTGGCACGATTGCCAAGTTTTTTGTAGGTATTACCAGAAATTGACTTAACTTTAGGACGTCCCATTAAATACCAGCAAAGGTCAATGACGTGGACACCTACGTCGATCAGCGGGCCGCCGCCCGAACGATCCACATCGGAGAACCAGCCGCCAGGGTTGCCCAAACGGCGAATGCACGATGCCTTCGCGTAGTAAATGTCGCCGAGCTCGTTGTTATCGAGGAACGATTTGATGATGCGGGTATTCGAAGCGTAGCGGCGAACGAAACCGACTTGCAGCGTTTTGCCAGTACGATGAACGGCGTCTTCGACTTCTAACGCCTCTTTCACCGATGTACATAGGGGCTTTTCGGTGAGTACGTTTTTACCAGCCTCCAAGGCGGCAATGGAAATTTGGGCATGGCTGTTGTTCCATGTACAAATGCTAATGGCATCAATAGCGTCATTCGCTAGCAAATCCTCATAGCTCGTATAGATATGTTGGATGCCGTATTTTTCAGCTTTTGCTTTCGCGCGTTCCTCGTTCAAGTCACAGATGGCATAGAGTTCAGCATCCGGATTCGAGTGATAGGATTTCAAATGCATTTCGGAAATGGAACCTGCACCAATGACACCAATACGTATTTTACTCATGTTCTTGCTCCTCTTCTTATGAATGATTATTGTTAGACAGGTCGAGTTGCAGGCCAAGCCAGCTCAATGCCGTAGCTTTCAAGCATATTCTGGAAATTGCGAAGTTCAGAAGCCTCATTGCGTACTTCCCGAGGCAAGATGCCACGGTCGATGCAGCGGCTTGCGAGAAAACCGACCGCTTCGCCAATGTTCCACTCGACGGGATGCAGTCGGTAACATCCGTTGGTGATGTGGGTGACACCTAGATTTTTGCAAGCTGGCAGCAAATTGTTCATTCGGATCGGAATCAAGCTTCCCAGCGGAATCTGGAAGGGTAGGGAAGAGATATCTATATAATGACGGTTCCCCGTACTTGGATGGAGGTCAATGCGGTAACAGCCGATACCAACGGAATCAGGGAACTGTTCGGCTTTTCCGTCAGGACGGCACGCTGTACTCACATGTTGTTCCAGAACGGTAAACTCCGCCTTGATCCTGCGCGACTCTCGTATGTAGGGATACATAGCCAGTCCGTCATCTGTACCGACGATATCTGGACGCAGGCGAAGACCAGGGTAACCTTGCCCGCCATCAGGTCGAGGAGCTTCCGTTTGCAGCCAATAAAGCAGGGATAAGCTAAGTTGTTTCGCATCCCATAGGTGCTTCTCTCTGTCCTCTGCGCTGACATCAATCACAGAGCCCAGCCAGTAGTCGTTCTGCGGCCAATTGACCAATGTAATGTCTCCAGGATAAAAGCCTTCCTCGAAGTTCCGGCTATCGATAATGCGCCGATAGAAGAATAAGGAGTATTTGTCCGTGCCCTCAAACAGTTCATAGGAGACATGTTCCAGAGTACTCGGGCGAACACCGGACCAGCTGAGCAGACGATCAGGCCAGAATTCCGCTTTGTATGCCTTCCAGAAGTCATAGCGCTCAGGGCGCGCAATGGTGTGATCTTCGCCTTCGATGTAATCCATAGCGAAGCAGTAAGTGAATCCTTGCATGTCTTGCGGTAGTGCGTCGCCCTCTACGGCATTCGGCTCACCGGTCTGACTTTTAGACTCAGCCCCTGTCACATATTCCGCACCCGCAAGTGGCAGCGCATCGCCGCATTCGGTAGCGTCAAGGAAATAAGCAGCATGGAGCGTAATGCTATCGCCGCTAGTCAAATTGCGCACCGTGACGGAACGCACATCATCGCCGTCCACAGATACGGATTCTAGGCGATGGCGAGTTAAAATCTGTAAACGCCCGCTGTTGACATAGGGAGCGAGCATATCTTGCAGGACAGCTAACGCAGCCCGCGGCTCATGGCATAACCGTGAAACGCCGCCATTACCAGGATTAAGCAGCGTTCGTGAACGCGCCTCTGAGGTAAGTGGGAAATGGTCGCGGTAATAATCACGCACGCCATCTCGAAACTGACGATAACTGCGTGTGCAACCAAATTGTTCGATCCATGGGTGCTCATCTGGCGGAACGGCTTGGCTCGTTAATTGCCCGCCGATCCAGTCGGTTTCCTCGGTCATGATCACTTTTTTGCCGGATTTGGCAGCGGCAAGCGCAGCTGCGAATCCGCCAGTTCCACCGCCGATCACGACGATATCAGCCTGGTAGTTGTACGTATGTGGATTGCTTTTTGTGTTAACCAACGATGATTGTCCCTCCTTTAACCAATTCGCCTGCTAGCATTCACAGGTTATCCCTATTGTATTACAGCTGGTAAATAGCCACAGCGGAGGACCATGACTTCTTTTGGTACTTTAATAACCCATTCGTTGTGAAAAAAAAGGGATTAAACAAGCGAGGGCGAAGAATGAATACCTAGCAGGATAACCGTGTGTGAATGTAAATTCGTAATAAGGGGAGATAGTTAGAATGAAAAATCAACAACAATCAAGTGACGTCTTAAAATTGGATGCCAATATGAGGATTCCGCAACTGGGTGACCAACAGTTCGAATGGTACTCACCGATGGAGCAACCTTTTTCTTTAGCAGGTTTTGGATGGCTGAGGGAGGAACAGCTGTATCGTAGGCTGCCAGTAAATCCCGCTTGGAAGCTGCCTGAGGCAGTGGATAACTTGTCGAACTGTACGGCTGGTGGACAAATTCGCTTTACAACGAATGCGGTCTCACTTTCTATTAAGGTAAAGCTGGCCAGCGCTGCGAACATGTATCATATGCCAGCAACAGGTCAATGCGGATTCGATTGCTACATCGGAGATCCAGGTGAACAGTACTATTACAGTACGGCTCGCTATGATGCGAAGCAAACCGAATATGAAAGCGTTATGTTTACAGATATGGAACGCGCAGATAGAAGCATTACGTTGAATTTCCCACTATACCAAGGCGTTCAAGAGGTATGGATCGGTTTGGACCCATCTGCATCAATCTCCTCTCCACCAGCCTACGATAACAGCGAGAAGATCATCTTGTATGGGACTTCAATCACGCAGGGAGGTTGTGCGACCCGTCCTGGCATGGCCTATCCCAATATCCTATCCAGGCGAGTTAATATGGAATTTCTAAATCTAGGCTTCTCGGGTAATGGTAAAGGAGAGCCTGAGCTTGCGCACGTTATAGCAGAAATTCCGGATCCTGCCTGTCTCGTCTTAGACTATGAGGCCAATTGCGTATCTACGGAGCTCCTGCAAACGACTTTGCCGGAATTCATTCGTATCTATCGAAATAAACATCCATATACGCCGATTCTCGTGCTATCTTGTATTACTTATGCGAAGGAAAGGTATAGCAAGTCGTTGACGTTAGAAAAGGAAGAGCGTAAACAATTCCAACGCCAGACCGTCGAGCAGCTACGTGAAAAAGGGGATGCCAACATTTATTTCTTCGATGGCTCAACGTTACTAGGCGACAATGCGCACGAATGCACCGTCGATGGTGTACATCCGACTGATCTCGGATTTTTGCGAATGGCGGACGGGCTCACTCCTTTTCTCAAGAAAATACTCGCTTAATTGTTTACCGGTTGGTTACGATGGAAGGGGATTGGAAGGATGAAAAGAATGAAGGCAGCTGTTCTAGTCATACTCGCTTGTTGTTCAACTGCTGGCTGCGGCATTCCGAATCTGACATTGAAGGAAGAGAATAAGGTGGGTACAGCAAGCGAACCCGCTATTCGAATCGTTGTAAACGGCCTAGGTATGAATTTCCCGGAGGGAATGGATGAGAATCATAATCCTTATCTTCGTTATATTGAGAAAAACATTGGTGTTAAGGTCAATGTGACGCTCCCTCCGCTCAATGGTTACGATGAAAAGCTAAATGTCATCATGGCGTCTGGCGAGCCCCCGGATTTGTTGAATACAAGTGATCCATCGTGGTTTATCCATTTCGTCAATCAAAAGGCGCTGACGCCTTTGAATGAGTATATTGAGAAATACGGGGCCAATCTGAAGGCCAAAATCCCCAAGGAAGCTTGGGATAATGTCACCGTGGATGGCAAGATCTATGCGATACCGAGTTTGAACGAGGTGAAAGGAACCGAAATTATCTATGCCAGGAAGGATTGGCTGGATAAGCTTGGGTTGCAGCCTCCTAAGACGATTGAGGAGTATACAGCGGTGATGAAGGCATTTGCGGAGAGAGATCCAGATGGCAATGGGAAAAAAGATACGTATGGCTTATCGATTCTGGAACGGCTTCGCAGAACTTCGCCATTTCTAGGCGCATTTGGTGTACAGATGAAAGCTTGGTACGAACGCGACGGGAAGCTAGTTTATTCCGGGGTTCTCCCTGAAATGAAGGAGGCGCTTCTGTATCTACGTGGCTTGTATGACGCTGACCTACTAGACCCCGAATTCCCTTTGAATAAAATTGACGTGCTTGGCGAAAAGATTGTTAGCGGTCGCGTCGGTCTATTCTCAGCAGCATGGTCGGATACGCGCGCACATATTGCCGCAAACCGTAAAATCGATCCGAAAGCGGAATGGATTCCGCTGGATTTCCCCATCGGCCCGAATGGGAAGCATGGTGTCTACAGCACGTCCAACGTCCGTTCCTATAACGTGATTCCAAACAAGAGCAACAAAGCTGAGGATGTTGTTAAGTTCTTGGATTTCGTCGCTGGTCCAGGACAAACAAGCTTAAAGCTCGGTTTTGAGAACGAAATTTGGACGAGGGTTAACGGGAAATTGTCCATTCGCTTTGATGAACATACGAAGCATGGCTATCGTGGAATTTATGGCGCTTTGGCGGATATGGCAGATCCGAATGTCACGCGAGATCGGCTGGATGCTCTAGGTTCACAGTTCCGCCTCTATGATAACATCCAACGGATCGAACAGAATTTGATGGTTGACCGATTCAATGGGCCCCCAACACCAGCTATGGGCAAGCATCAAGTTAAGCTGTCTAAGCTGCAAGAGGATACATTTACGCGAATTATTGCAGGCTTAAGCCCCATAGAGGAGTTCGACGCTTTTGTGAAAAAGTGGAAGGAAGCCGGCGGTGATGAAATTACTGGGGAAGTGAATGAATGGTGGCGAGAAACCAACAAATGATTAGAGAGTTCCTATCCAAAATTCGTAAATTACTAGCCAGTTATATTCAGGTTCGGCTAACCTGGTATTTCCTTCTCATATTGCTCCCATTAGCTGGATTTAGCCTGTTTGCCATAGCCAAATCGCAAGTCATTCTGGAAGTGCAGACTGGGGAAAGAACGCAGGGAGCACTACATACAATGACGGATTATCTCGACCTGACCTTGCAAAATATTGAACAACTGTCCTCCTTGATCGCGTTTGATACGAATGTCAACACAACCCTGCAGTCGGTTGGTCAAGAGCCGGAAAAGCAGTCGTTCGTTCACTTTGCCCAAGTGATGGATCAGATTACAAGTATGACGACGGTCAATCTGATTGTTGATCAAATCACGATTATCCATATGCCTTCACGTACGGTTATTTCCACCAAATTCGGTGGAGGCAAGCTGCCATCCGGGGCTGAGAATCAAGAATGGTATCAGCATTTGATGGAGGCTAACGGGGGAACGATTTTTTTTACACCGCAGGCGGGTGAATCCTATTTCGATTCAGATAGTGTGCATCTGATTCGGACGATGGATCCGTATAACCGCACGCTGATGAATCCGAATTTACTTATTTTATCTGTCAAAAAGAGTGCTCTTATCGAGCTTGCGAAACCGCTGCTGCCTTCCAAAAACGCGAATATTTATCTCTTCGACAATGACGGGAAATCGATCACAGGGACAGGTGGAAGTGTAAATGCTCAAACGTGGGAGAAGGTTGACCAGGTAAGAACGATTCGTAAATCACCACAAACAGGAACGGAGATGGTCACGATTAGCGTGAAATCGAAGTTGTCTGGGTGGTCGCTTATGATGGAACAGCCTCTATGGGAAATTCGGAGTCATACCGACTCGTTGAAAATATTTTCTTATGGTATTTTAGTCGTCAGCTTAGTCTTGGCGATTTGGACTTCTTGGATCATTTATCGAGGCATATCTGCGCCGCTGCGTAAATTAGCTTATGGGATGAAGCAGCTCCGCACGGGAAATTTCACCATCCAACTGGAGGATACAAGGGTTGATGAATTAGGTTATGTGATCGAATCTTTTAATCGGATGGCGGAGAATCAGAAAACACTGATTCGGGATCACTACGAGAAGCAGCTTTTATTGTCCAAAATGGAACTGAAATTTTTGCAGTCTCAAATTAACCCGCATTTCCTCTACAACACATTGGATTCGATTTATTGGACAGCCAAAAACTATGAAGCTGATGAAATCAGTGAAATGGTGTTGAATCTATCGAAATTTTTCCGTTTAAGCTTGAATAAAGGAAATGAGACCTTTACGGTTAAGGAAACGATCGAACATTTGAAGTATTATATTAAAGTGCAGCAGCTGCGATTCCTAGACCATTTCACGGTACGCTTCGACATTGCAGAGGAAAGCGCGCACTATCATGTGCTCAAATTACTCCTGCAGCCATTGGTAGAAAATGCCGTACTGCATGGCTTAGAGAAACAGAGCAGCGGCGGGGAACTTGCCATTTCCTCCTATGTGGAAGACGGTCATCTCGTCCTAGAAGTTCGCGACAATGGTGTCGGTGTCAGCGAGGAAAGGCAGATCTATATTTGCGGCAAATTAGAAGAGGCGGCTACGCAAGCGGCCGAAGGGAATTCTACGAATACTAAAAAAGAAAAGGATCTGTTCGGGTTGCGAAATGTTGTCGCGCGAATGAAGATGTATTATGGGGATGACTCCCAATTTCTATTTGAGAGCGGTCATCAGATGGGGACACGGATTACACTCCGTCTCCCACTGGGCATGTGTGAATCACCGATAGAAGAGCAGGCAGGGTAACGCTCACGGATGTAATCAGCATGATAAATATAAATATAAATATAAAGAAAAAGAAGATGATGTGATGGGACCTGCATTTAGCTTGAGACGAAAAGCTTTTATGCATAAGTATTTCTCCGGTAAAGTGATGGATTATCAACAAATTATTGGCTTGTATATACCGATTCTTATTGATCAGTCTTTCCTTGTCGGACTTAACTTGGTGAACATTGCGATGATCAGTTCGTCGGGTGTTGCCGCCGTTAGCGCAGTAAGCATGATTGATTCGCTTAACATATTTCTGATCAGCGTATTCGTGGCCGTTTCGACAGGTGGAACAGTTGTGGTCGCCCAGTATAAAGGTAGCGGAAACGACGGCATGGTAGCCAAAGCTGCAGCTAGCTCGATTTCCTTGGTGTCATCATTTGCGCTTGGTATTAGCTTGTTAATGATTGTGTTTCATACGCCCGTCTTGACGCTGCTGTTTGGGACAGCCTCTGCAGAAGTGTTTGCTTATGCCAAGACCTATCTGATCGGGAGCTGCGTATCCTATGTGGGTATTGCCATAGTAGAGGCAGTTTGCGGTGCATTGAGGGGAATCGGAAAGTCCCGAACTTCCTTGAAACTCTCTTTAATCATGAATTTATCGTATGTGTTTCTGAATGTCATCTGTATTCTTTTCTTACATATGGGAGTACAAGGGTTGGTCATCGCTGTGAATGTGTCCAGATTTCTGGCGGCTTTCGTAGCTATCCTGTATGTGGTGAAATTAGATACGAATTTCCGTATGCGATTGTATGACTTACTGCATGTTAATATAGTCATGATGAAGAAAATTTTATTTATCGGGCTGCCCTTTGCGGCGGAGCAGATGTTCTTTAATGGCGGTAAAATTGTAACGCAAGTGTTTATCGTGAGCCTTGGCACGCATGCGATGGCGACGAATGCAATTGGCGGCACGCTCGCAGGTGTGTTGCAGATTCCGGCTGCCGCGTTATCGCTGACTACGGTAACTGTGATTGGACAATGTATGGGAGCGCAAAATGTGAAAGACGCCCGCAAATTTGCCAAATCGTTTCTCTGGCTTGCGTCGTGTACACTCTTCCTAACGGCTCTGATTCTCCTTCCGTTGTTTAAGCCGCTAGTCAGCTTATTTCACCCACCGGATGATATCCTGCGGGAGCTTTTCATCATCGTGTTGATTAACGCCGTTGCACAAATCCCGCTCTGGCCAATCAGTTTCCTCTTACCAGCAGCGCTTCGAGCCGCAGGGGATTCTAAATTCACATCCGTCACTTCGATGCTGTCGATGTGGCTGTTCCGGGTCGTTCTGGGCTACGTGCTTGGCATCGTATTTCATATGGGCATTATCGGTGTATGGTTAGCGATGAATATTGAATGGGGCGTTCGTGGGCTTATATTCCTTTGGCGATTCAAGGGGGATCAATGGTATCGTCATCGATTGATCGAGCCAGTTACGGATACAAAGTAAGGAAGACACCTTCTTAGCGAAGGTGTTTTTTCTTGGCGTGTGGGTGTTTGGGTGTCTGTAAATCGATAATTTCGACTTACAGGTGGGAGCGATTGGCGTTTGGAGCATGTAACTTCTACATTGACGTATATCTCACATAAGAACACGACAAATAGGGTGTCCCGAAGTAGATTTCTCTACTTCGGGACACCCTATCCCTTTAAGGCACTAAAGTTCCCATGTCATGTTCAATTGTCGAAATAGCACTTATTTTGCATGTGAGTTCTCTTGACAATTGAGTCTAAACGACACCTTGAGCGATCATTGCGTCAGCTACTTTCGTGAAGCCTGCGATATTGGCGCCGACTACGAGATTGCCAGGATGGCCATATTCCTCGGCTGCTTGCACAGCGCTTCTGTAAATATTTTTCATAATCGCGTGGAGCTTATCGTCTACCTCATGGAACTGCCAGGAGTATCTCATGCTGTTTTGAGACATTTCTAGCGCCGATACAGCAACGCCGCCTGCATTTGCCGCTTTAGCTGGCCCGAACAAAACGCCGGCCTGTAGGAATACATCAATCGCATCTAAGGTGGATGGCATGTTCGCGCCTTCGCCTATGGCTTTTACCCCATTGCTGACAAGCAGTCTTGCTGATTCTTCGTCGATTTCGTTCTGTGTGGCACTCGGAAGCGCGATATCACATGGAATGGACCAGATACCATTACAGCCTGCATGGTAAGTTGCATGAGGATGTTCCTTCACATACTCACTGATTCTCGTACGCTCAACCTCTTTCAAGCGACGAACGGTTTCGAGACAGATGCCTTTTGGATCGTGGATATAACCATTGGAGTCGCTGCAAGCAACAACTTTAGCGCCTAATTGAACGGCTTTTTCAATGGAATAGATAGCCACGTTGCCAGATCCAGAAACGACAACTGTGCTTCCGTCGAAGCTAAGACCTTTGGAGTTCAGCATTTCATTTACAAAGTAAACACAGCCGTATCCAGTCGCCTCTGTCCGGCCTAAGCTGCCACCATAGATTATGCCTTTCCCAGTGAGCACACCAGACTCGTAAGCGCCGCTTATGCGCTTGTATTGACCGAACATATAACCAATCTCACGCGCGCCTACACCAATGTCCCCTGCTGGCACGTCCGTATCCGGTCCAATATATTTATAAAGTTCTGTCATGAAGCTTTGTGTGAAACGCATAATTTCATTATCGGATTTGCCTTTAGGATCGAAATCGGATCCACCTTTACCGCCGCCGATCGACTGACCCGTAAGGGAGTTCTTGAGTGTTTGTTCAAAACCTAGAAATTTGATAATGCTAGCATTAACGGAAGGGTGAAAACGCAACCCACCCTTGTATGGTCCAATTGCACCGTTAAATTGCACACGGAAACCACGATTTACTTGCGTAATCCCTTGGTCATTTACCCATGGAACTCGGAAAGTGATTAAACGCTCTGGCTCCACAAGGCGCTCAAGAATGCCGTGTTTCATGTACTTCGGCTGCTTAGTGAGAACTGGAATTAAAGATTCAATAATTTCTTTAACAGCTTGATGGAACTCTGTCTCATTCGGATTACGTTTGACTACGGTTTCGTATATACCTTGTACATATTCTCTTGCAGCTACATCATTTTCAACTTGAACTAACACGCTGTCATCCACCTTCGCAATTTAAATATAATAAAAAAGTTTATTAGTATAGTTTTACCTTATTCGAGCCATTTGGGCAATCAAAATTTACATGTCATGTAAGCTTACTAAATGATGTTACGAAAGTGCCCATTGGATTAAATTTACAAGTTGTAGTATACTTTGCAAAGTGTGAATTAGGTTTGAGAATATGCAACATTCTGGCATATAAGCTTATTATGGAAAAGAAAAGGAATTGGGATACATGGATAATCGAACACCACGCGTAGATCCTCGGGTTCTTCGAACACGTCAACTGCTTAAAGACGCCTTTGTCGAATTGCTTCAGGAAATGGATATCGAGAAAATTTCGGTTAATCGCATAGCAGAGCGCGCCACCATTAACAGAGTTACGTTCTATCTGCATTATCGAGATATTCCGGATATGTTGGGGAAGATGGCGGATGAAATGATTGAAGACGTCAATCGCATTTTGAATAATGTGTCGGCGAATCAGATTTCGAAGGAAGAAGAGGATTGGCCGATGTTGGTGAACTTGCTGGAGCACTTTGCCGAGCATGCGAAGTTTTATAAAGTCGTACTGGCTTCAAGAAGAACCCCGATTTTTACAGATCGCATGTTAAGGCTTCTGACGGAATTGGTAACCTCACGCATTGAGAGGATGGGGGATGAATCCGTTTTAGCCACAGCGGGTATTCAAAAGGATATTGCCATATGGTACGGTTCATCCGCTTTAATTGGTACAATTGTTGCTTGGCTTCGTCAAGATATGCCTTATACACCTGTCTATTTGGCCAAGCAATTTATTTTGATGCGTACGCTTTCCTAGGAATGAATAGAAAAACAGCGGGAGCCTTGGACAAATGTAGTCGTTCAGGGCTTCGGCTATTTTCATTTTTAACGGGATGAATTTCTATCTGATGCTCCTGATATGCATCTCATGACATAGTCAATCAGTGGAAACTGATATCACGAATTAGCGATTGTCACCTAATTGGCTGCTAGATATACTTAGGGCGAATCGATGAAAGACGAACATGATGGCATGTAACGGCGAGAGATCGAATCACGATCCGCAGGTGAAAATCACGAAGCATGTCCTTGTCATTCACGGCTTAACATTATTAAGGAGGTCTTCTCGAATGAGTTTTAGAAAAAAAACGGCTCCTATTAAATTGGCTTCTGTCGTTGCCTTATCCATGATTGTTGTAACGGGTTGTGGCTCTAGCACAAATGTTGAATCTTCATCAGAAGCACCAAAAGGTACGACTGCACCAGCAGCGCCATTGAAACTGTCATATTGGGTCGGCATGCCTACAGACGGCGCTCGGGTAATGAAGAATTATAATGATTCGCTGTTCTATCAGGAATTAGAGAAAAAAACGAGCGTAAAGGTGGATTTCCAACACCCCGCGATTGGCTCTGAGAAGGAACAGTTCAATCTGCTTATTGCCTCGGGTAATTTACCGGATGTCATTGAATACAATTTTATGAACTATCCTGGTGGCCCTGAGAAGGCGATCTCCGATAAAGTTGCTATTCCACTTAACGACCTCATTGCGAAGAATGCGCCGAATTTGAAAAAGTATTTGGATGAGCATCCCGAGTTGAAGAGGGACGTGACCACCGATTCTGGCACGATCTATGCATTCCCTGCGATCGGTGTTGGAAACTCTAACGTGAGCAGCGGGTTAATGCTGCGTAAGGATTGGTTAAATGAACTAGGGCTGAAGACACCGGAGACGATGGAAGAATGGACTACAGTGCTTCGAGCGTTTAAGGAGAAGAAAGGCGCGAAAAGCCCGTTGACGTTAACGAGAGATGATTTTAAGATTGATCGTTTAAATGGCGCTTTCAATATAGGCGCAACGTATTACATCGACAACGGCAAGATTAAATATGGACCGTACGAAACAGCATTTAAAGATTATTTGATGCAGCTCAATGCTTGGTATAAGGAAGGTTTACTAGATAAGGATTTTGCTACTCAGGACGCAAAAGCGAAGGATGGCAAAATTACGAATAGCAGCTCTGGTGCTTTCGCAGCAAATATCGGAAGTGGTATGGGTAAATATTTGAATGCCATTCCAGAAAGTGCCAAAACATTCGATCTAGTGGCAGCCCAACATCCTGTGATGAAGAAGGGGGAGCAACCTAAAATTTTCACGGCAGCCTATGAATATCGCGGCGATGGCAGCGCAGTAATAACGCCTAACAATAAGAATGCGGCGTCAACGGCAAAGTGGCTGGATTATTTATACTCCGATGAAGGCAATACGCTAAAATCGTTCGGAGTGGAGGGAACCACCTTCAATAAGGTCAATGGATTCCCGAAATATACGGACTTGATCACAAACAATCCGGAGAAGCTGTCCATCGGAGAGGCTATGGCCAAATATCTTCGCGTGGCAACTCCAGCACCTGGTTTTGTTGGAGATGACCGCTATACGGAGCAGTATTACAAGTATGACCAGCAGAAGGAAGCTCTAACTGTTTACAATAAATATTATAAAAACCTAGAGCAAACGCGATTACCGCGCATTTCTCAAACCCCTGAAGAAGCACAAGAACTATCTGCGATTATGGCAGAGGTTGATACGTATAAGGATGAAATGTTCCTTAAGTTTGTAATGGGTTCGGAATCGTTTGATAACTATGATAAATATATCAAGCAATTGAAAAGTATGAAGATTGAACGTGCGATTGCACTCAAGCAAGCAGCCTTCGAGCGATTCAAAACACGGAAATAGTCATAGGTAACTATAAATAGGGCACCGAATGGCAAGGTGCCCTCCGGTTAAACCGGTGGATAGGAGGCTGGAAATGAAAGCGCTGTCTAAGGATTTCCGAAAGCATAAATATTTGTACTATATGATATTTCCGGTTATCCTGTACTATTTGATTTTCCATTACGTGCCCATGTATGGGGCGATAATTGCTTTCAAGGACTACCGGATCGCAGAAGGTTTTTTACACAGTCCGTGGGTTGGGTTCGATCATTTTACCAGTTTCTTCCAAAGTTATTATTTTTGGAGATTGATTCGAAATACACTTCTCCTCAATGTTTACATGTTGTTGATCTCATTTCCAGCACCGATTATCTTTGCGCTCCTCATTAATGAGATCGTCGGCAAGAGATTTAAGAGAATCGTACAAACGATAACCTATCTCCCCCACTTTATTTCAATGATCGTCGTATGTGGGATGATCACTCAGTTCTTAGCTAGGGAAGGTTTCATTACAGATTTCCTTGTATGGCTAGGGATGGAGCGGCAGGTACTACTGGCACATCCACAATATTTCCGCAGTATTTATATTATTTCGGATATCTGGCAAGGAGTAGGCTGGGGCTCCATCGTTTATTTAGCTGCCATTACCGGTATCAATCCTGATCTATATGAGGCTTCGCGAATGGACGGGGCAAATCGATGGAAGCAAACGCTGCATATTACCTTACCTGGAATCTTACCCATTATCGTCATTTTGTTTATTTTGAAAATCGGTCACATGCTGGATGTAGGATTCGAGAAAATCATCCTGCTGTATAATCCAAATACGTATGAAACTGCTGATATGATTAGTACCTTCGTATATCGCAAAGGCCTTGAGGGGTCCTTCGAATTTAGCTATGCAACCGCTGTTGGTTTATTTCAAGCGGCAGTTAACTTTATCCTGCTGATCATGGCTAACCGAATCAGTAAAAAGGTGAGTGAAAACAGCTTATGGTAAACGGCACGATTCGCAAAAACGTGGGAGGAGTCACCTTCCAAACTGTCAATACGCTGTTTATGGTGATAATGATTGTGATCACGTTGTACCCGTTTATTTATGTGGTATTCTCATCTGTCAGCGACTCAAAACAGCTGCTCTCGCACACCGGTGTGCTGCTGAGTCCCAAAGGCTTTACTTTGGCGGCTTATGCGATGGTTTTCAAGAACCCTAATGTAGTTGGTGGGTATATCAATACCTTATTTCTAGTCTCGATAGGAACAGCACTTAATTTGATTATGACAAGTCTTGGCGCTTATGTGCTGTCACGCAAAGGGGTTGCTTGGAGTAGACATGTCATGCTGATGATTGTGTTTACGATGTTTTTCTCTGGCGGTCTGATTCCGATGTATTTGCTGGTCAATAATTGGTTGCATTTAGGCAATAATCTACTTGCACTAATCGTTCCTGGCATCATTTCAACGTGGAATTTGATAATACTTCGTACGTCGTTCAGTGCGATCCCCGATAGTCTCATTGAATCAGCACGGATGGACGGTGCACAAGATTTCACCATTCTGTTTCGGATTGTTATTCCGCTTTCTTTGCCAGTCATGGCGGTAATGGTTTTATTCTATGGCGTAGGGCACTGGAATTCCTGGTTTGGAGCTATGATTTACCTTCGGGATCGGGATCTTTTTCCGCTGCAATTGATCTTACGGGAGATTTTAATTCAGAACAACACGAATTATATGTCGGGTAGTTCTTCTATTGAAGATGTAGAGGCTGTAGGAGAAAGTATTAAATATGCAACCATCGTCATTGCCACGTTGCCGATTCTGTTCGTATACCCCTTCTTACAGAAATATTTTGTGAAAGGTGTTATGATAGGGTCGATTAAAGAGTAGGCAAACTGGCTATGGGAGTGTTGATGAGTGAAGATTAATTGGAGATGGAAAGGTATGCTGAGCAGGTGGCTGTGGTCTTATGCCATTGTGCTTCTAATTCCAATTATTGTGATGGCGGTAACCCATCTGCAAACGCAGCGGGTCATTGAAGACGAGATTTCCAAGGCGAACTCCGCTTTGCTCTCACAACTTCAACAGGAAATCGACAACTACATCGATTATACCTATCGCTTGTCGGAGGTGATCTCACTCAATCCGAAGGTGAGCTCTTTGATTCGTAGCCAGAAAGAGATTGGTACGGCAGAACGCATCTCTATCGTTCAGTTGCTCGCGGAATTCAAAGCATACAATATTACTAAGCGATATGTGAGCGGTTTCTATATTTACTTTCATGAGGGAGATTTTGTCTTGACCGACAGTTCCTATTATGAGACGGACATGTTTGTTCAACAGCATCTCAGTCCAATGGGGGTGTCACTAGAGCAATGGAGAGGCTATTTGATGCAGATGCATAAGGGTTCATTCTCCACACTTCGCGAATTTGGTGGAGAGAGAAAAGGCACCATCATGCAAACACAATCATTGCCGCTCCAACTTGGAAGTGTACCTCTTGCAACGCTAGCGATTGAGTTGAACGAAGAACAGCTGATGTCTTCTATCAGCAACATTCAATCCTACAATCAGGGTAAAGTATATATCCTTGATGCCGAGAATAAGCTGTTGGCTACATCCGAAACAGAAGGACATGGGGAACGCGTATTTGATATTCCGCGCAGTGAAGGGGAACAACGCATTCTTAAGACCTCTGCCATATGGGATGGGGAAGAAGTTATCCTGTCTTATATTGAATCAGGCCGGAATAGCTGGAAATATGTATATGTGCTACCAGCACGCTTGTATAGTGAGAAGGCCGAGTATGTCTGGAATATGACAGTACTAATGCTTGCAGTTGCTGCTGTAATTGGATTTATTATCTCCGTCTTGCTTGCGAGGAAGAACTATTCGCCTCTACGCAGATTAGTTCGCAATGTTGCAGAACGAAGCGAATTAAGCATTATAAACATGTCGGAATCGAATGAATATGACTACTTGGAAGAAGTACTTGATAATGCACTAGATCGCTATACATTAATGAATCGCACACTGGAGAAGCAGAACAAGACACTTCGTTCGAATTTGCTTACACGTCTTCTGAAAGGCCGGATTGAAAATGGTTTTCCAATAGCAGATGTACTGCCAGAGTACGGAATTAAGCTTCATTCCGAGAAGTTCGCAATTGTCTTGTTTTATCTAGAGGATTACAGCGGCTTCTTCCGTCAAGACGAACAGGACGCAGAGAAAAAAAGAGAATTCGTTCATCATATTATGTCCAATATCGTGGAGGAGCTTGCCGCTCAGAAACATCAGGGCTGGATGACGGAAGTTGACGAAATGCTGGCATGTATTGTGAATTTCCGGCCAGATACGTCACCTGAATCAGCGTTGGAAGATCTGAAGAACTTGATCGAAGAAGCACAGCGCTTTATTGGAAATCGCTTCCACATTTTGTTTACTATTTCAGTAAGTTCCATCCATAGGTCATCTGCGGAGCTTCCGGTCGCCTATCTGGAAGCCTTGGAAGCCATGGAGTACCGCATGTTGCTAGGTGTTCAGTCCATTATTTGGCATAACCAGCTTCAACAGCAAAAGCCTTCCTACGACTATTCGATGGAGATGGAACAGAAGTTGATCAATAATGTGAATGCCGGGGATTTTCTCGGAGCAACTGCGATGCTGGATGAAATCATTGATAGCAATCTAGCTGGGGACAACATCTCCGTCGATATGATCCGATGTCTCATGTTTGACATGTGCAGCACGATGATGAAAGCAGCGATGGAAACCAATATGGATCGCTCTGAGCTGTATGAAGAGAATTTACAGGCGATTCGTGAGCTGATGAGCGGCAGTACAGTAGCCTCGATGCGAGAGCGGATGACCCAGTTTTTGCATAAAGTTTGCGGGTATGTAGATGAACGTAAGAAAAGCAACAAAAAAATACGCTTGAAGGAAAGTGTATTGGCCTACATTAGTGAAAACTACCAAAACCAAGATCTTAACATCAGCACCATTGCTGAGTATTTCAGTGTACATCCTTCATATCTATCACGCTATTTCAAGGAGCAAGTAGGCGACAATCTGACGGATTATCTGAATAAATATCGCGTGGAACAATCCAAGACGCTGCTGCAACTGCCACATATTTTTATACGTGATGTCAGCGAAATGGTTGGATTTTATAGTATCAGTACGTATATTCGTCTGTTCAAAAAGTACGAAGGCGTGACGCCGAGTGTTTACCGGGAAGGAAAGAGTAATTAAATAAATTGAGGTGATTCGATAATGTCGGACAATAGATACTACCCGACGATTATATTGGGAGCGACGTTTGCTGGTTTGGGTGCAGCCTATGCCTGTGGGAAGGAAGCACTTCTTATCGAAAGATCGGCTCTTGTCGGTTATGAATTTATTAACAGCTATAACCTTGGTGAAGACTGGCATGCAACGGTTCTTTCCGAAGAAGGAGAGAAGTTGAAAAACGAACTACTGGAGCGAGGGATATTGTCCGAGGATGGCAGGGTACATATTCCCGCAATTGCTCCGGTACTTTATAACAAAATAGGTTGCGATTCGCTTCCGATCCTCTTGCATTCGGATATAGCTGATATCCGCCAGTTAGGGGCTGGCTATGAGGTTACGATCTACAATGCTTCGGGCTTTAACAGCTACAGAACAGACCGGATCATAGATACGAGGCCGGAGTACGCACCCTCACATTTGATCAAGTCGAAGAGCCTAAATGCGATGCTGAACTGTGGTGAGGATGATCCGGAGGTTTCGACTACAGCTGGAAGTTACCTTTTATTAACCAAAGGGAAATTAAAGGGTGAAGTTGTTGCGAAGGTTCCCATAGAAGTGGAAGACGACTGGATTACTGCAAGACATAAACTGCATCAATTATGGGCGGGCAGACCGAAGGAGTGGGAAAGCTGGACGATTTCATCGGTAGCTGGCTTCTTTGAGCTGCAAATCGAACCGGAAACAGGCGGTGAGATTGCGCCGAGTTGGTTCAGTCTGCCGTCGGCTGCCTATAGAAATCCGCTGGAAGCGTTTGAAGCAGGGTTGCTAGTTAAAAGGAGGTATTAATTTGATATTATCTCAAAAAGTAAATGGAGAAATTGTCACTGTTGAAGTTGGTGACATCGAACTTTCTCAACAATACGACGTCATTGTAGCCGGTCTTGGTACATCGGGAGCCATTGCTTTAATAATGGCAGCCAGTAAAGGACTGAAAGTGCTTGGTATTGAACGAATGAATTGCATGGGGGGCATGGGAACGGCTGGTTCAGTTAACGGTTACTACTTCGGTTCCTCAGGTGGATTATACGAGCAGTTAGATCAAAAAGTAACGGCTTTAGTCGATACCATCTACACGAAGTCTAGCGCTTATAACGTAGAAGCGAAGAAATATGTATTGGAGCAGGAAGCGATAAAGCACGGTGCAGAGCTTGCCTTCGAATCCGCGATAACGGGCGTTTATTTGGATGGACAACAGGTGAAAGGCGCGAGCTGGGTTGGGCCGGATGGCATACAATCGGCTAGCTGCAAGGTACTGATCGATTGCACGGGTGATGCAGAGGTGTGCAATCTGGCTGGTTGCGCGTTTAATTACGGCAGGACGTTAGATGGAAAGACGCAGCCTTTCACAAGCGTTAAGGTATTTGCGGTGGGTAACAAAGTGAGCTGGAGGAATTTCGATTCAGGTTGTACGAACCAAACGGATGGGAATGAACTATCCAAGGCGCTCATATTTGCACATGCCCAGCATCTGGAAGATACGTATTCGGATGAGAACCGTCTGCTGCATTTAGCTCCACTGTTAGGAATTAGAGAAGGTCGATTGATTGAAGGCGAGGAAACGGTGACACTTCAACAGTTCTTTGCTGATGAGACCTCCAACAAACCGGTATTTTATGCGTATGCAGATATTGATAAGCATGGCCGTGACAACGCTTTTGAGAGTCAGCTACTGAAGGATTGGTTCGTAGCAAGTAATCTAGGTGCTGTTAATGTAACCGTTCCCATTCCGCTCGGGGCTATGATTCCGAAGGGGTATGAAGGGCTGCTTGCCGCTGGGCGCTGTCTGGCGGTCGATCATGATTTATCCACATGTGTCAGAATGAACCGAGATATGCAAAAATCCGGGGAGGCAGCGGCTACAGCGGCTTGGCTAGCGATTACAAAAGGAACGTCAATTAAGGAGATCTCCTATGAGGAGTTGATCGCGCATCTTGCGGATACAGGATGCTACAACCCTGCGAACAATAAAGGCTATCAATTTGCCTATCCAGGGGATCGAAAGCCGGCGCAGCCGATTACATGGTTAACGGATTCAGCGGAGATTCGACAAGGCTTGTCTGGCATTCAGCCAGGGGTGGCTATTTGGTCTTCAAGCAGGTTAGGTGAATCGATACGTGAATCGTTGAGGACATGGATACATGAGGAGGATGAAAAGCTTCGTAAACATAGCGCTTTTGCTCTAGCGTTAATTGATGATGGGGCTTGCCTTCCTATACTTAGGGAAATGATGAGGAAGCGAGATGCGCTCATGCTCCAAGACTGCAGGAAAAACAACCAACTACGTGGTTATATGGCTATTTACCTTTTAGGACGAATGCGGGATAAGGATGTTGTAGAGGAACTGATCCGCCTCATCACAGATCCTGAAGAAATGGAAAGGCCACTCTATCAAGTGGAGGACGGCGCGGATAAAGCACGGCAAAATAAATACAATGACGTATATTTTCAATTTTTTTCTCACGCCATAATGGCACTGATCCACATCGGGGAGCATCATACTACGTTGCAGGAGGTGATTGGAACAGCTTTGAAGCAAGCGGTAGGCAATGGTGAGTATATCGAACGAATTACGCATAAACCGAACGGCACGTATCTTCATTCGATAGCCGAGAATATCCGATCGGTGGTTGAACGAAAGCTACTGCGTTGGGCACAGTAAAGATTATAGCAGGCGACTGGGCATTCATTCTATGGAAAAGGAAGGGAATGTAGGATGCAAATTAAAACATGTGAGAAGCAACACAATCAAGTTTGTAGGCTTATCGTTCTTGCATTCATTAGTTTTCTGCTTCTGTGGGTTGCTATTCCTGCGAAAACGTGGGCTGACGATCCGCTGCCTGATGCGGCACTTCGTGATGTATTGGGGGAAAATGACATCGTTGTGGACAATACGGATACTGCCGTTACTAGGACGGGGACATGGAGCACAGGCACCAGTAATCCTGGTAAGTATTTTGGGAGCAATTACGAGTTCGTTAACGGCGGTACAGGACAGGTGCAAACCATTAAATATACGCCGAGTGTACCCCAAACTGGCGTTTATGAAGTGTTCATGGTGTTCAGCTCTTCTTCCAATCGTGCGGACAATGTGACCGTTCAAGTTTCCCATCAAGGGGGAGTTGCTACACAAACCGTGAACCAGGAAAAGAACGGCGCAGTCTGGTATCCGCTGGGGCAATATACGTTTACCGCTGGGAGCAGCGGCTATGTACAGATCAACGTCGCTGGGGCGAATGGCTATGTGATAGCAGATGCCATACGTTTGGCGGTGCCAGTGCCTGATCCTGTAGATCCGGGGCCACTTGCAGTCAACGAGCCATTAGGACCGGTCATTTTCCGTTCTGGCTTCGAAGCGGGCTCTGTCGGAGTGACAGATCCTTCAGACACAGGTACGATTACGCGAATAACAGGCACCGATACTTCGGTTTCAGCCCCGAATGATTGGACCACACATTTGAACGGGTATTCCAAATTTGGCGACTTGGTCTTCGAAGGGCATTCCGGTGGTGACAATTCCACTTCAAGATTCGCCAAGATCATAGCTGATCCCACGCCTGGTGGGAGTGGTAATAAAGTGCTTCAATACTGGCTGGGAAATTCCGGAGGAACAGCTGATCGGGGTCGTGTGCAAGCATTGCTCAAGAATAATACGAATCTGACAGAGGTTTTCTACAAATACCGGATGTATCTCCATCCCGATATCGAATTAGTGAAGGATAGCGTCGACGCTAACGGTTGGTTTACGTTAGCAGAGTTCTGGAATCAGCCTAGCTGGACCTCAGGCGCACAGTATCCATTTCGAATGTCCCTTAATTTGACTAAGGATCTAGGCGTAGGGAAGCCGTTTAAACTCCGTATTTCAGGCCAAACAACGCCGACTTCCAGTGAGGATGACACGACCCAATTCGTGACTCAATGGGAAGAAAGAAATGACTGGAATGTGCCTACTGGTGTCTGGCTTAATATGGAAGTGTATTACAAGCAAGGGGATGCGAATTCAGGCAGATTCTATCTAGCCATTACGCCTGAAGGCGGAGAAAAGCGGGTAGTATTTGATGTGACCAACTGGACCTATCATCCTCAGAATCCAGCACCAGAAGGGCTTACGCATTTTCACCCCCTTAAATTATACACCAGCAGATCACTGACGAACTTTGTTAAAGACCACGGCGGAGCGCTACAAATATTGTGGGATAATCTGGAGTTCTGGCCTTCGATGGCCCCAGATGCCGCTCTGCGAAATGCAGTTGGACCTAACGATATCGTCGTAGACAATGCAGACACTGGAGCGGTCAAAACGGGTGTCTGGTCCACAGGAAACAGTAATCCTGGTAAATTTTACGGCAGCGATTATAACTTTGTAAATAACGGCACTGGTCAGACTGCAACCTATAGTCCTGTCATTTCCACCGCCGGCATGTACAGAGTCTATGCGACCTTTATTGGCTCTTCCAATCGTTCCAATAGCGTACCTTATACCATCTATCATAATGGTGTGACCTCGACAGTGTCAGTCAATCAGAGGATTACCTCCTATCATAAAATGTGGTATCCACTCGGAGATTATTATTTCTCGTCGGGCACTGGCAATTATGTACAGATCAATAGCGCGGGAACTAGCGGCTATGTTATGGCAGATGCAATTCGTTTGGAGCCGTTATAAGTCCGATTCAATCAGATAGGGATTATCAAGTGTAAAAGGAGGTAGTATGTTGAGAAGAACAGGGAAACTAACTATTGCACTGTTTGGGCTGGCGGCAGGATTATTCATCCTGCCCTCAGGCCACACGCGTGCAGCTGCCGAGGTGTTACCCATTGTGGTCCATGACACCTTCGACGATGTAGAGGGAAATAGCGATTTGGCGGACTGGAGCTATCCAGCAACGACCGTTTCAATCGTTGACCGACCGAAAAACGGTGGAACAGAAACGTTAGAAGAGGGCAATAAAGCGCTAATGTCAACGATTCGTACGCTAGGCGCTGCTCACAGACCCGTAAGAAAGTTTCCCTCATTAACCGGTAAGCTAGAAATCAACTATGATTTGCGGTTAGATGGTAAACCAATTGATCAGATTAAGCTACCGGAAATTTATGCTGGTGCTACTTTGCTAACTTCCATTTCGGCTATTAACTCCACGATTAACGCTGAGAACTTCTTCCGCTTTGATATTCCTACTGGGCCCACCAAAAGAATCCGATATGACAGCATGCCATTCAAAACCTGGATGGCGGTAAAAGTAGAGATGGACACGGAGACGGATTCGTTTTCTGTTTGGGTAGACAACACGAAGGTTGCCGACAACCAACCCTTTTATAATGATGCCAAAATTACTGAAATAAATGAGATTAGATTCAGTCTGACCAAAAGCAACGTCGCAGCACCTAATTTTTATGTGGATAATCTGATCGTGAGAGGGATTCCAACTCCAGCCCCCGATGTGAGGGAAACCAAGCTTTCTACACCGCCAAGTGTGCCTGTGGCGGCACATATTCGGAATGAACATCCCCGGTTATTCATCCAGGATTTTCAGGATATTAAGCGTAAAATCTCTTCGGATTACATTCCCATGAATTGGTACAGTCGCATCAAAGAGCAGGCTGATGAATTGCTAAATACGCCGGTAAGGGGTTTCGGGACGAATCCGGATAACGGGGCTGTTCTGGAACACGCAAGGGAAATGGAGAACCGCACGTTTCTCCTCTCTATGGCCTTTCAAATAGAACGGGAGCGCAAGTATCTGGACCGACTCTGGCTGGAAATCCAGAATACCGCTTCCTATCCAACTTGGAAGCCGGAGAGCTTCCTGTCCGTAGCAGAGATGCTTCAGGCTTACGCTGTCGCCTATGACTGGAATTATTATGATTGGACAGAGGAACAGCGCAAGCTAATTGTGGACACCATGCTCGATAAGGGATTAACTTACGGTGTCGACCGTTATAATGGTAAAAGCCAAGGGGGTACTCGATTTACGGAAGTTACCCATAACTGGAATGTGGTTTGTAATGGGGGGTTGATGATAGCGGCCTTAGCCATTGCCAATGAATACCCTGATGTAGCTGAATTCGTTCTAGAAAAGGGAACCGAAAACATCAAGAAAGGTTTGACAGCTTACGCGCCTCTAGGTGCCTACCCGGAAGGAGCTATGTATTGGGCATATGGGACCAATTATTTAACCTATACGATGGCTGCATTTGAAACCGCTTTCGAAGCGAATTTCCCGCGTCCTGAAAAATACAAACTATATGAAGCACCTGGCGTTGCCAAAGCACCTGAATTTCCAATTTATTTGGCTGGCATGACGGGCTCCTTCAATTACGGGGACAGCTCCATTGGGAAAGTCAACTCACCAACGATGATGTGGTTTGCGGAAAAATTCAATAAACCGCAGTATGCTTGGTATTACTTACGGAACCAAGAGGCAGCAGAGGATAGTGCCAGTGTGACATCCAGGGGAACTGTATATGCTTTACTATGGTACAACTCAGCGTATCGATCGATCACGGAGAGCTTCCCACTGGATAAGGCCTACCAGAATCCAAACGGTACGAACAGTGTGTTGATGAGAAGCTCATGGCAGGATACCAATGGGGTGTATGCGGGGCTAAAGGGTGGATATAACCGGGAGAATCACTCGTCCCTCTCCATCGGTACCTTCATCCTTGAGGCAGAGGGTCAGAGGTGGGCAACGATGCGAGGAGCCGGCAACTACGACTGGCCTAACTATAATGATCTCACTGGCGGACGCTTCCAATACTACAATAATCGGGCGGAAGGTCAGAATACATTGGTCATCAATCCGGCCAAAGGCGGTGTTGACCAAGATATCAATGCGACAGGTACTGTTGTAGATTATCAGAGCAATTCCACCGAAGCGTTCGGAATCATGGATATGTCCCAGGCGTATGCACGGGATGTGACGAGCGCACGAAGAGGCATGCGACTATATGATGGCCGTTCTAAGGTGCTCGTGCAGGATGAGATCACGTCGACACTGGCTTCAGATGTCTGGTGGTTCATGCACACTGCTGCTTCTATCCAGATCGCCAATCATGGCAAATCCGTCCTGTTAACCCAGAATGGGAAAAGAATGTGGGCACATATCGCAGATGGCCCGCAGGATGCGACCTTCAGTGTCATGGATGCGAAGCCTTTTCCTTGGTCGCCTAATCCCACAATTCAGAGCAGCAACTATGGGACTAAGCTAGCTATTCACATGAAAGATGTAACAAGTGCACGTCTGGCAGTACAGTTTATCCCTTTGAAAAGTGGAGAAGCACCGCCAGATGAATATGCAGAGGTTGTCAACTTGTCGGAGTGGCATGCTGCCCCTGATGATCTCCAGCTATTGAGCGAGAAATTAGGGGATAATGCAGCACTTCTTGTGAACAGTCCTTTTGCCTATGCGGGTGGTACCAAAGTCATGGTGAATGCAACTAATCCTGTCGTTAGTCCAGTGGAGGTAGATGGGGAGTTGATGATTCCTGTGGAATTTACCGCCAACGCGCTTGGAGCCAATGTGGAGCGAGATGAAGCAAGTGGGACGACGATGATCCGATATCAGGAGCGGTTAGTTGTATTACCTTTGCAAGAGCAGACACAGGGTTCCAATAACGAGTCGGTTACTCCTTCCAACCCGGGAATCCCGCAAGATGGCAACAAGGTAATCGGAAACTCGGTGGAAGTAAGTCCGATTGTGCAATCAGACGGCTCCGCTAGAGGAAAGGTAGATAGTAAAGCTTTTCTGGATGCTTTGAAACAGGTAACCCCTGACGACAATGGCGTGCAAAGAATAAGATTGAATGTCAAACCCGTTGATAAGGCAACATCCTATATCCTAGATCTTCCCATCGATACAATGAAAGCGCAGCGGAGCAAACTAGTCGTGGAGATAGGTACTCCAATTGGCGAAGTGACACTACAAGGCAGCTTATTCTCTCAACCGGAGTTAACTCGGTTTGCATTGGTCATGGAACCGGTCAACCCTGCTCAATTGGATGGTTTAACGCCAAAGGCGGTTGGTGATCGACCGATTATTCGAGTGAATCTGTTAACTGACGTCGCTATTCCGAAGCAAGATACCTTGCTTCCGTCTATCGGAATTTCTCTCCCGTATAAGCCGACAGCTGAGGAACTGGCGAATTCTGAGCATATCGTCGTATGGCGCATTGGAGCGGATGGCGCAGTTGTTCCTATCGTGGATAGCAAATATGATCAAGCAACAGGTAGGATTGGCTTCCATGTTCGGAGTTTGGATCCTGCGGTATTCGTTGTAACCTTCGTAGATAAGAAATTCCAGGATATGAACGCGTATGCCTGGGCGGACAAAGCTGTCCGTGTTCTAGCATCCAAGGGTATTATTGCAGGTATATCCGAAGCTAACTTCGCTCCAGGTGAGCAGATGACAAGGGCAGATTTCCTTATGCTGCTTGTAAAGTCCCTCGGGTTGTCGGCTGCTTTCCAAGATAATTTCAGCGATGTGGACGCGAAGGCTTATTATGCTCAAGCTGTGGGGATCTCCCGTATCTTAGGAATAACCGAGGGCATGGGAGGCAATCAATTCGAACCTCAGACACCGGTATCAAGGCAAGATATATTCACTTTGACGGCTCGTGCCTTACTCATTGCTGGCAAAATGGAGCGTATGGGGCTGAAAGCCGATCTCTCTTCTTTCACAGATGGCACGGAGGTGGCACAATATGCAAGAGAGGGGATTTCGCTCTTAGCAGGGGCGGGTATCCTACAGGGAGACGATCAAGGGATGCGTCCTAAGGAGCAAATTACGAGAGCGGAAGCAGCAATCATGCTATACCGGATTTATAACAAGTAAGCGCCCATTAGGGCGAGGGAAGTACGCAGCTACGGCGGCCTTCGCCCAGGGCATTATTAGCTAGCTGTGGCCTGTGTATAGGAGGAGAATGACAATGAAACAAAAAAGAATAACCATAAAGGCTTTTCTTCTTGTGATGATTCTTGCTCTGCTAGTAGGCAACGTCCAGGTTGTTCAAGCTGCTGTGTTAGAGGATGCGCTAGGAATGAATGATATTGTCATTGACAATAGTAGTTCAGGTGTAACGATACAAGGAGCTTGGGACACAACTTCTACAGCAAGCAATCCTGAAAGATCAATTGGGAGTGACTATCGAACTGTAAAGCCGGCCGACCACAACGGCCAATTCCTGCAATACAATACACCGGCTTCTTTTCAGCAGGGGAGATACAAGGTTTATTTATCAACGTATCGATCACAATCTAACCGCTCTACGAATGTGCCCGTAGATATTTTTCATGTGAATGATGGTAATGTCACAACACTAAGTTCAGTCACGGTGAGCCAGAAGGGGAGCACAGGTGCAGTTTGGATTCCGATTGGTGAATTTGAATTTCAAGAGGGCGACGGCAACTATATTCAAATAAAAGTGGATGGCGCTGAAGGCTATGTGTTAGCGGATGCTGTGCGATTCCAGCCAATGTTTACGCCTGCACCACCAATCCTGAGTAATGATGCGACGCTTTTAAGCTTACAGGTCAATCCTGGCTTACTTGATTTCAATCCCCAAGTGAAAGACTATACGTTAGATGTTCTTGGGAATGTTTACAGCAGTATCGACATAACACCTACAGTTACTTCAACTGTTTATAAAAGTCTGCAAATCAATGGACAGGAGACGGTATCGGGAAGCACCTATACGGTTCAGCTAATGTCAGGCAGCAATTCCATAGCTATTGTAGTTATTGCACAGGATAATACGACTCTTACGTATAATCTGCAGGTCAATCGTATATTGCTAAGCAATGAAGCGTCCTTGAGCAACCTGACACTCGACCGTGCGACATTGGACTTTAGTCCGGATGTGACCAGCTACCAGGTGCAAGTAGGTGATGAGGTGAACAGTCTTGAGGTGACGCCAGTTGTATCATCAGCAGTGTACAAAAGTTTAACTGTTAATGGCCGGTCTCAATCTTCCGGCGACCCTTACTTGATGACATTATCAACTGGCAATAATTCGATTTCTATTCGGGTAACTGCGCAAGACGGAACAGAGAAGGAGTACACCGTAAATGTGAGCAAACAGGGAGAAGTAGCCACGCTGAGCAGCTTGTCACTCACAAGAGGGGCGTTGAATTTCAGTCCGTGGCGGACCGTGTATAGCATTTATGTGGGTAATAATGTGGACACACTTGCGTTAACGCCTACCTCGACTTCCGATTTCTTCGATCATATGACGGTTAACGGAGTTCCTCATGTCTCTGGGACGCGATATAACATCCCATTGATTACTGGGGAGAATCCAGTTGTCATTGAAGTGACGTCAAAGGCACAGCGACAGATGATGTATACGGTTAACATCACACGTTTAGATGCTAAAGCCAATGCTCAGATGGTCAATGGCGCTGTAACACTTCCTGCGGAAAAGCTTGCGGAAGCGTTAGGGGTACACTTGCATCAAGACACTTCGGGTCTACTTGTTTATAGTGAACGCCCTTTTGAATTCGCCAGTCCTGCGGATACTGCTCTGCAAGAAGAACTGACGCAACTCCTCAACCTTCGATTGAAAGTGGATGGTGAACATGTTGCATTTTTCAATCCCAAGCAGACAGAATATCGTCTTCTGCTGCCAGCAGATGAGCACATTCCTTTCATAGACCTCGAGAGTGGGGCCGGAACGAGCTTTACGGTAAAACAGGCAGCGAATCTTGATGAGGCAACAGTTCTGACCATTGAGGGTGTAGGCACCTACTCGTTTACTTTCGTGGAGGATAAGATTGCAGACACGTCGCAGCCGTCGCTTGCTGGGCTCAAAGTAACCATTGAAGGTGAAGAGGAAGTGGAATTTGTACCTACTTGGATTCCTGTGACCTACGTAGATGCTAATGATGGCTATGCGAATGTGAACACGCCAAATAAGACAGTAGATAATGATCTGAACACCAGATGGTCGGCTACTAGCCAAGGTGAAGTTAAATGGATTCGTTACGATTTGGGAAGTAAGGTAAATGTTCACTCGATGTCTGTTGCAGGATATTTGGGCAACGAACGTTCCTACAATTTCGAGGTAGAGATTTCTGATGATGGTGTGAACTGGACGCAGTTGCTTCCCATGCAGTCGACTAGTGGAACCATACTGTATCCCGAGATGTTCCAACTGGGAGATGTTGAGACCCGATTTGTCAGGCTGCCCTCTTATGGCTATGGACCAACACGGGATGGTTGGAACGGATTTTCAGAGGTTCGCTTCTATTCAAGCCAGGAGCAAGCCAATGTAGATGCTTCCAAATGGGATGAATATTTTGCACCTTCTTCGAATAAGTTGGGGGACCAATTGAAGTTGTCAGTGAAAGGATTGACTTCAGAAGGTGTTGAGCACAATTTGAACCCAGATACGACCACAATCGCATTCTATACCGATAATGCTGCGATTGCTGAGGTGGATCAAGCGGGCAATGTTCTCCTGACTGGTGTAGGAGAAGTGCGGATCACTGTCATGGCAACGCAAGGTGATGCGGTACGGCTGGGCAGTCTCATCATTAGTGTTAGTAATTAAGGATGCAGTATTGAACCCGTCAGAGTGCTCTTCTCTGGCGGGTTTTTCTCACCTTACATGTAAAGGCGAGCGCATACGTGAAACGTATAATCCTTGTGAGCGGAAGCCCACCTTTTTTTTGCGATCTCTGAGGTTGTGAATCACTAACAACGACACCAAAGGCACTTAACGCAAGACTAGCTACTCTACAATCTACGTCACCTAGACAAACACATCATAGACAAGCCACTACCCGAACCCCAGCTACTCAACAAATTCAATCTTGAAGACTAGTTAAACTACAAACTCCCACAAAGACTAGCTACCAAACAAGCCACTACCCGAACCCCAGCTACTCAACAAACAATGCATACATTCAGCTACTCCACAAACTTCACGCCCCGAACAACGGCTACTCCATATACTCCACCTCAAAGACCAGCTATTCAACAAACTCTCCCACCAGTCCAGCTACTCAACTAACCACGCCAAAATCCACGCCTCAACCTACACCACAATCCACAACCACAATCCCTAGCTGCCACTTTGCAATTTAACTGGATAACCTGATGTTAATTTCTCGGTTTTAAGTCATTTTTAAGGATTAAATGGAAATTATGTAGTTAATTTGGCTGGTTTTGCAGGAATCAGAGAATTATGATGAGATTAGATGTATGTTTTCCAGCTATTATTGGAAAAGGCAAGAAATACCTAAATATAACTGTAGGTTATCCAGTTATTTGGAAAACAAGGCGTCACACAAGGTTATTTCCCTTGGATGGCGCCTTTTTCACGTTTCGGGATGCCTACACGCCGAACCTGTTAACCGAACGAAAACATGTATATTGAGCAAGCGGCCTCGGATCGATATGCTTGGGACATTCAACGAAGAGGGAGTGTAGAGATAATGATACAAGAACAATGGATAGGAGATGCCTGGGAACAAGGCGTCCGGAAAGTAAAGAATACGAGCCTGCGAGTAGGTGCAGCATTTCCTCACGGTTCGAACGAGGGTCAATTTCAATTGACCTCGCCGCATTACTGGACAGCAGGCTTCTGGCCTGGAATCCTATGGCTCATTTATCAAGATCGCCAAGATGAACAATTACGCCTCTTAGCAGAGAGCTGTGAAACACAGATGGATGCTGTTATCGAGGCTTACGAGCCTCTTGATCATGATATGGGATTCATGTGGACGCTAACTTCGATAGCGAATTGGCACCTCACCGGCAATGAGCAGTCCAAACGCCGAGCTTTGAAGATAGCCAGCCATTTGGCGGGGCGATTCAATATCAAGGGAAGCTTTATCCGCGCATGGAACAGCCCGGAGCGGGTCGGGTGGGCAATCATCGATTGCATGATGAATTTGCCGCTGCTCTACTGGGCGTCGCAACAAACGAACGACCCACGCTTTAAGCACGTTGCAGAAGCGCACGCGGGAATGGCCGCCAAGCAATTTATTCGCGAGGATGGCTCCGCGTATCACATTGTCTGCTTCGACCTTGAGACAGGCGAACGCACAGGTGCGCTCGGTGGCCAAGGCTATGCGGAAGAGTCCGCATGGGCACGGGGTTCCGCCTGGTCGATCTATGGCTCGGTGCTCAGCTACCGCCACACGGGTCGTGCCGATCTCTTGGCAGCAGCGGAGCATGCTGCCTCCTTCTTCTTAGCACACTTACCCGAGGATAAGGTGCCGTATTGGGACTTCCGATTGCCTGCCTTCGAGGGGGCATCGCGTGATACGAGTGCCGCAGCGATTGCGGCAAGCGGACTGCTGGATCTGGCTGCGGTATGTGCAGGCGATCGGGCACTATTTTATAAGGAACAAGCGTGTGCGATCTTACAATCATTGTCTCAACATTATTCCACAGATGATTCCGAAGAAGCGATCCTAAGCTCAGGTACGGGCAACGTGCCGATGAATCAGAATATCAATAAGCCGCTGATTTACGGTGACTATTACTATATGGAAGCATTGGCGAAGCTGCAAGGACATCCCTCTTTCTGGGAAATAGGGGCAACGAAAGCCTAATATATCAAGGTTTTTCAAAATTTAGAGATATATATGTTTTACATAATAAGTTGGCTATATTTCTAGATAAATACTCTCGTCATATGTGACGGTGTAGCCATTTATTGTGCATGTATATCACTAGAAAAAGTGTATATCGGACAGCAAATATCCGCATTGTATCAGCCTGTTAACTGATCGAAATCATGTATATTGTACGGATGCCGGATTAACAGGTACGATGAGTTCAAATTACAGAGCAAGGAAGTGACACCGATGAGTCAGACACTCCCTCCTTCAACACCAGCGATGGTTAAGCCGAAGGCGAGTACAGCAAAAAACAAAAGTAATTGGCTAGTAAGGAAGTATGGCAAACGCGTATTAAAACAGAACATACCGTTGTACATCATGTTTGTGCCTATCATCCTTTTCTTCTTTATATTTAAATACTACCCGATGACGGGACTCGTCATTGCCTTTAAGAAGTACAGTTTCATTAAAGGGATCTGGGGCAGTCCTTGGGCAGGCTTGGATAACTTTAAAATGATCTTTCAGACGAAACAAATTTTTAGTATCGTGTGGAACACCTTAAAACTGAGCGGGTTAAGCATCGTCATTGGTTTCCCTGTTCCCATCATATTAGCGCTGCTTCTCAATGAAGTAAGGAAGATGAGGTTCAAAAAGTTAGTTCAGACGCTGGTATATCTGCCGCATTTTCTCAACTGGGTTATCGTAGGAGGCATTGTTGTTACGGTGTTCTCGCAAAGTACAGGAACGCTCAATCATCTGATCGAAAAACTTTTTGGTGAATCGTATCCGTTCTTATATAAAGAGTTTTCCTGGATTTCCATCTATCTGGCATCAGGTGTTTGGAAGGAATCCGGTTGGAACGCGATTATTTATCTCGCAGCACTTACAGCTATTGACCAAAGCTTATATGAAGCATCAAGCATTGATGGTGCGAATAAATGGCAGCAAACGATACGTATTACATTGCCTGCGATTCTGCCAACGATCATTATTATGTTAATTCTGAAGATCGGACATCTGATGGAATTAGGCTTCGATCAAGTGTTTGTCCTGCAAAATAACGCAACCCTTGAAATCTCTGAGGTCATTAGTACTTTCATGTACAAAATTGGTATCCAGCAAGCGAATTTCAGTCTTGCAACTGCAATGGGACTGTTTGAATCCTTGGTTGGTTTAATCTTAGTACTTGCAGCAAACCGAATTGCACGCCGCTTCGGCCAAGGCTTATGGTAAGCAAACACATGACGAAGTGACAAAAGTTAAGAAGGAGAAGCTTATGAAGCATACACAAGGAGAGAAGGTATTTTACGCCCTCAACTATATATTTTTAATGATCTTGGGTCTCAGTTGCTTGTTACCTATCATTCACATTGCAGCGTTGTCCTTGAGTGATAAGCATGCGTTAATGTCAGGAACGGTAAGCTTTTGGCCTGTTAATTTGAGCTTAGATGGCTATCATGCACTGTTCAAGGAAAGCCCAATACTTACGGATTTTAAAAATAGTGTAATTATTACAGTGATAGGGACCTTCCTGAATATCGTGTTCACGATCCTAGCAGCATACCCGTTGTCCAAACGTTATTTTATCGGACGCAAATTTTATTCATTCGCTATTATTTTCACCATGATCTTCTCAGCAGGTCTCATTCCTACTTATTTACTCGTTCAAAAATTGGGGCTCATCAATAGCTACGGTGCCCTTTGGTTGCCAGGTTTGATTACAGTGTGGAATCTTTTGGTTTTGAGAAGCTTTTTCGAAGGATTGCCTGAAGAGTTAGAAGAGGCATCGCGTATAGATGGCTGCTCCGAATGGCGCTTGATCTTTCAGATCGTGTTGCCATTATCATTGCCAGTCTTAGCTGCATTAACCTTATTTTACGGGGTAGGCCATTGGAATGCTTTCATGAATGTACTGATTTATATTAATGATTCCAGCAAGCTGAATTTAGCTGTCCTCGTACAGCAGATGATCCAGAATCAGACCCTTATGCAAGAATTGACACAAACACAACCAGATTTAGCAGCAGCCATTACACCAGAGGGTGTTAAAGCGGCAGGAGTCATTGTAATGACATTGCCGATGTTGATCGTATATCCATTCTTACAACGTTTCTTCGTCAAAGGTGTCATGGTCGGTGCTGTGAAAGGGTAATGGTAAATCTTTGAAAGGGGTGATGTGCAGCGCTAAACATGGTAGTCTTAGTTTAAAAGTAGAGGAATTCATCGGGGTTATCTTAAAAATTGTACGTACAAATCATGAGGGGTGACTTATTCATATGAAAAAAATCAGCAAAATGAAAGCAACATCCGTTTCCTTAGCATTAGTACTTTCCAGCACAGCGCTACTTACGGCTTGTGGATCAGATAAGGACAAGGCAGCTAGCACAACAACACCAAGTACCGCAGCTGCAGCTACAGCAAGTGCGAAACCAGCAGGACCTAAACCTAAGATTACGGTTTCCATTTATGATCGTAATAATGTACCTGAGGGTGAAGGCTCGATTACGAATAACCGGTGGACGAAGTGGATTAATGAGAATGCACCTGTGCAAGTTGAGTTTATCCCTGTTCCACGTACGAACTCTTCGGAGAAGTGGAACGTTCTGTTCGCTTCTGGCCAAGCACCTGATTTAATCTTGGAATTCTCGAATCCTTATATGAAGGATTTGGCGGCCAAAGGACAAATTATTCCGATCGATGATGCTATTTCGAAATATTCCACGAATTACAAGAAGATGATCGCTGGCAATGAGTCTTTACAAAAATTAACGAGATTTAATGGGAAAACGTACTTCTTTGGTCGCAGTCTTCCATTTGCAACCAACCACTATGTGATGGTTCGCCAGGATTGGTTGGATAAATTGAAGCTACCAATGCCAAAAACAACAGAAGAGTATCTGCAAGTTGCGAAAGCGTTCACAGAGCAAGATCCTGACGGTAATGGCAAGAAAGATACATTGGGTTCAACTTTCTGGGATGTAGACTATATGTACCAACTAGGGCAAGCGAGTGATGAAACATTGCCAATGATCACGTCCTATCATTTAATCAATGATCAATATGTACGTACATGGGATCGTCCAAAAGCAGATTTAGCTTTCAAGAAAGCTCTGTATGATGCTGGCACTGTAGATAAAGATACGTTCACAGACAAAAATATGGCTAAAGCACAGCAAGATTGGGTTAACGGCAAGCTTGGCATTTATGGATCAGATGGTTTAGAAGGTGCAAAAGGATACGATGTCTACAATACGCTGATCAAAAATAATCCAGATGCAAAAGTAGCGATTATGCCGCTTCCGAAGTCTGAAATAGGTCAATTTTCACCTGCAGGTGCAGTACCTATGCAATTTATGGGTGCTATTAATGCAACAGCGAAGAACGTAGAAGCCGTTGTTCAATATGTGGATTGGTTGATGACGCCAGAAGTTCAAAACACATTGAAGTATGGTATGGAAGGCGTTAACTATACGATGGTAAACGGTTGTCCGAAACCAATTGATGCAGCGAAAAACAAGAAAGAATTAGATTGGAATGGCGATTTCCAAATGGTGTCTCAACTGGGCACAATGGGGAAATGTGCGGATTACGTGAACCAACTAGATCCTTCGAAGCCGAATGATAAAACCTATATTGACTTGATCAACCAAGGTAAAGCGGCATACATTACAGCTGATCGTCCAACTACGTCCGAAATCGTACTTCCAGTTACTTTGACAGATGATCTAACTGTTATTAAAAACACGTTGAAAAATACACTTACAAACATTTATACAAAAGCTGTTGTAGGTGGATCAGGTTATACCGTTGAACAAGCGATGAAAGATGCTCAAGATGCTTGGGAAAAAGGCGGCGGTAAAAAAGTCGATGACTTCTATACAAAAGCCTATACAGATAACAAAAAAGACGTTATTTACACGAAAGATTACTATAAATTGTTGACGAAATAAGTTAACGACAATCATGTACACAAGTTAAATCAAAGTTTTAGTCCAACATGTGCTTCCTTCCTGCTGTTAGTTAGTTCGGAAGGAAGCATTTTTTTTCAATATAAGGACTCGATTTTTGCAAGGAGCGGCTGAAGTAAAGCCAACAAATCGTTCGACTTAAGAGGGGGCTAATTATGTTAATGGGTAAATTTCGTTTTATGAAAGCGCTTATATTGGTGCTAGCTATGATTGTCAATGTACTGGCACTGCCCATTCAACCTGCCTATGCGGCAGATGAGTATGACACATTACGCGCGAAAATTTATGACCTTACCACGGGAGGACCTACTTTCGATCCAGCGGACCCGGACATCAGCGGCAAGATTACCAATATTACGACGCTTGCTCAGACGAATTGGGATACGATGAATAAGACTGCAGGAAGAACTTATCTGTGGAGTGACATGGCAACAACAACAGAATCAGAGCACGTTTCTGGAAGTTACCAACGTTTAGAAGCGATGACGCTAGCTTATGTGACAAGAGGTTCAACGCTTCAAAATAACGCAGCTTTACTGGCGGATATTATAAGTGCCATGGACTGGATGTACACGAACCGATATAACACTAGTGTAGTGTATAGAGGTTATGACAATTGGTTTGACTGGCAAATCTCTTCTCCACTCAGCATCAATAATATAACAACTTGGATTTATTCCAGTTTAACCGCAACGCAGATTACGAATTGGCACGCTGTCATCGACTATCAAGCGCCTACTTGGGGAGCCAGCCTGACTGGAGCTAATCGCGTATGGGCTTGCAACATTAAAATTACGAGCGGGATTATAGTCAAGAATAGTGGCAAAATCATCTTAGGCAGGGACCAGCTTAGTTCGGTATTTGATTATGTGACTTCCGGTGAAGGGATGTATAGCGACGGTTCATTTCTTCAACATACCGCACTCATTCCTTACAACGGCGGATATGGCATAAATTTGCTCGATAATTTAACCAAAGTGATGTATGTCGTTGCAGGTTCTACGTGGGATATAACAGATCCAGATGTGAATAACATCTATCAATGGATTTATAATGCTTTTGAACCGCTATTTTATAATACCTCCATGGCCGATATGGTCAGAGGAAGAAATATTGCTAGATTAGCCAGCGATGATAATGGATTAACGTCAATGGGTGCGCTTGGCGCTTCCGTGGTAAGGATGGCATTGTCAGCACCATCTGCTGATGATCGGGCAGCCTATAAATCGATGATTAAGAAATGGATGACAGAAGCTACGTCTCCTACCAAGTATGCTGATTTGGTTATGATCAGCTCCATCGTGCAAACGAAACAAATCATGAGTGATCCCTCTGTTACCACGAGAGATGCGCTGATCATGAACAAACAATACCCCAACATGGCTAGAGCCATACACCATAGACCAGGATTCGCTTTTGGCATCAGTATGTCATCCAATAAAATCGGGAATTTTGAAATTGTTAATAATGAGAATTTAAAGGGTTGGCATACCGGAGACGGAATGACCTATCTCTATAATTCCGATTTGACACAATACAAGGATTCTTACTGGCCAACTGTAAACAGCTATCGTTTACCTGGCACGACAGTCAATCAGAACACAACGGCAGCAGCTAATGTCAAAAATCCGAATAGTTGGGTTGGCGGAACAGAAATATCGGGCCAATATGGGATCACAGGCATGCAATACACGGCTAATGCCGCTACGCTGACAGCGAAGAAATCATGGTTCATGTTCGATGATGAGATTGTAAGTCTGGGAGCTGGTATCACGTCCACAGACAACAAGGTAGCTGAAACCATTGTTGAAAACCGAAAACTGAACAGCTCCGCTAACAATGCGCTTACTGTAAATGGCGCCGCAAAGTCAACCACGCTAGGTTGGAATGAGACGATGACCGGAGTCACAAAGGTTCATTTGGCTGGAAATGTGGCTGGTTCCGACATCGGTTACTACTTCCCAACAGCAACGACATTAAAGGGATTGCGCGAGGCGCGAACAGCCCAATGGTCGAGCATTAACCAGTACTCTACAGGTCCAGAATACTTTACGAACTATACACGCAACTATATGAATCTGTGGTTCGATCATGGCACGAATCCGACGAATGCCCAGTATGCCTATGTGCTACTGCCAGGTATGTCAAGCGGGCAGTTGGACACGTATGCAGCTAATCCGGATATTACAGTCGTTGAAAATTCAACCGCTGCACAGGCTGTGCAAGAAAATGCACTTGGCATACTAGGAATTAACTTCTGGAATGATGCGGTCAAAACGGTGAGCGGTGTCACCAGCAATAAAAAGGCGTCCGTCATGGTCCGCACGACCGAGAATGGAACCGAAGTTTCCGTATCTGATCCAACGTTAGCCAACACGGGTACCATTCAACTTACGCTGACGCAACCTCTAGGGCCTGTGGCATATAAGGATTCACGGATAACAACCAGCACGAGCGGCGGTACGACTACGCTTACGGTTAATGTGAACGGTGCTGGCGGCAAAAGCATCAAGGCGTTTTTTGCAACGCCAACCGGTGTCCCGATTGCCGGCTATACAGTGAACGAAGATTTTGACGACATGCTGCCTGGCACGCTGACCGGGCAAAACGGCTGGATTTTCAATAACGCAGGTGTTGCTGCGAATACGGTTGTCGTGCAGAAGGACAATGGCTCTATTACGGACAAATCGCTGAAAGTAACAGCGGGCTCAACTAGCGGAAGTGCCGAAGCTTATCGTCTGTTTAATGCTCCTCAAGGCGGCTATATCACAGCGGAAGCGACCGTAACAGCTGATGATAGCAATTGGAAAAATGCGCTAATCATATCAGACAACAGCTTAACTGCCAATAACGTAGCGGCTCAATTGGTGATGCAAAGCGGTAAAATTTGGGGCTATAACGGCAGCACCAAAACCGATGTTTTGACAGGAATTACGAATGGTCAGCCGTACCGCCTAAAGGTCGTGATCAATGCGTCAACGAAAAAATACGACGTCTACGTCAATGATGCGCTGCTCGCCTCGGGTTGGAATTATCGCTTCACGGGCTTGACCGCGCTCGACAAGGTTTCTACTTCCATCGCTGGCAACGCCAGCTCGATGAGTGTGGACGATGTGAAAGTATCGTATGCACCACTCACGTTAACTAGTTTAATCGATGAGAATTTTAACGGCATGACGCTCGCTAATCTGAATGGGCAAGGCGGTTGGGTATTCGATAACGGCGGCGTCACGGGGAATACGGGCGTCGTACAGATGGTAAGCGGATCGGCTACGAACAAAGCTGCCAAATTGACAACAACGTCCACTAGCGGCAAAGCCGAGGCGTATCATTCATTTACTGCACCGGCAGGTAGCACGGTCATCGCAGAAGTGACCGTGACCGCCGATGACAACAACTGGAAAAATGCCTTAGTCATCGCTGACAGCAGTCTCACTTCGAACAACAGTGCTGTCCATCTCATAATGCAGAACGGCAGAATCTGGGGCTACAACGGTAGTACCCAAACGAACGTGCTGACTTCGATCGAGAGCGGCGTTCCATACCGTTTGAAGGTAGTAATCAATACATCAACCAAAAAGTTTGATGTCTACGTGAATGGCGAGCTGCGAGGCTCACAGTGGAACTATCGGTATACCGGATTGACCAAGGTTGACCGGCTGGGCTCAGCGATCGGCGGCAACGCCAGCTCGATGAGCGTAGATGATGCCAAGGTGAGCTATATTCCGTAAGGTATTCAAGTAGATTAGCCTAACTTCTAGTTCAGTCATATGCTCCTCTTCATTCGTATGGTTAATTCCTAATCCATTCATTGAAGAGGAGCATTCTTTGGCCTGAGACAATTTAGCATGTGAAAGGGGTTATTAATGTTGACGAGTAAAAACCTAATTAGGAAAGCACTTGTGTTGATACTAGCTCTAGTATTCATTGCAGTGGCACTGCCCATTCAACCTGCCAATGCGGCAGATGAGTATGACACGTTGCGAGCGAGAATGTATGATTTTACAACAGGGGGCTCAACGTATGACACTGCTGATCCGGACATCAGCGTCAAGATCACGAATATTACGACACTAGCACAAACCAACTGGGATACGATGAATAAGAGCGCGGGTAGAACTTATCTGTGGAGCGACTTGGCAACGACAACGGAATCGGAGCATGTTTCCCAAAGCTACCAACGGTTAGAAGCAATGACACTGGCTTATGTGACGAGAGGCTCATCCCTTCAAAATAACGCAGCTTTGCGCACGGACATTATCAGCGCTATGGATTGGATGTATACGAACAGGTACAATACCAGCATTCCTAAAAGAGGGTATGACAACTGGTTTGACTGGCAGGTCACTTCACCGCTTGTGATCAATAACATTACAATTTGGTTATATGACAGTTTAACCCCGACGCAAATTAGCAATTGGCATGCGGTTATCGACTATCAAGCTCTTGCATGGGGGGCTGGCTTGACTGGAGCCAATCGTGTATGGGCTTGCTACATTAAAATTCAAAGCGGGATTATCGTCAAGAATAGCGCCAAAATTATAGAGGGCAGAGACCAGCTTAGCTCCGTATTTGATTATGTGACTTCTGGAGAAGGGGTGTACAGCGAGGGGTCCTTTATTCAGCATACCGCATTCATTCCCTACAACGGGGGATATGGCACAGCTTTACTCGATAATTTAACAAAAATCATGTATGTCGTAGCTGGGTCCACTTGGGATATCGTAGATCCGGATGTAAATAATATTTATCAATGGATTTATACGGCTTTTGAACCGCTATATTATAATAACTCTATGTTTGATAATGTCAGAGGAAGAGGTATTGCTGGTTATAGAGATGATGATAAGGGACTTACTTCTATAAAAGCGATTGGACCTTCCGTGGTTCGGATGGCATTGTCCGCACCAAATGCCAGCGATCGGGCTGCCTATAAATCAATGGTCAAAAAATGGTTGCTAGAAGCCACTTCGCCTACGAAGTATGCGGATTTGGTCATGATGAGCGATATCGTTCAAGCGAAGCTAATCGAGGGTGATACATCCGTTACCCCAAGAGCACCGCTGATCATGAACAAACAATACCCGAATATGGCTAGAACTGTACACCATAGACCGGGATTTGCCTTCGGCATCAGCATGTCTTCCAATCGAATTGCGAATTATGAACAGATTAATGATGTCAATTTAAGGGGGTGGCATACCGGAGACGGGATGACCTATCTGTATAATTCGGACTTGAAACAATATAAAGATTCCTACTGGTCTACGGTCAATAGTTATCGCATGCCAGGTACAACCGTTAATCAGAATACCACGGCTGCTGCTAATGCCAAAAATCCCAATAGTTGGGTTGGAGGCACAGAAGTTGCAGGCTTATACGGAGCAACAGGCATGCAATACACGGCTAATGGCTACAATCTCACAGCAAAGAAATCCTGGTTTATGTTTGATGATGAAATCGTGAGTTTAGGTTCCGGCATTACATCTACGGACAACAAAGTTGTTGAAACCATTGTCGATAACCGCAAGCTGAACAGCAGCGGAAACAATGCGATCACCGTCAACGGTGCTGCTAAATCGACAGCACTTGGGTGGAGCGAGACGATGACTGGCGTAAATCGCATTCATTTGGCCGGAAGTGTGGCCGGGTCGGATGTCGGTTACTACTTTCCTACGACAACAGTGCTTAAAGGATTGCGTGAAGCGCGAACAGACCAATGGTCGAGTATCAATCAATACAATCTTGGCACCGATTACACGACGAATTTTACACGCAACTTCATGAACCTATGGTTCGATCATGGTATGAATCCGACCAATGCTGGGTACGCTTATGTACTGCTGCCTGGCAAGTCTAGTAGTCAAGTGGACACCTATGCCGCAAATCCAGACATCACGGTGGTTGAGAACTCGACAGCGGCACAAGCCGTACAAGAAAATTCACTAGGAATTCTAGGGATTAACTTCTGGAATGATGCTTCAAAGACGGTGAGCGGTGTCACCAGTAACAAGAAGGCGTCCGTTATGGTCCGTACAACCGAGAACGGAACGGAAGTTTCCGTATCCGATCCAACGCTGTCCAATACGGGCACAATTCAACTTACGCTAACGCAACCTTTGGGGCCAGTGGCTTATAAGGATTCTCGGATAACAGCCAGCATGAGCGGCGGAACGACTACTCTTACGGTTAATGTGAATGGTGCTGGGGGTAAAAGCATTAAGGCGTTTTTTGCAACGCCTACAGGCGTCCCGATTACCGGGTATACGGTGAATGAAGATTTCAACGACATGTTGCCTGGCACGTTGTCCGGGCAAAATGGCTGGATTATGAATAACGCAGGTGTTGCTGCGAATACCGTTGTTGTACAGCCTTTGAATGCTGATAACACAGAAAAATCACTGAAAGTAACGACAGCATCAACTAGCGGAAGTGCCGAAGCGTATCGTCTGTTTAATGCTCCTCAAAGCGGCTACATTACAGTTGAAGCGACCGTGACAGCCGATGATGCCAATTGGAAAAATGCGCTCATCGTTGCGGACAACAGCTTAGCTACCAATAACAATGCGGCACAGCTAGTGATGCAAAGCGGCAAAATTTGGGGCTATAACGGCAGCACCAAAACCGATGTGTTAACAGGGATTACGAATGGCCAGCCGTATCGCTTGAAAGTCTTGATCAATGCGTCAACGAAAAAATACGACGTCTACGTCAACGATGCGCTGCTCGCTACGGGCTGGGACTACCGTTACAACGTGGCCACGCTCGACAAGTTCTCTTCTTCCATCGCGGGCAACGCCAGCTCGATGAGCGTGGACGATGTGAAAGTATCGTATAAGCCGCTTGCGTTAACTAGTTTAATCGATGAGAATTTTAACGGCATGACACTCGGTAGTTTGAATGGGCAAGGCGGTTGGGTATTCGATAATGGCGGTGTCACGGGGAACACGGGCATGGTGCAGACAGTGAGCGGGTCGAATAAATCCGTCCAATTGACGACAACGTCCACCTCTGGCAAAGCTGAGGCGTATAAAGTGTTTACCGCGCCGGCTAACAGCACGGTCATTGCAGAAGCGACTGTTACCGCCGATGACGATAACTGGAAAAATGCTTTAGTCATCTCTGACAGCAGTCTGACTTCGAACAATAGTGCTGCCCATCTCATTATGCAAGCAGGCAGAATTTGGGGTTATAACGGTGGGACTCAAACGAACGTACAGACCTCAACCACGAACGGAGAACCTTACCATCTTAAAGTGATTATCAACACGGCAACGAAAAAGTTCGATGTCTACGTGAATGGTGAGCTGCGTGGCTCGCAATGGAGCTATCGGTATGCCGGGGTGACCAAGGTCGACAAGTTGGGCTCCTCCATCGGCGGTAATGCCAGCTCGATGAGTGTAGATGATGCGAAGGTGAGTTATAATCCTTAATTTACTAGAAAGAAGCCTGAGGCTCAAAGTCTCAGGTTTCTTTGTTTATCTTGCATGCATGTTAATCCAACAAAGAAATGTAGATTGATGAGCCCTATCAAATTCGGTATGTTAAACCTGTTAGCTATGAAGCCTAGGAGGATTATTATGCCTGCAACGATTGAAACTTACTCCGTGCCGTCAATTTACGCGGAATCAATGTATTATTCAGTGAAGGCGGATCATATCGGAATACCGGTAATCTCTTTTCTGACGGATCGCGATTATGATTACGCTCATTTCTCTTTTTCCGGTTCAACGACCATAACCATCACGGCGTGCGAGCCGATCGATACCTATTCAATAAGTCCGTTAGCTTTTGAGATTCAAGGCAAGGTAGTGGGAAACAAGCTGACCTTCGACCTCCAGGAGTCCCGATATCTTATTGTAAAAATCAACCAATTGAAGGAGCTCGTCCTCATCGCAGATCCCCTTGTAGTGAGCGCTCCACCTTCAACTGGCGATGGCATCTATCATGTGGTTGCTGATTATAGCGCTGATCACACGGGGACAACAATGGCTACTTCCGCGATTCAAGCAGCCATTAATGCTGCAAACGCAGCTGGCGGAGGAATTGTGTATGTTCCCGAAGGCGTATTCCTGATCGGTAATTTGATCCTGAAAAGCCATGTCACCCTCTATCTACAAGGTGGAGCTGTGCTTAGAGCATCAGACTATAAAGAGGATTACACGGTTGATTTTCATAAGGATAGTCTTGATATGGACGGAACCTGGCTCATCCAAACAGAACCCTATTCCACCAACATTGTCATTACAGGGAGAGGGACGATCGATGGAAATGGTTCCTGGTTGAGAGCGAATCAACGCTTTATTAGTAATTTAATTGTCCCTTTGCAGACCTCCAATTTTACAATCGATGGCATTATCGGTCGTGATGCTGGTCTGTGGGCGCTAATTCCCACTCGCTCCAATCATGTGAAGATTACGAACTACAAGGGCTTCCAATCGTTGGTCGATTATGAGGATGACGCCATTGATATCGTAGAGTCACAGCATGTGCAAGTTACCCATACCATTGCCATTTCAGAGGATGACCCGTTCTCCACCAAAACCTGGAATGAAGCAACGGATATTGCCCGAAATTGGCCGGGCTCGCCGCAAATGCTTGAGAATGTGACGTTCGATGATTGTATCGCATGGACCTGCTGTGCGGCTTTTAAAGTAGGGATGGGGGTAGAACAAGCGCAACGGAATGTCGCTTTTACCAATAGTTACGTCTATCAAGCTAGCCGTGCATTAGCGATCCACCACCGCTTTGGTACATCTACCGCGGATAATATCACCTTTGAGAACATCGATATTGAGCAAGTCATTTATACAAGAAATGGCCCTTATTGGCTGCAGCTGGAAATCGAGGAGAGTGGAAGAGGGATTGGACCCGTCACCCATGTGCTCCTCAAAAATATTAAGGTGCGTGATCAAGGCCGACTCCCGTCCATAATACGTGGAACAGAACCTTTCTTAATTGAAGGGGTTACCTTTGATCAGATCTATATGCTGGGCAGCACGAAGTCGGCAGCAACTTTGGAAGAGATGAATATACACATTAACGAACTATGCGTATTACAGGATATCCGATAAGGAATAAAGGAGAAGAAAATTGATGGAGTGGCAAGCAAAGTGGATCTGGCATCCAAATGGTGAGAAAGTCAATCAATACCTTGATTTTCGAAAGACTTTCGAGAAGAAGGCGAACGAATTGGCAAATTATCAACTCCGTATCTCAGCGAGAACGGAATATGTTTTATGGGTGAATGGTAGGTTTGTCGGAAGAGGTCCGTCTCCTTGCGATATGGAACACCAATATTATGACAGCTACGAAATAGCGGATTGGTTAATAGAAGGAATTAACGTCATTGCTGTAACGGTTTACTACTTTGGTGAGAAAGATATCAGGACTCGGCAAATGCAAGGGAAGGCAGGCTTCCTCCTGCAATTGGAACGGGACGAAAGCCTATTGTTGGCATCTGACGAGAGTTGGCTCGTTCGGACATCACCCCGCTATGGGGTTAAGACCGAGCGGATCAGTCGTTGGGGAGGTTTCAAAGAAATTTATATAGCTGAGCAAGAAGACGGTTGGGAGCAGCGGCAATATTCAACAGAGAGCTGGGTTTCTGCTACTAGCTTATCCAGTCCCTATGGCGAGGGGAGCCTGTGGCCACGTCTAATCGAAAGGGAAATTCCAGCCTTGAAATATTGGATCGTTTTGGCTGAAAGTATTCTGAGGACGGAATCCAATTACGGTTCATTCAAAGATGCGGAAGTGCTACTTGATGAACTGGGCAGAAGACATGCTACTGTGGATGCGTCAGTTCCGGGAGCAATGCCAAGTGCGGTGATTGATTTTGGGAAAGAGGTTGTAGGTAGGCCTGTTCTCGAGTTGACTGCGCCCCAGGGAGGCGTGTTGCGTCTTGCATATGGAGAATCACTGGAACTGCAGTACGTAGATACTTTTATCCTAAAGCCGGGACAAAATCATCTGCAACCCTTTGGTCGAAGAGCTTGCCGTTATTTACAGCTAACGTTCATGGCGGCACCGGAGACGATTATTATCAACAAGGTACAATTCGAGATGACTGGTTATCCATTTGAGCAGGAAGCGTCATTTTATTGTGATGCGCCCATGCTGAATAGGATTTTTTCTATCAGTTCTTACACCACTTTGATGAACAGCCACGACCATCTCGAAGATTGTCCATGGAGAGAAAAGGCGCTGTGGGTTGTGGACGCAGTTATCATGGGTAAGGTGATTTACAGTCAGTTCGGAGATACAGCGTTGTTGCGTAAATGCTTGCTACAAGGAGCACGAATTCAAAATGAGGAAGGCTCTATTCCAGGAACGGGACCGGAGCGAAATCATTTCCTGTTGCCCGATTTTTGTGCATATTGGATATTAGGCGTTTCCGATTTTTGGAATTATACGGGAGATATTCATTTTGTAGAGACATTATGGCCTTCCATGATGCGCGTACTGGACTGGTACCGTAAACAGAGAGACGATACAGGTCTATTCGCAAACGCCACGCGTGAAGGCATGTGGTGCTTTATAGATTGGACGGATCAAATCGATCGACGGGATAAGGTAACGGCAATATCTCTTTTGAATTACAAAGTGCTTCGTTCCATGAGCCAAATGGCTGAACAGCTTGGAAAAATGACAGAAAGCAAGGAGTTGACTGTGGAAGCAGATGCTTTAAAAGAGGCCATATGCCAATATTTATGGCTACCGGAAATCCGCTTGTTCTCCGACTGTATGGATGGGAATGAGCTCTCTGGTCATCTCTCCTTGCAAACAAATTTTCTTGCCGTCTGGTGCGGAGTGATGGAACAAGACGAAGCTCTTCAGTTCATAAATGAGTACTATTTTGGCGGGAAGTTGGCATCTGTTCGAGGTGCATTCTTCCAACATATCGTGATTGAGGTGCTACTTCAACTTGGATTGGCCGAGAAAGCAGCTGATATAATTGAAGGGTATTGGGGTGAAATGGTAGATCGAGGGGCTACGACATGGTGGGAAACGTTTGATTCTGATAGTGCCTTATGTACGATACCAAGCACTTATTTAGGCAACACCCCGACTTATTTGTGGGAAGGGGTCCCGGTTAGTTTGTGTCATGCTTGGGGAGCCTCACCAGCATACCTGATTCCCCGCATTGTTTTAGGGCTTGATTTGTCCCGTGCCGGTCAAGGCAAATTAGAACTGAGGATACCTACTTGGGAGGGAGCGGAGGCTTCAGGTGAATTTCCAACAAAGCATGGAAGCATTAGGATTCGTTTTGAAAGGCGTAACGGAAGGATATCAGGTATTACAGAAATCCCGAAAGGTTTTGAAGTAATCAGTCCGGAGGACTATCCCTTGCAAATTCATTTTTATTAATAATAAAGTTAGAGCAAACTTTAATTCAACGGATGCGATAACACTTAGCACCCTTGTTTACATTCTAAATCACAATTTAATAAAGGAGGAGGCGCTCGGAATGCGAATACTGCTAACTGACTTACCCTACAATGGACAAATAGAGACAAATCAATCCCAAAAGCCGTGGGAACAGACAACGGGTTGGCCATGTCGCTGGGTGACATACAGTGAGGCGGCTAAACCTCCCTATGTGATTGTTTACCGCTGCACATTCACTTTAAGTGAAGCTATTCGTCTAAGGGTGCACGTCTCTGGCGATGAAAGGTATGAGCTGTTTCTGGATCACGTAAGGATCGGCCGAGGCAGCGAACGTGGGGACCGCACCAACTGGTTTTATGAGACGTATGAGGTCGAGCTTGCCGCAGGAGAACATCAATGGATTGCACGCTGCTGGGCGTTAGGCGAACATAAGCCGTGGGCACAGGTCAGCGTACAGCCAGGTATTCTACTTAGTCCGGATGATGAAGCACTCGCACCTCTGATGGGTACAGGTGTTGCTCATTGGGAAGCGAAGCCGATGCCCGGCTATCATTTTGTACCGTTGCCATCCAGCATCGGTACCGGTGCAAAGCTGGACATTGACGGCGCTTCTTTCGATTGGGATGCCTTGCAAGGGGGAGGGGACGGATGGCTTCCGGTACAACCTTTGGCGAATGTCTATCATAGCAAGGACAATTATCACTTTTCATCGGTACAGCGGCTTATGCGACCAGCTACATTGCCAGCGATGCAAGAGAACAGCGTGACGACGATGGGGGTACGTTTTGTAGAGCAAGCCGGTATCCTAGAATCAGATGGATTTCCGGTTATCGCGAGTCGCGATTTGATAGAGGAGCATGAGCGTTGGAATGGTTTACTTACCGGGCAACCGATTCACATTCCAGCAAATACCCATAGACGAGTCATTATCGATCTAGGGGATTATTATTGTTTCTACCCAGAGCTTGTCGTATCGGGAGGAAATGGTTCTGTCATTCGACTCCATTGGGAGGAGTCTTTCTATGATGAAGCGGATGGTGGACGCAAGACGAACCGGAATGCTATTGCGGGTAAATGGTTTAGAGGATACGGCGATACGTTCCGTCCAGATGGCGGGACGGGCAGGAGTTTCGATACGTTGTGGTGGCATGCGGGACGTTATGGCGAGTTGATCGTGGAGACGGGGATCGAGGTGCTGGACTTGAAGGCGTTTAGGTTGCTGGAAACGAGGTATCCGTTGGAGATGGAAGGTTCAATCGAGAGTAGTGATAAACGCCTAAATCATGTCGTTAAGTCATCGTTTAGGACGCTGCAAATGTGTGCACACGAAACCTACATGGATTGCCCTTATTGGGAGCAGCTCATGTATGTGGGGGATACACGCATTCAGTCGCTTATTACCTATGTGAGCACGCTCGACGATCGATTACCGCGTAAAGCACTGGACATGTTCCGAGTCTCTCGCAACAACCATCTTGGACTTGTGAACTGTGCTTATCCGGATCAAAGCGGTAAACATATTGCTTCCTTCTCCTTGTGGTGGGTGGCGATGGTCTATGATTATGCCCTGTGGAGAGGTGACCGGGAATGGATTCGTTTTATGATGAGCAGCGTCCGAGATGAGTTGGATCGGCTCTTGCAAAATCGTGCATCGAATGGGGCTGTAAAGCTGCCTATTTCATGGAACTTCATGGACTGGCAGACTGCGCCGTCAGATGCATGGAACTCGGGCACACCTCCGCATGGCGCAGATCGCTTGAATGCAGCGTACAATCTCCAGATGATTCATACGTTGGAGCTAGTTGCTAAACTTGAAGCCTATTTAGGCGAAACAGAGCTGGAGTCACGAGCAAGACGTCTGGCCAAAGAACTAGGCAGCGTCGTCGAGCAGCTGTTTTGGAATGATGAGAGAGGGCTATTTGCGGACGAAACTTCCCATCAGTATTATTCGGAGCATGCACAAGTGCTTTCTTTATTATGCGAGCCGATTTCGCCTGAATTAAACCGTCGCCTTGTACCTGGAATACTGAAGACGGCCAACGATTTGATGCGTACTAGCGTGTATTTCGATCACTATACGTTCGATGTGTTAGCGTCTGCCATTCAAATAGAAGCGCTGCTGGACAGACTCGAGCCTTGGTTCGGCATGGAGGCAAATGGTCTTAAGACGACGCCGGAAATATTCCTAGATTCCACACGTTCGGATTGTCATGCTTGGGGTGCTCATCCGGTTTACCATCTCTACACCAATTTGCTTGGCATTCGCCCGGCATCGATGGGTTTTGCTTCGGTCGTGATTCGTCCACAGCTAGGGTCTTTAACAAGACTGCACGGTAAGCTTCCGCACCCGAATGGTTTTATCGAAGTAAACGTGGCGTGTCGGGGCAGCCAATGGCACGTCGAAGTTACAGTGCCCCAGGGTTTGCCTGGTAGTTTGGTTTGGGGCCAAGAAAGCTATCCCTTACATGAGGGGCAGAATGAATTTGAATTTTCCAGATAAATACATGTTAACTCCGCGAAAGGATGTATATTGCTCCTCCGTCGTTTCAAGGATAGAATGGTAGGATAAACACCTCTTTATCATGAAGGAGAGAGCCCAACTTGAGAAGAAATTGGTTCCATCGCTTGCTACTTTCCTATGTTCCTGTGCTTATTCTTATCGTTTGTTTATTCGTATTTATCGGGGTCGTTCAGCTCAATGATCTGTCCCGCAAAGAAGCCCTGAAATCCAGTGGCGTATATGTCCAAAATATCCAGAACAGCATCGACATGTCGCTGAACTCCATTGAATTAATGATGTTAGAAACAATAACGCGTAATATTAACATAACGACGTTCGCTGGGATGCAAAGCGATACTAACTTTTTCATCGAACTTTCCCGGCTGCTTCAGAGCTTAACATCTACCAATCCATGGATTGATTCTGCCTACTTGTATCGGGTAGGTGATGGGACGGTTATTAGTGATAAAACAAAGCTGAATGTCGAGCAATTTGGAGATAAAACATTCATTGAAAATCATATTAATAATCCTGAACTAGATAGCTGGAGTCTGCCTCGTCCCTATCGGACTGTAAAAGACGGGAATCTGGAAGGTACCGTCATTTCTTTGTCCAGAAGTGTTCCCCTGCAAAGCAAAGGCATCGCTATGCTTGTTATTAATGTGAAAATCAGCGGCATTCAAGAGTTTCTAAGCAAATACGGCATATCTGAAGTGAATCAGATTGCACTCAAAGATAGTCAAGGCCAGATGATTTTTGAGCAAAATGGCAAGGATCCGAAGGTTGATGATATCACGATCATTTCCAACTACACTGGTTGGACCTATACGAGCTCGTTGAAGAAGGAAGAGCTGGGTAATATTTTTAACTATATGAAGAGTGACTGGTTTATTGTTGGGTTCTTGGGACTGCTGCTAGCCATTGGCTGGATTGTGTATATTACCCGTAAAAACTATAAGCCAATTGAAACGATTATGTCGCGAATCGAGAAATATAATCAGGTGCATAAAGAACATCCGATACAAGGACCGACGGTCGATGAACTGAGTTACATTGATTACACGCTCAGCAGCATCATTGAGGTTAGTCAGGAGTATCAGAATCAGAGTCTCGTGAATCAGAAGTATCGACGTATCCAGTTATTCCACGAGATTATTGATGGAAGTCGCCCGCTAGAGCAGGCAGATTGGAACAATGAGATCATGGATCTTGGCATGAAGCAATTGGGAAGTGCCGCAGTGAGCATCGTCGAAATTGATAAATATACCGAGTTTATTAGTGGGCATTCCCGAGAGGATCAGGGGCTGTTTAAATATATTTTGAAAAAAGTAGTCGAAGAATCGGCAGAAGCTTGTGGTCTGCGCATTTGGCAGGAATGGGTCACGAATCATCGGTTGTGTATTATTTTTCTTGAAGAGCAGCAAGAGATATCACTGGAGTCGACGATGGTGACGCTGACGGATCAAGTCCGTCAATGGATGCAGAACAATTTGAAGCTGACTGTGACATTCGGTTTGGGCTGTACGGTACACGAAGCTCAAGTGATACATAGGTCCTATGAATCATCGGCACGGGCGCTGGACTATAAGTCTGCGCTTGGCAGCAATCGGGTGATCGGCCATTGGGAAATCGAGCTATTGTCGCATGATGATCTATATGTTTACTTGCAGTATGTACGGACGATTGCTCAAGCTTTCCGTGTCGGTAACGATGGGTGGCAGGAGCAGCTGAAGCTGCTATTTGAGGGTTTACGTCGCCTTTTGCTTCCGAAAGAGGAGATCAGCGGCATTCTCAGTTACATGAACTATTATTTCTATCGGGAAATGATGGAGCTGCCTCCTGAGTATCAAGAACTATGGAATCGGGAGTTCCGCACACCATGGGATGAGAATATGGAGACACTTGAAACGCTGGATGAGTTGGAATCTTTTTATCTGATAACGATTACGTCCTGTGCACAGCAAATGGAAGAAATTCGCGTCAGCAAAGGCAATCACGGTGTGGTGCAAAAAGTAAGGGACTACATCGAGGCCAACTTCAGTGATCCCGATCTATCTTTATCGAGCCTAAGCGAACAATTTAATATGAATTCGTCCAGCCTAAGCACCATTTTTAAAGAGGATTTCGGTGAGAAGTTCGTTGTCTACCTCTGCCAAATACGGATGGAGCATGCCAAGGAATTGCTAAGAACGACACCTCTGCCGATCCAAGAAATTTCGGAACGCGTAGGGTATTTACATCAGATGTCGTTCATTCGTGCTTTTAAGAAAATGATTGGCACAACGCCAGGGGATTACCGCAAGGTTCACCAATAGCAATAGATTCGTCATGCATGTTAATTAGGCAAAGAAATGTAGATTGAAGAGAACCTCCGAAGTAGGTAAAGTGAGTGAAAGTGACCTGATGTTGCCTTTCACCTACAACTACTTTCGGAGGTTTTTATGTCAAATATATGGGAACAATTGCTTCATCCGCCTAATGAGTATCGGACCATCCCGTTTTGGTCATGGAATGATAAATTAGAAATCGCTGAATTAGAACGGCAAATTGAAGAGATGCATAAAGCGGGGATTGGCGGCTTTTTCATGCATGCAAGAGGCGGACTTCAAACCCCCTACATGGGGGAGGAGTGGATGGATGCGATTCGCGCCTGTCTTGTAAAGGGCAAAGAATTAGGCATGTCGCCATGGCTGTATGATGAAAATGGGTGGCCAAGCGGCTTCGCTGACGGTAAGGTGACTGCCAAAGGCGTGGCATTTCAGCAAAAGAAGTTGCTCTGTGAACAAGCGCCTTTTCAAAGCCCCGCGCAACATACGATAGCCTACTATGAGCTGACGGAGAGCGGGTATCGTTTACTTGGGGATGAGGCTGCAGAAAAGGCACAGCTTCGATTGTACTATGAGGTCAATCCCTATTATTTAGATGCTTTAAGCGAGCAAGCTGTGGGGGCATTCATTGAAGCTGCCTATGACGCGTATTGGGAGCGTTTTGGGGAAGAGTTCGGGGATGTCATTCAAGGTTTTTTTACCGATGAACCTCAATTTGCTCGCGGTCAATTACCGTGGTCCTTTGAATTAGAAGCGGCATTTCTCTCAGCGAATGGGTATGAGTTGAAGGACGTATTGCCAGCGTTGTTCTTGCAAGCTGACGGCTATGCGAAAGCCAGATACGACTACTGGGCGTGTGTAACAGCGATGTTCACGAAGGCGTATGCGAAGCAAATCGGTGACTGGTGTCAAAGTAAAGGTTGGTCCTTTACTGGACATGTTGTGGATGAACAAGCGCTGCAGATTCAAGTAACCTCTGTTGGAGATCCCATGGCGTTCTATGAACATTTGAACATGCCAGGTTGTGATTGGCTCGGTCGTTTCATTGGAGATGAGCCGATTGTCCCGAAACAGGTCGGATCTGTCGCCCATCAACTTGGGAAAAAGCAAACGATTACCGAAAGCTTTGGCTGTTCCGGTTGGGACATTAGCTTCGCGGATTTGAAGCGAATTGGTGAATGGCAGTTCGTCCATGGCATCACGATGATTTGCCAGCATTTGCAGAGCTATAGCCTGAAAGGTCTGAGGAAGCGGGATTATCCGCCATCCTTGTTCGTCCAACAGCCGTGGTGGGAGGACTATAAGGGCTTCATTTCGCCAGATTGTCGATGCTGCTGTCGGAGGGGACAAGACAAGTCGACGTGCTGCTCTTGCACCCGATTCGCAGTGCATGGACCTTGCAGCGCGGAGAGGATCGCTCCGACATTCCGCGGTTCCACGCGGCGTTTGCTCAGCTATCACGCTGGATGTGCCAAGCCTTTATCGAGCATGATTATGGCAGTGAAAGCATCATGGAGGGGCACGGCCATGTGAAAGACGGCCAATTCATCATGGGAGAGGCGGCCTATCGTGTGGTGGTTCTGCCGCCAAGCGTGACGATTAGCCGAACGACACTAGTGCTGCTGAAACAGTTCGTGCAGCAAGGCGGACAATTGATTGCTTGCACACCCTATCCTCAGCTAGTTGAGGGTGTGGCCGAGAGTGAACTTGCGGAATTGCTCCTGCAAGCGAACAAACCAGAGTGGACATCCGCTGCGATAATGGGCGCCATAACGAAGGTCAGTGCGCCTTCGATGCGGATGACCGATGAGCGCGGAGTTACCATTGCTGCTGACACCATCAATGTACAAACCTTGGAACTCGAGGGATCTCGTTTGTATTATGTCGTCAATTCCGGGGAGGAACACTATGCTCGGGTTGACATCGAACTGCTTCATACAGGGCAAGTAAGCTTGATTGATCTAACAAGCGGCGACACGGAATGCCTTGAACAGATCGCAACGGCGGATGGCATTCTGGTTCAACTGCCGCTGCATCCTGGTCAATCCTATATGCTGCGGCTGGAGCCGTACAATGCACAACATACGAAAATAATTGAACAAGTATCGGATAAAAGAAAGAGTGAGAGCGAGAATGAGAGTCAACCCGCCGAGACAACGATTTTAAGCTCCCATTGGGGCGTCGTTTCTCTCACCCCGAACAGCCTCACATTGGATACGTGTCGGTTACGTGTGGAGGATGGCGAGTGGTCTGAGTTACAGCCAGTGATTCTTATTCAGGAACAATTACTAGCACGGGGTCGTTCTGTGGATATTGAGCTAGACTTTCCTTTCAATGTTGGATGGGAAACTAGCTATAACAGAGAGCTATTTGTTGTTATGGAAAGCCCTGAGCTTTTCACCATAGAAGTTAACGGTAGTAAGGTCTCCTCGGAGAGCTGTGGAACGTGGCGAGATGGATCTTTCCACAAAGTCGCTATCAGCGGCAATGTACAGCGCGGGGAAAATCACATTCACTTAAACAGGCATTTCTATAATTCGCCTGAAACGTATCAAGCGATTGAGAATGCGAAGATATTTGAATCAGAAGGCAATAAATTAACCTTTGATACCGAAATTGAGAGCATCTATCTACTTGGTGAGTTTGGGGTTGAGTCCCAATCGGGGTATGTGTACGGTGAACGAAATGCGGTTCAAACGGAGGGGGCTTTCGTTCTCAAGGAGATTCCTCAAGTGGTGCATGCGAGTGAACTTGTTCAGCAAGGACTTCCTTTCTTCGCGGGCGCGATTCGATTACGGCAGCACATCCTTGTGAATTGGAAGGATGGCGCTGCTGCTAAGTGGTTCTTCCCTGAACCTCCTCATGCTGCTGTATGCAAACTGTGGATAAATGGACTCGAAGTTCGAACCTTCTTGTGGGAACCGTATGAGGCTGACATTGGAGGATACCTGGTTGCTGGGGAGAATGTCATCGAAATGGAGCTGACGAATAGCTGCCGAAACTTACTGGGTCCTCATCATCATATCCATGGTGAAATTTACAAAGTAGGCCCATCTAGCTTCACGAATACGCCAGGCTGGACGGACAAAGGGATACCTCAGGGAGTTTCGATGTATGTAGACCGATTCGCGTTCGTCAAGTTCGGATTGCCAGTGCCGCCTCGTATTGTAGTTTCATTTATCTAAAAAACAGATCATAGACAGATGTTCATCTGCCTGTGATCTGTTTTTTTGCTTTTAACTGTAAAACATACAGTTAATTTCGCCTGAATTCAATATTTACATGGCATACATGTAAAACATACAGTTACTTTCAATGCATCTCGTCGAAAATGGAAGAATGCAGGGAATTACATGTACATTTTCCATTTATTACACAAAAATGACTAATAAGCTGAAAAATAGCTGGAGTTTTTCCAGTTATTTGGATCGCGCTGTGGTTTCATATGCGAGTTGGAGCAGCACGCGCAACCGTTTAATTCGTTAATTCAACTCTCTAAATCGCTCCGGCGTAAGGCCAATCTGTTTGCGAAAACTCGCTATGAAGTGGCTCGTATCCCGAAACCCTACATGTACAGCTATCTCTTTAACGGCTACATGTCTGTCGGCAAGCAGCATTTCTTTGGATTTGCGAAGTCGCATCATGATGAGGTAGGCATAAGGAGAGAGGCCGAAAGCATGCTGAAACAACGTATTCAAATGTCGTGGTGTAATCGCAAGGACAGCAGCCATATGTTCAATCCCGGTATCCGGATTCGGATAGTGATCTTCTAGCCAATCCGTTAGTGGCTGTAAGTGAAGCATCTGATTCGTAATCGAGGTGCGATTATTGATTTGTGCGTGCTTTTTTATCTGAATCAAGAAATGGTACAAATCTGCGGATGCATCATAGCCGGAATAATCAGCTTGCGTCTGAAGTTTGTTCAAAATATGGGTGAGAGCTAGGTTTAAAGGACCTTCCTCATCCCAACGGAAGACGGCAGATTCCAGCATGCCTAATGTGCTTAAGATCGTATGCACACTAGTGCCTCCGAACGTAACGTACTGTGTGCACCAGGTATCCGTAACGGCATAATAAGCGTGCGGTTCACCAGGCAGCATGAGGACGCCAGAGCCTTTTGATAAAAGGATTTTCCTATTGCCCATTTCATATTCGCCACAACCAGAGAAAGTCTGCAGCCATTGATAGTGAGGGAGGCCATCTTTGCGGTTGAGCATCTCCTGATCTTCGTGATGACCAATACTGTCTATATATAGAGGATAGGGCTGGGCTGAACTAGGGGTTAGTAGAAAACGAGTATGCACAACGAATCATCCTGTTCCATTTTCTTATATAGGATTGCAATTATATTATATTTTAACATGAATATGAATTTAATATAATGTACTTATTCTTATATGAAATTACTTGAAGAGGTGCGAATCGTGATACATCCTAAGCTGCCGAAAATTTGGTATGGTGGAGATTACAATCCAGAACAATGGGATAAAGAGGTTATGGATGAGGATTTACGCATGTTTAATCTTGCGGGAATTGATGTCGCAACGATTAATGTTTTCTCGTGGGCGCTGTCACAACCGAATGAAGATACTTACGATTTTACTTGGCTAGATGACATCATTAATCGTCTCCACGCGAATGGAACCTATGTGTGTTTGGCTACAAGTACCGGGGCTCATCCTGCTTGGATGGCTAAGAAACATCCAGATGTTTGTCGCGTGGATTTTGAAGGACGCAAACATAAATTTGGCATGAGGCATAATTCTTGCCCCAACAGTCCAACATTTCGTACCTATTCGGAGCGAATTGCAGAGAAATTAGCTGAACGATACAAAGGTCATGAACCCATTCTCATATGGCACGTTTCCAATGAATATGGTGGTTATTGCTACTGTGATAACTGCGCGGAGGCATTTCGAACTTGGCTGCAAGAGCGCTATACAACATTAGATCAATTAAATAAGGCTTGGTATACCGGTTTCTGGGGACATACGTTCTACGAGTGGGATGAAATCGTTCCGCCAAATGCACTTTCGGAGGAAACGGCTGGCGATCGTTCACGCTTCCAATCGATTTCATTAGATTATCGTAGATTCATGTCCGATAGTTTACTGGATTGCTACAAGTTGGAGTATAACGCGATCAGACGTCATTCCCCTGAGCTGCCAATTACGACGAATTTAATGGGTCTTTACAAAGAATTAGACTATTTCAAATGGGCGCCTTATTTGGATGTCATCTCATGGGACAACTATCCATCGCTTGACACGCCGGTCAGTCTCACTTCCATGACGCATGATCTTATGCGTGGATTAAAAGACGGTCAGCCGTTCATGCTAATGGAACAAACACCAAGTCAACAGAACTGGCAAAAATATAACTCGTTGAAACGTCCTGGTGTTATGAAACTATGGAGCTATCAAGCGGTTGCCCATGGTGCAGATACGATATTATTTTTCCAATTGCGTCGTTCCGCAGGTGCTTGTGAGAAATTCCATGGCGCTGTCATTGAGCATGTTGGACATGAACATACACGTGTATTCCGTGAATGCGCGGAGTTAGGGCATGAACTGGTGCGCTTATCAGATAAAGTATTGGACGCAAGAGTGCAAGCACGAGTGGGTATTGTTTTCGATTGGGAAAACCGCTGGGCGGTTGGCCTGTCGAGCGGCCCGACAATCGCACTAGATTATGTAGATGAAGTTCATAAATATTATGACGCTCTATTCCAACAAAATATTCAAGCGGACCTCATCGGCACGGATACGGATCTCACGGGCTACGATATTGTCATTGCACCTGTACTCTATATGGTGAAAGAGGGATATGCGAAGCGCGTGGAACAATTCGTTCATGCAGGAGGAACCTTCCTGACTACTTTCTTCAGCGGTATCGTCAACGAGCATGATCGCGTAACCCTTGGTGGATATCCGGGTGAGCTGCGCAATGTTCTTGGCATTTGGGCAGAAGAAATCGATGCGTTATTCCCAGATCAGAGCAACCAAATTCAGCTGAATGAGCAATGGGGCAGCCTAGCTGGGAGCTACGAATGCGGTATCCTGTGTGATTTAATCCATGCTGAGGGAGCCGAAGTAAAAGCTGTATATGGCCAGGATTTCTATCAAGGCATGCCTGTATTGACTGTAAATAAATTCGGAGCGGGGCAAGCTTGGTACGTCGCTTCCAGTCCTGAGCCAGCATTTTTACAAGGGCTGCTAGGCAACTTGTGCCAGGATAAAGGGATTAGTGCACCAATCCCACCTGTGCCTGGTGTTGAAGTTTCTACGAGAACCAATGAACAGAACGAGTCATTTGTCTTTATTTTAAACCATAATGATCAAGCTACTACGATTTCTCTCGGGGATTTGAAGGGGACGGATTTACTATCCGGCGATTTCATTGAACATGAAGCAACACTTGCAGCCAAGCAAGTCCTCCTCATTGAAAAGTAGACTCATTTTCTATTTGTAGGTACTGCCCAGTAGGGCAACTGGTAGGAGGGGGAACGAGGATCCTCTATTTGCGGCAAATAGGTAAAATGGACTGGGAAAGGGAACCACAGTACGCTATTCGTCCGTAAAACGGCAAAAACCACAAAAAACGAACAAATAGCGCACGTACGTTCCTCTTCTCACCGCAAAGGGAGGGTTTTGCCTAAATAGTGCACTCACGTTCCTCTCCAATCGTTTGAGAAAATCAATCAATGAAAGCCCTACATAAAGATGTAGGGCTTTTTACATTATAGTGCGTGTTAACTACATATGGCTAAGCGTCTTTAATAATCTTGTAGTTAGGCTTCACTTTCGTGAAATTTGGATTTTCCCCGCTAACCATTAACCCCATGCCCCAGTCAAAATGCTCTTGCGTGGTCGGGAAATCACTCGCCTCCCGATATTGAAACAACACATTTCTCCGAGTTCTCGAGCTCTTATTGGAAGATGAACCATGGATCGTTAAGTAGTTGAAGAATAGAACATCGCCAGCTTCCGCTTCACAAGGTGTTCCCATATGGATTGGATACTCTTTGTGATTGAGGTAATGCGTACCGACATGTTGCAAGCTTCCTGCAAGATGTGAGCCCGGGATGACGCGTAGACAGCCATTCTCTTCATCCGCACGATCCAAGTGAACACTAGCCGCTAACATCGTATGGTTCTCATGCGGGAAATACGGATAATCTTGATGCATCGGGAAGGCAGCGCCGTTCTCTGGTGGCTTGACCAGCATTTTGGAATGATGAAGCTGAACGTTGGGCCCAATAATTTGTCTCAAAACCGCTACCATATTCGGATGAATGACGGCTCGCATGAAGGAAGCATCGTGATAATGCACATCATGGAAGCCTTTAAGAACAAGCTTCTTCAGCTCTTCAGCAGGTAGATAATCCCCTTGCCAAGCAGCATTACTATCGGCTTTCGCGTGAGCAGCACGTAGAATAATGTTCTCAACAGCCTCTCTCATCTCCACAACTTCCGCTTCATTAAATACCCCTTTGACTAGCAAGTAACCATTTTCTTTGTAAAAATCGACATCTTTAGGTTGTATCATCGTACCATGCCTCCAATTTGTAGTTGCTCATTAAGCCGCTTTCTATCTATAATTATAGGAGAAATCGATGGTGTAATCTTTTTCAACAGAGGACATACTTTTGCACAATAAGGCCATTTTTCCCGAAAAAGGTGAAGCTCATGTTTCAGTATAAGGAAACGTATGCGATGTTGAATGAAGCTTTAACCGTAATCCAAGGCGCGGAAGCTGTCTTTAAAGTACATTATTGGGGAGTGGATCCTTGTTTGTATGATAATCAACCCCATAAGCATTCTTTTTTCGAGATCTGTTACATTTTGGATGGAGAAGGTCTGTATTCAGAGGAAGACATGGTCTATCCACTTCGAGCAGGCACGCTTTTTTGCTCAAAACCCGGTATTACCCACCAAATTCGTACGGAAAAAGGGTTGAATATTTTATTTATCGCGTTTGAGCTGGATGAAACCTTATGTGATGATGCAATGCGTGAAACATTCAATGGGCTTGCACTCCACGGTGATGCCGTTCTGTATGAGGCAGATGATGTACCAACTGTGCAATTATGGCGATCACTTCTCATCCGAGAGGGGCACGGAAGTTTACCGTATTCAGCCATTCATTCGGTTGCCTATGCCTTGCTGGTGTCGTTCCCGGCTGTATTCGGAAGGCAATCTAAGATGCCTATTATCCGGCATAAAAGCACACATATTTTGATGCGGCGGGCCAAACTCTATATCCGTGATAATCTCTCGCAAGCCCTTCAGCTCAAAGATGTTGCAAGCTATTTGAGTGTTTCGGAGCGCCATCTGTCTCGGCTATTTTCAGAGGGAATCCATGAGAGCTTCACTAATTTCATTCGGAGTGAGCGTATTCGCCAAGCGGCGCACCTGCTGCTGAGCAGCGACCTGCCCATTAAAGAAATTGCTGAAATGACGGGGTTTTCTTCCGTTCATTATTTTACACGTACGTTCTTACTGGAGAAGAAGGTCCCCCCTGGCCGTTTCCGCCAAAAAGAGAAGCGATAGAATGGCTAACAATTTGCTACTTATGTTAATTCTACCCATACCGTATAATGGGATAAGTCTACATACATTTTAATTAGTGAGAGGATGGTTCCAGTGTTCAAGAAGTTTGCAGCAGACGCATTAGGCTTAAGTGATATCGGTAAAGTAATTAGTCCAGCAGATTTTGATAAGGTTGATTCTGATGATTATGTGATGCATGAGGATGGCGAGAAGATTTACTTCATCATCAAGTCCAAGAAAGACGAATATTGTTTCACGAACCTTGCACTCATCCATTTGGATGGAGATAGTGCGATTAGCTCTAAGCGAGTACTGAAACGTTTCAGCTATCATACTCATGCGATCTCCCAAGTATATATGGAAACGGCAGGAACGATCGATCTTGATGTTGAGATCAAATTCGTTATCGGTAACACGAACTTCTCCATTGATGTGGATAAAAAGCAAATTGAACAGATCAAAGATTTGTACAAAGCTTTGATTAAAATTTCCGAGACAGTTGCCCATAATGAGGAAATGTTCGAATACGCTAAGCAAAGTGTAGCTGTTGCGAAGGAAGCCACTGGCCGTATCTCAACACAAACGACTTCTCCGGTTACCCAATTCGATGCGATTACGGAATCCACCTACAACTGGTTAAAAGGTAAGCATACGGAATTGAAGGTTAAGGATTTCGGTGCTATTTTTGAACGTTATATTAATAATTAATTGTGAGGAAATTCAGTTAGATTAGTTTAGTTCCATATAATTGGTTGATTCTTACATATTTTTACTGAGATTATGCCTGCACCACCTGAGACGATGTTCCATTCGATTTTTGAATGGAAGGTCGT
>NZ_WHNY01000046.1 GCF_013141695.1 Paenibacillus plantarum
CGTTCCATTCAACTGTCATTTTATGATTGGGAAGGTCGGTCCGAGATTCTTGAAACCGTAAAGACATGTCAAGAATCCATATCCAAGAAAAGGCTGGTTTCGTTTAATTATACAGATAAAGACGGGGCTGTAACGGATAGAATCGTTGAGCCCTATGAGCTGCATTTTAGCGAATCGAGTTGGTATTTGAAAGGATTCTGTTTACATCGACAGGGATCTCGAACATTCAAGTTATCCCGGATCGATCATATTACTATGAATGAACGCGCGTTTCATCCTAGAGAAGATTGGTCTGAGCAAGGACACGAAGCAAGTTATCTTCCGCAATTCGTCACGATTAAGGCATGGATATCACCTAGAATAAAAGATCAAATCATCGAAAGGTATGGTAGAAAAAGTATTGAAGACCATGGTTCTGGACTTTTGTTAGCAACCATGTTTGTCCCTCAAAATTATATGGGATTTCAACTTCTAGCAAGCTTCGGCACTCATCTAAAGGTTGTAGAGCCCAAAACCTACGTTGAAGACTTT
>NZ_WHNY01000047.1 GCF_013141695.1 Paenibacillus plantarum
CTGAACGGCACTAGCATCAGATAATCCTACGTTAAACTCAGAAGGCAATGCTTCAATGGCTGCCTGCACACTACCCGCGGCTTGTGTATCGGCTGTTGTGATATGGAGCAAAATTTCCAACTCAACAAAACCAGTAAAGGTACTTCCTCTATGCATAGTTACCTTGATTTGGTTTGTTGAGATGGGATTAAAGTTGACCGTATTCAAAGTGTTTTCCTTTGTAGCCCCCACCTTATTACTGGTAGCCTGGGGATTTGCAGGGTTTTTAGCTTGATTCGGTAGGCCGATCCACTGGTTATTCATCCAATATTGCACATCATAACTGGATGGGAGCTGCACACCTCCCCCATCGTTAAAGAGGTATATCCTAATTTGGTTAAATGTTTTGGACTCACCTAAATCATAAATCAACGAATCGGATGCATTGCCACTGTAGTTTGTCCATCTATCGTGCGCATTATCTGAGTAGTCGAATAAACCATTGACCGTTCTCTGTCCATCATCTTCTCCATGTCCACAACATGTATACGAAGCAGTCACCTGCGGATAACCCGTCATACTCGAATATAAGGCCAGATTAATCTCCTCCGTCGAGGATAGCAAGGTAATCGATACAGGATATGCTTCGCTGAGGTTGCCTGCAGCATCTTTGACCCTAACATAGATGGTCTTTAGTCCCGTGCCTAGGGGTAAAGTATATGGTTTGAACGAATTATACGGTTCCCATTCGGACCACGTCTCATTGTCATCTGAAAATTGCATATGTGTAACATCTGAAGATTGGCCCATCATTTCCAGCTTAACTACATTTGAATAGGTAGCTTGTACACTTCCCTTTATTTTGGCTTGTACGGTCGGTGGTTGCGTTTCTGTATTCGCGTTGGAACTGTGTGGTATCGTAAGTAATAAACCAAATACTAAGCATGCAACTAGCATGGCTTGACCAAGATATTTCTTCAACTTACTCACCTTACTTCCTGCCTTGAATTTATCCAAATTATAACATGAAGACATGTAGGCGAATAGGTCTTTATTCCTATACAATGTATCTTATTTGTAACTCTACAAATGAGTTCTTAATTACTTAGGGCGATCTTCTCCGTATAACGCATTCATATGCTCAATATGAGCTGCACCCCAATCGTTCAGAGGCTGTAGAACTCTACTCAAGCCCTTGCCGTAATCCGAAATCGAATATTCCACCTTTGGAGGAACCTGGCTATACACCTCACGGTGTACAATGTCGTTATACGCAAGTTCTCTTAGTTGTTGGGTAAGCATCTTTTTATTAATATCCGGTATCGCTTTTTGAAGCTCGCTGAATCTCATGGTGCCGTTTGAAATCAGCTGAAGCAGAATAACAGGCTTCCATTTGCCTACTAAAATATCCAGCGCCGATTCAAATTTACAATACTCTTTCATATAAGCCTCCCACCCCTTTGTTAGGTAACTTTTTATTTACTATGTTTAGAATAAGTGCCTACTTCCTTAATCGAATACTTGCGTTTATTATACCTGTAGAGTTGTCAAATAGTAATGAGGAGGTGTACACCTTTCATGAATATCGCACTATGGATCATTCAAGGTCTTGCAGCAATAGGTTTTGTCTATTCTGGTTGGTTGAAGGCCTTTCAGTACGAACAAGCCAAAGCCTCTTGGGGATGGGTAAAAGATGTTCCAAAATCGTTCGTTGTCTTTATTGGGATCATTGAATTCATCGGCACACTTGGACTTATTCTGCCTCAGGCGACGAATATTGCTCCTATATGGACCCCAATTGCTGCAACTGGGCTTGCCGCAGTCGTACTTCTCGGCGCCCTTTTCCATGTTTCTCGAAAGGAATATCGAGAAATCGGCGTGAACATTGTGTTCTTCGCGTTAGCTGCATTTATTGCGATCTGTCGGTTTTAAGCCTGTGTACAACACAAGAAAAACCTCTATCCACATGTGGATAGAGGTTTTTCTTGCTTCTATTTAGTTGATAAGTGTCCACACCCCAGCATTGCCAGGTATCTCTCCTTTGGTCCACCATTTTGCTTGGTAGGTATGCCCTGCATACACGACTTTATCGCCGCCATTGTATGCTTTCGCATTGTTCCACGTTGGCGTAGCGTCTTTGGCAACAGCCTTCCAGACATCGGAGGTATCAGGCTGTTCACCTTTTGTCCACCAGCCCGCCGTATATTCAACGCCGTTAAACGTGACTTTGTCACCAGCCAAGTAGATCTTAGTGCTATCCCAAGCTGCAGCCGTTCCTGGCACTGGTATTACAACTGCGGGCAATGTGCTTGCCGACACAGGCGCGCTAGAACCCGAACGATTGCCTTTGTTATCCACCGCTACCAACGTATACGTAAATGTGGTGTTAGCCGGCAAACCTGTGTCGGTATATTCGGTTCGCGTCGTTGTACCGATGACATTGCCGTTTCGGCTAATTTCATATTGCTTAATACCCGCTGAACCCGTGGATGCCGTCCACTGCATCGTTATCGTGCTCTCCGTATGCGTAGAGCACCAAGCACTCGCTGGGAAGTTTGGCAGCACAAATGGTGGCTCCGGATCTGGATCTGGCGTCGTCGTGCCGCCGCCTTGTGTTAAACTCACGTCAATCGCCTGATAGAAAGCATTACCCGTATCGCCGATCTCCCACACGCCTAGAATAATATAATAACCGGTCCGATCTGTCGGCACATTACATGTATGAGTTACGGTCATGTCTGGTTTCTTATTGCCGCCGTCAACTGTACAGAAAGGCTTCGATTCCAGTTGATCGCGGGTAAGTGGCTTATTAGGATCCCAACCGATTTTCGTTATGTAATACTTCCATTCACTCGTCAAATGATTCGCTGTGAACTTCCAAGTGAACGAATTTTGGCCGCCTTTCATCTCAACCTTTTTCCAGCGATCGGTTGTCTGGGCATCCAATTCGAAATACTTGCTCGCTCCTGCAATCTGACCGTCTGTCGGCCCTGATGCTGGGAATCCCCCTTTGCCTTCCACACTTTGCGGTTCGTACTGAATAGCGCCGCAGGCTTTGTTTGCTCCTTGTTGACACAGCAGCGACCGGCTAGCAGGCGATTCCATGTAGCCATGAGCAGAAGCTTTACTTGAGAAGCCAACTGCGCAAGCCAGTCCAACTACCATGAATCCAAGTAAAACGACCAGCTTTAATAGGCGTGAATCTACAGTGAGTTTCTCCCATACGGATTGTTGCGTTATGACCATGTCGATTCTCCTCGCATTTTGTAATCGGATTATAGTTTCCAATGTTAGCCAGTTGTTAAGTGTTTAGCCAGTTTCCAAAGACCTAGGTGAGTAATCTCATCTTGCTAAGGTTATCTATGAACAAGTCCATGGACCAAAAGCGTGACACTTGACCCATATTTATCTGCTTTTTAGTAAAAGAAACTACGTTTATCGTTGTTTGTTTAACATGATCTTCGTTTTTTCCCAACTGTAAAATAGGCCGGATTCATCTGTTGGTGTTAGGCTTAATGAGTCCGCCATCCTATCCTTTCCAGCAACATGCTTCCACGGTCCAAGCTTTATCTATGCCAATGGTCACTCCTACCATTCTTTTTCTTTACTTTTCTGCTACTAGAAAAATAAAAGAGACCGTCAACGATCGACGATCTCTTTCCTATGGGTTTTCTAGAATTCATTAAAAATCTTACGCTAATAGCTAATTCTAACCGTTCGTGTTTGGTCCTCATAATCTACCTTAGCGCCAAGCACTTCAGACAGCAATCTAACTGGAATAATCGTAGAATCGTTGTCCAAAATAGCTGGTGAATCCGTCGCCACTTCCACACCATTTAGCGCATAGGCATTTTTGGTCGTAAAGAGGGTGATGGTTCTGCCTTGTTTCGTGTAGATAGCTGCCTTCTGTTTGTCGTCCCATTCTACGGATGCCCCGAGTGCCCCTGCTAAATCTCTTATCCAAAGGTAGGAGCTGCCATCTTTAATAATAGGCCTTTGCTTCATAGGCACCTTAACATCATCCAAGATGAATTTATTATCTGCTAGTCCAAAAGAAACGACATGCTGCAACTTGCCAGATTGGTTCATTTGCTTCACATACGCGGTAGAATCGTTATGCAATTTACTTTTCCCCACATACGCAATAGGTTCCGTACGGAACTCCCACTTCTTTTCATAGATCTTGGGTTGATTATCTTCAATGACAGACAATTTAACGTAGGCCGTGTAGACCGTATCCGGGGAGAGTGGCTTAGTCGGAATTAACATAACTTCACTCTGCAGATGATCATCATCTAGCGGCGTATTCAGCAATAGATCCAGCTCCTTGCCCGTACTATCCGTCAGCTTGGATTCGACTAATTTGACATCTCTAACAAATCTTCCTGAAAGTTGCGCCATGATGGGATAACCGACAGGGTACTTGGTACCGGCATGATTTCGGATCGGGTCTGGCGTCTCATGACCGTCAAAATCAATCGGTACATAGGGATCACCCGGAGCCGGAGAAACGACTAATCGCGAGTTCCATTCATTCGTTAATCCAAATTCAATGACTGTATAATCACCTTGTTTATCAAGACCAATTTCGATGGCATCCAGTGTTAAGAAAGGCGTACGGTGATAAGGGGCATCGAAAAGTCCATCGATCGCTTGTGTAATCGTTGCTTGCGAGTTTCCATTATAAGATACGTCTTCTGAGAAATTACCGGCATACGAAGCGTACATACCGCGCTCATACAACTTACTTCCGATATAACCGGGGAGCTTACTATTTTCTTCGTGCATGGATACCCCAGACTCACTAGCCTTGTTCGTTTCTAAATATTGCGCATGCAGTTTGGCTGCATACGTTAGGTTCTTATTGAAGGTAAGGGGATTCAAGCCATGCATAACCCTGTAATCGTTAATCGCTTTAATGCCTTCTAATTGCTGGGCCGTAGGTGCCCCAGGCAGATCAGAAATGGCTTTTTCGTCAACACGAAATGTCCAACTCTTCTCAATCGGCATGTAGCCGTCCTCTTTAAGCTCCAATACAATATTAACGGTATGCTCTCCTGCCTTTAAATCCACCGTTGGCGTATAGGACAGGATCATTCTACCAATGTCCCATTGCGCGTCTACTTTGACTTGGTCGATTTTCATCGTATAGCTTTTGAACTCGGGTGTGATATCGCTTTTTACAAATTCAAACACGATCGTTGGCTTCATCAATCCGACTTTTCCTTGCGGGTACCAATAGGAAGAATAAGATGCCGCTTCCACTTGTGGCTGAGCTATAAACAACCCCGAAACTGCAATAAAGAGACCCAGCAGCACTTTTAGAAATTTATTTCGATATACCATAGATGTGTTCCCCCTGCGTTATAGACCTACCAATTATTAACATTCTATGTTTTTCGACCCATTTCCTTCTTTCTTGCAATGAAAAAGCAGATATCTCACATATGATGTGAAATATCTGCTTTTATTTACACGTATCTTCGAAGACTAGTATTGTCCTTTAATTACAAAAAACGAACCTCGAATCGTTCCAGCTAGTTTGGACTTCTGTCTAGCAAACTTAAACTTCGGTTCTAGTTCTTTGGGAATCTCCATCCCCTCAGAAAGCTTAAAGCCAACGGCCCGCTTCTTAGGGTCATCAACTGTATACATGACATTAACGCTAAGACCATCCTCATAAAAAACGTAGGTAAACTGAATGTTTTCCACTTGAAAACGCGATGTTTCTAGAGGTTTAGCCGCGAACGCAATATCACGTTCTTTCAAAATTTGGTTCACATAATCAAGGTTCTCCTGACTTTCGCTAGCGGGTATAACCGTAAATTCATGTTTGTATTTGTTCATAAAGTAACGGGCTTCATTCGCACGTAAACCAGCAAGCGCTTCTACAACAGGTGAAGACTCTAAACCTTCCGTAGACACATTTTTAAAATCAACGATATACGACATTTACATCCCTCGTTTTCTCTCATTTTTTCGTAGTATACAGAAATTTAATCTTCTTCTCTATCAAACATTATACCAGAAATACTTCAATATAAACGTCCACTCAGCTAATGTAACTATGCATGGACTTACTCTTATATCAGGAAAGGACAGCTAAAGCTACCTTCCATTTGCGTCGCATCCGTGCCACGATGCTTTCATGACCCTCGAGTTGGTCTGCTAGTTCCGATAATGCTCGCTGAACCTGTGGCACAAAAGTGCGAAAATCACGATCTGGATGGAGCTCCGCTCCCTCGCGGATAACCGCATCTGACAACCTGAGTGCAGGAGACGTCGGTACGATGCGCATCCTCAGCCGCACCGCGACCCTCCTCAGTTGCTTCCCGCATCGGCCACCACCATGGCCGCCGTAGGTAACGATCAGGACTGGCTTATCCCGCCACTCGTGGTAAAGATGATCAATCGCGTTCTTGAGCGCCGCTGGATAGCCCCAGTTAAACTGAGGCGTGACGAAAATCACAGCACTCGCACTCTTGATCTTCTCGCTCCACGCGTGCGTGTGTGGCTGGCTGTAGCCTCCCAGTGCTGGAATCCCTGGTTCATCGTCCATCGGTAATGGCCACTTCGCCAAATCGATGATCTCGTATTCATAATTTGAATTTGCTCGGCCAATAGACTCAACCCATGCTGTGATTTTCGGACAATTCCGGCCCGCCCGTATACTACCCATGACTAGGAGTACCGTCTTCTTTTGATCCATTTTTACACCTTCATTTCTTATATTGGTATTCAAGATAGAAATTAGTACGCGATACAAACAATATAGTTTGTGTCGCGTACTATGTCAATCACTTTTGTGGTAAAATAGAAATAAAGTGACAGACAAGCTGTCACGAATATTTGAGCTTATCTGGAGTGAATCCTAGTGAACGAAAAAAACGCTGATCTTCAAGAAAACCTCTCGATCATGGATAGTTTGATCCAATTATCCTTTCTTGTTCAAGGAATTCTTAACCGAATTGGAGCCGAATACGATGTTTCCATCATACAGATTCGATTGTTCGGCATTTTACGAGATCGAGAGTTAACAATGCTACAACTAGCACAGTACCTTGACCTCGACAAATCCAGCATTACCGGATTGATCAATCGCGCGGAGCGCCGCGGGCTAGTTGAACGCAGTAACTCGCCACATGATGGTCGTGTCATTCATGTCAAAGTAACCGCCGAGGGACATAAACTCATTAAGGTCGTAAGTAATAAGATCGAGCAACAAATTAAAGCAATCACGGGTACCCTTAATGCGAAGGAGTGCTCACAGTTCATTGCTCTCGCCTCTACAATGTTGCTTCCTGTTAGCCAACAGTAGTTTGGCCTTAAATAGAAACAGCAGCCGATAGAACGGCTGCCATTTTTATTTATCATTTTGCCTAGTAAGAACAACCTGCTCCCCAGAACGAGTAATTTGGTAGATACCCGCCTGCATGTCAACGCCATAATGTTTCTTCAACAACCGTTGCCCATCGGAGTCCTTCTCTATCACAACCAAATAATCGTAACCGCTCAAGAGATTATCCATATTGTCCTCATAGAACAAACAAATCCCGTCCACGTTCGAGGCATACAAGTAATACTTCCCAATATATTGCATGTAGTAGTTGGTCACCTGCTGGTTGGTGTCAGAGGCGTAGAACAGATATTTGCTAGTATCCACCTTGCCATTTGCATACCACCGATCACCCGTTACCTGATCGATTTTGTACGGAAGCGTCGTTTTGTAGCTGCTAGCAATGGATAAGATGCCGTTATACTCCGATAAGAGCAAGATGACGGCAAACACCGTACAGGCCCAAATACCATTCTGATAGAACCCTTTTGTTCTTACATTCTTGAACGCGCGAGCGTCCGGCATCTCACCGTGTTTATAATGAAATGAACGTTCTATATCGACCGTAGCACACAATACGAGACCGCCGACAAAGAGCACCACAATGCTTGATGCATATCGCTCAAACCCGGCCAGCCAAATCGCCTCATCGGGTGGCATGGAATATACGTACAACCCCAGAATCCCTGCATAGTACAGCAACATCACGATATCAAGAGCAATCAGCACTTTCCACAGGTTCCATTTCTTCCTTAATATCTCTGCCGCAAATAGGGAGGCAACGATCGCTACGAGATGAAAGACGACTATTCCCATCGCCGGCCGTGTCGCCAGATCGATACTAGATTTTAGAAACAATGAAATAATCTCATGTACTTGTTCCGGTGTTTTGCCGCCCACCGTACTTTGAAGACCAGAAGAAGCAACATCGAATTTGTTCGCTACCCCCTGGAAGACGGTCGCCATGCGCAAGCTCCAGCCGAAATAAGGAAGCAATGCACCGCAGATTGTTCCAACAACGAGAAGCGTATACGTCCAGCCAAGCATTCTTTTATAAGTCACTGTTATATAAATGAGATACATGAATCCAATCGCCGCAAAGATAATACCCGTGCTCTTAATAATCGTCAGCAGCCCCGCAATCGGGAGAATGACCATACAGGCGTTCTTCAGATCATTCCGATACCTATAGAGAACAGCCAAGATGGCCAACGCATAAATCGGAAGTAAAAAGTCCACCAATAAATTGGTGATGCGGATCGTAATATTGAAAAAGGACAGCATGGAAAGTCCCGCTCCGAGAAACGCGTATAGCATAAAGCGTCTCTTCTCGGAAACGATGCCGAACATGGCATAGAAGCAAGAAAAGATAAGCAACACTTGCGCGAATAGCATAGTGGTCTGGGAATGACCCGCAAAACGGCAGACATAATAAATAAAAGAAGAAGTACCTAGTGGATAATTCTTAAAATCGATGAGAGCGGACCCAGCCGTCGGAAAGGCATCTGTACTTAACATCAACTTCAAGACGATCGCCCAGTGTGAAAAATTATCATAATGCGTCAATGGGTTCCGGAACAGCACAAGCAAAAAAATAACAGTTCCCACTAAAAAAGAAGCCTGGAATATCGAAAAAGAAAAGCGAATTGAAGCTCCCTCACGCTTCCAAAGGATGACGCCCCATATAAACGCAAGCAGACCCAGGATCAGAACGGCCAGGCTAATCGTAAAGAGTTGACCCACCAAACCGCCGAAGAATACAAGGCAGGCAATCGACGAGAACGTAAACAACGGGATGAACTCCCATTGCAGCGAAAGCCTTTTGCGAATCAATAGCATGTATCCCAGACACGAGAAAACCAAAAGTATCCCCGTCAAAAGTTGAATCATCATCGACATCTCTATCTCCCCTAATGCGCTAAGCGGAACTTGCGGTAGGCATCGATTTTAAATCGACTAGCATCTTATCTATAAAACCACGCCTCGTCATATCTTCAATGTTCTCGACCTTGAGAAGAATCTCTTGCTGATTGGCGGTCTTTTTCCCCGTATACAATAAGACGACTTCAAGATTACTCTCCGTATAGAAGGTAACGACATCCCCTTCCGAAATTTCTCCCTGGAAGTTGGTTGCGGAAAAGAAAAGATAATTAAAGCTGCGCAGCGTACACGCGACACCATTCGAAAATAGGATGGTACGGTCAAGCGGAATCCTTGGCATTTTCCTCTTGTCCGCCGACGGTTGGGCGACGCGCCGTTGCACGTTACGAACCATATCGTCATACGCCGTATCCCACAGATTCATCTGCTCAGGTAAGGAATGTTTCCGATCATAAATGATTTGCATATAGAGTCGCTTATCCGTCTCGCTGACTGGCTTGACCGATGCCGCGTAACGCCAGCCCTCTCCATCTTTCTTCACATAGACGATGACGGCGTCCAGATTCGCCTCGTAGCGTTCGGTCTTCACGACCATAGAGATCGTTGTCTGTGGAGGCAAATAAACAGGATGAACCATGTACAGGGCTATACCCTGTTCCGACACGTCAACGGTTCTAGCTTGATAATGCAAGTTGCTAGCTTCGTGGTAGATCGTTACATGTTCTTGCGCCCGAATACGCTCTGACTCTCGATACACGCTGCGGCCAATCATGAAGAAAATCGCATAACCTATCGAAATTAAATTGTGAATCAGCCAGAAAACGATGATACTGCCGTAGAAGAGCGCCAAGCCGTATTTGCCATATACGAATTTGAAGATCGCTGCAACAGAGAGTACAAATAGGACGATATGCGGTAATGCGTATAACAGGGAGGTCATCCATCTTCGGGCGGCGCCTTTCTTTTTGCTCGTAACCTTGAATTTTTTCTCATGGATATGCAAGGTCTCCAAGAGGACAGGCAGGATCAAGTAAGGCATGAATATCGTATCGATGATTTGGCTCCAACGCTGATTCCGAATATTTCCCGATAAATAGCGCATGGACATACTGTAGAAAAAATAAGATGGCAACCAGAACACCAGTACTTGCCAAAATGCGGAGTTTACGATTTGGAAACCGAACAACGCAAATAAAATAGGTGCCAGTAGGAAGATCAACCGGTTAAAAAAAGACCACCAGTATAAGAACGTGCTCAAATACGTAATTCTTGTCCAGAAGCCAAGCTTTTCTGAAAAGATAGCGCGTGTATTCTGTAAGCTTTGGAGTATGCCTCTAGCCCAGCGGATACGCTGCTTAATCATGCTAGGGACCGTCGTAGTCGTCAGGCCCGCGGCCTGAACTTCTTGGGTTGCATACGTGATATAGCCCGCTTGTTGCATGCGGACACTCGTCTCGAAATCCTCGGTGATCGTATTCAGCGGAAAACCGCCGATGTCCTCCATGGCTTTGCGGGAAATGATCGTGTTGCTCCCGGTATACGCCACCGCATTGGAGCTATTGCGCAATATGTTAACCTCTCTAGAGAAAAAATCCTGTTCATTAGGAATCTGCTGTTCCGCAAAGAGATTAAATTGAAACAAATCCGGATTGTAGAAGCTCTGTGGCGTTTGGACAAGTCCGAGCTTTTTTCTGCTTCTGCGAAGCGTGCCATCGTCGGTAAACTCAGGAAGATGGAAATACGGAACCGTCTTCATCAGAAAAGTATGCTGGGGAATCATATCCGCATCGAAGGTCGCAATGAGTGGGGAGGACGTTTTACTCAGTGCATTATTCAAGTTGCCGGACTTGGCGTCCTTGTTCCCCGGAAAACCCAGATAACCAATGTCAAACTGTCTGGCCAACTCCTCGACCTCAGGTCGCCCTCCATCGTCGCACAAATAAATGTGCACCTTCTGCTTATCCGGATAATCCATAAATGTACAGGCATTGACGGTTTTATATAACAGATCGACAGGCTCATTGTGAGTGGCAATGAACACGTCTACGTGCGGATATTCATCCGGTGGAATCGTAGGGAGTTCAAGCTGCATACGTTTTTTCTGCATTTTCTGAAGAAATAATTCAAAGGTGGTCAGCACCGTTACGGTCTCCGCCACAAACAGAAGAATGCCGAATATGATACTCACAAAGCCTTGATCCCAAGGCAGCGTAAAAATCATGCGCCATAATAAATAGATGGTCATCAGGATCATCGTGACGACGAATATAACATGTTGCCGCTTCTCGTTTTGCACGAAGCCGCTACCTCCTCGCTACGAACACCCACCGCCGCTGCACCTGAAAACTCAGCAGGAACAGCAAGGCATCACAGATGAGTTTCGCTATTTTTTCACTCATAAAGAACGTTGTATGGATGACATAGACCCCGGTACTAGAAAGCACGATCACAGCTGCGCACAGCGTTAAATAGCGCCACAGGCTGCCCAGGCTGTTCTCCTTACGGAATACGACGTGCCTATTCAGCAAATAGTTGACCATAATGGAAACGATCCTAGCGATAACGGTCGCTACTACTATTCGTATAAAGTCCTGTTGCCCGAGCAGAGGCCTTAATACATCAAGCAGTAGCCAAGCGATCCCTAAATCGACCACGGAACTGGCGATCGAAGAGAAAATAAATTGAAGGAAGTTCGATAACAGAACCGTCATCACCCTAATGCTGTCTCGGACTGCTTTAAAATGAGTCCCTGCATTCCCGTTCTCATAAATGGTTTGAATCGGCAGGGTAACGATCGGTATGCCCGACCGGATACAAGAAATGAGCATTTGCAATTCATATTCGAAACGCGAGCCCCGAACCCCCTGCATAAATGCAAGCAAGCGCGGCCCGAAGGCACGTAGCCCCGTCTGTGTATCCGATAACCGCTTGCCGTACAGCATGGAAAACATAAAGGATGTAATCCGGTTCCCGAGCAAAGACTTGGGCGGAATTCCTCCCCCGCTAAAGTTTCTTACTCCGAGAACCAGCGCCTCAGGATGGCGTTCCGCTTCTTCAGCAAGTCGATATACGTCCTCTGCCGCGTGCTGGCCGTCCGAATCTGCGGTTATTACGCAGGCAACCTCTTCATACTGTCGTTCTATATGTTGAAAGCCGGTCTTGAGCGCAGCCCCTTTGCCCTGATTCTTGCTATGCCGCAGCATAACGCAGCCATTTTCGTCGAGTTCCCGAAAGATAGGCTGGTATTCCTCACCAGAGCCGTCGTCCACGACAATAATCGTCATGAATCCGTAGGATTGCAATTGCCGCACATAGACTAACAGCCTCTCATCCGGTTCAAGCGATGGAATAAGGATAATTGTTTCGCCCTTCCGCTTCCCCATAATCATCCCCGCCATCATCTAATCTATTTTTTCTGTTTTAATATAGTTCTTTGTACTTATACTTTAATATAATATCTTAAAATTTTGAAATTTAATAGGTATTTATACCTATTAAATACAAATAAACTCAATCCCGTTTGGGACTGAGTCATCTCCGTCTTACTCACATTTATGATAAAGCTTTCTGCCGCTGTAACGATTTACTTTTGAGAATCAAGAATAAACATAGATGCATCTTGTCCCATGAATATGTTGCTTCCCTGATAAAACGTTTTCGATTGAATATTCTTGTAACCTATCTTAGCCATAACGTCAGTTAGCTTCTCTTGATTAAATCCGTTATGAACCATATCGGAAACTACTTTTTCATTCTTATCAAAATCCACGATTAGTAAATGTCCGCCTTCATTGAGAACCTCAAATAATCTGGATAAAACGAATTCAACATCCGGAATATGGAGGAGAACCTGTGCCATAAAAATATAATCCACATGCAGTTCCGATAGACCTTCCTTTTCAAAATCAAAGCATAAGGTATCTGCATGCTGAATATGTAAATCGGAAATTTTCTGCTTTAGCTGCGTAATCATGTTTGGTGAAGTATCTAGAAACAACATCGAATTAAACTCGTTTAACAAACTCATCCCGACAAGACCGGTTCCACACCCAAAATCAATCGCGTTCTTACGATTAGCGTCAACGACATATTCACGGATGGCATCTGAGGATACCTTGGCAATTTGAATTCTTTCAGGGGTGTCGTATACATTAGCTATCATTTCAAACTTATCTGTATTTCCCATAATTATCTCTCCTATCCACAAGGCATAAATACAAAAAGGAGCTAGCCGCGGCAAGCTCCTGCAATTATACCATTTTACATACCCTTCTTGTGTAACTCACCCGAAGGTCGCGCCCATCGGCGATATTTCCGGTAGCCTCGCCGAACTAAGTGCAGCAAGAACTCTGGGAGCGGTATCCTGCGCAGCCATGGGAAATAAAAGCGATCGTAGGCGCGCTTCAAATCGTCCCACATCGAACAATTGTCTTCTTTCAAGAAGTCCGACACGTCGACGACCAATCCTCTGCCATTGTGCTGCATGACATTCTTGCCATGCACATCATGCGGTGTCAGTCCTCGGCTTACCGCGTACGTCAGCGCTTCATCGATATCGTTCAGTACTTGACGCTTAATCGGGATGCCGCGCAACAAACTTTGATACAGCGTTACGCCCGTTAATCGACGCAGCACAAGATAAGTATCACCCGCATGCAAACATTCGGAATAAGCTGGGTGCTTGCCCAGCCGTCGATATATTTCTTTCTCATCCTCTATCCCCGGCCGTCCAGGTGCGTACACTTTGACCACCATATCCGGATAGCTTGGATGCATCAGCACAGCCGCATAATTACCCGCACCGACTAGCTGCCACGGCTTAGGGACACTGTAAACGACGATCGGGTCATAAGGCCGCTCACTGGCAATCTGCAAATTCGGAAGCAATTGTCCTTCAATTACTTCGATCCAGTGTTTCTGCACGCACCTGTCACCCCCATCTATTATTTGGTGGTATTATATAAAAATATGAAGCAATATGCTAGAAAAAAATAATATGGTTACATGACATAATCGATTATCAACGACCGATCAAACCGTATAGCATAAGCTTATACAACTCACCGACTTTCGACTTATATTCGGAAGCAGTTCCCCATTGATTTTGTATGCTACCTACGGCCTGTAGAAACACCAACACGGTCTCTGTAGAAATGGAAGCATCGATTGCTCCTTCCTCCCTGCCGCTATCTATGAATGCGCCTAGTATATCCATCCGAATCTCGCCCGCGCTTTTGCTGAATAGTTCGACAAACACCTGATCGTCTATCGCTTCCTTGGTGAAATAGTGCTCCATTAGTTTATTCGGCATCTCGGCACAAAGCGCCACAGCCTGCATCAACTTTTCTTTGAAGCCAATACCCTCGTTCAGCAGCCGCTCCACGGCTTGTGTCGTTTCCCGCAATAGAATCCGCGCGCATTCCTTAACCAATCCTTCTTTGCTTCCAAAATAATTGTAAATCGACACAGAAGACACTCCCGAGGTAGCTGCCAACTCATTAATGCTGACATTCGTATAACCTTTCTCTCGGAAAAGCTCGAGCGCCGATTGGATAATCGCCTCTTTCTTCTGATTTGTTCTGATTTCGTATTTGTTCACACGGATACCCCTTTTAATAATGATACATGTATTATCTCACAAATCGTTAAGTTTTTAAACTTAATGAAACCTATTTAAAAACTTATTGACTTACTGTGGCACCTCAAGATATATTAGTTTTTAAATATATGTATTAAAATTTAAAAACTATTCGAGGAGCCTACCTATGAAAATATTAATGTTTGGTCGAGGCGTCATTTCTGCACAGTACGGATGGGCATTTGAAAAAGCGGGACACGAGGTGGAATTTTATGTCCGACCAGGGCGTAAAGATCAATTCGGTCCTTTTATCGATTTAGATATATTGGATGGCCGCACAAGCTTCAAAGGCGTTCCCGTTAAGGAAAGATGGCCGATTCAGATGCGTGAGGAGCTTAGCCCAAATCATGACTATGACCTAATCGTACTGAGCGTCAATCATAATCAGTTTGAGGATGTCGTGAAAGTCATTGGCCCATATGTAGGGAAGGCGACCATTTTGCTTTTCAATAATGTCTGGCAGGATCTTCCTATCTTCGTAGAGGGACTGCCTATGGAGCAGATCATATGGGGCTTCCCTGGTGGCGGCGGGGGATTTAGCAGTAATAGTAAGCTAGAAGGAGGGTTTATGAAATCGATCTATTTGCAAACCGAAGCGACGGCAGCTTCTCCATCGAGGCATCAACGTGTAGTGGAGCTTTTCCGGCAGGCGGGATTTTCGTTTTCCTGGCAAAAAGATATACGCGTCTGGTATTGGTTCCACTTCATTTTGAATGCAGGCATGGCAGCTCAGGCGTTGAAAGAAGGCAGTTATAGCAACCTGTATCAATCTCCGAAAAAGGTCGCAAATGCGATATTGCTCATGCGTGAGATGCTTCCACTAATCACAGCTAAAGGAGGTAAAATCGGTCTAGGCACTGCACTCGCGATGCGACTCCCCGCCGGCTTGATCGGTTATGCCGCTTTCAAATTATTGAAAGGCAACTCCGTGCCCGCGGCCATCATGGAAAGGATGGAACGCACAGCCTACATCTCCCGTGAATCTTTTGCCCACTTCCCCAACGATGTTCTAGCTGAAGCCCGCAAGCTCGGTGTATCGCTTCCGCGGCTTGAGGCTATGGAGGGGCATTTCAAATAAACTAGCTCTACACAATAGGCTGACGATTCGGTGCCACGGCACTTCGAAAAGTCAAAAAAGAGACCCAACTTAGGGTCTCTCCAACCTTATTTTTTCAAAGCCCGATCATACGCTTTTTTGTAAATGTCCACAATTTTATCAACGCCTAATGCTTTCATGTCGCTCACATATTTCGGCCAATCTTCCAGACTGCGTTCACCAACAATAAACTTGGAAATATTCTCATCGCGCTTCTTCATAATCGTATCCCCGCTCAGAGAGAGGTTTTCCATCTCAGCACTTGTGAAAGCAGGACGAGGCTGCTGCTGACTATCATATTTCGGCGCTTCCTGATAAGCCTTCTGCAGCTCAGGCGAAGACAGGGAAAGATGAGCATCATAATCGAACCACGCATAGGTGCCGTCCGTAGAAATACCGGTTTTCTTTCTCATGTCCGCTACATCCGCATATTTCTCAATAAACTGCTTCTTCCCATTTTCCGTTTTGTAAGTGACGCCTTCTTTCCCCCAGCTGGCCAGCGTTTTACCTTCCTCACTGTAGAAGAAATCCATGAACTTCATAATCTCTTTGATTTTTTTCGAAGTTGTCGCAATCATGAAACCTTCGTCCAAATATTGCGTGTACGCATTTTTGGCTGGCGCTCCTGCAAATCCAATCGGCGCTCCCATGAAAGCCAGATTAAAGTCCGGTTTATCCTTGCGCAATGCCGAGTTGAAGAAGTCAATCCGTCCGATGTAATCGACTGTAACGAAGGCTCGCTCCGTAGACATCAGGTCCTGCCATAACTTCGTATCTGCAGACAAGAAATCAGGAGGAATGAGGCCTTCTTTATAAAATTTATTTAAATACACAATCATTTGCTTGTAATTGTCTTCCAGCGGTCCATAGCGCCATTCTTTTTTGTCAAAATCATAGTACACATCAGAACCGGTGCCAAAGGCTGGAGCAAAATTCAAGAGCCGCTGCAAGCCGTTCCGGAATGAAAGTGGATAGCTCTTCGGATAAGCCTCTTTTATTTTCTTAAGCGCTGTATACAATTCATCCCACGTTTTTGGCTCGGAAAGCCCAAGCTTCTTAAATATATCATCACGATACATCCAAATCATGCGATTCGTTTCCCCGATTCCCGCATTTGGGAACATATACATTTTGCCATCCGACGAAATCGTGTTTTGCGCATCAACCGGATACTTTTCCATCCATTTTTTCAAGTTCGGCATCTCGTTTATATAATCCAGAATATTGACCAGCGCACCTTGCTGTCCATATTTATCTGCCAGCTTTTTATCCTGCGTCATCATCATATCCGGCAAATTGCCCGAAGCAATTGTAACGCTTAGCGCGTCATCCAGCTTCCCGGACGGCAGCTGCACATTCAGGGAGACGCCTGTTTTCTCTTCGATTAATTTCCAGGAAATATTATCTTTATTATAAGGCCAGCTTGGATTCGAATAATTGAGCACGTTAAAGGTTTGTTTGACCACTTGTGCAGGAGCTGAAGCTGTTGTCCCTGCACTAGCAGAAGGCGCTGCTGTAGATGTCTCGTTCGTACTCGTCGAACAACCGGCGATTGCCGTCATAGATAGTCCCAAAGCTAAACAAATTGACAACCCTCTTACTGTTTTATTCATAGAACCCATCTCCCTTTTCATTTGTTTAGACCCGCAGCCTTGTTATTACTGAACATGAACTAACCTTTCACCGAACCGATCATCACCCCCTTGACGAAGTATTTTTGCAGAAACGGATAGACAAGGAGGATCGGTACGGTAGAAACTAGGATCGTTGTAAATTTCAAGGCATCATCCACGACCAAATTATCGCCGCCTACGCTGGATACGTTAGCTGAGTTAATCTGCCCCTGCAAGACGATATTGCGTAGAACAACTTGCAGCGGGAACATATCCTGGTTGCGCAGGTAGAGTAAGGCGGAATAAAAGTTATTCCAGATGCCAACGGCATAGAAAAGTCCGATGGTGGCAAGCACCGCTTTGGAAAGCGGCAGCACGAGCCGAAAGAAAATACCAATATCGGTCAATCCGTCAATTTTACCCGATTCCTCTAACTCTTTGGGCATTGCGGAGAAAAAAGTTCGCATTACGATGAGATTCCACGTACTGACGGCCGTAGGCAGCACCATAGCCCACAGGCTATCTACCAAGCCATAGCTTTTGACAACCAGGAAGGTCGGAATCATACCACCGCTGAAAAACATCGTAAACACAATGAGCAGTGTAAACAGCTTGTGATGAGGCAACTCTTTTTTAGATATCGCGAACGCACCCATGGCTGTCATAATTAGCGAGACCAAGGTCCCGACTAGTACATATCGAATGGTATTGATATAGGCGGAGGAAATACGCGGATCGTGTAAGACGATTTTGTACATTTCCACGTTGAATCCTTTTGGCCAAAGCGTAACCTCGCCTTTTAAAATGTGCGTACTATCGCTGAACGAGACCGCCATCATATATACAAAGGGGTACAGCGTTGCGGCGACGACACCAAGGAGCACAAGGATGATCAGGATGTCAGCCAAACCAAATTTCGTTTTCATTATGCGTACCTCCTTTCTACCACAAGCTGGTCTCGCCGACTTTACGACTGATCCAGTTGGCCGAGTATATGAAGACTAAACTGACGATCCCAGTAAAGAAGTCGATAGCCGTTGCGTAGCTATAATTCCCTTGACCGATCCCTGTCCGGTACACATAAGTGCTAATAATATCAGCCGTTTCATAAATGGCGGGATTATAGAGTAGAAACACTTTTTCGAAACCGATATCGAGGACGTGCCCAACATTCAGAATAAAGACAATAACAATGGCAGGCGCAATCCCCGGCAGCGTGACATTCGCTATTTTCCTCCACCTGCTCGCACCATCCATTTCCGCCGCTTCATACAGCTGAGGATCAATCGACGTCAAAGCCGCCAAATAAATGATGGTCTCCCAGCCCACATGCTGCCAGATTTCCGAAATGACATAGACCGAGCGGAACATCCCGGGCATCACCATGAAGTTAATCGGCTCAAAGCCGAAAACTTGAATCAGGTGGTTAACGATACCACTAGATGGCGAAAGGAACATCAGCACCATACTCGCCGCCACCACATTGGATATAAAATGGGGCAAATAACTGACCGTTTGTACGAATCGTTTGAAGAACGCGTGCCTCGCTTCATTCAGGAGCAACGCCAACAGAATCGGTGCAAGAAAGCCGAAGATTAGTCTGTAGATCCCAAGCATAAACGTGTTGTAGATGAGCTTAAAGAAATCGGGATTTTCCCAGAACAGCTTATAATACTTAAATCCGACCCATTCACTTGCCCAGACACCCTTAAACAAATTGTAATTTTTTAAAGAAATGATCAAACCGAACATAGGAACGTACTTGAAAAGTAAATAAAATAGCAAGGTAGGCAGGAAGAGGAGAAATAAGTATTTCCCTCGTTTCCACTGCTTCAGATAGGCACTTCTTTTCGACCGGAGATTCGCTTGCGAAACAGACGTCTGTGTCGTGGCGGCCGATGGGTTCGTACGCAATAGTCATCTCTCCTTCTTCTCAATGTGGGTTGCCCCCTCTGGTTATTGAGGCTCTGTATCGACAAGCCCATCGTATCCGAAAAATACCATGCCGACTATCCACTTCCTCATCGACTCATTCGCAAATTTCTCTAAATCGAGAATAATAATAAGAATCGTAAAAATTCATATAAGGAAATTGTAAATATTTTCTCACACCATGAATTTGACCATGCTATAATTTCCACATACTACAGGCTAGCGAAAGGAGACGACAATGCAAACCACCTATGTCCCTAGAAAAAGATACAGCACTTCCTTGTTCTACCGACTATTGATCAGTTTCATTATCATCATTTTGCTGCTCGTATCCTTTAATGTGGCCTCCTTTACCTTCTTTCGAAGCAGTATTCGTGAAGAAATTATTAAGAACAGCTCTCTGAATCTCGAGACGACTGTCGCCAGCTATGAAAAAAACATTTCGTTAATTAAAAGTCTGCTCGTCAGCTCATACTTCAACACCCATACCGAAGCGCTCAAAAATAACCCGCAGAAGCTCGACTTTTATATTTCAAGTCAGGTTCAACGCGAGCTGCAAAATGTGTTAGCGAACAATCAGCTTTCTTTGTACAACATCATCTATTACTTTCCGAACCGTGATTTTGTTATCGATAAAGATGGGTCCCGAGATGCGCAAATGATGTTCAGCAAATTTTATACGTCCCCCACGTATCCAGAGCAGTTCTGGTCGACGGAAACCGGAAAATCTTCGCTCTCCTTCCGGGTGTACCCTTCTGCAGAATTTCAAGAAAGTACAAGCTTCTCTACTAGAAGCTTTGGGAAGTTTAATCCTGTTCTTTTCAAAAGCGCCGCAACGGACGGCTTCGCCATCATAGCGTTGCTAGACAGCGATCAAATGTTTGAGGCCTACAGCCATTTTCAAGCAGATTCCAACTTCTACATTCTGGATGACGCCGGGGGCGAAACGTATGCCGTAACCAGTCGGCAAATTCCACTGCAATTGAAGCCGCATACTGACAGCTCCGGCTATTATTTGGAAGGCACCAATTATTATTTCTACAAACAAGGTGCAGTGACCGGAAACACCTATGTGCTGATCGTGCCTTTCGCTACGATTTCTGAACAGTTCTTTAAGCTGAATGTGTTTATGATTGGGCTGATATTCCTTTCCGTTATCATCGGAGTCGGCATTTCAATTCTCTTTGCCAAACGGTTCAATAATCCGCTCAACACGATCATCAGCTCCATTCAACAAATGGATCGCCCCCAGAGCGTCCCCTTTGTAAGTCCGATTCGCGAGTTCAATGTTATTAGCCAGAAGCTGCATGATTTATTTTTGACCAATGAAACGATTAACCGGGACTTACTAAGCAAAAATTCCCTGCTCAAGCACTACGCCTACTTAAATAAGGTAAAAATGATTCACACCGATATTGAGGACGCGAAAATTTCCATCGATTCCGATAAACCCTATGTCATCGTGTTATACCAGCTCATGTATATCGACAACCAGTTAGCCGCTATGGACATGGATCCGAATCGCGCTTCCTATTACATTAAGGAATTCGTGCAATCGCAGTTTATTCAGGCCTATAAAGACGCCTTGACCTTCCAAATTGAGAAGGATCAAATTCTGACGATTATTTTTACAAACGATTCCGAGCTTTCCGTATTAGACAGTCTACTGCTCGATATTAAAAAAATATTTGAGCTGGATGCTTCCTATTGTTCCGTCACCATTGCCGTGAGTCCTGTCCATGACAATGCATTTATTTTCAACGAGGCTTTTGAAAACACGCTGCTGTTAGCCAAACAACGGAAGCTTGGGGAAGGTGTCCAAATCATTCGGGAAAAAGAGATTCTACCCCCGGATCTCTGGCTCACACCGGCTAACATGAAAGAATTTACCGCAAATTTGACTTCCGGTAACCCCACGATCACAATTCCTATCGTGTCGAAAACGTTAGAGCTCGCAGTCAAACGCGGCGCTTCCTACGCGCAAATCCATGACCTTGCCAAGGAAATCGTCAATTTGATTATCAAAACGCTCTATTCGAGCCATAATCCAATCTCCTTACTGGATGATAAGAGGAGCCCGGCGGATATTCTCAAGAATTGCCGTACGCTAGAACAATTTCAGCAGTTTTTCAAGGAAATCCTGACACAGTCCGCCTCCGATATTCGTCAGAAGAAAGAAGCGACCGACCATATTACCAGTTTCGTAACGAACTACGTCAATGAGCATTTCGGCAGCGATCTATCGCTGGACTTGTTAGCGGATAAGCTCAACATTACAGGCGCTTATTTGTCGACCTATTTTAAAGAAAAGACGGAGATCAATTTTAGCGATTATGTCAATACGGTGCGCATGAATAAAGCAATGGAGCTGCTGGAGAAGACGGATCTCAAAATTCAGGACGTCTCTACGCTTGTCGGCTATTACACGATTGCTTCCTTCAACCGCATGTTTAAAAAGCATACGGGCATTACGCCGAGCGAGTTCAGGCGAGCTCGTATGAACTAAAAAAAGGACGATCTTGACCGAAATATTTTCGGGGATCGTCCTTTTCACTTTGGTGCTGCGTTAGCCCTCAGCTACGCTTAATTCGTCATCGTGCTGTAATGCGCAGCCAGTTTGGTAGGCGTCAGCTCATAATCGTACACGGCAACTTTGCCGATTGCGCCTTGGAAGTACGATGCGAGATCTCGCGTGGCGATCCGCATCGGAGCCGTGCCGTTTCCAGGTACGATGCTGTAGTCGGACAGCTTGTCTTGATCACGCAGGACGCCGTTTTTAAACACCTTCGTGTAGCCTGTCGGGTACGTCGTGCTCGTATTCACCGTGTTGATAACCAAGGTGTAGTGAATCCATTGACCGGCGGTCACCGTATCCTGGAAGTAGGAGCCTGCGCCTAAGCCACCGCTTAAATTAAACGAATAGCCGCTGATACGATTTGGACGGTTTTCGGTGTTGGTTAAATTGTACATTCTAGCCACCCAAGAATGCTGTCCGGACGTCCCTTTGCCCATCCAATGCACATACCCGCTGCTCTCATAGTTCGTAAATTGCAGCGTATCCGGCCGCATCCAGGCTTCGACGGTCAAGATTCCTGTGCGCGTAACCTCCAGATAATCGTCGTCAGGGATTGTAAAATATTGATTCGTTCCGTTGAATACCGGAGCTGCATCCCCATTCGGCATCGTCGTGTCAGTCGGGCTTCCAGTAAACGTGCCGTTCAAACCGTTCCCCGATTGATCCGCCGTTACCGTGGAAGATAAGGGCCAATATCCAACGGGATTGTCAGCCAGTACTGCCGTGTCGTAGGTGGAGGTTGCATGTACGAATGAAGATACATTGAAACAGGCAGAAAGTAGGACAGCTGTCATCAAAGAAACCGCAAGCTTGGACATACGAATTGAAAAAGCATTACTCATTGTCAATCGTCTCCTCTCCTATTGGCAAATCACTTGCTTGGTTGCACCTGCGCTAGTTATACCCGTTTCGCTTAACTTGGTCGTCTGCCGTTCCAATTCCCTCCTTTCACCCTCGATATCTTTATCTTAGCGGGATGAGACTTACTTCAAAATGGCCTCGTTTTGGGATGATGATGAAATCTTAATCCAGCCAAACAATTCGTCATAATCGATAAAAATGCGAAGCATGGGTGCTCATGTTAAACACTAACTCTGCGCTTTATCCTACTTCCTACTTGTTGAATGAGATGGACCCTCGGTATTCAAGTAAATCGGCAGCAACACCTCATCAACCAATAAACGCAAGTAGGAATCGGTCAACTTGCCACCTTGAATCATAAATTCATATCTCATCATGTTAAAAGGTATCTGTAACTGCATAGGCGTGAAATCATCCGTTATTTCTCCACGCTTCTGTGCGAATTCTTGAATCTTTTGAATGATTTGCACATTTTTTTCGTGCGCATGAAGCAAGACTTCCTTCCAACTTTCCTGGTTTCGACTCAGTTCCAACAAGACAGTACCGAACAGTTCGGGGCCAATCGCATCCAAGAAACGTTGATACACATGTACAGCCGCGAGTAAATCTGCGCGCAAGCTTCCATGATCTTCAATGAGATCAAGTAACGTAGACTCCCCGAATACTTGTGATATGCGATAATGCGCCATGGCATGTAGTAGATGCATTTGGCTTTCATACTGACGATATAAGACCGTGCGACTTGTTTGCGCCTTTTTTGCGACATTTTGGAATGTCATTTCTGGATAGCCAGTCGTTTGAAAAATCTCAAATGCTGCTTCCAATATGGCGCTTTCAAGCTCTTTCCCTCGTTTTCTTATACTTGGCATTTCAAAACTCCTCATCAATTCTATGTAATCAGTATAGCATGAATTTAAGATACATTTTGTACCTTGCAACTTCTTCCAAAGCGATGTATAGTTCAATATGTAAATAAGGTTCAAATTGTATCTTATATAGAGAGGAGCTCGTATCATGGCTACAAAAGAAGATGAAAAAATACCCCGGCCCTTGTTAACTATGGCATTTGTACTTGTCCTTGGTGCGATTGCCCCCATGTTGGATGGAACTATGGTGAACATCGCACTGAATGATTTTGCCAAGGCTTTCGGTGCCTCACTTGATAACATTCAATGGATCGTGACAGGCTATGTATTAGCTACAGGAATAGCCGTTCCCTTTTCGGGATGGCTTATTCAGCGATTTGATGGAAAAAAGGTGTATATCGCCGCTCAGATCGTTTTTCTGATTGGTTCGGTTACCTCAGGACTATCATGGAATTTAGCTAGTATGATTGTTTTCCGGCTTATTCAAGGCTTTAGCGCAGGTTTGATCATGCCACTGTTAACAACGCTTCTAATACAAGCAGCCGGCCAAAAAATACTCGGTCGATTAATGTCTATTGTAGGTCTCCCCATGGTTCTAGGGCCAATTCTGGGACCCGTCATTGGCGGAGTCCTTGTCGATTATCTTTCATGGCATTGGATCTTCTTTATCAATGTTCCAGTCGTGTTCATAACGCTATACTTTATTCATAAAAAGCTGCCCAGCTTCCCCCCCGCCAACCAACAAGCAAAGCTTGATTGGCTAGGGATCTTATTGCTCGGTGGTATTTCGGTTAGTTTTATTTACGGTATCACTGCAGCAGCGGAGATGGCGGGTTTTAATAATACGAAAACCATAACGTTCATCCTAATTGGCGCTGTATTAACTGTCATTTACGTCATGTACGCACTTCGGAATGAGAAAACAGTCATTATGCCCTTAAACTTATTTAAGTTTAGAAGCTTTAGCGCATCCTTTTGCGGTTTATTCCTGGCTGGGATCGGCACAATGGGTCCAATGCTTCTGCTGCCGCTATTATTTCAGAATGTGCGCAATGATTCCATCATCGTAGCTTCATTATCTTTAATCCCTCAGGGGGTCGGCATGTTGCTTGTAAGGCCCCTAATCGGGAAAATGATTGATCGCATCGGTGCCAAGATTGTTGTCATCATCTCGATCGTAATTTCTTTAGTAGGAACAATTCCTTTTATTGGGTTCGATCAAAATACGAGTTATTGGATGATTGCGATTGTACTCCTTATTCGCGGCATCGGCGTTGGCGGCGTAGCAATCCCATTAATGAGTGATGCCTATACAGGTTTAGCCAAGACGCAAATTCCACAAGCCAGTATCGCCACCCGCATTGTTCAAAATATCGGCGGCGCCTTCGGTTCAGCCGTATTAGCAACCATTGTCGTCAATCAGTTGAAAGTTGCGACTCCGGATGTTTCCCATTTGGCATCTGCCTATCAAGCCGGTTTCTTAACAGCGAGCATCCTCATGGTCATCATGATCGTTCCTTCCCTATTTTTAACTAATAAGGTGGCCTTCAAGGTCGCTGCGAAGCAGTAAAGTAACTAATCTAATCACGGTTGTCTCAAAAGAAAATGGCGTACGACCTCATTTCTGGGATCGTACGCCATATGATGGCCCTGTATTCAGTAAGCAGCCGTTCATTCCTCGAAGTATTTATGTCTAATACAGAAATATGCCGGCCTTTCTCCTTCTTGTTCCACTAGTGAGAAGTCGAGTAACTCTTTAACTATTTTCCTTATTGTTACTGCCGACTTTTCAAATATTTCAGTTAAGTCACTCACTGTCAGGCCACTACTAGAATCAAAGAAATGATTTTGGGCCAAAACAAACATAATATCTTTATGATTTTTCGTTAAACCCTGTAACTTTGGCTCACCGTCTAACTTCTTCAATGCCAAATTTAGCAACAGACTTTTTTCTTTCAATTCTGTATTCATCTGCTTAAGAGCTTCAATAATAATTTCTAGAAACGTTTCAATAAAACTATTCATTTCCCCTCTGCTTCTAATACTATTAGAAATTTCAAAAGCCTCAAGGTATTTAGTTTTATACTTATTACACCCTCTCGATAACGATAATGTAGAGATATTTCCTAGATCCTTTGACAAGTACATACTACTAATAAATCTAGAAGTCCTTCCGTTTCCGTCATAAAAAGGATGTATGTAACCAAAATAATAATGGCTAACTGCCACTTTTATTAAATTAGGTATGTCAGAATCATTATTTATGAAGTTTAATAATCTCTCGGTCAGACTAATTATTTCTGATTCTGGTGTAATTCCTTGATGAACAACCTTACCACTACCTGATTTTTTCAAAATATAAGTAGTTTCTTTTCTAAAAATCTCCCCATCAGGAAGTTCCTGCGAGTCAATTTCTCCTTGAGTAATATCATCATGTATTTTTCTAATATCTTTTGAGGTTTGAGGAAACTCAAAATCATCGAGCAGATGGAAGTATGATTTTATCATACTCTCGAATCTCTTCTTTGACTTTTTGTTAAATATTACGTCCTTAGTGCTTCTAACGATTTGTTCTCTACTACTTCTTATTCCCTCTAACTGGTTTGTATTATACAATTCCTCCGAGATGCACTCGATAATAAATTGTTTCTGTGCTACTTTCGGCAGATTTCCAAAGGTAGTGTTAAAATCTCTCGAAATTATGCAAAGGTCACTAATCATCCTAATCATTTTGTTTGTCGGTACATAATATAATTCATAATAAGTAGACTGATCCATAGGTTTGATATGCATTCCAAACCTCACGGTAGAATGATAGTTAAATCTCTCCTCATAAACTTTATTAAATTCACTAGCACTAGTTTCATGGAAGACCTTATGTACATGTCTCATCTAATTCACCGCCGATTTACTATTTACAAGTAATATTTACACACTAAATCGGTGCTGTCTAGTCCTATGTATAAAAATATGTTATTTTTTATATATAGATTCTACTTATTAGATAGAATTAATCCAATACTTTTATATTTGCACCACAAATACAACGTCCATTCCCATTCATCTTAACTTTCACATCTCTCTTGCACGAAGGACATACAACCTTCATCTTTAACACCTCTGTATTAAAAGTGTTATTAGTCTTAACATAAGAAGAAATCTATATACCCCAAATAATAGCTCTCCCCACATAGGGGAATTTACTTTATACATATGCATGATTGTGGAAATTATTTATAAGAAGCTACTTGCGGATTAGTTCCCAAACATGTAAAAGTTTCAATAAAAGTACAAAAGGACTGCCTATCGGCAGTCCTTTACACGGTTATATTTATTCAAAACCACAATTTGTCCATATCTCATCACACTTGAAACCTTAATATTGTCCTTTAATCACGAAGAACGAACCTCGAATCGTCCCCGCAAGTTTGGACTTCTGTCTAGCAAATTTAAACTTCTTCTCTTCCAACTCTTTAGGCACTTCCATCCCCTCAGAAAGCTTAAAACCAACGGCCCGCTTCTTAGGATCATCAACTGTATACATGACATTGATCCCAAGACCGTCCTCATAGAAGATGTAGGTAAATTGGATATTTTCCACTTGGAAACGCGCCGTTTCTAACGGTTTGGCTGCAAACTCAATACCACGTTCTTCTTTTAGAACTCGGTTTGCATACTCCAGGGCCTCCTGGCTTTCACCAGCGGGTACAACCGTAAATTCATGCTTGTATTTATTCATAAAGTAACGGGCTTCATTAGCTCGTAGACCTGCAAGCGACTCTGCAACTGGGGAAGATTCTAAACCAGCTGTAGATACATTTTTAAAATCAACGATCTGAGACACGCTCATCCCTCCTAGAATTTCGCTTATTTCCGAACAACAGGAATCCATACTTCGCCATAGACGAGGCCGTCTCGCTGTCCCATCTCAACTGTTGCATTAGGCCCGCCAACGTAGGCGAAATTCTGGGCTTCTGGCAAGACTTGACCAAAGGCAATCCCAGTAAGTTTATTACTCAACTCATCCGCTGTCTTTCCTTCACCTTTAACGATGAGGTATTCTCCCTTAGGGAATTGAATAACTCTATGTTCTTCCGGAACCGATGCTCCAGTCATAACGCCAGCGTAATACATCATCTTATAGTTGACCGCTTCATTCACGGCAAAAATGTAGTCGTTCGTGGCAATGGCCTTCAATGCATCAAGCCTTCCGTCTTGCTCCACTTCCCGCCAAAAACTTTCCTTCTCCTTATTTATACCGGCATAATCCGTGTAATTGCTCTTCAACTCCGTGCCAATACCTAGAACGATAAAACTGTCTTTTTCCTCAAGGGTATACGTTGCCATGATCAAATCTCCTTTTTATAAATGAATTTTACCTTTATTTTACACTAGATCCTACACTCATTAAAGTTTGCGGCTATTCGGGCGCAGTGCCCAAGAAGCGATGCCAAGCGCAGCATAGAAAAGCGGAAGAATAATATGAAATCCGTAATCCCCGTAATCGTTAGCGAACGCATGAGATAAAGCCGCACCCGTCATTAGAAAAAAGATACCGCTATACGCCCATTCCTTCAGCCGCGGGAAACCTGGCATTACGATCGCAATGACGCCAAGTAGTTTCCAAGCTCCGAGAATATTCGTGATATACAACGGGAAACCAATATCCGTCACTAAATCAACATTCCCCCCATAGCGCATTAGTTGCCCAATACCACTTAATGCAATCGAGAATGCTAGGATAATGGTGACGGTCCAATAAGCGGTTATCCTTCCAATAGGGCGGGATTCTACTTTCGCAATTTTCTCATTACCTAGGATCGTACTCATATTGATTCCTCCTCTATTCTTGTTATTTCTTAATAACTGGAATCCATATTTCCCCAGATACAAAGCCGTTATGATGGCCCATCTCCACCGTTGCATTAGGACCGCCTACATAGGCAAAATCGTCCGCTGCCGGCAACACTTGACCAAAAGCAATGCCCGTAAGCATACTGCTCAACTCATTCGCCGTCTTCCCTTCACCTGTAATAACGAGGTATTGTCCCTTAGGGAATTGAATCATCCTGTGTTCTTGCGATGTCGATGCACCTGTCATAACGCCTGCATAATACATCCGCTTGTGATTTACCGCCTCGTTCACAGCAAAGATATAATTGTTCGTAGACTGCCTTTAAAGCGTCTAAGCTCCTTTTCTATTGATTGCATATTTGTGTTTTCACTTCATACGTTTATAATAACTATTAATCATGTCAAAATATGATACTGTTTAGGGGGCCCGATGCGAAAAGTCGAACGCATTAATATCATCATGCGGTATATTAACAACCGCGCCCATTTTACCATTTCTGAAATCATGCAGGAATTTAATATCTCTCGTTCTACAGCTATCCGCGATATCAGAGAAATTGAGACCATGGGAATGCCGCTTGTCGCTGAAGTTGGGAGAGACGGGGGCTATTTTGTTATGAAAAATTCCGTTCTTCCGACTGTCCGCTTTACCGATAATGAGATTAAAGCCCTTTTTATCGCCTTCATGGCCACAAGAAATCTGCAGCTCCCCTATCTCAAGAGTCGTCAATCTTTAGCTGAAAAACTACTTGGACTTATCTCGGCAAATCAACAAGATGATCTTGTATTGTTAAATCAAATCTTGCTGTTTGAAGGAACCAACCCTCATAATCCCGACTTGCTCGATCTGTCAGATATCCCTCTTCCTATGTTAGAACAGCTCATCCAACTCATTCTATCGGACAGCTACTTAGTCGTTTCCGTCGAGGAAGGCAGCGTAATAAGGTCTTATTCCATTTATGTATTGCACTTATATCGGGAGAAAAGTTCTTGGCAAATTGAAGGCTTTGACCTAGAGGAAGAGAAGCGGCGGATTATTCCTGTCGACAATCTCACTGATGTTACACCGTACTCTGAGAAAAAAAGATTCAGCAAGAAGAAGATTATAGAACTATTAAGCAAGCAGGAAAAAGCCATTAATCTTGTCCTTGAACTAGGTCCAAAGGCGATAGCTCAGTACAAAAAGTATCATCCGTTAGACATTTCAATTTCATATACGAATCCTTATCAGAGTACGGCTATTTTAAAAACGTTCATCCATACTCATCATTCAGATGAATTGAGCGAAATCACAAATTGGCTGCTTTTCTTAGGTGGAGATATGAGGATTAGAGAAATACCGAAAGAGGTTGTTGAAGGTTTACAGGAGCGACTGTCCGTTTATAAAGAATAAATAAAATGATCTCGCTGGGTGCTCTTTGCGTCAACCCATCCATCATTTATACTAATAATGAAGAAGAGGCATCATAGAAGGAGCTGGCACTCGTTATGAAGCATTCAGGACTTCCTGTTCTTAAAAACATGTCGATGTACACAGAGGCTTTGCACACCGAGGGCTTTCATTATTATCGGGATGCCTATAGTTTATTATTTATAGATGCGCGTTCCGTTATACTTACGATTAACAACCACACACACAAGCTTGAAGGCATCGGTTGTATATACCTACCGCCCCATACATCCATTCATATTCAAAATGAGGCTCTGATAGAGAACCTTCAATCATCTACAGAGCAGCTTCGTTTCTATGCCTGCAACTACGAATGGATAGGTGAGGAATCGTCCACGGACTCTCCGTTCATGCCGATGCTGGCTAAACTAAGCCATGCAGTTCTGCTTGATCAAGTGTCCTCCCTATACGATTCATACGAAAATCGGCTGTATAACAGCTTGTCTCAGCGCCTCCCTTTACAGGCTCAATTCCTTACTCTATTCGCTGATGCATGCTGGGCACTTGAACAGCCCGATTGCCTTTCTTTTACTCAGCCGCTGGACGGTATTGACCAGGTCATTTCTTATGTGCATACCCATTATGAACGCAAAATCAAACGAAATGATGTTGTACGCTTATCTGGTTTAAGCCTGCGGCAATTCACGTTAAGTTTTAAGCAGCGGACTGGCTCTACCTTTACCGAATATCTGAATCGTTTACGCATTGACAAGGTGAAAACTATTTTGCTGCAATCCCGACAATCGTTAAACGAAGTTGCCCACCAGGTAGGCTATGCCGATGAGTTCTATTTAAGCCGTAAGTTCAAGCAAGTCACAGGGGTGGCCCCAACGATATATGTACGTAAACCCCATACAATCGCATCCTTGGACCATGCCTTTACACTGGACCTGCTCTCGCTTGGCGTTAAGCCTAGTGCAGCCATTACAGATACTTGGATGAATGATCAGTTTCAACTCTTACAAGGTTCACGTTCGTTTCAACCACTCTATTGGGAAACCGAGCATGCGAGACGGCTGCAGCTACTCCAGAACGTCAAGCCTGATATCATTTTGCTTCCTCTAGTAGAAGGTGATGAATACCAACACATTGAACGCTATCAGCAGGCGGGACTGGTCATTCAGATTCCTTGGCGCGGTGTGACTTGGAAACAACACTTTATGAATGTTGCCCAGATAACGGGTACGGAGCAGCATGCACGCGACTGGTTGGATTCTTTCGATCATCGTGCAGGACAAGTACGGGAAGCTTTATGTCGACTACTAGGTCCGCACGCGACAGTTGCCATCATCAATGTACGCAGCAATCGTTCACTGATTTATGCTTACGGGTACATGGGGGCTGATTTACTCTATGACATTTTGCAGCTGACACGCCCTTGTATTGTTGCTTCTATGTACGCTCAAGGGTTAGAGCACCCTGAGTTTTCTATCCCTGAATTAACCCGTTATGATGCCGATCATTACTTTGTATCCATTGAGAATAATCAAGCAGCCAAACAACGTGCCGTGACCATGATGAGAAGCCCAGAGTGGCTTGCCTTAACTGCCAGGAAGCAACAATATGTATATCCGGTGGATATGACCAAATGGTACGGTTACGGACCAGCTGCCCTAGATGCTCAACTGAATGATGTCATCCATTACCTTTTGCCCAATTATCCAAAGGATCAGAGAATAATCTGACATGTACATGGAAGAATGATCTTGTTATCATTATCAATGAGAATGAGAATCATTATATACGGGAGGGCACTAGGTAATGGGTAGAAAGAGAATATTGCTAATTTGTTTCATTATCATCATGATGGTTGGGGGGACTGTCGCTTGCAGTAATGCGAAGGAATCCGGCAGTACCGCGGGAACACCAACGGCCAATAACCAGTCAGTAGACGCTACTAAGGAAACGGGTAAGCCGAGTACAGAAGCGAAAACTCGATCCTATAAACATATGTCAGGTACTTCCGAAATTCCTGTCAAAGCAGAACGTGTAGTCACCGACTGGTACTATGGCCAACTCGTTGCCCTTGGGCTTAAGCCTATTGGTACAGATGATTACGTACTCAAGAATCATCCCTTCATTAAGAAAGATGGCACGGAGAGCATTGGACAATCGCTGGAGAAGATCGTTGAGTTGCAGCCCGATCTTATCATTTCCTGGGGAGCTTCGAAATACGATAATTTCTCCAAGATCGCTCCAACCGTTCCGTTGGAACTAAGTGGTGGACCTAAGGATTCTGTACGCATCTTTGGAGACATTCTGGGGCGGAAAGCTGAAGCGGAACAATGGATTACGCAATTTGATACGAAAGTAGAAGCGGCTCGGAAAAAGGTTTCTAGTAAAGTTAACAAGGATGAAACATTCACCATCTTCAATATTTGGAAAAATAAACTTCGCGTATATGGGTTTGTCAATATGGGCGGCTACGCGTTGTATGAAGGTCTGCAAGTGACACCTGCGCCTAATGTAGATAAAGAATTCCGGAATGCCAAAGAGTGGTATCGTGAGATCTCTTACGAAGTTCTACCCGAATTTGCAGGCGATCACATTATATTAACGACCTATGACCCTGATGGTACTTCGACTGTTCTCAAAGAACTGGAGAGCAGCCCTCTCTGGAAAAATCTAAAAGCAGTCAAAAATGGAAATGTCCACGTAGTTAACTATAATTACTTGTATAACGATGATCCTATTGCCGTCGAGAATCAGATCGATATCTTGGCTGATGCCATTCTGGCTGGCAGATAGAAATTAATGCCCTAATCTGAATACAGACCCGCTTCTATCCGTTCATTTACGGTTGTGAAGCGGGTCTTTTGGCATGTCGAGAGATTTGTAAAAATTTGTCGGCGACGAAAGGATTTATACACAATTTTGTCGAATTTATGATTATGCATGAAAATACTGGGTTGTTCCCCACGAGGTGCACATATGAAACGTTTCCACTTGATCTTGTTACTACTCATATTTGGCGGCGCTGCCTTCTTGGCATTGCTCCTGTATCCCTATATAAGTTCATCGGAGGATTCCACCAGTCTTCCAATAACCACCTGGAAAGTGCAATGGATTCCTGTTGGAACTCCAGAAGACGCCCCGCCTGACATAAATGGGGAGTGGCTATCTGCCACGGTTGAGCACCCGTTTGTTACCCTTCCCAAAGGGAAGGTCGGCGCATGGATTCACCTGACGGTCCCCCCGACGTCCAACCTATCCAAACCTGGACTGTATATCGAACTCCTGTATGCCATGAACGTAATGATTTATGAGAACAGTAAGCCCGTCTACCAGGTCGATCGCAGTTTTGACTTCGAGCGCACCCTTCTCCAACTTCCGCTCGACCATACGGAGATAGCTAATGATCTCTACCTACGACTAACGGGGAAGGAACGGGCAGGCATCAAAAGTAATGTCCAGCTTGGCGAGCTTCCTGAGATCTCCCAGCAAGCCGTCCGCAAGGAACTGCCTGACCTGTTGTTAGGCGGAGGCCTTGCTTTCCTGTCGCTCCTGATGCTCCTCTGCTCTTGGTACCTGAACCGGGCCCAACGCAGCATCGCTCTGGCGTTAGCCCTATTCGTCATGTGCAGCGGCATTCTGATTATGACCTACTCGGCTATGCCTTGCTACTATTACCCTGAGCTTGGACATCTTTTTTTATTTTTATTTGATACGTCTATTTATATTGTGTTTCCTGCCCTGCTGTACTTCGTCTCCCACATATTCGAAGGCCAGTATCCATGGATTAAGCGGGTGCTTCGTTGGCTTGTTGTGTATTATTCGATTAGCTTCTGCGCTATGGTAGGTTATAAAATCATCGGAACGCCATTGTATTCTCCTTATATGTTCCTGACCCTGTGGTTGGGTGGACCGCTTATTATCGGCCAACTGATTCTCATTAGCGTCCTCGCCTTTCGGAACGCCATGCAGAATCCCAATTCCCTCATCCTCTCATTGGGCATTCTAATGCTAGCCCTTTCCGGTATGACGGATATCTTGCTGTTGTATACGATCGATACATCCTATATTTTTAATTTTTGGAAGTTTGGCATCATTATTCTAATCGCTTCCCTGGTGATGATTCTCAACCGCCGCATCGCATCTGACTATGCCCGGCTCCTATCCTACTCCAAGGAGCTGGAGCTTTACAATCACCAACTGCAGCGGACGGAGAAAATGCAGATCATCAGCGAACTGGCCGCATCCATTGCTCATGAGGTGCGCAACCCGCTTCAAGTCACAAGAGGCTTTTTGCAGCTACTCTCGGGAAAATCAGTAGCACACGACAAGTCCTACTTTAACTTGGCCATTCAGGAGTTGGATCGGGCGTCAGGTATCATAACGGACTTCCTGACCTTTGCGAAACCGGAACTGGATACCCTGGTAGAGCTGGATTTGAAGCATGAGCTCGCACAGATCGAAACCATGATGACACCGCTGGTCTTGCTGAACAAGGGCGAGATGGAGGTCCATGTGCCCGAACCTCAAATCATTCTGGGCAACTCGTCCAAGTTTAAGCAAGCATTGATCAACATTATCAAGAATAGCATAGAGTCCCTTCACGAAGAAGGCCTCATTACCATCAACGCCAGGGCCGAGGGAGGAAACGCTGTCATCCGCATTGCAGATAACGGGGAAGGGATGGAAGCGGAGCAGATCACGAAACTAGGAGAGCCTTACTTCTCAACGAAAACCAAAGGAACCGGCCTCGGCCTGATGGTTACCTTCCGTATTATCGAAGTGATGGAGGGCACCTTGGAATTCCATAGTGAAAAAGGAAAAGGAACCGAAGCCATCATCCGGTTCCCTCTCATTTCCAATCCTAGGACCAAGTAACCTGCGGTGCTACCCCAGTAGCTTTCAATTGATCCAATTCCTCCGGTTGCGGGGGAATGACCAACGCATAATGAGCTGGTGTTTCTGCCAACACACTCAACTCAATATCTTCAGGAACTTCAATTCCGAAATCCTGTTTCAGCGCACTACGGGGATCTGCCAACAAGCGTGCCTTGAAATCCGCGTCCTCCCAAGCTTTCTTAATAATCTTCACTTTCAACGTATCCATGGACATGACAACACAACCCTTCAAAATATTAGGATATCTGCATTTTCATAATACCATGGAACTAGATCGTTTGTACCATCATTAACCATTTTTCGACAAATAAATTTTAAATCCGCCACCATTCAACAAATCATTGTAATGCTCTCTGATCTTGTTAGACTTGCGCTGCAGGCTTTGAGCGATCGCGGATGCGAACCAGGCGAGTTGGATGCCACTCTGCAATTCCATAGTGAAAAAGGAAAAGGAACCGAAGCCATCGTCCGGTTCCCTCTCGTTTTCCTACCCTAATTCCAAGAAGCCATCTGTGGTTGTACCCCAGTACCTGTCAATTCATCTAATTCCTCTGGTTTCGGGGGAATGATCAGAGCATACTTAGTGGGTGTTACCGCCATCACTTGCAGCTCAATACCTTCAGGAATGCTGTGTCCAAAGTCCTGCTCCAACGCACTACGGGGATCTGCCAGCAAACGTGCCTTGAAATCCTCATCCTCCCAAGCTTTCTTGATGATATTCACTTTCAACGTATCCATGGACATGACAACACAACCTTCCAAATATTAGAATATAATGCATCTTCATAATACCTTAGGACTAGACACTTTGTACCAAGGAACCGAATCTATTGTCCGGTTCCCTCTCGTTTCCAACTCTAGTTCCAAGAAAGCATCTGTGGTTGTACCCCAGTACCTGTCAATTCATCTAATTCCTCCGGTTTCGGGGGAATGATCAGCGCATACTTAGTGGGTGTTACCGCCATCACATGCAGCTCAATACCTTCAGGAATACTGTGTCCGAAGTCCTGCTCCAACGCACTACGTGGATCTGCCAGCAAACGTGCTTTGAAATCCGCGTCCTCCCAAGCTTTCTTGATGATATTCACTTTCAACGTATCCATGGACATGATAACACAACCTTCCCAAATATTAGGATAATTTGCATCTTCATAATACCATAGAACTAGACTCGTTGTACCATTATTAACCATTTATCGTCAGATAAACAGAAAATCCCCCATCATTTAACAAACTATCGTAACGATCTCTGATCTCGTTTGCCTTGCTCTGCAAGCTTTGAGCGATCGAGGATGAGAAAATCTGGAGGGATGCGGGAGCATTCTTCATAGCGCTCAACTGATCCGCATAATCGCTTGCAAGGATCGCAAGCCCTCCTAGGGCCTGCTCACGATAAATGCTGCGTTTCACCATACTCTCATCCAAAATTTCGCCTGCCTCTAACTGAAGGTTCTCCCCCAACAACACTAGGAATGCGTTACAGGAGGCCGTCGGCAAATCCTCCAGCCAATCTGTCCAGTCATCGGAGAGTTGGAGTACCGCAAGAGCCAAATCGATGGCTGTCTCCATAACCCGAATCTCTGGGGCCCGTCCGGCTTGAAGCAACAATGCTGCGGCGCACAGTTTTACCGGGGCAGCCTTACGTGCCAACCGGCCAGGATCCCGCGGGTCCATAGGCTCGTCCACCTCACGGTACATAGCATCTGCCCATTCCGCTAAATAGCGATTATAACAAGCCCACAGTTGAGAGTCTACTGAGAAACACCGCTGATAAGCTTCCAAGAACCGTTGATTCAAAAGCGTGCTTAAAGCCAGTGAACGCCGAACCTCCCTCTTCTCATCCATGACATCGTCCAAGAGAAAGAAGGATACCATCCCGTACAAATTCCCCACCGCTAATTCGCGACACAGCTCGATTGGACTCCCCAAGGTCTCTCCAACCCAATACGGGAGAAGGTAGCTGATCATATTAGGTCCCTCGTTGTCCTTCCTATTCAAAGGATAGCACTTGCCCAGAAGCGCCAAAGCTTGCTCCTTCAGTTCCTCCGGAAGCGTCTGCAATTGAGCCGAGGCTTCCCCGAAGATCTGGACAATCTCATCGCTATATTGATCTATTAATTGGTTCATGGCTAGGAATCAGTTCCTCTCTTATTGTGAAAATCAATAACAAAGCATTTCATGCCACAGTTAATGCTCATAGTTGCATCGGGTCTGAAAATTAGCCTTACCCTCTAACACATCCGTTAAGAATGTTTTGGATGCTTCCAATTTTGCTTCTAGCTCCTGGATATAGGTAATTTTCTCTGTAACCAATACTTTCTTCTCGATATCGGAACTCTCATTAATGAGTAAAATTAATTCCTGAATGGTAAAACCTAACGTAAGCAGCATTCTCACATCCTGCAAATATTCAACTACGTCTTCATCATATACGCGATAATTATTTTCATCCCTCGTCAACAATTGCTCCGGAATCAATTTTTTGCGTTCATAGAATCGCAAGGTGGATATGGGCAGCCCTGTCAGCTTAGAAACCTCATTCGCTTTCATAACCGTTCCCCTTCATATACTTACAAATAATTTATACTTGCTATGAACTAAGGTTCATAGTTCATACTAAACAACATGATAACCAATGACATCACAACTGTCAAAATAATTGGTGACATCCAAAGGAGAGAACATGCTGGAACATATCCAAAATAACGATTTCATCAACATTATTACAGGTCGTCGTTCCGTACGACTATATGATGAGAACATCCCCATTCCCAAAGAAGAATTGCAAGCTATCATTCAAGAAGCAAGTTTAGCACCTTCATCTGCGAATATACAGCCTTGGCGTGTCATCGTCGTTCACTCCCCTGAAGGGAAAAGCAAACTTCGGCCTCTTGTGCAATTCAATACACAACAAAATGATACATCAGCAGCGATGCTCGTTATTGTGGGCGATACTCAGAGTGAATTATATGTAGAAGAGATCTATAATACTGCTGTGGAACAAGGAAAAATGCCTAAAGATGTACGCGACAAGCAGGTCACACAAATTATGAGCATGTTTCCTCACATACCTAGGGATTTAAAGATCGAAATTGCCAAAATTGATGCAAGTTTATTTGCCATGCAACTGATGCTAGTAGCCCGTGCGCATGGGTATGACACCAATCCTATGGCAGGCTTTGAACGTGATCAGGTTATTCGTACATTTGATCTGGACGACGAACGCTATGTACCAGTCATGATCCTCTCCATCGGGAAAGCAAAAGAAGAGGGTCATCAATCTGTGCGTTTGCCTAGTGAGCGAATTACCTTTTGGCGGTAATAACAATTCACATTCCCCATTGAACAGAGAAAGTCGGACCGCTAACCGGCCCGACTTTCCTCAAAAGCTTTACAACTCGTACCCTGATTGCGAATTTCTTGCGCGAATGGCTTCTTCTGTTCGTGGAACAAGAAAATCTACAAATAGTGCCGCGTTTGCTTGCACTTCCTCGATGAAAGGACGGAAACTCTTGTTGTATGCTTGGAATGCAAGTTCATAATCACCATCGCATTTTTGGAAAGCATCCGCCAACGCGGCCGCACCATCTATGGCGAGTGATCCACCCATGCCAGCAGCCGGAGAGGCGCAGTATCCAGCATCACCGACAAGTGCTACCCTGCCTTTTGTCCATGATGGCATTTTCATTTGGCACAGCTTGTCAAAGTAAAAAGTCTTCGAGTTCATCACTTCTTCCAGCAATTCCGGTGTCCGCCAGCCTAGTCCGGCAAACTGATTCCTAATGATAGTCCGCTGCCCTTCTTCGTTTCGGTAGTCGTAAGGAATTTCCTTCACCGATGAGAAGCAGAGGACAATATCAGTTTTATTGTTGTAGGTGTTCAACATGACCGCTTTGCCTGGCTCATTGTACATCTGTGTCGTATTCTCCCGGATCAACAACTTATCCACGATCGTGATAGAGAAATAAGTTTCAAGAAAATGCGAGTATTCAGCTTCCTCCCCGAAACATAATTTCCTGACGACCGAATGAATACCATCACAACCGAACACCAGGTCATACGAGCCCTTTTGGCCCCCTTTGAGTGCTACGTCGACGCCGTTACTTTCTTCCTTCAATGAAATGATGCTCTCGCCGAAAATAAACTGGACATCATCCTTAACCGCATCGAACATGAGATTGAGCAATACATCTCGCTCGATTTCATATTCATCTTCTGCGAGATCCACGCGTAATTCCACTTTTTCGGTGACATCATCTGAATTCTTGAATTCCGTAGATTCCATATTTATTTTGTTAGACTTAATTTGGTCGAGCAGCCCCATACGTTTCACAATATCGACGGTATTTTCGCGGATATTTACAGGTGTTCCGCCTTTTTTGAGACCTTCGGCGATCTCAACAACTGTCACATTATAGCCCAACTGATTCATCCAATAGGCAGTTGAGATACCGGCGAAACTCGCTCCACTCACTAGAACATTTTTCTTCATATGCGTTCCCCCTGTAATCCATTCCATGTTTAATGGTGTGATTACAGAATAAAATAGCCTTATAAACTGAATATAAACAATTACACCAATGGTCCACCTGCATTAATCAGTGGAATAGCATTACTTCTTCTCTGTCGCAAAATAAAGGACGGCTGCGACCGGAAAGGCAATGCCAATCCATAACACGGCACTCCAACCTCCTGTCGCATATGCCCATCCACCAATTGCGGATCCGATAGCACCGCCAAAAAAGAAGATTGCCATAAAAAGGCCATTCAGCCGACTGCGAATTTCTGGACTCAGCGAGAAGAGCGCACGTTGTCCAAGCACAAGATTTGCGGATACACCGGCGTCCAATAAAATAGCTGCAACGACGAGAACAACGATTCCGGTAATTGAACCCGTTCGGATCATAAGCGGTATCAACATCGAAATGATGACAGTGCCGAGTGCAATCCCTGTTGCGGGTTTAGTCCAGCCACGGTCCGCCAACCTTCCGGCTACAGGCGCAGCTATAGCCCCCGCAACTCCTACAAGCGCGAACAACGCAATATCTATCTGTGAAAAATGAAACATCGGGCCGGATAACAGTAACGGAACTGTTGTCCAAAATAAGCTAAAAGATGCAAACACAAATGCATGATAAGCTGCCCGACGGCGTAAGATCGGGGTTGTGCGCAGCAAGTGCCACATCGAACCGAGTAGAGCGGCATAGCGTGTGTCTGCCGTGGGCTTTCTTTGGGGTAACACCTTTAACAGTACGATCGCCAAAATAATTATCGCTGCGGATGACAATGCGAATACGGCATGCCAGCCCAGGAATTCGGCCACTAGACTCGACAACGGGCGCGAGAGCATAATGCCAAGCAACAAACCGCTCATAACGTTGCCGACAACGCGACCGCGTGAAGAATCCGATGCAAGGTATGACGCAAAAGGCACGAGTACCTGCGCCGCGACTGACCCTACTCCGATGACAAACGATGCCGCCAAGAATGGCACAGCTTGCTTCGATACTGCCGTAACTGCAAGAGCAACACTTGTAAGAACTAAAGATGCGACAACCAACCTTCGATTTTCAACGATATCTCCCATAGGTACTATAAATAACAAGCCGACTACATAGCCTATCTGTGTTAACGTCACGATCAAGCCGGAGCTATTTGCGGACAACCCGATGGCAGAGCTGATGACCCCTACCAAGGGCTGCGCATAGTAAAGATTAGCTACAATGACGCCGCATGCGGCAGCCAGAAGCAGGATCAGCCATGAGGGGACATTTTTCTCTTTAGTTTGTTTTTTAAAAGTAGTCATTTTAGACAGCTCCTTATATAGAAATATAATGTTCTACAGACAATACATTCATGTTTTCATGTCAACTCCAATTCTATCCTTCCTCATTTATTTTTAAATACTGAACGTATAGTTTATTAAATATATAACAAATAATATACTGAACGTATAGTTTTGTAAATGGGTAATTGCAACTTTATTTCTTATTAATAATTGGTATACTGAACGTATAGTTTATTTGTATCGGATCAGATATGTATGGATGAAAGAGGATGATGACGATGAATGGAAAAAGAGGCAGGCCGCGGAATATTGAATCTCACAAGTCTATCCTTTCCGCATCTTACGAGTTATTGCTGGAAAATGGCTTCCAAGCCGTCACAGTGGATAAAATCGCTGATCGTGCCCAAGTTAGCAAAGCCACGATATATAAATGGTGGCCTAACAAGGCCGCCGTGGTCATGGATGGTTTCATGCATGCTGCCACGGACAGATTACCTATCCCTGATACAGGTACAACATTTAATGACATTCTAATACACGCCACGAATTTAACCGGATTTTTGACAAGCCGAGAGGGGACCATCATTACAGAGTTATTAGGCGAAGGGCAGTTTGATTTAGGATTGGCTGAGGCCTATCGTTCTCGGTTTTTCCATCCCCGTCGACTGGAAGCCAGGGGTCTTTTGGAAAAAGGGGTTCAACGCGGGGAATTGAAAAACAATCTCGACATTGGCATATGTATCGATCTCATTTACGGGCCGATATTCTATCGTTTGCTTGTGACAGGCGAAACCTTGGACAAACCTTATGTGGAGAGTTTAGTAAAAAACGCATTTGAAGGAATCCGTTATTAATCGAACCAAAAAGCCCTTGCTCATCGAGCAAAGGGCTTTTCTTACCACCTAACACGGTGTTGTCATTTAAAGCAACTTAATCAGCTCTTCTAGCTCTTCAACCAATACTTTTGCAAGTTCAAAATTAGTTTCTTTTAAAGCCAATTCTATTTTCATTTCAACTGATTTTTTATTCTGTTCATTTTCTAGGTAGTCTCTATTAAAATGACTCGCATAAATCATCTGTCTAAATTTACGCATACTCATTTTTCTAATCGTCTTATCTTCAATGATCAGAACATAATCCATACCATTTACAACAGAGTAGAAATCATGAGAAATCATGAGAATCGCACCTTTATAGTCTTCAATGGCTTTGTCCAGTGCTATTTGCGTATAGGTGTCTAAATGGCTTGTCGGTTCATCAAGAAGCAATACGTTTGCTTTACTGGCAGAAACCTTAGCCAATTGAAGAATATTTTTTTCTCCACCAGATAAAGATGCTATCTTTTGATTAACGATTTCTCCTTCAAAGCCATAGTTTGAAAGAAACGATCTAACCTCATCATACGTTTTAAACCCAGCATCGATGAATTCCTCTAGTATTGTATTAGAATCCTTTAGCACTTCGCCTTGATTCTGAGATAAATAAGCCACTTTAACATCAGCATGTATTTCAATTGACGCATGATTATTTGTAAAGATATCTCGGAGTAAAGTCGTTTTCCCGGTACCGTTTGAACCAATAATGGCTACTTTATCCGTAGATTTTATCTCAAAATTCACATTGTCTAAAAGCAATTCATCAAACGTAACACTATAATTAGTGACATTTACAACAATGCTGTCTTCAATTTCATTCTCAATACCGAAACTGATCTTCGGTTGCTTAATATCAACAAAGGGCGCTTTAATTCTACGCGCTTCCAATCTTTCTTGAAACCTAACTCTAGCTTTTAATGCTCTCCCTCTAGAGGCTTCTGAATTATACGTTGCAATAGCTCTAAGATTATCAATAATGTTATCGTATCTCTCAATTTCTTCTTGTTCAGCGACTGCGATTTCTTGCAACTCAATTTTTGTCTGAAGTAATGAGAAATTATACTCAATGTACCGCCCATCAAACTCTTGGATCTCCATGTTTTCAAGGTGTAGAATTTTGTTGAAACAATGATTCAATAGATATCGGTTGTGCGTAACAACTAGCAGCATTCCTTTGTGAGAATTAATCAGATTTTTAAGCGCATTTAGATTTTCAAAGTCTAAAAATACATCTGGTTCGTCCATAATCATTAAGTCTGGACGACTAAGCATTTCCTTCATCACTTGAATAAGTTTGAATTCCCCGCCACTCAGGTCAGATACCTTAAGATCTTTTAGCTTCATGAGGTTTGCTAGATTTAGTTTTTTATGAATGTTGCTTTCGAAATCAGCCCCACCGATTGTATCAAATGTGTCTAAAGCTAATTGATACTTTTCTAATAACGCATCCATATCCGATGATGTTTCCATTTCCGTACAAATCGCTGTTATTTCATTTTGTATCTTAATAAATTCTTCCCCTATATATTCAAAAACGGTTGTTTCTTTCGTTTTGTCGAATTGTGGGAATTGACTTACATGCCGAATATTACAAGTCGGGTCTATTTCTAACTTGCCCTCGAACAAATATCTTTCTGGATCCATCAGTATATCGATCAATGTACTTTTCCCGCTGCCGCTTGTTCCTATAAAAGCGCAATGTTGTGCCTCTTCAAGCGTAAATGAAATGTTGTTATATAGTTCTTTTTGCGGAAATGAGAAGGATAAGTTTTCAACTTTTATCATAGTGTTACCTTTCTTTATAACTAAATTTGTGACTATTTTAGAAGTATTGCAAAATATAGATTTAGAATTCCATATGCCCACCATTCTACCACACATAGTGGAGAAAACAGAAACGATCGGAGTCACGCGGTTCGGTTCATAAATATAGACGAATAGTCACTTATGCTGATCACTAATTTGACTTAGAATTAACGTAGAAGATTGAAAAAGGCTGGGATTGCCATGTTAATCAAAAGAGACAAATGGTTGCAATATCGCATCCTTCGCAATGGGTCCTCTCTCGCCGGACGGTTGCCAAAAACACAGTTGCTTAAAAAGAACGTGTTATCCAAGATGCTGCATCACTATCAGAGCGTCGTACTGAAACCTCGCAACGGGAGTTACGGAAGGGATATCGTGTTCATTAAACGAAACGGTGCAAACGCCTATCGTGTTCAAAACGAGAATAATGCTGTCACCATGAGAGACACTGATAAGCTACTCAAATGGCTCCGCAAAAAAAACAGAGGTCGAGGATATATTGTCCAAAGGCGTCTACAGCTTGCTCAAATTGGGAACAGGCCGTTCGACATTCGGATAATGGCTCAGCGAAAAAAAGGCTCTTCATTCACTTGGAACGTGACAGGCTCATACGCGAAAGTTGCGGCGCAAGGTTATCTAGTCACGAATGTGACCAGCCGCACCATCCCAGTGCTTGAGGCGCTAAAATTAGCCCGAATCGGAGATCGGAGCTTGCTTATCAAAGCGGAACGCATCGCTCTATTGGCTGCCAAACGACTGGGTGAGCGTTACCCCAAGCTTAGACAAGTCGGGTTCGATATCGGCATCGACAGGAAACATCGGATTTGGATCATCGAAGGCAATTACAAACCGGACGTGCGCCCTTTCCGGCTCTTGAAAGATTCCTCGATGTATCGCAGAATATTATGGTATAAGAAACATTAAAGCAAAAAAAGACGACCAGCCTTTTATCTTTGGCCTGTCGTCTTTTCATGTTTGGTACTTATTCTTGATAAATACCCACTTGGGAATTCACTTGCGTCTTGGAGCACTTACAACGCGCGTCACTTGGAACCTATTTACCCCTACCTGTATAATGGCAAACTGGCTGAAAGAAGTGCCGGAAGAAGTATAAGGTTCCGCTTCAATATTTCCACTCGGCGTTTTAACCGTTGCGGAGATTTTAGTTACCAAACAGACTCCACGGCTAGATGCTCTCCAAGTCTCGTCACGCTGAACACTATAATTGTCGTCACTACAAAAGATGGATGCATATTCAACTGTCCCAGACGCATTAAACGAAGTGGAGTTAAATATCTGAACGGGGTCATAACCCCCAGGTCCTCTATTTCCCATCCTCAAAACCTCCTTTTTTATTGATATAGTTCAGTAGATGCAATTGATATCGTTTTGGTAAGGTATAAATGTGGACAAGGAAAAAAAGTACGTTTGTCCGGTGGTCGCGAGGATACGGCAGCTTATGACGTGCGCAATAGAGAGTATTTCCTCGAGAGGTTATGCACAAGTTTTTGAAATAAAACAAAGGGCACTCTCTAGAGTGCCCCTGGCTAAAACCCACTGTTACGAAAGTAGGAATTGTGACGAGATTTTTTATGATGTAATATCGTCGAAATTTTGCAAAAGGCGCAGCTCCAGCCCTTGTTCGTTTGTTGTTAGTTCTTGCATGATCGGAATCGTCATATCGGTATTGGGGTTGTATTTCAGGCCCCAGTGCATAATGGCAAACACGACCTGCGTATGAGTGCTACGCCGTCTGTACGGACTCCTGGGGCATCTACATAAGCGGTAGCCTTCGCGACTTGATCACCAAGGGTAAGGGCCAACCCAACCAAAGCGAGCAAATTGCAATCAAACACGGCATAGAGAACTCTTAGAAAACCCATGCCATAGACCGAAGCTCGGCGCTTAGCAACTTGTGCGAGCTCTTCTGAAAGCGTCGAGTAAAGTATTAGCAATAGTCAGTACAAGTTTATTTAAGTTGCTGTAAGAGACTCTGTCCAAATTGTGGCCCTTTTACATCAAAGTTATCTGCAACCGTTGCCCCAATATCCGAAAATGTCTTACTTACGGGCAGCTTACTTTGCCCAGTGAATCCCTTACTGTAGATGAGTAAAGGAACATATTCACGGGTATGATCTGTGCCCATATGAATAGGATCATTACCATGGTCTGCTGTAATGATGAGAAGATCATTTTCACTCAGCTTGGCAAGAACTTCATTTAAGCGATCATCAAATTCTTCTAGTGCTTTCCCATACCCAATCGGATCTCTTCGATGTCCATAAAGTGCATCAAAATCAACAAGATTCAAGAAGCTAAGTCCTGTAAAATCAGTATGAATGATCTCCATGAGTTTATCCATGCCATCCATGTTTGACACTGTGCGCAAAGATTTGGTAACACCTTCACCATCATATATATCTGAGATCTTGCCAATCGCTACTACATCGAACCCTGCATCCTTAAGCTCATTCATCACGGTTCTTCCATAAGGTTTCAAGGCATAATCATGTCGGTTCGACGTTCTCTTGAAATTCCCAACAGACTCTCCCAGGAATGGCCTCGCGATCACTCTGCCTAACATGTATTCCTCACGCAGCGTAATCTCTCTGGCTATCTCGCAGATTTGATATAGTTCTTCCAACGGAACAACCGCTTCATGAGCCGCAATCTGAATCACGGAATCTGCTGAGGTATAGACGATGAGTGCACCAGTGTCTATATGCTCTTGGCCAAGTTCATCCAGAATAGCTGTACCACTTGCTGGCTTATTCCCAATAATCTTTCGTTCCGTTCTTCGTTCTAATTCATTCATTAATTCATTTGGAAATCCATCAGGGAACACTTTGAAAGGAACATTGACTCGCAGGCCCATAATCTCCCAGTGTCCTGTCATTGTATCCTTCCCATTCGAAGCCTCTTGCATTTTGGTGAAATAAGCTAAAGGCTGCTCTACCTTGGGTACTCCGGGTATTTGGTCAATATGGCTTAACCCTAACTTAGATAAAACAGGAACATGCAGCCCATTCATTCTTTCTGCGATATGCCGTAATGTATGTGATCCTGTATCACCGTACTTTTCAGCATCCGGAGCTTCACCGATGCCTACAGAATCCATAACGATGACGAAGATCCGCTTAAACCGAGGTGTTTGTTTCATGTCGAAGCCCCTTCTATGTTAGTTGTACGCTACTAAAATACGATCCCGATAACGATGGCTGATAAAACGCTTACAAGCGTAGCTCCATATAGCAATTTTAATCCAAAACGAGCAACCACATTCCCTTGTTTTTCATTCAAGCCTTTTACGGCACCCACGATTGTCCCAATAGACCCAAAGTTAGCAAATGAGATTAGAAATACAGAAACGATAGCTGTCGTACGATCACTAAAACCGTCCTTAATCTTTACAAAGTCAAGCATAGCCACGAATTCATTCGCCACTAATTTGGTTGCCATGATACTGCCTGCACGAACAGCTTCATTCCATGGCACACCCATAACAAAGGCGATCGGTGCAAAACCATAACCCAATGTTTGTTGGAACGAGATACCGAATATGCCCGCGAAGACGCCGTTAATTAAAGCAATTAAACCAACGAAACCAATCAACATGACCCCAACCACGACGGCTACCTTAAAGCCATCCATGATATACTCGCCCAACATTTCGAAAAACGTCAGTTTTTCTTGTTCCTGAACTTCAACAATATCCTCTTCAGGTTTAACCTCATAGGGGTTGATGATGGATGCAATTATAAAGCCGCCAAAAAGGTTTAGTATTAATGCAGCCACAACATATCTAGGCTCTAGCATCGTCATATAGGAACCAACGATCGACATGGATACCGTAGACATGGCTGATGCGCACAGTGTGTACAGACGTTGTTTAGACAATAATCCGAGTTGGTTTTTCACCGAAATAAACACTTCATTTTGTCCGACAATAGCCGCGGCGACCGCATTATAGGATTCTAATTTCCCCATACCATTTACTTTACTTAGGACCAGTCCAATATACTTGATAATAAAAGGAAGTATTTTATAATATTGCAGAATCCCGATGATCGCTGACATAAATACGATAGGCATCAATACAAAGAGGAAGAATGTATGTGCCCCTTCATTGGCCATGCCACCAAAAATAAAGTTAGTACCTTCATTTGCATATCCCAGTAATTTCGCAAAACTATTGGCAAAGCCCTTGATTAAGAATTCCCCTATACTTGTCTTTAATAGAAGTAATCCTAAAACAATCTGGACCACAATCATGATAAGGACTGGTCGGTATTTAATCTTTTTCTTATCGCTACTTGCAAGCCATGCCAGTATTAGAACAATAATCAGACCAGCAACAGAGATGAAATAATGCATCTTGACCCCTCCAAATTTTTATTTATTGTGCCAACAGACTTCCGTGCATTAATCCACTATTTCCCAATAAGTTAACTTGGTTTTTGTTTGTGAACCGTCCCGCAGTCTCAATAAGTGTTAAGTTATATGGAATCATCAATGACTGTATGAAGAGCAATTTCTACCATTTCATAAAAGGACTGTTCACTTTCTTGATGAGTTAAGTGCTCCTGGGTTAATAATTGGCTACCCGCCGTCAAAATGGACAGTGCTTTTACACCATATTTAGCAGCCAACGTATAGAGCGATGTGCTTTCCATTTCTACCGCTAGTACACCAAAGTCCATAAATTTGTGAAGTCGATCCAACGTTTCTCGGTAAAACTCATCAGAGTTATAAATATTGCCAACAAAGACTTTCACTTTTTTACTTTGTGCTTGTTGATATGCTTTCATTAGCAATGAAAAATCCGCCGTAGGCGCATAATTGCAACCATGGAAAATCTTCTCTGTCATATTGCTGTCTGAAGACACCGCTTGTGCTAATACAATATCGCGGATACTCACTTCTTTTTGCATCGCACCACATGTACCAATCCGAATCAATTTCTTCACTTCATAATCGACGATCAGTTCCGTTGCATAAATACTCATCGATGGATTACCCATCCCTGTCCCCTGAACCGATACCGGCACGCCCTTGTATAACCCCGTGTATCCATACATGCCTCTTACTTCGTTATAACAATAAGCTTCCTCTAAAAAATTCTCCGCTACAAATTTTGCCCGCAAAGGATCTCCTGGTAGTAATACACGGTCCGCTATTTCTCCTTTTTTTGCGCCTAAATGCCTGCTCATATGATTTCCTCCAATAAACTGAATTCAGATTTTTCGAAATCGCTTCCATTTACCGACTGGAAAATAGATGCTTTAGCATTTCCAAACGACTTTCCTTAAGGAAGGAAGATCAGCTTTAATCGTTTAGAACCTGCTTTGAGCATAAGGTTTTTTATCATCACAAACTAGACCAAAATCTTACGCAGGATGCGGAAAATATTTGATCAAATTATAAAAGTAATTCTTTACGAATATTGTCCAGATCTCTTTTGGATGGAATCGTAGAAATCGTAACAACAGGCACCGTCTTTAATGCAACCGGGAAATTACTAATGACGAAATCGATTTGATGCTGCTGCACCATTTCATCGGTTAGCCCTTTCATAATGGACGTATTAACGATCAACTGATCCCCGATTTCCTTTTTAATCAAATCCGCTATGTAATGACGAATCGAAAATTCTTCACCGATCACTAAAAAAGCCTTTTTCCTTTTATAACGTAAGCTTGAACGCACAATTAAGGTTAGTTTTGTTAAATGGTAATCATTATACAGGACAGAAGGGTAAGCTTCATTCCACGTTTTCATGCAGTCTTGCAATTCTTGATAGATTTGCTGGCACTCCTTTTGAACATATGTCGATAAATTGCTTTTTGAAATCATCATCCATTCCGGAATTGCATTATCCATTAAAAGCTTGTCTATGAAGTTATATATCTCCAATATAAATCGTTCTTCCATATCCATATTCGGATATACCTTTGCCAGTAATGTAAAAAGCAAATTACCCATTGGATATTCTTCTTTATCCTTGTATAATTCGACTTCTTTCATCGGTGTCATTTCCGATCCTTCGTAATAATGATATTGGCTGAGACTCACCCGCGATTGCATAAAAAATATTTCACTTTCGGGAAATTCTATAGTGAACTGTTCTTCTAGACTCTTTGCAAGAGTTTTCACCGGCAAATAAAACATCCCTTTTTCCCAGGGATATGTACTCTCGTCGACTTTTACATATTTCCCTTTCGTAACCCTATCTACGACAATTGCTAGTAAAAAGGATAATTTCCTTTTGGAATTGATAAAATAAACGATGTTTTTCTCATTCTCTATATGTGTGATTAACTGATTCATATTAGCAAAGTCAATGTTCGTAAAAGGCCATCCTGTAAAGTCATAGGCATCACAATATAGCTTCCAATAAAAATATCGAATATTCATTTCATTCCCTTTGATCTTAGGGGTGGAATAAGTAATGTGTAGCTTATAAGATTTCAGATCATTATTATTTAAGTGTACAATCAGCTTCTTCAAAGACGAGGTGCTCATATACATTTCTCCAGCAAGCTCCTCCACGGAGAACCGCCCATCCGTAGTAAACAATAGATGCATCAGCCGATAAAATGTCGTTTGACTGAATATAGAAGAAACCACTTCACTAATCGTCTTACCTCGTCCATCACGTCGAAGAAATACTCCCTTTCCTCTAGACACCTCAATGGTGATATCAAGTGGCAGTTGCTTGCTTATCTCTTCAACCATCTTACGTATTGTTTTATCTGAGATTCCTAGACTTTCCTCAACTTCGGCTAAGGTAAACCATCTTTGTTCCGTATCCAGCAGTGTCAATAGTTGACTAGCTAATGTATATCCTTTATCCATGTTCCCACCCTGTTTCAACTTAATTTTGATGTTATAGTATGTTCAAAGATAGTTCTTTTTTACCCTTTCGAACGCAAACTGCTTTTAGTCCCTGCAGGAAAAAGGCTTGCAGCCTGTTACATAAACTGCAAACCTTCTTTTATTCAATAACATCATGAAAATATCGAGATAACGGCTGCGCTCGTTATCTGTGATGCCTACCTACTTGAGCGCGATAGCATAACCGGATATCTAGGTAAGCGGGGACTGGACTTCGTCCGGCACGTTCGTTACGAAATCCCTGCGCAACTGCTCAAGGCGCTACAGATCGTGCATCATTTCTTCGAAGCTCCGAGCCAAGGTACCTATCTCAACCTTTTGCTTAATATTCAGTTTGACGTCAAAATCCCCAGCTGCGATGCGCCTCAGATTAGTAATCTTCCACCCAACAAAACTTGTAGCCAAAGCCGCGAACCGTTTGAATATATTTCGGTTCCGAAGGATTGACCTCGATTTTTTTACGTAAATAGCGAATATGAACGCTTACCGTGTTCTCCTCGCTTGTTCCTTCCAGCCCCCAAATTCTGTCGTATAGCAAGCTTGCGCTGAACACTTGATTTGGGTGATCGGCCAAAAATAAGAGAAGCTGCCGTTCCTTAGCCGATAGTCCTACCGTCTTTCCGCCAACCATCACTTCGCAGCTATCCAGATCGATGCTCAATTCCTGATTACGCAATCTATTTTTATAATTTGACTGCTTCCAATAAGCGTAGCTGCGCAACTGTGTCCGAATACGTGCGATTACGACATCGATATCAAATGGCTTCACGATATAATCGTTCGCCCCACCCTCCAAGCCGGCTACAATATCGCCGCCTTCCTTCCTGCAAGTAATTAGAATGACGGGAATATCCGAACGGTTGCGAATTTCAGCGCACAGGCTCATCCCGTCTCCGTCCGGAAGGTTAATATCCAGCAGAGCCAGATTTGGCAATTCATTGCCCAGTAAAGCTTGTGCTTCTCTCACGCTTCCAGCTGTCGTCACGCGAAATCCGCTGCTCTCCACGCACAACCGCAGCAGCTCCCGAATATCCCGTTCATCCTCAACGATCATGATGTGCCCGTCAGACATTTTAAGCACCTACCTTTCATTCCGATATCGACTTCATCCGACTTTTATTGTGGTATTCCCTCTGAAAATGACGCAGCACAATTTACATCCTAGCTACACCAGTTTAAGAGTAGATAAAGAAAATGAAAAAAGGAGGCTCCTGCCCTTACGTGGTCTCCTCCGGCTCCATCTCCCTTACATGTGCATAACGCAACGGAAAACGGATATAAAACGTGCTTCCTTGAGTAGATGAACGTTCAAGTCCGACCGCGCCGCCATGAGCGTTCATAATTTCTCGACATATCGGCAGTCCCAGCCCCGTTCCCGTAATCGCTCCTGTCTTAGCGCCTTTCCCCCGGTAATAGCGCTCGAAAATAGACTCCCGCTCCCCCTCTTCTATCCCGCTCCCACTGTCGATTATCCGAATGGTAATGGCTGAAGGCTGAGCCCCGAGTTCCTCCATTGTCGCCTCGACGCGAATCGTACCTCCCGGAGCTGTAAACTTCCGCGCATTCGACAGCAAGTTAGCAAACACTTGCTCCACGCGCATCGGATCGGCGTAAATGGCCGTAAATCGATCAGGCCAATAAGGCTCCGGCATCGGAACCCAGGAGAAGGTAAAGCCCTGCTCCAGCATGTCCATCTGCACCTTCGAACACAGCCTTGCGAATAAAGCCCCAAACGGAACAAGCTCGTATTCGAACTGAATATGTTTATTTTCAAGCCGGACGATTTCCAGCATATCGTCGATCATCCGCTCCATCACCAGCGATTTATCACGAATGACCTGAAGATAGCGGGTTTCTCCCGCCGGAATCGTACCATTCAGCATTAACTGGACATACCCTTTAATTGCTGTAATCGGCGTGTTGAGCTCATGACTCACTTCGGAATACATATTGCTGCGAATCTGATCGATGTGGGATAGTTTTTCATTGGCTATTATGAGCTCGCCATTTACCTTCGCCAGCTCCTTGTTCGTTGAACGTAACTGTGCCATACGCATAAGCCGCATGCCCATGATTATCCCAAAACAGATGACTACCCCGCCGAAGCCAAGAAAGGTCCAGCTGATCTGGGCAAGCGCGTGATGCGACGTCAACAAGGTCCGCGTCGTAGGAAAGAGTCCGAATTGCCCGCTCACCGCCCGACCAAGTACAAGCCCTCCAACAAAAAAGGCATTTCCGATTGCAAACACCATGATTTCCGAATTTCTTCGCCGTTTAAGAGCAAGAAAAAGGACAACTATTAATACAAGTAACAGACATGTCGAAACATAATCGTAAAAAAGCCGATAAAATAGCAGCTGCGCTTGTTCACCGAACAACAGCCAACCCGCAACCGCAACAAAGGCATAGACTAACACCGCGTAACCAAGATTACGAATCCACTTGCTGCCTTTACCACCAACAATCGCATACGTGATCAAAATCCCGCTGGCATATCCGATATACCAATTAAAGTGAATGAGCGATCCCCAGACCCATAGAGCTTCTGATCGAAAAGCAAACTGCCAGCCTCCCCACATGACGGTTAAATCTATAGCAAAACTCGCGAAAAAAACGGCAAAATAAATAAAAAGCGTTTGGCTGCGATTAAAAAAATACAATAGTAAAGATACCGCGCTTAACAGCGATAGCACAATTGCCCCAGCCCACATCGGCGCTTCCGTTCGCAGCAGCTTAAGCGCTAAAGACGATGAGGTTCCCGACCATACCTCGAAACCTTCCAAATTTTGATGAGGGGAAATGCGAGCCACCAGTACTTGATCTTCATGACCCGTTATATTCTCATACGAAATGATTCTCCAAGAAATAAATCCCGATGGTAGGAGCTTCTCTGACTTGAAGACAGGCTGGCCGTCCAGAAATAAGGTAATCTCAAAATCCTTAACTAGATAGGAATAAACCAGAAGCTGCCCCGGTGAAATCCCTTTTTTTGAAAGATTAGCTTTTAGCCAAAGCTCGTTGCCTGGATGAGCGCCATTCCGATCCGAATCCATCTGGGAGAATGGTTGCCATTCGGAAGGCAACTGTCCCTTAGTCATATTTCCGAAATAGTAGGCTTCCCAAGCGATCCTCGATGCCTGATTTTGATCCTCATGCGAGCTTGCCTGCACCGGGTTAGCTTGAAGAATGAGGCCAGCGGTAAGCAGCACAAGGATAAGCCTTATGATGTGTAATCTATTCGATTGGCTCACAATATTGATCTTGTCTCCTTTGGCACATCCTAGGCTTGTTGTCCTCAGTTTAACCTGTCTCTGCATTCAAATCCACATAGCTGGGAGGTTCATTATGATCATATTGATACAGTTGAAGAATGGATTTTGCAATTGGCATTTTTTAGACTGGCTCCTACAGTCAAAACGGAGGAGGGAGCTTTTACTTTCCGCAGGCAGAAATCCCCCTCCGGATACCGCATCGGTTTGTAACCTCAAAAAAGCCGCAGAAGCCTGTTTGCGCCAACTTTTCCTTCAAGCGTGGCCCATCCTGAACCTATGCCCGGCAAAGCGACTTTCCAAGCCTGCTGCGAGATTTTCCAAAAAAACTTGCCGCTAGCTCCCAAACAATCTGTACAGTAACCATGTTGTGGTCGGCATAGCGTTTTGCCTGTACATTTGTTTTACATTATTTTCCAAAATAAATAGTCCACTACAGCGTCTTTCTACCGATTCCGACCTCATGATTTTACCTTGGAGGAGGCTCCCGAGCAGGCAACATCGCTGTCGATTGCCAAGGCAGTCCGGGTTATCCCTCTCGGCTGCGGGGAATCCGGGTTATCGGTTCTACAAAACAAGGCTGCTTTGAATTTGACTTCAAAACAGCCTTGGTCTAGATTCTTTACTTGCTTTTTTGTTCCAGCATTTTTAAGAGCACCGTTACCGCCTCTGCTCTTGTCATTTTATCTCCAGGAGCGAATTGTGTCGCGCCTTTGCCTTCAATAATACCCAGATTTTTTATAGTGGCCACAGCGCCTTTCGCCCAGTCCGGAATGTCTTTATCATCTGCAAAGCCAGGTGTCTCAGTTGTTCCGCCAGTCAGGCCCAAGGCCTTTGCAATCATCGCAGCCATTTCTGCACGAGTGATTTCCGCATTCGGGCGGAAGGAGCCGTCCTCATAACCACTAATAATACCCGCGTACACTGCCTGCGCGATGGATTTCTGCGCCCAGGAGCCAATCTTCTCCTTGTCGGTGAACGTCAGCGCCGCTCCATCTCCTTGCGGTTTGAGCGCATTCATCAGCATGACCGCAAATTCCGCGCGCGTCACGGTGCGACCCGGCTTGAACGTATTATCCAGATAGCCCATAACGATGCCCGCGCTTACCGCTTGCTTAATACTGGCTTCCGCCCAATGTGCGGCAATATCGCTGAAGCTCACTTTCGTTAATCCGTCCGTTGTCGGAGGGGCAGCATTGGCTACCGCAAATACAGCGTATTTGGTGAAGTGATTAACCTCTACGGTAATGTTATTGCCGCTCACAGTGCCGCCGACCTTCACCCATTCCTTCTTCACTTCGTCATAATAGAAGACGACCGCCTTCTCATTGCCCTTCAAGCTATTTAGATCAAATTTGAAAGAGAGCGTGACAGATTTGTCGAAGTTCTCCACGAAGCTTTTTAGAATTTCGAATATCGAGCTAAGCAGAATATCCTTATTTGTAATCAACGTCTGTACATCCGAGACTTTATCGATCGTTAATTTTAACTCTTTGCCTGTAGCGTTAGCAGGAATGACGATCTTGATCTCATCGCCTTGGCTAACCTCTCCCGCTTTGCCTGCGGGAAGCGTTAAATGACCATCTGTAGAGGTGACCTTGGGGTCACTCGTTGGCGGAGTTGGCGTGTATGAGCCACCAGTAGGTGTGTTTGAGCCACCAGTAGGTGTGTTTGAGCCGCCATTACCGTTCGTTGCAACTGACATGCTTTCGCTGGCATTCGAAATGTTTCCCAACATATCAACAGCCTTAGCCGTATAAATATACTGCTTCGAAGCAGAAAGTCCGGTATCGACATACGTACTTTCAGCCGTTTCCACAATGAGCGTCCCGTCACGGTAAATCATATATTTGGCCACACCCGAATCATCGTTCGCAGCAAGATGAAGTGTAATCGAGTTTGTCGTTTTTGCGCCCGATGTGATTGTTACCTGGTCCGGTGCGGTCGTGTCCGCCAGCACTCCGTATGTGGAGAAATGGCTGACTGTCGTCTCGATGCCGTTGTCCGTTACTTGGGAAGGATTATATTCCCACTTGCCAGTAGACACGTTGTAATAATAAACAGCAATTTTACTCCGATCTGAACTTTGGTCATACCCGAGTGTAATCTGTACAGGTTGAGTGATCGTCATGCCTTCAAATTGGAAATCAATCACTTGTCCGGATCTAGTGAGTTTAACCTCCTCGGATGGCGCGGCGTTCGAATCTAGTACTGTCAATGTCGCTCCTTCGGGAATCACCAGTCCGTCCGGCAGCTTAATTACGAGCCCACCCGGGTACGTAAGCGTACGGACCGAAGGGTTTAATTGCATTGGCTCTCCCATGATACCGAGTCGGGTAATTGTGACCACGTATGTCGTGTGTGAGCCGTCTTGCGATGTCACTGTAATCTGAATAGGGTTAGGTCCTACAACTAAGCTTGAAGCATTGTACGTATACACATTACCCGTTACCGAATTATAATTTGCTCCTGTTACTGTTAGGGATTGAGTAGGATCCCCTTTGCTCACGAAAAGGTTGAGGTTCGAAACTGAATTCACCACATTTACCACATATTTCGTTTGTGTTGGTGAAAAATCGAGCGTCTCTTGATCCAATGACAAGCCGGATAATAAGGTGTTCGCTGACAGCCATTGTGCATACAAAGTGACATTCTGCGTGCCTATAAGGAGATTTACACCATCGGTGTAGCTTATGCCGCTACCGTCTGCCGCTGTATTCCAACCTGCAAATGTATAGTCTGTCTTCACCAGATTTCCGTTGTTGCCTGATACCGCCACCGTAACTCCCTGCTCATAAGAGCCGCTATTGGTTGGCACGCTTCCTCCCGTACTGCTGTTGCCGTTATACGTCACCGTGTATGTCGGATTCAATATCCACTTCGCATACAGCGTCACAGCCGACGAACCCATATTGAATACGGCGTCTGCCGCATAATCTGTCCCACTTCCATCCGCTTGCGTATTCCAACCTGCAAACGTATAGTGCGTCTTCACCAGATTCCCATTGTTGCCGGATACGGACACCGCAACGCCTTGCTCATACGAGCCACTGTCGGTCGGTACACTTCCTCCCGTACTGCCGTTACCGCTATACGTTACCGTGAATTTCGGGTTCAAAATCCACTTCACATACAATGTGACATCGGTAGAACCCATGTTGAACGCAGCGCCTGGCGCATAATCTGTACCGGTTCCATCCGCTTGTGTATTCCAACTTGCAAACGTGTAGTGCGCCTTGACTACATTTACTGCATTGCTATAAACGTTGACTGTTACGCCTTGCGAGTACGAATTGTTGTCAGTCGGCGCACTCCCGCCTGTGTTTCCGTTCCCATCGTAAGTCACATATTTTTGTATCGCCTGCAAGTAGGGATAACCGTTATTGCGCGATGGACTTATCCCCCAAATGCTTGTGAAGTCCCAGTTTGAATCTGCATAAGTGCTTTGCGTCTTCATCTCCGTGGTCGATCGGCCAACGCCTTTGCCTGTATCTGATTGACCTGTTGTACCCGAGTCGTAGAAGCTGTAGCTGATCGTTCCACTACTATTGTTGCCAATCAAACCGCCTACTTTGGTGCCGCTTCCCGTTACACTTCCTGCTGCATAGCTGTAGCTGATCGTTCCGCTGTTGGTACCAATCAAGCCACCTACATTGGTGCCGGTTCCTTTTACGTTTCCTGCTGCATAGCCGTAGCTGATCTCTCCGAAATTGGCTCCAACCAAACCGCCTACATTGGTACTGCTTCCTGTTACAATTGCTTTTGAGAAGCTGTTACTAACCGTTCCATAGTAATTGTAGCCAATCAAACCGCCTACACTGGCGCTTGTTCCTGTTACACTTCCTGATACATAGCTGTTGCTTATCTCACCGCCATCGATACGGCCTACCAAGCCGCCTACATATTGTTTGCCTGTAACATTTACATTTTCCAGAATCATATTGGAAACACTTGCATCATAGTCTATATAACCAAACAACCCTGAAAAATTATCATTAGGTCTATTAATCGTCAAGCCTGTGATCTTGTGTCCATTGCCGTCCATATGCCCCTGAAATCGGCCGCTAGAACCCCCAATCGGTAACCATCCTTGGCCATAGCTGCTCAAATCAATATCTGCCGTCAGCTTGAAGTACAGACCTGGATCCAAATAATTCCTGACCGTATCAAACTCCTCAACGGTTTTAATCTGATAAGGATCACTTTCCGTACCCATTCCAACCTCTAAAACTTTTGTCCATTGCGCATACAGCGTCACATCGGACGTGATCACGCCTTCAGCGTCTGCTTTATAATCCACTCCATGTCCATCCTCCTGCGTGTTCCAGCCTGCGAAAGTGTAGCCTGTCTTCACCAGATTTCCGTTGTTGCCAGAAATCGACACCTTAATGCCCTTATATGAGCCGCTGTTAGCGGGCACCTCTCCTCCAGTGCTGCTGTTGCCGTTATACACCACGGTATACCTAGGGTGTACGGTAAACGTAGTGGTCGCTTCGCTTGCGGCATGAGCGTCGTCCCCTGGAAAGGCAGCGGTAATGGCGTGCATACCGATCGCCAGAGCGGATGTCTTAAAGCTGGCGCTGGACGAGGCGCTTAGGAGCTCTCCCCATCCCACCGTAATCGTCATGTCATCTTGACCCCAGAAGGTGAAAGTCTGAGTAGCAGCATCCATCGTAATGTTCGATAAATAACGCGCTCCTGCCTTTTCCAGTTGGTTAACAATATTGCCGGAAGCGTCGTAAGTAACAATGTTCATCGCAATGCGATTATCCCCAAAACTGTAAGCCCGGTAGGTGTATGCCCCCCATTGAATAACGGGACAAGCAGAGCCACAGTTCGTTGTCGTAATCACTGGTTCAGCCGTAGTTAATCCAACTGTCGTAAGGTCCTGATTACCATCCCTGAAGGTGATTGTCCCGCTGGGGGTCATTCCACCGATTACCGGATCGAGTGCAGTGACGTTAAAGGTTACATCCTCCCCATAAGTTGAATCCATGGAATTTGCTGAAATCTTCAATGTGGCCGTACCCTGAGCTTTAGCGACGCCCGAATAAACGTTGATGAATACTGCCAAAGCGAGGACGACCGTGAATATCTTTTTCTGTTTTACCATTCCCAAAATATTATGCACTCCTATCTCTCCTTTGTTATATAAAATAGAAAATAACAATTAATATAATTCAAATATTTAAATAGATCTTATGCTTTCGTCCTCCACAATCATAATGTGCCCGTCAGACATAATAGGGGCACTATGCGAATAGTATCAGCTTCAGTTTAAGAGTAGATTAAGAGATGCAAAAAAGAGACTGCGTAAAGCTCGCAGTCTCTTCCGACTATTTTAAAAGAAGTTTTATATCTGCTCATTGCTCAGCATCGCACTCGCAATCGCCAGAAAGTCCTCCCGACCGATCTCAAATTGATCATAGCGAAAGGAATACCCTAAATTTCGCTTCCCGCGAGTGAAGCTAAGCTGCTCTAATAGATCTCTAATCTGTACCTCCCGGCATGAAATATAGCGGATTTTTCTGCGAAACGGCACAAACGATTCGGACATCTGATATCCTTGGGAAAATGGGGAAAATTCGTCGATTTTTCCCAAAAGCAAAGACCCCTACAGTCGAAGGCTATAGGAGCTCAAACTCTTCATATCTCACTTTCGTTTTACACTCCAGCATATACTCAACACCCAGATTTTTCGCCGTCATTTGTGATACGGTTCACCTTAACATTACTAACCATTTAGGGTAAACGCAACAATCTTGAATCCGCCTTTCAGAGAAATAGAAAAGCACCCAATTGGGTGCCATTCTATGACCTTATTTCTGAAGGGCTATCGCTTTAAAAATGACGACAGCAGCCTCTGCGCGAGTGGTATTGATTTTTGCTCTAAAAGTACCATCCTCATAACCGTTAATTAACCCGTTTTCGGCTGCAGAAGCTATAGCTTCCGTTGCCCAACTGGAAACAGCCGAATTGTCCAAAAAGCTGACGGACTTACTTGAAACATCCAGCCTCAACGCGCGGAATACAATCACTGCCATTTGCTCACGAGTAATCAGATCGTTCGGACGGAAGGTATGATCTTCAAAACCGGAAACAATCCCCAAAGCTGCGGCCGTACTGATCGAATCCTTAGCCCAATGATCGGTTGTATCGTTAAAGGCTCTGCTATCCGGTGCTGTCAACCTGAGAGCCTTTACCAAGATGGAGACGAACTCAGCTCTTGTAATAGAGTCATTCGGTTTAAAGGCCATATCCGGGTATCCGTTGATTGCCCCTGTTTGAACCAAATCTCGAATGCTGGCTTCCGCCCAGTGGCCCTTGATATCAGTCAAGTTCGTTTCGCTTGTCGACGGTAAGGGGGGCTGAACTCGTTCTGAAACGAGCACAGCGAACTTCCCGAAATGGGTGACAGAACCGGATACGGTGCCGCTAGCTTGATCGACCTTCACATTGTCCAGTACTACCCATTTGTTTGTTTGTTCATTCAGCCAGTAGACTGCTGCTTTACTCTTATTGAAGTCTAGCTTCGACTTGTCGAAGGCAAGAACTATCGTAACCGGCTTTATAAATTCGCCATCGCTGTTTTTCTTTATATCGTAAACATCCCCAAGCCACTGAAGGGAAACATCTTTAGGCAATTTTGAGATGTCGGCCAATTTATCCACGGTTACTTGAATGGTTTTGTCCGTAGCCCCTTCTGGAATGGAAAACTTAACGTTGCCAAGAGTGAACTCGGCACTGGAGTATGCGTCTATCGTAAAACGATCGGACGGAGCGCTTCCTCCGCCACCGCCAGCAGTAGGAGGTGTAGCCGGTGTAGTCGTAACTGGCGTATAGACCACAAATTTCGTGAAGTGCTTCGTCCAAATGACAATGTCGCTGCCAACGGTGATCTTTGCCTCACCACTGGTTGCTATTTCACTGTCTGCCGCAGCTTGGGTGTCAGCTGAAATCGTGCTTGTAATTGGCATAAACACGCCGCCGATTACAAACCCGACCGATTTCCCCCCCATGTTCGGGATTAACAAACGCACCGCATGATCGAAGGTTAATGATACGTCAGAGGAGCCTACTTCAATGACGGCGTTCACGTCTGCATTATTGACCGATACGCTGCTAGTGCTCTGTACGACCGGTAGTTTAATTGTCCCGTCCCAACTCGCGGGAGCCGTAATTTTCGTTCCTTCCGGGATTACAACGCTCACATTGCCTAATGAAGTAGCCGCTTTAACGTCTACCAGCGGCAGAGTCGCTTCTTTGTTTGACCCCACCGCTACCGGTGTGACGGCAACATTGGCATCCGCTATGCCTAAGGGAACTTCAATGGATACGGGTGTGCCCGGCGTTAACAGTATCGGTGTTGCAGAATGAACCGTCTGGACTGCCAAACAGATCGAAATTCCGGCCACCGTCATGTTTGCCGACTTGAGGGGGTATACCCGTCTATCGGAACATGCCGATCCAGCTGATATTGCACGGTTGTTAGAGAAATTTTATGATGAATGCGCGCCGGCGATTTGGAAGAGAGATGGCATTATTAATAAAATGATCGGTGACGCGGTGCTTTCTATATTTAATTTCCCCTTGGAGCGGCACGATCACGTCCACCAGGCCGTCATGGCCGCCATAGAGATCCAAAGAAAATGCAGAGATATGCAGTCCGAATTTTCAGCTATATCAGGCGTGGACGCCCCGGTCAAAATCGGAATTGGCATCCATACAGGTACGGCCTCTATAGGCGAATTTGGCACAGCTTATAAGGATTTCACGATTATTGGGTCTGTTGTCAATAAAGCTTCCCGAATTCAAGGCGCAGCCCAAAATGGGGAAACCTTGATATCAGACGATGCCTATCACTGCATCAAAGCCGATTACCCACATTTGGAACCCCATACTTATAACCTGAAGGGTATTGACCAACCCGTTGTTGCCTACGCTGTTCCGTTGTAATGTAACCCAGTCGGTTTCATTAGGAGTAGTAGTACACATCAGCAATTATAAGAATTTCTTAGTACTCACCGAGTTTCCCTAAAAAAGATTTTCTCCGTTGCTTGTGATACGGTTAAGCTTAACCTACCCTACGGCGAAAAAGACACCCTCGCTCGAGTGCCTTTTCACTTTCCCGATTCTATTAACAAAACTTCAACTAGGGATCTACCAGTTGCTTTTACATAGAATGTTTATCCACGTGAATGTTATGAGAACTCCATGTCAAAACCGACTAGGTGGCATCCTTCTGTTCCAGCCATCTCAAAATCGTTTGATTTGTTTCCTGCGGCTTTTCTTCCTGGATCCAATGACCGCAATCCAGATTGACCACTTCCACATTGGGCACGAACTTTGTAAGGTTTTCGGACTTCGCAACCATATCCCGGTCGCCGTAGATCATGAGGGTCGGCTGCTGGATGATTGGGTTCGCTTGCGCCAATAAGCGCCAGTTGCGGTCAAGATTCCTGTACCAATTTATGCTGCCCGTGAACCCTGATGTTTCAAAAGCGGAGACGTAAACGGCCAGCTCGCTTTCGCTCATTACGGGCTCACCGAGGGGTGTTTCTGCTCTGGCGAGGTTGATCAACGCCATACCTGGCTCAGGTGCTCTGAGAGGTTCGTTCTTCCGGTACAGGTTACGAAGAAACCTGTATGTATTGTCTTCGAATACGGCGTCCGCGACACCTGGCTGTCGATTGAAATGGACGAAATAGAAATCGCCGCCAAGTATTTCTTCCATGAACTCGATCCAGGGTTTTTCTCCGCGCTCTTGGTAAGGCAAGCTCAGATTTACCACTTTATTGACGCGGTTGGGATGCAACAAGGTCAGTCCCCAAACGACGAATGCACCCCAGTCATGACCTACAAAGGTAGCGTCCTCGTATCCATAGTGATCGAGAAGCGCGATGAGGTCACCCGACAAGTGTTCAATGTCATAGTCTGTTACTTCGGTCGGACGGGATGAGTTGCCGTAACCTCGCTGGTTGGGGACGATGACATGGTAGCCCGCTGCGGCAAGTGCATCCATCTGATGGCGCCATGAATAGGCATGCTCTGGCCAGCCGTGGCAGAGTACAATAGGTTTGCCTGCGTTTTCTCGGCCTGCTTCAAACACTTCAAGTTCTACACCGTTAACTGAAATAAGGGTGGGCTTGGGAAAATCGGTTGGATTAAACATTAAATTAAAACCTCCTTCTTGTGATACCTGTAGTATACTGAATAAAAGGTGACATCATAGTGTCACCTTTCTGAAATCATGTAAAATAAGAGGGCAATTATGAACAAAGTGGAGAGACTCATTTCGATTATCATGGTATTGCTGAGAAAAGAAATTGTTTCTACAACGAAATTCTCACAACTATTCAATGTCTCCAAAAGAACGATCCTTCGCGATATGGAAACATTGAACTTAGCGAACATCCCGATCTACTCTGTCACTGGAGTCAAAGGCGGCTACGCCATAATGGACGAATACAAGGTCGATAAACGCCTTCTAAGCAGCTCCGATTTACAGAATATATTGGCTGCGCTCGGCGGATTGGAACAACTCCTCTTTACTGAAGATGTGGAAAGAACGATAAAAAAAATAGAGGCAAT
>NZ_WHNY01000048.1 GCF_013141695.1 Paenibacillus plantarum
CTGTACTTTTTCCATCTATTCGCTAAATCTCAGGTGATACGGCGATTTTAGCTGTAGGTTTTACATTTATTTAAAAGCTAGCTACTAAAATGAGCGCACAGCACACTACTTCTACTTCTACTTCTACTTTTACATCTACTTCACCCTAGCTCAACTCGCTGTTCATGCCACATTAATAAAGAGGAAGCTTCAATTAGCCCCAGACTGAGAAAAAACATGAACCCAGCCCAATCCAGAGCTTGATTCATGTTTTTATATTACTCACTATAAGGCACGATGCATAGTCCCTCTTCATCCTCTTCGACATGAAGGGCGACAATTCCTGGACGCGTCCTGAACGGCGCAGTACGGTCGTTGCCAAAAAATGTAGACATGAGTCTGCCGTCATGATCAATAAACATCGTTCCGTGGCCGCCATGCGGGACGGCAAGTCGCCTTAGGGTATACGGGCCGTACAGCTCATCCGCAACCGCATACATCAAATCATACGTACCATCGACGCGTTTATCACCGTTCCATTCTGCCGCACCCAGAATATACTTGCCCTTATATTTGACGATGAAAGCACCTTCGTAGCCCACTCGCTGACCATCCGAACATAGCAACTTACGAGGGTCTTCCGCAAAGCCCGTCATGTTCTTTTTCATCTTGGCAATTTTACCATCCTGCCAAACAAAATAGACTTGACCATCCTCATCCTGGAACAGGCTGGAGTCAATATCCGTATTCGTCATTCGCCCCATATCGATATAGGGTCCCTCCGCAAGTCCGGTTATGCTTTTAATCATCCCCGTACCGCCGCCTTGAAGAGAAAACGTGATCCAGAATGTATCGTACAAATAGATCATCTCTGGTGCCCATAGACAAGGGTTCTCATAAATATTGTTCTCCCAAGTGCCATTTTCGGACAAATCCCATACCTTCGCTACATGGTTCCATTCCTTCAAATCGTGTGAGCGCCATATATGGAGCTGGTTATTCCTGTCCCAAAAGTTGTGATGCGGCTTATCTGACGTCCCTGTCAAATAATAGGTGCCATCCGGCCCCGTGCTAATATGCGGATCACGAATCGGGAAGTCAGCGATCGGTTTAAGACTTCCTACTCCACCTTTTTCAAGCAGTACGTCCTCACGTGGTCGAATAAATCCATGACTTACCAAGGACATAGGTACAATAGAAGGATAGTGCTCAACTAATGAGTAGCTGCCGCAGCCCGAGAAAGAGGCATGCAACTGATTGTCTACATCGGAAAATAAAGAGATCTGACCGCCATGGGGAAGTGCCAAATACCGGCGACTGTAGGGGCCATAGATCGATTCGCTCACCGCGACGAAGGTATCTACAGCATTGCTCCCCATCCTAGCAAGGGCATCTGCGCAAAACATATAATAATACCCATCCTGTTTATATAGAAAAGCCCCGTATGTTCCTACCTGCACATTCTGACTATACGAGGGATGATCCTCACGCCCTGCAACCTTCCAAGGCTGAACTTCTACCATTCGAGGCGATTCTGCGAGACCTGTCATATCCTCCGTCATTCGAGCGATCTGGCCATTTCCATACACCCAATAAACGGCTCCATCATCATCCTTGAACAGCGAAGCATCATGCCCCTCATCCGTTATTTTCCCCAGATCCCGATATGGACCCAGAACAGATGCTGTTAAGCTTTGGAGCAGTCCTGTGCCGCCTTCCTTTAACCCATACGTAATCCAGAATATCCCATTCACATAGTGGATTTCAGGAGAGCAAATGCCAGCGGGGCCCTTGCTTGCCTTCTGCCATGTGCCGTCTTGCTCCAAGTCCCATATGTTTGTCGGACCTTTCCACGACTTTAAATCGGTGGAGGTCCACACTTGTATATTTGAGACATCCGTCGTGCCCGTCAAATAGTAGGTATGATCCGGCCCTTTACAAATACTCGCATCGCTTATAGCGACATCTAATATTCGTTCTATAGGAAGGGCAGATTCCGAATACCCTGTACACGCGGACCATTCCGTCTCTGGATGCGGAGGCTGCATGAGAAAATCACTTTTCATTTCGATGATTCCTTTCATCTACCTAGTTGTGTTTGTAGCATAAGTATAGCGTGCTTTGTACAAACGCTTAATAGAGAAAGTGGTACGCGAGGTGAGGAAAAAGGACATCAACAATCAAATAAAGCTGTTGTGCATAATCATGGATTCCTGGTAAAATGACCGAAAGTAGAAACTGTATTCGTACTTAGAAACCAAAGAAGAAGAAAGGAACTCCTATACACGCGATGATAAATAAACCTAACAAAACCGGGCCTATCTATCACCTGCCATTAGTTGGAGAACCCCCTCCCCTCAGTGTGCAGTTCTTGGGAATTAATTATTGTGAAAAGGATTATAGGAATATTCGTACGCTTGCTACGATTACCGTTTTCGGTTTCGTCTTGTCAGGCCAAGGCGTTGTTAGGGTCGATACCCACTCCCACACAGCTTGTCAGGGCGACCTATTTATCCTTCCAGCAGGTTGCTACCACGAGGTTACCTCGGACATCCATCACGAGGAGCAATGGAGCTACATCTGGCTTAATATTAGTGGAAACTGGATGATCAAGATGCTCGAAGCGTATCAATTACTTCCCCATATCGTGACGAAGGACAGCGGATTAGAGCATCTTTTTCAAGAAGCTATTGAAGCAGCAAAACAAAAATCTGTCGAGGACATGCAGAGCGAGCTTCAAATCATCCTCATGCGAATGATCATTGGCCTTTCTGACATTTTACGTAAAAGAGGCAATGCCTTAACATCAACCGTACAAGCGATCAAGCAATTTTTGGATAACAGCATCCTTCACCCCTTCGACTCGCCGGAGCTCTCTTCCCATATTGGCCTTTCCATGAAGCAAATGAATCGCTTATTTAAACGAGAAGTCGGAACAACCATCTATAACTATGTCATTACTAAGAAAATAGAATCCGCTAAGCTGATGCTGCTCGACACACGACTAACCATTAGCGATATTGGTTATAAGCTAGGATATGATGATCCGCATTATTTCTCGAACCTATTCCATAGCAAAACCACTGTGAGACCAAGCGACTTTCGTCGGATATTTAATCAAAGCGGATAGATGAGGAAACCATAGGGAGATCCTCAATTATTCATTAATCCGAAAAACTCCTTTGTAGTTTGTGCTGTTGAATCCGCAACTTCCTGGGCAGTTAAACCAAGGCATGTTGCAACTGTCGCTGCAATGTGTGGAAGAAAAGCAGGCTCATTCCGGCCATCCTGCGGCTTTACGGGCAAATCACGCGGTGTAAGAAATGGGGCATCTGTTTCTAGCATTAAGCGTTCTAGCGGTATTTTCTTCACAAGTTCACGCAGGTGCTTGCCTCTACGTTCATCGCAGATCCACCCTGTTATTCCGATATAAAATCCTAGCTGTAGATACACCTGAAGTTCTTGCAAAGATCCCGTAAAGCAATGCACAACAGCCTTATGGATTGAACCGACATACGGCTTCATGATACGAACGAAATCATAATGAGCTTCTCGCTCATGTAGGAATAGCGGCATTTGCAGCTCACAAGCCAGCTGAATCTGTTCCTCAAACCACTTCCGCTGTACATCGCGAGGTGAAAAATCACGGTTATAATCCAATCCACATTCACCAATGGCAACCACTTGAGGCAGTTTCGCCAACAGGCGCAGTTTATCCATCGTATGCTCCTTGCAATTGCGAGTGTCGTGCGGATGGATCCCTGCCGTGGTAAATAATTTCCCAGGAAATTCACCTGCGTATCTGGACGCTTCAGCACTGCTTCTTAGGCTTGTGCCCGTTAAGAGGAGTGGGCTCACTCCCGCTGCAAGTGCCCTCGCAACCACCTCTTCGCGGTCTTGATCAAAAGAGCGGTGCATTAAATTAACACCAATGTCGATGAGTTGATTACTCATTGAGCTGCCCCTCCTCTGCATTCTCATTGATGCGGCAGAATTCAGCAGGTACTACGTCTGCAAGCCATACTTCATTCCCCGCATAGTAGAAGACCACTCCTGCTTGGGTAGCTTTCTCTGTATCAATGGCTAATATAATTAATTCCCCTCTGCGTTTTCCAGCAAGCGTTGCAAAGTGAAGTCCTTCGGACAAATGGACATATTGACGATGCATAGGACGTAATCCTTGTTTTAAAATCGTAGGAGCAGCCTGCACATTCGTGCCATGGTAGAGTACGGTTGGAGGTATTGCAGCTGGATAGCTAACTTTATCATGGCTATGCCCATATCGGGCTCGGATTCGATCTCCAATAATCTCAAAGCGCTGCTTTTCACAACGCGCTACAACTTCTTTAACATCACTTACGCTAATCTCTGACCACTTCGAATGTGCTCGAAGAACATCTATTAATTTAGCAACCGTACAGGAACCATCGTTAGGATCTAGGCTCAGCCCGAATTCTTCCGGCGAATGCCGAAGTATTTTACTCATAAACTTACTCAATTTTGTTTGCATATTATCCTCTAACATCTCACTCACGTCCTAAACATAAATTCAAATTTGTTATCACATTTCTCAACTAACCAAAAACCCAACCCTCACATCCGTCTCCTCTTTCATCCATGACATCGTCTGCCCTTTATGCAGATCCGACTTCATCGATTTCACCAGCTTCTCGATATCCACATTGTGCTCATAATGCCACTGAAGTGCAGCGGATACATACAATTCATTTAACTGGGCAAAAGTAAACCCTTCTGTTAGCTTCGCCGTCAAGAACACCGAGGCGTCATTCAAAAGTTTCCCTATCCCTTTTTGCTCCAAATAAATTTGTCTCAGCTCCAGGTCAGGAAGCTTAATTTCATAAGCACGGTCGAATCTCCCTGCCCGGTTCATCAGTGCCGGATCAATTTGCTCGGGATAATTCGTTGTCCCAATGAGGAATATCCCTTCTTTAGAAGTCGCACCATCCAAAATATTTAAAAAGTACGACCTTGCCCGCTGAGGCATCGCATCGATATCTTCAATCACAAGAATCATTGGTGCCATTTTAGCCGCAGCTTGAAACACTTCTTGAATAGATTCACTATCCGTGTTCTCCGTTATTTGCCAATAAGCAACAGGTGCTTTTACGCTGCCGGCAATTGATTTGACGAGGGTTGTTTTTCCATTGCCAGGCTTCCCATAGAGCAGGATACCTCTTTTATAAGGAAGATCATATTCTTTGAAAAAAGCATGATCCTCAGCAAAAAACTGATCGATAGCGCGATAAATATCTGTCTTCACTTCGCCCTTCATGATCACTTCCGAACGGTCAACCATGCGAGTTATTGGCGCCAGTTCTTGTGCCATGCCATGAGGTCCATCCGTGAATACAGTCACTTGTCGAAGGTCTAAATCCCTGCGCCGCTGCCGAGCGTGTTCTAGAAAACGCAACAAACTCGCATCATCCACGGCAAAAACAAAATCCTCAACTCCTAGGCCATGCAATCGAAAGATGGGTACTCTAGCTAAAGCGATTCCCCATAGCGGGTAAGCAAATACATTATTGCGCAGTGTTGGAAACGTTCGATATGCGGTGGCATCATCTTCCCCCTCTATTCCAAATGCACGCGACTCCATATGGTCGAAGATCCTAGTGACGAACTGCAGATCACTTGCTCCTGTCTTCACATCTTGTTCAAGCAGCTCCCAGTACTCCTCTTTCCCATCATTACTCAAATAGGGTTCAAAATCGCGACCAAATTTTTCTCCCAGCACCTGTTGAATGCGTTCTAACACATAGACATAGTCCCCATACGCTTTAGGCAAGTCGCCCTCGACTCTAAGCGGAGCTGATACAGCTGCTGATTCTTCTTTCATGTGTACTTGTTTCATTTTGCACCTTTTACTGTCGCCATAGGCTTACATTTAGCTACTACTTCAGCCAAACCCGCTCCGACGACACTTTCAATAATTTGATCAACATCTTTGTAAGCTTGCGGTGATTCATCTAGAATCGACTCTAAAGACCTTTGGTTAACGACAATTTCCTCATTCGTTCCCACTCGCATCGAAGAGGCAAACTCATTCAGCGTTATCAATCTTTTCGTCGCACTGCGTGAGCGAATTCGCCCTGCTCCATGACAGATGGAGTGAAAGTTGGCTTTGCCGCCCGGTGCTCCTACCATAATGTAGGAAGCTGTTCCCATTGAACCCGGAATCAGCGCAGGGTGACCTGTTGTGAGATAAGGCTGCGGGTTATCAGGATGACCTGCCGGAAGCGACCTCGTCGCTCCTTTGCGATGGACAAAATAAGACTGCTCTTCATGCTTTTCCTCCCACGCATAGTTATGCATAAGATCGTACAACGTGGTCATCTCAAACTTCGAGCCGAACATATCTTTACCTGCCTCACGAATGGCATAGGCGATCAGATGGCGATTGACGACCGCATAATTGAGCGCTGAATACATCAGATTGACATAAGTCTGCGCCTCCGGATGTTCCAAAGGTGCAAACACCAGCTTAGGATCGGCCGTCCCTAATCCGTTCATCCGCATCACCTTCAACATGTCACTGCTGCAATATTGGCTCACAGAGCCACCCCATGCACGCGAACCCGAGTGAATCATGATGACCACTTGACCATCGAACAGTCCCCATGCTTCAGCAATCTCTCGATTCTCTTCCGCAATTTCGATCGACTGAATTTCCGCAAAATGGTTCCCATTCCCAAGCGTCCCGAGCTGACGATGTGACCGATGCCAAACATGGCTCGGAAATCGATTCAATGCATTTTCATCCAGGGTAAATTTACTGCTCTCTACATGTGTAAGCGATGTCGCCTTGCGTGGCGTATACCCGTCAGGAATGTACTTCTTGGGAAGTCCATGCAGCCCTTTGGTGACGATGTGTTCCAATCGAATGTCCGAGAAATGGCCGTGTGCGTGATCTTCAACGGGTAAATACTTCTCGATCGTCTTCACCAGCTTGCGCCGCAGCTTCACATCCTTCAGTTCATCCTTATGCAGATTCGTCATATGCACGCGCATGCCACAGCCAATATCGCTGCCGACAATAGACGGTGACACATACCCGTTATGCGAATTCCATACCGCTGTCGTGCCTATACAGGTACCAACACCGACATGCACGTCAGGCGTGTAGCTCATATATACTTGATTCGGTATCTGCAAATTGTTGTTAGCCATCTGAAATACTTGATAATCTAATGCTTTAAACAACTCAGGTCCTGCGTATACATGAACGACTCCCGCTGGGAGCTGGACCTCTTGATAGTAATTTTCTTTCATTCGTTTTGTTCCTCTTTTCTTATTATGTGGACGCAAAAAAGCCATAGACCAACATCGTCTACGGCTTTTTCATGTCAAATTTAAACTAGGCATACTCCAAGAGTACCTACGTATTCGTCACAAGTCCGGTTGAGACCGATGGTATGAAGTGCTTTTCAGTTGTCAGGTTATTGATAGAAATTTGATTGCGAATCATATCGTCGGCCTCCTTTCCATTCATCTACACACATCATACGAGTCAAACCCAGAAACTGTCAATCCGTTTGCAGCGGAAAGATTAATTATAATGATCAGGCTTATTAATTAAATCTATTGATATCTTCCATTCGCCATTTTTTTCTACATTGCGTCATTTATTAAATTCATGCTAATGTGAGAATGAAACATTCCATATTCCACTACATCATGACGATAAGGAATTTCTCCAATGAATGAACTTTTCTTAGATTTCCTAACGATTTTGCTCCCTACTTTTTTCTTCTTTTACATGGCAATCACATTAATTCACCGCAATATGAACAGTATGATGAACCGAATTGCGGCTATTCTCATGCTTGCTTTTCAGTTATATTTTCTAGGGGAATACATTAAAACGTCCTTACTGCCTCAATATCAAATGCAAATTGTGCTTTACGGCAATAGCCCGATGCTGCTGTTAGTTATATGCTGTTTGGTTCACCTTAGTATACTCTTTGGAGGTCCAACTACAGCGTACTTGAAGCGATACTTGCCGCTCTTTTACGCGGCTCCCTATGTATTATGGTTGTTTTTTCTTAGTACAAAGGATCATCGTATCTTATACAATGTAAATGTGACGGATGGACGAAGTCCGCTCGATCCGCTTTTTCTGCTTCTTACCGTTCTCTTCGTAGCAGGATATATCCTGATTTCGGTTGTGATTCTCTCCATCTCTTGGTTTCGAACTCGTGAATTGAAACATAAGAAATCTCTTCGTTCCATACTTCTCAGTTTATTCTTGCTTTTTGCCTGGTTTGTTATGGTCACCTCTCTCTTACAATTGACACTAGTGACAACACGGAATGCCATGATCTTATTTTTTGTCGGCTATTTGTTCTGGGCAGTTACCCTTCGTCACTTCATTGGCAAATATGACATTATGCCGGATTACCGTAAGCTCTTTCATCATCTTTTCCAATCGGCACCTACAGGCATTTTGCTTCTGGACGAAAAGGGAGCAATCAAAGAAATGAACCCAAGGGCGAAACAATGGCTTTCGGGTATCGCTGACTCTGACATCATGAGCCATTTTCAGTTCGAAGACAGGATGAATCTCTCCGCTAGATTGGCGTGTGTTCAACGAGAGAACGAAGTGCAGTGGGAGGCTCAAATCGTCAATTCACATAAAGGTGATCTGGATTTGATAATAGGCCTAGAATTGATCGAGGAAACCAACGAGAAACTATTTGTCATGCACTTAACTGACGTTACTTCATTGAAGGATACGGAACGTAAATTATTAAAATCAGAGCAAAACTACAAATATTTAGCGCACCATGATCCACTTACGAATCTATATAATCGCGCAGCTCTTCAGGAGCAATTGTTGCAAAAATTTATGGTTCATGAATCTTTCGCCTTAGTCTTAATCGACTTGGATCGTTTCAAACCGATTAACGATGTCTATGGTCATTATGTTGGAGATCTTTATTTGAAGCATTTTGCGCAAATTCTGGCAAGCTGCGCTCAACCTGATGATAAGATAGGGCGTATCGGAGGAGACGAATTTGTGTGGATCATTTCATCCGTGCCTGAAAACATTGAATTAGACACGTTTATTAATGAAAGTTTATCTCTTTTACACAAACTCCCTTTTCAATATGAGGACATTCAAATCGCGATTTCATTTAGTTCAGGCGTCAGTCTGTACCCTAGAGATGCAATGGATATAACGACATTAATGAAGAAAGCGGATGAGGCTATGTACAAATTGAAACATAGCAAACGATAAGTTTCAAATCTATCAGGAAGATCGCATCATCGATATTCAGTTGATTTCCCCCTCCTCCTTGCTTGGATTGTCGCACTCTCACGACTAAAGCTGATGCTATAGTAGAAAGAGTAGGTGTGACTCTATACAAATTGATCAGGAGGTATTTGAGATGAGAAACGACTTAAAAAGAGGGACGACTAAACGCCCTTTCGCCTGTTATGATGCAGGGCAGCTAGAAGGCATTCGTTCCCGAATCTCCATGCAACCTGAGCTGCGTGCGGAATATGAGCGACAGTTACAACTGTCGGATTCCTTTGCCGGAGTGGGATCTTCTCTGCCCATTCAACGCATATCCGCTTTCCGAACGAATCCCTTTGTGTTCCGAACTCAAGCGAACGCTGCCTATATGAAGATAACTTTTTACATCCGGGGAAAAGGTGAAGTTTGGATCAGACAAGTGCAGCTTACCCATTCGGAAAGAGGATTGCCGATTCCAATCGAAAACGGGAGCTTCGATCAGCGGTTAACGGGATGGGAGACTACGTCAAGCTCCTCTTCTAGCTCGGTATGCCTTGAACCATCCGAAGACCCCAGGCTCCGGCCGTGTTTGCATGTGAAGAACTTGTCAGATGACGATCTGACGCTTTTGGCAATAACCGAACCGATTCCCGTTTGTGCCCAAGAGCACTACAGCCTGCAGATGACCCTTCGATTAGACGAACTCTTCTCAGAAGAGGGCATATACGTTGACGTCAGATTCCTCAATGCTGCCGGGCAGCCCATGGAAGTGATATATACGTCCCCCTCTTTTAACCGTAAAACGCCGACTACTTGGGCCACCCTGCTAGAGACGGCTGGAGCAGACGCGAACGCTTACATGGTGACGGGGGATGCGGTATATGCAGACCGCGCTAAGCGGAAGATCTTGTACATGTTGCCAGATATGTGCCAAGGTATGGATATTTTCAGGGCAACTGGCTGGCATGTGGATGATACTTACGGAGCTGTCCATATTGGACGAGGCATGGCTGTGATATCGGTTATTTACGACCAAATTGCTGACTCCGATGTTATTTCTTCAGAAGAAGACGCAGCCATCAAATCTCACTTCCGCTACATAGCTGGCATGATGATGGACACCAACTATTACCGGTTCGATCTGGAAGAGTTTCCGGATGAAAAAGGAGGCAAACGGAGCAACTGGAACGCGGACCGCGCCACTGGTCTCGGCATCTATGCACTCATCTTCCCAGAAGAGGAACATGCTGAACAATATCTAGAACATGCCTGTGCGGTCGTGGATTGGCAGTTAGAGCATGTCGTAGATCAGGATGGCGCGTGGCCTGAAAATATCCGTTATCATGGTGCCGTACTACATCGTTACTTTCTGTTCTTCACGCTGCTGCAGCGGCATCGGGGCATAGATTACTTATCCCGCGACAAGGTAAAAAAGATGTATCGGTACTTAATTGGCACCGTAACTCCGAAGGATTCCGTTCAGGGGGGACCGGGTTCAGTAACTAAACTGCTATCGCCCGCTGTTGGTGACTCAACGGTTGACGACAATTGGTTCCGTTTGTTCTCCTATGCTGCACCTTTCTATGCACGATTAGATCCCCAGCTAAGCCGGGAAATGATGTGGGCCTGGAAGCACGGAGGCGGAGTGGTTCGGGATACGGGAGCTAGTCCATGTACGCTGCTAGCCCTTCTCTACCCGCAGCTGGATCTTCCACAGGAAGCCCCAGAACTGACTTCCATTCACTATGCTGGCATTGGGTATGTTATTTTTCGACAGCATTTCGGTCAATGGGGACAGGAAAACTATGCGATATTTGAGTCTTCGCCGCTAACCTATCATGCTCATCATGACGAAGGTCATTTCTCTATATGGGCAAATGCCACCCCTCTGACCCTGGATCCAGGAACTGGAGGGTACTACAATGGAGACCGACACTGGTACGTGAATGGACATGCGCATAACGTAGTTCAATTTATGAACGAGGCAGGTACTGTACAGAATGGCCCGCTAAAGAGCATCTGTGAGGAAGTTTACTTTTCGGATCAACTCGATTATGTCCGAAGTTGCATTCCAGATGTCCATGCCGAAGCGTATCATCGTCACTTTGCCTATGTGAAGGCCGCCGCTAACGTTTATGTGGTTTGGGATCATATCCGGAGTCAAAGGAACAGTGTCTGGAATCTACATACCATGAGCACTTCTTCTGATATCGAGAAGAATCGGTTAACGGCACACTGCTTAAATGAGATGAAACTGGAAGTTACCTTCTTGGAACCAGGCAAGATCTCAGCATCAACGACTCACGGGGCTGTATCTGGAGCTTATCCATTAGCTGCACAAGAACACCTTCGAATTACTGGTGTTTGCGGCAGCGATTATTTGACCCTGCTCTTCCCGAAGACCGGGGAATCATCTGGGCTTACCGTTCGCACTTTGCCAGTAGATCCCGATTTCCCCGAACTTCGGATGTACAGGGTACTCCGAGATGAACAAACTTTGTTCTTCTTGCTGGTGAACGGAGCTGACCACTTACAAACTTTCGCATTTCAAGCCGATGCGTCACTTTTGAATCTCCTAGACAAGTCATCCTTTACCCCCGACGCTAGCGGTCAATGCCACATTCAGTTAGACGGCGGTAGACTTGCTATTCTTATTGCAGTTTAAAACAAAAAAGGTCAATCGATATTTCATCGATTGGCCTTTTCCTTTCTTATTTATGACTAATGCCTATTAACGAGAAGCTGTATGCGTAACTGCGGTTTGCATAAAGCGTAAATTCCGGATGCGTCTTCGACATCCAACTATCGTCGCCGCCAACCCCCATTTGTCGGTAGTTCACTCTCAGCGCGACTTTGTCACTAGGAGGCAGCTTATACATATGATCGTGCGCTTCCAGTTCGGACGGCGTATACGGCAGTGCGTTCAGCTCCACGGCACTAGCACCTTCAATTCGTAATCCAATGCCATCGACACGGGTCAGCTCTGCCCATCGAACTTCCGTTTTGTTTCCACATTCCTGAGGGCGCAGATAAGGTACATACTGATCCACTACTTTTCCCTGATAAATGCCCAACCTTGCACTTTCAGCACGGTCCCAATGATTTTCATGCGGTCCCTTGCCGTACCACTTCAAGTTTTCGAAACTAGCATCCAACCGGAACATCATGCCAATCTCCGGAATTTCCGGCAGATTATGCCCAGGCAGCAGTTCCTCACGAATCTGAATCCTGCCATCCCCGGTCACAACATATAATAGGTTACAGATCGAACTGCGTGTCGTTGGTAGGCTATACGTAACCGCAATTTCTACTTCCCCCCCATAAGTACGAACATGCATGGTATGCAGCTTGCGTTCCTGACCGGCTTCCTTCCAAGTCGCACTACGTTCTGGCAGCTTGTTGCCTTTATCGTTGTCGATACTAGCACGCCAAAAGTTGGGCCTCGGAGCTTCTTTCATGAGCTCGACTTCTTTATATGAATAGGAGGTTAAATCACCTGTTAACTTGCTAAATGTCACACTGAAGTCTGAGCTGAAGGCTCTAAAAGATGTATCCGACTCTTCCGTATGCAATTCCATCGCTTCTGGAGCTTGCACAGCATGTGTCTCAACTGGCAGCAAGAACTGTTCAAAGGCCACTTCATGCCCTGCAAGCGCCCACGCCTGATCTGCCTTCTCCACCAGTCGAACAGTCAATGTGCACTCTTCTCCATCGTACAAGTCAGTAGGCAGCTGATAGGGGAGTGTAATGACTTCCATGGCACCCGCTTCCACAGCCAGTGAAGCGTTCCCTTCCTCTATTAACATGCCGTTTTTGGCCAATTCCCACTTCAAATCATAATCGAATAAGTTCGTAAATAAATAGTTGTTCGTTATACGGATATGACCATGCTGCAGATCTACTTCCTCGAACTTCACATTCTGATAGCATTTCTTCACTTCATACAGCTTTGGAGTTACACTGCGATCTGCGAAAATGAGACCATTCCCGCAAAAGGTGCCATCATTAGGTGTATCGCCGAAATCACCGCCGTAGGCCAGATACGTAGTACCATCTGAGGTTTTGGTGCGGATGGCTTGGTCGATCCAGTCCCAGATAAAGCCACCTTGTAGAATGGGATACTTGTCAAACAACTCGCAATATTTAAAGAGATTCCCATTGGAATTCCCCATCGCATGGCTGTATTCACACAATATAAAAGGCTTCTTGGGATTAGAACGTGCATACTCTTCGACTTTGTGCGGCAGTGTATACATTTGACTTTCCATATCAGAAGCTGCATCAGATTTACGGCAGCGTGTGACACCTTCATAATGAACGAGCCGAGTCGGATCATTGGATCGGAAAAAGTCATGCATTTTAACAAAATTATCTCCGCCCCATGATTCATTGCCTAGTGACCAAATAATGATAGACGGATGATTTTTATCTCGCTGCAGCATAGAATTGGCGCGGTCTAATACATTAGCCGTCCATTCCGGTTTACTCGCAGGGACTGTCCATCCTTCCTCTTCTTGGAAATTAGACCAGCTGCCGTGCGTTTCAAGATTCGTTTCGTCAATGACATACAGACCATACTCATCACACAAATCGTACCAAAGCGGATGGTTCGGATAATGCGAGGTGCGAACTGCATTGATGTTATAAGCTTTCATCAGTTGAATATCGCGAACCATGTCCTCATATGAAATGGTACGCCCCGTATCAGAGTTAAACTCGTGACGATTTACACCTTTAAACAAGATGCGTTTGCCATTAATTTTCATCAGCCCGTCCTTCAATTCAAACCTACGAAACCCAATGCGGCAACTCAATGCTTCAATTAAAATACCAGAATTATCCTTTAGTGATAGAACCAAATGGTACAGATAAGGAGTCTCAGTTGTCCATTTCTCTGGGTTCTCCAACTTTCTGTAAAGCTGCAACTCCTGCTCATTCTCATCGTTAAGCTCTACGTCCACGGACAATGGCGCTTGTACAAGATTGCCTTCCATATCATAAAGGCTGGCTTCCAACGTATGCCTGCCTAACTGCTCACCGAATGCATTCGTCACCGTTGCCTTTATTTGCAAGGAGCCATGCTGGTACGCATCGTCCAAATCCGCGACAACATTGAAATCGTAAATATGAGCTTTCGGCGTGCTGTATAAATAGACATCGCGGAAAATCCCGCTCATCCGCCAAAAATCCTGGTCCTCCAACCAACTGGCATCGCACCAGCGATAGACCTCTACGGCCAGCTTGTTTTCGCCCTCTTGCAAGTAGGGAGTCAAGTCAAATTCCGCAGGCGTAAACGAATCTTCACTGTATCCGACCAGATCACCATTCACCCAAACGTAAAAAGCTGATTCCACACCTTGGAAACTTATATAAACAGGAAGGTCCTTCCAATTTTGTGGTACCGTGAACGTTCGCACATAAGAACCAACGGGATTGTACATTGTCGGTGCAAATGGGGGCTTGATATCCTCCTTGCCTTCCCACGGATATCTTACATTCGTGTACTGCGGGTAATCGTAGCCTTGAAGCTGCCAATGCGACGGAACTTGAATAGAATCCCAGCCAGTGGTATCGTAACCCATTTCGTAGAAGTTCGTACTCCGCTTATCCGGCGTCTCAGCAAAGCTGAATTTCCACATGCCATTTAGTGAAACTGTGTATGAGGATGCGCTTCTGTCACCTTTGAGGGCTTCATCTACCGATGCAAATGGCATTAAAGTCGCATGAGCTTTTATTCGGTTTAATTGGAAAATTTCTGGATTATTGTTCCACTCGGGGTAACCATTCTTCGGATGTGTATAGGCATATTTTTGACGCATATCGTGCACCTCATTTGCTAAATTTTCACCGTGTATACAGCTGTTTGAAATCAGATGGTGTTATACCTGTATGCTTCTTAAACAATTCACTGAAATGCCGCCTGTCTTCGTATCCCAGAGCCTGAGCGATCTCTTGAACCTGCTTGCCTTCAAGCAGCATCGCCTTCGTCTGCTCCATCCGCTCAGTCGTTACAAATTGGGTGACTGTCATCCCTGTAACCTTCTTGAACAGATTAGCAAAATAACTTCCGCTCAAATAAACCAGTTTGGCATAATCATTGACCGTCATATTTGACGATACATTTTGACGTATATGAGCAATGACTTGCTCGACAACTTGGTTCACATCTTCCACATGGCGTTTCTGAATGAACTCACAACCCAACCTGCACAATTCCTTAATGTTCTCTTGCAGTTCCTTCAACTTATACGATGATAGATTCTTAATGTGATACTGGTAACGTTCAATTCCTTCCATCTCTTCGCGCGTTAGTTTTTCAGAGAATACGCGATTGATTAGAAAGGCCAGCTCATCACACATTCCTTTGACTACTTCGGGAGCCGGAGGGGTTGATGCATACACCGTTTCCTCAAACAGTTCATCCACAATACTGCACGCTTTCGGCAAATTTCCCGACCTTAAGCAGTAAAAAAGCTCCTTCTCCTTCTCGGGGGAGTAGCGAGGCAAGGTTTGATGAACTGGGCTCAAATCTCGGTAATTGTAAACGGTATTGCCACCCGTATAAAAATTATAGGAGATGGCAGCGAACGCCTGGGAATAGGAGTAGGAGATCTGATGAATCTCCTGCACTTCTTCCCCTAGCCCAATGGATATGGTATAACGGGAATATTTATTTACATTCTCGCGGCATCTTTCCGCAATGGCTTCTGCATGGAACGAATCCGAAGGATTGAATATCGCTACATACCGATTCGTATGATCTCGGAAAACAAAACCTTTGGTATGCTCCCTCAAGCTTTCCTCCAAAATATTGTGAACGGTAAACCGGATGAGTTCTACCTCCTGAACAGGCAATGTATCGGTTTGCTCCGTGAATTGATCGATTTCTGTTAGCATAACAACAAAGCGCTCACGCTCAAGTCCAATATTCAAAAAATCCCAACGTTTTTGCGCTTGTTCAGGCGTCGTTCGAAACTGAAGCAGCAGTTGAAAATATTCCTGCCTCAGGAATGGCAAGCTTTCTCGCAGCTTTCTTTCCATCTCACGGTAACGCTGCGTTTCATGAATCTCATCATCAATCGACTGCTTAGCCTTTAACACGACATCGATAATTTTTTGCGGGGTATACGGTTTTACAATATAATCGAACGCACCTAGTCGAAGTGCCTCCTGGGCGTACTCAAAATCGGTATAACCGCTTAAAAAGACAATTTTCGTCCGTGGAAACCACGCCAGAATTTGTCTAGTCATCTCTAACCCGTCAATTTTGGGCATACGGATATCAGTCAGAACAATGTGTGGCTCCGTTTGTTTAATAAGTTCAATGCCCTGCTCACCATTGCTAGCTGTACCTGAGATACCAATACCGTATGACGCCCAATCTATTTGGTTTTTAATGCCCTGCACAACGGTTTTGATATCGTCGATTACACACATTCTAAGTTCAGTCGTCACTGCTTGATCACTCGCCCGTCAATGGTATAGTTAGTTTCACCGTGGTGGAGACATAAGGCTCGCTGTTCAAACTAATATCTGCTTTATTGCCGTAGTAAAGTCGCAGTCGTCCATACACATTGCGGAGCGCATAGCTTTTGTGTGCTGATTGCTCACTCCGCATATCGATGTCAACGGTTGCGACATCCATACCTTCGCCGTTATCCTCCACTTGAAGGATCAGAACATCTTCGGAACCTGAAATGGATATGTGGATGTTACCTTTACCATCCATACTCTGAAACCCATGCAAGATGGAGTTTTCCACTAAGGGCTGCAAAATAATTTTCAAAACGGGAATATCTAGCAAGGACTCATCCTCTAGCTCAATCGAATATTCAAACAGATCTTCATAGCATTTCTGCTGCAGGATTAAATATTGCCTTACGTGATCAATCTCCTTGGCTAACGTGGTCATCTCGTTACCGCCATTTAGACCAAACTGGAACAAGAGAGACAGCGATGTAATCATCTCCGTGACATCCCGATTTTGAGACGTTTCCGACTTCCAAATGATCGTGTTCAGAGTGTTATACAAAAAATGCGGATCAATCTGCGCTTGAAGAGCTTTTACTTCCATCTTGCGCTTCTCGTACTCGGCTTCCTTGACATCCTCAATGAGTGAAGAGATTTGCTCCAGCATTCGGTTAAACTTCAACCCAACCTGCGTTACCTCATCCTCATATTTACTAGTAAATCTCACATCGAGATTATTTTGTTCTACTTTTTTCATTAACCCTTGAAGTTTGTGCAGAGGCTTCAGGAGAAAGCTCGATATGACATTGGATAGAATGAAAGCTAAAACGGCACAGCACAGCATAATCCAGAGCGTAATTGTTTTGATACGATTCACCTGATGAAGTAAATCCGACTGTGTTTGTACACTGACCATCATCCAATTGTCTGCCATCGTGAGCCTCGAATAATTGACTAAATACTTCTTACCTGCGATGTCATGTTTGAAAAACCCACGATCTTGGCTCTGCAACTGCTCTAAAAAGGAAGAGTCACTTTGGAAAGGAGGCGTCTGGCTGCTTAATGGAAGTACCGTTTCGCCGTTGCTTGATATGAGATAGTAATTTGTAGACTTATCCAACAGACCATCCGTAACAACACTGCTAATCGCATCTTCCTTCACATTGACGACAACATAGACATCTCGAACATCCGCGTCCGTAACAGGCTTCATAATCAACGAAATGACCCTCGTCTTTCCTAAAAAAAGCGCATCCTCGTGATCTTTCAGCCATACAACACGTTCTGTTGTGTTCAGATAATTGGCAAATATCGTATCCTTGAAACGAACCTGCCCATTACGAAGATCATTCGTCGCATACATTTCGCCAACTGGCGTGTAAATCAAAACGGATTGAATCGAGGGCTCAATGAGTTTCATTTGCGCTAGTGGCGTTTGCAAAGAGGATAACCGTGTATAATAAGAGGCCGAATTATTCGCAAAGACATCCTCCATGGCGTTCTTGAATGGATCACTCAGCATCATCGAGGAGGTCGAGATAATGATGTGCCTGAACTTTTCATCAAGCACACGCGCAGATTTATTTAACGTATTTTGGCTGGAAATGAACGCTTCACTTTCGGTGGATCGAAAAGCAATCCAATAGGACATGATGCCCGTCAGGGCAATGGACACGACGGTTAGCATCAAAACGGAGATTCTTAATCGCTGGCGGAGCGATAGCCGATAAAACCATTGATTCAAGCTGACTCCCCCTTCTCCTCACAATAATAAGGAAGAGACGCGCTGCTTTAGGCCGCGCGCCCCTTACCTATTATATCCACTAAGCCCTCTGCCTATTTGGCAAGGCTGCCTTGCATTTTACCTGGTTCAAAGTTCGGATCCGCCTTCAACTTGGTTTCTCCCGCGGCACGCGCTTTCTCTAATGCCGTATTATAGCGAGTGGTCAAATCATTCATAAGCTTGTCCACATCTCCGCCTTCAAGCATATATTTAATAATCACGTTCCCAAATTTCAGTCCTTCAACCTTCGTTTCTGCCACGCCAGTAGGAGACGTTGCATATAAAGCGTCGAACTTCGTAGGCAAGAAACCTTCAATACCTGGCATAGCTGGCTTTTGAGCAGCTGCATTCACATCCGGTACAATCGAGATGCCAAAACCTTTTTCTTGATAGGCCTTCTGGAAGTCTAGATTATAGATGTATTCTAAGAACTTCCACGCTTTATCTTTGTTTGGAGTTTCTTTGTTAATACCAATGTAATTACCCGTATTGTAAACGGCTACCGTTCCTGTTTGTTTTCCGTCAATTGTTGGAGGCAGTGCCGCGCTCCAGTTCACTTTTGTCGGGAATTGGCTTTGGTACACAGCAGGTTCGCCGGAGTGGTTAAAATACATACCGATTTTCCCAGCTGCGAATTGGGCACGAAGCGGATCAATGTCGAGAGATTCAACACCAGGCAGCATACTGCCGTCCTGCTTCATTTGTCGAAGCGCTTCAACAATCGGCTTATAAGCAGCAAAGTCGTATTGACCCGTTTTGTAATTATATCCATCTAATACGGACGTTCCGCTAAATGATCCAATCGGGTTGGCAATCCGTGTGAATGCAGAACTTGGATTTTTGAAGTTTTCTGCAAAACCATAAGCTCCAATATCTTTGCCAGCTTCGGTAATTTTCTTAGCATCTTCAACCATTTCTTGAACCGTTTTTGGCGGTTCTGTGATTCCGGCTTTTTTGAATAGATCTAGATTATAGATTAATCTCCAATATTGCCCAGTGTTCGGAAGCGAATATACCTTTCCATCGACCATATTGCTCTCTTCGACAAGTAAGTTGCCATATCGTTTTTTCATATCATCTGTCATCAAATCATTCAGCGGCAATAGATAGCCTTTCTTCACAAATCCGGCAAAATCATTGGTCCGGAAGATATCAGGCGCTTGTTTACTTGCAAAAGCAATATCGACCGACTGATTGAAGTTATCAGCCATAACCGTCATCTCTACTTCAATGTTGTCTTTGTTCGTCTCATTGAACTTCTTGATAATTTCCTTCATATAATCAGCGTCATGACGATCAATCGTCCAGTAGGTAAGCTTCGTCTTCGGGCCGCTTGCTGCAGATGAAGAAGTTGCACTAGCACTCGTGTTCGTAGGCTTATCCGTTTGTCCACCGCATGCTGCAAGTGAAGCTACCATTGTAACACCAAGCAGTGTGCTCATTACTATCTTTTTACTCATGTCGTTAAACCCTCCTGTTTTCTCTTCCTGTAGTTGGATACATGCATCATGTAACTGTTTTCATGATAACCCTATATCTACTGGAACCGTGAATGACAAATCAACTTTCAAGGTGGGGGAAAATAACTCTGTTGTATACTTCTGTATGCCTATCCTTTTACGCTTCCTGCCGTTACTTGGATGAATGACTTATTCGCCAAGACATACACAACCAGGATCGGCAGGAATGATAAGCACGCACCAGCCATCATGAGATGTGCTTCTGCAGCGGCGCCAATGCCGTAGCGCAAATTAGCAAGACCAACGGTCAGTGTTTGTAGTTTTGGGTTTGTCATAGTGAAAACCAATGGCAAAATATATTCATTCCAAGCACCTCGGAACGTGAACAAGGCAGTAACCCCTAGTGCAGGACGCAATAAAGGAAGAATAATCCGCCAGTATACCGTAAAGAAATTGCAGCCGTCGATATAAGCGGCCTCGTCAAGATCCTTAGGAATCGCCTTAAAAAAGCCGATCAGCATAAAATAAATCACCGCATGCGAGCTAATGAGGATGATGATGACACCCCAAAGTGATTTATTTAAACCAAGTTTGACCATGAGATTAAATTGCGGCATTAAAACAACGGCACCAATGGAAATAAACATTGTACTTGCTTGTAAAGAAACATACAAGCGTTTGCCAGGGAATTTCGTTCTGTCCACAGCATAAGCGGACATCGTTGCAACAAGCAGCGTTCCGATCGTTACTATGACGCTTATAAATAAGCTATTCCACGTAAACTGGGCAAAGTTAGCCTGCTTCCAGGCCGTTGCGTAGTTGGAGAACTTCCAGACGGAAGGTAATAGCGTAGCTCCGGTTGTTAACTCTGCATTCGTTTTGACAGAGCCCAACATCGCCATAACAATGGGAAATATCGTGAAAAAGGCGATTGCAATCAAAAATATCCATTTGATACTATGCCCAATAATTCGGTTGCCCAGGAAGCCACCTGATTTCATCGTTGTCATCTTGTATACCCTCCCTTTTTAATCCTGATTCAATCGTTTGGACATCCTGAAATATGCAATCGTAATTAACCCGACAATGAGTGCTGTTACGAAACCAGCAGCGCTACCATAACCAATCTGCTGTACCGTCGGGGAAGTTGCCGAGACTGGGAAAAACAGCTTGTACACATACAGATACATGACATCGGTTTTACCGAAAGGTCCGCCCTCGGTCATGACCATAATACTTTCATACCCCTTAAGTGAGTTGATAATAGCGAGCATAACGATCATCTGCAGGACAGGTCCGAGCATCGGAATTGTAATGTACCAAAACTTTTGAACCACATTCGCTCCGTCAATGGATGCACTTTCGTATAAATCATCTGGAATACCTTGCAATCCGGCTATGAACAGAAGCATATAGTTACCGATTGCCCCCCATATCGCCATAATAATAACAGTTATCATGGCATAATCCGGTCCCAGCCAGTCGATCGATTTGGAGATTAAGCCATACTTGAGCAAGAATTGATTGAGAAGTCCGTTATACGAATTGAAAATAGTAAAAAAAACGATGGCCATGACGGATGTGCTTATAATCGTCGGCATGAAATATACCGCGCGTAATAGCACTCTTCCTTTGATGCCCTTATTTAAAATAACAGCAAGGATGAGTGAAAGCGGCAAAACGATAATTAGTTTTCCGCCCGCATAAATGAACGTGTTGTACACGGAATGCCAATACTCCGTATCCCTAAACAATCTTGTAAAATTATCAATACCAATGAATTTCTCTTTGCCATACCCCTGATAATCGTAAAACATATAACGAAGCGCCCAAACAAGCGGATATACGCCTAGCGCCAAGGTTAAAAATAGACTTGGAAAAATAAAAACATAGGAATTGAAAAGGGAACTCCTTTTGCGCATGTGTCATCTTCTCCTTAAACTGAAATAGTGGTATAAGCATATTACAACCGCGCTACAAGGCGGGAGTGGTAAATCAACTGTGTCCGTATGACAAATCAACTGTCTTCCTCATAAGGGGATGCACTAGGTGATACTGAGGAAATGCAAACAGACCCCAAAGAGATTTGGGGCCATGTTGGCATGTAGGTTTAGTTGAAATGGATCATAAATGTCTTGATCTCATACGGCTTCATTTGAACGCATATCCGCGCGTCTTCGTGAAGCTCCCCTTGAGAGCGTTCGAGGAGATCACATTCCTGCCAGGACGCGATCTTAGCATCGCTCGATATCTCCAATTGTCCGCTTATACCTGCGAACTCGTGAATCCGCAAAATAACGGCATCCTGATCCTCAGCCGCTTTAACCGCATCGATCATGACATGCTCACAGGATAGACGGAACATGCTGAATGCAGCTTTCTCAGGCGTTCCAGACACATACGTAAGTGGATTGTTCAGCGACCAAGCGGATTGCATCGTTTTACCGTCATACCAATCTCCAGCATGCGGTAGCAGCGAATACGTGAAGTGATGCTCACCAATATCTGCAGTAGCGTCAGGAACCATCGCGGACTTGATCAACGTTAATCTCATCACATGATCTTTGATGTCATAACCATACTTACAATCATTCAGAAGGCTGACGCCATATCCGCGTTCAGACAAATCAGCCCACTGATGGCCAACCGTCTCAAACCGTGCGTAGTCCCAGCTTGTATTCCAATGCGTTGGACGCTTCACGTTGCCGAATTGGATATCGTATGTCGCCTCCGTCGCCCGAATGCGCACTGGAAAGGCTACTTTTAACAGTTTACGCGGCTCATGCCAATTAACCTGTGTCTTGAAATCGATTCTGCGATTATCCGCATAGAGCACCATATCTTGCACAACAGTAGAGTCCATATAGGACCACTCAAAGCGGACGATCGCCGCCAAAGTACCCATGTCTGTCACTTCTATGCGGGTCAAACATGCTACTTCCTGTTTTTTCTCGGTATAAAAAATGTCAATATCCCATGCCTCGTGCCGACCTTTCGGCTTATCTTCGAACACTTCAAATCGGTTGCCTGTCTGTCCCTCGGCGATAATTTCCCGCTTCTCAATCCGATCGTAGAGTCGTTCAATCTGACCGCTGGCATTCCATTCGATTTCGTAAAAAGGCGTTATTAACCCGTGAGCCAACTTCGTGAATGGATTTTCCTTCACCTTTTGCATATACGTATCCGCTCGATCGGCTTGACGAATCACCGTGTACCCCATCGATGGAACTTCTTCAACCTTAACCCACATCTTCCCATCCACAAGTTGAGCCTCAAGCGGACGATTGTGCGCATCCAACCAGCCCTCCCCTTCGGGCAAGCATACAATATCCGTCTGCTCCCAAGGCGAACTGTTGAACACCACTACTTCACACCCCTGCTTACTATCTGTCAAATACGATGCGGATTGTTTCCACACTTTATCTCCTATAGCATGCGCTTCACTGTATTCAATCCTACTGTCTTCGTAGACCTCACGAATCGACGAACCTGGGATAATGTCATGGAACTGGTTTCGCAAAATGATTTTCCAGCCTTCATAGAGAAGACTTGAGCTTTCGCCATTCGCCGCATGTGCGCTGTCATTCAATAAGCTGCTCATGACTTGCAGCCATTCCGTTTCTCTATACAGTAGCTCCAACTTACGATTCATAAGCTTATTGTAAGCTTGACTTGTATAGGTACCGCGGTGTAGTTCCAGATATAACTCACCATCCCATGTGTGTACATAGGAATTTGAATTTGCGACCTGTTGCTGTAGCTCGGTAAAATAGTCATCAGCCCGCCCCGTCTTCACCGCGGGAATGCCAGGTATTTGATCTAGCCGGCGCCTCATCTCCAGCATTTCCCGATTGACACCGCCCCCGCCATCGCCGAACCCATAGGCGAGCAGTAAGGACGAATTAAGCGCCTTATCCCGATAGGCGTCCCATATGCCCTGCACCGAAGATGGCGTAACTTTCCCGTTGTACGTATAGTAGAAGGCTCCTTCGCTGGAGCCGGGATCCGGCGTCGTCATGAAATGGGTCAGCACTTCCGTTCCATCAATCCCTCTCCACATGAATGTGTCATGAGGCATCCGATTATATTGATTCCAGCTAATTTTCGTCGTCATGAATGATTCAATCCCGGACTTCCGCAGTATTTGCGGCAACGCCCAGCTGTAGCCAAACACATCAGGCAACCATAAATACTTGCATTCTACACCGAATTCCTCGCGGAAAAATCGGGTTCCATATAAAAGCTGCCGCACCAGCGATTCACCAGATGCTAGGTTGCAGTCAGCCTCCAGCCACATTGCACCGCCAGCTTCCCATCGACCTTCTTTGACACGTTCCTTGATACGTTCATATATATCTGGATAATCCGACTTGATATACTCATACAGCTGTGGCTGTGTTTGTAAGAAAATATACTCCGGGTACTGTTCCATTAAGCGGAGCACGGTTGAGAAAGATCTCGCTGCTTTTTCCCTCGTATGCTTCAGCTGCCAGAGCCAAGCAACGTCGATATGCGTGTGCCCTATGCATTGAACGACAACGGAGTGCAGCTTCGGCATGGAGGACAGAGCCGTTTGCAATTGTTCCTGAGTTCTCGCCACGGAGTTGTAAAAAGCATCGCTCCCTGGTCTCGACCAATCGAGTAGGAGAAAAGCTTGATCCAACATAGTCAGCAGCTCGTGCCGTTCTGGGCGACGCTCATCCAACATCCGAATCGTTTCCAACAACGCTTTGGCCGTGTAGTACAGATCGTCGCAAGCTTCATCCAGCCAGCATATTGCTGCTAATTCCAGCCTGCTTTCCATGACTCTCGAGCTTTGGTAACCGCCTAATCCAGACCACAAGCGGAAGCGAAGCTTCACCTCGGAACCAATCACATCTTCCTGGAAAAATACTTCGTCATGATTCGAGTCCACGCCCTGATACGGCTCCCCGTTCAAAAAAAGAAGCGATTCGAAACCGCTGTTCGTTCCTTCACCAGTCTGTCCAAGTTTAAATCGGCCGAGTACCTTCTTTCCTTTCCACTCCGCTGGGATAAACAGGTCCGCAGCTAGCCAATAATAAACATCCCGGCCATTCCAACGGTCTCCGATTTGAATGTTATTCCACTCGCCGTCATCTGAAGGATAGGCTCCAATAATGCCATCGGCATCAAGTTTAATTCGAAAAGTATCTATAACCTCTTCACCACGATAGCGAAACGGTTCTAATTCATTGATACGTGCTTGCAATTTCTCCAATGTCCAAAACATCACAATACTCCCTTCAATCCATTGATGTTGCTACCATCTTATGAATTCTGATACTAGGTAATATTCTATCTCTTAGAGTTAGTTATAACTATTTTAAGGGATAAGAAGCTGAAGGCGTGATAGACAAACGAATGATTCATGGGGGGTAAATTCATTTTTCAAAAAAAAGGACCCTCTATTTGTTTAGAGAGTCCTTACTTTGAGTAAGCTAAAATAACATTCTACCAAAGTTATAACTTATCCGTTCTTAGACATGTTTCTTTCTCCAACAAAAGAGTTCAACTGCTCTAATAAGTTGCCTCCACCATTAAAAGAAATCGTTCCGATTTTCTCACAAATCTTTTCCAAGAATTCAAGCTCCTTCAGTCGGAACAGGGTTTGATTCTCATCCATAAGCTTCGCTGTATTCAACAAACTTCTCGTAGAAGCCGTCTCCTCGCGCCGCGTAATGAGATTGGCTTGCGCTTTCTTCTCAGCCAACAACACTGTATTCAAGATATCCTTAATATCACCTGGCAAAATAATATCTTTCACACCGGCAGACAAGAATTGCACGCCATAATCAAGACTTTTCTCATTCAAGCGTGACAACACGTAGTTGGTGACTTCCTGTTTCATTTTCAGCAAATCATCTAATTTCAAAGTACCCACATACTCACGTAATACAAGTTGCAATTGAATGTACATTTGTTCTTCAAACGACTTAATTTCAAGCGCTCGAAGTGCATTCAAAATACGATATTGGCACACAAAGTTAAGCCGCAGAGTGACCTTATCCTCCGTCATCATTTCTTGTCCTGTCATATCCATTTGCTGTTGACGCAGGTCGACGGTTTTCACAGAGACTCCGATTGGACCCTTCCAGAAATAGTATTTGCCGGGAACAAGCTCCTTTTGCATGACATGGTTATAATACAAGGCTCCACTTTCGTGACTAGCCACATCAAATGTTTGATAGTAACCAATGAGCTTAGGAATAATAGCTGAATCAATCTCATTGGGTAGCTCTGGATTACGTATGTCTGCACGAAGATAAGTATGCACTTTCAATACATTCCAAAAAGCATATCTTCCAGCTGTCAACAAGCCAACGTATTTGCCATCTTCATAATGCAGCACATATTCATTGTCTTGAACCTGTATCATATCCAGCTCTTTGATGAGTATGTCGTCATGCATAAACAACTGAAGATCTTTCCCTTTTACATGAAAAGCGTTCATGATGTTTAAAATCTCAACATGATCATCTGAAAATGGTGACAGCCGATATGTGCCTGGTTGTAAGCATTTATAGTAGCTGCCTTTACGAAATAGCAGTCCTCGTTCGTCATTGTGTATCGTTACTTTTTTTAACATGTTAAAACCTCCTTGAGTGTTAGATCACGTATTTGGAGTCTTCCTGCGATTAGAGCGGAATTCTGCTTAAGAATACAAGTACTCCTTAACGCCATTCGAAACTTGTTGGAGATGTTCGGTTTACACTTGAAAACCGTCTATCTTCCGTTAGTAACAAACGGGTTTAAGCATTCTTGTAATCGGTATCTGCAGATTGCATAGCCATCACGCAGTGTGCCATGTGTAAGCCACAGAAGACTCCAGTACACAATCAATTAAGAATATTTGTTTGCTCGATTAAATGTCGAGTGCTCTACCACTGAGCTAATCGTTCCACACGATAGGGGATTCGAACCCCTGCACCTGGAGAATATAAGTGAAAATGAACATTACAGTATACAGACACATAGAGATGTGTGCGCACTGCCGGACGATTTGACATCCTAGCCAAGGTAAAGTCATTCGTACTTACATCCAAATTTATCTTCGCTTATTTCCATGTAAACGAACATGGTGAAAGTATGGCGACTGGTAAAAAGTTTCCTTTTAATTTCTCGTTTCCTGTTGCCGACACAAAAAAGATACGCACAGACTGAACACTTTTTCAAAGTGTCCCCTCTATGCGTACCGGTGTATTGCATGCCGTCCGTCTTTACCTCATCTTTATTCCTTAGACAACATTTTTTGGACTGCTTGAAAATCATGATTCAGCCGCTCGTAGGCTGGAAATGGCGCATGGCATTCCAAGGTTATCCATCCCTTATAACCGACTTCTTTCAGCGCATCGAACATGGGTTGATGGTCCGCTTCCCCCTCGCCCAAGCGACTTTGCAGAAACGCTTCTTGTCCGCGATGCGTCAAGTTAAGGAAAGTGCCTGGTGCTCCAGCCTCCTTCACACGTATCTCATCTTTGACATGAACATGGAACAAATGTTTGTCCAGATTTACGATAGAATCCCTGCCATAATCCGTCTCTGTAATATACATATTACCAACATCGTGAATCATCCCAATATTATCATGCTGGGTCAATTTCAATAACCTCAAGCTGCTGTCAACGGTTTCTACAAGTGATTCATTATGAATTTCAAGCAATAGCTTTATTTGAAGTTTTTGAGCCATCTCTGCGCATTTATTCAGCCAGTGTGCCGCTTTGGCATAGTGATAGTCGTATGCCATGAAAGCATTCGGCCCTCCCGGGGATACCCGAATCATGGAAGATCCCAGCTCTCCGCCAATTTCCAACAAACGATTGAAATCGCTGAATGCTTGCTCACACTCTCGATCGCTAGCCGTCGAGAAGCCGCCCATATAGCCGGCAAGCACCGGAATTTCGAGTCCCAAATCCGCTGCTAACGCCTTGATTTCCTGGATCCGCGGCGTACTCGTTGTCGAAGAAAGATGTGGCTCGCGAGCTGCAATTTCGATCCCATCCATGCCCAACTTTTTAGTCAATTTCATAGCTTCTTGAATACTGTGTGCCATAAAAACACCGCTAAATGCCGCAAATTTCAATGATATCTCCTCCTAGAGATGAAGTTGATTTCTACTATATCAACAATGCTTCTCTTGAAGTTGACATTTCTTTCGAAGAATATAGGCATTTTTTACAAAATACAAAATAAGGGGCTATCCCAAAAGACAAACCTAAGAAAAGGAAACGAGGATACGGCGTAGAATTGTAGCTGGTTTGAGGCTGGCTTGTGGCTTGCGAACGTAAGGTGACTGCCGAATCGTGTTTAGATGTATAAACTACAGCTAATTTGCTCGAATTTGACGTATTTTCG
>NZ_WHNY01000049.1 GCF_013141695.1 Paenibacillus plantarum
GACACCTCGTTAACAGATTTAAGATAATAGATGTAACGAGGAGGTGTTCACAGTGGGTGAACAGCGGCAAAGGTACAATGATGAATTTAAACAACAAACGGTAAAATTTATTCAAGAACAAACGAAATCGGTAACGGAAATTGCTGAAGAACTTAACATTCCTGCGGGAACGCTTCATCAATGGGTGGCGAAGTATCGCCAATTTGAAAGTGAATCCCTTGCCAGTCCTGAGAAGGTCCGTCAATTGGAGCAGCTCTTGAAAGAGAAAGAACGTGAACTCGCAGAGAAGGATCGCCGGATATCAGAGGCGGAAGAAGAACTAGCGATTGTAAAAAAGGCCGTACACATCTTCAGCAGACCAAGGAACTAAGGTTCCAATTTATTGAAGATCATCGCTCTGAATTTTCAGTAGAGAAGATGTGTCAGACACTCGAGGTATCGAAGAGCGGTTATTACAAATGGGTAATTGGTAAAGCTGTTGTGAACAGCTATCAGAAGCGCAGAGCAGCTCTCTTAGCTCGTATTACATTCATCTTTCATGACCACTTTGGTAGATATGGAAGTCCTAAAATCACAGAGACTTTAAAGCGTGAAGGCTGGACGGTTTCTGAGCGATTAGTAGGAAAGTTGATGAAAGCAAACGGGCTTCGTTCCTGTGTTTCCAAGAAGTTTCGAGTGAATACAACCGATTCAAACCATGATTTTCCGATTGCATCAAACGTGCTGAATCAGAACTTCCAAACAACAGCGCCCAACAAAGTTTGGGTAACAGATATTACGTATATCCCGTGCCGACAGGGCCGCATGTATCTAGCAAGTGTTTTAGATTTGTACACACGCAAAATTGTAGGTTGGAAACTCGGAGACCGTATGACGACCGACTTAGTTCTCGCCGCCTTAGATCAAGCCTACGAGGCTCAAAAACCTCCTAAAGGCCTGATACATCACTCAGATCGTGGCTCGCAGTACGCATCAACCGATTACCGCGAAAGACTTAAAAAATACAAGATGAAAGCTAGCATGAGTCGAAAAGGCAACTGTTATGACAATGCATGTATCGAATCTTTTCATAGTGTATTAAAGAAAGAGTTTGTTTATTGTACAAGATTTTTGACAAAAGCCCAAGCACAACAAGATATGTTCGAATACATTGAGCTTTTTTACAATCGTAAAAGGATCCATGGTTCTTTGGGTTACCTTTCACCCGTTCGATTTGAAGAAAACTATTACAAGAGTGTTGCTTAATTCTCTTAAC
>NZ_WHNY01000050.1 GCF_013141695.1 Paenibacillus plantarum
GATTTCGGACTAATGTACCTTTATTGCTGGCGGCAGAGAGATTAGTTCAATTTTTTCGGACTAGTGGGTGTGCCGAGGGTGGAATCCAGGCAGTGTAAGCCGAAATAATCGACTTACACACTTGCCGCAGGCGCTTTCCTACTATGTAAGTAGAAATAATCGACTTACATCCCTCCAAGCGCCCGCGCTACTTTTTCAAATGATAAGGCACGGTCGTCACAACCAAGTTCCGCTTATACAGCAGAAACGCCCTTATCAGCAAGCTCGATTGATTGTGCAAAATATTATGCCAATTCTTCTTGGGAATAAACTGTGGGATGATCACGGTTACCCGGAAATTAGACTCCGATGCTTTATGTTCCACGGTATCGATGAATTTGGTCAGCGGGTGGACAATGCTTCGATAATGGGTATGCAGCGTAACTAAGCGCACATCGGGTTGCCACTTCTGCCATTTCTCCTCGAACTTTTTCTCATCGTCCCGTTCAAAAGCCACATACACCGCAATAATTTGATCGGGTGACAGCGACTTGGCGTAGTTCAACGAATTCTCCACCACATGTGTGAAGCCGGCTACAGGCACAATCATGACATTCCCTTCAATCGGGAGGGCAGGTTCACAAGAAGAGAGTCGCAATTGTTCAGCGATCGCATCGTAATGCTTTTTGATTTGATGAAAAATGAACACGATAAGCGGCAGGAAAATGAGCACACTCCACACTTGTCCAAACTTGGTGATAAAGAAGATCATCATGACGATGAAGCTCATGAAGGCCCCAACCAAGTTAACCGTTAATTTGAGCAGCCAACCTCTCGGTTTCTCCCGAAACCACTTCACCAGCATGCCTGTCTGAGCCAGTGTAAATGGAATGAACACCCCGACAGCATAGAGCGGTATGAGCTGTTCGGTCTGCCCCTTGAACACGATAATTAATAGCATAGAGGTCACAGCTAGGAAGATAATCCCGTTCGAATAGCCCAATCTGTCGCCGCGCATCGTAAACATTTTGGCGATAAATTTATCTTTGGCCAAATTCACCGCGAGCAGTGGAAATGCGGAATAGCCCGTATTCGCGGCGAGCACAAGAATCATCGCGGTTGTGCCTTGGACGATATAATACATCAGACCTCGGCCAAATGTCACCGTCGCAATCTGAGAAACGACAGTTTCCTTCTCTCGCGGCGCAATGCCGTAGTAGTAGGCCAAATAGATGATACCTGCGAACAGAATCGCTAATAACATACCCATGGCCATTAATGTTTTGGAAGCATTGTTCGGGGCAGGTGTCTTAAAATTGGGAATCGCATTGGATATCGCCTCGACCCCCGTTAATGCCGAGCTGCCTGAGGAGAAGGCTCTTAACAAGATGAATAAGGAAATGCCCGCAACGGGAGTCCCCAACGGCGTATGCAAATCGGGAGAAATTTGACCTGTAAGAATCTTAAACAAGCCAATACCTATCAGGATAAACAACGCGACCACAAACAAATACACGGGATATGCCAAAATGGAGGCCGATTCCGTGATTCCGCGCAGATTGAGGATCGTGATAAATAAGACGAGTGCCAGTGCAATCGGTACTGTGTAACTGTGTAAGCTTGGAAAAGCTGACGTGATCGCATCAGTACCCGCGGAAATACTAACCGCTACAGTCAGTATGTAATCGACCAATAAGGATCCGCCCGCAAACAACCCGGCGTTCATGCCGAGGTTCTCTTTGGAGACGACATAGGCGCCGCCCCCTTGTGGGTATGCGAATATGATTTGTCGATAGGACAATATGAGAGCTACTAAGAGAAACAGAACACCGCAAGCGATAGGGATGGTGTACCAGAACGCCGCAGCGCTAATCGTTATTAAGACAATTAGAATTTGCTCTGGACCGTAAGCTACCGAGGAGAGTGCATCGGAGGAAAGAATCGCCAACGCTTTCTTTTTATTTAACTTCTGCTCGCCTAATTCATGGGACTTCAAGGGCTGGCCTATTAATAAACGCTTCAAATCAGTCAACAATGTGCGTACACCACCTTGATGTGATAAGTTCGTTTCAGTTTGCCCTATTTCTTGAAATCCATTATAAATACTGGAAACGCCATAGAAAAAAGAACATTAGCATAATGCTCTAATGTTCAGAAAGATTCGAATTGTATGGATTTGTTAGACGATCTCCACATCAATCAGCTTAAACTGAGTCACATCCACCAGCCCGCGATTCGAAATGCGAATTTCGGGAATCACAGGCAAGGCGATGAGGGAAAACGTCATGAACGGCGCGTTCATGGAACAGCCTATGTGTTGCCACGCTTTGTCCATCTCGGCGACTTCTTTGACGACTTCAGGCAGTGTTTTCTCTGACATGAGGCCTGCGATGGTCATCTGAACCTGGGCCAGCACTTTGCCATTTTCCACAACAATCATGCCGCCGCCGAGCTTCACAAGCTCATTCGCCGCGAACGCCATATCCGCTTCATCTATTCCCATCACGAGCAGATTGTGACTGTCATGGGCCACCGTAGAGGCTACCGCGCCAGACTTCACGCCAAAGCCATGGGCAAAAGCAAGTGAAATTTGACCTGTGCCTTGATGCCGCTCGATACAAGCTAAGCGAACAATGTCTTGCTCGACATCCGGCAGGATGATGCCTTGTTGAATGGCGAGCTCTGCCGTCATCTTCTCGGTTCTGGCACTATTTTCGATCACACGGATCACATTGACGTTCGTCTTCTCCTGCTCCGTAGCCGCCCTAAGCTTAAAGTCCTCCGCCGTCAGCTCCCGCTTCACGTTCATCGAATTGCGGATATGAGCCGGGTACGTAAACACAGGGAATTCGACAGCCAGTTCCCCTTGCTCCGCAATGATTTGACCATCCGTAATGACCATGGAAGGCTCCATCTTCTGCAGATCTTCTATCAATAGGATGTCTGCACATTTCCCAGGTGTGATTGATCCCACATCATGCTCCAGCTTAAAATAACGCGCCACATTGATCGTGACCATTTGGATCGCCGTGACTGGTTGAACGCCTTCTTCCATCGCGCGTCGTGCCACATGGTTGAGATGCCCTTTCTCCACGAGCGTTTGCGGATTCACATCATCGGTAACGAGCGAGATATTGGATGTATGAACACCATCCTCGGTGACAATCTTGATGACCTCTTTGACATCATGCCACGCAGAGCCTTCCCGAATCATGAGATGCATCCCCATGCGAACTTTATGCAGCCCTTGCTCTCGAGTTACCGTCTCGTGATCCGACGTAACGCCAGATGCGATATAGGCTTGCAGCATACGATCATCGTCACTCGGGAAATGCCCCGTAACGGTCTTCCCACTTTGCAGTGTAGCTTCGATTTCTCCGAACATTTTGGGATCTCCGAACACAACACCTGGGAAGTTCATCACTTCACCTAGTCCCACCACATTGTCCCACTGGAGTCCCGCTTGAATATCAGCGACTTCTAAGGTAGCGCCGCCATCTTCCAAATCATTCGTTGCTGGCACACAGGAAGGGAAGGTCGTGAACACTTTGAGCGGCAGCTGCTGCCCCTCTTCATGCATGAGTCTAACCCCTTCTGAGCCGAACACATTCGCAATCTCATGCGGGTCCATGAAAATCCCCGTCGTCCCTTTGACGATCGCCGCTTTAGCGAATTCCGTCACGGAAAGCATCGTGCTTTCCACATGCATGTGGCCATCCAGCAGGCCTGGCACCATGTATTGCCCTTTCGCATCGATTACGACCGTCTTATCCCCAATGGTATGATCAGCTTTTCCGATGAAAGCAATTCGTCCCGCAGCAATCGCGACATCCATATGAGCAATCAGCTCGCCGGAATGCACATTGACTAAGGTACCATTTTGAATAACAAGATGGGCAGCTTCTTCTCCTATTGCAACTCTAGCCAGAGTGCGGCTAACGTCCGTTAATTTATTTCGATTAGAGGTATACGTCATAGATTTCGTTCTCCTTTACTCCTACATGAGCAGCCATTTCAATACATAAATGTACTCCTTAATGTATGTCTGAGCAACTTGTAACTATTTCTTCTAACGGATACCTTATATATTCATCATTTATACTGATTGTTCAAATGCTCCGAAATGGACGTAAAAGAGAATGCCTCCAACATGTTTGCAAGCTTAGTTTGGGTACCTTTGATATTGTAGTAATGAATAAAATGCTCCTTGCTGGGAAGCTCCAGCTTATGTTCCCTCACATCAATTTCGCGCGGATGCAGATAAACAATGGAACTCTTCCCTCGGCGATTGGCTGATTGAATGGCTTTGCGAATAATGAATTCGGGGAAAAATCTGAAATAAAAACCGCCGGAATATCCTACATTTCTACCAGCAACGCGCATCACAGACATCGGAACCTCGTAGAGATTAAGTTCCCTACCATTCACGATTGGTTTATGAATCTCCGTCTTTGCTGAAGGGATCCCATAAAGAAACGTTTTGACAGGAAAGATACTAGCGTCATACACGAGGCCCAGCTCTTCTAATACTTCAAGGTAGTGGAAGTTGCTTTCAACGATCGACCATGACGGCGCCCGATATCCGAGTACCTTCGTTCCTGTTAGATTCTCGAGAATATCAAGAGATTTCTGGACATCCGCTCGAAATTCTTCCCTGGTTTGCTTATAAGCTAATTCATGGGCATACCCATGCGAGGCGACATCATGACCTTCACGCGCGATGGCCTTCACAATATCCGGGTAATCCTCTCCAATACAGCCAAGTGTGAAAAAAGTCGCTTTGCACCCCGCATCGCTGCACATCTGAAGCAAGGTATCCATATGGGCTCGGAAACTAGAACCCTTCGTGCGATCTGGTGTCACGTGGTCATAATTCGCATGAAACCATTCTTCAATGTCAAAGGTGAGTAGATTCGTGATCTGTTTGGAAGGATTATACATGCTTCTTACTCCCCTTGATGGCGAATGATGTGCACAACCGATCGTGCACGTTCCACTCTGCGCTTCCTTTCGAAACGTAGGGGAAGGGATGATAAATCTTTAAGAACTCTATATGCTCAAATCCGTGCTCTATGAACACTTTCTTTAATTCATCCATAGCGTACATGCGATCGAATTTTTTGGTTTTCTCGAACAATCGGAGCAATTTCCTCTGCCATGACTTGCGGTGCAAAGTTTCAATGAGCAGCGTCCCTCCCGGCTTCGTCACCCTAGCCAATTCCGCAATAACCGCCCGATACTGTTCGATCAGTTGAATAACACCAATACACAGCACCAGGTCGAACTTCCCCTCTTCAAAGTGTAGCGCTGTTAGGTCATCCGACGATGTACGAAGACCTCTTTCCGCAGCAAAGGCAAGGCTTCTCTCCGAAAAATCCACCCCATAGACCGTATTTGACCCAACAAGAGGCTCACTAAATGCACCTACGCCACAGCCGGCATCCAAAATTTCTTTGTCGTTAAGCTCTCCAAGCCAACCTAATGTATGATTTCGCTGCAGAAAGAAACTTTCCTCATTATAGTAGTCAGAGGATTGTACGGAAGCTCCATGAACTTCTGCCCTCTTGTCAAAATACTGCTTCCAGCTAAGATTAGCCATGCGCTATTTCCCCCGTTTGTAGTGACTCCTATAGTTTGTTCGTTACGGCATTAGATACTTAATGAGCTGCTTACCTACTGGCTCTGTCACCATGTTAGGCATGATCTTCCAGAGTTCGATGAAAAAGCGAAGCTTTTCTTTATCTGGTGGCCCTGCCTCTTTATTGGTGCTGCCCATCACGACATATGTGAGCTGCTCGGCAGCAGCCCCCCATTGTTCTTTGTACTTATACGTGCCTGAACCGGCTTGTGAACGACCCAGATCAAGCTGCTTCAGCCCGCTTCGTATCCCCAATTTCACGGCTTCCCAGTACATAAAGTTGTTCAGATATTTGTGGTTGAACTCCGTCAGATTCGCACCATAAGGATAATAAAGTGTGGAGTCTCCCGGACTTATTAAGAGCAGCATCCCACCAGCTACCTCACCTGTCTCTGCATCTAGGACAGTCTGCAGCACCGCATGATCGGGTAAATAGTCGAGGAATCTTTGGAAAAAGCGAATATCCTGCGCGGGTGAACCCAACTGCTTCATCCGCCGAACATACACCTTATGAAACCGTGCTAGATTCCCTTTATCATAAGAAACCTGAAACCAGTTGTTCTTGTAAACCTTCCGGATATGGTTTCGATTATTGCGAGTGGAGAGGGATAGAACCTCATCCTCATTGGTTAATGGCAGCACGAAGGTGTGATTGATCTCATTTCGTTGACCATGGGCAGAATCCAATTGCGTCAACATCTGAGATAGTTGCTTGCCTTCGCCTGAAATCGTCCCGTTCTTAAATCTCAACTCGATGTAATGGAGACGATATTTTTCCTTCAGCAGCCCGATTGCAGCAATCGCAAATTGCGAGACTTCTTCATTCAGGGCACACACATCTGTATAATTGACAAAGGGCAGCGAAACGCCTACCTGCTTGAGTCCTAAGTTGCGACCGCTCGTTAATGGAATTAACGCGCAGATCTGGCCATTTTGATCAACCACAGCATGATACAAGCATTGATAACCAAACGTCTCGAGCAGAATCTGTCTAAATGACAACGTATGAAAAATGGTCCCCTGAGACCATGCCAGCCTGTCCCAGTCTTCCTTCATGTCTTCGGTATAGGGCAAACAACGGTACATGCAGACTATCCTCTCAACCATAAAATGACACCAATCATAATAAACACGCATCCCGCCCACTTCATGGCGCTAATTTGTTCATGGAAAATCATAATCGAAACGAGAATCATAAAAATATATTGAATACTCGACACGAAAGTCACATAGCTGAGGTCAAATTGAGACAGGCAATAAATCCAGATGAAGGCCGCCAGCGCATAAAAAGCAAAGCCGGTTATAATCAACGGTGTCGTCATGTAACCTATCGCGATAGCCATAATCCCGCCTTCGAAATTGACAGCTCGACCACCTATTTTAAGCAAGGTACTCGCCACAACGGTCATGAGTACACTGGCAACTAGCATGATATATTTGATGATTTTTCCTCCTCAATGCTTTTCTTCTCAAGCTCCTCTAGCCTTAACTTCGTTAATCCCAGTTCTTGGGTAAGCGCTTTGTTATGTAGTTTTAAACCTGAGATACTTATACTGGTATTCAGCAGGAGCAGATAGGCAGAAGCGATCAGAATGGCAAAAAATGCAGATGGCGCATAATCGATGCCCAGTAGTTTAGAGAACCACTCCATCAAATTGGTGAACATGGACATAATCAACGTAAATATGCCAATCACAAACCATACAAGTGCATATTTCTCTCGAAGTCTTCTAGCCCTTACCATCATAAATACAGTACTCATGAGAATTAAACTGAAGACGACACCCATTAATTGCACACTATACAGATGATGTTCACTCGTTAGCATCCCTACCACCTCGTCCTTGTCCTTGTAAAAGAGAATAAGATCGACATAATCACTTTGGTCATATAATAGGGACTTTGGATCGGAGTTATGGATGAGACACCGTGTTCACGTTCTCTCATTTCAACGCCGATTTCGCCGATGCGAAGTCCATGTTTGCTGATCAAAATAATAGCGTCTGGTTCTGGGTAATCGTCAGGATAGAATTGGCTTAACAGCTCTATGCTCTTGCGATTATACATACGAAACCCTGAGGTCCCATCGGTAATCTTCGTCTGGATTAATAAGCGAAATAAATAATAGAACACTTTAATGCCAAGTCGCCTTGTCCACGTCGTTTGGAACGATTTAATATCTAGAAACCTTGAGCCGATGACCATATCAGACTCCGTTTGCGTCATATACGCAAATAGCTTATTCACCTCACTAGGGAGGTGCTGACCGTCACCGTCAATTTGCACCATATACGAATATCCATTCTTCTCGGCATATTTGAAGCCCGTTTGCACCGCGCCGCCAATCCCTAAATTATAGGAGAGGTCCACAACTTTGACGCCATCTCCTGCTTGCTTGGCGATCGCAGACGTGTTGTCCTTCGAGCAATCATTAATAACGAGAATATCGTAGCTAGGAAGATTCTCACGTACATCCCTGATTACTTTTAGAATATTGTTCTGCTCATTATAGGCCGGGATCACAATGAGTGCTTGTTTCTGTTCCATTGAAGCAACTTCCCCCCAAATTTGTTAATGAAGAATAGGATTATGCGGATCAGTCTCTCGACACCATACCCGCAGACGATACAAATAAAGGGTAAAGCAGGCAGCTTATAGCGATACATACTATCTATGAACAACACCATACAAAATAGGAATATCGACGCAATAACTAACCAAACAATCGATGTTTTTCGGAATATGTTGTTCCTGATGGCAGCGTAAGTTCCGAATAGAAATAGAAGGGTCGGGATGATATCCTTGCAAAATTTAATCATCCCAGCCAGACTCCGTATATCCGTCTTCCATACCCACCAGCCGATAAACGCGATCGCTCTTCTGCCATATAACAACAACACATGATCCCAATTATGAATAAGAAAGCTCAGAATCAAACTGCCGAAAATATCAATGCGATAATCGGGACGATAGGCGTAGTCATGACCTGAAGGATTATCATAAATCCACCCTTTGGCATAAATATTGTATAAAACCAACTTCGCATTATATTGAAGAGAGGTGAGAAGTGGATTCAATTTGTCCGCAAGTATAAGAAAGCCCATAGCTGCGAAAACGAATAGTAAAGCGCATACAAACTTATATCTATGCCTTTTGAAGAAAGCGATAGGCTGATCTCGCTTCATATTCAGCACGATATAGATGATAATAAATGCAAGTGTCAGGACACCCGTTGGCCGGAATACGAGCATGAGGAGCGAAGATATGAGGAATAACGAACCTATGATTTTATTGTTATTCTCAAGAGCTTTTAGAAGAAGGAAAACATTCAGCAGGACTAAATTCATAAATAAACTATCCGAAAGAATGTACATCGACCAAACTGTAATGTGCCAAGATGTTGCATAGAAATACGAGGCTACAATTGCGGTAATTCGGTTAAATAAGCGAAGCGTGATGAGGTAAACCAAGATCACACACGATGCAGTTGTTACAGCCTGTATAAAAACAACGATATATTCTTCCTTAAACACACCGATTAATATGGCGAGAATGAGGTTATAGCCCAAGTAAAGAAGATCATTCATCTGTAAGCCAAGCTTGAAATCTGTTAACAGGGAGTGGGCGTAATTCAGATACCACTGCGAATCCTCCGATTTCGGAAGTCCCTTCTCCGAGTGCAGGATAAAGAAAAAGTACTCTAATTTCCTCTTTAGTGAAAGCACGACAAGGGGGAGAATATAGACCCATTCGTAATCTTTGTATCGCTGATAGATTCGATTCATTCGGTCGATAAGATACACTCTGCTAACAACTCCATATCTGTAAACATAATTGTGAACGAATTGTAAAAAAAGTGTGATGTAAATGTGAAAACAACTAGATTTTCGACATTCTCTGAGAAATTCCTGCTTCTTTTGGACTATTTCATAATATATTTATATTAGCTAGTTAGGGGCGTTGCTCAAGGGAGTATTTGCTACGTTCTGAAAATTCTGAGATATCTACAATTGTGCTCTTTCCCCAAAGGACTCCTGTCGTATTTTGCCGAAAAAACACATATAATTGCCGATTATCACTGAACAAGAAAAGCCTATGTATGATGATGGAAACGATACTGAGCAGCAGCGCATCCTCACTCGTATAAACACAACTTTAGAACTGTTGTCGAATGGTATCTTTTACCTTAAAATAAAAAGGAAACTAAAGGAAATTTGTTGAAAGTTGGGCTATTTATCTAAGGCGGTGAATTTATTCATGAGTTATCTGTCACAATTGAAAAATAACCAATCGTCCGAACAACACGATAAGCAGACCAAAACGAACAACTCAGTTAAACAAACTGGATCAGCGGATCGCATGTCCCCTTTTTCCACTTCACATATCGCACAACTACAGAGAACCATCGGAAATCGCGCCGTCGCTCAATTATTTAGATCTCAATCTCCAACACCAACACAATCCGAGAAGCCTATTCAGACCAAAAAGAATAACACGGGCATGCCCGATAACTTGAAATCAGGTGTTGAAAACCTATCTGGTATGTCCATGGATTCGGTTAAGGTCCATTACAATTCCGATAAGCCTGCTCAGTTGCAAGCCTTAGCTTATGCGCAGGGGAATGACATCCATGTAGGACCTGGTCAAGAACAGCATTTGCCGCATGAGGCTTGGCATGTCGTCCAGCAGCGTCAAGGCAGAGTAGCGCCTACGCAGCAAACTGGTGGGGTCGCCATTAATGATGATCACGGATTAGAATCCGAAGCCGATCATATGGGAGCGAAAGCATCTGATTTGGGCGGAGAACGTATGCAAATGAAGAGATCGGACAACGATAGTTTAGTAAGTGGAGAAGCATCAACCTCTTCGGATACGATTCAAAAGGTGGCTGCCACCCTATACGACGGATTGGATGCCAATGATCCGACTACCTATGATGCTGGTGGTGGACATTCCTATGCCGATCACGGGGCGCATACTACGGAAGAACAGCAACGCGAACGATTGAAAAGCGGTACGGCACCTTCAGGTCGGGTGAGTAAAGTACCAACGGGCAAGGCTGCATCCAAATTCGTTTCGGATGATAAACATAAGGCCGCGTTCACCAGTGCTTACAGTACTTTGGTGAGTAAAAATGCACCGAAACAAAAACTCGTCGGCATGGGTAGCATCATCAGCGTGCCAGGTGCAGGGGTCGGCTATCTCCGCGATGGCACTGAGGTCACTTGCGATCAGGTCCAGTTAGATATTCAGCCAGACAATGGCAAATTGAAAATCAATACGATGTTTCCAGTAAGCTAGGAGGATGAGGGCATGGAGCCATCTGCAGTGAACAAATTGAGTCAGGTGTTAAATGAGCTGGCAGTAGTATTGACTGCGGGCGGGTCTCAGCAGATTAATAAGCGAGCTCTAGCAGAGCACATTACGGAGAACGAGCTTGATGAAGCAGGGTCTGCTCCTTCTTGGCTCATTGATCTCCTCACCGCGGTGAACGATCGAAAAGTCACAGGTCATTGGGTTGATTTCAAGCGTGGGACAGGCGATGACACGAATGTTTTCGATTTCATCCGGCACCTTCATGAGGTGCTCCCTATTCGCTATGAGAATAATGAGGAGAGCTGGTTGTTAACTTTTCCCCAGCTGGAACTGGAAGCTTGCATTTCGCTAGAGGGTTCTTGTTACAAGGTGAGCGGTATTGGCGATACGTGGGAACTAGAGGATGCGTTGAATGAGTAAAGGCAGTCCCCGAAGTAGGTTGCTACTTGGGGGACTGCCTTTTTTCGTTAGTGAGAGGGCGATTCGTTCCATTCCAGCTGCTGTAGTGATGTTTTTCATCACTACAGCTTGGATTTCAGCCATTTTTTGCCCGGCTTCCCACTCTAAGCGTGTTTTTCATCGTTACAGCATGGATTTCAGCCGTTTTTTGCCCGGCGTCCCACTGTAAGCGTGTTTTTCATCGATACAGTGAGAATTCCAGCCGTTTCCCCACGGCCTTCTTCCTAATCCTTATACGGATCAAACTCATCCGCTCCTGCCATACAAACACCGATCGGCTTCAACACGTGCAGCACCTCAATCGTCTCCTCATGCGCGCCCAGCACATCTTCCAGCTTCCGATAAACAAAAGGGCTCTCGTCCGTACCTGCTCCACGCAGCTCCACGCCGTAATCCTTGACCGCATTCATCATGCGCTCTGGTGAAATTTGTCCGCCGCTTCGGGTGCGGTTTCTCCAGTTCATTTTGCCTGCAGCTTGCGTCCGACTCATCACCCTACCGGCGCCATGCACCGTGCTGTAGAAAGCGTCCCGATTCTCCTCGGTATCTTTTCCTCTAACAATCACGGAAATATCGCACATGCTCCCCCCGATAAAACCCAGTTGCCCAGGCGCAGAAGGCGTAGCCCCTTTACGTACTACTACTGTCTCTTGACCATCATGCTTCTCTTTCCACGCAAAATTGTGATGATTATGCACCGCGAAATCCGCTTCTGCTCCTAAAATAGTCAACACTTGCTCCATCACATAGTCTCGCCCCGCATAGGCATACCGCCCTGCCAGCTTCATGGCTCTGTAATACATGTCTCCTAGCTCGCTCGACAAATCCAAAAGAATCGGCGGTTGATCCATCTTTTCACCTGGTGCGTTGCCCAGAAAGTCGCGGCCAGCCGTCAGATTGATGAAACCACTCGCTGTCTTATGACCGAACCCGCGGCTGCCAAAATGATTCGCCACCCACACTCGGCCCGTGCTCATTTCCTCAAACACGTCTACGAAGTGATTCCCACTACCGACTGTACCGAGTTGATCACGAGCTAATGCCTTCAACTTGTCGTGCTCTTGTTTACCAATTGCTTTGTAAACTTCCCAATCCGGATCATCAAACAAATCATGATCAACTTTTTCATTATTCACACGCCCGATACCGAAGGAAATTTTGCGTGCAATTTGTTCCATCATGCCTGCCATACGAGGCTTTATATCAGTAGCCATTAGATTCGTTCTTACGGCTTTATTCCCGCAAGCAATATCATAACCTACGCCTGATGGCGATAATTGACCATCGTATACAACAACCCCGCCGATCGGCTGGCTATACCCTTTATGATGATCAGCCATAAGAAGCGTCTGAACGACTCTTCCTGTTTCTGAACATGTTTTTGCTTGTGACAATGCGCCCTCATCAGGCTGCCCCCAGACGCGTACACCGTTAATATTTTGATAAGCCATGTTGTTCAGCTCCTATATTCCAAAATTGTAAACCCTATCCCCATACGTCCTTCAATGCCGTCCGAAATAACTCATCCAACTGCCCGTCCTGACCACCCTCACCAACCTGCATCGTGGATGCGGTTTGATCATAGTAGGCGATTCTCGCCTCTAAAAACTCATTAATCGGATTGATTCTTGGCTCATAATCCATCTCGTCACCTGCTATTTTACGAACAAGCAGCTCTTGAATAGCCGCCTTCAGCGGACTGCCCGCTGGCACTAAGCTATCTACAAGTACCTGAAACTCAATAGGCGGCATGGTGTTGTTTCGCTCAATCCATTCACAGGCCAAGATCGGGCGCAGGACATAGAAATACTTTTTGATTTTGACATGATCACCCTGCAAATATTCCCGATAATTCCCCTTCGCCATGTGCAAATAGTGGTGCATACATGATTTCGGCGAAAAAGTGAGTGGCGAAATGCGACGGATTTGCTCCGCTATCGTAAAATTCTCCATATACGGTATGGGAGACTGTAACCACTCTAGTAAAGGCGGATTCGATTTACGAAACAAATTCAAAGCCTTCTTCAAGTCCCAGCCATTGATATCCAACATATCGCTGATCGGTCGCTCGATGACATCCCGTTTTTCATAAATGGACAGATACCACTCCACGGATCTTATATATATGAATCTTACGTCATAATCGCTATCCTTAGAGGGGAATCCCCATGCTCGACTGCCCGATTCACAGGCATACAAGATGCGGACGCCTTCTTCCTTCTCGATCCGTTTCAATTCTTCTAGGATTTGTTGATGAACATCTAACATTTGACTTCCTCCTTTGGTACATGTAACCCTCTTATGTACTTATTTTCGCTCATTTCTAACCCTTCGAACATGGCAAAAGTATTACGACTACAGAGAAAGTTTACCATTTCGCCCAATTCCATCCCCTGTTACAATGGAAATATGATGTAAATTGAACGGAGGAGTAGCGTGGCTAAGGAAAGCTTTGATAAAGAAATCCAGTTTCTGCGCATGCTCGTGCTGACGAGTGGTGCCTACAACCGACAGCAGTTCTCAGAGAGACTGGGTATTTCTATCCATACTTTTGACAAGACGATCCGACGGTTAAAAGAAATCGTAAGCTCCACGTACCAGCACTTACCGCAGGAGGAGCGCAAGGAGTTTGCCGAAACGATTCGCTTCAGCTACTACGAGTCCACCGATCCGATGCTCCTATTCTTGTTTCGAGCTAAGTCATTGAAGGAATCTGAATCTCAGAGAATCTCATTGCTGCTGGCCGCGATGAACGAACAAGCTTTAACAGCCATGGAACTGTTAGACATCTGTTGCACCAGTCAGTCTTCCGATCTATCCTTACCCGATGAGAAAACGATCCGTTCTGATCTAAAGTATTTGGAAGAAGTTGGTGTCATTTCAAGGCAAACAGGTGCTCGTCCCTATCGCTATCGCATCCAAAACGATTTGATCCACAGACTGACGGACGATGAGCTTTATGATGTATATGATTTCATTGATGTCATGGCGAACACGCAGGTCCCTTCTGTTCAGGGCTACTTGCTGCGCGATGGCTTGAAGAAGCATATTCTTCGACAACAATCTGAGAAGCTGGCGATTGAGCCTTTTTTATATAAATACCACTATTATTCCCGCATCTTAGATGAAGCGCATTTGTTCACGATCCTGAGTGCGATCCGTAACCGTCGTAAGGTTCGTTTCTTATATTTTTCACCCAAGTCTGAAAAAAGCTACGCCTCCAAGAACACCAACCCGTTATTCGAGCGGGATACGAACGGAAAAGTGGAGAAAACGCTCCCCTTGAAGGTCGTCTACGATCATCAATACGGGCGTTGGTATCTTCTTGCAAATGGCAGAGAGGGAATCCGGAAATATCGGTTGGAAGGGATCACGCAAATCGAAGAAGATGAATCCGTTGACGAAGATATCTTTGAGAACAAGATGAACGAGCTTCATGCGAAAATTCAGTATAGCTGGCTGATTGACACGGGGCAACCTGTGACGGTTCGTGCCCGATTTTACAATCCAGAAGGTTCTGCGCCTAACTTTGTTCGGGAGCGGGTGCTGCTGCAGGGCCAATGGGGACAAATCGTGCAGGAGGATGAGCATTCTTTTATCTATGAGATCCTAGTTAACGGAACAACAGAAATTAAGCCTTGGCTGCGCAGCTTCGGGTCTAGCTGTGAAATACTCGAGCCTGTTCAGTTCCGCAGGGAAATGATCGCCGAATGGAAGGAGATTCAGGCTTATTATGAATCTGTTTGAGAAGATTTTTAATTACCAAATTATTTCCCGGCTAGAGGATTCCGGTACGTTCATGGTCACTTCGCACGAGAGAGCGTGGCTCAAGACGATGCTCGGTCATCCTGCGGCAGATGAGGCTTTCACACCTGATACGTTGGGTAAGCTGCGCGCTATCCTGGAACAAGATCCGGTCATGGATACCTCTGACCATCTCATTGAAAAAGCCCGCAGTAGAGAGAAACAGGTCTACCACTCGCTCCTGCGAACTTTACGTAGGCTTATTACGGAGAGAAGTGGAATACGCTTAACTTATGAGATTAAACGCGGACGCATACATGCAGACCAATCCGGGCTGCCCTATAAATTAGAATATTCCATGGTCAAAAGGGAATGGTACCTGCTCTGGTATGATTTTCGGCATCACATGATCATGCGTACTAAACTAGATAAGATTACAAGTATCACTGCAGAGGCTTTGCAGACTATGGATGCAGACAGCATCCAGGTGAAAATTAAGAGCGCTCTCGACGCTCGGAAAGGCGAAGCCGTCCTTGAAGTCGTTCGTGATTACAATAGAGAGCTTTCGCGTATTCTATATGCCCTCTCCAGTTTTGAAAAAGACGTTGCGTATGATACAGAGAATGATATCTATAGAGTCAGGGTAGTTATTCTTGGCGACGAAACGGAGTATCTCCTCTCCAAGATCCGCTTTCTCGGAAAGCGTGTTCGTGTTATTGAGGGGGATTTTATGAAAAGACGTATGCTGGAGTCGGCAACGAAGGCTTTGGCGCGGTACGGGGTGAGTTCGGTCGATGAGGAAAAGGAGGGAGCTATATAAAACCTGCGGATGAATGGGATACCGATCATAAAAACAAAATCGGAAGATCAAAGTCGCATATATGGATCGCTATTGCGGGAGCTGCGTTTATTGTTTCAGGAGGGTTGTTCCTGATGTGGCTCTCCATTGAACATTTTTTAACACAGATTTGTGAGATTACTCATTGTTAGGGACTTACGCGAAAAGGACATGTACTCACAGGGAATCCCTGCTGTACATGTCCTTCGTTATGACTAATTTATTTCTGCATTTAGTTCAAAAGATTAGAAATTACTTGTGCACTTTCAGCACGCGTCATCAGCTCTTGTGGAGCAAATTGATTCGCATTGCGTCCTTGAATTAAACCAACTGCTTGTGCAGCACTTACTGCGTTTTGTGCCCACTCCTGGATTTGAGCATGATCACTAAACGAGTTGGTGTTCGTCACAGATACTTTTTTGCCTTTTACAATTTCATAGGCACGAACGGTCATAACCGCCATTTCTTCACGTGTAACGGCATCGTCAGGTGCAAATGTATCCGAACTGCGTCCAAATACGATACCTGCTTCACTAACTTCAGCAATCGCCTCGGCATACCATGCCCCAGGATTTACATCCTTAAATTGAGCGCTGCTAACAGCTTTCAAGCCTAAAGTACGTGCAAGCATAGCTGCAAATTGTGCCCGTGTCACGTTTCCTTCAGGGTTAAATTCCGTTTCACTGACACCATCAATGATATGCTTTGCCGCCATTTTCTTAATAACGCCGCTAGCCCATGAGGTTGTACCTACATCTGAAAATGTTTTGTTATATTCAAGCACAACATATTGACTGAAATGTGTTACCTTGACGGTCATCACGCCATTAACTAAAGTTCCACCTACATATTGAATGGTTCCGTCTGCCGCAATATAATACACGCCTAACAAATTAGGATCGGCATTCGGATTCACTTTAAATGAGAGTACCAAAGGTTCTTCAAACGTTGTTACAGGTATTTGAGTTCCGTCCGTTGTAACAACATTTAAGTTAAAATCATACACATCACTTGCCGTGGCTAAACGAGCAGAACCGTTGGTAGCCTGATTATTAATGAGATTTGTCACAATATCTTTAGAGGCAACCGTTGCTGAAAAACTAATTTGTGCACCATCAGCTTGCGGGCCAGTAACAGCTCCTTGGATATTTTTGAGTGCTTCCTTGGAGAATTCGATTGTAACATCTTTTTGCACTAATTGAAGTCTGTTATCTCCAACAAGATCAGTTATATGACTTGGCAGCAGTACGGTGTCTTTGCCATCTTTCAACTGAGCTGTAATCGTACCCGCAACTGCAGCCGGTATATCAGATTCATTTAAAATTTGAGTCGACGTCGGTTCTGGTGTTGTTGGAATTACTGGAACTTCTGGTGTTGTTGGAACTTCTGGTGTTTCTGGATCCGGCGTCGACGGTTGCTCTTGGTTGGCTACAGTGACTGTGCGTGTTACTTCCGCAGCTGCGTTACCTGCAGCATCACTCACATTGTAGTGATACGTATACGTTCCCGCTACAGTTGTATCAAGGGTCGTTCCGTTGTACACACCACTATTCATAGTGTTGGTGATCGTCGTCACGATATTCCCCGTGATATTGCCATCTCGGTCATCTGCAGCCGTAGCTCCAGCATCTGTGTAACTTGCACCATATACTAAATGAATGATTGCATCACCATTTAACGTAATGATTGGATTTGTTACATCAGGGCTTTCGGATACAATCACTTGTCGCGTTACTTCCACAGCTGCGTTACCTGCAGCATCACTCACATTATAGTGATACGTATACGTTCCCGCTACGGTTGTATCGATGTTCGTTCCGTTGTACACACCACTATTCATAGTGTTGGTGATCGTCGTCACGATATTCCCCGTAATATTGCCATCTCGATCATCTGTAGCCGCAGCTCCAGCATCTGTATAACTTGCACCATGTACTAATTGAATGATCGCCTCACCGTTTAATGTAAGGATTGGCTTTGTTGTATCCGGATTTTCCGATACCTTCACTTGCCGCGTTACTTCCACAGCTGCGTTACCTGCAGCATCACTCACATTATAGTGATACGTGTAAGTTCCCGCTACTGAAGTATTGACGGACGTTCCGTTATAGACATTGCTGGTAACTGTTGTCACGATATTCCCTGTGATATTGCCATCTCGATCGTCTAATGCCGTAGCTCCAGCATCTACATAATCTGAACCAATGGCAAGGTTTACCACAGCATCTCCAACTAGGGAAATAACAGGTTTGGTTGAATCTAGTGCTATAATCGTACCGTCAGCTACGCTCGTTGCATCCGCATTCCCTTTGGAGAGTGGAACATTGAAAGTAAAGCTGCCATCCGTATTGCCATTAGCGGCTTGGAAGGATACATACGTAACTTCACCTACTGTAACACCAGTCATATTCAAGCCAGCTAAGCCATTAATGGTTTGACTTATCCATTGTTTAACACCATTCTCGTTGTTGACTATCGTCTTGTTAACGTCAAAGCTAGCTGCATCAATGATGCTTTTCGCGGTATCAACAGCTTGTTGGTCCGCTGGATTTACGATTTTCTTCGCTACACCCAGATAGCTAATGAGTGCAGCTTGATTCCCGGTATACGTGTTATTCACCGTATATTTAACCGTTCCATCTATAGGAAGGTTAAAGTCGTAGGAAACGGATGTGCCATCAGGTCCTGCAACTAAGCCGCTTCGTACATTCTTGGTTACGAGTTGTCCCCCGGCATCCTGATAGCTCAAGGTAATGTCCATCGTACGGGAAGTATTGTTCCACCAGTCCCGATGAAAAGATGTAATCGTGTACTTACCTGCTGTTAAAGGAAGTACATACACGAGCGGGTTATTCTTCGTGTCCGAACCATAGACACCTGTTTGACTTTTGTCTGTTGCGACAACCGCACCTGCGATAGTTTTGTACTTGTAATTCGCATCTGTTGGCGTATGCCCCCAAACCGTATCACTTGTCGATGCTTGATCGGCTTTTTCGTTGATCAAACCTACACCCATCAAATTTTTGATAGCTGTATAAGGTGGCGTTACATCACCCGTGACACCAGTGTCAATAAAGTACACCAAATCGCTAGGAATTACCTCCACTTGAACATTTACAAAGAGGTTCTTACCACCAACGACCTCCCCTTTGATGGATGTCATGGAATATGGAGCCATGAATCTACTAGCTGTGTTGTTGACCCAGTTAATGTTAGCGTCCACGTTTGTCGTACCATCAGCAAGTGTAACTTTAATGCTTGTTGGCAGACCCGCGACCGCCTCGCCTACTTTAGTAGCAACAACTGTAGCATAGGCACCGGTTACTGTTACAGGTTGTTTTTTCAATCTTAGCGCATCTGAAGCAGTCTGAAGTTTCGTTGTTGCAGAATCGATCGCATACTGGCTTGCCCCAGCATCAGCCAGCACAACTTGCGCTTCAGTCAATGCGTTCGTAAATGCTGCCCACTCGGTAGTCATATAATCTGCCTCGATATAGCTGCTTGCCTGCGATATCAAAGAAGTAAGGGCTGTTTTGGAAACCGTACCATAGATAGCTCCCATAATATCAATGGCGTCTATGGAGATGGTTCCATCCTTCATCACGACCTTCAATGTGTGAGGTCCATTAGACAGTCCACGATACGAGTAGGTGTTCGAACGGTTTATAGTAACTGCAGGTATGACAACATTCGAATCAACAAGTGTATTATCCACATACATGTCGAGTGTCCCGCTGCCTGTATCACCTACTAGATTAAACCCTGTCCCTGTGAAAGGCAGTTCCAAATAAGTAGGAGCTGTGTTGTCAGCCGTAACTACTGCTTTCGAAATGGAAATGTAGTTACCTGCGCCGGAGGCTGCAGCAGTTTTAACAATTTTTATTGTATGTGTGCCAGGTGCAAGACCCGTTACTGCGTAGATTTGCTGCTCGGCGGAGCCGTTATTGAATTTAAAGTTTTGTAGAACCCGCTTAGAGACGTCATTGGTATAGCCTGGTGCATCGTCCAGATAAACATCCATTCTTGCTACAGGACTTGTTCCCTGCTGAATTCCGTAGACCGCAATGCTTGTTCCGCTAAAGGTGAATGAAGCGTAGCTGCCATTCTCCCCTGCCCACGCATTAGAAGCGTTAGAACTCCATGCTGATGTGTTGCCTTCATTTCTTACCAAGTACCACCGATTCGGAGTACCTTCAATTTTCGTGGTATTGCTTGGTAGAATCGTCGTTCCGCTAGTTGTAATTGTCCGGTTAATTCGACCTGCACCACCTGATAGACTATGCCCCCATGGCATGCTGCCTTCATGATAGGATACACGGGAATCAAGATCGTCCACACGATCTGTTGCATAAGGTACATAGCCATTAACAGCTTCTACCTTCAAATTGTCAAAGATCGACTGGCGAACACTGCTCTGAATCATGACTTGCCCAGAAAGTGGTGCGCCACTAGCCGTATCGGCGTAGCTCGTGATGACCTTGCCGTCCATCGTAGCCGTAATAAATTTCTCTGCTGCTTTTATCGAGATATGGTGCCACGCACTAGCATCGAAGTTATCTATACTGCCAGATGCCACTGTTGCCGTGAAGCGAATCAGACGCCAAGTGCCATCCGCATATACTCGGATTTTATACCCTGACTCTGAATCAGATGTCGTCCCATTCAATGTATGTCGCAAACCTAAAGCAACATAGTTCTCACCCGTATGCGTTCCATCCAAATCCATTTTGAAATCAATCGAAGTTTCATAATTCGCCCATCGCTCATCGCCAAGCACCGTATAGGAGAAAGGCGTCGTAGCCCAAGTGCCTGGTTTATTACCCGAATAGATCATCTGCTTCAAGCCATTAGATCCGTTCGTGCCAATGCCTCCGTAAACCTCGAAAGCTCCTCCTTGATCTGCTGTATAACGAGGAGTGCCCCCACGGCGTTCAAGGTAGCTTAAACCATTTTGGGCAGGATAGTTACTATACTCAAAATCATCTTCATACAGGATAGCCGGGTTGCTGCCAGCAACATCCAATACGCTTTGTGCTGGGATTTGATTGTTTCGCACATAAGGTGTACGGGCATGCCCCGTGTTTGGATTAGTGATCGTGCTCGTCAAGCTAACCATAGAGTGGGGCTTCACAGTTAACTTGTAGGAATAGACATCACCATTATCCGTAGCTGTAACATTATTAAGCTGTTGATACCAATTCGCATCGTACGCTTGTCCAGCGTCAGGTCCACGTGTCTCCCACACTTGCAGTGGATTGCCCGCATTGCTAATATTCTTTTTCACATCAAATTGGTAATTAGCAACACGATCGCTGTCATTGACCATAACTACAGAGAAATCTTTCTTATCCGGGCTTACTAAGGATAACCGATTATATTCAGCATCTGTAAAGTTGCCGTCCATTTCGCTATTTCCTCTGTTTCCAACAACACCAAAGCTCGCATTCGGAATATACATCCAGTTATTAGCGGCAAATTGGGTAAATTGCATCGTCGTGTTAATGCCCACATCCGGTGTATAGTAACCTGACCATGGATCTTTGGCTGATATAATTTCCTTGCTGCTGTAGGGAGCGCCGCTATAGAATGCGCTTACAGCAGGTTGGAACATATAATGCGTACGTTTTCCTTGTGTATACATCGCAATGAAACGACCAGCAATATCTAGCGCACTAGCAACACCGCCGAAAACGCTATCCGAATTAGCACGATATTTGGCTGCCGTTTGTGGTGCCACGCCTTCACTGTACCAAACTTCTTTTTGGTTCTGATCATTGACCTTTAAATAGTCAGCGCTAGTTGCCAAGTTATAGTGGTATGCCATTACGTCAACCGCATTCATGAGGTCGGCATCCGCTAGCATTCTTGTTGGTATGTTAAGCGTTGTGTTCTCATCAGAAGCGATAATTTTAATCTTATCGTAGTTAGGGAAAGTAGCATCTGCCCGCATACGTTTTGCAAACCATTTAATGAAATTCACATTGGGTGTGCCTGTTTCATTACGATCTGGGTTGATGTAATCGAGCAAATAGCCATATGTATCCTGAATCGCAATTGCGGTATCCTTGTACCATTTGTACATTCGCTCATAGGAAGCCAGTGTAGCAGGTAGTGTTGGATCCGTATTTCCATCGCTCCATGGTTGAACCCAACTTGGCTGGGTCCAGCGGAGTATACTAACTTTCATATTCGGGTTGATGGTCTTCGCATCAGCTGCAAATACGAACCCTGCACCACGCCGAACATTAGCAAGCTCATCGTCAGAGCGCTTCGTAGCTGGCTCCGTTCCAGATGACGTGTTGGAGTCGTTGCCCATCTCAATCTTGATGTCATTGATGCCAGCACCTGTATCTTGATTGAATAATCCATTCATAATTTCCCAATATTGCGCAGGATGTTCTTCCTTATAATCTAAAAGTAAACGGGAAGTATTATTACCGGATACCACACCATAACCTTTAAATGTATTGGCTGGGTTCGTATCGGCAGCATCACCATCGATGGTCACTACCTTAATGGGAGAATCCACTGCAAAAGCAGGCTTCGTTGGAAAAAAAGATACTACCATGAACAATGCAAGAATAACAGCCATGCTTTTCTGCAAATTTTTACTTTGTATCACAAACGCTCACTCCTTTTTATTAAAACGAGTATGGAATTTTAATTAATACTTTGCCCTTACCAGATTATATTGTAAGCGCTTTAATTTGACTCCCTTCCAATTGAATATTTCATTAAGAAACTACATCATGTCGTGTTGTCGTTATTATATATGGATTACGAAATACAGATAAGAAAATATATTAACCAGAATGCATAATATTTTTACTTATTTTTTTGGATACATGATGCAAGAAGCTACACTTGCTGTTTGTGTAACTATCCGTTTAGTTGAGAAAAGGCTGCCGATTTACTCGACAGCCTCTGATTCAAGGGTAATTAAGTTATAGTTTCTCTTCATAAAGTTTGGCAAGGGAGCATATCTCATATAATTCCACTAAACTTTTGATCGTGTACGTGCTTTGAATTTCTGTAGAGTATTTCTGTGACTTCGTATTCATCCAGCAGGTATCAATGCCTGACAGAATTCCACCTTGTATATCGGTATTTAATGAATCTCCGATAATCAGTGCATCTTTTTTATTAAAATCTTTAATCTGACTCATCACATAGTCGAAAAATTCCTTTGCTGGCTTCGCAAATCCAATGCTTTGAGAATCATAAATGCCTTCAAAAAATTCATATAAGCCTGACAGCTTCAATCGCTTGATCTGAGTTTGGGTGATGCCATTGGTGATAATAAACAGTCTATGGGATGCGGATAGGCTCTGACATAATTCTAAAGCACCTTCCATAAGCTGATTTCCATTGCCTAGCAGTTCCCTGTACCTATTTTCCCATTCAACGCCATCCACAACATGTCCCAGCTTTAACATCGTTTCTGAAAATCTTGCGTTTAGCACATCATCTAAAGCAATTTTGCCATTTTCATAGTCAGTCCATAGCTGTTTGTTGACGGAATTATATACACGAAACAACTCATCCGATAGCGTATATCCATGTTGCTGGAACAATTTGTTTAATGAATCTTTTTCATTAGCGCCAAAATCTAACAACGTATCATCTAAATCAAATAGAAGTATGTGATAACTCATTATTTATGAGCCGCTGGTTGATAATCTCCTGGTACCATACCCGTTGAAATCGCAATTCGATTCCAACTGTTGATCGCATTAATCGCCATAATTAAATTGGTAAATTGGCCTTCATCGAAATGATTGCGAACTTGCGCATATAATTCTTGCGGAACGCCAGCCTCCGAAATTTTGGTCACAGCCTCCGTTAATGCTAACGCGGCCCGCTCTGCTTCTGAATAGAAAGGAGCCTCACGCCATGCATTGAGCATATACAATCGTTGCTCTGTCTCCCCCATCGCACGCGCATCTTTGGTATGCATATCCAAGCAGAAAGCACATCCATTAATTTGCGAAGCGCGGATTTTAATCAACTCCAACAATGTGTGGTCAAGACCACTCTTCCTTACGTATCCTTCCAATTTTAAAAGTGTTTGAAAAGCTTCAGGTTGTGCTTTCGTATAGTCGAATCTGATTTCCATGTGTGAATACACTCCTTTATTTTTAGTTGATACAAGAAATCGCTTAGTCATATCGTCGACAACATTAATCGACGATTAACTATATCTACAATATAACCATTTCGCTAATTACTGTCAACGATAAATCATGGGTCTTTTAGCTGAAAACACCAAATCCCCCTATTTGACAAGGGGTTTAAATCAACCTAAGATATTTAATAGCAACTTTTATATAGAACTGAAAGCAGGTGTTGGGATGCAGTATAGTATTGGCGTCGAATATGGACTGCATTGCTTGGTATATCTCATTGATATTCCTCCTGATTCAACCATAGGAATTAAAGAGCTGTCCGCTTTTCAAGGCGTTTCGGAAACCTATCTTTCGAAGATTTTTAGTAAATTAACCAAAGCTGGCATCGTAATCTCTGTCCCTGGTGTAAAAGGAGGCTATAAATTAGCCAAGTCGCCTGCGGATATTTCTTTTTGGGATGTAGTTGAAGCTGTTGAAGGTGCTACTCCGATTTTTCAATGCAAGAACATCAAGAATAATAGCTATCTTTGCCGTGATGAAGACTATGCCGCATGCGCTAAAGCTTCTCCCTGTTTGATTAACTTAACCATGCGCGAAGCTGAAGATAGTATGCGCAATGTTCTCCGTAACAAGTCGCTTACTTGGTTAAACGAAGAACTTGATCGCGTGTTAACTCCTCAATCCCGCAAAGATACGCGTGAATATTTTGCGAATAGCAACACTGTTTAGTGGTGAAAATATAATGACTAATAACGTAAAAAACCCACAGCAATTGGCTGTGGGTTTCAACGATACAACGGAGATAACTCCATATCCAGTTTATCAGCAACAAGCGTGTAGAACTCTGGAAATCTTGGATCTGCCTTACTGGCGATCTCTTCAAATGTTCGCATACATAGTCCTGCTGTGCTAATCGCAGTTATAATCTCACCGACGGTCCAACCTCGTACTAAAACCTTGCCTAAATCAGAACGCTCATCCTCAGGCAGTAATTTCGCAAAGGCTACTTCCCCCTCTTTAATACGATCATCGAAGTAGTTACCGGCTGGCTGCGGCAAGTTGTATGTGTTTAGCCATGCACGTGCGAAAGGATGAAAGTCAGTCAAAATAAACCGACCATCTTTCCCTAGTCTACGACTGACAACGCTGAAAATAGCATGGAGGTCTGTAAAATAATGCAATACACCAAACTCCATCAACACGATATCAAATTGGCCTAGTGTTTCTTCGTTCGGGATATCCAAAACATCAGAACAGATATAGTCAATTTTGACACCAGTAGCAGCAGCAACTTGCATCGCGTACAATCGATTTTCTTCCGATATGTCCACCACCGTCACTTCTGCACCTAACAATGCTAATGCAATTGCCTTTCGACCGTGTGAGCCAAGTAGGTTAATTATACGCTTTCCCGCTGGATCACCCATGTACTTTAACCAGTAGCGCAAATAATGCTTATGTTCTAGCTTCAGTTTTTCTGCAAGTTCTTCTGGTGTTCCATAAGTATGAGCCCATGCCTGATAAGCTTTCGTTTCCCATGCCTTTTTGTTCGCCGTTGACAGTTGTTCTTGCAAATACATACCTCCCAAATTCATATAAATCGACACTAGCTGGAATATAATACCACTCGCGTGCTAATTGTCAATATGTTCTTACCAAAAAGAAATAAAAAGAGCCGAATGGATCGTTCTCATCCACTCAGCTCTTAGGTTCCTATATTAAGCTTACTTCGTTACTTTTACAATCATCGTATCACTGGATGTGGCTCCGGCATAGTTGACAAGCTCAGCTCGATACTCATAGTTGCCTATTGCTCTATTTGTCACGGTCATTACTGATGATTGGGCATTAGGTGTATGATTGGTCAGTGCTTCTGTATAGATAAGAACACCGTTCTCATATAAATGATACACCCCGCCATTGGTTCCCCACCACATGTTCATGCTAACTTTAAAATTGCCATCACCATCCCAGTTATCGTGGGATAGAACCGGTTTATCCGGCGCTGCTTTCGTGACTGTTACAACGTGCGTACTGCTCGTCGTTGTGCCGAATGCATTAGTAAGCTCCGCAAAGTAACGATAGGTCCCATTCTTTTTGCCGTAAACTGCGGTTACTACCGTTTGTGCGTTTGGTGAATTATCCGTGAGAATTTGCGTATCGATTAATACATCATTCTCGTAAAGTTTATAAATTCTACCGTTTTCTCCGTACCACATGTTCATCGTTACATTGTAACTACCGTCGTGTAGCGCTGTATCATACCCATTGTCATCCGATAGTACCACTGTACCCGGTTTAGCTTTACTTTTTGCTGCAATATTGTTCACAGTTGCCGTTGCCGTGCCATGATTTCCTGCTGCATCGACGAAATCGAAGGTAAAGCTGCCGTTAAAGTTGAACGTATAGCTGTTTGAACCCCCATTATTCGTAATCGTTACCGCTTCACTCGGTGTAATTGTGGCAATCACACTTTGTGCGTTTACCACGCTATATGCCACTGTTGCAGTTGGTAAAGCATGATCGATATTACTGACTACATAATGAGTTACATTGGATACGTTGCCTGCGGCATCGGTTCCTCTTGCGTACACCGTGTTATTTGCGGAAACAACAACAGGGTCTGTGTACACTGTCCATGTGCCGTTTGTTCCTATTTTGTATTCATTTGCCACTGCATCAGCCGGATAACTGATCGTGACGATGACATCGGTATTGGTTGGTGACATCACATCTGCCGATAAGGTTGCATCTGCTGGAGGTGTCTTATCATTCAGCGTCACTTTCACCTCAGTCTCGGCATAAAGGGAGGTCAATGGATTCGTGACACGGATCACAGCACTGCCTACAGTCAGAGCATTCAGCTGACCTTGGGCATCAATGACTGCCACATCGCTGTTCGTGCTGCTCCAAAGCAGATATTGATCCGTTGCATCGCTCGGCGTTATCCCCGCCGAAAATAGATGCGTATCTCCTATTTGCAAATCAAGCGCCTGGGTATTCAAGCTGATGCCCGTAGGGGGGATAAACTCGAACTTGGCCACATCCGCACGAAGCGGACTGTCATGTGCTGAATTCGCATCCTCGACCGTGATGTAGCTGGCACTTCCTCGCGGCAAATCATAGCTGCCCAGTACCTGCCATGAGCCTTGCAGCGTAGATTGATCGACGATCTTAGAATCCCTCTTTACGCCATCCGTATAAATTGAGTATTCGGCTGCTTTCGTCGTATACGCCGGAGTTGCAGGCGTTCCTGGCAAATAAACCGATACCCTATATCGTCCGGGCTGGGTGATTGTCGGCGTCCATTTGGCCGACGCGCCCGTTGGATTCGTAATCGCTCGCGAAATGCCGCCGTTATAACCTTGGAGAACCGTAGAAGTCACCCACTTATTCGTAGCGGTTCCCAGAGGCCCCCCCACTTCTGTGTATCCTCCGTTTGTGCCATAGCTACTATAGATTGTAACCTGCTGTATGACGGGCATCGTTACTTGGATCTTCGCTTCGGCATACAGGGAAGTTAACGGATTCGTGGCACGAATCACCGCTTCTCCAACTCCTGTCGCATTCGCATGCCCCTCGGCATCAACAGTCACGACTTGACTGTTCGAACTGCTCCAAACCAGCGTTTGGTCAGTAGCCCCAGCAGGCGTAAACACAGCCGTGAAGGCATGCGTATCTCCTACACTCATGTTCAGTGAATCGGTATCCATAGCGATTCCTGTTGCAGGAATCGCCTCTAGCTTGATGACATCCGCCCGAAGCGGACGATCGTGAGTGGGACTCGTGTCTTCGAGCAGGATATAACTGCTTGTTCCCCTTGGAAACTCATAGGTACCCAACACCTGCCAAGATCCCTGCTGAGAGAATTGATCAACAGCTTTCGTTTCCTGTTTTACTCCGTTGATATAGATTGAATACGCAGCCATCTTCGTGGTATTCACCGGAGTGGCGGGCGTTCCAGGAAGATACGTTGAAACCCGATACCGTCCGGACGCAGACACATTCGGTGTCCACTTGGCCGATGCGCCCGTTGGGTTCGTAATCGCTCGCGAAATGCCGCCGTTATAGCCTTTGAGCACGGATGACGTTACCCATTTGTTAGTCGCTGTACCAAGCGGCCCATTGACTTCCGCATAGCCTCCCATGCTGTAACCACTATACAGAGTGATCGGATTGGTAATCGTCGGCGGGATCTCTTCGATATAAGGAGCCTCCAACATACCTTTGACATAAATCGGATTCTCGTCTAGCCTCAGCCGCACATAGCCATTCGTTGGCGTATAAGTTAACATATTTCCCATAATGTCTGTGACTTGCAGGGGGCTGCTAGTATAGAGTTTGAGATCGGCTCCCGCAGGAGCGTACATGACCCGAATATCTTCTGTTGCATTATGAAACTTATGACTATAAACGCCAGGTCCAACATCCTCCGTTATTTGGAAATCCGCTCCCGTTAATTCACGGGTCATAGTCGCATAAGCGGCATAGGCCGGCTTCGGAACATAAGCACCTTTGGCATCCTCAGGATTCCGAATCAAGCCGAACGTTCCCTCAAATTCATTCGGAACCGTAGATTTATTTTGCAAATTATAAATATTAATTTTTTCGATCCCATTTGCCAAAGCAGTGACAATTCTTCGAGCTACATAGTTGGCTTGGACATGCTCATCGAAATTAAAGTTACTAAATCCTGTCTCCGAAAGATTAATAGGAATGGTTTGGTTGTTGTTATACATTTTCATCATATTTCTGTGCCTATTGATATCTTTAACGAAATCCTCTGGATTCCTCGTATACGAATGAAACGAATACTCATCCATATAATTCAGCGCACCCTTTTGATAAAGCGCTTCCAAAAATGAGTCTGAACCCAGTTCACCAAAGACAAATCCTGTTATTTTCACATTCGGAAAAAGGGGATGGATTTGTTCGTAGGAGGTTTTCAACAAATTGAAGTAAAAATCCGCTTTCTCTGCCTCAGTGCTAAGTCCCTTCCCAAACGAAGGAATGTCCGGTTCGTTCCAAACCTCCACCTGTCCGATCTGGGGATATCTGCTCAATACTTGCTTCCCATATTCAGCAAATGCCATTCTCCCCTCCAAGCTTGTGGGTGCATTTCCTTCGTCATAGAAATTATTATATAACGCCAGAGTGATATAAGGTTTGAGATCATTCGCCGCCACACGCGACATGAAATCATCATGGAAAGATTTGAAGTTATAAATCCCCTTCGTCGTATCCTCGATGTCCCCCCAGCGCAAGGCATCCCTGACATACTTAACCCCCATTTTCTTGGCAATCGGTATCAGCGCAGCAGAATCTTGAGCAATAAGATCGGTTCGAGCAGCATGCGTTTGTACAGAAAAATGCGAATCCGCCACTTGGCTCAGATCGAAACTGGAAACGACCGCAAACGAGGTATCTTTGGAGGCAATAACGTTCCCGTTCTGCTTGGCTGTAATCACTAAGTTGAACCATCCCTTTTTCCCAGGATTAACGGTTAGCAGGGTCGTTCCATCACTTACAGCTTGGCTTCCAGACTGTACGGTGTTATTCCAATAATCGGAATAAACCCAATCAATCGAGTCGCCATCCGTATTGATTTTGAAGCTCTTGGTGTCATTTTCATAGAAAATGTTCCCTACTGTAGTTTGTTCGATGGTTAATGCTGCCGCATAAGCCACTTGGTTTCCTGAGATCAGGGTGAACCCATACGTTGCTAGTAGAGCAAACACCACACATGCAGAACTTAGACGACTTATCACTCTTTTCATTGCCTTACATCTCCCTTCAAATGTAAATCGTTTTTAAAAAACACTCGACACCTCGTCTATAAAAGTCACCTCCTTCCTTATTTAGCGCCACGTACATACCTTTTTCCATTACTGATTCAACACATGTGTTTCCTTAACAGGACCTTCTACGAATTGGCCCCGAGTTTGGAGAATATAACGAATCTCTTCGGCAGAAATCATACGAACATCGTTGAAGCCAGATTTGACGGTTAAGGCTGCTGCGGTTCCTGCTGCTTCACCAATAGCGCTAATCCCTGACATGACACGGTAAGAAGCGTGGGCCTCAAAAGAACCACTAATACAGCGCGAGCTTAATAGCAGATTGCCAAATCCTTTCGCAATAAGACTGCGATAAGGAATATGATAATACCCTGGGCTCGGCAAAATCGTCATATACTCTTGGTGATTTTTATTTCCATCCGGATCATGGACATCCACATCATAAGCACACGCCGCCACCATATCATCAAACTTGCGTACTTGCAGACAGTCTTCTCCGGTTAACATATAGTCGCCGATAACTCTGCGGCCTTCACGAACCCCTAACTTGGTGAAAATAGTTTCGATCTTCGCCTCCCGAAAGGCAGGATGTTCCCTGATTGCTTCAACTAGTTCATATACTTGAGCTTTTCCGATTTCAAAGGCACGTTCAACGGATCCTGGAATCGTGGGATCAACATCGCTTATCGCAGTCGAATTAAACAGGAATGCCTTCCCATCTGGATAAGGAAATGCTAATACGCCCTGACGCATATTCGTGCTGTTCGTTCTCTGTTTCATCGTAATATAATAGGGCTTGAGTGTCTCTTCCAGCCAAAAAAAGCAGCCCCAGCTTGTGACATCCTTTACTTTGAACAGCGAGGCGTCGAATCCAGTCAGCTTGAAAGTAACCGTCGCCATCTGCATCTTTCCATCTTTATCTCGCCCCTTTTGAAACTCAGCTCCTGCCAATGCAGATAAATTCCCATCAGCCGTCCCGTCCAGAAACACGCGACCACATACACGCGTTTGCTTAGAACCAGTGATCGTCACTGAACGAATATTCCCATCTTCCACCTGTACAGCGTCCACTTCGCAGTCCGTCCATACGGTTAGATTTTTCTCTTTTTGAATTAATCGATGATAGGTTTCTTTTAATTCCTGTTCGTCATAGCTGGATACTGTTTCCTCGTCAAAGGTCAAGCCCGTATTCTGGTAGGCCTGCGGGAATAATTCCTTATGAATCCCCATGTTCACACATCTTCCATCATGATCACGAAACTTGCATACTAAAGCTATAGCGGCATGGACGCCTGTTCCGCCAATCTCACTCATTTTTTCAATAAGCAACACTTTACTGTTTAATCTAGAAGCAGCTAAAGCTGCACAAATGCCACCTACGCCTGCCCCAACAATCACAATATCAAAATCGTTTGTACAATCATTCACGGATATCACTCCTTTATTAAATTTCGCTGCTGTTACCCTTTCAGGCCGCTGCTGGCAATGCCTTCAACAAAGAATCTTTGGAAGATGGCTACGACGATGATGAGAGGAAGCAGCGCCGATACCGAAGCAGCCATAATCAGCGAATAATTTGCACCGTACTCATCTACAAAACTGGAAAGACCTATCGGTAGTGTGAACAATTCACTCGAACGCAGGAAGATCAACGGATTCTCATATTCATTCCAGTGCCATGTAAAGGTCAATATGAGAAGTGTCACGATGGCAGGCTTCGTTAATGGCAAGCAAATTTGCCAATAGATCCGGAAGAATCCCGCTCCATCCGCTTTTGCCGCTTCAAGCAGCTCATTCGGAATTGTACTGAAAAATTGCCGCATCAGGAACGTTCCGAATACGGTAAAAATTCCCGGTAAAATGACGGCCCAATGGGTATTCACCAAGCCAACGCGATCGAACAGGATAAACCTAGGGACAAGCAGTACCTGAGCAGGTATGATCATCGTAGCCAAGTACATCAGGAAGATTAGATCTCTTCCCTTAAAGTTCAATTTAGCGAACGCGAACCCAGCCAGGGAGCTAGTGATGATGGAGCCAACAACCGTAAAGAAAGTGATTTTGGCCGAGTTCCAATAAAACAAAGCAAATTTATATTTGCCACCCCAAACCTCTTCATAATTCGAGAGAATCGGATTTTGGGGAATCCAATTGATCGGGTATTTGAATAAATCAGCTTGGATTTTGAAAGACGAAGAAATCATCCAGATAAACGGGATCAAGACCAATACACCCAAAACCAACATGACAAGCGTTACGCTTAATTTTCGCAAAGATACCACTACGAACCCACTCCTCCACTAAAAGTGCTGCTGCCACTTCTTCTGACTGCGCCATTGAATCAAAGTAATCGAAAAGATGATGACGAACAAAACCCATGACATTGCTGCCGCATAACCCATTTTATAATTCTGGAAGGCAGTGAGATAAATATGATAAGCAATAACCATCGTAGAGTTGACCGGTCCGCCTTGTGTCATCACATTCACAACCGCAAAAACCTGGAAGGTGGAAATAATCAGTGTAATAGCAATCAAAAAGGTCGTTGGTTTCAGCATGGGTACTGTGATACTGAAAAACTGCCTCATCCCTGTCGCCCCGTCAATCGAAGCCGCTTCATATAAATCTTTCGGAATCCCCTGCAATCCCGCCATATACAGCACCATCGTGTATCCGATGTAAGTCCACACGACCATAATGATGATAGCTGGCAATGCCCATGCTGTACTCCCCAACCACTCAGGAGGATTGGCAATCCCTAGTGATCTTAGGAAGGCATTGATGGGACCATCCTGGGCATTGTAAAGCACGCTCCATACCACAGAGACAGCAACCAAGCTGCTGACATAAGGCAGGAAAAACAAAGTTCGTAATAAACCCTTGGCATAGACATGTCGATTAAGCAAAACAGCTACAACTAAACCTATCGCCATTGCACTGGGCACCGTTACGCCTGTCAAAATAAAATTGTTCCTCAGTGCATGCCATAAGTAAACGTCATTCACTAATTTTTCAAGATTTCCTAGTCCAGCGAAACTCAGCCCAGCAAAGCCCTTTAAGTAATCCCAATCTGCAAATATCAGCATAAAACTGAAAAGCAGAGGTAGAATGACGAAGAAAAAAACGCCGAGAAAGTTCGGCAAAATAAACAAATACCCCGCCAATTGTTCCTTCATATTATGTTTGGACACTCGTCGCATGATGCCACCTCATTTAGCTATATTCAACCCATACCCGTATCATAAACAGTAGTGAATCAGAGTGGAATGGCGTGATTTAGGTTGTTACAGCGTTGATTTTAAGATGTAGGGAAACGAATGAAAACAAATGAGCAAAAAAAAACCTAGCCTGTGGCTAGGTCTCTTCCATATTGAGCTCGGAGATGAATAGGCAAGTTACTGGGTAAGCTTGCTTCCCGTGTCGGCTGAACGCTTAAAGGAAATCAGCCTTAGAATGGCAGTAACCGTTTCTGCCCGTGTTGTTTGTTCGCTTGGATGGAACTGTTCTCCATCCCCCTCTATAACACCCTTCCGGGCTGCTTCATATACATACCCGGCGGCCCATTGTGGGATATTCGCATGATCCGAGAAAGCCTTACCCGTTGCCGGACTTGCGGTCCCTTCTTGACCGGTGGCGCGCATGAGCAGCACTGTCATTTCAGCGCGTGAAATAAACGACTGGGGACGCATGCTACCATCCTCATAACCTTCCAGCCATCCCCCAAATACGGCATCGGCCACAGCTTGCTTCGCCCAGGAGCTGATGGCGCCGGAATCCGTAAAATCAAGCTTCCCGCCACTTGCTGCAGGCTTCATAGTCCGCACCAACAGCACCAGGAATTCCTCCCTGGTCACCGACCTGTCTGGTTTGAAGGTGTAATCCTCATATCCGTTGACCAAACCTTGGGCTAACGCCTCCCTGATGCCTGACTCCGCCCAATGGCCCTCAATATCCGTTGGTAGATTTGCGGGATGATGGGTATTGCCCGGATGCTCCGGCATTCTGTCCATGGCAAACACGGCAAACTTGGCAAAGTGATCTACTAGGACGGTGATGTCGTTCCCGTTCACCTCACCGCCGATTTCCACCCATTCCTGTGCTTTTTCGTTGTAGTAGAAGATAGCAGCCTTTTGGCCGTCTTTAATCTTCTCGGGCTTAAACTGCAGCGTCAAGGTCACGGCTTGGGTGAAGGGACCTTCCACATCCTTTGTAATTTCATAGACAGTGCTTAAGAATGTACCCGGCGAACGGACTGTCAGCCCTTTGATATCATACAGCTTCTCAATGCCAATTCGTACGGACGTGTTTAAACTTCCGGCAGGAATGTGCAGGCGCACATCCTGACCCAATCCCACATCCCCTGCCTCTCCAGCAACCAGAGTCAGCTTGCCTGTCGTAAGACTGCCGGGAGGAACATAGGTTGATGAGCTTTCCTGGCTTGGCTTGTAAAACACAATCTGAACTGTTCGGGGCAAATGCACGCCATCCAGACTGACCTCAACAAGAGCTGTACCCGCTTCGGTTGAAGTAAGAGTTGCCGTATATACTCCGTTCTCCTCCACAATCGGGCTTAACTGTCCAAGAGAAGCCGAAAGCTGAACAGAGGCGCCTGTGGTAACGGCGTTTCCATCCTTGTCTTTAAGCTCCAGCTTGATTGTTGCCATACTGATGCCATCTGCCAGAACCCGGTCCTGACTTCCGCTCAGCAAACTTTTATTAACCGAGGCAGATGAGCCCAGATCCAACAAGTACGGCGCATACGGCTGGAGCTCCAGATCAGAAGCATTCACGGAAACATCCGCAATTAGATCTTTGGAGATGCCCGCTGGATGTTCTTCAAGCTGCACGGAGACGCGCTTTGCTTCCCCACTGTAGTTGACCAGATTCAGCAGCAGCCGACCCTTATGCGCCGCCGTCTCCCAGCCCACATCGGTTACCAGGGAACCAGTAACGGCATCCGTCACACGAACAGGAAGCGTGTTCATCTGTTCCAGCACCGGAAGCACCGCTGCCCGGATTTCCCCGACGCTCGGCGATACCAGCTTGCCCGCTCCAAATACGGTCGGCAACACGATCGCTCGGCTCACGACGGCATCATGAAGCTCATCAGGCAGCGGTTGATCATGCTCGTTGCGCGAAAGAGATTCTTCGCCGACTAGCAACACCTTGCCGCCTGCCTCGCTGAATGCCTTTACAGCGGCAAGGGTATCCACGCTTACATGCGCAGCAGCTGGCACAATCAAGAGCTTGTAGCTGTCCAATCCGCCTTGAGCGGCCTGCTTCTCACTGACAAAGCCGATTCGTTGTCCGTTATACGCCAGGGCTGCATAGCTTTTTCGCAGCGTATCCTCGCTGGCATTGTTGTAGATGCTGGAGGCCAGGGAATATAGAATGGCGGCTTGAGGCTTCACATTCTGCAACGCCGTCACCTCTTCCGCCAGCCGGTTGAGATCAAGATTGGTTCTGCCGACATCCGCCACCACATCAGGCCGGTGGAGAAGACTGCCCATAAAATCGCTGGTAGTATCATAGGTGCGTTCCCACACCCAGTTAGTGGATGCGCTTTTGCCATGAACGGCGCCTTGCCACAAGATGGCCCTTACCCGCTTGGCCTGCTCGGGAATATACAGGTCGTCTCCGTCTTTAATGAAATGATGCTCCGAATTGAAAACAGGCGCCTGATTGAAAGAACGCTGCATGTCATAGAAGCTGAGTTCTTTGATAAATCCGTCAGGCCCATCGGCGATGTAGTTTGATACATCATTGCCATTGATTTGGCTGAAGGCCGAGAACTGCTCGTAGTCCACACCCCAATTCAGACTATCCTGCAGCTTCGCCATCGTCTTGGACTGGACAGGCAGATTGGGAGCCATGCTATGAACAATATCCGCCATCCATTGATGCCACTCTGAGAATACCTTGTTGTTAAAAGTTACCCAGTCATAGACAACAGGCCTGGCGGCGATGGCCGAAGGCATCTGAATCTGTTCAAAAGCGGTATAAGCCGTTCCATATACCCGATTCAGCTCGGCCAGCCTGTTTCCATATACTTCCTTCAGGTAGTCCTGCCACAACGGGAGATGGTAAGCGTCGCGATTGGTCTGGTATACCGGCTCATTCGACAGCGTAACCGTCAGCAGCGACTTGTAGTCCTTGACGAACGGGATCACGGTCCGCAAGTAATCCTCGATGACTTGCTTTGCTTTCGGATGATCGATTACGAATTTGATATTCCCTGCGCTTTCGCTCTTGAGCTCCGGATCTTTCTTTAGTAACCAATCCGGGAAATAGTGAGGAGAGAGCAGCAAATTTACCGCGATGTGATTCGCTTCCGCATTTTTCAACACTTCAACAACGTTCGCCTTCAGGTAATCCGTAGCTCCGAAATATTCCTTGTCGGGGTCCGTCGCCCCCCAATCCATCGTGTCTTCGAAACCGGCATTTTGAACCAGATTCTCATTTCCGCCCAGTTCGATCATGCTCAGATCGTCCATCCAAAGAATCTGCTCATTTTCGGACAAAAACACAAGGGTGAAGGCGGTTTCCGCCGATCCCGTTTTATACGTGTAGCTGACCTCCCGCCAATCATAGGTGCCCGTTGGCAGCGCCTGGCGCAAGTTCCAGCCTGCGTTTCCTGGAAACCAGGCGTTTTTCACGTTGTCGCCCTTCACCCAAGCTTTGATCTGATAAGTCGTATTCGGCTTTACTAGAATCGACTGCGAAACATATTTGTAGATGTTGGCTTGTTTCGGAGACGTATTAATCATTTTCAAAGACTGCCCGCCGCTGTGGTGCGCGGTTGCATCCACTTCCACCGATCCGCTAGCATTTCCGCCGGAGATGTATTGCGGGATGTACCCTTCCTTCTCGGTAATCACCCTGTGAGGTCCTATTTCAATTTGGATGACATTCGTTCCGAAGTCCTGGAACTTAGCGATATCCTTGCGCACCTGATTGAAATGACCGTACCCGTTCAGAAAGACCGGACGCACCGCTTCCTCTCCCGTGCTTCTCACCCGGGTCAGCCCCTGAAAGCCGTATTCCGTCCGCTCCAACTCCCCTGTCACATAGCGAGGCGCAGCTTTTGGCGTTGACGTGCCGTTCAGATAACCTAGCAGATTGGTCATAGCCTCTTCGTACAACGAATCCAAGGTATCCATGACATAATCCGCTCGCGTCAGAACACCCCGCCCAACATCCTCCTTGCCGTACGTGATGAAATCCTTGATCGTCATATAATTAATTCGTTCATAATCCGTTGATAAGCCCAACTCCTCCGCCTGCACAAGCGTACTCTCCAAAGCCGGCAGCTTGGCAGCCAGGACATCGAAATCGCTGTTCAACTGTTCAGCACTGATGACCACATCAATAGCCTTGGCGAATTGCCTCGTTATGCCTGCCGCCTGCTCCACCGCTGTCACAATGGCACGGTTACTTCCTTGACCGGCAATGACGTAATGACCCGCCTTGGTCAAGACCATTCCCGCCGGTACTGTCACTTCTTCGTCCAGACCCAAAAGTTCCGAATGAAGAGTAATTATCCTGGTTTCGTTGCTGTAATTAACCAGATTTAATTTGTAAGCGTTTTCCTTTCCTGTTTCGGCTTGCTCACGCATCTCCAGCCAGAAGCTCCACGGGTCCTGCGCCGGCACTCGATAGAGGCTGGCAAGTTGCTTGCCGTCTTTTACCCTGCCGATGCCGCTGGTCCACTCCAGCCATCCCCTTCTTCCTCCGCCATCATTGTCATTGACCAGCATGGAGAAGGAGATCGGCCCTTCGGCGGGTTTAGCTGCGAAAATGGCTTCCCACGGAATTTTTGCCTCATATAACGTATCGTTGACGTTCATGACAGCCTTGGCCGTTACAGCTTCCTTGCCGAGAACAGCGCTGCCGTCTTTCCAGCGCCACACCTGCGTCTCTCCGTTTAACAGATTGAAACCGTACTCAGCTCCGTAAACGCCGCCTTCGCTGAATGCAATCTGAACGCTGTCGCCATTCCACATATCGGCGCCGTTGATGCCGTAGTGTACATTGTCTCTAACTTTAGCTGAAACGTAAAAATAATCTTCGTCATAGGCGAATTTGGCCTCTGCGGACAAATCCTCGGCTCCCGTCCAGCCCGTTACCTGATTCTGAGCAGTTCCTTCCATCGGCAGCGAAATGCCGGAATACGGCTCCCATTCCCCCAGGCTGCCGTCAATCGCAATGCCTTCCGTCTGGAATATAGGAACATGCGTGCCGCTGCCCAGCTTCTCCTTGAATGCAGACCAGTATGCTAGCGTTTCCCCGGCAACCCCTGTCCCCAGTGTATACGGCAGCACGGAGACGGTGCTGGCTTCGTATCCATCCCTCTGGCCGTATGCTTTCACCGTTACAGCTGACATAACAGGGAAAGGAGCGGTGTACGCCTGCTTCGTTCCGGAGGTGACGGGATCGCTGCCGTCTGTGGTGTACCAGATCGTTGCGCCTTCCGTAGCTGTGGATAAGGCAACCAATGAACCGGGCAGCACGCCTCCCGGTTCAGGCGAGCCTATTACCGAATTCACCTGTTTCAGGATGACGGCATTCAGTTGGTCCACAACATAGCTGACCGAGGTCCGATTATCCCAGCCTGTTGCGCTCGGCCCTGTTTTCGTATACAGCGAAATCTCGATAATCCGGTTCCGAACAGCAGCATTTGCGAAGTCGAGCTTCACCCCATTCCACTGGTTAGCCAGAAGCTTGGGCAGCTGCACCTCCGAGATCGCTCCAGAAGCATCTTTTACTTTCAAGTATAGCGGTTCGTTACTGGATGTGGTTTGCGAGAGGGGATATACGTCCATCGTAACCGTTGCAGTCCGGCTCAAATCGAGCTCCGGCGCAATGCTCCAGACATAGGACATCTGATCCGCCTGACTTGAAGTTTTGGTAAAGGTAAGCTTGGCTGCCTGTCCCCCTTCCGTGTAGCGATCATACACGGATTCGGCAACGGTAGTTCCGCCGTTCCCTGTGGGGGTCCAAACGGACAGATTTTCAAAACCATTCAGGGGAGTAATCTCCTGCACACTGTCAAAACCTCCATTGATAAGCAGGTTTTGCTCCAGATTAGCCTCCTTGAGGGCCAATTCATCCAGCCAAACGGCTTCCGATTTATCCTCAATCAAGATCCTAAAAGTCAGCGTTGTTTCGTTTGATTTGGTGGTATAGCTGGTAGTCGCCTTCTTCCAGTCAAAGGAACCCGATCCTACACTAGTTCGGGGTTCCCAGTTGACTCCGAAGCTTACCCCTTTCATATTGCTTCCCTTAACCCACATGCTCAAATCATAACGGGTATTGGGCTTCACATTTACGGTCTGTGATATATTCATGTACACGTTGGAAACTTTGTTCGATTGATAGGCAACTTTCAGCGAATGGCTTCCCTGGTGGAATATATTAGAATCCAAGCGGTATTCCAAATTCGGCAAGCCGGCATAGCTCATGTACCATACGGGGATAATCCTGCTGCTATCGGCCGATGCATAGGCCACAGTGGATTTCAACCCTGTGAATTGGACTGTAGAAAGCAAAAGAATAGCGGATAAAAAACATAGGCACATCTTTTTGACCATAGTCTACCTCCTGTTATTGCTTGTCATAGCCCATTATCCCTTAACTGCCGAGCTTGAGAAGCCTTGAATAATATATTTCTGACCTATAAAAAATACGATGAGCAAGGGCACGACGCCTGCTGTGGCGGCAGCCATCATCAAGTTGTAATCCACACCGGCTTCCAGCATGAAGTTCTGCATGCCAAGCGGAACCGTGTATAGCTTCTTGTCCAGCAGGAAAATCAGCGCATTCTCATAATCGTTCCACGTCCATGTAAAATCAATGATCGCGAAGGTGGCCAATACGGGTTTGGAGAGTGGCAGGAACAATTGCACGAAAATCCGGAAATGCCCTGCCCCGTCAATGAAGGCGGCCTCGGATATTTCATGCGGAATGCTCATGAAAAATTGCCGGATCATAAATACGCCGAATACCGTAAACAAGCCCGGGAGAATCAGCGCCCAATGGGTATTGTAAATATGCATCCACTCAAACATGATGAATTTAGGGACAAACAGCACTTGCTGCGGAATCATCATCAGACATAGATACAGTAGAAAAATCGCGTTCCTGCCCTTGAACTCAATGCGGCTGAATCCATATGCGGCCAATGCGGCGAGCAGCGGCGCTCCAATCATCAGAAACACCGATATCTTCAAAGAGTTTAGATAAAAGAGGAGAAATCCGTCTCCCGTGGTCCAGACTTTGATGTGATTGATCAACACCGGGTCAAATGGAATCCACTGAATAGGGTAGGTGAAGACGTCCTTTGGTTTCTTAAACGAGGTGCTGATCATCCAGATCATTGGCAACAGCAAAAGCAAGCTGAACAGGGCCATGATAATGGTATTCAACCCTTTGCCCAGCCGCTCCTTGATCATTCTGGTACTTCTTGCATTCATGTTGCGTCTTTCCCCCTTCCCTAGTAATGGACCCATTTTTTCTGACCTGCCCACTGAATTAGCGTAATGCATAAGATAAGCAGAAACATGCTCCACGAAACGGCGGACGCATACCCCATTTCATAAAAATTGAATGCTTTCTTGTAGGCGAAAATGGAGAATACCGTCGTACTGTTGGCGGGCCCCCCCTGGGTAATGGCATAGATCATGCCAAAGCCCTTGATGGATCCGATACAACCGGTAATCATCAGAAAAAGCGTTGTCGGACTGACCAATGGTAAAATAATAAGACGCAGCAATTGCCCGAACGTCGCTCCATCCATCTTGGCGGCTTCCAGCTGCTCCGAGGATATTTCCTGCAGGGCGGCCAAATAAATAATCATGTTGTATCCGATGCCGCCTGCGATCATCATAATGAGCACCGCATACATCGCTGTATCGGGAGAAGCGAACCATTTGGGAGGCTCCGCTATGCCGACGGATCTTAAGAAGGCATTAATGGGACCGTTTGCAGGCTGAAACAGCACCATCCAGACGAACGCAATGGCGATACCGCTTGTAAAATAGGGGGCGAAAAAGAAGGCCCGCAGCGTCTTCTGGAGATAGACGCGATTGTTTAACATGACTGCGATCAGAAAACCCAGCATAATCGAAATCGGTACAGGGATTAACACCAATAGCGTGTTCTTGACCGATACCGCAAACAAATCGTCTCTCACCATCATCTTGAAATTGTCCAATCCGATAAAATGCGGGGATTCCCCGCTAGCGAATACCCAATCTGTAAACATCAAATAAAAGGAAAACAGGGCTGGAATCAGCATGAAAATCATCATCCCGATAAGATTAGGGGCGATGAATACATAGCCAAGCAACCTCTGCCTTTTCATCCAGTTCACGATCGGCCACCACCTTTCTCTCTAATATGGGTTTATGCCAAAGGAGAAGACCGGCACGTTTCTTCCTGCCTCTCCTTTCGCTTTCCCGTCTCCTATTTTTTGGCCGCTTGCAAGTTCTCGTTATGCACACGCGCCAGTTCCTTCGCACCTTCTTCGGGAGTCAGCTTCTGAGTGAAAACCTTGTCATAGATGACCTGCTGCTCGATTCCTGTTTTCTTGTCCAGACGGCTTAATCCAAGCGGAAGACTTCCGAACATAACCCGCTTGATGGAATCAATGTCATAGGTATTCTCCACGCCTTTGAACATGAGAGCGATTGCCTCATCTGCGGGGAAGTCCTTGGATGATGGCACTCTTCCGCCTGCCGCCATCGGCAGCATCCCCATATCCGAATACCACTTCATAAATTTCCAGGCTGCTTCCGGCTTCTTGGTACGGGGATTGATGGAGAGCACATCGCCCAGCCCTCCGGCGTTGATATAGTCTTTCTGATCCTTGTTTACCTTGGGAGCCGGTGCTGCAGCTACCTTAAAGGTACGGGGATAATCCTTCAGATTGTTTGTGGTCCTAAAAATCTGGTTGGTGGAGAACAGCATTGCCGCTTCCCCTTTCACAAACATCTGATCCAGGGCCGGCTTCGAGGTGATCTGCTCCGTATGCGGCATAATGCTCTTGTCTTTGAACATCATGTCCGAATACACCTGAAGGTCCTTGACTGTCAGCGGATTATCGAAGGCCGAGGTGCCGTCCGGTTTAGTCAGCTGTAAATCTTGTTTCACCATGGAGCCATTGATGGGCACATTGAAGTAATAATCGGATTGCGCCGCTCCCCACACCTTGTCCCCCTTCAGCTTATTGGCATAATCCCTGAATTCATCCATATCCCAGTCCGTGGGAACCTTAAGACCCTTGGCATCCAGCATATCCTTGTTCAACCAGACAAAGGACATGCCTTTCTGGGTAGGAACACCGTAATACTTACCATCCACCTTCCACAAGGAGGCGCCTGTGCCCATTTTTTCGTCGACATTGTAGTCGGTGAACTTGCTCAGATCAAGAGCGTTGCCCGCTTTGATCCGCTTCTCATAGAGGCTGAAATCATAGCTCATGTACATGTCCACGGGCTGGCTGGAAATAAGCGCCGTATCCAGCTTTAGATTTCCGGCATCGTCATTGACGAACCGCACGTACTCCACCTGGATATCCGGATTTTGCTTGTTCCAGTTGTCTACAACAGCTTGAGGACCATTCTCAGGCGGCACGCCTCCCCACATGGTAAGCTTAATTGGATCCTTATTCGCTGCAGCACTAGGCGCCGTGCTTGCCGTAGGCGAGGCCGTCCCCTCCGCTTGATTGCTGCCCCCGTTTACACCGCAGCCTGCAAGTGCCAAAGGCACTGCCACAAGTGCTGCCAGCCCTGCTGTCATCCATTTTCTGTTTCTCATCTTACCTGTAACCTCCCTGTAATCGGATGTTTGATTCATCTCAACTATATCAAGCAAGGCCTTTGCTTCTAAGAGGCGAAACTTGCAGGTTAATAGTACAAAACTTAGATATTGTTCTCCCGCCTGAAGGAACTCGGCGTTTGTCCAACCATGCGCTTGAATACCTTGATGAAATAAGCATCGTCGGCAAAGCCCGTTTGAAAGGCGATCTCCTCCACACTAAGCTTGGCATGCAGCAGCAAGCGTTTCGCCTGTTCGATCCGGATATTTTGCAAATACGCGATAGGCGTCAATCCGGTTTTTTTGCCAAACACGGTGCTTAAGTAGTCCACATTGATAGCTACCAGTTTGGCTAAATCCGCAACCCTGATATTTTCCTTGTAATGCTCCAGCATATATTGAATTACCCGGTTCACCTCGGGATGGTCCGTAAAGCTGACATGCTCCTCTTTCAGATGCCGGATATGCTCCCGAATGGTTTGCAGCACATGCGCCAGCAACGATTCATGGCTTATAGCCGAGTTGATTCCTTCATGATCCTCCGACTTCCGTCCTACCAGCATTGCCACGATATGAAGAAGATGGGACGCCAGCATTTTCACTTCCATATGAGAGAATGAGGAATATTCCATAATATCCCACAGACGAGTTACCACCTCGGCGCATTTGGTTTCATTGCGTTCTTCAAAGCAGCGGATCAGCTCGGCTTCCAGCTCCGCGACGGGCGGCAACTTGTGTCGTTCCTTCACTTGGCTTGCTTCACGGCCGTACCAATCGCCGTTCAACTGATTCAGCGCCCGCCGCCAATCCTGAGATAGACGAGCCAAACTGCTGCCGGCAGCTAGTCCAGCAGGACGGTTCGGCTTGTTCCAGCGGGCATGGTCTGCCTTCATCTGAAAGCTCCAGCAAAAGAAGGTTGTCTGTCCCCCTTCATAGAAGGATTGGACCAAGAGATACTCTTCCGTCCGAATACCCGCCTGATCGGCGTCAGCAGGAACCGCTCCGCTTAGCACGGCAATCACATCAAGCCACAAACTACGGAATTTCTCCGCTGCCGTAACCGTTCCAGCCGGATCCTCATGTACCGTTGCGCCTGTTCCCCGAATACCCGACCAGGTACGGTGATACAGAGGATAAAGCGCCTCTCCCGCACCTCGAAGTTCTTCAAGCAATTCCCCCTTGATCCGCGCAAGATTTTCCAACAGCACCTCATCGTTTAAAGACAGCTTTAACAGATAGTTGAAGGCGCCGTATTGAAGGGCATCCCGGACGTAATCAAAATGGCTCATGGCCGTCAGCATAATAAACCGGCTGCGGATTCCCGCCTTCCGTGTTTCCTTCAACAGTTCAATCCCGTCCATGCCTGGCATGACAATATCGGCAATCACAACATCAGGTTTAAGCTCCAGGATAGCCGCCAAAGCCTCCCTTCCGTTACCCGCCTCGCCCGCAACACGAAAGCCGTGGCATTCCCAGTCTACCGTTTCCCTGAGTGCCTCCCGCACAAAACCTTCATCTTCCACTAGTAAAACCGTCCACATGCCCACCATCTCCTTCCTGTGAATAAGGCGTTGCAATCAACAATGGCAGCTGGACGCGGACCAGGGTCCCTTCCGCGCCGGATACAAATTCCATGGAGCCCTCCCGCTTAAAAAGCAGCTGCAGCCTTTCTCTCAGGTTGCTTAGTCCGATCCCGTGTCCGCTTCGCCGAACTGGCCTGCGGGCAGCCACTTCCATGCCGACGCCGTTATCTTCCACCTCCAGAATAAGTTCGCTTCCTTCCGCTTTAGCTCTGACCCAGATGGCGCAGCAGCCTTTGTCCTCGTCAAAACCATGAACGATGGCATTCTCCACAAGAGGCTGGAGGCTAAGCTTGGGAACCAGAGCGTATTGAACCGATTCATCCATTTCATAATGGATGGTGAAATGATCCCGGAAGCGAAACGACTGTATGGATTCGTAGGAGCGCAATAGTTTTATTTCCTCTTTGAGGGTAACCAGCTCAATATCTGAACCTAAGCTTGCCTCCAAGATGAACCCCAAAGAGGTACAGATGCCCGCGATCGCCTCCTGCTTTTCTTTTCTGGCCATCCATTTGACCGTATTCAAGGTGTTCAACAGGAAATGCGGGTTCATCTGGGAAAGCAGCATTTGGAATCGAACTGCCTGCTTTTGCCGCTCCTCCAGCTTAAGCTTGTTTATGAGCACAACGACATCATCAATCATCCGGTTGAAGCTTTCGCCAAGGGAGCGCACCTCGTCCGTTGCACCCTTGCCGATGGTAATTTTGACATTCAGCTTCTTGTCCGATGCTTCCTCCATGCTCCGCTTCAGAACATACAGCGGCCCTGTCATGCGAGTCGACAGGAAGATAGTAACCAGCACGAAGGCGATGACCAGAATGGTCAGAAAGAGGAAAGCAAGTAGCCTTAACCGCTGGATCTCCTGCTGCAGCTCGCTTAAAGGCATTTGACTGACCACATACCAGTCCAATTCCTCCAGATAGCTGTAATTGACAAGAGACAAGGCACTTTCGTCCTCGAAATGTCCTTCCTTCGCCTGTGCAGACATGATCCTTTGCATCATAACGTTGTTGAAAGCCGTTTCTTTGCTTTGCAGGACGATCTCCCCTTGGCCGGAAAAGATGGTCAGATCCTTGTTGGCCGGACTATCCTTTAACGTACTGCGGAACCATTCTTGAATGTTGATGCTGATGCGCGCCAGTCCATAATTTCCACGCAGCTGGTCATCCAGAATGGTGTACAGGCTCAGAAGCTTGCTCCCTTGGCTCCCGCTCACATCATTCCAATCATCGGCCATCCAGCGATAGGGATGAGACCCGCTTTGCAGCTCTTTCTGCCAATCTTGCAATTCTTTCAACCGATTGGTCAACTGGCCATTGGGAGCATAGGACGTGTATACATTGCCCTTACGATCGATAAACCGGAAATACAGCTCCGTCTGATGAAAGAAAAAGCTGTTGTTGATCCCAAACATTTTGCTTTCGATCACTTTCTTACGTTCAAAGGGATCATACTTCTCCGGATTGTCCATAATCTGGATCAAACTTTCGTCCTGGCTCAACATGATGTTCGCCTTATAGGCGAATGCCATCATATCCGTCAAAGATACATGAACCTGCTGCATACGCTCGGACATTTGGTCCATCATGTCTTTCTGGCGAATGGATTCGAAATGCTGAAATAAATAAAAAATAGCGAAGCACAAAGGAACCATCAGGAGGGTAATGTAAGCCATAATAAGCCTGATCTTCAAGGTGTTCGGTAGCAAGCGGCGCCAAATTTTCATCGTAATGATTCACTCCCAAACGTAGTCGGATGTCTTCAATATACAAAACATGACGGAGGCATGTATACGGTCTCCGAAAGAATCGCCGAGTTTCTCGAATAGGCAAAAAAGCCTCTATCATAAGCAAGAGGCGCTTTGCCCATAACCACGGCTGGTTTTGGGTTATTGAATTTGGTCATTCATTCAATTGTATCACGCCAAAAGACGGAGCCAGTAGATTCAAAACTTGTACATTCATATAACAATTCTTAGGAGTTGGAGCATGCCTCACATGGCCGTTATTTCCGTTCAAGGAGATCCTGCATCGACGTATTACGTTTTGACTATAAAAAGGACCTAGCAGACTTCAATTCGAAGTCCGCCAGGTCCCTTTTCTAACACAACCGTTATTTTTTCTCAGCCTTAATCGCTTGATCCGCTCTTGTCTTCATATTCTGAATGGCTTTGTCCAAAGGCTGCACACCCATGACATATTTCTCTGTTTCTTCATTAATAATTTTGGTCATTTCCGGTAAAGCGGTGGAAATCGTTTGAACTGGGAACGTATAATCGCCCTTGATTAGCGATTTCAGAGAATCCACGTTTATTAGGTTTGCTGCATCCCCGACCATAAGCTCAGCCACTTTATCCACATCAATTTTCTTGGAAGATGGCAAACGACCACCTGGAATCATGAGAAGATTGCCTTCAGTTAAGTACCACGAGATAAATTGAAAGGCTTCGTCTTTGTTCGAGGACGTATTATTAATCGACATGAAATCGTTGAAGCCTGCTGTATTCACTTTGCCGCCTTTCTCCAACTGGGGCACAGGGGCAAATATAGTTTTGAACTCATGCGGGAAGCTCTTGGTATCCTTCACATTCCTTAGCAAATGTGTGCCTCCGAAGATCATTGCCGATTTACCGGTCAGCAGCTCATTGGGAGGAAGCAGCTTGTTGGCGATAATTTCCGGCCACTTGACCGATAATCCTTTGTCCTGCAACGCTTTTTGATATTCCAAGCCCTTCTTGACGGCAGGACTGTCGAAGGTGGACAATCCATCCGCGGTATAATAGGAATCCACTGGCTTATTCTCCAGGATGGCAAAACGTACCATATTATCCTGTGGAGCCTGAATAAAACTGCCCTTCTGATCCGGTGTATGCAGCTTCTCGGCAAGCGCCATGTAGTCATCCCATGTCCATCCTTGAGCCGGAATCTTCTCTCCCGTTTTCTCCAAGGCCGTTTGATTAATCAAAACGGAAGATAACAGCTTCATGGCAGGTAAATAATGCGTTTTCCCTTTGAATGGGACGACATTATCTTTACCAATAATATCATCTACATTAAGCTTATATTTGCTAATCAAATCATCCAACGGATAGGTGACGCCAGCGTTCGCTCGGCGATTGTAATTCGTTTCTCCATAGCTAAAGAAAATGTCCGGAGCATCGGAGTTGCTGATAAGCGCCGTATCGAGCTTCGTGTTACCGCTATCGTCGTTAACATAGCGTGTATACTCCACTTGGATATCGGGATGTGAGCTATTCCACTTCGTGACCACATCCTTGGGTCCGCTCTCTTCAGGAATGCCGCCCCACAGCTTAAGTTTGACGGCTTTCGCAGGAACAGCGGAGCTTGCTGCGTTCACCGCAGCGGGAGATGAGCTTGTTGGGTTGTCGCCTTTTGCACAGCCGGAAAGCATCAAACTAAATGCCATTGTTAGTGATAGTGTGGAATATATCGATTTCTTCATACAGGTAAAACCCCTCTCTTACTTGTTTTCATCCGTTTGGAACATCATTAGCATAGCAAAGTGATCATTCCTGCGTAATGAATTCATTTAAGATCTTACCTGTCTTATTTTATCCACTTTTAGTGAATATAGCGCTTACGATATTCTTGCGGGTATATGCCTTCAATTTTTTTAAACAACTTAGCGAAATAATTAGGGTCCGAATAGCCGATCGCGTCCGCGACTTCATAAATTTTAACATTGGGATCCTTGAGCATTTCCCTGGCTTTCTTCATTCGTATACGGATCATGTAATCGATCATCGTTTCGCCTGTTTCTTTCTTGAATAAGGAGCTTAAATACGGTTCCGTAAAATTAACTTCTTTTGCTAAGTCGGACATTTTAAAGGAAGTGCTGTACTTTTCTTCGATCATTCTTTGAACGGCTCTAATTTCGGGTCGAGGCTGATGAACCGTGCTTGCGCGCAAATGCTCGAAGAAGACGGAAATCCAACCAATCAACCACTCGCTTATTTCTTGTATGGACTCAGATGTCCTCACGACATGATGAGGATACTTCCCTTCGTAGGGCTCAATCGAGTAAAGGTCCCCACCTTTATGTTGAAGAAACACCTCGAATTGATGCACAATATGCAGCCAACGTTCTCTTGCTAGATCTGGATAAGGTCTGGGTACTCCGTTTTCTAAATAGGTGCCAGCCATATTCCTTACAGCATTCTGAAGCGCTTCTTTGTCTTGCCGAGCCATCAAATCGAGCCATTCATCCTGTGACGAAATGGGCAAAGCATGATTCACGAACAGTCGTTCTCTATAGCGAATGACACGATTCGAGTCATTGTAAAACCTCTCCAAAAGCGCTTCTTCAGCAAACTTACATGCTTCATGCAGGTCGTATGCTCGTTCAACAGGGGAATAAGTACCGAAATAGACAGACATTTTGAGATAGCGTTGTATACATTCCCTCATCTCCTCAAGCATGGGCTCCTCCCCCGTACCGGATATCATACCGAAACGCCCCCCACCCAATTCCACAATATGTCCTGCCTTATATTTGCGCATAATTTCCCTAAGTATATTCATTACGGAAAAGCGCAGCAGCTTTTCACTCTTAAAGCGATTCTCATCTACAACAGACTCGTATCGGTCGATTCTCATCACAGAAACCGTCCATGGAAATGCCGGAAGCAGATCCGCATATTCCTCTGAGAGATCATCAGCTTCCCTCTTCGAGTATTGCATGGTTAAGAGATCATGCAAATGCTTTTCAATGGTTATTTCTTGGCGAAATTGAACAGATTTCCGATTAAGAAGTATCGTTTCCTCCTGCTTTTTACGATCGTTCTCGATTTCCGCTTGCATTTGCTGCAGCTTGGATTGAAGATCTTCCGGTCTCATTGTCAGCTTCAATATATAGTCGGAAGCGCCAAGCTGTAAGGCCCGCCTTACATACCCAAAATCATTATAATTGGATAAAATTAAAATTTTGATGTGCGGATATAGCTCCCTCACCCGTTCCATTAGCGTGATTCCATCCATATTCGGCATAGAAATGTCGGTGATCAACAGGTCACATGGCTTTTCCGCAAGAATGGTAAGGGCATCTAATCCATCCACCGCCTCGCCAATCAATTCAAAACCGAATTCCTCCCAAGGAATAAACGTCTTGAGTCCGAGCCTCACCAGAAATTCATCTTCCACTAATAAAAGCTTGGTCATGCTGGATCCTCCATCCTGTTCCAAGGCAGCTTGATAACCGTCTCCACGCCGGCTTCCATGCCATTGTGCATAAATAGCCCATGAGGTTCCCCGAAATGCATGCGAATTCGACTTTGAACATTTTCAAGTCCGATTCCACTATATTTCCCTTGCCTGATGGGATCGGATTTCTCAAGAGCATCGTCTGCAAGCATTCTCTCAGACAGCCCTTGACCATTATCTGAAATCGTGACAAACAATAAACCGTCTTCCTGATAAGCCCCAATATGGATGATTAAAGGCATACGGTTACCATGGATAATGCTGTTTTCCACAATAGGTTGAAGGGTGAATTTAAGCATGCGCGCAGACAACAAACTTTCATCGACCTGAATGAACAAATCTATATTATCGTTAAACCGAATTTTTTGCAGTGAAAAATAGTGCTGTATAAAATCAAGCTCATCTCGCAGTGTGACAACTTCGCTCTCCTGCTTCATACTGTAGCTGAGCATAATACCTAAGGAAGTAATCATATCCCCAACGTTTTTAGCACCCGAGAATAAAGCCAGCCACTTAATAGAATTGAGTGCATTAAACAAGAAATGGGGAGAAATTTGGGCCTGGAGAGCATGAAATCTTGCTTCCTCTTTAAGCTGCTGTTCTTCTCGAAGCGTCTTAACCATCTCCTTCAAGCTTGACAGCATACGGTTGAAGTGATGGCTCAGCAGTCCAATTTCATCGTTTCCTCCCGCCAACGCAGGCTTTTCGAAATTTCCGGATGATGCTTTGCCCATTGCCTGCACAAGCGAACGAATTGGCTTCATCAAACGTAAGGTAAAGAAGACATAGATGAGAAGAAAGAATGCGAATAAAACGATGACACTCCATGTCGTTGTGGAACGTACGTTTTTCAACTGCTGCATCCATTGTTCTTGCATGGGGATCCATCGCAATTGCCAACCGGTTGCTTTTAAGGTTTGTGCAAATGTGGATCGTTCCTCTCCCGATTCAGTCTTGTTCCACAATTCCTCCTGTCCCCAAAGCAGACGGTTTTTATCGGATATCAGGAATTGGGCAGGGGAATCCTCCTCTGCGCTATTGGAAACGAGAAACATTTCCTTGATTGGAAATGCGATAAAGACTAAACCATATCCCTTTGTCGTCTCACCTTTAATTAACCGGACCATGGTAATAAAACCACCTTCTTGGTTCCCTTCAAGGCCTTTCACTTTCAAAGAAGGGTTCACATCCCAAGCAGGAGCACCATTTTTTTCTTTGGCTTGTTTCACATAATCCGGCATCACTTTAAGAATCTCTTCGGTTTGATTGGTCGCATAGATGCTGCCATTAAATCCATAAACCGCAACAATGGCATGGTTGTCCAAAATATAGGAAATCAGGTTGTCCATCTTGCTCTGTAGACCAATTACCCTCTGGAAGGTTGGATAATCATCTAAATCTGGCTGCCCCGAACTTCTTAGCAATTGCAAAACATCATAGTCGTTCGTGAGCAAATTCGAAACATTTAACGTCCGATTCAGCATATCGTCGGCTCGATCCGTAACCCGCTTTAGAACCTGAGTTTGTGTGTCGGTCATTTGTCTCATAAATATTTTGTCAGATTGAACGAAGTAAAGATACAACATTAACAAAATAGGAACCACAATAAACAACGTAAATACAAGTAAAAACTTGAGTCGAAGCGAGAAAAATAACTGCCTTTTGTTTACTGTCATTCCTCTCTCCCCTTCGAAAACAATGTGCAATGGCAACCGTCCACTGAACGGTTGCCATAATGATTTATATAGGTAGTATTATAACTCACAGATTACTTTTATAACTAGGTGCTGTTTAATGTTTATACATGGTTATATTTAATATAAGATTAGATCGATTACCCGGACTCTTATTACTGCCACATAAAACAGAAAGAAAAAACGGAGCCGCGTATGCTAAGCGTTCTCCGTTTTTTTAGTTTTCCTATACCAAGCTTACTTCGTTACATTTACAATCATCTTATCGCTAAATGTGGCTCCCGCATAGTTAACAAGCTCAGCTCGATACTCATAGTTGCCTATTGCTCTATTTGTCACGGTCATTACTGATGATTGGGCATTCGATGTATGATTGGTCAGTGCTTCTGTATAGATGAGAACACCGTTCTCATATAAATGATACGCCCCGCCATTAGTTCCCCACCACATGTTCATGCTGACTTTGAAGTTGCCGTCGCCATCCCAGTTATCGCCCGACAGAACTGGTTTATCTGGCGCTGCTTTTGTTACCGTTACCACATGTATACCGCTCGTTGTTGTGCCGAACGAATTGGTAAGCTCAGCATAGTAACGATAGGCCCCATTCATTTTGCCATAAACTGCGGATACTACCGTTTGTGCGTTTGGTGAATTGTCAGTAAGGATTTGCGTATCAATTAAAACATCATTCTCGTAAAGCTTGTAAATTCTACCATTCTCTCCGTGCCACAGTTTCATCGTTACATTGTAAGTACCGTCCAGAAGTCCGGTATCATACCCATTGTCATCGGATAGTACCACTGTACCCGGTTTTGCTTTACTTTTTGCCGCAATATTGTTCACAGTTGCCGTTGCCGTTCCATGATTTCCTGCTGCATCGACGAATTCGAAGGTAATATCGCTCACGTGAAAACGTAGTAAGATCCGTCTGTGAATACGTATATTTGACGGGCAGATCAGTTAATTCCATAGAACCGTTCTGTTGATACGCAAAAGCAATTTCGTAATACCCCGGCTCTGGAGGCGTCCAGCTCCAGCCTGTATCGAGAAATGTCTGTCTCGATACAGGTACTTGTGCTACCAATTTATTGTCAGAATTGTAAGCGTCGCCAATAATGGTATTAACGGAACTCGCTACTGCTCCGGCGTTCAATTGATACACTACAGGGTCCCCCAGATTCCACCAGCTAGCAAATTTATTGCTTTTCAACGTAAAAACAACCGGTCCCAGCGATTGGTTCGACGCTTCCGCTTTCACATCATCGTAGTATAGTTTTCCGCTTGCTGGTGTCGCAGCATTTATGCTGGTATGGGCAATATTTCGAAAATCAGTGGAAAAAGTTGTAATAGGCAACACCAGGCTCAACGTCTTGAATGCGCTTATAATTTAAATAATTATTTTCTTTTTAACCAAGTCCATTCAACCTCCTTGGATTTTTTGCAAATGAAAAAGTTGAGAGTAAGGAAAAATATAGATGGAATTCGTCACCGTTTGATCATACAACACGCTCAACCCCCTTCTATTCTAAGCGTTTTAATTATTGAGCGAAACGCCATCTAAGTTTTAGATGGTTTCCCCGTTGCTTTCATTCTAGCAATCAAATCCTCTTTGGCCTTGATGACGTGATCTCTGGTAATGTTTGCAGCAGCTTCCGCATCTCGATTTTTCAAAGCTTCCAGCAGCATCCGATGATCGTTACTAATATCGGTCCCTCGGTTCGAACCAAATATTTGGCGCATGGTATCAATCAGTCCACAATGTCGATCAATAATGCGAATTGCTTCGGGATTTTGCGCTAGGTTATTGATGATTTTGTGAAAGCTCTCATTAACCTTTAGACATAATAACAAGTCACCTTCCTCGGCTGCCTTTTCGTATTGCTCTTCAATGGTGACAAGTCTGTTGTAATCGCTATCCTTCATGTGAGGTACGCCACTCTGAACCAACATCGTTTCAATCGCCAATCGCCATTCGAATATCGTACATGTCAGATACGAACTTCTCATTCACTTCCCGCACACTTGCTCCTTTATGAGGCAGCAAACTGACGAGCCCTTCCCCTTGAAGCTGCTGAAGAGCTTCCCGAATCGGCAGCTGACTAACGCCGTAACGATTGGATAAATCGCCGATCCGCAAGCGTACGCCAGGTTTAAATTCACCTGATAAAATATCTTGGCGCAATTTATCGCGAACCCGTGAATAAGTTGTTTCATTTAATGCTGATTCTGGCGTTATATTCATCATTTTTTCTCCTCTTAAATGTATTCATTTGATATTTGATATAATGTCATATCTGAGCTAAACATGTAAACGTCATTTTTGATATTTGATCAAATATCAAAAATATAAAGGATCATATAAAAAACGGTAGAAAGAATTCTTCTACCGTTTTTGGTATTCCATTGGGATACGGACTGTACCACTTGTTGACTTCCTTTGTGATATGCTCTTCGCCATTAGTCATTTGGTTAGAAGCACGCGATGAACACCTCGGCTACCTCCAGGTGCTGTTCCTATATATAAATATCCGTTATCGCTCGCAGCCGTAGTTACACCATACAGTGAGCCTTCCGGATCGTGCCAACTTTCAATAAGCTGTCCTTGCGGATTGAGCTCCACAGCAAGCCCATGCTTCGCCGGTGCGCTTGCACCGCTTAGCAGCGACTCCGGTAATTTGGCCATAATACCGGCCAACCATGGGCTACGATGCATCTGATCTATGAAAGAAATACGAGTCGTGAAGATCCCGACCCAGAAATGACCTTGTTCATCACGTGTAATATTGTCGGGAAAGCCTGCGAGATTGTCTGCGAAAATATCAGATGTCCCCTTCTTGGAACCCTTGAGCCAGTATCTGGTCAACTGATAATGATATGATTCTGCCACAAGCACAAAATCTTCATCCGCAGACAAGGCAACCCCGTTCGCAAAATAGAGGCCTTCTAGCAGAACAGTCGTCTGTTTGGTCAATGGATCGTACTTCAGCAAACGTCCATGCGGTTTGTTCTCGGCAATTTCTCTGAAAGTCACACGGCCATAGTTCGAGGTGTCGGAAAAATAAATCGAACCATCCTTGGCAATATCAAGCTCGTTAGCTAAATAGATCGGCTTGCCGTCTACTTGATTGGCCAATACCTCTATGCTCCCCGATGGGTTTATAGATAGCAGTCCCTTCTTGACATCAGTAACGATCAAATTGCCATTGGCATCGAATATAAGCCCATTAGGCGTTCCTTTGGTGTCTGCAAACACTTTGGCCTTTTGTGGACTGCCCTCTGCATCGAAAGCAACCTTGTAAATTTTCCCGTCTGAATCTCCTGTGTATAGCTGGCCTTCCTTATCGAAGGTAATGAATTCAGGGGATTTAGGGGCATCAGTAACAAGCTGAGCAGAGCTGAGTTTGTTGTTCTGTTTCCAAGGGCCCGCTTCCTCAAAAGAGGGGGCCGTCGGCGCGGACCATTTTGCCGGTTCGATCGGTGAAGGAATAAGCAAGAAAATAATGACTCCAAGAAGGAGCACTGCAAGCAGCGATAGCCCCAATATGCGCACTTTACGCGGTGAGCGTTTAGGGCGATTCACGCCTTCAGGAGATTTAACAGAACGAACTTGTGTATTTGGCATTAGAGTGCCTCCTATGTCTTTTAAGTGAGATTTAAATTTGGACTACGATTTTTCCGAAATATTGCTTTCCTTCAGCCAAGAGCGCGAATGCTTCGCCAATTCGATCCAGAGGGAATACACGGTCGACGACGGGATGTAAACGATGATGGGCAATCGCTCGATTCATCTTTTCAAAGTGATCCCGGTTGCCGACTTGACTGCCGCGAACCGTTGCGGCTTTCTGCAAGATGCCCGTGACATCATATTCCGGAATGGTCAAGCCCGATAAGAACCCGACCATACTCAAGGTCCCTCCAATGCGAAGCGCATTTATGGATTTAGCCATCGTTGCCGCTCCTCCAACATCTAGAACATGATCGACGCCGCCAGTCAGTTCTAACACTGCTTTATCCCAATCGGGAACTTCCGAATAATTGATCGTTTGCCATGCACCGAGAGCTTTTGCTCGTTCCAGCTTGTCGTTGCTGCTCGATGTGATGATCGCTCGTGCTCCAGCCATAAGAGCGAATTGAAGCCCGAAGATAGAAACCCCGCCTGTTCCTTGCAGCAGCACGGTATCCCCCGCTTGCAAACCACCGTATTCGATTAGCATGCTCCATGCGGTTAATGCCGCGATCGGCAAGGTGGCGGCCTCCTCATAAGAGAGGTGATCGGGAATATGGACGATTCCGTCTTCATGTAGAACGACGTACTCCGCCGCTACTCCGTTCAGCGGACCTCCCAGACTGTCTTCTAATACCCCCGGTCTTGGGTTGCCGGCAGTAAATCGCTGTTGCAAATTACCCGCTACTCGGTGTCCGACCTGAAACCTTGTTACTCCTTGGCCAACGGCTACAATTTCTCCCGCTCCGTCTGATAATGGAATGAAGGGGAATTTGATTTCAATCGGCATTAATCCGATGAGGATCACTAGATCCCGGTAATTGAGAGAAGCTGCCTTCATGCGGATCAGCACCTCACGGGGGCCTGGCGTTGGTATGTCGAGTTCCGTTAAGTTTAATTCCTCAAAGCCGAAGCCGTTTGTCAGTTGTATAGCTTTCATCGAATTGTCCTCCCTGCAAGATCAGATTGATTACCTGTATTCTTATAATTATTAGTATTGCCGGATCCTCCGCGTGGACGAAGCATGCCTCCAACAAGTCGAAGACCTTGCTTGCGTGTTATGAATCGCGATAACTGCGCCCCGATATAATTCTGCACACCCGGAACGACGTATATTTTCCCTTCCTTCAACGCACGAAGTGCAACCTCTACGACTCTTTCCGGCGTATCTTTCTTTCCGACAGAGGCTTCTTCCGTTCCTACAACATTAAAGAAGCTGGTGTCCGTCGAACCGGGACAAAGTGCGAAGAATTTCACGCCGCGGTCGCGGTTTTCCCACCATAACGCTTGCGTAAACGACAAGACGAAAGCTTTCGTCGCCCCATATACGGCCATAAAGGGAAGCGGTTGAAATCCGGCGGTTGAAGCCACATTAATAACTGCTCCTGAGTTTTTGCGCAACATATTTGGCAAGAACAAGTGCGTCATATCTACAACAGCAGCGACATTGAGCATAACTTCTTCATGTTGACGCTCACCTGACACTTGCTCGAACAAACCATGTGTAGCAAAGCCTGCATTATTGATTAGCAGTTCGATATCCACTTTCAAAAGTTCACATTGCCGATATAACTCGCTGGGTGCACCCTCTTTCGCAAGATCTATAGAGATTACCTCGGCTTTGATGCCATACTTATTTCTAAGCTCATCTGCCAGGCTCTCAAGCTTACTCGTTGATCGAGCCACGAGTATCAAGTGGCTGCCTTGTTTGGCCAGTTGTCTAGCGAATTGCTCTCCAATACCGGAAGAAGCTCCCGTGACAAGCGCCCATTTCCCTTGAATTGTCATAACTTTACTCTCCTTTTAGTCACTATGTTATTATATAGAAACAATGTTACCTATTAGTCAGAAGTAATCCCAAATTCCCAGTGAATTCAAGAATCACCATATCTTTTCCGGTAACAGTGTTTCATTTGAGATTCATTGTAACCTGCCTTTTTGGGAAAGTCAACCTGCGCTTTCCCACATTCTCGGTCTCATTGACATCTCTCTAACAACTGTTTAGAATTTCTGGTAAGAGAGTCAGAAACTTTGTTTCCTGACAAAAACACGATAACCTAAGGTGATGAGTATGAGCGACCAAGATATCCCTTCCAATACGAACACACGAATATTGAAAACCTACAAAGAAGCTCGCTTGCAAAATAATGAAAATCTCCGCAAGTTGGTTGTTGATGCGGCGGCTACGCTCTTGCAAGAAGAGGGCCCGGAAGCCGTTACGGTACGTAGAGTAGCCCAGGAAATGGATTGCTCTACAAAAATTATTTATAGCTTGTTTGTCAATAAAGAGGGTTTGGCACAGCAGTTGTATTTGGAAGGTTGTAAGCATCTCGCTAACAAGTTCGAGGGAACGCCGCAGACGAATGATCCCGTACAGCACTTACTGAATTTAGGCGAAGCCTTTTGGCAATTCGGGCAGCATTACTCCGGCTATTATAAGTTGATGTTCGGAGGAGCCTTTGCCGATTTCAAACCGGATGAAGAAAGCATGCATGGCACCTTAACAGCCATGAGGCAATTTATGATGGCGATTAGCAAAGCGCAAGAGCAAGGACTGATTCCAGTCCATTATGATGCCGAATCTGTTGTGCGTATATGCTGGGCCTCGCTCCACGGCGCTATTCATCTGTACATGGGTGGGCACTTGGGAGATGTACAATCAGCCTATGCGGTATATAAGCAAACGTTATCTTTGATTGTCAGCTCAATGCTGCCGGATCATAGCACCTAAAATGACAAAAGACTGAAATCACTAAAAAACGGAGCCGCGTATACTACGCGATCTCCGTTTTTTAGTTTTCCTATACCAAGCTTACTTAGTTACTTTTACAATCATCGTATCACTGGAAGTGGCTCCGGCATAGTTGACGAGCTCACCGCGATATTGATAGGTGCCAATTGCTTTATTCGTTACGGTCGTTACCTCCGCTTGGGCATAAGGTGTATTATTCGTAAGCGCTTGTGTATAGATAAGAACACCGTTCTCATATAAATGATATACCCCGCCATTGGTTCCCCACCACATGTTCATGCTGACTTTAAAATTTCCATCAGCATCCCAGTTATCGTTGGATAGAACTGGTTTGTTCGGCGCTGCTTTCGTGACTGTTACAACGTGCGTACTGCTCGTCGTTGTGCCGAACGCATTGGTAAGTTCCGCAAAGTAACGATAGGTACCATTCTTATTGGCATAAACTGCGGTTACTACCGTTTGTGCGTTTGGTGAATTGTCAGTAAGGATTTTCGTATCGATTAAAACATCATTCTCGTAAAGCTTATAAATTCTACCATTTCCTCCGTACCACATGTTCATCGTAACATTGTAATTACCGTCTTGTAGACCTGTATCGTACCCATTGTCATCTGCAAGGATCGGCATACCCGGTATGGCTCTACTCTTCGATACGATATTGTTCACAATCGCCATTACTGTGCCATGATTTCCTGCTGCATCGACAATTTCAAAGGAAGAACTGCTATTAAAGTAGAACGTATAGCTGCTTGAACCCCCGTTGTTCGTGATCGTTACCGGTTCACTCGGTGTCATTGTTGCGACAACTTCTTGTGTTGTGGGCGTTACTTGGCTGTATGCAAAAGTTGCGGTCGGTGCAGTCTTATCAATCTTAAAACTAATCGTTTTCGCAACCTCTTCATTGCCTGCATGGTTTGTCGAGCGATAGCTCAAAGTATAATTGCCATCTTGTTCAAAGGTAACCAGCGCTGAATACAACTGCCATGTTATTCCTCCATCGAGACTGTATTCTGTTTTCGCTACCTCTGACAAATTGTCGACCGCGGAGAGACTTACTGTAACTGGACTCACATACCAGCCATTTTGTCCATCCGGCTGGCCAGGTGAGACGGCCGCACTCGTAAGGGGTGGCGCTTTATCTGCTGTTACCGTTATCGCTATACTGCCTACAAAGGGGCCGTATGATGCTTGAATGACCGCATTGCCTTCCCCAATCGCCTTCACAGTGCCGTAAGTATCCACGGTTACGCTTGATGGATCAGATGAATGCCAAACAGCTTTGCCAGATACATCTATAAACCCGTTTGCCGTCAGTCCATGGGCACTCAGAGTCTGTGTTTCACCCTCCGCCATATTCGTTTGAGCTGCTTCAACAACTAGCCCATTCAACATCCATACTTCCCCATATTTCGCCGGATTTTTATCACCACCAATCCCGCTGCTCCACTCAAGCCATCCAAGCCGACCGCTGCCGTTATTGTCGTTGACCAGCACTGACAGTCGAAGTGGACTCTTCGGATCATGTACATAAGGATACAATTCAGAAGAATTCACATGGATATAATAAGTCGTTTCATTAGGGACTGTTTGATCTATCTTGAGGGATGCATACTGTGCTACGCTGTTGCCCGGTGTCCAATTGGTTGGTAAATTGCCACCAACATAAGGAACCGATTGTTTATATAGCACTGGGCCCTGCGGTGTCAGTGCTGCTTGGAATTCCACCTGATCTCCCGTAAATCCCTGTCCGAATGTGTCAATCGCGAACTGTACACTGTCACCTTTCCAGTAGCTTCCTAGTGGATTATCCTGAACAAATGTCCCATCCTTCACACGAACGATCAGGTCTAGCCCGCTTTCTGAATACCCCGCCGCAAACGAAGCGTCAAAATCCGCTGGTTTCGTCGACTGGGCAGCTGCTTTATACGCCCAATTATCGGTAGTCCAGACAGCATGGTCAGCGACTTCCAACGTGGCAGGATTGAACAGTTCGCCGCTAGTTCCCTTCGACTCAGGGACATCGATTTGAGTCGTATTACGGTCAAAATCCGAGATCAAAAACGGCTCTGAGATCGGAAGCAGCGCTAATGCTGCGCTATCCGCATTACTTATCCAATAAACCTTGCCAGGATGTACGCTAAGCAGGTTATTGGCACTTTGCACTTTCCCCTCCCAGTCAGTAACAAGAGTCTCATCCGTGAAAGCAGCCGCTAGACGCGAATCGATCGGAGCTTCTGAAGATGCGTCAGACCACAACCCTATAAGCCGGGCTCCGTCATTGTCCAGTACAACTGCTTTTTGCCCTCCCTCGAGAACATACTCCCCTTTATAAATGAGCGACTGGCCAGCAAGATCGAGAAAATGGTGGGCTACTGACGCTGCGAGTCTCGGCTCCACTCGCGGCTTAGAGCGGAATAAGCCCGATGCGTGCGTTACGGTTCCTGTGCTCTTGGCATAAGATAAAGTTTCCATCTCAGATAAATTCAACATATGAAATAAGGCAATTTTTTGCGTTCCCCATTTGAGCTGCGACAGGAAGTCAACGATCATCCGCTTAGCGATCTCAGATTCCGTAGGCACTGTGCCTGTTACTGAATTCGAATTGACCAGAATCGCATGACTCTCCGAATCGGCCCACTGCTTGGATGCGATTCCAAAAGCCTGATCAATACGTTGGAATTCGCGTGGATCTGGCAGGTACCCATGCAACGAGAGCTTATCAAAATAGGACGCTCCGCCCAAGCTGAGCAGCTCTTTATAAAATGACAAATAGTTGCGTCCTGCCAGTCCACCAATCCATACATCTGAATCCGGCTGCTCCTCCTTAATCGTCTGATACGCAGTTTTCAACAGCTCAACGAAACGCTCCGTTGAATCTAGCCAAAAAACGCTCAACCCCGGCAAGTTTGGCTCATTCCATACCTCCCACGTCTTAATCCGAGTATCGTACCGAGTAACGACGGCACGAACAAAATCTTCCCAGTCCTTCATATCCACAGGAGCATAAGCAGAATAGGCTGGCACACTAATATTCGCCTGCGTTTGCTCCGGATGCGGTGATGCCCACTGCGGCGTGTATAACAGATTTCCAATCATATCAAAGCCGTAACTTGACAGCTTGTTGATTTGGTCATCGAATCTCGACCACTCATAAACACCGCGTGACGGTTCAATCGCCCAGCTCGTATCGCGGAACTGTGATCCCCATGGCACTGCGTGAATTCGCGCAAAGCGAAATCCTACTAAATCAGCCAGTTTCATAGCATTCTCGCCTTCTGAAAGCTGATAGCTAAAGCCCATCGTCGGCCATCTTTGCGAGACTGGTTTTGTTGGCCCCTGACTCACTACCAAGGAATACCGCTCACGAGTAAACGTAGTCAGATCCGTCTGTGAATACGTATATTTGACGGACAAATCAGTTAAATCCGTACTACCGTTCTGTTGATATGTAAAAGCAACTTCGTAATATCCCGGCTCCGAAGGCGTCCAGCTCCAACCTGTATCGAGAAATGTCTGTCTAGATACAGGAACTTGTGCTACCAACTCATTGTCAGAGTTGTAAACGCTGCCAATAATGGTATTAATGGAACTCGCTACAGCTCCGGCGTTCAATTGATATACGACGGGGTCCCCAAGATTCCACCAGCTAGCAAATTTATTGCTTTTCAACGTAAAAACAACCGGCCCCAGCGATTGGTTGGACGCTTCCGCTTTCACATCATCGTAGTATAGTTTTCCGCTTGCTGGTGTCGCAGCATTTATGCTGGTAGTCGTCAAATTCAGCACAAGCGTGTTGGTCCCGGCCGGAAATTGGCTTCGATCAACGGTAAACGATACTTCTGTCCAATCCGCAATGGACAAACCGTCCGTCTTATCCGTCGTGTAGGAGCCTAAGAAAGTCCCATTGTTCTGGAACGAAACCCAAAACCGTGGTTTATTCCCCGAATAATCTGGCGATGCCTTCAGCTTGGCTGTTATTCGAAACGATGTCATATTCGATGGGAGCGTTATGGGACTGGAAACCCACCCCGCATATCCACTGCTGACACTGCCTATAAACACCGAGCGCAGACCGCTGCTTTTTTCATTCTCTGTATAATTCGCTGCCGAAACGGGCGGATTGTTTGCTGACCCGTTCCACCACCACGTTTTCCAATCTTTTGGACCGCTAACGCCATTCGTCACGGTCAATGTCTCGAAGCTCGGATTCGAAACGGGCAAGTGCTGTATAACAGGGATCGGTTCTTCCGACGCTTCCACCATCACATCATCGTAGTAAATTTTACCGCTTACTGGTGTCGCCGAATTGATGCTGGTTGTCGATAGATTCAATACAAGCGTGTTGGTCCCTGCCGGAAATTGACTTCGATCAACGGTAAAGGAAACTTCCGTCCAATCTCCAAGTGACACCCCCTCCGTCTGATCCGTCGTGTATGAGCCCAGAAAGGTTCCGTTGTTCTGGAACGAAACCCAAAAGCGTGGTTTGTTTCCAGAATAATCTTGGGATGTCTTCAGTTTGGCAGAAATTCGAAACGACATCATCTCCGAAGGAAGCGTTATGGGATTCGATACCCACCCGGCATATCCCGTGCTGACACTGTCTATAAATACGGAGCGCTGGCCGCCGTTTTTTTCATTCTCCGTATAACTCGCTGCCGAAATCGACGGATTGTTTACGGGCCCGCTCCACCACCACGTTTTCCAGTCTTTCGGACTGCTGATACCGTTCGTTACGGTCAGCGTTTCAAATCCTGGGTTCGAGACTGGCAACTGTTGTATAACCGCCGCATGTGCGGCACGTGCTCCAATGACCATAAAAAATAATAGCCCCATGACACAAACAAATTTCTTAAACTTCCTCATAATCCCCCTCCTCGTATTCATGCATGGACAAAGAAATGCTGAGGACCGCAGATTCATATAACGGCCCCCATCCTTTGTTAAATACGCGTTGCTTACTTCTTCATTTGCGCTTGTTTGGCAACAGTCTCCCATAAATCTTTCATCATGAAACTACTGTCCTTATTGGTTTTATACCACTCGATCATGAAGTCATCCATTTGTTTGCCGCCCGCTTTATCCCATGAAGTCTGAACGTCCTTGTAGGCTTGTTCAACCGAGTATTTATCCCCGCTCAAGACTGATTTCAACCACGTATCGGTAATTTGCTTTTTGACAGTGTTAAATGACGTTTGCATATCTTTGGGGAAAGACGGTATTAGCTCTTGCAAGGTGATGAAACGATATTTTTTAGTCGAATCGAGATATAAGGACTCGGCTTTGTTGAACATATCCAGTCCTGCTTTTTGTTCTGGAATGTCAGGATTGAATTGATTTTGGAAGAATGAACACTTCCCTAGCAGCAAACGGGAATATGATTGCGCATAGTCGCCCGCCCAGCTAACTTCCGATTTGGTTTTATTCGGATCGATGGTTTGCGGACATCCGTTTGCGTCCTTCTTATAATGCGTGCCTTCTAATCCGAAAAGCACGGTGGTTCCTGTTGAGACCCGATTCATAAAGTCGAGATATTTGATCGCTGCAACCGGATCTTTTGTTTTTGCATTGATCGCAGTTGTCATTTGCACTGGACTTTGTACATCTGGAATAAATTCGCCTACTGGACTTTTTGGCAGTGCGATAGGGATCACATCGGCCTCAGGGACAGCTTTTTTCAAGGTTTGTATATCGGTTACTGTCGCATCGAACCAGCTTCCTACAAAAGTCGGGAAAATGCCCAGCTTGCCATTCAAAAAGTCTTGTTTCGCCTTTGCCCCATTTTTGTCATTCACGAAGTCTTTATCGATTAGCCCTTCATCAAACAAACGTTTTTTGAACTCCGTCGCCAACTTCGCATTTTCGAATGCTCGGCTCGGCTGATCGTTCACAAGACCGTAAAGCTCAACAGGGTTTCCGAACATCATATCGATCGCAAACTCCGAACGAAAACTCAATGCCATTCCGTAAGTGTCCTTCTTTCCGTTGCCGTCAGGGTCTTGCTCCGCAAACGCTTTGGCTACTTTATACAGATCCTCGGTCGTTTTCGGTACGTCCAGATTTAATTTTTTCAACCAATCTGCACGGACAAAGACCGCATAACTTGGAAATGACTCCAGCACCCGTCCAACTTTGTACATCTTCCCGTCGGGACTGGTCGCGACTTTCTTCAATGCGGGATAATCCTGAAGAATCTTCTTGTATTCCACACTGTTCTTGTCGATCAGGTCGTTTAACGGCATAAGCTGCTTCTGATCAATAAGCGGGTTCAGTATATTCGGGTCAAACTCGTTAATAACGTCAGGCGCCGATCCCGATGCAAACAGTACATTGAATTTTTGTGCCGCATCGTTACGCGGAATTGGCACATATTTGACATTCGCAGGGCCGTTCTCGTTAATAAATTTTGTCCAACGATTATCTTCTAATGTGCCTTCTGCAGCAGGAATATTTCCACGATCATAAACCGATACGGATATATCCCCTTTCTTAGCAGGCGCTGTTGGTGCTGTTGATGCAGTTGGCGTTGTTGAATTAGCAGAGGAACTCGGCTGTTCGGTAGATTTCGTACTGCATGCCGTTAGAACCATTGAAGTGGATAATGCCATCGTTAGTGATGTCGCAAACCATTTTCTCATGTTTGATAAACCCCTTTTGAATGAAATTTCTTATTCGTTATTAGTTGATTTAAGCTTACCTCATCGGATCTTTGGGTACCAGATTCTTCTTAGTAGCACCACCTCCTTATCGCTTTCATGCTTCCTTAGCCTTTCACGGAACCAAGCATAACGCCTTTAACAAAGTATTTTTGCAAAAATGGATACACCACCAGCATCGGAGTAATCATGACGATCACGCCTGCAGCTTTAATTCCTTCTTCCACCACATGAACCTGATCGTCAGGCTGCACCATCATGGTTTGCTGCAGCACGCTCTGGCTTTGAATCATTTGCTGTACGAGAACGGTTAAATTGTGCTTATCGGTATCATTGATGTAAATCAGCATGCTCATAAAAATATTCCAGTACGCAACACCATAAAAAAGCGTTAATGTCGCGAGTACAGGCATCGAAATGGGCAATACAACTTGAAGTAGAAGACGTACTTCGCTGCAGCCATCCATTCGCGCCGCATCGTCAATTTCAGATGGGATGTTCTCGAAGTACGTGCGTAACAGCAACATGTTATAGGTACTTACTAAACCCGGTAACCATAGAGCCCAATAGGTGTTAACCAGTCCCAAACTTTGGATGACCAGGAAAGTAGGGATAATGCCTCCCGTGAAGATCATCGTAAAGATCATCGAAAGCGTAAAGAAGCGTCGTGCATAAAAGTTAGGACGTGATAAGGGATATGCGGCCATAATCGTAGTGAGCATACATAACGCAACACCTACGAGCGTGATCACAGCACTGTTGCTGAAAGATCGAATGAGCGGTGTCCCCTTGATCAAGACATTAAACGTTTCCCAGGTGAAGCCGATAGGCCACAGATTTACTTTCCCAGTTTCGATGGCGGACGAACTACTAATGGACAGCGCAATCAAATGAAGAAGCGGAAACAGGCTAGAGCAGGCAATTAAGGCTAATACGATATAGTTTGTAAAGTAGAAAATTTTATCTCCATTGGATGCACGCATCTTGATTCCTCCTTTCTAAAATAGACCCTTCTGAAAACGACGTGCAATCCAATTGACAGAGAGCAGTAGAATTAGAGCAACAACTGATTCAAACATGCCCATTGCTGTAGTTAAGCTGAATTGCGCTCCTTGCAGTCCAACGCGATAAATATACGTGCTGATGACATCCGAAACGTCATTCACCGCAGCATTTTGCAAGACGTAAATGGGGTCGAATCCCACTTCCATCACGCGTCCCATAGAAAGAATAAAGAGCAAAATAATGGTCGGTGCAATGCCAGGAATCGTAATATGAATAATTTGTTTCCATTTATTAGCCCCATCCATACTTGCTGATTCGTAAAGCGATGGGTCGATTGTCGTCATTGCCGCCATATAGATGATGGCATTAAAACCCATATCCTTCCATATACCTGCACCAACAAAGATGGTGATCCATGATTTGATATTGTATAAGAAGGGAAACGGCTCAAGCTTAAACAGACTCATCCAATGACTTAGCCAGCTTCCTTCGATTCCAAAAATACTAAAGACGATCCCACCGACAATAATCCATGAATAAAAGTAAGGTAAATATACAAGCGTTTGAACGATCTTCTTGAACCACATTTTTCTCACTTCGTTCAGAAGAATAGCTAATAGGATCGGAAACGGAAACCCTACGAATATATTTAGACTGCTAAGTAGAAGTGTATTTCGAATAATTTTTAACGAATTTGGGTTACTGAACAGCTTTTGGAAATTTTCAAATCCAACCCAAGGACTGTGGAACACCCCATCATAAAAGTTATAATCTTTAAAAGCGATGATCAGTCCAGCCATTGGCGCGTATTTGAAAATTAAGTAAAATATAATGACGGGTATGAACATCAGGAGTAGTGGCATATTCTCCCTTAATCGCTTCATGTCGATTCGCCTTCGGTCTATTGCTTTCATATCGTTCCCTCTTTCTGTGTAGTAGCCTGCGATCCAACTGTACAACTGAAAAGTAAGGTGACACAATCGTTCATTTTCCCTCGATCAACAAAATTCACAAATAAAAAAAGAACCGTCATCCCTGGCTTTTTTACCAGTGAATCCGATCCTATGGACATCCAAATCCTAGTAATCAACAAAAATACACCAATCAACAAAGTTCATCTTTATGATTTCACTTGAGCAGTCTTCCGAAAGTCTCCTGGTGTTTGACCAACCAGCTTTTTAAATGATCGAATGAACGTGTTCGGATGCAGATATCCGATTCTGATCGTAATCTCTTGTATGGAGTGATCGGTTTGAACCAACAGTTCTTTCGCATGTTCCGTACGAATTCGAGTCAAATAATCAATAAAATTCTCACCAATTTCTTCTTTAAACGTACGACTAATACTTTTCATATGCACATGAAACACATCGCTTAAATGAAGCAATGATAAATCCGGATTGTGGTAATGTTCCTCCATATACGATTTAATTTTGCGAATAAGCATATGATTGCTGCTCATCTCACGCAACGTCGCCATGGCTTCTGTTGTTTCTGTAAGAATACTTTTCAATAATTGCTGGAGCTCGTCCACAGTGTCCCAGTCATCTACCGCTTTTTGCAGTTTATCCTTTATGCCGTTTGACCATATTTTTTGCACGTCCGCTGGCAGGTCCATGAACTCTTTATCCAGAAAAAATATCATGTAGCTCATTAAGTTATCCAATTCTTTACGCGCATATAGACCGGCTCGGACGCCATCGAAAAGTTGTACGAAACTAACCTGCCAATCTCCTTCCCCCGTTCGTAATGAAAAGGCAATCGCGCGGATATATTCGAGCAGATCGAGTGACTGTTGCTTACCTTCAGGCTTAATCTGCCAATAACAGATCACACGATCCTCACCTAGCGAAGGTTTGTACTGCAGTGCTTCCAAGGCTTCAACGTAGGCATAATGCACAAGTTCTATGCGATCAACTCCTGAACCTATGCCCATTGTAATATTAAAATCAAGGTAGGTTTTCACCCATTGCATCATGTCATTTGCTATCTCAGTCGCAATCTCCTCGGGCTTACTTTCCATCGAAACATTCTTTACCAAGTACAGCAAAGTCAATTGATCCTTGGACGTCCACTCGGTCCATATGGTTACATTTCGGCCAATTGCGATTTCCTTTACTACATTGGACAGAACGAATTTAAGCAAATTTTGATCATGTTCTGAATACTGACTAGCAAATTTACTGTATTTATTAATTTCGAGCACACTCACACATAACGAGTCAAAATCGCAAGGCATTCCGAGACTCTTCATCTCCTGCTGCCACTCTTCATCCTTCAAGGGATGATTCCCATCCATCCATTCGAAAAAGAAGTGTTTTCGCTTAAAAATCAAATCTTCCTCGTGCTGCTTCTGATAGGCATTTGACTGCTCCATCAAATTCACCAAGGCAGTATCGATGAACTTAAATTCATCTTGATTGCCTTTACGGAATAGTTCAGCGCTTTTTTGCTGAGAGAATAATTGGATACGCTGGATGATTGTTTCTACAGGCTTATAGTTTCGTCGGGTAACCACAACAATCCAGATCACACCAATGCTAAAGAAAATCGCACAAACTAATATCCAATATTTGGACATAGCAGAGACAAGACGAAACAAATTACCATTCGCCACACTGCTGGAAATGGCCCATTCGGAATACTCGGAGCGCATCTCCGTCATGAGGGAATCGCTCCCATGACTATCTCCATAAATAGGCGCACCCTTGCGATCATAAAGGCTAAGATGATTGGAATTTTCCGTCTTCAGTGTTTGAACGAAACGGGCAATTGCTTGAAGCTGTACATTAACAATGATTAGACCATCATTACCGGAATTCAATGGGACATATCGCACTAAGGATACAAAATTGGTGGACTCGCCTTGCTCTGTGTAACCTTTCCGCACATCTGTCCACTGATGATTTAGTCCGGATTGCTTCAAAGAATCTACAATCAATTGATTATCGTTAAATGCAGCTAGCTTAGAAACGGAGTATGGCGTCTGCACCATATCGTCCGACAGCCTGTATAAATAGATCGAGTCGATGAGCGGCATCGTTGCCATCAGACTTTTCACTTTGACAGACGACAAATAGCCCGAATAATAGCGGTCGTTGCGTAAAGCAGGATTAAAAAAAGCAGACAGCATATCATCATCGCTTGCGATCACATTCGTGATCGTGTTATCGATCAATTTCATCTGATTGTCAATGGATTGAAGCACTTGCCTGGTGAAAATTTCATTCGATTCGACTGCGGTTTTTCGTGACAATTCACTGAATGCCATCAACAGGACAAACATGAGAAGTGGCACAATAAAAAGGAAAATGGTTACATAGGAAAACAGGAGACGACGAAACCATGTCTTGTTCAGCGAGATATTCTTTATCATCGTTTATTCTCCTTTTTACAAATATTTTTTAGGGTCAGTGTCCAAGAATGTTCTTCTTCAGAGCTCCAAATCTTATCTCTCCCCCTAAAGTTGAATTCTTATATTTGTAGTTTAACAGAACAACTAAAATTCTCGTACGATCCAACTTTACTACTAAAAAGTGAGGTAAAACAATCGTTCATTTTCGCTCGATCAACAATATTCT
>NZ_WHNY01000051.1 GCF_013141695.1 Paenibacillus plantarum
GCCGGCGGCACTGCTTCCTTTGCGCACATTATTTGTGCGCTAGCGCGCAACGGCCGACGGGGCGGCTTCCTTTGCGCACAATATTTGTGCGCTAGCGCGCGACGGCCGCAGAGCCTGCAAAATCTCCAAACTTAGAAGGGAACCCTTCTCTTTGAATTTTATACTTTCTTATACGCCAAGAAGCCCATCTCCAATTTGGATGGGCTTCTTGTGTTATTCGGATTTTACATCTAAAATACGACGGTGCCGTACCTGGCGCTGTTTATGGCGTTGTTACAGGAGGAGCCCAAACTTCAAGTTCCACATAATGGCTGAAAGCATTGAGTATACTTCCATTCACCCACAAACGTACATACCTTGCGTTCGTTGTAGCAAACGGTATATCCTTTCCTCCGGTGGTCTCCGCATACTCTGCATCTGTCCCTATACCTTGCCCAGCACTATTATCCGTATCATTGTTAAATACCGTGGTCTTCGTCGCAAATGTAGGATCATTCGATACTTGCACAACTACATCGTGGTACATCCTGCCGGCCGAGAAATAATGCCATAATTTAATATCATTAATATCATAGCTATCCTCGAGGTCTACCTGGATCCAGTTTGCCGTATTGGTATACATATCTACAAAGTTAGCGTTGGTTTTGTCTCCGTCTGTTAGACGTGTTCGATTTTGAGCATTTGAACTGGCTGTGATGGCTGTCTTATTCAATGCCACATTCGTAGGTAAAGCAGGTAGTATTACGGGTGCACCTGGTTTACTCGTAATCGAGACTTTACCGAGCTGTGTAACATAGGCATTCGTCGAATCATGCATGAATACGATTTTCAGGTACTTCGTACCTACCGGCAGCGATTCGTTGTAGCTAAACTTATTCCAGGTTCCAACTGCTTTAAGCACACCAATCCTGATCGGTGTGACTGGCGTATAGGTGATGTTGTCTGGTGAGGAAAAAAATTGATAATCGGTAAACGGCCCATTATTCAAATACCATGTGTCCGCAGCAAATTTATCTATATCCATATCCATAAACGACTTATAAATCACATATTCATTCAAGTTTTTAGTTCTGGTTAAACGGGAAGCATCACCTTCCATCTTGGATGCGTTGCTTGTGTCAAATCTAAAATTAGTCGTATGGTCGAACATATTCGTAAAATCATACACATCATCTGTCACAGTTACGGTGCCAGCTCCAGCTGGAGGTGCTGCCAACGGATCATATTGAATGGACAATTTATGGGAAATCCCGTCCTTAGCTCCTGTGTTCACTTCAAACTTGATCGTTGGGCTTAACTGCAGAATCGTAATCGTCGGATCCTTTGTTACAACCGAAACGCCAGTTTTTTCAATTTCAAAAGTTAACTTATTCTGCTTATGTGTCGGATCGGAAATCGCAAAATCCAATACGCTAGCCTGCTCTTTCAGCATCATGGAAGATGGATTATACGATACCACACCCCCAACCATACCTGCATTCCAGAAATTTGCCCCTGTGATGCCCAGGACTTTTTCTTTCACCGCATGCACATCCGTATTGTTCATGAGGATTTCAATATCCGGATTGTTGCCGTACGACGTCGTTTCCTGCGATGTTTTGTTCGGCAGTAAGACATAGGAATAGTCCTTATTCACCGGGTTGTTACCATGATCATACCAGAGTGTCAGATATTTCTTGGTGATTGTTCCAAGTCCCGTATTGCCGAGCGCCTGCCAAGTGCCTTTTCTTGCTTCTCTCAAACCTTTGATTGAAGCAGGTTGAGGGAAATAGTAGCCGCCTGTGCCTTCCAAATAAACGGACGAAACATTCGTCATGTCCTCAGTCCAGCCCAGTCCGGCTGGCTTCGTCACGCCGTTGACGACCAGTTGTTCGTCACCATTATATTTGGTTACATTGTGATGCACGGGATTTAATACAGCCCCCAGTGTACTAGGTGCATAAAATTGTATTTCAGAAAGACCATTTGCGAGATCAACATCATTTCCGTAAAATACAATTTTGATATATCTGGCTGTCGTATCCGGGAAGTCATAAGCCACGATCTCATTGGTTAATACCTGATTCTGACCGCTGTATACCGTCGTCCAAACCGTATTGTTAGTCGACGTTTGGATATCAAATGAATAATGTTTAGTAAGGCCGTCGAAGAAGCTTATGCCTGCATAGCCCACCTGAAGATTGCTGCCAAGATCGTAGATAAGTGATTGTTCATCACCCACGGAAGAGTAATAAGTCGTAATATCGGAGTCCGTGGTTTCTGTTTTGTTGGTTGTGGACAAAGCATTCAAAGGAGCAACCGTGAGTGGAATAATCCCATTCCCCTGCGCATTAGGAGCGTAAATTTGCGCCTCTAGAATGTGGTTAAATTGGTTCGCAGTGTTTCCATGTCCGATAATTTTCACATATCTTGCCTGCACATCAGGGAAATCGTACACTTTAACATCAGCAGCGCTCCCACCAGGAATGGAACTTCCGCTATATACATGGGTCCACACCGAATTATCGGTTGAAACTTGAATATCGAAGGCGGTTGTTCTGGAAGTCTGACTCTGGAAGTTGAGGCCCACATAGCCAATGGGTTGCAATTTGCCAAGATCATACTGGATCCACTGATTGTCGCCAAGGGATGACCATTTCGAATCCAGATTATTGTCTAATGTATGTTGCGGCACATTTCCATCATTGCTGTTACCGGTTACTGCATATACTTTCAGACGCAGAGGTTCGCCGGCAATTGGCGTTGAAACAGGAGAAGCCAGATCGATACTTTTGGAAACCGTTTCTTTATTCAGCATTCGATTCTCAATCGTTGTTTCAATTTTCCGATTGTCCATGCTGTTAATACCACTGCCGATGGCGACGATTTCATCGTCAAACATGAACCAGGATTTTCTGGCTTTAAGGGAACTGCTCGCGGCTTTCAAATCCATGCCTACCGCAGCGTATAGATTATTAAGTTCACTGCCTCCTGTCCAGGGATTGGGACTTAAATAATTCATATTGGAATTATCAGCTCTGGTCATCGTATCCACCGTGGTACCCGGCAAACGGTACAGGTTTACGGTTGGCCAAAAATCGGTATATTGATTCAGATCCTGATTATATAAATAAGTCATTCCCTCGCTCGTATACCAACCTTTTTTATTGTCATTCGAAATCGACTCATAATTGGCAATGCGGCTGGAGGACATACTGACCCCAAAGCCGAAGCCCGGCTTAAGAGAGACGGCTCTATCCATGCCTGCAAACACTTTGGTAAGAACCTTCTCATCTCTAGGAATAATGTTCGGATCATTGATCACAGACTTAGCCAGCAGCATCGTATCTAAATCGATATCTTTGTAGAAATTACTCAAACTATTCTGAAGCATCCAATACTTCACCATAGCTTTCATTCTCATCGCATCTGCTGGCGGCGCAGATTGCGACAAGCGCAATATAGCTCCCATCACTTTATGAGCTGGAACTTGATCTTGATAATAATTTCTCGCCACTTCTCGACTTCTGATCATATCCATCAAGGCACCTTTGTAGATAAACGGCTCATAGGAGTCATATACCCATTGATAAACATTATTAATGCCGCTGTAGGTAGGATACCATTGCGTTCCTCCCAGTAAGTTTAAGATTTTCGCGACATCCTGGATCAGGGCTGCTCCATAGCCTCCATTATAAGCAAACCTGCCATGCATCACGAAAGAACCATCCTGATAAAATCCATCACCCGTTGTCACATAGTCCATCACTTTAGACAAGGCGTCTCTTGCATTAGACAGCATTGTATCCGATTTCATAATAATGCCTTGCACAGCCAGATAGGATGCTTTCCAAACACGGTTAGTTCCTGTAAGTTCAGTTAAGTCTATACTCATTTTGGTATTATCGGGAGAAAAATGTTGAATCATATTCATATATTTCGTAATTCTGTCTGGCGTAGCTAACAGATCATCGTACATTAATAAAACAGCATCTGAGAGTTGAATGGGGGTACCGATCTCTAAGTCATACCATAAATCCCATGAAGACACCGGATATACCGTTTCGTTGTACCGATTCATATACATCCATTCCAAGGCATCGAGGATGTCAGTTTTAAGCGTTTGATTCCCATAGAAGCTGGAACCAACGCTTTTGTAGGCGATCGCCATCTCTTTAATGCGAGAATAGTTCTGAGTAAGATGCAACGGTTTACCGATATTGGTTGGATCGTATATATCTGCCCATAAATAAAGCCTGCCTGGTGCTTTATTCAAGCTGCCCCAGCTGGATTGGGCTAACAAATTGACTTTATACGCAACATCGAGATCAGAAGTGTTATACCCGGTACCTCCGGTTATGGTCGCCTCATACTTCGTTCTTAAATCATCATACACATCATTCGCACTTGCACTACGCAAACCTACTTGGCCAAAGACCGAGAATAAGAGCGTTAAAATTAAGATCACATTCAATTTTCCCCTAAATCTCTCCAACATAACAAAACCACCATCTCTCTCATTGATTATTTAGCCATAGGCTAGTGGTAAAAAAAGACGAATGAGCTAGGGTACGCCATACCGCCCTTTCTTCCGTCTTCTCTTTTGCTTATATGATCATAACTTTTCAGAAATTATTTCTTCTTAATGCTGTTATACCAGTCAGTTTCATATTTGATTCTTTCAGTACCGGCTTGTGCTCGCCATTGCTTCACATACGTATCGAAGTAATCGAGCGGTTGTTTGCCAAGCATGATCTGAGCGGCTGCTTCTTGGAAAAGCGTACCGCTGAATTCCAATTCAGGCTTTGCGGGTAATTTTGTAGGAGGGAGACCCGCTACAATACTCTTCATTCCTTCTGCAGCGGCGACTTTATAAGCCGCATCCATTTTGTCGGCTGCTTCCTTGCTGCCCAATTGAATTTCCAGGAAGTCTCTGTTGTAGGCGACCAGATTGAAGGTACTCGGACGCCAAAGTGCCGTTTTGTCATCTGTATCCTTTTTGAAATCATAGGAAATTTTGCCGCCATCCTTCTTGTACGTTACATTTGGTATCCCAAAATTAACAAACTCTTGACCTTCTAGACTAACGAGCCAATCAAACATTTTCACGATCGCAGCTGGATCTTTCGCGGCTTTGGTGACCATAAACGACTTATTAGATGCACGAACTGAAGTACCAGAACTTTCTACACCCGGCGCTTTCGGAGTTTGAATTGCAATCACATTCGCTCCTATACCCGGAAGAGACTTGTTCAATTTGTCCTGCCAATCCCAAGCAAGCGAAGGTGTGTGCACCCAAGCACCAACCAAGTTATTCTGGATCTTCTGCTCCCATACATTCCGTTTGTTTGTCAGAAACTCGCTGTCAATCAGCTTCTCTTCAACCAATGTTCGGAAAAATCCAAGCGCTTGCTTCATATTAGGACTGATAACCGATGGCACTACCTCGCCATTCACTAATACACGGTTGAAAGCATCCACACCGAACATCGTCATCACATTGTCAACCCAACTGAACTTTTCACGACCCGAGATCGGCATCTCATCTTTTTTGCCGTTGCCATTCGGATCCTTATCACGGAATGCCCGCAGCATCGTCAACAATTCATCAGGCGTTTGGGGCGGGGTGGCAATACCAACCTTATCCATCCAGTCTTTACGGACATATAGAACATTATTTCCTAGCTGTCCTTCTGGAATCGCCATGATTTTCCCACCCGTTGTGACTTCGTCCCAAGCGGCTTGCGATATCGCCTTTTTCAGATTGGGTCCGTATTTATCAATATAATCGTTTAATGGGATAATCTGTTCATTTTGCAATAATTCATAATTAATGCCCCAACCTCCGACGACATCAGGGATATCACCGCTGGCAAATTTAATTCTAACCTGCTCCCCATACTGCCCATGCGGAAGGAATACCCAATCCAGATCCGTATTCGACTTTTGAGCCAGGTATTTCATCGTAGGGTCATCCATCGACTTCCCACCTGGAATCGGTTGGTTAACATCACTTGCGAACACGCGGATTTTGACCGGTGCTGCTGGTGTGGCAGGAGCTTGCGAAGCGCTTGTTTGCGTACTAGTTTGACTCGGCGTTGCGCTAGAACTACTGCCCTCATTACCCGAAGAACATGCAGTGAGAAGCACGATTGTAGACATCGTTAGGCAAACCGTACTGCCCCATTTCTTTTTGAAACTCATATTTTTTACCCTCCTAGGTTTTCTTAATGATCTATAAAGGCATATGCCTGAATATTCAGTTATTCTTTGACAGAACCTAGCAACGCACCTTTAACAAAATGCTTCTGCAAAAAAGGATATATCAGTACAACGGGCACGGTGGCTAATACAATCGTGGCCATTTGGATGGCGACCGGAGAGAGCTTGATGCCGCCTTCTGCAGCCGCCCCCGCTGTCGAGTCCGAATCTCCATTGGCAATCAGCGAGTATAGGTACATTTGCAGGGTTTGTTTGTTGCGATCATTTATAAACAGGAGCGGTCCAAAATAGTTATTCCAATGGCCCACAGCATAAAACAAAAGAAGTGTCATGACAATCGGCATGGACAAGGGTACAACGATTCGCCATACCATGCCGTATTCGCTCATGCCATCCACACGAGCGGCATCGAATAAATCATCGGGAACCGTCCGAAAAAAAGTAATACATAGAATCATATTAAAGGCACTAATGGCACCTGGCAGGATGAGAGCCCATATGGAATTTAACAGAAATAAATTTTTCACAAGTAAATACGACGGTATGATCGGCGCATTAAAAATCATCGTAAAAATGATTAACAACATAAAATACTTTCTTCCTTTTAAATCCATCTTGGACAACGGATAAGCCGTAATCATCGTGAATACCATATTGACCAAGGTGCCTATCACTACGATTTGGACAGTCATCCCTCCTGCCTTCCAGAAGGTGCTATTATTCGCGACTAGCTTGAAATTATCAAGGGTCGCTTCTACCGGCCATAATAGAACCCTATTATGAATAAGAGCGTTCGAGGAACTGAACGAGCCTGCAATAACGTAAAGGATCGGGAGCATGGCTGTAACTGTAATCAGGATGAGAAAACTGACGTTAGAGACATCGAAAACTTTTTCACCGAATGATTTTCTAATTTTCATATACGACCACCTAGAATAACCCTTCCCCAGAAACTTTTTTACTGATTCGATTTGCCGTGATTAAAAGAGCGAATCCAATGACCGATTTAAACAGCCCTATCGCGGTTGTGATGCTGTACTGACCCCCTAAGATACCTTGCCGATAGGCATAAGTATCCAACACTTCACCTACCCTGATCGTAGTTGGGTTTAAGAATAAATACACTTGCTCGAAGCCAACATCCAGCACGTGGCCAATTTTGAGCAGCAGTAGAATAACAATAGCAGGCAAAAGTCCTGGAAATGTGACATGCACGAACTGCTTCCATCGTCCTGCCCCATCAATTCTCGCTGCCTCATAATAGGAAGGACTGATCCCCGCCAAGGCTGCCAAGAAGATGATTGTACTCCACCCCATCTCCTTCCAGATGCCTGAACTGATAAGCAAAGTGCGGAAATATTCCGGCATTTGCAGGAAACTGATTGGCTCATGTCCTAGCGATGTCCACACCAGGTTAACTAAACCTGTCTGACTAGAGAACATCATATAAACTAAGCCGTAAACGATTGTCCAGGATAAAAAGTGAGGCAAGTAAAGCAACGTTTGAACCATGCGTTTAAGCGCGAGATGTCTCAGTTCATTCAACAAACAAGCGAGTATGATTGGAGCAGGAAACGAAAATATAATTTGATAAAAACTTAAGATGATCGTATTAGCAATTAGTCGCTTGAATTGTGGATACGTCACTAGCTGCTCGAACCATTGAAATCCAACCCAATCACTCTTAAGGAATCCTTTGTAAATATTGTAATCCTGGAACGCAATGACACTTCCGAGCAATGGAATGTATTTAAATATAACAAAATACAAAATTCCCGGCAGCAGCATAAGGTACAACGGATGATTTCTCCTTAGATATCGGGAAAGCGATGACTTCACAACACCCGTGGAAACATCTGACGCTTCTGAAAGTAAGGCCTCATGCTTTGGTATTGGTAGCAACTTATTGTTCAATCCAATCCATTCCTTTCACTATCTATCTGAATTTATTATAAGGGACTGGAAACGTACCTCATACCGGATAAGCTTTCGTTTATACCTGACGATGTTCGGGAGATTGGGCAAAAAAAACACACCGTTCGGTGTGTGGGATAATGATGAACTATGATTCCATTCGTTTTTTGTAATCAAGCGGATTCAAACCGAAATGTTTTTTGAATAATTTCGTGAAATAGTCGACGTCTTCGTAGCCGACACGATTGGCGATTTCGTACACTTTTAATTGGGAGTTCAGCAAGAAGTCACGCGAATGATTCATCCGTTCCACCACGATAAATTGCCAAACGGTCATGTCCGTTTCCTGCTTGAATAAGGTGCACATATACGTTTTATTGTGCGAAACGAAGTCGGCCAAATCCTGCAGATTGATTTTTTCTCCATAATGACCCCGAATATATTGCTTCATCATGTCCACAACCTTACTCGACTGATTATCACGAATGCCGCGCATGACGGACATCAAGCTATTGGCCCCTTCTTCCAGTCTTCGAACTGCGCATAAGCGAAAATAACTTCGAGTGGCATGAAGGAACAGCAGATTCTCCCCAAGCCCCAGATCCTTCCCCTCATCCAACTCCAGTCGAAGCTTGTCTTTCGCCATCTCTTCAATGACAGTTTGCAGCCATAGATTGGAAAGCACATTTAATAAATAGTAGTTGCCTGCCACCCATCCTTCCAGTAATTCAAGCGTTTCGACAATGAGCAATGGCATCATGTCACTCCGCAGCGTTTGGATATGCTCGATCCATCGTTCCATCCACAATCGGTTCATCGGCAGTTTGCGCAATATCAATTGGGCAGCCTCGTAGTTTCGTTCCTGTATAATACGATCCGTCGCTGAGCTCAAAGACTCATAAAAGGCTCGTGGATCAATCGGTTTTAAAATATAGTCCAGCGCAAAGAGCTTGATACTGCGTTGCGCATATTGAAAATCGTCGTAACTGGAAACGATCATGCATTTCATCCACGGATAAAGCCGATTGATTTGTTCAATCAATTCTAATCCATCCATAGCTGGCATTCGGATATCCGTGATACACAAATCCGCGTAATTTTCCTCCAGCCATTCCAACGCCTTAACACCGTTTGAAGCCGTTCCCGACACGACCGTTGTATCGTTATAGCCAGATACATATTTAGACAAACTGCTGCAGATTAACATGGAATCATCTACAATAAGCACGCGAATCATGTTATAACCCCCTCTAAGGATCGATACGGAAAACGAATGATAATACGCGTCCCGCCTTCTGGCAATAATGGCTCGACAGAAACGCCTGTTTCCGGATCCATATAAAACATTTTCAACCGATAGTGAACGTTCAGTACACCAATTCGGGAAAAACGCATATAGTCTTGCTCCTTCTCCCCCATGCTCAAAGCCTGCTGAATCGTATTCAGCCTTTCCTCGGTAAATCCGATCCCGTTGTCCTCAATGACGATTTGGACATATCGATCTTTCCAACGTGTTGTCGAAATCCGAATCAGCAAACGATCCCCTGTCACTTCATACGCATGTTTCACACTGTTTTCAACGAATGGTTGGATAATGGCTTTAAGACATTGCGCATCCTCTACGGAACTATCTTGTTCAAGACTTAACGATATATTGTCACCGTACAAAATACGAATGATAAAAAAGTAATTTTTTAAGTGGTCAAACTCATCCTTTACTGTAACAATGGTTTGCTGATAATTGGACGTGTACCTCAGCATGTTAGACAAGGCAATCGTTGTCTGTTGAATATCGGGTTGTTCGGCCAAATGAGCCATAGAGTTGATCGATTCCAGTGCGTTATATATAAAATGGGAATTGATTTGCGATTGTAACGCAGATAAGACAGCATGCTGCTGGACAAGACGGGTCTCCGCGAGCTGAATAATGGCGTTTTCTATGCGATCTAGAAGTAAATTATAGGCTGATGCAAGCTCGGCCACTTCATCGGTCCCGCTCACCTGAGCACGGACATCGAATTGGTCCAATTTCGTCATTTTGATCGTCCTGCGCAGCTGTTTAAGTCTTCGAGTTATGGAATGCGAGGTTAAATACGCAAGAATAGAAGCAATCAACAGCCCCCCGATTGTAAGCGTTATCGTCAAATGACGAATATTGGATATGCTTTTAGCCAAATCTCCGTAAGGTACGATAACAATCACTTTCCAGTCGGTACCTGTGATCGTTTGATAAACGATCATTTGTTTCGATTTCGCGCTGTAATAGGAACCAGAGAGGTTGGAACTGATATTTGTAAAAATGCCCGGATCCAGCTTTGTATTGATTTGCCCAGGGTCGGGATAGGATACAATCGTTCCAAATTGATCAACAATCATGCCAAGCCCGTGCTCGCCCAGCTGGATTTCATTTAATATTTCTTGTGTAGCCAGAAGAGAAATATCAATCGCCAAGTAACCGTTTTGTTCGGCAAAACGAAACTTTTGCGCATACGTTAAAATAGGGATGCTCTTCGACCTTCCCGCTTTGTCGGTATACTTGTCGTCCATACCATAATAGCGTGAAAACTTCCCTGTCAGATCCATACTACCCAGCCACGATTCATTCTTCATCGAATAGTAAGGTGCCAGAATCGATTCCCACATGTATTCGTTGCGATATGTGCTCTCGTTCCCATTCTCGTTATACAACTTAATAGACAAGGTCTCTGGGTGATAGGTGGTAAAAGGGGTAATCCATGTTTTTTCTATTTTTTGGTAGCTATCAAAGAGGCCATATGGATCATCACGTCCAGTCTTTAACCAGTCCTGAAACTCCCTGCTTCCACTAATTGTGCGAAAGAACTGTTCATTATCCCTGATATAGCGGCTCAAGTTCAGGTTCGCTTGCTTCAGAATCTGGTTACTGAAACGCACCACATCATTATCGATCGCCTCTGAGCTTTTAATGAAGCTGAATGTGCTGACCCCGGTTACCGTAATAAAAATAGTGGCAAAGATAATTAAAATGAGCTTCCATTCCAATGAACTCCGGATCGCTTGAATCATGCTCATTTCCTCCTCGGACAGATGTCTGCGCTTTCAGACTCCTATTTCAAGGTTTATGTTACCAAATATAACCTTCGATCACCAGATTTTTGTTCCCACCTACAACGACAAAAAAAGAGAAGTCATGTAACTGACCTCTCTTAGCTTCTGACTGAATCGTCTTTTTGAATGACATTCTCTCTATAACTTTTACCCCAATCGAACATCATCTGCAGTAGAGGCATCAGACTTTGCCCATACCCCGTCAGGGAATATTCCACTTTAGGAGGATTCTCCGCGTATACTTCACGGCAAATAAGAAGGTCCTCTTCCAGCTCGCGAAGTTGATTCGTTAACATTTTCTGAGTAATCCCGGGGATGAGCCGCTTTAACTCTCCGAAGCGCTTCGTCCCTTCCAATCCCAGATGCCACATAATAATTAACTTCCACTTTCCACCGATAACAGCCAGTGTTAGTTCTTTCTCACAATTAATATCCTGTAAATTAATACGTTCTTTGACTTCAAGTGCCACGTTGCGGCCTCCTCTCTACATACTCATTATACAGTAGTTAGGGAGGAGCCTTCTACCTCATGACATTATTCTAAATTTGCATGATTTTCATACATCCTGCTCGTATCCATCTCTAGCATTTGCATGAGGCTTATGATCACAACATCGTAAAATAAAAGCAGCGTTTGCTCATATAAACTCCCCAAAGGCTGTATGGAAACATCGGCATCAATTTGATCTTTGCGAGCTCCAGTCAGCGTAATCGTATGATTCGCCATTCGCCCGATGGTCGAGTGTGCTGACAGCGTAATCAAGACGACATCCGCATGAAGCGAAGCAGATTTATTGGCAAAGGCGACTAGCGGTGTAGTCTCCCCTGAACCTGAGCCAATAACGAGTAGATCGCCGGCTTTTATCGCGGGTGTAACCGTCTCCCCAACAACATAGACGGGAATACCCAGCTGCATAAGTCTCATGGCAAAAGCACGCCCCATTAGTCCCGATCTTCCCGCTCCCGCTACAAAAACCCTGTTCGCTTTGGTGATTCGCTCGGCAAGCCCTGTAACTTCATCTTCATTAATTTGCTGAAATGCTTGATAAAGCTCAGCTGCTACCTTTGATGACCCTGCCGTTTTAGAAGGAATCATGATCTCACCTTGCCGCTTGCACCAGCCGCTGCATCTCGGCAGCTGCTGCTTGTCGATTCTCTTGTCCCGTAATACCTCCCCCGACAATGACCAAATCAGGTTTTGCCGCCAATACCTCGGGCAATGTGTGCAGCTTAATTCCTCCGGCGATAGCCGTTTTAGCCTGTTTAACCACTCGCTTAATTGTGGCTAAGTCTTCTAACGAGTTTTTCCCAGCCGCTTGGTGATCGTAACCGGAATGAACGCAAATATAATCTACGCCCAGTGCATCAATTTCTTGTGCTCGTTTGGCCATATCGGGAACATTAATCATGTCGACCATAATCTTGGTTCCCTGCTTTCTTGCTTCAGCGACGGCGCCGCTGATCGTCGTATCATCTGAAACGCCCAGCACCGTAATGATGTCCGCTCCCGCTTCAGATGCCTTCATGACTTCATAACCGCCAGCATCCATAATTTTGAGATCTGCCAGTACTTTGACATGAGGATAGGCGGCTTTCAATTCTTTGACAGCACGTAAACCCTCATTAATGATAACCGGCGTGCCAATTTCCACGACATCTACATAGGCTGCCACTTCATTTACAATCTCTTTTGCTCCTTGAATATCTACTAAATCTAGTGCCAATTGCAGTTCCATCTAGAATCTCTCCCTCTATTTGCAATTCTGGTGAATGCCATAGACCCATTGTAGGGCCATGCCGTTCATCAGAAAAGTAGGCACTTCAATGTGCGTAGTTACTTGAAAGTAACTGGATGCTGAGGGAATTCGTGCGTATGAAAGTGATTTTTTACATAGGAGTAGTTTTGTATGAAGATTAGAAAGGCTGTCTCAAAGTCAATTTATGACTTTTCGAGACAGCCTTTTTCTCGTTATTGACCTATGAGTAAACCTTCTACCAGCAAACTAGCTGGATTTTCTCCATCTATTTGAATTGGATTTCTCGAATTCGAAGGATTAACTGTATTTCCTGTAGTTAAATTTATTCAATTTTCTGGATTCTTCAAATCTCATACAAATTAAATGTACTTTTTCCATCTAATCATCAAAACACGTCTGATTCGAGCAAATTAGCTGTAGTTTATACATCTAAACATGAATCGACAGTCCAGCGGCTGTCTCACCTTCCGCAACCTTCGGCCACGCCGATTGTACTTTAAGCTATTAATTTCAATCCTACTGCAGCACTTAGCACCATCGCGATGAACACAATTCGCTTCCAATTCTTAGATTCCCCATAGAACAACATCCCTACGACTGCACCTCCAACCGTCCCGATCCCCGTCCAGACCGCGTAAGAGGTACCCATTGGCAAAGTTTTCATCGCTTGGCTTAGAAATCCAAAACTCAGAACAATACCTACGATGAAAATAGCAAAGCTACGAATATTCTTCGCTTTATTTATTTGATTCATTCCGACGACACCTACAACTTCAAACATCCCTGCAAAAATGAGAAAAAACCAACCCATTAGACTGCAGCTCCTTTCTCACCGCTTGTCACAAATTTCAATCCAAACACACCGGATAATAGAAGTAGAATTAGGAATACTTTAAGTAACTGGAATGGCTCTCCGAAAAATAACATTTCCACGATGACCGTTCCCGCTGTCCCCATGCCTGTAAAGACGGCATATACGGTTCCCACAGGCAGTTTGGTAGACGCACTAATAACGAGATGAAATGAAATATACATAGCAATGACCGTAGCGATCCACGTCCATGTTGTATCCGAATGTTTTAATCCTGTCACCCATATCACTTCAAAAATGACACCAACGAAAATATAGATCCAATAACGATTCATGTGTATAACCCTCCTGCTGCTTTACTTTACTTTTTGATACCACGCCAAAAGACGAACCAGGAAGATTCAATCCTTTTCATCGACCGAGCAGAACCTCCAAATAGTAATTCCACAAACATGCCATCTAATACCGCAGAGAAAGCAACCGTGGCCACATCGCTGCTAACTTCAGGGCTAATGATCCCATTGTGCAAAGCTTGATCAAATAGCGGCTTTATCATGGTTTCAATCGTATCAAGATAGTTGTAACCTTGCTTAACGATCTCATCATAGAGATGGGACGGCGGGAAGAAGGCCACGCGCAAGAAAAATTTCGTATTATCATCCTGTTCATAACGAACTTGATATTGGATCAGAAATTCATAAAGAAGTTGATCTATAGAAAGATGCTTATTATTGTGGAGATACGTATGAACTAAATGCAATTCTTTCGCCTGCACCTCGTCAAAAAGAGCAAGAAATAGTTCATCTTTTCCTTTGAAATGCGTGTAAATGGATTGTTTTTTAATCCCTACATCCGTAGCAATATCTGCAAGCGATGCACCTTCATAGCCATTTTTAGCAAAATGAGTGCGAGCTACTTCTTTGATCCGCGTTGCTGTCATAACATCATTCCTTCCGAACGTTCGTCAGGTAATCATACCACGTTAACTTTCGCAGGGCAACCTGTAATCGTTGTACATACATTTGGCAAAAAATACATCATCATCGGCTTGTTCGCATGCTTTTCCAATTATTGAATACATATGTAAGTATTCGATAACCAGGAGGACACACGTCATGTCACAACATGGGCAATCGTTCATGAAAGGAACGTTCGTTTTGTCTGTCGCTGCTTTCATCAACCGTATTCTCGGTTTTATCAGCGGCATGTATATCGCTCGCGTACTGGGCGCAGAGGGAATCGGCATCTTGATGATGGCTCATCCGCTCGTCCCGCTCGTCATTACGATTACGGAGCTTGGATTGCCGGTGGCCATTTCCAAATTGGTCGCAGAGGCCAACGCTCGCGGCGAACGGATGAAAGTGAGGCGCATCTTGCATGTCTCACTCGCTGTCACGGGCTTCTTAAGTGTAGCACTCACGACCATCTCGTTATTCGGATCGGAGTGGATCGCATCCATTCTGCTTAGCGACCAGCGCGCGTATTACGCGATGCTGGCCATTACGCCGATCGCGCCGATTGTCGCTGTTTCCGCTGTTTTAAAAGGCTATTTCCGCGGTATGCAGCAAATGAAAACCATTGCCGCTTCCGATGTACTGGAGCATACTGTTCAAATTGCTTGTGTACTCGCGCTAGTCCACCTCTTGCTCCCTTATGGCGTCGCTTATGCGGCTGCCGGAGCGATGGCTGCCTCTGTCGTCAGCGAAGCGATCAGCCTCCTATTTCTAGTAGCAAGCTACAAGCTTTACGGCGAATCGAAGATGGCTGGCGAGACTTGGGCAAGCCACTTGAAACATGGAAGAAGCACGCTCGGCGAGCTGCTTCAGATCGGATTGCCGACGACCGGTCACGGTGTGATTCATTCGTTGTACAGCACCTTCCAACCGCTGCTTATTACGACCAGCCTGGCGTTGGCCGGCATCGGCACGGCGTTAGCCACGAAGCAATTCGGGATGTTGGCTGGCTATGCGTTTCCGCTGCTGTTCATGCCAAGCTTTATCACGCAGTCCTTGTCCACCGCGCTCATTCCTGCAATTGGCGAGGCCGCGGCGAACAAGAACAGTCTGCTCATCCATGAGCGGATGAATCAAGCGATGATCTTGGGGCTCCTGATCGGTGCCCCAGCGACCGTTATCTTGTACGTGTGGGCAACTCCACTAACAACACTTGTCTATCATGCGCCGGAAGCAGGCGTGCTACTACAAATACTGGCGCCTATGTTTTTCCTGCATTATTTCGACGCGCCACTTCATGCGATTCTACTTGGGCTCGGCCGCGCCAAAGCTACCCTGTGGAATTACGTCATAGCCACTTTATTCAAGAGTGTCGCGATTTTCGTCTTCGGCAGCCAATACGGGATTATTGGCGTTGCGTACGGCATCGGTATCGGCATTGTGATACAAACACTGCTGAACTTTTTTTCCATCTCAAGCTCGATCGGATTTTATTGGAGCATTCGTCCGTATGTCAAAGTTGCGATCTCCATGATCCTGATGATGCTTTGCGGAAACTGGACCTATTACTATTTTGTCGGCAATGGTATGCCACAATTATGGTGCGTGATCACTTCCATCGTCTGTTCCCTGTTTCTCTATTTCGCCGCACTCGTATTTACGGGTACGTTAAGTCGAAAAAGTACGCGGCACCGATTTTCGTTCCCATGGTAAGTTTGTCAAGAAAAACAACTCTGCCTATAAACATATTAATGTGATTAACAAACGACACAAAGCCCGGGGATTCATTCCCTAGGGCTTCGTTTCGTTTTAAGCATCTAGCGTAAAGTTACTCTAATTCTTTTCTTAACTACCTTAACAAATGCATACCGAACAAGCGGCCCCACAATGATGAGTTGAAGAGGAAAAGCGAAAATAAAATTTTTAAACACGAAAGTAAAGTAACTCTCAAACAACGATTCTCCATGCAGGCTATCAGAAAAATAAGCATTTCCCAAGCCATACAAGGACATACAGAGAACCATGCCACTCACCATGAAAAAAGCTAAGAAGAGAATCACAAACACCTTGTTAGATTTGTCAAAGGGTATAGATAACGCCAATTTCTTGGCCACAGGACCAACAACAAATAATTCCAATAAGGTTGCGATAACAAAGATTTGAACAAGTTGAGTGAAAATCTCCCGCACTGATATGCTGCCCATTAAGCCGTGTGTAAATAGATTATACAATGTCATGAATACAACCATCCCAAAGCACATCATCAATCCAAAATAAAATTCTTCTTTCTTCGTTGTTGGCAAATTCCATCATCCTTTCTTTTTCCTTGTTAGTATAGCGGCAGCAAGACCCTCTTCATAAGTGAACAGTCTGTGAACCTTTTGAGGCCCTCCGTCTAATCATGCGAACAGTTTTAACTGGAAAAGATACAGCTATTTACGTGATATTTCCTCAAAAACTCGAATTAACTGTAAAACATGTAGGTAAAACTGACTCTTTTTCTCAGATCGGGTGAACTGGTCAAAATTAACTGTACGTTATCCATCTAATCTGCGTTTGATCGAAAAATCCTAAAATTTAACTACAGAAAATCCATCTAATCTCCTTTCTACTACTCGTACTCCATTTCCACTCCCCACATACCAACCTATCTCGCAACCCGCATATGACAAAAAGCCTGCAAATTAAATTTGCAGACTTAACATATGGTCGAATCCCTACGCCAACAAAGGTATCAGTTCTTCTAACGAACGAACAACATAATCTGGGGAAACGTTCTGTGGTAACACTTTATTTTTCCGATTCATCCATGCAACCTTAATTCCTGCCCTCTGGGCACCTGCAACATCACTCGTCAGAGAATCACCAACATGTAGAGCCTCTGTGGGATCAAGATTATATGTCTTAAGTGCTTTCTGAAACATCTCCGGTCTTGGCTTATATGATTTTACGTCTTCACTGGTAATCATGTTCTCGAAAGATAATCCATTATGATGAATGGCTGATTGGATGTCATCTCGATCGATATTTGAAAGTATAATTATCGGAGTTCTGATGCTTTCCAAGAATGGCTTTACATCCTCAAATAGTTGTGAGCATTGCCAGTGTTCAAATAAGATTTCACTAAGCTCTCTTGGATTTTCAGACGACTTGTAAAAAGCTATTGTATCCTCTAACGAACTAATTTCGATTTCACGTTGGGTTTTAAAGTTATCACCATAAGCTGACTGAAACTTCTCAGAAAAAGAATTCCACCAATAGATCCCAATGTCTTTTGTGGTAGCTTGAGGTGATGTTCCTGTCGATGTCAAAATCCTTTGGCATATTTCCTCAATAAAAACATCATCTTCATGCACGAGTGTACCGTAGAAATCAAGAAATACTGCTTTATACATAGACAAAAAGCACGCCCCCTCTTTATCACTTTAACAATGTACCACTTTACCATAATAATGTAACTAATGAGATTTGTACACCGTGAGATGCTCAAAAGCGACGGATCCGCTCCATCAACAATAAAATTATCATAGGCTGATTCAAATATATGGAAATCGTTTATATATGTTTTATAGAGTTAAAATAAATATTACAGACTGGGAGAGTGGTACAAATGAAATTCCTCAAAACAAAATTGGCTTTGCTTCTTGCAACTTCGTGTTTAATGGTTCCGAGCGTCATTAGCGCCGCAACCGAGACAGCAGTGGATGCACCATCCTACACGTATATGAATGGCTATGTTTACACCCTTGTCCAAGATATTTATGTGCCAGGCCGTTATTTAATTGATGAAGATACGGTAGCCGTTTACATCCCCGGAGGAGTAGGCATCATTGCGGTCGATAAGGATACTGTTTTACCTGAGGGTTCAGTCTACTTGAACTAGGATAATCCAGTTTATATTTGCCCTTGTTATGTATGCAAAAATCAGAGACCATCTCCATAATGGAGATGGTCTCTGTGTGTGGTGCTTGAAACTAAATGCCCAACGCGGCCAGCAATTTGTAAATCATAGCAACTGCTTCGCCTCTCGTTGTTGTTTGGCTAGCGCGGAAAGTGCCATCCTCGTAACCATTCAGAATGCCCGCAGATAGCGCCTTATCGATCGATGGTTTCGCCCAGGAAGGAATGTCTGCAGCATCTTTCAAACTCGGTGCATGGCTCGTCAAGCCAGCTTTACCGTTTCCGTAGTTCTGCAACGCTCTCGCCGTCATCATTGCTGCTTCCGCCCTCGTCACGGTGAGCTCACCTTTGAAGTTAGTCGTGCCGGCTTCCTCGTAACCTTGAATCAGGCCTGCTTCCACTGCGGCCACGATGTGCGGCTTCGCCCAAGAAGGGATATCCGCTTCATCCGAGAAGTTCGTGTCGCGGGAAGCTGCTTCGAGACCTATGGCCGAAACTAGCATCTTAGCGAATTCGGTCCTCTTTATGGTAGCATCCGGTCGGAAGCTTCCGTCCGGGTATCCAGCTGCGACATTCAACCCTGTGAGGCGACGAACGTAGCTTGCTGCCCAATGATTCGCCATATCTTTCATCTCTGCAGGTTCATGGGAAAATACAGCAAACTTCGTGAAGTGATCGACGCTCACCCGGATCGTTCCATCTTCATTTACGGTTCCGCCGATGAAGATCCAGCGCTTCTGGCTTTCATGATAATAGTACACAGCCGGTTGGCTCCCCGGCTTCAATTGCTTGGCTTCGTAGACGAATGAAAGCTCAAGCTGCTTTGAAAACCGATCCCCAGTCGTACTGGTTAGTTCGAAAATTTGGCTGACCGATTGAAGATCGCCATTCGCGGGAATCTGGTCGGGTTCAACGACCGCGATATGAATCGTCCCCTTCGAAGACACAGCGCCGGCAGGAATTTGAATCTTTACTCCACCCTCCAACTCCAACTGCTTGCTTTCATCCGGGCTCACATCCGCTTGCTGCTCCTTACTCCCGGAAGATGGCGACGCAATGCTTTCTCCAGCAGGGGTTTTCCCCGTTTGGCTGCCTTCGTCGACAGGCTCCTCGGTTCCGGAAGAATCCTCTTCCGCCTCGACCGTCACCTTGCGCACCACTTCGACAGCAACGTTCCCCGCTTGGTCGATAACATTGTATCGCAGCGTATAGGTACTTGCTATGTTGGTATTCACTTCACCTGTGACAGTAATCTCGCTAACAAGACCGATATTATCCTTTGCCGTTGCGCCTTGATCGCGATACGTGCTGCCGAACGGCACGGTCACGTTGGACGCTCCATTTAACGCGATGACCGGTGCCGTCTTATCGATGCTGATGGTCAACGTTGCCGTCTCCGTTGTATTCCCTGCCCCATCGTCGGCGTGATAGCGAAGCTCAATGAGACCCTCATCAGAAATCGTAATCGGCTCGCTGTACGCGTGCCATGTGACTCCCGCATCTAGGCTGTAGAACATGTTGGCACGATCCGAGCCATCGCCTTCCGGACGCAAAGAGACCTGTACATCCGAAACGTACCATCCATTGCTACCTGCTTGGCCAGCCACCTCCGCCTTCACGGTCAGAGAATCGCCACCATTGTCGCTAGAGGAGAGTTGTCCCGATACATCGAAGCTGGTAAAAGCGTTGTAAGTCGCCTGAATCCCATCTGAATAAAGTCCTGCCTGTGCGGGTCTATTTTCGAAAGGATCCTCTGCATCAAAGATCAGATTGTTGTTCACCCAAACGTAGATTTTCCCCTTTGATCGAACCACCTTATAGAAGTTTTGCGCGCTGATCTCTTCCCGAAGAGCGAAGGAGAACGGGCGATTCAAATCTGAAGGCACGCTTAGTCGAAGTTGACTGGTTTTTACAGGGGCGGTAAAGTCAGCGATATGATAATCGCCTCTTCCCTTGTCCTGATACGTGAACGGCACCGCATTCCAACCGTCCTTCTGACTGTCGAACTTGAAATCTGCCGAGTTCGATTGCGGCAGTTCAAAGTTCTTGTTCATGTACGAGAACAGGCCATTGAACCACAGGATTTTTGCCGATGAAACTTCCGCTTCACCACGCAGATCGTACACATACTCGCGTTGGCCGTTCTCTGCGTAATTACTGTGCCCATAGATCGTATCTCTCGCTGTGGGAGCAACGGCCATGATCTCCTCCTGACCATCCACGATCTTGCGCAACTCGAATTCGTTCGTGGCATAATTCGTACTTGCCGTCACGTAGTTCTGGTCGTCAACATACGCAAGAATAACGCCCGCTTTACCAGTGTCTGGCAAGGCCCCCGTATTTACATTGACCGAAAATTCATGCCCGAGCGTCCGATCACCCTTGACCGTGATCGCTTCCCCGCCCGCAGGGGACTGCAAGCCCTTCTCGGAAACCGACCATGCTTCATCCCAGCCGTTGATGTACGTACCGTATTCGCTCCAGCCGGTCGTCACGGTTACGTTATCCATCCGAACCTTCGCCTTGTTGCTGATCAATCCGATTTGACCTGGAACTGCCATCGCCTGATTCTCGAACACCGGCTGGTCGTTGTTAAGGGTGTAGTGATCCAATTCCGCAAACAATTTGGAACCATTCTTGTACACTCTGAGCGTATGATATTGCTCCGCGTAGTCTTTAACACGCGAGTCATTCTCCATAAACGCGAACGTCGAAGGTAAATCTGTGACCGCGCTTTCCGAAACGCCGCCGATGCGGGACTGGACGACAAGCTTCCGGTCATCGCGGTCAATCAACACATTCACATAGTTGTTCTCATCCTGATGCCAGGCAACCACACCCGCCTGCCCCTCGTCTCCGGAATCTTTGTCGTCGAATCGAAGATTGGCCTCCACAAACACATTTTCCGCTTCGTATCCGTTCAGCATCACTTGTTTCGAATCGCCAGGCGCATTAACATACAACGCCTCGTTATCGATCGATACGCCTGTCTCCGGCATTTCGTAATGCTGCAAGCTGTCTTTCGAATCGAACCTGTCTTGGAACGTTGGTGTCCAAGCCTCCGGATGAATGCCTTCCGAGTCATAGGAGGTTGGTCCGTCAACGACCATCTCTTGATCCCAGAAGTAGACACGATCCTTCCCTTGCCCTTCATCACTGTTCCAAAAAGCTTTATAGGTGACCCAATCCTCAAAACCATTCGGCCCCTTAATCATATTCGGTTGCGACGGTCCGATAATGTCGGGTTCCACAGGATGCCCGTTCGTATCATACAGACCAAAATCTAGATGGTAGTAATTCAAGGCGGCTCCGCCATTTTTACTGTTCTCTACAGCGATCACATTCTCGCCGGCTTGAAGCAAATCAGCGGGAACTTCAACCATTTTGTAGGCGCGCTGCTGACCACCGAACGTGAAGAATGGCTTGCCGTTCACATACAGCTTTCCATACCCTTCTAGACGGTAGCGAAGGACCGTAGTCTCCGGTACAGCATCCAGATGGAAGGAGCGTTTCGCCCACATGGAAGCTTGACCGCTCGGGTGCGCCCAAATCTCGGATGGCACCGTTTTCCCGTTGTTGACAATGGTCGGGATTTTCCCCGTTCTCGTATCCGGCCAGCCGAAGCCGCCCTCCCCGGTCATCCAACCGCTCAAATCGGAGCCAATCGCGTTCCAGCCTACCTGAGGTGCCTTAAAGGTATATTGATATGGCTGGCTGCCATGCTCCGCCGTCGGCAGGATGACGTTGTATTTCAAGAGCAGTCCCTCCATATTGCGTGCCAGCAGTTTGCCCGGGTATTTGGAATCGTTCGTTATTTGATCGTAGCTATCGGCTTGCGCTACACCGGTCTCATAAAGTCCTGTTTCCGGGAACATCTGATTGCCGACATACAACATGTAATACTCGCCATTATGATAAAATAACTCCGGTCCTTCGAAATTGACGAAGTTCACATTGGCCCAGTGGCCCTTCTGTGTATGAACCGTTTCGATCGCTTTGCTTCGGCCTGGATTGCCCTTCTCGTTAAAGAAGGATTGCACGTCCCAGAGCCATGCACCCGCATTCGCCGGCTTGGCTGCCCCTGTATTAGGGTCCACCTCGTCCGGATTTACCTTGCGCAGTAAGATTAAATCTCCGTTGTGCGCAACGAATAATTGAGGGTCAATCCCATCATCATACTTCTTATCCTTGAGGGCGTACTCGAAATTCGGCGACGTATTCATCTTGCTAGGGTCCCCGTAGATCAATGAGGTACCATTGTAGATATAGAACATTACCCCGTTATGGAAAAACAAATCGGATGCGCCTAATTCGTTGTGATCGGATGGAGTCACCGCCTGCGGCATCGTACTCGGGTCATTCGAAATTAACCGATACGGGCTTTCCCAGTGAATCATATCCTTCGAGCGATACACTTTCCCTAAAGTTCCGGTGCCCATCGCATAATAGTAACCGTTATATTTCTCGATCGTTCCGTCATAGAGGGTAGCCTTCTTGCCAAGGTCGGACCCCGAATCGACTCTGAACAAGTTATCTACTTTCTCAATAGCGGAAGGGATTACTGTCATTTCACTGCTCGCCGACAAGCCTCCGTCCTCCGCGGTTCCCGTAATGACCGCTCTGCCCAGTCCGACAGCTGTCACCCAACCGTTCAGATCTACCGTTGCCACAGAAGCATCGGAGGTTGACCAGGATACATTCCGATTCGTGGCGTTCTTAGGCCAGATGACGGCTGACAACAAATGCGTCCCCCCCACCGGTAACTCAACTTTCGAGTGATTCGCAGAGATCGTCAAGACCGGAATCCCCTTAACAGTTACAACCGCTGAAGCCGTATGAGCGCCATCTACTGTCGTGACGGTAATCATCGCTGTACCTGGCTGAAGTGCCGTAACGACACCCGCTTCGTTCACCGTTGCGATAGTCGGGTTGTCAGAAGACCAATTCACCCTCTGGTTCGTCGCATTCGTCGGTGTGACTGTCGATGTTAAGGCCTGTGTCGTTCCAATCAGAATTTCTGCTGCCGCAGGTGTAAGACCGACCCCTGCTACCGGAATATTCTCAACGGTCACGCTACTCTGCGCTGAGTATTTCCCATCGACCGTCGTCACGGTGATGGTCGCCGTACCTACCGATACCCCTTGCACAGTTGCCTTCAGACTGCCCTTCGACATCACCTTCGCAATGGATTCATTGCTGGAAGTCCAAATCAGATCTTGATTCGTTGCGTGCTTCGGGAAAACCGTTGCAGTCAGCTCCTGCGTAAGGCCAGCCCCAACCGTGACCGCGGCCCGATCCAGACTGATGCTTTGCGGGTGGACGGCACCCAAGATAGGCTCGACAGCGGCATTGTACAATCGTACATCATCGATAACCCCGCTAAAATAAGCCCCGGTTGTCGGTCCTTCGAAAGCGTCAACGGCGAATCTCGCACCGAGTGCCCCCTCGTTAGCCGCTGCGGCAACTTTATCGAAAGACGTCATGGTTTCTTTCGCCAATTGTCCGTCTAGGAATAACTTAAAAGATTTGTTGCCAAATGAGACAGCTACGTGATGCCATTGGTCTGCACCAGTCAGCGCTGTGGAAAGAATGACGCGATCAATGGCAGGTTTATTATTCACAATCGCTGCCTCTAGTTTGCCTCCATTCATTTGAATCGCCAATCCTGCCCCATTGCCTCCGCGCTCGAATAATACCTGCCTGGTGTTCAAATCTGTCGGCTTAAACCACATTGCAGCTGTGAATGCGGAAAACTCATCCCTCAAGAAGGGCATTGTATTTGTATTGAGTTGAATGGTGCTTGTCAATCCGTTGAAGGAGAAGGCTCCTCCATCAACACCACCATCCGGCACCCAACTTCCAATAGCGCTTACAGAATGATGCCCATTACCTGTGGAATCCTCTGCAACTTGCTTGCCATTATAACTGAATGGCGCATCCAGCTTGTACCAGGCGTCCAATCCCTCAAAAGGAATGGATATCCGCGCCGGAAGGACAGTCACTTCGCTTGCAGCCGTATAATGTCCATCCGCCGTTGTCACCGTAACGGTTGCAGTGCCTGCTTTTTTGCCCTCGATAGCTGCTTGTGTTGCACCGTAAACAGCAATCGTCACGACAGACTCATCACTGGACGTCCAAGTGATATCTCGATTCGTAGCGAATGACGGCTGGAGAGAAGCGTCCAGATACACCGATTCACCGACCGTCGTGGTCAACCGCGTCTTACTCAAGCTGACCCCGGTCACTTCTATTGACGGTGTAACCGCTTTGTCGTACAAACGCACATTATCGATCATCCCGTTGAACCAAGCGCCCGTCTGGTTATCCCCACCGAATGCGTAGACCGCGTATTTGGCACCGATGGCCGCTTCGTTAAGCGCCGTGTTCACTTTAGTAAACGGCACAGTCTTCGTGGCTGCGACCTTCCCATCTAGGTACAGCGTGAACACACCATTGTTGAACGTAACCATCACATGGTGCCAAGAGGTGGTATCCGTAAAATCGACCGATACAATTCCCCTCACGTCAGCGCTCGCAACTGCGGCCTCCAGCTTGTTCGCATTCAATTGCAACGCCATACCCGACGCATTGCCTCCGCGTTCGTACAGCACCTGCAGCTTCTGCGTGTCGTTGGCTTTAAACCATAACGAAGCCGAATGCTCAGTGAAGGCATCTTTCAGGTATGATCCTGCCGGCGTCGATCCCAAGTTCAGCTGAATTAGATCAGAGACGCCGTTAAGCGATAGGGCTCCTCCGTGTACCCCGCCATCCTCGACCCAAGTGCCGATTGCACTGATGGAATGATGGCCTTGACCGGAGGAATCCTCTGCCACGTTTTTTCCACTAACTTCATAAGGCGCATCCAATTTGTACCAAGCCAGTAATCCTGGCTCCTCACTTTTCTCCAAAGCATTAGCTTTGCCACCCGGAATAGCACTGCACACGAGCGCTATGATGAGGATGAATGCGAATAACTGCTGTAAGTTCTTGCTCAATTTTTCCCCTCCCTAAAATGTTGATATCACCCCAAGTAAGAAAGCGCTTTCCATGACGCTTTTTCATTATATTTTATGATTTTCCCTGGTAGGTTCCAATAATATGACATTTCACTCCAAAATTTTGACTTTTCACATCCTCCGTATATAAAATAAAACCACTCCAATGGAGTGGCTTCTTTAAAAGGTTGTAACTTCAACATCGTTCCAAGTATTCCTACTAGCTAATTACTTTCCTCCAGTTTCGCGAGAGTAACATTAATTTTTTCATCCATTTCATTGCCTTGATTCTTCCCATAAACATAAAATATAAGCACATTATTTATAACGAACGCTTTATGTTTTACAAACTCAACAGGTCTATGATAAAAATCTTCATGACCTTTAATCCGTTCTTTCTCTGAATTGAATATATAAAAGTAAATTACGCCATCTGACAGCTGGTAAAAGCTCGGGGTTACCCCGTTTATTCCTTGCTGGAAGATGTTCTTTTCATTTTCATCTGCTTTATGGAGTTGCATCCCCTCATTTTGAAAAGCTGCAATAACTTGCTCAAGGGTCAATGCTTTAGTTGTACTAGTACACCCTGCAATTACCATAAAAAAAAGAAAGATCATTACACGAATTCGCATCTTACACCACTCTCTTTACATAATAGACGTATGTAAACCCTATATATACAGCACGCGATCCCGAACAATTCTCCTTTAGTCAGTAGATAGAGCTTTAG
>NZ_WHNY01000006.1 GCF_013141695.1 Paenibacillus plantarum
AACCTATAGCTGAGCTCTTCTAGTTCGATAAAGAGGCGTATTAGTGAGGTCGTTAGGGTTTGACGGCAGGTACTTTGTTACGCATTTCATGTAAAGAGCTCAATCAATCATCCGCAGCACAATTCGACCTCGTCCGTGCCCCGTTTCGCTCTTCTCGTGTGCTAGGCGCACATCTTCCATTGCAAAACTTTGCTCGATGTGAATTGTTAGCTTTCCCTGATCGATTAGACCAGCAATGGCAATCAAATCTTCCTTCGTCGCGATGCCAGGACGAATCAAACCGATGCCGTGTTGCTTCGCTTTCTCCAACGGCGGTTGGCCCGCGATTGAAGCCAATCTGCCTCCTTGCTTCATAACAGACCATGTGCGTGTAAGTGTGTCACCACTCACCGTATCCATTACGAAATCGACATCTTGTACGATTTCTTCGAATCGTTCAGACGTGTAGTCAATCACCTTGTCTGCCCCTAAGGAAGCCACATAGGAAACATTCGTCGGCCCTGCCGTACCTATAACTTCTGCACCGATCCACTTCGCGAACTGCACCGCGAACATACCAACCCCGCCCGCTGCGCCGTGAATCAGAACACGCTCATTCGGCTTCACTTGGCCTTCTGAAACAATGGCACGCCACGCAGTTGTGGCTCCTCCTGATAATATCGCAGCTTCTTCGTAGGATATCGAAGCTGGCTTACGGGCAATCGCATCCTCATGCGCAGTCGTGTACGCTGCATAAGTGCCTTTCGTACTGCGGCCGAATACAGGATCTCCAAGCTGCCAGGTAGACACCCCTGCGCCAACTGCCTCAACGACACCCGCGAAAGCTGTTCCCGGAATATGTGGGAATTGAACCGGCATCGGGAACAATCCACGGCGTATTTTCCAATCCACGGGTAGAACGCCAGCGGCATAGATGCGAACAAGCACTTCGCCTTCTTGTGGCTGCGGAATAGGAACTGTTTCCACTTGCAGCACCTCAGCTTCACCAAAAGCATGGTAACGCACAGCACGCATCAACTTAACGTCTAGCTTGTCCTTAGGATCACTCATCTTGGATCTCTCCTCTTTTCTCCGTTTGTATGCTATATTTAATGTGTATACTCAGCAATTGAATTTAAACTGAGTATACTCAGTAATTTCTCGGATGTCAAGGAGGACTATGAAGCCAACTCAAACCAATACACCTGATCAACTGGCACCATCCAAGGATTCCAGCCTTTCTCCATCCACGCCAACGGCAGGAGATATTTTACAACTATTGATACGTACGACTCATCGTTTGCATACGCAATTTGAGGAGCACTTAGCGATGTTAGGCATCCCAGCTTATTTAACGGGGCCTCGCGTGCGAGTCCTCGTTGCGATTGAGGAAGAAGGCCGAATTCGAATGTCAGATCTCGCGGCCAAATTAGGTATCAAAGCGCGCACGGTCACTCAATTCGTTGACGCACTTGAACAAGAGGCGCTCATCCATCGTACGACGGATCCTGAAGACCGCCGAGCAACCTTTCTCCAGTTGACGGATGAAGCACCTCCCTTAATTGCGAAAGCTCGTGCTGCGATGAGCGAAGCCTCTGATCAGGTACTCCACTCCTTATCCGCTGAAGGCAGAAGTCAACTACAGTCCTTGTTATTCAGCTTATAGGGCTGGTGGATTTTGTATGTAACCAGTGGTAGAATATAGGAGATTGTCCCAATTTCACACTTAGAGGAGAATGGTCATGTCAATTAATGCTTATTTAAATTTCCAAGGAAACACTCGCGAAGTTGTGACTTTCTATGCAGAAGTATTTAATCTGCCCACTCCCAAAATCATTACATTTGGCGACATGCCAGCTCACCCTGACTATCCGCTTCCTGAAGAAGCCAAAAATGGCGTTATGCACGCTCGTCTAGATATTAACGGAAGCCCGCTTATGTTCTCCGATGTATTCCCAGGTATGCCTTACGTTGTAGGAAACAACATCAGTCTTTCCTACGTTAGCGCAAACGCCGATGAAATCCAAAATGCTTTCCATAAGCTCAAAGAAGGCGGAAAAATTGCCATGGAACTTCAAGCAACGGACTGGAGTAAATTGTACGGTCAAGTTGAGGACAAGTTCGGCATTCTTTGGCAGTTCAATCTTGATAGTGGTGAAAGTTTCTAGAACTACACTTAGCTTTCTAAAATGAAAAAGGATTCCAAAGCTCACTTCCTTCAAGTGAGTTTACGGAATCCTTTTTATATACACTATAAGATTGGTGAAATCAGCTTCGAAATCGACTCTAGGAAACGGATGCGAAGCGAGCGCTTCTCATATTCCTCCAGCGTCAACTCCATACACCCATCCATATCCTTCCAGAAGGTGTTTTCCAGCTTTGCTGCTGTCTCTTCATGAAACATCAGCGCATTCGTCTCAAAGTTAAGCCGTAGGCTGCGAATATCGAAATTCGCGGTACCCACTGAGGCCACTTTGCCGTCTACGATAATTGTTTTGGCATGTAGGAAGCCGTAATCATACAGATAGCATTTCACACCTGCACGCAGCAGTTCGCCTACATAATACAACGAAGCCCAATGGACGAATAAATGATCCGCCTTCTCAGGTATCATAATCCTTACATCAATCCCCGATAGCGCCGCAATTCGCAAAGCATTCAGCATACTTTCTTCAGGTATAAAATAGGGGGTTTGCAACAAGATTCGGCTTTTGGCCAAATGAATTAGCTTCAGAAACGTATACACGAAATGCGGCCAAGTTTCATTCGGGCCACTTGCGACAATTTGCATCGGGACCCTACCTTGTACGGCATTCTCCAAAATGGCTGGAAAATACGTCACATCTACTTCCAATGATTCTGTTGATGTTGATGCAAGATTCCAATCCAGTATGAAACGAGATTGCAACGCTCGCACGACGCTGCCAGTCAATCGAAGATGTGTATCCCGCCAGTAACCAAATTTCGGATTTAGTCCTAGATATTCATTTCCAATATTAAATCCGCCAATATAGCCAATCTGCCCGTCAATAATCACGAGCTTGCGATGATTCCGATAGTTAACACGATAATTAAGAAAAGGAATACGAGATGGAAAGAATGCCGCTTTGTGTCCACCTGCCAATAAAAAATCTTTGAAAAATGAATCTTTCAACGTACGCGAGCCGATATCATCGTATAGAAAACGAACCGTCACCCCTTGCTTCGCTTTCCGTGTGAGCACTTCCATGATCCGCTGACCCAAGGTATCATTTTTGACAATATAATATTGCATGTGGATATGGTGCTCGGCAGCTTCAATTCGACTAATCAAATCATTAAACTTCTCGACCCCATCTGTGAAAATATGTACGTCGTTGTCCTGCGACAAAAATGAATCATTCGTAGCTACGTTCAAATAAATTAAATAACGATACTCCATTACCATCGGATCGATATAGGGAAAAGTCCCATCCATAAGCTGCTGCCGCTGCTCACCAATCACAGTCTGCATCCGCTCCTGCATGCGCTTATTCCATTTGTACAGCTTTCGCCGGCTCAAGTTTTGACCCAGCATCACGTACAATAGAAAGCCTAGAATCGGAATGAATAGCAGCACCATTAACCATGACCACGTAGCAGCCACATTCCGCCTTTCTAAAAAAACCACCGTGAGCGCCAATAAAATATTTACGACAAACAACACGGTCAACATATGAGAAATCCAATCCATGCCCATTGTACCACTCCAACCCTCTTTACTCATCTGTATCTATTATACCTGAATTTTCATAATAACGAAAAAAGCCCCCTCATTCTTTCGAATCAAGAGGCTTTCATCCTGTATTTAAGAGGTCATTTCATTGTAAAGTGTGATATATTGCTGCGCAGATTTGCGCCAGCTAAAGTCACCTTTTTTCATATTTTGCTGAATCTTCATCCAACTGTCACGGTCATTCTTATAAAAGAAAACCGCTCGCCTGATGATGTGAAGCATATCATGAGCATTGTAATGCGTGAAGGAGAAACCTGTGCCCTCTCCTGTAAACTCATTATATGGCTGCACCGTATCCTTCAGACCGCCCGTTTCACGAACGATCGGTACGGAACGATAGCGTAGCGCAATCAACTGCCCAATCCCACATGGCTCAAACTGTGATGGCATTAAGAAAAGATCTGAAGCTGCGTAGAACTGGTGTGCTAACGCTTCATCAAAGTAAATGTGCGCCGACACTTTGGTCGGATGTGTGACTGCAGCGTTCCGAAACATTTGCTCATAGACAGGCTCGCCTGTACCAAGAACAACAAGCTGGATGTCCAAGCTTAAGATTTCGCGAAGCACATGCTGAATCAGATCTAGACCCTTCTGCTGTACAAGACGAGTTACCAGTACAATCATCGGGATATCTCCGTTCACAGGAAGTCCTAGACGCTCCTGAAGTGCCGTTTTATTCTGCGTCTTCTTCGGTAAAGAATCCCGATAATTTACAACCAGATTCTTATCCGTCATAGGGTCGAACACGTCGTAATCAATCCCGTTCACGATGCCCGTTAATTGATCCTTGCGGTGACGCAACAGGCTGTCCAAGAATTCACCATAATAAGGAGTTTGAATCTCCTCCGCATACGTCTGACTAACCGTTGTTATCTGATCTGAATACAACAGTCCACCCTTCAGGAAGCTTGCACCACCATGAAGCTCTAGCGCTGTTCCAGAGAAGTGGTCATCCGACAAACCGAACAAATCCTTGAACACTTGTTGGCCAAATACACCTTGGTATTTCAAATTATGAACGGTCGTCATCGTCTTGATCTCGCTAAAGAAAGGCAAGTGCTGATAATGAGCCTTCAGTAACACAGGAATCATACCTGCTTGCCAATCGTGACAATGAATCACATCCGGCTGGAAATCCAGATACGGCAGGGCCTCAATGACACCTCGACAAAAGAAGCCAAATCGCTCCGATTCATCTCCAAAGCCATAAATACCAGATCGCTTGTAATAAAACTCATTATCGACGAAATAATAGGTAACCTCTTCATGCACCAACATATCAATTCCGATATATTGCTTGCGCCAGCCCAACTGCACATCAAATGACGTCACGTGTGTCATCAGATCTCTAAACTTAGCCGGGATATCACCATATTTGGGCAAAATAACACGTACATCAAGTCCCTGACGCGTCAGCTCCTTAGGTAAGGAGCCAATCACATCCGCCAATCCGCCTGTCTTTATAAAAGGAACGGCCTCCGAAGCCGCGAACAGTATTTTCATCTTGCCACTCCTCCAACTTTGCTATAACCTGATCTATCACACGAACTTGCGATTAGATCACTTTGGTTTTCGCTGCAATGAATGGTGCTTTATTGTCACCAGTTAATACCCGCCCGCGGCTAATGAAGACATCCTTATCCAGAATCGCATTCTCGATAATTACGTTTTCCTCAATCTCGCAGTTTTGCAAAATGATACTGTTTTTCACGTAGGCGCCTTTACGGATCTTCACCCCGCGGAACAGAATGCTGTTCTCCACTTTTCCTTCAATCTGGCAACCATTTGCGATAAGTGCGTTCTTAGCGGAAGCGGAGTCCAAATATTTGGCAGGCGGCTCATCCTTAACCTTGGTATAGATCAGATTATTCTTCTGGAAGAACAGCTCGCGCCAAATCGCTGGATTCAGCAGCTGCATGCTGTGTTTGTAGTAGCCTTGGATCGAGTTCACAATTCCCAGATGCCCTTCAAACTTATAGCCATACACGCTAAGCTTATCAATGTTTTTCATAATGCCGTCACGCACCAAATGATCATATCCTTGCGCTAAGCAGGATTCGACCATATCCAGCAGTAAAGCCTTGCTCATAATATACATTTCCATGGAAATGTTATTCGTCCGCAGTCGGCCCGTGTGATCTTCCATCAAAGTAACTTGACCGGTGTCTTTCACAGCCATCCGACGGAATTTCCCATGGACTTCTTCATCGGTTTGCTTATAAATCACGGTAATATCCGCTTGCATATCTTCGTGATAACGCACTGCATCGTTCAAATCCAGATTGCACACCATATGGCTGCGGGAAATAATGACGAACTCTTCTTTACCGCGGTAGAAATAGTCACGATGACTATAGAACTGATACAAATCACCGCGCGAGATGCCCGTCGGTTCATCCAGTACGGAAGGTAGGACGAAAAGTCCCCCACGCTTACGATCCAAATCCCACTCTTTTCCAGATCCCAGATGATCCATGAGCGAACGATATTTGTGTTGTGTGAATACAGCTACATTGTCAATCCCTGAATTCACCATATTCGAGAGTGCAAAATCGATTAACCGATAACGACCACCAAAAGGCACAGATGCCGGGCAGCGGAAATAAGTCAGTTCCTCCAAATCATCCGGTTCATTGACTAAATTAATGACTCCCATCACATGTTTCATCTGACATCATCCCTTCTGATTAGCGTAGCCTGTTACCCGTTCGTTACCGCCAATAAGTACAATTTCACCATTGCCATCAACAACCGCACCATCTTCAACGACCGTATTCTCACCAATAATCGCTTTGATAATCGTTACGTTATTACCAATCTTAGCATTCGGCATAATGACTGAATCTTTAATATGGCTGCCTTCACCAACTTGAACACCGAAAAAGAGAACGGAATGATCGACATCTCCAAAAATCGCACAGCCCTCATTCACCAATGAACGTTTAATATTTGCCGTAGGCGCTACGTATTGTGCAGGTTGGTACGGATTCTGTGAATATACACGCCAGTCTTTATCATTTAAGTTTAACTCATTATTGTCATCTAAAAGGTCCATATTCGCTTCCCATAGACTATCAATGGTTCCGACGTCCTTCCAATAGCCTTCGAATGGATAAGCTAACATTCTCGCTTCATCCTTCAGCATCATCGGAATGATATCTTTCCCAAAGTCTTTACTAGACTCAGGATTCGCTTCATCCTCAAGCAAATACGATTTCAATGCTTTCCAGTTAAAAATGTAAATCCCCATAGAAGCCAGGTTGGAGTTTGCTTCCTTCGGCTTTTCAGCGAATTCAGTAATCTCCTGCTTCTCATTTACGCTCATGATGCCGAATCGGCTAGTCTCTTCCCATTTCACTTCGATTACAGCGATCGTTGCGTCCGCTTTTTTCTCTTTGTGATAAGAAAGCATGAGATCGTAATCCATTTTATAAATATGGTCACCCGAGATGACCAAGACGTATTCTGGATCATACTGTTCGATAAAGCCGATGTTGCGATAAATCGCGTTTGCAGTTCCTTTGTACCAATCTCCGCCTTTTTGCTCCATGAACGGTGGCAGTACAGTTACACCGCCATGCTTGCGGTCAAGATCCCAAGAGCTTCCAATACCAATGTACGTATTGAGAACAAGAGGCTGATACTGTGTAAGAACGCCTACGGTATCAATCCCTGAATTCGTACAATTGCTGAGTGTAAAATCAATGATGCGATATTTGCCGCCAAAGTGAACAGCTGGCTTAGCTAAATTGTTCGTCAGTACGCCTAATCTTCGCCCTTCTCCTCCAGCGAGGAGCATAGCAACACATTCTTTACTGCGCATATTTGATTTCCCCCTTCACCTTCATCAATCTCTGATTGGAATTCACTCACACACTTGATATAGACAGCCGCAAGCGGCGGAATACATAACGATAAACTGTATGGCATACCATGCATGGGACTTGCCTTGCTTGTGATTGGCAGCGTATTTCCTTGTCCGGAACCACCAAATTCTGTAGCATCGCTATTAAATACAACTTCGTAGAGACCTAATTTCGGAACGCCGATCCGATAATCCGGATGAACAACAGGTGTGAAATTACACACAAGAATAAGTTCATCCTCCGGCGATTTCCCTTTTCGCATATAAGTGACAACACTTTGGCTCTCGTCATGGGGATTAATCCATGCAAAGCCTTCTGGATCATGATCCAGCTGCCACAAGGCGGATTCGTTCAAATAAAATTGATTGAGCGACTTCACGTAGTGATGCATCTGCTCATGCTTCTCGTAACCGTCTAACAGAAACCAATCCAGCTCTTCGAGATCCTTCCATTCATCGAATTGACCGAATTCACTTCCCATGAAGAGCAGTTTTTTCCCTGGATGCCCCGACATATAGCCATATAATACACGAAGATTAGCAAATTTCTGCCAATAGTCTCCTGGCATCTTATGCAGGAGTGAACGCTTACCATGCACGACCTCGTCATGTGACAAAGGCAGTACATAATTTTCGCTCCATGCATACATGAACGAGAAGGTAATCAACTTATGATTATATCTGCGGTGGATGGGATCCAGTTTCATATATTTTAGCATATCGTTCATCCAGCCCATATTCCACTTGTAGTTAAATCCAAGTCCACCTTCGTGCACAGGTGCCGTAACAAGCGGCCAATCCGTCGAATCTTCCGCCATCATCAGCGCGTCTGGATAATAGGAGAATACAACTTGATTCAGCTTGCGGATGAACGCAACTGCCTCCAAATTCTCCTCGCCACCGAGTTGATTTCGAATGGGCTCCTCATTCCATCTGCCGAAATTAAGGTGCAGCATAGAAGCAACAGCATCTACTCTGATCCCATCCATATGATACATGTCCATCCAAAATAAGGCATTTGAGATTAAGAAACTCTGAACCTCCGGCCTGCCGAAATCGAAGGTAAGTGTCCCCCACTCCAGCTTCTCTGCTTTGCGCGGGTCTTCATATTCATACAAAGGCTTGCCATCAAACTGACGAAGACCGTGACTGTCCTTGCAAAAATGACCTGGGACCCAGTCCATAATGACCCCAATTCCCTTCTGATGACAGCGATCTACGAATCGCATGAAATCCTTAGGGGCACCGTGCCGACTAGTTACCGAAAAGTACCCTGTTGCTTGATAACCCCACGAACGATCGAAAGGATGCTCCGCTAGCGGCATGACTTCAATATGCGTATACCCCATATCAGCCGCATAATCCACCAATTCAGTCGTTAATTGTTCGTACGTGTACTGCTCCTCGCTTGTACGATCTTTTTTACGCCAAGTGCCTAAATGTACTTCGTAAATGGACAGCGGCTTGTTATAAGCGGGGACTTCTTTCTTCTGCTGCTGCCAGGCTTGATCCTGCCAATCATACCCTTCTAAATCAACCACCCGCGATGCCGTACCGGGCCTTAATTCAGAATAGAAAGCATAGGGATCCGCTTTTAACAAAATCTGTCCTGTCTGACTATGAATTTCAAACTTGTAGTAGTCGCCTTCACGTGCTTCTGGAATGAAGATCATCCAGAGTCCTAATGAACTAATTTTTTCCATCCTATGCTCGCCGGATAGCCAATCATTGAAATCTCCAAGTACAAACACGGTTCTCGCATGCGGTGCCCATACGGCGAATCGAACACCTTCATGACCTTTTTCTTTGCTAACATGTGCCCCTAAGATTCGATAGCTGTGGAAAAGGGATCCTTCATGAAGCAGAAACAAATCCTCGGAGCTGGGTATACCAACATTTGCTCCCACATTATCCCCCCTATTTCGACATGTCTTTGAACTAAGATGTGTGTATCAATTCGGCTCTACCTCTACAAATACAACAAACAGGTAAGGAATTCCTTCAATTCGATACGAATAAAAAAAAGGAAATCTCTCAACCTTCGGTGAATTATTGATAGGACAAGAAATGAAAGGTGGATCACTCATAATGAAAGATAAAGTAAAAGGACTTATCGTAGGTTTAACCATTGGTTCTGTTCTAAGTGGAACTGTAGCATTGGCAGCTGGTACACAAATCGAAGTAGCTTTCCGTAATCTGACGTATATGTTTGATGGTGTCGAAAAAACACCAACGGCTGGTAAAGGTTTCATTTATGAAGGGGATACCTATGTACCCCTGCGCTTTATGAGCGACGCACTTGGCAAGAAAGTTACGTGGGATGATGCAACAAGCACAATATGGGTTGGAAACAATCCGAATCAAGTCGTTGCAACATACACAGGCGGAACGGTGACGAAGGCAGAATTCGATGCTTTCTTTAACCTTAAGGCTTTGTTCAATGGTTCGCATGCTGCTTCGAAGGATAATCTTGAGTATCAGACTAGTGTTCTTAAAGAATTAGTGACGAACCGAATTCTCTATAGTCGCTCATCCGAAGCAGATCAGGCTGCAGCAAAAACAGCCGCAGCTGCACAAGTAGCAGCTTGGAAGCAACAGTTTGGGGAAGATAAATTTAAAGCAGACTTGCAATCAGCGAATTCAACGGAACTTAATCTTCAATATTACCTCGTTGGCAGCATGACAGGGATTAACTATGTGAAATCGAGTATTACAGACGTTCAGTTGAAAGCACAATACGATGCTGCACTTGCAGCGAATAAAGATGCGTTTACGATCGCTTCCGTACGTCATATTTTGATCGGACTTAACGACGCCGAAGGCAAAACCCTTCGTACAAAAGCAGAAGCACTTACACTTGCCAAGGATATTCAAACGAAGCTCAAAAATGGCGGAGACTTCGTAGCGCTTGCTAAGCAATACTCCGAAGATCCTGGTTCAAAGGATAATGGTGGTCTTTATGCTGATGCCGATGTGAGCCAGTGGGTTGAAGGATTCAAAAAAGCAGCGATCTCTCAAGCGGTTGGCACGATTGGTGATCCCGTTGAAACCGAGTTTGGCTACCACGTGATCAAAGTTGACTCTCGTTCTGTTAAACCTTTTGCTGCAGTAAAAGAATCACTGCGTGCTTCACTTGAGCAGGCGCAATTCCAACAATTTACTGAAAAAGAACTGCCTGGTCTGATTGAAAAGATCGATTTAGGTCAATAAATGAGAGTTCAAAAAGTCGGATTTTCAGCACCAAGAAGGTTGCGAGAACCTGAAGAAGGAGGAGCGGAGTGTAGGCTAACTACATGAGTACCGGACTTCGAAGGTGAGCGCAAGATTCGATGTCGAATACACTTCTTGGGTTGCTTCGTGATCAAAAGACGACTTTTTGAACAACTTATATAAATGGTGTACAATGGATGTTTAGAAAAGTTTACAAGTTGAAGGATGGATTACAACATGTTTTATGCAAAAGATTGGGTCGATTATGAACTGCTCGATACAGGGGGCGGCGAAAAGCTAGAGCGCTGGGGGACGATTGTTCTTCGCAGACCTGACCCGCAGATTATTTGGCCACTACAGAAAGAAACGCCTGCTTGGCGTCAAGCTGATGCGCATTATCACCGCAGCTCCAGCGGCGGCGGCCAATGGCAACAAAATGCAGAGCTCCCCGAGCGTTGGACGATTACGTATGATCAGAAACTGACCTTTTATATTAAGCCTACTAGCTTTAAGCATACGGGTCTTTTCCCTGAGCAAGCGGTCAATTGGAAATGGATGATGGACAAGATTAAGGGTGCTGGTCGTCCGATCAAAGTACTCAACCTCTTCGCATACACAGGAGGAGCAACACTTGCGTGTGCGCATGCTGGTGCGGAAGTATGCCATGTGGATGCTTCTAAAGGGGTCGTACAATGGGCGAAGGAGAATTTGCATCTGAGCGGCATGGGTTCTAGACCTGTTCGATTCATTACGGATGATGTTTTCAAATTCGTACAAAGAGAACAACGCCGCGGCAGCAAGTATGATGCGATTATTATGGATCCACCATCCTACGGACGTGGGCCTAACGGTGAAACCTGGAAATTGGAGGATGACCTCTTCCCTTTCATCCAGACTTGCCAATCCATTTTGACGGACAACCCCTTGTTCCTGTTAATCAATTCCTATACGACAGGCATCTCGGCAACTGTGCTTCAGAACATTTTGACAATGGCGATGAAAGACAAGCATGGCGGTACGATCTCCAGCGGTGAAATCGGCCTTCCGATCACCCACTCCGGCCTTATGCTCCCTTGCGGTATTCTGGGACGCTGGGAGGCGTAAACGGTGGCATTGAAGGATGATTACGGTGCATCGCAGATACCGATTATTTTCGAAGACAACCACATACTCGTGGTTGAGAAGCCCGTCAACATGCCTACGCAGGAAGACGAGTCACGTGATCTTGACTTGCTGAACGCCTTGAAAACGGACATCAAGGAGCGCTACAACAAGCCCGGCAATGTTTACCTCGGGCTTGTCCATCGCTTGGATCGTCCCGTTGGCGGCGTGATGGTCTTCGCCAAAACGTCAAAAGCCGCGTCCCGATTATCGGACGCGGTACGAACTAGGCAGCTCGACAAGACGTACGTCGCTGTCGTGCACGGTAAACCCTCCCAGCCAGCCGCTACGCTGCGCCACTGGCTGTGGAAGGATACGCGGACGAATACCGTCAGCGTGGTCAAGGCAGGCCAGCAGGACGCCAAGGAGGCGGTGCTGGACTATAAGCTGCTCGGCAGCCAAGACGGGCTCAGCTTGATCCAGATCAAGCTGCACACCGGGCGGCCGCATCAGATCCGCGTGCAGCTGGCCGCCATTGGCTGCACGCTGTACGGGGACCAGCGCTACGGCAGCGCTGTCAACAAACCAGGCCAACAGCTCGCGCTGTGGGCCACGGCCCTTGCCTTTGAGCATCCTGTGCGGGGAGAGCAGATGCACTTCCGGTCGCTGCCACCTGTGCAGCGGCCTTGGAACGAATTTACCATCCCCGAGCTATGAGGGGATGAAGGCCATTTAATTCGCAACCTTGCCCAATAAATAAATAAGCAATTTCTGATTATGAGCGGAAACGCGATTCAGGTACGAATCCAACAGTTCTTCACGGATTCCACGGCCTCTCTCGCATTCCGCTTTTCCTTTATCCGTCACATGGATCCACACAATTCGGCGATCCTTCTCATCTCGCACACGGGTTATCAACTCCGCTTTTTCCATCCGGTCTAATAAGGTTGTAACGGCAGCAGGTGTCGTGGATAAATACTCGATTAAATCCGAAGGCTTCATACGTTCATGGACTAGGAGCAATTCAAGCACATTCAGTTGTCCTTCCGTAATCGTAGGGGCTAAGCCTACCTCCATCTGATTTTTCAATTCCTTCGATAATTTTAGCCATAGCTTTCCGAATTCATCGGAATACATCCTCATCAACTCGCTTCCATTTTCACCTATTTACAGCAAGTATAGCATGCCTTTTCTCTACTTTAAAGATTAATGCCATTAATATTTTCTTACAAAAATTGCGAGATTCATAGACTTGCTGTGGTTTGCTGATACCTGATGTCGAGCCATCACAGAGTTTGTCTAGTCATGTGTGGAATGTCAAGCGAATCGACTTCTTTTAACAAGTTGCCCAGTACTTACATATACTGATCGAAGGTGTCATGCACCCTTGTAATCAACAACGAGTCCCTATACTTTCGGAGAAACGTGACCGTGCAAGGCTGTAAACTTACTTTCAAGGAGTGATTGGATTGGAAGCTTGGAAAGTGGAGCTAGGCAAAAAAGCGCTGGAAGCCGGTATGCTAAAAGACCCACAGTGGCTGGATCGATTAGATGAACCGATGCCTCTGTGGGTCTTATTAGAGTTAGCTTTTGCATTAATTGAAAGATTGGATCCACCAACGGTTAGTTACGATTGAGGAAAGCGTAAAATCTCAACAATCGATTCTGTTTTCGTCACAGGAATTAGTGATTTGCCTTGGGCTTTGCGATCTTCTAACGGAGCTGTTTCTGTTGAGAATCGCAGCTTCTCGCCATTACTCATCACAGCTGTAATCAAGTAATCCATTTTCACAATAAATGTCCGGATTAAAGCTGAACCGTTAGGTCTGACACGCTTACCTTCTTTGAATTCGAAGGTAATAATCCCCTTCCCGCCGCGACCTTGAATTGGATAGTCTACAACGAGAGATCGCTTCGCATACCCGAGGTCCGAGATCACCAGTACTTCCCCTTCATCCCCATAGATCCACTCAGCTGATACGACTTCATCGTCCTCCTTGAGCTGGATGCCGCGTACACCCGCGGCTGCACGGCCCATCGGGTTTACTTCTTCCTCACGGAAACGAATGCTCATGCCCTGCTTCGTGACGAGAAGAATTTCCTTCGTATTGTCACTCATTTGAACATGAAGCACTTCATCTTGCTCACCAAGTTTACACGCAACGATCGCATTAGAGCGATTCGTCATATATTCCTTCAGCTCTGTCCGTTTCACTTGACCTTTTCGTGTAACGAATACGAGTGACTTCGTCGGATCCTCGAAGCCCTTCACAGGAATGACATTCACGATGCGATCTTCCTTCGCAATCGGGATGACATTCACGATCGCTGTTCCATTCTCTTTCCACTTATACTCTGGAATTTGATGGACAGGCAATAAGTAGTATTGCCCCTTCTTCGTGAAGATCAGCAAGCTCTCGATCGTATTGACATCCAGCAAGAATCGAAGGTAATCGCCATCCTTCAAGCCAGTATTCTCAAGCTCACCACCTGAACGTGTGAAGGAAAGCTTGCTTGTACGCTTCAAGTAGCCTTCATTGGACAAGGTGACAAGCACATCTTCCGCCGTTACAAGAACTTCTAGATTAACTTTCAGTTCATCGACTTCTCCTTGAATCTCGGAGCGGCGATCGATCCCATATTTCTTGCGAATCTCGCCCATCTCATCTTTAATAACGCCTAGTAGTTTCTTCAAGCTGCCAAGAATCCCGCGCAAGTACGCAATTGTTTTCTCAACATCTTTCAATTCCTTCTCCAGCGTTGTGATTTCCAAATTCGTTAAACGGTATAATTGCAGGACAAGGATCGCATCAGCTTGGCGTTCCGAGAATTGAAACTTCGCTACGAGATTATTTTGTGCGTCCTGCCGATTTTTCGAAGCTTTAATCGTCGCAATAACCTCGTCCAAAATATTTAAGGCTTTTACGAGCCCTTCAAGGACGTGTGCGCGATCTTCTGCCTTCTCCAGCTCATACTGTGAGCGGAATGTCACCACTTCTTTCTGGTGCTCAATATAAGCTTCCAGAATCTCGCGAATACCGAGTTGACGAGGTGCTTTGTTCACAATGGCCACCATGTTGAAGTTATACGTCACTTGCAGGTCGGTCTTTTTCAGCAAATAGGCCAAAATCCCTTGTGCATCCGCTTCCTTCTTGAGCTCCACTACGATACGAAGTCCATTTCTTCCACTTTCATCCCGAACTTCCGCGATTCCCTCGATTTTCTTCTCCAGACGGATGTTCTCCATCGCGGTTACTAAACGAGATTTCACCACTTGATACGGAATTTCCGTAATTACTATCTGCTGTCTGCCTCCGCGCATTTCTTCAATCGCGGTTTTGGAGCGGATATAAATACGGCCTTTACCTGTCCGATACGCATCACGGATACCTTCTTCACCCATGATGATGCCTGAAGTAGGGAAATCCGGTCCTTTTACAATCGCCATTAATTCATCTAGTGTAACGTCAGGTTTATCGATCATGGCTGTACAAGCGTCAATAATTTCACGCAAATTATGTGGCGGAATTTCCGTCGCAAACCCCGCCGAGATACCACTAACCCCATTTACAAGCAGATTCGGATATCTGGCAGGCAAGACAGTAGGCTCTTTAGTGGAATTATCAAAGTTATCTTTAAACATAACCGTACGTTTCTCGATATCACGGAGTAATTCCATCGCGATTTCAGATAAACGTGCTTCAGTGTAACGCATAGCCGCAGGTGGATCATCGTCTAATGAACCCCAGTTTCCGTGACCATCCACGAGCGTATGCCCCATTTTCCATGGCTGCGCCATACGAACCATACCGTCATAAATGGACGCGTCTCCGTGCGGATGATAATTCCCCATGACGTCCCCTACGGTTTTTGCAGACTTCCGGTAAGGCTTATCAGGTGTGTTGCCTGAGTCGTACATGGCGTACAGAACACGACGTTGAACAGGCTTCAAGCCGTCTCGAACGTCGGGAATCGCGCGATCCTGAATAATATATTTGGAATACCTACCGAAGCGATCACCCACGATCTCCTCCAAATAGGCTGGTAAAAACTCTTCTAAAATACCCAATTTCACGTCACCACTCTTTTTGGTCTACTCAACATATTCCGTAAAATCAACATTCTCGATAATCCAACGCTTACGTGGATCTACTTTATCGCCCATCAACGTGGTCACACGTCGTTCTGCTTTCGCGGCATCTTCAATCTGTACTTGCAGCAACGTCCGGCTTTCAGGATTCATCGTTGTTTCCCATAGCTGATCCGGATTCATCTCGCCTAATCCTTTATAGCGCTGTAGCTCGGTATTTTTGCCGAGTTCTTTGACTACAACGTTTAATTGATCGTCCGTCCATGCATATTTGTGACCTCCGCCCTTCCCTTTCCTAGTCACTTTATAAAGAGGAGGTTGAGCGATGTAGACTTTCCCCGCATCAATCAACGGCTTCATATAGCGATAGAAGAAGGTCAACAGAAGGACCTGAATGTGTGCTCCGTCCGTATCGGCATCCGTCATAATAATAATCTTGCCGTAATTCGTCTCTTCTGATTCAAATTCAGAACCGACGCCTGCACCGATCGCAGCAATAATGGCTTTATATTCTTCATTTTTCATAATATCCAACAGTTTGGCTTTCTCGGGATTCATCGGCTTACCTTTGAGCGGCAAAATCGCTTGATGCTTTGAATCTCGACCTTGCTTCGCTGATCCACCAGCAGAATCACCTTCCACGATGAATAGCTCATTCCGTTGCAAATCCTTCGATTGCGCAGGTGTAAGCTTCCCATTCAGGTTCGAGCTCTCGCTCTTCCCTTTCTTGCCGCTGCGAATCTCTTCGCGTGCTTTACGGGCAGCTTCTCTCGCTCTGGATGCTTGTACGGCCTTTTTCAGCATCATTTGCGCGATTTGAGGGTTCTCTTCGAGGAAAACCGTCATTTTATCGGATACAACGGCGTCCACTGCACTACGTGCAATAGCACTTCCTAGTTGGTCCTTGGTTTGACCTACGAATTCGACATCGCCCATTTTGATATTGATGACAACCATCATACCTTCTCTGAGATCTGTCCCATCGAGGTTTTTATCCTTTTCCTTGAGAATGCCCCCTTTACGGGCATATTCATTCATCACACGCGTATAAGCAGTCTTAAAACCCGTCTCATGGGTTCCGCCGCCGCGAGTAGGAATCGAGTTAACGAAGGATGCAATCGTCTCCGTATAGCCATCATTGTATTGCAGAGCGACTTCAACTTCAATTTCATCCTTCTCCGAGGCAAAATGAATCACAGGATGCAGAACGGTCTTCTCTTCGTTCAGGAAGGCTACAAACTGGCTCGCACCGCCTTCATACTGAAACGAATCCACTTTATCAGTGCGTTCGTCTTTCAAATTGACTTGAAGACCCGAGTTAAGGAATGCAATTTCCTGCAAACGCTCAGCTAGTGTATCGTAATTGATCGTCGTTCCACCTTGAAAGACGCGCTTATCTGGTTTGAATGTTACTTTCGTCCCCGTGCGATTGGTGTTGCCGATAACCTCAAGTCCTGTTACAGGTTCACCAACATGTTCAATGCCTTTATCATCAACCCAATATTCAAAACGCATCTTATGCACTTTGCCATCGCGATTAATTTCTACTTCCAACCACTCTGAAAGCGCGTTAGTTACCGAAGCACCAACACCATGCAAGCCTCCAGATTTCTTATAGCCCGAACCACCGAATTTACCGCCTGCGTGGAGGATGGTAAATACGACTTGTGGCGTAGGAACACCAGTCTTATGCATGCCAGTTGGAATACCGCGGCCATTATCATGGACGGTAACCGATTGATCTTTATGTATCGTGACATTAATTTTGGAACAATGCTTAGCCAGATGCTCATCGACTGCATTATCTACGATTTCCCAGATCAGATGATGAAGACCTGAAGAACTGGTACTGCCAATGTACATCCCTGGTCTTTTACGAACAGCAACAAGCCCTTCCAGGACTTGAATATCGTCTGCTTCGTAATCTGTCGTGGGTGTCGGGGCTTTCCCTTTCGCAAATTCTAGCTGCTCAGCCATTGGAGCCCTCCTTTATCTATTTAATCTCTAATTTAATATATCTTTGCGCGAAAATACCGTAAACGAGACGATAAGCGCTACTACAGTCCATACGCTTAGAACACTAAGCGAGAACCCTAAATCCATACCTTGAATAGGTGGGATCCCTCCAGTTAAATACTTTGTCAGGTCCAAATTGACCATAAACAAATATTTAGCCGTTTCCCACGAGGAAACCATGTTCGATAAAATGGTTCCTGATATTAATACGGCAAGCATGACCCCCATACCTGCTGCGGTTGATCGAATTAGTACAGAAAGCATCAGCGACATGATCGCTACTACGATTGCTGTAAACCATACTAAGCCGAATTCCATCAAGAGAAAGAACCATTGATCCACGGCGCGAACACGACTAAAATCGACATCTGCCCCTGTCAACTGTATGCCTGTGAAGATCGGCATGTGCCATCCGTTGTAACCAAAAACAACGCCAGAAATCAAGTAACAAATCAATCCCGTCGACAAAACAGTCAGTGAGGTGAAGAAGATAACGGTAATTAATTTACTCAATAGGATTTTCCAACGCCTGACCGGTCTTGTCAACAATAATTTAATAGTCCCCGTAGAATGCTCGGATGATACGATATCTGCTGAAATGACCATAATAATCAATGGAATAAATAAACCTACGGCATTTTTCACAAATTCACGTGTAAATGTAACCGCATTCGGCGAACTTGGATTCACATCTTGATCCAGATAGTAGTTTGCAATCTGAATTTGAACGCGAAGTTGCTGCTTCCACTCATCTGGCGTTCGAGCGGAGCTAAGACGTTTTTCCCAGTCAGTCACTTTCTGACGCTGATCTGCCTTCCAATCCGAAGTACCAAATTGCTTCTGTGTATGTTGAGCAACTCGCATTTGAGCATAAGTGAACATGGGAATTAAAGCAAGAAGAATAAGTAGAATGACATAAAATCGCTTTTTCTTAATCATTTTGATCATTTCATTTTTAACTAAAGCATAGAGTCCTGTCAATTCATTCACCTTCTCCTACTCGATTCGTTCCCCTTCGGTTAGACGCAAGAACAAATCTTCAAGTGTTGGATTTTTGATTTCTACAGCATATAAACTAATTCCTTGTTCGATAAGGAGATGACTTAGCTTGGGAATGTCTTCTTGATTCATTTGTGTTGAAATCTGCCTAACCGTTGTTGGCAAGTTAGATAGGTTATCCGTGTCTACCGCAATGGCAGAACTCACAAACTCCGAAGATTGCAAGATGCGCTGCGCTTGTTCACTAGGTGAAACCGTCCATACCACCCTGCCGCCTTGCGCAATGAGTTCATCAACAGCACCAACTTGAATCACTTCACCATGACTAATAATCGCTACACGGTGACACATTTGCTGAAGTTCGCTTAGCAAGTGGCTGGAGACGAATAAACTAAGTCCATCTGCAGCTAATCGTTGTATAAACTCCCTCATTTCTTTGATCCCCTGGGGGTCAAGTCCATTTGTAGGCTCGTCCAGAATCAGTAAACTAGGTCGACCTAATAAAGCTTGTGCAATCCCTAAGCGTTGGCGCATGCCAAGTGAATAGGTACGTACTTTATCATGAATCCGCTGATCCATCGAGACAATTTCCACGACTTCCTTAATCCGGTTATCATCGACATCAGGCAGCATGCGGGCAAAATGCTCGAGATTTTCCCAACCTGTCAGATAGGAATAAAGCTCTGGATTTTCAACAATACAGCCCACTTTTCTCATCGCTTCGTCATGCTCTTTATGTACATCAAACCCACAAATTTGAATAGTCCCTTCCGTAGGACGAATCAAATCCACGAGCATACGAATTGTCGTTGTTTTGCCTGATCCATTAGGCCCAAGAAAACCAAATATTTCGCCAGCATAGACATCGAAAGAAATGCCTTTAATGATCTCTTTGTTTTTGATGCTTTTTTTAAGATTATTGACAGATAAAACGATTTTAGGCGTTGCTGCTATAGCCATAGCATGTCCTCCCTATTTTAAAATTTGGACGATCCGATCCGCAATTCGCTCATACCCATCCCCATTCGGATGAAAATGATCGGCAGATGATAAATATTTAATCAAATTTTGCTCAAATAGGTCGTAAGTAGGAACGATGAGCATCTGTGGATATTGATTTGTCAGTTTAAACACGCCATTATTCCAGCGTTGCACGGTTAAGGAACCCTGTCTCGATGGATCTAGATCAAGAAAAGGGTGATACAAACCGATATATAAGAGCGTTGCTTTCGGGTTCGCTTGATTGATGGACGAGATGATTTTTTCCATTTTGGCTAGTGCTGGGTCTACTCGTTTTTCTGCTGCTTCAGGATTAAATTCGGTCTGATTATCTCCTTTGAAGAGCCCATCCCCTCCAGCAAAAATATCATTTCCACCGATCGTAAGCAAAATGATATCTGCTTGCGCTAGTGCATCTTGTGTTTTCTTCAATGCTAAATCAGCAAGAAGCTGATCGCTTTTGTAGCCAGGAATTGCGAGGTTATTAAGCACAAAGACGGGTTTACCGACTGCTTTTTCCAGCTTTTCACGGACGCGTCCGACATAGCCTTTGCCCGTATTGTCGCCAGTTCCAGCAGTGAGTGAATCCCCCAGAGCGACAATTTGCAGCTTGCTGCTGCTTTCAATAATCGATGGTTTCGTAGGTGCTGGAGTAGCAAGTTGCAAATCTCCAGACGCTTTAGGAAACCATATTTGATTCGCTGCGTACGCAAAGCCAACAGCGAAAACAATCGTAGAAATTGACGCGGTTAAACCAATGGCACCCCAGATGAAGCGAGATGATTTCAATGCTGTCCCCTCCTGCGAATAATTGGCATATTTCCAATTTAAGAGTATAGCTTCTCGTCAAAATTTGCAAACATTGTACAGATTCGTCGGTTTTACAGGATGTGACATGAGCTTTAGACGCATGTCTGTGGGGTTCAGGGCGAATGAGGGGCCTTGGAGCTTTATACATCTGTTCGAATTTTTTCGATGATACACGCTAAATTAGATGTATGTTTTCCCAGCTATTGTGCCCAAGGTGCTCGATTATGCTATCAAAGCTAGCATTTTTAATTCAGTAAATCAGCCCACGAACTTTAATGACAGTTGATAAGGCAAAAAAGCAGCCTAACCCTTCAAGAGGTTGGCCGCTTCTTATGCTTTTATTTACTTTCAAGGTTTAACAATAATTTAGATTGAATATCGAGCTGTTTATCAATGGAAACAGGGTCACCAGGGAAGATCTCACTCGTATTCAATTGGTAAACATGATTATTTTTAACAGCAGGCAAGCTCTTCCAAACCGGGTTATCCGTCAATTCCTTCAATCGAGCTGAGCTATTCTCACCTGCGTTAGCCGTCAAGAAAATATAGTCTCCCGCATAATTCGGCAGCGTTTCTAACGAGATTTCTAGAAAACTTTCATTTTTGTCAAACATCTCTGTTTTAACCGATTTCGGCGGCGATAACTTAAGTGCTTCGTACAAATTGTAGCCGCCTCTACCGAAGTTTTTACCATATACAACGGTTTGTTTCGCCCACAGCTCCATAATGGAGAATGTTTTATCCGGACCTATGACTTTCGAAATCTGTTCACGGTATTGCGTTGCTTTCGCATTATATTTGCTGATCCATTGCTCTGCTTCTTCTTTTTTCCCTACAACATCCCCAATATCCCGTAATTGGCCAAGTACATCCTTCGAATCTGCATCTCCATAAGCCAATACAATGGTAGGTGCAATTTTCGCGATTTCATCATAGATTTTGGCTGCAGCGCCGCCATCTTGCAATATAATCAAATCCGGATTTAGCGTTAGAACTTTTTCCTTGGAAATCGGGCTTCCTACGTTTTCAACTCCAACAGCAAGCTCTTTCAAGAATGCAGCGTCAAACTGATAGGATGCAGCCCCTACTGGTTTTACGCCAAGTGCAAGTAAATGCCCCATGAATTGATCCACAACAATGCGTTTCGGATGTGTAGGGATCGTCACTTCATGTCCCAATTTATCTTTGTATACACGGGTTGCTGGCGCTGAAGCATTCGGTTTCACAGTACTTGCAGCAACCGCTGCAGGAGTACTCGCAATAGATTCTTCTTTTTTAGCCCCACAAGCTGTTAAAATGGATGAAAACAACAGTAATGATCCTAATACAGTGAAGATGAATTTCTTAGTAAACATCGGTAAAGCCTCCTAGGAATGCGACCCCTTGTGTCCGCCTCTTTTTTTGTAATAATGATTCTCATTATCATTAAAAGGAGTATAACCGATAAGTAGCCTAACTTGAAATAGACAATCGTGCTTTATTTTCATGTACTATTATGCCTTCACAATCGTTGCAACTTCATTCAGGAACCGTTCTTGCGTGTAAGCAGAATACTCAAACCATAGCCAAGGAGAGATACTTGTGACAGCCTGATTTCGAACCGCTTTGATTTCATTCCAAGCGTTCTTCTTCTTAAGTAGGTCCCAATTCTCTTGTGTGCTGAGCCCGTTCGTGAACATGACCATCAGTCTTTCGGCATCATAATCTGCTAATTGCTCCAGTGTAACAAGCGTATGCGAAGTCTTTGCTCCAATCCCCTTGGGCATTCGAATGTCTAAATCTTGATACAACACGCTAGCGATCGATCTCTCACCATATACATAGATGTGCTCCTCCGAAATGTGAACAATAAGGACAGCGTCATCCTTGAACACATCATTCACAAGATCTTTGACCTTGGCCGCTTTACGCGCATAGTCTTCGAGCCAAATCTCAGCAACATCTTCAATCCCTAGAAACTGTGCGATTAATCGCAAGTGTGTTCGCCAATCATTCGATAGCCATGGTACGAAAAAAGCCGGCGCCACTTCCTTCAATTTCTCCTGTTCCTTCACGGGGATGAAATGATCAATACCTAAGATGTAATCTGGCTTCGATGCTTGAAGCGCTTGCCGATTGAAGTCATAATCATGACTCAACGGCGTAATAACATCATATTGATATTTCCTGCGATACAGATCCGTCCAGTAATGATCCATCGGTGCTGCATAAGGAACAATTTTCAAAGCCAGTAGTTGACCAAGGTTCGGAAAACTGTACGCGGCTACTTTGCGTTGTTTATTTTTCATATATGTAGCCGGTGGAATACCTACTTGCTGTTTGAATTTTCGAATAAAGTAATATTCGTCTTGATAGCCAACCTGCTTTGCAATATCACGCAGCTTCAATTTAGGATTTTCCATTAGCACTTTTGCCTGGTTAATTCTAAGATCTGACAAATAATCCATGACACTTCGTCCATTCAATTGCTTGAAGCTGCGCATGTAATAATATCGACTCATGCCAGCCATCTCGGCTAATTCCTCAATAGTCATTGGAAGATGAGAGAATTGCTCCAAATAGTCCATGGTGCGCTTCACCGATTGATGACGATCCTCTTCTGGGTCAGATGCTTGTCCATCCTCCAGCATACGGCATAACAGGTCTTGAAAGGCCGCTTGTGAACGCATTCTACCTAATGCCTCAACAGATTGCCAATGTACCCAGATCATATAACATAGTTCGCTTATTGCTGATGCATCGGTTAGCCCAATCTCACCGTACAGCGGGAAATTGCTTCTCGCTCTTGTAATTTCTAGTATTGACTCCCTGTAGCCTATTTCGTCTATCGCATCGAATTGAAAGACATACAATCCCTTAGGATGTGCGGCTGCGATAGCTGCCTGCATAAGCTGGCCTGGTAAAAACACATAGGCGTGCCCGGGTATTAAGGTGGACATGTTCCCGTCCACAACGATTTTCACCTTCGAACTAATAGAAATCATAAGTACATGATGTTTCATGTAGTCAAGTTGGAGGCGCCAATTCTTCTGATCTAGGCACTCTACTTCTCGCAGCTTAAGCCACAGCCTATCGAGCTCCTTATAGCGAGCTTTCTTCACCTCTAAGTCTTCCATTTCCTCGTATGCACCACCATGCTGAATAAGTCATTCTACTCATTTTAAATGATAACCATTCTCAATGTCTATATGAACTTTCCTCCGCATCGCATAAAAAAGCTGCCCAACCACATTCAAGTGGCTAAGCAGCTCCTCTTCTTTATGTTTACACAGCATCCTGCAAAAATTTATACTGAGCTTGGATCAAACCGTAGTAGATCTTCTGTTCCTTCATGAGCTCGTCATGATTACCAATTTCCATCATGCGTCCGTGATCAAGCACGACGATTTTGTCCGCATTACGAATCGTTGATAGACGATGTGCCACGATAAAGGACGTACGACCTGCTAAGAGAGTCTTCAGTGCCTCTTGGATTTTGAGCTCCGTATCTGTGTCAATACTTGCTGTCGCTTCATCCAAAATGAGCACACGCGGATTAGCAAGCAGCGCTCTCGCGAATGAAATCAATTGGCGCTGCCCCATCGATAGAACGTTACCGCGTTCTTGCACCTCTGTATCGTACCCATTGGGCAACTTACTAATAAAATCATGCGCATGAACCGCTTTCGCTACCTGCTCGATCTCATCGTTTGTGGCGTCTAGACGGCCAAAGCGAATGTTATCGCGGATCGTGCCCGAGAAAATAAACGTATCTTGGAGCACGACACCAATTTGGGAGCGAAGACTATGAATCGTCACTTGACGGATGTCGTGACCATCAACTTCTACAACGCCCTCATTCGGGTCATAGAACCGGCAAAGCAAGTTCATGATCGTACTTTTTCCTGAACCTGTATGTCCCACTAGTGCGATAGATTGTCCAGCGGTTACATCCAAATTGATCCTGTTCAGCGCAGGACGTCCTGGCTCATACTCAAACACGAGATCTTTGAACTTCACATTTCCTTGTACATGAGGTAAATCCTTGGCACCTTCGATTTCGGAAACAGTTGGTTTCTCATCGATAAATTCAAAAATCCGCTCTGCAGAAGCCATCGCAATTAATAATTGTGAGTACATCTGCCCGAGTCTCGTAATTGGCTCCCAGAAGTACCCAATGTACGTTGCAAAAGCAACAAGCAAACCAATGGAAATTTCCCCCGTTTGAACCAAATGAGCACCTAACCAGAACAAGATGCAATACCCTATCGCGCCTGTTATTTCAATGAGTGGCCCAAAAGATTGATTCAACATGGATGCGCGGTTCCAGGATAACCGGTTGGTCATATTCATTTTCGTGAAAAATTGAATGTTCTCTTTCTCCTGTGTGTACGCCTGTGTGACACGAATTCCTTGAATACACTCATTTAAATGGGCATTTAAGCGGGATTGCTTCATCGTAACGTCCTGCCAGGAACGGCGAATTTTGGTCCTAAGCTTCGTCGATATGAAAAACATAATCGGAACTGTAACGATGATCGAAGCACCTAGTTTAAAGTTAAAAGATAACAAAATGATGATGATTCCTACCAGTTGTACAATATCGATCAATAAGTTGACGACACCGTTCGTAAATAAATCTTGTAACGAATTGACATAGTTCGTTACACGAACAAGTACGGATCCAGCTGGTCTTGTATCGAAGAACCGGAATGAAAGCTTTTGAATATGGCTAAAAAGGTCATGACGGAGGTCGTAGATTACGCGTTGCCCTATCATGTTCGTATATTTGATGCGGAAGGTGTTAGCAATCCATTGAATGAGATAAACACTGAGCATAATACCAACGATCAGGACGAGTAGGTTCTTATCTTTGGGTATAATGGCATTGTCAATCGCTTTACTGATGAGAAGTGGAACTGTCAATTTGGTAATCGCGCCCAGTAGCATCATGATGATGATAATCGGGAGCATTTGTTTACGATAAGGCTTCATATAACCAAACAAGCGTTTTAATTGGCCCCAGTCAAAAGGCTTTTCGATCAGTTCATCATCTTGATAAACGAAGCGATGCCCTGTTTGAGAATCTGGATTGGTTGAAGCTGCATCAGCTTGCTTCGATGTAGTACTCAATTTGCCAACCTTCTTTCTGGCTTAGCGATTGGATTTATTTTGGCTTCAACCGATTCCTGAGAACTACCTTCTTCACGGGCAACAGCAGCTTGGTTCTGTGCCGTTTGATTTTGCGGTCCATCCGCGTACTGAATGTCATACGTTTGACGGTATAGGCCATCTTGCTGTAAAAGTTCTTGATGCGTACCTCGTTGGATGACCCGCCCCTTATCAAGCACAATGATTTCATCCGCGTGCTTCAACGAAGAGATTCGATGAGCGATAATAAACGTCGTACGACCTGCCATAACTTCACCGAAACCAGCTTGAATCTCATGCTCAGTTTCCATATCAACCGCACTCGTAGCATCGTCTAGAACGAGAATTTTCGGATCTTTGATCAAGGCTCTTGCGATAGCAATCCGTTGCTTCTGACCACCCGAAAGGCCAAGACCTCGTTCACCAACTAGCGTGTCATATCCCTCTGGTAACTCTGAAATAAAATCATGCGCTTTCGCAAGCTTAGCTGCGCGGATAATCTCATCCATCGTTACATCCTTGCGACCATAAGCGATATTGTTACGAATTGTAGATGAAAATAAGAACGTTTCTTGGAAAACCGTTGAAATTTGGCTGCGGTAGCTTTCAAGTTGTAAGGAACGAATGTCCTTCCCATCCAGCATGACCTTACCTTCTTTCACGTTATAAGCTCTCATGAGTAGCGAAATCACGGTCGTCTTTCCAGACCCTGTGCTTCCTAAAAGCCCAATAACAGAGCCTGGTGGCGCATCCAAAGTAAAATCATATAGAGCCGGCTGTTTCTCTGGATAAGCGAAAGTTACATGATCAAATCGCACATGCCCATCAACCTTAGTAAGAGCTGCAGCATTTTCGCTATCTTTCACATGCATGTAATGATGTAGTACTTCTAGAATTTTCTCACCAGAAGCTTTCGTTTGCGTATAGTTATTAATTTGAAAACCAAGTCCCCACATAGGACCGATTATGTACCAAATGAGACTAAAGCAAGCTACCAATTCACCTAGTGAAATCGTCCCGTCAATAACCATGTAGCCGCCAGCGCCGAGTAAAATTACAACACTCAAGTTCGCTAGAATTTCCATGATCGGAAAATACTTCGCCCAAATCCCTGACGATCCAATATTCATGGTCTTGTAATCTTCATTACGTGCTGAGAACTTGGCAACCTCATGAGGTTCGCGAGCAAAAGATTTAACCGTCCGTACACCTGTAATATTTTCCTGTACAGCCGTCGTCATTGTGCTTAGGGACTGACGTACCATCCGGAAAGCCGGGTGAATTTTGCCTTCAAAGCGTACTGCCGTAAATGCCAGAAATGGCATTGTGATCATCGTAAGTAAAGCTAACTTCCAACTGATAGAGAACATCATGCCCATGCCGAAAACGAGCATTAACAATACATTCAGCATTTGTGCGAAGCCAAAACCAATAAATTGGCGAATCGCCTCCAGATCAGCTGTCAACCTGGACATGAGATCTCCTGTTCTAGCTTGATCATAATACTGGAAAGATAAATATTGCAGCTTTTGGTAAAGCGCATTCCGTAAGTGGAATGCAACACGGTTTCCTAAGCGTCCCCCGCATAAACCATGTAAGAACTGAAACATCCCTTTCGTAGAAACGACTAGAACAACGATCAGTGCCAGTCGAGGCACCAGGTCAAATTGCTTCTTGGTGATAACTTCGTCAATCAGATACCGAAGCAAATTGGGGTACACCAAGCCGAGCGCGGTAGCGATTGCAAGACATGCAATAGCTCCAAAAAACAGTTTTTTCTCTGGCCAAAAATATGGCTTCAGTTGCCTGAATACATCCACTTTGGGCCCTCCTTAAAAGGATAGATTTGAAACGCTTATAATGTGTGAACACTTTATGAATCTTAACACCATCACTATATGTGAGCAATTCGAGGATACTCGGATTTAAACGCTTAATTAGGCATAAATTCACAAAATCATGTAGTAATCCCCCCTATTCTTTTAAATCATCGGGATAACCGCCATTGAAAGCCCTTACATGAGCAATCCAAAAAAAGGGGCAACTAAGTTCCTCAGAACCTAGTCCCCCTTTTGTTAAATGGCTAAACAAATGCTTTCAACTGATGCTGTTTGGATATGAGTTCATCCAAATCAATCTTCATTTGGAGTGCATCACGAAGCCCTTCTGCATGCTCTTTGACCTGCTGTTCCATAATGAATTTCTGCTGGGCTAACCAATTTTCTAATTGGATGCCATACGCTTGTTCAAGCTCTGATGTTTGATTTTCAATAAAAGCAACAACCGGCGCATTGATCCGATTTTCCAATTCAGCCTTTAACTTACTTTTCCCATCACCTTCAAAAAATTGCTTGGCATTTTTGAAATAACTCTGAAGCAACTTCAAGTTCACTTCCGAAGCTTCAAGCTTCGTTGTCACTTCAGGCGTCGCAAACGCATTGGACTCATAGGCAGCCTTCTCAAAACCTTCTAACAGCAAGCTAAGCTCCTCGCCCCAGCGATTCATCCGTTTGGTGCTGATGAGATTCATGCGATTTTCTACACGCAGTGTAGTCGCAAGCACTTCTTGCGATAAATCATGGCCGATCATTCGCAACAGTTCATTCCATGCAAATTGGAGTGCAGCTTTCGGATCTTTGGCCTCATCACGGAACGTAGATGGATTGAAAGCGAAATTATAGAGCTCGCCAAACCGATACATCGTTCGTTGTTTGACGTAATACATCAATTCTTGAATTTCTTTTTTCAATTCCTTAAGCTCAGCATCATACCGTGTGTCATCTAGCAGATCTAAGCCCTGCTGTTCCGACTCGTCCAGCATAATGAGCTGTAGTCTACGTTCTTCCTCACCGGATTGTGCTCGCTCCAGCCACTTCTGCATCGTGCCAATGGCTCGGTGCAGCTCCAAATTAGCCGAATGAATCGCTACATCACTGAGCTCATTCAACGTAAACTGAACAAATTGCTGTTCGAATGGTTGAATGCCCGATTGTGCGACTAAACTATCGTTGCCATTGATTTTTCCTTCAGCTGCTAAATAACTGGAAATTGGATAAATACGAGGATGACGAATACCATGCTGCACCAAATTCGTTTCCACATGCTTTACAACACCTGCCAGCTCCTCTGAGCTTGCCGCCAAATCTGCTGCATTCACGATGAAGAACATTTTATCCATTTCAAAGCTATCCTTCACACGGCCAAGCTGGAGCAGGAACTCACGATCCGCCTGGGAAAAAGCATGATTATAATAAGTGACGAATAGGATGGCATCTGCATTTTTAATATAGTTAAAAGCGACACCCGTATGTCGAGCGTTAATGGAATCTGCCCCTGGTGTATCCACGAAAATGATACCTTGATCCGTCAGTGGGTTGGAGTAGTATAATTCAATAAATTCTACAAAGCAGGATTTATGTTCTTCCGCCACATAACCTGAGAATTCCTCTTTCGTGATCCGCAGTTCAGTCCCCAAATGACCTGAGGCTGCTTCCCAGCCTTTCTCAACGGCTTTCAGGAACGAAAAATGCGGTTTTCCTTTGGCTGTCACGTCAGCAGGTGAAAGCTGACTAATCCGCTTCAACGCGCTAGTCATATCGGTCGCCTCTACGCCAAGGATTTGAAGCGAGTACAGAACATCTTCCAAGATGGCGTCTGCCTTCTTCATCTTGACCTTAGCCGTGCCATGCGGCCAGCCTTCCGTTGGCGGCATGATCTTGTTGATCGCCGCCGTCGTCGGATTTGGCGACACTGGCAACACCCGTTCACCAATTAACGCATTGGCGAACGAAGACTTACCAGCGCTGAACGCGCCGAACAGCGCAATCGTGAACGTCCGCTGGCGCAGACGATCCGCTTTCTCGCGCATGGAGCGCGCGAGCGACCGCATCGACGGCAGCCCGTCGATGAGGCTCGAGGCCGCCTGCAAGTCAGCGGCCTTGCGCTCCATGCGCCTGCCGTGTTCACCCGTGGTGAACACGGATGACGGCACTGCGGACGGCTCCGTTGCCGCCACAGTGGCGGCCGCGTCCGTGCCTGCTGCAGCCGATGCTGTCGCCGCGGCTTGCAGGATCGTGCCCATGGAGGTCACGTGCAGGTTAGCCCCGCTCAGCGGGGCTGCTGCCGGCTCCTCCATGGCCGTGTACTGCTGCGCATCCGGCAGCGCCGGCGCAGAAGGTCTTTCCCAGCTGGCTATGCGCAGCAGCTGGGTCTCTGCCGCCGCCTCGGCTTCCTCGAGGCGGGCGAGCTCGCGGCAGGCGCTCAGCCGGCCGCTCAAGGCTTGCAGCTCAGCCGCTAGCGCAGCGGCGGCTGGGCGTGAGTTATCGCGGACCGAGGCCGCGATGATGTCAATCACCGCAAACGCCAGTTTGCGGTACTGCAGCTTCAGCTCCCCAGCTAGCTGCTTCATGTAGTTCAGCGTATACTCGCCGCCAAACGTCGCTCCTGTATTCACTTGTGAACCGATCAAAGCGCCAGTAACTTCAACCTTCAACGCTTCAATTTGTGCAATTAACGCAGCATCATGTTGACCTTGCTCGCTTGCGGCCTTTTTCAGCGCATCACGCAAATGCCAATCCAGCTGTGCTTCTACTTGCTCTGCCAAATCGGCCTGAAACGCGCTTAGCCGTTTCTCTTGCTCTGCAGCGGTCTTTGCTGCGCCCCCGAAAAATCCAACCTTAAATCCGGGCTTACGGCTATCCAGATAAGCATTCGCATAATCCCTTGTTAGCGAAGGCGTAATATTCGCATTCTCAATAATGGCGCCAACATCTTTACGAAGGTCTGTAATTAACAATTCAGGCAAGTTATTCAAGTTGTTTAGCTCATTTTGCTTTGTAACAGCCAATAATTGAACGTCCTCAACATCGCCTTCCTCGTTGATCGATTCCAGCAACTCCGCCTTCTGCGGTTCATGTTGCTCCGCCATCCATTTGCTGTGTTCGGCAGCCAGATAACGTGCTGAAGCATCAATGCTATAACTACGCAAGATATCGCCACGCTCGATAAGACGGCTCAGCAGCCACTGCAGCTTAGCATACTCATTATGTGGATGATCTGGCTCCTTCATCGTCACAAACAACAAATCATCCGGCTCAATGCCCCAATTTAAGAAGGCTTGCTTCGTTCCACTTTTGTACTGCTCGAAAGGAAGCTCCCACTCCTTATGTTTATCAATCATATTAACAACCAGATAGAGCGGTTTCCCCCACTCTTTCATTTTCTTCGTGAACGCTAAATTCACTTCAGATTGCACATGGTTATAATCCATGACATAGAACACCACATCAGCTAAATGCAAAGCAGACTCGGTTGATTGATGATGCGCATCATCTGTAGAATCAATGCCCGGAGTGTCAAGCAAGGCTGTATCTTCACCGAGAAAAGGAATAGGGTAAGTAATCTCAACCGTTTCGATATCCGTTCCGTTCACACAATAGGCCTCTAGCTCGCTTAGTGGAATGGTTGTCGTCTGCCCTTGTGGATTAACCTTCCCATCATGGCTGCGATGAGTGACATGCGCACCTGGCTGCCCATTACGAATACTAACAATATTAGCACTCGTTGGAATTGGACTTGATGGTAACAACGCTTGGCCACACAGCTGATTAATAAGTGTTGATTTTCCAGCAGAGAAATGCCCGCAGAACGCAATATTCATCCGTCCACTATCGAGCTTATCCAGCAATTGCCCCATTTTCGTGGCATTATCACCATCCCCTGCATGCCCCAGCACGTGCTGCATCTTCTTCAGTGCATCCGGCATGACCGTGATGCTTCCAGCTACTAATTGCGTCATTCGTTCATTCCGCTCCTCTATGAATTGTTCTTTATGACTACCTACCAGCTATACAGAAAAAAAATCTCCCAAAGGGAGATTCTGGACTTACGTGAGGGCGATTTTTTCTTTTTCCGGTAGGAAAATTTCAAAAACGTCACGATGTTGAAGAATCGTAATATCCGAATCCTTCACTTTCATCACAACAACCTCGGATTTTGTTTTCATTTTGTCTATGTAATTCTGAGGAACCTCACCTGATTCACTGACAGTTACACCTTCAATGACTTTTTCCTCATTATCGGCTAACGGTGTGTTGATAACTTGCTCATAAATATCGGAGAACAATTCGAAACTATTCGTATATACGGCGATGCATTTCATTTCAATCCCATCCTTTGTCAGCATTTCATTTGTTTGTAATAGTTTTCCTAGTTGGCTGTGGTTTCATACGCTTCTTCCCCTCACGGCATTTGTCCAAAAGAGGACAGAAAGTGCAGTTGGGGTTCTGTGCCTTACAGTGATATCGACCAAAGAAAATGAGTCGATGATGTGTTTGCGTCCATTCGTCTCGAGGAACTTTCTTCATTAACTTCTTTTCAACTTCCAGCACGGAATCATCCAAGCCTACAAGTCCTAATCGCTTAGAGACTCGTTCCACATGTGTGTCAACCGCAATCGCCGGCACTCCGAAAGCGTTCGATACAACGACATTTGCTGTCTTACGTCCAACACCTGGCAATTCAACCAATTGCTCATGCTTCTCAGGAATTTCACCACCGAACTTGTCCAGTAGCAATTGACACAGCTTATGAATATGACTAGCCTTGTTGCGAAATAGTCCAATCCTCCGAATATCTTGCTCCAATTCCTCTAACGGAACAGCCAAGTAGTCTTCAGGGCGTTTGTACTTCGCAAACAAGTCTTTAGTAACCTTATTCACGGTTTCATCTGTACACTGAGCCGATAGTAATACAGCAATCGTTAATTCAAATGGATTACTGTGGTTCAACTCACAATGCGCATCTGGATATAGCTCACCGATTGTATCCAGAATGTGTCTTACTGTCTTCTGTGTCATAGCTGATCTTCCTTAAGGTCGTAATATTCTCCAGTTTAGCGAATTGTAAGGTCATAATCAATCCTTGAAAGCGTCAAAATGCGAACATTTTCTAAAAAATAAACATTTTTTTTTGAAAATTAGTAAAAAACCGTCTGTTTGAGATGATTAGCTTCTCAAATACAGACGGTTGTCCTCTAACTTTTGTTCAAATTTCTATTTTTCAATCTCAACAATTTTATTGTCAAGGATATACAAATTCAATTGATCACCAGCTGCATAGGAGGTCAGCGGTACAACTGTGGAACCCGTATGGAAGTAGCCTCTCGGGAACAAATTGAACGCAGTCCGATCACCTGCACTAGTAGCTTTCATGTACACTTGGTTCAATGTAGAGCTATATTGATCAAACTCACGTTTAGAAGCAACAGCTACTTGGATAAGCAATTTATCATTGATATCCTTCATCAATTGAACGCGATCCCCCACTTTAATCGAAGAGAAGCTCAAGTCCGCACCACCATTCAACTTCACACTGTAACTGCTTCCTACATTAATGACTTGACTTTTCCCCGCAAAATCTTGAACAGTCAAGCTTGTCCCTGCAGCATTCACAGCGGTTACTTTACCACGAATCGGTGTTACTAACTCTGCCTTCGTGATCGCGAATCCTTTGAATGTTAATTTCACATAGTCATCAATCGCCAAGTCAGTGAACACTGCACTTGTACCGTCAGCTTTCACAAGGGAAACACCATCTAATGGGATTGTATAGTTCGTATTCGTGCCATCTATAACCGTAGCTTGTTTCAAGTTCGCATTGGTTAGAAGGGTTTTATATATCGTCGTGTTCGTTGTGACAATTTTAGTTACTGTCGTTTGATCATAACTAAGCAGAAGACTTACCTTATCTCCCACTTTCAAATCAGAAATCGTACTGTTCGGCTTATTTGCAACTTCAATGATAGGTGTATAGTTCAGTTTAAACGTCAAGCTTTGCCCACTATCTGTTTTCAACGTGACATCATTCGTCTGTAAATTCAATTGTGTCAATGCGCCGTCTAACTGAGTGGACATTTGAATGCTCAACACTTTTTTATTAGAAACCAGAACATCTACATATTTACCAGGAGTAAAAATACCATTAAAAGAGCTAAACGGCAATTTACTGCCATTAAACGTGATGGAGATACCATCATTTAAAATATAAGCATTTGGATTTCCAGCATTATCTGTAACTGTTAGAATTTTTGATGAGTCCTTATAATCAATGATTTTAGCAAAATATAAATTCTCAATGGATCGATTTATTACTGTAATCGTTGTAACCTTATTATTCAACACGTCTAGCTTTAATTGATCTCCTGCAGCCAAATCATAAATACTGCCGTTCGATAAACCATTAATAACAACGTTCGTATTATTACTCAACTCATAGGCATCGACTGTTTTACCTGAAGTTTTATTGATCAAAATCGTAGAATGATCGTCCGTGAATTGTTTGAACGTTCCTTCTACACTCGTTCCAACATCCGCTTGTTTTTTAACAACAATCTTAACAATTTCACTATTCTTGACCGTGTATTCAACCGTATCACCAACATGAATGGCATCCACACTAATTAACGTGTTGTCTGCGAGTGTCGCAACTAAGTTACTAGAGAAACCAAATGTCTCAGGCTCACCTGTTGCTGAACCAAGCAAAGTCAATTGCATCGCGTCTTTATTTAACGTTTGAATATCTCCAACCGCTGTTTTATTCACTGGAACTTGCTTCACAATGATGGACGTATATTTGTCACTGTCTACAAGTTGACTTTTACGAATTTGAATCGTGCTGCCCGAAACGATCTCACTTAAGCTAAGTCCTCGCCCATCGATATCGGTTACAGCAACATTCTGCGCCAAATCGTAGCTTTCGTAATCATCTAGAGTAGCTTTCATCGTTGTTAGATTTAGCTTTAACAACTGACCTTCGTGAATGTCCATGCGCAGTACATCACTTATAATTTCAACATAATACGCTGTTCCGTTTACTTGAACAATCGATACTTCATACGTTTCTTGCAATTCTTTCGATGAAATAGCAAGATCATTATGGTTTCCGAAAAATACCGTATTCGGCGAAATCTTATAAGTACTTGTATTTCCGTCTTTATCCATAAGACCAATACTGTCGCTCGTTAGGCTACTCAAATAGCCCTTCTTGGCACGCTCTGGCAAAGAAATCGAATCCTTTTGAGAACGACTTAGGAAAGCCGCCATTTGCGCACGAGTTACAGCGCCTTTCGGTTGAAAAGAACCATCCTCAAAACCATCTACAATTTTCAGTGCAACGGCTGCATTAATAAAACCTAATGCACTGCTGCTGATCTGTGTATTATCTGTGAATGATGTTGCCTTGCTGGAAAAGCTTTGTGCAAGAGATGCTTTGCCAATGGCGCGAATGACGACTTCAGCTACCCATTCTCTCGTTGCTTTTTGTTGTCCCCAATTGCCGACAATCTTCGAACCTTGGCTTCTCAATTTTTCTTGCTCTGTCGAAATTAAGCCCTTTTGCAGCGCGAGTGCCACATAGTTCCGTGCGTATTTATCCACTAACATGAAATCAGGAAATACGGTTTCAGTAGCCAATGTATCAACATCCGATTGCAGACCCATCATCCGTGTAGCCATAATGAGAACATCTTGTTGCGTTACTGAAGTTTCTGGTGAATAGATGCCATCTCCTACTCCCTCAATCACGCCTTCCAAAGCAAGCTTGGAAATATGACGAATCCCCCAATAGTTACTGCTTACATCGTTGAAAGATAAACGAACATTCGCGTTGGCGGTTGTCGTTGAAGTTGTTGAAGTATTCACGGGTGCTGCAAGGACTGGCGTGCCTGCTAGACTTGTGATGATCATTGAGCTTACGATAGCACTCGCCAATTTCTTATTTTTCATAATCAAAGTTAACTCCTCTTCAGTTCCTATTTAGTTAGGTCGTTTAATTGGATAAGGAAGCTCCAAATGTCCCATCAAACTATCTACTTGCTTACCATCTTTAAGTACATACAAGGTCTTTACTTCTGGGAATTGAAAAATCGTTTTCTTCAGTGCTTGTAAGAATAACTCTTCCCCTGGAGCACCTAATTGCGTTTTGGGACCGAATGACATATCCAGTTTCATTTCACCTTTGACAGCATCAAATTTCACACTTGTGAATTTCAAATCATCGAATAAGGGAATAGCCTTCGGATCATCACTTTTCTGAAGAGCTTTAAGAGCAGCCTCATAGACATCAGAGTCCTTCTCGACACTCACTGTGACCACTTTTTCTACGAGCTTCATTTCATCTTGGTCACTGTAATAAGCTTTTACCTGCAACTGCTTCTGAGGCGCAACTGTAGGTTTTGGTGTGATCGTTGGTGTGGAAGGTGTTGCAATTGGTGTAGAAGTTGCTTGCGGCGCTGTCGTAGCGGCACCTGATAATTGGATTTTCTGGCCACAAGCCGTAACAGACAATGTGATGGCACTTACAAGGAGCGCTCCTCGAACTAGGCGTCTTGTTTTGTTCATCTTATTCACTCCTTAGCGTTATGCCTAGACAGGCTAGCCTATTTTGATCCGCTTGATGGTCAACATGCTTACTTAAGGTTCAAATATTCCTTAATCGCGGCAACAAGTGAAGCAGCTAATTTGTCCTGGAATGCCTCTTTGTACATCGTAGATTCATCATTTTTATTGGACAGATAACCGACTTCAAGCAAGACTGCAGGCATACTAGTTTTGGTGATAACGCGGAAATCTGCTTGACGAACCTTTCGATCAGCAAACCCAGTAGCTGGAACAGCGTACTTATGAATTACGTTGGCGAAATCTAAGCTTTCTGGCCTGTTATAGTATGTTTCCGTTCCTGATACAGTTGCTTTGGCACTATTTCCGTGGATCGATAAAAATAAGTCTGCTGAAATATCATTGGCAAAAGAAACACGATCATCTAATGGAATAAAAGTATCATCAGAACGGGTCATCAGAACATGGATCCGCTTATCTTTCGCTAATAGTGCCTCTACCTTCTTCGCTGTTGCGAGTGTAAATTCCTTCTCATGCTTACCCGTAATGGAAAGTGCACCAGGATCGTTATCACCGTGACCAGCATCGATGACAACCGTTAATTTCCTCTCACCAATCGAAGCCTTCCATTGATTGGGAAGTTTAGACGTAATCGTCTGGTACTCCGCTGGCGCGTTCAAATCCAGAATAATTCGAACTGTAGCCGGATTATCGTTGAAATTTGAAAATCGCACTTTGGATACTAACGGCTGCTTGGATGGCAATTCTCCAGAGTTTTTAACCAGTAGCTTCTGCAGTGACTCATCCAATGTGGTGTTCGGGAAATCAAACACGAGACGCGAAGGATTCGATAAAGTTAAGACCTTCGGAGTTAGGCTTCCATCCTTTGCAATGACTGAAAATTCCGTTTCGGATAGTGAAATCGCAGTAATCACGTGAACAGACGGGTCAGGTGTGATTGTACCTGTACCTCCAGTTCCAGTTCCAGTACCGTTTCCTGTGTTTGTCCCGGTTGAAGGCTTTGTTACTGGAGGTTTGGTCTCTGGATTAGCTGTACCTCCATCTGGAACTACTTCTACAGGCCCCGTAACTGGTTTAGAATCCGTTTCAATATCTTTGAACATATGCACGGAGGAAGTAGCGCCATCCCACTTAAATTCAATACCCAATACTTCACCGATGAAACGCAGCGGAAGCATTGTTGAGCCATTTTCTATCTTAGGTCCTACTTCTAACGTTTCTTTTTTTCCATTAATGGTAGCTGTTACATTGTTTATCACGAGTTGGATATTGATTTTGTCCTTCACGATAGTAACTTTACTTGTAGCTTCGTCCCAGCTCACTTTTGCACCGATTTGTTCGACGATGATTCGAACGGGAACAATCGTATTATCATTCACAATTCGCGGCTGAACACCTTGGACTTCAAGTTGCTTCTCATTCATATAAAGCTTAATCGGCTTTGGCGCTTCAGCTCCAAAGGCGGTAGTTGGCAGCAGCAACAAACATGCGAGCAAAAACAAACAAAATGCAGGAAATTTCATCATTCACCTCTATGTAATGTCGGAATTGGGGGATTCGGGGGGATGTAGGAACGCAACCAATCAGCTAATTCTACGAAACTATCAGCTTCCATTATATTATAGCAAAATTAACCTATACCTGACAGCACAACCTCCTTTACTTCGACATTCTAGTAATCTATTAGACGAAGCAAATTGCCAAAAGTTGCAAGATTTATATATTAAACTTGAAAATAAAAACAAAAAAGACGTATCCCATTAGGGGATACGCCTTCTTGTATTTGCTTATTTGTAAGCTAAACGTTTTTGGTGTGCTTGCTCATATGCTGTGATTTTCGCTTCATGCTGAAGTGTCAATCCGATGTCATCCAAGCCTTGAAGCAAGAATTGACGACGGTGCTCATCCAAATCAAATTGGATTTCAAGACCGTACTCATCCGTCAGCTTTTTATTTTCTAGATCAACATTTAATTTGTATCCTTCATGCTTCGCAGTACGCTGGAACAAATCTTCAACTTGCTCTTCCGACAATTTGATTGGCAGAATGCTGTTTTTGAAACAGTTGTTGTAGAAAATATCTGCATAGGAAGGCGCGATGATAACGCGGAATCCGAAATCTTGAATCGCCCAAGGTGCGTGCTCACGGGATGAACCGCAACCGAAGTTCGCTCTGGAAATCAGAACGGAAGCTCCTTGGTAACGATCTTGATTTAATGGAAAATTCTCGATTACGTTACCTGCTTCATCCCATCTCCACTCGAAGAAAAGGAATTGTCCGAAGCCTGAACGCTCAATGCGTTTAAGAAATTGTTTAGGGATAATTGCATCTGTATCTACGTTTACACGATCAACAGGGCCTACAAGACCTGTATGTTGTTTGAAAGCTTCCATGTTCTCATTCTCCTTAAAGTTTTGCTACAGCAAAACTAGCATCTTAAACATTACATTCATTAGCCGAAATTAAGCTTGTTGATATTCTTTAATTTCCCAATCGCGAACGTCATAGAAATGACCTTTGATTGCTGCAGCAACAGCCATTGCTGGGGAAACAAGGTGTGTACGTCCGCCGCGGCCTTGACGACCTTCGAAGTTACGGTTGGATGTGGAAGCACAACGTTGTCCTGGTTGAAGTACGTCTGGGTTCATCGCCAAACACATACTGCAGCCCGCATCGCGCCATTCAAATCCTGCTGCGGAGAAAATTTTATCCAAGCCTTCTTTTTCAGCTTGAATTTTAACACGTCCAGAACCTGGAACAACGATTGCCGTTACACTTGGATCTACGGAGTAACCTTGCGCAATCTTAGCTGCTGCACGAAGATCTTCGATACGTCCATTGGTACAAGAACCGATGAAGACATAATCTACTTTCAGTTCTGTCATAGGTGTTCCTGGTGTTAAATCCATATATTCAAGCGCTTTTTCAGCAGCTTTACGTTCATTCTCTGTTTCGAAGCTTTGTGGATCTGGAACCAAGGAAGTAACGCTTGTTCCCATACCAGGGCTCGTACCCCAGGTTACTTGCGGGATCAATGTATCAGCGTCGAATTCCAATACCCAGTCATACGCAGCGCCTTCGTCAGTAACAAGATTCGTCCACTCTGCTACAGCTGCGTCGAAATCAGCACCTTGCGGTACATACTCACGACCACGCAGGTAGTTAAAAGTAGTAGCATCCGGAGCAATTAGACCAGCACGAGCTCCACCTTCAATGGACATGTTACACACAGTCATACGCTCTTCCATGGAAAGACCACGGATCGCTTCACCTGTGTACTCAATAACATAACCAGTTGCGAAGTCTGTTCCGTATTTTGCGATAACGCCAAGGATCAAATCCTTTGCTGTAACGCCTGGTTTTAAGTTTCCTGTGATACGAACTTCAAGGGATTTTGCTCTGGATTGTTGCAAAGTTTGTGTTGCCATTACGTGTTCAACTTCACTTGTACCAATACCGAAAGCAAGTGCGCCGAATGCGCCATGTGTCGAAGTATGGCTGTCGCCACAAACGATTGTTTTACCAGGGTGTGTAAGACCCAGTTCAGGTCCCATAACGTGAACGACACCTTGATCTAGGCTGTCCAAGTCAAAAAGTGTAACGCCGAAATCGCGGCAGTTTTGTGAAAGTGTATCGATTTGTTGCTTCGAAATTGGATCTGTAATATTGAAACGATCTTTCGTTGGTACGTTGTGGTCCATTGTTGCGAAAGTTAAGTCAGGACGACGAACTTTACGACCGGACAAACGAAGCCCTTCGAATGCTTGTGGTGAAGTTACTTCATGTACTAGATGCAAATCAATATAAATAACGCTAGGCTTGCCATCTTCCTGGTTAATAACGTGATTATCCCAAATCTTCTCGAACATTGTCTTTTTACTCATATCCAGTCACCTCTTGTCATTATCCGCATTAGTTTGCTAATGTCTTACCCTCATATAGTACTTTAGCACGGATCACGTCATAGTTCCAAGATATAATAACTATAAGCTTGATAGATTATTCCTATATTAAAAATTATGGTTGACATTTATATTGATAATGATTATCATTCTCCTAGCGACATCGAGTTGGCCATCGATTCACCAAATATTTGAATACATACAATCAGGGGGATTTTATTGTGCGAAACTTTATTAAACCAGTTACTTTTTCACTTTCACTCATGTTACTTTTCATTACCGCAGCTTGCGGAACTTCAACTGCTACACCAAGTCCAGCATCATCTGTTCAACCTGCAGCATCAGCAGTCGCTACACCTGCTGCAGATGCCGTGAAAACAATTACACATCCACTAGGAACTACTACAATTAAAGGTACACCGAAACGCATTGTTACATTAGAATGGGCTTATACCGAGGATGTTCTTGCACTAGGAGTTCAACCTGTTGGTCAAGCTGATACGAAAGGCTACATTAAATCGGTTAATATCAGCCCTGCACTTGATGCCTCCGTTGTTGATGTAGGTACTCGTCAAGAACCTAACCTAGAAACGATTACAGGTTTGAAACCCGATCTTATTATTACAAGCACTTTGCGTTCGAGCAAAAATTATGAAGCTCTTTCCAAAATTGCCCCAACGATCATATTTGAATCCTATCCAGCTGAAGGAAAAGGCGATCAATATGAAGGCATGTTAACGACATTCAAGACAATAGCAGATGTAATAGGTAAGAAAGCTGAAGGAGACAAAGTCATAGCTGATCTTGACAAAGCCTTAGCGGATACAAAAGCGAAATTAGCCGCTGCGAAAAAAGATGGCGCTGAATTTGCTTTAACACAAGCATTCAGTAATCAAAACAATGCGGATCTGCGTATGTTCACAGATAACTCCATGGTTGTACAAATTCTGCAACGTATCGGATTGAAAAATGTCTTCAAATCAAGCAAATTTGAACTTTACGGGTTCTCAACTGCTTCTGTTGAAGCTTTACCAGCGGTTCAAAATGCGAACTTCTTCTACATCGTTCAAGATACTGACAATGTATTTGAGAAACAATTGAAAGACAATGCTGTATGGAAAGGCCTTGCCTTTGTAAAAGAAAATAAAACATTCAAGTTGCCAGCCAATACTTGGACATTCGGTGGTCCATTATCAGCTAAAGTGTTCGCAGAGCTTGCTGCAACCGCATTAACCAAATGATCCAACCCGCGATGAAATCGAAAACGAACCGTTTCGCTTATATCGAATGGAAATCACTTCTTGTGTTTGGCGGCGGACTGCTTGCACTCTGCCTTCTCCTTTTCCTCAATTTGACACAAGGAGAAGCGAACATAACTGTTCATACGGTCATCCAAGCTTTGATATCTCCACAAGATACCCCCGACCATCATATGGTGCGGGGGCTTCGCATGCCGCGCGCTGTCATCGGTATGCTTGCTGGTGCTGCCCTTGCTGTTGCAGGAGCACTGCTACAAACAGTCACCCGGAACCCCCTAGCCTCCGCATCAACACTTGGCCTCAACGCTGGTGCGTATTTCATTATCGTTTTGGCGGCGGTATATTTCCCTGCACTAAAGTCTGATTATTCCTTGCTTCTGGCGTTATTAGGTGCATGCGGCGCTGCATTCATGGCCTATTTCATGTCAGGAGGTCGCAAAAGTTCACCGCTTCGCATGGCACTTGCAGGGATGATCGTGACGTTAGTACTATCTGCCTTCACAAGTGGTCTGCAAATTATGTATGAGAATGAAACAAATGGCTTATTTATGTGGGGATCAGGTGCCTTAGGGCAAAACGATTGGCAAGGTGTCCAATATGCACTCCCTTGGGTATGCATTGGACTTGTCGTAGCTTTTCTTTTCAGTCAGAAGCTGGATATGCTTGCCTTAAATGAGGAAACGGCTGTTTCACTAGGTGAAAATGTGAATATGGTTCGGATGGTAGCCCTTATATCTGCCATTCTACTTGCTGGAGTTACAGTTAGCGTTGTAGGACCCATAGGTTTTATAGGCCTAATCGCACCGCATTTAGTCCGATTAATAGGTTTACAACGTCACCGACTATTGATACCAGGGAGTGCTCTTTGGGGTGCTGTCGTCTTACTTAGTGCTGATTTAGTTGCCAAAATGTTTCGAAGTACACTCGGAGAGCTGCCCGCGGGTTCTGTTACCGCTTTACTAGGTGCTCCATGGTTAATCTGGCTAGCCATTCGTGGCTCCCGAATGAAATCTTCTGCTGAAAGCAGCTCAATGAGTGTCGGTTATGTCGGAACTAAAATTCCGTATCCTATACTAGTTATCGTATCGAGCATTGCTTTAGTTTTCTTGTTGCTTTACGGGTTGACGGCTGGAGCCCTGCGAATACCTTTCACTGAAGTTATCGCCGTACTAACAGGCCAAGGCGAAGAAATGGCTCGCAATGTTATTCTGAATTTGCGTCTTCCTCGCATTCTCGTTGCTGCTCTCGCAGGTGCCTCTTTAGCTGTCGCAGGCTCCATGATGCAAGGTGCGGTTCGTAACCCGCTGGCGGATCCTTCCGTTGTAGGTGTCACCTCAGGTGCTGGGATGGGCGCCCTATTGGTCCTAACCATTTGGCCATCTGCTCCTGGTACCTGGGTCCCCGTTGGCGCTATCATTGGCGCACTCCTCTCTGCAGGAAGTGTGTATGCCTTCGCTTGGAAAAAAGGACTGAATCCCGTAGTTCTCATTCTTATTGGGATCGCCGTTTCGGCACTTGGCTCGGCTGTCATCCAATTTCTTGTTATTAAATCTCAGCTTGGTGCTGCCCCTGCCCTTACATGGTTGGCTGGCAGTACTTACTCTAGGGGATGGAAGGAATGCATCCAACTCCTGATCACGACAGCCATTTTACTTCCAAGTGCATGGTTGCTTGGTCGACGTGTAGATCTGTTGGCCTTTGGTGACCACGTTTCACTTGGACTAGGCCTTAAGTTGCAGAAAACAAGACTTCTCTCAGCAATAATCGGTGTGTTAGTTGCTGCCATTGCTGTTGCATCTGTCGGCACCGTCAGTTTCATCGGCTTACTCGCCCCTCACGCAGTACGCCTATTCTTGGGGCAACATCACCAGAAATCAGTTGTCCTTTCGGCCATTCTCGGCGCCATATTGCTTACAGGTGCTGATATCATTGGTAAAACGATACTGATACCCAAAGAGATTCCCTCCGGTATCGTTGTAGCTATCATTGGCGCTCCGTATCTATTATTCCTTATGTATAGAAGTACTGTTCGCAAATAGCGTTGTGTAACCAAAAATAACCATAAAGGGTTATGAAACTGGATGAAACCAGTCGTCATTGCCCTTTATGGTTATTTATTCCTATGTCCAGCTTGTTTCGCCCCACAAAGCTTGATATGATAACCTTCAAGACATCTATAAAGGAGACACTTCTTCGCATGGAATTACGTCAATTACAGTATGCCATCCAGATCGCCATAGAACGGAATTTCTCACGCGCAGCGGAGAAGTTACATATAGCCCAACCTTCACTCAGCCAACAATTGTCAAAACTAGAGAAGGAACTCGGCGTCCTTTTGTTTCAACGTAGCACGAATTCAGTTGAGTTGACCCACGCAGGTTCTCTGTTTGTGGAGAAGTCACAGAAGATTCTCGATATGATCGAAGGGCTCAAAAAAGAAATGGAAGACATTTCTCAAATGAAGAAAGGCCGCCTAGTCATCGGCAGTATGCCAATAACAGGATCAACGATTTTACCCTACGTGGTACCTGTCTTTCAGGCAGCTTATCCGGATATTGAAATTTCACTCGTCGAGGAGACTTCTTCCAACCTAGAGACCTTAACTGTAAATGGTCAAACAGATATTTCTCTTCTATCCTTGCCATTACGTGAAGAATCTCTCGTCTACGAGACGTTGCTAGATGAAGAAATCATCCTAGCCGTTCCGCCGCTGCACCCATTAGCTTCCAGCAAAGAGCCAATTCAAATTTCTCAATTGGAAAAGGAAGCCTTCATCGCCTTGAAAAAAGGACAAGGCTTCCGAAAGCTGACCCTCGATCTGTGCCAGGAAGCTGGCTTCACTCCGAATATTGTTTTTGAATCGAGTAATATGGAAACCGTGCAATCGCTTGTTGCTGCTGGCATGGGGATCGCTTTCGTACCCTACTTGATTTCCAAAAGAAGCTTACATGAGCTTTCTCCCGTAAATGTCATCTTAGAGGGTAGACCTACACGCAAGCTTGTTATTGCTTATCGCAAAGGTCGCTATATATCCAAAGCTGCTGAAGCATTTATCTCCACAATGAAAGAGGTTATGCAAACGATTCGTTAGCATAACCTCCACTGTCAAAAGGAGTGGTCCCTTTGAGTCGTAATTTAATTATTTTCCTATGTATCGCTAGTTTAATGGATGCAGGATTAACAGATATGGGTCTGCGGTTACAATTGATTGGCGAGGCCAATCCGATTATGGCTTTCCTGTATGAGCATAGCTACATTGCCTTCTATGGCATTAAAATCATACTCCCCCTTTCACTCTTCTTTATTGCAGCAAAAGTAGGTAAACGACTGCTCATCAACAATCTGTTCCGCCTCTCTACCGTTATTTATTTAGGTATTCTCCTCTTGCATGCTTACTGGATCTCAACTTCATTCTCTCAAAGCTTGAATATCTGAATCGTGCGCTGCAATTGGGTCACCATACGAAGCATTTGTTCGGACTGAATAACAACAGCTTTGACGGAACGCGTTTGTTGTACCATTGAAGTAGATACCTGCTCTGTACCCGCTGCCGATTGCTGGGTAATCGCTGAAATATTTTCCATGGTGCCCGTAATGAACTGGGCTGCATTCAACATCTTCTGACTTTCTCCCGTAAACTCACTCATACGCTGCGTAATGAATTGAATACTTTCAACCATCTCACCGAATATTTTTTCCGTAGCTTCAATGGACTCTGTCTGCCTGCGAGCAATTTCCTCATTGATCTGAATATTTTTCTGGGCCATTTTAATACTATTCTCAATGTTATGTACCATATGGAATACGCTCTTGGCCGATTTGGATGACTCTTCAGCTAATTTACGAACTTCTTGAGCAACAACAGAGAAGCCTCTCCCGTGCTCGCCTGCACGCGCTGCTTCAATGGAAGCATTCAAGGACAGCAAATTCGTTTGTTCGGCAATTTCAGAAATTGTGCGTGTAATGGAAGAAATACCAGCCGCTTCTTTAACTAGATCATCAATCGTCCCCGAAACATTACTTGTTGCAAGTACGATATGAGAAACGCTCTCGGATTGACTTTCTACCGCTCTCATTCCTTTTTTCACAAGATCGAGCGTTTGCCCGCAACGATTATTCATTTCATGTGTAGAATCCACATAATCCGTGATTTTGGTTTCGATTTCTTTTACGACGGAAAAACTTTTAAACACACCTGATGAGATCTCATTAGCTCCCTCCGCAAGTGAAGTGACCGAGCCTGTTGCTTCCACGATCATCGTGTTAATACCTTCATTCTTATGGTAAATATCACGACTTGAGTCTGCGACATGCTTCGATATCGAAGCCGTTTCATTCAGCAGTTCCTTCAATTTCACGATCATGGCATTAAAGGAGCGCCCCATATCTCCTAGCGCATCTTTGGAGGATGCATCCACGGTTTGTGTGAAGTCTCCTTTGGCAATATTCATCGCGACACGCGTTACATTATCAATGGGTTCTGTTAACGCCTTTTCTAAGAACCGCACATAGGGAAAGCTGAACACCATGAGAATAAGTGACGAAGATAATGCAAAAATGATGGATACATCTGCTGTTAACATAAGAATGAGGATAACAATTGTGTAAAAGGCAACAACAGTGTAATAACCGAGCTGAAGCTTAGCACGAAACGATTGAGCTAGAAACCAGTTCATAGGAGTCCGACCTCTCTTTTACAAAATGTAGTTTTACTGCCATACGATGAGGTCCAAGTACCACGTCATCAATGGGTCTCCGAAACAAAAACAGATGAAACCAGCAACAGCGATGAAAGGACCATAGGGAATAGGTGAACGCCGATCCAGTTTACCTGAGGCGATTAGAGCCACACCGATGACGCTGCCGAGCAGCGCCGACAGAAAAATGCATAACAGCACGAGCTTGATTCCCATGACGAGTCCTACTAAAGCCATCAATCGAATATCTCCAAAGCCCATAGCTGGCTTCCCCATCCAAGTTGCAGCAAGAGACACTGCGAGCAGTGTGCCCCCTCCAATTACGAATCCCAATGCATAGTGCCAAATTGGCAGAGGATGCACGAACAATCGCAGTCCCGTAAATAGCAGCATGGCTGGATAAATGATTTTGTTGGGCAAGAGCATGTAGGCTAGATCACTCACTGTCAGGATGAGAAGCACAGATATTAGTGGATAAGCAATCCACAGTTCATTTACGCTGACTAGGAAAGGAAGAGCGGCAAATAAAACACCTCCTGCTAACTCTCCAACGATATACACAGGGGATATTGATGATCCGCATGTGTGACATTTCCCTCTTCGGATAAACCATCCCAAGATCGGAATTAAATCAATCGCGTTAAGCTGGCGCCCACAACTTCCACAGCTAGATCGAGGGGCAACGACGGATATACCTTTCGGTACCCGAAGCCCAACGACATTAAAGAATGAACCGAACAATGCACCCACTATGAACAACAGAATTGTGTAACTCCATGCTTCCCACCCCATTGCCTTACCCCCTCTAGATGTCTCACCTTAGCAATATTTATTTAGAAATCTGCTTTTTTTGCATATTCACGATTGCTCACGGGCGCAGTCCCCAATTGAACCTGTAGCCAAGCAGCTAATTGATTAAAACTCTCAATGGTAACAGTTATAGATTGCTTTTGCCCGCTTGCCGTTGTCATATCAATCTCAATCTTATTCTCTGCTTCTGTACATACAACCAAGTATTGTGACATCTCACCATTCAAATCCTCGCTCCAGTTACACATAACACTGCTTGTGAAATTTTTCATTGGTCCATTCCCCCTGAATAAATTAATGATCTTTCCGCCATTCACAGCTTTAAAGCCAACTTTATTCACGTCAGCCACTTCCTGAGACTTAGAAGACGTGCTTACGGGAACTTCTTCTTTGAATACTGGAACTTCATTAACTAGATCTTTCACTTCATAGCTGGATTCTAAAGATTCCATCTCCAAAGTGATCTCATTGAGGTCATCTATGCTAAGTTCCATTGAGCTCGAATCAATATCTTCTACAATGGCTTCGACCTCTTGCTCTGCGATAGGGTTGTTCACCGTTATCGAAGAATCCTCGTACGCAATAACGCTTGCTTCTACCTGTTGCATTTGTTGTAGCACCTGCTGTTGCTCCAGCTGCCATTCCTGTTCCAAGTCACCTTGCATCACAGCGGCCAGCCTCTCCATTTCAAGGAGACGATCCTCTTCTTCCGTTGATTGTGAATGTTCAGGCGTCTCATCCATGTGCATGTGATCCGAAGTCTCCAAAGCAACCTTAGATTCCTCCACCTCAGCAAACGCGAGCAGAACTTCCAGCGCATTGACAACCTGAGCAGGTTTGGCTGCAACTTTCTTTTCCTCCGTGACGTAATTCTTCTGAGATTCTGGTTCCGTTTCCGTTACTGGCTCTGGTTCACCACTACTTTGTTGGAGTTCAACGACTTCAGGAATTTGCTCTTCCTCATAAATCAGCTTACTGACGATCTCTTGATTGGATTGATTGGACTCGCTGCTCGACGAGATTTCTATCAAGATCTCCTCATCTTGCTTCGTAAGATGTAGCTCCTTCGGCTCAGCATATCCTTGATCAACGGCATGCAAACTTGCTGTTGGGACGGTAGCACCTTCGGCTAACTTAGCCTGTAATTCCATTTCCTCAATGAAAACCGTCGCCTCTACAGCTTCGATTTCTACGGCTGCAGCTTCCGTGCGCTGCATGTCTTGCGGTATGAGATGGCCTATTACACGGGGAACACCATATTTTCGAACAATTTCATTCACGCGATTTGGTTTAAAAGGTTTCATCACATAGCCGTTTGCCCCAGCTTTCAATGCATCTGAGATGAGATCCTGCTGACTCATAGCCGAACAAATGAGAACGACTGCCGATGGATTGAGCTTACGAATTTCCTTCATCGCTTCAATTCCGTCCATTTCGGGCATCGTGATGTCCATCAGAACAATATCAGGCTGAAGTTCCTCATACTTTTGCACAGCCTGTCTACCATTCTCTGCTTCTCCGACCACCTCATGACCATATTGCTTCAAAATATCAGTCAACATTTTCCGCATAAATTTCGTATCGTCAACGACTAGGATTTGGAATGACATTGAAGGTACCTCCTTCCAGAATGGTTAATCTGTAGTTACTTGATGTATTTGACGTTTTTCACAAACACGTTAAAATTGTCTGTCGTTGGGATGCCGTCTGGCGGTTGATCATAGAGATTATCATCATAGAAAATCTGCAGCCTTGATGGTTTGGAATTGTCCAATTGCACTTCAGGTACTTCTCTAGTCCATGGTGCACTCCCTTGATACTTGGAAACGGAGCTGCCAGCTGTAGTCAATTCACCTCTCACTGCATTGAGTTCTACGCCTCCAGCACCGCCATGTATACCGCCAGTCAGTCTCATCTTCGAAATGACCCCATATAATCGAATTCCTTGCTTCGTGTAGAAGAAAGCGCGAACATTCTCATCATCGGTGTTTGTGCTATTACCCAGCACGATCTCCCCTGAGGCGACAACAATAAGCGGTGTTAATGAAGGGTCTGGGGTCTCCTCCGTGTTTTTATTAATTGAAGTCATCTGTTTTAACTCTACGTTACCCTGTACATACACGGTACCTTGCAGCCATACATTTCCAATGATCTTCAGATCACCTTTGATATACATCGTGCCATTTGGAAAACGAAATCCATTATTCAGTGTCACGTTGCCATCAATGGCTAAGAATTTTCCTGGTTCCACAGAAAGTTCGCCGCGAAGATCCGTCGCTACTAAATTAGGATCTGGCGACTTCACATAAAGGGAACCTTTCTTCAGTTTGAGTTTCGATGCGTCGTTCGCCATGGTAAGCACACCATTATTAATGAACAGATCAGCCTCGTTAGTGGCTGATGCTTCATCAAAAACATTCACCTCACCATCAACAGTTACCCATTGATCGTTGTACAGCTTACTACTCGTCAAATTTTGAAACAATGGCGGCAACTCAATTATTGCTGGATCCGGTGCTGAATACCCGCCTAAAGCAGCTAACTTGGTTGTTAAATCGGTCTGTGTTTTACTAGTGACATACCCCTCAACATCTACTTCAATGTCCGCATCCAGCGTTGGATCTTCTAATGGAAAATATTGCGGTCTAAAATAATCGGGTTGCACAAATTCACTTGTTTGCGTGAGCGGCGGGAATTCAGTCAATCCATCCGACCGGGTAAAATTAAATTTCCCTGGCGCTATTGTATCGCTGTCTCCGTCCACTCGAATGAAACCGCGAATCTCAGGTCGTCCTGTTTGAATCCCATATTTGCTTCGATTCGCACCACTGGTTGTACCTGTGAATAAAGCCTCATCCCGTACATACAAATGATTGGCTACAAAAATGTCTCCTTTGATCGAAGGTGTTCCATTTAGTACCAAATCACCGCTTGATGAGACCGGATATCGAAACACAGGGTTAATCGTACTCACATAAACGGTCATCTCTTTCGTAACAATCGTAGTGGGAGTGCCCCCCATCATACCTCGAGAAGTTATCGTGAATTTGCGAACGTAGGGAGCATCAGGGATTGCCAAAGGCTTTTTCGTCGGTGATTCTGGATTCGTGGGCTCTGCAAGAACAATATCAACTTGATATGTCCCTTTCTTCGCTTCAACGACAACCCCATTCTTGTCATTTGAATTCTGAGAATCTCCTGCATGCTTATCAATAAATGGAAGCATCAACAAGAGTTGATTCTCTACATTGCGAACTCGATTCCGATAGTTCGTCCCACCAATCGTTTCACCATTGGCGACGGCTCTGCGGATTTGGGCAAGTGTATCGTCCAGCCCTTTCTGTGCAATCGCCTCCGCTTGAACACTTGACTCTGTCGTGGCTGCTTGAATTGCACCTCCACGAAGTACGCTCATAAGGATAAGACCCATCATGGTCATTAAAACAACGGCAAGTAAAGCGATGACTAGCGCTGATCCTTCCTCATTATGCATCCTCTGTTGGAGGCCGTTATTGTCTTTATTCATAGCGTTCAATACATGCCTCCTCCAATCCGTTACATTTAATCATTACGGAATAGTGGGATTTGCGAATCAATGATCAGTTTCGGGTTGTCTGCTAACTTAAACTGATCCGCATTAATTCTGGCATACTCAAGTGTAACTTGAACACGGTCATGATTTTGACTCGCTTCACTTAAGCTGCCCTCTCGAATTGTAAAATTGCTTCCTAATTGGAAAACACGTTTAACAACATTCGTTCCAGCTTCCCTAATTTCGATTTTCCCACCGCCGGTTGGATTCGGCATGACTTCCATTTCATAGAGATCAATATATATGTTCGGGTCATCATTCTTTTTCGCATAACGAATAATCTTCTTATCCGTCCCTTCATCTTGAACGTAGATCGCTTCTTTCAGTTCCGAAATAATCTGGCTGTATAACCCGTCTCCTTGATTACGCATCTGGGTTTCCATCGTGACTCGTTTATACATCGACACGCCCATTAGCATAAAAGAGTACAGGATGGAGGCTACCATGCCGAAGATCAGCAAGGCAGCCAGAAGCTCAATTAATGTCATCCCTTTCTCATTGCGCTGCATGAGGCGCTACCACCTTTTGATAAGATACGTATCGAGTGTCGTTGATGATTTCGCTGAAGGTGCATCGAGAGAATCTTCGTTCGACCAATATACAGTAACGAGCATTTGAGCCAAATAGTCATCTGAATCATTACGAAACGGATCCGCAGCCTCCCAGCGAGCGTAGCTCTTCTCAAGTTCAACCAAATACCGATACGTTGTACCATTGATCTCCGTTGAGGCCAACCTGCCTTTCATTAACTCCGACCCATTACTCGATAAGTCACCAGAAAATTTGGGACTGCTTGTCAGCTGCGACACAATGGCGTCTTTATAGCCATTCTTGAAGTAATCGCGCAGCTCAGCTGCTTTTAATCGAGCTAAATTGGCACCGATTATTTTGCGGCTTTCTTGCGCGGATTTATCAACAGCTGAGGTGAAATACCCCATCAACGTGACGCTGATAATCGACATAATCGTCACAGCAATCAAGATTTCCACGAGTGACATACCGTCTTCATTAGGCCCCACTTGCTTCAAGCATTCATTGCGGCGCACCGTAAGTCCTCCTCACTACCTCACCGATTTGCCAGTCTAGTTGTTGTTTTGCTCGGTATCGAATTTAACGATCAGTGGCTGCTGAACCATTTCGACATTCGAACTGTCGATTAATTTTAAAAAGACATAATATGTTCCGGATGTCGTGTTCGTTTTGGTTGTCACCGTTAATCGCTTCGATGCCAATGGTTTCCATCCATTTGCTTCCGGCGTCGTTGATGTCTGTTTAATCACGTAATACATATTTTTCAACGTGAAACCATGCTCGATGTGACTACCGAATGTACGATCGGATACAGGATACTTCTCGTCCACCACAGCAACACTTACGGGTTTATCTGAAATATCACCAGTATTATAGTTCATGCCTTTGAGCGTAGCCGCCAAACCTGGATTAACCACAAAATATTCAGGTGCTTCAACTGTTGTAGTTGTGCCTCCCATTGAAGTGGCTTCAAAATAAATTTGATGCCAGCCTTGCCGTTTCTCAGCCGTATCGAAACCTGCCACATCGCTCAATCGAAACGCATAGGTGTTGCCATTCTTCGTCATTTTCGATGAGCTAGAAGAAATAGAAAGTGATTTGTTGTCGAACCATACTTTCACACTCGTTACTGGACTTAGATTATCGGTTGCCGTGATATAAATGATGCCGTCATCTGTTGGATTTACAATATTATGGCTCCAGCTAATCATAGGCCCTGTGCTATCTAAGGAAACATTTCCGGTTGCGACAGCACCAGCAATAGGAATCGCAGCACTACCACTTATCGCATTAGTGAACGCACGCGTTTTGAAATTCACACTATTACCATCAGGAATGACCACTCCGTTTGTTGTTTGTGATTGCCAATTGCCATTATCAACGGATATCTCATAACCCGCTAGATAAGCCCCTTGGAAATCATCATTCGCATACACAGTTGTGCTCGGCAGTTGTGTGCTTGAACCCGATACCAATCGGAGGTTTCCAGGACCCTTGTGCCAACCATTTTCACTTATCGGCTTCCCATTCCCATCAACAAGTTCATAGGTTCCAGGCGCTGTTGGCTTCAAATCAAATTGATCTGTCGTCCCATCCTTGTAAGTAATGCGAACGATGGAATGAATTTCTGTATCAATAAAATGAATATCCGAGATGGCTACCTTCTTCTTATTAATCGTCCATTGTTTTTGTTTATCACTAGCTCGTAGACGTTGCAGTTCTCCTTGACTATTCCCGATATACACATTGCCATATTTATCAACCACACGAACACTGACAGAGAGTTGCGTTCCAAAATTGATATTGAACTGTCGATTAGCATTACATGCATCTTTGTAAGTCACCTTCGCATCTTGCAGTGGATAGTCACCTGCTGCTGTATCTGGAATTAATTTAATGGTTAGATCGATCTTGTCTTGGTCAAAAGGAAAATTAATGTCACCTACGTTGACCACAACTTCGCGTGTTGCAGCTTCATACCTTACATTCGAGGCATTCTCACCAGGTGCCAAGATGAACCCAGCTGGGATGGGTTGACGAAGCGTCACGGTTTTGAGTTGAGCTGGCGCTTCAATTGTTTTCGCAATATTGTCAAAAATCGCGGAAAGTTGGCTCGCAGAACTCGCTTCATAAGCGGTTCCGCCCGTCTTTGTTGCAATATATTGCAACAAATCTAGATCAATTTCATCAGAGCCAGCTGTAGCCAAAGCAATTGTATATACTTTGATACCAAGACCTGCTAGTACATCAGCATCTGCTCTTGCAGCATTCGCAGCACTTGTTTCTCCGCTTTTTTGTTTATTACCGTCGTTCTCATCCGTCCAAACTGTTGCTTTGCCGTCTGTTAGTAAAATTATTTGTTTCACGGGCTTCGTTCCACTCGCCGTTAACATCGTCTTTGCCTTCGCAAGTCCATCGTCAATATTGGTAGAGCCATCAGCGACTAATTTATTAATTTCGGTTTGAACTTTCGCATAATCCGTTGTCAAATCAAGTACTTTGGACGCCCCAGAACTAAATTTAATGAGTCCTAGACGGTCACCCATGTTTACTGTTTTAAACTTATTAGTTAACGTAGTAGAAGCACTTTTTAAAATATCCAAACGAATGGGGGTTTTGCTATCATTTTTGTTCATATGGTAATCCATACTTCCAGATACGTCAGCTACAAAAGCAATATCAACCGCATCCCGTGTTTGCATCACTGTATGTGTACCACTCGGGTCTAGCGTGTAATTAATAGTAACCAATTGATTCCGTTCAACACTTGTTACGGGTACATTTCCCACACCGCTAATCGCTAAGCAACCATTGTCTACCTCAGCCCCATATACGGTATTCGTTCCAACGAAGACAGGAAGCATACTCGTGAGCAACATACCCGTCAACAAGATCGCACTTTTCTTTTTCGCTTTTTGATACCAATGCATAGTTACGAACTCCTTTCTACACCAAATGAATGATTCTCGAGATGACTTTGAAAGCTTCAGCACGAGTGAGAGACCCTTGAGGTCTGAACGAACCATCTTCATAACCGCCAACAATACCTGCATGTATCACATTTAGAAGAGATGCTTTATTTCCGTCAGTTAAGCTTGCGATATCTGTGAATTCACCAGTGCCAGATCCACCCTTAACGGCATATTTTTGCAAAATGCGATCAACGAGACCAACCATTTCAATGCGCGTAATGGGTAAATCCGGAGAAAAATTCAAATCTACGGGTTTCAAATCCAGCAAACCCATAGCTTGCGCAGAAGCAACCATGCTGGTTGACCAATGTTTTCCCATATCCTCGTAACCTTTGACAGGTGTTTGGACAGGTTCAATCCCTAATGACTTAACAACAAGTGTGACAAACTCTGCTTTCGAAAGCGTACGATTCGGACGAATGGTGTGATCCTCATACCCATCGATAATGGATTTCTGCATTAGATCAAGGATGTCATCCTTCGCCCAATGGGTTAGTGCATCACTAGGAATTGCGCTTACGGCCGTTTGTTTCCATGTACGCAGCGTTGGTACAACATCTGGCATGTCAGGTAATTTCTTGACTGAGCCCAGTGATGGTGCGACGGCGCGATCAGGATCCTGAAAAACGATACCATACACGTTGATTAAGCCATTCGATGATACCTTTGTACTGCCATCTCGAGCTGTCTCTGCATCCGTAGGGATGTTCGCCCAAGGCACTTTGCCAAGGTATGCTTTGATACGATAGGACTCTTGGGATGCGCTTTCAAAGTACGAACGTGTCGTCTCTTCGACGTCAGTGGCATGGAAATCAAGTTTACCTGACACATTTACACCGATTTCATCCCAAAACACGAGCAAATCATTGTAATCTCGTGCGATTGCTCCCGTCCATATTTTCACATGTGCGCCAGAAGCATCTACGCTAGTAACAACTGCATAAGGTTCTTTGGAAATAATCATACCGACCTGCCAACCTGCTGGTGAAAGCTTCATGTTCTCGTATTGTTGACTGCGCGCTTCATTATCGAGCCCTTTTAATATGGCGAATGGATTGCTCGCTTGCACACTGACTGTTGAATTAACTGCTGCTTCACTTGCGAGAACGGCTGTTGGTGAGAGAATGGATACGACAAGAAGAGCAGTAATGAGTGCATGTTTATTGGTTTTCATTTAATCTTCTCCTAAGGTCATTTCATATTCTTTGATCGCATCTCGGTGGATAATACCTTCTTCCACTAATTGCTTCAAGCTGGATACCATCGTTTGCATACCGATTTGTCGATTCGTTTGAATGACCGATTTGATTTGATAAATCTTTTCTTGCCGAATTAAGTTGGCTACAGCGGGTGTATTGATTAATATTTCCAGCGCCATGGCCCTTCCTCGTCCATCCATTCGCGGTACTAAACGTTGGGATAAAACACTGATGAGTACGGATGCTAGCTGTACGCGTATTTGTCGTTGTTGCTCAGTTGGAAATACATCAATAATCCGATCGACGGTTTGAGGAGCATCCGGGGTATGAAGTGTCGCGAGGACAAGGTGACCTGTTTCCGCTGCTGTAATGGCTGTCTTGATCGTTTCCAAATCCCGCATCTCACCAACTAGAATGACATCAGGATCTTGACGTAATGCAGCACGCAAACCATTGGAGAACGTTAACGTATCAATACCAATTTCACGTTGTGCCACCAGACAATTTTTACTTGGATGAATATACTCGATCGGATCTTCCAACGTAATAATATGTTTCTTCTGAGTTTCATTAATGAAATCAATGATAGAAGCAAGCGTCGTTGACTTACCGCTGCCTGTAGGACCTGTTACTAGAACCAGACCTTGATGCTTGTGTGCAAACTCCTGAACCAAATCAGGCAAATTCAAGCTAAAAAGGGAGGGCACTGTCGTCGACAAGACACGAAACACCATGTTAATATGTCGTTTTTGCTTAAATACATTGCCCCGATAACGAGAAAGACCTGGCAGCTCGAACGAAAAGTCAACTTCCCCCTTTTTAGATAATGTTTCATATTGTTCCTTCGTTAATATTTCTTTCGCCATGCGATGTGTATCCTCAGGAGAAAGAACGGAATCAACCACCTTCATCAACTTCCCATGTAGCCGCATAAGTGGTTCTGTCGTTGCATTAATGTGCAAGTCAGAAGCCTTCGATTCGTAAGAAACACGCAGCAGATCTTTCAGTGATAAGATGTCAGAGGTCGTTGGTGAAATCATACTCATCGTATTTCCTCCCATATGTACATGGTTTTATTAATAGACTGGATTCGTCTTTCCAGCAGGTTTCGTATAAGGAACCTGAAGCGGATTCTTGAAAAACTTCTGTAACCCTGGTGCATAATAGGAAACTACGGAAACATTGACCGTTATTTCTCTTTTCAAAGCATTCAGCTTCACGGGGGCTCCGCCCTTAACCGCAAAAGTCAACTTGTCAATCTGCATCAAGCGATTGGTCGTTTGCAGTTCATCTAGAAAACGATGGATCTGCGCATAATCCCCTTTAGCTGTTGTGTTGAGCTTGATCGGAATGGCAAGTGATGGCATCGGTGGAGCCACCTGTGTAACGGTTGTACTTTCTTTCGCAGGGGCTGGTGAGCTCGTTGGAGCTTTACTCACAACATCGGACGCCTTGCCAATTTCAAAGTTGTAACTGGCCAGTGACATCTTCGTAATGACCTCTAACATTCGAATCTCACGTATGAGCCCTTCTACATCCGGTTCTTCAGGCACGTGAAAACGTGTTTGTGAGAGACTTACTTGTTCCGCAGCCCCAATTGCACCACCGCCTGCTGATCGTTTATTCAAGTCGTCTAGCTCTTGTTTTTTCTGTATAAGTAGTCTCTCTTTGGAGACCTTTTCACTCTGAAGTGGTGAAATGAAATTGATATACACCATCACAAGCGTCAACGCGAGGATGAACGCCACGATGATTTGATTCCTTTTACTGCTGAGCATGCTCATACGTTCGATCAACCTTTCTTGTTGGGCTCGGACTTGTATTGAAGCTCGAAAGTCGCTTGAATGACAGGCAATGGCGGATCAGTAACAACCGGAGCATTTTTATCTTCTTGTGCCGCTATCACTTTGTTCATCCCACTGGTAGAAATTAAGGTAAACGAGCTGGAAGCTTTCGTCGCTTGCATGAATGTAATGATATCTTCGCTTGTAGCAAAATTCCCTGTCACCTTAACCTTATTACCATCTCCGAAGGAGAGAGCGGTAAGATTTGAGGTAAGTGGCATTAGAGCAGAAAGTTTATCGAGCACATCTGTCGCTAAAGGCTTGCTTGCGAGGAGTTGTTTCGGTAAAGCAACGAAATCAGCAACCGCCCCAGCAGAAGGGGAACTTGCAATCTTCGTTTGACTTTCTTTAATTTGAAGGTTGACCTGCTCCAATGCCTTATTCGTGTTCTTAATTTCTGACTTTGCGCTCGTATACATCCATCCCATTCCACCAATTACCACCACGATCGCAGTCAAAAACACATAGCGGAGAATGGGACTAGTTCCTGCTTGTTCTTCGTGCCGCATTTGCAGCAAGTTAATTTCGATGGATTGTAGCTTCTGTACGCCTGCACTCATCGTCCTTAAGCTCCTTTCATCGCCAGTCCAACTGGAACCGCGTAGGCTTGACATGTTGTGTCTTCATCTTTCAGAATGGCAGGCAATGGAAACGATGTAATCTCACCTGTGAAAGCACTCTCTAGATGTTCTGGAAGTGCCGTGATCCATTCATGATCGCCTACCAAATAAACGAGCTCGACATGCTTCTGATCGTTGGAAACCGTGTATTGGAAATAATTCAAGACACGGCCAAGCTCCATAGATAGATTGCGCGCATAAGCTGCAAGCTGGTCGGTGCCTGTATCTAGGAAGAAACTTGTATTAATCTGAATCGATCGAAAAAACACAGGGATGCCATCTACGAATATGCTGACATCCGCATGATCTGGCTCGACATGCAGCAGCATGAATCGTTCCTTCATCGCGGAGCCAGTTAATTTGGTATGACGTACCAACATACGATGAAGAGCTAGTGGTGCCAAATCAACAGCTACTGGCACTAGCCCTGATTGCTTGACGACGTGTGCATAGCTTTCAACCACCTCGCCGGGTGTCGCAAAGATGAGAACTTCCTCTTGTGCAGAAGACTTGGAAGATTTCACTGCACCTTCCGAAGAAGCAGCCGCTTCATCTTTGGGGGTTCCGAGTCGAACAAAATCAAACACTGGATTTTTGAAAGGCAATTGCTGTCCGCCATGTAATTCAACGTCGATCATATTACGTAATGCTTTATCTTTTAAGGCCGAAAAAACGGATTTACGGAGTACCACATTGGATAGTGGCACCGTCACATTGATATGTGCACCTTGTAACCCAATTTGCTTGACTAGGGTTGAAATGCGCGCAATGACCGAATCTTCGTCCACGAATTTTCCGTGTTTAATACTGCCTCTATCCAGCGCAATGGAATGACGCTGTGTCAGGGTAACCTGTCCATTCACGTTCATGATTTCAACCAGCTTCGCTTCTGTATCCGAAATTTGCATGCCGTATGTATACTTGCTCGTTTTCTTTGCGAACATTGCGGTAACTCCTCTCGGTTATGCTTGACTTGAAATTGGCGCGCCGCCCGAAGACGGCGCGCGCTTGTTTAATTACTCTCGAACGTCTGTTGTGGCCGTACCGAATTTCAATGCATCAATATCTACTTCTTTAACGGACGTGATGTGGGATACCCCACCAGTACCTGCCTTCACAAGTGAAACCGTATACGTGTAGTTTCCAGTCGTCGTATCTTGTGTAACAACAACCTTGGAAAGATCTTTATCATATCCGTTTGGTTTGTCAGATGGATTTTTGGGAACAGTTTCCAAGAATCCACCTTTTTCCAACTTATCTAAGGACCAACCAGCAGCGTCTGTAGCTTCAGCAGGGCTTAAACCTTGACCTGTAATCATTAATCGCGTTGCATCAATGACCATATGAGCATTTGATTTATGTGCGCTTACGCGTGTATTCTTAATAATTCCTCCAACAGATGGAATTGCAATCGCAGCAATAATCGCAATGATAACGATAACCGCTAGCAACTCAATCAAAGTCAAACCTTTTTGGTTTTTGTTTAACTCTTTCAAAGAAAATTTCGAAAACTTCGGTAAACGGAAATTCATCTTTTTGCTGTTCATTGTCAATTCGTTCATTGCATTCCCACCTCTAGGTTTATTTTGGTTATGTACCTGATCTTGCCAATCTTGACTTACGTTATGTTGTAATGCTTGTAAAGACTGCGACATGTTTGTCTATCACCTCCCTTCAAGTTAGTAAGAAATTAGTTAAGGAAATTATCGTACATTTTGAACATCGGACTCATGATCGCTGCTACAATTACACCAACTATGCTGGAAACAAAGAGCAGCATGAGGGGTTCAATCACCGCCTTTAATCGATCTACACTCTGATCAACGTCCGCTTCAAAGAAATCAGCAATCTTGGCTAGCATATTATCGACTTGCCCTGTCTCCTCCCCGATGATTAGCATTTGCACAACCATTTTGGGAAAAATACCACTTTTCTGAATCGGTTCCGATAGCATTTTACCTTGCTGCAAGCTGTCTTTGGCATCTCGGAGCACCTTGGCAATCACGCGATTACCAACGACTTTCGCGGTTACATCCAGTGCCTGTAAGACAGGCACTGCACTCACGAACAGAGAGGACATCGTACGCGTCATTCGAGCAACTGCAGCTTTTTTGAGAATAATACCAAAGACCGGAATCTTAAACTTGATCGTATCGATCCAGTACTTTCCTTCTTCACTCGAAGCAAAACTCCGATACAAGATAATCACACCTACCAGCCCTGCCAAGAACATCCACCAATAATGCACGATCGCATCACTGGAGTTCATGACAAATTTAGTGATAAGTGGTAATTCGGACCCTTGCTCTAGAAACATATCTGCGAAAGTTGGGACAATTTTCAGAAGTAGGAAAATAACGACACCAATGGCGATTATCAAAACTACGATCGGGTACGTCATCGCTGACTTAACCTTTTGAACCGTTTTGTGTTCTTTCTCATAATGATCTGCCATTCGTTCCAGAACCTCGTCCAAATTACCGCCAGTTTCACCGGAAGCCATCATATTGACGAACATATCGGGAAATACTTTCGGATGTTCGCCCATCCCTTTCGATAAGGGGTGCCCGCTTCTGATTTGCTCCGAGATATCACCTAATGCCGCTTTCAAATATTTGGAGGTGGATTGATCTTCCAGAATCGAAACAGCTTGATCAATTTGAATCCCAGCTCGGATCAACGTAGCGAATTGCCGACAGAAGATGACGAAGTCCTCTAGCTTGACTGCCCTACCGATATGAATCTCCAGATCCATCGTTGTCTTCCGCTGCTCTTGGATGCTCCGAATGGTTATCCCGCGTCCCCGCAACTCCGTAATCGCCAGCTGTTTGTTCTGTGCTTTCACTATCCCTTTCAGCTTCTTACCGCTTTCATTGACGGCTTCATACGTAAAGTTCGCCAAGTTATTGTTCACCCCCATTCATAGCCTTCTTCATTTCACTGCTATTCGTCTGCCACGGCTTTCAACACTTCTTCAATTGTGGTATGACCTTGGCGAATCTTGAGCAAGCCATCGTAGAGCATATTTTTAAAACCATTCTTCATCAAATGCTGCTCCAACTCGCTAACTGGTCGATTCTGTACAATTAGGCTGCGCAGCGGTTCATCGACAACTAGCAGTTCATGTACGGCGATACGACCTCTGTAACCTGTTTTATTGCATGTTCCACAGCCCTTGCCCCTCGTTACCATGATCGGTTTATCCATGGCTCTCGGCGAAGTCATAGGTACTACAACCCCTGTTCCAGTTCCCGCCAGTTGTTGTTCAGTTCCGCTTAGCAGCCCATGCGTTTCTAGCAGCTTCATTTCATCTTCTCTGGCAGGTACCTGGGCTGCACATTCACGACATACGCGCCGCACTAGGCGCTGAGCTACGATACAGGAGAGCGAGGAAGCGATGAGATAAGAATCAATTCCCATATCAACAAGTCGGCTAATCGTACTGACGGCACTGTTCGTATGGATGGTGCTTAACACCAAGTGCCCCGTAAGAGAAGCACGTACCGCAATCTCTGCTGTCTCCGCATCTCGGACCTCCCCGACCATAACAATGTTCGGATCTTGCCTGAGAATGGATCGTAAGCCAGAAGCGAAAGTTAAACCAATCTGCGAGTTAACCTGTACTTGCGTTACACCGTTCATTCGATACTCGACGGGATCCTCAACCGTAATGATTTTGACATCATCACCATTTAATTGACCCAATGCTGAATAGAGTGTTGATGTTTTCCCGCTTCCCGTAGGTCCCGAGATCAGCATGATCCCATTCGGCTTCTGTATCATTTTGTCGAATTTCACCAAATTCGCATCACTGAGTCCCAATTCGGCAATTTTTTTAACACCTGCCGATTGATCTAAGATCCGAAGAACGATACTTTCACCATGAACGGTCGGTAATGTCGAAACCCGTATATCAATTCGGCGGTTATCCACCTGCATCTGGATTCGACCATCTTGCGGTAGTCGTCTTTCCGCAATGTTCAACTTTGCAATGATTTTCAACCTTGCCGTCAACACGCCTTGCATATGCTTCGGCAGCGCTTTCTCCGTTCGAAGCACACCATCGATTCGGTACTTCACGATCAGCTGTTTCTCTTGAGGATCAACATGAATATCGGACGCCCTCTGCTGCACAGCGGATTGAATGATTTGATTGACCAGCTTTACGATCGGTGATCCTTGATCATTCGCTTCGGATTCCTCATCTTTGATCTCGATTTTATCTAAGTCGACCATTAATTCATCGACAGATTCTTTCATGCCATAATTTTTCGTGATCGCTTGCTCGACTTCAGAACGAATGGCTATGACTGGCTGGACGCTCATGTTCGTCGCCATTCGAATTTCTTCAATGGCTCCATAGTTCAACGGATCAACCATGGCAACTTTGATTTTGCCATTCTTTCGTTCAATCGGGATCACACAGTGCTTGCGAGCAAGCGTTTCTGGGATAAGTTGAACGGTTTGCATATCGAGTTGTGTCTCAAACATATTAACAACCGGAAACCCTAACTGAAATTCGAGTACTTCAACCAGTTGTCTTTCTGTGATCAACCCTTTATCGATAAGAATCTCACCGATTTTCTTCCTCGTGTGCACCTGCTGCTTCAGCCCTTGTTCAAGCTGATCCTCTGTGATGAGTCCGTTCATTACAAATAATTCACCTATGCGCATTGGGGGTCCTCCCTTCTGTTAATAGAGTACGTGACGGATCTGTGCAACCTAACAAGTGATTTAAGGTGATTTCAGCTCTTCCGCTGTTGGCGCCTTCGCGATGACAATGGGATGCGGCGCGTAGTAATCTTTATATATCAACTCGTTCTTGCCATCATTCTTCACATCAGCGAATACCTTGACTAGAAGTCCTGATTGACCTTCACTACGTTTATCACCTTGACCAGCCAGTGTAAAATCCGTGAGTACAATACTCTCTGGTGCGAATACTTCTTTACTAACCGTAATTTTCGGAGCTTTCCAATCCGTTTTCGGTTTCCCATTGAACGTAACGACAGGTGTTTCCCCGTTGTATATCACGCCAACTGTTATGGGTACGCCGATTGAATTATAGAAGGTTAAATCTTTCAGCTCGCTTTGAAAATTAACATCGAATCCAGCAGCTGCATAAGCGGGATTATCTTGATGCGGATAACGTTCACCAACTTGCATGCCAGCACGCAGTGCAGCTTCATACATTAAGGATGCCACATGCGATAACTCATCTTCCTTCTTCTCAGGCACTTTGCCTTTGCTGACCTCGGTCAACCAAGCCTGGAAGGAAAATAGCTTCCCTGACTCAATTTTGATCATTCCCACCTGCTCTAGCCATGATTTCTCATTCGCATTTACAGCAACAATACTCTGCGCTTGCGAAATGACTTGCAGACCCGTTGTGGACGTCTTGTCTGATGAAGTTGTTGCAGCTGTACTTATAGGTGTACTAACAGGTACAGCTGTTGGCGATGCCGTGGCCGTAGTTGTTGGCGTTGCTACCGGATTAACCGATGGCTTCGCACTTTCTTTGTCCACGCCAGCTGCAAGCGCTGTTCCTTTCGTTGAAGCATGATCCGTGTCTTTCCAGAACATCAAGCTTTCCAGTTTGTGTTCAGAATTCCACTCAATGAACCCTGCCGCCGATAATCCATATACACTTCCAGAACCGACGACGCCTAGAAGAAGAATCCATTTAATAGGCTGCAGGATCAAGGCCCTTCTTCTTTGTCTCATAGCCAACCGTCCCTCAAAGCTCGACATTTTCCCTCCCGTTTCGGTGGGATGCCTCAAATATAGACGGTAATTTCTGTAGAGCAAATCATACATATTTATTAATTCAAATGACCTAATGCATGAACTATAATTCTTAAGCCACGTTAGCCATTCAGGCGCTATTTTATAGGGAATTCAATCTAGATGGGGTCAGAAGCAGGAGGCTGAAATCGGGATTTCGCTAAAGAGATCATACTTAGGAAGCGGTTTCATATAGTTCTTTCGAAGCGCCCATATGCCTTTTAAATTTCACAGCTTCTATATATCACTTGCATATATATCTGATCGAACGCGCTTTTTCAGCAAATTCCTTAAAAAATGGGTCTTCATCGTATATGTAAATTCTAACCATGCCAAAGCATGTAAGGGATTTCCATGGTAGTCACTCGTAGAAAACCCGAACTTCTCGGGCCGCTGCTTGTTTTTCACTTCAGATCTTTCTAATCATTCAAGCCCTATGGACGTTGAACATACAAAAAAAGCCCCAATCCCCACATACATCGTGAAAGATCGAAGCTTATTTTCTACAATTTGAACCAATTCTCAACTTAATACGTCAATATGTATAAAGATTATGTAATGCATATGTATGTCTTCTTGCGTAAACTCTAAATAGCGCCAAGAACACTAAGTATCAATGATGCTTTGGAATTGACTTTCAACTTACGATTGATTTTCGTTACATAGACACGCACCGTATTTTCACTGATCCCCAAGACTTTGCCGATTTGCTTATAATCGTAATCCAGCAACCAATACGTCGCAACTTCCTTTTCACGCAGCGTAAGTTTGAAAGCTTTCAAGCGTTCTTCCAGCATTTCCTCAACGAACCATGTTTTACTTTGCAATTCGGTCTTTCTGAGTTCATATTCAAGCAGAAGAGCAATCGATTTGATACAAGGATACATAAAAGGTGCTGAAATATACTGAAAGGCAGTCAACACTAAATAACCAATGATCTGATTATCTGCCGTTTGAATCGGAACGCACATTGTCACCCAGTTGTGCATCGTATCCAGATAGTGATCCTCACCACTTATCCAAACTGGACGCTGAAGATCAATAGCTGCCGAAACCGCATTGGTCCCCGCACTAGACAGTGATAACGAAGATCCAATCCCGATGTTGTTCAAATTCGCGGCTTGCAAGATGGATCGTTCATCCCCATTAATCGTTAGAATGACTCCATGATTATCCGTGACCATCAATAAATTAGGAAAGTAGAAGGTGTTCGTCTTTAGATGTGCTTGCCGAAGGATGACATCCATGAGTCCTTGGTTTTTAGCTAGCAGCCGTTCCATCATTTTCCCTTGCACGCGAAACCTCACGCGCGTCGAATCTCTTTGAACGCCATTAAGAAATGATTTCTCATGTAGCTTGGCTATCTCCGCTTGTGAGATGCCGACTCTCTCTGTAAATTCATGCATTTGCGTCTCTTCAGCTAATCCTTTCATCAATTCCACTCCCTTTTCCTATGTAACCCCGAAATGAACTAGCATCCATGCTGTGAGTAGAATTGAAATATTTGTCGTATGCCGTCGCCCCTATCTTCACAACCTTTACAAATTTATGTATTTTTCGCGCATGTGTCACTAACTATAAGGCTCAAATCGAATGCTTGAAATAGTGCAAAGGTAGTAATTCTAATAAGATAGTATACTTGTACTACAAAAAGACAGCGTTTGCAGCTCTTCCCTCAGGATTAAGGATTTCTGGCATGTGCCGTTCGTAGGATATATACGAAAAAAAGTGTCCTGTTTTAAAAGGATCCCTGATAATCGCTTCTAAATCCGCTAACCGCTACAAGTATACTCTACTATTCCGCTTGAATTAGTCGATTATCTATCTCTCCTCATCTAATCTTCTTCCACTAGCGTTATACCATTCTAATATCCATTAAAAAAATTGTTCGAATACCCCCTAACCCTTTCGAAACTGAAGGCATATTATATAAAAAAAACTTATCCTTTCGCCAAATAATATTGATAAAGAGATAAGAATGCCTAGGAGGCGAGATGCCAATGACGCTCATTAGAGCAATTGAACAGACATTCTGTAAGTTGCATGCACCAACACTGGAACAATTAAAAGAGGCACTACATTCGATAGAGAGACATCTACTTTTCGTTCCAGACTTCAAAACCGAGCCCTCTCAACTACCCTATGGCAGAAATGTGGTGTTTAGCTCACCCGAACTGGAAGTTATCGTTATTCACATTCCGGCTTCCCGCTCTACAGCCATCCATAACCATGGCTTGTCCATTGGCGCGGCTTATTTAGTCTCGGGATCCTTAGTGAATTCAACCTTCTCCTTAGATACAGAAGGCTTTCCTGTTGCTCAAAAGGATGACTTCATCCAAGCGGGGGAATATTTCACTGCGCCTGCAGATCAAATTCACCAGTTAAGCAATCCATTTCATGAACCGGCTATTTCACTCCATGTGTATACACCGCCGCTGCGTGAAGTTCGACGTTACTTACCTTACAGCGAAGTTTTAGATTATGTTATCTAGAAGACAAAAACCCCTTGCAAGCCTACGTCGTTTTGACGAGCTTACAAGGGGTTTTCAATTTATTAACGATTAGAATTGTAGGGCATTTTCGATAAAGGCTTTCAATTCAGAAATCGGCATACGTGTTTGTTCCATTGTATCACGATCGCGAACCGTCACTTGACCATCTGTCTCGGACTCGAAATCATATGTGATACAGTATGGTGTACCGATCTCGTCATGACGACGGTAACGTTTACCAATGGATCCTGTATCATCGTAATCCACCATAAAATGCTTCGCAAGGTCTGCGAATACAGCTTGTGCACCCTCATTCAATTTCTTGGAAAGTGGGAAAATCGCTGCTTTCATCGGTGCTAATGCTGGGTGGAAGTGAAGAACGGTACGAGTGTCGTCACCTTCCAGCTTTTGCTCTTCAAACGCATCGATCAGAAGCGCCAACGTAACACGGTCTGCTCCTAGGGAAGGCTCGATACAATAAGGAACATAACGCTCATTCGTTTCTGGCTCAATGTAGTTGAAATCTTCACCGGAATGCGCCATGTGCTGCTTCAAATCGAAGTCTGTACGATCCGCGATGCCCCAAAGCTCGCCCCAACCGAACGGGAATTTGTACTCAATATCCGTTGTCGCGTTACTATAGTGAGACAACTCATCTTCGTTATGATCACGAAGACGTAAATTATCGGCTTTTGCACCTAGGGAAAGCAACCAGTTATGGCAGAAGCTTCTCCAGTACTCGAACCATTTCATATCTTCACCTGGTTTGCAGAAGAATTCAAGCTCCATTTGTTCAAATTCACGCGTACGGAACGTAAAGTTACCTGGCGTGATTTCGTTACGGAAGCTTTTACCGATTTGACCGATACCAAATGGCAGCTTTTTACGCATCGTACGTTGTGCGTTTTTGAAGTTAACGAAGATCCCTTGTGCTGTTTCCGGACGAAGGTATACAACGTTGGAGCTTGCTTCTGTTACGCCTTGGAACGTTTTGAACATCAGGTTGAACTGACGAATATCTGTGAAATCTTTGCTTCCGCAATCTGGACACACGATGTTGTGTTCCACGATCAGCTTCATCATGTCATCGAACGTCATGCCATCAACGATGATTTCGATATCTTTCTCAGCCAGCTTGTTTTCAATCAATTTATCCGCACGGTGACGAGCTTTACAGCTTTTGCAATCGATCATTGGATCGTTGAAGTTACCAACGTGACCGGATGCCACCCATGCTTGCGGGTTCATCAAGATCGCTGCGTCTAATCCTACGTTATAAGGGGATTCTTGAATGAATTTTTTCCACCATGCGCGTTTAATGTTGTTTTTCAATTCAACACCAAGCGGGCCGTAATCCCACGTATTTGCCAAACCGCCATAAATTTCTGAACCTGGGAATACGAAACCTCTGTGCTTCGCCAATGCGACGACTTGCTCCATTGTTACACTCATTGTTCAATCGCTCCTTAAGCTTCTTCTATGTGGGTCTTTGCCCGATGACAACCGTTTGGATATGAGCAAACATCAAAAAAGCTCAACATCCAAAGGCATCAAATAATGCCTAGGGACGAGAGCTTTAGCACCCGCGGTTCCACCCTAGTTGATATACCTCATACAAGCATATATCCCCTTTATCGTATAGGCTCCGGATAGCCGTTTCCTTGACCTTCATTCTGGGCTTTCACCATCCCCAGCTCGCTGAACATGAAGTTCGTCAAGTACTATTCATCCTTCACAGCCATAATTGATCATTCAATTGGTCTTAGTTTACAGAATATCGTAGCAAAAATCAATCTCCCTAATACAAATGGGGCCGACGATCTTCAAAAACGGGTATTTTGCCCCGTACACGTACAACTTCTTCTAAATCAATTGTCGCCCGCAAGATCGCTTCGCTTTCATCACCTTCAACCAAAACCTCGCCCCAAGGGTCGATGACCATCGAGTGACCAAAGAAATTGGTCGTCCCGCTTGTCCCGACGCGATTGCAAGAAACGACGTACATTTGATTCTCAATCGCTCGCGCCATAAGCAGTGTACGCCAGTGATGCAGACGTGGATGCGGCCATTCTGCAGGCACGAACAGTATACGTGCTCCATCTAAGGCCAATTTACGTGACAGCTCCGGAAAACGAATATCATAACAAATCATCGCCCCAGCTGGCACACCTTCTAGCTCAAACAAGCCTAGTTGCTCTCCACTATGCAAAAATTTCTCCTCATCCATGAGTCGGAACAAATGAATTTTGGAATACTCTGCGATTTCGTTACCTTCGCGATCCCATGCATAAATCGTGTTGAGCACACGATCTTCTTTTTTATCCGCAATCGATCCCCCAATAATGTTCACGCTATGAGTCAGTGCAAAATTGCTTAAGAATGCTTTCGTTCTCTCACCGTTTACATCGGCCAACTCATGAATTTCCGTTAAAGCATAGCCTGTATTCCACATTTCGGGAAAAATAAGGACATCAGGTTTCTGTGCCGCATCAACGGCTTCCACAAGCAACTTCTCTAAATGAGCGAAATTCGCTTCCGGATTTCCGATTGTAATATCCATTTGAATAAGAGCAACATTAAGTAATTGTGAAGACATGTCGAAATACTCCTTCCAGAACAAGAAAAAATGCGTATGTGTACATACTAGTCGAAATATGCGTTTAACTCAACATTCACTTGCCATGCAAATCGGACTATACTACATCGTAGGTTTAAAATGCTTAGACTGACCTCTCGCGATGCTGAGCGACTGCCAATCCTGTGAAGACCAATGCTTGCACAACAGAACAATTTGCCCAACATGATACCCATAATGCGACACTTGACGCTGAATAGCCTGTAAGACAGTATGACTCTCACCTCGAATAAGCACCTGTGAAAGCACATGCTCGGAAGTTAATGAGCCAAGGGTTGTAAACATCACCTGCCAGCCATCTTCCCAAAGCGCTAGTAATTGTTCTCGGGAAAGTCGATCCCCTTCAAACTCACCATCGCGATCTCGCCATTCTTTTTCTCCATCCGTGGTTAGAAAATCGGTCCAACGGGACAACATATTGCCATGCATATGCTTGATGATCACTTCTAGAGAATTCGCCCCTTCATCTATAGTCTGATAAAAGAAGACCTCATTCGTCTGGGCAAATGATTTATCGCCCAACTTCTTCATACTTTGAAAAGCACGTATCGATTCCTGCAGAAAAACATCCGCTACATGAGCTTGATCTGTCATCCTCATTCATCTCCTTCGCCGATCTATGGTTCCATCATATGTCAATGTCAAAATGAAGTACAATCGATTATCTTCATCGACTATGAAAAAAAGATTAATCATGTTACATTTAGGGTATAGTTTAAAATCCCGACCTCCGGAGTGTGAATTAAATCGTGACAAACGTATCTTCAACAACCTCTCGATTTGCCATACAGCCAGCTGAAAGAATGAAGGGTCTGCCCACACAATTCTTCGCAACGCTCGTTGGTAAAGCAAATGCACAAATCGCCGCTGGCCATGATGTCATTAATTTAGGCCAAGGGAATCCTGACCGTCCTACGCCTCCGCATATTGTGACTTCCATTCAGGAAGCTTCTGCGAATCCGTTGTATCATAAATATCCGCCATTCAGCGGTTTTCCATTTCTGAAACAGGCGATTGCACAGCGTTATAAAGAGGATCACAACGTGGATTTGGATCCCGATACCGAAGTTGCAATCTTGTTCGGCGGCAAAACAGGTCTCATCGAAATTGCCCAATGTTTATTGAATCCTGGCGATGTCTGCCTTGTACCTGATCCTGGCTATCCTGATTATTGGTCAGGCGTCGCTCTAGCAGGTGCCGAGATGGCTTTCATGCCGTTGCGTGAGGAAAATAACTTCCTACCAGATTATTCGCAGTTAAAACAGTCCGACTTGGACCGCGCGAAGCTGATGTTCATTAATTATCCGAATAACCCGACAGGTGCGACGGCTCCTGCATCTTTCTATGAAGAAACTGTTAGCTTCGCTGAGAAAAATGGTGTCGTCGTAGCTAGTGATTTCGCCTATGGAGCTATTGGATTTGATGGTCAGAAGCCGATCTCATTCCTGCAAACTCCTGGTGCCAAAGAAGTAGGCATTGAGTTCTATACCTTGTCCAAAACATACAATATGGCCGGCTGGCGTGTTGGCTTTGCCCTTGGTAACAAAGAAGTCATTCGCCTTATTAACTTGATGCAAGATCACTATTATTGCTCTTTGTTTGGCGGTATCCAAGCAGCCGCGGCTACAGCTTTAACGTCCTCACAAGACTGTGTCACAGAACTGCGTGATGTGTACGAAAGTCGTAGGAACGCGTTGTATACGGCACTTGCCAGCATCGGCTGGAATGCAAAGCCATCGCAAGGATCCTTCTTCTCGTGGCTGCCAGTACCGAAAGGACATTCCTCACAGAGTCTTGCCGATATACTTCTGGAAGAAGCTAAGGTTGTCGTAGCACCTGGCGTTGGTTTCGGAACGCACGGTGAGGGCTACGTCCGACTGGGCCTTCTTTCTTCGGAAACACGGTTGGAAGAAGCTGTGCAGCGAATTGGGAAATTAAATCTTTTTTAACTCCTAATTATCCAAAGAGCCTTGAAAGCAAGCCATTTATACCTTTACAAAGTCTCGCGTACCATGCTATTCTAGATAGAATCAAAATTCCAAACAGCAACGTTATGATGGGAATAGTACGAATCGTGCCGCACGTAACCAGGGAGTAAGCTCCATTGACTGAGAGAGCTTGCCGTGAACCGAATCCGAACCCGCCCCTGAACCGTCAACGATGAGTTGAACAGAGCCCTACTGTTATACAGGGAATCTAGAGTTGAGCGCTTTTCTATTTGATATGCGCTAATCTAAGGTGGTACCGCGGAAGCAACAGACTTTCGTCCTTATGTTTTAAGGGCGGGAGTCTTTTTTGTATCTACATAGTTGGAAATCAAAGGATGGGATGAATATGACTCAGCGAATCGTCGTCAAAATCGGCAGCTCCTCACTAACCTCAGATACGGGTGGCTTGAATCCGGATAAAATACGCTTTTTTGCGGCTGAACTCGCACAATTGCAGCGCAGCGGCAGCCAAGTGCTGCTCGTGACCTCAGGCGCAGTAGCCGCAGGCTTCACCTCCCTTGGCTACCGCACACGGCCCAAGGTCCTGCACGAGAAGCAGGCCGCCGCAGCCGTTGGCCAAGCGCTCTTAATGCAGGCGTACCATGAAGCATTTGCCTCCCACGGCGTAAGCGTGGCGCAAATTCTGCTGACCCGGTACGACTTCTCCAACCGCAAGCGCGTCCAGAACGCGATGATGACGATTGACGAGCTTCTGCAGCGCGGCGTCGTCCCGATTATTAACGAGAACGACACCGTCTCGGTGGATGAACTGAAATTCGGCGACAATGATACGTTGTCGGCACTCGTGGGCAATTTGGTCAAAGCGAACAAATTGATCATTATTACCGATATGGACGGCTTGTACACGGACGATCCTCGCAAGAACGCGAACGCACAGCGTATCGATCGCGTCGACGCCATCAGCGATGAGCTGTTCAGCTTCGCTGGAGGCTCTGGGAGCGCGGTCGGCACTGGCGGCATGCGCTCCAAGGTCGAGGCCGCCCGCATCGCGATGCGCGGGGGCGTGCCGGTCTTCATCGGGCGCGTGCTGGAGCCCGATGATCTGAACCTTGCCGTTGGCGGAACGGGCAAGGGAACGTATTTTGACACGGCGCTGAACAATCTGCCGGTCAAGAAGCAGTGGGTCGGCTTCCACTCGCTGCCCCAAGGGCAAATCATCGTTGATCAGGGGGCTAAGGCAGCCCTGATCAACGGTGGGAAGAGCCTGCTCCCCGCTGGCATCACGGCAGCGGTTGGCGATTTCCACCCCGGCGACGTCGTCGAGGTGATTTGCAGTGAAGGCGCGCTGCTGGGCCGCGGCGTCGTCAATTATGCGGCTTGGCAAGTGCAAGCCGCAGCAGGCCTCTCCACCGACGAAGTCCAGAAACGCGTCGAAGTATCACGCATCGAAGTCATCCACCGCGATGAATGGGTGCCTTTGACCTAATATTTGTCTTAACCAATAGAATGAAAGCGAGGATCTCCCTTAATCATGAGACAACAACGATTACTTAATCCAACATTACGAGATGTACCGGGAGATGCCGAGGCAGCCAGTCACCGACTCATGCTGCGAGCAGGACTCATTCGCCAGTTATCCAGCGGTATTTATTCCTACTTACCCTTGGGTCTTAAGGCTCTTCAACATATTCAAACGATCGTACGGGAAGAAATGGACCGCGCTGGCGCACAAGAAATGCTCATGCCTGCCCTCCATCCTGCCGAATTATGGAAAGCCTCAGGTCGTTGGGATGTCTACGGTCCTGAATTAATGCGACTTGAAGATCGCAATGGTCGTGAGTTTGCTTTAGGCGCTACACATGAAGAAGTCATTACAACACTCATTAAAGATGAGATTCATTCTTATAAAAAGTTACCTGTCACGCTATATCAAATCCAAACGAAATATCGCGATGAGCGCAGACCTCGCTTCGGCCTGCTACGTGGCCGTGAATTCCTTATGAAGGATGCGTACTCCTTTGATCGCTCCACAAGCGGACTTGACGCCAGTTATCAAGCGATGTTCGATGCTTATGTTAACATTTTCACACGATGCGGTTTGCAATTCCGAGCAGTTGAAGCCGATTCCGGCGCAATTGGCGGTACGGATACGCATGAATTCATGGCTTTGGCAGATGTCGGCGAGGATACGATTGTTCATTGTCCTTCCTGTCAGTATGCGGCTAATTTGGAGAAGGCCACTGGGGTAATTACCAACGAAGGTACCTCATCTACCGGCTTGCCACAAGCACAACCAACGAAAATACACACACCTGGCGTAACGAGCATCAAACAATTAAGCCAATTCCTTACCATTGAACCGCAGCAAATTATCAAATCCGTTGCCATCAAAGCGGAAGGCGCGCCTGTGATCGTGCTCATCCGTGGAGATCTCGAAATCAATGAGATCAAGCTGAAACAGGTTCTCGGTGTAGCTGAAATCACGATGCTATCCGAAGCTGAAATTCAAGCGCTTGGTTCGATAGCCGGATTTATTGGGCCAGTTGGTCTATCCTCCGTCAAATTACTTGCAGACACATCGATCCAAGGCTTAAATAACGCCGTTGTTGGCGCCAATGAAGCTGACTATCATCTTCAGCACGTGGATGTTCAACGTGATCTTGGTGAACTAACCTATGTTGATGTTCGCAATGTGGGCCAAGGAGAAAGCTGTATTCATTGCGGGAATGAACTCGCTTTTGCCAGAGGTATTGAAGTTGGGCACGTCTTTAAGCTCGGTACCAAATATAGTGAATCCCTAGGTGCTACGTTCAGCGATGAAAATGGTGTCTCCGAGCCAATGATCATGGGCTGTTATGGCATCGGCGTCTCTCGTGTTCTAGCTGCTGTTATTGAACAGCACCAGGATGAGCGAGGCATCATTTGGCCAAATGCCATTGCTCCTTATTCCATTCATCTGTTAACTGTTCAAGTGAAGGATGAAGCCCAAATGACATTATCTGAAGAGATCTATCAGACCTTAACTAGCGCAGGCTATTCAGTCCTGTGGGATGATCGTGAAGAACGCCCTGGTGTGAAATTCAATGATGCCGATTTACTCGGCTTCCCTTTACGATTAACCGTTGGTAAGAAAACGAGCGAGCGAATTATCGAATGCAAAGAACGCCGTCAAGGCGAGGTCTATGAACTGAACGTGGAACAATTGTTAACGCATTGCCAATCCTTATTCAATTAGGAGGTCTTCCCATGAGTGAAGTTATTAACAAATCCAAGCTTGCCAAACAAGCTGCCCAAGCAATGGGCAATCTTACAACTGAGCAAAAAAATGCAGCCTTGCTGCTAATGGCAGACGCCTTAATTACAGAGCAACAAGCGATTATTGAAGCTAACAGCAAGGATTTGCAGCGTGGCAAAGAGCAAGGCACAAGCGCTTCTCTGCTAGACCGATTGGCATTAAACGAAACGCGCATTGCGGCGATGGCCGAAGGTCTTCGTCAAATCGCTGAGCTGCCTGATCCAATCGGAGATACGCTTGAATCATTTGATCGCCCTAATGGTCTGCGCATTCGCAAAATCCGTGTACCTCTAGGTGTCATCGGTATTATTTATGAAGCAAGACCGAACGTAACGGTTGATGCCGCAGGCTTATGTCTCAAAACCGGCAACGCTGTTGTACTGCGTGGCGGATCTTCTGCCCTATTTTCGAATGAGAAAATTGTGGAAGTACTGCATACAGCCTTAGAGCGTTCTGACCTGCCGGCAGATGCCTTGCAATTAATCCTAAGCGCAGATCGCAGCTCCGTCGATGAAATGCTGAAGTTGAATGGCCTCATTGACGTGCTAATTCCGCGTGGTGGACACTCACTTATTCAAAATGTTGTCAATAACGCGTCCGTCCCAGTCATTGAAACAGGTGCAGGGGTATGTCATACTTTTATAGATCAAAGTGCACAGCTCGATATGGCGATTCGAATCGGGATTAATGCGAAGGCACAACGTCCTTCTGTTTGTAATAGTATGGAGACTTTACTTGTACACGAAGCCATTGCGGAGAAGCATTTAGCTGCGATTGCCGATGCCTTCCAAGGTGTTCATGTTGAGCTGCGTGGTGATGACCGTTCAAGAGCTTTGGTACCTAGTATGCTGGTAGCTGAACAAGCCGATTGGGGAACAGAATACGGAGATTATATTCTAAACATTAAAGTTGTTAAGGATCTAGATGAGGCGCTAGCTCACATTCGTGCTTACGGTACGATGCACTCCGAATGTATTGTGACGGAAGATGCTGCTAATGCTGAGAAATTCCTACAAGAAGTAGATGCTGCTGCTGTTTATCATAATGCTTCGACACGTTTCACGGATGGATTTGAGTTTGGCTTTGGCGCGGAGATCGGTATCTCCACTCAGAAGCTTCATGCACGTGGCCCAATGGGTCTGCCTGCTTTGACCTCGACCAAATACCGTGTCTACGGAACCGGACAAATACGCGAATAAACCTTAAGAGGAGGAACAACGGATGTCAATCCTGTTATCGCAAGCTAAAATTGCTTTTGTAGGCGCAGGCTCCATGGCTGAAGCCATCGTCCGCGGACTCATTCAGACGAAAGTCGCGAATCCGCAAAACGTTTATATGATGAATCGCTCCAATCAGGATCGCTTGGCGTTTTTATGCTCCGAATATGGTGTTCAAGCCACTTCAGATCAAGCGACGAAAAACACAATTATTCAAGAAGCCGACGTTGTTGTTCTCTGTATGAAGCCGAAAGATGTGGAATCCTCTTTTGCAGAGCTTCAGCCGCTTTTGAGCGAGCGTCAGCTGATAATTTCCGTCATTGCAGGCCTTTCCATCGAGAAATCGGAAAGACTATTGCAAACCAATGCGCCAATTGTGCGTACAATGCCAAATACTTCCTCCACCATCGGATTAGGCGCAACAGGAATGAGCTTCTCGTCTAAGGTTAATGATACATTCAAGCAGTTTGCCATCCAAATGTTTGAAGCGGTTGGGACTGTTACGATTGTTGAAGAAGATAAGCTTGAAATCCTTACAGGTATTTCCGGAAGTGGTCCTGCCTATGTGTATTACCTCATGGAAGCGATGATTAAAGCGGGTATCGAAGGCGGTCTATCCGCAGAAGATGCGAATCAATTAACGCTCCAAACGGTGCTCGGCGCTGCACACATGGTACAAAATACGATGGAACACCCTGCGGAATTACGCCGCAAAGTGACGTCACCTAACGGAGCTACGCACGCTGCTATTCAAGCTTTGGATCGCTACCAGTTCGATGAAGCTATCCATCAAGCTGTGTTGCATTGCGCCGCTCGTACGAAGGAAATGGGCGAACAAATTGCCGCTACCAGCACTGTTGGTAAATCAATTTAATCCGTTTCTGTGAAACAAGTGGAACATAAGTGAAGTGATTCTAGTGAAGCAGGTGAAAGTTCGTTATGAGTTCATATTGTTTAGCAACGTATCGGAGTTTCGATGAGAAAGCCGATTTTCATAAAAAAGCAACAAGCATCGCTGTTGGTCTTACCGTTGGCAGCTGGACGGAACTGCCTGAGGCTCAGAAAGCTTCTATGGAGAAGCATTTGGGTAAAGTCGTTTCCGTTGAAGTCCACGAGCCTGCAGCAGGAGAACCCGCCTCCAACCGCTATGCGGACATCACCATCGCGTACCCCGATGTCAACTATAGTCGCGATATCCCCGCGTTGTTAGTGACTGTTTTCGGCAAGCTGTCTATGGATGGCAAAATCAAACTGATCGACCTTGCCTTCTCCTCTGATTTCCTGGCTGGGTTCCCCGGCCCGAAATTCGGGATGCAAGGTGTTCGTAATCTGCTAGGCGTGCATGATCGCCCGCTTCTGATGAGCATCTTCAAATCCGTTGTCGGGTATGAACTGCCAGCCTTGCGTGAACAGTTCTACTTACAAGCGGCAGGTGGCGTCGATCTCATCAAGGATGACGAGATATTATTCGAAAATCCGTTAACGCCCATGGAGAAACGCATTGCGATTTGTCTTGAAGCAGCTGAACAAGCCACGAAGGAAACGGGTCAAAAGCTGCTCTATGCGGTTAATTTGACAGGATCAACATCCAAACTAGCTTCCCAAGCCAAAAAAGCCATCGCAGCTGGCGCCAATGCATTGCTTTTCAATGTGTTGGCTTACGGCTTCGATGTTCTGCATGAATTAAGCTCGGATCCCGACATTAACATTCCGATCATGGCACATCCTGCCTTGGCTGGAGCAACCTATCCGTCGCCACACTACGGCATCTCGCCTTCTGTTCTACTAGGCAAGTTAATGCGTCTTGCTGGTGCTGATTTGGTGCTATTCCCTTCCCCATACGGCTCCGTTGTGATGCCAAAGGAAGAGAATTTGGCCATTAAACACGTACTGCTAACGCAGGATTTACGGAAAGATTACACGTATCAAGCGCCGACTGATGTACAATTAACATTAGCACCAAGCTTCCCGGTTCCTTCCGCGGGTATCCATCCTGGTCTAGTTCCGCTCATTTTGCGTGATTTCGGACAGGATGTTATCGTGAACGCCGGAGGCGGCATCCACGGTCACCCGATGGGAACGATCGCTGGGGGACAAGCTTTCCGCCAAGCGATTGATGCGACTTTACAAGGCACAACATTACGCGAGTACGCCCTTACACATCCAGAGCTACAATCAGCTATTGACACTTGGGGGATTAGAGAATGAGCAAGGAACGTATTATCTTTTGTGACTTTGACGGTACGATCACCGTTAACGATAACATCGTAGCCATTATGAAACATTTCAACCCTGAAGGTTGGGAAGGCATCGTTGAGCAGATTGTGACACAGCAAATATCCATTCGTGAAGGTGTTGGCGCGATGTTCGATCTGCTGCCGACCTCCCGTAAGGATGAGATTGTCGATTATGCGATCAACAATGCTAGAATCCGGGATGGTTTTGAAGAATTTGTCTCCTATTGCAAGGAGCAAGGGATTACACTTTTGATCACAAGCGGAGGCATTGATTTCTTTATTTATCCACTGCTTCGTGCGTTTGCGATTCCTGAGAATCATATTTATTGCAATGCCAGCTCATTCGAAGGGGAAACCATCGAGATCCTCTGGCCGAATCCGTGTGATGCGCACTGTCAAACAGACTGCGGGATGTGCAAAACAAGCATCATTCGTTCCTACGATCCCGAGCGCTATGAGCGGATTATTATCGGAGACAGCATCACCGATTTTGAAGGCGCTAAGCTAGTGGATACGATTTTTGCCAGATCTCATCTCATCGAGCGTTGTGATCAACTCGGCTATGCGTACCACCCCTTCGAAACGTTCTTCGATATCATTAAGCAATTGGAGGCTGAACCAGTCAAATGAGTATCTTACTAGAAGAAAAACAGCGTGCCTTCGCTGAATTACGAGACATCAAAGCAAATTTAGCGGCGCGTGGATGGTTTCCAGCGACAAGCGGCAACTTATCCATTCGTGTTGGCGGCTTTGAGCCGAGTGCTTTCACCTTCGCAATCACGTCTAGCGGTAGAGATAAATCCGTCCAAACGCCTGAGGATTTCCTTCTCGTCAATGAGAAAGGTTTGCCGACGGAAGCTACTAGCCTTAAACCATCTGCGGAAACCTTGATCCATAGTGAGATTTATCGCTTAACAGGCGCTGGCGCCATTTTCCACGTGCACACGATCTTCAATAACTTAGCTTCCGAGCTGTATGGAGAACGTGGTAGCATTCCAGTTGATGGTGTTGAGTTAATCAAAGCATTCAACATTTGGGACGAAGAAGCACAGATCGAGATTCCAATTCTGCCCAACTATGCAGAAATCCCGCGTATCGCTGAGCTAGTCGAAGGTGCGATCGTACCTCGTATACCAGGCATCGTGCTTCGTAAGCACGGGATTTACGCTTGGGGCGCGAATGCCTTTGAAGCGAAACGTCACCTCGAAGCGTTCGAATTCTTGTTCGAATATGTGTACCGTTTGCATGTAATGAACAAGTAAGCGTGATGCTTGCGTGTAAGTCGATTTTTTCGACTTAGGAGAGCCCACTGGCTGCATTTCTCACCCGAAAGTCGATTTCTTCGACTTACGAGAGCCTACTGGCTGCATTTCTCACCCGAAAGTCGATTTTTTCGACTTACGAGAGCTCACTGGCTGCATTTCTCACCCGTATGTCGATTTTTTCGACTTAGCTACTCTGCATCTAACAAGAAAAACGTCCAACCTTCCCCCTTAGGGTAAAGAAATGGACGTTTTTCTTGTTTTTTTCAACTTATTATCGCGACTGCCTGAAGCGCTGCGAATACTCTTTGGCCTGATCCACGGTCGAGACGCGATTGCGACTCCAATCCAGTAAAATCCGATCGATATATCGGAAATGGACTTTCCCGGCAAACACAGCTTCCTTCAAAGCTGTCATGATCAGCTCTTCTTTGTACATGTCTTTGTCCAGCCAATTGCTGATCGTTTCCAGCTCCATTGGCGTTAGCGGTCTAGCGAATTCATTTTCGATCGTTGTATAAATGTTCTTCACGCGATCATCGCTAGGCGCATGCGAAATCGCCGCCAAATCTGCTAATTCTTGCAGTTGCTGCTCTGCCACACGTTTTGCTAATTTCTTATAAAGCGGCGTCAGATTATATTGCTCGCTGCGAAACCCTGTTGTTTCGTGCGTTTCCTCATCGATCGTGATAAATTGCTCACGAATCAGCTTCTGCACGCTAGCAATAACGACATCTGGCGAAGCTGACATCCGCTCCTGGATTTCATCCAGCGTCGGGAATGGGTTCCTATCCTTTTCAACAAAAGAAATGAAATGAATCAGTGTCATGACGTCAACTTCACTCAAATGCAGCGCGCGATAATGCTTGAGCAATAAACTCGGTACCGCGACACTCCCCTCCAGAAAGCTATTCATCAGGATCGCTTCGACCTTCATCTGTGTATTCGATTGCGTACTCATACGTCTTTCCCCTTTCTCCCCATGGACAATGCCACTATTTAAGGGTATAGACGGTATAACAAACGTGGGAATGGAATGGTTTCACGCACATGATCCAAACCGCAAATCCAAGCAACCGTGCGCTCTAAGCCTAAACCGAAACCGGAATGCGGCACAGTTCCATATTTACGAAGATCCAAATACCATTGATACGCCTCTTGAGAAAGCTCGTGCTCCTTGAAGCGCTGCTCCATTAATTCAGGGTCATCAATCCGTTGACTTCCCCCAATAATTTCGCCATAGCCCTCTGGCGCGATCATATCGGCACACAGCACGACTTCAGGACGACTTGGATCAGGTTTCATATAGAAAGCCTTAATCTCCGTAGGCCAGTGGGTGATAAATACCGGTGTTTCGTACTGGGCTGCGATCGCTGTCTCATGAGGAGCTCCGAAATCTTCTCCCCAAGCGAATTCATGCCCATTTTTTTGCAAATAGTCCACAGCCTCATCGTAGGTGATACGTGGGAAGCTGCCTTTAATTTTCTCTAGCTTGGACGTATCCCGCTCCAACGTTTCAAGCTCCGCTTGGCAATTGGACAAAACCGTTTGCACGATATGCGATACGAATTGCTCCTGCACCTCAAGGTTCTCTACGTGATCCACGAACGCCATCTCCGGCTCGATCATCCAGAATTCGATGAGATGTCTACGTGTCTTGGATTTCTCCGCACGGAAGGTAGGACCGAAGGAATATACGCGGCCTAGTGCCATCGCAGCTGCTTCCATGTATAACTGCCCGCTTTGCGTCAAGAAGGCATCTTCATCAAAATATTTCGTGTGGAACAAGTTTGTCGTGCCTTCGCACGAGGATGGTGTCAAAATTGGCGGATCTACCAAATGAAACCCTCTGTCATTGAAGAACGCTTGGACCGCTTTGATAATTTCTGCGCGAATCACAAGAACTGCACGCTGACGCGGGCTCCGAATCCATAGGTGACGATTGTCCATTAGGAAATCAACGCCATGTTCCTTCGGAGTAATCGGATACTCTTCGGTGATTTGAATGATTTCTACGCCAGTCACATCGAGCTCGAAACCGCCTTTGGAGCGAGTGTCTTCTTTTACTTTTCCCGTTATGTATAAGGAGCTCTCTTGAGTTAGCCTTGAAGCCGCTTCCCACACCTCTTCACTCACTTCACTTTTAACAACAACACCTTGTATATATCCCGAACCGTCACGAAGCTGCAAAAACTGAATTTTACCACTTGAGCGTTTCTTGTTAAGCCAACAGCCGATAGTAACGGACTCGCCGACATGATGTTTCACTTCACCTATTGTACTTTTCATTTAAATTCCTTCCTCTCTACTTACTGAGATTCCATTCTATTGTACACTATTTCATGATTTCCACGAAACCATCAACGGGGCAACGATTGCACGAGTTCGTATGTATCCTGTGCAATGACCCATTCTTCATTCGTTGGAATAACAAGTGCTTCAACCTTGGAATCAAACTTCGTTATTCGCTTTTCTATGCCTCTTCCAAGCAGGTTCGCTTCCTCATCAAAATCAACCCCAAGGAAACTCAGGCCCTCACATACCGCTTTACGCAGCGGCGCGGAATTCTCGCCTACGCCTGCGGTAAACACGATCGCATCGACGCCATTCATCGCTGCGGCATAAGCCCCTATATATTTGCGCAGCCGATACGCATACATCTCAAAGGCCAAGGTAGCGTTCTTATCGCCCGCTTCCACAGCTTCCACGATCTCCCGCATGTCGCTGGAGATCCCAGAGATCGCCTGCAGGCCGCTATGCTTATTCAGCATCGAGCTCACCTCGCCGATCGTCAAATCCTCCTTGCCCATCACATAGGGCACGATGGCCGGATCCAGATCGCCGCTGCGCGTGCCCATCATCAGACCTTCGAGCGGGGTCATCCCCATGCTCGTGTCAACTGACTGGCCGCCCCATACAGCGGCGCAGGAAGCGCCATTACCAATGTGACAGGTAATGAGCTTCAACTGCTCCAGCGGGCGTCCTAGGAAGGCAGCGGCACGTTCGCTCACGTACTTGTGCGACGTACCGTGGAATCCGTAGCGGCGCACCTTATGCTTCCGGTAGAGCGCCATCGGCACCGGATATAGGTAGGCCTTCGCCGGCATCGTCTGATGGAAGGCGGTGTCGAAGACGACAGCCTGCGGCACGCCAGGCATGTTCACTTCCACCGCCGATATGCCAAGCATATGCGCCGGATTGTGCAGCGGCGCCAAATCGAAGAGACGCCGAATCTCCTTCTTCACCTCGTCCGTGACGAGGACGGAGCTCTTGAAGGATTCGCCGCCGTGGACGACACGGTGGCCAACAGCATCAATCTGTGAGATGGCGGTCAACACGCCATGCTCCGGATGGACAAGTACATCCAGCACTCTGCGGATGGCTGTTGTATGCTCTAGAATTTCTTCCACCTTGTGAAATTCGGGTTTGCCCGCTGGTTCGTGCAAAAGGATAGCGGTATCCATCCCAATGCGTTCTACTCTACCTTTGGCCAGTACAGTTGCATTTTCCATATCATACAGTTGATATTTCACTGATGAACTGCCAGCATTGATTACGAGAATGTTCATAGTCGGTCACCATCCTTGTCGTAACGGAAGAAACCTTCTCCTGTCTTCGCGCCAAGATGCCCCGCACGTACCATTTGTTTCAGCAAATACGAAGGCCGGTATTTGATATCGCCATACTCACGGAACATCCCCTCTAGCGCAGCCAATACGGCATCCAGCCCGAACCGATCACACATCTCCAATGGACCATGTTTGAAATCATAGCCGATACGCATCGCTTGATCGATATCTTCCGCAGAGGCGACACCTTCGGATAAAGTATGCAGCGCCTCGTTAATCAATGTGCAGATCAATCTCGTCGTAATATATCCTGGCGATTCATTCACTTTAATACTCTTCTTGGTGAGTACATCGTCCACAAACTGACGTGTAAGATTATATGTCTCGTCCGACGTTTTCATCGCTCGTACGATTTCAACAAGATTCACTTTGGCAACCGGATGTAGAAAATGCAAACCAATAACACGCTCTGGATGCGTTGTGATGGCAGCAATCTCCGTAACACTTAATGTAGAAGTATTCGTTGCTAGTATGATTTGAGGCGAGCATATTTGATTGAGCTGGAAAAAGACATGCTTTTTCGCATTCAAATCTTCTGAAATCGTTTCAATGACGAGCTCGCAGGAAGCCATGTCCTGAATCGAGTTGGCTCTTTTAATTTTCGAAAGAATGGATTTCTTCTCCGCTTCCGTCAATGCCCAACGTTCAATTTGCTTATCTAAACTGACCGTTATAAGCTCAAAGGCGCGGTCTAGCTTTTCTGTTGTTTTCTCAGCAAGAATGACATCAAGACCACGCGCGGCCAGCATTTCGGAAATGCCCTGCCCCATCGTCCCTCCGCCAATGACACCTATCGTTCTAAACATCATAGCTTGTTTCTCCTTCTTCCGAACTTCTGCCTTACTCTATAATTATATGTATCTTGCATACGAGTAGTAAAGCCAAGAACCGCTGACCTAATTGGCCAACGGTCATTATTATGCACTTTGTGACACAGAAGCGTCAAATAATGTACGAAAAGTATCACCTGAGAGTACTTCTTCCTTCATCAGAATAGCGAAAGAGTGCTCAAACACACTACGTTGCTCATCTAACATTTTCTTCGTACGCAGCATTAATGCATCTAGGATGACAGCATTTTCTTTCATCAACTGTTCCTTCGTCACCATCTCACGATCAATAATACCTAAGCTGGTAAGTCCGGCATCCATCATGTTACGAACCATGGAAAGCGATTGTTCGAAATCGTTGCGAGACCCCGTACTGCGACCTCCGTAAATCATTTCTTCCGCAGCCGCTCCACCAAGGGCAATCATGATCTGATCCTCGATGTAATCTTTCGTATATAAATAATGATCCTGCGGCGGATTATGCCGTACATACCCAAGCGCTTTACCACGCGGACTCACTGTGACCTGGGAAACAGAACCCGGACGAACAAGCTCAGCAATAATAGCATGGCCTAATTCATGATATGCCACACGTTCTTTCTCGTCATTCGCTGTTTCTTTATCTGTTCGTTCACCCATCATAACCTTATCAATCGCCGATGCCAAATGAGTCTGCTCAAGCGCCGGCTTATCTTCACGCATCGCATAAATAGCTGCTTCATTCAGCACACCTTCGAGCTGCGCGCCTGAGAAACCAAAGGTTTGATCAGCGGTTTGCTCCAACGTAACACCTTCAGCTAACGGTTTATTTTTTGCATGGATATGCAGAATAGCTAAGCGACCTTTTTTATCCGGTAGATCAACCTCGATATGTCGGTCAAAACGTCCAGGCCGCAGCAAAGCACTATCGAGCATTTCCTTCCGATTCGTCGCTGCTATGATAAGAATACGCGGCGCTTCATTCGTATGAATACCATCCATTTCGGTTAACAGCTGATTCAATGTTTGGTCATACTCACGTTGTTGTCCGCCTTCTCTTTTACCACCGATCACATCGATCTCATCAATAAAAATAATGGCATTATCCTTGCCCTCTTTAATAGCACGAGCCCTGGCATCTTTAAATAAATCACGTACTCGGCTTGCACCGACACCCACATACATCTCGACAAACTCACTACCTGAAGCAGCCATATAAACGGAGTTGGTGTAATGTGCAGATGCTTTTGCCATCAATGTTTTACCTGTCCCTGGAGGACCTGTTAGTAACAAACCTTTTAGAGGACGAATACCTAACTTCTTAATTTCCTCATGCTTTATCAAGAAATCAAGTGCTTCCATCAATTCTTTCTTCGCCCGATCTTGTCCGCCAATTTCATCAAAGGTAAGGAAAGAAGGCGTCCGATTCTTGCTTTTCCGATCTCCCCCGCCTGCAGCAGTTCCGATACCGCCGCGGGTTTTCATCATATAGAGTAACGAACCGCCAAGCACACTCACGAATAAGATGGGTATCACATTCACACCTTGAAAAGCTAAGAACACCAGAAGAACAGGAATAAATCCAATCCCGATTTCTTTATATATTTTACTCATTCGGCCACACTCCGATCTGGGAGATTCTTGGCAGCATAATAAATTTCGTCGCATCACCATCTGTTAATCGAATATAAACATTATTCTCGTCCATTTCGCTGTCTACTTGCATTGTGGGCACACCATTTGCATATTTCTGTAAGGTTGTTGGAATATCCGCATAGTGCTTCGTTTCCATCGCTTGAGCGACCTCAAATAACGCCTTCGACCACCATTGATCCAGCTTGTCCGAGGATTGATTCTTTATTGTTATATTTACCATACGTTTCCCGATAATCGATGAACCTTCTTTTTTAATTAGTTCAACAACTTGTCGTAAATTAGCGTCAGGCTTCAAAGTCAACTCAACATCCACTTGATTCGAGGAAAGCTTCATATTTGAATTCGTTACACCCGGTGCCGTATTAATTATATGTGATAATGGATTTTCCATCGCAAAGCTTGTATAGGCGAACCAGCCTCCAAAAAGTACTCCAGCCGAAATAATTACGCTCAAAATAACAGGTAAAACGCGCAACTTCATCTTCATAGGTAGGCATCCACCTTTCTGTAATGATCGTTTTGTATGCCTCAAAAGCAATACGATAAGTATATCACCACATATACACGACATGCCTTATGTAAACAGTGGAAACACAAGAAAGTCATTTTCGATACAAAAAAACTCAACCTTCTTATTGAAGGCTGAGCCGATACGTATCCAGATAAGTACCATCTTTGAAGGTGTAGTAATCATAGAAATACCGCGTACCTCTATCATCCTTCGTCTTATAAAATACTTCCCATACATAGTCATTTCCTAATTTGCCTGGTATGGCTCGCTCAATTTCACTGCTCGGCGCCTTTTTCAATACGGCAGCGCGGGCTTGCTCTTCGGTGAAGGCTTCCTCCGCCATGTCCGTATGGACATCTTCAGCTGATACCCAAGCAATTAAACGCTGTCCTAACTTGTTCTCCCCATATACGATCTGAAACGGCTCGTCACCGTAGAAAAAATCCACCTTCGATGCCTTTGTCATCATACTTCCCACATAGGCTTTTTCAACAGCTACACGTTTCTCATCCCAGTGTTCGTTCTGCACATTCAGGTAGAATCGGCTAAGTACGACACCCAGCGTTGCTACAATAAAAACGCCAAGTGTGATCGTTCGCTTCGCATTCATAACCGCCGCGCACCTCCCCACAACCACTTACTTTGCCTAAGCATTAACCTTTTAGTCGATCAAAACAACTTTCAAATTCACGTTTAATTTTCTCTTCATCTAAAGTAAGACACTCACCTTTACGGACGATCCACTTCCCATCCACGCACACATCAACGACATCTTTCGCACATGCGGAGTACACAATGTGGGAAACGAAGTCTGTCTTCGGAAGAAAATGAGGCTGATCAATATCCAGTGCGATGAAGTCTGCTTTCATGCCAGGCTCAAGTAAACCGACATCCTCTAGCCAAATGGATTCTGCTCCCATCCGAGTTCCAAGCAACAAGGCTTCTTTCGCAGGAATCGCTAATGGATCACCAGTTACTCCTTTATGGATAAGAGCTGCCAATCGCATTTCCTCGAACATGTCCAAATTGTTATTGGATGCGGCTCCGTCTGTACCTAATGAAACTTTAACGCCAGCACGTAATAATTCTGGAAGACGGGCAACACCGCTCGCAAGCTTGAGATTGCTGCCTGGATTGTGAGACACACGAACATCATATTGTTTGAGAATAGCTATTTCTTCGTCATTCAAATGAACTCCATGCGCAACAAGCGTTGGGCGAGTAAACACGCCTAACTTTTCCAAATGCGCTACAGGTCTAGCGCCATACTGTTCAACATTGCCTTCAACTTCACGGCATGTTTCCGACATATGCGTATGTATTGGAAGATTTAGATCATGTGCAGCTTGTACAATACGCTCGATATAATCTGGCGGACATGTATAAGGGGCATGAGGAGACATCATCGTAGTAATTCTACCATCCGCCTTACCGTGCCAGTTCTTTGCAAATTCAGTGGCTTCAATTAGCTTAGCTGTTTGCACATCTGGCGGACATAAACCGATCACACCACGGGTCAAGACGCCGCGCATTCCCGATTCCTCAACCGCTAAGGCAACTTCATTCATATGGTCATACATATCGACAAATGTCGTAGTGCCGCCTTTGATCATTTCAAGGATCGACAACCGCGTTCCCCATTTGACATCCTGCGAAGTAAATTTCCCTTCCATCGGCCACATTTTTTCCTCTAACCATACTTGCAGTGCTAAGTCGTCACCATAACCGCGGAGCAATGACATCGCAGCATGTCCATGTGTGTTCACAAGTCCAGGCATGTACAGCTTATTCGTTCCGTCAATCACTTCATCGTAATTGTCTAACGGTTCAGGCACTTCAGTCCCGATGTATGTAATTTGACTACCTTCAATAACCATGCAGCCCTTGATCGATGTTTTGTCTTCCTTATTAGAAATAAAAATACCATTTGAAATTAATGTTTTTTTCATAGTAAAAAACCCTCTCTATGCTCATTCTATATACAACTACTGCTCCATAAACTTTACATCTTCATGCCTCTAAAATCAAGGTAAGCAAAAGCTATTCACTTCATGTTAATAAATTGTAAATTTTCACGGAATTTTCGTTGCGTTTGACCTTATGAGTATGATACTTTATTCATTGTGAGTTTTTTCTACAATTTGGTCTAATTCGATCCACAAATTCGTTCAAAAACTTGTACATATAGTAAAAATTAGGAGGATTCTATGACAACGTTATTCACCAGAAAGAACGAAGTCGATTTCTTGCAACTTCTTATCCGTGCTGCAGAGAACGCCTTGCAAACTGCTCAACTGTTTCGCACTGCCATGATGGGAGATAAGCCCCCAATTGAGTATGTAACAGCGATTCATGATCTTGAGCATGCAGGAGACTCGATCACACATGATATTTTCAGAGGTTTGAACAAAGTCTTTATCACTCCGATTGATCGAGAAGATATTATGGTACTTGCTTCCAAGGTCGATGATGTTACAGACGGGATAGAAGCAACGATTGCTCGTTTCGACTATTTGAATGTTTCTCATACAGATTCCTACATGAAAGATTTCTCCGGCGTTATCGTAGAATCCTGCCAACATATGTTAGATGCTTTCAAACTTTTAGCTAAGAAAAAGTACATGCAAATTCCAGAACACACTGTTGCTATAAATAAGTTGGAGAATGATGGAGATCGTTTGATGCGCGAAGGGATTCGCCAAATTTTTATAACGCGTAAAGACGTGTACGAAGATTTTAAACTCAAAGAAATTTATGAGCGTCTTGAAGAAACAACTGATGCTTGTGAAGATGTTGCCAACATTCTTGACAGTGTAGTACTTCGCTACTCCTAAGACACAACATGTCTCTGTGTACGAAGAAAGTTTTCCACTTGGAAAACGCTAGGAGGAACTCATGCTAACTTATTTGATCATTATCGTTGCTCTAGCCCTGCTATTTGACTTCATCAATGGATTCCACGATACAGCTAATGCGATTGCTACTTCCATTTCTACGCGAGCATTGAGCCCGCGAGTCGCCATCTTCATGGCTGCTTCACTCAACTTTGTTGGTGCCATGGTTTCATCGGAAGTAGCCAAAACAGTAGGCGGAAGTATTGCCAATCCTGCGAAGATTGAAAATGGGGTTGAAATCGTAATTGCAGCCTTACTTGCAGCAATCATCTGGAACTTGCTTACTTGGTACTTGTCCATTCCATCTTCGTCATCCCACACGTTGCTAGGTGCCTTAGCTGGTGCTGTAATTGCGGGAGCTGGATTCAATGGCGTTAACTGGAGTGGTTTCACACAAATTATTATCATTCTCATTTTATCTCCGATTATTGCTTTCGCTCTAGGTTATCTCATTATGGTTTTGATCAAAAATATCGTGCTGTGGTCAGGGAATACATCCAGATCCAAACTAAATCGTGGATTTCGTACGTTACAAATCATTTCTGCTGGATTACTTTCCTATTCACATGGTGGTAACGATGCTCAGAAGGCAATGGGTATTATCGTATTTGGTCTCGTTGCTGCCGGTGTGCAAGATGATTTGAATGTACCCATCTGGGTTAAAATCGCTGCCGCACTTGCTATGGGACTTGGAACATCGATTGGTGGATGGCGCATTATTAAAACCGTTTCAGGTAAAATTGTTAAAATTGAACCGATTAACGGTTTCGCTGCCGACTTGACGTCTTCCATTGTCATTCAAATCTCTACCTTCATTGGTAAACCATTATCAACGACACATGTCATTTCCTCTGCGATTATCGGGACAGGCAGTGTCTTGCGTTTCCATGAAGTACAATGGGGTACGGTTGGTCGAATGTTAGTCACTTGGGTTATTACCATTCCGATCTCAATGGTTCTTGCTTACACGCTGTACTTTGCGATATTCCGTTTAATCATGTAAAGAGAAACAAAGGCACGACCCGCTGAAACTGCGCGGGTCGTGCCTTTTTCGTGCTAATCGAGATAATAGGCTAAGCTTTGAAGTTCTGTCGTAAAATCCGCATAGTGAACGCGTACATCCGGCGGCACCTTGATGATGACTGGAGCAAAGTTCAAGATCGCTTCAATACCACAAGCAACGAATTCATTCGCTACATTTTGCGCTTCGGCCGCGGGAACGGTAATAATACCGATCCGCACACCAAGCTCAGACATAACCGACTTCATTTTATCCATGGGGAGTACAACCAAATTATTAATCACTTCGCCTGCCTTAGAAGGCATGGCATCGAATAAAGCTACTATTTTCATATCATTGCGTAAGTACGTATTATAATTACAAAGTGCTCTGCCTAAATTTCCAGCACCAACGAGTGCAACTTGAATATGTCGATCTAATTTAAGAATCTGGCGTATCTTCTCGATCAAGTAATTGATATCATAGCCAATGCCCTTTTTGCCAAACTCGCCAAAATAAGCTAAGTCCTTCCGAATTTGAGCAGGATTCAGATCTAACTTCTGACCTAAATCCTGAGAAGACACCGTGGAAACATTGTTCATTTGCAACTCGTTTAGATAGCGTAAATAGATAGGTAATCTTCGGACTACAGCTTCTGAAATTTTTTGTGTTTTCACGTTCTTAAGCTCCTCCCATCCATTGCTCAATCCTCGGCAGCATTTGTTCACAGGTCATGTGCTCGATCTTCGGACCAGGCAACGAATAGAGGAAGTGCTTGCCATAATACGTTTCAATAACACGTGTATCATAGATAATGACGATCCCTTTGTCTGATGCCCTCCGAACTAATCGACCGAAACCTTGTTTAAATCGAATAACAGCTTGGGGTACAGAAAATTTCATAAACGGATTCTCATTGCGCTTCTTGATATTCTCACATTTGGCTTCCACAAGCGGGTGATTCGGCGGTTGGAATGGAAGACGAATAATCGCTAGACAACTTAGCGCATCTCCAGGAATATCTACACCTTCCCAGAACGAGCTAGTGCCCAATAACACGCACATTTTGTTATCTTGGAACATTCGGGTCAACTTACTGCGATTGCCGCTGTCAACACCCTGGCCAAGCACTGTGATGCCATGGGGGCTCAGCTTTTCTTTCATACCTGCATGTACTAGCTTCAACATCCGATTAGAAGTACATAGAACCAGCATTCGCCCCTTCGTCACCTGTGCCACATCACTCAAAGAGTTGATTAGTGCTTCGATGAACACAGGATCCCCTGCTCCCTTGATTGTTGGGAAATTACGTGGAATGACGACTAATGCTTGCTCGCGATAGTTAAAAGGAGATGGCAACTGTACTGTTTTCAGCTTACCTGACTCTTCGTCCTCTGGAATGGCTAAACCGAGTTGCTCCGCTGAGTATTGGAACGATTTATTCACTGAAAGCGTTGCAGACGTTAGGATAATGCTGTCTTTCGTTTCAAAGAAATGCTGCTGCAGCAACCCGCTTACATCCGTTGGTACAGAATTCAGCTGCACCGATTTGGCTTTCGCATACGTGCCGGCTTCAATCCAATACACGTACCCTTCGTCTGCCATTTTCATAAAGAAATGAAGCGCATCACGATGGGCATACAGCTCTTTCACGGTACCATTCAGATCGGTTACTAATCCTTGAACACCAAGTCCATCCTGCTGTTCCTTTAGCTCACTCAATAATTTATCCAAAGTTCGCAAAAGCTCATTCGCATTCAGATAAATGTTATCCTCCATAATCAGCAGCTCGCGCCAATTTGCAGGCAATGTCTCCGGTTTCAAACGCAACACATATTGCGAAGTTTCCGATTGCGAAGGATCACTTTTGGAGGAAACCAATTCGTAGAGGGCTTCACTTAAACGTTCCCAGTCCTCTTTGATCGAAATAATTTTCGGGAATAGACCATCAATCGTTTGGCTCCATGCCGCTGCTCGCTCTCCCGCCTCATCTGATTTCTGTAATCGGAACCGAAGCATCGGAAGTTGACCACTTCGATTATCCTTATACAGCCACAATAAAGAATGGTAGAACGCTGATGCATGCAGCTCGATTCCAAGATGCTTGCTTGCCACTTCTTCAAAGTGATGCGCCTCATCAATCACAAGGTGCTTGTAGGACGGTAGAAGGCGGTTCTCTGCCTTCATATCTGTAAAGAGGAGGGAATGGTTCGTGATGATCACATCAGCCGTGTTGGCATCATTACGAGCTCTATGGTAGAAGCACTTCTTATACCAAGGGCACATGCGGTTTAAACAGGAGTCGGTATCACTCGCAACGGAGTACCAGAATTGGGCACCTTTGTTCCCAAAGTGAAGTTCTTCCTCATCCCCATGTTCGGTTTCACTTAACCAAACGACCATTTGCGCGGCAGTTATCGGGTCTTCTCTGCCATTTTCGTAATCCCGTGTTGTGAGCTTTGTCTCGAACTTACGAAGGCACAGATAGTGACTTCTTCCTTTGAGGACAGCTGCTTTAAACGGAACAGGAAAAATTTCTTTTAATAAAGGGATATCCCGTTCACGCAGTTGCTCCTGCAAATTAATCGTATGTGTCGAGACGACCACTTTCTTCTCATATTTCAAACCATAATAGATCGAAGGAATCAAGTACCCCAGTGATTTGCCCGTCCCTGTTCCCGCTTCAATCATCAAATGCTGATCGGCCTCGAGAGACTTCTCCACTTCCAGAATCATTTGATCCTGGGATTCACGATCCTCATACACCTCGAATCGTTGCTGGAGTGCAGATTTCAGGCCTTGTTGGAAAGCTGTAAAAGAAGTCCCTAACGCTGCCGTTACTTCGTATTCCGAGCGCGGCTCTTCCTCTTCTCCCCAATCCGTCACATTCAGTGTAAATTGACGGAAATAACGATTCGTATCCATATCGACACTTGTTACTGATTCTTTATATAAACAAATTTCGTCCAGAAACCAGCCCAAATCCGTGTTACCGTTTTCGAAAATTTGGTTCAACCGTTGTACCGTTAAGAGAGGCAGCCCCAATAAGCGGTCCAAGCAATGGATCCAAATCAATGCCGTAACTTCCGCATCACTGTCTGCTTGGTGTGGCCTTTCATGATCAATCCCAAACAACGCCGCCACCATACTAAGCTGTAGACTTGAAATGGACGGGAATAAAATACGCAGCATATCCATGGTGTCCAGGACACGACCCGAGAAAGGAGGATAACCAGTTCTCGTTAGTCCTCGCTGCAGAAAGGATAAGTCAAACGCTGCTTGATGCGCGACAAGCACACAATCAAACAAGAGCGGAAACATGTCTGACATCACCTGATCCAGTGATGGTGCATCCGCAACCATCTCATTGGTAATCCCTGTTAAAGTTGTAATCGAAGAAGGTATACTAATCCCTGGGTTCACCAGAGAAGTATACCTGTCTGTAATTTCAAATTGATCTATGATGACGAGTCCAACCTGTATAATTTCGTCTCCAGGCTGACTTCCTGTCGTTTCAAAATCCAAAACTGCAAATTTCATAACGTCTATCTTCAATCCCTTCGTCCAACACTTCTCCTAGCATACCAAATCTGATTAGGAAAAGGGAATACCTTGTTTTACCGTTTCGGTTTAGGACTCATCGAGATTGATTAGCGGCTCCATACAAGAGGGGTCGGTATGATAGGCTTTTTGAAAATATTCGAAAGCTTTCTCTAGGTTCTGATTTTGCACTTGAATACAACCCATGGCGTTATAAGAAATAGCTTTCATCTTTGAATTTTCCGTCAATGGCAAGAGGAATTTGAAGTGCTGATACGCATCGCCAAATTCCCCTTTACGCAAATGACCCATCGCTAAATACACTCGCGCTAATAAGAAATCCGGCTGCCGTTGAATCAGCACCTCGAATTCTTTGATCGCTTGATCATACATGTACAACTTATAATACCCTTGCCCGCGCATGAATTCTTCGGTTTGCTTGCCGGACATGTCGAGCTCCATCAGTTCATCATGTAAGGTTTGTGTATGGCTGATCGGCTCCGCCCCATAAAACTTTCCCAGCTTCTCCTCAAAAAGCAGCCACGCCTCGATGAATTCATCACTCATCGTTTTTAACACTTGCAATTGTTCGTCTAGTTCGGCCTTTTTCTCCACATCGCTGTTCGGATATTCCTTCTGAATTTCTTCCAAAACCTCATTCATTGTGGAAAATAAATGCTTAAACATTTGGCATCCCCACCTTTGCTTCGAAAGCTTACCCTCATTCTTTGTAAACAAAGACGTTTTCATGCATGCAAGTGGTTCCGCCGTAAATCTTAAAGAACGGTTGAATGTTCTTCTTCCTTCAGCAATTGGTCAACGGTGTTGTTTGCTCCCATGATGGCAATCGTTGGATGATGCTTTTTCGCTTCTTCGTCGCTCATCATGGCATAAGAAACAATAATAATGGTATCTCCTGTTTGAACGAGTCTAGCTGCCGCGCCATTCAGGCATATCACACCTGTGCCGCGTGGTCCAGGAATAATATATGTCTCCAGACGTGCTCCGTTGTTGTTATTCACGATTTGCACTTTCTCATTTGGCAGCATATCTACAAGATCAATTAAATCCTCATCGATCGTGATACTGCCGATATAGTTTAAATTCGCCTCTGTAACCGTGGCGCGGTGAATCTTCGCTTTCATCATTGTGCGAAACATAAAACGTCACTTCCTGACTTGTAGAATAAGATTATCAATTAAACGTGTTTTCCCAAACTTCACAGCCAGCGCAATAATAAGAGTAGTAATAGAATGGCTATGTTCAAACGGCTCTAAAGTTGGGTAGGACAATACTTCAGCGTAATCGATAACGGCGAGTGGCGCCGTTTGTATATGATCTCGGACTAAAATTTCTAGCTCTTGTGATGTAAAAGAGGATGCTGACTTACCTTCGATAAATGCCTTCGCTTGCTGTAAGGACTGAGACAATACCAACGCTTGCTGGCGTTCTTCTGGAGATAGATACACATTACGCGAGCTCATCGCCAAGCCATCGTTCTCACGCAGGGTCGGGCAAGGTACGATTTCTACGGGTAAATTTAAATCCAGAACCATCTGCTCGATAACTGCGACTTGCTGAGCATCCTTCAAACCGAAGAAAGCTTGATCAGGTTGCACAATATGAAACAGCTTGCTAACTACTGTTGCTACGCCATCGAAATGACCAGGTCGTGAAGCCCCGCAGAGTCTCGTCGTGACCTCCGACACACTCACCGTGGTGCGTGTGGGTGTTGGGTACATCTCATCTACGGAAGGCATAAATACGATATCTACACCTGCCGCCTCAGCTACAGCCAAATCTTTCTCCGCATTGCGGGGATAACGTTCAAAATCTTCTCCAGGACCGAACTGCAACGGATTCACAAAAATACTCAACACAACTAATCCACTTTGTGAACGAGCTTTTTGCAGAAGACTCGCATGTCCATCATGTAAAAAGCCCATCGTCGGCACGAAGCCAACCGACTGATCATTCTTGCGACGATAGGCTTTAACTCGAGCTCTTAAATCGGCAATTGTCTGAACCACTTCCATGGTGTGGATCGCTTCCATGACCAATCACTCCTTATCGCCGTATAAGTATTGAACAACATCGTTGTCCATATGAAATGTATTTTCTTGCGCTGGGAACGTCCGTGCTTTCACTTCTTTCACATATTCGCCAATCCCTGCACGGATAGTTTCCCCGATATTTGCATAGGCTTTAACAAACTTTCTGGGAGCACTGTCAGAACCATACTGCAGCAAATCATGATACACAAGCACTTGCCCATCACAATGCACACCAGAGCCTATGCCAATTGTGGGAATGGACAGTTGCTTCGTGATCCATGCCGCTAATTCATCCGTCACCAGTTCCAGAACAATCGCGAACGCACCTGCTTCTTCAATCGCCTTGGCATCACGCAACAGTTTCTCCGCTTGCTCCGAGCTGCGCCCTTGCACACGAAATCCTCCCAGTTGGTGAACCGACTGCGGTGTTAGCCCCAAATGGCCAACGACTGGAACGCCTGCTTCCGTAATCACTTTAACCGTGGCCGCGATCTCTGCGCCACCTTCCAATTTAACCGCCTTAGCGCCGCCTTCACGCATCAAACGTCCAACACCTTGTAAAGTAGCGTCTAAGCTGCCGTGGTACGTTAAGAATGGCATATCAGCGACGACAAACGTATTCGCGGCTCCACGTACAGCAGCACGTGTATGATAAACCATATCATCCAGAGAAACAGGCAGTGTAGAATCATAGCCTAGCACTACATTCCCTAGTGAATCTCCAACTAGAATGACATCAATACCTGCTTCTTCCGACAGCCGTGCTGAAGGATAATCGTAGGCCGTTACCATCGTAATCGGTACACCGTCTTGCTTCATTTTTCTCATCTTTGCAGTCGTTAGCGCTTTACGTTGTTCCACAGTAATCCCAGCTTCCTCATATAAAATAAAAAACCTTTTAGCTAAGAGCTAAAAGGAACGCATGCAGAAAGAATCAATGATCCCTCTGTCTCGGTCCTGTAAGGCTCAGAGCAGAATCCAACATCTTGTTTCAGTTATTTCGGTTCAATTGCCAGATCAACTTACAAGTGCAGTTCCTATAAGGATACCGCCTTATGCTTCTATTATACCAAAGCTTGCTTCAGGAGGATACCCTTTATCTCCCACTACTTCAGTTCAATGTCTCCGGAATAAATTTTAACCCGTTCACCATTCGGGGTTATCACTGTCAAAGCACCAGTATCATCCAACGAATCTGCGATACCTTCAATAAACCCTGATGGTGTTGATGTCCGAATCGGTCTCTTCAGCGTGACACTCAAAGCTTCCCACAGTAAACGAATTGGGGCAAATCCCTTCTCCATATAAAGGGCATACATCTCCTCGAATTCCAATAGAAAAGCTTGTACTAATTCCTCGCGTGAAACCTTTCCACCGGACTCAATCGCTAAAGACGTTGCAATCGAGCGCAGTTCTTCGGGATAATCCTCTTCTAACAAATTGACGCTGATGCCAACCCCTGCTATCACATACTTTAAGCGCTCGTCCTCGCCACTGCTTTCCAACAAAATACCACTAACTTTCTTCCCATGGATAAGAAGATCATTCGGCCATTTGATACCGATATCAACTTGGCATACTTTTTGTATGGCACGACATAGAGCAACTGCACTTAGCAGGGTTAGCTGAGGCATGAAGTATACAGGAATTCGCGGTGTCAGAATTAAACTCAACCAGATCCCCTTACCCGATGGAGAATGCCAGCTGCGCCCCATTCGGCCTCTTCCTGCAGTCTGTCTCTCTGCGAGCACAATCGTGCCCTCAGGTGCTCCGGACGCGACCAGCTTATGAGCGATCGTTTGAGTAGAGTCTACTTCATCATAAATATGTACTTTTTGACCAAGTGCTTTTGTTTTCATGCCATTCAGTAACTTACTAACCTGCCACTTCGCTGGCTTACTTATTAAACGATACCCTTTGCGTGAAGCCGCTTCAAACGTGTAGCCCTCCGCACGAAGTTCCTCAATGTGCTTCCAGATCGCAGTACGGCTCACACCTAACCGCCGACTGATTTCTGCTCCGGAAACATAAGTTTCAGGAGTTTCCTCAAAAAGTTCTAAAATTCGTTCATTCATACGATTTCACTCGCAATCTTATAGTTTGATCTATAGTAGCGCAGGGGGATGCGCTTGATTTCTGATTTAAATTTAATAGTTCTAACTCAATTTACTAGCTAGTTCAATTGTGCAAAATACCTCTAACTCGACTAACTAGCTACTTCATAGATAACAAGATACTTCTAATTCGACTTACTAGCTACTTCATACATAACAAGATACCTCTAATCCGACTAACTAGCTACTTCATATATTACAAGATACCTCTAACTCAACTTACTAGCTACTTCATGCTTATAAGATACTTTTACCCAATCTAGCTACCACACAACCACCAACTTTTTCAAATAACTGGATTTCTTGTAGGTATTTTGAGTAAAAAAGCGCCAAAATCAGGATTAGCTGGATTTCATGTAGTTAATTCCGAGGAATTCTTGCTTTTTCACTTGGAAAGCAACATTTAACTGGAGGTTTTCCAGTTAAATACAATTCTAAGCAAAAATCACGAAAATTAAATGTAGTTTTTACAGTTATTCGACTTCGTGAGTACAAGTGATCGAAAGTACAAGCAATGGCTTCCCTAGCCGCCACTCAAAAGAAAAACCGCACAGCGCTGCTACTTCGCAGCCTGCGCGGCGTAAATCAGAGCCTCGCGCTCATTCGGGATTTCCCCGAGAGCCGCTCGCTCGAGCAGATCCTGCAGCAGCCTGCCCATCCATGGGCCGGGCTGCCGATCAAGGGCCGCCGCCACATCCTGGCCGGATATGGCGAGTTCCTTCAGGCTGAAGCAGGGGACCTCCTTCAGCCAATCCTCCCCGCGCCGCAATAACTCCGGCGCCGTCTGGGTCAAGAAGCGCGCCAAACCGCCGCGCTTCCCTTCCACCTGCGGCAGCTCGCGCAGCAGCCGCAATAACGCGCAGGCTGCGGCTTCGCCGCGGCGCACCGCGCCAAGCTTCCAGACCCGCTCCAGCGGAGCCGGGTCATCCACTTGGGCCTGCGCAGCGACAGCATCGCGCAGAGCAAGCACTTCCGCGACCGCTGCGCCATCCACGCGGGAGAACGTCAGCTCCTGGAGCGCCGCGCGGACGACGTCCGCTGGCACCTCCAGGAGCATCAGCAGCATGGCCCAGCGGTCATGCTGCCCCTCCAGCGCGCTGACAGCGTCCAGCGCGTCGTCCCAGGCGAGCCAAGCCTCAAAAGGCAGCGGCAGCTGCTTTTTGAGGTAGGCCAGCAGGCCGCTCGCCAGCAGTAGCCGCACAGCCCGCGCAGGGGCTGGGCCTTCAACCATGCGCTGCAGCTCGCTGCGCACGCGCTCCATCGCAATATGGCGCAGCAGTGGGGCATTCGCCAGCAGCGCTTGCCAAGTGCTAGCCTCGATCTCGAGACCGTAGGTCGAGGCGAAACGAATGCAGCGAAGCATGCGCAGCGCATCTTCGCCAAAGCGCTCTTCCGCAATACCTACGCAGCGGAGCACGCCAGCGGCCAAATCCGCTTGTCCATCATAAGGATCCTGAAGAACGCCAGCTACATCCATTGCCATCGCGTTCATCGTGAAATCCCTTCGCCTCAAATCCTCGGTTAAATCCGAAATATAGGCAACAGAGGCAGGACGACGAAAACCTTCGTACGCTGCCTCCTTACGGAAGGTCGTTACCTCATAGGCTCCTTGAGCTATCAGAACGGTCACAGTGCCATGTTGGAGTCCCGTTGGCACCGTCCTCTGAAAAATTCCAATAACCTGCTCTGGTAGCGCAGAGGTGGCGATATCAATGTCTTTGATCGGTCGTCCCAGCACAGCATCACGTACACAACCACCGACATAATAGGCCTCATAACCAGCTTCCATGAGCGTCGTTAATACCTCCGAAGCACCTGGATCATACATTCCCTTACCAGCATCCAACTTAATTCTCCTATCCAGTTAGCATCCTTATTGACACGAAGATGCTGAAATGCGATGTGATTCAGGGAGTTCCCGTCCTAACACGCGATAGTAAATCTCCTCGTATTGAACAGTTGTAATATCATTACAGAACGTATACCGCGCACGGTTCAAACAATTCTGTGCCATTTGTTCATACATCACTTGATTTTTCAAAAGATTAATTGCATAGTCGGCCATTTGCTCCGTATCACCGACTTCGGCTAGAAATCCAGTTTCACCATGCGTAATCAACTCAGGAATTCCACCTGCATTGGATCCAATCGTTGGCACACCGCAAGCCATAGCTTCAAGTGCTACAAGTCCGAAGCTTTCTTTCTCAGAAGGCAGCAGCATGAGGTCTGCGAGTGAAATAACTTGAGCCACATCATCCTGCTTACCGCAGAACGTCACTTTATCCGTGAGACCCATTTCCTTCACCTTCGAAATCATTTTCGAAAGATCTGGTCCTTCCCCAACGAATAGAAGTCGGGACGGCACTTCTTTGCTGACTTTTGCGAAAATATCCACAACATCCTGGACCCGTTTCACAGGTCGGAAATTGGAAATATGAATTAGAATTTTCTCATCTGGCCGCGCGAATTCGCCTCTTAGCTTCGATATATCTCGCGGGTAATACACCCGTTTATCTACAAAGTTATAAGTCAAATCAATATCACGATCAATAGCTAGCAATTCCCGTGTTTCTTTGATGAGATCCTTGGAAACTGCCGTTACAGCATCACTTTCATTGATGGCATAACGGATAAGATCCGAAATCGATTGATCCTGCCCTAATACGGTAATATCTGTTCCGTGAAGCGTAGTTACAACCTTGAGATTCGAACCTACCATTTGCTTTGCAAGCAATGCACAAACGGCGTGCGGGATCGCATAATGCACGTGGAGCAAATCAAGCTCTTCCATTTTGGCAACCTGAGCTAATTTACTAGCGAGCGATAGATCATATGGCGGATAGCGGAAGACGTAATATTGGCTAACTTCCACTTCATGATAATAAATATTTTTATGAAATTTGCCTAATCGAAACGGCATGCTATGTGTAATAAAGTGAACCTCGTGCCCTTTTTCAGCTAACAGCTTTCCAAGCTCAGTCGCTACTACACCTGATCCGCCAAGTGTTGGGTAACACGTAATACCAATTTTTAATTTGTCTTTCATTTCTCACACCTCTTTCCGATCAATCAAAATGTTCTATCACCAAGGGGAGTTTGGAAACGAACCCTTCCGCGTACGTCAGTTGACGCTTCTGACCCATGAGTCGATCACGAGCTTCTACACGTTCGACATAACCTTGATTGAGTGGCGTCGCAACGGTGCCCGTACCCGTTACAAATTGTGACTGGTACGCACGCAGTGCTGCCATTTTGATATCATAAGTATTTGTTACATCTATAATTACATCAGCTTCATACACATCATTAATAAAATAAAAAAGTAGTTGCTCCACATTCACAGCATCTGTGTCTGGCAAATATTTACGCAACTTCGCATTAAAAACAGCTTCCTGCACGAGCATTGAACAGGCAATATGATCAGGGTGACGATCTTGCCAATACGGTGCGAACACAATGCGAGGACGAAACTTCCTGATAACTTGTGTAATCCGTTCGATATGATCCGCCGTGACAAATAACCCTCGATCTGGCAGTCCCAAATTCGTACGTGCTGCTACCCCTAGTATTTTCGCTGCTTCCGCAGCTTCTTCTAGTCTATTTTCAACCGTCCCATTTGAGGACATTTCGGCATAGGTCAATTCACAAAGCCCAACACGAAGTCCACGCTGTGTATGTTTGGCTATGGTTGCGCCCATCCCAATTTCAGCGTCGTCTGCATGGGCACCAAATATAAGAATATCTAATTGTTCACTCATCTTATTCAATACCTGGTTTATATTTATGTACGAGTTCTCGCCAAGCAAAATCCCCACGATCCAACGCTCTTACAAGCAACTCAGCAGTCGCAATATTCGTAGCGCATGGAATTCCCTGCACATCGCACAAACGAAGCAGAGCGATAATATCAGGCTCGTGTGGTTGAGCCATCAATGGATCACGCAAGAAGATGATCAAATCCATCTCATTTTTGGCAACCAGCGCCCCAATCTGCTGATCGCCACCAAGTGGCCCTGACATAAATCGATGAATATTCAATTTCGTATTTGCCATGATTCTCGTGCCTGTCGTGCCCGTTGCATATAGTTTGTGACCCTCGAAAACATGCTCATAAGCCGTTACGAAATTCACCATCTCATCTTTTTTTCGATCATGGGCAATAAGTGCGATGCTTAACATCTGACTTCCACTCTCCTAGGGGGTCTCTAATCTATAAAATGCTCAAAACCATAAATCATTCCGGTATAGGTCATAACTTTACGAACCGCTATCGCTACACCTGGCATATAAGCTGCACGATCATAAGAGTCATGTCGAATTTTAAGCGCTTGACCTTGTTCGGCCATAATAACTTCTTGTTGTGCAAATACACCTGGCAGACGCACACTATGTATTCTGAATCCATTGTAATACCCACCGCGGGAACCTTCAATTGTTTCTTCTTCTTTCGGATTACCTTGTTTAATTTCTTCGCGTACTTCTGAAATGAGCTCAGCGGTTTTGACAGCTGTTCCGGACGGCGCATCCAGCTTTTGATCACCGTGATATTCGATAATTTCCAGATGCGGGAAATATTTCGAAGCTTGGGCAGCGAACCTCATCATGAGAATAGCTCCAATGGAGAAATTTGGTGCAATTAACCCACCAATATTGTTGTCTCGGCATAGCATGTCCAAATCAGCAATAGCTTGAGGGGTGAATCCCGTTGTTCCCATCACGGGACGTATCCCTAAGCGAATTGCAAGATTGGTATGTGAAACCGCTGTTTGCGGTCCTGTAAAATCAACTAACACATCTGGTTTGGATTGGGTTAAAACCTTTTCGATGTCGTTACCCATTAGAATCCCACAGTCATCCATACCAACCATTCTTCCAAGATCAATGGGGCCAGAGGTACGACTTACTCCTGCTACTAACTCCATATCTGACTCACGCAGAACGGTCTTGACGACCTCCCGCCCCATTCTTCCACTTGCTCCGATAACTGCTACTCGTATTCTACGCTCCATTTTGTGATGATCTCCTTTATCTATGTTTCGGGCCTAACTCTGTTTCCATTTTGACCTTGTAGATTGTGGCGTGCTGCTTTGCAAGCTCATTATGCGGCTCTAGACGTACAGCCTCCATAACGGTTTGATAAGCTCTGGTATAATCCTTACGCATGGCGAAGGCTTCACCTAGAATAAGATACGCTTCAATGGCTAGCGGATCAAGCACTATCGCTTCTTTTAGCAGAAATATAGCGCGCTCCGGATGAGCAGACGGATTCGTAAGCTGCCTTCTGGCTTGTTCGACGAGCTCACGTGCATTCAACACTTGCAAATGAAAGCGAAATGCCTCATTCGCCGGATCTAGATCAATCGCTTTTGATGCATGTTCCACCGCTTTGATTAGCTTATTACTTCTCGCAAAAGTAATGGAAAGTTTGTGATGATAGGCAGCATTGTTTGGTTCTTCAGCTATTGCTTTTTCAAACCATTCAATGGCCTTTTCAAAATCATGCCCAAGTATGGATTCGTATGCTTTTTGTATTTGATTTTCTCCATTCATCTGCCCATCCTCCTTTGCCATTAACGGTTTTCCCGATTCATGGGGATGGTTTAGTTTATGAAGATCAATTCGTTTCGGTGTTTATTTTAGTCCAACGCCCTGCATCACGGGTATTGAATTTATGCATGATTTTGTCATGCGCTTCGGTCAGATCAATGCCAAGTGAATTCGCAAAGCAGATCGTAATGAATAAAATATCACCAAGCTCCAACTCGATTGAATTGTCCGCTTCTGTACTTTTTTTCGGTTTTTCACCGTAAGAATGATTCACCTCACGTGCTAATTCACCAACTTCTTCAGACATTCTAGCCAGCATAGAAAGAGGACTGAAATATCCTTCCTTGAACTGGGAAATATAAGTATCAACCTCTTGTTGCAGGTCTTTAAGTGTACGTTCTGACATTGGCATCCTTCTTTCTATCCTCTTCACAAAGGTTATCCTCCTTATGTTAAACTAAACGAGAAAAGTTGACAAATTTTTTTAGACAAGGCAAGCATATTAGGCATGGAGGAATTTACATGATATTTAAAGAAAGGTTCCAAGATCAATTTCTCAATGTATTGGGAATCTTGATTGGAACAGCGATTTATGCGTTTGGTTTGCATTATTTTGTCATATCGAATGAGCTAATGGAAGGTGGATTAACCGGCATCTCTCTTTTACTCAAATACGTGCTTAATGTGCCACCCTCCATCTCCACCCTCGTATTTAATATTCCTTTATTTTACTTAGGCTGGCGGAATTTTGGTAAAGGTCCCATGCTGTACACGATTTTCGGCGTTATTTGCCTATCATTGTTTCTGTGGGTGATGGAATGGCTAATCCATATGGGCTGGATAGTACCTTTTCATACTACACAAGACTATTTTCTAGCAACCCTTTATGCTGGGATCACACTGGGCACGGGTCTTGGGCTTGTATTTCGATTTGGTGGAACAACAGGTGGTTCTGATATATTAGCTCGCATTGGTCATAAAAAGAGAGGCTGGAGTGTCGGACAAGTCATTCTTATCATTGATGTCGTCGTTATTGGCTCTTCTTTCATTTATCTCCCCAAAGAAAAGGTGCTCTATTCACTAGTAGCTGTATTCGTCACTTCACGGATTATTGATTACATATCAGAAGGCGCCTATGCAGCCAAAGCATTTACGATCATTAGTGAACAGCCCAATGTCTTAGCAGAATCTATCACCAAAGTTCTTGATCGCGGAGTAACGCTCTTCCCAGCACGAGGTGCGTATTCAGGAAACACGAAGGAAGTCGTTTATTGTGTCGTTTACCGGCATGAGACAAGACAATTACGAGAGTTAATTCACGCCGTTGATCCACGTGCTTTCATTATTGTTGGGGATGTTCATGAGGTCATCGGTGAAGGCTTTAAAACGAATTAATTTGTTAGTTGAATAAAAATAAAAAAAAGTGGGTTAAACAGCTCAACAGAGCTTGCTTAATCCACTTTTTCTCATCTATTTTCGCTTTCCTTTGTTTGCCTAACGGGAACGATATGTCGACCAGATTGGTACATTTGCCAACCAACATAGGATAAAACACCAATAATAATAACACCTATACTGAGTGACCAAATGATGGGATGATACGGATCCGTGAGAGGCACATAGGCCAGTGCATCTTTATGTTTCATAAAGATTTCATCCAGCACTTGGTTCAAATTCACGATCCCAGCTTCTAAAGGTCTAATAGGCATTGGTTTCGTATTCACATTCGTTCGAAGGTAGACGATTAAGGAATCTAACTTCTCAATGGATGAAGGATCACGACTAATGATTAACGAGGGATGAATAATGGCGATATGTTGTGATAACTTACCAAATTCTTCTATTGCTTCTTGCTGTTTATTAGCCTTAACTTGCTGACTTAACATTTCACTATCATTTTGCAGAACCTTATAGTATTGCAGCCACATCGGCTGGTTCTTATGAGAAAGCGCATCTGTTGCTAGACGAATTTTGGCAACAGCTACTTGTCCATCAGTTGGTGAGTAATTGACCGCATTATAAACCCGTTTCGCATCAGTGATGGTTGCAGTCAAAGCATTCAATCCCTCAATGGACGTAATTCCTTCAAATGAAATTTTCGGAATTTGATCTGATAATTGAATCAACTTATTTCTGGCCTCAACTACTTGTCCAGACATCGTAAATGTATACATCTCTTCGGCAATCTGATTTAAAAACGAAATCCGCTCTACTTGAACTGGGTCTATAGGTTTACTAGCTTGTCCAACTGTATGTTGATTGGTACCGCAAGCTGCAAGTAAACAAAGAACTAGGCCGAGTAAGATCGTCACCGCTATCCCTCTTATCGTTCTATCGAAAAACATGGGACATCCCCTCCTTCACCATCATCATATGGAGGTTCGTCCCGCTTTAGACCATCAGGTATTAGCTTTCAACATTTTTTTCTCTCTTACCAATAAACACGTAATCGCAATCCAGATTCCAATGATACTCAAACATATCGTGAAGAATTGAATCGTTCCCAAATAGGGATGCAACTCGCGTTGGAGTCTTGGGAAAACTCCTCTTTCATAGTCCATGAAATCATTCCAAAATGTCCAGATTGCCACCAGTACAATGGCAGGCAAGCGGAATGAAAACCAACGAACAAATAACAGCGCTTCCACGGCCATTGCCAAATGAGACGCGGTCAGCATCCATCCATCCCATCCAACAGCTGCCCCATGCCAAGCTCCAGCCCAGATCATCGTAACTGCCCAGATCCCATATTTAAATGATGTGATAAGCCCGAAAGCTTCAACAAAGCCGCGAATAGCCCTATACAGCTTACTCGTTGGTTTGGTGAGGGACCGATCGACAATCAAGTAACCCACAGAAAGGGTGAAAAATAAACTGGCAGTCGGACTATCTGGTACAAAAAACACATACCATACCGGATTCTCCGCAATGGTGTCTACCATTTGAAGCCAATACCACTCATAGCCATATATGGTACCTAGTAAATTGCTAATAAAAAGCAACCATAGCATTCTCTTACTAAGTAAGAAGTCTCTGCTCCACCAATAGGATACGGACAAGTTGGTCCCTCCTTTAGAATCAAGTTTGATATGTAGACCATCTAAAATTTTCAAAAAAAACCTGATCACTTTCGCGACCAGGTTCACATTTTATTGAGTTTTTTGTTTCGATAACCACTCAGCTAATTTATCAATATCGGCATCTGTTAAGCCTTTATCGATATTAGGCTTATACATAGCAGGCATGTTGCCTTTACCATTTTTGATAATGCCCATAATGTCATCTTTCGTGTGTCCATCGCCTACACCTAACAAAGCGGGTACACCAGAAGCTGGCATTCCTTTAAGCTGTGCACCGTGACATGCTAAGCAAGTTGCTTTTGCATAAATCGCAGCACCTGGGTCATCAGCAGCAACAATTGCAGCTGCTTTCTTCGTTTCTTTCTTCGCACCTTCGCCACCTTTGTTAGCGTTCATTTCTTCTTCACGCTTGATGTGCTCTGGAATGATGTTTTTCTCTTTAAGCTCAACTTGATAGTGAGACCAAGATGTGTACGTAAGGTATGTACAAGCAATCAAAGATAAAATCATTAGGCTTGAAGCAATTGGTCTTCTGTAGAAGCGACGTTCTTTACCTGTATCCAAGAATGGAGCCAGTAATAATCCGCCGAAAAGTAAACCTGGTACTACAACCGCTCCAAGAACTACATAATCACCCGATGTATAAGGGTATTTCAGCAATTGATACATGAACAAGAAATACCAGTCAGGCATCGGAATAAATGCTGTGTTCTTCGGATCCGCAGGATAACCTAACGGAGCTGGGTCGGACATAACTAGAACTAGCATACCGACCAAGACAACGACACCAACCATCCATTCTTTTAACAAGAAGTTTGGAATGAAGGCTTCTGATTTACCTGGGTAAGCAGAGTAATCTCTAGGAATTAGTCGTTGTTCTTGCGTTTTCTTAATTACGCGGGAATCCCCTACGTAAACGATTTTTTCATCAGACTTATGACCATGCGCCACGCTATTCGCCCCTCCCTAAATTATAGCGGTCCGGAAATACCTTGTTTGCGAATCATGAAGAAGTGTCCGGCAAGCAAAGCGAGCAGAACGCCAGGCAGGAAGAACACATGAATAGCAAAGAACCGTGTTAGTGTTTGAGCACCAACAATGCTTCCGCCTTGCAGCAATGTTTCGATGTACGGTCCAGCGAATGGTACCGATGCTGCAATTTTCATACCTACTTGTGTTGCAAAGTAAGCTTTGTTATCCCATGGAAGCAGGTATCCCGTAAAACCAAGACCTAACATAACGAAGAAAATGAGCATGCCTACAACCCAGTTCATTTCACGTGGAGCTTTGTAAGATCCTGTGAAGAACACGCGCAGGGTATGTAAGAACATCATTACGATAACTAAACTAGCTCCCCAGTGGTGCATACCTCTGACGATAACACCGAAAGCTACTTTATGTTGTAGGTAATCAACACTTGCATAAGCATTGATAATATCAGGTGTGTAATACATAGTAAGGAACATACCTGACAAAATTTGAATTACTGTGATGAAAAACGTCAATCCGCCAAAACAATAAACGAATGCGGAAAAGTGATGAGCAGGGTTAACGTGTTCTGGCACCTCGTGATCCGCTACATCTCTCCACATAGGCGTAATATCAAGACGTTCGTCAATCCAGTTGTATACGTTTTTAAACATCTGATCGTGACGCCCCCTTATACTCTAGTGTTAGCATGCAGTTGTCCAACATACACGAAACCATTCTCTACTTTTGTTGTGTATTCGTCTAGCGGTTTAGGTGCTACAGCAAGGTTCTTGCCGTCTTGCGTATAATGCGCACCATGACATGGACAGAAATACTGATCTTTGTAAGCAGGGTTATCGTTCCAGTTAACCGTACAGCCGAGATGCTTACACGTCGGATTTAACGCGAATAGAGCACCTTTACTATCCTTGGAAATCCATGCTACGAGTTCAGCATCACTTTCGTACCAGCCATCTACCTGATGGACTTGGAACGTAAACGCTTGTGGAACATTCGTAATTTTACTTTCTTCGACAACTTTAACCCAGTCCGATGCTGCTTTAGGCTGAAGGACAGGATCAACGGCAAACCGAATCATCGGTATGATAATGCCGGCCCCCATGAATCCACCAGCGCCACCAAGGGTATAAGAAAGAAATTGTCGACGAGACATTTCGCGTTTGGTCCCGGGTTTCTTCCCATGCTGTTCTTCATTGTGATTGTTATGATCACTCATTCTCAGGTCTACCCTCCTACATTGGCCGAAGTCCGAACCCTCTCGGACATCAGCTACCTCTATCACGTGTCGTTCGACATTACACTACATAACTAGGACATTTCTAATAATAGCCTACGTCTACTAGGTCGTCAAGAATTCATAACTCCTTTTATTGGATTGAAATCTTCGCTTTCGGACAAATTTTAACGAAATTGTCACAACTTTTTGCAAGCCACATTCATCCATTACTACCCTTATCTTGCACATTTTTTTTCCATTAATACACGACTTCACCAAAGTTACTCAGGCAGGGTACCATAGTTGCTGAACTTGTTTGGAAATACCTGATCGAATTGCGTCTGATTGCTGCGCCCATTGCTCTTTATCGACAACGATCAACAAATCAGTTTCGGCTGATTTCCAGTGAATTGCTTCTGGATGCAAGGTTACTACGATTATGTAACGAAATCCACTTTTCTTCAATTGATGTACGATAGTCTCCACTTGCTCACTTGCACCCGTATCTGCTATGTAATGAAGAGCTGGATAAGTGACAACTCTGCCTTTGTAAGGAATCTCGATAATTTCCATGACATCACGGAGTCGCTCTAACACAGCCGTCACTTGCATCGGATCCTCGACCCCTGTCAACCCCGTCACAGGCAGAAGACACGTATCCAAGTAGGGTTTCAATTCCGTCCATTCTTGTGCAACAATTTCATTAAACTTCAAGGTGTAGCGCCTCCCTATCTTTTACCAAAAGAACATTCGCTATGTAGCGCAAGCTCAACTTGTACTAAGTACTTTAATCCGTCATCACCTAGCTGTCAATCAAGTATTCAGACTTCCTTATAAACATGGTATACACAGACAAAAAAGACATGGGATTGGTATCCTCATGTCTTTATGTTTACTTACTCATGCGCAGCTAATGATTACCCTAGTGATTGTAAAATCCTTAATTCAGACGTTAGCGCCAAAAAGGATGTCTGATCGCCTTTAGCAAGAGCGCTATCGATTTCCTTATAAAGATTTTCTTCTCTATATTTGCGTAAGGCATTATCCCAAATCATTTCCGCGAAAAGTGCCAGCAGCGCATCGTTAGATACATTCATTTTTCCCATGAGACCTACCTCCAAATGTTGTCCGCGGTTTGTCAGGAGCTTCTTTTTCGCAAAAATATATGTCTGCATATGGTGTACGCCAACCCGTTGTTATGCTCCTATTACATCATATTCACTAGCTAATTCAACGCTTCATTCAAAAGCCCGTTTGAACGGGAATGTGTTAATACCTAGATCAGAAGAGTACCACTTTATCTTCCTCTGCTAGACTAATTCCTCGAATCACTCTAGAGCCTAGCTTAGTGACCTGTATAACTGCCCCATACGTGTGATCTTCACCTATCCGGATCAAACCCATGTGCATCATCATTTGTATGATTCGCTGCTCGACAATGGATTCTGAACCATCATAGTAAAATGGTTTAACTAATTTACTAAACAAATCTACAATGGAAGCTATCGTCACCCACTGATCACAAAGCCGATCTAGCCAAACCGATATACTTTGTAGATTCGGAATCGGATTTTTGTAGAGCCTTAGCCAAAACGTGTACACATCCGTTACTGTTTCTTTCTTCCCTTCCAGTAATCGTGCCTTTCCTGCTTCTGTAAGGCGAAGCACCAGGTCATGCTCACTGATCAGTTGGTGGTAATAGCAATAGTCATAGATTAGTGAAAATCGATTCGGGTATTCCTTGAACATTCGTCCGTAACCGAATCGCCATGTCCCCTTAGCTACCAATCCCTCTTGAACAGATAAGATACTGAGGAGCTGACCAAGTTGTCTTTTGTACATAAAACCTTCTGCTGTTAATGGCATTTCTTGCTGAGCAATCGCGGTTAAGAAATGAAATATGTCGTCGACTAGAAGTGATTGTTCATCACGATATACCGTTGGTTCATCTGTTTTCACCAAATCTTGCTTAAATTGTTTCGCTAACACATCACCAAATCTTCGCTTTAAATCCGCTGGAACATGAAAAAGGTATTTGGTCTGTTGGGAGTGTCCGTTAAACAGCCATCCTAATTTTTTGAATTTCAAGATCATATCCCTTGGATTCCAATCTCCAGATGACTCTTCTTTCTGAAAACGTGACTGCTGGGCTCTAGCGATGAGTTCCTCCATACTAAACGAATTGCGAGGATCCGAGAGCAAGGAGTTGAGGAAGCGAGTGTTTTCCAAACTAAGACTTTGAATGTGTTTTTCGAATATGTCTTTGCGCATGGCCGTACTTAGGATCGATTGAATCAACTCATTCTTAGAATGACCATTGCACTCACACTCGTAGGTATGTGCAATTCGGCCTAATTCATGGATATCGGCATAGCTGAGCATATCCGCTAGGTTCATTTCCATCCTACATCTCCCATCTGGCGGAGCTTTCTACTCCGATGTTTCTAGTAACCATTATGGGATTTTTTCCCGAAAATATTCCGTAACAAACAAAAAAACATGACTCTATTGAGTCATGTTTACTTTCATACCATCGTTTCCGAGGTCGTCTGCAAATGGGTTAAACAATTATACAATTGAAGTTCCCATTGATCACTTTGTCGTAACAACAAGGTCAACGAAGTATTCTGCAGGAACTCCTCTTGATTCAATTTCAAAACACGAAGCACTTGAACAATAAAACCTCCATGAGAGATGAGCAAGATCTTCTTACCAGGGAACTGCTTCAAAATCTCTGTTTCAAGCTCCATCCATCTTGCCCAGAGATCGCTGTCCGATTCCTGACCCAAATCCTGAAGCTTCCAATCGGCTCCCCAGCGCTCTTCACGTTCAGCGACAGTAGTTCCTTCGACCAACCCGTATTTCCGCTCTCTCAAGCGTTTATCTGTGCGCAATAGAGGGATGCCAGACAGTGTGGAGATAATTTGCGCGGTTTCATTCGCTCGCTTCAAGTCACTGCTAATGATGCCATCCCAACTTTCCTGTGATAATCGCAGCCCAAGTAATCTTGCTTGCTCTCTGCCTTCATCCGTTAAATCTGTATCCAACTGCCCTTGCAGCTTGCCTAATCGATTCCACTCTGTGCTTCCGTGGCGTATAAACCCTATCGTTGTCATTCTTTTACCTCCAGCGCTAGAAATGCAAAATGCTCCACCAGGAGCATTAAGTTTTCGTTCTTGATAACCAATTCATAATAATAATGGTTGCTACTAGCCCAAGAAGCGATACGACTAATAAGTAATGGGGGTAAGAATGGATCGGTCCAACATGAAAACGTAAAGGTTCCATGAAACTAGGATTCAGACTGGCTACGGCATCACCCAACTTATGTCCATTCAAAGATTCTGTACCGCTAATTTTTAGCGCTTGTGGTGCTTCAAGATCGTAAAGTGAATTATCCGCGGAAGCCAATGTTGACTGTGGAGAACCATCATATACAATGGCGAATAAAAAGCTGAACACAAAAAGAGCTAGACAAAAAGCAATAACCGCCGTCAAATTTCGTCTTAATTTATAGGAAATCGAATACATCCGTTCGGATACTGGAATTCGCCAGGATTCATCCTCGTAAATTCGGCTCATAACTTTAGAGGAGACTATAGGCTCAAAGTCCGTCAGCTCCTCGTCAGTTGCAGCAGTGCGGATCAGAATCATGCTCTCTTCCCATATTTGAAATTCCTCTTTACAGGAGTCGCATGTTTCTAAATGCTTATCTACTGCTGCACGACGCAGGTCATCATTCGGCAAATCCCAATAGACTCCAAATAATTCCTGGATCTCACTACACTTCATCGCTTGTCATCCCTTCGATTCTTCGAATATCGGTTCACTGAAATAAGGATCCAGATGTAATTTGACTGATGCTCTCGCTCTAAAAAGGAGAGATTTCACGGAGCTGACGGTTTGACCCAAAATGTTGGCAATTTCCTGATAATCCATCTGATCATATTCGCGTAGAATCAAAGCTGATCTTTGCTTCTCAGGCAAGCTATTAATCGCTTCGCGAACCATGGACACCTTTTCGTTCCTCAACATGGCCTGCTCTGGCATCGCATCAAAAGAAGCATGCGGAGTAAGACCGCTTTGCTCCAACGACACCTGGACACTTTTATTTTTGCGCAGCTCACTCAATACGGTATTACGGGCAATCGTATATAACCAAGTAGAAAAAGATGCCTCGATCTCACGGAAAGAATGCAAACTGCGATACGCTTTATAAAATGTTTCATTACACAAATCTTCCGCGATAGCTTCCATCTGTGTGCTCTTTAGCATGTGATAAATAAAGGCAAGGATTTTACGCTCGTAACGACGCATAAGCTCGTTATACAGTTGAACATTTCCATCCTTGATTTCTCTGATCAATTGGGAATCGGTCATTACGTGGCGACCCTCCTCGCGATTCCGGGTACCACTCCAACTGTTCATACATGTTTTACTACGGTTGGAGTGAAAAGTTGCGTTATATTTGTAAAAAAAGTGTGAATGTGAAATTGAGCAAACATTTAGCCTTTAATTCTATTCTCGATTAAATACGAGATTCCTGCTAGATTCGACAAATTGTTGGATAAAGTTCATATTTCTACTACTACTCTACTATCGACATCTACCTGCATTCCTTTTATATGTATTTTAAAAAAAGGCAAAAAAGACAAAAAAAAACCGCCGAATCGGCGGTTGCACTTATAGTGCGATTATCGGATAGGAGTGGAGAGAAACCATACTGTACTTTTATTATATGTATACGGTTTCATTCTGTCAACACTTTTTTGAAAACGTTTACTAAGTATCATTTTGAACTAACAAACTGTGATTGTTCTCTCTTGGCCTGCTTGATCAAATTGCTAATGGAATGCGGACGTACAAACGGGCTTCCACCGTTGATCCGCGGTATTTGCATCGAATCCGTCCATTCTGAAGCAAGACCTGCCTTCGTTGTAAAAGCGTATTGGATACCTGCTTCATGCAAGTAGGAAATCGTCGTATCATCGTAACTGCCATATGGATAAGCATAGGAATCCATATTTTTCGAAGCATTCAACTCCTTGAGTTTGGCCATACACTTGCGAGTATCCTGAACAACCCGACTCTTAAACTCAACCTCAGTTTCTAGCTTTCCATTTAGAATAAGCTTGTTGGATAACATGGGTTTTCCATCTTTCATTGCATGAAGCTCATCGGAGTGCCCTTGGAATTCAATATTAGGGTCTTCACTACGCATTTGTTTAATCTCATCCTTGGATAGAGATGCTAACTTAGGCCTTTTGGGATCATCCAAATCTTTCGTGATAACGAAATTCACGGCAGGGATTTGAAGCCTCTTTAGAATAGGAAATGCATGCGTATAGAAGCTTTCGTAACCATCATCAAATGTGATAAGCAGCGCATTATCCGGTATAGGCTTTCCTTTGGTTTTGAAGTCTTTGAATTGGTCCAAGCTAATGAAATGGAAACCTTTCCTTTGTAACGAAACTAGCTGCCGCTCAAACAGCCTCGGCGTGATGGTGACTGAGCTCTGTTCAAATTCATCAATGTGGTGATAAACAAGAACGGCAACCTCATTGGAGTAATACACATCTTTGGCACTTGCTAAAATAGGTGAAAAATTAAGAAAGACAATCATGACCGTTAGCAAGCTTACGATGAACATTCTGTACTTCAAATCAACCGCCCCATAACAATGAATAGTATGTATATAAATAATAAGACCCATTATAGCATGAGCCTATAGACCTGTGAATCAGTTACAAAAAGAAAACAAAAGGACCTCCTTTGCGCTGGCGGAAACCAACACAAAGAAAGTCCTGAAATGAAAAAAGGTATTCAAAATTTATACATGCACCGCATATTCTTTGCCCAATAACTCCGAAGCACGATCGGCTTCCTCTTGGTTACGGAAAGACAACCGGAGAATACCAGGAACATCCTCACGGCTTTCAATAATTTGGATATTGCTCAAATTGATTCGAGCATTTCCGAGCAACGATGTAATGGAGCCTATGATACCCGGGTGATCGGGTACATCTACATAAATATCAAATAAGGAAGTGAGCACACCTTTACGACGTTCCGGTAGCTTACTGCGGAATTCGCCAGCAATACGAAACTGCTCCGCAATCCCTTCTCCATCGCTTTGCTCAATGAGTTGAACGAATCGCGAAACCTCATCATTCCAATCCTTGAGCAGCTTGAGTAACACTTCACGATTGTTGACGAGAATATCACGCCAGATCGTCGGTTCGCTCGAAGCAATCCGAGTAATATCTCGAAAACCGCCCGCCGCTAAGTTTTGATACAAGGGATTACTCTCGTTATAGCTTCTTACTTGATTAACAAGTGCAACAGCAATAATATGTGGTAAATGGCTAATTGCACCGACGATATCATCATGCTCGCGTGCATCGACTTGCACGATTTGCGCTTTCGTATGACTAAGCAGACTTGTCAGACGATCAACCTCAGCCTGTGGCGTGCCTTCTGCTGGAGTCAAGACGTAGAAAGCATTCTCATACAGATGCGACGAAGCCGCTTCCACCCCGTGACGCTCAGAGCCCGCCATCGGATGACCACCGATAAAATAGTAGCCTTCCTTCAAGTGTGCTGCTGCACTTTCTGTAATGGAAGCTTTCGTACTGCCCACATCCGTAATAATACAGCCCAGTTTCAAAGGCAGCTTCATCAGCTTCTGAACATATTCCTCCAGATTACCCACGGGTACACATAGGAAGATATAATCAGCCCCATCCACCGCTTCTGCCATATCGGTAGTTGCATGGTCAACAACATTGCGTTTCAGCAGCTTTTCGACGGAATTCGGATTGGGTGAATGTCCGACAACGGTAAAGTCTGGTTTTCCTTTATAACATAAGGCAAGAGATCCACCGATCAGACCTACTCCGAATATTGCTATTTTCGTCATGACAAGAATCAACCTTTATCTTCTGATTTAGACTAGAACAGGAACCTCTGCAAGAACTTCCGTTAGAGCCGCAATGAATTTGGCATTTTGCTCACTTGAACCAATTGTGACACGCAATGATGTTGGGAAGCCCAACATATGACCGCCACGAACAATTAACCCTCGGCGCAATAAGCCATTGAATACGTCTGCCGCTGGACGTGCTACGTCCACCATAATAAAGTTCCCATGAGCAGGAAACGAGTGCAGCCCAAGTTGTTTAAATTGTTCTTCTAAGTAGTTTAAACCCGCCGTATTCGCTTCCCGACAGCTTGCGATGAAATCCTGATCATTAATCGCCGCAAGAGCAGCAGCTTGTGCGAAACGAGTCGTATTGAAGGGCTCTCGCACTTGATTAATCGAACGAATGACATCTGGATGCCCAATACCATAACCAATACGAAGCGAAGCCAGCCCATAGATTTTGGAGAAGGTACGCAAAGAGATCACATTCTTGTATTGACCGATTAGCTCTATGCTATCCGGGAACTCGCCTGTTGTGTTGTACTCACAATAAGCTTCATCAAGAACAACAATCGTGTGCGCAGGAACTTTAGCTAAGAAAGCTTTAATTTCCGCATCTGTATTCATCGTACCCGTTGGGTTGTTCGGATTACAGATCCATACGATTTTCGTGCGGTCAGTAATTGCCGCAGCCATAGCATCCAAATCATGCGTGCCATCTTTCAATGGAACTTCAATGGAAACCGCACCCTCAATTTCACAATTGTGTTTGTATTGAGGGAAAGTGTGTGAAGCCATGACGGACTCATCACCTGGTACAAGGAAAGCACGCGCCAACATCAGGATAACTTCATCCGAGCCTGCGCCAAAAATAAGCTGGTTCGTCTCTACTCCCAATGAAGCTGCTACAGCTTCTGTTAGCTGTACGGCTCCTCCATCTGGATATAGACTAATATTTGCAATTTCAGCTTCAATAGCAGCCTTCACATGTGGAGATGACCCGAACGGGTTTTCATTAGAAGCAAGCTTAATTACTTCAGTTAAGCCCAGCTCACGCTTTACTTCATCAATAGGCTTACCTGGTTGGTAGACTGGTAAATGTATAATGGTTTGTTTCGGTTTCATGAAGTCACCTCATCAATTAGTTGTTCGTACGCTTTAATTGACCTACAAAGTTACCTACTTGTTTAAGACCTTCCGGATGAGCAGCATCCTCTTGGAAATGTGGTAATGCGCTCTCGATCGTGCGGACAATCGCACTTCCTACGACAACACCATCGCACAGCTTCTCAAAGCGTTCAACTTGTTCACGCGATGATATGCCGAAGCCTACAACAATGGGAACAGACGCGGCTTCCCGAACAGTTGTAAGGAAATCTTCAATGCCGCCAAAAAATTCAGCGCGCTCGCCAGTGACCCCAAGGGAAGATACACAATAAACGAACCCACGTGCACTTGAAGCAATACGTTGTACACGTTCATTCGATGTTGGTGCAACCAATGGAATCAAATGAACGCCATATTTCTCAGCAATCTCTCTCGTCTCACTATCCTCTTCCAAAGGAAGATCTGGAATAATAATGCCACTGATTTCATTCTCTTGCATCACTTTGAAAATACGTTCCAAACCAATTTGGAGAACCGGATTATAATAGGTAAAAAGGATGAATGGCAGCTGTGATCCGCGATTCCTTGCCTGTTTAGCTACATCGATTACATCAAAAATGGAAATTTTACTTTTCAAAGCGCGTTCCGAAGAGCGCTGAATAACAGGGCCATCTGCGAGTGGATCCGAGTAAGGAACACCAAGCTCGATTAAATCCGCGCCTGCGCGTTCCATTTCTAGAATCAGTTCCAAGGATGCCTCTATCGAAGGGTCGCCAATCGTTAGAAAAGGGATCATTGCGGTTTCACCGCGCGCTTTGAGTTCTGCAAAACGACTGTCAATACGGTTCATCGCTTATACCCCCTCGCCAAGATAACTAATAATGGATTCCACATCTTTATCGCCGCGGCCTGACAAGCTCACGATAATGATTTGGTCCTTCGTCATCGTCGGTGCTAATTTCAGCGTATGGGCAATGGCATGTGCGCTCTCAAGAGCAGGAATGATACCTTCTGTGCGGCTCAACAATTGAAGCGCATCCAGTGCTTCTTGATCCGTTATTGGATAATAAGTAGCACGCTCAGCATCTTTGAGGTACGCATGTTCGGGACCAATTCCCGGGTAGTCCAAACCGGCTGAGATCGAATGCGCTGGCAAGACTTGACCATACTCATCCTGTAGCAAATAACTGAGTGACCCTTGGAATACACCTGGCGTTCCTTTGGTCATGGTAGCTGCATGCTCCTCCGTATCAACGCCGCGACCCGCAGCCTCGACACCAATCAATTTCACGGACTCATCTTGAACGAATGGATAGAAAATACCCATCGCGTTACTGCCTCCGCCAACACAAGCAACTACGGCATCCGGTAATCTACCTTCTGTTTCCAAGATTTGCTCACGGGACTCATCCCCGATCACGCGCTGGAAATCACGAACCATCATTGGATACGGATGAGGTCCAGTTACGGATCCTAGAATATAGTACGTATCTTGAACGTTACTTACCCAGTAACGCAATGTTTCATTACAAGCATCTTTCAATGTGCGCGTTCCAGAAGTAACCGGAATTACTTCCGAACCTAACAATTTCATTCGAAACACATTCAATTGTTGACGTTTCGTGTCTTCTTCGCCCATGAACACTTTACATTCAAAGCCCATTAAAGCCGCTACTGTCGCTGAAGCAACACCGTGCTGACCTGCCCCAGTTTCCGCGATTATCTTTTTCTTACCCATGCGTTTTGCAAGTACGGCCTGTCCGATGGTGTTATTAATTTTGTGTGCGCCTGTATGGTTTAAATCTTCACGTTTCAAATAAATCTTCGCTCCGCCAAGTAGCTCGGTTAAGCGTTCTGCGTAGTAAAGCGGAGTAGGTCTACCCGAATACTGCTTCTGCAAATAACGAACTTCAGCAATAAATTCAGGATCATCTTTATATCGCGCATAAGCTTCTTCAAGCTCATGTAAGGCATTCATCAATGTTTCGGGCACATAGCGGCCACCGAACTTGCCAAATCTACCTTGCTGATCAGGTACTTGTGTCACTTACGGGTCACCCTTTCCACAAACGCGGTTATTTTCGTAATATCTTTCACGCCATCTGTCTCCACGCCGCTCGATACATCAACGCCATCAGGAGCGTAAGCATGTACTAATTGATCTACGTTATCATGTCGGAGTCCGCCAGCTACTAGTAATTGAATACCAGCAGAACGAGACCATTCTTGATAAACAGGTATACAATCCCAGGCAAAAGTTGTCCCAGAACCGCCACCATATACAGGGTCAAAGGTATCTAATAAAATCGCATCTACATGACCGATATAAGGATCGAGTTGCTCAGCTACCTTGGATATAGAAGGTATGGAATCTTCTGTTTTGGAGATGGAAACCGATTTAAATACCTGTACACCAAATTGATCACGAACCCATCCACAGAAAGCCGGTGTTTCCTGACTATGAAGTTGCACGACATCCAGAGGAGCCGCAGCTAAGATATCAACCAACTGCTCTTTCGTTGGATTGACAAAGACGCCAACTGTAAGAGGCACAGTCTGCCCCTTTGCTTCTTCAGCTTTCAAATAAGCAATCAGCTCGGCTGCCTTCTCTGGCGTGACCTGTCGCTTGCTTGGTGCAAAAACAAAGCCGATATGAGCTATCGGCAAATGTACGATTGATTTTAACACTTCAACGCTTTGAAGTCCACAAATTTTTACCGTTGGAATCGTTCCCACAGTCATCAAATCCGCCCCTTTCTACCTATACATACGAGTTCAAAAAGTCCAGTTTTCAGCACCGAGAAGATTGAAAGAAGCTAGGAAATGAGGAGCGGAGCGTAGTGGAAGCTACGTGAGCACCGGAATTTCCGGCTGAATTCAATATTCGATGTCGAATACACTTCATGGACTACTTCGTGATCAAAAGTGGACTCCCATCAACTGATGAACCGCTTGTTCAACGACGGGCTGTCGCATGAAATGCTCCCCGATCAGTACAGCTTGTGCCCCTACTTTCTCGACATAAGCCATATCTTCAACGGTAGATATACCGCTCTCGCTCACAACAGTTTTACCTTTTGGCATAAAGCTTATTAATTCTTCTGTTGTTCCTAGATCGGTAACGAAGGTTTTTAAATTCCGATTATTAACACCTATCATTTGGGTATCCAGCTCAAGTGCGCGCTCCAACTCTTCACGATCATGCACCTCAACGAGTGCATCTAGGCCAAGATCCTTCGCTAGAGTCAAATACTGCTTCATTTGCTCTGTTGTCAAAATCGCTGCGATCAGCAGAATGGCATCTGCTCCCAGAAGTCTTGCTTCATAGATTTGCTTCGGATCAATGGTGAAATCTTTGCGTAGCAACGGAACATTCACCGCTTTACGCACAGCCTTCAAATAATCATTGCTACCTTGGAAATATGAAACATCGGTCAATACCGAAATACAATCGGCGCCTGCACGCTCATAAGCTTGAGCCAACCCCACCGGTTCGAAATCTGCGCGGATCAATCCTTTGGATGGCGAAGCTTTCTTCACTTCAGCGATAAGTCCCATCGAACGATTCTTCCCCAGCGTCAATGCCCGCTCAAAGCCTAAGCAAGGTGGAAGCTGAGAAATTAACTTCTCAGCCTCCGAGATCGAAAAACCGCTCATCGCCTCTACTTCAACGCGTTTTGTAGCTACAATTTTATCAAGAAACATGGCATAGTTCTCCTGTATATTGGATTAAATCTTGCAGTTTTTGCTCAGCACGCCCCGAATCAATGACATCTGCAGCAAATTTCACGCCTTGTTGAAGTGTACCAACATGACCGGTTACGTAAAAGCATGCAGCGGCATTCGCAAGTACGATGTCCCGATAAGGTCCTTTTTCACCTGCAAAAATATGACGAATGATTTCAGCATTAAGTGAAGCATCTCCACCGGCTACATCTTTGATACTGTGCGCACGAAGTCCTAGGTCATCCGGCGTAATGGTATAAGTCGAAATAAGATCCGACTTCAGCTCAGACACCTTTGTAGGTGCAGAGATACTGAATTCGTCCAACCCATCCTCGCTGGCAACAACCATCGCACGCTTCAAGCCGAGTGCTTGCAGCGATTGAGCTAACATCTCCGTCTTGGTTCTGTCGAATACCCCAAGGACTTGGCGATCTGCTCCAGCAGGATTCGTTAACGGTCCAAGCAAATTGAAAACCGTTCTAAATCCAAGTTCTTTACGAGGTGCTGCAACATGCTTCATTGATTGATGATAGGCCTGTGCGAACATAAAGCAAATACCCGTACGCTCAAGACATTTCGCAGCTTGTTCCCCACTCAGTGTAATCTTAACGCCAAGCGCTTCTAAGACATCCGCACTACCACTTTTACTCGACATCGCTCTATTGCCATGCTTCGCTACTCGGATACCGCCTGCTGATGCTACAATGGCAGCTGTGGTTGAGATATTAAACGTGTCCGCACCATCTCCACCTGTTCCACACGTATCAAGTAAGTCACTTTGGTGCACATTCACTTGCACCGCTTTGCTTCGCATTGTCTCCGCAAACCCAGTAATCTCTTCAAAGGTTTCCCCTTTGATACGAAGAGCCGTCAACAAACTGCCGATTTGTGCTTGTGTTGCCTCTCCATCCATAATCTCAGACATAACACTACGCGCTTCTTCACGGGATAAATGATTGCCACTAATTACTTTTCCAAGAGCTTGCTGTATCGAAATTGTTCCACTCATGTTCTTCCTTGCCCCTTCCTTCTATGAGTTAACAAAATAATCTTTGTTAATATCGCTAACAGGTCTTGGCTCAGGACTGAACATGGCTTCTGCCATACGAATTGATTTCAGCAAAGCCGTCGCTTTATTCACGGTTTCTTGATATTCACTCTCAGGTACAGAATCCCAAACGATTCCTGCTCCTGCTTGCACATAGGCCTTGCCTTTTTTGAACACAATCGTCCGGATCGTAATACAAGTGTCCAAATTCCCGGAAAATCCTAGATAACCAATTGCCCCTGCGTAAGAACCGCGTGACTCTGGCTCCAGTTCCGCAATAATGCCCATCGCTCTCAGCTTCGGTGCTCCAGACACCGTGCCTGCAGGCATACAGGAAAGGAAAGCATCGAAGAAATCCTTATCCTTGGCAATTTTACCAGACACATTGGAAACGATATGCATTACGTGTGAGTAGCGTTCAATGTCCATGAACGTATCACATTTAACCGTTCCGAATTCGGAGACACGCCCGATATCATTTCGACCTAGATCAACCAACATCAAATGCTCTGCGCGTTCTTTCTCATCGGCCAGCAACTCCAACTCAAGTGCGTGATCTTCCTCTGGTGTTTTCCCTCTAGGTCTTGTTCCCGCAATCGGCCGCGTCTCAACTTTTTCTTCCTCCACTCGTACTAGCAACTCAGGAGACGTTCCAACGATAATCTCGTCGTCCATTTTCAGCACATACATATAAGGAGATGGATTCATTGTTCGAAGCACTCGATACACCTGTAAAGGAGAAACCGTTGTTTCCATTTCAAAACGCTGCGAGAGCACGACTTGGAAAATATCGCCGGCACGAATGTATTCCTTTGCTTTGTTCACATTGGCAATGAACTTATCTTTCGTAATATTGGAGCGAATTTCACCCAAATCCGGTTCTGACACGATCGGGTTGTGCGTCATCGTATCGGAACTAAGAGGCCGTTTAATTTTCTCAATTGTGGCATCGATTTTCTCACAGGTTGCTTGATACGCTTTCGCGATATCCGCATCTGTTGCGAATTGGGGAACATGTAGGTTTGCGATCACTTTGATCTGTTGTTTGAAGTGATCAAAGACGATGACCTGATCGCAAAACATGAATTGAATATCATTCATTTGTAAATCATCAATCTGATGAGCTGGTAGTTTCTCATAGTATTGCAATAAATCGTATCCGAAGAATCCAACCGCACCACCCGTAAAGCGAGGAAGATCAGCAAGCTGAGGGCTGGAGTAGGAACGAAGGTAAGCCTTCAACACTTCGATCGGTTTCTCATCCGTGATTTTTTTCTCGGACCCCGTTTCGACCGTTGTTTTTCCATGCTTCGCCGTGATCATCAAGAATGGATCGCTGCCTAAGAAGGAATAACGCGCCCATTTCACTCCTCCCTCTACACTTTCTAAAAGGAAGGCACGAGGCTCTTGATATAAATGTTGGAATACACGTATTGGCGTCTCGGTATCAGCTAGTAAATGACGCACCACTGGGATCAGATTATAATCTTTGGACAAACGAATGACTTCTTGTAATTCAGGTGTATACATGGAAACATCCCCTCTCAGCTTGTGAGCTACTCGCGGTCTGCGGCGCTCAAAACTCTATTCGAATACAAAAAAACCTCTACCAGGGGTAGAGGTTGACTTTAGTTTCAGTAGACGATCAGAATGAATGTGAAAAAAAGAAAATGTTAGCTGGGTATGAACAAATAGACGATCCCCCTCTGGGAACGATCCAATGGTCACATAGCTACTTTACTTTTTCTCATCTCAACTCGGCTCTGCTCTACTCGACTAAACTCTGCTCTACTAACCAAAACTCATCTAATTTCACTATACTACCGTGTAGCTTCATTTGTCAATTTAACAATATCAGGACGAAGTGCTTTCGCTTCTTTCAAGTACACATGGTTAATCTCCGCTTGAGTTTTGGTCGTGTTAACCTGAACCATCAAACGAATACATTTGGGTAATGCATTCTCAACTGGCACTTCCAAGGAACACATCAATGGAACAAGCTCCCAGCCAATGAGTGTACGAATTGCTCGTGCTGGAAACGTTGCCGTAATATCTTCCGTAACTGTAATGAAAACCGATCCAATATCTTCTGGACGGAAATCATTCGCTTCTACAATTCCTTGAAGAAGCTCACTCGTTGCAGAAAGAATTTCCTCTGCATCATTCTGTTGAACTGTTGTCGCGCCACGAATTCCCCTTAAGTACATTGGTTATTTCTCCCCTTTTAGAAGGTCAACAATTTCTCTGACTTGCTGTGAAGTAACATCCTTGCGGATCTCGACTTTACCAATTTCAGTCGGTATGATATACACCATCGTACCTTCTTTGAATTTCTTATCATGCATCATAGCACTCATAATGCGATCTGTATCCAAATGTGACGGTATGCTCACCGGCAATCCGTATTTCACAAATAATCCTTTGGTTACTGTGTGGATGTCCTCACTGTAACCAAACTGCTGGGCAAGCTTTGCAGCGCCGACCATCCCAATGGCAATGGCCTCACCATGCAACAGCTCACCGTAGCCCGCTACCGCTTCTAAAGCGTGACCGATTGTGTGGCCAAGGTTTAATATCGCACGGAGATCATTCTCGCGTTCGTCCTGCGATACGACGATGGCTTTCACTTGACAACCTATATAAAGCGCATAACTTAACGCTTCTGGATCTAACCCTAACAGCTTGTCCGCGTTTTCATCGCACCACTGTGTGAAAGCAGCATCCCAGATCAATCCATGCTTGATCACTTCAGACAGGCCTGCCTTCACTTCGCGCTCAGGCAAAGTCAACAGCAAGTCGATGTCGAAGAGGACTAGCTCCGGCTGATGGAACGCCCCGATGATGTTCTTCGCCATCGGGTGATTGACCGCTACCTTGCCGCCGACAGAACTGTCGTGGGCAAGGATGGTCGTCGGGATCTGCACGAAGCGGATCCCGCGCATGAAGCTCGCCGCAGCGAAGCCGGCGAGATCGCCGACCACGCCTCCTCCGAGGGCTATGATCGCAGAATTGCGATCAAGGCCCGCCTGGAGGGCGGCGGTTACGATTCCCTCGAGCTGCGCGAGGGATTTGGACGTTTCGCCTGCGGGCACGACGCAGGCCGTCGCGGCGAAGCCGCCGTCACGGAGCAGCGTCAGGACGCGCTCCAAGTGCAAGGCCGCCACCGATTCGTCGGTGACGATGAGCAGTGGCGACTTGCGGCTGAGCTTCGCGCGATCGAACAGTGCCGAGATATTGGTAAGAATGCCTTGGCCAATATAAATGGGATAAGACCGTTCTCCAAGCTCTACGGTAAGTTCTCTCATCTTAGTAGTTCTCCACTTGTTTGAGGAAATTCGCTAAGTTAGCGCGGATTTCTTCGATGGAGTCTCCTCCGAATTTATCTAAGAACGCATTAGCCACTTCCCAAGCGATGACATTCTCCATGATCACGCCTGCTGCTGGCACTGCACAAGTATCGGAACGCTCCACCTGGGCTGTAAATACTTCTTTCGTATCGATATCTACACTTTGCAAAGGCTTGTACAAAGTCGAAATTGGCTTCATTACTCCACGAACGATGATTTGCTCGCCTGTCGTCATTCCGCCTTCGAATCCACCTGCACGATTCGTTCTGCGTCTAAAGCCAGTTTCTTGCGTATACAGGATTTCATCATGCACGTTCGAACCTCTGCGCTCTGCAGCTTCGAAACCGATTCCGAATTCCACACCTTTGAAAGCTTGAATGGAAAGCACGGCTTGTGCAATTTTACCATCCAATTTGCGGTCCCACTGTACGTGACTTCCAAGTCCAACTGGTACACCTTCGATAATGACTTCCACGACACCACCTAATGTATCGCCATCTTCTTTGGCAGCATCGATTGCAGCGATCATTTTCGCTTCTGCATCTTTATCAACAACACGTACTGGTGATTCTTCTGTAATCCGAATAAGTTCATCAACAGGAAGCTCTTGACGCTCTACTTCAACATCACCAATGCGGATAACTTGTCCTGCTACTTTAATCCCGAACTCTGCTAGCAATTGACGAGCAACAGCCCCAGTGGCTACACGCATCGTTGTTTCACGAGCACTTGATCTTTCCAAAATATTACGCAAATCTTTTTGATTATATTTGAGGCCGCCATTTAAATCGGCATGTCCAGGACGAGGACGGTTCACACGGCGTTTGCCTTCGTTATCTTCTTCAACGGGTTCAATCCCCATAACCGAGGTCCAATGTTTCCAATCATTGTTCACGACGACTAATGCGATTGGCGCACCCGTTGTTTTTCCATGACGCACGCCACCTGCAATGGTAGCTGTATCTTTCTCAATTTGCATCCGACGACCCCGACCATAGCCTTTTTGACGTCTATGTAATTGATGGTTTAAGTCTTCAAAGTTAAGGTTTACATTACTTGGAAACCCTTCAATAATCGCAGTGAGCTGCGGGCCATGCGTTTCACCTGCTGTTAAATATCTCACAATCCGTTACCCCCTAAGAATTTTACGAAGAACATCGAACTCCGTATATGAACATAATAGTATGGAAAAACCGAGCCTACTTACTACATGTGCTACTGAAAAAAGCTGCAGCACCAAGCACTTTAGCGCTTTGACGCGCGATTATCTGTTGTCATTATAGTATAGCTACTCAGGTTTGGCAACAACTCAAATGCAAAAACACGCTTCACAGGTCAGGGACAAACCCTTCCACGTAAGCGTGTCATCATCTAGACAGGAACTAGTATTAGCCGTGCATAGGTTGCTTCTGGACGACCCTCGGAGGCTCACATAGCTGAGGATCATTCATAAGACCCGTAATTTGTGAGGAATCAACTCCTAAAATTTGAGCACATTCTTGAATGGAAATCATTCCTCTGCGATAAGCGGTAATCACCTTGCGTTTGTCCATGATAGCCCCCTAAGCGTGTATGCATTGTTCAAAGCCTATTGTCTCTCGTTCACTTTGAACTGCTACATCTTAGTATTGGAAAATAAGGAAGTTCTTATACTCCTTTTTTCCGATAAAAGAACGTTTCAGCCGCTTCTAGATCATATTGACCAGGTGAAAAAATCTGTTCTGTCGAGCCGACGAAAAGCAGACCGCCTGGTTTAAGGGCTTTGGCAAACTTCTGGTACAGCACATGCTTGGCTTCTTCTGTGAAATAAATGATGACATTACGGCACACGATAAGATCGTAACCGCTATCAAATGTATCAACAAGCAAATTTTGTTTCTGAAACTTGACTGACTTTTTGAGTTCTTCCGAAACATGAAACATTAAGCCATCCTGTTTAAAATATTTCTTCACATAATTAGCTGGCACATCACGCACAGAACGATCCAAGTACAACCCTTTACGTGCTTTCTCTAAAGCACCATCGTCAATATCTGACGCATGTAGGCTCGTCTCAGCCAACGCCCCTTGCTCAGCTAAAATCATAGCTAGTGTGTACGGTTCTTCACCTGTGGAGCAGGCTGCACTCCAAATTTTCAATCGGCGATTCCGCTTCAGCATCTCTGGTATAAATTTCTGTTCTACAAGCTCCCAACGATTCGGGTTCCTCCAAAATTCAGAAACATTGATCGTCATCCGATCCAAAAACTCATAGAACAGTTCCTTGTCCTTCATCATCGCTTCAAAAAAAGAAATAAACGTATTGTAACCCCGCTTCAATCGCAAGGTAGTTAATCGTCTCTTCATTTGCGCTTCCTTATACAACGCAAGATCAATGGACGTGTGTTCCTTTATTTTTTTAATAAACAACAAAAAATCTTGATCCTCCATGCTGTCCACCCACCTTGATCAATATGTACCTTGATACATTCTGTGTGGATTTACCAAATTCCTTCATAAAAAAACAAAAAGAACCTGTATCGTATCCGATAACAGATTCTTGCAGCGAGAGATTAGATCCATTCTTGTATGTTCTTTGAATATGTAAAAATTTCGTTTGGCTGAAAAAAATTATTAATTTCACGCTCAGCACTTTCGGATGAATCAGACCCATGAATCAGGTTGAGATTCGTATGTACAGCATAATCACCGCGAATGGTTCCAGGTGCGGCTTCCAATGAATTCGTTTTGCCAATCATCGTTCGCGACAACGTAATAACTTGATCACCATGCCATACCATCGCAAAAACAGGTCCTGATGTAATAAAATTCACAAGTCTTTCGAAAAAATCTTTACCTTTATGCTCTGCATAGTGGATCTCGGCTTGTTCTCGGGAAATAACCGTCAACTTGCTGCCAATCAATTGAAAACCTTTCTGTTCAAACCGTTTTACAATCTCGCCAACAAGCCCCCGTTGTACACCATCTGGTTTAACCATGAGAAATGTTTTTTCCATTGAAAGACTACCTCCTTCGTTAATAAGATCGATTCCCGATAAAATGAGCGATTTCGATGAGATCTTTCTTTGCTTGGTTATCCGGCAGTGTGCCTAAAGACGAAATCGCTTTATCGATATATACCTGGGAAAGTCGATCGGCTTCCTTGATGCCAGCACTGCCACGAATCATTTCTAAGAATCGACTTACATCCGTTTGTCCATCCAGTTTATGTATTCGATCAAGTTCTGTCAATATCATTGGCTTTAAAACTGGATCTTGCAGGGTCAAGATCACCGGCAACGTAATATTCCCCTGCTTGACGTCACTTCCGGGCGGTTTCCCGATCTGTTTCTCGGTCCCTGTTAAATCCAGAATATCATCCCTAATTTGGAAGGCCATACCTACATTATATCCAAAATTATACAACTTAGTGCTTACCCAGTCAGGAGCGCCTGAAGCCATCGCGCCTAATTGACAGGAGATTGCTATTAATAACGCAGTTTTGCGTCGAATGCGAAGTAAATAGTCACGTATGGTTTGCTCGGAATGAAAGAAAAAACGAATTTGCTCCATTTCTCCAATGGACATTTCAACAATGGCTTTTGACATGATTTGGTGAACTCTCGGGTCCCGAATCTGAGTGATCACACCTAGTGCTCTTGCAAAAATATAATCCCCAGTAAACATCGCAATACGATTATCCCATTTGGAGCGAACCGTCAATTGACCACGTCGTGTGTTAGCATCGTCAATAACATCATCATGCACAAGAGATGCCATGTGAATAAGCTCTAATGGCACTGCTACATTTTTCATCGTTTGGAGTTCATAATGACCAAATTCACCAGAAAGAAGAACGAAAACGGGTCTAATCCGTTTTCCTCCCGCTTTAAGTAGGTGGATCGAAGTTTCTCTTAGTAAAGAGTGATCGTTATTCACACTCTCTTCCAGCTCTTTCTCTATCGCTGAAATGTCTCTTCTTTTTCTTGCATATATATCCAACAAATTTTTCATTCGGTCACCCGTGCCACTTTAGAATCTTCCCAAATGCCAATTTGAACTGGCTTCGGTAAGAAACCAAGTTCATAACAATACTGATAATACGAATGAAGACCATCCCACTGCTCGGCCGCGAAATCATAACACAATGTATGAAAATAATGATGCCAATAGTCGGAAGTGCCACCAACGGTTGCTTGTGCCTCCTCGATCATATACGTTGGCTCCCGATGAGCCTTTTCCTTACTTGCCTTAAATGCTTCAAAAATAGTAGTTACAAGCTCTGGATAAGCATGAATCGTTTCTTTGCGGATTGCCCAGACAGCGAACGTCATCCATTTCCCCGTCCATTTGGCCCATTCTTGACCGAGGTCCGTAATCATATACTTTTGATTCCGCCAGCTTTCCTTAATGGCATCATCCCCAATGAGAAGAGCAGCATCTGCTCCCTCCATCATTTGGTCTAGATTCGGCTTCGCATATTCATACGTCGGTTTACCATTATAAAATTTTTCTAAAATAATTTTAAGTAAATTGACAGAAGTCGCAGACGTCGTAGGAAGAATAATTTTCCCGTTCACGATTTCCCGTAATGGTTTGTCATGGAAAAGTAGAATCGAGTTGACTTCACCATAGGAGCTAACGGATAAATCCGGGAAAAGCATATACTCCTCAAAAAATTGACCGTATGAAAAAGAAGAAATGGGTCCCATATCAATTTGGCCTTCAGCCATAGCTTTATTAAGAGATGTGGGTACCTGTTCAATAATATCGACTTCTGAACTATTCATCAGTTCAGGAAAATAATAATAGATCGGCCACACGTTTGTATAATTGATTCGACCTATTCGGATTTTAGGGTCTAGGTTGCTCATCAATATCTCCCCATCTGCGGTACAAGGAATGATCAATCTCCATGCTATCCATTACTTTGCCTACCAAAAAGTCAACCATCTCATCGATTGAGCGCGGACGATTATAGAAGGCTGGCATAGCCGGTATCATTCGCACACCCATTCTTGTTAGGGTAAGCATATTTTCTAAATGTATAGCATGCAAAGGTGTTTCCCTTGGCACCAAAATTAATTTTCTTCCTTCTTTTAACATGACGTCCGCGGTACGCTCAAGCAAGTTATCGGACGAACCATGCGCAATCCCAGATAACGTGCCCATCGAGCACGGAATCACAACCATCCCTCTGGTTCGAAAAGAACCACTTGCCACGGTCGCACCAATATTCGCTACGGGATGATACTCATACGAACCTGCTCGTCCACCGAAGTGCTTCTCAAGTACCTCTAGACGTTTTGTAACACTCCAGTCATGTTCATCCTGCAGAACACGCCAACCCGCATCTGTAATAATAAGATGCACATCTAAACCAAGATCCAACAACACTTCACATAATCGTACACCGTAGATGGCTCCACTCGCACCCGAAATTCCAACGACCCAGTTTCCGCCGTTCATGAGTGCTTACTCACAAGTACATCAAGTAATGTGAAAGTAAACATGACTAAACTCAATACACCATTCATCGTGAAGAAAGCCGTGTTTAATTTGGACAAATCCTGCGGAGTAACGAGTCTGTGTTCTTTAAACAGCAATATATAAGCAATAACAAGCCCCACCAAATACAACCAACTCAGATGCGTGATGAAGAATAAGGAGACTAAACCAATTGCAGTTAAAACATGCAGTACGCGTGCTGTTAGTAGTGCTGCTTTAATGCCAAATCGACTTGGCAATGAGTGCAACCCTTCTTTGCGATCAAACTCGGCATCCTGGCAAGCATATATAAGATCGAATCCAGCACTCCAGCATGCAACTGTTAGGAAAAAGATGATCGACGACCATGTAAATTGACCTGTAACTGCAATCCAACCGCCAAGTGGGGCAAGCCCCAAGGTTAAGCCCAGTACAAAATGGCATGTCCAAGTAAACCTTTTGGTATAGGAATAAATCACAAGAAAGAACACAGCAATGGGTAAAAGCTTCATGGACAGAGCACTTAAGTGATAGGTTGCCCAGAAAAGAACTGCAAACGAGATGATGATATAGAGAATAACTTGCGGTATTGAAATGAGCCCGGCAGGAATTGCTCGATTCTCTGTTCTTGGATTGCGCTTGTCAATAGCTTGGTCAATTACACGATTCAATGCCATCGCGGCCGTGCGTGCACCTACCATAGCTAAGGTGATCCAACCGATCTGTGCCCAGCTAGGTAAGTGTCCCTGCCATACAACGGAACCGAGTATAGCTCCCATGAAAGCAAATGGCAAAGCAAACACACTGTGTTCGAATTTAATCATTTCTAGAAAAATCTTTAGTTTAGTAAACATATGTGAATTACACTCCTGATTTCTTATTACCTTTTGTCCCTACATGAAGCGCCGCTACACCACCAAAGAGTGGATGGGCCTGTACGTGATCTAAACCATTCTTCGAGAAGATGGCCGCGAGTTGCTTATGATCTGGAAACGAAATTAATGATTCCGGTAACCACTTATATTGCTCATATTTCTTAACAATCAATTTACCGAGGAACGGCATGATATGTCGGAAATATACATAATAGATGGACTTAAATGGCTGCCATGTTGGTTTGGATAGCTCTAAAGACACAACTAGCCCTCCGGGCTTAACGACACGTTGCATTTCGCGAATGACTTGTTCAAGATCGGGCACATTACGCAAAGCAAACCCGATTGTAGCAAAGTCAAACGTATTGTCGTCAAACGGAAGACTCATCGCATTTCCTTGTATAAGCTCGACCTGCTGATCCAAGTGCTGTTGTTTTATTTTCTCGGCACCAATATCCAACATATTTTGGCTGAAATCCAATCCAACCATTTTCCCAGTTCTACTAGCTTGAGCAAGACTAATGGTCCAGTCACAAGTTCCACAACATAAATCGATTGCTGTAGCCCCAGGCTGTACATTCATCTTCTTCATTGCAAATTTACGCCAAGCTTTGTGACGATTAAAACTAATGATATTATTCATCAAGTCATATTTAGGTGCGATGCTTTCAAAAACACCATGTACAAATTCTTCTTTACTTTTCGCTTTTTTATTTTCACTATTCGTATTGCTTACACTCATTCCCCAGGTCCCCTTAAATTTCTTCTAACACTTTAGGATGTTCCCCAGCAAATCGTAAAAAGGGCTCTCCCATGTGAAAGAGTTCACTTTGTAGCATATCCGATTCAAGCTTCTTTACAAAGTCCTGCAATTGCTTCGTTTGAATGTTCAGCAATTGATACAACTGTGAAGAAATATTGTATTTATGTAGAAGTGTACGAACCTTCGTCGTATCTACCTCTTCACCTTGTAATAGCTTCCGCTCTTCTCGTGTGCCGTGCTGGCTAATATGCCAATAACCCCAACTGCCTCTGAACTTAGAAATGGTTTCAATCCGGAAAATTTCTGTGAACAACAGTTCACATCTCACAAAGCCTCTCAGAATTTCAGGCCACGCTTGTTTGTTATGACCAAACATGACTTCTGAAAAAGACAAAAAAAGCTGAGATTTAATTTCCACCGTGAGGTGAATGTAATCTTCTGCCGTCATTTTCAGCTGTTTCATTTTCGTATAGCTGGTCATCTTTAACCGATTTACTTCACAGATTGCATTTGAAAGTTGCTTAATCATATCGATCTGCCCTGTTTTAGCTAGTAGATGATAAAATCTCGCACTAAAGTAATCTCCTGCAAGTACTTTTAACTGCCGCGATCTTGATGCCTTTTTCTCCTTGACTTCATTGGACACAGTCACAAGATCATGAGTATCGAGTCCTAGCTGCACAAGTGCTGTTGCTAAAGTAAATAATTCACTTAATGAGCTTAGTTTGTTATTTTCATTCAAGAATGCAAACAACAGACGTGTGCGCAACTCGGGAAAATCGGGCAAGTCTGTGTGAATTTGGATCATATCATACTCCGTGTACTGCTTAGCGATCTCAGGGATCCGATAAGAATTCATGCAAAAGCCTCCGTAACCGTATGCCAAATATCATTTAATGAAACTGGATGTCTCAATCCAAATTATTATAGCATAACACGTTAATAGAAGCACAATAAATTATAGGGGATACTTTTGTTGCCACTTGGAGGTGTACGTGATGCGAAATCGGTTCTGAAGCTCTTGCTCCAATTGAATTAAACTAAGCTCTGACGGCTTCTTCTCCATATCTTCGCCAAATTCACGCTGTGCAACCATAGCCAAGACAAGCTGAGTGGAAGTTGTATTGGCCGAGCCGGAATAGTCAATTATGCGTACCCACACTTGATCGACATTTTTAGTTTTGACTAGCATGGTCTGTGCAATTGTATACAAATCACGATATACCGCAATCGTCTCCGCATTTTTGGGCAAACTTAAATCAAGAGACAACCGCGACGTACTCAGCTCTACTTTCCGTATTCGAAGCTGCAGTGGAATTTGAACCAGAAGATCAGCTAAGTTATTTTCGGTGAGCTGTCCCCCTCGATTATTGGACCACGTGTAGGCAGAACCTAAGCCTGATGAAAGTTCCATCTTTGGTAACATGGATAGACTAAGCGCAACAACAACCGAAATCCCTAGTGTGATCACAATACGCATTGACCATTTCACAATCAACACCCCCTAAGCATATGCAGGAGCAAATAACCAACAGGTTATCCAAATAAACAAGTCCTATACACCATTGTACATAGAAAAAAAGCAGGCTATGCCTGCTTTTCTGAAAATACATGTATTCTGTTGTTCCATACGATAACATGGATGTATTTCTTGTTAAACACACACGTCCAAGAAGGACGTTATAACCGTTTATTGGAATAAACTCTTATTCTTCTGTATCGATCGTGCCAAACTTGGTCATAATCAAAGCTTTGCCTCGTACTTTAACCGCGGATGTATGCTCAGTGAACTGAGCAATCATAACTTCACCCTTGTCTAGTTTCTCTGTATGATGAAAACGTGTGTCTTGTCCACGAGTTAATCCAATCACATGAACACCATTATCCTTCGCTTTAATTACAAAATACTCGTTACCGTTCGAGTTTGATTGATCTGGTTTATTCGATTGTTCCATATCCATCCTCCGCCCTTCCCTAACCTTAATCCCTTACCTAATGATGCCAAAAAAAGCAATAGGAAGTCAACATGTACTAACTAGTTAATTCAGAAGGTGCTGTTGTTGCGCTTTTCCGATAAAATCGTTTGAACTTCGCTGGCAATGCATGCGTTGATCCTAAGCGAATAAGAAGATCCGTCAATTTAACGGTTCCATAAGCGAATAACATGCCTGCGATCACATCGATCACCCAATGAATTTGCAAATACAGCGTCGAAAATATAATAGCCGAACAATACGTGACCATCATGTATTTGAAGATGCGATCCTTCTCCCGCAATGCAAGCAGCAGCATTGCAAACGAAATGGACGTATGCATACTAGGAAAGCAATTCATAACGGCTACTAATAAGGAGTTTTCATCCGCAAACACACGATGAAGTAAATCAGGCTGCTTATTTACATACCATACTTCATGAAGCAGAATCAAATTATAAAAAGGCAAAATAAGCGGGAATTGCAGCATATGTCCTGAAAGCGCGTAAGACAACATTTTTTTGATACTACGCGTCCAGAAGCTGCGAACAATACAAATCCAAAGTGAAAGCACAAAACCATAGTTGTACACCCATACCATTGCTCTATCCAAAAATGGCGTTGAAATCCACCTTGCCCATCCCCCCGTATTCAACGGGATCGCGTTCATGTAGCTATCCCAGCGCCAGGGATGTCGATTATTTTCAAACATCCAGTTCGCAATTTTCCACCAAAATCCATTGCCTGTCCCATAAAAATAATAAAATACACCTAATAGTGGAATGCCTATAAGAAAAAAGCGTTTCCAATCTACATCGATCTGATCCTTCCGTACGCCTAATAAGCAGATACACAGTAATATCCAACATTCTTTACTCCAATTACCCACCGTACCAATTTGCCAAATCAAGAAAATAGAAGCAATTATACCGAACATTGTCCAATCCAGTGACTTTATAAGCTCATTCAACTTCAATTTAATCAACCTTGTACCCCCTACGTAATCCAAGAGATTCCATCATATGAATGCTAATTCGGTTGGTTTCTTGGCATTAGAAAAAGACATCGAACACCGATGTCTCTGTCATAATCGGAGTAACACGATTCGAACGTGCGACCTCACCCACCCCAAGGGTGCGCGCTACCAGGCTGCGCCATACCCCGTCATGTTTACAGCCAATAATAACGCATTCACTTTTGTTAGTATAGTAGGAGAATTTCAAATTGTAAAGCCATTTTCAGGCAAAACAAATAAAGCCGTTACCCGCATTTCGCGGCCACGGCTTTATAATTATGTAACGTTCAATCCTATGTATAAATACAAATTATTGAATGCCATCTTTAAGTGCTTTACCAGGTTTGAAAGCTGGGATTTTGCTAGCTGGGATATCAATTTCTCCACCAGTCTGTGGATTGCGTCCTTTACGAGCAGAACGTTCACGAACTTCGAAGTTACCAAATCCAACCAATTGTACTTTATCTCCACCTTGCAATGCTTCAGAAATTGCATCAAAAACAGCATCTACTGCTTTCGTTGCGTCTTTCTTGGAAAGCTCAGATGTTTCCGCAACTTTGTTGATCAATTCAGATTTATTCATGCCATTCACCTCCCCCCAAAATTTCTCACTACCGTTACTTCCTGTTTTCACCGTTTTCCTAGAAATTATACATAAACTTCTGAAAAATCGTTGATTTTCTAAGCAAAATGAACTTTGAAAGCAGACGAATAAATTCATAGTAATACACTCAGGGAGCAATTTCAAGTATCTATTTCCATTTTATGTGGGACTTTCCGCTATCAAACGACAAAAAACACCCTTTCGGATGTTTTTTGTCCACATTTTCTTACAAAATAATGGCGATTAAGCCTCCAGAGCCTTCGTTAATAATACGTCCAAGCGTTTCTTGAAGTTTGTATCTTGCATTGTCTGGCATTTGGGCAAGCTTGCCTTGTATGCCTTCTCGCACAATCGAGTGCAGTGATCTTCCGAAAATATCGGACTCCCAAATCTTGAGCGGATTATCCTCAAAATCCTGCATGAGATAACGTACCAGCTCTTCACTTTGCTTCTCAGTACCGATAATCGGTGAGAACTCGGATTCTACATCCACTCGAATCATATGAATCGAAGGCGCAGTAGCTCTTAGACGTACGCCGAATCTGGAGCCTTGACGGATTAACTCAGGCTCATCTAACGCCATCTCAGCAAGTGTAGGAGGAGCTATCCCATACCCGGTTGTTTTGACCATCTCAAGAGCCTCAGCGAATTGATCATATTCCCTTTTCGCATGTGTGAAATCCTGCATAAGCTGGAGAAGGTGATCCTTCCCGCGAATCTCAACACCAACGACTTCGACGAGAATGCGATCGTAGAGTTCATCTGGTGCAAAGAGGTCAATTTCAGCTACACCTTGCCCCATATTCAGCCCTGCTAAGGCAGCCTTGTCGATAAACTCATATTCAGCAAATTGACTGACAACACGATCAACATCGCGTAAGCGTCTGATATCCTGTACCGTATCGCGAACCGATGCTTCGAACTGTGTCCGCAGCCAATGATTCTCATCTAGAACCATAACCCAGCTAGGCAAGTTTACATTCACTTCATGAACCGGGAACTCATACAGGACTTCACGAAGCACGGAGACCATTTCTTCTTCTCCAGCGCTAGCTACACTCATTGTTACAACTGGAACGTCATAGCGGCTTTGCAGCTCGCTGCGCAGCTCAAGTGCAGGCTCACTGTTAGGCTTCTGAGAATTAATGATCACAATGAACGGCTTTCCAACCTCTTTGAGTTCATTAATAACTCTTTCCTCTGCCAATACATAGGATGACCGCGGGATATCCGAGATCGTGCCATCTGTCGTAACCACAACACCCAATGTGGAGTGCTCTTGAATGACTTTCCTTGTTCCGATCTCAGCCGCCTCCTGAAAAGGAATAGGCTCATCGAACCATGGTGTATTGATCATCCGAGGTCCGTTCTCGTCTTCATAGCCTTTGGCGCCATCGACTGCATATCCGACACAATCAACAAGGCGAACGTTTACGTTCAACCCTTCGGCCACAGAAATTTGAACCGCCGTATTCGGTACGAATTTCGGCTCCGTTGTCATAATCGTGCGGCCAGCAGCGCTCTGCGGGAGTTCATCGGTAGCCCGGATCCTATCCGCTTCGCTTTGAATGTTCGGAAGCACTACAGATTCCACAAAACGCTTAATAAAGGTTGATTTCCCTGTCCGGACTGCGCCGACAACCCCCAGGTAAATGTCCCCTCCCGTTCGTTCTGCAATGTCCTTAAAGATATCCACTTTCTCCAAGAGAATCCCTCCTACAGTTTGGTCGTCAACTGACTCTAGTGACGGTAACAATTGACTACTCGTACATTCATTTGGACTAGTAAAAATATATGTACTTTCGATAGAAATATGATAGATGCGTTCCAACTTTTTTTCGCTCATATTTTATGAAGCACATACGGCTTTCGAAAGAATATATGATCAGTCGGTTCCGCTTATTCTATAAAGACAAAAAAACCTCTTCCACATGGGTAAGAGGTTCGCTTAAATTTAGTTATGTGGCATAGGTTGATTATCTTTCCAAACATAGGAAACGCTCCGAATCGGCACGAAGTAGGATTTATCTACGAGAATTTGCCTCAAATCTTGATCCGGTTTCAAGGAACCCTCTAAAACATTATTCTTAATGAACGTGTTGATATCCATCGCATAATCAATGGATACTTCTCCCGTTTGCTTATTTAGAATGTACGTAATGGCATTTTTCCGATTATACACGGATTTAATATCAGGTTCTTTCATCCCTATCAACTTGAAATCTACATAGGCAAAGGCTTCATTCATGGCGACCCCTTGCGGCATATTGCCGCCATGCTTCGCTATGTAATCATTCACTTTCTTCTGCACATCTTCCACACTTTGATAGGCAGACAGATCCATTAGCTTCACAGTAGGCTTCGTTTCGGCATCAACGAGTACGTAGATGAAGACACCACCACTTTCAAATGCGTTCGCTGGGACCGTACTGAGCAGATTCGTTTTTTTAAGTTTAGGAAAATCGATCACATACTTCTCATAGAGTGGTGTCGTCATCTCGCTATTCTTAATGGGAAGTACACCCGTTTTTTCATGATAACTATCTACTGCTTGTTGCACCACAGTAATAAATTCGGCAGGATTAATTTGATTCTCTTTCCGTAGCTCTTGTGGATATGCGCAGCCTGTAAGCAAAATAACCAAGATAAGTGCCAAAAGCAAGCTTCGACCTTGGGTTCGTTGTCGTTTTACTTTCACTATTCAACCATCCTATCTTGTCTAAATGAAATCGTCATCCTCCGCTTGTCTAGCTAGCTGTGCTCGAATTGCTGCCTTTAAGGGATCCTCCGGTATGTTTACTTCCACATTACCCGTTACTCGCGCTTGGCATGCAAGACGAACCCCCTCATCAGCTAGGGAGCCAAGCTTTAAGCGTTCATTCGTATTCAGAGGGGCAAGACCACTTTGGTCGCCTACCTTTACTTTACACATTAAACAGGCAGCCTTAGCTCCGCAACGCGTTCTAATATGAACTTTGGCTTTGTTACCTGCGTCCAACAATGTTGTGCCGGGTCTTACTTTAATTTTTTTATTGTCTGGCCAAAAATGAACATCAAACACACTCATAAGCGTCACCGTTTCCAATCTAGCAATTCGTTCATCTTTACATGAAATTCATGACCCCATTGATTACGGTTCATTAAATCACGCAAAGCCTGCATATGTTTGTCGGGATGATCTTGCATCATTCTGAGAATCGGTTCATAGCGATCAGGACGATTTCGAAGTACATTAAAGAGAAACTCATGCGCTAAGGGCATCACAGGAACCGCCCACGTCTCCATGGAGGCAGGACTATAATAGTTCTCAGACAAGTAATTGACTTCAACTTGATACAAAGATCCCAGTGCCTTTACTTTAAAATCACCAACAACCTCAACGATATGTCCATCAATCCTATAATGACTCAGCATCGAAGCATATATAGGAGTTTCACTAAATTCAGGGTTATCCATCGCGTAAGGCTGCAGCAACTGATGTACCGTGTGAACATCCTCCAGATCGATATAAATATCCAAATCTCTGGGAGTTCTTCCAATATCGACGTTATGCATGAGTAAGCCACAGCTTCCGCCAATTAGCCATTGCACGTTATGGGCTTGCTGTAACCGAGTATGAATAGTCGAAATCGACGGGAGTAGTGGCTCCAGCAGTTTCATCATGCCCACACCTTTCAGGCAGTAATTTTTAAAAATAAGGCTTGTGCGTAACGGAAATCGTTCCTACTTCCTTTACTACGCATTGACAGGCTAGACGGTAGCCTTGTGCAAGCTCCTCTGGCTCTAGTCGATCTTCTTCCGCTTCGGAAGCCTCTGCGAGCAGCTCGCGACCCTCTGCAACGTAACAGCGACATCTCGCGCAGGTTCCTCGTGTACACGAAAATCCCCAATCCACATCTGCCTTCAATGCATGATCCAGAATGGTTAATCCCGTCTCGGGCGTTAGTTTTATCTGCGTCTTGCGTGTTTTCAATTCTAACATGATGATTTCCCCTCCGGTTGGTTAAAACAAAGAAGATAACATAAAAAGTAAAATAGGAATAAACATTAAAAAAGCAATGAATGACAACACTCCGCGCCATACGCCAGATGTTCTTGTACGTGCATACGAGATCAGGAATGACGCAACAACCATCAGTCCCATGGCCACAAATGAGGCCCACATTTTGTCTAAAGATGACATATGATAAACTCCTTATGTAAAAATCGTGAAAATGAAACACATGTAAGTATAGCACAGAATGAGAAAAAAGCATAAAGGGGATGAACCCCTTCATGCTTCTATTTCTTACCCATCATCATGCTCATTAATTGCTGCATGTTATTGGTATCAAGTTTACTGCTTTTCACGGCTTGAACGATATCATTAATCGTTTCTTCAGACACCTTGACATTCACTAATCCAGAAACCTGTTTTATGAGAGCTCTTAATTGAACTTCACTCTGCATGGTAGAAGGTTTCACTCCACTTGCAATTTTTTCGATATCTTTAGCTGTTACGGATTTGCCCGTCTTCTTCTTGACCACACTTAATACGTCCTTCGACATATCTTTATTCGCCAATTGTGCCGCCTCCTGTACCCTAAGCTATTGAGAAATCCTGATAGGGTATAGTATGAATGCGGAGAAGATCTGGTGTAGGCTATCTCCAGCCTTTTCTCATCTTGTCAACGGTAATTCTTCCATTTCGTGTGTTCGCACACGTCCCATAAGATCACCTGCTGCAAGCTGTGGAGATTTCCCTTCAAATAAAACATTATGTAATTCATTCGTAATCGGCATAGTGACCTCATAGCGTTTCGCCAGGTCATAGGCTGCTTTCGTCGTTTTCACGCCTTCCACAACCATGCCCATTTCCTTGAGCACATCTTCTAATAGAATCCCTTTGGCCAATTTGTTGCCTGCTCGCCAATTTCTACTATGTTTACTTGTACAGGTAGCGATCAAATCACCAATTCCAGCTAAACCAGCAAAGGTAAGCGGGTTAGCACCCATTGCAGTACCTAATCGCGTGATTTCCGCGAGCCCTCGAGTAACAAGTGCCGCTTTCGCATTATCACCGAAATCTAAACCGTCTGTTAGCCCCGCGCCAAGTCCAATGATATTCTTCAGTGCGCCACCTACCTCAACACCTGTTACATCCGGATTCGTATACACACGGAAATATCGAGTAATAAGCAAGTCTTGAGCAGCTTCAGCCGCTTGTAAATCCTGTGCAGCGACAACGACAGTGGTCGGCATTTTGCATATGACTTCTTCCGCATGACTGGGTCCGGAAAGGACCACAAATCGCTTCGGATCCATCTCTGGCAGCTCATCCGCAAGTACTTCTGTCATACGCTTGAGAGTCCCTGTTTCAAAACCCTTGGTCGCATGAATGATAAGCGTATCTTTCTTCAAAAATGGACGCATGCGTGAAGCAACCTCACGCATGCCTGAAGATGGAACCACCATAATAATCGCATCCGCATCTTGTACGGCTTCTTGCAAAGAATGGGTCGCTATGATCGATGGAGATAGCGATATGTCTTTGAGAAAACGGCTATTCGTGTGTTTTTCATTAATTTCTACCACTTGTTCTTCATTACGAGACCATAGAAGGACTTCTTTCCCATTATCCGCCAATACCGAGGCGAGTGCCGTCCCCCAACTTCCAGCTACAAGGACCGATACTTTTTGTGTCACGGTTACCCCTCCTACGCGTAGTTGTTTTTCGTTAGGCTCTTTTCTGGCCCAGCTTGTTTTCTTTACCTTGAATAAGTTTCACAATATTCGTCCGATGACGTAAGAACGCAAAAGCACATAGCAAAATGCTTATCCACAAAACAGGTAACGGCCGGTCCATCCCCCAAATAAGAAAAGGTAAGAGTGCTGTAAGAATAAGGGAGCCAAGCGATACGAATCGTGTGATAGCGATGATGGCGATTGCTGTTAAGCCTGCAATTAATGTAGGAACAAAACAAAGCGTTGCCATGACCCCAATGGTGGTTGCAATGCCTTTACCACCACGGAAGCCGAAGAACACAGGCCAATTATGCCCTACAATGGCTGCTAAACCACACAAAACACGAATCCAGATGTCGTCAGGTCCCGGGGCAGCCCATACCCCCAGTAAGACAGCTACGACGCCTTTCAAAGCATCCAGCAGCAGGACGAGGATTGCCGGCCCCTTCCCCAGAACGCGAAGCGTATTCGTTGCCCCCGCGTTCCCACTACCGTGCTTGCGGATATCAATTCCCTTAAACCATTTTCCGAATAAATAACTAAAGCTGATGGATCCTAGTAAATAGCCCACTACAATTGTTATTATCGAAAGCAATGTACAACATCTCCTATTCTTTGTCCGAAGTTTTTCTACGGCTCAAGATGCGAATGGGCGTTCCTTCAAAGCCGAAAGCAGCACGGATTTTGTTATCCAAGTAACGTTCGTATGAGAAATGCATAAGCTCTGGCTCATTCACGAAGAGTACGAACACAGGCGGCTTAACGGCTACTTGTGTCACGTAGTTAATGCGCAGACGCTTCCCTTTGTCTGTTGGCGGCGGATTGTAAGCAACCGCATCGGAAACAACATCATTCAGGAGATGCGTTTGTACGCGCAAGGCATGATTCTCAGCCACTTGTACAATAACAGGCAGCAATTTATGAAGACGCTGAGTTGTTTTCGCAGATACAAACACAATCGGTGCATAACTCAAGAACAAGAAATGATCACGAATCGTCGTCGTGAAATGTTGCATCGTCTTATCATCTTTCTCAACGATATCCCATTTATTTACGACAATGACAATCGCTTTTCCTGCTTCATGCGCATAGCCTGCAATGTGTTTATCTTGGTCAATAATACCTTCTTGTCCGTCGATTACAACTAGCACTACATCTGCTCGTTCAATAGCTTTCATTGCCCGCATAACGCTGTATTTCTCGGTGTTCTCATAAACCTTGCCACGTTTACGCATACCAGCCGTATCAATGATAACGAACTTCTGTCCATCACGCTCAAAAGGGGTATCGATCGCATCACGTGTTGTACCTGCAACGTCGCTCACAATAACCCGCTCTTCACCAAGAATCGCATTCGTCATCGACGATTTCCCGACGTTCGGACGACCGATCAAGGCGAATTTAACAACTTCTTCACCATACTCGTCATCGGTTTTGTCCGGGAATAAATTACAAACAACCTCAAGGAGATCGCCAATCCCAATTCCGTGCGAACCCGAAATCCCTACAGGATCACCGAATCCAAGGGAATAGAATTCATAGATATCATCTTGACGCGCCAAATTATCAACTTTATTCACTGCCAAGACAACTGGCTTCTTCGAACGGAACAATAGCTGCGCTACTTCCTCATCCGATGGAGTTACACCCGCCTTCGCGTCAACCATGAACACGATGACATCCGCTTCTTCAATAGCAAGCTCAGCTTGTACACGAACAGACTTCAAGATTACGTCTTCGCCGTCAATTTCAATACCGCCAGTATCAATGACACTAAACGATGTATTAAGCCATTCACCAACACCATATAAACGATCTCGTGTAACACCTGGTTTATCTTCTACGATCGCCATACGATCGCCTACGATTCGATTAAAAATGGTGGATTTCCCGACATTAGGTCGGCCAACAATTGCAAGTACGGGTCTAGCCAATTTACATCTCTCCTTCGGATTCCATGATCATACATGGAAAATTACGCAACTTACATCATAACAAAAAAGAGGCGCCTTGGCTAATCTCTTTTGAGACTTCCATCAAATATGCGCCCATTCTCCAGATAATCAGGAATGTTTCACCAGAATCATCGTACCATTTCTCAGATCATGGGCATTCGCGTCTAACATTTTCTCCAAAGAGAATGCGGTTCTCTGCATCTCCTCTTCACCTTCAACCACAAAGATTGGTGCACCGCCAGCAATCCGGTCTTTCGACAATGTCACGATCGCGAGAATTTGCGACATAAGGGCATTACCCCTCCTACTTTTTATTTACTCCAGCTTCAGAAGGCATGCGCACAGCACTTTCAAGAACAGGTACACGATGAAGGGCAGTTAACGTTTTCTCTTTGTCATTTTCCTGCAAAAGCAAAAGCAAACCTATCGTCCCTGAGTCCAGGTCCAATTTAGCCATGGGTCGTAAAGAAGGCTCTCCCTCATCACGATACACGCCGAACAAAGTGGACATATCATACATAATGGCTTGCCTCTGACCGACATGAGAAATCGTTACACGTGCATTCCGATTTTTGGGCTTAATTAGAAAGCCTTGACCGTATTTCATTATTTTTTCGCGTGAATCCTGAAGCCCAACATTCATGATATATATAGAACCAACAGAGACATCAGGTCCATCCATATGAATATCAGCGGGTTCAATATCAGCGATATCCCCTAATTTGCTTCCTGATTTAAAAAAGTTTGCGAGCCAAATTGAAATTACTCCAGCAGCTATCCCCCAGTACCAAGCACCTAAAATACTAAATAAGGAGGCCATGAAAGCTGTCATAATAACCAAATAATTACGACCTTCGAAAACCATCGCAATCCCTTCGATATAGGCGGCTCCACGGGGTACAAGTTCTAACTCATCCACTTTCGTTAAACTCTGTCTTTCCATATTGCGTACATCTCTAAATTGTTGGGCCGCCAAGGAAAGAAACGTGACTGCCGTGTAGTTTTTCTCCAACAGTGCAGGAACGGCAACCGCTCCAAGACCAGCAGCGATCACACCGAGCGAGACATGAATAATTTTGCCATGCGGATACGTTGGATATTGCCGATAATCCGTTCGAAGCATATTGATCCGAGAGATAATACCAAAAATAACACCAATGACAATCCCGATGGTATAACGATGTGAATGTAACCACGCCAAATCCATTTCGTTAGTTGCCCCCCTTGCGGTCTAACCAGCTTCTCACAACGTTTCGGCAACCACTATATGCAGCTTGTATTACAATCGTTATCGTCCTTGCTGTAAAGATAGACAGCCACCACTGATCTTGGAACGTGGCCATGCCCAGTTGATGATATCCATCTACTAGATGAATGCCTGCTTGATACATATCCCCGATCAGATATCCGATCGAAATGGCAGCAATTTGTTCCCATGCATTGCGCTGCACGATTACGGCTACAACGGCAATCAACAGAGCAGTCTGCCATTCTGAATTACGAATGATAAGAATAGGGTCCATTTCTAGCAGTTGTTGAAATAGAAAGTGGAGTGAACCGATCAGAAGTCCAATGGAAAGCAGATGTAGCTTATGTATAAAACCTTGTGTGACATAAAGAATACTAAAGGCAATCGTTAATACAACAACATAGACAAGCTGGATATGTACATGTTGTATCGTCACGGTAACTCGCGATCCGATCAGCCAAGAGGCAAAAAAAAGAAGCATGCCTTTATGCGATATACTTCGGATGTACAGCTCCTTCCAGCCGCTAGCGAGCAAGATCAACGTGATGCAAAGGAGAATAAGCGACAGATAACCGGCATTCATAATCAAACCACCTAGCCTGCTTAGCTACCGATGACTTTCAAATTCATCGATTTGCTTGCGGATCTTCAGACTCCCCCAAATAAATAAGGGAGATCTGCCTGATCCTTAGTATGGCAATATTTTGATTATTTACTCTGATTCGTTCGCTCTGCGTATGAAGTTAAGTCAATCCCTCTCGTTCGACACCATTCCGCGGTATCTCCAACGATGACTACTGGGCATCCCGTAAGGTCTTGAATCGAATTAGCGCCTAACGCTGTCATAATTAAAATAAGTCCTTGGTGCAGCTCTTCTGCATATGCGTGAAGTGCATCTACACCATCTACACGCAATACCTTCAGAAATGCGCCTGCCATGCCCACTGCCGAAGCACCTAAGGTAAGTGCTTTCGCCGCTTCCAATGCATTGGTAATGCCGCCTGACGCAATAATAGAACCCCACGGATAAACAGATAGGGCCTCTAATAAAGTCATACTTGTCGGTGTACCCCAATCATTCAGCCAATCTAATGCAGCAGGTCTCCTGGCATTCTCAATGGCAGCAAAATTCGTGCCACCTGAGCCCCCCACATCGAGCACCTGAACGCCAATATTTCTCAACTGCTTCGCGTTATCACGTGAAATACCAAAGCCTACCTCTTTCACAATTACCGGTACAGGTGTTTGACGAACAATGTTTTCAATGCGTCCAAGCATACCTACGAAGCTGCGATCACCTTCTGGCATAATTAGCTCTTGCATAACGTTCAAATGGATTTGAAGCGCATTCGCTTCTATCATATCTACAGCCCGCAATGCTTGATCTGTTGTGGCTTCACTCCCCAAATTGGCGAAGATGATACCATTCGGATTCTCGCGTCGCACCACTTCGTAACTGGATGCCACTTCGCTATTCTTAATAGCTGACATCTGAGAGCCAACTGCCATAGGCAAACCTTTCTCCCTCGCGAGTATGGCCAATTCGCGATTAATACTCTCTGTCTCATGAGCGCCGCCGGTCATTGCATTAATTAAAATCGGCGAACTCATAGTGAGATCGCCGATTGTTGTTGTTAAAGCAATATGATCCGTCGAAGTCTCAGGAAGACAGTTATGCACAAGCTTGATATCCGCCAACCCTTGTTGACGGGTTTGACCAAGCTCCAGCGCGTAATGGACATGTTCCATTTTGCGTGAGATGCGCATTTCTGTACCCTCCCTAGAAATTGGATCTATTTATTTTTTAAATTTAGCCAGTTTATCTCCGAAACGCTCACCAAGAGTCATGGACAAACCTTGATTACTTAGGGATACGTTTTCGTTACCAGCAATTTCTTTTTGGTGACTAGCGCTGTTACCACGATCACGATCGCCGCGCGGTTGTCTTTCTCTTTCTGGTTTGCCAGCTGATGACGGAGCCGCTGCACCAGCAGGTGCTTCAGGAGCATCCTCTGTATCTTTAATGCTTAAGCTAACGCGTTTCTCAGCAAGGTTGATTTCCAAGATTTTCACTTGAACTTCTTGGCCTTCTTTCAAAACTTCATGCGGAGTACCGATGTGACGGTGTGCGATTTGGGAAATGTGAACAAGACCCTCAACACCTGGTGCCACTTCAACGAATGCACCGAAAGCTGCAAGACGTTTAACTGTACCTGTTACGATATCACCAGCTTTGAAATCACGCTCAACATGTGACCAAGGACCATCTTGCGTAGCTTTGATGCTCAAGCTGATTTTGTCATTGGCTGGATCCAATTTAAGGATTTGCACCTTAACTTTGTCTCCTTCTTTAACAACATCGGAAGCTTGTTCAACATGCTGCCAAGCAAGTTCAGAAATATGAACAAGTCCATCAATACCACCGATGTCAACAAATGCACCGAATTGCGTCAAACGTTGTACAGTACCATCTAGTACTTGACCAACTTGAAGACCTTCGATGATTTTTTTCTTGTTCGTTTCGAACTCTTCATCCAAAATATCTTTTTGGGAAAGGATGACTTTGTTTTTCTCGCGATCGATTTCTTTCACACGAAGACGCAAAGTGCGGCCTTTGTAGGAAGAGAAATCTTCAACGAATTGACGCTCAACCATGGAAGCAGGTACGAAACCACGTACACCAATATCCACAACTAAACCGCCTTTAACAACCTCAGCAACAGCTGCTTCGATGATTTCTTTGCTCTCAAGTTGTCCTTGCAGCGTTTCCCAAGCTTTCTCGTTGTCAACAACACGTTTGGACAATACCAACGTTTCTTTTGCATCGTTGATGGAAACGATCTTCAATTCTACTTCTTGACCAAGCTCGACTGCTTGCGCAGCATCATTCAAGCTTACGGAAGAAAGCTCACGAACTGGGATGACGCCATCGTATTTGTAACCGATATCCACGAAAGCTTGATCAGCGTCTACTTTAACGATTTTGCCTTTAACTGTAGCGCCTTTCTTCAACACAGCAACATTGTTAAGCGCATGCTCTGCTTCTGCTTGTGATACGGCCGTTTCTTGAGCTTCCTGTGATTGATCTTCAACTTTTACTTCATCTGACATGAGATTAGCCTCCTCTATTTACAACCAACAAAAATAATTTATAAGTCACAAAGCAGCAGTCAAGCTCCTACTCTGTTTCAAACACAATAATAAGTTCAAATCACTTTATGGTTAGTATAATTCCAAGCTTTCGATTCCATACATTTCTTCTTATGCTTTACTAGTAACTGTATGTAGTCGGCGAATTTCTTTCATAATCGCTTCCGTCGCCTGCTCCAGATCCTCTGAACTACCGCCTTCATAAGCGCTCATATCAAGTGGTTTACCATAAACGATCGTCATACGACGGAAAAGTGAGTAGGTACCTACGATGGCTACCGGAACAACAGCCGCGCCCGACTTCAATGCAAGACTAGCAGCGCCTTTCTTCCCCATTCCACCCGCATTACTTCTAGATCCTTCAGGAAAAACACCAAGCATATTGCCGTCACGCAGCAGCTGGACAGCAAGTCGAATCGACTCTCTGCTTACGCCTCCACGTTTAACTGGGAATGCGCCTACTTTAGAAATGATAGACCCAAGTACTGGTATATCAAACAGCTCCGCCTTGGCCATGAAATGCACCTTGCGGCGCAGTGGTGAACCTAAGAATGGTGGGTCCAAGAAGCTAGTATGATTACCACACAAAACAACTGCCCCTTGCGTTGGAACATTGTCCATTCCGATAGCACGCATTCGGAAAAAAACGGTGAAAATAAATCGAAATAAGGCTCTTCCGATGCGATATAGCATCTTTATTTGCCACCTCCGACTTTGTCCTTGCAAAGTCCAAGAATTTCGTCCACTACTTCTTCGATCGTCATTGATGTACTGTCCATCAACACGGCATCATGCGCCCTACGCAGTGGTGAAATTTCCCTCGCCTCATCGAATTGATCGCGACGTGCGATATCCTGCTCCAATTCGGAAAGAGTCAGTGTATTGGTACCACTGTTTTCTAATTCCTTGAATCGGCGCTCAGCACGTTCCTTCACACTCGCAGTTAAGAAAACCTTAATCTCTGCATCTGGCATGACATGTGTACCAATGTCACGGCCGTCCATGACTACGCCTTTGGAAACAGTCATTTGCTGCTGTCGTGCAACTAACAAATGACGTACAGCGCCATAGCTGGCAATTTGTGAAACATGTGTCGTTACGTCCGATGAACGAATCGCTTTCGTCACATCAACACCATCTACGATAACCTGTTGCCCTTCATCCCCAGGGATGAGCTCAATCTGCATGCGATTGGCGAGCGTAGCCACTTCTGTTTCTTGCTCAGGTAGCAGCCCTTCTTGCTGTACTTTCCACGTTACTGCTCGATACATGGCTCCTGTATCCACGTAAATAAAACCAAGTGCACCGGCAACTAGCCGTGCTATGGTACTTTTACCGGCTCCAGCAGGACCATCTATGGCAATATTGAACTTATCCAAGCTGCTGTTCCTCCTAACAATACTTCACAGTACCTTACGAACAAAAAAGCAGGCACTTGCCTGCTAATTACTAGAAATTATATCACACAACATGGTCATATGCAAAACTTGGGTTGTATCCCACCTTGATTTCACGCGCTTATGAGCGTTCTCTTAGTGGATGTTCCGGTACGATATACGGTTGACCTTCGAGTGGCTCGACGCGTGTAAAATGCTTGCGAATATACGTATTTTGCAGTAAAGCTTGTACACAAACTAGCAAAATTACTACGAAAATCACAGCTCTAATTATGACCTTCTCTACTTTCGCAGAAAAGCGCAAAAATAATTGTTCATATGGTTCTGTCTCTTGCTCCTTGGACATGAGATCACACTCCCGCTAGCATCCGATATGCATAGCAGTATACCCTTAGCGTTTATGTCTCAATCCCTAGCGTTTACGAAAATCCATTTGTCTCTCAAAGCAAAAACGAATCAGTTTCTGCCGCTCTCTATCCGCGATCTCTGCGAATCGGATCATAACTAGTTGCTTACCCGTCTCCGTAGCTTTCACGCGAACAACTTCACCTGTAAAAGGAATATGTTCGATCGATCCATTTTTGAATGGCGCAAGTACCCAACAAGAAATGATTGCATTTAAGCCTATTGGAATATGTCCATCACATATAAATGAAATACCTCCACCGCCAACATCATCAGTCAATCCAATAAATTGGATCTGGTCGTTCAGCTTTACGGCGATTTCTAATTCTGCTAAAACGCGAAGGAAATTTCTGCGTTGTATTTGCGTGATCGCGCTTAACTCTGGAAGCCTTAGTTCGATCAAGCGAATAACATCCTCCGTAAAAGCTACAACTTCTGTTGTGAAATAATGTTTCACACCGCCTTGACCTAAGAAATGAGCACTAATCTCATCCCCCTGATAAAGTTTTTTCAATCGTCCTGTCTTTTCATTCAAAGGGATTTCAATGATAATTGCGCTTTCTGTCACATCCGCAATTCTAGACTTATATTCGATTTTGGACTCTTCTTCATCAATACTGTTCATTTGCATATGTAATATCTGGTTGACCTTAGGAAGCAATTTCCGCACCTCCGCGAAGTAATATGCGTTAATTATACCATGACCTCACCATTTAGATAGAAAAAAAAGAAGCAGGATGATATCCTGCCTCTTCCTCCTATGATTTTCCTTTTGCAGCTTCCGCTTGATCCTGACGAATTGTCTCTATTTTCTCTTCCATGCCCACATCTGCATTTACATAAACACGATAGATATTGTTATTCATCGTACCGATAAATTCATGACAGAGCACTTCTTCGTCCAGATCATTTTTGATAATCGCAAGGGATTCGCCTGTCACTTTCATTTTAGAACTCAGTTGCTTACGTGCTTGGTCTACCGTAATTTTCGGTTGGCCAATATTGCGTTTCTTTTGTGAATAAATATAATTGGTTGCTTGTAGCCCTGTTACTTCAAGGGTATCCAAAGCAACTTTAACGGTAACTTGTTCCGGATATATGGTGACATTATTTTCTTTCTTTGCGAACAGAATAGTCGCTGTATTCTGGTATTGATCATAACTAATTGCACTTAAATCTTTATACTCATGCTGATCTAGAAATTCATTCGCTACGTCTCTCGCTTGACGAAGATTAAATTTCGCAGCCGGTACATCACGTGACTTCATAAAATAAATCAGATGACCACCTTTTTTGGTGAAATCCAGTTGCGTGTCCGTTTTCGAAGCATCACCACTTGGAATAACCACACTATAACTTTGAAACTCTGGCGCACTTCCGCCGTTCTCGACAACTTTGATGCCACTCGAATCTTTAACCCCAAGGAAATCAATAGCTTTCTTTTTCACTTGATCTGCCGTCATATCATTGCCCGTCAGCATTTTGACATCATTTTTGGAGAACACATTTAAACTGCCTGTCCCCCAATTCAACTCCTCATATCCTCCTACTTGTTTATCCACAATCTTAAAACCATCGATAATCGCATTATCGTGCATTTCATTCTCAGATGCGAGAGCCGTCTCCACATCCATCCATCGCAAATTATTTGCTATTACTTTATTTTGTACACCGCGAATTTCTTTCGTTATATCAGCAGAATGTGCATACAAGGTGTTCAACGTTTTCATTTCCGCTTCGGTTAAAGGCTGTTTCGTCATATCGCGAACTGACATGCGGTAAGAGAAATTAGCCATATTCGCTAGGAAATCTTCCGTTTTGTTAAAAGGCAGCAGCATTAAAGGCAATTGTGTGATATCACTCTGTGCTTGACTGGTTAAACGCCAAACATTAACCAAACCTTTACGGTAGGATGGTTCCGAGGTTTCATTCACCGCCAACGTGTTGCCTAATTCCGTATGTAGCTTATCCATGTGAAAGGACAAGTCATGAAACGCGCGTTGGTACTGATTCTCCGCTTTAATTAATATCGTATTCTTTTCTTGGTGTTCCAAATACCCCCACACAGAAGCCCCGATTAAAGCCAACAATAGAAATGGAAACATGACGATACTTAATCTTTTATACACAGAACTGCTCCTTTCATACCCAATCTTGCGATTAGTTTTTACGCGTGGAGGCAGGTTTATACAAGATTGACATAAAGTTTATCAAGGCATTCCAACATGCAAAAAAAAGGCCTATTCGGAAGAATGGCCTTTCGTTAACTTTCGGTCTCTATTTCAAAATCGTGCTCATTACTGCATATACATTGCCGAAATCCAGTTTCAATCTTGTCTTTTTCCTTTTTGCCTCGCAATACGAACTTCTCACCGCATAACCGACATCGGATCTTCACTTTCACGCGCGTCGTTAATGACATGTATACCCTCCCGGTCTATCCCCATTCCATGTAATGGAGTTCAACAAATATACAGTCATTATGACCCAAATCTCCCCATTTTAATCTTCTCTTCCACACTCACAACGCGTAAAGGAGAGTGTGCGTTAGCACGATCTACACGCCATATCGACCGTAACCATAGAAAAGTCATGAGCGGAATCATAATCCAAATCCAGCTGTTTTTGAAAATAAGCAAAATATAATCAAATCCACCGTGCCAAGCAATTGGCAGCAACAGGGATAGCCATAAATACCTATTTTGCTTATGAGGAACGAATTTGGCCTTGCCCATGTAATACCCCATCATGACACCAAATAAAGCGTGTCCCGATACTGGCAAAAGCGCACGAAGCATCAATGCTGAGAAAGAAGAAGCATGCAAGAATGCGTAAATAATATTCTCCAATGTGGCAAAGCCAAGACTGACAGCTACCGCATACACAATCCCGTCGTAGGGTTCGTCGAAAGCTTCATGACGGAAAATCAAGTGATACAGTAACAACCACTTCAGAAACTCTTCAATTCCCCCTGAGAGAAAAAAAGATGTCATGATCGTGCCATTGCCGAACTCCTGGATAAATGCGTTCTGTAGCACCATCGTCGGATAAACGAGTAGTACACCGAAGAGAAACATCCGGATCACTAAATGGATAGGTTCTGTTTCGTACCGATCCTTCAGATAAAAGTAGGCGAGCAATGAGAGACCTGGCGCTATGGCTGCCAATAAAATAGGCACGATATGCATGTTCCAGCTCCCCTCTAATTTGAAATTCCATGCCTCTATTATAGTCGTTCTGTCTAGATATTTCTACGTGTAACACAAACGACCTTAGTTGCGTATTATGGAAAACAAAACAAGCATCCTCAAAAACGGTTGTTTTTGGGAGATGCTTGTTTCATTCTTATGCATCAGGACGCGAGTCCCAATTATTTGAAATGGCGGCAGAGCACCTTAACGGCATCATCTGCAATGATTGTTTTCCCGTATTCCTCAAGTACAGCCAAGGTCACTGAAGAAGCTTCACCGAACTCAGACAAGACAGCGATAAGAGCTTGATACTTGGTTTCTTCAAGTTCTACAGGTTCTAGCTGTAAAATATATTTCCCCTTATACGAATACAGGGTACCGCCTTCCATCAGAAGGGGATTAATTACTTTGGATACACGCAGCAGATCTTCAAAATCACGGAAAGCATAGGAGATTAGATCGCTTTGTTCAAGCGTAACTTCCATTTCGTACACTTCTTCAGCTTCATGATCATCATATGCATCAGAACTCGCATACAAATCAAGCTTGCCTCTAGTTACGATAACAACCATACCCTGCGCTGGGAGGGCGAATACCTCAACAGCAAGCGGACCGGACGGGTCAAATCCGAGCTCCGAATAGGCTTGATCCATCATCTCACTAAACAACTCGTGCACTTTCGGAATTTCTCTCCACATGTCGTCTTTTTGAATTCCACGTTCAGTTAAGTCATCGAATGTTAGGAAAATCCGTATCTTATCCTGACTTAAGCGTTCTATTTTCATGATAGGATCCTCCTTTGAGCTCTCCAACTGGAAAGCTTGCATCGAAAGCATGGTCACCTTATTTCAATCAGAATATGTTAGAAATATAAAAAGGTGAACCACTAATAAATAAATGGACATGCATCCATCTATTGTTTTCACCTATCATGTTAACACTAAATCTTTGTAATTGCACGCTTAAGTTATGTATAAAAAGAAAAAGCACAGCCGGCCCCGTGGGTATGCCGGACTGTGCTGAGCGCTTATCTTTATTGTATTGTTGTGCTGCTTATTTTATTATCCTGCAGAATTTCATTGACAGTTGCCTTCAAACTTGGGTCTTCTTTGACGATTTTCTCTACTTGGTTTAAGCCATTTGTACTCGTAGAGGAGAAATTTCGGGCTGCAGATTCTCCGAAAGATTTGCTTGTGAACGTTTCTTTTGCCTTATCCATGACATTGCCCATCGATTGACTAGGTGAGCTAAATGCTGAGAATAGCATGGATTTACTTTTACGATTGAGATAAATGACAGCAGCCGCGCCTGCAATGCCACCAAGCATAAATGTTCCTAATTTCATTGGATCTCCCTCCATGATAAGTAGTATGAATCCTTTCTAGGTTGTGCGAGTTTAGAAGTGGACATACACAACTGAAGAAGGAAAACATAGGAGAATTGACATCTGCGAATTGTGATCTTAATTGTGGTACTATAAGTGATGACCACTATGTAAACCATGTAAGGATCTAAGGAGAAGACGAATCATGAAAAAGAAAGCAAGCACACTAATCCTAACAGTCATGCTTCTATTGGCTGCCTGCAGTGCAGATCAAACCGAAACAAGTCCTGCTGCAACTACAAGTGCAGCGCCAGTTGTTCAAGTGACATCAAGCCCTAGTGCATCTCCAACACCCACCGTGGCTCCTACACCCACACCTTCACCAACACCAACTGCTCCTGTAATAGAAGCAGTACAAAAGACCTATCACATGAATAAAAACTATGATATCGTGCCCAACGACCCCAATGGTAATAAAAAAGTCATTTTATTGACCTTTGATGATGGACCTAAAGACCAAGCGATGAATCAATCTCTCATTGATATTCTGAACAAACATAAAGCGAAGGCCATCTTCTTCATGAACGGTTATCGCATTAAGCAAAAGCCAGAACTCGTAAAACTTGTTCACGAAAGCGGCAATATCATTGGTAATCACGCCTGGGATCATGACAATTTGAAAGATATGCCGAATGACAAAATTGATAAGCAAGTTGACGATGTTCAGCAAATTGTGAAAGAAATTACGGGTCAGTCCCCGCAATTTTTCCGTCCTCCATTCGGCTCAGGTAATGATTATTTGAAAACGAAAATTAAAAATAATAAAATGCTTTACATGACATGGTCAAACGGATCATTAGATTGGGACATGACGAATAAGAATAATGATTCAAATAAAGTCATTGAGAATGTGTTGCAACAGCTTCATAACGGCAGCAATATCCTCATGCATGAGCTCCCATGGACAGTAACTGCACTTGATGCGATGCTCACGAAGCTCGAGGAAAAAGGTTATACGTTTGTTGATCCCAATGCCATTGAATTAGAAATGAGATAGGAATGAAATAAGAGCCCTACGCTGCCGCGAATGTTTCGTTTCGAGGCAGCGTAGGGCTCTTTTTATTTGTTACAGCGAAGAATTTGAGTACTTGATCCCCCAAACAGTTAAACTCACAACTAAAGCGATAAATAACCAAAGTAATGTCATATAGAAAAGATTCGTCCATTTGCCTCGCTCTGAAGGGTGTACAGCTCTACGCGGCGGTAAATAGGTATCATCCCCTTGTTGCTCCTCCACGCCAGGATTAGAACGCGAAGCTACTCTTTCTCCAGCACTCATGAACCTTGATCTTCCTCCTTGCTAAACCGAAGTATACAACCCATCACCATATCAATCATAAAGTGAGCAATTATTGGTGTCCATAGGCTTCCCGTATGAAGGTAAATCCAACCTAAGCCATAGCTAATACAAAAAACCATCCCTGTCATGAGCCAATGCTGCAGATAGCGAACATGGATTGCTGCAAATAAAATACTAGTCCAGTAAGGCCCCCAGGCATGTTGAATCGCACCACGAAATAGGACCTCTTCACAGACAGAAACGATAAATGAAATAAGTGCAATATGCCAAAGGGCCCTATTACCGAAAATCATTTGATTAATGCCACCGTCATCCGATACTTCTTTGGGTACCCATCGCGAAATGAGAAGGTCAACTCCTAGGACTACTACAGCAAATAAACAACCCCACATGACGACACGCCAACCACCTTGAAACGACAACGCAGAAAGAATCTTTGAATTACTCTGAAATAATAGGATGATAATTCCGATAATAAGCGTAAGCAGTTGTGTAATGTAAAGATTCAGCAATAAAGTCTTGTCATTCAGTTCATTGATGTCAACTTTCCCAATCCGAAGGTTCTTAAAATCGAATTTTTTCAAAGGAAGCAGCCTCATTTCCTTATAATATTCCTTTTTCATGCTGTTTGACCTATACTAAAACAACTATAAGAGACAACAAGGAGCTTGATTTATGGAGAAGCGTCTTACCCGCACTGATTATTTATTTGCCCTCATGTTTATCTTTATGCTGGTCTGTATCCTGGGCGCTTTTTTCTATGGCTTGCGATTAGGACAAACGAAATCCGATTTAAAATATGATAAAATCATGCATGCTGATCAATCGTCATCAGTTCCCGAAATAGGCGCTTACGACCAACAAGTGCTAGTGTCATATTACCATACCATCTTTTTACCCTTTAGGGAATTTCAGAATAAATGGTTTGAATTATTGAGTCAAATTGAAATGGATAACACCGCCGCCGTGGATGCATCTGCCGTTCTGAAAGAGCTAAGTAAAATTGCTGCAGACAAATATAATACCCTGCAAAATAAAAACATGCCTGCCTCTTCGCCACTACTCGTGCAGTCACATCAAAGCTATCTGAAAAGCTTAAAGCTATTTAGCGACGCGTTAAGTACTTATCAATCTAAAGCTAATGCACAAAGTCATTCACAGCTGCTTGATGCCATTCAGAAGGATGCGTACTTCTTAGAAGCCAAAACACAAGCCTTAACCGCACAGAAAAATTATTTCGACTCCATCCTCGTTTGGAATGGCACTATGGATCCGGACATTGAATATTTCGATCCTAATAATACAGCCAATCTCGATCAGTGGCGCGCTATGAATTTCAACGTAAAGAACGTATATATCACCGCTAAATTATTGAAAAATAAAGCATTCTCGCCTTTCTATCCGCAGGATTTAACGATCAGGATAGATGAATTCATCGCATCCGGCCAAGCCAAGAAATTAAATGTGAATGATGTGAATCAAACTATGGAATTATTGCTCAGCACGAATGCTGTTCGCACAGGAGACTTTGTCAAAGGCAAAGCGAAATGGTACTCCAATGAAACATTGCCTCAATTACCGTTCTTTTCAGATGCAAAATAAGAAAAAAGCTGAAGATTTGGCCCACTCGGTGGACGAAGTCATCAGCTTTTACTTTTTAGTCGTATTGGAAGCCGCGGAACATACCGATAGCAGCCATTCCTCCGTCAACATTAATGACACGTTCGAAACCGTTTTCTTTTAAATATTCAGCTACACGCATACTACGCATCCCATGTGCACAAACGATATATATGTCTTCATCTTCTGGAAGCTCACCCATTCGGAGCGGAATTTGCTGCATGGGAATTAATTTGGCTTCTTCCATATGATAGTACTCCCATTCATGGGGTTCTCTTACATCAATGATGACACTATTGCCTAGTGTTTTCTGGTCGACTGCTTGGAGAAAAATTTGCGGATAAATGTGATTAATTTCCATTTTGGTACACACTCCTGCTTTCGTTAGTTAAGATCCTTACCTTCACTGTACCATACTAGAAAACGGGCCTCAAATATAAGCAAAATGTCATTGCATTCTGAACATTCTTGCTATAAAATAAACGAAAAGCTTCTGATTGACTGTCAATCCGAACATTTATGACGTAAAAGCGAAAATCGTTCGACATGTATTGACACGATTTCGAACGCATGGTAATCTATTAAAAATTCTATATCACAGTACAGCGTTGACGGAGCCAAGCAAATAAAGTAGCTTTCAGAGAACCGGTGGTAGGTGAGAACCGGTAGCGAACAAATTGCGGAGCACTCCAGAGTTATTGCATTGAACGGTAGTAGATGCAATCGGGTTAGGAACACGTTACAGTTCCAGGTCGCAAGACCAAATGAGGCTACCCATGCGAATGGGCAGCGAACTAGGGTGGTACCACGAAAGCAATCTCTCGTCCCTTTGGCTACAGGCTAACTGTCTGTATCCGAGGGCTGGGAGTTTTTTTATGTTCAAATCTAAGGAGGAACCGAATTATGTACAAAGTTCTAGTATCCGATCCAATTAGTGACATGGGAATTCAAATGCTTTATGATGCAGCTGATGTTGAAGTGGTTAAGCAATCTGGTCTATCTGAAGACGAACTCATTGCTATTATTGGTGAGTACGATGCCCTCTTAGTTCGTAGCCAGACAAAAGTAACAGAGAAAATCATGAATGCTGGTACAAAACTTAAAGTAATTGGCCGCGCAGGTGTTGGTGTCGACAATATTGATTTGGAAGCAGCAACAAAACGCGGGATTATCGTTATCAATGCACCTGACGGAAACACGATTGCTACTTGTGAGCTAACTTTCGCCATGATGATGGCAACAGCTCGTATGATTCCACAAGCGTACAAGAAAACAGTTGGCGGCGAATGGGATCGTAAATTCATCGGCGTTGAGCTTCGCAACAAAACACTAGGTATTCTCGGTATGGGACGTATCGGTAGTGAAGTTGCGAAACGCGCGAAAGTATTTGGTATGGAAGTTATCGGTTATGATCCATTCTTGACTGAAGAGCGTGCTGAGAAAATGGGTGTTAAGCTCGGTTCAGTTAACGAAATTGCGGCACAGGCAGATTTCATTACAGTTCATACGCCACTTACACCGGAAACGCGTCACTTGATCGCGAAACCACAATTTGAGTTAATGAAACCAGGTATTCGTATCATCAACTGTGCCCGCGGCGGTATTATTGATGAGCTAGCTTTGGTTGAAGCGATTGATCAAGGTATCGTTGCTGGTGCAGCTTTCGACGTATTCGAAGTCGAGCCGCCATCAAAGGATCACCCTTTCCTAACGAATCCTAAAGTGATTGTAACGCCTCATCTTGGCGCATCGACAATCGAAGCACAAGAAAACGTAGCCATCGACGTATCTGAGGAAGTTCTTCATATTCTTCGTAATGAACCATTTAAGAATGCTGTCAATATGCCTCCTGTACCAGCGGATGTATTAAACAAACTTCAACCATACTTCAGTCTTGGTGAAAAAATCGGTTCTGTCCTTGGACAAATCGCTCAAGGCGCTGTATCTGAAATTGTAATTAACTATGCTGGCGACTTAATGGATGTAGATACAAGCCCATTAACACGTTACATTGTAAAAGGGATTTTCCAAAATCAATTGGAATCCATCAACATTATTAACGCTATGCATCTGGCTAAATCACGCGGTGTTAACATCGTCGTTCAAACGTCAAATGCATCAAATAGCTTCACTAACCTCGTTACAGTGACGGTCAAAACGAAACAAGAGGAAAAAACACTTGCTGGAACATTACTTGCTGGCTTTGGCGAGCGCATCGTGCGTATCGATCAGTATCCAGTCGACTTCGCAGCTGAAGGTAACTTGTTGTTAATTTCCCACAACGATAAACCAGGTATTATCGGACGCGTTGGTACACTTCTCGGAAGCAATCAAGTCAACATTGCGACAATGCAAGTTGGTCGTAAAGTAATTGGCGGATCCGCAATTATGGTACTGACCATTGATAAAACTGCCCCTGCTGAAGTATTGGCTGAACTTACCAAACTAGATGAAATCGTAAATGTTCGCGCACTAACACTGTAATAAGCACAAATTGTTTCACGAACAACAAGATTTTATCTGAATATTCTACAAATAAAGGCGTTTGCCGAGTGTTAACTCAGCAAACGCCTTTTTCTTTGTGTCGAAATTCGCACAATTTTCTGTTTATTTGTGTTCGCAAGGTAAGCAGATCGTAAATGAGCTTCCTTGCCCCCATGTACTTTGTACTGTGACAGTCCCATGATGGGAATCAATGATGTTCTTGACGATCGCAAGGCCAAGTCCAGTCCCCCCAGAAGATCCACGCGTACGCGCTTTGTCCGCCTTGTAGAAGCGCTCAAAGATGAACGGCAGATCCTCGGCAGGTATCCCCTGCCCCTCGTCGGCGATCTCGATCCGGATCGCGGGCCGATCCTTGGAGAGGCACGCCTCCGCCTTCAAGGCGATACGCGCCCCTGCAGGCGTGTGGCGGAAAGCATTGTCGAGCAGGTTCGTCAGCACCTGCTCCAAGCGATCCTCATCCGCACGCTGCAGGATGAGCGGCTCTTCCGGCAGCGTCACGCTTAGCGCGATGCCGCGCTCTTTGGCCAGCACCGCGAATTTGCGGTGCATGCGCCGCACCAGGGAGTCGATTTCGACCTCCCTGAATGAAAGCTCGAGATGGCCGGCTTCCATCCGCGCCAGATCGAGCAGATCACGGACGAGGCGCCCCATGCGGAGCGACTCGTCGTGAATCACTTGCACCAGCTCCACGCGCTCCTCTGGCGTGGAGGGAATATCGTCCAGCAGGGCTTCACTGTAGCCCTGCAGCATAGAGATCGGCGTACGCAGCTCATGCGAGACGTTCGCCACGAAGTCCTTGCGCAGCTTATCGAGACGTTCCTCCTCCGTCACATCACGGAGAACGGCCACAGCGCCGCGCACTTGATCCCTGGAGTAGAGTGGCGTCATCGCCACGGACCATACGCCATTTTGTACATGAAGCTTTGTAGCGGCCTCTGCTGACTCATCGACAACCGCTTCAAAGAGCGGAATCAACGGTACTGGGATTGGCATCGAGTTTGGATTGCTGAAGCTCATGAGGCCCCAATCACCGAGTGCAGTATCCGGTTTTGGGAAACGTCTTGGCTCTCCCTCATCATCAGACCACTCAATGGTGCTCCACTCTTCTACGATTTTCTCCCCTTGCGGGTTGCTTAGCATGACAGAACCATTCACATCCAGGGTGATCACTGCATCGGTCATGCTTCGTAGAATACTCGATAAATGTTCTTTCTCTTGACTAAGGGCATGAATACTTTCCTGCACTTTTTCACCCATGTGGTTAAACGTTTTGGCAAGTTCACCAATCTCATCTTTGGAAAGAATCGGGACACGCGTACCATATTCCCCATGTGTAATAAAATCTGCTGCTTTCTTCAATTGCTGCAGCGGTCTCGTAATTTGTGAGAACAGGAAGAAAGCGAAGAAGGTCGTCATGAGAAAACCAACAATGGACACATAAACAAACAATCTTAACATATACGATTGCGTGGCTTCTAACGACTGAAGGGATTGATACAGCAATGTCGCCCCTACAATGCTCCCCTCCAAATTGAAAAGTGGAACTGCCACAACAAGGTATTCCGTTCCTGCCTCAAAGCGGCCTGTGCGCGAGCTATTTATTTGCTTATCGATTGTTTGGCCGGCAAACACAGGCTTCAGTTCTTCAGCGGTATAGAAATCAGAAACATGGAATTCGACTAACTGACTCCCGGTGGTTCGCGGGATGGCCATTTCCTTCATATCCGTAGAAATCACAAGCATTCTTGAATCCTGAAAGCTAAGCAGCTCATTACTTAATTGATAGAATTGCTCGTTGTACATGTGCGTCGTTGCTTCTTCCGAAAACTTGAGTGCCACTTCTTTCATATTATCGCGCTGATCCGTTGCTTCCGCGAAATAATTTTCCATATAATTGACAAGAAAAAAGCCCAGTATGAGCAAGACAACCCCAACTAGGCCTATAATTGTTAACCACAGCTTACCTACGACACTTCTGAAAATAAACACTTATTTCGGCACCTCTAGCTTGTAGCCTACACCCCATACTGTCGTAATCATCGCTGCAGCATCCGGGGATACTTTGTTTAATTTCTCACGAAGTCGCTTTACATGCGTATCAACGGTCCGTAAATCACCGAAAAACTCGTAGTTCCATACATCCTTGAGCAGCTCTTCACGAGAGAAAACTTTATCTGGTGAAACAGCCAAGTAATGCAGCAATTCATATTCCTTCGGCGTGAGGGCAACTTCTTGACCACCAGCTGTCACACGATGTGCGTCATGCTCAATAATCAAGTTCGGGAATACGATATTATTACTTGAACTTGCATCTTTGGATAAATACGCAGTCGCTGAGGAGCGACGAAGGATCGCTTTCACACGGTAGATCACTTCACGCGGTGAGAACGGTTTGACGACATAGTCGTCCGCACCCACTTCAAATCCACTCACACGATTCGTCTCTTCACCCTTCGCTGTCAACATGATGACTGGTGTGGACTTCACTTGACGAAGGCGTGCACAGACTTCAATGCCATCGATGCCAGGCAGCATCACATCAAGCAAGATTAGATCGAAGTCGGTTTCGGTAGCCATCCGCAAAGCGGATTCACCGTCTTCCGCTTCTTCAATCAAATAACCTTCCTTCTCTAAATACATGCGGAGCAATCGGCGAATACGTTCTTCATCATCAACAACGAGTATACTTGGCTTCAATTCCATTTTAGCGTCACATCCTCTATTCATGTACGTACTAGTTTTTAAACACCTGCATAGGAATGCAGTCCTGCTATAACTAAGTTCACACCTACTAATGTAAACATAACGACGATAAATCCAATTACGGTTAACCAAGCGGATTTCTTACCTTGCCAACCTTTTGAAAGGCGTAGATGAAGGAATACTGCATAGAATAACCAAGTTATCAATGCCCATACTTCCTTCGGATCCCATCCCCAGAAACGACCCCATGCTTCCTGAGCCCAAATCATGGCGAAGATGAGCGCCCCCAGGGTAAAGATCGGATAGCCAATCGCAATTGCGCGATAACTGATTTCATCCAGATCTTCCGCATCCATTCCTTTCACGATCGGACCAATCGCTGCTCCCAATGGTTTACGAGCCACTAGGCGTGCTAACCAATATAGAATGAGACCACCAAGAATGGACCAAATGACGGTGTTTAATTTACGACCTGCACTAGCCCCTTCCATCCAGGATGGCGCTGTAAATAAGGGTTCAGACATGCCAAGGAATGACTTCATCTCTACGACGTTCATTTCATATGGCTGCACAATTGGAGGCAATACATAAGTTTCTGTTGTATGGTTGGTTTCCTGTACACCTTGTGCATTCGTAACAATCACATCTTTGGAGAATACAGCTTTGTAGCCTGATCCATTGAATGTAAAAATCGAGGCAATAAATGCAACGAGCATAAGAATAAAGAATAAGGTAAGCTCAACACCTCTTTGTTCCTTCTTATCAGTCTTCGTCGTCCCTGTATAGTCAACGGATCGAAGCAGATACATTAATCCACCGGCAAAACCAACGGCAAAGAAAGCTTCTCCGGTAGCCGCAGTTGTTACGTGAATCTTCAACCAGTAACTCTGCAACGCAGGAATCAATGGTTGTACTTCACTTGGGAAAACGGAAGCATAGGCAATGATGATAAAGCCAATCGGTAGTGCGAAGACGCCAAGTACCGGAGTTCGATAAATGAGATATACGATCAAGAAGGCACACATGATCATCATCCCTAAGAACGTCATAAATTCATACATATTGGAAGTAGGGATATGATCCCCTTCAGCCCATCGTGTGAAGAAGAATGTCACATGACAAGCAAACCCGACAACCGATGTAATAAAAGCAACGAACCCCCATTGCCTCGTATGGTCTTCCGGCTTCCGGTTGCTCCACCTTTTACCCGTAATCGATAGAACAAACAGGAAGAATGCGAGCAAATATACAAAAAAAGCGATGAGTAGAAAGGTACTGCTAACAGAGTTTACATTCACCCCTGGTTTCCTCCATTTGCTAATGTTTTCGGTAATACGTCTAGATCATTCTTATTCAGCGCTGCGGCGACTTCATTGCGAAGTCCAAACCAGTTCTTGTTCGTATGGCCGCCGAGCGTCAACTTGCCCCCATCAATTCGAATCCAAATGCGTCGATGCTGCCAATAGAAGCCCATAATGACACCGATCATAAAGATTGCAGAGCCAACCCAGATGTATGGCATAGCTTTATCCACTCGAATGTTCAAGTATGTCGTATAATTGGCAAATTGAACGCCTTCCATGGAGCCAACCGCAATCTTCAGCTTCTGGCTAATCGCACCGTTAATGGTATCTTGCGAGAACGTTTCCTTATCGATTTGTCTCGGGAAATACAGATAAGGTTCCCCTTTTTCAGCTAGCCCCGGTCCCGTTATGCTAAAAATAAAAGCTGGTGCCTTCGGCTCATTCGATTTGGAAATCGGTTGACCCTTCTCGATGCCAAACTCAGGGAAGAAACCTTTCAACGTAAGGGTATATGCACCTACTTGATAAGATTCTTTAGGATTATTCATAGGTAGATCAAAGCTGCCATAAGTCTCACCCGTAGTAGGATTGCTTAATGTAGGCTTCACCGAGATCAGCAGTGGTGTTGCTTTGTAATCAAATTGATACGCTTGCAAACCCTTGTAATCCAATGGATGATTCACAATGATATTGGCCTTGTGAACTTCCTCCAGAACGGGCGCTTCTGCCCCATCCCCGCAATTCGCGGTACAATGATACAAGACAGCTTGCGTTTCATACGTCTTCGGAACAATCTGACCTTTGGCTTTGATGCTTTCAGGAAGCTCTTGTTCATCGTACAACGTGAGTGTAAATTTCTCATTCTTGATGTAATACGACGTATGCGGGATGGGCTTGGTTTCACCTTCAAGGATGCTCATGTATTGATCCATATGCCAGCCGGGAATCCCGCGCATGAGCACACCGATTAAGAAGATAATGAGTCCAATATGATTGATATAGGGCCCCCAGCGGCTAAAGCGATATTTCTCAGCAAGCAGTGCAGAGCCATCGGTATGTATACGGTAATTCTTTTTACGCAAAAGCGTGCCCAGCTTGTTCGTCCAAGCGATTTCATCCGTTCCCGCAGGCAAATCTGTAACAAGTGTGACATTTTGCCTAGTCAAAAAATTGATATGTTTGCGAATTTGCTGCTTGGACAACGCCCTATAAAGGGGAAGTACACGATCCAAACTGCAAATGACAAGCGAAGTACCAATCATGAATAGCAACGTGATGAACCACCATGAGCTGAAGGTATGAGAAAAGCCAAGAGCATGATAAATATTTCCTAGTTGCCCATAGTTTTCGCTGTAATATTCAGATGGATCCATGTCTAGAAAGGTATTCTCTTGCGGAAATATCGTTCCAACAGCTGAAGCGAGTAATGTAATGAAAATGATCCATACGGCTATTTTCACTGAGGAGAAGAAATTCCAGACTTTATCGAGCAGAGAAGGATTTGATTTCTGAGAACGTCTGGCCATCCCATCATAGCGCATTTCCAGTATGTCTCTGCCATCGATATCGATCAGCGGATTCCCACAGGATTCACACAGCGTAGTCCCTGTGGGGTTCTGATGTCCGCAATCGCATTTGGTATTGTAGAACATGATGACCTCCTAAAAACGTTGAACATGCGTACGACTTATCAATTACGATTTAGTGACCAAGCTAGAAATCGTCTCATCGATAAATGACTCTTCCATTTGGCCAATTTTTTTCACAGCAATTTTGCCATCTGCCCCGATGAAAAAGGTTGTTGGATAGTCCATAACGCCATATAATTTACGAACAACTTCATTGGCATCCAACAGTACTGGCATATTTAATTTGTATTGCTCCATGAAGCCCTGAACCGTTACTTTATTCTTGTCCACATTCACTTCTAAGAAAACGACACCTTGGCTCTTCCACTTATCATATTGCTTCTGAAGATCAGGCATTTCTTCTTTACATGGTGGACAAAATGTACCCCAGAAATTCACAAGCACAACCTTCCCTTTGTAATCAGAGAGCTCGTGCGTTTGACCATCTAATCCAACCAAGGAGAAGTTAGTTGCTTTCTCCCCTTGCTGCGGGTACTTCTTGCTTGCTGAAGCAGACAAATTTGTAATAATCGTAAACACACCAATAATGAGCACGATTGCAAAGATCCCAATCTGTACCCACTTCTTATTACGACCCAATGTTAATCACCTTCGCTTTGTCGACAATGTTAGTTTTGGTATATCGATTTATACCCTTATTATAACGAAAAGAAGGCCAATTCTTATTGGCCTTTTTGAACGTTATGTGTCCTTAGAGCTTCGTTCCTAAGCTCTTCAACCTCTTTGGGCGTCAAGTGGCGATACTTCGCTCTTGCCAGGCCTGTTAAGAAGATGGGACCGAATTTAATCCGCTTTAATTTGATTACCGGGAACGAAATCGCCTCAAACATCCGTCTGACTTGGCGGTTTCTTCCTTCATAGATCGTGATCTGAATGACGGACTCATTCTTCTCCATATTCACATCTGCGTACTCGACTTCAGCAGGCGCAGTCATACCATCTTCTAACTGTATGCCCATTTTGAGCTTATCTAATAACGTGCCGTGTGGCACTCCTTTGACAGTTGCTTGGTATGTCTTCGGTACATGATGCTTCGGATGTGTAAGCAAATGTGCAAACTCTCCATCATTCGTTAGAATGAGCAGGCCTTCCGTATCGTAATCCAGTCGACCGACCGGATATACACGCTCTCTGATCCCTGGCAAGAAATCAGTGACAACCTTACGTCCTTCGGGATCCGTTGCACTCGTTATAACACCTTTGGGCTTATTTAAAATGACATAGATCTTCTTCTGTTGACCTATCGCACGTCCATCAACCCTAATTTCATCTTCAGCTGTATTCACTTTCACACCCAGCGTCGTGACGACTTCACCGTTCACTTGCACGCGTCCCGCTGTAATGATTTCTTCACATTTCCGGCGGGATGCGATCCCAGCTTCGGCTAATACCTTTTGCAGTCTTTCCATTATCCGCTTTCACCTCAAGCTAATGATAACGGACTTAACCACAAATCTCAAGCGGCAACCCACAATAACTGACAGAAGGTGACAGAATGATGGCTATTCAAGTGCCATTGCGTGCTTGTCATTTATGAAAACACGACATAACAAATAACAAGAGAAGCGATAAAGCCAACAGCATCTGAAATTAATCCTACTTTGAGCGCATATCCAGCCTTTCGAATCCCTATCGCGCCAAAATAGACGGTTATCACATATAAAGTTGTATCCGTACTCCCTTGTACCGTCGAGGCAATCCGCCCAATCATGGAATCCGGACCAAACTGCTCGATCAAATCCGTGGTAAAAGCTAAGGAACCCGCTCCTGTGATAGGCCTTAGAATGGCTAAAGGGAGCACTTCTGTAGGCACACCAATACTTTCGAAAAATGGCCGCATCCAGCCTATCATCAAGTCCATCGCACCAGATGCACGAAATACGGAAATCGCGACCATCATCCCGACAAGGTGGGGAATAATTTTGATCGCCGTGTCGAAGCCATCTTTGGCACCCTCTACAAATGACTCATAGACAGGAACCTTGCGATACGCAGCGTAAAGGGGAATGAACACAATCATGATTGGGATTGCCCATGCCGAAATAAGTGAAACGAGTGCGTACATGCCTGTTCATCCTTTCAGCGGAGGGATAGGTGAGCGCGATCTGCGATACCATCTATCCACGAATATGGCCACTGTTGTGGAGATGATCGTCGCAATGAGTGTTGTACCTACGATTTCTGCCGGATTCATCGAATTAAAATTCATTCTTATTGCGATAAGTGTTGTCGGGATTAAAGTGATACTTGATGTATTGAGCGCAAGCAGTGTGGACATGGCTGTACTTGCTTCATCTTTGTTAGGATTTAGCTTTTGAAGCTCCTGCATTGCTTTAATCCCCATCGGGGTGGCTGCATTACCTAAACCAAGGATATTAGCACTCATGTTCGACATGATATAACCAAGCGCGGGATGATTCTTTGGAACACTTGGAAAAAGGAAACGTACGACAGGCTGAAGAAGTTTTGCCAACTTGTGCAAAATACCTGCATCTTCTGCAATACGCATCATGCCCATCCAGAATACCAGCACACTAATTAATCCGAAGCATACGGTAACACCATTCTTCGCCCCATCAAATGCAGCTTGTGTAACGGATTCTACATCGCCATTGATAGCTGCGACGAGGAAACCAACGACGATAAAAAATAGCCATATCCAATTCACCATAGGTCAGCACTCCTTACAACTTGGCTTACGTCTTTGACATTAATCCGCCCATATGGAGCCCGAAATATTAAATAGCCCCTGTACTAGCATTCTGCAGATATAACTATACTTTGTCAGCAAAGTCTCTTTATATGGACTGCTCGATTGATAGGAGAATGTTGCTTTCTCCGGCACTTGCATCAATGGATTTGCTGGATCATAGATCGGTATCGTTTGTATCAGATTATTGTTTAATGATATTCGCAGTGCACCGCGTTCAGCTAACCGATACTCCGTCGCCATCGGATCTACCAAGCTAACTTGGTGTGTTAAACGTGCGTATTCACCTTCTGCGAGCGGGTACTTGAACGTTCGGCTTGCTACCCAAGGAGTACCTTCGATTGCATCGCCTTTCTTCACCAGTGTCTGCAGCGGGAAATTATTGAAGCCATATTGGAGCAGCTTCGCGTGATCCGCCCAATCATCACCATCATTCAAGGTCACAACGACCAGTTGCTGGCCGTTCCTTGTAGCCGATGATACTAAGCAGCGCTTTGCGAGCTTGGTATAACCTGTTTTGACCCCATCTGCACCTTCGAACATGGAAAGCATCTTATTTTTGTTGAGCCAAGAATAATCCCATGCTTCATTTGGATTGGGCACTTTTTTGAGTTTTGTAGATACAATGTCTGCAAATACACTATTCTTGAGCGCATATGCGGTGAGCTTAGCCATATCATTCGGACTTGAGCGATGACCTTCACCTTCGTCCAGCCCGGATGGATTCGTGAAATGGGAATGATCCATCCCCAACATTTTCGCTTTCTCGTTCATCAAATAGACGAATCCTTCTACGCTTCCCCCGATATGTTCAGCGATCGCTGTCGCGGCGTCATTACCGGAGCGCATCATGAGACCATAGAGCATGTCGTGCAGTCGCATTTCTTCTCCAAGCTTTAAGTAGATGGAAGACCCTTCTTTGCCGAAAGCATTCTTGCTGACTTTGACCATGCTGGTGAGGTTGCCTTGTTCAATTGCAATGATCGCCGTCATAATTTTGGTCAAGCTAGCTATACGCATAGGCGTGTCCCCTTTTTCGCTATAAAGCACACGTCCTGACTCCACATCAACAAGCGAAGCACCGACCGCATTCGTATGAATGCTTGGCGGCGCGGCTTCTACATAGGTCCATGGCGCAATTAACAATCCAATCAAGGCACAGCAAATGATGATGAACTGGCTTTTGGTTTTCATTGGTTGGGTTATCCTCCTACACGAGCGAACTTGTACACTTTTGATCGAATCCACTGTTGAAACTTTGTACAAGTATATGCGAGTGGACGAGGGATATGTCCTGAAAACTCCCCAAAACAAAAAGGCCGTCCAGAAGTAGAAAATCTACTTAAGGATCAGCCTTCAATAAAGCAACTTGTCGTTTATGTCTTACCTATTTTATTTAGTTCGCAATCAGTATGCTGTCCAGCCCGCATCCGCTGTAACTACTGTCCCGTTAACAAAGCTCGCATCGTCGGAAGCCAAGAACAAAGCAACCTTCGCAATTTCCTCTGGCTCACCTGCTCGTGGATTTAACCCCATCCCAACCATTGCTCTTTCCATTCCAAAAGGATTTGGTGCATTAATCGTTGTACCGATGTTTGTGCTCACACCGCCAGGCGCGATGGCATTACATCGGATACCAAGATTCGCGTATTGAAACCCAACGTTTTTCGTGAATCCAACTACCGCATGTTTAGATGCCGTATATGCTGCACCCGCTCTGGATCCATTTAGTCCGCCTGCAGACGCAATGTTTACGATGACTCCGCTTTTTCTCTCTGTAAAAATCGGAAGAACTTTCCGTGTTGTCCGCATGACACCTGTTGTGTTAATAGCGAAAACTCGCTCCCACAGCTCGTCCGTAAGGTCTCCAGCAGGGACAAAGTTATCCATAATTCCAGCGTTATTTATGAGAATATCAACGGTACCGTATTCTTTCACAGCCGTATCAATCATTTGTGCAACATCTTCTTCATTCGCAACATTCGCTGCAACAGCAATGGCTGTACCACCTTTTGCTTCAATGCCAGCAACAACCGTTTGCGCCGCTTCAACCCGAAGATCCGAAACGATAACCTTAGCTCCTTCAGCTGCGAACAACTCTGCGATTGCTTTCCCCATACCTGACGCTGCCCCTGTAACGATAGCCACTTTTCCAGAAAGCTTCATGTGTAATTCCTCCAAATGTCATGTATTTTTGTGCGAATATCTCACTGAATTGTGCCTATAGAACTTCTTTCACTTGGAGTATAATAGAGTATCAGAAGTGATACAATCAGTAAAAAACGCTCGTTTGTTAGCTAACGTACAAAAGGATTGATTTTGTTCACTAACGCCAAAAAAGGAATGAACATGAATGTCAGAAATCACTAAAAAAACGGATCGCAGAATCGTTCGAAGTAAAATCGCTCTACGAGAATCCCTGCTGGCACTAATGTCACAAAAGCCCTTTACTTCCATTTCGATTACTGAAATTGTAGAATTCGCCAACTATAATCGAGGGACATTCTATGCCAACTACGAAAGTAAAGAAGATTTGCTTGACGATATCATTTCCCAATTAACGGATCAATTACTTCAATCTTTCCGTGCGCCATATGAACATGTTGAGGTATTTCGTATTCAAGAACTGCCTGCTAAATCAGTTATGATATTTGATCATTTTTATCAAAATTCCTCCATTTATACCACGCTAATGAAAAGTGAAGTACTTCCCAAACTGAAAGAAAAGATGTTTAATGCCCTAAAAAAAATCACACAAGAAGAATTATTCTACCCTGATCAAGACAACGAAATAGATCAAGAACTGCTGAGCATTTACTCTATTCATGCATTGCTTGGCCTTATTTTTCATTGGATTGAAAGTGAATTCAAATATTCACCTTCTTACATGCAGGATCAACTAATCAAAATGATTAACTGGCGTCCCACCTCTGCTAAAACGGTCGTGAGAAGCACTCACGACTAAGGAATCCACATAGAAAAAGCTGTCCTCAAAGGACAGCTCATAATGACAAGAGGCTACACAATAAAATTCTGATTCTCGACGTTAGTAACATTGGTTGAAGCAGCAACTGGTGGCTTCGCTGACATACCTTTGATCATACTCTGAATCTTATCAACGACCTGCGGCGCAGAATCGATGAGACGCTCCAGAATATGCGTTTGATTGTCTAACGGCACGACCTTTACGCCATTCTTACCAACAACCAGGAAAGCAATTGGTGTAATGGATACCCCGCCGCCGCTACCACCACCGAAGGGGAGAGCAACTTTGGCATTAAGTGAATCGCCACGGTTCATTCCGCCTTCGATTTCAATTTCGGAGTCTGTCACAAACTCACTACCGCCAGCCGCGAAACCAAATCCGACTTTGGAGATCGGCATAATGACACTACCGTCTGGCGTTTCAACCGGGTCACCGACAATTGTGTTTACGTCGACCATCTCTTTTATATTTTCCATGGCGACTTTCATGAGGCCTTGAATCGGGTGTTCGGACATCTTCATATTCCTCCTTAGCGTTTTTTCACCATACGTTTCTGGCATCCAAAGCTCAAGCATCAAGAGCTCATAAGAACTATCATGGTTCAGTTCTAGAATGCCCTTCCTAGCAAGGCGTTATGTAAAACTCACGAAGCAGGTTTGAATCTAGCTCTCGCCTTCAATGCGTACTGGACCCAAGTGCGAATGCCTCCTTTGATTTTAGCAGCACGGTATAACAACCGTATCCCAGCTGTGACAGCAAACCATACCCGGATTCGACCGGCAAAACGAAACTCTGTTGCAAACTGCTTTTCATTATATTGCGGTATCACATCAATGCGCGGCTTCGCAATTAGCTTCACATACCGGACTGTAAAGCCAAGCAACGATGACTTGATCCCCCATATGGCTCCTGTCGTTATCGCCGTTTCCGGAGCATCACCAAGCCCTACACGAGTAATCCACTTCAGCTCTGTGCACTCTACTTTAGCTAAGGTCATCTTCATCCAACCGTATAAATTCAGCGTATGCACGAGGACATCTTTCGTTTCCTTGTAAAAGGCGATGACTTTATCCTTGGTAATATGTTCTCTCGTTTCATCCTTCAGCTTGGCGCTTTGTTGGGTCACTTTTTCTGACTTAATTAATATCCCATGGGTGAATCCTTTGAACTGAATGATCGGAATGACATAACGGTATCGTACGAGCCCGAACAACCCTCGCATCTCCACGGAAAGCGTATCATTATCTTTTACCCGGGAGAAATAAAACTCACCGCGCATATAGCTGCATAGCACAACAATAATGGCAATGATGACAACCAAGACGGCCAACCCTACCCACAGCAACACTTACGCCTCCTTAGTCAAAATGAACGAAAAACTCCACGCGCAAGATGAATTCTCGCAGGTGGAGTTAGTATGACCTCTAAAAGGAAATGAAATGCATGTATGGATAAGCTTTAACCTAACATGACCTTATTCGGAGTGCTCGTCACTCACATCGTCCAAGGTCAATTGTTTCTGATCCCCGCTTAAGCGATCGAATAGCATCCGAGTTTCTTCTTCCAAATCAAAACTGCCTTGGAAATTAGCAGAGTCAGGTAATTCTTGGATCGAATTTAAACCGAAATACTCCAAGAATTGTTTGGACGTACCATATAAAATCGGTCTACCCACGGCATCTGCACGCCCGACCTCCGTAATCAAATCCTTACCCGTTAATGTAGCAAGTGCTCGATCACACTTCACGCCGCGGATCTCTTCGATCTCAACACGTGTAATAGGTTGTTTATAGGCAACGATGGATAACGTTTCAAGAGCAGCTTGCGAGAGCGAGGAACGTGATGGCGTATAAGCAAGCCTTTCAAAATACGGAGCATGCTCCGCCAATGTAGTGAGCTGGTAGGCGCCAGCAACCTCTACAATTTGGACGCCGCGCCCTTTACGTTTGAAATCTGTTCGCATATCTTTCAGTAGATCTTTAATTACATAAGCATCAAGTTCCATCACCTCAGCAAGTTGCTTGAGATCTAGTCCTTCGTCGCCAGAGGCGAAGAGAAGTCCTTCAATAATCGATTTCATCTGTTGGAAGTTGAGTGTCAAGGTCCGTTCCCTCCTCTTTGGCTTGAATGACGATATCTTCAAAAAGCTGATTTTGGTAGCATGTGATTTTCTTCATTTTCATCAACTCAAGGATAGCTAGAAAGGTAACGACGATTTCTTCCCGCGTCATCTCATAATCGAATAGCTTGGAAAATAACAGCTTACCACCCTTTATTTTAAGCAAATCAACAACTTCACGAATCCGTTCCTTTACCGAGATCTCATCCCGTCTGATCCGTGCAACTACGTTTCGGTTTGCTAACTTACGCAACGTACGCTGAAAAGCAATCAGTAAATCAGCAACATCTAACCCTTCCACCGGGTTCTCATGAAGATCCGGCAGATATGGTGTTAAATCCTCAGGTTCACGTGTGTAAACGAGGCTGCGCTCCACCTCTTTGTCACGAAGCATATCGGCAATCGATTTATATTTCCGATATTCAATTAGCTTAGCAACGAGCTCAGCGCGTGGGTCTAACGAATCATCCATATCATCAAAATATTCGTCAAATTCAATGACAGGCGGCTTAGGTAGAAGCATTTTGCTTTTGATGGAGAGCAGAGTAGCAGCCATAACGAGAAATTCACTCGTTATATCTAACTCCAGTTCCTGCATCGCTTGTACATACCCAAGGTATTGATCTGTAATTTCTTTGATCGGAATATTGTAAATGTCGAGTTCATTTTTATCAATCAGATGAAGCAATAGATCAAGGGGGCCTTCAAATGCTTCCAACTTATATGTAACCTTCATGTCGTTCTTCCCCTTGTCATAGTGAATAAAGATGCATGATTACCTGTACGGCGTATGGATAAATTCCGCTGAGCGCCCATTGTCCAATTGGGGTCACCATTAAAACGATTACAAGAATAAGTGCTTTGATCTGTTGTCTGTCCAGCCATCGCTGTTTCTGAGTCGAAACAAGCCCTCTCATTATATACCATCCATCAAGCGGATAGAGCGGCAACAAATGAATGAGTCCTATCATTAAGTTAACGATAACACAATATTGTAAATACACACGCCATTGTTCCACGACGAGCGATTCCGAAGCTGCGCCAAGAAGGGCAGGCAAATAAAAGTATAACCACCAAAAAAATAAAACGAGTACAAGATTCGCGAGAGGTCCTGCTAGATAAACAATGGTATGCGATAATTTGCGATTCTTGGGAAAACGGTCAGGATCGACCGGCATTTTCTTCGACCAGCCATATGGCCCGAAGACGATCATCGCCAACCCCAAGACGTCAAGATGCGCCAAGGGGTTAAGCGAAAACCGTTTGCCATCACGAGCTGTTCGATCTCCTAGCAGCCAAGCGACCCCTGCATGCGCTGTATCATGTAGGGTCATAGCAATTAGGAAAGCAAACAGCCGCGGCAGCAGTGTTTCCAAATGGTAATAAGCCAGCATTAGGAAGAGAATTGCTTCGTCAAATTCGCCATTTCAATCGCAGTTACGGCAGCTTCCCAGCCTTTATTGCCTGCTTTCGTACCTGCGCGTTCAACGGCTTGCTCAATGGAATCTGTTGTTAATACGCCGAAAATTGTAGGAATACCTGTTTTCAAGTTAATCGCCGAAACACCTTTGGCTACTTCGCTGCACACATAATCAAAATGCGGCGTTGAACCACGAATAACAGCACCTAAGGTAATGACAGCATCATACTTGCCGCTTTCGGCCATTTTTTGCGCGATTAGAGGAAGTTCAAATGCGCCTGGAACCCACGCGATATCAATTTCACTTTCATCCACACCGTGACGCTTTAGCGCGTCTTGTGCACCGCCTAGTAGTTTGGAAGTAATAAACTCATTGAAACGTCCAACGACGATCCCGTATTTTAAATTTTGCGAAATTAAATGTCCTTCATAAATCGTAGCCATGGTAAGAATCTCCTTTTCTGTTGAAACGTATTTGTTTGTGATTTTGATTAATATACAAAAATTAAATGCCCTTGCCTACATCGATAAAAGTAAGCATGTGGCCAAGCTTCTGTTGCTTGGTTTGCAAATAACTAAGGTTATCTTTCTTGCTCTCCATCTGAATCGGAACGCGCTCATCGACTTCAAGACCATAGCCTTCTAAGCCTTTGATTTTACGCGGATTATTCGTCAACAAACGAAGTTTCGAGATGCCTAGATCTTTGAGAATTTGTGCACCAATGCCATAATCACGAAGATCTGGAGCAAATCCAAGCTTAATATTCGCTTCTACGGTGTCTAATCCCTGCTCTTGGAGGACATAGGCCTTCAATTTATTGATTAAGCCGATACCGCGACCTTCCTGTCGCATATATAATAATACACCATTGCCCTCTTCATCAATCTGTTTTAGTGCGGCATCGAGCTGCGGACCACAATCACAACGATGAGAGTGGAACACATCACCTGTCAAACACTCGGAATGGACACGCACTAAGGTAGGCTTGGAAGGGTCAATGATCCCTTTAACTAAAGCTACATGTTCTTTGTCATCTAATTGATTCGTGTAAGCAATCGCTTTGAAAGTACCGAAATCCGTTGGCAGATCCACTTCAACCTCGCGCTTCACCAACTTTTCTTGTTGATTGCGATACTGAATAAGGTCTTGGATGGTAATGATACAAAGCTCATGCTTCGCGGCAATTTCCATCAAATCAGGCACTCTAGCCATAGTACCATCTTCTTTAATAACTTCACAAATAACACCAGCCGGATACGAATCAGCAAGAATAGCTAGATCAATCGCTGCTTCCGTATGGCCCGCTCTGCGAAGTACACCACCTTTTTTGGCAATCAGGGGAAAAATGTGACCTGGTCTACGGAAATCCTGCGGTTTCGTCGTTGGATCGATTAAACCTTGAATCGTTCTGGAACGCTCATGAGCTGAAATCCCTGTACTTGTATCTGTATGATCAACAGAAACCGTGAAGGCTGTACCGTGATAATCGGTGTTGCGCGCTACCATTGGAGGCAGATCAAGTTCTTTGGCTCTGTCTTCGGTAATCGGTGTGCAGACAAGCCCACGACCTTCTTTAATCATGAAGTTGATCACTTCTGGTGTCGTTTTATCCGCAAGGGCGATAAAGTCGCCTTCATTTTCCCGATCCTCATCATCTACGGCAATAATTACTTTACCTAATTTCAGATCCGTAATAGCCTCTTCAATCGTATTGAACCGAATGGGTTGTGTCATATACACCTCTCCTAACTTACATAAAGCCATTATCTGCTAAAAAGCTTGCGGTCAGCTTACTTTTCTTAGGCTCTCCGTTTCCGTGAGCAGAAGTATCAGAAGGACCGAATTTGAGCAGTCGTTCCATATATTTACCAAGAACATCACATTCAATGTTAACTGTATCTCCAGCTTTTTTGTCATGGAGAACCGTTTGCGCAAGTGTATGCGGGATAATCGAAACGGAAACATCGCTTTCTGTGACATCTACAACCGTCAAACTAATCCCGTCTATCGTGATGGAACCACCTGGAATGATGTAGCGGAATATATGCGGATTCTCCGGTGCGAACCGGTACACAACGGCATTCTCTTCCGTTATACGGGATAGGATCGTTGCTGTGGCATCCACATGCCCTTGAACAATATGTCCGCCAAATCGGCCGTTAGCCGCCATCGCCCGCTCCAAATTCACACGAGTGCCCGATTGAAGCTTCCTTAGATTCGTCTTCCGATACGTTTCAGGCATCACATCAACGGAGAAGGAATCACTGTCATACGAAATGACGGTGAGACACACACCATTAACGGCAATACTGTCCCCTAAATGGACGTCTTCCAGTATTTTTTTGGCGCCAATGGTCAGCACCATGGCTTGCCCTCCACTATGAATGCGGCGCATGTGGCCGATTTCTTCAATAATGCCGGTAAACATGCCACTCCTCCATTCTCTAGCTCTTATACAACGGATAACCGGTTATACAAACATCCGGCCCGAATTGCTCGACACATAAACGGTCGAGCGTTATAGCATCATCCATCTTCGCGTAGCCGTCGAAGTTGATGTTCACAGGTGCTGCCTGGCCCCCGCCGATAATTTTCGGCGCAAACATCAGCACCAGCTTATCAATCAGGCGCCGCTCCAGCATGGCGCCGTTCAAGCGGCCTCCACCCTCGAGGAGGATGGAGCCGATCTCGCGCTCGCCAAGCTGCTGCATGGCGAGCGTCAGGTCCACCTGCGGGCCGTCCCCGCAGGTGAGGACCGTGATGCCGCGCGCTTCCAGCGCGGCACGGCGCTCTGCGGGCGCCTGTGCGCTCGCGAGCAGGATCGTCGGCTGACGATCCTGTTCGGTGAGCACGCGGGCGCCGAGCGGGACTCGTAGCTGCGAGTCCGCGATGATGCGTACCGGCTGCACAGCCGGTACGTCGCCTCGCGTGCTCAGCTGCGGGTCGTCGGCGATGACGGTCTGCACGCCGACGAGGATACCCTGATGCCGATGGCGCAGGGTATGAACAAAAGCTCGCGACTCCGCGGATGTAATCCACTTGCTGTCGCCGGTTTTGGAAGCGATGCGGCCGTCGAGGGTGCTCGCGGTCTTCATCGTCACAAAAGGCATACGCGAGACGATGAATTTGTTGAAAACCTCGTTCAGCTTCGCGGATTCTTCACCTAGCAAGCCTACGCTCACTTCCAATCCATGCGCGCGCAGCTTGGCGATTCCCGTCCCAGCAACTACCGGATTCGGATCCGTGGTAGCCACGACAACACGAGTCACACCTGCTTCGATGAGGCGGTCGCAGCATGGCGGTGTTTTGCCATGATGACTGCAGGGCTCCAAGGTCACATAAGCTGTACTCCCCTTAGCTTCCTCGCCCGCCATACGCAAGGCCAAGACCTCTGCATGCCCCTCTCCGCGCTTCAAATGTGCACCCATGCCAACAATGCGGCCCTCTTTGACAAGAACACAGCCAACTACAGGATTGATTCCCGTTTGTCCAAGTGCGCGCTCTGCCATCTGAAGCGCAAGTCTCATATAGGTTTCGTCATTCAACAGCTCCATGGATGATCACCGCCTTCTTAACTCAATCCTTGATTCTAATGCAAAAAAGCCCCTTCCGCTTACGGATGGGGGCCAGAGATTGTTTAGATAACACGAATAAACTCCTGCTATTACGCTCGTCACATTTTTGATCAAATCAAACAATACCGACGAAGTAGCCCTTTTGGACAGACCTGCCGAATTTAGGTTAATGTGAAAAAATGAACAAGCATGCTAGCGAAATGACATTCGCATTTTCCTTCTCCCATCCAGACTATACTGTCGGTCCCGGAGTTCCACCAGGTCAACCGTAGCGAAGCTGTTGTCAGGTACCGCTAGCTTCACAACGGGTCACGGACTGATCGCAACCATGTACACGTACATGAGTACGAATCACCGCCGGTGTGGAATTTCACCACGCCCCGAAGGTTTTGCATACTATAAAAGAGATTAATAACTAAACCTTAGCTACTAATTTCTTTATTACACAAAAATTTATCACTCACGCATGAAAATTGCAAGGTCTTTTTTCATTTTTTCTGATAAAACTTGTCGGAATTAATGGATTTGGAACTCATCCTTGTTGAATTTACTATGAAATCACTGTTCTAATAACGCAATATCTGAGCAAATCGTTCCTTCATCCCAATGAGGATTCGCATAGCCTGCGGGTGCATTCAGATACGTCAACCAAGCCTTGTCGAAGCCAACTTTCTCCTTGGCCGATACGCAAGCGTTTCGAGGGTCAACTCCTCTGGACACCTCTGTTAAAAGTTCCTTTCGCAGCTGTGAGAATCGTTTGACCGTGCGTTCGAACTCAGCTTCCTTATCGGAATTTATCCCCCCCTGTACCCACTCTCCATCAAAAATAAAAGCATAACCCTTATAAGAAGTAGCTTGCATCTCGATGGCCTCCGTATAATCACGTAAAGCCTGCTCCCTGTATCCGTGCGACTCAGCCCACATGCCACTTACCAATCGATGATACGGTGTAGGTGATTGTGCATAGACGCGCTCAGTCCGTTTGAGTGTATTTTCAACAATCGCGTACGTCTCCGTGAATTCCTGCTGCCACGTTCCCGCTCCAACAGAACCGATTAGCCCACCTGACACCTGAAGCTTCCTATCTCGAATTTCTGCTTTGGATTCACTGGCTAACACAGCTGTTCCCGTGAATGTTTCAAGTTTTCTACCTACCCATGAAGACACGGTATATTCAGAAAAAGTGGTGTGTGCGCCGCTATTCATGGATACCCAAACAATTTCCGGCTTGCTATCACCTGTAAGATCAGCGATGGTCATGACTTTTGCACGGCCGTTATGCGCAGATGAAAAATTCAAATATTGAAGATTGTACTGGTTATTTTCAAAATCAATGATTACCCCATAAGACTTTCGTTCCTGTACCAAACCTGTTTGCTCATCCCGAATATCCTCAACTAGATCAGTTACCCATTCATTCGAAACCCCATCTTGATCTAAATCAGACTGGATGACATCTAAGGCAACTTTCTGAGAATCGTATGGCGATACTCGTATTTGAAGCCATTCCGTCATATCAGGAATAGGTTCAGTTACATGGCTTAGCTCTATTCTAAGCTGTTCCATCAAAGGCCGCCTCACCGTTTCTGAGGGCGTTTTAGCTACATCTACATCAGAGATCAACGAGACATGTTGCGGGCTTTGAACAGTGACTGTCGGCTTCTCTCTTCCTGTCAAAGTGAGTAAACAAAGTATAACCATCCCTATTCCTGTTCCTACATACAGTAACCATTTCTTTTTCAATCCGACATCACCTTTCATACGTATTCCCTTTTTAAGTTTGACGTATCCGCGTTCAGATAGGTTCTGCTTGACTTGATATAACAACTTTTGATGAGTTGGATTGGATTTATCTGTTTTGGAGCATTTGCTGGGGAGTTGGGGCTTGGTAATAGCATTGTTGAGTTACAA